>NZ_CP136636.1:0-4800000 GCF_050711835.1 Variovorax sp. DAIF25
ATGTCGACTGACGGCGTCGGCGAAAGCCTCTGGCAGGCCTGCGTCGACCAGCTCGCGCAGGAGCTGTCCGAGCAACAGTTCAACACCTGGATCAAGCCCCTCACCGCCGAGGTCGCCGACGACCTCTCGCGCATGACGGTGTTCGTCGCCAACCGCTTCAAGCTCGACTGGATCCGGGCCCAGTACGCCGGCAAGATCGCCGGCATGGCCGAGAAGATCTATGGCCAGCCGGTGGTCGTCGAGTTAGCGCTTGCTCCTCGGGAAATCCCCGTACGTGCTGCACCTGTCGCGGTCATGACCGAAACCGACGTGCCGCGCGACGTGGCCGGCCCGGGCGAGGAACCGCCGGCCGCCGGCTTCAAGAACCGCCTCAATTCTGGCCTCACCTTCGACACCCTCGTCGAGGGCACGGCCAACCGCATGGCGCGCGCCGCGGCGATGCACGTGGCCGGCATGCCGGGCCATCTGTACAACCCGCTTTTCATCTACGGCGGCGTGGGGCTGGGCAAGACCCACCTGATGCACGCGGTGGGCAACCGGCTGCTGGCCGACCGGGTCGATTCCAAAGTTCTCTACATCCACGCCGAGCAGTTCGTCTCGGATGTGGTCAAGGCCTATCAGCGCAAGACCTTCGACGAGTTCAAGGAGCGCTACCACTCGCTCGATCTGCTGCTGATCGACGACGTGCAGTTCTTCGCCAACAAGGACCGCACGCAGGAAGAATTCTTCAACGCCTTCGAAGCCCTGCTGGCCAAGAAGTCGCACATCGTGATGACCAGCGACACCTATCCCAAGGGTCTCGCGGACATCCACGAGCGGCTGGTCTCGCGCTTCGATTCGGGCCTCACGGTGGCGATCGAGCCGCCCGAGCTCGAGATGCGCGTGGCGATCCTGATCAACAAGGCCCGCGTCGAGGGCGCCGAGATGCCCGAGGAAGTCGCCTTCTTCGTGGCCAAGAACGTGCGCTCCAACGTGCGCGAGCTCGAGGGCGCGCTGCGCAAGATCCTGGCCTATTCGCGCTTCAACCAGAAGGAGATCTCGATCGCCCTGGCGCGCGAGGCGCTGCGCGACCTGCTGTCGATCCAGAACCGGCAGATCTCGGTGGAAAACATCCAGAAGACGGTGGCCGACTACTACAAGATCAAGGTCGCCGACATGTACAGCAAGAAGCGCCCGGCCTCGATCGCGCGGCCGCGGCAGATCGCGATGTACCTGGCCAAGGAGCTGACGCAGAAGAGCCTGCCCGAGATCGGCGAGCTGTTCGGCGGACGCGACCACACGACCGTGCTGCACGCGGTGCGCAAGATTTCGGGCGAGCGCCAGCAGCTCACCGAGCTCAACCAGCAGCTTCACGTGCTCGAGCAGACGCTCAAGGGTTGAAACTGAAAACCAAAGTCAACCAGGCCGGACGCCGCGACAGCGGAGAATGGCGGTCTGTGCGGGGCGGTGGGGCCCTGATCGACCAAGCTGATTCAAAGAGATAAGAGAAGAGGTAGAAGACATGATCGTCCTGAAGGCAACACAAGACAAAGTCCTCGCCGCGCTGCAGTCGGTGGCGGGCATCGTGGAACGGCGACATACCCTGCCGATCCTCGCCAACGTGCTGATCCGCAAGACCGGTGGCCAGATCCAGCTGACCACCAGCGACCTCGAGATCCAGATCCGCACCACCGCCGAGCTCGGCGGCGACGAAGGCAACTTCACCACCACCATCGGCGCGCGCAAGCTGATCGACATCCTGCGCACCATGCCGTCCGACCAGACCGTGAGCCTCGAGTCGAGCGCGAGCAAGCTGGTGCTCAAGGGCGGCAAGAGCCGCTTCACGCTGCAGTCGCTGCCCGCGGAAGACTTCCCGCTGGTGCAGGAAGCCGCCAACTTCGGCCCGGTGTTCAGCGTGCCGCAGAAGACGCTGAAGGACCTGCTCTCGCAGGTCTCGTTCGCGATGGCCGTGCACGACATCCGCTACTACCTCAACGGCATCCTGTTCGTCGCCGAGGGCAAGCAGCTGAGCCTGGTCGCCACCGACGGCCACCGCCTCGCGTTCTCCTCCGCCACGCTCGACGTGGAAGTGCCGCGCCAGGAAGTGATCCTGCCGCGCAAGACCGTGCTCGAGATGCAGCGCCTGCTGTCCGACGCCGAAGGCGCGATCGAGATGCAGTTCGCCAACAACCAGGCCAAGTTCAGCTTCGGCGGCATGGAGTTCGTCACCAAGCTGGTCGAGGGCAAGTTCCCCGACTACAACCGCGTGATCCCGAAGAACCACAAGAACTCGGTCACGCTGGGCCGCGCGCCGCTCCTGGCCAGCCTGCAGCGCACCGCGATCCTGACCAGCGAGAAGTTCAAGGGCGTGCGCCTGAACATCGAGCCGGGCACCTTGCGCATCGCCTCGAACAACGCCGAACAGGAAGAAGCGCAGGACGAGCTCGACATCGACTACGGCGGCGACGCCATCGAGATCGGCTTCAACGTCACCTACCTGATCGACGCGCTGGCCAACATGGGCCAGGACATGGTGAAGCTGGACCTGGCCGATTCCAACAGCTCCGCGCTGTTGACCATCCCCGACAACGCGTCCTTCAAGTACGTCGTGATGCCGATGCGGATCTAGTCACCCCGCATCGTCGCAGCGCCCTGGCGCACACAGCCCGCGGTTCGCCCCCGCGGGTTTGCGCTTTCAAGAGGCCTGAAAAACCGGGTGCCCGCGAGTCCGTGGACCCCGTGAATCCGTGAGAGATAGAGGAATATCCGAATGAGCGCAGAAGAGAACAAGCCGGAAGTGCCGCACACCGAACCGGTCTACACACCCGAGATCGACAACGCGGTGCCGATCGAAGTCACGCCCGACACCTCCTATGGCGAAGGCTCGATCACGATCCTCGAAGGCCTCGAGGCCGTTCGCAAGCGCCCCGGCATGTACATCGGCGACACCTCCGACGGCACCGGCCTGCACCACCTGGTGTTCGAGGTCGTCGACAACTCCATCGACGAAGCGCTCGCCGGCCACTGCGACGACATCGTCGTCACCATCCATTCCGACAACTCGATCTCGGTGACCGACAACGGCCGCGGCATCCCGACCGGCGTGAAGATGGACGACAAGCACGAGCCCAAGCGCTCGGCCGCCGAGATCGCGCTGACCGAGCTGCACGCGGGCGGCAAGTTCAACCAGAACAGCTACAAGGTCTCGGGCGGCCTGCACGGCGTGGGCGTGAGTTGCGTGAACGCGCTGAGCGTGATGCTGCGCCTGGTGGTGCGGCGCGAAGGCAAGATCCACGAGCTCGAGTTCAGCCGCGGCTTCGTGCAGAACCGCCTGCTCGAAACCGTGAACGGCTTCGAGGTCTCGCCGATGAAGATCATCGGCGACACCGACAAGCGCGGCACCGAGGTCCACTTCCTGCCCGACACGGAAATCTTCAAGGAGAACAACGATTTCCACTACGAAATCCTCTCCAAGCGCCTGCGCGAGCTGAGCTTCCTGAACAACGGCGTGCGCATCCGCCTGAAGGACGAGCGCAGCGGCAAGGAAGACGACTTCTCGGGCGCCGGCGGCGTGCGCGGCTTCGTCGAGTTCATCAACAAGGGCAAGACCGTCCTGCACCCGAACTCGTTCTACGCCGAGGGCGAGAAGCCGGCCGACACCTACGGCGGCATCCCCGGCACGCACATCGGCGTCGAGGTCGCGATGCAGTGGAACAGCGGCTACAACGAGCAGGTGCTCTGCTTCACCAACAACATCCCGCAGCGCGACGGCGGCACCCACCTCACGGGCCTGCGCGCCGCGATGACCCGCGTCATCAACAAGTACATCGAAGAGAACGAGTTCGCCAAGAAGGCCAAGGTCGAGGTCACCGGCGACGACATGCGCGAAGGCCTGTGCTGCGTGCTGAGCGTGAAGGTGCCCGAGCCCAAGTTCTCGAGCCAGACCAAGGACAAGCTGGTGTCCAGCGAAGTGCGCGCGCCGGTGGAGGACATCGTCGGCCGCCTGCTGACCGACTACCTGCAGGAACGCCCGAACGACGCCAAGATCATCTGCGGCAAGATCGTCGAGGCCGCCCGAGCCCGCGAAGCCGCGCGCAAGGCGCGCGAGATGACGCGCCGCAAGGGCGTGCTCGACGGCATGGGCCTGCCGGGCAAGCTGGCCGACTGCCAGGAGAAGGACCCGGCGCTGTGCGAGGTCTACCTGGTGGAGGGCGACTCCGCCGGCGGTTCCGCCAAGCAGGGCCGCGACCGGAAGTTCCAGGCCATCCTGCCGCTGCGCGGCAAGATCCTGAACGTCGAGAAGGCGCGCTACGAGAAGTTGCTGACCAGCAACGAAATCCTCACGATGATCACCGCCCTGGGCACCGGCATCGGCCGTGCCGGCGCGACCACCGCGGGCGGCGGCGCCGACGACTTCAACGTCGCCAAGCTGCGCTACCACCGCATCATCATCATGACCGACGCCGACGTGGACGGCGCCCACATCCGCACGCTGCTGCTGACCTTCTTCTACCGCCAGATGCCCGAGCTGGTCGAGCGCGGCCACATCTACATCGCGCAGCCGCCGCTGTACAAGGTCAAGGTCGGCAAGGAAGAGCAGTACCTGAAGGACGGCAATGCGCTCGACGCCTTCCTGCTCAAGGTCGCGCTGAAGGACGCCAGCATCGAGACCGGCGGTGCCACCTCCCACACGCTCAGCGGCGACACGCTGGCCGAGCTGGCGCGCAAGCACCAGGTGGCCGAGGCCGTGATCCACCGGCTGCGCAACTTCATGGACGCCGAGGCCCTGCGCGCCATCGCCGACGGCGTGGCGCTCGACCTCGACACCACGCCCGCGGCCGAGGCCTCGGCCGTGGCGCTGCAGGCCAAGCTGCGCGAGCTCAACACCACCGGCGTGCCGGCCGAGGTCAGCAACGAGTTCGACGCCCGCACCGACAAGCCGCTGCTGCGCATCAGCCGCCGCCACCACGGCAACATCAAGAGCAGCGTGATCACGCAGGACTTCGTGCACGGCGCCGACTACGCCGCGCTGTCCGGCGCCGCCGACACCTTCCGCAACCTGCTGAGTCCCGAGGGCGCCGTGGTGCGCCGCGGCGAGGGCGAACGCGCCAAGGAAGAGAAGGTGTTCGATTTCCGCCAGGCCATGCTGTGGCTCATCGGCGAGGCCGAGCGCGCCACCGCGCGCCAGCGCTACAAGGGCCTGGGCGAGATGAACCCCGAGCAGCTGTGGGAAACCACCATGGACCCGACCGTGCGGCGCCTGCTGCGCGTGCAGATCGACGACGCGATCGAGGCCGACCGCGTGTTCACGATGCTGATGGGCGACGAGGTCGAGCCGCGCCGCGAGTTCATCGAGCAGAACGCGCTGCGGGCGGCGAACATCGACGTCTGAGTCGATTTCCGCCCTCACCGTCACGCCGCCGTGGTTCGCACCCGGCGGCGTTTTTCATGGGGGCGCCTGATCGCCGCGCCCGGCCCCTTCGCACCATTCCCATGCCGCCTCGCGGCGGAGTGCGCGCACGCAACGCAGGCCGCTCGCGGCGGGACCCAAGGGTTTGTCTGAGGGTAGATCGCCACACAGGCTGTAAACGCTTGTCACAAGCCCGTCACCAGCTATTAAAACAATAGCGTTCAAAGCCTCGGCGAGGATCGTTCCTCGTAAACGCTATATCTAGCCCGAGTCTTGCTAAGCAAAATCCTCGACGAATTCCGCGTCACCCTGATCGAGGACATCGAAGCAATGAAATCCATGCGTTTCCGCCGGTCCCTGGCCGTCCTTGCAACGTGCGGCACGGCCGCCATCCTCGGCGCGACCCTTCCGGCCCACGCTGCCCCGAATCCGCCCATCCAGACCGCCCAGGGCGTCGAATACATGTGCGGCGGCACCAACAAGGACGAAGCTGCATTCATGCAGATGGTCGCGCCGCGCTGGGCCGCCACGATCGAGCTGGGCATCAACGGCAGCCCCGCGCAGCGCGCGAGCTTCCCGGCCCGCGCCAAGGTCGAGGTGCGCGAGCGCTACACCGGCCGAGCGATCATGGAAGCGCTGTCGCAGGGCCCGTACATGCTCGCGCGGCTCGACCCGGGCGCCTACGACGTCAACGTCACGCTCGGCGGCCTCACGCTGACGCAGCCGCTGGTGGTGTTCGCGGGCATCCCGTCGAAGGCGACCTTCATGTGGCCGTCGAACTTCGACATGGCCTCGGTGCTGCCGCCGCAGCCCGAAACGCAGGCGATGGCGCAGACCAGCGCCGCGCGCTGAGGCGCCAAGCCGCTTCCACGGCGCAGCGGCCACCCGCCGCGCCGTTTCGTTAAGTCCTGTCTAAGCCGTGCGCCGCACAGTGGCGCCGTGGTTTTCCGCCACGAGAGCATGGAAAGAAAGGACTGATCATGACCCCCCGGATTTCACCGCGCGCGCGGCCGCTGGCCGCCGCCCTGCTGTGCGGCGCCCTCGCGTTCGGCGCGCTCGCCACCTCCGCGCAAGCCGCGTTCAACCCGCCGATCCGCATGTCGCACGGCATCGAATACATGAGCGGCGGCATCGGCAGCGACGAGGCGAAGCTGATGGAAACGGTCCTGCCGCGCTGGCCGGCGAGCTTCGAATTCGCGATCAAGGACCACCAGGGCGCGGACTTCGCGGCCGACGTGCACGTGACGGTGCGCGATGGCCGCGGCGTGGCGCTGCTCGACAACGTGGTGGCGGGCGGACCGTTCATGGTGGCGCGCCTCGAGCCCGGCAGCTACCAGGTCGAGGCCACGCTGCGCGGCCAGACGCTCAAGCAGCCGCTGCAGGTGGTGTTCGGCACGCCCACCAAGGCCACCTTCCTCTGGCCGGCGGGCACCGACATGGCCGCCGCCGGCACGCGCGCGGTGCAGTAAGCGCACGAAGGCACGGCGGCACGGACGCCGGGTGCAGGCGCTCACGTCGCCGCCCACACCCCGGCACCCGTCATCCCGGCATGCTGCGCTACTGAAAAAATAGCGTGGCGGCGACTTGAATGCACGGCATGCGCCTTGCAGATGACGTGTCCCGGGCAGTGCCCGAACCCATTGCCCCGATGCCGATCCGTCCCCTGAGCGTGTTGACCGCGCTCCTGCATGCCTACATCGCCCTGCGTCTGCTGCCCGCGGCCGCGGGGCTCACGCCGGCCTGGCCGATCGGCCTGCTGGCGCTGGTGGTGTCGGCGCTGACCATTCCGCTGCCCTTCCTGTCGCGGCATGCGCCGCGCAAGAAGCCGCTGCACGCCGTACTGCAATGGACCGGCCTGCTGAGCATGGGCTGGTTCTCGTCGCTGTTCGTGCTGACGCTGGTGCGCGACGCCGGCCTGCTGCTGACCTGGGTCGCGCAGCGCGTGGCCGGCCTCGCGGTGCCGTGGGACACGCTGCAGCCCTGGAGCGCGCTGGCCGTGTTCGGGCTGGCCACCCTGGTCTCGCTGATCGGCTTCGTCAATGCGCGCCGCACCGCGGACGTGAAGCATGTCGACGTGCCGATCCGCGGCTTGCCGGCCGCGCTCAAGGGCTTCACGATCGTGCAGCTCAGCGACATCCACGTCGGCCCGACCATCCGCAACAGCTACATCCAGCGCATCGTCGACGCGGTGAACCGGCTCGGCGCCGACGCGATCGCGATCACCGGCGACCTGGTCGACGGCACCGTGCCCGAGCTGCGCGAGCACATCGCGCCGCTGGCCGGGCTGCGCGCGCGCCATGGCACCTTCGTGGTGACCGGCAACCACGAGTACTACGCGGGCGCCCATGCCTGGATCGACGAACTGCGCCGCCTCGGCCTGCAGGTGCTGCTCAACGAGCACGTGGTGCTGCAGACGCGCAACGTGCGCGGCGCGCAGAACGACGAGGAAACCTTCGAGAGCCAGCTGGTGCTGGCCGGCGTGACCGACTACACGGCGGGCCACTTCGATGCCTCGCACGAGAGCGATCCGCAGCGTGCGCTCGACGACGCACCGCCGCTGGTGCACACGCGCGTGCTGCTCGCGCACCAGCCGCGCAGCGCACCGAAGGCGGCCGCGGCCGGCTTCCAACTGCAGCTCTCGGGCCACACGCACGGCGGCCAGTTCTTCCCGTGGAACCTGTTCGTGCCGATGCAGCAGCCCTTCACCGCGGGCCTGCACCGGCTGCAGGACATGTGGATCTACGTGAGCCGCGGCACCGGCTACTGGGGCCCGCCCAAGCGCTTCGGCGCCCCGTCCGAGATCACGCTGCTGACGCTGATGCCGGCGCGCGGCTGAGCGAGGCTCAGCTTGCGGCCTGCTGCGCGCCGAGCCGCCGCGCGTTGGCGGTGGCCACCGCGTGGATCGGCTTCAATCCCTCGCTCGCGATGCGCGCCGTGCTGTTCGGCCAGCGCTGGGCCGCGTTCGCGGCGCGCGAAGCCGCGCGGATCAGCGCATCGCCATGCTCGGCCACCTGTGCCGGCGTGACGCTGCCGGCCAGCGAAAGGAAGGCCGCGGCGCCATGCAGGCATTGCTGGCAGATCCGGCTCGCGAGGCCGATCTGGCTGCTGTGCCATTGCCGCGCCATCGCGAAACCCGAGGCATGCGCGGCCTCGAGCTTCTCGTCGCCCATGCGCCGGAATTCGACCAGGTCGTCGGCACTCGGCGCGAGCCCCGCCTGCGCGATGCGCTCGGTGCGCAGGCGGATCACGGTGCCTGACGACAGCAGCATCTCCTGCGTCTTGAGCGCGAGCTCGGTCCATTCGCGCAGCGGCCACAGCGGCCATGACGAAACGCTGAAGGAGGGAAGGGAAGAAGTGGACGACATCGTGAGAGCGGCGTAATGCCTGCGAGGGAGATCGGCCCACTATAGGCCTGCCGCGTGGCGAATGCTGCAGTGCAACAAGAACCTGAGCGCATTCCGTGGCGTTTCGCACGTGTTGTTGGCGAAGTCCTACCCCTCGACGTGGAAATCGCGTATCGGCACGACACGAAACTGAACGCAAAGTGAATATGACCTTCAGTTTTCATCATTCGCTTTGGCGATCCGGATCATGAGATTCAACGCTTCCACCCCGCTCCGTGCCGCCGCGCTGGCCGGACTGCTGGGCTTGCTGGGCAGCAGCGCCCACGCCTTCGAGGACAGCCAGCGCGGCTTCTACGTGGAAGGCGGACGCGCGCCCCACGGCCAGATGGGCAGCACCAATGCCTTCACCGTCGGGATGACGCTGCCGTGGTCACCGCGACGGCCGGTGCAGGAAGGCGCGCTCACCACCTATTGGGACGTCTTCCTCAGCGACTGGCACGCGCCCGCGCTCGACGACGGCCGGCGCGACTACGTGCAGATCGGCGCCATCTACACCTGGCGCTGGCGCTTCGCGCACGGCGACTCGCCCTGGTACGTCGAAGGCGGCGTGGGCGGCAGCGTGATGGACCATGTCTATCGGACCCCAGACCGCAGCTTCAGCACCGCGTTCCAGTTCACCGAGGTGCTCGGCGTGGGCCGCAGCTTCGGCGACCACGGGGAACACCACCTGTCGCTGCGCGTGCAGCACTTCTCCAACGGCGGCATCAAGAAGCCCAACCCCGGCGAGAACTTCGTGCGGGTGCGCTACACCTATCACTTCTGATGCGCGATGCGGGCCCGGCGCCCGCGCCGCGCGCGCAGCTCGGTCGCGAAGTAGGCCAGCGTGGCGACCACCAGCGGCAGCAGGTAGTAGAGGCCGCGGTAGGCGAGCAGCGCGGCCAGCAACTGCGCCTCTGCCACTTGGTGCGCGAGCAGCGCGACGAACACCGCTTCCAGCACGCCGAGCCCCGCCGGCACGTGCGTGATCACGCCGGCCACCGCGGCCACCAGCAGCACGGCCAGCACCTGCGGATAGGCGACCTGGCCCTGCAGCAGCAGCCAGATCACGCCGCCGATCAGCGACCAGTTGGCGCACGACAGCAGGAACTGCAGCAGCGCCATGCGCAGGGTCGGCGTGCGCAACTCGTGCCCGCGCACATGCCAGCGCTTCCCATGCGCGAAGGCGCAAACCAGCAGATAGACCGCGGCCAGCACCAGCAGCGCCGCGCCCAGCAGCCGCAACTCCTCGCCATCGACCTTCCACGCGGGCGGCAGGCCCAGCGGCCAGAAGAAGAACGCGGCGCCGGCCACCACCAGGTAGCCGATCCAGTTGGTGAGCATGCTGAAGCCCAGCACGCGCGTGATGGTGTCGTTGCGCAGCCCCAGCCGCGAATAGAGCCGGTAGCGGAAGGCCACGCCGCCGACCAGCGAGCCGAGGTTGAGGTTGAAGGCATAGCTGATGAAGGTCACGCCCATCACCGTGCCGGCGCGCAGCGGATGGCCCGTGAGGTGGCGACCCAGCAGGTCGTAGGTGCTGTAGAGCGCGAAGCTGCAGGCCGCGAGCAGGCCCGCGCCGAGCAGCGTGAGGGGTGGCAGCGCGGCGATCGCATCGCCGACCTCGTGCCAGTCGATGGACCGCGCCTGGTTCACGAGCAACCAGGCCACGAGCCCGAAGAAGCCCCACACCAGCGTTCGCCTGGCCCAGGGCCACGCGCGGCGCCAGCCGCTGGCGGGCAACGCATGCAGGCGGCCGCCAGCCGCCGTCGTCATGCGGCCTCCGTCGACGCGGGCGCGCCCTCGACGCCGTCGCCGTGATTCTTGCGTCGCCGGTCGCCGAGGTCGGTGACCTCCACCGGCTTCAGCCGCGGCACGTGACGCGGCAGCCAGCCCAGCAGCGAGGGATACCAGCGCATCAAGTGGAAGATGAAGAAGCTGCGCACCAGCCGCCAGCCGCTCCATTCGCTCGCGAGGTCGGCCGTGTCGATCTGCTTGCAGCTGTGCTGCATCAGGTGATCGAGGCGCTCGTGCAGCAGCGTGTTGAAGGCCGCGTCACGCACCACCACGTTGGCCTCGAGGTTGAGCGAGAGGCTCAGCGGATCGAGGTTGCTCGAGCCCACGGTGCTCCAGCGGTCGTCCATCAGCGCGACCTTGCCGTGCAGCGGCCGCTCGCAGTATTCGTAGATGCGCACGCCCGCATGCAGCAGGTGGTGGTAGAGCATGCTCGCGGCCGTCTTCACGATCGGCATGTCGGGCTCGCCCTGCAGGATCAGCCGCACGTCGACACCGCGCCGCGCCGCGCGCCGCAGTTCCTTGATGAGCCGGTAGCCCGGGAAGAAGTAGGCGTTGGCGATCACGATGCGCTCGCGCGCGCTGCGGATCGCGGCGCGGTAATGGCGCTCGATGTCGTTGGTGTGGTGGCGGTTGTCGCGCGTGACGAACATCACCTCGGCCTCGCCGGCCACCGTGTCGCCCACGGGCGGCGCCTGCCTGAGCCGGCGCCGGAACCAGCCCGGCCCCTTGCCGCCGACCGCGATCGCGCGCAACGCGAAGTGGTGGATCTGCGCCACGATCGGCCCGGCGAGTTCGACCGCGTAGTCCTGCTTGGCCTTCGGGCCGAAGTCCATCAGGTGGTCGGCCGAATAGTTGATGCCGCCGACGAAGGCGCGCTCGCCATCGATCACCACGATCTTGCGGTGCATGCGGCGGAACACGTTGAGCCGCTGGCCCAGGAAGCGATGGCCCGGGTCGAACACGCGCACCTTCACGCCGGCGCTGCTCAGCTCCTCGAGAAACTCGCGCGAGAGGTCGGGCGAACCGAAGCCGTCGATCATCAGGTCGACCTTCACGCCGCGCCGAGCGGCTTCGCACATGGCGGCGTGCAAGTCGAGGCCCACCTTGTCCTCGAACAGGATGAAGGTCTCGATGACCACTTCGCGCCGTGCCGCGCGGATCGCCTCGAACACGCGCGGGAAGAACTGCTCGCCGTTCTCGAGCAGTTCGATGCGGTTGCCCGCGACCCAGTGGTTGCCGTTGCTCATGGATGGATGCGCTTTCAGAGATCGATCTCGGCCACCAGCGGCGCGTGGTCGGACAGGTGCGACCAGGGCCGGCGCGGCAGCACCACCGGCGCGTGCACGCCGGCATTGCGCACGTAGATGCGATCCAGCGGCAGCACCGGGAAACGCGAAGGGAAGGTCTTGGCCGCGTGGCCGTGCGCATGCACGAACACCTCGCGCAGCGACGCGCCCTCGGCCAGGGTCGCATGCGCGCGGCCGCGCCAGTCGTTGAAGTCGCCAGCCACGATCAGCGGCGCGTCGGCCGGCACCTCGTCGCGCACGATGTGGCACAGCAGCTCGAGCTGCTGCTGCCGGTGCGCTTCGGCCAGGCCGAGGTGGGCGCAGATCGCATGCACGTCGACCGTGCGACCCGGCAGGCGCAGCACGCAGTGCAAGAGCCCGCGCTTCTCGGGCCCGGCCACCGACACGTCGTGGTTGCGGTGATGCACGATCGGAAACTTCGACAGCAGCGCATTGCCATGGTGGCCCTTGGGATAGACCGCGTTGCGCCCGTAGGCGAACTGCGGCCACATGGTGTCGGCCAGGAATTCGTAGTGCGGCGCCTCGGGCCAGTTGCTCACGCGGCGCGAATGGCGCGAGTGGGTGCCAAGCACCTCCTGCAGGAACACCACGTCGGCGCCCACGGTGCGCACCGCATCGCGCAGCTCGGGCAGGATGAACTTGCGGTTCAGCGCGGTGAAGCCCTTGTGGGTGTTCACCGTCATGACCTTCAGCGACACGGGCGCGGCCGCGAGTCCGGCCGCGGTGACGGGACCGGGCGGATTCGCGCCCACGGCGCGGGCGGTTTCCGCGTTTGCGACGGATTCGTTCGTGAAGATCGGTGTGGAGGACATCGGATTTCGGGTTGTACGTGCTCGATCCGTGCCCGCCTGTAGGAACGCGCCACCTTCTCGTGGCGCCTCCAGCCCTCCGACGCGAGAGGCTCGCGGCGCCTTCGCGCGCGGCCGGCCGGCTCCTACAGGCAGCCCTGACGCACCCCCACAAGGCCCGAACGGAGCGGCTCCTACGGTGAATTCAGGACGTCGGGAAAGGCGTCCGCGATTTCTTCACACCATCTATCGAGACGCAAAGGAAACCGATCATGAAACACGCACAGCAACGACTTCTTCGAGCGACCCTGCTGGCCGGCCTGATGGGCGCGGGCGGCTTCGCGATGGCGCAGACCTCCTCGATGCCCGCGGCACCCGATCCGGCGCTGGGCGGCCAGGCCAGCACGCAATCGCCGACCGGCGTGGCCAATCCCACGCAGCAGCCCGACGGCAATGCGCCGGTGTCGCTCGAGACCGTGCGCGCCGAGGCCCGTGCGCACAACCGCAACAACACCAACAACCTGGTGCCCAAGGGCGAGGCCAGTACCGTGATGAACGGCCAGCCGAACATGGTGACGGCACCGACCGGCGAGCAGTCGCGCTGGCAGGTGAGCCAGCAGGCGCGCAAGGTGAAGCCGCAATTCGGCCAGCCGGGCGAACGTCCGGAGGTGCCGACCAACCCGACCGAGAAGACCGGCACGCCGAAGTAATCGGATCGGTCGGATCGACCAGAACAAAGGCCCGCAACGCTTCGCGCGTTGCGGGCCTTCGTCATGGGCCACCCTCGGCGACAGCGCCGAGGGCCGGGGCTCAACCCTTGTCCGGTTGGGCGTCGGGGCCGCCATGGTGGCCGCCGCGATGGAAGCGGTGGCCGCCGAAGTGCAGGGTCTCGGCGTCGAAGGTCTTCTGCTGCTCGGGCGTCAGCGCGGCATAGAAGGACTTCGTGGCGTCGGCGCGCTTGGCGAACATCGCGCTGCGTTCGGCCTGGCGGGCCTGCATGCGTTCGATGCGCTGCGGCGTGGTCAGCTTGGCGAAGTCGGCGCGGGTCATGCGCTGGCCATCGGGACGCGGACCGGAGAACTGCGTCGCGCCGGTGTAGCTGGACCAGGCGCTTTCCTGCGAGGCATTGAGCTTCAGCTTGTCCTTGAGGGCCGCGAGACGCTTGGCGCGATGTTCCTGCATGCGTTCGAAACGCTTAGCCGGATCCATGCGCTTGTGGTCCGCGTGGGCCTTGCGCTGCGGGGCCGCGCCATCCGCCTGCGCCACGGCAGCGGCGGGTGCCGCGGTCGTGGGCGCCGGCGTCTGGGCGAAAGCGCCCGACGATGCGAGGGCGGCCGAGCCCAGCAGGCCGGCCCAGAGGATGCGTTGGCGGAGAGAGATCATGAGAGTGCTTCCTTTCGAAGAACCGCCGCCGATGGGCAGCTGGTGAGACGAAGTGTGGAAGCCTTCTGTAAGCCGTCCGTGAGCCCCGCGTGAGCCTGCGTAAAGAATGGTGAATGGCGGCGCGGGCCGCCGTGAATTTTTGCGCGCGAGCTACTTGGGACGCGGCCTCTTCAGGCCCCGGTCAGGCGATTTGAGCTTGCCGGTGCGCAGCTGCCGCACCGCCTGCGCCACCGCGCGCGCGACGTTTCGCACCTCTTCCTGCAGGTCGGCGTCGGCATCGAGCGTGTCGTGGCTGGTGGCATAGGGCTCGTAGTAGCCAATGTAGCGATCGAGCTGCGCCGCGCTCCCCGCGTCGATCAGCCCCATCCAGTCGAGCCAGTCGCAGAGGTTGCGCCGCACGCTCTCGATGCCGGCCACGTCGCCATGCACCACCACGCCATAGGCACGGCCATCGAGATGCTTGGGATAGCCCCAGCCCTCGAGCTCGAGCGCCTTGGCCTCCTCGGCCTTCTTGCCGTGCGTGCTGGTGGGATCGGGGTTGCCGCCGTCGGCGCACACCAGCCGGTCGATCATCAGCTTGAGCGGGCTCGTGGCCTGGTACCAGTGGGCGGGCGTGAGCACGATCACGCCATGCGCCGCGGTCCAGCGCTCGTAGATCTCGTTCATCCAGTCGCCGGTCTGGCGCAGCGAATGGTTGGGATAGCAGCTGCAGGGCCAATGGCACAGCGGCATCGCGGTCGAGACGCAGCCCTTGCACGGATGGATCTCGCGGCCGTAGTCGGAGGTCAGCAGGCTCAGGTCGAGCACATCGGTCTTCACGCCGCTGCCCTCGAGCACCTCGCGCGCGAGCTGCGTCAGCCGCCAGGTCTTGGAGATCTCGCCGGGGCAGGTGCCGTCGTTGCGCGGCGAACCATTGACCAGCAGCACGCGCGAATGGCTCTGCGGATCGGCCCACTTGGCGTGCGCCGCGTCGATGCGCGCCTTGGCCTCGAGCCAGTCGACCGAGAGTTCGTAGTCGGGATCGGCATAGCCGGGCCCGGCCTTGCGCGTGACGGGTGCCTTGCGGCCTTCGTGGTAGGCCTCCCAGGCGATCAGCTCGATGCGCCGCAGCGATTCGGACTCGGCCTGGAAGGCCGGGTCCTGGAAGTCCTGCATGAAGCGTTCATGGAACTCGGCGCGCTGCAGCGTGGCGGGCGCCTGTCCTTTTCGGATCGTGGGGGGCATGCAGGCAACGTAGAAGCCTCGCCCGGCCCCGTGCGCCGACCTCCATGCCGACACGCGGTAGGCGCAGGCCGCACCGCCGCGTCGGCGCAGGCTCAGCCGAAGCGGCCCTGGCGGAAGTCGTCGACCGCCTGCTTGATCTGCTCGGGCGTGTTCATCACGAACGGGCCGTACTGCACGATGGGTTCGTTCAACGGGTGGCCCGCGATCAGCAGCGCGCGCGCCGGGCTGTGGTTGGTCGAGCCGGCGCGCAGCAGCACGCCGTCGCTGCCGGCCTCGTTCGCGAGGATGGCCATGCGCCGCGTCGGCACCTCGCTGCCCGCGATCCACAGCGATTCGCGGAACACGTAGACCAGCGCGTTGTGCGACGGCGGCAGCGGCTGCGCGAACTCGGCGCCCGGCGGCAGCGTGATGTCGAGGTACAGCGGCTCGGTGCGCTCGCGCCGCACGGCGCCCTCGATGCCGTGGCTCGCGCCCGCGATCACGCGCACGTGCACGCCTTCGGCGGTGGTGAACTCGGGGATCTCGGCACTCTGGATGTCGCGGTACCAGGGCTCGCGCAGCTTCTCGTCGGCCGGCAGGTTGAGCCAGAGCTGGAAGCCTTCCATCAGGCCTTCCTGCTGCTCCGGCAGCTCGCTGTGCACCAGGCCGCGGCCCGCGGTCATCCATTGCACGCCGCCGTTCTCGAGCAGGCCCTCGTGGCCCGCGCTGTCGCGGTGCCGCATGCGGCCGGCGATCATGTAGGTGACCGTCTCGAAGCCGCGGTGCGGATGGTTCGGAAAGCCGCCGACGTAGTCGCCGGGGTTGTCGCTGCCGAAGGCATCGAGCATGAGGTAGGGATCGAGCCGCTTCTGCAGCGGCTGCCCGAGCACGCGCGTGAGCTTCACGCCGTCGCCATCGCTGGCCGACACACCGGCCACGATGTGGTCGATGCCGCGCGGCGCGGCCACGGGCTCGGTGGGATGGTGGAGATGATGGTGGTTCGTGTGGGTCATCCGGCCATGGTGGCACCAATGGCCCGACCGCGCCACCCGTGGGGGCGGGCGCTCAGCCCCCGGCCGCGGCCTCGAAGCGCGCGCGCATGTGCTCGGGGTACCACTGCGTGAAGCGGATCGCGCCGACGATGGCCGCGACCGTGACCGCGATGCCCACCCACAGCGGCAGCGAAGGCAGGTAGACCATCGCCACATCGGCCAGCACCATCAGCGCGAAGGCCACGGCCCAGGCGGCGGTGATGACCATGTTGACCAGCTTGAAGCCCGGCAGCACCCAGACCTCGGGCGGCGTCTGCTCCTTCGCATACTGCAGGGTGAAGGGCTGGCCGATGGCCATCGAGGCCAGCACCACCAGCAGCAGCCCCGCGTCGACGCGCAGCCGCACGCCGAGCAGCGACCACTCGGTGTGGGTGGCGAGCGCGAACACGGCGAGGCCACCGAACAGCAGCACGGTGCCGATCTCGAGCACCTTGACCGTGCGCTTCGGCGTGAGCCAGTCGCGCAACAGCAGCACGGCCGACAGCGCCGCCGCGGCCGAGAGCGCGGGCACCACGCCGAGCAGGCGGTCGAACAGCGCGAAGACGATGAAGGGCGCGAAGGCCAGCAGCATGCTCATGACGACGCTCCGAAGCGAACGGTGGGTTGCGCATCGGCCCGCGCGGCGGCGCCGGGCACGCTGCCCTCAGCATCGAACCAGTTGCCATGGAAGCCCACGGGCACGCGGTGCGGCAGCGCGGCGGTGCACAGCGGGCCGTTGGCCACGGCACGCGCATCGAAGACGGCGAGCTCGCTGGTGTTGGTGGCGCCACGCCAGATGGTGGCGAGCAGCCAGCCATCGCCTTCCTCGGCCTGCGCCGAGCGCGGCACGAACACGGCCTCCGACATCGTGTCGGGCGCCGGCAGCTTGTAGATGCCGCGCTCGCCGTTGGCATGGTCGACGTGCGCGAGGCCCGCGAAATTGCGCCGCGCCTCGGTGGAAGCCTCGTCGTCGCGCAGCACGTACCAGCCATGGCGGTAGGGCAGGCCGGCGAAGCGGTCATCGATGCGCGGGAATTCGCCGGGGCGCGGATCGAGCACGGTGCGCGTGAATTCGCGCGCCGGGTTCGCGAGCTCGAACTGCCAGCGCACCAGGCGCGCGGGCGGATCGCCCGCGCCGATCGGCGAGCCGTCGGGACGCGGGAACAGCGGCGGCGTGTCGAACTGCATCACGTCGGCGTACAGGCTGCCGTCGGCCTCCCAGGCATTCATCACGTGGAACACGTAGCAGGCCGGGCCGCGCCACCAGACGATGTCGGCGCTGCTGCCGCCGCGCGGCATCAGGCCGACGCGGGTGCCGAACTCGGGCTCCCAGGCATAGGGCGGGCGGCCCTGCTGCGCGCGCTCGAGGCTGGCGGTGATCGGCATGATCGGGAACATCACGTGGCCCTCGGTCACCATGAAGTCGTGGACCATGCTGGCATAGGGCGCCTCGAAGGTCTCGAAGCGCGTGACGCGGCCGTCGGCCGCGATGCTGCCGAAGCTCATGCCCGCCGACAGCGGCGCGGGCGTGCCGTAGCCGAAGAACAGCAGCTCGCCGGTGCGCGGATCGGTCTTGGGATGGGCCGTGAAGCTGCCGTGCAGGCGGCCGTCGAGGTCGGTGGCGCCGAGCGTGTCGAGCCCGGGCAGCGTCATCGCGATCGGCAGGTGCGCTTCCTCGAGCGCGAGCATGCGGCCGGCATGGCCGATCACGTTGGTGTTGCCGGTGCCGTCGTCCTCGCGCTTCGGTGCCTCGCCCTCGGTGCTCTGGAAGCCGACGCGGCGCCGTTCCTGCCCTTCGACCGTGGCCTGCCAGCGCTGGGTGCGCACCCAGCGGTTGCGGTAGTGCACCGCGCCGTCGGTGATGTGGAAGGCATGCAGCATGCCGTCGCCGGCGAACCAGTGGGCGCGCGGATCGGGCGCCACCGGGTTCGGGCCGTTGCGCACCAGCGTGCCGCGCAGGCCGGCGGGCAGCGTGCCCTTCAGCGGCAGCGGACCGACGTCGGTCTCGAAGTCGATCGGGCCCATGTTGGAAGGCGGGGCGCTGCGGGTGACGGCATCGTTCATCGGGGTTCCTTCGGATCGTCGGCCGGGGCCGGTGTATGGGTGGAAAAGCGGGGAGGGCTTATCTTTCCAGTGGAAATATCGTCGAGCCATCCGATGAAGTCAAGAGATTTTTCCAGTGGTAAGATTTTTGGATGCCTGTTGCCTCCCGTCCGCGCCGCCCCCGTTCCACGGAGCCGGCCACCGCCGAATCTTCGCCGGCCGCGTTGGCCGAGCCCGCCGCGCCGGCACGTCGCTATCACCACGGCGCCTTGCCCGATGCCTTGCTGGCCGCGGCCGAGACCGTGCTGCAGCGCGACGGCATCGCCGGGCTCGGCCTGCGCGCGATCGCGCGCGAAGCGGGCGTCTCGCACACCGCCCCCAAGCACCACTTCGGCGACACCACCGGCCTGTTGAGCTCGCTCGCCGCCGTGGGGTTCCATCGCCTGGCCGACGCGATGCGCACCTCGGCGCCCGAGGGTGCCGATGCCGGCGCGCGGCGCAACGCGATCGGCCGCGCCTACGTGCATTTCGCGCACGGGAACCCGGCGCTGTTCGGGCTGATGTTCCGCACCGAGAAGATCGACATGCTGCACCCCGTGCTGGGCGCCGCGGCCGCCGAGGCGATGCGCGTGATGGCCTCGATCATCGGCGGCGCGCCGCGGCTGCCCGACAGCCCGCCCACCTCGCTGAGCAATGCCGAAGCCATGCAGATGACCTCGGCCTGGGGCTATGTGCACGGGCTCGCGGTGCTGCTGATCGATCACCGACTGCACGGCATCCTCAAGCTCGCGCCGGGCTTCGACGATCCGCTGGCGCTGGTCGATGCGGCACTGGACGAGGTGCGCTTCGGGCTGGAGCTCGAGCCGCGAGGCTGAGTCCGCCGTTTTCAGGCCGAAGGCTGCCAGTACCGGTACTGCCAGCGCGTCTCGAAACCGGCGCGTCGGTACAGCGCCAGCGCGGGATCGTTCTGCGCCTCGACCTGCAGGAACACCTTTTCGAACCCCCGCTCGAGCGCCACCTGCGCCAGCCCCGCGAGCACGCGCCCGGCCAGGCCGCGGCCACGCTGGGCGGCGTCGGTGCGCATGCCGTGCACGCTGGCCCAGCCATGGCCGAAAGCCATCGCGCCCGCGGCGACGGTGCGGCCGCCTTCGCGCACGCTCGCATAGAGCGAGCCCTGGGCACGCGCCAGCACGCGCACGCGGTGGGCGCCATCGACTGGATCGAAACCCTCGCCGAGGAACAGCGCCGCCCAGGCCTCGTCGGGCGCGGTATCGACCTCTGCCGGCAGCGCGCCGGCCGGTGCCACGGCCTGCATCCGGCGCAAGGTGGCGGTCTGCACCAGCGTGGGCTTGGCGCCGCGATAGCGCCGGGCTTCGAGTTCGGCGCGCAGGCCGTCGAAGCATTCCAGATCGGCCAGCCGCAGCATGGGCGGGAGCCCCTGCGCGGCGTAGCCTTGCTCGATCCGCTCGAGCGTGCCCTGGGCCGCCGGCGCATGGCGCAGCGGCACGGCCGAGCGGGCACGCGAGACCGTGCCGTGGTCGAAGGGCAGCAGCCAGCCCTCGATGGCGCCGACGGCATCGGGCGACACGGCCGCGATTGTGGCGCGCTCGATCGCTTCGACCTCGGCGCTCATGGGTTCGGCTCCGGCGGCGCGAACTTCGCGCTGGCCACGCTCTTGAGCAGCGACTCGCGCTGGTTGCGGCTGATGCCGCGCACACCCTCGGCCACCCACTTCACGCGATCGGGATCGATGGCCCCGTCGCGCCGCCACTGCTCGAGCACCGCCTGCGGCTTGTGCAGCATGGCCGCGAGCCAGACCGCCTGCGCGGGTTCGAGACTGCGCGCGCTGCGCTTGAAATAGCGCTTGGCCGCGGCTTCCGCGCCGCAGAGGTTGCCGCCCCATGGCGCGTTGTCGAGGTAGAGCTGCAGGATGCGCGCCTTGCCCAGCGTCTGCTCCATCTCGACCGCGTAGAGCAGCTCGCGCAGCTTGCGTTCGGCCGTGCGCTCGCTGCCGGTCGCCAGCAGCTTCGCGAGCTGCTGCGTGAGCGTGCTGCCGCCGCGCTTCTGCGCGCCTTCCTTCTGGTTGTTGTCGATGGAGGCCAGGATCTCGGTCAGGTCGTAGCCGGTGTGGGTGAAGAAGCGCTGGTCCTCCGCCGCGATGACCGCGCGCGCGAGCCAGCTGTCGTTGGTCAGCCTGGCCGAGGGGCCGCAGCTGGTGCGCGCGCCCAGCATGGCCTCGGTGCCCAGGCCCTCGACCGTGAACTGGCTGACGCTGGGCAGCACCGAGAAGGTGGCTTCGGGCAGCACGACATGGCCGCGCAGCGCCAGCGTGCCGCCGATGCGCGCGCGCTGCAGCTCGGGCAGGCCGGGCACCAGCACCGCGTACCAGCGCGCGATCGGCGCGTCCTGGATGTCGACGCTGAGCTGCAGGTTCTTCGGCGCGAGGCGGCCTTCCCACTTGCCCTGCAGCGTGGCGGCGGGATCGCCCACGGGCGATCCCTGCGGCGTGGCGCCGAGCGTGCCGTTGAGCGTGTTGCCGTCGCGGCGCACCGTGGCCACCAGCCGCTGCACGCGGATCGGCTGCGCGCCCAGCGCCGGCAACTCTACGCTGCACGGCGCGCAGTGCAGTTCGAGCAGGCCGTCGGCCGCCTTCCAGGCGAAGCGCACGGTGCCGTGGCCGGTGTCGAGCGAGCGGCCGTCGAGCCATGGCGCGAACCAGGGCGAGGTGGCGATGCGCACCGCGGTCGGCACGCCGGTCTCGAAGGCGAGCGGACCGGCCTTCACCGTGGTGCGCCATTCGCCGGGCGCGGGGGCCAGCGCGAGCTTGACGATCAGGAAGATCGCCACGCCGGCCGTGATCACCAGGGCCAGCAGGCCGAAGAGGAGAAATCGCAGGGTCTTTTTCAGCAATGGGTTCACATCGGTCTCGCCACGGTGACGGCTTGCCACGGTCCGTTCGACCGGCCGCTGGCTGCCGCCCAGTACCAGGCTGAAGTGTCGGTGAAAGCGGCGCCATCGGCGTCGACGATGCGCTCGCAGACGCGGAACTTTTGCCCGCCGTGCCGTTGCGCAACAAAACAGCGCCACAAATGCGACTCGCCGGCCTGCACCTGGTGCTCCAGCCGCTCCTGCGCGATGCGGTAGCCGAGCGCGCGGTAGCAGTCGGCGGCCGGATGCAGCATGCGCGTGGGCTCGCGCACCTCGCGCATCACCAGGGTCTGGCGGCCGTCGGTCATGCGGCCGATGGCGCCCGGAAAGCGGTCGGCGAAGCGCTGCTCGACCTCGCTGAGCGCGAGCGGACGCAGCGCGGCACCGTCCCATTCGCGTGGCCACTCGATCGTGCTCGCCACCGGCGCGGCCACGACCGGCGTGCGCAGCGCGGCGGCGCCCGACCACAGGATGCACAGCAGCATCGCGATGGCGAACAGCGTCTTGTGACCCATGCGGTTGATGAAGTGATTGGCGAACAGACGCTCGAACATGTGCTCAATGGGCAGTGTCGACACGGCGGCCTCCCTGGGTGGTGATCAGGCCCGGAACGGGCCGCATGACGAAATCGAGGCCCGCGCCGCTTCGCTCGCGCGCCATCAGCCGCGCGATGGCGCCGCACACCAGCGCCAGCACGACCAGGCCCAGCGCGTTGTGCGCCCACGGCGCCAGCGGATGGCCGGCGCCTTCGCAAGCGATCAGCACGCTGTTGCGCACGATGTTGCCGGCCAGCACCGCGAGGCCGACCAGCGGCAGCCGGGCCAGGAAGCCGCGGTCGGCGCGCCGCGCCCACAGCGCGACGGCGCAGGCCGTGAAGTAGCCGAGCCAGACCATCTGCACGCCCGAACACGGCGCATCGACGATCACCATCCGGCCGTCGATCAGCAGGGTGCTGCCTTCGCGCGCCACCTCGAAGCCCGGTGCCAACAACCAGCGGCTGGCCTCGGCCGTCACCACGCGCAGCGGATAGCCGGCATAGAACTGCAGCGAGGACAGCAGCGGCAGCGCCAGCACTGCGAGCCCCGCGACCGGCACGGCCGCCACGCGGCGCGGCAGGAAGGCCATGAGGCCCGCCGCCAGCGACAGCACCGCCAACAGTCCGGCCGCGAGCGGCGGCAGCGCGGGCAGGCTGCCGAGGCCGGTGCGCAGCACGGTCGCCGCGAGCGTGCCGGCGCCGGCCAGCGCGAGCCAGCCCAGCCGCGGCGCGGCGCGCAGTTCGCCACGGCACTGCCAGGCCAGCGCCGCCAGCGCGACCAGCGCCAGCAGCCCGAGCGGATCGTCCGATCCGTCGACCATGCGCCGCAGCATCCAGCCCCAGGTCGGCGCCAGCGCGGCGAACTGCAGGGCCAGCCAGGCGGCGGCCGGGAATCGGTCGATGCGGATGCCCCAATCCACGATGCGTGGATGGCGGTGGGCAAGAGTTGCCAGGGACATGAGGTCGTGCTCCCGCATCAGGCCGTGAAACGGCGTGCATCGTGGCGGCGCGCGCGGCGGCGCAGCATCGCCAGCACCGACAGCACGACCGCGATGGCGCCCAGCGTCTCGGGCTCGGGCGTGCTCGGCACCTCGGCGCCGAGCGCGCCGCCGTCCACGGCGGTATCGCTGACGCCCTGCGGCATCGGCAACGGCTGGTTCACGCTGGCGCTGTCCTGCGGCGCGGCATTGCGCACCACCTTGTCGACCGCGATGAAGCTGGTGTATTGGGTCAGCAGGCTGTACTTGAGGCCGAGCTCGGTGATGCGGTCCTTGAAGGCCGCGCTGCCTTCGAGCGCTTCCTGGTCGCTCAGGCTCTGGATGCGATGGCGCGCCCACAGCGTGCGCAGCGCGGCCGTGTCCTGGCGCGTGCGCGCATCGATGCGCACTTCCTGGCGATACGGGCCTTCGGCGCCCTGGCCCTCGACGATCACGCGCCCGCGCGCCTCGCCGCGCCACTTGCCGAACACGATCACCGGCCGTTCGCCCAGCACGTCGGGCAGCGCCTGCGGCTCCACGTCGTAGACATCCAGTCCGCCGAAGGTGGCCTTCACGCTGGTCAGCACCGGCGACTCGACCATGCGGCGGAAGCGCGCGGCCTGCTCGGGCGCCTGCGCCGGGTCGGTGATGATGAAGGGCTCGCCCATGCCGGCGCGCGCGATGCCTTCCATCAGGCTGCGGTTGACCGAGGAGCCGATGCCGAAGGCGAACACGTTGGCCTTCGACAGGTTGTTGCGCACCAGCTCGAAGGCCTCGCGCTCGACCGTCACGTAGCCGTCGGTCACCACCACCACGGTGCGCGAGACCTTCTCGTCCTTCGGCTCGGCATACACGCGCTTGAGTGCCGGGATCAGCTCGGTGCTGCCGCCACCCTCGAAGTTCTTGATGGTGGCCAGTGCCTGTTCGATGTTGGCGCGGGTCGCGGGCACCGAGGCCGGCGACAGCATCTTGTTGCTGCCCGAGAACAGCAGCACGTTGAAGGTGTCGCTGGGGCGCAGGCCGCCGATCAGGCGTTCGAGCACCGTCTTCGCGGTGTCGAGCGGAAAGCCGTGCATCGAACCCGAGATGTCGACCACGAAGATGTAGTCGCGCGGCGAGATGGCGCTGGCGGCCACGGCCTTGGGCGGCTCAACCATCGCGAGGAAGAAGTTCTCGGCATTCTCGCCCTGGCCCTTGTAGAGCATCAGGCCCGATTCGATCTTCTCGCCCGCGAGGCGGTAGTCGAGCACGAAGTCGCGGTTGTCGGCCGGGCGGCCGTCGGCGGCCAGCTCGATCTCGGCATGGCGGTCCTCGTCGCTCTTCTTCACGGCGATGGCGTGCGTCATCGAGCGGATCTCCTTCAGGCCCATCGGCGTGTCGATGCTGGCCTTGAGCCGGAAGGTGGTGCCGGCCGGCACGCCCGCGCGCAGCGTCGGCTGGCCGACCCAGGGCGCCTGTGCGTTCGAGGACTGCGGGCTGTTGTAGCGCGGGCCCACCACGGTGGGGAACACGAACGCGTAGTTGCCCGACTGCGGCACCAGCAGCTCGCTGTAACGCAATTCCACCTTCACGTCGTCGCCCGGCAGGATGTTGGCGACGTTCATCTGGAACACGTTCGGCAGATGCTGCTCGAGCAGCGCGGCGGTCTTGCCTTCGCGCTTGGCGGTGTCGTATTCGATCTTCGCCTGCTGCTTCTCGCGGATCTGCGCGGTGATCAGGCGGTCGGCCAGGCGCACGTTGAGGCCGCTCACGGCCGCCTGGGTCGAACCCGGGAACACGTACTTGGCCTCGATGGGCCGCTGGCCCTCGTTGCGGTAGGTCTGGGTCACCGTCACGTCGGCGATCACGCCCGAGATCTTCACCGAGACCTCGGTGCCCTTGAGCGGCAGCCGGTCGATCGAGGGATCGTCGCTCTTCACGAAGAAATACGGGCTCTCGGTCTTCAGGCGCGGCGCGGTCGCTTCCTGCGCATGCACGGGATTCAGGCTCAGCGCGACGAAGCCCGCGACCGCGAGGCTCAGCGTCGCCAGCCAGAGCCAGCGGCCGGGTCGATGGGTGGAGGGGGTGTGCATGTCGGGTCCTCTTCTCTGTGTATCGGATGGCCTGCACTGTCGCCAGCCTGCGAGAAGGCATTGGGAAGGCTTCTTGAAGTCCGCCGCGCTGTGTGAAGTCCGCGTGAAGTCGCCGCGCCGCCACGCTTCACACGGGCTTCGGATCGCACGGCGAGCATCCGGTCCGTCGTCAACGAGGAGAGAAAACATGCTTCAACTGCTGAAGGATTCGATGCTGGCCAAGGTGGGCGGGCTGCTGCTGCTGGTGCTGCTGCTGTGCATTCCGCTGGCCGAGATCGACCGCATCAACAACGAGCGCGGCGACAGCCAGCGCGAGGCCGCCGCCGAACTGGCCGCCACCTACGCGGGCCCGCAGACCGTGGTGGGCCCGCTGCTGCTGGTGCCCTACGTCGAACGCTGGATGGAACCGCTGCGCGACGCGCAGGGCAAGGTGATCGGCCAGGAGGCGCGCAGCAAGGAGATGGCGCACGTGGTGTTCCCCGACAAGCTGCACATCGAGGGTTCGATGACGCCGCAGCAGCGCTACCGCGGCATCTTCAAGATCCCGTTCTACACGCTCGACGCCACGCTGTCGGGCGGCTTCGCGGCCTTCGACCCCGAGGCGGTCGCGCACAGCGAGCCCGATTCGAAGATCGAATTCAAGGCCCCGCTGGTGGCCTTCAACGTGAGCGACCTGCGCGGCCTCGACGGTTCGCCCGCGCTGACGGTGAACGGCGCCGAACTGCGGCTGCGCCAGCGCGTGCCCGGCCTGCCCGACGACTCCTGGTTCGCCAACGGCATCCACGCGCCGCTCGGCGGCGCGGCCCTGGCCGCCTGGCAGTCGCGCGCGGCGCTGCCCTTCGAGATGAAGCTCTCGCTGGTCGGCCAGGACACCCTGTCGATGGTGCCGATCGCGGAAGAAACCAGCGCGCACCTGAAGTCGCCCTGGGCCCATCCGAGCTTCGGCGGCCGCTTCCTCGCGGCCAAGCGCGAGGTCACGCCGCAGGGCTTCGATGCGCACTGGCGCGTGTCCTCGCTCGTGAGCTCGGCGCGCGAACAGGTGCGTGTCGACCTGGCGGGCCGCGCCGACGCGACGGCGGCCTCGGCCAACGGCAATGTGCGCGCCGGCCCGCAGCCCTTCAACCCGCAGAGCTTCGATGTCTCGCTCGCGCAGCCGATCAACGTCTATTCGATGAGCACCCGCGCGGGCAAGTACGGCGCGCTCTTCATCGGCCTGGTGCTGATGGCCGCCTTCATGTTCGAGCTGTTCCGCAAGCTGCGGCTGCACCCGGTGCAGTACGGCCTGGTGGGCCTGTCGATCGCGATCTTCTTCCTGCTGCTGCTGGCACTGTCGGAGAAGCTGGCCTTCTGGCTCGCCTATGCGGGCGCGGCCGGCGCGAGCGTGCTGCTGCTGGGCATCTACTTCGCCGCGGTGCTCGGCAGCTGGAAGCGCGGCGCCGGTTTCGCGGCCTTCGTCGCGGTGCTCTACGGTGCGCTCTACGGGCTGCTGGCCTCCGAGAGCAACGCGCTGCTGCTCGGCGCGCTGCTGATCTTCGGCATGCTCTCGGCGCTGATGCTGATGACGCGCAAGGTCGACTGGTATGCACTGTCGCGCCGGCCCGAAGCCGCGCCGGCGGCCCTCGTCGATCCGGCATGAAAGCGCTGCGCGTCGCGCTCGGTGCCCTGGGCTGGCTGGCACTGGCCGTCCTCTGCTGCTGGGCCTGGCACCTGAAGGATCCGCACCTGCGTTTCCTGCGCGCCTGGGAGGTGCCGCTGCTGCTCGCGCTCGCGGGCGGTGGCGTGGCGATCGTCTGGCGCTTCGCGCGCCGTTCGCTGCGCCCGATGCTGCTCGGGCTGCTGTGCGCGGTGATGCTCTGCAGCGGGGCCGACGAACTCTCGAGCCGCCAGCGCCGCGCGGAAGTACTCGCCGCATCGGACGCGCAGGCACGCAGGCTCGGCGCGCACTTCATCGTCGGCTACGAGAACGCCGAGATGCCGATGCTGCGCGAGCTCGCGCGCCACGGCGCGATCGGCGGCATCTTCGTGACCGGCCGCAACGTCAGGGGCCGCAGCGCGACGCAACTGCGCGAGGAGATCTCGAGCCTGCAGGACTTGCGCATGGCGGCCGGCCTGCCGCCGCTGATCGTCGCCACCGACCAGGAAGGCGGCACCGTGTCGCGGCTCTCGCCGCTGATCGAACGCCAGCCTTCGCTGGCCACCCTGATCGATGCCGACGTGCCCGAGAACGAACTCGCGCAGCGCGCCCGCGCCTATGGCGAGCAACAGGGCAGGGCGCTCGCCGCGCTGGGCATCACGCTCAACTTCAGTCCCGTGGTCGACCTGCGCACCGGCCGCGCGCCGGGCCGCTGGGACCTGCACACCCGCATCGACGAACGCGCGATCTCGGCCGACCCGGTCCTGGTCGCCGAAGTGGCGCGGGCCTACGAACAGGGCCTCGAAACAGTTGGCGTGCAAGGCACGCTCAAGCACTTTCCGGGACTGGCCGGCGTGGCCGAGGACACGCACCATGCGGCCGGCTTCCTGCGCACGCCCGCGGCCCGACTTGCAACACATGACTGGAAACCGTTTCAAGAGGTGTCGGCTTCGACACAAGCGGCTGTCATGCTCGCCCATGTGATCGTTCCAGAACTCGACCCCGACCATCCGGCATCGTTCTCGCGCAAAATCGTGCAGTCCGTGATTCGCGACGCGTGGGGCCACGACGGCCTGCTCGTCACCGACGATCTCACGATGGGTGCAGCCTACGACCGGGGCCTGTGCAACGCCACGGTGCGTGCGCTGAATGCCGGCGTGGACCTGCTGCTGGTCGCCTACGACCACGACAAGTACTTCGACGCGATGCACTGCGCGCGGCAGGCCGAGAGCCGCGGCGCCATCGACGCCGCCATGCTGGCCGCGAGCGCATCGCGGCTGGCCCGGAACCCGCGCCTGCGCGGACTCTCTCAATAGCAGGACCTCCCTCATGTTCAATCCCTTCAAGCCCCGCTCACCCGACGCCCCCGAACCACCGCGCTGGCAGCGCATCGCCGTCTGGAGCGCCATCGTCGCGGGCTCGGGCGTGCTGGTGCTCGCGGTCGCGGGCGCCGTCGCCATCGCCCTGATCTCGCCGCGCCTGCCCGACAGCTCCGAACTCGCCGATTACCGGCCCAAGCAACCGCTGCGCGTGTTTTCGTCCGACGGCGAGCTGCTCGGCGAATTCGGCGAGGAGCGCCGCAACCTCACGCCCTTCGCGGCGATCCCCAAGGTCATGAAGGACGCGGTGCTCGCCGTCGAAGACGCGCGCTTCTACGACCACGGCGGCGTCGACTACAAGGGCTTCCTGCGCGCGGCGGTGGCCAGCCTCAAGGGCGGACGCAAGCAGGGCGCCTCCACCATCACGATGCAGGTGGCGCGCAACGTCTACCTGAGCTCCGAGCGCACGCTGAGCCGCAAGGCCTACGAGATCCTGCTGTCGCTGCGGCTCGAGCAGCAGCTGACCAAGGACCAGATCCTCGAGATCTACATGAACCAGATCTACCTCGGCAACCGTGCCTACGGTTTCGCCGCGGCATCGGATGCCTACTTCGGCAAGCCGCTGGCCAACATCACGATCGCCGAGGCCGCGATGCTCGCGGGCCTGCCCAAGGCACCGGGCACCAACAACCCGGTGGCCAATCCGCGCCGTGCCCGCGCGCGCCAGCTCTACGTGATCGACCGCATGCAGGAGACCGGCTTCATCACCGCCGAGCAGGCGGCCGAGGCCAAGAAGGAGGAACTGCACCTGCGCGATGCCGCCGACCCGAACCGGCTGCACGCCGAGTTCGTGGCCGAGACAGTGCGCCAGATGATGCATTCGCAGTACGGCGACAGCATCTACACCAGCGGCATGAAGGTCTACACCTCGCTGGTGGCGGCCGACCAGTCGGCGGCCTACCGCTCGCTGCGCCGCGGCATCATGGACTACGAGCGCCGCCAGCCCTACCGCGGCCCCGAAAAGTTCGTCGACCTGCCCGACGATCCGAAGGAGGTCGACGAAGCGGTCGACGACGCGCTGGCCGAGCATCCCGACAACGGCGACGTGATCGCGGCCGTGGTGCTCGATGCCTCGCCCAAGCAGGTCAGCGCGGTGCGCGCGAACGGCGAGGCGATCGAGATCACGGGCGAAGGCCTGCGCCCCGCGCAGTCGGGCCTGGCGGCCAAGGCGCAGCCCAACATCAAGATCCGCCGCGGCGCGGTGATCCGCGTGGCGCGCACGGCCAAGAACAGCTGGGAGATCACGCAGCTGCCCGAGGTCGAGGGCGCCTTCATCGGCATGGACCCGCGCACCGGCGCGATCAAGGCGCTGGTCGGCGGCTTCGACTACAGCAAGAACAAGTTCAACCACGTGACGCAGGCCTGGCGCCAGCCCGGTTCGAGCTTCAAGCCCTTCATCTACTCGGCCGCGCTCGAGAAGGGCTTCACGCCCGCCACCGTGGTGAACGACGCGCCGCTGTACTTCGAGCCCGGTGCCAACGGCGGCCAGCCCTGGGAACCGAAGAACTTCGACGGCGGTTTCGAAGGCCCGATGCCTCTGCGCACCGCGCTGATGAAATCGAAGAACCTGGTGACGATCCGCGTGCTGCAGTCGATCGGCACCGACTATGCGCAGGACTGGATCACGCGCTTCGGCTTCGACAAGGACAAGCATCCGGCCAACCTGCCGATGGCGCTCGGCGCGGGCTCGGTCACGCCGCTGCAGATGGCCGCCGGCTATTCGGTGTTCGCCAACGGCGGCTACCGCGTCAACCCCTACCTCGTGACGCGCGTGACCGATGCCAAGGACAAGGTGCTGATGGAAACCGAGCCGCCGGCGCTCGACGAAAGCAACCGCGCGATCCCCGCGCGCAACGCCTACCTGATGGACTCGCTGCTGCAGAGCGTGGTGCGCAACGGCACCGGCTTCAAGGCCTACCAGGCGCTCAAGCGCGACGACCTGTTCGGCAAGACCGGCACCACCAACGACTCCTTCGACACCTGGTTCGCGGGCTTCCAGCCCACCATGGTCGGCGTGACCTGGATCGGCTACGACACGCCGCGCCAGCTCGGCGTGCGCGGCGAGACCGGCGGCAGCCTGAGCCTGCCGATCTGGACCGGCTACATGCAGACCGCGCTGCGCGGCGTGCCGGTGGCGCAGCTGCCCGAGCCGCCCGGCCTGGTGCACGTGGACGGCGAACTCTACTTCGACGATTACGCGCCGGGCCGCGGCGTCGCGAGCCTGGGCCTCGAGCCCGAGGCCGCGCCGCAGCCGGTCGAGGTGCTGACTGGCGTGCCGATCGGCGCGCCGCCACCGCCCGAGGAACGCAACCGCATCCTGGACTTCTTCCGCTAGGGCCGCGGGCGGCAGGGGCCGCGCCGGGGTCTCTACACTCGGCGCACTCCCTTTCTTCCCGTCCGCCCGTTCCCAAGTCCATGGAAATCCTCACCCTGGTGGCGCTGATCGCCATCGGCGCCTACCTCCTCAAGTCCCACGACCAGCGCCGGCGCATCGCGCTGCTGGCGCGCCACCTGGGCAACTACCAGATCGAGAAGCTGATGGAGAACCTCACCGAGGGCTACCTGCGCTGCCTCGGCGAGGACGATCCCGAGCGGCGCCAGCAGGTCTGGGGCGTGCTCGACGCGACCGAGGCGCGGCTCGCGGCCCAGTTCGCCAATTTCGCGGCCGAGTTCGCGCGCGTGGATGCTGCGCAGACGCGCGTGAGCACCTCGCCGCTGGCGACGCTGCCCTATGCGCACCTGCTGTTTCCGCGCGAGACCTTCGACCTGCGCGCGGCCTTCGCGATCCATGCGCGCGGCATCAACGAGGTGATGCACAACCGCGCCGGCCGCAGTCCCAAGGACAAGGCCTACACGCTGTCGGCCGAGCTGTTCCTGATGCAGCACACCTGCCACTGGTTCTGCAAATCGAAGATGGTGGCCTCGGCGCGCATGCTGGCGCGCCACAAGACCCCGTACGAGCAGCTGATCGCCTCGGTCAGCGAAGGCACGCGGCGCGACTACCTCGCGCTGATCGGGCGCCAGTAGCAGCTCAGGGCGACAGCAGCGGCAGCGTGAGCGTGGCCACCGCGCCGCCGCGCGTCGCATTGCCGAGCTCGATGCGGCCGTGGTGCAGCGCGGCGATCTCCTTGACGAAGGCCAGGCCCAGCCCGGTACTCTTCTTCTGGCTGTGCGGCCGCGCCAGCGAATAGAACTTCTGGAAGACCTTCTCCTGCGCGTAGTCGGGAATGCCCGGTCCGCGGTCGCGCACGCTCACGCGTGCCAGCCGCGAGGTGGTCTCGAGTGTCATGCGCACCTCGCTGCCGGTCGGCGAGAAATCGATCGCGTTGTCGAGCAGGTTGCTGACGGCGCGCCGCAGCAGGAAGGGATCGCCCTCGACCGAGGCCTCGGCCCGGATGTCCACGTGCACGCGGATGTTGCGTTGCGCCGCGGCGCTCCGGGCGCTGATCGCGATGTCGTCGATCAGCGAGGCCAGCGCCACCGGCTGCGTGCGCTCGAGCGCACGCCGGGTCTCGAGCGCGGTCAGCTCCATCATGCGGTCGACGATCTCCTGGATGCGCTGGGTCTCGCGCGCGATGTTGGCGAGGAAACGCTCGCGCTCCTCGTGCGGCATCGAGGGTTCCTGCAGCAGCTCGGCCGCACCGCGGATCGCCGACAGCGGGCTCTTCACCTCGTGGGTGAAGGTCTGCACGTAGTCGGCGACGTAGTTGCGGCCGGTCAGCGTGTCGCGCATCTCGCTGAAGCCGCTGCGCACCGCGTCGACCGCGCGCCGCGCCATGCGCCGCAGGCTGAGGCTGCGCTGCGCGCGCACCCAGCCCCAGTAGTCGCGGATCAGCCCGAAGGGCCGCACCAGCCAGACCGAGACGATCACCGCGAGCAGCAGCAGCGCCAGCGCCGAGCCCACGCCGACCCAGATCGTGCGCGCCCGCGCGTCCTCCACGAACTGGCCGAAGCTCTGCACCGGCTTGCCCACGCTGACCATGCCGACGATCTCGTTGTTCCAGCGGATCGGCGCGCCCACGTACATCACCGAGGTGCGCGGATCGACGTCGACGTCGCGCGAGGTGCGCGCGCCGTAGAGACCGGCCAGCGTGCGGCTCACGTCGCTCCATTTCGAATAGTCGGCGCCCAGGTGCCGGCCGAGCGAATCGAACATCACGCGGCCGCTGCGGTCGGTCACGTAGACGCGCAGCTCGACCCGGCTCTTGTGCAGGTTGTAGATCTGGGCCGAGAACTCGCGCGCATAGAGCGTGCGGAACAGCGGCTCGAGCCGCGCCGTGTTGATGGCCCCCGCGATCACGTCCTGCTCGACCAGGCTGGCCACCAGTTGCGAGGTCTCGACCAGCGATTCCTCGGCCGACTCGCGGTAGCGCGGATCGATGTCGGAGACGACGCGGTACAGCAGGAAGGCGATGCCGGCCGTGTAGATCAGCAGGATACCGATGAAGATGCGCGTGCGCCGGGTCACGAGATCCTGGCGGGCAGTTCTTCGTTGAGTGCGTAGCCGGTGCCGCGCAGCGTGCGGATCGGCTCGACCTCGGGCGCGATCGCCTTGAGCTTGGCGCGCAGGGTCTTGATGTGGGCATCGACGGTGCGGTCGAAACTTTCGCTCGCGTCGTCCCAGACGAGTTCGAGCAATTCGTCGCGCGTGAACACGCGCCCCGGGCGCTGCACCAGCAGGCGCAGCAGACCGTATTCGTAGCGCGAGAGTTCGAGCAGCCGGCCGTAGTAGCGGATCTGCATGCGCTCCTGGTCGAGCACGAAGGGCTGGCTGGGCGCTGGAGGGGTCTGAGGCGCCGCAGGCGCCGCCTGGGGCGCGCCGGCATGGGGGACCCCCTGTTCGGAGGTTCCGGGGCTTCCTGGCGTTCCTGAGGGCCCTGGCGCGCCCCGCGCGCTGCGCCGAAGAATGGTGCGCACGCGCGCCACCAGTTCGCGCGGCGAGAACGGCTTGGCGACGTAGTCGTCGGCGCCGAGCTCCAGCCCCACCACGCGGTCGATCTCGTCGCTGCGCGCCGTGAGGAACAGCATCGGCACCTCCGGTCCGCCCATGGCCTGGTTCAGCGTGCGCAGCCGCTTGAACAGCTCGAAGCCGTTCATGTCGGGCAATCCCACATCCAGTATCGCCAGCGCTGGCGCCTCCTGCGCGAACTGCGCCAGCGCGTCTTCCGCGGTGGCGCACCAGACCGGCGTGAAGCCGTCGCTCTTGAGCACGTACTGGAGGGTGTCGGCGATGCCCGATTCGTCCTCGGCGATCAGGATCCGCGGTTTGAAGCTCATCCAGCGATGGTAGCGAGCGCCACGGGGCGGGCGCCAGCCACGCCGACGGCGTTGCAACGAGGCGCGGCCTTCGGACTTTTTTTCGGGCGCGACCTTTGGTCTCTCTCTATTTCTTATTCTTCTTATTCAAATTAGTAGTAGTAGATAAGGGTCCACCCCTTCTGTGGACAGGCCGCTTTTTTCGTTATGTGACAAGCACTTGTCATACAGCGGTCACTGTGCGCAGCCGTGCTTTTGTGCTGTCGCGTCCAAAGGGACAACCTGGCGCATCCGTCCGGCGCTGTGGATAACCACCTGCTTGTGCCAGAACTCTCCCCAGAGTTGTCCTTTGACAGCCCTCCGGAAATCTGCGAAAGGCGTTTTTCGGGTGAGGAAATTCATTGCCTATTTTTTAAGCGGTCTGTAGATTCCCCATAAAAATCAATAACTTGCCGTGCCCCTACAAAGTAGTTCTGTGGTTATCCACAGAGTTGCACCCGCTTTGTGGGGAGAACGCGCGGCGGAACCTTCCCCCGGTCTTCCGACCGAACTTCGTCCTTCACCTTGTGGAAATTCCAGCCGTGACACCTTCCGAAACCCAGGCCATCGTGACCCTCAGCCTGCTGGCCGCCTTCGTCGACGGCGAAAAGCACGAACGCGAGCGCGCGGAGATCAAGCGCATCGCCGAAGGGCTGTCGCAGACCGACGGCCTGAACCTGCCGACGCTCTACCAGGACGTGCTGATGAAGCGCGTCTCGCTGCCGTCGGTGGCGGCGCAGCTGCAGAGCACCGAGGCGAAGCAGCTCGCCTACGAGATGGCGGTGTGCGTGTGCGATGCCGACGGCGCGCAGTCGCAGGCCGAGCGGATGTTCCTGACCGACGCGCGCACCTCGCTCGGGCTCGATGCCTCGGCGACGCAGTTCTCGAACCAGGCCGAGGAGATCGCGGCGGCCGGGGCGGTGGCCGGTGCCTCCGCGGGCGCCGTGGTGGCCGCGGCGCCGGTGCCGGCCGTCGCGGCGGGCGCGTCGCCGCTGTCGCCCGACAGCGCCGAGCTCGACAAGTCGATCCTCAATGCCGCTATCCTCAACGGCGCGCTCGAGCTGCTGCCCGAGACGCTGTCGACCATGGCGATCATTCCGCTGCAGATGAAGCTGGTCTACCGCATCGGCAAGGCGCACGGCTACGAGCTCGACAGCGGCCACGTCAAGGATTTCATCGCCACCGTGGGCGTGGGCCTGACCTCGCAGTACCTCGAGCAGGCCGGGCGCAAGCTGTTGGGCGGGCTGCTCGGCAAGGTGGGCGGGGGCCTGCTGCGCGGCGTCGGCAAGCAGGCCGTGAGTTCGGGCATGAGCTTTGCCACCACCTATGCGCTGGGCCATGTCGCCAAGCGCTACTACGCGGGCGGCCGCACGCTGTCGACGCAGATGCTCAAGGACGCCTTCTCGGGCGTGGTGCAGGAAGGCCAGGGCCTGCAGTCGCGCTACCTGCCGGCGATCCAGGAGAAGGCCCGCACGCTCGATGCGGGCAAGGTGCTGTCGCTGGTCCGGGGCGCCTGAACCGTCAGGCGGTCTTCGACAGGTCGTCGAGGATCGGGCACTCGGGCCGCGCATCCCCGTGGCAGCAGTGCACCAGGTGGGCCAGGGTGCTGCGCATCGATTGCATGTCGGCGATGCGCTGCTCCAGTTCCTCGAGGTGCTTCTGCGCGATGCGCTTCACGCTCGAACTCGTGCGCCGGCGGTTGTGCCACAGGCCCACGAGCTCGGCGATCTCTTCCATCGAGAAGCCGAGGTCGCGCGAGCGCTTGATGAAGCGCAGCGTGTGGATGTCGGCATCGCCGTACTGGCGGTAGCCGCTGTCGGTGCGCGCCACCGCGCTCAGCAGGCCCAGGCCCTCGTAGTGGCGCACCATGCGCGCGGACACGCCCGACAGCCGGGCGGCCTCGCCGATCGCCACGGGGCCGTGCGTGACCGGCACCGTCATTGAACCCGGTAGCCGGCGTTCTCGATCGCCGCCACCAGATCCTGGCGCGGCTGCTGGCTCAGCACGTCGACATGGCCGGTCTCGAGATCGACCGTGACCTGGGCCTCGGGGTCGACCGTCTGCACCGCGTTCTGCACGGCGTTCACGCAATGTCCGCAGCTCATGCCCGCGACCTGGAATTTCTGGCTCATCGTTTCTGCTCCTTCGTGGATGGAAAGGTGGGCGTTGGCCCGTTCGGAAACCGAAGTCTGAACCTTGCCACGATGTCAACGTCCAGTCCAGGGACTCTTTTTGCCGCGCTTGACCTTGCCATGGTGTGAAGCTTTAGCCTTCGCACCATGGAAAACGTACAAGAACGGCCGTTGCCGAATCTCACGCTGGACCTCTCGGTCGGCGGCATGACCTGCGCGTCCTGCGTGATGCGCGTGGAGCGCGCGCTCAAGGGCGTGCCCGGCGTCCAGGACGTCAGCGTGAACCTCGCGACCGAATCGGCGCGCGTGGTGGCGCAGGCGCAGGGTGGCGAGGACATCGATGCCCGGCTGCGCCGCGCGGTGCGCTCCGCCGGCTACGAGCCGCGCGCCGCGGCCGATGCGCAGGAGGAAGCCGCGGCGCTGTCGCCCTGGCACGGCTTCGGCCCGGTGGCGGTCGGCCTCGCGCTGTCGGCGCCGCTGATGCTGCCGATGGTCGGCGAGTTCTTCGGCCGCGACTGGATGCTCGACCCCTGGCTGCAGCTGCTGCTCGCGACGCCGGTGCAGTTCTGGCTCGGCGCGCGCTTCTACCGCGCGGGCTGGCATGCGGCGCGCGCGCTGACCGGCAACATGGACCTGCTGGTCGCGCTCGGCACCAGCGCGGCCTACGGGCTCTCGCTGTGGCTCTGGTGGCGCTCGGCCACCGGCGAGCACGCGGGCCACGGGATGATGCCGCACCTGTACTTCGAGGCCTCGTCGGTGGTCATCACGCTGGTGCTGCTGGGCAAGTGGCTCGAGGCGCGCGCCAAGCGCCAGGCGACCTCGGCGATCCGCGCGCTGCAGCAGTTGCGGCCCGAGGTGGCGCACCTGGTCGGCCAGCGCGGCGAGAGCGACGTGCCGCTGGCCGAGGTGATGGTGGGCGACCGCCTCGCGGTGCGCCCCGGCGAACGCGTGCCGGCCGATGCGCGCGTGGTGGAGGGCGAATCGGAGGTCAACGAGTCGATGCTGACCGGCGAGCCGCTGCCCGTGCCCAAGGGACCTGGCGACCTGCTGACCGGCGGTGCCGTCAACGGCGACGGCCGGCTGGTGGTCGAGGTGCGCGCGGTCGGTGCCGAGAGCGTGCTCGCGCGCATCATCCGGCTGGTCGAGGATGCGCAGGCCGCGAAGGCGCCGATCCAGCGGCTGGTCGACAAGGTGGCGGCCATCTTCGTGCCGGTGGTGCTGGTGATCGCGCTGCTCACCTTCGGCGGCTGGATGCTGCTCGGCGGCGCCGACATCGAGACCGCGCTGATCCACGCGGTGGCCGTGCTGGTCATCGCCTGCCCCTGCGCGCTGGGCCTGGCCACGCCGGTGGCGGTGATGGCGGGCACGGGCGTGGCGGCACGGCGCGGCATCCTCATCAAGGACGCGCGTTCGCTCGAACTCGCGCACCGCGTCGACACGGTGGCCTTCGACAAGACCGGCACGCTGACGCTGGGCCGGCCGGTGCTGACCGCGCTCGTGCCTGTCGCTCGGACCGTCGATGCCGATGCGCTGCTGGCCGTGGCCGCGAGCCTGCAGAGCGGCAGCGAACATCCGCTGGCGCGCGCCGTGCTCGTGGCCGCCGCCGACAAGAAACTGGCGGTGCCGGCGCTGCGTTCGATGCAGGCCATGCCGGGCCGCGGCGTGCGCGGCGAGGTCGAGGGCGAATTCGCCGGGGCCTGGGCGCTCGCGAGCCTGCGCTGGTGCCGCGAACTCGATGCCGATGTCGATGCCGCCGAGGTCGACCGGCTGCAGGCGCAGGGTGCCACGGTGTCGGCACTGCTGCGCTTCGATGCCGGCGGCGCGGCCGAGGCACTGGCCCTGCTGGCCTTTGCCGACGAGCCCAAGCCGCAGGCGGCCGAGACCGTCGCCGCGCTGCGTGCGCGCGGCCTGCGCGTGGTGATGATCTCGGGCGACAACCTGCGCGCCGCGCGCGCCATGGCAGCGCGGCTGGGTATCGCGCCCGAGGACGTGCGCGCCGAGGTGCTGCCGGCCGACAAGGCGCAGCAGGTGAGCGCGTTGCGCCGCGACGGCCACGTGGTCGCGATGGTGGGCGATGGCGCCAACGACGCGCCCGCGCTCGCGGCCGCCGACGTGGGCATCGCGATGGCGCCGGCCGATGGCGGCACCGACGTGGCGATGGAGGCCGCGGGCATCACGCTGATGCGCGGCGATCTCGCGCTGGTGGCGCAGGCGCTCGACCTCTCGGGACGCACCGTGGCGAAGATCCGGCAGAACCTGTTCTGGGCCTTCGCCTACAACGTGGCGGGGATTCCGTTGGCGGCCTTCGGACTGCTGAGCCCGGTGGTGGCCGGGGCGGCGATGGCGCTGTCGAGCGTGAGCGTGATGGCCAATGCCTTGCTGCTGCGGCGCTGGAAGGGTTCCTGAATTCGGCTCAATCGAGCAGCAGCGCCATCAGGTGATCGTCGATGTAGTCGGCTTCACCGGCGCGCTTGTAGAACTTGCGCAGCGTGCCCTCGCGCACGAAGCCCAGCTTCTCGTAGAAGCGCAGCGCGGGCGCGTTGTCGCTCTCGGCATAGAGCTCGATGCGCTTGACGCCGGCCGCGCGCAGTTGCTCGATGGCATCGCTCACCATGGCCAGCGCCACGCCGCGGCCATGGAAGGCCGGGTCCACCGCGAGCGTGCCGAGACAGGCGACGTGCGCCACGCGGCCCGGATAGCGCGTGGCGCGGTAGAAGCCGGCCATGCGGCCCTCGACCTCCCAGATATGGAAGCAGCCGCTGTGCACCAGTTCCTCGTGGATCGGCCGGAAGTCCGCGAGCGGCATCGGGTCGTAGCCGAGGAAGCGCACCACCTTCTCGTGCATGTAGAGGGCATGGACGGCAGCGAGGTCGCGGGAAGTGGCAAGTCGGCGCACGGTGGCTCCATGTTCGAGGTCGGTCAGGGGTCCGCAGGATAGCAATCCCGCGTGGCCGCTCAACCGGCCGCGAACAGGAGGGCACCGGCCAGCGCCAGCAGCAGCACCTGCGCGGGCCAGGCCCAGCGCAAGCGCAACCGCGCATCGAGCACCGCGCCCACGGCCCAGAAGCCCGCGATCGTCAGCGCCAGCAGTTCGAGCCCGGTGCGAAAAGCCATGTCGTCCGCGCGCCAGAGGAAGGCCAGCGTCATGCCGACCCAGCCCGCGAAATGCAGCGTGGCCGCGATCGCGCGTGCGCGGTCGACCGGTGGATCGTCGAGGGCGGCGGCCGCCTCGAGCGAGAAGTCGGGTTCGGGAAAGCGCGCCGCCACGTCGGCCGGCCGCCAGCCCGGCGATCGCCAGAACACGCCGAGCTTGTCGCGCCAGCGCCGCGTGTGCCAGGCATCGCGCGCGAGCGGCGCATAGGGGCCGAGCACGGCGCGCAGCGGATCGAAGCCCGCGAGCGGCTTGCGCGTGCCGTAGACGCAGCGCTCGCTCTCCTCGGCGAAGGTGCCGAACAGGCGGTCCCACACCACCAGCATGCCGCCGTAGTTGCGGTCGAGGTAGCCGTCGTTGACGGCATGGTGCACGCGATGGTTCGAGGGGGAGGAGAACACGCGGTCGAACCAGCCGAGCTTGCCGATGTGCTCGGTGTGGATCCAGAACTGGTAGACCAGCACGATCAGCCCCGCGAGGCCGAACTGTTCGGGCGGCACGCCCACCACGGCCATCGGCAGGTAGAAGGCCCAGCCGAGGAAGGCGACCATGCTCTCCTGTCGCAGCGCGGTCGAGAAATTGAAGCGCCGGCTCTGGTGGTGCACCGCATGCGCGGCCCAGAACAACGCCGACTCGTGGCCCGCGCGATGCAGCCAGTAGTCGCAGAAGTCGAACAGCAGGACCGCGGCGATCCAGCCGAACGCGCTGTCCCAGAAGCCCGCGTCGGTGCAGAGCGCGACGTGCGGATAGACCAGCGCGTAGAGGCCGATCTGGAACAGCTGCGTGCAGACCGCGAGCGCCTGGCTCAAGAGGCCCTGGCTCAGGCTCGCGACCGTGTCGGCGAAGCGGTAGGTGTTGCGCTGCTTGAGCCAGCCCCAGGCGAATTCGCAGGCCATCAGCAGCACGAACACCGGCACGACGAGAACCACCAGCCGATGCACTGCCTGCCTTGAGCCTTCCTGCGCGCGAAAAAAACTTCAGCGAAGTTTCAGCGAGATGGTGCGTCGATGCGTCCCGCGACCAGCACGGCATTGGTGCCGCCGAAGGCGAAGGAGTTCGACATCGCCCAGCGCATGCCGGGCACGGCGCGCGCCTCGCCGCGCACGAAGGCCAGGTCGAAGGCCGCGTCGGGCTCGCGCAGGTTGGCGATCGGCGGCACGGCCTCGTGCGCCAGTGCGCGCAAGGTCGCGATCAGTTCGATCGCACCGCCACCGCCGAGCACATGGCCGTGGATCGCCTTGGTGGCGCACACCGGCATCGCGCTGCCGAACAGCTCGCGCACCGAGGCGGCCTCGGCGGCATCGCCGGCCATGGTCGCGGTGCCGTGGGCATTCACGTGGCCGATCTGGGCGGCATCGATGCCCGCGTCGCGCAGTGCCGCGCGCATCGCGCGCACCTGGCCCGCGCTGTCGGGGTTGGTGATGTGCGTGCCATCGCAGTTGGTGGCGTAGCCGGCCAGCACGTAGGACGCACCGTCGCCCGTGTCGCCTGTGTCGGCCGTGCCGCGCGAACGCGCATGCGCTTCCGATTCGAGCACCAGCGCCGCGGCGCCTTCGCCGAGCGCGAAGCCCGCGCGGTCGCCCGAGAAGGGGCGGCAGGCGGTCTCGGGTGCATCGGCCGGTGGCGCGGCCATCACGCGCATCGCCTGCCAGCTCGCCATCACGCCGGGCGTGAGCATGGCGTCATGGCCGCCGACGATGGCGACGTCGATCCAGCCGCCGCGGATGGCGCGCATGGCTTCGCCGATCGCCACCGCCGACGAGGCGCAGGCGCAGGCATAGGCGATCGCCGCGCCGTGCGCGCCGAAGTGCAGCGCGAGCTCGGCCACCGCCGCATTGGGCATCACGGTGAGCACGGTCGTCGGCCGCATGCGGCGCTGCTCGCCATAGAGCGCCTGCGTGGTGTTGTCGAAGCTGCCCGCGCCCGCGAGGCCGCTGCCCCAGAAGATGCCGAGCCGTTCGGGGTCGACGCTGTCGCGCGCCAGTCCGGCCTGCGCCGCTGCATCCTGCGCGGCCGCGAGTGCCATCGCGGTGCCGCGGTCGAGCGGCAGGCGCGAGGTGCTGCGCACGCCGTTCGAATCGAAGTCGCAGGCGGCCACCGCGATCTCGACGCTGTCCATGCCGGGGATCGCGAGCGTGTGCGAACGCACGGCCGAGCGGCCATGGAACAGCGCATCGTCGAAGGCCTCGAGCGTGCGGCCGATCGGCGTGACGAAGCCGATGCCGCTGACGCGCACCGGCGGCGCCGCGATGCGCTGCGCCGAAGCCGCGATCACCGCGTGTTCTACACCGCTGCTCATGCGTGCGCCGCCTCAGGCGCGTTCGCGGTGTTCGCCGTCGCGGCGCTCTCCGCATCGATCACTTCGCACAGGCGCTGCAGCGTGATGCCTGCTTCGCGCGGATCGAGACGGTCCTCGGGAATGCGCAGATGGAAGGCGTCCTCGACCGCGAAGACGAACTCCATCAGCGCGAGCGAGTCGAGGCCCAGGTCGGTGAGCGCGGTCTGCGGTGCGACCAGGTTCGCTTCGACGTGGAAGTCGTTCTCGAGGATGCGCGCGATGCTGTTGAAGGTGGGCGAAGTGGACATGGGGCTTGTTCCTTTCAGGCGAAGCGTGATGCACGATCGTCGTGCGGAAGTGCCATCGGTCGGCGCTGCGAATGCAGGGAAGGCGCGCGTCGCCGCGTCACCTTGCGTTTTTCATTGTGGGGCGGGATCGATGGCATCGCGATGGCGAACGCATTCCTTTTCAGGAAGCCTTCAGAGAGGAAATGGGGGCATCGGCGCCCGTGCCATGCGCGACTTCGTCGGCGAACGCGACGGTCTCGCGCACCACCTGCTGGCGGTCGTTGTCGATGGTGATCATGTGGTAGCTGTTGCTCACCACGACGCTGCGGAACGACCGGCAGCGCAGGCCGCGCGCGAGGATCTCGAGGTTGGCCACGCTGGCCACCTCGTCCTGCTGCGCATGCAGCGCGAGCACGCGGTCGCACTGCACGCGATGCAGGTTGGCGCGCACGTGGCGGATCAGCCGATGGTGTTCGCGCAGGTGGCCCACGCCGATCACCGAGCTGCCGGCGCGCGAGATCTTGCGGTGCCGCAGCTCGCGCTCGATCCAGGCGCGCACGCGTTCGTTCTTCACGCCGTAGGGCGGGCGTTCGCGGTACTGCCAGAAGCGGCCCAGCGGCGTGTAGTAGGCCAGCGGCAGCAGCATCTGCGTGCGCGGAATGGCCCAGCCGTCGAAGCGCAGCGTGGTCGACATCAGCACCAGCGCATCGACCGCGTCGCCGCAGCGGATGGCGGCGCCGAGCGCGAGCGAGGAGCCGGCCGAGATGCCCACGAGCAGCACGCGCTCGTGCGTCTCGCGCAGGGCCGTGACCTGGGCCTCGATGCTGTCGAGCCACTGCTGGAAGGGCGCGGCCTGCTGCATCGGCGCATTGGCGTCGAAGGAGTAGCCGGGGATCGACATCGGGTGCACCGCATAGCCGCCGTCGCGCAGCGCGGACTGCACGGTCAGCAGTTCGTCAGGTGTGCTGCACAAACCATGCAGCAGCACGACCGCGGTGCGTTGCACGGCGGGGTGCACGAAGCTCAGCAGGCTGGAAGGTTCGCGTGCGCTCATGACGATGCGGCCCCGATGAAAAGGAACCGTGCGGCGATGGGCTGTCGTATGCTCATGCCGTGTTTATCGCGTGTCGTACTGACCGCCTGCTGACCCTCCCGCGAGCAAGAATAGGCACCTCAACCCACTCGAAAATCATGCGAATCCTGCTAGTCGAAGACGATGCCGTGCTGCGCGACGTGATGCTTCGCAGCCTCGCGGACGCCGGTCACCGCGTCGATGTTTCCACCAACGTCGAGGACGCCGACCACCTCTGGCGCGTGCAGCCCTTCGATGCGGTGCTGCTCGATCTGAACCTGCCCGCCACCGCGAGCGCGACCAGCGGTCTCGCGAGCGGACTCACCGCGTTGCGACAGGCGCGTGCGCGCGGCGATCGCACACCGGTGCTCGTGCTGACCGCGCGCGGCCGCACCGAGGAACGCATCGCGGGCCTCGATGCCGGTGCCGACGACTACCTCGGCAAGCCCTTCGACCTGGCCGAGGTCGAGGCGCGCTTGCGCGCGCTGGTGCGGCGCGCGAAGGGCACCGAAGACATCGTGCTGCTGGGCCAGTTGAAGCTCGACCGCAAGGCTCGGCGCTTCTCCACCGCGAGCGGTCCGCTCGACCTGCCGGCGCGCGAGTTCGAGGTGCTGTGGGAACTCATGAGCCCGCCGGGCCGCACGGTGAGCAAGCGTGCGCTGTCCGACAAGCTCTCGAGCTTCGACGAATCGCTGGGCGACAACGCGCTCGAGGCCTTCATCTCGCGGCTGCGCAAGAAGCTGGTCGGTTCGGGCGCGAGCATCCGCACGCTGCGCGGCATCGGCTACCTGCTCGAAGCCGAAGTCTGAGCGCGCCGCGACCGTGAGCGAAAGCGAGAGCGAAGCAGCGCACGCGCGCATCGCGCCCAGGCCGCCGCGCGCGGTGTCCACGCTCACGCGGCGCGTGCTGCGCAACGTGCTGGTGCCGCTCGCGCTGAGCTGGATGGTGGGCGCGGTGATCGCGCTGGTCATCGCCAACTACTTCTCCGAACAGGCCTTCGATCGCGGCATGCTCGACGACGCCTATGCGCTGTCGGCCAACGTGCAGGCGGGCGAGCGCGGCATCGAGCTGCTGCTCACGCCACGCGAGGTGGCGACGGTGCTGTTCGACCAGATCGACAAGGTCAATTTCTCGGTGCAGCGGCTCGACGGCACCTTGATCTCGGGTGCCGACGACCTGCAGGCGCCACTGCCCGTGGGCGGCGCGCGCTATCGCTTCTCCGACGTCACCTACCAGGGCAAGCCGATGCGCGCGGTGGTGCTCGAGCACGATGCCGAGCCCGGTGTCGCGATGCCCTATCGCGTGGTCATCGCGCAGACCACGCTGAGCCGCACGGCGCTCGTGCGGCAGCTGCTGGGCTATGCGCTGGCGCCGCAGGTGCTGTTGCTGATGTTGCTCGCCGTATGGCTCTGGCATGGGATCCGCAGCGATCTGCGGCCGCTCGGCGACCTGCAGCAGGCGCTCGATCGGCGCGACGTGCGCGACCTCTCGCCGGTGACGGTGGTGCAGACTTCGCGCGAGCTGCAGCGGCTCGGCGAAGCGGTCAATGCGCTGTTCGAGCGGCTGGGCCACAGCGTGCGCGGACAGCGCGAATTCGTGGGCAACGTGGCGCACGAGTTGCGCACGCCGCTCGCGGGCATCCGTGCACTGGCCGACTACGGTCTCGCGCAGCAGAAGCCCTCGGTGTGGCGCGAGCAGCTCGAGCAGGTGGCCAAGAGCCAGGAGCGCGCGAGCCACCTGATCGACCAGCTGCTCGCGCTCGCGCTGGCCGACGAGGCCAGCACCAGCCTCGAGACCGAACCGGTGCGGCTCGATGCGCTGGCCGAGCAGACGGTGCTGCGGCACCTCGCGCGCGCCGATGCGCGTGGCGTGGACCTGGGCGCGCGCGGCCTCGACGACAGCGTGACGGTGCAGGCCAACGAGGCGCTGGTCGAGGGCATCCTCGACAACCTGATCGACAACGCGTTGCGTTATGGCGGGCGCACCATCACGGTCGAGGTCAGCGGCGAAGTGCTCAGCGTGATCGACGACGGCCCCGGCATTCCGCTCGATGCGCAGCGCCTGTTGATGCAGCGTTGGGCACAGGGCCCGGCGGGGCAGAAGCTGGGGCAGGGCTCGGGGCTGGGCCTGTCGATCGTGGCGCGCTATGCCGAGCTGCTGGGGGCCGAGCTGCGGCTCGAGGCGGCCGAGCCGACGGGCTTGAAGGTCAGCGTCGATTTCACGCGCAAGGGCTAGGAGTCTGCGCGGCCTCGTAGAGCTCGAGCGGCAGCCCGTCGGGATCGGCGAAGAAGGTGAAGCGCCGGCCCGTGTATTCATCGACGCGGATCGGTTCGACGGCAATGCCCTGCGCCTCGAGCGCATCCGCCGCGGCGCGCACGTCGGGCACCTCGAAAGCCAGGTGGCGCAGCCCGCGCGCCTCGGGGCGCGAGACGCGCGGCGGCGGATCGGGAAAGGAGAACAGCTCGATCTGCGAGCCGTCGGGCAGCGCGAGATCGAGCTTGTACGAGTTGCGCTCGGCACGCAGGTGCTCGGCAACGATGCGCAGGCCCAGCACCTCGCTGTAGAAGCGCTTCGACACCGCGTAGTCGGAACAGATGATCGCGGCATGGTGGATGCGCGCGAGCTTGGGCGTGGCGTTCATCGCAGCGCCTTGCGCAGGAAGACGCGCGTGCGGTTCTCGAGCACCAGGCGCCGGTATTCGACATAGCCGATGCGTTCGTAGAGCGCGCGGTTCTCGCTCATCTTCTCGTTGGTGAACAGGTAGATCGAATCGAAGCCCTGGCGCAGCGCCTCGCGCTCGGCGAGCTCGAGCAGGGCGCGGCCCGCGCCACTGCCCTGGTGCCTCGGTTGCACCGCGATCACGTCGATCAGGAAGCCTTCGTCGGTGATGTCGAGCACGAGCGCGGCCGCGATCTCCGTGGCATCCACGACATCGGCGGCGACCCACACCTGTTGCAACTCGATGGCGCTTGCGTAGTCCTTGCTCATCGGCAGCGGCACGATCGGCAGGCGCGGCAGGTAGACGCTGAAGGCGGCGATCGCGCAGTCGCGGATCGCGTTCGCATCGGCCGCTTCGGCGCGGCGCAGGCTCCAGCGCGGCGCTTCGCTCATTCGGCGATCTCCACCTCGGCCTCGATCTCCACCGGGATGTTGAACGGCAGCTCGGCCATGCCGACCGCGCTGCGCGCATGCGCGCCGACCTCGGGCCCGAAGAGCTCGAGCACGAGGTCGGAGAAGCCGTTGATGACCGAGGGCTGGCGGTCGAAGCCCGGGGCCGAGGCGACCATGCCGAACACGCGCGTCCAGGCCGTGATGCGGTCGAGGTCGCCGAGCGCGCGCTGCAGGCTGCCGAGCATCGCGAGCGCGGTGAGGCGCGCGGCTGCGTAGCCCTGTTCCACGTCGAGCTCGCGCCCGAGCTTGCCCAGCGGCGCGGCGATGCTGCCGTCGGCATTCAGCGGGCCATGGCCCGAGACGAAGGCGCGCCGCCCGACGATGCGCACGAAGCGAAAGGGCAGCACCACGCCCGGTGGCGGCTGGACGGCGGGCGGAAGGACGAGGCCGCGCGCGGCCAGCTGGTTCTCGATCTGCGACATGGCGCAACGGTACCCGAAAGCACCGCGCGCCGGTCGTCCGCGGGCTCAGGCCAGCGCGGGGTAGTCGGTGTAGCCCTTGGCGCCGCCGCCGTACAGGGTGGCCTTGTCGAGCTCGTTGAGCGGCGCGTGCTCGCGCAGGCGGCGCACCAGGTCGGGGTTCGAGATGAAGGGCTTGCCGAAGGCGACGAGGTCGTCGCCTTCCTTCACGGCTTCCTCGGCGAGCGGGCGGTCGTAGCCGTTGTTGACCATCCAGGCGGCCTTGCCGCCGGCGTTGCGGTAGGCGGCCTTGAGCGCCTCGTAGTCGAAGGGCCGGTCGGCGATCTCGCGCGGGCCGCCGGTGGCGCCTTCGATGATGTGGACGTAGGCCAGGTCGAGCTTCGCCAGTTCCTTCACCACGTAGGTGAACAGTGGCTGCGGGTTGCTGTCGTGCACGTCGTTGGCCGGAGTGACCGGCGACAGGCGGATGCCGGTGCGGCGCGCGCCCACGGCATCGGCCACGGCGCGCGTGATCTCGAGCAGGAAGCGCGCGCGGTTCTCGATGCTGCCGCCGTAGTCGTCGCTGCGCTGGTTGCTGCCGTCCTTGAGGAACTGGTCGAGCAGGTAGCCGTTGGCGCCGTGGATCTCGACGCCGTCGAAGCCCGCGGTCTCGACCGCGTTGCGCGCGGCGGTGGCGAAGCCGTGGACGATGCCGGGGATCTCCGCGGCGTCGAGCGCGCGCGGTTCGGAGGTCTCGGTGAAGGTCGGCACGCCGTCATGGATCAGCACGGTCTTGGTCTTGGCGGTGATGGCCGAGGGCGCGACCGGTTGGCCGTTGTCGGGCTGCAGGCTGGTGTGCGAGACGCGGCCCACGTGCCACAGCTGCACCACGATCTTGCCGCCCTCGGCATGCACGGCGTCGGTCACCTTCTTCCAGCCGTCGAGCTGCTCGGTGCCGTAGAGGCCGGGCACGTCGGCGTAGCCCTGGCCCTGCTGGCTGATGGCGGTGGCCTCGGTGATCAGCAGGCCGGCGCTCGCGCGCTGCGCGTAGTAGGTGGGCGCGAGCGCCGTCGGGATGGCGTTGGGCGAGCGGTTGCGCGTGAGCGGCGCCATCACGATGCGGTTGGCGAGCTTCAGGTCGCCGGCTTGGACGGGGTCGAAAAGGGTGGACATGGCCGAGGCTCTTTGGGAAGTGGAATGGAAAAAGAAGGTGTGAACAGCGAACGCAAGCGCAAGGGTAGGGGCGGGGCCTCAACCCTGCTGCCACGGGGTTGTAGTCTTGGTGCTAGGCGATGCGGCGGTGCAAATGCAATCGGGTGGCATTGCTCGGGTGGCCCGCCAAAAGCAAACGGCCGGCGAGGTGCCGGCCGTTGATGGCGAAGCGCGATGGTGCGCCTCGGTGGTGCTGGATTACTTCAGCAGGCCTTCGGCCTTCATCGCTTCCTGCACCGCAGGACGCTCGCTCACGCGCGCGCGCCAGGCCTGGATGTTTGCGAAGCCCGCGAGGTCCACGCCGGTGGGCTTGGCCCAGTTGGTCACGGTGAACAGGTAGCCGTCGGCCACGCTGAACTGGTCGCCCATCAGGTACTGCTTGTTCGCGAGTTCGCCGTCGAGCCAGGTGAAGCGCGAAGTGAGCTTGTCGCGGCTGATGGTCTTGGCTTCCTCGGGCATGGCCGGGTTGAACAGCGGGCTGAAGCCCTTGTGGATCTCGGTGCCGATGAAGGTCAGCCACTCCTGCAGGCGGTAGCGCTGCAGGGTGCCGGCGGCGGGCGCGAGGTTCTTGGTGGGCACGAGGTCGGCGATGTATTGCAGGATCGCGGGGCCTTCGCGCAGGCGCGTGCCGTCGTCGAGTTCGAGCATCGGCACGTAACCCAGCGGGTTGATGCCGTAGTAGTCGGTGCCGTCCTGCAGCTTGTGGCTCTTGGTGCTGGCGAGCACCGGTTCGAAGGCGAGGCCGGCTTCGTGCATCGCGATGTGCGGCGAGAGCGAGCAGGCGCCCGGCGAGTAGTACAGCTTCATGCGAAAAACTCCAATCGATCGTTGAAATGGTTCTTTGGAACGCACCGGATGCTAGCGGGTTTGGGCGGCGCGGGTTTGTCCTACGGGTGCTTGGGCTCGGTGACTATCGGGGCGTAGCGCACCCTTTTTTATTCTTCGGGCACCGAGGGCTGCGACCCGCGGCAAAGGAGTCACTCGATGTTGAAGTACGCCATCATCTTTGCGGTCATCTCCCTGGTGGCCGGCCTGCTGGGTTTCGGCGGCATCGCGGCGGGCGCCGCGGGCATTGCCAAGGTGCTGTTCGGCCTGTTCCTCATTCTGGCCGTGATCTTCATCGTGCTCGCCGCGCTGGGCGTGGGCGCGGTGAAGAAGGCGCTCGACTGATGCACCGGCACCGGTCGGTGCGCTGGCCGCGTACGCGCTCGCTGCGCCTGCTGCTGCAGAGCCCCGCGCATTGCGTCCTGCGGGTGCTGCTGGTGACGCAGACGCACTGGCAGTTGCCCGAGCACCGTTCGCGCCGAAGGCGCGCCTGAGCCACGCGAAGAAGGGAAGGGGAGCCCCATGCACATCTCGCACATCGAGGCGCAGCTGGACTACGAAGTCGGCGCGCCTGCTCATCTGCTGCTGAACATCGAGGCGGCCCGCGCGGGCGCGCAGGCGGTGATCCGCGAGACCCTCACGATCGAGCCGGCGGCCGAGGTGCAGGTGTTCTGCGACGAGGCCAGCGGCAACCGCTTCCTGCGCTTCGACGTGGCACCGGGGCCGCTGAAGATCGCCTACACCGCGACCGTGCAGCGCACCCAGGTCGACGTGCCGCACGACCTGCCCGAAGTGCCGGTCAACGAAGTGCCCGACGAGGTGCTGCACTACATGATGCCGACGCGCTACTGCGAGTCGGACCTGATGGCGCGCTGCGCCTTCCAGCTCTTCGGCGACCTGCCGCCGGGCATCGGCCGCGTGCAGGCGATCGTCGACTGGATCCACGACAGCATCACCTACGAGTCGGGCAGCACCGACTCGACCACCACGGCACGCGAGGTCTTCGTGCAGCGTGCTGGCGTGTGCCGCGACTTCGCGCACCTGGGCATCACCTTCTGCCGCGCGCTCAACATCCCGGCGCGGCTGGTCGTGGGCTACGTGGCCTTCGAGGAACCGCCGCAGGATTTCCATGCCGTGTTCGAGGCCTGGCTCGGCGGGCGCTGGGTGCTGTTCGACGCCACGCGCATGGCGCCGGTCGACCGTCTCGTGCGCGTGGGCACCGGGCGCGATGCGAAGGACGTGGCCTTCTGCACCATCTTCGGCAGCGTGAGCATGCGCGACAAGCAGATCGTGGTGACCGAGCTGCAGGACCAGAGCGTGGCGCCGCCCGTGGAACCGCCGGCCAGCGGCGCGCTCGTGGGCATCGAGAAGCCGGTGCCGGTGGTGGAGCTGGCCACGTCGGCTTGACCCATGATAGTTTGCTACAAAAAATATAGCAAACTATCGAGGCCCTGAAGGGTTTGGCGGACTTTTAGAGTCTCGCAACCAGCTTGCCCCCACAGTGGGCGTGAGCAGGGTGGGCCGATTAAAATCATGGCCCTCCTTTGCGCCGCGCACGCGTCAGTGCGCCCCCTCTCATGCTTTATCCCGAAGAATTCGACGTGATCGTCGTCGGTGGCGGCCATGCCGGCACCGAAGCCGCGCTCGCTGCCGCCCGCATGGGCGCGAAGACGCTGCTGCTGTCCCACAACATCGAGACGCTGGGCCAGATGAGCTGCAACCCCTCGATCGGCGGCATCGGCAAGGGCCATCTGGTGAAGGAGGTCGACGCGCTCGGTGGCGCGATGGCGATCGCCACCGACGAGGCCGGCATCCAGTTCCGCATCCTCAACTCGAGCAAGGGTCCGGCCGTGCGCGCCACGCGTGCCCAGGCCGACCGCGTGCTCTACAAGGCGGCGATCCGCCGCCGGCTCGAGAACCAGCCGAACCTGAGCCTGTTCCAGCAGGCGGTCGACGACCTGATGGTCGAGGGCGACCGCGTGGTAGGCGCGGTCACGCAGGTCGGTATCGCCTTCCGCGCGCGCACCGTGGTGCTGACCGCGGGCACCTTCCTCGATGGCCGCATCCATGTCGGCCTCGACAACTACCAGGCCGGCCGCGCGGGCGACCCGCCGGCCGTGAGCCTGTCGGCGCGCCTCAAGGAACTCAAGCTGCCGCAGGGCCGGCTCAAGACTGGCACGCCGCCGCGGCTCGACGGTCGCAGCATCGACTTCTCGAAGTGCACCGAGCAGCCCGGCGACGGCATGCCCGGCGGGGCAGGGCCGATGCCGGTGTTCAGCTTTCTCGGCAAGGTCGAGATGCATCCGCAGCAGATGCCGTGCTGGATCACGCACACCAACGCGCGCACGCACGAGATCATCCGCTCGGGCTTCGACCGCAGCCCGATGTTCACCGGCAAGATCGACGGCGTCGGTCCGCGCTACTGCCCGAGCGTCGAGGACAAGATCAATCGCTTCGCCGACAAGGACAGCCACCAGATCTTCCTCGAGCCCGAGGGCCTGACCACCAACGAGTACTACCCGAACGGCATCTCGACCAGCCTGCCTTTCGACATCCAGTACCAGCTGGTGCGCTCGATGCCCGGGCTGGAGAACGCCCACATCCTGCGTCCCGGCTACGCGATCGAGTACGACTACTTCGATCCGCGCGAACTCAAGAGCAGCTTCGAATCCCGCGCGATCCAGGGGCTGTTCTTCGCCGGGCAGATCAACGGCACCACGGGCTACGAAGAGGCGGCGGCCCAGGGCCTGTTCGCCGGCATCAACGCCGCGCTGCAATGCCGGGGCGAGGATGCCTGGCTGCCGCGCCGCGACGAAGCCTACCTTGGCGTGCTTGTCGACGACCTGATCACCAAGGGCGTGACCGAGCCCTACCGCATGTTCACGAGCCGCGCCGAGTTCCGGCTGCAGCTGCGCGAGGACAACGCCGACATGCGCCTGACCGAAGCAGGGCGCAAGCTGGGCCTGGTCGACGACGTGCGCTGGGATGCTTTCAGCCGCAAGCGCGACGCTGTTTCACGTGAAACAGAGCGGCTCAAGTCGATCTGGGTGAACCCGCGCAACCTTCCGGCGACCGAGTCGGTGCGCGTGCTCGGCAAGGCGATCGAGCACGAATACAACCTGGCCGACCTGCTGCGCCGGCCCGATGTGAACTACCAGACCCTGATGTCGCTGGACGGCGGCAAGTACGGCGCCGAGGCCCAGCTCAGCGAAACCGAGATCGAGCAGATCGAGATCTCGGCCAAGTATTCGGGCTACATCGAGCGCCAGAACGACGAAGTGGAGCGCGCCGCCCACTTCGAGAGCCTCAAGATGCCGGCCGATTTCGACTACGGCCAGGTCAAGGCCCTGAGTTTCGAGGTGCGCCAGAAGCTCGCGAAGCACAAGCCCGAGACCTTGGGCCTGGCCTCGCGCATCTCGGGCGTGACGCCGGCGGCCATCTCGCTGCTGTTGATTCACCTGCGCAAGGGCGGCCACAAGGCCTTTTCCGCGACCAAGGAAGCAGCCACCGAGCCGCAGTCGGCCGAATGACGGCGACGATCGAACGGCTGCGCGTGGGCGCGGAGGCGTTGGGCGTGGCCTTGTCCGAGCGCCAGGCCGAGCAGCTCACGGCCTATGGCGCGCTGATGCTCAAGTGGAACAAGGTCTACAACCTCACGGCGCTGCGCGATCCCGACAGCGTGCTGACCCACCACTTGCTCGACAGCCTCGCCGTGATTCCGCCGCTGCAACGCGAGTGGGCAGGGCAGGGCAAGCTGCTGGACGTGGGATCGGGGGCCGGATTGCCGGGCGTGGTCATCGCGATCCTGCGGCCCGACCTCGACGTGACCTGCCTCGATGCGGTCGCAAAGAAGATGGCTTTCGTGCAGCAAGTGGCCGGCGAGTTGGTGCTGCCCAACCTGCGCGGGCTTCACGCCCGGGTCGAAAAGCTCGAAGGCCGCTTCGACCTGATCAGCTCGCGCGCCTTCGCGTCGCTGCCCGATTTCTTCTCGGGCTCCTCGCACCTGCTGGCCGAGGGTGGCAAGTGGCTCGCGATGAAGGGCAAGAATCCGGCCGATGAACTCGCCGGACTGCCCGCTGAAGTCGCGGTGTTTCACGTGGAACAACTGACGGTGCCCGGCCTCGACGCCGAGCGTTGCATCGTCTGGGCGCGAAAACAGGCCTGATCCGTGCCCGGCAAGACGGCGCTGCTCGTCGTCTTGCCAAAAGAAACGCGTGGGCCGCGCAAAACCGGCCGTTAGGCCAATCGCCGCGCCACCTGCCTCGCTTAGACTCGACGGCTCCCCTTTCCCTCTTTCCACGAGGCAATTCCCATGTTCGGCATCGCTGACTACGGCGCGTTCGTCGTCGCCATCATCCTGTTCCTCCTGATTCCCGGCCCGGGCAACCTGGCGCTGATCACGTCGACCAGCAAAGGCGGAATTCGCGGCGGCCTGGCGGCGACCCTGGGCGTGATTGCGGGCGACCAAGTGCTGATGTGGGCCGCGGTGGCGGGCGTGTCGGCCGTGCTGGCCACCTATCCGACCGCCTTCAAGGCGGTGCAGTGGCTCGGCGCCGGCTACCTGGCCTGGCTGGGCTTCAAGATGCTGCGCGCCAAGCCCGGTGCCGCGCCCATCCTCAATATCCGCCCGCGCCACTTCATGCGGCAGGCGCTGATGATCACCTTGCTGAACCCCAAGGCGATCGTGTTCTACATGGCCTTCTTCCCGCTGTTCGTCGACCCGGCCCGCCACCAGGGCGTGGTCACCTTCGGCGCGATGGCGGTCACGATCGCAGCGCTGACCTTCCTCTACGGCCTGACCTCCACCTTGCTGACCCACTTCCTGGCCGAGCGCATCCGCGCCAATCCGCGGATCTCGGGCGTGCTCGAGAAGCTGGCCGGTGTCTTCCTGATCGCCTTCGGCGTCAAGCTCGCCGCCTCGAACTGATCCTCCTCCATGGCCAAGATTTTCTGCATCGCCAACCAGAAGGGCGGCGTCGGCAAGACCACCACCACCGTCAACCTCGCCGCCGGCCTGGCCAAGGTGGGCCAGCGCGTGCTGATGATCGACCTCGACCCGCAGGGCAATGCCACCATGGGTTCGGGCATCGACAAGCGCCAGCTCGAGACCACGGTGTACGACGTGTTGCTCGAGTCGGCTTCGGTGGCCGAGGCGCGGGTCAAGGCCGACAAGCTGGCGGAGGGCGGCTACGCCTACGACGTGCTGGGTGCCAACCGCGAGCTGGCCGGTGCCGAGGTCGAGATGGTCGCGCTCGACCGCCGCGAGAAGCGCCTGCGCACCGCGCTGGCCGCGGTCGGTGCCGAGTACGACTTCGTGCTGATCGACTGCCCGCCCAGCCTGAGCCTGCTGACGCTCAACGGCCTGTGCGCGGCGCATGGCGTGATCGTGCCGATGCAGTGCGAGTACTTCGCGCTCGAGGGCCTGACCGACCTGGTCAACACCATCAAGCAGGTGCACGCCAACCTCAACAAGAACCTGCAGATCATCGGCCTGCTGCGCGTGATGTTCGATCCGCGCATCACGCTGCAGCAGCAGGTCAGTGAGCAGCTCAAGGCGCACTTCGGCGACAAGGTGTTCGACACCGTGATCCCGCGCAATGTGCGGTTGGCCGAGGCGCCGAGCTACGGACTGCCGGGCGTGGTCTTCGACCCGGCGGCGCGCGGTAGCCAGGCTTTCATCGCCTTCGCCGAAGAGCTGATCGCGAAGATGCCGCCCGCGAGCGCCTTCGCTTCGGGTGCGGTGGCGCCCAGCACGCCGCCGGCACCGGGCCGTACCTCGCCCGACCTGCCGATTCCCGAGGACGTGCTGGCACCGGTCGGCGAACCCAAGTCCAGCAGCGAAAACAACGTCTGACCCTTATCCAGTCTATATAGTTAGCTATAAAAATAATAGCAAATGAGTGTTGAACCCCGCGTCCTCCTGCTGCCTGGCTGGCAGAACAGCGGCCCCGGCCACTGGCAGACCCTCTGGGAAGAAAAGCACCACGACCACCGCGTGGAACAGCATGAATGGATGCGGCCGCTGCGCGGCGACTGGTCGGCGCGGCTCGAGGAGGAAGTGCTGGCTTCGCCCGGCGACGTGGTCTTCGCCGCCCACAGCCTGGGCTGCATCCTGGTCGCGGCCTGGGCCGCCCATTCGCGCAGCACCGCGCGGGTACGCGGCGCGCTGCTGGTCGCGCCCGGCGACCTCGAGCGCGAGGACGTGCGCCAGATGATCCCGGGCTGGGCGCCGATCGTGCGCCAGCCGCTGCCTTTTCCCGCCGTGCTGATCGCGGCCAACGACGACCCGTACTGCGAGGCCGCCCGCTCGCGCCAGATGGCGAGCGACTGGGGCGCGCGCTTCGTCGACGCGGGCGCGCACGGCCACCTCAATGCCGAATCCGGCCTGGGCGACTGGCCCGAGGGCCGGCAACTCCTGAACGACGTGTCGAAAGAAAAGAACTGATGGCGACCAAGAAACCCAAGGGCCTGGGCCGCGGCCTCGAAGCGCTGCTCGGCCCGACGGCCGCCCCTTCCAGCGACAACGCCGGCGACGGCGGCTCCGGCGAGAACGGCGCGCCGCAGAACCCCAACAGCCTGCGGCTCGACCAGATGGTGGCCGGCGTCTACCAGCCGCGCACCCGCATGGACGAGGGCGCGCTCTACGAGCTGGCCGAGAGCATCAAGGCGCAGGGGATCATGCAGCCGATCCTGGTGCGCCGCCTCGACGAGGAGTCCGCGGCCGCCAAGAACGCCGAGTTCGAAATCATCGCGGGCGAACGCCGCTTCCGTGCCGCCAGGCTGGCCGGCCTCGAGAGCGTGCCGGTGCTGGTGCGCGACGTGCCCAACGAGGCCGCCGCGGCGATGTCGCTGATCGAGAACATCCAGCGCGAGGACCTGAACCCGCTCGAAGAGGCCCAGGGCCTGCAGCGCCTGGTCAGCGAGTTCGGCCTCACGCACGAGGCCGCCGCCCAGGCCGTGGGCCGCTCGCGCAGCGCCGCCAGCAACCTGCTGCGTCTGCTCAACCTGGCCGAGCCCGCGCAGGCGATGCTGATGGCCGGCGACATCGACATGGGCCACGCACGCGCGCTGCTGTCGCTGGATCGCGGCACCCAGATCACGGCGGCCAACCAGATCGCCGCCAAGAAGATGTCGGTGCGCGAGGCCGAGGCGCTGGTGAAGAAGCTCGCGGCCGAATTCAGCCTCACGGCCACGCCGCGGCGCAGCGGCCAGACCGGCGAGAAATCGCGTGACCTCGAGCGGGTCGAGGAAGAACTGGCCGACCTGCTGACCGCCGAGGTCGAGGTGCGGATCAAGAAGCGCAGCAAGCGCGGCGGCAAGATCGAGGAGAGCGGCGAGCTCGCGATCCACTTCGGCTCGATCGATGCGCTCAACGGGCTGATCGAGCGGATCCGCCGAACGGCCTAAGCCGCTTCGCGGCGTCCTCCGACGTCCGCTTGATTGTTCCAGTCATCCATTGCGCGTATCCTCGCCGCAGCTTTTTTCCACCCGATCTCGCCAGAGGGAGCTCTCCATGAAGTTCATCACCACCCGTTTCCCGTTCGCGGCCGTGGCCGTGGGCGCGTTGCTGCTCACGGGCTGCGCCACCACCGACATGCAGATGGGCAGCCAGTCGGCCAAGACCATGGCCACCGGCAGCGCCGCCGGCGGCGCCACCTCGGGCGAGAGCAGCCAGCTCGAGCGCTGCGAATCGCCGCTGGGCACCGTCTCGCTGATCGAGAACGTCAACGCGGGCTGGTACACCATCCTCACGGGCGAATACCGTCTGCCGCCTACTGCAAACCTGTTGCGTTTGCTGGTGCAGCAGTCGAACTGCTTCGTGGTGGTCGAGCGCGGCGCGGCCGGCATGAACGCGATGACGCGCGAGCGCGCGCTGCAGCAGTCGGGCGAGATGCGCGGCGGCAGCAACTTCGGCCGCGGCCAGATGGTCGCGTCGGACTACGGCCTGTCGCCCGAGATCGTGTTCAGCAACAGCGATGCGGGCGGCCTCGGCGGCTCGCTCGGCGGCCTGGTCGGCGGTAACCGCGGCCGTGCGCTGGCCGCGATCGGCGGCAGCATGCAGACCAAGGAAGCCTCGGCGCTGCTGACCCTGATCGACAACCGCTCGGGCGTGCAGGTCGCGGCCTCCGAAGGCAGCGCCTCCAAGACCGACTTCGGTGCCTTCGGCTCCATCGTCGGCCGCAGCGCCGGCGGCGGCCTCGGCGGCTACACCAACACCGCGCAGGGCAAGGTGATCGCGGCGGCCTTCATGGACGCCTTCAACCAGATGGTCCGCTCGCTGCGCAACTACAAGGCGCAGACGGTGCGCGGCCAGGGCCTGGGCGGCGGTGGCCGCCTCGGCGTGGATGGCGGCGCGGCACCGTCGCAGACCTACGTGCCGGCCGAGCAGCCGCAGCAGCCGGCGCGCCGCCGCAAGTAATCGTGAGCAGGGCCTTCGGGCCCCTTGCTTCACCCCATGCAAAAAGCCCGGGGCTTCCTTCGAAGCCGCCGGGCTTTTTGCCGGATGCGCAGCGTGCGCTCAGAGCTGGAAGATCTTGCCCGGGTTCATGATGTTCTTCGGATCGAGCGCGCGCTTGATCGTGCGCATCATGTCGATCGCGCCGGCACCGGCCTCGGTCACCAGGAAGTCCATCTTGTGCAGGCCCACGCCGTGCTCGCCGGTGCAGGTGCCCTCGAGCGCGAGCGCGCGGCTCACCAGCGCGTGGTTGAGTGCCTCGGCCTTCACGCGCTCCTCGGGCACGTTCGGATCGAGCAGGTAGCCGAAGTGGAAGTTGCCGTCGCCCACATGGCCGACCAGGAAGTAGGGGATGCCGCTGGCATCGGCCTCGGCCACCGAGTCGAGCAGGCAGTCGGCCAGGCGCGAGATCGGCACGCAGGTGTCGGTCGAGATCACGCGGCAGCCCGGGCGCGACTGCACCGCGGCGAAGTAGCTGTTGTGCCGCGCGGTCCACAGGCGCGTGCGTTCTTCCGGCGTGCTGGCCCATTCGAAGGCATTGCCGCCGTGGCCGCTCGCGAGTTCCTGCACCGTCTCGGCCTGTTCCTTCACGCCCGCGGGCGAGCCGTGGAACTCCATCAGCAGCATCGGTTCCTCGCGCAGGTTCAGCTTGGCGTAGGCATTCACCATGCGCACCGTGTTCACGTCGATCAGCTCCACGCGCGCGATCGGCACGCCGAGCTGGATGGTCTCGATGGTGGTGCGCACGGCCGCCTCGATGCTCGGGAACGAACAGATCGCGGCCGACACCGCCTCGGGCAGCGGATAGATGCGCAGCGTGATCTCGGTGACCACGCCCAGCGTGCCTTCGCTGCCCACCATCAGGCGCGTGAGGTCGTAGCCGGCCGAGGACTTCTTGGCGCGCGTGCCGGTGCGGATCGTGTCGCCGGCGGCCGTCACCACCTCGAGCGCCAGCACGTTCTCGCGCATCGTGCCGTAGCGCACCGCGTTCGTGCCGCTGGCGCGCGTGGCCGTCATGCCGCCGATGGAGGCATCAGCGCCCGGGTCGATCGGGAAGAACAGGCCGGTGCTCTTGATCTCCTCGTTGAGCTGCTTGCGCGTGACGCCCGGCTGCACCGTGACCGTGAGGTCGTCGGCATTGACCGACAGCACGCGGTTCATGCGCGACACGTCGATGCTGATGCCGCCCTGCACCGCGAGCAGGTGGCCCTCGAGCGAGGAGCCCACGCCGAAGGGGATGACGGGCACGCTGTATTCGCTCGCGAGCTTCACGGCATCGGCCACGTCCTGCGTGCTCTCGGCGAACACCACCGCCGAGGGCGGCGGCGCATCGAACGAGGACTCGTCGCGCCCGTGCTGCGTGCGCACCGCGAGCGCCGTGGAACAGCGCTCGCCGAAGCGGGCCTTGAGCGCATCGATCAGCACTGCCGGCACCTCGCGCAGATGAAGCTCCGGCAGCAGATGCGAGGTCGAGGTCGGGGCGTTCATCGGAGGTCTCCTGGCTGTGGAAGAGGGGGAAAAGAGGGGCGGGGGCGAACGGACCATTCTACGAAGCGGGGCGCGAATCGGCATCGGGCCGATCCCCGTACGGCAGTCGGCCGAGGGGGTTAAGCGGCCAAGCCTCGAACGCCGATGCCGCAAAATCCTCCTCCCGCTTTTCTCCGCGGCCCGCGATGCACGGGCCGCGTGCCGCGATGACCATCGATCCCACGACCCTGCAGGCACTGGCCGCCTTTCCGGCCCAGCTCGAAGCCCACTACGCCGCGATCCCCGCCGCTTCGCGCGACTTCGCGCCGGCCTCGTGGGAGGGCGTGCCGAGCGAGCCCTTCACGCCGCTGCAGCAGGTCTGCCATGTGCGCGACATCGAGGTCGAGGGCTACCACCTGCGCTTTCGCCGCACGCTCGACGAAGAGCGCCCGGTGCTGGCCTCGATCGACAGCGAGGCCGTGAACGCGCAGCGCCCCTACGGAGCGGCCGATGCCGAGCGCGCGCTGGTCGAGTTTCGCGCCGCGCGCGCCCACACGCTGGCGCTGCTGGGCACGCTCGATGCCGCGCAGTTCGCGCGCACCGCGGTGTTCGAAGGCTATGGTCCGCTCACGCTGCGCAGCCTGGTGCACTATCTGTGCAGCCACGACCAGCAGCACCTCGCGGGCCTGCAATGGCTGCGCGGCAAGATCGAGGCGCAGACCGCCTCCACCCCCTCGGCATAGGAACGAACACACCATGGGCAACCGACTCTCGCAGATCGCCACGCGCACCGGCGACGACGGCACCACCGGCCTCGGCGACAACACGCGCGTGCCCAAGGACCACCTGCGCGTGCACGCCATGGGCGACGTCGACGAGCTCAACTCGCACATCGGCCTGCTGCTGTGCGAGCCGCTGCCCGAGGCGGTGCGCGAGCTGCTGGTGGACGTGCAGCACCAGCTGTTCAACCTCGGCGGCGAGCTCTCGATGCCCGGCTATGCGCTGCTCAAGCCCGAGGCCCTGCTGCAGCTCGACAACGCGCTGGCCGACCACAACGCCACGCTGCCGCGGCTGGCCGAATTCATCCTGCCGGCCGGCACCCGCGGCGCGGCGCAGGCCCATGTGTGCCGCACCATCGCGCGCCGCGCGGAACGGGCCGTGGTCGCGCTCGGCGCCACGGCCACGCTCAACGACACGCTGCGCCAGTACCTCAACCGCCTGAGCGACCTGTTGTTCGTGCTCGCGCGCGTGCTCAACCGCGTCGATGGCGGCGACGACGTCTACTGGAAGAGCGAGCGCATGGCGCGCGCCGCGGCCGCGGGCGACGAGCCCGCGTGACGATGAACCCGACGTTTCGAGGAGATCCCCGATGACCCTTCGTCCTCACTTCAATCTCGTGGCCGCCGCGTCGCTCGCCGCGTTGATGCTGCTGCCGGCCGCCGCCGTGCAGGCCCAGAGCGCCGACAACCCGCCGCGCGCGCAGCGCGCCCACACGCTCAAGCCGCCGCCGCGCGACAGCAAGGTGATCGGCGGCGTGCAGCGCGGCACCAACGCCGCGGGCCGCGGCATCGACCGCGCCGACGATGCCACGCGCCGCGGTGTCGACAACGTGTCGCAGCGCGCGAGCCGCCCGGTGCGCAACGTGGGCGAGGCCTTCGGCCGCAAGCTCGCGCCGGGCTCCAGCGGCCGTACCGCGCCGCCGCCGGTCGGACCGCAGGGCAACGCGCCCTGAGGCGCGTCGGGGCCGTTCAGCGCCAGCCGGCCTTCTGCAACTGCTCGGCGATCTGCTGCGCGATCTTCTCGTAGCCCTGCGCATTCGCGTGGATGCGGTCGGAGCGCAGCGCGGGATCGGACAGCACGCCCGCATACACCGCCGGGATCAGCAGCGCCTGCTCGGCGGTCGCGACCTCTTCGTAGAGCGGCGCATCGCTGAGCGCGCCGATGGTCGCGCGCAGCAGTTCGGGCGCGGGCGTGGCGATCAGTGCCACGCGCGTCGTGTGCGTGCGCGCCTGGCGCACGATCGCCGCGATGTTGTCGCGCGTGGTCTGCAGCGGCACGCCGCGCAGCATGTCGTTGCCACCGATGCCCACCAGCACCGCGTCGTAGCTGTCGGCCGCGAGCAGCGCGTCGAGCCGCTTCAGGGCGCCTGCCGAGGTGTCGCCGTTGATGCCTTCGTTGACCACCTGCCAGCCCGTGAGCGTCGCGAGCCTTGCGGGCCAGTCCTCGCCGGGCGGGGCGCCATAGCCGAAGGTGAGGCTGTCGCCCAGCGCGAGCAGCTTGGCATCGGACTTCAGCGCCGGCTCCGAGGCCTTGCGCCGGCCGCAGGCGGCGAGCGTGGAGGCGGCGATGCCGCCGGCGAGGAGCTGCAGCAGGTGGCGTCGGTTCATGCGTGCGTGGAGGAGGAAGGGAAGAGGGGCCGTCGAGGCGGGCGCCAGCTTAGCGGCCGTTTCCGTCGATGGGCGAAAGACCGTACAGGGCTTGCGCCCGCAGCATGCGGCGTTCGCCGCGCCTGCTCAATCGTTCGTCTCGTCGCCCGTGGCGACCGCGCGCTCGCGCAGCTGGAACACATTGCCCTCGGTGTCGTGCCCGTCGCAATAGCGATGGCCGCCGAACGCCCATTCGGCCTCGGCCGGCTTCAATGCGCCGCCGTGCTCGGCGGCCGCGCGCCGCGCATCGCGCAGGCTCTCGACCGGAAAGACGAACTTCAGCGCCGTGTTCTCGCGCCGCACCGGCGGCTGCGACACGTGGACCCGGGCCGCGATGTCGCCATGCATCGCGACCACGAACAGCTGCAGCGCGGGCGATTCGAGGGTGCTGAATCCGCCTTCGGCATGGGCGAGCGACAGGCCGGCGACGCGCGTGTAGAACGTGCTCAGGCGCGTCACGTCCTTGGCGTAGACGACGGCTGCCGCGACGGTGTGTTCGGTCATCGGACCCCTCGGTGTGTGGTTGCTGCGTTCGGGTTTGGCAGGGTGCCGGGCGGCATTCTGCCAGCGCTCCCGCGCGAGTCTGGTGACCGGACGTGACGCGTGTCTTTCAGGCCGCGCGGCCCTCGGCATGCGCGCGCCGCAGCTCCGCCTGCAGCTTCTTCCAGAGCGCGGGTCCGCCCTTGTCGAGCGCGGCGGCATCGGCGGCGCTGTCCTTCGTGGCGGCCGTGTGCTTGCGGCCCCAGATGCCGATCTGCGCCACCACCGGCAGCAGGTCGATGCCCATGGGCGTGAGGCTGTAGAGCGCCTTTTGCCTGTGCGTGGGATCGTCGCTCTTGCGCAGCACGCCCTGCTCGACGAGCTTGCCGAGCCGCTCGGTGAGGATGTTGGTCGAGATGCCTTCGTCGGACTGCAGGAACTCGCGGAAATGGCGCTTGCCCGCGAACATCATGTCGCGCACGATCAGCAGGCTCCAGCGGTCGCCGAAGACTTCCAGCGCGAGGTTGATCGGGCAGAGGGATTTTTCCTGTGATGCCATGGCGCGCGCTCCTACGCTTTTCTTTCGGAACCGCTTGCATTCTTGCATCGGTCGGAAGACACTGCAACCGCCCGCTGGAAACCGATTGCAATTCGCAAGCAGAAAGCAGGGCGCTTCGATCCCTTCCAGATCCACCAGGAGAACGCGCATGAGAAAGCTGATCCTTCAGATGCAGATGTCCGTCGACGGCTACGTGTCGGCGGCCCACGCCCACCTCGACTGGCAGCTCTGGGGCTGGGGCGATCCCTGGCCCTGGGACGAGCGGCTCAAGCAGGACTTCAACACCGTGTTCGACAGCGTGGGCACCATCCTCCTGAGCCGCAAGATCGCGGAGGAGGGTTACCTCGACCACTGGGGCCGCGCCGCGCGGCGCTTTCCGGCCGATCGCCACTACGCCTTCGCCCAGAAGATCGTCAATGCCGACAAGGTGGTGCTCTCGAACAAGCTCGAGGCCTCGCGCTGGGAGCGCACCGCAGTGGTCCATGGCGACCTGGCCGAGGCGGTCGAGACGCTCAAGCGCCAGGAGGGCGGCGACATCCTCTCGATCGGCGGCGTGGGCTTCGCGTCGGCGCTGGTCGAGGCCGGCGTGGTCGACGAGTTCCAGTTCTTCGTCAATCCGGCGGCGGTGGGCGGCGGGCTGTCGGTGTTCAACGACCGCAGCAAGGGCCACCGGCTCGCGCTGCTGCGCTCCGACGCCTACGAATGCGGCATCGTGGTCAACCGCTACGTGCCCGGCCTGCCCTGAAACGGCACCATGGCGCCGTGCGGCTGTAGGAGTGCAGGAGGCGCGGATACCGCCGCTTACCTTGTTTCACTTCGCGCCTACCTGAGCGCCGGCTGACCGACACACAGGCCGCCCACAATGGACTCGTCATCACAACACGCACGAAGGAGTTCCAGATGTTCATCAACAAGACGAAGAGCATGGCCGTGGCCGCCGCGGCACTCGCCATGTGCATGGCAGCGGGCAGCGCCTTCGCGCAGGGCCGCGGCCATGACGGTCATCGCGGCGGCCCTCCGGGCCATGACCGCATGGAGCGCCGCGGCCCGCCGCCCGGCCACTGGGGCAACCAGGACTTCCGCGACGGACGCCAGTTCGATCGCCGCGGCTTCCCGCAGCCGCATGCCGAATGGCGCCGCGGCGGCCGCGTGCCGAGCGAGTACCGCACGCGCAACTACGTGGTCAACGACTACCGCGCCTACCGCCTGCAGCCGCCGCCGCGCGGCTACCAGTGGATGGGCGTGGGCGGCGACTTCGTGCTGGCCGCGATCGCCACGGGCGTGATCTCGCAGATCATCGCTGGCCAATAACGATAAGTGCCCACTGCCGCAGGGCTCCGAGAGGAGCCCGCACGAAAGCCGCCGCAGGCCTCACGCCGCGGCGGCTTTCTCTTGGGGGTGTCTCAGACGAGTGCCGTGGGCGCGAGCTGCGCGCAGACGTTGCGGCCCGTGATCGTGAGCCGCAGCCCGCCGCCGTGCCATTCGAGCCAGTTGAGGTTCACGTAGGCATCGATGTCGCTGTCGTCGATGCGGTCGGCATGGCGTTGCTGCAGCAGTTCCACCGTGGCGGGCAGCCCTCGTCGCAGGCGTTCGCGCCGTTCGCTGGCTTCGGCGGCCTTGAGGGCCTTGGCCTTCGCTGTGGGGTGCTGCTGCGAAATCGATGCCATTGCTGATCCGTTCCGGAAAGCTGGGATGAATGCGAATGTACGCTCCTTGTGTGAAGCAACTGGCAGCTTTTTCATGCTTTCGTATGGAAGTCTCGCCGCTTCGGTCGACATCGTGACCAAAGCCCCGCATCCGCCGTGCGAAGTCCGCGCGCCAAGCCCTTGTCGGGCCACGCTTTTCAGATTTCGTAGTGCGAAGCCCTGGTTTCGTCGGTCAGTGCCTTTTCCACCACAGCGCGCGTGAGGGTCGGCGCGAAGGACTCGATGAAGGCGTAGACGTACTTGCGCAGGTAGTTGCCGCGCCGCACCGCGAGCTTCGTGAGGTTGATGCCGAAGTGGCGCCCCGCGTCGATCGCGCGCAGCTGCGTGTCGCGCTCGGCCTCGTAGGCCACGCCGGCCACGATGCCCACGCCCATGCCGAGCTGCACGTAGGTCTTGATCACGTCGGCATCCATCGCGGCCAGCACGATGTTGGGCGTGAGCCCGCGCTGCGCGAAGGCCTCGTCGATGCGCGAGCGGCCCGTGAAGCCGGTGTCGTAGGTGATCAGCGGATAGCGCGTGAGCGCATCGAGCGTGAGCGGCGCGTCGAGCAGCGGATGGCCCGGCGGCACGATCACTGAATGGGTCCAGCGGTAGCAGGGCAGGGCGACCAGCTGCGGGTAGTCGCCCAGCGCCTCGGTGGCGATGCCCACGTCGGCCTCGCCGTCGATCAGCATCTGCGCGATCTGCTTGGGCGAGCCCTGGTGCAGGTGCAGCTTCACGTTGGGAAACTGGGCGCGGAATTCCTGCACCGCCACCGGCATCGCATAGCGCGCCTGCGAGTGCGTGGCCGTCACCGACAGCAGGCCGCTCTGCTGCGCGACGAACTCCTGCCCGGCATGCCGCAGGTTGCTGCTCTCGAGCAGCATGCGCTCGATGATCGGCAGCACGTGGCCGCCGGGTTCGGTGAGGCCGGTGAGCCGCTTGCCGGCCCGCACGAAGAGCTCGATGCCGAGCTCCTCCTCGAGTTCGCGGATCTGCCGGCTCACGCCAGGCTGCGAGGTGTGGAGGGTATGGGCGACCTCGGTCAGGTTGAAGCCGCAACGAACGGCCTCGCGTACCGAGCGCAGTTGTTGGAAGTTCATCTGGCGCGGAAGGGTCATGTCCCGGAGCGGGACGGACCGGGAATTCTCTGCACAACGGCTTATGCGGGGAACGATGCGTTTGTTGGTTTCACATGAGCAAATCATCTTTGGACCCTCTGGCAAGGCGGCCTTCGCGTTGGTTTGAGATTTCGCACGACTGTGCTAAAGTGCGCCGCATGGACGCCAAGACCCAGAAAAGCGAGCTGACCCGCACCGCCATCGTCGGCGCGGCGATGGATCTCGCGCTGGCCGAGGGCCTGGAGGCGATCACGCTGCAGGCGATCGCGAGCCGGCTGGCCCTGTCCAAGAGCGGCGTGTTCTCGCGCGTGGGATCGCGCGAGGCGCTGCAGAAGGCCGTCATCGAGGAATACGGCCGCCGCTTCCTGGCCGACGTGTTCGTGCCCGCGATGCAGAAGCCCAAGGGCCTGGCGCGGCTGACCGACATCGTCGAGCGCTGGATCGCGCGCACGCGCGATGTCGAGAGCGAGACCGGCTGCCTCTACATGGCCGGTGCCTTCGAGTACGACGACCGCGAGGGCGAGCTGCGCGAGCTGCTGCTCGCCGAGATCACCCGCTGGCGCGCCGCGCTGCGCCGCACCGTGCTGCAGGCGGTGGACAGCGGCGAGCTCAAGGCCGGCACCGATGCCGCGCTGCTGGTCAGCGAGCTCAACGGCCTCGTGATGACCCTGCTGCACGACGCGCGCTTCCTGCGCGATCCGCTGGCCGGCGAGCATGCCGCGCGCAGCTGGCGGCGCATCCTTTCCGACTACCGCGCCTGAGGCAGGTCCCGGGCGCACGCCTTTCGTCTTTGCTTATCTGAATTTCGCACAATCGTGCGATAAAAAAGGAGAAACACCATGCTGATCATTGCCCTCTGCCTGGCCGTCTACGCGCTGGCCCTCGGCGTCGAAACCCTGCGCGAAGCCCTGCGTGCGCTGCCCGGCAGCAACCAGGACTGGGTCTGGTACTGAAGGGCGCACGGCATGACGAGCAGCGCCACGCCTTCGGCCTCCACCCACGCCGCGCGTTCCGGCTACTACGGCGCCAGCCTCCGGCTGCGCGCCGTGCGCTGGACGCTCGGCGCCATCGAGCGCCTCTGGCCCGCGCTCGGCGTGCGCGCGGCCAGCCGCGTGTTCCGCACGCCGCTGCCGCCCAAGTGGCTCTACCGCGGCCAGGGGCCGGGCGCCGAGTGGCGGCGCGAGACCTGGGCCTTCGAGCAGGGCAGCCTCGGCCTCTACCACCTCGCCTCGCAGGCCTCGGCCGTCGACGAGACGCCCGTGGTGCTGCTGATGCACGGCTGGGGCGGCCATGCGGGCCAGATGCTGCCGCTGGCCCAGGCCATCGCCGCGGCGGGGCTGCGGCCGGTGCTGCTCGAGCTGCCGGCGCACGGCCGCAGCGCAGGCTGGGCCAGCAACCTGCCGCAGTTCGCGCGCGCGCTCGAGTACGTCGCGGCGCGGCTCGCGGCCGAGGGCCATGCGCTGCGCGCGGCCATCGCGCACTCGATGGGCGGCAACGCACTGGCCTATGCGGCGGCGCGCGGACTGCCGGCCGACCGGCTGGTGCTGCTGGCGCCGCCCGCCTCGCCGCGCGAATACACGCGCTACTTCGCCCACGTGTTCGGCCTGCGCGAACGCACGCGCGCCGCGATGCAGCGGCGCATCGAATCGCGCGAAGGCATCCTGATGCCGCAGTTCGAGCCGCCCGCCGTGGGCCCGCGCATCGCGCGGCCGACCCTGATCGTGCACGACCGCGACGACCGCGTGAACCGCTTCGCCGACAGCGAGGCCTACCGCGATGCGATCCCGGGTGCGCGGCTCGTCGCCACGCAGGGGCTGGGGCACCGCCGCATCCTCAAGGAGGCCGAGGTGATCGAGCGCGTGCTGGGCTTCGTCGCAGGCTAGGGTCCGTTACCAAGCCGGATGCACCGGCACGAACACCGGCCGGAACAGGTGCCGCCGCACGATCTGCCCATAGCCGCGGTAGTAGAAGTGGCCGTTGGCCGCCAGCACCGCCGCGCGGTGGCGCCGGAAGTACACCGGGATCTCGTACCAGGGCATGGTTGGCGCGCGGTGGTGCACGTGGTGCAGGTTGTTGAAGAGGTAGAGCAGGCCGAACACCGCGTTCGATTCGACGATCGCCACGCGCTCGTGCGGCGTGTCGGCCCAGCGGTGCTCGGTGAAGGTGCGCAGCGAGCCCAGCATCATCCCCGGGTAGACGAAGCACAGCAGGTACTCGCCCAGGCTCATGCCGGCCACGCCGATCACGAAGTACAGCACCGGCGCCACGCTCAGCGCATGCCAGCCCCAGGTCGGCAGTCGCGAGAAGTCGCCGGCCGCGACCCGGCCGGTCTCGAAGCGCACCAGCTTCCACAGCCGCAGGAAGGGCCCCAGCACGACGCGGAAGGCCACCGTCTGGTTCGCCAGGTAGATCCAGCGCCAGAAGCGTCCGTAGCCGGCCCAGGCCGGTGCCGAGTGATAGGCGCTCTCGGTGTCGCGCTCGGGATGCGTGAGGTGGAAGTTGACGTGGTGCGCGCTGTGGCCGCGGTTGTAGAACGGGTACGGCAGCCACAGGTTGAGCGGCGGCCACACCACGGCCCAGCGCAGCCACTGCGGCAACTGGCGCATCGCGTGGATGCTCTCGTGCTGCAGCGAGAAGTGCAGCTGCGCGAGGTAGCCGCCGGCCGCGAACAGCGCCCAGCCCGGCAGCGCCGCATGCCACCAGACCAGCGCGGCCCAGGCCAGGTAGAGCGCGCCCGCGAGCAGCAGGGTGGGCACCTCGTAGTGCCACCACCAGTGGCGGCGGCCACGCGCGGGGAGCGCCGCAACGGCGGGCGCGATGGCCGCGGGTTGCAGCGGCTGGGTGGAGGTGCGGGCGGCGGTGTTCATGAGGAGGCGGTCCGGCCTGCGATGCTAGGAAGCCTGGGCCGCGCCGCATGCGCCCATTCCGCATAAGCAAGGGTGCGAAACTTCGTTCGCGCCGCCGCCCCCGCGCCCTAGGCTCGCTGGCTTTTTGCGTCGTCCCATGAACACCCTCCCCTCGCGCGGCCTCGCCGCCTTGCTGCTCGCCCTGTCGACCGTGCTGCCGGCCCGGGCCGCCGCGCCCGACGACTATCCGCAGCGCACCGTGCGCGTGGTCGTGCCCTACCCGGCGGGCGGCATCGCCGACAAGATCGGCCGCGAGGTCGCCGAGCAGTTGCAGCAGCGCCTGAAGCAGCCCGTGGTGGTCGAGAACCGCAGCGGCGCGGCCGGCAACATCGGCTTCGACTACGTGGCGCGCCAGCCGGCCGACGGCTACACGCTGCTGCTCGCGCCGGCCTCCAACCTCACGGTGCAGCCGGCGCTGTTCAAGCAGCTGAGCTACGACCTCGCGCGCGACTTCACGCCGGTGTCGCTGCTGGTGCAGACGCCGCAGCTGCTGCTGGTCAATCCCAAGGTGCCGGTCAACAACCCGCGCGAGCTCATCGACTATTCGAAGAAGAACCCCGGCAAGGTCAACTACGGCATCAGCGTGGGCGCCTATTCGCACCTCGCGGGCGAACTGCTCAAGTCCCAGACCGGCGCCGACTTCACGCCCATCCCCTACCAGGGCAGCGCGCCCGCCATCAACGACCTGCTCGCGGGCCAGACCCAGTTCATCTTCAACGAGGTCGTGACCGCGATCCCCTTCGTCAAGGCCGGCACGCTCAAGCCGCTGGCCGTGGCCTACCGCAGCCGCGCGCCCTGGCTGCCCGAGGTGCCCACCGCCGCCGAGGCCGGCCTCGGCGACTTCGAGGTCACCTCGTGGTACGGCGTGGTGGTGCGCAGCGGCACGCCCGCGCCGCTGGTGCAGCGGCTGTCGCGCGAGCTGCGCGAGATCGTGCAGTCGGCCGACTTCCGCAAGCGCTACGACGACATCGGCGCCTTCACGGTCGGCAGTTCGCCCGAGGAGTTCGCCCGCTTCATCCAGACCGAGACCGTCAAGTGGACCGCGGTGGTGAAGCAGGCCGGCATCCAGCCGAACTGACATGAGCGCGCACGACCGCCCCACCCTCGACGCCGCGGCGCTGCATGCGCTGCTGCTGGCCGCCGACGGGCCCGAGCTCGCGCTGCTCGACGTGCGCGAGACCCGCCACTACGTCGCGCGGCATCCGAACCTCGCGCGCAATGCGCCGTTGAGCGGCCTCGAGCCGCAGATCGCCACGCTGGTGCCGCGCCGTTCCACGGCGATCGTGCTCTACGACGACCGCGCCGCGCCCGATGGCCCCGCGCACGAGGCCGCGGCCGTGCTCGGGCGCCTGGGCTACACCGATGTGCGCCTGCTGGCCGGCGGCATCGAGGCCTGGGCCGCGCAGGGGCTGCCCGTCATCGACGGTTACGGCACGCTGGTCAAGGCTTTCGGCGACCGCGCGCGGCTGCATTTCGGCACGCCCTCGGTCGGTGTCGAGGCGCTGCGCGAGCGGCTGCGCGACGGCCGGCCCACCACGCTGGTCGATGCGCGGCCGCGCGCCGAATTCGAGTTCCTCTCGCTGCCGGGCGCGCGCAACCATGCGGGCACCGAGCTCGCGCTGCGGCGCTTCGAGACGCCCGCCGCTGCCGACCACCTCTGGGCCATCAACTGCTTCAGCCGCACGCGCGGCATCGTCGGCGCCACCACCCTGCGGCTGCTGGACCGCGCGCGCGATGCGGTTTTCGTCGAGGACGGCGTGATGGACTGGGGCCTGCATGGCGGCCCCGTGGTGCAGAACGCCGCGCCCGCCGACCTGCTGCCGGCCGAGTCGCCCGAGCGGCTGCGCGAACTGGCCGACGGCCTGATCGCGCGCCACCGCCTGCCGCTGGCCGATGCCGCGCAGCTCGCGCGCTGGCAGGCCGACCCGCGGCGCAGCCTCTACCTGTTCGACGTGCGCCCGCAGCCCGACCCGGCCTTCGCGGGCACGGCCGTGCAGCAGGTGCCCGGCGGCCAGCTGCTGATGCACTTCGAGAACCTCGTGGGCACGCGCGGCGCTCGCATCGTGCTGTTCGACGATCCGGCGCACCGGCTGCGCGCCGCCATCACGAGCTTCTGGCTCACGCAGCTCGGCCAGGCCGAGGTGCATGTGTTCGACGGCCCGCTGCCCTTCCAGGGCCTGCCGCCGGCCCCTTCCACCGCGATCGCCGCTGCCCCGCCCGCCATCGAGGCCGAGGCGCTCGAAGGCGCCACGGTGGTCGACGTCGGCCCCAGCCTCGAGTACGAACGCGGCCACCTGCCGGGCGCGCTCTACCTGCTGCCGGCCTCGCTGGCGCCGCTCTCTCCTTTGATCGTGCCGGGCCGCACGCTGGTCTTCACCTCGCCCGACGGCATCGCGGCGAGCCGCGTGGCGCGCGATGCGCAACGCCGCTGGCCCGAGGCCGGCGCGCGCTTCGGCTGGCTCGCGGGCGGCACCCAGGCCTGGAAGGCCTCGGGGCGGCCGCTGTCGACCACGCTCGAGGCGGCGCACCTGCTGACCCCGTTCGACGACGACTGGGGCTCGGTGATGCGCGTGTTCGGGCCGCGGCGCGACCCGGCCTGGGCCGACTACCTGGCGTGGGAGCGCGCCCTGTCGGCGCGCGTGGTCGCGGACCCGACGGTCCGCTTCCGCTTCTTCGCGCCGGACTGACTCAGCGCGCCGGCGTGGGCGCCGGGTCGGGCAGCTCGATCTTGATGTCGAGCACCTCGAGGTTGTCCTGGGTTTCCAGGTGGACCTTGATGTCCTCGGGATTGATGGCCACGTACTTCGAGATCACCGCCACCAGCTCGCGCTGGAGTTCGGGCAGATAGTCGGGCCGCCTCTTGCCGCTGAGGCTGGAACGCTCGTGGGCGAGGATGATCTGCAGGCGTTCCTTGGCAACGCTGGCAGTCTTCTTCTTTTCGCCAAGGAGGAACGAGAGGAACGACATGCCTTATCTGCCTCCGAAAATCCGCTTGAAGAAGCCCGGCTTCTCGGCCTCGACGAAACGCATCGGCCTGTCCTCGCCGAGGAAGCGCGCCACCACGTCGCTGTAGGCCTGGGCCACGTCCGTGTCCTTGTCGTGGATCGCGGGCACGCCCTGGTTGGAGGCGTGCAGCACGCTCTCCGACTCGGGGATCACGCCGATCAGCGGAATGCGCAGGATGTCCTGGATGTCCTCCAGCGACAGCATCTGGCCGCCCGCCACCCGGTTCGGGTTGTAGCGCGTGATCAGCAGGTGTTCCTTGACCGGATCGCCGCCGTCCTTGGCGCGCTTGGTCTTGCTGCTGAGCATGCCCAGGATGCGGTCGGAGTCGCGCACCGACGAGACCTCGGGATTGGTCACCACCAGCGCCTCGTCGGCGAAGTGCATGGCCATCATCGCGCCGGTCTCGATGCCCGCGGGCGAGTCGCAGACGATGTAGTCGAAGTCCATCGCCGCCAGGTCGGTCAGCACCTTCTCCACGCCTTCCTGCGTCAGCGCTTCCTTGTCGCGCGTCTGCGAGGCGGCGAGAACGAACAGGTTCTCGCACTGCTTGTCCTTGATCAGGGCCTGGCTCAGGTTGGCCTCGCCCTGGATCACGTTGATCAGGTCGTACACCACGCGGCGTTCGCAACCCATGATCAGGTCGAGGTTGCGCAGGCCCACGTCGAAGTCGATCACGGCCGTCTTCTTGCCCGCGAGCGCGAGGCCCGAGGAGAAGCTGGCGCTCGTGGTCGTCTTGCCGACGCCGCCCTTGCCCGAGGTCACCACCACTATCTTGGCCATGGCCATTCCTTCTTGTTTCGATTCGGTTGTTGCTGGATCGCTGCCGCGTCGTCCCGCCCTGCCGTCAGGCAATGGGCTCGATCACGATTTTCTTGCCATCGAGCCGGATCTGGGCCGCCTTCGCGAGCACCGAGTCGGGCAGCGGCACTTCCGAGGTCCGGTAGATGCCGGCCACCGCCACCAGCTGGGCTTCGAGGCAGGTCGAGAAGATCCGCGCCTCGGTGTTGCCGCGCGCGCCGGCGATCGCCTTGCCGCGCAGCGGCGCGTACACGTGCACGTTGCCGTCGGCGATGACCTCGGCGCCATGGCTCACCACGGCCGTCACGATCACGTCGCCGCCGCGGGCGTAGACCTGCTGGCCCGAGCGCAGCGGCCGGTCGATCAGGAGCGTGCCGTTGGCCGGCACCGGCACCTCGCGCACGATCTGCGGCGCGGGCGACGGGGTGGCCGGCGGCGGCTCGGCCGGGCGCGGGGCCGGGGCGGCGGGCATGTCGGTCACCACCAGGCCGGCGGCGCGGGCCGCGGCGTGCTGGGCCTCGCTGCCGCCGCGCACCGCGATCGGCTGGGTCTGGTGGCGCGCCAGGAGGCCGCGCAGGGCCTCGAAATCGAGCGCGTCGCCCGCCCCGCCCTCGGCCGAGGCTTCCGGCAGTTGCGAGAGATCGATGACCACCGGTTCCTGTTCGAAGAAATCGGGGGAATCCGCCAGCTGGGCGTCGAGCGCCTCGGCCAGCACGCCCAGATCGGTCGTCTTGAGGATGACTGCGATCAGCGGCAGCGTGGCGCTCTTGAATTCGAATACCGCCCTGGTGCGCGCGGCGGAAACATCGGCCATTGGAAAACGTCTGGAAAACGTCGGTGCGAAAAGCCTGGGAGTCTAACGGGCGCGGGGCGCGCGGCGGTGCGGCGCCGCGGCCCGGACCGCCCCGGAAGCACATTTATTGCACGAGGTTTCACTTTGGGGGCTTGCGCGGGCCCCCCGGGAGCGTCTCAGTTCTTCGTGCGGCCCAGCAGTGCGTAAAGAATGATGGCCCCGAAGGTGGCGGTGCCGATGCCGCCGAGCGCGAAGTCGCCGAACTTCAGCGTGAAGTCGCCGGTGCCGATGATCAGCGTGATCGCCGCCACGATCAGGTTCTTGTTCTGCGAGAAGTCGACCTTGTTGTCGACCCAGATCTTGGCCCCGGCCACCGCGATCAGGCCGAACACCACGATGCTCACGCCGCCCATCACCGGCAGCGGGATGGCCTGGATCAGCGCGCCGAACTTGGGGCTGAAGCCCAGCACCAGCGCGATCACTGCCGCCACCACGAACACCGCGGTCGAATAGATGCGGGTGGCGGCCATCACGCCGATGTTCTCGGCATAGGTGGTCACGCCGGTGCCGCCGGCCGCGCCGCTGACCACGGTGGCGATGCCGTCGCCGATGAAGGCGCGGCCCATGTAGCCGTCGAGGTTGCGCCCGGTCATGGCCGTCACCGCCTTCAGGTGGCCCAGGTTCTCGGCCACCAGGATGATCGCCACCGGCGCGATCAGCAGCATCGCGTTGGCCGTGAACACCGGCGCGGTGAAGGCCGGCAGGCCGAACCAGGCCGCGTTGGCGATGCCGCTGAGGTCCACCGGCTTGCCCAGGCCCATGCCGTTGGTCAGCACGGCATAGACGACGGTGGCCAGGATCAGCCCCACCAGGATCAGCAGCCGCTGCACCATGCCGCGCGTGAACACCGCCACCAGGCCGACGCAGAGGAAGGTCAGGGCCTGCATCCAGGCGTCGAAGTTGCCGGCCGCCATGTTCTTGATCGGCACGTTCGCGAGGTTGAGCCCGATCACCGCCACCACCGCGCCGGTCACCACCGGCGGCATGAAGCGCTCGATCCAGCCCGTGCCCACGGCCTGCACGATGGCGCCGATCACGATGTAGACCACGCCGCAGGCCACGATGCCGCCCAGCGCCACCGCGATGTTGGCGTTGGGCCCCTTGCCGGCGTAGCCGCTGGCCGCGATCACCACGCCGATGAAGGCGAAGCTCGAGCCCAGGTAGCTGGGCACCTTGCCGCCGGTGATCAGGAAGAAGATCAGCGTGCCGATGCCGCTCATCAGGATCGCGATGTTGGGGCTGAAGCCCATCAGGATCGGCGCCAGCACGGTGGCGCCGAACATGGCGATCACGTGCTGCACGCCCATGAAGCCGGTCTGTACCCAGGGCAGGCGTTCGTCGGGCGCGACCACGCGCCCCTCGGTGGCGGCGACTTCGCGCCAGGTGAATGGATTGCTCATGGCTTGTCTCCTCGTGTCGTGGTCCAGGCTTGTAGGGTGCCGGTCGTGCTCAGCCGCGGGGCTGGAGCACCGCCATTGTGATGCGCGAAACGCAGGTCAGCTCGCCCGCCTCGTTGGTCAGGTCGATCTGCCAGACCTGGGTGCTGCGCCCGCGGTGCACCGGGCGGGCGGTGCCGATCACCCAGCCGCTCGAGGCCGATCGGATGTGGTTGGCGTTGATGTCCAGGCCCACGGCGCGCTCGCCGTCGGGCGCCGAGTAGTGGGCGCCGCACGAGCCCAGCGTCTCGGCCAGCACCACCGACACGCCGCCGTGCAGGATGCCGTAGGGCTGGCGCGTGCGGTTGTCGACCGGGCAGCGGGCGCGGATGAAGTCGTCGCCGACCTCGAGGAATTCGATGCCCAGGTGTTCCACGGTGGTGCCGACGTGGCTTTGGGTCAGGGCCTCGACCGAGATGTCTTTCTTCCAGATGCGCATGGCGTGCTCGTCTTTCGTCTTGGTGTGCTTCAAAAAGGGTGGCGGAAACTATAGCGACGGCGGCTGACATCGGCAGTCGCCTAGGCGTGCTAGCTTGCGTGGATGAAACCCCTCTCCCGGCGCGTCCGGTTCTGGCTCGCCGGCTCGGCCCTGGTGCTGCTGGCGGGCGCCCTCGCGCTGTGGGGGGCCGCGCGCTGGCTGCTGCCCAGCGACGCCGAGGTGTCGCAGCGCATCGCCGAGGGCTTCGAGAAGCACTACGGCATCGGCCTCAGGATCGGCGGCGCCCACTGGTCGCTGCTGCCCATGCCGGTGCTGGTGCTGACCGACGTCGCCACCGACCAGCCGCGCCCGGTCACCGTGCACCGCATCGCGCTGCGGTTGCAGCTCGCGCCGCTGTGGAAGCGCGTGGTCGCGGCCGACTCGCTCGAGGTCGAGGGCGCGGTGCTGCCCGGAGAATCGATCCGCGCCTTCCGCGGCCGCGCGCCCGAGACCATCGAGAAAGGCCGGATCGCCCTGCCCGCGCCCTGGACCCTGGCCGAGACGCCGCTCGAGCGGCTGCGCTGGCGCGACGTGCGCTGGATCGACCGGCGCGACATCGAACTGGCCTACGACGGCCAGATCGACTTCGACCCCGGCTGGCGCCCGCGCCATGCGCTGGCCGAGCGCACGCAGGCCTCGCCGCCGGCCCGGCTGCGGCTGGACCGCGAGGGCCGCAACGACCGCTGGCAGACCCGCATCGACGTGGCGGGCGGCAGCTGGAACGGCGTCAGCCGCTTCGAGACGCTGGACAACGGCCGCTTGCGCGTGTCGGCCGAGCTCGCGCCGCGCGACGTCGACATCGAGGCGCTGGTCCAGACCTTCGGCCGCCGCACCTTCGTGGCCGGCAAGCTGCACGGCCAGACCACGCTGACGGCCGAGGCCGACAAGGCCGGCGCCCTGATGCGCGGCCTGCGCACGCGCACCGTGTTCTCGGTCAGCCCGGCCACCCTGACCAAGCTCGACCTCGCCAAGGCCGTGAGCACCGCCGGCATCAGCCGCGGCGGGCGCACCGCGCTCGACGAGCTCAGCGGCACGCTCGACACCGAGGCCACGCCCGACGGCACCGTGCTGCGCTACACCAACCTCAAGGCGCGCTCGGGCGTGCTCACCGCCAGCGGCAACGTGCGGCTGTTCAACCGGCGCATCCAGGGCGATGCCGCGGTCGACCTGATCGACGGCGTGGTCGGCGTGCCGCTCAAGATCGGCGGCACCCTGAGCGATCCCGAGCTCTCGCTGACCGGCGGCGCGCTCGCGGGCGCGGCCGTCGGCAGCGCGGTGCTGCCGGGCGTGGGCACGGCGATCGGCGCGCGCGTGGGGCAGCAGGTGGAGCGGCTGTTCGGACTCGACGAGCCGCCCGGCTCGAAGAAGAAACCCAAGCCCTAGCCGATCGCCTTGAGCACCGCGGGCACCGTCAGCACCGCCGTGTAGTAGCCCATGAACTGCACCCCGGTGTTGAAGCCGATGGCGCGCGACAGCAGCCCGCCGAGCAGGCCCATGGTGAGGATCACGAACAGCCCCAGCAGCTGCCCTTCCCAGACGCTGATCACCACGATCAGGCCGACGAAGGTGGCGATGATCGCCTCGTGGCTGACCTTGCGCGAGACGAACAGCGCCGCGCGGCGCGCGAAGTTCATGGTGAAGGGATAGGCCACCAGCGCCGCGAGGATCACCGCCAGCATGCCGTAGCCCAAAAATTCCCAGTGGCTCAGCAGGTTGTGCAGGTTGTGGGTCTGGCCGGTGGCGGCGTCGATGGTGAACACCGGCGGCGCATTGAACAGCGGCGCCGCCGGGCCCGCGGCCACCGGGCTCAGCGGCAGGCCGATCGCGATCAGCGGGATCAGCGCCTCGGCCACGTAGGTGGCCTCGGTCACGCCATTGCGCGCGGCCAGCGTGGTGGTGAGCCGGTGGTAGGCATGCTTGATGCGCGAGCCGACCAGCTCGCCGAGCACCACCGTCATCGCGACCGGGCTGAACACGAAGGTGGCGCTCGAGATGGTGGCGGTGGCCAGCGTCCATTTCACTTGGCCACGGTCGAGCACCTTGAAGGGGTTCGGGAAGTAGCCGCTCCAGCCCTTCACGTCCGGCGCCAGCGAGAAGGTGCGCACCTTCTCGCGCGCCATGCGCGCCCTGGCCGTCGGCGACAGCACCGAGAACAGGTCGGCCACCAGCGGCCCGATCGCGATGCCCAGGAAGTAGCTGATGCTGAGCTTCACGCCGTACTTGGCGGTCAGCGACTGCAGCGCCACGATCACGATCACGAACGGCACCAGCGTCGCCACCGAGGCCCAGCGCCCGCTCGAGAACCAGGCGATGGCGACGGCCGCCACCACGAAGATCCACGGCGCCGCCTTGGTGATGGCCGCGCCGTAGGGCGCGAGCAGCACCGCGAACAGCACGGCCAGCGGCACCGCGACGAAGGCCGCGATGATCGCGCCCGACACCATCTTGCGCAGCGCGATGTGCGGCACGCCGAGGTTGCGCAGCATGTTGGCGTCCTGCAGCAGCGGCGTGGCCATGGTGTCGCCCGGAATGCCCAGCAGCGCGGTCGGCACCGCGTGCGTCATGTGCTTGGCCACCGCGGCCGCGAGGAAGAAGGTGAACACGCCCTCGGGCGGCACGCCCAGCAGCACCACCAGCAGGGTCAGCGGCGCGAGCGTGGTGGTCTCGTCGGTGCCCGACACCAGGCCGATGGCGGCGAACACCACGGCGCCCACGAGGCCCATGCCGGTGGCGACGAGGATCTGGTTCAGCAATGCGGCGTCGATCACGAGGCGGCTCCTTCGGCGGCGGCGCGCGTGCGCGGGCGGTGGTTGGCGAACAGGTCGTGCAGGCCCAGCTCCTGGAGCTCGCGCAGCGCGGCGGGCGGCAGGTCGCTCATCGCGCCCAGGTCGCCATGCTCGCCGGCCAGTTCGGCCAGCACCTCCTCGCGCCAGCGCGGGTCGGCCGCGCCGCCTTCCACCACCTCGCGCTTGGGCGCGAACAGCAGCGCGCAGATCAGGCCCGCGATCACGCAGCCCGCGAGGCCCGCCAGCATCGCGTAGGCACGTGCCAGCTCGGGCGAACGCACGGCGCCCGCGAGCAGGCGGTTGGCCAGCAGGAAGCCGGCCAGGCTCACGGCGATGCCGATCGCGATCGCGCCCGCGAGATGGCGCAGGTCCGCCGTGTCGCCCCAGATTTCCACCAGGCGCCATCGCGCCTGCGTCGTGCCGTTCGGGTTCATTGCTTGTCTCCGTTCTTGCTGGTGTGACGGCACGCGCCCCGCGTGCCGCCGCGGTATCGGCCGCGGTCCGTGGTGCGGGACCTTCCCGCGATTGCTGAGCTTCAGTGCCTGGCGCGCAGGGCTTCGAGCAGTGCCACCGCGCGGTCGGTGCGCACGTCGTGCTCGGTGGCCATCTGTTTGGCGACGGCATCGATCTCGTCGCCCGTGGCACCGGCCACCAGCGCGATGTTTCGCGCATGCAGCGCCATGTGGCCGCGCTGGATGCCCTCGGTGGCGAGCGCGCGCAGCGCGCCGAGGTTCTGCGCCAGGCCCACGGCCACGGCCACCTCGCCGAGCTCCTGCGCCGACTGCACGCCGAGGATCTTGAGCGCCAGCCGCGCGAGCGGGTGGGTCTTGGTGGCGCCGCCGACCAGCCCCACGGGCATCGGCATCTCGATGGTGCCGACCAGCGCGCCGCTCCTGTCCTTCTCCCAGGTGGTGAGCGAGCCGTAGCGGCCATGGCGGCAGGCATAGGCATGCGCGCCGGCCTCGACTGCGCGCCAGTCGTTGCCGGTGGCGACGATCACCGGGTCGATGCCGTTCATGATCCCCTTGTTGTGCGTGGCCGCGCGGTAGGGGTCGACGGCCGCGAAGGTGTAGGCGTCGAGCACGCCCTCGACGATCTCCTCGCCGCCGCGCTCGGCGGTCTTGAGCACCGCGGGCGTGAGCCGCACGCGGGCGCGCGCCAGCCGCAGGTCGGCCAGGTTCGAGAGGATGCGCAGCCGCACCGTGCCGCCCGTGAGCTGCTCGACCAGCGGCGACACCGCCTCGGCCATGGTGTTGACGGTGTTCGCGCCCATCGCGTCGCGCACGTCGACCACCAGGTGCAGCACCACCATCGCGCCGCGCGGCGTGTCCTCGAACACGTGCACCTCGATGTCGCGGCAGCCGCCGCCCAGGCCGATCAGCACCTTGTCGCGGCTGTTCGCCACCTCGAGGATGCGATCGCGCGCGCGCAGCAGCGCCAGCCGCGCGCCGTGCGGATCGCCCAGGCCCAGCAGCTGGACCTGCGCGCGCATCAGCGGCCCGCTGCTCGAGGCCTCGAAGCCGCCGCCCTCGCGCGCCAGCTTGGCCATGAAGGAGGCGGCGGCCACCACCGAGGGCTCCTCCACCGCCATCGGCACCAGGTACTCGCGGCCGTTGACCGTGAAGTTGCCGGCCACGCCCAGCGGCAGCTCGAAGGTGCCGATCACGTTCTCGACCATGCCGTTGGCGCGCTCGATGCCGAGCGCGCCGGGCGTGGCGAGCAGCGCCTTCTCCTCGGGCGTGAGCGCAGCGGCCTGCGCGATGTGATCGAGGCGCTGCGTGGGTGTCAGGGCTCGGAAATTGGGGAGGCGGGCGTCGGCGACCATCGTTCGTGCTTCGGTTCGTGCAAGGGGTGGATTCGGAAGCGTGCGAATCTAGGCCCGCTGTACCAGCCTCGGCAGGCACAGTTTCGCGGGACAGTCGGGACAGTGCGGCGCGTCCAGTGCCCGCCGTGTCACAGTCGCTGGTCATGAGCGTTCTCTCCAGCCGCGGCCCGCGCGCCGCCCCCATCGCCGATTCGCTCGCCGAGGCCCTCGCGCGCCAGATCGCCAGCGGCGCCTACAAGGCCGGCGACAAGCTGCCCTCGCTGCGCGAGCTCGCGCAACTGCACGGCTATGCCAAGAACACCGTGGTGGCGGCCTTCGAGAACCTGGTCTCGCGCGGCCTGGTCGAGCCGCGCCGGGGCTCGGGCTACTTCGTGCGCGCGCAGCCGAAGCCCGCGGGCGCCAGGCCGCCCGAGGACGATGCCGGCAGCCTGGGCCGCGCGATGGACATCGTGTGGCTGATGCGCGAGCAGCTCAAGACCGAGCCCGACGCGGTGGCCGTGGGCGACGGCTTCCCGCCGGTCGAATGGCTGGCCGACGTGCGGCTGGACAAGTACCACCCGAAGGTGGTGCGCACGGGGCTCGGCGCGCTGTTCCGCTACGGCAGCCGCTTCGGCTACGGCCCGCTGCGCGAGCACCTGGTGCGCAAGCTGGCCGACTTCGGCATCGGCGCCGAGCCGCGGCAGATCGTGCTCACGCACGGCGCCAACGAGGCCATGGACATCGTCATCCGCTACTTCGTGCCGCCCGGCGGCAAGGTGCTGGTCGACGATCCCGGCTACTACCCGCTGTTCGGCAAGCTCAAGCTCGCGGGCGCGCAGATGCTCGCGGTGCCGCGGCTGGCCGACGGGCCCGACCTCGAGGTGCTCGAGCAGCTGCTGGTGGCCGAGCGGCCGCGCCTGTTCTTCACGCAGTCGCTGGCCCACAACCCGACCGGCTCCGACATCTCGCCGGCCAAGGCCTTCCGCGTGCTGCAGCTGGCGCAGAAGCACGACCTGCTGATCGTCGAGAACGATCCGCTGGCCGACTTCAAGCCCACCGCGCTGCCGCGCCTGGCGGCGCTCGACCAGCTCGAGCGCACCATCTACATCGGCAGCTTCTCCAAGTCCTTCTCGGCCGCGCTGCGCGTGGGCTTCGTCGCCTGCGGCGCCGACCTCGCGAGCGACCTCGCCGACCTCAAGGCGCTGATCCACGTGAGCAGCTCCGAGTACGCCGAGCGCACGGTCGATGTGATCCTCAGCGAGGGCCATTACCAGCGGCACCTGAACCGGCTGCAGAACCGCCTGGGCGAGGCCACGCGCGAGGCGCTGCGCTTCTTCGATGCGGTGGGCGCCGAGGTGTTCGCGCGCAGTCCGCAGTCGCTCTATGTCTGGGCCGCGCTGCCGGGCGTGGCCGACTCGCTGGCCTTCGCAAAGGAACTGCTGCCGCGGCGCATCGTGATGGCGCCGGGCCGCATCTTCAGCGTCGATTCGACGCAGGTCTCGCGCTGGTCGCGCTTCAACGTCGGCGCCATGGCCGACCCGCGCTTCGCGAAGGCGATGCGCGCCACGCTCAAGCGCGTGGGCGGCTGATCAGCCCCGGTGGCGCTCGCGCAGCGCGCGCCGATCGAGCTTGCCGACCGCGGTCTTCGGAATCTCCTCGGCGAAGATCACGCGCTGCGGCTTCTTGTACGAGGCGAGCCGCCCGGCCACGTGCGCGATCAGCGCCGCCTCGTCGATGGCCTGCCCCGCGCGCGGCACCACCACCGCCGTGACCACCTCCACCCACTTCTCGTGCGGCAGGCCGATCACCGCGCACTCGCGCACCGCGGGGTGCGTCATCAGCGCATCCTCGACCTCGCGCGGATAGACGTTGTAGCCGCCGCTGATGATCATGTCGGAGGTGCGGTCCTTCAGGTGCAGGAAGCCGCGCGCGTCGAACACGCCGACGTCGCGCGTGCGCACCCAGCCTCCCGCGACGAAGGTCTCGGCATTGAGCGCGGGTGCATCGTGGTAGCCCGCCACGGCCGAGGGCGCGCGCACCGCGATCTCGCCCGGCGTGCCGGCGGGCACCTCGTTGCCGGCCTCGTCGACCAGGCGCATCTCGACCTCGAGCGCGGGCTGGCCGCAGGCGCCCAGCAGTTCGTCGACATGGTCCTCGGGCCGCAGCACCGCGAGGCACAGCGGCACCTCGGTCTGGCCGTAGTACTGCCAGAAGCGGTGCCGGCCCCAGGCCGCCATCGCGCGCTGGATCACGCTGCGCGGCATCGGCGAGGCGCCGTAGATCACGTAGCGCAGCGCGCTCACGTCGGTGGCCGCCAGTTCCGGGTGCTCGAACAGCATCTGCAGCATGGTCGGCACCAGGTTGATCGCCGTGATGCGCTCGGCCTGCAGCGTGCGCAGGAACAGGCCCGGCTCGAAGCCCGGCAGGATCACGGTGCGGCCGCCGCGCAGCCAGAACGGCAGCACGAACACGCCGCTGGCATGGATCAGCGAGGCCGCGTGCAGCATCGCGTCCTCGGGCGTGGCGTTCAGCAGGTTCAGCAGCACGTTGCGGCAGATCGCCGCGTACGAGGCCTGCGTGTGCTGCGCGGCCTTCAGCGTGCCGGTGGTGCCCGAGGTGAAGAGCGTGAGCACCACGTCGTCGGGCGAAGGCTCGAAGTCGGGCGCCGTGGCGGGCAGCGTCGCCGCCCGTGCGAGCAGGTCGGGCGCGCCCTCGAGCGCCGCGCCGATGCCCAGGCAGGCCAGGCCCGAGGCCGCCTCGCGCAGTGCCGCCGCGCGCTCGGCCAGGTCGGGGCCGAACACCAGGTGGGTGCAGCCGGTGTCGGCCAGCATGCGCGCATGCTCGGCCAGCGAGAGCCGCGCATTGAGCGGCACGCGGTTGATGCCGGCCTTCACGCAGGCGAAGTCCAGCGGCACGCTGTGCAGGCCGTTGTTGAGCAGCAGCGCCACGCGCGTGCGCGGCGCCGCGCCGGCCGCGTGCAGCGCATGCGCGAGCCGGCTGCTGAGCTGGTCGACCTCGGTGAAGCTCAGGCTGCGTTCGCCGAACACGATGGCGGTGCGCGGGCCGTGCTGCAGCGCGCCACGGCGGATCAGTTCGAGATAGGTGGGTGGGTGCAAGTCCGTGTCCCCTGTGTGTTCTTCGGGTGGGGGCGCGCTCAGCGCCCGAATTCGCCGTGCCGGCCCGCGCCGCCCGCGAAGCGCGCGGCGCCCGCCTCGCCCTCGGCCGCGACGATCGGCACGCCGCGCGCGCCCTCGCGGCGCAGCGCCTCGGCCAGCGGCAGGTCCCATTGCTCGAAGGCCGAGCGGCGGTCGGCCAGCATGCATTGCTGCGGGAAGGCGGCGATCTGGCGCGCCAGTTCCTGCGCCGCGGCCAGCGCGCCACCGGGCGGCACGACGCGGTTCGCGAGGCCCATGGCCAGCGCCTCGGCCGCGCCCACGGGGCGGCCGGTCAGGATCATGTCGAGCGCGCGGCCCATGCCCACCAGCCGCGGCAGCCGCACCGTGCCGCCGTCGATCAGCGGCACGCCCCAGCGGCGGCAGAACACGCCGAACACCGCGTCCTCGTCGGCCACGCGCAGGTCGGCCAGCAGCGCCAGCTCGAGCCCGCCGGCCACCGCGTAGCCGTTGATCGCGGCGATCAGCGGCTTGGACAGCGCCATGCGCGTCGGCCCCATCGGGCCGCTGCCGCCGCCCTCGGGGTCGAGCTCGTTGCGCCGCGCGGGGTCGCCGACGGCAGTGAGGTCGGCGCCGGCGCAGAAGTGGCCGCCCGCGCCGGTCAGCACCGCCACGCGCAGGGCGTCGTCGGCCTCGAAGCGCTCGAAGGCCGCGCGCAGCTCGGCGGCCACCGCGCCGTCGACCGCGTTGCGCTGGGCGGGCCGGTCGATGGTGACGGTCAGGATGGCGCCATCGGATTCGGCGCGTACACAAGGGGTTTGTTCGGATGCCATGGAGGGGCTCCTTCGGACACAAAATTACGGAATGGATCGGTCCCGGTCATCGTAGGAAACATTTCATCATTTCGCAAACATGGACAAGATATGTAATGTCTCCGTCAGCCTGCCGAGCGCGCCCGACCTGATCCTCGACCTGCTGGTGGCCGACGGCGGCACGCTGAGCTCGCAGGCGCTGTGCCGCGCGGGCGCGCTGCTGGGCATCGGCGAGACCACGATGCGCGTGGGCCTCACGCGGCTCGCGGCCGAGGGCAAGATCGCGCGCGGCGAGCGCGGCAACTACCGGCTCGAGCGCGAGGGCCCGGCGCTGTCGCGCGCGGTCGACGGCTGGCTGCACAAGCAGGCGCAGGCCGTCGGCTGGCGCGGCGACTGGCTGGCCGTGCACGACGCCGGCGTGGCGCGCGCCGACAAGACCGCCTGGCGCCGCCACGGCCTCGCGCTCTCGCTGCGCGGCTTCGCGCCGCTGCGGCCCGGCCTGCAGATCCGGCCCGACAACCTCGCGGGCGGCCTCGAGGCCGAGCGCCGCAAGCTCAAGGAACTGGGGCTCTCGCCGGGCGCGCCGGTGTTCCGGCTCGCCGACCTCGACGAGGCGGCGCAGGCGAGCGCGCGCCGGCTGTGGGACGTGCGCGCGCTGGCCGCGCAATGCCGCCGCCTGCAGGCCGGCCTCGAGCGCAGCGAACAGCGCCTGCGCACGCGGCCGCTCGAAACGGCCGTGCGCGAATCGCTGCTGCTGGGCCGCGCGGTCATCGCGCACCTGATCCGCGATCCGCTGCTGCCGGCCGAGCTGATGCCGCCCGAGCCGCGCGCCGAGCTGCTCGTGGTCACGCGCCGCTACCAGGACACGGCGCGGCAGCTGTGGCGGCAGTGGCTGGCGCTGCCTTGAGGGTCGGGATCGGACAGCCGAACGCAGAAGGAAGACCAAAGCGCGCAGAGGTCGCAGAAGGAGAACCCAAATCTGGTGTTCCTTCTGCGACCTCTGCGAAACCTTCGCGCCCTCTGCGTTCGGCTGTCCGATCCCGTTTCAGCTCAACCGCACCACCTGCGCATCCCCCGCTACGCGCGCATGCAGCCGCTGCACCTCGGCCGCGCGCCGCACCAGCACCGCGCGCTGGTTGATGTAGCCCTTGTCGGTGATCTCGCCCGCATCGAGGCTCGGCGGCTCGCTCAGCACCAGCGCGCAGGCCGGGCACTGCGAGGAGCCCGCGCCCTCCGCGCGCAAGGCGCGCAGCACGCCCGCGATGCGCTCGGCCAGCGCCTCGGGCGCGAGCGCCGCGCCCTGCGGGCTCGCGAACACCAGCATGCCGATCTCGTCGCGGTCGTGGCCCGTGAGCACCACGTCCTGCGCATGCGGTGCCAGCAGCGACACCAGCTTCACGCGCAGCGTGCCGACCGACACCCAGGTGCCGGTCGAGAGCTTGAAGTCCTCGGCCACGCGGCCGTTGAAGATCACGCCGCGCGCTGGATCGGCGGCATCGGCGAGAAAGCCCGCGTCGCCGAGCCGGTAGTAGCCCTCCGCGTCGAAGGCCTGCGCCGTCTCGCGCGGCGCGCCGCGGTAGCCGGGGAACACCGACACGCCCTTCACGCGCATCTCGAGCTTCTCGCCGTTGGGCACGAACTTCAGTTCCAGCCCCGGCAGCGGCGCGCCGATGCAGCCCGCGCCGTCGAGCTTCCAGTGCGCCGAGGTGATCGCGGGCGAGGTCTCGGTGGCGCCCCAGGAGGTGGTGAGCCACAGCGGCCGGTCGGGCCGCACGCGCTGCGCCACCGCCTCGAGCCGCTGCCAGGTCGAGGGCGCGAGCGCCGCGGCCGCGTAGAAGGCCAGGCGCAGGCGCGAGAACACCTCGGTGGCCAGCGCGTCGTCGGCCTCGAGGAAGGGCAGCAGCATGTCGTAGCCGCGCGGCACGTTGAACAGCAGCGTGGGCTTGACCTCGCGCAGGTTGCGCACCGTCTTCTCGATCAGGCCCGGCGCGGGCCGGCCCTCGTCGATGTAGAGCGCGCCGCCGTTCGCCAGCACCATGTTCAGGTCGTGGTTGGCGCCGAAGGTGTGGCTCCAGGGCAGCCAGTCGACCAGCACCGGCTTCTCGTGCGCGAGGAAGCGCCAGGTCTGGGCCATCATCTGCTGGTTGGCGCACAGCATGCGATGGGTGTTGATCACCACCTTGGGCTTGCCGGTCGAGCCCGAGGTCAGCAGGTACTTGGCATGGGTGTCGGGCAGCACCGCCTCGAAGGCCTGCATCACGGCGGGCGTCTCGGCGCTGGCGAGCAGCCGCGCGAAGTCCAGCGCGCCGGGGTGCGCGTCGGCGTTGCGGCTGAACACCGCGACCGCCTCCACGCCGCTGCCCGCGAGCGCGGCGCCGTAGGCCTTCGCATCCGAGGCATAGACCAGCCCCGGCCGCAGCGCGCGCAGCATCTCGTGCAGCCGCGAGGGGTCCTTGGCCATGCGCGAATAGGCACTCGACAGCGAGCAGGCCGCTCGGCCGATGTGCATCGTGGCCAGCATCAGCACCGCGTGGTCGATCGCGTTGTCCGACAGGATCACGACCGGCGCGTCGGCCGGCAGGTCGAGGTCGAGCAGGCCCTGCGCCACTGCGCCGACGGCCTGGCGCAGCGCGCGGTAGTCGAGCCGGCGCCAGTCCTCGCCGCTGTCGTCGCGCTCGGCGAAGGCCAGCGCCTCGGGCGTCTCGCGCGCCCAGCGCTCGATCCATTCGCCGATGCAGCGTGCATAGGGCCTCAGCGCCTGCGGCGAGCGCAGCGCGAAGGAGCCGTCGTCGAAGTCGATGCGCACCGTGCGGGGCGGGGCGATCAGGCTGTCGTCCTGGAGGAAATCGGTCATGTCAATCGAGTGTGCCGGTGTCGGCCTTGGCGCGAATCAGGTTCAACAGCAGGGTGTCGCGCGCGGCTTCGAGCTCGGCCGTGCGGCGCGCGCCCAGCTCCTGCGCCACGCCTTCGCTCACCCGCGCCTGGAGCGCGGGCGTCATCGAGGGCGCGCCCAGGTCCTTCCACCAGTCCTCGATCGGCCCGCCCAGGTGCGCGAGCACGTGCGCGATACCGCCCGCGCCGCCCGACAGGTGCAGGTTCATGAACGGTCCCATCACGGCCCAGCGCAGGCCTGGGCCGTGCGCGATCGCGGTGTCGATGTCGGCCACCGAGGCCACGCCCTGCTCGACCAGGTGGAAGGCCTCGCGCCACAGCGCGGCCTGCAGCCGGTTCGCGATGTGGCCCTTGACCTCGCGCTTCACGTGGATCGGCCGCTTGCCGATGGCCGCGTAGAAGGCCAGGGTGCGCTCGATGGTGTCGCTCGACGTGAGCTCGCCGCCGATCACCTCCACCAGCGGGATCAGGTGCGGCGGGTTGAACGGATGGCCCAGCACCACGCGTTGCGGGTGCGCGCAGCCCGACTGCACGCCGCTGATCGCCAGGCCCGAGGAGCTCGAGGCCAGGATCGCGTCGGGCGGCGCGGCCGCGTCCATGCGGCGGAACAGCTCGATCTTGAAGTCCATGCGCTCGGGGCCGTTCTCCTGCACGAAGTCGGCCACCGCCACCGCGTCCTCCAGGCTGTCGTGGAAGCGCAGCCGGTCGACCGAGGCGCCCGCGGCCAGCCCGAAGCGCTCGAGCGTGGGCCAGTGCTGCGCCACCGCCTGGCGCAGCCTTTCCTCGGCGCCGGGCGAGGGATCGGTCGCGTTGACGTCGAGGCCCTGCGCGAGGAAGTAGGCGGTCCAGCTCGCGCCGATCACGCCGGTGCCGACCACCGCGACGCGCTGCACGCCGTGCGCCGCGCTCATGATTTCCACCGCGCGCAGCGGCTCTCGGCCTTGGTGGTCCAGGCGGCCTCGCCGCGGATCGCTTCCACCACCTTGTAGTAGTCCCAGGGCTCCTTCGATTCCTCGGGCGACTTCACTTGCATCAGGTGCATGTCGTGCACCATCAGGCCGTCGTCGCGCAGCCAGCCGCCCTTGACGAACATGTCGTCGAACTTCGTCCTGCGCAGCTGCGCCATCACCTTGTCGGCATCGTCGCCGCCCGCGGCCTTCACGGCCTGCAGGTACTGCAGCGCGGCCGAGTAGTCGCCCGCATGGAAGGAGGAGGGCATGCGCTTGTGCTTGTCGAAGAAGCGGCGCGCCCAGGTGCGCGCCTCGGGGCTCTGGTTCCAGTACCAGCTGTCGGTCAGGTACATGCCCTGCGAGGCCTTGAGGCCCAGCGCATGCACGTCGTTGATGGTGATGATCATGCCGGCCAGCTTCATGTTCCTGGCGATGCCGAACTCGGCCGCCGACTTGATCGCGTTGACCGTGTCGCCGCCCGCGTTGGCCAGCGCCAGCACCTGCGCCTTCGAGCTCTGCGCCTGCAGCATGAAGGACGAGAAGTCGCTCGCGCCCAGCGGGTGCTTGACCGAGCCCGCCACCGTGCCGCCGTTCGCCAGCACCGTCTTGGTCGCGTCGTTCTGCAGCGCGGCGCCGAAGGCATAGTCGGCCGCCACGAAATACCAGCTCTTGCCGCCGGCCTTGACCACCGCGCTCGCGGTGCCGCGCGCCATCGCCACCGTGTCGTAGGCGTAGTGCACCGTGTAGGGCGAGCAGTACTCGTTGGTGAGGCTCGACGCGCCCGAGCCCACCACGAAGTAGGGCTTCTTCTTGTCCGCCGCCACGCCGGCCATGGCGATGGCCGCGCCCGAGTTGACGCCGCCGATCAGCATGTCGACCTTCTGCACGTCGAACCACTCGCGCGCCTTGGCGGCGGCGATGTCGGGCTTGTTCTGGTGGTCGGCCGTGACCAGCTCGATCTTCTTGCCGCCGATGGCGCCGCCCATGTCGGCGATCGCCATGCGGATCGCCTCGGCGCCGGCCGGGCCGTCGTAGTCGCGGTACAGGCCCGACATGTCGCTGATGAAGCCGATGCGGATCACGTCGTCGGACACCTGGGCCGATGCGCTCGCGGCAAGGACGGTGCCGAGCGCGAGGGCCGGGATGGTGCGGGAAAGGTTCATTCGATCTGTCTCCGTTCGTTGTTGTGGCGGGGGCCGGTTCAGCCGAGCGCGAACTCGGGCCGCGGCGTGCCCACGCGCGGCAGGCCCATGAGCTGGCGTGCCTCGGCGGGCGTCGCCACTTCCATGTCGAGCTCGCGGATCACGCGCACGATGCGCTCGGTGAGCTGCACGTTGGTGGCCAGCTCGCCCTGGCGGAAGTAGAGGTTGTCCTCGAGGCCGACACGCGCATGGCCGCCCAGCAGCAGCGCCGCCACGTTGGCCTCGAGCTGCGAGGTGCCGATGCCGCTGACGCCGAAGATGCTGCCCTTGGGCAGCGTGTCGACCATCATCTGCAGGAAGCGCGGCGAGTAGGGCATCGCGTTCTGGAAGTTGCGGTGCACGTTCATCACCAGGTTGATGAAGTAGGGCTCGTCGTCGTGGCCCTCGCCGATCAGCGTGGTCGCGTCCTGCAGGATGTGCGTGGGGCTGAACACTTCCCACTCGGGCTTGATGCCGCGCGCCTTCATGCCGGCGGCGAGTTCGCGCCCGCGCGTGATCGGCGTGTCCATCAGGATCTGCTTGCCCTCGAAGCTGAGGTTCAGCGTGGTGGCGTCGAGCGTGCACATCTCGGCGCCCGCGTCCATGCCCTTGATGCGTTCCTCCCACGCGATCTCCCAGCGGTCGCCGGCCAACGGCTTGACCATGTCGCCGTGCACGCCGCCGCCGGTGGAGTTGTTGAGCACGATGTCGCAGCCGCCCGCGCGGATGCGGCTGTTGATCTCGCGGTAGACCCCGGCGTCGCAGGTCGCGCCGTCGTCGGGGCGGCGCGCATGGATCGCCGCCACGCTGGCGCCGGCGTTCCAACAGCGCAGCACGTCGGCCGCGATCTCGGCGGGCTGGGTGGGGAGGTGGGGGTTCTGGGACTTGTGCGCCATGCCGCCGGTGGGGGCGATGGTCACGATCACTTTGCGCTTCGACATGGCGGGGTTCCTGGAGTCCTTCGTGGAGCGCGCCATTATTTTTGGCGCGGGCAGCGCACTCAGTCATCGCGACGACATTCGGGGGCAGGGTTTACGCGGCGTGCAGAGGCTACAGTCGCCCCTGTCGTTCGCATTCATCCACAACAAGGAGCGCTCATGAAACTGTCATCGCTGATCCTCGCGGCCGCCGCGGTCCTCGCATCGGGCCAGGCCTTCGCGCAGGGCGGTCCCGAGGCGGGCTGCGCCGCCAAGCGCGAGGCCATCTCGCGCGACATCGAAGCCGCCAGGGCCGAGGGCCAGGACCACCGCGTGCGCGGCCTCGAACGCGCGCTGGCCGAGGTGCGGCGCAACTGCAGCGATGCCAAGCTGGCCGCGCGCCACCAGGAGCGCATCCGTGGCGAGGAGCGCAAGGTCGCGCAGCGCGAACGCGAGCTGGCCGAGGCGCGCCGCAAGGGCGATCGCGACAAGATCGCGCGCCACGAGGACAAGCTGCGCGAGGCGCAGGCCGAGCTGCAGCGCGTCAGGGACCTGCCCTGAGCCTCGAGAGAAGATGCCCGCTGCCCGGCCTGCTCCTCCCCCCGCCTCGCTGACCCTGGCTCAACTGCTGCAGGGCTCGGCCTGGTTTCCGCAGCTCGGCGTGGCCGCCGGCGAGCGCGTGCTCGAGGAGATGCGCGAGGTCGAGGTGGCGACCGGCGCCGCGCTGTGCCGCTGCGGCGACACCCCGCTGCACTGGTACGGCACCATCGACGGCCTGCTCAAGTGGTGCGTGAGCTCGCCCGACGGGCGCTCGGTCACCCTGGGCGGCCTGTCGACCGGCAGCTGGTTCGGCGAAGGCACGCTGCTGCGCGGCGTGCCGCGCACCGCGGACATCATCGCGCTGCGCCCCAGCCGGGTCGCGCTGATGCCGCTGGAGACCTTCGACTGGCTGCGCGCCACGCACCGCAGCTTCGACGACTTCCTGCTGCGCCAGATCAACGAGCGCATGCACTGGTTCCTCGGCAACTTCGCCGCCCACCACCTGCTGGACACCGACAGCCAGGTCGCGCGCGCGCTCGTCGGCCTGTTCCACGAGTGGCTGCATCCGGGCAGCGATCCGCACCTGGAGGTGTCCCAGGAGGAGATCGCCAACCTCTCGGGCCTGTCGCGCCAGCGCTGCAACGCGGCGTTGCGGCGGCTGGCATCGGCCGGACTGCTGCGCATCGAGTACGGCGGCATCACCGTGACCGATCTCGACGGGCTGCGCCGCCGTATCGACGGCTGAGCGCCGCGCGCTTCAGCGCCGGTGGTGCGAGGGCGCGAGCTCGTACACCGGCGTGTCGAGCCCTTCGGCGCGCGCCTTGAGCTGCAGCGCGAGGAACTGCGAGTAGTGGCGCGACTGGTGCAGGTTGCCGCCGTGGATCCAGAGGTTCGGCACCTGCGTCGGCTTCCACATGTTGCGCAGCTCGCCTTCCCACGGGCCCGGGTCCTTCGGCGTGTCGGAGCCCAGGCCCCAGCACTTGCCGACCCGGTCGGCGACCTCGGGCGAGATCAGGTCGGCCAGCCAGCCGTTCATCGAGCCGTAGCCGGTGGCATAGACCAGCAGGTCGGCCGGCAGCTCGCTGCCGTCGGTCAGCGTCACCGAGCGTTCGTTCACGCGCTCGATGTTCACGCCGCTCCTGAGCTTCACGCTGCCGTTGGCCACCAGCTCCGAGGCGCCCACGTCGATGTAGTAGCCCGAGCCGCGCCGCAGGTACTTCATGAACAGGCCCGAGCCGTCGGCGCCGAAGTCGAGCAGGAAGCCCGCCTTCTCCAGCCGCGCATAGAGGTCGGCGTCGCGCTTCTTCATCTCGTCGTAGACCGGGATGTGGAAGGTGTGCATCACCTGGTAGGGCACCGAGGCGAAGATCAGGTCGGCCTTGTGGTGGTCGATGCCGCTCTTCACGGCCTGCTCGGAATACAGGCCGCCGAGCGCCAGTTCCATCAGCGAGTCGGAGGGCGCGATGTGGGTCGACGAGCGCTGGATCATGGTCACGTCGGCGCCGTGCTCCCACAGCGCCGCGCAGATGTCGTGCGCCGAGTTGTTCGAGCCCAGCACCACGCACTTCTTGCCCGCGTAGGCCTCGGGCCCGGGGTGCTTGCTCGAATGGTGCTGGTCGCCCTGGAAGTTCTCGGCGCCCGCGAGCACGGGCACGTTCGGGTAGCCCGACACGCCGAGCGCGAACACCAGCTGCTTCGGCCGCAGCACCACCTCCTTGCCCTCGCGCTCCACGCGCACTTCCCAGCGCTGCGTGGCCTCGTCGAAGCGCGCCTTCTTCGCCGTGGTCGAGCTCCAGTAGTTGAGCTCCATCACCTTGGTGTACATCTCGAGCCAGTCGCCGACCTTGTCCTTGGGCGCGAACACCGGCCAGTCGTCGGGGAAGGGCATGTAGGGCAGGTGGTCGTACCAGACCGGGTCGTGCAGGCACAGCGACTTGTAGCGGTTGCGCCAGGAGTCCCCCGCGCGCGCGTTGCGCTCGATGATGATGGTGGGCACCCCGAGCCGGCGCAGCCGCGCGCCGAGCGCGATCCCGCCCTGGCCGCCGCCCACGATCACCACCTCGGGCTGCTCGGTGTAGCCCAGCGTCCGTGCCTCTTCCTCGCGTTTCTCGAGCCAGCTCTGGCGGCCCTTGTGCACGCCGTGCTCCGCGCCCTTGATGCGGTTCGCGCCGGTCTTCTCCTCGAAGCCCTTGAGCTCGGTCATGGTGGTCAGCAGCGTCCAGGCCTTGCCGCCGCGCAGCCGCAGGTGGCCGCGGCCGCGCGCCACCCGGGTCTCGAAGGTGAACCAGGCCTCCGTCACGCCGTCGGCCTCGCTGGCCTCGCCCTCGAGCGCGAAATTCGAGGGCTGCGTGTCGGCCAGCCGCGCCGCCAGCATCGCGCGGATCGCGCCCGCGCCTTCCTGCGTGCGAATGTTCCAGGTGAAGGCCACGAGGTCGCGCCAGAAGCCCTCGGCCTCGAACAGCGCGACCGTGGCCTCGACGTCGTTGCGCGCGAGCGCGGCGCCGAAGTCGGCCAGCCAGGTGGCGGCAGCCCGCGTGGGGGCGGCGGTGGATGCGGTCATCGAATGTCTCCGTGTATGAATGGATGAGAACGAACGCTGCGCCGCGGACGGTGCAGGCTGCGTTGCGCAGCTTTCGTGCCGCGCGGCGGCGCACGGTGGATCAAGGACTTGGCGGGGGTTTTGGTGCAGGCGCGATGCGTTGTCTCACTGGCTGCGAGACAGGGTGAGACAGCCGTGCGACGGCGGCGGCCGACCGCGCGGCTGCCTTATCGGCGCGCGGTGCGCGGGCGTGGTGGTGGCGTTGCTGGTTTGCCGGTGGCCGCCCTCGGCGCCAGCACGTCGTCATAAGCCTGCAACTGCCACACCGCGCGCGGCGTGCGCACCGTGTAGCGCTCGCGGTACTCCGACGGGCTCATGCCGGCGATGCGCTTGAAGGTGCGGCGGAAGGTCGAGACGTCCGCGTAGCCCGAGGCGTCGGCGATCTCGTGCATCGAGCGCCAGGTGGCCTCGAGCCACATGCGCGCGCGCTTCACGCGCAGCTCGTGCAGGAACTGGATCGGCGAACGCTCGATGTGGCGCGCGAACAGCCGCACCAGCGTGCGTTCGCTGACCGCCGCGGCCGAGGCCATCTCGGCCACCGTCAGCGGCCGGCCCGCGTTGGCCTCGATGAAGGCGATGGCGCGGTGCAGCGGCGCATCGCGCGAGGTGCCCACCACCTGCTCGGGGATGTCGAGCACCAGGTGCTGGCGTTCCGGGTTGGCGAGGAACTTGTCGCGGCAGGCCGCGGCGAGGTCCGACAGGCCGACGCCATCGAGCAGCTTGAGCACCATCGCATGCATCAGGTCGGGCGTGGCCGCCAGCACCATATGCGGGCCGAGCGTCAGCGGCGTCTCGCTGTGGATCGGGGTGTCGGGGAAGTCGTGCGCGAAGCCCGACTGGTAGAGCCACGACAGCGGCACCGGCTGGTGCGCGAGCAGCCCCGCGCGCCCGGCCAGCCATAGGCCGGTGCCGCAGGCACCGATCCAGTCGCCGGCCGCGTGGCGGCTCGCGAGCTGCGCGCAGAGCGCGGCGTTCTGCGCCACCAGCCGGCGCAGGCCCGGGATGGTCACCATCATCAGCGGCGGCACCACCGCGAGCGCGGTGGCGGGCGCGCGGCGCGAGCGCTTCGCCTCCTCGTCCGACTGGAACGCGAGGCGCCGCATCGCATGCGGTCCGCCGTCGGGCCCGAGCAGCCGCCAGGCCACCGGCGCGTCGATGCGTCGTCCCGCGCGCGCACGCGCCAGCGAGTTCGCCTCGCGCAGGATGTCGATGGCGCCGAAGACGCTGCCGGGCAGGCCGCCATGCGGCAGGTAGAGGTCGAAGCGGATCATGGGCTTGGCGGATTGTGTACCCCGAGTGGCGGAAAAGGTCCTGTGCCGCGCGGGACCGCGTTTGTAGCATCCGCTCCCACGTCAACCACAGCCGGAGTTCGAGATGAGCCTCACATGGATCGCGCGCCGCCTGGCCATCGGCCTCGCGGTGCTTCCCCTGGTCGCGGGTGCGCAGGCCTGGCCCGCCAGGCCGGTCAACTGGGTCGTGCCCTATCCCGCGGGCGGGCCGGCCGACGTGATCGCCCGCGCCATCGCGCCGCGCATGGCCCGCGAGCTGGGCCAGCCGGTGCTGGTGGAGAACCTCGGCGGCGTGGGCGGCGCGCTGGCCGCGCAGAAGGTGCTGAACGCGCCGGCCGACGGCTACACGGTGCTGCAGGGCTCGCCCAACGAAGTGATCCTCGCGCCGCTCGCGCGCGCCGCGGTGAAGCTCAAGCTCGAGGACTTCGTGCTGGTCTCGCCGGCCACCAACAACCCGCTGGTGCTGCTGACGCGCAAGGCGCTCGCGGCCGACGACCTCGACGCCTTCGCGGCACTCGCGCGCTCTTCGGCCGCGCAGCCGCTGACCTACGGCAGCGTGGGCGTGGGCTCGATGTTCCATCTCGCGGCCGAGGACCTGGCCGCGCGCATGGATGCCAGGGTCATGCACGTGCCCTACAGCGGCGGCGCGCCGCTGATCCAGGACCTGGGCGGCGCCAACCTCGACTTCGCGCTGATGCCCTTCACCACCGGCTACCTGGGACTGGCCGAGACCGGCCGGCTCAAGATCCTCGCCGTCGCCTCGAAGCAGCGCCTCGCGCAGATGAAGAACGTGCCGACCTTCGCGGAAAGCCGCGTCGCCGCCGACTACGAGGCCGGCGCCTGGGCCGGGCCGATGGTGCGCAAGGGCACGCCCGCGGCCGTGGTCGAGCGCCTGCACAAGGCGCTGCAGGCGAGCCTGGCCGACCCGCAGGTGCGCACGACCCTCGAGGCCTCGGGCTCGCAGGTGTCCGAGCGCATGAGCCTGGCCGAGGCCGCGCGCTTCCTGGCCGCCGAGGCCGAGCGCTACCGCACGCTCGCGCGCCGCATCGGCGTGCGGCCCGAATGAGCGCTGTGCGAGGAGCATCGGCATGAGCTTCGTGCATTCCGGCGGCGTCGACATCTACTACGAGCGCACGGGCCAGGGGCCGGCGCTGTTGTTCTGCCACGGCGCGGGATCGAATGCCGCGACCTGGTGGCAGCAGATTCCCGCGTTCTCGCAGCGCTTCACCTGCATCGCGTTCGACGCGCGCTGCTTCGGTCGTTCGGTCGCGCCGCTCGAGGCCTTCGGGCACGAGGCGCTGGTGGCCGATGCGCTCGCGGTGCTCGATGCCGAGGGCATCGACAGCGCCGCGCTGGTGTGCCAGTCGCTCGGCGGCATGACCGGCGCGCGGCTCGCGTTGCGGCATCCCGAGCGGGTGTGGGCCTTCGCCTGCTGCGACTCGCCGCTGGCGATCGACCATCCCCGGATGCTGGCCAATGTCGCGGCCTTTCTCGGCGAGGTGGCGGCGACCGAGCTCGAGGACCGCGCGCTGAGCCCGGCCTTCGTGCGCGAGCGGCCCGCGATGGCCTGGCTGTACCGGCAGATCAACCAGTTCAATCCCGCGGTGCATGGGGCCGCGGCCGGCGACGGCGGCCCGGGATGGGGCGAGCGCCTCGCAGCGCTGTTCGCGCCGGAGCAGCTGCTCGCGCTCGACGACCTGCGCGGCATCCACTGCCCGACGCTGTTCGTGGTCGGGGCCGAGGACCGCGTGGTCACGCCCGCGGTGGTGCGCGACATCGCTCGCCAGGTCGAGGGCAGCCGCGTGGCCGAGATCGCGGCCGCGGGGCATTCGCCGTACTTCGAACAGGCGCAGAACTTCAATGCCGCGGTGCTGGCCTTTCTCGTCGATGCCTGGGCCGGGGCGCGCCATGGTTTTCCAACTGCAGGAGCTTGAGATGCGATTCGAGAACGCTTCCTTCCTCGGGCGTCGCGCGATGCTCGCCGTGGGCCTGTCGGCCATCGGCGGCGTCAGCGCGGCCGATGTGCCCGCGCCCGCACCGGCCGTGGGCCGCATCGACGGCGAGCCGCCCTCGGTCGGCGACCTGCGCGCGATGGCGCTCGCCAACTACGGGCACTTCAGCACCATGCGCATCCGCCGGCGCAGCGTGCAGGGGCTGGACTTCCAGCTGGCCCGGCTGGACCGCAGCACGCGGCTGCTGTTCGGCAGCGAACTCGAGGGCGAGCGGGTGCGCCGGCTGGTGCGCGAGGCCGTGCCCGACGACGACCGGACCTGGCTGGTGCGCGTCAACGTCTTCCCGCGCGTGGCGGACTTCGCCGACCTCACCCGCTCGATGCCCGCCGGCATGTTCGTCACCCAGTCGCCGCTCGCGGCCGAGGCGCCGCCGCCGCGCGCCGTGCGCTCGGTGCAGCACGAGCGCGTGCTGCCCGAGGTCAAGCATGTCGGCACCTTCGGCCTGTTCCACCACCGCAAGCTCGCGCAGGCGGCGGGTTTCGACGACGCGCTGTTCCTCGACGCGCGGCGCAGCATCTCGGAGGGAAGCACGTGGAACGTTGGCTTCTACGACGGGCGCCGCGTGGTGCTGCCGACCGCGCCCGCGCTGCCCGGCGGCGCCATCCACCTGCTGCGGCTGGGCATGCGCTCGCATGGCATTCCCTTCGTCGAGCGCGACATCCGCATCGACGAGATCAAGGATTTCGAGCTGGCTTTCTGGACCAACGTGCCCGACACGGTGCGACCGCTGCGACGCATCGACGCGACCGAGTTCTCGGTGTCGCATCCGCTGCACGAGCGACTGAAGGCCTGCTACGAATCGAACGAGTGGACCGCGCTGTAGCGGTGTGCGATCAGCCGCGCCGGGGCGCGACGATGCCGAGCCGTTTCATCTGCCGGTACACGGTGGCCCGGCTCAGGCCCAGCGCATCGGCCGCCTGCGCGACGCGCCAGCGGTGCTGGCGCAGCGCCGCGAGCAGGCGCTCCGATTCGGCGGCCGTGTCCTCGGCCGCGTCGACCACGGCCGCCGCGGGCATCGCCACCGCAACACGCTCCGGCAGCCGCAGGTCCTCCATCCTCACTTCACGCCCCGTGCACAACGCCAGCGCGAGCCGCAGCACGTTGCGCAGCTCGCGCAGGTTGCCGGGCCAGCGGTGCGTCATCAGCGCCTCGATCGCTTCGGCCGACAGTCGTGCATTCGAATCCATCGCCGCGGCCTCCTCGGCGAACAGACGGTCGATCAGGTGGCGGCGGTCGCGGCGCTCGCGCAGCGGCGGCAGCTTCAGCACGGCGCCGCACAGGCGGTAGTAGAGGTCCTCGCGGAAGCGGCCTGCCGCGACGAGTTCACTCAGGCCCCGATGCGTGGCGGCCACCACCGCGAGGTCCACGCGCTGCGGCGCGTCGCCGCCCAGCGGCAGCACCTCGCCTTCCGACAGCACGCGCAGCAGCCGCGTCTGCAGGGCCATCGGCATGTCGCCGATCTCGTCGAGGAACAGCGTGCCGCGGTCGGCCTGCGCGATCAGGCCCTTCATGCCCTTGCTGCGGCCGCCGGTGAAGGTGCCGGGCAGGTAGCCGAACAGCTCGCTCTCGATCAGCGAATCGGGAATGGCCGCGCAGTTCACGGCCACGAAGGGCAGGGCCGCGCGGCGGCTCGCGCCGTGCAGCGCGCGCGCCAGCACCTCCTTGCCGCTGCCGGTCTCGCCCTCGATCAGCACGTGGATGCCGCGGTCGACCAGCCGGCGCGCCTGCGCGAGCAGCGACTGCATCGCGGGATCGTCGCCTGCGATGCCCTCGAGCGGCGGCAGTCGGTCGGCGCCATGGGAGGTCTTGCGCTCGGCGGGCGCCACCGGCGCGGCGGTGCGGCGCGCCACGCGCGGCGCGAGCAGCGAGGCGTGGTACTCGCCGCCGTCCGGCAGCAGCACGGTGTGGGCGAAGGGCATGGCCGATGCGCTCGCGCCCAGGCGCCAGATCGCATCGAGCGGCATGCGCAGCAGCTCGGCCACGCCGGTGCCGACCGGATGGACCGCGAACAGCCGCCGCGCGCTGCTGTTCGCGCCGACCACCGTGCCCGCCTCGTCGAGCGCGAGCATCAGCTCGCCGGCCACGTCGACCAGGCCGAAGGCGCTGCCCAGCCGCAGCACCCAGTGGCCGCGGAAGTGGCGCAGGAAATCGGCGTCCTCGATCATGCGCGCGTAGATCGCGACCAGGTGCCGCACCAGGTGCTGGCTCTCCTTGGCCTCGGGCGAATGCAGCGCCGACACGTCGAGCACCGCCGTGAGCCGCCCGCCATGGTCGAACAGCGGCGCGGTGGTGCAGGTCAGCGCGATGTGGGTGGCGTCGAAGTGCTCGGTCTGGTGGCAGGTCATCGGTGCCTGCTCGACCAGGCAGGTGCCCACGCCGCAGGTGCCCGCGTGCGCCTCGTTCCAGTCGGCGCCGAGGTAGAGGCCGGCCTTGCGCAGCTGGTCGTCCCAGGCCGGGTTGCCGATGTAGTCGACCGTGATGCCCTCGGCATCGGTCAGCAGCACCATGTAGCCGAGGTCGGCCACGCGGCGGTAGATGTCCTCCATGCCCGCGCGCGCGGTGCACAGGAAGTGCTCGAGCTGCTGCTGGTGCGCGCGCACCTCGTGCGCCGGCAGGATGCGCGCGGGCGTGGGCCGCGAGGGATCGAGGCCATGGTCGCGCACGCAGCGCGCCCACGACTTGTGGACCAGGCTGGTCGCCGGATCGGCCAGCGCGGTGCCGGTGGCGATCGAATAGACGTTGTCGATGTGGCGCGATTGCAGGGAAGGCATGCTCGACCTCGCGATGGCGGGCGGCCGCCGGAAGATCGGAGCGCGGCCGCGCAGCCGGACATCATTCGGCTGTCGCGCTGTCGCAGCACAGAGGTGAAACCCGGTGCGCCACCGGACTTTCACCGGGACGCGCTACGCTTCGTCTCCACCGGAGACCGATGCATGCACACCTTCCAGCTCTTCGCCGACTACTTTCAGTTCTACATCCAGGACGAATCCGCCGAAGGCGATCTTTCCGATGCATGGAGCGACGAGGCCGTGGAACGCATGCTCGCGACCGCGCCCGGCGTGGTCGGCATCGGCACGGTACGCAACATGAACGTGCCGGTCACGCTCGAGATCCTCGAGGCCGCGCCGCCGCTCGATGCCGATGCCTGGGAGCACATCGTCGAGTGCACGCTCGCGACGGCGAGCGGGCGCCTCGCGATCGCGGGTTGCACCGACTACTTTCCGGACGCCGCACGCATAGCGATCGCGCCGGGCACCTACCGCGTGCGCGCCTGCTACGCGGGGCTCGCGACGCTGTCCGAGGACGGGCTCGAGGGCGAGGACCGCTACCACCTCGCGCTGTGGCCGGCGCCGGCCATCGAGCCCACGGTCGTCAAGCAGCGCGCGGCTTGAGCGCACGGCTCAGCGGCAGGCGAAGCTCTCCGCCTTCGACGTGTCCCCGCCCAGGTACGCGATCTTCTTCGGATAGGTGCACAGCGGCCGCGCGAGCGACTTGTCGCCGTTGCGCAGCACGAGGTTCTCGGGCGGGATGCCCTTCTCGACCCAGTCGGTGAGCGCGGTGAACAGCTGGTTCGGCGCGGGCAGCGGCGGGTTGGCCGCGGGGCTGGTGCCGGGCAGGCCGTCGACCGAGCCCACGCCCATGCAATGGCCCATCGCGGGGATCTCGAGGTAGCGGTAGAACTTCTGCAGCGCATCGATGCCGCCCATCGCGCCGGCCGCGCGCTCGTAGTAGTGGGCGGTGCCCGAGTTCGGGATCACCTGGTCGGCCAGGCCGTGGTAGGTCAGCATCTTCGCGCCGCGGTCGCGGAAGCGCGCGAGGTCGGGGTCGTCGGCGTTGATGTTCGCGAACGCACCCTGCAGCGCCTTGCCGCGGTCGCTGGCGTTGGCGAGCTGCGCGTAGCCCAGGCCCTTCCAGCGGTCGGCGCCGTTGCCGGTGGCGTTGATGAAATCGGGCGTGGCGATCGTCGGGTCCTGCAGGTTCAGCGCGACCTGGTGCACGGCGATGGGGAAGGGCGCGGGCACGCCGCCGGCCGAGCCGGCCAGGCCCGAGAGCGCGGTGCCGCGCGTGGGGCCGTACCAGAGCTGGTTCGACGCCAGCGTGGGGCCGTAGCCGATGTCGCCCGCGGCCGCGGGGGCGCTGCCGTCGCGGGTCTGGCCGTACCAGATCTTGTTGACGGCCTGCGCCTGCGCGGTGCTCAGGCAGGCCGCGGTGGCATTGCTGCCGCCGCTCGCGGTGCACAGCACGGCCTTGTCCTGCACCGGGTCGTAGCGGCAGGCGGCCGGGTCGCTGATGAAGCCCTCGTGCTTGCCGGTGAGCTGGCTGTCGCAGGCGCTGACGGCGGCCGAGGACACCAGCGTGGCCTGCTCGGGCGTGAGCGGCGTGCCGCCGAGGTCGCGCTGCATCACGACCTGCGGATAGAGCTCGGCCGTGATGAAGGTGCTCCAGTTGATGGCGCTGTTGCCGGCGAGGATGCCGTCGAAGTCGTCGGAATTGACCTGTGCCTGCATGTGGCCCTGGCGCCCGCCGGTCGAGCAGCCATCCCAGTACGAGTACTTCGGTGCATCGCCGTAGAAACCGGCCGCGAGCGCCTTGGCCTTGACCGCCATCTCGTGGATGCCGCGGCTCGCGAAGTCGGTCCACAGCGCGGTGTTGACGGTGCCGTCGGGGTTCATCGCGAAGGCGCCGTCGGTGCCGGCCACGGGGCTCGACGAGGCATGGCCGGTGTCGGTGATGGCGCTGACCGAGCCCTCGGTGCCGGCCACGCGCGAAGGCGAATCGATGCCGCCGGCGTTGCCGATGCGGTCGAGCGCGCTGATCGAGGGTTCGCCCGCGAAGCCGCCGCCGCCGAGCACGCGCACGCGCTGGTTCCACGCGGCCTTGGCGGGCAGCCAGACCTCGATGCCGATGCCCGGCGAGGTCGAGGGCGCGCCGGCGGGACCGGCGTGGCCCGGCCCCACGTTGAGCTTGACCATGCACAGGTCGCTGGCCGCGAGCGTGCCGGTGGCCTTGCCGTCGAGGTTGAGGTCATCGCCCTTCCTGAACTGCTTCACCAGCCGCACGGTGGTGTTCGCATCGGGCTTGAACGCGGTCTTGAGGCTGTCGTCGCATGTCAGCGCGACCGGTGCGGCAGGTGGCGGCGCGGCCGGCACGATCGGCAGCACGGTGCCCGACGAGCCGCTGCCGCCGCAGGCCGAGAGCGCGGCGGCCGCGGCGAGGCACAGCAGGGCGATGGAGGGTGGAACGGAACGGGTGTGGGATCTGTTGTGGTGGCGCATCTTCTGTCTCCTGTGTTGGCAGACATCGAATGTGCCGAGCGTGCCTCGCACGGTCTATCGACATGCGATCAGCGCTTGCAGGATTCCCTCAACCGGCCCTCGGACTTACCCGCGATGCACGCGTGCGCGCGGGCGTGCTGCCCACGAGCTGGCGAAACACCTGCGTGAAATGCGCCTGGCTCGAGAAGCCCACCGCATGCGCGATCTCGGCCAGCGCGAGCGGGCCGTCGAGCAGCGCGAGCGCCTGCCGCACGCGCTGCTCCATCACGTAGCGGTAGGGCGTGGCGCCGGTGCTGGCGCGGAACAGCCGCGTGAAGTGCACCGCGCTCATCTGCAGCTCGGCCGCGAGCGTGTCGATGCCGAAGTCCTCGGCCAGGTGCGCCATCACCCAGTCGTAGACGCGGCGCAGGTCGGCCTGCGAGAGCCGGCCGCGCGGACGCTGCGTGCTGCGCGCGCAACCGTAGCGGCCCTGCAGGTAGCTCGCGAGCGCCATCGACAGCCCCTGCGCATGCAGCCGGCCCGAGCTGCAGCCGCGCTCGATCTCGTCGCGCATGGCGGTGGCCAGCAGCTGCAAGGTGGCGTCGGTGGTCGAGAGCTGGGTCTGCAGGTGCAGCTCGCCATCGCTCTCGGGCATGAGGCTGCGCAGCGCCTCGGGGCGGATCTCGATCGCGATCATCTCCTCGAGGCAGCCGGTCCAGCTCGCGCGGTCGACCTCGTAGCCCCGCTCGAAGATGCTCATGCTGCCCGCGCGCGTCTCGATGCGGTGCGAACGCCGGCCCTGCGTCATCACGCCGCTCAGATGGCCGCGCACGCACAGCCCGATCAGCGGATGCGGGTTGTAGCAGGCCGGGTTCTCGCCGTCGCCGATCATCGCGCGCACCTCGAAGGCGAAGCCCTGCCACGGCGTGGCGCCCGCGTTCAGCAGCAGCCGGCCGTCCATGCGCAACGGCTTGCCCGTGGTGTCGAGCAGGCTGATCTCGCGCGTCATGACGGTGGGCCTTCAGACCCCGAGCAGCGCCTCCAGCGCCTGCGGCTGCGCGAGCAGCGCGCCCGAGGCGCCCTGGCGCACGATCTGGCCCTTCTCCATCACCACCGCGAGCTCGGTGTGGGCGAGCACCTTGCGGTAGTCGCGGTCCACGATCAGGGTGGCGATGCCGGTCTGGCGGATCTGCTCGATCACGCGCCAGATCTCGGCCACGATCAGCGGCGCCAGGCCCTCGGTCGCTTCGTCGAGGATCAGCAGGCGCGGGTTGGTCATCAGCGCGCGGCCGATCGACAGCATCTGCTGCTCGCCGCCCGAGAGCTGCTGGCCGCCGTGCGACAGCCGCTCGGCCAGCCGCGGGAAGGTGGCCATCACGCGCTCGAAGGTCCAGGCGCGCTGGCCGTCGATGCCCGCGCGCTCGCTCATCACGAGGTTCTCGCGCACCGAGAGGTTGGGGAAGATGCCGCGGCCCTCGGGCACGTAGCCGATGCCCAGGCGCGCCATCTTCTCGGGCGGCAGGCCCGTGACCGTGCGGCCGTCGACCTGTACCTCGCCCGAGGCGGGGCGCACGTAGCCCATGATCGTGCGGATCAGCGTGGTCTTGCCCATGCCGTTGCGCCCCAGCAGGCCGACCGAGGTCGCGGCCGGGAGCTCGGCATGCACGCCGCGCAGGATGTGGCTGTTGCCGTAGTAGGTGTTGAGGTCCTTGACGTTGAGCATCAGAGGCCTCCCGCCGGGCCGCCCCAAGGCAGGCCTGCGCCCCCCCGGGGGGCAGCGATGACACGAAGTGCAGAGCGTGGGGGCATCAGTGTTCCTCTCCCAGGTAGGCGGTGCGGACTTCGGGGTTCTCGCGGATCGCGTCGGGGCTGCCGGTGGCGATCACCGTGCCGTTGACCATCACCGTGATGCGGTCGGCCACGCGGAACACCGCGTCCATGTCGTGCTCCACCAGCAGGATGGCGTGCGTGGCCTTGAGCTGCGCGAGCAGGTTCAGCATGCGGTCGGTCTCCTCCGCGCCCATGCCGGCCAGCGGTTCGTCGAGCAGCAGCACGCGCGGATGCGTGGCCAGGCACATCGCCACCTCGAGCTGGCGCTGCGCGCCGTGGCTCAGCGTGCCGGCGATGCGGTGCGCCTCGGCGGCGAGGCCCGCGGCCTCGAGCGCCGCGTCGGCCGAGGCCGAGCTCGCGGCGCAGCCGCGCGACGGCTGCCAGATCGCCCAGGGCCGCGGCGTGGCCGCCTGCGCCGCGAGGCGGCAGTTCTCGTGCACGCTGAACTCCGGGAAGATGGTGGTGCGCTGGTAGCTGCGGCCCACGCCCGCGAGCGCGCGGCGGAACTGCGCGCGCGTCGTGATGTCCTCGCCATCGAGGCGGATGCGGCCGGCCGAGGCCTCGATCTCGCCCGAGAGCATGTTGATCAGGGTCGACTTGCCCGCGCCGTTGGTGCCGATCACCGCATGCACCTCGCCCACGTGCAGGTCGAGCGTGACCGCGTTCACCGCGACCAGGCCGCCGAAGCGGCGGGTGAGGCCCTCGACGGACAGCAGCACCGAATCGTTCATGCGTGCGTTCATGCCCCGCTCCTCGGCGACAGCCGCTGCACCAGCCCGATCAGGCCCTTGGGCAGCAGCGCCACGAACACGATGATGGTCAGCCCCAGCGTGAGCTGCCAGTGGTCGGCCAGCGGGCCGAGCAGTGCGTGGGTCGAGAAGATCTCCTTGAGCAGCGTGAAGGCGATGGCACCGATCACCGCGCCGCGCAGGTGGCCCAGGCCGCCGAGGATCACCATCAGCAGCACCTCGCCCGAGTTGTGCCAGGCCATCAGCTCGGGATTGACCACGCCGTCGCGCGAGGCCAGCAGGAAGCCCGCGAGGCCGGCCAGCGCACCGGCCAGCACGAAGGCCGCGAGCTTGTAGGCGTAGGTGGGGAAGCCCGCCGCGCGCATGCGCTGCTCGTTGACGCGGATGCCCGCGAGCGCCGCGCCGAAGCGCGAGCGGCGCAGCAGCGCGAGCAGCGCGTAGGTGAACACCAGCGCCGCCAGCACCACGTAGAACAGCACCGTGCGGTTCTCGAGGTCGAGCGCGCCGAGGGCCGGGCGCACGTAGAGGTAGATGCCGTCGCTGCCGCCGCCGACCTTGGTGTCGTGGAACACGAAGAAGGCCATCTGCGCGAAGGCCAGCGTCACCATGATGAAGTAGACGCCGCGCGTGCGCAGGCTCAGCGCGCCGACGAACAGCGCGTAGAGCCCGGCCGCGCCCATGGCCGCGGGCAGCAGCAGCGCGAAGTTGCCGCCCTCGGCGCCCGAGGCCAGCACCGTGACGTAGGCGCCGATGCCGTAGAAGGCCGCGTGGCCCAGGCTCACGAGGCCGGTCATGCCGACCAGCAGCTCGAGGCTCAGCGCGAAGATCGACAGGATCATCACCTTGACGATGAAGTCCGAGGCGTAGTTGCCCAGCAGCGGGCCGGCGATGCCGATGGCCAGCGCGCAAGCCAGCGGCAGCGCCGCGCCGCCGAACGAGCCGCCGTTCCGGGCGAGTGAAGAAGAGGGCGTGGAGGCAATCATGCGCGTGGAGGTCCTGGGGATCGAACTCATGGACGCCGTCCCATCAGCCCCTCGGGCTTCCAGATCAGCACGATCGCCATCAGCAGGTAGATGCCGATGCCGCTCAAGTCGGCGAAGAACACCTTGCCGAAGGTGTCGACGAAGCCCACCAGCAGCGAGGCGACGAGCGCGCCGGTGATCGAGCCGATGCCGCCGATCACCACCAGCACGAAGCAGATGATGAGCACGCTCGCGCCCATGTTCGGATAGACCGAGGACATCGGCGCGGCGATCATGCCGGCCAGCGCCGCGAGCGCCACGCCGGCGGCGAAGACGATGCGGTAGAGCCGCTTCACGTCGATGCCCAGGCCGCGCACCATGTCGCGGTTGCTCGCGCCGGCGCGGATCATCATGCCCAGGCGCGTGCGGTTGACCACCCAGTACAGCGCCAGCGCCAGCACGATGCAGGCGGCCGAGGCGAACAGGCGATACCAGGGATAGCTCATCACGCTGCCCAGCGCGAAGCTGCCGTCGAGCCAGGCCGGCACCTTCACGCCGTGCACGTCGTTGCCCACCAGGATCGAGCGCAGTTCCTCGAACACCAGGATCAGGCCGTAGGTCATGAGCACCTGCTGCAGGTGGTCGCGCTGGTAGAGGTAGCTGAAGAAGGCCCACTCGAGCAGGTAGCCGAAGATGGCGGCGAGCACCACGCCGGCCACCAGCATCAGCAGGAACTGGTCGCCGAACAGCGGCGCCAGCGAGAACGCCATGTAGGCGCCGATCATGTAGAAGCTGCCGTGCGCGAGGTTGATCACGCCCATGATCCCGAAGATCAGCGTCAGGCCCGAGGCCACGAGAAAGAGCAGCAGTCCGTACTGAACCGAGTTCAGGCACTGGACGAGGAAGGTGCCGAAGTCCACGTTAGGTCATCCGGGTTGGGCTGGGGGAGCGGGCGCGAAGCGCCGCGATGTTCGGGAGACACCGCGGATCCGGCCTGGCCGGTCCGCGGGTGTCGCCCCCTCGAGGGGGCGTCGAGCTGCACGAAGCGAGCGAGGGACGGGGGTGGGTTACATCCTGCAGCCGCGCGCGGGGTCGGCCAGACCCTTGATCGCCGTGCTCACCAGCTTGTTCTCCTTGCCTTCCACCTTGCGCAGATAGATGTCCTGCACCGGGTTGTGCGACTTGCTGACCGTGAAGGTGCCGCGCGGGCTGTCGATCTTCGCCTTCTCGACCGCGGCCGCGAAGTCGGCCTTCTTCGTGATGTCGCCCTTGGTGGCGGCCAGGCCCACGCCCAGCATCTGCGCGGCGTCGTAGCCCTGCACCGCGTACACGTCGGGCTGCAGCTTGAAGGTCTTGGCGTAGGCGGTGCGGAAGGCGGTGTCGCGCGGCGTGTTCAGGCCGTCGGCGTAGTGCAGCGTGGTGAGCATGCCCTGCGCCGATTCGCCCTGCGCCTCGAGCGTGCCGTCGGTCAGGAAGCCCGGGCCGTACAGCGGGATGGTCTTGTTCAGGCCCGCGGCCTGGTAGTCCTTGACGAACTTGACCGCGCCGCCGCCCGCGAAGAAGGCATACACCGCATCGGGCTTGGCCGCCGCGATCTCGGTCAGCAGGGCCTGGAACTCCACGTTCGGGAACGGCAGCGTGAGCTGCTTGTCGACCTTGCCGCCGGCCTTCTCGAAGCCTTCCTTGAAGCCGTTGACCGACTCCTCGCCGGCCGCGTACTTCCAGGTGATGGTCATGACCTTCTTCTTGCCCTGCTGCTTGGCCGCCACTTCGCCCATGGCGTAGGCCGGCTGCCAGTTGCTGAACGAGCTGCGGAAGATGTTGGGCGCGCACATCGGGCCGGTCACGGCGTCGGCGCCGGCATTGGGCACGATCAGCACGGTGCCGCTCTCCTTGGCGGCCTTGGCCATGGCCATCGCCACGCCCGAGTGCACGGTGCCCACGATCACGTCGACGTTGTCGCGCTTGATCAGCTTGTTGACGTTGTCGGTGGCCTTGGCGGGATCGGACTCGTCGTCGACCTTGAAGTACTCGATCTCGCGGCCCGCGAGCTTGCCGCCCTGCTCGTCGACGTAGAGCTTGAAGCCGTTCTCGATCGCCACGCCCAGCGCGGTGAAGGTGCCGCTGTAGGGCAGCATCAGGCCAACCTTGAGCTTGCCCGTGCCCTGGGCCGAGGCGGCCGTGCACAGCGCGGCGAAGGACAGCGCGGTCAGCGCGAGGCGGGTGGTGTGGCGAATGGTCATGAGGTTTGTCTCCTGTTTTTGGTGATGAACGAAGTGGCCGCGACGATGACACGATCCGGCTGATCGCGATGCGGGGAATGCCCGCATTCGGGGATCTCGAGCAGCTCGCAACCGGGCACGCGCGCGGCGATGCCGCGGATCTGCGCGAGGCTGCCGTACTCGTCGCCGAGGCCCTGCACGGCGAGCACGGGGCAGCGGATCGCGTCGAGCTCGGCCTCGATGTTCCAGTCGCGGAACGGCGGATGCAGCCAGATGCGGTTCCAGCCCCAGAAGGCCGAGTCGGCGCTGTCGTGGTAGCGGCCGAGCTTCTGCGGCAGGTCGGTGCCGAGGTAGGCGGTGCGCGCGAGCTCGATGTTCGCCACCGTCACGTCTTCCACGAAGATGTGCGGCGCGAGCACGACCAGGCCCGCGACGCGCTCGGGGAAGCGCGCGGCGTAGAGCAGCGAGATCGAGCCGCCATCGCTGTGGCCGAACAGCCAGGGCTGCTCGCCGTCGAGCGCGAGCGCGGCGAACAGCGCGGGCAGCACCTCGTGCGCCTGGCGGTGCATGAAGTCGACGTCCCAGATCTCATCGTCGGCGCGCGGCGTCGAGCGGCCGTAGCCGGGGCGCGAGAACACCAGGCCGCGCACGCCGGCGGCTTCGCACAGGCGCGCGGGGAAGTCCTTCCACATCGCGACCGAGCCCAGCCCCTCGTGCAGGAACACGACGAGCGGCGCGTCGGCGCGCTCGGGCGCGATCCACTGGCACTCGATGCGCACCGCGCGCCCGCGCCAGTCGATGGTGGCGAAGTCGGCGTTCATGGCTGTTGCTCCTTCCCCCTTTGGGGGAAGGTCGGGATGGGGGCGCGCGGCGATCGCACAGGCCTTGCGCATGCGAGGGCCGATGCCCCCACCCCGACCCTCCCCCGGAGGGGGAGGGAGCAAGATGGAGCGTGCCTCATGCCTGCTTCTCTCTCTCGCGCAGCCGGAAGCGCTGGATCTTGCCGGTGGCGGTCTTCGGCAGCTCGGCCACGAACTCGAGAAAGCGCGGGTACTTGTAGGGCGCGAGGCGCTCCTTCACGAAGGCCTTGAGCTCGTCCTCGGTGGTGGCGCCGCCGTCCTTGAGCACCACGAAGGCCTTGGTCTTCGTGAGGCCCTCGCCGTCCTCCTTGCCGATCACGGCGGCCTCGAGCACGGCCGGATGCTGCATCAGCGTGGCCTCGACCTCGAAGGGCGAGACGTAGATGCCGCTGACCTTGAGCATGTCGTCGCTGCGACCCGCATAGGTGAAGTAGCCGTCGGCATCGCGCGTGTACTTGTCGCCGCTCTTGGTCCAGCCGCCCTGGAAGGTCTCGCGCGACTTCTCGCGGTTGGTCCAGTACATCAGCGCCGAGCTCGGGCCGCGGATGTAGAGGTCGCCGACCTCGCCATCGGGCACGGCGCGGCCGTCCTCGCCGCGCAGCTCGACTTCATAGCCCTCGACCGGCTTGCCCGTGGTGCCGTAGCGCACGTCGTCGGGCCGGTTCGAGATGAAGATGTGCAGCATCTCGGTGGAACCGATGCCGTCGATGATGTCGCAACCGAAGTGCGTCTTGAAGCGCTGTGCGATCTCGCCGGGCAGGGCTTCGCCGGCCGACGAGCACATGCGCAGCGCCACCGCCTCGCGTGCCGGCAGCTTCGGCGAGGCGAGCATGCCCGCGAAGCCGGTGGGGGCGCCGAAGAAGACCGTGGGCTTGTGCTCCACCCAGCGGCGGAACGTTGCATCGGGCGTGGGGCGCTCGGCCATCAACACCACGGTGGCGCCCACCGACAGCGGGAAGGTCAGCGCATTGCCCAGGCCGTAGGCGAAGTACATCTTGGCGGCCGAGAAGCAGACGTCGTCCTCGGTCAGGCCCAGCACCGGCTTGCCGTAGAGCTCGGCGGTCCACCAGAGGTTGGCCTGCGTGTGCACCGTGCCCTTGGGCTTGCCGGTGGAACCCGAGGAGTAGAGCCAGAAGCCCGGATCGTCGGAGGCCGTGAGCGCGGGCGCGGCCAGCGGCTCGGCGGCGGCGAGCGCGGCCTCGAAGTCCTGCGCGCCCTCGGGCAGCGCGCCCGCCGGTTGCGACACCAGCAGCGTGTGCAGCTCGTGGCCGCCGCGCGCCATCGCTTCCTGCAGCACCGGCAGCAGCGCGCCCGACACCAGCGCGGCCTGCGCGCGGCTGTGGTCGAGCATGTAGGCGTAGTCCTCGGGCGTGAGCAGCGTGTTGACGGCCACCGGCACGATGCCGGCATAGAGGCAGCCGAGGAAGCTCACGGGCCAGTCGTTGCCGTCGAGCATCAGCAGCAGCACGCGTTCCTCGCGGCGCAGGCCCGCGGCCTTGAGCGCCGCGGCCAGGCGGCGCGCGCGCTCCTCGAGCTGGCCGTAGCTCAGCGTGCCGCGGTCGTCGACGTAGGCGGTGCGCGCGGCGCGCTCGCGGTTGAGCGCGAACAGGTGCTCGGCGAAGTTGAAGCGGGGTGGCAGGCTCATCGTGTGTCTCCTTGGGGCCTCTGTGGGGGCGCTGCGTCGGTATCTAGATAGAGGGGCGGCTACAGCCCCAGGGCGGCGAGCACGCCGTTGCCCGCCTGCACCGCGCTGCGGCGGTGGTAGAAGTCCAGCGCGCGCAGACCGCCGAGTTCGGCGCCGCCGCCCGCGCGGCCCGGGCCGCCGTGCAGCGACATCGGCATCACGTTGCCGTGGCCGGTCTGGGCCTGCGCCACCTCGGGCGTGATCACGTGCACGCGGCCATGGCTGGCCGCGAGTTCGACCGCCGCCTGCGCGAGCGCCGTCTCGTCGGCGCCGTAGAGCGAGGTCACGAGCGAGCCCTGGCCGCGGTGGGCGAGGGCGAATGCATGGGCCGTGTCGCGGTAGGGCAGCAGCGTGGCGACCGGGCCGAAGACCTCGATGTCGTGCACCTGCTGCGCCGCGTCGGCATCGCGCGCGCCCAGCAGCACCGGGCCGATGCAGGCGGCCACGGCGGGGTCGGCGTCGACCAGCGGGCGGTCGCGGCCGTCGTACAGCACCTGGGTCTGCGCGGCGAGCGCATCGAGGCCCTCACGCACCGCGGCCAGCTGCGCGCGGCTCACCAGCGAGCCCATGCGCACGCCCTCGTTGCGCGGGTTGCCCACGCTCACGCCCGCGAGCTTGGCGCCGATCGCCTCGGCGGCGGCGTCGTAGAGCTCGGCCGGCACGAGGATGCGGCGGATCGCGGTGCACTTCTGGCCCGCCTTCACCGTCATCTCGCGCACCACCTCGCGCACCAGCAGGTTGAAGGCCTCGCTGCCGGGCGCGGCGCCGGGCAGCAGCAGCGCGCTGTTGAGGCTGTCGGCCTCGATGTTCACGCGCACCGAGCGCCGCGCCACGGCGTCGTGCGAGCGGATCAGCGCGGCGGTGTCGGCCGAGCCGGTGAACGAGACCACGTCGAAGGGCTGGAGCTGGTCCATCAGGCCGGCCGAGCTGCCGCAGATCACCGACAGCGCGCCCGCGGGCAGCACACCCGCGTCGACCACGTCCTTGACCATGCGCTGCGTGAGCCAGGCGGTGGCGGTGGCCGGCTTCACGATCACCGGCACGCCCGAGAGCAGCGCGGGCGCGGCCTTCTCCCACAGGCCCCACGAGGGGAAGTTGAAGGCGTTGATGAACAGCGCCACGCCATGCGTGGGCACCTGCAGGTGCTGCGACTGGAACAGCGGCTCCTTGCCGAGCCTGGCGGCCTCGCCGTCGCGCAAAGCGCGCACGTCGCCGAGTGCATCGCCCCACTTGGCGTACTGGCCCAGCGTGAAGATCGCGCCGTCGATGTCGACGGCCGAGTCGTTCTTCACCGTGCCCGAGTTCGCGGTGGCGATCTCGTAATAGGCATCGCGGTTGGCCTGCAGCACCTTGACGATGGCGGCCAGCAAGCCGGCGCGCTGGCGGTAGGTGAGGGCGCGCAGGGCCTGGCCGCCCTGTTCGCGGGCGAACGAGAAGGCCCCGGGCAGGTCGAGCCCGGTGGCGTCGACGCGCGCGAGCTCGGTGCCGAGCACCGGGTCGAAGAGGGGCGTGCCGGCGCCCGAGCCGCTTTGCCAGCGGCCGGCGATGTGATTGGGAAGAAGCTCGGTCATTCGATGGGCTCTCGATGTGTGCAGATTCGGGGAACACCGCGGAACCGGCTTTGCCGGGCCGCTGGTGTTGCCCCCGGCGAGGGGGTTGGCGGCCACACGGAGTGGGCAAGCCTGGGGGAGTGCCTCATACGGTGAACTTGATCTGCCCTTCGGGCAGCAGATAGAGAACGAGCGCGCGGCCTTGCGCGACGGTCGGGCGATGCGCGCTGCCGGGGCCGTAGACGCACCAGCCCGCGGGCCGTCCGTCGAAGCTGGCGGCGGGGCTGTCGTCCAGCGGCATGATCAGGTCGATCTCGCCCTGGGGATGGGTGTGGTGCGGGCCGGCGATGTCCTGCATGTCGACCACGTCGACCGAGAAGCGGTGCAGCGCGTCCTCGGCCTTGAAGACGCGGCCGTACTTGATGCCGCCGCCTTCGCGCTCGCAGAGCCAGCCTTCGGCCACGCCCTGGCGGCAGGCGGCGCTGAGCTGCGCGAAGGTGGGGCTGCCGGCGCCGTGGTGGGTGTTGAGCCAGCGGTCGAGGTCGGCGTCCAGCGGCCGGCCGGCGAGCTCGGCGGTCAGGCCGGCCACGAGCGCATGGAAGCTTTGCTTGGAAGTCATCGCGGTACCTGTCGTGGAATCGTGGGGTGGGTCGGACCTGCGAACTCCCCGCTTGCGAGGCCGGAGAATGTGCAGTATCTTGCCTGTAGACGAACAATAAGCACCTGAACAATGAGTGTCAAGCAATATAGTGCATGTATGGTGTTTACCCTATGAACCCGACCGGCGCGAGAATGCACAGGAGAACACGAGGAAGCGCATGAATCCACAGGAAGCGGCGGTGCTGGGCGCACCCCCCGAAAGCGCCGAGCCCGCGGGGGAGGCCAAGAACCCCCTGCTGGCGGCATTGGGCGAGCGCGTGCGCAGCCTGCGGGCGCGGCGCGGGCTCACGCGCAAGGCGGTGGCGCTGGCGGCCGAGGTGTCGGAGCGCCATCTCGCCAACCTCGAATACGGCATCGGCAATGCCTCGATCCTGGTGCTGCAGCAGGTGGCGCAGGCGCTGCAGTGCTCGCTGGCCGAACTGGTCGGCGACGTCACCACCAGCTCGCCCGAGTGGCTGATGATCCGCGAGCTGCTCGAGCACCGCGGCGAGGCCGACCTGCGGCGCGCGCGCATCGCGCTGGGCGAGCTGCTGGGCACGGCCGCGGTCGATCCGGCGCGGCATCGGCGCATCGCGCTGGTGGGGCTGCGCGGCGCGGGCAAGTCCTCGCTCGGCCAGCTGCTGGCCGACGACCTCGAGATGCCCTTCATCGAGCTCAGCCGCGAGATCGAGAAGTTCGCGGGCTGCAGCGTGCGCGAGATCCACGACCTCTACGGCACCAATGCCTACCGCCGCTACGAGCGCCGCGCGCTCGAGGAAGCGATCCAGATCTACGGCGAGGTGGTGATCGCCACGCCGGGCGGCATCGTCTCCGATCCGGCCACCTTCAACGAGCTGCTGGCCCACTGCACCACGGTGTGGCTGCAGGCCGCGCCCGAGGAGCACATGGGCCGCGTGGCCGCGCAGGGCGACATGCGCCCGATGGCCGCCAGCAAGGAAGCCATGGACGACCTGCGCCGCATCCTCGACGGGCGCGCGGCCTTCTATTCGAAGGCCGACCTGCGCGTCGACACCAGCGGCAAGACGCTGCAGCAGGCCTTCGAAGCGCTGCGCACCGCGGTCGGCGCGGTGGTGCGCGAAGCGGCCTGAGCGCGCGGGCGCCGGGCGCCCGCGCCGCGGCTCAGAACTTGTAGACCACGCCGAGGTTCACGCTGCGCGGCTCGCCCCAGGTGTAGGTGCCGTACCAGCTGAAGACCGTCAGGTACTTCTTGTCGAGCGCGTTGTTCACGCGCAGCGTGGCCGACAGGCGCGGGCTGAATTCGTAGCGCGCCATCAGGTCGAACAGCCAGTAGGCGTCGGTCGTGAAGGTGGTGGTGCCGAGCACGGGGTTCGCCGCATCGCCCCACGACTTGCCGAGCCAGCGCGCGCCGCCGCCGAAGGTCCAGCCCTGCAGCGCGCCGCCCAGGCGGTAGGTGGTGTAGAGGCTGAACTGGTCTTCGGGCTCGAGCGTCGACACCTTCTTGCGGTCCTGCTTCGCCACCTTGTGGGTGAAGCCCGCATGCAGCTGCCAGCCCGGCGCCAGCTCGCCCGAGACCTCCGCCTCCACGCCCTTGGCGACCACGCCCTGGATCGCGCGGTAGGCCTGTCCGCCCGAAGGCGTGAGCCCGCCGGTGGCCTCGGGGTAGTTGTTCTGCTTGAGGTGGAAGTAGGCCAGGCTGGCGTTGAGCTTGCCGTCGAGGAAGCTGCCCTTCAGGCCCACTTCGTGGTTCTTGCCGTCCTGCGGATCGAGCGTGCGGCCGTTCACGTCCTGGTTGGACTGCGGCATGAAGATGGTGGTGTAGCTGCCGTAGGCCGAGATCTGCGGCGTCAGGTCGAACACCAGGCCCGCATAGGGCGCCACCTCGCCGGACTTGTCGATGTCCTTGTTCCTGTAGTTCGACACCCGGGCGCCCGCGATCAGCTTGAGCCGGTCGCCGAGGTTGAGCCGCGTGGCGGCGTACAGGCCGCGCTCGCGCGTGACCTCGTTGTCGCTGTAGCTGGGCGCGCCCGAGATCGGGAACGGCACCTGGCCGGTCCAGCCGTAGTAGTCCGGCACGGTGACCTGGTAGCCGGGGAAGTTGTAGCCGTCGTTCTTCCAGCGCCGCCGCGCGATGCTCGCGCCCACCACCAGCTCGTGCTCGCGGCCGAGCAGCGTGAAGGGGCCGCTGGCGTAGGCGTCCAGCGCGTCGCTGGTGGTCCGGCCCACGTACTTGCCGAGCCACATCGAGGTGCCCGAGCCGTCGAGCGGGTTCGGATGGCCGCCGGCCGCGGCGCCGAGCAGCGCGTCGTAGCCGTTGATCTGGTGGTTGTACTGGACCTTGGCGACCCAGCCGTTGTCGAACTGGTGCTCGAGCGTGGAGAAGCCGGTGCGCGTGTACTGGCCCCAGCGGCTCCAGCGCGCGCCGTTGTTGAAGGAGCGCGGCATGTTGTTGAAGCCGCCGAGGCTGTTGAAGATGGGAATGCCGCCCCAGGTCGAGCCTCGGGGATCGTTGTCCTGGTAGTCGGCGCCCACGGTCAGCAGCGTGCCGGGCGTGAGGTCGGCCTCGAGCACGCCGTAGAAGACCTTGCTGCGGCGCTGGTAGTGGTCGAGGTGCGAATGGCGGTCCTGCAGCGCCGCCACCACGCGGCCGCGCACGCTGCCGCTCTGGTTGAGGGCGCCGCTGAGGTCGGCCTCGGTGCGGTAGTTGTCCCACGAGCCGGCGCTCGCGCTGAGCTGGCCCTGGAATTCGCGCGTCGGCTTCTTGCGCACCAGGTTGATGGTGGCGCCGGGCTCGCCGCTGCCGGTGAGCAGGCCGGTGGCGCCCTTGAGCACCTCGACGCGGTCGTAGATCGAGGTGTCGGTGAGCGTGTTGCCGGCCGAGTAGGCCGAGTCGCGCCGCATCGGGATGCCGTCGTACTGGAAGTTCTGGATCGCGAAGCCGCGCGCGTAGTACTCGGTGCGCTCGCTGTCGTAGGTGACGATGCTCACGCCCGGCGTGGCGCGGATCACGTCGTCGATCGAGTGCATGCCGAAGTCGTCCATCTGCTGGCGCGTGACCACGCTGACCGTCTGCGGCGTCTCGCGCGGCGTCAGCACCAGCCGGGTGGCGGTGGCGATGGCGCCGGGCGTGTACGAGCGCGAGCCCTCGGTGATCTCGCCGAGCTGGTTGGCCGTGACCGTGACCTCGCCGAGCGTCTGGCCGGCCGTCGGGTCCGGCCGCGGCCGCGCCGGGGCCGTGGCCACCGGCGCGGTGCCGGCGGCCGGCACCAGCAGGTAGCCGGCCGGGGTGCGGCCCAGCGCCTGGCCGCTGCCCGCGAGCAGCGCCGCGAAGCCGTCCTCCACGCCGTAGCGGCCCTTCAAGCCGGGCGAGCGCAGGTCGCGCAGCTTGCCGGCGTCGAGCGCGATCGCCACGCCGGCCTGCTGGGCGAACTGGTTCAGCGCCGTGGCCAGCGGGCCGGCCGGGATGTCGTAGACGGCGTTCGCGCCGCGCGCCGGCGTGGGGCTCGCGGCCTGGGCCAGGGCCAGCGGGCCGGCGGTGGACAGCGCCATCGCGCAGGCCAGGCGCAGGGCCAGGCGCAATCGGTTGTGTGTGAAAGGGGCCGCGGCGGCGGGCGGTGCGGGAGGGCGGGATTGGGCGTGCATGGTCGGTTCCTGTTTTCGGCGGGTTCTCATCGGCAATGACGGACGAGTCGCGAAAAGCGGAACCGGGGCGCGTTCTTTTTTCAGGAAGGGTCGCTCGTGTCGACCAGCACCAAATAAGAGGTGAGGGTGCGCACCCGCAGCTGCGGGAAGCTGTCGACCAGCAGTTGCAGCGCGCGCGGTGTGTCGTCCAGCGGCAGCACGGCCGAGACGCGGATGCCCTGCGTGCGCGCGCGGTCGTAGACGATGCCGCCCGGGTGGTAGCGGTCGAGTTCGTCGAGCACCTCGGGCAGCGGCCGGTCGTCGGCGACCAGCCGGTGCTGCGTCCAGGCGTTGTCGATGCCGCGCGCGTCGACCGGCTCGGCCGGCCCGATGCCGGCCCCGGTGATCCGCACCCGCTGGCCCGGATCGACCACGCGCGCCTCGGCGCCGGCCTGCACCGTGGTGCGCGACTCCAGCATGGTCAGCACCGTGGCCTGCGCGTCGCGCCGCACGATGAAGCGCGTGCCGAGCGCGCGGATGCTGCCCTGCGGCGTGCGGACCACGAAGGGCCGCGCCGCGTCGGGCGCGACCTCGACGCGGATCGCGCCGCGCACCAGCTCGATGCCGCGCTGCCCGGCGTCGTAGTGCAGGTTGACGGCGCTGCCGGTGTCCAGGCTGATGCGGCTGCCATCGGGCAGCACCTGCACGCGCGTGTCGCCGGTGGCGGTACGCAGGTCGGCCAGCAGGTAGGTCGGCGGGCAGGCCCGCAGCAGCAGCCAGCCGGGCAGGCCCAGCGCGAGCACCAGGGCCAGCGTCGCACCCGCCCGGCGGCGCCGGGGTCGGGTCTCGGCGGCCGAGGCCGTGAGCGCGGCGCGCGCCGGCCGCGCATGGCCGCCCGAGCGTTCGCGCACCGCCTGCAGCTGGCCGAGCAATCGCTCCATGCCGGCCGCCGTGGCGGCGTGTTCCGGGTCGGCCCGCTTCCAGGCCTCGAAGCCCCGGCGCGCGCGCTCGCGCTCGGCGGGATCGTCGGCCGTCAGGCGCACGATCCACTCGGCCGCCTGCATCGCGGTCGCATCGACAGCCGGCTCGCCGGCGGACGCGCGGCTCACTGGTCGAACTCCGCGCGGCAATGCAGCAGCGCCAGCGCGAGGTACTTGCGCACCATGCGGTCCGACACGCCCAGGCTTTGCGCGACGGCCGCGTGCGTCAGGCCGTCGAGGTAGTGCAGCAGGAAGGCTTCGCGCGGCTTGGGCGGCAGGCCGTCGAGCGCGGCGGCGATCTGGGCCAGCGCCTGCATCGCCATCAGCGTCTCCTTCGGCGAGGGATGGGCGCAGCCCTCCATCGCGAGCGCCAGTTCGGCCAGGTAGGCCTGCTCGATGCGCTGGCGCCGCGCGCGGTCGATCAGCAGCCGTCCGGCCGTGGTGCTCAGGAAGGCGCGCGGCTTCTCGATGCTGCCCAGCATGCGCAGCGTTTCGCGCGAGGCCAGCACGCGCACGAAGGTGTCCTGCGCCACGTCGGCGGCACTGTGCGCGCAGCCCAGCTTGCGGCGCAGCCAGGCGGTCAGCCAGCCGTGGTGCGCACGGTAGAAGTCGCCCAACTGGGGCTGCAGGCGGGTGTCGGGGAACGGCATTCGGACATCGGGCCGCGTGCGCGGCGCACGCAGGAGGGAGGCGGCAGCAAAACTGAGCGAATAAGAACCATTCCCATCTTCTCCCGGAAATGCGCCCGCCGTGCCGCCCGGGCTGCAAAAAAGCGTCACAGGCATTGACTTGCCGGTTGATATGCATAATGATGCATGCACTGAGCGAAGAAAACTGCACTATTCTTCGTGTAACCCACCCGCCCCAGACCCAGGAGAACTTCACGATGAGCGCCGATACCTCCCTGCAGCCGCCCCCGCGCGTTGACTACCGCATCGAGCCTTCCCAGTACCGCCACTGGTCGATCGGCTTCGACGGCGAGATCGCGCGCCTCACGCTCGACATCGCCGAGGACGGCGGCATCCGCCCCGGCTACAAGCTCAAGCTCAACAGCTACGACCTCGGCGTCGACATCGAGCTCAACGACGCGCTCAACCGCATCCGCTTCGAGCACCCCGAGGTGCGCAGCGTGATCGTGACCAGCGGCAAGGACCGCATCTTCTGTTCGGGCGCCAACATCTTCATGCTCGGCATCTCGAGCCACGCCTGGAAGGTGAACTTCTGCAAGTTCACCAACGAGACCCGCAACGGCATGGAAGACTCGTCGAAGCACTCGGGCCTGAAGTTCCTCGCGGCCGTGAACGGCGCCTGCGCCGGCGGCGGCTACGAACTGGCGCTGGCCTGCGACGAGATCCTGCTGGTCGACGACCGCTCCTCCTCCGTCTCGCTGCCCGAAGTGCCGCTGCTCGGCGTGCTGCCCGGCACCGGCGGCCTGACCCGCGTGACCGACAAGCGCCACGTGCGCCACGACCTGGCCGACATCTTCTGCACCAGCGTCGAAGGCGTGCGCGGCCAGCGTGCCGTCGAATGGCGTCTGGTCGACGCGGTCGCCAAGCCCGCGCAGTTCGCCGCCGCCGTGCAGGAACGCGCCTCGCAGCTCGCGGCCGGCAGCGACCGTCCCGCCGGCGCCAAGGGCGTGGCACTCACGCGCCTCGAGCGCACCGACAGCGCCGACGGCATCGCCTACTCGCACGTGAACGTGCAGATCGACCGCAGCAAGCGCACCGCGGCGATCACCGTGAAGGCGCCGAGCGGCGCGCAGCCGGCCGACATCGCCGCCATCGAAGCCGCGGGCGCCGCCTGGTGGCCGCTGGCCGTGTGCCGCGAGCTCGACGACGCGATCCTCAACCTGCGCACCAACGAACTCGACATCGGCACCTGGCTGCTGAAGACCGAGGGCGACGCCCAGGCCGTGCTGGCCTCGGACGCCGTGATGCTCGCGAACAAGGACCACTGGCTGGTGCGCGAGACCATCGGCGCGCTGCGCCGCACGCTGGCGCGCTTCGACGTCTCCTCGCGCAGCCTGTTCGCGCTGGTCGATGCCGGTTCCTGCTTCGCCGGCACGCTGGCCGAGCTGGCCTTCGCGGCCGACCGCACCTACATGCTCGCGCTGCCCGACGACACCGAGCGCGCGCCCAGGCTGGTGCTCAACGAATTCAACTTCGGCTTCTTCCCGATGGTCAACGACCAGAGCCGCCTGCAGCGCCGCTTCTACGAAGAGGCCGCGCCGCTCGAGGCCGCGCGCGGCGCCGCCGGCAAGCCGCTCGATGCCGACGAGGCGCTCAAGCTCGGCCTGGTCACCGCCGCGCCCGACGACATCGACTGGGACGACGAGATCCGCATCGCGATCGAGGAACGTGCCGCCATGTCGCCCGATTCGCTGACCGGCCTCGAGGCCAACCTGCGCTTCGCGAGCAAGGAGAACATGATCACGCGCGTGTTCGGCCGCCTCTCGGCCTGGCAGAACTGGATCTTCAACCGCCCCAACGCCGTCGGCGAGAAGGGGGCGCTCAAGGTCTACGGTACCGGCGAGAAGGCCGGCTTCGACCTGAACCGCGTTTGAACCTGCAGCCCGCACAACCCAAAGGAACAACGATGAGCACGATCAACTACAGCGAGAAGATCCCCAACAACGTCAACCTCGGCGAAGACCGCACGCTGCAGCGCGCGCTCGAAGGCTGGCAGCCCAACTTCATCAACTGGTGGGACGACGTCGGCCCCGAGGGCTCGACCAACCACGAGGTCTACCTGCGCACCGCCGTGAGCGTCGACCCCCAAGGCTGGGCCCAGTTCGGCCACGTGAAGATGCGCGACTACCGCTGGGGCATCTTCCTGAACCCGGGCGACGCCAACCGCGAGATCCACTTCGGCGACCACAAGGGCGAGAAGGCCTGGCAGGACGTGCCCGGCGAACACCGCGCCAACCTGCGCCGCATCATCGTCACGCAGGGCGACACCGAGCCCGCGTCGGTCGAGCAGCAGCGCCACCTGGGCCTGACCGCGCCGTCGATGTACGACCTGCGCAACCTGTTCCAGATCAACGTCGAGGAAGGCCGCCACCTGTGGGCCATGGTCTACCTGCTGCAGAAGCACTTCGGCCGCGACGGCCGCGAAGAGGCCGATGCACTGCTGCAGCGCACCTCGGGCGACGAGAACAACCCGCGCATCCTCGGGGCCTTCAACGAACGCACGCCCGACTGGCTCGCGTTCTTCATGTTCACCTACTTCACCGACCGCGACGGCAAGTTCCAGCTCTCCGCGCTGGCCGAGAGCGCCTTCGATCCGCTGGCGCGCACCACCAAGTTCATGCTGACCGAAGAGGCGCACCACATGTTCGTGGGCGAGAGCGGCGTGTCGCGCGTGATCGCGCGCACCGCGCAGGTCATGAACGAACTGAAGACCGACGACGCGCAGAAGGTGCGCGCGGCCGGTGCCATCGACCTCGGCACCATCCAGCGCTACCTGAACTTCCACTACAGCGTGACCATCGACCTGTTCGGCGCCGACCAGTCGAGCAACGCCGCCATCTTCTACAGCTCGGGCCTCAAGGGCCGCTACGAGGAAGGCAAGCGCACCGACGACCACGTGCTCAAGGGCCAGACCTACAAGGTGCTCGAGGTGAAGGACGGCCAGCTCGTCGAGAAGGACGTGCCGATGCTCAACGCGCTCAACGAAGTGCTGCGCGACGACTTCATCAAGGACTCGGTGGCCGGCGTCGGCCGCTGGAACAAGGTGCTCGAGAAGGCCGGCATTCCGACCCGCCTGGTCGTGCCGCACAAGGCCTTCAACCGCCAGATCGGCGCGCTCGCCGGCATCAAGATGTCGCCCGAGGGCCGCGTGGTGAACGACATGGAATGGGCCGCCAAGCGCGACGAATGGCTGCCGAGCACCGAAGACTTCGCTTTCGTGGCATCGTTGATGGGCCGCGTCATCGAGCCGGGCAAGTTCGCGGGCTGGATCGCGCCGCCGGTGATGGGCATCAACCGCCAGCCGGTGGACTTCGAATACGTCCGCTTCGGCTGAGCGCCTGGATATGAATCCCTCGTCCCCACGGCGAGGGGATGGAGAACAACATGGACATGGCCGTTGAAGCCGGGGTCATCAAGCAGCACCTGATCGACCCCGAGATCTGCATCCGCTGCAACACCTGCGAGGCCACCTGCCCCGTCAACGCGATCACGCACGACGACAACAACTACGTCGTACGCGCCGACGTCTGCAATGGCTGCATGGCCTGCATCTCGCCGTGCCCCACGGGCTCGATCGACAACTGGCGCACCATGCCGCTGGTGCGCGCCTACTCGATCGAGGAGCAGCTCGGCTGGGAATCGCTGCCGGCCGAACTCACGCCCGAGGAGCTCGAGGCCGCGGGCGTGACGGCCGACGCGGCCGATGCCGCCGAGGTGGCCGAACCGGCACCGGCGCAGGCGAGCGCGGAAGCGGCCGAGCCGGTCTTCCACTCGGCCCAGTACGGCGCCACCGTGCCGCCCTGGTCGGCCGCGCATGCCTACACCAACCTGTTCCCGCCGAAGACCCCGACCACCGCCACCGTGGTGGGCAACTTCAACTGCACCGAGGCCGGCTTCGACAGCGAGACCCACCACATCGTGCTGGACTTCGGCGCCATCCCGTTCCCGGTGCTCGAGGGCCAGTCGATCGGCATCGTGCCGCCCGGCGTCGATGCCATCGGCAAGCGCCACCACGCGCGCCAGTACTCGGTGGCCAGCCCGCGCAACGGCGAGCGGCCCGGCTACAACAACGTCTCGCTCACCGTGAAGCGCGTGACCGAGGACCACCAGGGCAACCCGGTGCGCGGCCTGGCCTCGAACTACGTCTGCGACCTCAAGGTCGGCGACACCGTGCAGGTGGTCGGTCCCTTCGGCGCCTCGTTCCTGATGCCGAACCATCCGAAGTCGCACATCGTGATGATCTGCACCGGCACCGGCAGCGCGCCGATGCGCGCCATGACCGAGTGGCGGCGCCGGCTGCGCAAGAGCGGCAAGTTCGAGGGCGGCAAGCTCATGCTGTTCTTCGGCGCGCGCACCCAGCAGGAGCTGCCGTACTTCGGCCCGCTGCAGTCGCTGCCCAAGGATTTCATCGACATCAACCTCGCGTTCTCGCGCACGCCGGGAAGCCCCAAGCGCTACGTGCAGGACCTGATGCGCGAGCGCGCGGCCGACCTCGCCGCGCTGCTGAAGGACGGCGCCAGCCACTTCTACGTCTGCGGCCTCAAGAGCATGGAGGAGGGCGTGGTGCTCGCGCTGCGCGACGTGGCGCGGGACGCGGGCCTGGACTGGGACACCGTGGGCGCCGCGCTCAAGCGCGAAGGCCGGCTGCATCTCGAGACCTACTGATCTTCATCCTGGAGCCGGATACGCTGCGCCGATGAAGTTCGCCGATTTCCACGCCGGCCAGGTCATCGAGGCCGGCCCCTACCTGCTCAGCGAGGAGGAGCTGGTCGGCTTCGCCCGCAGCTACGACCCGCAGTGGTTCCACACCGACGCCGAGGCCTCGCGCGAGAGCCCCTTCGGCGGCCTGATCGCGAGCGGCTGGCACACCTGCGCCATCGCGATGCGCCTGGTGGTCGAGGCCGCGCTCGCGGGCTCCGAATCCTTTGCCTCGCCGGGCCTCGAGCACGTGCGCTGGCCGAACCCCGTGCGCCCCGGCGACGCGCTGCGGCTGGTAGCCGACGTGATCGAGGTGCGCCGTTCCGAGAGCAAGCCCACGCTGGGCATCCTGCGCTGGCGCTGGCGGCTGTTCAATCAGCGGGAGCTGATGGTGCTCGATGTGGAGGTGACGAGCCTGTTCAGGCTGCGGGACGCGGAGAGCGACTTGGCGCTGCGCCATCAAGTCCCCTGAATCCACTCGGATTCAGCGCTTTTCGCTAAACATTTTTGAGTAACGCTGGATGAACTCGGCAGAGCCGTGGGCCGCTCGGGGAACACCCTGGCAGGGTCGGCGGTGATGCGGCGAGGAAAGAAAAGGGCATCGGCCAGGTGAGTTCCCGGCGGTGCCCTGTTTTTCTGGCCATCGGATCAAGACAGAAGTTGCTCGAAATGGAAGTTTCTATGAGGAAGTCATACGGGAGGCTGTTGCTGGCCGCGGTCGTTGCGCTGGGCCTGCAGGCATGCGGCGGTGGGGGAGGCGGCGGTGGTGGTGGCGTGGGTGCGTTGGGGCTGGGCGGGCTGCCGACCGTGCCCTCCGATGCCGTGACCATGACTGTGTCGGTCAATGGCAAGGTCGTGACGCCGACTCCGCCCGCGAGCGGGAAGGCCTATCCGGAAGTCCGGATCAAGGCGGGCGACCGGGTCGAGTTCTCGACGAACCTGCCGGTCCGATGGACGCCCGATGACGACCATGGTTTCGACGAAGCCATTGCCGAAAGCGACTACTACAACTCGGATGGCGGTTCGCGCTCCGCCGATCGCGGCTTCCTCAAGTTCCGCAACCTGAGCATCACCGGTACCAAGTGGTCGGCCCAGGTCGTCAACATCGATCCGAGGAGCGAGCAAGGCTGGCCCATCATCGGATGGCTGGCCAGCATTCCGTCGGGCGGCTCTTTCACGAACTCGCAGTTCGCGGCTGTCTACCTTCAGGCTTCCGCGGGTGATCCGCGCAACGGAACCTACGAGTTCTTCAGCGCCGGTGGCATCCAGAAGAAGCTTCGGCTGGATTTCGATGCCAAGGTCTACGAACTGGTTGGCAAGGACACCCGCAAGCTCACGGGATCGTTTGCGGCCGATGACAAGGAGCCCGGCACTTTCGTCTTCGACGACAAGGGCAACGCGGTCGCCAACATCGCCCGCTTCCGCCTGGCGGCCAGCAACCCGGCAGCCTCCGCTTCGGCCGATCTGATCGTCGGCGCTCTGAAGCCCGAAGATGGCGCCGCCGCGCAACCCTTCATCGCGATGACCCGCCGGGCGTCGCCGTTGAACGCCGCAGAACTGACGGGAACCTACAACCGGTTCAGCCTCGAGCGTGCGTACGGCGTGGGGCCGACTTCCTCGATCAACCAGTTCCGCATTTCCGGAGACGGTAGCCAGCTCGAACTGTGTACCGAGCACTATGTCTTCGAAGTGCTTGCTTGCCCACCGTCTGGTCTCAAGACCTATACGGTCGCGGCGACGACCCCGGTCGGCTTCTGGCGTGCCACCAACATCGCGGATTCGAAGGATAGCGAGGACTTCATCGCGCTGAGGGTCAACGGCGAAGTCGTCGTACTCTCGGCCGGCAAGCTGGCCGCCGATCCGGCGAAGACTGTCTTCAGGGCCGGGCTGCCAGTCCGCTCGCAATGGCGCGATGTCGTCGCCTACGGTGCATCGACCAATGGCGGCTGGAGCAAGCTCACCGCGAGTGCGAACGCCACCAACCTGAACCGCGACACCCTCAAGTCCGATGGATCGCGCAGCAAGCTCGATTTCTCCATCCAGAACCTCGGCAGTCGCGCCGATCTGAAGGATGTCGAACCCAAGACGCCAGCGTCCGAGAATTACATCGGCATCCAGAGCACCAACCTGTCCTTGCTGATCGGTACCCCCACGCCAGCCACCACGGGCCTGTTGCAGATTCATCTGAACGAGCAGTGATCCGCCGCTGACGCGAAAAGAAGGCCCGCGACCTCGAGAGGCGCGGGCCTTTTCTCCTTCATGGACGCAGGCGGGTGCCTGCGGACTTACTTGCCCAGCTTCACGCCACCGCTGCCACCGGCCTGACCGGCCGCGCCGGCCCCGGTGCCGATCGGCTTCAGCGCGCCGCCCGCGGAACCGGCCGCACCGGTCACGCCGTTCACCGCGCCGCCGACGGTGTTGGTCGCACCGCCGAGCGCACCGGTCGCGCCATTGGCCGTGCCCGCCACGCCGCCGACTGCATTGGTGGCACCGTTCACGGCCCCCGTGGCGCCGCCGACCGTGTTGCCGACATTGCCCACCGCGCCGGTCGCGCCGCCGAGCACGCCGCCCACGGCATTGCCGAGGCCGCCGCCGTTCGCGTTGCCCGAGGCATTGCCGCTCGCACCAGCGTTGCCGCCAGCGTTAGCGCCATGGCCGTCCGCCTGGCCTGAAGCGGCAGCACCCCCGCCGGCGTTCGTTCCGGCATTCACGCCGTTGCTGCCGGCATTGGCGCGCGTCTGCGCCGCGGCATCGCCACGCGCGCCGGCCTGTGCGCCGCCCGCGTTGCCGCCGCCCGAGGCGCCGACCCCGGCATTCACGCCCACGCCGACGCCCACGTTCGGGGTGGAGACCTGTGCGCCGGCCTGAATGCCCGCGGTGGCCAGCAGGCCCGCGAGCAGGGCGCCGAAGACGATGCGATGGTGTTGTTGTTTCATGGCTGGGATTCCTTCCTTTTTCGAGTGATACGGGGATCGCTGAAAACACAGAGCCGGCAGGGTGCCGGCTCGGAATGAAACATAGGGAAGGGCGGGGTGGGGGCCGTGAGCGCCGGGGCCGCGCCTGGCTGTGGGAGCTGTCCGTCGGCGGAATCGGGGGCTCGTGCGTTAGCGCGTTCGACGCGGAAATGACGGTCTCAAGGCAGGAGATGGCGGCTGAAGAAGGCCGTTGTTCCGGTTTCGGCCGCACGCACCGCCGTCCGGTCGAAGCCTGGCGGGTCGTTCAACAGGTCGCCGATCAGCCCATCGAGCGCCGGCGGCTGCGGCGACAGCAGCGAACCGTGGCTGCCGGGCGCCAGATCGGCCAGCAGTTCGCAGCGCGGCCGGCAGGCCGCCAGCACGGCGTCGCCGTGAAAGCGCGGGATCAGCCAGCGGTCCTGCCGGGCACCGATCAGTGCCAGCGGGATGCGCGGCGTCACGAGCGAATCCAGGTCGAAATCGGCCGCGCCCGGCACGCCGGCCACCGCGGCCGCGATGCGCGGGTCGTGGTCCTCGCGCATCCGCGTGTCGGCCGCGAAGCGGTGGCGGATCACCGTGCGCGCGCCCCAGCGCTTGAGGCCGTCGAGTGGGCCGCCGGTGAGCCGCGTGATCAGCCCGACGCAGAACTGGAAATCCTCGTCCAGGTGGGTGTCGCAATGGCGCGCGAACGCCGCCGGCGACCAGCGGCCGCCCGCGAGGCTCAGTGCCGTGTGCCCGCCGGCCGAGATGCCGTAGAGGCCGACCCGGTCGAGCCGCAGCAGCGGCGCGAAGCGCGGGTCGCGGCCCACCGCGTCGATCGCGCGCGAGACCTCGGCCGGCCGCTGCGTCCAGCTGTCGGGGCCGGGGTCGCTGCCGTCGCGCGCGTTGTCGGCGCGGTGCTCGGGCATCGCGACCACGAAGCCGGCCGCGACCAGGCTGCGCGCCTGGTCCACGTGCACCCACGGCGCCCCGCCCGAGCCGTGCGACACCACGACCAGCCGGCCATTGCCGCGCACGGGCGCCGCGCCGGGGGCGGCGTCGAAGGCGAAGGGGCCGCGCTGCACGCGCTGCGGCGGCGACTCGGCGGGATAGAACAGCGTGACGGGGCCGTCGGTGGGGGTGGCGGGAAGCTGGTCCAGGCCCAGCGTGGCGGCCTGGGCCAGGCCGGTGAAGAAGGTGAGCAGCGCCAGCATGCCGGCGGTGAGACTGGCGATCCAGCCAAGCGATGAGCAACGGTGAAGCAAGAAAACTCCTGGTGATGGAACGAAGCCGGCACGATGCCGGCGCCGCCCGGGCCGCGTCTCGCCGAAAACCGCGACGGCGGCTTCGGGCCCGGCGATTTCAGGAATCGGCCAGCTTCTGCCGCCGGAATTCGGTCGGCGTGAGCCCGGTGGCGGCCTTGAAGGCGCGGTTGAACGGGCCGATCGACTGGAAGCCGGCCTCGAGCGCGATGCTCAGAACCGGCCGCTCGCGCTTCGCCGGATCGGCCAGCGCCGCCAGCGCCTCCTGCAGGCGGAAGCCATTGATGTAGGCGTTGAAGTTGCGGTGGCCGAGCCGCTGGTTGATGAGCCGGCGTAGCCGGTACTCGGGCACCGCGAGCCGCGCGGCGAGCTGGGCGATGCCCAGGTCCTCGTCGCGGTAGGCGCGTTCGGCCGTCATGAGGCGGTGCAGGGCGTCGGCGAGGCGATCCTCGGCCGGGTCGACCTCGGGCGTGGGCTCGGGCGATGCCGCCGGGGCCGGGTCGGCCGGCGCGGATTCGGTGCGCTCGACACCGGCCTCGGACCGCGGCACCGCCTCGGAAACCGTGGCCGGTTCGGCACCGGCCACCGGAACGAGGACCGCCGCGGGCTCCATCGCAGGCCATGCCGGCACGGGCGTCGCGGCCGGGAACAGGTCCGACCCCGCCAGCCGCACCATCCGCCAGGCGACCACCGCCACGATCGCCAGCAGCAGCGCGACGTCCAGCGTCGCCATCGTTCCGCTGAGCTGCCAGCGCGGCGACTGCCAGCGCGCGCCGATCATGGCGATGCTGTAGAGCGCGCCGGCCCCCACGATGAAGGCGCGCAGCCGGCGCCGCCGCTCCACCAGGTCGGCACGCCAGCGCGCGGCCGCCGCGGCCATGGCCAGCAGCGCGAACACCAGCGGCGCCGCGCGCTGCAGGCCCAGTGCGAGGGGCGCGATCGCCAGGCCGCTTCCGACCAGCACGGCGCAGTTGGCGCCCGCGAGCAGCGCCACCGCGGCCCAGGCCACGGCATGCCGCGGCCGCGGCGCGAAGTCGTCGTCGAACAGGGCCCGCGCGAACACCCAGAACAGCACCGCATTGCCCGCCGCCGCCGCCACCAGCGGTGCCAGCCACAGCCGCGGCGCCCAGGCCTCGAAGGACGGCGTCGAGCCCGCCACCTGCAGCGCGAGGCCCAGCGCCAGGGCCACCCCGACGCGCGCCGCCGGCAGCCGCGGCCGGTCGCGGCCGAGCACCAGCGCCAGCAGGAGCAGCAGGGCGGTCAGCACGCCGCGCAGGGCGGCATCGAGCAGCAGGAGGGCGGGATCGGAAGGAGGCATGCGGGCGCGGCGATGAAGGCGCAGGCGCCGCGGGCCGGACGATAGCAGCGCGTGCAAGACAATGCCGCATGCGCATCCTTCCCTTGGCCGATGCCGCCCTGCCGGCCGGCATCGAGCTGTTCCGCCTCGAACTGGACCTGGCCGCCGAACCCACCGCGTTGCGCGCCGCGCTCTCGAGCGAGGAGGACGCGCGCCTGCAGCGCTTCGTGCAGCGCGCCGATCGCGTGCGCTTCGCCGCCGCGCGTTCCGCGCTGCGCGGCCTGCTGGCCGAGCGCATGGGCCGCGATCCGCTCGGGCTGCGCTTCGAGGCGGGCCCGCAGGGCAAGCCCTTCGTGCACGGGGCGCCGCGCTTCAACGTCGCGCATTCGGGCACGCAGGCGCTGATCGCGCTGGCCGACCCCGCCCGGGGGCTCGAGGTCGGCGTGGACATCGAGCACCGCAGCGAGGACGTCGACATCGAGGGCCTGGGCGAACTCGTGTTCACGCCCGCCGAGCGCGCCGCGCTGCGCGTGGCCGACGACCGGCTCGCGGCCTTCTACCTGCGCTGGACCGGCAAGGAGGCGGTGCTCAAGGCGATCGGTGTCGGCATCACCGAGCACCTGCAGTCGCTCGACATCGCGGCCGGCACCGGCGCGGCGATCGACATCGTCATGCGCGTGCCGGCCTGGCAGGCGGTGCGCGCGATCCGGCTCGACGCGCCCGCGGGCTATGTCGCGGCGCTCGCCTGGCATCCGGCGTCCTGAGTCGAGGGTCGACGCAACCCAACCGTTTCCCGCGAAGGGGCATTGGCCCGGCTCCGTCGCGCTTTTCATTTCAAGCAACTCATAATGTTGCATGAAACGAGGCAGCAAGCTTTCCGCCATCCTGCACGTGCTGTTGCACATGGCCGAGATGGACGAACCCGCGACCTCCGAGTCGCTCGCGCAGGCGATGCACACCAATCCGGTGGTGGTGCGCCGCCTCATGGCCGGGCTGCGGCAGGCCGGCTTCGTGAGCTCGGCCAAGGGCCATGGCGGTGGCTGGGTGCTGTCGTGCCCGCTGTCGAAGGTGACGCTGGCCGACATCCACGCGGCCGTGGGCGCGCCCGCGCTGCTGGCCTTCGGCAACCGCACCGAGAGCCCGGGCTGCATCGTCGAGCAGGCGGTCAACACCGCCCTCGACGGCGCCTGCCGCGAGGCCGAGGCGCTGCTGCTCGCGCGCCTGGGCCGCATCACGCTGGCCGATCTCTCGAAGGATTTCCACCGCCGTATGCACGAAGGCGGCTTCACTGCCAAGGACATTGCCCATGCCTGATTCCACGAGTTCTCCCATCCCCTACGACGCATTGATCGTCGGCGGCAGCTTCGCGGGCCTCTCGGCCGCGATGCAGCTCGCGCGCGCACGCCGGCGCATCTGCGTGGTCGACGCGGGCCAGCCGCGCAATCGCTTCGCCGAGGCCTCGCACGGCTTCTTCGGCCACGACGGCGCGGCGCCGTTGGCACTGCGCGACCAGGCGCGTGCGCAGCTGCTGGCCTATCCCTCGGTCGATTTCGTCGCGGACGCGGCAGAGACGGCGCGCGTGCTGCCGGCCGAAGAGGGCGACACCCGCTTCGCCGTCACGCTGGCTTCGGGCCAGACCCTGGTGACGCGCCGGCTGCTGCTGGCCACGGGCGTGCACGACCTGCTGCCCGAGGGCATCGAGGGCCTCTCGCCGCGCTGGGGTTTCAGCGTGCTGCACTGCCCCTACTGCCATGGCTACGAGTTCATCGACCGCCGCCTCGGCGTGCTCGGCAGCGGCGAGCTGTCGGTGCACCAGGCGATGCTGGTGGCCGACTGGGGCCCGCTGACGCTGTTCACGCACGGCATGCCGCCGCTCGATGCCAAGACGCGCGCGCAGCTCGATGCGCGCGGCATCGCGATCGACACGGGCCGCGTGGTCGCGCTCGAGGGCCCCGCGAACGCGCTCGCGGCGGTGCGCTTCGACGACGGGCGCCGCCTGCCGATCGACGCGCTGTTCGTGGCGCCGGCCCAGCGCCAGGGCAGCACGCTGGCCGCGCAACTCGGTTGCGCCTTCGACGAGGGACCGCTGGGCCTCGTGGTGCGCACCGATCCGATGATGAAGACGAGCTCGGTGCCCGGCGTGTTCGCGGCCGGCGATGCGGCGCTCGCGATGCAGAACGCCACGCTGGCCTCGGCCGATGGCGTGCGGGCCGGGGCCTCGCTGCACCGCTCGCTGATCTTCGCCGACTGACGGCGGAAAAAGGGACCGCGACCCTCAGCCGCGCGCCGGCAGCACCGTGCCGCGGCTCTCGCCGAAGCCGATGCGCGCATGGCCGGGCTTCTCGCACCAGCCGCGCAGCAGCACGGCGTCGCCGTCCTCGATGAAGCTGCGCTGCTCGCCGCTGTCGCCCAGCGGCACGGGCGCCTGGCCGCCGCGCGCGAGCTCGATGATGGCGCCGGCCTCGCCCTCGCCGGGGCCCGAGATGGTGCCGCTGCCGAACAGGTCGCCGGGGTTGAGCTGGCAGCCGCCCACCGTGTGGTGCGCCACCATCTGCGCCACGCTCCAGTACTGGTGGCGGAAGCTGGTGGACGACAGGCGCGACGGGCCGCGCTGCTCGGCGCGGGCCTTCTCGCTCTCGAGCCAGACCTCGAGCCGGATGTCGATCGCGCCGCTCTCGCGGTTGGCCGCGTCCTCGAGATAGGCCAGCGGCTGCGGATCGGTGGCCGCGCGCGTCCAGGGCTGGCGGTAGGGCGCGAGCGCTTCCATGGTCACGATCCACGGCGAGATCGTGGTCGCGAAGTTCTTCGCGAGGAAGGGACCGAGCGGCGCCATCTCCCAGAACTGGATGTCGCGCGCCGACCAGTCGTTGAGCAGGCAGATGCCGAAGATGTGTTGCTCCGCGTGCTCGAGCGCAATGGCCTCGCCGTGCGCGTTGCCGGTGCCGATCCAGACGCCGAGCTCGAGCTCGTAATCGAGCCGCGCGCAGGCCTGGTAGGTGGGCGCCTTCGCGCCCGGCGCCATCGCCTGGCCCATGGGGCGGCGGAACTGCTGGCCGCTCACGCCGATGGTCGACACGCGCCCGTGGTAGGCGATCGGGATCCAGCGGAAGTTCGAGGTCACGTCGCCGCCGGGGTTCAAGAGGCGCGTGATGTTGAGCGCATGGTCGATCGAGGTGTAGAAGTCGGTGTAGTCGCCGATGCGCGCGGGGATCGCGTACTCGGCCTCGGCCTGCGGCACCAGGCAGGCGCGCACGGCCTGCACCGCCGCGACCGGCGCATCGTTCTTCAGCAGCGCGAACAGCGCATGGCGCAGCGCCCGCCAGGCGGCCGGGCCGAGCGCGAAGAAGTCGTTGAGCGCGGGCTGCGCGGCCGCCGTGGCCGCCTCGAGCGCGAGGCCGTCGAGTTGTCGCGCATGCACCAGCGCGGCCAGGTCGAGCACCTGGTCGCCGATCGCGACGCCGCCGCGAAAGGCCTCGCTGCCGCCGGCACGGCGGAACACCGCATGCGGCAGGTTCTGGATCGGGAAGTCGCTGCCGATCGTGGCCGTGGGGTTGGCCGATTCGACCCAGCTGCGGGCGTGGACGTCGTGCGTGTGATTGAGCGCGTGCATGAAAGAGGATTCCTTAGACCGAAGCCATCAATGCGTCGTCGAAGATCGCGACCGCGCGCGTCCAGCCGGCCGAGGCGCCGCGGATCTTGTGCGGAAAGCAGCTGATGAAGAAGCCCGTGGGCGGCAGCGCCTCGAGGTTGTGCAGCTTCTCGATGTGGCAGTAGCCGATGTCGCGGCCGGCCTTGTGGCCTTCCCAGATCAGCGAGGCGTCGTGCGTCTCGCCGTACTTCTTCGCCGTGTGGACGAAGGGCGCGTCCCAGCTCCAGGCATCGGTGCCCGTGAGGCGCACGCCGCGCTCGAGCAGGTACATCGTCGCCTCGTAGCCCATGCCGGCGCCGGCCGAGACGTAGTCGGGGTTGCCGTAGCGCGAGCCGGCGCGCGTGTTGATCACCACGATCTCCAGCGGCTTGAGCGTGTGGCCGATGCGCTTGAGCTCGGCCTCGACGTCGGCCGCGCGCACCACGTAGCCGTCGGCGAAGTGGCGGAAATCGAGCTTCACGCCGGGCTGGAAGCACCAGTCGAGCGGCACGTCGTGGATCGCGATCGCGGGCTTCTTCTCGCCGAGCGCCTTGTCCATGGTCGAGTGGAAGTGGTAGGGCGCGTCGAGGTGCGTGCCGTTGTGGGTCGACAGATGCACCATCTCCACCGCCCAGCCTTCGCCGTCGGGCAGGTCTTCCTTCTTGAGGCCGGGGAAGAAGGGTTCGATCTGCTCGTAGGTGTTGTCGTGCGTGAAGTACTGGATCTTCGGCGCGAAGGCCGGTGGGTCGGAGAGCACGTCGTTCTCCAGGAAGATCGAGAGGTCGACCAGTTTGCGTGGCATGGGTGGGCTCCTTGTGGGGTGTTCGTTCGAGCGGAGGGAAAAGAGAAAAGGGGGAATCAGGGTCGCTGCCAGCGCAGCAGGCGCCGTTCGGCCTGGGCCAGCAGCGCATTGCTCGCGAAGCCGATGAGCCCGAGCAGCACGATGCCGGCGAACAGCTCGCTGGCGCGGAAGGCGCGCGCGGCCAGCAGGATGGCCTGGCCCAGGCCGCTTTGCGAGGCGATCATCTCGCCCACCACCGCGACGATCAGCGCGATGGTCAGCGCGAGCCGCATGCCGGCCAGGATGTCGGGCATCGCATTGGGCAGGCCCATCTTCCAGACATAGGCCGCGCGCGACATCTGCAGGCAGCGCGCCACCTCGGCCAGGCGCGGCTCCACGGCCGCGAAGCCGTGCACCGTGGCCAGCAGCACCGGCCACATCGCGCCGAAGGCGACCACGAACAGCACCATGCCGGGGTTGAGCCCGAAGATCGAGATCGCCAGCGGCAGCAGCGCCGAGGCCGGCAGCGGGCGCACGAACTCCAGCGTGGGCTGGACCCAGGCACGCACCGCGGGCGAGACGCCGATGGCCGCGCCCAGCAACACGCCGGCCAGCGAGGCGAGCAGCCAGCCCTGCACCATGCGGCCCACCGTCGCACCGGTGAAGGCGAGCAGTTCGCCGCCGCCTTCGCCCGACAGGTTCAGTCCTTCGCGCAGGCTCGCGAAGGTGGCTTGCGGCGTCGGCAGGAACACGCGGCTGACCCAGCCCGCGTTGCTCGCGATCCACCACAGCGCGACCAGCGCCAGCAGCACGCCCAGCGCGCCGAGCCGTTCCAGGCCCTGGCGTTCGTCGTGGCCGTTCATGGCGCGGCTCCCATGCGGCGCGAGACGCCGCGCTGCAGCCACAGCATGGCCGCGTTGATCGCGAAGCCCACCACGCCGATCCAGCCCAGCCAGGCCAGCATCAGCGCGGGGTCGAAGCTCTGCTGCGCGATCATCATCGCGTAGCCCATGCCGTTGGGATTGGCCGCGATCTCCACCGTCACGGCCACCACCAGCGCCACCGCCACGCCGAGCCGCAGCGCGACGAACAGGCGCGGCACGATGGCCGGCAGCACGATCTTGAAGGCCCGCTCGCGCGCCGACAGGCCCAGCACGCGGCTGACCTCGAGCAGTCGCGGCTCGACCTGCTGCACCGCCGCCTGCACCAGCACCAGCAGCGGCCAGAAGGTGGCGAAGGCGACGATCGCGAGCTCCATGCGCACGCCGAAGCCGAAGCCCAGCATCGCGAGCGGGATCAGCGCGACCGAGGGCACGGGGCGCAGCACCTCGATGGTGACCGAGCCGAGCCGGGCCGCGCGGCGCGACAGCCCGAGCACCAGCCCCAGCGCGATGCCGAGCACCGCGCCCAGCAACAGGCCCAGCGCGGCGGTGCCGAGCGTGAAGCCGGTGGCCTGCCACAGCGAGCCGTCGAGCGCGGCGCCGGCGAAGGCCCTGGCCGCGGCGCTCGGCGGCGCCAGCGCATCGCTGCCCAGCGCCGCCGCGCGGCGCGCGTACCACTCGAAGGCACCGATCAGCAGCGCCGGAAACACCCAGGGCCGCAGCCCGCGCACGAGCCGGTTCTCAGTCATGGCCGTGCTCGATGAAGGCGAACAGCTCGCGCCGCAGCCGCAGGTAGTCGGGATGCTCCTTGGTCGTGAGCTGGTCGCGCGGGCGCGGGATCTTCACGTCGATCATGCGCGCGAGGCTGGGCCGCCCGGGACCGGGGTTGGCCTGCAGCGCGATCACGCGGTCGCCGAGGTAGATCGCCTCCTCGAGGTCATGCGTGACGAACAGCACCGTGAGGCCGTCCTCGCGCACCAGCCGCGCGAGCTCGTCCTGCAGGCTCTGGCGCGTCAGCGCGTCGAGCGCGCCGAAGGGCTCGTCCATCATCATCAGCTCGGGCTTCTGCGCGAGGCAGCGCGCGATCTGCGCGCGCTGCTGCATGCCGCCCGAGAGCTGCACCGGGAACTTGTGAGCATGCTTCGCGAGCCCGACCTTGGCGAGCACGTCGGCGATGCGCGGCGCGCGCTCGGCCGCGGGCACGCCGCCGGCCTCGAGCGCGAGGCTCACGTTGCCCTCGACCGTGCGCCAGGGCAGCAGCGCGCGGCCGTAGTCCTGGAACACGAAAGCCACTTCGCGCGAGGGCTCGAGCATCTTCACGCCGTTGCGCCGCACCTCGCCCGCGCTGGCCGCGACCAGCCCGCTGGCCGCGCGCAGCAGCGTGGTCTTGCCGCAGCCGCTCGGGCCGACGATGCAGACGAACTCGCCGCGCGCCACGTCGAAGGAGGTGGGCGAGAGGATCTCGCGGCCACCGAGGCGGATGGTCACGCCGTCGAAGCGCAGGAAGGGCGCGGCGTGCCGCGCGGGGCCGTTGCCCGGCAGCGCGGCGCCCGACGACAGCGCGCTGCGCGCCAGGTTGGGAAGGGGCGTCGCGATCATGGCGCCAACAGCTTCGCCACGTCGATGTCCGAGCGCAGCATGCCCTGGTCCTTCATCAGCCCGCTCCAGTAGGCGAGCTGCTTCTCGCTCACCACCGGGCCCGGCGGCGAGACCTGGATCTTCGCGAGCACGTCGGCCGGCAGCCGGGTGTACTTGCCGATCGAGGCGCGCACCTTCGCATCGTTCCTCGGCTGCTGCATGAAGGCCGCGGCCTCGACCAGCGCCTCGCGGAAGGCACGTGCCGCGCCCGGGTTCTTCGCCACCCATTCGCGCTTGGCCGCGTGCACGATGGTCTGGTTGTTGTCGGGCAGGAAGGTCGAGTAGTACGAGGCCACGTAGCCCGCGCCGCTCTCGGTGATGCGGGTCATGAACGGATCGGTCGACACGACGGCATCGACCGAGCCGCCGCGCAGCAGGTCGGCATGCTGCGGGAAGGCGGCCTCGACGAAATTGACCTTGCGGTGGTCGACGCCGCTGTCCTTGAGCCAGGCGCGGAAGGTCACGTGCAGGAAAGCGCCCAGGCCCGGCACGCCGATCTTCTTGCCCACGCAGTCCTGCGCGCTCTTGATGCCGCTGCCCGCGCGCGCCACCAGGCCCGTGCTCGTGAGGGTCTTCGAGGTGAGGCCGCCGCCGGCCACCAGCACCAGGTCGAGGCCGCCGTCGACCGCCTGCAGGAACACCGAGGGCGTGGGGCCGCCGATCTGCAGCGAGTCGGACTGCAGCGCCGCGGGAATGGTGGAGTTGAGCGGGATGAACTTGAGCTCGACCTCGAGGTTGCGCTTCTTGAAGAAGCCCTCGTCGGCCGCCACGAACACCGAGCCGAAATCGGTCACGGCCGTGTAGCCGAACACGATCTTCGGCTGGGGCTGGGCGCGCGCGGGCAGTGCAGCGGCCGTCGATGCCGCGGCCAGGGCCGACAGCAGGGTGCGTCTCTTCATCATGGTTTTTCTCTCCTGAGGGGTGCTTTCTTCTGGGGTGACTTGGCGCTCTTCGGCCGTGGCAGCGCATGGCGCAGGCCGCCGACGATGAAGTTCACGAGCATCGGCGCCATGGCCGGATCGCCGGGCGTGTTCTCGCCGCGCGACAGGCGCGCGATGCGGCTGCTGTTCAGGTGGTTCATGAGCGCGCCGAGCGCGAATTGGTAGCCCCAGGCGACCTCGCCGCGCGTGGCATGCGGCAGCACGACATGCAGCGCATCGATGAAGGCCTCGGCCAGCGGATCGAAGTAGGCGCGCAGCACGCGGTCGGCCTCTTCGGTGGTGTTGGCGAGTTCGCGCGCCACCAGCAGCGCGTAGTACTCGCCCTCGGAGCTCGCGCGCAGCGCCAGCACCGGCGCGATGAAGGCCTCGATGATGCGCGGCAGCGTGCGCGCGTCGTCGGGGTCGAGGTTCACCGCCGCCAGCCCCGCGAGCCGCGCCTCGATCGAGTGGGCCCAGTGCTCGAAGATGGCATGGAACAGCTCGTGCTTCTGGCCGTGGTAGTAGCCCACCAGCGCCAGCGGCACGCCGGCCTCCTCGGCGATCTGGCGGATCGTCACCGCGTGGTAGCCGTGCTGCGCGAACAGCTTCTCGGCCGCCAGCAGGATCGCCTGCTTGCGATCGGGCCGCGCCGTCTCGATGGCGACAGCGGCGGCGGACGATGCGCTCGGTCGCGCGGTGCGGCGCTTGGCGGTGGGGGTGCGGGTGCTCATGGGGGCGTATTGAACGCTTGTACAAAAATGTTGAACACACGTACAAACCCTGAGGTCAACCCCCATTGAGCGCACTCCGTCACGGCGCTACGCTCGGTCCATGCCCGCTCCCAACATTCCCCAGATCCGCCTCTATCAAGACTGGCTGCGCGAGACGCGCGGCCTCGCCTTCGACAACTACGACGCCTTGTGGCGCTGGTCCGTCACCGAGCTCGATGCCTTCTGGCAGAGCATCTGGGACTACGCCCGCATCGAGTCGCCCACGCCGCACACGGCCGTGCTCGCCGAGTCGCGCATGCCGGGCGCGCGCTGGTTCCCCGGCGCCCAGGTCAACTATGCCCGCGAGGTGTTGCGCCATGTCGACGCGGCCCACGCGGCCGGCATGCCCGCGATCGTCAGCGACAACGAGCGCGGCGAGGTGCGCGAGCTGTCGTGGCCCGAGATGCGGCGCCAGGTCGCGTCGGTCGCGCTCACGCTGAAGTCGCTCGGCGTGAAGCGCGGCGACCGCGTCGCGGCCTACATGCCCAACGTGCCCGAGACCATGGTGGCCTTCCTGGCCTGCTCGAGCATCGGTGCGATCTGGAGCGTGTGCGCGCCCGACATGGGCACGGCCGCCGTGGCCGACCGCTTCCGCCAGATCGAGCCCACCCTGCTGATCGCGGTCGACGGCGTGCACTACGGCGGCAAGCCGCTCGACCGCAGCGCCGTGCTGCAGGAACTGCGCGACCAGCTGCCGAGCGTGCGCCGGCTGCTGCTCGTGCCTTCGCCCCACGCCGCGGGCCAGGTGGCGCACGACGTCGACTGGGCCCGGGCCACCGCGCGCGACGACGCCGAAGTCGCGGCCTTCGAACCCGAATCGCTGCCCTTCGACCATCCGATCTGGATCGTCTACTCGAGCGGCACCACCGGCCTGCCCAAGCCCATCGTGCACGGCCAGGGCGGCATCATCCTCACCATGCATGCCTGCGGCCTGCACAACGACGTGGGCGCGAGCTACGGCGCCAACAACTTCGGCGAGCGCTACCACTGGTACAGCTCCACCGGCTGGGTCATGTGGAACTCGCAGCTCTCGGGCATGGCCTTCGGCGCCACCATCTGCATCTACGACGGCAACCCGGCCGGCAGCAAGGAGAAGCCCGACTGGGGCGTGCTGTGGCGCTTCGTCGCGCGGCACGAGGTCACCTTCTTCGGCGCGGGCGCGGCCTACTTCAGCAACTGCATGAAGGCCGGGCTGGTCGCGAAGGACTGCGGCGACCTCTCGCGCGTGCGCGCGCTCGGCAGCACCGGTTCGCCGCTGCCCGAGGAGGTGCAGCGCTGGGGCACGCAGCAGCTGCTCGACGCGGGCTCGAAGGACGTGTGGTGGTGCAACATCTCGGGCGGCACCGATTTCTGCGGCGCCTTCGTCGGCGGCCACCGCGAGCTGCCCGAGGTGCCGGGCCAGATGCAGTGCCGCGAGCTCGGCCATGCGGTCGAGGCCTGGAACGAGCAGGGCCAGCCGGTGATCGGCGAGGTCGGCGAGCTGGTCTGCACCCAGCCCATCCCGTCGATGCCGCTCTACTTCTGGGGCGACGAGGGCAATGCGCGCTACGTCTCGAGCTACTTCGACACCTACCCCGGCGTCTGGCGCCACGGCGACTGGATCCGGATCGGCAACGACGGCGGCTGCATCATCTACGGCCGCAGCGATGCCACCATCAACCGCCAGGGCCTGCGCATGGGCACCAGCGAGATCTACAGCGCGGTCGAGGGACTGCCCGAGGTGCTCGACTCGATGGTGGTCGACCTCGAGTACCTGGGCCGCGAGAGCTACATGCCGTTGTTCGTGGTGCTGCGCCCCGGCGTCGCGCTCGACGATGCGGTGCGCGCGCGGCTCAACCATGCGATCAAGACCTCGCTGTCGCCGCGCTTCGTGCCCAACGACATCTTCCAGGTGGCCGAGATCCCGCGCACGCTCTCGGGCAAGAAGCAGGAGCTGCCGATCAAGAAGCTGCTGCTGGGCCAGCCGATCGAGAAGGTGGTGAACCGCGAGGCGATGGCCAACCCCGGCAGCCTCGACTGGTACGTGGCCTTCGCGGCGCAGCGCGCGTCCGTATGATGGCGCGATGCTTTCCAGACGCAACGTATTCCTTCTCGCGATCGCCACCGGTGTGGCCGGCGCCGCGCTCCTGAGTGCCTGCGCGGCCTCCTCCCCGTCGGCGCCCGCCGCCTCGGCTGCGCCGCTCGTCGTGAGCGGCACCGTGAGCTACCGCGAGCGCATCGCGCTCGATCCCGCCGCCGAGGTGCGCGTGCAGCTGCTCGACGTCTCGCGCATGGACGCGCCCTCGGTCGTGCTGGCCGAGCAGCGCATCCGCGCCGATGGCCGCCAGCCGCCGTTCGCCTACACGCTGCAGGTCGACGCGGCGCGCATCGATCCGCGCATGCGCTACGCCGTGGCGGCGCGCATCGTGCGCGGCGAGCAGCTGCTGTTCATCAACGACATGCAGTACAGCGTGCTCACGCAGGGCCAGGGCACGCGCGCGGACCTGGTGCTGGTGCGCGTCACGCCCGCGCCGCCGCCGCGCTGAGCTTCAGGCCAGCAGTTCGTAGAGCACCATCTTCGTCTGCCGGCCGCGCAGCTCCACCTGCTCCTCGACGCGGCGCGTCGCCAGCCGGCCCTTGATCCCGGCATGGGTCACTTCCGACACCAGCAGCTGCGTGCCGAGCTGCTTGTTGATGCCCTCGATGCGGCTCGCCACGTTGATCACGTCGCCGAAGGCCGTGTACGACAGCCGGTCGTTCGAGCCCAGCACGCCCGCGATCACCATGCCGGTGTGGATGCCCACGCGGGTGCGGAACTCGGGCAGCGCCTGGCTGTGCCACTGGCGGTTGAGCGCGCGCATCTCGGCCTGCAGCTCGAGCGCCGCGAGGCAGGCCTTGTACTCGGCATCGGGCAGGTCGGCGGGCGCGCCCCACAGCACCATGATCCCGTCGCCGATGAACTTGTCGATCACGCCGCCATGGCGCGCGAACACGCGCGCCGCGAGGTTGAAGTAGTCCGTGAGCTGGCCCACCAGCACGGCCGGCGGCATCGACTCGGAGATGCTCGTGAAGCCCTCCACGTCCGTGAACATCACCGTCACGCGGCGCGGCGAGCCGTTGGGCGCGAGCGCATGGCCCTGCGCGATGAGCTGGTTGATCACGTCCACCGGCACGAACTTGCTGAAGGCCTTGAGGCTGCGCGCCGACTCGTCGAGCGCCTGGTCCAGGTGCTGGATCTCGAGCACCCGGCTCGGCTCGCGCGGCAGGCTGTCGAGCTCGAGCATGCCGATGCGGCGCGCGATGCGCGACAGGTTCTCGACCGGCGCCGTCACCAGCTTCGACAGCCGCAGCGAGATTGCGAGCGCCACCGCGAGGAAGCCCAGCACCAGCAGCATCGACCACAGCACCGCGCGGCGCAGGTCGCCGAGCAGCGCGTCCTCGGGCACCCAGCTCACCAGTTCCCAACCGGTGATCTCGATGCGCGAGGTCTGCGCCAGGTAGCGTCGCCCTTCGTGGCGGAACGAGAACGCGGTATCGGCCGCGTGGCCCGCGGTGCCGTCGTCCACCATGTGCTGGTGCAGTTCGCCGAGCACGCCCGTGGGTGCCTCGAGCTGGTGGCGCACGCCCGGCATGTCGCTGCGCGCGAGCACGCGGTGGTCGGCCGACAGCAGCGCGCTGCCGCCGAAGCCGCTGCTGCTGAACTGGCGCACGAAGTCCGAGAGCCGGCCCAGCGACACGTCGCCGGCCACCACCAGCGCCTGCGGATTGCCGTCGGCATAGCGGCGCCGGCTCGGCAGCGCGTAGGTCACGCCGAGTTCCTGCGCGGCCGCGAAGACGTAGGGCTGCGTCCACACCGGTCCCTTGGCCGCGCGGGCCCCGATATACCAGCTGCGCGTGCGCGGGTCGTAGTCGCTCTGGAAGGCCTCGAGGCGGATCGTCTGGTAGCGCTGCTGCGGCTCGGCATCGACCTCGAGCGGGCGCTTGTACTGCCAGGTCTCGGTGGTGGTGCCGCGCTCGGGTGCGATGTGGCGGATCGCCGGCGCGGGATAGCGCAGCGCCATCAGCATCTGGCCCTCGTCGTTCGCGACGTAGAGGCTGTCGAGCTCGGGCGACTGCTGCAGCATGGTCCAGAGCATCTCGGCCGTCCATTCGCCCTGTTCGCCCGCGGGCCGCAGGCTCGGCGTGCCGGCGACCGCGCCGACCACCGACTCGGCCTTCGAGAGGAAGGCGTTCACCTTGTCCTCGGTGCGGTCGTGGTTCGACTTGTGGGCCGACACCCCGATGCGCGAGACCAGACGCTGCGAACCCCAGTAGCCGAGCGAGACCAGCAGCAGCGACTGCGTGAGCGCGACCACGCTCACGATGGTGCCCACGTCGACCCGGAAGTGACGGGTGCGGCGCCGCGAAGGCGCCGGGTTCGAGGCGAAGCCGAAGGCCCATGGCCGTGTGACAGACGCGGCCACTTCGGAAGACGGCCGCGCGGCCGGGTCCGGCGCGCCGGACGGATATCTGTTCATACTGCTCCCTGTCTGCCCAAGCGCATCCGCGGCCGGAGGGCCACGGATCGGCAGCCGGCGGTCTCGCTGTCCGATCAGTGCGTCGGAAATGCTGGCGAGTGCCGGATGCGGGGCGGATTCTCGCTCCACTGCCTCGAAGTGGGCGAAAGCTGTGCCGGGACAGTCGGAGATTCGGCGTGCCTACTGCGCGTCGTGAAAGATCAGGCCCAGCGTCTGGCGCCGGCCCGAGCGCACGCGGCTCACGCCATGGCGCATCGTCACGCGGTAGCTGCCGCGCGTGCCCGCCACGGGCCGCTGGTTGACCGCGAAGATCACGGCCTCGCCCTGCGCGAGCGGCACCACCTCGGCGCGCGACTGCATGCGCGGGCGCTGCTCGGTCAGCACGAACTCGCCGCCCGTGAAGTCCTCGCCGGGCCGGCTCAGGAGCACCGTGAGCTGCAGCGGGAACTGCAGTTCGCCGTACAGGTCCTGGTGCAGGCAGTTGTAGTCGCTCTCGTCGTAACGCAGCAGCAGCGGCGTCGGCCGCTGCTGGCCGGCCGCGTGGCAGCGCGCGAGGTAGTCCGCGTGCGCGGCGGGATAGTCCGCCGGCAGCCCCATCGCCCCGGCCCAGGCGTTGGCCAGCGGCGCGAGCCGTTCGTAGAGCGCGGCGCGCCATGCCGCGACTGGCTCGGGCAGCGGATAGGCGAGGTACTGGTACTCGCCCTGGCCGAAGCCATGGCGCTGCATCACCACGCGGCTGCGGAAATGTTGTGGTTCGTCGTACATCGCGGCCAGCGCCGCGCACTGGCGCGGACCGAGCAGGCGGCCGGTGGTGGCGCAGCCGCGCGCGGCGAGGTCGGCTTCGATGCGGGGCCAGTCGAGCGCATCGATCACGGAAGCGGGAGAAGGCATGGGGCGAGTGTGGCGCGGCCGGCGGGCGCGGGCTCGCCGTTTTCGGACGCGGCTTTCAGGCCGCGCTCAGAGCGGCGCGATCGGAATGCAGATGTCGCACTCGAAGGCATGCGTGTTGTCGTCGTAGGCGTAGCTCGCCGCGTAGTGCTCGAAGGCCGGCCGGTTGTCGAACTGGAAGCCGCTGCCCGGCAGCCAGTCGCGCAAGAGGCGGGTCCAGGCCGTGTTGATCTCGGCCGGCAGGCCGTGGAAGCGAAGCGCCGCATAGCGCCCGCCCGGCAGCACGGTCTTCTGGAAGCCGGCGTCGGGCACGAAGTCTTCGGGCACCTCCACGCAGGCGTCGTAGCGCGACTGCTCGGGCGGCGTGATGCTCGGGTCGTCGTGGCTGATGCCGTAGCGCGCGCCCGACCACAGCCGGTGCCGGGTGATCCAGGGCGCCACCTGCTCGCCCCAGAACGCGCCCACGGGCGCGCCGAAGGGGCCGACGTAGCGCAGGTAGGCGATGGTGACGGGCGGGCGGATGATCAGTTCGACGTTCATGGAGGGCTCCGGGGAAGCGGCGCCGTCGGGATCGCGGCGCGGACCGGGCCCATTCTTCGTGAAGCCGTGCCGTTCGATCTGATCGGGATTGCTGTTCGCCTCGGGCAGCAGCGACCAGTCGTGGGCCGCGCGCCAGCTGCTGGGCGCGCTGCCGAAGCGGGCGCGGAAGGCGCGCGAGAAGGCCTCGCCCGAGCCGAAGCCGACCGACACCGCGGCCTCGAGCACCGACAGCCGCGGCTGCGTCGCGAGCCGCAGCGCGGCGACCTCGAGCCGGCGCCGGCGCACGTAGTCGCCCAGCGTCTCGCCGGCCCAGGCCGCGAACAGGCGGTGGAAATGGAAGGCCGAGAAATGCGCGACGTCGGCCAGCTCCGCGAGGTCGAGCGGCTGCTCGAGGTGGTCGTCGATGTGCGTCACCACCTTGTGCATGCGCCACTCGTACTCGGACCGGCTGTCGCGCGGCATGGGCTTCAACCCTCGCGGGCCTGCGCGAGCAGCCAGTCGCTGAAGAACTTCAGCAGCGGCCGCTGGTCGGCGCGCTCGGGCGTCACGAGGTAGTAGGCGCGCTCGCCCGCGAGCGGCCGCGGGCAGGCCACCACCAGCTCGCCGCGCGCGAGCTCGTCGGCCACCAGCATGGTCGGCATCAGCGCCACGCCCAGGCCCTGCGAGGCGGCCGCGGCCAGGATCGAGAACAGCTCGTAGCGCGGGCCGCCGCGCGCATTGGGGGCGTCGACCTGCTGCGCATCGAACCACTGGCGCCAGCCGTCGGGCCGCGTGCTCTGCTGCAGCAGCGGCATGTGCGCGATGGCCGTGGGCGAGACCGGCTTGCCGCGCGGCAGCAGCGCGGGGCTGCAGACCGGCACCACGTCCTCCTGCATCAGCGGCAGCGCGTGCGTGCCGGCCCAGTTCTGCACCTGCGCCACCGTGCCCGCGTAGAGCGCGGCGTCGAACTCCGCGTCGGCGAACAGGAAGGGCCGGGTGCGCGTCTCGATATGCACCACCACGTCGGGCTGCAGCGCCGCGAAGCCCTTGAGCCGCGGCATCAGCCAGCGCGTGGCGAAGGTGGGCACGGCCGCCAGCGACAGCGAGCCGCCCTCGCCCTGGTGCGCCATCGCGTCGAGCGTGTCGCGCTCCATCGCCTCGAGCCGCTTGGCGGTCTGCCGCGCATAGGCCGCGCCGCTCGCGGTCAGCGCCACGCCATGGCGCGTGCGGCGGAACAGCACCACGCCGAGGAAGGCCTCGAGGGTGCCGATCTGGCGCGACACCGCGCTCTGGGTGAGCGCGAGTTCCTGCGCGGCGCGCGTGTAGCTCTCGTGGCGCGCGGCCGCGTCGAAGCACACGAGGGTCTGCAGGGGCGGGATCTTGCGGCGCATGTATGCCGCGAGTGTATGACTGGCGCAGGGCTTTCATCAATGAAAGCACGGCTTCGGCAGTACCCAAGACATTCTGGATCCGCATATCTGGGTGAGGATTCATCGTTTGCGCCGCGCCCCCTGCCTCGCTAGGATCGCCCGATCCCCCTCTTTTCCCCTTTTCCGGAGACAGCCGCATGGCCGCCAAAGCTTCCTTCCACTGGGACGACCCCTTCCTGCTCGACCAGCAGCTCACCGACGACGAGCGCATGATCCGCGACGCGGCCAATGCCTACTGCCAGGAGCGCCTGGCACCGCGCGTGCTCGAGGGCTTCCGCACCGGCGAGACCGACCCGGCGATCTTCCGCGAAATGGGTTCGCTGGGCCTGCTGGGCCCGACGATCCCCGAGCAGTACGGCGGTCCCGGCCTCAACTACGTGGCCTACGGCCTGATCGCGCGCGAGGTCGAGCGCGTCGATTCGGGCTACCGCTCGATGGCCAGCGTGCAGAGCTCGCTGGTGATGGTGCCGATCTTCGAATTCGGCACCGAAGGCCAGAAGCAGAAGTTCCTGCCCAAGCTCGCCACCGGCGAATGGATCGGCTGCTTCGGCCTGACCGAGCCCGACCACGGCTCCGACCCCGGCAGCATGGCCACGCGCGCCAAGAAGGTGCCGGGCGGCTACGCGCTCACCGGCAGCAAGATGTGGATCAGCAACTCGCCGATCGCCGACGTGTTCGTGGTCTGGGCCAAGGAAGTCAGCGAGAGCGGCGCCGTCGGCCCGATCCGCGGCTTCGTGCTCGAGAAGGGCATGAAGGGCCTGAGCGCCCCGGCGATCCACGGCAAGGTCGGCCTGCGCGCCAGCATCACCGGCGAGATCGTGATGGACAACGTGTTCTGCCCCGAGGAGAACGCCTTCCCCGAGGTGCAGGGCCTCAAGGGTCCGTTCACCTGCCTCAACAGCGCCCGCTACGGCATCTCGTGGGGCGCGCTCGGCGCCGCCGAGGACTGCTGGCACCGCGCGCGCCAGTACACGCTGGACCGCAAGCAGTTCGGCCGCCCGCTGGCCGCCAACCAGCTGATCCAGAAGAAGCTGGCCGACATGCAGACCGAGATCTCGCTGGGCCTGCTGGGCAGCCTGCGCCTGGGCCGCATGAAGGACGAAGGCACGGCCGCGGTCGAGATCACCTCGATCATGAAGCGCAACAACTGCGGCAAGGCCCTCGACATCGCCCGCCTGGCGCGCGACATGATGGGCGGCAACGGCATCAGCGACGAGTTCGGCGTGGCGCGCCACCTCGTGAACCTCGAGGTCGTGAACACCTACGAAGGCACGCACGACATCCATGCGCTGATCCTGGGCCGTGCCATCACGGGCATCGCCGCGTTCGCCAACTGAAAACGGACAGCCGAACGCGGAAGGAATACCAAAGAGACGCAGAAGTCGCGGAAAAAACCGAAGACATTTTTCGGGTTTCCTTTCTGCGACCTCTGCGCAACCTTCGCGACTTCTGCGTTCTGCCCCCGCATCCCTGACATGACCCAAGCAGCCCTCGACGGCATCAAGGTTCTCGATCTGTCCCGCGTGCTCGCGGGCCCGTGGTGCACGCAGATCCTCGCGGACCTGGGCGCCGATGTCGTCAAGATCGAGCGTCCCGGCGTCGGCGACGACACCCGCACCTGGGGCCCGCCCTTCGTGAAGGACGCGAACGGCAACGACAGCGACCAGGCCAGCTACTTCACCGCCTGCAACCGCAACAAGCGCTCGGTCACCATCGACATGGCCACGCCCGACGGCCAGGCGCTGCTCAGGCAGATGGCGGCGCAGGCCGACGTGGTGGTGGAGAACTTCAAGACCGGCGGCCTGAAGCAATACGGCCTCGACCAGGAGACGCTGCGCCGCGCCAACCCGCGGCTCATCTACTGCAGCGTCACCGGCTTCGGCAACGACGGCCCCTACGCCGAGCGCGCGGGCTACGACCTGATGATCCAGGCCATGACCGGCATGATGAGCATCACCGGCCGCCCCGACGGCGAGCCCGGCGGCGGCCCGCTGCGCGTGGGCGTCGCGCTCACCGACATCTTCACCGGCGTCTACGCGAGCACCGCGATCCTCGCCGCGCTGCAGGTGCGGCACCGCACCGGCGAAGGCCAGCACATCGACATGGCGCTGCTCGACGTGGGCATGGCGATCCTCGCCAACCAGGCCAGCGCCTTCCTCAACACCGGCAAGGCGCCGGCGCGGCAGGGCAACACCCATCCGAGCCTCGCGCCCTACCAGGACTTCCCGACGCTGGACGGCGCGATGCTGCTGGCGATCGGCAACAACGGCCAGTTCGCGCGCTTCTGCGAGGCCGCGGGCCAGCCCGGCTGGGCCAGCGACGCGCGCTTCGCGAGCAACACGCTGCGCGTGAAGCACCGCGGCGTGCTGATCCCGATGATGGAAGAGCTCACGCGCACGCGCACCACGGCCGACTGGGTCGCGCTGCTCGAGGACAAGGCCGTGCCCTGCGGTCCGATCAACGACATCGCGCAGGCCTTCGACGATGCGCAGGTCAAGGCGCGCGGCCTGGCGGTCACGCTGCCGCGCGACGCGGGCGACGGCATCGCGGCCATCACCGGCGTGGCGAGCCCGCTGCGCCTGTCGGCCACGCCGCCGGTGCTGCGCCGCGCGCCGCCCGCGCTGGGCCAGCACACGCGCGAGGTGCTCGCCGAACTGGGCATCGACGCGGCGCGCTTCGAGGCATTGCGCGCCTCGGGCGTGGTCTGACACACTGGCGGGCATGACCCGCCCGCACGATCCTTCCGATGCCGCGCCGTTCGCGCTGCGGCGCATCGATCACCTGGTGCTGCGCGTGCGCGATGCCGAGCGCGCCATCGCCTTCTATGTCGGCGTGCTCGGCTGCACGGTCGACAAGCGGCGCGACGACCTCGGCCTGGTGCACCTGCGCGCGGGCGCGAGCCTGATCGACCTCGTCACGCACGACGGCAAGCTGGGCCGCGCGGGTGGCGCGCTGGCCGGCCGCGAGGGCCGCAACCTCGACCACCTGTGCCTGCGCATCGAGCCCTTCGACGAGGCCGCGATCCGCGAGCGCATGGCGCGCCATGGCGTCGAGGTCGACGGCGAGGTGCAGAACAACTACGGGGCCGAGGGCACGGGGCCCTCGATCTACCTGCGCGATCCCGACGGCAACGGCGTCGAGCTCAAGGGCCCGGCCGCCTAGCCGCGCCCGAGCACCGCCACCGCGAACACCGCCACGCCCAGCACCAGGTTCAGGCTCACGAGCTTGCGCACCAGGTCGAGCCGGCCCGCGGCCACCGGCCAGGCGCCGTCGTCGACCGCGCGCCGCATCGCGCGGAACACCGAGGCGCGGATGTAGACGTAGATCGCGGCCATCACGATCGCGAGGCCCATCATCGCCTCGACGCGCCAGTGCACGCCGCGGAAGCCGCCCGTGGCCAGGATCATCGCCACGCCCGTCACGAACAGCAGCGTGACCGAGGCATCGACCCCGACGAAGAAGCGCCGCAAGGTCGCGGCCATCATGCGCAGGCGCAGCGGCGGCTCGAGCGTGGCGACGGCGGCCGGGCGCACCGCGAAGTGCATGAGGGCCATGCCGCCGACCCAGAAGGCGGCGCACAGCAGGTGGACGAAGAGCGGGAGCAGGTAGGACATGGGGGGCGATCAGACCACCGATGCCCGCCGCGCGCAACGATCTCCCCGCGCCTTCCTCAAGCGGCGGCCGCGCGCGTGCGTGGTGCCGGCCTGCGGGCCTTGGGCGGCTCGGTGTCGGCGTAGTGCTTCATGTCGCGCACCACGCAGCGCAGCAGCTCGGCCGCGGCCGGCGACAGCAGGCGCCCGTGGCGCGACACGATGTGCGAGCGGCCCTGCGACAGCAGCGGGTTCTTCATCGGCAGCTCGATCAGCTCGGGATGGTCGGCATTCGGCGTCAGCGAGATCCGCGTGCCCAGCGTGTAGCCGAGCCCGGCCGAGACGAAATGGCCGAGCGCGCTGAACGAGGTGGTGGTCAGCAGCGAGGGCAGCCGCACGCCCTCGCTGATCTCGGCCGCCTCGATGTGCTGGCGCACGCCGAAGTTGCGGTGCAGGGTGGCGCCCGGGTAGGGCAGCAGGTCGGCGAGCTTGAGCGGGCGGCCCAGCTGCGCGAGCGGGTGCGAGCGCAGCACCAGCGCCTGGATCGGCTGCGGATGCGACTGGTGCGAGGTCAGCCGCTCGTCGCGCGGCGGCTGGAACAGCATGCCGATGTGGGCGCGCTCCTCGACCACGCGGCGCACGATCTCGTCGGTGCTGGCCACGTCGAGGTCGACGGTGATCCCCGGATGCGTGGTCATGAACTCGCGCAGGCTGTGGCGCATCAGCCAGTCCACATAGCCCTCGCCGACCACGATGTCGATGTGGCCGCGCTCGATCTTGCGGATGCTGTCCATCTGCGCCATCAGGTGCTGCTTCTGGCTGTTCTGGCGGCGCACGTAGCCGGCCAGCATCTCGCCCGCGTCGGTGGGCACCACGCCGCGACCATGCCGCTCGAGCAGCGGCACGCCGCACTCCTGCTCGAGGATGCCGATCGCGCGGCTGACGGCCGAGGGGTCCATGTCGAGCACGTCGGCCGCGCCGCGCACCGAGCCGCTGTCGAGCACCTGCATGAAGTAGCGCACGCGGCGCGTGTCGAGCCTGTCGTCCATCGCCCGGTCTCCTGAGTGTTGCATTCAATGCATCGAATATCCCGATTTGCGGTCATTGATGCAATAGGCCTACATGGAGAAACTCGCCGCCATCCGCCAGCAAAGGCTTCACCCACGGCTCCAGACCGACGCCCCACCCATGACCTCCGCCGCCTCCGTTCCCGTCACGGCCGCGCCCTCCGGCGCTTCCGGAAAACTCAAGCTCGCGGCCGTCACGCTGGCCATCGTGGCCGCGGCCGAGCTGGTCGGCCCGGTGCAGTTCAGCGTCGGCCCGGGCAAGGTGGCGCTGCTGCCGATGCTGTGGGCGCTGCTGATCGCCGCGGTCTGGGGCATCGCGCACCGCCGCGTGCCGGGCGTGGCGCGCGTCGCCACCGCCGAGCAGTCCTTCGCGGGCGGCCTGCTCAACGCGGGCCTGCTGCTGTTCGTGGTGAAGCTGGGCCTCACGGTCGGCGCCGCGCTGCCGCAGGTCAAGCAGGCCGGCTGGGCGCTGCTGTTCCAGGAGTTCGGCCATGCGCTCGGCACCCTGGCGCTGGGCCTGCCGCTGGCACTGCTGCTGGGCATCAAGCGCGAGGCCGTGGGCGCCACCTTCTCGGTGGGGCGCGAGGGCAACCTCGTGATCATCGGCGAGAAGTACGGCATGGCCTCGCCCGAGGGCCGCGGCGTGCTGGCCGAATACATCACCGGCACGGTACTGGGCGCGCTGTTCATCGCGGTGCTGGCGGGCTTCATCGCCAGCCTGCACGTCTTCGATCCGCGCTCGCTGGCCATGGGCGCCGGCGTGGGCTCGGGCAGCCTGATGGCGGCCGCGCTGGGCGCCATCGCCGCGCAGCAGCCGGCCGAGATGCTGCCGCAGCTCACGGCCATCGCCGCCGCCTCGAACCTGCTGACCACCGTCGCGGGCTTCTACTTCACGCTGTTCCTCTCGCTGCCGCTGTGCTCGTGGCTCTACGGCAAGCTCGAGCCGGTGCTGGGCCGCTTCTCGAAGCGCGGCGCGCCCGATGCGGGCACCGGCGCCATGTCGCAGGTCAGCGTGGCGCACGGCGGCGCGCTGCCGCTGCGCGACACGCTGATCGCCTGGGCCGTGGTGGGCGGCGGCGTGCTGATCGGCAATTCGCTGACCTACAAGGTGCCGCCGCTGGTCTCGCTCGAGGGCATGCTGGCCGTGGTGGCGATCGCGCTGGCGGTCGAGGGTCTCAAGCGCCTGGTGCCGCGGCTGCCGATGGTGCTGGTGCTGTCGGTGGTGGCCACGGTGGTGGGCATCCCGGGCCTGCTGCCGTTCTCCGACGCGCTGATCGCGCTCACCGCCAAGCTCAACTTCCTGGCCTTCACCACGCCGGTGCTGGCGCTGGCCGGCTTCTCGGTCGCGAAGGACCTGCCGGTGTTCCGCCAGCTCGGCTGGCGCATCGTGGTGGTGTCGCTGACCGCCACGGCCGGTACCTTCCTCGGCGCTACCCTGATCGCCGAATTCTTCCACTGACCCCCCGAGAGAACCCCACCATGTACCGCGACCCCGAAATCGCCGAAGACACCCGCGCGCGCATGCAGGCCTGGCGCCGCGACATCCACGCCAATCCCGAGACCGCGTTCGAGGAGCACCGCACCGCCAACGTGGTCGCCAACGCGCTGATGCTGATGGGCCTGCCGGTGCACCGCGGCCTGGCCGGCACCGGCGTGGTCGGCACGCTTTCGAATGGCGAGGGCCCCAGCATCGCGCTGCGCGCCGACCTCGACGCGCTCAACATGCAGGAGCTGGGCACGCAGGCCCATGCCTCGAAGTGCGTGGGCAAGATGCACGCCTGCGGCCACGACGGCCACACCGCGATGCTGCTGGGCGCGGCCGAGCACCTGTCGCGCCACAAGCCCTTCAAGGGCACGGTGCACTTCGTGTTCCAGCCGGCCGAGGAGAACGAGGGCGGCGGCCGCGTGATGGTCGAGGAAGGCCTGTTCGACCGGTTTCCCGCCGATGCCGTCTACGGCATGCACAACTTCCCGAGCCTGCCGCGCGGCCGCTTCGCGATCCGCAAGGGCACCATGACCGCCTACCTCGACACCTTCGAGATCGTGGTCACCGGCAAGGGCAGCCATGGCGCCATGCCCGAGACCGGCATCGACTCGGTGGTGGTCGCCGCGCAGCTCATCAATGCGCTGCAGACCATCGTGAGCCGCCGCACCGGCGCCACCGACTCGGCCGTGGTCAGCGTCACGCAGATCCATGGCGGCGACACCTGGAACGTGATCCCCGAGACCGTGGTGCTGCGCGGCACCGTGCGCACGCTCGACGCCGCGATCCAGGACAAGACCCAGGCCGCGATGCAGCAGATCTGCGAGGGCGTGGCCGCCACCCACGGCGCGAAGGTCGCGCTCGACTACCGCCGCGGCTATCCGGGCGTGGTCAACACGCCGGCCGAGACCGATGCGGCGATCGCCGCGGCCGCCAGCCTGGTCGAGCGCGAACAGGTGCTGACCGACATCCCGCCGGCCATGGGCTCGGAGGACTTTGCCTTCATGCTGCAGAAGCGTCCGGGCGCCTACATCGGCATCGGCGCGGGCGAGGGCCCGAACGATCCGAACGTGCACAACCCCTACTACGACTTCAACGACAACATCCTGCCGCTGGGCGCGGCCTACTGGGTGGCACTGGTCAAGCAGCAGCTTCCGGCCGCATGATGCGCTGATGCTGTCCGCCTTCGACATCTTCAAGATCGGCATCGGGCCCTCGAGCTCGCACACCGTGGGCCCGATGCGCGCGGCGCTGTTGTTCGCGCGCTCGCTCGAGCAGCGGGGCCTGCTCGAGCGCGTCGCGCGATTGCGCGTCGACCTGTTCGGCTCGCTCGGCGCCACCGGCCATGGCCATGCGACCGACCAGGGCGTGATCCTCGGCCTGTTCGGCGACGCGCCCGACACGGTGCGGCCCGAGACCGTGCAGCCGCGGCTCGAGGCGCTGCGCCGCGGCGGCACGCTGATGCTGCTGGGCACCACGCCGATCGCCTTCGACCGCGTGCGCGACATCGTGTTTCGCGGCGAGGAGTCGCTGCCCGAGCATCCCAACGCGATGCGCTTCACCGCCTTCGCCACCGACGACGCGGTGCTCGCCGAGGGCCGCTATTTCTCGGTCGGCGGCGGCTTCGTCGTCGAGGGCGGCCAGGCCGTGGCGCAGACTGCGGCGGTGGCGATGCCGCATCCCTTCGCTACCGGCGACGAACTGATGGCGCAATGCGAGGCCAACGGCCTCTCGGTGGCCGCGCTGGTGCTGCGCAACGAATGCGCCTGGCGGCCCGAGGCCGAGGTGCGCGCGGGCCTGCTGCGCATCTGGGGCGTGATGCAGCAGTGCGTGCAGCGCGGCTTCGGCATCGACAACCCGCTGGCCGCCCAAGCGCTGCCCGGCCCGCTGCGCATGCGCCGGCGCGCGGGCGAGCTGCACCGCGAGCTGCTGGCGCAGGCCGGCGCGGCCGATCCGCTCGCGGCCATGGACTGGGTCAATGCCTTCGCGATGGCCGTGAACGAGGAGAACGCGGCCGGCGGCCGCGTGGTGACCGCGCCCACCAACGGCGCGGCCGGCGTGGTGCCGGCCGTGATGCACTACTACCAGCGCTTCGTGCCGAATGCGAGCGACGCGGGCATCGTCGACTTCCTGCTCACGGCCGCGGCGATCGGCATGCTCTACAAGACCAACGCCTCGATCTCGGGCGCCGAGGTCGGCTGCCAGGGCGAGGTCGGCGTGGCCTGCTCGATGGCGGCCGGCGCGCTGGCCGCGGTGCTCGGCGGCACGCCGGCGCAGGTCGAGAACGCGGCCGAGATCGGCATGGAGCACAACCTCGGCCTGACCTGCGACCCGGTCGGCGGCATGGTGCAGATCCCCTGCGTGGAACGCAATGCGATGGGCGCGGTGAAGGCCATCAACGCGGCGCGCATGGCGCTGCGCGGCGACGGCAGCCACTACGTCTCGCTCGATGCCGTGATCCGCACCATGAAGCAGACCGGCGAGGACATGAAGTCGACCTACAAGGAGACCTCGCTCGGCGGGCTCGCGGTCAACGTGGTCGAGTGCTGAGCCCGCCTCACACCTTGTCAGGGCACGAACATGTCCCACGGCCCCTTGCCTACTGGCAGGCCGGGCCGCGCGGTCAGCGAGGCCAGCGGCTCGCCGGCCTCGAAGCGCGCGGCCAGGTCCGCGGGGTCGAACATCACGCCCATGAAGTTCTCGGCATAGGCGCCGCCCGCGAAGAAGGCATCGACCTCGGCGGCGGTCTCGAACACGTCGTGCTGCAGCTCGAGCCGATGGCCGTCGGGGTCGCGGTAGTACATCGAGATCGTCGGCCCGTGGTTGATGCACCAGTAGGGCACGATGCCGAGCGCGGCCAGCCGCCGGTGGTTGGCGAGCAGCGCGGCCAGCGAGCCGTAGGTGAAGGCGATGTGCTCGAGCCCGGTGTTCGCATCGGCCTCGCGGCCCAGGTCGGGGCGCGCGATCAGGCCGATGCGGTGGTGCTCGTCGTCGTAGCTCAGGAAGCACAGCATCTCGTTCTCGAAGGCCACGCGCGCCTGCAGCACCGCGAGGTACCAGGCGCGCGAACGCGCGAGCTCGGCCACGCGCAGCACCACGTGGGCGAGCTTCACGGGCCGCAATGCGGAAGAGGCGAGGTCGGGCAGCGCGCGTTGGGGTTCGTTCATCGGGCGGTCTCCAGGGGTTCTTCCACCACGCGGTTCTCGATGTGGCCGATGCCCTCGATCTCCACGCGCACCACGTCGCCCGGCACCAGGTAGCGCGGCGGGTCCATCAGGCCTCCGACGCCCGCGGGGCTGCCGGTGCTCAGCACGTCGCCGGGCTCGAGCGTGAAGGCGGTGCTCAGCTCGACCAGCATGGCCTCGATGCGATGGATCATCCGGGCGGTGTTGCCGTCCTGGCGCAGCTCGCCGTTGACCCAGGTGCGCAGCCGCAGCGCATGCGGGTCGGCGATCTCGTCGCGCGTCACCAGCCAGGGGCCGAAGGGGCCGTGGGTGTCGAAGGACTTGCCCAGGGTGTGCGTGGGCGCGCGCAGCTGCCAGTCGCGCACGCTCATGTCGTTGATCACGACGTAGCCCGCGACCATGGCCATCGCCTCCTCGGCGCGCACATGGCGGCAGCGCCAGCCGATGACCACGCCGAGCTCGCCCTCGTAGTCGAACTGCGCCGACACGCGCGGCCGGTGCACGTCGTCGAAGGGGCCGGCCACGCACGACACCTGCTTGTTGAACCACACCTGTCCCGGCGGCCGCACGAGGCCGAGCTTCGCGGCCTCCTCGAGGTGAGAGGCGTAGTTGCCGCCGAGGCCGAGGAACTTGCGCGGCTCGGGCACCGGCGCCAAGAGCTTCACGTCGGCCAGCGGCAGCCGCGGTGCCGTCTCGATGGCCGCGCGCAGCCAGGCCAGGCCCTCGTCACCGCGCGCCAGCAGCTCGCGCACGCCGGCCGGCGCGCCGGGCAGGGCGCTGGCGTCGAGCACTTCGTCGTTTCGGACCACGCCGAAGCGAAGGGCACCGCGGTGATGGAAGCTGGCGATTTTCATGGGCGTGGACATTGACCGATAAGAGGCGATCGATGATGCTGATGGAACGAAATGACAACAATCCGCCGAAAAAGAACGGATCGTTCTGCCAGCGGAACAGGAGACATGGACGATTTCAACGACCTCGCGCTGTTCGCGCACGTGGTGCAGCAGCAGGGCTTCAGCGCCGCGAGCCGGCACCTGGGCATTCCCAAGTCGCGCCTGAGCCGCCGTGTCGCGCAGCTCGAGGAACGGCTGGGCGTGCGGCTGTTGCAGCGCAGCTCGCGCCGGCTGCTGCTGACCCATGTCGGCGAGCAGTTCTACGAGCGCTGCCAGGCCACGGTGGCCGCGGGCGAGGAGGCCTTCGACGTGGTGCGCCAGGCGGTCGCGCGGCCGCAGGGGCCGCTGCGCGTGAGCGCGCCCTTCACGCTCGCGCAGTTCTGGCTCACGCCGCTGATCCCCGATTTCATGCGCGCCTTTCCCGAGGTGCGGCTCTCGCTGGAAGTGAGCCACCGGCGCGTCGATCCGCTGCAGGAGAACGTCGACGTGGTGCTGCGCGTGCGGCGCCCGCCGTTCGAGGATTCGAGCCTGGTCGCGCGGCCGCTGGGCCGCACGGTCGACGTGCTGCTCGCGAGCCCGGCGCTGCTCGAGCGCCTGGGCACGCCCGCGAGCCTCGACGACCTGGCCGCGTGGCCGATGCTCTCGCTGCCCGACAGCGGCGAGCGCCACCTGTGGCGGCTGGAGCGCGGCAAGCAGGTGCACGAGCTGGACTTCGTGCCGCGCCTGGTCACCGACGACATGTTCGCGCTCCGGCACGTGGCGCTGCAGGGCCTGGGCGTGGCGCTGCTGCCCGAGATCCTGTGCCGCGACGAGCTGCGCGAGGGCCGCCTGGTGCGCCTGTTTCCCGACTGGGCCTGCACCGCGAGCGAGATCCAGGCGGCCTTCGCCACGCGCCGCGGCATGCTGCCGGCGGTGCGCGCCTTCATCGACCACCTGCTGGCCCATCCGCCCGGCGCGCCGCAGCCGGGCGCTGGCTTATCCTGAACGGCTTCGCGCCTTTCGCCGCCCTTGCATCGAATTTCATCGAAAGAAGGAACAGACCCCATGACCCCCACGAACCCCACCGTCGCCGAGAAACGCGCGGCCTTCCGCGCGCTGCATGCCCAGGGCTGCTTCGTCATCCCCAACCCCTGGGACACCGGCAGCGCGCGCTACCTCGAAGGCCTGGGCTACAAGGCGCTCGCCACCACCAGCTCGGGCTTCGCCTGGTCGCACGGCCAGGCCGACGGCGCCATCGCGCGCGACGCGGTGCTCGCGCACCTGCGCGAACTGGTGGCCGCGACCTCGCTGCCGGTCAATGCCGATTTCGAGAACGGCTTCGGCGCCGATCCGCAGGCCGTGGCCCAGAGCGTGCGGCTCGCTGTCGAGACCGGCGTGGCCGGCCTGTCGATCGAGGACTCGACCGGCCATGCCGATGCGCCGCTGTTCCCCATCGAGGTCGCGGTCGAGCGCATGCGCGCCGCGCGCGGCGCCATCGATGCGGCGGGCGGCGACACGCTGCTGATCGGCCGCGCCGAGAACTTCTTCGCCGGCCGGCCCGACCTCGACGACGCGATCGCGCGCCTCAAGGCCTATGCCGAAGCCGGCGCCGACTGCCTCTACGCGCCCGGCATCAAGACGCGCGAGCAGATCGCGGCCGTGGTCGCGGCGGTCGCGCCCAAGCCGGTGAACCTGCTGGTCGGCGCGACCAGCGAACTCACGATGAAGGACATCGAGGCGCTCGGCGTGCGCCGCGTCAGCGTGGGCGGCGCGATGGCGCGCGCGGCCTGGGGCGGCTTCATCCGCGCCGCGCGCACGCTGGCCGACGAGGGCCGCTTCGACGGCTTCGCCGACGCCGCGCCCGGGGCCGAGCTCAACGCCTTCTTCAAGCCCTTCGGCCGCTGAAGCGCGTGGAGCCGCTGCTCGCCGAGATCCGCGCCTGCCGCGTCTGCGAGGCACATCTGCCGCTGGGCCCGCGCCCGGTGGTGCAGGCCGGCGCGCAGGCGCGGCTGCTGATCGTCGGCCAGGCCCCGAGCATGACGGTGCACCGCACGGGCGTGCCCTGGGACGACCGCAGCGGCGACCAGCTGCGGCGCTGGCTCGGCGTGGAGCGCGAACTGTTCTACGACGCCTCGCGCATCGCGCTCGTGCCCATGGGCTTCTGCTACCCGGGCCGCGGTACCAGCGGCGACCTGCCGCCGCGCAAGGAGTGCGCGCCGCTGTGGCACGAGCGGCTGCTGGCGCAGATGCCGCGCGTCGAGCTCACGCTGCTGATCGGCCAGTACGCGCAGCGCCGCCACCTGGGCAGCCGGGCGCGCGACGGCGTGACCGAGACCGTGCGTGCCTTCGCGGAATTCGCGCCGCGCGTCATCCCGCTGCCGCATCCCTCGCCGCGCAACACCGGCTGGCAGCAGCGCCATCCGTGGTTCGAGAGCGAGGTGCTGCCGGTGCTGCGCGAGCGCGTGCGGCTGGCATTGGGCATGGGCACGGGCGGCTGAACGCTTCGTCGCGCGACGAAGCGTGCGGGGGACGAAGGCCGCACCATCGCGGCCATCGTCATCCACCGCAACAGAAGGACCCCCCATGCCCGCGCGCGAAGTCATCCGTGTCGAACCCCTCTCCACCTGGCTCGATCGCTGGAAGGCACCGGCCTCCATCGTCACGCGCCATGGCGACACCGTCTATGTCTCGGGCCTGCCGCCCTTCGATCCCGAGACCGGGCAGGTGGCGGTCGGCGCCTCGGTCGAGCGGCAGGCCGAGCTGGTGCTCGAACAGCTGAAGCTGTGCCTGGAAACGGCGGGCTCGTCGCTCGCGAATGCGCTCAAGTGCAACGTGTACTGCACCTCGGCGGAGAAGTTCGCCGCGGTCAACGCGGTCTATGCGCGCTACTTCCCCGAGTCGCCGCCCGCACGCATCTTCGTCTGCGTGCCGGCCTGGTTCGGGCCCTTCGACATCGAGATCGACTGCATCGCGGCGCGCGGCTGAGGCCGCTTCAGCGCGCGGCCTTCCTCGGCCGCGCCGCCGGCCTCCGCGGCGGCTTCGCCTCGAGCACCAGCTCGGCCGGCAGGCCGTCGTTCCACGACTCGGCGAAGTAGGCGCGGTCGCTGGGCACCAGCTGCGGCAGCGCCTCGCGCAAGGTGGCGAGAGAGCGCTCGGCCGCCTTCAGGTCGCCCGCATGGGCCGCGTACCACGCATGCTCGAACAGCAGGCTGCAATGCTGCAGGCCCGGGTAGCGGCGCCGACCGGCCTGGTGGTCGGCCAGCCGCGCCTGCGCCACCTCGACCCAGCGCGCGGGCCAGTGCGTGGCGTCGAAGGCATCGGCGAGCGGACCGGCCAGCGCCGAGATCGCGGCCGGGTCGAGCGGCGCCTGGGCGCGGAACTGCGCGAGCGTGGGCCGGGGCTCGGCGCCGCAGTGGCCGCGCGCGATGCGCATCAGGTAGATCGCGTTCCAGGCCGAGCGGCCCTGGCCGTCGGCCTGGCCGCAGAGCCATTCGCTGAAGGCGATCCACTGCACGGCATGGCGCGTGGTGTCGGACGCTGCCGGGGCATCGCCGCGCCGCTTCGGGCCGCCCGCCGGCGCCGAGGGGAGCGCGGGCAGCGCGAGGCCCACGCGGTCGAACAGCCACACCGCCATGCCGAGGTTGGCCGCCACGTGCTGGGCGGCGTCGAAGGAGTGCGACTCGAAGGCCGCGGTCAGCGCATCGCCGAAGCGGCGCAGCGATTCCTCGGCGAGCAGGCGGGCGGCCGGCGCGTCCTCGGCCGCGAGCGCCAGCGCGCGCGAGCGGCAACCGAGCGCCCACAGGTTGCACCATTCGAAGCGCACGTCGGGATGGTGGCGCAGCACCACGCTGCGCGCCGGGTCGTCGGCCATGCCGCCGAGCAGCGACTGCGCCAGCGGCAGGTCGCGCGCGGTGTAGGCGCACCAGGCCGAGACGATGCATTCCATCGCGCCGAGGTAGTCGTTGCCCGCCACGTGGTGCGCCAGGCGCTGCTTCTTGAGCACCTCGAGCTGGCGGCGCGCCTGTTCGTTGTCGCCGAGGCGGCGCCACAGCATGGCCTCGTTGAGCGTGACCAGCGCGCGCTGGAAGCCGCTGGCCGCGAGCGTGCCCGCGAGCCGTATCGATTCGAGCGCGCTCGGCTGGCCCGCGCCGTCGCCAGCACCGGCGGCCACCGGCGTCATCAGCCGGCCCTGGCGCGCGGCCCGCTGCGCGGACACGAGCTGCTTCCAGAAGGCCGCGTCCTGCAGGTGCACCGCCTCGGGCGGCGCCGAGGCGCCGCCCGCCGCGCCCGTGCGTGCGCGCAGGCCGAGGAACGAGCCGATCTCGGCCGCGCTCGCGGCGCGCCCCTCGACCTCGCAGCGCACGCGCCGCGCCTCGGCCGGCGGCAGCCAGAACGGGCCCTGGCTGCGCCGCTCGGCGTTGAGGAAGCGCGGCTCGCGCGTGCTGTCCTCGCCCCAGCCGACCTCGATGCCCCAGGCCTTGAAGTCGCGGAAGGCACGGCTCACGACCATGCGCAGGGTGCTCGCGTCCGACACTTCGCCGCGCAGGTCGGCCAGCCGCACCATCGGGGTCTGGCTGTCGTGCGCATGGCGCATGCGCACCAGCAGCCACAGCGACTGGAAGGCCGCGCGCCGGCCGTCGACCGACTGCGGGGAAGTGAGCTCGACGACGAGCGGGGATGAAGCGGAAGCGGGACTTGGCACGCCCCGCATTGGACCTCAAATCGAGGCCGCGGCAAGGGCCGGGGCGCGCTTCCTTCAGCTTGCGCGGTGGCCGTGCTCGCAGTGCGAGGGCGCGGGCTGCATCAGCCCCGGCAGTTCGCTGCGGCCGACGCCGAGGTCGCGCAGGTCGTGCTCGCTCATGCCGGCGAGCTGGCACGCGTCGGCACGGGCCCGGCGGCGATTCGCCGCGTGCCGGCGCCAGCCGCGCAGGGCATGCAGAAGGCGTTGGCGAAAGCTCGGGGACGATGCGGTCTTCACGATGGGCTCCTGGGGATTGCGGTGTCGGTGCGCTCATCTTCGGCGTCGCCGTGCTATTGTGGAAGTTGAGATTTCTGAGCCTTCTCATCAGCTTTCCTGATTCGACGCCCATGCGCCACCTCAACCTCGACCAGCTGCGCACCCTGATCGCGATCGCCGACCTCGGCAGCTTCTCGGCCGCGGCGCAGGCGCTGCATCTGGCGCAGCCCACGGTCAGCCTGCATGTCTCCGAACTCGAGTCGCGGCTCGATGCCAAGCTGGTGGTGCGCGGCGCGCGCGGCATCACGCCCACGGCGGCCGGCGCGGCGCTGGTGGAGCGCGGGCGCAAGCTGCTGCGTGACACCGACGATGCGCTCGACGCGGTCAAGCGACAGGCCGAGGGCCGCAGCGGCCGCGTGCGGCTGGGCACGTCGACCGGGGTGGTGGTCGACCTGCTGCCGCAGGTGCTCGAGGCGCTGGGCGCGCAGGACGCGGGCATCGACGTCGAGGTGGCGATCCTCGGCTCGGGCGAGGCGCTGGCGCGGCTGGCCGCGGGCACGCTCGACATCGGCCTGGTGGCGCTGCCGCAGCCGCCGCTGCGCGACCTGGTGTTCACGCCCTGGCGCACGCAGCCGATGATGGCCTTCGTGCCGCAGCGCACGAAGGCGCCCAGGCGCGTCACGCCGGCCTGGCTGGCCGAGCAGCCGTTGATCTTCAACGACGCGACCACCCACATGTACCGGCTCACGATGGAGTGGTTCGCGGCCGGGGGCTTCGCGCCGCGCGCGCGCATCGAGCTCAACTACGACGCGGCCATCCGCAGCCTGGTGGCGGCCGGCTATGGCGCCGCGCTGCTGCCGCTGCAGCCGACGACCGACGCGGCGCTCGGCGAGCGCATGCAGATCCTGCCGATCGTGCCGAAGCTCACGCGCCGCCTGGGCATCGCGCACCGGCCGCGCGCGCTGCTCGACGGGGCCACGCTGCGGGTGCTCGAGGTGCTGGCGGGGTTCCGCCAGACCTGAGAGGCTCTACGAAGCCTCGGGCTTGCGCGCGCCGAGCGAGAGGATCTCGTTGGCGTTGACGATGGCGGCCGCGATCTCTTCCATGGTGGTGCGCTTGCTCATCGCCTGCTCGCGGATCAGGTCGTAGGCCTGGCCCTCCGACACGCCGTGCGTCTTCATGAGAATCGCCTTGGCCTCCGCGAGCTGGCGCACGCCCAGCAGCTTGGCCTCGGTCTTGCGCAGGCGCCGCGCGAGCGAGCGGTTCTGCTTGTGCGCCTCGCGCGCCACCACCAGCGCCGACAACAATCCGAAGGAGCGCACCGGCGAGGGCAGCACGGCCTTGGCGCCGATCTCGAGCACGGCCTCGACGATGGTCGGGTTCTCGTAGGTCACGACGGCGATGATGGCGGGCGCGTCCTCGCTCTTGGTCCACTCGAAGCGCAGGTTGATGAAGTCGGGCTGCACCGCCATGAAAGCCACGTCGATGCCCTCGGGCAGCGCCTGCACCGGTGGCCAGAAGGCCTGCACCTGGCAGCCGATGCGCTGCAGCTGCTGGGTCAGCTGTCGGCCGTCGCTGTCGTCGGGGTGGATGACTGCGACCTTCAGCAGGCGCAGTTCCTTCAACTGCGGTGGCGTCACTCGCAGGGTGTGTCTCTTGGGGGGGCTTTCCACTTTCAGGCCTCTTGTTGTTGGTCTTGAGGCTTTTGTTCGGGGCGCGTGCACAGGACAGCGGGTACTTCCCTCCGCGAATGTCCCCCGCCTTCGGCTCCTCCTTTATTTCGCTGCGGGAAGCACCCACTGCCCTGTGCACGGGAGGCGCTGCGGTGGTGCCGGCCGATCGAGTGCTGCGCGTCTGGCGCACGCCGGCGGGGTACTCCCCGCAGCGAAATAAAGGAGGAGGCCGCAGGCCGGGGGACATTCGCGGAGGGGAGTACCCCGTCGGCGTGAGCCCCCCCACAACGGTAGAAAGCACGTTCCACCTAAACCTCCAGCGTATCGAGCCGCGCAGTCCAGTCCCCGAGCGAATGCGTCACCAGATACGGATCGGGATACACGGCACGCGTAGCCTGCCGAACGATGGTGAACTGCCCCTGCGCATCCACGCGCCCGATGCGCGGATAGAGACAGGTGTGGTGGTTCGTGGGATCGATCTTCACCCGCCCCTGCGGCGCATCGAACTCGGCCCCCAGGATGTGCGGCAGGATCTCCGCGATCCCGTCGCTGCCCGCCTGTGCGAAGGCATTGGCGTAGATGTGCATCTGGAAGTAGGCCGCTTCCCAGCACAGGTTGGGTACGCAGCCGTCGCCGAAGCGCGCGCGCAGTTGCGCCAGGCAGCGCTGGTTGGCCGGCGAGTCGATCGACTGGAAGTAGGGTGCCGCCGTGAAGTGCCCCGTCGCCACCCCGCGCCCCATCTGCGAGATCTCGGCTTCGGAGGTCGTGAGGCTCGCGATCGGCATGCGCTTTGGGTCGAAGCCGGCCTCGGCATAGGCACGGTACAGGCTCGCGGTGGAGTCGCCCACCACCGTCGAGAAGATGAAGTCGGGCTGCTTGTCGCGGATGTCGGCCATGATGGCCCGGTAGTCCTTCTCGGTCGCGTCGAGCGCCGCGTAGTGCTCGCCGAGCTTCTCGCTGCCGGGGCGCTGCATCACCAGCTCGCCCATGATCCGGTTCGACTCGTAGGGGTAGATGTAGTCGGAGCCGATCAGGTAGACCCGCGCGCCGAAGTTCGTCGTCATGAACTCCGCGAGTTGCACGCTGTTCTGGTTGGGCGCCGCGCCCGTGTAGATCACGTTGCCCGAGTACTCGAAGCCTTCGTAGAGCGTCGGGTAGAACAGCAGCTTGTTCCACTTCTCGATCACCGGGATCACCGCCTTGCGGCTGCTCGACATGTAGCAACCGAAGATCACGTTGACCCGGTCCTGCACGATCAGCTTCTCGGCCAGCTGCGCATAGCGCGCCGGGTTCGACTGCGGGTCGTGGCGCACCGCCACCAGCTCGCGGCCGTCGATGCCGCCGGCCGCGTTGATCTCCTCGATGCCGAGCAGCGCGCCCTGCAGCTGCGACAGGCCGATGGTCGAGGTGACGCCGGTTTCCGAATAGAGGATGCCGACGCGGATGGGATCCTTGTCAGCCATGGGCGGTCGTCCGTGATGGGTGAGGGGCCGTCATGTCTTTTCTGTCTCGTGTGGGATTCGTTCGGGGCTCCACCCTATCGCAGTTCGATGCTTTCGTCAGTGGGCCGCGGCCAGCCGCGCGCTCATGCGCGCGAGCCGCGCGGGCAGGCTGCGCGCATCGTCGGCGATGCAATAGTTGCGCCAGCCGAAGATGCGCCGCACATAGGCGTCGGCCGCGGCATCGACCGCGATGCAGGCGGTGCGCACGCCCGCGCCGCGCGCCTCGGCCACCGCTTCGCGCGCATCCTCGACGAGGTACTTGGGATCGTGCACGTCGATGTCGGCCGGCGCGCCGTCGGTCACCAGCAGGATCGCGCGCTGGCCCGCGGGCTCGTCCTCGAGCAGCGCCGCCGCATGCCGCAGCGCGGCGCCCATGCGCGTCGAGTAGCGCCCGCGCACCGCGCCGATCGTCGCGCGCGCGGGCGGCGAGAGCGGCTGGCCGAACTCGAGCAGCCGGTAGTAGTAGACCTCGGCACGCGTGTTCGACGAGAAGCCGTGCACCGCGAGCCGGTCCGCGCCGCGCAGCCGCGCGGCGGCGAGCATCAGCGCGGCCTGCTTCTCGATCTCGAGCAGCGACAGGCCATGCGGGCCCGCATCGTTGGCCGAGGCCGACAGGTCGAGCAGCACCAGCACGCTCGACGGTCGCGGCGCCTTGCCGGGGCGCATGAACAAGCGTGCATCGGGGCGCAGCCGCCGGCGCCGGTCGACCAGCACCTCGATCGCCGCATTGAGGTCGATGTCGTCGCCCTCCCATTGGCGCCGCAGCCGGTGCCGGCGGTCGAGGTGGCGCGCGCGCGGCAGTGCCAGCGGCGGCAGGCTCTCGGCGCGCAGGGCGGCCTGTGCCTGCGCCGACAGCAGGCCCTGCCACCCGGGAAGCTTCTCGATCACCGTGCACCAGTCGGGGCGCAGGCGTTCGAGGCGGCGGTCCCATTCGGGATAGGTGTAGCGGCCCAGCTCCATGTCGCCGAATTCGGGTGGCGCGCCGGCAGCGGCATCGCCCGTTTCGGAGGGTGGCGGCATGCGCGCGCCCGACTGCTGCAGCGCGATCGCCTCGTCGGGCGGTGGCGGCGTCGCATCGGCGCCGAAGTCCCAGAGCCAGCTGTTGTCGTCGCGCCAGGGCGCGGGCACCGCGTAGCCCTGGGGCTCGAAGCGCACGCGCATCTGGCCCAGGTCGTTGGCCAGGATCGAGGCGATCGCGCGGAAGGCCTCGTAGTCCGCCAGGCCCGCGCGCGCCGCGGTGTCCTCGAACAGCCGGCGCGCCTTCTCGACCCAGTGGCTGCCGTCCTGCAGCTCGGGCCGCAGCAGCAGCCGGTCCATGCGCAGCAGCAGCGCCTCGAAGCGCAGGTCGAGCGGATCGGGCGCGGGCGGCAACGCGGCGGCGAACCAGCGGTGCAGGCCGGGGAAGTCGCGCACCAGCAGCCGCTCGACGCGCGCGTCTTCGATCGCCGACACCAGCGCGATGCCCATCGGCCGCAGCGTGTTCGCGCGGCGCGCGGGCGTCGAATGCCGCAGGTGCGCCACCGCATGCGCGACCATCGCGCGGCGCAGCGCCGGCGGACTGTGCTCGGGGACCAGCAGCTGCCCGGCCGCGAGCACCGCGCGCGTGCCCGGCTTCGCGCCGGCCACCAGCGGCTGCACCTCGACCGCCAGGCCGGCCAGCCCGCGCGCGAGCAGCCCCAGCGCGGCGAAGCTGCCGGTGTCGCGCGTCATCCGAACTGGGCCTCGACGAAGCCCTGCAGCGCGCTCGCCATGTCGGGGTCGTCGGTCAGCGCGCGCGTCATCGTCATCTCGCAGCTCTCGCGCGGCGTCACGCCGTCGCGGATCAGCACGCCCGCGTAGATCAGCATGCGCGTCGACACGCCCTCGTCGAGCCCGCGGTGCTTGAGTTCGCGCGAGCAGTGCGCGACGGCCACCAGCTTCGCGGCCAGCGCGGTGTCGATGCCGGCCTCGTGCGCCACGATCTCGGCCTCGAGCGCGCCGTCGGGATAGTCGAACTCCAGCGCCGCGAAGCGCTGGCGCGTCGAGGGCTTGAGGTCCTTGGCGCTGCTCTGGTAGCCGGGGTTGTACGACACCACGAGCTGGAAGTCGGGGTGCGCGCGCACCAGCTCGCCCTTCTTGTCGAGCGGCAGGATGCGGCGCGCGTCGGTCAGCGGATGGATCACCACCGTCGTGTCCTGCCGCGCCTCCACCACCTCGTCGAGGTAGCAGATGCCGCCATGGCGCACCGCCAGCGTCAGCGGCCCGTCGTGCCAGGCCGTGCCGTCGGCGTCGAGCAGATAGCGCCCGACCAGGTCGGAGGCCGTCATGTCCTCGTTGCAGGCCAGCGTCACCAGCGGCCGGCCCAGCGACCACGCCATGTGCTCGACGAAGCGCGTCTTGCCGCAGCCGGTCGGCCCCTTGAGGATCAGCGGCATGCGGTGGCGCCAGGCCTGCCGGTACAGCGCCACCTCGTTGCCCGCGGGCCGGTAGAAGGGCTCGGACTCGATGCGCCAGGCCGCGAGCGGATCGTGCACGGGTGCGTTCATGGCGTGGCGAGCAGTTCCCGCAGGGCATCGTCGATGAAGCGGGTGTCCACCGGGCTGCTGCCGCCGCCCGCGAAGTGGCCCCACACGCCCGGGATCGGCCGGTACTCGGCGTTCGGCATCTGCGCCACCTCCCATTCGTTGTCGGCGGCCGGAAAGTACAGGTCGCGCTCGGCCGGCATCACGATCGCGCGGGCGCGGATCGCGCCCAGCGCCTTCTTGAAGTCGCCGCCGAACACCGGGTTGGCGCTGATGTCGCCGTGCTGCCACGACCACAGCATCGCGAGCAGGTTGTTCGCATCCTTCTTCAGGAAGAAGCCCTCCCAGTAGCCGACCAGGAAGTCCTCGAGCGAGCTGAAGCCCAGTTCGCGCCACAGCTCCTGCCGGTAGAAGGGCTGCGACAGGCCCCAGCCCGCATAGACGCGTCCCACCGCGCGCAGCCCGCGCGTCGGCGGCGTCGTGTACCAGCCGCCGTTCCAGGCCGCGTCGCTGGTGAGCGCCGCCTTCACGCCCTCGAGGAACACGATGTTGTGCGGCGCCGTCCTGGCCGAGCCACAGAAGGGCGCGATGCGCTCGACCATCTCGGGGTAGAGGCAGCCCCACTGGTTGGTCTGCTGCGCGCCCATCGACCAGCCCACCACCAGCGCGATGCGCTCGATGCCGAACTGCTCGGTCACCAGCCGGTGCTGCAGCCTCACGTTGTCGTAGAGCGTCACGTGCGGGAAGCGCGCCAGGTCGTAGGGTGGTGGCGTATTGCTCGGCGAGGACGACAGGCCGTTGCCCAGCATGTTGGGCACGATGATGAAGTACTTCGCCGGGTCGAGCGCCATGCCCTCGCCGATCAGCCACTCGTTGTCGTGGTGCTGGCCCGAGTACCAGGTCGGGTAGACGACGACGTTGCTCTTGTCGGCATTCAGCGTGCCGTAGGTCTTGTAGGCGAGCTTCGCGCCGCGCAGGGTGGCGCCCCGCTGCAGCACGACGTCGCCGAGCTCGAAGATCTGGTGATCCATGGGGCGGCGCTTCAGCGGTGCTTGGCCGGCTCGTTCGGAATCCCCTCGATCGGGCACTCGGGCGTGCCCACGGTGCTGCGCGTGAACGACTCCACCCTCTCGCGCGTGCCCTCGGGGTCGTTGATCCACTGCGTGTAGAAGTTGTAGGGGCAGGCCGCCACGCCCTTGTCGCCGTCGCCCGAGTTGATGGTGCCGGTGTAGCCGCGGTGCACCAGCTTGAACAGGTGGTTCTGCGACTGGCCGTTGCGCCGCGCGTCGCGGATCAGGCTCATCGAGAGCTCGGCGTAGTTGATGCCCATCTCCTCCTCGCCGCATTCGCCGAGCGTGCGGCCGTCGAAGCCGATCAGCGCCGAGTGGCCGAAGTACGAGTACACGCCGTCGAAGCCGGCCGCGTTGGCCACCGCCACGTAGGTGTTGTTCATGAAGGCCATGGCCTTCGACACCAGGATCTGCTGTTCCTTGGCCGGGTACATGTAGCCCTGGCAGCGGATGATGAGCTCGGCGCCGCGCATCGCGCAGTCGCGCCAGATCTCGGGATAGTTGCCGTCGTCGCAGATGATCAGGCTCATCTTCATGCCCTTGGGGCCTTCGCTGACGTAGGTGCAGTCGCCCGGGTACCAGCCCTCGATCGGCACCCACGGCATGATCTTCCTGTACTTCTGGACGATCTCGCCCTGGTTGTTCATGAGGATCAGCGTGTTGTAGGGCGCCTTGTTCGGATGCTCCTCGTGGCGCTCGCCGGTCAGCGAGAACACGCCCCAGACGTTGGCGCGCCGGCAGGCGTCGGCGAAGATCGCGGTCTCCTCGCCGGGCACCGAAGCGGCCGTGTCGTACATCTCCTTGGCGTCGTACATGATCCCGTGCGTGGAGTACTCGGGAAAGATCACCAGGTCCATGCCCGGCAGGCCTTTCTTCATGCCGACCAGCATCTCGCCGATCTTGCGCGCGTTGTCGAGCACCTCGGCCTTGGTGTGAAGGCGGGGCATCTTGTAGTTGACGACCGCGACGCCGACGCAATCGTTGCTGCTCGAAATATCACCATGTCTCATGACGCTGCTCCTGAAGGGGTGGTTGGGAAGGGAAGGGGTTCAGACAGTGAGGAAGGACCGGACCTTGTCCTGGTCGAGCGTGGCGCGTGCCTCGTCGTGCACCAGGCGGCCGCGATCGATCACGAGGAAGCGGTCGGCCAGCGCGAGCGCGAAGCTCAGCACCTGCTCCGACACCACGATCGCGAAGCCGCGCTCGGCGCGCAGCACGTTCAGCGTCTGCGCGATCTCCTTGATGATCGAAGGCTGGATGCCCTCGGTGGGCTCGTCGAGGATCAGCACCCTGGGCTCGGAGATCAGCGCGCGTGCGATCGCCAGCATCTGCTGCTGGCCGCCCGAGAGGTTGCCGGCCTTGCGCTGCTTCATGTCCTGCAGCACCGGGAAGAAGCGATAGAGGTAGTCGGGCACCGTGCGGTGGCCCGAGCGCGCGGCGCCCGAGAGGATGTTCTGTTCCACCGTGAGGTGCGGGAACACCATGCGCCCCTGCGGCACGAAGGCCAGGCCGTGCGCCACGCGCTGGTGGCTCGGCAGCCGGGTGAGCTCGGTGCCGTTCAGGCGGATGCTGCCGCCGCGCGCGGGCAAGAGGCCGATCAGCGACTTCAGCAGCGTGGTCTTGCCCATGCCGTTGCGGCCCATGACGGCGACCGCCTCGTCGGGCGCGACGCGCAGCGAGACATCGTGGATCACGTGCGACTCGCCGTAGGCGACATCGAGTGCGGAGACTTCGAGCATGCGGTGGGCTCCTTCAATGGCCGAGGTAGACGTCGATCACGCGCGGGTCGGCCTGCACCTCGGCGGCCGTGCCCTCGCTGAGCAGCCGGCCCTGGTGCAGCACGGTCACGCGGTGCGCGATGCGCTTGACGAAATCCATGTCGTGCTCGATCACCACCACCGACTTGCCCACCGAGATGCGGCGCAGCAGGTCGCCGGTCTGCTCGCGCTCGCGCGGGCTCATGCCGGCCACGGGCTCGTCGAGCAGCAGCAGCTCGGGCTCCTGCATCAGCAGCATCCCGATCTCGAGCCACTGCTTCTGGCCGTGGCTCAGCTGGCCCGCGCGGCGGTCGAGGCGCTCGACCAGGAACACCTCGGTGGCCATCGCCTCGATGCGTTCGCGCAGCGCGCGGGTGCGGCGGAAGCTCAGCGACTGCCACAGGCCGTGCATGCGCGGCAGCGAGATCTCGAAGTTCTCGAGCACCGTGAGGTCCTCGTAGACCGAGGGCGTCTGGAACTTGCGGCCCACGCCGGCGCGCACGATCTCGTGCTCGTTCATGCGGCCCAGGTCCTGGCCGTTGAACAGCACCCGGCCCGCACTGGGTCGGGTCTTGCCGCAGACGATGTCGAGCAGCGTGGTCTTGCCCGCGCCGTTCGGGCCGATGATCACGCGCAGCTCGTTGCGCTCGACCGAGAGGCTCAGGCCGTCGACCGCCTTGAAGCCGTCGAAGGAGACCGTGAGGTCCTCGACGCGCAGGATCTGCTCGTTCGAGGGCGGCACGGCCGAGGCCGCCTGCGGCAGGCCGCCGTTGGGCATCGCCAGCGTCGCGTTCATGGCGCGGCCTCCGCGCCGCGGCGGCGCAGCAGCTTCTCGCCCAGGCCCGCCAGGCCGTTCGGCATCGCCCACACCACGAGGATGAAGACCGCGCCGAGGAAGTAGAGCCAGCCCTCGGGGAAGGTCTCCGACAGGTAGGACTTGAGGAAGCCGATCAGGAGCGCGCCGATCACCGCGCCCGGAATCGAGAGCCGCCCGCCCACCGCCGCGTAGATCACCATCTCGACCGAGGCCACCACGCCGATCACGCCGGGCGCGATCAGCCCCACCTGCAGGCTGTAGAAGGCGCCGCCGATGGCCGACAGCAGGGCCGCCACCGCGAACACGAAGGCCTTCATGTGCGCCGTGTTGTAGCCGCTGAAGCGCACGCGGTCCTCGCGGTCGCGGATGGCGATCAGGATCTTGCCGAAGCGGCTGCGCACGATCAGCAGCGCGCCCATCATCGCGAGCGCGACGGCCGCCACCTCGATGAAGTACATGGTCCGCTTGGCCGCGTCGCCCGCGATGTCCCACCCCAGCAGGGTGCGGAAGTCGGTGATGCCGTTGGCGCCGCCGGTATCGCCCTGCTGGCCGATCACCACCACGGTGAGCGTGAGCGCCAGCGACAGCGTGACGATCGCGAAGTACACCCCGCTCACGCGCCGCTTGAAGATCGCGTACGAGAACACGTAGGCGAGCAGAGCGGGGATCGCGAGGATGCCGACCAGGGTCCAGCCCAGCGAGTGGAAGGGGATCCACCACGAGGGCAGCTGCTCGACGCTGCTCCAGACCATGAAGTCCGGCAGCTCGGGCGCCGAGGCCTCGAGCTTGAGGAACATCGCCATCATGTAGCCGCCGAGGCCGAAGAACAGGCCCTGGCCCAGGCTCAGCACGCCGCCGTAGCCCCAGGTCAGCACCACGCCGATCGCGACGAAGGCGAAGGCCAGGTACTTGCTCACGAGGTTGAGGCGGAACGGGTCGAGCGTGGCCGGCAGCACCACGGCCAGCAGCAGCAGCACGGCCGCCAGCCCGACGAGGTCGCCGCGGCGTTGGGGAGAAAGCTTCATGCCCATGCGCTCAGCTCCTCGAGCGGGTCGCGAACAGCCCGTTGGGCCGCACGTAGAGCACCGCGATCACCAGCAGCAGGATCGTGGCCTTGGCCATCGAGCCGCTCATCAGGTACTCGAGCCAGGTCTGCGACTGCGCGATGGCGAAGCCCGAGAGCGCGGTGCCGATCAGGCTCTGCACGCCGCCGAACACCACCACGATGAAGGAGTCGACGATGTAGAGCTGGCCGGTGCCGGGGTTGGTCGAGCCGATCATCGTGAACACCGCGCCCGCGATGCCCGCCAGGCCCGCGCCCAGCGCGAAGGTCAGCGCATCGACGCGCTGCGTGTCGATGCCGACCGCGCCCGCGATCGCGCGGTTCTGCGTCACCGCGCGCACCTTCAGGCCCCAGGAGGTGCGGTAGAGCAGCAGGTAGACGCCGATGGCGACGATGGCCGTGAGCCCCACGATGAACAGGCGCGTGAGCGGCAGCTGGATGCCCGGCGTCGGCTCCCACGCGCCGGCGAGCCAGGAGGCCAGCGGCACGCTGACTTCCTGCGCGCCGAACAGCGAGCGGTAGGCCTGCTGCAGCATGAGGCTCAGGCCCCAGGTCGCGAGCAGGGTGTCGAGCGGCCGGTCGTAGAAGAAGCGGATGAAGCCGCGCTCCAGCACATAGCCGAACGCGAAGGTCACGGCGAACGCGAACGGAATCGCGGCGAACAGGTAGAGGTCCATGAAGCCCGGCGCGTAGTGCTCGAAGAAGCGCGACGCCAGGTAGGTCATGTAGGCACCGAGCGCCATCAGCTCGCCGTGCGCCATGTTGATGACGCCCATCAGGCCGAACACGATGGCCAGCCCGATCGCCATCAACAGCAGGATGGTGAACAGGCTCACGCCGTTGAACACCTGCATCACCGCGATGTCGAAGTTCATCGCGCTCAGACCTTCGGGAACGGGTTGGGCTCGACCAGTTGCGGCGATTCCCAGACGATGTCGAACTGCCCGTCGGGCCGCGCGCGGCCCACGCGCACCTTCTTCCACACGTGGTGGTTGGTGGCGTGCACGCGCACCGTGCCCTCGGGCGCCTCGATCTCCACGCCCGCGGCGGCGGCCGTGACCTTGTCGACCTCGAAGGACTTGGCCTTCTCCACCGCCAGCTTCCAGAGGTAGACGCTGTTGTAGGCCACCTCCATCGGGTCGCCGATCACGCGGTCCTGGCCGTACTTGGCCTTGAAGGCCTTCACGAACTTCTCGTTGGCCGGCGACTTGATGCTCTGGAAGTAGCCCATGCAGGCGTAGTAGCCCGCGGCGTTGTCCTTGCCGATGCCCTCGATCTCGTTCTCCGACACCACGGTCGACAGCAGCACCTGCTTCGTGCCGTCGAGGCCGGCCGCGCGCAGCTGCTTGTAGAAGGCCACGTTCGAACCGCCGACCACCGTGCTGTAGATGCAGTCGGGCCTGGCGGCCTTGATCTTGTTGATGATCGAGGAGAACTCGGTGTGGCCCAGCGGCGCGTATTCCTCGCCGAGCACCTTGCCGCCGGCCTTGGCGATCGCGGGCTTGGCGATCTTGTTGCAGGTGCGCGGATAGATGTAGTCCGAGCCCACGAGGAAGAAGTTCTTGCCCTTCTCGCGCGCCATCCATTCGACCGCCGCGATCACCGACTGCGTGGCTTCCTGCGAGGGATAGAACACGCGCTTGTCCTGCTCCTGGCCCTCGTAGTAGGTGGGGTAGAACAGCAGGCCCTTGGCCTGGGCGAGCACCGGCAGCAGCGCCTTGCGCGAGGCCGAGGTGTAGCAGCCGATGATGGCCGCCACCTTGTCGCGCTCGAGCAGCTTGCGCGCCTTCTCGGCGAACACCGGGTTCTCGCTCGCGCCGTCTTCCACCACGGCCTCGATCTTCTTGCCGAGCACGCCGCCGGCGGCGTTGATCTCCTCGATCGCGAGCTTCTCGGCGTCGACCAGCGAGGCCTCGGCGATCGCGATCGTGCCCGAGAGCGAATGCAGCAGCCCGAGCTTCACCGTGCCGCCGTCCTGCGCGAAGGCCAGCGGCGCCATGCCGCCCGCGGCGCCCAGCACGATCATCGAGCCGCCGGTCTTCACGATCTGGCGGCGGTTGAAAGCGTTCGTCATGTCAAATTCCTTTGTGGTTGTGCGAGTCGTCAGGAAGATCCGACCTTCGGAACCGCGCTCGGGGTGTCTCCTCCCGCCACGCGGCCCTGCAAACGAGCGCTTCGTCGCCAGTGCCTTTGCTTCGGGCAAAGCTCCGCCAGCGGATGCATGCATCCGTTTCGACGAAAGCCCTGTTGCGACCGAAAAAACAAAAAGGCCCGAACCGGTGTTCAAACCGATTCGGGCCTTGTTGCCCGACACCTCGCTGGCAGCATTGGCAGCGGGCGTCGCATGACTGGTAACGATTGCTCGTTGCGGCGGATTCTTCTCAACCCGCGCCGGTCTGCAAATACGTTGTTGTGCGGATTGGCGGGCCGGCGGGGACTGTGCTATTTGCGCGCACAGGCGCGCCTGCGGTCGCCTTGCGCGGGGTCAGCGCGGCCTGGCGAAGTCCGCGTCGATCCAGGCCGAGGCGCTGGTGGCGCTGAGCTTGAACGAGGCCGGCACGTTCACGCGCGCGAGCTCGCTGTCGTCGGCCTCGTCGAAGGCGCTCAGCGTGGCCGAGGGGTTGTCCTCGTCGGGCACGATGGCCAGCGTGACGCGGATGCGCCGCTCGCCGGCGCTCACGGTCACGCTGCGGTTGAGCGTGGCGTGCAGCTGCTGCTCGTGGCGGCGGATCACCTCGGCCGCGGTCTTCACCAGCGTGGAGAAGGCGGGGCCGTCGAGCGGCTTCGGGTTCTTCTTGTCGCGGCCCATGGTCCAGGGGCCGACCAGCGCGGGCTCGGGGTCGCCATGGCGCGTCATCTCGACGGCCCAGCCGTCGTCTTCCTCGTTCTTGATGATGCGGGCGGTCCAGCGCTCGTCGCGCCAGAGGCGGTCCTGTTGCAGCGGGAGAATGTCGTCGGATTCGGTGGTCGGGGTCGTGTCGGTCATTCGGAGGCGGAGGTTCTTGCGCGTGCCATTGTCCCCTGGCCGGCGATGTAGGCCTGCAGCCCCTCGGCCAGCGCGTCGAAGGCCACGCGGCAGCGCGGGCTCGCGCGCAGGTCCTCGTGCATCGTGACCCAGGTCTCGAGCTTCAGCGACAGCGCGCGCGGCAGCAGCCGCACCAGCGCCGGGCCGCGCCGCGCCAGCGCGACCTGGCACACGCCGATGCCGGCGCCGGCGCGGATCAGCGCCATCTGCGCGAGGTCGCTGTCGGTGCGCAGCGAGAAGGCGTCGCGCGTGAAGCCCTTGAAGGACTTGATCGCGTCGCGCACGAAGGCCGTGGGCTGGTCGTAGCCGATCAGCGTGTGGCGCATCAGCTCCTCGGCCGTGCGCGGCGTGCCGTGGCGCGCGAGGTAGTCGGGATGGGCATGGAAGCCCAGTTCGATGTCGCCGATGCGGCGCGCCACCAGCTGCTCCTGGCGCGGGCGCACCATGCGCACCGCGATGTCGGCCTCGCGCCGCAGCAGGTCCTGCACGCGGTTGGTCGACACCAGCTCGACCTTGAGCGCCGGATGGGCCTCGCGCAGCTTCGCCACGATCGGCGGCAGCACCTCCACCGCGACCACCTCGCTGGTCGACACCCGCACCACGCCGCGCACGCCTTCGCCCTGGCCGCTGGCCGCGCGCTGCAGCGAGGCGGCCGTGCTCTCCATGGCCTCGGCATGCGTGCGCAGCGCCAGCGCCACCTCGGTGGGCAGCAGCCCGACCTGCGAGCGCGTGAAGAGCACCACCTCGAGCGCCTCCTCGAGCGCCGCGACGTGGCGTCCGACGGTGGGTTGCGTGATGCCGAGCGCGCGCGCCGCGCCCGAGAGGGAGCCCTCGCGCAGCACGCCGAGGAAGGAGCGGTAGAGCTCCCAGCTGATGGTCCAGGTCATGCATAAATGTATGGCCGATGGCTCATGTTCGGCAATTCCATTTGAACCCCGGCCTGCCCAGAATTCATCCATCGATCACTGTTCTGGAGATGTTTCATGGCAAGCAACGACACGGTTCTGGTTCTGGGCGCGACGGGCGGCGTCGGCGGCGAGATGGCGCGACAGCTGCGCGACGCGGGGTGGCGGGTGCGCGCGATGAAGCGCGGCGCGGCGTCGCAGCGGCGCGACGGCATCGACTGGGTGGGCGGCGACGCGATGGAGGCGCGCGACGTGCGCGAGGCCGCGCGCGGCTGCGCGGTCATCGTGCATGCGGTCAACCCGCCCGGCTACCGCCGCTGGTCGGAGCTGGTGCTGCCGATGCTCGACCACACGATCGCCGCCGCCAAGGCCGAGGGCGCGACCATCGTGCTGCCCGGCAACGTCTACAACTACGGCGCCGATGCCTTCCCGCTGCTGGCCGAGGATGCGCCCCAGCATCCGGCCACGCGCAAGGGCGCGATCCGGGTCGAGATGGAGCGCCGCCTCGAGCTGGCCAGCCGCGAGGGCGCGCGCGTGCTGATCGTGCGCGCCGGCGACTTCTTCGGCCCCAAGGCCGGCAACAACTGGTTCTCGCAGGGCCTGGTGAAGGCGGGGCAGCCCGTCAGGGGCGTGAGCTATCCCGGCGATGCCGGCGTCGGCCACCTGTGGTCGTACCTGCCCGACGTGGCCCGCACCATGGTCGAGCTGCTGGCGCGGCGCGACCGGCTCGAGCCCTTCGCCAGCTTTCACATGACCGGCCACTGGGACGCCGACGGCACGCGCATGGCCGATGCCATCCGCCGCGTGGTGGCGCGCCGCACCGGCACGCAGGTGCGCGTGTCGGCCTTCCCGTGGTGGCCGCTGCTGCTGGCCTCGCCTTTCGTCGCCACCTTCCGCGAGCTGCGCGAGATGCGCTACCTGTGGCGCACGCCCGTGGCCATGGACAACGCGAAGCTGGTGGCGCTGCTCGGCCGCGAGCCGCACACGCCGCTCGACGAGGCGGTCGAGACCGCGCTCGAAGGCATGGGCTGCCTGCAGGCAGCGTCGCGCGCGGCGCTGGCCTGAGCGCTGCGCGAGGGCATCGTTTTCTCGACGATCGGGCCGGGATGCTGATAGCCTGAGGTGCCGCGCTCAGCCACCGCAACCCAGCCCTTCTCGCCATGCCCGACTTCCGCTCGCCCGAATTCCTGATCGGCCACGTGCAGCACACGCTCGCGTTCTACGACGGCCGCAGCCTCGACCCGCACGGCGGCTTCTTCCACTTCTTCAAGGACGACGGCACGGTCTACGACCGCCGCACGCGCCACCTGGTGAGCAGCACGCGCTTCGTCTTCAACAACGCCACCGCCTGGCGCCGCTTCGGCCGGCCCGAGCACCTGGCGGCGACGCGCCACGGCCTCGCGTTCCTGCACCACGCCCATGCGCATCCGCAGGGCGGTTACCTGTGGGAACTCGACTGGCACGAGGGCCGCGCGCAGGTGCGCGACGGCACCCACTATTGCTATGGTCTGGCCTTCGTGCTGCTCGCGCATGCGCATGCCGCGATGGCCGGCGTGGACGAGGCACGCGCGGGCATCGAATCGACCTGGCAGCTGCTCGAGCGGCATTTCTGGGAGCCGCGCCACCAGCTCTATGCGAACGAAGCCACTGCCGACTGGGCGGTGTCTCCCTACCGCGGCCAGAACGCCAACATGCATGCCTGCGAGGCGATGATGGCGGCCTTCGAAGCCACGGGCGACGCGAAGTACCTCGACCGCGCGGCGACGCTGGCGCAGGCGATCGCGCTGCGCCAGGCCGACCTGACCGGGGGCAGGGTCTGGGAGCACTTCCACGAGGACTGGTCGGTCGATGCCGACCACAACCGCGGCAACCGCGCCGACATCTTCAAGCCCTGGGGCTTCCAGACCGGCCACCTGACCGAGTGGGCCAAGCTGCTGCTGCAGCTCGAGGGCCTGCTCGCCGGCCGGGGCGTGGAGACCGGCTGGATGCTGCCGCGCGCGCAGTCGCTGTTCGAGGCGGCGATGCGCCACGGCTGGGACGCCGAGTTCGGCGGCCTGGTCTACGGCTTCGATCCCGAGGGCGCGCTCTACGACGGCGACAAGTACTTCTGGGTGCAGGCAGAGAGCTTCGCCGCCGCCGCGCTGCTCGCGGTGCGCACCGGCGAGCCGCGCTACTGGGACTGGTACGACCGGATCTGGGACTACGCCTGGCGGCACATGGTCGACCACGAGCATGGCGCCTGGTTTCGCATCCTGTCGCGCGACAACCGCAAGCTCGGCGACGAGAAGAGCCCGGCCGGCAAGACCGACTACCACACGATGGGCGCCTGCCACGACGTGCTGCGCGCGCTCGGCGCCTGAAGCAACTCAGAACACCGACAGCCCGGTGCGCGCCACGAACATCTCGAGCGCCTTCATGCCCAGCAGCGAGTTGCCGGTGGCATCGAGCGCGGGCGACCACACGCTGAGCGTGAGCCGGTCGGGCACCACGGCCACGATGCCGCCGCCCACGCCGCTCTTGCAGGGCAGGCCGATCGAGAAGGCCACGTCGCCCGCGGCGTCGTAGGTGCCGCAGGTGAGCATCAGCGCGTTGATGCGCCGGGTCTGGCGCTCGCTGGTGATCGCGGCCTCGCCGTCGATCGGGTGCGCGCCGTCGCGGCACAGGTAGCCGGCGGCGCGCGCGAGCTGGCGGCAGCTCATGCGCAGTGCGCACTGGTGGAAGTAGGTGTCGAGCACCTCGGTCACGTCGTTGTCGAGCTTGCCGAAGCTCTTCATGAAGTTGGCCAGCGCCACGTTGCGAAAGCCGGTCTCGGCCTCCGAGCGCGCGACCTCCTCGTCGAAGCCCACGGGCTCGCCCGCCAGGCTGGCCATGAGCGCGAGGATGCGCGCCTTGGCGCTGCCGCCCTCGGCGCGCGCATGGCTCACGAGCCGGTCGGCGACCGCGATCGCGCCGGCATTGATGAAGGGGTTGCGCGGCTTGCCCTGCTCGTTCTCGAGCTGCACCAGCGAGTTGAACGGATTGCCCGAGGGCTCGCGGCCGATGCGCTCCCACAGCGCGTCGCCCACGGCCTGCATGGCGAGCGTGAGCGTGAACAGCTTGGACACGCTCTGGATCGAGAACGGCGTGTCGGCATCGCCGGCCGCGGCCTCCTCGCCGTCGCAGGTGCGCAGCGCGATGCCGAACTGCCGCGCGTCGACGCGCGCGAGCGCCGGGATGTAGCTGGCCACCGTGCCGGCCTGGCCCAGCAGCGGTTGCATCGCGGCCGCGATCTCGTCGAGCACGGGCTGGAATCGGGTGGATGTCGCCATGTCGCTCGTTCCTTCAGGCGCGGCGCGCGCCGCCGCGGTTGACCAGCACGATGCCCATCGCCACGCCGGCCAGCGCCACCACCAGCTGCGGCGTGAGCGGCTCGGACAGCAGCAGCACGCCGAACACCAGCGCGAACAGCGGCGTGAGGAAGGTGAAGGAGGACATCTGCGTGGCCGGGTAGTGGCGCAGCATCCACATCCACGCGAGGTAGCTCGCGAAGGCGCCGATCACGGTCTGCAGCGCGATCGAGCTCCAGGCCCAGGCCGAGTAGTGCGTGCCCCAGGTCTCGCCGAGCAAGAGCGAGATCACGGGGCAGACCGCGGCCGTCACGGCGACTTGGTAGAACAGCGTCTTCTCGGCGCTCGCGGTGGCGAGCCGGGTGGCGCGCAGGGTCAGGGTGGTCAGGCCCCACAGCATGCCGGCGGCGAGCGCCAGCGCATCGCCACGCAGTTGCGACGAGGAGGTGTGGCCGAAGCCTTCGCTGAAGGCCAGCACCACGGCCGCGAAGGCGATCGCGAGCCCGGCCCACTGCAGGCCGCGCAGCCGCTCGGCCGGCACCCAGCGCGGCAGGAACAGCGAGACCCAGAACGGCGCCGTGTAGAGGAACACCGTGAGCCGCGAGGCGCTGGTGAGCTGCAGTCCCAGGTAGATGCCCGCGAACTCGCCCGCGAACAGCAGCCCCGCGAGCAGGCCGCCGGGCAGCGTGCCGTCGCGCTCGAACAGCGGCACCTTGCGCCAGGCGCACCACAGCCCCAGCAGCACGACCGCGCCGGCCATGCGCATCGAGGCCTGCCACATCGGCGGCACCTCGGCCACGGTGGTCTTGATGAGGATCTGCTGCAGGCCCCAGAAGGCGCAGCAGACGACGAGCAGGCCGATGGCGAGCGCGTCGAGGTGGGTTTTTCTCTGGATCATCTGTTGTTCGTTCTTCGCAAGGCGGCCCGCCCGCATCGCGCGGCGGCGCCGACGATCCTAGCGCGCGGGCGCTTCCCCGCTACCATCCAGGTTTCGTTCCCGGGTACCGCCCCTCCCGTTCCTGGTTCCGCGTCCGGTATAGATGCGGGGCCCGGGAGGCATGCATGGGCATGCGGAATTTTTCGTGGCTGCTGCTCGCGGCCAGCATCGCGGCGGAGGTCGTCGGAACCATCGCGCTGCGTCACGCCGACGGCTTCACGCGCGCACTGCCATCGGCCGTGGTGGCGGCGGCCTATGCGCTCGCGATCTGGCTCATGGCGCTGGCGGTGCGGCAGCTCGAGGTCGGCTTGGCCTATGCGGTCTGGGCCGGCGCCGGCACCGCGCTGATCGCCGTCTGCGGCGTCTTGCTGTTCGGCGAAGCGGTCACGCTCGCGCGCTGCCTCGGCGTGGCGATGATCGTGCTCGGCGTGGTGGTGCTCCACCTCGACCCGCGCTGAGGCGACCCGCGCCGAGGCTTCAGCGCCCCGCGACCGGGTACGGCGGCTTGCCGCGCGTGCCCACCATCAGGTCGGGCACCACCGCCTCGACGTCGGGCAGCGCGCGCGCCGCGCGTTCGAGCTGGCGCGCCAATGCGGGCGAGGGCACGCAGCCCTGCAGGTAGACCCAGCGCCGCTGCACCATGACCCACACGCTGCCCCGGCGCAGGCCCGGCACCGCCTCGAGCGCGGCACGCACCTTGGGCGCGAGCGGCTTGTCGTAGCGGTAGGCGTTGCTGTCGCTGCATTTGCCTGCGAGCCAGCAGCTGGTGCCGCGCTCGAGCCGCGAATGGATCTGGATGCGGCGCTCCTCGGCCGTGTAGAACGGGCCTTCGGGTTCGGGGCAGCCCGGCAGTCCGGCCGAGACGCGGAAGAAGGGATCGTCGAACCAGTTCTGCTTGGCAGGCGAGGCGGCGTCCTGCGCGCTCGCCGCATGCGGCGCGGCAACGGCGCACAGCAGGGCGAGCACCGGCGCCGCGTGCTTCACAAGGGATGTTCCGTGTAGAAGCGGCCGCCGTGGAACAACAGCGGCGAGGCGCCGGCGTCGTGGCTGCAGCGCTCCACCTCGCCGACGAAGATCACGTGGTCGCCCTCGTCGTAGCGGCTGCGGTTGAAGCACTCGAAGCTCGCCGCGGCGCCCGCGAGCACCGGCGCGCCGCCCAGGCCCTCGGTGAAGTCCACGTCGGCCCAGCGGTCGATGTCCTTGGTGGCGAAGCGCTCGGCCAGCGTCTTCTGGCTGGCCGCGAGGATGTTCACCGTGTAGTGCGAGCCGGCCCGCAGCGCGGCCATCGAGGCGGCGCTGCGCGACAGGCTCCAGAGCACCAGCGGCGGCGACAGCGAGACCGAATTGAAGGAGTTGGCGGTGAGCCCGACCAGCGTGCCGTTGGCCGCGCGTGCCGTGACGATGGTCACGCCGGTGGCGAACATGCCGAGCGCCGCGCGGAATTCAGCGGACGAGAAGGTGGGCGGCTGGGCGCGGCGCAAGGTGGTCACGAAGGAGCGGGAACGGTGGAGGGCAGGGGGCTATTCTGGCGCACCCGTCTTTCCCGCCCCCGGCGCGGCCGACATCACCTCGGTCACGAAGCGGGTGTAGGCCGCCGCGGCCGGCGAGGGCGTGCGGCCCGCGAGCGTGACCAGGCCGTAGTGGGTGCGCATGCCTTCGAGGCCCGCGATGGGCAGCGGCACCAGCGGCTGGGTCTCGTGGCGGAAGGCCGGCGCATCGGGCGCCAGCACCACGGCGCGCGCCGTGAGCGCGAGATGGCGCAGGGTGCCGGTGTCGTCGCAGACCAGGTTGAACACGCCGCGGCCGGCGCGCTTCGCCTGGCGCTCGAACTGCGCGGCCACGCGCGCGGGCAGCCTGGGGCCGGCGACCGGGTAGTCCATCGCCTGCTCGAGCGTGACCGAGGCCAGCCTGCGCAGCGGATGGCGCGGCTGCACGAAGAACGAGACCGGCACGTCGGGCAGCCGCATGGTCTCGAGGCCGCCCTGGCGCGCGAGGTCGCGCGTGTCGGCGATGAACAGGTCGATCTCGCGCCGGTGCAGCCGCTCGGCCAGGGTGGCGGTGTCGGCCACCTCGGTGCGCACCGAGAGCTGCGGATGCCGCTGCACCAGTAAGGTGAGCGCCGCGCGCCCGAGCATGCCGGCCGCGAACGGCCCCAGGCCCACCTGCAGGCTGCCGGCGGCCAGGCCCTCGAGCTGCAGCACGTCCTCCTTGAGCTGGCGCGCGTCGATGAGCAGTTCGCGGGCGCGCGCCAGCACCAGCTCGCCGGCCTGCGTGAAGCGCACCGTGCCGTAGGCGCGGTCGATCAGCCGGACCTGCAGGCCCTCCTCGAGTGCCTCGATGCTGCGCGAGAGCGCGGGCTGCGAGAGGTGCGAGGCCTGGGCCGCGCGGCTGAAGCTGCCCTGCTCGGCCAGGGCGACGAGGTGCTGGAGCTGGCGCAGCTGCATGGCGATCTTGTGTTTTTCTTCAAATCGATCGACGTATTTTGCATTTGCCAATGGTTTGGGGGCTGCCCAGAATCGCGCCACTTTCCAGCTTCCAGCTTCGCGCCAGGCCGCACCATGCATCTCCTCCACGTCCTTCCACGCGCGCATCGCGCCACCGCCGCCTGCGCCGCGCTGACCTGCGCCATGGCCTTCGCGCAGCCGGCAACGCCCCTCGCGCCCAAGCCGCCGGAGCCCGCCACGCTGGCCGCCAACGCCGAGTTCGCGAAGACGCTGCCCTTCGCCGACCGGCGCGATTTCGAGGACGCGATGCGCGGCTTCATCGGCACCGTGCCCGACGCGCTGGTGCCCGGCGCCGGCGAGCGCCCGGCATGGAGCATGAAGCCCTACGGCTTCCTGCAGGCCGACGCGCCGGCCGACAGCGTCAACCCGAGCCTGTGGCGCCAGGCGCAGCTCAATGCGATCCACGGGCTGTTCCGCGTGACCGACCGGGTCTACCAGGTGCGCGGCTTCGACATCGCGAACATGACCATCGTCGAAGGCGACAGCACGCTGATCGTGATCGACCCGCTGCTCGCCGCCGAGACCGCGCGCGCCGCGCTCGCGCTGTACTACCTGCACCGGCCGCGCAAGCCGGTCGGCACCGTGGTCTACACGCACGGCCACGCCGACCACTTCGGCGGCGTCAAGGGCGTGGTCGACGAGGCCGACGTGGCGGCCGGCAAGGTGCAGGTGATCGCGCCCTCGGGCTTCATGGAGACCGCGGTGGCCGAGAACATCCTCGCGGGCAATGCGATGAGCCGGCGCTCGCAGTACCAGTTCGGCTCGCTGCTGCCGCCCGGCGTGCGCGGCCAGGTCGACACCGGGCTGGGCAAGGCGCTGGCGCGCGGCACCGTCACGCTGATCGCGCCCACCGCCACCGTCGACAAGCCGACCGAGGAGCGCACCATCGACGGCGTGCAGTTCGTGTTCCAGCTCGTGCCGGGCTCGGAGGCGCCGTCCGAGATGCTGATGTACCTGCCGCAGTTCCGCGTGCTCGACATGGCCGAGGACGTGACGCACACCATGCACAACCTCTACACCATCCGTGGCGCCGAGGTGCGCGACGGCAGCCTGTGGTCGAAGTACATCGACCAGGCGCGCGTGGCCTTCGGCGACAGGACCGACGTGCTGATCGCGCAACACCACTGGCCCACCACGGGGCGCGAGCGCATCGTCGAGCTGCTGAAGAAGCAGCGCGACATGTACAAGTTCATCAACGACCAGTCGCTGCGGCTGCTCAACCACGGCTACACCGCGGCCGACATCGCCGAGACCCTGCGCATGCCCGCGAGCCTCGAACAGGAATGGTCGGCGCGCGGCTACTACGGCACCCTGCGGCACAACGCGAAGGCGGTCTACCAGAAGTACCTGGGCTGGTACGACGCCAATCCCGCCAACCTGAATCCGCTGCCGCCCGTGGCCCAGGCCCGCAAGACGATCGAGTACATGGGCGGCGCCGAGGCGGTGATCGCGCGCGCCCGCGGCGATTTCTCCAGGGGCGAGTACCGCTGGGTCGCGAGCGCGATGAGCCAGGTGGTCTATGCCGATCCCTCGAACCGCGCGGCGCGCGAGCTCGGCGCGGACGCGCTCGAGCAGCTGGGCTACCAGTCGGAGGCCGGCACCTGGCGCAGCGCCTACCTGGTGGGCGCGATGGAGCTGCGCAACGGCGTGCCGAAGATCCCGTCGGGCGGCACCGCCAACGCCGACACGCTCAAGGCCGTGAGCAACGACCTGTTCTTCGACTACCTCGGCGTGCGCCTCGATGCCGCGAAGGCCGAGGGCAAGCGGCTGGTCATCAACTGGAACTTCACGGATTCGAAGCAGCAGTTCGTGCTGACGCTCGAGAACTCGGCCCTGACCCACATCGCCGGGCGGCAGCCGGATGCCGACGCCACGGTGACGCTGAGCCGCGCCACGCTCGACGCCGTGACGCTGAAGCAGACCAGCTTTCCGGCCGCGGTGCTGGCCGGCAAGGTGCGCATCGAGGGCGATCGCGCGAAGCTGGCCGAGCTGATGGCGATGCTCGACAGCTTCGAGCCGATGTTCCCGGTGGTGGAGCCGCGATGAACCCGGCTCAGGGCAGGTCGGGCAGCGGCATGCCGCCGACGACGACCTGGCCCAGCGTGTCCAGGTAGGTCTGCCAGAAGCGCGTGGGCTGCTGGCCCTTGCCGGGCCGGCCGAAGTCGCACACGCCGGTGGGGAAGGCGGCCTTCAGGCGCGACCATTGCGCGTCCGAGAACACCACCGTGCCGTAGCTCGCGCGGTCGAGCGGCGCGAGCTGGCACTCGAGCACGTCGCCCGTGATGGCCTCGCCGGCCGCCATGCGCGTCGAGCCGTCGGCCAGGCCGGTGCATTCGAGCATCGAGAGCCCCGTGCCGTCGGCGCTGCCGCAGCGGTCGTTGGCGCTGGCGGGGCGATGGGCGATCACCTTCCGCGCGAGCGGCGTGGCGCCGCCGTCCCGCTCGATCGCGCCGAGCCAGGCATCCATCGTGTCGTAGGCCTCGCGCTGGCTGCCGGCCTGGTACCAGATCGCCTGGTTGGCGTGGCCGCCGTTGGCGCGGTCGAGCCGCGCGCGCAGGGTCCACGAGCGGTGCTGGTGATGGATGCCGCTGATGTCGAGCGTGCGGATGTCGATGATCGCGACCTGGCCCAGGCCGTTGGCCTGGTTGAACGAGCCCGAGCGGTACGAGGCCTCGATCGCGCCCGGGTCGGCCGCCACGCGCGGCGCCTGCAGCGCGTAGTCGATGGTGTGCGAGCCGATGTTCGCGTTGAGGTCCACGAACTGCTCGGCGCTGATGCGGCCCGCCTTCAGCGCGAGCAGGCCGTACTGCAGGCCCACGTTCGAGTAGGGCCGGTTGGCGAAGCCGTCGGGCCGCTTGCCGAAGATCGAGATCGCCGAGTCGGCCGAGGTGCAGCGCGCGCCGCCCGGGTTGAAGGTGGCGTCGTAGCGCGCGCCCGGGGGCGCGTCGCAGCCGCCGAGCGCGGTGGGCGAGGTGCCGGGAAGGTTCGCGATGTTGGTCGCGTAGGGGTTCAGGTTGTTGTTGAACTTGTAGAAGTCGATCCACTCGGTGCACACGGCGGTGTTCAGGTGGCCCGAGGCGGCGGCCTGCTGGTCGGGCGTCCACGCGGTGGCGGTGCGGCCGAAGTAGTTGCGCAGCAGCGCGCAGTCCTCGACCTCGTTGCCGGTCGATCCCGCGTCGGGGAAGGAGGCGCCGACGATGATCCCCTGGTAGAGGCCCGGGTAGGCGTTGGCCATCCACTGCTGGGCGATCGCGCCGCCCGAGCTGCCGTAGCCGAAGGTGTAGCGCAGCTCGCCGTAGGCCTCGACGATGCGCTCCTTGGCCATCATCGTGGCCTCGGCCTGCACGGCGATGTTGCAGTTGTGGCCCGAGTCGTTGAGCGATACGGCCAGCACCGCGAAGCCGCGCGAGAGCGCATCGCGGTCGAGCACGCGCTGCGAGGACAGGGCGTTGGACTGGCCGTAGCCGTTGCCGCAGCCCGAGCCATGCTGGATCAGCAGCTTGCGGTTCCACGCGGCCTGCGGCTGCCATGGCGCCCAGGGCTTCGCGGGATCGAACAGCACCGCCACGTCGTAGTAGTCGCGGTCCTGCACGCCGGTCTCGATGCGCACCACGAAGGGCACGGTGCGGCCCTGGTCGGTGGTGGTGGTGGCGATGTCGGCCGGCGGCCGGGCCGGGTCGTAGGGCTGGAAGCCCGCGACGGCCGGATCGCTCGACAGGTACTTGAAGCCGTAGCTCACGGGGCGGTTGCAGTCGGCGTCCTGCGCACCGGCATCGCAGGCCCAGGGCTGGATCTGCGGGCCGTAGAGGATGCGCCCGCCGTTGGCGTGGTTGGTGATCACTAGCGACGACAGCGCCGTGTCGCCGGCGCGCGCGCTCAGCAGGTGGCGGCCCTCGCTCATGCCGGTGAGCAGCCCCATGAAGCGCTCGCCGGGCCGCATCGCGAACGCGGACGACACGTCGGTGCCGTCGAGCTCGATGCGCAGCGCGCTCGCCGCGATGCCCGCGGCCGGCACGATCTCGATCAGCGCGTCGCCGCCGCTGACGAGGTCCGCGCGGTTCGACAGCACCTTGATGTCGGCCGCCTTGGTCGTCGTTGCGGGCGGCTGCGCGGGGTTGCCCGTGCTCGCGGGTGGAAGGCCCGCGAAGCGCGCGCCGCCATCGCCGCCGCCGCAGCCCGCGAGCAGCGCGCCGCCGCCGATACACCACGCCGCCAGCAGCACGCCGCCGCGGCCGCTCCATGTCTTCTCGCTCATCGTGTCTCCAGGTATTGATTGGCGGCGCGATGCTAGGCAGCGCGCGCGGCCATGGCTTCCACGAAACGGCGCGGCTTTTCAGAATCTTGCAATTGCTTGCGGGCGCTGCGGGCAAACCTGCATGCCCGCGGCGGGCCGCGCGTCGGACACTCGTGCCTTCCTTCCCCGACAGAAAGACAAGACGCCCGTGCAGACCTTCGCCGAGCGATTCGACACCACGACCGCGTCCCGCACGAAGTTCGAACCCGAGGCGGTCCTGCTGCAGGACCAGGGCCTCTGGCCCGGGCTGCGGCTCGAGGAGTGGCGCGGCTCGGGCGGCGAGATGCCCGAGACCGTGCTGTTCCAGCACGGCGTGATGCTCCATCACGAGGCACTGACCTCCGCGCGCATCCACTGGTCGGGGCATCGGCCGGTGACGGGCGACTTCGCGCCGGGCAGCTTCGGCATCTTTCCCGCCGGGCTGTCGTACAGCGGGCATGCGCGCGGCCGCTGGCGCGGCGTGGTGCTGGGTCTGACGCCGGGCCTGGTGCAGGCCGTCTCGAGCTCGCCGGGCGCGAGGACGGTCGAGCTGGTGCCGGGCAACGGCATCCGCGACGGCTTCGTCTGGCAGGCCAGCCTCGCGCTCGCCGCCGACATCCGCGAGGGCTATCCGGGCGGCGCGATCTACGGGGAAAGCATCGCGGTGGCGCTGGCGGCCTACCTGCGGCGGCACCATGCGGCCGATCCGCGGCTGCAGGTCGAGCGCATCGAGGCCGGCGACGCGCTGCGCCGGCGCGTGCAGCAGTTCATCCTCGACCAGTTGCAGGAGAAGCTCACGCTCGCCGAGATGGCGGCCTTCGTGCAACTCGATGTCTATTCGTTCGCGCGCTGGTTCAAGCGCGCCTTCGGCATGCCGCCGCACCGCTACCTGATGGCCGCGCGGATCGCGCGCGCGCGGACGCTGCTGCTGCGCACCGAGCTGAGCCTGGTCGAGATCGCGCTGCAGTGCGGCTTCAGCAGCCAGAGCCACCTGTCGAGCGCGTTCCGGCGCTTCGCCGGCATCGCGCCCGGCAGCTACCGGGCGCGCGGGAGGGAATGAGGCGGCGGCGTGCGCCGCTCACGCCTTCAGCAGCTGGAGCCGCACCAGGCTCTCGGCCGTGGCGACGATCGCCTCCTCGGCCGAGCGCGGATTCCATCCGAGCAGCCGCCGGGCCTTCTCGCTGGTGGCGTTCATGTTCACGCCGAGCATCGGCACGACGGCCTTCATGCGCGAATCGGTCTTCGCGCCGAGCCGCACCAGCCAGTTGGGCAGGGCCCGGGTCGACACCTTCTGTGCCGCCGCGCCCATGCGCTCGCGCAGGATGCCCGCCACGTCGGCCAGCCACAGGCTCTCGCCCGCGATCGCGAGGAAGCGCTCGCCCTTGCCGGCCGGATGCGTCATCGCGAGCAGGTGCAGGTCCGCCACATCGCGCACGTCGACGAAGCCCGAGTTGATCCTGGGCGAGCCCGGCTGGCCGTCCATCATTCCCTTGATGATCTGGATCGAGTGCGAGAAGTCGGCACCGAGCGCGGGGCCCAGCACCGCGGTCGGGTTGACGGCCGCGAGCTCGAGACCGCGGCCTTCCTTCTCGACGAAGGCCCACGCGGCGCGTTCGGACAGCGTCTTCGACCGCTGATAGGGCGCGACATCGCCCGCGAGGTTGCTCCAGTCCTCTTCATTGAAGGGCCGGCCCATCGGCCCATGGCCGACGCCGACCGCGCCGAAGGCCGAGGTGAGGACCACGCGCTTGACGCCCGCATCGCGCGCGGCGCGCAGCACGCGAAGGTTGCCGTCGACGGCCGGCCGGACCCAGTCCTCGTCGGTGGCATAGCTGCCCGATGGCGTGGGCGAGGCGCCGTGGATCACGTAGGTGCATCCCTTCGCGGCCTCGGCCCAGCCGGCGTCCGCGCCCAGGTCCGCGACCACGAAGCCCAGCCGCTCGCCCGGCTCGGCGCCGCCCGTCCTGAGGTGCTCGCGGACTTCCGCTTCCCGTGCGAGCGTGCGCACCGTCGTGCGGACGCGAAATCCCTGGGCCAGCAGCGCGAGGACGCAGTGCTGCGCGATGAAGCCGGTGCCGCCGGTGACCAATACCAAAGCCTGTTCCATGTCCGTTCCTTGTTCGTCCGTGATGCGAGATGGGGAACGATATTTCGAGGGGGTCGGACTGTGAATGCTTGGGAGTACGCTTTGCTTGCGCGATAGTACGAAGATGAGCGCCGATCCCTTCTCCGACATCCTCAAGCTGACCCATGCGCAGAGCCTGGTGACCGGCGGCTTCACGGCCGGCGGCACCTGGGCCCTCCGTTTTCCGGCGCCCGACAAGATCAAGTTCTTCGCCGTCGTGAAGGGCCACTGCTGGGTCCGCATCGAAGGGGAGCCCGAACCCGCGCGCTTCGAGACCGGCGACGTGGGGCTGCTGTCGGCGCATCGCTGGTCGATCCTGTCCAGCGATCCCGAGGCCGAGCCCGTCGATGCCATGGGCCTGTTCTCGGGCGCGGGCCGCTCCTCGGCGCAGCTCGGCGACGGCAGCGAGTTCGCGCACATCGGCGGCCACGTGCTGCTCGATCCGGTCAGCGGGCCCTTGCTGCTGAATGCGCTGCCGCCGTGGATCCATGTCCGCGCGTCGGCGCCGCAGGCCCCGGTGTTCCGCTGGCTGCTCGATCACCTGATGGAGGAGCGCACGCAGGCACAGCCGGGTGCGCAACTCGCCGCGGCCCAGCTCGCGCAGCTGCTGTTCATCCAGATCCTGCGCGCGCACCTGGGAACCTCGGGGCCGCTGGTCGCGGGCTGGCTGCGCGCCCTGAGCGAGCCGCGCATCGCGCCGGCCCTGCGGGCGATGCACGACGATCCGGCGCGCGCCTGGCACCTGGAGGAGCTGGCCAGCGCCTGCGCCATGTCGCGCACCACCTTCGCCTCGCACTTCAAGGCCGTGGCCGGCATCGCGCCGCTGGGCTACCTGACCGAGTGGCGCATGCGCCTGGCCGAGCGCGCCCTCGGCGAGGACGACACGCCGGTCGCGCTCGTGGCGCAGAGCCTGGGCTACAGCTCCGAGAGCGCCTTCAGCAATGCGTTCAAGCGCGTCACCGGGAGTTCGCCGACGGCCTACCGGCAGGCGCTGCGCGCGGGGGCGGGCCGTGCGGCGGTGGAACTGCCGGGCCGCGAGGCGGTGCCGCAGGAGTCCTAACCGAAGAACCAGTAGCAGACCGCGATCGCCGCGACCACGCCGGCCAGCTCGGCCAGCAGCGCGCAGGCCACCGTGTGCCGCGCGCGCTGGATGCCGACCGCGCCGAAGTACACGGCCAGCACGTAGAAGGTGGTCTCGGTGCTGCCCTGGATGGTGGCGGCCGCGAGCGCGGGGAAGCTGTCGACGCCCTGGCTCTTCATGGTCTCGATCAGCATCGCGCGCGCCGCGCTGCCCGAGAAGGGCTTGACCAGCGCGGTCGGCAGGGCGTCGACGAAGCGCGCGTCGAAGCCGCCCGCATGGACCAGCCAGCGCACGCCCTCGAGCGCGAGGTCGAGCGCGCCCGAGGCGCGCAGCACGCCGATCGCGCACAGCATCGCGACCAGGTAGGGCAGCAGGTTCTTCGCGATGTCGAAGCCTTCCTTGGCGCCCTCGATGAAGCATTCGTAGACCTTCACGCGCTTCAGCGCGCCGGCCAGCAGGAAGGCGACGAGCACGCCGAACAGCGTGAGGTTGCCCAAGAGCGAGGAGAGCGAGGCGATGGCCGCGGCCGAGAGCGTGCCCAGCAGCGCCATGAAGCCGCCGAGCAGCAGCGCGCCGGGCAACAGGTAGGCCAGCACCACCGGGTCCCACAGCTTGAGCCGCTGCACCGCGGCCACCGACAGCAGCCCGACCAGTGTCGAGGCACTGGTGGCCAGCAGGATCGGCAGGAACACCAGCGTGGGATCGGCCGCGCCCTGCTGCGCGCGGTACATGAAGATGGTGACCGGCAGCAGCGTGAGCGAGGAGGCGTTGAGCACCAGGAACAGGATCTGCGCGTTGGTGGCCGTGACCGGGTCGGGGTTGAGCCGCTGCAGCTCGCGCATCGCCTTCAGGCCGATCGGCGTGGCGGCGTTGTCCAGGCCGAGCGCGTTGGCCGCGAAGTTCATGGTGATCAGGCCCAGCGCTGGATGGCCGGCCGGCACGCCGGGCATGAGCCGGCGGAACAGCGGGCCGAGCATGCGCGCGAGCCAGGCCACGAGGCCGGCCGCTTCGGCGATGCGCAGGAAGCCCAGCCACAGCGTGAGGGTGCCGAACAGCAGCACCATGACCTCGACCGCGAGCTTGGCCATCGCGAACAGGCTCTCGACCAGCGCCGCGAAGACGGCCGGGTCGCCGCCGAGCAGCCAGCGGCCGAAGGCGGCCAGCGCCGCCACCAGGAAGAAACCCAGCCACAAGCCGTTGAGCACTCTTTTCTGACCCCTTTTCTTAGCCTTCTCTTACCCCTGCATGCGCCGGTGTCGCCGCGCCGATCATAGGGGTGACGTTCGTCACCGCAGCGAGCTACATTTCGAGCCATGCCCGCCACCTCGCTCCGCCGCCTTGCCGCGCTCGCCCTGTGCGCCGCGGCCGCATGGATTTCGGGTTGCGCGAGCCTGCCGCCACCGCCGCCCGACAAGCCGCCGACGCTGGCCTTCACCGACGTGACGCAGACCGAGCTGGGCCAGCTCGCCTACAAGGACGCGCCGGGCGGCAGCGAAACCCCGCTGTCGGGCTTCCGGCTGCTGCCCGAGGCGGCCTTCGCCTTCGACGCGCGCATCTCGCTGGCGCGCCACGCCGAGAAGTCGCTCGACGTCCAGTACTACCTGATCGAGAACGACGACGTCGGCCTGCTGTTCCTCAAGGAGCTGCGCGAGGCGGCCGCGCGCGGCGTGCGCGTGCGCCTGCTGGTCGACGACCTCTACACCGGCGGCGCCGACGAGGTCTTCAGCACCTTCTCGGCCTTCCCGAACGTGGAGGTGCGGCTGTTCAACCCGCTGCCCTCGCGCTCGAGCTCGCTGGCCACGCGGCTGGCGCTGTCGATCACCGACTTCGGCCGCATCAACCACCGCATGCACAACAAGCTGCTGATCGCCGACAACAGCTTCGCGGTCTCGGGCGGGCGCAACATCGCCAACGAGTACTTCATGCGCAGCACCGCGGCGAACTTCATCGACATGGACGTGATCTCGTGCGGCCCGGTGGTGCGCCAGATGTCGGACGGCTTCGACCGCTACTGGAACAGCCCGCACGTGCGCCCGATCGAGAACATCGCGCCGCTGGCGATGACGCCCGAGGCGGCGCAGCGCCGCTTCGACGAGATCGCGCGCACCGCGGTGCCCGACGTGCCGATCCGCCCGCGCGACATCCTCGACAAGTCGCCGGTGGGCGAGCAACTGCTGACCGGCAAGCTCGACCGCTACTGGGCGCCGTTCACGCTGTTCGTGGACGACCCCGAGAAGATCACGCGCAAGCCCGAGCAGGCCTACCGCGGCAGCGTGACCGAGGGCGCGCTCGGCGTCATCGACTCGGCGCAGCACGACGTGAAGATCGCCTCGCCCTACTTCATCCCGGGCGCGCGCGGGATGGCGCAGATGAAGAAGAACATCGCCTCGGGCGCGCGCATCACGGTGATCACCAACTCGCTGGGCGCCACCGACGAGCCGCTGGCCTACGCGGGCTACGAGCGCTACCGCGCCGACATGCTGAAGATCGGCGTCAACATCTTCGAGATCGCGCCGCTGCTCACCGGGCGCTCGGGGCAGTTCGGCGACTTCGGCAAGACCATCAGCCGGCTGCACGCCAAGCTCGCGATCGTGGACGACGAGCGCTTCTTCGTCGGCTCGATGAACCTCGACCACCGCTCGGCCGCGGTCAACACCGAGATGGGGCTGGTGATCGACAGCCCCGACATGGTCAACGACTACGACCGGCTGATGCGCACCACCGCGCGCGTCAACATCGGCTATCGCCTGCGGCTGGGGCCCGACGGCCGCCGCGTGCAGTGGCTCGAGTACGACGACGCGGGCGGCGACATCGTCCACGAGGACGAGCCCGGCGAGTTCATCTGGCTGCGCTTCAAGAACTGGCTGCTGCTGCCGATCGTGGGCGAAGAGCTGCTCTGACGCGCCGCGGCGGACAGGGCGGCCGGCCTGTCATTCCGGTGCGAACGGCGTGAGTTACATTCCTGGCAAAAGTGTGAAGTTTTGTCACCAAGACATCGCCAGGATGTCGCCAGGGAGCCCCGAACCATGACCGTCGCGACGCCGCGCGTGCCGCCATCCCCCGTCCTGCCCACCGGCCGCCGCCAAGCCCTCGGCCGTCTCGCGGCCACTGCCTTCGCCGCGGGCCTGGGCCTGCCGGCCTTCGCGCAGAACCGGCCGCTGCGCATCGGCGCCACCTTCGACAGCAGCAGCGTGGAGAAGGTCAACGGCCAGGGGCTGTTCCAGGGCTCCTCGGCCTTCTTCGCGGCGATGAACCGCGCGGGCGGCTTCAACGGCACCAAGGTCGAGCTCGTGATGGCCGACGACCAGTTCAAGCCCGAGCTGGCCAAGGCCAATGCGCTGGCCTTCGAGAAGGACGCCTCGGTGCTCGCGCTGCTGCATCCGCTGGGCACGCGCCCGTCCTCGGAGGTGATGGACGCGGTGCCGGGCATGGCGGTGGTGGGGCCGCTGACCGGCACCGTCGCGCTGCGCAGGAAGAACGCGCCCAACACCTTCTGGGTGCGCGTCAACTACGCGCAGGAGATCGATAAGCTGGTGAGCACGGCCCGGGTGCTGGGCCAGGACCGCATCGGCCTCGTGCACTCCGACGACCCGCTGGGCCAGTCGCTGCTGGCGGCCTTCAAGGCCTCGCTCGCGAAGGCGAAGCTCGAGCCGGCCGTGGTCGCGACCACGCCCAACACCACCAGCATGGAGGTCGGCCCGGCCGCCACGGCCATCGCCCAGGCGAAGCCGCAGGTGGTGATCGTCGGCCTCGCGGGCACGGCGCCGGTGTTCCTCAAGGCGCTGCGCGAGGCGGGCGGCAACAGCTCGGCCTACGGGCTGTCGATCACGGCGAGTTCGCTCGGCGCGCTCGGCGAGCTGTCGCGCGGGCTGGGCTTCACGATCGTGGTGCCTTCGCCGAACGCGACCAAGTTCGAGATCGTGCGCCGCTACCAGGCCGACATGGTCGCCAACGGCACGCGCGAGTTCTCGCTCGCGAGCCTCGAGGGCTACGTGAATGCCGCCGTGCTGGCCGAGGGCATGCGCCGCGCCGGGCCGTCGCTGAATCGTGCCTCGGTGCTGCAGGGGCTCGAGCGCATCGAGGGCTTCGACCTCGGCGGCCTGAAGCTGAACTACGGCCGTGCGAACCGCGAAGGCGGGAATTTCGTGGACGTGGCGGTGATCGGAAGCCGCGGCCAGATGCTGAGCTGAGCCGGGCCGGTAGTGGCGGGCGGCAGGCAGAATCCCCGGTCGCGGGATGCGCCATGGTGTCTTGGCAGGGTAATAATTAGGTTTTAGTCCGCGCTGCCCCGCTTGTCCCGCCTCTTCTTTCGAAAGCTTCACGGATGGACCTGACCGACGCGACCGATGCCGCTCCCGTCGACGACCTCGACGCCACCTTCGACCTGGCGCCGGTCTCGCTCTGGATCGAGGACTACAGCGCGCTGCGGCGCATGCTCGACGGCTGGCGCGCGCAGGGCGTGACCGACCTCGTCGCCTTCCTGGCCGAGGACCCGCAGCGGGTGCGCGACTGCATGGCCTCGCTGAAGGTGCTGCGCGTGAACCGCCACACGCTCGAGCTGTTCGCGGCCGAGAGCCAGGCGCAGTTGCTCGGGTCGCTCGACAGCGTGTTCCGCGGCGACATGTCGGCCACCGTGGTGCACGAGCTCGACCAGCTCTGGCGCGGCCAGATGCGCTTCGAGAGCGAGACCGTGAACTACGCGCTCGACGGCCGCCGGCTCGACGTGCGGGTGCGCGCGCGCGTGTTGCCGGGCCACGAGGAGCACTGGGACCGCGTGCTGGTCGCGCTCGACGACGTGACCGAGCGCGTGGCGGCCCAGCGCCGGCAGGCCGAGAGCGAGCGCTATGCGCGCAGCCTGTTCGACCACTCGCCGGTGTCGCTGTGGGTGGAGGACTTCAGCGCGGTGCGCGGCCTGCTCGACAACCTGCGCGCGCGCGGCATCACCGACTTCGCCACCTTCCTCAAGGTGCATCCCGAGTTCGTGACCCGCTGCATGCAGGAGATCCGCGTCATCGACGTGAACCACGAGACCCTGCGCATGTTCGGCGCGCCCGACCTGCGCACCCTGCTGGGCAGCCTGTCGCGCATCTTCCGCGACGAGATGCGCGAGTCCTTCGCCGAGCAGCTCAACGACCTGTGGAACCACAAGACGCTGCAGCAGCGCGAGGTGATCAACTATTCGCTCTCGGGCGAGCTGCTCAACATCCACATGCAGTTCGCGGTGCAGGAAGACCGGCTCGACAGCTGGGACCTGGTGCTGGTCTCGCTGGTCGACATCACGGCGCGCAAGAAGGCCGAGGCCTACCTCGAGTACCTGGGCAAGCACGACGTGCTCACGCAGCTGTGCAACCGCACCTTCTACACCGAGGAGCTCAACCGCCTGGCGCGCAAGGGGCCGTGGCCGGTGTCGATCGTGGCGATCGACCTCAACGGCCTGAAGCAGCTCAACGACCAGGAAGGCCACGCCGCCGGCGACACCATGCTGCGCCGCATGGGCGAGGTGCTCGACAAGGCGGTCGACACGCCGTCCTGGCCCGCGCGCATCGGCGGCGACGAGTTCGCGGTGCTGATGCCGCAGACCGACGAGCGCGGCGCCGAGGCGATGCGCGAGCGCATCCTCGCGCTGCTGGAGCTCAACAACCAGTTCCATGCCGGCCAGAGCGGCCATGCGCTGAGCCTGGCGATCGGGCTGGCGACCTGCCACGCGGGCGATTCGCTCGAGGCCGCGCTGCAGCGCGCCGACCGCGCGATGTACGCGGACAAGGCACAGCACTACAAGGACAGCGCGCACGAGCGCCGCGGCGCCTGAGCCCCGGGGCGGAACTTCAGACTGCTTGGTAATTCGGCACGCGCGCCGTATGCCGGATGACGCGCGAGACTAGAATTTCGGCATGACCGTTCCGACCGCCAAGCCTTCCTTCAAGGCGCAGATGCTGGCTGCGCGGGAAGAGGCCATCGTGCAGACCGCCAACCGGCTGCTGGCGCAGAAGGGTTTCGAGTCGATGACGGTCGACGAGGTCGCGGCCGCGGTGGGCATCGCCAAGGCCAGCCTCTACAAGCATTTCCCGAGCAAGGAAGACCTGGCGGCCGCCGCGATGGTGCGGCTGATGCAGCGCACGCTCGACATGCTCGCGGCGCTGCCGGCCGAGGAGCCGCCGATCGGCAAGCTGCGCACCACGGTGCGCTGGGCGCTCGAGCTGCAGCTCGCGGGCGAGATGCCCACGCTGCCGCACCAGAACTCCAGCCTGCGCGCGACCCTGCTGGGCAACCGCGGCTACATCGACCGGCTGGTGACCATCAGCGACACCCTCGGCGGCTGGATCCAGGCGGCCCAGGCCGACGGCTCGATGAATCCCAAGCTGCCCGCGATCGGCGTGCTCTACACGCTCTATGCGCGCGGCTGCGATCCGGTGCTGGGTTTTCTCCAGGGCGGCGGGCAGCACAGCGACGCGCAGATCGTCGAACTCGTGCTCTCGACCTGCTTCGACGGGCTGGCCGCGCGCTGAAGCGCGGTGCTGGCTAGAGCCAGTTGCCGGTGCCTTGCGGCATCTGGATCGTGGTGGCCGGATCGCTGCCGCCGACGAAGGCGCCGATCAGGATGCTGAGGATCGAGACGAACAGGCTCGCGAACAGCGCGGTCCAGAAGCCCGAGACCCGGAAGCCGCGCACCAGCGCCGCCACCAGCAGGATCATCAGCGCGTTGATCACCAGCAGGAACAGGCCGAAGGTCACCAGCGTGAGCGGCAGGGTCAGCACGATCAGCAGCGGCTTCACGACCGCGTTCGCCAAGCCCAGCAGCAGCGCCGAGATGATCAGCGCGCCGGTGCTCTCGAAGCTCAGCCCCTTGAAGATGCGGCTGGCGACCCAGAGCGAAAGCGCGGTGATGGCCCAGTGGATGAGGAAGGGTGCGAGGTTGTCGAGCATGCGCGGGCGGCGAGAGGCCGAAGGGCGGTGGTTGGAGGAGTGCGGGCCATCATATCGGCGGCATCACGGCGGCTTTGTCGGACTCAGCGGATCTCGATCAGCAGCTCGGGCCGGAAGCCCTCCTGCTCGCCCTTGCTGCGGTAGCCCAGCGGATTGGCGACCACGCGGCAGCCGTCCTTCACGTAGTCGAAGGCGCAGTGCAGGTGGCCGTGCAGCCAGAGGCTGGCCTGCGGCAGCAGCTCGTCGAGCGAATTGCAGAAGCCCGCGGTGCCGGGCGTGAGCCCGTAGCGCGGGTCGGCGCTGGCCAGCGAAGGCGCGAAATGGGTGATCGCGACCGTGGTGCCGTCGAAAGGCCGGGCCAGTGCCTCGCGCAGCCAGGCTTGGCATGTGAGCCCTTGCTCTCGCAGTTCGGCCGACAGGAAGGGCACGCCATTGCGCCGCGAGGACATCTTCTCGAGATAGAAATCGGCCGCGCGCATCGCCTTGCCGCGCTTCTTGAGCGCCTCGGCGAGGCCGTCGGTGGGCGTCACCAGGGCGTCGAAATCGGCCCACAGCGTGGTGCCGATGAAGCGGATGCCCTCGATCACCAGCGTTTCGCGCTCGAGCCAGAGGATGCCGAGCTCCTCGCACAGTGCACGCAGCCGAACGTGGGTCTCGTCGAAATCGAGGTTGTCGTACTCGTGGTTGCCCGGCACGTAGATCACGGGCGTCGGCCAGCCCTTCTTGGGCGAGAAGCGGCCGAGGCCGAAGTCGGGCTCCTCCAGGCGCGAGCCCTCCTGGTAGGAGCCCACGTCGCCCGCGAGCACCAGCAGGTCGGCGCCCGGCACGGGCTCGGCGTGGAAGCGCGGGTGGGATTCGAGATGCAGGTCCGAGAGCAGCTGCAGTTTCATCAGGGTTTCTATCTAGGTGGATCAGCCTATGCGTATCACGCATAGATATGGTATTTTTTAACTAGGGTTAACCCCTAATCTATAGGGCATCAACCACTGCAGCGCAGCCAAGAGCCGCGCACCATCATGTTCAGCCTCATTGCCCAAGTGGCACGTTTCTTCCGTTCCTCCGCCAATTCTGCGCCGGCCAGCCACGCCGCGGCGCTGATGGAAAGCGCCGATGTGCGCGCGGGCCTCGACGCCCACCACGCGCAGGAACTGCGCGGCGCGGCAGCCGCCTGGCTGCGCGTCGTTCGCTGACCCGCGAGCGATTCCACCGCCGGGCGTTTCAGCCCGGCACCTGCTGCCCGAGTATCGAGCCCGCGAAAGCGGCCGCCGCCGAGCGCAGCAGCGATTGCCGCAGCCATTCGTGCGAATGGGCGTGCTGGGCGCGCCGGTGCCAGATGGCATCCACGTGCACCGGCGGCTGGTCGAAGGGCAGGTCGCGCAGCACGAGCTGGTCGCCGATGCCCGTGACCGTCACGAAATGGCGCGGCAGCACGGTCAGCAGATCGGTGGTCGCGACCACTTGGCCAGCCGTGAAGAACTGGTTCACCGTGACCACGATGCGCCGCTCGCGCCCGAGCGCGCCCAGCGTCTGGTCGATGAAGCCATAGGGCCGGCCCGAGAAACTCACCAGCAGGTGCCGCGCGGCGCAGTAGTCGTCGAGCGTGAGCGGCCGTTCGGCCAGCGGATGGCCGCGGCGCATCACGCACACGTACTGGCCCAGGTACAGCCGCTGGGTCTCGAAGGGCACGCCCACGCCCGACTGGCCGCGCGCCGCGAGGCTCGCGATCACGGCCGGGAAATAGCCGATCGCCATGTCGACCTCCTCGTGCTCGAGCATGCGGCGCGGGTCGCGCGTGGTCAGCGGCAGCACCCGCATCGAAATGCCCGGCGCCTCGGTCTCGGCGATCCGCACCAGGCCCGGCATCAGCTCGGCCGCGGTGGCATCGGCCATCGCCAGCAGGAAGGTGGTGTCGGCGGTGCCGGCATCGAACTCGCCTGGCGCCAGCGTGTGCTGCAGCTGGCGCAGCGCGTCGCGCACCGTGGGCCACAGTGCCAGCGCGCGCGGCGTGGGCTCCACGCCGGCACCGGCGCGGCGCACCAGCTCGTCGCCCAGCACCTCGCGCAGTCGCCGCAGCGCATTGCTCACCGCCGGCTGCGTGATCGACAGGTTGCGCGCGGCGCGCGTGAGGTTGCGCTCCGCCATCACCTCGTCGAAGACGCGAAGCAGGTTGAGGTCGAGTGTGCGGAAATTGACGTCCATCAGTCTTGTGAATGATAAACATCAGAAAGATAAAGTGGAAACTTACTAGGGCAAACCCTAATATCGAGGCATCGGAAATAGAAACACGCCTTGGAGGGCACCATGACCAGCTTCATTCACGTCGACCAACCCACCGTCCACCCCGGCGTCCAACGCGCCGAAGTCCTGTTCGGACACCTGAAGGCCGCACGCGGCGGCAACAGCGCCCGTCCGCTGATCCTGCTGCTGATCGTCGCCATCGTCTCGGCGGTGCTCGTGGTGGCCGACACCATCGTCGCCCACTGGGACGAAGGCGCGCTGCTCGCGGCCTGGGCCCTGGTCTGCGCCGGTGCCTTCGCGGTCATCGCCCTGTTCGCCGGCTCGCTGGCCAACGGTGCCAACAAGCTGGGCGCGCTCTGGCTCGCCGCCGCACAGCGCCGCGCTTCGGCCCGTGCCGACGCCCGCTTCCTCGACACCGCGCAAAGCGACCCGCGCGTGATGGCCGAACTGCAAGCCGCCGTCTGGCGCCAGCAGTCCGAAGGCACGGCGAGCGTGGCCGACGTGGCCAGGATCGACGCGCTGGCCGGTGCCGCCGCCCGTACGCAAGCGGCCCGCATGCCCACGCTGTACGAAGCGATGCGCCGCATGAACAGCTCGCGCTACTACTGATCGGAGCGGGCGATCGCGCCCACGAAAAAGCCGCCCTCGGGCGGCTTTTTTGCGTCTGGAACGCCCCTCGCGGGGCGCTTTGGCATCAGGCCGCGAGGCGCTGCTCGATCGCCGCCTTGGTCGCGGGCAGTTCCTTCGGCAGGTGATGGGCCAGTTGCTCGAACAGCTCGTCGTGCAGCTTGAGTTCGGCCTGCCAGGCGGCCTTGTCGATGCTGGTGACGGTGGCGAACTGCTCGGCGCTGAAATCCAGGCCGGTCCAGTTGAGGTCCTCGTAGCGCGGGCTCACGCCGGTGATGTGGTCGACGCCGTCGGCCTTGCCTTCGATGCGGTCGATCATCCACTTGAGCACGCGCATGTTCTCGCCGTAGCCGGGCCAGACGAACTTGCCGTCGGCGCCCTTGCGGAACCAGTTGGTGGTGTAGATGCGCGGTAGCGTGGCGCCCGAGGCCTGCAGCTTCTTGCCCAGGTCGAGCCAGTGCTGGAAGTAGTCGCTCATGTTGTAGCCCATGAACGGCAGCATCGCGAACGGATCGCGGCGCACCACGCCCTGCTGGCCGGCGGCCGCGGCGGTGGTTTCCGAGCCCATGGTCGCGGCCATGTAGACACCCTCGACCCAGTTGCGGGCCTCGGTCACCAGCGGCACGGTGGTCGAGCGGCGGCCGCCGAAGATGAAGGCGTCGATCTTCACGCCCTTCGGATCGTCCCAGGCGTCGTCGAGCGCGGGGTTGTTGGTGGCGGCCACGGTGAAGCGCGCGTTCGGATGGGCGGCCTTGGCGCCGGTTTCCTTGGCGATCTGCGGCGTCCAGTCCTTGCCCTGCCAGTCGATGCAGTGCGCGGGCGCGTCGCCCATGCCTTCCCACCAGACGTCGCCGTCGTCGGTCAGCGCCACGTTCGTGAAGATCACGTCGCGGTCGAGGCTGGCCATGCAGTTCGGGTTGGTCAGGTCGTTGGTGCCCGGGGCCACGCCGAAGTAGCCGGCCTCGGGGTTGATGGCGCGCAGGGTGCCGTCGGCCTGGGGCTTGATCCAGGCGATGTCGTCGCCGATGGTCGTGACCTTCCAGCCGTCGAAGCCGGCCGGCGGGATCAGCATCGCGAAGTTGGTCTTGCCGCAGGCGCTCGGGAAGGCGGCGGCCACATGGTGCTTCTTGCCCGCGGGGCTGGTCACGCCCAGGATCAGCATGTGCTCGGCGAGCCAGCCTTCGTCGCGGCCCATGTTCGAGGCGATGCGCAGCGCGAAGCACTTCTTGCCCAGCAGCGCGTTGCCGCCGTAGCCCGAACCGAAGCTCCAGATCTCGCGCGTCTCGGGGTAGTGGACGATGTACTTGGTCTTGTTGCAGGGCCAGGCGACGTCCTTCTGGCCGGCCTCGAGCGGCGCGCCCACGGTGTGCACGCAGGGCACGAACTCGCCGTCGGCGCCCAGCACCTCGTACACGGCCTTGCCCATGCGGGTCATGATCTTCATGTTGACCGCGACGTAGGGGCTGTCCGACAGTTCGATGCCGATGTGCGCGATCGGCGAGCCCAGCGGGCCCATGCTGAAGGGTACGACGTACATCGTGCGGCCCTTCATGCAGCCGTCAAAAAGAGGCTGCAGAGTGGCACGCATCTCGGCCGGGGCCATCCAATTGTTGGTGGGGCCGGCGTCTTCCTTGTTGGCGGAGCAGATGTAGGTGCGGTCCTCGACGCGCGCCACGTCGCTCGGGTCGGAGGAGGCGAGGAACGAGTTCGGGCGCTTGGCGGGGTTGAGCTTCTGGAAGGTGCCGGCGTCCACCAGCTGCTGGCAGAGACGGTCGTACTCTTCGTTGCTGCCGTCGCACCAGTAGATGGATTCGGGTTTGCACAGCGCGGCCATCTCGGCCACCCAGGCAATCAGCTTGGCGTTCTTGACGTAGGCGGGCGCCTGAATGCCAAGGCCCTTCGTCGTGGGTGCGTTCATCGGAAATCTCCTAAGTTGAAAAATCGTCTTTCCGAACGGTGCGCCACGCCGCGGGGGGCGTGGAGGTCCGTTTGAGAAAACGTTTCGGCTCGGGAGAGGAGGATGCGTCAGCGCGGGCCGCACGACCCGCGGACGAAAGCGCAAATGCCTGTCAGGCCAGGAAGACGGCGATCGATGCCAGCAGCAGCATCAGCACGCCGCCGGCGATCGGCAGCACGAGCGGCATCAGGTGAACGATCGACTCGACCGTGTCTTGCTCGGCGGCGGCGCCATGTGCGGGCTCGACAGGAGTGGGGTGGGACATCGGAAATACCTCTGATACTTTGAATGACACGAACTGATGGCATTTTACCGGTGGGGTGCATGCCCGCGGTCTAGGGGGTTGCCAGACCCCTGGAACCAGACGTAACCGGACGAGCCGGCCCGGCCTGGCTCAGTGCTGCTCCTGCGCCTCGAAGCCCGCCGTGGCCAGCGCTTCCAGCACGCTGGCCAGGTGTTCGCGGCCGCGGGTCTGCAGCACCAGCTCGATGTCGACGTTCTGCGCCGCCAGCATGGTGAAGGCGCGCTGGTGGTGGACCTCGTCGACGTTAGCGCCCGCTTCGGCCACGGTGGCCGTGATCTGGGCCAGCGAGCCCGGCACGTCGCGCGCGCTGACGCGCACCCGCGCGAGCCGGCCGGCGCGCACCATGCCGCGCTCGATGATGGCCGCGAGCAGCAGCGGATCGATGTTGCCGCCCGACAGCACCAGGCCCACGCGCTTGCCCTTGAAGCGTTCGGGGTGCCGGATCAGCGCGGCCAGCCCGGCGGCGCCCGCGCCTTCGACCAGCGTCTTCTCGATTTCGAGCAGCATCAGCACGCCCTGCTCGATGTCGCCTTCGTCCACCAGCACCAGGTCGTCGACATGGCGCGCGATGATCTCGCGCGTCAGCACGCCCGGCGTGCCGACGGCGATGCCCTCGGCGATGGTGCTCTTGCCCTGCGGATGCTGCGTGCCCTGGACCGCGTTGACCATGGCCGGGAAGCGCGTGGTCTGCACGCCCACGATCTCGATGCCGGGCTTGAGCGCGCGCGCGGCCACGGCCATGCCCGCGATCAGGCCGCCGCCGCCGACCGACACCACCAGGGTGTCGAGCTCGGGCTCGGCCGCGAGCATCTCGAGCGCCACCGTGCCCTGGCCGGCGATGATGGCCTCGTCGTCGTAGGGATGCACGAAGGCCAGGCCCTCGCGCTGGGCCAGTTCGACCGCGTGGGCGCGCGCCGCGTCGAGCGTGTCGCCGTACAGCACCACCTCGGCGCCGAAGCCGCGCGTGCGCTCGATCTTCACGCCGGGCGTGAAGCGCGGCATCACGATCAGCGCGCGCAGTCCGAGCCGCTGCGCGTGATAGGCCACACCCTGTGCATGGTTGCCGGCCGACATCGCGATCACGCCGCGGGTGCCGCTCTCCGACAGGTCGACCAGCTTGTTGCAGGCGCCGCGCTCCTTGAACGAGGAGGTGAACTGCAGGTTCTCGAACTTGAGGAACACCTGCGCGCCCACGATCTCCGACAGCGTGCGCGATTCCACGCAGGGCGTGTCGAGCACCTGTCCCGCGAGGCGTGCCGCGGCGCGGCGTATTTCTTCGATTTCGACCATGGCGCGCATTGTGGACGGAATCGGACACCAGGGTTTTTACCCTTTCGGCGTCTTCCCGAAGCCAAAAGTCTGCGTTATGGTCTGGCCGGTAATTCCCTCTCTGGAGGTCGTCCGATGGTCAAGCGTGCGGGTGTCGATGTGGTGGCTGCTGCGGTTCGCGGGCAGGCATTGCCGTCGCCCGGTCTCAAGGAAGCACCGGTGCTCGAGCTCATGTGCTCGCACTTCGTGCTCACGCTCGCCGCCAAGCAGGGGCCGCGCTTCAACGTGCGGCGCGACATCAACGGCCTGCTCTCGCTGACCGGCCGCCACCTGGTGTGGCCGGCCGCGGTGCTGCAGCGGCTGCGCGAATTCCTCGGCCGCCGCTGCACCGGCAACGAAGCCTGGAAGGGCATCGAGAACCTCGACGGCCGTACGCTGCTCGAGCGCCACGGCGTCTGGCGCGGCCCGTACGAGGAAGGCACGCTGTTCTTCTACCTCGACGAGTACGCGAAGGACCAGCCCAAGGACCTGCTCTCGGTGCTGGCCGTCACGCGCGACTGGCTCACGCATGCGCTGCGCAAGCAGTCCACGCTGGTCGAGAAGAACATCGATGCGCTCGCGGGCCTGCTGCAGCTCAACAAGGCCGAGCGCGCGCTGCTGCTGTACGGCACGCTCGCGCGCTACCAGCGCGACCTGCGCTCGCTGCTGGTCGAGTTCAAGGTCAACAACGCGCCCGAGGCCTATGCCGCGATCGCCGACATCGCGGGCGTCAACGCGAGCGAGGTCGGCGAGGCGCTGCGTGCCGGCTCGCGGCTCGAGCGCATCGGGCTGGTCGAGAACCTGATCTCCGAACACAACATCACCGACCTCGCCGACCTGATGAAGGTCAGCGAGAAGCTGCCGCCGGTGCTGATGCGCGAGTACCGCGACCACAACGAGCTGATGGCCGTGTTCACGCGGCCCTCGGCCAAGAGCGCACTGCTGCCGAACGACTTCTCCTTCGTCGACGAGGAGGTGCGCGTGCTCGTCACGCTGCTGCGCGCGGCGGTCGCGCGCAAGGAGCTGGGCGTGAACGTGCTGCTCTACGGCCCGCCCGGCACCGGCAAGACCGAGCTCGCCAAGGTGGTGGCGCAGGCCGCGGGGCTCGAGCTGTTCGAGGTCGAGTACGCCGACCGCGACGGCAATTCGCTGTCGGGCCGCGACCGCTACCGCTCGCTGCAGATCGCGCAGGTGTTCCTCAAGGGCAGCGCCCAGGCCGCGCTGCTGTTCGACGAGGTCGAGGACGTGTTCCCGCCGATCAGCACCGAAGCCGCGCAGTACATGGCGCGCGCCGAACAGATTCCCGCGCCGGCCAACGGCAGCGTCAGCGGCAAGGCCTGGGTCAACCAGATCCTCGAGGCCAACCCGGTGCCCACGCTGTGGGTCACCAACCGCATCGAGCAGATCGATCCCGCGTTCCGCCGCCGCTTCGCCTACCACCTCGAGCTCAAGTCGCCGCCGCCGGGCGCGCGCGAGCAACTGGTCAAGAAGACGCTCGAGGGCGTGACGGTGTCCGAGGCCTTCACCGCCAAGCTGGCCGAACGCAAGGGCCTGACGCCGGCGCAGATCCGTACCGCGGTGCGTTTCGCGGGCCTGGCCCGGACCGACGGCGCCTCGGTCGAGGCGCTGATCGAACGCCAGCTGCGCAACGCCGACCTCGCGCTGGGCACCAGCGACACCGGCCGCGGCGAGCGCCGCACCGTGACCACCTACGACCTCGACATGCTCAACGTCGAGACCCGTTTCGAGATCCCGCGCATCGTCGAGGCGCTGAAGGCGCGCGGCCACGGCACGCTGTGCTTCTACGGCGCGCCCGGCACCGGCAAGACCGCGCTCGCCGAGCACATCGCCAAGGCCATCGCGCGGCCGCTGATCGTGCGCCAGGCCAGCGACCTCATGAGCAAGTACGTCGGCGAGACCGAGCAGAACATGGCCGCCATGTTCCGCGAGGCCGAGAGCGAGAAGGCCGTGCTGCTGCTCGACGAGGCCGACAGCTTCCTGCAGGACCGCCGCGGCGCCCAGCGCACCTACGAGGTCACCGAGGTCAACGAGATGCTGCAGGGCATGGAGCGCTTCAACGGCATCTTCGTGTGCACCACCAACCTGCTCGAGCGGCTCGACCAGGCGGCGCTGCGGCGCTTCACCTTCAAGATCAAGTTCATGCCGCTGACCGCGGCGCAGCGCGAGCGCATGTTCGTGACCGAGGCGCTCGCGGGCGACGCGTCGCTGCTCACGGGCGAGGTCCGCGCGCGGCTGGCGCAGCTTTCGCAGCTGTGTCCCGGCGATTTCGCGGCGGTGAAACGGCAGACCGATATCCTGGCGACCGAGTTCTCGGCGGCCGAATTCCTCGACCAGCTCGAGGCCGAGCACCGCATCAAGCCCGAAGTGCGCGAATCGCGCGGCATCGGCTTCGTGCAGTAGCGGCCCCGCGCCGCCGCCGGGGCGCAGCAAGAAAAAAGGCGGAAGGGAAGCCGCCAACAGGCCGGGAGACACGCTCTTCCGGGTTCCAGACGTCCGCCCGCGTTCGCGGGCCCGCATGAGGGAGATGTTCGATGAGGTTTCGCAACGCAGGCCGCGCGCGGCAACACGCCGGGGCTTCGACCCCCTGGGCCCTGGCCGGTGCCCTGGCCTTCGCGGGGCTGCTCGCCGGTTGCGGCGGTGGGGGCGGCGGCGGAGGCGGTGGCCTGCCGTTCATTCCGGGCCCGGGCGGCGGCACGCCCGGCGACGACGACGCGATCGTCGCCTCCTCGAGCGTGGCCGGCCAGTGCGCGGCGCCGCGCGGCGGCATCAACCCGGCCACCGGCATCGGCTACCCCGACCGCGCCGGTTCGCTGGCGATCGAGAAGCGCTGGGTGCGCGCCTGGATCGACGAAACCTACCTCTGGTACAACGAAGTGCCGACCACGCTGAAGGCGGCCGACTACGCGACGCCGGTGGCCTACTTCAACGTGCTGAAGACCCCGCTCACCACGTCCTCGGGCCGGGCCAAGGACCGCTTCCACTACATCTACGACACCGAGGTCTACCGCCAGCTGTCCGAGGCCGGGGTCTCGGCCGGCTACGGCATCGAGTTCGCATTCGTGCGCAACTCGCGTCCGCGCGACCTGCGCGTGGCCTTCACCGAACCGAACTCGCCGGCCGCCAACGCCGGCATCGCGCGCGGCGCCAAGATCCTCGAGGTCGACGGCATCAGCGTGGTCAACAGCACCAACACCACCGCCATCAACAACGCGCTCTCGCCCGACGACCTCGGCGAGTCGCACAGCTTCAAGCTCGAGGAGGCCGGCGGCGCCACGCGCACCGTCACGCTGACCTCGGCGCGGATCACGCGCACGCCGGTGCAGAACGTGAAGACCGTCGACACGCCGAGCGGGCGCGTCGGCTACCTGCTGTTCAACGACCACATCACGACCTCCGAGGCGCAACTGATCTCGGCCATGAACAAGTTCCAGGCCGACGGCGTGCAGGACCTGGTGCTCGACATGCGCTACAACGGCGGCGGTCAGCTCAACATCGCGAGCCGGCTCGCCTACATGGTGGCCTCGCCGGCCGCGACCGCGGGCAAGACCTTCGAGCGGCTGGCTTTCAACAACAAGAGTCCGTTCGGCTTCCAGCCGCCGCTGCCTTTCCTCGGCACCTCGCGCAACAGCCAGCCGCTGCCGCAGCTCGGCCTGTCGCAGGTCACGGTGCTCACCAGCCCCGACACCTGCTCGGCCAGCGAGTCGGTCATCAACGGCCTGCGCGGCGTGGACGTCCGGGTCAACCTCGTGGGCGGCGCCACCTGCGGCAAGCCCTATGGCTTCTATCCGCAGGACAACTGCGGCACCACCTACTTCGCGATCCAGTTCCAGGGCGTGAACAACAAGGGCTTTGGCGACTACGGCGACGGCTTCACGCCCAACTGCACGGTGGCCGACGACTTCGCGCATGCGCTGGGCGACCCGAGCGAGGCCCGCTTCTCGGCCGCGCTCGCGCTGCGCAGCACCGGTAGCTGCCCGGTGCCGGTCGCGGCCGCGGCGCGCGCCGCACCGGGGCTCGAGAAGGCGGAGGCGGCGCCGGACGCGGGTCCGACGCTGCTGCTGCGCTCGCCGCTGCGCGAGAACCGGTTGATCGAGACCGACTGATCCACCGGCCGGCGCCGCTTCGCCGGCGCTTTCCTGCCGAACCGACAACGGGCCCGACGGGCCCGTTTTCACGTGTCCGAGCGCGCCCGCCGCGCGCCATCCGCCTCGCGGAAAACCCCTAGGCCACAGGCCTTGCCAGTGCCGTGCCCTCGCGCCCAGAATTTGGCAAACGTTTGCGCAAACGTTTTCTTTCGAGCGTCCGTTCGACGGCTTCCCCCTGAAAAGACACCACTATTCCAAGGAGAGAGAGAAATGCAGATGCCCAGAAGACGATGGATCGTGTCGGCCCTGTCGGCCGCGGTGCTCACCGCCTGCGGCGGCGGTGGCAGCAACGGCTTCGCGTTCGTGCCGACCGGCAGCGCGCCGCCGCCGCCCCCACCGCCGCCTCCGCCGCCACCCCCTCCGCCGGCGCGCAAGATCATCATCGACAGCGACTACAACACGATGAGCGACGATGGCCAGCTCGGCGCCATGGCCGCGCAGCTGCAGGCCGAGGGCAAGGTCGACGTGCTGGGCATCAGCGTGGTGTCGGGCAACAAGTGGCTGCGCCAGGGCGTGGCCGAGGCGCTGAAGTCGGTCGAGCGGCTCGGCGTGGGCGATCGCATCGGTGTCTACGTGGGCGAGAACTACGCGCTGAACCACACCAAGGCGGACATCGACGCCGAGATGAAGGCCGGTGCCGGCGGCGACGGCTACCTGGGCGCCTGGAGCTCGCCCGAGCCCAAGAGCGACGCCGACCTGGTGCCGATCCCCGACGGCTTCGCCACCCACACCAAGGTGCAGGCCAAGGGCGCGGTCGACTTCCTGATCGATGCCATCAAGGCGAACCCGAAGGAGGTCAGCATCCTCGCGATCGGCCCGCTCACGAACATCGCGCTGGCCGCCAAGCGCGCGCCCGAGATCGTGCCGCTGATCAAGGAGATCATCTACATGGGCGGCGCGGTCCACGTGGCCGGCAACACGACGAAGACGGCCGAGTTCAACTGGTGGTTCGATCCCGATGCGGCGCAGTACGTGGTGCGGCTGCCGATCCCGCAGGTGGTGCTGCCGCTGGACGTGACCGACACCGTGCTGATGACCAAGGCCATCTACGACAAGATCGCGCACCCGGCCACGCCCACGCCGGTCACCGAGGTCTTCCGCAAGGAGTGGTTCGCGGATTCGTTCGAGACCAAGCCGGGCTACACCTCGAACATCTGGGACACGCTGACCATCGCCTACCTGCTCGACCCGAGCTACGCGACCGAGGTCAGCGAGGAGTACGTCGACGTGATCGCCAAGCCCGGCGATCCCGAGAACGGCCGCTCGGTCGGCTATGCCACGCCGCCCGCGGGCGTGCCGCTGCAGAAGATGAAGGTGGTGAAGAAGTTCGACAACGCGCGCTTCTACGACCTCTACGTCGACCTGCTCACGCGGCCGGTGCCGGTGAAGCTGCCGGTCGCGAACTGAGGCCGTAGCGCGCGGTGGGTGGGCCGGCTAGAAGGCCGAGCACACCCGCAGCACCTCGCTGCCGTAGGCCTCGAGCTTCTTCGTGCCGATGCCGCTGATGCCCTTCAGGTCCTCGAGCGTGGCCGGTGCCCGCTCGGCGATCGCGGCCAGCGTGGCGTCGTGGAAGATCACGTAGGCCGGCAGGTTGTGCTCGCGCGCCACCTCGGCGCGCCAGGCCTTGAGCGCGTCGAAGCGCGACTGGCCCTGCGCGTCGAGCGTGGCCGCGGCCGGCGAGGGCGCGCCGCGCGCAGTCTTCTCGCGCCGTGCCTTGCCGCCGCGCGCCGTCGGCGAGGAGATCGACTCGCGCAGCGACACCGTGGTCTCGCCGCGCAGCACCGCGCGCGAGCCCTCGGTGAGCTTGAGCGTGTTGTAGGCCTCGGCGTCGACCGCCACCGCGCCGATCGCGATCAGCTGGCGCAGCACGCCGCGCAGCTGCACCTCGCTGAACTCCGCGCCGAGCCCGAAGGTGCTGATGCGCTCGTGGCCGAACTGCTTGACCTTCTCGGTCTCCTTGCCGCGCAGGATGTCCATCACGTGGCCGGCGCCGAAGCTGATGCCGCTTTGCTGCTGCACGCGGTAGACGGTGGACAGCAGCTTGCGCGCCGCGTCGGTGCCGTCCCAGACCTGCGGCGGCGCGATGCAGTTGTCGCAGTTGCCGCAGGGCGTGCTCTGCTCGCCGAAGTAGCCCAGCAGGCGCACGCGCCGGCAGTCGCTGGCCTCGGCCAGCGAGAGCAGCGCGTCGAGCTTGCCGCGCATCACCTGCTTGAATTCCTCGCCGGCCGGGCTCTCGTCGATCATGCGGCGCTGGTTCACCACGTCCTGCAGGCCGTAGGCCATCCAGGCCTGGGCCGGCTCGCCGTCGCGGCCCGCGCGGCCGGTCTCCTGGTAGTAGCCCTCGATGTTCTTGGGCATGTCGAGGTGGGCGACGAAGCGCACGTCGGGCTTGTCGATGCCCATGCCGAAGGCGATGGTGGCGCACATCACGATGCCTTCCTCGCGCAGGAAGCGGTCCTGGTGCGCCTGGCGCACCGAGGCGTCGAGCCCCGCGTGGTAGGGCAGGGCGTTGATGCCCGCGTCGCGCAGCGCCACCGCCACGTCCTCCACGCGCTTGCGCGACTGGCAATAGACCACGCCGGCATCGCCCTCGTGCTCGCGCTCGATGAAGCGCAGCAGCTGCGTGGTGGCTTCCTTCTTCTCGACGATGGTGTAGCGGATGTTCGGCCGGTCGAAGCTCGAGACGAACTGTTGCGCCTGCTCGAGCTGCAGCCGCTCGACGATGTCGGCGCGCGTGAGCGCGTCGGCGGTGGCGGTCAGCGCGATGCGCGGCACGCCCGGGTAGCGCTCGTGCAGCACGGTCAGCGCGCGGTACTCGGGACGGAAGTCGTGGCCCCACTGGCTCACGCAATGCGCCTCGTCGATCGCGAACATCGACAGCTTGCCGCGCGCGGCCAGCGCATCCATCAGCTCGAGGAAGCGCGGCGTGGTCACGCGCTCGGGGGCGGCGTACAGCAGCGTGACCTCGGCGCGCGCCATGCGGCGCTCGACGTCCTGTGTCTGCTGCCAGTCGAGCGTGGAATTGAGGAAGGCGGCGTCCACGCCGGCCTCGTGCAGCGCGCCGACCTGATCGTGCATCAGCGCGATCAGCGGCGACACCACCACCGCGATGCCGCGCCCGGCGCGCTGGCGCGCGATCGCGGGGATCTGGTAGCACAGCGACTTGCCGCCGCCGGTGGGCATCAGCACCAGGGCGTCGCCGCCGCCGGTCACGTGATCGACGATCGGGGCCTGCGGGCCGCGGAAGGCGGCGTAGCCGAAGACCTCGTGCAGGATCTGCGCGGGGTCGGCGGAAGGTGAATTGGACAAGGCGGCGGGCTGGGTGGCGACGGAAGGGGTCGATTGTCGCCGCAGCGCAGCACGCGCGCCGCCGCGGTCGCGGGGCCGGGCGCGACCGCCCGTCGGCCTGGGTGCCAAGCCTGGCTGGCACGCCGTTTGCAAGCGGTCGGCATTCGCTTGAAACGCCTGTATAGACAGCATACTGGTGCATGTGTCGGGCGGTCCGCACCAATACAAGGTGCGCTCCGTGCCGGCTTGCACCGTTCTCGCCGCGGCTTTTTCGGGTTATCCTGTATATACAGGGGTGTTCAGGCGAATGACACTGCGGCCGCGCACCACGGAAAGCTCCGACGGGCGCTGCCAGCCGATTCAATTGACGCTTCACACGAACAGGAGGGCCTCGATGGCCAAGACAGTCGCAAAGATCGCCACGCTGCTGGCAGCCGGTGCATGTATCGCGGGCGCGGCCGGAGGCGCCGCCGCCCAGACCAAGATCACGCTCGGCATGTCGGGCTGGACCGGCTTCGCGCCGCTGTCGCTGGCCGACAAGGCCGGCATCTTCAAGAAGAACGGGCTCGACGTGGAGCTCAAGATGATTCCGCAGAAGGACCGCCACCTCGCGCTGGCCGCGGGCGCGATCCAGTGCGCCGCCACCACCATCGAGACGCACGTGGCCTGGAACGCCAACGGCGTGCCGATCGTGCAGATCTTCCAGATGGACAAGTCCTACGGCGCCGACGGCATCGCGGTGCGCAACGACGTCAAGAGCTTCTCCGACCTCAAGGGCAAGACCGTCGGCGTGAGCGCGCCCGGCACCGCGCCTTACTTCGGCCTGGCCTGGATGCTGTCGAAGAACGGCATGAGCATCAAGGACGTGAAGACCGTCTCGCTCGAGCCCCAACCGGCCGCGCAGGCCTTCGTCGCGGGCCAGAACGATGCCGCCATGACCTACGAGCCCTACCTGTCGACCGTGCGCGCCAACCCGCAGGCCGGCAAGATCCTCGCGACCACGCTCGACTACCCGATGGTGATGGACACCGTGGGCTGCGCGCCGACCTGGCTCAAGGCCAACGCCAAGGCCGCGCAGGCGCTGACCGACTCGTACTTCGAGGCGCTCGAGATGATCAAGTCCGACCCGGCCAAGTCCAACGAGCTGATGGGCAGCGCGGTCAAGCAGAGCGGCGAGCAGTTCGCCAAGTCCTCGGCCTACCTGCGCTGGCAGGACAAGGCGGCGAACCAGAAGTTCTTCAGCGCCGAGCTGACCCAGTTCATGAAGGAGTCGGTGCCGATCCTGCTGGAGGCCGGCGTGATTCGCAAGGCGCCCGAGGACCTGACCGCGACCTTCGACGCGAGCTTCATCAAGTAAGCCACCTCAACGCATAACGACGAAGCGCCACGCATCGCCCGCCATGGAAGCGACGACCGTCATCCCCTCCGCGCCAGCCGCTCCCGCGGCGGCCTCCGTTCCCCCCGCCGCCGTGCGCGTGGCTGCCGCGCGGCGCCGCCGCGCGATGGCCCCGCTCGAACCCGTGAGCCCGCGTGCGCGCTGGATGCTCGGCGTCGGCTTCTTCGTGCTGTTCTTCGCCGTCTGGGCCTTCTTCACGCTCGGCGGCTTCGTCTCGCCGACCTTCCTGGCCAGCCCGGTCACGATGCTGCGCGAAGGCTGGCTGCTGTTCACCGAGTACAACTTCATCCAGGACATCGGCATGACGGTGTGGCGCGTGGTCGGCGGCTTCGTGCTGGCCTCGGTCATCGCGGTGCCGCTGGGCATCGCGATGGGCGCCTACAAGCCGATCGAGGCCTTCCTCGAGCCCTTCGTCTCGTTCTGCCGCTACCTGCCGGCCTCGGCCTTCATTCCGCTTCTGATCCTCTGGGCCGGCATCGGCGAGAGCCAGAAGCTGCTGGTGATCTTCATCGGCTCGGTGTTCCAGGTGATCCTGATGGTGGCCGTGACCGTGGGCAGCGCGCGCAAGGACCTGGTGGAGGCCGCCTACACGCTGGGCGCCAGCAGCCGGGGCATCGTGCGCCGCGTGCTGATCCCGGGCGCCGCGCCGGGCATCGCCGAGACCCTGCGCCTGGTGCTGGGCTGGGCCTGGACCTACGTCATCGTGGCCGAGCTCATCGGTTCCTCCTCGGGCATCGGCCACATGATCACCGACAGCCAGGCGCTCCTGAACACCGGCCAGATCATCTTCGGGATCATCGTCATCGGCGTGATCGGCCTCGTGTCCGACTTCGCCTTCAAGGCGGTCAACCGCCGTCTCTTCGCCTGGAGCACGCTGTGAGCACCATCGTCAAGCCGGCCCAGTTGTCGATCCATGGCGTCTCGCGCACCTTCACCGGCACGCGCGGCCAGCGCACGCAGGCGCTGCTGCCGGTCGACTTCGAGGTGCGCGAGAACGACTTCGTCACCATCCTCGGCCCCTCGGGCTGCGGCAAGTCCACCCTGCTGCGCATCGTCGCGGGGCTCGACTTCCCGACCACCGGCGAGGTGCTGCTCGACGGCCAGCCGATCGAGGGCCCGGGCGCCGACCGCGGCGTGGTGTTCCAGAGCTACACCCTGTTCCCCTGGCTCACGATCGCGCAGAACATCCGCTTCGGCCTGCGCGAGCGCGGCATGAGCGAGGCCGAGCAGAAGGAGCGCAGCGAGTTCTTCATCGCCAAGGTCGGCCTGCGCGGTTTCGAGCACCACTATCCCAAGCAGCTCTCGGGCGGCATGCAGCAGCGCACCGCGATCGCGCGCGCGCTGGCCAACGACCCCAAGATGCTGCTGCTCGACGAGCCCTTCGGCGCGCTCGACAACCAGACCCGCGTGCTGATGCAGGAACTGCTGCTGGGCATCTGGGAGTCGGCGCAGAAGACGGTGCTGTTCGTCACGCACGACATCGACGAGGCCATCTTCATGGCCAACCGCGTGGCCGTGTTCAGCGCCCGGCCCGGCCGCATCAAGACCGAGATCGCGGTCGACTTCCCGCATCCGCGCCACTACACGATCAAGACCTCGCCCGAGTTCATGGAGATCAAGGCCCGGTTGACCGAGGAGATCCGCGCCGAATCGATGGCGGCGGCGGAGCATTGAGACCATGAAGCGCGACCTGCCGTCCTCCGCACCCAGCCCCGCCGGCGCGCCCGCGGCCGCGCCGTCGCTCGCGCTCTACGCGCAGGTCAAGGACCACATCTCGCGCAAGATCCAGGACGGCACCTGGCCGCCCGGCCACCGGCTGCCGTCCGAGCACGAGCTGGTGGCGCAGTTCGCCATCTCGCGCATGACCGCCAACCGCGCGCTGCGCGAACTCTCGGAGCAGGGCCGCATCGTGCGCGTGGCCGGCGTGGGCAGTTTCGTGGCCGAGAACAAGCCGCAGTCCACGCTGCTGCAGATCGCCAACATCGCGAGCGAGATCCGCCAGCGCGGCCACGACTACCACTGCGAGTTCATCGCGCTCGAGCGCATCGCCGCCTCGCCCGACATCGCCGTGTGGCTCGACCTGCGGCCCGGCGAGTCGGTGTTCCACACCGTCTGCCTGCACCTGGAGAACGGCACGCCGGTGCAGATCGAGGACCGCTACGTCAATCCGCGCGCCGTGCCCGAGTTCCTCGACCAGGACTTCTCGGTCGTCTCGCCCGGCGAGTACCTGGTGCGCAACGTGCCCTTCGACCAGATCGAGCACGTGGTCGACGCGGTGCTGCCCACCGCCGAACAGGCCGAGCGCCTGGACATGCCGCCGGCCGACCCCTGCCTGCTGCTGACCCGCCGCACCTGGACCCGCGACCTGCCCGTGACGCTGGTGCGCTGCCTGCACCCGGCCTCGCGCTACCGGCTCGGCAGCCGCTTCCGCGTCGACGGCAACCAGGCCTTCGGCTGAATCCACGTACGCCATTCCGGCCTTCGATTTTTTTCGCACCTACTTGTATATACAGGATCGCACCATGAAGCTTGCTCCCAACGCCGCCACCGAACCGCTCGTGCTCTCGCCCGGCGAGGTCGACCTGCCCGCGCTGCGCCGCATCCATGCGGGCGGCGCGCGGCTCGAGCTCGCCGGCGCCGCGCGCGCCGGCCTGCTGGCCGCCCAGGCCACCGTGCGCCGCATCGTCGAGGCCGGCGAGGTGGTCTACGGCATCAACACCGGCTTCGGCAAGCTCGCGCAGACCATCATTCCGCCCGAGCGCCTGGCCGAGCTGCAGCGCAACCTCGTGCTCTCGCACAGCGTCGGCACCGGCGTGCCGCTGCCCGACGGCGTGGTGCGGCTGGTGCTCGCCACCAAGGCCGTGAGCCTGGCGCGCGGCCATTCGGGCGTGCGGCCCGAGATCGTCGATGCGCTGCTCGCGCTGTTCAACGCGGGCCTGCTGCCGCGCATCCCGAGCAAGGGCTCGGTCGGCGCCTCGGGCGACCTCGCGCCGCTGGCCCACATGGCCTGCGTGCTGATCGGCGAGGGCGAGGTCGGCACGCCCGAGGGCGAGACCATCGGCGGCACCGAAGCCATGCGCCGCATCGGCCTCGCGCCCTTCGTGCTCGGCCCCAAGGAAGGCCTGGCGCTGCTCAACGGCACGCAGGTGTCGACCGCGCTCGCGCTGGCGGGCCTGTTCGGCGCCGAGGACGTGTTCGCCGCCGGCCTGATGGCGGGCGCGCTCTCGCTCGAGGCGATCCAGGGCTCGATCAAGCCCTTCGACGAGCGCATCCATGCCGCGCGCGGCCAGCCGGGCCAGATCGCGGTGGCGGGCGCGGTGCGCGCGCTGCTCGAGGGCAGTGACATCGTGCCCTCGCACGCCGACTGCGGCCGGGTGCAGGACCCGTACTCGATCCGCTGCGTGCCCCAGGTCATGGGCGCCTGCCTCGACAACCTCGCGCATGCGGCGCGGGTGCTGCGCATCGAGGCCAACGCGGCGTCGGACAACCCGCTGGTCTTCAGCGACACCGGCGACGTGATCTCGGGCGGCAACTTCCACGCCGAGCCCGTGGCCTTCGCGGCCGACATCATCGCGCTGGCGGTGAGCGAGATCGGCGCCATCTCCGAGCGCCGGCTCGCGCTGCTGCTCGACTCGGGCCTCTCGGGCCTGCCGCCCTTCCTGGTGCGCGATGGCGGCGTCAACTCCGGTTTCATGATCGCGCAGGTCACGGCCGCGGCGCTGGCCTCCGAGAACAAGTCGCTGGCCCATCCGGCCAGCGTCGACAGCCTGCCGACCTCGGCCAACCAGGAAGACCACGTGTCGATGGCCACCTTCGCGGGCCGCCGCCTGGCCGAGATGGTCGACAACACCGCGGTGGTGGTCGGCATCGAGGCCATGGGCGCCTGCCAGGGCATCGAGCTCAAGCGCAACGCCGACAGCCCGCGCAGCTCCGCGCTGGTCGAGGCCGAGTTCGCCGCCATCCGCGAGCGCGTGGCCTTCATCGAGCAGGACCGCTTCATGGCGCCCGACGTGGAAGCCATGCGCCTGTGGGCCCGCCGCGGCGACTGGGCCGCGCCGCTGGCCGCCGTGCTGCCGAGCCGCGCTTGAACCTCCCCCCGATTCCTCGTCCGACCTTCCTTGCCAACGAAAGGACTCCCGCCATGAACGCACCCGACAAATTCATCGCCGCCAACGCTGCCACCGGTGCCGATCCGCGCCACGACCCCACGCGCGTGATCCGCGCCCCGCGCGGCAGCCAGCTGAACTGCAAGAGCTGGCTCACCGAGGCGCCGTTCCGCATGCTGCAGAACAACCTCGACCCCGAGGTGGCCGAGCGGCCGCAGGACCTCGTGGTCTACGGCGGCATCGGCCGCGCCGCGCGCAACTGGGAATGCTTCGACCAGATCCTCGCCTCGCTGAAGGAGCTCGAGGACGACGAGACCCTGCTGATCCAGTCGGGCAAGCCGGTGGGCGTGTTCAAGACGCACGAGAACGCGCCGCGCGTGCTGCTCGCCAACTCGAACCTGGTGCCGCAGTGGGCCAACTGGGAGCACTTCAACGAGCTCGACCGCAAGGGCCTCTTCATGTACGGCCAGATGACGGCCGGCAGCTGGATCTACATCGGCAGCCAGGGCATCGTGCAGGGCACCTTCGAGACCTTCGTCGAGGCCGGCCGCCAGCATTACAACAACAGCCTCGCGGGCAAGTGGATCCTCACGGCCGGCCTCGGCGGCATGGGTGGCGCGCAGCCGCTCGCGGCCACGCTCGCGGGCGCGGTCTCGCTCAACATCGAGTGCCAGCAGTCGAGCATCGACTTCCGCCTGCGCACCCGCTACGTCGACAAGCAGGCGCGCGACATCGACCATGCGTTCGAACTGATCAAGCAGCACTGCGACGCCAAGGAAGCGGTGTCGATCGCGCTGCTGGGCAACGCGGCCGAGATCCTGCCCGAGCTGGTGAAACGCGCGAAGGCCGGCGGTCTCAAGCCCGACCTCGTGACCGACCAGACCTCGGCGCACGACCTGATCAACGGCTACCTGCCCGCGGGCTGGAGCGTGGCGCAATGGCAGGCCGCGATGAAGGACGAGTCGCAGCATGCCGCGCTCAAGAAGGCGGCCGCGCAGTCGTGCGCGGTGCACGTGCAGGCCATGCTCGACTTCCAGGCCATGGGCATCCCGACCGTGGACTACGGCAACAACATCCGCCAGGTGGCCTTCGACGAGGGCGTGAAGAACGCCTTCGACTTCCCCGGCTTCGTGCCGGCCTACATCCGGCCGCTGTTCTGCGAGGGCAAGGGCCCGTTCCGCTGGGTCGCGCTCTCGGGCGATCCCGAGGACATCTACAAGACCGACGCCAAGATCAAGGAGCTGTTCCCCGAGAACACCCACACGCACCGCTGGCTCGACATGGCGCGCGAGCGCATCAGCTTCCAGGGCCTGCCCGCGCGCATCTGCTGGCTCGGCTTGGGCGAGCGCCACAGGGCCGGCCTGGCCTTCAACGAGATGGTGAAGTCGGGCGAGCTCAAGGGCCCGATCGTGATCGGCCGCGACCACCTCGACACCGGCTCGGTCGCCAGCCCCAACCGCGAGACCGAGGCCATGAAGGACGGCACCGATGCCGTGAGCGACTGGCCGCTGCTCAACGCGCTGCTCAACACCGCGGGCGGCGCCACCTGGGTCAGCCTGCACCACGGCGGCGGCGTGGGCATGGGCTACTCGCAGCATTCGGGCGTGGTGATCGTCTGCGACGGCACCGATGCGGCCGCCAAGCGCATCGAGCGCGTGCTGTTCAACGACCCCGCCACCGGCGTGATGCGCCATGCCGACGCGGGCTACGACATCGCCGTGGCCACCGCGAAGAAGCAGGGCCTGAAGCTGCCGATGATCAAGGGCTGAGCATGGCCGGCGGCACGCAGCGCTTCTCGCGCGCCACCTTGCCCGTGATGCCGTGGAAGAACGGCGGCGGCACCACGCAGGAGATCGCCTGCTGGCCGGCCGGCGCCGGGCTCGAGGACTTCGGCTGGCGCGTGAGCATCGCCAGCATCGCGCAGGCCGGGCCGTTCTCGCGCTTCGCGGGCATCGACCGCAGCATCATGCTGCTCGAGGGCGACGGCGTGCGGCTGCGCTCGGCCGACGGCACCATCGACCATCCGCTCGACGCGCCGCACCGGCCCTTCGCCTTCAGCGGCGACATCGCGCTCGATTGCACGCTGCTGGGCGGCGCCTCGAGCGATTTCAACGTGATGACCCGTCGCGGCGCCTGGCGCGCCGAAGTGCGCGTGCTCGACGGCGCCACCGCGCTAGCGGCCGCGCCGCACGGCGTGCTGCTCGCGCTGCGCGGCGGCTGGCGGCTCGATGCCGGCGGCGCGCCGTGCCGCGAGGGCGAGGGCCTGTGCTGGTCCGATGCGCCGCGCGCCTGGCAGATCGAGCCCGAGGACGCGACGGCACGCCTCGTGGCCGTGCGCATCGTTCCCGCTTGAATCATGAAATACCAACAGCCGGACGCAGAGGACGCGAAGAATCCGCGAAGGTCGCGAAAAAGAAAGTCGAAATTTTCATGAATTCCTTTCGCGTCCTTCGCGCAACCTTCGCGTCCTCTGCGTCCAGAAGTCCGCTTTCCTGCAACGTGACTGGCTCGCGGCGCATTGCATCGGATCACTGACATGACCCTCTCCCATCCTTCCGCCGACGGCCTCTGGACCGGCCTGCGCCTCGCGCCGGGCGCCGCACCCGGCATCGAATCGGACGATGCTGCCCTCGTCGTCGCCGAGGGCACGATCCGCTGGGTCGGCGCGCGCGCCGCGCTGCCGGCCGAGTACGCGGCACTGCCCGTGCACGACGGCGGCGGCGCGCTGGCCACGCCGGGCCTGGTCGACTGCCACACCCACCTGGTCTACGGCGGCCAGCGCGCCAACGAGTTCGCGATGCGGCTCGCGGGCGCGAGCTACGAGGAGGTGGCGAAGGCCGGCGGCGGCATCGTCTCCTCGGTGCGCGCCACGCGCGAGGCCGACGAAGACGCGCTGTTCGCCCAGGCCGCGCCGCGGCTCGAGGCATTGCTGGCCGACGGCGTCTGCGCGATCGAGATCAAGTCGGGCTACGGCCTCGCGCTCGCGCACGAGCGCAAGCAGCTGCGCGTGGCGCGGCGGCTCGGCGAGCACTACGGCGTGACGGTGCGCACCACCTTCCTCGGCGCCCATGCGCTGCCGCCCGAGTACGCGGGCCGCAGCGGCGAGTACATCGAGCTCGTCTGCCGCGAGATGCTGCCGGCGCTCGCGGCCGAGGGGTTGGTCGACGCGGTCGACGTGTTCTGCGAGCGCATCGCCTTCTCGCTCGCCGAAACCGAGCGCGTGTTCCAGGCCGCCCGGGCGCTGGGCCTGCCGGTCAAGCTGCATGCCGAGCAGCTCTCGGACATGGGCGGCGCCGCGCTGGCCGCGCGCTACGGCGCGCTGTCCTGCGACCACATCGAGCACCTGTCGGCCGAGGGCATCGAGGCGATGCGCGCGGCCGGCACCGTGGCCGTGCTGCTGCCCGGCGCCTACTACACGTTGCGCGACACCCACCTGCCGCCGATCGAGGCGCTGCGCGCCGCGGGCGTGCCGATGGCGGTCTCGACCGACCACAACCCCGGCACCTCGCCCGCGCTGAGCCTGCTGCTGATGGTCAACATGGCCTGCACGCTGTTCCGCCTCACCGTGCCCGAGGCGCTGGCCGGCGTCACCGTGCATGCGGCGCGCGCGCTCGGCCTGGCGGCCACGCACGGCGCGATCGCCGTGGGCCGGCCCGCGAACTTCGTGCTCTGGTCGGTGCGCGACGCGGCCGAACTCGCCTACTGGTTCGGCCAGCGGCCCGTGCGCACCGTGGTGCGGCAGGGCCATATCGCCGTCAAAGCCGTGGGAGCCTCGGCATGACCCGCGCGCTGTTCGCGGCCGATGCGCTGCTGCCCACCGGCTGGGCGAAGAACGTGCTGCTGGCATGGAACGAGGCCGGCCAGCTCGTCGAGGCAAGGGCCGGCGCCGACAAGCCCGCCGATGCCGAGACGGCCAACGGCCCCGTGATCCCCGGCATGCCCAACCTGCATTCGCACGCCTTCCAGCGCGCCTTCGCGGGCCTGACCGAGCACCGCGCCGAACAGCAGGACAGCTTCTGGAGCTGGCGCACGCTGATGTATCGCTTCGCCGCGCGCCTCGGCCCGCGGCAGATGGAGGACATCGCGACCTGGCTCTATGCCGAGATGCTCGAGGCCGGCTACACCAGCGTCTGCGAGTTCCAGTACGTGCACCACGACGCCGACGGCAAGCCCTATGCCGACGACGCCACGCTGAGCCTGGCGCTGCTGCGCGCCGCGCACAAGACCGGCATCGGCTTCACCCTGCTGCCGGTGCTCTACCAGACCAGCGGCTTCGGCGGCCTGCCGCCCAACGAGGGGCAGCGGCGCTTCATCCGTTCCACCGACTCGATGCTGCGGCTGCTCGAGGCGCTGAAGCCCGCCTGCGACGCGCAGGGCGCGCGGCTCGGCCTCGCGCCGCACTCGCTGCGCGCGGTGCCGCCCGAGGCGCTGCGCGAGGCGCTCGCGGGGCTCGATGCGATCGAGGCCGGCGCGCCGGTCCACATCCACATCGCCGAGCAGACCAAGGAGGTCGACGACTGCATCGCCTGGAGCGGCCAGCGCCCGGTGGCGTGGCTGCTCGACCATGCGCCGGTCGACGCGCGCTGGTGCCTGGTGCATGCGACGCACATGGACGCCGACGAGTACCGGCGCGGTGCCCGCAGCGGCGCGGTCGCCGGCCTCTGCCCGACCACCGAGGCCAACCTCGGCGACGGCCTGTTCGACTTCGCGGCCTGGCGCCAGCACGGCGGCGCCTGGGGCCTGGGCTCCGACAGCCACGCCTGCGTCGATGCGGCCGAGGAGCTGCTGATGCTCGAGTACGGCCAGCGCCTGCGCACGCGCCAGCGCAACGTGGGCGCGACCGCGGCGCAGCCGCACGTGGCGATCGCGTTGACCCTGCAGGCGGTGCAGGGCGGCGCGCAGGCCGCGGGCCGCGCCATCGGCGGCCTCGCGGCGGGCCAGCAGGCCGACTTCGTGGTGCTCGATGCGCAACGGCTCGCGCTGCAGGGGCTGTCGGCGCCCGACATGCTGTCGGCGCACGTCTTCGCGAGCCACCGCACCAGCGCCATCGACGCCGTGTGGGTGGCGGGCCGCGCGCGCGTCGCCGCCGGGCGCCATGCGCTGCATGCCGAGGCCGCGTCCGCCTTCGTGGCCGCGCGCACCCAACTGCTTCAAGACTGAGGAACCCACGCCATGAGCTTCACCACCACCGAACCGGCCTTCCGCTTCCGCCAGGGCACGCGCCCGCTGCTGATCTCGATGCCGCACGTGGGCACCCACGTGCCGGGCGCGCTGCTCGCGCGCTTCACCGAGGAGGCGCGCCACGTGCCCGACACCGACTGGCACCTCGAGCAGCTCTACGACTTCGCCGACGAGCTCGGCGCTTCGGTGCTGGTGGCCACGCACTCGCGCTACGTGATCGACCTCAACCGTCCGCCCGACGGCGCCAGCCTCTACCCGGGCCAGAGCGTCACCGGCCTGTGCCCGGTCGACACCTTCGACGACACGCCGCTGTATGCCGCGGGCGACCTGCCCGGCGAGGCCGAGATCGCCGCGCGCCGCGAGGCGATCTGGCAGCCCTACCACGCGCAGCTCGCGGCCGAGCTGGCCCGGCTCCAGGCCGCGCACGGCACCATCGCGCTGTGGGACGCGCACTCGATCCGCTCGGTGCTGCCGCGCTTCTTCGAGGGCAAGCTGCCCGACCTCAACCTCGGCACCGCCGACGGCAAGAGCTGCGACCCCGCGCTCGCCGCCACCTTGCTGGGCATCGCGACATCGAATCCCGGCTACACCGGCGTGCTCAACGGCCGCTTCAAGGGCGGCCACATCACGCGCCAGTACGGCAATCCCGCGGCCCGAGTGCACGCGGTCCAGCTCGAGATGACGCAATCGAGCTACATGCAGGAGGCACTGCCCTTCGCCTACCTGCCCCAGGTGGCGGCCGGCGTGCAGCCGCAGGTGCGCCGCATGCTCGAGGCGGTGCTCGACTTCGTCGAAGGCCGCGGGTGAGCCGGCAATGAGCCAGGAGGCCTTTCTCGCCGCGCTCGGCGAGGCGCTGGGCGCCGGCCAGGTGCTGCGCGGCGAGGCCATCGCCGAGCGCCACCGCAGCGACTGGAGCGGCGTGGCGCCGGTGCTGCCGCTGGCGCTGGTGCGCCCGCGCGACACGCGCGAGGTCTCGGCCGTGCTGCGCCTCTGCAGCGAGCATCGCGTGCCCGTGGTGCCGCAGGGCGGGCTCACCGGGCTGGCCGGCGCGGCGGTGCCGCGCGCGGATTCGATCGCGCTCTCGCTCGAGCGCATGAATGCCATCGAGTCGCTCGATGCCGCCGCCGGCACGCTGACCGTGCAGGCCGGCGCCACCCTGCAGTCGGTGCAGGAGGCGGCCGCCGCGCAGGGCCTGCTGTTCGGCGTGGACTTCGGCGCGCGCGGCTCGTGCCAGATCGGCGGCGCGCTGTCGACCAACGCGGGCGGCAACGGCGTGCTGCAGTTCGGGATGATGCGCGAGCAGGCGCTGGGCCTGGAGGTGGTGCTGGCCGACGGCCGCGTGCTGCCGATGCTGCGGCCCATGCTCAAGAACAACACCGGCTACGACCTCAAGCAGTTCTTCATCGGCGCCGAGGGCACGCTGGGCGTGATCACGCGCGCGCTGCTGCGGCTGCATCCGGCGCCGCGCGCCAAGGTCACGGCGCTGGTCGCGCTGCCGGACTTCGAGGCCGCGCTGGTGCTGCTGCGCCGGCTCGGCGCGCGCTTTCCGGGCGCGCTGGCGGCCTTCGAGCTGATGTGGCGCGACTTCGTGCAGACCTCGCTGCGCTGGCAGCAGCTGCGCGAGCCCTTCGACGCGGTGCATCCGCTGGTGGCGCTGGTCGACGTGGCCGGCGAGGACGAGGCCGCGCTGCGCGAGGCGCTCGAGGCGGCGCTGGCCGGTGCGATGGAGGAGGGCGCGGCGGTCGATGCCGCCATCGCCCAGTCGCAATCGCAGGCGCGCGCCTTCTGGAAGATCCGCGAGGCCACGGCCGAGCTGCCGGTGCACATGCATCCGCCGATCAACCTCGACGTGAGCCTGCCGATGGCCAGCATCGGCCGCTTCGCCGACGACTGCCGCGCGGCGCTCGATGCGCGCTGGCCCGGGCACCATTCGCTGTTCTTCGGCCACGTGGGCGACAGCAACCTGCACGTGACCACCGACGGCCAGGCCATCGGCGGCGAGGCCGAGGCCTTCGAGCGCATGGTCTACGCGCAGGTCGAGGCTCGCGGCGGCAGCATCTCGGCCGAGCACGGCATCGGCCTGCACAAGAAGCCCTACCTGGGCGCGAGCCGCAGCCCCGACGAACTGGCCGCGATGCGCGCCATCAAGCAGGCGCTCGATCCCCTCCACCTGCTCAACCCCGGCAAGGTATTCGACCTGTGAACACGACCGCCATCCATGCCCTCGCGCGGCCCGAAGTCGCGCCGCTGCCGGCCTACAACGCCGGCCTGTCCTCGGAGGCCGTGCGCGCGCGCTACGGCGTCGACGAGATCGCGCGGCTCGCGAGCAACGAGAACCCCTATGGCGCGAGCCCGGCGGTGGCGCGCGCGCTGGTCGACCTGGCGGCGCGCGCGGGCACCTACCCCGATGCCCACTGCACCGCGCTGCGCGCCGCGATCGCCGAACGCACTGGCGCGCAGCCATCGGAACTGGTGATCGGCAACGGCTCGGAGGACATCCTCCAGATGCTGTGCCAGGCCTTCCTGGGCCCCGGCGACCGCGTGCTCACGCAGCGCCCGGCCTTCGGCCTGCACGAGATCTATCCGCGCATGATGGGCGCGCAGGTCGAGCTGCTCGCGCTCACGCCCGAACTGGGCTTCGACATCGAGGCCTGGTGCGCGGCGCTCGCGCGCGGCCCCAAGCTGGTGATGCTGGCCAATCCCTCGAACCCGGTCGGCTGCATGTTCGACACGCGGGACTTCGAGCGCCTGCTGGCCGCCGTGCCCGCGGGCACGCTGCTGGTGGTCGACGAGGCCTACTACGAATACGCGCGGCTCGCGAGCGGCTACCCTGACGTGCTCGCGCGGCTGCGCGGCGACGCGGTGGCCTTCCCGTGGATCGTGCTGCGCACCTTCTCCAAGGCCTGGGGCCTGGCCGGCCTGCGCGTGGGCTACGGCATCGCTTCCGACGCGGCGCTGGTGCAGCTGCTCGACCGCGTGCGCACGCCGTTCAACGTGAACCTCGCGGCGCAGGCCGCGGCGCTCGCGGCCTGGGGCGACGAGGCCTGCATGCAGGCGGCCGTGGAACAGACGGCGCGGCTGCGCGACGCGCTGGCCGCGCAGCTGCGCGCGCGCCACTGGCCGGGGCTGCGCATCGCGCCCTCGGCGGCCAACTTCCTGTTCATCGACCTGGGCCGGCCGAACGGGCCGGTCAACGAGGCGCTGCTGGCGCGCGGCATCATCGTCAAGCCGTGGAAGGAGCCGGGCTTCGAGCGCTTCATCCGCGTCTCGGTCGGCGCGCCGCATGAACTCGAGCGTTTCGTCGCGGCGATGGACGCGATCATGTCGAAGGCGCCATGAGGCTCTTTCGCGGCTGGGGCGTCGTCGCGGCGGCCCATGTGCTGCTGGCGCTGGTGTTCGGCGCCGCCTATTCCTTCGGCGCCTTCTTCGCCGGCATCCAGGCCAGCTTCGGCGCCGGCCGCTTCCCGGTCGCCTCGCTGTTCTCGGCCACGGCGCTGCTCTACTACATCGTCGGCGCCTTCTCGGGCGCGCTGGCCGACCGCTTCCCGCTGCGCGCGGTGGTCGGCACCGGCATCGTGCTGCTCGCGGCCGGCTTCGCGCTGGCCAGCCTGGCGCCGTCGCTGGCCGTGCTGTTCGCGCTGTTCGGCCTGTTCGTCGGCTTCGGCGTCGGGCTGGTCTACGTGCCGGCGGTGGCCGCGGTGCAGCGCTGGTTCGTGCGCCGGCGCAGCCGGGCCTCGGGGCTGGCGCTGGCCGGCACCGGGCTCGGCACCTTCGTCGGCCCGGTGACGGCCGGCGCGCTGCAGCAGCACCTGTCGTGGCAGGCCACGATGCAGCTGTTCGCGCTCGGCATCCTGCTGCTCGGCGGCGTGGCGGCCTGCGCGATCCGGGCCCGGCCGCAGGAGCTCGGCCTGCTGCCCGACGGCGATCGAGTCTCCGTGTTGGCGGGCGCGCCGGTCGAGACCGGCCTGCGCTGGCGCGAGGCGGTGCGCGGCGCCTGCTTCTGGTGGTACTTCGCGGCCATCGGCTGGGGCTCGATCGGGCTGTTCGTCGCGCTGGTCCACGTGGCGCCGGCGGCGCAGGGGCTGGGCATCGGCGCGGCCGACGCCACCTTGCTGATCGGACTGATCGGCGTGGGCAACGTCGGCGGCCGGCTGGTGCTCGGCGGGCTCGGCGACCGGCTCGGTGCGCGCCGGCTGCTCTCGCTGCTCACGCTGGCGCTGGCCGCGCTGCACCTGCTGTGGTGGGCGGCCGGCGGCTTCGCTTCGCTGGCGCTGTTCGCACTGCTGTTCGGCGCGGCCAACGGCGGCTGCATCGCGCTCTACCCGGCGCTGGCGGCGCGCTGGTATGGCACGCGCGCGCTGGGCGCCATCCTCGGCACGCTCTACATCGCGGTCGGCGTGGCCGCCTCGATCGGCGCCAGCGCGGCCGGCCTGCTGTTCGACCTGCGCGGCAGCTACGACCTGGCCATCCTCGCCAGCGGCCTGCTGGCGCTGCTGTCGGTCGGTTGCCTGGCGCGCGCGGCGCGGCACGCGCCGGTCTGAAGTCCCGAAGACCGCTTTGGCGGTGCGGCGCGGGCGCGTTTTCTACAATCCGGACCCATGAAGCCGATCGTCTACACCCGTGCCCAGCAACTGCCCGAGATCCTCGGGCGCCGCATCGCCATCCTCGATGGCGCCATGGGCACCATGATCCAGCGCTTCAAGCTCACCGAGGCCCAGTACCGCGGCGAGCGCTTCAAGGACTTCGAGCGCGACGTGAAGGGCAACAACGAGCTGCTGTCGCTGACCCGGCCCGACGTCATCTCCGACATCCACGAGGGCTACCTCGCGGCCGGCGCCGACCTGATCGAGACCAACACCTTCGGCGCGACCACCATCGCGCAGGAGGACTACAAGATGGCGCACCTGGCGCGCGAGATGAACCTCGAGTCCGCGAAGCTGGCGCGCGCGGCCTGCGACAAGTACTCCACGCCCGACAAGCCGCGCTTCGTGGCCGGCGCCCTCGGCCCGACGCCCAAGACCGCGAGCATCAGCCCCGACGTCAACGATCCGGGCGCGCGCAATGTCGATTTCGAGGCCCTGCGCGCCGCCTACTACGAGCAGACCGAGGCGCTGGTCGAGGGCGGCGCCGACGTGATCCTGGTCGAGACCATCTTCGACACGCTCAACGCCAAGGCCGCGCTGTTCGCGGTCGACGAGTATTTCGAGAACAGCGGCGAGCGCCTGCCGCTGATCATCAGCGGCACCGTGACCGACGCCTCGGGCCGCATCCTCAGCGGCCAGACCGTGACCGCCTTCTGGCACAGCGTGCGCCATGCGCGGCCGCTGGCCATCGGCCTGAACTGCGCGCTGGGCGCGGCGCTGATGCGCCCCTACATCCAGGAACTGGCGCGCGTGGCCGACGACACCTTCATCAGCTGCTACCCCAACGCCGGCCTGCCCAACCCGATGAGCGACACCGGCTTCGACGAGACGCCCGACGTGACCTCGCGCCTGCTGCACGAGTTCGCGGCCGAGGGGCTGGTCAACATCGTCGGCGGCTGCTGCGGCACCACGCCCGACCACATCGCGGCGATCGGGCGCGCGGTGTCGCCGGTGGCGGGGCGGCTGCTGAACAATGCGGCCGGGTTCTACAAGGAAGCGGCCTGAGCCCAGGCCCGTAGCCTCGCGTCTCAGGACGCGATAGGCACCGACACCCCGGCAGCCTGCCGCTCGCGCGAAATCAGCGCCACGAAGCGCTGCGCCCCCAGCCCCAGCGGCCGTTCGCGCGACCACACCACGTCCACCCACAGGTTCAGGCCGTTGCTGAGGTTCTCGAGCGGGATCTCGACCAGCGCGCCCGCCGCCACGTGCGGCCGCACGAAATTGCGCGGCAGCCAGCCCCAGCCGACGCCGGCGGTGATCAGGCTCAGGGCGGCCAGCGCGTTGTCGGTGCGCCAGAGGTGGCGCGCGAACACGCTGCGCGGGTCCATGGCCGTGACGAGGTCGCGGCCGGCCACCACGATCTGGCGGGTGGCGATCAGGTGTTCCTCGCGCAGGCGGCCGCCGGGCGCGGCGGCCAGCACCGGGTGGCCCGGCGCCATCACCGCGACCATGGTGTCGCTGCCCACCTCCTGGAAGCCCTCGCGCCCGTCGAGGCTGGGCCGCTCGAACACCAGCGCGAGCTGGGCCCGGCCGCTATGCAGCAGCGCCAGCGCGTCGGCCTGCGGCGCGGCCAGCACCTCGACCTGCAGCAGCGGGTACTCGTGCGCCAGCTCGGCCAGCGCGCCGCTCCAGGGCGCGGCCAGCAGCTCGGGCGCGATCGCCAGCGTGAGCCGTTCCTCCAGCCCCTGCGTGAGCGCCAGCGCCTGCGCGTCGAGCTGGCGCAGCTGCGCCGCCAGCGCGCGCGCCTGCGGCTCGAGCGAGCGCGCGGCGGCCGTGGGCCGGGGCTCGCGGCCCTTGCGGTCGAACAGCTGCAGGTCGAGCTCGGCCTCGAGGTGGGCGATGGCCATGCTGACCGCCGACGGCACGCGGCGCAGGGCGCGCGCGGCGGCCGAGAAGGAGCCGTGGTCGATCACGGCCAGGAAGACCTCGACGCTGTCGCTGGAGAAGCTCATGGCCGCCTCATGGGGTCGATCTTTCAATAAAACTGAAACAAGTTGACTTTTTATATCAGCAAGAGACACATAAAGTCCACGGATCGCAGTCACACAACAAGCCAAGAGAGTCCGTCATGCAGGGAATCCAGCGTCGCATCGTCTACATCACCCTCTACGAAGGGATCGCCATCGTGGCCGCCAGCGCCGGGCTGGCGCTGCTGACGGGCGCCGGCCTCGGCCATTCGGGCGCGCTGGCGGTGGCGGCCTCGGTCATCGCGGTGATCTGGAACCTGATCTTCAACAGCCTGTTCGAGCGCTGGGAGGCGCGCCAGGCGGTGCGCGGGCGCAGCCTCAAGCGCCGCATCGCCCATGCGATCGGCTTCGAGGGCGGCCTGATCGGGCTGCTGGTGCCGATGTTCGCCTGGGGCCTGGGCATCTCGCTGTGGCAGGCGCTGGTGATGGACCTGGGGCTGGTGGTCTTCTTCCTGGTCTACACCTTCGTCTTCAACTGGGCCTTCGACCGCGCCTTCGGGCTGCCGGCCTCGGCGGCGCCGGTCGCGCAGGCGGCCTGAGCCCTCCCGGCGGCCCGCGGATACACCCGCGGGCCGTTGGCACGGCCGGCAGCCGGTAAAATCGCCACCCCTTCCAAGGAGCGTTGCAGCGGCGGCGCGCGGGACCCCTGGTCCGCGCACCCGCCGTCAGGCTTGGAAGGCGCCTTCTCGCAGAACCTGCCCGGAAGGCCCGGTTGCAACGACGCTCACCTGACGTGTCTTCCCCTGCCCAGGTGAGCCCCATGAGCGATGTCCCCGCGCCTTTCGTTTCTCCCATGAAGCTGTCCGGTCTCGAACCGGTGGCCATCGGCGAGGGATCCCTGTTCGTCAACATCGGCGAGCGCACCAACGTCACCGGTTCCAAGGCCTTCGCGCGCATGATCCTCAACGGCCAGTTCGAGGATGCGCTGGCCGTCGCGCGCCAGCAGGTCGAGAACGGCGCGCAGGTGATCGACATCAACATGGACGAGGCCATGCTCGACAGCAAGGCCGCGATGGTGCGCTTCCTCAACCTGATCGCCAGCGAGCCCGACATCGCGCGCGTGCCGGTGATGGTCGACAGCTCGAAGTGGGAAGTGATCGAGGCCGGCCTGCGCTGTATCCAGGGCAAGGGCATCGTCAACTCGATCTCCATGAAGGAGGGCGTGGACAAGTTCAAGCACGAGGCGAAGCTCGTGAAGCGCTACGGCGCGGCCGCCGTGGTGATGGCCTTCGACGAGAAGGGCCAGGCCGATACCTACGAGCGCAAGGTCGAGATCTGCGAGCGCGCCTACCGCATCCTGGTCGACGAGGTGGGCTTCCCGCCCGAGGACATCATCTTCGACCCGAACATCTTCGCGATCGCCACCGGCATCGAGGAGCACGACAACTACGCGGTCGACTTCATCAACGCCGTGCGCTGGATCAAGCAGAACCTGCCGGGCGCCAAGGTCTCGGGCGGGGTGTCGAACGTGAGCTTCAGCTTCCGCGGCAACGACCCGGTGCGCGAGGCGATCCACACCGTGTTCCTGTACCACGCGATCCAGGCCGGCATGGACATGGGCATCGTCAACGCCGGCATGGTCGGCGTCTACGACGACCTCGAGCCCGAGCTGCGCGAGCGCGTGGAGGACGTGGTGCTCAACCGCCGGCCCGACGCCGGCGAGCGCCTCGTCGAAGTGGCCGAGAGCGCCAAGAGCGGCGCCAAGGACGACAGCAAGAAGCTCGAGTGGCGCGGCACGCCCGAGCAGCCGGTGCACGTCAACCAGCGGCTGTCGCACGCCATGGTGCACGGCATCACCGACTTCATCGTCGAAGACACCGAGGAGGCCTACCAGCAGATCCTCGCCAAGGGCGGCCGTCCGCTGCACGTGATCGAGGGCCCGCTGATGGACGGCATGAACATCGTGGGCGACCTGTTCGGCCAGGGCAAGATGTTCCTGCCGCAGGTGGTGAAGTCGGCGCGCGTGATGAAGTCGGCCGTGGCCCACCTCATCCCCTACATCGAGGAAGAGAAGCGCCAGGACGAGGCCGCGGGCCGCGACGTGCGCACCAAGGGCAAGATCATCATCGCCACCGTGAAGGGCGACGTGCACGACATCGGCAAGAACATCGTCACCGTCGTGCTCCAGTGCAACAACTTCGAGGTGGTGAACATGGGCGTGATGGTCCCGTGCCACGAGATTCTCGCCAAGGCGAAGGTCGAGGGCGCGGACATCGTGGGCCTGTCGGGCCTGATCACGCCGAGCCTGGAAGAGATGCAGTACGTGGCCGGCGAGATGCAGAAGGACGACCACTTCCGCATCAAGAAGATCCCGCTCCTGATCGGCGGCGCCACCACCAGCCGCGTGCACACGGCCGTGAAGATCGCGCCGCACTACGAAGGCCCGGTGGTCTACGTGCCCGACGCCTCGCGCAGCGTGAGCGTGGCGCAGTCGCTGCTGAGCGACCAGGCCGCGGCCTACATCGGCGAGATCAACGCCGACTACGAGAAGGTGCGCACGCAGCACGCCAACAAGAAGCAGGTGCCGCTGTGGCCGCTGGCCAGGGCGCGCGCCAACAAGACGCCCATCGACTGGTCGAGCTACGTGCCGCCCGCGCCCAAGTTCATCGGCCGGCGCGTGTTCCGCAACTTCGACCTGACCGAGCTCGCCAAGTACATCGACTGGGGCCCGTTCTTCCAGACCTGGGACCTCGCGGGTCCGTTCCCGGCCATCCTCAAGGACGAGATCGTCGGCACCGAGGCCGTGCGCGTCTACGCCGACGGCCAGCGCATGCTCAAGCGCCTGATCGAGGGCCGCTGGCTCAGCGCGAGCGGCGTGGTCGGCTTCTGGCCGGCCAACACCGAGAACGACGACGACATCGTGCTCTACACCGACGAGTCGCGCAGCGAAGCCGCGCTCACCTGGTACGGCCTGCGCCAGCAGACCGAGAAGCAGGAGATCGAGGGCACGATGCGCCCGAGCCGCTGCCTGGCCGACTTCGTCGCGCCGCGCGAGAGCGGCCTGAAGGACTACGTGGGCATGTTCGCCGTGACCGCGGGCCTGGGCGTGGAGAAGAAGGAGAAGTACTTCGTCGACGACCTCGACGACTACTCCGCGATCATGCTCAAGGCGCTGGCCGACCGGCTGGCCGAGGCCTTCGCCGAGGCCATGCACCACCGCGTGCGCACCGACCTCTGGGGCTACGCGGCCGACGAGGCGCTGAGCAACGAGCAGATGATCGCCGAGAAGTACCGCGGCATCCGCCCCGCGCCCGGCTACCCGGCCTGCCCCGACCACAGCGTGAAGAAGCCGATGTTCGACCTCCTGAACTGCACGGACATTGGCATGAGCCTGACCGAAAGCCTCGCTATGATGCCGGCCGCCAGCGTGTCGGGGTTCTACCTCGGGCACCCCGACAGCACGTACTTCAACGTAGGCAAAATCGGCCATGACCAGCTGCAGGACCAGGCGGTGCGCCGCAAGGCGAGCGAATCCGAACTGGAGCGGCTGCTGGCGCCCAACCTCTGACGGCGCGCGGCGGGCCCTTCCGTTCCCCCGCGCCGCCGCCATCCACGCCGCCCGCCCCGCGGGCCGCTGAACCGATCCAGGCTTCCGGGGGATTCCCATTCAGACACTGCTCTTCATCCTCGCGCACCACGCGGCGCTCGCGCTCTTCGTGGCCGGCGCCTGGGGCTTCGGCGCCACCGTGCTGGCGCGCTTCGGGGCGCCCGCGCGGCGCGACGCCTGGCTCGAGGGCACGATCGCGACCACGCTCGGCGTCGGCCTGTTCATCGTGGCCTTCCAGGCGCTGGCGATCGCCGATGCGCTGCGCCAGGGCGCGGTGCTCGCGCTGCTGGGCGCCGGCATCGTGCTGGCGCTGCTGCGGCTGCCCGGCTGGCGCCGCGAGCTGAAGGCGCGCGCCGCTCTGGCGCCCGCGCAGCCGGCAGCCACCCTCGGCGAGAAATGCGCGTTCGCCGCGCTGCTGCTCGTGGGCCTGCCCACGCTGTTCTCGCCGCTGGCGCCACCGGTGGCCTTCGACGAGGTGATGTACCACCTGCCCTATGCGCGCCAGGTCGCGCAGAGCGGCACGCTGGGCGTCTACGAGTGGCTGCGCTACCCCTGGTTCCCCTACAACTACGACCTGCTCTACGCCGCCGCGCTGACGGTCTACGACGACGTCTTCACCCACTTCATCCACGGCCTCGCGGGCTGGCTGTCGGTGCTGATGATCCATCGCCTCGGCCGGCTGCATGCCAACCGCTACATCGCCTGCCTGGGCGCCGGCATCTGGCTCGCGCTGGGCGACTATCCCAATTCGTACATCGACATGGGCGTGGCGCTGTTCGTGCTCGCGGCCTTCGTCGCGCTGTGGTGGTGGGACGAGGGCCACGTGCTCGAACCGGCGCCCGGCGCAGCGCGCCACGGACGCGCGCGCTGGCTGCTGCTGGCCGCCTTCTTCCTCGGCGTGGCGGCGGGCTCCAAGTACCAGGCGCTGATCTTCCTGCCGCTGGTGGCGGTGTTCGTGGCGCGGCGCGAGCGCCGGCCGCTGCCGTGGCTCGCGGCCCTCGGGCTGTTCCTGGTGCCGTGCATCTACTGGTATGCGCGCAACTACCTGCAGACCGGCGATCCGTTCAACCCGATCGGCGCGCGCGTGTTCGGCTTCACCAACTGGAACATGGCCGACTACACGCAGCAACTGGCCGACGTGCGCGATCACGCCAACATGCCCAACGGCCTGTTCTGGCCGCTGCTGCTGGTGCCGTTCAGCCCGCTGTGGCGCCCGGGCCCGGTGCGCGCGGCCTTCGTGTTCTGCATCTACTCGCTGGTGATCTGGGTCGCGACCTCGCGCTATCCGCGCTACATGATGGCCTCGTTCCCGCTGCTCGCGCTGATGGCCGCCGTGGGCTGGCACACGCTGCTGGGCTGGGCCGGTGCCTTCGTGCGGCGCCGGCTGCCGGCGCTCGCGCGCGGGCGCACGCCGGGCGTCTTCGGCGGGCTGCTGATGGTGGTGCTCGCGGGCTTCGCGCTCGCGCATTCGGTGCGCGACCTGCGCATGATCTCGCCCACGCCCGCCTCGCGCGAGGCCTTCCTCGCCCGGCACGTGCCGGGCTACGAGGTGCTGAGCCACCTGCGCGCCAACCCCGTGGGCCGGCTCTACCAGGTCGGCCTCAACGACTCGATCTACTTCGCGCCCAACCCGGTGTGGGGCGACATCTTCGGGCCCTTCCGCTACTCGGACTACCTGTACCTTCCGGCCGACCAGCTCGCGCGCAAGCTGGCCTCGCAGCAGTTCGGCTCGATCGTGATCCAGACCGCGCTCGCGCCCTATGTCCACACCAAGCCCGACTTCGACAAGTACTTCAGCCTGATCGTCGAGAAGGACGGTGTGAAGGCCTACCGCATACTCGCGCCCACGCCATGACGACCGCCGACCGCCTCGCTTCCCCCACGGCCGCCGCCGCGCTCTCGCCGCTGCCGCCGGCGCTGCGCATCGCCGCCATCATCCCCTGCTACAACGAGGCGCTGGCCATCCCCAAGGTGGTGGCCGACTTCCGCGCCGACCTGCCCGAGGCGCAGATCCACATCTTCGACAACAACTCCACCGACGGCACCGCCGAGGTCGCGCGCGCCCATGGCGCGCACGTCGTGCACGTGCCGCTGCGCGGCAAGGGCAACGTGGTGCGGCGCATGTTCGCCGACGTCGAGGCCGACATCTACGTCATGGTCGACGGCGACGCCACCTACGACCTCTCGACGGTGCGCGAGATGATCCGCATGCTGGTCGAGCAGAAGCTCGACATGGTGGTGGGCGCGCGCGTCGACGACCAGACCGATGCCCAGACCTACCGTCGCGGCCATCGCCTGGGCAACCAGATGCTGACCGGCGCGGTCGCGGGCCTGTTCGGCGGCAGCTTCACCGACATGCTGTCGGGCTTTCGCGTGTTCTCGCGCCGCTACGTGAAGTCCTTTCCCGCGCTGGCCAAGGGCTTCGAGATCGAGACCGAACTGACCGTGCACGCGCTCGAACTGCGCATGCCCTATGCCGAGGTGCCCTCGGTCTACCGCTCGCGGCCCGAGGGCTCGGTGAGCAAGCTGTCGACCTACCGCGACGGCTGGCGCATCCTCGTCACCATCTCCAAATTGTTCGTGAGCGAGCGGCCGCTGATGTTCTTCGCGATCCTCGCGGGCCTGCTCGCGCTGGCCGCGGTGGGGCTCGCGATCCCGCTCGCGATGACCTTCTGGGAGACCGGCCTGGTGCCGCGCCTGCCCACGGCCGTGCTGGCCACCGGCCTGATGCTCAGCGCGATGCTCGCGCTGGTCTGCGGCGCGGTGCTGCACACCGTGACCATCGGACGCCAGGAGGCCAAGCGGCTGCGCTACCTCGCCATGCCCGCGGCCGGGTCGGCCTCGTGGCAAGACGGCGCCTGCGGTTGAGCCGATGAAGCAGGCCGGGCGCCAGTTCCTGCTGTTCGCCGTGGCTGGCGTGGTGGGCTTCGGTGTCGACGTGGCGGTGCTCTACCTCGCCGCGCCGCTGCTGGGCTGGTACGGCGCGCGCGTGCTGTCCTTTCTCGCGGCCGCCACCACCACCTGGGTGATGAACCGCCACCTGGCCTTCGGCGACCGCCATGCCGGCACCGCCCTGTGGCGCGAGTACCTGGGTTATCTCGCGACCATGCTCGGCGGCGCGGTCGTGAACTACGGTGTCTACGTGCTGGTGCTGCATTCGGCGAGCGGCCGCTGGGCGCCGATGCTCGGCGTGGCCGTGGGCAGCGGCGCCGGCATGGTCGTGAACTTCTTCGCCGCGCGCTACCTGGTCTTCAAGGCGCGGCGCTCGCCCTGAACGCGGGGCGCCTCAGTGCGCGCCCGACACCACCGCCGGAATCTCGGTCGCCGGCGGCGTGTTGCGGCTGCGGCCGCAGCGCACGATGCCGTCGATCATCACCATGCCCACGCCCGGGATGTCGCCGAGCTGCACGCTCTCGAGCAGGCCCGGCGCGGGCGAATGCTGCGCGCGGTCCATGAAGACGAAGTCGGCATCGCGGCCGACCTCGATCAGGCCGCAGTTGAGCTTGCGGATCTTCGCGGTGTTGCCGGTCGCGAAGCAGAACACCAGCTCGGCCGGGATGTTCGCGATCGACGACAGCATCGCGACCATGCGCAGGATGCCCAGCGGCTGAACGCCCGAGCCCGCGGGGCCGTCGGTGCCGAGGATCACGCGGTGCGGGCACTTGAGCTCGAGCGCCGCCTTGGCGGCCGCGATCGCCACCTTCTCGTTGCCGTTGTGCACGATCTCGATCGCGCGCGAGCTCTTCTCGCAGAGCTCGCACACATGGGCCTCGGGCAGCGAGGTGTGGCCGCCGTTGATGTGGCCGATGACGTCGGCATCGGCCTCGAGCACCACGTCCTTGTCGATCAGGCCCGAGCCCGGGATCGAGGGGCCGCCCGTGTGGATCGTGCTCTGGATGCCGTACTTGCGCGCCCAGGCCACCATCTCCTTGGCCTCGTAGCCGGCCTTCACCGAGCCCAGGCCGACCTCGCCGAGCAGGCCCACGCCGGCCTCGGCGAGTTCCTTGAAGTCGCTCTCGACCATGCCCTTCTCGATCACCGGCGCGCCGGCCAGCACCTTCACGCCGCCGGGGCGGAAGTTGTCGAAGGCGCGCTGCGCCGTGATGGCCAGGGCCTTCAGGCCCACGATGTCCTTGGGGCGGCCGGGCAGGTGCACCTCGCCGGCCGAGATCATGGTGGTCACGCCGCCGTGCATGGTGGAGTCGATCCAGCCGAGCTGGCCCTGGCGCGGCGTCCAGTCGCCGAACACCGGGTGCACGTGGCTGTCGATCAGGCCGGGCGCGACGCAGGTCCGGCGCGCGTCGATGACGGTCTTCGCGCCCTCGAGATCGCAGTCCTTCTGCTTGCCGATGGCGACGATCAGGCCGTCGTTCACCACGATGGTGTCGGCGTCGAGGATGGGCTTGTCGACGTCGCCCGAGAGCAGCAGCCCTATGTTCTGGATGACGACCTTGCCCGACTTTCCGCTGCTCGCGATTTCTGCCATTTCGTGTTGTCCTCGTCGTGGGGGGGAGTGTTGTTGTCCTGCAGATCGTCAGCGCGCACGGTGCGCAGCACGGTCTCGATCACGAAGTCTTCCCAGTGCCGGATCGCGTCCGGCGACTCCAGCGGCTCGCCGAGGAAGGCCGTGAGCGTGTGGCGGTTGGAGGTGTAGAAATAGCCGGTGGACGCGATCAGCAGGTAGATGTCGCGCGCCACGAGGTCCTTGCGGAACAGCCCCTGCGCCGCGCCGCTCGCGAGGATCTCCGAGATGATCGCCACCGCCCGCGACGAATACTCGCGCGCGCGCAGCGACTTCGAGATGTGCCGGCCCTTGTGCAGGTTCTCGGTGTTGAGCAGCGTCACGAACTCGGGGTTCTTGCGGTAGTAGCCGAGCACGAAGCGGATCACTTCGGTGAGCGCCTCCACCGGGCGCGAGGCATCGAGCGCGATCGCGGCCTCGGCGTCGTCCATGCGCTGATAGATACCCTCGAGCACCGCGATGAACAGGCCTTCCTTGCTGCCGAAGTAGTAGTAGATCATCCGGTCGTACGACTTGGCGGCCTTGGAGATCTTCTCCACGCTGCCGCCGTCGTAGCCGTACTTGGCGAACACCTTGGTCGCCGACTTGAGGATGCTGTCGCGCGTGGCCTGGGCCGCGGCCTCGCGCACGCCGGTGCGGCGCTGAGGCTTGGGCTTGGTGATGGAGCGGCTGTCGGCCATCGATCGCGCGACGTCCTGCTTACTTCTCGGCGAAGGCGCGCTCGACGACGAAGTCGCCGGGCGTCGAGGTGTTGCCTTCCTTGAAGCCGCGTGCCTCGAGGATGTGCTTGAGGTCGACCAGCAGGCCCGGGCTGCCGCACAGCATCACGCGGTCTTCGGCGGCGTTGATCGGCGGCAGGCCGAGGTCGTCGGTGAGCTTGTTGCTCGAGATCAGGTCGGTGATGCGGCCCTGGTTGCGGAACTCCTCGCGCGTGACCGTGGGGTAGTACAGCAGCTGCTTGGCGACCATCTCGCCGAGGAACTCGTGCTTGGGCAGGTGGTCGGTCACGAGGTCGTGGTAGGCCAGCTCGTCGACCTGGCGCACGCCGTGCACCAGGATGACCTGCTCGAACTTCTCGTAGGTCTCGGGGTCGCGGATCACGCTCATGAACGGTGCCAGGCCGGTGCCGGTGCCGAACAGGTACAGGCGCTTGCCGGGCAGCGTGTAGTCGATCAGCAGGGTGCCGGTGGGCTTGCGGCCCACGATGATGGTGTCGCCCACCTGGATGTGCTGCAGCCGCGAGGTCAGCGGGCCGTCTTCCACCTTGATGCTCAGGAACTCGAGGTGCTCCTCGTAGTTCGGGCTCACGATGCTGTAGGCGCGCAGCAGCGGCTTGTCGTTGACGCGCAGGCCGATCATCGTGAAGTGGCCGTTGGAGAAACGCAGCGCCGGGTCGCGCGTGGTGGTGAAGGTGAACAGGCGGTCGGTCCAGTGGTGGACGCTCAGGACCTTCTCTTCGCTGAATGCACTCATACGGAACTCAATAGTGGTGAATGACGGGGGGTTGGCTGAGCCGGGATGCACGCCCTTGGGGCGCCAGCTGCCGGCCGGCTCCGAACCCTCCATTGTCGTTGGTCGGAAAAACCCCGATGAACATCGCGAGAAAACACCATTGCAAGCATCGGGCCCGTTTGCTACATTGACCTTCAATGTAGTGAATGCAACATGAAAGTGTAGGGGATGCTACACAAACGAAAGCCCCGGCACAAGCGGACATGCGGCACGTTTGTTGCAAACCCCGCCACCACGATTTGCAGCCAACAAGAGGTCGCCCCCCGATGACGGAACACACGAAGACAGACGGACTGCCGGGCATGGACGTGCCGGTGGTCGCCGAGGCCGGCCCCGGCGGTTTCGGCAAGGCGCCGTTGCGCAACGAGCGCATGAGCGCGGCCAAGGTCGAATGCAATGCCTGCCCGGTGCTGTGCCAGATCTCCGATGGCCGCACCGGCGCCTGCGACCGCTATGCCAACCGCGAGGGCGTGCTGGTGCGCGTCGATCCCGTGGTGCTGCTGCGTCGCCAGCTCGCGAGCGATGCGCCCGCGCTGGTGGCTTTCGACCGCACGGCGGCGGCCGAAGACGGCAAGGCCGAAGAGTCGTCGGCCGACTGGAACGGCGACCTGCTGCATGCCGACGAGGTCTTCGTCACCGGCGTGGGTTCCTCCACCACCTACCCCGACTACAAGCCCGCGCCCTTCATCGTCGCCTCGAAGGCGCAGGGCGTGGACATGGTCACCGTGGTCACCGAGGGCATCTTCAGCTACTGCAGCTTCAAGGTGAAGATCGACACCGACCGCTTCCTCGGCGCCGAGCAGGCCAACGTGCGCTACCGCGGCGAGGTGGTGGGCCACGTCACCACGGCCGAGTACGGCTCGCAGATGCTGTCGCTGGGCGGCGTGCACCACCTCACGGGCGGCAGCAAGAAGGAAGGCCGCATGACGGCCGAGCTGATGCAGCTGCTGGGCAACAAGAAGGCCATCGAATGCACCATCGACGGCGGCGCCAGCCTGGTGATCCAGGCCGGCAAGGCGCCGATCGTCAACGGCGTGGAAGAACAGCGCATGCGCGTGGGCTGCGGCTCCGCGGCGGTCGGCATCTTCGCGCGCCAGTTCGCGGGCGTGGCCGACGAGGTGGTGGTGGTCGACGACCACATCACGGGCGTGCTGACCGAGCACCAGGCCGGCCGCTGCCTCGACATGCCGCCCTCGGGTATCCAGATGCTGGGCCGCAAGTCGACGCCGGGGCGCTACTTCCAGGTCGCCAATCCGGGCAACGGCTGGGGCGGCACCGACATCGCTGATCCGCTGTCGATCATCGAGGGCTGGGAGGAGGGCGTGGCCAAGCCCGGCCTGCGCCTGCTCATGACCTCGACCACCGGCGAGCATGCGCAGTGGTACGTGCTCGACGACGCGCTGCAGCCCGTCGAGCAGCCGATGCCGCCCGAGGTCAAGCGCATCGTCGACCGCATCGGCGAGAACTGCGAGCCCTCGCTGTGTACCGTGCTGTTCCTCGGCGGTGCCGGCGGCAGCCTGCGCGCGGGCGTCACCGAGAACCCGGTGCTGCTCACGCGCGCCATCAAGCGCGCGCTGGTCAACGTCACCTGCGGCGGCGCGCCGGCCTATGTATGGCCCGGCGGCGGCATCACGGTGATGGCCGACGTCATGCGCATGCCCGACAACAGCTTCGGCACCGTGCCCACGCCCGCGATCGTCGCGCCCATCGAGTTCAGCATGCGGCGTGCCGACTACGAGGCGCTCGGCGGCCACATGGAGCACGTCTTCCCGCTCGAGCAGGCGCTCGCGCGCGGTGCCTGGCAGGAAGACGGCGCGCCGCTCGCGCGCCAATGGCTCGTCATCGACGAAGCCAATCCCTGGCCCCTCGGTCACGCCCCCATGCTGGGCTGAAATGAGAGCCCCCCGGCTTTTCACGCGCTGCGCGCGTGTAACTCCACCCCCCGAGGGGGCGACGCGGTCCGCCTTGGGGCGGCCCGGCGGCGACCGCACATGACCGCCCAACGCACGGCGCTCGACGAGCACCGCTGGCACTTCAACCACGGCCCGATCGACATCGTGGCCGAGGCGCATGGCGACCGCTACGCGGTGGCGGCCGCGCACGATGCGGCCTGGGCGCGCTTCGCGCACGTGCTCGACGAACTGGTGCACGAACTGCCGCTGCTGCGGCTGCCGGTCACCGACAAGATGCGTCCGCGCGGCGTGGTGGCGCGCCGCATGTGGGATGCCTGCGCGGCGTTCGCGCCGACCTTCATCACGCCGATGGCCGCGGTCGCGGGCGCGGTGGCGCAGGAGCTGATCGCCTTCTACCAGCGCCCCGGCATCGAGCGCGCCTGGGTCAACAACGGCGGCGACATCGCCGTGCATCTGGCGCCGGGCCAGACGGCGCGCGTGGGCGTCTACGCGGACCTCGCGCGCTTCGACTGGCGCGATGCCAACGGCCTCGTCGACACCGACGGTCAGTTCGAACTGCGCGCCGACCAGCCGGTGCGCGGCGTCGCCACCAGCGGCTGGCGCGGGCGCAGCTTCTCGCTCGGCATCGCCGACAGCGTGACGGTGCTGGCGGCCACCGCGGCGCAGGCCGATGCGGCCGCGACCGTGATCGCCAACGCGGTCGACGTCGACAACGAGGCGATCCGCCGCGTGCCCGCGAGCGAGCGCAAGGACAACAGCGACCTCGGCGACACGCTGGTCACCGTCGACGTGCCGCCACTGCCCCCCGCGCAGGTGCGCAGCGCACTCGATACGGGCGCGGTGTGCGCCCGCGTCCTGCAAAAAGGCGGGCTCGCATGGGCCGCTCTGCTCGTTTGCCAGGGGCAGTGGCGACTGGTCGAGCCCTTATGCTCGAAGCCCCTCGAAACAAGGCTTCCGCGCGCAGTTGGTTCAGTAATTGCTTAACGAAAAGCAAGGTTCTTTTTCATGATCGATATCCGCCGAGTCTTCACCCAGGTCGAGCACATCCACCACGAGTTCGGGCCGCGTGCCCAGACGCCGCTGGTGCGTGGTGCCATCGCCGCCGTGCTGACCAATCCCTTCGCGGGCCGCTACGAGCCCGACATCCTGCCGATGATGAGCCTGCTCGATCCGGTGGGCCTCGAGATGGCGCACAAGCTGCACGCCGCGATGGACGTGCCGCTCGAGCAACTCGCCACCTACGGCAAGGGCGCCATCGTCGGCGCCGCGGGCGAGCTCGAGCATGGCGCGCTGTGGCACGTGCCCGGCGGCTATGCGATGCGCGAGCTGCTCGGCTGGAAGGGCGACCGCGTCGCCTATGCCAAGGGCACCGTCGACGAGAAGAAGACCGGCCAGCCGGGCAATGCGCTGTCGATCGTGCCCTCGACCAAGAAGGTCGGCGCGCCCGGCACCACGCTCGACGTGCCGCTGACCAACATCAACGCCAGCTACGTGCGCGGCCAGTTCGACGCCATCGAAGTGCGCGTGCCCGGCGCGCCCGCGGCCGACGAGATCGTGTTCATCCTCGCGATGAGCACCGGCTACCGCGTGCATGCGCGCGTCGGCGGCCTGCTGGCAGAGAACATCGCCAAGTGGGACGGCTTGCGCTGAGCCCGTGTACGAAGAGACAAGAAGAGAAGCCAAAGGAAATCCAGACATGACCGCCAACATCCGCAAGCTCGTCGTCCAGGTCGACGAAACCCGCAAGGAAATGGGCCGCGACATCGCGCCGCCCACGCGCCGCGCCGTCGCCATCGCCGTGATCGCCAACCCCTACGCGGGCCGCTACAGCGAGAACCTCGACGAGCTGATCGCGATCGGCGAGGAGCTCGGCGCGCTGCTGGGCCAGAAGGCCGTGAAGGCGCTGGGCATCGAGCCCGGCCAGGCGCAGAGCTACGGCAAGGCCGCGATCGTCGGCGAAGGCGGCGAGCTCGAACACGCGGCCGCGATCCTGCATCCCAAGCTCGGCGCGCCGCTGCGCGTGGCGGTCGAGAAGGGCGCGGCGCTCGTGCCCTCGGCCAAGAAGCTCGGCACCCTCGGCACCGCCATCGACGTGCCGCTGGGCCACAAGGACGCGGCCTTCGTGCGCAGCCATTTCGACGCCATCGAGGCCCGCGTCTCCGACGCCCCGCGCGCCGGCGAGATCGTGGTGGCCGTGGCGGTCACCGACAGTGGCCGCCCACTGCCGCGCATCGGCGGCCTGCAGGCCGGCGAGATCAAGGGCGAAGACGGCCTGCGCTGAGGCGACACTCCACCTTTCCACCGATTTCCTCGTTCCTTTCCCGTTTTTCTCGAACCCCACCAGGAGCTTCCCGATGATCCCCTTGCGCCATGTTTTCAGCGCGGCTTCCGTCCTGACCCTGACCTGCGCCCTCGTTCCCGCGCACGCCCAGGGCGTGATCAAGATCGGCGAGATCAACAGCTACAAGGCGCAGCCGGCCTTCCTCGAGCCCTACAAGAAGGGCATGGAACTCGCGGTCGACGAGATCAACGCCAAGGGCGGGGTCAACGGCCGGAAGATCGAACTGATCAGCCGCGACGACAACGCCAACCCCGGCGACGCCGTGCGCGTGGCCGAGGAGCTGATCTCGCGCGAGAAGGTCGACGTGCTCGCGGGCGCCTTCCTCTCGAACACCGGCCTGGCGCTGACCGACTTCGCGAAGCAGAAGAAGTTCTTCTACCTGGCCGCCGAGCCGCTGACCGACAAGATCGTCTGGAGCAACGGCAACCGCTACACCTACCGCCTGCGTCCCTCGACCTACATGCAGGTCGCGATGCTGGTGCCCGAGGCCGCCAAGCTCAAGAAGAAGCGCTGGGCCATCGTCTACCCCAACTACGAGTACGGCCAGTCCTCGGTCGCGACCTTCAAGACCCTGCTGAAGGCCGCGCAGCCCGACGTGGAGTTCGTCGCCGAGCAGGCGCCGCCGCTGGGCAAGGTCGATTCGGGCAGCGTGGTGCAGGCGCTCGCCGATGCCAAGCCCGACGCGATCTTCAACGTGCTGTTCGGCGCCGACCTCTCGAAGTTCGTGCGCGAGGGCAACACCCGCGGCCTGTTCAAGGACCGTGAAGTGGTCAGCGTGCTGACCGGCGAACCCGAGTACCTCGATCCGCTGAAGGACGAGGCGCCCAACGGCTGGATCGTGACCGGCTATCCGTGGAGCGGCATCAAGACGCCCGAGCACAAGGCCTTCCTCGATGCCTACCAGGCCAAGTTCAAGGACTACCCGCGCCTGGGCTCGGTGGTCGGCTACAGCGCCATCCACTCGATCGCGGCCGGCATCCAGAAGGCCGGCAGCACCGACACCGAGAAGCTGGTCGCGGCCTTCAAGGGCCTGCAGCTCGACAGCCCCTTCGGCAAGATCAGCTACCGCGCGCAGGACAACCAGTCGACCATGGGCGCCTACGTGGGCAAGACGAAGAACGACGGCGGCAAGGGCGTGATGGTGGACTACGTCTACCTCGACGGCGCCAAGTTCCAGCCGAGCGACGACGAAGTCAAGAAGATGCGCCCCGCCGACTGATGCCGCTGCGCGCGGACCGCGGGCATTGCCCGAACGGTCCGCGCGTGCGCGGCATGGGCAGCAGGTGGCACCACCACCGCTTCAGCCATGCGCCTCGGGCGCCTGGCGGGGGCGGGAGTTTCCAGTTCCTCGGGATCCTTGAATGAGCTTTTCAGGCTTCGTTGTTCAGTTGCTCAACGGGTTGGCCGGCGCCTCGTCGCTGTTCTTCGTGGCGGCCGGCCTCTCGTTGATCTTCGGCGTGACGCGCATCGTCAATTTCGCCCATGGATCCTTCTTCATGGTCGGCATCTACCTCGCGTACACGCTGGTCGACAAGCTCGGCGCGAGCCTGGGCTTCTGGCCCGCGCTGCTGATCGCGGCGGTCGCGGTCGGCGTGCTCGGCGCGCTGATCGAGGTGCTGCTGCTGCGCCGCATCTACAAGGCGCCCGAGCTGTTCCAGCTGCTCGCCACCTTCGCGCTGGTGCTGGTCATCAAGGACGCGGTGCTGTGGCTCTGGGGCCCCGACGAGCTGCTGGGCCCGCGCGCGCCCGGCCTCAAGGGCTCGGTCGAGATCCTCGGGCGCCAGTTCCCCTCCTACGACCTGTTCCTGATCGTGGTCGGCCCGGTGGTGCTGGGCCTGGTCTGGCTGCTGCTCACGCGCACGCGCTTCGGCACGCTGGTGCGCGCCGCCACGCAGGACCGCGAGATGGTCAGCGCGCTCGGCGTCAACCAGGCCTGGCTGTTCACCGCGGTGTTCGCGCTCGGCGCGCTGCTCGCGGGCCTGGGCGGCGCGCTGCAGCTGCCGCGCGAGCCCGCCACGCTCGAGATGGACCTCAACACCATCGGTGCCGCCTTCGTGGTGGTGGTGGTCGGCGGCATGGGCTCGCTGCCCGGCGCCTACGTGGCCGCGCTCTTGATCGCCGAGATCAAGGCCGTGTGCATCTGGCTCGGCGTGGTGCAGATCTTCGGCATCGACGTGTCCTTCTCCAAGCTCACGCTGATGGTCGACTTCCTCGTGATGGCGGCCGTGCTGGTGTGGCGCCCGTGGGGCCTGTTCGGCCGCGCGCAGGCGCCGAGCCGCTACGTCGGCATGCAGGAGGAACCGCTGCGCCGCGCCGGCAACCTCTACCTGGCCGGCGCCGCGGTGCTCGCGCTGGTGCTCGCCGCGCTGCCGGTGCTCACGGCCGGTTCGCCCTACACGCTGGTGCTGATGATCGACCTGCTGATCGCGGCCCTGTTCGCCGCCAGCCTGCACTTCATCATGGGCCCGGCCGGCATGCACTCGTTCGGCCATGCGGCCTACTTCGGCCTCGGGGCCTACGGCGCCGCGCTGCTCGCGCGCTCGCTGGGCCTGCCGATGGAACTCACGCTGGTGGTCGCGCCGCTGGTGGCCGCGCTCGGCGCCTTCGTCTACGGCTGGTTCGCGGTGCGGCTGTCGGGCGTGTACCTCGCGATGCTCACGCTGGCGTTCGCGCAGATCACCTGGGCCATCACCTACCAGTGGGACAGCTTCACGGGCGGCAGCAACGGCCTCACGGGCGTCTGGCCCTCGGCCTGGTTGTCGGACAAGCGCGCCTACTACTGGCTCACGCTGGTGCTGGTGTCGGCCGGCGTCTGGTGGCTGCGCCGCGTGCTGTATTCGCCCTTCGGCTACACGCTGCGCGCGGGCCGCGACTCGGTGCTGCGCGCCGACGCCATCGGCATCGACGTCAAGCGCATGCAGTGGGCCGCCTTCGTCATCGCGGGCGCTGTGGCGGGCCTGGCCGGCGCGCTGTTCGCCTTCTCCAAGGGCAGCATCTCGCCCGAGACGCTGTCGGTCGGCAAGTCGGTCGACGGCCTCGTGATGGTGCTGCTCGGCGGCATCCAGACGCTCGCGGGCCCGGTGGTCGGCGCCGTCACCTTCACCTGGCTGCACGACACCGTGGCGCGCAACACCGACTACTGGCGCGCGATGCTCGGCGCCATCATCCTGATCCTGGTGCTGCTGTTCCCGCAGGGCATCGCGGGATCGATCAAGCAGCTCGCGGAGCGTTTCTGCGCGCCGAAGGAAGAGAAGAAAGCCGTCGATGCGAAGCTCGAAGAGGTGAAGGCATGAGCCTGCTCAAGGTCCAAAACCTCGGCAAGTCCTTCGGGGGCGTCAAGGCCGTCGACGGCATCAGCTTCGAGCTGCCGCCCGGCGAACTGCTGGCGCTGATCGGCCCCAACGGCGCCGGCAAGTCCACCACCTTCAACATGGTCAACGGCCAGCTCAAGGCCGACCAGGGCTCGATCACGCTCGACGGCCAGGAACTCGTGGGCCGCAAGCCGCGCGAGATCTGGCGCATGGGCGTGGGCCGCACCTTCCAGATCGCCGAGACCTTCGCCTCGCTCACCGTGGTCGAGAACGTGCAGATGGCGCTGCTCTCGCACGACCGCAAGCTGTTCTCGATGTGGCGCCGCGCCGCCGAGCACAAACGCGACGAGGCGCTGGCGCTGCTCGACCAGGTCGGCATGAAGTCGCAGGCCGACCGGCCCTGCAGCGTGCTGGCCTATGGCGACGTCAAGCGCGTCGAGCTCGCGATCGCGATGGCCAACAGCCCCAAGCTGCTGCTGATGGACGAGCCCACGGCCGGCATGGCGCCGAAGGAACGCAACTCGCTGATGGCGCTCACCAAGCAGCTGGTCATCGACCGCGGCATGGCCGTGCTGTTCACCGAGCACAGCATGGACGTGGTGTTCGCCTATGCCGACCGCATGATCGTGCTGGCGCGCGGCCGCCTCATCGCGCAGGGCAAGCCGCTCGAGATACGCGACCACCCCAAGGTGCAGGAGGTGTACTTCGGCAGCGGCAAGACCTTCGAGAAAGCAGCGGCATGAACACGACGAACGCTTCCGAACCCCTGCTCCAGGCCAAGGCCCTGTGCGCCTGGTACGGCGCGGCCCAGATCCTCTACGACGTCGACCTCGAGGTGCGGCGCGGCGAGGTGGTCGCGCTCATGGGCCGCAACGGCGCCGGCAAGTCGACCACGCTCAAGGCGCTGATCGGCATGCTCGGCAAGCGCCGCGGCGCGGTGCGCTTCCTGGGCCACGACATCTCGAAGAGCGAACCGCACCACGCGGCGCGCCTGGGCCTGGGCTTCGTGCCCGAGGACCGGCGCGTGTTCACCGACCTCACGGTGATGGAGAACCTCGAGGTCGGCAAGCAGGCCGCGCGCCGCTGGGCCGACGGCAGCGACGCACCGCTGTGGACGCCCGAGCGGCTGTTCGAGCTGTTCCCCAATCTCGGCGAGATGCCCCACCGTCCCGGCGGTCGCATGAGCGGCGGCGAGCAGCAGATGCTGACCGTGGCGCGCACGCTGATGGGCAACCCCTACCTGGTGCTGCTCGACGAACCGTCCGAAGGCGTGGCGCCGGTCATCGTCGAGCAGATGGCGAACATGATCCTCGAGCTCAAGGCGCAGGGCGTGAGCATCCTGCTGTCGGAGCAGAACATGCACTTCGCGGAGCTGGTCTCCGACCGCGCCTACGTGCTCGAGAAGGGCCAGATCCGCTACCACGCCACCATGGCCGAGCTCGCGGCCAACGAGGAAGTGCGGCGCGCGTACCTGAGCGTCTAGTCAGTCAGTCGATGCGCCTTCGGGCGCATTCCTTGCAGGGTTTCGTTTCCATCAACGCAAGCACGGAGCACAGACCATGAACGACACGCACCGCAGACGCTTCCTCCAATCCACGGCCGCCCTCGGCCTGCTCGGCGCCTCGGGCGCGCTCTTCGCCGCCGGCGCGAAGATCAAGCCCGGCGACAAGGCCGTGCTGATCGTGGTCGACGTGCAGAACTGCTTCATCGACGGCGGCACGCTGCCGGTGAAAGGCGGTGCCGACGTGGTGCCGGTCATCAACCAGCTGGCGGCCTCGTTCCAGAACATCGTGGTCACGCAGGACTGGCACACCCAGGGCCATGCCTCGTTCGCGAGCGCGCACGCGGGCCAGAAGCCCTTCAGCAGCATCAAGCTGAACTACGGCAACCAGGTGCTGTGGCCCGACCACTGCGTGCAGGGCACGGACGACGCGGCGCTGCACAAGGACCTCAAGCTGCCGACCGCGCAGCTGATCATCCGCAAGGGCTTCCACGCCGACGTCGACAGCTACTCGGCCTTCGAGGAGGCCGACCGCAAGACCTCGACCGGCCTGGCCGGCTACCTCAAGGCGCGCGGCATCAAGACCGTGTTCGTGACCGGCCTGGCGACCGACTTCTGCGTCGCCTGGACCGCGCTCGATGCGCGCAAGGCCGGCTTCGATGCCTACGTGATCGAGGACGCCACGCGCGCCATCGACCTCAACGGCTCGCTGGCCGCGGCCTGGAAGCAGATGAGCGCCAAGGGCGTGAAGCGCATCCAGTCGGCCGACATCCAGGGCGCCTGAGAAGACGACGGGGAAGCCCGTCGGTGCGCGGGCCCGTGCCGCGCACCCGACACACCACCACTGCGAGACAAGACGACCCCATGACGATTTCCCTCTCCAGGCGTTCCCTGGTGGCCGGCGGCGCGGCCCTCGCGCTCGGCCCCGGCCTGCTGGCCGCCGCGCGCGCCGAGAACGGCGTGAGCGACGGCGCCATCCGCATCGGCCAGTCGGCCGTGTTCAGCGGCCCGGCCAAGGACTTCGGCATCGACTACCGCGCGGGCATCAAGCTGCACTTCGACCGCGTCAACAAGGGCGGCGGCATCAACGGGCGCCGGCTCGAGCTGGTGAGCTACGACGACGTCTACGAGCCCGCGAAGACCGCGCTCAACACCGCGAAGCTGATCGACGAGGACAAGGTGTTCGCGCTCACGGGCTACGTCGCCACCGGCAACCTCGCGGCCGCGATGCCGCTGGCCGAGAAGGCGGGCGTGCCGATGTTCGCGCCGCTGGTGGGCACCACCTCGTTCCGCACCAAGACCAACCGGCTGCTGTTCCACGTGCGCGCGGGCTACGACCTCGAGCTGCGCAAGATCATCAGCCACCTGTCGACCATCGGCATCCAGTCGATCGCGGTGGTGCACCAGGACAGCGCCTTCGGCAAGTCGAACCTCGCGACCTGCGAGGAGCTCGCGGCCGACTACAAGGTGAAGGTGGTCAAGACCTTCCCGCTGGCGATCGCCGCCGAGGATGCGAAGCCGGTGGTCGCGGGCCTCGCCGAGGCCAGGCCCGGCGCGGTCGTGATGATCATGGCCGGGCGCCAGGTCGAGGTCTTCATGCGCGACTACCGCGCGAGCGCGGGCGGCGCGCCGCTGTACACGCTGTCGGTCGGCATCACCGACGCGGCCGGCTCGGCGCAGCGGCTCGAGGGCAAGCTCGCGGGCCTGGTCACGGCCAGCATCGTGCCGCCGCCGCAGGCCGTGCGCGTGCCCATCGTGGCCGAGTACCAGCGCGACCGCGCCGAGTTCGGCGAGAAGATCGACAGCTACACCGCGCTCGAGGGCTACATCGTCGCGCGCGTGATGGCCGAGGGGCTGCGCCGCGGCGGCAAGGCGCTCACGCGCGAGAGCTTCGTCGCGGGCCTCGAGAGCATCGGCAGCACGCGCTTCGGCGACTTCCCGATCGAGTACGGGCCGAAGAACCACAACGGCTCGAACTTCGTGGACCTGGAGATGTACACCCGTGACGGCCAGCTGCGGCGCTGAGGGCCGTGCCGAGCCGCTGCAACTGAGGGTCAACGGCCGGGCGCAGGCGCTCGCGGTGCCGCGCGAGGCCTCGCTGCTGCAGGTGCTGCGCAACGACCTCGGGCTCAACGGTCCCAAGTACGGCTGCGGCCTCGGCCAGTGCGGCGCCTGTACGGTGCATGTCGACGGCATGGCCGCGCGCGCCTGCGTGATCCCCGCGCACGGCGTCGCGGGCCGCGCCATCACCACGCTCGAGGGCCTGGGCACGCGCGGCGACTGGCACCCGGTGCAGGCCGCCTTCGAGCAGGCGCAGGCCGCGCAGTGCGGCTACTGCCTCAACGGCATGGTGATGCAGGTGGCGGCATTGCTGGCGCGCGAGCCGGATGCCAGCGAGGCGCGCATCCGCAGCGAGCTCTCGGGCAACCTGTGCCGCTGCGGCACGCACATCGAGATCCTCGACGCGGCGCAGCGCGCGGCGCGCCAGCTGCGGGCGACGTCGCCATGACGCGGCGCGCCGACCTGCCGCGCACGCGCGCGGAGTTCCTCGCCGCCGAGGGCGTGCTGCTGGTGGTGCGCGAGACCCCGCCGGCACCGCCGCCGGCCCAGGGCCAGCCGGCCTTCATCGCGGGCAATCCCGCCGAGGGCGACGAGGTGCTGCTCGCGGTGTGGGACGACGGCAGCGCCTCGGCGCTCAACGGCCACGTCGACCTCGGCACCGGCATCCAGACCGCGCTGGGCCAGATCGTGGCCGAGGAGCTCGAGCTCGGCATGCCCTGCGTGCGCGTGATGCTCGGCGACACCGCGCGCGCGCCCAACCAGGGCGCGACCATCGCGAGCGCCTCGATCCAGATCCATGCGCAGCCGCTGCGCCTCGCGGCCGCGCAGGCGCGCGCCTGGCTGCTCGCGCGCGCGGCCGAGCGTCTGGGCGTGGCGCCCGAGGCATTGCAGGCGCGCAACGGCATCGTGCGCGTGGCCGAGGCACCCGACCGGCACCTGAGCTACGCCCAACTGGTGGCGGGCCAGCGCACCGTGCTCAAGCTCGATGCGAAGGCCGCCATCAAGGACCCGGCCGACTACCGCGTGGTCGGCACGCGGCAGGCGCGCGTCGACATCCCGGCCAAGCTCGCGGGCGAACTGGTCTTCGTGCACGACATGCGCGTGCCCGGCATGCTGCATGGGCGCGTGGTGCGCCCGCCCTACGCGGGCGCCGACCATGGCGACTTCATCGGCAACACGCTCGAATCGGTCGACGAATCGTCGATCGCGCACATCCCCGGCATCCGCGCGGTGGTGGTGATCCGCGACTTCGTCGGCATCGTGGCCGAGCGCGAGGAGCACGCCGAGCAGGCGCTGCGCGAACTGCGCGTGCGCTGGAAGCCCTGGCCCGGCATGCCCGGCCTCGACGACCTCGCGCAGGCGCTGCGCGACAACCCCTCGACGCAGCGCCTGCTGGTCGACGAGGGCGACGTCGATGGCGCGATCGCGCGCGCCGCGCATCCGATGCCGCGCACCTATGTCTGGCCCTACCAGATGCATGCCTCGATCGGGCCCTCGTGCGCGCTGGCCGAATGGCAGCCCGCGGACGACGGTGGCAGCGGCATTCAACTGCGCTGCTGGGCCGGCACGCAGAACCCGCACGTGCTGCGCGCCGATCTCGCGAAGCTGCTCGGCGTGCAGGACCTGCAGGTCGACGTGGTGCGCATGGAGGCCGCGGGCTGCTATGGCCGCAACGGCGCCGACGACGTGGCCGCCGATGCCGCGCTGCTCGCGCGCGCCGTGGGCGCGCCGGTGCGCGTGCAGCTCACGCGCGAGCAGGAGCATGCGTGGGAGCCCAAGGGCGCCGCGCAACTGATGGAGATCGATGGCGGCCTCGCGGCCGACGGCAGCGTCGCGGCCTACGACTTCCAGACTTCCTATCCGTCGAACGGCGCGCCCACGCTCGCGCTGCTGCTCACGCGCGCCATCGAGCCGGTGGCGCAGGCCTACGAGATGGGCGACCGCACCGCGCGCCCGCCCTACGGCTACGACAACCTGCGCGTGAAGGTCAACGACATGGCGCCGATCGTGCGCGCCTCGTGGCTGCGCGGCGTGTCGGCGCTGCCGAGCTCGTTCGCGCACGAGTCGTACATCGACGAGCTCGCGACCGCGGCCGGCGTCGACCCGGTGCAGTTCCGGCTGCGCCACCTCGACGATCCGCGCGCGGTCGAGCTGGTGCAGGCCACCGCGCAGAAGGCCGGCTGGCGGCTGCGCACCGGCCCGCAGGAGAACGCCGAGGGCGGGCTCGGGCCCGGCGGCGACATCCTGTTCGGCCAGGGCTTCGCCTATGCGCGCTACGTGCACAGCAAGTGGCCCGGCTTCGGCGCCGCCTGGGCGGCCTGGGTGGCCGACGTCGAGGTCAACCGCCGGACCGGCGAGGTGCACGTGCGCCGTGTGGTGGTGGGGCACGACGCGGGCCTGCTGGTCAATCCCGCGGGCGTCGAGCACCAGGTGCACGGCAACGTGATCCAGACCACGAGCCGCGCGCTCAAGGAGCAGGTGCAGTTCGCGCCGCAGTCCGGGCCGGCCGAGGGGGGCGAACGCCTGCCCGGCGTGCTGCCCTCGGGCGTGGTCGCGAGCCGCGAATGGGGCAGCTACCCGATCATCAACTTCCGCGAAGTGCCGGTGATCGAGGTGATGCACATGCCGCGCCCGGGCGAGCCGTCGCTGGGCGCGGGCGAGTCCTCGTCGGTGCCGGGCACGGCGGCGATCGCGAACGCGATCTTCGATGCGACGGGCGTGCGCTTCAGGGCGCCGCCGTTCACGCCGGAGACGGTGCTGGCGGAATTGAATCGCGGGCTGCTGCCTTCCCCTGCGGGAGACGGCGGGGCAGGGGGGACGCCGCGGGGCGATGGTGAGGCCGCAGTGCCCCCATCCCGACCTTCCCCCAGGGGGGGAAGGAGCAATGCCATCTGGCCATGGCGCAAGGGCCTGTGGGCCACGGGCGCCGCGCTCGTGGTCGGCGGCATCGGCGTCGTCGCGGGCCTGCTCGGCTGGCGCTCGGCGATCGCGCCGGTGTCGCTCACCGCGCCGGTCTACAGCGAGGCCACCATCGAGCGCGGCCGCGTGCTCGCGGCGCTCGGCGACTGCGCGGTCTGCCACACCGCGCCGGGCGGCGCGCCCAACGCCGGCGGCCGCGCGATGGACACGCCCTTCGGCACGCTCTACACCACCAACCTCACGCCCGATGCCGAGACCGGCCTGGGTCGCTGGTCCTTCAGCGCCTTCCAGCGCGCGATGCGCGAGGGCGTGTCGCGCGACGGCCATCACCTCTATCCGGCCTTCCCCTACACCGCCTTCGCGAAGACCAGCGACGACGACCTGCAGGCGCTCTATGCCTACTTCATGGCGATGCCCGCGGTGCGCGCCGAAACGCCGAAGTCCGAGCTCAAGTTCCCGTTCAGCCTGCGGCCGCTGATGGCCGGATGGAACGCGCTCTTCCACGATCCCGCGCCGCTGGCGCCCGTGGCCACGCAGAGCGCCGAGTGGAACCGCGGCGCCTACCTCGTCAACGGCCTCGGCCATTGCGGCGCCTGCCACACGCCGCGCAATGCGCTGGGCGCGGAGCAGGGCGGCAGCGCCTTCCTGTCGGGCGCGATGGTCGATGGCTGGGAGGCGCCGCCGCTCACGGCACTTTCGAAGTCCGCCATGCCCTGGGATGCCGATTCGCTCTACCGCTACCTGCGCGACGGCCACTCGCCGCGCCACGGCATCGCGGGCGGCCCGATGGCGGAGGTGGTGCGCGAACTCGGCGCCGTGCCCGATGCCGACGTCCGCGCGATGGCGACCTACCTCGCCTCGTTCAACCCCGAGCCCGTGCCCGAGGCCGCCGCACGGGCCCAGGCACGGCGCATCGTCGACACGGCGGCGCGCACGCAGGGCCAGCTGCTCGGTCCCGCGCAGCGCATGTTCGACAGCGCCTGTGCCGCCTGCCACCACGACGGCGACGGTCCGACGCTGCTGGGCGTGAACACGCCGCTCGCGCTCAACGGCAACCTCGCGAGCGCGAAGCCCGACAACCTGCTGCGCACCATCCTCGATGGCGTGCGCGATCCCGCGACGCGCGACATCGGCTTCATGCCGGCCTTCCGCGACGCGCTCGACGACCGCCAGATCGCCGAGCTCGCGGGCTACATGCGCGCACGCTTCGCGCCGCAGGAGCCCGCCTGGCCCGACCTGCAGGCCGAGGTCGCGCGCGTGCGCGCGGCGCCTGGGCACTGAGGCCACGGAGTCCCTGTCGGTGGAAGACCGCACGCCGCGGCGCGTGCGGCGCTACGATGCCCGCGCATTCCTTCCAACCTCCAGAGACAACCAACGCCATGCCACTCGATCTCCAGACCGCCACCAGCCTCCCGCAAGACGCCGACCAGGCCACCCTCGTCGGCCGCCTCTGGCAACCGGGCGTGGGCCCCGTGCTCGTGGCCGTGCAGGGCGACGGCCTGCATGACCTCTCGCGGCTCGCGCCCACCATGAGCGACCTGCTCGAGCTGCAGGAGCCACCCGCCGATGCCGTGCGGCGCGTGCTGCGCAGCGGCCAGGCACCGCGCATCGCGGCGCTGGCCGAGGTGCTCGCCAACAGCGACGGCGGCGCGCGCAACGAGGACCGGCCGTGGCTGCTCGCGCCCTGCGACCTGCAGGCCGTCAAGGCCAGCGGCGTGACCTTCGTCGCGAGCCTGCTCGAGCGCGTGATCGAGGAACAGGCGCGCGGCGATGCATCGAAGGCCGAGGCCACGCGCGCGGCGCTCGGCGGCGTGCTCGGCGACAACCTCGCCGACATCGTGCCGGGCTCGCCCGAGGCGATGAAGGCCAAGGAGGTGCTGATCGCGCAGGGCGCGTGGTCGCAGTACCTCGAGGTCGGCATCGGGCCCGATGCGGAGATCTTCACCAAGGCGCCCGTGCTCTCGTCGGTGGGCACGGGGGCCGACATCGGCATCCATGCGGCCTCGGTGTGGAACAACCCCGAGCCCGAGGTCGTGCTCGCCGTCAACAGCCGCGGCGAGACGCTGGGCGCCGCGCTCGGCAACGACGTCAACCTGCGCGACTTCGAAGGCCGCAGCGCACTGCTGCTGGGCAAGGCGAAGGACAACAACGCCTCGTGCGCCATCGGTCCGTTCATCCGCCTGTTCGATGCGCACTTCGGCATCGCGCAGGTGCGCCGCATCACGGTCGCGCTCGAGGTCCGCGGGCCCGAGGGCTTCGTGCTCGAAGGCTCGAGCTCGCTCGCGAAGATCAGCCGCGATCCGCTCGACCTCGTGGCGCAGGCCATCGGCATCCATCACGACTACCCCGACGGCCTGATGCTGTTCCTCGGCACGATGTTCGCGCCCACGCAGGACCGCCACGGTCCGGGCCAGGGCTTCACGCACACGGTCGGCGACATCGTGCGCATCGCGGCGCCCGAACTCGGCGCGCTCGTCAATCGCGTCGCGCATGCCGACAAGGCACCGCGCTGGACCTTCGGCATCGGCGCGCTGATGCGCAACCTGGGCGCGCGCGGCCTGTTGCGCTGAGTTCTGTCACGGCGTCGTCATGCGCCGTTAAGCCGTACTGTGTAACGTTAATGGAAGATGTACTTCTTTGTGATTCAGAGACGGCATGATGACCTCTGATGTAGTTGACCGGCTCCTCGCTTCCACTCAAGATAACTAATGATTCGTTAATGTTTTGATTGGTTGAACGAGGGAGATCGGGTGTCGCTGGCAGAGATCGAGCTTTTGCAAAAGCCCGTCGAGGGCCCGCTTCCGTGCGGTGAGGATCTGGAATACGACGCCGATTTCATGGCGTTGCAGCAGGCGACGCTCGGCAAGCGCGAGCAGCAGTTCGGCAACACCATCATTCCGGCCGAGCCGCCCGACTGGACCAAGGTCGAGCGCATCGCCAGGCAGTTGTGCGAACGCACGCGCGACCTGCGCGTGCTGGTGCCGCTCACGCTCGCGTGGACCGAGAACCGCGGCCTGCCGGGCTATGTCGAGGGGCTGCAACTGGTCGACGTGGTGCTGCAGACCTACTGGGACGACGTGCATCCGCGCGTGGTCGACGGTGGCGACGAGGATCCGTTGCCGCGCATGAATGCGTTGGCCGCGCTGGCCGAGAGCGAAGGCATCGGGCGCAGCGTGCGCGATGCGCGGCTGCTCGATGACGGTGGCGTGACGATGACCTTGCGACAGGTCGAGGCGCTGCTCGATTCGAGCAAGGCCGACCAGATCGATTACCCGGGCGGCGTGGGCCGCCTGCGCGAGGCCGCGCGCCGCGCCTACGACAACGACGCGCCGCCGATCGTCGCGTTGCGCTCGGCGCTCGCGCTGCTGCAGCGCATCCGCGAGACCTCCGAGCGCGCGCTGGGCCAGAGCTGGGCGCCCGATTTCTCGCGCCTCGAACGATCGATGCGCACGGTGGCGCAACTGCTGCCCGAGAAGGCATTGCAGGGCGCGGTCGAAGCGCCACGGACCGAACGCCAGAGCCCATCGGCGAGCGATCCGGCCGCGACGGCCTCGTCGCCGGGCGCGATCGAGACCGCTGCAAGTGGCGGTCCCGGCCTACGTGCGATCGGTATCAACGATATTGAAATAACGAGCCGCGAAGATGTGCAGGTGTTGTTGGAAAAGGCTTGTCGGTATCTGGAGCGCGCGGAGCCCAGTCATCCCGCGCCCCTGTTGATACGCAGGGCGCAGAAGCTGCTGGCGCTCAACTTCTTCCAGATCATCGAGGAGCTCATGCCCGAGGGACTGCAGAAGCTGGAGAGCCTGGCCGGCCGGCCACCGGGGTCCGACGCATCGCAGTAGGCGCCGGCGGCCGGCGCACGCGGTCCGCACGCATTCGATCGAAGAATCAAGAGGAAGCTTTATGGCAGACAACCGTGTCAGGAACAGTGGTCAGAAGTTCATCGCGCGCAACCGCGCGCCGCGCGTGCAGATCGAGTACGACGTCGAGATCTACGGCAGCGAACGCAAGATCCAGCTGCCCTTCGTGATGGGCGTGATCGCCGACCTCGCGGGCAAGCAGGTCGACCCGATGCCCGACCTCGCCGAGCGCGAGTTCATGGCGGTGGACATCGACAACTTCGACGACCGCATGAAGTCGATCAAGCCGCGCGTGGCCTTCCAGGTGCCCAACACGCTGACCGGCGACGGCCAGCTCAACGTCGACATCACCTTCGACAGCATGGACGACTTCTCGCCCGCGCGCATCGCGCGCCAGGTCGACGCGCTGCAGCAGCTGCTCGATGCGCGCACCGAACTGTCGAACCTGCTGTCCTACATGGACGGCAAGAACGGCGCCGAGCAGCTCATCGCGCAGGCGCTGCAGAACCCGGCGCTGCTGAAGTCGCTGGCCACCAGCCCGAACCCCGCGGTGGCCAGCGCCATCGACGCGGCCGCGGAGAAGCCGGCGGGCACGCCGGGCACCGCCGAGTAAGCGCGAGCCGATCACGTCGACAGGACCATCACCATGAGTACCGTGCAAAAACAATCCGCGCGCGCCCAGCAGACCGTCGAGGCGCTCGAGCCGAACGAGTTCTCGGACCTGCTCCAGCGCGAGTTCAAGCCCAAGACCGACCAGGCGCGCGAGGCGGTGCAGAACGCCGTCAAGACGCTGGCGGTGCAGGCACTCGAGAGCTCCGTCACCATCTCCAACGATGCCTATCGCACGGTGCAGGCCATCATCACGGAGATCGACCGCAAACTCTCCGAGCAGATCAACCAGATCCTGCACCACGAGGACTTCCAGCAGCTCGAGGGCGCCTGGCGCGGCCTGCACTACCTCGTGAACAACACCGAGACCGACGAGCAGCTCAAGATCCGCGTGATGTGCGCCTCCAAGCGCGAAGTGGCGCGCTCGCTCAAGCGCCACAAGGGCATCGGCTGGGACCAGAGCCCGCTGTTCAAGAAGATCTACGAGGCCGAGTACGGCCAGTTCGGCGGCGAGCCCTTCGGCGCGCTGATCGGCGACTTCCATTTCGACCACAGCCCGCCCGACGTCGAGATGCTCGGCGAGATGGCCAAGATCGCCGCGGCCGCGCACTGCCCCTTCATCGCGGGCGCCTCGCCGACCGTGATGCAGATGGACTCGTGGCAGGAGCTGTCGAACCCGCGCGACCTGACCAAGATCTTCCACAACACCGAGCACACCGCGTGGCGCTCGCTGCGCGACTCGGAAGACGCGCGCTACATCGGCCTGGCGATGCCGCGCTTCCTCGCGCGCCTGCCCTATGGCGCGCGCACCAACCCGGTCGACGAGTTCGAGTTCGAGGAAGAGACCGACTCGGCCGCGCACAGCCGCTACACCTGGGCCAACTCGGCCTATGCGATGGGCGTGAACATCAACCGCTCGTTCAAGCAGTACGGCTGGTGCACCTCGATCCGCGGCGTGGAATCGGGCGGCGCGGTCGAGAACCTGCCGACCCACACCTTCCCGACCGACGACGGCGGCGTCGACATGAAGTGCCCGACCGAGATCGCGATCAGCGACCGGCGCGAGGCCGAGCTCGCGAAGAACGGCTTCATGCCGCTGGTGCACCGCAAGAACTCCGACTTCGCGGCCTTCATCGGCGCGCAGTCGCTGCAGCAGCCGGCCGAGTACTACGACGCCGATGCCTCGGCCAACGCGAACCTCGCGGCGCGCCTGCCCTACCTGTTCGCCTGCTGCCGCTTCGCGCACTACCTGAAGTGCATCGTCCGCGACAAGATCGGCTCGTTCCGCGAGCGCGAGGACATGGAGCGCTGGCTCAACGACTGGATCATGAACTACGTCGACGGCAGCCCCGGTACCTCGTCGCAGGACACCAAGGCGATGAAGCCGCTGGCGGCCGCCGAGGTCCAGGTGGAACCCATCGAGGACAACCCCGGCTACTACGCCGCCAAGTTTTTTCTCCGGCCGCACTACCAGCTCGAAGGGCTCACGGTGTCTTTGCGGCTGGTTTCGAAGCTGCCGTCCAACAAGAAGGACAGCAGCTAATTCAACAGTGCCTCGATGGGGCACGCACAACTCCGGGGGTTAATGATGGCAGTAGACATGTTCATGCGCGTCGAAGGCGCGAACGGCGAATCCAAAGACTCGAACCACAAGGACTGGACGGATATCAAGTCGTTCGCATGGGGTGCGACGCAGCCTGGCAACATGGTCAGCGGTGGTGGCGGTGGCGTGGGCAAGGCCAGCTTCAACGACCTGCAGGTGCTCGCGCGCATCGACAAGGCGGCCCCGTCCGTCATGAAGAACTGCGCCAGCGGCAAGCATCTGAGCAAGGTGGAAGTCTCGGTCTGCAAGGCCGGCGGCGGACAGATCGAGTACACGCGCGTGACGCTCGAGGAAGTGCTGGTCACCTCGGTGCAGTACACGGCCGAGCAGGGCAGCGACGCGGTGTTCGTGCAGTACGCGTTCCAGGCCGCCAAGGTCAAGCAGCAGTACTGGGAACAGACCGACAAGGGCGGCAAGGGCGCCGAAACCCAGCTCGGCTGGAACATCAAGGAAAACAAGGAAGCCTGATCCGCTGGCCCGGCCGGGCTTGCGGGCGGTGCCTCGGCGCCGCGCGCGAGCCGGTCTCCGGCTGACGGTCTTCGGGCCGCCAGCCGAAGGCCGAGCGGCGAAGGCGGCGCATCGCGCCGTCATCCGCGACAGGTCCGCGGCCCCGCGAGGCGGGCGCCGGCGGCCACGAGCGATATCCAACCACCGACCACGGCGGCGGCTCTGGCTTCATCAGGGCCGGGACCGCGCATTGGCGAAACGACAGAGGAAGCTGCTTCATGGGCGACGCGTTTGCAGTGCTGGGCGAGCGCTCGGTGGCCGAGCACACCGAGGGGATACAGCGGCAGATCCGCGCCGATCCCCAGAACGCCAGCCTGCGGCTCGCGCTGTGCCACTTCCTCGCGCTGCGCGGCGAGTGGCAGCGCGCCGAGGACCAGCTCAAGGCGGCCGTCAAGTTCGATCCCTCGTTCACGCCCGCGAGCGCCACCTGCTCGATGGCGCTGGCCGGCGAGCGCCAGCGCAGCGCCTTCTGGGCCGGCGATGCGGCGCGCGCGCCCGCGGTGCTCGGCGACGGCGCGGACTGGGTCGATGCCTTGATCGCGGCCGCCGCGCTGCCGGCCGACCAGGCCGACGAGGCCACCCGCCTGCGCGAGTCGGCGCGCGACGCCACGCCCGCGCTGCGCGGCCTGCTGCAGGCCGTGGACCGCCCGGGCGACGCGGCGAGCGAACGCGTCGATGGCGATGCGCTCGAGCGCATCGACTTCGACTGGCTCTGCGACGGCGATGCGCGCCTGGGCGCCGCGCTCGAGGTCATCACGCCCGCGGGCTATGGCTGGCTGCCGCTGCCCTCGGTGCGCCGCCTGAGCTTCCAGCGGCCGCAGCACCTGGTCGACCTGCTGTGGTCGCCGGTGCAGGTCGAGCTGGCCGATGGCCGCGGCTTGGCCGTGCTGGTGCCGGTGCGCTATGCGGGCGAGCTCGCCGCGCTCGAGGACGGCCTCGCGCTCGCGCGCCGCACCGACTGGCTGCCGCTGCCCGGCGAGGCCGCGTTCGCGGGCGCGGGCCAGCGCACCCTGATCAGCGACGCGGGCGACCATGCGCTGCTCGAGCTGCGCACCATCGAATTCACCGCCGGGGAGGCCGCCTGATGGCCACGGTCGGCGCCTCCGCCTGGTCGGGCTCCGATGCCGAGGGCGAGCAGGAGAGCGTCGCGCGCGACCGGCTGCAACCCGTGCTGCTCGACCGCCTGACCGACAAGCAGCCGAGCAACCGCCAGGAGCGCGCGGGCGCCTTCCTGATGAGCGGCAAGCTGCTGCGCGACTCGGTGCTGCGCGACCTGCAGTGGCTGCTGAACACCACCAACTTCGGCACCGCGCATTCGATCCAGGACCTGCCGCGCGCGCGTCGCTCGGTCGTCAACTACGGCGTGCGAGGCTGGGCCGGCGGGCGCATGTCGGAGGTCGACTTCGCCGACGTCGAGGCCGCCATCCGCACCGCCATCATCGACTTCGAGCCGCGCATCATGAAGGACAGCATCGACGTGCGCTGCGTGACCGACGCCACCGAGCTCGAGCACCACAACCTGCTCGCGCTCGAGATCCGCGGCACGCTGTGGTCGGTGCCCTATCCGATCGAGTTCATCCTGCGCTCCGAACTCGACCTGGAAAGCGGCCACATGATGCTGCGCCCCACCGGAGGCCTGTGAAATGAGTCCTCCCCCGAATCTCCGCGCACTTCGTGTCGCTTCGGATCCCCCCTCAAGGGGGCGCACCCGATGGCCCGGCGAAGCCGGTTCCATGGGTGCTCTGGCATGGCCTGCTCCGCGGCCTTTCGATGGGGCCATGTCGTGTTTCATGCAAGGCGAGCCACTGGGCAGCGCAACGGACAGTTGAGATGGACGCCAGACTTCTCGATTACTACAACCGCGAACTCACCTACATGCACGAGCTCGGTGCCGAGTTCGCGCAGCGCTATCCGAAGATCGCGGGCCGCCTGGGCATGCGCGGCATCGAGGTCAGCGATCCCTACGTCGAGCGGCTGCTCGAGGGCTTCAGCTTCCTCACCGCGCGCATCCAGCTCAAGATGGACGCGGAGTTCCCGCGTTTCTCGCAGCGGCTGCTCGAGGTGGTCTATCCGAACTTCCTCGCGCCGCTGCCCGCCATGGGCGTGGTGCAGATCGACGGCAACCTCAACGAGGGCTCGCTGAAGGCCGGCTACGAGCTGCCGCGCCACACGATCCTGCGTGGCCGCATGATCAAGGGCGAGCAGACGGCCTGCGAGTTCCGCACCGGCCACGCGGTCACGCTGTGGCCGATCCGCATCGCCGAGGCCAGCCTGGGGCCGGTGCCGGCCGAGATCCTGCATGCGCTGCCGATCGTCGCGCGACAGGCCAAGAGCGCGATCACGATCAAGCTCGAGGCCGTGGGCGGCGCGCGCTTCGCCGAGATGCCGCTCGATCGGCTCGAGTTCTTCCTCTCGGGCGCCGAGCTGCATGCGCTGCGCGTGCTCGAGCTCGCGGTGCACCACTCGATCGGCACCGTCTGCCGCAGCGGGCCCGGCACCGCGGGCCAGGGCGCGCGCATCGTGCCACTGGGCGAGGAGGCGATCCGCCACGAGGGCTTCGACCCCGACCAGGCGCTCCTGCCCTACGACGCGCGCTCGTTCCAGGGCTATCGGCTGCTGCACGAGTACTTCGCCTTTCCCGATCGCTACCTGTTCTTCAGCGTCAACAAGCTGCGCGCGGCGGCCGCGGCGATGAGCGGCACCACGATGGAGATCGTGATCCTGCTCGACCGCGCCGACGGCGACCTCGAGCGGCTGATCGACGCGCGCCAGTTCTCGCTGTTCTGCACGCCGATCGTCAACCTGGTGCCGCGCCGCAGCGACCGCATCCCGGTCGGGCCGGGCCAGCACGAGCACCATGCGGTGATCGACCGCACGCGGCCGCGCGACTTCGAGATCTTCACCGTCGAGCGCGTGGTCGGCCACATGAGCAACGGCTCCGAGGAGCGCGAGTTCCGGCCCTTCCTCGGCTCCTTCGCCTCCGACGACGGCGACTTCGGCGCCTACTTCTCGGTGCGGCGCGAACCGCGGCTGGTGTCGGACCGCGCACGCGCGCAGGGCACGCGCACCAGCTACACCGGCAGCGAGGTCTATGTCTCGCTGGTGGACCAGCACGACGCGCCCTTTCCGCACAGCCTGCGCCACATCACGCTCGATGCGCTGTGCACCAACCGCGACCTGCCGCTGTTGCTGCCCACCGGGCTGGAGTCGGACTTCACGCTGCGCGTGTCGGCGCCGGTGCGCGCGATCCGCATCCTGCGCGGCCCCTCGCGGCCCTACCCGGCGCTGGCCGAGGGCGCGCTGACCTGGCGCCTCATCAGCCACCTGGGCCTCAACTACCTGAGCCTCACCGACGTCGATGCCGACCAGGGCGCGGCCGCGCTGCGCGAGATGCTCGATCTCTACGGCAACCTCGCCGATCCCGCGGTGCGCCGGCAGATCCAGGGCGTGCGCTCGATGAAGCTGGCGCCGGTGTTCCGCCGCCTGCCCGAGCCGGGCCCGATCGTCTTCGGCCGCGGCGTGGAGATCGCGCTGAAGCTCGACGAGACCGCGTTCTCGGGCGCGAGCCCGTACCTGTTCGGCGCCGTGCTCGAGCAGTTCTTCAGCCGCCACGTGTCGCTCAACGCCTTCACCGAGTTCGCGCTGGCGAGCCTGCAGCGCGGCGAGATCGCGCGCTGGACGCCGCGCATCGGACGCCGCCCCGCCGTATGAACAGCACCACCGACCTTCGCGAGGACTCGGACGCCGCGCAGGACGTGCAGGCGAGCGACGCGGCGGATCGGGCGGTGGTGAACGAGGCACGAGCCGAGGCCGCGCCGCCGCCCGCGCGCGGCCTGCCGCAGGTCGATCCGGCGCTGTGGGCCGGCCTGGTCGAGCAGCCCTTCGAGCACGACCTCTTCATGCTGCTGCGCCGGCTCGACGCGCACGGCGACCATCCGCTGCTGGGCCGCGCGCCGCGCCCGCTCGACGAGCCGCTGCGCCTCGGGCAGGAGCCCTCGATGGCCTTCGCGCCCTCGAACGTCTCGGGCGTGGACGACAGCCGCGACGGCCCGCCGCAGATCTCGATCTACGGCTTCGGCCTGTTCGGCCCCAACGGCCCGCTGCCGCTGCACCTGACCGAGTACGCGCGCGAGCGCAAGCGGCACCACAACGACCACACGCTCAGCGCCTTCGCCGACCTGTTCCACCACCGGCTGATCCTGCTGTTCTACCGCGCCTGGGCCGATGCCCAGTCGGTCAACAGCCTCGACCGGCCCGACGGCCACCGCTTCGTCGAGTACGTCGCGAGCCTCATGAACATGGGCCAGCCCGGGCTCAAGGAACGCGACCGCATCGCCGACCATGCGCGCACCCACATGGCGGGCCACCTGGTGCGCCAGACGCGCAACCCCGAGGGCCTGATCCAGATCCTGCGCCTGTATTTCGACCTGCCGGTGCGCATCGAGGAGTTCGTGAGCGACTGGGTGACCATCGACGAACCGCAGGTCAGCCGCATCGGCCTGTTCGGGCGCAACCACCGGCTCGGCGCCGGCGCCACCATCGGCCTCGCCGTGCGCGATGCGCAGAGCAAGTTTCGCCTCGAGCTCGGGCCGCTCACGCTCGAGCAGTACCGCGCCTTCCTGCCGGGCAGCCAGCGGCTGCAGCAGGTGATCGACTGGGTGCGCCAGTACGTCGGCATCGAATTCGCGTGGGAGCTGCGGCTCGTGCTGCGCAAGGAGGAGGCCGGCGGCATGCAGCTCAACGGCGGCCAGCGCCTGGGCTGGGGCAGCTGGCTCGGCACCCGCCTGTCCGACAGCGACGCCGGCGACCTGGTGTTCGCGCCCGAGGCCCTGCATTCGCGTTCCGCAGCCACCGCTTCCCACACTTCCGCTTCCTTCACCCAGGCCTCATGACCGACATCCGCCGCGTCTCGCTGTTCTCCAAGCTCAACCCGATGCTCTACAAGGCATTGGAGACCGCCACCGCCTTCGCCAAGCTGCGCGGCAATGCCTACGTCGAACTCGTGCACTGGCTGCACCAGATCCTGCAGCTGCAGGACAGCGACTTGCTGCGCATCGTCAAGCGTGCCGGCCTCAACCTCGACGCGGTCGAGCAGGACCTGGTGCGCGCGCTCGACCGGCTGCCGCACGGCGCGACCTCGATCAGCGACATCTCCGAGCACGTCGACAGCGCGGTCGAGCGGGCCTGGGTCTATGCGAGCCTGCGCTTCGAGGCGACCTCGATCCGCGGCGCCTACCTGCTCGCGGGCATCGTCAAGACGCCGGGGCTGCGCCAGGTGCTCTCGGGCATCTCGCGCGAGTTCGACAAGCTGGTGCCCGACGTGCTGATCGCGCAGCTGCCGGCCTGGACCGAGGGCTCGCCCGAGGACGACTACGACATCGCGCCCGAACCGGCGGCCGGCGGCGCGCCGGCGCCGGCCGGCGCCGCACCGCAGGCCGCGGGCGGCTCGGCGCTCGCCAAGTACGCGAGCGACCTCACGGCCAAGGCGCGCGCGGGCGAGCTCGATCCGGTCTACGGCCGCGACGACGAGATCCGCCAGATCGTCGACATCCTGATGCGGCGACGCCAGAACAATCCGCTGCTCACGGGCGAGGCCGGCGTGGGCAAGACCGCGGTGGTCGAGGGCCTGGCGCAGCGTCTGGCCGCGGGCGACGTGCCGCCCTCGCTGCGCGAGGTCTCGCTGTGGGTGCTCGATCCCACGCTGCTGCAGGCCGGCGCGGGCGTCAAGGGCGAGTTCGAGCAACGGCTGCGGCAGGTCATCGACGAGGTCGAGAAGAGCCCGAAGCCCATCGTGCTGTTCGTCGACGAGGTCCACACGCTGGTGGGCGCGGGCGGCACCGCCGGCACCGGCGATGCCGCCAACCTGCTGAAGCCCGCGCTCGCGCGCGGCCGGCTGCGCACCATCGGCGCCACCACCTGGTCGGAGTACAAGAAGTACATCGAGAAGGACCCGGCGCTCACGCGGCGCTTCCAGACCATCCAGGTGCAGGAGCCGACCGAGGACAAGGCCGTGATCATGCTGCGCGGCATCTCGGCCGAGCTCGAGAAGCACCACGGCGTGCTGATCCTCGACGCCGCGCTCGAGGCCGCCGTGAGCCTGTCGCACCGCTACATCCCCGCGCGCCAGCTGCCCGACAAGGCCGTGAGCCTGCTCGACACCGCCTGCGCGCGCGTGGCGCTGAGCCAGCACGCGCTGCCGGCCGCGCTCGAGGACCTGCAGCGGCGCATCGAGGTGCTGGGCATCGAGTCGGGCATCGCGCAGCGCGAGGCCGCGATCGGCGTCGGCGAGGCGCAGCGCGTGCAGGACATCGCGGCGCAGGTCGATGCCGCCAGGGCCGAGCTCGCGATGCTCGAGCAAAGGCGGACCGAGGAGGCCGAGCTGGTCGAGCGCATCGTGGCGCTGCGCCGGCAGCTCTCGCCGGCGGCGGTGCCGGTGCAGGCTGAAGAGGCCGCCGAGGATGGCGATCAGGAAGACAACACGGAGGCCGCACCGGCGCCCGCCGAGCCCGAGGCCTCGCCCGAGCAGATGCGCGCCGAGCTCGACGCCGCGCAGCAGAAGCTCTCGCAACTGCAGGGCGAATCGCCGCTGATCCTCGCCGCGGTCGACGAGCAGGCCGTGGCCACGGTGGTGGCCGACTGGACCGGCATCCCGATCGGGCGCATGGTGCGCGACGATGCGCAGTCGGTGCTGCGGCTCGGCGAGATCCTGTCGCAGCGCGTGGTCGCGCAGACCGATGCCCTCGACACCATCGCGCGGCGCATCCGCACCGCGCGCGCGCGGCTGGACAACCCCAACAAGCCGGTCGGCGTGTTCCTGCTGTGCGGCCCCTCGGGCGTGGGCAAGACCGAGACCGCGCTCGCGCTGTCGGAGGCGCTGTACGGCGGCGAGCAGAACCTCGTCACCATCAACATGAGCGAGTTCCAGGAGTCGCACACCGTCTCCACGCTCAAGGGCGCGCCGCCCGGCTACGTGGGCTACGGCGAAGGCGGCGTGCTGACCGAGGCGGTGCGCCGGCGGCCCTACAGCGTGGTGCTGCTCGACGAGATCGAGAAGGCCCACCCCGACGTGCACGAGATCTTCTTCCAGGTCTTCGACAAGGGCTGGATGGAGGACGGCGAGGGCCGCCACATCGACTTCCGCAACACCGTGATCATCATGACCTCGAACGTCGGCACCGACCTGGTCATGCAGCTGTGCGAGGACCCGGTGCTGCGCCCCGACCCCGAGCCGCTGGCGCAGGCGCTGCGCGAGCCGCTGCTCAAGGTGTTCGCGCCCGCGCTGCTGGGGCGGCTGGTGGTCGTGCCTTATTACCCGTTGCATGCCGATGCGTTGCATCGCATCATCCGCCTCCAGCTGGACCGGGTCGCCGCGCGCCTCGAGGCGAACCACGGCATCGCGCTCGCCTACGACGACAGCGCCGTCGAGCTCGTGGCGCGCCGTTGCACCGCCATCGAATCGGGCGGCCGGATGATCGACGCGATCCTCACGCACACCATCCTCCCGCGGCTGAGCGAGGAGGTGATCGGCGCCACCGTCAGCGCGCGCAAGCTCGCGCAGGTGCGGCTGTCCGCGGCGCAGGACGACTTCCGCTACGAGTTCTCGGAAGCCTGAGGCAACAAGAATGCAGCAAGGAGACTTTCATGGCGCGAGTCGTCACGGCGCATACGCCACTGGGTGAAGACCGGCTGATGTTTCGTTCGATGCACGGCTCGGAAGGGCTGTCGCAGCTGTTCGAGTTCGAAGTCGATCTGTTGAGCCCCGACGCGGGCATCGACCTCAAGTCGATGCTCGGCAAGTCGCTCGCGCTCGAGATCCAGACCGCGGTGGCCGGCGCGCCGCGCTTCCTCAACGGCCAGGTCATCCGTTTCGCGGCGATGGGGCGCGAAGGCGGCACCTCGCGCCACACCGTCTACCGCGCCACCGTGCGGCCGTGGCTGTGGTATCTCACGCGCTCGAGCGACAACAAGATCTTCCAGGACAAGTCGGTGGTCGAGGTGATCGAGGAGGTGTTCGCCGACTACGGCTTCCCGTGCGAGAACAAGCTCTGCGAGAGCTACCGGCCGTGGGAGTACTGCGTGCAGTACAACGAGAGCGACTTCGCCTTCGTGAGCCGGCTCATGGAGCTCGAGGGCATCTACTACTACTTCAAGCACGAGAAGGACCGGCACACGCTGGTGCTGGCCGACGACATCGGCGCGCACGAGCCGATGGCGGGCTACGAGACCATCGACTACTTCGCGGCCGACCGCGACATCGGCGAGGACATGGAGGTGATCCGCGAATGGCAGCCCAGCGAGGAGATCCGCTCGGGCAGCTACACCGTGAACGACTTCAACTTCACCACGCCGCGCGGCGACCTGTCGAGCGTGCGCAGCCAGCCGCGGCCGCACGACCACGCCGGCCACGAGATCTACGAATGGCTCGGCGACTATCCCTCGCCCGGCGACGGCGAGCACTACGCACGCGTGCGGCTCGAGGAGGCGCAGGCCCTCGCGCAGCGCAGCACCGGCCATGCCACCGTGCGCGGCATGGCCCCCGGCGGCAAGTTCAAGATGCGCAATTCGCCGCGCGGCGACGACAACCAGGAGTACCTGGCCGTGAGCGTGTCGTATGCGCTGCGCGAGGGCGGCTATGCCAGCGGCGCCGAGCCGGGCGAATACAACTTCGACTTCGTGGTGCAGCCCACCTCGCTGCCGTTCAGGGCGCCGAGCCAGACGCCGCTGCCGCGCACCGGCGGCCCGCAGACGGCGACGGTGGTGGGCCCGCAGGGCGAGGAGATCTGGACCGACGAGTACGGGCGGGTGAAGGTGCAGTTCCACTGGGACCGCTACGGCCAGCGCAACGAGAACAGCTCGCGCTTCGTGCGGGTGTCGCACATCTGGGCGGGCGAGCGCTTCGGCGGGGTGTTCACGCCGCGCATCGGCCAGGAGGTGGTGGTGGACTTCATCGGCGGGCGGGTGGACCGGCCGGTGATCGTGGGGCGGGTGTACAACGCCGACCAGATGCCGCCGTTCGCGCTGCCGGGCGAGGCGACGAAGAGCGGGGTGGTGACGCGCTCGAGCAAGGGCGGGTCGCCGGCGGACGCGAATGCGCTGGTGTTCGAGGACGCGATGGGTGCGGAGCAGGTGCTGCTGCACGCGCAGCGCAACCTCGACACGGAGGTGGAGGCCGACGAGACGCACACGACGGGCGCGACGCGCACGACGCTGATCAAGGGGCACGAGTCGGCGACCTACGAGTCGGGCGAGGAGCGGCACATCAGCGAAGGGGCGCTGGAGGTCATCTCGGGTGGCGAGGAGCGCACGGTGACGGGCGGTGCGACCGAGACGGTGACGGGCGGCGAGACGCGCACGATCACCGGCGGCGCGACCGAGATCATCACGGGCGGCGAATCGCGCAACGTGACGGGCGGCATCCTCGAGACCGTCAACGGCAGCGTGACCCTGCGGGTGAACGGCAGCGTCATCCGGCTCGTGAGCGGCGCGGACATCCGGATCGTGGGCGGCGGGCGCATCGAGATCGTCAATGCCGTCGACCTGAAGCTCGTGATCGGCCCCGACACCACGGTGGTCACCGGCCCGAAGAACGTGTTCGCGCCGACCATCGTGCACAACGCGACCAACTACACGCTCAACACGAGCAACTACACGCTCAATGCGACCGTGATCGTCTACAACACGCCCGACCACACGGTGAAGACGGACGACCACTTCCACTGGCGCATGACGAACTACGACGCCTCGTGGGTGAAGGAGTCGAAGTTCACGGCGCAGGCCTACGACATCTACGGCATCAAGGTGATGCTCTCGCCGGCCACCTTCACCTCGATCAACGGACTGTTCGTCAACATCTCGGTCGTCAATTCCAACGAGAACGTGTGGCAGAAGAAGATCGCCTTCGCCGATCTCAAGATCGTCGGCCGGCACCTGTCCAAGGGCGCGCTGCGCCTGGCCTACACGTCGTTCTGGGTCCGGGCCAACTGAGGCACGGGGAACGCGAGAACCCGCCGGCCTCCAGCACCCCGCCAGGAAAGAAGCACAAGGAGAGACAGACATGGCCCGAGTCGTACGCGCGCACACCCCCCTGGGGGACGACCAGCTGCTGTTCCGCTCGATGAGCGGAACGGAGGGCCTGTCGCAGCTGTACGAATTCGAGGTCGACCTGCTGAGCCCCGACGCGGCGATCGACCTGCGATCGGTGCTGGGCAAGCCGCTGACGCTGGAGATCCGCACGGCCGGCGAGAAGCCCAGGTACCTCGACGGCCAGGTGGCGCGCTTCACCGCCGTGGGCCGCGAGGGCGGCACCTCGCGCCACACCGTCTACCGCGCCACCGTGCGCCCGTGGCTGTGGTATCTCACGCGCTCGAGCGACTGCAGGATCTTCCAGGGCAAGACGGTGGTGGAGATCCTCGAGGAGGTGTTCGGCGGCTACGGCTTTCCGTTCGAGAGCAAGCTCTGCGGCAGCTACCGGCCCTGGGAGTATTGCGCGCAGTACAACGAGAGCGACTTCGCCTTCGTGAGCCGGCTCATGGAGCTCGAGGGCATCTACTACTACTTCAGGCACGAGAACGGCCGCCATACGCTGGTGCTGGCCGACGACGAGAGCGCGCACCAGCCGCTGCCCGACTACGGCTGCATCGATCACTTCGCGGCCGACCGCGACATCGGCGACGACCTGGAGGTGATCCGCGAGTGGCAGTCGTCCGGCGAGCTGCGCAGCGGGCGCTACGTGGTGGACGACTACAACTTCACCACCCCCAAGGGGGACCTCATCAACGTGCGCAGCCAGCCCGGGCCGCACGACCACGCCGACCACGAGATGTACGAGTGGCTCGGCGACTATCCGTCGGCGGGCGACGGCGAGCACTACGCGCGCGTGCGGCTCGAGGAGTCGCAGGCGCTCGCCGAGCGCTGCACGGGCCGCTCCACGGTGCGCGGCATGGCGCCGGGCGGTACCTTCACGCTGCGCAACGCGCCGCGCGGCGACGACAACCGGGACTACCTCGTGGTCTCGGTGTCGTACGGGCTGCGCGAGGGCGGCTACGCGAGCGGCGCGCGGCACGGCGACTGGGACTTCGACTTCACGGTGCAGCCCCTGAACCGGCCCTTCCGGGCAATGCGCCTGGCAGCGCCGCCGCACATGAGCGGCCCGCAGACGGCGACGGTGGTGGGTCCGCAGGGCGAGGAGATCTGGACCGACGAGTACGGGCGGGTGAAGGTGCAGTTCCACTGGGACCGCTATGGCCAGCGCAACGAGAACAGCTCGCGCTTCGTGCGGGTGTCGCACATCTGGGCGGGCGAGCGCTTCGGCGGGGTGTTCACGCCGCGCATCGGCCAGGAGGTGGTGGTGGACTTCATCGGCGGGCGGGTGGACCGGCCGGTGATCGTGGGGCGGGTGTACAACGCCGACCAGATGCCGCCGTTCGCGCTGCCGGGCGAGGCGACGAAGAGCGGGGTGGTGACGCGCTCGAGCAAGGGCGGGTCGCCGGCGGACGCGAATGCGCTGGTGTTCGAGGACGCGATGGGTGCGGAGCAGGTGCTGCTGCACGCGCAGCGCAACCTCGACACGGAGGTGGAGGCCGACGAGACGCACACGACGGGCGCGACGCGCACGACGCTGATCAAGGGGCACGAGTCGGCGACCTACGAGTCGGGCGAGGAGCGGCACATCAGCGAAGGGGCGCTGGAGGTCATCTCGGGCGGCGAGGAGCGCACGGTGACGGGCGGTGCGACCGAGACGGTGACGGGCGGCGAGACGCGCACGATCACCGGCGGCGCGACCGAGATCATCACGGGCGGCGAGACGCGCACGGTGAACGGCGGCATCGTGGAAACCGACAACGGCGACGTGCTGCTGATGGTCAACGGCACGGTGGTGCGCCTGGTCACCGGCGCCGACATCCGCATCACGGGCGGCGGGCGGCTGGAGATCGTCAATGCCTTCGACGGCAAGCTCGTGCTGGGGCCGCACATCACCACCGTGACCGGGCCGAAGACGGTGTCGGCGCCCACCATGACCTACAACGCCACCAACTACATCATCAACACCACGAACTACACGCTGAACGCGAAGATCGCGATCTACAACACGCCGAAGCAGACCAGCAACGCCGCGGACCAGAGCTGGCTCTACAAGCTGTGGCACGGCATCACCTACAAGCGCTTCCGGCTCTTCGTCTTCGCGACCGACGTCTACGGCGCCAAGGTGCAGCTCTCGGTGGCGAACACCATGATCAACGGCGTGTTCGCGAACTGGTCGCTGCAGTTCATCATCGATGCGCCGGTCGCGATCAAGTTCGCGATGAAGGAACGCCACATCTTCGGCCTGAAGATCGCGTTGCCGAAGCTGAAGTTCACCCTCAACAAGGCCACCAACAGGAAGTAGCCGCCATGGACAGAATCATCCGCGCCCACACGCCGCTGGGTGAAGACCAGCTGCTGTTCCGCTCGATGTGCGGCAGCGAGGGCCTGTCGCAGCTGTTCGAGTTCGAGGTCGACCTGCTGAGCCGCGACGCCTCGATCGACGCCAAGCAGCTGCTGGGCAAGCCGCTCGCGCTCGAGATCCGCACCGCGGGCGCGGCGCGCTTCCTGCACGGCCACGTCGCGCGCTTCAGCGTCGTCGGCCGCGAAGGCGGCCGGACGCGCCACACCATCTACCGCGCGGTGGTGCGTCCCTGGCTCTGGTACCTCACGCGTGCGAGCAACAGCCGCGTGTTCCAGGGCAAGAGCGTGGTGCAGATCGTCGCCGAGGTGCTGGACGCCTACGGCTTCGCGTTCGAGAACCGGCTGTGCGGCGACTACCGCGCCTGGGACTACTGCGCCCAGTTCAACGAGAGCGACTTCGCCTTCGTGAGCCGGCTCATGGAACTCGAGGGCATCTACTACTACTTCAAGCACGGGAAGGACCAGCACACGCTGGTGCTGGCCGACGACATCTCGGGCCACGACGAGCTGCCGGACTATGGCTGCATCGACTGCTTCGCGGCCGACCGCCCGATCGTGGAGGACCTCGAGGTCATCGACGCCTGGCAGGCCAGCGCCGAGCTGCGCACCGGCAGCTATGCGGTGGGCGACTTCAACTTCACCATGCCCAAGGCCGACATGCACAGCGTGCGGCACCTGCCGGTCGGTGCGAGCCAGGACGGCCATGACATGTACGAATGGATGGGCGACTACAGCGCGCCCGGCCAGGGCGAGCACTACGCGCGCGTTCGGCTCGAGGAGGCGCAGGCGCTGTCGGAACGCTGCAGCGGCCACGCCAGCGTGCGCGGCCTGGCCTGCGGCTGGCGCTTCACGATGAAGGGGTCGCCACGCGCAGCCGACAACCGCGAGTACCTGCTGGTGTCGGTGGCCTATGCGCTCAGCGAGGCCGGCTACGCGAGCAGCGAGGGGCAGGGGCGCTACAGCTTCGACTTCGTGGCCCAGCCTGCGACCCTGCCGTTCCGCGCGCCGCGCCGCACGCCCATGCCCCACGCCACCGGGCCGCAGACCGCGACCGTGGTCGGCCCCGAGGGCCAGGAGATCTGGACCGACGCCTACGGCCGCGTGAAGCTGCAGTTCCGCTGGGACCGCCAGGGGCCGTCGAACCAGGACAGCTCGGCCTGGGTGCGGGTGTCGCAGGCCTGGGCCGGCGACGGCTTCGGCACGGTGCACGTGCCGCGCGTGGGCCAGGAGGTGGTGGTCGATTTCATCGGCGGGCGCGTGGACCGGCCGATCGTGATCGGGCGCGTCTACAACGCCGACCGCATGCCGCCCTTCGACCTGCCGGGCGAAGCCACCAAGAGCGGCATCGTGTCGCGCTCGACGCCCGGCGGCACGCCCGCCGACGCGAACGCGATCGTGTTCGAGGACGCGATGGGTGCCGAACAGGTGCTGCTGCACGCGCAGCGCAACCTCGACACCGAGGTCGAGGCCGACGAGACCCACACCACCGGCGGCTCGCGCACCACGCTGATCGAGGGCCACGAGTCCTCGACCTTCGAGTCGGGCGAGGAGCGCCACATCAGCGCGGGCGCGCTCGAAACCATCGACGGCGGCGAGACGCGCAGCGTGACGGGCGGTGCCACCGAGGACGTGTCCGGCGGCGAGACGCGCACCATCGGCGACGGCGTCGTCGAGACCATCACCGGCGGCGAGCGGCGCACGGTCACGGGCGGCATCGACGAAACCGTCAACGGCGACGTGATCGTGGTCATCAACGGTGCCGTGCTGCGCCTCGTCAGCGGCGCCGACATCCGCATCACGGCGGCCGGGCGGGTGGAGATCATCAACGCCATCGACGGCAAGCTCGTGCTCGGTCCCGACACCACGGCGGTCACCGGCCCCAAGACCGTGACCGCTCCCGACATCACCTACAACAGCACCACCTCGATCGTGAACGCCACGAACTTCACGCTCAACGCCAGCGTGAGTGCCTACAACACGCCCGAGCAGGTGATGAACGCCGACAACGAGAGCTGGTGGCAGAAGATGCTCAAGGAGGCCACGCTGCACCAGGCGCTGGCGCATGCCTGGAGCTTCGACCGCTACGGCAACAAGATGCAGTTCTCGGGCGTCAACTGGCTGATCCAGGGACTGTTCCTGAATCTGTCGGCCGTCAACTGGATCGAGGCCAAGTACCGCCCCAAGGTCGCGGCCTTCAAGACCAAGAAGACCGCCGTCACGGCCAACACGGCCGCCACCGAGTCGGCCAGCAGCGGCGTGGAGAACACCACGTGAGGCGCGTCCTTTCCACCGGCGCCGGTCTTCGGACCGCGGGAGGTCCGTGATGCCGTGGTCCGACATGCTGGGCATGGGCCTCGGCGGCCTCGCGGTGCTGGCCGCGGTGATACTGGCCGCCGCGCTGATCTGGACCAGCGTGGTCACCGACCTGCGTTTTCGCGGCGAGGAAAAGCAATGGGAGCAACTGCGCGCCCAGGGCCGCCGCACCGAGGCCGAGATCGTCGCGCTCGCGCGGCCGCCGGGCCGGCTCATCAAGCGCGGCCGGCATGCGGCCGACATGGCGGCCACCGAACTGCGGCTCGCGTTCACCGATGCCGCGGGACAGCGGCGCGAAGCCAGCGTGCGCACCTTCATCGACACCGAGCTGATCGCCAACTTCACCGCCGGCCGCAAGGTCCACGTGGTCCATTCGGGCGAGGAGCCGCCGCAGGTGGCGATCGACCGCGAGCGCACCCAGCTGGAGATACCCAGCACCACCAGCCCATGAAGATCATCAAGCCGCTGCGCGTGAGCATGCTCACGCGCCCGTTCCCGAGGGACCAGCGCCACTGGCTCGCGATGACGGCCATCGCCATGACCGACGGCTTCGGCGCCGACGCGAAGCTGGTGCCGGAACCGGAGGTCTGGAAGACCCTGGCCGCCGAGCTCGGCCCCGACGCCGCGCTCGATGCGGGCATGCCCAAGGCCGGCCCCGAGTTCCTGGTCAGCGGCCAGGCCTACACGCACCACCAGCAGGACAAGACCCAGTGCGCGGTGTCGGTGCAGGTGCGCGGGCGGCGCAAGACGCTGCACGTGTCCGGCGACCGCTTCTGGGTCGACGGGCGCCCGAGCCCGCCGCAGCCCTTCGACGCGATGCCCGTCGACTGGCGCCGCGCCTTCGGCGGCCCCGGCCACGCGGAGAATCCCGCGGGCATCGGCAGCGCCGACGAACTCGTCAACGGACTGCGCACGCGGCGCCTGCCGAACATCGAGCTGCCGGCGCAGCGGCTGCATCGCCCCGACGAGATCCGCCCGCCGGCGGGCTTCGGCGCGCTCGACGAGGTGCGTGCCTCGCGCGCCGCGCGCCTCGGACGCCAGTACGACGAGCACTGGAAGCAGAACCTCTTCTCGGGCTATGCACGCGACATGGACTGGCGCTACTTCAACATCGCGCCCGAGGACCAGTGGCTGGCGCCGGCCGACGGTGGGCTGGCGGATGCCCCCTTCGAGATCCTCAACATGCACCCGGAGCGGTCCGTGCAGTCGGGCCGCCTGCCGGACTGGCGCGCGCGCGGCTTCGTGGTCCGCGGCGTGCACCACCCGCGCCCGCTCGACGGCGCCGTGCTCGAGGACTTCGCGCTCACGCTGTCCACCGCCTGGTTCTTCCCGCACCTGGAGCGCGTGGCCCTGATCTTCCATGGCGTGACGCCGATCGCCGAGGACGACGCGGCCGACATCAGCCATGCGATGGTCGCGTTCGAGGACGCGGCCGTGCCGCCGCTGCCGCTCGCGGGCTACCGCGAGACGCTGGTCACCCGCTGCGAGTCGGAGGACCGCGCCCTCTACTTCATGCGCGACGAGCAGCTGCTGCCCGAGCGCATCATCGGCCCCTGGCCCGACCTCGATGCCGCGATGCCGCCGCCGAGCCCGCTTCAGCGCAACATGCGCGCCCGCGCGCAGGCGCTGAGCGAGGAGCTCGACGCCAAGGCACGCGCCGACGGCGTCGACACGGCGCCCTACGAGCAGGCCGTGCCGCCCGCGCAGCCCGTGCCCACGCTGCGCGAGCTGCCCGACTTCATCGCGCGCACCCGCCAGTCGATCGCCGAGCAGCGCAGGAAGCTCGACGAGGTGCGCGAGGAGATGGACCGCGCGGGCAAGGCCAACGCGGTCGAGTCGCGCAAGGTCGGCTTCGACACCTCGACCTTCGTGGCCGACGCCGCCTCGAGAAAGCCCAAGGGGCCGCCGCGCTTCGACATGTGGCCGAAGATCGAGCGCATGGCGAACGACACCCGCGCGGGCGGCGCCAGCCCCATGACGCCCGAGGCCAGGGCGCAGATGAAGCGCCTGGTCGAAGGCGCGGGCGAGAAGCTGGTGCAGAACTACCGCCGCACCGCGCAGTACCAGGACGCGGCCGACCCGATGGCCTCGCAGGACGCGCTGCATGCGCGCGAACGCGTGGCCGCGGTGCTCGCGGGGTCGCGCGACTTCTCGGGCATGGACCTCACGGGCGCCGATCTCTCGGGCCTGGACCTGCGCCGCACGCGTTGGCATGCGAGCCTGCTCGAGCACGCCGATTTCACCGACAGCCGCCTCGACGAGGCCGACCTGGCCGAGGCGCTGCTCGTGCGCGCGCGGCTGGTGCGCACCTCGCTGCGGGGCGCCAACCTCGCCGGCGCCAACATGGCGCTGGCGCAGGCCGAGGCGGCCGATTTCCGGCAGGCCCGCTTCGACGGCACCACGCTCGACCAGCTGCAGGCCCGCGGCTGCGATTTCGCGTCCGCGGCCATGGACAACCTGGTGCTGAGCCAGGCGCGGCTCGAGGACTGCGGCTTCGAGGAGGCACGGCTGTTCGCGGTCGACTTCGACGACGGCACCGCGCTGAGCGACGTGCGCTTCGACCGCGCGCACCTGCACAAGGTCTCGTGGATCGACTGCGTCGCGCGCGGGCTCAGCTTCGCCGGGGCGCGGCTCGACACCTGCGACTGGACCGACACGCAGCGCGAGGGCGACATCGATTTCTCGGGCGCGCGCATCGACAGCACCTGCTTCGTCGGCGAAACGGCGCTGCACGAGGCCGGCTTTCGCGGCGCGCTGCTCGTCGACTGCAGCCTGCGCGACGCGCGGCTCGACGCGGCCGATTTCACCGAGGCCAGGCTGGAGAACAGCGATTTCTCCAACGCCTCGATGCGCGGCGCGGTGCTGCATCGCGCCGACGCGATGAACTGCATGTTCGTGCGCACCGATCTCACGGCGGCCTCGCTGGTGGAGACCAACCTGATCGCCGCGAACCTCGACAAGGCCGTGCTCGTGTCGGCCGACTTCCGGCGCGCCAACCTGTTCCAGGCCGATCTCGGCCAGTGCCTGATCGACGAGACGACCCGTTTCGACGAGGCCTACACCGAGCAGGTCAAGACCGTGCCGCGGCGCAAGACCGAAGAGAAGGCCGCATGACGCCGACCCGCCTGGAGGCCATGGTCAAGGGGGGGCAGGAGATCCGCGAGCGGTCGCTGCGCGGGCTCGACCTGCGCGGGCTCGACCTGTCGGGCGGGCTGTTCGCGCAGAGCGATTTCACGCAGGCCGATCTCACGGGCGCGAACCTCGAAGGCAGCGTGTTCGACGATTGCCGCCTCGGCGGCGCCAGCCTGGAGGCGGCTCGCCTCGCCGATGGCGTCTTCAATGCCTGCGATGCCACCGGCGTGCGCATGGACGAGGCCGTGCTGCACGGCCTCATGGTCCACCGCACCGACCTGTCGGGCGCGAGCCTGCAGCGCATCGACGCGGGCGTCGCGGGCTTCGACCACTGCACGCTGGCCGGCGCTTCGTTTCGCGGTGCGCGCTCCGAGTCGCTGGTGTTCCATGGCTGCACGCTCGAGCGCACCGATTTCACGGGCACCTCGCTGCCGAAGGCGACCTTCTTCCAGACCGACCTGCGCAGCGCGCTGTTCGCGGGCTGCGACTTCGACAAGGCGATCTTCACCGAGTGCGATCTCTCGGGCCAGGTGCTGCGCGGGCTGCGCTTCGAGTCGTGCCAGTTCACCGATGCCAACCTGGAGCGCTGCGATTTCGAGGAGGCCTCGCTCGTGCGCTGCAATTTCAAGGGCGCGCGCATGGAAGGCGCCAGCCTGCGCCGCGTGCGGGCGCCGCAGTGCCTGTTCCCGTTCGTGCGGCTCGCGGGCGTGGCCTGCACCGCGGGCGTGTTCACGCAGAGCATCTGGATCGATGCGCAGCTCGAGAAGGTCGATTTCTCGTCGGCCGACCTGGAGCAATGCATCTTCCATCGCGCGCGCTGCGGCGGTGCCCGCTTCGGCGAGGCGCGCCTCACGTATGCGGACTTTTCCTACGCCGACCTGCACGATGCCGACTTCCGCGGTGCTACGCTGATGCGCACCAAGGTGCACCGCGCGCTGCTCGAAGGCGCGAACATTCCCGAGCGCGGCGGGCTGCTGGCGAACGAGCCCGAGCTGTTCGCGGCCGAGGAGTTCTCCGCGCGCCGCCGCTTCGACCCACCGACGACGAATCGAGGTTCCTCATGACAGTCGCTTCCCTCAGAACGGTCCCGGCCAGAGCCGCCGGATACGCGGCGCCGGTTGGCGCGGCCGGCGCGGTCAACGCGCTCGGCGTGGTCGCCTCGGTGCTGCCGGGCGGCATCTACAGCGTGGAGAGCGAGGGCCGGGTGCTGCGCTGCCTGCGCGCGGCGAGCTGCCTGCTGCGCCCCGAGATCGGCGACACGGTGCTGGTCAACGGGCCCGACGAGCACCGCCTCTATCTCACGGCCGTGGCCGAGCAGGCCGATGCCGGCCGCGCGCGGCTCGATGTCGAGGGCGATCTCACGCTCGCCTCGCGCCGCGGCGCGGTGAGCATCGAAAGCCCCACCGCGCTGCGGCTGCACGCGGGCGAGGTGGCCACGCTGGACGGACCCTTGCTGCGCATCGATGCCGACGAGGCCCGCATGCAGGTCGGACGGCTCGACTACAGCGGCAACGAGGCCCGGGCGGCCGTGTTCGACATGCGCGTGATCGGGCGTGTCTACGAAGCCGTGGTGGACCGCCTCGTGCACCTGAGCAAGAGCGCGTTCCGCATGACCGAGGGCATCGACCAGGTGCAGGCCGGGCAGGTCGACTACCGCGCGGACGAGATGATGCGGCTGCACGGCAAGAACACCGTCATCACCGCGCGCGACCTCGTCAAGGCCGACGCCAAGCAGATCCACATGGGCTGAACGCGCCGCCCCGCCCCGCACCGCAAGAGCCACGAAGGAGAAACCGCATGTTTGCCAACTGCCAGCTCATGGGCGTCGACATCGCCTTTCCCGACGTCTGCAAGTCGCCCCTGATTCCGATCCCGTGGCCGAACTTCGCGATCGGCTGCACCGCGATCCCGAAGGCCTGGAACATCCTCTACCTGTGCACGCCCGCGCACAACCTCGCGACCACCACGCCGATGACCAACGGCGACAACGCCGGCGTGGGCCTGGGGGTGGTGATGCCGCGCGTGATGTCGGAATCGCGGCACGTCATCGGCGCCTTCACGCTGCGCATCAAGGGCTCGCCGCAGACGCGCATGACCAGCCTCACGCGCCAGAACGGCGGCAACACCTTCGGCATGCGCATCGTGCCGAGCCAGCCCAAGATCCTGGTGCTGGCGGCCTGAGGGCGCTCAGCCCGCCCTGGGCGGCGCGGCCGTCCCCGCCAGCGTCACCTGCTGCGGAAAGCCCACCCACACCGCGAGCGCCGAGAAGTTGTCGCGCGACTCGTCGGCCTTGGCCTCGGCCGCGCGGCGCAGCAGCGCGAGCCATTCCTCGGCGCTGTCGGCCAGTTGCAGCGAGCGCTCCATGACCTGCTGCGAGATCAGCTGCCACAGCCCGTCGGTGCACAGCAGGAAGGCATCGCCGTCGGCCAGCCGCTGCGTGCCCGAGACGGTGGCCTCGGCACGCTCGCGCGCGCCCAGCGCGCGGTAGAGCAGGTTGCTCTGGATCAGGGCCTGCGCGCCGTTGGCGGGCACGGCCTCGCCCTGCGCCATGCCTTCGCGCGAGCGCTGCGACAGGCTGTGGTCCTCGGTGCGCTCCATCAGCACGCCGCGACGGAACCAGTAGAGGCGGCTGTCGCCCACGTGGGCCCAGCGCGCCTGGCCGTTGCTGCGGTCGACGAACAGCGAGACGAAGGTCGCGCTCATCTTTCCCTGCTCGGCCTGCGCGCGCTGGCGCGCGAGGATCGCGTCGTTGGCGCGCGTCACGCACTGCTGGATGTCCTCGGCGGCCACCGAGGGGTTGGCGACGAAGGTATTGAGCGCGGTGTCGACCGCGGTGCGCGCGGCCTGCTCGCCGCCGGCGTTGCCGCCGACGCCGTCGCTCACGACGAAGCAGCCGAACCAGTCGTCGAGGTGGTAGCCGATCGCATCCTGGTTGCCGCTGCGCTCGCCCACGCAGGAGAACTGCGACGTGGACAGCGGGACGGCGAACGGGGTCGTGCGGGTCGCTTCAAGCACGGCGTGCCTCCTTCAATCGTTCCATTTCCCGGTCGTAGGCCTGCTGGAAGGCCCGGCCGAACACGGCCTGGAAGTCGTCCTCGACGGCAGCCGTGGTCTCGGCATGCAACTGCTGCAGCTGGCGCCACAGGCGCGCCTCGCGCCCGCCGGGCAGCAGCTTCTCGCCGAGGCCGCCGTCGTGCGGCGTGTCCTTCTTGAGCGCCTCGGGATCGAAGCGCTGCAGCACCATCAGCAGCGCGGCGCGCATGCCCGCGACCATGCCGAGCTGGTGCGACTGCAGGTCGCCGAGCGCATCGTGCACCGCGGCCTCGGGCGGCAGGAAGCCCGGCATGCGCGCGCCGAACATCTGCATCAGCACCGCGCGGCCGTTGGGCAGGATCTTGAACGGGTTGTTCTCCTCGTCCACGATCATCGTGATCTCGGCGCGCACCTCGCGCTTGAGCATCGCGCGCGAGGACAGCAGCTCGATGGTGCCGTCGGTGAAGGCCCGCATCAGCCGGCCGAGCCTGCGCATCATCTCGGCATCGAGCTGCTGCTGGCCCGCGACGTCGGGCACGCCGGCGCCGTCGAGGAAGGCGCGGAACAGCACCTCGCAGGAGGCCGCGGGCAGCGCGGGCGCGGTGTCGGCGGCGGGGCTCGGGGACGCAACCACGGCGACCGGTTCGGAGCTCGCCTTCGGCGCGACGACTTCGACGGGCACCTCGAGCATGGCCGGCGCGGGTGCCACCACGGGCGCCGCCGCCGGGGCCATGGTCGAGAGCGCCGCCGGCAGCGGTGCTTCGGCAGGCGTGGCGGGTGCGCGCGTCGGCATCGACGCGAGCGCGGCCTCGACGGGCGCGCCCTGCATCGATGCGGTGGGCGGCGCGGCGACCGGCGCCGCGGGTGCTGCCTCGCGCACGGGCTCGGGCTCGACCATGCGCGCGGGCGGCTGCGCCACGGGCAGCGGCATCGGCGTCGGTGGACGGAACTGGCCCGACACCTCGCGCGCATGGTTCGACTGGCTGTAGCCGGGCACCACCGGCCGCTTCTCGAGCAGGTCCATCGCGGGATGCACGTCCTCGAGCGCGGGCGCATGCGTCAGCGCGGTGGGGCGCGGATCGGACAGCGGCGAGGGCGCGTGCTGGTCGGCCGCGAACAGCGACAGCGGATCGATGCCGCGCTTGAGCGCGAAGTCGGACACGTCGGTGGTGGCGCCGGGATTCAACTGCGCGAGCGGATCGGCCGGGTTCCTGCGCGCCTGCGAGGGCAGCTCGAAGGGCTCGTGCGCGAACGGGTCGGGCATGGGCTCGGGCGTGCTGTCGACGCGGCGCGGCGCGTTGGCGAGGATCGCGTCCCAGTCGGCGGCGGTGGGCATGGCCGAGCGCGCGGCCAGTGCCGGTGCGGGCACCGCGAAAGGCGACGGCGTCGCGGCGGGCGGAGGCGCGAACGCGGGGGGCGGCGCCGGTGCGAAGACCGGTGCGGCCACGGGCGCGGGCGGCCGCTGCACCGGTGGCGGCACCGGTTGCGGCGCGGGCACCTCGCGCGGCGGCGCGGCATGCGTGTCGCCGATCGGCAGCGCGCCCGCGCCGAACAGGTCGGCGAACACATCGGACACCGGTGCCTGCGGCAGCAGCGCATCGAGCGGCGCTGCCGCGGGCATCGGTGATGGATGGGCCGGTGCGGGCGGCGGCATCGACGACGGCAGCGACGCGGCCTGCGCGCCGAAGTCCGGTGCCGATGCGATGCGCGAGCTCACGGGCGCCGACGCCAGGCGCGAACTCGCGGGCTCGATCGCGGGCGGCCATGCGATGGTGGGCTCGGCGGCCGCCGTCGCGATCGATGGCGCCGCGCGGCTCGTGGCGGCATTCGCGGGCGCGGCCTCGAGCACGTAGCTGCCGATGGTCACGCGATCGCCCTCGGCGATCGGCGACTCCTGGTCGTGCCGCAGCGTCTGTCCGTTCACGCTGATCGGCAGCACCGCGCTCATGTTGCGCAGCACCGCGCGGCCTTCGTCGTCGTAGCGCACCGTGGCCTGCAGGCGCGAGATCTGCCGCTGTTCGTCGGGCAGCACGAGGTGGTTGTCGGGGCTGCGGCCGATGGTGCCGCCCGGGGCCGCGAGCAGGGCCGACGGACCCGCGGCCACCGGCCTGCCCGCATGTTCGATCACCGTCCAACGCATGGCATCTCCCAATTCATGAAACGGGCTCCTGGCGCGGGAGACCCGTCAGCGCTTCATCTTCTTGGCGGCTTCGAACGCGGGGCCCCACACGGGATGCTTGCGCTCGGCGATGCTGAGATCGAAGGAGGGGAAGGCGTCGAGGATCTTGAGGAACTGCGTGCGGCACTCGGGCAGCTGGTTGGCCACGCAATAGCTGAAGGCCTCGAGCTTCATCGCGGCGAGCCGCGTGGTGGGCTCGGCCGCATCGAACACCGACACGCCGCCGCTCTTGAGCGTGGAGATGGCCTTCGCGTAGTCGCCGTCGTCATAGGCCTGCTGCGCGCGTTCGAGCGTGGTGCGCGCGACCTGCTGGCTCAGGCGTTCGGGTTGCGGCGGTCCCGCATCGGTGGGAGCCTTGGGCGTGGTGTCGCAGCCTGCGACCAGAAAGAGCGGAATCAGCAGCGCACACAGCAATGACTTCAATCTTCTCTCCTGCCTTGCAAAGTTAAGCCTGGATACTGTGCCGCATCGATATGACGGCACGTCGGCCGACATCGGCCCTGCATGACGTCTCGATACTATAGGTGCGAACTTCGATGGAGAACCCATGCATCGACGAACCCTGTTGCGAAGCGCGATCGTGACGTCGCCATGGCTCGCCGGACTCGGCGGCTGTGCATCGACGGCCAAGTCCATGCCCACGCCCTACGCGGTGTCGATCAAGGTCGACGACGGCGTCAATCCCGATGGCCGCGGGCAGGCCGCGCCGATCCTCGTGAAGGTCTTCGAGCTCAAGTCCTCGGGCAACTTCGAAACGGCTGACTACTTTGCACTGCAGGACCGCGATCGCGAGACGCTCGCGGCCGAACTCGTCAATGCCGACCAGGCCATTCTGCGCAGCGGCGAGGAGCGCACCTTCAAGCGCGAGGCCGGCCTCGATTCGCGCGCCATCGGCGTGATCGCGGGCTACCGCAAGCTCGAGAACGCACGCTGGCGCCTCGTGCTGCCGCTCAAGGAGCCCAAGCAGACCAACCTCTACAAGATCTGGCAGTTCTCGCCGAGTGAACAAAAGGTTCGCATCGTGATCCGCAAGAGCGGTATCGAACTGTTGCCGACTACGTGATTTCGTAGCACTTGCGGCCACTCCCTAGTACGAAAGTGCGCCGCACGTAGGCCGACATCTCGACGCTGCAAAAACGGTGCAAATCGTAAACATCGCCGTGTAGCATCGGCACGCATTGCGCCCATGCAGGAGGCCGTCTCGACGATGGACCATCCGCACGAGAGTGGCCGCACTCCAGGAGGTTTTCTTTGGTGACAGTTCGCAATCCGGGCGCCATCAGCAGAACGGGCGCCCATCCGCAGGCATTGGCGAATCGCGTGGTGTGGTCCGAGGGCATGTACCTGCGGCCGCAGCACTTCCAGCAACTGGAACGCTATGTCGAGCAGTACGTGACGCGCCGCACCGCGGGGTTGCAGGGTGCGTACTGGGGCTGGCTGCACCTGGACATCGATCGCGATGCGCATGCGCTGGGACGCGTCTCGCTGCTCGGCGGCGCGGGCGTGATGCCCGACGGCACGCCGTTCTCCTTCGGCGTCGAGGACGCGCCCGTTCCCTACGACGTGCCCGGCGACCTGACCGACGAACTCGTGGTGCTCGCGCTGCCGCTGCGCCGGCCCGGCGGCGAGGAGGTCATCTTCGCGGAGGACACGACCTCGGCCGCGCGCTTCCACGTGGTCGAGCGCGAAGTCGCCGATGGCAACGCAGTTGCATTGGGGCCGGCGGTGCTGCAGCTCGCGGCGCCGCGGCTGCGGCTGGTGCGCGCTTCGTCGCTCACCGCGGAGTGGCAGGCGATCGGCGCGCTGCGCGTGATCGAGCGCCGCACCGACCACAAGCTGGTGATCGACGCGAACTACATCCCGCCGGTGCTCGACGTGTCGGCGCAGCCGATGCTGCGCAGCATGGTGGCCGAGCTGCACGGCCTGCTCACGCAGCGTTCCGAGGCGCTGGCTTCGCGGCTCTCGCAGCCGGGGCGCGGCGGCGTCAGCGAGGTCTCCGACTTCCTGCTGCTCGAGCTCGTGAACCGCTACCTCGCGCTCACCTGGCATGCGCAGCAGGCGGTGCAGGTGCATCCCGAGGAACTGTTCGTCGACTGGTTCAAGCTCGCCTGTCATCTGGCCACGCACACCTCGCCCACGCGGCGGCCCGTGGTGTGGCCGGTGTATGACCACGACAACCTCAACGAGAGCATCCGCCCGCTGATGGAGGAGCTGCGCCGCTCGCTGTCGGCGGTGCTCGAGCAGAGCGCGATCGCGATCGAGCTCGAGGAACGCAGCCACGGCGTGCGCGTGGGCCGCATGCCCGACCCGGTGCTGGTGCGCAACGCCGGCTTCGTGCTCGCGGTGCATGCCGACCTGCCGGCCGATGCGATCCAGCAGCGCTTCCCCACGCAGGTGAAGATCGGTTCGGTCGAGCGCATCCGCGACCTGGTGCAGCTGCAGCTGCCCGGCGTGACCGTGCGGCCGCTGCCGGTGGCACCGCGGCAGATTCCCTACAACGCGGGCTACCACTACTTCGAGCTCGACAAGAGCGGCGACATGTGGCGCCAGCTCGAGAAGTCGGGCGGCGTGGCCATGCACCTGGCCGGCGAGTTCCCCGGCCTGGCCATGGAGTTCTGGGCCATCCGTCCGTGAGCGATCGCATGAACGGCATCAACGACGTGGCCGTCGGGCCGGGCGGCTTCGTGCCGCCGAATCCGGGTGGCGGCAGCAACGCGGGCAACAACCCGCTGAACGCGCCGCGCGGCCTCGGCGAGCAGCCGCAGGCCTTCACCGCCTTCCACGACACGCGGCGCCCGCATGCGGGCGACACCGCGCTGGCCGGCAACAACCCGCTGGTGGCCGCGGCCAATCCGCTGCTCGACCTGATCCCGCAGATCCGCGCCACCGGCCACCACGACTCGCCCGCGCAGCTGCGCGAGCACCTGGTCGACGAGGTGCGCCGCTTCGAGACGCGCGCGCAGCACAGCGGCATCTCGCCCGAGGTCATCATCGGCGCGCGCTACTGCCTGTGCACCGCCGTCGACGAGGCGGCCGCGCTCACGCCCTGGGGCGGCAGCATCTGGTCCTCGCAGAGCCTGCTGGTGATGTTCCACAACGAGACCTGGGGCGGCGAGAAGTTCTTCCAGCTGCTCTCGCGCCTGGTGCAGAACCCGCAGCAGCACCTGCACCTGATCGAGCTGATCTACTTCTGCCTCGCGATGGGTTTCGAGGGGCGCTTCCGCGTCATCGACAACGGCCGCTCGCAGCTCGAGACCCTCAAGCAGCGCCTGCTGCAGATCATCCGCCAGACGCGCGGCGAGATCGCCGTGCCGCTGTCGCCGCACTGGCAGGACACCAGCGCGCCGGTGCGCCGCACGCGCAACTGGCTGCCGGTGTGGGCCGTGGGCGCGGTGGCCGCGGTGCTGCTGATGATCGCCTTCGCGCTCCTGACCTTCAACCTCGGCGGCACCTCCGACGGCGCCTTCTCCGCGATCAACGCGGTGCGCCTGCCGCAGACGCAGCGTGCGGTGGCGCAGCCCGCGCCGCAGCCGCGGCTGCAGCGCTTCCTCGAGGCCGAGATCCGCGAGGGCCTGGTCAGCGTGCGCGACGAGGCCGACCGCAGCGTGGTGATCCTGCGTGGCGACGGCCTGTTCGCCTCGGGCGCCGACAAGGTGCTCGACCGCTACGTGCCGGTGCTCAACCGCGTGGCCGAGGCGCTCAACGCGGTCGATGGCAGCGTGCTGATCAACGGCTACTCCGACGACCAGCCGATCCGCAGCGTGCGCTTCCCGTCGAACTGGCACCTGTCGCAGGCGCGCGCCGACTCGGTGCGCAAGATGATCGGCGCGCGCATGACACGCCCCGACCGGCTGCGCGCCGAGGGCCGCGGCGATGCCGACCCGATCGTGCCGAACGACTCGCCGGCCAACCGCGCGCGCAACCGCCGCGTGGAAGTGACCTTGCTGGTCGCGCCGGTGGCACCGCAGGGAGGACGCTGAGATGCTGCGCGCGTTCTTCCGTTTCCTCGTCAGCCGCGACCTCTGGGTCTTCTTCGGCCTGGTCGCGCTGGCCTTCCTGATCTGGATCATCGGCCCGGTGATCGCGGTCGGCCGCTACCGCCCGCTCGAGAGCGAGTTCGTGCGCATCGTCGTGATCGCGCTGATGTTCGCGATCTGGCTGGTGCGCGTGGCCTACCGCAAGTGGCGCGAGCGCCGCCTCAACGCGCAGCTGCTGAACCAGCTGCGCACGCCCTCCAAGAAGGAGAAGGAGGCCAAGCCCGAGGAGGCGCCCGAGATCAAGGAGCTGCAGACCGGCTTCAACGACGCCACCTCGATCCTGCGCAACATGCGCTTCGGGCCGGGCGAGGAGGGCAAGGCCGCGGGCCGCTTCTCGATCTTCGACCGCCAGTATCTCTACCAGCTGCCCTGGTACATCTTCATCGGCGCGCCGGGCTCGGGCAAGACCACGGCGCTGGTCAACTCCGACCTCGACTTCCCGCTCGCCGACCAGCTCGGCAAGGCCGCGGTGCGCGGCATCGGCGGCACGCGCAACTGCGACTGGTGGTTCACCAACGACGCGGTGCTGATCGACACGGCCGGGCGCTACACCACGCACGAGAGCAACCGCGAGACCGACGAGGGCGAGTGGAAGGGCTTCCTCGAGCTGCTCAAGAAGTTCCGCCCGCGCCAGCCGATCAACGGCGCGATCCTCACCATCAGCATCGCCGACCTGCCGCTGGCCGACGACGCGCAGCGCGCGCGCCACGCGATGGCGCTGCGCAAGCGGCTGCTCGAGCTGCGCAACGACCTGGGCATCAACTTCCCGGTCTACGTGATGGTGACCAAGGCCGACCTGCTGGCCGGCTTCAACGAGTACTTCGGCGGCCTGAGCCGCGCCGAGCGCGCGCAGGTCTGGGGCTTCACCTTCCCGATCGACGCCAGCGCCGCCAGCGCCAAGGCCGCCAAGGCCGCCAAGGGCAATCAGCGCGCGGGCACCGCCACCACGCTCGAGGGCAGCGACCTGCGCGAGCGCTTCCAGCAGGAGTACCGGCTGCTGCACCAGCGGCTCGACGAGCGCCTGCCCGAGCTGCTGGCCGCCGAGCCCGACCCGATGCGCCGCGCGCAGGCCTACCTGCTGCCGCAGCAGTTCGCGAGCTTCGAGGACATCCTTGGCACCTTCCTGGCCGACGTCTTCAACCCGTCCAAGTTCGAGACCGCGCCGATGCTGCGCGGCGTCTACTTCACCAGCGGCACGCAGGAGGGCACGGCCTTCGACCGCGTGATGGGCGCGATCAAGCGCTACCTGCAGGTCAACGCGCCGCCGGCGCCGCCGCCGGGCCCGGGCAAGAGCTACTTCCTCAAGGAACTGCTGCAGCAGGTGATCTTCCGCGACGCGGGCGTGGCCGGCACCAACCTGCGCTGGTACCGGCGCAAGCGCGCGGCCGACCTGGTGGGCTACAGCGTGATCGGCGTGCTGCTGGTGGCGCTGCTGGGCGCCTGCGTCAACAGCTGGCACAACAACAAGGAGTACGTGGCCGAGGTCGACGGCAACGCGAAGTCCTTCAACCGCGCCGCGGCGCGCGGCGAGCTGCCGACCGTGGTCGACTCGAGCGGCGACCTCGCGAGCTCGCTGCTGATCCTCGACCGGCTGCGCGACCTGCCGAAGTCGGGGAAGTTCGACATCGGCGATCCGCCGCTGGGCTACCGCTTCGGCCTCTACCAGGGCGAAAAGCTGCAGGCCGCGACCGACGGCGTCTACCAGCGCGCGCTCGAGAGCGTGCTGCTGCCGCAGGCCGCGCAGCGCGTGGAGCAGTCGCTGCGCGAGGCCTCGAAGAACAACCCCGAGTACAGCTACGAGGCGCTCAAGGCCTACCTGATGCTGTACGACGCCGAGCGCTACGACGCCGACTTCCTGCAGGCCTGGCTGTTGACCGACGTGGACCGCAAGGTCGGCGCCGCGCTCACGCGCGAGCAGCGCGCCAACCTCGAGTCGCACCTGAAGGCGCTGTTCGGCGGCCGCGTCGTGAGCTCGCCGTTCGCCAAGGACGAGCGCCTGATCACCGAGACGCGCGAGCGCCTCGCGGGCGTGCCGCTGGCGCAGCGCTCGTATGCGCGGCTGCGCCGCATCCTGCTGCAGACCAGCCCGCCCAATGCCTTCACCATCGCCGAGGCCGGTGGCGCCGAGTCGGCGCTGGTGGTGCGGCGCGCCAGCGGCAAGCCGCTGACCGACGGCATCCCCACGCTGTTCACCTACCGCGGCTACTGGGACATCTTCGACAAGCGCATGGCCGAAACCACGCTCGCGCTCGAGCAGGAGGACCGCTGGGTGCTGCAGATCCGCGCGCCCGGCATCACCGACATCACCTCGCGCGAGCTGCTGCTGCGCGAGGTGCGCCGGCTCTACCTCACCGACTACATCCGGGTCTGGGACGACTACCTGGCCGACATCCGGCTGGCCGACAGCCGCTCGCTGCTGCAGAGCATCCAGATGACGCGCGTGCTCTCGACCTCGGAGTCGCCGATGTCGCGCATCATCCGCGGCGCCGCGCGCGAGACCGACCTGCTGCGCAACCACGACGAGGCCGCGCGCAGCCTGCTCGACCAGGCGCAGAACCGCGTGCAGACCACGCGCGAGCGCATCGAGCAGCTGATCGGCCAGCCCGACGGCAGCCAGCGCCGCAACACCGTGCCCGACCGGCCCGAGTCGCTGGTGGACAACCACTTCGAGCCGCTGCGCCGCATGGTGACCGCGCCCAAGCAGGGCGGGCAGGCACCGATCGATGCCACCGCCGCGCTGATCAACGAGCTCTACAACTACCTCACGGCCACCGACACCGCGCTGCGCAGCGGCAACATCCCGCCGACCAGCGACGCCGTGACCAAGGTGCAGGCCGAGGCCGGCCGCATGCCGGTGCCGTTCCAGGGCATGCTCAACGACCTCTCGGCCACCGCCTCGTCGAAGGCGGCCGCGGTCACGCGCCAGAACATCGGGCAGAACGCGGCCGCCACCATCGGCAACTTCTGCAACCAGGCGATCGCGGGCCGCTATCCGTTCTCGCGCGGCTCCAGCCGCGACGTGGCCGCGGGCGATTTCGCCAACCTGTTCGCGCCGGGCGGGATGATGGACGACTTCTTCCAGAAGAACCTCATGACGCAGGTCGACACCTCGAGCAACCCGTGGACCTGGAAGCGCGGCGTCGACGGCAGCGCCTCGGGCCGCTCGTCCTACCTCGATGCGTTCCAGAAGGCGCAGGCGATCCGCGACGTGTTCTTCTCGGGCATGGCGGGCGGGCGCACGCCCTCGTTCTCGATCGATATCCGGCCCGAGGACATGGACGCCGGCCTCACGCAGATGACGCTGGACATCGACGGCCAGACGGTGCGCTACGCGCACGGGCCGCAGGCGCCCACCACCGTCAAGTGGCCGGGCCCGCGCAACAGCAACCAGGTGCGGCTGCAGGTCACGACCTCGAGCGGCACGCCGGCCGGCGGCATCGTCACCGAGGGCCCGTGGGCGCTGCACCGGCTGTTCGACAAGGCCTCGATCTCGCCGGGCGGCTCGAGCGAATCGTTCAATGCCAGCTTCGACCTGCAGGGCCGCAAGGTGGTGCTCAACGTGACCGCCAACAGCGTCTACAACCCGCTGCGGCTGTCGCAGATGAGCGGCTTCTCGTGCCCGGGGCGCTCGTGATGAACCCCGGCGCGGCGGCGCAGCCGGCCTGGGTGCCGGGCGACGAGCAGGTCGGCTGGTACGGCAAGCTGCCCGCGGCCGGCGACTTCCTGCACCGGCGCATGTCGCGCGAGCTGCAGGCCTGGTGGGACCGCTGGATGCAGAACGGCCTGGGCGCCTTCAAGCGCTGGCCCGACGCCATGACGCGGCACTACGCGGTGGCGCCGGTGTGGAACTTCGCGATCCCCGCCACGCAGGGCGTGAACGCGGTGCAGTTCGGTTGCATCGCGCCGAGCTGCGACCGCGTGGGCCGCTACTACCCGGTGTGCGTGAGCCTGCAGGTGGATGCGCGCGCCTACCGGCCCGCGGTGCTCGAGGGCGCGGCCGCCTGGTACTGGCGCTGCGGCAACGCGATGCTGCAGGCGATCCGCCATGGCGTGGCGCCCGAGCAGTTCGACGCGCAGGTGCTGGCCGCGGGCCATGGCGGCTTCCAGCCGGCCAGCGGCGGCTCGGACGACATTCTTTCGATCCTCGGGCCTACGTCGGCGGGCGAGGGCGCCCAGCAGCGGCTGGGCTGGCCGGAGCTTCCACTGTGCTTCGACGCGTTCGGAAGCACGAGCTACTGGTGGACCAACCAGGCCGACGGCTCGCCGCTGCGGACCGCGGCGCATGGCGGCGGGCTCAACACGCCGCTGTTCTCGAAGCTTTTTTCCCAGGGGCACGTGCCATGGGCGTGAGAGTCCCGATGCATGAGGAGGAACAAGAATGACGACGGAAGGACGCACCGGCTCTCCGGTGGGCACCGACCCGCAGGAGCGGCCCCACCCGCTGGCCATCGGCCACCGGCTCGACGAGTTCGAGCTGCTCGAGGTGATCGGCGAAGGCGGCTTCGGCATCGTCTACCGGGCCTACGACCACTCGCTGCAGCGCGAGGTCGCGATCAAGGAGTACATGCCCTCGATGCTCGCGCGGCGCATCGGCGACGACAGCGTGCACGTGCGTTCGGACCGGCTCACGGCCACCTTCCAGGCCGGACTGCGCAGCTTCATCAACGAGGCGCGCACGCTCGCGCAGTTCAGCCACCCGGCGCTGGTGCGCGTGCATCGCTTCTGGGAATCGAACTCGACCGCCTACATGGCGATCCAGCTCTACAAGGGCCGCACCCTGCGCCGGCTGGCCGACGAGGAGCCCGGCACCATCTCCGAAGCCTGGCTGCTTGGCATGCTCGGGCCGCTGCTCGGCGCGCTCGAGACGCTGCACCGCAGCGGCTGCTTCCACCGCGACATCGCGCCCGACAACATCTTCATCCAGCAGGACGGCCTGCCGGTGCTGCTGGACTTCGGCGCCGCGCGCAAGTCGATCGCCGACCTGGTCGACGAGGTGGCGGTGATGGTGAAGTCGGGCTACTCGCCGATCGAGCAGTACGCCGACGACAACACGCTGCTGCAGGGCGCCTGGACCGATCTCTACGCGCTGGGCGCGGTGCTCTACCGCGCCGTCACCGGCCACCCGCCGCCCTCGGCCGTGGTGCGCAGCGTGCAGGACGCCTACGTGCCGCTCGCGAGCCTGAACCGGCCCGACCTGAGCCCGGCCTTCTGCGCCGCGGTCGACCACACGCTGGCCGTGCACAGCAAGGACCGCACGCAGACCGTGGCGGCCTTCGCGGCCGAGCTCGGGCTCAGCAAGCTCGGCGACATCTACGTGGGCGGGCTCGCGGCGCCGGTGCACGCGGCGGGCGTGGCCGCGGTGCCTGCGCCGGCACCGGCGCCCGTGGTGCCCGTCGCTTTGCCCGAGTCGTATGCGCCGGTCTCCGCGCCCGCGCCCTTCGAGGCGCCGCCGCCGGTCCGGGCGCCAGCCGCGCGCCGGCCTGCGAAAAAGTCTGCGCTGCCGCGCTGGGGCCTGGTCGGCGTGCTGCTGGTGGCGCTGGTCGCGGTCGGCAGCTGGATCGGCCTGCGCATCACGCAGTCGCCGCCGCCCACCACCACCGCGATGGCGCCGCCGGTGCCGCCGCCGGGCGCGCCGATGTCGAACCCCGCCTCGCCGCCCGCCGTGATGCCGCCCGCCGCGCCGGCCTCGGCCACGGTGCCCGCCGCCTCGCAGCCGCCGTCGGCCGATGGCGGTGGCGGCGTCGCGGCCGCGCCCACCGGCGGCAACTCGCCGACCGCCGTGCCGCCGGCCACCGCGCCGGGCAGCAACGGCGCGCTGAGCCCGCTCGACAACGTGCCCGTGACGCCCGCGAGCCCGCCGCCCGAGCCCGCGCTGGCGATCAGCGAGGCCGAGGACTGGAACCTCGCGCAGGCCGAGAACACGCGCGAGGGCTACGAGGCCTACCTGCGCCGCTACCGCCGCGGCCCGCATGCACGTGATGCGCGCAATGCCATCGCCGAGCTCAACCGGCTCGCGCAGCCGGCCTCCACGCAGCCCGTGCTGCCGGGCACCGTGCCGCCTGGCACGCCCGGCGTGCCGGGAGCGCCGGGTGCAACGCCCCCGGTCGCGGGAGGCACGGCGGTTCCGCCCGTGCCGGGCGCCGCGGCCGGCATGGGCCGCGTGACGCTCAACATCCGGCCCTGGGGCCAGGTCTTCGTCGACGGCGCCGACCGCGGCGTGAGCCCGCCGCTCAAGTCGCTGTCGCTGCGCCCCGGCATCTACAACATCGAGGTGCGCAACGGCGACCTCGAGGTCTACCGGCAGCGCGTGACGGTGCAGGACAGCAAGTCAGCGCCGGTGGTGAGCCACGAGTTCAAGTAAGGGGCGAAGGCGGCGGTCAGCCGAGCAGGCTGGCCGCGGTCACCACCTGGGCGTATTCGCCCTGCAGGTTGGCCAGCGCCATCGCGTGGACCTGCTCCGCGCCGAAAGTGGCGCCATCGATGCCCGCGCGGTCGAAGGCGAAGCTGGCATCGGACACCACCGTGACCGCGAAGCCGAGGCAGCTCGCGGTGCGCGCCGTGGCCTCGACCGACATGTTGGTGGCCACGCCGACCACCACGAGCGCCTCGATGCCGCGCACGCGCAGCCAGCGCTCGAGGCCCGTGTGCGCGAAGGCATCGGTCACGTTCTTCTCGACCACGTGCTCGGCGGGCAGCGGCACCAGCGCATCCTGGAACGCCGCGCCGGGCTGGCCCGGGAAGAACACCGAATCGGCGAAGCGCGACATGTGGCGCACATGGACCACGGGGCGGCCGGTGGTGCGCCAGTGCGCGAGCAGGCGCTGCACCTGGGCTTCCGCGTCGGGGTTGTTGCGGCGGCCCGCGCGCGGTTCCTGCATGCCTTTCTGCATGTCGATGACGAGGAGGGCGCGGTCGGTCATGGCGGGCCTGGAGTGAGCGGGACTGCGCCGCACTCTAAGCGATGCGCCGGGCGCTACAGGCCCTTCTGCAGCGCCCGCCGGTACTGCACCGCCTCCGCCACGTGCGCCGTCTCGATGACCGCCGCTCCCGCGAGGTCGGCGATGGTGCGCGCCACCTTGAGCGCGCGGTGCGTGCTGCGCGCCGACCAGCCGAGCCGGGCGGCGGCCGTGTGCATGAAGCGGCGCGCCTCGTCGCCGAGCGACGCATGGCGATCGATGTCGGTGCCCTGCAGTGCCTGGTTGGGCCGGCCCTGGCGTTCGATCGCGCGTTCGCGCGCGGCGGCTGCGCGCGCGCGGATGGCGGCGGTGGTCTCGCCCGCGGGCGCATCGAGCAGTTGCTGCGCCGACACCGCGGGCACTTCGATGTGCAGATCGATGCGATCCAGGAGCGGGCCGCTGAGCTTGCGCTGGTAGCGCGCCACCTGGTCGGGCGTGCAGCGGCAGGCTTTCGTGGGCGCGCCCAGAAAACCGCAAGGGCAGGGGTTCATCGCGGCAATGAGCTGGAAGCGCGCCGGAAAATCCGCCCGCCGCGCGGCCCGCGCGATGGTGATGGTGCCGGTCTCGAGCGGCTCGCGCAGCGCCTCGAGCGCGGCGCGCGAGAACTCGGGGAATTCGTCGAGGAACAGCACGCCGTGGTGCGCCATCGAGATCTCGCCGGGCCGCGGGGGCGAACCGCCGCCCACCAGCGCCACGGCGCTCGAGGTGTGATGCGGCGACGCGGTCGGCCGGTGCATCCAGCGCTCGGTCGAGAAGCGGCCGCCGAGGCTCGCGATGGCGGCGCTCTCGAGTGCTTCATCGATGCGCATCGGCGGCAGCAGGCCCGCGAAGCGCTGGCCCAGCATCGACTTGCCCGAGCCCGGCTCGCCCATCATCAGCAGGCTGTGGCCGCCGGCCGCGGCGATCTCGAGCGCGCGCTTGGCGCCGGCATGGCCCTTCACGTCGGCCATGTCGGCATAGGCGGGGGCGCGGGCCTGCGTCGACGCGCAGGCCCGCGACCAGCCCTCGTCGTCCGCCTCCAGGCCCGCCTGCGCATCGGCCGGCAGGAAGCGCCGCACCACGTCGAGCAGGTGCCTTGCGCCGTAGACCTCGCCGCCGGGCACCAGCGCGGCCTCGTCGGCGCTGGGCGCGGGCAGCACCAGCCGGGTGGCGATGCCGCGCGTGTGCAGCGCGAGCGCCATCGCGAGCGCGCCGCGCACCGGCCGCAGCTCGCCCGACAGCGAGAGCTCGCCCGCGAACTCGTGGCCCGCGAGCCGCGCGCCCTCGATCTGGCCGCTGGCCGCGAGGATGCCCAGCGCCATCGGCAGGTCGACCTTTTTGGTGCCTAATTAACAGTTAATGCATAAAAAGTTGTGTGCTCACAACGCCTTAGCTCTCCTAACGCCTCGACGGCCGCAGAGGAGTGACGTTGCCGCCTTGCTTGGCAGAACGAAGCGTCTGGTTATCCACAGTCAACATTTCATTCAGAGTAGCTAGGCAGGCCAATTGCTGCTTCAGAGTGAGGACTTCGCGCCGAAGCTCTGCGTTCTTCTCGCGCTCCGCTTTCAGCTCAGATGCTTTTGCCTCGAGCCGGTCTGCGGTTGCAGCTCCCTGCTTTATGCGGATGAGCTCAGCGATCTGCGGGTAATGGTTGTGGACGAGCGCGGGCGACACTCCGGCTTCGCGCGCGACAGAAGAGATGCTGAGCTCCGTTGCCTTACTGTGCGCACGGCCCCGCTGGATGCGATAGATGGCTAAGCGCAGCTCTTTCTCTCGGATGTCCGCTGGTTTGCGCAGTGTCACAACGCGGTCTCCGGTGAATATCCGAGCTGCTGCAAGACCGTGGAACATCGCTGCAGGTCTCGCTCGACTCTACCCTGGCCTCCAGGACCGATGTCATCGACCGACTGCAGTTCGGCCAGGTGGTCGTACAGCCCTTGGTAAAGGGGTTGGTGACGGCGCTCGATGACGGCGTTGTCACACCCATCGCCACATCGCGTAGGCTCGAGGTCGTTGCCAACGCATTGGCTGTCTTGCGCCGTGCACCAGGCGTGGCCATTGCTGCGGATAGGTGTGCTGAGCGCGATGCTCCTGATCATCGCACTGCGCGACTTGAACATGGTGATGTTCTCGGTGCGTGTGCGCCAGTCCATGAGGTTGCGCCCGTAGCCTCCTGCGAGAGGCTCATCGTCATCGAGCCAAGACGATACCGTCTTCACCTTCAACTCATCGAGTTCATCACCAACTTCCAAAAAGAGGGCCATCTCTTGCGCTTCGTTCAGCGCATACCCGAGCGTCATGTCGAGCGACCAGTGCTTGAAGTGATCTCGCAAGTACCTCAGGTCGCCAAATTGGCTACGAGCAGCGTAGTTTGCGAACTTCCTTCGGAACTGATGCGATGCAAGCTGCCAATCAAGGCCACAGGCGATTGCGAAGCTATTCAGATCGGTGTTTGCGGCGCCGTTCGAGATCGTTCGGACCTGCTTGCCCTGCCTCGCGTCGACACCGACAAAGATCGCACCCAAGTGGGCGCTGGCTTGCGCGATGCGAACGTCTGCAGGGTTTGACTTCCGATAGCCCTCAATCTCCTGGGTCAACATTCCCTGAAGCGGAGCCGCCCATCGATCCATGACACGAAGCGCGGCGACGGCTGCTTCCGGTACTAGCCACTCTGTCGCCCCTTCATAGGTCTTGGTGGACCTAGATCGCATCCACCAGCGGCGATTGCCTTGGGCATCCTCTGTGCTGTAGTAGCTGTTGGTGCGTAAGTACGCCAATTCATGGTTGCGGCAACCACTCAGGCTCGCGATCACGATGTAGCACGCAGTGCGAATCTGCGTGACCGCGACCTTGTAAGAGCGATAGTCCGGAGCCAGGCCGACGCGACGGATCTCTTTGGACTTCAACGCCGCGACGTACTTTTTGTGGAGCCCCGGGTGGGCTGCTTCCACGCGCTCAAGCTCCTCGCGAAGATCTAGTAGGGCAGGAGCCGCTTGGACGATGGCCCAGGCACGCTGGAACAAGGTGGCAAATACCTCATCAGGCATCAAGGGAGTGCGTGCTGAAGCGCTGGAACTCTGGGTATACCCAGTCATGTAGGCTGCGGTGGTGTCAGGCCAAGGATGCTTCGGCATCGCATCGAAGGTGTACTGGCTCAAATCAAAGAGCTCTTCAACCGCAGATAAACGTCGGTACAGGCCCGAGGCCTTCAGGCTCTTCCGATTGCCTGGTCCCGTTCCATCGCGAAAACGTTCCGAAGTGCGCAACTCGTGCGCATAGGAGTTGCACGCAAGAGGGGTCACATCTTTCAATGCGCCAAGGCCAAGAGATGCAAAGTAGTTCAAAGCCTGCGCTATCGACCTGAAGGTTCCGACCACGGTGACGGGGGCCGGCCGACGAATGCTATTCGCGCCGCGCCGCAAATACCTGTACAGCATTGCCTTCGCGACGTCGCGGAAACATTCTGGAATCGCAGCGAAGTCCATCTTCGTCCGAGCAGGACTGTTGTTGGTAGTGACGCCAACGGCCCACCAGACGGAATCGCCGTAGCTGCTGACAACCTGCCAGGTCCCATCGACGCGGGTGAGAAAGACTATCAGCCGATCGCGCTCCTCAGTGGACAGATCGCGTACTTCGTCCGGCTGTGACAAGACTCGGGCTGCCGGTGACGCCTCCGCCGTAGACGCTGTCGCTGCCATCAAGCGGCTCCAATATCGAGTAGGTCAGAAAAAGAGAACTCCCTTCGCCAGAAGGGATGCGGATTCGTCCGCGCGCGCTCGCGCTCGCGTTCAACAGCGTCGCGCTTCAAGATCCCTCGGCTCAATCCCTTCTCAATGATGTCGCGGTCGATGAGACGAACGATGTGGCCAAGCTGGTGCTTCCAGCGGCGAGGATCCATTCGTGATCGCTCCGAAAAGATTCGCCAATAGAAACTAAACAGCCGGTAGAGATCGTCGGCGGTGACAACGTAGTTCTTGCAACGCACGCAGTTGAGAAAGCTCATGCAGACGCCACCACGATTCTTTGGGGCGTACTCACCTTGACTGGGGTCGGAGCATCGGCCCACCGGCGTTCGTTCCGAGTTGCCCAGCGTCCCCGTGAGCAGTTCCTCCGTCAGCGCCTTGCCGAGAAAGACCCAGTTACCCGCAGCCTCTTCGTTAGGCTGCAAATAGTTGATGTCGACGACTCTCGGCGTGTTGCCGGCGGCATTGGCCGTAGCAACGACATCGCCTTCAACAAGCTCATAGATGCGATTGACGAAGGTCTTGCGAAGGCGACTGACGTTCAATTGCAGTGGCTTGCCATCCGCGTCCCGCAGGTCATAGGCAGAAACCAATAATTTGATGGCGCGAAACAATGTGCTCTCGGTCAGCACCGAGATCTCGCCTCGGTTCATGCCGCGGCTCCCGTTTGTCCGGGCCCGAAAGAGCCACACGCGATTTTTTAGTTTCTCTGGAGCTGCGGATCGAAGCGGCTCAGTCAACTCGATGACCCGGCGCACAATGGTGGCGACCGAACTTCGAAGCGGCGGCACCGATTCGATCTCATTCGGTTCAATGGGAGCATCGCGAATGGGTACCTTGTGCTTGGAGTGACCACGACGCTTGAAGAGCACAAGAAACGAGGTGTCAGCCTTCGGGTGCGGCTTCAAAGAGTCCCGTCGCATCTCGAGCAGCGGCGTCGTGTTCCTGCCGGTATGCAGTGCGACGATGAGGAGTGCGTAGGCGAGTAGGTCGGCAGTCACCTCAACGTCAGCGGAAAACAGCGGCCGGATTGCGTCCTTGATCGCCCGAGCAACTTGCTTCCGTTCAGATTGTGAGAAGGGCTTGTGGCCTCGCTTTGTTGCATCAGTACCGGAAAAGGGGTTGGACGGGAACGTGGCGTTGTCACCGCCGATGATCTCGATGATGAGGCCCCGTGCGCACAACGCCTTGAGCACTGATTTGGTGTGCAAGTACCTAGACCGTTGGGTGTACAGCGAATAGTCCCCCACGCCCAGCGCCGCTATGTAGCTGTCGATCACGCTTCTGCTGATATCGGTCAAGTAGAGATCGCGGCCGACTGCTGCGCGCACCACCACCAGATATTCGAGAAAGTAGCGTAGGCCCTGTTGGCAATACGAAAGGATGGTTGCAGACGACAGTTCTGCGTCCTGCTTCGCGAGGAAGCGCTCCACCTGGCGTTGACACGCATAGGTGATCTGATCGATCCCTGCACCGTACCATTCAGCGAAGTCGAACCGCGCCCTGGCTAGCGATTCGTTCACAAAGAAAACGGCGCTCTCAACGGGAGGGATTAGACCGACAGGGATCTCGATGGCTTCGCCACGACGAACATGCTCGACCTTGGGAATGGTCAGGTCGGTCTTGATGAACAATTTTCGTTTTGCCAAGCGTTGCTACTCCTCATCCCAGCTACAGATTTCGGCGTCGTAGGCGAGCACTGCCTCATCGGCCACGTCGTTGACCATGTGCAGGTAAACCATGGTGGTGCTTAGCGAGGCGTGACCAAGCTGCTGCTGAAGAAATACCAAGGGCTCTGTCCTCCGGCCGCGGCCACCTCTGCGCTGAAGTGAAGAAAGGGTGTGCGTCGCGTATGTGTGCCTGAGCATGTGTGGGTGGATTGGCACCCCAATGCGTTGTCCGATCTTTCTAACGATCGCTTCAATTGCCTTGCCGTCCTGAGCGAAGGGTCGGCCATACTGGTTCAAGAAGAGCGATGCGTGCTGGTCTGCGCAAAGCGATGCACGTTCTCCTCGAAGATGATCTGCATAGCGCTTGAGTCCCTTCATCACATCGCGCGCCATGTAAATGACGCGCCGCTTTGAACCCTTCGTGCGCATACCGGTCCCGTCTTCAGGATCAAGCGTCACGGCCACGTTCGCGTCTTTGAGCTTCTTCTGGTCTGGATCGAACACGTAGGCGAGAGGAAATGTCGCCAGCTCCTCTCGTCGTAGCCCGGTCGACAGTGCGAGCCGCATCAACGCCTTGTGGTGTTCGTTGGTCGCGGCCTGAAGTAGCTGTCGCGCCTGCTGGATCGAGAGAAATTTGACGAGATCCTTGTGTTTGCGTGGCATCGCCGAGTTCGTCTCAACGGTGCCATCTGTGCCGCTGAGGTGCGCCAGGAAGCCGCTCGCGACTTGCGTCACATGCCTCTTCTCATAGGTCTGGGGCAATACATCGATCCAGTTGCGCCTCAACGCATATTTATAGAACTCACAGATGTAGGTGAGTCGCAGCCGGATGGTGTTGCGCCTTTGCTTGGCGACATCGAAGCTGTAATCTCTGTAGGCAGCGAGAAGATTCTTGTCCTCTCCTCGATCGACATCGGTCCAGGAGAGCTCATGAGCCTCGAGGAAGCCAAAATAGTCATAGATCGATTGAGCGATCGGGCCCCATGACTTACGCGATTCGATAGCAGCACGCTGCAGATAGAAGCGAAAGAACTCATTGGCTTCGTAGCAGCTTGACATGTCCGAGTTGAGCAGTATCGGAAAACCGGGTACCTCACGCCGAGCGAGCTTGTAGTCTCGCGTTGAGAAGACGAGCAGCACGTCAGATGCCTCGCTCTTCAAGCATGCGAATGGCATTGCGAAACTGCAAATTCCACAGATGAGACACCAAGTCCACGGCGCCAGCGCCGCCGGTCCTGGCCCTGGTGTCTAGGAACCGCGGCCCCGTGCAAACCAACTCGAAGTCGCTTCCACCCGCCGAAACATGCCAGCGAGTAGTACCAGGTGCCTTGATGGGGCGGAAGTTCGCGTCCTGCTTCGCGAAGTCAGCCAGGAGCGGCAGCAAGACGGCCGCGTGCAGCCCGCGCCAGCGCTCCAATCGAAAGTTATCCACAGCCTTCCGCGTCATGTGCCCCTCCCCGGACCCCTCCTGCTACTCATCTCTAACGAGACTGTCAGAGAACACATTCTGTTCTAACAGAGTGAACGCTCTCTAACGAAGCGGCCCGAGTCCTTGGGCAGGTCGGCCGGCGCCAGGTTGACGGTGATGCGCTTGTTGTGCGGGAACTCCAGCCCGGCGTTCTGGATGGCCGAGCGCACGCGCTCGCGCGCTTCCTTGACCTCGGTCTCGGCCAGCCCGACCAGCGTGAAGCTCGGCAGGCCGTTGGCCAGATGCACCTCGACCGTGACACTGGCCGCTTCCAGCCCGAGCAAGGCGCGGCTTTGCACCAAAGACAGACTCATTCTCTGCTTCCTCCCTATATTGGTGCGCCCGATTCCGGTCGTCGCGGGCGTCTTGTTCTTTTTTCGGTGCAAGGCACAAAGCCTTGCGCTTGTAACCATTTTTGGCTGGCTTCCCTGGGCGCGCTTCAACCGGTCACCGGGGGATGTGCACTTTGGCACGCTCCCTGCTTTGAGGGTCATCAGGTTCCACAACACTACTTGCGAGGAGTTCCCGATGACGCACCGTTCCGCCGCCCAGGCCCTGATCGTCCTGGCCACCGCATTGACCACGTCGGGCGCCGCCCTGGCGCAGGCCACCCCAGACGCTGCGGCGGCGCCTGCCGCGGCACCCGCTGCTTCCCCGATCACGGCCAACATCTCGCTGACCACGAACTACAAGTTCCGCGGCCAGGACCAGGACATGATCGGCCGGGACGACTTCGCCAAGACCCGCGGCGTGAAGCCCGCCATCCAGGGCGGCTTCGACTACGCCTTCGGCGAGAGCGGCTTCTACGTCGGCAACTGGAACTCCAGCGTCAACTGGCTCAAGGGCAACAGCGTCGAGGTCGACCTGTACGGCGGCTACAAGTTCAAGGCCGGCCCGCTGGACATGGACGTCGGTGCGCTCACCTACATCTACCCGGGCAACTCCCTCGGCAACACCACCGAGCTCTACGGCGCGGCCACCTACGCCAACGAAACCTTCGGCTCGTTCACGGCCAAGTACTCGCACACGGTGTCGAAGGACTACTTCGGCTACGCCGGCAACAAGAACGGTTCGGGCCTCAAGGGCCGCAACACCGGCTACCTGAACCTGAGCTACAGCAAGGAGATCGTGCCCAAGGTCACGCTCAAGGCCGCCGTGGGCTTCACCCGCTTCTCCAGCGACATCCGCCACAACACGGCCGCCAAGAACTACGTCGACTACAACGTCGGCGCCACCTACGACTTCGGCGGCGGTCTCACGCTCACCGGCTCGGTGCAGGGCGCGAACAAGAAGGACGCGTTCAACGTCGCGGCCGGCCCGCTGTACGACTTCGGCTTCTACACGGTGCAGCAGGTCTACTCGCCCAACAAGCCGCGCTTCATCCTCACGCTGACGAAGACGCTGTAAGCACAGAACACAACGAGGCGCGGCCCATGCTGCCGCGCGAATTCTTTCCATCCAAAGGAGCAACTCATGAAGCTGGTCACAGCCATCATCAAACCGTTCAAGCTCGACGAAGTGCGCGAAGCCCTCTCGGCCATCGGCGTGCAGGGGATCACCGTCACCGAGGTCAAGGGTTTCGGCCGCCAGAAGGGCCACACCGAGCTCTACCGCGGCGCGGAGTACGTCGTCGACTTCCTGCCCAAGGTCAAGATCGAGGCGGCGGTCTCGGATGACCTCGTCGACCGCGTGATCGAAGCCGTCGAAGGTGCCGCGCGCACCGGCAAGATCGGCGACGGCAAGATCTTTGTCTACAACCTCGAGCAGGTCGTGCGCATCCGCACCGGCGAAACGGGCCGCGAAGCCCTTTGATCGAGTCCAGGCCCGAAAGAACAACGTCCATGAAAAAACTGCTTGTCTCCCTCGCGCTCGGCTTGAGCGTGCTTGCCGCCGGCACCACCGGCTTCGCGCAGACGCCCGCGCCCGCCGCCGCCGCTTCGGCACCGGCCGCCGAGGCCTCGGCACCGGCTGCCGCGCCCGCCGCAGCGGCACCGGCTGCTGCAGCGCCCGCCGCCGCACCGGCCGCGGCACCGGCACCCAAGGTCGATTCGGGCGACACCGCCTGGATGCTGACCTCCACGCTGCTCGTGATCCTGATGACCATCCCCGGCCTCGCGCTGTTCTACGGCGGCCTGGGCCGCTCGAAGAACATGCTGTCGGTGCTGATGCAGGTCTTCGTGATCTTCTCGCTGATCAGCATCCTGTGGGCCATCTACGGCTACAGCCTCGCCTTCACGGGTGAAGGAAGCTTCGTCGGTACCTTCGACAAGATCTTCCTCAAGGGCGTGTCGCAGGAGACCTTCGGTGCGCTCACGACGATCCCCGAGTACGTGTTCGTCGCGTTCCAGGGCACCTTCGCCGCCATCACCGTGGCGCTGATCGTCGGCGCCTTCGCCGAACGCGCCAAGTTCTCGGCCGTGCTGCTGTTCTCGGTGCTGTGGTTCACCTTCGCCTACGTGCCGATGGCCCACATCGTCTGGGGCGGCGGCCTGCTCGGCAAGGACGGCGCGCTCGACTTCGCGGGCGGCACCGTGGTGCACATCAACGCCGGCGTGGCCGGCCTGGTCGGTGCCTACATGGTCGGCAAGCGCGTCGGCTACGGCAAGGAAGCCTTCACGCCGCACTCGCTCACGCTCACCATGGTCGGCGCCTCGCTGCTGTGGGTCGGCTGGTTCGGCTTCAACGCCGGCTCGGCGGGTGCCGCCAACGCCGCCGCGGGCCTGGCCTTCGTGAACACGGTGCTCGCCACCGCTGCCGCCGCGCTGTCCTGGATCCTGGGCGAGAGCCTGCACAAGGGCAAGGCCTCGATGCTGGGTGCCGCCTCGGGCGCCGTCGCCGGCCTCGTCGCAGTGACCCCCGCCGCCGGCTTCGTCGGCCCGATGGGGTCGATCGTGCTGGGCCTGCTGGCCGGCCTGGTCTGCCTCTGGGGCGTGGGCGGTCTCAAGCGCATGCTCGGTGCCGACGACGCGTTCGACGTGTTCGGCGTCCACGGCGTGGGCGGTATCCTGGGTGCCATCCTGACCGGCGTGTTCGCGGCCCAGGGCCTCGGCGGCACCGGCGGCCTGACCCCCGACACCTTCTCGATGGGCGCCCAGGTCTGGATCCAGATCAAGAGCGTGCTGTTCACCATCGTCTGGTCCGGCGTCGTGGCGTTCATCGCCTTCAAGATCGCCGACCTGGTGCTCGGCCTGCGTGTGACCGAAGAGGAAGAGCGCGAAGGCCTCGACATCTCGTCGCACGGCGAAACCGCCTACAACCGCTGATCGGACAAGCTCCGACACGCGACAAGGACACCGCGGGTTCCTCGCTCCAGAGGAAGGGACCCGCGGTCCACCACCAGACCACCACCCTATTTTTCCAAGGTCCTTCCAAGGTTTCCTGAAGCCCATTTTTTTCAGCGAGAGTCTCCTTTGGATGTTCAGCCCGCAAGCACTCCGGTGCGAGCGGGCTTTTTTTTGTCCTCGGCCCGGCGCGGCCCGGTGCGGTCCGACAGCGGCGGACCGTGGCGCGGGGGCACAATCCCCGTCATGTGGACCCCCCTGGACAACAGCCTCAGCGCCCTCGGCGAATCGCCGTTCTGGCACCCGCAGGAACGTTCCCTGTACTGGCTCGACATTCCCGGCCGCGCGGTGCTGCGCACGCGCGGCGAGATCGGCGCGGGCGGCGCGGTCGAGCGCTGGGACCTGCCGACCGAGCCCGGCTGCATGGCGCCCGCGCGCAGCGGCGGCCTGGTGATCGCGCTGCGCGACGGCATCTACCGCGCGCGTGAATGGGGCGGCGCGCTGGCCGCGATCGCGCGCGTGGAGCACGACGCGGCCACCATGCGCTTCAACGACGGCAAGTGCGACGCGCTCGGCCGCTTCTGGGCCGGCAGCATCAACGAGGCGAAGGACCGGGCCAATGCCGCGCTCTACTGCCTCGACGCGCGCCGCGACGACGGCCAGTCGCCGATGCTCTCGCAGATGGCCGAGGGCGTGACCACCGCCAACGGCCTCGCGTTCTCGCCCGACGCGCGCACGCTCTACTGGGCCGACACGCCGGCCCACGCGGTGCGCGCCTGGGACTGGGATGCGGCGCACAACACGCTCTCGCACGGCCGCGTCTTCAAGCGGTTCGACGCCAAGCCCGAGGGCTGGGTGCCTGGCTCGGCGCTGGCCTATGGCGGGCGGCCCGACGGCGCCACGGTCGATGCCGAGGGCCACTACTGGGTCGCGATGTTCGAGGGCGCGCAGCTGCTGCGCCTCGCGCCTTCGGGCGAGGTCGTGGCGGCCTTCGCGCTGCCGGTGCAGTGCCCGACCATGCCCTGCTTCGGCGGCGACGACCTGCGCACGCTGTTCGTCACCACCGCGCGCAAGGGCCGGCCCGAGGCCGAACTGGCGCAGAAGCCCGCCTCGGGCATGGTGCTGTCGATGCGCGTCGAGACGCCCGGCCTGCCGGTCCATTTCTTCGAGGACTAGCCCGCGCCGCATGGCCCTGCAGCACATCCCGCCGATCCAGTGCCTCGTGACCTTCGAGGCGCTGGCGCGGCTGCGCCACGCGGGCCGCGCGGCCGACGAGCTCTGCGTGACCGCCAGCGCGGTCAGCCACCGCATCCGCCAGCTCGAGTCGCACGTGGGCTTCAAGCTGTTCGGCCGCGGCGACTTCAGCCTCACGGCCGACGGCGCGGCCTATCTCGCCAACGTGCGCACCGGCCTGGCGGCGCTGCAGGCGCATGCGGGCGGCGGCAACGCGGCGGCGGGCCAGCGCGCGGCCACGCGGCTGCGGCTCGCGGTCACGCCGACCTTCAGCCGCCAGTTCCTCATGCCGCGGCTCGAGCTGTTCCGCAACATCTATCCCGACATCGACCTGGTGCTGCAGGTGTCGATCCCGCTGCTCGACGTGACCGCCGAGCCGGCCGACCTCGAGGTGCGCTACGGCGGCGGCAACTACGCCGACTGCGAGCATCGCCCGCTGCTCGAGGAGCTGGTGGTGCCGGCCTGCAGCCCGAGCTACCTCAACGAGTTCGGCCCGTTCCACGGTTTCCGCACCGCGGCCGAGATCGCGGCCGCGCGGCTGATCCGCAGCCCGCTCGAACCCTGGGGCACCTGGTTCGCGAGCTGCGGCATCGACCAGCCCGAGCCGCAGCTGGGCTCGCAGTTCAACGACCTGGGCCTGGTCTACGACGCGGCGGCCAGCGGTTTCGGCGTGGCGCTGGTGCGCCAGAAGATGGGCGCGGCCTGGTTCGAATCGGGTCGGCTGGTGGCGCTGTCGGAGCATGCCGTGCGCTCGCCGCACCGCCACACGCTGTGCTGGCAGCCGGGCGCGCTCGAGCGCTGGGAGTGCGCGGCCTTCGCCGACTGGCTGGTGCAGGCGCTGCGCTGAGCCCGTGCGGCGCAGCGAAGATTCCTCAAGTCCGCCGCAAAAATCCTTCAACCCGGAGGCCGCGCATTTCCTTAGAGTGGGGGGCCGGCCCCCGCCAGCCATCCGCAGAAGAACACCGAGAAGAGACTTCGCCCATGAACGCGCCCCCGAGCCCGACGCAGCATGCGTCGCTCCAGAAGACAGAACGCCAGTCGCAGGTCGTGCGCGCGCTGCAGGCCCACCTGCCGGCGCATGCGCTGATCTGGCATGCCGAGGACACCACGCCCTACGAGTGCGACGGCCTCACGGCCTACCGCCAGCGGCCGCTGGTGGTGGCGCTGCCCGAGACCGAGGACCAGGTGGCGGCCGTGCTGCGCACCTGCCACGGGCTGGGCGTGCCGGTGGTGGCGCGCGGCTCGGGCACGGGGCTGTCGGGCGGCGCCATGCCGCACGAGATGGGCGTGACCTTGTCGCTCGCCAAGTTCAATCGCATCCTCAAGATCGACCCGGTCGCGCGCACCGCGCTCGTGCAGTGCGGCGTGCGCAACCTCGCCATCAGCGAGGCCGCCGCGCCCTACAACCTCTACTACGCGCCCGATCCCTCGAGCCAGATCGCCTGCTCGATCGGCGGCAACGTGGCCGAGAACTCGGGCGGCGTGCACTGCCTCAAGTACGGCCTCACGCTGCACAACGTGCTCCGGGTGCGCGGCTTCACGGCCGAGGGCGAGCCGGTGGCGTTCGGCAGCGAGGCGCTCGATGCCGCCGGCCTCGACCTGCTGGCGCTGGTGATCGGCAGCGAGGGCATGCTCGCCGTCACCACCGAGGTCACGGTGAAGCTGGTGCCCAAGCCGCAGCTGGCGCGCTGCATCATGGCCAGCTTCGACGACGTGCGCAAAGCCGGCGACGCGGTGGCCGCGGTGATCGCCGCGGGCATCATCCCCGCGGGGCTCGAGATGATGGACAAGCCCATGACCGCCGCCGTCGAGGACTTCGTGCACGCGGGCTACGACCTCGACGCGGCCGCCATCCTGCTGTGCGAATCCGACGGCACGCCCGAGGAGGTCGAGGAGGAGATCGGCCGCATGACGGCCGTGCTGCGCGGCTGCGGCGCCACCGCCATCGCGGTCAGCAACAGCGAGGACGAGCGCATGCGCTTCTGGAGCGGGCGCAAGAACGCCTTTCCGGCCTCGGGCCGCATCAGCCCCGACTACATGTGCCTCGACTCCACCATCCCGCGCAAGCGGCTGGCCGACATCCTGCTCGCGATCCAGGCGATGGAGCAGAAGTACGGCCTGCGCTGCTGCAACGTGTTCCACGCGGGCGACGGCAACCTGCATCCGCTGGTGCTGTTCGATGCCAACGACCCCGACGAGCTGCACCGCTGCGAGCTGTTCGGCGCCGACATCCTCGAGACCAGCGTCGCGATGGGCGGCACCGTCTCGGGCGAGCACGGCGTGGGCGTGGAGAAGCTCAACAGCATGTGCGTGCAGTTCACGGCCGCCGAGAACGAGCAGATGTTCGGCGTCAAGCGCGCCTTCGATCCCGAGGGGATGCTGAACCCCGGCAAGGTGATCCCCACGTTGCAGCGCTGCGCCGAGTACGGCAAGCAGGTGGTGCGCGGCGGCCGGCTGCCGCATCCCGAGCTGCCGAGGTTCTGATGAGCAGCGGCATCGACCACGAATTGGGCCAGGCCGTCGAGCGCATCCGCGCCGCGGCCGCCGACGGCACCGTGCTGCGCATCCGCGGCGGCGGCAGCAAGGACTTCTACGGCGAGGCGCCGCGCGGCGAGCTGCTCGACACGCGCGCGCTCGCGGGCATCGCGAGCTACGAACCCAGCGAGCTGGTCGTGACCGTGCGCGCGGGCACGCCGCTGGCCGAGCTCGAGGCGGCGCTGGCCGAGAAGGGCCAGTGCCTGGCCTTCGAGCCGCCGCACTTCGCGGCGGATGCGACCGTCGGCGGCATGGTCGCCGCGGGCCTCGCGGGCCCGTCGCGCGCCAGCGTGGGCAGTGTGCGCGACTACGTGCTCGGCGCCACGCTGGTCAACGGCCGCGGCGAGGTGTTGAGCTTCGGTGGCCAGGTGATGAAGAACGTGGCGGGCTACGACGTCTCGCGCGTGCTCGCGGGTTCGCTCGGCACGCTGGGCCTGATCGCCGAGGTCAGCCTCAAGGTGCTGCCGGTGCCGCCGGCCGAGGCCACGCTGGAGTTCGCGTGCGACCAGGCCGATGCGCTGCGGCTGCTCAACGAATGGGGCGGCCGGCCGCTGCCGCTCAACGCGAGCTGCTGGTTCGAGTACGCGGGCGCCGGCGCGCTCTACCTGCGGCTGCGCGGCGCGGTGGCGGCGGTCGAGGCCGCGTGCACGCACCTCGGCGGCGAACGCAAGGACAAGGAGCGCGCCGCGGCCGACTGGCAGTCGCTGCGCGAGCAGAGCCTGCCGTGGTTCGACACCGCGGCCGGGCCCGATGCGCTGTGGCGCCTGTCGGTGCCGCAGACCGCGCCGGTGCTGGGGCTCGAGGAATTCGGTGCGCCGCTGGTCGAGTGGCATGGCGGCCAGCGCTGGTACAAGGCGCCGCCCACGCCGGCCGCGGCCGCGCGCATCCGCGAGGCCGCGCGCGCGGCGGGCGGGCATGCGACGCTGTTCCGCCTGCCCGCGAACGGCGAAGCCCACGAGGCCGCGGCGCCGCGCTTCGACCGGCTCGAGCCCGCCGTCGAGCGCATCCACCGCGCGCTGATGCGCGAGTTCGATCCGCACGCCGTGTTCGACCGCGGCCGCCTGCACGCCTTCGACTGAACGATCCCCATGCGGCGCCTGCGCTTTCTCACCGGCCGCCATCGCGCGCCCTCGACCAACCACATGCTCGGCCTGCTGCTCGCGTTCAACGCCGGCGCCGTCAATGCGGGCGGCTTCCTGGTGCTGCACATGTACACCTCGCACATGACCGGCTTCACCTCGCAGGTGGCCGACGGCCTGGTGCTCGGCAACGCAACCCTGCTGCTCAATGCGCTGGGCGCGATCCTGGCCTTCGTGGCGGGCGCGGCGGTCTCGGCGCTGCTGGTCAACTGGGCGCGCCAGCACCACCTGCGCAGCGTCTATGCGCTGCCGCTGCTGCTCGAGTCGGCGCTGATGCTGCCCTTCGGCCTGATGGGCGCGATCACGCTGACCTGGCACACGCCCTTCGCAGTGCCGCTCACGGTGCTGCTGCTCTCCTTCATCATGGGGCTGCAGAACGCGGTGGGCTCCAAGACCTCGGGCGGCCGCATCCGCACCACCCACATGACCGGCAACCTCACCGACCTCGGCATCGAGCTCGGCAAGCTGCTGTACTGGAACCGCCGGGCGAAGCCCGGCGAAACCCCGGCGGGACCGGTGCGCCACAACGGCGCGCGGCTGCGGCTGTTCGCGGGGCTGGTCGGCATGTTCGTCACGGGCGGCATCGTCGGCGCGGCCGGCTTCACCTACGTCGGCTTCGTCTGCGTGGTGCCGCTCGCGGCGTTGCTGCTGGCGCTGTCGCTGCCGCCCTTCATCGAGGACGTGCGGCGTTCGGCCCACCTGCGCCAGCTGCTCGGCGCGATCCGCCCGCGGCGCAAGAACGACGCGTCCTCCGGCCCCTGAGGCCGGCGAGTTTCACGAGACAACGACAAGAACCGACCCCACGATGCAAACCGAGCTCGCTCCTGAATTCCGCGGCACCGACGACGGCCGCGAGGCCGAGGCCATCCTGCGCAAGTGCGTGCACTGCGGCTTCTGCACCGCCACCTGCCCGACCTACCAGCTGCTCGGCGACGAGCTCGACGGCCCGCGCGGGCGCATCTACCTGATCAAGCAGGTGCTCGAGGGCCAGGCGCCCACGCGCAGTACGCAGCTGCACCTCGACCGCTGCCTGACCTGCCGCAACTGCGAGAGCACCTGCCCGAGCGGCGTGCAGTACGGCCACCTGGTCGACATCGGCCGGCGCATCGTCGACGAGAAGGTGCCGCGTCCCGCGATGGAATCGGCCACGCGCTGGGTGCTCAAGGAAGGCCTGCCCTCGCCGCTGTTCGGCCCCGCGATGACGCTGGGCCAGTCGGTGCGCGGCCTGCTGCCCGAGGGACTGAAGGCCAAGGTGCCCGCGAAGCAGGCGGCCGGTGCCTGGCCCACGGCCACGCATGCGCGCAAGGTGCTGATGCTCGCGGGCTGCGTGCAGCCCTCGATGATGCCGAACATCAACACCGCCACCGCGCGCGTGCTCGACGCGGGCGGCATCCAGGCCGTGCTCGCGCCCGAGGCCGGCTGCTGCGGCGCGGTGAAGTTCCACCTCAACGACCAGGAGGGTGGCAAGGCGCAGATGCGCGCCAACATCGACGCCTGGTGGCCGCTGGTCGAACGCGACGAAGTGGAAGCCATCGTGATGAACGCCTCGGGCTGCGGCGTCACCGTGCGCGAGTACGGCCACGTGCTGCGCAACGACCCGGCCTATGCGCTGAAGGCCGCGCGCATCAGCGAGCTCACGCGCGACCTCGGCGAACTGCTGCCCGACCTGGTGCCCGCGCTCAAGCCGCGCGTGCGCGCGACGCCCGGCACCATCGCCTACCACCCGCCCTGCACCCTGCAGCACGGCCAGAAGCTGCGCGGCGGCATCGAGACCCATCTGCGTGCCTTGGGCTTCGACGTTCGTGTGGCGATGAACGAATCGCACCTGTGCTGCGGTTCGGCCGGCACCTACTCGGTGCTGCAGCCCGAGCTCGCCTATCCGCTGCGCGACCGCAAGCTGGGCCACCTCAAGCAGCTGCAGCCGGTGGCGATCGCCTCGGCCAACATCGGCTGCATCACGCACCTGCAAAGCGGCAGCGGCGAGCTGCCGGTGCGGCACTGGGTCGAGCTGCTCGACGCGGCGCTGCAGCCGGCCGGCTGAGCCCTCAATCGCAGCGGTAGGTGACCTCGCCCTGCGGCGCGCGGCCCTTGGTCGGCGGCACGAAGCGCAGCGGCGCGCCGAAGTTGCGGCAGTAGGCCTCGGCCTCCTCGGGACTCGGCGAACGCAGCACGCCGTCGCCGAGCATGGTCACGCGCGGCGCGGTGCGGGTCGCGCAGCCGGCGAGAACGGCCGCCAGGGCCAGGAGGATCAGCGGGGTGGCGCGATGGCGCATGGCGAGAACGGCGCCAGGACGGCGGCGTGGAAGTGCGGGAGCGCCGACTGTAGCGGGTCCGGTCGTCCTGGCGCTTCCGGTCGGCTGCGCCACCGCCGCACACGCGGCCGCGCCCTGGTCCGACTCGCCCGACTGTGGCGCCGGCGCATCATTTCTGCATCCATCGCGCCAAGGAGTACGTCCCATGTCCCGCTTTCCCACCCGTGCCGCGCTCGCGGCCGCCTTCCTGTCGCTCGCAGCCGGTGCTTTCACCAGCGCCCAGGCCCAGTCCGCCATGCCCGCCTGGAAGGGCGAGGGCGCCACGCGCTACGTCTGCGGCGGCATCGGCTCCGACGAGTCGAAGGCCATGCGCGCCGCGATGAAGGAACACCCGCTGGCGCTGCTGTTCGCGCGTGCCGACGGCGCCTACCTGGCCGACCTGCAGGTCGAGATCAAGGGGGCGGACGGCGCCGCCGCGCTCTCGCTGCGCGCCTCGGGGCCGGTGTGCCTGGTCGACATTCCCGCGGGCCGCTACACGGTGGTCGCGACCACCCAGGGCGGCGAGTCGAAGAGCCAGGCCGTCACGGTCGGCAGCGGCTCGACGACCGCGAGCTTCAGGTATTGAGCGTCAGGCGGAGGAGGCGAGCGCCGCCTCGATGTCGCGCGAGAGCGAGGCCGGCGTGTCGAGCGGCGCATAGCGCTTGCGCACCTGGCCGTCGCGTCCGACCAGGAACTTGGTGAAGTTCCACTTGATGGCGGTGCTGCCCAGCAGGCCCGGCTTCTCCTTCACCAGCCACTGATAGAGCGGCGCGGCGCCGCTGCCGTTGACGTCGATCTTCTCCATCATCTGGAAGCTCACGCCGTAGTTCTTCATGCAGAAGGCGCCGATCTCCTCGTTGGTGCCCGGGTCCTGGCCGCCGAACTGGTTCGACGGGAAGCCCAGCACCGCGAGGCCCTGGTCGGCGTACTTCTCGTGCAGTTCCTCGAGGCCCGCGAACTGCGGCGTGAAGCCGCACTTGCTCGCGGTGTTGACGATGAGCAGCACCTTGCCCTTGAAGGCCGAGAGGCTCACCGGCTGGCCGTCGATCTGCCTGGCCTCGAAGTCGTAGACGCTGGTCATGGGGAGTTTCCTCAGGGGGTCGAAGGAGCGCGATCTTCGCTCGCGGCGGGCGTTCGCGCAAACGAGGACCAGACCGCGGCCGCCACGATCAGCGCGCCGCCCGCGAGGATGCGCGAGTTCATCGTGGCCGCGCCCAGCGCCACCGAGGACACGCTCGCGAACAGCACCTCCGACAGCATGATCACCGCGGTCGCGCTGGCCGCCAGCCGCGCGGCGCCGTACTGCAGGCAGACGTTGGCGATCACGAAGCCGAAGCCCAGCAGCGCGGCCCAGCCGATCCAGCCCGGCGAGGCGGCGGTCGGCGGCGCGAAGGCGCCGAGCGCGGTGCCGGTCAGCGCGGCCGTGCCCGCCACCACCGCGCAGCCGCAGAACATCGCGAGCGCGCGCGATTCGCCGGGCGCCGCGCGCAGCTGGCGCAGCACGATGTTGGTGACCGCGAAGCCGAAGCCCGCCGCCACGCCGAGCCAGTCGGGCAGGCTCGAGGGCACGGGCCAGTCGGTGCCCGGCGTCTTGAGCACCACCGCCACGCCGGCCAGCGCCAGCGCCACGCGCGCCAGCGATCCGCCCGTGGGCCGCTCGCCCAGCACCGTCCAGCCCAGCAGCACGCTCCACAGCGGCATCAGGTAGAACAGCAGCACCACGCGCACCACGTCGCCCTGCGTCACGGCCCAGTTGAAGCCCACGTTGGTGAAGCCGGCCGCGAGGCCCAGCAGCACCAGCATCGGATGCGCCACGAAGCTGGCCCAGGCGCCGCGGCGCAGCAGGCCCACCACGGTGGCGATCGCAAGGTAGATCAGGCAGGTGGTCCACACCGGATGCAGGCCATGGCCTTCGATGTGGCGGAACGGAAACCACGACAGCCCCCAGACGAAGGCATTGAAGATCAGGGCGAGGGCGGGCATCGGGCGGGCAAACCGCCGAGCATAGCGGTCCCTCGGTGCGGCCGCCGCCGGGCCGCCCCAAGGCGGGCCGCGTCTCCCCCTCGGGGGGTGGAGTTACACGACCGAAGGGCGTGAAAAGCCGGGGGGCTCAGTGATGCTTGTCGCTGCGCGCGATGGCGAGCAGGTGCTCGACTTCCTCGGGGTACTTCTTGAGGTTGTTCTCGTGCCAGCGCTTGATGACCCACATGCAGCCCGCCACCACGAAGCCGAAGGCGCTGATCGCGCCGTAGGCCGACAGGCCCAGGCCGGTGCACACGCTGTAGAAGCCGCCGAGCAGCAGGATGCAGGCCTGCTCGTTGAAGTTCTGCACCGCGATCGAGCGGCCGGCGCCCATCAGGTTGTGGCCGCGGTGCTGCAGCAGCGCGTTCATCGGCACCACCAGGAAGCCGCCGAGGCCGCCCAGGATGATGAGGAAGGGCACCGCGAGCCACACGTTGCCGATGAAGTTCATGCAGATCACCATCAGCCCCATCGCGATGCCCATGGGGATCACGCGGGTGGCCATGTCCAGCCGCATGCGCATCGAGGCCACGATGGCGCCCACGGCGGTGCCGATGGTCACCACGCCCGTGAGGGCCGAGGCCTGCGTGGTGTTGTAGCCCAGCGCCAGCGAGGCCCAGGCCAGCACGATGTACTTGAGGTTGCCGCCCGCACCCCAGAACAGGGTGGTGGTGGCCAGCGAGATCTGGCCCAGGCGGTCGCGCCACAGGCGGGCGTTGCAGTGCCAGAAGTCGGGCAGCAGGCCGACCAGGTTGCGCGCCAGGCTGTGCTCGGGGTTGGAGCGCATCGGCCGCATCTCGACGCCGGTGTGCGGGATGCGCGTGTTGAACCAGGCCGCGACCATGTAGACCACGATCAGCACCGAGAGCGCGGCCTCGGCCGGCGAATCGATGCCGGTGTCGATGAAGGGCATGTCGAAGGCCAGCAGCTTGCTCGAGACCGCATGGCCCACCAGCGTGCCGCCGAGCACGATGCCCAGCAGGATCGAGGCGATCGTCAGGCCCTCGATCCACCCGTTGGCCTTGACCAACTGCGAGGCCGGCAGCAGCTCGGTGAGGATGCCGTACTTGGCCGGCGAATAGGCGGCCGCGCCCAGGCCGACGATCGAATAGGACAACAGCGGGTGCGAGCCGAACAGCATCATCAGGCAGCCGAACACCTTGATGGCGTTGCTGATGAACATCACCCGCCCCTTGGGCAGCGCATCGGCGAAGGCGCCCACCAGCGGCGCGAGCACCACGTAGAAGACGGCGAAGATCGGCACCAGCGCCGCGCGCTGCCACTCGGGCGCGCCGGCGTTTCGCATGAGATCGACCGCAACGACGAAGAGCGCTTGGTCGGCCAGCGACGAAAAGAACTGGGCCGACATGATCGTGTAGAAACCGCGCTTCATCGATGGGCTGGCTGGCCAGGGGGGTCGCTGGCAGTAGTGAAAAAGTGTCGCGTGGAAGGCGAGTGGGCGGTTATAGCATGGGGGTACGACAGGCCCTGCAGGCAGCTTCTGCGTATTCGACCCCATTCCCGAAGATGCTAAAACGTGGTCTGCAAATCGTTTTCAAAGACCCTTCGCCATGCCCCGCCCCATTCTCGCCACGGTTCACACCGCCGCCTTGCGCCACAACCTCGAGCGCGTGCGCCGCAATGCGCTCGATTCCCGCGTCTGGGCGGTGGTCAAGGCCAATGCCTACGGCCACGGCATCGAGCGCGTCTACGAGGGGCTGCGCGGCGCCGACGGCTTCGCGCTGCTCGACCTGGCCGAGGCGCAGCGCGTGCGCGCGCTGGGCTGGCGCGGCCCGGTGCTGCTGCTCGAGGGCGTGTTCGAGGCGCGCGACCTCGAGCTGTGCTCGCGGCTCGACCTCTGGCACACGGTGCATTGCGACGAGCAGATCGACATGCTCGCGGCCCACAAGACCCTGCAGCCGCACCGCGTATTCCTCAAGATGAACTCGGGCATGAACCGCCTGGGCTTCACGCCCGAGCGCTTCGCCGCCGCCTGGACCCGCCTCAACGCGCTGACCCAGGTCGACGAGATCTCGCTGATGACCCACTTCAGCGACGCCGATGGCGAGCGCGGCATCGCGCACCAGGTCGAGGTCTTCGAGCGCGCCGCGCGCGACCTGCCCGGCGAGCGTTCGATCGCCAACAGCGCCGCCACCCTGCGCCATGCCGACAGCACGCGCGGCGACTGGGTGCGCCCCGGCATCGTGCTGTACGGCAGCGCCCCCGACTTCCCGGCCAACGATGCCGCCCACTGGCAGCTGCAGCCCACCATGACGCTGTCGACCAAGCTGATCGGCGTGCAGACCCTGCAGCCCGGCGACACCATCGGCTACGGCTCGCGCTTCACGGCCGATGCGCCGCTTCGGATCGGCATCGCGGCGGTCGGCTATGCCGACGGCTATCCGCGCCACTGCGACACCGGCACCCCGGTGCTGGTCAACGGCGTGCGCACGCGCATGGTCGGGCGCGTCAGCATGGACATGATCACGGTCGACCTCACGCCCGTGCCCGACGCCGGGTTCGGCACCGAGGTCACGCTGTGGGGCCGCTCGGCCGTCAACGATGCGGTGCTGCCCATCGACGAGGTGGCGCGGGCCGCGGGCACCGTGGGCTACGAGCTGATGTGCGCGGTGGCCCAGCGCGTGCCCTTCGCACCCGAGACCGTCGACCACGACCGATGAAGGTCCTCTCCAACTGGCGCTCGGTGCGCCTTTGGGAGACGCAGGTCGAGCGCGACCTGCACCGCCACCACAGCCTGCGCACACACGGCATCCTGATCGGCAGCCTCACGCTGCTGCTGATGTGGGGCGCCTCGGCGCTGCAGATGCACCTGCTGGGCGTGCAGTCGCTGGCGGTGCGCTACTTCATGACCCTGGGCGTGGGCTACCTCGGCTACCTGCTGGTGCTGCGCTGGTGGGCGCAGCGGTTGGTGGAGGGGCGCGCCGACCTCGGTGACGCGGTCGATGCGGGCGATGCCGGCGAGTTGGCCTTCGACGCGGGCAGCGCGCTCGCGCGCTCGGGTGCCAGGGCGGACGGCGGCCTGCTGTCCGATGCCGCCAGCGGCGCGCTCGAGGTCGCCGGCGGTGCCGACGAGGGCGCCGTGGTGGTCGTGCCGGTGGTCGCGATCTTCCTGGTCTGCATTGCCGTCGTGCTCGGCGCCGGCTCGCTGGTGCTGCTGTATTTCAGCTGGGACGCGCTGCTGGCCGTGGCGATCGAGGTGGCGTTCTCGTACGTCTCGGCGCGCGCCGCGGTGCGCGTGGCGCGCGAGGGCTGGCTCCTGGCGGCGGTGCGGCTGACCTGGAAGCCGCTGCTGGGCGCGGTCGCCTGCGCCGTGATCCTCGGCGCCACCCTCGACCACTTCCTGCCCGAGGCGCGCAGCCTGCCCGAGGCGGTGCGCATGCTGCTCGGGCGCTGAGGCGAGGCTCGCACCGTGGACCTGCGCACCCTGCGCTACTTCATCGCCGTGCTCGAGGCCGGCAGCCTCTCGCGCGCCGCGGGCACGCTCTACATCGCGCAGCCGGCGCTCACGGCGCAGATCAAGAAGCTCGAGTCCGAGCTCGGCGCGCAGCTGTTCGACCGCTCGCACGCGGGCGTCACGCCCACGCCCGCGGGCCTGCAGCTCTACGAGGACGCGCGGCGCCTGCTGTCCGATGCCGACGCGGTGCGCGAGCGCATCCAGCGCCTGCCGCAGGGCCCCGAGGGCTCGGTCACGGTGGCCGTGCCCTTCCTGCTGGCTTCGCTGCTGCTCGGGCCGGTGCTGGCCGAGCTCAAGGCCTCGCATCCGCGCATCCGCGTGTTCGTGCTCGACGACCTGAGCCTGATGGTGAAGAAGGCCATGCTCGACCGCCGTGCCGATGTCGGCATCCTGGTCGACACGCCGCAGGTCGAGGGCCTGGCCTGCCGCCCGCTCGCGCGCGAGGCCATCTTCGCCTGCGGCTTCGACCGCGACGGCAGCGTGGCGCCGCGCCTGCGCACCGGCCGGCGCAGCAAGGCCCGGCCCGCGCCGCGGCCCGAGATCGACTTCGCCGACGCGGCCCGGCTGCCGCTGGTGCTGCAGTCGCGCCGCTTCGCGATCCGCCAGCGCGTGGAGGAGGCCGCGGCCACGCTCGGCGTGGCGCTCAACCTCGCGCACGAGCACGATTCGGCGCGCGTGATCCGCTCGCTCTATGTCTGCGGCGCCGGCTTCACCTTCACGCCGGCCTGCGCGCTGTCGGACAACCCGCCCGCGGGCGAAGGCTGGATCGCGGCGCGCGTGGTGCGGCCCGCGCTGCAGCGCAGCTACGCCATCGCCACGCCGGCCGACCGCGCGCCCGATCCCGCCGCCCAGGTGGTGGCGCGCGCCCTCGTGCGGCAGGCCGCGCGGCTGATCGCCGAGGGCCGCTGGGAGGCCGAGCTGCTGGCCGAGGTCGAGCCCGAGGCATAGCGCGGCGCCGGTCTTGCAACCAAGGCCATCAATGCGATTGATGGCTCGGCATCAGCAAACGGTATTTCCCGTGCCGGGGCGCTTTGGCGGACAGTGGCGCATCGCATGCACGAACGCATGCCTGCCCCCAGGAGACACCCCTTGCCACAGACCACCCCCCGGGTCGCCAACGTCGGCGAACTCGTTTCGCGCTGCGCGCGCCTGCACGGCCCGCGGATCGCGCTGCGCACCGAATCCCGCAGCCTCAGCTACGAGGCGCTCGACCGCCGTTCCAACCGGCTCGCCAACGCGCTGCTGGGGCTGGGCCTCGCGCGCGGCGACCGCGTCGGCATCTACCTGCCGAACTGCATCGAGATCGTCGAGGTCGAGCTGGCCTGCTACAAGGCCGCGCTGGTCAAGGCGCCGTTCAATGCGCGGCTCTCGCCCGCCGAGGTCGGCGAGATCGTCGCCAACAGCGGCGCCGCGCTGATCGTCACCACGGCCGAGCGTGCCGAAGCCTTCCTGCCGCACCTGAAGGGCGACGCGCGTCCCAGGCTGCTGTTCGTCGACGCGCCCGAGGGCGACGCCTCTTCCTACGAAGGCGCGCTCGGCCGCGCCAGCGATGCCTTCGAGGCCGCGCGCGTCGAGGCCGACGAGCTCGCCGTGCTGCACTACACCTCGGGCTCCTCGGGCGTGCTCAAGGCCGCGATGCAGACCTTCGGCAACCGGCTCGCGCAGCTGCGCAAGTTCCTCGTGCGTTCCGAAGGCATGCGCGAAGGCCACCTGCTGGGCCTGGTCGGACCGGTCACCCATGCCTCGGGCATGCAGATCGTGCCCGCGCTGTGCAGCGGCGCCACCATCCGCCTGTTCGCGGGCTTCGAGCCCGGCCGCTTCCTCGCCGACATGAAGGCCGAGCGCGTGACCCACACCTTCATGGTGCCGACCATGATCAACATGCTGCTGGCCGAGCTCGAGGGCCGCTACCGCCCGCTGCCCGACCTGCAGCGCCTGGGCTACGGCGCCGCGCCGATGGCGCCCGCGCGCATCCTGCGCGCCATGGACGTGTTCGGCCCGGTGCTGTCGCAGGGCTACGGCGCGGGCGAGACCACCTCGGGCGTCTGCGGCCTCGGCGTGGAGGACCACCTGTTCGCGCGCGCCGCCGCGCCCGAGCGGCTGGCCTCGTGCGGCCGGCCCTTCCTCGAGTCGCTGGTGGAGATCGTCGACGACGCGGGCCAACCCGTGGCCCGCGGCGAGATCGGCGAGATCGTGGTCAGCGGCCCCGACGTGTTCGCCGGCTACTGGCGCGCACCCGAGCTCACGGCCGAGGTGCTGCAGAACGGCCGCTACCACACGGGCGACCTCGCGCGCGCCGACGACCAGGGCTTCGTCTACATCGTCGACCGCAAGAAGGACATGGTGATCAGCGGCGGCTTCAACGTCTATCCCTCGGAGGTCGAGGCCGTGCTCTACCAGCACGAGGCCGTCGCCGATGCCTGCGTGTTCGCCGTGCCCGACGACAAGTGGGGCGAGGCCGTGGCCGCGCACGTGGTGCTCAAGCCCGGCCATGCGCTCGACCTGGGCGCGCTCGATGCCTTCTGCGCCGAGCGGCTCGGCGGCTTCAAGCGGCCGCGCCGCGTGGAGTTCGTGGGCGCGCTGCCGAAGAACCCGAACGGCAAGGTCGCGCGCAAGGCGATCCAGGCGCCGTACTGGGCCGGCCAGAGCCGCATGGTCAGCTGAGGGCGGGGACGGACATGAACGCATCCCTCCCGTCGTCCGGCGCCCATGCGCGCCCCTTCGAAGGTTCCGCGCGCGCGGCCGAGCTGATCGCGCGCATCGAGGACTTCCTGCACGGCGAACTCGCCGACCTGGTGCGCGCGCACGGCATCGACCACGAGCACGGCGCGAGCCGCGAGCTGCTGCGGCAGGTCTGGTGCCGCTCGCAGGCACTGGGCTTCTACGGCATGACCCTGCCCGAAGCCATGGGCGGGCTCGGCCTCAGCGTGCTCGACCACGTGCTCGTCAAGGAAGCGATCTACGCGAGCGGCTCGCCGCTGGCGCCACACGTGCTCGGCGAGCTCAGCGGCCCGCCGCGCGTGGGTGCGCTGGTGCGCAAGGCCACGCCGCACCACATGGAGCGCTTCATCGTGCCGGTGGCGCGCGCCGAGAAGGCGATCTGCTTCGCGCTGACCGAGGCCGAGGCCGGCTCCGACGCGGGCGCGGTGCAGACGCGCGCCGTGCGCGAGGGCGAACACTTCGTGCTCAACGGCCGCAAGCGCTTCATCTCGGGCTCGCCCTTCGCCGACTTCGCGGTGCTGATGGCCTCCACCGCGAGCGACCCGGCGCAGCGCGAGGTCAGCGCCTTCTTCGTCGACCTCGCGCAGCCCGGCGTGCGCGTGGAGGCCGGCTACAAGACCATGGCGGGCCAGTCGCACACCGGCGACATCGTGCTCGAGGACTGCCGCATCCCGGTAGCGAACCTCGTGGGCGAACCGGGTCGCGGCCTCGCGCTCGCGCTCGGTCGCATCACGGTCAACCGGCTGCTGCACTGCCCCGCGATGGTGGGGCTGGCCGCGGTGGCGCTGCGCGATGCCTGCGAATACGCCGGCCGGCGGCGCCAGTTCGGCCGCGCCATCGGCCAGTTCCAGGCGATCCAGCACATGCTCGCCGACATGGCGACCGAGCTGGCGGCCGCGCGCGCGCTGATGCTCGCGACCGCGCGCCAGATCGACGCCGGCTCCGAGGCGCGCGCCGAGGCCTCGATGGCCAAGCTGTTCTGCTCCGAGTCGGCCTTCCGCATCGCCGACCGCGCGGTGCAGATCCATGGCGGCGAGGGCATCGTGCAGGGCCGGCGCGTGGAGTTCCTGTTCCGCATGCTGCGCATGTACCGCGTGCTGACCGGCACCAGCGAGATCCAGCGCAACACCATCGCGCGCGAGCTGCTCGGCGAGCTTCCGGGCTGAACGCATCAACCAAGAACGACAAGGAGACAACCCCATGTGCTTCACGGACCGCCGCCGCTTCCTCGGCACCGCCTCCGCCGCGCTGGCCGCCTTCGCGCTGCCGGCCGCCTCGCGTGCCCGCGCGGCCGCCGCGCCCTGGCCCGAGCGCCCGATCAAGTGGGTCGTGCCCTACCTCGCGGGCACCGGCCCCGACATCACGGCGCGCGTGCTGGCCGAGGCCGTGGGCCCGCTGCTGGGCCAGCCGGTGGTGATCGAGAACAAGGGCGGCGCCGGCGGCAACATCGGCGCGCGGCTGGTGGCGCGCGCGCCGGCCGACGGCTACACCTGGATCTACTCGGCCGCGCCGATGGCCGCCAACATGCGCATGTACCGCAGCCCCGGCTACGACGCGCTCAAGGACTTCCGCCACCTCATGCGGCTCACCACCTCCGACATCGTGCTGGTGGTGAACGCCAACGCCGGCATCGCGAGCCTGGCCGAGCTGGCCGCGAAGGCGCGCGCGAACCCCGGCAAGCTCGACTACGCCTCGGGCGGCGTCGGCACGCCCTCGCACCTCGGCGTGGAACTGCTGCTGAACGCGCTCGGCGCGCAGGCCACGCACGTGCCCTACAAGGGCGCCTCGGAGCTGGTCAACGCCATCCTCGGCCAGCAGGTGGTGTTCGGCACGCCGATCCTGTCGGTGGCCGCGCCGCAGATCCAGGCCGGCAGGCTCAAGGCGCTCGCGATCGCGGGCGCGCGCCGCAACCCCACACTGCCCGAGGTGCCCACGCTGGCCGAGCTCGGCGTGAAGGGCGTCGAGCTGACCTCCTGGGGCGGCATCTCGGTGCCGGCCGGCACGCCCGACGCGATCGCCGAGCGCATCCGCGCGGCCTTCGAGAAGGCGCTCGCGCAGCCCGCGGTGCAGGCCACGCTGGCCGAGAACGGCGGCCTGGCCAGCCCGCAGGGCGCGCGCGAGTACACGCGCGGCTTCACGCAGGAGATGGCGCTGACCGAGACGATGATGAAGCAGGCGGGGCTGCAGCCGCAGTGAGGCTCAGCCCTCGGTGCCGAGGTGCGCCACGAGGTGGTCGATCAGCACCCGGCACTTGGGCACCGTGAAGCGGTTCGGCGGATAGAGGATCCACGCATGGCCGTGGTAGTTGCCGCGGAACTCCCAGTCGCCGAGCACGCGCGCCACGCGGCCCTCGCCCAGGGCCTGCCGCGCCGAGAAGGCCGGCACGCAGGCCACGCCCAGGCCGGCCGTCGCGGCCTCCATGCGCATCTCGCTGTGGTTGGCGATGTAGCGGCCGTGCACCGTCACCTCCACGTCGTCCTCGCCGGGGCGGCTGAAGCGCCAGTGGTTGTCGCGCTCGTGCTCGCCCAGCGACAGGCAGCTGTGGGCCGCGAGATCGCGCGGGTGCGCGATGGCCGCATGGCCCTCGAGGTAGGCGGGCGCGGCCACCAGGATGTGCGCCACCGCCATCAGCCGGCGCGCCACCAGCCCCTCGGGCGGCTCGGTGGTGAGCCGCACCACGAGGTCCACGCCCTCGCGGATCGGATCGATGTCGCGGTCCTCCACGATCAGCTGCACGTCGACCGCCGGATGGCGCGCGAGGAAGTCCAGCACCAGCGGATGCAGCACCCGCCGCGCGAAGGCCTTGGGCGCGCTCAGCCGCACCAGCCCGCGCGGCTCGGCCGAGAAGCGCTGCGCCAGCGCCATCGTGTCCTGCGCCGCGGCCGCCAGTTCGCGGCAGCGCTCGAAGGCCTCGGCGCCGGCCTCGGTCAGGCGCAGCTGGCGCGTCGTGCGCTGCAGCAGCTGCACGCCGATCTCCTTCTCGAGCCGCTTCACCTGCCGGCTCGCGGCCGAGGGCGTGATGCCCAGCAGGTCGGCCGCGGCCGAGAAGCTGCCGAGCTCGGCCACGCGCAGGAAGGCCACCATCTCGGGCAGTACCTTGAGGAATGAATTCGGTCCCACGGTGCAACAGTCCTGTTCCTGCGGATGGCTACTCGCCGCGATCGATGCCCGGAACAATTCCGCCTCGGGCCCTGCGCATGGCGCGCGGGCACCGGCATCGAACAGGCGGAGTATGGATTCAAAGCGCGCGGGCGGCATCGCCCTCACCCCCGGCGGCGTGCCGGCCCGGCCCGGCTTCGGCATGGCCGAACTCATGCTGCTGCTGGTGGCGGCGGTCTGGGGCGGCAGCTATGCGGTCGCCAAGCAGGCCACCCTGCAACTGCCGGTGCTCGAATTCATCGCGCTGCGCTTCGGCCTGACCTTCCTCGTGCTGCTGCCCGCGCTGCGCCCGCTGGTGGGGCCGCAGTGGCGGCAGGGGCTCGCGGTGGGCGGGCTGCTGGGCGCGAACCTGCTCGCGATCTTCGTCTGCGAGACCTTCGGCGTCTCGCTCACCAGCGCGAGCAACGCCGCCTTCCTGATCAGCCTGTGCGTGGCCTTCACGCCGCTGGCCGAATGGTGGCTGCTCGGCGAGCGGCCCGCGCCGCGCGTGTTCGCGGCCGCGGCGATCTCGCTCGCGGGTGCCGCGCTGCTGTCGCTGAGCGCGCATGCCTCGGCCAGCTCGGCCGGCCTGGGCTGGGGCGACGCGCTGATGGTCGCGGCCGCCGTGCTGCGCGCCCTCATGGTCTGCCTGACGCGCCGCCTCGCGGGCCGCCATGCGCTGCCGGCGCTCACGCTGACCGCGGTGCAGGCGGGCACCATGGCCCTGGGCGCGGCCGTGCTGGCGCTCGCGGTGTCGGGCGGCGCCTGGCATCTGCCGCCGGCCACGGCCTCGTTCTGGTGGGGCATGGCCTACCTCGTGCTGCTGTGCACCGTGTTCGCCTTCTTCGCGCAGAACCATGCGGCCTCGCGCACCAGCCCGAGCCGGGTGTCGCTGCTGATGGGCAGCGAGCCGGTGTTCGGCGCGCTGATCGCGGTCTGGGGCTTCGGCGAACGGGTCGGCCCGGGCGGCTGGATCGGCGGCGCGATGATCGTCGCGGCCGCGTGGTGGGTCACGCTGCCGCCGCGCCGAGCTTGAGCCCGCCGGGCATGGCATCCTCGGCGCGCATGACCGATTTCTCCGTGGCCCACGGCCCCCACACCCTGCGGGGCTCGATCCTTCCGAATGCCGCGGGCGAGTTGCCCCGCGTGCTGGCGCTGCATGGCGGCGGCGTCCAGGCCTCGCGGCGCGGCATCCGCTACCTGCTCGACGGCCTGGTGCAGGGCGGCGTGCCCTGCGCCTCCTTCGACTTCTGCGGCCATGGCGAGAGCGATGGGCAGCTCGAGGGCTCGAGCCTCGCGCACCGCGTGGCGCAGGCGCGGACCGTCGCCGAGCGGGTGGCACCGGGCCGGTCGATGTCGCTGATCGCCAGCAGCATGGGCGGCCACATCGCCTGCGCGCTGATCCCCGTGCTGAACCCGCCCGCGCTGGTGCTGTTCTGCCCCGCCGCCTACGTGGCCGAGGCCGAGGACGCGCCCTTCGGCCCGCGCTTCCAGGGCCTCCTGCGCGCGACCCGCGACGAGGACTACGCGGCCTCGCCGGCCTTCGCCGCGCTCGATCGCTTCGAGGGCCGGCTGCTGCTGGTGCTCGGCGACGAGGACGCGGTCATTCCCGCCGCGGTGCTCGCGCAGTACGCGCAGCGGGCGCGGCGCGCGAAGAGCGTGGAAGTGCTGCAGCTCGCGGGCGCGGGCCACAAGCTGCACGAATGGCTGCCCGCGCATCCGCGGGACCACGCGCGCGTGCTCGAGGCCGCGCTGCGCACGCTGGCGTAGCGCCGGCGCCGCTCAGTACAGGCCGAGCTGCCGCGTCTTCAGGCGCGCCAGCCCCAGCAGCGCATCGGTGAACGGCGTCGCCACGGCGGTCAGTTCGCCGAGCTCGCGCACCACGGTCACGAGGGCGTCGAGCTCGACCGAGCGGCCGGCCTCCACGTCCTGCAGCATCGAGGTCTTGAAGGCGCCGAGCTTGCGCGTGACGGCGTGGCGGTCTTCCGGGCTCTGCGCGATCTCGATGCCGATGCGGCGACCGATCTCCTTGGCCTCGAGCATCACGGCCGAGATGAAGCCGCGCACGTAGTCGTCGCCCATGATCAGGTCGGTGGTGGCACCGGTCAGCGCGCTGATCGGGTTCACCGTCATGTTGCCCCAGAGCTTGAACCAGACGTCGCGCTGGATCTGCGGCGACAGCGTGGTCTCGATGCCCGTGGCCTGCAACAGCTCGACCAGCTTCTTCACGCGCGGCGTGGCCTCGCCCGAGGGCTCGCCCACGATCAGGCCGTTGCCGAAGTGGTGCCGCACCACGCCGGGCGCGTCGAGCGAGCAACTGCAGTGCACCACGCCGCCGATCACGTTGGCTGCTGGAATGGCACGCGCGATCGCGCCGTCGGGATCGACCGCACCCAGGCGGTGGCCCGCGATGGGGCCGCCGAAGCCGCCCTCGAGGAACCACCAGGGGACGCCGTTCATCGCGGTCAGCACCAGGGTGTCGGCACCGATCAGCGGCGCGATGCGCTCGGCCACGCCGGCCAGCGCCGGCGCCTTGACGGCGATCACCACCAGGTCCTGCACGCCGAGTTCTTCCGGGTCGGCCACCGCATTGACCGGCACGCGCGTGCGCACGTCGCCGCGCATCAGCGAGAGGCCGTCGCGCTGCAGCGCTTCGAGCGTGGCGCCGCGCGCCACCACGTTGAGGCGCTGGCCCGCTTGCGCGAGGCCGACGCCGATCCATCCGCCGATCGCGCCGGCGCCGTAAATGCAGATCTTCATGGTCGGATCGTAGCGGTCAGGCGCGGTAGGAAGGATCGATGCGGTCGACCTGGCGCACCAGGGCATTGAACACGTCCTGGCCGGCGCCGTGCGCGGGGCTGAACTGCAGCGCGTCGCGCGTGCAGCGGCGCGCGATCTCCTCGCTCACGGGGATCGCGGCGCCCATCGAGAAGGTCGCCATCTGGATCTCGCAGGCGCGCTGCAGGGTCCAGAGGATCGCGAAGGTCTGCGGCAGGGTCTGGCCCCAGGCCAGCAGGCCGTGGTTGCGCAGGATCACGGCATTGCGGTCGCCGATGCTCTTGAGCAGGCGCGGACCCTCGTCGGCGTGGATGGTGATGCCCTCGAACTCGTGGTAGGCCACCATGCCGTGCAGCTGCGCGGTATAGAAGTTGGTCTGCTGCAGGCCGCCCTGCAGGCAGGCCACGGCCACGCCCGCGGTGGTGTGCGTGTGCATCACGCAGTGCGCGCCCTCGAGGCCGTCGTGGATCGCGGCATGCACCGTGAAGCCGGCCGGGTTGACCGGGAAGGTCGAGCCGTCGAGCACGCGACCCTGCAGGTCGATCTTCACCAGGTTGCTCGCCGTGACCTCGCTGTAGTGCAGGCCGAAGGGATTGATCAGGAACTGCTTCTCGCCACCGGTCACGCTGTCGGGCAGCCGCACCGTGATGTGGTTGTAGATCATCTCGGTCCAGCCCAGCATCGCGAAGATGCGGTAGCAGGCCGCGAGCTCCTCGCGCGCGGCGCGCTCGTCGGGATGGATCGAGGGATGGACCAGGGCCGACGCGGACGACGGCGTGGTGGTGGCGAGAGGGGTCATTGCAGTTCCTTCATACGGTTAGCCTTCCGCGGTGAAGCCGACTTCCTTGACGATCGGCGCCCACTTGGCGGTGTCTTTCTTCAATAGTTCGGTCAGTTCGGCGGGCGTGGAGGACATGGCTTCCAGGCCGAAGGTGCCGAGGCCGTCGACCACGTCCTTCTGTGCCAGCGCATTCTTCATCGAGGCATTGAGCCTCGCGACCAGCTCGGGCGAGGCCTTGGCCGGCAGGAAGAAGGCGAACCACTCGCTGTGCGCCATGTCCTGGATGCCCTGCTCGCCGAAGGTCGGCACGTCGGGCGCGAAGCGGCTGCGCTTGGCGCCCGAGACGCCGAGGATGCGCACCTTGCCCGTGGGCAGGTGCTGCGTGATGTCGCCGATCGGGCCCGACACCGCCGAGATGTTGCCGCCCAGCAGGTCGAGCATGGCCGGCTGCGTGCCGCGGTAGGCCGCGTGCTTGAGCTCGACGCCGCCCTTCTTGCCGAGCAGCGCGCCGATGAAGTGCGGCGTGGAGCCGGCCGCCGGCGAGCCGTAGTTGGCGCCGGCCGGGTTGGCCTTGGCCCAGGCCAGGAATTCGGGCACGGTCTTCACGCTGGCCGGCACGGCCGGACCGACCGCGAAGCCGAAGTCGAAGATGCAGCCGATGGTCACGGGCGTGAGGTCGACCATCGGGTCGTACGGCAGCTTCTTGTAGATGTGCGGGTAGATCGTGAGGATCGAGGTCGGCGTCTGCAGGATCGTGGTGCCGTCGGCCGGGCGGCCCTTGACGTAGCCGACCGCGATCTGGCCGCCCGCGCCGGTGCGGTTCTCCACCACGGCCGCGCGCGCGTAGTCGGGGCTCAGCTTGGTCGCGACCCGGCGGCAGATGGTGTCCGAGGTGCCGCCGGCCGCGAAGCCGGTGACGATGGTCGCGGTCTCGATGCCGGCCTGCGCGAAGGCCCGTTGGCCGATGCCGGCAAGCAGCGCGGAGGCGCCGGTGGACTGCAGCAGCTGGCGGCGGGTGAAGCTCATGATGGTTCTGTCTCCGGGTAACGGTGGTTGGGGGTCAGGACTCGTCGCGCAGCCAGGTGACCGCGCCCGAATGGGTCACCGCGCCCTGGTGGGCCGGGCGCACGGTGAGCGCGTATTTTTCCAGCAAGCCACCGCGCGGGACCCCCGCGTTTACCTCACGTCCGGCGAGGCGCCGCGCGATCTCCTCGTCCGTCAGTTCCACCGAAATGGTGCGCGCCGCCGCGCGCGCGTCGATCGCGATCAGGTCGCCGTCGCGCAGCGCCGCGATCGGGCCGCCGTCGGCCGCCTCGGGCCCGGCATAGCCGATGCACAGGCCGCGCGTGGCGCCCGAGAAGCGTCCGTCGGTCAGCAGCGCCACCTTGTCGCCCATGCCCTGGCCGTAGAGCAGGGCGGTGATGCCCAGCATCTCGCGCATGCCGGGGCTGCCCTTCGGGCCCTCGTTGCGGATCACGATCACGTCGCCGGCCTCGTACAACCGGTTCTGCACCGCCGTCTGCGCCTGCTCCTCCGAATCGAAGACGCGCGCCGGGCCGCGGTGCACCAGCGTCTGCAGGCCGGCGGTCTTGAGCAGCGCGCCATCGGGGCAGAGGTTGCCCTTGAGCACCGCCAGCCCGCCGTCGCGCGTGATCGGGTTGCCGGCCTCGCGCACCACGCGGCCGTCGGGCGCCAGGGCGTCGGCCAGTTCCTCGGCCATGGTGCGGCCGGTGAAGGTGAGCACGTCGCCGTGCAGGAAGCCCTGCTCGAGCAGCGTGCGCAGGATCACGCCGGCGCCGCCGATGTAGAACACGTCGCGCGCGAGGTAGCGCCCGCCCGGGCGCAGGTCGGCGATGAGCGGCGTGCGCGCGAACACCTCGGCCACGTCGTCGAGGTGGAAGCGGATGCCGGCCTCGTGCGCGATCGCCGGCAGGTGCAGCGCGGCATTGGTCGAGCCGCCCGTGGCCGAGACCACGGCGCAGGCGTTCTCGAGCGCCTTGCGCGTGACGATCTCGCGCGGCAGCGGGCTGTCGCCCATCACCGCCTTCATCAGCGTCTTCGCGGCGCGGCGCATCAGCGGCGCGCGCTCGCTGAACACGGCCGGCACCATGCTCGAGCCGATCGGCGCGAGGCCCAGCGCCTCCGACACCATGCCCATGGTGTTGGCCGTGAACTGCCCCGCGCAGGCGCCGGCCGTGGGCAGGCAGGCGCGGCTCATGGCGTCGAGCTCGTCGTGCGTGGCCGTGCCGGCGAGCACCTTGCCGATGGTCTCGTAGGTGTCGACCACGTTGAGGTCGCGCCCGTCGGGCCCGGGCATCTGGCCCGGCAGCGCCGAGCCGCCGTGCACGAACACGCTCGGCACGTTGCAGCGCACCATGCCCATCATCAGGCCCGGCAGGTTCTTGTCGCAGGCGCCGATCGCGAAGATGCCGTCCCACTGGTGGCCGCGCACCGAGGCTTCCACGCTGTCGGCGATCAGCTCGCGCGAGATCAGCGAGAAGCGCATGCCCGAGTGCGCCATGGTCAGCCCGTCGCTGACCGACACAACCGGGCATTCGTGCGGCGTGCCGCCGCCCGCGTAGATGCCGGTCTTGGCATGCTGCGCCTGCTCGCGCAGGTTCAGGTTGCACGGGCTCATCTCGCCGCCGGTGTGGAACACGCCGACGTGCGGGCGCTCGATGTCCTCGTCGTCCTGGCCCAGCGCATGCAGGAAGCTGCGCGTGGTCGCGCGGATCGTGCCCTCGCGGATGGTGGCGGAACGGAAGCGCGGCGGCTTGGGGTCGGTGGGCGTGGTCATCGGCTGGCGGCGGGCTGGCTCGGGTGGGGGAAAAGGGTCAGAACATGCCGTTGCTGTTGGCGGCGGTCTCGGGCACCGGCTGGATCACGTCCCAGTGCTCGACGATCTTGCCGTTCTCGAGCTTGAAGATGTCGACGATCGCGTTGCCGCGCGTGCCGGGCTCGCGCACCGCGTGCACGTGCAGGATCACGTAGTCGCCCTCGGCGAAGCTGCGCTTGATCTCGCTTTTCGAGTTCGGGAATTTCTCGCGCAGGAAGGCGATGAACTTGCGAAAGCCCTCGGGGCCGTCGGCCGCGGTCGGGTTGTGCTGCACGTAGCGGTTGCCCACGTACTGGAGCGCGGCCTCGGCGTCCTTCTGGTTCAGGCCCTTCTCGTAGAAGGCCAGCACGGCCCGGCGGTTGGCTTCCTGCTGCGCGCCGGGGCCGGTGGCGGGGAGTTGGGCGCAGGCCGCGAGGCCCAGCACGGCGGCGGCGACGAGGAACTTGAGGGCGATGCGGCGCATGCGGACTCCTGCGTGGTCAGTAGCTGCTGGGGGCGGGCGCGGCCGGGGCGGCGCCGTTCTTGAACTTGGCGGCGAGCTGGCGCGCGGCCGCGGCCAGCACGATGGTGTCCACGCCCACGGCCACGAAGGTGGCGCCGGCCGCGAGCCACTTGCGCGCCTGCTCCTCGGTGGTCGAGAGGATGCCCGCGGCCTTGCCGGCCTTCTGGATGCGCGCGACCGCGTCGGCAATCACCGCCTGCACCTCGGGATGGTTGGGCTGGCCGACGAAGCCCATCGAGGCCGAGAGGTCGGCCGGGCCGATGAACACGCCGTCGACGCCGGGCGTGGCCGCGATCGCGTCGAGGTTCTTCATCGCTTCGACCGTCTCGGCCTGCACCAGCAGGCAGGTCTGGGCATTGGCTTCGTGCAGGTAGTTCGGATAGGCCTGCCAGCGCGAGGCCCGCGCGAGCGCGCTGCCCATGCCGCGGATGCCCTCGGGCGGATAGCGCATGCCCTGCACCATGCGCGCGGCCTGCTCGGCGGTGTCGACCATCGGCACCAGCAGCGTCTGCGCGCCGATGTCGAGGTACTGCTTGAGCAGCGTGGTGTCGCCCACGGGCACGCGCACGATCGGCTGCGGCCGGGTCGCGCCCTCGGGCAGCGCCGACCAGGCGCTCGAGATGCCCTGCAGCTGCGCGAGCACCGAGCGCACGTCGTTGGGCGCGTGCTCGCCGTCGACCAGCAGCCAGTCGTAGCCGGTGCCGGCCAGGATCTCGGCCGCGTAGCCGTCGGCCAGGCCGACCCACAGGCCGATCTGGGCGCGCTTCTCGGCCATGGCCTTCTTGAACAGGTTGATGGGGGTTTGCATGAGGTATTCCGAAGAGGTCAGACGAGGCGGAACGACACGGCGCCCAGCGGGCCGTAGTCGGCATGGAAGGTGTCGCCGGGCAGCGCGGTGGTCGGGCGCGTGAACGAGCCGCCGAGCACGACCTCGCCGGCCTCCAGGTGTTCGTCCCAGGGCGCGAGCTTGTTCGCGAGCCAGGCCACGCCGGTGGCCGGATGGTTGAGAACGGCCGCGGCCACGCCCGATTCCTCGATCACGCCGTTCTTGTAGAGCAGCGCGCTGACCCAGCGCAGGTCGACCGCGTCGGGCTTCACGGGCCGCCCGCCGATCACGATGCCGGCATTGGCCGCGTTGTCGGCGATGGTGTCGAAGACCTTGCGCGGCGCCTTGGTGTGGCGGTCGAACTGCTCGATGCGCGCATCGATGATCTCGATCGCCGGCACCACGTAGTCGGTGGCCGCGAGCACGTCGAAGATGGTCACGCCCGGGCCCTTGAGCGGCTTGCCGAGGATGAAGGCCAGCTCGACCTCGATGCGCGGCGCGATGAAGCGCGTGAACGGGATGTCGCTGCCCTGCTCGAAGAACATGTCGTCGAGCAGCGTGCCGTAGTCGGGCTCGGTGATCTGGCTCGACTGCTGCATCGCGCGCGAGGTCAGGCCGATCTTGTGGCCCTTGGCCACGCGGCCCTCGGCGATCTTCTGCTTGACCCATGCGCGCGAGATCGCATAGCCGTCCTCGATGGTCATCTCGGGAAAGCGCTTGGAGAAATGCTCGACCTGCACGCGCGAGCGTTCGCTCTCGTGCAGTTCGGCCGCGAGCCGGGCGATGGTGTCGGAAGAAAGCATGGCGGTGTGTGTGGGGGTCAGCTCTTGTTGAACAGGGGATGCAGGTTGCTGTGCTTGCCGTCGTAGACCTGGCCGGGGCTCTCGTCGATCTGCAGCGTGATGCCGATGTGGCGTTGCGAGAAGACGGGTTCGAAGTGGCTTCGCACCCTGGCCAGCAGCTCGTCGCCGGCCTTCTTCTTCACGGCCTCGGAGCGGCCCGCTGCCATGCGCAGGTTGAGGTAGACGAAGGCGTAGTCGGCCTGGCCGTCGGCCACCGCGTAGTGGGCGGCAGGGTAGGCCAGCACGCGCGTGCCACCGGTCGGGAACACCGGCTTGCCGGCTTCGTCGCGCTGTTCGAGCATGGTGTCGGCCAGCGTGCGGCACAGCGCCGACATGTCGGTCTCGGCCTCGATGTTGGGCGTGTAGAGGATCACCAGGTGCGGCATGGTCGTGCTCCGTTCAAACCACCGACATCGTCGCGGCCGTGCAGGTCACCGCGAAGATCGGAATGGCCTTCATGTGGAAGATCTCGCCCTGGCCGCGCGCGGCCGCGGCCACGCTGAGGAAGGTGCGGATCTCGAAGCCGCCCTGGCCGGCCTCGCGGTAGGTCGCCTCGTCGCCGTAGTCGTCGAGCGACAGCAGCGCCTCGCGGTCGTTGGCGCACCAGCGGCGCATGAACTCGGCGTCCCACTCGGCATTGACCTTGCCCGAATCGGGCGTGGCCGGCCAGTGCGAGATGCCGCCGGTGCCCACCAGCGCGATGCGCTCGGGCACCTTGTCGCAGGCGCGGCGCAGCGCTTCGCCGAAAGCCCAGGCGCGGTGCAGCGGCGTGAGCGGCGGGCCCTGGCAGTTGATGTTGACCGGGATGACCTTGGTGTCGAAGTTCGGCGTGAGGAAGTTCAGCGGCACCATGATGCCGTGGTCGAACTTCCACTCCTCGGCATAGGCCACGTCCACCGTCTGCATCACCTCGCGGATCAGCCGCTGCGACAGCGCGGCGTCGCCCGGGATCGTGTGCTTCTCGATGCCGAGCCACTTCGGGTCCTCGATCGGGCCCTCGTAGCTGTCGGCCATGCCGATCGCATAGGCCGGCATGTTGTTCATGAAGAAGTTCGCGAAGTGCTCGGCCGCGATCACGATCACCGCGTCGGGCCTGGTCGCGCGCATGGCCTCGCCGAAGCGATGGAACTGCGCGTGGAACTCGTCCTTCACCGCCGGGTCGGCGAGATGCGCGCGGCCGGTGATGCCGGGGGCGTGGCTGCACACGCCTGCGAATACGAGACTCATACGCCCGCCACTTTCTCGTCGGTTCCGGTTGTCATTGCATAGATGCCGGCGCGCACCGGTCCGTACTTGCGCACGCCCTCGCGCATGGCCTCGAGGTAGTCGGCCCACGGAATGCCCAAGAGCGGCGCGAAGTGCATCAGCAGCTGCCCGTTGCAGCCCAGCACGTAGAGCTTGCCGACGTCGCCGCCGTCGATGGCCTCGCGCTCCTCGTCGCTGAGGTCGTAGCCGCCGAGCAGCGCCTTGCGCGCGTCGCCGCCTTCGGCATAGCGCCGCTGCACCTCGGCATCGCGGTTGAGCGCGAACAGGAATTTCTGCATCGCATAGAGGCTCATGGTCAGCCCTCGATCTGGATGTTGGCCTTGCGGATCACGTCGCCGTACTTCGCGATCTCGCTCTGGACGAAGACCGCGAAACGCTCGGGCGAGCCCGACAGCGACGCGATGCCGCCCTTGCGGAAGGCCTCGGTCACCACCGCTCCCGCGAGCGCGCGGTTGACCTCGGCGTTCACGCGCTGCACCACGGCGTCGGGCGTGCCGGCGGGCGCCAGCAGGCCGTTCCACGAATTGGACTCGATCGCCACGCCCTGTTCGGCCAGTGTGGGAATGTTCGGCGCGTACTGCGAGCGCTGCGCGGTCGCCATGCCCAGCGCCACCAGCTTGCCGCCCTCGACGTGGCCGCGGAACTCGGGCCAGTTGCCGAACATCATCGTGACCTGGCCGCCGAGCAGGTCGGTCAGTGCCGGTCCCTGGCCCTTGTAGGGCACGTGCACGATGTCCAGGCCCATCTGCAGCTTGAGCATCTCGCCCGAGAGGTGGGCCGAGGTGCCGTTGCCGAAGGAGGCGAAGCTCAGCGTGCCGGGCCTGGCCTTGGCCTGGTCGCGCAGGTCGGCCAGCGTCTTCAGGCCGCTGCCCGGATGGGTGGCGAGCACATGCTCCGACATGCCCATCAGCGCCACCGGGCGCAGGTCCTTCAGCGTGTCGTAGGGCAGCTTGCGCACCAGCGTCTGGTTGGCAGCGAAGCTGTTGGCCACGCAGACGAAGCTGTAGCCGTCGGGCGCGGCCTTGGCGACCGTGTCGACGCCGATCACCGTGCCCGCGCCGGGCTTGTTCTCGATCACCACGGGCTGGCCCAAGGCCTTCGCGAGCTCGGTGCCGACCAGCCGCGCGACGAAGTCGGTGGTGCCGCCGGGCGGGAAGGGCACGACGATGCGCACCGGCCGGGCCGGCCACGCGGCCTGGGCGCGCGCCAGCATCGGCAGTGCCGCGAGCGCGGCCGTGCCTTGCAGCAGCGTGCGGCGCGCGAGGCTCATGCCACGCCCCAGTGCGGGATGTGGTGCGAGCCCATCGACACCGCCACGTTCTTCGGTTCGCAGAACACCTCGTAGCTCCAGGTGCCGCCTTCGCGGCCCGTGCCCGAGGCCTTGGTGCCGCCGAAGGGCTGGCGCAGGTCGCGCACGTTCTGGCTGTTGACGAAGCACATGCCGGCTTCCACCGCGGCGGCCACGCGATGCGCCTTGCCGATGTTCTCGGTCCAGACGTAGCTCGACAGGCCGTACTGGATGTCGTTGGCCAGTTCGATGGCATGCGCCTCGTCGCGGAACGGGATCAGGCAGGCGACGGGGCCGAAGATCTCGTCCTGCGCGATCTTCATGCGGTTGTCGACGTCGGCGAACACCGTGGGCACCACGTAGTTGCCCTTCTTCACGCGGTCGGGCAGGTTGCTCGGTGCTTCGAGGCCGCCGCACAGCAGGGTAGCGCCTTCCTTCGGGCCCAGCTCGATGTAGCTGCGCACCTTGGCCAGGTGGGCCTGCGAGATCATCGGGCCGACGATGGTCTTCTCGTCGAGCGGATCGCCCACCGTGATGCGCCGGGCGCGCTCGGCGAATTTGGCGGCGAAGTCGGCGTAGATCGACTGCTGCACCAGGATGCGCGAGCCGGCCGTGCAGCGCTCGCCGTTGTTGCTGAAGATCATGAACACGGCCGCGTCGAGCGCGCGGTCGAGGTCGGCGTCGTCGAAGATCACGAACGGGCTCTTGCCGCCGAGCTCCATGCTGAACTTCTTGAGGCCCGCGCTCTTCACGATGCGGTTGCCGGTGGCGGTGGAGCCGGTGAACGAGATCGCGCGCACGTCGGGGTGCGCCACCAGCGGCTCGCCCGCTTCCTTGCCGTAGCCGTGCACCAGGTTCAGCACACCGGGCGGAATGCCGGCCTCGAGCGCCAGCTCGCCGAGGCGCGCGGCCGACAGCGGCGAGAGCTCGCTCATCTTCAGCACGGCCGTGTTGCCGAAGGCCAGGCAGGGCGCGACCTTCCAGGTGGCGGTCATGAAGGGCACGTTCCACGGGCTGATCAGCGCGCACACGCCGACCGGATGGAACAGCGTGTAGTTCAGGTGCGTGGGCGTGGGGTAGGTGTGGCCGTCGACGCGCGTGCACATCTCGGCGAAGTAGTAGAAGTTGTCGGCCGCGCGCGGCACCAGCTGCTTGCCCGTCTGCGCGATGACCTGGCCGCAGTCGTTGGTCTCGGTCTGCGCGATCTCTGGCACGTTCTTCGCGATCAGGTCGCCGAGCTTGCGGATCAGCTTCGCGCGCTCGGGCGCGGGCATGCCTGCCCACTTGGGGAAGGCTTCCTTGGCGGCGGCCACGGCCGCGTTCACCTCGGCCTCGCCTCCGGAGGCGACTTCGGCCAGCACTTCCTGCGTGGCGGGGTTGACGGTCTCGAAGTAGTCCGAGCCCTTGACGGACTTGCCGCCGATGAGATGGTCGATCTGTTGCATGAGGGAATCCGGTTCAGTCCAGTTTGATGTCGCGCGCCTTGATCAAGGCATGCCATTTCTTGCGCTCCGCATCGGTGTAGCGCGTCATTTCGGTGGCGTCGGCGGGGCGGGCCTCCCAGCCGGCGTCGTAGAGCTTCTGGCGCACGCCGGCATCGGCCATGGCCTTCTGCAGCTCGGTGCCGAGCCGTGCCTGCACCTCCTTCGGCGTGGCCGCGGGCGTGACCAGGCCCTGCCAGGTGTAGGCCTCGACGTTGGCGAAGCCCAGTTCCCTGGCGGTGGGAATGTTCGGCAGCTGCGGCACGCGCTCGGCCGACATGGCGAGCAGCGGCACCACCTTGCCGGCCTTGACCGCGCTCACGCCGCTGGGCAGGTCGAGCATCATCAGCGCGACCTGGCCGCCCATCAGGTCCTGCAGCGCGGGCGCGCCACCCTTGTAGGGCACGTGCAGCATCGACACGCCGGCTTCGCGCTGGAACAGTTCGTAGGCGAGATGGTGCGGACTGCCGGTGCCCGGCGTCGCGATGCTGTACTTGCCGGGCGAGGCCTTGAGCGCGGCCAGCAGCGCCTTGGCGTCGGCGATGCCCGCGTTGGGCGCGGCCGTGATGATCAGCGGCGAGCGGCCCATCATGCCGACCAGCGCGAAGTCCTTCTCGGCGTCGTAGGGCAGCTTCTTGTAGAGCGCGGGGTTGTAGACCAGCACGCCGTTGTCGGCCGAGAACACGGTGTAGCCGTCGCCGGCCGAGCGCGCCACGTTCTCCGACGCGATGATCGCGCCGGCGCCGGGCCGGTTGTCGACCAGCACCGGCTGGCCCAGCTGCTGCGACACCTGCGCGCCCACGGTGCGCGCGAGGAAGTCGGTGCCGCCGCCGGCCGGATAGCCGACCACCCAGCGCACCGGCTTGGCGGGGTAGGCGGTCTGCGCGACGGCGAGGGCCGAGACGGCCAGCGCCATCGTTGCGGCCGCCACGGATTGGAGGAGCTTCTTGCCGGTGATCATGTCGTGTCGTCTCCGCTGATCTCTTGTGTGTACGAAGGGAAAAGGAAAGCGCGCCGTGCGGACGCGCGGGAAGGAAATCAGGCCGCCGCGATGGTGTTGACCAGCGCGCCGATGCCCTCGATCTCGGTCACGACCTCGTCGCCGGGCTGGCAGTCGACCACGCCGTCGGGCGTGCCCGTGAGGATCAGGTCGCCCGGCGACAGCGTCATGAAGCGGCTGAAGTACTCGATCAGGAAGGGCGCGTCGAAGATCATGTCGCGCGTGTTGCCTTGCTGCGTGACCTGGCCGTTGACCGTGGTGCGCAGCGCGAGCGCCATCGGGTCGGCCACGTCCTTCGCATCGACCAGCCAGGGGCCGATCGGCGTGCAGGTGTCGCGGTTCTTCACGCGCAGGTTGGGGCGGTACCAGTTCTCGAGGTAGTCGCGGATCGCGTAGTCGTTGGCCACGGTGTAGCCGCCGATGAAGTCGTAGGCATCGTCGCGCTTCACATGGCGCGCGGTCCTGCCGATCACGATCGCGAGCTCGCACTCGTAGTGCATGAACTGCACGCCGGCCGGGCGGAAGGTCTTCTGGCGGTGGCCGATCAGCGCGCTCTGGCCCTTGACGAAGACCAGCGGCTCCTCGGGCGCCTTGAACTCGAGTTCCTTCGCATGGTCGGCGTAGTTGAGTCCGAGCGCGAGGATGGTGCGCGGGCGCGGCGTGGGCGCGAGCGGTGGCAGCCAGTCGACGGCGTCGAAGCCGACCACGCGGCCATCGGCCAGCCGCAGCGCGCCGTCGTGTTCGACGGCCTCGTGCACGGCGTTCTCGTAGCGGATGCGTGCGTGCTTCATGCGGCGGCTCCCGTCTCTTCTGCCACCAGGGTGTTGCTCAGGGTCTCGAAGCCCGGCGCCGAGATCTCGATGCGATCGCCCACGCGCGCCAGCGGCCGGCCCGCGCCGCAGCCGAGCATCAGCACGTCGCCGTGCGCCAGCGTCATGAATTCGCCGACCTCGGCCAGCAGCTGGCGCGCGGGGCGCACCAGCGTGGAGAAGTCCAGCGTCTGCTGAAGCTCGCCGTTGATGCGCACCTCGACGCGGAACGCCGCGGGATCGTCCACCTCCTGCGCGTCGCGCAGCGCGGGGCCGATGCCGAGGAAGCCGTCGAGGCATTTGAACTTGACCGGCGGGCGGAAGAAGCTCGCATGCGGCACCGACAGGTCGTTCATCGGCACGAAGCCTTCGATGTCGCCGTCGGCGCCGACCACCATGCCGATGCTCGCGCCCACCTCGACCTCGGGCACGTTCGCCGGCACGGGGATCGCGGCGCCATGCGGGCTCCAGGTGTTGGCGGTCTTGACGTAGAGCACCGGGGCCTTGGGCGGTTCCTTGTAGGGCGGCGCGCTCATCTGCGGCGCGAGCGCCTCCACCTCGGCGCGGAAGTTGAGCAGCGTGCCGTAGACGGTGCCGGCGGGAAGGAAATGGGAAGGTGAAGAAGGGGGGCTCATGGCTGTTCCAGTGCGATCAGTTCGTCGAGCAGCTCGTAGAGCTGGCCGAGCTTGTCCTTGCCCAGGGATTGCTCCATCCACTGGTAGTGCGCCTCGATGCTCGAGGACAGCTTGGTGACCAGCTTCATGCCGCGCGGCGTGGCCTCGACCACGGTGCGGCGCTGGTCGGCCGGGTCGCGGCTGCGCGTGATCAGGTCGTCGCGCTCCATGCGTGCGAGCACGCCCGTGAGGCTGGGCCCGAGGATGAAGGCCTCGCGCGCCACGCGGCCGGTTTCGACCGCGCCGTGTTCGCCGAGCACGCGCAGCACGCGCCACTGCTGGTCCGACAGCGCATGCACGCGCAGGCTGGGCCGGGTGTGGGCCATGACGGCTTCGCGCGCCTGCAGCAGCAGGCGCGGAAGGTTGCGGTGGGTGAAGGTGGTGCTCATGTCGCTCGATTTATTTAACATGTTAAATGATCGGCAAAAAAACACGGCTACGGGATAACCCTGGCCCGCGCGGGCCAGGGTGGTTTGCCTCAATCGATGGTCGCGCCCGAGGCGCGGATCACTTGCCCCCAGCGTTCCGATTCGCTGCGGATGTAGGCCGCGAGTTGCGCGGGCGTGCTCGAGCCGGGCTCGAAGCCGTCGTTCTCTAGCTTCTGGCGCAGCGCGGGCTGGGCGATCACCTTCGCGATCTCCTGGCTCAGCCGCTCGACCACCGGCGCCGGCGTGCCCGCGGGCGCGACGATGCTCTGCCAGGCCACGGCCTCGAAATCGGCGGTGCCCGGCAGCCGCGACTCGGCCACCGTCGGCACGTCGGGGAAGGTGGGCTGGCGCTTCTTCGAGGTCACGGCCAGCGCGCGCAGCTTGCCGCTGCGCACGTGCTGCAGCGCCGGCGCGATGTCGGTGAACATCAGCTGCAGCTGGCCGCCGAGCAGGTCGGTCAGCGCGAGCGCGCTGCCCTTGTAGGGCACGTGCGTCATCGCGGTGCCGGTGGCGAACTTGAACATCTCGGCGCCCAGGTGCTGCGGGCTGCCGTTGCCGGCCGAGCCGTAGCTCAGGCCCTCGGGTTTGGACTTGGCGAGCGCCACCAGTTCGGCCAGCGTGCGCGCGGGCACCGAGGGATGCACCACCACCATCAGCGGCACCGCGCCGATCAGGCCCACGGGCGCGAAGTCCTTGGCCGGGTCGTACGAGAGCTTCTTGTAGAGCCAGGGATTGATCGCGAGCGTGGTGCTGGTGGCCACCAGCAAGGTCGAGCCATCGGGTGCCGAGCGCGCCACCTGCGAGGCGCCGATGGCGGTGCCCGCGCCGGGCTTGTTGTCGACGATCACGGTGCGGCCGAGCGCCGTGCCGAGCTGCTGTGCGATCAGCCGGCCGAGCATGTCGGTGGTGCCGCCGGGCGCGTAGGGCACGACGATGGTGATGGGCCTGTCGTTCTGTGCCAGCGCGGCGAGCGGGCCGGCGGCGCAGGCGGCGGCGGACAGGGCGCCGAGCTGGCGCAGGGCGTGGCGGCGGTTCATGCGGATGTCTCTCTTTCTTTCCTGGATTCGGAAGCGGCCGCGGGCGTGGCGCCGCGCAGCAGGTTGACCAGCGCCTCGGGATCGGCCGGCACGGCATCGCCGCGCCAGGCCACGTGCTGGTCGGGGCGCGAGATCACGAGCGCGCGGTCGTAGAGCGCGGCGGCCTCGGGGCCGTCGATGTCGAGCACGCGCAGCGGCAGCCCGCGCGCGGCGGCCGCGGCCGCGAGCGGCGCCACATCGAGCGCCGGGTCGCGGCGCAGCAGCACGTAGCCCTCGCCGAGCGCGGCCATCGCGTCGTAGAGTGAGCGGCCGTCGGCCAGCCACAGGTGCGGCACGCGGCAGCCGGGCACGGTCGAGGGCTTGAAGTCGTACATGGTGTAGGCCGGCGCGGCCTCGCCGTCGTAGGCGATCAGCGGCGAGGCGTCGTAGAAGTAGCCGAAGTTCAGCCCGCCGCAGCAGTACTGCTGCACGTTGAGGTCGTACAGCGCCTGGCCGCGCGCGGCGCGCAGCGCGTCGCCCTCGGGGCCCGGTGCCTCGATGCCCTCGGGCACGCCCTCGCGCTGCTTCTGCAGGGCCAGCGCATGGTTCATCGCGAACTTCGAGACCTGCTCGGTGATCGGCTGGCGCTCGGCCTCGTGCGCGCCGAGCGCGGCCTCGGCAAGCCAGCCGCGCAGGTGGCCCGCGAGCAGCCACGACAGGTTCATCGCGTCGGCGATGCCGGCGTTCATGCCGTAGCCCGCCATCGGGATCCACAGGTGGGCCGCGTCGCCGCAGATGAAGACGCGGCGGTCGCGGAAGCGCTCGGCCACCAGGCGGCGGCCGATCCAGTCCTCCTTCGAGATCACCTCGTACTCGAAGTCGGAACCCACGCCGAGGATCTGGCGGATCGCCCAGTCGCGGTCGATCGATTCGAAGTCGGTCTCGTCGGCCAGCAGGTAGTTGTGCAGCAGCCAGGTCTCGCGCCCGTCGATCGCATAGACGTTGCCGCAGCGCCGCGGATTGAGCGCGAAGGTGGCCCAGGCCGGCTTGTTCTTCAGCAGGCCCAGCAGCGCGGGCGCGCGGAAGTAGGTCGACTGCACGCGGCCCACCACGTCGGTGCCGCGCAGGTTGGCGCCGATCTTCTTGCGCACCGTCGAGCGTCCGCCGTCGCAGCCGATCAGGTAGCGGCAGCGGATGCGCACCGCGCTGCCGTCGTCGAGGTCGACGCCGGTCGCCCACACGCCCTCGTCGTCCTGCTCGAAGTCGTCGATGCGCGTGCGGTTGCGGATGCGCAGGCCCGGCGTGGCCTCGGCATGCGCGAACAGCACCGGCTCGAGGAAGATCTGGTTGATGCGGTGCGGCGGCTCGGCCGTGGGCCACCAGGTGTCCGGGCCGCCGGTGGCGGTGTAGCGCTCGCGCCGCGCGGGGATCGGGATGCGCGAGAGCTCGGGTCCCGTCACCGTGGTGCGGTAGGCCACGTCGTTCGGATAGTCGGCCGGCAGGCCCGCGTCGCGCAGTGCCTGCGCCACGCCGAGCCGGCGGAAGATCTCCATCGAGCGGGCCGACACGTGGTTGCACTTCACGTTCGGCGGCTCGCCGCGGTGGCGGATCTCGGTGACCAGCACGTCGATGCCGCGTTGCGCCAGGTCGATGGCCAGCGTGAGGCCGACCGGCCCGCCGCCGACGATCAGCACCTGCGCCTGCAGTGGTTCTGTCATGGGTTCGTTTGTCTCTCGTTGTGGACGGCGGCCATTACAGTGCCGAAGTGCCATCCGACAGAAGTGAAACTTTCATGGCCATTCATAAAAAGCCTTTATCAATGCGCGGCGTGCCCTCGGTGCGCCAGCTGCGCGCCTTCGCGGCCGTCTATCACAGCGGCCAGCTGTCGAGCGCCGCCGCGGCGCTGTCGCTCACCCAGCCGGCGGTCAGCGTGCTGCTGCGCGAGCTCGAGGACCGGCTCGGCGTGCGGCTGTTCGACCGCACCACGCGCAGCCTGCACCGCACCGCCGCGGCCGACGAGGCCATCGGCCATGCCGAGCGTGTGCTGGCCGAGCTCGACGCGCTGGGCAGCGGCATGGCCGAGCTCGCGGCCGGGCGGCGCGGCCGCCTGCGCATCGCCGTCACCTCGACCATCGCGCAGACGCTGATGCCGCGCGCGCTGCGCCGCTACACGCAGCAGCATCCGGATGTGAAGGTCGCGATCGACGACTGCGCACCGAGCCAGTTCGTCGAGACCGTGCTCAGCGGCCAGGTCGACTTCGGCGTCGGCACCTTGCAGGCGCGCACGCCGGGCCTGGACGAGCGCGTGTTCGTGCACGACCACCTCGCCGTGATCGCCGACCGCGACCTGCCGCTGCCCGGCGGCGCCGCGGGCATCACCTGGCGCCAGCTCGCGGCGCTGCGGCTCATCACGGTCAAGCCCGGCTACGGCGTGCGCAACAGCATCGATGCCGCGGCCGCCGAGGCCGGCGTGCGGCTCGAGATCGCCTACGAGGTGACGCTGTTGACCACAGCGCTCGCGATGGCCGCGGGCGGGCTCGGGCCGGCGCTGCTGCCGGCCTCGATCCTCGCGCATGCCGATCCCTCGCGACTGGTCGCGCGCCGGCTGATCCGGCCGACCGTGGCGCGCAACATCGCGGTGGTCACGCGGCAGGGCCGCTCGCTGTCGCCGGCCGCAGCGGCCTTCGCCGACCTGCTGGCGAGCGAATTCGCGATCTGAAGGCTCAGGCGCGCGGGTGCGCCAGGTAGGCCTGCATGGTCTCGATGAAGGTCTTGGCCGCCACCGAGAGCGTGCGGTCGCGCTTGGCGACCACCGAGATGTTGCGCGTCACCACCGGCGCGTGGATCTTGCGCGCCACCAGCTCCTTGAAGCCGCACTGCGCCACCAGCTCGGCCGGTACGATCGACGCGCCCAGGCCCGAGGCGCTCATCGCGAGCGCGGTGGTCAAGAGCGACACCTCCTGCTGGATGTCGAGCGCCACGTTGGCCGCGCGCGCGGTGCGGTCGATGGCATTGCGGATGCCGTAGCCGGCCTTCACCGTGATCAGCGCATGGCCCGCGAGGTCGCTCCAGCGCACCTGGCGGCGCCGCGCCAGCGGATGGCTGGGCAGGCACACCAGCGCGAGGTGGTCGTGGATCAGCGTGCGCTGGCTCAGCGCCGCCACCTCCTGGTCGGGCGAGCCGATGCCGAAGTCCACCTGCTCCGAGAGGATGCGCGGCACGAACTGCTCGGTCTCGCAGTCGACCAGCTGCACGCGCACGCCCGGATGCAGGTCGTTGAAATGCCGGATCACCGGCGGCACCAGCGTCAGCGCGATGGTCGGCGTGACCGCGATACCGATGCGCCCGCTGGGCGCGGCCTGGCCGCGGAAGCCGGTCTCGAGCGAACGCACGTCGCGCAGGATGCGCTCGGCCACCGGCAGCATCTCGTGCGCGGCCTCGGTCGGGCTCAGCGAGCGCGTGGTGCGGTCGAACAGGCTGGTGCCGGTGGCGGCCTCGAGCTGGCGGATCAGCACGCTGACGGCCGAGTGCGTGAGGTAGAGCCGATCGGCCGCCGCGCTGAGCTTGCGCCAGCGGTAGACCTCCACGAAGGCGCGCAGCTGGCGCAGGCTGGTGCCGGGGATCGAGCCATCGTGATTCATGAATTTATTTCGACGCTTGCAAAATAAGTTTCGATTCTCTCGCGCTGCGTCCTCCGCTCCAATCGCGCCCATGCCCTGCATCCGGAGGGCGCCAACGACAACAGGAGACTCGATGAACGGCTCGGGCTTTTCATTCGCGCACACGCGCGCCGCCGTGTCCGACGCGGAGTGGCAGCAGCGCGTCGATCTGGCGGCGGCCTTCAGGCTGGCCGGCTACTACCGCATGACGGACCAGATCTACACCCACCTCACGGCCAAGGTGCCGGGCACGCAGTCGCATTTCCTCATCAACCCCTACGGCGTGCTGTTCGACGAGGTCACGGCCTCCTGCCTGGTCAAGGTCGACATCGACGGCGAGGTGGTGTTCGACCCGACCGGCATCGGCATCAACCCCGCGGGCTTCCTGATCCACAGCTGCATCCACCGCGCGCGGCCCGACCTGCATGCGGTGCTGCACACCCACACCGCGGCCGGCATCGCGGTGGCGGCGCAGCGGCGCGGTCTGCTGAACCTGTCGCAGCACGCCATGCGCTTCCATCGCCGCATCGGCTATCACGACTACGAAGGCGTGGCGCTCGACTTCAGCGAGCAGGACCGGCTGGTGCGCGACCTCGGCCCGCACAACGTGATGATCCTGCGCAACCACGGCCTGCTGGCCGCGGGCGACACCATCCGCGAGGCCTTCGAGCGCCTCTACTACCTCGAGCGTGCCTGCGAGGCGCAGGTGCGTGCGCAGTCGGGCGGCGCCGAGCTCATCGAATGCAGCGACGAGATCGCCGAGAAGGTGGCGCAGGCGCTCGACCGGCCCGGCCGCTCGGCGCGCGACAACGACTGGCCGGCGCTGCGCCGGCTGCTGGACCGCATCGATCCGTCGTACGCGACCTGAAGCCGGCAGCCCCAACGAGAACGACAGGAGACACACGATGACGAAGAAGAAGACCGATGGATGGCCGCGCCGCGCGGCCGCGCTGCTGGGCATGGCCGCCGTGGCCTTGCAACTGGCCGCGGGGCCCATGACTGCGAGCGCGCAGTCCGCCTGGCCGAGCAAGCCGATCCGCTGGGTGGTGCCCTACACGCCCGGCGGCGGCACCGACCAGAGCTCGCGCATTATTGCCGAGAAGCTCTCGGTGGCGCTGGGCCAGCCGATCGTGATCGACAACCGGCCCGGCGGCAACACGGTGATCGGCGCGGCCGCGGCTGCTTCCGCGGCGCCCGACGGCTACACCGTGTTCTTCGCGGCGCTGTCGACCATGGCCGTGATACCGAACCTCTACGACAAGCTGCCCTATGCGAGCGATGCGCTCACGCCGGTGACGCAGCTGGTGCACTTCCCGCTGTTCCTGATGGTCGAGGCCGGCGGGCCGCTCGACACCATGCCCAAGTTCCTCGCGGCGGCGCGCAGCCAGCCGCTGCTGTTCGCGATCGGCGGCAGCGGCAGCGGCGGCCACCTGGGCTCGGAGCTGATGAAGCGCCAGCTCAAGGCCGACATGACGGCGGTGCCGTTCAAGGCCATGGTGCAGGCCGCGCCCGAGGTCGCCACCGGCCGCGTCTCGTTCATGTTCGCCGACCTGCCGGCCGCGCTGCCGCACGTGCAGGGCGGCCGCGCGAAGATCATCGCGACCGCGGGCAAGACGCGCTCGGCGCTCTATCCCGAGGCGCCGACCCTGGCCGAGGCGGGCGTGGGCGAGATCGACTTCGACACCTGGGCCGGCCTGGCCGTGCCCAAGGGCACGCCGCAGCCCATCGTCGACCGGCTGGCGCTGGAACTCAACAAGGTCATCGCCGATCCGGCCGTGCGCGCGAAGCTGGCGCTCATCGGCGTCGAGCCCGCGCCGTCCTCGCCGGCCCGCTTCACCGAGTTCATCGCTTCGGAGAATGCCAAGTGGCGCGCCGTGATCCAGGCCGCCGGCATCAAGCTCGAATGACGGCGCCGCCGCTGCGCTCGCTGCTGGTCTTCAACGGCGAGGCCGGGTTCTATGCGCAGGCCCTGCGCGCGCGCTGCCCGTCGCTGGAGGTGCGGGCGACCACCGAGCGGGCCGAGGCGCTGCGCCTGCTGGCCGAGGTCGAGGCGCTGGTGGTCTCGGGCCCGTGGGTCGACGATGCGATGCTCGCGGCCGGGCCCGCGCTGCGCTGGGTCCATGCGCTGACCTCGGGCACCGACACCATCACCGGCTCGCCCGCGCTGCGGCCCGGCACGCTCGTGACCTCGTCGCGCGGCGTGCATGGCCCGCAGATGTCCGAGCTGGCGCTGCTGCTGATGATGGCGCTGGCGCGCGACCTGCCGCGCATGCTGCGCGACCAGCGCGAAGGCGCCTGGCACCGCTGGCCGCAGCCGCTGCTGTGGCGCCGGCACGCGGTGCTGGTCGGCACCGGCCACGTCGCGCGCGAGCTGGCGCGGCGCTGCCAGGCGATGGGCATGCGGGTCAGCGGCATCTCGGCCACGCCCGCGCCTATCGACGGCTTCGACGACGTGCAGGCGCGCGAGCGGCTGCCGCAGGTGGTGGCGCAGGCCGATTTCGTGGTGGTGCTGACCGCGCACGATGCGCGCACCCATCACCTGATCGATGCGCCGGTGCTCGCGGCCATGCCGGCGCATGCCTTCCTCGTCAACCTCTCGCGCGGCGGCGTGGTCGACGAGCACGCGCTGCTCGCGGCGCTCGAGGGTGGCGTGATCGCCGGCGCCGGGCTCGACGTCTACGAGACCGAGCCGCTCGCGGCCGGCCATCCGCTGCGCCGGCTGCCGAACGTGATTGCCACGCCGCACATCGGCGGCCTGAGCGACGTCTATGCGCGGCAGGTGCTGCCGATGCTGCTCGACAACGCGGCGGCCCTGGCGGTGGGCGACGTCGGCGCGCTGGTCAACCGCGTGTGCTGAGCGAGCGTCCCCGCGCCGCGGTGGCGCGGGGCCACGCCCTAAACTCCCGGCCATGGCCAAGGACAAATCCATCTACGTCTGCAGCGAATGCGGCGGCACCAGCGCCAAGTGGCTCGGCAAGTGCCCGAGCTGCGGCGCCTGGAACACACTGATCGAACAGGCGGCCGGCGGCGCGAACGCCCCGGCCAACAACCGCTTCGGCACGCAGTTCGCGTCGCTCGCCGGGGCTTCCGAACTCGCGGTGCTCTCGGAGATCGAGGCCAGCGACGTCGCGCGCACGCCCACCGGCCTCGACGAGCTCGACCGCGTGCTCGGCGGCGGCGTGGTGGCCGGCGGCGTCACGCTGATCGGCGGCGACCCGGGCATCGGCAAGTCGACCCTGCTGCTGCAGGCGGTCGATGCGCTGCAGCGCGCGGGGCAGAACGCGCTCTACGTCACGGGCGAGGAGAGCGGCGCGCAGGTGGCGCTGCGCTCCAAGCGGCTGGGCCTGGACCACTCGCAGGTGCAGGTGCTGGCCGAGATCCAGCTCGAGAAGATCATTGCCACGCTCGACGCCACGCGCCCGGCCATCGCGGTGATCGACTCGATCCAGACCGTCTACTCCGACCAGCTCACCTCGGCGCCGGGCTCGGTGGCGCAGGTGCGCGAATGCGCGGCGCACCTCACGCGCTTCGCCAAGACCAGCGGCACGGCCGTGGTGCTGGTGGGCCACGTCACGAAGGAGGGCGCGCTCGCGGGGCCGCGCGTGCTCGAGCACATGGTCGACACGGTGCTGTACTTCGAGGGCGACACGCACTCGAGCTTCCGGCTGGTGCGCGCGATCAAGAACCGCTTCGGCGCGGTCAACGAGATCGGCGTGTTCGCGATGACCGAGCGCGGCTTGAAGGGCGTGGCCAACCCGAGCGCGATCTTCCTGAGCCAGCACACCGAGCCGGTGCCCGGCAGCGTGGTGCTGGTCACGCTCGAGGGCACGCGGCCGATGCTGGTCGAGATCCAGGCGCTGGTCGACGACGGCGGGCCGAGCCCGCGCCGGCTGTCGGTGGGCCTGGACCGCGACCGGCTCGCGATGCTGCTGGCGGTGCTGCACCGCCATGCGGGCGTGGCCTGCATGGACCAGGACGTGTTCGTCAACGCGGTCGGCGGCGTGCGCATCAGCGAACCGGCGGCCGACCTCGCGGTGATGCTGGCCATCACCTCGAGCCTGCGCGGCAAGCCGCTGCCCAAGGGCTTCATCGCCTTCGGCGAAGTGGGCCTGGCGGGCGAGGTGCGGCCCGCGCCGCGCGGCCAGGAGCGGCTGCGCGAGGCCGCCAAGCTGGGCTACAGCATCGCGGTGGTGCCCAGGGCCAATGCGCCGCGCAAGGGCACGAAGGAGATCGAGGGCCTGACGATCCACGCGGTGGACCGGATCGAGGAGGCGATGGACGTGGTGCGCGAGCTCGAGTGAGCGAGCGCCCAAAAAAAACGGGCCGCAACGGCCCGTGAAAAAACGCCTGGCGCATCGGTGGCGGCGCGCCCGGCGAGCTCCCAACCTCCTACCCCCTGATTCGTGCGTCGCTGCGTGGCGTGAACGCCGGGCCGCCGTCGCGCCGGCATTGGCCGCCGGGCGACGGGGCCGGGTTCATCGCGTTCCGGCCGCCGACGGCGGCCTCTCCCTGACAACGTGGGCCGCCGCGGCCGCCTTGTTCGTGCCGGGGTTCGCCGGTGCCGCGCAGGGCGGCGAGGCTGAGCCGGACGAAGGTGACGGAGCGTGGAATGTTCATCTGCGGTGTCTGCGGGGCCCGGGCCGATGCCCGTGCGGCGAAATGTGCCCGCGACGGCCCGCGGCGCGGGCGGCTTTGTGGCCCGGTAGCGCGAGATGCGCCCGGCGGTAGCCGGGTCCGCTACCCCGGCGCGCCGGCGCGGCGACAATGCGGGCCATGAATTTCCAGAAGTTTCTCGTGCCCGTGGGGGCGCTCGTCGTGCTCGGTCTGGCCTGGCGCAGCTATGGCTGGGGCGGCGTGGCCCTGGCGGCCGGCGCGATCGTGATGTTCCTGCTGATGCACTTCAACCGCGCGATGCAGGTGCTCAAGCGCGCGGCCGACCGGCCCGTGGGCACGGTGGCCAGCTCGGTGATGCTCAACGCCAAGCTCAAGCCGGGCGTGACGCTGATGCACGTGGTCGCGATGACGCGCGCGCTCGGCGAACTGCGCTCGCCGCAGGACCAGCAGCCCGAGCACTACCGCTGGACCGATGCCGGCGGCTCGTACGTCGACACGGTGTTCAACGGCGGCAAGCTGCAGGGCTGGACGCTGACGCGGCCCGAGGTCCAGGACGACGAGCCCGAGGCGCCGGCCTCTCCTTCGGCCTAATCGACGCTCTTGCGCGCGCCGCGCGGCGCGCGCCACGGCGGGTTGATGCGCGCATGGTGGCGCGCCTCCTTCGCGAACTCGGTGCACACGTGCGTCATCAGGTCGGCCGAGCGGTAGACCAGGTAGACCTCGAAGTCGGGCAGCTCGTCGGTGATCGGCAGCCGCTCGAGCGCGTCGCCGCTCAGCCGCAACGGCCCGGCGCCGTGGAACACCGCGTCCGACCACATGCTGACCAGGTCGGTCTGCGTGGCGAGCTGCAGGCCCAGCAGGTTGGAGGCGCTCTGCACCATGCGCCGCGGCATCTCGAGCCCGTGCAGGCGCATGGTGCTGACCAGCGGGCTGAACGGATCGTCGACCGGGTCGAGCACCAGCCAGTCGGCATCGAGCAGCGGCCGCAGCTTGCGCACGCGGCGCAGCGGATGGCCGGCGCGCACCGACAGGTGCATCGCCACCGAGAACAGCGGCTCCCACTGGAACACGTTCGAGCCGGGCCCGCTGCAGGTCGAGATCAGGCCGAGGTCGAGCCGGCCCTCGCGCAGGCCCTCGAGCATCTGCTGCGGCCGCATCTCGAAGGCGCGCAGCGCCACGTTGGGAAAGCGCTGGCGGAACGCGGCCATGGCCTCGGGCAGCGGGCCGTTCGAGGCCACCGCGGTGAAGCCGATGTCGAGCCGCGCCTCGTCGTGGCCGCGGATCGCCTCGATGTCCTCGAGCGCATGGCGCAGCTCCTGCTCGACCACGCTGGCGCGCTTGACCAGCGCCGCGCCGTAGGGTGTGAGGCTCACGCCGCGCGTGGAGCGCGACATCAGCGTGACGCCGAGCTCGCGCTCGAGCTCGGCGATCGCCTTCGACAGCGCCGGCTGGGTGGTGTGCAGGCTGCGCGCCGCCTCGTGGATGCTGCCGTGCTGCGCCACCGCGAGCAGCACGCGCAACTGCTGCAGCTTCATCGCGCGCGCCCGGGCCTCAACGGTCGAAGGCCGCCTGCAGGCCGGCCTTGTCGCTCACGCCCTGGTGCAGCTTGAGCATCAGCAGCAGGCGCGCCTTCTGCGGGCTCAGGTCGCCGGCCATCACGGCGCCGGCATCGAAGGTGGTCTTGCCGCCGCCGACGAAGCCGTACAGCGGCATGGTGCGGCCGTTCGGCACGCGGGTGGCGATCACCACCGGCACGCCGCGCCCGAGCGCGTACTTCACGGCCTCGTACATCGAGACGTTCATGTTGCCCATGCCCACTGCCTGCACCACGATGCCCCTGGCGCCCTGGTCCACCGCGTAGCGCAGCAGCGAGCCGTCGGCACCGCCGAACATCGCGAGGATCTCCACGCGCGGCATCTCGGCGCTGCCGATGTCGATGTGCTGGCGGCGCAGCGCGGTGCGCGAGAACACCACCTTGTCGTCCCAGACCTCGCCGATGAAGCCGAAGTCGCCCGACTTGAAGGTCTCGACGTTGCCGGTGTGGGTCTTGGTCACGGTGCGCGCGGCATTGATCTGGTTGTTCATCGCGAGCATCACGCCCTGGCCCACGGCCTCGGGCGTGGTGGCGATGCGGATCGCGTTGAGCAGGTTGCGCGGGCCGTCGAAGTCGCTCGAGGACGCATTGCGCTGCGCGCCGATCAGGATCACGGGCTTGTTCGACTTGACCGTGAGGTCGAGCCAGTAGGCCGTCTCCTCCATGGTGTCGGTGCCGTGCGCGATCACAACGCCCGCCACCTCGGGGCGCGCGAGCGCGTCGTCCACCGCCTTGGTCAGGCGCGTCCACCACTTGGGCTCGACGTAGTTGGCCGACATGGCCGAGAAGTTGTTGACCTCGATGGTGGCGTACTTGCCGGCATCGGGCACGGTCTGCATCAGGTCGTCGCCCGAGATCGCGGGCACCACGCCCTTGGTGACGGGGTCGACCTTCATCGCGATGGTGCCGCCGGTGGCGATGAACTGCACGACGGGCCGGCTGCCCTGGGCCGAGGCGGCCATCATGCAGCAGGGCGCGAGGGCCAGCAGGCAGAGGCAGTGGCGGATGAGCTTCATGGTGTTGTCCTTTTTCTCGAGGGCTGGGAAGCGGCAGGGCGCCGACGCGCCATTGTGAAGGCGCCATGCCCGCGAATGGCGCGCGATGCGCCATCTCGGTAGTTCCACCGATGGCTTCGCGGCCCTGCTTCTGCGGGGGATGCCTTTTGGTTATCGGCATGAAAATTTGTGATTCCTCGCCACCGCGCTTTGCCTGAATACTCCGCCGCCACGGGTTCGGGGTGCCATGCGCCGCATGAAGTTCGCGCTTCGCGAATCCGTCGTCCGCAACAACGCCCCGTGGAGATCGAATGAGCGAAGCCGCCGCCCTGCCTGCCAGCCCCGTGCTGGCTTCTTCCCCACCCGCCACCGCCACCAAGGGCGGCCAGAGCCAGTTCCGGCTGATCGCCGCCTGCTCGATCGGCAACGCGCTCGAGATGTACGACTTCACCGTCTACAGCTTCTTCGCGCTGCTGATCGGCAAGCTGTTCTTTCCCTCCGAGAGCGCCTTCGGTTCGCTGCTGCTCGCGGTCGCGACCTTCGGCATCGGCTTCGTGATGCGGCCGCTGGGCGGCGTGATCATCGGCAACTACGCCGACCGCAAGGGCCGCAAGGCCGCGATGACGCTGACCATCGCGTTGATGGTGGCCGGCACGCTGTGCATCGCGCTCGCGCCCACCTATGCCTCGGCCGGCGTGTTCGGTTCGCTGATGATCGTCGCGGGCCGGCTGCTGCAGGGCTTCTCGCTCGGCGGCGAGGTCGGCGCCGCGACCTCGATGCTGATGGAGGCCGGCGGCGTCAAGGGCCGCGGCTTCCGCGTCAGCTGGCAGCTCGCGAGCCAGGGCCTGTCGGCGCTGGCCGGCGCGCTCACCGGCGCGCTGCTGTATGCGCTGCTGCCGCAGGCCTCGCTCGAGAGCTGGGGCTGGCGCCTGCCCTTCCTGCTGGGCCTGCTGATCGCGCCGGTGGGCCTGTACATCCGCTCGCACCTCGAGGAAACGCACCAGGCCGAGAGCCATGAAGCCAGCCCGATCGGCCGGCTGCTGCGCGCCCACGGCGGCACCGTGTTCAAGGGCATCCTCGCGACCACCGCGGGCACGGCCACCATGTACCTGGTGGTGTTCTTCATGCCCACCTACATGATCCGCGTGCTCCACATGCCGCCTTCGCTGTCGCTGCTGTCGGGCTGCGTCACCGGCATCACGCTGTTCGTGGTGTCGCTGGTGGCGGGCCGGCTGGCCGACCGGCTCGAGCGCCGCAAGCCGCTGGCGATCGGCTCGCTGCTGTTCAGCCTGGTCGCGGTGGGCCCGGTGTTCTGGCTCATCAGCCACCATCCGAGCGTGCCGCTGGTGCTGTGCCTGTCGGCGCTGCTGACCGCGAGCGTGAACATCGGCACCACGCCGATGTTCCTGATGCTGCTCGAGATGCTGCCGATCGGCGTGCGCGCCAGCGGCATCTCGGTGATCTACAGCGTGGGCGTCACGATCTTCGGCGGCTCCTCGCAGTTCATCGTGACCTGGCTGCTGGCGCAGACCGGCAACCCGCTCTCGCCGGCCTTCTACATGATGGCCTGCGGCGTGCTGAGCATCGGCGCGCTGCTGAGCCTGCGCGAACGGCGCGTCGGTTGAGCGCCGCCTTCCTTCCCACCTTTTCCGCGAAACGACGCCTTCCCATGACCCGCGAACTCAGCCTCCAGACCACCAAGCTCCTGTCCCGCCTGTTGCCGCCGATCGAGATCGACACCGAGGCCTTCGTCGACATCCGGCGCCGGATCCATGCCGAGCCCGAACTCGGCTTCGAGGTGAGCGCGACCAGCGAACTGGTCGCGCGGCTGCTGCGCGAATGGGGCTACGAGGTGCACACGGGCATCGGCAGGACGGGCGTGGTGGGGCAGCTCAAGCTCGGCAGCGGCACGCGGCGCCTGGGCATCCGCGCCGACATGGACGCGCTGCCGATCGTCGAGGCCACGGGCCTGCCCTATGCGAGCCGGCAGCACGGCCGCATGCATGCCTGCGGCCACGACGGCCACACCGCGATCCTGCTCGCGGCGGCGAAGGCGCTCGCCAAGAGCCGCGACTTCGATGGCACGCTGAACCTGATCTTCCAGCCCGACGAGGAGAACCTCTGCGGTGCGCGCGCGATGATCGCGGACGGCCTGTTCGAGCGCTTTCCCTGCGACGCGGTCTATGCGCTGCACAACGCGCCCGGCGTGCCGGCCGGCAGTTTCATCGTGCAGGCCGGGCCGGTCACGCTCTCGTCCGACGTGGCCGACGTGACGATCCAGGGCAAGGGCGGCCATGGCGCGATGCCGCACCGCGCGCAGGACCCGGTGGTGGCGGCCGCCGCCACCGTGACCGCGCTGCAGAGCGTGGTGGCGCGCAACGTCGCGCCCGACGACACCGCGGTGCTGTCGGTCGGCTTCATCCGCGGCGGCGCCACCCACAACGTGATCCCGCAATCGGTCGCGCTCGGGCTCAACGTGCGCGCGGCCCGGCCCGAGACGCGCGCGTTGGTGGAGTCGCGCATCCGCGAGATCGTCGCGCTGACCGCGCAGGCGCATGGCGTGGAGGCCAGCATCGATTACCGGCCACTGGTGCCGCCGGTGGTCAACACCGAGGCCGAGAGCCGATTGATGACCGAGGTGTGCGCCGCGCTGGTGGGCGCGGACAAGGTGGCGGCCACGGTGCCGCGCGGCTTCGCGGGCAGCGAGGACTTCGCCTGGATGCTGGCCGCGCTGCCCGGCTGCTACGTGCTGCTGGGCAACGGCGAAGGCGAGTTCGGCGGCTGCATGGTGCACAACCCCGGCTACGACTTCAACGACGAGGTGCTGCCGCTGGGCGCGGCCTGCTGGGTGCGGCTGGCGCAGACCTACCTGGTGGCCTGACGCCGGCCGCGCCGGCTCAGAACGGCGCGTCTTCCTCTTCGGCGGTGGTCACGGCCGTCGCGCTGGCGGCGGCCTTCGGCGCTTCCTCGGCCGGCGCCGCGGTGAACGCCGCCTCGCCGCCGAGCGCGTCGAGCAGCGCCGGCACCAGCTGGCCCAGCTCGCCGGTGGCGATCGCCACGTCGGCATCGAAGTTGTCTTCCTTCTTGCCGCCGCCGGCGCCTTCGTCGGTGCCCTCGAGGAACACGATCTTGCGGATCTGCAGGCCGTGCGTGAGCTCGAAGGACACGCGGTCGTCCCAGGTCAGCGCGAGGCGGGTCGGGCGCTTGCCGTCGGCGATGTGCTGCTTGACCTCGTCGATGTCGAGCGGGTGCTTGGCATAGCGCACCACGGCCTTCGATTCGTCGGTGGCCTTGAGCTCGCACTCGCGGTCGATGGTGAAGCCCGCGGGCGGCTCCTGCGAGGCCAGCCATTCGGACATGGCGGCGGCCGGCTCGATCTGGGTGTTGAGCTGCATCGTGCCGAAGCCCGTGAAGTTCTGCACCAGGCTGCTGACCACCTCGTCGGCGCGCGCCGCGTTGGAGCTGTTGACCACCAGCCGGCGCTCGGCCTGGTCGACCCAGACCGTGACGCGCGCGGTGCGCGTGAAGGCCATCGGCAGCAGCTCGTGCGTGATGTCCTCCTTGAGGTCCTTCTTTTCCTTCTTGCCGGGCTTGCGGCCGGTGGTGGCCTCGATCTGCGCGCAGCGCTCGTCGAGCTTGCGGCGCACCACCGAGCCCGGCACCGACTTGCTCTCGATCATGTACTCGAGCAACCACTGGCCGTCGATGGATTCCACCAGCGGGCCGTGGGCCTCGCCGCGCGGCTCGACCCAGCCGGCCGACTTCTCCTGCGAGGCGCCGCAGGGCTCGAAGCGCTGCTTGCCCAGGCCTTCCTCGGCCTCGGCCAGCGTTTGCGACCAGCCGGGCTCGATGCGGTAGACGATGACGTTCTTGAATACGGACACGGAGAATCTTTCCCTTCAATCGCTTGTTTGGCGGAACCGGCCATTGTCGCGGCGTCGGGCCGGTTCGCGCCACCGGCGGTGCATGGCCCGGGGCGCCGGTCAGGCAAGAGCGGCACGGCGCCGTAAAATCGGCGGCTTTGGCGGCCTTCAGGCCGCACCCCACAGCCTCCCCCCGCTGAAGGCTTTCTGCAAAAGCTCCCAAAGGAATCAGGAAATGAGCTCGATCCCCCCCTCGCTCGACGACCGTGACGGCAAGATCTGGATGGATGGCGAACTCGTGGACTGGCGCGACGCCAAGATCCACGTGCTGAGCCACACGCTGCACTACGGCTGCGGCGCCTTCGAGGGCGTGCGCGCCTACAAGACGGCCGACGGCGGCACGGCGATCTTCCGCCTGGCCGAGCACACCGAGCGCCTGTTCAACAGCGCCAAGATCCTGCGCATGAAGATCCCGTTCACGCAGGAACAGCTCAACGAGGCCCAGAAGCAGGTCGTGCGCGAGAACAAGCTCGAGAGCTGCTACCTGCGCCCGCTGATCTGGATCGGCTCCGAGAAGCTCGGCGTGAGCCCCAAGGGCAACAAGATCCACGCCATGGTCGCGGCCTGGTCCTGGGGTGCCTACCTCGGCGAGGAAGGCATGCGCCGCGGCATCCGCGTGAAGACCTCGAGCTACACGCGCCACCACGTCAACATCACGATGACGCAGGCCAAGACGGTCAGCAACTACACCAACTCGATCCTCGCCAACATGGAAGCGCTGGACGACGGCTACGACGAGGCGCTGCTGCTCGACGCGAGCGGCTTCGTGTCCGAAGGCGCGGGCGAGAACGTGTTCGTGGTCAAGAACGGCGTGGTCTACACGCCCGACCTGTCGGCCGGCGCGCTCAACGGCATCACGCGCAACACCATCCTGCACGTGTGCAAGGACCTCGGCATCGAGCTGGTGCAAAAGCGCATCACGCGCGACGAGGTCTACATCGCCGACGAAGCCTTCTTCACCGGCACCGCGGCCGAAGTCACGCCGATCCGCGAACTCGACCGCGTCGAGATCGGCAACCGCGGCGATGGCGGCGCGCGCGGCCCGGTGACCGAGAAGATCCAGGCGGCCTTCTTCGACATCGTGAACGGCAAGAATCCCAAGTACGCCCACTGGCTCACGAAGGTCTGAAGAACATGTCCACCACTGCAGTCGTCGAACTCCTCGCGAAGGAGCTCAACCACCAGGGCGGCGTGTTCTGCCCCAGCCCCAAGGCCGACATGAAGCTCTGGAACAGCCACCCCAAGGTCTACCTGGACGTGGCGCGCACCGGCGAGGCCAAGTGCCCGTACTGCGGCACCACCTACCGGCTCAAGGCCGGCGAGGTGGTGTCGGCGCGGCACTGACGCAACCTTAGAAAAAGAGACCGGGGGAGGCCCGGAACATCCATGAAGATCAACGTCGCGATCACGATGGAGATCCGGGCCGATGCACGGCAATCGATCTGGTTCAACGGCGCCAACCAGCACTGCGTGTACCTCTACATGCTGCTGAAGCGCTCGCCGCTGGTGGGCGAGGTCTGGCTGGTGCACGGCGACGGCGTCGCCGCCTATGCCGAGGGCATGATGCTCGGCGAACTGGCCGGCGCGCTGCGGCCGCTCTCGACGGTGGTCCACCAGACCGACCTGCTGATCGAGATGAATGCGCTGGTGCACCCGACGCACGTCGAGGCGGTGCGCCAGCGCGGCGGGCACTGCGTGTCCTACCGCTTCGGCAACGACTACGTGGTGGCGGTCGAGACCATCAACTTCCAGGCCAATCCCTGGCTGCCGAACCCGCACCGCGTGCAGTTCGACGAGCTCTGGACCAACCCGCAGCACGCCCACACCTGCAAGAGCTACTTCGAGGCCGTGTACCGCGCGCCGGTGCATGTGCTGCCGCACGTGTGGTCGCCGTACTTCCTCGAGCAGAGCCTCGCGGCCAATGCCGAGCTCAAGGCACGCTTCGGCTACCGCAACCAGGGCCGGGCCAAGCGCATCGCCTTCTTCGAGCCGAACCTCAACGTGGTCAAGAGCTCGCTGATCCCGATGCTGGCGGCCAACGAATGCCATGTGCGGCGGCCCGAGCTCGTGCAGCACGTCTACATGACGAACACCTTCGACAAGAAGGAGAACACGGCCTTCAAGCACATCGCGCTGGGGCTGCGGATGGTGCAGGACGGCAAGGCCACGGCCGACCCGCGCGCGCCTTTCGTCGAATGGGCCGCGCATCACACCGACATCGTGGTGTCGCACCAGTGGGAGAACGGCCTCAACTACCTGCTGTACGAGGCGCTCTACGGCAACTACGCGCTGGTGCACAACTCGCCGTTCCTGCGCGAGGTGGGCTACTACTACCCCGAGTTCGAGGTCTTCGAGGCGGCCGCCGCGATCGAGCGCGCGGCCGAGACGCACGATGCGCAGCTGGATGCGCAGGCGCAGGCCAACGCGGCCTTCCTGCGCACGCTAGCTCCGGCGCACGCGCCGAACATCGAGGCGCACGACGCGCGCATCAGGGCGCTGTTCTCGAACTAGGTCTCGTCGGCCACGCGCACCACGCGCTTGCCGAAGTTGCGCCCCTGCAGCAGGCCGATGAAGCCGGCCGGCGCGCTCTCCAGGCCCTCGACGACGTCTTCCATCGGCCGGACCTCGCCGCGTTCGATCCAGTCGCCCATCTCGCGGCGGAAGGCCTCGAAGCGCTCGCCGTAGTGGTCGAGGATGACGAAGCCCTGCATGCGGATGCGCTTCTGCAGCAGCGAGGCCATCAGCAGCGGCAGGCGGTTCGTCCCCTGGGTTTCGCCGTCGGCGTTGTAGTCGGCGATGTGGCCGCAGACCGGCACGCGCGCGCCGATGTTGAGCAGCGGCAGGACCGCGTCGAACACCGGTCCGCCGACGTTCTCGAAATAGACGTCGATGCCCTTGGGGCAGGCCGCGGCGAGGCGCTCGGCCAGTGAGGGATCGTGGCGGTCGAGGCAGGCGTCGAAGCCCAGCACCTCGACCGCGTGGCGGCACTTGTCCGCGCCGCCCGCGATGCCGACCACGCGCGCGCCCTTCAAGCGGGCGATCTGTCCGACCATCGCGCCGACCGCGCCGGTGGCCGCGGCCACGACCACGGTCTCGCCGGGCCTGGGCTGGCCGATGTCGAGCAGGCCGACGTGGGCGGTGAAGGCCGGCATGCCGAGCGCGCCGAGCGCGAGCGAGGGGCGCGCCATGTCGCCCAGCGGCATCAGGTCCTGGCCGTCGGACAGCGCGTAGTCCTGCCAGCCCGCGTTGCCGAGCACGAGTTCGCCGGCGCGGAACCGTGGATGCCTCGAGGCCACGACGCGGTTGACCGTGCCGCCCACCATCGGCTGGCCCAGCGGCACCGAGGCCGCGTAGATCGGCGCGACCTCGTCCATCAGCTGGCGCATGTACGGGTCGAGCGAGAGGTACAGCGTGCGCAGCAGCACCTGGCCTTCGGCGGGCGCGGGCACGGCGCCCTCCTCGAGGCGGAAGTGCGCGGGCGTCGGCAGTCCGCGCGGGCGAGCGGCGAGGACGAGGCGGCGGTTGACGGTGTCGCTTTGGGGCATGGACAGGGGCTCCTGGGTGGTGGAAGGGCGATGACCTGGCAGGTAATTAGACCGGTCGTCTAGAAAAGGGCCGCAAAAAAGGCGGGAGCGACATCCGTCGTCCCGCCTCTCAGCCGACCGGGGTGGGAACGGGGGCCAGACCGAGCGCCTGCCGCGTGCCGGCCATGGTGCGGTCGAGCGGTGCGCGGTCACGCGCGATCTTCGCGAGCAGGCTGGCGCCGAGCCAGCTCTGGTAGAGCGAGACCGCCTGGGTCTGTGCGGGATCGCCGGCTTCGGCGGCGGGCAGCGAGCCATCGGCGCGGCCGGTCTCGATGCAGTGTGCGAGCCGGTCGGTGATCTGGCGGATGCCGCGGTCCAGCGCCGCGCGCATGGTCTCGGACAGGTCGCAGACCTCGGCGCCGAGCTTCACCACGAGGCAGCGGCTCTGGGCGTCGTCGCCGGTCTGCGAGTCGAGCCAGTCCTGGAAGTAGGCGACCAGCTGCTGCGCGCCCGTGCCCGACTCGGCCAGCAGGGCGTCGGTGCGCGCGAGGTAGTCGCTGAAGTAGGCCTCGAGCACCGCCTCGCCGAAGGACTCCTTCGAGCCGAAGTAGTGATAGAACGAGCCCTTCGGCACCTTGGCCAGGCTCAGCACCTCGGCCAGCCCGACGGCCGTGAAGCCCTTGCGCAGCAACAGCGGATGCGCCACGTCGAGGATGTGGCGGCGAACGTCGGGAGGCGTGGCGACGGCAGTCATGGCGCCGGACTCTAGCGCCGATTAGACCAGTCGTCTAGTACGAGATTGCGGGTCAGCCCGGCGCCGCCGCGCGCTTCGAGGCCTCGGATTCGCTGCCGATCCGCCGGCCCGGCCAGAGGTCGCGCCAGGGCTCGGGGTCCTGCCGCTCCTGCGCCAGCCGCAGGTAGACCATCGCGATCCACAGCAGCGCCAGCCCGATCTGCGCGTCGCGCAGCGCCGAGTTCACGCAGGAGGCGATCAGCGCGATCAGGGTCGCGGCCAGCGCATAGCGACCCGCGATGTCGGGCCGCTTCCAGGCCTGCCAGACGGCCGCGACCATGATCGCGAGCAGGCTCAGCAGCCCAGGCAGGCCGCCCTGCGCGCCCATCCAGAGGAAGTCGTTGTGCGGCATGTTCGAGTCGGCGAACAGCGCGGGGCCGCGCTGGTGCCACTGCTCGGTCCAGCCGCCGATGCCCCAGCCGGTGAGCGGCCGGTCGGCGATCATGCGGCCGGTGTCGCGGTACATGAAGTAGCGGATGACCATGCTGCCGTGGAAGATCTCGCCGGCCTGCGCCTTCTCGATCTCCTGGATGCCGACCTCGACCTTCTGCTGCAGCTGCGGCAGCTGGTAGAGGCCCGCACCCAGCACCACGGCGCCCACGATCAGCGCCGCCGACAGCGCCTTCAGGTGGCTGCGCCACTGGTGGATGCAGACCAGCGGCAGCACCAGCAGCAACGCCAGCACCGAGGTGCGCGAGGTCAGCGGCAGCGCCACCACCGCCATCAGCAGCAGCACCAGCGCGAAGGCCGGCAGCGCGCGCAGCGGCCGGTGCGCCGCGATCTGCGACAGGCCCCAGACCGCCGCCGTCGATGCCACCACGCTGAACAGCAGCGCGTTGCTGATCGACTTGTTGCCGACCTCCATCACCACGCCGCGCAGCGGCGCCCAGATGTGGAAGCCGCCGACCGCGTAGAACACCACCACCAGCAGCAGGTTGAGCGCCGAGATCAGCAGGAAGCCGCGCAGCGCCCACATCGCCTCGTCGCGCGCGAGCGCCATCGCCATCAGCAGCGTGGCCGCGATGCGCAGCCCGTGCACCAGGTTCGAAGGGGTCTCGGGGTAGTGCGGCCGGATGGCCAGCACGATCAGGGTCCAGGCCACATAGGCCACGACCGGCCACCACAGCGGATTGGCGCGCAGCCGCGCGATGCGTTCGCGGCCGCTGCCCGCGACCAGCAGGGCGACCAGCAGCAGCAGGGCCGAGAGGTAGGTGACGCCGACCGGCATGTACACCGCGAGCCCCCAGAACATGGCCGCGGGCCGGACGATGTGCGATCTCTGCATAGGGCGCGAATTCTAGGGGGCCGCATTCCGGCGCAACCTGACTTCACCCCGGGGCGCGCGGGGCTTGGCCGCGCCGTGCCTCAGCCGCGCGGCAGCCGGATCACGAAGCTCGCGCCGCCGCCGGGCCGGTCCTCGCAGCGCACCGTGCCGCCATGGCGCTCGGTGATCGACTTGACCAGCGCCAGCCCGAGGCCGACGCCGCCGTTGCGCTCGCTCGCGCCCGGCAGCCGGTAGAAGGGCTCGAAGATGCGCTCGCGCAGCGCGGCCGGCACGCCCGGGCCGCGGTCGTTCACGCGCACCGTGGCCTGGCCGTCGGCGCTGCCGAGCTCGACCGAGATCTCGCCGGCGCCGTAGCGGCGCGCGTTCTCGAGCAGGTTGCGGATCACGCGGCGCAGCAGCCGCGAGACGCCCGGCACGGTCAGCGCCGCGTTGTCGGTGCCTTCCACCAGGTCGAGCTCGGCGTCGACGCGCGCGCATTCCTCGGCGGCCAGGCCGGTCAGGTCGACCGCCTCGATGGTGCCCATGTCGGCCTCGCTGGCGTCGAGCCGGCTGGCCAGCAGGATCTCGTCGATCAGCTGATCGAGCTCGGCGATGTTGCGCGAGATCTCGGCGCGCGCCGCGGGGCTCGGCTGGTCGCCCATGAGCTCCAGGCTCATGCGGATGCGGGTCAGCGGCGAGCGCAGCTCGTGCGAGGCATTCGCCAGCAGCGACTTGTGCGAGCGCACCAGCTGTTCGATGCGCACCGCCGATGCATTGAAGCGCTTGGAGAGATCGGCCACTTCGTCCTGCCCTTCCTCGGTGACGCGCACCGACAGATCGCCCTCGCCCCAGCGCTGCACGCCGCGCTGCAGCGTCTCGAGCCGCTTGGTGAGCCGGCGCACGATCGGATAGACGCCGAGCGCCACCGCCACGCCGACCAGCGCGATCATCCAGCCCAGGCCGAAGGGCGTGCGCCAGGGCGCGAAGCCGCTGGTGCCGGTGGCGCGCTCGCGCGGCGCCACGCGCAGCGTGATCTCCTTGCCGTCGCTGAGCGTCACGTCGAATTCCAGCCCCTGGCCCGGCACGCGCAATGCCTTGCCGGCGCCGATCTGCTTGTCCTGCGCGTCGAGCACCACCACCTCGCGCGGCACCGGCGCGAGCCGTTCGCGCTCGGCCTCGGCCGCCACGCGCACGATCCAGTTGGCCATCAGCGTGAGGATCACCACGCCGCCGACCACCGCGAGCCAGATGCGCACGTAGAGGTGGCGGGAGTACAGATTGATCATGGGGAGGAGGGGAGTGCGGCGGCCGGGGCCGGCCGCCTTTTCTGGAGAGGTGCCACGAGCGGGACGGAAATCACCCGTCGGCCGTTCAGTCCTGCTGCTTGGCGAACACGTAGCCCACGCCGCGGACCGTGAGGATGCGCTTCGGATTCTTCGCGTCGACCTCGATCGCCGCGCGGATGCGGCCCATGTGCACGTCGATCGAGCGGTCGAAGGCCTCGAGCTCGCGGCCACGCACGGCTTCCATGATCTGATCGCGCGTCAGCACCCGGCCCGCGCGCTCGGCCATCGCGACCAGCAGGTCGAACTGGTAGGAGGTGAGGTCGGCCACCTGGCCGGCTACCGAGACGGTGCGCGCGTTGCGGTCGATCTCGAGCGTGCCGAAACGCATCATCGACGCGGCCTCGGCCTCGGTGCTGCTCTCGCCGCGGCGGCGCAGCACGGCGCGGATGCGCGCCAGCAGCTCGCGCGGCTCGAAGGGCTTGGGCAGGTAGTCGTCGGCGCCGATCTCCAGGCCGATGATGCGGTCCATCGGGTCGCCCTTGGCGGTCAGCATCAGCACCGACACCTTGGAGATCGCGCCCGGCAGCGCGCGGATGCGGCGGCAGACCTCGAGGCCGTCGGTGTCGGGCAGCATCAGGTCGAGGATGACGAGGTCGGGCGCGTGCTGCTGCAGCTGCTCGAGGCCGCTGGCGCCGTCGCCGGCATGGTTGAAGCCGAAGCCCGACTGGGTGAGGTATTCGCCGACCATCTGCGCCAGGCGCTGGTCGTCTTCGATCATCAGGAGTTGGGGGGTGCTCATGCGCTTCATGGTGTTCCACCGGGAGCAAGCTGGCTTGAACGCTCCGTAAAGTTGGGTAAACCTGGTGCCGCGGTGTCAACCGGCCGGCACTGCGAAAAGCATAGCGCCGTCGTCCTGCGCAGCGGCCGAAAGCCGCTCCGCGCCGCGGTATTCGGGCTGCGCGAGCAGGGCCTCGAGCGCGACAGCCTCGAGCGCCGGATCGCAGTCGCGCGCCCGCGCCAGGATCTCGCCGGCCAGCCGGCGCAGCTGCGCGGTCGAGGCCCGGATGCGCGCCTTGAAGGCCGCGTCGTCGAGCCGGTCGTTGAGGCTGCGGTTGAGCTCGGCGAACCACGGCATCGCGGCCTGGTCGAGCATCGCCGCGCGGTTGCGCTTCTCGCTCGCGCCCGACCAGGCGCGCAGCAGCGCCTGCACCGCGAGGTTGAGGCGCTGGCAGTGCTGCAGCTCGTCGCGCACGCTGCCCAGCAGCGCCAGGTCGGTGAGCCGGCCCTGGAAGAAGATCTGCGACAGCACGCCCCAGTAGTAGGCGTAGTCCCAGATCACCTTCACCGGCAGCACCTCGGGATCGCCGAACAGCGGGTACTGGTCCTGGTAGAGCGCCAGCGTGCTCTCGTAGAACGAGTGGTAGATCTGGTCGTAGAGCTGCGCGCGCGCCTCGATCGAGCGGCCGCGCCGGTCGTGCGCGATCAGGTCGGTGATGTAGGTGTTGCCGATCGCGATGAAGTCGCTGCCCGGCGAATAGAAGGGGTCGAGGAACAGGCCGGCCTCGCCGGTCAGCGCCCAGCGCCGGTCCGAGAACACCTGCTTGCAGCCGTACGAGAAGTGGCGCAGGAACGCGAAGTCCTGCAGCAGGTGGCGCTTGCCGTCGAGCGCCTCGTAAAGCCGCGGCTGGTAGGTCGCGAACCAGGCCATGGCCTTGTCGAAGCTGTCGATGGTGGCCAGCGGATGCAGCTTCTGGTCGGCCACGATGCCCACCGAGTGCGAGCCCGAGGCCAGCGGGATCAGCCACACCCAGTAGCCCGCGCCCACCAGGTGGTTGGTCGACAGCCACCGCGCCTGCGGATCGCAGCGCGCGCGCCAGGCCTCGTCGTCGCTCCAGTGATCGATGGTGATGCGCTCGCCGATGCGGAACCACACGGCGTTCACGTCGTGGTCGTTGGGCTGCGCCAGCCCCAGCTTGCGCTTGAGCAGGCCGGCGCGCCCGCAGGCGTCGATCAGCCAGCGCGCCTCGGTGTCGCGGGTTTCGCCGCCCTGGGTCCATTGCAGCCGGTGGTGGGTGGCGCCGTCCTCGGCCAGCTCGATGCGGCGCACGAAGGCGTCGTCCGCGAAGTGCACGCCGTGGCGCGCGGCCTCCTGCGCGAGGTAGTTCTCGAGGATGCCGCGATCGATCTGGTAGCTGGGCACCGACAGGTAGCGGCTGGCGCCGATCTCGGTCACGCCGTCGATGTCGCGCCGGCCCTCGCTGAAGAAGAAGCGGAAGCCGAACTTGCGCAGCTGCTCGTTGTGGAAGTGCGGCTTCAGGCCCAGCACGGTGTCGAAGTAGTGGGCGCCGATCTCGACCGACGATTCGCCCACCTTGTGCGCCGCATGCGGCACCGGGTGCGCGCGGCGCTCGAGCACCAGCACCGAGAGGTCGTCGAAGCGCTGGCGCAGCTGCAGCGCGAGCGTGAGCCCTGCCAGACCGCCACCCATGATCACTGCGTCGTAACGAGGGGCGGTCGGCTTCATTCGGGGGTTTTCCGTCAGTGCCCGCCGGGCCGCAGCAGCAGTCTCAGCGAGAGGGTGGGGGACAGCGGCAGCGTCACCGGCGCATCGGTGCGGCCGTCGAGCCGCGCCAGCGCCTCGAACAGCCCGAGCGCCTGCGCCATCGGGTTGACCTGCGCGAGCGTTTTCGCCGCGTCGGACGTGGGCGCCGTTCCGGCCGCGCCGTCGCTGGCCAGCGACCAGTCGAGCGCCGCCACCGTGCGTTCGGTGGGCTCGGGCGCCAGCACCAGCGCCAGCGCGAGCTGGCCCTGGCTGCCCGTCACGGCCGCCAGCGGGCCGGAGGCGGGCGCGTCGTAGCCCACCAGCAGCACCGCCTCGCGGTCGGCCGCGCACTGCGCCGCGGCCTCGAGCAGGGCCGCGCCGAAGCTGCTGTCGTAGGCCGAGATCGAATTGCTCGCGGCCATGCAGCCGGTGCCGATGGTCCAGTAGCCCACGGCGGCGTTGTGCACCGAGTTGTGGAAGCGCGTGGGCGACAGCACCGACGGATCGGTGGCGAGCGTGCTGCACATGTAGTCGTTGATCGACAGGTCGCCGTGCGCCGAGACGAACACGCAGGGCAGGTCGGCGGCCTGCCGGCCCGAGCCGGCGATGGCGGCGGCCGCCACCTCGAGCGCCAGCGCCACGGTGTCGGGCGCGCGGCGGCGCTCGGCCGGGGCCAGCACCTGCGGCGCCGGGCGCTTCGCGGGCGGATCGGTGAGCGCGCCCTCGCCGCGGAAGGCCGCGCGCGCGGCCTCCCAGCCGGGCAGGGTGGGGGCCCAGAAGGCGGGCCCCTCGATGTAGATCGTCGGTGTCGTGCTCATGCGCCCATCGCCTTGCCGAACACCAGTGCGCAGTTGTTGCCGCCGAAGCCGAAGGAATTGGAGAGCGCGTAGCGCACCTCGCCGCGCGCCGGCGCGAGCCGGATCTGCGGGCCGAAGCCCGGGTCCAGCGCGGCCGAGTTGACCGTGCCCGGCATCAGGCCGCGCTCGATCGCCAGCAGGCTGATCACCGCCTCGACGATGCCCGCGGCGCCCAGCGTGTGGCCCGTGAAGCCCTTGGTCGAGCTCGCATGCGTGCGCGCCGGGAAGCGCCGCGCCACCAGCGCGCCCTCGACCTCGTCATTCTTCTGGCTCGCGGTGCCGTGCATGTTGATGTAGTCGATCGCCTCGGGCGCGAGGCCGGCGCGCGCCAGTGCCTCGTCGAGCGCGCGCTCGGCGCCCAGGCCCTCGGGATGCGGCGTCGACATGTGGTGCGCGTCGCTGGCCTCGCCGTAGCCCAGCAGTTGCAGCCCGGTGGCGGAAGCGGCGTCGGCGCGCTCGAGCAGCGCGAAGCCCGCGGCCTCGCCCAGGCTGATGCCGTCGCGGTCCGGATCGAAGGGCCGGCAGGGCCCGCCCGACACCAGCTCGAGCGAGTTGAAGCCGAACAGCACGCTGCCGCACAGCGTGTCGACGCCGCCGACCACGGCCGCGTCGACCAGGCCCAGGCGGATCAGCCGCTCGGCCGAGGCGAACACCTTGGCGCTCGACGAGCAGGCGGTGGAGATGGTCTCGCTCGGCCCCTCGAGGCCCAGCACTTCCTGCACGAACATCGCGAGCGAATGCGGCGTGTGCACCTTGGGGCGTCGCTGTGCGGGCGGAAAGGCGCCGCTGGCGTCGAGTTGGGTATAAGCAAGCTCGGCCTCACCGATGCTCGAGGTCGAGGTGCCGAGGATCAGCGCGATGCGCGCCGCGCCATGGCGCCGGCGCGCCGCGGCCACGGCCTTGAGGAAGCCGTCGGCCTGCAGGCCGAGCCAGGCCAGCCGGTTGTTGCGGCAGTCCCAGTGCGCGAGGGCGTTGGGCAGGCGGATCTCTTCGAGGCCGTCGACGCGGCCGATCCAGGTCGGCAGCGGCGCGGGGCCGAAGTCGTTGGCGCGCAGGCCGCTGCGCGAATGTTCGAGCGCTTCGGCAAGCGGCTCCTTGCCGACGCCGACGGCCGAGGTGGCCGTGTAGGCGCTGATCTGGAGGGGGGGAATGCGGGCGGGCACGGTGTGGGCGTGGCTGGGCGGTGACGCGGTTGGAGGAGTAGTTCTTGTGGTCGGGTCTGGGGAAAGCAGCGCAAAGCCTACCAGTTGCGGGGGTGGGGCCGTGTCGGCGGTTTCCTATGGGGCCGGGTCAGGATTTCCCGCTGTCCGGACCCACGGCCAGCGTGCGCGAGGCCAGCGCCACCAGCACCAGCACCGGCACGCCGAGCAGGGCGGTCGCATAGAAGAAGGTGCTGTAGCCGTAGGCGTCGACGAACACGCCCGAGTAGCCGGCGATGAACTTCGGCAGCAGCAGCATCAGCGAGCTGAACAGCGCGTACTGCGTGGCCGAGTAGCTGATGTTGGTGAGGCTCGAGAGGTAGGCGATGAAGGCCGCCGATGCGATGCCGCCCGCGAGGTTGTCGGCCGAGACCACGGCGATCAGCGCCGTGGTGTCGTGCCCGCGCGTTGCCAGCCAGGCATAGAGCAGGTTGCTGGCGGCGCTGAGCACCGCGCCAAGCATCAGCACCCGCATCACGCCCAGGCGCATCGACAGCACCCCGCCGATGAAGGCACCCACCAGCGTCATGGCGACGCCGAAGGACTTGCTGATCGTCGCCACTTCGTTCTTGGTGAAGCACATGTCGACGTAAAACGGGTTGGCCATGATGCCCATGACTACGTCGCTGATCCGGTAGACGGCGATCAGCGCCAGGATCAGCGCCGCGTGCCAGCGGTAGCGGCGGATGAAGTCGGCAAAGGGTTCGATCAGCGCGCTGCGAAGCCATTCGGCGGCGCCTCGCGCCCTGGGCAACTCGCGCCGCACGGGTTCGGGCGAAAACAGCACCGTCAGCACGCCGATGGCCATCGATCCGGCCATGACCAGATAGGCGGTGCGCCAGGCGCCCTGCGCATACGTGCCGGCGGCACTGGCGGCCTGGGCGATGGTGCCGGCCACCGCGCCGCTGGCGGCCCGGCAACTGGCGGCGACGGAGTCGGCCACCGGGCCTTCGGCGACGTTGGCCACCCACAGCACCCCCGCCCCGGCCCAGATCATCGCGAGCCGGTAGCCGGTCTGGTAGGCCGCGGCCAGCGCCGCCTGCTTGCGGGTTTCGGCCGACTCGATACGGAAGGCGTCGAGCGCGATGTCCTGCGTGGCCGAGCCGAAGGCCACCAGCAGCGCGCACCAGATCATCGGCGTGAGCCCCTGGCGCGGATCGTTGACCGCCATGCCGACCAGCCCCGCGATCACCATCCCCTGCGCCAGCAGCAGCCAGCCGCGCCGGCGCCCGAGCAGCGTGGTCAGCGGCGGCAGCGGCAGCCGGTCGACCAGCGGCGCCCAGACCCATTTGAAGCCGTAGGCCAGGCCGACCCAGCTCAGGTAGCCGATGGTGGCGCGGTCGATGCCGGCCTCGCGCAGCCGGAAGCTCAGCGTGCCCAGCACCAGCAGCAGCGGCAGCCCGGCCGAGAAGCCCAGCGCCAGCATGCGCAAGGTGGCGGGTTCGAGGTAGACCTTCAGGGCGTCGCGCCAGGGCGGCGAACCGGCGGCGGTGGATTCGGCGGGCGGGACGGAAGACATGTGGGGGCGATTGTCCATGAGCGCCGCGCCTGCCGGCCGCCGGGTCATCCACCAAGGCGTCTTCATTTGTTCCTATCATCCGGCCCCATATGTGCACACGCTGCGATCGCTCCGTTCCAGTCGGCTCCGCCGCTTCCCCCTGGCAGCCGCGGCGCGCCTTCCTGCTGGCCGCGGCCGGCGCGGCATTGAGCGGGCCGGCGCTCGCGCAGGTCGACGTCGGCAATGCCTCGGTCGCGCGCAACCTCGTGCCGGCCGACCGCATCGAGGCCGCGGGCGGCCAGCAGTACGGCGAGCTGCTGGAGCAGGCGCGCGCCAAGAACGCGCTCGCGGGCGACGGCAATCCGCAGCTGCAGCGGCTGCGCGCCATCGCCAACCGGCTGATCCCTTTCGCCACGCCCTGGAACAGCCGCGCGCGGCAATGGAAGTGGGAGGTCAACCTGATCGGCAGCAAGCAGATCAACGCCTTCTGCCTGCCGGGCGGCAAGATCGCCTTCTTCACCGGCATCCTCGACCAGCTCAAGCTCACCGACGACGAGGTCGCGATGGTGATGGGCCACGAGATGGCCCATGCGCTGCGCGAGCATGCGCGCGCCCGCATGGCCAAGAGCGCGGGCACCGGCGCCGCGCTCTCGATCGGTGCGCAGCTGCTCGGCCTGGGGCAGGTCGGCGACCTCGCCGCGCGCGCGGGCACCCAGCTGCTCACGCTCAAGTTCAGCCGCGGCGACGAGACCGAGGCCGATCTCGTCGGCCTGGAGCTCGCGGCGCGCGCCGGCTACGACCCGAAGGCCTCGGTCTCGCTGTGGAACAAGATGGCCACGGCCTCGAAGAACCAGGGCGGGCTGAGCTTCCTCTCCACCCACCCGAGCGGGCCGGACCGGATCGCGAAGCTGCAGGCGAATCTGCCGAAGGTGGAGAACCTGTACCGGGACGCCAAGAAGAGCTGAGCGCCCTGTCTTCCTCCTTCCCCCTCTGGGGGAAGGCCGGGATGGGGGCTCCGGGCGGTGGATGCGGTCTGCGCTGTTGCAAGGCCCGGTGCCCCCACCCCAACCCTCCCCCAGCGGGGGAGGGAGCCATACATAAATACCTGAGCAGCTGATGCCGTAGGCGCGTCGGCAGCGGCCCGTGCGCGCTGGCACGCCGCTTGCATCTCGACTTGTACACAAGTTTGGATGCCTGATCATGGTGCATGACGAGAAAGACCCGGCCGCCGCAGCGTGGATCCTGCGTTTCGCGCAGCCGCTGACGCGCGAGAACGACGACACGCGGGAAGCCACGCCCGCTTCCACCGCCACCCCCGCCCCGCTCGCGGGCCTGCGCTTCGCCGTCAAGGACAACATCGACGTCGCCGGCGTGCCCACCACCGCCGCCTGCCCGGCCTTCGAGCGCCTGCCGGCCGCCCATGCGGCCGTGGTGCAGCGGCTGCTCGACGCCGGTGCGTCGCTGCTCGGCAAGACCAACCTCGACCAGTTCGCCTGCGGCCTCAACGGCACGCGCTCGCCCTATGGCGAGGTCGGCAATGCCTTCGATGCACGCTACGTGTCCGGCGGCTCGAGTTCGGGCTCGGCGCGCGTGGTCGCCACCGGCGAGGCCGACTTCGCGCTCGGCACCGACACGGCCGGCTCGGGCCGCGTGCCCGCGGGCCTCAACAACATCGTCGGCCTCAAGCCCTCGCGCGGGCTGCTGAGCACCGCCGGCGTGGTGCCGGCCGCGCAGAGCGTCGACTGCGTCTCGATCTTCGCGCGCACCGTCGCGCTCGCGGCCGAGGTGCTGCAGGCCGCGCTCGGCTTCGATGCGCGCGATCCCTATTCGCGCGACATCGCGCTCGATGTCGAACCCTTCCCCGCCGCCTTCCGCTTCGGCGTGCCCGACCGCCTCGCCTTCTTCGGCGACACGCTCGCCGAGGCCGCCTTCGCCGATGCGCGCCGCCGCCTCGAGGCGCTGGGCGGCACGGCCGTCACCGTGCCCTTCGCGCCGCTGGCCGAGGCCGCCGCGCTGCTCTACGACAGCGCGCTGGTGGCCGAGCGCTATGCCGCGGTGCGCGCCTTCTTCGACCGCCACGAGGCCGAGGTGGTCGAGCCCGTGCGCGGCATCCTCGCGCAGGGCCGCGGCTACAACGCGGCCGACGTGTTCGAGGCCCAGACCCGGCTGCGCGCGCTCGCGCAGCAGGCCGAGCCGATGTGGCGCGACATCGATGTGCTGCTGGTGCCCACCGCGCCCACGCACTACACGCGCGACGCGATGCGCGCCGACCCGGTGGCGCTCAATCGCAACCTCGGCGCCTACACCAACTTCGTCAACCTGCTCGACTACGCCGCGCTCTCGGTGCCCAGCAGCCTGCGGTCCGACGGCCTGCCCTTCGGCATCACGCTGATCGGCCGCTGCGGCAGCGACCTCGCGCTGGCCGAGCTGGGCCAGCGCTACCACCATGCCACCGGCCTCGCGCAGGGCGCGACCGGCGAGCCGCTGCCCGCGCCGCGGCCGATCCGTGGCCTCGCACCAGTGCCGGCCGCGACGCTGCCGATCGCGGTGGTCGGCGCACACCTCAGCGGCATGCCGCTCAACGGCCAGCTCACCGAGCGCGGCGCCGTGCTGCGCGAAGCGATCCAGACCGCGCCGCGCTACCGCCTGTACGCGCTGCCCGGCACCGTGCCGCCCAAGCCCGGCCTGCAGCGCAGCGCCGAGGGCGGCGCCGCGATCGCGCTCGAGGTGTGGGACCTGCCGCTGGCCGAGGTCGGCGGCTTCCTCGCGCTGATCCCCGCGCCGCTGGGCCTGGGCAGCGTCGAGCTGGCCGACGGCCGCTGGGTGCACGGCTTCATCTGCGAGGGCCATGCGCTGGCCGGCGCCGAAGAGGTCACGCGCCATGGCGGCTGGCGCGCCTATCTCGCGAGCCGCGCCGCCTGAATCCCTGTTGTCTTCGAACCCCGACCGAGGAGTCTTCCATGTCCATCTCCGACCTTCCTTCCACCGCCTCGCGCCGACAGGTGCTGCAGGCCGGCGCCGCCGGCCTCGCGGTGCTCGCCGCGCCGGCGATCGTGCGCGCCCAGGCGGCACCGAAGATCCGCGTCGGCTTCTGGCCGGTGGCCGCGGGCCTGCCCTTCTTCGCGGCGGTCGAGCGCGGATTCTTCAAGGAAGCGGGGCTCGACGTGGAACCGCAGAAGTTCGCGGGCGCGCAGCAGGTGATGGAAGCCATGCTCGCGGGCCGCTGCGACGGCAGCGCCAACGGCACCGGCTCGGCCAACCTCGCGATCGGCGAGATCGCGCAGCCGGGCCTGTTCAAGATCTTCTGCACCAACCCGAGCAACGCGAAGTTCGTGCTCGACGAGTTCATCGTCGCCAAGGACAGCCCGATCAAGGCCATGGCCGAGCTCGCGGGCAAGAAGGTGGCCTCGGGCCCGGGCATCCAGAACGTCACGCTGTGCAAGACCATGCTCGAGCGCGCGGGCGCCAAGGGCGTGTCGGTCAGCGAGCTGCCGATCGGCCAGCACGTGGCCGCGCTGGTGGCGGGGCAGGTCGATGCCTGCTACACGCTCGAGCCCACGGGCACCGTGGGCCGCATGAACGGCACCACGCGCGTGCTCGAGGCCGGCGTGGTCGCGCGCTACATCCTCGGCGACCCGATGGCGCCCTGGCATGGCGGCGCCGCCAGCCTCACGACCGAGTTCCTCAAGAAGAACCCCGACGCCGCGAAGAAGTACATCGCCGCCTATGCGCGCGGCGTCGAGCTGGTGCGCAGCCAGCCCGACGAGGCGCGCCAGTACATGAAGGGCTACACCGCCATCGAGGGCAAGCTCACGGCCGAGGTGCCGCTGGCCTCGTACATGCTCTACAACGAGTTCAAGCCCAGCGACGTCGCCTACTTCCAGAAGTTCTACGACCTGTTCACCGAGAAGGGGATCTTCGAGAAGAAGGTCCTGGTGGACGGCCTGCTCTACAAGGCCTGACGCCATGGTCGACAGCAGCACCACCGCCTCCCCGTGGGCGCCGCCCGCGGGCAACGCCACCGCCTCCGCGGCACCGAAGGCGCCCGCCTGGGAGCGCTGGCTGCCGGCCATCGGGCCGGTCGTCCTGTTCATCGTCTGGGACCTGGTGGTGCGGCTCGGCTTCATCAAGCCGATCCTGCTGCCCTCGCCGGCCGACACCGTGGCCGCGCTCATCACCGGCCTGGCCGGCGGGCCGCTGCTGCTCGACTTCGCCGTCACCGTGTGGCGCACCGTGCAGGCCTTCGCGATCGCCGCCGTCGTCGGCATGCCGCTGGGCGTGCTGCTGGGCAGCAACGAACGCGCCTACCGCAGCGTCGAGTTCCTGATCGACTTCTTCCGCTCCACGCCCTCGTCGGCGCTGATCCCGCTGTTCCTGCTGATCTTCGGCGTGTCCGACATCAACAAGGTGGCGATCGCGGCCTTCGGCGCGCTGCTGATCGTGGTGTTCAACAGCGCCTACGGCGTCATCAACGCGCGCAAGCAGCGCGTGATGGCGGCGCGCGTGATGGGCGCCTCGCGCTGGCAGATCTTCAAGGACGTGCTGGTGTGGGAGAGCCTGCAGCCCAGCTTCGTGGGCCTGCGCTCGGCGGTCTCGATGGCGCTGGTGATCGTGATCGTGGCCGAGATGTTCATCGGCTCCGACAACGGCCTGGGCCACCGCATCATCGACGCGCAGCAGGTGCTCAACGTCAAGAGCATGTATGCCGCCATCCTCGCGGCCGGCGCGCTGGGCTACGTGCTCAACATCCTCTTCCTCGTGGCCGAGCGCCGCATCGTTCACTGGAGCGGCCGATGAAAGCCACGCCCGACATCGTCGTCAACGGCCCGGTGTATGCCGACGTGCCCAAGCCGGTGTTCAAGCCCGGCCCGGCCGGCACCCACATCACGATCCGCGGCCTCACCAAGTACTTCGCGGGCTGGCCGCTGTACGAGAACTTCGACCTCGACATCCCCAAGCACCGCATCGTCTCGGTGTTCGGTCCCAACGGCTGCGGCAAGTCCACGCTGATCAACATGATCGCGGGGCTGATCCCCATCGACAGCGGCGAGATCCTGTTCGACGGGAAACAGCGCAAGGACACCAAGATCGGCTACGTGTTCCAGAACTACCGCGAGGCGATGTTCCCGTGGATGCGCACCATCGACAACATCGCGTATCCGCTGAAGCTGGAAGGCCGCAGCAAGGCCGAGGTCGATCGCCGCATGGAGGAGCTGGTCGCTTCCTTCGACGTCAAGTTCGACCTCAAGCGCTTTCCCTACGAGCTCTCGGGCGGCCAGCAGCAGACCGCGTCGATCATGCGCGCGCTCGCGCCGAACCCCGAGGTGCTGTTCCTCGACGAGCCCTTCTCGGCGCTCGACTTCGAGATGACGCTGTTCATCCGCGAGAAGCTGCAGGAGGTGTTCATGCAGACCGGCACCACCATGTTGCTGGTCTCGCACGACCTCGAGGAGGCGGTGTACCTGGCCGACGAGGTGCTGCTGCTGACCAAGCGCCCGACCAAGGTGGCCGAGATCCTGCGCTATGGCGATGCGCGCCCGCGCACGGTCGAGACGCTGAGCACCGAGAGCTTCGTCGCGATGAAGAAGCTCAGCCTCGACATCTTCCAGCGCGAAGTGCGCCGTTGAGAGGAGACGACGCGATGACCCCCGAACAGATCGAACGCCACGTCGACGCGGCCGCGGCCGCGCTCGGCCTCCCGCTCTCGCCCGCGCACCGCGAGGGCGTGCTGCGCTACTTCGCGCTCGCGGCCGGCTTCGCGGCCACCGTCGAGGCGGTGCCGCTGTCGGTGCACGACGAGGCGGCGGTGCAATTCGTTCCGGTCGCGCCTTCGGAGGCCGGCCGATGAACGCCGCCAGCCTGATCGCCAGGGACGCGAGCGCCATGGTCGAGGCGGTGCGCCGCGGCGAGGTCAGCGCCAGCGCGCTGGCCGAAGCCAGCCTCGCGCGCATCGAGGCCACCGACGGCCGCGTCAACGCCTTCACCGCCGTGCTGCGCGAACGCGCGCTGCGCCGCGCCGCGCAGGTCGATGCCTCGCTGGCTTCGGCCACGGCCGAGCGCACGCGCGAACTGCCGCTGCTCGGCGTGCCCTTCGCGGTCAAGAACCTGTTCGACATCGCGGGCATCGCCACGCTGGCCGGCTCGAAGATCGAGCGCGAGGCCGCGCCCGCGAATGCCGACGCGCTGCTGGTGCGCCGGCTCGAGCGCGCGGGCGCGGTGCTGGTCGGCGCGCTCAACATGGACGAGTACGCCTACGGCTTCACCACCGAGAACAGCCACGAGGGCCCGACGCGCAATCCGCACGACCTCTCGTGCATCGCGGGCGGTTCCTCGGGCGGCTCGGGCGCGGCCGTGGCCGCGGGGCAGGTCGCGCTCACGCTGGGCTCGGACACCAACGGCTCGATCCGCGTGCCGGCCTCGCTGTGCGGCGTGTTCGGCCTCAAGCCCACCTTCGGCCGGCTGCCGCGCAGCGGCAGCTATCCCTTCGTCTCCAGCCTCGACCACCTCGGGCCCTTCGCACGCTCGGCGCGCGATCTCGCGCTGGCCTACGACGCGATGCAGGGGCCGGAGGATCCCGCCGGCCGGCGCGACCCCGGCTGCACGCAGCGCGCGGTCGAACCGGTGGCGCCGCTGCTGGTGCGCGGCACGCAGGGTTTGCGCATCGGCGTGCTCGGCGGCTACTTCCGTGCCAATGCGGGCGCCGAGGCCAACGCCGCGGTCGACCGCGTGGCCGATGCGCTGGCCGCGCACGCCAGCGTCGAGCTGCCGCTGGTCGAGGCCGGCCGCGCGGCCGCCTTCCTGATCACCAACGCCGAAGGCGCGGCGCTGCACCTCGACGACCTGCGCCGCCGCGCGCACGACTTCGAGCCGCTGTCGCGCGACCGCTTCCTCGCGGGCGCGCTGCTGCCCGCCGCCTGGATCGCGCGCGCCCAGCGCGTGCGCCGCGTCTATGCCGAGGCGGTGGCGCGCGTGTTCGGCCGCTTCGACGTGCTGCTCGCGCCCGCCACGCCGAGCGCCGCCACGCCTGTGGGCGCCGAGCGCTTCGAGATCAACGGCCAGAGCCTGCCGGTGCGGCCCAACATGGGGCTGCTCACCCAGCCGATCTCGTGCATCGGCCTGCCGGTGTGCAGCGTGCCGGTGTGGGGCGCGCATGCGCGGCTGCCGATCGGCGTGCAGCTGATCGCCGCGCCCTGGCGCGAAGACCTCGCGCTGCGCGTGGCCGCGGCGCTCGAGGACGCGGGCGTGGCGCGCGCGCCCGTGGCCACCCTTTGACGACCGACGGACACCCCGCTTCATGACCACTCCCGAGATCAACCTGCCCGACGTGCTCGCCGAAGTCGAGGCCGTGTTCGCGCGCTACGAGCACGCGCTGGTGAACAACGAGGTCGAGGTGCTCGACGAACTGTTCTGGAACAGCCCGACCACGCTGCGCTACGGCGCGACCGAGAACCTCTACGGCTACGAAGAAATCCAGGCCTTTCGCGCATCGCGCCCCGCGCAGGGGCTCGCGCGCGAGCTGCTGCGCGTCGTCGTCACCACCTACGGCCGCGACTTCGCGACCGCCAACTGCGAGTTCCGCCGCGAAGGCAGCGAACGCACCGGCCGCCAGAGCCAGACCTGGATGCGCACGGCCGATGGCTGGCGCGTGGTCGCCGCGCACGTGAGCCTGCTCGGCGCCTGAGAACACGTTCCGACGCAGGGCCCATTTCTTGCACCCCCACCTCCACCCTCCCGAAAGCACAGCATGACGAGCCAACCCAATCGCCGCGATTCCCTCAAGACCCTGGCCGCCCTCGGCGCGGCCGGCACCCTCGGTGCGCTGAGCCCCTTCGCTCGCGCGCAGGCCAAGCCGCTCACCGTCGGCGTGATCTACGTCGGCGCGCGCGACGACTACGGCTACAACCAGGCGCACGCGCAGGCCGCGGCCGAGATCAGGAAGCTGCCCGGCATCAAGCTGGTGGAAGAGGAGAACGTGCCCGAGACCGCGGCCGTGCAGAAGACCATGTCGGGCATGATCGCGCAGGACGGCGCCAAGCTGCTGTTCCCGACCTCCTTCGGCTACTTCGATCCGCACATCCTGGCCGTCGCGCCCAAGAACCCCGACGTGCGCTTCTCGCACTGCGGCGGCCTCTGGACCGAGGGCAAGCATCCGAAGAACGTCGGCAGCTTCTTCGGCTACATCGACGAGTGCCAGTTCCTCAACGGCGTGATCGCCGCCCACATGACGAAGAGCAACAAGATCGCCTTCGTCGCGGCCAAGCCGATCCCGCAGGTGCTGCGCAACATCAACGCCTTCACGCTCGGTGCGCGCTCGGTCAAGCCGAACATCACCTGCAGCGTGATCTTCACGGGCGACTGGTCGATGGCCGTGAAGGAGGCCGAGGCCACCAACAGCCTGGCCGACCAGGGCTGCGACGTGTTCACCATGCACGTGGACGGCCCCAAGGTGGTGGTCGAGACGGCCGCCAAGCGCGGCAAGATGGTCTGCGGCTACCACGCGAGCCAGGCCAAGCTCGCGCCGAATGCCTACCTCACGGGCGCCGAGTGGAACTGGCTCACCGCCTACAAGACCGCGATCGAGGCCGCGCAGACCGGCAAGCCGCATCCCAACTTCCTGCGCGGCGGCCTCAAGGAAGGCTACGTGAAGATGTCGGCCTACGGCCCCATGGTCCCGGACGCCGCGAAGAAGCAGGCCGACGACATCAAGGCCAAGATGATCGCGGGCACCTTCGACATCTTCAAGGACGGCATCAAGGACAACAAGGGCGCGGTGGTGGTGCCCGCGGGCAAGGTCCTCAAGCAGACCGACCTCGAGCTCGAGAAGATGAACTACCTGGTCGAAGGCGTGCTCGGCTCAGTTTGAGCGCAGCGCCGTCCATCGCATCGCCATGCGCAACGCGCTCAAGGAATTCGCCCTCCCGGTCTTCGCCATCGCGGCGGCGCTGCTGGTCTTCGGCCTGGTCGTCGCCTTCGCGGGCGTCGATCCGGTGGAGGTCTGGACCACGCTGTTCAAGGGCGCCTTCGGCGACTGGTTCTCGTGGCAGAACACGCTGCAGCGCGCGGCGCCGCTGATGCTCACGGCCCTGTGCGTGGCGCTGCCCGCGCGCGCCGGGCTGATCGTGATCGGCGGCGAGGGCGCGCTGGTGTTCGGCGGCCTGGCCTGCGCGGCGCTCGCGCACGCGCTGCCGCTGCCTTCGGGCGTGGCCGGCATCACGCTCCTGTGCATCGCGGGCGCGGCCGTGGGTGCGCTGTGGATCATGCTCGCGGGCTGGCTGCGCCAGTACCGCGGCATCAACGAGACCATCAGCAGCCTGCTGCTGGCCTACATCGCGATCGGCATCTTCAAGCACCTCGTCGAAGGGCCGCTGCGCGATCCCGCGAGCCTCAACAAGCCCTCGACCCACACCTTGCCCGACGGGCTGCTGATCGGCGGCATCGGCGGCTCCGACGTGCACTGGGGCCTGGTGGTCGGCATCGTCGCCTGCCTCGGCCTCGCGGCCTGGCTGCGCGCCACGCCCTCGGGCTTCTCGGTGCGCGTGGTGGGCGGCAACCCGCGCACCGCGCAGCTCGTGGGGCTGCCGGCCACGCGGCTGATCCTCGGCGCCTGCGGCCTCGGCGGCGCCTGCGCGGGCGTGGCCGGCGCGATCGAGGTGGCGGCGGTGCACACCAACGCCAACGCCTCGCTGATCGCGGGCTATGGCTACGCGGGCATCCTCGTTTCCTTCATCGCGCGCCACAACCCCGCGGCCATCGTGCCGGTGGCGATCCTGTTCGGCGGCTTCGGCGCCGCGGGCAGCCTGCTGCAGCGGCGTGTCGGCCTGCCCGATGCCTCGGTGCTGGTGCTGCAGGGCATCGCCTTCGTGCTGATCCTCGCGAGCGAGGGGCTGCGCACGGTCAACTGGAAGAAGTTCGGCGATCGCATGCTGCCCGAGGCCAAGAGCTACGACAGGAGTTCCGTCGTATGACCGCAGACCAATGGATCGCGCTCGTGGCCGGCATCGTCGGCGGCGCGCTGCGCGTGGGCGCGCCCTTTCTGTTCGTGAGCCTGGGCGAATGCCTCACCGAGAAGTCGGGCCGCATCAACCTCGGCCTCGAAGGCGTGCTGGTGCTGTCGGCCATGGCGGCCTTCGGCGGTGCCTACCTCACCGACTCGGCCTGGCTCGGCGTGCTGATCGGCGCGACGGCGGGCGCGGCGCTCGCGCTGCTGCACGGCCTGCTGTGTTCGCTCGACCGCGTCAACGACGTGGCCACCGGCATCGCGCTGATGCTGCTGGGCACCGGCCTGGCGTTCTACCTCGGCAAGCCGCTGATCCAGCCGCAGGCGCCGCAGATTCCCGCGATCCCGCTGGGCTTCTGGAGCGACAACCCGGTGGTGCGTTCGGCGCTGCAGCTCAACGCGCTGGTGCCGGTCGGCCTGGCGCTCGCGCTGCTGCTGTGGTGGGGCTTCGCGCGCACGCGCATCGGCCTTTTGGTACGCATGGCCGGCGATTCGGCGCAGGCCACGCGCGCGCTCGGCTATTCGGTCTCGGGCCTGCGCATCGCGGCCACCACCGCGGGCGGCTTCATCGCGGGCCTCGGCGGCGCCTCGCTCACGCTGTTCTATCCGGGCAGCTGGAACGAGGGCATCTCCAGCGGCCAGGGCCTGATCGCGGTGGCGCTGGTGATCTTCGCGCGCTGGAGCCCGCTGCGCTGCGTGGGCGCGGCCTTCCTCTTCGGTGGCGCGGGCGCCATCGGTCCCGCGCTGCAGTCGATCGGCATCGGCTGGGGCTACCACCTCTTCAACACCGTGCCCTACGTGCTCACGCTGGCGATCCTGGTGCTGACCTGCCGTCCCGGCAGCGCGGCCGCGGGCAGCCCCGGCGAGCTGTCGGCCACCAGGAACTGAGCTTCGACATGACCCCTGAACCCATCACACAAGGACATCGCCCATGAGCGGCCTCGGCGGACTCAACAAATCGGCCAACGGCGTCGTCGTCGGCCTGGTGCAGCTGCAGCTGCCGAACGTGAAGACGCGCGCCGAGCTCGCGGCCCAGACCGCGCGCATCTGCGAGCTGGTGGGCAAGGCGCGCCGCAACCAGTCGACCATGGACCTGGTGGTGTTCCCCGAGTACGCGCTGCACGGCCTCTCGATGGACACCAATCCCGAGATCATGTGCACGCTCGACGGCCCCGAGGTCGCGGCCTTCAAGCGGGCCTGCATCGAGCACCGCATCTGGGGCTGCTTCTCGATCATGGAGGCCAACCCGCGCGGCAACCCCTACAACAGCGGCCTGATCGTCGACGACCAGGGCGAGATCCGGCTCTACTACCGCAAGCTGCATCCGTGGGTGCCGGTCGAGCCCTGGGAGCCCGGCAACCTCGGCGTGCCGGTGTGCGACGGCCCCAACGGCAGCAAGCTCGCGCTGATCATCTGCCACGACGGCATGTTCCCCGAGATGGCGCGCGAGGCCGCGTACAAGGGCGCCGAGATCATCCTGCGCACGGCCGGCTACACCGCGCCGATCCGCCATGCCTGGAAGATCACCAACCAGGCGAACGCCTTCTGCAATCTCGCGTACACGGCCAGCGTGTGCCTCAGCGGCAGCGACGGCAGCTTCGACTCGATGGGCGAGGGCATGTTCTGCAACTTCGACGGCACGGTGCTGGTCGAGGGCGGCGGCCGCGTCGACGAGATCGTCACGGCCGAACTGCGGCCCGACCTGGTGCGCGAGGCGCGCACCGGCTGGGGCGTGGAGAACAACATCTACCAGCTCTACCACCGCGGCTACGTGGCGGTGAAGGGCGGGGCGCAGGACTGTCCCTACACCTACATGCGCGACATGGCCGCGGGCACCTACCGCCTGCCCTGGAGCGCCGAGGTCAAGGTGACCGACGGCACGCCTTGCGGCTTCGCGCCGCCCGAACGCAGCTACGCAGGACCCGAGCAATGAGCACCACCGACACCGCCGCCGTGCAGCGCCACGTCGCGGCCGAACCCTATGCCTGGCCCTACAACGGCCAGCTTCGGCCCGACAACACGGCGCTGATCGTGATCGACATGCAGACCGACTTTTGCGGCAAGGGCGGCTATGTCGACGTGATGGGCTACGACCTGTCGCTGGTGCAGGCGCCGATCCAGCCGATCGCGCGCACGCTCGCGGCGCTGCGGCCGCTGGGCTATCACGTGATCCACACGCGCGAGGGCCACCGGCCCGATCTCGCCGACCTGCCGGCCAACAAGCGTTGGCGCTCGCGCCAGATCGGCGCCAACGGCGTGGGCATCGGCGACGACGGTCCCTGCGGGCGCATCCTGGTGCGCGGCGAGCCGGGCTGGGAAATCATCCCCGAGCTCGCGCCGCTGCCCGGCGAGACCGTGATCGACAAGCCCGGCAAGGGCTCGTTCTATGCCACCGACCTCGAGCTGATCCTGCGCACGCGCGGCATCGAGAACCTGATCCTCGCGGGCATCACCACCGACGTCTGCGTGCACACCACCATGCGCGACGCCAACGACCGCGGTTTCGAATGCCTGTTGCTGTCGGACTGCACGGCGGCGACCGACCATGGCAACCATCTCGCGGCGCTCAAGATGATCACGATGCAGGGCGGGGTGTTCGGGGCGCATGCTTCGTCGCAGGCTTTGCTGGCGGCGTTATGAGCGCGGGTCATTCGGTTTGTGTCACGGGGACTGGCTTTCGACGGCCGGGGCGCGATCACGCCACTGGGGTGCCTTGCTCCGCGAATGTCCCCCGGCCTTCGGCCTCCTCCTTGATTTCGCTGCGCAAGGCACCCCAGCGACGTGATCGAGACGCGCACGGGTCGAACCGGCCGCACCACCGCTGCGCTTCTCGTGCACAGGGCGCCGGGTGCTCCCCGCAGCGAAATCAAGGAGGAGCCGAAGGCGGGGGACATTCGCGGAGGGGAGTACCCGGCGCCCTGTGCACGCGCCCCGAACGAAACCTCGGAGCACAAACATGAGCACCCACGCCATCGGCGGCCTCCCCCCAGGCACCGGCGCGCTCGCGCTCGACACCTACCGCCTCACCAAGCGCTTCGGCGCCTTCACCGCGATGGACAGCGTGACCCTGCGCGTGGAACCCGGCAGCGTGCATGCGCTGCTCGGCGAGAACGGCGCGGGCAAGAGCACGTTGGTCAAATGCGTGGCCGGCTTCCAGCGCGCGGAGGAGGGCAGCATCCTGATCGACGGCCGCGAGCAGGACATCGCCAACCCCATCGTCGCGCGCGCGCTCGGCATCGGCATGGTCTACCAGCACTTCACCCTGGCGCCGGGCATGACCGTGGCCGAGAACTTGCTGCTGGCCGGCGGCCGCACGCCCGCGGTGATCGACTGGAAGGCCAAGCGCGCCGAGCTCGAGGCCTTCCTCGCCACCACGCCGTTCCGCCTCGACCTCGATGCGCGGCCGTCCGAACTGGCCGCGGGCGAGAAGCAGAAGCTCGAGCTGCTCAAGCAGCTCTACCTGAAGCCGCGCCTGCTGATCCTCGACGAGCCCACCTCGGTGCTCACGCCGCAGGAGGCCGACGAGGTGCTGGGCCATGTGCGCGAGTTCGCGCGCAGCGGGTTGTGCACGGTGCTGATCATCACGCACAAGTTTCGCGAGGTCATGGCCTATGCCGACGGCGTGACGGTGCTGCGGCGCGGCAAGGCCGTGCACCACGGCCGCGTGGCCGACACCAGCCCGGCGCTGCTCGCCGCGACCATGATGGGCGCGCAGCAGACCGCCGCGGCCCCGGCGCAGGCCGCTGCCTCCACCCGCCGCGTGCCGGCCGCCGATGCGCCCGTCGCGCTCGAGGTCGAGGGCCTGCGCGCGCTCGGCGACCGCGGCACGCTCGCGCTGCACGACCTGAGCCTGTCGGTGCGCGCGGGCGAGATCGTCGGCGTGGCCGGTGTCTCGGGCAACGGCCAGCGCGAACTGGTCGAGGCACTGGTCGGCCAGCGCCCGCGCCTCGCGGGCCGGGTGTGCGTGATGGGCACGCCCTACCGCGCAAGCCGCGCCGAGAACCGCGAACTCAAGGTGCGCAGCCTGCCCGAGGAGCCGTTGCGCAATGCCTGCGTGGGCGACTTGAGCGTGGCCGAGAACATGGCGCTGCGCGACTTCGACCGTCTGCCGCTCGCGGCCGGCGGCCTGCTGCGCTTCTCGCGCTGGCGCGCACGGGCGCGCGAATGGATCGCCGAGTACGGCGTGAAGACCCAGGGCGAAGGCGCCCCCATCCGCAGCCTCTCGGGCGGCAACGTGCAGCGCGCCGTGCTCGCGCGCGAGCTCGCGGGCGATATCAACGTGCTGATCGCGGCCAACCCCGTGTTCGGCCTCGACTTCGCGGCCGTGGCCGAGATCCATGCGCGCATCGTGCAGGTGCGCGAGAAGGGCGGGGCGGTGCTGCTGGTCAGCGAGGACCTCGACGAGCTGCTCGAGCTGTCGGACCGCATCGTCGTCATGAGCGAGGGCCGCGTGGTCCACGAGACCGCCGCCGCGGGCGCCGAGCGGCACGTGATCGGCGCGCACATGGGCGGCGGCCACTAGAAGGACATCGAACATGCAGATCGCACAGGCCCTGCCTTTCCCCTACGACTTCGACCCAAAGACCACCGCGCTCGTGCTGATCGACATGCAGCGCGACTTCATCGAGCCCGGCGGCTTCGGCGAGACCCTGGGCAACGACGTCTCGCTGCTCGAGGCCATCGTGCCGGCCACGCAGCGCGTGCTCGCCGCCTGGCGCGCGGCCGGCGGCCTCGTCGTCCACACGCGCGAGGCGCACCGGCCCGATCTCTCGGACTGTCCGCCGGCCAAGCGCAACCGCGGCAATCCCACGCTGCGCATCGGCGACGAGGGGCCGATGGGCCGCATCCTCGTGGCCGGCGAGCCCGGCAGCCAGATCATCGAGGCGCTCGCGCCCGTGGCCGGCGAGATCGTGATCGACAAGCCCGGCAAGGGCGCCTTCTATGCCACCGAGCTGCACGAGCTGTTGCAGGCGCGCGGCATCACCCACCTGCTGTTCGGCGGCGTCACCACCGAGGTCTGCGTGCAGACCAGCATGCGCGAGGCCAACGACCGCGGCTACGACGGCCTGCTGCTCGAGGACTGCACCGAGAGCTACTTCCCGGCCTTCAAGGCCGCCACCGTCGAGATGGTGCGCGCCCAGGGCGGCATCGTCGGCTGGACCGCGACCGGCGGCCAGCTCATCGAAGCGCTCGGCGGCGCATGAAGCGCGCCGCAGCGACTACCATTCGCCCCGTGTCGACCATCGCCCGTCCCCGCCACGGCACCGAAGCCGCCGAACCCAGCGCCCCCGCGTCCACGCCCGTGGCCGCCGACGCGGTCGTGTTCCGCACGCGCGCCGACGAGGTCTATGCGCAGCTCAAGCGCGACGTGGCCGAGTTCATCCTCGTGCCGGGCGACCGCTTCACCGAGAACGAGATCAGCGATCGCCTCGGCGTCTCGCGCACGCCGGTGCGCCAGGCGCTGTTCCGGCTGCAGCAGGAGGGCTTCGTCGAGGTGCTGTTCCGCAGCGGCTGGCGCGTGCTGCCCTTCGACTTCGAGCAGTTCGAGCAGCTCTACGACCTGCGCATGATCCTGGAGACATCGGCCGTGCACCGCCTGTGCGAGGCCGACCGCCGCGTCGACCGCAGCCTGCTCGACGAGCTCGCGGCCATCTGGCTGGTGCCCGCCGCGCAGCGCAGCACCGACATGGCGCAGGTCGCGGCCTGGGACGAGGCCTTCCACTGCTCGCTGGTGGCGGCCGCGGGCAATGCCGAGATGGCGCGCGTGCACCGCGATGTCACCGACCGCATTCGCATCATCCGCCGCCTCGACTTCACGCAGCAGCCGCGCATCGACGCCACCTACGACGAGCACGCCAAGATCCTCAAGGCCGTGCGAGCCAACCGCGGCGACCAGGCCGCGATGCTGCTGCGCGCCCACATCGAGACCAGCCAGGCCGAGGTGCGCAAGATCACGCTGCACCAGGTGCACCTGGCGCGGCACGCGGGGCGCGCGCCGCGCTGAGGGTATTTGCCCCTTCCCCCTCTGGGGGAAGGTCGGGATGGGGGCACCGGGCGGTCGATGAGGCCGCGACCCTGTCCACCGCCGCATGCCCCCACCCCAGCCCTCCCCCAGCGGGGGAGGGAGCAAGACGCCGACTCAATCGGCCGTGATGTTCCCCTTCTTCACCACCGCCGCCCAGCGCTGCGCATCCTTCTGGATCAGCGTGCCGAACTCCGCCGGCGTCGAGCTCGCGGGCACCATGCCCTGCGACTCGAAGGACTTCGCGACCTCGGGCGACTTCAGCACCGCGGCGATCTCCTTGTTGAGCCGCGCCACCACGTCGGCCGGCGTGCCCTTGGGCGCGAGCACGCCGTACCACATGTCGACGTTGTCGGCGGTCACGCCGGCCTCGGCCAGGGTGGGCACGTCGGGCAGCTGCGGCAGGCGGTGGCTGCTGCCGGTGGCGAGCGCCTTGAGCTTGCCGGCCTGGATGTGCTGCAGCGCCACGTGCACCGGCAGGAACATCGCGTCGATGCGCCCGCCGAGCAGGTCGGTGACGGCGCCCGCGGTGCCCTTGTAGGGCACGTGCAGCAGCTCGGTGCCGGTGCCCTGCATCAAGAGCGCCATCGACAGGTGGTGCGGCGTGCCGACGCCGGGCGTGGCGTAGGTCAGCTGGCCCGGATGCGACTTGGCCGCGGCCACGAGCTGCGCGAGCGTGGTGGCCTTCTGCGTGTTCGGGTTGGTCACCAGCAGCAGCGTGCCCCAGGAGGTCAGCGACACCGGCGTGAAGTCGGCCACCGGGTCGTAGGCCAGCGTCTTGTAGAGGCTCTTGTTCATCACCAGCGTGTTGACCTGCACCATCAGCGTGTAGCCGTCGGGCTTGGCGCGCGCCACCTTCTCGCTGCCGATGTTGCCGCTGGCGCCGGCCACGTTCTCCACCACCACCGGCTGGCCCAGCGCCGCGGGCAGCCGCGCCGAGAGCTGGCGCGCGATCAGGTCGATGCCGGTGCCGGGCGTGTAGGGCACGACCAGCGTCACGGCCTGGTCGGGCCAGGCATGGGCGGCCATGGCGCTGGCGGCGGTGAGCAGGGTGGCGAGGGTCTTGGTCAGAAGGCGCATGGTGTCTCCGGGTGCATGTTCTTGTGGGATGGGTTCAAAGGTACGAGGCGCGCTGCTTGAGCGCGGCCGGGTCGTAGCCGGCCACGCGCTTGTAGTGGTCCGAGATCGCCTGCAGCTCCTGCTGCGTCACGATCTCGTCGAGCTTGTCGAAGCGCTTGCCGCCCGAGCGCTCGAACACCTCGCGCAGGATGGTGTCGGGCGGGTTGCTGCGGTTGGTCAGCACCACCTCGGTGGTGGCCTTCACGCGCACCCGGTCGTAGCTCTCGAGCGCGGCCTGGCCGACGCCCTCGCGCTTCATCGCGCCCGCGAGAAAACGTGCGTCGATGATCGCCTGGCCCGCGCCGTTGGAGCCGCGCGGCACCATCGGGTGCGCGGCGTCGCCCAAGAGCGTGAGGCGGCCGTGGGTCCAGCGCGGCAGCGGGTCCTGGTCGACCATCGGGTACTCGAGGATGGTGTCGGAGGCCTGGATCAGCGCCGGCACGTCGAGCCAGTCGAAGTGCCAGTCGGCGAAGGCGGGCAGGAAGTCCTCGAGCCGGCCGGCGCGGCTCCAGTCGCGCATCGCGGGCTGCGGCGCGTGGATCTCGGCCACCCAGTTCACGAGCTGGCGGCCCTGCGCATCGATGTCGTTGCGGATCGGGTAGATCACCATCTTGCCGACCGTGAGCCAGCCCGCGCGCACCATGCTTCCGCCCGACAGGAAGGGCTGCCACGCGGCCGTGCCGCGCCACATGTTGATGCCCGAGTAGCGCGGCGCGCCCTCGTTGGGATAGAGCTGCTTGCGCAGCGCCGAGTGGATGCCGTCGCAGCCGATCGCCACCGCGCCGCGCACCGGCGCGCGGCCGTCGGCGAAATGCACCGTCACGCCCGCGTCGTCCTGCTCGACGCCGGTGCAGCGGTGGCCGCAGCGCACGCTGTCGGGGCCGAGGCGCCTCAGCGTCTCCTCGAGCAGCACGGTCTGCAGGTCGCCGCGGTGGATCGAGTACTGCGGCCAGTCGTAGCCCGCATGCCGGCCCGCGGGTTCGCGGAACACCAGCTGGCCGTGCTCGGTGAAGAACACGGCCTCCTGCGTGCGCACGCCGACCCGGTCGAGCGCCTCGAGCAGGCCCAGCTCGGACAGCTCGCGCACCGCGTGCGGCAGCAGGTTGATGCCCACGCCCAGCGGGCGCAGCTCGGGCACGGCCTCGTAGACGCGGCAGGCGATGCCGGCCTGGTGCAGGCTCAGCGCGAGGGTCAGGCCGCCGATGCCGGCGCCCAGGATGATGACTTCGTTGGATGCGGTGCTCATGGGGGCCGTATTGGGACCTGAAACGAGCCATAGGGGAAATTTAGATGTGATATGGATTTATCATGAATCCTTATGAACCTGAGCACGCGCCAGATGCGCGCCTTCCTGCAGGTGGCGCGCATCGGCAACTTCACGCGCGCGGCCGAGCAGGCGCACATCACCCAGGCCGGCCTGAGCATCCTGATCCGCGAGATGGAGAAGCAGCTCGGCTGCCGCCTGTTCGACCGCACCACGCGCATGGTGAGCCTCACGCCGGCCGGCCGGCGCCTGCTGCCGGTGGTCGAGCGGCTGCTGACCGATCTCGACGACGTGGCGGCCGAGCTCGGCGCCGAGGGCGACGCGGCGCGCCAGACCCTGCGCATCGCGGCCACGCCGCTGGTGTCCTCGCACCTGCTGCCCTGGGTCTTCGCGAGCTTTCGCGAAGCGCATCCGCAGGTCGCGCTGCGGCTGTTCGATGCCGACCTGCGCGACGTCGAGGCGATGGTGGAGGCGGGCGATGCCGACCTCGGCCTGGGCTTCTTCTTCAGGGCCGCGCCCGACCTCGACCGCACGCCCGTGGGCCGCTTCGAGCTGATGCGCGTGACGCAGGCCGCGGCCGACGGCGAGCCGGTCGGCAGCGCGCCCTGGTCGGCGCTGCGCGGCGCCGCGCTGATCGGCCTGCCGCCCGGCAACCCGATCCAGAAGGTGATCGACCGCCAGCTCGGCGAGATGGGCCTGGCCGACGCACAGCGGCCCGCCTTCAACTTCTTCGGCACGCTGATCTCGATGGTCGAGGCCGGCTTCGGCACCGCCGTGATGCCCACCTTCGCGCTCGCGGCCTGCCGCCGCCACCGCGTGCGGACCGACGTGCTCGTGAAGCCGCGCGTGGGCATGGACTTCTTCCGCGTGACCAAGCGCGGCGCGCACGAGACCGAGGCGCTGCGGGCCTTCAGCGAGACGCTGATGAAGGCGCTGCCCGCGCTGTCGCGCTGATTCAGTCCAGCGCCGCCAGCCGCTTCCCCAGGAACTCCGCGAACGCATAGGCGATCACCGGCAGCTGCCGCCCGCGCAGGTTCGCGAGCACCAGTTCGCCGCGCGGAAAGCCGCGGTCCTCGATCTCGCGCACCACCACCTCGCGGTCGTCGGGCAGGGCGCCGATCGCCATCTGGAACGAGATCGAGCGGCGGTCGTAGACGCAGCCGCGCAGGAACTCGAAGCTGTTGCTCTCCACCATCGCGTCGATGCGTATCGAGCTGCGCGCGAGGAAGCGCTCGATCAGCTGGCGCCCGCCGGTGTCGCGGTTGGGCAGCACCACCGGGTACTCGGCGCAGTCGCGCAGCCGCACGCCGGTGGCCGTGCCGGTGGCGATCGCCAGCGGATGGCGCGCATGCATCAACGCCATCAGCCGCTGCTCGACCGAGGTCAGGCGCTCGATGTCGCTCTCGGGCGCGAGGTTGAACACCAGCGCGAGGTCGGTGCCGAAGCTGCGCAGCGCCTCGGCGGCCTGCACGTGGTCGCCGATGCGCACCTCGAAGGCCACCAGCGGATGGCTCTGGCGGAAGTCGTGGATCGCCGCGGGCAGGAAGCGCGGCGCCAGCGCCTGGCTCGCCACCACCCGCACCGTGCCGCGGCGCAGCCCCTTGAGCTCCTCGATCTCGGAGCGCACGCGCTCGAGGTCGGCCGCGCGGCCGCGCACGTAGCGCATGAACAGCTCGCCCGCGGTGGTCAGCCGCATGCCGCGCGGCAGCCGCTCGAAGATCGGCGTGCCGAGCTCCTCCTCGATGTCCTGGATGCGGCGGTTCACGGCCGAGGGCGCGACATGCAGCCGTTCGGCGGCCTGGCGGATCGAGCCCGCGCGGGCGACCTCGTCGGCATAGCGCAGGAATCGCAGGTGGTTCATGGCGGATCGTCGTGTGGAGGGTGTGGCCGCGGGCGATTGCACGATCCGGGCCAGTGGCGGCACAGGGCCTGCGTTGCCGTTGCGGCAACGCAGGGTCCGCGAAACGGTATGGATTCGGAGCACCTCCTGGCACGGTGACTGCGTGGTGGTCGGGCATGAAACGCCCATCGCCGTCCCCACGCACCAAAGACGCACAGCCAGCGCGCTTCGGCCCCGCCGCGCACAACGCCTGGACGCTCGACGCGCAGGGCGTGAGCCTGGTGCGCGCACCAAGGCGGCCCGTTCCGGTGCGCATCGATGCGCAGCCGCAGCCGGTGCGCTTCGACCTCGCGCGCAGCGCGCTCGTGGTGGTCGACATGCAGAACGACTTCTGCCATCCCGAGGGCTGGTTCGCGCAGAAGGGCCTGGGCACCAAGGCCGCGCGCAAGCCCATTCCCGTCATCGCGCGCCTCTTGCCCGCCTGGCGCGCGGCCGGCGGCGCGGTGGTGTGGCTCAACTGGGGCATCCGCGCCGATGCGCGCAACCTCAGCCCGACCATCCATTTCAAGGGCAAGCGCAGCGCCGACGGCGTGGGCTATGCCGAGCGCTCGCCGATCGACCGCGGCCCCTCGCTGGTGCGCGGCGAGTGGGGCGCGCGCGTGGTCGACGAGCTCGAGGTCGCCGCCTCCGACATCACCGTGCACAAGCATCGCCTGAGCGGCTTCTGGGACAACGAGTTCGACAGCCTGCTGCGCCAGCAGGGCATCACCACCTTGCTGTTCGCCGGCATCAACACCGACCGCTGCGTGTTCTCCACGCTGCAGGACGCGGCCTTCCTCGGCTACGACTGCGTGCTGCTGAAGGACGCCTGCAACACGCCGTCGCCGGCCTACGTCACGCGCGGCATCCATTTCATCGTGCAGCAGCTGCACGGCTTCGTCGCCACGGCCGAAGCGCTCATGGCCTCGCTGCCGAAGCGTTCGCGCCGCACCGCATCCACCCCGTCCCACCAGGAGTCCTGACATGTCCCTCTTCCGCCTTCCCATGCCCGCGCTGCTCTCGGCCTGCGCGCTCGCGCTGGCCGCCACCGGCGCCGCCGCCCAGACCTCCGTCAAGATGGTCCTCAACTGGAAGTACGAAGGCGCGCAGGCCTGGTTCTTCACCGCGCAGGACAAGGGCTACTTCAAGGCCGAGGGGCTCGACGTCGAGATCGACCAGGGCGAGGGCTCGGCCGCCTCGATTCCGAAGGTGGCCGCGGGCGCCTACCAGGCCGGCTTCGGCGACGTGAACGCGCTGATCGACCTGGCCTCCAAGCGCCCGGCCGATGCGCCGGTGGCGGTCTACATGCTCTACAACACGCCGCCCTTCACGCTGGTGGTGAAGCAGGACAGCCCGATCCGCACGCCCAAGGACCTCGAGGGCAAGACCATCGGCGGCCCGGCCAACGACGGCGCGCTCAAGCTGTTCCCGGCCTTCGCGAAGATCGCCAACGTCGACCCCGCCAAGGTCAACATCACCAACATGGCGCCTAACCTGCGCGAGCAGATGCTCAGCCGCGGCCAGATCGACGCCGCCTTCGGCTACGTGACCACCGTGAGCTTCAGCGCCAAGGCCATGGGCCTCGATCCCGCGAAGGACCTGCGCTTCATCCGCTACGGCGACCACGGCATGGACCTGTATTCGAACGCCGTGTTCTTCTCGCGCGCCTTCGTGAAGGACAACCCGAAGGCGGTGCAGGGCTTCGTCAAGGCGCTCAACCGCGCGATCAAGGACGTGATCGCCGATCCCGATGCCGGCGTGGCCGCGGTGATGAAGCGCGAGCCGCTGCTCAAGCGCGAGGTCGAGAAGGAGAAGCTGCTCGCCACCCTGCGCAACGACATGAGCCATCCCGAGATCGCGCGCATCGGCCTGGGCGACATCGACGAGGCACGCATGCAGCGCGGGATCGAGATCGTGGCCGATGCCAACAAGCTGCCGCGCAAGCCCACGGTGGCCGAGGTGTTCGACCGCGGCTTCCTGCCCGCGCGCGCCGAGCGGCCCTCGAGCCTGGACCGCCAGCCCTGAACCCCCGCCACAACGACGAACGAACAGAGAAAGACACGAACATGGACCTGCAACTCAAGGACAAGGTGGCGCTCATCACCGGCCCCGCCAAGGGCATGGGGCGCGCCGTGACGCTGGCCTTCGCGCGCGAAGGCGCGAAGCTGGTGCTGGCCGGCCGCGACACCGCCGCCATCGAGCCCGTGGCCGCCGAGGCGCGCGCGCTCGGCGTGGCCGCCATCGTGGTGCCCTGCGACCTCACGAAGAGCGCCCAGACCGAGGCGCTGGCCGCGCATGCGCTCGAGGCCTTCGGCCGCATCGACATCCTGGTCAACGTGGCCGGCGGCTCGGGCCCGATCGGCAAGACCGGCTGGGAGACCACGAGCGAGGAGTTCGACGAGATCGTGCAGCTCAACATGACGGGCTGCTTCAACACCATGCACGCGGTGCTGCCCTCGATGATCGAGCGCCGAAGCGGCAAGGTGGTCAACGTCGGCGGCACCTTCGGCATGCGCGGGCGCGCCGGCCGGCTCGCCTACTCGGCCTCGAAGTGGGGGCTGCGCGGCATCACCAAGAGCTTCGCGCTCGAGGCCGGGCCGCACGGCATCAACGTCAACTGCGTCGCGCCGGGCATGGTCGACGGGCCGCGTTTTCGCGAGAAGGTGTGCGCCAACATGGCCGAGAAGCTGGGCATCACGCTCGAGGAGGCAATGACGCGCCATGCGGCCGACTACGCGCTGCGCCGCGTCTCCACCGACGCCGACGTGGCCAACGCCTGCCTGTTCATGGCCAGCGACGTCTCGCGCCAGATCACCGGCGTCGACCTGCCGGTCGATGGCGGCTGGGCCATGCTCTGAACGCGGGGGAACGAAGCATGAAGGAAGTCGACCTCGTCATCCGCGGCGCCCAGGTGGTGTCGCCGGACCGCATCTTCGAAGCCGCCGTCGCGATCGCCGGCGAGCGCATCGTGGCCGTGGGCCACGACGACACCATGCCGAGCGCGCGCGAGGAGATGCGCGCCGACGGCCTGCACCTGCTGCCGGGCGCCATCGACAGCCACGTGCATTTCCGCGACCCCGGCTATCCGAACAAGGAGACCTGGAAGACCGGCTCGGCGGCCGCGGCGCTCGGCGGCGTGACCACCGTGTTCGAGATGCCCAACACCAACCCGCCGACCGGCACCGTCGAGGCGCTGCGCTTGAAGCAGAAGGCTGCCGAGTCCTCGTACGTGGACTTCGGCATCCACGGCCTGCTCGGCGACGACACCGTCGAGCGGCTCGAGGAACTGCTCGAGGCCGGCGTGACCAGCTTCAAGGCCTTCGTCGGCAACACCTTCGGCAACCTGCCCGCGCCCACCGACGGCGCGCTGCTCGAGGGCTTCGAGAAGCTCGCGCCGCTGGGCATCCGCACCGTGGTGCATGCCGAGAACTCCTCGATCCTGTTCCGGCGCCAGAAGAAGATGCAGGCGGCCGGGCGCATCGACGCGATGGCGCACCTGGCGGCGCGGCCCGCGGTGGCCGAGATCGAGGCCATCGGCCGGGTGCTCACCCTGGCCGAATGGACCGGCGCGCGCGTGCACATCGCGCACCACAGCGCGGCCGATTCGCTCTACCTGCTGCGCGCGGCGCGCGCACGTGGTGTCGACGTGACGGCCGAGACCTGCCCGCAGTACCTGCTGCTCAACACCGACCACATGCGCACGCTCGGCGGCGTGATGCGGCTGAACCCGCCGATCCGCGAACCGCGCCACAACCAGCCGCTGTGGGACGCGTTGATGGACGGCACGCTCGACATGATCGCCACCGACCATGCGCCGCACGCGCCCGAGGAGAAGACGCGCGAGAGCATCTGGGACTGCGACTGCGGCTTCCCGGGCGTGGAGACGCAGATGCCGCTGATGCTGACCGAGGTCAACCGCGGCCGCGCCTCGCTGATGGACTACGTGCGCTGGAGCTCGGTCAACCCGGCCAAGGCCTGGGGCCTGTACGGCACCAAGGGCGTGATCGCGCCGGGCGCGCATGCCGACATCGCCTTCGTCGACATGAACCGCGCGGGCGTGTTGTCGCAGAACAAGCTGCAGAGCATCAGCAAGATCTCGCCGTGGAACGGGCGCGCGGTGCGCGGCTATCCGCTGCACACCCTGCTGCGCGGACGCTTCGTGATGCGCGACGGCCGGCTGGTGGCCGAGGCCGCGGGCTGGGGCCGCTCGGTGAAGGGCGTGCAGCGCATGCCTGTGGCGAAGCCGCGCAACACCGAGCACTACAGCAGCGCGATCCTCGAGACGCCGCCGGGCGTGCCCGCGAATGCGGTGCCGGTGGGCGAGATCGACTGGAACGCGGCATGAGCGCAGATCGCATCCAGGAGGTGCGCGTCTGGCGCATCGCGTGCAGCGGGCCCGGCGACCTGCGCGGCGCGCGGGCATTGATCGAGGCGGGCGAGCTCGTGCCGTCGGAGATCGTCGCGGTGATGGGCAAGACCGAGGGCAACGGCTGCGTCAACGACTTCACGCGCGAGTACGCCTCCGCGGCCTGGTGCCAGCTGCTCGCGGGCGCGCTCGGCTGCACGCCCGAGGCCGTGCACCGCCAGGTGGCGCTCGTGATGTCGGGCGGCACCGAGGGCGTGCTCTCGCCGCACTTCACCGTGTTCGCGCGGCGCTGGCGCGAAGAGGCAGCGCCGGCGCATGGCGAGAAGCGGCTGGTGGTGGGCGTGGCGCACACGCGCGACTTCCTGCCCGAGGAGATGGGCCGCGCCGCGCAGATCGACGCCACCGCCGAGGCCGTGGCCGCGGCGATGCGCGACGCGGGCATCGACAGCACGCACGACGTGCACTTCGTGCAGGTCAAGTGCCCGCTGTTGACCTCGGCCAAGGTGGCGGCCGCGCTCGCGCGCGGTGCCGCGCCGGTCACGCACGACAGCTACGAGTCGATGGGCTACTCGCGCGGCGCCTCGGCGCTCGGCGTGGCGGTGGCGCTCGGCGAGGTGGCGCGCGCCGGGATCGGCGACGCCAGCGTGATGGCCGACTGGAGCGCCTACTCGGCGCGCGCCTCGGCCTCGGCCGGCATCGAGCTCGAGGGCAACGTGGTCATCGTGCTCGGCGAAGCGCGCGCCAGCGCCTCGGCGTTGCGCATCGCCCACGGCGTGATGCGCGACGCGATCGATGGCCACAGCGTGCGCGCGCTGCTGCGCGATGCCTTCGGCCTCGATGCCGAGCGCGACGCGCAGGCCGTCTCGCGCCGGCTCGTGAACCTGCTCGCCAAGGCCGAGGCCAGCCCCGACGGCCGCGTGCGCGGCGAGCGCCACACCATGCTCAACGACTCCGACATCCATGCCACGCGCCATGCGCGCGCGGTGGTCGGCGGCGTGCTGGCCTCGCTGGCCGGCCACACCGCGCTCTATGTCTCGGGCGGTGCGGAGCACCAGGGGCCCGCGGGCGGCGGTCCGGTGGCCGCGATCGTGCGCGTCGAGGACGCGCACGCGTCCTCTCCTTCATCCTGAAAGCGACCATGGAACGAGCCTTCATCCAACTGTCGGACGTGATGCTGCGCTACGGCGGCGGCACCATCGCGCTGGACCACACCACGCTGGGCATCGACAAGGGCGACTTCGTCGCGCTGGTCGGCCCCAGCGGCTGCGGCAAGTCGACCATCCTCAAGCTGGTGGCAGGGCTGCTGCGGCCCAGCGCAGGCGCCGTGATCGCGGGCGGGCGCGAGGTGGGCGCCGTGGGCGTGCGCACGCCCGCCGGCAGCCATGCCTCGGCCGCACCGCGGCTGCGCATCGGCCTCGCGTTCCAGAACCCGACCATGCTGCCCTGGCTCACGATCCGCGAGAACGTGATGATCCCGCTGAAGATCGTCGAGCCGTTTCGCCAGGACTACCGGCGCAAGAAGCGCGGCGAATACGCCGAGCGCGCCGATGCGCTGCTGGCCCAGGTCGGCTTGAAGGGCTTCGGCGACAAGCGGCCCTGGCAGCTCTCGGGCGGCATGCTGCAGCGCGCCTCGCTGTGCCGCGCGCTGGTGCACGAGCCCGAGCTGCTGCTGCTCGACGAGCCCTTCGGCGCGCTCGACCAGTTCACGCGCGAGGAGCTGTGGGACATCATGCAGTCGCTGTGGATCGCGCGCCGGCCCACGGTGCTGCTGGTGACGCACGACCTGCGCGAGTCGGCCTACTTGGCCAACCGCATCTGCGTGATGAGCGCGCGGCCGGGCCGCATCCTCGAGACGCGCGAGGTCGGCTTCGCGCGGCCGCGCACGCTCGAGAGCAGCTATGCGCCCGAGTTCGCAGCGCTGGTGCAGCAGCTGCGCATGCGCATCGCGCAGGCGCGCCGCGGCGGCGACGCGGTGCCCGAGGCCGTGGCGGCCGAGCCGCTGGTCGCGGAGGTGGCGGCATGAACGCGATCTCCCCCGTGCTGCGCCAGCGCCTGCTGTCGACCGGCGCGCTGCTCGGCTTCTTCGTGCTGTGGGAGCTGGCCTGCCTGGCCGGCGGCATCTCCGACCTGGTGCTGCCGCGGCCGAGCCAGATCGCCCACGTGCTGCTCGAGAAGATGCCGCTGCTGTGGCCGCACACCGTGCAGACGCTCTACACCACGCTCGCGGGCTTCGTGCTCGGCGTGGCCGCGGGCGTGCTGATCGGCGTGGCCATCGGCTCCTCGAAGCTGGCCTACGACGTGACCTATCCGCTGCTGGTGGGCTTCTCGAGCATCCCGAAGGTGGCGGTGGTGCCGCTGTTCGTGGTGTGGTTCGGGGCCGGCACGGTGCCCGCGATCCTGACCTCGATGGTGATCAGCATCTTCCCGGTGGTGGTCAACGTGGCCACCGGCCTCGCGAGCACCGAGCCCGAGCTCGAGGACGTGCTGCGCGTGCTCGGCGCGCGCAAGCGCGACATCCTCTGGAACGTGGGCCTGCCGCGCACGCTGCCCTACCTGTTCGCCTCGCTCAAGATCGCGATCACGCTGGCCTTCGTGGGCACGGTGCTCAGCGAGACCGTGGCGGCCAACAAGGGCATCGGCACCGTGATGATGATCGCCAGCGGCAACTTCGACGTGCCGATGGTGTTCGCGGGCCTGTTCCTGCTCGCGGCGATGGGCGTGCTGCTGTATGCGGTGTCGGCCCTCGTCGAGCGGCGCATGACGGGCTGGGCCCAGCGCAAGACCGACATGGCCATGGCCTGACTCCCCCACGACGAGACCGACATGACTTCCACACGCATCCTCATCACCGCGGGCGACCTGCGCTTCGTGGCGCAGACCCATCCCGACGCGCCGCTCACCGTGGCCGCGTTCTCGAAGCTCCTGCCCTACCGGCAGAAGCTGATCCACGTGCGCTGGAGCGGCGAGGGCTGCTGGGTGCCGCTGGGCGACTTCCAGCTCGGCGTGGGCTTCGAGAACCACACCAGCCATCCCTCGGTGGGCGACATCCTGTTCTATCCCGGTGGCTACAGCGAGACCGAGATCATCCTGGCCTATGGCGCCTGCAGCTTCTCGAGCCGCATGGGCCAGCTCGCGGGCAACCACTTCCTGAGCATCGTCGAGGGGCGCGAGCAGTTGCGCGAACTCGGCCGGCGGGTGCTGTGGGAGGGCGCGCAGGACGTGCGCTTCGAGGCCGCCTGAACATCACGCAAGACCAAGGAGCTTCCATGCTGCAAACCCTCTCGCGCCGCGGCGCGCTCGCGGCCCTGCCCGCGCTGGCGGCCGCGCTCGGCGCGCCGCGTGCCTTCGCGCAGGCGCCCACGCCGATCAAGTTCGTGCTCGACTGGAAGCTGCAGGGCATCCATGCCTGGTACTACCTCGCGCAGGACCGCGGCTATTTCGCGGCCGAGAAGCTGGCCGTGAGCATCGACCAGGGCGACGGCTCGGCGGCCGCCGTCACCAAGGTGATGAACGGTGCCTACCAGGCGGCCTTCGGCGACATGAACGCCATCGTGCAGAACGCCGCCACGCGGCCGGCCGACGCGCCGGTGATGGTCTACATGCTCTACGACCGCGCGCCCTTCGCGCTGATCGTGAAGGCGGGCGGGCCCATCAAGACACTGAAGGACCTCGAGGGCCGCACGCTCGGCAGCCCGGCCGGTGGCGCCGCGGCGCGCATGTTCCCGGTGATCGCGGCGCGCGCGGGCATCGACCCGGCCAAGGTCCAGTGGACCGGCATGGCGCCCAACCTGCAGGAGCAGATGCTGCTCAAGGACCATGTCGACGGCTCGGCCGTGTTCTCGGTCACCAGCTACATGAACCTGGTGGCGCAGGGCGTCGACCCCGACCGCGACATCCGCTGGTTCCACTATGCCGACCATGGCGTGGACCTCTACGGCAACGGCGTGATGGTGTCGCGCGCGCTGCTGCGCGACAGGCCCGAGGCCGTGGCCGGACTGGTGCGCGCGATCCACCGCGCGGTGCTCGACACCATCGCCGATCCCGACGCGGCCATCGCCGCGCTCGCCAAGCGCGAGCCGCTGCTCGATGCTGCGCTCGAGAAGCGGCGCCTGCTCTACACGCTGCGCACCGTGATGCTGACGCCCGCGGTCGCGCAGGCCGGCATCGGCGACGTCGACGATGCGCGCATGGGCCGCGCGATCGCGCAGCTGCGCACTGCCTTCGAGCTGCCGCGCGCGCCCGCGCCCGGCGAGGTGTTCGACCGGCGCTTCCTGCCGCCCGCGGCCGCGCGCCGGGTGGTGGCGAGCTGAGGCGTAACGCATGAGCCTTGCCCTGCATTCCGGTGCCATCGACTGTGCCTGGCTGCTGGCCGAGCCGGGCCTGGAGCCCGCGCAGGCCGGCATGTGCATCGTGCTCGACGGCGAACGCTTCGGCGCGATCGCGCCGCGCGATGCCGCCGGCCCCGCGCCGCGCCTGCTCGCGCTGCCGGCGCTGGCCAACGCGCACGACCATGCGCGCACCTTCCGCAGCGCCACGCTCGGCGCCTTCGGCCAGCCGCTCGAGAGCTGGCTGCCCTTCCTGGGCACGGTGCCGGGCATGGATCCGTACCTCTGCGCCGCCACCTCGTTCGCGCGCTCGCTGCGCCATGGCGTGACGAACCTGATGGTCCACTACACGCGCGTGCAGGGCGGCATGGACTACGTCGACGAGGCGCGGGCGGTGGCGCATGCCGCGCGCGACGTCGGCGTGCGCATCGGCTTCGCGGTCGCGATGCGCGACCGCCACGGCATCGCCTATGACGACGATGCCGCCGTGCTGGCCCTGCTGCGTCCCGGCATCCGCGACGCGGTCGCGCGGCGCCTCGCGGTGCAGCCCGTCGAGCCCGCGCGGCAGCTCGCGCAGGTCGATGCCGTGGCGCGCATGGTCGAGGAGGAGGGCCTGGGCGCGCACGTCACCGTGCAGTACGGCCCGACCGCGGTCCAGTGGTGCGGCACGCCGCTGCTCGAGGCCATCGCGCGCGCCTCGGCCGATACCGGCCGGCCGGTCCACATGCACCTGCTCGAGACGCGCTACCAGCGCGACTGGGCCGATGCCCACCATCCGGGCGGCATCGTGCGTTTTCTCGATGCGATCGGCCTCTTGAGCCCGTGCCTCACGCTCGCCCACTGCACCTGGGCGCGGCCCGACGAACTCGCGCTGATCGCCGAGCGCGGCGCCACCATCGCCGTCAACACCAGCTCGAACCTCGGCCTCCAGTCGGGCATCGCGCCGCTGGCCGAGATGCTGCGCCAGGGCTGCCGCGTGGCCATGGGGCTGGACGGCATGGCCTTCGACGAGGACGACGACGCCCTGCGCGAGATGCGCCTGGCCTACGCGCTGCACCGCGGCTGGGGCTACGAGCGCGCGATGACCCCGGCCCAGCTCTGGTCCTTCGCAGCCGGTCACGGCCCGCGCAGCGTGGGCGGCGCGCTGGTGTCGGGCGGCCGCATCGCGACCGGCGCCCCGGCCGACCTGGTGCTGCTGGACCTCGAGGCGCTCGACGACGATGCGCTGTTCGACGACATCGATCCGCTCGAGCTGGTGCTCGCGCGTGCCAGTGGGCGCCATGTGGCGCAGGTACTGGTCGGCGGGCGGCTGGCGGTCGATGCCGGGCGGGTGCTGGGCATCGACGAGCCCGCGCTGCGCGCCGAACTGCTGGCGCGCATGCGCGCGGCGCTGGCGGCCGATCCTTCGCATGCGCAATGGCGCCGCACGCTGGGGGCGCTGGCGGAGGACCTGGGGCCGCTGTACCGCGAGGGGCGGATCGGGCGCTGCTGCGGTTGAAGACGAGCAGCCGATTCGAACAGCCGGACGCAGAGGACGCGAAGGTTTCGCGAAGAGCGCGAAAAGAAAATCTTCAAAGGGACCGCGGTCTGCTGAGGGCACGGGTCTTGCGCGGGCTCCTCGGGGTGCAACCGCCGCGAGCGTGCAACCCACACCCTTCTGGCTGTTCTTTTGCGTCCTTCGCGAAACCTTCGCGTCCTCTGCGTCCGGCTGTCCGTTCCCGATTCCCGGAGTGTGGGGTCGTCAATGCGGCGAACAACCGCTTGCATGGTTGAGCAGCCACGCTGTTGCAGACCGGCGCGCTGCACGATACAGCGGTGCCTCGCGTTTGCTCCGATAGTCCAGCTCGACGTAGCCCGCTCTGCCTGAGTTGGATAAAGTTCAAACCTTTGAAATCACAGCATGACCAAGCCTGCATTCCCTCAACGCAGAGCGCCGAGCCGCAAGGCTGTGCTGCGGTCGGTGGCCAGCTCCACGGCTGTGGAAACAGGCCAAAACGTCGCGGAGCTCGAGCGCCGGTTGCAGCAACCCGTTGTGCGCTTTCCCCACATCAAGCTGGCTCGCTGAGGTGGCATCGCCATCAGCGATGGCGTGGGCCACAAGTTGACCCATGGGGAGGGCATCGAGTGCCCGGGCGCCGCTCAGAGCGTGAAGTCGTACTCCAGCGTGATCGGCGCGTGGTCGCTGAACTTGATGGTCTTGAAGATCTGCTCGGTGCGCGCGAGCGCGGCGGTCTTCGGCGTGGCGAGGTGGTAGTCGAGCCGCCATCCCACGTTGTTGGCATAGGCCTGGCCGCGGTTGCTCCACCAGGTGTAGGCCTCGCCGGTGGTGTCGGGCTTGAGCATGCGGTAGACGTCGACCAGTCCCGCGCCCTCGGCGCCGGCGTCGAGCAGCTTCGTCATCCAGGCGCGTTCCTCGGGCAGGAAGCCGCTGTTCTTCTGGTTGCCGCGCCAGTTCTTGAGGTCGATCTCCTTGTGGGCGATGTTGATGTCGCCGCACAGCACGAACTCGCGCTGCTTCTTCAGCGCCACCAGGTGCGGGAAGAAGCCCTTGAGGAAGCGGAACTTGGCCTGCTGGCGCTCCTCGCCCGAGCTGCCGCTCGGGAAATAGCAGCTGATGACCGAGAACTTGCGTTTCGGCGTGTCGAAGCGCAGCTCGAGGTAGCGGCCCTCGGCGTCGAATTCGGCGTCGCCCCAGCCCACCACCACCTCGCTGGGCACGTGCTTCGTGTAGATCGCGGTGCCCGCGTAGCCCTTCTTCTCGGCAAAATGGAAGTGGCCCTTGAGGCCGGCCATCTCCTCGAAGCGGCCTTCGATGTCGCTGGCCTGGACCCGGATCTCCTGCATGCAAATACAATCCGGCGCCAATTCGGCCACCCAGTCGGCAACGCCCTTGGTGGCGGCCGAACGCAGGCCATTGAGATTGAGACTGGTCAGTTTGAACACAAGGAATTCCGATGGCTGTAGATGGTGAGAAAAGCAGTGCGGTGGCGCAGGACTTCGTCCAGTTCGCGCTCGACGCGGGCGTGTTGCGCTTCGGCGAGTTCAAGACCAAGGCCGGCCGCATGAGTCCTTATTTCTTCAATTCGGGCCTCTTCGACGACGGCGCCAAGATCGCGCGGCTCGCGGGATTCTATGCAGACCGCCTGATCGAGAGCGGGCTCGAGTTCGACATGATCTTCGGCCCGGCCTACAAGGGCATCCCGCTGGGCGCCACGGTGGCGGCCGAGCTCGCGCGGCGCGGCCGCAACGTGCCCTTCGCCTACAACCGCAAGGAAGCCAAGGCGCACGGCGAGGGCGGCAACCTGGTCGGCGCGCCGCTCCAGGGCCGGGTGTTGATCGTCGACGACGTGATGTCCGCGGGCACCGCGGTGCGCGAGTCGATCGCCGCGATCCAGGCCGCGGGCGCGGTGCCGCACGCGGTGGCGATCGCGCTCGACCGGCAGGAGAAGGCGACCGAGAACGGCGTCGACGTGGACCACAGCGCCGTGCAGTACGTGCGCAACCAGCTCGGCCTGCAGGTGGTGGCGATCGCCACCCTCGACGACCTGCTGAGCTACCTCTCGGGCGGCGCGGCCGCCGACCTCGGCACCCACCGCGAGCGCGTGCTCGCCTACCGCACGCGCTACGGCGCCCTCTGAAGGACACGCCCGATGCACCGCCTGCCGCGCCGCGCCCGCCACAGCCGATTCCGCGCCATCGGAAACGCCCGTGCCGCGCTGGCCGCGGTGCTCGCCGCCGGCTGCACGCTGGCGCTGGCCCAGGCGCAGAAGGGCGCGCCGGTGCCCAGCGCCGCGGGCATCTATTCGTGCGTCGATGCCAAGGGCCGCACCCTGACCGCCGACCGGCCGATCGCCGAGTGCAGCGACCGCGAGCAGCGCGAGCTGAGCCCGAGCGGCATGACGCGGCGCCGGCTCGAGCCCACCTACACGGCGCGCGAGCAGGCCGAGCGCGAGGACCGCGCGCGCGAGGCCGCGGTGCAGGCCGCGCGCATCGCCGACGAGCGCCGGCGCGAGCGCGCGCTGCTGATCCGCTATCCGAACGCCGCCGCCCACGAGCGCGAGCGCGGCGAGGCGCTGGTGCAGGTCGACGCGGTGATCCAGGCGGCGCGCAAGCGGCTGTCCGAACTGGCCGACGACCGCAAGAAGATCGACGAGGAACTCGAGTTCTACAAGGGCGACGCGAGCAAGGCGCCCGGCGTGCTGCGGCGCCGGCTCGACGACAACGCCAAGAGCGTGGCGGTGCAGAACCGCTTCATCGGCGAGCAGGAAGACGAGAAGAAGCGCGTCAACGCGCGCTTCGACGAGGAGCGCGTGCGGCTCAAGCAGCTGTGGTCGGGCGAGACCGCGACCACCGCGCGCTGACCGGCATTCCCTAAAAGAAAAAACGGTGAAGCGGCCCGCGCGGGGCCCGCTTCACCGTCGTGCCGGGGCGAAACCCGGGCTCAGGCCAGCTTGGCCTTCAGCAGTTCCGTGACCTGCGCGGGGTTGGCCTTGCCGCCGCTGGCCTTCATGACCTGGCCCACGAGGCCGTTGAGCGCCTTCTCCTTGCCGCCGCGGTACTCCTCGACGTTCTTGGCGTTCTTCGCGATCACCTCGTCGAGGATCGCGTCGAGCGCGCCGGCGTCGTTCATCGGCTTCAGGTCCTTGGCCTCGATGATCGCGTCGACGTCGCTGCCTTCGCCGGTCCACAGCGCCTCGAACACCTGGCGCGCGGCGTTGTTCGGCAAGGTGCCGTCGGCGATGCGCTTCACGAGCTGGCCGAGCTGCGCGGCGCTGACCGGCGCGGCCTCGATGCCGATCTCCTGGGCATTGAGGCGGCGTGCGATCTCGCCGGTGATCCAGTTGCTCGCGAGCTTCGGCGTGGCGCCGGCCTTCACCGCGTCGTCGAAGTAGCGCGCGAGCGCGGGGCCCTGCGTGAGCTGCGCGGCGTCGTAGGCCGACAGGCCATGGTCGCGCACGTAGCGCTCGGCCATCACGCGCGGCAGCTCGGGCATCTCGGCCTTCACGCGCTCGATCCAGTCGGCGGCGATCACCAGCGGCGGCAGGTCGGGGTCGGGGAAGTAGCGGTAGTCGGACGAGTCTTCCTTGGCGCGCATCGCGCGCGTCTCGCCGGTGTCGGGGTTGAACAGCACGGTGGCCTGCTCGATCCTGCCGCCGTCCTCGAGCGTGTCGATCTGCCAGCTGATCTCGTAGTCGATCGCCTGCTGCATGAACTTGAAGCTGTTCAGGTTCTTGATCTCGCGGCGCGTGCCGAGCTTCTCGCCGGGGCGGCGCACCGAGACGTTGGCGTCGCAGCGGAAGCTGCCTTCCTGCATGTTGCCGTCGCAGATGCCGATCCAGGTCACGATCTTGTGCAGCTCCTTCGCATAGGCCACGGCCTCGGCGGTGGAGCGCATGTCGGGCTCGGTCACGATCTCGAGCAGCGGCGTGCCGGCGCGGTTCAGGTCGATGCCGCTCTGGCCCACGAAGTCCTCGTGCAGCGACTTGCCCGCGTCTTCCTCGAGGTGGGCGCGCACCAGGCGCACGGTCTTCTGTTCCTCGCCGACGAAGAAGCTCACCGAGCCGCCCTGCACCACGGGAATCTCGAACTGGCTGATCTGGTAGCCCTTGGGCAGGTCGGGGTAGAAGTAGTTCTTGCGCGCGAACACGCTGCGCGGCGCGATGTGCGAACCGAGCGCGAGGCCGAGCCGGATCGCGCGTTCGACGGCGCCCTTGTTCATCACGGGCAGCGTGCCGGGCAGCGCGAGGTCGACCGCGCAGGCCTGCGTGTTGGGCTCGGCGCCGAAGGCCGTGGAGGCGCGGCTGAAGATCTTGCTCGCGGTCGAGAGCTGGGCGTGGGTCTCGAAGCCGATGATGACTTCATAGCCGCGCACCAGCGGGCCGGTCGGGCGGCCCTGTTGCTGTGCTTCGAAGGTGTTCACTGTCTCGCTCATGTCAGAAGCCCTCCGGCGTGCGCGCGTGCCAGTCGGTGGCCTGCTGGAAGCGGTGCGCCGCGTTGAGCAGCTTCGCTTCGCCGAAGTAGTTGCCGATCAGCTGCAGGCCCACGGGCATGCCGCCGTCGAAGCCCACCGGCAGGCTCATGCCGGGCAGGCCGGCCAGCGAGGCCGGCAAGGTGAAGATGTCGGCCAGGTAGTCGGCCACGGGATCGTCGCCGTGCTCGCCGATCTTCCAGGCGGTGGTCGGCGCGGCCGGGCCGGCGATCACGTCGCACTGCGCGAAGGCCTGCTGGAAGTCGTCGGCGATCATGCGGCGCACCTTCTGCGCCTGCAGGTAGTAGGCGTCGTAGTAGCCGTGCGAGAGCACGTAGGTGCCGATCATGATGCGGCGCTTGACCTCGTCGCCGAAGCCTTCGGCGCGCGTGCGCTCGTACATCTGCGTGAGCGCGGTCTTCTTGCTCGCGGGGTCGAAGAAGTCCTTGGCGCGGTGGCCGAACTTCACGCCGTCGAAGCGGCTCAGGTTGCTCGAGGCCTCGGCCGCGGCAATGATGTAGTAGACGGGAATCGACAGCTCGGTGCGCGGCAGCGAGACCTCGACGCGCTTGGCGCCGAGCTTTTCGTACTGCAACAGCGCTGCATCGATGGCGGCGCGCACGCCGGGCGCCACGCCCTCGCCGAAGAACTCCTTCGGCACGCCGATGCGCAGGCCCTCGAGTGAATCGTTCAGCGTGCGGCCGAAGTTCTCGGCCGGGCGGTCGAGCGAGGTCGAGTCGCGGTCGAGGTCGGGGCCGCAGAAGGCCGACAGCAGCAGCGCGCAGTCCTCGGCCGAGCGGGCCATCGGGCCGGCCTGGTCGAGGCTGGAGGCGAAGGCCACCATGCCGTAGCGCGAGGCGCGGCCGTAGGTGGGCTTGATGCCGGTCACGCCGCAGAACGAGGCCGGCTGGCGGATCGAGCCGCCGGTGTCGGTGCCGGTGGCGGCCGGCGCGAGGCGCGCGGCCACGGCGGCCGCGCTGGCGCCCGAGGAGCCGCCCGGGATGCGCTCGAGGTTCCAGGGGTTGCGCACCGGCACGGCCCGGTCGTGGCCGACGGCGGGCACGGCCACGTTCTCGTTGGCCGAGCCCATCGCGAACTCGTCGCAGCTGAGCTTGCCCAGCGTGACGGTGCCGGCCTCGGCGAGGCGGCGCACCACGGTGGCGTCGAAGGGCGAGCGGTAGCCCGCGAGCATCTTCGAGCCCGCGGTGGTGGCGAAATCGGTGGTGACGAAGATGTCCTTGTGCGCGATCGGCACGCCGGCCAGCGCCGGGGCGTTGCCGGCCGCGATCGACGCGTCGGCCGCGCGGGCCTGGGCCAGCGTCGCGTCCTCGTTCACTTCGACGAAGCTGCCGAGCGCCTGGTGGGCCTTCATGCGGCCCAGGAAGTGCTGCGCGGCCTCGACGGCCGAGACTTCGCGTCCGGCCAGCGCCTTCGCCAGCGCGGCCACCCCGAGGTGGTGCAGGTCCTTGGCGCCGCTCATTCGATCACCTTGGGCACGAGGAACAGGCCGGCTTCGACGGCGGGGGCGCTGCGCTGGTTGGCTTCGCGGTTGTCCGGCTCGCTCACGACGTCCTCGCGCAGGCGCAGGACGATGTCCTCGATGGCGGCCACGGGATGGGCCAGGGGCTCGACGCCGGTGGTGTCGACCGAGCGCATGCGCTCGACCACGTCGAAAAAGCCGTTGAGCTGGCTGAGCATGCGCTCGCTTTCGTCGGGGGCGAGCTGCAGCCGCGCCAGGGAGGCGATGCGGGCGATATCGGAAGCGGAAAGGGACATGGTGGAACCGGCCGAAAAACCGGAGGTAAATAGCGCGCCGCAAGGGCCGCCAACACGGGATTCAGAGGGGATTCGGGTATTATCCCGCCTTTGCCGCAACCCCCGCGAACGCGCCGGCTTTTGCTGCAAAAACGATCAAATTCACCCTTCCAGCACCCCCAAAACACCCATAGAGTGAGCGACGTTCTGCCGATGCGCAGCCCGTGCTCCAGAGGATTCCGCACATGTTTGGAGCTTTCCGTCGGTACTTCTCCACCGACCTCGCGATCGACCTCGGCACCGCCAACACGCTCATCTTCGCCCGCAACAAGGGCATCGTGCTGGACGAACCCTCGGTCGTCGCCATCCGCCACGAAGGCGGTCCGCATGGCAAGAAGGTGATCCAGGCCGTCGGCCGCGAGGCCAAGGCCATGCTCGGCAAGGTGCCGGGCAACATCGAAGCCATCCGCCCGATGAAGGACGGCGTGATCGCCGACTTCGTGATCACCGAGCAGATGATCAAGCAGTTCATCAAGATGGTGCACCCGCGCACGCTGCTCACGCCGAGCCCGCGCATCATCATCTGCGTGCCCTGCGGTTCCACCCAGGTCGAGCGCCGCGCCATCAAGGACGCGGCCGAGGCCGCGGGCGCGACCTCGGTCTACCTGATCGAGGAACCCATGGCCGCGGCCATCGGCGCCGGCCTGCCCGTGAGCGAAGCCTCGGGCTCGATGGTGGTCGACATCGGCGGCGGCACCACCGAGGTGGGCGTCATCAGCCTCGGCGGCATGGTCTACAAGGGCTCGGTGCGCGTCGGCGGCGACCGCTTCGACGAGGCCATCATCAACTACATCCGCCGCAACTACGGCATGCTGATCGGCGAGCCCACGGCCGAGGTCATCAAGAAGAGCATCGGCTCGGCCTTCCCGGGCTCCGAGGTCAAGGAAATGGAAGTCAAGGGCCGCAACCTCTCCGAGGGCGTGCCGCGCAGCTTCACGATCAGCAGCAACGAAGTGCTGGAAGCCCTGACCGACCCGCTCAACAACATCGTCTCGGCCGTCAAGAACGCGCTCGAGCAGACCCCGCCCGAACTCGGCGCCGACATCGCCGAGCGCGGCATGATGCTCACCGGCGGTGGCGCGCTGCTGCGCGACCTCGACCGCCTGCTGGCCGAGGAAACCGGCCTGCCGGTGCTGGTCGCCGAGGACCCGCTGACCTGCGTGGTGCGCGGCTGCGGCATCGCCCTCGAGCGCATGGACCGGCTGGGAAGCATCTTCACGAGCGAGTGAATGCAGCGCCGCCTCCATCGGCCGGCCCCCGCTTGCGCGGGCCGGCCTTTTGTCATCTGATGCCGCAGCACCCGACCTGATCCCATGCCCCTGGGCACGCTCGACCGCACCGCGCCACCCCTGTTCAACCAGGGGCCATCGGCGCTGAGCAAGCTGATCTTCTTCAGCACGCTCGCGCTTTTCCTGATGGTGGCGGACGCCCGCTTCCACATCGTGCAGCCGGTGCGCCAGGCCATCGCGGCCGTGCTCTACCCGGTGCAATGGGTGGCGCTCAAGCCCGTGCAGTTCGTGGTGGGCGCCGGCGGCTACCTCGAGGACCTGCAGACCGCGCAGAAGAACGAGGCCGACGCCCGCAAGGCGCTGATGCTGCAGGCCGAGCGCGCGAGCCAGGCCGACACGCTGGCGCAGGACAACGCGCGGCTGCGCGCGCTGCTCGAGCTGCGGCAACTGCAGCAGACGCCGGGCCGCGCGGCCGAGGTGCTGTACGACGCAGCCGATCCCTATACGCGCAAGATCGTCATCGACCAGGGCCTGGCCCAGGGCGTGGCGCCGGGCTCGCCGGTGATCGACGCGCAGGGCGTGCTCGGCCAGGTGACGGCGGTGCAGCCCTTCACGAGCGAGGTCACGCTGGTGATCGACCGCGACCTTTCCATTCCCGTGCAGAACACCCGCACCGGCGTGCGCAGCGTGGCCTTCGGCGATGCCTCGGCGCATGGCGGCGGGCTCGAGCTGCGCTTCATGGCCGCCAACGCCGACCTGCAGGAGGGCGACCTGCTGTCCACCAGCGGCGTCGACGGCATCTATCCCGCCGGATTGCCGGTGGCGAAGATCGAGCGCATCGAGCGCCGCGCCGACTCGGCCTTCGCGCGCATCTACTGCGTGCCGCTCGCGCACGTGATGGCCGCGCGCTACGTGCTGGTGCTGCAGCCCACGGGGGCGCCCTCGGCACCGCCGCCGGCGGCCGCGGCCGCGCCGGCGCCGCGCCCGAAGAAGGCCGAAGGCAAGGCCGGCGCGGCCGTCAAGGGCGCGGAGAAGGCGTCCGAGAAGAACGGCGCCGCCGCCGCCGCTGCAAAGAAACCTGCGGAGGCCGCGCGATGATCAAGCGACCCGGCCAGCAGCAGCTGTTGCTGCCCGTCAGCCCCGTGTTCATGTGGGGCAGCCTGGTGGTGGCCCTGCTGATCAACATGGTCCCGATCGGCCGCGCCGCCTGGATGCCCGACCTGCTCGCGCTGGCGATCGTGTTCTGGGGCGTGCACCAGCCGATGCGCGTGGGCATCGGCGCCGCTTTCGTCTTCGGCCTGCTGATGGACGTGCACCAGGCCTCGATGCTCGGCCAGCATGCGCTGTCCTACACCACGCTGGGCTTCTTCGCGATCACCATCCACCGCCGCCTGCTCTGGTACCCGGTGCTGTCGCAGGCGCTGCAGGTGCTGCCGCTGTTCGCGCTGTCGCAGCTGATCGAGATCGTCACGCGCATCCTCGGCGGCGGGGTGTTCCCGGGCTGGTCGGTGCTGATCTCGCCGGCCGTCGAGGCCGCGCTGTGGCCGCTGGCCACCTTCGTGCTGCTGGCGCCGCAGCGCCGCACGCCCGAGCCCGACGAAAACCGTCCCTTGTGACCATGTCCGTCGCCGGGCCTTCCCTGCCGCCGTCCGTGCAGGCCTTCGTGGATGCCGCCCTCGTGGTCGGCGACCTCGGGCTGCCGCAGTGGTATCCCGAGCCGGGCGGCATCGATGCCTTCCAGGTCGGCTACCGCTCGCACGGCCATACCGGCGAGGACCTGAGCAGCGAGGCGCCGGGCCAATGGCATCCCGCCTGGCTCGCGGTGGCGGCCAACTACTTTCGCGATCCCTACTTCATCGACCTGCGCGAGGCCGACGCGGGCTATCCGGTCTGGTGGGCGCCGGCCTCGGCCGGCCGCTGGACGCCGTCGCCCGTGGCCGCGTCGATCGAGCGCTTCGGCGCGCTGCTGCAGTCGCTGGCGGCGCTGGGCGACGACCCGGGCGCGATGCTCGCGCGCATCGAGCGCGAGCCCGGCACCGAGGGCGCGCCCTGGCGCGAGATTCGCGCCAACCTCGCCGAGGCCATGGATGCGCCCGAAGAGGAGGAACCGTCCGCGCCGGTCGACCCCGCGCACTGGACGCGCGGCGCGCTGGTGCTGCGCGATGCGGGCGCGCGCCGCGTCGAGATCGCGCAATGCCTGGTGCGGCTGCTCGGCGTCGCGCCGGCACGCGCGCTCGCGCTGCTCAAGGCGCTGCCGCTGGAACTGTGCAGCGGTTTCCAAACTCATCTGGAAGCCGACCTGCGCAGCCTGCGCGCGCTCGGCGCCACGGTGGACTTCGTGCCCGCCGGCACCGGCGATACCGGGCCGGTTGCCTCGCCACCGCATGAAGCCTAAGCTCATCCATTGACCGTTCGCCGCCCATGACCGAAATCCGCAACGTCGCCGCCGACCTCGCGCGCTTCAAGCGCCGCGTGATCGTGATCGGCCTCACGGTGCTGTTCGCCTTCGGGCTGCTGTCGTCGCGGCTGATCTACCTGCAGGTCACGCGCCACGAGGACCTGGCCGAGCAGGCCGAGAGCAACCGCACGGCCGTGGTGCCGGTGGTGCCCAACCGCGGGCTGATCCTCGACCGCAACGGCATCATCCTGGCCTCCAACTACTCGGCCTACACGCTCGAGATCACGCCCTCGAAGGTGGGCGACGTCGAGCAGACCATCGACGACCTGACGCAGGTGGTCGAGGTCTCGCCGCGCGACCGGCGCCGCTTCAAGCGCCTGCGCGAGGATTCGCGCAGCTTCGACTCGATCCCGATCCGCACCCGCCTGAGCGACGAGGAGGTCGCGCGCTTCGCGGCCCAGCGCTACCGCTTTCCGGGGGTGGAGATCAAGGCGCGGCTGTTCCGCAACTATCCGCAGGGCGAGCTCGGCTCGCACGTGCTCGGCTACATCGGCCGCATCAACCAGCGCGAGAAGATCGCGATGGAGGACTGGGACGAGGAAGAGCAGGCCAACTACAAGGGCACCGACTACATCGGCAAGCTCGGCATCGAGCAGAGCTACGAGAAGACGCTGCACGGCCAGACCGGCGTCGAGCAGATGGAGACCTCGGCCGGCGGCCGCGCGGTGCGCCGGCTCGCGAGCCATCCGGCCACGCCGGGCAACACCGTCATGCTGTCGATCGACATCAAGCTGCAGAAGCTGGTCGAGGAGATGTACGGCGACCGGCGCGGCGCGCTGGTGGCGATCGATCCCAAGACCGGCGAGGTGCTGGCCTTCGTGAGCAAGCCCACCTTCGACCCCAACCTGTTCGTCGAGGGCATCGACACCGAGAGCTGGCAGGCGCTGACCGAGTCGATCGACAAGCCGCTGCTCAACCGCGCGCTGCGCGGCACCTACCCGCCCGGCTCCACCTACAAGCCCTTCATGGCGCTGGCCGCGCTGCAGACCGGCAAGCGCGGCGCCAGCGTGGTGGTCAACGACCCCGGCTACTTCAACTTCGGCGGCCACCGCTTCGGCAGCCCCGAGGGCAACTTGGGCGGCGTCGACATGCGCCGCTCGATCCAGCTGTCGAGCAACATCTACTACTACTCGCTGGCCAACGAGATGGGCGTGGACATGATCCACGACTTCATGAAGCCGCTGGGCTTCGGCCAGATCACCGGCATCGACCTCGGCGGCGAGGTGCGCGGCGTGCTGCCGAGCACCGAGTGGAAGCGCAACACCTACAAGCGGCCCGAGCAGAAGAAGTGGTACGCGGGCGAGACCATCTCGCTGGGCATCGGCCAGGGCTACAACACCTTCACCATGCTGCAGCTCGCGCAGGCCACCGCGATCGTGGCCAACGGCGGCATCAAGCACAAGCCGCACCTCGCGCTCGCCACGCGCGACACCGTCAGCGGCCAGGTGGTGCCGCTGCCGCAGCCGCCGGGCGTGAACCTGGGCCTCACGGCGGCCAACATCGCCGTCATCCGCGAGGGCCTGACCAGCGTGGTCACCAGCGGCACCGCGCGCAGCGTGTTCGCGGGCGCGGGCTACCAGGCGGCCGGCAAGACCGGCACGGCGCAGGCCGTGACGCAGGCGCAGAACACCAAGTACAACGCACGCGCGCTCGAGGAGCACCAGCGCGACCACGCGCTGTTCATGGCCTTCGCGCCGGTCAACGATCCCAAGATCGCGCTCGCCGTGATCGTCGAGAACGCGGGCTGGGGCGCCGGCGCCGCCGCGCCGATCGCGCGCCGCGTGTTCGACTACTGGCTCTCGGACCAGTACCCGAGCGAGGCCGACATGGCGGCCGTGCGCATCGGCAAGGCCGGCGCGCCGATGGGCAAGCCGCGCGTGGCCAGCGAGGTCGCCTGGCCGGCCCCCGCGCCGGCGAACGCACCCGCGCCCTGAGCCGGGGCGCCTCCTTTTCCCCCGTCCGTCCGACCTGCTCGGGGAATTCCCCGATGCCCCCGCCGCGCCTGCGATGGGATAGTTAGTTCGCCAGCCAAACTAAGTAGCGCCAAGGTTCTCAATCGGGTCCGCGGCGAACCACAGGCGTGGCATGGGGCGGGTTCCGGCCTTCGCGCGCCGGTCCCGAAGCACAGGCCGCCTGCACCGGGCGACTCAACACTGGAGAGACATCGATGCAACTGAAACACACCCTGGCCGCCATGGCTTTCGGTCTGACGGCCGTGGGCGCCATGGCCCAGACCGTGGTCGGCGTGAGCTGGTCCAACTTCCAGGAAGAACGCTGGAAGACCGACGAGGCCGCGATCAAGGCGCAGCTCGAGAAGCTCGGCGCCAAGTACATCAGTGCCGATGCGGGCGGCTCGCCCGAGAAGCAGCTCGGCGACATCGAGGGCCTGATGGCCAAGGGCGCGAAGGCGCTGATCGTGCTGGCGATGGACAAGGACGCGATCCTGCCCGCCGTGACCAAGGCCACGCGCCAGAAGGTGCCCGTGGTGGCCTACGACCGCCTGATCGAGGCGCCCGGCGTGTTCTACATCACCTTCGACAACGTCGAGGTCGGCCGCATGGAGGCGCGCGAGGTGCTCAAGGTCAAGCCCAAGGGCAACTACGTGATCATCAAGGGCTCGCCGAGCGACCCGAACGCCGACTTCCTGCGCGCGGGCCAGCAGGAAGTGCTGGCCGACGCCATCAAGAAGGGCGACATCAAGATCGTCGGCGACGAATACACCGAGGGCTGGAAGCCCGAGGTGGCGCAGAAGAACATGGAGCAGATCCTCACCAAGAACGGCAACAAGGTCGATGCCGTGGTGGCCGCCAACGACGGCACGGCCGGCGGCGCGGTGGCCGCGCTCACGGCCAAGGGCCTGCGCGGCATCCCGGTGTCGGGCCAGGACGCCGACTTCGCGGCGCTCAACCGCATCGCGCTGGGCACGCAGACCGCCACCATCTTCAAGGACTCGCGCGAGCTCGGCCGCGAGGCCGCCAGCGCCGCGCTGGCGCTGTCGCAGGGCAAGCCGGTCGAGAAGGCCGGCACCTGGAACTCGGGCCCGAAGAAGGTCTCGCTGTCCTCGCGCCTGCTGACGCCGGTGCCGGTCACGCGCGACAACCTCGACGTGGTCGTCAAGGCCGGCTGGATCAAGAAGGACGAACTCTGCAAGGGCGTCTCGGGCGCGAACGCGCCGGCGGCCTGCAAGTAGGCAGCAGACCGGGGCGCAGCGCGCTGCGCCTCCTCCTTCCACGGGCCGGCCCCCGGCGCGGCCGCCCATTCCGTTCTCTCCGAGGGAGTCTTCCCATGAGCAATCCAACCCCCGGCTGGTGGCGGCGCAGCGGCGTCGACCTGCGGCTCGTGCTGATGTGCGTGCTGCTGGCGGTGCTGGCGATCGCCTTCAACCTCATGTCGGGCGGCGTGTTCCTCACGCCCGAGAACCTCTACAACGTAGCCCAGCAGACGGCCGTGGTCGGCATCGTCTCGACCGTGATGGTGTTGATCATCGTGGCGCGCCACATCGACCTGTCGGTCGGTTCGGTGATGGGCTTCGTGGGCGTGCTGATCGCCTACCTGCAGTACACCTCGGGCTGGTCCTGGCCCACGGCCTGCCTCGCGGGGCTCGCGGTGGCGCTGCTGGTGGCCATCTACCAGGGCTGGCTCACGGCGGTGCTCGGCGTGCCCTCGTTCGTGGTCACGCTCGGCGGCCTGATGTCGTTCCGCGGCGCGGCCTTCCTGGTGGCCGACGGCAAGACCCAGCCGGTCAACGACGAGTTCTTCCAGCGCCTGGGCGGCGGCTACGACGGCGGCATCGGCGTCACGGCCAGCTGGGTGATCGCGGGGCTGGTGGCCGTGGTGCTGTTCGCGCGCATGGTGCAGAAGCGGCGCGCGCGCACGCGCCACGAGATGCCCAACGAGCCGCTGTGGATCGAGCTGCTGCTGACCGCGGTGCCGGCGGCCGTGGTGCTGCTGTTCGCGGCCGTGATGAACCACTACAAGATCGACTCGAAGGACGCGCCGCAGGGCATCCCGATCCCGGTGCTGATCTGGGCCGTGGTGGCGATCGTGCTGTCGTTCATCGTGCACCGCACGCGCTTCGGCCGCTACGTCTTCGCGATGGGCGGCAACCCCGACGCGGCGGCGCTGGTGGGCATTCCGGTCAAGCGCGTCACGCTGATGCTGTTCGCGCTGCTCGCGGTGCTGGTGACCATCGCGGCGATTGTCTCGATTGCGCGGCTGAACGCCGGCACCAACTCGCTGGGCACCGGCATGGAGCTCTACGTGATCGCCGCGGCCGTCATCGGCGGTACCGCGCTGGCCGGCGGCAGCGGCTCGATCTTCGGCTCGGTGCTGGGCGCGCTGATCATGCAGTCGCTCGACAGCGGCATGCTGCTGCTCGACGTGCCGATCGGCAAGCGCATGGTGATCATCGGCCAGGTGCTGATCGTGGCCGTGGTGTTCGACGTGCTCTATCGCCGCAAATTCGGGGAGAACTGAAGATGGCCGAGATCGACAAGACCCGGCCGCTGGTCGAGCTGCAGGAGATCCGCAAGGCCTTCGGCGGCGTGAAGGCGGTCGACGGCGTGAGCGTCAACCTCTATCCGGGCGAGGTGGTGGCGCTGCTGGGCCACAACGGCGCCGGCAAGTCCACGCTGATGAAGATGCTCGCGGGCGCCTACCCGATCGACTCGGGCGAGGTGCGCATCGCGGGCGACAGGGTCAACATCCGCACCCCGGCCGAGGCGCAGGCGCAGGGCATCGAGACCATCTACCAGACGCTGGCGCTGGCCGACAACCTCGACTCGGTGGCCAACCTGTTCCTGGGCCGCGAGAAGATGACGGCCTGGAACACGCTCGACGACCACTTCATGGAAGTGCAGGCGCGCAAGGTGTTCCAGCGCCTGAACAGGAACTTCACCAACATCCGCATCCCGGTGCGCCGCCTCTCGGGCGGCCAGCGCCAGGTGGTGGCGATCTCGCGCGCGCTGTACTTCAACGCGCGCATCCTGATCATGGACGAGCCCTGCGCCGCGCTGGGCCCCGAAGAAACGGCGATGGTCGGCCGGCTCGTGAAGCAGCTCAAGGACGACGGCGTGGGCATCTTCCTGATCACCCACGACATGCCCGACGTGTTCTCGCTGAGCGACCGGCTCGCGGTGATGAAGAACGGCAAGCTGGTCGGCACCTACCGCACCGCCGACGTCACCGAGGACGAGGTGCTCGGCATGATCATCGCGGGCAAGCGGCCCGAGGGCCGCGAGCAGGCGCCGCACGCGGCGACGGCGGTGGCCGCGGCCTGAGGCTTTTCTCCACCCGGCCTCGCGCATGAAGACCATCGGCGACCAGCAGCTGCTCAAGCGCATGAACCGCAGCGTGCTGCTGCGGCTCCTGCGCGCGCAGCCGGGGCTGTCGCGCGCGCGGCTCGCGAGCGAGAGCGGCCTCACCAAGTCGACCGTGAGCCTCCTGGTGCGCGAGCTGCTCGACGAGGGCTGGCTCAGCGAGTCGGGCGCCGCGGTGGCCGACGGGCTCGGGCGGCCCTCGACCCCGCTGCAGATCAATGTCGGCGTGCGCGCGCTCATGGGCATCGAGATCGCGGTCGACACGGCGCGGCTGGCCTGCGTCTCGCTGCAGGGCGAGGTGCTGCATTCCGACGAGCAGGCGCTGGCCGACAGCGCGCCGGCCGGCACCTGCGCGCAGGTCGCGCGCATGGCCGCGGCCGCGCACCGCCGGCTGGCCGAGCGCGGGCTGCGGCTGTCGAGCATCGGCGTCTGCGTGCCGGGCGCGGTCGACGACTGCACCGGCGAGGTCCGCTTCGCGCCCAACCTCGGCTGGCGCAACGTGCGCCTGCTGCCGATGCTCGAGGACGCGCTGGCCGCGGCCGGCCTCACGGGCGTCACGGTGCAGCTGCAGAACGATGCCGATGCCGCCGCGCTCGGCGAGTACGAGTTCGCCGCGGGCGAGGGCGAGGACCCGCTGATCTTCGTCAACTGCGACGTCGGCGTGGGCGCGGGCGTGGTGCTCAACGACCGCCTGTTCACTGGCGCGCAGGGCATGGCCGGCGAGATCGGCCACACCATCCTCGAGCTCGACGGCCCGCCGTGCTCGTGCGGCCGGCGCGGCTGCGCCGAGGCCTTCTTCGGTGCCCGCGTGCTGGCGCGCGAGGGCGTGGACATGCAGCGCGCCGCTGCGCTGTTCGGCGTGCTGCTGCAGAACCTCTGGGTCACCTTCAATCCGCGCGCCATCGTGCTTGGCGGCAAGTCCTGCGCCGAGCACCGCGGCTTCGCGCAGGCCGCCTTCGCGAGCGTCAAGCACCATGCCGACGGCGCCGGCATGCCCGCGCCCGAGCTGCGCACCGCGCGCTACGACGCGCTCGCGCCCGCCGTGGGCGCGGCCGCGCTCGCGCTGCACGAGTACCTGCGGCCGCTGCAGCCCGATGCGCGGGCGCGGCGCGCGCGGGCGGCGCTGGCCCATGCGCGCGCGGGCCTGAGCGCGCGGGTCTGAGCGCGCGGGTCTGAGCGCGCGAGTACCTTCGTCCACGCCGCGCCCGCGCGCTGCATACCTTGGTGCCCGTGCGCGCGATCTGCCGCGCCGCGCCGGGAGGCACATGCGCGAACCGCCTACGCCGGCGGGGCGCGCACAGGACTACGGTGGCAGCTTGCCCGCCGTTCCGGAGTCCCTGCCATGCCCTCGTCCACCCGTCCCCGCGCCAGCGCGCTGCTCCTCGTCCTCGCGCTGCTGATCGGACTGGCCGGCCTGGGGCTCGTCGTCGCGGGCGGCTGGCTGATCGCGCTCGGCGGCTCCTGGTACTACCTGCTCGCGGGCCTGGGCCTCGTCGCCACCGCGCTGCTGCTGCCGCGCGGCGGCGGGCGCGGCCTGATGGTCTATGCGCTGGTGGTCGCGTTCACGCTGGCCTGGGCGCTGTGGGAGGTGGGGCTCGCATGGTGGCCGATGGCCGCGCGCGGCGACCTGTTCTTCCTGCTCGGCCTGCTGCTGCTCACGCCCTGGGTCGCGCGTGCGCTCGCGCGGCGCGATGGCGCCGGCATCGTGGCCTCGCGCCGGGCGCTGAGCCTGGTGCTCGCGGCCTTCGCGGTGGCGGCCGTGCTGTCGTGGGTGCGCGGCGACGAGCGCCTCGAGGGCATCGCGCCGCAGGCCGATCCGCCCTTCACTGGCGAGGCGCTGCCGCCCGCCGGCGCCGACTGGACCGCCTACGGCGGCACCGCCATGGGCCAGCGCTATTCGACGCTGGGCCAGATCACGCCGGTCAACGTGTCGCAGCTCGAGGAGGCCTGGCACTACCGCACCGGCGACGTGCGCGGCCAGCCCGGCGATCCCGAGGAGACCACCTTCGAGGTCACGCCGCTGAAGGTCGGCGAGCGGCTGTTCCTCTGCACGCCGCACCAGTCGGTGGTGGCGCTCGACGCGACCACGGGTCAGGAGCTGTGGCGCCACACGCCGAAGATCGCGCCCTCGCTCGCGCTGCAGCATCTCACCTGCCGCGGCCTCTCGTACCAGCCGCCGCCGGCCACGGCCCCGTCGCCCAACCTCTCGGCCGATGGCGCCTGCGCCGCCAAGCTGTTCATGCCCACGGCCGACGGCCGCGTGCTCGCGCTCGATCCCGAGAGCGGCAAGCCCTGCGCGCGCTTCGGCGGCGGCAGCGGCCAGATCGACCTGTGGAAGAACATGCCCAACGTGAAGCCGGGCTCGTACTACTCGACCTCGCCGGTGGTGGTCACGCGCTCGCTGATCGTGGTGGGCGGCACCGTGCTCGACAACGTCTCGACGCAGGAGACCTCGGGCGTGATCCGCGCCTTCGACATCGAGACCGGCGCGCTGGTGTGGAACTGGGATTCGGGCCGGCCCGAGGACACCGCGCCGATCGGCCCGGGCCGGACCTACTCCGTCAACTCGCCCAACAGCTGGTCGATCTCGAGCGTGGACGAGAAGCTCGGCATGGTCTACGTGCCCATGGGCAACCAGCCGCCCGACCAGTGGGGCGGCAAGCGCACCGAGGGGGCCGAGCGCTATGCCTCCTCGGTGGTTGCGCTCGACCTCGCGACCGGCCGCGTGCGCTGGCATTTCCAGACCGTGCACCACGACCTCTGGGACTACGACGTGCCCGCGCAGCCCAGCCTGGTCGACCTGCGCGTGGGCAGCGTGCGCGTGCCGGCGCTGGTGCAGCCGACCAAGCAGGGCGAGCTGTTCGTGCTCGACCGCCGCACCGGCCAGCCCGTGGTGCCGGTGCGCGAGCAGGCCGCGCCGCAGGGCGCCGCGCAGGGCGACCGCACGGCGGCGACGCAGCCGGTGTCGGGCCTGTCCTTCGACCCGCCCGCGCTGCGGCCGGCCGACATGTGGGGCGCCACCGTGTTCGACCAGCTGGCCTGCCGCATCGCCTTCCACCGGCTGCGCTACGAGGGCCGCTTCACGCCGCCGTCGACGCAGGGCTCGCTGATCTATCCGGGCAACTTCGGCGTCTTCAACTGGGGCGGCGTGGCGGTCGATCCGCAGCGCCAGATCGCGTTCGCCACGCCGGCCTCGCTGGCCTTCGTCTCCACGCTGGTCCCGCGCGCCGACGACAGCACGCTCTACGTGCAGGGCGGCAAGCCGCCCGAGGGCAGCCTGCCCGCGCTCAACGAGAACTTCGGCGCGCCCTTCGCGGTGAAGCTCCATCCCTTCACCTCGGCGCTCGGCCTGCCGTGCCAGGCGCCGCCCTGGGGCCACGTGGCGGCGGCCGACCTGCGCAGCGGCCAGATCCTCTGGAAGCACAAGAACGGCACCGTGCGCGACAGCTCGCCGCTGCCGCTGCCCTTCGCGATGGGCGTGCCCAGCCTCGGCGGCCCGATCCTCACGGGCGGCGGCGTGGCCTTCCTCTCGGGCACGCTCGACTACTACCTGCGCGCCTACGACGTGAACAGCGGCAAGGAGCTCTGGCGCAGCCGCCTGCCCGCGGGCGGGCAGGCCACGCCGATGACCTACGAGGGCGGCGACGGCCGCCAGTACGTGGTGGTGGCCGCGGGCGGCCATGGCTCGCTGGGCACGCGCACGGGCGACCACGTGATCGCGTACGCGCTGCCCAAGCGTTAGTCCAGCTGCAGCCCCGCGTCCTGCGCCGCCTTCGGCAGGATCGCGAGTTCGCGCTTGAGCACCTCGGCGAAGGCCTCGGGGGTGTTGCCGGTCGCGGGCGCCACGCCGCCGAGGTCGTTGAGCCGCTTGCGGAAGGCCGGCTCGGCCGTGATCTTGGCGATCTTCTCGCCGAGCAGCTTGACCACCGCGGGCGGCGTCTTCGCAGGCGCCACCACGCCGAACCAGACGTCGAAGTCCACGCCGCCGGGCACGCCCTGCTCGGTCAGTGTCGGCACCTCGGGCCACAGTTCGGAGCGGCCGTTGCGCAGCTGGCCGATGGCCTTGAGCTTGCCCGACTGGATGAAGCTGCGCACGTCGCCCGTGCCCAGCAGGCCCCAGCTCACCTCGTTGGCCATCAGCGCCTGCACCAGCGGCGCGCCGCCCTTGTAGGGCACATGCGTGAAGTTGCCGTCGGCGTTGGCGTTGAAGGCTTCCGACGCCAGGTGCGAGAGCCCGCCCGCGCCGGCCGAGCCGTAGGGCATGCCGCCCTTGCCGGCCTTCCTGCCCGCTGCCAGCAGCTCCTGCACGTTCTTGTACGGCGACTTCTCGGGCACCACCAGCAGCAGCGGCGCCAGCGACACGCGCGCGACCGGCACGAAGTCCGACGCCTGGAAGCCCGCCTTCTTGTAGATGACCGGGTTGATCGACAGCATGCCCGTGAGCGTCACCGCCAGCGTGTAGCCGTCGGGCGGGCTCTGCACCACGTTGACCATGGCGATGTTGCCGCCCGCGCCGGGCCGGTTGTCGACCAGCACGGTCTGGCCCAGCTCCTCCTGCAGGCGCGGGCCCAGCATGCGCGCGGCCACGTCGGTGGCGCCGCCCGGCGGGTAGGGAACGACCAGGCGGATCGGCTTGGTCGGATAGGCCGCGTCCTGCGCCAGGGCGGCGCCGCCCAGGCCCAGGGCCAGGGATCCCGCCGTGAGGACACGGCCGATGAGGGTGAGGGTACGCACGTGTGCTCCTGATTCTTCTGATGGGAAAACGGGTGGGGCCGGCTCAGCGGACCTCGTAGTGCGCCTGCCGCTCCTCGAGCGCATGCCAGCCGATGATGTGCTTGAAGTCGGCCATCGAGGTCTGGGCGAAGGGCAGGTCGGCGAAATCGCCCGAGCGGCGGCGCGCCAGTTCGCGCAGGTTGGCCTGCACCGTGTGCACGGTGGTCAGCAGGCCCGCGATCGGATAGCTCGCGAAGGCCGCCACGCTCTCGATCTGCTCGCGCGTCAGCGCCGTCATCCAGGTGCCGGCCATCAGCATCAGCGACAGCCGGCGGCCGCAGGCCTCGCGCAGCTGCACCAGCTGCTCGTGGCGCTCGAAGGTGCGCGAGATCGGCTGGATCAGGTCGGCGCCGGCCTCGGCATAGCGCGCGGCGCGCTCGAGCGCCTCGCCCGGGTCCTGGGCATCGGTGCGCGCGACGATCAGCAGGTCGGGGTCGAGGCGCGCATCGAGCGCTGCCTTGATGCGCGCCACCGCGTCGTCGATGGACACCAGCGTGGAGGGCGCCGCCGCGGCCGGGCAGCGCTTGGGGCTGACCTGGTCCTCGAGCTGCAGCGCCGCGGCGCCGGCCTTCTCGAACTCGCGCACGGCTCGGCCCACGTTGAGCACGCTGCCGTAGCCCGTGTCGGCGTCGACGAAGATCGGTTTGCGCACCACGTTCGCCATGCGGTTCACGGTGGCGACGTTCTCGCTCAGCGTGTAGAGCTCCATGTCGGGCTGGCCCAGCAGCGCGGCCGAGACGCCGAAGCCGGTGCTGAAGATGCCGTCGAACTCGGACTGGTCGACCAGCAGGGCCGACAGCGCGTCCTGCGCGCCGCCGAACCAGAGCGTTGGGCCGTGGGTGATGCGCTGGCGCAGCGCCTGGCGGGATGAAGTCATCGTGTGTCTCCAGAAAAAGGGCGTGGCGACCCGACATGGGCGCTGCGCCATGAACTCACTGCAAAGGAAGAGAAAGAGGGCTCAGCTCGCGGGGACCACGCGGCGCTTCAGGTAGGGGATGAGTCCGCCCGCGTCGAGCATGCCGCGCTCGGAGGCCGAGAAGGGCTGCAGCATCAGCGTCTGGCCCGAGCGCAGGTTCCTCACTTCGTTGGTGTCCCAGTCCACCGTCAGCTCGTCGCCGCGCGCCGTGGCCGCGCGGATGCCGGGGCAGCTCACGAGCGGAAAGCCCATGCTGGTCTCGCCGCGGAAGAAGCCCGGCGAGAAGGATTCGGCGATCACCGCCGCGATGCCCAGGTGCCGCATGGCGCGCATGGCCGGGTAGTGCGGATGGCCGTAGCCGAAGTTGTGGCCGCCGATCAGCAGGTCGCCCTTCCGTACGCCGGCCGCGAAGCCGGGCATGTAGTCGGCCATGGCCAGCGCGGCCAGTTCCTTCACGTCGGTGATCTTGATGTTGCGCACGCCGACGATCAGGTCGATGTCGTAGTCGTCTTCCTCGAAGACCCAGGCCGCGCGGCCGCGCAGGTTCACGAGGCTCATGCCGCGACTCCCTCGCGCGCCGCCGCCAGGTAGGGCCGCGGATCGGCGATGCGGCCCTCGAGCGCCGAGGCCGCGACCACGGCCGCGTTGCAGATGTAGATCTCCGAATCCACGCTGCCCATGCGCCCGGGCGTGTTGAGCGTGCCGGTGGACACGGCGCGCTGGCCGTCGCTCATGGTGGCGATGCGGCCGAAGCAGTAGTCGCAGCTCGGCGAACTGATGAAGGCGCCGGCCTCGACCAGCACCTCGATCAGCCCCTCGCGCGCGGCCGCCGCCATGATGGCCTTGGAGGTCGGCACCACGTGCAGCTGGAAGCCCGGCTGGATGCGGCGCCCGCGCAGCACCTCGGCCGCGATGCGCAGGTCCTCGAGCCGGCCGCTGGCGCACGAGCCCAGGTAGCCGGTGTGCACCTCGATGCCGGTGTAGTCCTTGAGGTCGCGCGTGTTGGCGGGGCTCGGCGGAATCACGACGATGGGCTCGAGCGCCGAGACGTCGATCGTCACCACGCGCTCGTAGGCGGCATCGGCATCGGGGTAGACCGGATCGAGCGCGATCTTCGAGCGGCCCTGCACGTAGGCCAGGGTCTTCGCATCGGGCGCGATCAGCATCGTGGTCGCGCCCAGGAACATGGCCTGGCCGCAGAGGGTCTGGCGGCCCTCGATGCTCATGGCGTCGATCACCGGGCCGCAGAGCTCCACCACCTTGAAGCGGCAGGAGGCCGGGCCCATCACGCGCACCATGTGATGGAACACGTCGCGCGCCATCACGCCGGGCTGCAGCGTGCCCGTGAGCTCGACCTTCACGGTCGCGGGCACGGTCAGGGTCAGCGTCTCGGTCACGAAGGACTCGAGCACGCCCTTGCGCGCGCCGAAGGCGAAGGTGCCGAAGGCGCCGAGCTGGCTCACGTGGCCGTCGAAGTGCACGGCGAAGGCGCCCGGCGTGGCATAGCCGAGCTCGGCCGCGACCTGGTGGCCGATGCCCTCGCGCTCGTGCACCGGCACGCCCTGTTCCTTGCCCCAGGCGCGGGTGATCTTGTGCAGCTCCTCTTCCTTCGGCGCGGTGGCCGGCACCATGTGGTCGATGAACAGCACGAAGCGCTCGGGGCTCGACACCTTCTCGATGCCGAAGTCCTCGCGCGTCTCCTTGAAGAACACGTCGGTGTAGCCCGGGAAGTCGTAGGCGATCACGAAATCGGGCCGCGCCGTGATCTCCTCGCCGGGCACCACGCGCGGCCTGCCGGCGGCGCGGGCCAGGATCTTCTCGGTCATCGTCTGGGGCATCTTGTTCGGCTTTCGACTTCCACGATGTGGCAGTCCTTGTATTTCGATCCACCGATTACAGTCGAGCCAACTTCCTCCCCATTGGGGAGCAACCCGAATTACTGCCGCATCGTGGAAACTAAACGCCGAACCACCGCCAAGACCGATTCGCCACCGACCGCCGCCGGCGCGCGCTCGGGCACGCAGAGCATCGAGCGCGTGGTGGGCATGCTGCGCGTGGTGGCCTCGCGCGGGCGGCGCGGCATGCGCATCGCCGATGTCGTGAACTTGAGCGGCCTGCCGATGTCGACCTGCTTTCGCATGCTGCAGCGGCTCGAGGTCGAGGGCCTGCTGGTGCGCGACCTGCTCACGCGCAAGTACCACCTGGGGCCGCTGCTGCACGAGCTCGGCATGCTGGCCCAGCCGCGCTACCACCTGAGCGAGCTCTGCGAGCCGGCGCTGCGCACCATCGCCGAACTCACGCAGGACACGGTCTACCTCAGCGAGCGGCGCGGCCCCGAATCGATCTGCACCAGCCGCGCGCTCGGTGCCTACCCGATCAAGGCGCTGACGCTCGACGTCGGCATCCGCCGGCCGATGGGCGTGGGCGCGGGCGGCCTCGCGATCCTCAGCGCGTTGCCCGAGGCCGAAGCCGAACTGATCGTGGCCTCCAACGAGGCGCGCTATGCGAAGTTCGGCGCCGCCTTCGCGCCGGGCTTCCTGCGCGAAGCCATCGCGCAGACGCGCGCGCAGGGCCATTCCTTCCTCGACAGCGCGGCCACGCCGGGCGCGGCCGCCATCGGCGTCGCCTTTCCGCCCGACAACCCGATCGCGGCCGTGAGCGTGGCCGCGATCTCCAGCCGCATGGGGCCGGCGCGCCGCGCCGAGGTGGCGAAGATCATCGAGCAGCAGGTGCGCGCGATCTGCGTGCTGCTCGAATCGCAGCCGGTGGAGGCGGGCTCGGGCCGCGAGGGCGAGTGAGGAGAACGAGCTAGGCGTCGCCCGGCTCGTCGCTCCCCTGTTCCCAACTGCGCAGCCGCCGGTACAGCGTGCCGCGCGACACGCGCAGTTGCCGCGCCGCCTGCGACACGTTGCCGCCGTGCGCGGCCAGCGTCTCCTCGATCAGCTTGCGGCTGTGCTCGCGCAGCGTGCCCGCCTGCGGCGCGGCCGGCGCATCGGCGGACTGCAACACTGTTGCGTCCTCCTGCTGCATCTGCTGCACCGGCTCCTGCGCCGGCGCCGGCGCCGGCACCTCGACACGCTGCGGCAGCGCCACCGCATGCCGGAAGTCGATGCCGTTCGCGCCCTGCAATTGCGCCTGCACCCACACGCCGAGCCCGCTGGCCAGCCGCAGCGGCTGCGCCGATTCGCGCCGGCCCAGCCGCAGCAGGCTCGCGAGGTCGTGGCCCAGCAGGCACTCGACGCCGCGCTCGTCGGCATGCTCGGGCAGGTGGCCGATCAGGCGCGCGCCCGCGCCGTTGAGCCAGGCGATGGTGCCGTCGGCCGCGATGCCCGCCAGCCCCTCGAGCGGCGTGCCCAGCAGCGTGGGGCTGGCCTGGAAGCGCAGGATCAGCTGCTCGCGCGACTGCGCCTGCAGCAGGCGGTTCTCGATCGTGGTCGCATAGACCGCGACCATCGAGGCCGCGTCGAAGCCGAAGCGCTGCGCCTCCACCGTGAGATCGAGCACGCCCGCGAGCCGGCCGTCGACGTCGCGGATCGGCGCCGCGGCGCACTGCATCTCGCGCAGCACGTCGAAGTAGTGCTCGGCGCCGTCGACCGTGCAGGCCAGCCCGGTGCTCGCGACGATGCCGGGCGCGGTGGTGCCCACCACGCGCTCGGAGATGTTCACGCCCACGCGCGCGGTCTTGCGCAGCACCGGCTGGTGCGCGGGCGCGGGCTCGTGCGTGACGTGCACCACCACGCCGTCGCGGTCGGTGAGGATCACGCGGCAGTCGGTGCCCGCGAGCGAGTGCTCCATGCTCGCGAGCTCCTGGCGCGCCACCTCGAGCAGCTCGCGGTTGCGCGCCAGCGTGGCATGCAGCCGGCTCGGCGTCACGGGGTCGAAGGGCACGATGCGCTGGCGGTCGCTGTGGGTGCGGCTGCAGCGCATCCACGACTGCAGCACCGCCTCGCCGACGAGGCCCGAGGGCCGCACGCCTTCCTCGAAGAACTGCTGCCGCGCGAGCGCCACGCGCTGTGCCGGCGTGGTGGCGAAGAGTTGGCGCGGCGCGTTCGCCGTGCCCAGCCTGTCGAGGGTCATGTGCCATCGCCTCCGTGGGGGACCGGGGACCAGCATCGAATGTGTTCCGCAATGGAACAGCACCGGATCGGGGAAATCCCGAAGGTGAACGCATGCGCCGCTCGGACGATTCTCTGGGCACAAGGAGACCCACGATGACGAGAAGAAGGAATTCCTCCGGGCTGCCGGCGCTGGCCGCCGCATGTCTGTTCGCGGTCGCATCGATCGCCGCGGCGCAGGGCAGCGGGCCCTCGCCGCAGGACCGTGCCGCCGCGGCCGCCCAGCGTGTCAATGGCAGCTTCATCCGCGCCAACGCGGCGCAGAAGCAGACGCCCGACTGGCCCAGCATCGGCCTGGACTACGCCGAGACCCGCTTCAGCAAGCTCGACCAGGTGAACGCGGGCAACGTGAAGCAGCTCGGCCTGGTCTGGTCCTACGACCTGCAGTCCACGCGCGGCGTCGAGGCCACGCCGCTGGTGGTCGACGGCATCATGTACGTCACGGCCTCGTGGAGCGTGGTGCATGCGATCGACACGCGCACCGGCCAGAAGCTGTGGACCTTCGATCCCGAGGTCGATAAGTCCAAAGGCTTCAGGGGCTGCTGCGACGTGGTGAACCGAGGCGTTGCGTTGTACGAGGGCAAGGTCTACGTGGGCGCCTACGACGGCCGCCTGATCGCGCTCGATGCCGCCAGCGGCCGCAAGCTCTGGGAGAAGAACACCATCGAGGGCCAGAAGGGCAGCTACACCATCACCGGCGCGCCGCGCGTGTTCAAGGGCAAGGTGATCATCGGCAACGGCGGCGCCGAGTACGGCGTGCGCGGCTACATCACGGCCTACGACGCGGCCAGCGGCGAACAGAAGTGGCGCTGGTTCACCGTGCCCGGCGATCCCGCCAAGCCCTTCGAGAACGAGGCCATGGCGCGCGCCGCCAGGACCTGGGACCCCGACGGCAAGTACTGGGAGGCCGGCGGCGGCGGCACCGTGTGGGACTCGATGGCCTTCGATCCCGAGCTCAACCTGATGTACATCGGCACCGGCAACGGCTCGCCCTGGGCCCACAAGGCGCGCAGCCCCAAGGGCGGCGACAACCTCTACCTGGGCTCGGTGGTCGCGCTCAATCCCGACACCGGCAAGTACGTCTGGCACTACCAGGAGACGCCCGGCGACAACTGGGACTACACCTCCACGCAGCCGATGATCCTGGCCAACATCAAGGTCGACGGCAAGCAGCGCAAGGTGGTGCTGCATGCGCCGAAGAACGGCTTCTTCTTCGTCATCGACCGCACCAACGGCAAGTTCATCTCGGCGAAGAACTTCGTCGAGGTCAACTGGGCCACCGGCTTCGACAAGAACGGCCGCCCGATCGAGATCGCCGCCGCGCGCCAGAACGAGAAGCCCGGCGACAGCATCCCCGGCCCCTTCGGCGCGCACAACTGGCACCCGATGTCCTTCAATCCGCAGACCGGCCTGGCCTACCTGCCCGCGCAGCACGTGCCGCTGAACCTGATGGACGACAAGGACTGGAAGTTCGACCAGAACGCGCCGGGCCGCCCGCATGCCGCGCTGGGCTGGAACACCGGCAAGTTCGCCAACGTCGAGCCGCCCACCAGCAAGCCCTTCGGCCGCCTCGTGGCCTGGGATCCGGTCAAGCAGAAGGAGGCCTGGGGCGTGGACTACGCCTCGCCGTGGAACGGCGGCACCCTGACCACCGCGGGCAACCTGGTGTTCCAGGGCACGGCCGACGGCCGGCTCGTGGCCTACGACGCGCGCAACGGCGACAAGCTCTGGGAGACCCCCACCGGCACCGGCGTGGTCGCCGCGCCCGCCACCTACATGGTCGACGGCAAGCAGTACGTGTCGGTGGCCGTGGGCTGGGGCGGCGTCTACGGCCTCGCGCAGCGCGCCACCGAGCGCCAGGGCCCGGGCACCGTCTACACCTTCGCGGTCGGCGGCACCGCCAAGATGCCGGACTTCGTGCAGTACCGCATGAGCAAGCTGGTGCAGGGCGTGAAGTACGACCCCGCCAAGGTCCAGGCCGGCACCATGCTCTACGTCAGCAACTGCGTCTTCTGCCACGGCGTGCCGGGCGTGGACCGCGGCGGCAACATCCCGAACCTCGGCTACCTCGATTCCGCGTACATCGAGAACCTCGACAAGTTCGTGCTCAAGGGCCCGGCGATGGCGCGCGGCATGCCCGACTTCACGGGCAAGCTCTCGACCGACGACATCGAGAGCATCAAGGCCTTCATCCAGGGCACGGCCGACGCGATCCGCCCGAAGTGAACCGGCCGGGCCGCGCTCGGCGGCCCATGAAAAAAGCCGCCGGGCCCGCGAGGGCCGGCGGCTTCGTCGTTGATGCGAGCGACGCGATCGATCAGTCGGCGTACACGCCCGCGGCCTTGATGATCGGGCTCCACTTGGCGATCTCGGCCTGCACGAACTTCTTGTGGCCATCGGGCTCGATGCGGCCGTCGACCGCCACCACGGCGCCCAGCGCTTCTTCCTTCTTCAGGAAGTCGGGGTCCTTGAGCGCGACCTTCAGCGCGTCGTTGAGCTTCTTCAGCACCGGTGCCGGCGTGCCCTTGGGCGCATAGAGGCCGTGCCAGATCGTGACCTGGAAGTCCTTCAGGCCCGACTCCTGCAGCGTGGGCAGGTCCTTGAGCAGCGGCACCGTCAGGCGCTTGGGCGTGGTCACGGCATAGGCCTTGACCTTCTTGCCCTCGATCTGCGGCGAGGTGTTGGTGGTCTGGTCGCACAGCAGGTCGATCTGGCCGCCGATCAGGTCGGTGATGGCCGGCGCCGTTCCCTTGTAGGGCACGGGCGTCATCTCGGTCTTCATCGCGCTCTGGTAGAGCAGGCCGCACAGGTGCGAGGCCGAGCCCACGCCCGCGTTGCCGAGGTTGATCTTGCCCTTGTTGGCGCCGATCCAGTCGGTCAGTTCCTTGTAGTTGTTGGCCGGCAGGCTGGGCTTGGCGATCAGGGTCATCGGCACGTCGTTGATGATGCCCAGGTACTCGAAGTCGCTCTCGACCTTGAACGGCACGTTGCGCACCAGCGTCGGGATGGTCGACATCGCGATGTGGTTGAGCAGCAGCGTGTAGCCGTCCGGTGCCGCGCGCGCCACCTTGGCCGCGCCGATCGAGCTGCCGGCGCCGGGCACGTTGTCGATCACCACGCTGGCGCCGCCGAGCGGCTTGCGCAGCGCCTCGGCGAGGTCGCGCGCGACGCGGTCGGTGGGGCCGCCGGCGGCGAAGGGCACCACGATGCTGATGGGCTTGCCGCTCGGGTAGTCCTGGGCGTGGGCGCCGATGGCAACAGCGGCGATCGCCGTCAGGGCTAGCAGTTTTTTCATGGAGAGGACCCCCGGAAGAGGAAAAAGGAATGAAGGGAAATTGAAAGCGGGCGCGATCTTAAAGGCTGACCATGCCCTGACGAATCCCCACAAGCCCTAGTCCACATGGCAAGGCGGGCAGAGGCTCCTGCGGAAGGAGGGGCGCCACCGTTGCGCCGCGCGGCTCGGGCATGATGTTTCCCTGGGAGACGCGCCATGGGGGGCGCGCATACCGCAACGACGGTGCGGCCCGCCGGGCCGCGACAAAAGAAGGGAAAACACACATGGATCCTCTGGTCTATCCGCGCGAGCGCACGCTCGGCGCGATCACGCTCGTGCTCGGCCTGCTGGTCTGGCTGGCCCTGCTGGTGGGCACCTTCGGCATCCTGCTGCTCTACCTGCTGATGGGCTTCATCGGCTACTGCTTCGCGCACTCGGCGCTGATCGCCTGGATCAAGGGCACCGGCGTGAAGCTCTCGCCGACCCAGCTGCCCGAACTCAACGCGCGCTTCGAGGCCTGCTGCGCCCGGCTCGGCATCGCCACGCCGCCCGAGGCCTACCTGCTGCACGGCGACGGCATGTTCAATGCCTTCGCCACCCGCTTCCTCGGGCGCGACTTCGTGATCCTGCTGTCGGACGTGGTCGACGCGATGGAGCCGCAACCCGACGGCATCAACTTCTACATCGGCCACGAGCTCGGCCACATCCGGCGCAAGCACCTCACGGGCCACTTCTGGCGCGCGCCGGTGCTGTGGCTGCCGCTGCTGGGCGCGGCCTATGCACGCGCCAAGGAATACACCTGCGACCTGCACGGCGCCGCCTGCTGCGAGCAGCTCGATTCCGCGCCGCGCGCGCTGCTCGCGCTGGCTGCCGGCGCGCACCAGTGGCGCAACGTCGACATGAACGCCTATGCGGCGCAGTCGCGCGCCAATGCCGGCTTCTGGGGCTCGTTCCACGAAGTGGTCGGCGGCTACCCCTGGCTCACCAAGCGCGTGGCGCGTGCCATCGACCCGGCCGCGCGGCTGCCCGAGCGCAATCCCGCGGCCTACCTGCTGGGCCTGTTCGTGCCCTACGCGGGCCGCGCCGGCGGCGGCGCGCTCGGCATCCTGGTGACGGTGGCCGTGATCGGCATCGCGGCCGCGGCGGCGATTCCCGCCTACCAGGAGTACCAGTCGCGCGCGGTGGTCGCGCAGGCCTGGGCCAACGGTGCGCCGGTGCGCCTCGCGCTCGCCGAGTACTACCGCGAGAAGGAGGAGATCCCCGAGAGCCTCGAGGCCGCGGGACTGCCCGAGACCCTGCCCGACGGCACCGCGCTGCGGCTCGACAGCGACACCATGGTGGTCGAGGTGCAGACCGCGCGCGGCACGCTGCTGATGGAGCCCGCGCCCTCGGGCCAGGGCCTGCGCTGGACCTGCGGCGCGGGCGAGGGCCTGGCCGAGAAGGCGCTGCCCGCCAGCTGCAAGTAGGCGTCGCCAAACCCGAGCCGCACGCGCGGATTTGGCGCGCGCGGCTTGCGGCCCGGGCCCGGGCGTGGTCCCCTCGTCGTTTCCCCTTTCAGCAACGACGACCCGGAGACCCTGCCCGATGCCCGCCCTTCGACTCAAAGACCCGACCCTGCTGCGCCAGCAGGCCTATGTTGCCGGCGCCTGGATCGATGCCGACGACGGCACCACCGTCGCCGTGACCAACCCCGCCAACGGCGAGACCATCGGCACCGTGCCGATGTGCGGCACGGCCGAGACCGAGCGCGCCATCGCGGCCGCCGAGAAGGCGCAGAAGGGCTGGGCCCGGCTGCCCGCCAAGGAGCGCTCGGCGATCCTGCGCAAGCTCAACGACCTGATGCTGGCCAACGTCGACGACCTCGCGCTGATCATGACCACCGAGCAGGGCAAGCCGCTGGCCGAGAGCCGCGGCGAGATCGCCTACGCCGCCTCGTTCATCGAGTGGTTCGCCGAGGAGGCGCGCCGCGTCTACGGCGACACCATTCCCGCGCCGCAGGCCGACCGCCGCATCCTCGCGCTCAAGCAGCCCGTGGGCGTGACGGCCGCGATCACGCCCTGGAACTTCCCGGCCGCCATGCTCACGCGCAAGGCCGGCCCGGCGCTGGCCGCGGGTTGCGCGATGGTGGTCAAGCCCGCCACGCAGACGCCGTATTCGGCGCTGGCCTTCGCCGAACTGGCCGCGCGCGCGGGCGTGCCCAAGGGCCTGCTGTCGGTGCTCACCGGCTCGGCCAGCAAGATCGGCGGCGAGATGACGCGCAGCCCGATCGTGCGCAAGCTCAGCTTCACCGGTTCCACCGAGGTCGGCCGCACGCTGATGAAGCAGTCGGCCGACACCATCAAGAAGCTCTCGCTCGAGCTCGGCGGCAACGCGCCCTTCATCGTGTTCGACGATGCCGACATCGACGCGGCCGTCGAGGGCGCGATGGTCTCGAAGTACCGCAACACCGGCCAGACCTGCGTCTGCGCCAACCGCCTCTACGTGCAGCGCGGCGTGCTCGAGGCCTTCACGCAGAAGCTGGTGGCCAAGGTCCAGGCGCTCAAGGTCGGCGACGGCACCGAGGCCGGCGTCAACCAGGGCCCGCTGATCGATGCCAAGGCGGTCGAGAAGATCGAGGAGCACGTGGCCGACGCCGTGGCCAAGGGCGGCCAGGTGCTGGCCGGCGGCAAGCGCCATGCGCTCGGCGGCCTGTTCTACGAGCCCACGGTGATCGGCGGCGCCACCGCCGACATGCTGTTCGCGCGCGAGGAGACCTTCGGCCCGCTGGCGCCGATCTTCGCCTTCGACACCGAGGAGCAGGCCGTCGCCGCGGCCAACGACACCGAGTTCGGCCTCGCCGCGTATTTCTACAGCCGCGACATCGGCCGCATCATGCGCGTGGCCGAGTCGCTGGAGTCGGGCATCGTCGGCGTCAACACCGGCCTGGTGTCGACCGCCGAGGCGCCGTTCGGCGGCGTCAAGCAGTCGGGGCTGGGGCGCGAGGGTTCGAAGTACGGGCTCGACGATTTCCTCGAGGTCAAGTACGTCTGTCTCGCGGGCCTCGACAAGTAAGCGGAGGTTGCCGGCCGTCGAACTGTCCGACAACGGTGGCCGGCGCCGGCCGATGCGGCATGCGTGGCACGGGCCTAGGGTGAAGTTTCATTGCCTCGAGAAACCCACCCAAGGAGTGATTCACCATGCCCACCATCACCACCTCTTCACTGGACGGAATGACGGTCGCGATCCTCGTCTCGGACGGCTTCGAGCAGGTCGAGATGACCGAGCCGCGCAAGTCGCTGGAAGCCGCGGGCGCGAAGACGCAGGTCGTCTCGCCGCTCGACGGCAGCGTGCGCGGCTGGAAGCACCACGATCCGGCCGACACCTTCGAGGTCGACGTGCCGCTCAAGACAGCGAACCCCGGCGACTTCGATGCGCTGCTGCTGCCCGGCGGTGTCGTCAATCCCGATGCCTTGCGCATCGACGAGAAGGCGGTCGCGTTCGTGCGCGCCTTCGTCGAGGCCGGCAAGCCGATCGCGGCGATCTGCCACGGGCCCTGGACCCTGATCGATGCCGGCGGCGTGAAGGACCGGCGCATGACCTCGTGGCCCTCGCTGCGCGCCGACCTGCGCAATGCGGGCGCGCGCTGGAGCGACCAGGAGGTCGTGGTCGACCATGAGCTCGTGACCAGCCGCAAGCCCGACGACCTGCCGGCCTTCAACCGCGAGATGGTGCGCTTGTTCGAGCTGGCGCACGAGGCGGCGCTGCAGCACCACTGAGGTTGCGCTTCAGTCCTGCGCGACGGCCGGCCCCGTGTAGCGCGCCCGCGGCCGGATCAAGTGGCCCGTGGCGGCCTGCTCGAGCACGTGCGCGGTCCAGCCCACGCTGCGCGCGAGCGCGAACAGCACCAGTGGCGCATCGGCCGGCAGCTTGTGCACGGCCGCGAGCGCGGCCAGCGCGAAGTCGATGTTGACGGGCTCGCCCACGAGGCGCTCGCCGGCCTCGCGCAGCGCCGCGAAGGCCGGCGGCAGTTCGAGTTCCTCGAGCAGCGCGGCACAACGCACGTCGCCGGCCGGATAGAGCGGATGGCCGAAGGCCGCGAGCGGCCGGTCGTGCGCGAGCCATTCGCGCGCGGCCGCGTCGGCGCTCGACTGCCCGGCTTGCCGCACCAGCGCCTGCACGGCGCGCGCCGCGCCGCCGTGCAGCGGGCCGGTCAGGGTCGCGAGGCCGGTCAGCAGGCAGGCCGCGAGCGAGGCGCCGGTGGAGGCCGTGACGCGCGCCGCGAAGGTCGAGGCATTGAGCTCGTGGTCGGCCAGCAGCACCAGCGCACGGCGCAGTTGCGCAGCGGCACGCGGCCGGCGCCAGGCCGCGGCGAGGCGCGCATGCAGCGGCTGCGCGGCGGCGCTCGCGGGCACCTTGCCGATCAGCGCATCGGCCAGCGTGCCCACCACCTCGGCGGCCTCGGCGCGCAGGGCCTGCGGCGAGCGGCCGCGCGAGGGCGGGTCGATCGCCGCGCGCAGCGCGAGCGCGCGCAGGCCCGCCTGCAGCGGCGGCATGCCGTCGCGCGCGGTGGCTTCATCCGAAGACAGGCGCGGCGGTGCGCACTCCCACAGCAGGCCCGCCACGTCCTCGAGCGTCGCCTCGATCGACAGCGCGCAGGCGTCCTGCCCGCGGTACCAGAGCCGCCCGCCGGCCACGGTCGACACGGCCGAGGGCAGCACCGGCTCGCCCCACTGAATCGCCTCGCTCGCCACCGCCTCGCTGCTGCGCCGCCCCTGCGCGCGCGCCGCGAGCCGCTGCACGTCGTCGCGGTGGTAGAGGCTGCGCCGCGGGTCGGCGGCATCGGGCTTGGCGCGGATGCGGCCGCGGCTCACGCCGGCATAGAGCGTCTGGGGCCGCACCTGCATCAGGGCGAGCGCTTCGGCGGCGGGAAGCCAGGGCGAGGAGCGGGTCATGTTGACGGAATGGATCAAGATTGACGTCAATGTTAGCGGCGCCAGAATCGTCCGCATCGTGAACATAGATGGAGCATGAAACGATGAACGACGATGGACTCGAAGGCGTGGTGGCGGCGCACACCGTGCTGTCGGAGGTGGATGGCGCGGCGGGCCGGCTGGTGATCCGTGGCCACACGCTCGACGAGATCGCGCGCCGCTGGCAGTTCGAGGACGTGGCGGCCGCGCTGTTCGAGGGCTTCTTCGAACGCGCGCCCGATGCCGCCAGCCTGCGCATCGCGTTGGGGCGCGCGCGGCGCGAGGCCTTCGAACGGCTGCAGCCCGGCGACGAGGCGCAGCTTCGCCGCCTGCCGGCGATCGAGGCGGTGCGCGCGCTGCTCGCGCGGCTGCCCGACGGCGACGACCTCGCGACCGCGCTGCGCCTGCTGGCCGGCCCGGCGGTCTACACCGGCGCGGTGATGCGCTGGCGGCTCGGCGTGCCGGCGCTCGCGCCCGACGAAGGCTTGGGGCACGCGGCCGACATGCTGCGCATGCTGCATGGCCGCGCGCCCACGGCCGCGCAGGCGGCGGCGCTCGACACCTACCTCGTCACCGTCTGCGACCACGGCCTCAATGCCTCGACCTTCGCGGCGCGCGTGGTGGCGTCCACCGGCGCGGGCCTGGCCTCGGCGGTGCTCGCGGGCATCAGCGCGCTCAAGGGGCCGCTGCATGGCGGCGCGCCCGGGCCGGTGCTCGATGCGCTCGACGCCATCGGCAGCGCCGAGCGGGCCCGGGCCTGGCTCGAGGCGGCGGTGGCCGAGGGCCAGCGCCTGATGGGCTTCGGCCACCGTATCTACCGCGTGCGCGATCCGCGCGCCGATGCGCTCAAGGGCGCGCTGAAGCGGCTCAGCGCCGAGGGCGGGGTCGATGCCGCGCGCTTCGCGCTGGCCGAGGCCGCGGAGCAGGCCGCGCTCGCGATCCTGCGCGAGAAGAAGCCCGATCGGCCACTCGAGACCAACGTCGAGTTCGACACGGCGCTGCTGCTCGAGGCGCTGGGCTTCTGCCGCGAGAGCTTCACCTGCGTGTTCGCGGCCGGTCGCACCGCGGGCTGGCTCGCGCATGCGCGCGAGCAGGTGCAGAAGGGGCGGCTGATCCGGCCGCAGTCGGTCTACGTGGGGCCCGAACCCGCCGCGCGGGAACCCGCACTCGCGCACTGAGCCTACACGGCGGTCCCGCCGTCCTCCGATACGCTCGTGTCGACTGCCATTTCCTTACAGCGACACGACCTGCCGACCGATGACGACCGCCGACCCCGCCCATGCCCGCGCGCTGCGCCTGCCGCGCGACTTCGCGCTGATCGCGGTCGGCCTCGATGCCGTGCTGCTCGCGATCAACATCGCGATGCTGCTGCTGCCGGGCACCGACGAGGCGGCGCAGATCCGCCGCGCCTATGCGCAGGCCGGCGTGTGGATCCTGCTGGTCGCGAGCACGGCGATGTCGTGGGCCTTGATCGGCGGCCTGGCCTGGAGCCATGGTCGCCATGCGCTCGAACGGCTGGGCGTGCCGCGGGTGGCGCTGTCGGGCGGCGCGCGACTGCGTTTCGGCGGCGCCTGGCTGCTGGTGCTGGTGCTCAACCACCTCGCGCTCACGCCGCTGTTCTACGAGCTGCAGCTGATGTTCATGCCGGGCGGCCGCTATGCCGAGGCCATGCCGCGCCTGAGCCTGGGGCTGGCAGCGCTGCTGCAGTCGCTGGTGCAGCTCGCGGTGCTGGTGCTGGGCCTCTGGCTCGCGGCCCGCTTCGCGCTGCGCCGCAGCCGCTCGGCGGCCGCCGAGGCGCTCGATGCGCGCGCGCCCGATGAAGTCTCGACGGTGCCGGCCGGTGCTTCGCCGCGCGCCGCGGTGGCGCTGCTGGTGGGGGCGCTGTTCGCGTCGCTGCAGGTCTGGAGCGCGCTCGCCGTGGCGCGCTGGGCCGGTGCTTCGCAGGACGGCGGGCCCTGGGCGCTGCTGCTGACCTGGGCCCTGCCGCCGGTCGTGGCCGGCGCGCTCGCCATCTGGGGCGGCTGGCTGGGCACACGCCCGGGCCTGTGGCCGGTGCGGCCGTTCCGCGCGGTATCCGCCGCGTTGCTGAGCTTCGTGCTGGTGCAGCTCGGCTGCATCGTCTTCGCGTTCCTGTGGTTCGCGCTCGCGGTGGGCACGATCAAGGCGCTGCAGGGCATCGGCGCGATGGCCGGCTTCATGGTCGTGCTGATCGCGCTCTACGCGGCGCTCACGGTGCTGCTGGCGCGCGCCATGACGCGCCGGCTGTACCGGCGCTACTTGTAGCTGCGCGCGTCCTCGATCACCTTGCCGTCGTTCGGCAGGCTGCCGGGCGCCACCAGCTCGATGGTGCCGCGCAGCTTGGTCACTTCGCGCACGGCCTCGGCGATGCGCACCACCAGGCCCTCGGGCGCGCCCGCGCATTCGAGCCGGAAGTTCATCTGGTCGTCGCCCATCTCGCCCGACACGACGAGCCGCGCACGCTGGATCTCGGGAAAGCGCCGCGCGATCTCGGCCACCTGCGAGGGATGCACGAACATGCCGCGCACCTTGGTGGTCTGGTCGGCGCGGCCGAGCCAGCCCTTGATGCGCTTGTTGGTGCGGCCGGTGGGGCAGGTGCCCGCGAGCACGGCCGAGAGGTCGCCGGTGCCGAAGCGCACCAGCGGATAGTCGGGGTTGAAGGTGGTCACGACGATCTCGCCGACCTCGCCGTCGGGCACGGGGTCGCCGGTGCCGGGCCGCACGATCTCGACCAGCACGCCCTCGTCGAGCACCAGGCCTTCGCGCGCGCTGGTCTCGTAGGCGATGAGGCCGAGGTCGGCGGTGGCGTAGCACTGGGTGCCTTTCACGCCGCGCGCGGCGATCCAGTCGTGCAGGCTCGGCGGGAAGGCCTCGCCCGAGACCAGGGCCTTGGTGAGCCAGGGCAGCTTCTGGCCCTTCTCCTCGGCCTTCTCGAGCAGGATCTTGAGGAAGCTCGGGGTGCCGGCATACCCTTCGGGCTTGAGGTCGACCATGGCCTCGAGCTGCTGTTCGGTCTGGCCGGTGCCGCCCGCGAACACGGTACAACCGACGGCGCGCGCGCCGCTCTCCATGATGGAGCCGGCCGGTGTCATGTGATAGCTGAAGCTGTTGTGGATCAGCTCGCCGCTGCGAAAGCCCGCGGCGTGCAGCGCGCGCGCGGTGCGCCAGTAGTCGCGCGCCTCGCCCTCGGGTTCGTAGATGGTGCCGGGGCTCGCGAATATGCGCGGCATGCGGGTGCCGCGCGCAATGGCCGAGAAGCCACCGAAGGGGTCGTTCTCGCGGCCTTGCTTCTGGAGTTCGAGCAGTTCCGACTTGCGCGTGACCGGCAGCTTCGCGAGGGCCTCGCGCGTGGTGACGTCGGCGGCCTGGATGCCGTCGAGGATCTTCGAGAGGGCGGGCGCGGCGGTCTGGGCCTGGGTGATCTGTCGGGGCAGCGCGGCCAGCAGGTCGCGTTCGCGTTCGGCAGGGTCGCGGATCTCTAGTGCGTCGTAGTGGTCGGTCATGTCCGTACCCTTCAATCTGTTCAATTCGGTTTTCCGCTGGCTTGGGTCGAGAAGGAGGTCCGGGGCGCGTGCACAGGACAGCGGGTACTTCCCTCCGCGAATGTCCCCCGCCCTTCGGGCTCCTCCTTTATTTCGCTGCGGGAAGCACCCACTGCTCTGTGCACGTGGGCGCTGCGGCGGTGCCGGCGGTTCAACAACGATTGCGTCCAGGCTCGCGTCGATGGGGTACTCCCCGCAGCGAAATCAAGGAGGAGCCGAAGGCGGGGGACATTCGCGGAGGGGAGTACCCCGTCGGCGCGAGCCCACCCCCACCCGTAGACGGCAGGGACAGCACAGACGGCAGGAAAGAACATCAAGCCAGCCACCTCTTGCGCCGCTTGTAGCTCTTCACATCCCGGAAGCTCTTGCGATCCGCCCCACCCACGCCGAGGTAGAACTCCTTCACGTCCTCGTTCTCGCGCAGGCTCTGCGCCGCGCCGTCCATCACGATGCGGCCGTTCTCGAGGATGTAGCCGTAGTCGGCGTAGCGCAGCGCCATGTTGGTGTTCTGTTCGGCCAGCAGGAAGGTCACGCGTTCCTTGGTGTTGAGGTCCTTCACGATCTCGAACACCTCCTCCACGATCTGCGGCGCCAGGCCCATCGAGGGCTCGTCGAGCAGCACCATCGTCGGGTTGGCCATCAGTGCGCGGCCGATCGCGCACATCTGCTGCTCGCCGCCCGAGGTGTAGGCCGCCTGCGAGGTGCGCCGCGTCTTCAGGCGCGGGAAGTAGGCATAGACCTTCTCGAGCGTCTGCTGCACCGCGGCCTTGCCGTCGGTGCGCGTGTAGGCGCCCGTCATCAGGTTCTCCTCGATGGTCAGGTGCGCGAAGCAGTGGCGGCCTTCCATCACCTGGATCAGCCCGCGCTTGACCAGCTCGGCCGGCGACAGCGCCTCGATGCGCTCGCCGCGCAATTCGATCGTGCCCTTGGTGACCGCGCCGCGCTCGCCTGCGAGCAGGTTGCTCACCGCGCGCAGCGTCGTCGTCTTGCCCGCGCCGTTGCCGCCCAGCAGCGCCACGATCCCGCCCTCGGGCACGCTCAGCGACACGCCCTTGAGCACCAGGATCACGTGGTTGTAGATGACCTCGATGCCGTTGACGTCGAGAAGGATGTTGGGTTGGCTCATGGTGTTCTTTCGGACATCCGCAAGCGCACGTGGAACGAGACGCTGCGCTTGCGGATGCCGCCTCCCATGAAGGGGAGGCAGGCCCCCTTCCGCCTGGCGGGAGGGGGTAGGGGGAGGGTGCCGTCAGCTCTGGCAGTCCGCAGCGTCGCGGCGCGTGAGCTTCTTCTCGGTCGCGTACTTGTCGGCCGCGGCCTTCGCCATCGGCTTGATGATCTGCTCGTCGGCCTGGTACCAGTCCGACATGCCGCCCCACTGCGTGCCGTCCCAGGTGTGGACACGCGCCCAGGTCGAGCCCATGTGGTCCTGGCACGAGGTGCTCACCGGACGCATCACGCCCGAGAAGCCCAGCGCGTCGAGCTTCTTCTGGTCGAGCGCGAGGTTCTCGAAGCCCCAGCGCACCTGGTCGCCGGTCATGACCTTGCCCTTGCCGAAGCGCTCCTGCGCGCGGCGCACGGCCTCGACCGACAGCATCTGGATGATCACGCCGCGCGTGTAGAGGACCGAGCCCACCTCGTCCTTCGGACCCGTGCCCTGGCCCTTCTCGTGCACCTGCTTGAGGATGTCCTGGATCACCTTCGGCTGCGTGCCCGAGGTGTTGAGCGCCAGCGCGTTGTAACCCTTGGCATTCGCGCCCACGTCCTTCACGTCGGGCTCGGCGCCGGCCCACCACACGCCGTACATCTTCTCGCGCGGGTAGCCCGTGGCCACGGCTTCCTTGAGCGCGGTGGAGTTCATCACGCCCCAGCCCCACAGCAGCACGTAGTCGGGCCGCTGCTGGCGCACCTGCAGCCAGGCCGACTTCTGCTCGACGCCGGGCGCGGTCACGGGGATCAGCGAGAGCTCGAAGCCGTTCTGCTTCGCGCGCTCCTGCAGCAGCGGGATCGGTTCCTTGCCGAACGGCGAGTCGTGATAGACCAGCGCGATCTTCTTGCCCTTGAGCTTGTCGAGGCCGCCTTCCTTCTTGCCGATGTGCTGGATCAGGATGTCGGCCGCGGTCCAGTAGCTGCCCATCAGCGGGAAGTTCCACTTGAACACGCCGCCGTCCTGCGAGGCCGCGAGGCCATAGCCCAGCGTGATCAGCGGGATCTTGTCGGTCAGCACCTTGTCGGTCAGCGCGAAGGTGATGCCGGTGGCCTGCGGGTCGAACAGCGCGACGCCCGGGCGGCCCTTGAGGCGCTCGTAGCATTCCACGCCCTTGTCGGTGGCGTAGCCGGTCTCGCACTCTTCGTACGAGATCTTCACGCCGTTGATGCCGCCTTGCGCATTCACCAGCTTCAGGTAGTCCTGCTTGCCGTTGGCCCAGGGCGTGCCGTTGGGTGCATAGGGGCCGGTGCGATAGACCAGCAGCGGGAAGAACTGCTCCTTGGCCTGTGCCTGTGCGAGCGAGGGCGCCAGCGCGGTGCCGAGGGTGCCGGCCACCAGGGCGGCGGTCAGAGCGAGCGATTTCAGTTTCATGCCTGTCTCCTTTTTGGGGGCACCGCGGTGCCGGGTTGTCAACGCCGAAAAAACGCTTGAAAAGCTCAATGGGGGAAGGGCCACAGCCGCAGCTTCTCCTTGGCCGTGGACCACAGCCGCGCGAGGCCGTGCGGTTCCACGATCAGGAAGAACACGATGAGCGCGCCGAAGATCATGTATTCGAGGTGCGAGGCCAGGGCGGTCGAGATCGAGAAGCCCAGCCAGCCCGGCAGCTGGTTCAGCAGCAGCGGCAGCAGCACGATGAAGGCGGCACCGAAGAAGCAGCCCATGATCGAGCCGAGGCCGCCGATGATCACCATGAACAGCAGCTGGAACGAGCGGTCGATGCTGAAGGCCGCGGGCTCCCAGGCCCCCAGGTGCACGAAGCCCCACAGCGCGCCGGCCACGCCGACGATGAAGCTGCTGACCGCGAAGGCCGTGAGCTTGGCGTAGACCGGGCGGATGCCGATCACCGCGGCCGCCACGTCCATGTCGCGCATCGCCATCCACTCGCGGCCGATCGCGCTGCGCACCAGGTTCTTCGCGAGCAGCGCGAAGATCACCACCAGCGCGAGGCAGAACAGGTACTTCTGCACCGGCGACTCGATCGGGATGCCGAACACGTTGAGGCCCGCCACGCTGACCGAACCCGACGAGGAGTTGTTGGTGAACCACTGGATGCGCAGGAAGGCCCAGTCGGTGAAGAACTGCGCCGCCAGCGTGGCGACGGCGAGGTACAGCCCCTTGATGCGCAGGCTCGGGATGCCGAACAGCACGCCGATCACCGTGGCGCACAGGCCGCCCAGCAGCAGCGAGGCGATCAGCGGCATGCCGTCGATGCGCACGTGGAAGTTGTAGGCCGCGTAGGCGCCCACCGCCATGAAGGCGCCGGTGCCCAGCGAGATCTGGCCGCAGTAGCCCACCAGCACGTTGAGGCCGATGGCCGCGAGCGACAGGATCAGGAAGGGCGTGAGGATGGCGCGCATCCAGTAGTCCGACACGCCCAGCGGCACCGCGATGAAGGCCACCGCGAGCAGCGCGAGGATCGCCACGCGGTCCTGCAGGATCGGGAAGATCTGCTGGTCGGCCCGGTAGGTCGACTTGAACTGCCCGTTTTCTCTATAGAACATGTCTCAGACCCGATCGATGATCTTCTCGCCGAACAACCCCTGCGGCCGAACCAGCAGGAACACGAGCGCCAGCACATAGGCGAACCAGATCTCGATGCCGCCGCCGAGCATCGGCCCGAGGTAGATCTCCGAGAGCTTCTCGCCCACGCCGATCAAAAGGCCGCCGATGATCGCGCCCGGGATCGAGGTCAGGCCGCCGAGGATCACCACCGGCAGTGCCTTGAGCGCCACCAGCGAGAGCGAGAACTGCACGCCGAGCTTGGAGCCCCAGATGATCCCGGCCACCAGCGCCGAGAAGCCGGCCACCGACCACACGATCACCCAGATGCGGTTGAGCGGAATGCCGATCGACTGCGCCGCCTGGTGGTCGTCTGCCACGGCGCGCAGCGCGCGGCCGGTGGCGGTCTTCTGGAAGAAGATCGCGAGCACCACCACCAGCGCCGCCGCCACCAGCGCCGCGATCAGGTCCTCCTGGCTCAGCAGCAGGCCGCCCTGGAAGGTGCTCTCGAGCACCATCAGCGGTTCCTTCGGCATGCCGACGTCGATCTTGTAGATGTCGTTGCCGAACAGCGTCTGGCCCAGGCCGTCGAGGAAGTAGGCGATGCCCAGCGTGGCCATCAGCAGCGTGATGCCCTCCTGGTTCACGAGCTTGCTGAGCGCGAGCCGCTCGATCAGCCAGGCCACCACGACCATGATCGCCATCGCCGCGATGAAGGCCAGGATGTTCGCGAGGATCAGGCTCTGGAAGCCCAGCCACCGCGGGATCCATTCGGCGAAGCGCGCCATCGCGAGCGCCGCGAACAGCACCATCGCGCCCTGCGCGAAGTTGAACACGCCCGAGGCCTTGTAGATCAGCACGAAGCCGATCGCTATCAGCGAATAGAGCATGCCTACCATCAGGCCGCCGAAGAGGGTCTCAAGAAAAAAGCCCATATCAATGCTCCACGCCCAGGTACGCCCGGATCACGTCTTCGTTGTTGCGCACTTCGTCGGGCGTGCCGTCGCCGATCTTCTTGCCGTAGTCGAGCACCACCACGCGGTCGGAGATGTCCATCACCACGCCCATGTCGTGCTCGATCAGCACGATGGTGGTGCCGAACTCGTCGTTCACGTCGAGGATGAAGCGGCTCATGTCCTGCTTCTCCTCCACGTTCATGCCGGCCATCGGCTCGTCGAGCAGCAGCACCTGCGGCTCCATCGCGAGCGCGCGGCCCAGGTCCACGCGCTTCTGCAGCCCGTAGGGCAGGCGGCCCACCGGCGTCTTGCGGTGCGCCTGGATCTCGAGGAAGTCGACGATGTGCTCGACGAACTCGCGCTGCTTGAGCTCCTCGCGCTCGGCCGGGCCCCAGCGCAGCGCCTGCGCGAGCAGGCCGCTCTTCATCTTGAGGTTGCGCCCCGTCATGATGTTGTCGAGCACGCTCATGCCCTTGAACAGCGCCAGGTTCTGGAAGGTGCGCGCCACGCCCATCTCGGCCACCTGGCGCGAGTTCATGTGCTTGAAGGTCTGGCCGCGGAAGGTGATCGAGCCCTGCTGCGGCCAGTACACGCCGTTGATGCAGTTGAGCATCGAGCTCTTGCCCGCGCCGTTGGGCCCGATGATGGCCCGCACCTCGTGCTCGCGCACGTTGAAGCTGATGTCCGTCAGCGCCTTCACGCCGCCGAAGCTCAGGGAGATGTTCTGCACGTCCAGGATGACGTCGCCGGTTTTTCTTGCCATGTCAGGCCGCCTTTGCCATGCCGGGGAAGCGCTTCGCCTCGACGATCTTCAGGGTCGCGCTCACCGCGCCGGTGCGGCCGTCCTCGAACTTCACCTGGGTCTCGATGAACTGCTCGGTCTTGCCGCCATACAGCGCCTCGACCAGCACCGCGTATTTCTCGGCGATGAAGCCGCGGCGCACCTTGCGCGTGCGGGTCAGCTCGTCGTCGTCGGGGTCGAGCTCCTTGTGCAGCACCAGGAAGCGCGCGATCTGCGTCTCGCCCATGCCGGCTTCCGCCGCCAGGTCGGCATTGACCTTGCCGAGGCACTCGGCGATCAGCGCCAGCACCTCGGGCTTGCCGGCCAGGTCGACGTAGCCGCCGTAGGCCAGGCCGCGGCGCTCGGCCCAGTTGCCCACGGCCTCGAAGTCGATGTTGACGAAGGCGCTGACCTCGTCGCGCGCATGGCCGAAGCACACGGCTTCCTTGATCTGCGGGAAGAACTTGAGCTTGTTCTCGATGTAGTTGGGCGCGAACATCGCGCCGCCCGCGAGCCGGCCCACGTCCTTCGCGCGGTCGATGATGCGCAGGTGGCCTTCGCTGTCGAGCACGCCGGCGTCGCCGGTGTGGAAGTAGCCGTTCGCATCGAGCACCTCGGCGGTGGCGTCGGGGCGCTTGTAGTACTCCTTGAGCACCGAGACGCCGCGCACCAGCACCTCGCCGTCGTCGGCGATCTTGAGTTCGATGCCCGGCGCGGCCGTGCCCACGGTCTGCAGCTTGACCTTGCCGTCCTGCTGCAGGCAGACATAGGCGCAGGTCTCGGTCTGGCCGTAGAACTGCTTGAGGTTGACGCCGATCGAGCGGTAGAAGCGGAACAGGTCGGGCCCGATCGCCGCGCCCGCGGTGTAGGCCACGCGGATGCGGCTCATGCCCAGCACGTTGCGCAGCGGACCGTAGACCAGCAGGTTGCCCAGGCCGTACAGCAGCCGGTCGCCGGCGCCCACCGGCTGGCCGTTGAGGATGTCGGCGCCCACGCGCTGCGCGAGCGCCATGAACTTCGCATAGAGCCAGCGCTTCGGCGCCGCCGCGTCCTCCATGCGGATCGACACCGCGGTGAGCAGGCCCTCGAAGGTGCGCGGCGGACCGAAGTAGTAGCTCGGGCCGATCTCTCGCATGTCGTTCATCACCGTGGCGGCCGACTCGGGGCAGTTGAGCGTGAAGCCGCCCACCAGCCACTGCGCCACCGAGAACAGGTGGTCGCCCACCCAGGCCATCGGCAGGTAGCTCATGATGTTGTCGCCGGGGCCGAGCCTGTCGGTCTCCACGCCGCCGCGGCCCGCTGCGATGAAGCTCGCATGCGTCTGGCACACGCCCTTGGGGCGGCCGGTGGTGCCCGAGGTGTAGAGGATCACGCCCACGTCGGTGGCCTCGCCGCTGGCCACCGCGGCGTCGAACACGCCCGGATGCGCCTGGTCGTAGGCGCGGCCGAGCTCGCGCAGTTGCTCGTAGCCGATCAGCCCGGGCTGGTCGTAGTGGCGCAGGCCCTTCGGGTCGTCGTAGATGATGTGGCGAATGCCCTGGCGGCCCTCGCCGCGCGCCACGCGCTCGGCCTGCAGGTCGCGGCACTCGAGCAGCTTGTCGACCTGCTCCTGGTCCTCGACCACCACGAAGTCGATGGCCGCGTCGTCGAGCATGAACACCATCTCGTTGGCCACCGCGTCCTGGTACAGCGGCACCGGCACGCCGCGCAGGCTCTGCGCCGCGACCACCGCCATGTACAGGTGCGGGCGGTTGGCGCCGACGATCGCTAGGTTGTCGAAGGATTGGAAGCCCAGGCTCGCGAGGCCGCACGCGATCTCGCGCACTTCCTGCGCCACGGCGCGCCAGGTCCAGGTCTGCCAGATGCCGAGGTCCTTCTCCCGCACCGCGGGCGACTCGGGCTGCGCTTGCGCATGCGCAAGCAGCAGGCGGGGAAAGGTGAGGGCGTTTGTTTGCACGGTGCGCGGATCGTAGGGCCGCACTTTGACGTCCAGTTGTCGTTCCAACGACAATCCTAGGGACACTACTCCCCGGAGTTTCCCGATGCCGACCGGCAGCCCCTCGCTCAACCTCCCCCTCGCCGCGGGCAGTTCGATCAAGGACCGCGTGCGTCCGCCCAATGCCGCCGAGCTCGACGGCATCCCCTGGCTGCTCACGCTCACCGCGCCCGAGCGCCGCCGCGCCGAGGCCGCGCTGGTGGTCGGCGAGGCCGAGGTCGGCGACCTGGTCTGCCGCGTGGGGCGCTCGCCCACCTATTGGTTCGGCGTGGTCGAGGGCCTGCTCAAGATGAGCAACGACAACGCCGACGGCGGCTCGGTCACCTACACCGGCGTGCCGCCCGGCGGCTGGTTCGGCGAGGGCACGGTGATGAAGCGCGAGCCCTACCGCTACAACATCCAGGCGCTGCGGCGCAGCCTCGTCGCGGGCCTGCCGATCGAGAGCTTCCACTGGCTGCTCGACCATTCGATCGGCTTCAACCGCTTCGTGATGAACCAGCTCAACGAGCGCCTGGGCCAGTTCATCGCCGCGCTCGAGATCGACCGCCTCAACAACCCCGACGCGCGCGTGGCGCGCAACCTGGTCTCGCTGTTCAACCCGGTGCTCTATCCGGGCGTGGGCGAGGTCCTGCGCATCACGCAGCAGGAACTGGCCTACCTCGTGGGCCTGTCGCGCCAGCGCGTGAACGAGGCGCTCAACGGGCTGTCGGCGCAGGGTTTGATCCGCGTCGAATACGGCGGCCTGCGCGTGCTCGACCTGCCCGGGCTGCGCGCGACGGCGATGACCAGCCGCAAGACTTCCTCGACAGACACCGGCCACGGAAAGAAATCATGAGCCTGCAAGACCAACTCCAGATCGTTCCCGCCGATGCCAACGTGGCCGGCTTCGTGCCACCGCCGCCGCCCGCGCCCAAGGCGGCGGAGCCGGGGCCCACGCCCGAGCAGCTGGCCGAGCGCAATGCCGCGCTGAGCGAGCGGCTCGAGGCGATGGACGCGCTGCTCGCCAAGCCGCTGAAGGACATCCTCGCCGAGCACGAGAAGGCCGGCGAGTCCGCGCTCGCCTGGGACCGCTTCGGCGCGATGTGGATGCTGTCGCAGCGCGCGATGCGGCGCGTGGCGCTGGACCTGGGCGCGCAGCTCGGTGTGAGCGAGGAGGAGATCGTGGCGCGCGCGCTCGCGCATGCGAACGCCGTGCTCAACGGCGCGGACGAGAACGACCTGGGCGGCACCATCGCGCCCGCGCAGATGGGGCACATCGCGCGACACCGCAACTTCCTGCGCGGGCAGTTCCGCGGCGGTTGAACGCGCGGGTCGCTAGCGCTCGAGCGCCATCTGCTTGAGCTTGTTGTAGAGCGTCGAGCGGCTGATGCCGAGCAGGCGGGCCGCGAGCAGCTTGTTGCCCTTGGTCTCCTGCAGCGCATGGAGCAAGGCCTTCTGCTCGGTCTCGTTCACGGCGGCGTGCAGGTCGTGGCGCGCCGGAGCCACCGTCGAGGTCGACGCAGCAACCGCGGCCGGCCGCGCGCCGTCGTTGAGCAGCATGTGCTCGGCGCGCAGCTCCGAGGCATCGCCAGACACCACGCAGGCGCGCTCGAGCACGTTGCGCAGCTCGCGCACGTTGCCGGGCCAGCCGAACTTCGCGAGCAGCGCCAGCGCGTCGGGCGCGACGTCCTTCTCGCGCATGCCGAGCGTGGCGCAGAGTTCGGCCAGCAGCAGGTCGACCAGCTCGGGCAGGTCCTCGAGCCGCTCGCGCAGCGGCGGGATCTGGATCGGCACCACGCTCAGGCGGTAGTAGAGGTCGGCGCGGAACTGTCCGGTCTCGACCAGTTGACGGAGGTCGCGGCTGGTGGCCGCGATCACGCGCAGGTCGAGCGGGATCACGGTGTTGCCGCCGATCGGCTCGATCTCGCGCTCCTGCAGCGCGCGCAGCAGCTTGACCTGGATGCGCATCGGCATGTCGCCGATCTCGTCGAGGAACAAGGTGCCCTTGTCGGCCAGCATCATCTTGCCGGTGCGGCCCTTGGGATGGGCGCCGGTGTAGGCGCCCGGCGCAGAGCCGAAGAACTCGGCCTCCATCAGTTCCTCGGGAATGGCCGCCACGTTGACGCCGATGAAGTTCTGCCGCGCGCGCCGCGAGGCCGCGTGGATGCCCTGCGCGACCATCTCCTTGCCCGTGCCGGTCTCGCCGAGCAGCAGCACCGTGGAGTCGGTGGCCGCCACCTGCCGCGCGCTGCGCCGGACCTGCGCGGCCTGCGGGCTCGAGCCGACGAAGTGGCTGAACTCGTACTTCGTGCGGCGCAGCTGGTTGAGCTTCGAGCGCGTGCGCTCGAGCTCGCTCTGCAGCTGCTGGATGCGCGCGAGCATCGGCCGCAGCGGATCGATCTCGTCGAACAGCACGAAGCAGAAGCCGCCGATGACTTCCTGCTCGTCGTTCTTGATCGGAAAGCGCGACACCACGGCCCAGCGGTTGTTGACCTCGATCACGTCGAACGGGATCGAGCGGCCGGTCTCGACCACCTCGGGCATGCGGGTCGTGGGCACCACCGTCGAGATGTGCTGGCCGACCACCGGCCGGTCGGGCTCCAGGCCGATGAAGGCCAGGTAGCGCGCGTTGGCCCAGATGACCTTGCTGTCGCGATCGACCACGAAGGCGCCCTCGGCGAGCTGGCCGAACAGCTCGAAGAAGGACTGCAGGGCCTGGCCCCGGATGCTCGCCAGGTCGAAGGCCTGGTCTCCCTTGATCTGCAGCATGGCTGACTCCCTTGGTTCGCGGTGCGAATGCCCACCGCGCGCGCAGCGACTGTAGTGGCTCCGAATCGCTGTCCAGTTATTGGACGTTGTGTGCAGTGGCTTGAACACTATTGGACATCGCTCGCACGCCGTCTCGCGTGCGTCCCGCATGCGGGTTTACGCGAAGCGCCCGAATGAAAAACGGGGCCCGCGGCGAGGGGCGCAGTGTCCGGGCACGCTTTCTGCAAAAACCAGCGCAAGGGACCGAACGATCTCGGTGCCAAGCGATGCTGGGAGACAAGCTGCATGCATGGAAAGAATCGACGCGTGGCCGTGGTGGGCGCAGGCCTGATGGGCGTGGGCATCGCCACCTGCCTGGCGCTTGCCGGTGAAGACATCGACGTGTTCGATCTCAGCGATGCGCGGCGCGGCGAGCTGCCCGCGCTGGCGGAAAAGATCTTCGAGGAGCTGATCGCCGCGGGCCGCATCGGGGAGGCCGGGCGCGACGCGGCCCTGGCGCGGATCCGCGTCGTCGCGACGCTCGCGGCGATGGCCGATGCCACGCTCGTGTTCGAGGCGGTCGTCGAACGGCTCGATGTCAAGCATGCGCTCTATGCGGAGCTCGAGGCGCTCCTGCCTTCCTATGCGCTGATCGCGAGCAACACCAGCGGCTTCATGCCCGACGTCCTGTGCGAGCGCATGCAGCATCCCGAGCGCTTTCTGGTCGCGCACTTCTGGAATCCCCCGCATGTCATCCCGTTCGTCGAGCTCGTGCCGGCGACCGCGACGGCCCCCGATGCCAGCGCGGCCGTGCGCGAGCGGCTCGAACATGCGGGCTTCGAGGCGGTGCTGCTGAGCAGGGCCACGCCCGGCTTCATCGGCAACCGGATCCAGTTCGCGGTGCTGCGCGAGGCGCTGCACCTGGTGCAGAGCGGCGTGGCCGATGCGGCCACCGTCGACACCGTCGTCCGCTCCTGCATCGGACGTCGCTACGCGTCGTTCGGACCCTTCGAGACGGCCGACCTCGGCGGCCTGTGCACCTTCCTCGACATCGCGGGCCACCTGATGCCCGAACTCGAGAGCGACGCCTCGGGGCTGCAACTGTTGAAGGCCATGGTCGCGACCGGCCATTGGGGCGCGGCCGTGGGCCAGGGCTTCTACGAGTGGACGGATGCGCACTGGCAGTCGGTGCGGGAGCGAAGGCAGCGCATGTTGACGGACATGCGCTCGTCGCACTGACCGCCGCGCGAGCCGCCGGCGCGGCAACGCCAGGTGTTCTCGCCGCGCCCCTGCGTGGCGACTTTTCGAATTCATCACAAAGAGAGACAAGCATGCACCGAAGCACACAGACCCCATCGCGGCGCGCCGCAGCGCGCGCTCTTCCGCGCATGCCGTGGGCCCCGGCCCTCGCTGCCGCTGCCTTGCTGGGCGCCTGTGGCGGTGGCGGCAGCAGCAGCGTGGTCCTCGGCCCCCTCGTTCCGGGTGCGCCCGGACCGCAGACGCCGCCGGCACCGCCGCCATCCGTCGCGGCGACACCGCTGAGTTGCGAGCAGATGGCCAGGCTGTCCGTGCCCGCATCGGCGATCGCGCTCGCCACCGGCGGCGCCAAGGTGACGGCGGCCACGCTGGTGCCCGCGGGCGGCAAGGCGCCGAAGAACTACGGCGAGCACTGCAAGCTCAGCGCCGAGATCGCGCCGGTCGATCCCGCCGCGCCGCCGATCAAGATGACGCTGCTGCTGCCCACCGAGTGGAACCGCAAGGCGATGATGTATGGCGGGGGCGGCTACGACGGCTTCATTCCCGGCGTCGGTGGCAACGTGCCCGCCGGTCCCGTCGACGCGCCGGACCCGATCGGCCGCGGCTATGCGGTGTTCGCGAGCGACTCGGGCCACGACGCTGCCACCGATCCCGCCAACCAAGGGGCCTTCGCGCTCAACACGGAGGCGCTGCGCAACTTCTCGTTCGAGGCCCTGAAGAAGACGCGCGATGCGGCCGTGTTCCTGATCGAGCAGCGCTATGCCCAGCTCCCGCAGCGCAGCTACTTCGCGGGTGGCTCGTCGGGCGGCCGCGAAGCGCTCGCGGCGGTGCAGAAATGGCCGGCCGATTTCAACGGCGCCATCGTCCTCTACCCGGCCTTCAATGCGGCCAGCCTCGACCTGCAGTTCGGTCGCATCACGCGCGCGCTGGCAAAGCCTGGCGCCCATCCCAGCCTCGCGAAGCGCGCGGCGCTGTTCGATGCGGCGATGCAGGCCTGCGATGCCATCGATGGCGTGAAGGACGGGGTGATCGGCAACCAGAGCGCCTGCAACCAGCGCTTCGATCCCGCGACCGCGCTGCTCGACGGGCGGCCGCTGCGCTGCCCGGGCGGCGCCGATACCGCGGACAACTGCCTGTCGGATGCGCAGATCGCCGCCTTCAAGGTGATCGACACGCCCGTCGTCTTCAACTACCCGCTCGGCAGCGGCGAGAACCAGTATCCGGGCTTCAATGCCTGGGGTGCCGAGTTCGGCCGGCCCGGCGCCAACCCGATCCAGGCGACGGTCACGTCACTGGGCCTGGGTTTCGCCGTGCCCGCCTCGCCGATGCCCGCGAGTGCGGCTGCTCTCGCCAGCTTCTGGGACCAGTGGGTGCGCTTCTTCGTCACGAAGAATCCGGGCTTCGATTCGCTGACGCTCGACCCGGAAAATCCCGGCCCCTGGCAGGCACGCATCGCCGAGCTCACGCAGCTGCAGGACATCAACCAGGCCGACCTATCCGCCTTCGCCGCGAACGGCGGCAAGCTGCTGATGGCGCACGGCACCGCCGATCAGCTGGTGAGCACACGCGCAACCGACCAGTACTTCAACCGGGTGCGCGCCACCATGGGGGCCGAGCGCGTGAAGGGCTTCATGCGCTACTACCAGATCCCGGGCTATGCGCATTCCGGCGGCACGGTGTTCAACGCCAGCTGGGATTCGCTGAGCGCGCTCGAGAACTGGGTCGAGAAGGGCACGGCACCGACCACGCCGACCGTGGCCGACACCGTGGGCGTGCCGGGCCGCACCCGGCCGCTTTGCGACTATCCGTCCTGGCCCAAGTACAAGGGCAGCGGCGACGTCAACGTGGCGGCGAGCTTCTCGTGCGTCGACGAATGAACGGACCATGCATGAACCAAGCCACCCCGCGCGTAGAGGTCCGTCGATGAGCGGCGCCATCCTCGAAACACGCCAGCTCACCAAGGAATTCAAGGGTTTCACGGCGGTGAGTCAGGTGGATCTGTCGGTGATGCGTGGCTCGATCCACGCGCTGATTGGTCCGAACGGGGCGGGCAAGACGACTTGCTTCAACCTGCTGACCAAGTTCCTGGAGCCCACGCGGGGCACGATTTTGTTCAACGGCCAGGACATCACGGGCGAGCGCCCGGCGCAGATCGCGCGGCGCGGCATCATCCGCTCGTTCCAGATCTCGGCCGTGTTCCCGCACCTCACGCTGCTGGAGAACGTGCGCCTGGGGCTGCAGCGCAGGCTGGGCACCTCGTACCACTTCTGGAAGAGCGAGAAGTCGCTCGAGCCCTTGAACGCCCGGGCGCGCGAGCTGCTCGCCGAGGTCGGCCTGGAGGAACTGGCCGAGGAACAGACCGTGAACCTGCCCTACGGCCGCAAGCGCGCGCTAGAGATCGCGACCACGCTCGCGATGGAACCCGAGCTGATGCTGCTGGACGAGCCCACGCAGGGCATGGGCCACGAGGACGTGCACCGCGTGGCCGAGCTGATCAAGCGCGTGTCGGCGGGGCGCACCATCCTGATGGTCGAGCACAACATGAGCGTGGTGTCGACCATCGCCGACACCATCACCGTGCTGCAGCGTGGCGCCGTGCTGGCCGAAGGCCCCTACGCGGAGGTCTCGAAGAACCCGCAGGTCATGGAGGCCTACATGGGCACCACGGACGGCCAACTGCAGGGAGCCCACTGATGACCGCCGCACTCGAGATCAAGGGCCTGCAAGCCTGGTACGGCGAATCGCATGTGCTGCATGGCGTCGACATGGTCGTGCAACCCGGCGAGGTCGTGACGCTGCTGGGCCGCAATGGCGCGGGCCGCACCACCACGCTGCGCGCGATCATGGGCCTGACGGGCGCGCGCAAGGGCAGCATCGAGGTCAATGGCCGGGAGACGATCGCGATGCCCACGCACCGCATCGCGCACCTGGGCATCGGCTACTGCCCCGAGGAACGGGGCATCTTCGCGAGCCTGTCGTGCGAGGAGAACCTGATGCTGCCGCCGGAGCTCAAGGGCGCGGGGCAGGGCATGTCGGTCGACGAGATCTACGCGATGTTCCCGAACCTGGCGGAGCGGCGCCACAGCCAGGGCACGCGGCTGTCGGGCGGCGAGCAGCAGATGCTCGCGGTCGCCCGCATCCTGCGCACGGGCGCCAAGCTGCTGTTGCTCGACGAGATCTCCGAAGGCCTGGCGCCGGTGATCGTGCAGGCGCTCGCGCGAATGATCACGACCCTGCGTTCCAAGGGCTACACCATCGTGATGGTGGAGCAGAACTTCCGCTTCGCGGCGCCGCTGGCCGATCGCTTCTACGTGATGGAGCACGGCCGCATCGTCGAAAAGTTCGGCGCTGCCGAACTCGAAGCCCGGATGCCCGTGCTCACCGAGTTGCTCGGTGTCTAGCGTTTTCCATTCATCCACCAAGGAGGCAATCCCATGAAACAACGCAACCCATTCATCGCCATCGGCTTCGGCATCCTCGCGCTGGGGGCCACGGGCGCCCTCCACGCGCAGGCGCAGGAGAAGGTCCGGATCGGCTTCATCACCGACATGTCCGGCCTCTACGCCGACCTCGAAGGCAAGAACGGCGCGACGGCGATCCAGATGGCGATCGACGACTTCGGCGGCAAGGTCAACGGCCAGCCGATCGAGCTGCTGACCGCCGACCACCAGAACAAGGCCGACATCGCCGCGTCGAAGGCGCGCGAATGGATCGACACGCAGGGCCTGAGCATGGTGTTCAGCGGCACCAACTCCGGCACCGCGCTCGCGACCGCGAAGGTGGCGACCGAGAAGAAGCGCGTGCACTTCAACAACGGCGCCGCGTCTTCCGCGCTCACCAACGAACAGTGCAGCCCCTACACCGTGCACTACGCCTACGACACCGTCGCGCTGGCCAAGGGCACGGGTGCGGCGGTGGTCGACCGCGGCGGCAAGAGCTGGTTCTTCCTGACGGCCGACTATGCCTTCGGCGCCGCGCTCGAGGCCGACACCACCACGGTGATCAAGGAGAAGGGCGGCACGGTGGTGGGCGGCGTCAAGCATCCGCTCAACGCGTCCGACTTCTCGTCCTTCCTTTTGCAGGCGCAGAACTCGAAGGCGCAGATCCTCGGCCTGGCCAATGCCGGCGGCGACACGATCAATTCGATCAAGGCCGCCAGGGAGTTCGGCATCAACAAGACGATGAAGACCGCGGGCCTGCTGGTGTTCCTCACCGACATCCACAGCCTGGGCCTGAAGAACACCGAGGGCCTGTTGCACACCACGAGCTGGTACTGGGACCTCAACGACGACACGCGCAAGTTCGCGAACCGCTTCTTCGAGAAGACCAAGCGCATGCCGACCGACGTGCAGGCCGCCGACTACTCGGCCACCACCACCTACCTGAAGGCGGTGGCCGCTGCGAAGACCACCGACGCCGACAAGGTGATGGCGCAGCTCAGGAGCATGAAGATCGACGACTTCTACGGCAAGGGCCAGATCCGCGCCGACGGCAGCTTCATCCACGACATGTACCTGGTGGAGGCGAAGTCGCCGTCCGAGTCGAAGAAGCCCTGGGACTACCTGAAGGTGCTCAAGACGCTGCCGGGCGACCAGGTCTTCACGACCAAGGCCGAGAGCAAGTGCGCGCTCTGGAAATGACCGACCCCCGCGGGCCCGCTCGGGCCCGCGCTTGCTGAACCCCCTATGACCATTTCCCTTCCCGCCCTGTTGAGCCAGCTCCTCCTGGGGCTGGTCAACGGCTCCTTCTATGCCATCCTGAGCCTCGGGCTGGCCGTCATCTTCGGCCTGCTCAACGTCATCAACTTCGCGCACGGCGCGCTGTTCATGCTCGGCGCGGTGCTCACCTGGATGGCGATGGAATATTTCGGCATCAACTACTGGGTGATGCTGATCGCCGCGCCCATCGTCATCGGCCTGTTCGGCGTGCTGATCGAGCGGCTGCTGCTGCGCTGGATCTACAAGCTCGACCACCTCTACGGCCTCTTGCTCACGCTGGGTCTCACGCTGCTCATCGAGGGCGTGTTCCGCTCCATCTACGGCGTCTCGGGCCTGGCCTACGACGCGCCCGAGGCACTGTCGAGCGCCACCGACCTGGGCTTCATGGTGCTGCCCAACTACCGCGCCTGGGTGGTCGTGGCCTCGCTGGTCGTTTGCATCGCCACCTGGTTCGTGATCGAGAAGACCCGCATCGGCGCCTACCTGCGCGCGGGCACCGAGAACCCGCGGCTCGTGGAGGCCTTCGGCGTCAACGTGCCGCTGATGATCACGCTGACCTATGCCTTCGGCGCGGGCCTGGCGGCCTTCGCGGGCGTGCTGGCCGCGCCGGTGATCCAGGTCTCGCCGCTGATGGGCCAGAACCTGATCATCGTGGTGTTCGCCGTCGTCGTGATCGGCGGCATGGGCTCGATCATGGGCGCCATCCTCACCGGGCTGGGGCTGGGCGTGATCGAGGGCTTCACCAAGGTCTTCTATCCCGAGGCCTCGTCCACCGTCGTGTTCGTGATCATGGTCATCGTGCTGCTGGTGCGTCCTGCCGGCCTGTTCGGCAAAGAGAAGTGAGAGCAGGCGGCATGAACATGAAAAAGATCTCCACCGTCTTCTACGGCCTGCTGCTCGTCGCGCTGGTGCTGGCGCCGTTCTTCGGCGCCTACCCGGTGTTCGTGATGAAGCTCTTGTGCTTCGCGCTGTTCGCCTCGGCCTTCAACCTGTTGCTGGGCTTCACCGGACTCTTGTCCTTCGGCCATGCGGCCTTCCTCGGCGGCTCGGCCTACGTGGCCGGCCATGCGATCAAGGTCTGGGGCCTCACGCCCGAGCTGGGCCTGATCGCGGGCACGCTGGTGGGTGCGCTGCTGGGCTGGTTGTTCGGCGTGCTGGCCATCCGTCGCCAGGGCATCTACTTCGCGATGATCACCCTGGCGCTGGCGCAGATGATGTTCTTCGTCGCGCTGCAGGCGAGGTTCACCGGCGGCGAGGACGGCCTGCAGGGCGTGCCGCGCGGCAAGCTGTTCGGCCTGCTCGACCTGAGCAACGACCTGACGATGTACTACGTCGCGCTGGCGATCGTGGCTGCGGCCTTCCTGCTGATCGTGCGCACCATCCACTCGCCGTTCGGCCAGGTGCTCAAGGGCATCAAGGAGAACGAGCCGCGCGCGCTGTCGCTGGGCTACGACGTGGCGCGCTTCAAGCTGCTGGCCTTCGTGATCTCGGCGGCGCTGTCGGGCCTGGCGGGTTCGCTCAAGACGCTGGTGCTGGGCTTCGCGACCCTGTCGGACGTGCACTGGACCGCCTCGGGCCAGGTGATCCTGATGACGCTGGTGGGCGGGCTGGGCACCTTGTCGGGTCCGCTGGTGGGCTCGGCCGTGGTCGTGCTGCTGGAGAACAAGATCGGCGAGCTGGGCAACCTGCTCGCGCGCATCACCACCATCGACTGGTTCAACACCCTGGGCGAGTCGGTGACCATGGTCACGGGCCTGATCTTCGTGATCTGCGTGCTCGCCTTCCGCAAGGGAATCATGGGCGAACTGAACAGCCTGATCGAGCGCCTCGCCGAGGGCCGCAAGCGCGGCAAGTAGCCGCGGTCCCTCCCCTTTTTTCACGATCAGCGAGGTGTCGATGTAGAGCGCAAACCCAACCCGGAAAGTCAGCAACTCAAGGAGGCAACATGAAGAAGACGTTCGAAACGGTATTGGTGGGCCAGGCCCTGTTCAAGACGGTATGGCGCACGGCCTGGGCGACGGTGGTCGTCGGGGCCGTGGCGGCCTGTGGTGGTGGAGGCGGCAACGACAATGCGAATGCCGCGGCGATCGCGGCGGTCGTCGCCGCCAACGCCGCGGCGGCCCTGGGCCCTCCTCCCACCGCGGTCGTGCCCGTGCCGCCGGTCGAGCCGGCAGGTCCGACGGAAGTGGTTCCCCCCGAGAAGAAGACCAGGTGGGCCACGACCTGGCAGGTCGCGCTGCGCGCCAACTTCATGCAGAACGAGGATTCCGACACGGTCCGGATGCGCATCCGGACGAGCGTGGGCGGCGAGGGCGTCCGGATCCGGCTTTCCAATGTCTTCGGCACCGCCACCATGCGCGTCGACCATGCCAGCGTGGCGCTGCCCGACGCCCGCGATGCCTCGGACCCGACGGCCATCGATCTCGGTACGCGCAAGGTCCTGACCTTCAACGGCAAGACGCTGGCCGAGGTTCCCGCGGGGACGGAGCTGCTGAGCGATCCCGTGTCGATGAACGTGCCGAAGCTCTCCGACCTGCTGATCACCCTGCATTTCCAGGGGAACACCCAGTATGCGGACATGCATATGGACAAGAGCGTCCCGCTTCCCGGGTACTTCGTGGTGAGGAAGCGCGATGTCTCGGGCGAAGCATCGATCAAGACGGCGGCGCCGAACTATCAGACCTACGACGGTGCCTTCAGCCTCAGCGAGGTCAAGGTGCTCGCGCCCGAGCAAGCCCGGGTCGTGATTGCCATGAGCGAATCGATCACGGCCGGATTCGGCGCCAAGGGCATTCAGGAGTCATGGCCCGCCGTCTTGTCGAAGCTGGCGAATTCCAATGGCGAACTGCTCGGCGTGGGCAACGCGGGCATCAGTGGCAACTCCATGATCGGCTCCGACAACGGACCCTCCTTGCGCAGCCGGTTCGAGCGCGACGTGCTGTCCCGCGATCCGACCGACATCGTCATCCTGGCCGGCGACAACGACCTCAACCAGGGCTATACGACGGACCGGATCATCGAGCACTACAAGTATTTCGTCGAAACGGCCCGCGCCAGGAAGATCAAGGTCTATGGGGGCGTCAACACGCCGATCGGGAACATTCCCGGTATCGGGGACGCGGGGGAGACCGGTTTTGTCAAGGACCCCGCCAACTACGGCAAGTGGCTCAAGATCAACGAATGGATCAAGACGCCCGGAAACTTCGATGGGGTCATCGATTTCCCCGCGGTGGTGAGCAATCCCGCGAGCATGCCGCTCGCGCTCTCGAGCGATTGCTACATGCCGGGCAGTCCCATCCATCTGAACACGCGCGGTCTCGACGTGATGGGGACCCTGGCCTACGACGTCCTGTACGGAAAGAAGGAGAAGCCGGCCGCGCCTTGCAACGGGCTCGAATTCCCGCCATCCAACTGAGCGGGTCGGGCATGGAGGAGGGCGGCGGCGTCTCCTCGGCGCGATGACTATCATCGCCCCATGCCCACCTCCCACCTCTACCTCATCACCGGCGCATCGCGCGGCCTCGGCCGCGCCATGGCCGAACAGCTGCTGCAGCCCGGCCACGTCCTGCTGTGCATCTCGCGCCGCCAGAGCCCCGAACTCGGCGAGCAGGCGAAGGCGGCCGGCGTCGAACTCGTGCAATGGGAGCAGGACCTGTCCGATCCCGTCGCCTCGGCCGCGCGCCTGCGCGAATGGCTGGCCACGCAGGACGCCCAGCGCTTCGACGCCGTCACGCTGATCAACAACGCGGGCACGGTCGGCAATCCGGCGCCGCTCGCGGCCGCGGTCGATGCCGAGCTCTCGCAGGCGCTGCGCATCGGGCTCGAAGCGCCGCTGCTGCTGACGGCGGCCTTCCTCGGCGGCACGCGCGGCTGGCGCGGCGCGCGCAAGGTGCTCAACATCTCCTCGGGCCTGGGCCGCAACGCGATGGGCAGCCAGGCACCGTACTGCGCGGCCAAGGCCGGCATGGACCACTACTCGCGCGCGGTCGCGCTCGAGGAGGCGAACCTGCCGAACGGCGCGCGCATCGTGTCGCTGGCGCCCGGCGTGATCGACACCGACATGCAGGTGCAACTGCGTGGCGCCTCGGCCGAGAACTTCCCCGACCGCACGCGCTTCGAGAAGCTCAAGAGCGAGGGCCTGCTCGACAGCCCCGCGAGCGCGGCCGCGAAGGTGCTCAAGTACCTCGCGCGCGCGGACTTCGGCGCCAAGCCGGCGGCCGACGTGCGCGATCCGGACTGAGCACCCGCGCCATGGCCACCGCCCAAGGCATCGACACCGGCGAGTACAAGCTCTTTCCCTCGCCGAGGAACCAGCACCGCATCGTCTTCACGCACCAGGTCTTCGTGCCGTACCCCTACGCGCTGATCGTGATGGACGAGTTCGGCTTCCAGGGGCGTCACAGCCTGTTCGCGGCCTGCCGCCTGAGCGACGGCAAGATGGGCCAGCTCGCGGCCTTCGAGCGCGAGTCGGACGTGGCGGTGTTCAACCGCAAGTTCGTGCCGGACTGAGCCGGGTCTCGGATGACGAGAACGTAACCGGGCGGATAAGTCCGCGTCGGTTTCCATTTCTAGTGTGTGGGCGTGGAGAGATCGACGCCCCGCGAATGGCACGCCCGAACGCATCGCCGTATCTCCACCCCCGCGCCTGACATCCGGTCGCGGGGAACAACCACAGGAGATATGCATGTCGAACCGAAGAATCGCCGCGCTCGCGGCCGCCTCCGCCCTGGCCGGCTTCATGCCGCTCATGGCCTTCGCCCAGCAGAGCGTGCAGCACGTCGACGCGCCTTCGCATTTCGCGGCCAACGAAGCGGGCATCAAGGCCCATGCGGAACTGGCCGGTGCGGGCAAGTCGACGGACCAGGTCGACCAGGAGCTGGCGGCTGCGCGAAACGATCCGAAATGGAAGAGCTTCCTGGCCTACGGCACGCCGGTTCCGGCGACCAATGCCAGGCCGAAGACCCGCGCCGAAGTGACGGCCGAGCTGGAGCGTGCACAGCGGCATCCGGGCTGGGACCGGGCCTCGCGTTCGGGCGCACCGCTGGTGCTGCCGCCCGCGCCGATGCCCGTGTCCGCGCGTTGAGGCGCCGCCCTCCAACGAAAAGAGGGCGCAGCGCGCCCTCTTTGTTCATCGGCCCTCGCGCGCCTACTCGATGGTCGCGCCCGAGGCCTGCACGATGCCCTTCCACTTCTCGTAGTCGGTCTTGAGCAGCGTGCCGAACTGCTCGGGCGTCATGCTCTGCGGCTCGGCGCCCTGCGCGATGATCGCGGCCTGCATCTCGGGCGTGGCCAGCAGCTTGTTGACCTCGGCGTTCAAGGTGGCGATCACTTCCTTGGGCGTCTTGGCCGGCACGAACAGGCCATACCAGGTGCTCACGTCGAAGCCCTTGTAGCCGAGCTCGGCCACGGTGGGCGTGTCGGGCAGCGAGCTGCTGCGCTTGGCCGAGGTGACGGCCAGCGGGCGCAGCTTGCCGGCCTTGATCTGGGCCATGGCCGAGGGCACCGACGACACCATCAGGTCGACGTTGCCCGCGAGCACGTCCATCATGGCCGCGTTCGAACCCTTGTAGGGCACGTGGCGCATCTTGATCTTGGCCGCGCCGTTGAAGATCTCGCCGGCCAGGTGGATGGTGGTGCCGTTGCCGGGCGAGCCGTAGGTGATGGTGTCGGGCGCGGCGCGCGCGGCCTTCACCACGTCGTCGAGCGTCTTGTACTTGGAGTTGGCCTGCGTGACGATCACCACGGGCGTGAAGGCCACGTGGGCCACCGCGGCCAGGTCCTTGGTCGGCTCGTAGCTGAGGTTCTTGTAGAGCCAGGGCGCGACGACCATGTTGTCCTTCTGGCCCATCACGATGTCGTAGCCCGTGGGCGCGGCGCGCGCGGCCTCGGCGATGCCGATGGTGCCGCCGGCGCCCGCGCGGTTGTCGGGCACCACGGTCCAGTGGTTGGTCTCGGTGAGCTTCTGGGCCACCAGGCGCGCCAGGATGTCGGTGCCGCCGCCGGGCGGGAAGGGCACGATCATGCGGATCGGCTTGGCAGGCCAGGCCTGGGCCTGGGCGGTGGAGGCGGCGCCGAAGGCCAGCGGAAGCGCCAGCGCGAGGGCCAGCGGGCGGATGAGTTGTCGGATCATGGGTTTGTCTCTGTATCTGGACGGATCGGGTTGCAGCCTGGAAGCCATCGCATCGCTGCACCAGGGTGCAGTGTGCCGGAACGACCCCGTGCGGGATTTCGCGGTTCGCGATGGCCGTCTTCTCCAGGCGTGGCGGCTTGCACCGATTTTGCACCCCCTTAGTGCGCCTCGCGCCGTCTCCTGTTCCTTTTTGCGCCGCTGTCGGCACCACCGTCGTGCCGCCGGACCGATTCGGGCTGGCATGGAACTTGTGTGTTCTAAGCAAGTGACTTGCATGAATGCAAGTTGCTTGCTGAATCTGTCCACACCTGCTTCAATCCACACCCGAGGGCCCTGCTCATGCTGTTCCATCGCGCAATCGCCGGCGTTCTTTCCCTGTTCCTGCTCGGTGCCGCGCACGGCGCCGACATGCTGGAGACGGTGAAGAGCAAGAAAGAAATCGTCATCGGTACCGAGGCGCAGTTCGCGCCGTTCGAGTACCTGCAGGACGGCAAGATCGTGGGCTACGGCCCCGACCTGATGCGCCTGATCCTGGCCGACCTGCCCGAGGTCAAGGTCAAGCAGTTCGACGTGCCGTTCCAGGGCATCCTGCCGGGCCTGGCGACCAGGCGCTTCGACTTCGTCGTGACCTCGGTCACGCTCACCAAGGAGCGCGCCGACAAGTTCGCGTTCACCGTGCCGATCGCCGACGCCACGACGGCGCTGGTCAAGCGCAAGGACGACGCCGCGCTCACCGACCCCGCGGGCATCGCCGGCAAGACGGTGGGCTCGCAGGCCGGCTCGGCCCAGCTGCGCGCGCTGCAGGACTATGCGAAGAAGCTGCAGGCCGACGGCAAACCCGCGGTCACGATCCGCGAGTACGTGAGCTTCGACGAGGCCTATGCCGACCTGGCCGCCGGCCGGCTGGTGGCGGTGGCGCAGTCGCTCTCCAACCTGGCGACGCTGGTGAAGACGCGCGGCGACATCTATGCGGTGATGCCCGCGCCCATCGGCCCCAAGACCTACTTCGGCTGGGTCGGCCGCAAGGACGCCGACAGTGCGCCGCTGGTCAAGTTCTTCAGCGACGGCATCGCGCGGGCGCAGAAGAGCGGCCAGCTCAAGGAACTGCAGATGAAGTGGTTCGGCTTCCCGATGGAGGTGCCCACCGACGCGGTGCCGGTGCCGCAGATGTGAGCGGGCCTGCTCCGCACGACGCTTCCTGACCCCGCACCACCGCGCTCCCGATGAATGCAACGACCCTTCTCGAGCGGCTGGCCGCCTACCTGCCCGTGCTGCTGCAGGGCGCCGTCACCACGCTGAGCGTGGCGATCGCAGCCATCGCGCTGGGCTTCGCCTGGGGCGCGGTGCTGCTGGGCCTGTCGCTGCGGCGCGGTGGCCGGGGCGTGCTGCCGGCCGCGGTGCGCACCTACCTGAGCTTCTTTCGCGGCACGCCGCTGCTGGTGCAGCTGCTCATGCTCTTCTACCTGCCCAGCGCCTACGGCCTCGACCTGCCGCCGCTGCTGGTGGCCATCGTCGCGCTGGGCCTGAACTCCGCCGCGTTCCAGTGCGAGATCCTGCGCGCCGGGCTGGTGGCGGTGCCGGTCGGGCAGATCGAGGCCGCGGCCTCGTTCGGCATGCCGCCCGCGCGCATCTTCCGCCACGTGCAGCTGCCGCAGCTCGCGCGGGCCGTGTGGCCGGCCGTGGTGTCCGAGGGCGTCGACGTGGTGAAGAGCTCGGCCATCGTCTCGGCGATCTCGGTGGCCGACCTGGCGCGCGGCGGGCGGCAGATCGTGGCCGCCAACTTCAGGCCGCTCGAGGTCTACGTCTCGGTGGGCCTGTGCTACCTGCTGATGACCGGCGCGGTGCTGTGGCTCGGCCACTGGCTGCGCGGCCGGATGGAGCGGCCATGATCGACACGGCGCTCCTGGGCCAGCTGCTGCCCGCGTTCGGCGCGGCCGCGCTGCGCACCGTGCTGCTCACGCTGACGGGACTGGCGGGCGGCCTGGTCGTGGGCTTCGCCTTCCACGCGCTGCGCGAAACCGGCTGGCGCGCGGCGCGCTGGCTCTACACCGCCTACACCGCGGTGTGGCGCGGCGTGCCGTTCCTGATCCACCTGTTCATCGTCTACTTCGGCCTGCCGAGCGCGGGCCTGTCGCTCGATCCCTTCGCCGCCGCGGGCCTCACGCTCGCGGTCTACGGCGGCGCCTACTTCGCCGAGATCTTCCGCGCCTGCTGGCAGAGCATTCCGCGCGGCCAGATCGAGGCGGCGCGCTGCATGGGCCTGTCCTCGCGCCAGATCTTCGCCACCATCGAATGCCCGCAGGCCCTGCGCGCCAGCCTGCCGCTGATCGCGAGCCAGACCATCCTGCTGATGAAGGAGTCCGCGCTGGCCTCGGTCATCACCTATCCCGAACTGACGATGACCGCCGGCAAGGTGGTGTCGGAGCAGTTCGTCTACGTCGAGCCCTACCTGCTGCTGGCGCTGAGCTACTGGGGCCTGTCGCTGCTCGTCAACCGCGCGGCCGGCACGCTGCGCGCCTGGGCCGCCCTTCGAGAAACCTCCCGTCCATGAATGCTCCCGTGACCGTTCCCATCGTCTCCCTGCGCGGCGTCGGCAAGTCCTTCGGCCCGCAGCGCGTGCTGTCGGACATCGACCTGGACATCCGCAAGGGCGAGGTCCTGTCGCTGATCGGCCCCTCGGGCTCGGGCAAGACCACGCTGCTGCGCTGCATGAACTTTCTCGAGGCCTACGACGAGGGCGAGGTCCGCATCCGCGGCGCGCTGCTCGGCTACCGCCGCAACGCGGCCGGCGCGCTGGCCCGCGAGAGCGAGCGCGTCGTCGCCGAGGTGCGCGCGCCGGTGGCCATGGTGTTCCAGCAGTTCAACCTGTGGCCGCACATGACGGTGCTGGCCAACGTGATGGCGCCGCTCACGCTGGCCAAGGGGCTGCGCGCGGACCAGGCCCGGGCCGTGGCCGGCGAGGCGCTGGCGCGCGTGGGCATGTCGGCCAAGGCCGATGCGCGGCCGCCCCAGCTCAGCGGCGGCCAGCAGCAGCGCGTGGGCATCGCGCGCGCGCTCGCGGTCGGGCCCGAGGTGATGCTGCTCGACGAGCCGACCTCCGCGCTCGATCCCGAGCTGGTCGACGAGGTGCTCGAGGTGATCAAGTCGCTGTCGCGCGGCGGCATGACCATGATCATGGTCACGCACGAGATGAGCTTCGCGGCCGAGGTGTCGGACCGGATCGTGTTCATGGAGAAGGGCCGCATCGTGACGATCGGCACGCCGCGCGAGGTGATCCACGCGCCGGCCCATCCGCGCATCCAGGCCTTCCTGCAGCCATGGATCCGCCGCAGCCTCGGCCAGCCCGCGGCGGGAGCGCTCGCATGAACGCGCTCGACGCGATGCGGGACGCGGCCCTCGCGGGCGACGTGGCGCGCGCGGTCGGCACCGCGAGCCTCGAGGCCCGGCTGCGTGGCCTGGCGGCGCATGGCGCCGCCGGCGCGGGCACCGGCGGCGGCGTGGCGCGGCAGGCGCTGTGCGCGCACGAACTGGCCGCGCGGCGCTGGCTGGTGCAGCCGTTCGCGCGCCGGCCCGGCTACCGCGTCGGCATCGACGCCGCCGCCAACGTGTTCGTCCGGCGCGACGGACAGGGATCGATGCTGTCGCCAATCATGACCGGCAGCCACATCGACACCCAGCCCCTGGGCGGCTGGCTCGACGGCGCCTTCGGCGTCGCGGCGGGCCTGGAGGTGTTCGATGCGCTCGACCGTCTCGGCCTGCGCACCCGCCGGCCGATCGACGTCGCCATGTGGACCAACGAGGAAGGCTCGCGCTTCGCGCCCGGGTTGATGGGCTCGGTCGCCTTCACCGCGCCGCAGCGGCTCGAGGCCTTCCTCGGCGTGCGCGACGGCGACGGCCTGCGCTTCGAGGCCGCGCGCGATGCCGCCGTGGACGACCTGCGCGCGGAAGCACTGCGCCAGGGCTGGCGCTGGATGGACACGCCGCTCGCGCGCCCGGTGCATGGCTACATCGAGGCGCACATCGAGCAGGGCCCGGTGCTGGAGGCCGAGGGCCTGCAGGTCGGCTGCGTGAGCGCGATCCAGGGCGTGCGCTGGTTCCGCATCACCGTGCCGGGGCGCAGCGCGCACGCGGGCACCACGCCGCTGGCCGCGCGCGACGACGCGCAGGCCAAGGCCGTGCGCATGGCCCATGCGCTGCTCGAACACGCGGCGCGGTGCGGCGACGACCGGCTGCGCCTCACCATCGGCTGCTGGGAGTGCAGCCCCGGGTCGATCAACACCATTGCCGAGCGCGTCGTCTTCACCGTCGATGCGCGCCATCCCGAGGCCGCCGCGCTCGATGCGGTGCGCGCGCTCGTCGACGCGGCGCTGCCGGCCGGCGGCCAGCTCGAGGTGCTGCAGGACAAGCCCACCGTGCGCTTCGACGCCGCGCTCGCGGGCCTGGCGCGCGAGGCCTGCGCCGCGCTGCAACTGAGCCACCGCGAGATGCTGTCGGGCGCCTTCCACGACGCCATGCCGCTGGCCGGCTTCTGCCCCAGCGCGATGCTGTTCGCGCCCAGCCGTGGCGGCGTGAGCCACCACCCCGACGAAGACACCCCCATCGACGACCTCGCGGCCTGCACGCGCGCCCTGGCCTGGTGCCTCGCGCGGCTGGCCGGGCCGCTCGTTTCCTCCACCCCTCCCGAAGCTTCAAAGGACTAGCCAGACCATGGACGACCAAGCCACTTCCTCTTTCCACACGGACACCCACGCGCACGCCCACGTGGCCGACAATGGCGAACCCGTCGGCGCCAACTGCACGCTGCGCGAGCCCGTGTCGGCCGACGGCACGCCCGAGCTCGGCAAGCGCTACGAAGTGCCCGCGCGCAACGGCCGCGCCGTGCGCCTCGCCAAGGGCCAGGTGATCCGCGTCATCAACACGCACGGCAGCCAGGTGTGCGACTTCTGGGCCTTCAAGGCCGACGACCTCAGCGAGTTCATGTCGATGGAGCATGCGCGCGCGGTCATCGACCGCATCATGCCCAGGGCCGGCGATCCGCTCGCCACCAACCGCCGCCGTCCCATCATGACGCTCGTGGCCGACACCTCGCCCGGCGTGCACGACACGCTCATGGCCGCCTGCGACGCCTACCGCTACCAGAACCTCGGCGTGACCGAGTACCACGACAACTGCGCCGACAACATGCGCATGGCGCTCAAGGCCATCGGCCTGCGCGCGCGCGAGGTGCCGCAGCCGCTCAACCTGTGGATGAACATCCCGGTGGGCCCGGGCGGCGGCGTAGACTGGCTGCCGCCCGTCTCCAAGGCCGGCGACCATGTGGATCTGCGCGCCGAGATGGACTGCGTGGTCGTCATGTCGGCCTGCCCGCAGGACATCGTTCCCATCAACGACAACCGCCCGGTCGAAGTGCACTTCACCGTGCTGGCGGATGCCTGAGCTTTCCGGCGCGCCGCCGGCCCACTGACGACTCGACGCCATGCGCACTGCCAAGAAGACCACCGCCATTCCCGCTGCCGCCGCCGCCTCGCCGGCACCGGTGGAGGCAGACCCGGACCTCGCGCTGTCGGCGCTGGGGCCGCGGCTCAAGCATGCGCGCATGGTGCGAAGTCTCACGCTGAAGGCGCTCGCCGATGCCGCCGGCTGTTCCGAAAGCCTGCTGTCGCGCGTGGAGCGCGGCCAGGTCATGCCCTCGCTGGCCAACCTGCACCGCCTCGCGCGTGCGCTCGACACCAACGTCGCCGAGCTCACGGCCTCGTTCGCGCCGCCCATGTCGCCGGTGACGCGTGCTTCCGAACGCCCCGTGATCGAGTTCACCGGCCTGCGCGGCAAGAAGCGCGGCGTGAAGCTCGAGCGCGTGATCGTGCCGATCCGCGGCCAGCTGCTGCAGGCCGACATCCACGTGCTCGAGCCCAAGGCCGAGAGCCTGGAGCAGATCGCGCACGTCGGCGAGGAGATGGGCTACGTGATCGAGGGCGAGTTCGAGCTGCGCCTGGGCGACGAGGTCTACCGGCTGTCGGCCGGCGACTCCTTCTATTTCTCCAGCGACGTGCCGCACAGCTACCGCAATCCCGGCAAGACCCAGACCCGGGTGCTGTGGACCAACACCCCGGCCACGTTCTGAACCCCCTGCCTGCCATGCAAACAGACACCGCCATGCAGACGCTGCCGCGCTACAGCGGCATCCCGACCTTCATGCGCGTGCCCTTCGCGCAGCGCCTCGAGGACTTCGACATCGCCCTGGCCGGCGTGCCCTTCGACGGCGGCGTGACGGCGCGTCCCGGCGCGCGCTACGGCCCGCGCGAGATCCGCAACATGTCGTCGATGACGCGCGCCATCCACCACGTCACCGGCTTCAATCCCTTCGAGGCCTGCCGCGTGGCCGACGTGGGCGACGTGCCGTTCACCGACGTGTTCCACCTCGAGCGCTCGCACGAGGACATCCGCCGCTTCTTCGAACCCCTGTTCGCGGCCGGCAAGACGGTGCTGGCCGCGGGCGGCGACCACTCGATCACCTTCCCGGTGTTCCAGGCGATGCAGCCGCGCCGGCCGCTGGGCATGGTGCACATCGATGCGCACACCGACACCTGGGACGACTTCCTCGGTTCCAAGTTCAGCCATGGCTCGCCGTTCCGCCGCGCGGTCGAGGCCGGGCTGCTCGACCCGAAGCGCACCATCCAGATCGGCATCCGCGGTGCGCAGAACTCCGACCAGGGTTGGCGCTATTCGCTCGACAGTGGCATGCGCGTGGTCTTCATCGAGGAGTTCGAGGCCAAGGGCGTCGAGGCGATCGTGCAGGAGGCGCGGCGCATCGTCGGCGATGGGCCCACTTACCTGTCGCTCGATGTCGATGGCCTGGACCCGGTGTTCGCGCCGGGCACCGGCACGCCCGAGATCGGCGGCATGACCACGCGCGAGACGCTGGGCCTGCTGCGCGGTCTCGACGGGCTGGACTTCGTGGGTGGGGACGTGGTCGAGGTGTCGCCGCCCTACGACCCCTCGGGCAGCACCGCGCTGCTGGGTGCCACGCTGATGTACGAGATCCTCTGCCTGCTGGCGCGCAGCGTGGCTTCGCGGCGCTGAAGCAGGGGTTCGGGGCGCCCCGCGGGCACGCCCCGAACCCGATCGACCCCGGGGATCAGCCGAAGTTCTTTTCGGCGAAGTCCCAGTTGACCAGCTTGGACAGGAAGGTCTCGACGAACTTGGGACGCAGGTTGCGGTAGTCGATGTAGTAGGCGTGTTCCCAGACGTCGACCGTCAGCAGCGCCGTGTCGGCGGTCGTCAGCGGCGTGCCGGCGGCGCCGGTGTTCACGATGTCCACGCTGCCGTCGGGCTTCTTCACCAGCCAGGTCCAGCCCGAGCCGAAGTTGCCCACGGCCGACTTCACGAAGGCTTCCTTGAAGGCATCGAAGCTGCCCCACTTGGCGTCGATGGCCTTGGCCAGCGCGCCACTCGGAGCGCCGCCGCCTTGCGGCTTCATGCAGTTCCAGAAGAAGGTGTGGTTCCAGATCTGGGCCGAGTTGTTGTAGATACCGCCGCTGGACTTCTTGATGATCTCTTCGAGCGTGAGCGACTCGAACTCGGTGCCCTTCTGCAGGTTGTTGAGGTTCACCACATAGGCGTTGTGGTGCTTGCCGTAGTGGTACTCGAGGGTCTCCTTCGAGTACTCGGGTGCCAGCGCGTCGAGGGCGTAGGGCAGGGGAGGCAGGGTGTGTTCCATCGTGGGGTCCTTCTGGTTGATAAAAAGAAAAAGAGGCGGGGGGCGCTCAGTCGGCGCCCTTGCTTGGTTTGATGCGGGTCTTGTCGCCTGGCTTGTCGCCGGCCTTGGGAACGACGCGGTAGGCGCAGCGCCGCGCGCCCGCGAGCACGTGCTCGACGCGGCTCACGCTCACGTCGGGCCCGAGCACCTCGTCGAAGAGCTGCAGCTCGCTGCGGCAGAAGCCCGTGCAGGCACGCGCCGCGGTGCAGATCGGGCAATGGTTCTCGATGAAGAGGAAGCCCTCGCCCTCGTCGTCGGCGCGGTACTCGGCCATGTAGCCCTCGCGGCTGCGCACCTCGGCCAGCCGCTCGAGCCGTGCGCCGATGCCGCGCGCGCCGCGCAGGGCCTCGCGGTAGTTGCTGCGCATGGTTTCCTCGCGCGCGCCGATCAGCTGGTCCATGCCCTTCTCGCCGAACACCTGGATCACGGCGCTGATCATCTGCACCGTCATCTCGGCATGCGTGTCGGGAAAGCGCGCATGGCCCGAGGCCGTGAGCCGCCAGATCTGCGTCGGCCGGCCGCGCCCGGCGCTGCGGCTCTCGGCGTCGACCAGGCCCTCGGCCTGCAGCTTGGCCATCTGCTGGCGCACCGCCTCCGCCGTGACCTGCAGCACCTTGGCGATGTCGGGAATGCCGAGCGCGCCGCGGGTCTTGAGCGTCGAGAGGATGCGGTCGGCCGGCTGGTGCGGGGTCCAGGCGGGCTTGGCGTCGGCGGTGTCGTTGGCGGACATGGCGCGGTCTTCGTGGGGAGCGGAACGGAAAGGCGGCAACCCTTGCATTGTCAGGTGCTTGGGGCGTCCTTCGCAGAAACGCCCGAAAGCCCCTTGGCCGCGCCCTCGTCGCGGCCCGCGGTCGGGGCATCGGGCGCCTGCCATCCGCCGCCCACGGCCTTGTAGAGCGCGACCAGGCTGGTGTACGAGGCGGTCTCGGCCTCGGCCACCGCATCCTGCGCGCGCAGCAGCGTGCGCTGCGCGTCGAGCACCGACAGGTAGGGCGCGGCGCCTTCGCGGTAGCGCACCTCGGCCAGCTCGGCCGCGCGCGCGCTCTGTTCCGAGGCCACCACCAGGCTTTGCAGCCGCTGCTGGTTCTGGCCGTAGCCGGTGAGCGCGTTCTCCACGTCCTCGATGGCGCGCAGCACGGTCTGCTCGTAGGCCGCGCGCTCGCCCTGCGCGCGCGCCTGGGCGCCGCGCAGTTGCGCGCGCACCGAGCCCAGCCGCAGCGCGGGCCAGCTCAGGCCCGGCGTGAGGCTGAAGGCGCGGCTCGACCCGCGGCCCAGGTCCGAGCCGCGCAGCGCGATGAAGCCGAGGAAGCCGCCGATGTCGAGCCGCGGGTACAGCGCGGCCGTGGCCGCGCCCACGTCGGCCGTGCTCGCGGCCAGGCCGCGCTCGGCGCGCAGCACGTCGGGCCGGCGGCGCAGCAGGTCGCCGAGGTCGCCCACCGGCAGCCGCTTGGCGAGCAGCTGCAGCGGCCGCGGCGCGAGCATCGGCTCGAGCTCGGCCGGCTGCAGCGCCGCGAGCACCGCCACGCGGTGCGCGGCCTGGCGGCGCGCGGTCTCGAACAGCGGCAGCTGGCTCTCGGTGCTCGCGAGGTTGGCGCGCGCGCTCGCGAGGTCGCCCGCGAGGCCGCGGCCGATGCCGACCTGGGCCTCGGTCACGCGCAGGCTGTCGCGCAGGCTCTGCAGCGTGCGCTGCGTCACCGCGAGCCGCTGCTCGGCACCGCGCATCTCGTAGTAGTTGCGCGCTAGCTCGGCCACCACCACGATGCGCGCCTGCTCGAGGTCGGCGGCCTGCGCCTCGGCGCGTGCGCTGGCGGCCTCGTCGAGCCGGCGCAGGCGGCCGAACAGGTCGATCTCCCAGCCGGCGTCGAAACCCAGGCGGCTGCTTTCGGCCAGCGTGCGGGCCTCGGCCGGCACGCCGTTGCCCTGCGCGATGCTGCGGGTCTTGCTCGCACCCATCGTCACGGTGGGCCAGCGGTCGAGCTCGGCCTCGTCCTGCACGGCGCGGGCTTCGAGCAGCCGTGCCTGCGCGATGCGGATGTCGTGGTTGGCGGCCAGCGCGCGTTCGATCAGCGCGTCGAGCTGCGCATCCTCGAGCTGGCGCCACCAGTCGCGCTGCACCGCGTCGGGCGCGAACAGGTGGCGCTCGGGCGCGGCGATCGTCACCGGCGAGGTCTCGGGCGCCGCGTAGCGCGGGCCGACCGCGCAGCCGGCCAGCAGCAGTGCCGTGGCCAGCATCGACAGGGAAAGGATCAGGGTCTTCATGGTCGTTCTCCCGTGCTTCATGCGTGGCCGCCCGCCGTGGCCGGTGCCGTCGGGCCGTCCTCCAGCGCCGCGAGCTCGGCCGCGCGCTTCGACTGCCCCGCGGCGCGATGGTCGCGCGCCAGCAGCGTGTACATCGTGGGCAGCACGAACAGCGTGAACAGCGTGCCCACCAGCATGCCGACCACGATCACCAGCCCGATGCTGAAGCGGCTGTTGGCGCCCGCGCCGCTTGCGAACAGCAGCGGCACCAGGCCCACCACCATCGCGGCCGTGGTCATCAGGATCGGCCGCAGGCGGATGCGCGCGGCCTCCTCGATCGAGGCGCGGCGGTCGAAGCCCTTGCGCATCTGGATCTCGTTGGCGAACTCCACCATCAGGATGCCGTGCTTGCTGATCAGCCCGATCAGCGTCACCAGCCCGATCTGGGTGTAGATGTTGATGGTCGCGAAGCCCAGCGCCAGCGGCACCAGCGCGCCGCAGATCGACATCGGCACGCTGACCAGGATGATCAGCGGGTCGCGCAGGCTCTCGTACTGCGCGGCCAGCACCAGGTAGATCACGACGATCGCGAACACGAAGGCCAGCACCAGCGCCGAGCCTTCCTGCGTGAACTGGCGCGCGTCGGACTGCCAGTCGTAGCTGAAGCCGGCCGGCAGCTTCTTCGCCTCGGCGCTCAGGAAGGTCACCGCGTCGCCCATGGTCACGCCGGGCATCGGAATGGCCTGGAAGGTGGCGGCGTTGAGCTGGTTGAACTGCGTGAGCTTGTTCGGGCCCACGCTGGTCGACAGCTGCACCAGGTTGGCCAGCGGCACCGGCTGGCCGCTCGCGCTCTTCACGAAGTAGCGCGACAGCGCCTCGGCCGTCAGCCGCTGCTCGCGCGGCGTCTGCGGGATCACGTCGTAGGAGCGGCCGTCCATGCCGAAGCGGTTGACGTAGTTCTCGCCCACCAGCACGGCCAGCGTGTCGCCGATGGACTTCATGGTCACGCCCAGGCTGTTGGCCTTGGCGCGGTCCACGCGCACCTCGACCACCGGGTTGTTGAACTCGAGGTCGCTGTCGACCACGGCGAACTTGCCGCTCTCGCGCGCCGCCTTCTTGAGCGCCTCCATGGCCTCGAACACGCTGCGGTGGTCGCCCGGGCTGCGGATCACCATCTGCACCGGCAGCCCGCCGGTGGAGCCCGGCAGCGAGGGCAGCTGGAAGGCGAAGATGTTGCTGCCTTCCACCGCGCCCATGCTGCCCTGCACCTCGTGCTGGATCTGGTCGGCGTTGCGCTGGCGGTCCTTCCAGTCGGACAGCTGCACGCCGCCGATCGAGTTCGACACGCCGTCGGAGCCGTTGATCAGCCAGCGGCCGGTGTTCTCGGGCAGCGCGGCGAACACGTCGTCCCACTTCTTGCCGAACTTCTCGACGTAGTCGATGTTGGCGTGCTGCGGCGACTTGATCGCGGTCAGCACCATGGCCTGGTCCTCGCCGGGCGCGAGCTCGCGCTGCGCGGCGTTGTAGAGGAAGGGCAGGCTCACCAGCACCACGGCGGCCAGCGCGCCCGTCACCCAGCGGTGGCGCAGCGACACGTCGAGCACGCGGCCGTAGCCGGTGGCCAGACGGTGGAAGAAGCCCTCGGCCAGCCGCGCCATGCGCGTGCCGGTGGCGTCCTGCGGCAGCAGGAAGGAGCTCATCACCGGCGACAGCGTGAGCGCGATCACGCCCGACACCACCACCGCGCCCGCGAGCGTGAAGGCGAACTCCTTGAACAGCGAGCCGGTGAGCCCGCCCATCAGGCCGATGGGTGCATAGACCGCGGCCAGCGTGAGCGTCATCGCGATCACCGGGCCGGCCACCTCGCGCGCGCCGATCAGCGCCGCCTGCACGCGCGACTTGCCTTCCTCGATGTGGCGGTGCACGTTCTCCACCACCACGATCGCGTCGTCCACCACCAGCCCGATCGCCAGCACCATCGCCAGCAGGGTGAGCAGGTTGATCGAGAAGCCGAACACCAGCATCAGCGCCGCGGCACCCAGCATCGACAGCGGAATGGTCACCACCGGGATCAGCACCGCGCGCACCGAGCCCAGGCACAGGAAGATCACCAGCACCACGATCACCACGGCTTCGAGCAGCGTGTGGCGTACCTCGTCGATCGAGGCCTCGATGAAGCGCGCGAGCTCGAACGGCAGCTGCACCTCCACGCCCGCGGGCAGGTTCTGCTTGATGCCGGGCAGCAGTTCGCGGATGCGCTTCACGATCACCAGCGGGTTGCCGTTGGGCGCCGCCTGCAGGCCGAGGTAGATGGCCTTGTCGCCGTCCATCATCGCGCTGACGTCGGCGCTCGCCGCGCCGAGCTCGACCGTGGCCACGTCGCCCAGGCGCACCAGCGCATCGCCGTCGCGCTTGATCACCATGTCGCGGAACTCGGCCACATTCACCAGGTCGGTGTTGACGCGGATGTTCGACACCACGTACAGGCCCTTGACCTGGCCCGGCGCCGCCTGCACGTTGTTCTGGCGCAGCGCGTCGGCCAGCTCGCCGGCCGAGATGCCGCGCGCGGCCATGCGGTTGGCGTCGAGCCACACGCGCATCGCCAGCGTCTGGCCGCCCGAGACCTCCACGCCCGACACGCCCTCGATCGACGCGAACTGCGGCTGCACCACGCGCGAGAGGTAGTCGGTGAGCGCGGGCACGCCCATGGTCTTGCTCGAGAAGCCCACGTAGGCCACGGCCGTGGCCTCGCCCGATGACTTGAGGATCACCGGGTCGAAGGCCTCCTGCGGCAGCCGGTACTTGACCTGGCTCACCTGCGCCATCGCCTGCGTGAGCGCCTGGTTGGCGTCGGCGTTGAGCTTCATGCGCACGGTGATCACGCTGCGGCCCAGCGTGGACGAGGACGACAGGTAGTCGACGTTCTCGATCGTGGCCACCGCCTGCGCGATCGGCTGTGTGACGAAGCCCTGCATCAGCTCGGGCGAGGCGCCCGGGTACTGGGTGGTGATGGTCAGCGTGGTGCTCTCGGTCAGCGGGTACTGGCGCACCGGCAGCGAGCCCAGGGCGCGCGCACCCAGCAGCAGGATCAGCGTGCTCACCACCAGCGCCAGCACCGGCCGGCGCACGAACAGGTCGGTGAATCTCATGACTTGCGCTCCTGCACGGCCAGCGTGTCCTTGTCCATCGGCTGCACCGCGGCGCCGCCGTACAGGCGCAGCTGGCCCGAGGTCACGACGCGCTCGCCGGCCTGGAGGCCCTTCTCGATCACCACCTGGCCGTCCTGCCGGTCGCCGGCCGTCACGAACAGCTGCTGCACCACGAAGCCCTCGCCCTTGTCGGCCGGACGCACCACGTAGACCGAGTCGCCGTGCGTGCTGTAGGTGAGGGCGGTCTCGGGCACGGTGATGGCGTCGGCGCGCGGCGGCAGCGCCACGCGCGCGCTCACGTACATGCCGGGCGCGAGCGCGCCGTCGGCGTTGTCGATCGCCGCCTGCAGCCGCACGGTGCGCGTGTCGCTGCCGATCTGCGGCTCGATCGCGCTGAGCCGGGCCTGGAAGGCGCGGCCGGGCCAGGCGTCGACGTTGAGCAGCACCTGCTGGTTGCGCTGGAGCGCGGGCAGGGCGGCCTCGGGCAGGGTGATGGTCGCGAGCAAGGTGCGCGCGTCGGTCAGCGAGACCAGCGCATCGCCCGAGCGCACGAACTGCCCGAGGTTGACCTTGCGCAGGCCCAGCCGGCCGTCGAAGGGCGCCACGATGCGCTTCTGGGCGATCTGCGCCTGCACGCGCCGCAGCTCGCCGCTGGCCTGGTCGTAGCCGGCCTGCGCCTGGTCGAGTTGCTCCTGCGTGGCGGCCTGCTGCGGCAGCAGCCGGCGCGTGCGCTCGAGCAGCGCCTTGGCATTGGCGCGCTGCGCCTGCAGCCGTTCGAGGTCGCCCTGCTCGGGTGCGTCGTTGAGCTGCACCAGCAGCTGGCCCGCGCGCACCTCGGCACCCGCGGTGAAGAGGATCTTCGCGATCCGCCCCTCCACCTCGGCCGGCACCTCGACCTGCCGGTTCGCCTCCAGCGTGCCGATGCCGCTGAGGAAGCGCGGCAGTTCGGTCTGCCGCGCCGCGGCCACCGCCACCTGCGCCGGCGGCATGCCGCCACCGCCGCCGCCGGCCGCCTTCGATTTCGCCACGAGGCCGTAGCCGGCCCCTCCCACCACCACTGCCGCGAGGCCGGCTCCGAGCCAGGCCCTTGATCGTGCGTTCATGATCTTACCGTTATTAATCAAAGAAAGTGCTTGGATTATTGGCGGCTCGCGGGGGCCTGTCGAATAAAGGAAAGCAATGCCCCCGATGAAGGCGGGCTATCCGGGTCGGGTCGTGCATGAGGGAATCTCCGAAAGTCGAGCGGGAAATGCCGCTGCTCCGAAGACGGGCCATGGGGCCGTTTTGTGACGCGCGCGTCACGCGCGATTCACCGGCGCGGCGGCCGTGCATTGCGCACGGGGCCGGGGGCCGATGTACATTGCGGCCTGCTCAAGAATCTTTCAGCATGGCCACCAAGTCCCGAAAAAAGCCCGCGGCCGTCACCGAGGACGAGGTCTTCGACATCGCTGCCGAGCTGTTCCGGGCCATGGCCGCGCCCATGCGGCTGAAGATCGTCAGCCTGCTGTGCAACGGCGAGAAGAACGTGAGCGAGCTGCTGGCCGAGATCGACACCACGCAGCCCAACATGTCGCAGCACCTCAACACCCTCTACCAGGCGGGCGTGCTCGCGCGGCGCCGCGAGGGCGTGAGCATCTACTACAGCATCGCGAACGAGACCGTGGTGGCGCTGTGCCGCAGCATCTGCGTGCAGATCGCCATCGAGCAGGCCTGAGGCCCGTGCCGGGCCGCCGCCCTCAGGGCTTCAGGTAGACGTAGCCTTCCTGCGCCTGCAGCCGCGCCACCTCGGCCACGCCCGAGGGCACCACCTTCGCTTCCATCAGCAGCCGGCCCGCGTCGATGTTGCGCGTGCTCAGCGTGTTGTTGCAGACGTCGAACACCACGCCGCGCGCGGCCAGCGCGCTCACCGGGCCGCTGAACTCGCGGCCCTTGCTGTCCTTCGCGTCGCTCAGCAGGAAGTCGATGCCGGGGCCGTGCGTCACCACCACGATCTTCGCCTTCGGGTCGGCGTTGAGGTGGTTCGTGATGTTGGCGAGGATGGCCGCGCTGGTCTCGACGCCGGTGTTGACGTGATAGACCGCCTTGACCACCTGCTGCGCGCCGGCGAACGAAGCCGCGATGGCGAGAAGGAACGCGATGAATGCCTGTCTCATGGGGAAACCCTCGGTTGTTGTTGTGGCCCTCAAAATATCATCTTCTACTTATATTTACAGCCGGGCAAGTCCGGGGTCGCGCGGCGATGCATCGCGCGACGAAAAAAAAGAGAGACGCCACGATGTTCCCGCTCCTTCTTCGCGCGCTTCTTCGCACGCTGTTGCCGCTGGCCTTCGGCCTCTTCATGGCGAGCGCGCTCGCCGCGCCCGACATCGCGCCGCGCGCCGTCGCGCCCGATGTCTACTACGTGCAGGGCGTGCCGGCCCTGGGCTCGGCCGAGAACCAGAACTTCATCTCGAACGCGGGCTTCGTCGTCACGCGCGACAGCGTGGTGCTGATCGATGCGCTCGGTTCGCCGGCCGCGGCCGAGCGGCTGGTGCAGGAGATCCGCCGCATCACGCCCAAGCCGATCAGCCACGTGATCCTCACGCACTATCACGCCGACCACATCTACGGCCTGCAGGTGTTCAAGGCGCTGGGCGCGCAGGTGATCGCGCATGCGCTGGCCAAGACCTACCTGTACTCCGACGCGGCGCGGCTGCGCCTCGAGGCCTCGCGCAAGGACCTCGCGCCGTGGATCGACGACAGCACGCGGCTGGTGCCGGCCGATGTCTGGCTCGAGGGCCGCACCGAGATGACGATCGGCGGCACGCGCTTCGTGATCCAGCCCGCGGGCCCGGCCCACACGCCCGAGGACCTCGCGATCTACCTGCCGCAGCAGCAGGTGCTGTTCTCGGGCGACGTGGTGTTCCGCAACCGCATTCCCTACGTGGGCACGGCCGACAGCCGCCACTGGATCGCGGCGCTCGATGCGCTGCTCGCGCTCGATGCGCGCACCATCGTGCCGGGCCACGGGCCGGCTTCCTCCGATCCGCGGCAGGACCTGCAGCTCACGCGCGACTACCTCGTGTTCCTGCGCGGCGCGATGCGCAAGGCCGCGGCCGACATGACGCCCTTCGACGAGGCCTATGCGGCCACCGACTGGTCGCGCTACGAGGCCATGCCGCTGTTCAAGGCCGCGAACCGCATGAATGCCTACAACACCTACCTGCTGATGGAGCAGGAGGCGCGATGAATACGCACAGGTCGACGCGGCGCCAGGTCCTCGCCGGCATCGCGCTGTCGTGCGCCTGGCCCCTGGCGCATGCCGCCGAGTCGGCGCTGCCCGCGCCGGACTCGCTGGCCGATGCGCTCGCCGCCGCACTCGCGCGTTCGCAGCCTTTGGTCGTGATGGCCAGCCTGCGCGGCTGTCCCTTCTGCCGCATCGTGCGCGAGCACTACCTGATGCCCGAGCTGGCGACGGGCCTGCCCGTGGTGCAGATCGACCTGCGCGACCGCCGCATGGTGCGCGACTTCGACGGCACGCCGCGCACGCACGAGGCCCTGCTCGCGGCCTGGGGCATCGCGGTCGCGCCCACGCTGCTGTTCTTCGGCCGCGGCGCGCGCGAGGTCGCCGAGCGGCTCACGGGCGGGGCCTCGGATTTCTACGGCGCCTACCTCGAGCAGCGGCTGCGCCAGGCCCGCGCGGCCGTGCGCGCGTGATCGCGAGCTGGCGTTATGCATGAGCGTGCCGAGCGGGTTTCCCCCAGGCACGAAGCCCTTCCCATCGACGCACGGACTCCTAAAATCAATACATAACGATTTACTTATTTAACGATGAAACTGGCAGCTTCGATGCGAGTTTCGAGGAGACGAAATTGAAGTTGTTGCCGTCGCTCGCGGTCGCCGCCGCTTTGCTGATCTGCGTCCAGGCGCATGCGAGCAAGGAGCTGGCCCAGAAGAACGCCTGCCTCGCCTGCCACGCGACCGACAAGAAGCTCGTGGGCCCGGCCTACCAGGACGTCGCGAAGAAGTACGCGGGCCAGTCCGATGCGCTGGCCGTGCTCACCGCGAGCATCCAGAAGGGCAGCAGCGGCAAGTGGGGCCCGGTGCCGATGCCGGGCCAGCCCGCGCTGAGCGAGGCCGACGCCAGGTCGCTGGCCGCCTGGGTGCTGGGCGGCGCCAAGTAGGCGGTTGCGAAGGCCTGCGATGAGCAACATCCAGCAGCCCGGCCAGGTGCGCAAGGCGCCCGAGAACTTCGTCGACGCGCAGGGCGTGCGCACCGTGTTCTCGGAAGCGCGCAAGGGCCGGCGCGATTTCATCCGCGGTGCCTTCGCGGCCGCCGTCGCGGGTGGCGCAGCGACGTCGGCGTTCGCGCAGGCCGATGGCGATCCCGCGATCCTCCAACTGCCCGCGCACAGCACCGGCCTCGGCCAGCCCGTGGTCACCGACGGCTACGGCAAGCCCTCTAAGTACGAGGCCAACGTGCAGCGCCGCCAGAGCCCCGGACTCACGCCGACCGCGCAGGCCTCGGTCTCGTTCGCGCCGCTGCAGTCGCTGTTCGGCATCGTCACGCCCAGCGGCCTGCACTTCGAGCGCCATCACCAGGGCTGGTGGGACATCGATCCTTCGAAGCACCGCCTGATGATCAACGGCCTCGTGAAGGCCGCCAAGGTCTTCACGCTCGACGAGCTGATGCGGCTGCCCTCGGTCTCGCGCTTCCACTTCATCGAATGCGGTGCCAACACCGGCATGGAGTGGGGCAATGTCGCGGTGCCCACCGCGCAGTACACGCACGGCATGCTGTCGTGCAGCGAATTCACGGGCGTGCCGTTGATCACGCTGCTCGAGATGGCCGGCGCCGACCTCAAGGGCGAGCGCTTCGTGCTGGCAGAGGGCGCGGACGGCTCCTCGATGACGCGCACCATCCCGATGAGCCTGGTGCGCTCGGGCGAGGTGCTGGTGGCCTACGGCCAGAACGGCGAGATGCTGCGGCCCGAGCAGGGCTATCCGCTGCGGCTGGTGGTGCCGGGCGTGCAGGGCGTGAGCTGGGTCAAGTACCTGCGCCGCATCGAGCTCGGCGACATGCCCTACGGCACCAAGGACGAGACGGTGCACTACGTCGACCTGATGCCCGACGGCCAGCATCGCCAGTACACCAGCGTGCAGGAATGCAAGAGCGTGGTGACCACGCCCTCGGGCGGGCAGACGCTGCTGGACAAGGGCTTCTACAACATCACCGGCCTCGCCTGGTCGGGACGCGGCAAGGTGAAGCGCGTCGACGTCAGCGTGGACGGCGGGCGCAACTGGCGCAGCGCGCGGCTCGAGTCGCCGGTGCTCTCGAAGTGCCTCACGCGCTTCAACATCGACTGGGCGTGGGACGGTTCGCCCGCGATCATCCAGAGCCGCGCGATGGACGACACCGGCTACGTGCAGCCCGGCTACCGCCAGCTGCGCGCGGTGCGCGGCACGCGCTCGATCTATCACAACAACGCGATCCAGTCCTGGCAGGTGCAGGCGAGCGGGGAGGTGGCGAATGTCCAGCTCGGTTAGCCGCATCGTGTTGCGCGCGCTGCTGGCGCTCGCGGGCTGCGGCGTCTGCATCGCCACCTGGGCGCAGCCGAAGGCCGCCTACCCGGGCATCGGGCGCGACGCCACGCCGAAGGAAGTGGCGGCCTGGGACATCGACGTGCGCCCCGACTTCAAGGGCCTGCCCAAGGGCTCGGGCTCGGTCGCGCGCGGCCAGGACATCTGGGAGGGCAAGTGCGCCTCGTGCCACGGCGTGTTCGGCGAATCGAACCAGGTGTTCAGCCCCATCGTCGGCGGCACCACGGCCGAGGACATCAAGACCGGCCATGTCGCGCGACTCAAGGACCCGGCCTTCCCGGGCCGCACCACGCTGATGAAGGTGGCGAGCCTCTCGACCGTCTGGGACTACGTCTACCGCGCCATGCCGTGGAACCAGCCCAAGTCGCTGACGCCCGACGACGTGTTCGCCGTCACCGCCTACATGCTGAACCTCGGCGGCATCGTGCCCGACGACTTCACGCTGTCGGACCGCAACATCCGCGAGGTGCAGGCGCGCATGCCGAACCGCAACGGCACCACCACCGCGCACGCGATGTGGCCCGGCAACGAGTTCGGCCGCGCGGCGAAACCCGACGTGGCGGCGGTCGCCTGCATGCGCGACTGCGTGCCTGCCACGCAGACCGTGTCGCAGCTGCCGCCGCATGCGCGCGGCAGCCACGGCAACCTCGCCGAGCAGAACCGGCTGGTGGGCCCGCAGCGCGGCATCGACACCGCGCCGGCCACGAAGACCGGCGCCCCCGCCGCGGCGGCACCGGCCTCGAAGGCCCCGCTCGCCGTGCTCGAGAAGAACAGCTGCGTCGCCTGCCACGGCATGACGCAGAAGCTCGTCGGCCCCGCCTTCTCCGACATCGCGAAGAAATACCCGGGCCAGGTCGACCACCTGCTCGAGAAGATCAAGAGCGGCGGCAGCGGCGTATGGGGTGCGATCCCGATGCCGCCGCAGACCATCGGCGACGACGATGCCAGGGCCGTGGCGCGCTGGCTCGCCGAAAGCGCCGGGCCATGACATCGCAACCGCGCACCCGGCCCACCATCGATTCGACAGGAGACACGCCATGAAGAACCGCAGACAGATCCTCCAGCAGTCCGCCGCGCTCGCGGGCCTCGCCGCCACCGGTGCCTGGCTGCCGGCCAGCGCGCTGGCCTACACCAAGGAAGCCTTCGAGGCCAAGAGCGTGGCCGATGCGCTCAAGGCCATCGGCGCGGGCACGCCCACCGAGAGCAAGGAGGTCACGATCACCGGCCCCGACATCGCCGAGAACGGCGCCGTGGTGCCGCTGAGCGTCGCGACCTCGCTGGCCGGCGTGAAGCAGCTGATGCTGCTGGTCGAGAAGAACCCGAACGCGGTGGTCGCGATCTTCAACACCTCGGAGTTCGTCGAGGCGAACTTCACCACCCGCGCCAAGCTGGGCCAATCCTCCGACGTGTACGCGATCGCCGTCATGAACGACGGCAAGGCGCTGTTCGCGAAGAAGGAAGTCAAGGTCACGCTGGGCGGCTGCGGCGGCTGACGCGCGCGCCGACCCCCACGAAGAAACAACGAGAGAAGGAGACCCACCATGGCAGATCCCATGCGCATCCGCGCCCAGGCCGCGGGCGACAAGACGACCGTTCGCATCCTGATGGCGCACGAGATGGAAACCGGCCAGCGCAAGGACGCCGCCGGCAAGACCATCCCGGCCTGGTTCATCCAGGAGGTCACGGCCTCGCTCAACGGCAAGACCGTGCTCACGGCCGACTGGGGCCCCGCGGTCTCGAAGAACCCGTTCATGCAGTTCACGCTCAAGGGCGCGAAGGCGGGCGACAAGATCTCGGTGACCTGGAAGGACAACCGCGGCGACACCCGCACCGACGAAGCCACCGTCAGCTAGGCGGTCGCCATGCGCAAGATCCCACTCCCGTGCCTGCTGCTGCTGGCGGGCAGCCTGTCGCTGCACGCCGCCGCGCAGAAGACCACCGCCGAAGGCATCGCCGAGTACCGCGCGCTGCTGCAGGACGGCAACCCGGCCGAGCTGTTCGAGGCCAAGGGCGAAGACCTCTGGAAGCAGAAGCGCGGGCCCAAGGGCGCCTCGCTCGAGAAGTGCGACCTCGGCAAGGGCCCGGGCGTGGTCAAGGGCGCGTTCGCCGAACTGCCGCGCCACTTCGCCGACACCGGCCGCGTGCAGGACATGGAATCGCGCCTGCTGACCTGCATGCAGACCCTGCAGGGCTTCGATGCCGCCGAGATCGCGAAGACGCCGTTCGGCAGCGGCGAGCAGAAGAACCTCGAGGCGCTGGTGGCCTGGATCTCGGCCGAGTCGAAGGGCATGGCGCTGAACCTGCCGCAGTCGCATGCGAGCGAGCGCCGCGCCTACGAGGTGGGCAAGCGCCTGTTCTTCCTGCGCGCCGGCCCGCACGACTTCGCCTGCGCCACCTGCCATGGCGCCGACGACAAGCGCATCCGGCTGCAGGACCTGCCGAACCTCACGAAGAGCCCCGGTGCCGGCGACGGCTTCGGTGCCTGGCCGGCCTACCGCGTGTCCTCGGGCGAACTCTGGGGCATGCAGCGGCGGCTCAACGACTGCTTCCGCCAGCAGCGCTTTCCCTACCCGGGCTATGCCAGCGACGTGACCATCGCGCTGGCCGTGTACATGGGCGTCAACGGCAAGGGCGTGAAGACCACGGCCCCGGCCATCAAGCGCTGAAGGAACGCGACATGAATGCCGACCACATCCTGGGCGCCGTCGCGGTCGCCTGCGCGCTGGCCCTGTTCGGCTGCGCGAGCGCCGACAGCGCGGCCGACATCGACCGCTACACGGCCGAGGCCCTGAAGAGCTCGTTCCGCGACCAGGGCATCGCCAAGGTCGACCGCCTCGTGCAGGACCCGGCCAACCGTGCCTGCAGCGAGGCCGACGCCAGCGGCAAGCCGCTCGAAGAGAAGACCGCCAAGGAGATCGAGGCGGCCAACATGAAGACCATCCGGTGGCCGGCCGACGGCAGGTTCGTCGGCGACTGGCGCGAGGGCGAGAAGATCGCGCAGAACGGGCGCGGCCTGACCTGGACCGACGCCGCCGCCTCCGCCAAGGGGCCGGCCAACGGCGGCAACTGCTACAACTGCCACCAGATGTCGAAGGAGGAGATCTCCTTCGGCACCCTCGGCCCCAGCCTCTACCAGTACGGCAAGCTGCGCGGCGTGAGCGACCCGGCGGCCGCGGCCTCGAAGCCGATCGTCGACTACACCTGGGGCAAGCTCTGGAACGCGCGCGCCTACAACGCCTGCTCGAACATGCCGCGCGTCGGCCACTCGGGCATCCTCGACGAAGCGCAGATCCGCGACGTGATGGGGCTGCTGCTCGATCCGCAGTCGCCGGTCAATCGATAGACGCAGAAGGCCCGCCGCTTCCATGAACCTTTCCAAGCGCGAGTTCCTGCAACTGCTGGGCGCCGGCAGCGTGGCCGGCCTGGGCCTGGGGCGCCACGACGGCGCCAGCGCGGCCGGTGCCGTCGATGCGATGTACGCGCTGCCGCGCTTCGGCAACGTGTCGCTGCTGCACATGACCGACTGCCATGCGCAGCTCAAGCCGCTGTACTTCCGCGAGCCCAGCGTGAACATCGGCCTGGGCAGCATGCGCGGCAAGGTGCCGCACCTGGTCGGCGAGCAGTTGCTCAAGGCCGCGGGCGTCGCGCCCGGCACGCGCGTGGCGCATGCGCTCACGCACCTCGACTTCGACCGCGCGGCACAGCGCTACGGCAAGGTCGGCGGCTTCGCGCACCTCGCCACCCTGGTGAAGCAGCTCAAGGCCAGCCGGCCCGGCGCGCTGCTGCTCGACGGCGGCGACACCTGGCAGGGCTCGGCCACCTCGCTGTGGACCCAGGCGCAGGACATGGTCGATGCCTGCAAGCTGCTCGGCGTCGACGTGATGACCGGCCACTGGGAGTTCACCTACGGCATGGAGCGCGTGAAGGAGATCATCGAGAAGGACTTCGCGGGCCGCGTCGAGTTCGTCGCGCAGAACGTCAAGACCGCCGACTTCGGCGACCCGGTCTTCAAGCCCTACGTCATGCGCGAGATCAACGGCGTGCCCTGCGCCATCGTGGGCCAGGCCTTTCCCTACACGCCGATCGCCAACCCGCGCTACATGGTGGCCGACTGGACCTTCGGCATCCAGGACGACAACCTGCAGCGCGTGGTGGACGAGGCGCGTGCCAAGGGCGCGCAGGTGGTGGTCGTGCTCTCGCACAACGGCATGGACGTCGATCTCAAGATGGCCAGCCGCGTGCGCGGCGTCGACGCCATCCTCGGCGGCCACACGCACGACGGCACGCCCATGCCCACGCTGGTGGGCAATGCCGGCGGCCAGACCATCGTGGTCAACGGCGGCTCCAACGGCAAGTTCCTCGGCGTGCTCGATTTCGAGGTGAAGGCGAAGAAGGTCAGCGACTTCCGCTATCGCCTGCTGCCGGTGTTCTCCGACCTGATCCCGGTCGACCGCGAGATGGACGCGCTGATCGCGCGCATCCGCGCGCCCTACGAGGCCAAGCTGTCCGAAACCCTGGCCCACACCGACGGCACGCTGTACCGGCGCGGCAACTTCAACGGCACCGGCGACCAGCTGCTGCTCGACGCGCTGATGGAGGTGCAGGACGCGCCAATCGCCTTCTCGCCCGGTTTCCGCTGGGGCACCTCGCTGCTGCCGGGCCAGCCCATCACGCGCGAATGGCTGATGGACATGACCGCCACCACCTACTCGTACGCCACCGTCACGCCGATGAGCGGCGAGATGCTCAAGACCGTGCTCGAGGACGTCTGCGACAACCTGTTCAACCCCGACCCCTACTACCAGCAGGGCGGCGACATGGTGCGCGTGGGCGGCCTGCAGTACGCCTGCGATCCCACGGCCGCGATGGGCCAGCGCATCCAGGACATGCGCCTGGACGGCAAGCCCATCGAGGCCGGCCGCACCTACAAGGTCGCTGGCTGGGCGCCGGTCAGCGAGGAGGCGCGCAGCGCCGGCAACAAGCCCGTGTGGGAGGTGATCGAGCCCTGGCTGAAGTCGCGCAAGGTGGTGGCCGCGCGCGCGCCCGAGGCGCCGGTGCTGAAGAACGTCGCGCCCAATCCGGGGCTGGCCTGACGGCCGCCGGCGGGTGCGCACCGTGTCGTGTGGACACGGGCCGCGCTCCCTAGAATCGCCGCATGTCTGTCGAACAGGTCTCCCTCCTCACCTCGTTCGCGCTCGCGGCCGCCTTCGCGCTCTCGGCCGTGTTCGGCGCCGTCGCGCGCGCCACGCGCTTCTGCACCATGGGCGCCATCAGCGACGTGGTCAACCTCGGCGACTGGACGCGCGTGCGGCAATGGGCCGCGGCCGGCGGCGTCGCGCTGATCGGTTTCTCGGCGCTGGTGTTCGCGGGCTGGGTCGATGCCGACCGCACGCTCTATGCATCGAACCGCATCCTCTGGCTCTCGGCGCTGGTCGGCGGCCTGCTGTTCGGCTTCGGCATGGTGCTGGCCTCGGGCTGCGGCAACAAGACGCTGGTGCGCGTCGGCGGCGGCAGCCTCAAGGCGCTGGTCGTGCTGCTGGTGATGGGCATCGCGGCCTTCGCCACGCTCAAGGGCATCACCGCCGTGCTGCGCGTGGCCACCGTCGACGCGGTGCACCTGGAGCTGGCCGTCAATGCCTCGCTGCCCGAGGTGCTGGCCGGCGCGCTGCGCATGCAGGCCGCGCCGCTGCGGCTCGCGATCGGCCTGGTCGCGGGTGGCGCGCTGATCGCCTGGGCCGCCTGGGGCCGGCGCGATGCGCGCAGCCTCGCGGGCGGGCTCGCCATCGGCGCGCTGGTGGTGGCCGCCTGGTGGCTCAGCGGTCACTGGGCCGTGGTCGAGGAGCATCCGCTCACGCTCGAGCACGTGTTCCTCGCCACCAACTCCGGCCGCGCCGAGGCGCTGAGCTTCGTCACGCCCGTGGCCTATGCGCTCGACTGGCTGATGTTCTACAGCGACGCCAACAAGCTGCTGACCCTGGGCATCGCCTCGGTGGCCGGCGTGATCGTGGGTGCCGCCGCGCAGGCGCTGTGGGCGCGCGAGTTCCGCTGGGAGGGCTTCGCCGGCAGCGGCGACCTCGCGCACCACCTGGGCGGCGCCGTGCTGATGGGCATCGGCGGCGTCACCGCCATGGGCTGCACCATCGGCCAGGGCCTGAGCGCGCTCTCCACGCTGAGCCTCGCGAGCCTGCCGGCGATCGTCGGCATCGTCGCGGGCGCGGTGGCGAGCCTCAAGTACCAGGCCTGGCAGCTGCAGCGCGATCTTTGAGTGCGTTGCGCGCGCCATGCTTGACCCGGCCCCTGCGGCCACCTCGATAAACACGGCATCGCAGCAAAACCGAGGTGATTCCGTGACCCCTTCTTCCCGTTTCCTGAACCCGGCCGAGGCCGCGCGCCGGCTCGGCGTGTCCGCCAAGGCCCTGCGGCTGTACGAGCAGCGCGGCCTGCTGGTGCCGGCGCGTACGGCCGCAGGCTGGCGTTCCTACGGGCCCGCCGAGATGGCGCGTGCCACCGAGATCGTCGCGTTGCGCGCGCTGGGCCTGAGCCTCGCGCAGGTGGCGCGCGTGCTGAAGGGCGATGCGCAAGGGCTGGCGCCGGCGCTGGCCGCGCACCAGGCGGTGCTCGAAGCCAAGGCGCGAGAACTCGACGCCACGCTGGACAGGGTGCGCGGCCTGCGCGACGAACTCGCGCGCGGACGCCTGCCCGCGCCCGGCGAACTCGCGCGCCTGCTGCAGCCCGACACCCGACCCGCGCTCGAGTTCGAACTGCCCTGGCCCTGGCCCTGGGGCGGCGAACGCTTCGCGCTGAGCGAAATCCGCCCGATCAACCATATCGTCGGCCCGCTGGGCAGCGGTAAGACGCGGCTCGCGCTGCGCATCGCCGAGCGTTTTCCGGGCGCGGTCTTCCTGCCGCTGGACCGCGCCGAGGGCGATGCCACCGCCACGCGGTTGCGTGAAGACGCCGCCCTGCGATCGCGCGTCGATGCCGCGCTGGCCTGGCTCGTGGAGGACGGCGCCACCGGATCCGAGGCCCTGACCGCGCTGCTGGCCGGCCTCGAGGCCGAAGGCCCCGCCGCCATCGTCGTCGACATGGTGGAGCAGGGCCTCGACCACGCGACCCAGGAAGCGCTGATCGCCCACCTGCGCCGCCGCGGCGCCGAGGCCCGGCCGCTGTTCCTGCTCACGCGCTCCAGTGCCTTCCTCGATCTCGCGGCGGTCGGCGCGCACGAGTCGATCCTGCTGTGCCCGGCCAATCACAGCCCGCCGACCTATGTCGCGCCCTTCGAAGGCGCACCGGGCTACGAGGCCGTCGCCACCTGCCTCGCGACGCCCGAGGTGCGCGCGCGCACGCAGGGCGTGATCGCGTGGCGGCCGAAGGTGTCGGATCCCGCTGGCTGACGCCGGGCCGCCAGCGTGTTCCACTGCCGGGAGTTCCCCTGGATGCTTTCATGAGCCCCACGCAGATCGATCATTTCAGGACCCACGGCTACCTCCACCTCGAAGGCTTCCACCCGAAGCCCCGCGTGGCCCCGCTGCGCCAGAAGCTGCGCGACGAACTCAAGCGCCTGGCCGGCGCCAAGGGTGGCCTGAGCGCGGTGCAGCGCCTGCCGCTGTTCCAGCAGATCGGCAAGCTCTCGGCGCTCGTGAACCTGCCCGGCTTGCACGAGGCGCTGGTCACGCCGGCGTTGCTCGACTTCATCGCGAAGCTCGGCCACCGCGCCCCGCCGTCCGCCGCCACGGGCCACCCGGGCACGCAGCTGCTGCTGTCGCCGCCACAGCAAGGCGACTGGACCCTGCAGGGCCTGAACTGGCATGTAGACCTCGCGGCGCGGCCGCAGGATCCGCTGCCCGGCGTGCAGGCCTTCTTCCTGATCGACGACGTGGCGCCGCACGGCGGCGCCACGCTCGCGCTCGCGGGCTCGCACCGCATCGACACGCGGCGGCCGGCCTCGGATTCGCAACCCGCGCTGCGCGAGCTGCTCAAGGACCCGCTGGACCTGGAGCGCCGCCTGGGCGAGCAGGGCCTGGCCATCGTCGAGATGTGCGGCCGCGCCGGCGACGTGTTCCTGATGGACATGCGCGTGCTGCACACGCCCTCGGTCAACGCGACGAAGCAGCCGCGGATGATGGCGACCACGCGCTGCATCTTCGGCACCTGACGCGCCGGGACAAGACGCCGAGGCGTCAAGGCCGTGCGCATCGGCCACGCGAAAATCCCCGCATGGACATCGAAAAATTCCCGAGCGCGCTGATGCACACCATCGGCTTTTCGCAGCTGCTGCGCAGCGATGCCGAGGCCGGCCTCGCGCGCGTGCGTTTCGTGGCGCGGCCCGAGTTCGCGCACAGCAACGGCACGGTGGTGCAGGGCGGGCTGGTCACCGCATGGCTCGATTGCGCGATGGCCTTCGCGGTGAACGCGAAGGACGCCGCGGCCGGCCTCGCGAGCCTCGAGCTCAAGATCTCGTTCCTCGACCGGGCCGACGTTGCTAGCTTCGAGGCCGAGGCGCGCATCCTGCGCTGGGGCCGCAGCGTGGTGTTCCTCGAGGCCGACCTCTGGTCGCTCGATGGCCGGCTGATCGCGCGCGCCTCGTCCACCGGCAAGCTCGTGCGACGAGGCGCCTGAGCGCCCCGTCGCGCGCGATCAGCGACGACGCCGGCGCGCGGCCACCAGGCCCGCCACGCCGAGCGCGGCCAGCGCCAGGTCGACCAGGTCCAGCGCGCCGCCGCTCCTGCGGAAGGGGAATGCGATCGGCATCACCGGCTGTTCCGGCGTGACCTCGGGCGCGGCCTTGACGTTCAGGAACGCGGCCGACACCGACCCCGGCTTGTCGTCCTCGTTGATGCCCTGCACGTAGACCATGTGGCGGCCCGGTGCGAGGCCCGTGGTGTCGAGCATGCCGCTCGCGGTCCGGGTCGCTTCCTCGAGGCCGGGGCTGGCCTGGTCCGAGGCCGAGAGCGCCAGCGGGATGCCGACCGCGCCGGCCTCCCACGGCAGCTTGCCGACATAGGCCAGCGCCGTCTTGATCTTCTTGACGACCGGGACCGGCGGCGCCGGAATGTCCGACTGGCCAGGCTTCGAATAGAGGTAGCGGTTGTCGTCCACGGTCGCGGTGACGAGCGCCTTCGTTCCCGCCTGCACGGCCTCGGCGGCGATCTTCACGTCGACCGTGTCCGGTCCCTGCGGCAGCTGGTAGGGCCGGTACAGCACGCGGCTCAGGTAGTGGAAGCCGTTGAAGTTCTCGGGATAGACCTCCTTGTTGAAGTTGTCGCAGCTCTCGTAGAAGGAGCGGCCCATCTCCACCGTGTACGAAGGCGCGCCCAGGTAGCCGTAGACGGCGTCCTTGGTCGTTCCCTCGGTGTCGTAGCCGAGCACCTGCTGCGCCGAATACTTGTTGTGATAGGCCATGCGCTGCGCGATGGTGGCCAGCCCGAGGTTGTTGGGCGTCTGGATGTTGTTCTCGTTCTCGGAGCGCCGCACGCCCCAGGACCAGAGGATGGCGCGCGCCGCGCTGTGCAGGTCGATGAACACCCCGCCGCCGTAGTTCTCGTCGGCACCGGTCTTCCAGTCGAACTCGCCGGCACCGCCGTTGTCGCGGTTCTGCGCGTTGCAATAGGTCGCGCTCTTGGGCCGCCCGTCGGGCAGGGCGCCGCCCTCCCACTTGCAGGCGGCCTGGTTCCAGCTGCCGCGCACGTAGTCGAGCACCACCTGCGTCTCGGGCTCGGAGACGGCCGCGGTGCCGCGATAGTCCTCGGCGCACTGGTTGTCCGAAGCCCCGGGCCCGCCCGTGCGCCAGCCGAAGGGGTAGTTGCGGTTCAGGTCGACCCCGCCGCTGCGCGCCGTGCTGCAGGCGGCCGTGGCGTAGTTGGTGTTCTTGCGCTGCCGGGCCGTGATCTGCTGCTCGGCGATCGAGCGGCCGTCGGGGTTGTGGACGACGAAGTGGTAGCGGTTGGTGTCGAGCATCATGCGGGCGTTCGCATCGGTCTCGTAGTTGTCGAGCAGCCACTCGATGTACTTCATGCCGACTTCCTGCGGGGCGTACTCGCGGGCATGGATGCCGCCGGTCCAGACCATGTTCGGCGGCTTCTGCGCCTGCGCGTCCTGCTTCTCGAAGTTGCCGGCCACGATCACGCGGATCGGGTAGGGCTCGGTGGGAAACAGGCTCAGGTTGAAGGTGTTGAGAACGCTCGCGGGCAGGTACTTGACCAGCAGGTTGACCCAGGACGAATTCGTGTTGTTGTCGGAGTCCGTGCCGGGTTGCCGGTACTGGCCGCCCATCCAGGTCTTGCCGAGCGTCTGCACCTTCACCAGCTTCGGATACTTGGCGGCCAGCTCGTCGAAGCTGCTGTAGACCTGCCCGACGGTGCGGTAGCAGGCCGCATGCGAACCGCCGTCGGAGATCTTCTTCGTGCCCGGCGTGGTGTCCGGTGCGGACGAGGCCTGCTTGCCCACGCCCTTGGTGATGTAGTCGCGGATCCGGGCCGTCTCGGCCTCGTTGATCTGCACGGGAAGGCCCAGCATCCGCAGCTGCGCCAGTTCGCCCGGGCCGACCTCCGCCGACACCGTGCGGGCCTTCTGGTCCACGTAGGCATGGTCGAGCAGCCGGGTCAGGGCGTTGAGATCGTTGTCGCTGGCGTAGGGCACGACGATCGAATAGACCTGGACCCAGTCGCCGGTGTCGGGCGATTGCGCCGACACCGGGTGGCCGGCCGCGATGGCGGCGGCGAGCACGATGGACCATTGCGTGGGACGTGAGATGCGATGACTGATCCTCATGACAATTCCCCTTGTTTTGTTGAACAAAAATTGGCCGACCACAGCTTGAAGGCCCATTGGCCGGGGTTCGATAGTGATTACCCGGATTCCGCGCGCGGGCAGGCTGTGGAAGTCGCGCCGATACACTGCCGCGCATGCAAGACCCGCCGTCCTCCTCGCCGGTGCCCGCGCGCTGGCGTGGCCCCGTCGTGCTCGCGGGCCTGATGCTCGCGCTGCAGGCGGGCGGCGAGCCGGTCTACGAGGCGCTGCGCTACGAGCGCTCGGCCGTGCTCGGCGGCCAGCTCTGGCGCCTGCTCACGGCGCACCTGGTGCACCTCGGCTGGACGCATTGCCTGCTGAACCTCGGCGGGCTGGCCGTGTGCGCGGCGTTCGCGAAGGACCGCGCCGGCGCGCGCGCCTGGGCCGGCGCCTTCGTCGCGCTGGCGCTCGGCGTGAGCGCCTTGCTGCTGCTGGCATCGCCCCGGGTCGCGGACTACGCGGGGCTGTCGGGCGTGCTGTACGGCCTGTTCGTCTGGGTGCTCGCGCCGCAGGCCTGGCGCGGCGACCTGCCGGCCCGGTTGGCACTGGCCGTCGTGGCGGCCCGCATCGGCTGGCAGCTGTGGAGCGAGCCCACCGAGGCACAGCGTGCACTGATCGGCGGCGAGGTGCTGGTGCAGGCGCATCTCTATGGCGCGGCATGCGCCGTGCTGCTCGTGCTCGCGCAGGCGCTGCGCAGCCGTTCCCCCGCCTGATCCGACGCCGCCCCGCGCGGCGTTTTTACGCTTTCTTTACGGCCCCCCACCGACTCTTTCCCCCGTTTTGACGCGCATCTGCCGAGACTGCAATTCATCTTTTTGATAGCAGGAGTGATGCATGGACATCGTCTGGATGAGCGCCTTGCTGGCGCTATGGGTCGTGGTGGCGGCCATGGTCGTCGGGCTGAACCGGCTCGAGGGACCGAACCCGCCGGCAGCCAAAGAGGGAGACGCATCGTGATCGGCCTCGACGTCCTCTACGGCTTCGGCGCGCTGATCGCCGTGGTGCTGTTCGCCTACCTGGTTTTCGCGCTGATCTGCGCCGAGGAGTTCTGAGATGAGCGCCTCGGCCTGGGGCCTGCTGGCCCTCTTCTTCGCGCTGCTCCTGCTGCTGGCCTGGCCGGTCGGCAGGTTCCTCGCGGCGCTGTGCAACGAACGCGTGCCGCGCTGGATGGCACGCGTCGAATCCCCGTTCTACAAGCTGGCCGGCGTGGCGCCGGCGCAGTCGATGAACTGGCGCGTCTACGCGATGGCGCTGCTGGCCTTCAACACGGTCGGCGCGATCGTGGTCTACGGCCTGCAGCGGCTGCAGGGACTGCTGCCGCTCAACCCGGCCGGCATGGGCGCGGTGTCGCCCGACTCGGCCTTCAACACCGCCGTGAGCTTCGTCGCCAACACCAACTGGCAGGGCTACGCGGGCGAGTCGACGATGAGCTACCTCACGCAGATGCTCGGCCTCACGGTGCAGAACTTCGTGTCGGCCGCGACCGGCATCGCGGTGGCGTTCGCGCTGGTGCGCGGCTTCGCGCGCCGCGGCGAAGGCCAGGGCAAGGGCCTGGTCGGCAACTTCTGGGCCGACATCGTGCGCGTCACGCTGTGGGTGCTGGTGCCGATCTCCTTCGTGCTGGCGGTGGTGCTGGTGGGCCAGGGCGTGATCCAGAACTTCGACGAGTACAAGGCGGCGACCACGCTCGAGACGACCGCGTTCCAGCAGCCCAAGGCCGGCCCCGACGGCCAGCCGCTGAAGGACGACAAGGGCGCGCCGGTGATGGAGGACGCCACCACCACGACGCAGACGCTGGCCATGGGCCCGGTCGCCTCGCAGGAGGCGATCAAGATGATCGGCACCAACGGCGGCGGCTTCTTCAACGCCAACTCGGCGCACCCCTACGAGAACCCGACCGCGCTGTCGAACCTGCTGCAGATGCTCGCGATCTTCCTGATCCCCGCGGCGCTGTGCTTCACCTTCGGCCGCGTGGTGGGCGACATGCGCCAGGGCTGGGCGGTGTTCGCGGCGATGGCGATCATGTTCGTGGTCGCGGTGATGGTGCTCACGCCCGCCGAGCAGGCCGGCAATCCGCTGCTCGGCCCGCTGGGTGTCGACCAGGCCGCGAGCACGCTGCAGTCGGGCGGCTACATGGAAGGCAAGGAAGTGCGCTTCGGCATCGACGCCTCGGCGCTGTTCGCCGCGGTGACCACGGCCGCCTCGTGCGGCGCGGTCAACCTCATGCACGACTCGCTGACGCCGATCGGCGGCATGGTGCCGCTGGTGCTGATGCAGCTCGGCGAAGTGGTGTTCGGCGGCGTCGGCTCGGGCCTGTACGGCATGCTGATCTTCGCGATGCTCGCGGTGTTCATCGCCGGGCTGATGATCGGCCGCACGCCCGAGTACCTCGGCAAGAAGATCGAGGTGCGCGAGATGAAGCTGCTGTCGATCGCGATCCTGGTGACGCCGATCCTGGTGCTCGTGGGCACCGCCATCGCGGTGGTTTCGGGCGCGGGCAAGGCCGGCATCGCCAACCCCGGCGCGCACGGCTTCTCCGAGATCCTCTATGCGCTGACCTCGGCCGCCAACAACAACGGCAGCGCCTTCGCGGGCCTGTCGGCCAACACGCCCTTCTACAACGCGCTGCTGGGCCTGGCGATGTGGTTCGGCCGCTTCGCGATGATCGTGCCGGTGCTCGCCATCGCGGGTTCGCTGGCCGCCAAGAAGCGTCTTCCGGTCACGGCCGGCACGCTGCCCACGCACGGGCCGCTGTTCGTTTCCCTGCTGATCGGCACCGTGCTGCTGGTCGGTCTGCTCAATTACGTGCCGGCGCTGGCCCTCGGGCCGATCGTCGAGCACCTGGTGCTCTGGAAGTAAGGAGGAGCACGTCATGACCACAACCAAGACTTCCCTGTCGCTGTTCGACGCGGCACTGGTGCGCCCCGCGCTGCGCGGTGCCTTCGCCAAGCTGAACCCGCGCACCCAGTGGCGCAACCCGGTGATGTTCATCGTCTACATCGGGAGCATCCTCACCACGCTGCTGTGGATCCACACGCTGAGCTTCCCGGGCGACACCGGCATGTCGCCGACCTTCGTGCTCGCGGTCACCGTGTGGCTCTGGTTCACGGTGCTGTTCGCCAACTTCGCCGAGGCACTGGCCGAGGGCCGCAGCAAGGCCCAGGCCGCCTCGCTGCGCGGCCTGCGCAAGGACACCTGGGCCAAGAAGCTGGCCGAGCCGCAGCGCGACGCGAAGTGGCTGCCCGAGCAGGCGCCCAACCTGCGCAAGGGCGACGTGGTGCTGGTCGAGGCCGGCGACGTGGTCCCGCTCGACGGCGAGGTGATCGAAGGCGTGGCCTCGGTCGACGAGAGCGCCATCACCGGCGAATCGGCACCGGTGGTGCGCGAGTCGGGCGGCGACTTCTCGGCCGTGACCGGCGGCACCCGCGTGCTGTCCGACTGGCTGGTGGTGCGCATCGCGGTGAACCCGGGCGAGTCCTTCCTCGACCGCATGATCGGCATGGTCGAGGCCGCGCGCCGCCAGAAGACGCCCAACGAGATCGCGCTGACCATCCTGCTGGTGGCGCTCACGCTGGTGTTCCTGATGGTCACGGTCACGCTGCTGCCGTTCTCGGTGTTCAGCGTGGAAGCCGCGGGCGCCGGCACGGTGGTCTCGCTGACCGCGCTGGTCGCGCTGCTGGTGTGCCTGATCCCCACCACCATCGGCGGCCTGCTGTCGGCCGTGGGCGTGGCGGGCATGAGCCGCATGATGCAGGCCAACGTGATCGCGACCTCGGGCCGCGCGGTGGAAGCCGCCGGCGACGTCGACGTGCTGCTGCTCGACAAGACCGGCACCATCACGCACGGCAACCGCCAGGCCAGCGCCTTCCTGCCGGCGCCCGGCGTCACCAAGGCACGCCTCGCGCGCGCCGTCATGCTGGCCTCGCTGGCCGACGAGACGCCCGAGGGCCGCAGCATCGTGGAGCTCGCGCGCCGCGACGGGCTGGAACCCGCGCCGGTCGAGGATGCGCGCTTCGTGGCCTTCACCGCGCAGACCCGCATGAGCGGCGTCGACCTGCCGGCCGCGCCGAACAGCCTGGACACCGATCCCATCGTGCTGCGCAAGGGCGCGGTCGAGGCGGTGCGCCGGCACGTCGAGGCGCTCGGCGGCACGATGGCGCCCGAGCTGCTGCGCGCCTCCGAGGAAGCCTCGCGCCGCGGCAGCACGCCGCTGGCGGTGGCCGAGGGCGACCGCGTGCTCGGCATCGTCGAGCTCAAGGACATCGTCAAGACCGGCATCAAGGAGCGTTTCGCCGAGCTGCGCCGCATGGGCATCAAGACGGTGATGATCACCGGCGACAACCGGCTCACCGCCGCCGCCATCGCGGCCGAGGCCGGCGTGGACGACTTCCTGGCCGAGGCCACGCCCGAGGACAAGCTGGCGCTGATCCGCAAGTACCAGGCCGAGGGCCGGCTGGTCGCGATGACCGGCGACGGCACCAACGACGCGCCCGCGCTCGCGCAGGCCGACGTGGCGGTGGCCATGGGCAGCGGCACGCAGGCCGCGAAGGAGGCCGGCAACATGGTCGACCTGGACTCGAACCCGACCAAGCTGCTCGAGGTGGTGGAGACCGGCAAGGCGCTGCTGATGACGCGCGGCTCGCTGACCACCTTCTCGATCGCCAACGACGTGGCGAAGTACTTCGCGATCATTCCCGCGATCTTCGTCTCGACCTATCCGCAGCTCGCGGCGCTCAACGTGATGCGCCTCGCGAGCCCGTCGTCGGCGATCCTGTCGGCGGTGATCTTCAACGCGCTGGTGATCGTGTTCCTGATCCCGCTGGCGCTCAAGGGCGTGCGCTACCGGCCGGTGGGCGCCGCCGCGCTGCTGCGCCGCAACCTCGCCATCTACGGCCTGGGCGGCCTGCTCGTTCCCTTCATCGGCATCAAGCTGATCGACTGGCTGCTGGTCGCCATTCACCTGGTCTGAGGAGTCCCCATCATGAGCAACACCACCGGCGGCATCGTCCGCCCCGCCATCGTCGTCTTCGCGCTGCTGAGCGCGCTCACCGGCCTGATCTACCCGATGGCCGTCACCGGCGCCGCCAAGGCGGCCTTCCCCGCGCAGGCGGCCGGCAGCCTGATCGTGCTCGACGGCACCACCGTCGGCTCGAAGCTGATCGGCCAGAACTTCAGCGACCCCAAGCACTTCTGGGGCCGCCCCTCGGCCACCGCGCCGCAGCCCTACAACGCGAGCGCCTCGGGCGGCGCGAACCAGGGCCCGCTGAACCCGGCCCTGACCGACGCCGTGAAGGCGCGCGTGGAAGCGCTGCGCGCGGCCGACCCGGGCAACACCGCGCCGGTGCCGGTCGACCTGGTGACGGCCTCGGGCAGCGGCCTCGACCCCGACATCAGCCCGGCCGCGGCGCGCTACCAGGCGCCGCGCGTCGCGCGCGAGCGCGGCCTGCCGCTGGGGGAGGTCAACGCGCTGATCGATCGCCAGACCCAGCAGCCGCTGTGGGGGCTGCTCGGCGAGCCGCGCGTGAACGTGCTGGCGCTGAACCTCGCGCTCGACAAGCGCTGAACCCCGAATCGCAATCCGCAACCCGCAAAGCAGATCCAGGCAAAGGAGACCTGTATGGCCTACGCCGCTTACCGTGAACATCCCGTGTATTTCCGAAGTCCCGCCGCGGCCGGTGCCGCGATCGCCGCCACGGCGGCGCCGGTGCCGGCCGCTGCCCGCAAGGCCGGCGGCGACAGCTTCCACGTGCTCGACGTCACCGTCAGCTGTGCCGACGCGCTGCGCGTGCGCCGCAGCCTGGCCGGCTGCGCCGACGCCGGCGTGGTGCGCTGCGAACCGCTGCTGCACGGCTGCAGCTCGCAGGAGAGCGACGCGCCCTGCGTGCGGCTGATGGTCCGCCTGCCGATGCGCAGCTACGCCGACGTGCTGCACCGGCTGATCGAATGCGTGCCCTCGGGCGAGATCGGCCGGCTGGTGAGCTGGCGCGAGCACCTCGCGCGCTGCGGACTGCGCCATGGCCACTGACTGGTTCCATGCGCTGCTCGCGCTGGCGGCGCTGTTCGTGCCGCTGGGCTTCGCCTGGCTGGTGCTGTCGCGCACCGCGCGGCGCCACGAGCACCGCGCCCGGCGCAAGGACGGTGCCGCGCGATGAGCCGATGCGCTAACCTGCGCTCCCGATGAGCGAGCTGTCCCGCCCCGACCCCGACGCGTTGATCGCCCAGCTGCGCAGCGACGAGGCGCGCGCGCGGCGCGGCAAGCTGCGCATCTACTTCGGCGCCAGCGCCGGCGTGGGCAAGACCTGGGCCATGCTGAGCGCCGCGCAGCGCGAGCGCAAGGCCGGGCGCGACGTGCTGATCGGCGTGGTCGAGACCCACGGCCGCGGCGAGACCGCCGCGCTGCTGGCGGGGCTCGATGCCCTGCCGCTGCGCGAGATCGCCTACCGCGGCCGTACGCTGGCCGAGTTCGACCTCGATGCCGCGCTGGCGCGCCAGCCCGCCGTGCTGCTGGTCGACGAGCTGGCCCACACCAACGCGCCCGGCTCGCGCCATGCCAAGCGCTGGCAGGACGTGCAGGAGCTGCTGGCCGCCGGCATCGAGGTCTGGTCGGCGCTCAACGTGCAGCACCTCGAGAGCCTCAACGGCACGGTCGGCGCGATCACCGGCGTGCGGGTGCACGAGACCGTGCCCGACTCGGTGCTCGACGAGGCCGACGAGGTGGTGCTGGTCGACGTCACGCCCGACGAGCTCACGGCGCGGCTCGCGGCCGGCAAGGTCTACCTGCCGCAGCAGGCCGAGCGCGCGGCGCAGAACTTCTTCCGCAAGGGCAACCTGATCGCGCTGCGCGAGATCGCGTTGCGCCGCACCGCCGAGCACGTGGAGGACGACGTGCGCGGCTGGCGCATCGAGCAGTCGGGCCCGGGCGCCGGCGGCCACGGCAAGGGCACCGGCCTGCAGGCCTGGCACACCTCGGGCGCGATCCTCGCGTGCGTCGGCCCGCACGAGGGCGCGGCGCAGACGGTGCGCACCGCGGCGCGGCTCGCGGGCCAGCTCAACGTGCGCTGGCATGCCGTGTATGTCGAGACCCCGCGGCTGCAGCGGCTGGCCGCGGCCGAGCGCGACCGCATCCTCGCGGTGCTCCAGCTGGCCGAGGAACTGGGCGCGGCCACCGCGGTGCTCACCGGTTCCGACGTGGCCGAGCAGCTCGCCGAGCAGGCGCGCCGGCTCAACTGCGCGACGCTGGTGCTCGGGCGCGCCGAGCCGGCCACCGGCTGGCGCCGCCTGTGGATGGCGGCGCAGGTGCCGCTGGCGCGCGCGCTCGCGCAGCTGGCGCCGGCGCTCGACATCCTCGAGGTGGGGCGCGCCGACAGTGCGCGCCGGCTGTCGCGCTCGCCGCTGGGGGGAGCGGGGGCCCGCATCGACAGCGACGACCACGAGAAGGCGCCGATCCACTGGCCCGGCTATGCCTGGGCCGCGGCCACCAGCGTGGCGCTCACGCTGCTGTGCACGCCGCTGACCGGCGTGCTCGAGCTGTCGAACATCGTGATGCTGTTCCTGCTCGGCGTGGTGGGCGTGGCGATGCGCTTCGGGCGCGGGCCCTCGGCGCTGGCGGCGCTGCTCAACGTCGCGGCCTTCGACTATTTCTTCGTGCCGCCGCGGCTGTCGTTCGCGGTCAGCGACGTGCAGTACGTGCTGACCTTCGCGATCATGCTGGGCGTGGGCCTGCTGGTGGGCCAGCTCACGGCCGGGCTGCGCTTCGCGGCCGGCGTGTCGACCAGCCGCGAGCGCCGCGCGCGCTCGCTGTTCGAGCTCACGCGCGAGCTCTCGGCCGCGCTCGAGAGCACGCAGGTGGTCGCGCTCGGCGCGGCCGCGGTGCAGGGCCACTTCGGCGGCCATGCGCTGGTGCTGGTGACCGATGCCGCCGACCAGCTGGTGGCGCCGCCCGATCCGCCGCCGGGCTTCGACGCGCAGGTGGCCGACTGGGCCTTCCGCCACGGCCAGAGCGCGGGCCTCGCCACCGCCACCCTGGCCGCGCAACCCTGGCACTACGTGCCGCTGCAGGCGCCGATGCGCGTGCGCGGCGTGCTCGCGCTCGAACCGGCGCAGCCGCGCTGGCTGCTGATCCCCGAGCAGGCGCAGCAGCTCGACACGCTGGCGCGGCAGATCGCGATCGCGCTCGAGCGCGTGCACTACGTGGAGGTGGCGCAGCAGGCGGTGGTCGAGATCGAATCGGAGCGGCTGCGCAACGCGCTGCTGGGCGCGATCTCGCACGACGTGCGCACGCCGCTGACCGCGCTGATCGCGCTGGCCGAATCGCTGCAGACCCTGCCGGCGGAAGAACACGCCGAGGCGGCGCGCGCGATCGTCGCGCAGGCGCACGAGCTGCATGCGCTGGTCAACAACCTGCTCGACATGGCGCGGCTCGAGAGCGGCATCGCGGGCGGCGCGGTCAACCTGCGGCGCGACTGGCAGTCGGTCGAGGAGGTGGTGGGCTCGGCCATCCGCGCGGCGCGCACCGCGCTCGGCGCCACCGTGGTCCAGACCGCGCTCGATGCCGGGCTGCCGCTGGTCGAGTTCGACGCGGTGCTGATCGAGCGCGTGCTGGTGAACCTGCTCGAGAACGCCACCAAGTACGGCGCGCCGCCGATCGTGGTGGGCGCGCGCGCCGAGCCCGGCACGCTGGTGCTGAGCGTGCGCGACCATGGCCCGGGCCTGCCCGCGGCGCTGCTGGGCCACGAGCAGAAGCTGTTCGACAAGTTCACGCGCGGCGAGGTCGAATCGGCCACGCCGGGCGTGGGGCTGGGGCTGGCGATCTGCAAGGCGGTGGTGAGCGCCCATGGCGGCGAGATCGTGGCTGCCAATGCGCGCGGCGGCGGTGCAGAATTCACGGTCACGCTCCCGCGCCGGGAGCCGCCCGAACCGGCCGAAGCCCCGCTCTGACCCCCATGCCAGCCCCCACCGCCATCGTGATCGAGGACGAGCCGCAGATCCGCCGCTTCGTGCGCGGCGCGCTCGAGGCCGAGGGCTGGCTGGTGCACGAGGCCGGCACGCTGCGCGACGGCCTCGCCGCGGCCGGCACGCGCCAGCCCGACCTGCTGGTGCTCGACCTGGGCCTGCCCGACGGCGACGGCGTCTCGCTGATCCGCGACGTGCGCGGCTGGTCGGCGGTGCCGATCATCGTGCTGTCGGCGCGCAGCGACGAGGCCGACAAGATCGCCGCGCTCGACGCCGGCGCCGACGACTACCTGACCAAGCCCTTCGGCACCGGCGAACTGCTCGCGCGCGTGCGCGCCAACCTGCGGCGCCCGCGCGCGGCCAGCAGCGAGGAGGTGCCCGAGGCGCTGTTCCGCTTCGGCGAGATCGAGCTCGACCGCGCCGCGCGCATCGTGCGCCGCGCGGGTGCCGAGGTGCACCTCACGCCGACCGAGTACCGGCTGCTGTCGGTGCTGGCGGCGAACGCGGGGCGCGTGCTGACGCAGCGCCAACTGCTGCGCGAGGTCTGGGGACCGTCGCACACGGACCAGAGCCACTACCTGCGGATCTACATGGGGCATCTGCGGCAGAAGCTCGAGGACGATCCGGCGCAGCCGCGGCATCTGCTGACGGAGACTGCGGTGGGGTATCGGCTGGTCGTGTAGGGCGCGTCTTTTTTGAAACCCGATGACGAGTCGGGGCGCGTGCACAGGACAGTGGGTACTTCCCTCCGCGAATGTCCCCCGGCCTTCGGCCTCCTCCTTTATTTCGCTGCGGGAAGCACCCACTGCCCTGTGCACGTGGGCGTAGCGGTGGTGCAGCCGGTTCGACGGCCGTGTCCAGGCTCACGTCGATGGGGTACTCCCCGCAGCGAAATAAAGGAGGAGCCGAAGGCGGGGGACATTCGCGGAGGGGAGTACCCCGTCGGCGTGAGCCCGTCCCAGTCCGTAAAGTGGCATCCGACCAACAAGCCAGACAACAAGGCTTGTCTTGATCGAAGAGCACACCCACAATCCGCCCCACCATGAAATTCACCCAAGCCATCGAAGCCGGCCTCACCGCCACCTGACATCGCCTTCGATCGCGTTCGGAAGGCGTTGCGCCTTCCGGTACTGAAAACCCCGGCAGGCCCGTCCTCCGGGGTTTTGTCTTTTCCGCCTCTCACTTCTTCATCGCCATGCGTACCTACGACAAGCTGATCGCCACGATTCGCCTCCGCCGGAGCGTGGCTTCCGTGCGCCCGGGCTCCGGCCGCCGCATCAGCAGATTGCACGACACCGTTCGTCGCTAGCCCTCAGGCGAATCCTTTCCGCCTGGGGGCCGGCACATGCCCACCAGGCTCTCGAAGCCGTGCTTCGAGCCAGAGAAAGAAAGATTCGCCATGACCCCCACACCCAGGAACCTGCGCAATATCGGCATCATTGCCCACGTCGACGCCGGCAAGACCACCACCACCGAACGCATCCTGTTCTACGCCGGCGAGAGCCATCGCATCGGCGACGTGAGCCGCGGCACCGCGCGCATGGACTTCGATGCGCAGGAGCGCAAGCGTGGCATCACCATCAGCAGCGCCGCCATCACGTTGCAGTGGAACGCGACCCAGATCAACCTGATCGACACGCCCGGCCACATCGATTTCAACATCGAGGTGAACCGCTCGCTGCGCGTGCTCGACGGGGCCGTGGTCGTGTTCGACGGCGTGGCCGGCGTGGAGCCGCAGACCGAGACCAACTGGCGCCTCGCGGATCGCTATCGCGTGCCGCGCATCGCCTTCGTCAACAAGCTCGACCGCCTGGGCGCGGACTTCCCGCGCGTGGTCGCGATGATGGAAGAACGCCTGGGCGTGAAGGCCGTGGCGGTGCAGTGGCCGATCGGCGCGGAAGGCGACTTCCGCGGCGTGGTCGACCTGCTGGGCCTGCGCGCGCTGGTCTGGGACCTCGACGATGCGAGCCGGCCGTACCGCGTGACCGAGGTGCCCGCGGAGCTGATGGCCACCGTGTTGCAACAACGCGCGCGGCTGGTGGAGCTCGCCGTCGAGCAGGACGAGGCCGCGATGGGGGCCTACCTGAACGGCGAGGCGCTCCCGGCCGAGGTGCTGCGCGACTGCATCCGCAAGGGCGTGCTGGCCGGTGCCTTCGTGCCCGTGCTCGCGGGCTCGGCCTTCCGCAACCGCGGCGTGGAACCGCTGCTCGACGCCATCGTCGACTGGCTGCCGAAGCCCGGCGAGGTGGCGCTGCCCTGCGATCCGCAGGCGCCGTTCGCGGCGCTGGCGTTCAAGGTGGCCAGCGACGACCACGGCGCGATGGTGTTCGTGCGTGTCTACAGCGGCCGGTTGCGGCGCGGCGACAGCATGCTCGACGCCACCACCGGCCGCATCGAGCGCGCGGCACGGCTGTACGAGGTGCAGGCGGGCGACCGCATCGAACGCGACGAACTGGTGGCCGGCGACATCGCCGGCATCGTCGGGCTGAAGGACACGCTGACCGGCCACACGCTGTGCGACCGGCAGCATCCGGTGCAGCTCGAACAGATCGGCGTGCCCGAGCCCGTGCTCCACGTCGCGATCGAGCCGAAGGCGCAGGCCGACCAGCAGGCGCTCGCGAAGGCACTGCAGGCGCTGCTGCGCGAGGACCCGAGCCTGCGGCTGCGGCAGGACGCCGAGTCGGGCCAGACCATCGTGTCGGGCATGGGCGAGCTGCAACTCGAGGTCTCGATCGAGAAGCTGCGCGAGCGCTTCGGCGTCGAAGTGTCGGTGGGACGGCCCCAGGTCGCCTGCCGTGAAACGGTATCGAAGGAAACGGAGGTGCACCATGTGCACAGGAAACAGAACGGCGGCCAGGGCCAGTTCGCGGAGCTGAGGCTGCGCATCGCCCCGCGCGGGCGCGGCGAAGGCATCGCGTTCGAGAGCCGGGTGGTGGGCGGCGCGATCCCGCGCGAGTTCATCCCCGCGATCGAGGCCGGCATCCGCCGTGCCGCGCAGTCGGGCGTGCTGGCCGGGTATCCCTGCGTGGACTTCGTGGCCACGCTGCTCGACGGCAGCCACCATGAACGCGACTCGTCGGCGATGGCCTTCGAGTTCGCGGCCGCCGCGGCCTTTCGCGAAGCGGCGGCGCAGGCCGGGCCGCAGTTGCTCGAGCCGGTGATGGCCGTGGAAGTGACCACGCCCGCCGAGCACGTGGGCGACTGCATCGGCGACCTGCACCGGCGGCGCGGCATGGTGCGCGGCCAGGCGATGCGCGGCAACGCGATCGTGGTCGAGGCCCATGTGCCGCTGGCGCGGATGTTCGGCTACATCGGCAACCTGCGTGCGCTGTCCTCGGGCCGCGCGCAGTACGCGATGCAGTTCGACCACTACGCCGTGGTGCCTGCGGGCGAGATGGCCGGCCTCGTGAAACGTTGACGGCCCCAGAGGGCGACCCGCGAGGGTCGCCCTTTTTTTTCGTCTATCTCAGGCCGCGATGCCCTTGTTGGGATTGAGCAGGAACTTCTCGCCCGTCGCCTGCTTGCCGTAGACGCCGATCGCATCGAGCTGCAGCGCCTCGGTCAGCGAGACCTCGCGCGTGTAGCGGCTCGCGAAGGTGGTCTTGAGCTCGGCCACCACGCGTGCGCGCAGCCGCTGCGTGCCTTCGGCGCCGAGCTTCTGCAGGAACGGGAACAGCAGCCAGCCGCCCATGCCCCAGGCCATGCCGAAGTTGCGCACGAACTCGGTCGGGCCGCGGTCGAGGCCGCCGTAGATGTAGACCTGCTTGTGCGTGGTCGAGCCGTAGCGGCTGTATTCCTTGGCGGTGCGGTTGAGCGCGGCCTCCATGCAGCCGAGGATCTGGCCCGCGAGCTTGCCGCCGCCGGTGGCGTCGAAGGCCAGCGTGGCGCCGGTCTCGACCAGGGCCTGCGTGAGATCGTCGAGGAAGGTGGGCGAGGCGGCGTTGCAGACGTACTTGGCGCCGAGGCCGCGCAGCAGTGCTTCCTGCTCGGGCTTGCGCACGATGTTGACGAGCGCGATGCCGTCCTTCTGGCAGATCTTGTTGAGCATCTGGCCGAGGTTGGAGGCGGCTGCCGTGTGGACCAGCGCGGTATGGCCTTCGCGCTTCATGGTCTCGACCATGCCGAGCGAGGTCAGCGGATTGACGAAGCACGACGCGCCATCGGCCGGCGCGGTGCCTTCGGGCAGCTCGAGGCATTGCGCGACGGCCACCGCGCGGTACTGCGAGTACATGGCGCCGCCGATGGCGGCCACGGTCTTGCCGAGCAGGGCCTGGGCCTCGGGGGAAGACCCGGCCTTCACGACCGTGCCCGCGCCCTCGTTGCCCACGGGCATCGACTGGTCGAGCCGGCCCGCCATCGCGGGGCGCGCGCGCTCGGGCACGGTGGCGGTGACGACCGGGCGCTCGGCGCTGCCCGAGGCCTTGGCGGTCGCCATGTCGGCGGCGCCGAACAGCAGGCCGAGGTCCGAGGGATTCATCGGCGAAGCCTCGACGCGGATCACGACCTCGTGGGCCTGCGGTTCGGGGATGGGTTCGTCGTGCAGCGAGAGCTCGAGCTCGCCGTTCGAACGGACGAGGGAACGCAGTTGGAGTGCCATGGCGGATGCCCCTTGTGAAGCGGATGAAGCGTGTGCGGAAGGTGGGTGCGACCGGCCGCCGGGGGCCGGCGCGGGCCAGTATAGGAGCGGGCCGCGAAGCCTGCTGGCGCCTTCAGGACAGCCCTGGAACCGCCGGTGTCGCGGGCGCCTGGGCCAGCGCGTGGCGCATCTTCTCGGGGTCCACGCGCTCGATGTAGCGCGGGATGTTGCGCCACAGCGTGTGGTAGCCGTAGCCGCCGCGCAGCATCTCCTGGCGCGCGGCCTCCTTGTCCCAGCCCTGCAGCGCCATGCGGTAGACGGCGGAGACGACGCCGGTGCGGTCGGCGCCGTGCATGCAGTGGATCAGCACCGGCCCGTGCCGTTCGGCGTCGAGGATCGCGTGCAGCGCGCGCTGCACCTTCGCATCGTCGATGTCCCAGGTGTTGATCGGCACGCGCACCAGCCGCATGCCATGGCCCGCGAACACCTTGCGGTCGTCGTTGAAGGAACGCAGGCTGACCACGGTGCGGATGCCGAGCGACTGCAGCGCCGCCACGTCCTTCGCGCGCGGCTGGGCGCTGCGGTAGAGCGTGGGCGTGAGGCGGTGCAGGTTCTCCACGCCCAGCGCATCGAGCGGATCGGCCCAGTGGTCGGGCCGCTCCACGGGCGCGGCCTGCGCCTCGCGCTGCGCCCGGCGGGCCTCGCGCATGCGGCGCACGATGTTCGCGCGGCTCATCGGCGCGGCCAGTGCCGGCGCACCAGGATCAGCGCGGCGACCGCGAGGCCGCCCCAGTAATCGACCGGCGCGCCCCACATCCAGTGCTTGTGCCAGAAGGCCTTGGTGGGGTTGAAGTTGTCCCAGCCGAAGGCCGGGTTGATGAGGAACCAGAGGAAGTCCTCGCAGACCCAGAACACGATCAGGCCCGCGAGCGCGAGGCCCCAGTCGCGCAGCTTCCAGCGGCCCGAGAAGGCCAGCGGCGAGAAGAACACCAGCGCCATGAAGGTGAAGACCCAGGCGTGGTAGCCGGTCATCGCGCGGCCGCCCCAGAAGATGTCGAGCCAGATGCTGTTCTCGATGCGCCAGGTCGGCAGCGAGGTGGCCCAGCCGGCGCCGCCCTCGATCTGGATCTCGGCATTGGCGAAGAAGAAGGCCATGGTGACGACCCAGAGCAGGTACACCAGGGTGCGGCCCACGGTGGGCCGGTCTTCGTTGCGCCAGCTCATGCCGAAGGCCCCAGCACGCGATCGAGCACCGCGCGCGCGGCCCGTGGCTTGCCCAGCGCCTTGCTGCGCTGGGCCATGTGGGCGAGCTTGGCCGGATCGGCCATCAGCCGCGCGACCTTGTACTCGAGGCCGATGGCGTCGTAGGCGAGCCAGCCCGCGCCTTCCTCCATCAGGAAGCCGGCGTTGTGCTCCTCCTGGCCGGGGATCGGCGAGATCAGCAGCATGGGCTTGCCGAGCGCGAGGCATTCGGAGACCGTGAGGCCGCCGGGCTTGGTGACGACGAGGTCGGACGCGGCCATGAGCTTGTGCATCTCGTTGGTGAAACCCACGGCCACCACGCGGCCCGGATGGCGCGCCGCGAGAGCCTGCAACCGGCCGTGCATCTCGGCATTGCGGCCGGCCACGGCGATCACCTGGAAGCGGCCGCCGGGTTCGTCGCCGGCGCCGAGCGCGAGCACGCGCTCGACCATGCTCGAGAGATCGCCCACGCCGGCGCCGCCCGAGACCATCAGCAGCACGGGCCGCGCGGGATCGAGGCCGAGCGCGGCGGCGCAGGCGTCGCGCTCCAGCGCATCGGGTTCGGAGAAGGCGGGCATGACGGGAATGCCGGTGACGTGGATGCGCTCGGGCGGGATGCCGCGCGCGCGCAGCCGGAACGCGACCTCCTCGGTGGCCGCGAGGTAGCCGGTCATGCCCGGCACCAGCCACATGTTGTGCAGGTCGTAGTCGGTGACCTGCAGCCACACCGGATACTCGATGCGCCCGCGGTTACGCTCGCGCATCAGCAGTTCGGCCGGCAGGAAGTGGGTGCAGATCACCGCATCGGGCTTCTCGCGCCGGATCTCGCGCACCAGCGCGACGGTGCTCAGCCGCTCGATGCCGCGGCGCATGCGCTGCGAGGGTGCGTGGTGCGGCGTGACGTCGGTGCGCTGGTGCAGGTACGACCAGAGCTCGGGTGCGCGGTTCACGAGCTGGATGTACCAGTCGGTGTAGACCTTGCGAAAGCCCGCGGGCACGTGGGCCATGGCGTCGATGTGGACCGCCGGGCAGGGCGGGCTGAGGGCTTGGGCGGTGGCGGCGAGGGCCTGGGCGGCCCGCACGTGGCCGTTGCCCGCGCTCACGCTGAGGATCAGGAGTTTGGTCATGTGTTCGGCGGTCTGCGCGGATTATGGCTAGGGCTTGTGGCAGTGCGGGGATCGGGGTCCGGAGCGCCGGGGTGGGCTCACGCCGACGGCGTGCTCCCCTCCGCGAATGTCCCCCGCCCTTCGGGCTCCTCCTTTATTTCGCTGCGGGGAGCACACCGTCGACGTGAGCCTGGGGCAGGGCGGTTGAACCGGCCGGCACAACGACTGCGCCCACGTGCACAGGGCAGTGGGTGCTTCCCGCAGCGAAATAAAGGAGGAGCCGAAGGCGGGGGACATTCGCGGAGGGAAGTACCCGCTGTCCTGTGCACGCGCCCCCGGCCACAACAAAGAATCAGAGCGGCGCCCGAGAAGTAACCAACCGCCCCACCCCAGAAGCAGCCAGCCCCCGTATAGCCTCGAAGCCAGACTCCCGAACGATCCGCCCGTTCTCATACACAGTCTCGAGCAGATCGACCTGCCCAGGCTCCAGAACTTGCTCGGCACGTTGCGTACGCACTTCGCCGTCGGCGGAAGCCGCCAGCACCAGCCGCCCCTTCTTCGAGGTCTTGCTCGTGTCGCCCACGGGTGCCTTGTAGACGTCGCGCCATTCGCCGTCGACCTGCATCGCCGAGCACTTCATCGCCCATTGCATGGTGTCGCGGTTCACCTGCTGAAGCAGCCCGCCGCCCATGCCGAAGGCGATGTTCTCGGCCGAGAAGCCGTTGTGGAAGAAGTTCGACAGGCACAGCCGCAATGAATCGAGCGTCACCCCGTCGCCCTGGATGATGCGCACGTTGTTCAGCACCCGGAAACCCTTGGCATTGGTGGTCGTGCCGAAGCGCTCGGCCAGGATCTGCGCCACCTTCAGGGTCGTCTCGGCCGGGTCGCCCGAGTCGGGGCGTACCACCAGCGTCGCGCCCGAGCGGATCACCTGCTCGCGCAGCGCATCGCCCCACAGGCGGGCGCAGGCGTTGAAGATGTCGTAGCTGTCGCTCACCACCGCGAAGATCGAGCCCGGCTTGCCGAACTGCGCCACCATGTTGCGATAGGCATCGGCCTCGTGCTCGCGGCCCCAGCCCGTGATGGTGCTGTGCTCGGCCGCGGGGATCGAGAAGCCCGCCACGTCGCAGTCGTAGTAGCGGCGCGCGGCCAACAACGCGCTCAGCGTGTCGGTGCCCATGAAGTTGACCAGGTGCGCCATGCCGCCGAGCGCCGCCGATTCGAGGCTCGAGACCCCGCGCGCGCCGAAGTCGTGCAGCTTGAACGCGATCTGGCCCTGCGGATCGTCGCAGGTGGCCTCGAGGTAGCGCAGCAGCGTGGTCTTGGCCGCGGCCGAGACCGTCGCCACCGTGGTCGGGTACCAGATCGCGCGCAGCAGCTCGGTCTCGAGGAAGCTCGTGACCCAGAAGAACTCGGGGTCGGTGTTCTCGATCGTCGCGAGCACGTTGTGCACCGGCAGCACGCTGCCCTCGGGCACCGCGCGGATGCGCACCGGCATCAGCCCGCCGTGCTTCTCGATCAGCCGCAGCCAGCCTTCGCGGTTGAAGGGCTCGCCGTGCACCGCCATCAGCGCGGCGGCTTCGTCCACGTCGTCGCGCGTCACCGGCGTCTGCAGATATTCGCGCAGATAGGCCTGCAGTCCGAAGAACAGCGAATGGCTGAAGAGCCCGCCGCGCGACTCGATGTAGCTGAACACCGTCTGCGTGCCCGGCGGGTATTGCATCCAGTGCGACACCTTGTAGGAGTCGGTGCGCAGCAGCAGGTTGCTGCCGAGGGAGGGAGAGAGCGTGCGGTTCATGTGAAAGCTCCTTTCACGGTGGCACCCGTCAACCGGGGCCGTACTTGCTGACAAGGCCCGGGGCGAGTTCTCTCAGGACTTGCCCAGGCCACCCAGGAAATGATTGGCGATGAAGAAGTGGTCTTCGTAGACCCGCTCCTGCATGCCGAGGAATTCGGCGATCGGCACCCAGCGCACCGCGGCCGCGTCGTCGTCGGCGCGCACGTCCGACAGGCCCGCCCACTGGTTGTGCGCGAGCTCGAAGAAGAAGCCGTGCGTGATCGTGCGGCCGCGCTGCGAGCGCTCGGGCGCGTCGAACACGTGGCTGCCCTTCATGCTGCCGTGGAGCACGGGCACCGGCACCTTGAGACGGGTTTCCTCCTTGAGTTCGCGCACCGCCGCATCGAGCAGCCGCTCCTGCTGGCCCACGAAGCCGCCGGGCAGCGCCCAGGTGCCGCGCCCCGGATGGAACTTGCGCTGCACCATCAGGATGTGGCCGGCCTCGACCACCACCGCGTCGACCGTGGTGTAGATCGGCGGGAAGTCGCTGCCCGCGTAGCGGTACTTGTCGCGGTAGTCGGCGAGGAAGGTGCGCTCCTCGCAGAGCTCGGCATAGTCGGCCGTCGATGTGAAGCGTTCGAGAAAGGCCGCGCTGCCCTCGGGCAGGTCGGCGCGCGCGAGCTGGCCGCGGTTCTCGGGGTCGAAGTAGAGGTTGCGCACGTCGGTGGCGTTGAGGCTCTCGACGTTGTGCTGGCCCGCGAACTCCCAGTGCGGGAACAGCTTGAGGTAGTAGCTCGAGGCGTCCTTGAGGTGCCCCACCAGCGCCACCCTGGCCTGCGCGGGTGCGAGGCCGTCCTGCAGGATCAGCCGCTCGACCGCCGACTGGATCGACGCGATCCACAGCTGGTCGTTGTAGGGCGAGTCGCCGACGCCGACCACGCTCACGCGCATCTGGTCGCCGCCGCGCAGGCAGGCGCGCACCATGCGTTCGCGTTCGTCGAAGGTGAAGGGGTTCTTGACGCTGCGCGGCGTGCGGTCGGAGCCGACCACCACGATCACGCGATCAGCCGCGCGGGCGGCTTCCTCGATGAGTCTCTGGTGACCGAAGTGGACGGGCTGGAAGCGCCCGATGACGATGGCGTAGTGGTACTTGCGTGTGGTGCTCATTTGGGAATCCCCCAAAAAGGGCGCGATCAACTCGCGCTTGCCGCCACGATAGCACCGGCCTCGCATGCGGCGCAAGCCGGACAAAAGGCTTACGCCCTGCGCGCTGGCGATAATCGGCCATGCCCGCGCCTCCTCCCTCCAACGGTCCGTCCTCCTTTCGCCGCGCACCCGCGCCGCAGTCCGCGCAGGCCTCGGCCGACGGCCCCATGCGGCTCAACAAGCGCATGGCCGAACTCAAGATCTGCTCGCGCCGCGAGGCCGACGAATGGATCGCCAACGGCTGGGTCAAGGTCAACGGCAAGCCGGCCGAGATGGGCGTCAAGGTCACGCCCGCCGACCGCATCGAGATCGACAAGGCGGCCAAGGGCCAGCAGGCCAACCAGGTCACCATCCTCATCAACAAGCCCATCGGCTACGTCAGCAGCCAGGCCGAGGACGGCCACGAGCCCGCGGTCACGCTGTTCACGCCCGCCAACCGCTGGGCCGAGGACAACGCGCGCTTCTTCTTCAACCCGCAGCAGCTGCGCGGCCTCGCGCCCTGCGGCCGGCTCGACATCGATTCCATCGGCCTGCTGGTGATGACGCAGGACGGCCGCGTCGCGCGCCAGCTGATCGGCGAGGACTCGACGATGGAGAAGGAGTACCTGGTGCGCGTGGCCTACCACGGCCTGGGCCAGCCCGCGCCCACCGGCCAGCTGGTGCGCATGGACGACGACGACCCGGTCACGACCAACGTGCAGGCCGTGTTCCCGCCCGCGATGCTCGCCAAGCTGCGCCACGGCCTGAGCCTCGACGGCCAGGCGCTCAAGCCCGCGCGCGTCGAATGGCAGAACCCCGAGCAGCTGCGCTTCGTGCTGACCGAAGGCAAGAAGCGCCAGATCCGCCGCATGTGCGAGCTGGTCGGCCTCAAGGTGGTGGGGCTCAAGCGCGTGCGCATCGGCAAGGTCATGCTCGGCAACCTGCCGCTGGGTCAATGGCGCTATCTGGCACCGCACGAGAAGTTCTGAGCCTGCGCGCGCTGAACCGCGCCACGCTGGCGCGGCAGATGCTGCTGGCGCGCCAGCGCCTGCCGGTCGCGCAGGCCATCGAGCGCCTCGCGGGACTGCAGGCGCAGGCACCCAATCCGCCCTATGTCGGCCTCTGGAGCCGGCTCGAGGATTTCCCGCGCGAAGCCCTGACCGAGGCGCTGCGCCGGCGCCGCGTGGTGCGGCTGTCGATGATGCGCGCGACCCTGCACCTGGTGAGCGCGCGCGATGCGCTGGCCTGGCGGCCGCTGCTCGATGCGGCGCATCAACGTGGCCTGCTGGGCAACCACAAGCGCGCGCTCGAAGGCGTGGATCGCGAGGCCGCGCTGGCCATGGGCCACGCACTGCTCGACGAGCGTGCGCGCACCAGCACCGAGCTCGGCCAGGCCTTGCTCGAACGCTGGCCGCACAGCGAGCCGGCCTCGCTCGCCGGGCTGGTCCGCAACAACCTGCCGCTGGTGCACCTGCCGCCCGCGGGCAGCTGGAATTCGCACCAGAACGCGCTGCTGCAGCGGCTCGGCACCTGGCTCGACAAGGAGGAAGAAGAGCAGGGCGCTGCCACGCAGGACGACCTGCTGCTGCGCTACCTCGCTGCCTTCGGTCCCGCGACCCTGGCCGATGCCGGCGCGTGGTCGGGCCTCACGGGCTGGAAGGCCGTGGCCGAGCGGCTCGGTGCGCGATTGCGCTGCTTCGAGGGCCCGCAGGGCGAAACGCTGTTCGACCTGCCGCGCGCGCCGCGTCCCGACGAAGCGACGCCCGCGCCGCCGCGCCTGCTCGCCGAGTGGGACAACCTGCTGCTCGCGCACGACGACCGCGCCCGCGTGCTCGACGAGGCGCATCGCCCGCGCGTGTTCACCATCAACGGCATCGTGCGTGGCACGGTGCTGATCGACGGCTTCGTCGCCGGCACCTGGAAGATCGAGCGCGCGAAGGGCGCCGCCACCGCCGTGCTCGAACCCTTCGCGCGCTGGCCCTCGGCCGGGCGCGAGGGGGCCGAGCAGGAGGCGCTGCGCCTCTTGGCCTTCGCCGCCGACGCGCCCGGCGAACGCCATGCGGTGCGCGTCGCGCGGCCCGCTGCCTGAGCGGCGCCTGACCCCTCGGGCGGTACGGCGCCTAAGCACCGTCTAAGTATTCGCCCTTAGTCTGCGCCGCGGCGCAGGCACTACCGATCATCCCGTTCGCGTGCTACCTTGCGGCCCGGACCCGACGCCCCCTGGCGCACGGCCGTGCCGCAAGGCGGTGCGGCGCTTTCTGCGTGATATGAGGAGTCGCTGCGATGCGCGTTCTGCTGGTGGAAGACGATGAAATGATCGGGCGCAGCCTGAAACAGGCGCTCGAGGGCGCGGGCTGGTCGGCCGACTGGGTGCGCGACGGCGAGCTCGCGCAGAGCGCGCTCGGCGACGGCGGCTACACCTGCGTGCTGCTCGACCTGGGCCTGCCGCGCCAGGACGGCACCGAGGTGCTGCGCCGCGCGCGCGAACGCGGCGATGCCACGCCGGTGCTGGTGCTCACGGCGCGCGACGGCCTCGACGATCGCATCCACAGCCTCGACCTCGGCGCCGACGACTACCTGCTCAAGCCCTTCGAATTTCGCGAATTGCTCGCGCGCATGCGTGCCATCGTGCGCCGCCGCGACGGCGCCGCGCACTCGCTGGTGGGCAGCGGCGCGCTGCAGCTCGACCTAACGACGCGCGAGGTGGTGGTCAACGGCAACCGCGAGGCGCTGACCGCGCGCGAGTTCGCGCTGCTGCATGCGCTGCTCGAACGCCCGGGCGCGATCCTCTCGCGCGAGCAGCTCGAGAACCGCATCTACGGCTGGGGCGAGGAGGTCACGAGCAACGCGATCGACGTGCTGATCCACGGCATGCGCCGCAAGCTCGGCGCCGAGTCGATCCGCAACGTGCGCGGTCTCGGCTGGCGCGTCGCCGCGTGACGGGGGAGAAGGGCGGCTGGCGCCGGCCGCGCTCGCTGCGCACCCAGTTGCTGCTGTGGCTCATCACGCTGCATCTCGCGGCGGCGGTGCTCACGGCCTGGTTCTCGTTCCTGGCCTACGGCAACCTGGTGCACAACGCGCTCGACGACCAGATGCGGCTGGTGGCCGAGTCGTATGCGGGCGGCGACCAGTCGCGCACCCCGCGCCTCTTGAACAGCGATGCCGTGCTCGAGCACGGCGCCTTCGTGGTGCAGATCTGGAGCCCCGACGGCAGCCGGCTGCTCAGCAGCTCCTGGCCCGACCTGCCGATGCCGCTGCAGCCGCGCCCGGGCTTCGGCGACCTGCGCACCGGGCCGCAGCCCTGGGCCCACTGGCGCGCCTTCACGGCCGAGCCCGGCACGCATGCCGACCAGCGGCGCGTGCAGGTGCTGCAGAACGAGGACTACCGGCGCCAGCGCGCCCTGCGCCGCGCGCTGCTCGAGGGCCTGCCGATCACGCTGCTGCTGCCGGTGGCGCTGCTCGCGCTGTGGCTGATCGTCTCGGCCGCCTCGCGCTCGCTGCGCGCGGTGGCGCGCGACGTGGCCTCGCAGGACGAGCGCAGTCCCACCGACCTGCCGCTGGCGCGCGTGCCCGACGAGATCGCGCCGCTGGTCGCCTCCTTCAACCACCTGCTGGGCCGCGTGCGCAGCGCCTTCGCCACGCAGCGCCGCTTCGTGCAGGACGCCGCGCACGAGCTGCGCACGCCGATGGCCGCGATCGGCCTGCAGATCGAGAACCTGCGCTCGCACATCCCGGCCGGCGAGGCCACCGAGCGCTTCAACCAGCTCGAGGCCGGCGTGACGCGCGCCAAGCACCTGATCGAGCAACTGCTGAGCCTCTCGCGCCAGGACGCGCCGCGCCGCGCGACCGCGCGCGAGGCGGTCGACATCGAGGTGCTGCTGCGCGAGAGCGTGAGCCAGCTCATGGTGCTGGCCGATGCGCGCCAGGTCGACGTGGGCTTCGAGGGCAGCATCGCGCCCGTGGTGTTCGCTCCCGCGGCCGAACTGCGCAGCGTGTTCGACAACCTGATCGACAACGCGCTGCGCTATGCGCCCGAGGGCGGCGTGGTCGACGTGAAGCTGCATGCGGTGAGCGGCCACGGCGTGGTGGACGTGCTCGACAACGGGCCGGGCATTCCGGCCGATGCGATGACGCGCGTGTTCGACCGCTTCTTCCGCGTGCCGGGCGCGGCCGCCGGCGGCAGCGGGCTCGGGCTCGCGATCGCGCGCACCGCGGCCGAGCGCAACGGGCTGCGCATCGAGCTCAGCAACCGCGAGGACGGGCGCGGCCTGCGCGCGCGCGTGCACCTGCCGGCCGAGCCCGAGGCCGACAAGCCGTAGCGGGCCCTCACGCGGCGCGAAGTTTTTGCTCAGTGCCGGCTGAGACTCGCGGCCTAGAGTGAATCTCCAGGGCCGAGGGGCCGCATGTCGCGGCCATCGCGAGCCCGCATTCAAGGAGTTCGCCATGCAGATCGCTTTCCTGTCTTCGCGCCGGCTCGCCCTCATCGCGGCCGCGGGCGCCGTGGTGGCGCTGGCCCCGATGGTGGCCGCGCAGGCCGACGAGGCCGACGGTTCGGAGCACGTGCTGCAGTTCCAGTCGCAGCGCTCGCGCGCCGACCTCGCGCGCGACGCGGCCGAGGCCACGCAGACCGCGACCGCCTCGCCGATGGTGTCGCAGGAGACCGCGCCGCCGATGGAACGCGCGCAACCCGGGCTCACGCGCGACAGCGTCAGCGCGCTCGCGGCCCAGGCCGAGCGCGAGGGGCGCATTCCGTACGGCGAGGTGGGCGCGGCCGGCGAATGAATGCCTTCGTGCCACCTTCAGCGGCCGATTTAGGAAGTTCGTTGAACGTCGGCGAAGAAGCGCGCAACGCCCGCTAAGTCCCGCGTAATTCTTTACTCACGCTGCCCTCAGTCGGGCTGCATAGAGTGCGTCCAGGCCTGCCGCGCGCCCGTCGGCGCCGGCACGAGGCCGGGGACAACCTGTGACCAGGAGAACACGCATGCGCACTTCTTTCAAGCTTCTCGCCGTCGCCTCCTTCGCCGCGCTCGCGGCGACGGGCGCCATCACCGCATCGGCCCAGGAAAAGATGGACGGTTCGGACTACCACCCGCTGCAGATGAATTCACCCGCCAGCGCCGAGATCCAGGCCGCGGCCATGGCCGCTGCGCGCCCGAGCGGCACCGAGTCCATCGGCCAGTCGACCAGCGCGCCCGCGATGAATTCGGTGACGCCGGTGTCGGACATCCAGGCCGGCGCCTACGCGGCCTCGCACCCGAGCGGCACCGAGTCCATCGGCCAGTCGACCTCGGCACCGCTGGTGAAGTCGGCCACCGGCAGCTGAGCGACCCGCGCTTCGGCGCCATGAAAAAAAGGGGAGGCAGCGATGCCTCCCCTTTTGTCGTTGGCGCGGTGCGCGTCGTTCAGAGCGCGCTGTCGCTGCCGCTTCCGCTGCCACCGTTGCCGCGCAGCCGCAGCCCGCGGTAGATCAGCGCGCCGATCACGGCGCCCACGATCGGCGCGACCCAGAACAGCCACAGCTGCTCGATCGCATAGCTCGGGCCGAACAGCGCCACGCCGGTGCTGCGCGCCGGGTTCACCGAGGTGTTGGTGACGGGGATCGAGATCAGGTGGATCAGCGTGAGGCACAGGCCGATGGTCAGGCCCGCGAAGTTCTGCGCCGCGCGGCGGCCGGTGGCGCCGAGGATCACGACCAGGAACACGGCCGTGAGCACCACCTCGATCAGCAGCGCCGACATCAGGTTGTAGCCGCCGGGCGAATGCTCGCCGTAGCCGTTGGTGGCGAAGCCGCCGAGTTGCGCGCCGGCCTTGCCGGTGGCGATCAGGTAGAGCAGGCCGCCGGCGACGATCGCGCCCAGCAGCTGCGCCACGATGTAGGCTGCGAGCTGCGTCGGGTTGAAGCGTCCGGCCGCGGCGAGGCCGATCGAGACCGCGGGGTTGAAGTGGCCGCCCGAGATCGGGCCGAGCGCGTAGGCACCGGTCAGCACCGTGAGGCCGAAGGCCAGCGCGACGCCCGCGAAGCCGATGCCCAGTTCCGGGAAGCCCGCCGCGAGCACCGCGCTGCCGCAGCCGCCGAAGGTGAGCCAGAAGGTGCCGATGAATTCGGCAGCCCATTTCTGCGGTGCACTGAAGTCCCTGCGTTCCATGTTCGATTTCCTCTCTCTGATGTTCTCGATGTCAACGAAAACGCCGGGGCGAAACCCGGCGCGCGCGGATTCTGGAACGGGAAACGAAGAGGAAACCTTCAGGCGCCCGCACGGGATCGGGCAAGGCGGCAACTGTTCACGAAAACGTCACGGTTTTCTGCCCAACGCCGGGGCCGGCACGGATTCAGGGGGTCACGACGATCTTGCCGAAGGCGCCGCGCGCGAGGTGGTCGAGCGCCTGCGGCAGCGCGTCGAAGCCGTAGCGGGCGGCGATCGCGGGGCGCAGGCCGTTGGCGTCGACGGCGCGCACGAGCTCCTCGAGCGCGCGCCGGTGGCCCACGCCGATGCCCTGCACCGTGACGCGGCCGAGCACCAGGCCGTAGAAGGAGGCGTCGAGCGTCGTGCCCTCGAGCATGCCGATGACCGACACCCGCGCGCCCTGCGCGCTGGCCTGCAGCGAGCGGTCGAGGTTGGGCCCGCTCGCGAGCTCGAGCACGTGCTCGGCGCCGCGCCCGCCGGTCAGGCGCCGCACCTCGGCGGGCCAGTCGCTGTCGCGCGCCAGCACATGGCTGGCGCCGAGGGCGCGCGCGGCCTCGTGCTTGTCGGCGCTGCCCGAGACCACGATGGCCCGCGCCCCATGCAGCCGCGCGATCTGCAGCCCGAACAGCGCCACGCCGCCGGTGCCGTGGATCAGCACCGTCTGGCCCGCGCGCAGCGCGCCGAGCTCGGCCAGCGCGAACCAGGCCGTGAGGCCGGCGCAGGGCAGGGTGCTGGCCTCGGCCAGCGAGAGCGTGGCGGGCGCGGCCACGGCCGCCTCGGCGTCGATGAGCACGTGCGAGGCCAGCATGCCCGGCCCGGGGCCGCCCGCGGGCACGGCATGGGCGGGCCAGTGGTGGTCGATCCAGCCGTTCCAGAAGCAGTTGATCACGCGGTCGCCGGGCGCGAAGCGGCGCACGCCGTCGCCGACGGCCTCGACCGTGCCCGCCATGTCCGAGCCCGGCGTGAACGGCAGCGCGAGCGGCATGCCCATGCCGTCCTCGGTCATCAGCAGGTCGCGGTAGTTGAGCGCGACCGCGCCGACGCGCACCAGGATCTGGCCGGGGCCCGGCGCGGGCAGCGCTGCCTGCACCTGTTCGAGATGGGCGCGGCCGTAGGCGGGCAGTTGCCAGCGGCGCAGGGTGGTTTCGGGCATGAAAGCCTCCGCGAAAAGAAGAAGGCCTGATGCTATTGACGCTCTAAAGGCGCCGGTGGTGGATAATTTTCCGATGTTTGTTGCCTGAAATTCGCCAATGAGCCAGCGCCTGCAAGGCATCGAGGAATTCGTCGCCGCCGTCGAGGCCGGCAGCTTCGCGCTCGCCGCGCAGCGCCTGCACGTCACGCGCTCGGCGGTCGCCAAGAGCATCGCGCGGCTCGAGGCGCGGCTGCACACGCGGCTGTTCCTGCGCACCACGCGCAGCCAGAGCCTCACCCAGGAGGGCCATGGCTACTACGAGCGCTGCCGCAACGCGCTGGCCGAGCTCGAGGCCGCCGAGGCGCTGGCCGATGCGGCGCGCAGCACGGCCTCGGGCGTGGTGCGGGTCAGCATGCCGGCCATGCTCGGGCGGCTCAAGATCGGGCCGCTGCTGCTGGCGCTGGCGCGCCGGCATCCGCAGCTCTCGCTCGAACTCGGCTTCAGCGACCGCCTCGTCGACCTCGCGGAGGAGGGGCTCGATCTCGCGATCCGCAGCGGCGATCTCGGCGACAGCACGGCGCTGATCGCGCGGCCCGTGGGCATGCAGTGGATGGTGCTGTGCGCCGCGCCGTCCTACCTGGCCGAGCGCGGCCGTCCCGAAGGCATCGAGGACCTGAAGCCGCCGCACGAGGCGGTGCTCTATGCGCGCGATGGCGCGGCCTCGGCCTGGCGCTTCCATGCCGGCGATCGCGTCGCCGAGGTGCTGCTGCCCGCGCGGCTGCGCTGCGACAGCGCCGAGGTGCTGCTCGAGGCCGCCATCGGCGGCATGGGGCTCGCGCGGCTGCCGGCCTGGCTCGCGGCCGAGGCGCTGGCGGCCGGCACGCTGGTGCGCGTGTTCGAGGAGCCGCGGCCCTTCGGCTTCGCGCTGCACGTGATCCGCGCGCGCAGCCGCTACCTGCCGCTGAAGACGCGCGTGGTGATCGACTGGCTGGCCGAGCATCTTCCGCCGCTGCTGGCAACCGACTGAACCCTGTCGGCGCCCGCGCGCGCCGGCGCTATCCTGACCCCGAGGAGACCCACATGCACTTGCTCGCCTTCACCCGCACATTCGCCGCGCTCGGCGCGGCCGCCGCCCTGTTCGCCTCGGCGCCGCACGCGGCCGCACAGGGCACGGTCAACGCGCTGTGCAGCACCGATGCCGGCTGGTGCGAGGCCGCGGCCGCCGCCTTCACGCGCGAGACCGGCATCAAGGTGCTGCAGGCCCACAAGGGCACCGGCGAGATCGGTGCGCAGCTGCGTGCCGAAGCGGCCAACCCGAAGACCGACCTCTGGTGGGGCGGCACCGGCGACCCTTTCCTGCAGGCGGCCGAGCAGGGCCTGCTCGAGCCCTACCGCCCGGCCTACATCAACGACCTGCACGACTGGGCCGTGCGCCAGTACGCGTTGTCGCAGAACATGGTCGGCGGCTTCTACACCAGCGCCATGGGCTTCGGCTTCAACACCGAGCTGCTGAAGAAAAAGAAGCTGCCCGAGCCGCACTGCTGGGCCGACCTCGTGAAGCCCGGCTACAAGGGCGAGATCGAGATCTCGCACCCCGCCACCAGCGGCACGGCCTACACCATCATCGCGGGCCTGGTGCAGCAGATGGGCGAGGACGCGGCCTTCGACTACCTCAGGAAGCTGCACCGCAACGTCACCAGCTACACCCGCAGCGGCCAGGCCCAGGCGCCCAACGTCGCCAAGGGCGAGGTCGCGGTCGGCGTGAGCTTCATCTTCGGCTTCGAGCGCTGGCGCCACGACGGCTTTCCGGTCAGGACCGCCGCGCCCTGCGAGGGCACGGGCTACGAGATCGGCGGCATCGCGCTGGTGAAGGGTGCGCGCAACAAGGAGAACGCGAAGCGCTACTACGACTGGCTCATGAGCCCCGCGGGCCAGTCCATCGGCGCCAAGGCCGGCAGCCTGCAGTCGCCGGCCAACAAGACCTTCAAGCCCGATCCGCGCATTCCCTCGATGGACGGCGTGAAGCTCATCAAGTACGACTTCCAGAAGTACGGCCAGGCGGCCGAGCGCAAGCGGCTGATCGACCGCTGGACGCGCGAGGTCGAGGCGCTGCCGCGCTGAAGCGCGGGCCCGCGGGCTTCTTCTCCCTGCCGCCGGCAGGGTGTTGTTTTTGCACGAGGCTGTCCCCATTTGCAAAAGTTGGCGAGCCGGCCGTCCTCTGCGGACGGGCCGACTTAGAATTTTTGGGCTTCGATCCTTATCTCACCCATGGCTGACTCCTCCAACACCAAACTCCCGTTCCAGGCCGAAGTCGCGCAACTGCTGCACCTCGTCACGCATGCGCTGTACTCGAACAAGGAAATCTTCCTGCGCGAGCTGATCTCGAATGCATCGGACGCCTGCGACAAGCTGCGCTTCGAGGCCATCGACCGTCCCGAGCTCTACGAAGGCCAGTCCGATCTCGACGTTCGCATCAGCTTCGACAAGGCCGCGCGCACCCTCACCATCACCGACAAGGGCATCGGCCTGTCGCGCCAGGAGGCGATCGACAACCTCGGCACCATCGCCAAGAGCGGCACCAAGGACTTCGTGAGCAAGCTCAGCGGCGACCAGAAGGCCGACGCGCAGCTCATCGGCCAGTTCGGCGTGGGTTTCTACTCGGGCTTCATCGTGTCCGACCGCATCACCGTCGAGTCGCGCCGCGCGGGCCTGCCCGCCGAGCAGGGCGTGCGCTGGGCCAGCGGCGGCGCCGGCGACTTCGAGGTGGCCGACATCACGCGTGCCGAGCGCGGCACCAGCATCACGCTGCACCTGCGCGAGGATGCCGACGAATACCTCAACGCCTGGAAGATCAAGCAGATCGTCGGCAAGTACTCCGACCACATCTCGCTGCCGATCCTCATGGAGAAGGAGGAGTGGAAGGAAGGCGAGAACGACCAGCCCGGCGACATGGTGAAGACCGGCGAATGGGAAACGGTCAACAAGGCCAACGCGCTGTGGAGCCGTCCCAAGAAGGACATCAGCGCCGAGCAGTACGAAGAGTTCTACAAGAGCATCAGCCACGACTTCGAGGCGCCGCTGGCCTGGAGCCACAACCGCGTCGAAGGCAGCACCGAGTACACGCAGCTGCTCTACATCCCCGCCAAGGCGCCGTTCGACCTCTGGAACCGCGAGAAGAGCGCGGGCGTCAAGCTCTACGTGAAGCGCGTCTTCATCATGGACGACGCCGAGGCGCTGATGCCCAGCTACCTGCGCTTCGTCAAGGGCGTGATCGACTCGGCCGACCTGCCGCTCAACGTGAGCCGCGAGCTGCTGCAGGAAAGCCGCGACGTGAAGGCGATCCGCGAAGGCAGCACCAAGCGCGTGCTCGGCATGCTCGAGGACCTCGCCAAGAAGCAGAAGACCGGCCCCGAGAGCGGCGAGGGCCGCATCGACGTGGGCTCGGGCGAATCGGTGCCCACGCCCGAGCCGACCGAGGCCGTGACGGACGTGGTCGACAAGAACGCGCCCACCGCGGCCGAGACCGCCGCCGCGGCGGCCGACGACGCGGGCAAGTACGCCAAGTTCTATGCCGAGTTCGGCGCCGTGCTCAAGGAAGGCCTGGGCGAGGACTTCGGCAACCGCGACCGCATCGCCAAGCTGCTGCGCTACGCCTCGACCACCACCGATGCCGTGAGCGTGAGCTTCGCCGACTACAAGGCGCGCATGAAGGACGGCCAGGACGCGATCTACTACATCACGGCCGACACGCTGGCCGCCGCCAAGAACAGCCCGCAGCTCGAGGTCTTCAAGAAGAAGGGCATCGAGGTGCTGCTGATGACCGACCGCGTCGACGAGTGGGCGCTCAACTACCTCAACGAGTTCGACGGCACGCCGCTGCAGAGCGTGGCCAAGGGCGCGGTCGACCTCGGCAAGCTGCAGGACGAGGACGAGAAGAAGGCCGCCGAGGAGGCCGCCGAGTCGTTCAAGCCGCTGCTCGAGAAGCTCAAGGAAGCGCTCAAGGACAAGGCCGAGGACGTGCGCGTCACCACGCGCCTGGTCGACTCGCCGGCCTGCCTCGTGGTGCAGGACGGCGGCATGAGCACGCAGCTCGCGCGCATGCTCAAGCAGGCCGGCCAGCCCGCGCCCGAGCTCAAGCCGGTGCTCGAGGTCAATGCCGAGCACGCGCTGGTCAAGAAGCTCGAGGGCTCGGCCCACTTCGACGACCTCGCGAACATCCTGTTCGACCAGGCGCTGCTCGCCGAGGGCGGCCTGCCGGCCGATCCCGCGGCCTACGTGCGGCGCGTGAACGCGCTCCTGGTGTGAACACGCGGCCGCGCACCCGCATCGCGGCCGCCGGCCTTCCGGCCGGCGTGCTGCTCGCGTTGCTGGTGAGCGGCTGCTCCCACTACCAGATCGGCATCCCGATCGTGCCGGGCCTCTCGCTGGGGCTCGGCGCCACCAAGGACGGCAACTTCTCGGTCGGCCTCAATACCGGCTTCGGCCCGCTCGGCGCGGGCGTCGCGGTCAGCAACAGCGGCGCGGTCGCGGGCTCGGTCGGCATGGGCCTGGGCGTCGGCCCGGTCGGCGCCGGCGTGGGCCAGAGCGTGGTGCTGCACGATCCCAACGCGGGCAAGCCCAATGCGATGCAGCCGGGTCCGGTGACCAGCGTCGGCGCCGGTGTCGGCGGCAGCGCGGGGGGCTTCGGCGTCGCGGCCGACCTGCCGCCCACGGGCGGTGCGCAACCCGTGCAACCCGCGTCGGCACCCGCCGCATTGCCCGTCGCGGCGCCCGCCGCCACGCCGGTGTCGGCCGCGCCGCGCGTCAACAAGGCCCGCGCGCCGGGCGTGGTGGTGCGCAGGAGCGATCCCGCGCGCGAGGCGGCGTCCGTCTCGCCGGCACCACCCGCCGCCGCCCCCGTGCAGGTCACCTACCGCACGCCCGAGGCCACGGCGCCCGCGCGCGTCGGCATCAATGCGCTCGGCTCGCCGGGCAATCCGATCGCGCCCTGAGACGATGGCGACGGCACGCGTGGCAACGGTGGCATCGGCGCAGGCGGATCCATCGGCCGCGCCGGCCACCGCCTCGCGCGATCGCCGCGCCTGGCTCGCGGGTGCCGCCGGCCTGGCCGGCGCGCTGCTGCTCGGCGCCGCGCCTGCGCGAGCCCAGCGCGAATTCCCCAACCGGCCGATCCGCTGGATCGTGCCCTACCCGGCGGGCGGCGGCTCCGACTTCCTCACGCGCATCGTCGGCAACCAGCTCGCGATCGACACCGGCCAGCCGGTGGTGGTCGAGAACCGTACCGGCGGCAACACCTCGCTCGGCGCCGCCGAGGTGCTGCGCGCGCCGGCCGACGGCTACAGCGTGCTGTCGGCCGACAACGGCACGCTGGTGTTCAACCCCGTGCTCTACCGCAACCTCGGCTACAACCCGCAGCGCGACTTCGCGCCGGTCACGCTGATGGGCCGCTTCCCGCTGGTGCTGCTGGTCGGACCGGCCAGCGGCGTGCGCGACGCGCGCGCCTTTCTCGAGGACGCGCGCGCCTATCCCGGCAAGATCAGCTACGCCTCGGCCGGTACCGGCAGCCCGCACCACCTCGCGATGGAGCTGCTGCAGCGCCAGGCCCGGCTGCGCATGCTGCACGTGCCCTACCGCGGCGCTGCCAACGCGGTGGCCGACGTGGCCGGCGGCCAGCTGCAGGCCATGATGTGCGACCTCGCCGCGTGCCTGGGCTTCATCCGCAGCGGCCGCGTGCGCGCGCTCGCGATCGCCGACCGCGTGCGGCTGCCGCAATTGCCCGAGGTGCCGACCTTCGCCGAGCTCGGCATCGACGGCGTCGAGGCGGCCGCGCTGGTGGGCGTGGTGGCGCCGGCGCGCACGCCGCCCGAGATCGTGGCGCGGCTGCAGCAGGCGATCGCGAGCGCCATCCACAACCCCGCGGTGCACCGCAAGCTCGCGGCCTATGGCGTCGAACCGGTGGGCGGCACGCCCGCGCAGTTCGCCACGCTGTTGCATCAGGAGTCCGAGCGCTGGGACGGCCTGATCCGCGGGCTCAACCTGACGCTGGACTGAGCGCCGCCTTCCGGCGCTGGCACTTTGCCTGCCGTTCACACACGGCACGCGCTTCACGTTTGCTTTGCATGAACTTTGCGCGCGCTTGGCGCGGGGCTCACCGAACGCTAAGAGTGCACTTCTAGATTGGCGGCTCCCCCTCAGCCACCGGCCGGCGAGGCGGCCCGCAGGGCCTCCGGCACCGACCGCCCATCGCCATGCCAGCACGCCGGTTCCACCAGGTCCTCTTCGTCGACGACTTCTTCCGTTCGCCCGACAACGGGCTGCACTACTTCCCCGCCAACCGGCGCTTCCTGCAGGGCTTCTTCGGCTCGGCGCTGGGCCGGCTCGGCCTGCCGGTGCGCGAGATCGCGCCGCGCTCGCACGGCGGCACGATCGACGTGGCGCGCGCGATGGCGCTGCTGGGCCTGCCGGCCACGCCGGCCGGCTGGGCCCGTGCCTGCGTCGCCGACCTCGCGCCGCTGCGCGGGCTCGAGGGCCTGCCGGCCTTCGGCCCGGGCTGCCTGGTGATCGGCTGGGGCCTGACGCCGGCGCTGCAGCACTGCATCGACCGCGGCGGCGCGAGCTACCTCGACATCGAGATCGATCCGCGCCGCTTCACCGAACACCTGCACTTCTGCGCGCGCACCAACGACGCGCGCATCCGCGCCGCGCTCGAGGCGCGCGCCATCGACGAGGAGCTGTTCTGGAACCACGCGGCCGCCATCCGCGGCTGCTTCGCGCGCCGCGGCGCGGGCGCGCTGTTCGATCCGCGGCTGCGCGTGGGCCTGTTCTTCGGCCAGAGCCTGGTCGACCTCTCGCTGGTGAGCGGCGGGCGCAGCCAGCATCCGTCCGCCGTGATCGGCGCGCTGCGCACGCTGGCGCAGGAGGTCGACCTGCTGGTCGTGAAGCCCCATCCCTACGAGCCCGCGCTGCACGACCTCGCGCCGATCGCGCGCGCCATTCCCAACGTCGCCTGGACGCGCGAGAACACCTATGCGCTGTTGTCGGCCGAGAACCTGCGCTTCGTCGCTGGGCTGTCGTCGAGCGTGCTGACCGAGGCCCGCTATTTCCTGCAGCCCGTGCGCGCGCTGATCCGCGCCGACCGCAACGCGCCCGAGTGCCTGCCCGCGGCCTGCTCGCCTTGGATGCCTGTGGGGCCCGAGCTCGGCGCGCTGGACTTCATGCTCGACGCCTGCCGCGCGCCCGGCGAGGAGGCCGCGGCCCCACCGGCCGGCGCGAGTGCGTGGCCCGCGGATGCGATCGAGCGCGCCTTCTCCACGCGCTGGGGCTTCGACGACCGCGACCCGGGCCTGCAGGCGCTGCCCGAGCTCGTGCTCGGCCGCGACTACGCCTTTCGCACCGGCAATCCGGCCACGGCCTGGCTGGCCCATGGCTGGTCGGCGCCCGACGACGTCGACACCTGGAGCGAGGGCTCGCTGGCCTGCCTGGTGATCCCGCTGCCGCCCGCGGCCGTGTTCGCGCATCCGCTGCAGGCCCCGGGCCAGGCGCCGGCGCAGCGGCTGCGCGTGCGCATCGACTACCGCTGCGAGGCTCAGAGCACGCGCGTGGTCGCGCTGCTCGACGGCGCCATGCTGCCGGGCCAGCGCACCTCGGGTGCGTGGCGGCGCAGCCTGGTGTTCGAGCTCGTGCCGTCGCCGCAGCGCAAGTGCCTGGTGTTGCAGTTCTTCGTGGGCGAGGCGGCCGATGCGGAGGCCGCCGAGGGCGCGGACGAGCCGGTCGTGCGCTCGGGCTTCACGCTGCGCAAGCTGCGCGTGTCGATGAGCCCGGCGGGCATGGGCGATGTCGCGGCGCTGCCGCAGCCCGACGCCACGGCGGCGGCGCCCGAGCGCGCGCTCGACCGGATGCTGCGCGTGGTGCTTCAGTCCAGGCGCGCGGCCGGATAGGCCGCGTCGGCACCGGCCGCGGCCGGTTGCGCCGCGAGGCGCAGCAGCAGCTGGCTCCAGGGCTGCAGCCGTTCGAGCGCCGCCTCGCGGCCCTGCGCGGCCGTGGCCTCGGTGCTCGCGCCCAGCGCGCGCGCCGCGGCCGCCACGTCGCTCGCGAACGCGGCCGCGTCGCCGCGCCACACCACCACGCGATGCCGCAGCCCGAGCTGCGCGGCGCGCTCGGCATTGCTGGCCTGCTCGGGCTGGTCGGTCTGCAGCAGCAGGATCGGCTTGCGGTAGACCTGGGCCACCGACAGCGCCGCCATGCCCGGGGCCGAGACGATGAAGGCGCTGCGCGCGGCCGTGTCGATCCAGTGCGCGTCCTGCGGCTGCCAGCCGGCGCGCCCGGCATAGCCTTCGCCCACGCAATGCGCGCCCAGGCCCGCGGCGGCCAGGCCGTGCTCGAGGCCGTCGGCCAGCGCCGTGTCCTTGAAGTGCGGGTTGAGGTAGACCGCGGCCCGCGGGGCAACGGCCGCAACGTCCTCGCTCGAGGCCACGGCCACCGGCGTCGCGAGCCGGTGCGTGCCCCGGCCGTCGTGCGCCGGTGCCTCCTGCGCGAAATCGTGCGCGATGCGCGCGCGGCTGCGTCCGATCTGCCAGGCCACGATGCGGCCGAAGGCGCGTGCCGTCCAGCCCGGCAGCCGGCCGCTGAAATTGCCTTCGAGCGCGCGCCGCAGGCTCGCGCCGTACACGTGCACCACCTTGTGCCGCCACGGCGGCAGCGCGCCCATGAACAGCAGCGCGGGATGGAAGGAGTCGTTGACCACCAGGTCGGCTTCGCGCAGCCGGCCGTGCAGCCGCACGATGTCGCGCAGCATGCGGCCGGGCCGGAACACGTAGTGCGCCACGTTGCGGTCGGTCTCGCGCCGCAGCATGTTCTGCCGCGCGTCGAACTGCACCGCGTAGTGGCGCGAGAGCACGGGCGCGTCGATGCCGAAGCCCGCGAGGAAGAGCGCGCCCTCGTCGGAGGTGGTCAGCACCTGCACCTGCGCGCCGGCCGCGCGCAGCGCGTGCGCGAGCAGCTGCGAGCGCATCAGGTGGCCGCGCGCGTCGGCGGTCGCGAGATAGAGGATGCGCGGCATGGCTCAGCCGACGCTCAAGCCACGTGCGGCACCAGCCGCAGCGCCGCGCCCGCGCACCACATGCCGAGCGCGCCCGTGATGCCGAAGCCGCGCTCGATGGCGCGCACCTCGTCCATCAGTTGCGCGAGCCGCGCGCGCTCGTGCGGCGCCACGCAGCGCTGCAGCGTGTGGCTGCACAGCCGCACATGGCGCTGCTCGTCGGCCCACACGCGCGCGAGCAGCGGATGCAGCGCATGCGCGGGCCCGATCAGCGCGCAGTGGCGCTCGAGGATGCGCGAGGCCATCTGCTCGGCCGCGAGGCCGATCGCATAGGCCGGCACCAGGCCGCCGTGCGCGAAGTGCGGCGCATGGCGGCGGATCAGCGCCTGCCAGCGCGCGAGCTTGCGCCGGCTGAACCAGTCGGGCCGCGGCTGCTCGCCATCGACGGCGCCGGCCCGTGCGCGCCCGCCGCGTTCGGCGATGGCCTCGGCGAACAGCCGCGCATGCAATTGCTCGTCGGCCAGGTGCTGGTCGAGCTGGCGCTCGAGCCAGTCGGGCGCGGCGGCGCGCAGTTCGCGCTGCAGCGCCTGCTCTGACGATTCCTCGCCCACGAGGTAGAGGCGCAGCAGCAGCGCCTCGCCCGCGCGGCTGGCATGCAGCTGGCGCAGCGCGGCGCGCTTCACGCGGTGCACCAGCGCGGCCTGCAGTGCGGGCCAGCCGCGCAGCAACGGCGGCGCCAGGCTCTCGAAGCCCGGAGCCTCGGCGTCGGCCTCGGCCCGCGCGTACAGCTCAGCGGCCATTCGGCCGGGCCTTCGCATCGAGCGCCACGGGCTGCAACTGCTGTTGCTGCCAGCCGAGCACCAGCCCCAGGAAGCTGCCCTGCAGGAAGCCGCGCGCCGTGGCGTCGGCGCCCGCGAACTCGCGCTGCTGCCCGTCGTAGCGCACGAAGCCCTTGCCGCTGGTGGCACCGATCGTGAGCTTCTCGTTCTTGCGGAAGCCGCGCTGCAGCAGCGGTTGCAGCAGGGCCTGCGATTCGAGTCCGTAGAGGAACAGGTCGCGCTGCACCACCTGGCGCGGAATCTGTCCGCTCAGGGCCTGCAGCTCGAGCGACCAGGTGCCCTCGCGCATCGCCTCGGCCAGCGGCCGGTTGCGCGTCGTGACGAAGCGCGTGCGCGCCACCCACTTGACGGCCTTCGACACGCCGAGCCCGACCGTGATGTCGGCGTCGCGCGCGGCGCTCTCGCGGTTGTCGCGCACCTGCACCAGCTCGTCGGCCAGGCGCGCCGTCAGCGACGGCTTGGCGAGCGCCTCCACGACCTGCGCGCTACTGAACAGCACGCGCTCGCCGCCGGCCTCGCCGACCACGAGCTGCCAGGGATCGATGCGGATCTCGGAGAACTCGCCGCGCACCGGCGCATGCGCATGGCTGCTGAACGACCAGTCGTTGCCCGAGCGGCTCAGCAGCGCATGGAAGCTCAGCGGCACGCGCTGGCCGTCGGCCGTGCGGCCCGAGCCCTGCAGCACCACGTCGCCCACGATGCGCTTGCCGTCGTAGCTGCGGCCGTTGGCGAAGCGCAGCGTGTGCGTGGCCTCGTCGAGCGTGGCGCGGGTGTCTTCGTCGTCGAGCGCGAGCCGGTTGCAGTTCTCGCCGGTGCCGGCGGCGATGGGGCAGCCGCTGCCCGAGGCGAAGGCGAACACGCCGCGGCCCGAGAACTCGGCCGAGGCCGCGAGTCCGGGGGCGAGCAGCGCGAGGGCGGTGAGAACGAGCATGCGTGCCATGGTCGCGGGCCTCAGGGGCGGTGGTAGGAGAGCGCCTGCGCATCGGCATGCGCGCGGCCCGTGGTGTGCAGGCCGATGCCGCGCGCGAAGGCGCCGAGCATGTCGACGGCCGAGAAGCCCAGGATCAGCAGCACGCCGAGCACCCAGCGCGCGCCGCGCAGCGGCGGCAGGTCCTGCCGGTTGAGCGCGCGCAGGCTGAAGCCCAGCCGCGTGACGAGCACGCACAGCGGGCCGATCGGTCCGCTCTTCGCGAGCCAGTGCCAGCGCGGCGACACATAGCTGCGCAGCAGGTGCGGCGTGAGCGAACAGGTGTCCTGTCCGCGCATCCAGCGCAGCTTGAGCGCCTCGCGCCGCGTGTCGGGCAGGCGGTGCTCGGTGTGGGCGCGCGCCGCGTAGTGCAGCGGGATGCCGGCCGCGCGCAGCCGCATGCCGAGCACCTGGCAGTGGGCGCGGTACACGCCGTCGAGCGCCTGGTAGCCGTGGGTGTCGAAGACCTCGCGCCGGAACGCCACGTTGTTCGCGTAGAAGTTGCTCGTCGCGCCCGCGTGCTCGTTCGGGAAGTACATGAAGTCGATGGTGGTGAGCGCGGTGCCCACCACGTTGGCCGCGTAGCTGGTGCGTCCCGCCACCACGGCCGGCGCGTCGGCGCGCGCGAAGGGCGCGAGCAGCTCGCGCAGCCAGTCCTCGTCGGGCAGGCAGTCGGCATCGGCGAACACCACCCAGTCGCAGCGCGCCGCGTCGGTGGCCGCGAAGCCGGTGTTCTTGGCGTCGTAGTAGCCGGTGCTGGCGTCGATGCGCACGAAGTCGACGGGCCGCCCGGCCAGGCGTTGCACTTCCTCGCAGGTGGCGGCGTCGAGGCCGTCGTGCGTGATGACCACCTGGGCCAGCGTGGACAGCGGCTGCTTCTGACGCGCGAGCAGCGCGATCAGCCGCCGCAGGCTGGCGGCGGCCTGGGCCTGCGCATCGGCACCGCCGCGCAGGTTGTTGGTCTCGAGGACCAGCGCGGTGCGCGCCGCCACTTGATCGGGCATCATCGATTTTTCCTGTCCGGACGTCGTTGGGAAGGCATGCATGCCGCTTTTATCGCACAACCCTCGCGGTTGCCAGTGCCATCGCTCATGGGCACGGCCCGTCGCGGGGCCGCTGTCTTGAAGCTCGCGGTCTTCGGCGCGGGCTACGTGGGCCTGAGCTTCGCGGCCTGCATGGCCGAGGCCGGGCACGCGGTGCTGTGCGCCGACACCGACGCGCCGCGCATCGCGGGCCTGCGCGCGGGCCGCATGCCGCTGCACGAACCGGGGCTCGGCGCGCTGGTGGCGCAGGAGACGGCGGCCGGCCGGCTGCGCTTCACGGACGATGCCGGCGAGGCCGCGCGGCATGGCGACATCCTGTTCATCGTGGTCAATGCGCCGGCCGATGCCGAGGGCGTGATCGACCTCGAGGCGGTGTTCGAGGTGGCGCGCGCCGTGGGGCACCACCGCGACCGCGACGGCCTGCTGGTCTGCAAGTCGACCTTGCCGGCGGGCACGGCCGACCGGGTCGAGGCGGTGGTGCGGGACGCGCTGGCGCGGCGCGGTGCCACGCACCGGATCGCGGTGGCGGTCAACCCCGAGTTCCTGCGCGAAGGCTCGGCGGTGCGCGACAGCCGCGCGCCCGACCGCATCGTGGTCGGGTCCTCCGATGCCGAGGCGATCGCGCTGCTGGCCGAGCTCTATCGGCCTTTCGTGCGCGACCCCGCGCGCCAGTGGCTGGTGATGGACCGCCGCTCGGCCGAGCTCGCGAAGTACGCCGCCAACGCGATGCTCGCCACCCGCATCAGCTTCATGAACGAGATGGCGCGCGTGGCCGAGCAGGCGGGCGCCGACATCGAGAGCGTGCGCCGCGCGATCGGCGCCGATGCGCGCATCGGTCCGGCCTTCCTGCAGGCCGGCGCGGGCTATGGCGGCTCCTGCCTCGCGAAGGACCTGCGCGCGCTGCAGCATGGGGGCGAGGGCGCCGCGCTGCGGCTGCTGCCCGCGGTGGCGGCGGTGAACGAGGCGCAGAAGTCGCGGCTCTTCGAACTCGTCGCCGGCCATTTCGGCGCCACGCTCGCGGGGCGCACGCTGGCCGTGTGGGGCCTGGCCTTCAAGCCCGACACCGACGACATGCGCGATGCGCCGAGCCTGGTGCTGATCGAGCGGCTGCTGGCCGCCGGCGCGCGGCTGCGGCTGCACGACCCGGCCGCGATGCCGAATGCGCGCGCGCTGCTCGGCGAGCGCGAAGGCATCGCCTGGTGCGATGCGCCCGAGGCCGCGCTTGAAGGCGCCGATGCGCTCGTGCTCGTCACCGAATGGGCGGCCTACCGCCGGCCCGATTTCGAGCGCATGGCCGCGCGGCTGTCGGCGCGTGCCGTGTTCGACGGGCGCAATCTCTATGACCCGGCCGAGGTCGAGGCCGCCGGCATCGCCTGCTATGGCATCGGCCGCGGGCGTTCAGTGCGTCGCGGGTGAGGTTGCCTCGTCGTCCGCGCGCGGCAGGAAGGCATCGCCCGGCGTCAGCGGCGCATGCCGGTAGCTCGCGGGCGTGCGGCCCAGCTTCACGGGCGCGCCGATGCCGCGGTAGCCACCCTCCAGTTCGACCACCATGCCGCGGTGCGCCGTGTGCGGATGTTCGAGCGCGGCGGCCACGGGCAGCACGGGCGCGGCCGGCACGCCCGCGGCCATGAGCTGCTCGACCAGCACGCGGCCGTCGAAGGCGGCCATGGCGGTCTCTAGCCGCTGCTTGAGCGTGTCGCGGTTCACCGAGCGCGCACCCGCGGTGGCGAAGCGCGGATCGGTGGCCAGCGCGGGCAGGCCGATGCAGCCGCACAGGCTCGCGAACTGGCGGTCGTTGCCGACGGCCACGAACACGGGGTCGGTGCCGGTGGCGAGGGCGTCGTAGGGATAGATGTTGGGATGGGCGTTGCCGGTGCGGCGCGGCGCGCTGCCGTCCATGAACCAGTTGGCGGCGTGCGGATGCAGCAGCGAGATGCCGCTGTCGTAGAGCGCGGCCTCGACGAACTGGCCGCGTCCGCTGCGCTGGCGTTCCTGCAGCGCGAGCAGCACGCCGATGACGGCATTGAGGCCGGTCACCATGTCGACCACGGGCAGGCCCACGCGCAGCGGCCCGCCCTCGGCCTCGCCGTTGACGCTCATGATGCCGGTCATGGCCTGCACGGCGGCGTCGTAGCCGGGCAGCGCGCCCAGGGGCCCGTCGGCGCCGAAGCCCGAGACGCGGCACCAGACCAGGCGCGGAAAGCGCTGCGACAGGGTCTCGTAGCCGATGCCCCAGCGTTCCATGGTGCCGGTCTTGAAGTTCTCGATCAGCACGTCGGCCTCGGCCACCAGCGCGAGCAGGGCGGCGCGGCCTTCCTCGGTCGAGAAGTCGAGGTGCTGCACGCGCTTGTTGCGGTTGAGGCCGTGGTAGTAGGAAGCGACGCCGTCCTTGAACGGCGGGCCCCAGGTGCGCGTGTCGTCGCCCTGCGGCGGCTCGATCTTGAGCACGTCGGCGCCATGGTCGCCGAGGATCTGGCCGCAGTAGGGGCCGCCGAGGATGCGGGAGATGTCGAGCACGCGGATGCCTGCGAGTGCGCCTGGGGTGGATGTCATTTGCGTGCCTTCATGCTTGGCGTTGATTTGTCGGGGAACACGTTCGGGGCGCGTGCGAAGGACATCGGGTACTCCCCTCCGCGAATGTCCCCCGGCCTTCGGCCTCCTCCTTGATTTCGCTGCGGGGAGTACCCGATGCCCTCCGCACGAGGGACGCTCTGGTCGTGCCGGCGGTTCAGGCGCGGCGCTCATCGAGCACGACGATGGGGTGCCTTGCGCAGCGAAATAAAGGAGGAGGCCGCAGGCCGGGGGACATTCGCGGAGCAAGGTACCCCGTCGGCGTGATCGCGCCCCGGATGCCAGCATCAATCGAGCTGCGCTCCCGACTTCTTGACCACGTCCTTCCACTTCGCCGACTCGCTCGCGATGAACTGGCCGAGCTTCGGCGGCGAGGTGTCGGCGCTGGCCTCGAGGCCCTGGGCCGCGAACATCTGCTTGACCTTGGGCGAGTTCAGCACCTCGGCGAAGGCATGGTTGAGCTTCGCCACGCGTTCGGCCGGCGTGCCCGCGGGCGCGACGATGCCGAAGAACACGCTCACGTCGTAGCCCTTGTAGCCCTGCTCCGAGATCGTCGGCACCTCGGGCAGCGCCTGCGAGCGCGCGAGGGTGGCCACGCCCAGCGCGCGCAGCTTGCCGGCCTTGACGTAGGGCAGCGCGGTGAGGATGTCGGTGAAGGTCATGCTGACCTGGCCGCCCAGCAGGTCGTTGAGCGCGGGGCCGGTGCCCTTGTAGGGGATGTGCTGGAAGTCGGTGCCGGCGATCGAGTTGAACAGCACGCCCGCGAGGTGCGAGGAGGCACCGTTGCCCGAGGAGGCATAGCTGAGCTTGCCGGGATTGGCCTTGGCATAGGCGACGAGCTCGGGCACCGTCTTCACCGGCAGCGCGGGATTCACCACCAGGATGTTCGGCAGGTAGCCGACCTGGATCACGGGCGCGAAGCTCTTCACCGGGTCGTAGTTGATCTTGCGGTAGAGGCTGGCGTTGATCGCGAGCGGGCCCGAGGTGCCGAACAGCAGCACATGGCCGTCGGCCTCGGCGCGCGCCACGTACTCGGCGCCGATGTTGCCGCCCGCGCCGGCGCGGTTCTCCACGATCATCGGCTGGCCCATGCGGTCCTTCATCTCGGCCGCGAGCGTGCGCGCCATCGCGTCGGTGGGGCCGCCGGGCGGGAAGGGCACGACCAGCGTCATCGGCTTGGAAGGGAAGGCGGTGTCGGCCTGCGCGGCGGGGGCCGCGGCCAGCAGGCCGGCGCAGGCGGTGGCCAGCGCGAGGAGGGAAGCGAGGTGTTTCAAGAGGAGGTCTCCGTTCTTTGTTCGGGTGTCCGGGGGGCAGGGCTCAGGCCGCGGTCCAGCCGGCGGGCAGCGCATCGGGCGCGAGCGGATCGCGCGGCAGCACGCGGTGCAGCAGCGCGAGCTGCGACCAGCGCAGCCGCGCGGCCGAGCCGGTGCGCGTGGCCTCCCAGGCCATCGCGCTCGCGCTGGTGCAGTGGTAGAGCGCCGAGGCGGCCTGGCGCGCGAGCACGTCGCCGCCTTCGCGCGCGGCCGTCTCGGCCAGCGTGGCGGCGCGCGCCAGCGCATCGCGCAGCGCCTGGGCGAAGGCCGGGGCCGGTTCGGCTTCGGTAATCAGCCGTTCGCAATGGGCGCGCAGCACCGGCAGCGAGCCCTCGCGCTTGACGGCGCGGATCACGTCGAGCGCGACGATGTTGCTGGTGCCCTCCCAGATCGAGCCCAGGTGGGCATCGCGCACCAGCCGCGGATCGCTCCATTCCTCGATGTAGCCGCAGCCGCCGCGCACCTCCATCGCATCGCCCGTGACCTTGCGCGCATCGCGGCAGGCGCGGAACTTGATGAGCGGCGTGAGGATGCGCAGCAGCGCGTAGGCATCGGCTTCGCCGGCGTCGGAACGCGCCAGCGCCAGCGCGGTCTGGCAGACCATGGTGCGTGCCTGCTCGGCGGGCACACGCAGCTTGTCGAGCTGGCGCTGCATCAGCGGCATCCGGTCGAGCGTGCGGCCGAAGGCCTGGCGCTCGGCGGCGATGTACTCGGCCTCGGCCACCGCGCGGCGCATCAGGCCGGCGGCGCGCACGCCGTTCGACAGCCGCGAGTTGTTGACCATGTCGGCCATCTGCACGAAACCGCGGCCCTCCTCGCCGACCAGGAAGGCGAGCGCGCCCTCGAGCCGGATCTCGCCGCTGGCCATCGAGCGCGTGCCGAGCTTGTCCTTGAGCCGGATGATCCGGTAGTGGTTGAGGCGGCCGTCGTCGAGCCGGCGCGGCAGCAGGAACAGCGACACGCCCTTCATGCCGGCCACGCCGTCCTCGGCGCGCGCGAGCACCATCGCGAAGTCGGCGTCGGGGTTCGAGCAGAACCACTTGTCGCCCGTGAGGCGCCAGCTGCCGTCGGCCTCGCGCCGCGCCAGCGTGGCGGTGGCGGCGATGTCGGAGCCCGCGGCCTGCTCGGTCATGAACATCGCGCCCTGCGCGAGTTCGTCGAAGTCGAGCGAGGTCAGGCGCGGCAGGTACTTCTGCACCAGCGCGGGCGCGCCGAACTTCTTGAGCGTGCGCGTGAGCGAATCGGTCATCGAGACCGGGCAGCACAGGCCGAACTCGGCCTGCACGAACAGGTAGGTCAGCGCGTATTTCACGAGCGGCGGCATGCGGCCTTTCCAGCCCAGCGTCTCGTCGCGGTGCGAGATCGCGGCCAGCCCGAATTCGCTGAGCGCGAGGCGCTCCATCTCGACGTAGGCCGGATGCTTGATCACCTGCTGCTCGTCGAGCCCGGTGCGCGTGCGCTGCTTCAGGGTGGGCGGGTTGCGGTCGGCGGTGCCGGCCAGCTCGTCGAGCCTGCCGCCCGCGAGGCCGCCGAGGCGCTCGAAGTGCGGCCGCAGGTGGCGCAGCAGGTCCTCGGGCAGGTAGAGCGCGAGCAGCGACTGCAGCTCGGTGTCGACGCTGTAGAGGTTCTGGCCGTGGCGGTCGGGAATGGGATGAACGGCGGGCGCGGCAGGCGTCTCGGGCATGGCTTGTCTCCTGGATTCGCGCCATTGTTCAAGCCGTGACGATCCGTGTCTAATATCGTTTGGGTCTTGCTCGATTCGATTTGCCTATTCATGGAACTGCGTCACCTGCGCTATTTCTCCGTGCTCGCCGAGGAGCTGCACTTCGGGCGCGCGGCACGCCGGCTCTCGATCTCGCAGCCGCCGCTGTCGGTGGCGATCCGCCAGCTCGAGGACACGGTAGGCGCGCGCCTGTTCGAGCGCAACAGCAAGGAGGTGCGGCTCACTCCCGCGGGCGACGCGCTGCGCGTGTCGGCGCGCCGGCTGCTGCAGCAGGCCGAGGAGGCCGCGCTCGAGGCGCGCGACATCGCGCAGGGCTCGGCCGGGCGGCTGCGCATCGGCTTCGTCGGCGCGATGCTCTACCGCGGCCTGCCGCAGGCGCTGCGCGCGTTCCAGGCCAAGCATCCGGCGGTGCGAATCACGCTGGCCGAACTCAACTCGGGCGTGCAGATCACCGAGCTGATGCACGACCGGCTCGACCTCGGCTTCGTCCACACCGCGCGCATGCCGCCCGAGCTGCAGCACCGGCTGCTGCTGACCGAGCCTTTCGTCTGCTGCCTGCCCGCGGGCCATGCGCTGGCGCGGCGGCGCGCGCTCGCGCCGGCCGAGCTGCGCGGCGAACCCTTCGTGCTGTTCTCGCGCGAGGCCTCGCCCGACTACCACGAGCGCATCCTCTCGATCTGCGCCGACGCGGGCTTCCATCCCGAGGTGCGGCACGAGGTGCGGCACTGGCTCGCGGTGGTCTCGCTGGTGTCGCAGGGCATGGGCGTGGCGCTGGTGCCGCAGGCGATGCGGCACTCGGCGCTCAGCGGCGCGGTGTTCCGCCCGCTCGACCGCGAGGTCACGCCGTCGGAGGCCTACGGCGTGTGGCGCGCGGGGCCGCCGAACATGCTGGTGCAGCGGCTGCTCGACGGGCTCGCGAAGAGCCTGCGCGAGAGCGCGAAGCGCTGAACGCGCACGCCGTTCTGCACCGTCTTCGTGGCAGGGCCGTGACCATGCGGGGCATCGACCCCGCGCCGCGCCGGGCTACCGGAACCGGTGATGCCCAAGGCCTTGCGAAGGCTTTAGTATTCCCGCCAACCTCGCCGTGGCCCGGGCCTTCAAGAGCATGCAAAAAGGGGTGTCGCCAGGGGGTTCAGATCAACGACACGGCCGTGTCGACGCCAGCATGCCCAAAGGTATCCCCAATTCCGCCGCCATGTACGGCATCTTCACCCGGCCCTGGGGCTACGAGGTCTCCGTCATGCGCAACGGAACCCGCCACTACCGGCAGTTCGGCCGGGCGAGCTACGGTGGCGCCGAACAGGCGTTGCTGCATGCGCAGGACTGGCGCGACGCCATCGTGCGGCAGCACCCGCCGATCGCGCGTCGCGCGCGCGCCGAGCAGCCGCGCGCCAACAACAGCACCGGTGCGCCCGGCGTCTACAGCCGCGTCGCGCCCGACGGCCGCGTGCGTGCCTGGCTCGCCAAGACCTACATCGCCGAGGACCAGATCCTGCAGACCTACTTCTCGGTCGACGGCGCCGATCGCGCGGCCCATGCGGCGGCGCTGGCCGAGCGCGCGCGCCAGCTCGCGCAGATGACCGGCCTGGCGCACGTGCACCCGGCCGAGGAGGCGATCCGCCGCGAGACCGATGCCGCGCCGCGCGCGCGCACGCCGCGGCTCTCGCGCGCGGAGATCGTGCGCCGCAACAACTCGAGCGGCACCAGCGGCGTGCAGTTCAAGTCGCCGCGGCCCGACCATCCGGGCTACTGGATGGCGATCACCTTCATCGCCGGGCGCGGCACCGTCAGCAAGGCCTTCTCGGTGAAGACCCATGGCGAGCAGGCGGCCAAGCGCCTCGCGATCGCCGAGCGCGAGACGCAGCTCGCGCTCAAGCGGCAGCTCGACGGCGCGGAGCTGGCGTCCTGATGGCGGCGCGTGCGTGCAAGGCCGGGCCCGCGGGCACGGCCGGGGCGGTGCTGCCATGAGCCTCAAATCGTTGAACCGGCTGCTGCGCGTGGCCTCGCACCTGCTCGACCAGGCCGCGGCCGACGTGCGGGCCTGCGGCCTCGAGCCCGCCACCGAGCAGGTGCACCGCATCGGCCGCGCGATGGTCGAGCTGATCGAGGTGCAGCGCCGGATCTATGCCGAGCAGCCCGAGCTGCAGCCGCGCACGCTCGTGGCCTCGCGCCGCGAGGCCGATGCCAACCGGCTGTTCACCCAACTGATGCTCGAGGCGCTGGACCTCGAGGACGCCGGCAACGTGGCGGCCGCACTCGAGAAGTACACGCAGTTCATCGGCCTCTCGCCCTCGCACCACCACCGCGAGATCGTGCGCGAGGAGATCCGCCGGCTGTCGGCGCCGGCCGTTCAGGCGTAGATCGGGTCCTCGGCCATCGCCTCGCACTGGTCCTGCAGCATCTGGACCTGGCCCTTCCAGTAGTCGCTGCTGCCGAACCAGGGGAAGTTGATCGGGAAGATCGGGTCTTCCCAGCGCCGCGCGAGCCAGGCGCTGTAGTGGATCAGGCGCAGCGTGCGCAGCGGTTCGATCAGCGCGAGCTCGCGGCGGTCGAATTCGCGGAACTGCTCGTAGCCGTCGAGCAGGCCCGAGAGCTGCGCGGTGCGCTGGGCGCGCTCGCCCGACAGCAGCATCCACAGGTCCTGCACCGCGAAGCCGGTGCGCGCGTCGTCGAGGTCGACGAAGTGCGGGCCGCCGTGGGGGCGGTCGGTCGGGGTCCAGAGGATGTTGCCGGGGTGCACGTCGCCATGCAGGCGCAGCTTGCGCGGGCCGTCGCCGGTGGCCGCCGCGCTCGAAAGCGGGGTCGCGGCGATCATCGCCAGCGCCTCGTTGCAGGCCTTCTCCCAGTCGCGCTGCACGTCGAGCGGCAGCTTGTCGTTCGCCAGCAACCAGTCGCGCGAGGCGGTGCCGAAGTTCTGCAGGTCGAGCGCGGGCCGCGCCTCGAACGGGCGCGCGGCGCCCACGGTGTGGATGCGCGCGAGAAAGCGCCCGACCCATTCGAGCACCTCGAAGTCGTCGAGCTCGGGCGCGCGGCCGCCGCGGTAGGGGCTCACGCTGAAGGCGAAGCCGGCATGGCGGTGCAAGGTGGCGCCGCCGAAGGCCAGCGGCGGCACGGCGGGGACCTCGGCCGCGGCCAGTTCGAGCGAGAAGGCATGCTCCTCGAGGATCTCGGCCTCGCTCCAGCGGCCGGGCCGGTAGAACTTGACCACCACGGCCGGGTGCGGCTGTGGGTCCTCGAGGTGCACCTGGTAGACCCGGTTCTCGTAGGAGTTGAGCCCGGTGAGCCGGCCGTCGCCGTGCAGGCCGAGGCCCGCGAGCGCGTCGAGCACCACGTCGGGCGTGAGGCTCTCGTAGGGATGGGCAGGGTGGCCGGCGGGCGCCGCGGGGGAATCGGGAATCATGCGGCGATTGTCGTCGCCCGCACCCCGCGCGCTTTTCAGAGGCCGCCGGGGTGCGCGTGCAGCGACAGGATGTGGCCGGTGCGCGGATCGCCCTTGCCGGCCAGCACCTGGGCATAGGCCGCCTGCGCGGCCGCGCCGCCGCGGTGGTGTTCGGCACGCAGCCAGGGGCTCGCGGCATCGGTGGCGCGCGCGGTGAAGGCCTGCCAGGCCGCCACCATGCGGCGGCTGAATTCCTCGGCGCCCCATTCGGCGGTGCGCTTCTTGATCTGCGCGGGCGCGAAGAACAGCGTGGCGCGCGGGCCCGCGAGCTCGCGGGTGGCGCCCTTCGAGGCCAGTTCGTCGACGTGCGTGCCGCCGATCGCGCAGCTGTAGCGCAGGCCGGTGAAGCGCGCATGGACCGCCTCGCGCAGCGCGCCGTTGCCCGCGAAGTCGATGTAGACGCAGGGCGTGTCGGCGGGCAATTCGTCGAGCGCGTCGTAGCGCAGCACGCGGTGGTAGCAGCCCAGGCTCTCGCAGTAGCCGACGTTGCCGGCCGAGGTCAGGCCGACCACCTCGATGCCTTCGCGCTGGTGCAGCTGGAACGCGGTGCCGTAGGCCGTCTTGCTCGAGGCGCTCGACAGCAGCATGGTGCGCGCGCCGAAGAAGTCGTTGTCGGCCATGAAGTCGTCGATCAGCCAGGAGGTGATGAACAGCGGGCGCAGCAGCGCCTGCGTGTCCTCGCTGTCGGCGGTGTAGAGCGGATCGGCATTGCAGCGGAAGTACTGGTTGTAGACCACCGGCAGCTCGGCACGGTGCGCGGCGCCGTCGGCGAAGCGCTCGGGCGACAGCCGCGTGGGGCTCAGCACCGCGCCGGTGGCCATGGGCCAGTAGCCGTAGAGGCGCTCGCCCACGGCCACGCCCGGATGCAGCGACTGCACCACGCTCGCGAAGCCCCACACGGGGATGTTGCCCCAGGCCTCGTCGCCGGTGGGGAAGAAGCGCCAGTAGCTCATGGCCTCGCCGAAGGCGGCGTAGGTGATGTTGTTCGAGGTCAGCGCGAAGCTGTCGATGCGCACGCGCACCTGGCCGTCGGCCAGTGGCGTGTCGGTGCGGTCGTCGAGGCGGGTGTCGCCCAGTTGGCTCTTGCGGATCTGCAGGCTGAGGGTGGTGCTCATGGCGTGTCGAAGCTCCGTGGCTGCGCGGCGTTCCGGCCGCTGGGGTGGCAAGGGGTGCGTCGCAACGCACCGGTGAGTGCACGCCACGTTAGCCAAGCTTCGTGAAAGGCGCCATCGCGCCGGCGCCGCGCGCGTCGCACGCGGGACAAGCGCGCGCGCGCAAAAAAGCCCCGCGGCGCGGGGCTTCGTCGTGGAGCGCGGGGGCTCAGGCGATCGTCAGTTCGACGTCGATGTTGCCGCGCGTGGCGTTCGAGTACGGGCAGACCTGGTGGGCCGTGTCGACCAGCTTCTGCTTCTGTTCGGCGTCGAGGCCGGGCAGCGTGATCGCCAGCTTGACCGCGATGCCGTAGGCGGCGCCGCCATTCGTCGGGCCGAGGGAGACACTGGAGTCGATCGCCACGTCGTCCGGCACCTTGACGCCGATCTTCGGGCCCACGGCCTTCATCGCGCCGATGAAGCAGGCGGCATAGCCGACCGCGAACAGCTGTTCGGGGTTGGTGCCGGGCTTGCCCGAACCGGGCGAGCTCAGCTGGACGTCGATCGCGCCGTCGCTGGATTTGCCGGCGCCGTCGCGGCCGCCCGTGGTGTGGGCCTGGGCGGTGTAGAGCACTTTGTCGAGCTTGGTGGTCATGGTGTTTCCTTGGTCGAAGTGGAGGGGGGTTGAAGAAAGCCGTCGTGGTCCGGAAAGGCACGCGGCGGGAGAAACCTGTTGTAGTGATTGAAATGGCTTGCTTGCTCAGGCGGCCTTGCGGATGCGGTCGCGCAGCGTTTGAATCTGGTGGGTGAGGTCCACGAGCTCGGGCACCGAGCATTCGGAGGCCGCGAGCAGGCATTCGGGCACGTGGCCCGCGCGCGCCTTGAGGCGGCGGCCCGCGGCCGTGAGCGTGATGTGCACGCGGCGCTCGTCGGCCACGTCGCGCACGCGGGCCACGAAGCCGTTGGCCTCGAGGCGCTTGAGCAGCGGGGTGAGCGTGCCCGAGTCGAGCGAGACGCGCTCGCCGAGTTCGGAGACCATGGGGCCGTCTTTTTCCCACAGGGCGAGCATCACCAGGTACTGCGGGTAGGTGAGACCGAGCTTGTCGAGCAGGGGCTTGTACAGGCGGGTCATGGCCAGCGAGGCGGAGTACATGGCGAAGCAGAGCTGGTTGTCCAGCTTCAGGAGTTCGTCTTGCGTGAGGGAGGGCATGGGCCGAATTATGGCACTCAATTAAATTGTGTGCAAAGTATTTCGTGCGACAGGGTTTTCGGGTCCCCTCTCCCGGCGGAGAGGGCAGGAAAACTCAGGGGCGTTTCATCAGCGCATCGGCCACCGCGGCAAAGCCCGGCAGCGTCAGCGGATCGTTGCCCGCGTTCGCCGCCACCGGATGCGCCGCGTAGCGCACGATCACCATCTGCGCCGCCGGGTCCACGTAGATGCTCTGGCCGTGGATGCCGCGCGCCATGTAGGCACCGTGCGCGTTGTTCGACACCCACCACATGTTGCGGTACGACCAGCCCGGCAGCAGGCCGTAGCCGGCCTTCGCGAACTTGGCGGTGTCGCCGCCGCGGCGGATATCGTCGACCACCGCCTTCGGGAACACCTGCTGCCCGTTGGGCGCGCGGCCGCCGTTGCGCAGGGTTTCGCCGAAGCGCGCGAGGTCGCGCAGCGTGGTGTTGAGGCCGCCGCCGCCCGACTCGGTGCCGATGCTGTCGACCATGAAGTAGGCGTCCTGCTCGGCGCCGATGCGGCGCCAGATCTTCTCGCTCAGCAGGTCGGCCAGCGACTGGTTGCTGGCGCGGCGCAGGATCCAGGCCAGCACCTCGGCATTGCTGGTCTTGTAGCCGAAGGCCTCGTCGTGCGCGCCTTCCTTCTTCTGCAGCGCGAGGAACTCGTAGAAGGTCTTCGGGCCGTTGTAGCCGGGCGCGCGCGGAATGAAGCCGCCGGCGCGCGAGTAGTCCCAGATCTCGGCCTGGGGATCGGCGTAGTTCTCGGAGTAGCGCACGCCGATGGTCATGTCCATCACCTGGCGCACGGTGGCGTCGCCGTAGGCGCTGTCCTTGAGCTCGGGCACGTACTTTGTGACGGGCGCCGCGGGGTCGAGCTTGCCCTCGTCGGCGAGGATCGCGGCCAGCGTGCCGACGAAGGACTTGGTGACCGACATCGCGAGGTGCGGCCGCTCGGGCGTGAGCGCGCCGAAGTACTTCTCGTACACCACCTGGCCGCGGTGCAGCACCAGGATGCCGTCGGTGTAGGTGTTGGCGATCATCTGGGCGACCGTGCTCTCTTCGCCCGACAGCGACTTGAAGCGGATGCCCTCGATCTGCTGGGGCGTCACGCCCGTGGCGGCCGGCAGCGGGCTCGCGGCGCCGCTGCCGCGCCACACGTTGGTGGTGGGCACGACCTCGCGCACGTGCGAGAAGGTCCAGCGGTTGCGCGGGAAGGCGTTGCCCGCGGGGTTCTCGAAGGTGATCTGCTTGTCGGGCGGCGGCGGAAAGCCGCGCATCCAGCCGAGCGCGTCGACGGAGGTGGCCGCGGGATCGGGCAGGGCCGCGGGCGCGGCCGGTGCCTGGGCGTGGAGGGAGGTGTTCACGGCGGAGAGGGTCAGGGCGGCCAGGGCCGCGCGCAGTCGCAGGGTCATGGTGAGGGATGGAGGAGGGGGCGGGAAGGGCGTTCGTCAGCGCCCGCTGAAGCGCGCGGGTCGGCGCTCGATGAAGGAGCGCACGCCCTCGGCCGCGTCCTCGCTGTTCGACAGCCGCTTCTGCGTCTCGATGAACTCGCCGACCGCGGCCAGCGGTCCGTGCTCGATCGCCTTGAGCACGTTGAGGCGCGTGGCCACCACCGCGAGCGGCGCCTGCGCGGCGATGCGCTGCGCGATCGCGAGCGCCTCGTCGAGCTCCTGGCCCGCGGGCACGACCTTCTGCACGAAGTTCAGGCGATAGGCCTCGGCGCTGCCGAACTCGTCGGCCGTCAGCAGGTGCAGCATCGCGTTGCCGAGGCCGGCGCGCTCGGCCATGCGCAAGGTGGCGCCGCCCGTGGCCATGATGCCGCGCTGCACCTCCATCTGCGAGAAGCGGCAGTTGTCGGCCGCCACCACGATGTCGGCGCCGAGCATCAGCTCGATGCCCACCGTGAAGCAGATGCCCTTGACCGCCACCACCATCGGCTTGGTGCGCCGGCGGTAGCCCTCGAGGCCGAAGTCGTGCGGCTCCACCAGCCCCTGCGGGATCGCCTTCTCGCCGCGCTTCATGTAGTCGGCCACCGCGGGCAGGTCGAGGCCGGCCGTGAAGTGGTCGCCGAAGGCATGCAGCACGCCCACGCGCAGGTTCGGGTCGTCGTCCAGGCGCGTGTAGGCCTCGGCGAGCTGGCGGAACATCGGCGGCGTCCAGCCGTTGCGCTTGGCGGGCCGGTTGATGCCGATCAGCAGCACGTGGTCGAGCACCTGGGTGTCGATGCAGCCTTCGGCCGGCGGGGTGGTGGGCGTGGCGGTCATGGCGTTGCCTGTCTCCTCGTTCTTCGGCGCGTCAGTAGGTGTAGACGCCGCGGCCGGTCTTGCGGCCCAGCTGGCCGGCGGCCACCATTTCCTTCAGCAGCGGGCAGGGGCGGTACTTGGAGTCGCCGAACTGGTCGAGGTAGACCTCCATCACCGCGAGGCAGACGTCCAGGCCGATCATGTCGGCCAGCGCCAGCGGGCCGATCGGCTGGTTGCAGCCCAGCTTCATGCCGGCGTCGATGTCCTCGGCGGTCGCGATGCCCTCGGACAGCACGAAGAAGGCCTCGTTGATCATCGGCACCAGGATGCGGTTGACCACGAAGCCCGGCGCGTTCTTCACCGTGATCGGCGACTTGCCCAGGCGCTCGGCCAGTTCCTTCACCGTGTCGTGGGTGGCGTCGCTCGTGAGGTAGCCGCGGATCAGCTCGACCAGCGCCATCATCGGCACCGGGTTGAAGAAGTGCATGCCGATGAAGCGGTCGGCGCGCGAGGTGGCGGCGGCCAGCTGCGTGATCGAGATCGAGGAGGTGTTCGAGGCGATGATGACCTCGGGGCCCACGAGCTCGTCGACCTGCTTGAGGATCTTGAGCTTGAGCGCGTGGTTCTCGGTCGCGGCCTCGATCACGAGCTGCGCGCCCTTGAGGTCGTCGTAGTTGGTCGAGCCCTGGATCAGCGCCAGCGCGGCGGCCTTCTGCTCGGCGGTGAGCTTTTCCTTCTTGATCAGCCGGTCGAGGCTGCCCGAGACGGTGGCCAGGCCCTTGTCGACCGCCGCCTGCGCGACGTCGATCATCACCACCTTGACGCCCGCCACCGCACAGGCCTGCGCAATGCCGTTGCCCATCGTGCCGGCGCCGATGATGCCGACGGTCTGAATCGCCATGAGAAATGCTCCTTGAGAAAACGAAAGGGGAAGAAAAGAGAAGGCGGGCCAGCCGCCGTGCCGTCCATTGTGGATCAGCCCCGCCGGCGCGTCGTTGCCGCGGGCGACACGGGTGGCTTACAGTGCGCGCTCGCGCTTTTCCCCTCTTTTTCTTTCCTCCCGAACCGACAGAAGCCGCCATGACCACCCTCGGCACCCCTCTCTCCCCCTCGGCAACCCGCGTGATGCTCCTCGGCTCCGGCGAACTCGGCAAGGAGGTGCTGATCGCCCTGCAGCGCCTGGGCGTCGAGACCATCGCTGTCGACCGCTACGAGAACGCACCCGGCCAGCAGGTGGCCCACCATGCGCGCACCATCGTCATGAGCGATCCCGCGCAGCTGCAGGCGCTGATCGAGGCCGAGAAGCCGCAGCTCGTGGTGCCCGAGATCGAGGCCATCGCCACGCCGATGCTGCAGCAGCTCGAGGACGCGGGCACGGTGCGCGTGATCCCCACGGCCCGCGCCGCCCGCCTCACGATGGACCGCGAAGGCATCCGCCGCCTGGCCGCCGAGACCCTGGGCGTGCCCACCAGCCCCTACAAGTTCTGCGACTCGCTCGCCGAGCTGCAGGCCGCGATCGACGGCGGCATCGGCTACCCCTGCATCGTGAAGCCCGTGATGAGCAGCTCGGGCAAGGGCCAGAGCAAGATCGACGGCCCGGCCGATGTGCAGAAGGCCTGGGACTACGCCATGGCCGGCGGCCGCGTGAGCCATGGCCGCGTGATCGTCGAGGGCTTCATCGACTTCGACTACGAGATCACGCTGCTGACGGTGCGCGCCAAGGAGGCCGGCGGCGCCGTGAACACCCGGTTCTGCGAGCCCATCGGCCACGTGCAGGTCAGCGGCGACTACGTCGAGAGCTGGCAGCCGCACCCGATGGCGCCGGCCGCGCTGCAGAAGGCGCAGCAGATCGCCGAGGCGGTCACGGCCGACCTCGGCGGCCAGGGCCTGTTTGGCGTCGAGCTGTTCGTCAAGGGCGACCAGGTCTGGTTCAGCGAGGTCAGCCCGCGGCCGCACGACACCGGCATGGTCACCATGGCCACGCAGTGGCAGAACGAGTTCGAGCTGCATGCGCGCGCGATCCTCGGCCTGCCGGTGGACACCACGCTCAAGAGCCCGGGCGCCAGCGCCGTGATCTACGGCGGCGTCGATGCCCAGGGCATCGCCTTCGACGGCGTGGCCGAGGCGCTGCAGGTGCCGGGCGTGGACCTGCGCCTGTTCGGCAAGCCCGAGAGCTTCGTCAAGCGCCGCATGGGCGTGGCGTTGGCGCATGCGGCCGACGTGGAGACCGCGCGCGTCAACGCCAAGGAAGCGGCCTCGCGCGTGAAGCCGCGCCAGGCCTGATCGCTGCGGCCGCCGGGTTGCGCGCGCGACAGCCGTAGCCAGTTTTCGCAAGCCGCGCCGCAGCGGCGCAGGCATGGTGCCAGGGCTGACGAAGGACGCCGGCCCGGGGAGGGATGCGGGTGCATGCGGATACCGTCCGCGCGCGCCGCGCTCCACACTGGGTCGATCGATCGATCCACCGGAGACACCATGCTGCATCCCCAGGCCCGGGCGCTGCTCGACTTCATCGAGGCGCGCGGCATCCCGCCGACCCACACGCTGTCGCCCACCGACGCGCGCGCCTTCTACCGCGAGCGCCGCGCCGCCACCCAGCCGCTGCCGGCCGAAGTGGCCGAGGTGCGCGACCTGGCGGCCGACGGGCCGCATGGCCCCATTCCGGTGCGCATCTACCGGCCGCTGGCCTCGGGCGCCGGCCCGTTGCCGGTGCTGGTGTATTACCACGGTGGCGGCTGGGTCATCGGCGACCTCGACACGCACGACGTGCTGTGCCGCGAACTGGCCAACGGCGCCGGCTGCGCGGTGGTGGCGGTCGACTACCGCATGGCGCCCGAGCACCGCTTCCCGGCCGCGGTCGACGACGTGCTGGCCGCCACCCGCTGGGTGCGGCGCGAGGCCGCGGCGCTGGGCGTGGACGCGAGCCGCATGGCGGTGGGCGGCGACAGCGCCGGCGGCAACCTCGCGGCGGTGGTGGCGATCGCCGCGCGCGAGAGCGCCGACCTGCCGCTCGTGTTCCAGCTGCTGATCTATCCGGCCACCGACATGCGGCGCGGCCATCCGTCGCACCAGGCCAACGGCCAGGGCTACCTGCTGACGCGCGACACGATGACGTACTTCCACGACCACTACATCACCGATGCGAAGCACGACCTCGACTGGCGTGCCTCGCCGCTGCTGCACGGCGATCTGTCGCGGCTGCCGCCGGCGCTGGTGCTCACCGCCGGCTACGACCCGCTGCGCGACGAAGGCCTGGCCTATGCCGAGGCGCTGACCGCGGCCGGCAACAGCGCGAACTACCTCTGCTTCGAGCGCCAGATCCATGGTTTCGTGACCATGGGCAAGGTGCTCGACGAGGCCAACACCGCGGTCGCGCTTTGCGCCACCGAGTTGCGTCGCGCGTTCGCGGCGCCACGGCCGCAGGCCTAGGGAAAGTCCCCGCGCAAATCGGTGCCGCGCCGCGCGCGTGCCCCGCTACGATCAGCCCCACAACGACGCCGACCCAGGGCCCGTGCCCTGGCCCAGGCCCCCGAATGCAGGAGACAGACACCATGCAGGGAACGAGGATGGCGCCGTCGACGCAAGGCGGTGCCCGCGAGGGTCGCGGCCAGGGCGAACGCCTGATGTGGCTCACCACGCAGCGCGTGTTCTACGCCGGCCTGCTGGGCCGTGCCGCCGTGCGCACCATGGGCGGCCATGGCGTCTATATCTCTCCCGCGGGCGCACCGCCCAACCGCCTGCGCGTGGGCGGCGGTGCCTGGCAGAGCGGCGAACTGCTGGTGGTGCCGCCGCAGGTGCCGATCGAGATCGAGAGCGCGCATCCGCTGATCCTCAACCTGCTGATCGAATCGGAGTCGGTCGATCCCGCGCGCATGCCCGACTGGCTGCAGCACTGCGGCCCGGTGCAGGCACCGGCCTTCGTGCAGCGCGTGCGCGAGAGCCATGCCCAGTTGCTCGCCGCCTCGGCGCGCGGCCAGCGCTTCGACGGCCTGGACTTCGACCGCCAGTTCTTCGGCGCGCCGCTCGCGCCGCGCGCGCTCGATGCGCGCATCCGCAAGGTCATCGACGCGATCAACGCCGACCCCGCGGCCGCCACCTCGGCCGAGGAATGCGCGGCCTCGGTGCATCTCTCGTTCTCGCGCTTCCTGCACCTGTTCAAGCAGGAGACCGGCATGGCCTTCCGCGCCTTCCGGGCCTGGAAGCGCGCGCGCAGCCTGCTGCGCTACGTGCGCCAGACCGCCACCCTGACCGACATCGCGCTCGAGGCCGGCTATCCCGACTCCACTCATTTCAGCCATTCGATCCGCCAGGTCTACGGCCTGAAGCCCAGCGACATCCTGGCCGGCTCGCGGCGCCTCGCGCTGCACGACGCGGCCGGCGCGGCCTACCGCCCCTTCACGTCCCCGTTCCGTCACCTGCGCCAGTAAGGCCAAGGAGGTTCCCGTCGTGCAGATCCTCCAGCTCCTGCTGTCGGGCATCGCGCAAGGCTGCATCTACGGCCTGATCGCGCTCGGCTTCGTGCTGATCTACAAGGCCACCGAGACGGTGAGCTTCGCGCAGGGCGACCTGATGATGCTCGGCGCCTTCGCCGCGTTCGCGGGCATGTCGCTGTTCGGCATGCCGTTCTGGCTCGCGGCCGTGCTCGCCATCGTCGCGATGGCGGCCTTCGGCGTGCTGCTCGAGCTGGTGGTGATCCGCCCGATCCTCGGCCAGCCGCAGTTCTCGATCGTGATGCTCACCATCGGCATCGCCTACGTGGCGCGCGGCCTGGTCACCATGGTGCCGGGCATCGGCACCGAGACCCATGCGCTGGCCGTGCCCTACAAGGACCGGATCTGGAAGCTCGGCGAGCTGGTGGTGAACCTCGAGCAGCTGGTGATCATCGTCGCCACCGCGATCCTCTGCGGCCTGCTGTTCGCGATGTTCCGCTACAGCAAGCTCGGCATCGCGATGCAGGCTTCGTCGCAGAACCAGCTCGCGGCCTACTACATGGGCATTCCGGTCAAGCGGCTCAACGGGCTGGTGTGGGGGCTGGCGGCCGCGGTCGCGGCGATCGCCGGCATGCTGCTCGCGCCGATCACCTTCGTGCACGCCAACATGGGCTTCATCGGGCTCAAGGCCTTTCCGGCGGCGGTGGTCGGCGGCTTCGGCAGCCTGCCGGGCGCGATCGTCGGCGGGCTGGTGATCGGCATCGTCGAGTCCTTCGCGGGCTTCTACCTGCCCGACGGCTTCAAGGACACGGCGCCGTACATCGTGGTGCTGCTGATGCTGATGATCAAGCCCAACGGCCTGTTCGGCGAGAAGCTGCGCAAGAAAGTCTGAACATGCGCTACATCTTCAAGACTTCCTACGACCAGGACATCCGGCTCGCCAAGCATGGCGGCCAGGTCTTCTGGTATGGCCTCTTGTGCGTCTTCCTGCTGGCCGCGCCGTGGGTCATCGACGAGTACTGGCTCGCGCAACTGACCTTCGTGCTGATCTACGGCATCGTCGGCCTGGGCCTGATGCTGCTCGCGGGCTTCACGGGCCAGTTCTCGATCGGCCACGCGGCCTTCCTCGGCACCGGTGCCTACACGCAGGGCGTGCTGACCAACCTCGGCGTGCCGTTCCCGCTCGCGCTGGTCGCGGCCGCGGCGCTGTCGGCCGGCGTGGGCGTGGTGGTGGCGCTGCCGGCGCTGCGCGTGAAGGGCATCTACCTGGGCATCGCGACGCTCTCGTTCGGCTTCATCGTCGAGGAGGTGTTCGCACGCTGGGAGAGCGTGACCGGCGGCAACGCGGGCCTGCACGTGAAGTCGCCGCAACTCTTCGGCTGGTCGCTGGGCTCGGGCGACGGCTTCTACTTCCTGTGCCTGGTGGTCGCCGTGCTCAGCACGCTGGGCATCCTGAACCTGCTGCGCTCGCCGACCGGCCGCGCCTTCGTGGCGATCCGCGACTCGGAGATCTCGGCGCAGAGCATGGGCATCCACCTCGCGCGCTACAAGACGATGTCGTTCGCGATCTCGGCCGCGCTCGCGGGGCTCGGCGGCGCGCTCTATGCGCACAAGCTGAGCTTCATCTCGCCCGACCAGTTCAATATCCTTCAGTCGATCGACCTGCTGCTGATGGTGGTGATCGGCGGGCTGGGCTCGGTGCACGGCGCCTTCCTCGGCGCGATCTTCCTGATCGCGATGCCGCAGCTGATCTCGATGGGCAAGGACTGGCTGCCCGCGGTGATCGGCCAGGCGCCGGGCCTGCAGGGCTTCGTCTACGGGGTGGTGCTGATCGTGTTCGTGCTGTTCGAGCCGCTGGGGCTGTACGGGCGCTGGCTCAAGGTGCGCACCTACCTGCAGCTGTTTCCGTTCTACCGCAAGGGCCTGTTCAAGCGGCAGAAGTCCTTCACCAAGTCGGATCGCCTGAGATGAGCGGCGGCGACATCCTTCTCTCGGCCCAGGACCTGAGCGTGCGCTTCGGCGGCGTGCTCGCGGTCAACAAGGTCAGCTTCGACGTGCGGCGCGGCGAGGTGTTCACGCTGATCGGGCCCAACGGCGCGGGCAAGACCACGGTGTTCAACCTGATCAGCCGCATCTACACGCCGACCTCGGGCCAGATCACCTGGCATGGCGAGGCCGGCGGCGCGGTGGCGCTGACCAGCCAGGCGCCGCACGCGATCGCGGCGCTCGGCATCGCGCGCACCTTCCAGAACATCGAGCTGTTCGAGCATGCGACGGTGCTGCACAACCTGCTGATCGGCCGCCACACGCACCGGCGCAGCGGCTTCTGGCGCGAGCTGTTCTTCACGCCGGCCACGCGGCGCACCGAGATCGAGGCGCGCGAGAAGGTCGAGCAGGTGATCGAGCTGCTCGACCTGCAGCACCACCGTGACGCGATGGTGGCGGGCCTGCCCTACGGCGTGCGCAAGGTGGTGGAGCTGGCGCGCGCGCTGTGCACCGAACCCAAGCTCCTGCTGCTCGACGAACCCTCGTCGGGCCTCAACGTCGAGGAGACGGCCGACATGGCGTTCTGGATCCAGGACATCCAGCACGAGCTCGGCGTGTCGGTGCTGATGGTGGAGCACGACATGTCGCTGGTGTCGAAGGTGTCGGACCGCGTGCTCGCGATGAACCAGGGCGAGGTGCTGGCCACGGGCTCGCCGCGCGAGGTGCAGGCCGATGCGCGCGTGGTGGAGGCCTACCTCGGCACGGTCGACGACGTGAGCAGCCTGCGGAGGGTTCGAGCATGAGCGACGTGGTGCTTCAGTTGCTCAACGTCGAGAGCGCCTACGGCCCGATCAAGGCCATCCGCGGCGTGAGCCTCCAGGTGCGCCAGGGCGAGATCGCGACCGTGCTGGGCTCCAACGGCGCCGGCAAGACCACCATCCTCAAGACCATCTCGGGGATCATCGATCCGCGCAAGGGCAGCATCGAGTTCCAGGGCCGCGACATCACGGCCAAGGACCCGGCCCACATCGTGCAGCAGGGCCTGAGCCACGTGCCCGAGGGCCGCGAGGTGTTCCCGCTGCTGTCGGTGCGCGACAACCTGCTGATGGGCGCCTACACGCGCCAGGACCGCGACGGCGTGGCGCGCGACATCGAGACCGTGTTCGGCTACTTCCCGATCCTGCGCGAGCGCGCCACGCAGGACGCCGGCCTGCTCTCGGGCGGCCAGCAGCAGATGCTCGCGATCTCGCGCGCCATCATGGCCGCGCCGCACCTGATCCTGCTCGACGAGCCCAGCCTCGGCCTGAGCCCCAAGCTCACCAAGGAGATCTTCGAGATCGTGGTGCGCATCAACCGCGAGCGCGGCACCACCATCCTGCTGGTGGAGCAGAACGCCAACATGGCGCTCAACGCGGCCGACCACGGCTACGTGCTCGAGAACGGCCGCATCGTGATGGAGGACACCTGCGAGCGGCTGCGCGAGAAGGAGGACATCAAGGAGTTCTACCTCGGCGTGAAGGACGACGGCGTGCGCGGCGAGCGGCGCTGGAAGAAAAAGAAGACCTGGAGGTAGCACCGATGAGCAGCACCTTCACACTGCGCGCGCCGGCCGGCCTCTGGGACCTCGCGCACCTGCAGCCCCGCACCGAGGTGGTGGTGCCGGGCGACACCATCCCGGCCGTGTTCTGGAAAGCGGTCGAGTTGCGCCGCGACAAGGTCTGGATGCGGCAGAAGGAATTCGGCATCTGGCGCAGCTGGACCTGGGGCCAGACTGCCGAGGCGGTGCGCGAGATCGCGGGCGGCCTGATGGCGCTGGGCTTCGCGGCCGGCGAGTGCGCCTCGGTGCTGTCGAACACCGTCATCGAATGGGTGCTGGCCGACGTGGCCGTGCTCAGCTGCGGCGGCGTCTCCAACGGCATCTACCCGACCGACGCGGCCTCGCAGGTGCAGTACCTGTGCGAGGACTCGCGCACCATGGTGCTGTTCGTCGAGGACGACGAGCAGCTCGACAAGGCGCTCGAGGTGCGCGCCGCGCTGCCGCTGCTGCGCAAGGTGGTGGTGTTCGACATGGAGGGCCTGCGCGAGCTCGACGACCCCGACGTGCTGAGCCTGGAGGCACTGCGTGCCCTGGGCCGCGCGCACCTGGCCGCGCATCCGCAGGCGCTCGAGCAGCGCGTGGCCGCCTGCCGCGCCGAGGACCTCGCGATCCTGGTCTACACCTCGGGCACCACCGGCAAGCCCAAGGGCGCGATGCACAGCCACGGCGGGCTGGTCTACACCATGCGCGGCTACAACACGCTGCTGGCGCAGGACGAGAGCGACGAGCGCATGTGCTTCCTGCCGCTGTGCCACATCGCCGAGCGCATGGGCGGCGAGTACTTCGCGATGTACACCGGCTCGATCCTCAACTTCGTCGAGAACCCCGAGACCGTGCCCGAGAACGTGCGCGAGATCGCGCCCACGGTGTTCACGGCCGTGCCGCGCGTGTGGGAGAAGTTCTACTCGGGCGTGATGATCGCGCTCAAGGAGGCCAGCCGGCTGCAGCAGGCGGCCTACGGCTGGAGCATCGGCGTGGGCCAGCAGATCGCGCAGCGGGTGCTCGAGGGCCGGCCGGTGGGCGCCGGGCTGCGCCTGAAGTTCCGCCTGGCGCGCTGGCTCGCGCTCGACAACGTGCGCAAGCTGATCGGCATCCACCGCGCGCGCTTCCTCGTGACCGGTGCCGCGCCGATCTCGCCCGAGCTGGTGCGCTGGTACCTCGCGCTCGGCGTGCCGATGCTCGAGGTCTGGGGCTTGACGGAGTCGTGCGGCGCCTCCACCGGCGTGCCGGTCACGCGCATCATGCCGGGCTCGATCGGCCCGGCGGCCGGCTACAACGAGGTGCGCCTCGATCCGCAGACCGGCGAGATCCTGGTGCGCGGCCCGAACGTCTTCATGGGCTACCTGAACCTGCCCGAGAAGACCGCCGAGACCATCGACGCCGAGGGCTGGCTGCACACCGGCGACGTCGGCACGGTCGACGCGGAAGGGTATTTCCGCATCACCGACCGCATGAAGGACATCATCATCACGGCAGGTGGCAAGAACATCACGCCGAGCGAACTCGAGAACGAACTCAAGTTCAGCCCCTACGTCACGGACGCGGTGGTGATCGGCGACAAGAGGCCCTACCTGACGGTGATCGTGATGATCGACCAGGAGAACGTCGAGAAATTCGCGCAGGACAACGACGTGCCGTTCAGCAACTACGAAAGCCTCACGCGCACGCAGGAGGTGCTCGACCTGATCCAGGGCGAGATCGACCGCGTCAATGCGAAGTTCGCGCGCGTGGAGCAGATCAAGAAGTTCTTCCTGCTCGAGACGCAACTGAGCGCCGAGGACGAGGAACTGACGCCGACCATGAAGCTCAAGCGCAAGCTGGTGCAGACCAAGTACGCGCCGCGCATCGAGGCCATGTACCGCTGAGCGCATCGAAAAGCGTCCCGATCGCCACCCGATTTTTTCGCCAACCCGAGGAGACAAGCGCATGAAGCTCAAGACACCGACGATGCTGGCCGTGCTGGGCCTGGCCGCGACGCTCGCGTCCGCGCAGCAGGGCGTGACCAAGGACGAGATCCGCATCGGCACGATCCAGGACCTCTCGGGGCCGCTCGCCGGCTTCGGCAAGCAGGCGCGCAACGGCATGCAGCTGCGCGTGGACGAGCTCAACGAGCAGGGCGACGTCAACGGCCGCAAGCTCAAGCTCTACGTCGAGGACTCGGGCTACGACCCGAAGAAGGCCGTGCTGGCGGCGCAGAAGCTGGTGAACCAGGAGAAGATCTTCATCATGGCCGGCCACATCGGCACGGCACAGAACATGGCGGCGATGCCGGTGCAGTTCGACAAGAACGTCGTCAACTACATGCCGATCACCGCGGCGCGCGAGATGTACGAGCCGCTCAATCGCCTCAAGTACTCGTTCGCCGCCACCTACTACGACCAGATCCGCCTGGCGCTGCCGAAGATGGTGAAGGACAAGGGCGCGAAGAAGGTCTGCACCATCTACCAGGACGACGAGTTCGGCCTCGAGGTGCAGCGCGGCGCCGAGGCCGGCCTCAAGGCCGTGAACATGGAGCTGGCCGAGAAGACCTCGTTCAAGCGCGGCGCCACCGACTTCAGCTCGCAGGTCGCGAAGATGAAGGCCGCCAACTGCGACTTGGTGGTGCTCGGCACCATCATCCGCGAGACCATCGGCACCGTGGGCGAGGCGCGCAAGACCGGCTTCAACCCGACCTTCCTGGGCTCGAGCGCGGCCTACACCGACCTGATCCACAAGCTCGGCGGCAAGGCCATGGACGGCATCTACGCGACCATGACGGTGCAGAACCCCTACACCGACGAGCAGTCGCAGCCGCTGCGCTTCTGGGCCAACAAGTACAAGACCAAGTTCAACGAGGACCCGACCGTGTTCTCGGTCTACGGCTACGTGATCGTCGACTCGTTCATCAAGGCGGCGCAGAAGGCCGGCCCGAACCTCACGACCGACAGCTTCATCAAGGCCATGGACAGCATCACCTTCGAGCCCGACATGTTCGGCAGCCCGAAGAGCACCTACACCGCCACCAAGCGCCTGGGCAACGACCAGTCGCGGCTGTCGCAGATCAAGGACGGCAAGTGGGTGGTGGTGTCGGACTACGTGGCACCCTGAGGCCGGGCCCCGGCGGCGGGGCGGGCGGCTATATTGCGCGGCATCCCATCCTCGCGAGAACGCCATGCCCCAGTACTGGCTGATGAAATCCGAGCCCGACGAGGTCTCGATCGACGATGCGCTGGCCGCGCCCGACGCCACCGTGGCGTGGACCGGCGTGCGCAACTACCAGGCCCGCAACTTCATGCGCGACGGCATGAAGGTCGGCGACGGCGTGCTGTTCTATCACTCGAGTTGCCCCGAGCCCGGCATCGCCGGCCTCGCGCGCGTGGCCTCGGCGATCAAGCCCGATCCCACGCAGTTCGATCCGAAGTCGCCCTACTACGACGCGGCCTCGAAAAAGGACGATCCGCGCTGGCTGCTGGTGGACGTGCAGGCGCTGCGCAAGACGCGCCTGCTGGCGCTGCCCGAGCTGCGCGCGAAGCCCGAGCTGGCCGAGCTCACGATCCTGCGCAAGGGCAACCGGCTGTCGATCACGCCGGTGGAGCCGGCGCACTGGAAGATCATCGAGAAGATGCTGGGCTGAGCCGGCCCGCACCCGGTCGCGCTACTTGGCGAGGATCGGGAACAGCTTGCCGAGGCCGTCGGTCATCACCTCGACCGCCAGCGCCGCGAGGATCAGGCCCATGAGCCGGGTCATGATGTTGATGCCGGTCTTGCCGAGCACGCGCGCGATCGGCTGCGCGAGCGAGAAGGCGATGGCCGTGGCCAGCGCCACCACCACGCCGTAGCCCACCAGCACCGCGAGCTCCCACAGGTGCTTGGCCTTGTCGGCGTAGATCACCACGGTGGAGATGGTGGCCGGGCCGGTGAGCAGCGGGATGGTCAGCGGCACCACCGCGATCGAGGCGCCCATCGAGGCCTTGACCTCGGTGGCGCGCAGCTCCTCGACGTTGGTCTTGCTCTCGGCCGGCTGCGCGTTGAGCATCGACAGCGAGCTCATCAGCAGCAGCAGGCCACCGCCGACCTGGAAGCTCGCGATCGAGATGCCGAAGAAGGACAAGAGCTGCAGCCCGATCAGCGCGCTGACCGCGATCACCACGAAGGCGCTGAAGGCCGACATGCGCACCGTGCGGCGCCGCTGCGCGTCGGAATAACCCTGCGTGTAGTGGATGAAGAAGGGCACGATGGCCAGCGGGTTGACGATCGCCACCAGCGTGACCAGCGGCTTGATCAGGTCCATCGAGGTGCTCATCAGCGTCCTCCCGAGACGTCGAGCAGGGCCATGGTGGTGTAGCTGGCCTCGTCGGACAGCAGCCACACGATCGCGTTCGCCACCTCCTCGGCGCTGCCGGTGCGCTTCATCGGCACCGAGGGCGCGAGCTGCGCGGCGCGCTCGGGCATGCCGCCCGAGGCGTGGATCTCGGTGTCGATCAGGCCCGGGCGCACCGCGTTGACGCGGATGCCCTCGTCGGCCACTTCCTTGGCCAGGCCGAGCGTGAAGGTGTCGATCGCGCCCTTGCTCGCGGCGTAGTCCACGTATTGCTCGGGCGAACCCAGCCGCGAGGCGGCGCTCGAGAGATTGACGATCACGCCGCCCGTGCCGCCGTGGCGCGTGCTCATGCGGCGCACCGCCTCGCGCGCGCAGACGAAGCTGCCGACCACGTTGATGCGGAACATGCGTTCCAGCCGCGCCGCGCTCATCTCGTCGACGCGCGCGCGCACGTCGACCACGCCGGCGCTGTTGACCAGCGCCGTGAGCCGGCCGAGCTTGGCATCGACCTGCTCGAACATGGCCATCACCTGTTTTTCATCGCCGACATCGGCCTGCACCGCGATCGCCTTGCCGCCCGCGGCGCGGATCGCGCGCACGACTTCGTCGGCCGCGAGCGAGTTGCTCGCGTAGTTGACCGCCACGGCATAGCCGCGCCGCGCCGCCAGCAAGGCGGTGGCGGCGCCGATGCCGCGTCCGCCCCCCGTGACCAAGAGCACCTGCTGGTTCAATTCCGATCTCCTGCACAAAAGCTGCGCGTCAGTTAAAACCGTTGGTCCGGATTACATCACCGAGGGTGGCTCGCAAGTTGCGGGCCTTACCCGCAGTACCGGGATGTTCCGGCGGCGCTTCGTGCGCGGAGGTGAATTCATGAGCAAGACCATCGACTACTACTTCCCCCCCCAAAGCCCCTGGACCTACCTGGGCCATGCCCGCTTCGCCGCGATCGCGGCGGCGGCCGGCGCCACGGTGCGCGTGCGTCCGGTGGACATGGGCAGCATCTTTCCGGTCTCGGGCGGGCTGCCGCTGGGCAAGCGCGCGCCGCAGCGGCAGGCCTACCGGCTGGTCGAGCTGGCGCGTTTCTCCAAGCACCTGGGCATTCCGCTGCATCCGAAGCCGAAGTTCTTCCCGGTCTCGGGCGACGACGCGGCGCGGCTGATCATCGCGGTCGACCTCAACGACGGCACCGAGGCCGCGATGCGCATGTGCGCGGCGGTGTTCGCCGCGCTGTGGGCGCAGGAGCGCAACATCGGCGACCCCAAGGTGCTCGAAGCGCTGGTGGCCGAATGCGGCCTGCCGGCCAAGCGCGCCGACCAGGCGCAGAGCCAGGCGGTGCAGGAGCAGTACGAGGCCTACACGCAGGAAGCCATCGACATCCAGGTCTTCGGCGCGCCGAGCTACGTGATCGACGGCGAAATTTTTTGGGGCCAGGACCGGCTCGATTTCGTCGAACGCGCGCTGCGGCCCGGGGCGGCGGGCTGAACCCGGTTCCGCGCACCCGACACGCACCGGACACGCATTCCCTCCATCCTTCCCATTGCCATCAAAGGAGCAACACATCATGGGTCAGTTCATCGATCTCACCGCCAAGGACGGCTTCAGCTTTCCCGCCTACGTGGCCGAACCCGCCGGCACGCCGCGCGGCGCCGTCGTCGTGGTGCAGGAGATCTTCGGCGTCAACTCGCACATCCGCTCGGTGGCCGACGGCTACGCGGCCGCGGGCTACCTGGCCGTCGCGCCCGCGACCTTCCACCGCGTGAAGCCCGGCGTCGAGCTGGGCTACAGCGAGGACGACATGAAGACGGGCTTCGGCCTGAAGACGGCCGTCGAGGCGCTGCCCGCGCCCGGCGTGCTGCAGGACATCGAGGCCGCCGTGGCCTACGCGGCCAAGGCCGGCAAGGTCGGCATCGTCGGCTACTGCTGGGGCGGCCTGCTGACCTGGCGCGCCGCCGCGCTGGTGCCCGGCCTCGCGGCCGCCGCACCCTACTACGGTGGCGGCATGACCTCGCCCGAGGAAACCGCGCGCCAGCCCAAGGTGCCGGTGCAGGCCCACTTCGGCAACCAGGACCACTGGATTCCGCTCGACACCATCGAGAGCTTCAAGAAGGCCCATCCCGAGGTCGAGGTGCACGTGTACCCGGTGGGCCACGGCTTCAACTGCGACCAGCGCGGCTCGTACGACGCCGAAGCATCGAAGTTGGCGCGCGAGCGCGTGCTGGCCTTCTTCGCGCAGCACATCGGCTGAGCGGGTCCGCTTCGCATGGGAGCCCGGCGCCGCCGGGCTTTTTCATTTCTTGAGGCCGGGCTTGTCGCCCACGCGGGTCTCGAGGAAGTCGAGCAGCGCACGCAGCGCGGCGCTGTTGTGGCGCCGCTGCAGGTAGACGGCCGACAACCACATGTCCTTGCGCGCATAGTCCTGCAGCACCGGCACCAGTTCGCCCTGGTCGATGTGCGACTGCACCAGGATCGAGGGCAGGTAGATCACGCCGAAGCCGCGCATCGCGATCCGGATCAGCGGCGCGCCCTCGGTGCAGTCCATGCGGCTCTTGACGTGCACGTCGAGCGGCTCGCCGCCGTCGTCGAAGCGCCAGACCGGCTGGGCGCCGAGCAGCGAATGGGTGAGCGCCTCGTGGTCCGCCAGGTCGCGCGGATGCTCGGGCTTGCCGTGCTTCTTCCAGTAGACCGGCGAGGCGCAGACCACCATGTTCATGAGCCGCAGCTTGCGCATGATCAGGTTGGCGTCCTCCACCGGGCCGCTGCGGATGTCGACGTCGATGCCTTCCTCCGCGAGATCGACCGTGCGGTTGGTCAGCTGCAGGCTGATGCGCACGTCGGGGTAGTAGCGCATGAAGTCGGCCAGCAGGTTCGGAAACTCGCCGTTGCCCATGCCGTGCGGCGCCGAGATGCGCAGCCGGCCGCCGGGCTGGCTCGCGCGCTCCTGCAGCTCGGCCTGCGTGAGCTCGACCATCTCGAGCACCGGCGTGCTGCGCTCCAGCAGCAGCTGGCCGGCATCGGTGAGGCTCACCGAGCGCGTGGAGCGGTTGAGCAGGCGCACGCCGAAGCGGGTTTCGAGTTCGGCGACATACTTGCTGACCGTGGCCTTGGACATGTCGAGCCGCTTGGCGGCCTGCGAGAAGCTGCCATGCGACGCGACTTCGCGAAAGGTTCTGATCAGGTCGAGGCTGTCCATGGAGGTCGTGCCGGTAGCGCTGGGCGATGGCGCGATTCTCAGGGGTTTTTCTTAGCCAGGCCGCGCGGCACTTTCGTGACGCAGCGCGACTCGCAAGCAGGCAGAGGATGCATTCGATGACACGCACTTTTCGACTTCATGCGGCCCTCGCGCCGTGGACGCTGGCGCTGGCGGCCCTGTGGCTGCCGGCCGGCGCGGCGCTGGCCCAGGCCTTCGATCCCGTGCGGCCGATGGGGCCCGGCGCCGACCGCGCCGCGCTGGCCGCCGAGGCCGCCGCGGCCGCGCGCGCCGGCAATGTATATGGCGACGTGGAGGCCGAGCCGCCGCTCGCCGCGCCGCGCACCGGCGGGCGCGACCGCGCGGCGGTGCGCGCCGAGGCGGTGGCGACCTCGCACGACCCGAGCCTGAACCTCGACCGCCGCGCCTTCGTCAACAGCGAGATCCCGCCGCAGATCAAGGCCGTGCCGGGCACGCCGCGCACCGCGCGCTGAGCATGCGGCAGGGGCTGAATGGCCTGCCACGCACCCAGGTTAATGACTGAACGGTCGACCTGACATTGTTTCAATAGCGGAAACACCGTGTCTCTGAACCGGGTGTTTTCCCGAGGGGTTTCGCCTTGAAACTCGCCGCACAGGCGAGCCGATCCGTGCGCGCCTGGTGGCTAAACCCTCCGACGTACCGTATCAAGGACAACCGAAATGAAGACCTCGCACATCATCGCCGCCGCCGCTCTGACCCTGGTTGCCGCCATGGGCGCCCAAGCCGAAACCTATGAAGGCGTGACCCAGGCCGTCTCGAGCAAGAGCCGCGACGAAGTCAACACCGAAGCCGTGCGCGCCGCCGCCGCTCCGAACCAGAACGTGACCCGCGGCTCGCGCGGCCCGGAAACGGTCGCCGTGTCGAAGGACCGCGCCCTGGTCGAAGCCGAAGCGATCCGCACCGCTTCCGCTCCCGACCAGAACGTGACCTCGGGTTCGCGCGTGAACAGCAAGGTCATCTCGACCATGCAACACCCGCTCGACGCACGCGTCCAGGCCCAGCAAGGCTCCGGCGCCACCGCCAAGTAAGCTGTCGCACGGCACCGGGCGGCCTTCGGGCCGTTCGCACCCGGACGAAAAAAAGCCGCGTGGAGCATCGCTCCACGCGGCTTTTTTCATGCGCGCTCGTTCAGCGCGTGCGCGCGAGGTAGCGCTTGCGCCAGAAGATCAGCACCAGCAGCACCGCGATCGCGAGCATCGAGCCCATGGCGATCCAGAAGCCGTCGGCCTTGTGCACCAGCGGGATGAACTCGAAGTTCATGCCGAAGATGCCGGCGATCAGGTTCAGCGGCAGGAACACGGCGGTGAGCACGGTCAGCACCCGCATGATGTCGTTGGCCCGGTGGCCCTGCACGCTGAAATGCATCTGCACCGCGGTCTCGGCGTTCTGCTCGAGCCGGCGCACGTGGTGCACCACGCGCTCGATGTGCTCGAGCACGTCGCGGCTGCGGATCATCACCAGCTCGCGCTCGCGCCCCTCGGCCGCGTCCTTGGGCGGCGGCAGGGTCTCGAGGTTGTCGAGCCAGTCCTGCATGGCGGCGCGCTGGTCCTCGCAGATCTCGTCGAGGTGATGCAGCGACTGGCGCGATTCCATCAGCGCGCCCCAGTTGGTGAAGCGGCTGCGCGGGTCGATGAGCTCGGCCTGCCAGTGGTCGAGCTGCTTGGTGAGCTCGCGCCGCAGGTCGAGGTAGCCGTCGACGATCTGGTTGATGACGCGCAGCATCAGGTCGGCCGGGCTGGTGGGCACGCGGTTCGTGACCGCGCGCACGTCGAGCGCCGGCGTGCCGCGGTCGCCGGGCGCGGCGGCGGCCAGCAGGCGCGCGGCGAAGACGTCGCGCACCGCGCCGTCCTCGGGATGCACCGACAGCAGCACGCGGTCGAACACGGCGAAGCCGACCGGGCGGGTGTCGATGCGGCGCAGCACGGGCGGACCACCGCGCGGGCGCGGGGCGGGGGCCGCGGGCGTAGCCGCCGGTGAGGTGGCGGGCGCCGGCTGGCCATTGCCGCCGCTCGCGAGCCGGCGGAACACCAGCACGTCGTACTGCGAGGTGTAGTCGCTGTGCGAGGGCAACTGGTCGTTCAGCAGGTCGGCCACGTGCAGGTCGACCAGCTGGGTCTGGCACAGCGTCTGCAAGATCTGCTGCACCTCGGGCAGCGAGGCGCGGAATTCGTCGCGCGTGAGCGAGATCCAGAGGTAGCTGGCGGCGCTGCAGGAGCCGGGCAGGGCCAGCGGCGCCAGCGCGGCATGCTCGCTGACCTGCGAGGTGTTGATTTCGAAGATTCGCATCGCGCGCCCCCGTGCTTGCTCAAGATGGCCCGGACCGAAGGCCGGGCGGACCCATTGTGCTACTTAGTTTGTAGCAGGCGGGCAGCGTCGAGCGCGAAGTAGGTGAGGATGCCGTCGGCGCCCGCGCGCTTGAAGGCCAGCAGGCTCTCGAGCACCACGGCGTCGTGGTCGAGCCAGCCGTTCTGGGCCGCGGCCTTGAGCATCGCGTACTCGCCGCTGACCTGGTAGGCGAAGGTCGGCACGCGGAACTCGTCCTTCACGCGGCGCACGATGTCCAGGTAGGGCATGCCGGGCTTCACCATCACCATGTCGGCGCCCTCGGCGATGTCGATCGCCACCTCGCGCAGCGCCTCGTCGCTGTTGCCCGGGTCCATCTGGTAGACCTTCTTGTTGCTCTTGCCGAGGTTGGCGGCCGAGCCGACCGCGTCGCGGAACGGGCCATAGAAGGCGCTCGCGTACTTGGCGCTGTAGGCCATGATCCGCGTGTGCACGTCACCGCGCGCCTCGAGCGCCTGGCGGATCGCGCCGATGCGCCCGTCCATCATGTCGCTGGGCGCCACGATGTCGACGCCGGCTTGCGACTGTGTGAGCGCCTGCTTCACCAGCACTTCGACGGTCGGGTCGTTGAGGATGTAGCCGCTGTCGTCGAGCAGGCCGTCCTGGCCGTGGCTGGTGTAGGGGTCGAGCGCGACGTCGGTCATCACGCCCAGTTCGGGAAAGCGCGCCTTGAGTGCCGCCACCACGCGCGGGATCAGGCCGTCGGGGTTGAAGGCCTCGTCGCCGGCCGGGGTCTTGAGGCTCGCATCGATCACGGGGAACAGCGCCATCACCGGGATGCCGGCCGCCACGCACTGCTCGGCCACGGGCAGCAGCAGGTCGAGGCTCAGGCGCTCCACGCCCGGCATCGAGGCCACCGCATCGCGCCGGCCGCTGCCTTCCTGCACGAACACCGGGTAGATCAGGTCGTGGGTGGTCAGGGCGTTTTCCCGCACCAGGTTGCGCGTGAAGGCGTCGCGGCGAAGGCGGCGCGGGCGCCCGGCGGGGAAGGCGGCGAAGGAGGAAAGGGTGGAGCTCATGCGGAAAATTGTGCCCGAACTAAAGTTCCCGAACTTTTGCCATGGATGGGGGTGGTTGTCCGACAACTACGGAAATTAATAGTACCAAAGTAATAAATTTTTACCCTAGATTGTTAATTAAAGCGCACCGGTCGCTTGAAACCTTGTTTCGTCTTTGTTAAATTCTGCCCCGGACGGCTTGCCGTCCCCCGCTTTTCCTCCCTGAGCGGGTGCCTTGATGTGTGACAGCAAAAGGGCTTCCCAGCCCGACGTGAAGACGTCGGGCTTTTTTTTGTCCGTCGCTTTCGTGGGGGCCGATGAAACCGGGTGCAGTCATCGGGGGCCGGCCACTAAACTGACCGCCATGCTCTGGGTCAAGTCCTTCCACATCGTCTTCATCGCCAGCTGGTTCGCCGGCCTGTTCTACCTCCCCCGGATCTTCGTCAACCTCGCGATGGTGCCGCCCGAGTCGCTCGCCGAGCGCGAGCGCCTGCTGCTGATGGCGCGCAAGCTGCTGCGCTTCACCACCTTCCTGGCCGTGCCGGCGCTGGGCTTCGGCCTCTGGCTGTGGCTGGGCTACGGCATCGGGCGCGGCCCGGGCAACGGCTGGATGCACGCCAAGCTGGCGCTGGTGCTGGTGGCGATCGGCTACCACCACGGCTGCGCGGTGCTGCTGCGCCGCTTCGCCGCCGGCGAGAACCGGCGCAACCACGGCTGGTACCGCTGGTTCAACGAGCTGCCGGTGCTGCTGCTGCTGGCGATCGTGATCCTTGTCGTGGTCAAGCCCTTCTGACGGCGGTGGCGACGCAGCACAAGTCCGCCGCGCTGCCCCTTGCGCTGGCCTATGCGGCGCTGATCGTCTATGCCAGTCTCTATCCCTTTTCCGACTGGCGCGACCAGGGCATCGCGCCCTGGGCCTACCTGTCGGCGCCCTGGCCCAAGTACTGGACCGGCTTCGACTTCGCGATCAACGTCGCGGGCTACGTGCCCTTCGGGTTCCTCTGCGCGCTGTCGGTGCTGCGCACCCGCAGCACCTCGAGCATCGGCCGCGCCGTGCTGCGCGCCACGCTGGCGGGCGTGGCCGTGTCCTTCGCGATGGAGACGCTGCAGAGCTACCTGCCGGCGCGCATTCCCTCGAACGTCGACCTGGGCCTGAACAGCGCCGGCGCGCTGCTGGGCGCGGTGCTGGCGGTGGCGCTCGAGCGCTTCGGCGCGGTCGCCCACTGGGGGCGGGTCCGGGCGCAATGGTTCGTCGACGAGGCCCGCGGCGCGCTGGTGCTGCTGGCGCTGTGGCCGTTCGCGCTGCTGTTCCCCGCGGCCGTGACCTTCGGGCTGGGCCAGGTGTTCGAGCGGCTCGAGGCGGCGATCTCCGAATGGCTGCTCGATACCCCGTTCATCGACTGGCTGCCGGTGCGCCAGTTCGAGCTCGAGCCGCTGGTGCCGGCAGTCGAACTGCTGTGCGTGATGCTGGGCGCGCTGGTGCCCTGCCTGCTGGGCTATCTCGTGGCGCGCACCGTGGTGCAGCGCGTGGTGCTGCTGCCGCTGATCCTGCTGACGGGCGTGGCGGCCTCGGCGTTGTCGGCGGCGCTGAGCTACGGCCCCGACCATGCCTGGGCCTGGCTCGAGCTGCCGGCGCAGGTCGGCATGGCGGCGGCGCTGTTCGCCGGCGTGCTGCTGCTGTTCGCGCCGCGCCGTCTGTGCGGCGCGCTGCTGCTGGTGGCGTTGGTGCTGCAGCTGAGCCTGTTGAACCAGGCGCCCGAGAGCGCCTATTTCGCGCAGACGCTGGCGACCTGGGAGCAGGGGCGCTTCATCCGCTTCCATGGGCTGGCCCAGTGGCTGGGCTGGCTCTGGCCGTTCGGGGTGCTGGCCTACGTGATCTTCCTGCTGTCGCGGCGCAGCCGGCCGCCGGCGGCCTGAAGCGCCGGCCACGCGGACGGCGGTCCTAGAATCCGCCGATGCCCACCCCCGCCAGCCACGCCGTGCCTTCGGGCTATTACGGCCGCCACATCTTCTTCTGCCTCAACGAACGCAAGAACGGCGAGGATTCCTGTTCCATGCACAACGCCCAGCAAGGCTTCGACCGCTGCAAGGCCAGGGTCAAGGAAGAGGGGCTCTCGGGGCCCGGCAAGGTGCGCGTCAACAAGGCCGGCTGCCTCGACCGCTGCGCCGGCGGACCGGTCGCCGTGGTCTATCCCGAGGCGGTCTGGTACACCTTCGTCGATGCCGACGACATCGACGAGATCGTCGACTCGCACCTGAAGAAGGGCGAGATCGTCGAGCGCCTGCTGCTGCCGCCCGACGTCGGGCGCTGAACTTTCAGCCGGGGCCTGCGCTCGTACCGTGCTCGCCGCAGGCAACCCCTCCACCGTCGGCCTGCCGGCCCGTTCCAATCCGAGCCTCATGAATTCCCAGACCGAAAAGATCAGCCTCCAGGGCGCCGCCGGCGTCATCGAGGTGCAGCGCGACCAGCCGGCCGAGGCCGCGCGCGGCATCGCCGTCATCGCGCATCCCCATCCGCTGTTCGGCGGCACCATGGACAACAAGGTGGTGCAGACCCTGGCGCGTGCCTTCATCGCCTGCGGCTGGACCGCGGTGCGCTTCAACTTCCGCGGCGTCGGCGCGAGCCAGGGCGTGCACGACGAGGGCCGTGGCGAGCTCGAGGACATGCTCCATGTGGTCGGCCAGCTCGCGCCCGAGGGTCCGGTGGCGATCGCCGGCTTCTCCTTCGGCGCCTTCGTCGCGAGCGGCGCGGTCGAGAAGCTCTGGGCCGCGCGCGACGTTCGGCAGATCGTGCTGGTCGGCACGGCAGCCGCGCGCAACACGGTGGCCGTGCTGCCCCCCGAGGCCCACGAGCGCACGCTGGTGGTCCACGGCGAGGCCGACGACACGGTGGCGCTGTCGGCCGTCATGGACTGGGCGCGGCCGCAGTCACTTCCTGTCACAGTCGTCCCCGGGGGCGGCCATTTCTTTCACGGACAATTGCCGCTGCTCAAGAGCCTGGTCGTGCGCCATCTGCGCGCAGACAACCCGGCCGCCTGAAAGCCTGGCTTGCAGGCACGTCTTCGTTTCTTTCCCATTGCTCCCATGAATCGCTTCTTCCACGGTGCCCGCGCGCTGTTGCTCGCCGCCGCCGCTTCCGTCTGCCTGATCGCCGCCGCCCAGGTGCCGGCGCCGCCCGAGATCGCCGCGCGCAGCTACCTGCTGCTCGACGTGACGGCCAACCAGATCCTGGCGCAGAAGGACATCGACAGCCCGGTCGAGCCCGCGTCGCTGACCAAGCTGATGTCGGCCTACATCGTGTTCGACGCGCTGCGCGCCAAGAAGATCACCCTGACGCAGACGCTGCCGGTCAGCCCGCGCGCCTGGAAGATGCCGGGCTCGCGCATGTTCATCGACCCGAAGATGCAGGTGCCGGTCGAAGACCTGATCAAGGGCCTGATCGTCCAGTCGGGCAACGACGCCACCGTGGCGCTGGCTGAGGGCGTGGGCGGCACGGTCGAACACTTCGTCGAGCTGATGAACGCCCAGGCCAAGGTGCTGGGCATGAAGAACACCACCTACAAGAACCCCGAGGGCCTGACCGCGCCAGGCCACACCACCACCGCGCGCGACCTCAGCATCCTGGCGACCCGGCTGGTGCGCGACTTCCCCGAGGAAGCCAAGTACTACGCGATCAAGAAGTACCGCTATCCGGGCACGCCCTCGACCAACGACACCAACCGCAACCTGCTGCTGTTCCGCGACCCGACCGTCGACGGCCTGAAGACCGGCCATACCGAGGCCGCCGGCTACTGCATGATCGCCACCGCCAAGCGCGACTTCCCGAACCTGACCGGCGGCCGCCGCCTGCTGTCGATCGTGCTCGGTGCCTCGGGCGAAACGGTGCGTGCCAACGAATCGCAGAAGCTGCTGAACTGGGGCTACACCGCCTACGACGCCGTGCGCCTGTTCGACGGCGGCCAGCCCGCGGCCACGCCGGCGGTCTGGAAGGGCAAGCAGAACGTGCTCAAGCTCGGCCGCCCCGAACCGATCGTGGTCGCCGTGCCCGCTGGCATGGCCAGCAAGCTCAAGACCCAGATCGCGCGCCCCGACCCGCTGGTGGCGCCGTTCACCAAGTACCAGCCCGTGGGCACGCTCAAGGTCACGCTCGACGACCAGCCGGTGGCCGAGGTGCCGCTGGTGGCGCTGGAGCCGGTCGAACAGGCCGGCATGCTGGGCCGCGCCTGGGACGCGGTGCGGCTCTGGATCAAGTAATCGGCAGGGTAGGGGGCGGCTTCAGGCCGGCGGCAGGGGGCTGAAGGCCTCCGAACCCGCCTGACTTTGCCGTTTCACAAGCCCGCTGCTATACTCGTGGGCTTTTCGGAAAATTCCGAAGGGATTCACGTTTGCGTCATCTCCCGGTTCCTGGGTCACGACCAGGGCGCCGCAAGGCACCACCGGGGTATTTCTCGTTTTGGGACTAATTCATTCATGCCAACCATCAATCAACTGGTGCGTCAGGGCCGGACGGTCGAAAAGATCAAGTCCAAGAGCCCTGCCATGCAGAACTCGCCGCAACGTCGCGGTGTCTGCACCCGGGTCTACACCACGACCCCCAAGAAGCCGAACTCGGCACTTCGTAAAGTTGCCAAGGTCCGCCTGACCAACGGCTTCGAAGTCATTTCCTACATCGGCGGCGAAGGCCACAACCTGCAGGAACACAGCGTCGTGCTGGTTCGCGGCGGTCGTGTCAAGGACTTGCCCGGTGTGCGTTACCACATCGTGCGCGGTTCGCTCGACCTGCAAGGCGTGAAAGACCGCAAGCAGTCGCGTTCCAAGTACGGCGCGAAGCGTCCCAAGAAGGCCTGATCGGGTTCTTCTTTCAGTAGTTGTTTCATCGGTGTTCGAGTGCCTTGGCGGGCATGTCGAGCGTAGTGACCCGAAGTTGGGTCGAGTAAGTGAGGGTCCGAGTCGACTCTCGCGGTGCCGGAAACGGTGCCAACTGAAGCAAAGAGGTTAAGAAAATGCCACGTCGTCGCGAAGTCCCCAAACGTGAAATCCTGCCGGATCCCAAGTACGGCAATGTCGAGCTGTCGAAGTTCATGAACGTGATCATGGAAGGCGGCAAGAAGGCTGTTGCCGAGCGCATCATTTATGGCGCGCTCGACTTCATCGAGAAGAAGAACCCGGACAAGGACCCCCTCGAGGCGTTCACCGTTGCCATCAACAACGTGAAGCCGATGGTCGAAGTGAAGTCGCGCCGCGTTGGCGGTGCGAACTATCAAGTGCCGGTCGAAGTCCGCCCCGTCCGCCGCCTCGCCCTGTCGATGCGCTGGATCAAGGAAGCCGCCCGCAAGCGCGGCGAGAAGTCGATGGCCCTGCGTCTGGCCAACGAACTGATGGAAGCCACGGAAGGCCGTGGCGGCGCGATGAAGAAGCGCGACGAAGTGCACCGCATGGCAGAAGCCAACCGGGCGTTCAGCCACTTCCGCTTCTAAGAATCAAACTTCGCTTGGGCGTTGGGTGTCGAGTGTCGGGCGTTGTGCCCGTGCTCGGGGCCCAGCGCTCAACGCATTTCAACCCGAAAGTAAATCATGTCCCGCAAGACCCCCATCGAGCGCTACCGCAACATCGGCATCTCCGCGCACATCGACGCTGGCAAGACCACGACGACGGAACGTATCCTGTTCTACACCGGTGTGAACCACAAGATCGGTGAAGTGCACGACGGTGCCGCCACGATGGACTGGATGGAGCAAGAGCAAGAGCGCGGCATCACGATCACCTCGGCTGCCACCACCTGCTTCTGGAAGGGCATGGCTGGCAAGTTCGAAGAACACCGCATCAACATCATCGACACCCCCGGCCACGTGGACTTCACCATTGAAGTCGAGCGCTCGATGCGCGTGCTGGACGGCGCCGTGATGGTGTACGACGCCGTCGGCGGCGTGCAGCCCCAGTCGGAAACCGTCTGGCGCCAGGCCAACAAGTACAAGGTTCCGCGTCTCGCGTTCGTCAACAAGATGGACCGCACCGGCGCCGACTTCCTGCGCGTGCGCCAGATGATGGTCGACCGCCTGAAGGCCAACCCCGTCGTGATCCAGATCCCGATCGGTGCCGAAGAGCACTTCCAGGGCATCGTCGACCTCGTGAAGATGAAGGCGATCATCTGGGACGAGGACAAGGGCGTCACCTTCCAGTACGGCGACATCCCGGCCAACCTGGTCGATGTCTGCAACGAATACCGCGAAAAGCTCGTCGAAGCGGCTGCCGAAGCCAGCGAAGAGCTGATGAACAAGTACCTCGAAGGCGGCGAGCTGTCGGAAGAGGAAATCAAGAAGGCCATCCGTCAGCGCACCATCGCCGGCGAAATCCAGCCGATGCTGTGCGGCTCGGCCTTCAAGAACAAGGGCGTGCAGGCCATGCTCGACGCCGTCGTCGAATACATGCCGGCTCCGACCGACATTCCGCCGGTCAACGGCCTCGACGAAGACGAAGCGCCCGTGGTTCGCAAGGCGGACGACAACGAGAAGTTCTCGGCCCTGGCATTCAAGCTGATGACCGACCCGTTCGTGGGCCAGCTGACCTTCGTGCGCGTCTATTCGGGCGTGCTCAGCAAGGGCGACAGCGTCTACAACCCGGTGCGCGGCAAGAAGGAACGCATCGGCCGTATCGTGCAGATGCACGCGAACAACCGCGAGGAAGTCAGCGAAATTCGCGCCGGCGACATCGCCGCCTGCGTGGGCCTGAAGGAAGTGACCACCGGCGAAACGCTGTGCGATCCCGAAGCAGTCGTGACGCTCGAGCGCATGGTGTTCCCGGAATCGGTGATCTCGCAGGCCGTCGAGCCCAAGACCAAGGCCGACCAGGAAAAGATGGGCATCGCGCTGCAGCGCCTGGCTCAGGAAGACCCCTCGTTCCGCGTTCGCACGGACGAAGAGTCGGGCCAGACCATCATCGCCGGCATGGGCGAGCTCCACCTCGAAATCATCGTGGACCGCATGAAGCGCGAATTCGGCGTGGAAGCCAACGTGGGCAAGCCGCAGGTGGCTTACCGCGAAACGATCCGCAAGACCGTCGAAGAAGCCGAAGGCAAGTTCGTTCGCCAGTCGGGCGGCAAGGGCCAGTACGGCCACGTCGTGCTGAAGATCGAACCCCAGGAAGCTGGCAAGGGCTTCGAGTTCGTCGATGCCATCAAGGGCGGTGTGGTTCCTCGCGAATACATCCCCGCGGTGGAAAAGGGCGTCGTGGAAGCGCTGACGCAAGGCGTGCTGGCGGGCTACCCCGTCGTCGACGTCAAGGTCACGCTGCACTTCGGCTCGTACCACGACGTGGACTCGAACGAAATGGCGTTCAAGATGGCCGCGATCTTCGGTTTCAAGGAAGGTGCCCGCAAGGCCAACCCCGTGATCCTCGAGCCGATGATGGCCGTGGAAGTCGAAACGCCCGAAGACTACGCCGGCAACGTGATGGGCGACCTGTCGTCCCGCCGCGGCATGGTGCAGGGCATGGACGACATGGTTGGTGGCGGCAAGGCCATCAAGGCCGAAGTGCCGCTGTCGGAAATGTTCGGCTACTCGACCACGCTGCGCTCGATGTCGCAAGGCCGTGCCACGTACACGATGGAGTTCAAGCACTACGCCGAAGCTCCCCGTAACGTCGCCGAAGCTATCGTGGCTGCCCGCGCGAAATAAGCGTTTCAGGAATGCAGGGCCGCGCAGTGCGCGGCCCTTCTTGTCTGCGATCCGGTGCCGTCTTGTTCCCGTGCGAGGCGATCCAGCAATCGGATGCAGACATAAAACCAATACACGGGACTGCTCTTTCAAGGATTGAAAAATGGCAAAAGGTAAATTCACCCGCACGAAGCCGCACGTGAACGTGGGCACGATCGGTCACGTTGACCATGGCAAGACGACGCTGACGGCTGCGATCGCGACGGTGCTGTCGTCGAAGTTCGGCGGCGAAGCGAAGGCCTACGACCAGATCGACGCTGCGCCCGAAGAAAAGGCCCGCGGCATCACGATCAACACCGCGCACGTCGAGTACGAAACGGCCAACCGCCACTACGCACACGTCGACTGCCCCGGCCACGCCGACTACGTGAAGAACATGATCACCGGCGCCGCCCAGATGGACGGCGCGATCCTGGTGTGCTCGGCCGCCGACGGCCCGATGCCCCAGACGCGTGAGCACATCCTGCTGGCTCGCCAGGTGGGCGTGGGCTACATCATCGTGTTCCTGAACAAGTGCGACATGGTCGACGACAAGGAACTGCTCGAGCTGGTCGAAATGGAAGTTCGCGAACTCCTCGACAAGTACGAATTCCCCGGCGACGACACCCCGATCATCCACGGCTCGGCGAAGCTGGCCCTGGAAGGCGACAAGGGCGAGCTCGGCGAAGGCGCGATCATGAAGCTGGCCGAAGCCCTGGACACGTACATCCCGACGCCCGAGCGCGCCGTGGACGGCACGTTCCTGATGCCCGTGGAAGACGTGTTCTCGATCTCGGGTCGCGGTACCGTGGTGACCGGCGCTGTCGAGCGCGGCGTGATCAAGGTTGGTGAAGAAATCGAAATCGTGGGCATCCGCCCGACGGTCAAGACCACCTGCACCGGCGTGGAAATGTTCCGCAAGCTGCTGGACCAAGGTCAAGCCGGCGACAACGTGGGCGTGCTGCTGCGCGGCACGAAGCGCGAAGAAGTCGAGCGCGGCCAAGTGCTGTGCAAGCCCGGTTCGATCAAGCCGCACACGCACTTCACCGCCGAGGTGTACGTTCTGTCGAAGGACGAAGGCGGCCGTCACACGCCGTTCTTCAACAACTACCGTCCGCAGTTCTACTTCCGCACGACGGACGTGACCGGCGCGATCGAGCTGCCGAAGGACAAGGAAATGGTCATGCCTGGCGACAACGTCAGCATCACCGTGAAGCTGATCAACCCGATCGCGATGGAAGAAGGCCTGCGCTTCGCCATCCGCGAAGGCGGCCGTACCGTGGGTTCGGGCGTCGTGGCCAAGATCCTCGACATCTAAGCCGAACGCAAAGGAATCACCATGGCAACCAAGCAAAAAATCCGCATCCGCCTGAAGGCGTTCGACTACAAGCTGATCGACCAATCGGCCGCCGAGATCGTTGACACCGCGAAGCGCACCGGCGCGATCGTCAAGGGCCCGGTGCCCCTGCCGACCCGCCTGAAGCGTTTCGACATCCTGCGTTCGCCGCACGTCAACAAGACCAGCCGCGACCAGCTCGAAATCCGCACGCACCAACGCCTGATGGACATCGTCGACCCCACCGACAAGACCGTGGACGCGCTGATGAAGCTCGACCTGCCGGCCGGCGTCGACGTCGAGATCAAGCTGCAGTAAGCCGCACGCAACAAGCCCGCTCGCGCGTCAAGCGCGGTGTCGCTTCGAGGCCCGTTCACAGAAATGTGAGCGGGCCTTTGTCATTTGCGTGTCGTCTGTGGCATCCTCGCCCACCACCGGCCGTCCAGACCTTGGCCGGGAGCTGAATGAGGGCAGCACAAGCTATGAACCACAGGATTCTTTCTGGCATCGGTTCGGCGCTGATTGCCGCGGCGTTCCTCGCAGGTTGCGGTGGAGGCGGCGGCGGCGGCGGCGGTGGAATCCCGATCGGTTTTCCGCCCCCGGTAATCGGTGGGGTCACGCTCAGCGGCAAGGCCACCTACGACTCGGTGCCCAACAACAGCGGGCCGCTGGTCTATGCGGCCACCGTCGCGAAGCCGGTGCGCGGGGCCTTCGTCGAAGTGCTCGATGCCCTGTCGAACCAGATCGCGGTGACGGCCACCGATGCCAACGGCAACTACTCGGTGTCGGTGCCGGCGAACGCCACGATCGCCGTTCGCGTCCGCGCCCAGATCCAGACCGCGGCATGGGATGTCAGCGTGCGGGACAACACCAGCGCCAACACGCCGCTGTACTCGATGCAGTCGGCGGCCTTCACGACCGGCTCCGGTGCGACGACGCGCGACCTGCGCGCCGATTCGGGATGGGGCGGCTCGAGCTACACCGGGCGCCGCGTGTCGGCGCCGTTCGCGGTGCTCGACACGGTCTACACCTCGATGCAGAAGGTGTTGTCGGTGGCGCCGGCGACGGCCTTTCCACCGCTGAAGGTGTTCTGGAGCCCGAACAACGTGCCGAGCGCCGGCAGCCTCGCGCTCGGGCAGATCGGTAACACCTTCTTCGCCAACCGCAGCACCGGCCGCGAAATCTACGTGCTCGGCAAGGAGAACGTGGACACGGACGAGTTCGATGCGCCGGTGATCGCGCACGAGTGGGGGCACTACTACCAGTCCTCGTTCAGCCGGGACGATTCGGTCGGCGGGGCGCATGACCTGAGCGACCGTCTCGATCGCCGCGTGGCCTTCTCCGAAGGCTGGGGCAATGGCTGGTCGGGCATCGCGCTCGGCCGCAGCAACTACGTCGATTCCCGCGGCGAAGGGCAGGTCGCTTCCGACGTCAGCGTGTCGGTCAACCTGACCGTGGGGCCGTCCAGCAATCCAGGCTGGTTCCGCGAGCGCTCGATCCACTCGATCTTCTGGAATCTCAACCAGCAGGTGGGCTTCAAGCCGATCCACGATGCGATGACCAGCGCGCAGTTCAGGGGCGGTGCCGCCGTGACCTCGATCCATCCGTTCGCCGCGGCCTTCAATGCCGTGGCGCCCGGCAGTGCCTCGGCCCTGGCGGGCCTGCTGAGCGCGCAGAACATCAGCGCCGGCAGCAACGATCCCTTCGGCGAAGCCGAAACCAACAACGGCAATGTGCCGGCGGCGCTGCCCATGTACGGCAGCGCGACGGTGGGGGTGCTCACCACCGCGTGCGTCACGAACGCCGCGGGTGGCGGCAACAAGCTGGGCAACTATGCCTACCTGCGCTTCGTGGCGCCCACGACGCGTGAGTACCAGGTATCGGTGGCATCGGGTGCGCCGACGGTGAACCCCGACTTCGCCGTGTTCCGCGCCGGGCAGATCCCCCGCTCGGGCAGCAAGGTCAGCCTCCTGGCCGGCGAGTACGTGCTGGCCGTCACCGATCTCAACAGTTCGGGCGCGAACTGCATCAGCGTCGCGATCCAGTAAGGGGAATGATGGCCATGACGATTCGCTCGAACACACGGACCGCCGTCGCGGCGCTCTCGCTGATGGCGTTGACGACCTGGGCGATGGCCGACGGCGTGCCGGACTCGCGCGTGCCCAAGCGCGCGCAGCACAAGGCGGCGCCGGCGCCCATGACCACGGCCGTGCAGAAATCCAACGATTCGGGTGTCGTGGTGCAGTACCGCGTCGATGGCACCTCGCAGGCGGGCCGCGCCACGTCGGTCGTGCTGCAGTTCGACGCGGTCACCGATCCGCAGGGCGCGTCGGTGCGCTTCACCGCGGATCCCGGCCTGACGCTGCGAAACGGCAATCCGCTGACGCTGCCCGCCGGCCAGCGCTCCACCGCGACCGTCTCGGTCATCGGCGAGTCGGACGGGCTGCGCTACCTGAACGTGTTCGTGAGCCAGGGCGGCGCGAGCAGCGCCATCTCGATCCCGATCCAGACCGGGACGGCGCCCCTGATGAAGTCGCAGGGCGACGTCCAGACCACCAAGGAAGGCGACAGCATCATCACGATGCCCGCCAAATAGGCAGAAAACGGCCCCGCGGGCCGTTGCAACCGCCCCGAAAGGGGCCCTTTTCCAGCGCTTGCGCCCCGCCCATACCGCGGGCTATAATCGCTGGCTCTGCCCTTGTTGCGTCCGGAAGGTACGTGCAGGTCGGAGATTTATCAACCTTCCCCCGTTGCCGCGAGTCGGTCATACGACTTCGGTCAAACGCTGTCGCCAATTGAAGTGGCAGCGGCGGGAGAAGCTTCCATTTTTTGGAGAAAACACATGAGTCTGAGCAACTCCCTCGGGTTGCTGGGCCGCAAGGTGGGGATGATGCGTCTCTTCACCGATGACGGGGATGCAGTTCCTGTCACGGTGGTGGATGTGTCGAACAACCGCGTGACCCAGATCAAGTCGCAAGAGACCGATGGCTACGTCGCACTGCAAGTGACGTTCGGTTCGCGCAAAGCATCGCGCGTGACCAAGCCGGAAGCCGGCCACCTCGCCAAGGCGGGTGTCGAAGCTGGCGAAATCATCCAGGAATTCCGCGTCACCGCAGATACCGCAGGTCAGCACCAGGCTGGCGGCGTGATCGCGGCCGGCAGCGTGTTCTCCGTGGGCCAGAAGGTGGACGTGCAAGGCACCTCCATCGGCAAGGGCTACGCCGGCACGATCAAGCGCCACAACATGAGCTCGCAGCGCGCGTCGCACGGTAACAGCCGTTCGCACAACGTGCCCGGCTCGATCGGCATGGCACAAGACCCCGGTCGCGTGTTCCCCGGCAAGCGCATGACGGGCCACCTCGGCGACGTCACCCGCACGACGCAGAACCTCTCGGTGTTCCGCATCGACGAAGCGCGTCAGCTGTTGCTCATCAAGGGCGCGATCCCGGGTTCGAAGGGTGGCTTCGTCACCGTGCGTCCCGCCGTCAAGGCCAAGCCGCAAGCGGCTGAAGGAGCGAAGTAATGGAACTCGAACTCCTGAACGAGCAAGGTCAGGCCGCGTCGAAGTACGACGCCCCCGAAACCGTGTTCGGCCGTGACTACAACGAAGACCTGGTGCACCAGATCGTCGTCGCATTCCAGGCCAACGCCCGCCAAGGCACGCGCGCCCAGAAGGACCGCGAACAGGTCAAGCACTCGACCAAGAAGCCTTTCAAGCAAAAGGGAACGGGCCGCGCCCGTGCCGGTATGACGTCCTCGCCGCTGTGGCGCGGGGGTGGCCGGATCTTCCCGAACATGCCTGACGAAAACTTCTCGCAGAAGATCAACAAGAAGATGTACCGCGCCGGCATGGCCGCCATCTTCTCGCAGCTCGCTCGCGAAGGCCGTCTGGCCGTGGTGGATTCGCTGACCGTGGATTCGCCCAAGACGAAGCCGCTGGCAGCCCGTTTCAAGGCAATGAATCTCGAGTCCGTGCTCGTGATCGCCGAAGAAGTCGACGAAAACCTGTACCTTGCCTCGCGCAATCTGGTCAACATCCTCGTGGTCGAACCCCGTTACGCCGATCCGGTGTCGCTGGTTCACTACAAGAAGGTGCTGGTCACCAAGGGTGCCGTCGACAAGCTCAAGGAGATGTTCGCATGAGCCGCGTGAACCCCACCCCTGCTCAACGTCAGTTCGACGAAGGCCGTCTCATGAACGTGCTGGTCGCCCCGATCGTGTCCGAAAAGGCCACGATGGTCGGCGAGAAGTCGAACGCTGTCACTTTCAAGGTGTTGCAAGACGCCACCAAGCCCGAGATCAAGGCCGCCGTCGAACTGATGTTCAAGGTCGAAGTCAAGGGCGTGTCGGTTGCCAACATCAAGGGCAAGACCAAGCGCTTCGGCAAGTCCGTCGGCCGCCGCGACCACGTTCGCAAGGCCTACGTCACGCTGAAGGCCGGTCAAGAGCTCAACCTCGTCGGGGAAGGCGCTTAATCATGGCCGTCATCAAGATGAAACCCACTTCGCCGGGCCAACGCGGCGCGGTGAAGATTTCGCGTGACCACCTGTACAAGGGTGCTCCGCTCGCATCCCTGCTGGAACCCCAGTTCCAGAAGGCCGGCCGCAACAACAACGGCCACATCACGACCCGTCACAAGGGCGGCGGTCACAAGCACCACTACCGCGTGGTGGACTTCCGTCGCAACAAGGACGGCATCCCGGCGAAGGTCGAGCGCATCGAGTACGACCCGAACCGCACCGCCCACATCGCGCTGGTCTGCTACGCCGACGGCGAGCGCCGCTACATCATCGCCCCGCGCGGTCTGGAAGCCGGTGCAACGCTGCTGTCGGGTTCGGAAGCTCCGATCCGCGCCGGCAACACGCTGCCGATCCGCAACATTCCGGTGGGTTCGACGATCCACTGCATCGAACTGCAGCCCGGCAAGGGCGCGCAGATCGCCCGCTCGGCCGGTACCTCGGCCACGCTGCTGGCCCGTGAAGGCGTCTACGCCCAGGTCCGCATGCGTTCGGGCGAAGTCCGCCGCATTCACATCGAATGCCGCGCGACCATCGGTGAAGTGGCCAACGAAGAACACAGCCTGCGCCAGCTCGGCAAGGCCGGTGTGAAGCGTTGGATGGGTATCCGCCCGACCGTTCGCGGCGTGGTGATGAACCCGGTCGACCACCCGCACGGTGGTGGCGAAGGCAAGACCGGCGAAGGCCGTCACCCTGTCGACCCGTGGGGCAACCTGACCAAGGGTTACCGTACCCGTAACAACAAGCGCACGCAGGTCTTCATCGTGTCGCGCCGCAAGAAGTAAGGGATAGCAAATGACTCGCTCTCTCAAAAAGGGTCCGTTTGTTGACCATCACCTCGTTGCCAAGGCCGACAAGGCCGTGACGACGAAGGACAAGAAGCCGATCAAGACCTGGTCGCGCCGCTCGATGGTCCTGCCCGAGTTCATCGGCCTGACCATTGCCGTGCACAACGGCAAGCAGCACGTGCCTGTCTACATCACCGACCAGATGGTCGGCCACAAGCTCGGCGAATTTGCGCTCACGCGCACGTTCAAGGGGCACCCCGCGGACAAGAAAGTCCAGAAGAAGTAAGGAACGACCATGTCTGAAACACGTGCAGTCCTCCGCGGTGTCCGCCTCTCGGTCGACAAGGGCCGTCTGGTCGCCGACCTGATCCGCGGCAAGAAGGTCGATCAAGCGCTCAACGTTCTGCAATTCACGCAGAAGAAGGCCGCTGTGATCATCAAGAAGGTGCTCGAGTCGGCCATCGCCAACGCGGAGCACAACGACGGTGCCGACATCGACGAGCTGAAGGTCAAGACCATCTACGTCGAACAGGGCGCCACGCTCAAGCGCTTCACGGCGCGCGCCAAGGGTCGCGGCAATCGCATCAGCAAGCCCACGTGCCATGTGTACGTGACGGTTGGCAACTAAGAGCCTGGAAGAAATATGGGACAGAAAATCCATCCGACCGGCTTCCGTCTGGCGGTTACCCGTAACTGGTCCAGCCGCTGGTATGCCAGCGACCGCGATTTCGCGGGCATGCTGGCCGAAGACATCAAGGTTCGCGAATACCTGAAGAAGAAGCTGAAGAACGCTTCGGTGTCGCGCGTCCTGATCGAGCGTCCCGCCAAGAACGCCCGCATCACGATCTACTCGGCTCGTCCGGGCGTCGTGATCGGCAAGAAGGGCGAAGACATCGAGAACCTCAAGCGCGAACTGGGCCGCCAGCTCGGCGTGCCGGTGGCAGTGAACATCGAAGAAGTGCGCAAGCCCGAAATCGATGCCCAGCTGATCGCCGACAGCATCACGCAGCAGCTCGAAAAGCGGATCATGTTCCGCCGCGCCATGAAGCGCGCCATGCAGAACGCCATGCGTCTGGGTGCCCAAGGCATCAAGATCATGTCGGCTGGCCGCCTGAACGGCATCGAAATCGCTCGTACCGAGTGGTACCGCGAAGGTCGCGTGCCGCTTCACACGCTGCGCGCCGACATCGACTACGGCACCTCGGAAGCCAAGACCACCTACGGCGTCATCGGCGTCAAGGTGTGGGTCTACAAGGGCGACACCCTGGGCCGCAACGACCTGCCCGCCGTCGAGACCCCGCGTCCCGAGGAAGAGCGTCGTCCGCGTGGTCCGCGCCGTGATGGCCGCCCTGGTGGCGACCGTCCGGGTGGTGACCGCCGCGGCGGCCCGCGTGCCGGTGCCCGTGGCCCGATCGGTGGCAACACCGCTCCCGCCGACGGCAGCGACAAGCCCGCAGAAGCAACCGGCGGTGCCGGTGCAGACTCGAAACCCGCCGTTAAGCGCGTCCGCAAAGCCGCGCCCGCTGCAGCAGCGGACGGTGCCAAGACCGAGTAATCGGTCTCAGCCCCGGGTGTGCATTCGCACAGGAAGCCCGGGGCAGTCCTCACGGAGTAACAAGACATGCTGCAACCTGCACGCAGAAAGTTCCGCAAGGAACAAAAGGGCCGCAACACCGGCGTCGCCACCCGGGGCAACTCGGTGGCCTTCGGTGACTTCGGTCTGAAATGCACCGACCGCGGCCGCCTCACGGCGCGCCAGATCGAAGCCGCTCGCCGCGCGATTTCGCGTCACGTGAAGCGCGGTGGCCGTATCTGGATCCGCGTGTTCCCCGACAAGCCGATCTCGACCAAGCCCGCAGAAGTGCGGATGGGTAACGGCAAGGGCAACCCCGAGTACTACGTCGCCGAGATCCAGCCCGGCAAGATCGTGTTCGAGATCGTCGGCGTGCCCGAAGAACTCGCCCGCGAAGCCTTCCGCCTGGCCGCTGCCAAGCTGCCGCTGCGCACGACGTTCGTCTCGCGCCAGCTCGGCGCCTGAGAGGAGAACATCCATGGCAACACGTAAGAAGAAAGAAGCCGCGGCTCCGGCCAAGGTGAGCAAGGCAACAGCACTGCGCGAGAAGGACGTCGCCGGTCTGCAAGCCGAAATCAAGGATCTGCAGAAGGCCCATTTCGGCCTGCGCATGCAGAAAGCCACGCAGCAGCTGTCGAACACCTCGACGTTGCGCGTGACGCGTCGCGACATCGCGCGCGCCAAGACCGTTCTTGCTCAAAAGCAGCAAGAAACCCAAGCCGCCAAGTAAGGAGTGAACATGACGGAAGCTAAAAAATCCCTCAAGCGCACCTTGATCGGCAAGGTGGTCAGCGACAAGCGTGCCAAGACCGTGACCGTGCTGGTCGAGCGCCGTGTGAAGCACGAGCTCTACGGCAAGATCGTGGCGAAGACGAGCAAGTACCACGCCCATGACGAAAAGGGCGAGTACAAGCTGGGCGACACCATCGAGATCACGGAAAGCCGTCCGATCTCGAAGACCAAGAACTGGGTCGTGACCCGTCTGGTCGAGAAGGCCGTCCTGGTCTGATCCCCCTCGGGTCCGCCGGCTCCGCAAGGCAGCCGGCAGTCCATCGCGAAACGGCCCACAATGTGGGCCGTTTTTCTTTTTCCAGGAGCACTTTCAAATGATCAAAGTCGGCGACACCCTTCCCTCGGCCACCCTGCAGGAGTACTCGGAAGTCGAGGGCGAAGGCTGCAGCATCGGCCCGAATCCCGTCGACGTGACCAAGGCAACGGCTGGCAAGACCATTGCGCTGTTCGCGCTGCCGGGCGCCTTCACGCCCACCTGCTCGGCCAAGCACGTGCCGGGCTACGTGCAGCACTTCGACGACTTCAAGGCCGCGGGCGTGGACGAGATCTGGTGCGTGAGCGTGAACGACGCCTTCGTGATGGGCGCCTGGGCGCGCGACCAGAAGACCGGCGCCAAGGTGCGCATGCTGGCCGACGGCAGCGCCGATTTCGCCAAGGCCACGGGCCTCACGCTGGACCTCACGGGCCGCGGCATGGGCCTGCGCAGCAACCGCTACTCGATGCTCGTGAAGGACGGCAAGGTCGCGACGCTCAACGTCGAGGCACCGGGCAAGTTCGAAGTCAGCAACGCCGAAACGCTGCTGGCGCAAGCCAAGGGCTGAGCGGCAGGTCCAACGAGAACGGTCCGCCTCGCGGACCGTTCCTCGCCTACAGGTCCACCTTCAGGTAGTGCGCCCCCGCGATGGGGTTGTGATAGAAGGGCGGCACCTCGGCGAAGCCCAGGTCCTCGTAGAGGGCACGCGCCGACTCCATCTCGTCGAGCGTGTCGAGCAGCACGCAGCCGTAGCCCGCGCCACGCGCCGCGTCGAGGATCGCCTCGGCGAGCTGGCGGCCCAGCCCCAGGCCGCGAAAGCCCGGGCGCACGTACAGGCGCTTCATCTCCGCCGCATTCACGTAGTCCGCGCTGTCGAGCGGCCGCAGCGCGCAGCAGCCGGCCACGTGCGCGATCCGCCCATCGGCGCGCACCAGCGTGGGCGTGGCGCGGCCAGCCTCGTCCTTGACGTGCGCCGGATCGACCAGCGCCAGCAGCAGCGTGCCGCGCGGCTCGACGTATTCGCCCGGCAGCGCGGCCAGTTCCTGGTCGAAATTCTGGAAGTCGAGATCGATGCCCAGCGAGGCGGCGTAGTCGCGAAAGATGAGGCGCGCGGCCTCGAGTTCGTGGGCCTCGTCGGGCGTGAGCAGCACGACGGCCGGCGTGTCCGACAGCGGCAGGGGGCGTGAGACGGATGAGCTCATGCGCGCAACGACGAAACCCAGTACGCGACGCCCGCGCACAGCAGCGCGAGCACCAGCGCGAGGCCGCGCGACGCGGCGTCGTCGCGGCTGCCGGCGACGGGCGCGGCACGGTCGGCGGCGGCGATGTCCTTGTCGCCCGAGAGCATCGGAGCGACCAGCCGGTGGCGCTTCACCAGCACGTAGAACAGCACCGCGAGCACGTGCAGGCTCGCGAGCGCGATCACGATCCACTTGCCCTGCGTGCTGTGCCAGCCCGTGGCCAGGCTCACGAGATCGCCCGAGACGAAGCGCGTGAGCGGCCCCGCGGCCGAGATCTCGTCGTCGGCCACGAGGCCGGTCGCCACCTGCAGCGCCAGGATCGCGAGCACCGCGAACACCGACAGCGCGCCCAGCGGCGTGTGGCCGATCAGGTGATCGGGATGGGCGCGGCCGCGCAGGTAGGCGAAGAGCGAGCCCGGCGCATAGACGAAGGCCGCGAAGCGCGACCAGCGCCCGCCGACGAAGCCCCAGAGCAGCCGGAACAGCAGCAGCGCGAGCACCGTGTAGCCGAGGCGGAAATGCCATTCCATGACGCCGCCGAGGCCGGTGGCGATCAGCCCGATCACGGCGGCGGCCAGGGCCCAGTGGAACAGCCGGGTCGGCAGGTCCCAGACGCGTGTTCGGGTGGCCTGGCGGGACGCCGCGGCCGCGGGGGAGTCGGTCATCGAAGGTGGGGGGAGCGCATGGCTGCGGAAGGCGCAGATTAGCAAAGTCCGAGCCGCCCGTTCCATCGGGTTGTTGCTATGCGCGCCGACCGGCCTGCCCCTACACTGCCGCGCAGGTGCCGCGCCCGACGGCATCACCCACGATTCCCACATGTCAGAAGGACCACGATGATCCGACTCGCCACCTTCGCGCTGGCCGCCGCCTGCGCCGCCACCACCCTGCCGGCCGCGGCCCAGTTCGCGAAGCCTGAAGACGCCATCAAGTACCGCCAGAGCGCGCTGTTCGTCATGTCGCAGCACTTCGGCCGCCTGGGCGCCATGGCCAATGGCCGCGCGCCCTACGACGCGGCCGCCGCCGCGGCCAACGCCGAGGTGGTGGCCGACATGGCGAAGCTGCCCTGGGCCGGCTTCGGCGCCGGCACCGAGGGCGGCAAGGCCAAGCCCGAGGTCTGGAAGGAAGCGCCCAAGTTCAAGGAACACCAGGACAAGCTGATCGCCGAGACCGGCAAGCTGCTGGTGGCCGCCAAGGCCGGCAACATCGATGCGCTCAAGGCCCAGTTCGGCCCGACCGCCGCGAGCTGCAAGGCCTGCCACGACACCTTCCGCGACCGCTGATCCGCCATTGCTTGCCCCAACAAAAAAGGCGCTGTCCGGTCACGGGCAGCGCCTTTTTGATGGGTGGGGGAGGGCTCAGGCCTCGGCCAGCAGCTTCTCGATCAGCTTGTGCAGCTCGGCGAAATCGGGCTCGCCCACGTAGCGCTTGACGATCTGGCCCTGCTTGTTCACGAGGTAGGTGGTCGGCGTGAGCTTCACGTCGCCCCAGGCCTGCGCCACGCTGCCGGTGTTGTCGATCGCCACCTTGAACGGCAGCTTGCGGGTTTCGGCGAAATTGACGACGTAGCTCGGCGGGTCGTAGCTCATGGCCACCGCCAGCGTGTCGTAGCCGCGCGCCTTGTACTTGTCGTAGGTGGCGATCACCTTGGGCATCTCGCCGACGCAGGTCACGCAGCTCGTGGCCCAGAAGTTGACCAGCGTGACCTTGCCCTTGAGGTCCTCGGTGCTCTTCCTGGTGCCGTCGAGCAGCACGAAGGTCGAGGCGGGCGCCGCGGTGGTGCCCGAGCCGAGGTACACCCCCACGCCGGTGGCCAGGGCGACGGCAACGGCGGCTGCGATAACGTACTTTTTCATGGCTGCTGACTGAGTGGGGCGGCGCGATTCTAGTTCCGCACGTTCGAACGTGCTGGCGCGCGCGACAGTCCCCGTGGAACGGCGGATCGATAATCCGGTCCCCATGCCGCAGCCCACCTCCCGTCTTCGCCGTCGCGCGCGCGCCTCCTGCGCCGCCGCCGCGGTCCTCGTCCTCGCGGCCTGCAGCCCGACCTTCAACTGGCGCGAAGTCCCGGTGGCCGAGGCCGGCCTGGTCGCGCTGCTGCCCTGCAAGGCCGACCGCGCCACCCGCGCGCAGCCGCTGGGCGCCGAATCGGTGCAGGTCGACATGGCCGGTTGCGAGGCCGGCGGCGCCACCTTCGCGATCGCGCATGCCACCGCCGCCGACGCCGCCCAGGCCGAGAGCTGGCTGCGTGCCTGGCAGCTCGCCACGCGCGAGCAGCTGCAGGGCGCGGCCACCACCGAGGCGCCGGCCACGGTGCCGCGTGCCGCCGCCACGCCCGCGCCGCTGCGGCTCGATGCGCCGGCCACGCCCACGGGCCAGCCGCTGCAGGTGCTGTGGTTCGCCCAGACCGAGACCCGCTCGACGCCGCCCGGCGCCGTGTCGCTCTACCAGGCGATGGTGCTGGGCCGGCCATCGTCGGACGAAGCCGCCAAGACCTTCTTCGAAGGCCTGCGGCTGCCATGAGCCGCGCCCGCGACCTCGGCGCGGCGCTTCCGGCGGCCGCGCGATGAGCGAGGGCACGCTCGGCGGCCGGCGCCGCGTCGCCGGCGTCTTCCTGGCCTTCGCCTTCGCTTACTTCCTCTCGACCCTGGTGCGCGCGATCACGGCCACCCTGTCGCCCACGCTCACCGACGAGTTCGACCTCGAGTCGCGCGACCTCGGCCTGCTCGCGGGCGGCTACTTCCTCGGCTTCGCGTTCACGCAGCTGCCGATGGGCGCCTGGCTCGACCGCCATGGTCCCAAGCGCGTGGTGGTGGCGTTCCTCGGCGTGGCGGTGGCCGGCTGCCTGCTGTTCTCGGTCGCCACGCATTTCTCGCTCCTGCTGGCCGCGCGCGTGCTCACGGGCGTGGGCGTCAGCGCCTGCCTGATGGCGCCGCTCACCGGCTACCGGCGCTGGCTCTCGCCGGCGATGCAGCTGCGCAGCAACTCGTGGATGCTGATGGTCGGGTCGTTCGGGCTGGTCGGCGCGACGCTGCCGGTGCAATGGCTGGTGCCGCTGGTCGGCTGGCGCGCGCTGTTCTGGCTGCTGGGCGCGGGCGTGATCGTCTCGATGCTGCTGATCGCCTGGGTCGCGCCGTCGTGGCGTCGAGCCTCACCCGCTGCGACGGTGGCGGCTCCCGACGACGGCGGCAGCTACGCCGCCGTCTGGCGCGATCCCTTCTTCCGCAAGCTCGCGCCGATCGGCTTCTTCCACTACGGCGGCTTCATCGCGATGCAGTCGCTGTGGGCCGTGCCCTGGCTCACGCGGGTGTCGGGCTACACGCCGCTGCGCGCGGCCGAGGCGCTGTTCGTCATCAGCCTGGTGCTGCTCGCCACCTACTGGCTCTGGGGCGTGGCCAATCCCAGGCTCGCGCAGCGCGGCATTGCGGCGGATCGGCTCATGGCCTGGGGCCTGCCGCTCTCGCTGCTGTTCATGGCTATTGTTTTGATAGCGGGGCCGCGTGCGGGCACGGGAACGTGGGCGGTTTTCCTGTGCCTCTGCACGGTGGTCACGCTGGCCCAGCCGGCCGTGGCGATGGCGCTGCCGCCGGCGCTCGCGGGCCGCGCGCTGTCGGCCTACAACCTCGTGATCTTCGTCGGCGTGTTCGTGGTGCAGTGGGGCGTGGGCCTGCTGATCGACCTGTTCGTGCGCGCCGGCCTCGACACCGTGGACGCTTTCCGTGGCGCAATGGCCATCCTGCTGGGGTGCTGCGTTATGTCGTATATCTACTTCCTCCGGGCGCCCCCGCATAATCGACGCGCCGTCCCCCGAGCCGCATGAACAGCATCCTCATCATTGCCCATTCGCCTTTCGCACAAGCGTTGCGAAAGTGCGCGCTGCATGTGTTTCCCGACAGCGAGAACGCCATCGTCGCGCTCGACGTGCTGCCCAACGTGCCGCCCGAGGAAACCCTGGCGGCCGCGCGCATCACGCTCGCGCAGCAGCTCAACGGGCCGCGCGTGCAGGTGCTGGTGCTGGCCGACGTGTTCGGCGCAACGCCTTGCAACGTGGCGCAGAAGCTGGTGGACGGCGTTCGCTCGCGGCTCGTGGCGGGCGTCAATCTTCCGATGCTGCTGCGTGCCGTGACCTACCGGCACGAGCCGCTCGACGTGCTCGTGCAGCGCGCCATCGCCGGCGGCACCGCGGGCGTGATGCAAGTGGCGGTGGCGGCACCGCAGAACCAGGCCAAGAGAAAGCACAGTGATCAAGAAATCCGTGACCATCAGCAATAAGCTGGGACTGCATGCACGCGCATCGGCCAAGCTGACCAAGCTCGCAGGCAGCTTTCCCTGCGAGGTGTGGCTCTCGCGCGGCGACCGCCGTATCAACGCCAAGAGCATCATGGGCGTGATGATGCTGGCCGCCGGGCTCGGCTCGACCGTCGAGCTCGAGACCAACGGCCCGCAGGAAGAAGAAGCGATGAACGCCATCGTCCAGCTCATGGACGACAAGTTCGGCGAAGGCGAATGACTGTGGCCCCCACGCTCCGCACTGCGTGTCGTCGCTGCCCCCCGAGGGGGCTCGGCCGCCTTGGGGCGGCCCGGCGGCGGCCGATGACCTACGGTCCCCGCGCATGACCTTCGCAGTCCACGGCCTTCCCGTCGCCCGTGGCATCGCCATCGGCCGCGCGGTGCTGGTGGTGTCGAGCCGCATCGACGTGGCCCACTACTTCATCAAGCCCGAGGAGATCGAGACCGAGATCGATCGCGTGCGCACCGCGCGCAACGCCGTGGCCGAGGAGCTGGCCAAGCTGCAGACCAACGTCGCGCAGATGGGCCCGAACGACGCGCCGCACGAACTCGCGGCGCTGCTCGAGGTGCACCAGATGCTGCTGCAGGACGAGGCCCTGAGCGGCGGCGTCAAGCACTGGATCAGCGAGCGGCTCTACAACGCCGAATGGGCGCTGACCACGCAGCTCGAGGTCATCGCGCGCCAGTTCGACGAGATGGAGGACGAGTACCTGCGCGAGCGCAAGGCCGACCTCGAGCAGGTGGTGGAGCGGCTGCTGCATCGCATGAAGGGCACGGCCGCGGTGCTGGCGCCGAGCCCGCCGCGGCGCAAGCGCGCCTCGTCCGACGAGGACGACGACCTCACCGCGGGCGACGGCATCGACGTGCCGCTGGTGCTGATCGCGCACGATCTCTCGCCGGCCGACATGCTGCAGTTCAAGAAGAGCGTGTTCGCCGGCTTCGTCACCGACGTCGGCGGGCGCACCTCGCACACCGCGATCGTGGCGCGCAGCATGGACGTGCCGGCGGTGGTCGGCGCGCGCACCGCGAGCCAGTTGGTGCGGCAGGACGACTGGGTCATCATCGACGGCGATGCCGGCGTGATGATCATCGATCCCTCGCCGATCATCCTGGCCGAGTACGGCTTCAAGCAGCGCCAGGGCGACCTCGAGCGCGGGCGCCTCGCGCGGCTGCGCCACAAGCCGGCCGTCACGCTCGACGGCCAGCGCGTCGAACTGCTCGCCAACATCGAGATGCCCGAGGACACGGTGGGCGCGATGAAGGCCGGCGCGGTCGGCGTGGGCCTGTTCCGCAGCGAGTTCCTGTTCATGGGCCGCGAGTCGTCGGCGCGCCAGACGCGGCTGCCCAACGAGGAGGAGCAGTACCAGGCCTACAAGCGCGCGGTCGAGGGCATGCAAGGCATGCCGGTCACCATCCGCACCATCGACGTGGGTGCCGACAAGCCGCTGGACAACAAGTCCGCCAACAAGCAGGAGCACCTGAATCCCGCGCTCGGCCTGCGCGCCATCCGCTGGAGCCTGGCCGATCCCGCGATGTTCCTCACGCAGCTGCGCGCCATCCTGCGCGCGGCCGCGCACGGCGAGATCCACCTGCTGATCCCGATGCTCGCGCACGCGAGCGAGATTCGCCAGACGCTGGCGCTGATCGCGCTCGCGCGCACCGAGCTCGACAACCGCGGCGCGGTGCACGGCCACGTGAAGCTCGGCGCCATGATCGAGATCCCGGCCGCGGCGCTCACGCTGCGCACCTTCCTGAAGCACTTCGACTTCCTCTCGATCGGCACCAACGACCTGATCCAGTACACGCTGGCGATCGACCGCGCCGACGAGTCGGTGGCGCACCTCTACGACCCGGCCCATCCGGCGGTGCTGAAGCTGGTGGCCGACACCATCGCCGAGTGCCGCCGCCAGGGCAAGCAGGTGGCGGTGTGCGGCGAGATGGCAGGCGACGTGGCCTTCACGCGGCTGCTGCTGGGCCTGGGGCTGCGCAGCTTCTCGATGCATCCCTCGCGCATCCTCGCGGTCAAGCAGGAGGTGCTGCGCGCCGACACGAGCAAGCTCGAGGCCTGGGCGCGCTCGGTGGTCGACTCGGACGATCCCGCCGCCATGCTCGCGGGCTGAGCGCCGCGCGCGCTTCAAGCCCGCCGCAATAAAACGAAACACGCCGAAACCGCGGCGAAAGGACTTGCCGCGCGCCGGCAAGCACGATCAGGCCTTCTCTTCACCAACCCTGAAAGGCCCGATCCATGAAGCTCTCCCTGACCCAGGCTGTCGCCGTCGCCTCCTTCGCCATGCTCGCCGCCGCGGGCGCCAAGGCCGAAAGCTATGACGGCGTGCACCAGGCCGTGTCGGCCAAGACCCGCGCCGAGATCCACGAGGAGGCCGTGCGCACCGCCGCGGCACCGAACCAGAACGTGACGCGCGGCTCGCGCGGTCCCGAGACCGTGGCGCGCTCGACCGACCGTGCCAGCGTGGCCGCCGAGGCCGTGCGCACTGCGGCTGCGCCCGACCAGAACGTGAGCTCGGGTTCGCGCGTCAACAGCAAGGTGATCTCGACGCTGCAGAACCCGGTGGACGCACGCGCCACCGCCTCGCGCGACGCCAGCAAGCTCTGAGCGAAGCGGCCCTGCGCGCCCCCGGAAACAAGCGACGCATCGGCGTCGCTTTTTCGTTTCGGCCCTCCGGCCTCGCGTCGCAATAAAACGAAACACGCCGATACCGCGGTGAAAGGACGCGAAGGCGGCCCGAAAGCACCATCGAGCTTCCTCCTCCAACAACACACAGGACCCGTCATGAAACACTGGATCAAACGCACGCTCTTCGGTTTTGCCGGGCTCGCCGTGGTGGCCGGCAGCGTCGCCGGCTGCGCCGGCCATCGCCACGGCTGGAACGGCGACAGCGCCGAGTTCCGCGCCAAGATGGTCGAGCGCGTGGGCAGCAAGCTCGACCTCGATGCGTCGCAGAAGCAGAAGCTCACCGTGCTGGCCGAGAAGCTGCAGGCGCAGCGCCAGGCCCTGCGCGGCGCCGACGGCTCGGGCGATCCGCGCTCGCAGTTCCGCGCCCTGTTCGCGGGCAACAAGCTCGACCAGGCCGGCGCCACCCGCCTGGTCGACGAGAAGACCGCGGCGCTGCGCAGCGGCAGCCCCGAGATCATCGCCGCGGCGGCCGACTTCTTCGATCACCTGAACCCCGCGCAGCAGCAGAAGGTGCGCGAGTTCATGGAGCGCGGCGGACGCCGCTGGAGCCGCCAAGGCTGATGCACCGGCGGCCCCGACCTTCCGTCGGGGCCGCCTTCCGTTCCTTTCGGGGCCCGGCGCCCTCCACCTGATGCGAGCACACCATGAAGACCATCGAACCGAACCTGGGCGACCTGATCGCGCTGCGGCGCCAGGCCGCGCGCCGCGCGAGCGATGCCGCGACCGAGACACAGGAAGGCGCCGCGACCGGCGGCGTGCGCACCACGCTGCGGCTCGAGGCGCTGGCCGTGCTGGCGGGCGCGCTGATCGCCTACGACCGCACCGGCAGCGGCTGGGGCCTGTTCGCGCTGCTGTTCCTGCTGCCCGACCTGTCGATGCTCGGCTACCTGGCAGGGCCGCGCATCGGCGCGCGGGTCTACAACGTCGCGCACTCGTACCTGGTGCCGCTGGGCATCGGCGCGCTGGGCCTGCTGGTGGCGCTGCCCTTCGCGCTGCCGCTGGCGCTGATCTGGGCCGCGCACATCGCGTTCGACCGCGCGCTGGGCTTCGGCCTCAAGTACGAGGCGGGCTTCGGCTTCACGCACCTGGGCCGCGTCGGAAGGCAGGACCCATGGTGAGCGCGCGTCCCGACGATGTCGTGCGGCCCGTGCTGCGCCCCGCCGTGGCGCGCACCTGGCTGCTGGCCGAGGCGCTCGCGCTCGGCACCGCCTCGGCCGTGCACGCGGGCCGGCTGATCCCCGGCTTCGCGCATGCGCAGGCACGCACGGCCGAGGCCGTGATCGCGCTGGTGCTGGTGGGCGCGGCGGTCGCGAGCTGGCTGCGCCCGGCCTGGACGCGCTGGTTCGCGATCCGCGCCCAGGGCTTCGCGCTGCTCGGCACGCTGGTCGGCCTGTTCACCATCGCGATCGGCATCGGGCCGCAGACCGTGCCCGACGTCGCGTATCACCTGGTCCTGCTCGCCGCGCTCGCGGCCGGCCTCGTCGTGGCGGTGCGATGCCGGGCGGGTTGATCATCAGCCAGCTCCTGGCCAGAAGGCACAATCCGCCCATGCCGCGCATCCTGCTGATCGACGACGACGAACACCTCGGCGCGCCGCTGGCGAGCTACTTCGCGCGCTTCGGCTGCACGCTCGAGAGCGCGGTGCGGCCCAGCGAAGGCCTGGCGCGGCTGCGCGCCGAGAGCTTCGACGCCGCCATCCTCGACGTCATGCTGCCCGAGATGGACGGCTTCGCGCTGTGCCGCGAGATCCGCAAGGAGAGCGACATCCCGATCGTGATGCTGACCGCGCGCGGCGAGGTGATGGACCGCGTGGTCGGCCTCGAGCTCGGCGCCGACGACTACGTGCCCAAGCCCTTCGAGCCGCGCGAACTCGTGGCGCGCGTGCAGACCATCCTGCGGCGCCAGCGCGTCGCGCCGCCCGCGGCCGCGTCCACGCAGCAGCGCGTGTTCGATGGCCTGGCGATCGACCTCGACCGGCGCCTGGTGCTGCGCCAGGGCGAGCGCGTCGACCTCACCGGCACCGAGTTCGAGCTGCTGGCGCTGCTGGCGGCCGAGCCCGGCAAGGTGTTCAGCCGCGACGACATCCTCAACCGGCTGCGCGGCCACGAGGCCGAGCTCTACACGCGTGCGGTCGACATCGTGGTGAGCCGCCTGCGCAAGAAGCTCGAACCGCTGGACTGCATCAAGACGCTGCGCAACGCGGGCTACGCGCTGGCCGTGGCACGCGGCGAGCCTTCTTCATGAACTTCCGCCGCAGGGAACGCCGCGATCGCGAGGGCGCGTGGCATGCCTTCGCCTGCCGCCGCGACGAGCTGCACCGGCAGTGGCATGCGCAGTGGCACGAGAAGGTGCAGGGCAAGCGCCGCTGGCGCCGCTCGCTGCGCATCCGGCTGGTGATGATGTTCGTGCTGCTCGCGGTGGTCATGACCGGCGTGTTCCTCATGGGCATGAAGAAGTCCTTCTCCACCGGTTGGGCCGAGGCCGCGCAGCCGATGCTGGTCGACTACGCCGACCGGCTGGTGACCGAGCTCGGCACGCCGCCCGACGTGTCGCGCGCGCAGGCGCTGGTCGACCGCCTGCCGATCACCATCCGCATCGTCGGGCCGACGGTCAACTGGGACTCGAACCCCGGCGAGCACGGCACGCGCGGCGGCTGGATGCGCGACCACGACGAATCGATGTGGAACGACAAGTGGTTCATCCGGCCCACGGCCGACGGCCACCGCGTGATCTTCGGCTGGGCGCCGCGGCTGTGGCAGATCGCGCCGCGCGCGGCCGGCTGGGCCACGCTGAGCCTGCTGCTGCTGCTCGTGGTGCTGGGCTATGCCTACGTGAGCCGGCTGCTGCGGCCGCTGATCGACATCCGCGATGGCGCGCAGCGCTTCGGCCGCGGCGACTTCGAGCGGCCGATCCCGGTGCGGCGCAACGACGACATCGGCGATCTCGCCGAGCACATCAACACCATGGCCCAGGACATCCAGGCCATGCTCGATGCCAAGCGCGGGCTGCTGCTGGCGCTGAGCCACGAGCTGCGCTCGCCGCTCACGCGCGCACGGCTCAATGCCGAACTGCTGCCGGCCACGGCCGAGGGCCGGGCCGAGCGCGAGGCGCTGCTGCGCGACCTCAACGAGATGCGCGACCTGATCAGCGACCTGCTCGAGAGCGAACGGCTCGCGAGCCCGCACGCGGCGCTGCAGCGCGAGCGCATCGATCTCGCGGCGCTGGTGCGCGAGACCGTGGCCGAGATGCCGGCCGCGCGCGAGGTCCACCTCGACCTCGCCGAGGGCCTGCCGGCGCACTCGGTCGACCGCATGCGCATCCGCCTGCTGGTGCGCAACCTGCTGGACAACGCGCTGCGCTACAGCACCGAGGCGCCGCGTCCGCCCAGCGTGTCGGTGCGCGCGGTGCTCGAGGGCCAGGCGCAGGGCGTGGAGATCGAGGTGCGCGACTTCGGTCCGGGCGTGGACGAGGCGCAGCTCGAGCGCCTGACCGAGGCCTTCTACCGCACCGACGGCGCGCGCCAGCGCGCCACCGGCGGCGTCGGCCTGGGCATGTACCTGTGCCGGCTGATCGCCGAGGCGCATGGCGGCAGCCTGCGCGTGCGCAACGCGTCGCCGGGCCTGCAGATCGTGGTGCGGCTGGGCTGACGAGGTCTGGGCGGGGAGGGCGGGCTGTCGCCTGCGCTACGCGCGGCCCCGCGCCGCGCGGCTAGCATGCGCCGCTCAGCCACACCCCGGGGCGCGGCCCCATCTCCAGGAGACGCTTCATGACCGACACCACCGCACTCGTCAACCACCAGGTCCGCCTCGCCAAGCGTCCCGAGGCCGCCGCCACGCGCGAGCACTGGAGCTTCGGCAGCGAGCCCGTGGCCGAGCCGGCCGAGGGCGGCGTGCTGGTCAAGACGCTGTCGCTGTCGCTCGACCCGGCCATGCGCGGCTGGCTCAACGATGCCAAGAGCTACATCCCGCCGGTCGAGATCGGCGCCGTGATGCGCGCCGGCGGCATCGGCCGCGTCATCGCCTCGAAGAACCCGCAGTTCTCGGTCGGCGACACCGTCTACGGCACGCTCAACGTGCAGGAATACATGCTGATCCCGCAGGAGGAGATCAAGCGCAACGGCCTGGTGAAGATCGACCTGCGCGTGGGCAGCATCACCCAGTGGCTCAACGTGCTGGGCATGCCCGGCATGACCGGCTACTTCGGCCTGATGGACGTGGGCCAGCCCAAGGCCGGCGAGACCGTCGTGATCTCGGGCGCCGCCGGCGCGGTCGGCCAGACCGTGGGCCAGCTCGCGAAGATCAAGGGCTGCCGCGTGGTCGGCATCGCGGGCGGCGAGGCCAAGTGCGACTGGGTGGTCAAGGAGCTGGGCTTCGACGCCTGCATCGACTACAAGGCCGGCGCCGCCGCGGTGCGCGACGGCCTCAAGCAGCACTGCCCCAAGGGCGTGGACATCTACTTCGACAACGTCGGCGGCGAGATCCTCGACCTCGTGCTCGCGCGCATCGCGCGCAAGGCCCGCATCATCATCTGCGGCGCCATCAGCCAGTACAACAACGCCAACAGCATGCCGGCGGCCGGCCCCCGCAACTACCTGAGCCTGCTGGTGAACCGGGCGCGCATGGAGGGCATCGTGGTGTTCGACTACGCCGACCGCTATCCCGTGGCCATCGCCGAACTGGCGGGTTACCTGAAGGACGGGCGCATGAAGAGCAAGGAAGACATCGTGCAGGGCCTCGACACCTTCCCCGAGGCCCTGAACCGGCTCTTCAGCGGCGCCAACTTCGGCAAACTGGTGCTGCAGGTGGCGACCGAGTGATGACAGCTCGGTAGTATTTGGCAAAACTTTCGTATCGAAAAGTTTGCAAATGGGTTTAGTTCACAAACATTCAATTAACAATGTCAACCACTGTCAACTGAGCCTAAAGACGCTTCTTCTCCCTGGAAATGGTTAATAGACTGCGCTCTGCCTTGTCAAGGCAAGTAGTCTTTTTGTTAACAATCCCCAGGGAATTCAGATGCGTACATTTTTCAAGCTGGCGGCTCTGGCCGCTGTCGCCGGTGCTCTGTCGCAAGGCGCGATGGCTGCCGACGGCACCATCAACTTCACGGGCGAAATCGTCGATGCACCTTGCTCGATCTCGCCGAACAGCCAGAACATGACCGTGCCGCTGGGCAAGGTCGCTCGCACGGTGCTCGACGGCGGCAAGGGCAAGAAGGCCACGCCGTCGAAGTTCACCATCGACCTGCTCGGCTGCGGCGCCACCGCCAAGGGCGCGACCGTGTCGTTCACCGGCACGCCCGACCTCGACGACGCCACCAACCTGCGCCTGGCGAATGCCGGCCAGGTCGGCGTGACCACCGCTTCGGGCGTGGCCATCGAGCTGGGTGATTCCGCCGCCACCAAGATTCCGCTCGGCTCGGAATCGGCGCAATACGTTCTGGGCCAGGGCGACAACGCCCTGAAGTTCCAGGCCGTGTACGTGTCGACCAAGGACACCGTGACGGTCGGTCCGGCCAACTCGACGGCCCAGTTCACGGTCAACTACAAGTAAGCCGCCTTCGCGGAATCCGGCCCCTGTCCATTGCGGCAGGCGCCCGCTGGATTCCGCACCGGACCGACGCGGCGCGGCGACCTCGCGTGGGCGCGCCGCATCGGCCGGTTTTCCATCACCCGTCTTTTTTCCGCCGGTGCGCCGCGTGCGCCGCCGTGCTGGGGTACGCCTGGACGCCAGCGTCCGCCGTACCGAGGAACCCGTCGTATGTGCAGCAAGAATCGAATTCGTTGGACCCTGGGCATCGTGGCGGTGCTCTGCCTTCAATGGCCGGCCGCGGCGGGCGTGATGCTCGGCGGCACGCGCGTCATCCTGGGCGAGAAGGACCGCGAAGCCTCGATTCCGGTGAAGAACACCGGCACCTCGCCCTACGTGGTCCAGGCCTGGATCGACGCCGGCGAAGGCAAGAACAAGACCCCGATGCTGGTCACGCCGCCGCTGTCGCGGCTCGACCCCGGCATGGAGAACATCCTGCGCATCATGCGCGTGGCGGGCGAGCTGCCCGCCGACCGCGAAACGGTGTTCTGGCTCAACGTGAAGGAGATCCCCGAGCGCTCGAAGGACGAGAACGTGCTGCAGATCGCGGTGCGCAGCCGCATCAAGCTGTTCTACCGGCCCGCCAGCCTGGGCGGCAAGTCCGAGGAGGCCCGCAGCCAGCTGCAGTGGGCGGTGGCCGGCGGCGCGCAGGGCGCGGTGCTCAGGATCGGCAACCCGACGCCGTACCACGTGACCTTCACGGGTCTGAAGATCAACGGCGGCCAGCAGGACATCAACGCCGACATGGTGCCGCCCTTCGGCGAGTCGGTGTACCCGCTGACCGCGGTGAAGGCGCCGCAGGCGATCCAGGTCAACTTCACCACGCTCAACGACTACGGCGGCGAAACGCCCGAGGAACTGGTGCGCGTGCCCGCGGGCGATGCGCCGGTGGCCGTGAAGGCCGAGCTCGCTCCTGTCGCAGCCGACGGCGCGAAGCGCTGAGGCGCGAGGGCGAAAAGCCATGCGCCGCCGCATCCCGTCCCTTTCAGCGACCCGGCGCGCGCCGGTGGCCGGCGGCGCCCTGCGCGCGCCGTTCCGCCTGAGCCTGTGCGCTGCGGTGCTCGCGGCCCTCGGCACGCACGGTGCGCAGGGCGCGCCGGTGCAGGAGCAGGCGCCCGCGCCCCAGAAGCCGCCGGTCGCGCAGAAGCAGCAGCTGGCCGCCTCGACCTTCAACGAGGAGTTCCTCGGCATCGGCGGCGACCAGCCCAATGCCGACCTCTCGCTGTTCTCGTTCGGCAACCGCGTGCTCGCGGGCAAGTACACCGTCGACGTCTCGCTCAACGAGCGCGGCGTGGGCCAGAGCGAGGTCCGCTTCGAGGACAGGGAAGGCACGAACGACGCGGTGGCCTGCCTCACGCGCGGCCTGCTCGACACCTGGGGCGTGAACGTCGCCGTGTTCCCGTCGATCGCCGCTGCGGCCGACGAGGCCTGCATCGACCTCGTCAACGCCATCCCCGAGTCGAAGCTCAGCTACGACGCCGGGCGCCAGCGCCTGTTCCTGAGCATTCCGCAGGCCGCGCTCAAGCGCAGCGCACGCGGCGCCGTGGGCCCCGAGAAGTGGGACAAGGGCATCACCGCCTTCATGCTGGACTACCAGCTCAACTACTCGCGCTTCAGCGGCAGCAACTACCGCAACGACACCCCGCTGACCAACCCGCAGCTCAACGTCTTCGACGCCGCCGATCCGTTCAACCGCAACCGCAACACGCTCCAGCGCAACACCTTCTTCGCGGGCGTGCGCGCGGGTTTCAACATGGGCGACTGGCGCTTTCGCCACTACTCGACCTACAACCGCGGCCTCGATGGCCGAAGCCGCTGGCAGGGCGTCACCAGCTATGCGCAGCGCGACCTGGCCTCGATCAACGGCCAGCTGCTGATCGGCGACGGCAACACGCCCGGCAACTTCTTCGACAGCCTGCCGTTTCGCGGCGTGCAGGTGTCCTCCGACGACGCGATGCTGCCCGACAGCCTGCAGGGCTATGCGCCCACGATCCGCGGCATCGCCCAGACCAATGCGCGCGTCACCGTGCGGCAGAACGGCTACATCGTCTACAGCACCTTCGTGGCGCCCGGGCCCTTCGTGCTCGACGACCTGTATCCCACCGCCTCGAGCGGCGACCTCGAGGTCACGATCACCGAGGCCGACGGCCGCCAGACCAAGTACACCCAGGCCTTCTCGGCCGTGCCCACCTTGCTGCGCGAGGGCACCTGGCGCTACTCGGCCACCGTGGGCAAGTACCGCAACGGCTACGACAACGTGAACACCAACCCGCTGCTGCCGAGCCAGGTGCCGGCCGAGCCGGTGTTCCTGCAGGCCACCCTGGCGCGCGGCCTGCCCGACGAGTACTCGGTGTACGGCGGCCTGATCGCCGCGCGCAAGTACCAGTCGGGCCTGGTGGGCCTGGGCAAGAACATGCGCGCCTTCGGCGCCGTCTCGTTCGACCTCTCGGCCGCGCGCACCGTCGACCGCTTCGACAAGACCTACAACGGCCAGTCGCTGCGCTTCCTCTATTCGAAGGCCTTCGTCGATTCGGGCACCAACTTCCGCGTGGCCGGCTACCGCTACTCGACCAGCGGCTACCGCACCTTCCAGGAAGCGGCGCAGATGCAGGGCCTGCTGCTGCCCGACAACTTCAACAGCCGCCGCAACGAGCTGCGCTTCGAACTCTCGCAGCAGATCGGCAGCTGGGGCTCGGTGTTCGCCTCGGCGCGCCAGCAGACCTACTGGGGCACGCCCGCCAAGGACCGGCTGGTGCAGATCGGCTACTCGGGCAGCTACAAGCAGTTCGGCTACAGCGTCTTCTACAACTACAGCACCAACAACGGCGGCATCAACAGCTTCAGCACCGGCTCGATCCGTCCGGTCAGCCGGCAGCTCATGGTGATGGTCAGCATCCCGCTGGGCGACACGCGCGCCAGCGCGCAGTACACGGTGAGCCGCGACAACGACGGGCGCCTCAACCAGCAGGCCAGCGTCTACGGCAGCGCCTTCGAGGACAGCCGGCTCAACTACAACCTGACCGCGGGCCACTCGAACGCGGACGGCCAGGGCTCGAGCGGCAGCGCCAGCGCGAGCTACCTGTCGCCCGTGGGGCGCTTCGATGTCGGCCACTCGCAGGGCAAGGGCTACGGCCAGACCACCTTCGGCATGTCGGGCGGCCTGCTGGCGCATGGCGGCGGCGTCACCCTGTCGCAGCCGCTGGGCGAGACCATCGCGCTGGTGCAGGCGCCCAAGGCCGGTGGCGTGGGCTTCGAATCGCAGCCGGGCGTGGCGACCGACAGCGCGGGCAATGCGGTCATCCCGAACCTGAGCCCGTACCGGCTCAACCGCCTCGCGCTGCGCACCGGCGACCTCGGCGACACCGTCGAGGTGAAGAACGCGGCGATGGAAGTGGTGCCCACGCGCGGCGCCGTGGTGGTCGCGAAGTTCGAGACCTCGGTGGGCTTCCGCCTGCTGATGACGCTGAGCGACGCGAAGGGCCGCGTGCTGCCGCTGGGTTCGAAGATCGAGAACGAGGCCGGCCAGGAGGTCGGCATCGTCGGCCCCGATGGCCAGGCCTTCGTGACCGGCGCGGCCCAGAGCGGCAGCCTCACGGTGCGCTGGGGGCAGGGCGCGAACGACCAGTGCACGGTGGCCTACAGCCTGCCCGAGGACGCCAATCCGCCGCCGATCCGCGAATTCACGGGGCAGTGCATCGGCAGCGCGGTCGACAGTGCGGCGCTGTTCGCGCCGCGAGCAAAGAAGAAGGGAGCGGAATGAACCGCAGCAATCCGTCGGGCGCGATGAAGGCGTTCTTCTCCTCCCCGCTGCGCCGCGGCGCTCCGCTGATCGCCGGGCTCGTGCTGCTGGTGGCCGGGCAGGAGGCGAGTGCCTATTGCGAACTCAACACCGCCGGGGGCTACATCCCGAAGAACATCAACATGGTGATGGGCCGCATCGTCGTCAGCCCGGACCTGCCCGTGGGCAGCCTGATCACCCCGGCCAAGAGCTTTCCCATCTATCAGGCGGGGGCGACCAACACCCCCTTCACCTGCACCAGCGGCGGCGGCACCCTGTACGGCGTCATCAATTCCGCGGCGGTCGGTGCGGAGTGGTCGGGGAAGGAAAAGGTCTTTGCCACCAGCGTGCCCGGCATCGGTATCCGGCTCCTGCGCATCGGCTCCGGCGACTCCCGCCCCGAAGTACCTTATCCGCACACGTTGCCCACCAGCACCACCTTCGGGCCGTTCTCGACCAACTCGAGCTTCGTGGTCGAGCTCTACAAGATCGCCCCCATCACCGGCAGCGGCCGGTTGATCAACGGCATCTACACCACCTACTCCGGCGATCGCGGCGGCTCCGCGGTGACGACCCGCGTCGACGGCGACGCCATCACCATCGTCACCCCGAGCTGCCTCGTGGACACGGGCTCGAAGAACATTCCGGTGGTGTTCGGCAAGGTGCCGCAGAGCGACTTCAAGGGCCGCGGCACCACTGCCGCCGAGCGCAACTTCAACATCCGGCTCAAGTGCAACGCCGGGGTCGGCACGCAGAACACCGTCTACCTGCGCATGGACGCCACGCCCGATCCGGCCGGCGACGCCGGCGTGCTGCGCATCAGCCAGGCCAGCGGCTCGGCCACCGCCACCGGCGTGGGCATCCAGATCATCGACGGCCAGAAGGTGCCGGTGAAGTACGGCGACGACGCGCTCGTGGGACCGTCGAAGGACGGCGACTACGTGCTGCCCTACACCGCGCGCTACTTCCAGACCGGCAACACCGTGACGCCGGGTCAAGCCAACGGCATGGCGACCTTCACGCTCGACTACAAGTAGCGGCCGTCCCGGCTGCACGACCTCGCTGCCGAGAGCGGCAGGCCACCGAACCGATGAATCTGTGTCTGCATCTTTTCAACGGGAGGAAGTCATGAGTTCGATCACGGGGTGGAAGAGACTGAACGCGGCGTGGCTCGCCGCCGCGGCGCTGCTGCTGGCTGCATGTGGCGGGGGTGGCGGGAGCGGAAACATCGGGGTGGGCTCCGGGCTCGGCGATGGCGGAGGGGCAGCCACTTCGCCGCTGGCAAGCGCCGAGGTTCAGAAAGCGGCGTCGCCGCAGGCCGAGGAGGAGTTGCCTCTGTCCGAGCATGCCGACGGCACGGGCCCAGCGGCGCGGTTCGTCGAACCGGGCGCCATGGCGATCGACCGATTCGGCAACCAGTTCGTGATCGACAGGATGCCCGATCAGGACACGGTCATCCGGAAGATCACGCCCGAAGGCGTCGTCTCGACACTGACGACGACGGCAAGTGGCGGGCCGGACAACCTGCTGCGCTGGAGCGGGGCCCCGCTCGGCGGCATCGCCGTGGACGCGCAGGGCACGCTCTACGTCTCGAACTACTGGAATGCGGTCATCGAGAAGATCGACGCGGCCGGCGTGGTCAGCGTGCTGGCCGGAAAACGCGGAGAGCAAGGCCTTCGCGACGGCATCGGGGACGAGGTGCGGCTCGACATGCCGATGGCGATTGCGGCCGCCGCCGACGGGACGGTCTATTTCGTCGAGTACTACCAGAACAAGGTGCGAAAGATCGCACCGGACGGTGCAGTCGGCACGATCGCGGGCGGCGGGGGATGGGGGCCCGGCGACAACGGCGGCGATGGCGTGGGCGCGGATGCCCGGTTCAACTATCCCTCGGCGCTCGCCGTCGATGGGCAGAAGAATCTCTATGTCTTCGACGACCGGCGCGTTCGCAAGATCACGGCGCAGGGCAGCGTGACGACCCTTGCGGGTTCCAACAACGCGCTCAGGCCCTACTACGTGGATGGGGAGGGAGTCGCTGCCGGCTTCGGCTACCAGCCGGGGGCCTTGTCGGTCGATTCGAGTGGGGCCATCTACCTGGCGGATACGGGAAACAACGTGATCCGCAAGGTGCAGCCGGACGGAACGGTCTCGACCTTCGCTGGCGCACAGTATCCGAGCGTGGTGCTCGACAGCGACGGCTACAACACGCCAGCGGCACCGCTCTATCAGGACGGCGGCGCCCAGGTCGCTCGCTTCGGGAGTCTGCGCGGCCTCGCGATCTCGACCCAGGGCATCGTCTACGCGGTGGATGCCGGCAATTTCCTGATCCGGAAAGTGGAGGCCGGCAACGTGAGCACGCTGGCCGGCAGGCGCAGCCGGCCCAGCCTTTCGATGAATCCTTGACCCACCAAGGCGCGCGGGCAGCCCGCGCGCCGTGTGCGGCCTACCTGTTCAGTCCACGTCCGGCCGCATCGGGATGTCGCCCATCGCGTCATCCTCGCGCAGCCCGCGCGCGGCCTTCAGCAGCTCGATCGACAGTCCGTCGCCGTGGCCCGCGAAGCCTTGTGCGATGCCCTCCAGCGCGGTCGAGAGGCCGAGCTCCCCGTCGGCGCGCGCATCCATGCTGATGTTGAGCACGCGCGCCGCCATCTGGCGGTAGGTGACGGCGCCCGCGCCCTCCAGCGCCGCGACCAGGTCGAGGTACAGCGCCAGGTTCATGTCGAACACGAGCTTGGGGGTGATCTCGAAATCCTCGCTGTTGTTCTTCTTGTCCATGCCATGACTCCTTTCTTCGGGAGTCTCCACTCTAGCCACAAAAAGCGCGCGCGCTCGTCGGACACGGGCGATGTTGCTCAACGCGCACGCGTTCGAGGCCGCGCGCCTCCGCCGCCGTCACCCGAGCCGCAGCAGCAGCGCCGAGGCCGCGCACACCAGCAGGAAGGGCACGCTCAGGCGGTGGAACTCGCGCAGCCCGTTCGGCAATTTGGCGAGCCGCAGCGCGATCAGGTTGGCGAGCGAGCCCAGCACGCAGCCGAAGCCGCCCACGCTCACGCCGGCGGCCAGCGCCGGCAGGTCGTGCACGTAGCGGTCGAGCAGGATGGTGGCCGGCACGTTGCTGATGAACTGCGAGCTCACGATCGCCGCCAGGTAGGCGCGCCAGCCCTCGGCGATCGGCCATTGCGTCATCAGCGCGGCGATGAAGGGCAGCTCGGCGAGCTGGCGCAGGTCGACGAACATCAGCGCGATGATCGCGAGCAGCGCCCAGTCGACGTCGCGCAGCACGCGGCGCTGGAACAGCAGGTAGGCGCCGAACACCACCGCCAGGCCCGCGGCCAGCCAGTGCCGGTCGAGCGCGACCACGAAGCCCACGAACAGCAGGCCCGACAGCGCCAGCAGCCGCGGCTGCACCGGCGCGCTGTCGGCCGCGGGCTTGAGCGCGATCGCGGTGCGCGGCACCAGCAGCCAGACGGCGGCGAACAGCCAGAACAGCATCACGCCCACGGTCGGCGCCATCATGCCCATGAAGCCCGCGAAGCTCTCGCCGCTGCGGTGCCACAGGTAGAGGTTCTGCGGATTGCCGATCGGCGTGAGCGCCGAGCCCGCGTTGACCGCCAGCGCCTCCAGCACCACCAGCCGCGCCAGCGGCAGGTGCGCCTGGGTGGCGAGCACGCGCGTGAGCGGCACCAGCAGGAACAGGCTGACGTCGTTGGTGACCAGCGCCGACAGCACGGCGGCGCTGGCCACGAGCAGCAGCGCGAGCTGGCGCAGGTCGGTGGTGCGCGCCAGCAGGCGCTGCGCGGCCGACTGCAGCACGCCGCTCTTCTCCACGCCCTGCGTGATCGCGAGCAGGCCCGCGAGCGCGCCCACGGTCTGCCAGTCGATCAGCTTCAGCCAGTCGAGCGGCGCGCGCGGCCGCACGAAGGCGAACAACACGGCCACCGCCACCAGCACCCAGAGCAGGCCGTTGCCGCCGCCCTCGTGGGGCGATGCGGTGTCCGCGGCGGCGGTGGCGGGGGGCAGGGCGGACGCGGTGTCTTTGGTCATGGAGCGGCGGTGGTCAGGGCGGCGGGAGCGTGCGCGGCACGCGCTTCCCGCCCCCGAGTTTCGGGCATGGCGAGCGCGAACAGCGCGAGCGCCGCCGCGGCGATGGCCGCGAGCACGACGAAGGCGGTGCCGTAGCCGGCCGCATGCGCGATGCTGCCCGCCAGCAGGTTGCTGAGCGCCGCGCCCAGCCCGACGCAGGCCGCGCCCAGGCCGAGCGCGAAGTTGAAGCGGCCGCTGCCGCGCGTGAGGTCGCCGATCATCAGGGTCAGCATCACCCCGAAGATGCCCGCGCCGATGCCGTCGAGCACCTGCAGCGCGAGCAGCGCGGCGGGGCTGTCGGCCAGCAGGTAGAGCAGCCCGCGCACCGGCAGCACCGCGAAGCCGACCAAAAACACCGGCTTGCGCGCGAGCCGCGGCGCCCAGCGTCCGACCGCCATCGCGATCGGGATGGTCACCAGCTGCGTGACGATCACGCCGGCCGAGAGCCACAGCGTGGCGGCGGCGCCGGTGCGCGAGCCGACCTTCTGCGCCACCAGCGTCAGCATCGCGGCATTGGCCAGGTGGAACAGGAAGGCGCAGGCCAGCAGCACGACGAGGCGGCGGTCGTGCCAGCGGACGGTGCCTTGGGCGGCATCGGGCGGCGCGTCAGCGCCGCGCGCCAGCCGCGGGTCGACGTCGCGGTCGCGGATCAGCAGTGCCGCCGCGATGGTCGGCAGCGCCATCGCCACCGCATAGAAGAACATCGCGCGCGGGCCGAAGACATGGCCGACCCAGCCGGTGCCCAGCGCCCACAGCACCGTGCCGGCCGCGGTGATCGCGGCGTTGCGACCGATGCGCGCGTCGAGGCCGGCGCGGCCCACCATGCCGAGACTGGTGGCCGCGAGGGCGGGCGCGACCAGCGTGCCTGCGGCGCCGATCAGCGACTGGCCCGCGAGGATGGTGCCGTAGAGCGGCCACTGGGCCATCGCCACCAGGCTGAGCGCGATCAGCGCGACCGCGCCCGCGATCCAGCGCGGCTTGCGGCGCACGCTGTCGATCAGCGCGCCGGCCGGTGCCTGCACCGCCAGCCCGACCAGCGCCGAGACGAACATCACGCTGCCGATGCGCTGCGGATCCCAGGCCAAGGTGCCGGCCATGAAGACCACCAGGAAGGGGCCGACGCCGCCCTGGATGTCGGGCGCGAAGAAGGCCAGCGCATCGAGGGCGCGCAGGCTGCGGCGGGTGGGCGCGGTCGTCATGGCGGGACGAGGCCGGAGCTCAGGAAGCCGGGCCGCGCGGAGCGGGGCGCGGACCCGGGCCCGCGTCAGGACCCGCGCCTGGGCGCGGACCGCGCAGCACCTCGGCCACCGTGTCCGCCGTCGGGCCCAGGCCGGTGGCCTCGAGCACAGTGCCCTGCGCGCCGCGCGTGCCCCAGCCGCGCGCATGGAGTTCGGCGCCCGGCTTCAGCTGGTCGCGGTACATCGCGCCCACGTGCGGCGGGAAGCGCACGATGGTCTGGTCGGCCAGCAGCACGCCGCGCACGTCGCCGCGGTCGGTGTAGAGCAGGCGTTCGATGCGGCCCTGCGCGCTCAGCGCATCGAGCGCGCCCGGTTCGCGCGGCGGCCGCGGCGGCGCCATGCCGGGCGCGGGCGGGGTGTCGACCAGGCTGCGGCCGTTGGCCTCGAGCGAGCGCATGCGCAGCACCGGCACGCCGGGCGCGCGCCAGCCGCCGACCTGCACCGTGTCGCCGGGCTGCAGCAGTTGCATGGCGTCGGCCGACAGGTGCGGCGGGAACGCGACCTGGGTGCCGTCGGCCAGCAGCAGGCCGTCGGCCTCGCCGCCGGGGTTGAGCAGGAAGCGCTGCACGCGGCCGGTGACGACCGTGCCGGCCTCGGGCGCGGCGGCCGCGGCGGCGGGGCTCGGGGGCAGCGGGACGCCGGGCGGCGGAGGCGGCAACTGGGCGAAGGCCGTGCCGCCCGCGAGCAGGATGGCGGCGGCGATGAAGGGGGTGCGGACTGTCATGGGAGGCTCCTTGCGGGTGGATGTCTCCAGGACATCTCACGCAACGTGCCAGCACCGAAATCCTTTGAAATCAACGACTTGTGGCCGTCGCCGCGGCGGCGCCCGGATGATCCGGAGACAGTGGGCGTCCGCTTTCCGGACACCGCTTCATTCGAGGCCGTATTGCGTCAGCTTGCGATAGAGCAGTTGGCGATGGATGCCGAGCCGCCGCGCCGCCTCGGCCCGGTTGCCCTGCGTCTGCGCGAGCGCATGCGCGATCAGCAGCCGCTCCAGCCTTTCGACGGCCACCGGCAGCTCGCCCTCGAGCCAGTCCGCGGGCAGCGCCGGCGCGGCATCGGCGGCCGGCGCAGCGCCCAGCGCGGCGGCCAGGTCGGCCTCGCCGATCACGCGGTGCCGCACCAGCGCCTGGCAGCGTTCCATCGCATTGCGCAGCTCGCGCACGTTGCCGGGCCAGGGGTGGCCGAGCAGGCGCCGGGCCGCCTCGGCCGACAGCGACTTCGGCGGCTCGGTCGCATCGCGCGGGACCGCGCGGCGCAGGAAGTGCTCGGCCAGCGGGATGATGTCGGCCAGCCGCTCGCGCAGCGGCGGCAGCCGGATCGACAGCACGTCGAGCCGGTACAGCAGGTCCTCGCGAAAGCGCCCCTCGCGCACGGCCGCGCGCAGGTCGCGGTGGGTCGCGGCGACCACGCGCACGTCGACCTTCACCGTGCGGTGCCCGCCCAGCGGCGTCACCTCGCCCTCCTGCAGCGCGCGCAGCATCTTGGCCTGCACGTCGAGCGCCATGTCGCCGATCTCGTCGAGCAGCAGCACCCCGCCGTCGGCCGCGCGGAAGCAGCCGAGCCGCTCGCCGGTGGCGCCCGTGAAGGCGCCGCGCACATGACCGAACAGCTCGCTCTCGAGCAGTTCCTTCGGGATGGCCGAGCAGTTGATGGCCATGAAGGGCCCGCCGGCGCGCGCCGAATGGCGGTGCAGCGCGCGCGCCACCATTTCCTTGCCGGTGCCCGTCTCGCCGAGCACCAGCACCGGCATCGCGCTGGCGGCCGCCAGGCCGATGCGCTTGTGCACCTCGCGCATGGCCTCGCTCGGCCCGATCAGCTCGGCGTCGCCCACGTCGTCGGGAGCGCTGGCGGGCGCGGCCGCCGTGCGCTGTTGCAGCGCGCGCTCGAGCACCTCGCGCACCGCCTCGCGGCCGATCGGCTTGGCCAGGTGGTCGAAGGCGCCCAGGCGCATCGCCTCGATGGTGTTGCCCGCGCTCGAGAACGCGGTCAGCACGATCACCGGCGGCAGCCGGCCCGCGCGGGCGCGCAGCGCCGAGAGCGTCTGCAGGCCGTCCATGCCGGGCATGCGGTGGTCGAGGAACACGGCGTCGAAGCGCGTGTGCGCGAGCGCCTCGAGGGCCTCGGCGCCGCCGGCCACGGCCGTCACGCCGTGGCCCAGGCCCTCGAGGGTTTCGGCCAGCGTGTCGCGGAAAGCGTCGTCGTCGTCGACGATCAGGAGGTGCGCCATGGAAGCTCCAGTTCGAAACGGGTGCCCGGCGCCAGCGGCAGGTGGCGCAGCTCGCCGCCATGCGCCAGCGCCACCTCGCGCGCCAGCGCCAGGCCCAGGCCGGTGCCGTCGGCGCGGCCGGTGGCGAAGGGCTCGAACAGGCTGGCCTGCAGCGACTCGGGCACGCCCGCGCCGTCGTCGTCGACGCGCAGCGCCAGCGTGCGCGCATCGGGCTGCACCGCAGCGAGCACGACCTCGCCGCCGCGCGGCGCATGGCGCACGGCGTTGTCGAGCAGGTTGTCGATGGCGCGCGCCAGGTGCACGGGGTCGAACACGGCGCTGTCGGGCGCCTCGTGCCGCAGCACGAGCCGCACGCCCGCGGCCTCGGCCTTCGGCGCCACGGCCGCCAGCCGCTCCTCGAGCCAGCGCGCGAGCGGCACCGGCACCGGGGCCAGCGTCACGGGCTGCACCAGCGCGAGCAGGCTCTGCACCAGTCCGTCGAGCCGGTCGATCTGGCCGACGATGGCCTGCAGCGCCGGGCCTTGCCGTTCGGGCGAGGCGGCCAGCGCGTTCTCGGCCTTCAGCCGCATGGTGGCGATGGGGTTGCGGATCTCGTGCGCGATGCCGCCCGTCATGCGGCCCAGCGCGGCCAGCCGCTGGTCGCGGCTGCGCTGCTGCGCGGCCGCGCGCAGGTGAGCGCGCGCCTCCTCGAAGCGCAGCCGGTAGCGGTTGAAGCCGTCGACGATGCGGTCGAGCTCGCGCACGCCGGTGCGCGGCAGCTCGGGCATGGCGTCGCCGTCGGCATCGGCCTGCGCCAGCCGGCTCTCGAGGCGTTGCACATGGCGCAGCCCGCGCAGCAGGATCGAGCCCAGCCACAGGCCCGAGGCCAGCACCAGCAACAGCAGCACGCCGAGCCCGGTGCGCAGGCTGTCCTGGGCCGCGAGCGCGCCGCCGCTGGTGCGCGTCATGGTCCAGGCGGCGAGGTCGTCGGCCGGCGCGGGCAGCGGGCAGGCCGAGACGATCAGCGCCTCGCGGCTGCCGCGCACCACGTCGGTCTGCGGCTGGCGGGTGCGCGCCGCGAGCTGCGCCAGCTGGGCGATCAGCGGCTGCTCGGCCGCGGGCACGTCGCGCTTGACGCCGCTGCCCTCGTAGGTCGGGTAGGCGTAGGCCAGCGGGCCGTCGACCGCGTGCCAGACGCCGCCCTCGACCTGCGGCGCCTCGATCAGCACCAGTTGCAGCAGCACGCGCAGCAGGTCGACCTCGGGCCGTGGCGGCGCGGGCGTGGCGATCGACTTGGCGTAGCGCGCCGCGATCGCGCGGCAGGACTGCTCGGTGGCGGCGCGGCCGGCCGCCACCTGGGCGCCCGCGCTGCTGCGGTAGAGCGTGAACATCACGACCGCGAGCGCGGCGCACATGCCGAGCAGCAGCACCCAGAAGAAGACCAGTTGACCGCGCAGGGATTTCATCTGCCGCGATCCTGCCCGGTCTTCGGGGCGCGGCGCGTCAGCCGCGGACGCGTTCTCGCAGCTCGCGCTTGAGCACCTTGCCGATCGCGCTGCGCGGCAGCTCGTCGATCAGCGCCAGGCCCGCGAGCCGCTGCGTCTTGCCGACCTGGGCATTGGCCCACTGCAGCAGCGCCTCGGCAGCGGTGGCATCGCCCTCGCGGCGCACCACGAAGGCCATCGGCGTCTCGCCCCATTGCTCGGACGGCACGCCGACCACCGCCACGTCGGCCACGGCCGCATGGCAGCGCAGCACCGCTTCGAGGTCGCTCGGGTAGATGTTGAAGCCGCCGCTGATGATCATGTCCTTCTTGCGGTCGAACAGCGTGAGGAAGCCGTCGGCGTCGAAGCGGCCCACGTCGCCGGTGCGGATGAAGCGCTTGCCCGTCGCGTCGAACCACTCGGCCTCGCGCGTCTTCTCGGGCTGGCGGTGGTAGCCGGTCATCATGCCGGCCGAGTGGCCGACCACCTCGCCGGCCACCTCGGTGTCGCCGGCCGGCAGTTCGCGGCCTTCCTCGTCGATCAGCCGGATGTCGCTGCCCGGCGCCGGCTGGCCCACGGTGTGCAGCTTGGTCGGATGCAGGTGGGCCTCGAGGATGCAGGTGCCGCCGCCCTCGGTCATGCCGTAGAACTCGATCAGCCCGCCGGGCCAGCGCGCGAGCACGTCGGCCTTGAGCGCGGCATTGAAGGGCGCGCTGGTGCTGAACTTGAAGCGGTAGGCCGAGAGGTCGTGCGCGTCGAAGCGCGGATGCGCCATCAGCCGCTGGTACTGCACCGGCACCAGCATGGTGTGGGTCACGCGGTGCCGTTCGGCCAGCTGCAGGTAGCCGAGCGCGTCGAACTTCGGCATCAGCACCACGCAGCCGCCGAAGGCCAGCGTGGGGAAGAACACGACCAGCGTGGTGTTGGAATAGAGCGGCGTCGACAGCAGCGTGACGGTGTGGCTGTCGTACTCGTACTTGGCGCCGCGCTGCACGTGGGCCCAGCGCATGCCGTGGCCCTGCACGATGCCCTTGGGCTCGCCGGTGGTGCCCGAGGAATAGATGATGTTGAAGGCCGTGCCGGGCTGCACGTCGGCGGGCTCGGGCGTGGCGCCCTCGGGCGCGAGCCAGTCGGCCAGCGACCGGCCGATGGCCGAGCCGTCGAGCGCCACGCGCGCGATGCCGCCGGGCTGCGCCGGGCCGATGACCTCGGCCGCGCCCGCGTCGGCGAAGAGGATGCGCGCATCGGCGTCCGAGATCATGCGCGCCAGGCTGGCCGGCGTGGAGCCCGGGGCCAGCGGTGCCACCGCCACGCCCGCGCGCAGCGCGCCGAGGAACACGGCCGCGTAGTTCACCGACGAGGCGGCGCAGACCGCGATCGCGTCGCCGGTCCGCAGGCCGTCGCGCTGCAGGCTGGCGGCGATGCGGTCCATCAGCGCATCGAGCGCACGGTAGTCGAGCTGCTGCGCGGCGTCGGCGAGCGCGGGCCGATCGGGGGTGTTCTGCGCATGGAAGCGGATCAGGTCGGCGATCACGCCGAAATCGCGTTCCATCAGGGCCTGAAAGGAAGCGTCGGAAGAAGCGGAAGCGGGTTGCTGCAAGGTCGGATCCTCGGTCGTTGCCGGTCGTGCAGGATAGCGAAGATGCCCGGCGCCCGGTGAGCCCGAGGCGACGGGCCGCGCCATGAAAAAAGCGGCCCGAAGGCCGCTCGTTGCAGGGGGCTCACGCGCGGCTCAGACGCCGGCCGCGTGCGCCTGCTGGTCCGCGTGGTAGCTCGAGCGCACCATCGCGCCCACGGCCGCGTGCGAGAAGCCCATCTTGTAGGCCTCTTCCTCGAACATCTTGAAGGTGTCGGGATGCACGTAGCGGCGCACCGGCAGGTGCGAGCCCGACGGCGACAGGTACTGGCCGATGGTCAGCATGTCGATGTCGTGCGCGCGCATGTCGCGCATGACCTGCAGGATCTCCTCGTCGGTCTCGCCGAGGCCGACCATGATGCCGCTCTTGGTCGGCACCTCGGGGTGCAGCGCCTTGAACTTCTTCAGCAGGTTGAGGCTGAACTGGTAGTCGCTGCCCGGACGCGCTTCCTTGTACAGGCGCGGCGCGGTCTCGAGGTTGTGGTTCATCACGTCGGGCGGCGCGGCCTTGAGGATCTCGAGCGCGCGGTCGTCGCGGCCGCGGAAATCGGGCACCAGGATCTCGATCTGCGTCATCGGCGAGAGCTCGCGGATGTTCCTGATGCAGTCGACGAAGTGCTGGCTGCCGCCGTCGCGCAGGTCGTCGCGGTCGACGCTGGTGATCACCACGTACTTCAGGCGCAGCTTGGCGATGGTCTTCGCGAGGTTGAGCGGCTCGTCCTTGTCGAGCGGATCGGGGCGGCCATGGCCCACGTCGCAGAAGGGGCAGCGCCGCGTGCACTTGTCGCCCATGATCATGAAGGTGGCGGTGCCGTTGCCGAAGCATTCGCCGATGTTGGGGCACGAGGCCTCTTCGCAGACCGTGTGCAGGTTGCTCTCGCGCAGGATCTGCTTGATCTCGTAGAAGCGCGTGGTCGGGCTGCCGGCCTTGACGCGGATCCACTCGGGCTTCTTGAGCACCTCGCCCTGCTGGATCACCTTGACGGGGATGCGCGAGAGCTTGGCCGCGGCCTTCTGCTTGGCCAGCGGGTTGTAGGTTTCGGCGCTCTGGGCGTCGCGGACGACTTCGGTGGTGCTCATTGGAGTTCTCGTCAAGGCGCCAGGAAAGTACCGAGCTTGCGGCCCAGCACGGCGGCGGCTTCTTCCCATGTGGATTGGACGCCGATTGTAGAAAGGTCGACCGTTTGCAGCCCGGCGTAGCCGCAAGGGTTGATTCGCGAGAAGGGTTCGAGGTCCATGTCGACGTTGAGCGCCACGCCGTGGTAGGTGGCGTGGCGGCTGACCTTGATGCCCAGCGCGGCGATCTTGCCGAGGCCGCGGAACGGGTCGTGCTCGGGCCGCGGGCCGGTGAGGGTGGCGTGCGAGAACGGGTCGTCCAGGCGCACGTAGATGCCGGGCGCGCCCGCCACGCGATGGCCGGTGACGCCGAAATGCGACAGCGTGCGCAGCACCGCTTCCTCGAGCCGGTAGACGTATTCCTTGACGAAGTAGCCCGCGCGGCGCAGGTCGATCAGCGGATAGGCCACCACCTGGCCCGGGCCGTGGAAGGTGACCTGGCCGCCGCGGTCGGTCTGCACCACGGGGATCTCGCCGGGGTTGAGGATGTGGTCCTGGCGGCCCGCGATGCCCTGCGTGAAGACCGGCGCGTGCTCGCAAATCCATAGCGCGTCGGGCGTATCCGGCGTGCGTTCCAGCGTGAACTGCTTCATCGCGGCGAAGGTGGCGGCGTAGTCGACGCGGCCTTGCCGGTCGAGGGCGATGGGGGGCGCTGCGGTGTCGGTGCTCATCGTGGGGGCTGCCGCTCGGGCAGGGTGCGGGTCTCGCCGATGGCGAGCGTGAAGAAATCGTCGGCGGCCACGCCCTGGGCCTGGCGCGCGGCGGCGAGGTCGCGCGGCGGCTGGTCGAGCGCCTCGTCGGTCAGCGCGAAGGTGCCCCAGTGCACGCCCAGGCTGCGCTTGGCGCCGAGTTCGCGGTGGATGCGCACGCTCTCCTCGGGATTCACGTGCTGGTCCTTCATGAACCAGCGCGGCTCGTAGGCGCCCACGGGCAGCAGCGCGAGGTCGAAGCCACCGCCCTGGGCCGGACCCTGGCGCGGCGCGAAGCGGGCCTGGATGTCGGCGAAGTCGCGCGAATAGCCGGTGTCGCCCGAATAGAAGAGCTGCAGCTTCGGCGACAGCACGGCGAAGCCGCCCCACAGCGTCTTCAGCCGGTCGCCGAGGCCGCGCGCGCTCCAGTGCTGGGCGGGCGTGAGGAAGACCTGGGTGGCGTCCGTCGTGGCCGCGAGGCCCGCGCCGTTGCGCTGGATGCGCACCTGCGAAGCCTGCGGCGGGGCGCTGCCGGCGCCCGTGCCGGCCGGCAGCTCGAGGCTGTCCCACCAGTCGAGCTCGACCGCGTTGACGATGCCGCGCTCGGCCAGCCAGGGCGCGATGCCCAGCGGCACCACGAACAGCGGCGATCCGCCGGCCTGCGCCGCGAGCGCCTTCACGCTGGCCTCGTCGAGGTGGTCGTAGTGGTTGTGGCTGATCAGCACCAGGTCGATGCGCGGCAGTTCGGCCAGCGCCAGGCCCGGTGGCTGGAAGCGCTTCGGGCCCGCGAAGGACACCGGCGAGGCGCGCTCGCCGAACACCGGGTCGGTCAACAGGTGGAGGCCGCCGGTCGCGGTCGGCAACTGCACCAGCACGGTGGCATGGCCGATGAAGGTGGCGGTGGGGCGCATCGGCTGCGCCGTGGCGTTGGCGCGCAGCAGCGCGAGGTCGGGCTTCACCACCGGCGGCGGCGCCTCGGGCGCCTTCGGCAGGCCCTTGAACCAGGACGGGATCTGCCAGCGCACCAGCACGTCGATGAAGAAGTTCTTGGGCTGGAACTCGACGTAGTTGTCCTGGAAGCCGTCAGGCCGGTGGTGCGGGCGGCTCGCGTCGTAGTAGGGATTGGGGGCGGTGGAGCAGGCCACCGCCAGGCCGCCCGCGCACAGCGCGGCCGCGAGGTGCCGCCAGCGTTTCAGCGCACAACGCGGCATCGCTCGCCCGTGCTCAGAGCACGACCTTGACCATCGGGTGCGAGGACAGGGCGCGGTAGATGTCGTCGAGCTGCTCGCGGCTGGTGGCGGTCACGGTGATCGTCACGCCGAGGTAGTTGCCGGCCTTGCTGTCGCGCAGCTCGACGGTGGTGGCGTCGAAGCTCGGGTCGAAGCGCTCGGCGATCTGCGTGATCGCGTGCACGAAGCCGTCGACCTTCGCGCCCATCACCTTGATCGGGAACTGCGAGGGGTATTCGATCAGCGAATCCTTGCGCGGATCGGTGACGGCGTCGGCCGCGTCGGCGGCCGGCGCGGGCGTGTCGGGACGTTCGGTGCTCATGCGGATACTCCTCGTGGCGGCTGCTGCGCCTGTGCGTTGCGTCGCTTGGCCTCCTGGTAGGCCGCGTACAAGCTCTGGTAGATGGGGCCGGGTCGGCCATTGCCAATGGGCCGGTCGTCGAGCTGCGTCACGGGCAGCACCTCCTTGGTGGCCGAGGAGATCATCAGCTCGTCGGCCGCGAACACCTCGTCGCGCGCGATGCGCCGCAGCGCGAACGGGATGCCGTGCTCGGCGCACAGGCGCTCGAGCAGGCCGTAGCGGATGCCGGTCAGCACCAGGTTGTCGCGCGGCGGGCCGAACACGGTGCCGTCCTTGACCACCCAGACGTTGCTCGAGGCGGCCTCGCTGAGCCAGTCGTCGCGGAACATCACGGTCTCGGTCGCGCCCGCGTCGACGCCGATCTGGCGCGCGATCACCGCGCCCAGCAGGCTGGTGCTCTTGATGTGCGCCTTGGCCCAGCGGAACTCGTCGGCCGTCACGCATCGCACCCCGTCCGTGCGCGCCGCCTCGCCGGGCAGGGTGAGGGTGTTGACCATCGCGAAGACGGTGGGCACGATGCCCTGGACCATCGCGTGGTCGCGCGGCGCCACCCCGCGCGTGACCTGGATGTAGACCGAAACGCTTGCTTCGCCGGCCGCCGAGGCCACCAGCCGCCCGGCCAGCGCGCGCCAGCCCTCGCGCGTGTGCGGGTTCGGGATGCGGACCTCGGCGAGCGAGCGCTCGAGCCGGGCCAGGTGTTCGTCGAGGCAGAACAGGTGGCCGTCGTAGGCCGGGATCACTTCGTAGATGCCGTCGCCGAAGATGAAGCCGCGGTCCAGGACGCTGATCTTCGCGTCGCGCAGCGGAAGGTATTCGCCATCGAGATGGCACAGGGTGGCGGGCAGGGATTGCATGGCGCAAATTATGAGCGCCGGGCCGAAGGTGTCGCTTGTGCGCCCAAGATGTCAGGATCGGCGCGGGTTTGTCCTTATAATCAGAGGCTTTGTAGAATTCTCGGTAGGCAAGGGGTCGCATTCCAAATGACAACCAAGACCCCTGAAGCCGAACCTGAGGTCGAAATCTCTGATTTCGAGCCGCTCACGCCCGAAGAGGCGCAGCGGCTGCGCGAGCAAAATCCCGAACTGTCGCCCTGGTGGGTGATCGGGGCCCAAGTGGCCTTGGGAGTGATCGTGGCGGGAGTTGCATGGGTGTGGACTGGACTGTCGTCCGCCGCCGTGTCGGCGCTCTACGGAGCGATGGCGGTGGCTGTGCCGGCGGCGCTGTTCGTTCGAGGCGTACGGCGCGGAACGGGAGCAGTGTCACAGTCCGCTGCCATGCTGAGGTTTTTTGTGTGGGAGTCGATCAAGATCGTGCTGACCGTGGCCATGCTGGTCGCGGCACCGTGGCTGGTCGGAGGGCTGAACTGGCTGGCGCTGGTCGCTGGCGTGATCGCCGCCCTGAAGACGTACTGGATCGCGCTCGTGGTGCGGCCCAGGTTGTTGAACCGGATTTGACTGTTTAAAAAGAGACGCTGAAGATGGCCGCCGAAGGACACGCACCGACTGCGAGTGAGTACATCGTTCATCACCTCCAGCATTGGCAGGTCGACTGGAGTCTCAATCCCGTGGTGCAGAAGTCGATCGTCGACTTCAACATCATCAATCTCGACTCCGTCCTGTATGCGCTGGTCATCGGTGCGCTGGGCTGCTTCGTGCTGTGGCTGGCCGCGCGCAAGGCCTCGTCGGGCGTGCCGGGCCGCTTTCAGGCCGCGGTCGAGATCCTGGTCGAGATGGTCGACAACCAAGCCAAGGCCAACATCCACAACGCCAAGAGCCGCAAGTTCATTGCGCCGCTCGCCCTCACGGTGTTCGTCTGGATCTTCCTGCTCAACGCGATGGACATGCTGCCGGTGGATCTGCTGCCGGCCATCTGGGCGAAGCTGCATGAAGTTGCCGGCCACGATCCGCACCACGCCTACATGCGCGTCGTGCCCACGGCCGACCTGTCCACCACGCTGGGCCTGTCGACCTCCGTGCTGCTGCTGTGCCTGCTCTACAGCATCAAGATCAAGGGCGCCGGCGGCTGGGCGCACGAACTGGTGACCGCGCCGTTCGGCACCAGCAAGAACCCCGTGTTTGCCGTGATCCTCGGCATCATCAACCTGCTCATGCAGATCATCGAGTACGTGGCCAAGACCGTGTCGCATGGCATGCGGCTGTTCGGCAACATGTACGCGGGCGAACTCGTTTTCATGCTGATCGCGCTCATGGGCGGCGCGATGGCTGCGTCGTTCTCGGGAGTGCTGTTGCCAGTGGGCCACGTCATTGCCGGTACTGTCTGGGCGATCTTCCACATTCTGGTGATCACGCTCCAGGCATTCATTTTCATGATGCTGACGCTCATTTATCTGGGCCAGGCTCATGAGGCCCACTGAGGCTCGGTTCCCTTTCGTTCTTTTTCTTTTGCATTCATCCAGTTAAATCTAAGGAGTCATCATGGAAGCATCCAACGTTCTCGGTCTCGTTGCTCTCGCCTGTGGTCTGATCGTCGGTCTCGGCGCTATCGGTGCATCGATCGGTATCGCCCTGATGGGTGGCAAGTTTCTGGAATCGTCGGCCCGTCAGCCCGAACTGATGAACGACCTGCAGACCAAGATGTTCATCTTGGCCGGTCTGATCGACGCGGCCTTCCTGATCGGCGTGGCCATCGCCCTGCTGTTCGCGTTCGCCAACCCCTTCCTGTCCGCCCTGCCGAAGTAATCCGGTTTCAACGCCACTCTAGAAAGGTGTTGCCGTGAGTATCAACGCGACCCTGTTCGTTCAGGCCATCGTCTTCCTGTTGCTCGTGCTGTTCACGATGAGATTCGTGTGGCCGCCGATCGCGAAGGCTTTGGATGACCGGGCACAAAAGATCGCCGCGGGCCTGGCGGCCGCCGACAAGGCCAAGGCCGAACTGCAGTCCGCCAACCAGCGCGTCGAACAGGAACTGTCGGCTTCTCGCACCGAGACCGCCAGCCGTCTGGCCGACGCCGAGCGCCGCGCCCAGCAGATCATCGAAGAAGCCAAGGGCCGTGCGAACGAAGAGGCCAACAAGATCGTCGCGGCTGCCCGCGACGAGGCCGAGCAGCAGACCGTGCGCGCCCGCGAAGCGCTGCGCGAGCAGGTTGCCGCGCTGGCCGTCAAGGGTGCCGAGCAGATTCTCCGCAAGGAAGTCGATGCCGGCGTCCATGCCGACCTGCTCCAGCGCCTGAAGACCGAGCTCTGAGGACGACATGGCCGAACTCGCGACCATTGCCCGTCCCTACGCTGAAGCGCTGTTCCAGGCCAGTGCCGGCAACCTCGATGCCACCGCCGGCTGGATCGACCAGCTGGCCGCCATCGTCGGGAGTCCGCAGCTGCTGCAGTTCGCGGCCAATCCCAAGGTCGCGCCCGAGCAGGTCGTCGGCCTGGTCGCCGGCCTGCTGTCCCAGCCGCTGCCGGACCTCGGCACGAACTTCCTTCGCACCGTCCTCGACAACGGCCGCCTCGCGGCCGTTCCCGAGGTGGCGGTCCAGTTCCGTGCCCTCAAGAACGCCAGCAGCGGTTCGTCCGATGCGGTGATCTACAGCGCCTTCCCGATCGAAGGCGCCGCGCTGCAGGACATCGAGGCGGCGCTCGTGCGCCGCTTCGGTCGCAAGCTCAAGACGAGCGTCGCGATCGACCCCGAACTGATCGGCGGCATCCGTGCCGTGGTCGGCGACGAGGTGCTCGACATGTCCGTGAAGGCCCGGCTCGAACAAATGAAAGCTGCGCTCACCGCCTGAGGCGGTCTGTCGCCGCGGTAAGCCCTATTTATTGAAAGAAGGAAAGAGTCATGCAACTCAATCCCGCAGAAATTTCCGAGCTGATCAAGAGCCGCATCGAAGGGCTTGGCGTCAGCGCAGACATCCGTAACCAGGGCACCGTGGTGTCGGTGACCGACGGCATCGTGCGCGTGCACGGCCTGTCGGACGCGATGCAGGGCGAAATGCTCGAGTTCCCGCCCACGGCCGACGGCGTCCCGTCGTACGGCCTGGCGCTGAACCTCGAGCGCGATTCCGTCGGCGCCGTGATTCTGGGTGAGTACGAGCACATCTCCGAAGGCGACACCGTCAAGTGCACGGGCCGCATCCTGGAAGTGCCGGTGGGCCCCGAGCTCATCGGCCGCGTGGTCAACGCGCTGGGCCAGCCGATCGACGGCAAGGGTCCGATCAACGCCAAGATGACCGACGTGATCGAGAAGGTCGCACCGGGCGTGATCGCACGGAAGTCCGTCGACCAGCCGATGCAGACCGGCCTCAAGTCGATCGACTCGATGGTGCCCGTCGGCCGTGGCCAGCGCGAGCTGATCATCGGCGACCGCCAGACCGGCAAGACCGCCGTGGCGATCGACGCGATCATCAACCAGAAGGGTCAGAACATGACCTGCGTCTACGTCGCGATCGGCCAGAAGGCTTCGTCGATCAAGAACGTGGTGCGCTCCCTCGAACAAGCCGGCGCGATGGACTACACCATCGTGGTGGCCGCATCGGCGTCGGAATCGGCCGCCATGCAGTACGTGTCGGCCTACTCGGGCTGCACGATGGGCGAATACTTCCGCGACCGCGGCCAGGACGCCCTGATCGTCTATGACGACCTGTCGAAGCAGGCCGTGGCCTACCGTCAGGTGTCGCTGCTGCTGCGCCGCCCGCCGGGCCGCGAAGCCTACCCCGGCGACGTGTTCTATCTCCACAGCCGTCTGCTCGAGCGCGCGGCCCGCGTGAACGCCGACTACGTCGAGGCCTTCACCAAGGGTGAAGTCAAGGGCAAGACCGGTTCGCTGACCGCGCTGCCGATCATCGAAACGCAGGCCGGCGACGTGTCCGCCTTCGTGCCGACCAACGTGATCTCGATCACCGACGGCCAGATCTTCCTGGAAACCAGCCTGTTCAACGCCGGCATCCGCCCCGCCATCAACGCCGGTATCTCGGTGTCGCGCGTGGGTTCGTCGGCACAGACCAAGGCGATCAAGGGCCTGTCGGGCGGTATCCGTACCGACCTCGCGCAGTACCGTGAACTGGCTGCGTTCGCGCAGTTCGCTTCCGACCTCGACGAAGCCACCCGCAAGCAGCTCGACCGCGGTGCCCGCGTGACCGAACTGCTGAAGCAGGCCCAGTACAGCCCGCTGTCCATCTCGCTGATGAGCGCGTCGCTGTTCGCGGTCAACAAGGGCTTCATGGACGATCTCGACGTCAAGAAGGTCCTGGCCTTCGAGCACGGCCTGCACCAGTTCCTCAAGACCAGCCACGCGGCCCTGCTCGACAAGATCGAACAGGCCAAGGCGATCGACAAGGACTCGGAAGCCGAACTGCACGCGGCGATCACCTCGTTCAAGAAGTCGTTCGCCTGATCGACCCCCAAAGGAATCCTCATGGCAGCTGGTAAGGAAATCCGCGGCAAGATCAAATCGGTGGAGAACACCAAGAAGATCACCAAGGCCATGGAAATGGTGGCCGCGTCGAAGATGCGCAAGGCGCAGGAACGCATGCGCGCCGCCCGCCCCTACAGCGAGAAGATCCGCAACATCGCGGCCAACCTCGGCCAGGCGAATCCGGAGTACACGCACGCGTTCATGAAGGAGAACGAGGCCAAGGCCGCGGGCTTCATCGTCGTCACGACCGACAAGGGTCTGTGCGGCGGCATGAACACCAACGTGCTGCGCGCCGTCACCGCCAAGCTGCGCGAGCAGCAGTCGGCCGGCAACGCGGTCGAGGCGGTCGCCATCGGCAACAAGGGTCTGGGCTTCCTCAACCGGATCGGCGCCCGCGTGGTGTCGCATGTCACCCAGCTGGGCGACACGCCGCACCTCGACAAGCTGATCGGCCCGGTCAAGGTCCTGCTCGACGCGTACGCCGAGGGCAAGCTGAGCGCCGTGTACCTGTGCTACACGAAGTTCATCAACACGATGCGCCAGGAATCGGTGGTCGAGCAGCTGCTGCCGCTCGCTTCCGAGACGCTGCAGGTCGAGAGCGGCCAGCACGCCTGGGACTACATCTACGAGCCCGATGCGCAGAGCGTCATCGACGAGCTGCTGGTGCGCTACGTGGAATCGCTGGTCTACCAGGCCGTGGCCGAGAACATGGCGTCCGAGCAATCGGCACGCATGGTCGCGATGAAGGCCGCCACCGACAACGCGGGCAACGTGATCAGCGAGCTGAAGCTGGTCTACAACAAGACCCGCCAGGCCGGCATCACGAAGGAGCTTTCGGAAATCGTGTCGGGCGCGGCCGCAGCGGCGGGCGTCTGATCGAGGCAATGCACCGGGCCACATTGCCCACGGGTCCGCACGCGGACCGGTGACAACGGCCCAGCTCAGAAAAAAGGGGACCCGATTCAATGAAGAAATTTCTCGCTCTGGTGGCCGTGGCTGCCGCTCTGACCGCCTGTTCCAAGAAGGAAGAGGCCCCGGCACCCGCGCCCGCTCCGGCGGCCGCACCGGCTCCGGCGCCTGCTCCCGCTGCATCGGCTCCCGCCGCGGCACCGGCAGCGCCTGCCTCGGCACCGGCTGCAGCAGCACCGACGGCTTCGGCCGCCGACCTGCCGCAAGAGTGCAACGACTACCTGACGAAGGTCAGCGCTTGCGTCAGCTCGCAAAGCGGTGCCGCCGCCGACGCGATGAAGGCCAGCCTCGATCAGACCAAGGCGACCTGGGCTTCGATGGGTGCCGATAAGGCCGCCCTGGGCCAGGCCTGCAAGGCTGCGTCGGACGCCTTCGCCGCGCAAGCCACGGCGATGAAGTGCTGAGCACGACGAGCGCAGAGATCCGAACGCATCGTCATTGACTTCGAGGATGCCGGCCCGGCCGGCATTCTTGCAAAAGCGGCCCGCATTGGCACCAGGACGCTTCTGCAAGAACCTGTCGCAAATTTATTGAGAATCCATCCAGAAGGAAACGCCATGGCTGAAGGAAAAATTGTCCAATGTATCGGCGCCGTGGTCGACGTGGAGTTCCCGCGTGACCAGATGCCCAAGGTGTACGACGCCTTGAAGTTCGAAGGCAGCGCGCTGACCCTCGAAGTGCAACAACAGCTCGGTGATGGCGTGGTGCGCACGATTGCGCTGGGCTCGTCGGACGGCCTGCGCCGCGGCCTCATCGTGACCAACACCGGCGCACCCATCACGGTGCCGGTCGGCAAGGCCACCCTCGGCCGCATCATGGACGTGCTGGGCGCGCCCATCGACGAGCGCGGTCCCGTCAGCCAGGAGCTGACCGCTCCCATCCACCGCAAGGCCCCCGCGTACGACGAACTGTCGCCCTCGCAGGACCTGCTGGAAACCGGCATCAAGGTGATCGACCTGGTGTGCCCGTTCGCCAAGGGCGGCAAGGTGGGCCTGTTCGGCGGCGCCGGCGTGGGCAAGACCGTGAACATGATGGAACTCATCAACAACATCGCCAAGGCCCACTCGGGTCTGTCGGTGTTCGCCGGCGTGGGTGAACGTACCCGCGAAGGCAACGACTTCTATCACGAAATGTCGGACGCCAAGGTGGTGGACCTCGACGACCTGCCGAACTCGAAGGTGTCGATGGTCTACGGCCAGATGAACGAACCGCCGGGCAACCGTCTGCGCGTGGCGCTGACCGGCCTGACCATCGCCGAGTCGTTCCGCGACGAAGGCCGCGACGTTCTGTTCTTCGTCGACAACATCTACCGCTACACGCTGGCCGGTACCGAAGTGTCGGCACTGCTGGGCCGCATGCCTTCCGCCGTGGGCTACCAGCCGACGCTGGCCGAGGAAATGGGCCGCCTGCAAGAGCGGATCACCTCGACCAAGGTCGGCTCGATCACCTCGATCCAGGCCGTGTACGTGCCCGCCGACGACTTGACCGACCCGTCGCCCGCCACCACCTTCGCCCACCTGGACTCGACCGTGGTGCTGTCGCGCGACATCGCTTCGCTCGGTATCTACCCCGCCGTGGACCCGCTGGATTCGACCTCGCGCCAGCTCGACCCGAACGTGGTCGGCGAAGAGCACTACAACGTGGCCCGTTCGGTGCAAGGCACGCTGCAGCGCTACAAGGAACTGCGCGACATCATCGCGATCCTGGGCATGGACGAACTGGCGCCCGACGACAAGCTCGCCGTGGCCCGCGCCCGCAAGATCCAGCGTTTCCTGTCGCAGCCGTTCCACGTGGCCGAAGTGTTCACGGGCTCGCCCGGCAAGTACGTGCCGCTGTCGGAAACCATCCGCGGCTTCAAGATGATCGTGAACGGCGAAGCCGACCACCTGCCGGAACAAGCGTTCTACATGGTGGGCGGCATCGACGAAGCGTTCGAGAAGGCCAAGAAGGTCGCTTAAGAAGGAATCACCATGGCAGGCACCATTCATGTGGACGTGGTCAGCGCGGAAGAGTCGATCTTCTCGGGCGAAGCCAGGTTCGTCGCGCTGCCCGGTGAAGCCGGTGAGCTCGGCATCTATCCGCGCCACACCCCGCTGATCACGCGCATCCGCCCCGGCGCCGTGCGCATCGAAACGGCCGACGGCAACGAGGAATTCGTCTTCGTCGCCGGCGGCATCCTCGAAGTGCAGCCGAACGCCGTGACCGTGCTGTCGGACACCGCGATCCGCGGCAAGGACCTCGACGACGAGAAGGCCAACCAGGCCAAGGCCGCCGCCGAGGAAGCGCTGAAGAACGCCAAGAGCGACATCGACATCGCGATGGCGCAATCGGAACTGGCCGTGATGGCCGCGCAGATCGCAGCGCTGCGCAAGTACCGCCAGAAGAAGTAAGCCCGCGCGGCTTGCTGCTTCCGAAGGCCGCCCACCGAGGCGGCTTTTTTTCGTCCCGGCTCGGTGCGAGGCCTGGTCTTCAAGGCCGAATCCAGCCGTCTTCGATCTGAATATGGTCGAAGTTCAGCCTTGTCTGGCTGAAGACCTGCTCCTAGTATTCGCCTTCGCCCGCCGGCCTCGATGCCGCCGGGTCACCACAAAGAACCGGAGACAAGCGCGCGTGGCACCCTGGAGCGGCATCACTGCGGACGAAATGCGTTTGCTGGAGACCACCTTCTGGTCGGCCGGCGGTTCGCGCCATGCCATGGCCGAGGAGCTCGGCTTCTCCAAGAGCAAGGCCAATGCGCTGATCGCCGGGCTGCTCGAGCAGGGCCTGCTGGCCGAAGCGGGCCTGCAGCGTTCCTCGGGCGGACGCCGCCCCGAAAACCTCCAGCTCCATGCCGACCTCGGCGTGCTCGTGGGCGTCGACATCGGCGCCACCAGCCTCGGCGTCGCCGTGCTGCAGCCCGACCTCACGGTACTCGCGCAGCACGAGGAAGCGGCCGACGTGCGCGATGGCCCCGCGGTCGTGCTGGCGCGCGTGCGCGCGCTGATGCGCGAACTGCTGGGCCGCTGCGGCCGCACGGCGCGCGACGTGTTCGGCATCGGCATCGGCGTGCCCGGGCCGGTCAACTTCGAGATCGGCCAGCTCGTCAATCCGCCGCTGATGCCGGCCTGGGACAGCTTCTCGATCCGCGACTACCTGCGCGAGGACTATGCCGCGCCGGTGTTCGTCGACAACGACGTCAACCTGATGGCGCTCGGCGAGCTCTGGCGCCTCAAGCGCTCGCTCTCGAACTTCCTCGTCATCAAGATCGGCACCGGCATCGGCTGCGGCATCGTCTGCCACGGCGAGGTCTACCGCGGCGCCGCCGGTTCGGCTGGCGACGTGGGCCACATCTGCGTCGACCAGGAAGGGCCGCGCTGCCACTGCGGCAACCTGGGCTGCGTCGAGGCGATGGCGGCCGGCCCCGCCATCACGCGCATGGCGGTGCAGGCGGCCGAGGCCGGCGAGAGCGCCGTGCTCGCCGAGGTGCTGCGCAGCCAGGGCCGCATCGAGGCCCTCGACGTGGGCCAGGCCAGCCGCGCCGGCGATCCCGCGGCCAATGCCATCGTGCAGCGCGCGGGCAACCTCATCGGCCAGATGCTGGCTTCGGTCGTCAACTTCTTCAATCCGTCGCATGTGTTCATCGGCGGCGGCATCACGCGCATCGGCCCGCTGTTCCTCGCGGCGGTGCGGCAAAGCGTCTACCAGCGCTCGCTCGCGCTGTCGACGCGCCACCTCGAGATCCAGTACACGCCGCTGGCCGCGCAGGGCGGCCTGATCGGCGCCGGCGTGCTCGCGATGCAGCAGAGCCTCAAGGCGAGGGGGATCGCGCCATGAGCGAAACGCAGAACAAAGCCAGCGTCGCGGTCGAATTCGACGACGTGCGGAAGTCCTTCGGCCCGGTGCAGGTGCTGCACGGCGTGAGCTTCGCGCTCGCGCCCGGCAAGGTCTACGGCCTGCTCGGCGAGAACGGCGCGGGCAAGTCCACGCTGATGAAGATCCTCTCGGGCTACGAGGGCCTCACGGGCGGCGCGCTGCGCATCAACGGCCAGCCGCAGCAGTTCGCCGGCTCGCGCGATGCCGAGGCGCTGGGCATCGTGCTGATCCACCAGGAGTTCAACCTCGCCGAGGACCTGAGCATCGCGCAGAACATCTTCCTCGGCCACGAGAAGAAGAAGGGCCTGTTCCTCGACGACGTCGCGATGGAGCGCGAGGCCGCGGCCGCGCTGGCGGCCGTCGGCCTGCAGGCTGACCCGCGCACCAAGGTGCGCCGGCTCATCGTGGCCGAGAAGCAGCTGGTGGAGATCGCCAAGGCCATCGCGCGCCGCGCGCGCCTCCTGGTGATGGACGAGCCCACCGCCACGCTCACGCCCGGCGAGACCGAGCGCCTGTTCAAGCTGATCGCGCAGCTGCGCGCCGACGGCGTGACCATCGTCTACATCTCGCACAAGCTCGACGAGGTCGAGCGCGTGACCGACGAGGTGATCGTGATGCGCGACGGCCGCTTCGTCGCGCGCTCGCCCACGGCCGAGGTCACGCGCCAGCAGATGGCCAACCTGATGGTGGGCCGCGAGCTGGCCGACCTCTATCCGCCGCGCGACCCGGTGTCGGCCGCGCAGGCGCCCGCGATGCGCGTGCAGGGCTTCAGCGTGCCCGGCTGGGCACGGGACGCGAGCTTCGAGGTGCGCCCCGGCGAGATCCTCGGCTTCGCGGGCCTGGTCGGCGCCGGCCGCACCGAGCTGTTCGAAGGCCTGCTGGGCCTGCGGCCCGCGGCCGGCAGCGTCGAGATGCTCGGGCGCGCGGTGCCCCACGGCAAGGGCTGGCGCAGCCCGCGCGATGCCGCGAAACACGGCCTCACCTACCTGAGCGAGGACCGCAAGGGCAAGGGCCTGCACGTGCACTTCGGCCTGCGCCAGAACCTCACGCTGATGGCGCTCGAGCGCTACGCCACGCCCTGGCTCAAGCCCGAGGCCGAGCGCGGCGCGCTGGCCGAGGCGGTCAAGGACTACGGCATCCGCGCCGGCTCGCTCGAGGTCAGGGCCTCGTCGCTGTCGGGCGGCAACCAGCAGAAGCTCGCGCTCGCCAAGGTGCTGCAGCCGCGCCCGCGCGTGGTGGTGCTCGACGAGCCCACGCGCGGCGTCGACGTGGGCGCCAAGCGCGACATCTATTTCCTGGTTCAGCGCCTGGCGCGCGAGGGCCTGGCCGTGATCGTCATCTCGTCCGAGCTCATGGAACTGATCGGCCTGTGCCACCGCGTCGCGGTGATGCGCGCGGGCCGGCTGGTCGCCACGCTCGACGCCGACCACCTGAGCGAAGAAGCGCTCATCGCCCACGCCACCGGCGCGCACTGAGCCACGACCCACACCCGGCCCCCATGAACAACAGCCCCGAACCCACCGCCGACACCCACCGCGCCCAGCCCAAGGCGCGCTGGACCGAGCACCTGCACGGCCTCGGCCCCGTCATCGGCCTGGTGCTGCTGTGCATCGCCGGCACCCTGCTCAACGGCGACTTCGCCACCGTCGACAACGCGATGAACGTGCTCACGCGCACCGCCTTCATCGGCATCATCGCGGTCGGCATGTGCTTCGTGATCATCTCGGGTGGCATCGACCTGTCGGTGGGCTCGATGGCCGCGCTGATCGCGGGCAGCGTGATCATGTTCATCAACTGGGCCGGCCCGGCCACCGGCTCGCCGCTGATGGCGGTGATGCTCGGCGCCGTGCTCGCGGTGGTGCTGGGCGCGCTGTTCGGCCTCGCGCACGGCCTGCTGATCACCAAGGGCCGCATCGAGCCCTTCATCGTCACGCTGGGCACGCTCGGCATCTTCCGCGCCTACCTCACCTACTTCGCCGACGGCGGCGCGCTCACGCTCGACAACGAGCTGTCGGACCTCTACGCGCCGGTCTACTACGCGAGCCTCGCGGGCATCCCGGTGCCGGTGTGGGTGTTCGTCATCGTCGCCATCGTCGGCGGCGTGATCCTCAACCGCACCGCCTACGGCCGCTACGTGCAGGCCATCGGCTCCAACGAGCAGGTCGCGCGCTACGCCGCGGTCGACGTCGACCGCGTGAAGATACTGACCTACGTGCTGCTCGGCGTCTGCGTGGGCATCGCCACGCTGCTGTACGTGCCGCGCCTGGGCTCGGCCTCGCCGACCACGGGCCTGCTGTGGGAGCTCGAGGCGATCGCCGCGGTGATCGTCGGCGGCACCGCGCTCAAGGGCGGCGCGGGCAGCATCACCGGCACCGTGGTGGGCGCGATCCTGCTCTCGGTCATCAGCAACATCCTGAACCTCACCAGCATCATCAGCGTGTACCTGAATGCCGCGGTGCAGGGCTTCGTGATCATCATCGTGGCCTTCCTCCAGCGAGGAAAGCGATGACGCCGTTGGGCGTGGCCACACCTGGTTCCTTCCCGTTCCGTTCCATCCACCAAGAGGAGACATCAGCATGACCCGTTTCACCCGACGCATCGCGCTCACGGCCGTGGCCGCCGCGGCATTCGCCAGCCTGCCCGCGCTCGCCGCGGACAAGGTCAACCTCGGCGTTTCGATCCCCGCCGCCACCCACAGCTTCATGGGCGGCATCAACTACTGGGCCAACCAGGCGAAGAAGGATCTCGAGAAGGAACACAAGGACCTGAAGATCACGATCAAGACCGCCGCCAACGCGCCCGAGCAGGCCAACCAGCTGCAGGACCTGTCGACGGTCACCAAGATCAACGCGCTGGTCGTGTTCCCGTTCGAATCGGCCGCGCTGACCAAGCCGGTCGCGCAGGTCAAGGCCAAGGGTGCCTACGTCACCGTGGTCGACCGCGGCCTGACCGACACCAGCGCGCAGGACGCCTACGTGGCTGGCGACAACACCGCCTTCGGCCGCATCCCGGCCGAGTACATCGTCAAGCAGCTCGGCGGCAAGGGCAACGTGGTGGCATTGCGCGGCATCGCGACCACGCTCGACAACGAGCGCATGGACGCCTTCAACGCGGTGCTCAAGAACAGCCCCGACGTGAAGCTGCTCGACGCCAAGTACGCCAACTGGAACCGCGACGACGCCTTCAAGGTCACGCAGGACTACCTCACGCGCTTCAAGCAGATCGACGCCATCTGGGCCGCCGACGACGACATGGCCGTGGGCGTGCTCAAGGCCATCGAGCAGGCCAAGCGCGACGACATCAGAATCGTGTTCGGCGGCGCCGGCGCCAAGGGCATGGTCAAGACCATCATGGACGGCAAGGACAAGCGCATCACGGCCGACGTGAGCTACTCGCCCAAGTTCATCTACGACGCCATCAAGCTCACGGCCGAGGCGCGCCTGAAGGGCGAGAAGCTGCCCGCGACCACGATCATCCCGTCGGTGCTGATCACCAAGGACAACGCCAAGGACTTCTACCACCCGAACTCGCCGTTCTGAACGGGATCGGCCGGCCGGCCGATCGCTTCGCTCCCTCTCCCCGCGGGGAGGGGGACCCCGTCTCTGGAACCTCAAGGAGTTGGATGACCGACACCCCCCATCGCAAGCTGCGCTACGCCATGGTCGGCGGCGGCCGCGATGCCTTCATCGGCGGCGTGCACCGCAAGGCGATCGCGCTCGACGCCCAGATCGAGCTCGTGGCCGGCGCGCTGTCCTCCGATCCCGCCAAGGCGCGCGCCTCGGGCGCCGACCTCGGCCTGGCCGACGCGCGCAACCATGGCGACTGGCAGGCCCTGCTGGCCGATGAACTGAAGCGGCCCGCCGGCGAGCGCATCGACTTCGTCTCGATCGTCACGCCCAACCACGTGCACTACCCGGTGGCGCGGGCCTTCGTCGAGGCCGGCTTCCACGTGGTGTGCGACAAGCCGCTGGTCCACACGCGCGAGCAGGCCGATGCGCTGGTCGCCAGCGTGGCGGCGCAGGGCACGGTCTTCGGCGTCACCTACAACTACACCGGCTACCCCATGGTGCGGCAGGCCCGCGCGATGATCCGCGCGGGCGAGCTCGGCACGCTGCGCAAGGTGGTCGTGGAATACAACCAGGGCTGGCTCGCGAGCGAGCTCGAGGGCACCGGCAACAAGCAGGCCGACTGGCGCACCGACCCCGCGCGCAGCGGCGCGGCCGGCGCGATCGGCGACATCGGCTCGCATGCCGAGAACCTCGTCGCCACGCTGACCGGCCTCGAGATCGAGAGCCTGTGCGCCGACCTCACGGCGCACGTGGCCGGCCGCCAGCTCGACGACGACGGCAGCCTGCTGCTGCGCTACCAGGGCGGCGCGCGCGGCGTGCTCATCGCCTCGCAGATCAGCACCGGCCTCGAGAACGACCTGCGCGTGCGCATCGCCGGCACCCTGGGCACGCTCGAGTGGCACCAGGAACAGCCGAGCCGGCTGCTGCACCTGCCGCACGACGGGCCGCTGCGCGTGCTCACGCGCGGCGCCCCCTGGCTGCACGAATCGGCGCGCCGCGCGAGCCGCCTGCCCGCGGGCCACCCCGAGGGCTTCATCGAGGCCTTCGCCAACGTCTACGCGGGCGTCGCCGCCGACATCCGCGCGCGCCTCGAAGGCCGGCGCGCCGATCCGCTCGAGGCCGACTACCCGCGCGTGGAGGATGGGGCGCGCGGCGTGCGCTTCATCGAACGCACGGTGGCCTCGGCACGCAGCGACCTGAAATGGACGCCCTGGTGAGCTGAGGCGCCGCGGGATTCGCAAGACGCTCACACAATGTCACAATTCCGGCCGGGGAGGCGGCCGGATTCCATGAAGTCCGTCTCCTCGGCTGCGGGGCTACACCCGGGGTCAACAACAAAACCGAGGAGAAGAAACATGAGATGGCGTCTGTTCGCCGCTGTGGCGGCGCTTGGCATTTTTCTGAGTGGATGCGCGATCAAGCCGCAGCAACCCGTGCCCCTGGGCAAGGACGCGCTGACTTCGAGCAGCGCGAAAAGCGCGAAGGTCGGCGTGGCGATGTCCGAGCTGCCGAAGGTCGACACCTTCTTTCCCGGCGCGGACTGCCTGCTGTGCTACGCCTTCGCCAGCGCTTCCAATTCCGCGCTGACCAAGCACACCGAGACCCTGGCGCGCGATGACCTCGCCTCCCTGAAGGAGGACGTGGCGGCCGCGCTGCGCAAGAAGAACGTCGAGGTCACGGTCATCAAGGAGGCCATCGACCTCAAGTCGCTGCCCGACATCCGCACCGAGGTGCCGACCGCCGCGCGCAAGGACTTCGCCTCGCTGCGCGCCAAGCACGCAGTCGACAAACTGCTCGTGATCGACATGCCGCAGGTGGGCTATGTGCGCACCTATGCGTCGTACGTGCCGACCAGCGATCCCAAGGCCGTGGTCACCGGGGCCGCGTACCTGGTCGACCTGAAGACCAACACCTACAGCTGGTACCTGCCGATCAACATCAACCGCGCCGCCGGTGCCAAGTGGGACGAGCCGCCCAAGTTCCCGGGCCTGACCAACGCCTACTTCCAGGCCATCGAGGCCAGCCGTGACAGCGTGCTCAAGCCGCTGGCCGACGTGGCCGTGCCGGAGGGAGCGCCGGCGACCGGCGCCCAGTAGGCATGGCGCATCCGTTCGTGGCGGCGCGCGCCCTCGGGCGCTTCGGCCGCCGGCTGGCCTGCGCGGCCTCCGTGCTGGGCGCCGCGTGCGCCTTCGCGCAGGACGAGACGGCCGCCGCGCCGCCGCCGGCGCCGCCTGCCGACGCCGTGGTCGCGCCGGCCCCCGTGCCCGTGCCCGCGACCCCGCGCTGGGTGGTCCGGTTGCCGGCGACCGATCCCGTCGCCTTCAGGGGCGCCGAGAACTTCGACACCGCAGGCACCGGTGCCGCTCCGATGCTCTATCCCGCGCCGAGCGCGGCCGGCCTGCTGGCGGTGGTGCTCGTGCATGGCCTGATGAACGAGTCCGCCAAGAGCGCGCAGAAGGCCAAGCTCCAGGAGCAGGCCGACCAGGTGCTGGTGCCGTATCGCAAGCTGCTGGCCGCCTACACGCACGCCGAACTGGCGCAGGGCGCGCCGGCGCCCGCGAGTGTCGACGGCCAGGCCTGGCAGGTCGACAGCGCGCCCGTGTTCTCGTTGACGCAGGACCAGCAGGCGCTGGTGCTCGACAACGTCGTGAGCGTGCGGCGCGCGGGTTCGGCTGGCGCCGCGGCGTACGAGAGCGTGGTCCGGATCGTCTCGGCGCCGACGGCCGAAGCGGACCCGGTGGCCTACTGGAGCAAGGACAACGGCGCCGCGTTCCGCGCGGTCGCCGGCGCATTGATGCGCGAGTCGATCGAGCTCGCCGTGTCGATGGCCGACAAGACGATGCCCGCCGGCGCCGCGGCGCAGAAGACCTTCCGCTATTTCGAGGGCGGCACGGAACGGGTCGAACGCGCATCGCTGGTGTTCGAGCGGTGCGCGCGCCGGGTCCTGCTCACGCTGAGGGAGACCCTGATGTCGGTGCCGCTCGCGGCGGGCGCCGATGCCTGCGCGGCCGTCGCCGCAAAGGCCGGGTAAAGTGGCTGCCCTGGTCTCCAGCCACGGGCATCCATGATTTCTTCCTCCGCAGGCAGTGCCGCGATCGCGCCGACCTGGCGGCGCGCGTTGCGGGATCGCTGCCGTACGCTGCTGCCGCTCAAGCTGATCGGCAACACCCTCGCCACCATCGGCTTCTTCCCGCTGTACTTCTGGGTCATGCGGCATTCGGGCGAGGCCTGGGTGCTGCCGCTCACGCCGATCGACCGGCTCGTCGCGTTCTGGCCCGCGCTGCTGCCGGTGTACCTGTCGCTGTGGCTCTACATCGCGCTGCCGGTGCTGTTCTCGCGCGACCGGCGCGAGCTCACGGCGTTCTCGCTGGCCTGCGCGCTGATGACGACCATCGCGCTCATCGTGTTCTGGTGCCTGCCGACGGCGATTCCCAACTTCACGATCGACACCAGTCCCGGCACCACGCTGCACTTCCTCAAGACTAAGGACTCGGCGGGCAATGCCTTTCCCTCGCTGCACGTGTCGTTCTCGGTGTTCGCCTGCGTGGTGCTCGCGCGTCAGCTGCGCAGCGTGGGCGCGCCCGCCTGGCTGCGCGGCCTCAACCTCGCGTGGGCGGCGGGCATCGTCTACTCGACCATGGCGGTGCGCCAGCACGTGCTGATCGACGTGGGCGGCGGCTTCGTGCTGGGCGTGGTGTTCGGGCTGGCCACGCGCGTGCGCGCGGCGGCGGGCAGCGTGAGCGGCATCGCCGGGGCCGGCCGCGCGGCGTAGACCGATCGCGGTATTCCGCGCCGCGGGGGCGCCCTGTACAAACCGGGGCATCGTCGAGCCTTCGACACGCCGCGCCCGGAGCCGCCCCATGAAGACCCTTCCCCTCGTCCTGGCCTTCCTCGCCGCCTTCGCCGCGGTGCTGCCCTGCACCGTGCTCGCCGGGCCCGCGGTGGCGATCGACTATCCGGCGCGCAAGCCCGGCCTGTGGGAGATGCGCAGCGACGACGGCAGCGGCGCGAAGGAGGGCAGCCACACCATGCAGCAGTGCATCGACGCGGCCACCGACAAGGCCCTGCGCGAGATGGGCCAGGGCATGGGCCGCAGCCTGTGCTCGAAGCAGGACCTGCGCGCCGAGGGCGGCAAGCTGGTGATCGACTCGGTCTGCAAGATCGGCAGCACCACCGCCACCTCGCGCGCCGTGATGAGCGGTGACTTCGGCTCGGCCTACCGCGTGGAGAGCAAATCGACCTACAGCCCGCCGCTGATGGGCCGCAGCGAAGGCATGGCCGTCGTCGAGGCGAAGTGGGTCGGCCCCTGCAAGGCCGGCCAGAAGCCCGGCGACATGGTGATGGCCAACGGCATGAAGATGAACGTGCTCGAGATGACGACCGCGCGCCGCGGCAAGCAGCCCTGAGCAGCGCGGACGGGCACGGCGGGTAGGCGCCGGCCCACGGCGCCTCGCGGCATCCGGGCCGAGGCGCCACGGGCCGCGAGCGCCTACGATGGCATGCCATGCCCGCGCAGGAAGAAGATCTCGTCGTCGCGCGCCCCGAGGGCCTGTACTGCCCGCCGGGCGATTTCTACATCGACCCCTGGCGGCCGGTCGCGCGCGCCGTCATCACGCACGCGCACTCCGACCATGCGCGCACCGGCCACGGCCACTACCTCGCCCACACCGACAGCGCCGGCACCTTGCGCGCGCGCCTGGGCGCCGACATCCCGCTGCAGACGCTGCCCTACGGCGAGGCGATCGAGCACCGCGGCGTGCGCGTGTCGCTGCATCCGGCCGGCCACGTGCTGGGCTCGGCGCAGGTGCGGCTCGAACACGGCGGCCGCGTCTGGGTGGCATCGGGCGACTACAAGACCGAGCCCGACGGCACCTGCGCGCCCTTCGAGCCGGTGCCCTGCGATACCTTCATCACCGAGTCCACCTTCGGCCTGCCGATCTACCGCTGGCCTTCGCAGGCGCAGCTCATCGCGGAGATCGACGCCTGGTGGCGCGCGAATGCCGAGGCCGGCCGCGCCTCGGTGCTGTTCTGCTATGCCTTCGGCAAGGCGCAGCGCATCCTGCATGGCGTCGATGCCTCGATCGGGCCGATCGTCGTGCATGGCGCGGTCGAGCCGCTCAATGCCGTCTACCGCGCCGCGGGCGTGGCGCTGCCGGCCACCTTGCGCGTCACCGATCCGGGCGTCGACGCGGCGCTGCTGAAACGCGCGCTGGTGCTGGCGCCGCCCTCGGCGCAGGGAACGCCGTGGATGAAGCGCTTCGGCACCTATGCCGATGCCTTCGCGAGCGGCTGGATGCAGCTGCGCGGCACCCGGCGCCGGCGCGGCGTCGATCGCGGCTTCGTGATGTCGGACCATGCGGACTGGCCCGGGCTGCAGCAGGCGATCGCGGGCACGGGCGCCGAGCGCGTGTTCGTCACCCATGGCAGCGTGCAGGTGATGGTGCGCTGGCTGTCGGAGAACGGGCTCGACGCGCAGGGCTTCAAGACCGAGTACGGCGACGAGGACGACCAGGAAGCGCCGCCGCCCGCCGGGGAGGCGGCGCCGGCATGAAGGACTTCGCCGCGCTCTACCGCGAGCTCGATGCGAGCACCTCGAGCCTCGCGAAGCAGGCCGCATTGCAGCGCTACCTGCGCGCGGCCGATCCGGCCGATGCCGCCTGGGCCGTCTACTTCCTCGCGGGCGGCAAGCCGCGCCAACTGGTGCCGACCAAGCTGCTGCGCCTGCTCGCGCAGGAGGCCGCGGGCCTGCCCGAGTGGCTGTTCGACGAGAGCTACGAGGCCGTCGGCGACCTCGCCGAAACCATCGCGCTGCTGCTGCCGCCGCCGAGCGAAACGCACGAGCTCGGGCTCGCGGCCTGGGTCGAGCAGCACCTCTTGCCGCTGCGCGAGGCAGCGAAGGCCGCGCCCGAGGAACTGGCCGACAGGCTGCGCGCGCAGTGGCGCCGGCTCGCGGCCGAGGAGCGGCTGGTCTACTTCAAGCTCATCACCGGCGCCTTCCGCGTCGGCGTGTCGAAGCTGCAGGTCACGCAGGCGCTCGCGGCGGTCGGTGGCATCGATGCCAAGCGTGTCGCGCAGCGGCTCATGGGCTACACCCACATCGGCGCGCGGCCGCGGGCCGGCGACTACGGCACGCTGATCGCGCCCGAATCGGATGCCGAGCAGGTGCAGAAGACCAGCGGGCAGCCCTATCCCTTTTTCCTCGCGCATCCGTTCAACCTGCCGCTCGCGCAGTTCGATGCGGCGCTGGGGCCACCCTCGGACTGGATCGTCGAGTGGAAGTGGGACGGCATCCGCGCGCAGCTCGTGAAGCGCGCGGGCGTGGTGTGGCTGTGGTCGCGCGGCGAGGAACTGGTGACCGAGCGCTTCCCCGAGCTCGCGGCGCTCGGCGAGGCGCTGCCCGACGGCACGGTGGTCGACGGCGAGATCGCCGTGTGGCGCGATGGCCGGGTGCAGCCCTTCGCCGAGCTGCAGAAGCGCATCGGGCGCAAGACGCTGGGCGCGAAGCTGCTGCGCGAGATCCCGGTGGTGCTGCTGGCCTACGACCTGCTCGAGTGGGAGGGCCGCGACCTGCGCGCGCTGCCGCAGGCCGAACGCCGCGTGCTGCTCGACGAGCTGGTCGCGCGCCTTGCGCATCCGCTGCTGCTGCCGAGTCCGGTGCTGGCCGGCGCCGACTGGGCCGATCTCGCGCGCCAGCGCGAGGCGGCGCGCAGCATGGGCGTCGAAGGGATGATGCTCAAGCGCCGCAGCGCGCAGTACGGCGTGGGCCGCACCAAGGACGTGGGCGTGTGGTGGAAGTGGAAGATCGATCCGCTGAGCATCGACGCGGTGCTGGTCTATGCGCAGCGCGGCCATGGCCGCCGCGCCAGCCTCTACAGCGACTACACCTTCGCCGTGTGGGACGGCCCGCCCGAACAGGCCGAGCGCAAGCTCGTGCCCTTCGCCAAGGCCTACTCGGGCCTCACCGATGCCGAGATGGCGCGTGTCGACGCGGTCATCCGCAAGACCACCATCGAGAGCTTCGGGCCCGTGAAGAGCGTCAAGCCCACGCTGGTGTTCGAACTCGGCTTCGAGGGCATCGCGCGCAGCGCGCGCCACAAGAGCGGCATCGCGGTGCGCTTTCCGCGCATGCTGCGCTGGCGCGAGGACAAGCCGGTGCAAGAGGCCGACACCCTGCAGACGCTGGCCGCGCTGCTGCCGTCATGAACAGGGCGGTCAAGGCGGCGCTCGACGCCTGGTTCGCCGCGCGCGGCTGGAAGCCCTTCAAGTTCCAGCGCGAGGTCTGGAAGGCCGTGGCGCAGGGCCGCTCGGGTCTGCTGCATGCGACCACCGGCGCGGGCAAGACCTATGCCGTGTGGCTCGGCGCGCTGCTGGCCCATGCGCAGGCCGCGCGGCCGCGCAAGGAAGGCGCGCGGCCGGCACCGGCACCGCCGCTCACCGTGCTGTGGCTCACGCCGATGCGCGCGCTCGCGGCCGACACCCTGCGCGCGCTCCAGCAGCCGCTGGAGGCGCTCGGTGCCGGCGTGCAGCCCTGGAGCGCGGGCGCGCGCAGCGGCGACACCTCCTCGGCCGAGCGCAGCGCGCAGAACACGCGCCTCCCCACGGTGCTGGTCACCACGCCCGAGAGCCTGTCGCTGCTGCTCGCGCGCGCCGATGCCGGCGAGGTGCTGGGCGCCGTCAAGATGGTGGTGGTCGACGAGTGGCACGAGCTGCTCGGCAACAAGCGCGGCGTGCAGGTGCAGCTCGCGCTCGCGCGGCTTCGGCGCTGGAACGCGGGGCTCGCGGTCTGGGGCATGTCGGCCACGCTCGGCAACCTGCACGAGGCGATGCATGCGCTGCTGGGCCACGGCGACGGCGTGCTGGTGCAGGGCCAGGTGCCGAAGAAGCTGGTCATCGATTCGCTGCTGCCGGGCCGCGCCGAGCGCTTTCCCTGGGGCGGCCACCTGGGCCTCACGATGCTGCCGCAGGTGCTCGAGGAGATCGCGGCCAGCAGCACCACGCTGGTCTTCACCAACACGCGCTCGCAGTCGGAGATCTGGTACCAGGCGATGCTCGAGGCGCGGCCCGAATGGGCCGGCACCATCGCGCTGCACCACGGCTCACTCGACCGCGAGGTGCGCGAGTGGGTCGAGCTGGGCCTCAAGAGCGGCGAGCTCAAGGCCGTGGTCTGCACCTCGAGCCTGGACCTCGGCGTCGACTTCCTGCCGGTGGAGCGCGTGCTGCAGATCGGCTCGCCCAAGGGCGTGGCGCGGCTGCTGCAGCGCGCGGGCCGTTCGGGCCATGCGCCGGGCCGGTCCTCGCGCATCACGCTGGTGCCCACGCACAGCATCGAGATGGTCGAGGGCGCGGCGGCGCGCGCCGCCATCGCCGAAGGCCACATCGAGGCACGCCATTCGCCCGACCAGCCGCTCGACGTGCTGGTGCAGCACCTCGTGACCGTGGCGCTCGGCGGCGGCTTCGTGCCCGACGATCTCTACGAGGAGGTGCGCGGCACGGCCGCCTATGCCGGCCTCACGCGCGCGCACTGGGCCTGGTGCCTGGACTTCGTCGCGCAGGGCGGCGCCTCGCTCGCGGCCTATCCCGACTACAAGCGCGTGGTGCCCGACGAGCAAGGCGTGTGGCGCGTGCCCGATGCGCGGCTCGCGCGGCGCCACCGCATGAACATCGGCACCATCGTGAGCGACGCGAGCATGGCGGTGCAGTACCTCGGCGGCGCGAAGATCGGCAGCGTGGAGGAGGGCTTCGTCGCGCGCATGAAGCCCGGCGACTGCTTCCTGTTCGGCGGCCGGTTGCTCGAGCTGGTGCGCATCCACGACATGACGGCCTGGGTGCGGCGCGCCAGCGGCCAGCGGCCCGCGGTGCCACGCTGGAATGGCGGGCGCATGCCGCTGTCGAACACGCTGGCCGACGCGGTGGTGCAGCAGCTCGCGCTGGCCGACCAGGGCCGGTGGGAGTCGCCCGAGTTGCGCTGCGTGCGGCCGCTGCTCGAACTGCAGCAGCGGTGGTCGGCATTGCCCACGCCGCGAACGCTGCTGGCCGAGACGCTGAAGACGCGCGAGGGCTGGCACCTGTTCCTCTATCCCTTCGCGGGCCGCCACGTGCACCTGGGGCTCGCGAGCCTGCTGGCCTGGCGCGTGGCGCAGCACGAGGCGCGCACCTTCTCGATCGCGGTCAACGACTACGGCTTCGAACTGCTGAGCGCGAGCGAGGTCGACTGGCCCGCGCGGCTGCCCGAGGTGCTCGGCATGCCGGCGGGCGACGCGGCACAGGCGCATGAGGCACTGCTGCACGAGGTGCTGGCCTCGCTCAATGCGGGCGAGCTCGCGCAGCGGCGCTTTCGCGAGATCGCGCGCGTGTCGGGTCTGATCTTCCAGGGCTATCCGGGCGAGAAGCGCAGCAGCCGGCAGTTGCAGGCCTCGTCCTCGCTGTTCTGGGAGGTGTTCCGCAAGTACGACCCCGACAACGCGCTGCTCGCGCAGGCCGAGCGCGAGCTGCTGTCGCAGGAGCTCGAGATCGGCCGCCTCGCCGCCAGCCTCGCGCGCATGGGCACGCAGCAGCTGGTGCTGCGCGCGCTCGAACGGCCGACGCCGTTCTCGTTTCCGCTGATGGTGGAGCTGTTCCGCGAGAAGCTGTCGAACGAGAACGTGGCCGACCGCATCGCGCGCATGGTCGAGCAGCTCGAGAAGGCTGCCGGCGGTGCCGTGACCGCGGGCGGTGCGGAGCGCGTGCGAAGCACGCTGGCCTTCGGGCAGGAGGGCGCCGCCCGGCCGCCGGTACCGCGGCGCGAACGCCGGCGGCGGCCTTGACGCTTCAGCCGGCGCCGTGGGCCTTGGCCCAGCGCACGATGTCGGCCGCGCCCATCGCGCCGGCCTGGCGCGCGACCTCGCGGCCGCCCTTGAACAGCGCCAGGGTCGGAATGCTGCGGATGTTGAAGCGCGCGGCCAGCGCGGGCACGGCCTCGGTGTCGACCTTGGCGACGCGCACGCGCGGCTCGAGCTGCGCCGCGGCCTGCTCGTAGGCCGGTGCCATCTGGCGGCAGGGGCCGCACCACGGGGCCCAGAAGTCGACCAGCACCGGGATCTCGTTGCGCGCGATGTGGCGGTCGAAGCTCGCCACGTCGGGCAGCGCGGCCGAGTGGGCGCCGAACAGCGGCTTGTGGCAGTTGCCGCAGTCGGGCGCGCTGGCCAGTTGCGCCTCGCGCACCCGGTTGGTGGTGTGGCATTGCGGGCAGACGATGTGCAGCGTGGGCGATTCGGTCATCCGGCAAAGCTAGGGGCGGCGCGGGCGAATTGCAAGTCGGACGCGACTGCCCGGCGCTTTTGCGACACTGGCCGGCGATGCGTTCCCTTTCCTCTTCTTCTTCCGCCTCGACGCCGCTGCCGCTCCAATGGGCGGGCGAAGCGGTGCAGTTGCTGCCCGAGCGCGCGCTCTGGTGGCCGGCCGGGCAGGCGCTGTTCGTCGCCGACCTGCACCTGGGCAAGGCCGCCACCTTCCGCGCGCTGGGCCTGCCGGTGCCGGGCGGCACCACGCTCGAGAACCTCGCGCGGCTCGACCTGCTGATCGCGCGCCATGCGCCGCGGCGCTTGGTGTTCCTCGGCGACTTCCTGCATGCGGCGCCCGCGCGCGCCGTGCTGCCCGTGGTGCGGGAATGGCGCGAGAAGCATGCGGCGCTCGCGATGACGCTGGTGCGCGGCAACCACGACAGCCGCGCGGGCGATCCGCCGCCCGCGCTTCGCATTGAGGTGGTCGACGAGCCCTGGCTGTTCGGCCCCTTCGCCTGCTGCCACCATCCGCAGGCGCATCCCACGCACTTCGTGCTCGCGGGCCACCTGCACCCGGCGCGCCGGCTGCACGGACCGGGGCGCGACAGCGTGCGGCTGCCGTGCTTCGTGCACGAGGAAGGGCAAGGGCAAGCACAAGGGCAAGGTCAGGCCGTGCTGCCCGCCTTCGGCGAGTTCACGGGCGGCTGGACCATGGAGTCGGCGCCGGGGCGGCGCTTCTATGCGGTGGGCGGATCGGCCGTGTGGGCGCTGCCCGCGGCCGATTGAGCAAGCGGCTCAGAGCACCACGGGTTCGTCGGGCAGCTCGTTGCGGTCGGGCTCGTCGTCGCGCAGCGGGAAGTGCTCGACCAGCAGCGCCGACATCTCCTCGAGCGCCTGCGTGAGCCCGTCCTCGAAGCGGCCTTCGCGAAAGGCCGCGCCCATGCGCTGCGCCATCGCGCGCCAGTCGTCGTCGCTCACCCGTGCATCGATGCCGCGGTCGGCCACGATCTCGATCGCGTGCTCGGCCAGCAGCAGGTAGATCAGCACGCCGTTGTTGTGCTCGGTGTCCCACACGCGCAGCTTGCCGAACAGCGTGACCGCGCGCTGCCGCGCCGGCGCCTCGCGGCGCAGGTAGGACATCGGCAGGCCGGCCTCGATGCAGATGCGGATCTCGCCGCTGTGGCGCCGCTCGCTCGCGCCCACGCGCGCGGCCAGCCGCGCGAGCGCGTCGGCCGGCAGCACGCGGCGCACCGCCGCCTCGTCGATCCAGCGATGGCGCCACATGCGGCCGAGTCGGGAAAAGAGGGTTGCCATGCTCACCAGTCTCCCGAGGCGCCGCCGCCGCCGAAATTGCCGCCGCCACCCGAGCTGAAGCCGCCGCCTCCGCCGCCACTGCGACCGCCACCGCCGCCCCAGCCGCCACCTCCGCCGCCGCTCCAGCCACCGCCGCCACCCCCGCTGCTCCAGCCCCCACCGCCGAAGCGTGCGAGGCCCGAGGCCAGCGAGACCACGAGCGCGACCATGCCCGCGAGCACCGCGATCACGAGGCTGGTGGTGAGGAAGAACGCGACCACGCCGATGCCGCCGCCCATGACCACCGAGCCCAGGGTCTTGCCGAGGATCGCGCGCACGATCGGCGCGCCGATGAAGACGCCGACGAACAGGAAGATCGCGAGGTTCTCCCAGTCGAAGCCCTGGCTGCTGCCGCCGCCACTGTCGCGCGCGGGCTCGGGCAGCGGCTCGCCGTCGACCAGGCCGATCAGCCGGTCGACCGCCGCGTTGATGCCGCCCGCGAAATCGCCGTTGCGAAAGCGCGGCTTCATCTCCTCGTCGACGATGCGCGCCGCCGCGAGGTCGGGCACCGCGCCCTCGAGCGCCTTGGCGGGGGCGATGCGCATCCGGCGGTCGTCCTTGGCGACGATCACGAGCAGGCCGTCGCCCACGCCCTTGCGGCCGATCTTCCAGGCATCGCCCACGCGCTGCGTGTAGCTCTCGATGTCCTCGGGCTGCGTGGTCGGCACCATCAGCACCGCGATCTGAGAGCCCTTGCGCTGCTCGAAGGCCGCGAGCTTGGTCTCGAGGCCGGCGCGTTGCGCGGCGTCGAGCGTGCCGGTCTGGTCGATCACGCGCGCCGTGAGCGCGGGCACCGGCAGCGGGGCCTGCGCGAAGGCCGGCAGCGCGGCCCAGCCGAGCGCTACGGCGAGCAGCGCGGCCAGCAGGCGGCGGATCAGGGCTGCGGCCATTGGCGCAGCTTTGCCTTACTTCTTCGGCGCGCCGAAGTCGACCGTCGGCGGCACCGAGATCTGGGCCTCGTTCTGCACCGAGAAGTTGGGCTTGGGCGCGTAGCCGAAGACCTTGGCCGTGAGGTTGGTCGGGAAGCTGCGCGCGAGCACGTTGTACTCCTGCACGCTCTCGATGTAGCGGTTGCGCGCCACGGTGATGCGGTTCTCGGTGCCCTCGAGCGTCACGCGCAGGTCGCGGAACGACTGGTTGGCCTTGAGGTCGGGGTAGCGCTCCGACACCACCATCAGCCGCGACAGCGCCGAGGAGAGCTCGCCCTGCGCCTGCTGGAACTTGTTGAAGGCCTCGGGGTTGTTGAGCGTCTCGGGCGTGACCTGGATCGAGGTGGCCTTGGCGCGCGCCTCGATCACCTTGGTCAGCGTGTCCTGCTCGAAGGCCGCTTCGCCCTTCACGGTGGCGACGATGTTGGGCACCAGGTCGGCGCGCCGCTGGTACTGGTTGAGCACCTCGCTCCAGGCCGACTTGCTGGCCTCGTCGAGCGACTGGAACTGGTTGTAGCCGCATCCGCTGAGGGACAGGACCGCCGCGAGGATCAGGAGCCAGCGCTTCATCATCATTTGCATTACCTCCACAGAATGGGGCCGAAGTTAGCATAGGTGCCGCCATGTCCCTCGATCCCCTGCAAGCCCTGCGCGGCGCGAACCGCCCGGCGGTGCCCATCCCCAACGCCTCCGCCGCCTTCGGCACGCTGCTGATCGCGGGCGCCACCGGCGCGCTGGGCCAGGAGCTGCTGCACCGGCTCGCGGGCAGCCACCGCCACGCCCACGTGCGCGTGCTGGTGAGCGAGCCCATGCACGACGGGCTGCCCGGCGTCGAGTCCTGCCTGTGTCCGCCGCTGCCCATTGAGCAGTGGCCGCCGACCTCGGCCCAGGCCGCGATCGTGGCCTTCGACGCGCCGCGCCTGTACCACGGCCGCGAGCGCGCGCTGTGGCTGCCCGACCCGGAGCAGCTGCCGGCGCTCGCGCGCTGGTTGCGCGGCTGCGGTGTGCAGACCCTCGTCATCGTGCAGCCGCACGACCAGGGCCGGTTGCCCGAGGCGCTCAAACGCGGCCTCGCGAACCTCGACGAGCAGGCCGTGGTGGCCTGCGGCTTCGAGCGCCTGCTGATCCTGCGCTCGGCGCGCAAGCCGGCCGCGGCGCAGCGCGCGAGCCGCCCCGAGCGGCTGGCGGCCTGGATGCTCGGAACGCTGAGCTACATGGTGCCCAGCAGCGAGCAGCCGGTACGGCCCTCGAAGCTGGCCGAGCTGGTCGACCTCGCGCTGCGCATCGCGCCGCCGGGCGTGCACATCGCGGCGCCCGAGGTGGTGTGGCGCGCGGCGCAGCCCGGGGCGATGCAGGCGGTGGTGCGCGAGTGGCTCGGCGCGCCGGCCGAGGCGGCCTAGCCGCTCAGCCGCGCCACTGGCGCAGCAGCTCCCGCGATTCCATCACCAGCCCGAGGTGCAGCGAGACCATCGCGAGCGCCGCGCTCTCGAGCCGCGTGTCGGTGCCGCGCACCAGGTCGCGCAGCACGATCACGCGGTAGTTGTGGTTGTTGGCGTCGAAGGCGGTGTTGAGCACGCAGCAGTCGGTGAAGCCGCCATCGAGCACGACGGTCTCGATGCGCTGGTTGCGCAGCAGGAAGTCGAGGTCGGTGGGATAGAAGGCGGAGAGGCGCCGCTTGCTGTCCACGCGCAGGTCGCCGGGTTCCACGCGCGTGACCCACTCGGTCCACTTCGAGCCCTCGAGGGCGTGCGCGTCGGCGTTCGGGATCTCGCCCACGTGCAGCGGGAAGGTGCGCCGCCACGCGGCCGGAATGCCGCGCAGGTCGTCGCTGCCGTCGGGCCGCAGCACCGACTTCACGTGCACGATACGCACGCCGAGCGCGCGCGCTTCGTCGTGGAAGCCGTCGATCGGCGCCACCACCTCGCGGGCGCGCGGCGCCGGGCACGGGCAGGCGGGATCGTCGTCGAGGTGGCCGCGGTGCATGTCGATCGAGACCACGGCGGTGGTCCTCGGATCGAGGTAGTCGGCGAAGCGCGCCGCCTCGAGGTCGCGCGGTTCGTCGTAGACCCAGGCCTTCAGCGTCATCTTCTTTCCTCCCGCACATAGGCCTGGCCGAGGGCGCCGGGCTCCTCGTCGGCGCCGCGCCGCGACAGCGCCACCCAGACCATCACGCCGAGCGTCACCGCGTACGGCGTCATCATCACGAAGTACTGCGGCAACTGCACGCCGGCCGCGGCCAGCTGCGGGATCAGCGCCTCGATGCAGCCGAACAGCAGCGCGCCCACCAGCGCCTTCCACGGCGACCAGCGCGCGAAGATCACCAGGCCCACCGCGATCCAGCCGCGCCCGCCGGTCATGCCCGCGATCCACAGCTTGGTGCTGACCACCGAGATGTAGGCGCCCGCCAGGCCCACCAGCGCCGAGCCCGCGAGCACCGCCGCGAAGCGCCAGGCCGGCACGCGGATGCCGGCCGCATCGGCCGCCTGCGGGTTCTCGCCCACGGCGCGCAGCCGCAGGCCGGTGGCGGTGCGCGCGAAGAACCAGGCCACCGCGCCGAACAGCGGCAGCGTGAGCCACACCATCGCGTTCTGCTCGAACAGCCGGCCCACGACCGGCAGCTGCGACAGCGGCCACAGCCCCATCGCGCCGATGCCCTCGGTGGCATGGTTGGTCCACCCGGCCAGGCTGCCGACCAGCGCCGTGAGCCCCTGGCAGAAGAACACCAGCGCCAGCCCCGCGATCACCTGATTCACGCGCAGCCAGATCACCATGACCGCGAACAGCACCGACACCGTGGCCGCCGCGAGCATCGCGAGCGCCAGCGACACCGTGGGCTGGCCGATCGCGATCTGCGCGCCGATGCCGGCCAGCGCGCCCACCAGCATCAGCCCTTCGGCGCCGAGCGAGAGCACGCCCGCGCGTTCGCTGAGGATCAGGCCGAGGGCGGCCAGCGCATAGGGCACCGCGAAGTCGGGCGTGCTCGCGAGCCAGTTGAGGATCACGCCGCCGTTCATGGCGCGGTCTCCGTGCCCACGCGGCGCAGCCGGTGGCGGATGAAGAAGTCGCTCGAGGCGACGCACACCACGATGATGGCCTGGATCAGCTGCACCATCGAGAACGGCACCTGGTAGAACACCTGCAGGCTGCGCCCGGTGACGAACAGCGCCGCCACCAGCAGCGCCACCACCGTGGCCGCGAGCGGGTTGTTGCGCGCGAGGAAGGCGATCAGGATGCCCGAGAAGCCGTAGCCCTGGTAGAAGGCCTGCGTGAGCCGGCCCTCCTGGCCCGCGGCGACCGCGAAGCCCGCGAGCCCGGCCATCGCGCCCGACAGCAGCACCGCGCCGTAGATCGTGCGCCGCACCGGCACGCCGTTGGCATGCGCCACGCGCGGGTTGGCATCGACGAAGCGCAGGTACAGGCCCGCGCGGCTCACGCCCACCAGCCACCAGGCCAGCAGCGCGACGATGCCCGCGAGCAGGATCGCGCTGCCGATGCCGGCCCCGAGTTCGGGCAGCCGCTCGAAGGCGCGGAACTGCGGCGAGTAGGGGAAGCTGTCCTTCGGATCCTTCCAGGCACCGTAGACCAGGTGCAGCAGGAAGTTGGCCGCCATGTAGTTGAGCATCAAGGTCGAGATGATCTCGTTCACGCCCAGCCTGAGCTTGAGCCAGGCGGGCCCGAGCACCCACAGCAGGCCGCAGCCGATGGCGGCCGCGAACATCAGCGGCAGGCGCAGCGGCTCGGGGCCGAGCTGCCAGATCGAGACGGCGGTCGCGCCGATGGCGCCCCAGATCATCTGGCCCTCGAGCCCGAGGTTCCAGAAGCGCGCGCGAAAGGCCAGCGAGCCCGCGAGGCCGACCAGGATCATCGGCGCGGCCTGGAACAGCACGGCGCGGAAGTTCTGGCCGTCGAGGAAGGTCTGGGTCACGAACTCGTTGGCGAGCTCGTCGGCCGGCACGCCCGCGGCCACGAGGATCGCGGCCGAGATCGCGAAGCCGGCGGCCAGCGCGGCCGCGAGGATCAGCGCCTGCCAGCGCCAGGCCATGTGCTGGCGGATCTCGAGCGCGTAGCGGCGGCGTGCCAGCGGCTGCACGCGATGCGGTGCCGTGCCGCGCGCGGTGTCGGGGGCGAGCGCGGCTTCAGCCATGGTCCACCATCGCCTGTCCGATGGCCTGGCGGTCGGCCGGCTGCGCGAACTCGCCCGCGATGCGGCCGCGCGTCATCACGCCCACGCGGTCGGCCAGCTGCAGCACCTCGTCGAGGTCCTCGCTGATCAGCAGCACCGCGGCGCCGCCGTCGCGCGCGGCGCGCAGCCGCGCATGCACCTCGGCGCTGGCGCGCACGTCGAGCCCGCGGCTCGGGCTGTGCGCGAGCACCAAGGTGGGCGACTTGCCGAACTCGCGCGCCAGCACCAGCTTCTGCGCATTGCCGCCCGACAGCAGCGCGGCCTTCTGCGCCACCGAGCGCACGCCCTGCACGTCGAAGGCGCGCACCGCCTCCTGCGTGTCGGCCTGGATGCGACCGCGCCGCAGCCGCCACACCGGACCGTAGCGACCGGTGTGCACGCGGCCGATGGCGTAGTTCTCGGCTACCGACAGCCCGCCCGCGAGCGCGAGCCCGTAGCGGTCGGCTGGGATCGCCGCGATGCCGAGCCCGCGACGCGCCGAAGCGGCCATCGCCTTCAGGTCGCCATGGCCTTCGAGCCGGATCTCGCCCTCGACGGCTTCGCCCGGCAGGCCGAGGATCGCGCCGGCCAGCTCGCCCTGGCCGTTGCCGCCGACGCCGGCCAGGCCGTAGATCTCGCCCGCGTGCAGTTCGAGGTCGACGCCGTCGAGCACGCGGCGTCCCTCGGGCGAAGCGGGGGTGCGCAGGCCACGCACCGACAGGCGCACTGCGCCGCGCGCCGAGGGCGCGGGCCGGAAGGCCGAGGCGGCGACCGCTTCGCCCACCGTGAGCTTCACGAGCTCGGCGACCGACGCATCCTGCGGGCGCAGCGTGGCCACGGTGCGCCCGCCACGCATCACGGTCACGCGGTCGGCATAGGTCTTCACGTCGGCCATCTTGTGCGTGACCAGCACCACCGCGGCGCCGCCGCGCGCGAGCCCCTGCACGGTCTGCAGCAGCCGCGCGGCCTCCTGGTCGGTCAGCACGGCGGTGGGCTCGTCGAGGATCAGGATGCGCGCGCCCGCGAGCAGCACCTTGAGGATCTCCACGCGCTGCTGCTCGGCGATCGAGAGCGTGTCGACGCGGCGCATCGGGTCGATGTCGAAGCCCAGCGCCGAGGCCTTGTTGCGGATGTCGCGCGCGATGTCGCGCAGCCGCTCGCCATGGCTTCGGAACTCGGCCGAAGGCGGCGCGGTCAGCAGGATGTTCTGCGCCACGGTGAAGGGCCGCACCAGCTTGAAATGCTGGTGGACCATGCCGATGCGCTGGCGCGCCGCATCGCGCGGGCCGGCGAAGCGCACCGCGTTGTCGTCGACCAGCAGCTGGCCCGCCTCGGGCGCATAGAGGCCGGCCGCGATGTTCATCAGCGAGGACTTGCCCGCGCCGTTCTCGCCGAGCAGCGCATGCACCTCGCCCCAGCGCGCGGCGAAGTGCGCGTCGGTCAGCGCCGCGAAGCCGTCGAAGGATTTGCGGATGCCGGTGAGTTCGAGCGCGTTGGGCATGGGGGCGGAACTCCTCGCGGCCTACTTCTGCGTGACCACGCCCTTGACGAACCAGTCCATCTTCCAGAGGTCGGCATCGGACAGCACGGCGCCCTTGGCCACGCGCTCCTTGCCGTCGCGGTCGGCCAGCGGGCCGGCGTAGATCTGCTTGCCCTTCATGAGCGCGTCGCGCTCGGCCGTGATCAGCGCGGCCTTGTCCTTGGGCACGGCCGGGCCGAAGCCCGCGATGTCGGTGCCGCCGTCCTTCATCGAAATGAAGGCGCCGTACTCGGCGGGCTTCCAGTTGCCGGCCATGATCTTCTTGAGCTCGGGCGTCAGGAAGCGGTCCCACACCCAGACCGAGGAGCACAGCGTGGCCTTGGGCGCGAACTGGCGCAGGTCGCGGTGGTGGCCGGTGCCGTAGACGCCACGCTCCTGCGCGACGATCTGCGGCGTGGGGCTGTCGACGTGCTGGCCGATCACGTCGGCGCCCTGGTCGATCAGCGCGGCAGCGGCGGCGCGTTCCTTCACGGGGTCGTTCCACGCGCCGGTGTAGATCACGTTGACGGTGGCGTTGGGGTTCATCTTCTGCGCGCCGAGCGCGAAGGCGTTGATGGTCCAGTTCACCACGCCGAAGGGATTGGCGGCGACGAAGCCGAGCTTGCCGCTCCTGGAGGCCGCGCCCGCGGCCATGCCGCACAGGTACTGGCTCTCGTAGGTGCGGCCGTAGAAGGATTCGAGATTGCGGCCGTTGGTGGTGCCCGAGCCGTTGAGGAAGGCGACGTCGGGGTACTTGGCGGCCAGGTCCTTGAAGCTGTCGGAGTAGCCGAAGGCCGTGCCGATGACGATGTTGGCGCCGCGCTGGATGAACTTCTCGGCCGCGGGCTTGATGGCCGATGCGTCCTCGGGCACGTTCTCGACGAACTGGATCTTCTGGCCGAGTTCCTTCTCGATCTTCACGCGCGCCTCGTCGAAGGCCTGGGTCCAGCCGCCGTCGTTCTTGGGGCCGAAGTAGAGCATCGCGATCTTGGGCTTGTCCTTGAGCGTGAAGCCGTCGGCGGCGGCCGCGGGCAGCGCCGCGAGGGACGCTGCGCCCGCCGCGAAGGTCAGGGCGAGGCAGGAAACGGGAATGCGCGGCATGGAGCAACCTTTCGAGAGAGGCATGGCGGAAGGGGCCGGAGAAAGAAGAAGGAGAGCGAGCAGGCGCGAGGGGGCCGCGGGCGCGTCACAGCATGAAGTTGATGCGGAACACGTTGCCCTCGGGATCGAGCAGCACCGACTGGTACCAGTCGTAGTAGGTGCGGTAGGGCGGCTTGACGAGCGTGGCGCCGGCCTCGAGCGCGATCGGCACCATCCGGTCGACCTCGTCCTGGCTGTCGACGTCGATGTTGAGCAGGAACTTCACGCCGCGCGTGTCGGAGAACTCGGCGAGCTGCAGCAGTTCGTAGGCATCGAGCGCGTTGAAGCCCAGGCTCGACTTGCCGGTGTCGAGGCCGCGGAAGATCGGCGAGCGGATCGCCTCGACCTCGGGGAAGCCGAACACGCGCTGGTAGAAGCCGCTGAGCGCGACCACGTCCTTCGCGAAGACGTTGACGTAGGACAGGTGGGCCATGTGCTCTACGCCGTCACCTTGGTGCCGCCGAAGGTCGTCTGCTTGACGAACTTCGAGGTCAGGTGGTCGCCCGAGGAGATCGGCGCGTACTTCGGCTGTTCGCCGGGCGCGAGGCAGCTCGGCAGGCACTCGACCATCGCGTCGTAGTTGGGCTGGTGGAAGAACACCAGCGACTGCCGGCGGTTGGTGCTCGCCACCTCGAAGGGCGGGTTGATCACGCGGTGCAGCGTCGACACCCATTGGTCGTTGGTCCACTGCATCATCAGGTCGGCGATGTTGACGACCAGGCCGTCCTCGACCTGCGGCACGTCGACCCACTGGCCGGCCTTGTTGAACACCTGCAGGCCCTTGTCGTCGGGCAGCACGATCGTGAGGCTGCCGTAGTCGCTGTGCGCGCCCGCGCGCAACTGGCCCGGCAGCGGCTGCTCGCGCTGCGGCGGATAGCTCAGCACGCGGAACATGCTGATGTGGCGGTCGATCTTGTCGTCGAAGAAGCGCTCGGGCAGCGCGAGGCCGAGCGCGAACACGCGCATCAGCGAGCGCGAGAGATCGCTCATCGCCTCGAAGTAGCCCTCGTAGGCTTCGCGGAAGCCCTCGATCGGCGGCCAGCTGTTGGGCTCGAAGTGCGGACCGGCCGCGGCACCGCGGTGGTAGTCGTCGTCGGGCACGTTCGAGGGGCCGATCGAGAACGACTCCTTGAGGTCGCCCGGTGCCGCCTCCTCGAGGCTGTACGACAGGCCTTCCTCGCCGACCGCGCTGTAGCCGCGCACCGCGTCCTCGCGCGGGCGGTCGACCTTGCGCTTCTCGGTCAGGGGCAGTTCGAAGAAGCGCCGCGACAGCGAGGCCACGCGTTCGATCAGCTCGGGTGCGATGCCGTGGTTGGTGATCACGAGGAAGCCGATGCTGCGGCAGGCTTCGTCGACTTTGTGCGCGACCTCGGCCTTGCCTTCGGCGGTGCCGGCGAAGTACGGCGCGAGATCGATGATGGGAACGGACAGCAGGGTCATGGCGAATGGCTCCATGGGCTTGGCATGCCTTTCGCCATGCAACGTCTGTGCCAGTTGGACCAAATGGACAAATCGCTTTCGTCGCGTCAGCATGGTGCGCCGCGAGGCCTTCGGAACACCGGCGCGGCGCGGTGCGATGCACGCGGCCTTACAGTGGTGCGCGTTCCGAACCAACGACCGACGAAGACAGAAAGAGCGAGGGAAGATGCCGAAGACCAAGGCGCTGGCCGCGGCCAGCCACAGCGAGAAGCCGAGCCGCAAGCCCGCCGTGCGCAGCGCGTCGGCGGTGAACCGGCGGCTGCGCCAGATCGAGAACAAGCGCAGCGCGATCCTGGGTGCGGCGCTCGGGCTGTTCTCGCGCTTCGGGCTGCACGGCACCTCGATCGACCAGGTGGCCGCGCGCGCCGACGTGTCGAAGAGCAACCTGCTCTACTACTTCGCGAACAAGGAGGAGCTCTACGTCAACGTGCTGCGCGACCTGCTCGCGCTGTGGCTCGAGCCGCTGCGCGGCTTCAGCGCCGAGCAGGATCCGCGCGAGGCGATCGGCGACTACATCCGCCGCAAGCTCGTGATCTCGCGCGACCGGCCCGATGCCTCGCGCCTGTTCTGCCTCGAGATGATCCAGGGCGCGCCGCTGCTGCGCGACGAGCTCGATCGCGAGCTGCGCACGCTGGTGGAGAAGAAATCCGAAGTGATCCGCGCCTGGGTCGAGGCCGGCAAGCTCGCGCCGGTCGATCCGCCGCACCTGATCTTCGCGCTGTGGGCGATCACGCAGCACTACGCCGACTTCGGCGTGCAGGTGCAGGCGCTGTCGGGCCACACGCTGGAAGACGAGGGCTTCTTCGAGCGCACCGTGGAGAACGTGCAGCGCATCGTGCTGCAGGGCATCGAGCCGCGTTGAGTTCGCGGCTTCAGTGCGGCGGCGCCGCGATCTCGTGATAGCGCCGATCGAAGTAGATCAGCCCCTGCGCCGCGCCGCCGAGGGCGATGGCCACGGCTTCGCAGAACAGCACGTCGTGCGTGCCCGCGCTGGTGGCGTGCATCACGCGGCAGTCGAAGGAGACGGCCGCGTCCTCGAGCATCGGCGAGCCGGTGGCATCGCGGCGCCAGCGGCCGGCGGCGAAGCGCTCGTCCATCGGCGTGCGGCCGCCGAACAGCGCGGACAGCGACTGGTGGCCCGCGGCGAGCACGTTCACGCACAGCACGCCATTGGCCTTGAAGGCCGGGTACACCGAGGCCGAGCGGTTGAGGCACACGAGCAGGGTCGGCGGCTCGTCGGTCACGCTGCAGACGGCCGAGGCCGTGAAGCCGGCGCGGCCCGCGGGACCGTCGGTGGTGATGATGTTGACGGCCGCGCCCAGTCGCGCCATCGCGTTGCGATAGTCGCTTTTCTGCAGGCCGGGCGGCAACCCGGCGGGCGTCGAAATGGAGGCCATGGCGTGTTGCATGCCGGGTGCTTTCAGGCCAGCACGCAGGCCTCGTCGAAGCCCAGGCGCGGCAGGCGCCCGAACAGCTTCGACGCGTCGCCGTGGCCGAGGTTGATGAGGAAGTTGACGGTCCAGTCGCTGCCCTCGAAGAAGGCGGCGTCGACCTTGGTCTTGTCGAAGCCCGACATCGGGCCCGCGTCGAGCCCGAGCGCGCGCGCCGCCAGCAGCAGGTAGCCGGCCTGCAGGCTGGCGTTGCGGAAGGCCGTCTCGTGCGCGGCCTCGGGGCTGCCGGTGAACCAGCTGCGCGCATCGGCATGCGGGAACAGCGTGGGCAACCGGTCGTAGAACCTGCGGTCCCAGGCGGCGATGACGGTGACGGGCGCGCTCATCGTCTTCTCGAGGTTGCCCTTGGAGAGCGCGGGCGCGAGCCGTGCCTTGCCCTCGGGCGTGCGCACGAACACGAAGCGCGCGGGCGAGCAGTTGGCCGAGGTCGGGCCGAGGCTGGCGAGCGCGTGCAGCTGGCGCAGCTGCGCATCGGACACCGGTTCGGCGGTCCAGCCGTTGTGGCTGCGCGCGGCGGTGAAGAGCAGCGCGAGCGCCGCGTCGTCGAGCGAAGTGGAAGTGGTCATGCGATGGCGGCGGGTGCGGCGACCCGCGAGAGGAAATCGAGCAGGCCGCGGTTGAAGGCCTCGGCCTCGGTCACGCTGTGGGCATGGCCGCCGTGCGCGACGAAGTCGAGCGTGACGTCGTGCAGGCCGTCGGCCAGGTGCTGCGAGCAGGTCCAGGGCACGAGCACGTCGTCCTTGGCGGCCGCGATCAGCGCGGGCGCGGCGATCTCGCCGAGGCGCGCGGCGATGTCGAAGGCGCGCAGCGCGCCGATGCGCGCGCGCATGTTGGCCTCGCCCGGAAAGTGCGCGAAGGCATGGTCGACCTCGTCGGCCACGCGCTGCGCATGCTCGGCGGCCCAGGCGGCGGGGTACAGGAAGATCGGCTGCGCCTCGACATAGGCGCGCGCACCGCAGGCGCGGAGCAGCGCGAGCCGCGCGTCGAAGCAGCGCGCCGAATGCGGATTGGGTCGGGCCCACGCGTTGACGAGCACCAGGCTCGCGATGCGCGCGGGTGCGTCGAGCGCGAGCTGCAGGCCCACGAGGCCGCCGAGCGCGTGGCCCGCGAAGTGGCACTGCGCGGTGCGGGTGGCATCGAGGATCTCGAGCACGTCGCGCGCCATGTCGGCGATCGCATAGGCCTCGGGCAGCGCGGCGGGGCTGCGGCCGGTGCCGCGCTGGTCGTAGGCGATGACGCGGTGGCCGGCGGCGACCAGCGCGCCGAGCTGCGGCTGCCAGAAGCCGGCCGAGCCGCCGAGGCCCGACGACAGCAGCACGGTGGCCGCGGCATCCGAAGGGCCATGCACCTCGTAGTGCAGGGTGCTCATCGAGCTCAGGCCTTTCGGCCCACGTGCGCGATCGAGGCGATCTCGATCAGTGCGTCGGGCTTCACCAGGCCGCACTGGATGCAGAAGCGCGCCGGCTTGGTGCCGGGGAAGAACTCGGCATAGACCGCGTTGATCTTCGCGTAGTCGGCCCAGTCCTTGATCATGATCTGGTTGAAGGTCACGTCGTCCATGGTGCCGCCCGCGGCCTCGACCACGCCCTGGATGGTGGCGAGCACATGGCGCGCCTGCGCGGCGGCGTCGCCGACATGGACCACGTTGTTGTCCTGGTCGAAGGGCAGCGTGCCCGAGACGTAGAGCACGCCGTCGGCGAGCGTGCCGGGCACGTAGGGGGCGAGCGGCACGCCGGTGCCGGGCGGGATGATGGCTTGCTTGGGCATGGGAAGGCTCCTGGAGAAAAGAGGATCAGGCGGTGGCGGCTTCGGCCGGGGCGGGTTGCGACAGCGCGGTGGGCGCGAAGCTGCGGCAGAAGTGGTCGACCGAGGAGACCCAGCCGAAGAAGGTCTCGACGTTGTAGACCGAGGCCTGCTGGATCGCGGCCCCGCCGAGCTCGTGCGTGGCGTCCTCGAGCATCACGGCGAAGTACTCGAGGTGGAAGGCATCGCGCAGCGTGGACTCCACGCAGACATTGGTCGCGATGCCGGTGAACACGAGGTGGCGGATGCCGCGCGAGCGCAGCGTGCTGTCGAGCGTGCTGTTGAAGAAGCCGCTGTAGCGCGTCTTGGGCACGACGATGTCGCCGGGCCGTGGCTTCATCTCGTCGATGAGCTCGTAGTCCCAGCCGCCCTTGGCGAGGAAGCGGCCCTGCAGCTCGGGCCGCGCGCGCATGGTCTTGAGCGCGTTCGACTTGTGCCAGTTGGGCGAGCCGGGGCCGCCGGCCTCGACATAGCCGGCGTCCCAGCCGTTCTGCAGGAACACGACCAGCAGGCCGGCCGCGCGCGCCGCGGCGATGGCGCGCACGATGCCGGCGATGGTGCCCTGCGCGCCCGAGATGTCGAAGCCGGCCGAATCGACGTAGCCGCCGAGCGAGGCGTAGGCGTTCTGCATGTCGACCACGACGAGCGCGGTGTCGCTCGCATGCAGCGCGAGCGGCTCGGGGCGCGCGGGCAGGATCAGCGGGGCGGGCGCGCCCGCGGCGCGCGGCGCGCCGACGGGCGTGGTCGAGGTGAGGGTGGCGTTGCGGGCCGGTGCGTTCATGGCGTGCTCCGGGTCAGGCCGCGAGGCGTTCGGGTTCGACGCGCGAGGGCACCGGGCTCGGCACGTGCGCGCGGCTCTTCATCAGCGGCTGGATGCGCTCGCCGAAGGCCTCGACGCCCGCGAGGAAGTCGTCGAAGGTCAGCAGCACGCCCTCGGTGCCGGGCACCTCGGCCACCTCGTCGAGCAGGCGCGCCACGGTCTCGTAGGAGCCCACGAGCGTGCCCATGTTGATGTTCACGGCCGAGGTCGGGTCGGCCATCTGCCGCACGTTGGTGTCGGCGCCCGACCTGGTGTCGGCCGCGCCCTGCGCGCCGAGCCAGGCGATGGCCTCGCTGTCGGCGCCGGCCTTGTAGTGCTCCCACTTGGCGCGCGCGGCCTCGTCGGTCTCGTCGGCGATCACCATCATCAGCACGTAGCTGGTGACGTGGCGGCCCGTGGCGGCGCTGGCCTCGATCAGCTTCTCGGCCGCGGGCGCGAAGGCGCGCGGCGTGTTCACGCCCTTGCCGAAGCAGAAGTTGTAGTCGGCGTACTTGGCGGAGAACGCCATGCCGGCGTCGCTCTGGCCGGCGCAGATCACCTTCATGCCGGCCTGCGGGCGCGGGCTCAGGCGGCAGTCGTCCATCTGGAAGTGCGCGCCCTTGAAGTCGCAGCGGCCCGTGCCCCAGAGGTCGCGCAGCACCTGGATGTATTCGGACAGGTATTCGTAGCGCGTGCCGAAGAACTGGTCGCCGGGCCACATGCCCATCTGCGAGTACTCGGGGCGCTGCCAGCCGGTGACGAGGTTGAGGCCGAAGCGGCCGTTGGAGATCGAGTCGATGGTCGAGGCCATGCGCGCGACGATGGCCGGCGGCATGACCAGCGAGGCCGCGGTGGCGAACAGCTTGATCTTGGTGGTGACGGCCGCAAGGCCGGCCATGAGCGTGAAGGACTCGAGGTTGTGGTCCCAGAACTCCGTCTTGCCGCCGAAGCCGCGCAGCTTGATCATCGACAGCGCGAAGTCGACGCCGTAGTGCTCGGCCTTCAGCGTGATCGCCTTGTTGAGCTCGAAGCTGGGCTTGTACTGCGGGGCGTTCTCGGACAGCAGCCAGCCGTTGTTGCCGATGGGAATGAAGATGCCGACGTTCATGGAAGGGCTCCGGTTGCGGGATGGCGAGGCTCCTTGCATGCGGCGTGCCAGTCGAAAAAATCCTTTCAAATCAATGGCTTGATGATTTTCATGGCCGTTGTTTTGTCCAAATGGTCCAAAGTGGAGCGGTCGATCGCCCGAGGCTGCGGCGGCACGGTGCGCGCCGTGCCAAAGCAGTGCAGTGCCCGCGTCACGCACGGCGCGGCAGAATCACGCCCATGCCCAAGTCCCCACTCCGCACCGCCGCGGCCATCGGCGGCACCGCCGACGACATCGAGGCCGCCTTCTACGAGGCGCTGCAGCGCGGCGACATCGACGCGCTGATGGCCTGCTGGGCCGACGAGGACGAGGTGTTCTGCGTCCATCCGGGCGGCCCGCGGCTGGTGGGCACGGCGGCGATCCGCTCGGCCTTCGAGCAGATGTTCGGCAACGGCGCGATCCACGCCACGCCCGCGCACGTGCGCAAGATCGACTCGATCGCGAGCGCGGTCCACAACGTGCTCGAGCGCATCGAGGTGCTCACGGTCGAGGGACCGCGCCATGCCTTCGTGCTCGCGACCAACGTCTATCACAAGACCGCGCAGGGCTGGCGCATGGTGGCGCACCATGCGAGCCCGGGCAGCGCGCGCGAGCCCGACGACGCGAACGAGCTGCCGCAGATGCTGCACTGAACGCCGGGCGTTCTCTTCCTTCGTTCGATGTCCGCGTTCCTTCCTTCTTCCTTTCCCTCCGGCACGCCCGATGCGCCGACGCCGTCCGCGATGGACTACCTGGCGCCACGCTGGCTGCCCGGCGGCAACCTGCAGACGATCTGGGGCGCGCTCTATGCGCGCCGCTTCGAGGGCGCGGCGCCGGCCTACCGGCGCGAGCGTTGGACCGCGCCCGACGGCGACTTCGTCGACGTGGACTTCGCCGATGCGCCCGGTTCGCAGGGCGAGTCTGGCGGCCGGCCCCTGCTGGTGCTGTTCCATGGCCTCGAGGGCTCCTCGCGCAGCCACTATGCCGAGGCCTTTGCCGACTTCGCCGCCGCGCGCGGCATGGACTTCGCGGTGCCGCATTTCCGCGGCTGCAGCGGCGAGATGAACCTCGCGCCGCGTGCCTACCACTCGGGCGACTTCGAGGAGATCGGCTGGATCCTGGCGCGCATGCGCGCCAGCCGCAAGGACGGCGCGCCGGTGCTCGCGGCCGGCGTCTCGCTGGGCGGCAATGCGCTGATGCGCTGGGCCGGCGAGGCCGGCGAGAGCGCCTCGCGGGTGGTGGGCGCGGTGGCCTCGGTGTGCTCGCCGCTCGATCTCGCGGCGGGCGGCGATGCCATCGGCCGCGGCTTCAACCGGCTGGTCTACACCCGCATGTTCCTCGCGACCATGAAGCCCAAGGCGCTGGCCAAGCTGGCGCAGTTCCCGGGGCTGTTCGATGGTGCCCGGCTCGCGGCCGCGCGCGACCTGCGGACCTTCGACGACGTCTTCACCGCGCCGCTGCACGGCTTCGTCGATGCGGACGACTACTGGCGGCGCGGCTCGGCCAAGCCGCACCTGGGCGCGATCCGCGTGCCCGCGCTGGCGGTCAACGCGCGCAACGATCCCTTCATTCCCGCCGCCAGCCTGCCGCGGCCCGGCGAGGTCGGCCGCCACGTCACGCTGTGGCAGCCCGTGCACGGCGGCCACGTGGGCTTTCCGATGGGGCGGCCGCCGGGCCACGTGCGCGGCATGCCCGAGCAGGTCGGGCGCTGGCTCTGCCGCCAGGCCGGCGTGCCGGCCGACGCGGTGCGCGCCGTGCCGCGGGGACAATGAGGCCATGGACGACATCGTCAGACAGGCCCTGGCCAAGTGGCCCAACGTTCCGCACTGCTACGGCTGGCTCGGCCTCGACGCGCGCGGCAACTGGTACATGCGCGACGACCGCACCCAGGCCCAGGGACCGTTTCCGGCCGCCAAGGGCTCGATGCTGCGGCACGACAAGCTGATCGACTTCATCCACCGCAACTACGAGCACGACGACGAGGGCCAGTGGTTCTTCCAGAACGGGCCGCAGCGCGTCTACGTGGAGCTGGAGGCGGCGCCGCTGGTGTGGCGCATCGCCGAGACCGGCTTCGCGGTGACGGCCCACACGGGGCAGGCCGTCGAGGTCACGGGCTGCCTGCTCGACGAGCATGGGCACCTCTATCTGTCGGCGGGCCTCGGCCTGGGGCTGGTCCACACGCAGGACGTGGGGCTCGCGGCCGATGCGATCGAGCAGGGGTTGTGGACGCCCGAGACGGTGAGGGCGGCGGAACTGCCGGCGCGCTTCGGGCATGTGCTGAGCCCGGCCGAACGCCATGCCACGCAGGCCTGAGTTGCTATCTAAAACGTAGCGAGCGAACACGAAAAAGCCGGCGCGAAGCCGGCTTTTTGCTGGGTGGGCGCGGCGCGCGGGCCGCGGTCCTCTTCCGAATTACTTGCTGGCGCTGGCCGCGGGAGCCGCAGGCGCCGCGCCCGAAGCCGCGGGTGCCGCGGCGGCCGACGCGCCATCGGCCGGGGCTGCCGCCGCCGGACGCTCGGGCACCGGGAACTTGGCGCCGCCGGCATTGGCCATGTAGACCACGGCACGGCCGATCTCGAGGTCCTCGAAGTCGCCGCCGCCCTGGGCCGGCATCGCGCCCTTGCCCTTGAGCGCATGCTCGAGCAGCGTGGCGTAGCCCTGGCCGATGCGCGGGCCCCAGGCGGCCGCGTCGTTCAGGTGCGGTGCGCCGGGAATGCCGGGCGCGCCGTGGCAGGCGACGCACTGGGCCTTGAACACCGCTTCGCCGGCCGCCAGCGGGCGGTTGGCATCGCGGATCTCGATCGCGCCGATCTTCTTCAGGCGCTCGCCGACCTCGCGGTCGCGGGCTTCCTGGGTGACGCCGTAGAGCGCCATGTTGTCGCCCTCGGCGGTACCTGCCGGCTTGTTGCCGGACACCACGTAGGCCACGAGGCCCACGATGATGAAGATGGGTGCGAGGAAGGAGAAAAAGACCGCCAGCAGCAGTTGCTTGGGATTCTTGATCGGACCGGTGTGGGCTTCTTCGGTGGCCTGGTAATGCGGGTCTGCGCTCATGGCGTCCTCAAAATCGGGGGCTCGTCGGGGGGCGTTTTTCGAATCAACCGACGATTATAGAGAGGCCCTTCGCCGCAAGGCGAAGGGCCTGTCGCATGAGCGTGCGCGGATTTGCGCGCAAACAACCGTCGAGGTGGCTTCAGCCCTTGCGGCGGATGACGACGGCGGGCGGCGTTTCGGCCGCGCCGGTCGTGGCCGCGGGTGCCGCGCCACCGCTCGCGCCGCTCGCGCCGCTCGTCGCGGTGCCGGCCGCGGCCGCATCGCGCGAGGCCCAGCCGCCGCCCAGCGTCTTGTACAGCGTGACCTGGTTCTGCAGCAGCTGCAGTTGCGTGGTCACGGCCGACTGCTGCGCCGTGAACAGCGAGCGCTGCGCGTCGAGCAGGTCGAGCGCGCTGGCCACGCCGTTGCGGTAGCGCAGGTCCGAGAGCTTGAAGCGCACCGCCTCGGCATCGGCCTGCGCCCGCTGCGCGCGCGCCTGCTCGCCGAAGGTGGCGCGGCCCGCGAGCGCATCGGCCACTTCGCGGAACGCGGTCTGGATCGACTTCTCGTACTGCGCCACCGCGATCTCGCGTCCGGCCTTGGCCGAGTCCAGGCCCGCGATGTTGCGGCCTGCGTCGAACAGCGGCAGCGTGACCGTGGGCGCGAAGCTCCAGGCCTTGGTGCCGCGGTCGAACAGGTTCGAGAACTCGCTGCTCGCGGTGCCGATCGAGGTGGTCAGCGAGACGCGCGGGAAGAAGTTCGCGCGCGCCGCGCCGATGTTGACGTTGGCGCCGATCAGCTGCTGCTCGGCCGCGCGGATGTCGGGCCGCTCGGCCAGCAGGTCGGAGGGCAGGCCCGCGGGCACGTCGGGGATCGGGCGGATGCCGCCCAGGCCCTTGGCGCCCGCGAAGGCGCTGGCCGGCACCGGTGCACCCAGCAGCAGCGCGAGCGCGTTCTCGTCCTGCTGGCGCGTGCGCAGCTGCTGCGCATAGGCGGCGCGCGCGGTCTCGGCCAGCGAGTTGGCGGCCTGGAAGTCGAGCTCGGACGACACGCCGTTGTCGAAGCGCAGCTTGGTCAGCCGCACCGATTCCTCGCGCGTGCTCAAGGTCTGGCGCGTGATCTCGAGCAGCTCGTCGTCGGCCAGCACCGTGAGCCAGCCGTTGGCGACCGCGGCGATCAGGCTGATCTGTGCGGCCTTGCGCGTTTCGTCGGTCGCGAGGTACTGCGCCAGCGCCTGGTCCTTCAGCGCGCGGATGCGGCCGAAGAAGTCGATCTCCCAGGCGGTGATGCCGAGGTTGACCGAGTACTGCGACGTCACGCTGCCCTGGCTGCTGTCGATCGCCTGGTACGGGTTGGGGCTCGAGCGCGAGCCGTTGCCCGACAGGCCCAGCGCGGGGAACAGGTCCGCGCGCTGGATCTGGAACTGCGCGCGCGCCTGCTCGATGTTGAGCACCGAGACGCGCAGGTCGCGGTTGTTGGCCAGCGCGGTCTGGATCAGGCCCGCCAGGCGCGGGTCGGTGAAGAAGTCCTGCCAGGGCATGGCGGACGCCGCCGGCCCGGCCGGCTGCGCCGGATCGCCCGGGTAGGTGGTGGGCACCGGCGCCGCGGGGCGCTCGTAGGTCGGAATCAGCGAGCAGCCGGTCAGCAGCAGCGCGGCCGCCAGCGCGGTGGGAATCAGTTTGTTATTGAGGTTCATGTTTTTCCTCCGTGATGCCGGCGGCTTGCGCATGCCGCTTGTTGGCCTCGTGCTGGCGCGCGCTGCCCTTGAAGAGCTTGCGCACCACCACGAAGAAGACCGGCACGAAGATCACCGCGAGCACGGTGCCTGTCACCATGCCGCCGAGCACGCCGGTACCGATCGCGCGCTGGCTCGCCGAGCCTGCGCCCGAAGCGATGAACAGCGGCACGACGCCGAGGCCGAAGGCCAGCGAGGTCATGATGATCGGGCGGAACCTCAGGTGCGCCGCTTCGAGGGCCGACTCGACCACGCCGCGCCCCTGCGCCTGCAGGTCCTTGGCGAACTCGATGATCAGGATCGCGTTCTTCGCCGACAAGCCGATGATCGTGATCAGGCCCACCTGGAAGTACACGTCGTTCGAGTACGAACGCAGCAGCGTCGCGAGCAGCACGCCGATCACGCCCAGCGGCACCACCAGGATCACCGACAGCGGGATCGACCAGCTCTCGTACAGCGCGGCCAGGCAGAGGAACACCGCCAGGATCGCGAAGCCGTACAGGATGATGGCCTGCGAACCCGCGAGCTTTTCTTCACGCGATTGGCCAGTCCATTCGAAGCCGAAGCCTTGCGGCAGCTGCGCGGCGAGCTTTTCCATCTCGGCCATGGCGGCACCCGTGCTCTGCCCCGGCGCCGCCTCGCCGCTGATGCGCATGGCGGGATAGCCGTTGTAGCGCACGGTCTGCGTCGCACCGGTGACCCACCGCGTGGTCGCGAAGGTCGCGAACGGCACCGGTTGACCCTGGGCGTTGGGCGCGTTGAGCTTGAGCATGTCCTCGGGCTGCATCCGCGCCGGCGCATCGGCCTGCACCACCACGCGCTGGAAGCGGCCGCGGTTCGGGAAATCGTTGATGTAGCTAGAACCGAGCGTCGTCGACAGCGTGGTGTTGATCGCGTCGAAGCTCACGCCCAGCGCGTTCGCTTTGTCGCGGTCGATGTCGATCTGCAACTGCGGCGCGTCTTCCAGGCCGTCGGGCCGTACCCCTGTGATGATCTTGCTCTGCGAGGCCATGCCCAAGATCTGGTTGCGCGCGTTGACGAGGGCCTCGTGGCCCGCGCCCGAGCGGTCCTGCAGCCGGAAGCTGAAGCCGCTGGAATTGCCAAGTTCGAGAATCGGCGGCGGACTCAGCGGGTAGATGAAGGCATCCCGGATGCCCGAGAGCGCGCCGAAGGAGCGGCCCGCGAGCGCCTTGGCCGAGTGGGCCGGGTCCTTGCGTTCCTCCCAGCTCTTGAGCGTCACGAACGCCAGGCCCGCGTTCTGGCCCTGGCCCGAGAAGCTGAAGCCCATCACGCTCACCATGCTCTCCACCTCGGGCTGCTTGAGCATGAAGCCTTCGACCTGCTTCATCACGTCCAGCGCGCGCTCCTGGGTCGCACCCGGCGGCAGCTGCACGTTCACGATGATGTAGCCCAGGTCCTCCTCCGGCAGGAAGGAGGTCGGCAGTTGCCGGTAGATGAACACCACCGCGCCGACGATCGCTGCGTAGATCACGAGGTAGCGCGCGGCGCGGCGCAGGATGCGCGAGACCATGCCCTCATAGCCCTTGGCCGTGCGCGTGAAACCGCGGTTGAACCAGCCGAAGAAGCCGGACTTCTCGTGGTGATGGCCCGCCTCCACCGGCTTGAGCAGCGTGGCGCACAACGCCGGCGTGAGCGACAGCGCCAGGAAGGCCGAGAACGCGATCGAGGTCACCATCGTCGCCGAGAACTGGCGGTAGATGTTGCCGGTCGAGCCCGCGAAGAAGGCCAGCGGCACGAACACCGAGATCAGCACCACGGTCACGCCGATGATGGCGCCCGAGATCTGCTGCATCGCCTTGCGCGTGGCCTCCAGCGGTGGCAGTCCTTCCTCGCTCATGATGCGCTCGACGTTCTCCACCACCACGATCGCATCGTCCACCACGATGCCGATCACCAGCACCATGCCGAACATGGTCAGCACGTTGATCGAGAAGCCCAGTGCGAACAGCACGGCGAAGGTGCCCAGAAGCGCGATCGGCACCACGATGGTCGGGATGATCGTGTAGCGCCAGTTCTGCAGGAACAGGAACATCACGAGGAACACCAGCGCCACGGCTTCGAGCAGGGTCTTGACCACTTCGGTGATCGAGATCCGCACCACGGGCGTCGTGTCGTACGGCATGCTCCACTTCACGCCTTCGGGGAAGTAGCGCTGCAGCTCGGTCAGCCGCTCGCGCACGGCCTTGGACGACTTCAGCGCGTTGCCGCTGGGCGTGGGCAGCACGGCGATGCCGACCGCGGGCACGCCGTTCAGGCGCGCCGAAGTGGCATAGGCCTGGCCACCGATCTCGATGCGTGCGACGTCCTTGAGCCGCACGGTCGAGCCGTCGGTGTTGGCGCGCAGCACGATCTCCTTGAACTGGTCGACGTTGGCGAGCTGGCCGTTGACCGTCACCGTGGCCGCGATCGCCTGGCCCGGCACGTTCGGCAGGTCGCCGATGGTGCCCGAGGCCACTTGCGCGTTCTGCGCGCGGATCGCGTTGTTGACGTCGGCCGGCGACAGGTTGAAGCCCTGCAGCTTGGCCGGGTCGATCCAGATGCGCATCGCGTTCTCGGAGCCGAACAGCTGGACCTGGCCCACGCCGTCGATCCGTTGCAGTTCCGGCACGATGTTGCGCGCGGCATAGTCGCCCAGCGCCGAGGTGTCGGTGCTGGCGTTGCTCGACGACAGCATCGCGAACAGCAGGAAGTTGGAGCGCGACTTGTCGACGCGCACGCCTTGCTGCGTCACCGAGGACGGCAGCCGGGGCGTGGCGCGCGAGAGCCGGTTCTGGACGTCCACCTGCGCGAGGTCTTCATTGGTGCCGGGCTCGAAGCTGATCGTGATGGTGCCGGTGCCGTCGGCCTGGGCCACCGATTCCATGTAGATCATGCCCGGCGAGCCGTTCATTTCGCGCTCGATGATGGCCAGCACGCTGTCTTCGAGCGTCTGGGCCGAGGCACCGGGGTAGGCGACGGTGATCTGGATGGCGGGCGGTGCCACCGGCGGGTACTGCGAGATCGGCAGTTGGGTGATTGACACGCCGCCTATCACGAGGATGAACAGTGCGATCACCCACGCGAAGATGGGTCGATCGATGAAGAATTTGGCCATTGCGGGCGCGCTCCTTGATTACTTCTTCTCGGCCGGAGCCGAGGCTGCCTTCTGCGGGGCGGGTGCCGCGCCAGAGGCTGCCGGCGCGGCGGCGGGCGCCGCACCGTTGGGATTCGGTTTCGTCCACGGGACCGCCTTCACGGGCGTGCCCGGCGGCATCATCTGCAGGCGCTGGAAGCCGTCGACCATCACCTGTTCGCCGGCCTTCAGGCCTTCGAGCACCACCCACTGGTTGTCCTTGGCGGCGCTGATCTTCACCGTGCGCTGGCTCAGCTTGCCGTCCGCGCCCACCACCGTCAGGTGGTCACCCTGCTGGGTGCGCGTGACCGCCTGCTGCGGCACCGTGATCGCGTTGCTGACCTGCGCCTGCTCGAGCTTCACGCGAACGTAGAGGCCGGGCAGCAGCTCGCCCTTGGGGTTGGGGATCTCGGCGCGCAGCGTGACCTGGCCGGTGGTGGCGTCGACCGTGAGGTCGGAGAACAGCAGCTTGCCGTCCTGACCGTAGTCGGTGCCGTCCTCGAGCACCAGGCGGATGCTGGCGGCGTCCTCGCCGCCGGCGCGCTTGTACTGGCCCGCGGCGACCGCGCGGCGCAGCTTCAGCACGTCGGAGGCCGACTGCGTGAAGTTCACGTACAGCGGATTGATCTGCTGCACCACGGCCAACTCGGTGGCATCGCCCTGGCCGACCAGCGCGCCCTCGGTCACCAGCGCGCGGCCGATGCGGCCCGAGATCGGCGAGGTCACGTCGGCGTAGCCCTGGTTGATCTTCGCGGTCTGCAGCGCGGCGCGGCTGGCGGCCACGTCGGCCTCGGCGGTCTTCTGCGAGGCCACCGCGTTGACGTATTCCTGCTTGCTCACCGCATTGGCCTCGACCAGCGGCTTGTAGCGGTCGGCCAGTGCCTTGGCCTGCGCGGCATTGGCTTCGGAGCGGGCCAGCGCGGCCTGCGCGTTCTGCGTGGCGGCCACCAGCGGTGCCGGATCGATGCGGAACAGCAGCTGGCCGGCCTTCACGTCGCTGCCTTCGCGGAATTCGCGCTTCAGCAGGATGCCGGCGGCACGGGCGCGCACCTGGGCCACGCGCGAGGCCTCGAGGCGGCCCGGCAGTTCGGTCACCAGGCCGACGTCGGTCGGCGCCGCGACGATCACGCCCACTTCGGGGGCGGGATGGCCGCCGCCACCGGCACCACCGGCGCCGGCTGGCGCGTCGCTCTTCGAACAACCCGCGATGACCAGCAACACGACGGCAGCCACGGTCGCGAGGCGCGGCGAAAGAAACGATGGGCGCGAAACATGCAGGAGAGGCATGCGATTCCTTTGAAGCGAAGACGGGAGACGGCGATTTCTGCGGCCGCGCCGGAAAGCCAGCACGGCCAGGTGGGCCATCGGGAAGGGCGACAGTTTACATACATTCATGGATGTATAGTGACATCCACGCAATGGCCCCACGATATGCAAAGGGCGTTGCCTTTACAAATCAGGAGACTTGGTGGCACGTCGTACGAAGGAAGAAGCACTGGCGACGCGGAATCGACTGCTCGATGCCGCGGAGTTGCTGTTTCAGGCGCAAGGGGTCTCCCAGACCACGCTGCAGCAGATCGCGCAGCAGGCCGGGGCGACGCGGGGCGCGATCTATTGGCATTTCAAGGACAAGGCCGATCTCTTCAACGCGATGATGGAGCGGGTCATTCTTCCGCTCGAGGCGCCGCCCAAGGCCGCGGCCCTGAGCCATGACGACCCGCTGGCCGAGATCGAGGAGGGCATGGTGCATGCGCTGACCCTCATGACCACCGACCCGCAGGTGCGCCGCGTGTTCGACGTGGCCACCCACAAGGTCGAATACACCCACGACATGGCCTCGGTGCAGCAGCGCCATCTCGATGCGCGCAATGCCTGCGTGGTCGATTTCGAGAAGGCCCTGCGGCTGGCCGCGCGGCGCGCCCGCATCAGGCTGCCGGTGCCCGGCAGCGTGGCGGCGCAGGGACTGCATGCGCTGATCAGCGGACTGATCCAGAACTGGCTGCTCGATCCCGCGGCCTTCGACCTCGTGCCCACGGGCCGGCGCACCTTCCGCGTGTACCTCGCGGGCCTTGGTTTCACGCGGCAGACGGGGGCGAACGGCGCAGCCGTGCACGAAGCCGAAACAGCGGCCGCGTGATAGGCGATAATGCGAGGCTCCGGTTTCACCGGAAACCCATTTCTCGCTGTATTTCAACGGATAGAATTCGGCCCTCCGAAGGCTGAGATCCAGGTTCGATTCCTGGCGGCGGGACCAGACACACGGCAAAAAGGCCGGAAGCTCCAAGGGGCTTCCGGCCTTTTTCATGGGGTGGTCATCGGGCGAAGGCGGATCGCCCGCGCCTCAGACCCGGCAATCCGGCGCCAGCCGGTCGAGCGTCTGCACGATGCGCATCGACAGCCGCTGCGAATAGGCGCCCGCCGGATGCAGGATGTCGGCCATCTCGTTGGCCCTGAACTCTTCCGCGCCCCAGTCGGCGAAGCCCGCGCCCGTGTCCTGCGCCACCTTGCGGATGGCCGCGTCGTACTTGTCGCGGCCCGGCACCGGGATGCGCTGGCGCGACAGCCCCGTGACGATCACGACCCGGCCCTCGCGCATCGCGGTGGCGATCATGCTGCGCAGCGGCGCCTCCACCGGCAGCGACAGCGCCGCGTCGTTGATGCCGTGGCCGATGACCACGAACCGCGCCTCGCGCTTCTCGCTCGCGAAGCTCGCCGCGCGCGTGGTGGCCGTCTCGCCGTTGGCGGTGCGGTCGTCGATGGTGTAGCGCGGCCGCAGCCGCTTCAGCGCGGCGGCCGGCGGTTCGGCCAGCCGCAGGTTGCCGCCGTAGCCGCCGTGCAGGATCGAGTCGCCATAGAGCACGACGCTGCAATTGGGAGCGGCCGCGACGGCAGGGGCCGCCGGCGTGGCGGGCGCGGCGGCGACCTGGGGCGGCGCCTCGGGCGCGCGCTGCACGGCCGGGGCAACCGGTGCCGCCGGCGCGAGCGCCACGGGCGCGGGCGGACGGGCCTTGTCGGGGGCAGACACCCCGCAGGCCGCGAGTGCGCAGGCACCCAGGAGGGAAAGGAGGGCCCGCGACGCGCGCGAGGCCTGGCGCGCACGGGCGTGCACTGCGAGATGGGAAGACATGGGAGGGGAGTCCGGTTCCGGGTGTCGCCATCTTGCGAGTGCAATGTGGAGCAACTGTGAAGATCGTACCGCCGGCATGGCCTTGCTTGCTTTTGCGGCCCGTCGCGCAGCCAATCGCCGCAGGGCCGCCCGTGCCATCGGCCCGCGCGGCATCATCGGCATCCATCATGAGAATCGGCATCCGGACCAAGCTCTTCTTCTTCGTGCTGGTGGCTTGCGCCGCCGTGGTGGTGGTTCAGGCCGGCGCCATGCGCTTCGTGTTCGCGCGCGGCTTCCTCGGCTACCTCAACCAGCAGGGCCGCGCGCACGTCGAGGAGATGCTGCCGCGCGTGGCCGCGGCCTACGCGGCGCATGGCGACTGGCAGTTCCTGCGGCAGGACTTCCGCAACTGGATGGAGCTGGTGCTGCCGATCGCGCGCGAGCCTGGCGTGGATCCGGCGCCGCAGCTCGCCTCGTCCGACCAGACCGGTGCCCTCGCGCGCATCGGCCTGCTCGACGCGCAACTGCGCCGCGTGGTCGGCAATCCCTCGGTCGGGCCGGACTCGATCCGGCTGCCGGTGACGGTCGACGGGCGCATCGTCGGCTGGGTGGCGATGGTGCCCTTCGAGGACGTGCTGCCCAAGGACGACGCGCGCTTCCTCGAGCGGCAGTTCAAGGCCCTGACGCTGATCGGCCTGGGCTCGATCGCGGTGGCGGCGCTGCTGACCTTCGTGCTGTCGCGCGCGCTGCTGCGGCGGGTGCGCGGCATGGCCGGCGCCACGCAGCGGCTGGCGGCCGGCGACTACGCCTCGCGCATCGAGGTCGGCTCGAACGACGAGCTCGGCCATCTCGCGAAGGACTTCAACCGCATGGCGCAGACGCTGGAGCACACCGAGCGCGCGCGCCGCACCTTCATGGCCGACATCTCGCACGAACTGCGCACGCCGCTGGCGGTGCTGCGCGCCGAGCTCGAGGCGATCCAGGACGGCATCCGCTCGACCACCGCGCAGTCGGTCGATGCGATGCATGCCGAGGTCGGCCGGCTGGGCAAGCTGGTCGACGACCTGCACGACCTCTCGCTGACCGACATCGGTGCGATGACCTACCGGCGCACGCCGATCGACGTCGCCACCGTGCTGCGCGCGGCGGTCGGCAGCATGCAGGGCCGGCTCGAGGCGGAGGGCCTCGAGCTGCGGGTACGGATCGCGCAGGCACCGCTGTCCATCAGCGGCGACGAGCGGCGGCTGCAGCAGCTGGCGGCGAACCTGCTCGAGAACTCGCTGCGCTACACCGACCGCGGCGGCGTGGTGCAGGTGCGCGCCGACCGCCACGAGGGCGGCGTGCGCATCGTGGTCGAGGACGGCGCGCCCGGCGTGCCGAGCGACAAGCTCGAGAAGCTGTTCGAGCGCTTCTACCGCGTCGAGGGCTCGCGCAACCGCGCCAGCGGCGGCAGCGGGCTGGGCCTGGCGATCTGCCGCAACATCGTCGAGGCGCACGAGGGCCGCATCCAGGCCCAGGCCTCGCCGTTCGGCGGACTGCGCATCGTCATCGACCTGCCGGGGATCGATGCATGAGCATGAGCCTTCCGACCCTGGGCCATGTGCTCGTCGTCGAGGACGAGCCGCGGCTGGCGGCCGTGCTCGGCGACTACCTCGCGGCCGCGGGCTACACGCACCACTGGGTCGCCGACGGCAACGCCGCGCTGCCGGCCTTCCATGCGCAGCGGCCCGACCTGGTGCTGCTCGACCTGATGCTGCCCGGGCGCGACGGCGTGGAGATCTGCCGCGACCTGCGGCGCCTCGGCGCGGTGCCGGTGATCATGGTCACCGCGCGCGTCGAGGAGGTCGATCGCCTGCTGGGGCTGGAGATCGGCGCCGACGACTACGTGTGCAAGCCCTTCAGCCCGCGCGAGGTGGTAGCGCGCGTGGGCGCCGTGCTGCGGCGGCATCGGGCCGCGAGCGCCAGGCCCGCGGCCACGCCGGCGCAGGCGCCGCTGCTGGTGGTCGATGGCACCGGCCGTGCCAGCGTGCGCGGCCGCGAGCTCGACCTCACGCCGGTCGAGTTCCGCCTGCTGGCCGTGCTGCATGGGGCGCTCGGCCGCGCCTTCTCGCGCGACCAGTTGCTGGGCCGCATCTACGACGACCGGCGCGTCGTGACCGACCGCACCATCGACAGCCACATCAAGAACCTGCGCCGCAAGCTCGCCGAGGCCGGTGGCTCGGAGGACTGGATCAAGTCGATCTACAGCGTCGGCTACCGCATGGAGCTCTGAGCGCCCGCTTCGGCGAAGTGCGAGGGCGGGCGGCCCAGCGTGCGGCGGAACATGGTCGAGAACGCGGCGGGGCTGTCGTAGCCGAGGTCCAGCGCCACCGTCGTCACCGGCTCGCCGGATGCCAATCGCGACAGCGCCAGCAGCACGCAGGCGCGCTGGCGCCACTGGCCGAAGGCCATGCCGGTCTCGCGGCCGAAGCGGCGGCTGAAGGTGCGTTCGCTCACGTGCAGCCGCGCGGCCCATTGCGCCGGCGTGGCGTGGATGTCGGGCGCGCGCAGGAAGTCCAGGCACAGCGCGGCCAGTGCCGGCTCGCGCGGCAGCGGCAGGTGCAGCGGCAGCGCCTCGGCGCGCGCCAGCTCGTGCAGCGCGAGGCGCATCAGCAGGCCGTCGCGGCCCTGGCGCTCGTACTCGGCGGGTACCTCGACGGCCGCCATCAGCAACTGGCGCAGCAGCGGCGACACCTCGAGCACCTCGCACTGGCGGCCATGGCGCGGCGCCTCGCGCGGCTCGATGTAGAGGCTGCGCGTGCTCACGCCCAGCATGCGCACGCGGTGCGGCTGGCCCGCCGGTATCCACACGCCGCGCTGCGGCGGCACCACCCAGGCGCCGTCGTCGGTGCCGACCTCCATCACGCCGGTGGCGCCGTAGAGGAACTGCGCGCGCCGATGGCTGTGCGTGGGCAGCAGCTGGCCCGGCGGGTAGTCGGTGCCGATCGCGAGCACCGGGCGGGCGATGGCGTCGACGGCATCGATCGGGACATTGCGCATGAGGGGAAGAAGTGGCTTGGCCGGAACGAAAACATCATTGTCCGGCTTGCGCGGGCGCGCCGCACGGCAGCGGCCTATCTTCGAGGCCTGTCTTCGTTCTCCTGGAGTGCCTCTCGTGTGGATCTATCTCCTGCTCGCGGTCTTCGGCGGCCTCGCGGGCGTCACCACCGTGCTGTTCGGTTTCGGCGGTGGCTTCGTCGTCGTGCCGCTGCTCTACCGCGTGCTGCTGCTCGCGCATGGCGAGCACAGCGCCACCGGCCGCGCGGCCATGCACATCGCGGTGGCGACCTCGACCTGCGTGATGATCGTGAGCGCGCTGCTCGCCACGCGGCGCCACCAGCGCGCCGGCACCATCGACTGGCCGCTGATCCGGCCGCTGCTCGGCTTCATCGGCCTCGGCGCCATCGTCGGTGCCGCGGCCGCGGTGCAGGCCGATGGCGGGTTCGTGCGGCTGGCCTTCATCGTCTATCTGGGCGTCACCATCCTCGACTGCCTGCTGCGCCCGGGCTTCATCGTGCGCCGTGCCACGGCGACGGCGGCCATCGCGCCGCTCTCGCGCGGCATCGCCACCGCGGGCAGCTTCGTCATCGGGCTGATCGCGGCCTTCCTCGGCGTGGGCGGCAGCGTGATGACCGTGCCGCTGATGCGCCGCCGTGGCATCGACATGACGCGCGCCACCGCCATGGCCAACCCGCTGTCGTTGCCCATCGCGCTGGCCGGCACCGCCACCTACATGGCACTGGCCTGGCGTTCGGGCGCGGCGCTCGAGGGCTGGCACCTCGGCTACGTCGACCTGCCGGCCTTCGCCGCGCTGGTCGCCGGCTCGCTGCTGGGCGTGCGCGCCGCCGCGCCGCTGATCGGCCGCCTGCCCGACCGCGTGCATGCCTGGGGCTACCTCGCGCTGCTGGTGGCGGTGCTGCTGGGCATGCTGCTGCGCTGAGCCGGTTCGCGAAACGCGCGCCTGCTTGTCATCGAAGTTCGACAGTTGGGCGCCGGCGGTTGCGGCGCCGCGCCGGGCCTGCCACCATGGCCGCATGCCTTACCAACTCCATTACTGGCCCACCATCCAGGGCCGCGGCGAATTCGTGCGGCTCGCGCTCGAGGCCGCCGGTGCCGACTACGTCGACGTGGCGCGCGAGCGCGAGGACCAGGGCGGCGGCGAAAGCGCCCTTGGCCGCCGGCTTGCCGATCCCCTGCAGACGCGGCCACCGTTCGCCCCGCCCTTCCTCGTCGACGGCGACATCGTCGTCGGCCAGACCGCCGCGATCCTGCTCTACCTGGGGCCGCGCCTGGGCCTGGCCGGCGTCGGCGAATCGGACGGCCTGTGGACGCACCAGCTGCAGCTCACCATCGCCGACGCAGTGGCCGAGGCGCACGACACGCACCATCCGCTCTCGACCGGCGACTACTACGAGGACCAGCGCGATGCCGCGCTGGCGCGTGCGAAGGGCTTCCGCGAGCAGCGCATCCCGAAGTTCCTGAACTGGTTCGAGCGCGTGCTGCAGCGCAATCCCTCGGGTGACCTGCACCTGGTGGGCGACGTGCTGACCTATGCCGACCTCTCGCTGTTCCAGCTGGTCGACGGGCTGCAGTACGCCTTTCCCAAGGCCACTGCGCACGCGCTCGCGAAGACGCCGGCGGTGGCGAAGCTGCATGCCAACGTCCGGCGCCGCCAGAGCGTGCAGGCGTACCTGCAGAGCCCGCGCCGCATCGCCTTCAACGAGGACGGCATCTTCCGGCGCTATCCCGAGCTGGACGCCTGATTCAGCGCACCAGCGCCGCCGCATCGCGCCATGCGGGTAGCGGCACCAGGCCGGCCATGGCCACGGGCCTGGCCTGCGGGCCGAACAGGTAGCGGTTCGGCACGATGCCTTCGAGATGTCCCAGCACGTCGCTGCGGTCGTCGATGAAATGCGTGATGCCCAGTTCGCGGCAGTGGTCGGCCTTCTGCGGACGCTGCAGGCAGAAGCGCAGGTTGCCGGGCGCCATGCCCGTGCGTTCGAAGAAGCGGTGGTGCGTGAGCCAGGCGCGGCTCTTGGCCTGCACGCTCGGTCCGCACTTCGACACCAGCCAGACGCGGCCCTCGAAGCGATCGACCAGCGGCGCGACGGCCTCGAACATGCCTTCGTAGGGCGGCGTGTCGAGCGCGTCTTGCAGCGAGCCGCCGATGAAGGCGGTGTCGCCGCCGTCGGCCCGCTCGGCCGCGATCAGCACGCGGCCGATGTCGATGCCCAGGCGCGGGAGATGTTGCGATGCGTTCTTCATGTCGTGTTCCTTTCTTTTGTGTGTGCGGTGGATCGTAGGAACGACGCCCATCACCAGGAACTACCGATATGCGATGGGCTATCCATAGAATGGATAGGTGGACATCCCCCGCACCAACCTCGACGCGCTGCAATCCTTCGCCGTGTTCGCCGACACTCTGAACTTCAGCGAGTCGGCGCGCCTGCTGCACATCAGCCAGCCGGCCCTGCATGCGAAGGTGCGCAAGCTGTCGGAGCAGCTCGACGCCAAGCTCTACCTGCGCGTGGGCAGCGCGCTGCAGCTCACCAGCGCGGGCGAGCAGGTGGCGCGCCATGCGCGCGAGCTGCTGCTGCTCAACCAGCGCTTCGTGAAGGGGCTCGCGCAGGGGCAGGAGCAGGCGGTGGTGAGCCTCGCGGCCGGCGAGGGCGCCTACCTCTACCTGCTGGGCAAGGCGTTGTCGCAGTTCTCGGGGCCGGGGGCCTCGCCGCACCTGCAATTGCTCACGCGCAACCGCGACGCCTCGGTGCAGGCGGTGCGAGCGGGCCAGGCCCAACTGGGCATCGCGCCGCTGGGCGCCGTGCCGGCCGATCTGCATGCGGTGCGGCTCACGATCGTCGGCCAGGTGCTGGTGCTGCCGCGCGCGCATGCGCTGGCCTCGCGCCGTTCGGTGCGCCTGCGCGATCTGCAGGGGGCGCAACTGATCGTGCCGCCCGCGGGCCGGCCGCACCGCGAGCTGCTCGGCCGGCTGCTGCAGGCCGAGTCGGTGGCGTGGCAGCCCTCGCTCGAGGCCGATGGCTGGGAGCTGATGCTGCGCTTCGCCCAGCTCGGCTTCGGCCTGACGGTGGTGAATGCCTGCTGCCGCATTCCCAAGGGCCTGGTGGCGGTGCCGCTGCAGGGCTATCCGCCGCTCGAGTACCACCTGTTCCGCGCGGCCGACCGTCCGCCGTCCGTACATGCGCAGCGCCTGTGGAATGCGCTGCTCGCGCAGGCCGATCACTGGAAGAACGCATGACGCCCGAGGACGCGAGCCGGTTCATCGCCTACGTGCTGCGGCATGCACCCGAATCCATCGGCCTCGCGCTCGATGCCGAGGGTTGGGCCGAGATCGATGCGCTGGTGGCCGGCGCGGTGGCCGCGGGCCGCGCGCTCACGCACGCGCAGGTCGTGCAGGGGGTCGATGCGGTCGAGCGGGGCGCGAAGAAGCGCTACGCGCTGTCGGCCGATGGCCGGTGCATCCGCGCGCTGCAGGGCCATTCGACGCCGCAGGTCCGCCGCAGCTTCGAGCCGGCGGTGGCGCCGGCCGTGCTGTTCCACGGCACGGCCACGCGCTTCCTCGCATCGATCCGCGCCGAAGGCCTGCGGCCCGGCACGCGGCAGCATGTGCACCTGTCGGCCGACGAGGCGACCGCCGTGCAGGTGGGGCAGCGCCATGGAAAGGCGCATGTGCTGCGGGTCGATGCGGGCGGAATGCAGGCGTTGGGCCATGCCTTCCACCGCGCGGAGAACGGGGTCTGGCTGACGGAGGCCGTGCCGCCGCGGTTCCTGTCGGGCTGGCCTTCGTCCGCCTGAGCTACGCGCCCGAGCGCTGGGTGGTCGAGCGCGAACGCGAGCGCTTGCGGGTGGTGCGGGGTTCGGCGGCGGGTTGCGCCGCGGCGCTGCGCAGGTCCTGGTTGCGCTGGTGCGCGCCCGCGATCACGCGGCGCAGGCCGCGCTCCATCGACTCGAGCTCCGAAGCCGTCATGTGCTCGTTGAACATCTCGTGGATGAGCTTCTGGTAGGGCGGCCACATCTTGCGGCGCAGCGCGCGGCCCTGCTCGGTCAGCACCGCGACGCGGCCGCGCCCGTCGGTCTCGTCGACCTCGCGCACCACCAGGCCCTCGGCCTCGAGCGTGGTGACGATGCGCGAGATGAAGCTGCGGCTGTAGACCGCGCGCTCCGCGAGTTCGTGCATGCGCATGCGGCCGTTCGGCGAGGCGTCGAGCAGCCACAGCACGTCGTACCAGGTCAGCGGCGGCAGGCCTTCCTTGCGGAAGCTGTCCTCCATGAAGTCGAGCACCAGCACATAGGCGCTGATGAAGGAGGCCCAGGTGGAGGTGCCGCGCACGGCGGTGGAACGGGGCGTTGCCATACGGGTGGGGAGCGCTTTCGGGAGTGAGCCTCGATTCTCTCTCCGCCGCGGTCGGCCACCCGGGCGCGCACCGCTAAGGGAGTGCCGCGTACCTGGCCTCGGGGTCGATGCCGTAGAGCGACAGGGCCCGCGCCGGCAGCTCCGCGTCGACCACGCCGTCGTCGGCCAGCGCCTTGAGCGCCGCGAGCGCGACGTGATGGCGATCGACCTCGAAGAAGGCGCGCAGCGCTTCGCGCGTGTCGGAGCGGCCGAAGCCGTCGGTGCCCAGGGTCACGAAACGGCGCTCCCCGACGAAGGGCCGGATCTGGTCGGGCACGATCTTCATGTAGTCGGTGGCGGCGATCGCCGGTCCGTCCTGGCCGGCCAGGCAGTGCGCGACGTACGAAGCGCGCGGTGCCTGCGCCGGATGCAGGCGGTTCCAGCGCTCGGCTTCGAGGCCGCCGCGGCGCAGCTCCGAAAAGCTGGTCACGCTCCAGATGTCGGCGCTCACGCCGAAGTCGCGCTGCAGCAGCGCGGCAGCCGCGATCACCTCGGAGAGGATCGCGCCGCTGCCCATCAGCTGCACATGCGGCGCGCCGGCGGTCCGGGCGCCTCGCTGCAGGCGGTACATGCCTTTCACGATGCCTGCCTCGGCACCTTCGGGCATCGCCGGATGCGCGGTCTTCTCGTTGAGCAGCGTGAGGTAGTAGAAGACGTCCTCCTGCGGCTCGCCATACATCCTGCGCAGCCCGTCCTGCACGATGACCGCGATCTCGTACGAGTAGGCGGGGTCGTAGGACACGCAGGACGGGATCACCGAGGACAGCACGTGGCTGTGGCCGTCGTCGTGCTGCAGGCCCTCGCCCTCGAGCGTGGTGCGGCCCGAGGTCGCGCCCAGCAGGAAGCCGCGCGCGCGGATGTCGCCGGCGGCCCAGGCCAGGTCGCCCACGCGCTGGAAGCCGAACATCGAATAGAAGATGTAGAACGGGATGGTGGCGACGCCGTGCGTGCTGTGCGCGGTCGCCGCCGCGATCCAGGACGACATCGCGCCCGATTCGTTGATGCCTTCCTGCAGGATCTGCCCCTGGCGGTCCTCCTTGTAGAAGCTCAGCTGGTCCGCGTCCTGCGGCGTGTAGAGCTGGCCCACGTGCGAATAGATGCCGACCTGGCGGAACATGCCGTCCATGCCGAAGGTGCGCGACTCGTCGGGCACGATCGGCACCACGCGCGGACCCAGCACCGGGTCCTTGAGCAGCTGCGCGAGGATGCGCACGAAGGCCATGGTGGTGGCGTACTCGCGCTCGCCGCTGCTCTGCAGGTGGCTCGCGAAGGCCGCGAGCGCGGGCGTCGCCAGCGGGCCCGGTCCGCGCGAGCGTGAGGGCAGGAGCCCGCCGGCGCGCTTCAGCCCGGCCTCGAGGCAGGCGGCTTCGGGGCTGCCGGGCGCGGGCTTGATGTACGGGATCTCCTCGAGCTGCTCGTCGGGCACCGGAATCGCGAAGCGATCGCGGAAGGCGCGCACGGCGGGGTCGCCCATCTTCTTCAACTGGTGGTTGATGTTGGCCGCTTCGCCGGCCGCGCCCATGCCGTAGCCCTTCACCGTCTTGGCGAGGATCACGGTCGGCTGGCCTTGGTGGCGCACGGCGGCGGCATAGGCCGCATGCACCTTCAAGGGATCGTGGCCGCCGCGGGCGAGGGCGCCGATCTGCGCGTCGCTCAGGTGCGCGACCCGCTGGCGCAGCTCGGGGTCCTTGCCGAAGAAGTGTTCGCGCACGTAGTCGCCGCCATGTGCCTTGAAGGCCTGGTACTCGCCGTCGACGCATTCCATCATGCGCCGGTGCAGCCGGCCGTCGTGGTCCTGCGCCAGCAGTTCGTCCCAGCCGCTGCCCCAGACGACCTTGATCACGTTCCAGCCCGCGCCGCGGTAGACGCTCTCGAGCTCCTGGATGATCTTGGCGTTGCCGCGGACCGGGCCGTCGAGGCGCTGCAGGTTGCAGTTCACCACGAAGATCAGGTTGTCGAGCTTCTCGCGGCCCGCCATCGCGACCGCGGCCAGGGTCTCGGGCTGGTCCTGCTCGCCGTCGCCGAGAAAGGCCCAGACCTTGCGGCCCTGCGCCGCGATCAATTCGCGGTCCTCGAGGTAGCGCATGTAGCGCCCCTGGTAGGCCGCCATCAGCGGGCCGAGGCCCATCGAGACGGTCGGGAACTGCCAGAAGTCCGGCATCGTGCGCGGATGCGGATAGGAGGCGAGGCCGCCGCCGATCTCGCGCCGGAAGCGGTCCATCTGCTGCTCCGACAGGCGCCCCTCGAGGTAGGCGCGCGCATAGATGCCGGGCGACGAATGGCCCTGGATGTAGAGCATGTCGCCGAGGAACCCGGGCGTGGCGGCGCGGAAGAAATGTCGGTAGCCGGTCTCGTAGAGCGTGGTGGCCGAGGCATAGGTCGCGATGTGGCCGCCGACGCCCGAGTGCTTGCCCGCGCGCAGCACCAGCGCCATCGCGTTCCAGCGCAGGTAGGCATCGAGCCGCAGCTCGATGTTCACGTCGCCCGGAAAGGCCGGCTGGTCGGCGACGCGCACGGTGTTCACGTAGGGCGTGGTGCGCGGCGCGGCATAGCGGCCCGCGGCCGCGTGGTCCTGCTCGATCAACTGGTCCAGCAGGTAATGGGCCCGGTCGCGGCCTTCGTGGATCACCACGGCGCGCATGGCGTCGAGCCATTCGCGTGTCTCTTGCGGATCGATGTCGTCCGCGCTCGCCAAGTCGTTCATTCGTTGCTCCTTCGTTGTGCGGTTCGTTGTTCGAACGTCTTGCGCATCCCACTGAATTTCATTATGTGGACATGAATCGCGCGATGCGCAACGGCAATGTATCCCTAGTTGATTGCAAATGCAATCAGTTGTGCTGTAACCTGCCTGGCGTGGATCGAGGCGATGGGGGAGATGAAGAAGGCTGAACTGGCCATGATTCACTGCCATGACCTCGATCTCGGCGGATCTATCTGCATGCGATAGCAACTATTGATGTGGCGGATCCGTACCCATGCCCATGGCGTCCGCCGGGGCCGAAGACAACCCCTCGAGAACCCAAAGGCATCCATGCCGCCCTCCGACCCGTCATCCAGCTTTCCCACGCCCGCGCAGTTGCGCGACCTCGATCCCGCGGACCTGTCCGCGGTGGCCCACGAACTTCGAAGCACGCTGCTGCGCGGCGTGTCGAGAACCGGCGGCCATCTCGCCTCGAACCTCGGCGTGGTCGAGCTCACGCTCGCCTTGCACCACGCCTTCGACACGCCACGCGATGCGCTGGTCTGGGATGTCGGCCACCAGTGCTATGCGCACAAGATCCTCACGGGCCGCGGCCCGGGCATGGCCACCCTGCGCAAGGTCGGCGGCCTGTCGGGGTTCACCTCGAGGGACGAATCGCCCTACGACCCCTTCGGTGCCGGCCATGCAGGCACGGCCGTCTCGGCGGCGCTGGGCCTGGCGATGGGCATGCGGGACGATGGCCGGCATGCCGTCGCGATCGTCGGCGACGGCGCGCTGTCGGCGGGGATGACTTTCGAGGCGCTCAATCACGCGGGCAGCTTCGCGGCCCTGCCGCTCGTCGTGGTGCTCAACGACAACGGGATGTCGATCTCGCCCGCGCTGGGCGCGCTGCACCGGCATCTGCGCGGGCTGGTCGAGCGCGGCGCTTCCGCTCGCGCTGACCACCGCTCGCTGTTCGAACTGCTCGGCCTGCGCTACACCGGTCCGATCGACGGCCACGATGTCGAGGCGCTCGTGGCCGCGTTCCGCAACGCGAAGACGTCGCGCGCGCCGCAGGTCATCCACGTCGTCACGCAAAAAGGCCGGGGCTACGCACCGGCCGAGGCAGACCCGACCACCTACCACGGCCCCGGTCCTTTCGATCTCGCCGTGGGCGTGGTCGCCAAGGCGGCGAGCCGCCCGACCTTCAGCCAGGTCTTCGGCGAATGGGTCTGCGATGCCGCGGCAAGTGATCCCGCGGTCGTCGCGATCACGCCCGCGATGCGCGAGGGCTCCTGCCTGGTCGATTTCGAGCGGCGGTTTCCCTCGCGCTTCGTGGATGCCGCCATCGCGGAGCAGCATGCGGTGACGCTGGCCGCGGGGCTCGCGGCGGCCGGCATGCGGCCGATCGTGGCGATCTATTCGACCTTCCTGCAGCGCGGCTACGACCAGCTCGTCCACGACGTCTGCCTGCAGCAGCTGCCGGTGCTGTTCGCGATCGACCGCGCGGGGATCGCGGGCGGCGATGGCGCCACGCACCTGGGCGCCTTCGATGTCGCGGCGCTGCGCTGCATTCCGAACCTGTTGCTGATGACGCCGGCCGACGGGCACGAGTGCCGGCGGATGCTCGCGCTGGGGCTGGGCCACGACGGGCCATCGGCGGTGCGCTACCCGAGGGCCGTCGTGCCCGCGGACGACGGCGTTCGCACGGACCAGCCCCTGGCGATCGGCCGTGGCGTGATCGTGCGCAGGTCGACGAACAACAGGCCCGCCGGGGTGGCGCTGCTCGCCTTCGGCCCCTTGCTCCACGCCGCGATGGAAGCCGCCGAAGCGCTCGATGCGACCGTCGCCAACATGCGCTTCGTCAAGCCGCTGGACGAGGCGCTGCTGCTCGAACTGGCCGCGACGCACGAGGTGCTCGTCACGCTCGAGGAGGCCTCGGCCATTGGCGGCGCCGGCGCGGCCTGCGCGGAGCGCATCGCGATGGAGGGGCTGCCCGTGCGGGTGTTGCGCCTGGGCCTGCCCGACGTCTTCATCGGGCATGGGGACCGAAGCGAACTGCTCGCGTTGCAGGGCCTCGATGCGGCGGGCATCGTCGCGTCGATCCGGACGTTCGTCGAAATGCACTGACGGCCCGCGCAACGCGCGGATGTAGGGCAAACGCGCCTCTTGCCCCGCCGGCATGGCGCGGCGCCAGGGCTCTGCCCGACAATTCGCGCCGAATCCTCCGCACCCGGCGCGCCTTGTTCTTCAAAACCGCTTCCACCGACATCCGCCGTGAAGGCGAGGGGCCCCTGGCCCGGGCGAGGGCGCGCCTGCCGTCGCCGATCGCCTGCCTGGTGTTCGTGCTGTCGGTGGCGCTGCTGGTGGCCATGGGCGCCTTCTTCGGCGACAACGCCGGCAGCAAGTACCCGCCGGGCGCGACGCAGCACATCACGCGGGCCGACTGGCAGGTGCAGCGCGCGAACGGCTTCATGGCGCCGCCGCTGATCTTCGGCGCGGGGCAGCTGCCCGATGCCTGGCAGCCGGTAGAGCTGCCGCTGGCGCTGCCGATCGCGCTGTTGGCCCAGGCCGACGCCAACACGATCTCGAACCCGGGCAAGGAGACGCGCATCACCTGGCTGCGGCTGAAGGTGCCGCCCCATCCCGGCCTGCGCGGACCGCTGGCGCTGTACGGCTCGCGCGTGAAGACCGACGGCACGATCGCGGTCTATGCCGATGGCCGGCTGGTGCATCGCGCGCAGGAGCTGGGGCCGCTGTGGAACAGCACCCGCACGCCGCTGTGGGTGGTGTTCGAGCAGCGCGACGACGGCTCGGCCGCGCGGCCGGCCGAGATCCTGATCCGGCTCGAGCACACGCGCGCCGCGCAGGTCGGCATCGCCTCGCTGTGGCTGGGGCCGGCCGATGCGCTCAAGGGCCGCTACCAGATGCGCCAGTGGCTGCAGCAGGAACTGCCCGCGATGCTGAGCGCGGCCTTCATGGCGGTGGGCGTGTTCGCGCTGTTCGTGTGGCTGTGGCGCCGGCACGAGACCGGCTATCTGCTGTTCTTCAACCTCGCGACCACCTCGTACCTGCGCGGGCTGCACTTCTACGTGGCGCTGCCGATCGCCAACGACTGGTTCGCCTGGCTCACGGTCAATGCGCTGTTCTGGCTGGTGGCGGTGGTGCACTTCGCGCTGCGGCAGTTGCACGACCGGCCGCTCACGCTGCTGACCTGGGCCGTGACGACGATCACGCTGCTCGTCAGCGTGCTGACCCTGCCCGGCATCGCGCTGCTGCCGAACACGCCGCAGGTCACGCCGCTGATCTACCTGGTGGCAGCGGCCATGGGCACGGTGGTCGGGCTGGTGGGCGGCATCAGCGCCTGGCGCCGTTCGCCCGAGGGGCGGCTGGTGGCGGCCGGCATCGGCGCATGCGTGCTGCTGGGCGCCACCGACTGGATGGTGCAGAACAACATCGTGAGCCCAGAGGGCTGGTACCTGGGCGCCTATGCGAATGCCGTCACCTTCAGCGTCTTCGGCATCCTGCTGTACCGGCGCTACGTGCACGCGATCGGCGAGGTGGAGCGCGTCAACGCCAGCCTCGCGCAGCGGCTGCAGGCGCGTGAGAGCGAGCTCGACCTGAGCCATCGCCGGCTGCGCGAGGTCGAGCGGCAGAAGACCATCAGCGACGAGCGCCAGCGGCTGATGCAGGACATGCACGACGGGCTGGGCTCCTCGCTGATCAGCGCGATCCGCTCGGTGGAAGAGGGCCGGCTCAGCGACCAGAAGGTGTCGCAGATCCTCCAGGGCTGCCTCGACGACCTGAAGCTCACCATCGATTCGATGGAACCGATCGATGCCGACCTGCTGCTGCTGCTCGCCACCTTGCGCTACCGGCTCGGCCCGCGGCTCGAGGGCATGGGCGTGTCGCTGACCTGGGAGGTGCAGGAGATCCCGCCGCTGCCGTGGCTCGATCCGTCGAGCGCGCTGCACGTGCTGCGCATCGTGCAGGAAAGCATCTCCAACATCCTGCGCCACACGCGCGCCACCACCATCCGCGTGGCGACCGGCACGGATGCCGCGCACGTGTGGGTGCGCATCGAGGACAACGGCCAGGGCTTCGACGTCGAGCAGGCCCTGACCGGCGGCCGGGGCCGCGGCCTGCAGAACATGCAGCGCCGCGCGCTCGCGGTGCAGGGCCACGTGGCGTGGGAGTCGGATGCCGCGGGCACGCGCTTCCTGCTTTGGCTGCCGCTGGTGCGGGCCGAGCGCCCTTCGGGGGCATGAGCCGTCGGGTACAGTGACGGCCCCTTGCCGCCGCACACCGACCCCTCCTCCGCCGACCACGGCATCCGTCTCGAATCCGTCGTGCTGGAGCGCGGCGCACAGCGCGTGTTCGATGGCCTCTCGCTCGAGCTGCGCGACGCGCGCGTCGGCGTCATCGGCGACAACGGCGCGGGCAAGAGCAGCCTGTTCCGGCTGATCAGCGGACTGGAGCCGCCGGGCGAAGGCCGGGTGCGCGTGCATGGCTGCGACACGGTGGCCGATCGCCGCCAGCTCTCGCAGCATGTCGGCCTGATGTTCCAGAACCCCGACGACCAGATCATCTTTCCGACCGTGGCCGAGGAGCTGGCCTTCAGCCTCACGGCGCGCGGCGAATCGCGCACCGAGGCACGCCGACAGGCACGCGACTTCCTCGCGCGGCGCGGCCTCGCGGCCTGGGCCGAGCGCGCCATCGGCGAACTGAGCCAGGGCCAGCGCCAGCAGGTGTGCCTGCTGGCCTTGCTGATCAGCCGGCCCGCCACCCTGCTGCTCGACGAACCGTTCGCGAGCCTCGACCTGCTGAGCCAGGCCCGGCTGTCGGCGCAGCTCGCCGCGAGCGACCAGCAGGTGCTGGTGTCGACGCATGTGCTCGAACACGTGCACGACTTCGAGCGCGTGCTGTGGCTGGCGCAGGGCCGGGTACAGGCCGACGGCCCCGGCCGCGAGGTCTGCGAGGCCTATGCGCAGGACGTGCGCCGCCGCGCGGCGATGGACCTGACGCATGCGTAGCCTCTACCTCGATCGCCGCACCTGGATGCACGCGGTGCCGGCGTGGCTCAAGCTCGCGCTGCTGTCGGCCGGCGGCACCGCGCTCGTGCTGACGGACCGGCCGGCGGTGCTGGGCGCGGCCTGCGGGCTGGCGCTCGTGCTGTTCGCTTCGCTCGGGCGGCCCGCGTGGGGCCGGGTGCGCACGCTGTTCGGCATCGCGATCGCCTGCGCGTTCATCGTCGGCTTCCATGCGCTGCTCGGCACCACGCTGCTCGGCGTGGCGAGCGCGCTGCGCATCGCCGCCGCCGCGGTGCTCGCGCTGATGCTGACGCTGACCACGCGCTTCGAGGACCTGCTCGCGGTGCTCGAGACGGTGCTGCAGCCGCTGCGCCGCCTGGGCGTGCCCACCGACCGCATCGCGCTCGGCCTCGGACTCACGCTGCGTTTCGCCGAGAACTTCTATGTGCAGTGGCAGCGGCTCGACGACGCGCATCGCGCGCGCGCCGGCCGCGGCGGCGGGCTGCGGCTGCTGGCGCCGCTGACCATCCGCACGCTGCAGACCGCGGAGCGCGTGGCCGATGCGCTCGCGGCGCGGCTCGGACGCTGATCAAGTGGCGGCGCGGAAGCGCGTGAGGCTCACGTAGTCCTTGCGCGGACCGCGCACGGTGTGGCGCAGCGTGAAGCTGCCGTCGGCCAGGAAGCGGTAGAGGCTGTCGTAGAGGTCGGCGGCGCACGGGTGCGCGGCGGTGCCAATCCAGGCGCTGGCCTCGTCATCGCCCGGTTGCAGCGCGATCTCGTGGAACAGGCGGGGCGGCTGTTCGGCGAACAGCACCGCGAAGCCGCCCGGACGGCCTTGGTACAGGTACTCGCGATGCGCATCGAAGGCGCGGCCATCGAGCAGGCGCAGCCGACCCTCCTCGCGGTAGTGCAGGGTGGCGTGCGCCGCGCCTGGCAGGGGGCCGAAGACGGCCGTGCCGTGCATCGACGCCTGGCCTTCGATCGTGCGTTCGAAGGTCCAGCCGCCCGCGAGCCGGGCCCAGACCTCATCGGCCTCGCCCCATGGTGAGAGAGAAAGGGTGGGGTCAGGCGCCTGCATGGCGGCGACTCTATCCCCAGGCGGAATGGCCCTCCATGTCGGACGGAGGCGATTGATTGTTTCCTTCCCGTGAACGCCGCGGTTCCATTTGCCTAGGGTTTTTACCTAGTTTTGAGGAGCACAATTCATCTCACGGACCAGCCGCCGGCTCCAAGACAAGTAGAAGGCAGCGACTGATCTGGGTGAACAGGCACTAGCGAGGTGGCCGCCCCCTTAACGGACGGCGCCCCCCAAGACCGGTTCGAATCATCCAAAGTCAAGTCACAAGAATTGAAGGAATACTCAAATGAACGCCTCGAAGCTCCTCTCCGCCGTTGCCCTCTCCCTGCTGGCCGCTGCCGGTGCAGCCCATGCCGAAACCTATGAGGGTGTGCATCCCCTGACCTCGGCCGCCAGCCGCGCCGAAGTCGCCGGCCAGGCCGTCATCGCCGCTCGCAGCGCCGATCCCTATGCCGAAGGCGCGAACGCCGGCCCGGCCCAAGTGATCGTGTCGCAGACCAACCTGGCCACCGTGCGTGCAGAAGCCGTTGCCGCCGCGCACAGCGCCGACCCGTACGCCGAAGGCGCTTCGTCGGGCGTGGCCCCGCTGATCGCCAGCACCGTGGACCGCAACGCAGTGCGCGCACAAGCCCGCGCTGCTGCCCGCGGCGACTCGCTGCCGCTGTAATCGGCACCCAGAACTCGGTCGCATCGCGGGGCTCGTCCTCGCGGTGAGTCGAGAGGTTTAGCCACCCGGAGGCCGGCCCTTGCGAAAGCAGGGGCCGGCCTTTCGCTTGAGGGTGGTTAATCCAAAGCATTAACGGCCGATGCCGCGTGCTTCGGGGTCGATGCGGCCAAGAAGCCGGGTCTGTCGCACAAATCGCACAGACCTGCAGGAGGCGCGTCGAGCGCTTTCGGCTTTCATGCGTCGCGCGCGAACCCATGCGGTCGCTGGCGCACCGCAGCAAGCCACTGCAACGTTGCACCGCCGCGGTGCGCTTCGCCCTCCCGTTCGGCCGATCGCACGAGTCACCGTCCGCCGAATGGCGCATTGCCATGCTGCAATGCATGATCGATGATGTTGTTCGCGGCTCGATGGACCGCACAACGTCATGCTTTCGGCCTACAGCGCCATTGTGGTGCGGGCACGCGAAAATGTACGGGCGCTTCTGCCACGACAAAAGCAAGCACGACCCTCGCCGCCGAGCGCGGCTGACCCATTACGCATGGCCCTCACTCTCGACACCGAAGACACGCGACAAAGGATCCACGATCTCGTGTGGTCAGGCTTTCATCACGACGCCGACGTCGAATGGATGATCACCGACGAGTACCTCGATCCCGACGAGCTGACTTCCGATGACCGGGCCTGGGTCAAGGCCGAGACCGCGCGCGCCTGCGCCGCCAAACATGCGGCCGAAGCCGAGTGGCCCGCGCAGACCGAATACGACCGCCTCGAGACCGCGTTCGCGCAGCTGCGCGAAGAGAAGATCATCGCGCTGCACCGCGCTGGCAACACGCTGGCCGATGGCCAGGACGATGTGCGCGAAGCCTGGCGCGCCGCAGGCCGCGATGCCTCGGGCATCCTGGGCTGCTGCTTCTATCACGCACAGGACCTCGAGCGCGCGGTGCGCACCGGCCGGCTGCACCTGGCCTTCAGCGGCGGCCTGATCCCCGAGATCGCGCGGCGCGAGGCCAACACCGTCGCGGTCGGGCAGCGCATCGCCGCGCTGCTCCAGGGCGTCGGCTTCGTCGTGCACTGGAGCGGCAACATCGACGAACGCATCGAGGTCGACCTCGGCCAGTGGCGCAAGCGAGGCCCATCGGCGTGAGCGTGCAGGCCTGGCAGCCGCCGCGCCGCATCGATGCGATCGATTTCTGGCTGCGCTCCCGGTTGCTGGCCACCGCGCATGGGTTGCGCGAGACCTTGCGTCCTTCCGCGCGGCGCTGGCCCGTGGCCGAGGCGCTGGCCGATGCGCCCGTGCTGGCGCGCTTCAGCAGCCCGCTGTGGACCGACGGGCGCGACGATGAATTCGCGCTGGTCGCCGGCAAGGTGCAGAACCTGCGCGTGGCGCGCGGCGCCTTCGATGCCATCGAGGTTCCCGCGGGCGAGGTGCTGAGCTTCTGGCGCCAGTTGGGCCGGCCCAGCGCCTGGCGCGGCTTCGTGCAGGGCCGAGAGCTGCGCGGCGGCTGCGTGGTGCCGACGCTGGCGGGAGGGCTCTGTCAGCTCTCGAATGCACTGGCCACGGTCGGCGCTCGCGCGGGGCTCGAGCTGGTCGAGCGCCATGCCCACACCGCGCGCATCGAACAGGCCGCGGCCGCGCCCGACGATGCAGTGGACGCGACCGTGTTCTGGAACTACGTCGACCTCAAGCTGCGCGCGCGCCATGCGTGGCGGCTCGAGGTCGAGCTCACGGCCACCGAGCTGGTGCTGCGCATCCGCGCGCATGCGCATCCGGTCGCGTCGCCCATCGCGCCGCGCGTGATGTGGCGTGCACCGCACGATGTGGGCGTCGATGCGCCATTGCCGCCCGTGGCGCACGGCTGCCTGAGCTGCGACCGCAACGATTGCTTCCGTCACCGGCCCGCGCTGCCGGCCGCGGCCCAGGGGCGGACCGCCGCGCTGCTCGACGCCTGGACGCCCGAGTTCGCGCGCTACCTCGAGGCCCATCATGCCGAGGCCGATCGCATACAGCGCGCGCCCGTGCGGCTGGCGTTCTGGCGACCGATGACGGATTGGCGCGGCGGCGAGGCGCCGGTCCATCGCCCCTGGCTGGCCAGCGTTCGCGGTGCCCTGTGGCGCCGCCTGTGGGCGCGCCAGGAAGGCGGGCGGCGGCAGGCCAGCGTGATCGATGCGCAGCGCTGGCTCGCCCAGGCCTTCGCGACACGGCTGCTGCCCGAACACACGCAACTGGTGGTCGACCAGGCGCTGTTGCCGCATCTGCAGCGCCTCGGCGCGCTCGACGGGCGCGCGTTCACCGTGCTGGCCGGCGCGCTGCCGATGGCCGAGATCGAGGCACGTCTCGATGCGGCCGCTGCGCGCTGGCCCGACGACACCACGCTGCGCGACTTCCGTGCCGCGCCGTCGATGGTGCGCGCCGAAGCCCAGGCGTTGGCACGTGCCGCGGTGGTGATCACGCCGCATGCGGCGGTGGCGGCCACGATGGCCAGCGCGGCGCCGCAAGCCACGCTCGAGCGGCTCGAATGGGTGCTGCCCGGCATGTCGCCGCGCGCGAACCGGACGCCGGACGACGGCGCGCCACTGGTTGTGCTGCCCGCCAGCGCCCTCGCACGCAAGGGCGCGCGCGAGCTGGCCGCGGCACTGCGCGGCAGCGGATGGCGCCTGCGCGTGCTCGGCACGCCGTCGGCCGATGCCTCGCTCTGGCAGGGCATCGCGCTGGACGCGGCCCGCGATCCGTGCAGTGACTGGCTCGAAGGTGCCCGCGTGGTGGTGCTGCCCGCGCATGTGGAACACGCGCCACGCGCGGCGCTGCGCGCGCTTGCGACCGGCGTGCCGGTGGTGGCCTCCACCGCCTGCGGTCTCGCGGGCCTGCAGGGCGTGCGCGAAGTGAGTGCGGGCGACGTCGACGGCCTGCGCACCGCACTGCGAGAAGCGATCGATGGCACGGGCCACTTCAACGAACACGACGACAACGACCAGCGCTTTCCATGACCATCGATCTCCAGACGCTCAAGTGCGGCGAATGCGGCAGCAGCGTGCTCAAGCGCACCGGCCTCAACGAATTCACCTGCCAGCACTGCGGCTCCGTCACGCTGGTGGAGGACGACATCTCCGACCGCCTCGACCGCGTGCTCGACCAGGTCAAGGATGCGGCCGCGCGCCGCCTCGCCGACGAGCAGGCGGCGCGGCAGAAGGTGGCGATGCGCACCGCGGGCTTCGCGGTCGCGGCCGTGTTCGGCATCACGCTGCTCGTGATGGTGGTGCAGATGTTCACGCGCAAGGACGCGCCCGAGGGCGGCCGCCGCGCCTCGGTCGCCGCGGTGGTCGACCGCAACATTCCCACCGATGGCCTCAAGCTCGGCGAACCGCGCCAGGTGCTGGTGGGCAGCGGCAGTTCGGCGCGGCCCAAGCTGCTGGTGGTGGTGCGCAACGAGACCGGCAAGCCGCTCGAGCGCGCCAGCGTCAAGGCCGCCTTCTACGACGGCGAGACGCGGCTCGAGGAACGCAGCGAGTCGCTGCCGATCTCGGTGCTCGAGCCCGGCGAGAGCGCGCCGCTGCTGTTCGATCTGCCGAGCGGCAAGAACGTCACGCGCCAGGAGCTGCAGGTGCAGCGCCTGTCGGCGCCGTATCGTTCGGCCGACGGTGCGCGGCTCGCGTTCTCGCGCCTGCGGCTGGTGCAGCAGGGCGATCGCGTGCGGCTGGTGGGGCGCGTGGTCAACGAGCGCAAGGACGCGGCGATCGGCGGCGTCGAGGCGCTCGCCACGCTCTACGACGATGCCGGCAACGTGATCGGCTTCGGCCGCGGCTATGCGCAGGGCAACGACATCGCGCCCGGCGCGCGCAGCGCGATCGACATCGACGTCGCGCGCTTCGGCCGCGCCGCGCAGGTCGCGGCCTGGGACTACCGCATCGCCTACAGCACCATCGAAGCCGGCGGCTCGCGCACCGCGGTGCGCAGCGCCGACCGCGTGATCCGCACCACCGGCGCGCCCGAGGTCTTCCATGCCGACCTGCGCCTGAGCACCGAGGACCTGCTGGCCGACGACAGCGAGCGTTTCGACCTCAAGGAGCTTGAACTGCTGCCGCTGGTGGCCGGCCGCAGCAACATCCAGCGACCGCTGTTCCTGATCGAACTCGTGAACCGCAGCAAGGACACGGTGGTGATCGCGCCCGGCGGCGTGATCTCGCGCTTCGGCGGCAGCAAGGCCGACGGCGCCACCGCCATCCAGGGCCTGGCCTACCTCTACCCGGGCGAACGCTTCCCGATCCTGCTGGAGCCGCGCGATGTCGACCGCATCACCCAGACCCGCGTCGAATGGAAGCCGATGCGCCGCGCGGCGCTGCCCGGTCCGCGCACGCCGCTCGAGGTGCAGGTGACCGGCACCAAGGCCGAGACCGGCAGCGTGCTGCTCAATTTCAGCCAGCGCTTCCTCTACAAGAGCGTGCAGGTCACGGGCAAGGTCAGCAATCCGGGCACGAACATCGTCGGCAAGGTGCGGCTGTGGGTGAGCCTGCGCGACCGCGACGGGCAGCTCAGCGGCTTCAAGCTGGTCGACAACCTGCCGGCCATCGCGCCCGGCGAGAGCGTGCCGTTCCAGGTCAACGTGGAGCAGAACGGCCGCGACTTCGCGAGCGTCGGCACGCTATACCAAACCGAATAGCCCCGCAGCCAGCGTTTGCGGGCGCTTCGCGCCATGATCGGCGGATGACCGATTTCTCGATCCTCGACCTCTCCCCGATCGTCGAAGGCAGCGATGCCGCGCAGTCCTTTCGCAACTCGCTGTCGTTGGCGCAGCACGGCGAAAAGCTCGGCTACCGCCGCTACTGGCTCGCCGAGCACCACGGCATGCCGGGCATTGCCAGCGCGGCCACCGCGGTGCTGCTGTCGCACGTGGGCGCGGGCACCTCGACGATCCGCATCGGCGCCGGCGGCGTGATGCTGCCCAACCATTCGCCGCTGGTCATCGCCGAGCAGTTCGGCACCCTCGAATCGCTCTACCCGGGCCGCATCGACCTGGGCCTGGGCCGCGCCCCCGGCTCCGACCAGCGCACCGCGCGCGCGCTGCGCCGCAACCTCGAGTCTGACGCCGACCAGTTCCCGCAGGACGTGATCGAGCTGATGGACTTCATGTCGAAGAACCCGCAGCAGGCGGTGCGCGCCGTGCCGGGCGCCGGGCTCGAGGTGCCGGTGTGGATCCTCGGCTCGAGCACCTTCGGCGCGCAGCTGGCCGCCCACCTGGGCCTGCCCTATGCCTTCGCCTCGCACTTCGCGCCGCAGCAGATGATGCAGGCGATCCAGATCTACCGCGAGACCTTCAAGCCCTCGGCGCAGCTCGCCAAGCCCTACGTGATGCTGGGCTTCAACGTGTTCGCGGCCGACACCGACGCCGAGGCCGAGTTCCGCGCCACCTCGTGGCAGCAGGCCTTCGTCAACCTGCGCAGCGGCCGGCCCGGCCGGCTGCCGCCACCGGTCGAGGGCTACCGGCAGAAGGTCGGCCCGGCCGAGAACGCGCTGCTCGACTCGGTGCTGTCGTGCTCGGCCGTGGGCTCGCCCGACACCGTGCGCGCTGGCCTGGAGGCCTTCATCGAGCGCACCGGCGCCGACGAGCTGATGATCACCTCGCAGGTCTTCGACCACGCCTCGCGGCTGCGCTCCTACGAGCTGCTGGCCCGCATCCGGGACAGCCTGCGCGCCTGAGCGGGCACCCCCGGATTTCCCCACGCCGACCCCGCCTCGCCGGGGCTGGGACAATGTCGCCCCTATGGCAAAGCAACGGATCGTGGTCGGGCTGAGCGGCGGTGTGGATTCCGCGGTGACCGCGCACCTGCTCAAGCAGCAGGGGCACGAGGTGGTCGGCATCTTCATGAAGAACTGGGAAGACGACGACGACAGCGAGTACTGCTCGTCGAACATCGACTTCGTGGATGCCGCCAGCGTGGCCGACGTGCTGGGCATCGAGATCGAGCACGTGAACTTCGCGGCCGACTACAAGGACCGCGTGTTCGCCGAGTTTCTGCGCGAGTACAAGGCCGGCCGCACGCCCAACCCCGACGTGCTGTGCAATGCCGAGATCAAGTTCAAGGCCTTCCTCGACCATGCGATGCGGCTGGGTGCCGAGAAGATCGCTACCGGCCACTACGCGCGCGTGCGGCTGAACGAGGCCACGGGCCGGCACGAGCTGCTCAAGGGGCTCGACCCCTCGAAGGACCAGAGCTACTTCCTGCACCGCCTGAACCAGGCGCAGCTGTCGAAGACGCTGTTCCCGGTCGGCGAGCTGCACAAGACCGAGGTGCGCCGCATCGCCGAGGAGATCGGCCTGCCGAACGCGAAGAAGAAGGACTCGACCGGCATCTGCTTCATCGGCGAGCGGCCGTTCCGCGAGTTCCTCAACCGCTACATCTCGAAGGAACCGGGTCCGATCAAGGACGACCGCGGCCGCAAGCTCGGCGAGCACCAGGGCCTGAGCTTCTACACGCTGGGCCAGCGCCAGGGGCTGGGCATCGGCGGCGTGAAGGAAAAGGGCGCGCAGCGCGGCGCGGGCGACCACTCGCCGTGGTTCGTGGCGCGCAAGGACGTCGAGAACAACACGCTGTGGGTGGTGCAGGGCCACGATCATCCCTGGCTGCTGTCGACTTCGCTGCGCGCCGACGGCGCGAGCTGGGTGGCGGGCGAGCCGCCGGTGCCGGGTGCCTATGGGGCCAAGTCGCGCTATCGGCAGGCCGACGCGGCCTGCGAGATGGTGGAGGGCGATGACGCACCGCGCAACGATGCCTTCGCATTGCGCTTCGGCGAGACGCAATGGGCGGTGACGCCGGGCCAGTCGGCGGTGCTCTACGACGGCGAGCGTTGCCTGGGCGGCGGCGTGATCGTCTGAAGGCATGAATGAACCTGCTGCGCGCCCCGATCTCGCATCTGCGGTCCTCGCCGTACGTCAGTACGGCTCCGGTCCTCGACGCGACCTCGGGGCGCTCGCGACGGTTCCTTCACGCCTTCTGAGTCTGCTCAGCGCGGTTTCTGCCGCACCGAATCGTCGACATGAATCAGGTCCAGCGGATGCCGCTGGCCGGCCAGGTGGTCTTCCACGCACTGCAGCAGCAGCGGGCTGCGATGCCGCGCCACGCTGGCGCGGATCTCGTCGGCCGTCATCCAGAGCGTGCGCACGATGCCGGCGTCGAGCGCCCGGCCCGCTTCGCGTTCGCCGAGCTCGCCGCTGAAGGCGAAACGCATGTAGGTCACATGGGGGTCGTCGGCCGAGCGCGCGAGGTAGATGCCGATCAGCGCGGTCGGCGTGAAGGCATGGGCGGTTTCCTCGAGCGCCTCGCGTGCGCAGCCCTCGGCGGGCGATTCGCCGGGGTCGAGGTGGCCGGCCGGCGTGTTGAGGCGAAGGCCCTGATCGGTGTGTTCCTCGACCAGCAGGAAGCGGCCTTCGCGTTCGATCACCGCGGCGACGGTGACGTTGGGTTTCCAGCGGACGGTGGTGTTCATGGGGACGGCTTCCTTCGACGGTCGCGCGAGGCCCGGGCCTGGCCGGCACGCCGCCGCGCGAATCATCCCCGTATTGGACGCGAAGCCGAAGGCGATGGATGGCCGCGAGAACCCGGTTGCTGCGTTTGCCTCCCCCAAGAGCGCAGCGCCGGGTTGTCGCGTGGTCCGCCGCGGCGGACCACCGACGCGCTCAGGGGCTGCTGCGCAGCTCGGGCCCGCGAGAGCCGAGCTGGCCGGCCTCGACCGTTTCGAGCCGGTAGCCGAGCCCGTAGATCGCCAGCAGCAGGAAGCCGTTGGACGGCCGCAGGTCGAGCTTGGTGCGCAGGCGAGAGATGTGGGTGTCGAGCGAGCGCGAGAGCGCCTCGACGCCCAGGCCCCACACCGCTTCGTGCAAGTGCTCGCGCGACAGCAGGCGGCCGAGGTTCTGGAACAGGAACAGCGCCAGCTCGTACTCGCGGTTCTTGAGCTCGACCGGCATGCCGCGCACCTTGAGCGTTCGCGAGGGCGGGTAGAAGTGGTAGGGGCCGAAGACCAGCTCGGTCTCGTGCTGCGCGGGGTACGAGCGCCGCAGCAGGGCGTTGACGCGCGCCTCGAGCTCGGTGGCCTGGATCGGCTTGCTCATGAAGTCGTCGGCCCCCGCATTGAGCCCGGCGACCATGTCGGCGTCGTCGCGCCGCGCGGTGACGAACAGCACGGGCAGACGGCTCTTCAGGTCGTGGCGAATCGTCTTCACGACGTCGAGGCCACGGATGTCGGGCAGATGCCAGTCGAGAAGCAGCAGATCGAAGGTCTGTCGTCGCATCGAATGCAACAGCGACTTTCCATCTGCGTACTCATGGCACTCGTGCCCGAGCGACGCCATGGTCTGATGAATCAGTTTTCTCTGATGGGCCTCGTGGTCGAGGACAGCAATGCGCATTTTTATTACCCCCTTACTTCCTCCCATGGGCCGCCTCTATGTACGACTCCAAGTGAGGCGAAGTGTATCTATCTGCGTCTAAGGTAAGTAATCTGCCCTGCAACTAATGCACATGAACCGACCTTTTAAATGGATGCACCGGAGAATCATTACAAAGGCGCACAACTTTGTCCTTTGGATGACACGGAGTGCGTGCAGGCGTCGGGGCGTTGTTTTTGCGCTGCATGGGGGGACGCCGCCCCGGCGCCGCCTGAGACCGGTTTCCTTACAGCGCACCAGAGGGAGCGCCGCCGATCCATCACCAATAAGCTATCAAATGGATAGCTAGATTTTCAGCAGCCACGGACGTTGGAGCATGGATACTTCGCCCCTTGCGCGACAGATCGGGCCGAATGTCTTGCTGTAAGCTTCGCCCGCATTTCGCGCTGCACCTTGCCCTGAGGAGAACTCTATGCTGATAGGCGTGCCTGCCGAGACAACGACAGGCGAAACCCGAGTGGCCGTGACCCCGGAGACGGCGAAGAAACTGGTGGCGTTGGGGCACACGGTGCGTGTGCAGAGCGGCGCGGGCGTGGCGGCCAGCGTGACCGACGCGGCCTACCAGGCGGCCGGTGCCGAGATCACCGACCAGGCCGGTGCCTTCGGCGCCGACATCGTGCTCAAGGTGCGCGCGCCGAGCGACGCCGAATGCGCGCTCGCCAAGTCCGGCAGCGTGCTCGTGGGCATGCTCAACCCCTTCGACGCCGCCGGCCTGCAACGCGTGGCCGCCGCCGGCCTCACCGGCTTCGCGCTCGAGGCCGCCCCGCGCACCACCCGTGCCCAGAGCATGGACGTGCTCAGCTCCCAGGCCAACATCGCCGGCTACAAGGCCGTGATGATCGCCGCCGACAAGTACCAGCGCTTCTTCCCGATGCTGATGACCGCCGCCGGCACCGTGAAGGCCGCGCGCGTCGTGATCCTCGGCGTGGGTGTCGCGGGCCTGCAGGCCATCGCCACGGCCAAGCGCCTGGGTGCGGTCATCGAGGCCTCGGACGTGCGCCCGAGCGTCAAGGAACAGATCGAATCGCTGGGCGGCAAGTTCATCGACGTGCCCTACGAGACCCAGGAAGAGAAGGACGCGGCCGAAGGCGTGGGTGGCTATGCCCGCCCGATGCCCGCGAGCTGGCTCACGCGCCAGCAGGCCGAGGTCGCCAAGCGCGTGGCGCTGGCCGACGTCGTCATCAGCACCGCGCTGATCCCGGGGCGTGCCGCGCCGACCCTCATCACCGAGGACATGGTCAAGTCGATGAAGCCGGGTTCGGTCATCGTCGACATTGCCGCCGGCAAGGGCCCGGTCAATCCAGATGGAGGGGTTGGCGGCAACTGCCCCCTGTCCGAAGCCGACAAGACCGTCGTCAAGCACGGCGTGACCATCGTCGGCGAGACGAACCTCGCCGCGCTGGTGGCTGCCGACGCGTCGGCGCTGTACGCGCGCAACGTGCTCGACTTCCTCAAGCTCGTGCTGACCAAGGAGGGCACGCTGAAGATCGACCTCGAGGACGACATCGTCGCCGCCTGCCGCGTCTCGCAGGACGGCCAGGTCACGAAGAAGTAAGCGAACACGCCGAACACGCGAGGAGAAGAAACCATGGACATCGTCTCTCACACCGTCATCAACCTCATCATCTTCGTGCTGGCCATCTACGTGGGCTACCACGTGGTGTGGACCGTCACGCCCGCGCTGCACACGCCGCTGATGGCCGTGACCAACGCCATCTCGGCGATCGTCATCGTGGGCGCCATGCTGGCCGCCGCGCTCACCGAGACCGGCCTGGGCAAGACCATGGGCGTGCTGGCCGTCGCGCTGGCGGCGGTCAACGTCTTCGGCGGCTTCCTGGTCACGCGGCGCATGCTGGAGATGTTCAAGAAGAAGGAAAAGAAGGCACCCGCTGCCGCAGCCGCCGAGGGAGCTTCCAAGTGAGCATGAACCTCGTCACCCTGCTGTACCTGCTGGCCAGCATCTGCTTCATCCAGGCGCTCAAGGGCCTGAGCCATCCCACCACCTCGATCCGCGGCAACGTCTTCGGCATGACCGGCATGGCGATCGCCGTGCTGACCACCGGCGCGCTGATCTACAAGCTCGCCAGCGGCAACCTCGAGGGCCTGGCCTACGTGCTGGTCGCGCTGGTCGTGGGCGGCGGCCTCGGGGCCTACATGGCCAACAAGGTCGAGATGACCAAGATGCCCGAGCTCGTGGCCTTCATGCACAGCATGATCGGTCTCGCGGCCGTGTTCATCGCGGTGGCCGCCGTGGCCGAGCCGCATGCCTTCAACATCGCGCTCAAGGGCGATCCGATCCCCGCGGGCAACCGCCTGGAGCTGTTCCTGGGCGCGGCCATCGGCGCCATCACCTTCAGCGGCTCGGTGATCGCCTTCGGCAAGCTCTCGGGCAAGTACAAGTTCCGCCTGTTCCAGGGCGCGCCGGTGCAGTTCGCGGGCCAGCACATGCTCAACCTCGTGCTGGGCCTGGCGACCGTGGGCCTGGGCCTGGTGTTCATGGCGACCGAGAACTGGACCGCCTTCTTCGCGATGCTCGCGCTGGCCTTCGTGATGGGCGTGCTGATCATCATCCCGATCGGCGGTGCGGACATGCCGGTGGTGGTGTCGATGCTCAACAGCTACTCGGGCTGGGCGGCCGCGGGCATCGGCTTCAGCCTGAACAACGCGATGCTGATCGTGGCGGGCAGCCTGGTGGGCAGCTCGGGCGCGATCCTGAGCTACATCATGTGCAAGGCGATGAACCGCTCGTTCTTCAACGTGATCCTGGGCGGCTTCGGCGGCGACGCTGCGGCGGCCACGGGTGGCGCGAAGGAGCAGCGCCCGGTCAAGAGCGGCAGCGCCGACGACGCGGCCTTCGTGCTGGGCAATGCCGAGACGGTGGTGATCGTGCCGGGCTACGGCCTGGCGGTGGCGCGTGCGCAGCATGCGGTCAAGGAGCTCGCGGCCAAGCTCACCGAGAAGGGCATCACGGTGAAGTACGCGATCCATCCGGTGGCCGGGCGCATGCCGGGGCACATGAACGTGCTGCTGGCCGAGGCCGAGGTGCCGTACGACCAGGTGTTCGAGATGGAGGACATCAACGGCGAGTTCGGCCAGGCCGACGTGGCGATCATCCTGGGCGCCAACGACGTGGTGAACCCGGCCGCGCACACCAAGGGCAGCCCGATCTACGGCATGCCGATCCTGGAGGCCTACAAGGCCAAGACGGTGATCGTGAACAAGCGCTCCATGGCCGCGGGCTACGCGGGCCTGGACAACGAGCTGTTCTACATGGACAAGACCATGATGGTCTTTGGTGATGCTAAAAAAGTAGTGGAAGATATGGGCAAGGCCATCGAATAGGCCGAGGTTCCGTCCCGGCCCGCGCTCTGCGGGCAAACCCTTACGGCGCCGCTCAGGCGCCGTTTTCGTTTTCATCCCAATCCGACTCCGGAGGAGACACATCCATGACCGATCGTCCCTGGCTCAGCAGTTACCCGCAAGGCGTGCCTGCCGACATCGACCCATCGCAGTACGCCTCGCTGGTCGGTCTCATGGAAGAGAGCTTCTCGAAGTACGCCGACCGCACGGCCTACAGCTTCATGGGCAAGGACGTGAGCTATGCCGAGACCGACAAGCTCAGCAAGGCCTTCGCGGCCTACCTGCAGGGCCTGGGCCTCGCCAAGGGCGACCGCGTCGCGGCCATGATGCCCAACTGCCCGCAGTACCCGATCGCGGTGGCCGGCATCCTGCGCGCGGGCCTGATCCTCGTGAACGTGAATCCGCTGTACACGCCGCGCGAGCTCGAGCACCAGCTCAAGGACTCGGGCGCGAAGGCGATCGTCATCATGGAGAACTTCGGCGTCACGCTGCAGCAGTGCATCGCGGCCACGCCGATCAAGCACATCGTGCTGGCCTCGATGGGCGACCGCCTCGGCTTCCTCAAGGGCGCGCTTGTCAACTACGTGGTGCGCAACGTCAAGAAGCTGGTGCCGGCCTTCAACCTGCCGGGCGCGGTGCGCTTCAACGACGCGCTCGACCAGGGCGCGGGTCGCACGCTGCAGCCGCCGGCCATCGGCGCCGACGACGTCGCGGTGCTGCAGTACACCGGCGGCACCACGGGCGTGTCGAAGGGCGCGGTGCTGCTGCATCGCAACGTGATCGCCAACGTGCTGCAGTCCGAGGCCTGGAACGAGCCGGTGATGCGCAAGGTGCCCGCCGGCGAGCAGCCCACGAGCGTGTGCGCGCTGCCGCTGTATCACATCTTCGCGTTCACGGTCGGCATGATGCTGAGCATGCGCACGGGCGGCAAGCTGATCCTGATCCCGAATCCGCGCGACCTGCCCGCGGTGCTCAAGGAGCTGTCGAAGCACACGATCCACAGCTTCCCCGCGGTCAACACGCTGTTCAACGGCCTGGCCAATCATCCCGACTTCAACACCGTCGACTGGTCGAATCTCAAGGTCTCGGTGGGCGGCGGCATGGCGGTGCAGGCCGCGGTCGCGAAGCTCTGGCTCGAGAAGACCGGCTGCCCGATCTGCGAAGGCTACGGCCTGTCCGAGACCTCGCCCTCGACCACCTGCAACCCGACCGACAGCAAGGCCTACACCGGCACCATCGGCGTGCCGCTGCCGAGCACCTGGCTCAGGCTGCTCGACGACAACGGCAACGAGGTGCCGCTCGGCGAGCCCGGCGAGATCGCGATCAAGGGACCGCAGGTGATGGCCGGCTACTGGCAGCGCCCCGACGAGACCGCGAAGGTCATGACCAGCGACGGCTACTTCAAGAGCGGCGACATCGGCGTGGTCGACGAGCGCGGCTACTTCAAGGTGGTCGATCGCAAGAAGGACATGATCCTGGTGTCGGGCTTCAACGTGTACCCGAACGAGATCGAGGACGTGGTCGCACAGATTCCGGGCGTGCTCGAATGCGCGGCCGTGGGCGTGAATGACGAGAAGACCGGCGAGGCCGTGAAGCTCGTGATCGTGAAGAAGGACGAGTCGCTCACCGAGGCGCAGGTGCGCGAATACTGCAGAGCAAACCTTACGGGTTACAAGCAACCGCGAATCGTAGAGTTTCGCACTGACTTGCCGAAGACACCGGTCGGAAAGATCCTGCGCAGAGAGTTGCGCGACGCCAAAAAGTAAGGGTTCGGCCCGGGTGGGGCCGCGGCATCGATCTTGCATATTGCGGGTCGATGTTTCGCTTCCTACTCACGCGTGTGAGCTTGCTGGTGCCGACCTTCTTCGGCATGACGCTGCTTGCCTTCTTCCTCATCCGGCTGGTGCCGGGCGACCCCATCGAGACCATGGCCGGCGAGCGCGGGATCGACCCCGCGCGCCACGCCGAGCTGCTCACGGCCTACGGCCTCGACAAGCCGGTGATCGTGCAGTACGGCATCTACATCGCGCGCGTGCTGCACGGCGACCTCGGCAAGTCGCTGATCACGCAGGAATCGGTGATGAACGAGTTCCTCGCGCTCTTTCCCGCGACCATCGAACTCGGGGTCTGCGCGATCGTGTTCGCGCTCGTGCTGGGCCTGCCGGCGGGCATCCTCGCGGCGGTGCGGCGCAACTCGATCTTCGACCACGGCGTGATGGCCACCTCGCTCACCGGCTACTCGATGCCGATCTTCTGGTGGGGCCTGCTGCTCATCCTCTTCTTCTCGGTGCAGCTCGGCTGGACGCCGGTCTCGGGCCGCATCGCGGTGCAGTACTACGTCGAGCCCGACACCGGCTTCCTGCTGCTCGATGCACTGCGCGCCGGCGAGATCGATGCCTTCTGGTCGGCGCTGCATCACCTCGTGCTGCCGGCCGTGGTGCTGGGCACGGTGCCGCTGGCGGTGATCGCGCGCATGACGCGCTCGGCCATGCTCGAGGTGCTCGGCGAGGACTACATCCGCACCGCGCGCGCCAAGGGCCTGTCGCGCTTTCGCGTGGTGGGCCTGCATGCGCTGCGCAATGCGCTGATCCCGGTCGTCACGGTGATCGGCCTGCAGGTGGGCGTGCTGTTCACCGGCGCCATCCTCACCGAGACCATCTTCTCGTGGCCCGGCGTCGGCAAGTGGCTGATCGAGGCCATCGGCCGGCGCGACTATCCGGTGCTGCAGGGCGGCATGCTGCTGCTCGGCGCCATCGTGATGCTGGTCAACCTGCTGGTCGACGTGACCTACGGCGTCATCAACCCCCGCATCCGGCGCTGAATCCATGGCATCGACCCACACCCTCGCGAACGCGGCCCCCGCCGCCTCGACGCCGCCCGGACCCTGGCGCGAATTCTGGAGTGCGTTCTCCGCCAACCGCGGCGCGGTGATCGGCCTCGTGACCATCGTCGTGCTGCTGCTGGTCGCGCTGCTCGCGCCGTGGATCGCGCCGCATGCGCCGAACCAGACCAACAGCGCCGTGTTCCTGCAGCCGCCGGCCTGGCAGCAGGGCGGCTCGCTCACCTACCTGCTGGGCACCGATGCCATCGGCCGCGACATCCTCTCGCGCCTGATGTACGGCGCGCGCCTGTCGCTGTCGATCGGCGTCGCGGTGGTCGCGATCTCGGTGGTGGTGGGCGTGGTGCTCGGCCTGGTCGCGGGCTTCTTCCGCGGCGTGCTCGAGATCGCGATCATGCGGCTGATGGACATCATCCTCACGCTGCCGAGCCTGCTGCTCGCGATCGTGATCGTGGCCATCCTCGGGCCCGGCCTCATCAACGCGATGCTCGCCGTGGCCATCGTCGTGCTGCCTCACTATGTGCGCATCACGCGCGCGGCCGTCATCGCCGAGGTCTCGCGCGACTACGTGACCGCGGCGCGCGTCAGCGGCGCCGGCACCTTGCGCCTGATGTTCCGCGAGGTGCTGCCCAACTGCGCGGCGCCGCTGATCGTGCAGGCCTCGCTCGGCATCTCCACCGCCATCCTCGACGCCGCCGCGCTCGGCTTCCTCGGCCTCGGCGCGCAGCCGCCCTCGCCCGAGTGGGGCACCATGCTGGCCGACGCGCGCGAGTTCGTGCTGCGCGCCTGGTGGGTCGTGACCTTTCCCGGCCTCGCGATCCTCGCGGCGGTGCTGGCCTTCAACCTGCTGGGCGACGGTCTGCGCGACGCGCTCGATCCGAAGCTCAAGCGCTGAAGCAAGGGAACGCATCGATGCCTTTGCTCGACATCCAGGATCTGCACGTCGAATTCCCGACCCAGCGCGGCGTGATGCATGCGGTCGACGGCGTGAGCCTCTCGCTCGAGGAGGGCGAGGTGCTCGGCATCGTCGGCGAATCGGGCTCGGGCAAGAGCGTGACCATGATGGCGCTGATGGGGCTGATCGGCTTCCCGGGCCGCGTGCGCGCCGACCACATGCGCTTCGCGGGTCGCGACCTGCTCGGCATCTCCGACAAGGCGCGCCGCGCGCTGGTGGGCAAGGAGGTCGCGATGATCTTCCAGGAGCCCACCACCAGCCTCAACCCCTGCTTCACCATCGGCTTCCAGTTGATGGAGACGCTGCGCCTGCACCTCGGGCTCGACCGGCGCGCGGCCAGGAAGCGCGCCACCGAACTGCTCGAGCAGGTCGGTATCCCGGCCGCGTCGTCGCGCCTCTCGAGTTATCCGCACCAGCTCTCGGGCGGCATGAACCAGCGCGTGATGATCGCGATGGCGATCGCCTGCAACCCGCGCCTGTTGATCGCCGACGAGCCGACCACCGCGCTCGACGTCACGATCCAGGCGCAGATCCTCGACCTGCTGCGCGACCTGCAGAAGGAGCGCGGCATGGCGCTGGTGCTGATCACGCACAACATGGGCGTGGTCAGCGAGATGGCGCAACGCATCGCCGTGATGTATGCGGGCCAGGTGATGGAGCAGCAGCGCGTGGACCGGCTGTTCGCGACGCCGCAGCATCCCTACACCGAGGCGCTCCTGGCCGCGCTGCCCGAGCGCGCGCCGCCCGACGGCCGGCTCGCCACCATCGCGGGCGTGGTGCCGGGCGTGCACGACCGGCCCGCGGGCTGCCTGTTCGCGCCGCGCTGCGGCTACCTGACGACGCGCGCCTGCCAGGTGCGCCCGGCCCTGCGCGGCGTCGAGGCACTGCCCGGCGCGCAGGTGCGCTGTCACTTCCCGCTCGGCGAACCGGGGCGCATGGCCGCGATCGAGCGCGACCGGCCGCGCCTGCCGCGCGTCGAGGAGGCCGCATCGTGAGCGCCGCGGAAATCGTGGTCGAGGCGAAGAACCTGCAGCGCATCTACGAGGTGCGCCGCGGCCTGTTCCGCCCGAACGCGCAACTGCGCGCGGTGGGCGACATCTCGTTCCGGCTCGAGCGCGGCCGCACGCTCGCGGTGGTCGGCGAATCGGGCTGCGGCAAATCGACGCTCGCGCGCATGGTCGCGCTGATCGAGAAGCCGACGGCGGGCCAGCTCACGCTGGTCGGCCACGATGCGGTGAACCCGCCGTCCGAGCGCCGCCGTGAACTGCGCCAGGCCGTGCAGCTGGTGTTCCAGAACCCCTACGGCTCGCTCAATCCGCGCAAGAAGGTCGCGGCAGTGCTCGAGGATCCGCTCGCCATCAACACCACGCTCGGCAAGGCGGAGCGTGCCGCCAAGGCGCGCGAGATGCTCGCGCGCGTGGGCCTGCGGCCCGAGCATGCCAACCGCTATCCGCACATGTTCTCGGGCGGCCAGCGCCAGCGCATCGCGATCGCGCGCGCGCTGATGCTCGAGCCGCGGCTGGTGGTGGCCGACGAGCCGGTGTCGGCGCTCGACGTGTCGATCCAGGCCCAGGTGCTGAACCTGCTGGCCGACCTGCAGGCCGAGCTCGGCCTGGCGTACCTGTTCATCTCGCACGACCTCGGCGTGGTGCGCCACATCGCGCACGACGTGCTCGTGATGTACCTCGGCCATGCGGTGGAGCAGGGGCCGAAGGCGCGCATCTTCGAGCGCCCGCTGCATCCCTACACGCAGGCGCTGCTGGCCTCCACGCCGGGCCTCAGCAGCCAGCGCATCGTGCTCAAGGGCGAGCTGCCGTCGCCGCTGTCGCCGCCGCCGGGCTGCGTCTTCAGCACGCGCTGCCCGCATGTCACGCAGCGCTGCCGCGACGAGCGACCCGCGCTGCGCGAGCTCGACCAGCGGCGCGTCGCCTGCCACTACGCCGAGCGCTTTCTCGAAGGCGCGCCGGTGGTGCGCGCCGATCTGCCGTCGGCACCGCCGTTCGTCGCGCCCGTCGCGATGAATCCCTGAAACCCGCTTTCCGTTTTCTCCAACCCGTGTCTCAAGGAGTTCCCATGACGAACCGTTCCTTCCTCCCGCGCCGCGCACGACGGCTGGCGCTGCTGGCACCCGTGGCGATCGCGGCGCTGACCCTGGCCTGCGGCGCGGTGTCGGCCAAGACGCTGGTCTACTGCTCCGAAGGCAGCCCCGAGAACTTCTATCCGGGCATGAACACCACCGGCACCTCGTTCGACGTGACCACGCAGGTCTACAACACCATCGTCGAGTTCGAGCGCGGCGGCACCAAGGTCGTGCCGGGCCTGGCCGAGAAGTGGGACATCTCGGCCGACGGCACGGTCTACACCTTCCACCTGCGCAAGGGCGTGAAGTGGCACACCACGAGCAAGAGCTTCAAGCCCACGCGCGACTTCAACGCCGACGACTTCATCTTCATGATCGATCGCCAGTGGAAGGAGAGCGATCCCTTCTTCAAGGTCACGAGCCAGAACCACTCCTACTTCAACGACATGGGCATGCCCAAGCTGCTGAAGTCGGTGGACCGCATCGACGACTACACGGTGAAGATCACGCTCAACCAGGCCGAGGCGCCGTTCCTCGCCAACCTCGCGATGCAGTACGCGGGCATCCAGTCGAAGGAGTACGCGATCGCGATGCTCAAGGCCGGCACGCCCGAGAAGGTCGACCAGGACCCGATCGGCACCGGCCCGTTCTACCTCGTGCAGTACCAGAAGGACGCGGTCATCCGCTTCAAGGCCTTCCCGCAGTACTGGGGCGGCAAGGCGAAGATCGACGACCTGGTGTTCGCGATCACGCCCGACGCCTCGGTGCGCTGGGCCAAGCTGCAGAAGGGCGAATGCCACGTCATGCCTTATCCGAACCCGGCCGACCTCGATGCGATCCGCAAGGACCCGAACGTGCAGGTGCTCGAGCAGCCGGGCCTGAACGTCGGCTACCTCTCGTACAACACGACCAAGAAGCCCTTCGACGACGTGCGCGTGCGCAAGGCCATCAACATGGCGATCAATAAGAAGGCGATCATCGACGGCGTCTACCTCTCGACCGGCGTGGCCGCGAAGAACCCGATCCCGCCGACCATGTGGTCCTACAACGATGCTGTGAAGGACGACCCCTACGATCCCGAGGCCGCGAAGAAGCTGCTGGCGCAGGCCGGCTTCCCCGACGGCTTCTCGACCGACCTGTGGGCCATGCCGGTGCAGCGGCCCTACAACCCGAACGCCAAGCGCATCGCCGAGCTGATGCAGGCCGACCTCGCCAAGATCAACGTCAAGGCCGAGATCAAGAGCTTCGAATGGGGCGAGTACCGCAAGCGGCTGCAGGCCGGCGAGCACCAGATGGGCATGCTGGGCTGGACCGGCGACAACGGCGACCCCGACAACTTCCTCTACACGCTGCTGGGCTGCGCCTCGGCCAAGTCGGCGAGCGGCAGCAACATCTCGAAGTTCTGCTACCAGCCCTACGAGGACATCGTGGTGAAGGCCAAGAGCGCGACCAAGCAGGCCGACCGCGACGCGCTCTACAAGAAGGCGCAAGTCATCTTCAAGGAGCAGGCGCCGTGGTTCACCATCGCGCACGCGGTGCAGCTCAAGCCGGTGCGCAAGGAAGTGATCGACTTCAAGCTCAGCCCCTTCGGCCGCCACACCTTCTACGGCGTGGACATCAAGTAAGCGGTGGGCGCCACCGCACCCATCGCGATCGTCGCGGCGATGCACGAGGAGCTCAAGGCGCTCCTCGCGCTGATGCCCGACGAGCAGCGCGTGCGCGTCGCGGGCCGCGACTTCTGGGTCGGCCACCTGCAGGGCCAACCCGTGGTCGCGGTGCTGTCGCGCATCGGCAAGGTCGCGGCCGCGGTGACGGCCACGCTGCTGCTCGAGCGCTTCGGCGTGCGCGCCATCGTGTTCAGCGGCGTCGCGGGCGGGCTCGCGCCGGGCGTACGGGTTGGCGACGTGGTCGTGGCGACCGAGCTGTTGCAGCACGACATGGATGCCTCGCCGCTCTTTCCGAAGCACGAGGTGCCCTTGATGGGGATCTCGCGTTTCAAGGCCGATGCGGCGATCGGCGATGCGCTGGCGGCCGTGGCCGGGCAGACCCTGCGCGATCCCGTGGCCCTGGTGGGGCAGGGCGCCGTCGACGAATTCGGCCTGCGTTCGCCGACCGTGCATCGCGGCCTGCTGATCAGCGGCGACCGCTTCGTCGCGACCGCGGCCGAAAGCGAGGCGTTGCGCCGCGCGCTGCCCGATGCGCTGGCCGTGGAGATGGAGGGCGCCGCGGTGGCGCAGGTGTGCCATGACTACGGCGTGCCCTTCGCCGCGATGCGCACGATCTCGGACCGTGCCGACGACGAGGCCCATGGCGACTTCGCGCGCTTCGTCGCCGAGGTCGCGAGCCGCTACAGCCTCGCGCTGGTCGCCGCCTGGCTCGCCGCCCAGCCTTCTACTTGAGCCAGCCGCGCCGGCGGAAGTACCACATCGGCACCAGCGCGCTCGCGGCCATCAGCACGATGGCGTAGGGATAGCCCATGGCCCAGTCGAGCTCGGGCATGAACTTGAAGTTCATGCCGTAGATGCTCGCGATCAGGGTCGGCGGCAGCAGCGCGACGCTGGCCACCGAGAAGATCTTGATCGTCTTGTTCTGGTTGATGTTGATGAAACCGACGGTCGCATCCATCAGGAAGTTGATCTTGTCGAACAGGAAGGCCGTGTGGTTGTCGAGCGATTCGATGTCGCGCAGGATCTGCCGCGCCTCCTCGAACTGCTCGGCATTGAGCATCTTGCTGCGCATCATGAAGCTGACCGCGCGGCGCGTGTCCATCACGTTGCGGCGGATGCGCCCGTTCAGGTCTTCCTGGCGCGCGATGGCGCCCAGCACCTCGCCCGCGAGCTCGTCGCTGACGTTGCCCGAGAGCACCTTCTTGCTGGCGGCCTCGAGTTCGTCGTAGATGTTCTCGAGCGAGTCGGCCGAGTACTCGGCGTCGGCGTCGAAGAGCTTGAGCATCACTTCCTTCGCGTCCTCGATCAGCCCCGGTGCGCGGCGCGCGCGCATGCGCAGCAGGCGGAACACGGGCACGTCCTCGTCGTGGATCGAGAACAGCACGCCGCGGCTGCGCAGGTCGGTGTTGTGCTGGTTGAGGATGAACGCGACGCGCACCGCGCGCGGGGCTTCGTCGTCGTCGATCAGGAAGTCGCTGCGGATGTGGAGTTCGCCGTTGTCCTCTTCATAGAAGCGCGCCGATTCCTCGATGTCCTCGTCCATCGCGTCCTCGGGGATCGAGAGACCGTAGTACTGCTTGATCCAGCGCTTCTCCTCGAGCGTGGGCGATTCGAGGTCGACCCAGATCGGCTGGAAGCGGGAGAGCTCCTCGAGGGCCTCGATCTCTTCCTGGACGAGGCGGCCGTTGGCGAGCGTGAAGATATTGAGCATGGCTCACTCCCGTGAAATGGCTGGGGCGATGGGGCGGACGGGCGGGGGGCGAGAAAGGGGGCGCTTTCAAATCCCGGACCCGGTCGGCCGGACTCAGCCGGGAGTTGAAAGCTGCCGAGACGGGGCGGTTTCCACGATGCGGTCTCCAGTTGCAGCGAGGCGCGATTATGTCATCGGCGAATGAGCGCAGAGTTGGCTGGACTGGACGAACATCCAGTAGAGTGGCGCCCATGCCGAGCGCCGTGTCCCCCGTCTTTTCCACCCCGCCGGCGACCCAGGCCGAGCGCCTCGCGGCCGCCCTCGCCAGCCTCAACGACGAGCAGCGCGCGGCGGTCGAGCACGGGGTGGAGGCGCTGGCTGGTGGCGCGCCGGACGCGGCCGATGCAGGGCCCTTGCTCGTCATCGCCGGCGCCGGCTCGGGCAAGACCAGCACGCTGGCGCACCGGGTGGCGCACCTGATCGCGCGCGGGGTCGACCCGCAGCGCCTGCTGCTCCTGACCTTCTCGCGCCGCGCCGCGCAGGAAATGGCGCAGCGCGCCGGCCAGGTGCTCGCGCGCGTGCTGGGGCTGCAGGCCCACACCGCGCCCGCGCTGCCCTGGGCCGGCACCTTCCACGGCATCGGCGCGCGGCTGCTGCGCGAGTACGCCGCGCAGATCGGGCTGGACGACAACTTCACCATCCACGACCGCGGCGACGCCGAGGACCTGATGGGGCTGGCGCGGCACGAACTCGGCTTCTCGTCGAGCGCGCGCCGCTTTCCGCACAAGGGCACCTGCCTGTCGATCTATTCGCGCTGCGTGAACACGCGCGCGCCGCTCGAGTCGGTGTTGAAGCAGTCCTTTCCGTGGTGCGCCGAATGGGGCGTCGAGCTGCAGCAGCTGTTCGGCGCCTACGTCGAGGCCAAGCAGCAGCAGAACGTGCTCGACTACGACGACCTGCTGCTCTACTGGGCCGGCATGATGGAGGAGCCCACGCTGGCGCAGCACCTGGGCGCGCGCTTCGACCACGTGCTGGTCGACGAGTACCAGGACACCAACCTGCTGCAGGCCTCGATCCTGCTCGCGCTCAAGCCCGATGGCCGGGGCGTGACGGTGGTGGGCGACGACGCGCAGTCGATCTACTCGTTCCGCGGCGCGACGGTGCGCAACATCCTCGACTTCCCCTCGCAGTTCTCGCGACCGGCGCGCGTGGTCACGCTGGAGCGCAACTACCGCTCCACCCAGCCGATCCTCGACGTGTCGAACGCATGCATCGCGCATGCGGCCGAGCGCCATGCCAAGACGCTGTGGACCGACAAGCCCTCGGCCGGGCGGCCGCAGATCGTGCGCGTGCCCGACGAATCGCAGCAGGCCTGCTGGGTGGCCGACAAGGTGCTCGCGCACCGCGAGGGCGGGCTCGCGCTCAAGTCGCAGGCGGTGCTGTTCCGCACCTCGAGCCACAGCGCGCCGCTCGAGCTCGAGCTGGCGCGCCGCAACATCCCGTTCGTGAAGTACGGCGGGCTCAAGTTCCTCGAGGCCTCGCACGTGAAGGACCTGCTCGCGGTGCTGCGCTTCGCGCAGAACCCGCGCGGGCGCATGGCGGGCTTTCGCGTCACGCAGCTGATCCCGGGCATCGGGCCGGCCACCAGCGCGAAGCTGCTCGACGCGATGGACCAGGCGGCCGATCCGGCCGTCGCCCTGCGCGACTTCGTGCCGCCGAGCGCCGCGCGCGCCGAATGGGCCGCCTTCGCCGAGGCCTATGCCGCGCTGCGCGCGCCGTCGCTGGCCTGGCCGGCCGACGTGGGCATCGCGATGGACTGGTACCTGCCGCACCTCGAGCGGCTCTACGACGACACCGCGGGCACGCGCCGCGGCGACGTCGAGCAACTGGTGCACATGGCCTCGGGCTACGCCTCGCGCGAACGCTTCCTCACCGAGCTCACGCTCGATCCGCCCGAAGCCACCAGCGACCGGCCGGGGCCGCCGCTGCTCGACGAGGACTACCTGATCCTCTCGACCATCCATTCGGCCAAGGGCCAGGAGTGGAACTCCGTCCACGTGCTCAACGTGGTCGACGGCTGCATGCCGGCCGACGTGGCGCAGAGCGCGCAGGAGCTCGAGGAGGAGCGGCGCCTGCTCTACGTGGCCATGACCCGGGCCCGCGACCACCTGCACCTGCTGGTGCCGCAGCGCTTCTACATCCCGCAGCAGGCCGCGCGCGGCGATCGGCATCTCTATGCCAACCGCAGCCGCTTCATTCCCGATGCCGACCTCGCGCGCTTCGAGGCCCAGACCTGGCCGCCCCCGCCGCCGCGCGCGCCGGCAGTGCCGCCGCCGGCCGCGGTGATCGACCTGCGCAACCGGATGCGCGCCGCCTGGCGCTGAGCAAGCCCGGCCCTTTCTTCAGCAGGGTCATGCGCGGAGGGCGCGAAAGATGGGCGCGGCAGCAATGGTTCGCAATGCGGCCCGCAGCTTGCGGGGCCGCTGGGGCCTGCTATGGAAGAAATAGCTGAGCATGCGACGCGGTCCGCCGGCGCGTCATCCGGGCATCCCCCGGTATTGCAATACCGTGACAGCTTGGGCATAGTGAATCGACCTTCTCCTCTCCCGCACCCCCTCTCTCTTCCCCTCTCCCTCTTCTTCTCCCAGCCCCACAACCGTTTTCGCCGGCCGCGCTGTATCCGCAGCGATGGTCATTTCCCCAACCGTCAATTCCAGGAGGTCATTCATGAATTTGACGATCAGCGGTCATCACCTCGACGTCACCCCTGCCTTGCGCACCTACGTCACGAGCAAGCTGGACCGGATCACCCGACATTTCGACCAGGTGGTCGACGTGAAGGTGATCCTCACGGTGGAAAAGCAGAAGGAAAAGGAACGCCGGCAACGGGCCGAGTGCAACATCCACGTCAAGGGCAATGACATGTTCGCGGAGTCGAGCCACGCTGATCTCTATGCCGCGGTCGATGAACTGGTCGACAAGCTCGATCGCCAGGTGGTGCGCCACAAGGACCGCCTGCAGGACCATCACCACAGCGCGCCCAAGCGCCTGATGTAAGACGAAGCGGGTTCCCGGCTGTCGCGCCGGAGACTCTCGAAGCCGCCTCCGGGCGGCTTTTTCATGGGCTTTTCCGACTGCCCATCAAGGGTTTGAAGGGCCTCTGTCGAGGGAAGCGAGGCCTGCGGGCAACATGTAACCAGAAAGTAGATAAGCGGAGTGGGGGTTTTTACCAAGCAGGTGCATAATCGCCCCCGCTCTGACCCACCATGAATCGTCTCGCGTCCATCCTGCCGCCCGCTCAAGTGCTTGTGAGCGTTGACGCCACCAGCAAGAAGCGTGCTTTCGAGGAAGCCGGCTTGCTGTTCGAAAGCCTTCACGGGCTGGGCCGCGCCCTGATCACCGACAGCCTCTTCGCGCGCGAGCGCCTCGGCTCCACCGGCCTCGGTCATGGCGTCGCCATTCCGCACGGCCGCATCAAGGGCCTCAAGGCGCCGATGGCCGCGGTGTTCCAGCTCGCGAATCCGATCGGCTTCGATGCCCCCGACGAGCAGCCGGTCGGCCTGCTGATCTTCCTGCTGGTGCCCGAAGCCGCGACGCAGAAGCACCTCGAAATCCTCTCCGAGATCGCCGAGCTGCTGAGCGATGCCGGCCTGCGCGAGCAGATCAAGTCGAGCACCGACGCGGCCGCGCTGCACGGCCTGATCGCCGGCTGGCACTCCACGCAAGTCGCCTGAGCCCATGGCTCGCGGGGCGTGGCTGCTGCTAAGCTGCGCTGCCCTTCTTCCCGTCCCCCTCACTTCCGAAGCGGTGCCGCGCGCCGCGCCCTGAACGCATGAAGCCGACCGTCATCAGCGCCGATGCCATGTTCGAGGAGTTCCGCGGCTCGCTGCGCTGGGAATGGCTCGCGGGACTCGGCGCGTCCGAGCGCCAGTTCGATCCCGAAGTCATCAGCCGCGCCCAGTCGGCCGCCGACCTGGTCGGCTACCTCAACTACATCCATCCGTACCGCGTGCAGATCCTCGGCGCGCGCGAGGTCGCCTACCTGACGCGCGGCAGCCCCGAGGACACCGCGCGGCGCATCGCCCGCATCGTCACGCTCGAGCCGCCGATGCTGGTGCTGGCCGACGGCCAGGCCGCGCCCGACGAATTGCTGTCGATCTGCGAGCGCGCCCAGCTGCCGCTGTTCGCCACGCGCGAGTCCTCGGCCTTCGTGATCGACCTGCTGCGCGCCTACCTGTCCAAGCATTTCGCCGAGCGCACCTCGATGCACGGCGTGTTCATGGACATCCTGGGCATGGGCGTGATGATCACGGGCGAGTCGGGCCTCGGGAAGAGCGAACTCGGCCTCGAGCTGATCTCGCGCGGCAACGGCCTGGTGGCCGACGATGCGGTCGATCTCTACCGCATCAACCAGAACACCATCGAGGGCCGCTGCCCCGACCTGCTGCTCAACCTGCTCGAGGTGCGCGGCATCGGCCTGCTCGACATCCGCGCGATCTTCGGCGAGACGGCGGTGCGGCGGAAGATGCGGCTCAAGCTCATCGTGCACCTGGTGCGGCGCGACAGCTTCGAGCGCGACTACGAGCGCATGCCCTCGACCCCGCTCACGCAGGACGTGCTGGGCATCCCGGTGCGCAAGGTCATCATCCAGGTGGTGGCGGGGCGCAACATCGCCGTGCTGGTCGAGGCCGCGGTGCGCAATTCGATCCTGCAGCTGCGCGGCATCGACACCTATGCCGATTTCGTGGCGCGCCACCACAAGGCGATGGAAAGCGCGCGCGACGCGGACTAGCTCAGCGCTTCTTGACGCAGTCGCCGCACAAGCCGTAGAGCGACATGGCGTGGTCCTGCAGGATCCAGCCCTTGTCCTTGGCCACCAGCTGCTGGCGGCGCTCGATCTCGGCGTCGTAGAACTCCTCGACCTTGCCGCAGGCGGTGCAGATCAGGTGGTCGTGGTGCGTGCCTTCGTTGAGTTCGTAGACGGCCTTGCCGCTCTCGAAATGGCTGCGCTCGAGGATGCCGGCCTGCTCGAACTGGGTGAGCACCCGGTAGACGGTGGCCAGGCCGATGTCGGAATGCTCGTTGAGCAGCACCCGGAACACGTCCTCGGCGGTCATGTGGCGTTGGCCGCCGGTCTGGAAGATTTCCAGAATCTTCAGCCGCGGCAGGGTGGCCTTGAGGCCGGTGTTCTTGAGTTCGTCGATGTTGGCCATGATGGTTCCTGCGCCCTGGGCAGCCAAAGGCCCCGGAGGGGCCAGCCGCTACAATGGCCGATCATATCGCTACCCCCTTTTCCCCCAATGCCTGCCATTTTCCAACGCCGTCCCTGGCTGCTGGCTGCGGCCGTTGCCGTCACCCTGGGCCTCGGTGCCTGCAGCGGTTTCAGCGAGCGCTCGCGTGGCGCGCTGTCGGCCGTCACTCCCTACAAGGTCGAGGTGGTCCAGGGCAACTTCGTGTCCAAGGAACAGGTCGCGGCGCTCAAGACGGGCATGTCGCGCCAGCAAGTGCGCGAGATCCTCGGCACCTCGCTGCTCACCGACATCTTCCACTCGAACCGCTGGGACTACGTCTTCACGATCCGGCGCCAGGGCGTGGAGCCGCAGGAACGCCGCTTCACCGTCTTCTTCAACGGCGAGCAGCTCGAGCGCTGGGAAGGCGGCGAGATGCCGAGCGAGGAAGAATTCGTCGCCACGCTCGACACCCGCAAGAAGACCGGCAAGGTGCCGCCGCTCGAGGCCACCGAAGAAGAACTCAAGAAGTTCGACCCCAAGGGCGACCGGAAAGCCACCGACACCGAGAGCAAGGCGCCCGCCACGCTGCCCCCGCTGCCGGCCGCCTACCCGCCGCTCGAGGCCGCGCGCTAAAAGCGGCGCCCGGCCGGCGCGCCGAACCTGGCTTGGCGGGGCGGCGCGGTTTCCCCACCCATCGTCCCTACCGTCCTCCGACGGCAAGCAAGCCCGAATCCGCGTGACCGACTCCAACACCACCACCTCCTCCACGCCGGCCGCGCGCCGGGTCGCCGTCGCCGGCGCGTCGGGCCGCATGGGCCGCATGCTGATCGAGGCGGTTCGCAACACCCCCGACTGCCGCCTGGCCGGCGCGCTCGACGTGGCCGCCAGCCCCGCCATCGGCAGCGACGCGGGCGCCTTCCTCGGCTTCGCCAGCGGCGTGGCCATCGCCGCCGACCTGCGCGCGGGCCTGCAGGACGCCCAGGTGCTGATCGACTTCACCCGCCCCGAGGGCACGATGGCGCATCTCGCCGTCTGCCGCGAACTCGGCGTGCAGGCCGTGATCGGCACCACCGGCTTCAGCGATGCGCAGAAGGCCGAGATCGCCGAGATCGCCAAGGACATCGCGATCGTCATGGCGCCCAACATGAGCGTGGGCGTCAACGTCACCTTCAAGCTGCTCGAAATGGCGGCCAAGGCGCTGTCCACCGGCTACGACATCGAGATCGTCGAAGCCCACCACCGCCACAAGATCGACGCCCCCTCGGGCACCGCGCTCAAGATGGGCGAGGTCATCGCCGACGCGCTGGGCCGCGACCTCAAGGAATGCGCGGTCTACGGCCGCGAAGGCGTGACCGGCGAGCGCGACCCGTCGACCATCGGCTTCGCCACCGTGCGCGGCGGCGACATCGTCGGCGACCACACGGTGCTGTTCGCCGGCACCGGCGAGCGCATCGAGATCGCCCACAAGTCCTCGAGCCGCGCCAACTACGCGCAGGGCAGCCTGCGCGCGGTGCGCTTCCTGGCCGACCAGCGCGCCGGCCTGTTCGACATGTTCGACGTGCTCGGCCTGCGCTGAGCCCGGCCTTCCTCCGCCATCCCCGACGATGAGCGTCCTCGAACTGCTGACCCACGGCGACGGCGTCAGCCGCTCGGTGGCCGCGCTGCTGCTCGCGATGTCGATTTCGAGCTGGGTCGTGATCCTCTGGAAGGGCTGGCTGCTGCGCGGCGGCACGCGCGACGTGCTTCGCAGCATCGCGGCCTTCTGGCAGTCGACCAGCCTCGCTGAAGCCGAACAGCGGCTGCAGGCCTTCGACCGTTCGGCGCTGGTGCTGCCCACGGTCGCGGCGCTGCGCCAGGCCGCGGCCACGCAGGACCGCGACGCCGCCACCCTCGGCGCCGCGGGCGACCGCAACCAGCGCCTCACGCGCGTGCTGCGCGAGGCGCTGCACGGCGCGCTGCGCCGGTTGCAGGCCGGGCAGATCCTGCTCGCCACGGTCGGCGCCACGGCGCCCTTCGTCGGCCTGCTCGGCACGGTCTGGGGCATCTACGGCGCGCTCGTGGGCATCGCGGGCCAGGCCGGCGGCTTCACCATCGACAAGGTGGCCGGCCCGGTCGGCGAGGCGCTCGTGATGACCGCCTTCGGCCTCGCGGTGGCGATCCCGGCCGTGCTGGCCTACAACGTCTTCGGCCGCGTCATCGGCCGCGTCGAGGCCGAGCTCGAAGGCTTCGCCCACGACCTGCTCGGCAGCTTCGGCGAAGCGCCCGCGGCGGTGCCGGCCGCGCCGCCGCCCGCGCGGCCGATGCCGGTCTGAACCGCTTCGCCCCCATGGCCTTCGGACGCACCTCGCTCGGCAGCAGCTCCGCCGGCGGCGGCCGTGCCACCGGTGCCGGCGGCCAGCGGCCGCTGTCCGACATCAACGTCACGCCGCTGGTCGACGTGATGCTGGTGCTGCTGGTGATCTTCATCATCACGGCGCCGCTGATGGCCAGCTCGATCAAGCTCGACCTGCCGCAGACCGATGCCGGCCAGCCCAACGACACGCCGAAGTTCGTGAGCCTGTCGGTCGACCCGGCGGGCAAGGCCTTCCTCAACGACCAGCCCGTGACCGACGAGGAACTCGCGACGCGCCTCGAGAAGGCCGCCGCCGACAGCAAGGACACCGAGGTCCAGCTGCGCGCCGACCAGACCGTGCCCTACGGCCGCGTGGTGGCGCTGATGGGCATCGCCAACAAGGCGGGCCTGAGCCGCATCGGCTTCGTCACCGAGGCGCCGCCGCCGACGACGCCGCGCTGACGCCGCCCGGCGCTAGGCTCAGCCCAGCACCACCGGCTTGGTTTGCCAGATGTCGTGCGCGTACTGTGCGATCGTGCGGTCCGACGAGAAGGCGCCCATGCCCGCCACGTTGAGGATCGCGGTGCGCGTCCAGGCATCGGCGTCGCGGTAGAGCGCATCGACCTCGGCCTGCTTCGCGACGTAGCTCGCGTAGTCGGCCAGCAGCAGGTAGTGGTCGCCCCAGTTCACGAGCGCGTCGTAGATGCCCTGGTAGCGCGCCGGTTCGGCCGCCGAGAAGGCACCGTCGCGGATCGCGTCGAGCACGCGCCGCAGCTCCTCGTTCCCGTCGTAGATGTCGCGCGGCTGGTAGCCGCGCGCGCGGATCTCGGCCACCTCGGGCGTGGTGTTGCCGAAGATGAAGATGTTCTCGGGCCCGACGTTCTCGCGCATCTCGACGTTGGCGCCGTCGAGCGTGCCGATGGTCAGCGCGCCGTTGAGCGCGAACTTCATGTTGCCGGTGCCCGAGGCCTCGGTGCCGGCGGTGGAGATCTGCTCCGACAGGTCGGCCGCCGGCATGATGATCTCGGCCAGGCTCACGCTGTAGTTCGGAAGGAACACCACCTTCAGCAGCTTGCCCACGCGCGCGTCGGCGTTGATGGTCGCGGCCACGTCGTTGATGAGGCGGATCACCTGCTTGGCCATCACGTAGGCCGAGGCCGCCTTGCCCGCGAACACCACCACGCGCGGCACGATGTCGACGTTGCCGCCCGCGGCCTGGGCGTCGAGGATGCGGTGGTAGCGCGCGATCACGTGCAGCACGTTGAGCAGCTGGCGCTTGTACTCGTGGATGCGCTTGACCTGCACGTCGAACATCGCGTCGGTGTCGACCACGATGTTCATGTGCTGCTCGATCCAGTTGGCCAGCCGCAGCTTGTTCTCGCGCTTGGCGTGGCGGAAGGCGCGCACGAAGGGCGGCTGCGCCGCCATCGGCCGCAACGCCTCGAGCTGCGAGAGGTCGCGCCGCCAGCCCTTGCCCAGCCGCTGGTCGAGCAGCGCGGCCAGCGGCGGGTTGGCCTGCGCGAGCCAGCGCCGCGGCGTGACGCCGTTGGTCTTGTTGTTGAAGCGCTCGGGAAAGATCTTCGCGAAGTCCGCGAAGATCGACTGCTTCATCAGCTCCGAATGCAGTCCCGACACGCCGTTGATCGAGTGGCTCGCGAGCACCGCCACGTAGGCCATGCGCACGCGGCGCTCGCCGGCCTCGTCGACCAGCGAGAGGCGGCGCATCAGCTCGACGTCGTTGCCATGCGTCTGCGTCACGGTGGCGAGGAAGCGCGCGTTGATGTCGTAGATGATCTGCAGGTGGCGCGGCAGGATGCGACCGAGCATCTCGACCGGCCAGGTCTCGAGCGCCTCGTGCATCAGCGTGTGGTTGGTGTAGCTGAACACCTTCTGCGTGTGGGCCCAGGCCGTGTCCCAGGGCAGGCCGTGCTCGTCGAGCAGCAGGCGCATCAGCTCGGGCACCGCGAGCACCGGGTGGGTGTCGTTGAGGTGGATGCTGACCTTCTCCGAGAGCCGGTCGAAGCTGGTGTGGTTGCGCAGGTAGCGCCGCAGCAGGTCCTGCACGCTGGCGCTGCAGAAGAAGTACTCCTGGTGCAGCCGCAGCTCGCGGCCCGAGGGCGTGGAGTCGTCGGGGTAGAGCACGCGCGAGACGTTCTCCGAGTGGTTCTTGCTCTCCACCGCCGCCATGTAGTTGCCGCGGTTGAAGGCCGAGAGGTCGATCTCCTCGGTGGCGCGCGCCGACCACAGCCGCAGCGTGTTGGTGGCCTGCGTGCCGTAGCCCGGGATGATGGTGTCGTAGGCCACGGCGCGCACGTCGTGGGTGTCGACCCAGTCGGCCGCGCCGTAGGGCGCGTTGGTGCCCTCGCGCTTCTGCACGCGGCCGCCGAAGCGCACGCGGTAGTTGACCTCGGGCCGCTTGAACTCCCAGGGGTTGCCGCGCGTGAGCCAGTAGTCGGGCGTCTCCACCTGCTGGCCGTCGACGATGCGCTGGCGGAACATGCCGTACTCGTAGCGGATGCCGTAGCCCATGCCCGGCACGCCCAGCGTGGCCATCGAGTCGAGGAAGCAGGCCGCGAGCCGGCCGAGGCCGCCGTTGCCCAGCGCCGCGTCGGGCTCGCGCTCGGACAGCGCCTCCATGTCGACGCCGAAGTCGGCCAGCGCGTCGCGCACGGTGGCGTGGAGGTCGACCGCGAGCAGCGCGTTGGTGAAGGTGCGCCCGATCAGGAACTCCATCGACAGGTAGTACACGCGCTTGAGGTCCTGCGCGTAGTTGGCGCGCGTGGTCGCCATCCAGCGTTCCACCAGCTGGTCGCGCACCGCGAGCGCGGTGGCGTAGAGCCAGTCGTCCTGGCTCGCGGCCACGGGGTCCTTGCCGACCGCGTAGATCAGCTTGTTGGCCACGGCACGCTTGAAGGCCGCGACATCGCGGTCGGGATGGTCGTAGGCGAAGTCTTCGATCGTCATGGTGGGTGTGTCTTGTGTGCGGGTTGAACGGATGCCCCGGGCCTTCTTCAGTGGGGCAGGGGCGTCGGTGCCTGGGCCGCGGCCAGCGCCTGCCGGTACACGGCCACGTACTGCGCGGCCGCGGTGGCCCAGTCGGCGGGGCGCCGCATCGCATGGCCGCGCACGCGCCGCCAGTCGGGGGCGCGCTGGTAGAGCGCGAAGGCGCGGCGCACCGCGCGATCGTAGTCCGCCGAGTCGAAACGGTCGAACACGAAGCCGGTGGCCTCGCCGCTGGCCATGTCCTCGAGCGAGCAGTCGACCACCGTGTCGGCCAGCCCGCCGACGCGGCGCACCAGCGGCAGGCTGCCGTACTTGAGGCCGTACATCTGCGTCAGGCCGCAGGGCTCGAACAGCGAGGGCACGAGGGTCACGTCGCCCGCGCCGAAGAGCTGGTGCGCGAGCGTCTCGTTGTAGCCGATGGTGACGCTGACCGCGTCGGGCGCGGCGGCCGCGCGCTGGCGGAAGGCGTCTTCGAGCCAGGCTTCGCCGCTGCCCAGCAGCGCGAGCTGGCCGCCCTGCGCGAGCAGCGCGTCGAGGCCTTGCAGCACCAGGCGCAGCCCCTTCTGCTCGGTGAGCCGGCTCACGAGGATGAACAGCGGCGCGTCGGGCCGCGCGGCCAGCCCGAGCTGGTGCTGCAGCACGGACTTGCAGCGCGCCTTGCCCGCCATGTGGCGGCCCTCGGGCGTCTGGTAGCCCTGCACCAGCGCCGGGTCGGCGGCCGGATTCCAGACCTGGTCGTCGACCGCGTTGAGGATGCCGTCGAGCACGCCGCCGCGCTGGCGCAGCAGGCCGTCGAGGCCGCAGCCCTGGTCGGGCGTCTGGATCTCGCGCGCGTAGGTCGGGCTCACGGTGGTGAGCCGGTCGGCATAGGCGAGCCCGCCTTTCATGAACGAGAGCTGGCCGTGGTATTCGAGCCCGTTCATCTGGAAAGCGGGCGCTGGCAGGCCGAGCTCGGGGAAGTGCCAGGGCGCGAACAGGCCCTGGTAGGCGAGGTTGTGGACCGTGAAGACGCTGCCCACGCGCGGCCCGTCGGCACCGCGCGCGAAGGCCATGTAGGCCGGCGCGAGCCCCGCGTGCCAGTCGTGCGCATGGACCACCTCGGGCAGCCAGGCCGGATCGAGCCCCTGCGCGAGCTGGGCCGCGGCCCAGCCCAGCAGCGCGAAGCGCCGGTGGTTGTCGCCGTAGGGCTGGCGGTCGGCGTCTTCGTAGGGATTGCCGGGCCGGTCGAACAGCGCGGGCGCATCGACCACGTAGGCCGGGATCGGCGGCGCGCCGTCGATCTCGATGCGTCCCTGCAACAGCCCGAAGCGTTCGCCCCAGGGTGCCGAAAAAGCGGCGACCGGCGCGAGCCCGCGCACGCCCGCCACGATGGCCGGGAAGCCCGGCAGCAGCACGCGCGCGTCCTGGCCCGCGGCCATCAGCGCGAGCGGCAGCGCGCCGGCGACGTCGGCCAGGCCGCCGGTCTTGAGCAGGGGAAAGAGTTCGGCGCTGACCTGGAGGACTCTCATCGGCGGCATCAGGCGGCGGGCGCCGCGGAGCGCTCCGCCAGCCGCTTGAGCATTTCGCGCGTGACCAGCACCACGCCCGTTTCGGTGCGCTCGAAGCGCGCGGCATCGGCCTCGGCGTCCTCGCCGATCACCATCTCGTCGGGGATCACGCAGGCGCGGTCGATCACCACGCGGCTGAGCCGGCAGCCGCGCCCGACCTCCACGTCGGGCAGCAGCACCGCCTCGTGGACGGTGCAGAACGAGTGGATGCGCACGCCCGAGAACAGCACCGAGCTGCTGACCTGCGAGCCCGAGACGATGCAGCCGCCCGAGACGATGGTGTTGACCGTCATGCCGTGGCGGCCGTCGCGGTCGAGCACGAACTTGGCCGGAGGCAGCTGCCGCTGGTAGGTCCAGATGGGCCAGTCGGTGTCATAGATGTCCAGCTCCGGGGTGATCGACGCGAGGTCGAGGTTCGCCGCCCAGAATGCATCAATCGTGCCCACGTCGCGCCAGTAGGCCTTGGCGCCCGGCCCGCGCGAGGCCCGCGTGACGCAGGACATGCCGAACGGATGCGCGAGCGCCCGGCCCTCGGCCACCGCGCGCGGGATGATGTCCTTGCCGAAGTCGTGGCTGGAGTTCGGGTCGCGGCTGTCTTCCTCGAGCAGCTTGTAGAGGTAGGCCGAATCGAACACGTAGATGCCCATGCTGGCCAGTGCCACGTCGGGGTGGCCGGGCATCGCGGGCGGGTCGGCCGGCTTCTCGAGGAAGTTGGTGATGCGGCGGTTGTCGTCGATCGCCATCACGCCGAAGGCCGTGGCCTCCATGCGCGGCACCTCGATGCAGCCCACGGTGCAGCCGGCGCCGCTCTCGGCATGGTCCTTGACCATGATCGAGTAGTCCATCTTGTAGATGTGGTCGCCCGCGAGCACCACCACGTAGTCGTGCGGCGTGGAGCGGGTCTGGATGATGTCGAGGTTCTGGTAGACCGCGTCGGCCGTGCCGCGGTACCAGTGCTCGTCGCCCATGCGCTGCTGCGCGGGCAGCACGTCGACCATCTCGTTGAGCTCGGCGCGCAGGAAGCTCCAGCCGCGCTGCAGGTGGCGCATCAGCGAATGCGACTTGTACTGCGTGACCACCGCCATGCGCCGGATGCCCGAGTTGAGGCAGTTGGAGAGCGCGAAATCGATGATGCGGAACTTGCCGCCGAAATACACGGCCGGCTTGGCGCGCCGGTCGGTCAGCTGCTTGAGCCGGGAGCCGCGTCCGCCGGCCAGGACCAGCGCGATGGTGCGGCGCACGAGCTGGTGCGATTGCAGCGGCGTGCCGGGGGCGGCCGCGGGTGTCTTGTGATCCATCCTGTGTCTCCGTTCGTTCGTGTGTCGTCAGAGTTTCTGTGTGTGCCTGTGCCCGTTCGGGCCCTTGCACACTAGCACCGCCGCGCGGCGCAGGCTCCTACGTTCTTGCAATCCAGAGGCTCGAGGGCGGTATCGCGACCTCGGCAACGTTCACGGTCGAGGGCTCGGGGCCCGGGTCGATGGCGGGGTCGCTGGCGAGGACGCCATGCCAGGCGCCGGGCGGCAGGCGGAACGGCTGCGCCTGCGCGCCCGCGTTCACGAGCAGCAGCCAGGCCGGCGCTGCCTTCGGTGTCGCTGGGGTGGTGGTCGATGTCGGTGTCTCCTTGGCGGTGCCTGCCTCCAGGCTGCCGAACAGGATTGCAAGGGCCGTGCCGCCTTCCCAGTCCGGCGGCTGCATCGGTGTGCCGTCGGGCCGCAGCCAGCGGATGCCGGCCGTGCCCGGCGCGGGATCGGCCGGCCACCAGCGCGTGCTGCGCAGCACCGGCGCCGCGCGCCGCAGCGCGGCCAGCCGCGCCACGAAGGCGCTCATCTGCGCCGGCTCGCCGGCCGGGTCGGTGCTGCCGACCCAGTGCAGCCAGGTGGTCTCGTTGTCCTGGCAGTAGGCGTTGTTGTTGCCCTGCTGCGTGTGGCCGATCTCGTCGCCGGCCAGCAGCATCGGCGTGCCCTGCGACAGCATCAGCGCGGCCAGCAGCGCGCGCCGCAGCTGCAGCCGTTCGGCCCGTACCGCGCGATCGTCGCTCGGGCCTTCCACGCCGCAGTTGCGGCTCAGGTTGTGGCCATGGCCGTCGCGGTTGTTCTCGCCGTTGGCCTCGTTGTGGCGCGTGTCGTAGCTCAGCAGGTCGCGCAGCGTGAAGCCGTCGTGCGCGGTCACGAAGTTCACGCTCGCGGTGGGCGAGCGCCCGTCGTGCGCGAACTGCGCGCTCGAGGCCGTGAAGCGGTGCGCGAAGTCGCCGAGGCCCGCGCGCCCCTCGCGGTCCTGGCGCAGCCAGAAGCCGCGCTGCGTGTCGCGGAAGCGGTCGTTCCATTCGAGCCAGCCCGGCGGGAATTCGCCGAGCCGGTAGCCGCCCGGCCCGATGTCCCAGGGCTCGGCGATCAGCAGCGTGCGCGACAGCAGCGGGTCCTGCGCGATGGCGGCGAAGAAGGGCGCGCGCGGATCGAAGCCCGTGGCCGTGGCGCGGCCCAGCACCGGCGCGAGGTCGAAGCGGAAGCCGTCGACCCCCATTTCGCCGGCCCAGAAGCGCAGGCTGTCCATCACGAGCTGCAGCACGCGCGGCTCGCCGAGGTTCAGGCAGTTGCCTGTGCCGGCCCAGTTCTCGTAGCGCGCGCGGTCGTCGGCGCGCAGGTGGTAGTAGAGGGCGTTGTCGATGCCACGCAGCGACAGCGTGGGGCCGAGCTCGTCGCTCTCGGCGCTGTGGTTGTAGACCACGTCGATCACCAGTTCCATGCCGCGCGCATGCACCGCGTCGGCCAGCGCGCGGAACTCGCCGGCTGGCGTGGTGCCGGGGCGGCCGCTCCAGTAGCGCGCCTCGGGCGCGAACCAGCCGATGGTGTTGTAGCCCCAGTAGTTCGTGAGGCCCATCGCGAGCAGCCGTTCCTCGTCGGCGCGGTGCTGCACCGGCATCAGGCTCAGCGTGGTGACGCCCAGGCGCTGCAGGTGGTCGAGCACGGCCGGCTCGGCGAGGGCGGCGTAGCTGCCGCGCAGGGGGGCGGGGACGGCGGGGTGCAGCTTCGTGTGGCCGCGGACGTGGAGTTCGCAGATCACGCGGTCTGTGGGGGGGATGCGGGCGTGGCCTGGGTTCGGACTGGTCGGCGCGGGCACCACGCGGGCCTTGAGGGCGATGCTGGCATTGTCCCGTGTGTCGCGCTGCGTCGGGTCTGCGGCGGCGTGACCGTGGAAGAGGTCGCTGCCGTCGTAGCGTCCGACGATCTCGCGGGCGTAGGGGTCTAGCAGCAGCTTCGAGGGGTTGAAGCGGTGGCCCTCGCTCGGGGACCAAGGGCCGTGGACGCGGTAGGCGTAGACGAGGCCGGGGCGGGCGCTGGGGAGTTGGCCGTGCCAGATGCCGTCTGTGAATTCGGGGAGCTTGAGTCGCTGCTGTTCGTGGGTGCCTGTGGGGTCGAAGAGGCAGAGTTCTACCTTTTCGGCTGCTGGTGCTGCCAGGGCGAAGTTGACGCCTGCTTGGGTTGCTGTGGCGCCCAGGGGGTACGGAGTTCCTGGGTTCAGCACGATGGTTGAGGCTTTCTCTTGCTGAGGCAGGAGCCGGGAATTCCGCCCGGCGGCGGACCTACTTTCTTTTGCTTCGCCAAAAGAAAGTAACCAAAGAAAAGGCGACCCCACTGTCTGCGACCCCTTCGCTTCGCTACGGGGCAACCTGCGGTGCTCGCGTTTCGCGGGGTCTCGCAGAACTCGCTTCGCTCAAACAGCTGCGAGCCCTGATCCGCGAAACGCTGCGCTCCTCGGCGCAGCCAGAGGGGGTGGGTCGGGCCATCGCTGCGCTCGGCCGAGCAAGCCCTTCGGGCCTTCGCGTTGCTCGGCCCCCGTGGAAGAAGACCCGGGGCCTTCGCACTCGCACCTCCCCACACAAGGACGCGCCATGGCGCGTTGACCCTGATCCCCTCTGGCTGTGCCGAGGAGCGCAGGGGAAAGCGGGATAAGGGCCGCAGCTGTCTGAGCGCAACGAAGTGGAGCGAGTTCTGCGGCCCCCCGCTTTCTCCGAGCACCGCAGGTTGCCCGTAGCGAAGCGGAGGGACACAGACAGTGGGGTCGCCTTTTCTTTGCCTACTTTCTTTTGGCGAAGCAAAAGAAAGTAGGTCCGCCGCCGGGCGGAATTCCCGGCTCCTGCCTCTGCAAGACAAACAACTCAAATTCAAACCAACACCCACATCAACGTAGCCAAGGGCGGCAAGTCAACCACCACCGAGTCGACTTTCCCATGCCAAGCCAAAGCCTCACTGGCAACCACCCCATTCCCCACCCCACTCCCCCCATAAACAACCCCATCGGTATTGATGATCTCCCGATAGGACCCCGAACAAGGCACCCCCAACCGATACCCATGCCGAACCACAGGCGTGAAGTTGCAGACAGCCAATACAAACGCCCCATCCCGCCCCCGGCGAACGAACGCAAACACCGACTGCGCCGTATCGTCATGCACGAGCCACTCGAACCCCGCCCCTTCATGGTCGAGCTCGTGCAGCGCCGGATAGTGCCGATACACGTTGTTGAGATCCCGCACCAGCCGCCGCACCCCTTGATGCGATGCATGCTCGAGCAGATGCCAGTCGAGGCTGCGGTCCGCATTCCACTCCGCCACCTGCGCGAACTCGCAGCCCATGAACAGCAGCTTCTTTCCCGGATAGGCCCAGAGATAGCCGTACAGGTTGCGCAGCCCCGCGAACTTCTGCCACTCGTCGCCCGGCATGCGCGCGATCATCGAGCCCTTGCCGTGCACCACCTCGTCGTGCGAGAACGGCAGCACGAAGTTCTCGCTGTGCGCGTACATCAGCCCGAAGGTGATCTCGCGGTGGTGATGCGGCCGGTACAGCGGGTCCTTGCCCGCGTAGGCCAGGGTGTCGTTCATCCAGCCCATGTTCCACTTGTAGTGGAAGCCCAGCCCGCCGTCCTCGGGCGGCCGTGTCACGCCGGGGAAGCTGGTCGACTCCTCGGCGATCGTCACCGCGCCGGGGCGTTCGGTGCCCACCACGCGGTTCATGCGGCGCAGGAACTCGATCGCCTCGAGGTTCTCGCGCCCGCCCTGTGCGTTCGGCACCCACTCGCCGGGCCCGCGGCTGTAGTCGCGGTAGAGCATCGAGGCCACGGCATCCACGCGCAGGCCGTCGATGCCGTAGCGCTCGAGCCAGTACAGCGCGTTGCCCACGAGGTAGTTGCGCACCTCCGTGCGCGACCAGTTGAAGATCAGCGTGTTCCAGTCGTTGTGGAAGCCCTCGCGCGGATCGGCGTACTCGTACAGCGCCGTGCCGTCGAAGCGGCCCAGGCCGTGCGCGTCGGTCGGGAAGTGCGCGGGCACCCAGTCGAGGATCACGCCGAGCCCGGCCGCATGGGCCGCGGCCACGAAGAAGCGGAAGTCGCTCGGGGTGCCGAAGCGCGAGGTCGGCGCATAGAGGCCGATCGGCTGGTAGCCCCAGGAGCCGTCGAACGGATGCTCGGTGATGGGCAGCAGCTCGATGTGCGTGAAGCCCAGGTCGCGCACGTAGGGCACCAGCGTGTCGGCGAGCTCGATGTAGTCCAGCCATTCGTGGCCGTTCTTGCGCCGCCACGAGCCCAGGTGCACCTCGTAGATGCTGATCGGCGCATCGCGCCCGTTGGCCTTGGCGCGGCCCGCGGGCATGGTCGCCACCGGCGGCAGCGGGCGCACCACGCAGGCGGTGTCGGGCCGCAGCCGCGACGAGAAGGCGAAGGGGTCGGCCTTGCGCAGCAGCTCGCCCTGCGCCGACAGGATCTCGAACTCGTAGGCATCGCCCACCGCCACATGCGGCGCGAAGACCTCCCACACGCCGCATTCGCGGCGCAGCCGCATCATGTGGCGCCGGCCGTCCCAGTTGTTGAAGTCGCCGACCACCGACACGCGCCGCGCATTCGGCGCCCAGACCGCGAAGGCCACGCCCTTGACGCCGTCCATCTCGCGCAGGTGCGCGCCCAGGCGCTCCCAGGGGCGCAGGTGCGTGCCCTCGGCCAGCAGCCAGACGTCGGTGTCGCCGAGCACGAAGGGAAAGCGGTAGGGGTCGTCGATGCGCGAGACGTGCGAGCCCCAGTCGACCTGGAACGCATAGCCCATGCGCGCCTCGGCCGCGGGCACCAGGCCCGCGAAGATGTCGGAGCCCTCGTGCCGCTCGAGCGTGGCCAGCGGCCAGCCGGTGCGCGCATGCAGCACCGTCACGCCCTGCGCGCCGGGCAGCAGCGCACGCACCACCAGGCCGCGCGAGGTCTCGTGCGGGCCGAGCACGCCGAACGGGTTGCCGTGCTTGGCGCGCATCAGCGCATGGACTTCGGTTTCGGGCAGTTGCGTCGGGGCCATGGGTTCAGTCGGTGATCGGTTCGCCGAAGAAGGCACCGAAGGGCGTGAGCGTGAGCGTGCGCCCTTCGGTGCCGCCGAGCGTCGCGCTCGAGGCCAGCGGTGCATCGACCAGCGGCCGCAGCTCGTCGCGCAGCACGATCGACACCGGCGCCGGGCCGAGATTGAACACGGCCTGCAGTGAACGCGCGCCCTCGCGCCGCTCGAACCACAGCACCGGCTCGGGCGCGTCGAAGAAGGCGATGGCCGCCGTGTGCAGCAGCGGCTGGGTACGGCGCCAATGCAGCATCGAGCGGCTGAAGGCCAGCATCGAATCGGGATCGGCCTGCTGGCGGTCGACCGCCAGCGGCAGGTGCGCGGGCGACATCGGCAGCCACGGCGTGCCGGTGGTGAAGCCGCCCTGCGCATCGTCGCCGCGCCAGGGCATCGGTGTGCGGCAGCCGTCGCGGCCCTTGAACTCGGGCCAGAAGGCGCGGCCGTAGGGGTCCTGCAGCAGCTCGAACGGCACCTCGGCCTCGGGCAGGCCCAGTTCCTCGCCCTGGTAGATGCCGGCGCTGCCGCGCAGCGACAGCAGCAGCGCGAGCCACAGGCGGTTGCGCCGAACGTCGGGCGCCGCGCCGTCGCTCCAGCGCGTGGCCACGCGCGGCACGTCGTGGTTCGACACCGCCCAGCAGCCCCAGCCGCCGGTGGCCGCGAGCGCATGGTCGAGCGCCTCGACCTGCTGGCGCAGGTGCTTCGCCGTGTGGTCGGCGGTCAGCAGGCTGAAGCTGTAGGCCAGGTGCAGGCGCCGGTCGCGCGCGGTGTACTGCGCCATCACGGGCGGCGCGTTCTCGTCGCCGACCTCGCCGAGCGCGACCGCGCCGTGGCGGTCGAGCAGGGCGCGCAGCCGCTCGAGGAACAGCAGGTTCTCGCCCTGGCTCTTGTCGTACAGGTGCTGCTGCATCGCATAGGGGTTGTCGGCGCGCACCGTGCTGACCTCGCCCACCGACTGCGCCGAGGCCGGCGGGTTGCTGCGCAGCAGGGCGTCGTGGAACTGGTGGTTGCAGGCGTCGAAGCGGAAGCCGTCGACGCCGCGCTCGCACCAGAAGCCGACCTCGCCGAGCAGCGCGTCCTGCACCGCGGGGCAATGGAAGTTGAGATCGGGCTGCTCGGCCAGGAAGCTGTGCAGGTAGTACTGGCGGCGGCGCGAATCCCATTGCCAGGCCGGCCCGCCGAAGACCGAGAGCCAGTTGTTGGGCGGCGTGCCGTCGGGCTTGGGGTCGGCCCACACGTACCAGTCGGCCTTGGGGTTGTCGCGGCTCGCGCGGCTCTCGGCGAACCAGGCGTGCTGGTCGGAGGTGTGCGAGAGCACCTGGTCGATGATGAGCTTCAGGCCCAGTTCGTGCGCCCGCGCGAGCATGGCGTCGAAGTCGGCCAGGGTGCCGAACATCGGGTCGACCGCGCGGTAGTCGGCCACGTCGTAGCCGAAGTCCTTCATGGGCGAACGGAAGAAGGGCGAGACCCAGATCGCGTCGACCCCGAGCGAGGCCACGTGCGGCAGCCGCGCCGTGATGCCGGGCAGGTCGCCGATGCCATCGCCGTTGCTGTCCATGAAACTGCGCGGATAGATCTGGTAGATCACCGCGCCGCGCCACCAGTCATCGCTCTTGCTGCCGTTGCTGCTGCCCATGCTGTCCCTTGGTCTGAAATCATTGTGGCATGCGAAATCCGGGCCAGCGGTACGCTCGTGCGCGCCCCGCGACTCTCTACACTGCACGCCCTCCATGACAGAGACGACTCCCCACGCCGCCGCGGGTTCCCCGCCCCCAGCTTCCGATGCCGAAGGCTTGCCCGCGCTCGAGCGCCGGCTCGCGCGCGACCTCGACATCCTGGGCTGGCGCGCGCGCGCCTGGATGCCGGCCTGCGAACACGAGGGCGAGGCGGTGCTCGACGTGGCCATCGTCGGCGGCGGGCAGGCCGGGCTGGCCGCGGCGGCCGCGCTGGCCCACCAGGGCATCCGCGCCGTGGTGTTCGACCGCGCGCCCGAAGGGTTCGAAGGGCCCTGGGCCACGACCGCGCGCATGGAGACGCTGCGCTCGCCGAAGGAGCTCACCGGCCCGGCGCTGGGGCTCGCGGCGCTGAGCTTCCGCGCCTGGTTCGAGGCCCAGCACGGCAGCGCCGCCTGGGCCGCGCTCGACAAGATCCCGCGGCTGCAGTGGATGGACTACCTGCGCTGGTACCGGCGCGTGATGGCGCTCGAGGTGCGCAACGACTGTGCGGTCATGGCGATCGTGCCCGAGGCCGATGGGGCGCTGGTGCGGCTGGACCTGCGCACGCCCGCCGGCGCGCGGCGCGTGCTCGCGCGCCGCGTGGTGCTGGCCACCGGGCGCGATGGCCTCGGCGGCCCGGCGGTGCCGGATTTCGTGGCCGGCCTGCCGCGCGAGCGCTGGGCGCATTCGTCCGACGCCATGGACTACGGCCGGCTCGCCGGGCTGCGCGTGGGCGTGATCGGCGCGGGCTCCTCGGCCATGGACAGCGCCGCCACCGCACTGGAGGCCGGCGCCCACAGCGTCGAGCTGCTGATCCGCCGCCTCGACCTGCCGCGCGTCAACAAGGGCAAGGGCGCGGGCGTGCCGGGCCTGACCCAGGGGCACTACGACCTGCCCGACGCGCACAAGTGGCGCGTGCGCCACTACATCAACCGGCTCAACGTGCCGCCGCCGCACGGCAGCACCCTGCGCGTGTCGCGCTTCGCCAACGCCTTCTTCAACTTCGGCTGCCCGGTCGAGGCGGTGGCGCTGGCCGGCGACGGCGCGATCCGCGTGGCGACGCCGCGCGCGGATTTCGAATTCGACTTCCTGATCGTCTCGACCGGCTTCAAGGTCGACTGGGCCGCGCGCCCCGAGTTCGCCGCCATCGCGCCCCATGTACGGACCTGGAAGGAGCGCTACCTGCCCGCGCCCGGCGAGGAGGACCAGGAACTGGCCGATTCGCCCGACCTGGGCCCGGTGTTCGAGTTCAAGGAACGGGTGGCCGGCGCGTGCCCGGGGCTGGCGCGCATCCACTGCTTCTGCTATCCGGCCGCGCTCTCGCACGGCACGGTCTCGGGCGACATCCCGGCCATCAGCGATGGCGCCAAGCGGCTGGCCGCGGGCATCGCGGGGCTGTTCTACCGCGAGGACTTCGAGCGGCATTTCGCCAACATCGAGGCCTATGCCGAGCCCGAGCTGTACGGCGACGAATGGACGCCCGCGCCGCCGCCCGACCGGCGGCCGGCACCCAAAGCCGGCTGAATGGCCCGGCCCGGCGGGAGCCCGGCGGCCGGGGCGCGATAATCCGCCTTCCCGGCCGCCCCGCGCCGGGCTCCTGCCGAAGCCCCGTCATGAACCCCAGCTACAAACCCAGCGACGTCGAGTCCGCTGCCCAGGCGCAATGGAGCGCCGCCGATGCCTACCGCGTGACCGAGGACGCGAGCCGCAAGAAGTACTACGCCTGCTCGATGCTGCCGTATCCCAGCGGCAAGCTGCACATGGGCCACGTGCGCAACTACACGATCAACGACATGCTCACGCGCTACCTGCGCATGAGCGGCTACAACGTGCTGATGCCCATGGGCTGGGACGCCTTCGGCCTGCCGGCCGAGAACGCGGCGCTGAAGAACGGCGTGCCGCCGGCCAAGTGGACCTACGAGAACATCGCCTACATGAAGGGCCAGCTCCAGGCCATGGGCCTGGCGATCGACTGGAGCCGCGAGATCGCCACCTGCGATCCGAGCTACTACAAGTGGAACCAGTGGCTGTTCCTGAAGATGCTCGAGAAGGGCATCGCCTACCGCAAGACTCAGGTCGTGAACTGGGACCCGGTCGACCAGACCGTGCTGGCCAACGAACAGGTCATCGACGGCAAGGGCTGGCGCACCGGCGCCACGGTCGAGCGCCGCGAGATCCCGGGCTACTACCTGAAGATCAGCGACTACGCCGAGGAACTGCTCGAGCACACCCAGCACAAGCTGCCGGGCTGGCCCGAGCGCGTCAAGCTGATGCAGGAGAACTGGATCGGCAAGAGCGAGGGCGTGCGCTTCGCCTTCACCCATGACATCCAGGGTGCCGACGGCCAGTTGATCCAGGACGGCCGCATGTACGTCTTCACGACGCGCGCCGACACCATCATGGGCGTGACCTTCTGCGCCGTCGCGCCCGAGCATCCGCTGGCCGCGCATGCGGCGCGCTATGACGCCGAGGTGGCCGACTTCATCGAGGCGTGCAAGAGCGGCGGCACCACCGAGGCCGAGCTCGCCACGCAGGAGAAGAAGGGCGTGCCCACGGGCCTGACCGTGACGCACCCGATCACCGAGGAGCAGGTGCCGGTGTGGGTCGGCAACTACGTGCTGATCGGCTACGGCGACGGCGCCGTGATGGGCGTGCCCGCGCACGACGAGCGCGACTTCGCCTTCGCCAACAAGTACGGCATTGAGATCATCCAGGTGGTGCTGGTCGACGACGAGCCGCACTTCGACTATCACAAGTGGCAGGACTGGTACGGCGACAAGCAGCGCGGCGTGACCATCAACTCCGACAACTTCAGCGGCATGTCGTACAAGGAGGCCGTGGCCGCCGTGGCGCATGCGCTGGGCCAGAAGGGCCTGGGCGAGCTGCAGACCACCTGGCGCCTGCGCGACTGGGGCGTGAGCCGTCAGCGCTACTGGGGCACGCCGATCCCGATCATCCATTGCGAGGAGCACGGCGCGGTGCCGGTGCCCGAGAAGGACCTGCCGGTAGTGCTGCCCACCGACTGCGTGCCCGACGGTTCCGGCAATCCGCTGAACAAGCACGAAGGCTTCCATGCCGGCGTGGTGTGCCCGGTGTGCGGCAAGGCCGCGCGGCGCGAGACCGACACGATGGACACCTTCGTCGACTCGTCGTGGTACTTCATGCGCTACTGCGATCCGAAGAACGACCAGGCGATGGTGGCCGAGGGCGCCGACTACTGGATGCCGATGGACCAGTACATCGGCGGCATCGAGCACGCCATTCTTCACCTGCTGTACGCGCGCTTCTGGACCAAGGTGATGCGCGACCTCGGCCTGGTGAAGGCCGACGAGCCCTTCAGCAAGCTGCTGACGCAGGGCATGGTGCTCAACCAGATCTTCTACGCGCGCAACGAGAAGGGCGGCAAGGACTACTTCCCGCCCTCGGAAGTCACGCCGGAGCTCGACGCGCAGGGCCGCATCGTCGGCGGCACCGCGGCCGACGGCACCAAGGTCGAGTACGGCGGCGTCGGCAAGATGGGCAAGAGCGAGCGCAACGGCGTCGACCCGCAGGACCTGATCGAGAAGTACGGCGCCGACACCGCGCGCCTGTACACCATGTTCACGGCGCCGCCCGAAGCCACGCTCGAGTGGAACGACGCGGCCGTCGAGGGCAGCTACCGCTTCCTGCGCCGCGTGTGGAATTTCGGCGCGGCGCAGTCGGGGCTCGCGGTTGCCGCGGGCGGCAAGCCGACCTACGGCAAGCCGGCCCAGGCGCTGCGCCGCGAGGTGCACACCGTGCTGCGCCAGGTCGACTACGACTACCAGCGCATGCAATACAACACCGTGGTGTCGGGCGCGATGAAGCTGCTCAACGCCCTCGAGGGCTTCAAGCCCGACGGCAGCGCGGGCGACGCGGCCGCGCTGCACGAAGGCTTCGGCATCCTGCTGCGCTGCCTCTATCCCGCCACGCCGCACATCGCCCAGCAGCTGTGGACCGAGCTCGGCTACGACCAGGCGCTCGGCGCCCTGCTCGACGCGCCGTGGCCCACGGTCGACGTCGATGCGCTGGCGCAGGACGAGATCGAGCTGATGCTGCAGGTCAACGGCAAGCTGCGCGGCAAGCTGCTGGTGCCGGCCGGCGCCTCCAAGGACGAGATCGAGAAGCTCGCGCTGGCCTGCGAGGACTTCACCACCTTCGCGCCGGGCGCGAGCGCCAAGCGCGTGATCGTGGTGCCGGGCCGCCTGGTCAACGTGGTCATTTGAACAAGCCAAGCATGAACATCCGCACTGTCTCGCTGCCGCGCCGCGGCTTCCTCCTGGGCCTGGCGGCCGGCGGCGCCTCGCTGGGCCTGGCCGGTTGCGGCTTCGAGCTGCGCAAGCCGCCGGTCTTCGCCTTCAAGTCGATCGCGGTCTCGGGCAACTCGGCGCTGGTCAACCAGATCCGCCGCAACCTGCGCGCGGCGGGCACGGTGACCTTGCTGCCGGGCGACGACAAGAGCGCCGAGGCGGTGCTCGACATCCTCGGCGAGGACCGCGAGCGGCTGGTGGTGTCGACCAACTCGGTCGGCCTGCTGCGCGAGATCCAGCTCGTGCTCAAGGTGCGCTTCCGGCTGCACGCGCAGGGCGGCAAGGACCTGCTGGCGGCCACCGAACTCATGCAGACGCGCGACCTGACCTTCAACGAGACCAATGCGCTGGCCAAGGAAGGCGAGGCCGACCTGCTGTTCCGCGACATGCAGGTCGACATCGCGCAGCAGCTGGTGCGCCGCCTCGGGGCGGTGAAGACGCTGTGACCGGCCGCTGACGCGATGCAGCTTGCCAGCGCCCAGCTTCCGGCCCACCTGCAGAAGGGGCTGAAGCCGCTCTACACGATCCACGGCGACGAGCCGCTGCTCGCGCAGGAGGCGGCCGACGCCATCCGCGCGGCGGCGCGCGCGCAGGGCTACACCGAGCGCAGCTCGTACACCGTGGCCGGCGCGCACTTCGACTGGAGCGCGGTGCTCGCGGCCGGCGGCTCGCTCTCGCTGTTCGCCGACAAGCAGATGGTCGAGATCCGCATCCCCTCGGGCAAGCCCGGCAAGGACGGCAGCGCCGCGCTGCAGCAGATCGCCGAGGGCGCGGCTGCGAACGACAGCACGCTCACGCTGGTGATGCTGCCGCGGCTGGACAAGGCCACGCGCACCGGTGCCTGGTTCTCGGCGCTCGAGAACAACGGCGCCAGCATCCAGGTCGACCCGATCGAACGCGCCGCGCTGCCGCAGTGGATCGCGCAGCGCCTCGCGCTGCAGGGCCAGCGCGTGAAGCCCGGCGACGAGGGCCAGCGCACGCTGCAGTTCTTCGCCGACCGCGTCGAGGGCAACCTGCTCGCGGCGCACCAGGAGATCCAGAAGCTCGCGCTGCTGCATCCGGGCGGCGAACTCGGCTGGGAAGAGGTCGAGGGCGCGGTCAACAACGTCGCGCGCTACGACGTCTTCAAGCTGTCGGAGGCCGTGCTCGGCGGCAACCCGCAGCGCGTGGCGCGCATGCTCGACGGCCTCCAGGCCGAGGGCGAGGCCGAGGTGCTGGTGCACTACACGCTGGCCGAGGACATCCGCGCGCTCAAGCGCGTGAAGGACGCCATGGCCGCGGGCCGGCCGCTGCCGATGGCGCTGCGCGAGAACCGCATCTGGGGCCCGCGCGAGCGCGCCTTCGAGCGCGTGCTGCCGCGGCTGGACGACCGAATGCTGGCGCGGCTGCTGCGCGCGGCGCACCTGGTCGACGGCATCGTCAAGGGCCTGAAGCAGCCCGACTGGCCGGCCAGCGGCTGGCAGGCGCTGCAGCGGCTGGCGCTGATGCTGTGCCGCGCCTGCGGCAACGGTGGCGCCGCGGCACCGCGCCGCGCCTGAATTCCCGGCGTCAGCCGCCCGCAGGGTTGGCGTGGGAAAATGCCGGCCATGAACGCGTTCAATGTCAGTGAACACATGCAGACCCTGGGTCTGCAGGCAAAAACGGCCGCCGCCCTCATGGCGCGAGCGGATGCAGCTACCAAAAACGTAGCGTTGAAGGCGCTGGCCCGGCGCCTGCGCGAAGCCGGCGCGGTGCTCGCCACGGCCAACCAGAAGGACCTCGAGCGCGCCACGGCCGCCGGCCTGTCGGCGCCGATGGTCGACCGCCTGAAGCTCGGGCCCAAGGTGATCGAGACCGTGGCCCTCGGCTGCGAGCAGCTCGCGGGCATGGCCGACGTGATTGGCGAGATCATCGGCATGAAGCAGCAGCCCAGCGGCATCCGCGTCGGCCAGATGCGCGTGCCGATCGGCGTCTTCGGCATGATCTACGAGAGCCGTCCCAACGTGACCATCGAGGCCGCGAGCCTGGCGATCAAGTCGGGCAATGCCGCCATCCTGCGCGGCGGCTCGGAGGCCATCGAATCGAACAAGGCGCTGGCGCTGCTGGTGTCCGAGGCGCTGGCCGAGGCCGGCCTGCCGGTCGAGGCGGTGCAGCTGGTGCAGACCACCGACCGCGAGGCCGTCGGGCAGCTGATCGCGATGCCGCAGTTCGTCGACGTGATCATTCCGCGCGGCGGCAAGGGCCTGATCGAGCGCATCAGCCGCGACGCCAAGGTGCCGGTCATCAAGCACCTGGACGGCAACTGCCACGTCTACGTCGACGACACGGCCGAGTTCGGCATGGCGCTGCGCATCGTCGACAACGCCAAGACCCAGAAGTACAGCCCCTGCAACGCCGCCGAAGGCCTGCTGGTGGCGGCCTCGGTGGCCGAGGACTTCCTGCCGAAGATCGGCGCCATCTTCGCCGCCAAGGGTGTCGAGATGCGCTGCGATCCCGCCGCAGCCCAGATCCTGCGCGCCGATGGTGCTATCGATCCGGGAGCAAAGGTGGTCGACGCGGTGGAATCCGACTGGTCCGAGGAATACCTGGCCGCGGTGATCAGCATCAAGGTGGTGGCGGGCCTCGAGGAGGCCATCGCGCACATCAACCACTACTCGAGCCACCACACCGACGCGATCGTCACGCGCGACCACGTGAATGCCCAGCGTTTCCTGCGCGAGGTCGATTCGGCCAGCGTCATGGTCAATGCGAGCACACGCTTCGCCGATGGTTTCGAGTTCGGCCTGGGGGCCGAAATCGGCATCAGCACCGACAAGTTCCACGCCCGCGGACCGGTGGGCATCGAAGGGCTGACCTCGCTCAAGTACGTGGTGCTGGGGCAGGGCGAAGTCCGGACCTGAGGGGCGCGGCAGGTGCACCTGGAGTGCCCTTCGCGCCGGCGATGCGTGTGGATTTCACGTAGGCCGTGGTGCTTGTCATCGGGCTTCGTGCCCCCAAATCCTAGAATCCCGCATACCGTTAAGTAGAAAACAAAGAAGGCTGCCGCATGGTTCCGCATCTCGTCACAGCCTTGACCGGCCCGATCAACGAACTGGAGCAGCGGGTGCTCGACTCGATGCCCGCCATCGAGCGCTGGTTCCGGCTCGAGTGGATGGAGCACACGCCGCCGTTCTACAGCGCGGTCGACATCCGCAACGCGGGCTTCAAGCTGGCGCCGGTCGACACCAACCTCTTCCCCGGCGGCTGGAACAACCTCACCAAGGAAATGCTGCCGCTGGCGGTGCAGGCCGCGCAGGCCGCGATCGAGAAGATCTGTCCGGAGGCGCGCAACCTGCTGGTGATTCCCGAGAACAACGCCAAGAACAGCACCTTCTACCTGGCCAACGTGGCGCAGATGGTGCGGATCTTCCACATGGCCGGGCTCAACGTGCGCGTGGGCTCGATCGATCCGGCGATCAAGTCGCCCAAGAAGATCGAGCTGCCGCACGGCGACACCGTCACGCTCGAGCCGGTGGTGCGCACCAAGCGCCGCCTGGGCCTGAAGAACTTCGATCCCTGCACCATCCTGCTGAACAACTCGCTCTCGGCGGGCACGCCGGGCATCCTCGAGGACCTGCACGAGCAGTACCTGCTGCCGCCGCTGCACGCGGGCTGGTCGGTGCGCCGCAAGAGCAACCACCTGCACAGCTACGAGGAACTGTCCAAGCGCTTCGGCAAGCTGCTGGGCATCGATCCCTGGCTCATCAATCCGATCTACGCGCGCGCCGACGGCGTCGACCTGGCCGAGGGCCGCGGCCTCGACGTGCTGACCAGCCACGTCGACGCGGTGCTGACCAAGGTGCGCCGCAAGTACAAGGAATACGGCATCAACGAGAAGCCCTTCGTGGTGGTCAAGGGCCAGAGCGGCGCCGAGGGCCCGCGCGTGCTGACGGTGCGCGACGCCAAGGAGGTCGAGGGCCTGGCGGGCAAGGTGCGCGCCGCGGCGGCCCGGCCGGCCGGTGCGCGCGAGCCCGGCGAGATCATCGTGCAGGAAGGCGTGCTGACCAACGAGCGCGTGCACAACGGCGTGGCCGAGCCCGTGGTCTACATGATGGACCGCTACGTGGTCGGCGGCTTCTACCGCGTGCATGCCGACAGCGCGCCCGACGAGAACCTCAAGCTGCCCGGCGCGAGCTTCGTGCCGCTGGCCTTCTCCGAGAGCGCGCACCTGCCGCAGCCCGGTGCCAAGCCCGGAGCCAGCGCGCCCAACCGCTTCTACATGTACGGCGTGGTCGGCCGGCTCGCGATGGTCGCCGCCAGCTACGAGATGGAAGCCACCGACCCGGACGCCGAAGTCTACGAATGACCCCCACCGCGCGCCGTGTTTGCGGCCCGCGCGGGTGACGGCAGAATAGCGGCCCCACAGCAACGGAAATCAAAGGGCGGCGAGGGCGAGGATCGAGGCGCGGCGGATGCCACCGTCCGCCGATGTGCGCCCCCTGGCATACCTGATGCGTCGTCATCGCGAGCCGCCGGCCCTTTTCCCATCGACCTCGTGTCAGCCCCCAAATCCCTCTCCGCCGGCCTGATCGTCGGCGCCATCGGCGTCGTCTATGGCGACATCGGCACCAGCGTGCTGTATGCCGTCAAGGAAGTCTTCGGCCACGGCCACGTTCCCTTCACCGTCGAGAACGTCTACGGCATCCTCTCGATGTTCGTCTGGACGCTCACCACCATCGTCTCGCTCAAGTACGTGGTGCTCGTGCTGCGTGCCGACAACGAGGGCGAGGGCGGCCTGGTCGCGATGCTGGCGCTGGCCTCGCGCGCCGTGGCCGACAAGCCGCGGCTGCGCCACCTGTTGCTGGTGATCGGCATCTTCGGCACCTCGCTGTTCTACGGCGACGGGGTCATCACGCCGGCGATCTCGGTGCTGTCGGCGGTCGAGGGCCTGGAGGTGGTGTCGCCGCACTTCAAGCACTACGTGATCCCGATCACCCTGGTGGTGCTGTTCTGCCTGTTCGCGGTGCAGAAGCACGGCACCGCGGGCATCGGCCGCTTCTTCGGGCCGATCACGGTGGTGTGGTTCCTGGCGCTGGCGGTGCTCGGCGTGTGGCACATCGTCGACCACCCCGAGATCCTGAAGGCCCTGAGCCCGTTCTACGCGCTCAAGTTCATCTGGGACAACCCCGGCACCAGCTTCATCCTGCTGGGCGCTATCGTGCTGTGCGTGACCGGCGCCGAGGCGCTGTACGCCGACCTCGGCCACTTCGGCAAGGCGCCGATCCGCATCGCCTGGTTCACCGTGGTGATGCCGGCGCTGATCCTCAACTACTTCGGCCAGGGCGCGTTGCTCCTGGCCAACCCCGAGGCGGTGAAGAACCCGTTCTTCATGATGGCGCCCGAGTGGGCGCTGATCCCGCTGGTGCTGCTGGCCACCGCTTCCACGGTGATCGCCTCGCAGGCCCTGATCACCGGCGCCTTCAGCGTCACGCGCCAGGTGATCCAGCTCGGCTACCTGCCGCGCCTGAACATCGAGCACACCAGCGTGCGCACGGCCGGCCAGATCTACATCCCGCTGGTCAACTGGGGCCTGTTCGTGGCGATCGTGCTGGCGGTGGTCATGTTCCGCTCCTCGAGCAGCCTGGCCGCGGCCTACGGCATCGCCGTGACCACCGACATGCTGATCACCACGGTGCTGACCTTCTTCGTGATCCGCTACGCCTGGAAGCTGCCGCTGGCGCTGTGCATCGCCTCGACCGCGGCCTTCTTCTTCATCGACTTCATGTTCTTCGCGTCGAACCTGCTCAAGCTGCCCGAGGGCGGCTGGTTCCCGCTGGTGATCGGCGGCGCGGTGTTCGTGCTCATGATCACCTGGAAGGAAGGGCGCCGCCTCATGGGCGAGGTGCAGCGCTCCGATGCGATCGAGCTGAAGGCCTTCCTCGATTCGGTGTTCGAGAACCCGCCGGTGCGCGTGGACGGCACCGCCGTGTTCCTCACGGCCGAGCCCGGCGTGGTGCCCAACGCGCTGCTGCACAACCTCAAGCACAACAAGGTGCTGCACGAGCAGAACCTGTTCGTCACCGTGCGCAACCACGAGGTGCCGTGGATCCCGATGGACAAGCGCATCGAGATCGAGCCGCTGGGCCGCCATTGCTGGCAGGTGATCGTGCACTACGGCTTCAAGAACGACATCGACCTGCCGCGCGCGCTCGACAACGCGCGCCTGCGCGGCTGCCAGCTCGAGCCGATGCTGACCAGCTACTTCCTCTCGCGCGACGTCGTGATCCCCACGCTGGGCAGCGGCATGGCGCCCTGGCGCGAGAAGCTGTTCGCGCAGATGCACCACAACGCGAGCGGCGCGGCGGCCTTCCTGGGGCTGCCGAACAACGCGGTGGTGGAGCTGGGCTCGAAGATCGAGATCTGAGGCCGGCCCGCGCGCCTCAGCGGAAGTCGTCCGGCCGTTCCTGCGCGAGCCGCGCCATATGCGCCGCGATCGCGCCGGGCGTGGTGAACCAGATCTCGCCGCGGTCGCGCGCGAGCGCCAGCTGCGTCAACACGCCGCGCAGATGGCGCAGCCGGTAGGGCTGGCCCACGATGTAGGGATGCAGCGCGAGGCCCATCACCAGCGGCTGGGCGCGCGACTGCAGCAGCATCTCCTCGAAGTTGTCGAGCACCATCGCGCAGAAGTCCTTCGCGTCCATCAGCCGGCCCACGATCATCGGGATGTCGTTGAGCTCCTGCGGATAGGGCACCGACCAGATCGCGCCGCCGCCGCGCGTGCGCATGCGAACCGGCTGGTCGTCGTGGCACCAGTTGAGCGTGTAGCCGTAGCCGGTCTCGGCCAGCAGGTCGGGCGTGAGCGGGCTCTCGGAGATCCACGGCGACAGCCAGCCCGCGGGCGCCTGCCCGCTCTCGCGCGCCATGCGTTCGCGGCAGCGCACCAGCAGCGCGCGCTCGTGGTCTTCGCCGAGCGCGCCCTGGCGCTCGGCATTGCTGTGGCCATGGCCGATCAGCTCGTCGCCGCGCGCCACCACCACCTGCACCAGTTCCGGGCAGTGGTCGTACAGGGCCGTGTTGACCAGCGCGCCCGTGGGCAGCGCGAGCGCGTCGAACAGCTCGAGGCAGCGCCAGGCGCCCACGCGGTTGCCGTACTCGCGCCAGCCGTGGTTGAGCACGTCGGGCTGCGGCGAGGCCGGGCCGAGGCAGGCGCCCAGCCCGTCGCCGAAGGCGAAGTGTTCGAGGTTGAAGCCGAGGTAGACCGCGAGCCGCGCGCCGTTGGGCCAGCGGTAGTCGGGCCGGCGCGTGATCGGCCGGTAGTCGAAGCGGTCGTGCGAGGGCAGCAGTTCGGGCCAGCGTGTCGTCATGCCCAGGCCACCTGCAAGCCTCGTGCCCGATGGTCGACATATCGATCGGAAATGGTTGACCATCGTTCGGCCAGCGCGGGCCGGCACGGGCGGCCCGGCACAATCGCGCGATGCGTTTCTTCAAGGACCTGAGCCTCTCCGCCTTCACCGCCGGCTTCGTCGCCGTGCTCGTCGGTTTCACGAGTTCGGTGGCCATCGTGTTCCAGGCCGCGCAGGCCTTCGGTGCCACGCCCGAGATGGTGGCCTCGTGGATGTGGGCGCTGGGCATCGGCATGGGGCTGGCCTCGATGCTGCCCTCGCTGTGGTGGCGCAAGCCCGTGATGATCGCCTGGAGCACGCCCGGCGCCGCGGTGCTGGCGGTGGCCGGTGCGGGCCACGGCATGGGCGAGGCGGTCGGCGCCTTCGTCGTCTGCGCGCTGCTGATCGTGCTGGCCGGCGCCACCGGCTGGTTCGAGCGCGTGATGAATCGCATCCCGATGGCCATCGCCTCGGCGCTGCTGGCCGGCGTGCTCGCGCGCTTCGGCCTCGCGGCCTTCACCGCGGCGCAGACCGCGCTGCCCCTGGTGCTGCTGATGCTGGCCACCTACCTCGTGGGCAAGCGCTGGCTGCCGCGCTATGCGGTGCCGCTCACGCTGCTGGTGGCGATCGCCTTCGCGGCGGCGCGCGGCGAGCTCGCCTGGTCGGCGGTGCATTTCTCGCTGACCTGGCCGGTGTTCGTCATGCCGGTGTTCCACTGGCAGGCGATCGTGAGCCTGGCGCTGCCGCTGTTCGTCGTCACCATGGCCTCGCAGAACCTGCCGGGCGTGGCCGCGATCCGCGCCGCCGGCTACGGCGAGCTGCCGGTCAGCAAGCTCATCACGATCAGCGGCCTGACCACGCTGGTGCTCGCGCCCTTCGGCGCCTTCGCGCTCAACCTCAGCGCCATCACCGCCGCGATCTGCATGGGCCGCGAAGCCCATGAAGATCCGGCGCGGCGCTACACCGCGGCCGTGAGCTGCGGCGCGATCTACGTCGTGATCGGCCTGTTCGGCGCGGCCGTGACCGGGCTGCTCACGGCCTTCCCGAAGGAGCTGGTCGCGGCCATCGCGGGGCTCGCGCTGCTCGGCACCATCGGCGGCGGGCTGGCGGCCGCGGTGCGCGACGAGCCGCACCGCGAGGCCGCGCTGATCACCTTCCTGGTCACGCTCTCGGGCGTGACCATCGCCGGCATCGGCTCGGCCTTCTGGGGCGTGGTGGCGGGCGCGTTCGCGCTCGCGGTGCAGCGGCTGGGCAACCGGCCGGGTCCGCCAAAAGCCCCGGCCGGCCAGGGCCTCGCCGCTTCCGGCAACATCGCGACCGACAGCAGCAACATGGCGGCCCCGCCGGGCGCCGGAAAGACCTCCTGATGAAAAACATCCTCTTCGTGGCCGATCCGCTCGATCACTTCAAGATCTACAAGGACACCACCTTCTCGATGATGCGCGAGGCCCAGCGCCGCGGCCACCGCATCGCGGCCTGCCTGCCGCAGGACCTGCAGTGGGTGTCGGGCGGCAAGGTCACGGCCACGGTGCGCCAGGTCACGCTGACCGGCGACCCGAAGGACTGGTACGCCGTCGACATCGTCGAGACCAAGGCGCTGGCCGATTTCGACGCCGTGCTGATGCGCAAGGACCCGCCCTTCGACGCCGAATACATCTACGCCACCCACCTGCTCGAGCAGGCCGAGCGCGAGGGCGCGCGCGTGGTGAACAAGCCGCGCGCGCTGCGCGACCATCCCGAGAAGCTCGCGATCATGGAGTTTCCGCAGTTCACCGCGCCCACGCTGGTCACGCGCAGCGCGCAGGCGGTGCGCGACTTCCATGCGCAGCACGGCGACATCATCCTGAAGCCGCTCGACGGCATGGGCGGCATGGGCATCTTCCGCGTGAAGCAGGACGCGCTGAACCTCGGCTCGATCGTCGAGACGCTCAACAAGGACGGCGCCGAGACCATCATGGTGCAGCGCTTCGTGCCCGACGTGGTCGAGGGCGACAAGCGCATCCTGATCATCGCGGGCGAGCCCGCGCCCTTCGTGCTGGCGCGCATCCCGCAGGGCACCGAGGTGCGCGGCAACCTCGCGGCCGGCGGCAAGGGCGTGGCCCAGCCGCTCACGCCGCGCAACCGCGAGATCGCCGAGATCGTGGGCCGCGCGCTCGCGCCGCGCGGGCTGCTGCTGATCGGCCTCGACGTGATCGGCGACTCGGTGACCGAGATCAACGTGACCAGCCCGACCTGCTTCCAGGAGATCACGGAGCAGACCGGGTTCGACGTGCCGGCGATGTTCGTCGACGCGCTGGAGGCGCATCTGAAGCAGGCGGCCTGAGGGCCATGAAAAAAGGCGCCCGGGGCGATCTTCGCCCCGGGCGCCTTTTTTTCGATCCCGAGGAAGCCGGGATCGCCGATCAGAAGTCGACCGTGGCCGACAGGCTGAAGGTGCGCGGATTGCTCAGCACCAGGTAGCCCGAGCCCGGATAGCCGCCCACCGAAGCCCAGTAGTTGCGGTCGGCCACGTTCTCGATGCGCGCGCGCAGGGTCAGCAGCTTGCCGTTGCCGACTTCGGTGACGTAGCGCGCACCCACGTCCAGGCGCGTCCAGCCGGGCACGCGCAGCGTGTTGATCGCATCCGCGTAGCTCGAGCCGCTGGTCACGACGCGGCCGTTGAGCGACAGGCCCTGCACGCCCGGCACGTCCCATTCGACGCCGATGCTGCCCTGCGCCTTCGGCACGCCGATCACGCGCTTGCCATCGGTGGTGAGGCTGCCCGTTTCCTTCTGCTTGGCGTCGAGCCAGGTCACGCCACCGAGCACGCGCAGGCCCTTGGTCGCCTCGCCGAAGACGTTGAGCTCGACACCGCGGTGGCGGTCCTCGCCGCCGGCCTGGAACGAGCCGTTGGCCACGAAGGCGCGTGGCTTGGCGGTGCTGAACAGCGCCAGGCTGCCGCCGATGCGGCCGGCGTCGTACTTGACGCCGATTTCCTTCTGCTTCGACACGTAGGGACGCAGCGACTGGCCGGCGTTGAGCACCGGCTGGCCGTTCGATTGCGCGGGGGCGCTCTCGCCGGGCGACAGGCCTTCGATGTAGTTCGCGTAGACCGACAGGTCCTCGCGCGCCTTGAACACGATGCCGGCCACCGGGCTGGTGCGGCTCTGGTCGTACGAGGTGACGGTGCCGCCGGCCGAGGTCAGTTTGCCACCGCTCACGATCTGGTAGCTGATGTCGCTGGTCTCGATCGACTGGCGGCGCACGCCGAGCGTGACGAGCAGGCGGTCGTCCAGGAAGGACATCGTGTCGCCGATCGCCACGCTCTTGAGCGTGATGGTGCCGTTCAGGCGCGGGCTCGCGAGGTTGTTGCCCAGGTAGGTGAGCTGCGTCGGCAGGTAGCCGCGCGGGTAGTAGATGTTGCTGGCGAGCGTGCCGCCGGTGCCCAGGCCCAGGCCATAGGCGTTCTTCTTGTCGAGGTCGAAGTAGGAGTAGCCCAGCACCCACTCGTGGCCCACGCTGCCGGTGCGCGCCTTGCCGCGGATGCCGAGCTCGGCGGTCTTGACCTTGTCCTCGCGCGTGTTGTCGAAGCGGCTGGTGGTGAAGGCGCCGGTCAGGCCGTTGGACACCGTCGGGCCCGCGAGCGAGTTGTTCTCGTAGCTGCTGCGCGCGCCGGCCGCGGCCCAGGCCGTGATGTTCGGCGTGATGTCGTATTCGCCGCGCACCGAGCCGAAGGTGTCGCGCTCGTAGGAGTAGGTCCAGGGCTGGGCGAAGTTGGTGTCGTTGTCGGGCGCCTTGGGCACCACGGTGACGGCGCTGCCGAGCGTGACGTTGGGGCGCGTGTTGCGCAGGCGGTGTTCCTGGTGGCCGATGTCGGCCGAGATGCGCGCGTCGCGGCTGCGCCAGTCGAGACCGACCGCCAGCGCATCGAGCTTGACGCCTTCGCCGTTCACCGCCGTGCCGCCGTCGCGGTGGACGGCATTCACGCGCACGCCCACGCTGTCGTCGGGACCGAAGCGGCGCGCGATGTCGGTCGCGGCATAGGACTGCGAGCCGCTCGCGGTGCCGAGCGTGAACTGCGTGAGCGCTTCGTTCGGCGCGCGCTTGGGCAGCAGGTTGATGGTGCCGCCGATGCCGCCGCCCGTGGGCGCCGCGCCGTTGAGGAAGGCGCTCGCGCCGCGGAACACTTCCACGCGCTCGAACAGCTCGGAGGCGATGTACTGGCGCGGCAGCAGGCCGTACAGGCCGTTGTAGGCGATGTCGTCGGAATTGACGATGAAGCCGCGGATGAAATAGGACTCCTGGAAGTTGCCGAAGCCGCGCGCCACGCGCACCGAGGGATCGTTCTGCAGCACGTCGGCCACGCTGCGGGCCTGCTGGTTCTGGATCAGCTCGTTGGTGTAGTTGTTGCTCGAGAACGGCGTTTCCATCATGTCCCGGGTGCCCAGGATGCCGGCGCGGCCGCCGCGCGCCACCTGGCCGCCGGCGTAGGGCTTGGCCAGGCCTTCGGCCGAGGCATCGGCGCTGGCTTCGACGGTGATGGTGCCCAGCGCGGCGCCGGGGGCGGTGGGAGCGGTTGCGGCAGCCGGTGCCGGCGCGGCGCTCTGCGCCGAGGCCGTCAGGGCATGGAGGGCGAGCAGCGTCGCGGCGACGGTCGGGCGAAGGCTGGCGCGGAGAAGGGCGGAGGAGGCGGGCATGGACGGTTCGTTTTTCACGCAAATGAGAACCGTTATTGTTAACGGACTCCGTCGGCCCACCGATACTTTCTTGCAGTGTTGCAAAAATGTGTCAGAAAAAACGTTTCATCGGCAGGGCCATTGCCTGACCGAATCAGGTGTTGCCGCAGCGGCCGCGCCGGGGCCGCCCCCTCAGCGCTCCGAGCGCCGCCCGTCCACGAACACGTGCAGCTCGCCCGGCTCGAACGCGGTCCATTCCTCGTTGGTGGTCAGCGGCGCGGTCACCACCACCGCGACGCGGTCGTTGGGCGTGGTGTGCTGGGCGAAGTCGATCTCGAGGTCCTCGTCCGACAGCTGCGCGGTCACGAAGGGATGGCGCCGTTCCACGTACCAGAGGTGCGTGGAGGCATGGGCCCACAGCGCCTGGCCGTTCGAGAGCATGAAGTTGAAGGTGCCGTGCCGCGCGAGCTGGGGCGCGAGTTCGCGCAAGGTGAGCGTGAGCTCCTCGACGCTCGGCACGCCCGCATGCGACTTCGCGAGCTCCTGCATCAGCCAGCAGAAGGCGTGCTCGCTGTCGGTGTTGCCCACCGGGTGGAAGTTGCCGTGCAGCCGCGGGCGGAAGTCCTTCAGGTCGCCGTTGTGCGCGAACACCCAGTAGCGGCCCCACAGCTCGCGCACGAAGGGGTGGCAGTTCTGCAGGTTGACCTCGCCCTGGGTGGCCTTGCGGATGTGGGCGATGACGTTGCGGCTCTGGATCGGGTAGCGCCGGATCAGCTCGGCCACCGGCGACTCGCAGGCCGGCTGGTGGTCGACGAAATGGCGCAGGCCGCGGTCCTCGAAGAAGGCGATGCCCCAGCCGTCGGCGTGGTGGTCGGTGCGGCCACCGCGCTGCGCGAACCCCGTGAAGCTGAAGGTCACGTCGGTCGGCGTGTTGCAGTTCATCCCTAGCAATTGACACATGGGGCCATTAGACACCGCCCCCGCTTACCCGAGCGCCCGGGTTTGCTTCCGCTTCAGCGCAGGAAGCGGCCTTCCTTGGTCACGCGGACCATCTCGATGAAGCGCGAGCCGGTGTTGCTGGCGCCGGTGAAGTCGAGCTCCATGCCGGCGATGCGCAGCTTCATCGCCTTGAGCGCCGCATGCAGCCGCGCGCGCGTGAGGTCGCGGCCGGCACGGCGCAGCGACTCGATCATCACCAGCGCGTTCACGTAGCCCTCGAAGCTCAGGTAGCCGATGTCGACCTTGGCGCGCTCGGCGAGCTGGCGGTAGTCGCGCGCCACCGGCTCGACCTCGCTCCAGGGATAGGGCACCACCTGCGAGATCGCCAGCCCGCTGGTCTTGTCGCCCACCAGTTTGGCCGTGACGTCGCCCGGCACGATCGACATGCCGTAGAACATCTGGCGCCCGCCCGCGTCCCAGGCGCTCTTCATCACCTCGCCGCCGATGGCGCCGCCCAGGTACATGATCACCGCCTGCGCCTTGCTGTCGGCCAGCGCCTTGCCCATGGCGGCGTTGGTCGAGCCGTCGCCCTTGACCGCCACGGCCGCCACCGGCTTGAGCTGGTGCGCCGCGAGCGCGGCCTCGACCAGCTTCGTGACCTCGGCGCCGCCCGGGTTGTCGAGGCAGGCCGAGGCGATGCGCGTCACGCCGATGGTCGTGAGGTGCTGCACCAGCGCCTGCGCCTCGCGCGCGAAGGTGGCGCGCACGAAGTAGCCCGAGCCCATGACCTTCTCGCGCGCCGAATCCGACACCGCGTAGCCCGCGACCATCGGCGCGCCGCTTTGCGACAGCACCTTGGCCGCGGCCGCGGTGGTGGCCGAGCCGACGCAGCCGAAGAAGGCGAACGCGCGGTGCTCGCCGAGCAGCTTCTCGTAGTTGGCCACCGCCTTCTCGGGCGAGAGCTCGTCGTCGAGCGACACCAGCCGGATCTTGCGGCCCGAGACGCCGCCCTGCGCGTTGACGGCGTCGAAGGCCAGCCCGGCGCCGGCCATCACCACCTTGATCGGCGCGCCCAGCGGGCCGCTGAGGATGCCGGTGTGGCCGAGCACCACCTCGGTGTCCGTGACCCCGTTCTCGGCCGCGCGGGCCACGGAAAAAAGGCCAAGGCTGGCCGCGGCCGCCGAGGCGGCCATGAAATTCCGACGATGCATGGGAGAAAACCGTCCAATCGATACAACTGATAACAATTGAAATCGATGGGCGGGTGTTTGCCCGCAGGGGTTTACCCCGGCTTGCGGGGCACGTCGTCGGGATTCGCGCGGATGCGCAGCTGCCAGGCCGCGCAGATCGCGAGCGCGCACAGGCCGGCCAGCATCGCGAACACCTCGTCGAAGGCCGCCAGCCGCGCCGGGCTGGTCTGCGGGTTGGCGAGCGAGTCGCCGTGCGCCGCCAGCCGCCACTCGAGCACGATCGCGCACAGGCTCACGCCGGCCGCGCCGCCGAGCATGCGCACGAAGTTGATCGCGCTCGCGCCCTGCGGGATCAGCGGCTTGGCCAGCGGCCGCATCGAACCCAGGTTCAGCGAGGGCAGGATGAAGCCCAGCCCGATGCGCCCGACGATCGCGAACGCCACCAGCAGCCACAGCGCGCTGTCGGCGCGCAGCACCATCATCAGCGCGAACGAGGCCGCCAGCAGCGCCAGCCCGATGCTCACCAGCGCCCAGGTCGGCTGCCGGTCGGCCAGCCGGCCCACGCCCGCGATGGTGGCCGCCAGCACGAAGCCGGCCGGCAGCAGGATCGTCCCCACGTGCGAGGCCGACAGGTGCAGCCCGACCTGCATGTAGACCGGCAGCAGGTAGGTGGAGCCGAACAGCGCGGTGCCGTAGATGAAGGCGACCACGCTGCCCATCGCGAACTGGCGGTAGCCGAACAGCGCGAGGTTCATCAGCGGCGTGCCGCCCGCGGCCGCCAGCCGCCGCTGCCACCAGATGAAGAGCCCGAACGAGAGCAGCGCGCCGCCCAGCAGCGCGGCCGCCTCGAGCGGCGAATCGCCGCGCAGCGCCACCAGCCCGTTGAGCAGGCACAGCGTGCCCACGGTGCCGAGCGCGAGGCCGCGCACGTCGAGCCCGCCGCTGCGCGCCGCGACCGCGCCGCCGGGTGCGGTGGTCGGCACGAACTTGTAGGCCAGCCACAGCGAAGCGAGGCAGAACGGCACCACCATGTAGAAGATCGAGCGCCAGCCGAACAGGTCGACCAGCACGCCGCCGATGCTCGGGCCGATGGCCGGCGCCAGCACCACGCCCATGCCGAAGATGCCGCTCGCGCGACCCTGCTCGTGGGGCTCGAAGGCGCGCAGGATGATGATCGCGGGGATGGGCTGCACCACGCCCGCGGCCAGGCCCTCGGCCACGCGCGCCAGCAGCACCAGCGAGAAATCGTTGGCCATGCCGCCCGCGACGCCACCGGCCAGCAGCAGCAGCATCGTGCCCACGTAGGTGCGCCGGTAGCCGTAGCGCGCCAGCAGCCAGGGCGTGGTGAGCATCGACACCGTCATCGCCACCATGAAGCCCGAGCTCACCCACTGGGCGCGCTCCTGGCCCAGCGAGAAGTGGTGGCTCATGCCGGGGATCGCCACGTTGACGATGGTCGAGGACATGATCGAGGCCATCGTGCCGACCATCACCGACAGCAGCAGGTACCAGCGGTAGCGTTCGCCGTAGCGCGCGCGCAGCGGGCCCATGGCGGGGGGCGGGGCCGGCGGGGCGGCTTCGGGCGTCTCTTGGTGGGTCATCGGCGGTGGGGGAGCGTCGGGCGTGAAGGTCGGCGATGCCGGGCCCGTCGTCCTACAAGCATATCGGGCTTTGCGCGGCGGCCCGCGCAAGGGCCGGCTCCACAATGCCCGGGCTGTCCCGCATCCGACCCGCCGCCGATACAACGCAAAGACGACCATGGACCTCTCTCCGCCCGCGACGAACGACGACCTTCCATCCGAGCCCGCCGAGGGCGCGACCACCCTGGCCGCCGAGCTCGCCGCGCCCACCGTCACGCGCGCCTACCGCTGCCAGTGCGGCCGGCCCGTGTTCCTGCGCAACAGCGAATGCCTGGCCTGCCACACGCCGCTGGGCTACGTCGAGGACAGCCTCGGCGTGGTGCCGCTCGCGCCCGCCGCGGCCGAGGACGCCAACGGCAACGCCGTCGCCGAGCCCGACAGCTACACGATCTTCGGCGACCCGCAGGGCCCGACCTACCGGCGCTGCGCCAACCTGATGACGCCCGCGGCCTGCAACTGGATGGTGCCGGTGGCGCGCCCGGGCCAGGCGCTCGCGCCCGACACGCACGGCCTCGCGCCCGGCTACTGCCTGGCCTGCAGCGTCACGCGCACCATTCCCGACCTCTCGGTGGCCGGCAACGACGAACTCTGGCGCAAGCTCGAGCAGGCCAAGCGGCGCCTGATCTCGCAGCTGCTCGCGCTGCGGCTGCCGGTGGTGAGCCGCCATGCCGATCCGGTGCACGGCCTGGCCTTCGACTTCCTGAGCAACGTGCCGGGCGGCCCGCATGTGATGACCGGCCACGACACCGGCATCATCACCCTCAATGCCGAGGAGGCCGAGGACGCGGTGCGCGAGCGCATCCGCACCGAGATGCGCGAGCCCTACCGCACGCTGGTGGGCCACTTCCGCCACGAGATCGGCCACTACTACTGGGACCTGCTGGTGCTGCCCTCGGCCTGGCTCGAGGACTTCCGCACGCTGTTCGGCGACGAGCGCGCCGACTACGGCGCCGCGCTGCAGCAGCACTACAACCAGGGCCCGCCGCCCGACTGGGCGCAGCGCCTCGTGAGCAGCTACGCCAGCATGCATCCGTGGGAGGACTGGGCCGAGACCTGGGCCCACTACCTGCACATGGCCGATTCGGCCGACACCGCGATGAGCTTCGGCGTCGATGCCACCAACGTCGAACTCACGAGCGACCTCTTCACGCCCGAGGACCTGTGGCGGCCCGAGCATCCCGAGGCCGCGAAATTCCTCGACTTCATCAACAGCTGGGTGCGGCTGACCAACGTGCTCAACGAGCTGTCGCGCAGCATGGGCCAGCCCGACTTCTATCCCTTCGTGCTGCCGCGCACCGCCGTCGGCAAGCTGCAGTTCATCCACTGCGTGGTGACCGAGCTGCGCGGCGACGGCGGGCCTTCGCTGGTGACGGCGCAGGATGTGGAGGCAGCGGCCGAGGCCGCTGCGGAAGCACAGGAGCAGGCCCAGGCACCGGAGCAGATGCAGGAGCAGGTGCAGGGACAGCAGCAGTCGCAACAGCAGACGGCCGAGGCGCCGGCCCAGCCCGCGGTTCAGTCGCCCTGAACGCCCGCCGCGCAGCGCGCGCAGATGCAGGCCTGGCCGCGCAGTGCCTCGGGCAGGCGCTCGAGCGGTGCCTGCGAGAAATCCACCGCCATGCACCAGCACGGCGGCTGCGGCTGGCCGGTCTCGCGCTCGATCTCCATCGCGCAACGGTTCGCCTCGCCGCACAGCGGGCAGCGCGTGGCGTCGAGCGCCTGCACCGTGTTCGCCATCACGCGAGCTCGAACGGCGGCAGCTTCTTCGGCACCGCCACGTTGTTCAGCGTGGCATAGACTGGCAGGCCACCGCGGTAGGCCGGGTAGTCCTCGCCTTCGATCAGCGGCAGCAGGTAGCGCCGGCATTTCTCGGTGATGCCGTAGCCGTCGTCGGAGATGAAGTCGCGCGGCATCGGCTTCTCGACATTGGCCACCGAGGCCAGCGGCGCGCTGCCGATGGCGTAGGCATAAGGCAGGTCGCTGGTGCGTTCGATCGTCGGCATCACCGCGTTGTGGCCCTCGAGCGCGAGCTCGACCGCGCGCTGCCCGAGTTCGTAGGCCTGGCGCACGTCGGTGGCCGAGGCGATGTGGCGCGCCGCGCGCTGCAGGTAGTCGGCCACCGCCCAATGGAACTTGTGGCCCAGCGCGTCCTTCACCATCTGCGCCACCACGGGCGCCGCGCCGCCGAGCTGCGCATGCCCGAAGGCGTCGCGCGTGCCCTGCTCGGCGAGGAAGGTGCCGTCGGGATGGTGGCAGCCCTCGGACACCACCACCGAGCAGTAGCCGTGCTGCTTCACCAGCGCATCGACGCGCGCGAGGAAGCGTGTCTTGTCGAACTCGATCTCGGGGAACAGCACCACCACCGGAATGCCCTGGTCGGCCACCAGGCCGCCGGCCGCCGCGATCCAGCCCGCGTGCCGGCCCATCACCTCGAGCACGAACACCTTGGTCGAGGTGGCGGCCATCGAGCGCACGTCGAACGAGGCCTCGAGCGTGGACACCGCCACGTACTTCGCGACCGAGCCGAAGCCCGGGCAGCAGTCGGTCAGCGGCAGGTCGTTGTCGATGGTCTTGGGCACGTGGATGGCTTGCAGCGCATAGCCCATCGACTGCGAGAGCTGGCTCACCTTGAAGCAGGTGTCGGCCGAATCGCCGCCGCCGTTGTAGAAGAAGTAGCCGATGCCGTGCGCCTTGAAGACCTCGATCAGCCGCTCGTACTCGCGCCGGTTCTTCTCGAGCGACTTGAGCTTGTAGCGGCAGGAGCCGAAGGCGCCCGCGGGCGTGCTGCGCAGCGCGGCGATGGCCTCGGCCGCCTCGGCGCCGGTGTCGATCAGGTCCTCGGTCAGCGCGCCGATGATGCCGTTGCGCCCGGCATAGACCTTGCCGATGCGCTCGGGATGTCGGCGCGCCGTTTCGATCACGCCGCAGGCCGAGGCATTGATGACCGAGGTGACACCGCCCGACTGGGCGTAGAAGGCGTTGGTGGGGTTCGTGGGCATGCGGGGGCTCCTTCGCGTGCGGAAGGGCCATTCTGGCGCACTCGCATGACAGCGGCCAGCCGCGCAGAGGGATGCCGCGCGCCGGCTTTGCTCAGCGCCCCGGAAACTCCGGCGCGCGCTTCTGCAGGAACGCGCTCACGCCCTCGCGGAAGGTCGTTCGCTCGATCAGCTCGCGCTGGCGCTCGCTCTCGTAGTGCAGCTGCTCGGGCAGCGTGTGGCGGGCGGCCGCGGCGAAGGCGGCGCGCGCCTCGGTCACTGCGTGCGCGGGCAGGCGCGCGAGGCGCTGCGCGGTGTCGCGCGCCTCGGCCATCAGGTTCTCGTCGTCCACGCAGCCCCAGATCAGGCCCCACTGCACCGCGCGCCCTGCGCCGAGCCGCTCGTCGAGCAGCGCCATGCCCATCGCGCGCGCCCGGCCCGCGCGATGCGGAATGGCCCAGGTGCAGCCCAGGTCCGGCACGATGCCGAGCTTGGGCAGGAAGGGCAGGTAGAAGTAGGCGCTGCGCGCCGCCAGCGTGATGTCGGCCGCGAGCGCGAGGCCCACGCCGGCACCGGCGGCCGCGCCGTTGACGGCGGCCACCACGGGGATCGGCATCGACTGCAGCGTCTCGATCAGCGGGTTGCTCAGCGACTGCATCCATTCGGCGGTCTGGTCGCCGAGCGTCTTGCCGTTCTGCGGCGGTCGCATCGCACTGAGGTCGGCGCCCACGCAGAAGGCCTTGCCGGCGCCCGTGAGGATCAGGGCGCGCACGGCGCGGTCGTCACGGATGCGTTCGAGGTGGGCGCGCAATTCCTGCTGCAGCTCGATCGCCAGCGGATTGAGCTTGGCCGGCAGGTTGAGCGTGAGGGTGGCGATGCCCTCGTCGAGCGCGTAGAGCACGCAGGGCTGCGCGCCCGGGTCCTGTGGTGGCTGCTGCGTCATCGGAATCTCTCCACGTGTTCGTCGGCTCGGATGTTCGGCGGGAATGGATGACCGTGCACGGCGCCCAAAGAAAAAGCCGCCCGTCGACGGGGCGGCTCTGGATCGCGTGCTCCGGTTCCCTGGCATCGATGGTTCGATGCCGGGGAGCCAGGGTCAAGCCGGGGACAACCCGTGGGGCAGCAGTCGCCAAGGCGACCGCCGGCGCGCGGGCACCGGCAGCGGGATCGCGGCCGGCTGCGCGTCCGACACCGTGATGCGCGCGGGCTCGAGCGCCGACACCAGGATGCGGCGGTGCTCGGTGCCCTCGAAGCGCTCGCCGGGCTCGAGCACGATGTCGCGCGGATCACGGTCCAGGGTGACCCAGACCGAGCCGCTGCGGCATTCGATGCCCACGCCGGCGCCATCGGCCACGGCGAAGACCGCGCGCGCCGGCAGGCTGAGCTGGAAGCAGGAAGGGAAGGGGGTGCTCATGGCAAGCTCCATTGCATTCGTCATGCGAATGAATATATTGAGCGCCCAGTCCTTTACAAACGGTCTTTTGGAACTCATTGCATGCGTATCGAGAATGCAAAGAAGGCCTCGCCGGCCCAGCCCCAGAGCGTGGTCGACCTGCCGCCGCTGGAACTCATGCGCAGCTTCGAGGCGGCCGCGCGCCGGCTGAGCTTCACGCTGGCTGCGACCGAGCTGCACCTCACGCAGTCGGCCGTGAGCCGGCAGATCCAGCAGCTCGAGGCCAGCCTGGGCGTGCTGCTGTTCGAGCGCCGCCACCGCGCGCTGGTGCTCACCGAGGCCGGTGGCGTGATGCAGCGCGCCGTCACCGACAGCCTGGAGCGGCTGCGCGATGCCACCGCGCGCGTGCGCGCCGGCTCGGCGCCGCGCCAGGTCGCGATCACCACCACGCCGGGCTTCGCCTCGCTGTGGCTGATCCCGCGGCTCGCGCGCTTCACCGGCAGCCATCCGCAGGTCGATGTACGCGTGTCGGCCACGCTCGAGGTGCTCGACCTCGAGCGCAGCCGCGTCGACGTGGCGGTGCGGCTGATGCCGGTCTCGCGCGGCAAGGGGCCGGCGCTGTTCGAGGAGAGCGTGGTGCCGCTGTGCTCGCCCGCGCTCGCCAAGTCGCTGCGCAAGCCGGCCGATCTCGCGAACCTCACCTTGCTCACGGTCGAGTACCCCGACCACAGCGAGGCGCCCACGATCGACTGGGAGCCCTGGCTCAAGGTGATGGGGCTGCACGACCTGCGCATGAAGAGCACGCTGCGCTTCACGCAGTACGCCGACGCGGTGGGCGCGGCGGTGGCGGGGCAGGGCGTGGTGATCGGGCGCCTGCCGCTGCTGCGCGAGCTGATGCGCGAGGGCCGGCTGGTGGCGCCGCTGGGCGAGGGCGCGGCCTCGCAGCGCGGCTATTTCGTCGAGACCTCGCGGCGTGCCGCGGGCAACCGCGACGCGCTGGAGTTCGCGCAGTGGCTGCGCGAGGAGGCCGAGGCGGCGCAGCGCGCCTGAGCACGCCGCGCCGGCGGGCGATCAGCCCGGCAGCAGCACCTTGTTCACGACGTGGATCACGCCGTTCGACTGGTAGACGTCGGCGATCGTCACCATCGCGGTGCCGCCCTTCGCGTCGGTCACGAGCACGTTGCTGCCGCTCATCATCGCGGTCAGCGTGCCGCCGCTCGCGGTCTTCAGCACGGCCTTGCCGCCGCCGGCCTTGATCGCGTTCGCGAGCGCGGCGGCATCCATGCGGCCGGGCACCACGTGGTAGGTCAGCACCGTCGTCAGCGTGCCCTTGTTCTCGGGCTTGAGCAGCGTGTCGACCGTGCCGGGCGGCAGCGCGGCGAAGGCCGCGTTGGTCGGTGCGAACACGGTGAACGGGCCGGGACTCTTGAGCGTGTCGACCAGGCCCGCGGCCTTCACCGCGGCGACCAGCGTCGTGTGGTCTTTGGAATTCACGGCGTTGTCGACGATGTCCTTCGTGGGATACATCGGTGCGCCGCCGACCATGGGCGTGTTCGTGTTGCTGCTGCCACCCATGCCCATGCCGCCCGCGCAAGCGCCGAGCAGGACCGAGACACCGAGTGCGATGACGAGTTTCTTCATGAAGGTCTCCTTGAGGAGTGCGCCATGCGCGCACCGCCGTGTGTCTGTGGAACCGCCAACAGCGCGGAGGCGCGATGCGCTTGAGACCAATACGGGGCGCATGCGCGGCTGGATTCGCGCGCTGGTTTTTTTCTTCGCTGCCGGCGCATGGGACACGTCGCCTTCACGCCACAGCGTTGCACAACGGTCTTGCGCGCCGCGCGCGGCCTCGCCAGAATCCGGCCTTCATTTTTCAGCGACAGTTTTTCCTTCACGCGCGCACGGCGACGATCGACCTCCCGGGCGCCCCACCACTTCAATGAACCGTTCTCTGAACTCCTGACCGCACACCGACCGCCCCGGCCGGATGTGCATCCACGCATCCCGCCGCGGCCGTATCGACGAGGGCCCCGCGCGCAAACGTTCGCCGGGGCCTTTTTGTTTTTGATCCGGAGTGTGTGCACATGAGTGCTCAGCGAAAGGCCCGCGACGACGAGAAGCGTCTGGGCCGGTTCTATTTCTCGGTGCCGGGCGAAGCCCCGCGCAATCCCGTCGTGGCCGCGATGGCACGCCGCGCATCCAGCCAGGGTGCGGGCCGCCACCTGCGCACGCATCGCGCCGAGCGGCGCGCGCAGAAGGTCGCGCTGCAGAAGGCGGCGCGCGGACTGAAGGAGGACTGACCATGCGCGAAGACATGGACAAGGTGATCGTGGAACGCCCGCGCGGCGGCTGGCGCGTGCAGGGCGACGGCCGCCCCTGGCGCAACAGCCCCGAGCGCGGCTCGCACCTGGGCATGCGGCGCGGCTACCAGCGCCCCAAGTGGCTCAGCGAGAACCTGCAGCCGCTCAAGCGCTGGCTGCACAAGCAGGTGCATCGGCCCTGGGACAAGGTGTGGAGCGAACTCTGCGAAGGCATCGACCGGCGCAACACGGTGCAGGCGCACATCTTCGTGCACATCGACCAGTTCGTCGAACGCCAGGCCGAACTGCACGAGGGCGAGGTGTGGGTGCCGGGCCGCATGTGGCAGCAACGGATGGTGCCGCTGCGCGAGTCGGCGTCGGTGGAACTGTTCGTGCATCCCGGCACGGGCATCCTGCTGCCCAACCGCCACCTGCAGCGCGCGAAGCAGCAGCGCAAGGCCGAGTGGGCCGAGCGCTATGGCAGCCGCGACACGGTGCGGCCCTATGCGCCCTATCACGTGATCGATGCCGTCACGCAGTGGCACTGCATCGACGGCGCCTGGTGGGAGGTGAGGCTCGCGCGCCTGCCCGAGGCGCGCGGCGGCGAGGCCGAGCCGCGGCGCTACGACGTGCTGCGCCGCTGCATCGTCACGCGCAAGGGTTGCGAGGCGCCGGCCTTCGGCAGCACCGATGCGCAGGCCATGTACGGCCGGCCGCACGTGTACGCGCAAGGCATGCGCCGGCTGGGCCGCGTGGAGGTGCGCTCGCGGCTCGGCTGAGCCTCAACGGCCGGCGGCGACCGCGCCCGTGCGTTCGTGCGCGCGCGGCAGCAGCAGGAAGGCCGTGGTGCCCGCGGCCAGCATCAGCGCGATCGTGAGGAACACCGCGCGGAACGGCTCGACACCGTTCGAGGCCGCCCACGAGGCGGCCACGCCGGTGGTCCACTGCATCAGCGAGACGCCGAGGAACATCGCCATGTTGAGCAACGACAGCGCGCGCCCGGTCATCGCGGCCGGGTAGGCGGCGCGCGTGTACGAGTACTGCAGCACCGAGTAGCCCGAGAGCAGGCCGTAGAGGATCGGCAGGCCGATGTCGACCGCCAGCGACTGCGTGAACGCCATCAGCGCGAACATGATCGCGGCCGCCGAGGCGCAGCCCATGAGCCAGCGCCCGCGCCGCGCACCGCCGGGATCGAGTCGGCCGAACAGGGCCGGGCTGATCATGCCCGCGACGGTCATCACCAGCGCGACGTTGCCGCTGCTCACGAGCGAGAGCCCGTGGCGGTCGTGCAGCACCGGGCCGAGCCACAGGCCGCGCAAGGTGATGAAGGCCGCGTACGAGACGCAGGCGAAGCACAGCAGGCCCAGCGTGTGCGGCATCGCGAACAGCGGCAGCAGCTCGCGCACCGCCTTGCCCACCGTCTGGCGCTGCGTGGCCTGCGCATGCGGCGGCTCGTGCACGCGCCAGAACACGAAGCCCCACGACAGCACCGCGAAGCCCGCGAGGCAGGCATAGCCCGCGCGCCAGCTCGCGGCCTCGATCAGCAGCGCCAGCGGGGTGCCGGTGAACAGGATGCCCAGGCCCGCGAGGCTCATGACCAGGCCCGACATCGCGGTGAAGCGCGCGGCCTCGAAGTGGCGCGCGATGAACACGGTGCAGGCCAGGAAGGCCGGCGCGCAGCCGACGCCGATCATCGCCTGGCCGAGCAGCAGCGCATGGAAGCTCGGCGCCAGCGCGCACAGCACCGCGCCCGCGATCGCGAGCGGAAAGGCCGTGAGCACCGTGCGGCGCACGCCGTACATGTCGATCGAGACGCCCATCGCGAGCTGCGTGGCGCCGAACATGAAGTGGAAGGTGCCGGCCCACAGGCCGAGCGCCTGCGCCGTGAGGCCGAAGTGCTGCGACAGCGGCGTGGCCATCATCGCGCCGACGGTGCGGAAGGCCTGGCTCAGCGCGAAGGCCGAGGCCAGCACGATCAGCATCGAGGTGGCCGAGCGTGCGCGGGCCGGGGAGAACGTCATGGGAAAGCAGGAAACGGAGAGCGGCACGCATCCTAACCAGCCATGAAAAACGGCGCCCGAAGGCGCCGTGGTTCGCGAGTCGTACGCTCGGCGATCAGGCTTCGCCCTTGACCTTCAGGCGCCAGGCGTGCAGCAGCGGCTCGGTGTAGCCGCTGGGCTGCTCGATGCCCTTGAACACCAGGTCCTGCGCGGCCTTGTAGGCGGCCGAGCTGTCGAAGTGGCCGGCCATCGGCTGGTACAGCGGGTCGCCGGCGTTCTGCTCGTCGACCACCTTGGCCATGCGCTGGAAGGTCTCGTCGACCTGCGCCTTGGTGACCACGCCGTGCAGCAGCCAGTTGGCGATGTGCTGGCTCGAGATGCGCAGCGTGGCACGGTCTTCCATCAGGCCCACGTTGTGGATGTCGGGCACCTTCGAGCAGCCCACGCCCTGGTCGATCCAGCGCACCACGTAGCCGAGGATGCCCTGCACGTTGTTGTCGATCTCCTGCTGCTTCTCGGCCTCGGTCCACTTGGCTTCGGCGGCGATCGGCACCTGCAGCAGCGCGTTCAGGATGTTGTCGCGCTCGGCATCGGCGTCGATCTTCTCGAGCTCCTGCTGCACCGCGGTCACGCTGACCTGGTGGTAGTGCAGCGCATGCAGCGTGGCGGCGGTGGGCGAGGGCACCCAGGCGGTGTTGGCACCGGCCTTCGGATGGCCGATCTTCTGCTCGAGCATGGCGGCCATCAGGTCGGGCATGGCCCACATGCCCTTGCCGATCTGCGCCTTGCCGCGCAGGCCGCACGACAGGCCGACCAGCACGTTGTTCTTCTCGTAGGCGCCGATCCAGGCGCTGGCCTTCATGTCGCCCTTGCGGATCATCGGGCCGCCCTGCATGGCGGTGTGCATCTCGTCGCCGGTGCGGTCGAGGAAGCCGGTGTTGATGAAGGCCACGCGCGCGGCGGCCTCGGCGATGCAGGCCTTGAGGTTCACGCTGGTGCGGCGCTCCTCGTCCATGATGCCGAGCTTCACGGTGTTGGCCGGCAGGCCCAGCAGCTGCTCGACGCGGCCGAACAGCTCGCTCGCGAAGGCCACTTCGGCCGGGCCGTGCATCTTGGGCTTGACGATGTAGATGCTGCCGGTGCGCGAGTTGCCCTTGCGCTTGAGATCGATCATCGCGATGGTGGTGGTCACCACGGCATCGAGGATGCCTTCGGGGATTTCCTTGCCGCCGTCGTACAGCACGGCCGGATTGGTCATCAGATGGCCCACGTTGCGCAGGAACATCAGCGAGCGGCCATGCAGCTTGATCGGCTGGCCGTTGGCGCCGGTGTATTCGCGGTCGGGGTTGAGGCCGCGCGTGAAGGTCTTGCCGCCCTTGGCGACTTCTTCCGTCAGCGTGCCCTGCACGATGCCGAGCCAGTTCGAGTAGGCGACCACCTTGTCGGCGGCATCGACCACGGCCACCGAGTCCTCGAGGTCGAGGATGGTCGACAGCGCTGCCTCGAGCACCAGGTCGCTGACGCCGGCGGCGTCGCTCTTGCCGATCGGGGTGGAGCGGTCGATGCGGATGTCGAGGTGGATGCCGTTGTGCTTGAGCAGCACCGACGACGGGGCCGAGGCATCGCCCTGGTAGCCGATGAACTGCGCGGGATCGGCCAGCGCGGTGCTGCTGCTCTGCAGCGCGACGACCAGCTGGCCGTCCTTCACGCTGTAGCCGGTGGCGTTCTTGTGCGAGCCGTTGACCAGCGGCGCGGCCTGGTCGAGCACGTTGCGCGCGAACTCGATGACCTTGGCGCCGCGCACGGGGTTGTAGCCCTTGCCCTTCTCGGCGCCGCCGGTTTCGGGAATGGCATCGGTGCCGTACAGCGCGTCGTACAGCGAGCCCCAGCGGGCGTTGGCGGCGTTGAGCGCGTAGCGCGCGTTGAGGATCGGCACCACCAACTGCGGGCCGGCCTGCTGCGCCAGTTCTGCGTCGACGTTGGCGGTGGTCGCCTTCGCGCCCTGGGGTTGCGGCAGCAGGTAGCCGATCTTCTCGAGGAAGGCGCGGTAGGCCGGCATGTCGGCGATCGGGCCGGGGTTCTTCTTGTGCCAGGCGTCGAGTTCGCTCTGCAGGCGGTCGCGCTCGGCGAGCAGCGCCACGTTCTTGGGCGCGAGGTCGGTGACGATGGCGTCGAAACCCTTCCAGAAGGTCTCGCTGGCCACGCCGCTGGCGGGCAGCACCTTCTCCTCGACGAAGCGGTGGAGTTCGGTCGCGACCTGGAGTCCGTGGGCGGTGGTGCGGGCGGTCATGTTTTCTCCTCGGGGACGAAATGCAAAGCGATGCGGTGGGGTGTATTCGGATTCGGGGCGCGCACACGCGCGATCCATAACCTCCACTTTATTGCATACCGTAGTGAAGAGTAATAGCTCAAAGCGGGATTAATCGATGACAAAAATGGAGGTAATCGAAGGTCCTGGCCGCCATTGCGTTCACCCGCGGGCTGCAATGCGTTCACCCGCCCGCGGCTTCGGGAAGGGTAGGCCCCGATGGCCGCGCCGGGCCGGCCGGATAAATTTAACTTCTTAAATAAATCCGCCTTTCCGCACCGACGACATGACCGCCCCGAAGATCCTCCTGGCCTCCAACGAAAACCCGCTCGGCATGCCCGAGTCGGCGCGCCGCGCGGCCGCCGACGCGCTCGCGGGCGCCGGCACCTACCCCGACAGCAACGGCAGCGCGCTCAAGCAGGCGCTGGCCGCGCGCCTGGACGTGCCGCCCGAATGGCTGGTGCTGGGCAGCGGCTCGAGCGAGATCCTCGAGCTGGCCGCGCAGGTCAGCCTGAAGCCGGGCGAGAGCGTGGTCTATTCGCAGTACGGCTTCGTGGTCTACGCCCAGGCCACGGCGCACGCCCATGCGCGCGCCACCGTGGTGCCGGCGCGCGACTTCGGCCACGACCTCGACGCGATGCGCGCGGCGATCGGCGAGGACACGCAGCTGGTCTTCGTCGCCAACCCCAACAACCCCACCGGCAGCTTCATCGAGGCCGCGCCGCTCGAGGCCTTCCTGCAATCGGTGCCGGCGCACGTGACGGTGCTGCTCGACGAGGCCTACACCGAGTACCTCGCGCCCGCGCAGCGCTACGACAGCATCGGCTGGGTGCGGCGGCTGCCGAACCTGATCGTGGCGCGCACCTTCTCCAAGGCCTTCGGCCTCGCGGGCCTGCGCATCGGCTACGGCGTGGCGCAGCCCGCGCTGGCCGCGCGCATGAACGCGCAGCGCCCGCGCTTCAACGTCACGACGCCGGCGCTGGCCGCGGCCACGGCCGCGCTGGGCGACGCGGACTTCCTCGCGCGCAGCTACGAACTCAACACCGCCGGGCGCGCGCAGCTCGCCGCGGGCTTCGACGAACTCGGCCTCGCGCACCTGCCCTCGTCGGGCAACTTCCTGATGGTGAAGGTGGGCGACAGCGCCGCGGTGCATGCGCGGCTGCTGGCCGCGGGCATCGAGGTCTCGCTGCTGGGCAACTACGGCCTGGGCGAATGGCTGCGCATCTCGGTCGGCCTGCCCGAGCAGAACCGCGCGCTGCTGGCCGCATTGCGCTGAAGAAAGAACGAAGAGATCCAGGGACGACGACACGACAACAACGCGACAGACCATCCACCCCCGAGGAGACAGACCCCCATGAAACGCCGTCAGTTCGCAGCGCAGGCCGCTGCATTCGCCGCCGCCGTCGCCATCGCGCCGCGGTCCTTCGCGCAGGAGCGCACCCTGCGCATCCTGGTGGGCTTCCCGCCCGGCGGCTCGGCCGACGTGGTCGCGCGCCTGCTGGCCGACAAGATGCGCGTGACGCTCAACCAGAACGTCATCATCGACAACAAGCCCGGCGCGGCCGGCCGGCTCGCGCTGGCCGAGGTCAAGCGCTCGGCGCCCGACGGCAACACGCTGGTGTTCTCGCCGAGCGGCGCGCTGGTGATCCATCCGTGGCTCTACCCGAGCCTCGGCTACGACCCGGTCAAGGACTTCACGCCGGTCGCGCTCGCGGGCACCTTCGACTTCGCGGTCACGGCCGGCCCCGGCGCGCCGGCCGGCGACCTCAAGGCGGTGCTGGCCTGGATGAAGGCCAACCCCACCAAGGCCAACTACGCGACCTCGGGCGCGGGCACGGTGCCGCACTTCGCGGGCCAGCTGCTGGCGCAGGCCTCGGGCGTGCCGATGACGCACGTGGCCTACCGCGGCGGCGCGCCGGCCGCGCAGGACCTGATCGGCGGCCAGGTGCCGCTGATGGTCGACACCGCCTCGGAGACCATCGAGCACCACCGCGCGGGCAAGGTGCGCATCCTCGCGATGACCGGCGCGCAGCGCAACCGCTCGCTGCCCGAGGTGCCCACGCTCAAGGAGGCCGGCATCGACGTCACGGCCAATGCCTTCTTCGGCCTCTACGGCCCGGCGGGCCTGCCGGCCGACACGGTGCAGCGCCTCGACCGCGCCGTGGCCGAGGCGCTGCGCGCGCCCGACGTGCAGGAGCGCATCTACGCGCTGGGCCTGGTGCCCACGCACGCCGGCCCGGCCGAGCTCGCGGCCACGCAGGCGGCGCACCTGAAGATGTGGGAGCTGCCGATCAAGAACTCGGGCTTCAAGGCCGAGGGCTGAGCGAGGCGCTCAGACCAGCCCGGTCAGTTCGCGCGCCGCCGCGCGCACCGCCTCGGCGTGGCGCGCGTCGTAGCGATGCGCGGGCATGGTCAAGGTGACCGCCGCGGCCAGGCGGCCGTCGCCATGGAACACCGGCGCCGAGATGCCCGCGAGCTCGGCGCTGCGGTCGCCCACCAGCGCGCAGAAGCCCTGCGCGCGGATCTCCTCATAGCGCCGGCGCTCGGCCGCGGCGCGCGGCAGCTCGGCCTCGGGCCCCCAGGCGATCAGCACGCGCGCGCCCGCGCCGCGGTCGTTGGGCAGCAGGTCGCCGGCACGCACGTGGTCGCGCACCACCTGCGGCGAATCGACGCGGAACTGGCACAGCCGCACCCAGCCCGTGCCCTGCGGCTGCCGCACGTGGTAGGCCGCGCTCTCGCCGGTGGCCGCGACCAGCGCGCGCAGCACCGGCAGCACGATGCGGTCGAGCGATTGCGCGGCCGCGTACAGCCCGTGCAGCCGCGCGATCTCCGAACCGAGCGCATAGCGGCCGTCGTCCTGGCGGCGGATCAGCCGTGCGTGCTCGAGCGAGGCCAGGAGGCGCAGCACCGTGCTCTTGTAGAGCTGCGTGCGCTCGGCGAACTGCGCGAGCGACAGCGCCTCGTCGCCGGGGCGGAAGGCACCGAGCAGGCTCAAGGCGCGGTCGACCGCGGCCGCGCCTCCGGGCGCGGCATCGCGGTCGGACATCGATTCGGTCTGGGCTTTGCGGGGCATGGGGCAGGTGGGTGGCTTGACAGCGATGCCGGGGCCGGCGTCTAATTCTGTTCTGCAAAATATAGTTCTGTCAGATAGAACTGTCAAATTTCCGATGACAACTCCCGATGTGCTCATCAGCGAGGTCGGTCCGCGCGACGGCCTGCAATCGGTCGCGGCCACCATGCCGACGGACTACAAACTGCGCTGGATCGACGCGCTGCACGCCGCCGGCGTGCGCGAGATCGAGGTCGCCTCCTTCGTGCCCGCGAAGCTGCTGCCCCAGATGGCCGACGCGGCCGAGGTGGTGCGCCATGCGATCACCTTGCCCGGCCTCACCGTGATGGCGCTGGTGCCCAACCGCAAGGGCGCGCAGGCCGCGCTCGAGGCCGGCGTGCACAAGCTCACCATGCCGGTGTCGGCCAGCGTGGCGCATTCGCTGGCCAACGTGCGCAAGACGCCGACCGAGATGGTCGAGGAGGTGCGCGCCATCGCCGAACTGCGGCGCGCGATCGCGCCGCAGGTGAAGCTCGAGGCCGGCATCTCCACCGCCTTCGGCTGCACCCTGCAGGGCCTGGTGCCCGAGGACGACGTGATCCGGCTCGCCGCCCAGTGCATCGAGGCCGGCGCCGACGAGTCGGGCCTGTCGGACACCGTGGGCTATGCCAATCCCGCGCAGGTGCGCCGCCTGTTCAAGCGCCTGCGCGCTGAGCTCGGCCGCCACGCCGGCGCGGCCCACATGCACAACACGCGCGGCCTCGGCATCGCCAACTGCCTCGCGGCCTGGGACGAGGGCGTGCGCACCTTCGACGCCTCGCTCGGCGGCCTCGGCGGCTGCCCCTACGCGCCCGGCGCCTCGGGCAACGCGGTCACCGAGGACCTGGTCTTCATGTTCGAGGCCATGGGGGTGCGCACCGGCATCGACATAGAGAAACTCATCGCGGCGCGCGCGCCGCTCATGGCCGGCCTGCCCGGCGAACCGGTCTACGGCATGACGCCCGAGGCCGGCCTGCCCAAAGGCTTCGCCCAGGAGAACACCGCCCATGGCTGATACGAATCCGCTGCCCTACGCCGGCGTGCGCGTGGTCGAGTTCACCCACATGGTGATGGGCCCGACCTGCGGTCTGATCCTGGCCGACCTCGGCGCCGAGGTCATCAAGGTCGAGCCGGTCGAGGGCGACAACACGCGCCGCCTGCTCGGCTCGGGCGCGGGCTTCTTCCCGACCTTCAACCGCAACAAGAAGAGCATCGCGCTCGACCTCAAGCAGCCCGAGGGCATCGAGGCCGCGCTGCGCCTGATCGCCACGGCCGACATCGTGAGCGAGAACTTCAAGCCCGGCACGATGAAGAAGCTGGGCCTCGACTACGACACGCTCAAGACCCTGCACCCGGGCCTGATCTACGTGAGCCACAAGGGCTTCCTGCCCGGTCCCTACGACCACCGCACCGCGCTCGACGAGGTGGTGCAGATGATGGGCGGCCTGGCCTACATGACCGGCCGCTCGGGCGATCCGCTGCGCGCGGGCACCAGCGTCAACGACATCATGGGCGGCATGTTCGGCGCCATCGGCGCGATGGCCGCGCTGCGCCAGCGCGAGCTCACGGGCAAGGGCTGCGAGGTGCAGTCGGCGCTGTTCGAGAACAACGTGTTCCTGGTGGCGCAGCACATGATGCAGTTCGCCGCCACCGGCAAGCCGGCCGACCCGATGCCCAGCCGCATCTCGGCCTGGGCGGTGTACGACGTGTTCACGGTCAAGGACGGCGAGCAGATCTTCCTCGCGGCCGTCAGCGACAAGCAGTGGGCCGTGTTCTGCCAGGCCTTCGGCCTCGAGGAACTGGCCGCCGACCCGCGCCTGAAGACCAACAACGACCGCGTGCTGGCGCGCGAATGGATGATGCCGATCCTGCGCTCGCACCTCGCCGGGCGCAGCGCGGCCGAGCTCGCCGCGGTGTTCGAGAAGAACGAGCTGCCGTTCGCGCCCATCACCAAGCCGCAGGCGCTGTTCGACGACCCGCACCTCAACGCCACCGGCGGCCTCGCGCCGGTGCGCATGAACGACGGCCACATGGCCAAGGTGCCGCTGGCACCGTTCACCCTCGACGGCGTGCGGCCCGGCATCCGCCTGCAGCCGCCGCGCCTGGGCGAACACACCGTCGAGCTGCTGCGCGAAGCCGGCTACGACGACGCAGCGATCGAGGCGCTCCGGCGCCGCCACATCACCACAGGAGACTGATCCCATGACATCCATCCCACGGCGCGGCCTGCTGGCCGGCGCCGCGACCGCGTTCGCCTGCGCCCTGGCGCTCAGCGCCTGGCCGGCCCATGCCGACACCGCCTGGCCCGACAAGCCGGTGCGCCTGGTCGTGCCCTACACGCCCGGCGGCGCCACCGACATCGTCGCGCGGCTGGTCGCGCAGAAGCTCGCCGAAGACACGAAGTGGAGCTTCATCGTCGACAACCGCGCGGGCGGCAACGGCAACATCGGCATCGACGTGGTCGCCAAGGCCAAGCCCGACGGCTACACCATCGGCATGGGCCAGACCGCGAACCTCGCGATCAACCCGACGCTGTTCCCGAAGATGCCCTACGACGCGCTGAAGGACGTGGTGCCGGTCTCGGTCGTCGCCGCGCAGCCCGTGGTGCTGGTGGTGCGCGCCGATTCGCCCTACCGCTCGCTGGCCGACTTCGTCGCCGCGGCCAAGGCCAGGCCCGGCGAGATCAAGCAGGCGCTGGCCGGCACCGGCACCCTGGGCCACATGGCCGGCGAGGTGCTCGCCAAGCGCGTGGGCTTCAAGGTGCTCAACGTGCCCTACAAGGGCGCGGCGCCGGCCATCACCGACCTGCTCGGCGGCCAGACCGACTGCATGTTCGCGACGCCGCAGGGCGCGCTGTCGATGGTCAAGGCCGGCAAGCTGCGCGCGCTGGCCGTGACCTCGGCCAAGCGGCTGCCGGTGATGCCCGACATCCCCACCGTGGCCGAGACCTACAAGGGCTTCGAGGCGGTGGACTGGAAGGCGGTGGTGGTGCCCGCGGGCACGCCGAGCGAGATCGTGAAGAAGCTCAATGCCGCGATCGACAAGGCGCTGGCCAAGCCCGCGACCATCGCGCAGTTGCAGGCCGAGGGCAGCATGCCGGTGGGCGGCAGCCCCGAGCAGGCGGCGCAGTACGTGCGCGCCGAGCATGCGCGCTGGGGCGCGGCGGTGCGCGAGGCCGGGGTGCAGCCCGAATAGCCGGTCCCCGGGATGAGCCCGCGCGGCGCCGGGCTTCCCGCCGCCTCTATATAGTTCGGGCGCCATGGACCGCCTGAAGCAGCTCGAATCCTTCGTCTCGGTCGCCACGCGCGGCAGCCTCACCGCGGCCGCCAAGGCCGAGGGCGTGGCGCCCGCGATCATGGGGCGCCGGCTCGATGCGCTCGAGGAGCGCCTGGGCGTGAAGCTGCTGGTTCGCACCACGCGGCGCATCACGCTCACGCACGAGGGCAGCGCCTTCCTCGAGGACTGCCAGCGCCTGCTGGTGGAGTTCGCCAATGCCGAGGCCAGCGTGAGCGCGGGCGGCGTCAAGGCCAGCGGCCACCTGCGCGTGACCGCGCCCGCGGGCTTCGGCCGGCGCCACGTCGCGCCGCTGGTGCCCCGCTTCCATGCGCTGCATCCCGAGGTGACGATCTCGCTGAACCTCAGCGACCGCGTGGTCGACGTGGCCGGCGAGAGCTTCGATTGCGCGGTGCGCGTGGGCGACCTGCCCGATTCCTCGCTGGTCAGCGTGCGGCTGGCCGACAACCGGCGCCGCTGCGTGGCCACGCCCGAGTTCGTGCTGCGCCACGGCGCGCCGCGCCATCCGAACGAGCTGTCGCGCTTCGCCTGCCTGGCGCTCACCAGCGACGCCTCGCAGACGCGCGGCTGGGCCTTCCGCATTCCCGACGCCCAGGGCGGCCACGAGCTGATCCACCTGCGGCCCAGCGGCCCGCTCGACTGCTCCGACGGCCAGGTGCTGCACGACTGGTGCCTGGCCGGCCACGGCATCGCCTGGCGCAGCACCTGGGAGGTCGAGGCCGAGATCGATGCCGGGCTGCTGGTGCCGCTGCTCGACGAGTTCGCGGCACCGCCCAACGGCATCTACGCGGTGTTCGCGGGCGCCAAGCACCTGCCGCTGCGCGTGCGACTGTGGCTTGATTTCCTCAAAGACCAATACGGGCGGCCCGAATTCTGGGGTGGACGGACCTGAGCCGGGCGCGTGGCTGCACAATCTGTTTGCATTTGCAAACCCCACGCGCCCCGACGAAGAGAACGCCACGATGACCCTCGAAGCCATCCTCGCCTACCTGCATCTGCTGGCCATCCTCACGATGGTCGTCTTCATCGCCAGCGAGGCGGCGCTGTGCCGCGTCGAGTGGCTCAATGCCGCGGTGGTCGAGCGGCTCGCGCGCGTCGACATGGTCTACGGCATCGCCGCCGTGTCCGTGCTGCTGACCGGCATCGCGCGCACCCTCTGGGGCGTGAAGGGCACGGCCTGGTACTGGACCAATCCGCTGCTGCACCTGAAGCTGGGCCTGTTCATCGTGGTCGGCGTGCTGTCGATCTTCCCGACCCTGAACTACCTGCGCTGGCGCAAGGCGCTGCGCGCCAGCGGCACGCTGCCTTCGGAGGCCGAGGTGAAGAAGACGCGCAAGCTGGTGATGATCCAGGCGCATCTGATCGCCGTGATCCCGCTGGCGGCGGTGTTCTTCGCGCGCGGCTTCGGCAGCAAGTAGCCGCATGGCGAGCGCCGGCATCCAGCTCCTGTTTGCCGGCACGATCTTCGGCAGCGCCTTCCTTCTCTTCCTCGTCCAGCCGCTGATCGCCAAGCAGATCCTGCCGTGGTTCGGCGGCTCGGCCGCCGTGTGGTCGATCTGCATGGTGTTCTTCCAGGTCGCGCTGCTCGCGGGCTATGCCTATTCGGACTGGATCTCGCGCCACCTGCGCATGCGCGCGCAGGCGCTGCTGCATGCGGCGCTGCTGCTCGCGAGCCTGGCCTTCCTGCCGATCGTGGCCGGCGCGCAGTGGAAGCCGGCCGGCGCCGAGGATCCGGCCTGGCGCATCCTGGGCCTGCTGGTCGGCACCATCGGCCTGCCGTATTTCCTGCTCTCGACCACCGGCCCGCTGGTGCAGTCGTGGGTGTCGCGCACGCCCTGGGGCGCGCGCGTGTACCGCTACTTCTCGCTGTCGAACCTCGCATCGCTGCTCTCGCTGCTGAGCTACCCGGTGCTGATCGAGCCGCGCAGCACGCTGATGCAGCAGGCCATCGGCTGGTCGTGGGGCTACGCGGGCTTCGTCGTGCTCTGCGCGGGCACCACGCTGTACATGGCGCGCCGCTGGAACCACGACCTGCCGGCCGCCGCCGCATCGACCGATGCGCCCGTCGCGGCGCCGCGCCGCATCGACCAGCTGCTGTGGCTCGCGCTGCCCGCGCTCGGCTCCTGGCTGCTGCTGGCCGTCACCAACCACATCACGCAGAACATCGCGGCCGTGCCCTTCCTCTGGGTGCTGCCGCTGTCGCTCTACCTGCTGACCTTCGTGCTGTGTTTCGAGAGCGACCGCTGGTACCGGCGCGGCCTGTTCGTGCCGCTCGCGGCCGCGATGCTGGCGCTGTGCGCCTACCAGCTGCAGGACGGCGCCGGGCTCAAGATCCACACCGCGCTGACGATCCACGTGGCGGGCCTGTTCGTGCTGTGCATGTTCCTGCACGGCGAGACCGCGCGGCTGCGGCCCGGTCCCGCGCACCTCACGCGCTTCTACCTGATGCTGTCGCTGGGCGGCGCCATCGGCGGCGTGACGGTCGGGTTGGGCGCGCCCTACCTGCTGCCGGCCTACTACGAGCTCGGCATCGGGCTGGTGCTGGCGGCGCTGCTCGGCGCGCTGGTGCTGCGCGCGCGCTGGCTGCTGTGGGTGCCCGGCGTGGGGCTCGCGGCCTGCTGCGGCTGGCTGCTCTCGGAGCAGGTGCGCAGCGACCACGAGGGGCTGCGCACCCTGGGGCGCAATTTCTACGGCTCGATGCACACCTACGACGTACGGCGCCAGGACCCGCCCGACTACGTGCGCCAGTTCGTCCACGGCTCGATCAAGCATGGCGAGCAGTTCCTCTCGCCCGAGCGCCGCCGCGAACCCACCACCTACTACGGCGCCACCTCGGGCATCGGCCGCGCCATCGAGGCGCTGCCGATCGGCGCGCGCCGCGTCGGGCTGATCGGGCTGGGCGCCGGCACGCTCGCGACCTACGGGCGCACGGGCGACGTCTACCGCTTCTACGAGATCAATCCCGAGGTGTTCGACATCGCGGACCGCGAATTCACCTTCCTGCGCGACAGCCGCGCGAAGGTCGAGCGCGTGCTCGGCGACGCGCGGCTGGCGCTGGAGCGCGAGAGCGCGCAGGGCTTCGACGTGCTGGCGGTCGATGCCTTCTCGGGCGACTCGGTGCCGGTGCACCTGCTGACCGCGCAGGCCATGCAGGTCTATCTGCGGCACCTGCGGCCCGACGGCGTGGTGGCCTTCCACGTCACCAACCACTTCCTCGCGCTCGCGCCCGTGGTGGCCCGCATCGCGCAGTCGCAGGGGCTGCACGCGGTGCTGGTCAGCGACGACGCGGAGGATTCGGCCTGGCTGCACGCCACCGACTGGGTGCTGGTGGCGCGCGATCCGCAGGTGCTCGCGCGTGCGCCGATCGCGGCGGCGACCCAGCCGATCGCGGTCGACCCGGCCGCGCGGCCCTGGACCGACGACTACAACAACCTGTTGGGCGTGCTCAAGTAACAAAGCCCGCACGAGGCGGGCTTTGTTCACAAAGGTTGCGGAGAAAAGCGGTCTCAGCCCTTGGCGGCGTCCGCTTCGCACTTCTTGACGAAGCTGTTCTTGGCGGCGCCGGCGAGCGCCTTGCCGTTCTTGTCGACCGCCTTGGCGGCGCAGGCGGGAGCGGCGGCGGCCTTGGCTTCCTTCTCGCACTTCTTGATCGAGCTGGCCTTGGCGGCGCCGGCCAGGGCCTTGCCGTTCTTGTCGACGGCCTTGGCTTCGCAGCCGCCGGCGGCTGCAGCGGGTGCCGCCGCGGCGGGAGCGGCCGGGGTGGCGGCCTTGTCCTGGGCCTGGGCGGCGCCGAAGGAAAGGCAGGCGCCGAGCGCGATGGTGGAGGCGACCAGGGAAAGGAGCTTCTTCATGGTGTGTGTCCTTGCAAATGGGTTGTGACAGTGGCTGCCCCGCCTCGGGGTTGACCATCGTAACGGGCGAAGGGGACGGTCGGATGACGATCGTCAACTGCGACCGAGTTTGCCCCCGGTAAAATTCGCCGATGCTATTGGTCAAACAGGAGCTGCTCGCGGCGCTCGCGAACACGCTCGAATCCCTCTCGCCCGGCGCCGGCCTCAAGGCCGCGTTCGAGTCTCCCAAGGTCGCGGCCCACGGCGACTTCGCCAGCAATGCCGCCATGCAGCTGGCCAAGCCGCTCGGCCGCAAGCCGCGCGAGCTCGCCGAGGAACTGAGCGCCGCGCTGCTCGCCACCCCCGCCTTCGCCCAGTGGGTGCAGGCGGTCGAGATCGCCGGCCCCGGCTTCCTCAACATCCGCCTGAAGACCGCCGCCAAGCAGCAGGTGGTGCGCGAGGTGCTCGACGCCGGCGCCGCCTTCGGCCAGCGCCCGGCCACCGGCGAGAAGGTGCTGGTCGAGTTCGTCTCGGCCAACCCCACCGGCCCGCTGCACGTGGGCCACGGCCGCCAGGCCGCGCTCGGCGACGCCATCTGCAACCTGCGCGCCTCGCAGGGCGAGCAGGTCTGGCGCGAGTACTACTACAACGACGCCGGCGTGCAGATCCAGACCCTGGCCAACAGCACGCAGCTGCGCGCGCGCGGCTTCAAGCCCGGCGACGCCGAATGGCCGAGCGGCGAGAAGGCTGCGGCCTACAACGGCGACTACATCGCCGACATCGCGGCCGACTTCATCGCGAAGAAGACCGTGAAGTCGGAGGACCGCGAGGTCACGGCCAGCGGCGACATCGAGGACCTGGACGCGATCCGCGAGTTCGCCGTCGCCTACCTGCGCCGCGAGCAGGACCTGGACCTGCAGGCCTTCCGCGTGCGCTTCGACCAGTACTACCTCGAGTCCAGCCTCTACACCAGCGGCCGCGTCGAGCGCGCGGTGGCGCAGCTGGTCGCCGCGGGCAAGACCTACGAGCAGGACGGCGCGCTGTGGCTCAAGTCGACCGACTACGGCGACGACAAGGACCGCGTGATGAAGAAGCAGGACGGCACGTACACCTACTTCGTGCCCGACGTCGCCTATCACATCGCCAAGTGGGAGCGCGGCTTCCACAAGGTCATCAACATCCAGGGCACCGACCACCACGGCACCATCGCGCGCGTGCGCGCCGGACTGCAAGCTGCCGGCGAGGGCATTCCCGAGGGCTACCCCGACTACGTGCTGCACACCATGGTGCGCGTCACCAAGGGCGGCGAGGAGGTCAAGATCAGCAAGCGCGCCGGCAGCTACGTCACGCTGCGCGACCTGATCGAGTGGACCAGCACCGACGCCGTGCGCTTCTTCCTGCTGAGCCGCAAGCCCGACACCGAATACACCTTCGACGTCGACCTGGCCGTGGCGCAGAACAACGACAACCCGGTGTACTACGTGCAGTACGCGCATGCGCGCATCTGCTCGGTGCTCGCGGCCTGGGGCGGCGATGCGGCCGTGCTGCAGGGCGTCGACCTGTCGCCGCTCGAGAGCCCGGCGGCCCAGTCGCTGATGCTGCTGCTGGCCAAGTACCCCGAGATGCTGAGCGCCGCGGCCAAGGATTTCGCGCCGCACGACGTCACCTTCTACCTGCGCGAACTGGCGGCCACGTACCACAGCTACTACGACGCCGAGCGCATCCTGGTCGACGACGAGGCCGTGAAGCTGGCGCGCCTGGCGCTGGTCGCCGCGACCGCGCAGGTGCTGCACAATGGCCTCGCGATCCTCGGCGTCACCGCGCCGCGCAAGATGTGAACCCCCTCCCCATGAAGAAGACAACCAGACAACGCGGCAACATCGTCATCGGCCTGATCATCGGGCTGGTGCTCGGCCTGGGCGTCGCGCTGGGTATCGCGGTCTACGTGACCAAGGTGCCGATCCCCTTCGTCACCAAGACACAGCGCGGCGGTGCCGAGCAGGACGAGGCCGAGGCGCGCAAGAACCGCGACTGGGACCCGAACGCCCCGCTGGCCGGCAAGCCGCAGCAGCCGCGCCCCGCGGCCGCCGGCCCGGTCGGCGCGCCACCTGCCGGCGACGGCAGCAATCCCGCCACCGCCACGGTCTCGCCCGGCACCCCGCCGCCCACGGCGCCGGTGCCGGTGGTGGTTGCGCCCAAGCCCGCGCGGCCCGCGCCGGTGCCGGCCGAGGCCAACGCGCTGCCGCCCTCGAACGATCCGCTCGGCGACCTGGCCCGGGCCCGCGCCGGCAGCGTCGGCGGCAGCACCACGGTGGCCGCCGCCCCGTCGTCGAGCAGCGGCAATGCCGCGGCCGCCACCGGCTCCGGCGGTGCCGATCCCTTCATGTACTTCGTGCAGGCCGGCGCCTTCCGCACCACCGAGGACGCCGAGGCGCAGCGCGCCAAGCTCTCGCTGATGGGCGTCGAGGCCCGCGTGACCGAGCGCGAGCAGGCCGGCCGCACCGTCTACCGCGTGCGCGCCGGTCCGTTCAACAAGAAGGACGACGCCGACCGCCTCAAGGAACGGATGGACGGCGCCGGCCTCGACTCGGCGCTGGTGCGCGTCCAGCGCTGAGCGCCGTCCGGCCGGGGAGCGCCGCCGCCGGGTGGCCTCTCCCGACAACGGTCATGGTTTTTCTTTAAGCTTCGCCGCGGTCCGCGCCGCCCCCGGTTTCCCGGAGCCCCGAGCACCGCGCGCGGGAACTCCGCTTCATCGGCCCGGCTCAGTCTGCCGTCTACCAACTGGAGAGCTCTTTCCCATGAAACGTCGTGATTTCTCGCTGGCCGTCGCCGCTGGCTCGCTCGGCCTGATGGCCCATCTGCCCGCGCAAGCCCAGGCCCGCGCGCCGAAGGCCGGCACCGAATACCTCGTGCTCGACAAGCGCGTGCCGGTCGACGCACCGGCCGGCAAGATCGAGGTGATCGAGTTCTTCTCGTACAACTGCCCGCACTGCAACGACTTCGAGCCCGCGCTCGAGGCCTGGGCCAAGGGCCAGCCCAAGGACGTGGTGCTGCGCCGCGTGCCGGTGCCCTTCGTGGGCAACGACGTCGAAGCCAAGCAGCGCCTGTACTACGCGCTCGAGGCGCTGGGCAAGGTCGACGAGTACCAGCCCAAGGTCTTCAACGCGATCCACGCCCAGCGCCAGAACGTGAACGGCGACGCCAACATCGTGGCCTGGGCCGAGAAGAACGGCCTGGACGGCGCGAAGTTCAAGGAGCTGTTCACCTCCTTCGGCGTGGCGAGCAAGGCCAAGCGCGCCTCGCAGCTGACCGAGGCCTACAAGGTGGCCGGCGTGCCCGCGCTGGCCGTGGCCGGCCGCTGGTACGTGGACGGCGAGCTCGCCGGCAACATGAACAAGGCGCTGGCCGTGACCAACTACCTGATCGGCGAAGCCCGCAAGGGTTGAGACCGGTCTCGCGGCCCTGGCCGCTCCGCCGCCGGGAGGCCGGAATCCCATCGAGGGTTCCGGGGCGGCCGGGCCGTCATCCGGCCGGTCGGCAGAACGCGGGGCGATCCCGCGGGGTGCCGTGCCCGGGTTCGCCGCCCCGGGGCTTTTTCATCCGCGCGCATGGGTCTGGCGCGATGGGCCGCATACAATGCAGAGCAAGTTTCGTGCCTCTATGACATCGCACTCTCACCCCACCTCCTCCCTTCGCCGCACCGGTCGCCTCGTGCTGGCCGCGCTGCTGCTGGCCGGCTCCGCCGCCGCCGCCCTGGCCGAAACGGCCGACCGGACCAAGCCGATGAACATCGAATCCGATTCGATGCGCTACGACGATCTCAAGCAGACCAGCGTCTTCACCGGCAACGTGGTGGTCACCAAGGGCACCATCATCATCCGCGGCGCGCGCATCGACGTGCGCCAGGACCCCGAGGGCTACCAGTACGGCGTGGTCACCGCGGCGCCCGGCAAGCTCGCCTATTACAAGCAGAAGCGCAACGGCAACGGCGACGAGTGGATCGAGGGCGAGTCCGAGGTCATCGAGTACGACAGCCGCGCCGACAACGTCAAGTTCATCCGCCGCGCCGTCATGCGCCGCCTGGTCGGCGCCACGCCCAACGACGAGAGCAGCGGCGCGCTGATCGTCTACGACCAGAGCAACGACACCTACACCGTCAACGGCTCGACCGTGCCGCCCAACGCCGGCGTGTCGGCGCCGGGCGGCGGTGGCCGCGTCAAGGCCATCCTCACGCCGAAGTCGGCCGCGCCCGCCGCACCGGGTGCGCCCGGCGCCTCGGCCCCGGCCACGCGCCGTCCCGCGGCCCCGGCGCCCACGCCGGCACCGGGCGCCGGACTGCGCTCCACCACCACGCTGAGCGGCGAAGGGGAAGAACGCAAGTGATCGAAGCCGCCGGAACCCAGGAAGCCAACGGCGTGCCGGGCAGCCGCCTCGTCGCGCGCGGCCTGCAGAAGAGCTATGGCAGCCGCAAGGTGGTCAAGGACGTCTCGCTCGACGTGCAGAAGGGCGAAGTGGTCGGACTGCTCGGCCCCAACGGCGCCGGCAAGACCACCTCGTTCTACATGATCGTCGGGCTGGTGCGCGCCGACGCGGGCGAGATCTCCATCGACGGCGAGCCGATCGCCCACATGCCGATCCACCGCCGCGCGCGCATGGGCCTGAGCTACCTGCCGCAGGAAGCCTCGATCTTCCGCAAGCTCACGGTCGAGGAGAACGTGCGCGCGGTGCTCGAGCTGCAGCGCGAGCCCGATGCCAACGGCCGGCCGCAGGCGCTGTCGAAGCAGCGCATGGAAGAGCGCCTGTCGGAGCTGCTGGCCGACCTGCGCGTCGACCACCTGCGCGATTCGCCCGCGCTCGCGCTGTCGGGCGGCGAACGCCGCCGCGTCGAGATCGCGCGCGCGCTGGCCACCCAGCCGCGCTTCATCCTGCTCGACGAGCCCTTCGCCGGCATCGACCCGATCGCGGTGATCGAGATCCAGCGCATCATCAGCTTCCTGAAGGAACGCGGCATCGGCGTGCTGATCACCGACCACAACGTGCGCGAGACGCTGGGCATCTGCGACCACGCCTTCATCATCAGCGACGGCCATGTGCTGGCACAGGGCACGCCCTCGGAGATCGTCGACAACGCCGAAGTGCGCCGGGTCTACCTGGGCGAGCACTTCCGCATGTGATGACCCTCGTGCAAGTCATTTCCTGAGGGCATGAAACAAGGCTTGTCGCTGCGCGTTTCGCAGCATCTCGCGCTGACGCCTCAGCTGCAGCAGTCGATCCGGCTGCTGCAGCTCTCCACGCTCGAACTGAGCCAGGAGGTCGAGCAGATGCTCGACGAGAACCCCTTCCTCGAGCGCACCGCCGAGGAAGCCGCGCGCGAGGAGTTCGGCCTCGACGCCGCCGACACGCCCGCGCCGCGCGAGGACACCGAGCGCGAAGCCGAGAGCGACTACGCGAGCGCCGCGCCTTCGACCTCGACCACGTCCACCGAGACCGCCTCGTCGTCCGAGGCCGAGCCGGCCCTCGACTCGCCCGAGCGCGAGCCCGACTGGGAAGGCGACGGCACCGTCGACATGGCGCCCGACGACAGCGAATGGGGCAGCGACGCGCCCGCGCGCAACAACAGCAGCACCGGCGACGACGAGCGCGCCGATGCCACCGAGCTCGCGCGCAGCCAGGAATCGCTGCAGTCCTTCCTGCACCGCCAGGCGCTGAGCCTGCGGCTCAACGAGAACGACAGCGCCGCGCTGCGCTTTTTGATCGAGTCGCTCAACGACGACGGCTACCTCGAGGATTCGCTGCCGGCGCTGGCCTCGGGCCTCGCGGGCGACGACAACGACCAGTTCGACGAACTGGTGCACCACTTCCAGGTCGCGCTGGGCTTGCTGCAGAGCCTGGAGCCCGCGGGCGTGGGCGCGCGCGACCTCGGCGAATGCCTCGCGATCCAGCTGCGCGCGCTGGCCGACGAAGACGAAACCGAGGACGAGGAGCTGGTGCGCAAGACCGCGCTCGCCATCTGCAAGCAGCCGATGGAGCTGCTCGCGCGGCGCGACTTCAAGCGCCTCGCCACGCTCACGCGTACCAACGAGGAACTGGTGCGCTCGGCGCTGCAGGTCATCGCGCGGCTCGAACCCAAGCCGGGCCGCCGCTTCGTCGATGTCGAGCGCAACATCGTCATTCCCGACGTGATCGTCACCAAGACCGGCCGCGGCACCAACGTGAAGTTCCGCGTCATGCTCAACCCCGAGGTGATGCCGCGGCTGCGCGTGCACGACATCTATGCCGGCGCGCTCAAGTCGCACAAGGGCGAGGGCAGCCAGGCGCTGTCGCAGCGGCTGCAGGAGGCGCGCTGGTTCATCAAGAACATCCAGCAGCGCTTCGACACCATCCTGCGCGTGAGCAACGCCATCGTCGAGCGGCAGAAGAGCTACTTCGTGCACGGCGAGCTCGCGATGCGCCCGCTGGTGCTGCGCGAGATCGCCGACGAGCTCGGGCTGCACGAATCCACCATCTCGCGCGTGACCACCGCGAAGTACATGTCCACGCCCTTCGGCACGGTCGAGCTCAAGTACTTCTTCGGCTCGGCGCTGGGCACCGAGACCGGCGGCAATGCCTCGAGCACCGCGGTGCGCGCGCTGATCAAGCAGTTCGTCGGTTCGGAGAGCGTGAAGAAGCCGCTGTCGGACAGCCAGATCTCCGAGATGCTCAAGGAGCAGGGCATCGAGTGCGCGCGCCGCACCGTCGCCAAGTACCGCGAGGCGCTGCGCATCGCGCCCGCCAACCTGCGCAAGGCCCTGTAGAAAGCCGCCGATGGCCCGACGCCTGCTGTCGCGCTGTGGGCCCTGGGTGTTCGCCATCGCGGCCGCGCTGTTGGCCGCCGGTTGCGCCTCGCTGCCCGACGAGGCCCCGCGCACGCCCACCAAGGCCATCGCCGTGTCGAAGGACACTGCGCTCGGGCGCATCGCGCTGGCCGCACAGCCCGACCCCGACCTCAGCGGCTTTCGCCTCATGCCCGGCGGCGACTTCGCCTTCGACACCCGCATCCAGCTCGCGCGCCGCGCCCAGCGCACGCTCGACGTCCAGTACTACCAGATCGAGAACGACGAGACCGGCCGCTACCTGCTGCGCACCCTGCGCGATGCCGCGCAGCGCGGCGTGCGGGTGCGCGTGCTGATGGACGACCTCTACACCGCGGGCGAGGACGAGCTGCTGCGCGGCTTCGCGGCCACGCCCAATGTCGAGCTGCGCCTGTTCAACCCCTTCCCGGCCGGCCGCGGCAGCCTGCTCGCGCGCTTCACCGCCTCGCTGTTCGACTTCAGCCGCGTCAACCGGCGCATGCACAACAAGCTGTTCATCGCCGACGGCGCGATGGCCGTGGCGGGCGGGCGCAACATCGGCAACCAGTACTTCCGGCGCACCGCGGGCGAGAACTTCATCGACCTCGACACCTTCGTGACGGGCGCGCTGATCCCGCGCCTGGGCAGCCTGTTCGACCAGTACTGGAACAGCCCCTACGTGCGGCCCGTCGAGTCGGTGGTGGCGAGCACGCTGCCGAACGACGAACTGCAGCGCCGCTTCGAGGCCGCCACCGGCCCCGACACCACGCCGCCGCCGCCGAAGCCCGCGCCCAACGACCTGCTGGGCTACGGCCCGATCGCCGAGGACCTCGACGCCGGCCGGCTCGGCCTGATCTGGACCACGGCCGAGGCCTACGCCGATTCGCCCGACCGCGTGATCGGCAAGACCGCCTCGTACGGCGGCGTGCCGCTGCTCGACGTCGACAGCGTGCGCTACAACGTGGTCGAGCAGATGCGCCGCGCGCGCAGCGAGGTCACCATCGTCTCGCCCTACCTGATCCCGGGCGCCGCGGGGCTCGAGGTGATGAACGAGATCCGCCGGCGCCAGGTGAAGATCAGCGTGGTGACCAACTCGCTCGCCGCCACCGACGAGCCGCTGGTGCACACCGCCTACCGCCGCTACCGGCCCGAGATGCTGCGCCTGGGCGCCGAGCTCTACGAACTCAGCACCAACCGCACCCGCCGCAGCGTGCGGCTGGGCCTGTTCGGCACCTCGGTCGGCCGGCTGCATGCCAAGTCGGCGGTGATCGACCAGCGCATCCTGTTCGTCGGCTCGATGAATTTCGACCCGCGATCCGAGGTCCACAACACCGAGATCGGCCTGTTCATCCGCAGCCCCGAGATGGCGCAGCAGGCGCTGAAGCTGCTCGAGGTGCTCAAGCAGCAGGGCGCCTACAGGCTGCGCTTCGCCGAAGGCAGCGACTCGCGCCTGGAGTGGATCAGCGAGGAGGCCGGCAAGACCACGGTGCTGAGCGAGGAGCCCGACTCGGGCTTCTGGGATCGCACCATGCTCGAACTGCTGGCGCCGCTGACGCCGGAGAGCCTGCTCTAGGAATCGGCCTCAGGTCCCGCGCACCGCCGACCACACCAGCCGCAGCCCCAGCAGCCCCATCACGCCGCCGGCCGCGCGGTCGATCCAGGTCTTGTAGCGCAGGTAGGCCGAACGCGGCGCCGCCGACGACAGCGCGAGCGCGACGATGGCGTACCAGCCGGTCTCGATGCAGAAGATCACGGCCGGCACCGCGAGCGCCAGCACCAGCGGCACCTCGCGCGGCAGGAAGGCCGCGAAGATGCTCGCGTAGACCACGGCCGTCTTCGGGTTGCTGACCTGCGTGGCCAGCCCGAGCAGGAAGGTGCGCTTGCCGCGGCCGCCCGATGCGGCGGGCGTGCCCGCCTCCGGCGCCATCGCGAGCGGCTGCCGCGCGCCGCGCCAGATGCGGATGCCCAGGTAGACCAGGTAGGCGCCGCCGAAGCCCTTGATCGCGAGGTAGAGCGCCGGCACCGCGAGGAACGCGGCCTGCAGCCCCGCGAGCGCCGCGATCGCGAACACCAGCCCGCCCGCGCCCATGCCGAGCGCGGCCGCGAGGCCGTCGGCGCGCGAGGCCACGGCCGTGCGCGCCACCATCACGAAGCTCGGGCCCGGGCTCATCGCGCCCACGGCCATGGCGCCGGCGATGCCGAGCAGGGAAAGGGTGGTGTCGATCATCGGAGGGGCTCTCTTTCGAAATTCATTGCTGCACGTTCACCGCCTCGACCTGCACCAGCAGCTTCACCTTGTTCTCGAAGCCGAAGTTCAGCCCCCAGGTGATGCCCCAGTCGCTGCGCTCGACGGTGGTCTCGAAGTCGCCGCCGCAGACCTGGCGGTTGATCAGCGGGCTCAGGTAGCAGTTGAAGCGCACGGCCTTGAGGGTGACGGGCCTGGTCTGGCCCATCAGCGTGAGCGTGCCGGGCACCTCGGCCACCTTGTCGCCGCTGAAGGCGATGCGCTCGGCGACGAAGCGGCCGGTGGGGAATTCGGCGACGTTGAAGAAGTCCTTGCTCTGCACGTGCCGGTTCAGCAGGTCGACGCCGGTGTTGATCGAGCTGATGTCCATCGTGATGTCGACCTTGCCGCTGGTGCCGGCGGCATCGATCTGCACCGAGCCGTCCTTGGTGCTGAAGCGGCCGCGGTTGGTGGTGGTGCCGTAGTGGCCCATCTCGTACATGACGAAGGTGTGGGTCGGGTCGACCACGTAGCTGGCGCCCTTGACCGGGCCGCCCGCGGGCTTGGCCGCGACGGCCGGGGCGGTGTATTCCTGCGCGGCGACGAGGCCGGACGCGGCGAGCGCGAAGCCCAGCAGGGCGGCGGAAAGCAGTGTCTTGTTCTTCATGGCGGGTGCTGCGTGCGGGGGAGTGTGTGGGGTCAGGGCGCGCCGAGGCCGTCGACGACGAGCTTGAAGCGCACCTGCACGTCGTTGGCGATCACCGAGGTGTCGGTCCATTCGCCGTCGCCGACCTTGTAGTCGATGCGCTGCAGCACGAAGCTGCCGCTGGCCACCGACTGGCCGTTAGCGGCCGGCGCGATCGTCACGGGCACGGTCAGCGGCCTGGCGATGCCCTTGAGCGTGAGCTTGCCGGCCATCTCGAAGCGGCCGTCGCCGAGCGCCTTGATGGACGTGGTCTGGAAGCCGGCCTGCGGGAAATGCGCGGCATCGAACCATGGCGCCTTGGGCAGCTCGGCATCGGTCATCGGGATGCCGAAGGCCGCGCTCGCGGTGTCGATCTGCAGCGCCACGCTGCCGCCCTCGGGCTTCTTCGGGTCGAAGGCGATGCGCGCGTCGAACTTCTTGAACGAACCCTCGACCGGCACGCCCATCTGCTTGCTCACGAACACGATCTGGCTTTTCTCGGGCACCAGCCGCGCGGGCGGTGGCTCGGCATGGGCCGCCGGAAGGAGGAGCGTGGCGAGCGCCAGCGCGCCGTGCCAGCGGTGAAGAAGCGAAGTCATGCGTTGGGTTTCCTGGAAGTCGACGACGGCCCGGGCCACATGCGCCGCAGCAGGCCGTCGCGCGCGATCCACTGGTGCTTGACGACGGCCGCGACATGCAGCACCGAGACGGCGGCCAGCAGGTAGGCGCCGGCCCGGTGCAGCGGCTGCAGCCACTGCTCGGCGAGCGCGCGGTCCACGGGCACGAAATCGGGCAGCGGCAGCACGCCGAACCACACCACCGGCACGCCGAGCGCCGAACTCTGGGCCCAGCCCAGCAGCGGCACGGCGAAGAACAGCAGGTACATCAGGCGATGGCTGATCGTGCGGCCCGTGCGCTGCCAGCGCGGCATGGCGGCCAGCACGAAGTCGGGCACGCCGGGCGGCGGATGGCCGAGCCGCCACAGCAGGCGCACGGCGGACAGCAGCAGGATCGCGATGCCGGTCCACTTGTGCCAGCTGTAGAAGCGCACGCGCTGCGGCGAGAACGGCAGCCCGGTCATGTACAGGCCCAGCCCGAGCGCGCCGAGGATCAGCAGCGCCAGCAGCCAGTGCAGCCCGATCGCGACCGGCGTGTAGCGGGCCGCCTTCAGTTCGGCGAGGGTCGGGGCGGAGGGGGCGCTGGGCATCGGCGGGCGGGCCGGCATCGGGGATGGCGCGCAGCATAGCTCGGAACGCCGCGCCCGGTGGCGCCGCGCCTATCGCGGCGGCGCCTGCTGCGCGCGCCGCAGCAGCGCATGCAGCTCGGCCGGCTGCACCGGCTTGCGCAGCGCATGCCAGCCGCGCTCGTTGGCCAGCCGCTGCGTGGCCTCGTCGATGTCGGCCGACACCAGCGAGATGGCCAGCGCGGGCTTGAGCTGCTGCAGCCGGGTGGCCAGCGCGATGCCGTCGAGCGCGCCCGGCAGCCGGATGTCGCACAGCGCGAGGTCGAGCGCCTGCAGGTCGGCCAGCGCCAGCGCCTCGGCGGCGCTGCCGTAGACGCGCGGCTGCGCGCCCCACTGGCGCAGCAGCGACTGCAGGCTGTCGGCGACCACGGCGTTGTCCTCGACCACCAGCACCGCGAGGCCGGGGCGCAGCGCGGGCGCGGCCTCGGGCGGCGGCTTGAGGGCGGCCGGCGCCAGCGGCGCGGCGTCGGCGGGCGCGGCCGCGAGTTCGAAGGCGAACACCGAGCCGCGGCCGGGCGCCGAGCGCAGCACCACCTCGATGCCGAGCTGGGTCGCGAGCCGCCGCACGATCGCCAGCCCCAGGCCATGGCCGCGCTGCAGGTTGCGCTCGACGTTGCCGATCTGCTCGAAGTCGCCGAACACGCGCTCGTGCGCCTCGGGCGCGATGCCGATGCCGCTGTCGCGCACCTCGACGCGCCAGGCGGCTCCGCCTTCGCCCTCAGCCTCGCGCCGGCGCGCGCGCACCGCCAGCAGCACCCGGCCCGCGGGCGTGAACTTGACGGCGTTGTCGACCAGGTTGGCGAGCACGCGGCGCAGCGAGACCGCGTCGCTCCAGGCCACCGCGTCGCTCGGGCAGCGCACCAGCACGCGGCGCTCGCCGGCCTGGCGCGCCAGTTCGTGCAGCAGCGGCGCCAGCGCGACCGCGGCCGGGCGCAGCGGGTCGGCCGCGGCCTCGATGCGGCCGATCTCCAGCAACTGGTTGGTGAGTCCTTCCAACGCCTGCTGGGCGCGTGCCAGCGAGCCCACCGTGTGCTGCACCGCCATCGTGTCGGCGCCTTCGCGCAGCTGCTGGCGCAGCACCTCGGCCTGCAGGCCGATGGCCATCACGGGCTGGCGCAGGTCGTGATTGGCGGCCGAGAAGAAGCGCAGCCGCTCGGCCTGGGCCTGCTCGGAGGCGCGCAGGCCGGCCAGCGCCTGCTCGCGCAGGGTGCGCTCGTTGAGGCGCAGGCCGATGTTCTCCTCGAGCTGGCGCGAGCGCTCGGCCACCAGCTTCCACATCATGGCGGTGAGGCCGGCGCCGATGACGGCGACCGCGATCATCATCGGCGGCCCGAGCCAGATGCCCATCACGATGATCGGCGCCAGCAGCAGCGTGATCGCGAGCTGCGTGGCCGGCGTGTAGAACGAGACCGAGAAGGCGGCCGACAGCGTCATACCCATCACGATCACGCCGAGCAGCAGCTGCAGCTCGATGCGCGAGGGGTCGAACAGCAGCACGCCGGCCGCGCCGTGCGCCAGCTCCCAGATGCCGGTGCGCAGCACGTGCACGCGCTGGGCCCGGCGCAGGCTGTCGGGCGTGAAGGGCTCGGGCAGGCGCTGCGGCACGAAGGCGCGCATCACCGTCACCAGCGTGATCAGGCCCAGCCAGGCCAGCGACAGCGGCAGCGAGAACTGCCAGGCGAACAGCGCCGCGATGCCGCAGTTCAGCAGGTACTGCACCGCCAGGATCGGGCCGATCGGCTGCACCGAGATGCGCAGCACCTCGCACTGGATGGCGAAGCCGTCGTCCCGCGCGGCCCCTGGCGCTTCGGGGTTTCCGCCGGCGCTGGCGGGGCGGGCGGCGGGCGCCGCGGAGTCGTGCAGGGGCTTCATGGACCGGACCACTATAGGCAAGCAGGGCGACACAGCGACAATGGCAATCCCGTAGCCGGCCGTCGACCAAGCGAACTTCCGTGAATGATCTCTCCCTTTTCCTGCCTTGCGCCGCCGGCGTCGAGGAGTTTCTCGCGCAGGAGGTGCATGCGCTCACCGGCCGTGCCGGCGACGACCTGCTGATGCTGCGCGGCGGCGTGCGGGTGCGCGCCGACTGGCGCGAGGTGCTGCAGCTCAACCTGCACTGCCGCCTCGCGCAGCGCGTGCTGGTCGAGCTGGCCCAGGGCCTGTACCGCAACGAGAACGACCTCTACGGGCTGGCCAGCGGCGTGGCCTGGGAGATCTGGTTCACGCCCAAGCAGACCTTCAAGATCGAGACCACGGCCCAGCACAGCCCGCTGCAGAGCCTGAACTTCGCCACCCTGCGCATCAAGGACGCGATCGCCGACCGCTTCCGCGCCCGCGCCGGCGGCGTGCGCCCGAGCATCGAGACCCAGTGGCCCGACTGCCGCGTGTTCGCGCACCTGACCACCGACACCTGCACTCTCTACATCGACACCTCGGGCGAGCCGCTGTTCAAGCGCGGCTGGCGCCAGGACAAGGGCGACGCGCCGCTGAAGGAAACCCTGGCCGCCGCCATGCTGGCCGCCAGCGGCTGGTGGAACCCCGAGACCGGCGAGGTCGCCGACAAGCCGCTGTACGACCCCTGCTGCGGCAGCGGCACCATCGCCATCGAGGCGGCCCAGATCGCGCTCGGCATCCCGGCCGGCTGGTTGCGCCGCTTCGGCTTCGAGAAGCTGCTGCCGTTCCAGCCCCACGTGTGGGCCGCGGTGCGCGCCGCCTCCGAGCCGCCGGCGGCCGAAGCGGGCGCCGCGCCGCGCATCTTCGGTTCCGACGTCTCGCACCGCATGGTCGATTTCGCGCAGCGCAACGCCGAGCGCGCGGGCGTGGACCAGGCGGTCGAGTTCCGCGGCGGCGACGCGCTGCAGCGCATGCCGCCCGCCGAGGCCGGCCTGATCGTGCTGAACCCGCCCTACGGCGAGCGCATCGGCATCGGCGGCGTGGCGCGCAGCGGCGCGCGCGAGACCGCGCAGGTGGCGGCACCCGCCGAGGGCGAGGCGGAGGGCGACGGCGGCGAGTTCTTCCCGCAGCTCGCGAGCCACTGGAAGAAGAACTACCCGGGCTGGACCGCCTGGGTGCTCACGCCCGACCTCAAGCTGCCCAAGCGCATGCGGCTGAAGGAATCGCGCCGCGTGCCGATGTGGAACGGCCCGATCGAGTGCCGGCTGTTCCGCTTCGACATGGTCGCGGGTTCGGCGCGGGGCTAGCGGCTTCATGCGCGTGTCCGCAGACAGCCCGGCGCTGCCCGCGCCGCCGTCGATCGTCATCGACACCAACATCGCGCTCGACCTGCTGGTGTTCGAGGACCCGGCCTGGGCCCCGCTGGCCGCCGTGCTCGCGGCCGGCGAACTGCGCTGGGTCGCCACCGAGCCCATGCGCGGCGAGCTCGCGCGCGTGTTGCGCTATCCGCTGATCGCGCGCCGCATGGCGCAGCGCGCGCTCGAGCTGCCGGCCGTGCTGGCCGATTTCGATGCGCGCGCGCGGCTGGTGGAGGGCGTGCCGAAGCGCGCGCCCTACGTCTGCAGCGACCCCGACGACCAGATGTTCGTCGACCTCGCGGTGGCGCACCGCGCGCGGCTGCTCAGCAAGGACAAGGCGGTGCTCTCGATGCGCAAGCGGCTGGGCACGCTCGGGGTGGCGGTGCAGGCCGCCTTCGAGCCGCTGCCGTAGCCGGCTGGCGCTCAGGCGCCGTGCCAGCGCCCGAGCAGCCGTGCCACGGCGCGCACGCGCTGCGTGTCGCGGCCCCAGCGCCGGCTCGCGGGCAGCTTCTGCGCCCACTTCATGCGCCGCGCCGCGTTCGCGATGCGCTCGCGCACGTCGGCGTTCACGTCGGCCAGCGCCGCATGCCAGTGCTGGCCGGCGGCGTCGGGCGCGGCGGCCTCGAGCATCATGGCCGTGGAATGCAGGTAGCTGAGCCAGTCGCGCGCCTGGCATTCGGCCAGCGTCATCACCTCCGAGGGGTCGTCCTCGAAATCGATGTAGCCGATCACGCCGTCGGGGCACTGCACCAGGTTGCGGTCGAAGGCCTGGCTCAGGTGCTGGCCGTGCGCATGCACGGTGGCGATCGCCGCCAGCCCTTCGCGCCAGACCGCGAGCAGCGCGGCCGGGCCGGCGGTGGCGGCCTGGTCGAGCCGTTCCTGCAGCACCACGGTGCCGCGGCCGCTGGCGCCCAGGTCGGAGATCAGCAGGCCGTCGGCCTGCTCGGCCAGCACCCGGGGCACGCGCAGGCCGGCCGCGGCCAGCTGGCGCAGCCGGCGCGCCTCGGTCGCGATGGCGGCCTCGCCGCCGGGGTTGGGCACCGGCTTGATGATGTCCAGCCGCGCCATGCGCGCCACCGCGGCCATCACCCGGTAGCCCCACTTGCCGTGGCGCGGGCCGGCCTTCTTGAGCCACACGCGCTCGTCGCCGAAGCGGTGGCTGGCCACGTTCTTGGCCTGGCGCGGCAGGGTGGTGCGCAGGAAGGCCGCGTAGTCGCCCGGCGCGGGCGGGGAGGGGATCGCATCCAGCGGGGCCGGGCCCGAGGCCACGCCCTTGCGCATCGAAAGGCGCGCGCCGGCGCCGCCACGTCGCAGCGGATTCATGCGGCCAGCGCGAGCCCCTGGGATGCGGCGGGAGCGCTCTGCATGCCCTGCATTCCCTGTGTCAGGGGTTGGAAACTGTCGGCACTGGCCAGCGGCCAGTAGGTGCGGAACACGTTGTGCTGCTCGTCGAGCGGGCCCAGCAGCGCGCCCGGCTGCACCTGCATCACCAGGTTGCTCAGCAGGCGCACCTCGGTGTCGGAGATGCGGCGCACGATGTGGTGGGCGGTGATCTGCTGCGGATGGTCGAGGCCGGCGGCCTGCACCAGCTCCTGCAGCGCATGCAGCGTGCTGCGGTGGAAGTTGCGCACGCGCTCGGCCTTGGTCGGCACCACCAGCGCCTGCTGGCGCACCGGGTCCTGCGTGGTCACGCCGGTCGGGCAGTGGCCGGTGTGGCAGCTCTGCGCCTGGATGCAGCCCAGCGCCATCATGAAGCCGCGCCCCGCGTTGCACCAGTCGGCGCCCAGCGCCATCATGCGCGCCAGGTCGAAGGCGGTGATGACCTTGCCGGCGCAGCCCAGCTTGATGCGGTGGCGCAGGTTCACGCCCAGCAGCGTGTTGTGCACCAGCAGCAGGCCTTCCTGCAGCGGCGCGCCCACGTGGTCGCTGAACTCGACCGGCGCCGCGCCGGTGCCGCCCTCGGCGCCGTCGACCACGATGAAGTCGGGCGTGATGCCGGTGGCCTGCATCGCCTTGACGATGCCGAACCATTCCCAGGGATGGCCGAGGCAGAACTTGAAGCCGGTGGGCTTGCCGCCCGAGAGCTCGCGCAGCCGGGCCACGAAATGCATCATCTCGGTCGGCGTGGAGAAGGCGCTGTGCGAGGAGGGCGAGATGCAGTCCACGCCGATCGGCACGCCGCGCGCGGCCGCGATCTCGGGCGTGACCTTGGGCGCCGGCAGCACGCCGCCGTGGCCGGGCTTGGCGCCCTGGCTCAGCTTGATCTCGATCATCTTCACCTGCGGGTCGCGCGCGTTGGCGATGAAGCGTTCCTCGCTGAAGGTGCCGTCCTCGTTGCGGCAGCCGAAGTAGCCCGAGCCGATCTCCCAGATCAGGTCGCCGCCATGCACCCGGTGGTGCTGCGAGATCGAGCCCTCGCCGGTGTCGTGCGCGAAGCCGCCGCTCTTGGCGCCCTGGTTGAGCGCGAGGATGGCGTTGGCCGAGAGCGCGCCGAAGCTCATGGCGGAAATGTTGAACACGCTGGCGCTGTACGGCTGGGTGCAGACCTGGGCCGGATTGGCATCGGCTGGCTGCGGCGTGCCGCCGATCACGATGCGGAAGTCGTGGTTGGCGAGTTTCGTCGGCTGCATCGAGTGGTTGATCCACTCGTAGCCCGCGATGGTCACGTTGAGCTGGGTGCCGAAGGGCCGGTTGTCGGGCTCGCCCTTGGCGCGCTGGTAGACCAGCGAGCGCTGGGCGCGCGAGAAGGGCGCGGCCTCGGCGTCGCTCTCGATGAAGTATTGGCGGATCTCGGGCCGGATGAATTCCAGCAGGAAACGCAGGTGCCCGATCACCGGGTAGTTGCGCAGGATCGCGTGCCGGGTCTGCCGCAGGTCGTGCACGCCGGTGCCCGCGAGCACCGCGAACACCACCAGCGCGAGCCAGGCGAACCAGAGATGGGGGGAGGCCAGGACGAAGGCCAGGCTGGCCGCGAAACCGGCCACGCACAGGGCGAAGGCGGTGTAGCGGACCGGAAACGGAGTGATCGTGGGCATGGTTGTGAGGGGCTGCCGGAGCCTGCTGCATCATAGAGGGCTGCTTCGAACTTGCCATGACGACCACCCCACCCGACTCCGCCGGCACCAATCCGGCCCCCACCCCCGACCTGCAACCCCTCGGTCCCGACGACTTCGACGCCCTCGACCGGGCGCTCGACGCGATGCGCGAGCACGACGAGGAAATTCCCCAATGGGAGTTCTGCGAGGGCTTCCTGGCAGCGCTGGTTTGTACCCGCCGCGTCATCGAGCCCGCGGAGTATTGGCCTGTGCTACTGGGTGACGGCTTCGTGCCGGCCCAGCAGATGGAATTCGTCTTGCACTGGAAGCGCCGCTGGCGCGAGATCGAGGTCGGCCTCGATGCCGACGTCGAGACGCTCGAGGACGAGCGCAGCTGGCAGCCCGAGGTGCTCGACACCCGCGGCGCCGTCGCCGCGCTGCCGCCCGAGGAGCGCGCCGAGATGGAGGGCGAGGCGCTGCCCTCGTTCGCCCAGGTCTGGGCGCTGGGCTTCATGTACGCGGTCGAGAACTGGCCCGAGGACTGGACCCCGCCGCGCGACAAGGAGGCGGCCCAGATGCTCGACGACGCGCTCGAGAACATCGTCGTGCTGACCGAGGACGACAAGGCCAAGCCGGTGCTCTCGATGTACGACGAGAACGGCCCGCCCAGCGTGAGCCAGCAGCGGCTGGACGACTTCGGCGCCGCCATCTGGGCCGTGTACGACCTGCGCCAGCTCTGGAAGAGCCTGGGCCCCAAGGTCGAGACCCTCCGCAAGGAGGCCACGCCGGGCCGCAACGACCCCTGCCCCTGCGGCAGCGGCAAGAAGTACAAGAAGTGCCACGGTGCCGGCTGAGGGCGCCAGTACCGCTTCACCACCGGCCGCGGCGCTGAGCGCGCGCGCGGCCTGGGCCATGGTGCTCGCGCTGTGCGCGGGCGTGGCGCTGAGCCAGGCCTTCCGCACCGTCGGCGCCATCATGGCCAGCCCGCTGCAGGCCGAGTTCGGCCTGTCGCCGCAGGCGCTGGGCATCTTCTCGGGCGCCTTCCATTTCGCCTTCGGCGCGATGCAGCTGTTCATGGGCATCGGCATCGACCTGCACGGCGTGCGGCGCACCGTGCTGGTGGCCTTCCCGGTCGCGATCGCGGGCGCGCTGCTGTCGGCCCTGTCCTCGAACTACCTGGTGCTGGTGCTGGCCCAGGCGCTGATCGGCGTGGGCTGCGCGCCGGCCTTCCTGGTCTGCACCGTCTTCATCGCGCGCCACTTCCCGGCCGAGCGCTTCGCCACCGTCTCGGGCCTGGTGCTGGCGATCGGCGGCCTGGGCATGCTGGTCACGGGCACGCCGCTGGCCTGGCTGGTGCAGGCGCATTCCTGGCGCGCCGGCTTCGTGCTGCTGGCGCTGGCGGCCGCGCTGGCCTGGCTCGCGATCTGGCACTGGGTGCGCGAGCCCGCCGCGGCCGTGCCGGCGCGGCGCGAGTCGGTGCCCGAGGCGATCCGCCAGTTCGGCGCGCTGCTGATGCTGCGCCACACGCTGGGCATCGTGGTGCTGGGCGGCGTGACCTACGCCGCCTTCATCTCGCTGCGCGGGCTCTGGCTCGGGCCGCTGATGATCGAGCGGCACGGCTTCTCGCTGGTGCAGAGCGGCAACGTCGCGCTCGCGGTGTCGGTGATCTCGCTGGTCGGCGCGCCGCTGTTCGGCCGGCTCGACAGCACCGATCCCGCCGCACGGCGCCGCCGCATCGTGCTCTGGGCGCTGGCCTACACGGGCCTGTTCGCGCTGATCGCCTTCGTGCACTCGGCCTGGCTCGACATCGCGGGCATGCTGCTGATCGGCGTGCTCTCGGGCTTCATCGTCTGGCAGTACGCCGACGTGCGCGGCGCCTACCCGGCGGCGCTCACGGGCCGCGCGATGGCGGTCTTCACCATGGCGATGTTCATGGGCGTGGCGCTGATGCAGTGGGGCACGGGCGTCGCCGCCTCGGTGGCGGCGGCGCACGGCGGCGATCCGCTCACGGCCGTGCTGGCGACCATTGCCGTGCTGCTGCTGGCGGGCATCGCGGCCTTCGCCTGGCTGCCGGCGCCGATCGCGAAGCCGCGTTCCTAGATCTTGAACGCGCGCTGGATGTCCGGCCGCACCAGGTCGGCGTACTCGCGGTGCTTGCGGATGTAGCCCGCGATGAACTGGCACACCGGGATCACGTGCAGGCCGCGCGCGCGGGCTTCGTCGAGCACGTGCTTCGCGATCTTCGAGCCCAGGCCCTTGCCCTCGTGCGCGGGCATCACCTCGGTGTGGGTGAACATGATCGCGTCGGTCAGCAGGTTGTATTCGGCCAGCGCGGCGAGTTCGCCGCCGATGCGGGCCTCGTAGCGGTGCTCGGCCTCGTTGTTCGAGAGGATCGGGGCGTTGTCGTCGGTGCTCATGGGGTTCCTTGCAAGGGTGGTGTTCAGGCGGGCCGGCTCGCGAGGTACCTGGCGAGATTGGCGGCGGCGGTGGCGCGCACCTTGTTGCGCAGCATCGGCGACCAGCCCAGCAGCAGCCCCGGCGTGCCCAGCGCCTGGCGCGACCAGGTCCAGAACGGGAAGCTGTCGCGGTGGGTGGCGATCAGGCCCTCGGGCGTGAAGCCGAAGCGCGCGTCGATGCTGTTGTCGACCAGGCGGCCGGTGGCGCTGAAGCGATAGTGGGCGTCCCAGTGGGCGCTGCCGCCGCGCTCGTCGGCGCGCACGTCGCGATGGCTCAGGCGCCAGACGTCGGCGCCCTTGGCCTTCGTGGCCTCGCACAGCATGCGCCACATGCCGCCGACCTCGCGCCGCCCGCGCAGCGAGAAGGCCTCGTCGTCGAACACCGCGTCGGGTGCGTAGCAGGCTTCCATGGTGGCGGCGTCGAGCTGGGCGAACGCGCCGTAGAAGCGCTCGATGGTCTGCGCGTTGGTGGTGGCTGTCATGGGGCCTCGGGCGCCGGGAGCGCGGTGGTTGTGGAGCGGGTCAGAGCGCGGCCGGAAGGGTGCGCACCAGGAAATCATAGACCGCGCGGATGCGCCGGTCGGTGCGGACCTCGCGGTGCACTGCCAGCCACACCGGCAGCGCGGGCAGCTTGAGCGCGGGCAGCACGCGCACCACCTCGGGGTCGCTGCGCGCCAGCGATTCGGCCACGAAGCCGATGCCCATGCCGTGGCGCAGCGCCTCCCAGTAGACGCTGACGTCGTCGGTGCGGAAGCAGAAGTCCTCGCGCTGCAGCGGCGCCCCGAGCTCGGCCGAGCTGCGCAGGATGCTCTCGTCGCGGTCGTAGCCCAGCAGGTCGTGCCGCAGCAGGTCGGTCCAGTGGCGCGGCGTGCCGCGCCGGCGCAGGTAGTCGCGCTGCGCGAAGGCGCCGAGCGCGAAGCGGCCCACGCGCCGCGCCACCAGGCTCGCCGTTTCGGGCCGGGTCATGCGCAGCGCGATGTCGGCCTCGCGCCGCAGCAGGTTGCTGACCTCGTTGCTGGCCACCAGCTCGATCTGGATCTCGGGCAGCTCCAGCCGCATGCGCGCCAGGATCGCCGGCAGCAGGTGGCGCGCCGTCGCCTGGCTGGCCGACAGCCGCACCGTGCCCGAGGTGGCGGCATTGGCGCCGGCCACGCCGCGCGACAGCGCCAGCGCGCCGTTCTCCATGACGCGTGCCGATTCGGCCAGCTGCGTGGCCATGGCGGTGGGAAGCAGGCCCTGGCCGGTGCGCTCGAACAGCACCACGCCGAGCTGCGACTCGAGCTCGGCGATGTGCCGCCCCAGCGTCGGCTGGCTCGCGTTGAGCAGGCGCGAAGCGGCCAGCAGGCTGCCGCTGTCGAGCGCCGCGAGGAAGGAGCGGATCAGTCGCCAGTCGAAATCGAGGTCGGTGCCGCGCCGCATGGGGTATTCAGTTTTGAATATCTGTTGTCAATGGTTGTCTAATTGTGAAGTGAATCGGGCCTTCCGATAATCCCCGGCATGGACGAGCGAAGAAACTTTGTCCGGCTGCTGGGAGGCGGTGTGGTGTTGGCCGCGGGCGCCGCGGCACTGGCCACCTGGTGGCTGCACGACGACATGCCGGCCGCGGCCCTCGAGATCTGGAACGGTCCGGGCGACGAGCCCGACGTGCGCCGGCGCGCGATCGCCTATGCGGTGACCGCGCCCTCGGCCTACAACCACCAGCCCTGGCGCGTCGACCTGCGCGAGCCCGATGCGATCGTCCTGTACTGCGACCGCGAGCGCCTGCTGCCCGAGACCGACCCCTTCGGCCGCCAGGTGGTGATCGGCCAGGGCGCCTTCCTCGAGCTGCTGGTGATGGCGCTGGCCCAGCAGGGCGTGGCGGCCAGCGTGCAGCTGTGGCCGCAGGGCGAACTGCCGGCCGACCCGCGGCAGTGGGGCCATCTGCCGGTGGCGCGGCTTCGGCTCGCGGGCGGCGGCACGCCCGATCCGCTGTTCTCCCAGGTGCTGCGCCGGCGCACGCCCAAGCAGCGCTTCGACACCGCGCGCCCGGTCTCGGCCGAGCTGCTGCAGGGCGTGACCGCGGCGGTGCCCAACGGCGGCTCGCTGCGCGCCGACGGCACGGTCGAGATGGCGCGCGTGCTGCCGCTGCGCCGGCTCTGCCTGGCCGCGGCGCGGGTGGAGATCACCACGCCCAGCACCGCGCGCGAGAACCTGCGGCTGCTGCGCGTGGGGCCCGAGGAGATCCTCGCGCACCGCGACGGCTTCTCGCTCAACGATCCGGCGCTGCGCGTGGCCGTGGCGCTGGGCCGCTTCGACCGCGAGGTGCCGGCGCGCGAGGGCAGCCGGGCCTTCGAGCGCACGCTGGCGCTGTATGCCGACCAGGCCAGCACGGCCATGGGCTTCACCTGGATCAGCACCGCGGGCAACAGCCGCACCGACCAGCTCAACGCCGGCCGCGCCTACCTGCGCCAGCAGCTGCGCGCCACCGACCTCGGGCTGGGCATGCACCCGATGAGCCAGCCGCTCGAGGAGTTCGCGGAAATGGCTGCGCACCACGCGGCGGCGCACGAGATGCTGCTGGGCCTGCCGCCGCCGCGCGACGCGCGCAGCCGCACGCTGCAGCTGCTGTGCCGGATCGGCTATCCGATGGCGCTGGTGCCGCCCGCGCCGCGCCGGCCGCTGGGCGAGTTCGCGCTGGCCTGATCAGGCCGCGCTCGGGGCTTCGAGCAGCTGCACCAGCGTGTGCAGCGCATGCCGCACCGTGGCCGCGCGCACCGTGGCGCGGTCGCCGTCGAAGCGGCGCCGCTCGGTGCGCACCTGGCCGTCGACCGACCAGCCGAACCACACGGTGCCGACCGGCTTGTCGGGCGTGCCGCCGGTGGGGCCGGCGATGCCGGTGACCGCCACCGCGACGCGCGCCGGCGCCGAATGCGCGATCGCGCCCTGCGCCATCGCGCGCGCCACCGGCTCGCTGACCGCACCGTGCGCCTCGACCAGCGCGGCGTCCACGCCCAGCAGCTCGGTCTTGGCCGCGTTGGAGTAGGTCACGAAGCCGCGCTCGAACCAGGCGCTGGAGCCCGCGAGCTCGGTGCAGGCGGCGCCGATCAGGCCGCCGGTGCAGCTCTCGGCGGTGGCCAGCAGCCAGCCCTTCTTCAGCAGCAGGCCGGCCAGGGCCTCCACCAGCTCGGGCGTGTCGAGGTCCTGCGATGAAGGGGGCGGGAAAGAGGATTCCATGGGTCGGGGTCTCACCAGGCGCGCCAGAGCGCGATCACCAGCAGCGAGCAGAAGGCCGCCACCAGGTCGTCGAGCATGATGCCGAAGCCGGCGTGCCACCAGCGTACCTGCGCGGCATCGCGCTGCTTGAACAGGCCGTCGGCCCAGGCCACGGGGCCCGGCTTGGCGGCATCGAAGAAGCGGAACAGGGCGAAGGCGACGATCTGCGCCCACAGGCCGGCCGGCGTCACCAGCCACAGCACGATCCAGAACGCGACCACCTCGTCCCACACCACCGCGCCGGGGTCGGCCAGGTTCATGTCGCGCGCCGTCAGCGTGCAGGCCCACCAGCCCAGCGGCAGCGAGACCCCGATGATCCAGCCGATCGCGGCCGGCGACAGCCAGTGCTGCATCACCGAGAACGCGGCCCAGGCCCACAGCGTGCCCACGGTGCCGGGCGCGAAGCGCGACAGGCCGGAACCCAGGCCCAGCCCGACGAAGTGCGCCGGATGCGAGAACAGGAAGCGCGCGCTCGGGCGGCGGATGGAGGGCGGGGGCATGGCGCCGGAAGTGGGCATCGGACGGGCGGGATCGGAGACGGGAACGGCGGCGTGCATCAGCCGGGAGTGTCGCGCATCTTGCCGCAGCGGGTGCCGGCGGGGCGCGCGGCCCGCCGTCTTCGATTTTATTTATCAAAGCAATTGCTTGTTTAATTCGGGGTGGCGGCCTAGTATCCGGGCACCTTCAGATCCGGGCCCGGGCGCTGCGCCGTCGGGCCGACGCTTCCACCATGGCCTCTTCCTCCTCTCCCGTCCTCGACCGCTCCCGCGCCGACCCGCCGGCCACTGCCGGCTGGGGTGAACTCTTCAGCGGCCGCAACGGCTGGCGCGCGCTCGCGCTGACCGGCGGTGTCGCGCTGCATGCGGTCAACGTCCACATCGTCACCACCGTGCTGCCCTCGGTGGTGCGCGAGATCGGCGGGCTCGACTGGTACGCCTGGAGCACCACGCTGTTCGTGCTCGGCTCGATCCTCGGCGCGGCGCTGTCGGTGCGCCTGCTCGCGGTGCTGGGCCCGCGCGGCGCCTGCCTCGCGGCGCTGGCGGTGTTCAGCGCCGGCTCCGTCGGCTGCGCGCTCGCGCCGGCCATGCCGTGGATGCTGGCCGGCCGCACGGTGCAGGGCCTGGGCGGCGGGCTGCTGGCGGCGCTGAGCTACGGCCTGATCCAGCTGGTGTTCGCGCCGCGGCTGTGGCCGCGCGCGGTGGCGCTGGTGTCGGGCATGTGGGGCGTGGCCACGCTGTGCGGGCCGGCGGTGGGCGGGCTGTTCGCGCAGGGCGGCCACTGGCGCTGGGCCTTCTGGACCCTGCTGCCGGTGGCCGCCGCGCAGGCGCTGCTGGTGACGCTGCAGCTGCGCCCCGCGGCCGGCGTGCGCCACGAGCGCCCCGCCACCGCGCCGCGCATCGCGCTGCCGCAGATCGCGCTGCTGCTGGCCTCGGTGCTGGTGATCGCGGCCAGCGAGTTCGGCGCCTCGCTGCCGGTGCAGGCCGCGGGCGTCGCGCTGGGGCTGGCGCTCGGCATCGCCGCCACGCGCGTCGACCGCGCCTCGGCCGTGCGGCTGCTGCCCACGGGCGCCTATTCGATCGCCGCGCCGCTGGGCGCGATCTACGCCAGCGTGGCGCTGCTGCTGATCGGCACCACCACCGAGATCTTCGTGCCCTATTTCCTGCAGCTGCTGCACGGCCACACGCCGCTCGCGGCCGGCTACCTCACGGCCGCGATGGCCGGCGGCTGGAGCGTGGGCTCGCTGCTGTCGTCGGGACGCAGCGGCGCGGGTGCCGACCGCATGCTGCGCGCCGGCCCCGTGGTCTGCACGCTGGGCCTGGCGGCGCTGGCCGTGCTGCTGCCCGCGCCGGGGCATCTGCCCGCCGGGCTCGAGACGCTGGCCGTCGCGCTCGCGCTGGCGGCCGTGGGGCTCGGCGTGGGCATCGGCTGGCCGCACCTGCTGACGCGCGTGATGTCGCGCGCGCCGGCCGGCGAGGAAGGCCTGGCCTCGGCCTCGATCACCACGGTGCAGCTCTACGGCATGGCGGTCGGCGCCGCGGTCGCCGGGCTGGTGGCGAACGCGGCCGGGCTCACGCAGCCGGGCGGCGTCGAGGGTGCGCGCTCGGCGGCCGTGTGGCTGTTCGCGAGCTTCGCGATCGCGCCGGCGCTGGTGGTGCTGCTGGCGCGGCGCGTGGTGTCGGCCACGCGCGAGGCCTAGACGCTAGGCCAGCACCCCTTCCCACGGCAGCGCGCGCTTGGTCGCGCGCTCGCGCTGCGGCTCGCCGCGCAGCCGCGCCACCAGTTCGTACACGTCGGCCGGGATGTAGGCGCCGCGCCAGGCCACGTGCAGGTCGGCGCGGCACAGCACCAGCCGGTGCGCGTAGGCCGGCGGCACCACGGCGGCATCGATGTCGAGCACCGTGAGCGGCATGCGGTAGGTGTCGGCCGCGCGTTCCAGCGCGCGCACGTCGGCGCTGCGGTCGAAGCGCAGCAGCGTGTAGCCCGGGCCGAAGGCGTCGTACAGCGAGCGGCCGTCGGCCAGCCAGAAGTGCGGCGCGCGGCAGCCCGGCACGGTCGAGGCCGTGAAGGCGCCCATCGAATAGACCGGCGGCACGTGCTCGCCGTCGGGCACGATGATCGGCGAGCCGGTGTAGAAGTAGCCGAAGTTCAGGCCCGCGCAGCAGAACTGCTGCACGTTGAGCTCGTAGGCCTCCTGCCCGATGTCGGCGCGCAGCGCATCGCCCTCGGGGCCCGGCGCCTCGATGTTCGAAGGCACCGCGCGGCGCGCGCGGATCATCTTCTGTGCATGGTCCATCGCGAACTGCGAGACCTGCTCGGTGATCGGCAGCCGCTCGGCCTCGTAGGCGTCGAGGATGCCCTCGTCGGCCCAGCCCTGCACGCAGGCCGCGAGCAGCCACGAGAGGTTGAGCGCGTCGGCGATGCCGGCGTTCATGCCGTAGCCCGCGTAGGGCACCCACAGGTGGGCGGCGTCGCCCGCGAGGAACACGCGGCCGTTGCGGAAGCGGTCGGCCACCAGGCGGCGGCCCACCCAGTCCTCCTTGCTGAGGATCTCGTACTCGAAATCGGGTCCGACGCCGAGGATCTCGCGCAGCGAGCGGTCGCGGTCCACCGAATCGAACTCGGGCTCCTCGGCGTTGAGGTGGTTGTGCACCAGCCAGGTCTCGTGGCCGTCGATGGCGAACATGGTGCCGCAGCGGCGCGGGTTCATCGCGTAGTACGACCACGCGGGCTTGCCCGGGATCAGCGCGCGCAGGCCGGGCGCGCGGATGCAGGTCGACTGCACGCGCTGGATCACCGCCGTGCCCTCGAGCTTCGCGCCCATCTGCTTGCGCACCGCCGAGCTGCCGCCGTCGCAGCCCACCATGTAGCGCCCGCGCAGGCTGCGCGTCACGCCGCTGTCGAGGTCGGTGGCGATCGCCGTCACGCCCTCGGCGTCCTGCGTGAAGCCGCCGACCTGCGTGCGGTTGAGCAGGGTCACGCCCGGCAGCGCGGCCGTGTGGCGCAGCAGGATCGGCTCGAGGTAGATCTGGTTGATGCGGTGCGGCGGCTCGGGCGTGGGCCACCAGGCATCGGGGCCCTCGGTCTCGGTGTAGCGATCGCGCCGGCAGGGAATCGGGATGCGCGCGAGCTCGATGCCGGTCACGCTGGTGCGGAACACCACGTCGTTCGGATGCTCGGGCGGCAGGCCCGCGTCGCGCAGCTTCTGCGCCACGCCCAGGCGGCGGAACTGCTCCATGGTGCGCGACGCCACGTGGTTGCATTTCACGTTCGGCGGCTCGGCGAAGGCGCGCGTCTCGCAGACGATCGTGCTGACGCCGCGCGAGGCCAGGTCCATCGCGAGCGAGAGGCCCACCGGGCCGGCGCCGACGATCAGCACGTCGGCCTGGAGATCGAGGTCGTTCTTCATGCGCACGGGGTCTATTCGAGCTTGATGTTGGCGGTGCGGATCACCTGCGCCCACTTGCGGGTCTCCGCGCGGATGTAGGCGTCGAAGGCCTCGCTCGACCCCGGCGCGGGTTCCACGCCGAGGTTGCGCATCGCGGCCTTGATCTGTTCGTCGCCGAGTGCCGCGTTGATCTCGGCATTGAGCCGCGCGACCACCGGCGCCGGCGTGGCCGCGGGCGCCACCACGCCGAACCAGCCGGTCGAGTCGTAGCCGGGCAGGCCGGCCTCGGCCACCGTCGGCACCTCGGGCAGCATCGGCAGCCGCGCGGGGCTGGTGACGGCGAAGGCGAGCAGCTTGCCGGCCTTGATCTGCTGCAGCGCCGAGGGCAGGTCGACCACCGCGAGCGGCACCTGTCCCGCGAGCGCGTCGAGCGCGGCCGGACCCGAGCCGCGGTAGGGCACCTCGACCAGCTTGACTTCGGCCATCTGCGCGAACAGCGCGGCCGACAGGTGCATCGCCGTGCCGTTGCCGCCATGGCCGATCGACAGCCCGCCAGGCTGCGTCTTCGCGAGCGCGATCAGCTCGCGCTGGTTGCGCGCCGCGATCGAGGGATGGCCCACGATCACGAACGGGATCGCGGCCAGCATGCCCACGGGCTTGAAGTCCTTCAGCGGATCGAAGGGCATCTGCGCATAGAGGCTCGCGTTGGCCGCGAGCGCGCCCGCCGCGCCCACGCCCAGCGTGTAGCCGTCGCCCGGTGCCTTGGCCACCAGCGTGAGTCCGACGTTGCCGCCCGCGCCGGGCCGGTTGTCGACCACCACCGGCTGACCCAGCTTCTCGTTGAGCCGCGGCACCAGCATGCGCACCACCGCGTCGGCGCTGCCGCCAGGCGGGAAGGTCACGACCACGCGGATCGGCTTGTCGGGAAAGGCGCCCGCGGCGGGCGCCTGTGCGAAGGTGGACCCGCCGGACAGCGCGGCGGCCGCGGCCAGCAGCAATTGCCTGCGCAGCGGTTGTGTCGCGCCGCGGGCGATCGTTGCGGTCATCGGTACTCCTTGAATGTTCATGTCTGTTCTGCGTCCGATTGAACGATGGGCGGATTCATTCGTAAATCAAGAAATTCAGAACCAAATATCATGTTTCCTGATGAAAGCGAACTTCAGTCCTACGATCCGCCAGCTGCGCGCCTTCCTCGCCGTCTACCAGTTGCGGCAGCTCAGCGCCGCGGCGCAACGGCTGTTCGTCACGCAGTCGGCCGTGAGCATGCTGCTGCGCCAGCTCGAGGACGGATTGGGCACGCGGCTGTTCGACCGCACCACGCGCTCGCTCAAGCCGACGGCCGCCGCGCAGGAGATGCTGCCCGCCGCCGAGCGCATCCTGCGCGACGTCGATGCGCTCGCGGCCGGCTTCCGCGACCTCGCCACGCTCGAGCGCGGCCGCGTCTCGATCGCGATCACGCCGACGCTGGCCTCCTTCCTCCTGCCCGAGGCGATCGGACTGTTCCAGCAGCAGCATCCCAAGGTGCGCGTGGTGGTCAGCGACTGCGCGCCCGACCAGTTCATCGCGCGCATCCTCGGCGAGCACGTGGACTTCGGCATCGGCACGCCCGAGCGGCCCGGCGCCGAGGTCGAGACGCAGCGCTTGCTGCGCGACCATCTCGCGCTGGTGTGCCGCAGCGACCATCCGCTGGCGCAGGCGCGCGTGGTGCGCTGGACCGACCTCGGCCGCCATCCGGTGATCACGGTGCGGCCCGGCTATGGCGTGCGCCCGTTGATCGACGGCACCGCCAGCGATGCGGGCGTGGCGCTCGAGGTCGCGCACGAGGTGTCCTTTCTCTCGACCGCGCTGTGGATGACCGCCTGCGGCATGGGCCCGTCGATCATGCCCTCGGCCTTCGCGCGCGCAGCGGGCGATCCCGCGCTGGTCATCAAGCTTCTGAGCGCGCCGCGCGTCTCGCGCGACATCTCGGTGGTCACCAAGCGCGGCCACACGTTGTCGGAGGCGGCGCGCCAGTTCATCGACGTGCTCAAGCGCACGCTGTGAGGCGGTGTGGCGTTCAGGCGAAGTGATCGAAGGAGCCGAAGCGCTGCGCCACCGGCGCGCCCGCGGCATCGACGAAGCGCAGGCCGCTCTCGGCATCGATGCGCCCGATGCGCGTGACCGGCGTCGTGCTGTCGCGGCCGGCCTGTTCCACCGCCGCGCGCGCCGAGGCCGGCGCGGTGAACACCAGCTCGTAGTCGTCGCCGCCCGAGATCGCCATCGCGCGCAGCGTGTCGCGTTCCAGCCCCGCGGCGGCGGCCGAGCCGTCGGCCACGGCCGCGATGCAGTGCATCGCCGCGTCGACGTCGAGCGTCGCGCCCACGCGGCTCGCGCGCAGGATGTGGCCGAGGTCGCCCGCGAGGCCGTCGCTCACGTCGGCCGCTGCGCTCGCGATGCCGCGCAGCGCCTGGCCCAGCGCCACGCGCGGCGCGGGCTGTTCCATGCGGGCGCGCGTGCGCTCGAACAGCGGGCCCGGCAGCGACAGCGTGCCGCGGAAGTTCTCGAGCGCCAGCCGCGCATCGCCGAGCGTGCCGCTGGTCCACAGCTCGTCGCCCACGCGCGCGCCCGAGCGCAGCAGCGCCGCGCCGGCCGGCACTTCGCCGAACACGGTGATGCAGATGTTGAGCGGGCCGCGCGTGGTGTCGCCGCCCACCAGCTCGCAGCCGTGCTCGTCGGCCAGCGCGAACAGGCCGCGCGAGAAGCCCTCGAGCCAGTTCTCGTCGACGCCCGGCAGCGCCAGCGCCAGCGTGAAGGCCAGCGGCTTCGCGCCGCAGGCCGCGAGATCGCTGAGGTTGACCGCCAGCGCCTTGTGGCCGAGCCGCGCCGGATCGACGGTCGAGAGGAAGTGCCGGCCCTCGACCAGCATGTCCGAGGAGACCGCGAGCTGCATGCCCGGCGCGGGCGCGAGCAGCGCGCAGTCGTCGCCCACGCCCAGCGGCGAGCGTGTGGCGGGGCGCTGGAAGTAGCGCTGGATCAGGTCGAATTCACCCATGCGCCGAGCATAAGCGGGGAAAGGCATGCGCCGATGGCCGACACGCGGCGCCGCCGCGATGCATTAGATTGGGGGACTGTCCGAGGAGATCCGCCGAATGCCCGATACCCTGACCCTGTCCGCGACCGAACGCGTCGGCGAAGCCATGCGCCGCTCGCTCCCGCTGCTGCCCGGCGAGGCGCGCGGCACGGTCGAGGCGATGCTGCAGCCCGAGGCGCTGGCGATCGTCGCCGGCACGCTGGTGGTGTGGGCCGGCTCGCATTTCTTCGGCGTGGGCGAGGTGGTCGACATCATCCTGCTGGTGGTCGGCTTCGCGGCGCTCGGCATGTCGGTGTTCTCGGGCGCGGGCGAGCTGTCGGAATTCACCACCAAGGCCGTCAACGGCCGCACCAGCGCCGACCTCGACGAGGCGGCCGGCCACTTCGCGAAGGCCGTGATGCTGCTGGGGATCTCCGCGATCCAGGCGATGCTGCTGCGCGGCGCCGCCAAGCCCGTGGTCCAGCGCGGCATGCCGCGCGTCGAACCGCTGCCCGACGTGGGCACGCCGCCGCCGGCCGGCAACGGGCTGTCGCTGAGCCGGCCGCGCTCGCTGCCCGGCGGCGAGCTCGGCGGCACCACCATGTACGGCGAGATCGCGGTCTCGCGCGCCCAGAGCCTCAGCGAGCAGAAGGTCACGCTGTTCCACGAGCTCGTGCACCGCTACTTCTCGCCGCGCACCGGCCCGCTGCGGCAGCTGCGCGCGCAGTTCCGCTGGAACGCCTATTCGAAGTCCTCGCTGCTGCGCTACCTCGAGGAAGCGATGGCCGAGGGCTATGGCCAGCTGCGGGTGCACGGCCTGTCGCAGGCGCTCGGCGCCTACCGTTTCCCGATCCAGTTCGGCTACGTCACCGTGTCGCAGATGCGTGCCGAGGGCATGGCCATCGGCACCATCTCGCTGGGTGGCACCCTGTTCTGGGTCGGCGTGAGCGACGGGCCGATGCCCACGCATCCACGCATGCCGCAGGCGCTGCCGCCGCTGCCCGCGCAGGCTCCGGCCCAACCGTCCTCGCCGCGGCTGCAGCCCGCGCCCGCGCGATGATCGACGAAGCCACCGCCATCGGCGTCGCGCGCCGCATCGCGCTGCAGCAGGGCTGGGCCTTCGTGGAGCCGGTGCAGGCGCGGCTGCGCAAGCCCTGGTTCTTCTCGAAGCAGTCCGCGCGCTGGGAGATCGAGAGCAATGCCGTCGCCTTCGGCGCGCGCGCGCGCTTCGTGATCGATGCCGAGGACGGCGCGGTGCTCGAGAAGGGCTACGTGCCGCGCTGAGGCGTCCGCGCGGATGGGCGCGGGCCTCGGGCACTCGCTACCTACGCGCCCCCGCGAAAGCGCAGCGACGCCTGCCGCACCACCTCGGCCAGCAGCCGCTCGCGCCCCTGCCGCTCGCGCAGCCAGCGCGCGTCGTTGCGGTTGGTCTCGACGCTGGTGCGCAGCTCGCCCAGCGCCTGCGTGGCGTTGAGCGCCTCGCTGTGCCATTCGAGCTGGGTCATGGTCATCAGGATGTGGTCGCGCAGCGGCATGTGCTGGCCGCTGGCCGGGTCGACGTAGACCGCGTCGAGGCCGAAGCGGCAGGCCTGGAAGCGGTTGTAGGTGTAGACCAGGTAGTCGTCCTCGCTGGGCTCGAAGGGCTGCTCCTGCAGGAACCAGGCGGCCAGCGACTGCACGTAGCCCGCGAGCGCGGCAGCGCGCGCCACGGTCAGCGGGGTGTCGAAGACGCGGATCTCGATGGTGCCGAACTCGGGCTTGGGCCGGATGTCCCAGTAGAAGTCCTTCATGCTGCGCACGACGCCGGTGCGGGTCATGCGCTCGAAGTAGGCCTCGAATTCCTTCCAGCTCGTGGTGAAGGGCGCGCGGCCCGACAGCGGGAAGGCGAACACCGAGTTCAGCCGCGCCGAGTCGAACTGCGTGTCCTGCCCCTGCACGAAGGGCGAGGAGGCCGACAGCGCGATGAAGTGCGGGATGTAGCGCGACATGCGGTGCAGCATCAAGAGCGCCGAATCGGCATCGGGGCAGCCGATGTGCACGTGCTGGCCGAAGATGGTGAACTGCTTGCTCAGGTAGCCGTAGAGCTCCGACAGCTCGCGAAAGCGCGGCTTGTCGTAGATGCGCCGCTCGTGCCATTGCTGGAAGGCATGCGTGCCGCCGCCCACCACCGCGATGTTGAGCTTGTCGGCGTTCTTGATCAGCGCGTCGCGGATCGGCGTGAGCTGCGCGATCACGTCCTGCGCCGAATGGCAGATGCCGGTGGAGATCTCGATCATGCTCGAGGTCATCTCGGGCACCACGCTGCCGGGCAGCGGCGTCTGCGCCATCAGCCGCAGCATGTCTTCCGCATACGGCGCGAGGTCGTAGTCGTGCGTGTTCACGAGCTGCAGCTCGAGCTCGACGCCGAGCGACAGCGCCTCCGACTTGTTGAAGGGCTCGAGCTTGACGGCGCGGCTCGCGGGATCGGCCGCGAGCGGGGCCGAGCGCACGTCGTCGCTGTCCGGGTCGATCGCGGGGCTCGGGGGAGTGGTCGTGTGGCTGCTCATCGCTGCGTGTCCTCGGCGGTGCTGCTGAAGGCCTCGGGCGCCCAGGGCACCGAGCTCTCGCCGACCGCATGGATCGCGACCGTGGCGAGCACGGCGCCCAGCAGTTCCATCAGCAGGATCGAGGGCAGCGCGACCTGGGTGATCATGGTGCCGAGCAGCGGCGAGGCGGTGGCGAAATTGGAGGCGATCAGGAGCGCGATCGAGGACAGCGGCGACATCGCGCAGCCGACCCAGAAGGCCTGCTTCCAGCTTGCGCCGCTGCCGGGGTTGGCGATCGCGACGCCGGCGATCTTGGCGACCATGCGCACGGCGATCAGCGCCAGCACCACGCTGGCCACGGGCAGCGTCCAGTCGGCCTGCGCCGCGACGATCGACACCAGCACGAACATCAGCATGGTGAGCAGCGAAGACGCGGTGCCGAGCTGGCGCTGCCAGGCCCAGGGCTTGGGGTTCAAGGTCTTGAGCAGCACGCCGCCGATCAGCGCGGCCAGCGGCGCGGAGCCGCCGATGTGCGCGGTGACGGCGGCGCCGGCCGCGATCAGCGCCAGCAGCAGCAGCGAGGTGTTCTCGCTGGTCGGGCTCATCACGCGCAGCGCGGTGCGCAGCGCCAGCGCCATCAGCGCGCCCACCACGAAGGACAGGCCCAGCACCACCGCGATCGGGTAGAGCTTCTGCAGCACGGTCTGCGGCGCGCGCTCGATCAGGCCGGCCTGCGCATAGCCGAGCGCGAGCGCGTAGAAGGTGTTGAGCGTGGCCAGCGTCATCGCGCGCTCGGTCACCGGGCCGGCGGCGCGGGTGTCGATGATCACGCGGCTCAGCACCGCGGGCGAGGCGACGATCGCCATCAGCGCGAGCGGGTTGGCCACCGGGTCGGGCAGGCCCAGCAGGCGCAGCACCCAGAACACGCCGAAGTAGGTCAGCGTGGCTTCGAGCAGGCTCTGCACCAGCACCATCGGGTTGTGGCGGAACCAGCGCAGCGGCAGCCGGCCGCCGGCCTCGAACAGCACCACGGCCACGCCGAGCTCGAGCAGGAACAGGCTGATGCCGCGCAGCGGCCAGATCGCGCCCTCGAAGCCGGCGAAGCCGACGATGGTGCCCACGATCGAATAGCCGACCACCTTGGGCATGCCCATGTAGCGGCGCACCAGGTGGCCGGAGGCCGCGGCCGCGGCCAGCAGCAGCGACCACAGCACGGTGGGAAGGCCGGCCGAGGGGCGGGCCCATTCGGACCAGAAGCCCATCAGGTCGGCGGTGAGACTCGTCAGATTCATGCGGGTAGGAAGAAGCTCATGGGCCGGCTGCGCCAGCGCGCCCGCAGCGCGCCGCGGATGCGGGCGCGGTCGGCGAGGCTCACGCTGTGCGCGCGCAGCGCCAGCCGGAATGCGAAATAGAAGCTCACGCTCACATTGAGCGCACCGATCACCGGGATCGCCGCCACCGCCCACCACAGCAGCGGCTGCTGCAGCACCGGCAGGCCGAGCGACACCACGGCCGCGCCGATCTGGCCGGCCGACAGCGTCACGTGGCGCACGTCGAGGCCGAGCCCGAAGAAGCCCGCGACCGCTGGCAGCAGTCCGAGCATCAGGCCCAGCGAAATGTTGGCGGCGAAACCGGAGATGTGGGTGCGCATGAAGTCGGCCCATCGACGGGCCCGGGCGGCGCCCAGGACGGCGCCGATGCGGGGGTTGTACCGCATGGCGGAGTCCAGCCGATGCAGGACAAAGGCGTTTTCTGCCCAGCCCGCGATCAGGCTGGAGGCGAACAGCAGCACGCCGGTGAAGGCCGCGAACAGCGCCGTGGGGCCCGCGAGCGACAGCGACTGCAGCACGGCGGCCGCATGCGCGGCATCGAGCAGCGGCTGGTGCAGCGCGAGCCGCCAGGCGATGGCGAGCGCGGCCACCGCCGGCACCACCACCAGCACGTTGCCCAGCACCGCCGCCACCTGCGAGCGCACCAGGTTGGCGACCTCGTCGACGAATTCGTCGAGGCCGCTGTCGGCGCGGATCTCGCGCAGCCGCGCGGCCAGCGCCGGCGCCGTCATGGCCGGCTGCTTGGTGGCGAGCGTGAGGTGCAGCAGCTGGATCGCGACGAAGCTGGCGGCATACATCACGCCCGAGCCCAGGCCGCTCCAGAAGGCCGACAGGCCCAGCGCGTAGATACCGAACTTCGCGAGCACCGTGAGCGAGGTCAGCGCGCCGCCGCCCGCGGCCTTGCGCACCATCTGCCGGTAGCTCGCGCGGTCGCGCGTGATGTAGTGCTCGCCGGTCTCGGCGCTGCGCTCGGTGACCTTGGCCGCGAGCATCGACGAGTTCGAGGCGATCAGCGCGCGGATGCTGTTGCGCTCGCTGCCGGCCTGCACCAGCCGGCCGACCAGCCGCGCGATGCTGACCGCGGGCGTGGGCGACATCAGGCCGTCGAGCAGCTCGCGGATGCGCAGCACCCGCTCGCGCATCTGCCGCACGCGGAACACCAGGCCGACCGAGATGCCGTTGTCTTCCAGGTGCGCGTAGACCGAGGCGGCGCTTGCGCGGCAGGCATCGAGCCGGTCGCGGAACGCGACGAAGGCCGCCTGCACCGCGGCCTCGTCGCGCGGGCGGTCCTCGAACAGCCGCTCGCGCAGTTCGTCGAGCTCGGCCATCAGCGCATGGAAGGGCCGGCTCTCCTCGGTGCTGCGCATGCGCAGCCGCAGTTCGGACGAGAAGCCCGCGGCCACCAGCTGGCTCGCGCAGTAGGTGATGGCATCCATCAGCGTGGCGCGCCAGCGCGGCACGGTGGTGCCGTCGTCGGCCGTTTCATCGGCCAGCAGCGCGCCGATGCGCACCAGCTGCGGCGCTTCCAGCAGCGCGATCCAGCGTGCATCGAAGTCGCCCGGCAGCACCATGCGGAACAGCTCCGAGGCGTCGGTGGTCTCGGGCGTGCCCGGCAGGATCTTGCGGCGCAGCCGCTCGTTGAACTCGCTGAGGAAGGCGGTGCGCGGCGCGAAGCCGTAGTCGGCCAGCAGCGTCGACAGGTCGACGTCGCGCGTGAAGGCACGCCACCAGGCGCGCACGCGCTCGCGCAGCTCGGGCCGCGCCTCGATGGCGTCGAGCAGCAGCTGCACGCGGCCCATGGCCGCCTGCGGCGAGGCACGGTCGCCGCGCAGCCAGTCGAACAGGTCGATGAGCCAGATGTGGCGCCGAGCCACGTCGGCGGAAGGATCGAGGCCGGCGAGCAGCCCCTGCAGGTCGCGCGAAGCGGCAGCCATGGGAGGAGGGAATCGAGAAGGGAAGAGGAGGGCGATGCCGCAGCGGGAGAAATTCCGTGCGGGTGCCCGAGCGGGAAAGGCTAGTGCAGCACGCGCGAGACCGGCGCGCCGCCGATGTCGGCCTCGAGCACGAACATCGGGATCGGCACGTCGAAGCGCTCGCCGTCCTCGGTCACCACGAGGTAGCTGCCATGCATGGTGCCGCTCGCGGCCTGCAGCCGGCAGCCGCTGGTGTAGCGGAAGCTCTCGCCCGGCGCCAGCAGCGGCTGCTGGCCGATCACGCCCAGGCCCTTGACCTCCTGCGCATGCCCCGAGGCGTCGTTGATCAGCCAGTGCCGCGCGATCACCTGGGCGCCGGTCGAGCCGGTGTTGGTGATCGTGATGGTGTAGGCGAAGGTGTAGATGCCTTCCTTCGGCGAGGACTGGTCGGCGAGGTAGCGCGGCTCGACCTCGATGGAAAGGGGGCTGTGTGACATGCGCGCGATGGTAACTGCTGGTTTTTGGCGCGGGGAGAGCTTCCCGGTGCCGGGCCGGCTTTCTTGCGGAAATGGCGATGAAGGGATATTCTGGTCGGTATGACCAGAATATCCCTTCCAGGCCATTGGCCGCTGCAGGACGCCAAGGCGCGCTTCAGCGAACTGGTGCGTCGTGTCCACAGCGAGGGGCCGCAGCACGTCACGGTCCATGGGCGCGACGAGGTCGTGGTGATCGCGGCCGAGGACTTCCAGCGCCTGCAGGGCGCGCGCACGGGCCAGGCGCTGGTCGACGTGCTGCAGGCCTCGCCGCATCGGGACATCGAGCTGTCGGTCGGCGCCTCCGAAGCCTCGCCGGTGCGCAGCGTCGAGCTGTGAATGCCGTGAGCGCCATGAGCGCCATGAGCGGCTTCCTGCTCGACACCAACGTGCTGTCCGAGCTGCGGCGCCCGCGCCCCGAGCCCCGGGTGGTCGCCTTCGTCGGCGCGCAGCCGCTCGAAAGCCTGTTCGTCAGCACCGTCACCTTCGCGGAGATCCGTTTCGGCATCGAGCTGGTGGCCGACATCCACAAGCGCGCCCAGCTCAACGACTGGCTGCAGCTGCAGCTGCAGCTGCGGCCGATGTTCGGCTACCGCGTGCTGCCGGTCAGCGAGGACGTGATGTTCAAGTGGCGGCTGATGGTCGAGCAGGGCCGCAAGGCCGGGCGCACCTTCTCGCAGCCCGACCTGATCATCGCCGCCACCGCCGCGCAGCACGGCCTCGCGGTGGTCTCGCGCGACGCGGCCGGCTATGCCGGCACCGGCGTGGCGCTGGTCGATCCCTGGCAGGCGTAGAAGTCCGGGAGCTCCGCTGCGCCTTTGGCCGGCTGCGACAATCGCCGCCCATGACCTTCCGCATCGCCCCCTCCATCCTTTCCGCCGACTTCGCCCAGCTCGGCCAAGAGCTCTCGGACGTGATCGCCGCGGGCGCGGACTGGATCCATTTCGACGTGATGGACAACCACTACGTGCCGAACCTGACCTTCGGTCCGATGATCTGCCAGGCGCTCAAGCCGCATGCGAAGACGGCCGACGGCACGCCGGTGCCGATCGACGTGCACCTGATGGTGCAGCCGGTCGACGCGCTCGCGGCCTCGTTCGCGCAGGCCGGGGCCGACTACATCAGCTTCCATCCCGACGCCACGCCGCACGTGCACCGCAGCATCCAGGCGATCCGCGCGGCCGGCTGCAAGCCGGGGCTGGTGTTCAACCCGGCGCGCGGGCTCGAGGTGCTCGACTGGGTGATCGACGACATCGACCTGATCCTGATCATGAGCGTCAACCCCGGCTTCGGCGGCCAGAGCTTCATCGACTCGGCGCTGCGCAAGATCGAGCAGGCGCGCAAGCGCATCGAGCAGAGCGGGCGCGACATCCGCCTCGAGGTCGACGGCGGCATCAAGGCCGACAACATCGCGCGCGTGGCCTCGGCCGGCGCCGACACCTTCGTGGCCGGCAGCGCGATCTTCAACGCCAAGGACTATGGCGCCGTGATCGCGCAGATGCGCACGCAGCTCGCGGGCGTGGCCGCCGCCTGAGCGGCAGCGGGCCTTCGAATCAGCGCCTGGCCTGCTCGCCGACCTTGTCGGCGCGCAGCCCCTGGTCGGTGTCGACCAAGCCGCGTTCCACATCGTCATGCGCGCGACGGCCACGTTCGGTCGGCTTGCCGTCGCGGGTCTGCTGGCTGTCCGAGGACTGGTCGCGTTCGTGCGGCAGCCGCGGCGACGATTCGCCGCCCTGTTCGATCTTGGTCTTGCCGCCGCCCGCGTCCTTCTGCGGATCGGCGGGCTGCTTTGGGGTCGGGGTGTTGTCCTTGGCCATGGGGGCTCCTTCGATCGTTGGTGGCCACCAGCTTGCGTGGCCGCCCGCGCGGGGCCGGTAGGACAGCCCAGGGCGCGGCTGTAGGCTGCGTGTCGATCGCGGGCGTGGCCTCGTGGCCGCGAGGATCGGTGCTATGAAAAGCGAAGCATCTTTGCACCTGTCAAGAGGCCTCCTCATAATCCCCGCATGGCTTCCTCTCCCTTCGACGCCGTCGCGCACGACAGCATTCGCCTCCACGCCTTCGCCTCCCTGAACCCCGGCCCCCGGCTGCTCGTGATGGGCGGCGTGCATGGCGACGAGACCAGCGGCACCGCCGGCATCGAGCGGGTGCTGGCCGAGTTCGCGGCGGGCGAGCTCGCGCTGCTGCGCGGCGAGCTCACGCTGGTGCCGGTGGCCAATCCGCTCGCGCGCCGGCGCCTGCAGCGCGAGGGCGAGCGCAACCTCAACCGGCTGTTCAAGCCCGCGGCCGAGCCGGCCGACTACGAGGCCCGCGTGACCAACGTGCTGGCGCCCGTGATCGCGCGCCACGAGGTGCTGCTCGACCTGCATTCGTTCCAGAGCGCGGGCGAGGCCTTCGCGATGATCGGCCCGCGCGACAACACCGGCACGCTCGAGCCCTTCGCGCGCGCCGCCGAGGAAGGCCAGCTCGCGCTGCACCTGGGCACGCCGATCGTGGTCGAGGGCTGGCTCGACATCTATGCCGCGGGCCTCGCGCAGCGCGGCGCCGCGGTCGACGAGGCCGCCATCGACTTCGGCCGCGGCACCAACGAATACATCCGCAGCTGCGGCGGCTACGGCGTCACGCTCGAATGCGGCCAGCACCAGGATCCGCAGGCGCCCGAGGTGGCCTGGCGCGCGATCCGCCGCACGCTGGCGCTGCTGGGCATGGCGGCGCTGCCGTCGGGCCTGTCGGCCGGCCCCGACGTGCCGCCGCGCCTGTTGCGCCTGGCCAGCGTGACCGACCGGCTGCACGCCGACGACCGCTTCGCGCGCGACTGGGCCACCTTCGATCCGGTGCGCCGCGGCGAGCTCATCGGCACGCGGCACGACGGCACGCCCGTGACCGCGCCCGACGACGGCTGCATCGTGTTCCCCAACGCGCTCGCGCTGCCGGACACCGAGTGGTTCTATTTCGCGCGGCCCAGCGAACGGCGGCTCGACGGCACGGCCTGAGCGCCAGGAATACACGGCGCGCCGTCGCGTTCCTACATCCGCGGCCCCGGGCGGGCACGACCATGGCGGACCAAGGAAACGAACCATGGCCGCCGACCGCAAGCAATCCACGCCGCGCATCACCCATGCCGACCGCCTCGTCGACGCGAAGAGCGGCATCACCAAGGGCGAGCTCGCCGCCTACTACGCGCGCGTCGCGCCGCTGATGCTGCCCCACCTGCGCGGCCGGCCGGTGGCGCTGGTGCGCGCGCCCGACGGCATCGCGGGCGAGCTGTTCTTCCAGAAGCATGCGCAGCACGGCGAGATGGCCGGCGTGGGCCTGCTCGACCCGGCGCTCGATCCCGGCCACGAGCCGCTGCTGCAAATCGACGTGGCCGAGGGCCTGCTCGGCGCGGCGCAGTTCAACGTGGTGGAGTTCCACACCTGGAACGCGCTCTCGCGCGCCTTCGCCCAGCCCGACCGCATGACCTTCGACCTCGACCCCGGCGAGGGCGTGGAATGGCCGCGCATGCAGGAAGCCGCGCTGCTGGTGCGCACCCTGCTCGACGAGCTCGGGCTGCCATCCTTCCTCAAGACCAGCGGCGGCAAGGGCCTGCACGTGGTGGTGCCGATCCGGCGCGCGCACGGCTGGGACGAGGTCAAGGGCTTCTCGCAGGCCATCGTGCAGCAGCTCGCGCGCAGCGTGCCCGAGCGCATCGTCGCCAAGAGCGGGCCGCGCAACCGCGTCGGCAAGATCTTTGCCGACTACCTGCGCAACGGTTTCGGCGCCACCACCATCAGCGCCTGGTCGGCGCGCGCGCGGCAGGGGCTGGGCGTGTCGGTGCCGCTGGACTGGGACGAGCTGTTCGAGGTCGACAGTTCCGACCACTGGACCGTGGCGACCATCGCCGAGCGGCTCGAGATCGGCAACGCGCCCTGGGCCGCGATGGAGCGCAGCCGCAAGGGGCTCGGCGACGCGATGCGCAGGCTCGGCTACCTGGTGAACTGAGCGCTGCCGCCCCGCGCAGGCGGCCGGTTCCCATTGCGCGACGTCACATCGAATTCATCGATGTGTAACTCCGATTCCATCGATTGGGCAAATGAACAGGTACTCCTAAAGTCCCCGTCCACGAGCCACCCACGATGAAATGCGGCGCTTCCCGCGGCGCCGGCCGGAGACAAAGAACACCATGGAGCGATCCTTCGCCGAAGAAGTCAAGCGCCTCTCGCTGGGCGCGAACGAGGAATTCCACGGCGAGGGCATCCTGGCCGTCACCAAGGCCCTGCTGCAATCGGGCGTGAGCTATATCGGCGGCTACCAGGGCGCGCCGGTCTCGCACCTGATCGACGTGCTCGGCGATGCGCGCGAGCTGCTCGACGAGCTCGGCATCTACTTCGAGAACAGTGCCTCCGAGGCCGGCGCGGCCGCGATGCTCGGCGCCTCCATCAACTACCCGGTGCGTGGCGCCGTCACGTGGAAGTCCACGGTGGGCACCAACGTCGCGTCCGATGCGCTGTCCAACCTCGCCTCGGCCGGCGTGCAGGGCGGCGCGCTGGTGATCCTCGGCGAGGACTACGGCGAGGGCTCGAGCATCATCCAGGAGCGCACCCACGCCTTCGCGATGAAGTCGCAGATGTGGCTGCTCGATCCGCGGCCCAACCTGGGCTCGATCGTCGACGCGGTGGAGCACGGCTTCGAGCTCTCCGAGGCGAGCCAGACGCCCGTCATGCTGCAGTTGCGCATCCGCGCTTGCCACGTGCACGGCAGCTTCATCTGCAAGGACAACCGCGCGCCGGCCATCTCCACGCGCGAGGCCATTTCGCAGCCGCGCTTCGACTTCGCCAACATCAACCTGCCGCCCTCGATCTACGCGCAGGAGCGCATGAAGATCGAGTCGCGCTGGCCGGCCGCGCTGGCCTACATCCGCGACGCGCGGCTCAACGAGCGCTTCGACGGCGACTGCGCCGACGTCGGCCTGGTGCTGCCGGGCGGCCTCTACAACGGCACCCTGCGCGCGCTGCAGCAGCTGGGCCTGGCCGATGCCTTCGGCAACAGCCGCATTCCGCTGCAGGTGCTCAACGTGGTCTACCCGATGGTGCCCGACGAGCTCATCGAATTCTGCCGCGGCAAGCGCGCGGTGCTGATGGTGGAAGAGGGGCAGCCCAACTACATGGAGGACGCGCTGCACGCGATGCTGCGCAAGGCCGGCTGCGACACGCGGCTGCACGGCAAGGACATCTTCCCGATGGCCGGCGAATACACCGGCGAGGTGCTGGTGCGCGGCCTGGCCGAGTTCATCCGCCAGGCGCGGCCCGAAGCGCTCGGCGACCAGGGCGCCGTGCGGGTGGCCGACAGCGCCGCGCCGCTGGCCGCGCTCAAGCCGCGCGCGGTCGAGGCGCTGGGCGTGCCCGTGCCGAGCCGGCCGCCGGGCTTCTGCATCGGCTGCCCCGAGCGCCCGGTGTTCGCCGCCATCAAGCTGATGCAGAAGGAACTCGGCAGCGTGCACGTCAGCGCCGACATCGGCTGCCACACCTTCGGCACCCTGCCGCCGTTCAACACCGGCAGCACGGTGCTCGGCTACGGCCTGGGCCTCGCGAGCTCCTCGGGGATCGCGCCGCTGATGGGCAACCGGGTCGTCAGCATCATGGGCGACGGTGGCTTCTGGCACAACGGCTTCACCAGCGGCGTGGTCAACGCGGTCTACAACGGCCAGGACTCGGTGCTCGTGATCCTGAAGAACGGCTACACCTCGGCCACCGGCACGCAGGCCATTCCCTCCTCGCCCACGCAGCCCGCGGCCAGGCCGCTGACCTTGGACATCGAGGCCGCGCTCAAGGGCGTGGGCGTGGGCTGGGTGCGCAAGGTGCGCAGCTACAGCGTGGCCGAGATGCGCGACACGCTGCAGGAGGCGATGACCACCGAGGAGGGCGGCCTCAAGGTCATCATCGCCGACGGCGAATGCCAGCTCGAGCGCCAGCGCCGCATCAAGCCCGTCACGGCCGCGAAGCTCAAGCGCGGCGAGCGCGTGGTGCGCACGCGCTTCGGCATCGACGACGACGTCTGCACCGGCGACCACTCGTGCATCCGGCTGTCGGGCTGCCCGTCGCTCACCATCAAGCCCAACCCGAGCGCGCTGCGCACCGATCCCGTGGCCACCGTCAACCAGGGCTGCGTGGGCTGCGGCCTGTGCGGCGAGAACGCGCACGCCGCGATCCTCTGCCCCTCGTTCTACAAGGCCGAGATCGTGCAGAACGCCGGCACCTGGGAGCGCCTGCTGCACCGGCTGCGCAGCGGCGTCATCGGCCTCATGGCCGGCAAGGCGCGCGACCGCGCGGAGGCGCTGGCGGCATGAACCACGACGCCTTCGAAGACGCACCGCGCATCGTGACCGTGCTGGTCGCCGCCATGGGCGGCGAGGGCGGCGGCGTGCTGGCCGACTGGCTGATCGCCGCGGCCACGGCCCAGGGCTTCCCGGTGCAGAGCACCTCGGTGCCCGGCGTGGCGCAGCGCACCGGCGCCACCAACTACTACATCGAGATCTACCCGGTCGAGGCCGCGCGGCTCGGCGGCGCGCGCCCGGTGTTCTCGCTGACGCCGAGCCCGGGCGACGTCGACATCGTCGCTGCCTCCGAGCTGATGGAGGCGGGGCGCGTGCTGCAGGGCGGCTTCGTGCATCCGCGGCGCACCACGTTGGTGGCATCGACGCACCGCGAGTTCGCGGTGGCCGAGAAGTCCGCCATGGGCGACGGCCGCTACGACGGCCGGCGCGTGAGCGAGGCCGCGCGCGAGCTCGCGCGGCACAGCCATCTGTTCGACATGCGCGCGCTGGCCTGGCGCCACGGCACGGTGATCAACACCGTGATGTTCGGCGCCATGGCCGGCAGCGGCGCGCTGCCGTTCTCGCGCGAGGCCTGCGAGCAGGCGATCCGCGCCTCGGGCAAGGCGGTGGAGGCCAGTCTCAAGGGCTTCGCGGCGGGCTTCGAGCAGGTGGCGCATCCCGCGCCGGAGGCCACCGCCAGTGCCGCCGCGGCGTCGCCGCGCACGCCCATCGAACCACGCATCGCCGCCATGCCCGAGCCGCTGCACGAGCTGCTGGGCCACGGCCTGCAGCAGGTGCTCGACTACCAGGACGCGCGCTACGGCGCGCTCTACCTGCAGCGCGTCGACGCGGTGCTCGCGCTCGAGCGGCCCTTCGGCGGCGAGCTGCCCGTGACGCGCGAGACCGCGCGCCATCTCGCGCTGTGGATGAGCTACGAGGACGTGATCCGCGTGGCCGACCTCAAGACGCGCGGCGAACGGTTGCAACGCGTGCGCGAGGAGGTGGGCGCGCGCCAGGGCGAGCCGCTGCGGCTGACCGAATACCTGAAGCCCGGTCTCGACGAGGTCTGCTCGCTGCTGCCGCCGCGCGCCTCGGCCTGGCTGCGCCGGCGCCTGGCCCACAAGGCGCACCGGCTCAACGTGGGCCTGCACATGCGCACCGACACCGTGCTGGGCTTCGCCATGCTGTGCGGCCTGCGCTCGCTGCGCGTGCTGCGTCGTGCCGGCGCGCGCTATGCGATCGAGCAGGCCATGATCGCGCGCTGGCTCGACACCGTGCGCGCCGCGCTCGCGCTGAGCCCGCGGCTGGCCTACGAGATCGCGCTGTGCGGCAACCTGGTCAAGGGCTACGGCGAGACCAGCGAGCGCGGCCACCGCAACCTCGGCGCGGTGCTCGACGACATGCAGGCCCAGTTCGCCGCGCCGCCCGGCGATGCCGCCGCGCTCGCGCAGGCGGCCGAGCGCGTGCGCGCCGCGCGCGAAGCCGCGCTGGCCGACCCCGAGGGCCGCACCCTGGCGCGCGCGCTGGGCCTGCCGCCGCCCGCGCCGCGCGTCCACCCCATCCACATCGTGCGGCGAAAGCCGGCGCGCTGAGGGCCCGCATCCCTTCCCCCAAAGAGAACGACGACAGGAGACAAGACGATGAGAAACAGCAAGACCTCCACCTCCCTCGGCCGCCGCGCCGTCAACGCGCTGCTGGCCGGCGCGCTGCTGCTGCCGCTGGCCGCGCAGGTCCATGCGGCCGGGCCGATCAAGATCGGCGCCGTGGTCTCGGCCACCGGCCCGGCCTCCTTCCTCGGCGATCCGCAGCAGAAGACGCTCGAGATGTACGTGCGCAAGATCAACGCGGCCGGCGGCGTGCTCGGCCGCAAGCTCGAGCTGGTGCTCTACGACGACGCCAGCGACGCGAACAAGGCCAACGCCTTCACGCGCCGCCTGATCATGCAGGACGAGGTCGACGCGATCCTCGGCGCCTCCACCACCGGCTCGACCATGGCGATGGTGCCGCAGGCCGAGGCCGCGAAGATGCCGCTGATCTCGCTGGCCGCCGCCTCGGTCATCGTCGAGCCGGTCAAGCCCTACGTGTTCAAGATGCCGCACTCCGACCGCATGGCGGCCGAGAAGGTGCTCGGCGAGATGAAGAAGCGCGGCTTCACGCAGTTCGCGCTGCTGTCGGACACCGGCGGCTTCGGCAAGTCGGGCCGCACCGAGACGCTCAAGCTCGCCGAGTCGCTGGGCCTGAAGGTGGTGGAGGACCAGACCTACGGCGAGAAGGACACCGACGTCACGCCGCAGCTCACGCGCATCAAGTCCTCGGGCGCGCAGGCCGTGTTCGTGTTCGGCACCGGCCAGGCGCCGGCCATCATCGCGCGCAACCACCAGCAGCTCGCGATGAAGCAGCCGCTCTACACCTCGCACGGCCAGGCCTCGACCGAGTTCATCCGCATCGCGGGCAAGTCCTCCGAAGGCATTCGCATGCCTTCGCCCGCGCTGCTGATCGCCCAGGCGTTGCCCGATGCCGATCCGCAGAAGAAGGTCAGCGTGTCGTATGCGAAGGACTACGAGTCGACCGCGAAGATGGACGTGTCGACCTTCGGCGGCTACGCGCACGACGCGCTGTACCTGCTGATCGACGCGATCCAGCGCGCCGGCGGCACCGACAAGCAGAAGCTGCGCGACGCCATCGAGGCCACGAAGGACTTCGTCGGCGTGAGCGGCATCTACCGCATGTCGGCCACCGACCACATGGGCCTGGACGTCTCCGCGTTCCGCATGGTCGAGATCAAGGACGGCAAGTTCGTGGAAGTCCGCTGAGTTCGCGCGCGTCACCGGAGAGCGCATGAAGCTCAATGCGAACGATCACCGCCGGAATGCCCGCCGGCGGCTGCCGCGCTTCGTCTTCGACTATGTCGACGGCGGCGCGGAGACCGAGGACTGCCTGCGGCGCAACGAGGCCGACCTGGCCGCGCTGCACCTGGTGCCGACCGCGCTGCGCGACACCCGCCATGCCGACCCCGGCATCACGGTGTTCGGCCGGCGCTGGGCCGCACCGCTGGGCGTGGCGCCCGTGGGCTTCTCGGGCCTGGTGCGCCCGCATGGCGACACCCTGCTGGCCTGCGCGGCCGCCGCCACCGGCGTGCCGCACGTGCTGTCGACGCCGTCGAACGACCGGCTCGAGGCGGTGCGCGAGGCCGCGCTGCGGCGCGACCCCGAGGCGCTGCAATGGATGCAGCTCTACGTGATGGGCGATCGCGCCATCGCCGAGCAGCTGGTGCGCCGCGCGCGCGCCGCCGGCTATTCGGCGCTGGTGCTGACGGTCGACGCGGCCGTGAGCGGCTATCGCGAGCGCGATGTGCGCAACGGCTTTCGGCTGCCGTTCCGCTTCACGCCCTCGACCCTGCTCGACCTCGCGCTGCATCCGCGCTGGTCGCTCGCGATGGCGATGCAGGGCCGCTCGCCCTCGTTCGTCAACCTGGCCGAAGCCGACGACGGCGCCACCTCGGCCCAGCTGCAGGCCGCGCTGCTGTCGCGCACCATGGACCGCACGCTGGCCTGGGAACACCTGGCCTGGCTGCGCCGGCTGTGGGACGGCCCGCTGCTGGTCAAGGGCCTGCTGCATCCGGGCGATGCCGCGCTGGCCGTGCGCCATGGCGCCGACGGCATCGTGGTGTCGAACCACGGCGGGCGCCAGCTCGACGCGGCGCCCTCGACCATCTCGGTGCTGCCGCGCATGGTCGATGCCGTGGCCGGGCGCATCCCGGTGTTCGTCGACGGCGGTTTCCGCCGCGGCAGCGACGTGGTCAAGGCGCTGGCCGCCGGCGCCACCGCGGCCTTCGTCGGCCGCGCCGCGGTCTGGGGCATGGCCTGCGACGGCGAGGCGGGCGCGCGCGGCGTGCTGGCCGGCCTGGTCGACGACATCGCCCGCACCCTGGTGCTGCTGGGCGCCGACCGCGTGGACGAGGTCGCGCCCCACCACCTGCTCGCCAACCTTCCCTTCCCCGGCACAGCCGGGCTTTCCCACGCCGGAGCACGCCATGGCTGACTTCATGCAATTCGTCTTCTCGGGACTCACCACCGGCGCGATCTACGCGCTGGCCGCGCTGGGCTTCTCGCTGATCTACAACGCCAGCGGCGTCATCAACTTCGCGCAGGGCGACTTCCTCATGCTCGGCGCCATGATCACGGCCGCGCTGCTCGGCGCCAGCCTGCCCTACGGCGTGGCCGTGGCCGGCGGCGTGCTGGCCACGGTGGTGGCGGGCCTGCTGCTGTACCGGCTGGCGATCAAGCCCGCGGGCGAGGCCAGCGTGGTGTCGCTGATCATCATCACCATCGGCGCCTCGATCTTCATCCAGGGCGTGGTGCAGATCGTGCTCGGCAAGAACCAGCAGACCCTGCCGGCCTTCAGCGGCGACGCGGCGCTGTCGATCCTCGGTGCCTACGTGCTGCCGCAGAGCCTGTGGGTGCTGGGCACGGCGGCGCTGCTGGTGGCGCTGTGCTTCGCCTTCTTCCGCTTCACCATGGTGGGCAAGGCCATGCTCGCGGTGGCGGCCAATGCGCTGGCCGCGCGCGCGGTCGGCATCCCGACCTCGCGCGTGCTGCAGCTCTCGTTCGGCCTCTCGGCGCTGCTGGGCGCCGTGGCCGGCGTGGTGGCCGCGCCGATCACCACCACGGTCTACGACATCGGCCTGATGCTGGGCATGAAGGGCTTCGTCGCGGCCACGCTGGGCGGGCTCGGCAGCGCCGGCGGCGCGGTGGTCGGCGGCCTCATCGTCGGCCTGCTCGAGGCGCTGATGGCGGGCTACGTCTCCTCGGCCTACAAGGACGCCGTGCCCTTCGTGCTGATCGTGTTCATCCTGCTGGTCATGCCGCACGGCCTGTTCGGCAGCAAGGGGGCGGAGCGCGTATGAAGGCGTCCTCGCGGGCGCTGCTGCGTCCCTCCCTGCTGCTGCTGGCCCTGGTGCTGGCGCTGCTGCCGCTGGCCATGCCCAACAACTACGTGATCGACGTCGCGGTGCGCATCGCGCTGGCGGCCATCGCCGCGATCGGCCTCAACCTGCTGATGGGCTTCGCGGGCCAGATCAGCATCGGCCACGCGGCCTTCGTCGCCATCGGCGCCTACGGCAGCGGCATCGTGACGGCGCGCTTCGGCTGGCCCGCGCTGCCGGCCATCTGCGCCGCGGCCGTGGGCGCGGCGCTGGTGGCCTGGCTGATCGCCAAGCCGATCCTGCGCCTCAAGGGCCATTCGCTGACCATGGCCACGCTCGGGCTGGGCGTGATCGTCAACATCGTGCTGATCAACGAGGTCGACTGGACCGGCGGCCCCGACGGCATGCCGGTGCCGCCGCTGGCGGTGGCCGGCTTCGCGTTCGCCAAGGTGCTGCACTGGTATGCGCTGGCGGCGGTGCTGCTGTGGCTCGCGGTGCTGCTGTCGCTCAACCTCTACGAGTCGCCGGCCGGGCGCGCGCTGCGCGGGCTCAACGGCTCCGAGGTGGCGGCGCGCGTGATGGGCGTGGACGTGGCGCGCTTCAAGGTGCGTGCCTTCGTGGTGTCGGCCGTGTTCGCCGCGGTCTCGGGCAGCCTCACGGCGCACTACCTGGGCTTCATCAGTCCCTCGCTGGCGGCCTTCACGCATTCGGTGGAGCTCGCGACCATGGTGGTGCTCGGCGGCATGGCCTCGACCTTCGGCGCGCTGCTCGGCGCCGCGCTGCTGACCGCGCTGCCGCAGCTGCTGGGCGGCCTGCACGGCTACGAGATGGTGTTCTTCGGCCTGGTGCTGATGCTCACCATGATGTTCCTGCCCAAGGGGCTGGTGCCCACGCTCGCGCTGCGGCTGCGCAGGAAGGGCTGAGCCATGCTCGAAGTGAGGAACCTCAGCAAGTCCTTCGGCGGCGTGCACGCCATGCAGGACGTGAGCTTCAGCGTGCGCGGCGGCTCGGTGCATTCGGTGATCGGGCCCAACGGCGCCGGCAAGACCACGCTGTTCAACCTGATCAGCGGCGTCTACGAGCCCACGCGCGGCGAGATCCTGCTCGACGGCGAGAACGTGGCGGGCATGGCGCCCGACCGGCTCGCGCGGCGCGGCATGAGCCGCACCTTCCAGAACCTGCAGGTGTGCATGAACATGACGGCCTGCGAGAACGTGATGCTCGGCGCGCACCTGCACACGCGCAGCTCGCTGCTGGGCGGCATGACCGGTGCCACGCGCCGTGCCGACGCCGCGCTGCGCGAGGAGGCGCTGCGGCTGATCGACTACGTGGGCGTGGGCCGCCACGCGCATGCCCATGCCACGCAGCTCTCGTTCGGCCTGCTCAAGCGGCTGGAGATCGCGCGCGCCCTCGCGAGCCGGCCGCGCCTGCTGCTGCTCGACGAGCCGGCCGCGGGCCTCAACGACACCGAGACCCACGAGATCACCGAACTGATCCGCAGCATCGCCGCCTCGGGCGTGACCGTGCTGCTGGTGGAACACGACATGAAGCTGGTGATGAACATCTCCGACCACCTGCTGGTGCTCGACTACGGCCGTAAGCTCGCCGAGGGCACCGCCGCCGAGGTGCGCGCCAACCCGCAGGTGATCGCGGCCTACCTCGGCACCGAGGCGGAGGCCTGCGCATGAGCGGCATCGCATTGGAGGTGAGCGGCCTGCGCGCCGGCTATGGCCGCATCGAGGCGCTGCACGGCATCGACCTGCAGGTCGGCGCGGGCGAGCTGGTGGCGCTGGTCGGCGCCAACGGCGCGGGCAAGACCACGCTGCTGCGCGCGGTCTCGGGGCTGATCCGCGGCAGCGCCGGCAGCGTGCGCCTGTTCGGCCGCGAGATCGCGCGCGACAGCGCCGACGCGCGCGTGCGCGCCGGCCTGGCGCAGGTGCTCGAGGGCCGGCAGGTGTTCGGCCCGCTGTCGGTGCAGGACAACCTGCTGCTGGGCGGCTACACGCGCGCCGAGCGCCGCGCGCAGCGGCTGGACGAGATGTACGCGCTGTTCCCGGTGCTCGGCGAGAAGCGCCTGCTGGCGGCCGGCACGCTCTCGGGCGGCCAGCAGCAGATGCTGGCGATCGCGCGCGCGCTGATGTGCGAGCCGCGCATGCTGCTGCTCGACGAACCCTCGATGGGGCTGGCGCCGCTGCTGGTGAAGGAGATCTTCGGCGTCATCGCACGGCTCAAGTCGCGCGGCATCCCGATCCTGCTGGTGGAGCAGAACGCGCACGCCGCGCTCTCGGTGGCCGACCGCGGCTACGTGCTCGAGACCGGCGCCATCGCGCTCGGCGGGCCGGCCGCGCAGCTGCTCGGCGACGAGCGCGTGAAGGCCGCCTACCTGGGCCTGTGATGGAACGCGCACGCATGAACTCCCTTCCCGACACCGGCCTGCGCGTGGCCGACGTGCAGGCGCGCTGCGTCAACGTGCCGCTCGAGCATCCGGTGCGCACCAGCGTGGGCGTGGTGGCGACCGCGCCGCTGGTGCTGGTCGACCTGCACGCGGACGACGGCACCGTCGGCCACGCCTACCTGTTCACCTACACGCCGCTCGCGCTGCGCGCCACGCGGCGCATGGTGCTGACCCTGGGCAGCGTGCTCAAGGGCCAGCCGCTGGCGCCCTTCGATCTCGACCAGCTGATGGCGCAGCGGCTGCGCCTGCTGGGCCGCACCGGCATCGCGCTGATGGCCGGCGCCGGGCTCGACATGGCGGCCTGGGACGCGCTGGCCCAGGCGCGCGGCGTGCCGCTGGTCGAGCTGCTGGGCGGCACGCGCCGCGCCATCGCGGCCTACGACAGCCACAGCATGGACGGCCTCGCGCTCGGCACGCGGCGCGCCGCGCTCGCGGTGGCGCACGGCTTTCGCGCCATCAAGACCAAGATCGGCCACGCCACGCTGGCCGAGGACCTCGAGGTGGTGCGTGCGCTGCGCGCCGTGGTCGGCGAGCGCGTCGAGCTTTTGGTGGACTACAACCAGGGCCTGAGCGTGCCCGAGGCGGTGCGGCGCATCCGCGCGCTCGAGGACGAGGGCATCGGCTGGGTCGAGGAGCCCACGCTGCAGGAGGACTACGCGGGCCATGCGCGCATCCGCGAACGCGTGGCGCTGCCGCTGCAGATGGGCGAGAACTGGTGCGGTCCCGACGAGATGGCCAAGGCGCTGCAGGCCGGCGCTTGCGACCTCGCGATGCCCGATGCGATGAAGATCGGCGGCGTGACCGGCTGGCTGCGCGCCGCCGCGCTGGCGCAGGCGCACGGCGTGCCGATGTCGAGCCACATCTTCCAGGAGGTCAGCGTGCACCTGATGGCGGTGACGCCGACGGCCCACCTGCTCGAGCGCATGGACCTGGCCGCGCCGGTGCTGGCGCGACCGCTGGTCTTCGAGGACGGCATGGCCACCGCGCCGGCCGAGCCCGGCACCGGCATCGCGTGGAACGAGGAGGCCGTGCGGCGCTATCTGGTCTAGAGCTTGCCGAGCGTGCGCACGATCTCGTCGACCAGCCAGCGGTGCGCCGCGCTGTACTCGTGGCGCGCATGCCAGTGCGCCTGCACCTGGAAGTCGGGCAGCGGCACGGGCAGCGGCAGCGCCTTGAGCCCGCCCTGGCGCACGTAGAGGTCGGCCACGCGCGAGGGCAGCAGCACCAGCAGGTCGCTCTGCGACAGCAGTTGCGGCAGCACGGTGAACTGCGGCACGCGCGCGACGATGTTGCGGTTGATGCCGCGCTCGGCCAGCATGTCCTCGATCAGGAAGTGGCCCGAGCGCGGCGACGACACCATCACGTGGCGCGCCGCCGAGAAGGCCGCGAGGCTCATGCGCTCCCCGATGCTCGGATGGCTGGCCGACATCAGGCACACGTAGTGCTCGCGGAACAGCAGCGCGCCGTGCATCGGCGAACCGAGCGAGGGGATGTTGCCGACCGCCATGTCCAGGCGCCCGGTCGACAGCTCCTCGCCCAGCGTGTCGGAGATCTGCGCGATCTCGATCTCGATGCGCGGCGCCACCTCCTGGAAGCGGCGCAGCAGCGGCGGCACGAAGTACAGCACGCCGATGTCGGACATCGCGAGCCGGAAGCGCCGCGTCGAGCGCAGCGGATCGAAGCTGGCGTTCTGCTCGAGCGTGCCCTCGACCATGGTCAGCGCCTCGCGAAAGCGCTGGAACAGCTGCTCGGCCATGCCCGTGGGCACCAGGCCGTCGCTGCCGCGCGAGAACAGCCGGTCGAGGTAGACCTTGCGCAGCTTCGCCAGCGCGTAGCTCACGGTCGATTGCGTGACGTCGAGCCGCTCGGCCGCATGGGTCACGCTGCGGGTTTCGTAGATCGCGACGAACACGCGAACGAGGTTCAGGTCGAGGTGGCTCATGCGCGGCTGGCGGTTCGTGGGGCGGCGCCTGAATGTGCCACAAGGCCGGCCCCGCGGGCGGCCCGGCGCTAGCGCTCTTCTTCGGTCGTCACGTCGAAGCGCGCCAGCGTGTGCGCGCCGAACATCATCGTGATCGGCACGTCGGCCGCGTCGCGCCCGCGCGCCACCGTCACGCGGCCGATGCGGCGCTGGTTGTGGCGCGCGTCGAAGGTGTGCCAGCGGTCGCCGAGGTAGACCTCGAACCAGGCGCTGAAGTCCATCGGCGAGCGCACCGGCGGCACGCCGATGTCGCCGAGGTAACCGGTCACGTAGCGCGCCGGGATGTTCATGCAGCGGCACAGCGTGATCGCCAGGTGCGCGAAGTCGCGGCACACGCCGGTGCCCTCGCGCAGGCCCTGCGCGGCGGTGCGCGTGGAGCGCGCATTGGCGTAGTCGAAGCGCAGGTGGCCGTGCACGAAATCCGAGATCGCCTGCACGCGCGACCAGCCCGGCGCCACGGTGCCGAAGCGGTCCCAGGCGAACTGCAGCAGCTCGCTGTCGACTTCGCAGTAGCGGCTGGGCAGCAGGAAGGCCAGCGTTTCCACCGGCAGCGCGGCGGGGTCGTGCTCGACGGCGCCGCGGTCCACCGGGTCGGGCGTGCCCGGGTCGGCGATCACGGCCTGGTTGCGCAGCCGCACGTTGGTCACGCCCGCGGGGATCTGCACGCGGGCGCAGGCGTTGCCGAAGGCGTCGAAGTAGTGGTCGGTGAACAGCGGCGGCTCGAGCGTGAGCTGCTCGCCGCCGCCGCGCAGGTCCGCCACCCGCGAGGGATGAACCTGCAGCATGTAGACCAGCGCGGTGGGCGCGATGGGGGCCGTGGCGAGCGCGAGCTCGATGTCGTAGCCAATCCGGATGAGCATGGGTTCTTTCGCGGGGGAGATTCCCCAACGCCGATCTTGGGGCCTGCGACCCCCGCGCGCGCGGGGTCAACGCGCGCATCGGTCGTAGGCCGTCGCGCTGTCGGTGCCTTCCTACCGCAGGGGCGCCCGCTCTCCCACAGACGGGGGCGGGGCGCCACTACGGGTTTCGCGCGGTGCCGACCCTACGCTTCGTTTCCGCTCGTATCCGAAGCTAGGCGGGGAGATGTCGCAAGTCCTGGCCAGCGATCTTTCGACAGGTCGCACGGGCGCGTTCAAACCGGTCTGCTGGAGGGAATCATGGAGTTTTCGTCGCTGTTCGACTCGTTCGCCACCAACTGGGGCGACGAGATCCTGATCTGGTCCGTTGCCGCCGTCGCCGGCTGCATCTGCCTGGTCGCCGTGGTGAATGTGCTGGACATGCTTCTCGACAACGGCGGCGCCGGATGAGCCTGAGCTCCCTTCACGACACCTTGAAAGCCCCTCGATGACGCCACAGAACAAGGCCGCCGCACGGCGCGCCAAGCCCGCCAAGACTTCCAAAGCGGGGGACGCCAGCGATGCCAAGCAGCAGCAGCTCGAGGGCTTCACGCTCGACCACGGGGCCGAGCTGACGACCAACCAGGGCCTGCGGATCCCCGACAACCACAACTCGCTGAAGGCCGGGCGGCGCGGACCCACGCTGCTCGAGGACTTCATCCTGCGCGAGAAGATCACGCACTTCGACCACGAGCGCATCCCCGAGCGCGTGGTGCATGCGCGCGGCGAGGCGGCGCACGGCTACTTCCAGGTCTACAAGTCGATGTCGCAGTTCACCAGCGCCGACTTCCTGCAGGACCCCGAGGCGAAGACGCCGGTGTTCGTGCGCTTCTCCACCGTGGCCGGCTCGCGCGGCTCGGCCGACACCGTGCGCGACGTGCGCGGCTTCGCCGTCAAGTTCTACACCCGCGAAGGCAACTACGACCTGGTGGGCAACAACGTGCCGGTTTTCTTCATCCAGGACGCGATGAAGTTCCCCGACCTGATCCACGCCGTGAAGCCCGAGCCGCACCACGAGATGCCGCAGGCCGCGAGCGCGCACGACACCTTCTGGGACTTCGCCTCGCTGATGCCCGAGACCACCCACATGCTGATGTGGGCCATGAGCGACCGCGCGATCCCGCGCAGCCTGCGCATGATGGAAGGCTTCGGCGTCCACACCTTCCGCCTGGTCAACGCGCGCGGCGAGAGCCACTTCGTCAAGTTCCACTGGAAGCCCAAGCTCGGCATCCACGGCCTGGCCTGGGACGAGGCGCAGAAGATCGCGGGCAAGGACCCCGACTTCCATCGCCGCGACCTCTGGGAGGCGATCGAGAACGGCGACTTCCCCGAATGGGAACTCGGCGTGCAGATGATCCCCGAGGGCAAGGAAGGCACGCTGGGCTTCGACCTGCTCGACCCCACCAAGCTGATCCCCGAGGAGATGGTGCCGGTGCAGAAGATCGGCCGCATGGTGCTCAACCGCAACCCCGACAACTTCTTCGCCGAGACCGAGCAGGTGGCGTTCCACCCGGGCCACCTGGTGCCGGGCATCGACTTCACCAACGACCCGTTGCTGCAGGGCCGGCTGTTCTCGTACACCGACACGCAGATCTCGCGGCTGGGCGGCGCCAACTTCCACGAGCTGCCGATCAACAAGGGCGTGTGCCCGTTCCACAACTTCCAGCGCGACGGCATGCACCGCCAGACCATCGCGCGCGGCCAGGTCGCCTACGAGCCCAACACCCTGGGCACGGGCGCCGAGTTCCGCGTGGACGGCGACAGCGCCGGCTTCCAGAGCTACCCCGACACCGACTACGAGGCGCCCAAGCTGCGCCGCCGCAGCCATACCTTCGACGACCACTTCACGCAGGCGCGCCTGTTCTTCGAGAGCCAGAGCGCGCCCGAGAAGGAGCACATCGTCGCGGCCTTCCGCTTCGAGCTGTCGAAGGTGGAGGTGCCGGCGATCCGCCAGCGCATGGTCGACAACCTCGCGCACGTCGACGAGAAGCTGGCGCGCCGCGTGGCGGAGCCGCTGGGCATCGGCGAGCCCGATGCGCGCGCCGCGGCCGGGCGCGCGGGCTTCCGCGAGCACCGCATCCACCTGCCGATCGAGGAATCGCCCGCGCTCAGCATGGCGGGCACCGGCGACGGTTCGATCCGCACGCGCAAGATCGCGATCCTCGTGGCCGACGGCATCGACTCGGCCTCGCTCAAGCCGATCCGCGAGGCGCTCGAGCAGGCCGGCGCGCAATGCAAGGTCGTGGGCCCGCGCCTGGGTTCGGTGGTCAGCGGCTCCAAGCGCCAGGTCGACACCGACGCCACCTTCGCCAACATGCCCTCGGTGATGTTCGACGCGGTGCTGGTGCCCGCGGGTGCCGAGGGCGCGCGCGCGCTCGCCGCCAGCGGCGACGCGGTGCACTTCGTGCTCGAGGCCTTCAAGCACTGCAAGGCCGTGTGCACGGTGGGCGAGGGCGTGCAACTGCTTTCCACCCTGGGCATCGCCGCCGACACGCCGGCCGACAGCCTGCCGCCGGGCGTGGTGGTGGCGGCCACGCCGGTCACCAACCTCGGCGACACCAGCGCCGCGCAGCAGATCGCGCAGGACTTCGTGGCCGCGATCGCGAAGCACCGGCACTGGGACCGGCCGAACATCGACGCCGTGCCGGCCTGAGCCCGCTCAGACCCGTGCCGAACGCCGCAGCTGCTTGAGCAGCAGGCCCAGGTACGGGTTCGGGTCGGCCTCGCGGTAGCCCAGGTGCAGCGCCGACACGGCGCTCTTCTCGCGCAGCCGCTGGTAGACCACGCCCTCGAGCCGGATCGACTCGGTGCCGCTGGGCACGATCGCGAGGCCCACGCCGGCGGACACCAGGCCGACGATGGTCGAGGCGTCGCGCGCCTCCTGCACCATGCGCGGGCGGAAGCCCGCCTTCGAGCACAGCTCCTGCACCTTCCAGTACAGCCCGATGCCCGAATGGCGCGGGTAGAGGATCAGCGGCTCGTCGCGCAGGTCGGCGATGCGCACCGGGGCCTGGCTCAGCGGATGCGTGGCCGGCACCGCCACCATCAGCGGCGCCTGGTACCAGGCCTCGATCGCGATGCCCGCGGGGATCGGCACGTTGGGATGGCGCAGGATGCCGAGGTCGAGCCGGTGGCCGTGCACCGCGTCGAGCTGGTCGAGGGAGGTCATCTCGTGCAGCGCCAGCGCGATGCGCGGATGCGCGGCCTGGAACTCGCGGATCGCGGCCGGCAGCGTGGCCGACAGCATCGACGAGGCGGTGTAGCCCAGCGCGATCTTGCCGATGCCGCCGGTGGCCGCGTCGCGCGCCTCGCCCTTGGCCGATTCGACCGAGGCGAGGATCGCCTGCGCGCGCTCGAGGAAGTGGCGCCCGGCCTGCGTGAGGTGCACGCGGCGCTTGTCGCGGTCGAGCAGGCGCACCTGCAGCTCCTCCTCGAGCAGGCGGATCTGCGTGCTCAGCGGCGGCTGCGCCATGTGCAGCCGCTGCGCCGCGCGCGTGAAGTTCAGCTCCTCCGCCACCGCCACGAAATAGCGCAGATGCCGTAGTTCCATCGATATCTCCTGCGTATGGAAATCTGTGACCAATCAGTATTTCCAAATATAAGGCCGACTGCCTACAGTCGCCGCCATGGAGACGAGAGACACCCCTTCGCCGGCCTCCGCCGGCAGCACCAGCCCCGTGATGCAGCGGCTCGCGCGCCGCCAGTGGGTGGCCGCGCTCGGCGTGCGCCATGCGCGCGGCGCCGAGATCGCGCGGCTGGCCAAGGCCAGCGGCCACCATGCGATCTGGGTCGACCTCGAGCACAGCGCGATGCCGATCGACGCGGCCGGCGCCATCTGCGCCACCGCGCTCGACATCGGCCTGGTGCCCTTCGTGCGTGTGCCCGAACGCGAATACGGCGTGATCGGCCGGCTGCTCGACGCGGGCGCGGCCGGCATCATCGTGCCGCGCGTGGAAACGGCCGAACAGGCGGCCGACGTGGTCGCGGCCTGCCGCTTCCCGCCCGAGGGCCACCGCTCGGCCATCGCCGCGCTGCCCGCCTTCGGCTACCGCCGGCTGCCTGCCGCCGAGCTGCGCGAACGCGCCAACCGCTCGACCGTGGTCAAGCTGCTGATCGAGAGCCCGCGCGGCATCGAGAACATCGAGGCCATCGCGCGCGTGCCGGGCGTGGACCTGCTGGCGATCGGCAGCAACGACCTCAGTGCCGAGATGAACCTCGCGGGCGGCCCCGCCGTGCATCCGCGGCTGCGCGAGGCGCACGACGCCGCGCTCGCGGCCTGCGCGCGCGCCGGCAAGCCGCTGGCCATCGGCGGCGTGGCCGACATCGCCTACGTGGCCGACTGCATCCGCCGCGGCGCCGCGCCCTTCCTCATGACCGGCATCGACACCGACCTGCTGCTCGCCGTGCTGCACGAGCGCGTGGCGCAGGCGCTCGATTCGGTGCGGCCGCTCGACGGCGCCGTGCTGCTGGACTGAGCTTCTTCGAATTTCCGATCCGACTTCTTCCATGACCGACCAGATCCTCGTTTCCAAGCCGATGCGCGATGCGCAGACCCTGACCCGCGCCGCCTTCGAGGTGCCCGTCGGTGCCTGCGACGCGCACGTGCATGTGTTCGGCCCCGAGGCGCGCTACCCGCATGTGCCCGCGCCGCACTACACGCTGCCCGACGGCGACCTGCCGCAGCTGCGCGCCGCGCTCGGCGTGCTCGGCCTCGAGCGCTTCGTGATCGTGCAGCCCAGCTTCTACGGCACCGACAACCGCTGCATGCTCGATGCGCTCGACCTCGCGGGCGATGCCGCGCGCGGCGTCGCGATGGTCGAGGACGGCACCTCGGCGGAGGAACTCGCCGCGATGCATGCGCGCGGCGTGCGCGCGCTGCGGCTCGACCTGTTCCTGCGCTCGGGCCTGCCCACGGCCGAGCTGCAGCGCTTCATCGCGCGCAGCGTGGAACGCACGCGCGCGCTCGGCTGGCATGTCCAGTTCTATACGCCGGGCTGGGTGGTGCGCGACCTGATCCCGTTCCTGCCCGAGATCGAGAGCGACTTCGTGATCGACCACATGGGCTACATGCTCGAGAGCGACGGCCTCACGCGCGCCGACTTCGACCGCCTGCTGCGTGCGGTGCACGACGGCCGTGGCTGGTTCAAGCTCTCGGGCCCGTACCGGCTCGCCAAGGACGGCAACTACGAGCGGCTGCGTCCGCTCGCGCAGGCCATCGTCGACGCGGTGCCCGAGCGCGTGATCTGGGGCAGCGACTGGCCGCACATCCCCGAGGGCGGGCGCGACACCGGCGAGCTGCTGAACCTGCTGGGCGACTGGATCCCCGATGCCGCCGCGCGCCGGCGCATCCTGGCCGACAACCCGGCGCGGCTGTTCGGGTTCTGAGACCATGGATGCCTCCACGATCGAAAGCCCGGCCATGCAACTGAACTGCATCCAGGAACTCGCCACCACCGGCGCGCGCGCGGTGGCCGGCTTCGTCCACGGCGGCACGCGCTACCTCGCGGTGCCGCAGCTGGCGCGCGACATCGAGGGCCAGCCCGCGAAGATGACGCTGGGCGACAGCGACCTCGAGATGCCCGTCTACCGCTGGGAGGGTGGGCGCTTCGTGCCGCATGCCAGCCTGCCGGTGCCCGGCGGCGAGGACGCCGAGTTCTTCCGCATCGGCGAACGCGCCTTCCTCGCCACCGCGAGCCTGCGCAGCGGGCGCGATCCCTACACGCTGGCCGTGCCGTCGACGATCTTCGAGCTGGTCGACGGCCGCTTCGAGCCCTTCCAGCGCATCGACGGCTTCGCGGCCAAGCAGTGGCACCACTTCGCGATCGGCGAGCGCCACTTCCTCGCGCTCGCGCAGGGCGTGACCCTGCCGGGCGAGCAGCCCGCGCAACCGGTGTCGTCGTGCCTCCTCGAATGGGACGGCACGCGCTTCGTGCCGTTCCAGGACGTGCCCTCGGCCTGGGGCTACAACTGGGCCTTCTTCGAGGTCGGTGGCGAACGGCTGCTGGCCCATGCCGACCATGCCGTGCCCTCGCTGCTGCTGCGCTGGAACGGCGAGCGCTTCGAGCTGTTCCAGCAGCTCGATGGCCGCAGCGGCCGCGCCTTCTGCTTCTTCGAGACCCAGGGCCAGGCCTGGCTGGCCTTCGCCAACCTGCATGGCGACACGCTGCTGTACCGCTGGCAGGACGGTGGCTTCGCGGTGCACCAGGTGCTCGCGGGCCTGGGCGGGCGCGAGTTCGCCTGGCGCGGCGATGCGCAGGGCGGGCACCTCGTGCTCGTCAACTTCCTGCACGGCACGCGCGAGGCGCCGATCCCCGAGCTCGAGTCGATCGTGTTCCGCATGGACGACGGCCGGCTGGTCGAGGCCGCGCGCTTCGCGACCTCGGGCGGCACCGACGCCGCCTTCTTCGAGGCCGACGGCGCGCTGCATCTCGCGGTGGCCAACAGCCTGAGCGCCGCGGTGCGCTTCGCGACGCCCAGCCGCATCTACCGCGTCGACGGCCTCGGCGCCTCCATCACGGGCTGACCCGCCATGGCCACCTACGCACCCCACGAAAGCCCCGAGCTGGTCCGCCTGTTCGAGACCTACACGGCCGGGCCCACGAGCATCGGCGCCACGCTGAGCGCGCGCACCGCCGCGGCCAGCGCGCACGATCCGCTGATCGTCGCGACCAGCACCGACATCGTGCTGTTCCCCGGCGGCGGCCGGCCGCCCGAGATCGAGGGCTTCCGCATGTCGACGCGTGGCTTCAAGGAGCTCGCGGGCATCTCGCACCACGGGCCCGCGGTGGCCTCGCTGCTGCGGCTGCGCGAGCTCGATCCAGAGGGCGAGCTCTGGCGCGCCGAGACGCGACGCCTGATCGACAGCACGCGTGCCGCGCGCGCCGCCAACTCCGAGGCGCTGTGGCGCGACACCGTCGCGGTGCCGGCCTACCGCGGCCGCGAGGCGCGCATCGCGCAACTGGTCGACTATTCGTGCGCGCTGACCGAGCGCTACCTCGAGCGCGCGCTGCGCGAGCCCGAGACCTTCACCGCCGCCGACATGCGCGAGCACTACATCGAGGCGCGCGGCGATGCCGTGGGCGCCACGGTGCCGATGAACGCCGTGATGATCGCCACCTTCTTCCTGGTCGGCATGGACACCGGCCACCGCGTGATCGGCTGGTTCGACCGCCATGCGATCGACTGGTCGCGCGCCATGGTGCTGATCGTCGGCCGCCAGGGCCGGCCCACGGCCGGCGTGACCTGGACCACCAACTCGGTCGCCGCCATGATCCTCGCGGCCTCGGGCCAGCGGCTCGCGCTCGACCGGCTCTACATCGCGCCGCACGGCCCGAGCTTCAAGGTGGCCGAGCTGCCCGACCTCGCGGCGGTGCGTGCCTTCGAGGAGCCGCTGCGCCAGATCTGGGCCCACACGCGCACCGTGAGCGAACTCGGGCCGCTGATGTACGAGGGCTATCCGCGCTTCGAGCCCGGCGCCGCGGGGCGGCCCCGCATCGACGCGCGGACCGAGTCGGTCGGCGAGATGCCTGCGATCGCGAGTCCCGACGACTGGTTCGCGCTCAACACGCGGCTGCGCGTGGTGCTCGAGGACCCGCGACAACTGCTCTCGGGCTGCGTGGTCGACTACGCGGTCGACCAGTTGCGCGCCAATGGCAACGAGCCCGCGCGGCTGGTGGTGCCGGGGCTGGACAACGTGAGCTATCCACCGCTGGCGCCACGCGCAGGCGGTTGAGCGGACGTGGCGGCCGGTGACGGCACGCCGGAGGCGGGACGACAAGAGAAGAAGCGCCAGACAGCAGGCATGCCGGCGGCTGCGCCGCGTGCATTCGATCCATAGAAAAGAGAACGGAGACAAGACACCATGAGAAAGCTCGCAACCCTGTGGGGCGCCGCCCTCGCACTGACGCTGGCCAGTGCCGGCGCGCAGGCGCAGTCCGGCGCCTGGCCCCAGCGCCCCATCAGGATCATCACGCCCACGCCGGCCGGCGTGGGCTCGGACGTGTTCGCGCGCGCCTACGCCGAGCGGCTCGGCCAGATGCTCAAGACACCGGTGGTGGTCGAGAACCGCCCCGGCGCGCTCGCGGCCATCGGCACCGACGCGGTCGCCAAGGCCGCGCCCGACGGCTACACCATCCTGTTCTCGACCAGCAACCCGTTCACCATGACGCCGTTCCTGCTGTCGAAGCTGCCCTACAACCCGCAGACCGACCTGGTGCCGGTCACGCAGGCGCTCAAGGGCGGCTCGTTCATCGTCGCCAACCCCTCGGTGCCGGCGAAGAACCTGGTGGAGCTGGTGGCGCTCGCGAAGAAGGACCCGGGCCGCGTGAGCTTCGCCTCCTACGGCTCGGGCAGCACCGCGCACCTGGGCTTCGAGCTGCTGCAGGACGCCGCGGGCATCGAACTGCTGCACGTGCCCTACAAGCAGAGCGCCATGCCCGACGTGATCGCGGGCCAGGTGATGCTGGGCTTCGAGCCGCCGATCTCGGCGCTGCCCAACATCCGCGCGGGCCGCGTCAAGCCCATCGCCTACACCGGCAGCCAGCGCAGCGCCGCGCTGCCCGACGTGCCCACGCTGGCCGAACGCTATCCGGGCCTGGAGGTGTTCACCTGGCTGGGCTTCTGGCTGCCCGCGAAGACACCGCCCGAGATCGTCGACCGCTTCAACCGCGAGATCCGCGCGGCCACGCAGTCGCCCGAGATGCAGCGGCTGATCGCCGAGGCCGGGCTCGAGCCGATGGGCACCACGCCCGAGGAGACGCGCGCCATCGTGCGGCGCGAGGCCGAGGCGATGGGCAAGCTCATCAAGGCCAAGAACATCCGCATCGACTGAGCGCCGGGGCCGGGCTTCGCCCCGCGCCACCTCGCACCCTTTTCCATTTCGACCGCGCCGCGCCGGCCCGAGGGCCGCAGCGCCGGCTTTCGCTCGCCCATTTTTCGGAGACACCCATGCGCATTCCCTTCGCGTTCCGCGCCGTCCTGGCCGCCCTGTTCCTTTCGTCCCTGCCGCTGCTCTCGCAGGCCCAGTCGAGCGTGCAGGTCTTCGGCACCGTCGACCTCAACTTCACCTACAGCAAGGCCGGCGGCAAGAGCGTGCGCGCCATGGACCAGGGCGGCAACATCTTCCCGAGCCGGCTGGGCTTTCGCGGCAGCGAGGACCTGGGCGGCGGGCTGGTCGCGAGCTTCTGGCTCGAGTCGGCGCTGCTGCCCGACACCGGCGAGTACCAGGGCGTCTACTGGCACCGGCGCTCCACGCTGAGCCTGTCGAGCCGCACCTGGGGCGAGCTGCGGCTGGGCCGCGACTACGTGCCCACCTTCTGGAACGTCTCGCAGTTCTCGCCCTTCGGCACGGTGGGCGTGGGCGGCTCGGCCGCGATGGTCGAGGGCTGGCCCATGGGCCTGGGCGGCGCGCGCACGCTGGTGCGGGTCGACAACTCGGTCGGCTACTTCCTGCCGCGCGACCTCGGCGGTTTCTACGGCCAGGCGATGTACGCGATGCCCGAGGGTGCCGAGGGCATGCGCTATGCGGGCGCGCGCCTGGGCTATGCCAACGGCCCGCTCGACATCGCGGCCGCCTACGGCCGCACGCCGGTCGCCAACGGGCAGGTCTACCGCACCGCGACCGTGGGCGGCACCTACGACTTCGGGCCGGTGAAGCTCTACGCCAACTACCACCGCCACCAGACGTACAACGACCGCCAGGTGCACGTGATGGTGGGCGCGAGCATGCCGGTGGGCCCGGGTGTCATCAAGCTGTCGGCCGCGCGTGCCAATCGCAGCGGCCCCGGCCTCGATGCCGACGACGCGACCCAGTTCGCGGTCGGCTACGTGCACTGGCTCAGCAAGCGCACGGCGGTCTACACGGCCTATTCGCGCATCCGCAACCGCGGCAACGCGGCCTACGTGGTGGCCGATTCCTCGCCCGCCGGCTCGCCGGGCATGCCCTCGAGCGGGCTGCAGTTCGGCATCTCGCACAACTTCTGAGACCCTTGCGTGACGCCTCCCATAGTCCATTTGCGCTAGACCGTATTGCGAATAGGCGGGGGTAGGGGCCGTCCCTAGACTTTCCCCACGAGGCCAGAACGGCGCGCACTTCCGCGGCGTCGATGCCCGCCAAGGCGGGCATGCCGGCCGCGCGCGGGGGTCCAATGGCGAGGTTTTCGAGAATGGGATGGGCGCTGGGATGGGCCGGCGTGGTGCTGCTGACGCAGCTGTCGCCGGCGCAGGCGCAGGAAGGCCCGAGCGCCGAGGCCGCGGCCAGCAAGATGGAGCAGGCCCGGCTCGCCGACACCGACACGCTGCTGGCGCTGACCAGCGAAGGCGCGGTGCTCTACGGCCAGGACAACGTCAAGCTCTCGGGCTACCAGTACTGCAGCCAGGCGGTGGCGCTGGCCGAGTCGGGCGAGTTCCGCCAGAGCGTGCGCGCCGCGAGCAAGGCGCTGCACCTGGCCAACACCACCAACGACCCGAACCTGCGCGCCATGGCCAACCGCGACCTGGCCATCGTCTACAGCTACTCGGGCCAGCTCGAGAAGGCCGAGCAGTTCGCCCGCGAGGCGCTCAAGAGCGAGGCGCGCGATCCCAAGCTGGTGGTGGGGCCGGTGCAGAAGGTGATCGGCGACGTGCGCACGCGCCGCGGCGACTACGAGGGCGCGATCCTCAGCTACGACGAGGCGCTGGCCAACAGCTCGCCGCGCTATGCGCCGCTGGTGCAGGCCTCGCTGGTCAATGCGCTGATCGAATCGGGCGCGCCGGCCAACACGCAGCGCGCCCGCGAGCTGTTCGGCACGCTGCCGCAACCGAAGGACGCACCGCTGGCCGCGCAGCTCGACCGCACGCGCGCCCGGCTGCTGCTGGCCGAGAACAAGCCCGCCGAGGCGCGCGACCTCTACCGCGCGCTGGCCGCGCGCCAGGTCGGCGCGGACAGCGGCTACTACCAGCTCTGGGCCTGGGACGGCGTGGCGCGCAGCGAGGTGGCGCTGGGCCAGAAGCAGGCCGCGGCCGAGGCCGTGGGCCGCGCGCTCGAGGGCGTGGACAAGGTGCGCGCGAAGTTTCGCAGCGAAGAATTCAAGATGGGGCTGTTCTCCGACCTGCAGTCGGTGTTCGAGCGCGGCGTGTCCATCTACAGCGACGCGGGCGACAGCGCCCGCGCCTTCGAGGTCAGCGAGCACAGCCGTTCGCGCGCGCTGCTCGACGCGGTGCGCGGGCGCGCCAAGCTCAGCGAGCAGGCCTCGGCCACGGTGGACCTCGCGACGCTGCAGCGCACGTTGGCGCCCGACGAGCGCGTGGTGCAGTTCCATTCGCTGCCCGACCGGTTGATGGTGTGGGTGGTGAGCCCCGCGGGCATCGAGAGCAAGACGATCCCGGTCAAGCGCGAGGAGCTGACCGAGCTGGTCGAGACCTTCCGCAACACCATCGTGCGCGGCCGCCGCACCGCGATCACCAATGCCGACAAGCTCGGCGCCGCGCTGCTCGGACCGCTGAACCTGCAGGCCGGCCAGCGGCTGGTGATCGTGCCGCACGGCCCGCTGCACTACCTGCCGTTCCAGGCACTGCGGCTGAACGGCCGCTACGTGATCGAGACGCACCCGGTGGCGGTGGCGCCCTCGATCAGCATTGCGGTGCAGCTCGCGCAGCGCACGCCGCGCGTGAACGCCACGCTCACGGCCTTCGGCAATCCGCGCATCGAGGACAAGTACGACCTGCCGGGTGCGGAGAGCGAGGTCAAGCAGCTCGCGCAGTACTTCCCGAGCAACAGCGTCTACATGGGCGCGGCCGCCACCAAGACGCAGTTCCGCGACGTGGCCGCGCGCTCGCCGCTGATGCACGTGGCGGCGCACGCGGAGGCCGACGAGGTCGATCCTCTGTACTCGCGCATCCTGCTGGCCAACGAGGGCGGCAAGCAGAACTTCCTCGAGGCGCACGAGATCCTCGAGATGCCGATGCAGGGCACGGCCCTGGTGACGCTGTCGGCCTGCGAGTCGGGCCTGGGCCGCATCGCGCAGGGCGACGAGGTGCTGGGCTTCACGCGCTCCTTCCTCTCGGCGGGCAGCTCGAGCCTGATCGCCTCGCTGTGGCCGGTGTCGGACGACGCGACGGCGGTGCTGATGAGCACGCTCTACGGCGAACTCGCGAAGGGCCGCGACCTGCAGAAGGCGATGCAGGCGGGGCAGCTCGCGGTGCTCAAGGATCCCAAGATGTCGCATCCCTTCTTCTGGGCGCCGTTCAATCTGATCGGCAACTGGCGTCTGACCGTGGGGAGCTGACATGCGGTGTGTTGTTTCATTGCATTGCCGTTCGGGGCGGGCGTGTGCCGATGGGGTACTCCCCTCCGCGAATGTCCCCCGGCCTTCGGCCTCCTCCTTGATTTCGCTGCGGGGAGTACCCCATCGACACACGCCGGACGCGCGGCGCCCGAGCGGCCGGCACCACCACTGCGCTCCTCGTGCACAGGGCAGCGGGTGCTTCCCGCAGCGAAATAAAGGAGGAGCCGAAGGCGGGGGACATTCGCGGAGGGAAGTACCCGCTGTCCTGTGCACGCGCCCCGAACGAACCGACCCCCAAAAACACCAGCAACCCGCAAGAAACAACGCGGTGGAGCCCTGAAATGCGCGCCCTTCAACGCTCTACACCGATCGCCCTCGCCGTGTCCGCCCTGTTCGGCGCCGCCTTGCTCGTGGCCGCCCAGCGTGCCCATGCCAACGAGGCCGAGGAGACCGCGCTGCTGCCCACGCAGGACCCTTGCGGCAGTTGCAACCGACCCATCGCCCAGGCCACCGGCGGTGTCGCGCCGCAGACCCTGCCCGCGCCGTCGCGCAACACCTCCGCCACCGGTGCCTTCAAGCTCAACGACCTGCGCCTCAATGGCGTGAAGGCGCTGAGCAACGAGGAACTGCAGTCGATCACCACGCCCTACATCGGCCGCGACGTCACGCTGGCCGACCTCGAGGAACTCGCGAAGGCGATCACCGCGCGCTACAAGGAGCGCGGCTACTTCCTCGCGCAGGCCGTGGTGCCCGTGCAGACCGTGCGCGACGGCATCGTCGAGATCAGCGTGATCGAGGGCCGGCTGGGTCGCGTCGACGTGCTGGTGGCGCCCGAGGCCCCGATGACCGAAGCGCGCGTGCGTGGCTTCCTCGCGCCACTGCAGCCGGGCGAGGCCGTCAACGCGCCCGCCTACGAGCGTGCCATGCTGCTGCTGTCGGACCAGCCCGGCGTCAAGGTCTCGTCGGCCTTGCAGGAAGGCACGCAGCCCGGCACCACCGATCTGTCGGTCGAGGTCGCGGCCGCGCCGCGCTGGGCCTTCACCGCCGAGGGCGACAACCACGGCACCAAGGAATCGGGCCGCTACCGGCTCGGCGGCACCGTGCGCTGGCTCAGCCCCTTCGGCATCGGCGACAACCTCGATGCGCGCGTCATGGTGTCCGACAGCAATGCGCTGCAGTACGGCCGCATCGCCTACGAGGCGCCGATCGGCACCAGCGGCCTGCGCGCCGGCATGGGCCTGGCGCGCGTGAGCTACGACCTCGGCGGCCAGTTCTCCGACCTCGACGCGCAGGGCCGCGCCGACGTGCTCGATTTTTCGCTCAACTATCCGCTGATCCGCCAGCGCCAGCAGAACCTGTTCCTGCGGCTGACCGCCGACCTCAAGGACCTCAAGGACGAGATCCGCGTCGTCGACTACGACGTCAAGAAGCGCGTGCGCGGCATCGGCCTGGGCTGGGCCTGGGAGCGGCGCGACGACGTCTTCGGCGGCGGCTACTGGGCCAGCACCGGCACCCTGTACCACGGCTCGCTGTCGATCCGCGACCCGCAGACCCTCGCGGCCGACCAGGCCTTCGGCGGCCGCCACACCGAGGGCGGCTTCACCAAGATGAGCTTCCAGCTCTCGCGGCTGCAGTCGATCGTGCCGCGCCATTCGCTGTACCTCGCGTTCGGCGGCCAATGGGCCAGCAAGAACCTCGATGCCTCCGAGAAGCTCGCGCTCGGCGGCGCGCGCGCCGTGCGTGCCTACCCCTCGGGCGAACTGCTGGCCGACCAGGGCGTGATCGGCACCGTCGAATGGCGCTGGTCGGTCAACGAGGAGTTCACGCCCTTCGTGTTCTACGACGCGGCGCGCGGCAAGCTCGCGCGCCATCCCTCGCCCTTCGACGGCGAGAACTCGCACAGCCTGCGCGGCTACGGCATCGGCATGAGCTGGTCGCGCCCCGGCAATTTCTCGATCAATGCGACGCTGGCCTGGCGTGACGGCACACCGCGGGCACAGACCGACGGCGGCGGCCACAACCCGCGGCTGTACGTCCAGGTTCAAAAGGCGTTCTGACCATGAAGCAACGCACGTCTCCTCTTCTTCGCGCCACCGCGCGCCGCCTGCGGCTGCGGCCGGTCGCGTTTTCGCTGATCTGCGCGGGCGCCGTGCCCGCGATGGCGCAGGTGCTGCCCACGGGCTTCCTGCCCTCGGCGCTGCCGGGCAACATGGTCTCGATGACCCAGGCCGGCAACATCATGAGCATCGTGCAGGGCAGCCAGCGCGGCATCGTCAACTGGACCACGTTCTCGATCGGCGCCAAGAACATCGTCAACATCCAGCAGCCCAACGCCTCGGCGATCCTGCTCAACCGCGTCACCGGCAACGAGCTCTCGACCATCGCGGGCCAGCTCAATGCCAACGGCCGCGTGTTCCTCATCAACCCCAACGGCGTGATGTTCGGTTCCGGTGCCAGCGTCAATGTCGGCGGCCTCGTGGCCTCGACGCTGGGCCTGACCACCAGCGACGCGAACTTCCTCGGTGGCACGACCAACTTCAGCTTCGAGCGGCTGAACGCCAACGCCAAGACGGTGGTGAACGAAGGCGGCATCACGGCCACCGGCGGCCCCGTGGTGCTGATGGGCGCGGGCGTGAGCAACACCGGCACCATCACGGCCGACGGTCAGACCGTGGCGCTGGTCTCGGGCCGCAAGATCACCTTCGACCTCGCGGGCGACGGCCTCACCAACATCGCGATCGCATCCGACTCGATGGCGACCAACGCCTCGGTCGGCAACACGGGCACCGTGCAGGCCGACGGCGGCAAGGTCGTGATGGTGGGCCAGTCGACCACCCTCGGCGAGCTGGTGGTGAACCAGGCCGGCGTGGTGCGCGCGCGTTCGCTCGGCACGAAGAACGGCGAGATCGTGCTCGGCGGCGGGGCCGACAACGAGGTGCGCGTGGGCGGCACGCTCGACGCGACCTCCACCGGCACGGCAGTCGGCGGCCGCATCTCGGTGGCCGCGGGCAATGTGCGCGTGGCCGACGGCACGCTCGACGCGAGCGGCGATGCCGGTGGCGGCTCGGTGCAGCTCACGGCGCTCCGGGGCCTGTCGATCTCGCCGGGCGCCACCGTGCGCGCCGACGGCCGCACCGGCAATGCCGCGGGCGGAGAGATCCGCGTCGAGCAAGCCACCTACGCCTCGCTGCCGGGCACCGGCAGCGAGGCACCGCCGGCCACCCGGCTCGGCCTGCACCTGTCGGGCACGCTGTCGGCCAAGGGCGCGGGCTCGGGCGCGGGCGGCAACATCACCACCAGCGCCGATGCGATCCAGGTCGGCAACGACCTCGCGCTGTCGGCCGCGGGCGGCGCGAACGGTGGCGCCAACGGCAAGTGGACGCTGAATTCCAACAAGCAGATCGTGGTGACGCCCGAGGCGCCGAACTACGACCCCGGCAGCTTTCCCAGCGCCGGCGGCATGGCCTCGAGCCCGATCAGCTCGCAGGCGCTGGGCCGCGCGCTCGGCCAGGGCACCGACGTCACGCTCGCGAGCAACGCGGCCAATGCAGAGGGCGGGCAGGAACGCTTCGGCGTGCTGTTCGACACCGCGGCCCAGGTGGTCAAGAGCGAGGGCGGCAATGCCTCGCTGCGCGTGGACTCGGCCACCGGCATCGCGATGCTCGACCGTTCGGCCCTCCAGTCGACGAGCGGCGCGTTGAACGTGGACTTCAATGTCGATGCCAACGGCACGGTGCCGGGCGCCGGCAACACCCCGATCGTGACCTCCGAAGGCGAGGGGGCGGCCCAGATCCAGATGACGAACGCGCGCATCGAGACCAACGGCGGCAACGTGCGCTTCTACGGGCAGGGCGATGCCGCCAACGGCCGTGCCATCGGCTATGCCTCCGAGTTCGGCGATTCGGGCGTGGGCGCCGGCATCGAGTTGCGCAACAGCCGCATCTCGACCTGCGGCGTCGATGCCGCGAGTTGCGCCCAGGGCGGCGTCATCAACCTGCGCGGCGAGGGCCGCACGCTGTTTTCGAGTTCCACGCTCAACGGCAGCTCGGGCGTGCTGATCTCGAGCTCCGAGCTCATCACCGGCAGCGGCACCATCACCGTCGACGGCGTCGGCGGGCTGGCCGCCAAGGGCGTGGAGATCGGGCGCGAGGCCGGCAGCGTGCCGGGCCCTCGCAGCCGCATCGCCTCCACCGGCGGGGACATCGCGCTGCGCGGCAGCACGCGCGGATGGACCACCGGCGATGCCGTGGGGCGGCTGCGCTTCAACGTCGCGGGCGCGGGTGTGCAGGCCAACGGCGTCGACATCGCCACCGGCGGCAACGTGCGCGTGGAAGGCCAGGGCGCCGACCTCGGAACGCTGCTGGGCACCGACGAATTCGCCAAGCTCTCGGCCTCGGCCACCATCAATGCCTCGCATGGCGTGCTGATCGGCGATACCGGCATCACGGCCGGCCAGGGGCGGCGCATCGACATCGTCGGCACCGCCGGCAGCGCGGGCGTGACCTACGACTTCAACGGCGTGCCGACCCCGCCGCCGGCCGGCATCGACGAAGGCGTCACGCCCGCGGCGGTGTGGATCCGTGCCAGCGGCGCCGGCCAGGGCCTGCGTGCCGAAGGCGGCCAGATCAACATCGTCGGCGGCAACGGGGACGTGCTGCTGCAGCGCGGCGCCCAGCCCGATGCGCTGCTGAGCACCGCGAGCAACAACGTCGCCGGCGGCTCCATCGCCGTCACCGGCCGCAACATCTACGGCGCCGGCCTCGCGGGCGCCACCGGCACGCTGGCCGACGCGAGCGGCGCGGGCACCGGCGGCGACATCCGCTTCGAATCGACGGTGAGCGACAAGACCGGCGGCATGCTCGCGCTGGCCACGGGCATGACCCTGCGCGCGGACAGCGCCTCGGCCAGCGGCAACGGCGGCAACATCCGGCTGCTCGCGGGCAACGGCCTGCGCGCGCACGGCACGCTGTCGGCGCGCGGCGGCGCCACGGGCGGCAACGGCGGCTTCATCGAGACCTCGGGCACGCAGCTCGACCTGACCGGCATCCGCGTCAACGCGGGCGCGCCGGCCGGCACCGCGGGGCAGTGGCTGATCGATCCCTATGCGGTCTCGATCGTGAACGGCACGGCCGCGGGCACGCTGCCGACCAACCCCTTCGATGCGGTCACCAACTCCGTCATCCAGGACGGCGACATCAATGCCGCGCTCAACGGCGGCGCGAGCGTGAAGATCACCACCGGCACCGGCGGGCCCGGTGCGGGCAGCATCTCGCTCGCGAACAACGTGCTGATCGACTACACCGCCGCCTTCGGTCCGCTGAGCTTCGAGCTGGCCTCGGGCAACAGCATCCAGGGCGGCCTGGGCACGGTGATCCGTTCGTCGGGCAAGGGCGGGCCGCTCACCGTGCTGTTCAACGCGGGCGTCAATCCCGACGGCACGCCTTCCGGCAGCAACGGCTCGATCAGCTACGACGGCACCATCGCCACGCGCGGCGGCAGCGTCACGATGAACGCGCGCGGCGACGGCAGCCCCACCAGCGGCTTCATCCGGATGAATGGCGCCTCGGTGCAGACCGATGGCGGCGCGGTCACGCTCTACAGCGGCCAGCCCGGCGCGCCCACCGGCTACGTCACGCTGATCGACAGCCAGATCGACACCCGCGTGGGCCAGACCGATGCCGGCGCGGGCGGCGCGGTGCAGATCGCCGGCGGCAACGTGACGCTGGCGGGCGCGCAGATCGCGACGTCGACCGGCAACGTCGACATCCGCGGCAGCTCGGCCGACTGGAACAGCGGCGTGGTCATCACCGACGGCCGCACGCCCTCGACCATCTCGACCACCAGCGGCAACGTGACGGTGCAGGGCGTCGCGCGACGCCAGGCCTCGTCGACCTTCGCGGCGGCGCACGGCGTGCTGGTCAACGGCGGCAGCAGCATCACCACCGGCAGCGGCAACATCGCGCTGCGCGGCTACAACTTCAACAACGACACCACCGTGCCCGCGGCCACGCCCGATTCGGGCGTGCGGCTGGAGAACGGCGCGCGCATCGTCACCACCGGCGGCGGCGACATCGAGATCACGGGCCGCTCGCAGAACGGCGGCACCGGCGTCTCGATCGAGGCCGGCGGCTCGCCGAGCCTGCCCGGCACGGCGCCCGTGGTGCAGGGCAGCCGCAACGTGGTGCTGCGCGCGGTCAACGACGGCAGCACCGACGCGATCGTGATCGGCACGCCGGTCAGCGCGGCCAACGCGATCAACCTGCGGCCCGGCGGCATGGACGCCAACTTCGCGGTGTCGGACAGCACCAATGCGCCGATCGTGCTCGGCGGCGCGGGCACCGGCGGCTACTCGGTGTCGAGCGCCGAGTTCGCGCGCCTCGCCGCACCCACCATCGTGGCGGGCAGCGCCACCCATGCGGCCGACATCACGGTGGCCGGCGCCATCGCCACGCCGGGCGCGCTCACCCTGCAGAACGACGCGGGCGGCAACATCGCGGTCAACGGCACGGTCGGCGCCTCGCAGCTGGGCCTGCTGTCCGACGGCCGCATCACGCAGTCGGCCGCGGGCGCGATCACCGCCACCGGGCTGCTCGCGCGCTCGAGCGGCGCGAGCGTGGACCTGCAGAACCCCGCGAACAACGTCGCCACCGTGAGCGGCGGCGCCGAGGGCGGCTTCGCCTACGTCGATGCGAACGCCGTGACCATCGGGACGCTGAGCGTCAACGGCTTCAACGCCGCGACCAACCAGCTCGCGCCCACGGCGACCACGTCGATGTCGGCCGGCACGGTGTTCGTGCGCACGCTCGCGGGCGACCTCACGCTGGGCACCAACGTCAATGCGAGCACCAGCGCCGACCTGGTGGCGGCGGCGCGCTTCCAGAACCCGGGTGCCTTCACCATCGGCGCCGGCACCTGGCGCGTCTGGGCCGACACCTGGATCGGCGAGACGCGCGGCGGCCTCGCGGGCTCGGGCCCGTTGCCCAACCTCTACCACTGCGCCTACCTGGGCCTGTGCACGGTGACGGTGCCGGCCACCGACAACCACTTCATCTACGCGCAGCAGCCGACCGCGATCGTGACCGTGGGCAATGCCGCGCGCCAGGAGGGCGCGCCCAACCCGACCTTCACCTACAGCGTCAGCGGGCTGATCCTCGGCGACAACGCCTCGAGCTTCAGCGGCACGCCGGGCACCAGCGCGAACACCGCGAGCCCGCCGGGCAACTACCCGATCGATGGCGCCTTCGCCTCGGCGGCCGGCTATGCAGTGCAGGTGGTGCCGGGCAACCTGCGCGTCGATCCGGGACCGCCGCCGCCGCCCGCGCCCCCACCGCCGCCGGTGGCGCCGCCGCCACCGCCGCCCTTCGTGTTCTTCGAGCGGCCCGAGCTGCCCTCGGTGGACGTGGTGCGCGACCAGCCCTCGACCTACCTCTACGACCGCAACATCGGCCAGGCGCCGATCTGCGTGGCGACCGGGCCGCTGGACGGCGACCGCGCGGCGCAGGGCGGCGACGTGCTGGCGCGCGAATGGTCGCGCGTGCGTTCGCGGCCGAACCTGCTGAGCTGCGTGAACACCGAGCGGCGCAACGGCTGCGCCGATTTCTGAGGGGCGCCAAGTCGATCGATCGCAACCGTTCGGGCTGAGCTTGTCGAAGCCTTGCGCAGCGCTTCGACAGGCTCAGCGTGAACGGTTGTTGGTTGCCTTATGCGGTTCAGCGCGCCGTGATGACGAACAGCTGCGCCATCAGGTCGGCCAGCAGCCGCAGCTGCGGATCGTCGGTCAGCGCCGCGTGGCGGTAGCCGGCCACATGGGCCTCGAGGCCGTCGATCGGGCCGGCGAAGAACAGCCGGCGCAGCGCGCCGCCGAGCGCGTCGTTCTCCGCCGCGCGCGGCCGATCGTCGATGGTGCTGTGCGCATGGCTCTCGAGCCGCGGCGTGGCGAGGAAGGGCGCGAGCACCGCGGCGCGCAGGCGGCCCTCGGCCACCCAGCGGTTCAAGGCCATGTCGAAGGCCTGCGCCGGGCCCTCGGCCAGCGCCTCGCGCAGCAGCGGCGGCAAGGCGCGCAAGCCCTTCGGCGTGGCGAGGTAGGCGACCGCGCCCCAGTTGTAGAGGCCACGCGCATCGAGCACCTCGATGCCGGCGATCGCATCGCGTGGCGCGGTGGGATCGGCGGGCAGCTGCTTCTTCAGCGCCTGCCACAGCGCAAGCAGGCTGTGGGCCGAGGTGTAGGGCAGGCATTCGAGGAACACCAGGTCCCAGTCGGCCAGCTGCGCGAGCGCCTCGGGCCGCAGCAGCGGCGGCAGCGCGCGGCTCAGCAATGCGTCATCTTCCAGCACCAGGAAGAAGTCATCGGGCGGCGCGCCATCGAGCGCGCGCGCATGCGAGAGAAAGCAGGCGCGTTCGCCCGCGCTGGTCGCGGCATCGGGGCCCGGCACTGGCAGCGTGGCCGCGTCGATCGCCTCGAAGCGCGCCACGCCTTCGATGCCGAGCGCGCGCAGCTGCGCTTCCATGGCCACGCGGCGATCGCCACTGCGTTGCAGATTGATGAAGCAACCGTTCATGATGCGGGGATGAAGCAGGTCCTGCCATTGTCTTCCTTGTCTTCCCCCATCGCGCCGATCGCCGGAGGGCGGACCGCATGATGCTCAGCGTGGTGCTGCCGTTCTACCGCAAGCGCGCGGAGTTCGAGCGCGTGGCCGCGCTCAACGCGCCGCATTGGTCGCGCCCCGGCATCGAGGTGGTGATCGCGCTCGACGAACCGGCCGAGGAACAGGGTCTGCTGCAATTGCTCGCGCGCTTCGGGACGGTGTGCTGGCGCGTGGTCGTCAACGACCGGCCGCATGACTGGCGCCCGCCCTGCCGCGCCATCAACGTCGGCGTGCGCCATGCGCGCGGCCGCTTCGTGCTCGTGCATTCGCCCGAGTCGGCCTATGTGGACGACGGGCCCGCGCTGGCCTTGCAGGCGGCGCTGTCGGTCGAGCGCGGCGTGGTGCTGGGCCGCGTGGGCTTCGCGCGCTTCGACGCGATCGACGGGCCACCGGCCACGTTGGCCGCGCTGTTCGCGCGCCAGGTGCCCGAGGCGCTGTTCCTGCGCACCTTCTATGGCTCGCTGTGCGGCCCGCGCGAGGCCTTCGAGGCGGTCGGCGGCTACGACGAGTCCTTCACCGGCTGGGGCGGCGACGACGATGATTTCCGCGTGCGGCTCGAGATGGCGGGCTGGCGGCTTTCGGCCTGCGCCGAACTGAAGCTGCTGCACCTGTCGTTCGAGACGCGCGACGGCGCCGAGCAGTTCGATCCCGACAACGACTGGCGCAAGTGCACGCCCGCGCAGGCGCGCGCGAACGGCGAGGACTGGGGGCGCGACTTCGCGCGCATCGCCCGCGATGACGCACCGCCGGTCGGTGCAGAAGCCGTGCCCGCGTGGGGGCAACCCGCGCCCGTGTTCGCGATGGGCTCGCGCCGCCAGTGCGAGCTCTGCGCGCGCATGCTGCACCACGAACCGGCGCCGCACTACTTCTGCCCGCGCTGCAGCGCCGCGCCGCCGAAGCCGCTGGCCTCGCGGTTGCGCATCGTCTGCGTGCTGCAGCTGCGCAACGAGGCGCGGCTGCTCGAGGGCTGCCTCGATCATCTGCGCGACCATGTCGACGGCTTCATCGCGCTCGACGACGGCTCGACCGACGACACCGCGCGGATCCTGCAACGCGAACCCAAGCTGCTCGAGCTGCTGTCGAACCCGCCGGGCGGCGACTGGAACGAAACGCAAAACAAGCGCCGGTCGCTCGAGTGCGCGCAGCGCCATGGCGCGGGCTGGGTGCTGGTCTGCGATGCCGACGAGCGCTACGAGAGCCTGTTCCTGCGGCACCTCGGCGCCATCGTCGATTCGCTGTCCGACACGCAACTGGGTTGCCTCTCGCTCGCCGTGCGCGAACTCTGGGACGCGCCCGACCGCTTCCGCGACGACGGCCCCTGGGGCGCCAAGTCGCGCGTGTGCCTGTTCCGGCTGCCGCGCGAGATCGCCTTCGACGCGGCGCCCGCGCTGCACGGTCCCTGGTATCCGGATGCGGTCGCGCAGCATGGCCGGATGTTCCGCAGCTACTTCCGGCTCTACCACCTGCACATGATCCGGCGCGAGGACCGCATCGCGCGGCGCGACCGCTACCGGCGCCTCGATCCCGGGCACCGCTGGCAGGCCATCGGCTACGACTACCTGGCCGAGGAGGGGCCGGGACTGCGGCTCGAGAAGATCGCGCCCGATCGCGGCTACGACCTGGGGACCTTGCCGGCCGATCTGCGTCAGGCCGACGGCCCGGCGCTGGCTGCGAGCGAGCGCGCGTAGTCGCCGCGGTAGGTGCGCGTGCCGGTGTGCGTGAGGCGCGAGCGCGTGTCGACGAAGACCTGGCCGCCGATCGATTGCCAGCGGCGGCAGAAGGCGAAGTCCTCGCTGAGGTAGCGGCCGTTGCCGGGCTCGGCCCAGACGTCGAAGAAGCGGTGGTGCGGCCAGGCCGCGGCCGTCTCGTCCTCCATGCGGTCGGGCGTGTAGCGCAGCTCGGGCAGGGCCTGAGCGAGCCGCTCGAACACGGCGCGCTCGATCAGCATGAAGCCGGTGGGCGCGTCGAGCACCTCGACGAAGCCGTCGGCATCGATGCGGCCGGCGACCTCGGGCCCCGTGAGGTTGACCGGGAACACCGCGTGCTTCGCCTCGAAGTCCTCGCGCGTGCTGCCCGCGGGCAGCGGCTGCGCGAGGCCGGCGCGCGGCCAGCCGTCGTTCTTCTGCGGATAGGCGCCGGCCACCACCGCGCGGCCGGCCAGCAGCAGGCGCAGCGCGGCCTCGGGCTCGAAGCCGATGTCGGCATCGATCCAGAACAGGTGGGTCCAGCGGCTGTCGGCCATGAACTCGGCCACCAGCCGGTTGCGCGCGCGCGGGATCAGGCTGTCGCCGTCGAGGAAGCGCGTCTGCATCGGGAAGCCGTGGCGCCACGCGAGATTGACCAGCCCGAGCAGGCTGCGCACGTAGTCGCTGGTCATCGCGCCGCTGTAGCTGGGCGTGGCGATGAAGGGGCGGATGTCTTTCAGGGCGTCGATGGGCAGCATCGTGGTGGAGCAATGGGCGTGTTCATGCGGGCTGCGCATGCCGCCGCGTCGACAGCAGGGCCCGAAGCTTCGCCGGTGCCACCGGCTTCGTCAACAGCGTCGCGCCGCTGTGGCGCAGCCGTTGCAGCGCATCGGGCCCGGTGGCGCCCGAGACCAGCACCGCGAGCGCCTCGGGCTGCAACCGCTTGGCGGCGTCGATCACGTCCATGCCGTCGGTGTCGCCGGGCAGCTGCAGGTCGCACAGCACGGCGTCGTAGGGAATGTCGCCGGTGCCCAGCCGCGCGATCGCCTCGGCGCCGGTGGCCACGCATTCGACCTGGCAGCCCCATTGCTCGAGCAGCGCGCGGCTGCCGTCGAGGATGGCCGGGTCGTCGTCCACCACCAGGCAGCGCAGGCCCGCGAGCGGCGCGGGCGCGGGCGGTGCCGGTTGCGGCGGCGCGATGTCGGCCGCATTGGCCGCGGGCAGGGTCAGCGCGAAGGTGCTGCCGGCGCCGAGCGCCGAGCGCAGCGCGATGCGCGTGCCCAGCAGGGTGGCGATGCGCGCGCAGATCGCGAGGCCGAGGCCGAAGCCGCGGCGGCGGTCGCGCTCGGTGTTCGCCACCTGGTAGAACTCCTCGAAGATGCGCTGCTGGTGGATCGGCGCGATGCCCACGCCGTCGTCGCGCACCTCGATGCGCACGCCGCGCCCGCCGTCGGGGCCGTTGCGCGCGCGGCGCGCGGCCACCAGCACGGTGCCGCCCGCGGGCGCGTGGCGCAGCGCATTGGTCACGAGGTTGCCGACGATGCGCTTGAGCAGCGCCGCGTCGCTGCGCACCGCGAGGCCGCGGTCGCTCCAGCGCAGCCGCACGCGCAGTTCGGTGGCGGTGGCCGCATGCTGGGCATCGAGCTGGTCGAACAGCGCGGCCAGCGAGACCTTGGCGATGGCCGGCGTGAGCACCTGCGCATCGAGCCGCGAGATCTCGAGCAGGTCGTCGAGCAGCACGCCCATGAACTCGGTGCTCTCCTGCAGCCGCAGCACGGCCGGGCGCTGCGCCTCGCTGGCGCCGGGCAGCAGGCCGTCGATGAACAGGCCCATGGCATGCAGCGGCTGGCGCAGGTCGTGGCTGGCCGCGGCCAGGAAGCGCGCGCGCGACAGCGCGGCCTGCTCGGCCTCGGCCATGCGCTGCAGCGCGACCGCGGTGGCCTCGCGCACGCGCTCCTCGCTGACCTGGCGGTTGTGCTGCAGCCGCTCGGCCAGGCGGTCGATGTCGTGCGCGAGCATGGCCAGCTCGTGCGTGCCGCGCGAGCCGCCCTCGACCACGCCGCAGCGCATCTCGAAATGGCCGGCCTCGAGCGCCGCCACGGTGCGCGACACGCGGCGCAGCGGCCGCGCCACCGTGCGCGCCATGTGGCGCACCGAGGCCCAGGCCGCGAGCAGCGCCACCATCGCGATGCCGATGCCCGCGAGCAGCGAGCGCGTGCGTTCGCGCGAATAGGCGGTGGTGTCGCGGAAGGTCTGGACCAGGCCGACCGGCGTCTCGCCCGCGGCGGTCGAGCCCGCGGGCGCGAAGGCGCTGGCGCGCGAGGCCTCGCGCAGCGTGACCGGCGCGGTGAACATGCGCAGCTGCGCGAGCGAGCCGGCCTTGGGCCCGGCCGTCACGTAGACGCCGGCGCTGTTGCTGATCTCCACGCGCATCACCTGGCCGCCGCGCAGCGCGGCATTGGCCACGTTCTGCAGCGCGGGCAGGTCGCCCGCATAGAGGCTCAGGTCGGACATCGCCGCCACCTGGCGCGCCACCGCCTGGCCCTCGGCGTCGAAGGCGGCCTCGAGCGTCTGCAGCCGGTTGTGGGTGAACCAGGCGGTGAGCGCGAGCGCCACCGCCACGCAGGGCACCACGCCGAGGCGGAACAGGTCGCGCTGCAGGTTGCCGCGCACCACCAGCGCGCCGGCGGCCAGGCCCGGCGTGGGTGCTTCGGCCGGCGCCGTGGCCGGGCTGGGGTCCGCGCCCTCGGGCGGCCGGGTGGCGCTCATCGCGTGACGGTGAGGCGCTCCGTCAGTTCGCGTTCCTCGGGCAGCCGCAGCCCGAGTCCGCGCGCGACGGTGGGGTTGATGCGCACGGTGGCGGGCGTCGCGGCCTCCACCAGCGGATTGCCGCCGCCGCCCGCGCTGCCGCTGCTCGCGACCTTCTGCGCCAGCAGCCGCGCCTGCTGCGCGAGCTGCGCGGGCGTGGAGACCGCGGCCGCGAGGCCGCCCGAACGCACCAGGCCTTCGCTGGCGCCGAACACCGGCAGGCCGGCGCCGGCACCGGCGCGCAGCACCGACAGCGTGGCGGCCTGGTTGTCGCCGATCAGGTCGGGCAGCACCATCAGCGCATCGCTGCGCGGCACCACGGCGCGCAGCGCGGTGGCGAGCGAGCGCGCGTCGGGCGCGTATTCCACCTGCAGGTCCCAGCCGCCGCCGGGCTGGGCCTGCGCGGCGCGCTGCAGGTCGCGCACCAGCGGTTCGGATTCGGGCGTGGCGACCACGCCGATGCGGTGGCGCTGCGCCGGCAGCACCGCGCCCACCAGCGCGAGCTGGTCGGCCATGGCCGGGTCGCGCAGCAGCACGCCGACGCGGCGGTCGGCGCGGCGCAGCGCGGGGCTGGTGCGCAGGCCTTCGTAGTCGAGCCGGCTCAGCATCGCGAGCACCAGCGGCTCCTGGCCCGGGCGCTCGATGGCGGCGCGCGCGGCCACCGCGCCCACCGCCATGGTCAGCGAGCCGCCCTCGGCGCTCGAGATCGAGGACCGCATGCTGCGCGTGCGCACGCCGACGTTGACGTCGCCGGGCTCGGCGGCCGCGCTGTCGGGCGCACCTGGAGAGAGCCGCACCAGCTCGAAGCGGCTCGCGGGGTCCAGCCCCTGGCGCAGCTGCTGCACGAACTCGGCATGCGCGGCGAGGTCGTCGCCCATCAGCACCGTGAAGCCGGCGGCCGGGCACAGCGTGGCGCCCAGCAGCGCGGCGCAGGCCAGCCACGCGCGGGCGTAACCGCGCAGCAACCGGGTCGTGCAGTGGATCGGGGGAGAGGTTTTCGCGGCGACGGACATGAAGGCTTCTGCCACAAGGGGCGATGGCTCAATGTACGGAAGGGCCCTGCTTCGCGCGATAAGGCGGAGGGCTTATGCCCGCGGCGCGCACCCTGCGGGGCTGTGAGGAAGTTCACGCGCCGACGGCCGCTTGGCCTATCTCCGATGGCGTATCGCCACCGAAGACCGTTGCCCGGAACGTGTTCTCAGGCCTGCACGGCCTGCATCGCGGCCGTGCGCTGCGCCAGGATCGCCTGGCGCAGCACGCGCGGCGACACCGGCTTGTAGAGCACGGTGATGCCCGCGCTCTGCACCTCTCGCAGGCGGTCGGGCTTGGTCTCGCCGGTGACCAGCAGGCGCGCGGTGCCGGTGCCGATGCCGCGCGGATGACGCTCGAGCGCGGCGATCACGTCGAGGCCGTTGTCGCCGCCCTGCAGCAGCAGGTCGCTGACCACCACGTCGGGCGGCACGGGCCAGGTGTCGGCCATGGCGAGCGCCTCGGCCCGGGTCTGCGCGGCCAGCACCGAGGCGCCCCAGTTCGACAGCACCACGGTCAGGCCTTCGAGGATGGTGCGCTCGTCGTCGATCACGAGGATGCGCAGGCCCTCGAGGCAGCGCTCGTCGTTCTCGGGCACGTGCGGCGCGGTCACGGCCGGCGCGGGCAATGCGGCCGGCGCCGAGCGCACCAGCACCCGCACGCAGGTGCCCTTGTTGAGGCGCGAGCTCAGCTCCACGCGCGTGTTGAGCAGCTCGGCCAGCCGCTGCACCGTGGCCAGGCCCAGGCCCATGCCGCGCGTGCCGCGCGAGGCCTGGCGGCCCGAGGGCTCGACCTGGTAGAACTCCTCGAACACCCGCGCCTGGTGCTGCTGCGCGATGCCCACGCCGGTGTCGACCACGTCGATGCGCACGCCGCGGCCGCGCTTGCGCGCGCCGATCAGCACGCCGCCCTCGAGCGTGTGGCGCAGCGAGTTCGACACCAGGTTGTTGAGGATGCGCGACAGCATCACGTAGTCGCAGCGCACCCACAGGTCGGTCTTGCGCGCCACCAGCCGCAGGCCCTGCTGCTCGGCCACCGGGCGGAAGTTGCGGCTGATCTCGTCGAACAGCCGGTCGAGCGGGAAGTCGACCCACTGCGGCTGCAGCACGCCGGCGTCGAGCTGCGAGAGGTTCAGCAGCTCGGAGAACAGCCGGTCGAGCGAGTCCACGCATTCGCGGATGTGGCCGATGCGCTGCAGCCGCAGCGGATCGGTCTCGCCGTTGGCCAGGCCGTCGGAGAACAGCGTGAGCGCATGCAGCGGCTGGCGCAGGTCGTGGCTGGCGGCGGCGAGCAGGCGCGTCTTGGCCTGGCTCGCGACCTCGAGCTGCTGGTTCTTGCGCGCCAGTTCGGCCGTGGCCTCGGTGATGCGGCTCTGCAGCAGCCGGTGGCTCTCGGCGAGCGCGCGCGCGGCCTCGTTGAAGCCGCGCTGCAGGTGCTGCACTTCGGAGGTGCCCTCGATCGTCACGCTCGCGGCCTCGCCGGCGCCGAGCCGGTCGACCGCCTTGCCGAGCGCGCGGATCGGCTCGCTGATGCGGCGTGCCGCCCACCAGCCGGCCAGGCCCACGCCGACCAGGCTGGCGCCGAGCACCAGCACCACGTTGAGCCAGACCGAGCGGCGCGCGTTCTGCACCGCGCCGAGGCTGATCTCGACCATCACCTTGCCGCTGGTGCGGCCGTCGTCGCCGACGATCGGCACCACCACCTGCAGGCCCTCGCCGCGCGCGCGGTCCATGGTCTCGGAGTTGGCCACGATCTCGCCGTCCTCCGACCAGATCTGCACCTGCTGCACGTGCGGCTGGTAGGTGCCCGACTGCGCGGTGCGCTGCAGCGCGCGCCGGTCCATGCGCACGATCGGCGCCTGCGCCACCGTGGCCACCTGCAGCGCCACCGTCTGCGCATTGGCGCGCATCAGCTCGGTGAGGTTGTCCAGGTGCTGGCGCGTGAGCACCGTGATCGCCACCAGCGTCGCCGCCATGGCCGGCAGCATCGCCAGCAGGATCAGCTGCTGCGCGAAGGTGAGCCGCGCCAGGCCGCGGACGACGGCGAAGTTCCAGTTCATGGACGCGGGAAATGCATGGCGGCCGAGCCTACGGAGGCCTTGCAGGGCAGGGAAGACGGGAAAAACATCACGAAAACTGCTTCTGGTTGATATCTAATGGCGTCCGCTTCGCCATGTTAGACCGGCCGGTTCGTCGCGGCCCTTCTCGTCCGTCCAAATATGCCGGCTTTCCTGCGCCGTTCCAAAGCCCCCTCCGAGGCCCGTGCCGCCGCCGAGCCCACCGGTATCCGTCGGCCCACTTGGTCGCGCTGGCTGGCGGCGGCGCTGTTCGGTGCGTTGCTGCCGCTGACGGCCGCGTCCCAGGTGCAGGCCCCGCCCTCGCTGCCCTCGGTCTCGACCATTCCCCCCTCGACCCAGTCCACGCCGGCCCAGGCCGTCAAGGGCGGCTTCACGGCCGCCGGCGGCCATGGCGCCGAGGCCGCGCCGATGCGCTTCGGCATCCTGCCGCTGGGCGGCGCCTTCGAATCGCGCAGCGACTGGGATCCGCTGCTGGCCGAGCTCAGCCGCGCGCTCGGCCGGCCGGTGGCGGTGCTCTCGGTCAATTCCTACGAGGCGCTCGAGCAGGCGATCCAGCGCGACGACGTCGACATGGCCTTCCTGTCGGGCAAGATGGCGCTCGACGCCGTGAGCCAGCGCCGCATGAAGGTGGTGGCGCAGGTGGTGCGGCACGACGGCCTGCCCGGCTACCGCGCGCTGCTGCTGGCGCGCAAGGCGCCGCCGTTCAACACGCTGGCGGGCCTCTTGGCCGACCCCGAGCGCTGGCGCCTCGCGCGCGGCGAGAAGCAGTCGGTGTCGGGCTTCATCGTGCCGCAGCTGCAATTCTTCCTGCCCAACCACATCGCCATGGAGACCCGCTTCGCGAGCGAGGTGGTGGGCACGCACCAGGTCACGGCGCTGGCCGTGGCGAACAACGAGGCCGACGTCGCCACCAACAACACGGCCGACTTCGAGCGCTTCAAGCTGCGCTTCCCGGCCGAGGCCGGCCGGCTGCAGGTGCTGTGGGAGTCGGAGCTGATCCCGCATGCGCAGATCGTGATGCGGCGCGACTATCCACCCGAGCTGCGCCAGCGCGTGCAGGCCTTCCTCGTGGCCTACGGCCGCGCCAAGGGGCCGCGCGGCGATGCCGAGCGCGTGGTGCTGAAGTCGCTGCACGACCTCGCGGGCTTCGTGCCGGCCGACAACAGCTCGCTGCTGCCCGCGGCCAAGCTGGCCTACCAGCTCGCGACCCAGAACGCCAAGACCGCGCAATGGGTCAACGACGCCGCGCGCCAGGCCCGCCTGCAGCGGCTGGACAGCGGCTATGCCGAGCAGGTCGGCGTGCTGAAGGACGTCTCGCCTTGATCGCCTGGCTGCGCGCCGCGTGGCTGGCGGTGCTGGTCGTGGCGGCCTGCGCCGCGGTGCCGGCCGCGCAGGCCACGCAGCCGGAGCCCGTCAAGGCGATCCGCTTCGGCGTGCTGCCGCTGGGCGGCGCGGTCGAGTCGCGCGCGCTGTGGACGCCGCTGCTGGCCGACCTCGGCCGCGCCATCGGCGTGCCGGTGAGCGCCTACTCGGTGTCCTCGTACGAGGAGCTCGACCGCGCCATCGGCCGCGACGAGATCGACATGGCCTTCCTGTCGGCCAAGATGGCGCTCGATGCCGTGACCCAGGGCCGCATGAAGGTGATCGCGCAGATCGCGCGCCGCCCCGGCATGCCCGAGCACCGCGCCGTGCTGCTGATGCGCAAGGCGCCACCCTTCAACAGCCTCGAGGCGCTGCTCGCCAAACCCGAGTCATGGCGGCTCGCGCGCGGCGACAGCCGCTCGGTGACCGGCTTCCAGGTGCCGCAGAGCGAGCTGTTCCTGCCCCACCACATCGCGATGGAGACGCGCTTTCGCAGCGAGATCGTCGACACCCACCAGGCCACCGCGCTGGCCGTGGCCAATGGCGATGCCGACGTCGCCACCAACAACAGCACCGACTTCGAGCGCTTCCGCGAGCAGTTCCCGGTCGAGGCCGAGCGGCTGCAGGTGGTGTGGGAATCGCAGCCGCCGCCGGGCGCGCCGATGGTGGTGCGGCGCGGCTGGCCGCCCGAGTTCCAGGCCCGGCTGCAGTCCTTCCTGACCAACTACGGCCAGGGCAAGGGGCCGCGCGCCGATGCCGAGCGCGAGGTGCTCAAGACCTTGCGTGCCGGCTTCGGCTATGCGGCGGCCGACGACAGTGCGCTGCTGCCGCAGGCCCGGCTCGACCGCCAGCTCGGCCGCCAGCGCGCGATGGCCGCGCAGTGGGTCAACGATGCCGCGCGCGAGCAGCGGCTGCAGCGCATCGAGAAGGTCTACGCCGACCAGGTGCGCATGCTCGGCGGCACGCCCGCGCGCTGACGCGCTTGGGCCGCGCGTCCGTTTCGCGGCGCCGTCCCCAACGCTTTCGAGCCCGCATCTACTCCCTTCGCCGTACGTCCTCGCGCGCCGCCTATGCCGTTAGCTAGGCCTTAAGGCGGATTTGCCCACGACTTCGCGCGCCGGAAACTCACCGCTTCTTACAGGCAGCCCTTGCCGTTGACGGAGTGCGAGCGGATGAGTTGGCGAACAAAAGTGGTCTGGAGCGAGGGGATGCTGCTGCAGCCCCAGCACCTGCAGCAGAGCGAACGACATGCCGATCACGCGCGGCACGTGCTGCTGCGCTCCACCACGCCCTATGCCTGGGGCTTCGCCGAACTGGAGATCGACCAGGCCGCGCTGACCTTGGGCAAGCTGGCGCTGGTGCGCGCGGTGGGCGTGTTCGGCGACGGCACGGTGTTCGACATGCCGGCGGTCGATCCGCTGCCCGAACCGATCGACATCCCCCAGACCATGCGCGACGAGGCCGTGGTGCTGGCGCTGCCGCTGCGCCGCGCCGGGGCCCGCGAGGCCGATGCCGAGGAGTACGAGGAGCTGGTGCGCCACCGCGTGCTCGAGTCCGACGTGCCCGACTCCAACACCGCGGGCGAGCGCACCGCGATGCTGCAGCTGGGCCAGCTCCACACGCGGCTGATGCGCGCCAGCGAGGCCACCGATGCCTGGACCACGCTGGGCGTGGCGCGCGTGGTCGAGCGCCGCGTCGACAACCAGGTGCAGCTCGAGCGCGCGATGCTGCCGCCGCTGCTCGACGTGGCGGGCCACGCGGTGATCCGTGCCTGGCTCGACGAGCTGCTGGGCCTGCTGCGCCAGCGCGGCGAGGCGCTGGCCGGGCGCATGACGCAGGGCGGCACCGGCGGCGTGGCCGAGATCGCCGACTTCATGCTGCTGCAGACCGTGAACCGCAACGAGGCGGTGTTCGCGCACCTCGCCAAGAGCGCGATGCTGCATCCGCAGCGCTTCTTCGAGCAGGCGCTGGGCCTGGCCGGCGACCTCGCGAGCTTCCGCGATTCGCGCCGCGTGGCGCGCTTCGGCCCCTACATCCACGACGACCTCGCGCTGAGCTTCCGGCCGCTGATGGACGACCTGCGCCGCAGCCTGTCGATGGTGCTCGAGCAGTCGGCGATCCGCATCGACCTGCACGACCGCAAGCATGGCGTGCGGGTGGCGGTGATCAGCGACGTCGAGCTGCAGCGCAACGCGGTCTTCGTGCTCGCGGTCAACGCCCACATGCCCAGCGAGGCGCTGCGCGCGCGCTTTCCGACGCAGGTCAAGATCGGCCCGGTCGAGCGCATCCGCGACCTCGTCAACCTCGCGCTGCCGGGCGTCACGCTGACGCCGATGCCGGTGGCGCCGCGCCAGATCCCGTTCCATGCGGGCGCGAACTACTTCGAGCTCGAGACCCGCAACAGCGACCTCTGGCGCCAGCTCGAGCAGTCGGGCGGCGTCGCGATGCACATCGCGGGCGACTTCCCGGGCCTCGACCTCGCGTTCTGGGCGATCCGTGGCTAGCCATCGGCACAGGACGGAAAAACCATGACCACACCCGACCCCTTCGCCGCCTTCGAGTCCGAGCGCACGGTCATCAAGCCCAAGCCGCGCACGCCGGCCAACGCGCCGGCGGCCTCGGCCGCGCCGGCTCCTTTCTTTCCCGCCACCGATCCCACGCCGGTGGCCGACCTCGGCGAGCTCGGCCTGCTCAATCCGCTGGTGTCGGCGGCCGGCAAGCTGCTGGTGCTGATCGGCAAGCTGCGCAACCTGGTGCAGCCGCCCAACGTGCCGGCGCTGCGCGCCTCGACCGCCGAGGCCGTCAACCAGTTCGACCAGAACGCGCGCCGCGCGGGCGTGAGCAACGAATCGGTGCTGGCCGCGCGCTACGTGCTGTGCACCGCGCTCGACGAGGCGGTGGCCAACACGCCCTGGGGCGTGCAGGCCGGCTGGAACAAGCAGAGCCTGCTGGTGCAGTTCCACAACGAGACCTGGGGCGGCGAGAAGGTGTTCCAGCTGCTGGCCAAGCTCGCGCAGGACGTGCCCACGCACCGCCAGCTGCTCGAGCTGATCTACAGCGTGCTGGCGCTCGGCTTCGAGGGCCGCTACCGCGTGGTCGACAACGGCCGCGCGCAGCTCGACTCGGTGCGCCAGCGGCTGGCCGACCTGATCGCCAAGGACCGCCCCGCGGTCGAGCCCGAGCTCTCGCCGCACTGGCGCGGGCAGGGCGCAGGCACGGTGCGGCTGCGCGAGTCGCTGCCGCTGTGGGTGTTCGCGGCCGGCTTCGCGCTGCTGCTCGCGCTGGCCTGGTTCGGGCTGCGGCTCACGCTCAACTACCGCTCCGACACCACCTACTCGGCGTTGTCGAGCCTGCGCGTGCCCAACATCCAGATCGCGCCGCCGGCCGCGCCGGCCAAGACGCCGCGGCTCGCGCGCTTCCTCGAGCCCGAGATCAAGCAGGGCCTGGTCACCGTGACCGACGAGGCCGACCGCAGCGTGGTGCGGCTGCGCGGCGACTCCTTCTTCAGCTCGGGCAGCGCCGACCCGATGGCGCAGTCGCTGCCGGTGCTGCGCCGCATCGGCCAGGCGCTGGCCGAGGTCAAGGGCGAAGTGCTGATCACCGGCCACTCCGACAACCAGCCGATCCGCTCGTTGCGCTATCCGTCGAACTGGCACCTGTCGGCCGCGCGCGCCGATGCCGTCAAGGGCGCGCTGTCGACGCTGGTCGATCCGGCGCGCATGCGTTCCGACGGCAAGGCCGATGCCGAGCCGGTCGCGCCCAACGACTCGCCCGCCAACCGCGCGCGCAACCGCCGCGTCGAGGTGGTGCTGCTGACCGAGCCCGAGCGCCTGGCGTCGGCGCCCGCCGCCGCCGCGCCGCCCGCGCCGTCGCCCGCCACGGGAGCGACCAAATGATCAAGAAAATCTTCGGCTTCCTGTTCAGCCCGTTGCTGCTGACGCTGCTCGCGCTGATCGTCGTCGCGCTGCTGATCTGGTGGATCGGCCCGCTGGTGAAGATCGGCGCGCTGGCGCCGCTCGAGAGCGAAACCACCCGCGCCATCGTCATCGGCGTGATCGTGCTGCTGGTGCTGCTGCGCGCCATCTACCGCCGCTGGCGCGCGCGCCGCGCCAGCCAGCACCTGACCGACGGCCTGATGAAGGCGCCCGCGGCCAAGGCCGGCACGCCGGTGGCCGGCGAGCAGCAGATCCTCGACACGCGCTTCAACGAGGCCGTGGCCACGCTCAAGCAGATGAAGCTGCACGCGGCCGGCAAGAAGCCCGGCTGGCGCGACTGGCTCTCGATCTCGGGCGGCAGCTATCTCTACGACCTGCCCTGGTACGTGTTCATCGGCGCGCCGGGCGCGGGCAAGACCACCGCGCTGGTCAACTCGGGCCTCTCGTTCCCGCTGGCCGAGAAGTTCGGCCCCGGCGCCATCCGCGGCGTGGGCGGCACGCGCAACTGCGACTGGTGGTTCACCGACGAGGCCGTGCTGATCGACACCGCGGGCCGCTACACCACGCAGGACAGCCACCAGTCGGAGGACAAGAACGCCTGGGAAGGCTTCCTCGGCCTGCTCAAGAAGGTGCGCCCGCGCCGGCCGCTCAACGGCGTGTTCCTCACGGTCAGCGTCGGCGACCTGCTGAGCCAGGGCCCGGAGGCGCGCTCGCAGCTCGCGGCCTCGATCCGCGCGCGCCTGCTCGAGCTCGACGGCAAGCTCACGACGCGGCTGCCGGTCTACGTGCTTGTCACCAAGAGCGACCTGCTGTACGGCTTCACCGACTACTTCGACGACCTCGGCAAGGAGCAGCGCGCGCAGGTGTTCGGCTTCACCCTGCCGCCCGAGGAGAACCAGCAGGTCGACGAGAAGGGCCTGTCGACCGCGTTCCAGCGCGAGTTCGCGCTGCTGCACCACCGCGTCAACGACGGCCTGATCGCGCGCATGCAGCGCGAGACCGACGGCACGCGGCGCGCCGCGATCTTCGGCTTCCCGGCGCAGTTCGGCTCCATCGGCCCGCTGCTGTCGGACCTGCTCGACCAGGTCTTCACCGGCTCGCGCTTCACCCAGCCGCCGTGGGTGCGCGGCGTCTACTTCACCAGCGGCACGCAGGAAGGCAGCCCGATCGACCGCGTGATGGGCAGCCTGTCGCGCAGCTTCGGCATCGAGCGCGCGATGCTCGCGCCGCAGAAGTCGAGCGGGCGCAGCTACTTCCTCACCACGCTGCTGCGCGAGGTGGTGTTCCCCGAGCAGCGCCTGGCCGGCGCCGACGTCAAGCTCGAGCGCCGCCGCCACACGCTGCGCTTCGCGGCCGTGGCCGCGATGACGCTGCTGACCGCGGGCCTGCTCGCGGCCTGGGGCTACAGCACGCTGCGCAACATGGACTACCTGAAGTCGGTCGAGGCGCGCGTCGAGCCGGCCAAGCAGAACCTGGCCGCGCTGCCGGCGCGGGTGCAGAACCTGGTCGAGGTGGCGCCGGTGCTGCAGAACCTGCGCGACATCTGGCGCACGCCCGAGAACCGCCTGGGCGACGAGCCGCTGGCCATGACCCTGGGCCTCTACCAGGGCGACAAGCTCGATGCCGCCGCCATGCTGGTGCACCAGCGCGCGCTCAACGAGGCCTTCCTGCCGCAGATCGCCAAGCGGCTCGAGGACCAGCTGCGCACCGCGCAGAAGGACAACCTCGAGTACACCTACGAGGCGCTCAAGAGCTACCTGATGCTCTACCAGCCCGAGCACTTCGATCCCGAGGCGCTCAAGGCCTGGATCACGCTCGACTGGTCGCGCAGCCTCGACCGCGGCATTCCCGAGGACCAGCGCAAGCAGCTCGAGGACCAGCTCGACGTGCTGATCGCGCAGGGCCCGCCGCGCTCGCCGCTCAAGGTCGACGAGAACCTGGTGCGCAGCGTGCGCGCGGTGCTCGCGAGCTATCCGCTCGAGCAGCGCGTGTTCAGCCGCCTGAAGCGCCAGCGCGCCTCGCGCGACATCCCGGCCTTCAGCGTCGCGCAGGCCACCGGTCCCTCGGGCCCGCTGGTGTTCGAGCGCATCAGCGGCAAGCCGTTGACCGAGGGCGTGCCCGGCATGTTCACCTACGACGGCTACCACAAGCGCTTCCAGAACGAGGTGGTGGTGCTGACCGGCCTGCTCGCGCAGGAGGACCCGTGGGTGCTGGGCCAGGACCGCAGCACCGCCGACCGGCTGCGCGACGCGGCCGCGCTCGGCGAGCTCACCGACCGCGTGCGCCGGCTCTACCTGGCCGAGTACGTCAAGCAGTGGGAGGCGCTGCTGGCCGACGTGCGGCTGATCCGCGTCACCGGCCTCGACAAGAACATCGAGACCGCGCGCATCCTCTCGGGCGTGGATTCGCCGCTCGCGAACTTCCTGCGCGCCGTGGTCAAGCAGACCACGCTGATTCCCGCCGCCGACGCCAACAAGGACGTGGTGAGCAAGGCCTCGGAGACCGTGCGCAACACGCGCAAGGGCCTGGAGGACCTGTTCGGCGGCGACCCCGGCCGCCAGGTCGCGCCGGGCAAGCGCATCGAGAGCATCGTCGACGACCGCTTCGAATCGCTGCGCCGCCTCGTCACCGCCGGCGGCCCGAACCAGCCGGCGCCGATCGACGACGCGCTCAAGCTGTTCAACGAGGTCTACGTCTACCTCAACGCCGTCGACACCGCGGTCAAGGGCCGCACCTCGCCGCCGCCCGGCGACGTGGCCGGCAAGCTCAAGTCCGATGCCGGCCGCCTGCCCGAGCCGGTGCGCAGCATGATCGAGAACCTGAGCCAGACCGGCGCCACGCAGGCCCAGGTGGCCGAGCGCGGCAACCTGAGCCAGGACCTGCGCCCCGTGGCCGAGTTCTGCGCGCGCGCCATCGCGGGCCGCTATCCCTTCGTGCAGAGCAGCAAGCGCGACGTGCTGCCCGAGGACTTCGGCCAGATGTTCGGCGCCGGCGGCCTGATGGACGACTTCTTCCAGAAGCGGCTGGCCGCCCTGGTCGACACCAGCACGCGGCCGTGGCGCTACAAGCCCGTGGCCGAGCGCGGCGCCATCACCACGCAGGCGCTGGCGCAGTTCGAGCGCGCGGCGCGCATCAAGGAGATCTTCTTCCGCGGCGGCGGGCGCGGCCCGTCGATGCGGCTCGACTTCAAGCCGGTGGAGATGGACGCGAGCATCACGCAGTTCATCCTCGACGTCGACGGCCAGCTCGTGAAGTACGCGCACGGCCCCGTGGTGCCGATGGCCGTGCAGTGGCCCGGCCCGAAGGGCAGCAACCAGGTGCGCGTGCAGGTGAGCCCGCCCTCGGCCACGGGCAGCTCGGGCTCGGCGGTCGATGGGCCGTGGGCGCTGTTCCGCACGCTCGACGACGGGCAGCTCGAGGCCGGCGACGCGCCCGAGAAGTTCTTCATCACCTTCCAGGTCGGCAACCGGCGCACCCGCTTCGAGGTGACGACCAACAGCGTGCAGCACCCGATCCGGTTGAAGGAACTGCGCGAGTTCTCGTGCCCGGAGGGCTTGTGAACCTTGCCTCGTCCCCGTTATTCGCTTCCACGCAATTGCCGGGATGGTTCGGCAAGTTGCCGGGGATGGGGGACTTCGCGCATCGCCGCTTGCCCGAATCGTTTCGGGAGGTGTGGGATGCGTGGCTGCAGCGCGGGCTCGCCCGGCTGCGGGATCGGCATGCGGATTGGACTTCGCATTACCTCGAGGCGCCGGTGTGGTGCTTCGTGCTGGGGCCTCGGGTGGCGGGGGAGCGGGGGTGGATCGGGGTGTTGATGCCATCGGTCGATGGGGTGGGGCGGTACTTTCCTTTCACCGTGGCTGTGGAGCTGGAAGACCCGCTGCTCTCTGAGCTCGAGGGGGCTGCGTTGGTGGCTGCCTTGCGGTGGTGGGGGGTGGCTACTCAGGCTGCTCTGGAAGGGTTGGAGCTGGATCTGGATGCGGCGCGGTTTGATGCTGCTTTGGCTCGGTTGTTTGTTGGTGCTGCTGGTTCGGATGCTTCGTCTTCTGGAGGTGCGTTGGCTTTGCCTTTGGAAGGGGCCTCTTTGTGGATTGGGGATCCTTCTGTTGAAAGCGGGCTGCGGATGGTTTGCGTGGGGTTGCCTCTGGATCTGCAGTTCGAGGCGCTGTTTCTTGGGGGAGGGGAGTGAGCTTTGTCTTCCTCTGATTGTTTTTTTGAGGGTGTCGGCCGGGAATTCGCCCCGGCGGGCGAGTCACTTTCTTTTGCTTCGCCAAAAGAAAGTAACCAAAGAAAAGGCGACCCCACTGTCTGTGTCCCTCCGCTTCGCTGCGGGCAACCTGCGGTGCTCGGCTACGGCGGGGGTCCGCAGAACTCGCTCCACTGCGTTCCGCTCAGACAGCTGCGGCCCTTATCCCGCCTACGCCTGCGCTCCTCGGCACAGCCAGAGGGGAGTGGTTCGGGCCATCGCTGCGCTCGGCCTCCAAAGCCCTTCGGGCCTTCGCTTCGCTCGGCCGCGGCCGCGGCCGCAGCCTCGGCTATCGGGCGTAACGGTCGTGCTCGCCCCCCCCACACAAGGACGCGCCATGGCGCGTTGACCCTGATCCCCTCTGGCTGCGCCGAGGAGCGCAGCGTTTCGCGGACAAGGGCTCGCAGCTGTTTGAGCGAAGCGAGTTCTGCGAGACCCCGCGAAACGCGAGCACCGCAGGTTGCCCGTAGCGAAGCGGAGGGTCGCAGACAGTGGGGTCGCCTTTCTTTGCTTACTTTCTTTGGCGAGACAAAGAAAGTGAGCCGCCCGCCGGGGCGGGACCCGGCCGACAGCCTCCCGCCAGGAGCAAGCCCCGAAGAGGCCCGGAGGACCCGATGACCGAAGAAACCAAACCCGAAGGCAACGACGACCGCACCCGAGTCGTCCCCCGAACCACCCCCCTGGACGACAGCGCCACAGTTATCACGTCCGGCCAACCCACGCGCACCAACAGCCCGCTGTTCGCCCCCACGAACCCCCCGACAAATCCGGCCACGGGCCCATCCCAAGGAACACCCCACGAAGCCGGCCTCCTCCCCGTAGGCAGCCGCCTGGCCGAGTTCGAGATCACCCGAGTCATAGGCCAGGGCGGCTTCGGCGTCGTCTACGAAGCCTGGGACCACACCCTCGAACGCGTCGTAGCCATCAAGGAATACCTCCCTTCCTCCCTCTCCACCCGCCAGGGCGACGGCAGCGTAGTCCCCTTGTCGGAACGCCACCGCGAAACCTTCGACCTAGGCATGCGCAGCTTCATCAACGAAGCCCGCCTGCTCGCCCAGTTCGACCACCCCTCGCTGCTCAAGGTCTACCGCTTCTGGCAGGAGCGCGGCACCACCTACATGGTGATGCCCTTCTACCGCGGCGACACCCTGCGCCAGGCGCTGGTGTCGATCCCCGCGGGCGTCGACGAGGCCTGGCTGGTGCGCATCATGGACGGCGTCACGCAGGCGCTCGGCGTGATGCACGGCGCCAACTGCTATCACCGCGACATCGCGCCCGACAACATCATCCTGCTCGAAGGCTCGGGCCGGCCGGTGGTTCTCGACTTCGGCGCGGCGCGGCGCGTGATCACCGACAAGACGCAGGCGATCACGGTGATCCTCAAGCCGGGCTACGCGCCGATCGAGCAGTACGCCGAGATGCCCGACATGTCGCAGGGCGCATGGACCGACGTCTACGCGCTCGCGGCCGTGATGCACGTGGCCGTGTGCGGCCGCGCGCCGCCGCCGTCGGTGGCACGCCTCCTGTCCGACAGCTACGTGCCGCTCGCGGGCAACGAGATCCTGCGCCAGCGCTACAGCCCGCAGCTGCTCGCGGCGATCGACGCCGGGCTCGGCGTGCGGCCCGAGGCGCGGCCGCAGTCGATGGCCGAGCTGCGCGCGGCGCTCGGGCTCGAGACCAGCCAGAGCATCGCGCCGCCCGCGCATCCCTCGCAGCATTCGCGCGGCACGTCGGCGACACCGGGGCCGAACAGCCGCAGCGGCGGTGGCGGCAAGACCGTGGTGCTACCGCCCGCGCCGGCACCGTCGGCGGGCACGCGCTCGGGCGGCGGCAAGACGGCCGTGGCGCTGGTCTCGGTGGCGCTGCTCGCGGCCGCGGCCGGCGGCGGCTGGTGGTGGTTCCAGGGCCGCGGCCATGGCGACACGCCGCCGCCGATCGCGAGCGCGCCGCCGCCGCCCGCGCCGGCGCCATCGCCGCGCACGCCGCTCGAATCGCTGCAGTCGCTGGCTGGCGGTGCCGCGGCCGGCTTCGAGGTCACGGCCTCGGCCAGGAAGCCCGAGGTGGCGATCGGCAAGGACAAGCTGGCCTTCGAGGTGCGCAGCAAGCGCGACGGCTTCGTCTACGTGTTCCTGCTGTCCAGCGGCGGCGAGATGTTCCTGCTGTTCCCGAACCTGCTCGACAAGTACAACAAGATCACCGCCGGCAGCCCCCTCGCGCTGCCGCGTGCCTCGTGGCCGATGGAGGCCGGTGGGCCCGCCGGGACCAACCAGTTCGCGGTGCTCGTCAGCGAGCACGAGCGCGACTTCGGTGCCTCCGGCGTGCAGAACGAGGGCGTGTTCCCGCAGTTTCCGCTGCCGGTGCTCGCGGCCCTCGAGACCACCCGCGGCAGCGGACCTTCCCCCCTGCTGGGCAAGCCGGTATGCGCGCCCAACACCCCCTGCAACGACGTCTATGGCGTCGCCAATTTCAAAATCGTCGAGAAGTAATCGTCTGTAGAGCGTGACCCGACGGGCCACCTTTCCACGAAGGAGATCTTCACCATGAACAAGCACCTGCCGGCCCTCGCGCCGACGCCCGCGCCGGCCCTGCACCGGGCCGCCGTGGCAGCCGCGACCGCCGCCGCCGCCTTCCTCGCGGGCTGCGCCGTGCCGCCGCCCGCCGCGACCGAGACGCCCGCCGCCAGCACCGACACGGCCGCGGCGGCGCCTGCTCCCGCCCCGGCGCCGCGCCCGCCCTCGAGCGGCAGCGTGGCCGGCCAGGCGCGCACCTTCTCGACCCAGCTCGCGACCTACACCGCGGTCGGCTTCGATGCCGTGCCGGGCTGGACGCGCGACGACTTCGCCGAGAGCTGGCCCGCCTTCCTCGGCAGTTGCAAGGTGCTCAACGGCCGCGGCACCGAGTGGAAGTCGGTCTGCGACCGCGCGGTCAAGGTCGACGGCAAGAGCAATCCCTCGATCCGCAACTTCTTCGAGACCGAGTTCTCGGTCTACCAGATCCGCGACGACGACCGCCGCCCCGACGGCGTGGTCACGGGCTACTTCGAGCCCGAGATCCAGGGCAGCCGGAGCTACGCGCCGCCGTTCATCTACCCGGTGTACGGCCAGCCCGAGGACATGCTGTTCGCCGACGCGCGCAAGCTGCCCGCGGGCGACGGCACCGTGGCCGCGCGCGTGCAGGGCCGCAACGTGGTGGTGCAGACCGGCCTGAGCACGCGCGACATGGGCGCGCCGGGCCTCTACGCGCTCGACCTCTCGGGCATCGTGCGCGACACGCTCGACCGCAAGGTGCGCCTGCGCGTCGAGGGCAAGCAGCTGCTGCCGTACTACACGCGCGAGGAGATCGAGACCAAGGGCGCGCCCAACGCCAAGGTGCTGGCATTCGTCTCGAGCGCCACCGCGCTCTACGAGATGCAGATCCAGGGCTCGGGCCGCATCCGCCTGGCCAGCGGCGAGATGATCCGCGTCGCCTACGCCGAGCAGAACGGCCAGCCGTTCCGGCCCACGCTGGCGCAGGCCGCCAACGGCAAGCCGCGCAGCCCGGTCAAGGTGCGCGGCTCGTCGATCGAGCTCGACCTCGACGACGGCGACGACGACGATGCCGGCAACGTCTCGACCACCATCCGCACGCGCGGCTTCACGCTGGCGCGGCCCGCCACCAGCGGCGCGGTGATGGTGCCCGGCCGGCGCGCGGCCGGCCCGGTGGCCGGCACCGGCATCAAGGACCCGAGCTACGTGTTCTTCAAGGAGGCGACCACGCCCGGCGGCCCGGTGGGCGCCTTCGGCGTGCCGCTGTCGGCCGGCCGCTCGATCGCGGTCGATCCGCGCAGCACGCCGCTCGGCTACCCGGTGTTCGTCTCGACGCGCACGCCCGGCAGCGGCGCGCCGATGCAGCGCCTGACCATCGCGCAGGACACCGGCGGCGCGATCCGTGGCGCGGTGCGCGCCGACTATTTCTTCGGCAACGGCCAGCAGGCCGCGACCAATGCGCGCCGCATGAAGGAACGCGGCCAGCTCTGGATATTGCTGCCGCGCGGCCTGGCGGTGGCGAGCGCCGCCGTGTCCTCGGCGATCCGCACCCGCGGCGCGCCGGTCGGCGCCGGCCTCGCGCAATGCCTGGTGCCCACCGAGGGCGTCTGCGAGGACGATTGAGGAGATGACAGCGTGAATGCCGCCACGAGGCCCGGCCCCGGCCGTTGAATCCATGCAGGAAACGCTGTCGTCCGAGGAAAGCGGAGAACTCGTGCGCCTGTGGCGCCGGCGCCAGACGCTGACGTCGAACGACATGGGCCGCATGTACCGCATCGTGGGCGACGCGCTGGTGGCCTGCAATCCGCCCGAGCTGCAGGTGCTCGGCGAAGGGCGCCAGGAGCTGGTGGCGCAGTTCATCTACGTCAAGGTGCTGCGGCTCGATGCCGATCCCGACGAGGCCGAGGAGCGCGCGGGCCACAGCGCGCCCTCGACCGCCTTCGCGCTGTGCGCCTATTTCCGCCGCTACCTGATCGACTGCACGCGCTCGGCCGCCTTCAAGCGCAAGCTGTCGATCGGCGACCAGATCACCGAGGCCCAGCTCGAGGACGAACTGGGCGCCGACGAGGACCTCGAGGGCTGCCTGGCCGAGCACGGCCTCAGCAGCCTCGCAGTGCAGCAGGCGGCGCGCGCCTTCATCGCCGAGCTGCCCGAGCCCGAGCGCATCCTGCTGTGCGAGGGCTTCGGCAAGGAGGCCGAGGGCGGCCTGTCGGGCATCGCCTCGCGCCATGCCATCGCCTCCTACCACTACCGCGCGGGCCGGCTCGGCCTGGTGCACAAGCGCGAGGGCCTGACCGCCGACTACGCCAAGACCCGGCTCGGTGGCTGGCTCCAGGGCACGCTGGGCATCGCCATCGAGGCCGACAACATGGCGGCGATCCTGCAGGTTTTCAAAATCCTGGGCGCTGAAGCGTCTTATGCCTGAAGACATAGCCATTCAGGAACAGACGCCATGACCACCCATCTCTGGCCACCGCTCAGCGCGATCCGCAGCGCCTTCGAAACCGGGCCCGGCGCCGCTTCGGCGTTCGCGCCCGAGACGCCCGGGCTCGCGACCGTCGCCATGCCCGGCGCGCGCGGCGAAGCGCCCGCAGCGCCCGAAGCGGCTGCAGCGCCGCCGCCGGTCGACCTGCTGCTGCCGCTGGCCGAGCTCGCGCGCCGCCGCGAGGCCGTTGCGCAGCGCAGCTTCGGCGCGCGCTGGGCGCCGGGCCGGCTGGTCAGCGTGGTGCACGAGGGCCGGCTGCTCGGCGTGCTGCTCGACCGCTGCATCCACGGCGAACTCTGGCAGGGCTGGATGGCGGCCGGCGAGGCCGACTGGGCCTCGGCCTTCGACGTGCTGCTCGAGCCCGACGACGAACCCTTCGAGCCGGCCTTCGGACTGATCCAGGCCTGGAACGTGTTGACGCTCGAGCCGAGCCCGCAACTGGCGGCGCGCGTGCTCGGCGAGGTCTCGGCCACGCGGCTCGCCGCGATCCGCGCGGTGCACGACGAGTGGGCCGCGCAGGCCGCGCCCGCCATCGCGCCCGAGCCCGGCCGCATCGCGCTGCGCACCGTGGGCGGCGTGTTCGCCGTGCTGTCGGGCACGCCGCTGGGCCCGCGCGATCCGCGCGTCGAATACCAGTCGCTGTACCGCGACGCGGCATCGCAGCTCGGCGCGGCCTGGCTGCCGGCCGCGCGCAACGCACCCGGCCCGGCCGCCGCGCCGCGCGCGCGGCCCCAGCCCGGGCCCGAGGGCGGCTGGTGGGGCAGCGTGCGGCGCTGGCTCGGCGCCGACGGCTGGATGCGGCCCGCGTTCGCGGTGCTGGCCCTGTGCGTGGTGGTGCAGAACGCGGGCCTGTTCGGCGGCCACGATGCGCAGGACGACGTGCGCTTCCGCGCCGTGCCCACGGCACCGGCCGCGGCCGGTGCCGATCTCACGGTGCGCTGGAAGGACGGCGTGCGCGTGGACGAGGCCGACCGGCTGCTGCAGGCGATCTCGGCCGACGTGGTCGGCGGTCCCGGCAGCAACGGCGTGTGGCGGCTGCGCGTGCCCGACGTGGAGAAGAGCCTGCAGGTGCTGGCCGCTTCGCCGCTGGTCGAAGCGGCGGTACGGGCGTCGGAGCGGCCATGAGCCATGGCGCGCGACCTCCGGCCCGGCTCCCTCCCCCGCTGGGGGAGGGCTGGGGTGGGGGCACGCGGCGCTCGATGGTGGCGCGGTGGCTGCTGCTGCTCGCGCTCGCCTGCCTCGCCCCGCGCGCCTTCGCCACCCAGCGCGCGCTGCTCGTGGGCGTCTCCGAACTCGTCAACCAGCCGCAGTCGCTGTGGCTGCAGGCGCCGCGCAACGACGTGGCGCTGATGCGCGACGCGTTGCTCAGGCAGGGCTTCGGCGCCGGCGACATCACGACGCTGGCCGATGGCGTGAGCGGTGCCGCGCTGCCCGAGTCGCAGGCCATCCATGACGCGCTGTCGCGGCTGCTCGCGCAGTCGCGCAGCGGCGACTTCGTGCTGCTCTATTTCTCGGGCCACGGCACGCGCTGGCGCGATGCCACCAAGCGCTACCAGGAGCCCGACGGGCTGGCCGAGAACTTCCTCGCGCGCGACGTGCGCGGTGCCGTCGGCGTCGACAGCGCGCTCGCGGGCGGCGTGCGCGACGTCGACTTCGACGGCTGGGTGCAGGCCTTCCTCGCGCGCGGCGTGTTCGTCTGGTCGGTGTTCGACACCTGCGCCGCCACCTCGATGACGCGCAATGCCGCCGCCGCCGTGCCCGCCGTGGCCGAAGGCCCGGCCGACGACGAGGTGCGCTGGCGCGGCCTGCGCGCGGGCCAGCTGCGCGCCGCGCCGGCGGCCTCGCCGCTCGCCGCCCCCGCCGCGCCGCCCGTGGCCGAGCGCGTGGCGCGCGCACGCTACGTCGCCTTCTTCGCCTCCGAGAGCCACCAGATCACGCCCGAGCTGCGGTTGCCGCGCCAGGGCCGCAACGCGCGGCCGCAGGGCCTGCTGACCTGGGCCGTGGCCGGCGCGCTCGAACGCCGGCCCGCCACCTGGCGCGAGCTGTTCGACGGCGTGCTCGCGCTCTACCCGCCGGTGATCGACGAACTGGCGCAGCGCTTCCCGACCCGCGAGCTGCCCTCGCCGGTGGCCGAGGGCAACCTCGATGCGCCGCTGTTCGCCAACAGCGCCGGCGCCGTCTCCACCTTGCCGGTGTGGCGCGCGCAGCGCAGCGGCGACAGCCTGGTGCTGCAGGCCGGCCTGGCCGACGGCCTGCAGCCGCAGCAGGAACTGCGCATCAACGCCACGCTCGAGGACGGCACCGTGCGCAGCGTGCAGGCGCGCGCATCGCAGGTCGACCTCGACGGTGCGAGCCTCGCGGTGCCCGCCGCGCTGCGCGAGCTGCCGGGCGCGGTGCTGTGGAGCGCCTCGCCGCTGGCCGCGCCGCCTTCGACCGCGCTGCGCGTGCGCAGCGACGGCCCGCTGCCGCCCGGCATCGGCCTCGACTACCCGGCCTCGGTGGTGGCGGTGGGCGCGGGCGCGCCGGCCGACCTGCGCTGGAGCGACCTCGGCGCGGCCGGCCAGCGCCTCGAATGGCAGTCGCCGGCGCTCGGTGCCGGCAGCGAGCGCCTGGGCGACAAGGCCGCGGTGCGGCGCCGGCTCGAGACGCTGGCGCGGCTCAAGTGGTGGCGCCAGCTCTGCGCGCTCGGCGAGGGCACGCAGATGCCGATCGACGGCTTCGAGGCCGTGCTCGAGATCTGGAACGGCGACCGGCTCGCGCGCAGCGGGCCGCTGCGCACCAGCGGGGCGAACCTGCTGCCGCTGCGTGACGGCGAGCGCGCGGCGCTGAACGTGCGCAACACCAGCGGCCATTCGGTCGACATGGTGGTCGCGGGCATCGACGCGCAGGGCCGTCCGCGCGCCGAGTACCCGTCCGATCCCGGCGAGAGCAACCGCTTCGAGCGCGGCACGCGCGAGGCGCCGGCCGCCAAGCGCTTCGAGCTGCCCTGGCTCTCGGCCGAGGGCGCGCGCCTGTTCGTGCTGGCCACGCCGGCCGCGCCGCAGAGCGGGCCGCGGCTGTTCGGCGCCGCGGTCGAGCCGGTGCTGGCCGACCTGCGCGTGCGCGGCCAGGTGGAGCCGCCGCGGCGCCGCCTCTACGCGGCGATGTTGTCCTGGGGCGCCGCGGACGCCGCGCCCCGATGATTTTTTCAAGGAGATTGCAATGAGCTTTTCTGCAGAAGGCGCCCTCGATCCCGACGAGCTGCTGCGCCTGCTCGACCTGATGGCCGGCGAACCGGTCAACGACTTCCTGATGTCGATCGACAACCGCGGCACCAAGGTCAAGGGCGAATCGGAACGCGGCCTCGAGTTCATCGACATCGGCGGCTACTGCCACCAGATGGAGGTGGTGTCGCCGCCCGGCTCGACCAAGGGCTCGGTGCGCGTGCATCCCTTCGTCATCGTGCGCGAGGTCGATGCCGCCACCGCGTCGATCGCGAGCCTGCTGTTCAGCCAGGAGGCCAACCTCGAGGTCTCGATCTTCGTCTACCGCGCCAGCGGCGACCACCTGCCGTCGCAGCCCTTCTTCGAGGTCATCCTGACCGGCGCGCGCGTCGTGAGCCAGGCCATCCTCACCGGCGGCACGCCGCGCCAGCCGCGCGAGGTGACCGTGTTCGAGAGCCGCAACGTGCAGATCAAGACCGCGCCGCAGCTCGCCTCGGGCATCCGCGGCGCCGTGCGCACCGCGGTCATCGCGGCCACCCAGTGAAGCGGAGCCAGCCATGACCACCGCCGCCGAATTCCTCAAGGCCGCCGATCCGGTGGCCGCCCTCAAGGCGCTGAGCGACGACGTGCGCGCCAAGCCCGCCGACAGCAAGCCGCGCGTCTTCATGGCGCAGCTGCTGTGCGTGCTGGGCCAGTGGGAGCGCGCGCTCAACCAGTTGACGGTCGCGGCCGAGCTCGATGCGCTCGCCGTTCCGATGAAGCAGGTGTACGGCGATGCCGTGCGCTGCGAAGGCCTGCGCGCCGAGGTGTTTGCCGGCACGCGCACGCCCATGATCTTCGGCCAGCCCGACGAATGGCTGGCGCTGCTCATCGAGTCGCTGCTGCGGCAGGGACGCGGTGAGGCCGAGCTGGCCGAAGACCTGCGCCAGCGCGCCTTCGACGCGGCGCCGGCCATCGCCGGCAGCATCGACGGCGTGCCCTTCGACTGGCTGTCCGACGCCGACATGCGGCTGGGCCCGGTGCTCGAGGCCTTCGTCAACGGCAAGTACTACTGGATCCCCTATGCGCGGCTCGCCTGCGTGAAGATCGAGCCGCCCGAGGACCTGCGCGACTGCGTGTGGATGCCCGCGCACCTGGACTTCGAGAACGGCGGCGAGACGCTGGCGCTGATCCCCACGCGCTACGAAGGCACCGAGCGCTGCAGCGACGGCCAGCTGCTGCTCGCGCGCCGCACCGAGTGGCGCGAGCTGCGGCCCGAGGTCTGGGCCGGCCATGGCCAGCGCGTGTTCGGCACCGACGCCGGCGAGTACGCGCTGATGGACGTGCGCGAGATCGTGTTCACGGCCGCCGCTCCGGAAGAAGAAAGCGGCGAAGCGAACGGCGAAGAAAGCGGCGCAGGTGGTTGACCTCACCGCGCAGGAGCGGCTGCAGCCCTCGCTGCTCGACCGGCTGGTCGACAGCGCGCCCGACGAGCAGCGCGAGGGCGACGACAAGCGCACGCTCACCAAGCAGGCGCTGCGCGCGGCCGTGCTGCGCGACCTGAGCTGGCTCTTCAACGCCACCAGCTACGGCCTCGGCATGGACGACCGCCAGTACCCGAATGCCGCGCGCTCCGTCATCAACTACGGATTGCCTATGCTGTCTGGCCAGTTCACCTCGTCGATACAGCGTGTCAGCATGGAACAGGCTCTGAAGAACGCGATCCTGCAGTTCGAGCCACGCATCCTCTCACGCACTCTCGAAGTGGAACTCGTCATGGAAGGCTCCGCCCTGGACTCGCACAACTGCGTCGGCCTGCAGATCCGCGGCATGCTGTGGGCGCAGCCGGTGCCGCTGGAGTTCCTCATGCGCAGCCGGGTCGACCTGGAAGAAGGACGCATCGAGATCGAGGACGCGACCCAGAAGCCATGACGCCGCCGGCCCCGCATCCCGCTTCGCCGCGCGCCGGTTCCCGCCTGCCGCGGGGCGCGCGCGGGCCGCTGGCCACCTGGAGGTAGCGCCGCGATGGATCCCCGACTGCTGAGCCTGTACGAGCAGGAACTGCGCTACTTCCGCGAGAGCTCGGCCGAGTTCGCGCGCGCCTTTCCGAAGATCGCCAACCGGCTCGGCATCGAAGGCCAGGAGGTCGCCGATCCCTACGTCGAGCGCCTGATCGAGGCCACGGCCTTCCTGTCGGCGCGCGTCAACCTCAAGCTCGATGCCGAGTACCCGCGCTTCACCGGCCACCTGCTCGACATCGTCTATCCGCACTTCCTCGCGCCCACGCCCGCGATGGCGGTGGTCAGCATGGTGCACGACCCCGACGACGCCAACCTCGCCGTGGGGCCGACCCTGCCGCGCGGCGCGGGCCTGCGCTCGCGGCACGCGGTCGGGCAGAGCACCTACTGCGAGTTCCGCACCGCGAGCGCGATGCGGCTGTGGCCGCTGGAGCTGCTGCGTGCCCAGTACTTCAGCTACGCGCCCGACCTGCCGCTGGCCACGCACCCGCAGTCGCGCGCCATCCGCGGCGGCCTGCGCATGGTGCTGCGCACCACCGCCGACCTGAACTTCAGCCAGATCGCGCTCGACGACCTGGTGCTGCACCTGGGCGGTGCCGACGACGTGGCCTGGCAGCTGCACGAATGCGCGCTGGGCCAGCCCATCGGCGTGCTGGTGCGGCCGCTGGGCGCCGGCGGCGCGCTGCAGGGCGAGGCGCGCAGCCTGCCGCCGAGCGCCATCGGCGTGGTCGGCTTCGAGGACGACGAGGCGCTGCTGCCGGTCACGGCCACCGGCTTCTCGGGCTTCCGGCTGCTGCAGGAGTACTTCGCGTTTCCGCAGCGCTTCCAGTTCCTCAAGATCTCGGGCCTGCAGTCGGTGCTGCCGTCGATGCCGGTGACGCAGATCGAGATCGTGCTGCTGTTCTCGCGCGGCGACGCGGCGCTCGAGAAGCTGGTGACGGCCGAGAACGTGCAGCTGCACTGCGTGCCCGTGGTCAACCTGTTCAACAAGCGGCTCGACCGCGTGCCGCTCAGCGAAGGCGTGAGCCAGTTCCACCTGGTGCCCGACCGCACGCGGCCGCAGGACTTCGAGGTGCACACCGTGACCGAGGTCGTCGGCCACGGCGCGCCGGGCGCGGACTCGGGCTCGGCGGCCGCGGTGGAGCAGCTGTTCCGGCCCTTCTACTCGGCCTTCCACGGCACGCGCCACAGCCATCCCGCCTACTACACGACCACGCGCGAGCCGCGCATGCTGTCGGTGCGCCAGCGCACCGAGGGCAACCGCAGCAGCCACATCGGCTCCGAGGTCTACATGCAGATCGTCGATCCGCAGCAGGCGCCGTACGCGGCCAGCCTGCGCCAGCTCGCGGTGTCGGCGCTGTGCACCAACCGCGACCTGCCGCTGTTGCTGCCGATGGGCCGCGACAACGACTTCGACTGCGTCGACTCCTTCCCCGCGCAGCGCGTGCGCATGGTGCGCGGGCCCTCGCGGCCGGTGTCGCCGGTGGTGAGCCAGGGGCTGGGCTGGCGCGTGCTCGACCACCTCGCGCTCAACTACCTGTCGATCTCCGACAGCTCGCCGCAGCAGGGCGCGGCCGCGCTGCGCGAGACGCTGATGCTCTACGCCTCGCATGCCGACGAGATGCGCCAGGGCCAGGTGCGCGGGCTGCTGTCGGTCAGCAGCAAGGCGGTGGCGCGCCGGCTGCCGATGAAGGGGCCCATCGCCTTCGGGCGCGGCCTGGAGATCACGCTCGAGGTCGACAAGGACGCCTTCCACGGCCACAGCGTGTTCCTGTTCGGTGCCGTGCTCGCGCGCTACCTGGCGCGTCACGTCGAGGTCAACCATTTCGTCGAGACCGTGGTGCGCATCGCGGGCAAGGGCGAGAACATGCGCTGGAGGCCGCTGTGCGGGACGCGCCAGATCCTCTAGCCGCGCCCGCGCTGCCGGCGACGCCCGAGGGAACGGTGGCCGCGCGCGTCGATGCCGCGCTGCGCCGGTGGTCCGACCAGCCCTGGGCCTACGACTACTTCGCGGTGCTGCGCCGGCTCGAGTCGGCCGCCGCCACCACGCCGCGCTGGGGCCGCGCGCTGCTGCCGAGCGCCGAGCCGGTGCGCGTGGGCCAGGAGCCCTCGCTGTCGTTCGCGCCCGCCGCCTTCAGCCGCTTCGAGCCGGCCGGCGCGCATTCGCCGCCGCGGCTGCGCCAGCACTTCTTCGCCTACATCGGCCCCAACGGGCCGTTGCCGGTGCACCTGAGCGACTTCATCCGCGAGCGCAGCCTGAACCACGGCGACCCGACCTGGCTCGCCTTCCTCGACAGCTTCCTGCACCGCTTCTCGCTGCACTTCTACCGCGCCTGGGCGCAGGCGCGGCCCGCGGTCGCGCTCGACCGGCCCGGCGAGGACCGCTTCCGGCTGCAGATCGGCGCGCTGGTGGGCATCGGCACGCCGGGACGCACCGGACGCGACGAGATCCACGACGACGCGCGGCTGCACTTCTCGGGCTGGCTCGCGCGTCGCGTGCACAGCGCCGAAGGGGTCGAGTCGGTGCTGTGCAGCTACTTCGGCGTGCCGATGAAGCTCGAGCGCTGGGTTGGCCACTGGATGAGCCTGCCCGATGCCGAACTCACGCGGCTGGGCCGCGGCGAGAGCTCGTGCGCCATGGGCATGGGCGCGATGCTCGGCACCCGCGCCTGGGACCGCCAGCACCGCGTGCGCCTGCACGTCGGGCCGCTCGACCTCGCGCGCTACCGCATGTTCCTGCCGATCGGCGACGCGCAGCCCGTGCTGCAGCGCTGGATGCTGCAGCTGCTGGGCGGCGAGCTCGAGTGGGATGCCGAACTGGTGCTGCGCAAGGAGCAGGTGCCGCCCACGCGGCTCGGCCAGCAGCGCGGCAACGCGCCGCGGCTGGGCTGGATCTCGTGGCTCGGCGAGCGCCCGCGTTCGCGCGACGCGAGCGACGTGCGCATCGCGAGCCGACCCGGTGGCGAGGCGCATCCGCGCGCGCCGGCCTTTCAATGAAACCCCTTTCGTTCGTCTTGAAGAGATACGGAGTCCTCCATGAGTGAAATCAGCCGCACCGCCCTGTTCGGGAAACTCAATTCGCTGGCCTACAAGGCCATCGAAGGCGCGACCGTCTTCTGCAAGATGCGCGGCAACCCGTACGTCGAGCTCGAGCACTGGTTCGCGCAGCTGCTGCAGGCGCAGGACTCCGACCTGCACCGCGTGATCCAGCACTACGGCCTCGACGTCTCGGTGATCGCCAAGGACATGACGGCCGCGCTCGACCGCCTGCCGCGCGGCGCCACCGCCATCAGCGACTTCTCGCCGCACATCGAGAACGCGATCGAGCGCGCCTGGACCTACGCCACCCTGCAGTTCGGCGAGGCGCAGGTGCGCACCGGCTACCTGCTGGTGGGCATGCTCAAGACGCAGAGCCTGCGCAACCCGCTGTTCGGCCTGTCGAAGCAGTTCGAGAAGGTCAAGGTCGAGGACCTGGCCGAGAACTTCGTGAAGATCTGCGATGCCTCGCCCGAGGCCCAGATGCGCGCGCAGGACGGCACCGGCATGGGCAGCGGCGCGCCCGGCGAGGACGCGGGCGCGATGGCGCCGGCCGCCATGGGCAAGGGCGATGCGCTCAAGAAGTTCGCGGTCGACCTGACCGAGAAGGCGAAGAAGGGCGAGATGGACCCGGTGACGGGCCGCGACGAGGAGATCCGCCAGATCGTCGACATCCTGATGCGCCGGCGCCAGAACAACCCGCTGCTGACCGGCGAGGCCGGCGTCGGCAAGACCGCCGTGGTCGAGGGCTTCGCGCAGCGCCTGGCGCGCGGCGACGTGCCGCCGCAGCTCAAGGACGTGAAGCTGCTCACGCTCGACATCGGCCTGCTGCAGGCCGGCGCGAGCATGAAGGGCGAGTTCGAGCAGCGCCTGCGCCAGGTGATCGACGAGGTGCAGAGCTCGCCCACGCCGATCATCCTGTTCATCGACGAGATCCACACCCTGGTGGGCGCGGGCGGCGCGGCCGGCACCGGCGACGCGGCCAACCTGCTGAAGCCCGCGCTGGCGCGCGGCAACCTGCGCACCATCGGCGCCACCACCTGGGCCGAGTACAAGAAGTACATCGAGAAGGACCCGGCGCTGACCCGGCGCTTCCAGGTCGTGCAGGTGCCCGAGCCCGACGAGACCAAGGCCATCCTGATGCTGCGCGGCGTGGCCAGCGTGCTCGAGAAGCACCACCGCGTGCAGCTGCTCGACGAGGCCATCGAGGCCGCCGTGAAGCTGTCGCACCGCTACATTCCCGCGCGCCAGCTGCCCGACAAGGCCGTGAGCCTGCTCGACACCGCCTGCGCGCGCGTGGCCGTGAGCCAGCATGCGACGCCGCCCGAGGTCGAGGACTGCATGCGCCGCATCGAGGGCCTGACGGTCGAGCAGGAGATCATCGGCCGCGAGGAGGCGATCGGCATCGACGTCACCAAGCGCGCGGCGCAGGTGTCGGCGCTGCTGGCCGAGTCGAAGGCGCAGCTCGAGGTGCTCAATGCACGCTGGCAGGAAGAGAAGGGCCTGGTCGACCGGCTGCTGGAACTGCGCGCGAAGCTGCGCACGGGGAACAAGCCGGTGGATGCGGCGGCCGCCGGTGAGGCCGCGCCCGCCGAGGCCGCGCCCGACCGCGCCGCGCTGCTGGCCGAGCTGCACGAGCTGCAGGCGAAGATCCACGCGGTGCAGGGCGAGTCGCCGCTGATCCTGCCCTCGGTCGACGAACAGGCCGTGGCCTCGGTGGTCGCCGACTGGACCGGCATCCCGGTCGGGCGCATGGTCAAGAACGAGGTCGAGGCGGTGCTCAAGCTCGCCGACACGCTGAACCAGCGCGTGATCGGCCAGAAGCACGGCCTCGAGATGATCGCGCGCCGCATCCAGACCTCGCGCGCGCGGCTGGACAACCCGCAGAAGCCGATCGGCGTGTTCATGCTGTGCGGCACCTCGGGCGTCGGCAAGACCGAGACCGCGCTCGCGCTGGCCGAGGCGCTGTATGGCGGCGAGCAGAACATCATCACCATCAACATGAGCGAGTTCCAGGAGGCGCACACCGTCTCCACGCTCAAGGGCGCGCCCCCGGGCTACGTGGGCTACGGCGAGGGCGGCATCCTGACCGAGGCCGTGCGCCGCCGGCCCTACAGCGTGGTGCTGCTCGACGAGGTCGAGAAGGCCCATCCCGACGTGCACGAGATCTTCTTCCAGGTCTTCGACAAGGGCTGGATGGAGGACGGCGAGGGCCGCATGATCGATTTCAAGAACACGATCATCCTGCTGACCACCAACGCCGGCAGCGAGCTGGTCATGAGCATGTGCCGCGACCCCGAGCTGCTGCCCGACCCGAATGCGCTGGCCGATGCGCTGAAGGCACCGCTGATGAAGGTGTTCCCGCCCGCGCTGCTGGGCCGCATCGTGACCATTCCCTACTACCCGCTGTCGCCCGAGATGATGAAGAAGATCGTGCGGCTGCAGCTGGGCCGCATCAAGAAGCGCGTCGAGACCAACCACGGCGTGCCCTTCGAGTACAGCGACGCGGTGGTCGACCAGGTGGTCGCGCGCTGCCAGGACCCGGAATCGGGCGGGCGCGTGATCGACGCCATCCTGACCAACACCGTGCTGCCCACGATCTCGGTCGAGTACCTGCAGCGCCTGGCCGCCGGCGGCGAGATCCGCCGCGTCGCGCTCGACGTCAAGGACGCCGACTTCACCTACGCCTTCGATTGACATGGCGCCGCGGCCGGCACGCTGAGGCGCTCCCAACCAGAAAGACAGCAAGATGGCCGAGCACGAGTTCCGCATCGACAGCGAATCACCCGTCAACAAGGACCTGATGTTCTGGCGCATCGTGGGCCACGAGGGGCTGTCGCGCCCGTCGTCCTACGAGCTCACCGTGCTGTCGCAGGACCGGACCATCGATCCGCGCCAGATCCTCGGCCACGCCTTCGACGTGGTGATCGGCTTCGCGGACGCCGACGACCAGAAGCACGAGCGGCATGCGCGCGGCCATGCGGTGCGCGTGGTGCGCGGCGGACAGGTCGGGCGCTTCTTCGAATACCGCATCAGCCTGCGCTCGTGGTTCGGCCTGCTGACCAAGCGCATCAACTCGTGCATCCTGCAGGACAAGCCGGTGCTCGACGTGCTCGATGCCGTGCTGACCGACAGCCCCATCAAGGCCCACGCGAAGACCGAGCCCGCGGGCGTGATCGGCGTGCACGAGGCGCGCCGCTACTGCGTGCAGTTCCAGGAGAGCGACTACAACTTCCTGTCGCGCATCCTCGAGGACGAGGGCGTCTACTACTGGTTCGATTCCTTCGACTCGCCGGGCGTGATGCACCTGGCCGATTCCACCGGCATGGCGCACGGGCCGCTGCCGGCCGCCGCGGTGCTGAACTACGCCGGCGACGGCGCGAGCGAGGCGCGCTTCAACGAGATCGAGCGCTGGGTCAGCGCGCGCCAGCTGCGCTCGGGCAAGTACGAGTCGCGCGACGTGAACTACAAGGCGATCAACACGCTGCTGAGCGGGCACGGCGAGATGGTTCCCGCGCACGAGCTGGCGGACCTGGAGGTGTTCGAGTATCCGGGCGGCTATTTCACGCCGGAGCAATCCGATGTCGTGCTCGAGGTCCGCGCGGGCGAGCTGCCGGCACGCCAGACGCTGCACTGGGCCGTCACGCGCTGGCCCGACGTGGCGGTCGGCCACACCTTCACCTTCAAGGGCGATCCGGACGGCACGCGCGACGGCGACTACCTGATCGGCGGCTGCGTCTTCGTCGCCACCCATCCGGGCTACGAAGGCATGGGCACCTTCGTCGCGCCGCGGCCGACCGCGGAGCTGCTGCGCGAGGCGCTGCGCGACGACGCGGTCAATGCCGGCTGCACCGATGCCCTGCTCGAGCTGATCGACACCACGCCCACCTTGCGCGAGGGCGTGCGCGGCACCAGCGCCTTCCTGATCACCTCGCTGCCCGCCAACCACATCTTCCGGCCGCCGCGGCTCACGCCGCGCGTGACCATGCCGGGCCCGCAGAGCGCCATCGTGGTGGGCGGCAAGGGCAAGGAGCACGACGTCGACCCCATGGGTCGCGTCAAGGTGCACTTCCACTGGGATCGCAAGGATTTCCAGGACGATCGCTCGACCTGCTGGATCCGCGTCTCGCAGCCCTGGGCCGGCAAGAACTGGGGCGGCTACTTCGCGCCGCGCATCAACCAGGAGGTGATCGTCGAGTTCATGAACGGCGATCCCGACCGGCCGATCGTCACCGGCCGCGTCTACAACGACGACCAGCAGATCCCGTACAAGTCGGCCACGCAGAGCGGCTTCAAGACCCGCTCCACGCCCGGCGGTGGGCCCTCGAACTACAACGAGATCATGTTCGAGGACAAGAAGGGGGCCGAGCTCGTCAACATCCATGCCGAGCGGAACATGGCGACGACGGTGGAGAACGACGACTCCACCCACGTCATGAACGACCAGTCGCTGACGGTCGACCGCCACCGGACCATCATGGTCAAGGGCAAGGAAGAGCACACGGTCATGAAGACGCAGATGAACCACGTGGTTCTGACGCAGACCAACAAGTTCGACGCCGACACCTTCACCACCACGCTGGGCAACCAGAGCGTCGGCACGAAGGGCAAGCAGGACACCGTGGTCAACGGGCCGGTGACCTCGCACACGAACAACACCTACACCCTCACCAGCGTGGGCGCGTTCTCGCAGACCTCGGCGTCGGTGACGGTCAATTCGGTGGGCGCGGTGGCGCTGACCTCGGGCGCGAACATCGCGGTGGGCTCGATCGCCGAGATGAAGATGACCACCAACGCCGACCGCATCGATGCCTCGGTCGGCTCGCACAGCATCTTCGCCAACGCGATCAAGGCGGTCTCGAACTCGAACCTGGAGCTGCTCGCCGTCGGCAACATCAACGCGACGTCGAACGGCTCGAACACCACGGTGATGGGAGCGAACTCCAGCGGCTACATCGGCGTGAACAGCGAGGCCAACATGGGCATGGCGCGCTCCACCTTCATGGGGCTGTCGATCGACACCATGATGGGCCTGAGCATGTCGTCCTGTCTCGCGGTGCAGATGGAGGCCGCGGCGGCGCTCAAGCTCGGCTTCTCGGGCTTCGACCTGAGCCAGGCCGGCATCGACATGGAACAGGACGGGATCAAGGTCATCATGCCGGGCGCGCCGGGTGCGACCTCGGGCGGCGCTGCGGCGCTGGGTGCGTCCATCGGGGCCGCGATCGGCGCGATCGCCTATTCGGCCGTGGCCGCCTATGCCGACATCTCGGCGACCAACACGCAGTACAAGGACGCGGCGAAGGCCCTCGAGGAGGCCGCCTCGCAGGCCGACAAGCTCGGGCTGCATTCCATGGCGAAGCGCCTGGAGGCGGCCATGAAGATCGCCGATGCGCGCCGGGAGAAGGGTTGGTACAACCCCGACAACATGCGCCTGCATTCGGCACCGGCCGACGATGCCGCGCAGTACACGGGCGACGGCCCGACCGCCAATCCCGAGAATGCCGTGGCCGCCACCCGCCCGGCGCCCGGAAGCCCGCCCCCCGAGATGCCGGTGGCGCCACCCGCCCCGCCCGCCAGCCGCGACCTGCCCGTTGCGCCCATCCCGCCCGCGCCATGACGGGGCCCGTCCACCCTTGCCGGCAGGGCCGGCCTGCTTCCCGATGTACATCCACAAACCCCACGTCGCCGCGCTGAGCTTCCGGCCCATCGAGTACCGCTCGAAGGCCGGCCTGTGCATCAGCACGATGCTGTTCGTGCCGCTGTCGCCGGAAGGCGGCGGGTTGCTGCGCGAGCAGTCGATGTGGAACTGCATCGCGAAGCAGATGGCCGTGCCGCTGGTCGACGAGGGCGTGGCCAAGCTCACCGCCGAGTTCCTCGTGGTGGGCCGCGTGCATGCACGCGAGCCCGGCTCGCGCGGCGCGGTGGCGCGCGTGCGCCTGGGCCCCGTGGCCAAGGCGGTGATGGCGTTCTCGCCGCGCTACTGGGACGGTGCGCGCGTGGTGCAGTCCGAGGTCTACCGGCCGGTGGCGCTGGACTGGGCCAATGCCTGGGGCGGCCCGGCGGTGGCCGAGAACCCGCAGGGCGGCGGCGCGGCTGCCGTCGACGGCGTGCACTGGCTGCCGTCGCTGGAGCTGCCGCAATCGCGCATCACCGCGCCGGGCGACGTGGTGCAGCCCGCCGGTTTCGGCGCGCTCGACGTGATGCATCCGCAGCGCGCGGCGCTGCGCGGCACCTACGACGAGAACTATCTCAAGCAGCATGCGCCGGGCTTCCCTCCCGACGTGGACTGGCGCCACTTCAACATGGCGCCGCGCGACCAGTGGCTCGATGCGCCGCTGCGCGGCGACGAGCCCTTCGCGCTCGAGAACCTGCATCCCGACAAGCCGCTGCTGCAGGGCCAGCTGCCGGGCCTGCGGGCGCGGGTGTTCGCCAACTACAGGTTGCCGCCCGAGCAGGCGGCGCAGGGCGGCGAGACCCACAAGCTCAAGGAAGTGCCGATGCGTCTGACCACGGTGTGGTTCTTCCCCGAGGTCGAGCGCATGCTGCTGGTCTGGCACGGCCTGGCCGAGGTGGCCGAGTACGACGGCAGCGACATCGACCACCTGATGACGGCCGTCGAGCGCGTCGGCGAGCCGCGCGAGGACGCCCACTATGCCGACGTGCTGGCGCGGCGGCTCGACCCGGTGCATGGCGGCATCGACAGCCTCGACGATGCCGACCTGGTGGCCGCGGGCATCGACACCACCGACCCCGAGTTCGAGAAGAGCGCCGAGATCTACCGGATGGACGGCCTGCAGGGCGATGCGCAGTTCCGCCGCGCCGAGATCGACGTGGCGCTCGCGCGCGAGAAGGTCGCGGCGCTCGGCAAGGACCCCGATGCCCTGGGCCTGAAGCCGCCGGTGCGCGAGAAGCCGCCGACGCTGGCCGAGCTTCCCGCGTACATCAAGGCCAGCCAGAAGGAGGCCGAGATCCAGCAGGTGGCGGTGGCGCAGGACCTGCTGGAGCAGCTCGAGCGGCTGCTGGCCATGAGCGAGGGCGAGACCCGGCGCATGGCCGAACTGGCCCACCGCGGCCCGCCGGACTACACCGCCGCGAAGCACCTGGCCGAACTCAAGGCCATGTTCGACAAGCTGCCGATGCCCGAGGCCTCGCTGCTCGAGAAACTGCGCGACCGCGAGGGCGCCGAGCGCCTGGGCTACCTGCAGTCGGCGCACCTGCAACCGCCGGCGTACGCGCTGCGGGGCGAGGCGGGCGCCGCACGCAGGCGCGAGGTGCAGTGGCTGCTCGAGCAGGGGCATCGCACGCTGCCGTGGATCGACCTCACCGGTGTCGACCTGTCGGGCCTCGACCTGCACGGGGTCGATTTCTCGGGGGCCTGGCTCGAGAGCGCCAACCTGCGGCAGGCCAACGTGTCGGCCTGCACCTTCACCGGCGCGGTGCTCGCGCATGCCGACATGCGCGGCTGCATGGCGATCGAGGCCGACTTCCGCGGCGCCAACCTGGGTCGCGCCAGGCTGGAGGACGCGGTCTTCGACCGCGCGGACCTGACCGGCGCCATGCTGATGCAGACGCCGCTCGCGAAGACGCAGATGCGGCGCGCCCGGCTCGGCGGCGCGAACCTGCTCGAGACCCTCTGGGGCGTGGCCGACTGGAGCGGCGCGCAGCTCGCCGGCAATGTCTTCTACAAGCTCGCGCTGCAGGGCCTGGACCTGCGCGAGGCCGATCTCAGCGGTGCCAACTTCATCGAATGCGATCTGCGCGGGGTCGACCTGTCGGGCGCGCTGCTGCAGTCGACCGTCTTCCTGACCTGCCAGCTCCAGGGCGCGCGCATGGTGGGCGCGCGTGCCAAGGGCGTGGTGTTCGCGAAGAACACCGTGCTCGACGGCGTCGATGCCGGCGGTGCCGACCTGTCGAACGCGAACCTCGGCGAATGCAGCGCCATCGGCCTGCGCGCGCCCAAGGCGCTGCTCGACGGCGCGAACCTCGGCATGGCCGACCTGCGGGATGCCGACCTGCGGCTGGCATCGGCCAAGGGCGCGCTGCTGCGCAAGACGCGGCTCGGCCGCGCGCGGCTGGCCGGCGTGAACTTCCACGATGCCATCCTGAGCCACGCCAACCTGATCGGTGCCGACTTCCGGCGCGCCAACCTCTTCGGCAGCGACCTCACGCGCGTCGCGCTGAGCGGCGACACCCAGTTCGACGGCGCGCTGCTGACGCGCAGCCGCACCTGGCCGCGCCTGAGCGCCGCGCAGCAGGCGGCAGCCGCGGCGCGCGAGGCCGCGGACCGCGCCGGGGGGGCCGCATGAAGGTCAGTGCCGAACTCCTGTCGCTGGGTGCCGGCCTGGGCGAGGCTTTCGAGGGCCAGGATTTCAGCGGCGGCCACTATGCCCGGAGCTTCCTGGGCGGTGGCATCTTCACGCAATGCCGCTGGGGCGGCGCCGACCTGCGCGAGGCCGACGCGCGCGAGGCCGTGTTCGATCAGTGCGCGATGGGCGGCACGCTGTTCGCCGGCGCCAATCTGCGCCATGCGACGTTCAACCGCTGCAAGCTCGACCATGCGGATTTCCGCGGCGCGAACCTGCACACCACCACCTTCAACGAGTGCGACCTCACGCACGCGCAGTTCGGCGAGGCGACGATGGCCATGGCCAGGATCCATGGCTGCACGCTCGAGCATGCCGGCATGCGGGGCGCGAACCTGGAGTCGGCCGTGTTCTCGCAGTCGAAGCTGGTCGACGTCAACGCCGACGACTCGCGCTGGGTGCACACGGTGGTGATCGGCTGCGACCTCCAGCGCATGACCTGGGCCGGCGCGCCGATGACCCGCGTGGTGTTCTCGAAGTTGAGCCTGCAGAACATGCGCTTCGACGGCGGCAGCTACGAGTCCTGCCAGTTCTCCGATGCCGACCTCAGCGGCAGCAGCTTCGCGCGCGCACGGCTGTCGCAATGCAACTTCCAGGGCAGCACCCTGAACGGCTGCGACTTCGGCCATGCCCAGGCGCCGCACGCCATCTTCTGCGGCGCCAAGGGCGAGAACGTGCGCTTCACCCAGGCGCAGCTGCGCCAGGCGCTGTTCACCGAGGCCGAGCTGCCGGGCGCGCACTTCGGTGCCGCCCAGCTGCACCAGTGCCACTTCGCGCAGGCAAAGCTGGCGCGCGCGGTGTTCGCCGGCGCCGACTGCACCTACGCCGACTTCCGGCACGCCGATCTCGAAGGTGCCGACCTGCGCGACGCGGAACTCTTCCGCGCCGTCTTCCATCGCGCGCAGCTGCAGGACATCCAGGCCACCGACCGGAGCCGGGCTCTGGGCACCGATCCCGAACTCGCGCGCGCCGAGCAATGGGCCGCCGCCTGAGGCGGTGCGCGAACGCCATCTTCTTCACGAGACACCCATGACCGCCACTCTCAGCAGCCGTCCCGACACCCGCCATGCCGCGGCACCACGTTCGTCGGCGAAGCGGGCCGTGCGCCCGTCGCCCGCGCCCGCCATCGCCCCGCAGGCGCCGCCCGCGCAGGCCGGCTGGCACCGTGCCACCGTGCTGGAGCTGCCGGCGCGGGGATTGCGGCTGCGGATCGGTGCCGGTGCGCAGGAGGTCGACGCGCGCCAGGCCTTCAGTTGCCTGGTGGCGCTGCAGGCGGGCGACACCGTTGCTGCGCTGCTCGACGAGCAGCGGCAATGGTGGGTGATGTCGGTGCTCGAACGCAGCGGCGCGCAGGACCTGGTGCTGCAGGGACGGGGCCGCCTCGAACTGAGCGCGCCCACTGTCAGCGCCAAGGCCGGGGAGCTGCTGCAGTTCGCCGCGCCGCAGGTGCGCCTGAGCTGCGAGCAGGCCGACGCGGTGGGCGAGCGCCTGAACCTCGTCGGCGGGGCCTTCAAGGCGATCGGCGCCACGCTGGCCACCCTGTTCGACCGCGTGCAGCACCGCAGCAAGCAGTACACGCGCAGCACCGAGGGGCTCGATCGCACCCAGGCCGAGCACATGGAGCTGCAGGCCCGGCAACTGCTGCAGGTGCACAGCGAGCATGCGCTGATCGAGGGCGAGCGGCTGGTCAAGGCGCGCGGCGCGCAGATCCACTTCGGCTAGGAGGCACCACGATGTTCGCCAACTGCCAGATGATGGGCACCGACATGGGGTTTCCCGACGTGTGCCTCACGCCGACGCCGGCCGGGCCGGTGCCCATTCCGTACCCGAACATCGCGATGGGGCCGATGGCCATCCCGAACTGTCCGACGATCCTCTTCATGTGCGTGCCGGCGCACAACCTCGGGACCACCATCCCCATGACCAACGGCGACAACTCCGGCCTGAACATGGGCGTGGCCTCGGGCACGGTCATGGGGCCGGCGCGCCACGTGACCGGCGCGTTCACCGTGCTGCTCAACGGCATGCCGGCCACGCGGCTGACCAGCATGTCGCTGCAGAACAGCACCAACTGTCCGGGCGCGCGCATCGTGCCGAGCCAGGCGCTGGTGCTGCTGCTGTCGCCCTAGGCATACATCTTCCGGCGAGATTGCCAAGCCGTCCCCCGGAATAAATACTCCTTCCGAGTTTCGTCGCAAGCTCGCGCACAGCTGTAGGGGCGTCGCCCTGGGGGCCGGTTCATGATCCAAATCACTGTTGTCACCCGCCAAGGCGTCCCGGCGGGGCCGTCCTTGTCGGCGAATTTCGGCCCCGAGGGCGGCACCATCGGCCGCGCCGACACCAACACGCTGGTCCTCGACGATCCCGACCGCACCGTCTCGCGCGTGCATGCCCAGGTGCTGTGCCGCGACGGCCAGTACTTCGCCATCGACCGCGGCAGCAACCCGATGCAGTGCAACGGCGTGTCGCTGGGCTCGGGCAAGGAAGCGGCGCTGACCGATGGCGCGCGCCTGGTGGTCGGCAGCTTCGAACTCGTGGTGCGCGCGCAGGCCGCCGCGCCCGCACCGGCACCGGCCGCCGCACCGTTCGCGATCCCCGAAACCATCATGGGCCTCTCGGGCGCGGCGCCGGCATCGGCCACCGCGACCAGCGACGATCCCTTCGCCGACCTGCTCGCGGGCCTCGCGCCGCCGGCTGCGCCCGCGCCCGCGCCGGGCCGATCGTCCCAACAATCGTCATCCTCATCGCCGGCGGCGGCCGACTCGCTGCTGTTCCCCGACCCCATGGCCACCGGCTCGCGCAATGCGCAGGCCGCGCAGATCGATCCCTTCGCCAACCTGCTCGGCCCCGACCCGGCCTCGGCACCGGCCGGCGGGCTCGGTGCGCTCGACGACTTCTCCGACCTCGGCGCGCCGCCCGCGCACGGCAAGGCCGCGGGCATCGACGAGCTGTTCGGCGGCGCGGCCGGTGGCGGCGGCATCGGCGGCGATCCGCTCGCGCTGTCGCCGCTGGCCGATCCGCTGCTGCAGCCCAACACCGCGAACGATGCCGATCCGCTGGCCGCGCTGCAGCGCGCCGCGCCGGCCACGCCGATGGCGCGTTCCGACCACCTGCCGATCGAGCAGTTCGGCTTCACGCCGCCGAAGGCGATCACGCCGCCGCCACCGGCCGCGGTGCCGCCGCCGCCCGCGCCCGTCGCGGCACCCATCCCCGCGCCACGCGCCGCGCCGCTGCCCGAGCTGCCCGCCTTCGACGACATGACGGGCCTGCCGATCCGCATCAGCGGCCCCGACACCGCGGGCCGCCCCCTGCCGCCGCTGTCCGCGCCGCCGCCGGCACCCGCGCCGCGCGCGCCCGCGCCCGTCGCCGCCGCGCCCGTCGAGCGCATCGCGAGCGACGACGAGCTGCTGGCCGCCTTCCTGCGCGGCCTCGGCGGCACGCACCAGCCGCCGGAGATGCTCACGCCGGGCCTGATGGAGCGCATCGGCTCGATGCTGCGCAGCGCCACCGAAGGCACGCTGCAGCTGCTGCTCACGCGCCAGGAGTTCAAGCGCGAGGTGCGCGCCGAGGTCACGATGATCGCGGCCCAGGCCAACAACCCGCTGAAGTTCTCGCCCACGGTCGAGGTCGCGCTGGCGCACCTGCTGGGGCCGGGCGTGCGCGGCTTCATGCCGGCCGAGGCCGCGATGCGCGATGCCTTCAACGACCTGCGCGCGCACCAGTTCGGCGTGATGGTCGGCCTGCGCGCGGCGCTGGCGCACGTCATCGCGCGCTTCGAGCCCGAGGAGCTCGAGAAGAAGATCAGTTCGAAGTCGGCGCTCGACGCGCTGTTCGCGGCCAACCGCAAGGCCAAGCTGTGGGACCAGTTCGTGGCGCTGTACGGCGGCATCGCGACGGAGGCCGAGGACGACTTCCACAACCTGTTCGGCAAGGCCTTCCTCGAGGCCTACGAGGCGCAGATGGCGCGCCTGAAATCCGACGACTGAGGCGCGCGCGACCGCTGCACCGCAGAACAAGAACCCACGACACGCACGACCGACGCGAGGAGCCCCGCTTGGAAATCGAAATCGTCACGCTGTCCCGCCAGGGCGGCCGCAGCTACAACGAAGACGTTCACGGCCATTGGCACGACGAGCGCCATGTCGCCTGCCTGGTGGCCGACGGCGCCGGCGGCCATGGCGGCGGCGACGTGGCGGCGGCCACGGTGCGCGCGAGCGTGCTGGGCGCGTTCTCGGCCGGCCCCAGCCTCGACGCGGGCGTGCTGCGCGGCCTGATCGAGCAGGCCAACCGCGACGTGGTGACGCGCCAGGCCGAGGGCGGCACGCTGGCGGGCATGCGCTCCACGGTGGTGTTCGCGGCCATCGACCTCGAGGTCCATGCGCTGGCCTGGGTGCACAGCGGCGACAGCCGGGCCTACCTGTTCCGTGGCGGCGCGATCGTCGCGCGCACCACCGACCACAGCCTGGTGCAGCAGATGGTGGCCGGTGGCATGCTCGACGAGGAGGGCGCGCGCCTGCATCCGCAGCGCAACATGCTGCTGTCGGCGCTGGGCTCGCTCGAGGAAGAACCGGACATCGCGGTGTCGGACCGCATGCGGCTCTTGCCGGGCGACGTGCTGCTGCTGTGCAGCGACGGCGTGTGGGAGCCGCTGGGCGACGAATGCCTGGTCGAGACCCTGCATGCCTCGCGCACGCCCAGCCAGTGGGTCGAGCAGATCGAGGCGCAGATCGTCGCGCGCGCGAAGCCGGGCCACGACAACTACACGGCGCTCACGCTGTGGGTGATCGACGCCGCCGAGGACGAGACGCGGCTGCTACCGGTCGAGGCGCAGCCCGAGCCGCGCGATCCCGACGACACCGTCCTCGGTTGACGGAACGGGCGGCGGCGCGCCGCCGTCCTTTTTCTTTCTTCCTCGCAAAGAGAAACGGCCCGCGATGCCCTCGAGCAGAGGACGCGGGCCGAATGGCGTGGAGCTTGCCGCGCTCGCGCGGCGAAGTCCCGGGGGATCTCAGCGGGTCTCGGTGGTGGCCACGTTCCAGCCGAACTTGACGTCGCCGGTGGTGGCGCCCTTGTCGTTCTGGGCCTTGTAGGCGAACTCGATGTCCTTGTAGGTCACGACCACGTTCTCGAGCACGTCGCCGCCTTGCGAACCGGCCGGGGCCACGTTCGAGATGAAGACTTCCTTCATCGTGACCTTGAGGTACTCGCCCTGGCCGTCGCCGGACTTGCGGCAGGTCAGGACCGCGTCCTTGAAGTGCTTGCCGCTGACGCAGTTCTTGGCCAGCACGGGCGAGGCCTTGTCGAAGATGTGCACGAAGGTGAAGAAGCCGGGCTGCGCCTTGCCCTTGCCCGAGCCGCCGCCCGATGCCGCGCCGGAGGTGTTCGCCACGTCCCACGACCACGACAGGATCTCGATCTCGTCCTTGTGATCCTTGTGGGTGGCCTCGCCGGTGACGCCGTCGAACTTGATGTGGAAATCGGATGCCATCTTGCTACTCCTGTGATGCCTGCGATGCGCGGGCGATGGTTGACGAAAGAGAAAGTTTTTTTGGGGCTACCGGCCGCTGCGGGTGGGGCTTCGGCCGGTAGTGATCTCAGAACGAAGAAGCGGGCGGGATTTCAAACCCACCCGATGGCCTATGCCGCGCCCTTGGCGGACGGCAGCTTGGAGACCAGGCGCAGCGAGACCGTCAGGCCCTCGAGCTGGTAGTGCGGGCGCAGGAAGAACTTGGAGGAGTAGTAGCCGGGATTGCCCTCCACCTCCTCGACCACCACCTCGGCCGCGGCCAGCGGCTTCTGGGCCTTGGTGACTTCGGACGAGTTCGCCGGGTCGCCGTCCACGTAGTTCATGATCCATTTGTTGAGCCAGCGCTGCATCTCGTCGCGTTCCTTGAACGAGCCGACCTTGTCGCGCACGATGCACTTGAGGTAATGCGCGAAGCGGTTGCAGGCGAACAGGTAGGGCAGGCGCGCGGCCAGGTTGGCGTTGGCGGTGGCGTCGGGATCGTCGTACTCGGCCGGCTTGTGCAGCGACTGGGCGCCGATGAAGGCCGCGAAGTCGGAGTTCTTGCGGTGGATCAGCGACAGCAGGCCGGCCTTCGAGAGCTCGGCCTCGCGCCGGTCGCTGATCGCGATCTCGGTCGGGCACTTCTGGTCCACGCCGCCGTCGTCGCTCGGGAAGGTGTGCAGCGGCAGGTTCTCGACCGCGCCGCCCGACTCGATGCCGCGGATGCGCGAACCCCAGCCGTAGAGCTTGTACGAGCGGTTGATGTTGGTGGCCATCGCATAGGCGGCATTGGCCCAGGCGTACTTGCTGTGGTCGGCGCCGGCGGTGTCCTCCTCGAAGTCGAACTCCTCCACCGGGTTGGTGTTGGCGCCGTAGGGCGTGCGCGCCAGGAAGCGCGGCATGCACAGGCCCAGGTACTTCGCGTCGTCCGACTCGCGCAGCGAGCGCCAGCCGGCGTACTCGGGCGTGAGGAAGATCTTGGTCAGGTCGCGCGGGTTGGCGAGCTCCTGCCACGATTCCATCTGCATCAGGTTCGGGCTCGCGCCGGTGATGAAGGGAGCGTGGGCCGAGGCGGCGATCTTGGCCATCTCGCCGAGCAGCTCGACGTCGGGCGGGCTCTGGTCGAAGTGGTAGTCGCCGACGATGGCGCCGAAGGGCTCGCCACCGAACTGGCCGTACTCCTGCTCGTAGATCTTCTTGAACATCGGGCTCTGGTCCCAGGCCGCGCCCTTGAACTTCTTGAGGTTCTTGGCGAGCTCCTGCTTCGAGATGTCCATCACCCGGATCTTCAGGTTCTCGTCGGTCTCGGTGTTGTTCACCATGTAGTGCAGGCCGCGCCACGCACTCTCGAGCTTCTGGTAGTCGGGGTGGTGGATGATCCGGTTGACCTGCTCGGTGAGCTTGGCGTCGATCGCCGCGATCATCGACTGGATCGACTTCGTGACGTCCTTGCCGATGACCTCGCTGTTGGCCAGCGCCTGCTGGGCCAGCGTGAGCACGGCGGCTTCGACCGCGCTCTTGGCTTCGTCGCTGCGCGGCTTGAATTCCTTCTGCAGCAGCGACGAAAAGTCGCTGCCCGCGTACGCGACGTCTTTCAACGCGCTCTGTTCGAGTGCTTCGGCCATGGTGGGTTACTCCTCGTGAACCGGATGTGGAAGTCGGAATGGGACAGTGATCAGGCGGCCGGCGGGGTGGTGCCGTCCTCGGGCTTCTTGGTCGCGGCCAGCGACTGCAGCAGCGCCGGGTCCTCGAGCACCTTGGCCAGCAGTTCCTCGGCGCCGTTCTTGCCGTCCATGTAGGTGACGAGGTTCGACAGCTGGGTGCGCGCCTCGAGCAGCTTGTTGAGCGCGCCGACCTTGCGCGCCACGGCGGCGGGCGAGAAGTCCTCCATGTTCTCGAAGGTCAGCTCGACCTTGAGCTCGCCCTCGCCGGTCAGCGAGTTCTCGACCGCAAAGGCCGCGCGCGGCTTCATGGCCTTCATGCGCGAGTCGAAGTTGTCGACGTCGAACTCGAGGAACTTGCGGTCGGTCACGGGTGCCAGCGGGTCGGCGGGCTTGCCCGACAGGTCGGCCAGCACGCCCATCACGAAGGGCAGCTGGATCTTCTTCTCGGCGCCGTAGAGTTCGACGTCGTATTCGATCTGCACCCGGGGCGCCCGGTTGCGGGCGATGAATTTCTGACTGCTCTTGGCCATGGCGATGCTCCTTGCGGGGGTGAAACGGGGTGGGTCGATCCAGGGATGGAAAGGGGAGGGGACGAGGGGAAGAGGCGGCGGAAGGGCCTCAGTCCGAGGCGCGGCGACCGGTCACGTTCTCGATCGTGTCGAGCGCGTTCGGCGCGAGGTTGGCCATGATCTCGAGGAAGCTCACGCCGATCAGCTTCTTGGCGCGCTCGATCAAAAGCGGCGCGGGATTGCCGGGCTCGGTGGTCTCGAGGAAGCGGATCACGCGGTCGAGCATCTTCAGCGCGTCCTCGCGGGTCTGGATCTCGCCGCGCGCGGCCGCGGGGCGCGCGCCGCCTCCGCCCGCGGCAGCCTCGCCGCCGTCGTCCGCGCCCGCCGCGCCGGCCTCCTCGGGCACGCCGATCGCGGCGCTGCAGGCCTTCTGCACGGTGCGCGCGATGGTGCGCAGCGCGCCCAGGTCGATGGCGTCGGAACGGCCGGTGCGCTCCACCAGCAGTGCCTGCAGCTGGTCGATCAGGGCCGGCGCGCCGATCGCGGCCTCGATGCGCTCGGGCTGCGCGGCCTGCAGGGCCTCGAGGCCGGCCTGCAGCTGCGGCGCGGAGTAGAGCGGCTCGCCGTTCGCCGCGAGCGTGCCCTGGACCACCGCGATGTCGCGCACGCGGATCGAGCCCACGCCCGGCGCCGCGCCCACCTGGGCGTCGTAGAGGTCGCGCAGCACCATGGTCTCGTCGTTCAACGGCGCGAGCGCGTTCAGGCGCATCGTCGGGTCGTTGTCGTCGTCGGCATCGAGCGTTGGATGTATGCCGTCCCAGAAGCGGTCGAGCAATCCGGTCAAAAGGCGCAGGCCGGCGACGAAGCCGGGCACGCCCTGCAACCGGGTGGCGGCACGCAGCATCAGCACCGCGGCGCGCACGTCCTTGCTGCGGCGCAGGATGGCGTCGGACTGCTCGGCCACGCTGCGCCAGTCCGGCTCCACCGCGGGAATGACGGTGTCGCCGAACTGCTGTTCGGGCTTGCCCTGCGACGCGGTCACGAGCGCGGTGAAGTCCGCGTCGTACTCGAGGTCGGTGCCGCTCGGCGCGCTGTCGCCGATCGGTGTGAGCAGTGCATCTGCGAGTTCGTTGGTGAGCATGTTGCCTGTTGAATGTGGCTGGTGATAATCAAAGATGCCTCTCAACCGGTCAATGCAACGAAGGGAATAGCATGCGAGCGCTCGGTACACACCATTCGTCCTATGGAGGCCTTCCGGCCACGGCTTCGCGCCGGCACGTGGCGGCCTTCGGCCTCGCTGCCGCGGCGCTCTTTCTCGCGGGCTGCGCGAGCAAGCCGCCCCCCGAAGTGAAGACGCCCGTGTCGCTGACGCTGGTGGCGGGCCCCGATGCCAATCCCGACGCGCGCGGCCGCGCATCGCCGCTCACGGTGCGCGCCTACGTGCTCAAGACGCCGGGCGCCTTCGAGAGCGCCGACTTCTTCTCGCTGTTCGAGAAGGACCAGGCCACGCTCGGCGCCGAGCTGGTGCAGCGCGAGGAAACGCTGCTGCGCCCCGGCGAGAGCCGCAAGTTCGATTTCGTGCTGCAGCCCGACGCCAAGATGATCGGCGTGATGGGCGCGTTCCGCGACCTCGACCGCGCGCGCTGGCGCGAGGTGCGGCCGCTCGAGGTCGGCAAGATCAACACCATCACCGTGACCTACGGCGCGCGCCAGATCCGCATCGATCAGAAGGCGGAGCCGATCAAGGAGAAGTAGGCGCCGCGCGGCGCGGGGTCGGGCGGCGTTCACATCGCGTCCAGGCCCGTGTCGCGGTCCGCGGGCGGCAGCCGGCCGGGACGCACCAGCGAGGCGTCCGCCGGCAGGAAGCGATGGAACAGGTCGCCCGTGAAGGCGCCATTGCCGCCCGCCGCGCCGCCGGCCACCGTCAGGTAGAGGCCGCGCCAGCGCAATCCCCGGGCCTCGCGCGCCTTGCGGCCATGGCTGTCGAACAGCGCCTCGGCCGCCAGCCTGAGCCCCGGCTGCAGGCTTCGCACCCCCTCCACGAACGAATGCACCGCGAGCCGGCCCGAAGCGCCCGACTGCTCGCGCAGCAATCCCATGCGCAGCGCATGCAGCCGCGCGGCGATCGGCTCGAACACCGCATCGAGCCGCTCGGCGGCGCTGCCGGCATCGGGCATCGGCTGTTCCACGGGCAGCCGATGGCCCAGGGCCTGCGCCAGCACCTCGGGCGGCAGCGTGCCGCGCAGCGCGCCATAGCCTTCGAGCCCTTCGAGGCCCGTGACCACGAGGTAGAACGGCAACTGCAGCCGCAGGGTGCGGCCCGCCTCCTCGACCAGCCGGCGCAGCCGCGCGATGCGCATGCGGAAGGCGATCGCGTCGGCCGGTGCCTCGCGCAGCGCCTGCGCCCCGATGCAGGCCACGATGCCGTGCAACGGCAGACGCTCGCGGCGTTCGGCCAGCGCCAGCAGCGCCGCGAGCCAGAGGGCGCGCGACTGCGGCGCGTCGGCCGGGTCCTCGAGCACGCGCGCATCGATCTCGATGGCGGCCATGGCACCGCCGGTCCACCAGCGCCAGCCTCTGCGCACCGGGCCGGTCGGCGCGTCGTCCGACGGGTCCGCATCGAGCGGCGAGGCGGCGAGCAGCCCCGGCAGGTCGGCGGCCGCATCGCCGAGGAACAGCAGCCATGGCGCGCTCGGCGTCGCGCAGCGGCCGAAGTCCTCGTCATCGAGGCTCTCGCCGGCGGCGCGCGGGCGCGGCGCCAGCCGCAGCCGCTGCTGCGCGCGCGCCATCGCCTCGTGCAGGCGCTCGACGGCCTGCGCATCGGCCGCGCGCGAGGGCGGCCGCAGCGTGGCGATGCGCTGTTGCAGCGCGCGCCGGCGCGCGCCGCGCCCGGCATCGCGCACCACGGCGCAGAGCACCGCGAAGCCGAGCGCGCACAGCGCGAGCAGCGGCCAGAAGAGGTGGGCGGGCGGCAGGGTGTGCATGGCGGCGGCGCGCGCGTCAGCGCGCCTCGGTCTCGAGGAACACGAAGTCGGCGATCAGCCGGTCGCCGCCCTTGTTGGCCGCGAGCGCCTCGCGCAGCTGCAGCAGGTAGGCCGAGGCCAGTTCGAACGGCGGCCGGTCGGCGGTCTCGTGGAAGGGCATCGGCGAGGAGATCACGGTCACCAGCACGCTGCCGAAGGGCGGGCTCACGAGCCAGCTCGAGGGGATGTCGCGCCCGAGCTCCAGCTTCTCGCCGGCATGCAGGCGGGTCGGCGCGCGGCCCGCGTTGAGGTGCATCACCGAGCCGTCGGCGGTGTAGTAGTCGACCCACAGCACGCTGTCGTGGCGCGGCGCGGTGACCTCCACGCGCACCGTGTCGCCCTCGCGCAGGCGGCGCTGCCGCGCGGAGGGCAGGTCCAGCCCGAGGCCGTAGGCCTTGTCGGCATTGCGTGCCTGGTAGGGCTTGAGGATCGCGAACACCTCGCAGTGCGGCCAGACGCGCACGCCGAGCTCGAAGCGCGGCGCCTTCACGCCCGGCAGCTGGCCCACGTCGTGCTGCACGTTGGCCACGTCGGCCGGCAGCGAGACGAAGCCGCTGACCTTGAGCGTGCCGCCGGCTTCCACCGCCACCGCGAGGTCGGCGCAGGCGTAGCTCTGCAGCTGCTGCTCGACGCGCTGCGCGAGGTCGGCCTCGGGCCGCGGCGCGCCCGCCAGCCAGGCCCACAGCAGGTAGAGCAGCGGCACCAGCAGCGCCAGCGCCGCGCTCGCGCGCAGCAGCGAGCGGTCGCGCCGGTGCATGTCGATCGGGGCCGGCGGGTCGGGCCCGTCGTAGGGCTGGGGCGTGATGTGCTGCTGCGCGAGGCTGCCGAGCGCGAGCGGCTGCTGCCGCAGCTGGCGTGCGTGCAGGTCCTTGAGCTTGCCGAGTTCGCCGCGGTCGCCGTGCTCGAAGTAGTACTGGCCCTTGAAGCCCAGCGCCAGCGCATGCCAGTAGACCTCGCGCACCTCGTCGTCGCGCGCGCCCAGCGCCGACAGGTGGTGGAAGAACTCGCTGTGGGCATTGTTCGAGGCGAACAGCTGCACCTGCAGCGGTGCCGCGCCCCGGCCCGCGCCCGGGTGGCGCGCGAGGATCTCGTCGATCCAGGCGACCATCGCGAAGGCGGCCGATTCGAGCTGCGCGGGCAGAAGCGGCGTGGCCGCGGCGCGCGCGCTTTCGCGCGCCGCGTCGAGCAGCTGGCGGGCCTGGACCTGCGCGGCGTCGTGCGCGAGCGCGGGGCGGTTCGCGGCGATCGCGGCATCGAGCGCGAGCCCGAACGAGACGAAGGCCGAATAGCAGTCGATCAGGCGGGCCATGAAGACACGCGCGCCGGCTCAGGCCGCGGCGAGGCGCGCAGGCAGCGCGGGGCGCCGCACGAGAGATGCCCCGCACCGGCGCCTGCTTCGTTGGCACATGCCCATGTCTCGCTTCCTTCGGGTTGACGATCATTCTTCTCAGCGGCCCCGGGGGGCGCCATATCGCTTGGGGCCTATGCCGTTCGTGGAGCGCGCCAGCCTTGCTGCGCGGGGCATTCGCCGGTATCGTCGGCGGTCGCTGAGTCAATGCACGCTGGGGCGAGCTTCGTGACCCCTTCTCAAGCGTTGAAAGGCCTTAAGTCATGAAAATTCTGATCGCCGACGACCACCGGCTTGTCATCGAAGCGGTCAAGGCCAAGTTGTCCGAGCTGGAGCCCGGCATCGAGTTCGTGCTGGTCATGAGCGTCGACGAGCTGCTCGCCGGTGCCACCGACGACCTCGACCTGGCATTGATCGACCTCAACATGCCCGGCGCCGACGGGCAGGCCCACATCGACGAGATCCGCCGCCGCCATCCGGCCGTGCCGGTGATCGTGCTGTCGGGCTACGAGGACCCGGCCATCATGCGCGCCGCCCTCGAGCGCGGCGTGCTCGGCTTCATTCCCAAGGCCTATTCGCCCGAGGTCATGCTGTCGGCCGTGCGGCTGGTGCTGGCCGGCGGCGTCTACGTGCCGCCGATGATGCTGACCGCGCTGCCGCCCGGCATCGTGGCCGGCGTGGCGCCGCAGCCCGGCGCCGACACCGCGCGCGCGCCGGCCTCCTCGCAGACGCTCGAGCACCTGCGCAACGTGCTGACCGAGCGGCAGGTCGAGGTGCTGCAGCTGCTGTCGCAGGGCAAGCCCAACAAGCTGATCGGCCGCAGCCTCGGCATCAGCGAGGGCACGGTCAAGATCCACCTCGCGGCGATCTTCCGCGCGCTCAACGTGCGCAATCGCACCGAGGCGGTGGTGGCGGCACAGGCCTTGACCGAAGCGCAGGCCTGACCTGACCTGACCCAGGCCCGAGACCGTTCGGGCCGCCCCTCTCGTTTCAGCGCCGTTGCGCCGCCTGCGCCACCGCGCGCGGCACCTTCACCCGCATGTCGAGCAGCATCTGCCCCATGCCCTTGCCCAGCGGGTCCATGCGCATCGACGAGGGCCCGCCGCCGTCGAGCGCCCCGTGCAGCAGCAGGTTCATCGCCGCGATGCCCGGCAGGTGGAAGCGCTCGACCTTGCCGTGCACCAGGTGCGCGAAGTAGGCGCCCACCGCCTCGGGCGTGACGCGCGACCACAGCAGCGGCAGCCACTCGGGCCGGCGCGCCACCAGGCCGATGTTCGAGAGGTCGCCCTTGTCGCCGCTGCGCGCCCAGGCCAGGTCGATGAGCCGCAGTTCGACCTGTTCGCCGCCGTCGTCGGCGAAGGGCGGCGGTTCCGCCATCGGCGGCGCGGCACCATCGCCCGCGCCCGGCGGGATCGCCACGGCCTGCCGCTCGCCGTCGATCGCGAACGCGACCGGCACCTGCTCCTTGGCCAGCAGGAACGCGAAGGGCTTGACCAGCGGCGACACCGAGGGCCGGCCGCCGCCGGGGCCCGTGGTGCCCGGCGACCACGAGGTGCCCGCGGGCGCGATCTCGCGCGCGAAGATCTCGAGCGCGGCCTTCTGCGGATGGTCGACCGCCACGCGCATCATCGCCTCGCGCACGCCGTGGGTGCGCGCATGCGGGCCGTAGAGCGTCTCGGCGCCGATCGCCTCGATGTGGCTGCGCGTGAAGGGCGCCAGGCCCAGGCGCGCGAGGATGCCGCCGGTGCGCTCGAGGATCGCCTCGGCCGTGCGCCGCGCCTTGCGCTCGGCATCGATGCCCACGATCACCAGGCTGCCCGCGCAGCGGAAGCCGTCGAGCTGCGTGGCCGAGACCTTGTAGGCCGGCGTCGGCGCGCGGCCGCGCGCGGGGCCCACGCGCACGCGGTCGGGGCCCTCCTGCTCGATCGTCACGGCGCGGAAATCGCAGCTCACGTCAGGCAGCAGGTAGGCGCCGGGGTCGCCGATCTCGTAGAGCAGCTGCTCGGCCACCGCGGCGCGGATCACCTTGCCGCCCGTGCCCTCGGGCTTGGTCACGACGAAGCTGCCGTCGGCCTGGCATTCGACAATCGGGTAGCCGATGTTCGCCCAGTCGGGGATGTCTTCCCAGTCGGTGTGCAGGCCGCCCGTGGCCTGGCAGCCGCATTCGATGATGTGGCCCGCGAGGCTGCCCGAGGCCAGCCGGTCGAAGTCGCCGGGCTGCCAGCCGAACTCGTGCATCAGCGGCCCGAGCGTGACCGCGCTGTCGACGCAGCGGCCCGTGATCACCACGTCGGCGCCCGCGGCCAGCGCGGCGGCGATCGGCAGCGCGCCCAGGTAGGCGTTGGCGCTCAGTACCTTCTCGGGCAGGGCCTCGCCCGTGAACATGTCGCGCGTGTCCGCGGCACGCAGTTCGGCCATGCGCGCGCCGAGGTCGTCGCCCTCGACCACCGCGATGCGCAGCGGCACGCCCTGGGCCTCGGCCAGCGCGCGCAGCGCGGCGGCGCAGCCCTGCGGATGGATGCCGCCGGCGTTGCTCACCACCTTGATGCCTTGGCGCTTGATCTCGGCGAGCACCGGCTTCATCGCGATCTCGACGAAGTCGGTGGCGTAGCCGAGCTCGGGCTTCTTCGCGCGCGCCGCGGCCAGGATCGCCATCGTGGTCTCGGCCAGGTAGTCGAACACCAGGTAGTCGAGCCGGCCGTGCTGCACGAGCTGCGGCGCGGCCACCATGCTGTCGCCCCAGAAGCCCGAGGCGCCGCCGATGCGGACGGTCTTGGTCGGTGCGGTGGTGGATGAAGGCATGGCGGTCCTCGGTGGCGGATGGAAGGGCCAGCTTAGCGAGACGGGCGCGGCGCGGCTTGCGTCGAGTCGCTGCGCCTCGCGTCGCCGGGCGCAGCCTGTTGGCGCAAGACCGGCGGGGCGCCCGCCGCTAGCCTCGTGCGCCAAGGAGACACCATGGAATTCCTGGACGCCCCACCGCTGCCTTTCTACTTCTCCGCCGAGCACGAAGCCTTCCGTGCCGGCCTGCGCGCCTTCGTGGCACGCGAGATCGCGCCCTTCGTGACCGAATGGGACGAGGCCGAGACCTTCCCGCGCGAGCTCTACCGGCGCGCGGCCGGGCTCGGCGTGCTGGGCCTGGGCTATCCCGAGGCGCTCGGCGGCACGCCGGCCGACCTGTTCCATCAGCTGATCGTGGCCGAGGAATTCGCGCGCTGCGGCGCGGGCGGCGTGCAGGCCTCGCTGAACTCGCACAGCATCGCGCTGCCGCCGATCCTCAAGGCCGGCAGCGAGGAACTCAAGCAGCGCGTGATCCCGCCGGTGCTGGCCGGCGAGAAGATCGCCGCGCTCGCGATCACCGAGCCCTCGGGCGGCTCCGACGTCGCGGCGCTTCGGACCACCGCGGTGCGCGACGGCGACCACTATGTGGTGAACGGCGAGAAGACCTTCATCACCTCGGGCGTGCGCGCCGACTTCATCACCACCGCCGTGCGCACCGATCCCGCGAACAAGGGGGCGGGCGGCATCTCGCTGCTGGTGATCGAGGGCGACACGCCGGGGCTCGCGCGCACCTCGCTCAAGAAGATGGGCTGGTGGAGCTCCGACACCGCGCACCTGCGTTTCGAGAACTGCCGCGTGCCCGCGCGCAACCTGGTGGGCACGGAGAACCAGGGCTTCAAGCTGGTGATGAACAACTTCAACGGCGAGCGCCTCCTGATGTCGGCGCTGGCCTGCGGCTTCGCCGAGGTCTGCCTCGAGGAGGCGGTGGACTGGGCGCGGCAGCGCGTCTCCTTCGGCGTGCCGCTGGCCGAGCGCCAGGTGGTGCGCCACAAGCTCATGGACATGACCCTGCGCGTCGATGCCGCGCGCACCCTGGTCTACGACCTGGCCTACCGCATCGAGCACGGCCTGGCCGATCCGGCGAAACTCGTGGCGCGCGTGTGCCTCGCGAAGGTGCAGGCGACCCAGGCCATGCAGTTCTGCGCCGACCAGGCGGTGCAGTTGCTGGGCGGCATGGGCTTCATGCGCGGCACGCGCAGCGAACGCATCTACCGCGAGGTCAAGGTGATGATGATCGGCGGCGGATCGGAAGAGATCATGAAGGACCTGGCGGCCCGGCAGCTCGGGCTCTGAAGCACGAGAAGGACAACGCACACGATGAACGATTCGACGAACGGCCCCAACGCCGAGACCGCGCGCGACCTGCGCGACGAGTACGTCGAGCTCGCCGCGCTGTGCGCCACGCTCACGCCCGAGCAGTGGCGCGCGCCCAGCGTGTTCTACGGCTGGTCGCCCTGGGACGAGATCGCCCACCTGTGCTTCTTCGACCAGACCTCGATGCTCGCGCTGAACGATCCCGAGGCCTTCGTGCGCGATGCCGCGGCACTCAACGCGCAGTTCGCGCAGGGCCGCGAGATCAGCTCGCTGGCGCGCGAGAAGTACGGCTCGCTCGACGGACCCGCGATGCTCGCGCTGTGGCAGCCGATCTCGATGCAGCTGGCCGACGCGCTCGCGGCGCTCGACCCGAAGGCGCGGCTGCCCTGGTACGGGCCGATGATGAGCGCGCGCTCGTTCGCGACCGCGCGGCTGATGGAGACCTGGGCCCATGGCCAGGACATCTGGGACCTGATGCGCCGGCGCCGGCCGGCCAGCGCGCGGCTGCGCCACATCGCCCACATCGGCGCCACCACCTTCGGCTGGACCTTCGTCAACCGCCAGCTGCCGGTGCCCGAGCCCGCGCCCTTCATCGAGCTCGACGCGCCCGGCGGCCAGACCTGGCGTTGGGGCGATCCGGCCTCGGCGGAATCGGTGCGCGGCGATGCGCTCGACTTCTGCCTGGTCGTGACCCAGCGCCGCCACCTCGCCGACACCGCGCTGCGCTGCACGCCGGGCAGCGCCACGCAGTGGCTGTCGATCGCCCAGTGCTTCGCGGGGCCGCCGGCCGATCCGCCGGCGCCGGGCGTGCGCGCGGTGGTCTACGACGCGGAATGAGCGCCGGGCAGCCGCTGTCGCTGGCGCTGCGCGAGGCGATCGAACCGGCGCTCGCGCGGCTGCGCGCGGGCGGCGCCGAGGGCTGCCTGTCGGACCTGACGTTCTCGAACCTCTGGCTGTTCCGCGAGGCCCACGACTACCGCTATATCGGGCCCGAAGACGACGGCTGGCCGCGCATTTCGGGCCGCACCTACGACGGCACGCGCCACCTGATCCCGCTGTTCGCGTTGCCGCAGGCGCCACCCGAGGCCCTGGCCGCGATGCTCGAAGACCACGACTGCTTCTATCCGCTGTCGCGGCGCGACATCGAAGGCCTGAGCGCCGACCGCTTCGCGCTGAGCGCCTCGCCCGACGACGCCGACTACCTCTACGACGCCAGCCGCTTCGCCGACTACGCCGGCCGCGCGCTGGCCTGGAAGCGCAGCCAGGTGCGGCAGCTGCTCGCGCAGTGCACGCCGCGCGCCGAGGCCTTCGGTCCCGCCTCGGCCGGTGCCGCGCTGCGCGTGCTCGAGGCCTGGATGGCGCAGAAGGGCAAGGCCGCGGGCGAAGCCGACGAGGCGCCGTGCCGCGCAGCCATCGCCGATGCGGCGGCGCTCGGGCTCGAGGGCTTCGTGCATTTCGCGCACGACGAACCGCTGGGCTTCGTGCTCGCGCAGGAACTGCAGCCCGGCGTGTTCGCGATGCGCTTCGCCAAGGGGCTCGACAGCCACGCGGGCATCTACCCGCACATGTTCCAGCACTTCTGCCAGCAGTTCGAGGCCCGGTTCGGCCGGCCGGTGCGCTGGCTCAACTTCGAGCAGGACATGGGCATCGCGGGCTTCCGGCGCAGCAAGCGCTCGTACGCGCCGGCGGCGATGGTGCAGAAGTTCAGGGCACGGTTATTGCGCTGAGCCGGCGCGGCGGCGGGTATTCTTCCGCCGCCCACCGTACCGACCGCATCCGCCGCGAGGAGCCCGCATGACCCGGACCACCGATTCCCTTCATCGACGCTGGACGCGCGCCGCATCCGCGGTCGTTGCCGCTGTCGCCGCCGGCTTCGCATTCGCGGCCCAGGCCGCCGACTACACCGGCCCGCTGTTCGACACCCACCTGCACTACAACGAAGAGGCCTGGAACGGCAGCAGCGGCCCGTTCCCGCCGGCCGAGGCGCTCGCGCGCATGCAGCGCAACGGCGTGCGCGCCATCGTCGGCAACTCGCGGCCCAACGACGGTACGCGCACGCTCGCGGCGTTGCGCGAGACCCGCGAGGCCGGCGTCACCGTGGTGCCCTTCGTGCGGCTGTACCGCAACCGCGCCGACTACAACAACTGGTTCCGCGACGAGAGCATCCACGAGATGGTGCTGGCCGAACTCGAGCGCGGCACCGCGAGCGGACCCTACCGCGGCATCGGCGAGTTCCATCTCTACGAGAGCGCCAATGCCAACGGCCCGGTCGCGAAGAAGCTGATGGCGCTGGCCGAGCGCAGGCAGCTCGCGGTGCTCGCGCACGTGGACGACGAGGCAGTCGACCTGCTGATGGCCAACACGCCGAGCCAGGGCCGCGACACGCGGCTGATCTGGGCCCACACCGGCATCGGCGGCACGCCGGTGGCGCGCGTGCGCCAGATGCTCGAGCGCTATCCGAAGCTGATGGGCGAGCTGTCGTACCGACCGGGTCTGGTCTGCGAGGGCGGCACGCTGTGCGCGCCGTGGCGCGAGCTGATCCTGGCCTTTCCCGATCGCTTCCTGATCGGCTCCGACACCTGGGTCAACCAGCGCTGGAGCGCCTACGACGAGCTGATGCGCGGCTACCGCGGCTGGCTCGGCGAGCTGCCGCCCGCGGTGGCGCAGCGCGTGGCATGGGACAACGCGGCCGGGCTGTTCGGCGTGCGCTGATCCCGCGTTCGGGGGCACAGCCACTGGGCACAAGACGCCCCGGGGGGCGCTGCCTAAGCTGCCATGGACTCTTCCGCAGACCATGGCCACCATCGAATCGACCCTCTCCCCCCACGGCGAAGCCTTCCAGGCCAATCGCGCCCACATGCTCGCGCTGCTCGAGCGCGTACGCGGCTGCGAGCAGCGCGCCGCCGCCACCTCGGAGCGCTCGCGCGAACGCTTCGAGAAACGCGGCCAGCTGCTGCCGCGCGAGCGGCTGTCGCTGCTGCTCGACCCCGGCACGCCCTTCCTCGAACTCTGCTCGCTCGCCGGGCTGGGCCTGGACAACCCCGACCTCGACAAGAGCGTGCCCGGCGGCGGCGTGATCGCGGGCATCGGCCAGGTCTCGGGCCTGCGCGTGATGGTCAATGCTTCCGACTCGGGCATCGACGCCGGCGCGCTGCAGCCCATGGGCATCCCGAAGCAGCTGCGCATCCAGGAACTCGCGCTCGAGAACCGGCTGCCCTACGTGCAGCTGGTCGAGAGCGCGGGCGCCAACCTCATGACCTACAAGGTCGAGGAATTCGTGACCGGCGGCAGCCTGTTCCGCAACCTCGCGCGGCTGTCGGCCGCCGGCCTGCCGGTGCTGACCGTCACGCACGGTTCCTCGACCGCGGGCGGCGCCTACCAGACCGGCCTGTCGGACTACATCGTGATGGTGCGCGACCGCTCGCGCGCCTTCCTCGCGGGGCCGCCGCTGCTGAAGGCCGCCACGGGCGAGATCGCGACCGAGGAGGAACTGGGCGGCGCGCTGATGCACAGCTCGGTGTCGGGGCTCGGCGACTACCTGGCCGAGGACGACCGCGACGCGATCCGCATCGCGCGCGAGATCCTCGCCCACATCGACTGGAACCGCGAGCTGCCGGCGCCGCCGTCGCGCCGCTTCAAGCCGCCGCGCTTCGACGCCGAGGAACTGCTGGGCATCATGCCGGCCGACCTCAAGCGGCCGGTCGACATGAAGCAGGTGATCGCGCGCATCGCCGACGACTCCGAGTTCCTCGAGTTCGGCGCCGGCTACGGCAGCGCCACCGTGGTTGGCCACTTCAAGATCGAAGGGCTGCCCGTGGGCGTGGTCACCAACAACGGCCCGATCGACAACGCGGGCGCCACCAAGGCCGCGCACTTCATCCAGGCCTGCTGCCAGTCGCGCACGCCGATCCTCTACCTGCAGAACACCACCGGCTTCATGGTCGGGCGCGCGCACGAGGAGGGCGGGATGATCAAGCACGGCTCGAAGATGATCCAGGCCGTGACCAACGCGACCGTGCCGCAGATCACGATCTACTGCGGCGCATCGTTCGGCGCCGGCAACTACGGCATGTGCGGGCGCGGCTTCCATCCGCGCTTCTGCTTCTCGTGGCCCAACGCGCGCACCGCCGTGATGGGCGGCGAGCAGGCGGCGCAGACCATGGTCAACGTGACCGAGGCCGCGATGCGGCGCAAGGGCGGCGAGGTCGACCGCGCGAAGCTCGCGGAGATGGAGCGCCGCATCGTCGAGCGCTTCGACAGCCAGATGAGCGTGTTCACCACCAGCGCGCACGTGCTCGACGACGGCGTGATCGATCCGCGCGACACGCGCGCCGTGCTCGCGAAGCTGCTGGCCGTGTGCCACGAGGCCGAGCTGCGCGAGCCGCAGCCGATGCAGTTCTCGGTCGCGCGGCCATGAGCGAGGGGAAGCAGTCCATGACCCAGGCCACGCCCTTCCACAAGATCCTGATCGCCAATCGCGGCGAGATCGCGCTGCGCGTGATGCGCAGCGCGCGCGCCCTCGGCTACCGCACGGTGGCGGTGTATTCGAGCGCCGATGCCGGTGCGCGCCATGTGCGCGAGGCCGACCAGGCCGTGTGCATCGGCGAGGCGCTGCCCGCGCAGTCCTACCTGCGCATCGAGGCCATCGTCGAGGCCGCGCGCCGCACCGGTGCCGACGCGGTGCACCCGGGCTACGGCTTCCTGGCCGAGAACGCCGCCTTCGCGCGCGCCTGCAGGGAGGCCGGGCTGGTCTTCATCGGCCCCTCGGGCGAGGCCATCGAGGCCATGGGCCACAAGGCCGGCGCCAAGGCGCTGATGCAGGCCGCGGGCGTGCCCTGCATACCGGGCTACCAGGGCGAGGACCAGGGCGAGGAACGGCTCGCGCAGGAGGCCGCGCGCATCGGCTTCCCGGTGATGATCAAGGCCACGGCCGGCGGCGGCGGGCGCGGCATGCGGCTGGTGCCGTCGGCCGAGGAGTTCGCCCCCCTGCTGCGCAGCGCGCGCTCGGAGGCGCAGAGCGCCTTCGGCGATCCCGAGGTGATCCTCGAGCGCGCGATCGCGCAGCCGCGGCACATCGAGATCCAGGTCTTCGCCGATCGCCACGGCCATGCCATCCACCTGGGCGAGCGCGACTGCTCGGTGCAGCGACGGCACCAGAAGCTGATCGAGGAGGCGCCCTCGCCGGCGGTGGACGGCGCGCTGCGCGAACGCATGGGCGCGGCCGCGGTGGCGGCCGTGAAGGCGATCCGTTACGAGGGCGCGGGCACGCTCGAGTTCCTGCTCGACGGCGACGGAAATTTCTACTTCATGGAAATGAACACGCGGCTGCAGGTCGAGCATCCGGTGACCGAGGCCGTGACCGGCCTCGACCTGGTGGAGCTGCAACTGCGCGTGGCCGCGGGCGAGCCGCTGCCGCTCGCGCAGCAGGACGTGCGCTTCGAGGGCCATGCGATCGAGGTGCGGCTGTGCGCGGAAGATGCGGCGCAGGGCTTCGTGCCGCAGAGCGGAACGCTCGCGCTGTGGCGGATGCCGCCGCAACTGCGCGCCGAGCATGCGCTGCATTCGGGCGCCGAGGTGCCGCCGTATTACGACTCGATGATCGCCAAGCTCGTGGCCCATGGCCGCACGCGCGAGGAGGCGCGGCGCAAGCTGGCCACGGGGCTCGAGGACGCGGTGGCGCTGGGCGTGACCACCAACCAGGCCTTCCTGCGCGCCTGCCTCGTGCATCCGGTGTTCGCGGCGGGCGGTGCCACCACGGCCTTCATCGGCGAGCACCAGGCGGCGCTGCTGCAGGCCGACGAGGCCGTAGCCGCACGCGCGGCGGCGCTCGCGGCGGTGCTGCTGTACGAGCGCGCCGATGACACACAGGCGCGACGGCTGCCGCACAAGTTGCCGATCTCGCTGCGCTTCGAACTCGCGGGGCAGACGCGGCATGCGAGCGTCGCGTTGATCGCGTCGCGCCGATTCCAGGTCACGCTCGATGCGCAGGCCTTTGAGATCGAGCTGATCGAGCACGGCGACGACGGCGTGCGCTTCGCCTGCGATGGCGTGCACGAGAGCGCCGCGTACTGGCGCGACGGCACCCAGCTGTGGCTGCAGTACCGCGACCGTGCGCTGCGCATCGAGGACACCACGCGTGCGGCCTCCGCGCGCCAGGGCGGCGCGGGTGGCGGCGACGGCAAGCTGCGCGCCTCGATGAACGGCCGCGTGGTCGCGGTGCTGGCCGAGCCCGGCCAGGTCGTGCGCGCGGGGCAGCCGCTGCTCACGCTCGAGGCGATGAAGATGGAGCACGTGCATGCCGCGCCGGTGAGCGGCCGGCTGGCCGCGCTGCATGTGCGCATCGGCGACCAGGTCGAGGCGCGCCGTGTCGTGGCCGAGATCGAGGTCGATGCCCCCGTTGCCGAAGGAGTCGCGCCATGAGCACCGCCGCCGTCCTGCACGAGAAGCGCGACCGCGCCTTCTGGATCACCATCAATCGTCCCGACAAGCGCAACGCGCTCAACGCCGAGGTGGTGGCCGGCATTCGCGAAGGCTGGCGCCTCGCGCATGCCGATCGCGAGGTGCGCGCCATCGTGCTGACCGGCGCGGGCGAGAAGGCCTTCTGCGCCGGCGGCGACCTGCAGCCCGGCGCGGGCTTCGCGTTCGACCTCGCGCAGCCCACGCTCGACTATGCCGACCTGCTGCGCGAGACGCAGAACGGCACCCTGCCGAGCATCGCGCGCATCAACGGCACCTGCATGGCCGGCGGCATCGGCCTCTTGTGCATGACCGACCTCGCGGTGGCCGCCGACACGGTGCAGTTCGGCCTGCCCGAAGTGAAGATCGGCCTGTTCCCGATGCAGGTGCTGAGCCTGCTGCAGCGCATCGTGCCGCGCCGCACCCTGCGCGAGTGGTGCCTGAGCGGCGAGCCCTTCGGCGCGGCCGAGGCGAAGGAAGCCGGTCTGCTGAACCACGTGGTGCCGGCCGACGCACTCGATGCGAAGACGCAATGGCTGCTCGAGCGCCTGACCGACAAGTCGCCGACCGCGATCCGCCGCGGCAAGTACGCGATGCGCGCGCTCGAGGCCATGTCCTTCGACGAGGGCATCGCCTTCACCGAGGGACAGATCGCGCTGCTCGCGGGCACGCAGGATGCGAAGGAAGGGCTGGCCTCGTTCAACGAGAAGCGCAGGCCGGTCTGGACCGGACGCTGAGCGCTTCGCACGCGCATCGCCGATGCGCCGAATCGATGACCGGACGCAATGTCCGGAATTAGCGCCGGCGCATTGAACGTCCGGCGCAAACATTGCTCCGAGATGTTGTGTTCGGCAACGGCATGTCAATTCGATGCCGATTCGGCGCATTGCGCGCTGCATGCCGGGCTGGCGTGAGTCATCGGATTCGAACTCGAAAACGAGTCCAAAAGCGCTCATGTCCAAAGATGTTCGGGTGTCTCTTCTCGATGTTCGGGAAGACGGCGCATCGGATGCCCGTTTCCGGACGGTGACAACCCCGCGCGCGACGCCCGCCTGTCGGTGAGGGCATCGGAATTTTGATTCGCAGAATCAACGGGTTAGCCGATTTTTTCCGAGGACCCAGCACGCCTTTCGCTGTCCTCGGCCGTCCTCCCCGCCTCGTCTTTCTCACCGAAAAGTTCGGGTGAAATTGAAGCCGTGTTCCGGTGAATTTTTCAACTGAGCGTCATCGACGATCTTCAAACTCGATTTGTCGCCAAGGCAATGGCGGCATGTTGATTCAAGGGTATTGGGACGCTGTATTTGTCGGCGAAGAGGTGCCCGAGATCTGCTCATTCGGTTCTTATTTTTTCTCAAACTTTTTCAGTTTGTTTAGGAGCAATTCGATGATTTCCGTTAATTTCAAGCGCAACGCGCTGTCGGCGCTGGTCGCGGTCGGTGTGATGACCATGGCCGCGGGCGCTTCGGCTCAGGTCGCGGGTGGCGGTGCAACGTTGCCCGAAGGCCTCTATGGCAAGGCCCTGACTGCCACGACGTCGAGCACCGGTATTCTGAACAAGACGGCTGCGGGCACGGTCCCCAGCCCGGGCTTCAACGCCTATGTCGGCGTGGGCAGCGGCGCGGGCAAGAACTCCTTCTTCCAGAACAACTCGGGCCTGCTGACGGTTGGCGGCGCTCCCTACTACTCGCCGGCAGTGACCGTCGACTACGCTGGCAGCGATTCGCTGGTGACCGCCGCCGAACAATCGGGCTACGACGCTCACACCACGCTGGGCAAGACGAGCTTCGGTCGCCTGATCCAGGTGCCGGCTGTCCTGACCTCGGTGACCGTGCCCTACAACATCGCAGGCCGTACCTCGGTGAACCTGACCAGCGCCCAGCTGGCCCAGATCTTCGCTGACCCGACCATCACCAACTGGAACCAGGTCCCCGGCTTCTCGGCCCTGAACCAGCCGATCAAGGTCATCTATCGCTCCGAAAGCAGCGGCACGACCGAGATCTTCCTGCGCCACCTCAACGCCGTGAACAACACGCTGGTGCCTTCGGTCGGCACCACGTACGCCTCGGTCGTGAACGTCAGCAACACCAGCAAGTACATCCCCGCGACCGGCAGCGACGGCGTGGTGGCTGCCCTGGCTGCCAACCCCTACTCGATCACCTACGTGAGCCCGGACAAGGTTGCGTTCGCTGATGCGACCAAGGTCGTGGCCATCACCCGCACCATCAGCGGCGTGACGAGCAACCTGCTGCCGACCGAGGTGAATGTGACGGCCGCACTGACCGGCATCAATCCCCCGGCCGCTTCGGCGCCGGCCACCAGCTGGGGCATCGGCTACGTCGCGTCCGGCGTGAGCCCCCTGGCCAATCCCTCGGCGGGCTATCCGATCGTTGGCGCGACCAACCTGATCTTCAGCCAGTGCTATGCCAGCGCGGCCGACAACGTCCGCATCCGCAACTTCTTCCGCCAGCACTACAACACCACGGACAACGATGCCGCGATCACCGCGCACTCGTTCATCAAGCTGCCGGCCAACTGGAGGACCGCCGTTTTCGACGCCTTCTACACCGCGACCAGCCCGGAGAGCATCGGCTACACGAGCGTCTGCACCGGCAAGGGCCGTCCGGCCTGAGTGTGATGCCTAGGGTTTGAGAGGCCCGTCAGGCTTGGCGCCGCGGGCTCGCTTCCAACCCTTCGTTCAGGTCGGCCAGACATTCGTGTCTGGCCGACCTTCGAACTTTCAGCAGGGCATCGATCGCCCCTGCAAAAGTGGGTGGGCGAACCGTGCTCGCGCAATCCCTTCGGATCTCTGTTGGACAACCGCTCGAGGAGTGGTCAATGAAATTCCCTGTCTTCCAGTGCAAGGCGCTGCTCGTCGTCGGTGCGATGACGTGGGCCCTTGCCGCATCGGCCCAGGTCGTGGGTGGCGGTGGAACCTTGCCCGAAGGTCTCTATGGCAAGGCGCAGTTTCCCGTCGGCACGACGGGCATCCTGAACAGGACGCCGGTTCCCGGCTTCAACGCCTATGTCGGCGTGGGCAGCGGCGCGGGCAAGAGCGCGTTCTTCCAGAACAACTCGAACCTGTTGGTCTGGAACCATGACGCCAATGCGTCGACGCCGAACGTGCCGTTCTACCCGACGCCGGTGACCGTGGATTACGCCGGCAGCGACTCGCTGGTGACCGCGGCCGAAGAAACCGCCTATGACGCGCACCCCACGCTGGGCAGGGCGCGCTTCGGCCCATTGATCCAGGTTCCGGTCGTTCTCGCGGCGGTGACCGTGCCCTACAACATCCCGGGCCGCAGCTCGGTGAACCTGACCAGTGCCCAACTGGCACAGATCTTCGCCGACCCGACCATCACCCACTGGAACCAGGTCGCCGGTCTCTCGAGCCTGAACCAGCCGATCAAGGTCATCTACCGCGCCGAAAGCAGCGGCACGACCGAAATCTTCCTGCGCCATCTCAATGCCGTGAACAACGTGCTGGTGCCTTCGGTCGGCAGCAGCTACGCATCGGTCGTGAACGTCGGCAACACCAGCAAGTACATCCCCGTGACCGGCAGCGATGGCGTGATGGCGGCCCTGCTGGCCACTCCCTATGCGATCGCCTACGTGAGCCCGGAGAAGGTGGCCCTCGGCGACCCGGCCAAGGTCGTGGCGATCAGCCGCGCGAGCGGCGGCGTGCTGCAGAATTTTCTGCCGTCGCAGGTGGACGTCGCGGCGGCGCTCGGCACCCCGGCCAGTGCGGGCGCCATCCTCCCCCCGACCGGGCCGGCCGCTACGCAGGCCCGCAACTGGGGCATCGGCTACGTGGCCTCCGGCGTGAGCCCGCTGGCCAATCCCTCGCGCGGTTATCCGATCGTGGGTGCGACCCACCTGATCTTCAGCCAGTGCTATGCCAGCGCGGCCGACAACACCCGGATTCGCAACTTCTTCGCCCAGCACTACGGCAGCGCGAACAGCGACGTCGTGCATCCCTTCATCAAGCTGCCGGCCCACTGGCGCACGGCCATCTACAACACCTTCTTCGCCACCAACAGCGTGCAGCGCATCGGCAACCCGGACGTCTGCACCGGCAAGGGCCGCCCGATCTGAGACGGATGATGAAAGAGAAAAAACCGAGATTCAACATCCCCTACGGCCAGCCCAGCAGCATCCCGATGCATGCCCTGGACAAGGAGCTGTCGAAGCAGGCCGAGATCGCGCAGACCACGCCGGTGCTGGTCGACCGCTATGGCGAACCCTGGGTCTGGATCGTCTCGCATGCCTTGTGGCTCGAGAACGACGGGCTCGAGGCCTTCGTGCAGAGCGAACACGGGCTGGTCGATCTGCGCACGGCGATCGATGGCCTGCTGTCGGATGACGATCCGGTCCTCGACGAACTGAGCGCCCAATGCGCGAGCGTCGCCGATGCGCGGATCATCGTGCGCGCCTGGCTGCTGCAGATCGTCTATTCGCTGCCCGACCCCAAGCGCGTGCGCCAGGGCCTGGGCTACAACATGCTGTGGCGCTGGTTCGTCGGCTATCTGCTGCGCTCCGAGCCGCTGCCCGAGCCGCGCGCCTTCGTCCAGGACATGAACAAGGTCAGCGCCCATTCGCACGTGGTGGGCATCGTCTTCCGCTGCCTGGCCAACAGTGCGTTGCTCCAGGGCGGCTCGGAGGAGTTCCGCATCAACCATGGCCTGCTGCGCACCCTGCGGGCCCAGCACCTCGACACGACGGGCCGCTGATGCGCCGACTCTAGGTCCGTGGGCCTCGCTCCGGATAGACGAAGCCGATCCGCGCATGCACCCCGCCCGCGTGCGCGAACGAGAGCCAGCCGAAAAACCAGGCCAGCAGCAGGTTCCACAGCAGCGCGGTGGCGACCGCGGCCAGTGTGGCGGGGCCGTGCGCGGCCGGCCAGGTGATGTCGGGCAGGAACCCGCTGCCCCAGCCGGCCGCGAGGAACAGGGCCGAGCCCAGGTGCCGGCTCATGCTGCGGTAGTGCAGCGCGAGCGTCTCGCGGCAGGCATAGGGCTGCCGGTGCTGGCGCTGGTTGATGCGCGCGATGCTCACCGCATTGACGAGCGCGACGATGCCCGGCAGCGAGAACCAGAAGGCGGGGTGGTCGCTGCGTGCATCGATCGCCAGCAGCGTGCCCACGAGCCAGAAGCTCGGTGCCATCGCCGTTGCCATCAGCCACGAGGCCGGCAGGCACGCCCGCCAGGGCGCGCGCCAGTGCAGGGCGCTGGGCGCGTCGGGGGCATCGGTCCAGGCGTGCGGGGCGGCCGAAGGCGCCCAGGCGGGCACCGCCGATGCCGCATCGCCCGGGGACAGCCAACGGCGTAAAGCCGCTTTTATCGTCATCTGATAGTGTTTTCGAGGATGTGGAGGGAGCTTCGGCGAGCTGCTCTCCTATAGACGGATGCGCGGACCCATTCCCGCAATCCGTCGGTGGCGGCGGCTGCCGCCCATCGTTCCTGCGCCGTCGGCCGTCAGACGAAAGAAAACACTCGGCCGCCAAGAATTTCGAAGATCGGTCTGCGGGTTTGCCAGTTGGTACTCGTCTAGAAAAACGGTCGCCCACGCCACGGTGCGTGCAGCCGGCCTGGTTTCGACATCCACTTCGGCAGGAATACTCATGAGCACACGCGGGGGCAGCGGCAGGGAACGGGCAGGGCAGGCGGGGGGCACGTCGTCATGGCGCCTGGCCCCGATGGCGCGGGCCATCGCGGTGCTGGTGGCGGCGGGCGGCATGATCGGCGGCGCGCACGCGCAGCGCGCCTTCAGTGCGGGCTGGATGGCGCAGAAGAACCTGAACCAGAGCACCGCGGTGCAGACGGGCCGGCTGGCCAACGGCATGGCGGCATCGGCCCTGACCAGCCCGCAGGCGCAGCAGCAGCGTGCCAACGAGCAGCTCGGCCGCTCGATCAACAACCTGAACCTGGCGGCACGCGGCATCGCGGCGCAGCAGGCCGCGCAGGCGGCCGCGCGTCGCGCCGCGGGCAACGATCCCTCGGTGCCCGACGGCCTGGCCGAGGGCGGCCTCGAGATCGACACCAACAGCCTCACCGCCGGTTGGCACAACGCCAATGCACCGGTGCAGACGCAGGTCGATGGCCGCACCAATGTCGAGATCCAGCAGACCGGCGACAAGGCGATCCTCAACTGGGAGACCTTCAACGTCGGGCGCAACACCACGGTCGACTTCAAGCAGGACCCGAGCTGGGCCGTGCTCAACAAGGTCAACGATCCGCAGGCGCGCCCTTCGCGGATCCAGGGCCAGATCAAGGCCGACGGCACGGTGCTGATCGCCAACCGCAACGGCGTGGTGTTCTCGGGCACCAGCCAGGTCGACACGCGCAACCTCGTGGCCGCCGCGGCCAGGATCACCGACGACCAGTTCCGCGGCGGCGGTGTGTACGGCAGCGATACGACCGCGAGCTTCACCGATGCGCTGGGCAAGGTCGAGGTGCGGGCCGGCGCGCAGATCAGCACACGCACGCCCCAGTCGGCCACGCAGGGCGGCGGCTACGTGATGCTGCTGGGCAGCGAGGTGCACAACGCCGGGCAGATCACCACGCCGTCGGGCCAGACGCTGCTCGCCGCCGGCGACAGCTTCTTCATCCGCAAGGGCGTGGGCTCGACCGGCAACCAGCTCTCCACCACGCGCGGCAACGAGGTGACGCCCGCGTTCGGCCCCGACAGCCTGGCGGGCAAGGTCGTCAACAGCGGGCTGATCCAGGCGCCGCTGGGCGATGTCACGCTGACCGGGCGCGAGGTGCGCCAGGACGGCGTGGTCCTGAGCAGCACCTCGGTCAACACCCGCGGCACGGTCCACCTGAAGGCGATCGGCGATGCCGGCACGGTGACGCTGGGCGCGGGCAGCACCACGGCCATCGTGCTGGACACCGGCAATGCCACCGCGCTCGACAGCCAGCGCGCGGGTCTGATGGCGCCGGTCATCGACAGCACGGGCGACATCGTCGCGGCCGGCAACGACCGCAGGGATCTCTCGCGCATCGAGATCGGCAGCGGCGGCACGGCCGACTTCGAGGGCGGCTCGCTGACGCTGGCCACCGGCGGCCAGGTGATGGTCGATGCGAAGCGGCGCAGCCTGGTGCGCGATGGCGCGCTCATCGACGTCTCGGGCGCCATCGGCGTCAAGGTCTCGATGGAGTCCAACAACGTCAAGGTCAACATCCAGGGCAACGAACAGCGCGATGCCCCGATCAACCGCGACGGCAAGAGCCTCAACAACAACGACGTCTGGATCGACCGCCGCAGCCTGGTCTTCGTGCCCAAGGGCACCAACGGCTATGCCAGCGACCGCTGGTACACGGCCGGCGGGCTGCTCGAGGTGTCGGGCTATCTGGGCACCCAGGGCCACACGGTGGGCGAATGGATGGCGCAGGGCGGTATCGTGCAGTTCTCGGGCAACGACGTCGTCACCCAGAGCGGCTCGCTGGTCAACCTGTCGGGCGGCACGCTCGATGTGCAGACCGGCTTTCTCAGGCAGAGCTGGCTCAAGGGTTCGGACGGCCGGCTCTACGAAGTGTCGAGGGCGCCGGGCGACCTGCTCTACAAGGGCCTGTACAAGGGCTTCGAGGACGAGCACGCGCGCTGGGGCAAGAACACCACCGACTATTTCTACAACCCGCTGATCGGCCCGCAGCGGCGATTGGAGAGCGGCTACACCGCGGGCCGCGATGCCGGCGTGCTGGTGATCGGCACGAAGAGCGCGGTGCTCGAGGGCGAGATCGCGGGCGACACCTTCCAGGGCAGCCGCCAGACGCAGGCGGCGCAGGCCGCGCTCGACGGCTACAACCAGTCGCAGCAGGCGGTGGCGCGCCGCGGTCAGCTGGTGGTGGGCAGCTACGTACCCTATTACGTCAAGAGCAGCGGCAGCTGGGTGTACGGCCTGAGCGCCAATGCCGACACGCCGCAGAACGTGGTCATCGCCGAAGAGGCGCGCAAGATCGCCGCCGGCCTGGGCCTGGACGGCGTGCTGCCCGACGACCGCGGCACGACCTTGTACCTGGACAGCGCGCAGCTCAGCGGCTTCGAGCTCGGCGGCATCAGGATCGCCGCGGGCCGGCGCATCGCGGTGGAGGGCGCGCTGCAGATGGCGCCGGCCGGCGAGATCACGCTGTATGGGCCGCAGGTCGAGGTGAAGGCCGATCTCCGCAGCGCGGGCGGAACGATCCGCCTCGGCAATGTGCTCGAGCAGGTCAGCGGCAACCTCCGCATCGAAGACACCATCCTGGCGGCGCCGAACGGCGTGACGGCCGGTGTCACCGTCGCGGATGGCGTCAAGGTCGACACGCAGGGCCTGTGGAGCAACCTGCTGAAGGACCCCGCGGATATCGCCGCGCTGCCGTACCGAAACGGTGGGCGCGTCTCGCTGCGCAGCACGGGCGATGTCACGCTGGCGCAGGGCTCGCTGATCGATGTGTCCTCGGGCGCGGCGATCATGAGCGATGCCAGTGTCAAGGGCGGCAAGGGCGGTGACATCACATTGCAGGCCGGTCTCGGCGCCGCGAGTGCCGGTGCGGGCTCCGAACCCGTCGAGGGCGGGCTGACCCTGCAGGGAGAACTGCGCGCCCACGGTGTCGCGGGCGGCGGCACTCTGGATCTGCAGACAGGGCGGGTGCTGATCGGCGGCGCCCCCGATGCGCCCGCGGAGCTCGGGACGCTGCGCCTCGATGGCGACTTCTTCACCCAGGGCTTCTCGCGCTACAAGGTCGTGGGCGAGCACGGAACGACGGTGGCCGACGGTGCGCAGGTCGAGGCGAGGATGCCGGTCTTTCGCCTCGTGGCGGGCGCCAAGGATCTGCCGACCGGCAGCCCGTCTTCCGCGGCGCTCGAGGTCTGGGCGCCGCCGTTGTACCAGGAGGATCCCACGGCGGGCGTGCTGACCCGGCGTGCCGGCGCCAGCCTGGAATTGCAGGCCGGCGATGCCACGACGACTGCGGGTTCGACCACGCTGCGGATCGGCCGCGATGCGCGCGTCGCGGTCGACCCCGGGCAGTCCATCGCGCTGCGCAGCGCCGGGCAACTGACCGTGGACGGCCGGCTCGATGCCTGGGGCGGTCGCATCGAGCTGGGCAGCGTCGCCGCACGGCTGAGCCTCGACGAAGCCAAGGGGCTGTCGGTCTGGATCGGCGAGCATGCCGTGCTCGACGTGGCCGCGCGCGCGGCCACTGCGATGGACGTGCAGGGGCGCCGCTATGGCCTGGTGGGCGATGGCGGGCAGATCGTGATCGGTGGCGAGGTCGATCCGCGCGACGGCAGCAGCTCGGCCGTGGACCGGTTCGTGGTGCTGCGCGAAGGCGCACTGCTCGATGCCTCCGGCGCCCAGGCAATTCTCGACGTGCCGGGACAGGGCCGCGTGGCGGTGGCGAGCAATGGGGGGGCGATTTCACTCGGATCGAACCACGGCCTCTACCTCGATGGCGAAATGCGTGCGCTGGCCGGTGGTACAGGGGCGGCGGGTGGCCAGCTGTCGGTGAGCATCGCCAACTTCAATGTCGTCGCCGACACCTCTCAAGCCACGCCAGCTCTCATGCGTCAGATCCGCGAACTGGTGCTGGGCCAGGAGAAGGCGCCGGGAGCGCTGGCCGTCGGCATCGAAGCTGCTGAAGCCGCAGGCCAATTGACATACGGCCATGCACGCCTGGGCGCCGATCAGGTCAAGGCCGGCGGCTTCGATACGCTGACCCTGCACAGCGGCGGCATGATCGCCTTCGATGGCAACGTTTCCTTGACGCTGGGTCAGGCGCTGAATCTCTATGCCGGTGCGCTCGGATGGACCGACGCTGCGCCTGCGGACAGCCGGGTCCGGTTGGCGGCACCCTTCGTGCGCCTGATTTCCTCCGCGCTGCTCGAGGGACCTTCGAACGCGCGCATCGATCGATTGGGCATGCACTATGGCGATTCGCGGCTGAACGTCTCCGGGCAACCTCTGATGGGCAGCCTGAGCCTGGAAGCAGGCCGCCTGCTCGAGGTGCGCGGTGGCAAGGGCCTCGGCAGTGGTGGGCGGCTGACGATTCCGGGCATTGCGAGTGCAGACGACCAACTGATCGACCGGCGCGGCATCGCGCAGATCGCACTGCGCAGCGGCGGGGATCTGCGCTTCGATTCGGGCACGCTCTACGCGCCGGGGGATCTGACCCTGGCCGCGGCGCAGATCTATCCGGTCACCGGCGTCGAGGCGGCGGTCTATGCCGGTTGGCGCGGCAAGGTCCCCGGCTTCGATCCCGAGCGCATCCTGACGCTGGCGCGCACCACCGACGAACTGCCCGAACTGCCGTATTCGGTGTTCGGCAGCCTCACGCTGGGCGCGGCCGTGATCGATCAGGGCGGCGTGCTGCGCGCGCCGCTGGGCGCGCTGAATCTCGGCGTGAACAAGGGCGGCGACGCGGGCAGCATCACGCGCGCCGTGAACCTGCTCGCGGGCAGCGAGACCTCCGCCAGCGCGGCGGGCCTGGTCATGCCCTATGGCGGCACGAGTGACGGCGTGGCCTGGCAGTACGCCGGCGAGCAGGTCAAGCTGCAGGGCGTGGGGACGGCCGCCGTGGGCAGCGTGCGCCTGCTGGGCGAGCACGTGGACGTGCGCGAAGGCGCCACGATCGATCTGTCGGGCGGCGGCACGCTCGCGGGCGCGGGCTTCGTGTCGGGACGCGGAGGCTCCACCGATGCGCGTTTCAATCCGCTGGTGCAGATCAATGCAAAGGGTGGCTTCACGCTGCCTGGACTCGGCAGCAATCCGGTCTACGCGATCGTGCCGGGCAAGCAGGCGAGCCAGGCACCGCTGGGTGGAGAAGCAGGCGCGGTGGACCCGCTCGTGGGCCAGCAGATCACCATCGGCGCGGGCGTGCCCGGCCTGCCCGCGGGCACCTACACGCTGATGCCCTCGACCTATGCGCTGCTGCCGGGTGCCTTCCGCGTGGAGATCAATGGCGCGGGCGCAGCACGGGAACAGGGCGTGCCGACGGTGCCTATGGCGATGCGCAATCGCTCGTGGTCCACCGCGGGCCGCCTGTCGGTGGCGGGTACTTCCATCGGCGACAGCCTGGCCAGCCAGGTGATCCTGACACCGGCCGACGTGCTGCGCACCTACTCGCAGTACAACGAAACCTCCTACGCCGATTTCGTGCGCGCCGATGCCGCGCGGCTCGGTGTGCCGCGCGCCCAGTTCGAGGCGGATGCCAAGGCCCTGCTGCTCGAACTGGCCGACCGCACGGCGAACCGGCAGGAGCTCAGCTTCCGGTTCGACGGCACGGTGCTCGGCAATCCGGCAAAGGGCGGGTACGGCAGCACGCTGGCCGTGCTCGGCAGCACGATCGAGATCCTGGGTGATGGTGCCCCGGACATGGCGCACGGCGCCGCGCTGCGAGCCGCGGACCTCGGCAAGATCGACGTGAACCGGATCGCCATCGGCGGCATGCCGCTGGCGGTGTACGGCCAGGGGGGCAACCTCGTGCGCTTCAACCTCGGTGCCGCACCCGCCCGCGGCATCGTCGTGCGCAGCGGCGCGGTGCTCACGGCGCCCGAAGTGATGCTGATCACCCAAGGCAACGCGGTGGACAGCGCGCCCATCGAGATCGAGCGCGGCGCCGTCATCAGCACCTTGGGGCAAGGTGCGGCGGCCTACGACTCGGGCAACGGATTCATCTACCAGCCTGGCATCACCAGCGTGGTGGCGGTCTCCAATGGTCGCCTGCAATGGCTGGCGCCGGGAAAAACCGACAACGGGTCGCCGGGCCCCATCCGCGTCGGCGCCTGTGCGTCGGGCGACTGCACGGGAACGACCCGCCTGTATTCGGAAGGCAGCATCGCCTTCGCCACCGACAACGAATTCGAACTCGACAGCGCGGTGCGCTACGGCACGCGCCACCTGAGCCTCGCGGTCGGTGCCTTCAATGTCGGCAGCCCCGAATCGCTGGCCGCAGCGAGCGCCCGCGGTGCGCTGGCCCCGGGTCTCGCACTCAACCAGCAGGTGATGGACCGCCTGCTGCAGGGCGACACCGAGGCCGGCGCGCCGGCGCTGGAGACGCTGGAACTGATCGCGGGTGGTTCGCTGAACTTCCTTGGCTCCGTGAGCCTGTCCACGCTGGACGCGAACGGCAAGTCGCGGCTGGACAACCTGATGCTGACCACGCCGGCCATCTACGGCTACGGCGGTGTCGGCGACACGGCCCGGATCCAGACCGGCCACCTGATCTGGAATGGCGCGGCCGGACAGCCCGGCGCGGTGGTGGCCGATGGCGCCGGCACGGGAAGCGGCAGCCTGGACCTGCAGGCCGAGCGCATCAGCTTCGGCTACGGCCCCTATGGCCAGCCCGATGGCATCAGCGCGCTCGACCGCCAGGTGCTGGGCTTCGCCAACGTCAACCTCGCGGCCAGCGAGCGCATCACCGCGAACAACAAGGGCACGCTGGCGGTCTACCAGCGGCAGGGCGAGTACGTGGCCGGCAAGGGCTACCAGTACAGCGGCGGCAACCTGAACATCGTCACGCCGCTGTTCACCGGCGAAGCGGGCTCGGTCAACCGCATCAAGGCGGGCGGGGCGATCTCCGTCACCGCGCCGGCCTCGGGCGCCGCCGATGCGGCACCGATCCAGGCGCTGGGCGCCGAACTGTCGCTGACGGCCGGCGGCGCGTTGAACCTCGACACCACCGTGGCGCTGCCCAGCGGCAAGCTCACGCTCACCGCCGAGACCGACCTCGTGCTGGGCCCGCGGGCGCGCCTCGACCTGGCGGGACGCAGCATCACCTTCTTCGACGACCCGGGCGCCACCCAGTACAGCTGGGGCGGCGATGCCACGCTGGAAAGCCGCCGCGGCAACATCCGCCAGGCCGCGGAGTCGGTCATCGATCTCTCGGCCGACAACAACCAGGCGGGGCGCCTGACCGCCATCGCACTGGACGAGGCCGCGGGCCTGGTCGACCTGCAGGGCCGCATCCTCGGCGGCGCCAGCGGCCGCTACAACGCGGGCGGCACCCTGGTGCCCTACCTGGCCGGCGGCATCGAACTGCGGGCCCAGCGCCTGGGCGGCGCCGGCAGCCTGGATGAGCAGTTCGCGGCGCTGAACCAGCGCTTGAACCTCGGCGAGGTGTTCGGACTGCGCAGCTTCCAGTTGAAGCAGGGCAGCCTGACCATCGGCAACGAGCTCAAGGCCAGCCAGGTCGAGGTCTCGGTGGACAACGGTCATCTCACGGTGGCGGGCACGGTCGATGCCAGCGGCGAGCGCGTCGGAAGCATCCGCCTGGCCGCGAAGCAGGGCCTGACATTGGCGGGCAGTGCCGTGCTCGACGCGCACGGCACGCAGCTGCGGCTGGACAGCTACGGCCAGATCATCGACAGCCCGAACCGGGCCATGGTCGAGCTCAATTCGGGCGACGGTTTGCTGACCTTGGCCGAAGGCGCGCGCATCGACCTGCGCCACGGCACCGACGATGCGCGGGTGAAGGCGCGTCCCGCGCTGTACGACGGCCGCGAGCGCGGCACGCTGGACCTGTATGCGCCACGCATCGATGGCGCGGGCGGCGCGGGCACGAGCGCAGCGGCCACCCATGGCGATATCGCGATCGATGCGAGCGGCCGGCTCGACATCCGGGGCGCGCGGTCGATCGCGGTCAATGCCGTGCAGCGCTACGCCGACGCCGAGTACGGCAAGGTCAAGGGCCCGGACGGACAGCCCGTGCTCGACCTGTCCGCCGATGGCCGGCCCTATCAGGTGATCGACCAGAAATACCTCGACAAAAAGCACGGCGCCAGCACGGCATTCATCGGCAAGGCCCTGGCCAATGCCGACCTGCTGAACCGCAAGCTCGCGGGATTGAACAACGCGAGCTATCGCGACGCCTTCCATCTGCGGCCGGCCGTGGAGATCGTGAGTGCCACGCCCGACGGCGCGATGGTCGTCAGCGGCGACATCGACCTGTCGGGCTACCGCTATGCCAGCCTCAACCCGCACGTGCAGAAGACCGGCGTCTATGGCTCGGGCGAGCCGGGCGCGCTCGCGATCCGCGCGGGCGGCAATCTCTCCATCTACGGCAGCATCAACGACGGCTTCGCGCCGCCGCCCGATACGCCCGACGACAAGGGCTGGGTGCTGACGCCGGGCGTGCAGGCCTTCGGCGGCGACGTGGTGGTGCCGGGGCCGGGCGTCACGCTCGCGAAAGGCACGCGCTTCGTGGGCGGCAAGGTGCTCAATTACGACCTGCCGATCCAGGACCTGTCGTTGCCGGCCGGCACCGTCGTGCCGGTGCAGGCGACGCTCAGCGAGGCGCTGGCATTGCCGGCCGGCACGGTGCTGCGCTCCGCGGTGCGCGATGCCGCGGGCAATGTGCTGTACCCCGCCGGCACGGTGTTGCGGCAGGGCGTGACCCTGCCCGCCGGCGCGCGCCTGGATGCCGGCAGCGTGCTGCCGGCGCAGGCCGCGTTGAAGGCGATGATCTGGCCGCGCGGCGTGCCGCTGCCGGGTTGGGCGGTGCTGCTGGCCGGCAACCTGGCCTTGCCGACGGGGGCACTGATTCCGTCGATGACCGACGTGAAGCTGCCGGGCGATGCACTGTCGGTGCCGTTGCGCACGGTGACCGATGGCCGCATGGGACGCAACTGGGCGGTGGGGGCCATGCTGCCCGAAGGCTCGCTGTCGTGGTCGCTGCGCCTCGTGGCCGGTGCCGACACCGCCGCGGCCGATACCCGGACCGTGCAGCCGTGGACCGAGGCCAGCCTGGTGCTGGCCGATACGCATTACAGCCTGTACGAGCAGCGCCAGAAGACGCTGGTTCCGGGTCAGCCGGGCACGCCGGCGCAGCCGGGGGGAAAGTGGTACTGGGACGCGCTGGGTGCGGAGGTGTATGGCTTCGAACCCAACACGCCGGTTCCTGCCGATCTGGAGTCGGCCTGCATGGACGCCGGCATCTGCGTGCGAGTCCGCTACATATGGGACGCATTGGGCGCGGAGGTCTACGGCTTCAAGCCCGGCACGCCCGTTTCGGACGATCTGCAGTCGGCCTGCATGGATCCGGGCATCTGCATCTCGCTCGGCGAGGCGACGCCCGAGATTCCCGGCACACCGGACAAATGGGTTCCCGGCGGGGTGATCAAGGTTCATCAGCTGGCACAGAACTTCAGCGTGCTTCGCACCGGGACCGGCGACCTGGACCTGATCGCTGGCGGCGATGTCTCCACGCACTCGCTCTACGGCATCTACACGGCGGGCACGTCCACGGCCTCTCGCGCCGGAGGCGAGGCCGGTGCCTTCGACCGGGCGCGCGGCAAGGCGGCCGACGGCACCTACCTCGGCACCAAGAACTCGGCCGTGCCGCCCGAGGGCCTGCCGTCGGCGGGTTCGATCTACGAATCGCTGGTCGACGGCGAGACGAACAGCACCTATGCGGCCTGGTATCCCGATGGCGGCGGCAACCTGCTGCTGCGCGCGGGAGGCGATCTGAGGGGCGACCTGCTCGCGCGCTATGAACCGCGTTCTGCCGGCCAGGAGTTGCGCCCCCAACGCAGCAGCGCCGACATCGGCAATTGGCTGTGGCGCCAGGCCAGCGGCGGCACGGCCGGCGTGGACCCGATCGCCACGGCCTGGTGGATCAATTTCGGGACCTATGTGCCTGGATCCGCTGCGATGAACACGGACGCCGGGTTGCACTTCACGGATGTTCCGGAGGTGATCGCGATCCCGGAACTGGTCGGCTTCACCGGCATCGGTACCCTGGGAGGCGGCAACCTGAACATCGAGGTGGGCGGCAATGCCGGCCTGACCTCGCGTCGCGGCGGCGATGCCGGTGCGAGGCCGCGCAGCGAAGGCCTGGCACTGGCCGTGGGGAGCACCGGGCGGGTGGCCGCCGACGGCCGTCTGATGCTCACGGGAGGGGGCGATCTGCAACTGCGCATCGGCGGCAACCTGAATGCCGGATTGCAGGCACGTGCCTCGAACCCCGCTGGCGATCCCAACGCATCTCCCGATCTCTACCGCACACAGGACCTGAACCTCAATGGCGCGCTGACCAACCTGCGCGGTGCCGTGCAGATGCAGGCCGGCGAGCTGGGAGGCATCGCGCTGACGTACTACCGCAGCGGCCCTCCCGATGCCGATGCCCGCGAGGTTCGCGCCTACGATCCCTACACGGCCACGCTCGGCACCGCGACGGGCGGGCTCGTGTTGAAGCTGGGCGACGCCACCGCGACGCTGGACACCCGCGGCGACCTGGTCGTGGCGGGCAGCGGCGATCCGGGACGCGCGCCGCTGCCGTACCTGTTGCCCTACACCTTCGATGGCGCTCGCTACGAGTCGGGTGGGCACGGCTGGTTCTCGCTGTGGACCGGCAACACCGCCATCAACCTGATGTCCGGCGGCGGGGATCTCGCACCCGTGACGCCAGTGCCGAAGGCTGCCGAGCGCACACCACTGCACGACTACGACGCGACGGACGGCCGGCAGGTCTACCCGTCGCAGCTTCGCGCGGTGGCTGCCTCGGGCAGTATGTTCCTGCGAGGCGACTCGACGCTGGGGCAATCGCTTCTGCTCGCGCCATCGGCCAACGCCGGGCTGAGTCTTCTTGCGGGAGACTCCATCTATGCCAGCGGCTATGTCGTGAGTCTGTCCGGTGCTGGTACGGACGCATTGCCGACGCCCTCGAGACCTGCCTTCGCGGCCGTCCAACGGAAGGATGGCGTCCTGACCATGGCGCCGCACAACTTGTCGGACGATGCCAACTACCCGGATTTCTCTTCGGGCGACAGGTATCCGCTGTTCGTCTTTGGTCCCGACACGGCGGCAACCGCCATCCGCCAGACCGTGACGCCGACGCGGCTGTACGCGAGGGACGGCGACATCCTCGGCCTCGAGAGTGGCGGAACCCTGGCGTTCACGGGCGGGGGACGGACCGGACAGACGTGGTACGAGGGTTCAGGTCCGGTCTGGATGCGTGCCGGGCGCGACATCGTCCGCTCCGGGTCCGTGCTCGGGCAAGCACCGCCGTTTCTTCCGGGCGACTTGTCGTTGACCTCTTCGGGCCCCGGCTCCGGCACCCGAACCGGCAACCTCTTCGTCCACAACGACCCCACCGACGTCTCCATCGTCCAGGCCGGCCGCGACATCCTCTACAGCAGCTTCGATGTCGCCGGCCCCGGCACGCTAGAGATCAGCGCGGGCCGCAACATCCTGATGGCGGGGCAGGTCGGACAGACCCTGCAAGGCGTGCCCGTGTACGGCGAGACCGCCGTGCGCAGCATCGGCCCGGTGGTGCCCGGCGACGCGCGGCCCGGCGCGGGCATCGTGATGCAGGCCGGCCTGGGCAGCCAGGGCGCCGACTACGCCGGCTTCCTGCGGCGCTACCTCGACCCCGCGAACCTCGCGGACAGCGGCGCCTCGCTGGCCAGCCAGCCGGGCAAGGTGCCCTACGTCTACAGCCGCAAGCTGACCCTGGCCGACTGGCTGCGCGAGGTGCATGGCTTCAGGGGCGAGGACAAGGACGCGCCGGCCTTCCTCGACCAGCTGCAGGCCCGCCGCGACGCCGACAGCAGCCTGCCCAAGCGCATCCTGCGCAACGACTACCGCGCGGCGAGCCAGCTCCACCTGGTGAACTGGCTGGAGGAACGCTACGGCTATGACGGCTCGGAAGACGCGCTGACGGTCTTCAACCGCCTCTCGCCCGAGCAGCAGCGCGTCTATGCGCGGGGCGTGTACTTCGCCGAGCTCAAGGCCGGCGGCCGCGAATACAACGAGGCCGGCAACGCCCGCGAGGGCAGCTACCTGCGCGGGCGCAACGCGATCGCCGCGCTCTTCCCCACGGCCGATGCGCAGGCGCGGCCCATCGTCTACCAGGGCGGCATCACGATGTACGGCGCGGCCGGGGTCAACACCCTGTTCGGCGGCGACATCGAGACGCTGACGCCGGGCGGCAGCCAGATCTTCGGTGTCGAGGGCCAGGCGCCGGTGGCGCTGCCGGGCGTCGTGCCGGGGCTCGTGACGCAGGGCGCGGGCAACATCCACCTCTATGCGCTCGACGACATCCTGCTCGGCCAGAGCCGGATCATGACCACCTTCGGCGGCAGCATCCTCGCCTGGTCGGCCGAGGGCGACATCAACGCGGGCCGCGGCTCGAAGACCACGGTGGTCTACACGCCGCCCAAGCGCGAGTACGACACGTGGGGCAACGTGACGCTGTCCTCGGACGTGCCGAGCACGGGCGCGGGCATCGCGACGCTGGCGCCGATCGCGGAAGTGCCGGCCGGCGACATCGACCTGATCGCGCCGCTGGGCACCATCGACGCGGGCGAAGCCGGCATCCGGGTCTCGGGCGACGTCAACATCGCGGCGCTGCACGTGGTGAACGCCGACAACATCGTGAGCCAGGGCAAGTCGACCGGCATCCCGGTGGTCGCGGCGGTCAACGTCGCCGCGCTGACCAATGCCAGCGCGGCGGCCTCCACCGCGGTCGCGGCCGCGCAGGACGCGATGCAGCGCGAGCGCGCCGTGGCGCGGCAGAACCTGCCGTCGGTGTTCACGGTGCGCGTGCTGGGCTTCGGCAACGAGCCGGCCGAAGAGGGCAAGCAGGCACCGCCGCCGCCGCGCGCCGGCCTGCAGGGCAAGGCACCGATCCCCTACGACCCGCGCAGCTTCGTGCAGATCGCGGCGCACGGCGATGCCTTCGACCCGGCCGTGATGTCGAAGCTGACCGAGGCCGAGCAGCGCGAGTTGCGCCGAGGCAAGTAGCAGTCGGTCGCCCATGCCGTGCCGCGCGCCCCGTGCGCGGCACGGCGTGAGCGATCCCACGAGACCCTGGATGCGGAGGTTCCCATGTTGGACATGAGTCCCTGGCTGTGCCTGGAGTCGCCGGAGGCCGGCGGCCATACGGACCGCGAGGCGCACGAGGACGCGGGCAGCGCGCTGCGCGAGTTCCTGGTCGCGAACTACGGCCGGCTGCACCGGCGCCTGCTGCGCCATCTCGGCGATGCCGACCTGGCCAGCGACAGCCTGCACGACGCCTGGCTGCGGCTCGGCGACATGGCCGCGCCGGCGGTGCAGAACCCCGAGGCCTACGTCTACCGCACGGCCTGCAACGTGGCGGTGGACTGCCTGCGCCGCAACCGTCCGCAGCCGCATGTGGAGGATGGCGAGGCGCTGTTCGAGTTCCTGGTCGACCGCGCGCCGGGCCCGGAGTCGATCGCCGAGGCGCGCTCGGACGTGCACGCGGTCGATCGCGCCATGCAGCACCTGCCGCGCCGCCATCGCGCCGTGCTGGTCGCGCTGCGGCTCGAGGAGAAGACGCGCCAGGAAGTCGCGGACCGGCACCAGATCTCGCTGCGCAGCGTCGACACGGCGCTGCGCCAGGCGCTCGCGCACTGCGCGCAGGCCACGGGCCAGACGGTGCATGCGGGGATCGAACTGCGCGCGACCACCGCGCCGGCGCCGCGAAAAACACGCCGGCAGGCCGGCTCGAATTCCGCCGCGGCGCAGCCGGCCGCGCGGCACTGCCGCGCCTGAGCGGCGAATGTGACGTCTTCGCTCGACATGTTCGAGATGAAAGGGCACCGGGGTAGAGCAAAACGACTCATGCGGTGCGTCAGGGCGCGCGAATCCTCCCGAGTTCTTTCCATCAGCCTGACACGCGGCCCCGCCATGATTTCCTGCTGCAAACGGTAGCGACTGGAGCGAACGACATGGCCGCAGGGATTCTCGGACGGAAGCATCTGCGCCAGGCGCCGCAGCAGGGGTTCACGCTCATCGAGCTGATGGTGGTGCTGGTGATCATGGGCGTGCTCGCGGCGCTGATCGTGCCGAACCTCATGAACCGACCGGACCAGGCGCGCGCCATCGCGGCACGCCAGGACGTGGGCGCGATCATGCAGGCGCTCAAGCTGTACCGGCTCGACAACGGCGAGTACCCCAGCGCCTCCCAGGGCATCCGCGCGCTGGTGGAGAAGCCGGCCTCGGGCAAGATCCCGGCCAACTGGCGCAACTACCTGGAGCGCCTTCCCAGCGATCCCTGGGGCAAGCCCTACCAGTACCTGAACCCCGGCACCAACGGCGAGATCGACGTGTTCTCGCTCGGTGCCGATGGCGAGCCGGGTGGAGAGAAGGCCAACGCCGACATCGGTTCCTGGCAACTCTAGGGCCCGGACATGGATGGCGTCCGGGAGCGGCCCGCGGGCCTGCGAAGGCAGGCTCGCGAAAGACAAGCGTGCACCCGGCCGGCGCATGGGCAGCGCGGCATGGCCGTCGTTGCCGCGCTGCTCGTCGTCGCGGTGATCGCGGTGCTGGCGGGCGCGCTGCTCGAGCGGCAGACCGCGGCCATCCGCGCGGCCCAGTCGGCACAGACGCGGGCACAGGCGCAGTGGCTGCTGCGCGGCGAGGTCGGCCGCGCGCAGACCGTGCTGCGCGCCGCGGCGCAGCGCGCGCCCTACACCCGCCTCGACGGTACCTGGAGCCAGCCGGTCGACGGCCAGGTCCTCGGCCGGATCGAGGGCGAGCCGGCGCTGGCCTTCACCGAGATCGTCGACGAGCAGTCCAAGTTCAACCTGCGCAACCTCGTGAACGCCGGGCAGTTCGATCCGGTGGAGGGCGGCGTCTTCCTGCGGCTGTGCGCGATGGTCGGCGTGCCGCCGGACCAGGCCGGCCGCATCGCGCGCCGCGTGGCCGTGAGCCTGGTGGAGGCGGAACGGCGGCCGGCCGGCGCCGCACCGGTGGCGGAGGGCGAAGCCGCGGAGGAGACCGCCCGGCAGCTCGGCCTCGAGAGCCTGCCCGCGCGCGAACAGGCGCCGCGGCTGCGCACGGTCGACGACCTGCTCGCGGTGCCCGGCGTCGATGCCGGCAGCGTGGCGCGCCTGCGGCCCTATCTCACGGTGCTGCCGCAGCGCACCTGGATCAATGCCAACACGGCGCGTGCCGAGGTGCTGGCCGCGTGGGTGCCGGGCCTGTCGCTCGACCGCGCGCGTGCCGTGCTGCAGGCGCGCGACAACGGCCAGTGGTTCATCAACCGCGGCGATTTCGTGAACCGGCTGCAGATGCCCGGGCTCGACGAGAGCGCGGTCCTCATCGGCATCACCAGCCGCTGGTTCCGCCTCTCGAGCGCGCTGCAGACCTCGCGCACCACGCTGCTGATGCAGGCCCTGCTGTACGACGACAAGGAAGTGCTGCCCCAGGTGATGTGGCTGCGGGAGGGGGCTTGATGGAACGCGTGGACCTGCTGCGCCTGATGCTGCCGCCCGCGCGCGCCGTCGAGGCCGCGCCCGCGCCCGTGCGCTGCGCATGGCGCACGGCGCAGGGCTGGCAGGGCGCGACGCTGGAGAACCTGGCGGCGCTCGCCGCGCTGTCCACCCCTTCCCGGCCGCGGCGCGTCGAGGTCTGTCCGCATCCGGGCGACGTGTCGATGACCACGCTCGAGCTGCCGCCGCTGCCCGCCGCGCGCCTGCGCGTCGCGGTGCTCGGCGCGATCGAGCTGCTGGCGCTGGCCGCACCGACCGAACTGGCGGTGGGCATCGGTGCGCGCGATGGCACGGGCCGCGTCCCGGTGGCCTGGATGAGTGCCGAGGCGCTGTCGGCCTGCCTGCGGGCGTTGCGCCAGCACGGCCTGGCGGTGCAGGCGGTGCTGGCGCCGCCGGCCTTCCTGCCGGCACCCGAAGAGGGGCTCGCCGCGCTGCGCGTCGATGGCTGGGCGATCGTGCGCACCGGTGCCGGCAGCGGCATGGTGCATCCGCTGGCCGCGGCGCAGGCCGACCCGGTGCAGCTCGAAGCCCGGCTGCGGCCGTTGCTGCCAGGCACGCTGCCGCTGCACTGGCTGGCCGAATCCGAGGCGTCGTCGTTCGCCGGCAGCGGATGGGCGTGGACGCTGCCGATGGCCGCGAGCGGCGGCGAGGGCGCGGACCGGCGCTGGCTGCGCCCGGCCATCGGCTGGAGCGTGGCGACCGCCGCCGTGTGCCTGCTCGGCCTGCAGCTCCAGGCCGCGCGCGTCGCCGCCGAAGGCCAGGCCCTGACGCGCCAGATGGCGGCGCAGGTCAAGGCCGCGTTTCCCGAGCTGCCGGTGGTGCTCAACCCGCTGCAGCAGGCGCGGCAGTTGCGCGATGCGCGGCGCGCGGGCACGACCATGGGCGGCATCGAATCGGCGGACTTCGCCGCGCTCGTGCGCGCCTCCACGGCGGTGCTCGCGCAGGCCGAGGGGCAGGTGCAGGGCCTGGACTTCCGCGACGGCCAGTTGCGCGTGCGCTGGCGCGCGGGCGTGGTGCTCGGTGCCGACGAACTGAAGACGTTGCAGGCGAGCGCGCAGCAGCGCGGTCTGCAGCTCCTGCCCGAGGAGGGCGGCCTGCGCGTGGCGCTCGCCGAGACCAAGCAGGGCGGCGAGGGCGGCGTGGCACCGGCCGCCGCTTCGAAGACCGCCGCGCAGAACGGAGCCGCACCATGACGCGCCTGGCCGCCGCATCCTGGCAGCGCTGGACATCGCCGCTGCACGCGCGCCTGCAGCCGCTGCGGGCCCAGCTGCAGGGCCGCTGGAAGGCCCTGTCGCGGCGCGAGCGCGGGCAGGTCCTCGCGATGCTCTGCGTGGTGACGGTGGCGGCCGTCTGGCTGCTGGGCATCAAGCCGGCGCTGGACACGCTGCGCTACTGGGACGGCGAGCTGCCGCGCCTGCGCTCGCAGGCCGCGGCGCTCAAGGACGTGCTGGCCGACGTGGGCGGCCCCGCCGTGGTGGCGGGCGATGCCGCGCGCGACCCGGCCGGCCGCGTGCGCGCCAGCCTCGATGCGGCGGGCCTGGCCGGCGCCTACCGCTTGAGCGAGGCGGGTGCCGAGCTGCAGATCGAGATCGAACGCGCCGCGGATGCGTCGCGCGTCGCGGCCTGGCTGCTCGCCGCGCCCGGCGCGCTGGGCATGACGGTGAACAAGGCCATGTTGCAACGGTCCGAGGACGCCGGCCCCGATGGCCGGAACGACGTCCGGGCCACGGTCGCGCTGACGGCGCGGCCTCAATCAGGGAATCGATGATGATGCGAGCGGTGGCGGGAAGAACGGGAAGATGCTGGGCACTGGCGTGCCTGGCCCTGGCGGGGTGCGCTTCGACCGCCTCCACCGAGGCGCCGCTGTTCCGCGAGGGGAACTACGTCCCGAGCTCGGGCGCCGGGGCCGAGGGCGCGGCGCAGGCGCAGCCCGTGGCGGCGCCGGCCACTTCGGCCGCGCCGCCCGCGCGCGTGGTGCGCCCGACCGGGCAGGACCGCCGTGCCGCCGCGGCCACGCCGGCACGCACGGCTGCCACCGCGACGACGCTGGCGGGCGCCACCGGCAGCGACGACCGCTCGGTGCTGAACTTCGTCGATGCCGACATCCAGTCGGTGGTCTCCGCGCTGTCGCGCTTCCTGGGCCGCAACTTCGTGATGGACCCGCGCGTCAAGGGCCAGATCACGCTGGTCTCCGACGGCGAGGTGCCCTCGAAGACCGCCTACGACATGCTGGGCTCGGCCCTGCGCATGCGCGGCTTCACGATCGTCGACGTCGGCAACGTCAGCCGCGTGGTGCCGGTGGCCGACGCCAAGCTGCAGGGCGGCGCGGTCAATGCGCGCACGCCGGGCGGCGGCATCGCCACGCGCACCTTCAGGCTGGCCTACGAGAACGCCGAGGCGCTGGTGCCGGTGCTCAAGCCGATGATCGCGGCCGAGAGCAACATCGCGGCCTACGCGGCCAACAACACGCTGGTCATCACCGACTACATCGACAACCTCGAGCGCATCGCGCGCATCGTCGAGAGCATCGACACGCCGACCTCGCTCGACACCGATGTGGTCAAGGTGCACAACGGCGTGGCGGTGGACATCGCGGCGCTCGCCAACGAGCTGCTGCAGGGCGCGGGCAACGAGACCCGGCGCGACATCGTGGTGCTGGCCGATCCGCGTTCCAACAGCGTGATCGTGCGTTCGAGCAGCCCGGCGCGCACGGCGCTGGCGCGCGACCTCATCGTCAAGCTCGACAACTCGCAGGACGACCCCGGCAACCTGCACGTGGTGTACCTGCGCAATGCGCAGGCGACCTACCTGTCGGGCGTGCTGCGCGGGCTGCTGACCGGCGACTCGGGCAGCACGGCGCTCGGCAGCGGCGATGCCGCGCGCGCCACGCTCGGCGCCGGCGGCATGTCGGGCGGTGCCGGGGCGCCGGGCGGTGCGGGCCGCACGACGACGGGCACTTCTTCCACCTCCTCGTCTTCGTCGTCCTCCTCCTCGTCCGCGCAGGGCGGCGGCACGCGCGGCAGCACCGGCGGCAGCCGCTTCGGCGGCGGCGGCGCGCAGCAGGGAGGCTCGGGCAGCGGCAGCACGGGCACGGCCTTCTCGGCCAACGGCGTGACGGTGCAGGCCGATGCCACCACCAACACGCTGATCATCGCGGCGCCCGAGCCCATGTATCGCAGCGTGCGGCGCGTGATCGACCTGCTCGACCAGCGGCGCGCGCAGGTGCTGGTCGAAAGCCTGATCGTGGAGGTCACCGAGCAGGACGCGGCGCAGCTGGGCATCCAGTGGATGCGCAACAACGGCCGCTTCATCGGCGGCACCAACCTCGGCGGCGGCGCGGGCCTGAACACCAGCGCCACCAACACCATCGACCTGCTGCCCAAGGGCCTGAACCTCGGCGTGCTCGACGGCACGGTGAAGCTGCCCGGCGTGGGCGAGATCGCCAACCTCAACCTGCTGGCGCGCGCGCTGCAGACCAAGGGCGGCGTCAACATCCTCTCGACGCCGAACATCATGACGCTCGACAACGAGGCGGCCTCGATCATCGTGGGCAAGACCGTGCCCTTCGTCAGCGGCCAGTACATCACGCCGGGCGGCGGCGGCTCGGACAACCCGTTCCAGACCGTGACGCGCGAGGACATCGGGCTGCAGCTCAAGATCCGGCCGCAGATCTCCGAGGGCGGCACGGTCAAGCTCGACATCTACCAGGAGGTCTCGAGCATCGACGACCAGAACTCCGGCATCGCGGGCATCGTGACCAACAAGCGCGCGCTCGACACCAGCGTGCTGCTCGACGACGGCCAGATCATGGTGCTGGGCGGCCTGCTCGAGGACAGCGTCACCAGCACCACCGAGACGGTGCCGGGCCTGGGCACGATCCCGGTGCTCGGCAACCTGTTCCGCTACGACAAGCGGCAGCGCGCGAAGACGAACCTGATGATCTTCCTGCGGCCCTACGTGATCCGCGATGCCAATGCCGGCCGCGGCCTGACCCAGGACCGCTACAACTTCATGCGCACGCAGCAAAGCCGCGTGCAGCCGGGGCGGCACCTCGTGCTGCCCGACATGCCGGCGCCGATCCTGCCGCCGCCCGACCTGCCGGTGGCCGGCGCGGCCCCCAGGCTGGACCTGCGGCCCGAGCAGTGGAGCAGCACGCGCGAGCAGGGCCCGCCGCCCACCCGGAGCGAGCGCGAGGTGCACCAGCCGCTCGCGCCGAACGCGCCGCGCGAGCCCGAGATGCGCTCGCAGCTGCCCGCCAACGTGGGCGTGACCGGCGATCCGGCCGTGCTGTACGCCACGCCCGAGAACAACCGCAGCGTGCTGCAGGTGGCGGACCTCGCGCAGGAGCCCGACGCGGTGCGCATCGCCAAGCGCGTGCGCATCAGCGGCCTGCCCGCGTACATCGTGGCCGGCCCTGGCGGCATCGGCTACGCGGTGCGCGTGGACCTGCCGCGCGATGCGCGCGCGGTCGACACCGCGGCGGGCGTGCTGCGCGAGCTGGGCTACCGGCCCGAGATCGTGGTGGCGCCATGAATGCCGCGGCGCAGCCGACCTTGCCGCATGGCTGGGCGCGTGCGCAGCGCCTCGTGGTGCAGGGCAACGGCGAGGCCATGGCGCTGGTCCTGAGCCCGAGCACGCCGGGCTGGGCGCTGGCCGAGGCGCAGCGCCAGACCGGCCTGCAGGCCTGGCACGAGGTGTCCGAGGCGGAGATGGACCTGTTGCTGTCGACGCGCTATGCCGAGGCCGGCAGCGCCGCCGCCGTGGTCGGCGCGGCCGAGTCCGAGGTCGACCTGGAGCGGCTGATGCAGGACATCCCGGCCGTGACCGACCTGCTCGATGCGCAGGACGACGCGCCCGTCATCCGCATGATCAACGCACTGCTCGCGCAGTCCGCGCGCGACGGCGCCAGCGACGTGCACTTCGAGGCCTTCGAGACCCACTCGGTGGTGCGCTACCGCGTCGACGGCGCGCTGCGCGACGTGGTCTCGCCGCGCAAGGAACTGCATGCCGCGCTGATCTCGCGCATCAAGATCATGTCGCAGCTCGACATCGCCGAGAAGCGCGTGCCGCAGGACGGCCGCATCACGCTGCGCGTGGGCGGGCGGCCGATCGACGTGCGCGTGTCGACCGTGCCGACCGTGCATGGCGAACGCGCCGTGCTGCGCCTGCTCGAGAAGGACGCGGGCCGGCTGCAGCTCGAGCGGCTGGGGCTGGCGGGCGACACGCTGGAAGCGCTGACGCGGCTGATCCGCCAGCCGCACGGCATCGTGCTCGTGACCGGGCCGACCGGCAGCGGCAAGACCACCACGCTCTATGCCGCGCTGGGTCAGCTCGACAAGAGCGTGAGCAACATCCTCTCGGTGGAGGACCCGGTCGAGTACGACCTGCCGGGCGTCAACCAGATCCCGGTGCACGCCAAGATCGGCATGAGCTTCGGCGCCGCGCTGCGGGCCGCGCTGCGCCAGGACCCCGACAACATCATGATCGGCGAGATCCGCGACCTGGAGACCGCGCAGATCGCGGTGCAGTCCTCGCTCACGGGCCACGGCGTGCTCGCCTCGCTGCACACCAACGATTCGATCTCGGCGGTCACGCGGCTGACCGACATGGGCATCGAGCCCTTCCTGCTGTCCTCGTCGCTGCTGGGCGTGCTCGCGCAGCGGCTGGTGCGCTGCCTGTGCGTGCGCTGCAAGCGCGCCGAGACGCAGGCCGACGGCAGCACCCGCTGGGTGCCGGTGGGCTGCGGCCATTGCAACCAGACCGGCTTCAAGGGCCGCACCGGCATCCACGAGCTGTTCGTCATCGACGACGAGATCCGCCGCATCATCCACGACGGCGGCAACGAGCACGCCATGCGCGAGGTGGCGCGCCGCCGCGGCATGCGCACCATGCGCGAGGACGGCCAGCGCTGGGTCGCCGCGGGCATCAGCACGCCCGAGGAGATCCTGCGCGTGACGCGCGACGACAGCTAGCGCCGCACCCCATGCCACGCTTTCATTTCGAGGCCGCCAACGCGGGCGGGCAGATCCAGGCCGGCACGATGGAGGCCGAGTCGCAACGCGCCGTGCGGCTGCAGCTGCGCGAGCGCGGGCTGACCGCGCTGGGCGTGCACGAGGTGGCGGGTGGCGGCGGCTCGTGGTTCGGGCCGCGACTGAGTGCCACCGACCTGCTGTGGGCCACGCGCGAACTCGCGAGCCTGCTGGGCGCGCGGCTGCCGCTGGAGTCGGCCCTGATGGCCACCATCGAGCAGGCCGAGCAGAAGGTGGTGGCCGAGGCGCTGAGCGCGGTGTGCAACCACGTGCGCGGCGGCATGCGGCTGGCCGATGCGCTGGGCGAGCGGCCGCGCGATTTTCCCGCGATCTACCGCGCGCTGATCGGCGCCGGCGAGGACTCGGGCGAGCTGGCGCGCGTGATGGAGCGGCTGGCCGACTACCTCGAGGGCCGCGACAACCTGCGCAGCAAGATGCTCACCGCCTTCATCTATCCCGGCGTGGTGGCCTTCGTCTCGGTGTGCATCGTGATCTTCCTGCTCGGCTACGTGGTGCCGCAGGTGGTCAGCGCGTTCTCGCAGGCGCGGCAGGAGCTGCCGCTGCTGACGCGCGTGATGCTGGGCGCGAGCGGCTACGTGCGCGAATGGGGATGGCTCACGGCGCTGGTGCTGGGCGCCGTCTTCTCGCTGTGGCGCTGGTCGCTGCGCGACGACGCGGCGCGGCTTCGCTGGCACGGCTTCCTGCTGCGCGTGCCGATGGTGGGCAAGTACGTGCTGGGCGTGAACACCGCGCGCTTCGCCTCGACCCTGGCGATCCTGATGGACGCGGGCGTGCCCCTGCTGCGCTCGCTCGATGCCGCGCGCGAGACCATGGGCAACGATCGACTCAAGCAGTGCGCGGCCGACACCGCCGCGCGCGTGCGCGAGGGCGCGCCGCTGGCCTCGGCGCTGCGCGTGCAGAAGGTGTTTCCCTCCAACCTGATCCACCTGGTGGCGAGCGGCGAGAAGACCGGTGCGCTCGCGCCCATGCTCGAGCGCGCGGCCGCCAATCTCTCGCGCGACCTCGAGCGCCGCGCCACGCGGCTGACGGCGTTGCTCGAGCCGCTGATGATCCTCGGCATGGGCGCGGTGGTGATGCTGATCGTGCTCGCGGTGATGCTGCCGATCATGGAGATCAACCAGATGGTGAAGTAGGGCGCGGGCCGGCGCTCAGTCCAGCGCGATGACGCGGCGGTAGCGCAGCGCCGGCCCCGTGTCGGCGCGGACGCCCAGCGTGACCTCGAGCCCGGACGCCGCTGTGCGCGCCGCACCGCTGGTCGGCAGCGGGCGCCAGCCCTGCTCGGGCTCCCACGCGCGCATCTCGAAGAAGGCGATGCCCTCGAGCACCGCGACGCGGTCGGCGGCCTGCGGCGCGGGCAGCGGATAGCCATCGGCCGCCACGCCGGCCGCGCGGTAGAGCGTGCCCGCCTGCAGCCACCACTGCACGCGCTGCCAGCGCCCCGGCGCGGCGGGCGCGGCGCGCACCAGCTCGAGCAGGAACGGTCCCTGGCCCGAGCGTCGCGCCTCCATGCCCGGGGGCAGCAGCGTCAGCGGCAAGGGCGGCGGCGCGCCGCCGGCGGCCGCGGGCGCATCGTCGGGAGGCGGCGCGGCGTCGGCAGGCGAGGGCAGCTCGGTGGTGGTGCGCCATGTGAGATCGCGCTCGATCTGCTGCAGCGCGCGCGCGAGCCGCGCGGCATCTTCCGCGCGCTCGCGCAACTGGGTGTCGGCGCGGCTCATGCTGTCGAGGCCGCGCCATGCGATCAGGCTCAGCACCGCCATGATCGCGATCGCGATCATCGCCTCGATCAGCGTGAAGCCCGCGGTGCGCGGCTTCGCCCGGGACCGGCGCGCGGCTCTCATCGGCGGCTCTCGGGCAGCCGCGACTGCAGGCTGGCCAGGCTGCGGTCGCTGTCGCGGCCCAGGTAGACGTCGACCGCGACGGCGCGCATGCCGTCTCGCGACGGCGCGATCTGCACCCGGCAGACGAAGGCCAGCTCGCCCTGCGGGCAATCGACCTGGCGCAGGCCGGGCGGCGGCAGCGATCCGATGCGCAGCTCGGCCAGGCTGTTCTGCGCCGACAGCAGCGCGAGCGACTGCCGCTCGAGATGGCCCTGGTTGCCGACGGTCTGGCTGGTGATGCGCACGAAGGCCGCGAGCGCGATGCTGATGATCGCCAGCGCCACCAGCACCTCGATCAGCGTGAAGCCGCGGCCGGGCCGCCCTGCGCGTAGCCGGGGCGAAGGCCGGTGCGAAGCTCGGTGCGCGCCCATGCCTCACTGCACCCGGAAGCCGCCGGTGGCGTCGCGCACGATGGCGACGCGGTAGCGGCCGCTGCGCAGCTCGAGCGACCAGGGCGTGCCGATCCACTCCGATGTCAGCAGCACCGGCGCCGCCGGCGAGACCTCGACGATGCCGGCGCGCCACCGGCGCGGACGCAGCGCGTCGTCGCGCACGAAGCGGTCGAGCTCGCCGCCGGTCGTGACGCCGGGCACCACGCTGCCCGGCGCGCTGGCCCAGGTGCCGCGCACGAACTGGTAGCCGTCGCCGCGTGCTTCCCAGGCGATCACGCGGCCGTCCACGTGCACCTCGTGCTGCGCAGTCGCGAGCCGCACCGCGAGTTCGCGCGCATCGAGGCGCAGGGGTTCGGCGGGATCGGGCGCGGCGCTCAGCGAGATCGCGGCCATCGCGATGCCGATGATGACCAGCACCACCATCACCTCGATCAGCGAGAAGCCCAGATGGCGGCGAAGCGGTTTCATACGAGGCGAAAACGCCATGGCTTGGGGCATGAAGGGACGCGCGGAGCGCGCGGTTCGCGGCGATGGTAGGCATCGAATGTGGCGTTGACATGAATTGCCAACATGCATCTGTTAAGACCGGTGGTTCCGCTGCGACCGCGCAGCGCCCGCACACGGAGGAATTGCACCGATGACCCGAACATGGCCAACGTGGAATGGGCCGGCCTGGGCCGCGTCGCCGCGCGCCGCGCATGCGCTGGGCGCGGCGCTCTTCGTCGCCTGCGTGTGCCTCTGGGCCTATGCGCTGCACGTGCCCGCCGCGCCGCCGCCGCAGGCCCCGGTCGCCGCGGCGACGGCGGCGGGCGATCCCGCGGCCGAAGCGGTGGCCGGCTGGCTGCGCCCGGGGCCGCTGCGCCTGAACGTCACGGTGGTCGGACTGATGCGCCGGCACGATCGCGCGGTGGCGGTGCTGACCGTCAACGGCGCGCCGCCCAAGGCCTTCATGACCGGCGAGCGGCTGCTGCCCGACGTGCGGCTGGTGGCGATAGACGCCGACGCGGTGACCATCGAGCGCGCGGGCGCCACCACGCGCATCGTGGCGCCCGTGCTGCCCGACCCCGGCCCGCCGGGGATCGTCCGGGTCCGCTGAGGGGCCCGCGCCTTTTTCCTGCGGGTTTGCCGATCGGCGCTCGTCTAGAGGAATCGGTGGGTGTCTCCCGGCCGGGAGGCGCCGATCGCCGCGCGCGGATCGTCCGCGTGCGATGTGGCGGTGTGGACGAGGAGTCTGGATGAAGAAAAAGAACCCAAGGGAAAAGTTCTCTTCTGGCCTTGCCAGGAGCGTATCGATGCAGACCCTGGACAAGGAGCTGTCCAGGCACGTGGAGGTCGCTCGAACCGAGCCGGTGCCGGTGGAGCGGTACGGCGTCCCCTGGGTGTGGATCGTGTCGCACCCGCTGTGGGTGGAGGTCGATCGCCTGCAGTCCTTCGTGCCCGACGACCATGCGCTGGTCGCGCTGCGCGAGGCCATCGACAGCACGCTGGCCTACGAGGGCAGCGTCCTGAACGAACTCACGCGCGAATGCACGAGCGGCGTGGACGCGCGCGTGATCATGCGCGCCTGGCTGCTGCAGATCGTCTATTCGCTGGCCGACCCCAAGCGCGTGCGCGAGGGCCTGGGCTACAACATGCTGTGGCGCTGGTTCGTGGGCTTCCTGCTGCGCTCGGAGCCGCTGCCCGAGGCACGGGCCTTCATCCACGACATCCGCATGGTCAGCGCGCATCCGCAGGCGATCGACATCGTGCACCGCTGCCTCACGCACGGCGCGCTGGCGGACGTGGACACCGAGGAGTTCAGCATCAACTACGGGCTGCTGCACACGCTGCGCGCCCACCACCATCTCGAGGCGCGGCGCATGGAGGTGCCCGATCCCGTGCTGCGGACCCGGCGCGAGCACGGCGGCCAGGCGGTGGCGGGGTAGCGGGCGCCCGCGCGCTCCGCAGTCCACCGCGTGCCGCCGCTGTCACATCGGTGCAACCTCGCGCGCCGATGCTGTGCGTTTTGCATAGGGTTCTCGTGCCGTGCTGACGCCAACCTCTGTTTCCCTGTCCGGTGCCCGGCATGCAGAACGCGGATCGCAGGGCGCCTGCGGTCGGGCATGGCGGGAGGGTGGACCGTGGGACGCGCCGTTGCGTGCGACCTGACGGACCGGTTGGCGGCTTGCGCTTGCGTACTGTGGATGGCGATGGCACCCGCCCTGGCGTCGACGACCGCTGATCCCGTGGCCGCCGCCGTGCCGGCGCCCGTGCAACCGCAGCCACTGGCATTCGACATTCCCGCGCAGCCGCTGGCCTCCGCGCTGGAGCGCTACGCGGTGATCGCGGACCAGACCGTGCTGTTCAGCGATGCGCTGGTCGCGGGCCGCGTGTCGGCCCCGGTCCAGGGCCTGCACCTGCCGCGCATGGCCCTGGCGGCGCTGCTCGAGGGCACCGGCCTGACGGCCGAGAACCCCGGCGGCAAGCTCCGCGACGCCTTCGTGCTGCGGCCGGTGCCGGTGGAGATCGGCGCCGTGCCGGCCATCGTGCCGGGGCTGGACCGGCGCTACGACGGCCTGGTCCAGACCCGGGTCTGGGAAGCGCTGTGCGCCGATGCGCGCACCGCGCCCGGCAACTACCGGGCCTCGCTGCGCCTCAACGTCGACGCCGAGGGCCGCCTCGAGGCGCCGCGCCTGATCGGCACGACCGGCAATGCCGCGCGCGACCGGGCCATCGTCGCCGCGCTGAGCGGCCTGCGCATGGACCATCCGCCGCCGCCCGAGCTGCGCCAGCCGCTGCTGCTGGTCATCCTGCCGCGCGAGCGCGTGGCGGGGCGCGCCTGCGAAGCCGGAGCCGCGTCATGACCGGGAACGTGCTGCCGATCCTGCGCAGCGTGCTGGTGCAGCGCTACACGCAGATCAAGCAGAGCCTCTCGATCCAGCTCGGCAGCCCCGACCTGGCGGGCGACACCCTGCACGAGATCTGGCTGCGCCTGCAGCGCGACAGCCACCTCTCCGGCCCGGTGCTCAATCCGCAGGCCTACCTGGTGCGCATGGGCGTCAACCTCGCCATCGACATCCGGCGCAGCCAGAGCCGCATGCTGTCGGCCGAGGACGTGCAGGAGCTGATGGCCGTCATGCCCGACCCCGCGCCGGGCCCGGCCCAGGTGGCCGAGGCGCGCTCCGAGCTCGAGGCGCTGAAGGCCGCGCTCGACGAGATGCCGGCGCGCCGGCGCGAGATCCTGCTGCTGGTGCGCTGGGAGCACTGGCCGCAGCGCGACGTGGCCAAGCGCCTCGGGATCTCGCTGCGCACCGTCGAAAGCGAGCTCAAGGCGGCCCAGGAGTACTGCGCGGCACGGCTGCTGCGGCGGCCGTAGCAGGCCGGCATGACGGCCGTGCGATTTTTTTCAGCGGTTTTGCGGTCCGCCAATCGTCTGGTACTGAAGGACGGCCGCGGCAATGGCGCGCGGCCCTTCGCCCGGCCCGAGGTGGCCGCTTGAAAATCGATGCAATGACCACACCCGACGATCGCGGCGAGCTGCCTGATGTGCTCAAGGATGCGCAGGCCTGGGTGCGCAAGCTGGGTTCGGGCCGCGTCAGCGAATGGGAGGCGCAGGCGTTCCGGCACTGGCGCGATGCCGATCCCGCGCACCTTGCGGCCTTCCAGCAGGCCGCGCGCCAGTGGCAACTGCTCGAGCGGGCCGCGAGCAGCGTGCTGAGCACCAACGCGGAGGCCGCGCGCCACCACCGCAGGACGCTCAACCGCACGCCGCTCGGCCGGCGCGCCTTCCTGGGCACGGCGCTCGGCGGAGCGGCGGTCGCGGGCATCGTCGCCTATTCGCCGCTGGGCATGTGGCCCGCCGCCGAACAGTGGGGCGCCGACTACCACACGGCCGTGGGCGAGCAGCGCGAGCTGTCGCTCGAGGAGCGCGTGAGGGTGACGATGAACACCCGCACCAGCCTGCGCCGGGTCAGCGACCAGGGCGAGAGCGTGGGCCTCGAGCTGCTCGACGGCGAGGCGGCGATCGAGGTCTCGGACGCGGCCAGGCGCTTTCGCGTGGAGGCCGGCGCGGGCCGCGCCGTCGCCACCGGCGCGGCGGGCTTCGAGGTCCGGTACCTCGACGGGCGCACCTGCGTCACCTGCCTGCACGGCCAGGTCGGCGTGGAGCATCCCGCGGGCCGGCGTCTGCTGCAGGCGCGGCAGCTGGCGCTGTACGACGGCCGCATGATCAGCGAGATCGCCAACGTCGATCCCGAGGGCGTCTCGGCCTGGCGCCGCGGCGAGATGGTGTTCCGGCAGACGCCGCTGCCCGTGGTGCTCGACGAGATCAACCGCTACCGCCCCGGGCGCGTGCTGCTGGTGGGCGAAACCCTGCGCGCGAAGACCGTGACCGCGCGCATCAAGGTCGCGGACATCGAGACCGCGCTGCTGCAGATCCAGCACAGCTTCGACCTGGTCGCGCGGACCTTTCCCGCGGGCGTGCTGGTGCTGAGCTGAGGGGCGGCGCCTTGCGTGCCCCGGGACACGCGCCGCGGGACGCGCCGTGCTCAGGCGAAGGGCGCGCTGGCCACCTCGTCCATGAGCCACTGCGTGAACGACTGCAGCGCCGCGCTCGGCGCGCGGTCCGCGGGACGCACGAGGTAGTAGGCGCTTCCCGGATCGACGGTGTGCGCGAACGGCGCCACCAGCAGTCCGGCATCGAGGTCCTCGCGCACCAGCGCCGTGAAGAACAGCGCGAAGCCATGGCCGTCGAGCGCGGTGCGGCGCAGCGCGTGGGAGTCGTCGATGCGGGTGGTGTCGAGCGGGCCCGCGTCCACGCCCGTGTCCACGCCCGCTGTTGCGAACCAGGCGCTCCAGTGCGCGGCATCGAACTCGTGGAACAGGCGGCGGCCGCGCAGGTCGCGCGGCCTGGGCTTGCGCGGCAGCGTGGCCAAGCAGGCCGGGCTGCACACGGGCGTGAGCGTGCCCGGCACGACCAGCCGGGCCTCGACGCCGGGCCAGCGCCCGTCGCCCCAGCCGATGCCGGCATCGACCGGATCGCGCAGGAAATCGGCGGGCTGGTAGGCGTGGTGCAGCTGCAGGTGCAGCCGCGGATGTCGCGCCCAGAGCCGCCCGAGGCGCGGCGTGAGCCAGCGCGCCGAGAAGTACGGGGCGACGCTCAAGGTCAGCGTGTCGGGCCGAGCGGCGCGGCGCAGCCGGTCGATCGCCGCCTCGAGGCCCTGGAAGCCCTGGGCGCAATCGGCGCAGAGCTGGCGTCCCTCGGCCGTGAGCTCGATGCGGCGGTGCGAGCGCAGCACCAGCGGCATGCCGAGCTCGGTCTCGAGATGGCGCACGTGGTGGCTCAGGGCGGATTGCGTGACGTGCAGTTCCTCGGCCGCGCGCTTGAAACTGCCGTGGCGGGCCACCGACTCGAAGGCGCGCAGCTTCGTGAGCAGGAACAGGGGCAGCGGCATGCTGGCGATCCTAGGAGTGAGTTTGCTTCACGTCAACGCAGAACGAATCAATTGAACGAAGCAAGGCGGCTTCGCAGAATTCCCCTTCACATCAATGAAGGAGATTCACATGAGCAACCAGCCTGCCGCGTTCGAGATCGCGAAGGGACCGCGCCGCGTCATGACGCTGAGCGAAGCCGAAGTGGCGCGCCTTCTCGATCCGCGCGCACTGCTCGACGGCCTGGAGGACGGCTTTCGCGCGCTGGCGCGCGGCGAGGTGCAGTCGCCGGCGCGGCCCGAGCTCACGGTGCCGGGCCAGGGCTTCTCGCTCGCGATGCCGGCATGGCGCCCGGGCATGCAGATGGCGATCAAGGTGGTCAACGTCTTCGACGGCAACCTCGCGCTCGGGCTGCCGAACCACCTCGCGATGATCCTGCTGTTCGAGCCCGAGACGGGCATGGCCTCGTGCGTGATGGATGGCACCTTCATCACCGGCATCCGCACGGCCGCTTCGGCGGTGCTGTCGGCGCGGCTGCTGGCGCGCCCGGACGCGCGCGTCGCGACCATCGTGGGCGCGGGCGTGCAGGCGCGCGAGCACCTGCGGCTGCTGCCGCTGGTCCGCGACCTCGAGCGCATCCATGTCTGCGCACTGCATCCCGAGGAGGCGCGGCGGCTCGCGGCGCGGCATCCGCTCGCGCGGGCCGGCGAGGACATCGAGGCGGCCGTGCGCGACTCGGACATCGTCTGCCTCGCGAGCCACAGCGCCCAGCCCGTGATCCGCCCCGAGTGGCTCAAGCCCGGGGCCCACGTGTCCTCGGTCGGCTACCACCCGCCGGCGGGCGAACTGCCGGTGGAACTCGCGCGCGAGGCGCGCCTGTTCGTGGAAACGCTCGATGCCTTCGAGCCCGTGCCCGTGGGTTGCGCCGAGCTCGCGGGCTGCGACCGCCGGCGCGCGACCACGCTCGGCGAGGTCGTGCTCGGCAGCGCCCCGGGCCGGCGCGATGCGCGCGAGATCACGGTCTACAAGGCCATGGGCATCGCGATGGAGGACATGGTGGCGGCCAACCTGGCCCATGCGGCCGCGCTGCGCGAAGGCGGCGGTGCGGTGATGGCGTGGTGAGGAAGCTCATCCGACAGCGAGGCTCTGTAAAGTCGCGGGCAGTCTTCGCAACGCCATGAGCCCTTCTTCCTTGAACTCCATCGATTTCGACCTCACCCGCTTCGACGCCGCCATCGTCGACCTCGACGGCACCACCATCGACACGCTCGGCGATTTCGCCGTGGCCCTGAACCGCATGCTCGAGGACCTCGGCCTCGCCGCGCTGCCGCGCGAGCGCATCGAGCTGATGATCGGCAAGGGCTCGGAGCACCTGATCCTGTCGGCACTGCAGTACGTGGCCGCGGCGGAGGGTGCCGACGCATCCGCCGCCCTGGCGCGCGCGCAGGCGCAGTTCGACCGCGGCTGGGAGCGCTACCAGCACCACTACCTCGCGATCAACGGCCAGCATGCGGCGGTGTATCCGGGCGTGGTCGAGGGGCTGCAGGCGCTGCGCGAACGGGGGCTGAAGCTGGCCTGTCTCACGAACAAGCCGACCGCCTTCGCGAAGCCGCTGCTGGCCCAGAAGGGGCTCGACGGCTTTTTCGAGCGCGTGTTCGGCGGCGATGCTTTCGAGCGCAAGAAGCCCGATCCGCTGCCGCTCTTGAAGACCTGCGAGGCGCTGGGCACGCAGCCCGCGCGCACGCTGATGATCGGCGACTCGAGCAACGACGCGCGTGCCGCGCGCGCGGCCGGCTGCCCGGTGGTGCTGGTCAGCTACGGCTACAACCACGGCGAGCCGGTGCGCGCGGTCGATGCCGACGGCTTCGTCGATTCGCTGGCCGAACTGGCGGCGCCGCGCGCCTGAGGCGCTGGCCGCCGCTCAGGACGGCTTGCCGAGCAGCGCGTCCTTGAGCTTCCAGTCGGCCGGGTTCGGGCCGAGCCAGATGCGCAGCAGCGCGTTGAAGAAGGCGGGTTCCTTCACGGGATCGGGCTGCGGCACGCCGCGCACCGTGATCAGCGTGCCGGTGCCGGGCAGCCAGTCGATGGTGAAGGTGTCGCCGGCCTTGAGCTGCTTCTGGTCGGCGAACATCTGGCCCATGCGCAAGAGGCCGGGGATCAGCTGGCCCATCTCGCTCTTGGGCGAGTTGTCCTCCACGCCCTTGATGAAGAGCTTGCCGAGCTCGTTGGCGTCGATGTCGCGCAGCATGGTGATCGCCACGCGCTTCGGGCCGGGCACGGCCAGCGCCTCCTCGGGGGTCGAGGCCTTGCGGCCCATGTAGAGGCCGGCCGTGTAGACCTTGAGGATGGCCTTGTAGCGCACGCCGGCGCCATTGAGCTGCAGCGGCGTGCCGCGCAGATCGAGGCTGTCCTCGAGCTTGACGCCCGCAACATCGACCGGAGCGGCGCGCACCGGCGCGGCGATGGCCAGCGCCGCCGCGAGACCGGCCAGCAGGAACAGGCGCGCGAGCGCCGGTGACACGAGCGGAAGTGCGGTCGAGCGTGCGGACAAGGCGGCCTCCTCTGGAATTTGCGAACGGTCGTGCGAATGTATCTTTTCGTTTTATCGCCCCGGCTCCGGACGAACCCTGAAGCGCGGGTTTGCGCGCGGCCGCGTTCTCGTGGGCTAAACTCCGGCCCTCATGTTCGTTCATCACATCCATCAGACAGGTGAAGGCAGCCGGGGAGCCTGGCCCTGGCGTACGCCATCGACGCTGCCTGTTTGATTGCACGGCGCACGCCGTGCGCCCGAGGTTCCGGATCGCCCCGACGCCGAACCAACCCCCTCTGTTTGTGAATGAGACCGCTCCCGGCCGATGAAAGCGCGCCGGGCCGGCTTTCCGGAGAACGACACGTGATCACCGAACTCGAATTCAAGAGCCTCAGCGCCCAGGGCTACAACCGCATCCCGCTGATGGCCGAGGCCTTTGCCGACCTCGAAACCCCCCTGTCCCTGTACCTCAAGCTGGCCCATTCGCAAGGCGGCGGCAAGCACAGCTTCCTGCTCGAATCGGTCGTGGGCGGCGAGCGCTTCGGCCGCTACAGCTTCATCGGCCTGCCGGCGCGCACCCTGCTGCGTGCCAGCGGCTTTGGCGCCGAAGCCGTCACCGAGGTCGTCACCGACGGCCAGGTGGTCGAGACCGCCGCGGGCAATCCGCTCGACTTCGTGGCGCAGTACCAGAAGCGCTTCAAGGTCGCGCTGCGGCCCGGGCTGCCGCGCTTCTGCGGCGGGCTGGCCGGCTACTTCGGCTACGACACCGTGCGCCACATCGAGCGCAAGCTCGAGAAGAGCTGCCCGCCCGACACGCTGGGCTGCCCCGACATCCTGCTGCTGCAGTGCGAGGAACTGGCGGTCATCGACAACCTCTCGGGCAAGCTCTACCTGATCGTCTATGCCGATCCGAAGCAGCCCGAGGCCTATGCCAACGCCAAGCGCCGGCTGCGCGAACTGAAGGAGAAGCTCAAGTACTCGGTGAGCGCACCGATCGTGAAGCCCACGCAGCCGCATCCGGCCGAGCGCAGCTTCGCCAAGGCCGACTACCTCGCGGCGGTGGAGCGCGCCAAGGAGATGATCGCCGCCGGCGACTTCATGCAGGTGCAGGTGGGCCAGCGCATCAGCAAGCGCTACACCGAGTCGCCGCTGTCGTTGTACCGCGCGCTGCGCTCGCTCAATCCCTCGCCCTACATGTACTACTACCACCTGGGCGACTTCCACGTGGTGGGCGCTTCGCCCGAGATCCTGGTGCGCCAGGAGCACACGGGCGAGGGCGAGCAGAAGATCACCATCCGCCCGCTGGCCGGCACGCGCCCGCGCGGCGCCTCGCTCGAGCTCGACAAGGCGGCCGAGGTCGAGCTGATCAACGACCCGAAGGAGCGCGCCGAGCACGTGATGCTGATCGACCTGGCGCGCAACGACATCGGCCGCATCGCCAAGACGGGCACGGTGAAGGTGACGGAAGCCTTCGCGGTGGAGCGCTACAGCCACGTGATGCACATCGTGAGCAACGTCGAGGGCACGCTGAAGGACGGCATGACCGCCATCGACGTGCTCAAGGCCACCTTCCCGGCCGGCACGCTGACCGGCGCGCCCAAGGTGCATGCGATGGAACTGATCGACCAGCTCGAGCCCACCAAGCGCGGCCTGTACGGCGGCGCCTGCGGCTACATCAGCTACGCGGGCGACATGGACGTCGCGATCGCGATCCGCACCGGCATCGTGAAGGACCAGGTGCTGCACGTGCAGGCCGCGGCCGGCGTGGTGGCCGATTCGGTGCCCGAGCTCGAGTGGAAGGAAACCGAAGCCAAGGCGCGCGCGCTGCTGCGTGCCGCCGAACTGGTCGAGGAAGGCCTGGAATGAGCAACGCACCCGATATCCAGAACGATTTCTCGCACGAGATCATCGGCGCCGCCGTCGAGGTGCAGCGCGTGCTCGGCACCGGGCTCGACGAACACGCCTATGCCGCGGCGCTGGCCATCGAGCTCGCCGAGCGCGAGATCGGTTTCGCGCGCGACGTGCCGCTGTCGGCCAGCTACAAGGGCCGCTCGCTCGGCGAGGTCTATCGCGCGGGCTTCGTGATCGAGCAATCGGTCATCGTCGAACTCAAGGCGGTCGACGCGCTGACCGACCTGCATCGCGCGCAGGTGCTGGCCGCGCTGCGCCTGTCGGGCCTCAAGCTGGGCCTCCTGATCAACTTCAACGTGTTCCCCGTCGTCAAGGGCGTGCACCGGATTGTGAGCAAGCCATGAAACTGCTGATGATCGACAACTACGATTCGTTCACCTACAACATCGTCCAGTACTTCGGCGAGCTGGGTGCCGACGTGCAGGTGCATCGCAACGACGAGATCACGGTCGCGCAGATCGGCGAGCTGATCGCCTCGGGCGTGACGCGGCTGGTGGTGTCGCCGGGACCGTGCTCGCCGGCGGAGGCGGGCGTGTCGGTGGCGGCCATCGAGGCCTTCGCGGGCAAGCTGCCCATTCTGGGCGTGTGCCTCGGCCACCAGGCCATCGGCGCGGCCTTCGGCGGCAGGATCGTGCGCGCGCAGCAGCTCATGCATGGCAAGACCAGCGAGATCACGACCACGCAGGAGGGCGTGTTCGCGGGGCTGCCGAAGACCTTCGTCGTCAACCGCTACCACTCGCTGTCGATCGAGCGCGCGAGCTGCCCCGAGGCACTGGCCGTCACGGCCTGGACCGACGACGGCGAGATCATGGGCGTGCGGCACACCGGGTACGCGCACGACGTGCGCATCGAAGGCGTGCAGTTCCACCCCGAATCGATACTCACCGAGCACGGCCACGCCATGCTCAAGAACTTCCTGGATTGAAGCCATGACCGACCGCACCGCCATCGTCGACCTGCGCAGCGACACCGTCACGCAACCCACGCCGGCGATGCGCGACGCCATGATGGCGGCGCCGCTGGGCGACGACGTCTTCGGCACCGACCCGAGCGTGAATGCGCTGCAGGAAAAGATCGCGGCGCTGCTGGGCTTCGAGGCGGCGCTGTTCGTGCCGACCGGCACGCAGAGCAACCTGAGCGCGATCCTCTCGCATTGCGGCCGCGGCGACGAATACATCGTCGGGCAGATGGCGCACTGCTACCGCTGGGAAGGCGGCGGCGCGGCGGTGTTCGGCAGCGTGCAGCCGCAGCCGCTGGACCACGCGGCCGACGGCACGCTGCCGCTCGCGCAGATCGAGGCGGCGATCAAGCCCGACGACGCGCACTTCGCGCGCACCCGGCTGCTGGCGCTCGAGAACACGCTGGGCGGCAAGCTGCTGCCCTTCGACTACGTGCAGGCGGCGACCGAACTCGCCGCACGCCACGGGCTGCAGCGGCACCTGGACGGCGCGCGCCTCTTCAACGCGGCGACCGCGCAGGCGGCAAAGAACGGAAGCACCGACGTGCGCGCCGAGGCGCGCCGCATCGCGCAGTGCTTCGACAGCGTGTCGGTGTGCTTCAGCAAGGGCCTGGGCGCGCCGATCGGCTCGGCGCTGGTCGGTTCGCGCGACTTCATCGCGCGCGCCCACCGCATCCGCAAGATGGCGGGCGGCGGCATGCGCCAGGCCGGGCTGCTCGCGGCCGCGGCCGCGCATGCGCTCGAGCACCACGTCGACCGGCTGGCCGACGACCATGCGCTGGCGTTGCGCCTCGCGCAGGGGCTCGCGGGCATCGAAGGGCTGAAGCTCGAGATGCCGCACACCAACATCGTCTTCGTCGACCTGGAGGGCGAGGCCAAGGCGCGCTCGGCGGGGCTGATCGAGAGCCTCGAGCGGCAGGGCATCCTGGCCACGGGCCTGTACCGGCTGCGCTTCGTGACGCACCTCGATGTCGATGCCGCCGGTGTCGACCGCGCGGTGGCCGCGATCCGGGCCTTCTTCGCCGCCTGATCCGTCGTTCGAGGAGAGGAGAACGCCATGCCCGATCTTCCCCATCTGCTGGCCTTCATCGCCGCCGGCTGGCTGCTGAACCTGACGCCGGGGCCCGACGTGCTCTACGTGGTCACCCACTCGCTGCGCTCGGGCGTGCGCGCCGGCATCGTCGCCGGGCTCGGCATCACCGCCGGCTGCTTCGTCCACATCTTCGCGGCCGCCATCGGCGTCGGCACGCTGATGGCGACCTCGGCCGCGGCCTTCACGGTGCTCAAGTACATCGGCGCGGCCTACCTGCTGTACCTGGGCGTGCGCATGCTGCTGTCGCGCGCCGCGCCGCCCACCGACCTGGCGCAGGCCGCGGCGGCCACCGGGACACGCAGCCTCAAGGCGATCTTCCTCGGCGGCTTCTGGACCAACGTGCTCAACCCCAAGGTGGCACTGTTCTTCCTGGCCTTCGTGCCGCAGTTCATCGCGCCCGGGGCCGACCACAAGGCGCTGTACTTCGTGCTGCTCGGCGTGCTGTTCAACCTCAACGCGATCCCCGTCAACGTGGGCTGGGCGCTGGCGGCGGGCTGGATGGCGCGCCGCGGCGCCGTGCAGAAGGGCATGCACTGGCTCGACCGCGCCGCCGGCGTTCTTTTCATCGGCTTCGGCCTCAAGCTCGCGTTCACCGACGCCCCCGCGGCGCGCATCGGCCGCTGATTCATCCCGAGGAGACTTTCCATGATCACCCCCCAGGAAGCGCTGCAGCGCACCATCGAGCACCGCGAAGTCTTCCACGACGAGATGCTGCACATCGTGCGGCTCATCATGAGCGGCGAGTGTTCGCCCGTGATGATGGCTGCGCTGATCACCGGCCTGCGCGTGAAGAAGGAAACCATCGGCGAGATCACCGCCGCCGCGCAGGTGATGCGCGAGGTGTCGACCAAGGTGGCGGTGGCCGACACCACGAACCTGGTCGACATCGTGGGCACCGGCGGCGACGGTTCGCACACCTTCAACATCTCGACCTGCTCGATGTTCGTCGCGGCCGCGGCCGGCGCCAAGGTCAGCAAGCACGGCGGGCGCAGCGTGTCGAGCAAGTCGGGCAGCGCCGACGTGCTGGAGTCGCTGGGCGTCAACATCAACCTCAAGCCCGAGCAGATCGCGCGCTCGATCGAGCAGTCGGGCATCGGCTTCATGTTCGCGCCGAACCACCATCCGGCGATGAAGAACGTGGCGCCGGTGCGCAAGGAGCTCGGCATCAAGACCATCTTCAACATCCTGGGCCCGCTGACCAACCCGGCCGGCGCGCCCAACATCCTGATGGGCGTGTTCCATCCCGACCTGGTGGGCATCCAGGTGCGCGCGCTGCAGCGCCTGGGCACCGAGCATGCGATGGTGGTCTACGGCCGCGACGGCATGGACGAGATCTCGCTGGGCGCGGCCACGCTGGTGGGCGAGCTCAAGAACGGCGAGATCAGCGAGTACGAGCTGCACCCCGAGGATTTCGGCTTCCAGATGTCGAGCAACCGCGCGCTGCGCGTGGAGACGCCCGAACAGTCGAAGGCGATGCTGCTCGGCGTGCTCGACAATCAGGCCGGCCCGGCGCTCGACATCGTGCTGCTCAACGCCGGTGCGGCGCTGTACGCGGCCAACGTGGTCGATTCGGTGGCCGCGGGCGTGACGCGTTCGCGCGAGGCCATCGCCTCGGGCGCCGCCAAGGCGAAGCTCGCCGAGCTGGTGCGGGTCACCACCTCGGTCTGAGCCGGGAATCCAGGAGCAAGAGAGAAGCCATGTCCGACATCCTCGACAAGATCGTTGCCGTCAAGCACCAGGAAGTGGCCGCCGCGAAGCAGCGCAGCCCGCTGGAGGCGGTTCGCTTCGACGCCGAAAGCCGCGTGCTGACGCGCGATTTCGAAGGCGCGCTGCGCGCCAAGATCGCGGCCGGCCAGGCCGCCGTGATCGCCGAAGTCAAGAAGGCCAGCCCGAGCAAGGGCGTGCTGCGCGCCGATTTCATTCCGGCCGACATCGCGCAGAGCTATGCCGAAGGCGACGGGAAGATCAGCGCGGCCTGCCTGTCGGTGCTGACCGACAAGCAGTTCTTCCAGGGCGGCATCGACTACCTGAAGCAGGCGCGTGCCTCGTGCGAGCTGCCGGTGCTGCGCAAGGACTTCATCGTCGACGCCTACCAGGTGTACGAATCGCGCGCGATCGGCGCCGACGCGATCCTGTTGATCGCGGCCTGCCTCGACGATGCGCAGATGAAGGATTTCGAAGCCATCGCGCATGGGCTGGGCATGGCGGTGCTGGTCGAGGTGCACGACGCGGCCGAGCTCGAGCGCGCGCTGCGCCTCAAGACGCCGCTGGTGGGCGTCAACAACCGCAACCTGCGCAATTTCGAGGTCTCGATCCAGGCCACCATCGGCCTGCTGCCGGGCCTGCCGAAGGAGCGCCTCGCGGTGACCGAATCGGGCATCGCCACGCGCGAGGACGTCGCCACGCTGCGCGCCGCGGGCGTCCATGCCTTCCTGGTCGGCGAGGCCTTCATGCGCGCCGAGGAACCTGGCGAAGCCCTCGCGGCGTTGTTCAAATGAGCCGCGCGGATCAGCTGGTCAGCAGCGATCCGGCCGACTGGCCGGTGGCGCCGGGCTGGCAGCCGCTGGTCGACGGCTTCTTCGGCGGTGCCGTGGGGCAGAAGCTGCAGGCCTTCCTGCGCGAACGGCTCGACGCGGGCACGGTGATCTTCCCGCCGCAGCCGCTGCGCGCCCTGGAGCTCACGCCGCCCGAGGACGTGCGCGTCGTGATCCTGGGCCAGGACCCGTACCACGGGCGCGGCCAGGCCGAAGGGCTGGCCTTCTCCGTGGCGCCCGGCGTGGCGCTGCCGCCCTCGCTGCGCAACATCTTCAAGGAGCTCCAGCGCGACCTCGGCACGCCGCCGCCGCCGTTCCCGAACCCGGGCGGCAGCCTGGTGAAGTGGGCGACGCATGGCGTGCTGCTGCTCAACACCTGCCTCACGGTCGAGGAGGCCCAGCCGGCCAGCCATTCGGGGCGCGGCTGGGAGGTGCTCACTGACGCCGTGATCCGCCATGTTTCCGATGGCGCGAAGCCTGTTGTTTTCATGCTATGGGGCTCGCACGCTCAGAGTAAGCGTGCGTTGATCGATGTTGGCCGCCATAAGGTGCTGATGTCGAATCATCCCTCGCCGCTCTCGGCGTTGCGACCGCCCGTGCCGTTCATCGGATGCGGACATTTCGGCCAAGCACGTGCCTGGCGCGAGGAGCACCAGAAGGGGTCCTGAAAATTCGCGGATAATCGCCCGCAGTTCATTCCTCGAACGGTTCCCCTCGCTCCTTTTGGTGCTCGGGTTTCTGCATAGTCACAAAACCGTGCTATATTTCGAGGTTCGCCGGAGAGGTGGCCGAGTGGTTAATGGCAGCAGACTGTAAATCTGCCCTCTAACGAGTACGCTGGTTCGAATCCAGCCCTCTCCACCAGCGATGAATTTGGTTTCTAAGAGCGATTGGATCTAGCGCTTTGGGTGCCTTGAAGTGCCCCCGATGCGGGAGTAGTTCAATGGTAGAACCCCAGCCTTCCAAGCTGATGACGCGGGTTCGATTCCCGTCTCCCGCTCCAGAGACCGAGTTTGATGCAGGTTAGGCAAAAGCCCTTTTGGCTCAGTGGTAGAGCACTCCCTTGGTAAGGGAGAGGTCGCGGGTCCGATTCCCGCAAAGGGCACCAGTTTTCCCAGGGGTTGCAAGAGCAGCGTTGCGACCTTATCTGCGTACGTTGATATCGTTTTTTTCGGAGTCGAAAAATGGCAAAAGGTAAATTCACCCGCACGAAGCCGCACGTGAACGTGGGCACGATCGGTCACGTTGACCATGGCAAGACGACGCTGACGGCTGCGATCGCGACGGTGCTGTCGTCGAAGTTCGGCGGCGAAGCGAAGGCCTACGACCAGATCGACGCTGCGCCCGAAGAAAAGGCCCGCGGCATCACGATCAACACCGCGCACGTCGAGTACGAAACGGCCAACCGCCACTACGCACACGTCGACTGCCCCGGCCACGCCGACTACGTGAAGAACATGATCACCGGCGCCGCCCAGATGGACGGCGCGATCCTGGTGTGCTCGGCCGCCGACGGCCCGATGCCCCAGACGCGTGAGCACATCCTGCTGGCTCGCCAGGTGGGCGTGGGCTACATCATCGTGTTCCTGAACAAGTGCGACATGGTCGACGACAAGGAACTGCTCGAGCTGGTCGAGATGGAAGTTCGCGAACTCCTCGACAAGTACGAATTCCCCGGCGACGACACCCCGATCATCCACGGCTCGGCGAAGCTGGCCCTGGAAGGCGACAAGGGCGAGCTCGGCGAAGGCGCGATCATGAAGCTGGCCGAAGCCCTGGACACGTACATCCCGACGCCCGAGCGCGCCGTGGACGGCACGTTCCTGATGCCCGTGGAAGACGTGTTCTCGATCTCGGGTCGCGGTACCGTGGTGACCGGTGCTGTCGAGCGCGGCGTGATCAAGGTCGGTGAAGAAATCGAAATCGTGGGCATCCGCCCGACGGTCAAGACCACCTGCACCGGCGTGGAAATGTTCCGCAAGCTGCTGGACCAAGGTCAAGCCGGCGACAACGTGGGCGTGCTGCTGCGCGGCACGAAGCGCGAAGAAGTCGAGCGCGGCCAAGTGCTGTGCAAGCCCGGTTCGATCAAGCCGCACACGCACTTCACCGCCGAGGTGTACGTTCTGTCGAAGGACGAAGGCGGCCGTCACACGCCGTTCTTCAACAACTATCGCCCGCAGTTCTACTTCCGCACGACGGACGTGACCGGCGCGATCGAGCTGCCGAAGGACAAGGAAATGGTCATGCCTGGCGACAACGTCAGCATCACCGTGAAGCTGATCAACCCGATCGCGATGGAAGAAGGCCTGCGCTTCGCCATCCGCGAAGGCGGCCGTACCGTGGGTTCGGGCGTCGTGGCCAAGATCCTCGACATCTAAGTCGGGCAAGAGTACCGGAGGGGTATAGCTCAATTGGCAGAGCGTCGGTCTCCAAAACCGAAGGTTGTAGGTTCGATTCCTACTGCCCCTGCCACCTAGGGTGGCCTCCGAAAACGACCCGCCGGACTCCGGCGGGAAGGCAAAAAAGCCCGTCGAGACCCGACGGGCTTCGCCGTCTCAGAACGGCGGCATGAATTGAGGCCGAAAGGCCGCAGGAAATCAGCCGAACATGGCCACTTCTCAAATCGAAACCGTGAGCACCGGTGCCGACAAGGCCAAGCTGGCCGTGGCAGCACTGCTGGCGGTGGGCGCCATCGTGGCGTTCTATCTGCTGTCGCGCCAGGGCTCGCTGGTTCAGTGGGCCGCGCTGCTCGTGGGCCTGGCCGCCGCCGTGGCGACCTTCGGCAGTTCCGAGAACGGCCGCCAGCTCTGGGCTTTCGGCCGCGATTCGTGGCGCGAGGTCAAGAAGGTCGTCTGGCCGACCCGCAAGGAAGCGATGCAGATGACGGCTTATGTGTTCGCCTTCGTGGCGATCATGTCCGTCTTCCTCTGGCTCACCGACAAAACGCTCGAATGGGTGTTTTTTGACCTCATTCTGGGCTGGAAAAAGTAAGAACCAATGACCGACGACGCTGTTGAAACCACGCCGCCGGAGGAAAACGCCTCCGTCCTTGCGCCTGCTGCCAATCCCGATCTGCGTTGGTATGTGGTGCATGCCTATTCGGGCATGGAGAAGGCCGTCGAGCGGAACATCACCGAGCGCATCAACCGCGCCGGCATGCAGGACAAGTTCGGCCGCATCCTGGTTCCGACCGAGGAAGTGGTCGAGATCAAGAACGGCCAGAAGCGCACCACCGAGCGCCGCTTCTTCCCGGGCTACGTGCTGGTCGAAATGATCATGGACGACGAGAGCTGGCACCTGGTGAAGCACACCAACAAGGTGACGGGCTTCGTGGGCGGCGCCAAGAACCGTCCGGCTCCGATCTCGCAGAAAGAGGTCGAGGACATCGTCAGCCAGATGCAGCAGGGCACCGAGAAGCCGCGCCACAAGGTCGAGTTCACCGTGGGCGAACTCGTGCGCGTCAAGGAAGGCCCGTTCACCGACTTCAACGGCTCGGTCGAGGAAGTCAACTACGAGAAGAGCAAGGTGCGCGTCTCGGTCATGATCTTCGGCCGCGCCACCCCGGTGGAACTCGAATTCAGCCAGGTCGAGAAGACCTGACGCCCGCCCGGTCTTCGGATCGGGCCCCATTCCGGCAGCGCGCTATCCGACTCGGCGCGCGGCCTTGATCGAAGAGTCGTTCACCCCGGGGAGCCCAGGCCACAGGCCTCGGCGATATCACCCGCAAGGAGTAAAGCATGGCGAAAAAAATCGTCGGCTTCATCAAGCTGCAAGTGCCAGCTGGTAAGGCCAACCCGTCCCCGCCGATCGGTCCCGCACTCGGTCAGCGCGGTCTGAACATCATGGAATTCTGCAAGGCGTTCAACGCCCAGACGCAGAGCTACGAGCCGGGTCTGGCGCTGCCGGTGGTCATCACCGCCTTCGCCGACAAGAGCTTCACCTTCATCATCAAGTCGCCGCCCGCTGGCGTCCTGATCAAGAAGGCCATCAAGCTCGAGAAGGGCTCCGCGCGCCCGCACACCGACAAGGTCGGCAAGATCACGCGCGCCCAGCTCGAAGAGATCGCAAAGACCAAGATGAAGGACCTGACCGCTGCCGACATGGACGCAGCAGTTCGCACCATCGCTGGTACGGCCCGTTCCATGGGCGTGAATGTGGAGGGCGTGTAAATGGCCAAGATCACCAAGAAGCAGAAGTCGCTCGAAGGCAAGGTCGACAGCACCAAGCTGTACCCGCTGACTGACGCGATCACCATCGTCAAGGAAGCCGCCACCGCCAAGTTCGACGAATCGATCGACGTGGCCGTGCAGCTCGGCATCGACGCGAAGAAGTCGGACCAGGTCGTGCGTGGCGCCGTCGTGCTGCCCAACGGCACCGGCAAGACCAAGCGCGTGGCCGTGTTCGCCCAAGGCGCCAAGGCTGAAGAAGCCAAGGCCGCCGGCGCCGACATCGTCGGCATGGACGACCTGGCTGCCATGGTCAAGGCGGGCGACATGCCCTTCGACATCGTGATCGCCGCGCCCGACGCCATGCGCGTGGTCGGTACGCTCGGCCAGATCCTCGGCCCGCGCGGCCTGATGCCGAACCCGAAGGTCGGCACCGTGACGCCCGACGTCGCGACCGCCGTGAAGAACGCCAAGGCTGGCCAGGTTCAGTTCCGCGTCGACAAGGCCGGCATCGTGCACGGCACGATCGGCCGTCGTTCGTTCGACACCGACAAGCTGCAAGGCAACCTCGCCGCGCTGATCGATGCCCTGGTCAAGGCCAAGCCGGCCTCGAGCAAGGGTATCTACCTGCGCAAGGTCGCCGTGTCGTCGACGATGGGCGTGGGTGTCCGCGTGGACACGCAGACCATCGCCGCTGCCTGATCGGGCGGAAGCGAAGGCAAATGTAGATTGGCCCGGCTCCGGCTCCGCAAGGATTCGGAACAGGGCGAATGTGGTGGGTCGCGGCGGCTTCGGTTGCCGCGGGCCATCCAAGACCGCTGGTGTGCAGGTCGCCTGCACTTAATCACCCGGCCCCCGCCGGGCAGCCAGCGCAGATGGCGATCCCGCTGCAAGGAATTCGAGTTTTCTGACGAATGGGTTCCGAAACAGTTGGTCGCTGCATGAGGCGCGGTCCGAGGTTCATGAAACAACCGAAGACCGCATTGAAAAGGAGTAGACCTTGAGTCTGAATCGCAGTGAGAAAGAAGCGGTCATCAATGAAGTGACCAGCCTCGCCGCAAAAGCTCAAACGCTCGTGATGGCGGAATACCGTGGCATCACGGTGGCCGACATGACCAAACTGCGCGCCGAAGCTCGCAGCAAGGGTGTGAGCCTGAGTGTTCTGAAGAACACCCTGGCCCGCCGTGCTGTGGCTGGCAGCTCGTTTGAGATCGTCGGCGACCAGATGACCGGTCCGCTGATCTATGGCTTCTCCGAAGACGCTGTGGCCGCCGCGAAGGTGGTGGCCGATTTCGCGAAAACCAACGACAAGCTGGTGATTCGCGGTGGCGCATTCGGTGGCAAGGCCCTGGACGTCGACGGCGTGAAGCAACTGGCCAACATCCCTTCCAAGGAAGTGCTGCTGGCGCAACTGCTGGGCTTGATGCAATCGCCGATCTCTCGTACCGCCCGCGTGCTCGCGGCGCTGGCCGAGAAGCGCGGTGGTGGCGAAGCTGCACCCGCCGATGCACCGGCAGAAGCGCAGGCGGCTTGATAGCCCAAGCCTTGCGTTTGAAAAATTCAACCCAATTGTTAGGAAACCAAAATGGCATTCGATAAAGACGCATTTCTGACCGCGCTGGACAGCATGACGGTCCTCGAGCTCAACGACCTGGTCAAGGCCATCGAAGAGAAGTTCGGCGTGAGCGCCGCTGCAATGTCGGCTCCGGCCCAAGGTGGTGGCGCAGCCGCTGCCGTGGTCGAAGAAAAGACCGAATTCAACGTCGTGCTGGCCGATGTCGGCGCGAACAAGGTGTCGGTCATCAAGGCCGTGCGCGAAATCACCGGCCTGGGCCTCAAGGAAGCCAAGGACCTGGTGGAAGCCGCTCCCAAGGCCGTCAAGGAAGGCCTGTCGAAGGCTGACGCCGACGCTGCCAAGAAGAAGCTGGAAGAAGCCGGCGCCAAGGTGGAACTGAAGTAATTCAGACCCCCTCGAGGGCTGGAGGTGCCTGAAAAAGGCCCTCCAGCCTTTGCCGCTTTCAGAGCGCACTCAAAAGTCGGCTTGATGCCGGCTTTCCCGGAGGCCCGAAGGACTCCGGAAAAGCCTCACCGAGGCTTTCCCGGAGACCCGAAGGTCGCGGGAAAAGCCAAATCAAGACGTTTTTTGAGTGTCTTCTGACCCCGACTGCAGAAGACCCCTTGGTTCGGGCGATGTGCAACGCATCGCTGTCCGCCAACGGCTGGTAGTGGCCAGCCGCCAAGCAGTGGTGCCGTTCGTCCCGGCATTGCTGACAAGTCGCTGAAGATCTCAAGCACCGGAGCTCTCATGGCCCAATCGTCCGCGTACAGTTACACCGAACGCAAGCGCATCCGAAAAAGTTTCGGCAGCCGCGACAGCGTCGTCGAAATTCCCTACCTGCTGCAGATGCAGAAGGACGCCTACACGGCGTTCCTGCAAGCGGGCATCGCTCCGCAAAAACGCACCGTCGAAGGCCTGCAGGCCGCGTTCGACGCCGCCTTCCCGATCGTCTCGCACAACGGTTTCGTCGAGATGAAGTTCCTCGAGTACAACCTGGCGAAGCCGGCGTTCGATGTGCGCGAGTGCCAGACCCGTGGTCTGACCTTCGCCTCGGCGGTGCGCGCCAAGGTCCAGCTCATCATCTATGACCGCGAATCGTCGACCTCGCAGTCGAAGGTGGTCAAGGAAGTGAAGGAGCAAGAGGTCTACATGGGCGAAGTGCCGCTCATGACCGAAAAGGGCTCGTTCATCATCAACGGCACGGAACGCGTGATCGTTTCGCAGCTGCACCGTTCGCCGGGCGTGTTCTTCGAGCACGACAAGGGCAAGACGCACAGCTCGGGCAAGCTGCTGTTCTCGGCCCGCGTGATTCCCTACCGCGGTTCGTGGCTCGACTTCGAGTTCGACCCGAAGGACATGCTGTACTTCCGCGTCGACCGTCGCCGCAAGATGCCGGTCACGATCCTGCTGAAGGCCATCGGCCTGAACCCGGAATCGATCCTGGCGAACTTCTTCGTCAACGACAACTTCCGCCTGATGGACAGCGGCGCGCAGATGGAGTTCGTCTCCGAGCGCCTGCGCGGCGAAGTCGCGCGCTTCGACATCACCGACAAGTCGGGCAAGGTCGTGGTCGCCAAGGACAAGCGGGTCACCGCGCGCCACACGCGCGAACTCGAGCAGTCGGGCACCACGCACATCAGCGTGCCGGAAGACTTCCTGATCGGCCGCGTGATCGCACGCAACATCGTCGATGCCGACTCGGGCGAGATCCTGTCGAAGGCCAACGACGAGCTGACCGAAGCGCTGCTGAAGAAGCTGCGCGGCGCCGGCGTGCAGGACATCCAGGTCATCTACACCAACGAACTCGACCAGGGCGCGTACATTTCGCAGACCCTGCGCATCGACGAAACGGTGGACGAGTTCGCCGCGCGCGTGGCGATCTACCGCATGATGCGCCCCGGCGAGCCGCCGACGGAAGACGCGGTGCAGGCCCTGTTCCAGCGCCTGTTCTACAACCCGGACACGTACGACCTGTCGCGCGTCGGCCGCATGAAGTTCAACGCCAAGGTCGGCCGCGACGAATCGACCGGCCCGATGGTGCTGACCAACGAGGACATCCTGGCCGTCGTCAAGATCCTCGTCGACCTGCGCAACGGCAACGGCGAAGTCGACGACATCGACCACCTCGGCAACCGCCGCGTGCGTTGCGTCGGCGAACTGGCCGAGAACCAGTACCGCACCGGCCTGGCCCGTATCGAGAAGGCCGTGAAGGAACGTCTGGGTCAGGCGGAGCAAGAGCCGCTGATGCCGCACGACCTGATCAACAGCAAGCCGATCTCGGCCGCGCTGAAGGAATTCTTCGGCGCCTCGCAGCTGTCGCAGTTCATGGACCAGACGAACCCGCTGTCCGAAATCACCCACAAGCGCCGCGTGTCGGCCCTTGGCCCGGGCGGTCTGACGCGCGAACGTGCCGGCTTCGAAGTGCGCGACGTGCACGTGACCCATTACGGCCGCGTGTGCCCGATCGAAACGCCCGAAGGCCCGAACATCGGCCTGATCAACTCGCTGGCCCTGTACGCCCGCCTGAACGAATACGGCTTCATCGAGACGCCGTACCGCCGCGTGGTCGACAGCAAGGTCACGAACGAGATCGACTACCTGTCGGCCATCGAGGAAGGCAAGTACGTCATCGCCCAGGCCAACGCGGCCCTGGACAAGGACGGCGTGCTGACCGGCGACCTGGTCTCGGCGCGTGAAGCCGGCGAATCGATCCTGGTCGGTGCCGAGCGCATCCAGTACATGGACGTGTCGCCCGCACAGATCGTGTCGGTGGCCGCCTCGCTGGTTCCGTTCCTCGAGCACGACGACGCGAACCGCGCGCTGATGGGCGCCAACATGCAGCGTCAGGCCGTGCCCGTGCTGCGCCCCGAGAAGCCGATGGTCGGCACCGGCATCGAGCGCGTCTCCGCGGTCGACTCCGGCACCGTGGTCACGGCCACCCGCGGCGGTATCGTCGACTACGTCGACGCGACCCGTGTCGTGGTGCGCGTGAACGACGACGAGGCCGCGGCCGGCGAAGTCGGCGTGGACATCTACAACCTGATCAAGTATCAGCGTTCGAACCAGAACACCAACATCCACCAGCGTCCGATCGTCAAGCGCGGCGACAAGATCGCCAAGGGCGACGTGGTGGCCGACGGTGCATCGACCGACCTCGGCGAACTGGCCCTGGGCCAGAACATGCTGATCGCGTTCATGCCCTGGAACGGCTACAACTTCGAAGACTCGATCCTGATCTCCGAACGCATCGTGGCCGACGACCGCTACACCTCGATCCACATCGAGGAACTGGTGGTGATGGCCCGCGACACCAAGCTCGGTGCCGAGGAAATCACGCGCGACATCCCGAACCTGGCCGAACAGCAGCTCAACCGCCTCGACGAGTCCGGCATCATCTACGTGGGTGCCGAAGTCATGCCCGGCGACACGCTGGTGGGCAAGGTCACGCCGAAGGGCGAGACCACGCTGACGCCGGAAGAGAAGCTGCTGCGCGCCATCTTCGGCGAGAAGGCTTCGGACGTGAAGGACACCTCGCTGCGCGTGGACCAGGGCTCGCAAGGCACCGTGATCGACGTGCAGGTGTTCACCCGCGAAGGCATCCAGCGCGACAAGCGTGCCCAGCAGATCATCGACGACGAGCTCAAGCGCTTCCGCCTCGACCTGAACGACCAGCTTCGCATCGTCGAGGCCGACGCGTTCGACCGGATCGAGAAGCTGCTGATCGGCAAGGCCGCCAACGGCGGTCCGAACAAGCTCGCCAAGGGGACCAAGCTCGACAAGACCTACCTGTCGTCGGTCGAGAAGTTCCACTGGTTCGACATCCGTCCGGCCGACGAGGAAGTGGCCTCGCAGCTGGAGTCGATCAAGAACTCGCTCGAGCAGACGCGCCACAGCTTCGACCTCGCGTTCGAAGAAAAGCGCAAGAAGCTCACGCAGGGCGACGAGCTGCCCGCGGGCGTGCTCAAGATGGTCAAGGTCTACCTGGCCGTCAAGCGCCGCCTGCAACCCGGCGACAAGATGGCCGGCCGCCACGGCAACAAGGGCGTGGTGTCGAAGATCGTTCCGATCGAAGACATGCCGCACATGGCCGACGGCACGCCGTGCGACATCTGCCTGAACCCGCTGGGCGTGCCCTCGCGGATGAACGTGGGGCAGGTGCTCGAGGTGCATCTGGGCTGGGCCGGCAAGGGCATCGGCCAGCGCATCGGCGACCTGCTGCAGCAGGAGGCCAAGGCGGCCGAGCTGCGCAAGTTCATGGAGCAGCTGTACAACGGCTCGGGCCGCGAAGAGAACATCGCCTCGCTGAGCGACGGCGAAGTGCTCGAGATGGCATCGAACCTGCAAAACGGCGCGACCTTCGCGACGCCCGTGTTCGACGGCGCCTCGGAAGAGGAAATCCGCGGCATGCTGAAGCTGGCCTACCCGGACGACATCGCGAAGGCCAAGGGCCTGACCGAGACGCGCACGCAGGCCTACCTGTTCGACGGCCGCACCGGCGACCAGTTCGAGCGGCCCGTCACCGTCGGCTACATGCACTTCCTGAAGCTGCATCACCTGGTGGACGACAAGATGCACGCCCGCTCGACCGGCCCGTACTCGCTGGTCACGCAGCAGCCGCTGGGCGGCAAGGCGCAATTCGGCGGCCAGCGTTTCGGGGAAATGGAAGTGTGGGCGCTCGAAGCGTACGGCGCTGCCTACGTCCTGCAGGAAATGCTGACCGTGAAGTCCGACGACGTGCAGGGCCGTACCAAGGTCTACGAAAGCATCGTCAAGGGCGAGCATTCGATCGAAGCCGGCATGCCGGAATCGTTCAACGTGCTGGTCAAGGAAATCCGTTCGCTGGGTCTCGACATCGAGCTCGAGCGTTCGTAAACGAAGGGGATAGAGTCTTATGAAATCGCTACTCGACCTGTTCAAGCAGTTCACCCCGGATGAGCATTTCGATGCCATCAAGATCGGCATGGCTTCGCCCGAAAAGATCCGCTCGTGGTCTTTCGGCGAGGTGAAGAAGCCCGAGACGATCAACTACCGCACGTTCAAACCCGAACGCGACGGCCTGTTCTGCGCCAAGATCTTCGGCCCGATCAAGGACTACGAGTGCCTGTGCGGCAAGTACAAGCGCCTCAAGCACCGCGGCGTGATCTGCGAGAAGTGCGGCGTCGAAGTCACGCAGACCAAGGTCCGCCGCGAGCGCATGGGTCACATCGACCTGGCCGCTCCCTGCGCGCACATCTGGTTCCTGAAGTCGCTGCCGTCGCGCCTGGGCCTCGTGCTCGACATGACGCTGCGCGACATCGAACGCGTGCTGTACTTCGAAGCCTACGTGGTGACCGACCCCGGCATGACCCCGCTGAAGAAGTTCAGCATCATGTCCGAGGACGACTACGACACGAAGCGCAAGGAATACGGTGACGAGTTCATCGCCAAGATGGGCGCCGAAGGCATCAAGGACCTGCTGGAAGGCATCGAGCTCGACAGCGAGATCGAGAAGCTGCGCGGCGACCTGACCGGTTCCGAAGTCAAGGTCAAGAAGAACTCCAAGCGCCTGAAGGTGCTCGAGGCCTTCCGCAAGTCGGGCATCAAGCCCAACTGGATGGTGCTCGACGTGCTGCCCGTGCTGCCGCCGGACCTGCGTCCGCTGGTGCCGCTGGACGGCGGCCGCTTCGCGACCTCCGACCTGAACGACCTGTACCGCCGCGTCATCAACCGCAACTCGCGTCTGCGCCGCCTGCTGGAGCTCAAGGCCCCGGAAATCATCGCGCGCAACGAGAAGCGGATGCTGCAGGAAGCCGTCGACTCGCTGCTGGACAACGGCCGCCGTGGCAAGGCCATGACGGGCGCCAACAAGCGCGCGCTCAAGTCGCTGGCCGACATGATCAAGGGCAAGAGCGGTCGCTTCCGCCAGAACCTGCTGGGCAAGCGCGTCGACTACTCGGGCCGTTCGGTCATCGTGGTGGGCCCGACGCTCAAGCTGCACCAGTGCGGCCTGCCGAAGCTGATGGCGCTCGAGCTGTTCAAGCCCTTCATCTTCTCGCGCCTCGAAGCCATGGGCATCGCGACCACGATCAAGGCTGCCAAGAAGGAAGTCGAATCGGGCACGCCGGTGGTCTGGGACATCCTGGAAGAGGTGATCAAGGAACACCCGGTGATGCTGAACCGTGCGCCTACGCTGCACCGTCTGGGCATCCAGGCCTTCGAGCCGATCCTGATCGAAGGCAAGGCGATCCAGCTGCACCCGCTGGTGTGCGCGGCCTTCAACGCCGACTTCGACGGCGACCAGATGGCCGTCCACGTGCCGCTGTCGGTGGAAGCGCAGATGGAAGCCCGCACGCTGATGCTGGCCTCCAACAACGTGCTTTTCCCGGCTTCGGGCGAACCGTCGATCGTTCCCTCGCAGGACGTGGTGCTGGGTCTGTACTACACGACCCGCGATCGCATCAACGGCAAGGGCGAAGGCCTGATCTTCTCGGACATCGGTGAAGTGCAGCGCGCGCTCGACGCCAACGTGGTCGAGCTGACCGCCAAGGTCGCCGTGCGCATCACGGAGTACACCAAGAACAAGGAAAGCGGCGAATTCGAGCCGTCGACCTCGCTCGTGGACACCACCGTGGGCCGTGCCCTGCTGTCCGAGATCCTGCCCAAGGGCCTGCCGTTCTCGAACATCAACAAGGCGCTGAAGAAGAAGGAAATCTCCAAGCTCATCAACGTGAGCTTCCGCAAGTGCGGCCTGAAGGAGACCGTGGTCTTCGCCGACAAGCTGCTGCAGAACGGTTTCCGCCTCGCGACCAAGGCCGGCATCTCGATCGCCATCGACGACATGCTGGTGCCCGCTGAAAAGCACGGCATCATCGACCGCTCGGCCAAGGAAGTGAAGGAGATCGAACAGCAGTACGTCTCCGGTCTCGTGACCTCCGGCGAGCGCTACAACAAGGTGGTGGACATCTGGGGCAAGGCCGGCGACGAAGTGTCGAAGGTCATGATGGCCAAGCTGTCGAAGCAGAAGGTCATCGACCGCCACGGCAAGGAAGTCGAGCAGGAGTCCTTCAACTCGATCTACATGATGGCCGACTCGGGTGCCCGCGGTTCCGCGGCCCAGATTCGCCAGGTGGCCGGCATGCGTGGCCTGATGGCCAAGCCGGACGGCTCGATCATCGAGACGCCCATCACCGCGAACTTCCGCGAAGGCCTGAACGTGCTGGAGTACTTCATCTCCACCCACGGTGCCCGTAAGGGTCTGGCCGACACGGCGCTGAAGACGGCGAACTCGGGTTACCTGACCCGCCGTCTGGTCGACGTGACGCAGGATCTGGTGGTGATCGAGCAGGACTGCGGTACGCACGACGGCGCGCTGATGCGCGCGATCGTGGAGGGCGGTGAAGTCATCGAATCGCTGCGCGACCGTATCCTCGGCCGCAGCGTGGCCGAAGACGTGCTGCACCCCGAGACGCGTGCCGTGCTGGTCAAGGCCGGCGACATGCTCGACGAAGACACGATCGACGCCATCGAAGCCGACGGCGTGGACGAAGTCAAGGTCCGCACCGCGCTGACCTGCGCCACGCGCTTCGGCATCTGCGCCAAGTGCTACGGCCGCGACCTCGGCCGCGGCGGCCTGGTGAACAACGGCGAAGCGGTCGGCGTGATCGCGGCGCAGTCGATCGGCGAACCGGGCACGCAGCTCACGATGCGTACCTTCCACATCGGTGGTGCGGCTTCGCGCGCGGCTGTCGCTTCGAGCGTCGAGGCCAAGTCCAACGGCGTGATCGGCTTCAACGCCACGATGCGCTACGTGACCAACAGCAAGAACGAGCTGGTGGTGATCGCACGTTCGGGCGAGATCGTCATCCATGACGAGCACGGCCGCGAGCGCGAACGCCACAAGGTGCCGTACGGCGCGACGCTGACGGTCAAGGCCGACCAGCAGATCAAGGCCGGCCACGTGCTCGCCAACTGGGACCCGCTGACGCGCCCGATCATCACGGAATTCGCCGGCAAGACCCAGTTCGAGAACGTCGAGGAAGGCCTCACGGTCGCCAAGCAGGTGGACGAAGTGACCGGTCTGTCGACCCTGGTCGTGATCGACCCGAAGCGCCGCGGCGCTGCCAAGGTCGTGCGTCCGCAGGTCAAGCTGATCGACGCCTCGGGCGCCGAGGTGAAGATCCCCGGCACCGACCACTCGGTGACGATCGGCTTCCCGATCGGCGCGCTGATCCAGGTGCGTGACGGCCAGGACGTGGGCCCCGGCGAAGTGCTGGCGCGTATTCCGGTCGAAGGCCAGAAGACCCGCGACATCACCGGCGGTCTGCCGCGCGTGGCCGAGCTGTTCGAAGCCCGTTCGCCGAAGGACAAGGGCATGCTGGCCGAGATGACCGGCACCGTGTCGTTCGGCAAGGAAACGAAGGGCAAGATCCGCCTGCAGATCACCGACCCGGAAGGCAAGGTCTGGGAAGAACTCGTGCCGAAGGAAAAGAACATCCTGGTGCACGAAGGCCAGGTGGTGAACAAGGGCGAAAGCGTGGTCGACGGTCCGGCGGACCCGCAGGACATCCTGCGCCTGCTGGGTTCGGAAGAACTCGCGCGCTACATCGTGGACGAGGTGCAGGACGTGTACCGCCTGCAGGGCGTGAAGATCAACGACAAGCACATCGAGGTGATCGTTCGCCAGATGCTGCGCCGCGTCGTGGTCGACAACGTCGGCGACACCAGCTACATCTCGGGCGAACAGGTCGAACGCAGCGAAATGCTCAACACCAACGACGCCCTGCGCGCCGAAGGCAAGATCCCCGCGACGTTCACCAACCTGCTGCTCGGTATCACGAAGGCGTCGCTGTCGACCGACTCTTTCATCTCCGCCGCTTCGTTCCAGGAAACGACGCGCGTGCTGACCGAAGCCGCGATCATGGGCAAGCGCGACGAGCTGCGCGGCCTGAAGGAAAACGTCATCGTCGGCCGCCTGATCCCCGCGGGCACCGGCATGGCGTACCACCTGGCACGCAAGGCCAAGGACGAGATGGACGAGGCCGAGCGCCGCGCCATCGCCGAGTCCGAAGCCGCCGAGCTCGCCGGTTCGTCCAGCGATGCCACCAGCACGGTCGACGCCAGCGAAGGCGCCGCGACCGAATAACTGGTTAGCATCGCCCGGCCGTGACCGGTCGTGAACGCCTCCCGGCTTGACGGTCGGGAGGCGTTTTTCATGGGGGGCCGCGGTTTTCCGCGCGTCCTTCCGTCTTCCTTCTGAGCTTTTCCTGGAGTGCCATCGATGAGCGTGTTGCCCGATTCGCTGGCCGGCTGGATCGTCGTGGCCGTGCTGCTGTTCTGGTTTGTCGGCGCTTACAACCGGCTGGTGCGCCTGCGGGCCGCGGTGCTGCAGGCCTATGCCACGCTGGACGCCGCGCTGACGCGCCAGCTCGACTTCGTGCAGACCAGCCTGAGCGCGCCGTCGGCCGCCGAGGAATCGACCGATCCCGCGGCGGGCGCCTCGTCGCTGCAGGCCGCGACCACGCAGATGGCCACCCTGCTCGGCGCGACCCGGCAGCGCCCGCTCGAGGCCGGCAGCATGTCGGCGCTCGCGACCGCGCTGCAGGTGCTGCTGACCGCCTGGCAGCGCCGGCATCCGGATGCGGTGACCTCCTTCCATCCCGACGGCACGCTGTCGCGTCCCGCGGGCCAGGCTTCGACGGCGAACGCGCTGGTGCCCGTGACGGTCACCGGCGCGATCGCGGCCGAGCCGATGGCCTGGCCCGAACCCTCGGCCGCCGCCGAGATCGCGCGCACCCAGTTCAACCTCGCGGTCGCCAGCTACAACGCGGCGCTCGCCCAGTTCCCGGCGCTGCTGGTGGCATGGGCCGTGCGTCTGAGGCCCGCGGCGCCGCTGCACTGAACTTCGGCCGCCGATTTCGTTCATGACATTGCCTGGGTGGCGGACATCCGGGCCCTTTAACATCGCCCGCATTGCCTGCTCTTCCTACTGACCCCTCGCACGGCGGCGCTTCGCCGCTGCAACCGCCGCTCTGGCGCCAACTGCAATTGACCGCAGGGGCGCTGGCGTCGATCCGCGCCGGCACCTCGGGCTCGGTCGCCTTCGAGGCCGTCGAACCGGCACTGCGCCCCGGCGTCCAGGCGCTGGGCTTCCAGGTGCTGCGCTGGCTGGGCCGCGCCGAAGCCCTGCGCCGCCACCTCGCCAAGCGCACGCCGCCGCCGCTGCCCGACGCGCTGCTGTGCACCGCGCTCGCGCTGGCCTGGGACGCGAGGCAGTCGCCCTACGAGCCCTTCACGCTGGTCGACCAGACCGTGGAGGCCGCCAAGCGCAACCCGGCCACGCGTGCGCAGGCCAGCTTCATCAATGCCTGCCTGCGGCGCTTCCTGCGCGAGCGCGACGAACTCGTGGCCGCGACCGATGCCGAACCGGTGGCGCACTGGAACCATCCGCGCTGGTGGATCGAGAAGCTCAAGCGCGACCATCCGCGCGACTGGCAGCGCGTGCTGCAGGCCGACAACGCCCAGGCGCCGATGACCTTGCGCGTGAATGTCCGCAAGACGGCCGCCGGCCCTTACCGCAACGAACTTGCGGCACTCGACATGCCGGCCACGCCGGTCGCGGCCAGCGGGCTGCAGCTCGCGCGCGCGCGGCCGGTGCAGCAGTTGCCCGGTTTCGCCGACGGCGCCTGCTCGGTGCAGGACGCCGCGGCCCAGCTCGCGGCGCCGCTGCTGCTCGACGGACTCGCGGCGCCGTCCGGCCGGCGGCTGCGCGTGCTCGATGCCTGCGCCGCGCCCGGCGGCAAGACCGCCCACCTGCTCGAACTCGCGGGCCCCGATGCGCTCGAACTGACCGCGCTCGAGGTCGACGCCGTGCGCAGCCGCCGCATCGACGAGACCCTGGCCCGCCTGGACCTGCAGGCCAAGGTGGTGGTGGCCGACGCCGGACGGCCCGCCGACTGGTGGGACGGCCAGCCTTTCGACGCCATCCTGCTCGATGCCCCGTGCACCGCCTCGGGCATCGTGCGCCGCCATCCGGACGTGCGCTGGCTGCGCCGCGAGAGCGATACCGCCCAGCTCGCCCTGCAGCAGGCCGCGCTGCTGGCGGCGCTCTGGCCCCTGGTCCGGCCCGGCGGACGGCTGCTTTACTGCACCTGTTCGGTGTTTCGGGAAGAGGGTTCGCAACAGATCGATGCGTTTCTTGCACACAACACCGACGCCCGATTGCGGCCATCGCCGGGGCATTTGCTGCCTCAAAGCGGGGCGAATGCCCGTGCCGTCCAGGACAATCCCCTGGGTGACCACGACGGCTTTTTCTACGCCCTGCTTGAAAAGCACCCGGGTTGAACCGCGCAAGCCCCGGTGGCTGGTGCTGCTGGCGCTGGTGGTCGTGCTGCTCGTCACGGTGCTGGCGCCGCCCGTGCTGGCCCAGACGCGCAATGCCGCCGCCGTCACCCAGATGCGGCTCGAGCAATCCGACGATGCCGTCTACCTCAATGCCGCCGTGCAGTTCGAGCTGCCCGCGCTGGTCGAGGACGTGCTCGACAAGGGCATCGCGATCTACTTCGTGGCCGAGGCCGAGATGTTCCAGGAGCGCTGGTACTGGACCGACCGCAAGGTCGCGCAGGCCACGCGCCACATGCGGCTGGCCTACCAGCCGCTGACCCGCCGCTGGCGGCTCAACATCTCGCCGCTGCCGCTGTCGGGCTCGGCCAGCTTCAGCCTGTCGCTGAACCAGAACTTCGACAGCCTCGCCGATGCGCTCGAGGCCGTGCGGCGCGTGGGCCGGCTGCGCATGGGCGATCCGGCCGAGATCGGCGACGACCCGCTGCACCAGGTCACCTTCCGCTTCCGGCTCGACACCTCGCAGCTGCCGCGGCCGTTCCAGATCGGCGTGGCCGGCCAGGCCGACTGGAACATCTCCGCCGAGCGCAGCGCGCGCCTGGCGGTGGAGAAGCAGCGGTGAGTTCCAAGCCGCGCAGCGGTGCCGCGGCCACGCCCGCCGCGCGCCGCTCGCGCGCGATGCGCTGGGCCGTGGGTGTCGGCGCCGCGCTGGTCACCGCCATCGGCCTGGTGCTGATGTTCCTGCTGGCCCAGGCCACCAACAACCGCGAGCTCTACGAGCGCTACTACGTGCGCCTGTTCGGCATCAACGTCGTGGTGGCGGTGGTGCTGGTGCTGGTGATCGGCTGGGTCGCGTTCCGGCTGCTGCGCCGGTTGCGGCAGGGCAAGTTCGGCAGCCGGCTGCTGATCAAGCTCGCCGCCATCTTCGCGCTGGTGGGCGTGGTGCCGGGCGCGCTGGTCTACGTCGTGTCCTACCAGTTCGTCGAGCGCTCGATCGAGAGCTGGTTCGACGTCAAGGTCGAGGGCGCGCTGAACTCGGGCCTGAACCTCGGGCGCGCCACGCTCGATGCGCTGTCCGACGACCTCGCGGCCAAGACGCGCGCGGCCGGCGGCCAGCTCGCGCAGGTCTCCGATGCCAGCGCGGGCCTCGCGCTCGAACGCATCCGCGACCAGCTCGAGGCGACCGACGTGGTGCTGTGGACCAACGCGGGCCAGCTCATCGCCACCGCGGGCGCGTCGCGCTTCCAGCTCAATCCCGAGCGGCCCACGCCGCAGCAGCTGCGCCAGGTGCGCGCCGACCGCGCGATCGCCCACATCGAGGGACTCGACGAGCCGCCGCCGGGCATCCTGCTGCCGCCGGCCACCGTGCGTGCGCTCGCGATGGTGCAGCGCCCGGGCTTCGACCTCGATGCCGCACCGCGCTTCCTGCAGGTCACGCGGCCGCTGCCGCCCAACGTGGTGGCCAACGCGCTCGCGGTCGACAAGGCCAACCGCGAATACCAGGAGCGCGCGCTCGGGCGCGTGGGCCTGCGCCGCATGTACATCGGCACGCTCACGCTGAGCCTGTTCCTCGCCGTGTTCGGTGCCGTGCTGCTCGCGGTGCTGTTCGGCAACCAGCTCGCGCGGCCGCTGCTGGTGCTGGCCGACGGCGTGCGCCAGGTGGCCGCCGGCGACCTGCGGCCCACGGCCGTGTCGCAGGGCAAGGACGAGCTCGGCGGCCTCACGCGCTCGTTCGCCGTCATGACGCAGCAACTGGCCGAGGCGCGCACCGCGGTCGAGAAGACCATGGGCCAGCTCGATGCCGCGCGCGCCAACCTGCAGACCATCCTCGACAACCTGACCTCGGGCGTGATCGTGCTCGATGCCGGCGGCACCGTGCTGTCGACCAACCCCGGCGCCACGCGCGTGCTGCGCGCGCCGCTCGCGGCCTACGAAGGCCAGCTGCTCACCGAGGTGCCCGGCCTGGCCGACTTCGGCGCCGCCGTGCAGCAGCAGTTCGAGGACTTCCTCGTCGAGCGCATGCAGCATGGCCTCGACCACTGGCAGCATGCCTTCGAGCTGCACGCCACCGGCACCGACCTGCCGCAGCAGGAGGGCGCCATCAACATCGTGGCGCGCGGTGCCGAGTTGCCGGGCGCCGCGCGGCTGCTGGTGTTCGACGACATCTCCGAGATCGTCTCGGCGCAGCGCGCGCAGGCCTGGGGCGAGGTCGCGCGGCGTCTCGCGCACGAGATCAAGAACCCGCTCACGCCGATCCAGCTCTCGGCCGAACGGCTCGAGATGAAGCTCTCGGGCAAGGTCGCCGCGCCCGAGCAGGCGGTGCTGGTCAAGTCGGTGAAGACCATCGTCGACCAGGTCGATGCGATGAAGCGGCTGGTCAACGAATTCCGCGACTACGCGCGCCTGCCGGCCGCCGACCTCAAGCCCGTCGACCTCAATGCGCTGCTGGTCGACGTGCTCCATCTCTACAACGTCGAGACCATGCCGATCGCGCTGCGCTTCGAGCCCGACGAGCGCTGCCGACCGATCCGCGGCGACGCGCAGCAGTTGCGCCAGGTCATCCACAACCTGCTGCAGAACGCGCAGGATGCCGCCGAGGCCGCGGCCGGTGCCACCGGACGGCGCGGCGAGGTCGTCATCCGCACGCGGCTCGGCGATTCGGGACAGCGCGTGCGGCTCACCGTGCAGGACAGCGGACCGGGCTTCGCCGAGAACATTCTCAAGCGCGCGTTCGAGCCCTACGTCACGACGAAAACAAAAGGTACAGGTTTGGGGCTCGCGGTCGTCAAGAAGATCGCCGACGAGCACGGCGCGCGCATCGAGCTGTCCAACCGCGTCGTCGACGGGGCTATAGCCGGGGCGCAAGTCTCGCTATCATTCGCGCTGGCAGGCGAGCCGCAGGCAGCGGCCGCTCACACCGAAGATTCGAAGTAAGTCTTCCGCCGCGCGGCGCGACCGAAAGAGGCCGTCGCACCAACACACCAGCGCACACAACAAGCAGCACTCATGGCAAACATTCTCGTGGTCGATGACGAGCTGGGCATCAGGGACCTGCTCTTCGAAATTCTCAATGACGAAGGCCACAACGTCGAACTCGCGGAGAACGCGGCCGAGGCACGTGCCGCGCGTCAGCGTGCGCGTCCCGATCTCGTGCTGCTCGACATCTGGATGCCCGACACCGATGGCGTGACCTTGCTCAAGGAGTGGTCCACCGCGGGCCTGCTCACGATGCCCGTGATCATGATGAGCGGCCATGCCACCATCGACACCGCCGTCGATGCCACGCGCATCGGTGCCTTCGCGTTTCTCGAAAAGCCCATCACCCTGCAGAAGCTGCTGAAGGCCGTCGAGCAGGGACTCGCGCGCGAGAGCGCACGCCGCGCCGCGGCCGGTGTCGTGCCCACGCCCACCGGCCATGGCCAGCCGAGCGCCATCACCACCACCGGCGACAGCCTGCTGATGGCGTCGCTCGCATCGGTGCCCGTGCCCGACCAGGGCCCGCAGTCCACGCAGAGCTTCGATCTCGATCGTCCGCTGCGCGATGCGCGCGACGGTTTCGAGAAGGCCTACTTCGAGTTCCACCTCGCGATGGAGAACGGTTCGATGACCCGCGTGGCCGAAAAGACCGGCCTCGAGCGCACCCATCTGTACCGAAAGCTCAAACAACTTGGTGTGGATCTTTCGCGAGGCCGCAGAAGCGCTGTATAATCGCAGGCTCCACACCGCAGCACGGTGGTTGAACAGGCCTCAAAGCCGGTTCTCCCGGTGATTCGGTGAGGTGCCATCCCAGGCCCGGTAGCTCAGTTGGTAGAGCAGCGGATTGAAAATCCGCGTGTCGGTGGTTCGATTCCGCCCCAGGCCACCAAATTGCAAGGCGCTGCAACTTTTCGAGTTGCAGCGCCTTTTGCTTTGGGCGTCGGTTCGAGTGCGCCAGCGGGAGCGGGCCCGCTCAGCGATAGGCCACGAGCAGCAGCAGAATCAGCGTGATCCCCGCGGCGAGCATGCCCGCCTTGAGCAGCCTGCCGCCCAGCCCCTGGTGCGGCAGAAACTGCCGATCCGCGAGCGAGCGCAGGTCGAGGGCATCGGGATCGAAGCGCGCGAGGCCGACGCGGCGCCGGGCCTCGGCCTCGAGCAGATGGGCCGTGCCCCTGGCGTGCAGCTCGCCCTCGAGCGCGCGTTTGCGCCAGACGCGTGCCTGCTCCTCGAGTTCGCGGTCTGACAGTCCCTCTACGTTTCGCATGCCTGGATTTTGCCTACGGAATTCGGTTGGCGTTGTCGCGCGCGCATTGACGTCTGACAAGGGCGGTGGAACGCGGACCGAAAAAAAGCCCGCACGAGGCGGGCCGAATGGTCCGTACTCGCATGGGACCAGGGAGGAAGCCCACCCGAGGGAGGAGGAGAGGTGGGCGGATGGATTCTGGCGATCGATCTGGGAGACATCTTGTCGATGCGGGGCCGGTCGAACTTTCATGGGCGTGACCGATACTGCCGCGCCGCCCCATGAACCCGCAGCAGCAATCCGATCCAGGCCCTTCCGCCGATGAAGGCCCTTCCGCCGATGAAGGCCACGACACCGCCCGCGCACGCGGCTCGGTGCTCGAGGTCTTTCTCGCCTTCCTCCAGCTCGGCCTGACTTCCTTCGGCGGCCCGGTGGCGCATCTCGGCTACTTCCGCGCGGCCTTCGTCGAGCGCCGCGGCTGGCTCGACGACAGGAGCTACTCGGACCTGGTGGCGCTGTGCCAGTTCCTGCCCGGGCCCGCGAGCAGCCAGGTGGGCATCGCGCTCGGGCTGGGGCGCGCGGGCTGGGGTGGGGCGATCGCGGCGTGGATCGGGTTCACGCTGCCTTCGGCCGTGGCGCTCGTGCTGTTCGCGGCCGGCGTCACGCAGTGGTCCGCGCTCTCGCAGTCGGGCGCCGTGCATGGGCTGAAGGTGGTCGCGGTGGCCGTGGTCGCGCAGGCGGTCTGGGGCATGGCCAGGACCTTGTGTCCCGATCGCTTGCGCGCGGGTGTCGCGATCGTCGCGGCGCTGCTGGTGCTCGCGGTGCCTTCGGCATGGGGGCAGATCGCGGCCATCGTCGCGGGTGGCGTGGTGGGTCGATGGGCGCTACAGCTGGTCCCTCTGCCCGCGGCTCGGCATCGCGACTACGGCGTGGGCAAGACGACCGGCGCCGTGCTGCTCGGGCTGTTCGTCGTGCTGCTCGTGGCGCTGCCCTTCGTGGCCGCCGCATGGCACTCGCCAGGGCTTGCCGTCGTTGCCGACTTCTACCGGGCCGGTGCTCTGGTGTTCGGCGGCGGGCACGTCGTGCTCCCTCTGCTGCAGGCCGGGGTGGTGCCGAGCGGGCTGGTGTCGAACGATGTCTTTCTCGCGGGCTACGGCGCCGCGCAGGCGGTGCCGGGGCCCTTGTTCACCTTCGCCGCATTCCTGGGCGCCGTCATGCCCGGCCCCTTCGGTGGCTGGCTCGGTGGACTGGCCTTGCTGCTCGCGATCTTTTTGCCCGCGTTCCTGCTGGTGGCGGGTGCGCTGCCGTTCTGGGAGACGCTGCGCCAGCGCGAGGGCGTGCAGCGCGCGATGGCCGGCGTCAACGCGGCCGTGGTCGGCGTGCTGGTGGCGGCGCTCTACGACCCGGTGTGGACCAGCGCCATCCACACGCGCGCCGATTTCGGATTGGCGCTCGCGGCCTTCGGGCTGCTGGTCTGGGCGCGCATGTCGCCGGTGCTGGTGGTCGCGCTGGCGGCTGTCGCCGGCGGGTTGATGGCGCTCTGAATCAGGCGCCGAGCAGCGCGAGCGTCGCTTCGTCGCGCTCCCCGCCGTAGTAGCGCGCGAGCACCTCGCCGAAGACCGGCTCGTCGCGCGCGACGACCTCGAACAGCGTCATGCACGAACACAGCTTCAGATCGTCGGGCGAGCCGAAGATCTGGTGCGCGCTCTTGCCCTGCACGTCGAGCACGAGCTGCGTGCACTGCCGCAGTCGCTGCGAGAGCACCGGATGCGCCCAATAGGCCGCAGCTTCAGCTACGCCCTCGAGCCCGAAGAAGCGCGCCGTCGAGCTGCGTCCCAGCGCCGCGAGCTGCGGAAACACGAACCAGATCCAGTGGCTGCGCTTGCGCCCCGCGGCGAGTTCGGCGCAGACCTCGGCGTACACCGGGTCCTGCGCGCTCACGAAGCGTTCGAGGTCCCAGGGGGTCGATGCCATCTCGAGATCCTTGGTGGATGCGGCGCGTGCATGCCCGCATCAGACGCAAGCCCGGCGCGCGCGTCAAGCCCGCGCGCCGGATGCCCCGCTCAGGACTTGATGAACGCGAGCAGGTCCGCGTTGAAGCGATCCTTGTGCGTGTCGGTCAGGCCGTGCGGCGCGCCGGGATAGACGATCAGCTTGTTGTTCTTCACGAGCTTGGCCGAGGCCAGGCCGGCGGCGCCGATCGGCACGATCTGGTCGTCGTCGCCGTGCACGATCAGCGTGGGCACGTCGAACTTCTTCAGGTCCTCGGTGAAGTCGGTTTCCGAGAAGGCCTTGATCGAGTCGTAGGTGTTCTTGTGGCCCCCTTGCATGCCCTGCGCCCACCACGAATCGATCAGGCCCTGCGAGGGCTTGGCACCGGGCCGGTTGAAGCCGAAGAAGGGACCCGAGGGCACGTCCTTGTAGAACTGCGAGCGGTTCGCAAGCTGCGCCGCGCGCAGGCCGTCGAACACCTCGATCGGCAGGCCGCCGGGGTTGGCGGCCGTCTTGAGCATCAGCGGCGGCACGGCCGAGATCAGCGCGGCCTTGGCCACGCGCTTCGTGCCATGGCGGCCGATGTAGCGCGCGACTTCGCCGCCACCGGTCGAGAAGCCGACCAGCACCACGTTCTTCAGGTCCAGCGTCTCGATGACGGTGGCGAGGTCGTCGGCGTAGGTGTCCATGTCGTTGCCGTTCCACGGCTGGCTCGAGCGGCCATGGCCGCGGCGGTCGTGCGCGACGGCGCGGAAGCCCTGCGAGGCGAGGAACAGCATCTGCGATTCCCAGCTGTCGGAATTCAGCGGCCAGCCATGGCTGAAGACCACGGGCTGCCCGCTGCCCCAGTCCTTGAAGTAGAGCTGCGTGCCGTCCTTGGTGACGATGGTGTTGCCCGAACTGCGCTGGCCCTTGGCCGCGCGCGCGGGCGCGGCCTCGGCGTTGCGCGAGAGGCCCGCGCCGACGAGGGCGCCGGTCGCGAGCGTGGCGGCACTGCCGGTCAGCAGGCTGCGGCGCGTGGTGGAAGAAGAGGTGGTCTGGTTCGAGGACATGGTGATTTCCTTTGGCTGGAGGGGAGGGAACGGTGGACGGGAGAACTAGCGTATGAATGAATATCGCATGCGATATAAATGCCTTGAAAAAAGGCAGCCGGCAAGGACTGCCTCGCGAGGGAGCGGAGTGGTCATGCGTTCCTGTCGAGGCTGGCGCGCAGCGTCTGCAGTTGTTCGCGCAGGCCGTCGATCTCGTCGCCCGACAGCTCCATCGCCTGCGCGACGCAGGCCGGGATGGCCTTGGCCTTGGTGCGCAGCGCGCGCCCCTCGGCCGTGAGCGACACGATGACCTGGCGCTCGTCGAGTGCCGAGCGTGCCCGCACGATGAGGCCGCGGGCCTCGAGCCGCTTGAGCAGGGGCGTGAGCGTGGTGGTCTCGAGCGAGAGGCGTGTGCAGATCTCGGACACGTTGAGGCCGTCGCGCTCCCACAGCACCAGCATCACGAGGTACTGCAGGTAGGTGAGGTCGAGATCGCGCAGCAGGCCGCGGTAGACCTTGTTGAGGCTCAACATGGTCGAGTAGACGGAGAAGCACAGCTGCTCGTCCAGCGTGAGCCGGTCGGCGCTGGAGGCGACAGGCTGGGCGGAGGCGGCTTTCTTGGCTGGCATGGGCCGGATATTAGATCGCATGCGATTCAATTGCAAGCGCTTTATTTGGCGGGTGCGATGCGGTCCACGAACAGGCACGCCCGCCTGCGACGGCGCCGCGCGCCTTTCTCCTACGGCATCGCGCCATTCGGCCGCTATCTTGAAGCTTCGCGGCGCAGGCCTTCGGCCTCCTTCGAGCCAGGCGGATCCTCGATCCGCCCGCCGGCGCCATTCCCCGATCCCAGCCTTTGCATCCATCATGAAGACTTCTCGCACCCTCTGGCCCCTGGGCCTCGCCGCCGCGCTCGCGCTCGGCGCCTGTTCCACCGGCACGCCCAAGGTCTCGGCCGTCGACAACCAGGCCGAGCCCACCGTGCTGCTCGTGCCGCTGCGCGTCGAGGACCCGGCGCACGGCTCCGGCTGCTGGGCCCAGTTCTATTCGAAGCGCGACTTCCAGGGCGACGTCGTGACGCTGGTCGGCCCCGCCACCCTGCAGAGCCTCGACAAGGGCACGGCGCGGCAGCTGCAGCGCGACATCGACAGCGTGACCGTGGGCCCGCGCGCCACGCTCGAGGTCTACCAGCACGCGATGTTCCGCGACCGCACCGTGAGCTTCCCGGCCAACAGCCGCGAAGGCGGGCTGATCAGCCGGCTCGGCTTCGGCGGGCGCATCGAGGCGATGAAGCTCAACTGCAAGTAATCGCCGCGCGGCCCCCAAAAAAAGAGCCCGGCATGCCGGGCTCTTTCTCGTTCATGACGCCGCGATCAACGCGCCGCGCGCTCCGCGTTGCGCAGGTCGCGGATCTGGTCATGGTTGCGCTGCGCTCCGCGTGCCTGCGCCGCGACGATCTCGCGCACGCCGGCCGGCAGCATCTGCTTGAGCGCCTTGCGGTAGCGCGCCACGGCCGTGTCCTCGCCGCGCTCGCATTCCTCGAGGATCGACAGCTTGCTGTTGGCGCCGACCGCGCCCTTCACATGCACCCAGCCGCGATGCATGGCGCCGCTGGCCGTGCCGCCCGCGGCCGGCTGGCCGCCATAGGACTCCACGACGCGCACCAACTGCGCCGCCGCGTCGGCGCATTCAACGGCGCGCGCCGCGAACACGCGCTTGAGCTGCGCGTCATCGATCTCCTCGGCGCAGACACGGAAGCCGTACTCGCCATCGCGGCTGGTCTCGAGCAGGTCGTTGATCACGTCGACCACGTCGTCGTTGGCCAGCGGCGGGCCGTCCACCGCGGGAATCGCGCTGTCCTCGTCGCTGTAGTAGAGACGATCGGCACGCTCCCAGGCGGCCTGCGACGCGGGCCGGGCGCGCGTCCAGTCGAGCGTCGAAGCACCGCGGCGCGCTTCCCATTCGCGCGCGAGCGAGGGCTCGACGGACGCGAACTCGTCATGGCCCGCGGCGCGTCCGCTCCAGCCCAGTTCGTAGGCCGGTGCGTAGTCGTCGTAGCTGCGGCCGGCTTCGTAGTAGGGCTCGCGTTCATAGGCCGAGGCCCAGTGCGCGCGTTCCACGCTCGGGTTCACGCGTTCCGCGACGGCCTTGCCGCCCATGCCGCCGAGCACGGCGCCCGCGATCAGGCCGGCCGCCGCGCCCGCGGGGCCGCCGACTGCGCCGACCGCCGCGCCCGCGAGCGCGCCGCCCGTGGCGCCGACGCCGGTGCCCACCGGGTGCGAGCCGGGCTCGCCGGTGATCGGGTCGCGGTGCAGGTTGGTGTTGGTGTCGAGCAGATGCTTTTCCTTGGCCATGTCTGACTCCTTTCGGTGAGTGAGGTCGGTGGATGAAGTAGGGAAAGAAACTTCATCCTGGGACCGCACCGGCCGCGCATCGTCGGTGCGCCGCCTGCATCGCTGTAGGCGATGGCGCGCGCCGCTCAGGCGCGGCCGGTCGCGCGCGCCGTGGCCGCGGGCTGCGCCACCGGCGAGCCCATCGACGCGCTCTCGCAGAAGCTCAGGAACTCGTTGATCTCTTCGGACTTGTCGAACACCGCGTCGGCGCCGAGCTGCAGGCACTGCGCGCGGTTCGCGCGCGTGGCCGCGTTGGTCAGCGCGATCACCGTGCGGCCGTTCTTCATCGGCGCGAGCCACGACAGCACGCCCAGGCCGGTGCCCTGCTGCAGGAACAGGTCCACCACCGCGAGCCGCCAGGCATCGTCGTGCGCCTGCAGCCACGAGATCGCCTCGGTCTCGCTGTTCGCCGAACCCACCACCTCGGCACCGAGGAAGCCGCCGAGCACCACGCGCAGGCTGTCCTGCACCAGCGGCTCGTCCTCCACCATGAAGATGGAGAGCGGGCCTCGGGGCGAGCGCGCGAGGCGGGACGTGGCGGATGCGGTGGGCATGGCAGGGGCGTGGAGCGGTGTGCTGGCACTGTGCGGCCGCGCCGCCGCCCAACGAGGCGCCCTTCGTCGCGACAGCGCGTAGGACCGCGCCGCCGTGCGCGGCTCAGTCGCCCGGCGCGCCGCGCCACAGCGCGGCCCACGGCATGCGTGCGAACAGCAGCGCAAGGTCGATTTCGACGCCCGACTCGAACGGCGCATCGGTCAGCAGCTCGGTGAAGCCCGCGCCCGCATCGGCCGCGCCTTCATCGGACAGCCACACCCGCGTGCCGCGCCAGGCCTCGCCCACCGGCAGCTCCGGCGCGGCCTCGTCCGCCATGCCGCCGCACAGCCCCGCGAAGAAGCGCGCGGCCACCACCACCAGCGTGCGTCCCTCGTGGCGCCGCTCGAACGCGACCACGTGCCGCGCGAGCGGTCCTTCGACGCGCAACCCGCGGTAGCCGGCATCGCGAAAGAACGCATCCTGCGCGCGGCGTAGCGCCAGCAGCCGCCAGGCGAACCAGAGCTTGGCGCGGCCGTCGTGCGGCGCGCGCGCGAACGCCTCCACGCTCTCGGCGGAGCGCGCGCCCGCCGCGCGCTGCTCGAAGTCCTCGAGCAGGTCTTCGCGGCACGCATAGTCCACGGCCCGCCGGTTGTCGGGGTCCACCAGCGTCAGCGGCATCAGCTCGGTGCCCTGGTAGACGTCGGGCACGCCGGGCGAGGCGAATTTCAGCAGCGTCAGCGAGAGGCTGTTCCAGGCGCCGAACAGCGCGATGCGCGACGCGAAGGCCCGCAGGTCCGTCCACCACGCGGCCGGTTGCGCCGCATCGAGCGTCAGTTCCACGAAGCGCCGCAGCGCGTCCTCGTAGCCCGCGTCGGGCCGGGTCCACGCGGTGCGCAGCTTGGCTTCGCGCGCGGCCTTGTGCATGTACTGCACGATGCGTTCGCTGTAGTCGGCCAGCGCCTCGCCTTCGAGCCCTTCGGCGGGCAGCGTGCCGACCAGCGTCTGGCACAGCAGGTAGAGGTCGGCGCCCGAGGGCGCATCGGCCGGCGCGCCCTCGGCGGCCATGCGCTCGCGCAGCGGCTGCTGCAGCCGGCGCCAGCGCATCAACGCGGCGCGCCATTCGCGCGGGATCTCCGACAGCACGTCGATGCGCGTGCGAACGTCCTCCGAGCGCTTGTTGTCGTGCGTCGAGGTCGCGAGCATGGTGTGCGGCCAGCGCGCGGCGCGGTCGGCGCTCGCCGCGTGGAAGTCCTCCACGTCGACGCCGAACACGTCGGGATCGCCGCCCACCTCGTTGAGCGCGGCGAGCGGAAAGTAGCGGTAGAAGGCCGTGTCCTCCACGCCCTTGGCCGCCACCGGCGCGCTGAACTGCTGGAAGCGCACCGCGAAGCGCCGCACCCGGTCGCGCAGCGCGGGGCCGGCCGTGGGCACCGCCTCGCCGCTCAGGGTCTGGCGCAGGAACGCGTAGACCGAGGTGTCGCCGTCGCCGAAGTGCCGCTCGGCCGCGCCCACCGCTTCGTCGATGAAGCGGCGGTCCTGCGCCGAGGGCACGTCGACGATGTAGCTGCGGTAGACCGGCAGGCAGGCCACCACCGCCGCGAGCGCGCGGCGCAGCGTGTTGAGCGTGTGGTCGCGCGTGTCGCGGTCGGCGCGCGCGATGCGCAGCAGCGCGTTCGACAGCACCGAGAGCTCCGAGGCCAGCGCATGGCGCATCACGGCCGCCTTGCCGTCGCGCACATGGGCCTCGAAGTGCGCGGGCGATCCGGTGAAGCGATGCCACAGCACCGCGAAGCGTCCCGCGGCAGCGGTGTCGATCAGCACGCCGTTGGCCACGTTCGCGAAGCGGTAGCCGGTGGTGCCGTGCACGTGCCAGTCCTCGGGCACCTCCTCGCCGCGCGCCACGATCTTCTCGGCCACCACGTACAGCGGCCGCGCCGGGCGGCCCTGTGCATCGTCGCCGGCCAGCGGCAGGCCGGCGCGGCGCGCATAGCCTTCCTGCAACTGGCGGAAGTAGCGCGCCGGATCGTGCAGGCCGTCGGGATGGTCGATGCGCAGCCCGTCGACGATGCCCTGCGCCGCGAGGTCCAGCGCCAGCGACTGCGTGGCCTCGAACACCTCGTCGCGCTCCATGCGCAGCGCCGCGAGGTCGTTGATGTCGAAGAAGCGCCGGTAGTTGATCTCGTCGGCCGCCACGCGCCAGTAGGTCAGGCGCCAGTGCTGGGCCTCGATCAGCGCATGCAGCGCATCGCGCGCGGCGCCGTCGTTGAAGGCTGCCGTGGCCTGCGCCAGCGCCTGCGCCACCTCGGCATGCGCATCGGCGAGCTCGCCCAGCCGCGCCTTCAGCAGCGCATGCTCGCGCGAGCGCGCCTCGCGCACGGCCGAATCGGCCGCGGGCGCGTCGTCGGCGCTGGCGTCGTGCACCGGCCACTGCGTCCAGGCCTCGGCCAGCGCCAGCAGCCGCGCGCGCGGTCCTTCCGCGAGTTGTTCGGCGGCGCGCGCCAGCACCGTGGCATGGCTGCGCGGCGCGATCGGGAAGCGGTGCTCGTAGTAGCGCAGCGCGAAGCCGGCCTCGCCGCGCGCCGTGCCCTCGCCGCGCTCGAAGTGCAGCACCAGCGCGCCCTCGGCGAGCGCCTCGCCATAGGGCACGCCGAGCACCGGCAGCAGCACCTTGCCGCGCAGCTCCGGGTTCAGCGGCTCCCAGTCGATGTCGAAGTGCTGCGCATAGACCGAGGCCGGCCCGTGCTCGAGCACGTCCATCCACCAGCCGTTGTCGGCGCCGAACACGCCCATGTGGTTGGGCACCATGTCGAGCAGCAGCCCCAGGCCCTGCGCATGCAAGGTGCGCGTGAAGCGCTCGAAGCCCTCGGCCCCGCCGAGCTCGGGATTGATCTGGTCGTGCGCGACCACGTCGTAGCCGTGCATGCTGCCGGCGCGCGCGCGCTGGATCGGCGAGCAGTAGACATGGCTGATGCCCAGCCGCGCGAGGTAGGGCACGATCGCCGCCGCGGCATCGAAGCCGAAGTCGCGGTGCAGCTGCAGCCGGTAGGTGGCGCGCGGAATGCGCGCCGCGGGCACGCGCTGCCCGGTGTCCTGCGTGGGGCTCGCACGCGGCCGTTCGACGGCCAGCCGCGCCGCCACCGCGCGCACCGTCTCGCGCGTGGCCAGGGTCTCGAGCTCGGCCTCGAGCTTGCGCCGCCAGTTGGGCTGCAGCTCGTCGGTGGTGCCCGGCAGGTTCGCCTGGTCGAGCGTGCCCAGCAGGTCCTCGGGCTGCACCATCGCGAGCGTGCAGGGCGTGGCGCCGATGTAGGCATGCACGGCGGCCGTCAGCGCGGCATCGGGCTGCGTGGCCGTGGCGGCCGCGGCCATCTGCTCGGCCGACAGCAGGCCCTGCCGGTGCAGCGCGCGCAGGAGGCCCACGCGCTGTGCCGCGCGGTCGGCCTGCTGCTTTTCGAACAGCTCCTGCGAGGGGAACAGCCCGAGCTGCGCGCGCAGCCGCAGGTCGTGGCCCGACCACCAGCCGGCCAGGGTCGCGAGGTCATGCGTGCCGAAGGTCGCGAGCGCCGCGCCCGGGTAGTCGCCGGGCGCCAGGAACTCGCTGCCGCGCGTCTCGAAGACGAGCACGCGGTACGACAGCACGTCGGCCTGCGCCAGCGCCTCGCGCACGCGCGGCGCCACCGTGCCCAGGTCCTCTCCGATCACCATGCAGCGGTGGCGGTGGCTCTCGAGCGTGAGGATCGCGAGCATCTCCTCGAGCGGGTACTGCACGTAGGCGCCATCGCGCGGCGAGCTGCCCTCGGGAATCCAGAACAGCCGCATCAGTCCCATCACGTGGTCGATGCGCAGCGCGCCGCCATGGCGCATGTTGGCGCGCAGCGTGTCGGCGAACAGCCGGTAGCCGCTCGTGCGCAGCCGGTCGGCGCGCAGCGGCGGCAGGCCCCAGCCCTGGCCCTGGGGATTGAACTCGTCGGGCGGCGCGCCCACGCTCGCGCCGAGCGCGAACACCGACTGGCCGCCCCAGGCGTCCGAGCCCGCGCGGTCGACCGAGATCGCGAGGTCGAGGTACAGGCCCACGCGCATGCCGAGCGCGCGGCAGCGCGCCCCGGCTTCCGCCAGCTGCATCGAGGCCAGCCACTGCAGGTACTGGTGGAAGTGCAGCTCGCTCGCATGCGTGCGCTCGAACTGCGCCACCGCCTCCGAGGCCGGGTCGCGGTAGGCCTCGGGCCAGCCGGTCCAGCCATGCACCGAGGCATCGGCGGCATGGAAATGCGCCTGCAGCGCCTCGAACAGCGCATGGCGGTGCAGCGCCTCGCCGCGATCGGCCACGAAGGAGCGGAAGATGCGCGCGCGGTCGCTGCCGGGCTCGGTGTCGGGGCCCAGGTGCGCGCGTTCGAAGTGCGCGAACAGGCAGCGCAGCACCTCGTGCTTGGCCTGCGCCACGCCCGCGCGGTCGACCAGCGGCGCGGCGCGCAGCGCCTTCAGCCGGGTCTGGAACGCGGGCTCGGCGACCATGCGCCGCGCCTCCTCGCACTCGGCGAAGTCGGGCACCGCTTCCACCGCGATGTAGAGCGCGTCGATCTGTTGCCGCGTCGACGGGCTGTAGGGGCTCGCATGCAGCGGGTTGTGGGCGAACAGCGCATGCAGTGGATTGAGGCCGATCGCATCCACGCCCAGCGGCGCCATGCGCGCGGCCAGTTCCGAGAGATCGCCGAAGTCGCCGATGCCCCAGTTGCGCCGCGAGCGCAGCGCCGGCAGTTGCACCGCGAGACCCCAGGCGCGGCCGCCGCCTTCCGGCGCGAGCGAGGGCGGGCGGTAGCAGCGCCCCGGTGTCGCGATCAGCAGGGTCTCGCCCTCGGCGCCCTCGATCGACAGGCGGTGGTAGCCGGGCTGCAGCTCGACGTCGAAGCTCAGCGTGCCATCGGCCTCGATCCGCGCATCGCCCGTGCTGGGCTCGCCGTATTCGTCGCGCAGGTGCCAAAGGTGACGGCCATCGGCCGAGGGCGGCAGGACGGCCGGATCGAGCGCCAGCGACCACGGCGCCTGCTCGGCGCGCACCACGTGCACCGCGGGCAGCACGGCACCGGCCTCGGGCGGCACTGCGGCCGGCGTGTCGTCGTCCTCGCCGCGCCAAACCACGCCGAAGGCCGACAACAGCGCGCGCAGGGTGGCGCGCGGCGCCTGGTGCTCGTGGCCGAAGACGTCGTGGTAGCGGGTGTCGATGCCGAAGCGCGCGCACAGCGCCTCGATCGTGGGGAGCTCGCGGGATTCACTCGACATCGGACACCTGCAGGCTCAGATGCACCGCGCCGCGCGCGAGGCGCAGCCGTTGCGGATGTTCGTCGGGTGCGCTCGTGGCATCCACCGCCTCGCCGAGCGCGCCGACCGAATGCAGCGTCTCGCCCGGCGGTGCGTCGACCGCATGTTGATGCTCGCCGAAGCAGGCCAGCAGGTGCAGCACCGCGCCGTCCGACAGCGTCCAGCGCACGCGCAGCAGGTCGTCCTCGACGTCGTAGTCGCCGCCGTGCTGGCGGCCGCCGAAGTGCGGCACCAGCCGCTCGCGGCGCAGCTGCAGCAGCTGCCGCACGCCCTCGAGGTTCTCGCGGTGCGGCGAGCGCTCGCGCTCGCTCCAGTCGAGCTTGGCGAGCGCGAAGCTCTCGGGCGCGTTGCAGTCGGGGATCGCCGCGCGCGCGGCCTCGTCGGCGAAGGCGGCGAAGCGGCCGAACTCGTCGCGCCGGCCCTGCGACACCGCGGCCGCGAGCTCGGGCCCGAAGTCGCAGAAGTAGGGGAAGGGCGTGGCGGCCGCGTATTCCTCGCCCATGAACAGCATCGGCGTGTGCGGCGACAGCAGCAGGCAGGCGCGCGCGGCGCGCACCAGCACCGGGTCGGCCAGCGCGTCGATGCGTTCGCCGAAGGCGCGGTTGCCGACCTGGTCGTGCGTCTGCAGGTAGGACACGAAGGCGCCCGAGGGCAGGCTGGCGCTCGGCTCGCCGCGCGTCTCGCCCTCGCGGAACACCGAGGCCTGGCCCTGGTAGACGAAGCCCTCGGCCAGCGCGCGCGCGAACAGTTCGAGCGGCTGCTGCGCATAGTCGGCGTAGTAGCCGTCGCGCTCGCCGGTCAGCAGCACGTGCGCCGCATGGTGCAGGTCGTCGTTCCATTGCGCGGTAGCGATGCGCGGACGGCCCTGCGCGTCGCGCTCGAGCAGGTGCGCGAGGTTGCGGTCTTCCTCGAGCACCACGTGCACTTCGCGCGTGCGGCCCGGGCCTTCGCGCAGCGCATCGCAGATGGCCTGCACGATGCCCACCGGCGAGTCGTCGCGGATCGCATGCACCGCGTCCATGCGCAGGCCGTCGGCATGGAACTCCTCGACCCAGTAGAGCGCGTTGTGGATGAAGAAGTCGCGCACGGTCGCGCTGCCGGGCCCGTCGTAGTTGATCGCGGCGCCCCAGGGCGTGCGGTGCGCGTCGTTGAAGAACTGCGGGCAGCAGGCATGCAGGTAGTTGCCTTCGGGCCCGAAGTGGTTGTAGACCACGTCGACCAGCACCATCATGCCGAGCGCGTGGGCCTCGTCGATCAGCGCCTTGAGCGCCTCGGGCCGGCCGTAGATGGCATCGGGCGCGAAGGGCAGCACGCCGTCGTAGCCCCAGCCGCGCCGGCCCGGGAAGTCCGCCAGCGGCATCAGCTCGATGGCCGTGATGCCGAGCGCCGCGAGTTCGGGCAGCCGCGCGCGCGTGGCGTCGAACGTGCCTTCGGGCGTGAAGCTGCCCACGTGCAGTTCGTAGATCACGGCCTCGGACCAGGGCCGGCCGCGCCAGCCGCCGTCGCGCCAGGCGTAGGCGGCCGGGTCGATCACCTCGCTCGGGCCGTGCACGTCCTCGGGATTGAAGCGCGAGGCCGGGTCGGGCACCTGCAGCCCGTCGGGCATGCGGAAGCGGTAGCGGTCGCCGGCGCGCGCCTGCGCAAGCCGCAGCCGGTGCCAGCCCTCGGCATCGCGCGCCATGGCATGCGACTCGGCGCCGAGCTCGAGCTGCACCTGCGGAGCATCGGGCGCCCAGAAGCGGAAGTCGACGCCGCCGGCGGAATTCGGCAAGGCGCCGAAGGGCATCGCGTGTATGCGCGGCTGCGTGAGGATGGCATCGTTCATTCGGAAGCTCCCGTGTTCTCTCGGCCCAGCAGCACCAGCGAGCGACTCGGCAGCGCATAGGCCGCGCCCTCCAGCTTGCCCGCCTCGCCGGCGCCATCGTCCTTGGTGGTGTCGAGCAGCACGCGCCAGGGCGCCGCGCTCGGCGGCAGCTGGAACGGGATCGCGTCGTGGTGCGCGTTGAGCAGCAGCAGGAAGTCGTCGTCGCGCAGCATCTCGCCGCGCGGCCCGCGGTCGGGCAGGGCGCTGCCCGAGACCAGCGCCGCGAGGCAGCGCACGTGGTCGGTGTTCCAGTCCTCGGAGCTCATCTCGTCGCCGTCGGGGCGCAGCCAGCAGATGTCCTTGGCCGACTGCCCCTCGGGCACGCGGCCCTCGAAGAAGCTGCGGCGGCGGAACGCCGGATGCCGGCGCCGCAGCGCGATGGCGCGCTGCACGAAGCGCGTGAGCGCGCTGCGCTCGGGCGTGTCGCTCCAGTCGATCCAGCTCAGCGCGTTGTCCTGGCAGTAGGCGTTGTTGTTGCCGTTCTGGCTGTGGCCGCGCTCGTCGCCCGCCAGCAGCATCGGCACGCCCTGCGACAGCAGCAGGGTGGCCAGCAGGTTGCGCTTCTGCCGCGCGCGCAGCGCGTTCACCTCGGCATCGTCGGTCGCGCCCTCGGCGCCGCAGTTCCACGACACGTTGTGGTTGCTGCCGTCGCGGTTGTCCTCGCCGTTGGCCTCGTTGTGCTTGTCGTTGTAGGAGACCAGGTCCTCGAGGTTGAAGCCGTCGTGTGCGGTCACGAAGTTGATGCTCGCGAACGGCCGCTTGCCCGACCAGCCGTAGAGGTCCTGCGAGCCCGTGAGGCGCTGCGCCATCTCGCCGGTGACGCCTGCGTCGCCCTTCCAGAAGCCGCGCATGCCGTCGCGGTAGCGGTCGTTCCACTCGGCCCAGCCGAGCGGGAAGTTGCCGACCTGGTAGCCGCCGTGGCCCAGGTCCCAGGGCTCGGCGATCAGCTTCACGCGGCTCAGGGTCGGGTCCTGGCGGATCGCGTCGAAGAAGCCGCCGAGGTTCTCGACCCGGCCCGACTCGCGCGCCAGCGCCGAGGCCAGGTCGAAGCGGAAGCCGTCGACGTGCATCTCCTCGACCCAGTAGCGCAGCGAGTCCATCACCAGTTGCAGCGCGCGCGGATGCTCGAGGTTGACGGTGTTGCCGCAGCCCGTGAAGTCGTCGTAGTAGCGGCGCTGGTCGCCGTTGAGGATGTAGTAGGAGGCGTTGTCCACGCCGCGCATCGACAGCGTGGGCCCGAGCTGGTTGCCCTCGCAGCTGTGGTTGTAGACCACGTCGAGGATCACCTCGATGCCGGCCGAGTGCAGCGTCTTCACCAGCGTCTTGAATTCCTTCACCTTGCCCGAGGCGCTGTAGCGCATCTCGGGCGCGAAGTAGGTCAGCGTGTTGTAGCCCCAGTAGTTCTGCAGGCCGCGCTCTGCCAGGTGGCGGTCGTTGAGGAAGCCGTGCACCGGCAGCAGCTCGACCGTGGTCACGCCCAGGCGGCGCAGGTGGTCGATCACCGGCGCGCAGCCCAGGCCCGCGTAGGTGCCGCGCAGCTGCGGCGGCACCTCGGGATGCTGCATCGTGAAGCCGCGCACGTGCAGCTCGTAGATCACCATGTCCTGCCAGGGGATCGACGGCCGGCGGTCCTCGCCCCAGGTGAAGGCGGTCTCGAGCACGCGGCTCTTGGGCATCAGCGGCGCGCTGTCGCGGCGGTCGAAGGACAGGTCCTCGCGCCGGCCGCCCACGGTGTAGCCGTAGAGCGCGTCGCCCCAGCGCAGCGAACCGACGAGGTCCTTGGCGTAGGGGTCGACCAGCAGCTTGTGCGGATTGAAGCGGTGGCCCTCCTCGGGCTTGTAGGGGCCGTGCACGCGGTAGCCGTAGGCCAGGCCGGGGCGCGCCTCGGGCAGGTAGCAGTGCCACACGTCGTCGGTGCGGTCGCGCAGCTCGATGCGCTGCAGCTCGCGCCGGCCGCTCTCGTCGAACAGGCACAGCTCGACCTTGTGCGCATGCTGCGTGAACAGCGCGAAGTTCACGCCCTGGCCGTCCCAGGTCGCGCCGCGCGGGTAGGGCTCGCCGGGCCAGACGGCGGAGATGGGGCTGTAGGTGGCCTTCTTCATGAATGGGTCAATGCGAGGAATCGGTCGGGGTCGGGAAACACGAAAAAGGTCGAAGTGCCGATGGCCGCGTTCAGCGCGGTGGCGGCCAGCGCTCGCCGCTGTCGTACGGGCCCGGCGCGTGGTCGCTGCGTGGTGCCACGGGCTGGCGCACGGCGGGTGCCGGGGCGCTTTCGGTGCCGGTGGCGGCAGGCGTTGTCGGTGTGACGGGCGTGACCGGCGTGGTCGGCGTCACCGGCGTGCGCGCCGGCACGCCAGAACCGCGCGGGCGTTCGCGCGGCCACCAGTGCTCGATGCGCTCGGCCGCCCAGTCCTTGCCCGCGAGGCCGAAGGCCAGTGCAAGAGCAAGAACGATGCCGGCGAGCATCACGAGGAAGGTCTCGCGCACGATGTCGCCGCCCACCTTCACCTGGTCGAGCGCGATCAGCACCACGAACACCATTACCGCGTACTGCGCGGCCTTGCCCAGCAGTTGGCCGTCCTGCATGCCGGCGTTGCGGCAGTAGGTCTGCACGGCGCCGCCGACGAAGCGCGCGAAGTAGGCGCCGAAGGCCAGCACCAGCAGCGCGATGAAGATGTTGGGCACGAACCAGACCGCGCGCCCCAGCAGGTCGGCGATGTAGCTCAGCCCCAGCCCGTTGAAGGCGATCAGCAGCGCGGCCAGGATCACGAGCCAGTAGAACAGCACGCCGATGATGGCCGAGGTGTCGCTCGTGAGCCCGCCCTGGTGCCAGAAGTTGTCCAGCCCCGAGCGCTCGGTCAGCACGTTGAAGTTGAACGCGCGCAGCGCCTTGATGACCGCGAAGCGCACCACCTTGGCGATCAGCCAGCCCGCGAACACGACCACCAGCGCGACCAGCAGCCGCGGCAGGTAGGCGCCGATCTGGTAGAGGATCGCGCGCAGGGGTTCCAGGTGGAAGCCGAAGTTGTCCATGATGAGTTCCTCCTTCTGTGGACCGTCGCGTCAGCGCGCGGTGGAATGGTTCGGCGCAACGAGGGCGAGCAGGCCGTGCAGCGGCACCTCGACCCAGTCGTTGCGGTTGTTGAGCTCGTAGCGCAGCTCGTAGAGCGCCTTCTCGATCTCGAACAGGCGCAGCAGCCCGGCATCGGCCGGCACCGCCTCGGCCGCGCCGGCCAGCGTGCCGGTGTAGGCCGAGAGGAAGGCGTCGCGCGTCACGCGCTCCCAGTCGCGCACCGCGGCATCGAGGCGCGCCGCCTCCTCGGCGTTCTGCGCCACGCGCCGCAGCGCGGTCCAGCGCGCGTAGTTGAACGAGCGCAGCATGCCCGCCACGTCGCGCAGCGGCGAGGCCTTGGCGCGGCGCTCCTCGAAGTCGCGCGCGGGCTCGCCCTCGAAATCGATGATCACGAAGTCGTTGCCGCTCACCAGCACCTGGCCCAGGTGGTAGTCGCCGTGGTAGCGGGTCTTGAGGCCGCCGCCCTGCGCGGGCACGCTGGCGGCCACCGCCGCGTGCAGCGCCTCGCGCAGGCTCAGCAGCTGCTGCGCCTGCTCGCGCACCGGGTCGCTCAGCTGGCCCAGCCGCTGCTGCAGCAGCGCCAGCGTGGTGTCGACCTCGGCCTGCGCATGCGTCTGCAGCGCCGTGGCATCGGCAGCGCTCGTGGGCTCGGGATCGAAGGCCGGGTCGCCGGTGCGGCGCGCCAGCGCGAGGTGCAGCTCGGCGGTGCGCTGGCCCAGCGTCGCGGCCAGCGCCACGAAGCCGCCGTGCGCATCGGCCGGCGCCAGCGCGTCGGCCGGCGCGGTGCGCAGCTCCTCGAGGTAGCGTTCGACGTAGTCGCGCGTGAAGGTCCAGCCGTCGCCCTGGTTCGCCATGTACGACTGCACCATCGCGAGCGCCATCACCCGGCCGTCGTTGCCCACGTACTCGAGCGCGCCGAGCACCGGCACGCAGTTGGCGTACTGCACCACGTCGGTCAGGAAGCGGCCCATCTCGAGCTCGGGGTTGATGCCCCAGCGCACCCGGCGGTAGCCCTTGAGGAACAGCGTGTCGTTGAGCGTCACCACCGTGTTGCTGCTCTGCGCGCTCGGCCGGCCCACCGGCAGTGCATCGATGTCGAGGCCCAGCTTCGCGAACGCCGCCGTGGGACGGAAGTGCAGCCGGCCCGCGGCCGTCGGCAGCTCCAGCCCTTGCGCGATGGTGCGCACCAGTGCGCGGCAGAAGGGCTCGTCGTAGAAGGCGTCGCCCATCAGTCCCACCTGGGCCTGCTGGCGCACCTTCGCGAGGCCGGCCTGCGCCAGGCGGTTCATGCGTTCCTCCTCGCGTTCCTCCCAGGCCAGGGTCAGCGGCATGAAGTAGGTGGCGCTCTCGCGCGGGCCCTCGAGGTCGAACAGCGGCAGCAGGTAGCGGTCGGCGCCGTCCTCCCACACCGCATGGTCGGCCAGCCGCGCGCGCTCGATGGTCTCGCCCTTGGAGGCATACCAGCGCTGGATCTCGATGTGGCGCGGCAGCGTGTCGGTCTCGAACTGCGTGCGCATGCGCTCGGCCATGCCGATGCGCCACGGCATCACGCGCTCGCGGAAGAAGCTGTCCCAGCCGTCGAACAGCACCAGTGTCGGCTGCTCCTGCAGCGCCACGCCCTCCTGGTGCCACACCGGCATCTCGGCATCGAGCGTGAGCTTGAACCAGTAGAAGCCGTACGAGGCCAGCGTGAGCAGGTAGGGCAGCTCGCCGATCGGCGGAAAGGGCGCGCGCCCGAGCATCTCCACCGGCACCCGGCCCTTGAAGGCCGCGAGGTCGAGCTCGACCGGCTGTGCCGCGCGCGACAGGTTGAACACCGTCAGGATGATGTCGTCGTCGTACTCGCTGACGTAGGCCAGGATCTTGCGATTGCCGGGCTTGAGGAAGCGCCGCCGGCCGCGCCCGAAGGCATGGCTGGTCTTGCGCACCGCGAGCATGCGGCGGGTCCAGTTCAGCAGCGAGCTCGCGTCGCGCGCCTGCGCCTCCACGTTGAGCGCCTCGTAGCCGAACATGGCGTCCATGATCGGCTGCAGGTACAGGCGCTGCGGGTCGGCGCGCGAGAAGCCGGCGTTGCGGTCGGGGCTCCACTGCATCGGCGTGCGCACGCCGTTGCGGTCGCCCACGAACACGTTGTCGCCCATGCCGATCTCGTCGCCGTAGTAGATGATCGGCGAGCCCGGCATCGACAGCAGCATGCCGTTCATGAGCTTCACGCGGTCGAGGTCGTTCTCCATCAGCGGCGCCAGCCGCCGGCGGATGCCGAGGTTGATGCGCGCGCGCTGGTCGGCCGCGTACATGTTGTACATGTAGTCGCGCTCCTTGCTGGTCACCATCTCGAGCGTGAGCTCGTCGTGGTTGCGCAGGAAGATCGCCCACTGGCAGCCCTCGGGGATGTCGGGCGTCTGCTGAAGGATCTCGACCACCGGGTGCCGGTCCTCCTGCGCGATCGCCATGTACATGCGCGGCATCAGCGGGAAGTGGTAGGCCATGTGGCACTCGTCGCCGTCGCCGAAGTACTCGCGCACGTCCTCGGGCCACATGTTGGCCTCGGCCAGCAGGAAGCGGTTCTTGTACTCGGCGTCGATCGCCGCGCGCAGCTTCTTGATGACCGCGTGCGTCTCGGGCAGGTTCTCGTTGCTGGTGCCGTCGCGCTCCACCAGGTAGGGGATCGCGTCGAGCCGGAAGCCGTCCACGCCCATGTCGAGCCAGAAGCGCATGACCTTGAGCACCGCCTCGAGCACCGCCGGGTTGTCGAAGTTCAGGTCGGGCTGGTGGCTGAAGAAGCGGTGCCAGTAGTAGGCCTTGGCCACCGGGTCCCACGACCAGTTCGAGGTCTCGGTGTCGGTGAAGATGATCCGCGTGCCCTGGTAGAGCTGGTCGGTGTCGCTCCAGACGTAGAAGTCGCGCTCGGGCGAGCCCGGCGGCGCCTTGCGCGCGGCCTGGAACCACGGGTGCTCGCTCGAGGTGTGGTTGATGACCAGCTCGGTGATCACGCGCAGCCCGCGCTTGTGCGCCTCGTCGAGCATCTCGCGGAAGTCGTCGAGCGTGCCGTACTGCGGGTTCACGTCCTCGTAGGCCGAGATGTCGTAGCCGTCGTCGCGCAGCGGCGAGGGATAGAAGGGCATCAGCCAGATCGTGTTGACGCCCAGCTCCTTCACGTAGTCGAGCTTCGCGGTCACGCCCTTGAAGTCGCCGACGCCGTCGTTGTTGGTGTCGAAGAAGGCCTTGACGTTGAGCTGGTAGATCACCGCATCGCGGTACCACAGCGGATCGTCGCTGTTGTCGATCTCGACGGTTTCCAGCGCGATGCGCGAAACGGGTGCATTCATCGCTCTCTCCCTCAGAGGAAGTAATCGAAATCGCGCTCGCTGCGCACACGCCGGCGCACCACGAGGATGTGGGCAGGCACGCTGTGCGGATCGAGCTTCACGTAGTGGTGATGGCCGCGCCAGGTGTAGCGTTGGTTGGTGAGCAGGTCGTGCACCTGGAAGTCCTCGTCGGGACCGACGCCGATGCTGGCCGGGTCGAGGTGGATCCAGCCTGACTGCGCCTGGTGCGGATCGAGGTTGACCGCGACGATCACCACGTTGGCCTCGGCTTCGTCGTTGTCGGGCACGGACTCGCGCGCATAGGCCAGCAGCATGTCGTTCTCGACCGGAAGGAAGCGCACGCCGCGGTGCGTCTGCAGCGCGGGGTTGTCGTGGCGGATGCGGTTCACGCGCGCGATGAAGGGCGCGAGGCTCTCGGGATCGTCGTGGTTCCAGTGCCGCAGCTGGTACTTCTCGGAGTCGAGGTACTCCTCGCTGCCATGCTCGCGCGGGCGGTGCTCGCGCAGCTCGTAGGCCGGCCCGTAGATGCCGTAGCTGCCCGCGAGTGTGGCCGCGAGCACCAGCCGCGCCATGTAGGTCGGCGCGTCGCCGGCCTGCAGCTGCTCGTGCAGGATGTCGGGCGTGTTGGGCCAGGCGTTGGGACGGAAGTAGTCGGCGCCCGGGCCGCTCGACAGCTCGGTGAAGTACTCGACCAGCTCGGCCTTGCCGGTGCGCCAGGTGAAGTAGGTGTAGGACTGCGTGAAGCCCAGCTTCGCGAGCCGGTGCATCACCTTCGGCCGCGTGAAGGCCTCGGCCAGGAAGATCACCTCGGGGTGCTCGCGGTTGACCGCGCCGATCGCCCACTGCCAGAAAGCGAAGGACTTGGTGTGCGGGTTGTCGACGCGGAAGATGCGCACGCCCTCGCCGATCCAGTGGTCGAGCACGCTCTTGAGCTCGGCCCACAGCGCGCGCCAGTCCTCGCTCTCGAAGTGGAAGGGATAGATGTCCTGGTACTTCTTCGGCGGGTTCTCCGCGTACTGCACGCTGCCGTCGGGCCGACGGCGGAACCACTCGGGGTGTTCCTTCACGTAGGGATGGTCGGGCGCGCACTGGAAGGCGATGTCGAGCGCGATCTCGATGCCCTGCGCGTTCGCGGCCTGCACCAGGTGACGGAAGTCCTCGGGCGTGCCGAGCGCGGGCAGGATCGATTTGTGCCCGCCTTCCTTCGCGCCGATGGCCCAGGGGCTGCCCACGTCGTCGGGGCCGGCCACCAGCGTGTTGTTCGGGCCCTTGCGCTGCTCGCGGCCGATCGGATGGATCGGCGGCATGTAGAGCACGTCGAAGCCCATCGCGGCGATCGCTGGCAGCCGCGTCTCGACGTCGCGGAAGGTGCCGTGGCGGCCGGGCTCGAGCGAGGCCGAGCGCGGAAAGAGCTCGTACCAGGTGCTGAAGCCCGCGCGCGCGCGCTGCGCCCACAGCGGCAGCTCGGCCGAGGTCACGGCGAGGCTGCGGTCGGGATGGCGGCGCGCCACCTCGGCCAGCGTCGCGTCGAGCGCGAGTGCCTGCACCGCGCGCAGCTCGGTCGCGCCATCGGCCGCGGCGCGCGCGAGTTCCTCGCCCCAGCGCGCGAGCGCCTCGCGGTCGGCGCCGTCGGCGCGGCCCGCGGCCGCCACGATGTCCTTGGCCGCGGCCAGCGCCGCGATGCGGATGTCCTCGCCCACGCGGCGCGCCATCTCGTGGCGCCACGACTCGAAGGAATCGACCCAGGCGCTCACGCTGTAGAGGTAGCGCCCGATCGCGGGCGGCGCGAACGCGGCCTCCCAGACGTCGTTGCCGAGCGCGCGCATCGGCAGCTCGCGCACCTCGTCGCGCCCCTCGCCGCGAGCTTCGGGGCGCCAGCGCAGCATCACGCGCAGCACGTCGTGGCCGTCGGTGAAGCAGTGCGCCGTGATCGTCGTGCGCTGGCCCACGATGGCCTTGACCGGGAAACGGCCTTCGTCGACCGAGGGCAGCACCGCGCCGATCACCGCGCGGATGCGGCCGTCGGAGCCATCGGCGGGGGCGGGTGCATCGGGCGCGACGGTTGCCGGCGCGAAGCTCAGCGGCGGCTCGGGCGGCGGCAGCGAACGCTTGCGCGCGGGGGCCTTGGTCTCGGTGCGGGGGAGGGAAGTGCTTTCGCTCGCGGTCTGGGTCTTGCCCTTGGGCGCCTTGGCGCCGATCGGGGTGGTTTCACGCTTCATCGTTGGCCCTCGGATTGCAGGATCACGGTGGACAGCGGCGGCAGCGTGAGGCTCAGCGAGTGGCGCCGGCCGTGCGCACGCACGGGCGATGCCTCGACCTCGCCGAAGTTGCCCCAGCCCGCGCCGCCGAACTCGGTGGCGTCGGTGTTGAGCACCTCGCGCCAGATGCCGCCGTACGGCACGCCGACCAGCAGGTCGGTGCGCGGCACCGGCGTCATGTTCACGGCCACCAGCACCGGCGGGCCGTCGTGCGCGGGCTTGCGCAGGAACACGAACACGCTGCGCTCGGCATCGTCGGCCTCGATCCATTCGAAGCCCGCGGGCGTGAAGTCCTGGCTGTGCAGCGCCGGCTGCTCGCGGTAGACGCGGTTGAGCTGGCGCACCATGCGTTGCAGGCCGGCATGCGCCGGCAGGCCGCAGACCCACCACTCGAGCTCGCCGTCGTGCGTCCATTCGCGGCGCTGGCCAAACTCGGCGCCCATGAACAGCAGCTTCTTGCCCGGGTGCGCCCACATGAAGGCCAGCAGCGCGCGCAGGTTGGCGAACTGCTGCCAGTCGTCGCCCGGCATCTTGTTGATCAGCGAACCCTTGCCGTGCACCACCTCGTCGTGCGAGAGCGGCAGCACGAAGTTCTCGTGGAAGGCATAGACCAGCGAGAAGGTCAGCGCGTGGTGGTGGTGGCGGCGATGCACCGGGTCGTGGCGCATGTAGTCCAGCGTGTCGTGCATCCAGCCCATGTTCCACTTGAGGCCGAAGCCCAGCCCGTCCATCTCGATCGGGCGCGACACGCGCGGCCAGGCGGTCGATTCCTCGGCCACGGTGAAGGTGTCGGGATGGTCGCGGTAGACCGCGCGGTTGAGCGTTTGCAGGAACTCGATGGCCTCGAGGTTCTCGCGCCCGCCGTGGCGGTTGGGCACCCAGCCGCCCGGGCCGCGCGCGTAGTCGAGGTAGAGCATCGAGGCCACCGCGTCCACGCGCAGGCCGTCGATGTGGTACTTGTCGAGCCAGAACAGCGCCGAGGACACCAGGAAGCTGCGCACCTCGGGCCGGCCGTAGTTGAAGATCGCCGAGTTCCATTCGGGATGGAAGCCCTGGCGCGGATCGGCGTGCTCGAACAGGTGCGTGCCGTCGAAGAAGGCGAGGCCGTGCGCGTCGGTCGGGAAGTGCGAGGGCACCCAGTCCAGCAGCACGCCGATGCCGCGCTGGTGCAGGTGGTCGACGAAGTACATGAAGTCCTCGGGCGTGCCGTAGCGCGCGGTCGGCGCGAAGTAGCCCGTGGTCTGGTAGCCCCAGGAACCGTAGAACGGATGCTCGGTCACGGGCATCAGCTCCACGTGCGTGAAGCCCATGTCGTTCACGTAGTCGGCCAGCGCATGGGCCAGCGCGCGGTAGCCCATGAACTGGCCGTCCTCGCGCCGCCACGAGCCCAGGTGCACCTCGTACATCGCCATCGGCGCATCGAGCGCGTTGCGCGCATGGCGCGTCGCCATCCAGTCGCCGTCGGCCCAGTCGTGGCCCTCGCCGAGGCGGTGCACGCGCGAGGCGGTGGCCGGCGCGAGTTCCGACGAGAAGGCGAAGGGATCGGCCTTGTCCTCGACATGGCCGCGCAGGCGCGAGCGGATGCGGTACTTGTAGGTCTGGCCCGGCCGCACTTCGTCGACATGGCCGCGCCACACGCCGCTGTCGCCGGGCACGGGGCTCAGCGGATCGGCCTCGCCGTTCCAGCCGTTCCAGTCGCCCACCACCGAGACCGACTCGGCATTGGGCGCCCACACGGCGAAGTCGGCGCCGCCGTCCTCGTGCGGATGGCAGCCGAGCTTGTCGAACAGGCGCGCGTGGGTTCCTTCGCGAAAAAGATAGGCGTCGGTGTCATCGAAGACAGCGGGGGGGTGGACAGCAAGCACGGTGATTCCTTGGAACGGTGTCCCGGGCGCGGACCTCTTCGCGGGTCCATCGCCGAAGACCGGTAAGGCGGGGAGAAATCCATTTCCCCCGAAGCGCGCGTGCTTGCGTCGAAGCGTTCACCGCTTCGATCTGTCGGAGAAGAAGCCGTCCGGAAAAATGGAACACCGATGCAACGCGCAGGCGTTGCGAAGGACGGCGCGCTCGCGCGGGTTGGCGAGCAGGAAGAGAGAAAAAAGAAGGGGCCGCGCGGCCCCGTTCAATCGATCAGGCCGCGTCGCGCACGGGGCCCGAGCAGGCGCGCGTGAGTGCGCGGTTGAGATCCTCGAGCGCATAGGGCTTGCGCAGCCACACGCTGCCGGCCGGCGGTTGCGCGGGCTCGGGTTCGCCCGAGGCGAAGATCACCGGGATGCGTTCGATCGCCATCAGCTTGGCCGCGAGGTCCTTGCCCGACAGGCCCGGCAGGCCCACGTCGAGCATCAGCAGGTCGAAGGCGCCGCGCATGTAGCGCGTGATCGCCGACTCGGCGCTGCGCACGCCCGTGGCCCAGTGCCCGATCGCGCGCAGGGCCTCGAGCGAGGCGGCCATCGCGTCCGCGTCGTCCTCGACCACGAGGATGCGCAATCGGTTCGGGTCGGCGGACGGTGGTGAATCGGAGGACAAGGAGGAAGGGCGGTCGACGAAGCTCGGTGCGTTCGCGGAGGGTGCCGAAGGTGCGGAGGGCGTGCTGGCGGTGGCGTTCATGTCGGGATGACGGAAATGCCGTGCACCCGGGGCTTCGGCGCAAGACGTCGACGCGACAGGCGGCAGGGCGATGCCGAATGAATGTGTGTGGTGGATGAAGGGATTGCATCCCAAGCTAACCAGCGTAAGAGGATGCGTCTGTCGGACGGCACCGCGTGCGGGCGCGGGGAATGCGCCGCGCGCCCGAAGGCCGGGCCCGGGCGCGAGGCCACGGCGAACGCCAAGGAATTCCTCGCTTCCTACCCTTTTCGCACCCGGAGGCAGCGCCGTGTCGGCGCAGTCCGGCGATCGCGCAAGACGCCGTTCCATTCCCGTGCAGGACAAGGGCCCGTGTTGGGTGCGAGGCCTGCCGCACGGGCCTTCGCTATGGCATCGTTGCGCCCTGCCCGAATTCCGGGCGCCTCATGTGAATGGACCAGGAGAAACGCATCATGATCAAGATCGGAATAGTGGATGACCATGCCGTGGTTCGCGAGGGCCTGAAGGCGCTGTTCTCGGGTTTCGTGGAATTCCGCGTCGCCGGCGAGGCCTCGTCGGGCCGCGAGGCGATCGACCTCGTGCGCACCACCGAGCTCGACGTGCTGCTGATGGACCTCTCGATGCCCGGCCAGAGCGGTATCGACGCGCTCGGCATGATCCGCGCGAAAGCCCCCGACCTCGGCATCCTCGTGCTGAGCGCCTACCCCGAGGAGCACTACGCGGTGAACCTGATCCGCCAGGGTGCCTCGGGCTACCTCAACAAGGACTGCGAGCCCGAGGAGATCGCCAACGCGATCCGCACCGTGGCGCTGGGCCGGCGCTACATCACGCCCTCGGTGGCCGAGATCCTCGCCAACCAGCTCGACCGCAAGGACGACGCGCCGCCGCACAAGCACCTGTCGGAGCGCGAGTTCCAGGTGTTCCTCAAGCTCGCCAAGGGCGAATCGGTGGGCAGCATCGGCGACGCGCTGTCGCTGTCGGTCAAGACCGTGAGCACCTACCGCACGCGGTTGCTCGAGAAGCTGCACCTCAACACCAACAGCGACCTCACCTACTACGCGATGAAGGCGCAGCTGATCGATTGAAGCCGCGGCTTCAGAACCAGATCCGCGCCGCGTAGTACGCGCTCATGAAGAGCCCGGCCGCGATCACCGCGCGCCGCACCGCCTGCGCGGGCAGCACCCGCACCAGCTGACCGCCGGCCCAGCCGCCGGGCAGCGCGCCCGCGAGCATCGCGAGCGTGGCCTGCCATTGCACCGTGCCGCGCGCGATGAAGATCACGATGGCCGCCAGGCTGACGGCCGTGGCCAGCAGGTTCTTCATCACCTTCACGCGCCGGATGTCGTCGGGGTCCTCGATCGCCAGCAGCGCGCTGAGCATCACGCCGAGTCCCGCGCCGAAGAAGCCGCCATAGACCGAGACGGCCGTGAGCGCGGCCGTGCCCGCGAGCGCATTCGGCGCCGCGCCCTCGCGCCGCCGCGCGGCCCAGGCCTGGATCCGCGGCGCGAACGCGAACAGCGCGGTGGCGAGGCCGATCAGCAGCGGCACCGGCTGCAGGAACGCGGCCTCGGGCAGCGCGAGCAGCAGCAGCGCGCCCGCGATGCCGCCCAGCGTGGCGGCGGCCAGCGAGAGCGCGAGCCGGCGGTCGGCCGCGGGCAGCTTCTCGCGGTCGGCCACCGCGGCGAGCAGATGGCCCGGCGAGATCGCGACCGCGTTCGATGCATTGGCCACGACCGGCGGCAGGCCGGCCGCGAGCATGGCCGGGAAGGTGATCAGCGTGGCGCCGCCCGCGATCGCATTGACTACCCCGCCCACCACGCCGGCCGCGAACAGCAGCGCCGTGACCATCGGTTCCATCGCCCACCTCCCGTGCAAAAGACGGGATGCTAGGAACGCGCGCGGCTTCGATCTAGGACGTTTGTGAGGGAGGCCGCATGCCGCGCCGGTAGCGGCCCGGCGACACGCCGAACACGCGGCGGAAGTGCCGGCCCAGGTGGCTCTGGTCGGTGAAGCCCAGCTCGAGCGCGAGATCCGCCAGCTCGGCATCGCCGCGCAGCCGCTCGCGCGCGACGTTGAGCCGGTCGACCAGCCGCCAGGCATGCGGCGGCAGCCCGGTCTGCGCGGCGAAGCGGCGCGTGAAGGCCTCGCGGCCCAGGCCGAGCCGCCGCGCGATCCTCGACACCGGTTCGTGCCACTCGAGCGCATCGAGCGCCTGGCCGTCGAGCACGCAGGCCGCGCCCGTGCGCTCGGCCGGCGCGTAGACGTTGAGGCAGACCGTGCCCGCGTGCGCGTGCGCGAGGCCGCGATGCGCCACGCCCGCCGGGATCGCGAGGCAGTCGCCGGCCCGCAGTTCGAAGCGCTGACCGCCGGCCTCGACGACGCGGCTGCCGCGCAGCACGAAGCTCAGTTGCGTCTGGCGATGGAAGTGCGGCTGCAGCAGCGGCACCTGCGTGCCCTGCCAGTGGGCGAGCTCGACGCCGTCGTGCGGCGCCGGCGCGTAGTGCCAGCAGGGCGGGGCGGCATCGGGCGGGGTCATGGCCCGATTATTGGCGCGCTCAGGCGCCCGGTGCGCTCGCCGCGGCCGGGTCGTGCTGCAGCTGTGGCGGCAGCTGCTCGTCGAGCCAGTCCATGCGCCAGGCCAGCACCGCCACCGCGCCGACGATGCAGACGGCCGCCACCGCGCCCGTGAGCCCGTGCCGCTCGCGGTAGGGATCGGGCGCGATCCGCCGCGCGCCCGGCGGCACGTGCGCGGTCTGCGACAGCATGCCGCCGAGCCGCACGTTGACCTTCATGCGGCCGTTGATGGCCCAGCCGCTGGCATCGAGGATCGGCCCCAGGCTGCGCTGGCGCAGCTTGAGCCAGGCGATCAGCATGCTCGGGCCCGAGATCGCGATCACGATGCCGACCAGCGCCACCGGGATCCATTGCCCCAGGTCGATGAACTTGCCGAAGATGCCGACCAGCACCGCGCTGATGCTGCCGAGTGCCACGCCGATCGCGGCCACCGTGCCGACATCGACGCGGCTGGTGGCGGGCAGCGGCGGCTTGGCCGGCGCCTTCGCGGGATCGGTGCCCGCGGCCTGGTCGGCGGTCGCGACCTTGCCGGCCAGCGACTGCAGCGCCGTCTGCGAACCGGCCTCGCTCGCGGCCGCGCGCTTGGCCACCTGTTCCTCGATCATGCGGACGAACTTCTTGTAGGGCGCGAAGAAGGCCTGCGCCACGCTGGTCGGGTTCTCGATCAGCTTGGTGATGGTGGCGTCCCAGTCGCGGCCCTGGCGGTCGTAGAACACGCCGTTGCGCCCGACGAACAGGAAGTCCACGTCGCCCGCGGTGAAGGCCGCGACGATGCTCATCTTCTGCCCCTGCCGCGTGCAGTCGCAGTAGGCCAGGCAGGTCTTCGCGAGGCCCGCGAGCACCGCGTGCTTGGCCGTGTCCTGCACCTGCACCGTGAGCTCGCAGCTGCGCCCGTCGAGGTAGAGCGTGCCGGCCTGGAAGATCGCGCCCTCGCGCCGGTAGAAGGCCTTGAACGAGACGAAGTTGTCGAGCAGCAGCTTGAGGTCGCGCTGCAGCCGCAGCAGCTTCTCGAGATCGACCAGCAGCTTGTTGTGGCTCTCGGCCGCTTCGTCCTCGGCGATCAGCGCCAGCAGCGCCTCGCGCGTGGCGAGCAGCGCCTCGATGCGTTCGTGCGACAGGCTCGCGAGCGCGTTGGCCGGGCGCGCCGCGATCCAGCCCTCGCAGGCGCCGAGCTGCTGGCGCAGCGCCTGCCATTCATCGTCCTCGAGCGTGTCGCGCGCGCCGAGCAGCGGCGTCACAGCGTCGCGCGCGAAGGCCGCGATGGCCTCGGCCCAGGCCGGGTTGAGGCTGGTGCCGCGCAGCGGCAGCGAACGGTGCGGCGTGATCGGCGCCAGCGGCAGCTCGGCGATCGGGTGCGCATTGGCATCGAGCGTGTGGCCCGCGAGCGCGTCGTAGGCCTCGGCGGAAGGGTTGAGCGCCGTCACGGCCTGCACGTCGTAGGCGGCCACGCGGCAGCGCGCGAAGAAATCGTCGATCTTGGCCGCCACCTTGCGCATGGCCTCGGCCGCGGCCAGCGTGCGGTCGCCGAGCGCCAGCAGCGCGGCGTCGGCGCCCTTGGCGTACCAGTCGCGCATCGCGGCCGCGTCGGCCATGAAGGCTTCGGCGCGCGCGCGGTCGATGCCGGCGGTCTGCTTGTGGCGGTCGGGCGTGCTGCCGTGGCTGCGCATCGCCTCGGCGATGGTCGCGCGCAGCGCCTCGTCCTCGGCGGTCTCGGGCGTCACCACGCCGTCGCCGTTGAAGCGCATCGCGGCCAGCCATTCGCCGCGGTCGGAGATGTCGGCCAGCGTGAGCGTGTTCGTGTCTTCCCGGCCGAGCAGGTCGAGGATGCGCCGGCCCTCCTTCGCGAGTTCGGCGCCGGGCGCCTTCGTGCCGTCGAGGTCGTCGAGCGACAGCGTGCCGCCGCCCGAGAGCAGCACGTCGGCGCTGCGCAGCCGCTCGCAGGCCCACTGGCAGGCCGCGATCACCTCGGGCGGGCGCACGCGCGCGTCACGGTCGGTGTCGATCAAATCCAGCGTGCGCGGATCGAAGTCGATGCCACGCGTGGGGCAGGCCAGCGCGACCCAGAGTTTCTGGTCGAGCTCGGCGATGCGCGCGATGTCCTCGCCGCTGCGGAACACCACCTGGTCGACGCCGCCGGCGCGCATGAACTGCCAGCGGTGCGGTGCCGGCGAGGGGGCCGTGGCGCCGGGCGTGCCGGCGGCTTGTGCGGTCGTTGCCTCTGTCATCGCTCCGGCTGCCCTCAGACGGCGACCTTCTTGTGCTCGCCGAGGTTCTTCGGCGGCTCGCCGGTGAGGGCGGCCTTGGCCATCTTGTAGAGCTGGACCATCTTGCTGTCGTCCACGTCCCAGTACTCGGCCTCGACCACGTCCACGGCCAGCAGGCCGAGGTTGGGATCGTCCACGCCCTTGGGGAACCAGGCCTCGACCATCTTGCTGAACAGGGCGCGCTTCTTGGCGGCGTCCTCGCGCAGTTCGGCGCGGCCCGAGATCGACACGTAGCTGTCGCTGTCGGTGTTGGCATAGGCGATGTTCACGACCGGATCGCTCGCCACATGGCGCGCGATGTCGCCGTTCTTCGGCACGAAGAAATAGAGCGTGCCTGCCTCGTCGCCGTCCTTGTTCTGCGTGGTCAGCGGATGGCTGTGCAACTGGCCGTCGCCGTGGCGGTGCGTGAGCATGCCGTAGCGCGTGTCCTTGATCAGGTCCCAGAGCTTGCTTTGGTCGGTGGTGGTGGCGGTCATGGAGGTCTCCTTCAAGACGAAAGGGATGGAAGAAAAAAGCGGGGGATCGACCGGCGAAGTGCCGATGTCTGGGGATCACCGTACGGTGCGAGCCGGGGCTGTCGCGCGGTCACACGGCGCACGGCCATGTCATCCGATGCCGACAGCGGGCGGGGTGCGATCGCGAGCCGGCGCGGCGCAGCCATGCGCCGCGGGCCGCGCGAGCCCGCCGATCCAGGAAGAGAGAAACCGCAGCGCGCTCAGGCCGCGGTGGCCGCGCGCTGGCGTATTTCGCTGTGCAGTGCACGCTCGCCGGTCGCGAGCGCCACTTCGTAGCTGTCGGCAGGGTCGAAGGCGCTGCGCAGCACGCGGGGATGACCCCCGCTGTCGTCGGTCTCGAGCAGGCGCCAGACAAAGGATCCGGGTGCCGGCTCGTCCACGATGAGTTCGATCGGATGTGTCATGGCTCGACCTTGATCCGATCGGCGGACCGTGTCTGTAGGCCGTGGGCGACGAATCTTCCTCAGCTGCGCGCCGCAGCGCGGAACTCGCCGGGCGTCATGCCCTTGATGCGGCGGAAATGCCGGTTGAAGTTCGAGATGTTGTTGAAGCCCACCTCGTAACAGATGCTGCTCACGTGCTGGCGCGTGGAGGCCAGCAGGCGGCAGGCGCGTGCCACGCGCAGGCCGATCACGAAGTCGGTGAAGGTCTGGCCGGTGGCGCGGCGGAAGCTGCGCGAGAAGGCGTTCTCGCGCATGCCGACGATGGCGCCCACCTCGGCCAGCGACAGCCCCTCGGCGTAGTTGTCGCGGATGTGGTCGAGCGCCTTGTGGATGCGCAGCGCGGCGCCATGCTCGCCGAGCGAATCGTCGGTGAAGGCGGCGTCGGCCAGCAGCCGGTACTCGGACCACTGCGAGAGTTCGTTGAGCAGCACCGTGAACTCGGCGAAGCGCGCCAGGCCCTGCAGCATCTCGATGCGCCGCAGCCGCGAGACGATGCCGTCGCCCAGCCCCACGAAATGCACGCCCTGCCGCGCGCGCGCCAGCAGCGGCGCCGCGTCGCGCAGTTCGGGAAACAGCTCCATGCCGCGGCGCAGCGGCTCGTCGCCGAAGCGCAGCACCAGGCCGCCGGCATTGCCGCCGCCGTGCAGCGGATGGTGCTCGAACGCGAGGCTGTGCGGCAGCCGCGGTCCCAGCAGCACCAGGCTGCCGGGCGCGAAGCGATGGGTTTCCTCGTCGAGGCCCTGGCCCACGCGCAGGCGCGCGGGCGCGGCGCCGATCAGGTGCAGCTCGTGCTCGTGCAGGCAGTTCGTTTCCTGGCTGCGGGCCGACGAGGTGGGCGAGCTTTCGCAGTGGAGGGTGACGCGCGTGTCGGCCGGCTCGGGCGCGGCGGCGGCGGCGTTGCGCCGCGCATCGAGTGCGCGGGCGCGCGCGCCGCCGCGCGGGCGCGGTGCCACCGTCGACAGCGGCAGCTTGGGGCGCGGCGCGCTGGGCGTGTGGGCGCGGGAGGCGGAAGCCGGGGGGATCGTGTTCAGCAAGACCGAATCTCCAACGGACGTTCGAGGGTGGGGCCGCGTCAACCGCGGCGCGGCGGCGGCGGCGCGGCCGTCTGCTGCTGGAACGCGGCCAGCAGCCGGTATTCCTCGCCGAGCTTGCGCGGCAGCGAGAGGTACACCGGCAGCAGCTGCCGGTAGAGCGCGGCGTTCTTCGCATTGGGCGTGTGGCGGTGCGTGGCGCCCACCATGCCCGCCACCACGTCGAGCGAATCGACATGGCCCAGCGCATAGAGGCCCAGCACCGCGGCGCCGAGGCAGGAGCTCTCGAAGCTCTCGGGCACGACCACCTCGCGGTCGAACACGTCGGCCATCATCTGGCGCCACATGCCCGAGCGCGCGAAGCCGCCCGTGGCCTTGATGTGGGCGCTGCGGCCGGCGATCGCCTCGACCGCCGGCAGGATGCTGTGCAGGTTGAAGATCACGCCCTCGAGCACCGCGCGGATCATGTGCTCCTTGCGGTGGTGGATGCCCAGGCCGAAGAAGGAGCCGCGCAGGTTGGCGTTCCAGTAGGGCGCGCGCTCGCCGGTGAGGAAGGGATGGAACACCAGCCCCTCGCTGCCGGCCGACACGCGCTCGGCGATGCGCGTGAGCACCTCGTAGGTGTCGATGCCCAGGCGCTTGGCGGTCTCGGCCTCGGCCGCGGCGAACTCGTCGCGCACCCAGCGCAGGATGATGCCGCCGTTGTTCACCGGACCGCCCACCACCCAGCGCCGCTCGGCCAGCGCATAGCAGAAGGTGCGGCCCTCGGGGTCGGTCATCGGATGGTCGACCACGGTGCGCATCGCGCCGCTGGTGCCGATGGTCACGGCCACCTCGCCGGGCGAGACCGCGTTGACGCCGAGGTTCGACAGCACGCCGTCGTTGGCGCCGATCACGAAGGGCGTGTGCTCGGCCAGGCCGAGCTTCGCCGCCACGTCGGCCGCCAGGCCCTCGATGTGCCAGGTGGTGGGCACCGGCCGCGAGAGCTGCTCGGCGCGCACGCCGGCCAGCGCGAGCGCGCCCTCGTCCCAGGCCAGCCGCTCGATGTTGAACAGGCCCGTGGCCGAGGCGATCGAGTGGTCGACCTGCCATTGGCCGAACAGCCGGAAGAACACGTACTCCTTGATGCCGACGAAGCGCTCGGCGCGCGCGAACAGCTCGGCGCGCTCGTGGCGCAGCCACACCAGCTTGGCCAGCGGCGACATCGGATGGATCGGCGTGCCGGTGCGGCGGTAGATCGCGAGCCCGTCCCATTCGTCGCGGATGCGCTCGGCCCAGGGCGCGGCGCGCTGGTCGGCCCAGGTGATGCTGGGCGTGAGCGGCGCGCCCGCGCCGTCGACCAGGATCAGGCTGTGCATGGCCGCGCTGAAGGACACGGCGAGCACGTCGACGGGCGCGGCCTTGCTCTCCTGCACGCAGCCCGCGATGGCCGCGAGCACGGCCTGGAAGATCTGCTCGGGATCCTGCTCGGCGGCGCCGGCCTCGGGCTGCAGCAGCGGGTAGCCGACCGCGTGATGGGCCAGCACGCGCCCCGCGGGCGTGAAGGCCACGGCCTTGGTGCTGGTGGTTCCGATGTCGACGCCGATGACGGTGCGGCCCATGGGTGCTTCCTCCTCAGACCACCATGCTCAGCAGCATGATGAAGACGATGGCCACGACCGAGATCAGCGTTTCCATCACGGTCCAGGTCTTGAAGGTCTCGGCCACCGTCATGTTGAAGTACTGCTTGACCAGCCAGAAGCCCGCGTCGTTGACGTGCGACAGGATCAGCGAGCCCGCGCCCGTGGCCAGCACCAGCAGCTCCCGGTTCACGCCCGGCACCATGGTGGCCAGCGGCGCGACGATGCCCGCGCCCGTGATGGTGGCGACCGTGGCCGAGCCGGTGGCGATGCGGATCAGGCCCGCGACCAGCCAGGCCAGCAGGATCGGCGAGACCTGCGCGTTCAGCGCCATGTGGCCGATCGCGTTGCCCACGCCGCTGGCCACCAGCATCTGCTTGAAGCCGCCGCCCGCGCCGATGATCAGCACGATGGCCGCCGTGGGCGCCAGGCTGTCGTCGACGAACTTCATGATCTGCTTGCTCGTGAAGCCGCGCGCATAGCCGAAGGTGTAGAGCGACAGCAGCAGCGCCGCCAGCAGCGCGGTGATCGGGTGGCCGATGAAGTCCATCCACTGGCGCACGATGTTCTTCTCGTCGAGCGCCACGTCGGCGAAGGTCTTCAGCAGCATCAGGCCCACGGGCAGCAGCACCGTCAGCAGCGTGACGCCGAAGCCCGGCAGCTCGCGCGCCTCGGGCTCGCGCGCCAGCTGCTCGAGCAGCTCGGGCGAGGCCTCGCCGGGCACGTACTTCGAGATGAACTTGCCGAAGATCGGGCCCGCGATCATCGCGGTGGGCAGGCCGACGATCAGGCCGTAGAAGATGGTCTTGCCGATGTCGGCGCCGAACACGCCGATGGCCAGCAGCGGCCCCGGATGCGGCGGCACCAGGCCGTGCACCACCGACAGGCCTGCCAACAGCGGAATGCCGATGCGGATCAGCGACACGCCGGTGCGCCGCGCCACGATGAACACCAGCGGGATCAGCAGCACGAAGCCGATCTCGAAGAACAGCGGGATGCCGACCAGGAAGGCCGCGAACATCATCGCCCAGTGCACGCGCTCCTTGCCGAAGGCGTCGATCAGCGTGCGCGCGATGCGGTCGGCGCCGCCCGACTCGGCCATCATCTTGCCGAGCATGGTGCCCAGGCCGAGCACGATGCCCACGAAGCCCAGCACGCCGCCGAAGCCGTCCTGGAAGGACTTCATCACCAGGTCCACCGGCATGCCCGAGGTCAGGCCGAGGAAGCCCGCGGCCAGGGTCAGCGCGATGAAGGGGTGCACGCGCCAGCGCGTGATCAGAAGGATGAGCCCGAGGATCGCCACCAGGGCGTCGACGAGCAGGAACACCTCTTTGCTCATTCCGAACATGTCTGTCTCCTGAAGCCGGGCGCTGCAAAGGCGGCCGGCAGGGTCGGGATAGCGCTATCCTGCACAACCCAAAAAAACCAGCCTCTGAAGCATCCTCGGGTTTTTCCGAGGCGGCAAGGGCCGGGACAGCGCTATCCTAGGACAGCGCTGTCCAATCCCGGATCGGTAGTAACCCTAGATTTCGCCATGGCCGATGCCCCCGAGCGCCCGCGCTCCCGTTCTTCCAGCCGCGTGACCCTCGACGACGTGGCGCGCGTCTCGGGCGTGAGCCCGATCACTGTCTCGCGCGCGCTGCGCGGCGCGCGCAACGTGGCGCCCGACCTGAAGGCGCGGGTGCAGGCCGCGGTCGACGCGCTCGGCTACGTGCCCAACGTGGCGGCGCGCGCACTGGCCTCGGCACGCAGCTCGCACGTGGCGGTGCTGATCCCGTCGCTGACCAACCAGCTGTTCGTGGAGCTGCTCGAGGCGGTGCAGGACACGCTGGCGCCGCACGGCTTCCAGTCGCTGATCGGCGTGACCCACTACGACCCCGCGCAGGAGGAGGCGCTGCTGCGCAGCTACCTTTCGCAGCGGCCCGCGGGCCTGCTGCTGACCGGCTTCGACCGCAGCGCGGGCGCCACGCGCCTGCTCGAGGCCAGCGACGCGCCCTGCGTGCACCTGATGGAGACCTCGGAGGCGCCCGGCATCCATAGCGTGGGCTTCTCGCAGCAGGACGCGGGCCGCGCCATCGTCGAGCACCTGCTCGCGCGCGGCCGCCGCCGCATCGCCTATGCCGCGGGCCAGCTCGATCCGCGCGTGCTGCAGCGCCTGGCGGGCTACCGCGAGGCGCTGCGCGCGGCCGGCTGCCATGACCCGGCGCTCGAGCTGCTGACGCCCGGGCCCACCTCGCTCGCGCTCGGCGGGCGCCAGTTCGAGGAACTGCGCGCGCGCCATCCGGACCTCGACGCGATCTTCTATTGCAACGACGACCTGGCCCAGGGCGGGCTGCTGGCCGCGCTGCGCACCGGCGTGCCGGTGCCGCAGCGCGTGGCGATCGCGGGCTTCAACGACCTCGGCGGCAGCGACCAGATGCTGCCGCCGCTGACCACCGTGCGCACGCCGCGCCGCGAGATCGGCGAGCGCGCGGCCGGCATGCTGCTCGCGCTGATGCGCGACGAGCCCGTGGCGGACGCGCGGCGCACCGTGGACCTGGGCTTCGAGCTCGTGGTGCGGCAGAGCAGCTGAGCCGCCGCGCCGTGTCGCTCACTGCCCGTAGAGGCCCACCACGCTCTGGCCCATCAGCGTGCGGCCCTTGAGCGCCGCCAGCAGTTCGTCGCGCGTCAGGCCCTCGGGCAGCGAGCCCGGCTCGGCCTCGGTGGCGATCACCGTCAGCACGTAGTGGTGCGGCAGGTCGCCGGCCGGCGGGCACATGCCGCGGTAGGCGAGGGCGCCGGCCACGTTCTTGCCGACGGTGAAGCCAGCGTTCGCGGCCTGGCCCTCGCCCTGCCGCAACTGGCCCTTGGCGGCCGGGATGTTGTAGGCCACCCAGTGCGAGACGCCGAGGCCCTTGCCGCCATCGGGATCGCTCATCAGCACCGCGACCGAGCGCGTGCCCGCGGGCAGGTCGCTCCAGGCCACGGGCGGCGACACGCCCTGGCCGCCGCAGCCCGGTGCGTCGCCCGCGTGGATCTTCGGAATGGTCGCGCCGTCGGCGAAGGCACTCGACGTGACCTTCATGCCCGCGGCCTGGGCGCCGAACGCGAGGCCGGCCAGCAGGGCCGTGCCGAGGAGGCGTGTGGTGTTCCTCATGGCGTCAGACCACCTTGACCGACAGGTTCGGCAGCCCGTCGATGTGGATCTCGATCAGGTCGCCGCGCACCACCGGGCCCACGTTCTCGGGCGTGCCGGCGTAGATGATGTCGCCGGGCTGCAGCTCGAAGGCCTGCGACAGCCGGCTGATCTGCTCGGCCACCGACCAGATCATGTGCTTGAGCGTGGCGCTCTGCTTCGTCTCGCCGTTGACCTTGAGCCAGATCGCGCCGTCGCTGAAATGGCCGACCTGCGCCACCGGATGGATCGGGCCCACGGGCGCCGAATGGTCGAAGCTCTTGCCGATCTCCCAGGGCTTCTTCTGGTCGCCCATGCCGCGCTGCAGGTCGCGCCGCGTCATGTCCAGGCCCAGCGAGTAGCCGTAGACCAGGCCCAGCGCATCGTCGATCGACACGTCGCGCCCGCCCTTGCCGAGCGCCACCACGAGCTCGGCCTCGTAGTGGTAGTTCTTCGTCAGCGTGGGATAGGGATGGTCGGCCACGGTGCCGGGCAGCACCACCTGCACCGCGTCGGCCGGCTTCTGGAAGAAGAAGGGCGGCTCGCGCGTCGGGTCGGAGCCCATCTCGCGCGCATGCGCGGCGTAGTTGCGGCCGATGCAGTAGATGCGGCGCACCGGGAACACCTGGTCGCTGCCGGCGATCGGGATGGTCGCGGCGGGCACGTCGAACGGCGTCTTCGCGTTGCGCGCGGCGCCCGCGGGCAGCGCGCAGCCGGCGATGGCGCCGGTGGCCATGGCGGCGCCGGCCAGCAGGCCGCGGCGGGAGGAATTGCTCATGTCGGTCTCCTTCGGTAGTAGCCGGACGATTCTGGGAGCCCGGGTGCCCGCGCTTGCGCACGCATCTACGCAAAAGCAGGACGCAGGCAACACCCGGGGCCCGGGCGTACCATCGCGCGATGCCCGCTTCGACCTCGAGCCATCGCCTCTACGGCATGCAGGAGCGCGCCGACCACCTCGATTTCGACATCCGCTTCGAGGGCGCGCGCGACGTGCTCGCGCGCCCGCACCGCCACGAGTACTTCCAGATCCAGGTCGGCATCGAGGGCGAGTCGCAGCAATTGATCGGCGGGGCCGCGCGGCCCTTCGGCGCGGGTTGCCTGAGCTTCGTGCTGCCGTACCGGCTGCACGTGGTGCCGCATCCGCCGGGCGCGTGCTATGCCATCGTCAACTTCGACCAGTCCTTCCTCTGGCCCGAGCTGGCGGTCGAGCCGCTCGATCTCGAGGAGGTGCCGATCGCGCGCCATCCCGAACTCGCGCCCTTCCTGTTCCAGGAGTACGTGGACTTCCATTTCGAGGCCGAGGACTTCGCGCGCATCCTCGGCTGGCTCGAGGAGCTGTCGGCGCTCAACCGCGAAGGGCGCTTCGCGGCCGGCGGCGCGATCCGCGGCATCCTGCTGCAGATGCTCTCGCTGGCCTGCCGAAGGCACGAGGCGGCGCTGCACGAGCAGGCGGCGCGCCACCGCGGCCACAGCTCGCGGCGCGATGCGCTGCAGCGCGTGCTGCACTACGTGCGCGAGCACCTGGGCGAGGAGATGTCGCTCAACGACGCGGCCGCGGCCGCGATGCTGTCGCCGAACTACCTCGCGCACCTGCTGAAGAAGCAGACCCAGCGCACCTTCACCGAGCTCGTGACCGAAAGGCGGCTGGAACGCGCGCGCGAGCTGCTGCTGGGCTCGGACGGCCGCATCGCCGACATCGCGCGGCAATGCGGCTTCGCCGACGCGGTCTATTTCAGCCGGCGCTTCCGGCAGCACATGGGGCTGACGCCGCGCGAGTTCCGCGCGCAGTCGCCGGCGCGGCCCGGGCCGTAGCTCAGGCCGCCGGCGGCTCGACCGGCAGCGCGCGCTTGTGCGCGCTCTTGCGGTGCGTCGACAGGATGACCTCGCGCGCCGCGGCCGACACCGGCTTGCCTTCGAGGAAGTCGTCGATCTGTTCGTAGGTCACGCCGAACGCATCCTCGTCGGGCTTGCCCGGCACCAGCGACTCGAGGTCGGCCGTGGGCACCTTGTAGACCAGCGCATCGGGCGCGCCGAGCAGCTGCGCCACCGCGCGCACGCGGCGCTTGTTGAGGCCGGTCAGCGGCGTGATGTCGGCCGCGCCATCGCCGAACTTGGTGAAGAAGCCCATCAGCGCCTCGGCCGCGTGGTCGGTGCCGATCACGATGCCGTTGTGCGCGCCCGCCACCGCGAACTGCGCGATCATGCGCTGGCGCGCCTTGATGTTGCCGAGCACGAAGTCCTCGTGCGCCGCGTCGCGGAAGGCGAGGTCGCCGGCCTTGAGCGCCGCGAGCATCGCGTCGGCCGCGGGCCGCACGTCCACCGTCAGCAGGCGGTCGGGCCGGATCACGGCCAGCGAGGCCTGCGCCTCGGCCTCGTCCTTCTGCACGCCGTAGGGCAGCCGCATCGCGATGAAGGTGGCCTCGCGGCCCTCGGCGCGCAGCCGCTCGACCGCGCGCTGCGCGAGGCAGCCGGCAGTCAGCGAATCCACGCCGCCGCTGATGCCCAGCACGTAGGTCGACAGACCGGTGCGGCGCAGGTAGGCGGCGAGGAACTCGACGCGCCGCTCGAGCTCGGCGGCGGCGTCGAACACGGGGGCGACGGACAGCGCCGCGATGATCTCGCGCTGCGTGGCGTCGACGGGGGACAGTTCGGTGCTCATGGAAAAGGTCTCCGTGGGTTCGCGGACATCAGAAGTCGACCAGGCTCAGGCCGATGCTCAACACCGTGCGCTTGCGGTTGTAGTCCACCAGCGTGTCGCCGTAGCCGTGGAACAGCTGGGTGTGGAAGCGCAGGTTGCTCTTGGTCGGGTCGCCGATCGCCTTGAGCCATTCGAGCCGCACCGAGCCGCGTCCGCTGTCGCGCAGGTTGTTGCGCACCGTGATGCCCAGCGTGTTGTTGCGGTCGAGGTTCCAGCGGCCGGTGACTTCGGCGCGGCCGATGTAGTCGGCGATGTCGGGGTTGTCGTCCTTGGCCGGGTCTTCCGACAGGCGCTTCCAGATCCGGCCCGTGATGCTGAAGCGGTCGTCGAGCTCGGCGCCGGCCATCAGGTAGACGCGGTTCCAGCTGCGCGACAGCGGCAGGCTCTGGCCGTTCGACTGGTGCACGATGCCCAGCCCGGTGTAGCGCCAGCGCCAGCCGCCCGGCAGCTTGAAGTCGGTCGGGTAGACATACATCAGCTCGGGCTCGTGGTCGGTGGTGCGGAAGGGCCGCGAGATCGCGCCGTTGAACAGCTGCCAGGTCGACTGCTGCGTGTAGGCGAACCACAGCGAGTCCTTCTTGATCGGGTCGTTCTGCGTCAGCAGGCCCTGCGCGAGCTTGGTGCGCACCGACAGGCCGATGCGCATCTCGTTGGCCTGGTAGGCCACCGGGTCGCCGGTGTGGTCCGGCGACGGCGAGGTCGGCGTGTCGGGCTTGTGGGTGGCGGCCGAGACCGAGACGTTGAGCGGCCGGTAGCCGCGGAAGCCGAAGGTGCCGCAGTCGGTGGCGTTCTCGAGTTCCCAGAAGCGCGACAGCGCCGAGTACTGGCGGTCGCGGCAGCCCTCGGTGGTGGCGACCGAGACCACGCGCGTGGCCGGGATCGAGCCGTCGACCGGCGGCGCGGGCTGGGTGTTGGCGAGCACCGGCGGCGCGACCGGCACCGACACCGAGGGCAGCGTCTGCTGCTGTGACCAGCGGTCGTAGCAGGCCAGCCGCGCGGCGTTGTCGGCGCTGAGCGCGGCGCAGCTCTGCCAGGTGAGCTGGTTGTCGGCCAGCGGGCTCTTGGGCTGGTCGACGGCCTGCGCCTGCGCGGCGCCGGTCAGCAGCAGCGCCGCGGTGGCCAGCACCGCGCACAGGCGGCCTTGCATGGTGGTGTTCATTTTCCCGACCCTTCCTTCTTCGTCAGCACGAAGGGATGCGTGCTCTCATCGGTGGCGTCGCGCCAGGTGCCGCGGAATTCGCGGCCGCAGCCGCCGGGCGCCATCGCGCCGACCCAGACGCCGCTGATGCTGCGCCCGTCGAGCGATTCGTCGATGGCCAGCGTGCCGTCGTCGCCGATGTCGCCCGCCAGTTGCGATACCGCGGCCGGCCGGCCGGTGACGGCGGGGCGTGCGATGGTGCCGCGCACGCCGGCGTATTCGGGATGGCGGGCCAGCTGCACGACGGCCACGGCCGGCAGGCCGTCGAAGCGCGCTTCCCAGCGGCCGTAGAGCGCCTCGGGCGGCAGGTCCTGCACGCTGTCGGGGCAGTTGCTGCCTTGCGCGAGCGCGCCGGCCGAAGCCAGCAGGGCGAGGGTCGCGAGGGCCAGGCCTCGAGGGAAGCGCTTCATGGCGCGGCCGACGAAGCCGCCGCGGCGGCCGCGCCTTCCTGGGCCTTGCGCGCGAACTCGGCGCGCAGGGCCTTGAGCTTCTCGCGCGGGTCCTCGCGCGTGGTGCTCTTGTCGAGCGCCATCTCGGCGATGAAGCGGCTGGGCTGCGCGAGCACCATCTCGCGGCCCTTCTTGCGGCGTTTGGTCCAGCTCACCGCGAGGCTGCGCTGCGCGCGCGTGATGCCCACGTACATCAGCCGGCGCTCTTCCTGCAGCCGCTCGAGCGTGCTCTCGCTGACCTGCTGCTGGCGGCCGTCGTCGTCGTCGAGCTTGAAGGGCAGCAGGCCCTCGTTGCAGCCGATCAGCATCACGTGCGGCCACTCGAGGCCCTTGGAGGCGTGCAGCGTGGAGAGCGTGACCACGTTCTGGTCCTGCTCGCGCTCGCTGATGGTCGACAGCAGCGAGATCGTCTGCGCCACCTCGAGCAGGCTCTTGGGCTCGCTGGTGTTGTTGACGCCGGCCGCGTCGTCGAGCTCGCCGCCGCAGCGCTGCGCCATCCAGTCGCAGAACTCCATCACGTTGGTCCAGCGCGAGGCCGCGGCCTGCTCGCTGTCCTCGCCGTCGTAGATGTGCTTCTCGTACTCGATCTCCTTGAGCCAGGTGTCGAGGAAGGCACGCGCGTTCTCGGCGCCCATGGTCTGGCGCGCGCGGTATTCGAGGTCGTTGATGTAGCGGCCGAACTCGTGCAGGCTTTCGAGCGCGCGCTTGGGCATCACGCTGGGCAGCGAGGAGGAGAACAGCGCCTCGAACAGGCTCAGCTTGTACTGGCTGCCGAAGGTGCCCAGCGCCGCCAGCGTGGTGTGGCCGATGCCGCGCTTGGGCGTGGTGATGGCGCGCAGGAACGCGGGGTCGTCGTCGTTGTTGACCCACAGGCGGAACCAGCCGCAGAGGTCCTTGATCTCGGCGCGGTCGAAGAAGCTCTGGCCGCCCGAGACCTTGTAGGGCACCTGCGCGCGCCGCAGCGCCTGCTCGAACACGCGCGCCTGGTGGTTGGCGCGGTAGAGGATCGCGAAGTCGCGGAACTCCTTGTGGCTCGAGGTCTCGCGCAGGCTCACGAGGCGCGCCACCGTGCGCTCGGCCTCGTGCATCTCGCTGTCGCAGTCGACCACGCGCACCGGCTCGCCCTCGCCGAGCTCGGAGAACAGCGTCTTCGGGAACAGCTTGGGGTTGGGGCCGATCACGTTGTTGGCCGCGCGCAGGATGGCGCTGGTCGAGCGGTAGTTCTGCTCGAGCTTGATGACCTTGAGCGTGGGGTAGTCGACCGGCAGCTTGCGCAGGTTGTCGAGCGTGGCGCCGCGCCAGCCGTAGATCGACTGGTCGTCGTCGCCCACCGCGGTGAAGTGGCCGCGCGTGCTCGACAGCGCCTTGAGCACCTCGTACTGGGTGGCGTTGGTGTCCTGGTATTCGTCCACCAGGATGTGGCCCAGCGTGGACTGCCACTTGCTGCGCACCTCCTCGAAGTCGCGCAGCAGCTTGAGCGGCATGCCGATCAGGTCGTCGAAGTCCACGCTCTGGTAGGCGGTCAGGCGTTCCTCGTAGCGCGCCATGATGGTGGCCGTGATGCGCTCGTTGTCGTCGGCCGCGATGGCCTCGGCCTGGGCTGCGTTCAGGCCCATGTTCTTCCACTTGCTGATGGTCCACTGCCAGATGCGCGCGGTCGCCAGGTCGCTGGTGCCGCCCGCGTCCTTGAGGATCTTGGTCACGTCGTCGGCATCGAGGATGCTGAACTGCGACTTCAGGCCCAGCACCGCGCCGTCCTCGCGCATCATGCGCACGCCCAGCGCGTGGAAGGTGCAGATCACCACCTTCTTGGCATCGCGCCCGATCAGTCCCTTGGCGCGCTCGCGCATCTCGGCCGCCGCCTTGTTGGTGAAGGTGATGGCCGCGATCCGCTTGGGCTCGAGCCCGGCCTGGATCAGGCGCGCGATCTTGTGCGTGATCACCCGCGTCTTGCCCGAGCCCGCGCCCGCCAGCACGAGGCAGGGGCCGTGCATGTAGTTGACCGCTTCTTGTTGCGCGAGGTTGAGACCGTGGGACATGGAAAAGGGGGAGGGGAGCCGGCAGGGGCCGCAGGGCGCGGCGGGCGCGAAAGCGGGCAATGATACGGGGGCCGCAGGGGCCGCGGCGTCGGCCGATACCGCGATGTGGGAAGCGCGGTAAACGCACCGTAAAGGGGCATCGGCAGGCTGCTGCGAAGGGCCGGGGCCGGCGGCGACAATCGAGCCGTGCTGCCCGTATTTCTCGTTACCTTTCCCTTCTTCGCGTTGATCGCCGCCGGCTACGGCGCCGCCCGTGCCCGCATCCTCCCGCTCGATGCGATCCCCGGCCTCAACAGCTTCGTCCTCTACTTCGCGCTGCCCTGCATGCTGCTGCGCTTCGGCGCGGGCACGCCGATCGGCCAACTGCTCGACGGCAGCGTCGCGCTGGTCTGGGGCCTGAGCGCGCTCGCGGTGGTGGGCGGCGTGGTGGCATTCACGCGCAATGCGCGCATCGGCTGGAACGACGCCGCCTTCGGCGCGCTGGTGGCGGCCTTCCCGAACACCGGCTTCATGGGCGTGCCGCTGCTGGTGGCCATCCTCGGCGCGCAGGCGGCCGGGCCGATGATCATCACCATCGCCTTCGACCTCGTGGTCACCTCCTCGCTGTGCATCGCGCTGTCGCGGCTCGACGGCACGGGCCCGGGCGCGGCGCACCACGGGCCGCGGCAGGCCGCGCGCCAGGCGCTGCGCGGCATCCTGGTCAATCCGATGCCGTGGTCGATCCTGCTCGGCGTGCTGCTGTCGGCCGCGCGCTGGAAGCTGCCGGGCCCGGTGGAGCGCACCGTGGCGATGCTGGCCGACGCCGCCTCGCCGGTGGCCTTGTTCACCATCGGCGCGGTGCTCGCGCGCTCGGCGCTGGTGGCGCGCGAGCACGGCGCGAGCGCGGCCGTGGCCCAGGCCATGGGCAGCGGCGCGCGGCCCCTGCCGAAGGCGCCGCTGGCCGACGTGCTGCCGGTGGTGCTGGTGAAGCTGCTCGCGCACCCGCTGCTGGTGTGGGGACTGGGGCTCGCGGCGATCGCGCTGGGCCTGCCGCTGTCGTGGCCCGCGGTGGTGGCGATCGTGCTGGTGGCGGCGTTGCCGAGCGCGAGCAACGTGTCGATGCTGGCCGAGCGCTTCGGCGCCGACAACGGGCGCATCGCGCGGATCATCCTGTGGACGACGGTGGCGGCCTTCTTCAGCTTTCCGCTGGCGGTGGGCCTGCTGAAGTGAAGTGAAGCGTCCTACGGCGTCAGCACGCCGAGCTTGAACGGATCGGCATCGGGCAGGCGCTCGCACTTCGAGAAATCGCGGCCCTGCGTGCCGTCGCAATAGAAGGCGTTGTAGATGCGGCCGAACAGCGAGGGGCTGGCGGTGAACAGCACGCCGTGCTCGGGCTGCCAGTTGTCGTGCGCGCCGCGACCGTCGGCCGAGGCCTCGATCACCTTGGGCGCCGCCGCGGCGCCGGGCGTGAAGTCGGCCAGCGTCCGGTGCGCGTCGTCGCGCCAGCGCACCGCGAGCTCGGCGGCCGTGGGCCGCGCCGCCACCGGCAGCATCACGCCGTTGACCTGGAAGCCGTCGCCGAAGCGGTGCGTCTTGCCCGCCAGGAAGGCATAGGCGCAGGCCGCCATGCACTGGCCGCGCACCTCGGTCTCGACGCCGCTCGCGCGGATCGCGTCGGCGAAGGCCCCGGCGGCCTCGGCGGTGCCGCCGAAGGAATCCTCCAGCACCACGGTGCGCACCGTGCCGCTGCTCAGGTGGTCGATGAAGCTGGCGATCTCGCTGCCGTCGAGCATGCCCGAGACCAGCAGCAACCGGCCCTGGCGCTCGATCTCGGCGGCGTGCGTGGCGACGGGTGCGAGCACCAGGAAGCAGGCCCAAGCGGAGGCCGCGAAAGACAGAATCCCACTTGCGAAATGGAGCGGTTTCACGAGCGACCTTTGCCTTCAGGAGAGCGGGCTGGAGGGGCGCGGAGGGCCCGGAGGATCGCCCCGTTGCGGACTCCTCCAGGAGTCTTTTGCAGCGGCGCGCGCGTGGCGTCAACCCCTTTTGCAGAATTTTTCCCCTGCATCGTGCCGGCCGTAAGACATAGCTATCCGATACCACTTCGGATGAATGCTTGAGTTCACATGTCCGCTGCTAAAGTGGGCCGCAGACCGGAAGATGGCATGGGAGCTCGCACGATGATGGCAACACTGTTCCGAATTCTTTTATGGCTGGCGTGGCTCGCCGGCGCGGCCTGGCTCTGGCAGGCCGGCAAGCTCGGCACGGCCTCGGCGCTGGCGCTCGGCGCGCTGAGCCTGGTGGTGTTCGCCTGGCCCGGCAGCGTCGCGCGGCGGCGCCATGCGGACCGCGAACTGCGCTATGTCGAGATGGGCAAGGAGCCGATGAGCCTGCACTGAGCGCGGGCCGATGGCGACGAGGTTCAGATCCCCTGCGGATCGACGTCGACCAGCCAGCGGATCACGCCCTTGCCCTCGGGCGTGCGCCGCAACGCATGCAGCTGCGGCTGCCACAGCGCGAGCATGCGCTGCAGCGCGGCGCGCGAATGGCTCTCCAGCAGCATCTGCGCGCGCTCCACGTTGGCCACGCGCTGGATCGCCAGCGGCACGGCCGGATAGCGCATCACCTGCGCCGCACCTTCCAGTCCATCGGCCGCGGCGCTCGCCGCGTTGAGAAAGGCCTGCGCCGCCTCCTGCGTGCGCGCATCGGCGCGCACCAGCGCCTGGTAGGCGAAGGGCGGCATCGCGGCGGCCTGCCGCTCCTCGAGCTGCTGCGCCGCGAAGGCCGGGTAGTCGTGCCGGCGCAGCGCCTGGAACAGCGGATGCTCCGCGTGGTGCGTCTGGATCCACATCTCGGCCGTGCTGCCCTGCGTGGCCAGGTAGGCGGCATCGCGGCCCGCGCGGCCGGCCGACTGCATCAGCAGGCTGAACAGCCGCTCGGGCGCGCGGAAATCGCTCGAGAACAGCGCGCCGTCGGGGTTGACCGCGGCCACCAGCGTGATGCGGCGGAAGTCATGGCCCTTGGCGATCATCTGCGTGCCGACCAGCACGTCGACCTCGCCCGCGTGCACGGCCGCGAGCTGCGATTCGAGCGCGCCCTGCTTCTTGGTGCTGTCGGCATCGATGCGCGCGATGCTCACCGCGCTGCCGTCGGGCCGCTTCACGGCCGAGAACAGCTCGGCCAGGTGCTCCTCGAGCCGCTCGGTGCCGCGGCCCACGGGCGCGATGTCGAGGTTGCCGCAGACCGGGCAGGCACGCGGCACGCGCTCGGTGTGGCCGCAGTGGTGGCAGCGCAGCGTGCGGTCGATCTTGTGGAACACGCGGTAGGCGCTGCAGTGCGGGCACTCGCTCTTCCAGCCGCAGTCGCCGCAGGCCAGCACCGGCGCATAGCCGCGCCGGTTGAGGAAGATCATGCTCTGCTCGCCGCGCGCGATGCGCTGGCCGATGGCGTCGAGCAGCTTGGCCGAGAGCACGGTCTTGGCGGGCTGCAGCGTCATGTCGACCAGCCGCACCGTGGGCAGCTCGCCCGCGCCGATGCGCGAGGGCATGGCCAGCCGCACGTAGCGCCCGCCGGGGTCGCCGTCGGCGGCCGGGCGGCTCTGGTGCCAGCTCTCGAGCGAGGGCGTGGCCGAGCCCAGGATCACCTTGACCTTCTCGCGGTGGCCGCGCCACACGGCGAGGTCGCGCGCCGAATAGCGCGCGCCTTCCTGCTGCTTGTAGCTGGGGTCGTGCTCCTCGTCGACCACGATCAGCGCCAGGCCCGGCATCGAGGCGAACACCGCCATGCGCGTGCCCAGCACGATGCGCGCGGCGCCCGCATGCGCGGCCAGCCAGCTCGCGAGGCGCTGCGGGTTCGTCATGCCGCTGTGCAGCGACACCACCGCCTGCGCACCGAAGCGCGCCTTGAAGCGGGCCTCGAGCTGCGGCGTGAGGTTGATCTCGGGCACCATCACCAGCGCCTGGGCCTCGGGCGAGCGCGCGAGCAGCGCGGCCACGCAGCGCAGGTAGACCTCGGTCTTGCCGCTGCCGGTGCTGCCGGCCAGCAGGAACGGGCCTTCCTCGGCCTCGATGCGCGCGAGCGCGGCGGCCTGCTCGGGGCTGGGCTCGACCGGGGAGGGCGTGCCGGTGTCGGCCGCGGCCTCGTCGTCGGCCGCCTTGCGCTTGAGCCGGCGCGCGAGCTGCACCGTGCTCAGGTCGCGCAGTTGCGGCGGCAGCGCGGCCAGCGCGATCTCGCCGATCGAGCGCTGGTAGTAGCGCCCGGCGAAGGCCACCAGGTCGCGCCAGGCCGGGCCCAGCGGCGCGAGCGCATCGAGCGCGGCGGCCACCGGCTTGAGCGCCAGGTCGGGCGCGGCCAGCTCCTCGGCCGTGCGCGCCTCGGCATGCCAGACCACCCCGAGCACCTCGCGCCGGCCCAGCGGCACCCGCACCAGCGTGCCGGCCGGCAGCGGCGCGTCGCCGCCGTAGCTCAGCACGTCGCCCAGCGCGCTGTGCGCGGGCGTCTGCACCGCCACGTCGATGCGCCAGGGCAAGGCGGCGCCGGACGTCCCCGGACTGCCGTTCGTCGGCTCGCCGAGCAGGTCTTCGGGGGGAATGGGGCGGTTCGGGATGGTGTCCTCGTTGGCAGGGTTTGTTAAAGCAGTGTTGAGCAAAGTCACTTAAGTCATTGATTTTTCAGTGCTTTGCGGTCCGTCCAGAGTTTCTGTGGATAACTTTGTTGAAAACCGGGCTGGACTCGCCGCCAAGCCTTGAAAATCAAGGCTCTGGCTGGATTGCCCGCAAAAAGGGCAAAGTTCAAACTCCATATAAATCAACGACTTAGCTTCGCTATTGCTTTGGTAGCGGTGCCAGGACCGCCTAACGCAATCTTGCGCACTGCAACACGCGTTTTGTGCATAAGTCGGTCGCCGAAGCCCGTTTTGGGCCTTGACAAAGCCGCCGCGCCGCATTTTGGCCATCTTCTTTTCCACATCCGCCATGCCGGCGGGCGGCTGCGGCCGGCGGCCCGCGGGCCGCGTCAGGCCGGCTTCCGCAGCTGGCGCGATTGGGTGTGCACCGCCTGCACCAGCGCCGACACGTGCTCGGGCGGCGTGAACTGGCTGATGCCGTGGCCCAGGTTGAAGATGTGGGTCGGCCCGGCCGTCGCGCGATCGGCATGCGGCGCGCCGAAGGCCTGCAGCACCTTCGCCACCTCGGCCTCGATGCGCGCGGGCGGCGCGAACAGCACGTTGGGGTCGATGTTGCCCTGCAGCGCCTTGGCCTGGCCATCGCTGCCCTCGGCCACGCGGCGGCGCGCGGCGCCGAGGTTCACGGTCCAGTCCACGCCCAGTACCTGGCAGTCGAGCGCGCGCATGTCCTCGAGCCAGAGCCCGCCGCCCTTGGTGAAGACGATGCGCGGCACCGGCTGGCCGTCGGGGCCGTGGCACTTGAGGCCCGCGAGCACGCGCGCGGTGTAGGCCAGGCTGAATTCCTGGAACGCGCCGTCGGCCAGCACGCCGCCCCAGCTGTCGAACACCATCACGGCCTGCGCGCCGGCGTCGATCTGGGCATTGAGGTAGGCGGCCACGGCATCGGCATTGACCGCGAGCACGCGGTGCATCAGGTCGGGGCGGCCGTAGAGCATGCCCTTCACGAGCCGGTAGTCGCTCGAGCCCGCGCCCTCGACCATGTAGCAGGCCAGCGTCCAGGGGCTGCCCGAGAAACCGATCAGCGGCACGCGGCCGTCGAGCGCCTTGCGGATCGAGGCCACGGCGTCGAAGACGTAGCGCAGCTTGTCCATGTCGGGCACTTCGAGCGCGGCCACGGCGGCCTCGTCGCGCAGCGGGCGCGCGAAGCGCGGGCCCTCGCCGGCCTCGAACGAGAGGCCCAGGCCCATCGCGTCGGGCACGGTGAGGATGTCGGAGAACAGGATCGCCGCGTCGAGCGGATAGCGCGCCAGCGGCTGCAGCGTGACCTCGGTCGCGTAGTCGACGTTGGTGGCCAGTCCCATGAAGCTGCCCGCCTGTGCGCGGGTGGCGACGTACTCGGGCAGGTAGCGGCCGGCCTGGCGCATCAGCCAGACGGGCGTGTGGTCGGTGGCCTGGCGCCAGCAGGCTCGCAGGAAGGTGTCGTTTTGCAGGGGGGCGAAGGGCATCGGGCGATTGTCGCAGGGCCCTTCGTACCGGGCTTGGGGCCGCCCGTTCCGCGTCAGCCGGCCTGCACGATCCCCGACACGTCGAGGAGGTACATCTGCCGCTGCGACTCGTGCACCGAGTCGATGCAGACCTGCCGGCCATCGCGGCTCCAGCGCGGATGCAGGTCGCAGCGGTTCTCCTTGCCCAGCGCGGGCGTGGCGTAGAAGCTGCCCAGCGCATGGCGCCGGCCGGTCTGCATGTCGAACAGGAACAGCACGCGCTCGTGCGTGCGCGCATCGGGGTAGGTGTCGCTCAGCAGCCAGCGCCGGTTCACGGGCGAGAAGCTCATGTGGCCGTTCTCCACCAGCACGCCTTCGCCGATCGCCTCGACCGCGCCGCCGACGCTGTCGTGGTACAGGTGGTAGCGGATCCTGCCCGCGTGCGGGCTCCAGACGACGATGTGCTCGTCGTCGCGCCACAGCGGGTGCGAGATCTGGTATTCGGACTTCTCGTAGTCGAAGGTGCCGACGGCATCGGGGTCGAAGTCCTGCGCGAGCTGCGGCAGCGGATGGTCCGAGCACTCGAGCAGGCGCAGGTCGGAGCCGTCGGGGTTCATCGTGAGCAGCCGGTGCAGGAAGCAGGTCTCGTCCTCGACACGCTCGGTCCAGCGGTGCAGGAACAGCACGCGCGAGGACGAGGGGTTGATCTCGATGTGGCTGACCCAGTGGATCGCCCGGTCCATCGAGGCGCGCGGATGGAAGCGGCGCAGGTCCTGGTAGCTCAGGACCAGGCGCGTGCCGCCCGTGGCCAGGTCGATCGCATGGATGCCGTCGCTCTCCGGCGCGAGCGGCAGGTCGAAGGGGCCGCCGGCCTCGCTGTAGCCGATGGTCCGGTGCGTGACGTACAGGCGCCGGTAGTCAACGCTCAGGGCATAGCGGCTGTCGGGCGCGACCACGTAGACGGGCATCGGCAGCACGCGGCTGGCGCCGCTGTCGAGGTCGACGATCGTGGACCCGAAGCCCGGATAGAAGGCGCCGGCATCGTCCGTGCGGCAGTTGTAGATCAGCTGGCGGCCCGGTGCCCCGTCCAGCCATTGCAGCTGGCTGCCCATCTGCCAGTTCCAGGCCGTGGTCTCGCCGAGCACATGGAAACGGTCGCCGTCCTGCAGGTCGAAGCAGCCGATGCGGGCGCTGGAGTCCGGCCGCAGTTCGGTGTCCATCCAGGGCACCTGCTGCGCCAGCAGGTAGCGCCCGCTGCGGTCCCAGGCGCTCTTGTCGTAGTAGCCGAAGAAGTGGTGCCGGCCATCGTCCGTTCCGACGCGGCGACAGGCGGCGGGTGCGAAGCCCGTGAAAAGCGGATCGGTCATCGCTTCCTCATTCCGCGGCGATGCGGCCTTGCTGGATCACCTTGTCCCAGCGCAGCTTCTCGGCCGCGACGAAGCGGGTCGCGGCCTCGCGCGTGCTGGCCACCGGGGTCATGCCCTGCTCGGCCAGCCCCTGGGCGAACTCGCTCGACGAGACGATGCGGCGGATGTCCGCATTGAGCCTGTCGGCAATGGCGTCCGGCAGCCTGGCGCTGGCCGCCACGGTGGTCCACGAGGTGGCCTCGAAGGCCGGGAAGCCCGCCTCGATCGCGGTCGGCACCTCGGGCAGGGCCGGCAGGCGGGTCTTGCCCGTCACGGCCAGGGCCTTGAGCTTGCCGCCGCGGATGTGGGCCAGGGTGGTCGGCGGGTTCTCGAACATCAGCTGGATCTGGCCGGCCAGCAGGTCGTTCAGCGCGGCCGAGCTGCCCTTGTAGGGCACGTGCACGATCGGCGCGTCGGCGGTGATCCGGAACAGCTCGCCGATCATGTGCACCGACGAGCCCACGCCCGCGGAGCCGAAGTTGAGGGTGTCGGGCGCCTTGCGCGCCAGCGCCACCAACTGCTTCAGGTCGCCCGCGGGCAGGGAGGGCGTGGCCACCACCACGTGCGGCATCTCGGCCAGCACCGTGATCACCTTCAGGTCCTTCGCGGGGTCGTAGCTGAGCTTCTTGAAGACGCCATAGGTCGCGTGCAGCCCGACCGATCCGAGCAGCAGCGTGTAGCCGTCGGCCGGCGCATCGGCCACGAACTTGCCGCCGATGTGGCCGCCGGCGCCGGGTCGGTTCTCGACCACCACCGGCTGCTTGTAGAGCTTGCCCAGCCGGTCGGCGAGCATGCGGGCCTGCACGTCGGAGCTGCCGCCGGCGGTGAAGGGCACCACGAGCCGGATCATCTGGTCCGGATAGGTCTTCGGCTCCGCGGCCTGCGATGCCGCCGCGGCGAGGCCGAGGGCGGCTGCGAGAAGGCCGAGGCCGACGGCCCGGCGCGGCCATTGCTGTGTCATGCGTGTTCCTTGCTGCGCGCCGCGTGGGGCGCGATGAATGGTGGGAATGGGCGCAGTCTAGGAACGCGGCATCATTCTGGAAAATTCAATCTTGTCGCCGGGCTATGCAGAAAAGATATGCCCTCGCGAACGCGCCCACGGCGCCGTCCCAGGAGTCCTTGCATGTCGCGACCATTGAACTTCCGCCAGATCGAGGCCTTCCGCGCGGTCATGCAGACCGGCACCACCACGGCGGCCGCGGCCATGCTCCACACCACGCAGCCCTCGGTGAGCCGCCTGCTCGCGCAGATCCAGAACGCCACGCAGCTCAAGCTGTTCGACATCCACAAGGGGCGGCTGCGGCCCACGCACGAGGCGCGGCAGTTGTTCGAGACGGTGCAGCGCCATTTCCTCGGGCTCGACCGCATCGAGCAGAGCGTGGCCGTCATGCGCAAGTCGGGCGCGGGCTCGCTGCGCGTGGGTTGCACGCCGGCGCTGGGCCTGAGCGTCATGCCGCCGGTCATTCACGCCTTCTCGCGGCGCTACCCGCAGGTGCACGTGAACCTGCAGACCGTCGGCTCGCACGCGCTGCGCGAAGGGCTGCTCTACGGCCTGTACGACGTCGCGCTGACCACCTCGGGGATCAGCGACCCGCAGATCGAGGCCGTGCCGCTGCACCGCAGCGACGCGGTGTGCGTGCTGCATCCGGGCCATCCGCTCGCGAGCCGCGCCAGCCTGCACGTGCGCGACCTGAAGGACCAGGTGCTGCTCACCCTCAATGCCGACGACGAGATCCACCAGCAGTTCCTCGGCACCCTGCAGCAGCACCGCGTGGAGGCCGCGGCGACGGTGGAGACGACCTACTCGGTCACGATCTGCATGATGGCCGCGCAGGGCACGGGCATCGGCATCGTCAATCCTTACGTCGCCTCGGTGTTCGCGCGCGACCTGAAGGTGCTGCCCCTGCGGCCGCGCTGCCCGGTCGAGGCCTCGATGGCCCTGTCGCCGCAGTCGGCGCCCTCGGCCATCGCCGAGGATTTCGTCGGGCTGCTGAAGGCCTACTTCCGCGATTTCGGGAAGGGCAAGGCGCTTTAGCGCGGGGTGTCAGACCGCCGGCACGCGCCGCGCGTCGGCCGGGCTCACGTTGCGCCGGTAGAGCACCAGCGTCGCGACCAGCCCGCAGACCGCGGCCGCCGTCATCCACAGGCCCGGCGCGCCCTTGTCGCCGGTCATCTCGATCAGGCCGGTGGCCACGGCCGGCGTGAAGCCGCCGAACAGCGCGGTCGCGAGGCTGTAGGCCAGCGAGAAACCGGCCGTGCGCACGCTGACCGGCATCACCTCGGTCAGCGCCACCACCATCGCGCCGTTGTAGCTCGCGTAGAGGAACGAGAGCCACAGCTCGACCTCGAGCATGCGCGCGAAGCTCGGCGCGCCGACCAGCCACTTGAGCGAGGGGTAGGCCGTGAGGATGGTCAGCACGGTGAACGCGATCAACAGGGGCTTGCGGCCCACGCGGTCCGACAGCGCGCCCATGATCGGCAGCCAGATGAAGTTGGAGATGGCCACGCACAGCGTGACGACCAGCGCGTCGGTGGTGCTCAGGTGCAGCACGGCCTTGCCGAAGGTCGGCGTGTAGACCGTGATCAGGTAGAAGGACACGGTGGTCATCGACACCAGCATCATCCCGGCGATCACCAGGCCCCAGTTGGCGACCATCGAGCGGAAGATCTCGCGCGCGTCGGGGCGGTGCTTGCGCGCCATGAACTCCTCGGTCTCCTGCAGCGAGCGGCGGATCACGAACAGCACCGGCACGATCAGGCAGCCGACGAAGAAGGGCACGCGCCAGTAGAAGTCGCCGATCTCCTGCGCGCTGAACGTCACGTTGAGCCAGTAGCCGAGCGCGGCCGCCACCACGATGGCCACCTGCTGGCTGGCCGATTGCCAGCTCACGTAGAAGCCCTTGCGGCCCGGCGTGGCCATCTCCGACAGGTAGACCGACACGCCGCCGAGCTCCACGCCGGCCGAGAAGCCCTGCAGCAGCCGCCCGATCAGCACCAGGAGCGGCGCCGCGAAGCCGATGGTGGCGTAGGAGGGCACGCAGGCGATCAGCAGCGTGCCCAGCGCCATCAGCGCGAGCGTGACGATCAGGCCCTTGCGGCGGCCCACGCGGTCGACGTAGGCGCCGAGGAAGATCGCGCCCAGCGGCCGCATCAGGAAGCCGGCGCCGAAGGTCATGAAGGTCAGCATCAGCGAGGCGAACTCGTCGCCGGCCGGGAAGAAGGCCTTCGAGATCTGCGTGGCGTAGAAGCCGAACAGGAAGAAGTCGAACATCTCCATGAAGTTGCCGCCGGTCACGCGCAGGACGGTGGCGAACTTGGAACTGGAGGCGGTGGTGGCCGCGCCTTTGGACGCTGTGGTCATGTGTGGAGTCCCCTGGGTTGTGCGTGCGCGATGTGTGCACCCCGAGGGTAGGAAGCATTGCCCGACGGCAAGCTGACGCGCGTGGTCAGGTACCTGTCAAAGCCGGCCCCCAAAGAAAAGAGGCGCCGCGGCGCCTCTTGCTGGATGACGGGCCCGGAGACGGGCTCAGGTCTTGTACTTGATCGAGCAGCCGTAGGGCCGCGTGCTGGCCGCCGTGATCGGCTTGTTGCCGAAGGCCTCGCCGAGCGCCTGGTTCACGTAGTTGACGGCGGTCTTGATGTCGTCCACGCGCGCCGAGGCGATGGAGTCGATGCCGCCCGCATACACCAGCGTGCCCTTGGGGTCGATGATGAAGATGTGCGGCGTGGTGCGCGCGCCGTAGGCCTGGCCGATCATGCCGTCCTCGTCCATCAGCACCGCCGTGGGCGCGGCCGACTGCGACTTCATCCAGTCGGCCAGCGCGGCCGGCTTCAGGTAGTCGCTGGCGGCGCGCTCGGTGGAGTTGATGGCCAGCCAGACCACGCCCTTGTCGGTGGCGGCCTTCTGCGTGGCGGGCATGTTGCCGCTGCCGTAGTGCTTGCGCACGAAGGGGCAGCCGGGGTTGGTCCATTCGAGCACCACGAACTTGCCCGCGAAGTCGGACAGCTTGTGCTTGGCACCGCTGGTGTCGACGGCGACGAAGTCGGGCGCCTGCTGGCCCACGGCGGGCGCGGCGAAGGCGTTGTTGCTCACGAGGAAGGTGGCGCCCAGCGCGACGGCGGCGGCCATGACGGCGCGGCGCGAGGCACGGCTGAGAGCGGCGCGGGCTCGGCGCGCGGCGCGCACCGAGCGCGAGTCGGGGCGCAGCTCGGTGGAGGGGGGGAGGGACATGGGCTGATCGAACTCCATGGGAATATTTCCGAATGACGGCGACAGCTTAGAGCGGTTTTTTCATGTGCCTGTGACAACCCATGTCACAGCCGTGGTCAAAGCGCGGCGAGGGCCGCGCGGACCTCGTCCTTGCCCAGGATCTCGGTCAGCACCACGGGCGGCTTGCCCGGGGCCTGCAGCACGTAGACCGGCACGCCGCTGCGGCCGAGCGCGGTCAGCGCGGCGGTGATCGCGGGGTCGCGGCGGGTCCAGTCGGCGCGCAGCATCGCGACCTTCTTGTCGTCGAAGGCGGCCAGCAGCTCGGTGTCGGACAGCGTGGTCTTCTTGTTGTATTGGCAGGTCACGCACCAGGCGGCGGTGAAATCGATGAACACCGGGCGGCCGTCGCCGGCCAGCTCGGCCACGCGCTCGGCCGACCAGGGCTGCCAGCGCGCTTCCTTCGAGCCCGCGGCGCTCGCGAGCTTCGCGGGTTCGACGGTCGTCAGCACGTTGCGGCCGATGGCGCTGGTGAGCACCACGGTGAAGCCGATCAGCACGGTGGCGATCACCAGCCGCGAGCGGCCGCGCAGCGTGAGCGCCCAGACGATCGCCGACAGGCACACCAGCAGCGCCAGCAGGGTGCCGGCGCCGTCGATGCCGGTCTGCTGGCCCAGCACCCAGACCAGCCAGGCGACGGTGGCGAACATCGGGAAGGCCAGCAGCTTGCGCAGCGTGCTCATCCACGGGCCGGGCTTGGGCAGCAGCCAGGCGATGGCCGGCACGAAGCCCGCCACCAGGTAGGGCAGCGCGAGGCCGAAGCCCAGCGCGGCGAACAGCAGCAGCGCCTGGCCGGCCGGCAGGCCGATCGCGAAGCCCAGCGAGGCGCCCATGAACGGCGCGGTGCAGGGCGAGGCGATGACCACCGCGAGCACGCCCGAGAGGAAGTCGTTGGCGATCGGGTGCTTGGCCTGCGCGCTGCACACCGACGAGGGCACGGTGCGCATGAACTCGAACACGCCCACCAGGTTCAGGCCGATCAGCGTGAACAGCGCGGCCAGCACCGCCACCACCGCGGGCGACTGCAGCTGGAAGCCCCAGCCCAGGCCGGCGCCGGCCGCGCGCAGCGCGAGCATGGCGCCGCCGAGCGCGAGGAAGGACAGCATCACGCCGGCCGTGTAGGCCAGCCCGGCCTGCCGGTGCGCGCTGCGGTTGCCGGCCTGGCGCGCGAAGCCCAGCACCTTGATCGCGAGGATCGGGAACACGCAGGGCATGAGGTTGAGCAGCAGGCCGCCGAGGAAGGCACCGAGCAGCGCGGCCAGCAGCGTGCCCATGGGCTGGGGCGCGATCTCGTTCGAGGCTGCGGCGGTCTTCACGGCATCGGCCGCGTTGGCCGCCAGCGCCGCCTGCAGCGCGGGCGAGACCTGGGCGGCGGGCGCGGCGGCAGCCGCGGGCCAGGTGCCGCTCACGGGCGGCTCGGCGCGCCAGGCGATCGGCTGGCCCGGCTGGCGGTCGGCCTCGGCCAGCGCCACCACCACCGGCATCGCCGTGGGGCTCGCGCTGCGCTGGTCGGCCAGCGGCAGCGTGGCGGTCCAGGTGCCGCCCTGCCAGGATTGGGTCCAGTCCTTGCCGGAGACGGCCGCGGTGCGGATCACCTCGGGGGTCTCGGGGAAGAAGGCCAGCGTCTTGCCCTGGGCGGCGGCCGGCAGGCCCTCGAGGCGCACCTGCAGGTTGTTGCCCTGCACCTCGATCGCGCCGGGCGCCGCGAGCTGTGCCGGCTGCGCGGCCTGGGCGGCGTCGAACTCGGCCTTGTGCAGTGCGGTCGAGCCCTGCACCGGCAGCGCCAGGGAGAACTCGCCTTCCTCGGGGATGCATTCCTTGCGGCAGACCAGCCACGAGGCCTTGAGCCGCACCTGGAGTTCGGCCGGCCCGCCCGCGCCCGTGAGGGCCAGCGGCGGCTTGAAGGTGCTCGCCACCTCGAGCGGCACCGGCAGCAGCACCGTGTTCTCGTAGCCGTAGTTGGCGAGGTTGCCGACCGGGATCTTCTTCGGCACCGGCCAGGCGATGTCGCCGGCCGCCACGCCGGGTGGCAGCGTCCAGCTGAGCTCGGTGGGCAGGCCGGAGTCGCCGGCGTTCTTCCAGTAGGTGTGCCACTCGGGCTGGTGCGCGATCTGCAGGCCGACCCAGACCGGCGCGCCGGGCGCCACGCCGTCGGGCGCGTGCGCCACCAGTTCGGCGCGCACATGCGGGGTGGTCACGACCGCGCCCGTCTTGGCTGGAGTCAATTGGGCCAGAGCCGGCATCCAGGCTGTGGATGCTGCTATGAGAAGCGTAGCGAATCGGAGGCGCGTGAAGGTCATGCCGACAGTCGGAGCATTCAGGGGGAGCGAAGTTCCGGGCGGGATCAGGCGGCGGCCGCCCAGCCCAGCACCACGCGCCGGCTGTTGGCGCTCTTCTTCTCGATCTTGGTGACCACCACGGCGCCGATCTCGGCGGTGTTGGCCACGTGCGTGCCGCCGCAGGGCTGGAAGTCGATCTGGGCCTCGCCCTCGCCGCCGATGCGGATGGTGCGCACCGTGCCCGTGCCGCGCGGCGGCTGCACGCTCATGCTCTTGACCAGCGCCGGGTTGGCGTCGAGCTCGGCGTCGGTGATGGCGCCGACGGTCAGCGGATGGGCCGCGCCCACCAGCGCCGCGAGGCCGTGGGTCAGCGCTTCCTTGTCGAGCGGGTCGGTCATGTGGAAGTCGAGCCGCGCGTAGTCGGGCGTGATCGAGCAGCCGTTGACCGGCTGCGGCACCAGGTAGCAGAGCAGGTGGGTGGCGGTGTGGAAGCGCATCAGCCGGTGGCGGCGCTCCCAGTCGATGGTCGCGGTGACGGTGTCGCCGGGCTTCAGCGCGGCCAGCAGGGCCTCCTGGCCCGGCGCGGGCACGTGCACGATCTCGTCGGTGGCGCGGCCCTCGGCGTCCTTGCCTTTGCGCGTGTCGGCGATCGCGATCTCGCCGCCGCCGGCCAGCGCCAGCACGCCGCTGTCTCCGGCCTGTCCGCCGCCCAGCGGGTAGAACACGGTGCGGTCCAGCACGATGCCGGTCGCGTCGATGCGCTCGACGCGCGCTTCGCAGGAGCGCAGATAGGCGTCGGCACGGAACAGGTCGTGGGTCATCCCGGCGATGGTAGCGGCGATGCGCGAACGGGGTGCGCCCACGCCGGAAAGCGCCCACGACCGACAGCCCCCGGGCCGCCGCCAGCCCGAAGATCGCCCGATGCGCGGCACCGGGCCGCGCCGCAACGCACGAAGGACGGCGCATGAAGACACGGCAGCAAGCACCCACCCCCAAGACGGCCGCGGCCCTGGTGGCGGCGGTCCTGGTCCCGCTGGTGCTGGCGGGCTGCGGCGAGGCGGCCAAGCTCACGCCCGAACTGACCACCGGCCCGCGGCCGCAACTGGTCGAGCCCAACAAGACCCTGATCCCCACCGTCAACGTCGCGCCCGTGGTCGGCTGGAACGATACCGCCGCGCCCACGCCGGCCGACGGCCTCAAGGTGGCGGCGCTGGCGCGCGGGCTCGACCATCCGCGCTGGGTCTACACCCTGCCCAACGGCGACGTGCTGGTGGCCGAGAGCAACAAGCCGCCCAAGCCCGAGGGCACGACCGACGGGGGCAGCGGCCTGATGGCCAAGGCGCGCAACTTCGTGATGAACAAGCTGATGGCGCGCGCCGGCGCCGGCGTGCCCAGCGCCAACCGCATCACCCTGCTGCGCGATGCCGACGGCGACGGCGCGGCCGAGGTCAAGCAGGTGTTTCTCTCCAACCTCACCTCGCCCTACGGCATGGCCTTGGTGGGCAACGAGCTCTTCATCGCCAACGCCGATGCGCTCGTGAAGGTGCCCTACACCGAGGGCCAGACTTCCATCGATGCCAAGCCCACCGTGGTGACGCCGCTGCCCGCGGGCATCAACCACCACTGGACCAAGAACGTGATCGCCAACGCCGACGGCAGCAAGCTCTACGTGACCGTGGGCTCGAACAGCAACATCGGCGAGAACGGGCTGGCCGCCGAGGAGGGCCGCGCCGCCATCTGGGAGGTCGACACCAAGAGCGGCGAGAAGCGCCTGTTCGCGAGCGGCCTGCGCAACCCCAACGGCCTGGGCTGGGACCCCGACACCCAGGCGCTGTGGACCGTGGTCAACGAGCGCGACGAGATCGGCAGCGACCTCGTGCCCGACTACCTGACCTCGGTGAAGGACGGCGCCTTCTATGGCTGGCCCTGGAGCTACTACGGCGGCGTGGTCGACGTGCGCGTGCAGCCGCAGAACCCCGAGATGGTGGCCAAGTCCATCGCGCCCGACTATGCGCTGGGTTCGCACGTCGCGCCGCTGGGCCTGGCGTTCTCGCGCCCGGGCGGCATGCCCGAGCAGTTCGCCAGCGGTGTCTTCATCGGCGAGCACGGCTCGTGGAACCGCAAGCCCAAGTCGGGCTACAAGGTGGTGTTCGTGCCCTTCATCGGCGGCAAGCCCAGCGGCCCGCCGGTCGACGTGCTCACGGGCTTCCTCGATGCCCAGGAGAAGGCGCAGGGCCGGCCGGTGGGCGTGGCGCTCGACAAGAGCGGCGCGCTGCTGGTGGCCGACGACGTGGGCAACGTCGTGTGGCGGGTGTCGCGCGCCAAGCAGAACTGAAGAATCTCAGCCGCGCACCGACGAGGGCCGCGCCACGAGCTGCGCGGCCGGGCCCTCGACCCGGTGGCGGGAGACATCGCCGCGCAGGTGGTCGAACAGCAGCGCGATCGCCTGCTGCGCCACCTCCTCCAGGTGCAGGTCGACCGCGGTGAGCGGCGGCACGCTGGTGCGCGCGCGCAGGCCGTCGTAGCGGGTCGCGACCATCACGTCGTCGGGCACGCGGCGCCCGCTCTGGACGATCGCGGCCAGCGCGCCGGCGGCGAAGGCGTCGACCGGCACGCAGAAGGCGTCGATGCCGGGATGGGCCGCGAGCAGCGCCTGCGCCGCCTCGTGGCCGCCGGCCTCGCCGCGCACCTCCTCGACCAGCGACAGCAGCGGCGGCTGGCCGCGCGCGGCCATCGCTTCTTCATAGGCCGTGCGCGCCTCGAGGTAGGAGTTGCGCTGCGCCGCGCCCAGGATCATCGCGACCTGGCGCGCGCCCTGGCCGTGCAGGTGCTCGAGCAGCAGCCGCGTGGTGCGGCCCGAATGGATGTCGACGTAGGGCGGCATCACCGGCCCCTCGGCCGGCTTGCCGATGGCCACCACCGGCAGGCCGCGGCGCAGCAGGTTCGCGAGGTTGGGGTCGCCGGCCGAGGGCTCGATGACCAGCGCGCCGTCGACGTCGAGCAGCTCCATCGGCACCAGGCCGTTCTCCATCGCGGGCGCCAGCACCAGCGCGAGGCCGCGGTCGAGCGCCGCCGCCGCGGCCACCGCCGCCACCTCCATCAGGAAGCCCAGCCGCGAGGGCCCGCCCGCCACCGCCAGCGGCATCGAGGACAGCAGGGCGATCATGTGCGCCTGCCCGGTGCGCAGCCGCTGCGCATTGCGGTTCGGCCGGTAGCCCAGCTTGGCGGCCGCGCGCTCGACGCGCGCGCGGGTCTCGGCATCGACCTGCCCGCGCGCATTGAGGGCGTGCGACACGGTGGTCGGCGAGACGCCGGCCTCGCGCGCCACGTCCTTGATGTTCGCCCGTGGCGTTCGCTCGGTGTTCATCCCGTATTGACCTTCCACGAAAGCGGTGCTTCAATTCCCAAATCGTTTTGGGCGTCTGCCCGGAATGTACTTCACCCGCTGCGGCGGATTTTTTTGCCAGTGCGCCCAAATCGATTTGGGCGCGGACCGATCCAAGGAAAATCGATCATGTCCCGTGCGAACGAGCCAGCGCCCGTCGATGCCGTGCTGCCCTTTTCCCAATTGCTGCTGTTCGGCCTGCAGCACGTGCTGGTGATGGCCGCGGTGCCGATCACCTCGGTGTTCCTGGTGGCCAAGGCGCTGGGCCTGTCGGCCGCGCTCACGGTCAACCTGATCAGCGCCACCTTCCTGCTGTGCGGGCTGGGCACCTTGCTGCAGTCCTTCGGACCGTGGAAGTTCGGCGCGCGGCTGCCCTTCGTGATGGTGCCGGGCGGCGCGCCGATCGTGATGTTCGTGACCATCGCCCAGCAGCGCGACCTGCAGACCGCCTCGGGCGCGGTGATCCTCACGGCGCTGTTCTATTTCCTGATCCTGCCGGTGTTCGCGCGCTGCCTGCGCTTCTTCCCGAAGATCGTCATCGGCACGCTGCTGCTGCTGGTGTCGATCAACCTGGTGAAGGTCTATGGCGGCATCATCGCCGGCAAGGCCGGCACGCCGACCTTCGGCGACCCGGTGAACATCGGCCTGGCGCTCGCCACCATCGGCTTCACGGTGCTGTTCGCGCGCCTGTTCAAGGGCATGCTGGGGCAGCTCGCGGTGCTGCTGGGCCTGCTGGCCGGCACGTTGCTGGCGGCCGCCTTCGGGCTGATGGACTTCTCGCCCGTGGCGGCCGGCCCGCTGTGGAGCAGCCCGACCCTGCTGCCCTTCGGCCTGCCGCATTTCGACCTCGTGGCCGCGGTGCCGCTGCTGATCTTCAGCGTGATCTCGATGGTCGAGGCCACCGGCCAGACGGTGGCCGTGGCCGAGGTGGTGGGCCGGCCCATCGACCCGCGCGACGCGGTGCCGCGCACCGTGCGCGGCGACGCGCTGGTGTCGCTGCTCGGCGGCCTGTTCGGCACCTCGATGATCATCACCAGCGGCGAGAACATCGGCATCGTGCGCGCCACCAACGTGCGCTCGCGCTACGTGACGGCCATGGCCGGCGCGATCCTGGTGCTGATCGCGCTGTCGGCGCCGCTGGGCCGGCTCGCGAGCGCGATCCCGGCCGCCGTGGTGGGCGGCACCGCGATGGTGGTGTTCGCGATCATCGGCACCATGGGCATCGACATGCTGCGCCGCACCGACCTGCACGAGCGCGGCAACATGTTCGTGCTGGCGGGCGCGCTCACCATGGGCCTGTTGCCGATCCTCGTGCCGGGGCTCTACAGCCGCTTTCCCGACACGCTGCAGCTGGTGCTGGGCAACGGCCTCGCGATGGGCTCGATCACCGCGGTGGTGCTCAACCTGCTGTTCAACCGGCCACCGGCCGAACGCGCGGCGCCCCTGCCGTCGGCGGTGCCGCCGCCGGTCTCGCCGCAGTGAGCTTTTCCTTTCTCTTCTTCTTCTCTCCCGGATCCAGACATGTCCCCTGACCACGAGGCCGCGCCCTTCGCGGCCCGCGAGCTGCTGCTCGTGCCCGACCACCTGATGCTGCGCGACGGCCCGGCCACCGGCCACGCCGTGCACATCGCCGACGGCCGCTTCGCCGACATCGGCCCCGCCGAGCTGCTGGCCGCGCGCCATCCTCGACTGGTGCCGCAGCGCCTGTCGGGCCGGCTGCTGATGCCCGGCATGATCGACGCGCACCACCACCTCACGCAGTCCTTCGGCAAGTCGCTGGCCTACGGCGAGCCGTCGGAGATCTTCCGGCGCGTCTGGGTGCCGCTGGAATCCAGCCTCGACGACGAGTTCGTCTACCTCGCGACCAAGCTCGCGGCGCTCGAGTCGCTGCGCGGCGGCTTCACCACCGTGTGCGACGCCGGCACCCGCGCGCCGGGCGACATCGGCGCGATGGCGCGCGCGCTGCACGAGACCGGCCTGCGCTGCGTGCTCGGGCTGATCTGCAACGACGGCGGCAACGAGAGCAGCGATGCCGAGCGCCGCGCGCTGAAGGCGCAGGCAGAGCGCTTCCTCGCGCGCTGGCAGGGCGATGCGCTGGTGCATCCCTCGCTCGCGATCTCGGTGCCCGAGGCGGCCTCCGACGAGATGCTGACGACCGTCTCCGCGCTGTGCGCCGAGGCCGGCACCGTGTTCCAGACCCACGTCAACGAGCACCTGGCCTCGGTCGAGCGCTCGGTGGTCGCGCGCGGCCGGCGCCCGCTGGAACTGCTCGCGCAACTGGGCGCGCTCGGCCCGCAGGTGCTGATCGCGCACGGCACGCTGGTGACGCCGCCGGAGCTCATGCTGCTGCGCGACACCGACACCGCCGTCAGCTACAACCCGGTCGCGAGCCAGTGGAAGGGCAACGCGGTGGCGCCGGCCCATCTGATGGCCGCGCTGGGCATCCGCTTCGGTTTAGGCACCGATGCCACGCGCAGCGACGGCTTCCGCCTGATGGATGCGGCCGAGGCCGCGCAGAAGATCGCCTTCGGCCTGGCCGTGGGCGATGCCTCCAGCGGCGGCGGCTGGACCTGGTTCGACCATGCGACGCACGAGGGCGCGCGCGCCGCGGGCCTGGGCGCGCGCACCGGCGAGATCGCCGTGGGCAAGGCGGCCGACTTCCTGCTCGTGGATGTCGACACGCCCGAGATGTGCACCTCGGTCGACCTGACCTGGGACCTGGTGCGCCTGGGCAACCGCGACCAGATCGAGGCGGTGTTCGTCGATGGCCGGCTGCGGCTGTGGAAGGGCTGGCCCACCGACTGGGACGCGCGCGCGCTGCAACGGCAGCTCGCGCGCACTGCCCAGGCCGCGATCGCGCGCGCGCCGATCGTGCGGTTGCATCCCACGGCCGCCGAGCACCGGCGGCAGGTCGCCCGATGAGCGCGCAGCACCTCGTGCTGATGTCGCTGGCCGTGCTGGTCGCCGCCTTCGTGCAGGGCGCGACCGGCGTCGGCTTCGCGCTCATCGCCGCCCCGGTGATCGGCCTCGTGCGCCCCGAGCTGCTGCCGGTGTGCGTGCTGGTGCTGATGCTGCCGCTGAACCTCTACGTGGCCTGGCGCGAGCGCGGCGCCATCGACGGCACCGGCGCGCGCTGGATCACCGGCGGGCGCGTCGCGGGCACCGCGGGCGGCCTGTGGGTGCTGGCGGCGCTCAGCGCAGGGCAGCTCTCGCTGTTCGTCGGCGCCTCGACCGTCGCGGCCGCGCTGGTCACCCTGCTGATGCCGGCCTTCTCGCCGGGGCGCGGCGCCTTCGTCGGCGCCGGGCTGGTCACGGGCATCACCGAGACCGCCACCGGCATCGGCGGCCCGCCGCTGGCGCTGGTCTACCAGCACCAGCCGGCGCCCACCATGCGCTCGACCATCGCGCTGTGCTTCCTGCTCGGCGAACTGGTCTCGCTGGCGGTGCTGCTGGCCACCGGCCGCGTCGGCCTGCCGCAGCTGCAGGCCGCGGCGCTGCTGCTGCCGGCGCTGGTCGTGGGCGCGGTGCTCAGCCGCCTCGTGCATCGCCGCGTGAACGGGCGGCTGCTGCGCATCTTCGTGCAGGTGTTCGCGATCGTCTCGGGGCTGGTGCTGCTGGTGAAGGCCTTCTGACTTCAGGCGCCTTGTTGCGCCTGCCAGGCCGCGCGGTCGAGCCGGTACAGGCAATGGCGGCGCAGCGGATGGCCCTCGGCCAGCAGCGGGTGGTCGAATTCGCCGGCCGGATCCTCGCGCATGCCCAGGCGCTGCATCACCGCGCTCGAGCGCCGGTTGGGCAGCGCGGTGAAGGACACGATCTCGTCCAGCCCGAGCTGCTCGAAGCCCGCGGCCAACGAGGCGCGCGCCGCCTCGCTCGCGAGGCCCTGGCCCCACCACTTGCGCGCGAGCCGCCAGCCGATCTCCACGCAGGGCGAGAAGGGCAGGGCATAGGCCGGCGCATTGAGGCCGGTGAAGCCGATCAGCTCGCCCGACTCCTTGTGCTCGGCGGCCCAGAAGCCCCAGCCGTTCTGCGCGATGCGCTCGACGAAGCGCGCGACCAGCGCGTCGCTCTCCTCGCGCGACAGCGTGGCGGGAAAGAATTCCATCACCTGCGGATCGGCGACCAGCGCGGCGAAGGGCGCGAGGTCGCTCTCGCGCCACTGGCGCAGGCGAAGGCGGGGCGTTTCGGGTTCGATGAGCGTGCGGTCCATCGGGCGATTCTGGCGCAGACAGACGGCGGCTCCGATCGCTCATTTATGTCATGAGGTGATATATTTGCGCGCTTTCGCGCCACCGGCTTCCGGCCCCTCCATGTCCACCTCCACCCATCGCCGCGGCGACTTCGCGCTCGATGCGCGCCTGCTGCGCATCGCCACACTGGCGGCCGTCATCGGCGCCGCGAGCACCGTGGCCGCGCGCGTGCTGCTCGACCTGATCCGCTTCTTCACCAACCTGTTCTTCTTCCAGGACTTCTCGCTGGCCGACCGCTCGCCGGCCGGCCACACGATGGGCGCGTGGGTGATCGCGGTGCCGGTGCTCGGCGGACTCGTGATCGGGCTGATCGCGCGCTACGGCTCCGAGAAGATCCGCGGCCATGGCATTCCCGAGGCCATCGAGGCGATCCTGTTCGGCCGCAGCAAGATGTCGCCGAAGGTGGCGGTGCTCAAGCCGCTGTCCTCGGGCATCGCGATCGGCAGCGGCGGGCCCTTCGGCGCCGAGGGGCCGATCATCATGACCGGCGGCGCCATCGGCTCGTTGATCGCGCAGCACTTCCACCTGTCGGCGGCCGAGCGCAAGGCGCTGCTGGTGGCCGGCGCCACCGCGGGCATGACGGCGGTGTTCGGCACGCCGGTGGCCGCGGTGCTGCTGGCGGTCGAGCTGCTGCTGTTCGAGTTGCGCCCGCGCAGCCTGCTGCCGGTGGCGATCGCCTGCGCGGTCGCGGGCTTCACGCGGCCGCTGCTGATGGAAGCCGGGCCGCTGTTCCCGCTGCAGACCGCGGCGCCGGGCCCGCTCGCGCTGCTGTCGTGCGTGGTGGCCGGACTGCTGTGCGGCGCGCTCTCGGCCAGCCTCTCGCTGTCGCTCTACAAGGTCGAGGACCTGTTCGGCAAGCTGCCGCTGCACTGGATGTGGTGGCCGGCGCTCGGCGGCCTCGCGGTGGGCATCGGCGGTTATTTCGAGCCGCGCGCGCTCGGCGTGGGCTACGACGTGATCGGCGACCTGCTGCACAACCAGCTGGCCTGGCAGGCGGTGCTCGCGCTGATCGCGGTCAAGGCGATCATCTGGGTGATCGCGCTCGGCTCGGGCACCTCGGGCGGCGTGCTGGCGCCGCTCTTGATGATGGGGGCGGCGCTCGGCGCGGTGCTCTCGCACGTGCTGCCGGGCGGCGACCCGATGCTGTGGCCGCTGGTCTGCATGGCCGCCACGCTCGGCGGCACCATGCGCGCGCCGCTGATGGCCACCGTGTTCGCCTTCGGGCTCACGCACGACAGCAATGCGCTGCTGCCGCTGCTCGCCACCTCGGCCACCGCCTACGGTTTCACCGTGCTCACCATGCGCCGTTCGATCCTCACCGAGAAGATCGCGCGCCGCGGCCATCACATCTACCGCGAGTACGGCATCGATCCGCTCGAACGCCAGTTCGTGGAAGAGGTGATGACGCGCGAGGTGCGCACCATCGACGCCGCACTGCCGGTGGCCGAGGCGCTGGCCATGTACTTCGGCGAAGGCCAGGCGCACCGTGCGTTCCCGGTGCTGCGCGGGCGCGAGGTGATCGGCGTGGCCGACCGCGCCGTGCTCTCTGCCTGGAGCACCGGCACCGTCGGCGATGCCGTGGCCGGCACGCCGCCAGTGGTCGCGCTGCCCGGCGAGAACTGCCGCGCGGTCGCCACGCGGCTCGCGCGCCACGGGCTCGAGCGGCTGCCGGTGGTGCGCGATGCCGATTCGCGCCTGCTGGTCGGCATCGTGGCGCGCAGCGACCTCATCAAGCCCTCGCTCGCGCACTTCCACGAGGAAGAGCAACGCGAGCGGGTGCGCAGCCTGCGCTGGAGAAGCTGAGCTTCGTTCAGAACCCGGCCAGCACCACCTTGCCCTGCGCCTTGCCGCTTTCGATCAGCGCATGGGCGCGGCGCAGGTTGGCGGCGTTGATGGTGCCGAAGCTCGCGTTCGCGGTGGTGCGCACGCGGCCGGCGTCGACCAGCGCGGCCACCTCGGCCAGCAGCGCGCCCTGCTCGGCGATGTCGGGCGTCTCGAAGCGCGAGCGCGCGAACATCATTTCCCAGTGCAGCGACAGGCTCTTGGTCTTCAGCGGCATCGCGTCGAGCGTCTTCATGTCGTCGATCACCGCGAGCTGGCCCTGGGGCTTGAGGCTCTCGATGATCTGCGCGTAGTGCTGCTCGGTCTGCGTGAGGCTCGCGACCATGTCGACCTCGGCGATGCCGGCGGCCTTGAGTTCGGCCGCGAGCGGCTTCGAATGGTCGATGACGAGGTGCGCGCCCAGTTCCAGGCACCAGGCGCGGGTTTCGGCGCGCGAGGCGGTGGCGACCACGCGCAGCTGCGTGAGCTGGCGCGCGAGCTGGATCAGGATCGAACCCACGCCGCCGGCGCCGCCGGTGATCAGCAGGGTCTGGCCCGCGCCGCCGCCCTTGGGCACGCGCAGGCGGTCGAACAGCAGTTCGTAGGCGGTGATGGTGGTCAGCGGCAGCGCGGCGGCCTGGGCATCGTCGAGCGTGCCCGGCGCGATCGCGGCGATGCGCTCGTCGACCGCGTGCAGTTCCGAATTGGCGCCGGGGCGCACGATCGAGCCCGCGTAGTAGACGCGGTCGCCGACCTTGAAGCCCGTCACGCCCGCGCCGATGGCCTCGACCGTGCCGACCGCGTCCCAGCCCAGCACCTTGGCCTGGCCGGCCTCGGGCGCGGCGTTCCTGCGCACCTTGGTGTCGACCGGGTTGACCGACACCGCCTTCACGCGCACCAGCAGGTCGCGCGCGCCGGGCTGGGGCGCGGGCAGCTCGATGTCCTGCAGCGCTTCGGGGTGGTCGATCGGGAGGGGCTGGTAGTAGCCGACGGCTTTCATGGCGGTTCCTTTGTGGCGGATCTGGAGATGGATCGAATGTAGGGTGACAATCTCGATTTGATAAGGCTGGCTAGGCGAGCAACACTTTCAAATGAAGATTGAAAATACCTCGGACCTGCGGGTGCTGGTGCAGACCGCGCGCGCCGGCACGCTGACGGCCGCGGCCCATGCGCTGGGCATCACGCCGGCGGCTGCCAGCGCGACGCTCAAGCGGCTCGAGACGCAGCTCGGCGCGCGCTTGTTCGAGCGTTCCACGCGCGCCATGCGCCTCACGCCGCAGGGTCAGACCCTGCTCGACTACGCGGTGCGCGCCTTCGAACTGCTGGCCGAGGGCGAATCGCTGGTCACGGCCGACCGCGGCGAGCTGGTCGGCACGCTGCGCGTGGCCGCGCCCTCGGACCTCACGCGCAGCACCCTCTTGCCCTGGTTCGACGAGTTCCTCGCGCTGCACACGGGCGTGCAGCTGTCGCTGTCGGTCGGCGACCGGCCGCTGGACGTGATGCGCGACGAGGTCGACGTGGCGCTGCGCTACGGCGCGCTGGCCGATTCGCGGCTGGTGGCGCGGCCGTTCGCGATGACCAATCCCTTGTTGACCGCCTCGCCGGACTACCTGCGGCGGCATCCGGCGCCGAAGGTGCCGCAGGACCTGGTGCATCACAACTGCCTGATCTTCAATCGCGGGGGACGGCTGCATCGGGTCTGGCGCTTTGCGCAGAACGGGCAGTGGACGGAGGTGCGGGTCGATGGGAATCGCAGCGTGGACGATGCTTCGCTGGCGCGCGAATGGGCGGTGGCGGGGTATGGGGTGACGCTGAAGTCGGCGCTCGATGTGCGCGGCGATATCGAAGCCGGGCGGCTGGTGCATCTGATGACGGATTGGGAGACGGAGCCTTATCCGTTGCATGCTTTGTTGCCTAGTGGGCGGTTTGTTCCGGCTCGGGTTCGGGCTTTGGTTGATTTCCTGGCTTTGAAGTTTGATGTGTTGGGGCGGGGTGTTTACTCTGGGTAGGCTGTTGGCCGGGTCTCGCCCCGGCGGGCGAGTCACTTTCTTTTGCTTCGCTGTATGGACCGGGCACATGGTGGACAGGTGTGCGAGGACATGGTGGACACCATCGGGCGTATCGCCCGATCGGAAGACGACCATGCCCTGGAGCACCCGAGACACCATGAGCCTGAGAGAAGAGTTCGTTGCCCTGGCACGCCAGGAAGGTGCCAACCGGCGTGAGCTGTGCCGGCGCTTCGGCATCAGCCCGCAGACCGGCTACAAATGGCTCGCACGCAGTGCCACGCTGGGTGCCGCCGGCCTGGGCGATGCCAGTCGCCGCCCACACAACAGTCCCGGCGAGACCTCGCCCGAGCTTCAACAATCCATCGTTTCGCTGCGCCAGCAGCACCCTGCATGGGGCGCACGCAAGCTCGCACGGCGCCTGAGTGACCTCGGACAGGGTTGCCTGGCTCCGAGCACCGTCAACTCCATCCTCAAGCGCCACGGCCTCATCAGCGCCCAGGCCAGCAGTGCGGCCACCGCCTGGCAGCGCTTCGAGCACGAGGCGCCCAACAGCCTCTGGCAGATCGACTTCAAGGGCTACGTGTCCACCGCAGCGGGGCCCTGCCATCCGCTGACGCTGCTGGACGACCACTCCCGTTACAACCTGGCCCTGCGCGCCTGTGCCCGCCAGCAAACGGCCAGCGTGAAGGAGCAGTTGCAGGACGTCTTCTCCCGCTACGGTCTGCCGGTGCGCATCAATGCGGACAACGGCGCACCCTGGGGCAGTCCGCGCGAGCCGGGCCAGCTCAGCGAACTCGCGCTGTGGCTCATCCGCCTGGGCGTGCGGGTGAGCTTCAGCAGCCCTTATCACCCGCAGACCAACGGCAAGGACGAGCGCTTCCATCGCAGCCTGAAGGCGGAGTTGCTGGTCGGGCGCAGCTTCCAGGATCTGGCGCAGGCGCAGCAGCAGTTCGATCGCTGGAGGCGTATCTACAACCATGAGCGCCCGCATCAGGCGCTGGGCATGAACACCCCGGCGAGCCGGTACCGCGCCAGCGAGAGGGCCTATCCGAGGACGCTGCCACCGCTCGAGTACGGCCCGAACGACACGGTGGTGAAGGTCGGCTGGCTGGGGGAGGTGCGCTTCAAGAGCAAGCGCTTCAAGGTGTCCGCAGCACTCAAGGACCACGAGATCGCGCTGCGCGCGCAGCCCGGGCGAGAGGGCTGCTACGACGTCTACTTCGTGCACCACAAGCTGCGCGAGATCGACCTGCGCGAGGCCTGAACCACCATGCAGAATGTGTCCACCATGTCCTCGCACATGTGTCACCCATGTCTCCGGTCCATACACTTCGCCAAAAGAAAGTAACCAAAGAAAAGGCGACCCACTGTCTGCGACCCTCCGCTTCGCTACGGGCAACCTGCGGTGCTCGCGTTTCGCGGGGTCTCGCAGAACTCGCTTCGCTGCGCTGCGCTCAGACAGCTGCGAGCCCTTATCCGCGAAACGCTGCGCTCCTCGGCGCAGCCAGAGGGGGTGGGTCGGGCCATCGCTGCGCTCGGCTCCGGATACCCAACGGGCCGTCGCTTCGCTCGGCCTCAGTGAAAGACCCAGGGCCTACGCATGCGCACTCACCACACAAGGACGCGCCATGGCGCGTTGACCCTAGTCCCCTCTGGCTGTGCCGAGGAGCGCAGGAGAAAGCGGGATAAGGGCCGCAGCTGTTTGAGCGAAGCGAGTTCTGCGGACCCCCGCTTTCTCCGAGCACCGCAGGTTGCCCGTAGCGAAGCGGAGGGACACAGACAGCGGGGTCGCCTTCTTTTGCTTACTTTTCTTGGCGAGACAAGAAAAGTAAGTCGCCCGCCGGGGCGAGACCCGGCCAACAGCCTCAACAAAGAAAAGACACCAGCCCGCCAACCGCAATTCAAATCATCGGCGTAACCGCCCCATCCATCGCCACGATCGCCCCCGTCACATAACTAGCCTTCCCCGAAGCCAGAAACAGCACCGTATTCGCCACCTCCTCCGGCGTAGCAATGCGCCCCAGCGGCAGCCGAGCGGTGGCCCGCTTCAGCGCCTCGTCGGTATCGATGCCCTGCAGCTTCGCATCCGCCTTCATCCCTTCGGCCAGCCGCGCAGTCAGCGTGAGGCCAGGATTCACCGCATTCACGCGCACCCCCTTGGCGGCATAAGCCGCAGCCATGCCCGCACTGACCAGCATCAGCGCCGCATTGGCGGCACCACCGGCCATATGCACGGGACTCGCGACCTTGCCGCCCTGCCCAATGACATTGACGATGGCCCCCCTGCCGCGCTGCCCCATGCGCTTGACCACGGGATCGATCATGTGGATGTAGCTGAAGTACTTCGCGTCCATCGCGTCGTGCCAGGCAGCGGGCGTGAGGTCGTCGGGCGGGGTGCGGCGCGCGGCGCCGGCCGAGTTGACGAGTACGTCGACGGGGCCGAAGGCCTGCTCGGCGGCGTCGAGGGCGGCCAGGGCGGCCGCCGGGTCCTTGAGGTCGGCGGCGTGCAGCGAGACGCGGCCCTCGGCCTGCGCGTGGGCCGCGAGCAGTTCCTGGCGGCCCTGTTCCAGGTTGGCCGGATCGCGCGACACCAGGCTCACGCGGGCGCCCTCGCGCAGGAAACCGAGCGCGCAGGCCAGGCCGATGCCCTTGCTGCCGCCGGTGATGAGTACGTGGCGGTCCTGGAGTTCGAGATCCATCTGAGTGTCCTTGTGGGTGGTTGGCGGAGTCGCGTGGATTGAATCACCGCTCTAAGATCGCCGGATGAACGCTCCCACGGTATCCCTGCCCCGCTTCTGGTCACAGCTGTCCACGCGCGACTTCGCCGCGCTCGATGTGGCAGCCACGGTGGCGGTGCTGCCGCTGGGCGCCACCGAGCAGCATGGGCCGCACCTGCCGCTCGGGGTCGACACGGTGCTGGCCGACGGCATCGTCGCGGCGGCGCTGCCGCTGCTGCCGGCCGAGCTGCCGGTGCTGTTCCTGCCGACCCAGCAGATCGGCCTGAGCCCCGAGCACGCGCGTTTCGCGGGCACGCTCACGCTGTCGGCCGAGACGCTGATCCGCGTGTGGAGCGAGATCGGCGCCGGGGTGGCGCGCGCCGGGGTGAAGAAGCTGGTGCTGTTCAACGCGCATGGCGGCCACGTGGGCGCGATGGACATCGTGGCGCGCGAGCTGCGCGCCGCGCACGGGCTGATCGTCTATTCCGCGAGCTGGTTCAACCTGCCGCTGGGCGAGGCGGGCGCCCGGTTCAGCGCGCACGAGCACCGCTTCGGCGTGCATGCGGGCGAGATCGAGACCTCGATGATGCTGGCGCTCGCGCCGGGTCAGGTGCGCATGGACGCGGCACAGGATTTCCGCTCCAGCTCCGAGCAGCGCGCGGCCGACTACGCGATCCTCGGCAACGGCAGGAGCGCGAAGCTCGGCTGGGCGATCGAGGACTACAACGCGCAGGGCGCGGCGGGCAATGCGGTGGCGGCCACGGCGCCGGCGGGGCAGGCGGTCGTCGATGCCGCGGCGGCGCAGCTCGCGCTGCTGCTGACCGAGGTGTCGCGCCTGCCCTTGAGCACCGCGAACACCGGCCCACTGCCCTGAAAAAAGAGTGAGGGAAGAGCGGCGGCCGCTCAGGCCTTCGCCAGCACCTCGGCGAACATGCCCGAGTCGACGTTGCCGCCCGTCAGGCTGATGCCCACCGTCTTGCCGCGCCAGCGTTCCCGCTGCTGAAGCGCGCCGGCCAGCGCGGCGGCGCCCGCGCCCTCGGCCACGTTGTGGGTGTCGCTGAAGAGGATGCGCATCGCCTCGCCCACCTCCTCGTCGCTGACTGCGATCACGTCGTCGGCCTCGCGCAGCAGCACCTCGAGCGACTCGGGCACCGGCACGCGGCAGGCCATGCCGTCGGCCAGGCGCGTGCTGACCGGCGACTCGACCGGATGGCGCGCGCGGAACGAATCGAGGTAGGCGGTGGCATGGGCCGACACCACGCCGACGATCTTCGTGGCGACGCCGCAGTGCGCGCGCGCCGCTGCCGCGCCCGCGAAGCCCGAGCCCAGGCCGATGGGCACGAACAGCACGTCGGGCGGCGCGTGCTTGAGCGCCTCGAAGAACTCGACGTAGGCGGTCGACACGCCGCGCACCAGCTCGCGGTGGAACGAGGGCACGCGGTGCAATCCGTCGCGCTCGGCCAGCACGGCCGCATGCTCGGACGCGGCCTGGAAGTCCTCGCCGTGCTCGACCAGTTCGACGCCGAGCGCGCGCATGGCGGCGTTCTTCTCGACCGAGTTGCCATGCGGCACCACGATGGTCGCGGCCAGGCCGTGGCGGCGTGCCGCGAAGCCCAGCGACTGGCCATGGTTGCCGCGCGTGGCGCTGATCACGTGGCGCGCCCCGGGCTGCTCGCGTGCCAGCGTCTCGAAGTAGGTCAGGCCGCCGCGGATCTTGAAGGCGCCGACCGGCGTGTGGTTCTCGTGCTTGGCCCAGAGCTTCGCGCCCAGGCGCCGCTCGAGCAGCGGCCAGGCGTACTGCGGCGTGGGCGGCATGGCCGCGTGCACGGTGGCGAGCGCGGCTTCCATTTCTTCGCGGGTGAATCGCATGGTGATCACTTTCTTTCGGTCAGGGCCACGCGCACCGCCAGCGCGGCCAGCACGCTGCCCATCACGTAGCGCTGCGCGCGCAGCCAGCCTTCGCTCTTCGACAGCACGGCCGTGATGCTCGCGGCGCCGACGATCATGGTCGTGTTGACCACGGCGCTGCTGGCCATCTGCGCGGCGCCGAGCTGCAGGCTCTGCAGCAGCACCGAGCCGCGCTCGGGATGGATGAACTGCGGAAAGAACGAGAGGTAGAACATCGCCACCTTCGGGTTCAGCAGGTTGGTGAGGAAGCCCATGCGGAACAGCTTGCCCGGCGGGTCGGCCGGCAGCGCGCGGGCCTCGAAGGGGGCCGTGCCGCCGGGGCGCACCGCCTGCCAGGCGAGCCACAGCAGGTAGGCCGCGCCCGCGAAGCGGATCGCGTCGAAGGCCAGCGGCACCGCGAGCAGCAGCGCCGTGAGCCCGAGCGCGGCGGCGCACAGGTGCACCAGGAAGGCCATCAGCACGCCGCCCAGCGAGATCAGCCCGGCACGGCGGCCCTGGATCAGGGTGCGCGAGACGCAATAGATCATGTTCGGCCCGGGCGTGAGCGCGAGCAGCAGCGAGGCGAGCGCGAACCAGGCGATTTCGGTCAGGGTCAGCATGTCAGAGTCCTCGGGATTCCAGGGTGACGGGGCCGCGCGGCGTGTCGAACACGGCCACGAGGTTCGGTGCGCCGGCCTCGACCTGCAGCGCGCGCAGGCCGATGGCCGAGAGCGCGGCCGACAGCGCCGGCGCGCGCGGATGGGTGGCATGCAGCGAACGCAGCGCGAGGCCCGAGGCCGGCATGGCGTCGACCGGATGCACCGGGCCCCACTGGATCAGCGTGGGCAGCGCGCCGTAGAACAGCCGCTGGCCGTCGTCGCGCACCGTGATCTGCCATTCGAGCCGGCCGGCCGCGGTGTCGCGCGAGGCCTCGAGCAGGTGGCCGCGGTCGATCTGCGCATGCTCCTCGCGCGCCAGGGCCTGGATGGCGGCGCGCGCATCGGGCACGCGCGCCACGAAGTGGATCAGCCGCGGGCCGTGCTGCGCGAGCCCGGCCTGCAGCTCGGCATCGTCGAGGTCGAACCAGCGGCGCGTGTTCGGGCGCGACGGCGCCTTGCCCGGTTCGATCGCGATGATCTCCGCGTAGGCGCGTGGATGGGCGTCGCTCGCGACGTTCAGCAGCCGGTTGTGCGTGCCCATCAGCGGATGCGCGCCGCCGGGCGCGGGCACCACGCCCAGCGTGGCCTCGCACCACGCCACGCCCTCGGCCAGCGAGGCGGCGGCGATCACGAGGTGGTCGACTTCGGCATGCATCGCGGTGTCTCCGTTCAGAGCGCGACGCTGCCGTCGACGCAGGTCACGGCATCGCCGCCGACCCAGATCCGGCCCTCGGCGTCGCGCTCGATGTGGACGCGGCCCGCGCGGCCCAGGCACTGGCCCTGCGCCGCCAGGTAGCGCGCGGGCATGTGGCCGTCGGTGATCAGCCATTCGGCCAGGCCCGCGTTGAGGCTGCCGGTGACCGGGTCTTCCTGCACGCCGATCGGCTCGGCGAAGGCACGCACCTCGAGGTCGATCTTCGCGCCGTCGTCCAGCGGCACGGCGGGGCGGTTGCCGAAGGCGCGCGCCTCGCGGTTCGAGCGGCCGATCAAGAGCGAGGTGTCGTGCACCGTGGGCACGCCGGCCACGCCGGCCTTCACGCCCAGCTCCTTGAGCGCGCGATGGTCGGGCGACAGCGCGAGCACCGAGTCGGCATCCTCGAGCAGCAGGCCGAACCAGACCGGGCCGTTGTCGAGCACCTGCGCGGCGATCACCTGCTGCGCCTTCAGGCCCAGCGCGCCGGCCACCTTGGCCAGCAGCGCGGGACTCGGCGCGCTGCGCTTGAGCGGCGGCGCCGCGAAAGCCAGCCGCGTGCCCTCGCGCCGCAGCGGCACCAGGCCCGCGCCGCACTGCTGCACCACCTGGCCCGGGGCCTTGGGCTTGCCGCCGGCCTGCAGCCAGGCATGGCAGCTGCCGATGGTGGGATGGCCCGCGAACGGCAGCTCGCCGCTGGGCGTGAAGATGCGCACCCGGTAGTCGGCCGCGGGATCGGTGGGCGGCAGCAGGAAGGTGGTTTCGGACAGGTTTGTCCACTGCGCGAAGCGCAGCATGGCCGCATCGTCGAGCTCGCTGCCATCGATCACCACGGCCAGCGGGTTGCCGAAGTAGGGATGGGCGGTGAAGACGTCGACTTGCTTGAACGGGCGGGTTTTCATTTCTTACTCGAGAGGGAGATCGAGCACGCCGCGCGCGCCCGGACGGATGAGCAGGTCGTTGAACCAGCGCTCGACATTGGGCCAGCCGGGACGGCGGTATTCGGCGGCCGGCAGGTTGAACCAGCGGTGCGCCTCGCAGCCGATCGGGATGTCGGCCATGGTGAAGCGCTCGCCGGCGATGTAGGGATGGCGCGCGAGGTGGGCGTCGAGCAGGCCGAACAGCGCCTCGCTCTCGCGCACGGAGGCGTCGATCAGCGCCGGCTGGCGTTCGGCCGGCGGCGTGCGCACCCATTGCACGAAGGCATCGCGGCTCGCGCGGTTGAGCGTGGTCTGCTGCCAGTCCATCCAGCGCTCGGCGTCGAAGCGCGCGGGCAGGTCGGCCGGGTAGAAGGCGCCGTGCGAGTACTTGGCGCAGAGGTAGCGCACGATCACGTTCGATTCCCAGAGCACCACGCGCTCCGCGTCCTCGCCGTCGTCGATGGTGGGCACCATGGCGTTGGGGTTCAGCGCCAGGTATTCCTCGGTCTGCACCACGCCGAAGCGGCCGCCGGCCTCGGTGCGCTGGAAGTCCAGCCCGAGTTCCTGCGCGCACCACACCACCTTGCGCACATTGATCGAGCTGATGCGGCCCCAGATGTTGAGCATGTCGTCGTCTTTCCTTGAAGCTTGTGTGTTCGTGTTCGGGTCAGTCCCGCATGATGCGCGCGGTGCCCGAGACGCGGATCGAGCTGCCGGGCGCGGCCGGGATGTCGGCATGCAGGCGCGACAGCATGCCCATGTCCTCGCCCTGCACCACGTCGATCGCGCCGCCGTGCGGCCAGTCGATATCGCGCAGGTAGCCCGCCAGCGCGGCCGCGGCGGCGCCGGTCGCGGGGTCTTCGTAGACGCCGCCCGAGGCGAAGGGATTGCGCGTGTGGAAGCGCCGCGCGCTCTCGGCATGCAGCAGCACGATGGTCGTGAGATCGAAGCGGGCCATCAGCGCGCGGCCGGCCTCGAGCTCGTAGTGCATCGCCGCCAGCGCCGCGCGGCTCTCGAGCGCGAGCACCAGGTGATCGGCGCCCGCATGGGCGACGGCCGGCGGGATGCGCGCATCGAGCGCGGCCGCGTCGAGTCCGAACAGCGCCAGCGCGGCCGACAGCAGGGCCGGCACGGCGGTGGCGCTGCGCGTGGGCGGCGACTGCAGCGCGGCCTCGACGGTGGCGCCGTTGCGGCGGCCCTCGACCGTGATCCGCGCCTGGTTCAGCGTGAGCGGAAACACGCCGTCGCCCTGCTGCAGCGCGAGCGCCGCGCCGAGCGCGATCGTCGCGTGGCCGCAGAACGGCACTTCGGACTGCGGCGCGAAGTAGCGCACGCGCCAGCCGTCGGCGGTGCGCGCGGCGAAGGCGGTTTCGGAGAAGCCCACGTCGGCGGCGATGCGCTGCATCTGCGCCTCGGTCGGCAGGGCCTCGGCGATGACGACGCCGGCGGGATTGCCGCCTTGCTCGCCATCCGAGAAGGCCGCGATCTTCAGGACATTCATGGGGACCTCTTCAGCGCGGCACGGGCCGGTCGAGGAACAGCAGGCGCACCGCGAGCGCCAGCATCACGGTGGCGAGCAGGCCGCGCTGGAACTTCTGGGCGCCGGGGCGGCGCTGCAGCCAGCGGCCGACCTGTCCGCTGCAGGCGCCCAGCAGGGTGTTGAAGCCCAGCGCCGCCAGCGACAGCACGATGCCGAGCTGCACCAGCTGCAGCGGCACGCTGCCGCGCGCGGGATCGACGAACTGCGGCAGGAACACCATGAAGAACAGCAGCGCCTTCGGATTGACCAGGTTGTTCAGCAGGGCCATGCGCACGATGCGGCCGAAGCCGGCCGGTCGCGCCTGCACGCCCGGGCGCAGGCCGCCGCCGCTGCGCAGCGCCTGCACGGCGAGCCACAGCAGGTACAGCGCGCCGGCATAGCGCAGCAGGTCGAAGGACGGCGGCCAGGCCGCCACCAGCGCGGTCACGCCGGTGGCGGCGAACAGCGTGTGCACCAGGTCGGCGGCCGAGATCCCGAGCGCCGCTGCGAAGCCGCCGCGCGGGCCATGGGCCACGCCGTGCGAGAGCACGAAAGCCATGTTCGGGCCCGGCGACAGGAACAGCGCCAGCACCGCGAGCAGGAACAGCGAGAGCGTTGCGAGGCCGATCAAGGCAGGCTCCGGTGAATGCGCGCGCTCAGATCTGCGCGGCCGCGAGCTGCTTGTCGCCGGCCAGCGCGAGTTCCTCGCGCACGGTCTGCGCCAGCGCGGCGATCGCGGTGTCGATCTCCTCGACGCTCGCGGTCACGAACGACAGCCGCAGCGTGCGCGCGTCGCCTTCGCCGGCATAGAAGGGCGCGCCCGGCACGAAGGCCACGTTGCGCTCGACCGCCTTGGGCAGCAGGGTCACGGTGTCGATGCCCTCGGGCAGCCGCGCCCACAGGAACATGCCGCCCTTGGGCGCGTTGAACTTCACGTCCAGGCCGGCCATCTCGCGCGTGAGCGCGGCGCTCATCGCATCGCGCTGGCGCTTGTAGAGCGCGCGGATGGTCGGCACGTGGCGCTCGAGGAAGTTGTCCTTCATCACGGCCGACACCATGCGCTGCGTGAAGATCGGCGTGTGCAGGTCGACCGCCTGCTTGGCCTGCAGCAGCTTCGGGTAGATGGACTTGGGCGCCACCAGGAAGCCCAGGCGCAGGCCCGGTGCCAGCACCTTCGAGAACGAGCCCAGGTAGATCACGCCCTCGGGGTTGCGCGCGGCCAGCGGCGGCGGCGGGGCTTCGTCGAACCAGAGTTCGCCGTAGGGGTTGTCCTCGACGATCGGCAGGCCGGCCGCGGCGGCGGCGGCCGACACGGCGGCGCGGCGTTCCTCGGTCATGGTGCGGCCGGTGGGGTTCTGGAAGTTGGGCAGCAGGTAGATGAAGCGCGCGTCCTTGGCCTTGGCGACCAGGTCCTCGACGATCACGCCATCGTCGTCGCTGGCCACGCCCACGGGGTTGGGCTCCATCGGGCCGAAGGCCTGCAGCGCGCCGAGGTAGGTCGGCGTCTCGACCAGCACCTTGCTGCCCGGATCGATCAGCACCTTGGCGACCAGGTCGAGGCCCTGCTGCGAGCCGGTGGTGATCAGCACCTGCGAGGGATCGACGTTCCACGGCAGCATGTCGGCCACGGCCTGGCGCAGCGGCGCGAAGCCCTCGCTGGCGGCGTACTGCAGCGCGGCCTGGCCGTCGTTGTGCAGCACTTCGGCGCAGGCATCGGCGAAGGCCTGGATCGGGAAGGTCTTGGGCGAGGGCAGGCCGCCGGCCAGGCTGATGATGCCGGGGCGCTCGGTGACCTTGAGGATTTCACGCAGCACCGACGGGTTCATCTTGGCGGCGCGGGCGGCGAGTTTCCAGTTCATGGGAGTCTTCTTTCTGACGGTGAGGGGCGATGCGAACGAACGGGGTGCGGATGCGAGGGTAAGACGGAGGGCGCGATCAGTCCACGGCGCCGACCGGTGCGCGCAGGACCGGGGTGGCGGGCGCCGACGGCTGCGACAGCCGCTTGCCGACCACCACCGTGGCCACCACCGCGGCCGCGAAGCCCAGCGTGACCACGTCGAGCGGTTCGCCGAGCAGCGGGATCGACACCAGGATCGAGAGGAAGGGCTGCAGCAGCTGCGTCTGGCTCACGCGCAGCGCGCCGCCGAGGGCCAGGCCGCGGTACCAGGCGAAGAAGCCGATCCACATCGAGAACATGCCGACGTAGACGAAGCCCAGCCAGGAGGCGGTGGCGATCGGCTGCGTGGGCCACAGCGCGAGCGTGGCCGGCAGGGTGACCGGCAGCGCCATCACGCAGACCCAGCAGATCACGCGCTCGGCGCCGAGCGCGGGCGTGACCTGCGCGCCGTAGATGTAGCCGAAGGAGGCGGCGATCACGGCGCCGACCAGCAGCAGGTCGGCCCATTCGAAACCGAAGCCGTGGCCGTTCTGGCTCGCGCGCACCAGCGAGAACACCACCACCAGCAGGCTGCCCGCGATGGCGCAGAGCCAGAAGCCGAGCCGCGCGCGCTGGTGCAGCACCCAGGCCGCGACCGCGGCCGTGACCAGCGGCAGCAGCGCCGTCACCACCGCCGCATGGCTGGCCGTGACCACGCGCAGCGCATAGGCCAGCAGCAGCGGAAAGCCGACGCAGTTGCCGAGCACCGCGATGCCCAGCGGCTTCCACTGGTGGGGCGCCGGCCGCGGCGAGCGCGTGACCAGCAGGAACACGGCCGACAGCAGGCCCGCGAGCGCGGCGCGGCCGAGCGTGACGAACCACGGCGAGAGCTGCGGCTGCGCCTGCGTGCCGGTGGCCAGCCGCGTCATCGGTAGCGTGACCGCGAACAGCGCCACGCCGATCACGCCGAGCCACATGCCGAGGGTTTCGTCCTTGATCTTCATGGCGGACCTAGACGCGCAGCATCCACCAGGCGGTGAGCACCAGCACGGCGGCCATCGCACGGTTGAACCAGGCGAGGCGCTGGCCCTTCGACAGCCATTCGCGCAGCAGCGCGCCGGCCAGCGCATAGGTGAAGTTGCTCGCGAAGGCGTAGACCAGCATCACCGGCGCGACGATCGCGAAGCGGTGCAGCGGCTCGGCCTGGCCCGCGATCCAGCCGGCCACCAGCGTGAGCGCCAGCAGCCAGGCCTTGATGTTGAGGAACTGCAGTGCCACGCCCTGCACGAAGCCGACCGACAGGTTGGCATCGTCGGCGCGACCCAGCGTGGTGCTGGTGGCGAGCTTGAACGCGAGGTACAGCAGGTAGGCGATGCCCAGCGCCTTGATCGCCCAGCGCAGCGCGGGCGCCGCCATCACCAGCGCGCCCAGGCCGGCCGCGCACAGCGCGAGCAGCAGGGTCCAGCCCACGGGCACCGCGACCACGAAGCGCATCGCGCGCGGCAGGCCGCCGTTGGCCGCGAGGGTGGTCGACAGCGTGGTGTTGGGGCCGGGCGAGAAGCTCATCGCCGTGGCCAGCACCAGCAGTGCGGTGAATTCTTGCCAGTTCATGACACACACTCTAAACTTTGGACCATTACAGTTCCAGTACAGATGGCCGTACACACAGTCAATCTGTATCGGCCTTGCGTACAACACAGATCGAACGTCGATGCTGACACGAACCTCGTCCCAGTCGCTGACCGCCCAGTTGGCCGATCGCCTGGCCGAACGCATCCGCAACCGGCTGCTGTTGCCGGGCGCGCGCCTGCCCTCGGTGCGCGAATGCGCGCGCCAGCAGGGCGTGAGCCCCTACACCGTGGTGGCGGCCTACGACCAGCTGCTGGCGCTCGGGCTGGTGGAAGCGCGGCGCCAGCGCGGCTTCTTCGTGCGCGATTCGGGCCGCGATCCTGCGCGCGACCCGGCGCAGCCGCCCGGCGACCCGCTGCAGATCAGCGCGATGTCGATGGTCACGCAGATGATGGCCTCGCGCACGCCGGCCGACGCCAGCTCGCTGATCCGCAGCATGTTCCACCGCCCGAGCGACAAGCCGCAGCCCGGCATGGGCGTGTTTCCGCCCGACTGGCTCGATTCCTCGTTCATGCCGACGGCCGTGCGGCGCATGACCAGCACCGCGATGCTGCAGGAGCTGTCGCTGCAGTACGGCGAGCCCGCGGGCGACGCGGCGCTGCGGCGCAGCCTGTCGCAGAAGCTGGTGGGCATCAACGTGCCGGCCGCGCCCGACCAGATCGTGACCACCATCGGCGCCACCCATGCGCTGGACATCGTGAGCCGCACCATGCTGCGCGCCGGCGATCCGGTGATGGTCGAGGAGCCCGGCTGGGCGCTCGAGTTCGCGCGGCTCGAGGCGCTGGGCATGCGCATCCTGCCGGTGCCGCGCCGCGCCGACGGGCCCGACCTCGACGTGATGGCGCAGTACTGCGCGCTGCACAGCCCGAAGCTGTTCGTCAGCGTGAGCGTGCTGCACAACCCGACCGGCTACAGCCTGTCGCCCAACAGCGCGCACCGCGTGCTCAAGCTGGCCAACGAGCACGACTTCCACATCGTCGAGGACGACACCTACAGCCACCTCGCGCCCGAGCACGCCACGCGGCTCAGCGCCCTCGATGGGCTGCAGCGCACCATCTACGTCAGCGGCTTCGCGAAGATCCTCGCGCCCAACTGGCGCATCGGCTTCCTGGCCGCCTCGCCCGCGCTCAAGGAGCGGCTGCTCGAGACCAAGCTGCTGGCCACGCTGACCTCGCCCGCGCTGTTCGAGCGGGCGCTCTCGTGGTGCATCGACCAGGGGCAGCTGCGCCGCCATGCCGAGCGCGTGCGCATCCGCCTCGAGGGCGCCCGGGCGCGCGCCGCCAAGCTGGTGCTGGCGCACGGCTGCACCTTCGCGTCCGAGCCCGCGGGGCTGTTCGGCTGGGTCGACACCGGCGTCGACACCGACATGCTGACCCAGCGCATGCTCGACCAGGGCTACCTGCTGGCGCCGGGCTCGCTGTTCCATGCGCGCCGGCCGCCCACCACGCTGATGCGCATCAACTTCGCGAGCTCGCAGGACGCGAGCTTCTGGAAGGTCTTCGCCAAGACGCGCGACGAGCTCTGATCCGGGGCGGGGCGGGCCCTGCCTTGGAGTAAGCTGGCAGCACAACACCCGCCAGACCGGAGACCTGCCGCATGAACAAAGCCAGCCAACCCTTCGATTTCAGCCAGTTCGTACCCGGCTTCGACTTCCTCAAGAACCTCGCGGCCGGCGCGAGCGGCGCCGGTTCCGTGCCCGGCATCCCGAGCCTGGCGAGCTGGGTGGCGCCCACCATGAGCGTGGAGGAGGTCGACAAGCGCATCCAGGAACTCAAGACGGTGCAGTACTGGCTCGAGCAGAACGGCCATGCGCTCAAGGCCACGATCCAGGCGCTCGAGGTGCAGAAGATGACGCTGTCCACCCTGCGCGGCATGAACGTGCGCATGGAGGACCTCGCGGGCGTGTTCACGCGGCAGGCGAATGCGGCGGCCACGGCGGTCAGCCCGGCGCCGGCGGCCGCGCCGGCCGCGGCGCCCGAACCCGAGGTCGAGTTCGAGGACGAAGAGGAACTCGACGAGGAGGAGGAAGAAGAGGAAGAGGCTCCGCCGCCGCGCCGCAAGGCCAAACCGGCCGCCAAGGCCGCCTCGAAGTCCGCCACGGGCGATGCCGCCGGCGGTGCCGTCGACCCGCTCAAGTGGTGGGGCTCGCTGACCGAGCAGTTCCAGCAGATCGCGAGCACCGCGCTGCAGGACGCGGCCCAGCTCAAGATGCCGGCCGTGACCCAGCCGCTGGCCGACGCCGTCGGCAAGGCCATCGGAACCGCGAGCGCCTCGCGCAAGTCCACCCCCCGCAAGGCCTCGACGGCCGCCAAGCGACCGGCGGCGAAGAAGCCGGCCGCGGCGCCCGCGGCCCGCAAGCGAACGGGCGGCCGACGCTGAGCCGCCTTGTCCTGAACATCGAACGAAGCAGGTTGGCACGATGAAGTTGTTTCCCTCCGGTCACGCCACCCATCCGCAATGGCGCATGGCGGCCGGCCTTGTGCTGGCCCAGCTGCGCGCGCAGATGGCGCTGCCCGACTACGCCTCGGCACCCACCCTCGGGCTGCTCTACATCACCGACCACTATGCGGTCGATGCGCAGGAGATCCTCGACCACCTGAGCGCCGAGCTGCCCGAGGTGACCGACTGGGCGGGCACCGTGGGCATCGGCGTGTCGGCCAACAATGCCGAGTACTTCGACGAACCCGGCCTGAGCCTGATGCTCTGCGCGCTGCCGAGCGACCAGTACCGCGTGTTCTCGGGCGTGGCGCCGCTGGCGAGTTCCGAGATGAGCGGCTTCGAGGCCCACACGGCGCTGGTGCATGCCGACCCCGCCACCCCCGACCTGACCGAGCTCATCGGCGAGATGGCCGGGCGCACCGACACCGGCTACCTGTTCGGCGGCCTCTCCTCGGGCCGCGGCGGCGCGCTGCAATTCGCGGTCGGCGGCAACGGCAACATCCGCGGCCAGGGTGCGGCCGGCGGCGTGTTCTCGGGCGGCCTGTCGGGCGTGGTGTTCGGCGAGGGCGTGCGGCTGGTGTCGCGCGTCACGCAGGGCTGCCAGCCATTGCGCTCGGGCAGCGCGCGCGAGCGCGAGATCACCGAGGCCGACGGCAACCTGGTGCTGCAGCTCGACGGCGAGCCCGCGCTCGACGTGCTGCTGGCCGACCTGCAGGTCTCGCTCGAGCGGCCGCAGGAAGCCATCGAGGCCGTGCGCGCCACCCTGGTGGGCCTGGTCGATGCCGGCAGCGACGGCATCCGCCGCACCGGCGACCTCGGCGCCGACGTGCTGGTGCGCCACATCATCGGCCTCGACCCCACGCGCCGCGGCATCGCGATCGCCGACGTGGCCGAGGCCGGCATGCGCCTGAGCTTCTGCCGCCGCAACGCCCAGGCCGCGCGCGCCGACCTGATGCGCATCTGCGCCGAGATCCGCGAGGAGCTCGAGCCCGAGGAACAGACCCTGGCCACCGCGCGCGCCGTCGCCGCCGGCGAGGCCGAGGCGGCGCCGCATCCCGCGCGGCGCATCGCCGGCGCCGTCTACGTGAGCTGCTCGGGCCGCGGCGGCCCGCACTTCGGCGCGCCCGGCGCCGAGCTGCAGATCGTGCGCCACGCGCTGGGCGACGTGCCGCTGGTCGGCTTCTTCGCCGCGGGCGAGATCGCGCGGCACCACGTGTATGGCTACACGGGGGTGCTGACGGTGTTCACGGCGGACGACTGACGGGTCCGCCTTGCTTCGGAGGCTCAGCCCAGCGCGGGCTGGGCGATGCCCGCCACGCCCCTGGGCATCCCAGCGAACGCGAAATCCACCTCCGGCACCAGCCCGCTCACGATGCGCGCGATCGACTTGCCCGAGCCGCAGGCATGGGTCCAGCCGAGCGTGCCGTGGCCGGTGTTGAGGTAGAGGTTCGCGAGCTTGGTGCGGCCGATCAGCGGCACGTTGCTCGGCGTCGCCGGGCGCAGGCCGGTCCAGAACTGGGCTTGCGTGGTGTCGCCGGCGCCGGGGAACAGTTGCTCGACGCGGCGCACGATAGCTTCGCAGCGCACGCGGTTGAGGTCGCGGTCGTAGCCGTTGAGCTCGGCCGTGCCGGCGATGCGCATGCGGTCGCCCGACTCCGAGGTGTAGCGCGAGAACACCAGCTTGTATTCGTCGTCGGTCAACGAGACCTGGTAGGCCTTGCTCGCGTCCTTGACCGGCAGCGTGACCGAATAGCCTTTGGCCGGATAGATCGGCAGCCGGATGCCCAGCGGTGCCGCCAGCAGCGGGCTCAGCGAACCCATCGCCATCACGAAGGCATCGCCGCGGATGCGCTGGAAGCGGCCCTCGGCATCGGTGACCTCGACGTGGTCGATCGCGCCACCCACCTCGCGCAGCGCGGTGATGGTGTGGCTCATCAGGAACTTCACGCCGGCCTCGGCCGCGAGCCGCGCGAGTTCGCGCGCGAAGCGGTTGGCGTCGCCCGACTCGTCCTCGGCCGTGTAGGTGGCACCGGCCAGCTGCGGCCGGATGTGGGCCAGCGCGGGCTCGAGCTTCACGGCCTCGTCGGCCGAGATCACCTGGCGCTCGCAGCCCAGCGCGCGCATCTGCTCGGCGGGCGCGAGGGCGCCGTCGAACTCCTTTTGCGTCGTGTAGAAGTGCAGGATGCCCTGCGTGCGCTCGTCGTAGCGGATGCCGGTGTCGCGGCGCAGCTGCTGCAGGGTGTCACGGCTGTAGGTGCCCAGGCGCACGATCTGTTCGATGTTGTGGCGCGTGCGCGCGGGCGTGCATTCGCGCAGGAACTGCAGGCCCCAGAGCCACTGGCGCATGTCGGCGCGGATGCGGAACAGCAGCGGGGCGTCTTCCTTGCCCAGCCACTGCAGCACCTTGAGCGGCGCGCTGGGATTGGCCCAGGGCTCGGCATGGCTCACCGAGATCTGGCCACCGTTGGCGAAGCTGGTTTCGGCGGCCGGGGTGGCCTGCCGGTCGATCACGGTCACTTCGTGGCCGAGTTGCTGGAGGTAGTAGGCCGAGGTCACGCCGAGCAGGCCGGCGCCCAATACGATCACGCGCATTTCAAGTACCTTTCGAGGTCGAAGCGCTTGAACGGCGTGAAGGTCGTGCTACTGAATAGATAGCGCGCAACCGGACGGCCGTCCAATTGCCGCTCCCCCTGTCCTCGGTACCTGAGAGTTTCATCCGCTGCACCTCGCAGCGGACTTGCTCCTTCGGCGCAGCACGGCCGCGATGGGCGATGTGCTGGCTCTCCAGACGGCGTTTCAGTGGTTGCAGTACAGGCCCCGCGCGAGCGTGGAGCCGACCTGAGCGTTTATGGGAGTTTGCGCCTTCGGTGGGGCTGCCTGCGCGATGCATGCGGCCCGCTCTCCTGCAATGGGTGGCGATTGTAGGCGGGCCGCGGGCACCGGCCAACCCCGGGATTCGGCCTTGCAGGCAGATGGGATAATCCGCGAAAGCCGCGCCAGCGCGGCTTTCGACCAAGCGGCACTCCAATTCACAGCACAGAGGACTCCATGATCCTGGTTACCGGCGGCGCCGGCTTCATCGGCGCCAATTTCGTCCTCGACTGGATCGCGCAAGGCGACGAACCGGTCGTGAACCTCGACAAGCTCACCTACGCCGGCAATCTCGAGACCCTGGCTTCGCTCAAGGGCGATCCGCGCCACATCTTCGTTCAGGGCGACATTGGCGACAGCGCGCTGCTCGACCGCCTGCTGGCCGAGCACAAGCCGCGCGCGGTGGTCAATTTCGCGGCCGAGTCGCACGTGGACCGCTCGATCCACGGCCCCGAGGATTTCGTGCAGACCAACGTGCTCGGCACCTTCCGACTGCTCGAGTCGGTGCGTGGTTACTGGAACGCGCTGCCGGCCGACCAGAAGGCGGCCTTCCGCTTCCTGCACGTGTCGACCGACGAGGTCTACGGCTCGCTCTCGAAGACCGACCCGGCCTTCACCGAGGAGAACAAGTACGAGCCCAACAGCCCGTACTCGGCCAGCAAGGCCGCGAGCGACCACCTCGTGCGCGCCTGGCACCACACCTACGGCCTGCCGGTGCTCACCACCAACTGCTCGAACAACTACGGCCCCTTCCATTTCCCCGAGAAGCTGATCCCGCTGATGATCGTCAACGCGCTGGCCGGCAAGCCGCTGCCCGTGTATGGCGACGGCATGCAGGTGCGCGACTGGCTCTACGTCAAGGACCACTGCAGCGCGATCCGTCGCGTGCTCGAAGCGGGCCGGCTCGGCGAGACCTACAACGTGGGCGGCTGGAACGAGAAGCCGAACATCGAGATCGTGAAGACCGTGTGCGCGCTGCTCGACGAGTTGCGTCCGCGTGTCGACGGCAAGGGCTACGCCGAACAGATCAGCTACGTCACCGACCGCCCCGGCCATGACCGCCGCTACGCCATCGACGCGCGCAAGCTCGAGCGCGAGCTCGGCTGGAAGCCGGCCGAGACCTTCGACACCGGCATCCGCAAGACGGTCGAGTGGTACCTCGCCAACGGCGACTGGGTGCGCAACGTGCAAAGCGGCGCCTACCGCGCCTGGGTCGAGAAGCAGTACGACGCGAAGGCTTCCGCATGAAGCTGCTGCTGCTGGGCAAGGGCGGACAGGTCGGCTGGGAACTGCAGCGCAGCCTCGCACCGCTGGGCGAGCTGGTCGCGCTCGATTTCGACAGCACCGACTTCCACGCCGACTTCAGCCGTCCCGAGCAACTGGCCGACACCGTGCGGCAGGTGCGCCCCGACGTGATCGTCAATGCCGCCGCCCACACCGCCGTCGACAAGGCCGAGAGCGAGCCCGAGTTCGCGCGCAAGCTCAACGCCACCTCGCCCGGCGTGGTGGCGCAGGCCGCGCAGGAGATCGGCGCGCTGATGGTCCACTACTCGACCGACTATGTCTTCGACGGCAGCGGCACCGCGCCCTGGAAGGAAGCCGATGCGACCGGACCGCTGAGCGTCTACGGCCGCACCAAGCTCGAGGGCGAGCAACTGGTGGCGCGGCACTGCGCGAAGCACCTGATCTTTCGCACCAGCTGGGTCTATGCGGCGCGCGGCGGCAACTTCGCCAAGACCATGCTGCGGCTGGCCAGGGAGCGCGACAAGCTGACCGTCATCGACGACCAGTTCGGCGCACCCACCGGCGCGGAGCTGCTGGCCGACATCACGGCGCATGCGATTCGCGCGACGCTGCAGGATCCGTCGAAGGCCGGCCTTTATCACGCGATCGCGGGCGGCGAGACCACCTGGTACGGTTACGCGCGCTACGTGCTCGAACTCGCGCAGCAGGCCGGCGTCGAGCTCAAGGCCGGGCCGCAGCAGGTCGAGGCCGTGCCGACCAGCGCCTTTCCCACGCCGGCCACCCGGCCGCACAACTCGCGCCTCGACACCTCGAAGCTGCAGGCCGCCTTCGGGCTGGTGCTGCCGCCGTGGCAGAACGGCGTCGCGCGCATGCTGCGCGAGATCCTCTGAGTCCGGCATCCGTGCCGAACACGACATCCGAAGAGAAGAGACACCAACGATGACCATCCAGACGACGCAGCGCAAAGGCATCATCCTGGCCGGCGGCTCGGGCACGCGGCTGCATCCGGCCACGCTCGCGATCAGCAAGCAGCTGCTGCCGGTGTACGACAAGCCCATGATCTATTACCCGCTGAGCACGCTGATGCTCGGCGGCATGCGCGACATCCTCGTCATCAGCACGCCGCAGGACACGCCGCGTTTCCAGCAGCTGCTGGGCGACGGCAGCCAGTGGGGCCTGAACCTGCAGTACGCCGTGCAGCCCAGTCCCGACGGGCTGGCGCAGGCCTTCATCATCGGCGACAAGTTCGTCGGCAATTCGCCGAGCGCGCTGGTGCTGGGCGACAACATCTACTACGGCCACGACTTCGTGCACCTGCTGTCCGACGCCGATGCGCAGGACAAGGGCGCGACCGTCTTCGCCTATCACGTGCACGACCCCGAGCGCTACGGCGTGGTGGCTTTCGATGCGCAGGGCAAGGCCAGCAGCATCGAGGAGAAGCCGCTCGAGCCCAAGAGCAGCTATGCCGTGACGGGGCTCTACTTCTACGACAACCAGGTCGTCGACATCGCCAAGGCCGTCAAGCCCAGCGCGCGCGGCGAACTCGAGATCACCGCGGTCAACCAGGCCTACCTCGACCTCGGCCAGCTCAACGTGCAGATCATGCAGCGCGGCTATGCGTGGCTCGACACCGGCACGCACGAGAGCCTGCTCGAGGCCGGCCAGTTCATCGCCACGCTCGAAAATCGCCAGGGCCTGAAGATCGCGTGTCCCGAGGAGATCGCCTGGCGCAACGGCTTCATCGATGGCGCGCAACTCGAGAAGCTGGCCGCGCCTTTGGCCAAGAGCGGTTATGGCAAATACCTACAGCGCCTCTTGAAGGAAGAGGGACGGCCGTGAAAGTCATCCCCACCGCCATTCCCGAAGTGCTGGTCATCGAGCCGAAGGTGTTCGGCGACTCGCGCGGCTTCTTCTTCGAGAGCTTCAACGGCAAGGCCTTCGACGAGGCCGTGGGGCGCCACGTCGAGTTCGTGCAGGACAACCATTCGCGCTCGGCCCAGGGCGTGCTGCGCGGGCTGCACTACCAGATCCAGCAGCCGCAGGGCAAGCTGGTGCGCTGCACACGTGGCGCGGTGTTCGACGTGGCGGTGGACATCCGCAGGTCGTCGCCGACCTTCGGCCAGTGGGTGGGCGAGGAACTCAGCGAGGACAACTACAAGCAGATGTGGGTGCCCGAAGGTTTTGCGCACGGTTTCCTGGTGCTGACGGAAACAGCGGAGTTTCTGTACAAGACGACCGACTACTACGCGCCGGCGCATGAGCGCTGCATCAAATGGGACGACGCCGACCTGGCGATCGCGTGGCCCGCGACCGGAGGCGTTCCGCAGCTCTCCGGCAAGGACCAGGCCGGCGCCAGCTTCGCCGGCGCCGAAGTGTTCGACTGACAGGCCCGAACACGGCGCGGGCATCGGCGCGGCTCTCTCGTGGCCGCCGACCCCGACGCCGCTCGCGTACGGTCGCTTCATGACCGCTGCGCGTAGCCTGCGGAATACCCAGCCGCACCGTCCCCGAAAGCGATCGCTTCATCGACATTTCATAGGTCGATGTTAGTATTTGTTTGCATTGAGGTAACACTTCCTCGATGACTCCCCGCACGATGGATCGACGGCATCGAGCACGCCACCAAGGCGTGCCGGTGCCGAGAATCGGCACCCCACTTCCCCCTAGAACGCGCCGACAAGCCGCGCAGCCGGAGAGCCCCAGAAGATGGATCAGCAGGAATTGATTCGAGAAGTCATTTCGGATCTGAAATCCACGCCCGACACCCCGAAAGAGGGCCGCTACCTGTCGATCGCCGAGGCCGAGAACATCCTCGACACCACCATCGAGCATGTGCGCAGGACCGGGTCGGCCACCGAATTTCTCTACCTGACGGCGCATCGCCGCCGGCTGTCGCTGTCGCTCACGATGATTCCGTATGCCGAATCGCCGGATGCGTCGTGCCTCGATATCGGCTGCTATGGCTACATGGCCTTCTGGGCCTGGCATTACCTGGGCTATGCGCGCGTCGAGGGCATCGAGATGCGCCCCGACATCGACCAGCCCATCCTGACGCGCAGCATCGAGATGGAAGGGCGCCGCCTGGAGTTGAAGAGCTACAACTTCAACATCACCCAGGCGCAGTGGCCGCTCGATGCCACCTTCGACACGGTGCTCTTCTTCGAGACGCTGGAGCACGTGGACCAGGACCCATCCGGTGTGCTGCTCAACGTCACGCGTTGCATGCATCGCGACTCGATTCTCGTGACCTCGGTGCCGAATTCGGCCTCGTACAAGACGCTGCGGGAATTCATCGCGGGGGCACCGCCCTGGGTCTACTGGTTCTTCCATCCGGACCTCGGGCACGAACCCCGGCATTCGTTCGAATACACGCCCATCTTCTTCAAGATGGCGCTGCGCAGCGCAGGGCTCACCGACGTCGCGTTTCGCACCATCTGCGCCTTCGCGGAGCCCGAGCACGTGACCGACATCTTCGAAGTCGGCGCCATGCTGTCGATCGATGCCTCGCTGTTCGGCGACACCATCCTGGTCCAGGCCCGCAAGACCTCGGACGAGCCGTTGTTCCGCTACCCCGATTGCCTCTACAGCAGCGACCGCTACTACCGCACCACCAACCCGGCCATCGAGGAGCGTCTGACGCAGGCGCGCTCCACCTATGCGCGCAAGCGCGATGCCGCCGTGCAGGAGGCGCGCGACCAGGGCCAGGCACAGCTGCAGATCGAGCGCGAGCGGCTGGCGCAATGCGAAGCGGAGAAGCTGGAGGCCCAACGCCAGGCCGCGCACGTCACGACGCTCTACCAGGCCGTCACGGGCAGCGCCTACTGGCGGGTGAGCGGTCCGATCCGGCGTTTCGGCACCCGGCATCCCGGCCTCGCGGGTGGCGTTCGCGCCATCCTGTCGCCGCTGGTCCGCGTGCTCCGCGGCTCCAAGGGTTCGTAGCCAGCGCGCGTGCGTTCTGGCGCACGCGTACCCGCTGGCGCCGGCTCAGCCGTCGAGCGAGGCCAGGGCGCCGGACAGCGACGCAATGACGCGGGCGCCATCGAGCTGCGCCAGGTCCGACGCTTCTTCGTTGCCGGCCAGCAGGAAACGCACGGGAACGCCCGCGGCGCGGGCCGCCTGCATGTCGGTGATGCGGTCGCCGACCATCACGGACGCCGAGAGATCGATGCCCAGTTCGCGCGCCGCGCGCAGCAGCATGCCGGGGGCCGGCTTGCGCGAATCGCAGTCGCGTCGATAGGGGCCGATGCCATGCACCGGATGGTGCGGGCAGAAGTAGACGCCGTCGATGCGCGCGCCCTGGGCGAGGAACTGCGCCGACATCCAGTCCGACAGCGCGTGGAAGTCCGCCTCGGTGTAGTAGCCGCGCCCGATGCCGGCCTGGTTCGTCACGACGACGACCAGGAAGCCCGCGGCATTGGCGGTGCGCACGAGTTCGAAGATGCCGTCGACGAATTCGACGTGCTCCTGGCGATGGAGGTAGTTCTTCTCGACGTTGACGACACCGTCGCGGTCGAGAAAAAGCGCGCGGCGCCCCGTCATCGCATCGCCAGCTCGACCTGTGCCCGCCGATAGTCCTCGGGAACGCCGATGTCGATGAACTGTCCTTCGCACGGAAAGACCCGGATGTCCGTCGCGGGAACCGCCCGCGCGAGGAAGTCCTGCTCGAGCGAGAACGCGGCATGCAGGGCGCGGTCGTCGAACTGCGAGGTGGGGAAGACATAGCAGCCGGCATTGATCAGGCCGGCGCCCGGGCTGCCCTTCTCGGCGAAGCCCACGACGCGATCGTCCGACACCACGAGCCGGCCGTAGCGGCTCACGTCGGCGACCGGGCGTCCCACGATGACGGGCTTGCGATGCTGCTGCCAGAAGGCCTCCAGCGCCGCGCAGTCCAGGTCGAGGAAGGTGTCGCCGTTGAAGACGAAGACGTGGTCGTCGGCGACCTCGGTCATCGCCAGGCGGATCGCGCCGCCCGTGCCCAGCGGCTGTTCCTCGACGACGAAGCGAAGCGCCATGCCGCGGTAGCTCGCTCCGAAGTGGCTCATGATGGTCGGGGCCATGTAGCCCAGCGACAGCACGATGCGCGAGAAGCCCTGGCGCGCCAGCCCGTCCAGTAGGATCTCCAGGAACGGGCGGCCGGCCACGGGGGCCATGGCCTTGGGCAGATCGGGAACCTCCGAGCGCAGGCGGGTGCCGAACCCGCCCGCCAGGACGATGGCTTCCATCAGTTCGGCGGCGTGAAGATGGCGCGTTCGACCAGGCCGCACAGGATGTGGCCGATCACCAGATGGCCTTCCTGGATCTTCGGCGTGTCGGCCGAGGGCGTCGCCAGCACGAAGTTGCAGAGCTCGAGCATCGGGCCGCCGCGGTTGCCGGTGAGACCGACGCACAGCATGCCGCGCGCGCGTGCTTCCGTGAAGGCCGCCAGCACGTTGGGCGAGCGTCCCGAGGTCGAGTAGCCGATGAAGATGTCGCCTGCCTGGCCCAGCGCCTGGATCTGGCGCGAGAACAGCTTCTCGTAGCCGTAGTCGTTGCCGATGGCCGTCAGGATGGAGGTGTCGGTGGTCAGCGCGATCGCCGGCAGGCCGGGTCGGTCGAAGGCGAAGCGGCTGACGAATTCGCCGGCGATGTGCTGCGCGTCGGCGGCGCTGCCGCCATTGCCGGCGAGCAGGATCTTGCGACCGTTGCGCAGCGCGGCGATGCAGGCCTCGGCGGTGGCGGCCAGCGTTGCCTGCAGCGTCGCGTCGGCCGCCATCGCGGTCATGACTCGCTGGGCCTCGGCGATCTGGGCCGAGATGTAGGAGGAGGGGGTCAGATTCTCCATGCTTGCGCTCCGTTCTTGGTGAAGTGGCAGTTGCTGATTTGACCGTTGAACCGGTCCAGTGCGCGAATCACGTCCATGCGCTGTTCGTTGGGGACGAAGAAGAGCATGAACCCGCCTCCACCGGCGCCCGACACCTTGCCGGCCAGTGCGCCAGCCGCCGTCGCCGCCTCGTAGATCTCGTCGATGTGCGCGTTCGAAACGGTCTTTGCCGAGCGCTTCTTGTTCTCCCATCCCAGGCGCATGGATTCCACCAGGCCGGTGAAATCGCCGCGCAGCAGGCAGTCCTTCATCGCCAGCGCCTCGCGCTTGATGCCGTGCATCGCCTCCAGCGCATCGGTCGCGCCGCTCTTGAGGTTGCCGCTCTGGTCCGCGATGATCTTCGCGGACTCGCGCGAGACGCCGGTGAAGAACAGGACCAGCGAGGCCTCGAGCTCGCAGATGATCGAGCTGCGGATGCGCAGCGGATTCACCAGCGCGCGCTCGTCGGCGTAGAACTCCATGAAGTTGAAGCCGCCGAAGGTGGCGGAATACTGGTCCTGGCGGCCGCCCTGCAGCCCGCAGTCCACGCGCTCGATCTTGTAGGCCAGGTGGGCGACCATGTAGTCGTCCAGCGGCAGATTGAGCAGCTCCACGAAGGCCTCGATCATCGCCACCACCAGGGTGGAGGACGAGCCCAGCCCGGACCCGACCGGCGCGTCGCAGAAGGTGCTGAGCTGGATCGCGATCGGCTGGCCGCCGTTGTAGTTCGCCACGAAGTGGTTGTAGACCGCCTTGTGCAGGTCGAGGCCGCCGTTCAGTGCGATGTGAGGCACCAGGCCCCAGCTTTCCTTGTCCTGCTTGTCCGACGCGACGAAGCGGACCGCGGATTCCTCCAGCGGCTGGATGACCGCGTAGGCATAGCGGTCGATGGTGGCGTTGAGAACGCAGCCGCCGTGCACGTCGCAGTAGGGCGAGACATCGGTCCCGCCCCCGGCGAGGCCGAGCCGAAGCGGCGCTCTTGCTCGAATAGTTTTCACCTGGTTTCCTCGTGGTTTTCTGGGCTGGGCGGCTTCGGGGCGCAGCGCTTCAGATGGTATCGCCCCGGGGGGCACCATCCTGGAACGCCGCTGCGTGCCCCGCCGCCGACATCGGTACGCGCTGTACCAGTGCCTGCAGCGCCGTCACGCTGGTGTCGAAGAACTGTTGATACAGGCCGCGGCTGACGGCAGCCAGACGCTCCAGCTCCGCCGGCCGCTCGACCAGCTGGAGCAGCGTGCGCACCAGGTCGTCGAGCGATGCCAGCTTGTGCAGCGGTTCCATGGTGTCGACGCCCTTGCTGCCCCACTCGGTGGTCAGCAGCGGCATGCCGTAGGCGATCGCCTGCACCGTCTTGACGTTGATGCCGGTGCCCATGGTCACGGGCGAGATCACCACGTCCACCGATTCGTAGAACTCCTGGATGTCGTCGACGAATCCCAGCAGCCGGACCCAGGGGCGGTCGAACAGCGCGGCCTCGTGGGCGGGCAGCGTCGGAATCAGCGCCTTGACCTGTCCTGCGACGAGGACCAGGAAGGGGCAGTGGCCTGTGCCGACCTGGCGGTCGATCGACTGCAGGCAGTCGCGCACGATCTCCAGGTTGATCCGGTTGGCGCTGGCCACGATCCCGACCTGGCGCAGGTCCGTGAAGGCGCGCCGCACGAAGTGCGGGGCTTCGAAGTGCGGCACCACGATCGCCGAGCCGGCGCCGCTCACGCTGTCGAAGTAGTCGGCCTCTTCCTGCCGCCGCGCGACCACGACGTCGGCGCGACGCAGGTAGGCGCCTTCTTCCTCGGGGGTGCAGGAGAAGAACTCCAGCGGCAGGCCGCGCTGCTGAAGCATCTCGTAGCGTCCGCCCATCTTGTCGTGCGTGTCGATGACCCGCAGGATGTACGAGGGGATGTAGTCGAGCATCTTCGACTGGAACACATAGGAGCAGAACACGACGTCGATGTCGTAGCGCGCGCACAGCGCGCGCACGGCCTCGCCCAGGCCGTCCTCGTACCAGCCGTCGAAGGGGATCGCCGATCCGTCGGCGCCCAGCGGATGCGCGTTCGGCAGGATGTCGAAGCTGTCCCACTCGGCACGCATGGACTGCTCGGCCTCGAGGTCGTACATGTTGCTCTGGAGCAGCGCGAAATGCACCTTGTGACCCGAGCGCTGGAACTGGCGCGCGAACTGCTGGATCGTCGCCTGGTTGCCGTGATTGCTCGGATGCGAGGGGAAGGGGCTGAAGTACAGGATGTTGCGCGACTCGGAGGCGGCACGGCGTGCCTGCACCGCGGGGGGAATCGAGCGTTCGCCGCGGGCCGCCACCTGCTGCCATTGCGCACCGGCGGGCAGATGATCGCGCAGCAGCACGTCGTGCCATTTCTCGACCAGCACGGCCTTGTTGCGCCGCTGCAGTTCGATGTGGTCGGCATCGACCTCGTCCGCATAGCTCTGGTGTTCCAGATGCACCAGCTCCGACGCCGGCTGATAGACCACGCGCATGCCGCGCGCGCGCGCCTGCATGGCGAGGTCGGAGTCCTCGCAATAGGCATTGCCGAAGCGTTCGTCGAAGCCGCCGGTTGCGCGCCAGAAGCTGCCGCGGATCAGGATCGAGGCGCCGGTCAGGTAGTCGGTCTCGCGTTCGAAATTGAACACCGGCTCGTCGCGCGGCACCGGCATGGGCAGGCCCTGGCGATAGAGCCAGCGGCCGATGCTCACGCCGTCGGCATTCGCCAGCATGCCGCCACCGGCTTCCTGGATGCGGCCGTTCGGGTACAGCAGCTTCGAGCCGACGATGGCGATCGAATCGTCGCCCTCCAGCGTGCGGTGCATCGCGTCCAGCCAGCCCGGCAGCACGACGGTGTCGTTGTTGAGCAGCAGGATGTGGCGCCCGCGCGCGAGCTTGGCCGCGTGATTGCAGTTGCGCAGGAACCCCATGTTCTGCGGCGTTCTCGCGATGCGCAGGCCCGGCACCAGCTCCTGCGCGCGCAGCGTCTCGTCGCTGGAGCTGTCGTCGGCCAGGATCACTTCGTAGCTGATGCCCACGCCCGCGTTGGTGTAGGCGATCGAGGCCAGGCAGGCCCGGGTCAGCGCCCACTTGTTGTAGACCGGAACGATGATCGAGACGTCGACCGGCACGTCCGCGGGCGGCTGCGGAACGGCGAAAGGCCGGTCCTGCGCGCAGAACGATCGGAACAGCGACAACGGCAGTCCGCGCGCGTCGTTGAGGACCCGGAGCAGCGCGCTGCGGTTGGCCACTTCGCCGAAGCGTTCCTCGACCAGTGCCTGCCCGTTGCGCGACAGGCGCTGCCACAGCGCCTCGTCCTGGTAGAGCGCGACCACGGCCGCGGCGAACTTGTCCGGCTCGTCCTCGATGATCGAATGGACACCGCTCTGGATGCCCATGCCTTCGGCGGCGATCCGCGTGCCCACGCAGGGGATGCCCGCGCCCAGCGTCATCGCCACCTTGCCCTTGATGCCCGCGCCGAAGAGCAGCGGCGCCACGCCGACACGGTAGCCCTGGAGCACCGGCTCCAGGTCGGGAACGAAGCCCCTGATCTTGATGCCCGGAACGGCTTCGAGGGCCTGGATGCTCTCGGGCACTTCAGCGCCGACGACGTGGAATTCGACCTCGGGCAGCGCCGCGCGAACCGCGGGCCAGATCTCCTTGGCGAACCATTGCACCGCGGAGACATTGGGCGCGTGGCCGAAGCCGCCCAGGAAGAAGATGTCGCGCCGCGCGGCGAACCCGGCGGGCCGCGGCGCGACCGGCGCGTACAGCACCGGGAACACGGTGATCGGCTTCTCTGCGCCCAGCTCCTCGCGCAGGAAGGGCACTTCCGCGGGGCTCACCAGCACGACGTGATCGGCGGCTCGCATCATCGCGACCTCGCGCTGCCGCGTCGCTTCGGCGCGCGCGACGGCGGCCGGATCGTCGAGCAGCCGTGCCTCGCGCATCTCGCGCAGGAAGTACAGGTCGGGCGCATGGAAGATCACGCGCGCATGCGGCGCGGTCCTGCGGATCGAGGGCAGCGCGTTCTCGGCCACGTCGAAGCGCATGACGTAGAAGACGCCGAAGCTCGCGCCATGCCGCTCGATGTAGTGGCCGGTGTACTGGAAGCCCGCCTGGCGCGTGATCACCGTGACGCCGAAGCTCTCGAGTTCCTTCTCGTAGCGCGGCGACGGCGTCATGTCGTTCGGCGCGAACACCACTTCGTAGCCAAGCGCCACCAGGTCCCGCAGGATGCCCACGGTGGCGAGTTCCCCGGCCGAGGTATCGCCGCGGGGGATGCGGTAGTCGAGCACGAGGATGCGCCGCTCGAAGCCGTCGGGTCCGCCGCCGGGGCCCGTGCGCGCCAGGCTGGCGCGCAGGCCGCTCAGGCCTTCGGAGCGAAGCATGCGCAGCGCGCTGCCCACCACGCGGCCCACGCTGCCGGCGAGATAGACGCGGTGGGCGAGCGTGTAGCTCAGCATGACGATGCGCCGCCACCAGCGGGGCTTGGTCATGAGGCGCTGGCGGATCTCCTGGTGGGCATCGAAGACCGTGGCCGCGAAGGCCGGGGTCCTGCGATAGGCCCGGAACACGGCTCCGAAGCCGCCGCAATACACCGACGCGGGCAGCAGCAGCAGCAATCCCAGCATCGCGCGAAACAGCAGGCCCGTGCGGCCGATGGCCCGCAGCGGGATCTTGAGCAAGTCGGCCAGCGCGCGCAGGGGGCGCGTGAGCCGCCATGAACTCGAGCGCCGCATCTCCTCGAAAGCGGCCTGCACCGCGCCGACCTGGTGGCGTGCCATGTCGACTTCCCTTTGCAGCTCCTCGACGCGGATGCCCAGCCGGGTGGCGCGCTCCCTGGCGGCATCCGACTGCTTCGACTGGGCATCGGCCTGCTTCCTGAGCCGCGCGATGGTTTCCTCGCGCTCCGCGAGATGCGCGTCGGACTGGGTGGCATGCACCCGGGCCGCTTCGATCTGGCTCAGCAGCGTCTCGACCTGGGCCTGGAGTTTCTCGAGGCCCGCGCCGTGCTCGGCGATGCGCGCCTGCGCGGCGTCCTCGCGCTGCCAGGCTGCATCGACCAGCGTCCTGGACTCCTGCGCGATGGCCGCGAAATGGGACCTCGACGCTTCGAACAGCGCGATCTTCTCCTGCAGGACCGCGTCTGCCGGCCGGCCCTCGGCCGCGAGCAGCTCATGCCGCAGGATCTTCAGGATCGCTTCCGGACTCGGCACGTAGGGCGCGCGTGCCAGCGCCTCCCACAGCGAAGGCCGCCGAAGCTTCGGCGCGATCTGGGTCGCGTAGTGCTGAATACCTTCTTCGACATTCGCCGCGAAGGTAGCGGGAATGCCTACCCCTTGCGCGAAGTCCTGCCATTTCGCCGGCAGATCGACGAAATCGGGATTCCATGGCGCGAACGGCCGCCCGTAGGCGGCCGCGACGATCGCGCCGTGCAGCGAGGCCGACAGCACGAAGCGCGCGGAACACAGCGCATCGATGAAGGATTCGACCGCTTCGTCCGTCGCCTCGATGCCGGGACGCAGCACCAGATCCGCCTTGGAGATGGCCAGCAGTTCCGCATCGCTGCGGCGATCGTTGAAATGGGGGATGCAGAGGGTCTTGTCGCGGTAGTGCGGCTGCGCGCGCGGGCTGTGGAGCGCCGGCAGCAGGAAGGCCGGATCGCCCTGGGGCGTCGTCGCGTCGAGCTGCAGTTCGCTCGCGGACAGCGGTCCGCGCACCGACAGGATCTCCACCTTGGCGCGATTGCGCGCGCTCACGCCGCCGGTCTCGCGAATGCCGCCACCCCATGCCAGGAAGCGGCTGCCGATGCGCCCGCCGCCCACTTCGTGGGCCGTCTTCTCCGCCTCCTCGATGATCCGGTCGCCCAGGAAGCTGCCGATCAGGCGGATCTGGGTCGCATCGCGCGCCGGGGAAAGAAAGAGATGACCCGCCAGATACTCGTTCAGGTAGTCGCCGAAATTCTGGCTCTCCTCGCCCTTCCGCCAGTAGGCAAGCTCACCCATTTTTCTTAGCATCGTGTTAACGCGTCCCCTAAATCAAGGCGCGTATTGTCCATGTAAAGTAAATGTAAACCGCCAACTACTGCCTGGCGGTTGCGTAAGTTTGGTGAGATTCCTCTCAGCCAGCGTCCGCGAAGAGGTGCGGCGAGCGGTGTCGCCGCAGTGGGTGGAGCCTTATTGCTCGACGATCCGTCCGTGCTCCAGATGGATCACGCGATTGCATTCCTTGGCAATCAGATCGGGCGAATGGGACGCCAGCACCAGGATGCCCGAGTTGGTCACCACTTCGCGCATGCGCTTCTCGGCCTTCTCGGTGAATTCCGCATCGCCGACCGACAGCCATTCGTCCATCAGCAGGATGTCGGACTGGATGCTGGTCGAGATCGAGAACGCCAGCCGCATCAGCATGCCGGTGGAATAGGTGCGCACCGGCATGTTCACGTATTCGCCGAGGCCGCTGAACTCGCAGATGTCCTGCGTCAGCTTGTCCACCTGCTTGCGGCTCATGCCCATCACGAGGCCGCGCAGCATGATGTTCTCGATGCCCGTGGCATCGACCTCGATGCCGAGCACCGGGTCGATCAGGCTGGAGACGGTGCCCTGGCGCGTGAACGAGCCCGAGGTCGGTTCGTAGACGCCCGCGAGGGTGCGCAGCAGGGTCGACTTGCCCGCGCCGTTGTGGCCGACCAGGCCCAGCCGGTCACCGCTGCGCAGCTCGAAGCTGACGTCGCGCAGCGCTTGAACGACGGTCACGCCCGTCTCCTTGCCGAGGCGGCCACCGGTGACCGAGGCGGCCAGCGTGCTGCGCAGCGAGCTGGCGCCCGCGCCGTAGATCGGGAAGCTGACGGATACGTTCTGGAGAGAAATCAGTGCCATGGGCGATCAGAGCCAATAGACGACGCGGCGTCGGTACTTCACGAACAACAGGCTGGCGCCGACGATGGTGGCGACCGTCCAGCAGAGGATGCCGAGCCAGTCGTGCAGGCTGGCCACGCCGCCCATCAGCGGGGTGCGCAGCAGGTCGAGCATCTGTGCCAGCGGATTCCACAGCACGTAGCGGGCGCGGCCCGGCAGGTTCTCGGGCAGCCAGAACACCGGCGTCAGGAACATCAGCATCTGCATGAAGCTGGTGACGATCTGCGTGATGTCGCGAAAGCGCGTGCAGATCAGGCCCAGCACCAGGCCGATGGCATGGGCATTCACGAGCAGCAGCAGGAAGGCAGGGAAGAACAGCAGCACGTGCCACGACAGCGAGATGCCGGCCCACAGCGCCACCGGCACGTACAGCACGATCTGGTGCGCGAACTGGATGATGTTGCGCCCGAGGCTGCGCCACACGAACAGCGTGATCGGGAAGTAGCCCTGCTTCAGGTAGTGCGAGGAATTGACGAAGGTGTGGCAGGCGTCGGTGACGATGCTGGAGAACAGGCCCCAGAAGATCACGCCGAGCGCGAGGTGGGGGAAGAAGCGCGACAGCTCGGTGCCGAACAGCGCGCTGTACAGCGGCCCCATGCCCGCGATCATCACGCCCATGCTCAGCGTGAGCCAGAGCGGCCCGAGCAGCGAGCGGCGGTAGCGCAGGACGATGTCGAACCAGGCGAGGGTCCACCAGATGTCGACGCGGCGGGAGCCTTCCCACCAGTCGGCCCAGGCGCTCTTGTGCAGATTGGAATGGACCAGGCTCATAGGTGAGCGTGGATGTGCGCGAAGCGGGCAACGCCGCCCTCGCCGATTTCGCAGCGCATCGTTGAAAGCACCCGCATTGTTTTTTGACCTGTCTTTATTGGAGCGATAATTTTACCGGCCCCTCTCGGGCCAAGCCGTGAGAGGCGTTCCCACGACGCACCGCGCCCAGCGCGAACGGCATTGACATCGCAGGGCCCAGGCCTCAATGCGAGCATTCGGGATGACGGATCTTATTTTATGAGGCCAACGCTGCCTGCCGCACCGCAAGGGAATCGGCTCCCTCCACGTCCTGGCGAACCAAACAAGGCGCAGCTGCAGGCGCGCGTGTACGCGCTCGAGCACCAGGTGCAGGCCATGGAGCGCTCCACCAGCTGGCGCCTGACGGCGCCGGTGCGCTGGGCCAGTCGCCTGGTGCAGCGGCTGCGGGGCACCGTGCCGGTCCCGATCGATATCCAGGGCGGCGACTACGGCGAGTGGATCGCCCGCACCGCCGCGCTGAACGCACCGGCATCGAAGGCGCTGGCCGAGGAGGCTTCCCGCTGGCAGGCGCCGCCGCTGATCTCGGTGCTGATGCCGACCTACAACCCGCGGCCGGCCTGGCTGCGCGAGGCGATCGCCTCGGTGCGGGCCCAGAGCTACGGCCGCTGGGAGCTGTGCATCGCCGACGACGCCTCGACCGATCCCGAGGTCGTCGCGCTGCTGGAGGCCTGCGCGCGCGAGGAGGCCCGCATCCGCTGGGTGCGCCGGCCGGTCAACGGCCACATCTCCGAGGCCTCCAACAGCGCGCTGGCCCTGGCCCAGGGCGACTGGGTGGTGCTGATGGACCACGACGACCTGCTGGCCCCCGATGCGCTGCTGCGCGTCGCCCACGAGATCCGCAGCCGGCCCGATGTCCGGATGATCTATTCGGACGAGGACAAGATCGATGCCTCGGGGCGCCGCTACAACCCCTACTTCAAGCCCGACTGGAACCTCGACCTGTTCCGCTCGCAGAACATCTTTTCCCACCTGGGCGCCTACCAGCGCGCGCTCGTGGACGAGGTCGGCGGCTTCCGCAAGGGCTTCGAGGGCGCGCAGGACTACGACCTGGCGCTGCGCTGCATCGAGCGTGTCGAGCCGCGGCAGATCCGGCATCTTCCGCACGTGCTGTACCACTGGCGTGCCCATGCCGAGAGCACCGCGCAGTCCGCCGGCGCCAAGCCCTATGCCGAGGTGGCCGGGAAGCAGGCCTTGAACGAGCACTTCGCGCGCATCGGCCTCGCCGCGCACAGCGAGAGCACGCCCCATGGCTATCGCATGCACCTGGCGGCGCCCGAACGCTGGCCCCGGGTGTCGCTGATCATCCCGACGCGCGACGCGCTGGGCCTGGTGCGGCAATGCATCGAGAGCATCGTCATGCGCTCGAGCTACCCCGACTACGAGATCGTGCTGGTCGACAACGGATCGACCGACCCCGAGGCCCTGCGCTACTTCGAACAGCTGCGGCATCTGCCGGGCTTCCAGGTGATCCGCGACGACGGCCCGTTCAACTACTCGGCCCTCAACAACGCGGCGGTCGCGCAGGCCAGCGGCGACGTGATCGCGCTGGTCAACAACGACATCGAGGTCATCACCGCCGACTGGCTCGAGCAGATGGTCGCCATCGCGCTGCAGCCCGGCGTGGGGGCGGTCGGTGCCAAGCTGCTCTACCCGGACAACACGGTGCAGCATGCCGGCGTGCTGCTGGGCCTCGGCGGCATCGCCGGACATGCCCACAAGCACCTCGCGCGCGCCGACGGCGGCTACTTCAATCGCGCGCAGCTCGTGCAGTCCTTCGTGGCCGTGACCGCGGCCTGCCTGGTGGTGCGCAAGGCGGTCTACCAGGAAGTGGGCGGGCTCGAGGAAACGAAGCTCAAGGTGTCGTACAACGACGTCGACTTCTGCCTGCGGCTGCGCGAGGCCGGCTATCGCAACGTGTGGACCCCCTATGCCGAGCTCTATCACCATGAATCGGCGACCCGTCCGCGCGACCAGGACCCGGCCCAGCGCGAGCGTGTCGAGCGCGAGGAGGGCTACATGAGGACGCGCTGGGGCGCATTGCTCGAGCAGGACCCGGCCCACAACCCCAACCTGAGCCTGGCGGCGGAAGACTTCCGCCTGGCCTGGCCACCGAGGCCGCTGCCGGAGCTTCGGCCATGAGCACCCCCAACCGCCTCTGGCGCGCCCTGGCCTTCATCCCCAATGCCCTCTACAAGGGCGGCGGCCTCGGCGGCACCGCGCGCCGCGCCGTGAAGATCCTGCGCCAGTCGGGCCTGCGCGGCGTGGTGCGCTCGGTCAGCGTGCTGCTGCGCAACGACGGCCCGCCGCTGATGGCCGATGCCTCGCGGCCCGACCGCTTTCAGTACCGCGAATGGGTCAAGCGCCACGACGCACCGCTCGCGCCGGCGCAGCGCCAGGCGCTCGAAGCGCGGGCCGCGGGCTGGCCGCGCCAGCCCGGCTTCGTGCTGGTGATGGCACTCGATGGCGCCGATGTGCAGCAGGCGGAGCGCGCCGTGGCTTCGGTGCGCGACCAGGTCTTCGCGCACTGGCGGCTGGTGCTCGCGGCCGGACCGGGCACGGCGCAGGAGGTCAAGGCGCTGGCCGGCCGGCTGGCCGCTGCCGAGCCGCGCATCGAGTTCGCCGAGGCGACGCTCGCGCAGGCCTTCAACGCCGCCGACCCCGGTGCCGACGGCTGGCTTGCCGCCTGCGACGCGCGCGATGCGCTGGCCGCCGATGCGCTGTGGCGCGTGGCCGAGGCCGCCGTGGCCCATCCCGAGGCCGCGCTGATCTACACCGACGAGGACCGCATCGCGGCCGACGGGCAGCGCTCGGCGCCGTACTTCAAGCCCGACTGGAACCTCGACCTGCTGCGCTCGCAGGACTTCGTCTCGCGGCTCGCCTTCTTCGCGGCGCCGCTGCTGCGCGAGGTGGGCCGGCTCGACGAGCGCTTCGGCGACGCGGCGCGCTACGACCTGGTGCTGCGCGCGGCCGAGCGCCTCGATGCGGCGCGCATCGTCCACGTGCCGAAGGCGCTGTACCACCGCCATGTCGCCTCCGAAGAGGCGGTGCATGCGATGGACCCGGCCGAGTACGCGCCCGAGGGCGGCGAGCGCGCGCTGCAGGCGCACCTGGCGCGCGGCGGCATCGAGGCCACGGCCGAGCGCGCGGGCGCGGGCTTTCGCGTGCGCCATGCGCTGCCGGTCGAGCCGCCGCTGGTGTCGCTGTTCATTCCCACGCGCAACGGCCTGAAGCTGGTGCGGCAATGCATCGAGAGCATCCTCGAGAAGACCCTGTACCCGCGCTACGAGATCATCCTGATCGACAACGGCTCGGACGACCCCGAGGCGCTGCGCTACTTCGAGGAGATCTCGGCGCGTGCGGGCGTGCGCGTGCTGTGCGACGACAGCCCCTTCAACTACTCGGCGCTCAACAACCAGGCCGCGGCGGTCGCCAGGGGCGAGGTCTTCGGCCTCATCAACAACGACATCGAGGTGATCTCGCCCGACTGGCTCGGCGAAATGGTCTCGATCGCGCTGCAGCCCGGCGTGGGCGCCGTGGGCGCGCGGCTCTGGTATCCCGAGAACACGCTGCAGCATGCGGGCGTGGTGCTGGGCTACCGCGGCGGCGTGGCCGACCATGCGCACCGCCGGCTCGGCCAGGGCGATGCCGGCTACTTCGGGCGCGCGGCGCTGCTGCAGGGCTTCTCGGCCGTGACGGCCGCCTGCCTGATCGTGCGGCGCGCGCTCTACGAACAGGTGGGCGGGCTCGACGAGAAGAACCTCAAGGTCGCCTACAACGACGTCGACTTCTGCCTGCGGCTGCGCGAGGCCGGCTATCGCAACGTCTGGACGCCCCATGCCGAGCTCTACCACCACGAATCGGCCACGCGGCCTTCTGACCTGTCGGAAGCGCAGATCCAGCGCTTCCTCGGCGAGGAGGGCTACATGAAGCAGCGCTGGGGCGAGTTGCTCTTCAACGACCCGGCCTACAACCCGAACCTGAGCCTCGCGATCGAGGACTTCAGCTACGCCTGGCCGCCGCGCGCGGCGAGGGTGGCGGCGCCATGAGCGCGGCCCCGGCCGCCGCCGAGCCGCTGAGCGTCTCGGTCGCCCTGTGCACCTACAACGGCGAGCGCTTCGTGCGCGAGCAGGTCCGCAGCATCTGCTTGCAGACCCGGCCACCGATGGAGATCGTGCTGTCCGACGACGCCTCGCGCGATGCCTGCGTCGAGGTGGCACGCGCCACCGTCGAGGAATGCCTGCGCGAGCGGCCCGGCCTCGCGATCGCGCTGCGCGTGATCGTCAATCCCGTCGGCCTGCGCGTGGTCAAGAACTTCGAGCAGGCGGTGCGCGCCTGCAGCGGCACGCTGATCGCGCTGTCGGACCAGGACGATGCCTGGGTGCCCGAGCGGCTCGAGCGGCTGGTGGCCGAGTTCGAGCGCCGGCCCGAGCTGCGGTTGCTGCACTCGGACGCGCGCCTCGTCGACGCCGAGGGCGCGCCGCTGGGCGGCACGCTGTTCCATGCGATCGAGGTCACGGCCAGCGAGCTCGAGCGCATGCATGCGGGCCAGGCCTTCGACGTGCTCCTGCGCCGCAACATCGTCACCGGCGCGACCACCGTGTTCCATCGCGAGCTGCTCGACGCGGTGCTGCCGTTCCCGGTCGAATGGGTGCACGACGAGTGGATCGCCACGGTGGCCTCGGCCTTCGCGCGCATCGACACCGTCGAGGCGCAGCTGATCGATTACCGCCAGCATGGTGGCAACCAGATCGGCGCGCGGCGCGACACCTTCATGGAGAAGGTGCGCAAGGCCCTGGCCTCGCGCGGTACCACCCACGTCGAGCGCGCGCGCAAGGCCGAACTGCTGCTCGAACGCCTCGAGCAGGTGGCGCGCGCCGGCCGCCCGGTGGCCCCCGACACCCTCGACAAGCTGCGCGGCAAGATCGTGCACCAGCGCTTCCGAACGCAGCTGCCGGCCTCGCGCTGGGCGCGCGTGCTGCCGATCCTGCGCGAGGCCAGAACGGGTCGCTACGACCGGTTCGGCCGCGGTTTTCGCGGCGTGGTGCGCGATCTGTTCGAATCCGTCTGATCCATTCCAGAGCCATCCGTGAGCCACATCCCCCAGACCTCCGTCCCCGTGCCGCCGACCGTGGTGGTCGTGATCCCGTTCTACAACGGCGCGGCCTTCATCGAGCGCTCGGTGGCGAGCGTGTTCGCGCAGTCGATGCCGGCCAGCGAGGTCATCGTGGTCAACGACGGCTCGCGCCCCGAGGAGCGCGCCAGCCTCGACGCGCTGGCCGCGCGCTTCCCGTTCCGCATCCTCGACAAGGAGAATGGCGGCCAGGGCTCGGCGCGCAACGCCGGCGTGGCGGCATCGACGGCCGAGTACATCTGCTTCCTCGACCAGGACGACTTCTACCTGTCGAACCACATCGAGATCCTGGTCAAGGGCATCCCGGCGGACGACCCGCGCCTGGGCTTCGTCTACGCCGACCTGGCCGAGGCCGACGGCGAGGGCAACATCATCCGCGCGGCGATGGTCAAGGACCACACGCTGCACCATCCGAAGACCAATATCTTCGAGATGCTGCGCCACGACATCTTCGTGCTGCCCTCGGCCGCGATCGTGACGCGCAAGGCCTTCGACGCGGTGGGCGGCTTCGACACCCAGTTCATGGGCTTCGAGGACGACGACCTGTTCCTGCGCATCTTCCGCAAGGGCTTCACGAACCACTTCATCGACAAAGTGGTCACGGTCTGGTGCATCCACACCGGCAGCACCTCGTTCGACATGCGCATGATCCGCAGCCGCTTCAAGTACTTCAAGAAGCTGGTCGGCATGTTCCCCGACGAACCGAAGCGCAACCGCTACGTGCTGCGCGACTGCCTGATGCCGCGCTTCGGCCGCTTCTTCATGGACCACGTGATCGAGGCGGTGAAGGCCAACGACCCGAACCGCGCCGAGATGAGCGCGGTGCTCGCCGAGTACGCGGCGATCGTCTATGCGAGCCCGGCGGTCAGCGGCCGCAAGAAGCTCGAGCTGCGCGCCACCGTCTTCATGGCCGAGCACAGCCCGCCGGGGCTGATCCGCGCAATCGGCAAGCTGACGCGGCTGCCCGGGGTGCGCTCGCTGCGCCGATTGCTGGGCTGAGGGGCGGGCCGATCAGGCCGCCTGGCGCCGCAGCCGGCGATAGCGCCAGAACGCGCCCGAAGCCCAGATCTTCAGCAGGCTGGTGACATGCCAGTAGAGGTACTTGCTGCTGCGGTGGCTCGCGCGCTGGGCGTCGTGCCGCGCGCGCAGCTGCTCGCCGACCTGCAGTCGCCAGCCGGCCAGCTGCACCCGCGCGCAGATGTCGAAGTCCTCGCCGTACATGAAGAAGCGCTCGTCGAAACCGCGAACGGCGGCATAGGCCTCGGCGCGGAACAGCATGAACAGGCCCGGCACCCAGGCCGGAACCGTGGGGCGCGCATAGCCGGGCTTCTTGCGCGTGAGGATCTCGAGTGGCGTCAGGATGTCGCGGTGCTGCTCGGGCTCGCGCTTGCCGGGCTCCATGATGCGCGGCGTGAGCAGCCCCGCGTCGGGTGCCGCCAGCGCGACCAGCGGCGCCAGCACGTCGGCATCGAAGCGGATGTCGGGGTTGAGCACCAGGAACCATGGCGTGGCGCAGCGCTCGAAGGCCTGGTTGTGGTTGGCGCCGAAACCCTTGGGTTGCGCGTTCTCGATGCGTTCGAGCGCGAAGCCCCAGGCGGCGCCGGCCAGCGGCGCGTCGGACTCGGGGATGTTCAGCGTCAGCACCACCTTGGCCACCTGTTCGCGGCTGAAGCGGTCGATCTGGTCGAGCAGGGGGCGCACGAGTTCGAGCTGCCCGTGGCTCACGATCGAAATCGTGACGGCGGGGGAGGTCGTAGCGGGGGTGGCCATGGTCTAATTTCGCCCGGGGATTCTAGGGGCCCCGCTACCACCCATGATTGCCCTGATCGTCATCAGCTTCTTCGTCGCCGCCTTCGCGGTCCAGATCTTCATGCGCCGTGCGCGCCGCCATGCGCGGCTGTACGGCGCCGACATGCCACAGCGCTTCCACAAGGGCCATGTGCCGCGCCTGGGGGGCGCGGGCATCATCCTCGGCATGGGCGTGGCCTGGCTCGCGGCCGGCATCACCGGCACCGATCCGTTCAACGTCTCGTGGCCCGCCTCGGCCTCGATGCTGATGCTGGTCTGCATCCTGCCGGCCGTGCTCGGCGGCATCGTCGAGGACGTCACGCAGCGCGTGCAGGTGCGCTGGCGGCTGATGCTCACCCTGGGCGCGGCGCTGCTGGTGTGCTGGGTGCACGGCCTGAGCCTCGCGCGCACCGGCATCCCGCTGGTCGACGGCTGGCTCGCGGCCGTGCCCTATGCCTCGGTGCTGTTCGCCGCGCTCGCCATCGGCGGCCTGCCGCATGCCTTCAACATCATCGACGGCTACAACGGCCTCGCGGGCACGGTGGCGGTGCTGGTCTGCCTCGCGATCTCGCACGTGGCGCTGCAGCTCGGCGACCGCCAGCTCGCGGCCATGATGGTCTGCCTGGTCGGCGCGACCTTCGGCTTCCTGATCTGGAACTACCCGCGCGGCAAGATCTTCGCGGGCGACGGCGGCGCCTACGTCTGGGGCATGGTGATCGCCGTGGCCTGCGTGACGCTGGTGCAGCGCCACCGCGTGGTCTCGCCCTGGTTCCCGATGCTGCTCTTGATCTACCCGGTGTGGGAGACCCTGTTCTCCATCTACCGCAAGCTCGCGCGCGGCCAGTCGCCGGGCACGGCCGACGCGCTGCACTTCCACCAACTGATCTTCCGCCGCATCGTGCGCGTGGCCTTCGCCGACGACGAGGCGCGCCAGCTGCTCGCGCGCAACAACCGCACCTCGCCCTACCTGTGGATCTTCGCCGCGATGTCGGTGGTGCCCGCGGTGCTGTTCTGGAACAACACCTGGGTGCTGATGTTCTTCTGTCTTCTGTTCGTCACGACCTATGTCGGCGCCTACCTCATGATCGTGCGATTCAAGGTGCCGCGCTGGCTGCGGCCCTGATCGTTCGTCTTTGCGAGAATCCCGTCCCATCGTCCATCGTCCACCGTCCCGGAGCCTGACCGCCCATGACCGACCCCGTCCTCAACATTCCCCCGCGCGACAAGGCCGAGATCCTGGCCCAGGCGCTGCCGTACATCCGCAAGTTCCACGGCAAGACCATCGTCATCAAGTACGGCGGCAACGCCATGACCGATCCGGCGCTGCAGGCCGACTTCGCGGAAGACGTGGTGCTGCTCAAGCTGGTCGGCATGAACCCGGTGGTGGTGCACGGCGGCGGCCCGCAGATCGAGGCCGCGCTCAACCGCCTGGGCAAGAAGGGCAGTTTCATCCAGGGCATGCGCGTGACCGACGCCGAGACCATGGAAGTCGTCGAATGGGTGCTGGCCGGCGAGGTGCAGCAGGACATCGTGGGCCTGATCAACCAGGCCGGCGGCAAGGCCGTGGGCCTGACCGGTCGCGACGGCGGCCTGATCCGCGCGCAGAAGCTCAAGCTGGCCGACCGCGCCGATCCCAACGTGCACCACGACGTGGGCCAGGTCGGCGACATCGTCTCGATCGACCCGAGCGTGGTCAAGGCGCTGCAGGACGACGCCTTCATCCCCGTCGTGAGCCCGATCGGCTTCGGCGAGGAGAACGAGAGCTACAACATCAACGCCGACGTGGTGGCCGGCAAGCTGGCCACCGTGCTCAAGGCCGAGAAGCTGATGCTGCTGACCAACACGCCCGGCGTGCTCGACAAGGACGGCAAGCTGCTCACCAACCTGAGCGCGCGCGAGATCGACGACCTGTTCGCCGACGGCACGATCTCGGGCGGCATGCTGCCGAAGATCGAGGGCGCGCTCGACGCGGCCAAGAGCGGCGTCAACGCCGTGCACATCATCGACGGCCGCGTGCCGCACGCGATGCTGCTCGAGATCCTGACCGATCAGGCCTACGGCACGATGATCCGCGCGCGCTGAGCGCGTGGGGCCGGCCCCGAGGCGGGTCGGCGGCCAGCGGGCGCGCGGGGAGGCGCGCGCTCACTGCTGTGCGAGAATCAATTGTTTACATCTTCCGCACGCGCCTCCCATGCAAAACGAAGAGACAGTCGTCCCCGGTGCAGAGACCCAGGCCGAGACCGCGCCGGCCGCTCCGGCGCGCAAGCGTCCCAAGCCCGGCGAGCGGCGCGTGCAGATCCTGCAGGCCCTGGCCGCGATGCTCGAGCAGCCCGGCGCCGAGCGCGTGACCACCGCGGCGCTGGCCGCCCGCCTCGAGGTCAGCGAGGCCGCGCTCTACCGCCACTTCGCGAGCAAGGCGCAGATGTTCGAGGGCCTGATCGACTTCATCGAGCAGAGCGTGTTCACCCTGGTCAACCAGATCCTCGAGCGCGAGGCCACGGGCAAGGAACAGGCGGCCCGCATCATCGCGATGCTGGTGCAGTTCGCCGAGCGCAACCCCGGCATGACGCGCGTCATGGTCGGCGATGCGCTGGTCTACGAGAACGAGCGGCTGCAGCAGCGCATGAACCAGTTCTTCGACAAGATCGAAGCCAGCATCCGCCAGGCGCTGCGCGAGGACCGCGCCGCTGAAGGCTCGGCCACGCCGAGCGTCGATGCGCAGGTGCGCGCCTCGGCGCTGACCTCGCTGGCGGTCGGCCGCCTGCAGCGCTTCGCGCGCTCGGGCTTTCGCCGCGAACCCTCCGAACACCTCGACGCGCTGCTCGCGCTGGTGCTCTAAGCCGCTTCCGCTTCGGGACAGGGCCGCGCAGCGGCCGTGGCTTATCGCCGGCATAGGCAATCGCAATCGAAACAGGTCATTCGATTGTTGAAAATAAACGGGCTCCCACAACCGATAGGAAAAGCCCAATGACCGATCCCCGCAAGCTCACCACCGAGAACGGCGCGCCCGTCGAGAACAACCAGCAGTCGCAGACCGCGGGCGTGAACGGCCCCGTGCTGATGCAAGACCATCACCTGATCGAGAAGCTCGCGCGCTTCGACCGCGAGCGCATCCCCGAGCGCGTGGTGCATGCGCGCGGCTCGGGTGCCTTCGGTACCTTCGAGGTGACGGCCGATGTCACGAAATGGACCAAGGCGAAATTCCTCGGCCAGGTCGGCCAGAAGACCGAGGTGCTGGCGCGCTTCTCGACCGTGGCGCTCGAACTCGGCTCGGCCGACACGGTGCGCGATCCGCGCGGCTTCGCGCTCAAGTTCTACACCGAGGAAGGCAACTACGACCTGGTCGGCAACAACACGCCGATCTTCTTCATCCGCGATCCGCTCAAGTTCCCCGACTTCATCCATTCGCAGAAGCGCGACCCCTACAGCCACGTGCAGGAGCCCAACAACGCCTGGGACTTCTTCTCGCACTCGCCCGAGGCCACGCACCAGTTCACCTGGCTGTTCGGCGACCGCGGCATTCCGAGGAGCTACCGTCACATGGACGGCTTCGGCTCGCACACCTTCCAGTGGGTCAACGCGCAGGGCGAGGCCTTCTGGGTCAAGTACCACTTCAAGACCAACCAGGGCATCGAGACCTTCGTCGCGCAAGAGGCGCAGCGCGTGGGCGGCGAGAACCCGAACCACCACCACCTCGACCTGCTGCATTCGATCGAGCGCGGCGAGTTCCCGAGCTGGCGCGTGCAGGTGCAGATCATGCCGGTGGTCGAGGCGCAGACCTACCGCTTCAATCCCTTCGACCTGACCAAGGTCTGGTCGCACAAGGACTACCCGAAGATCGACATCGGCATCCTCACGCTGAACCGCAACCCCGACAACTACTTCGCCGAGATCGAGCAGGCCGCGTTCAACCCTGCCAACTTCGTGCCCGGCATCGGCCCCTCGCCCGACAAGATGCTGCAGGGCCGCCTGTTCAGCTACGGCGACACGCAGCGCTACCGCCTGGGCATCAACCACACGCAGCTGCCCGTGAACCGGCCGCACGCGACCACGGCGCAGAACTACGGCCGCGACGGCGCGATGCGTGGCGACGGCAACGGCGGCCGCGGCCCGAACTACGAGCCCAACAGCTTCAGCGATGCACCCAAGCAGAGCAACGAGCCGGTCTATGCGCCGCTGCAGATCCACGGCTGGACCGGCAGCCACCAGTGGCAACAGCACCCCGAGGACACCGACTTCGTGCAGGCCGGCGACCTCTACCGCCTGATGGACGAGGCCGCGAAGGAGCGCCTGGTCCAGAGCATCGCGGGCGGCCTGGGCGCGGTCACGCGCCAGGACATCATCGACCGTTCGGTGAGCTACTTCCGCCAGGCCGATGCCGACTACGGTGCGCGGCTCGAGAAGGCGATCCGGGCCGTGCAGGAGAAGATCAGGGGCGACGACACCAGCGTGCAGGTCGGCAAGCCGGCGCACGACGCGAGCAGGAGCTGAGCGCGCTCAGGCGGCGACCGCGACCCCCACCTTCGCGCCCGCCGCCACGATCTCTCCCCAGGTCGCATCGTCGACCCAGATCCCGTCGCGCTGGCGCGCCGCGCGCGCCTTGCGCTCGGGCTCGCCCGCGATCTGCACCGCCTCGAAGCCCTGGCCCGGCGGGCTGCGGCGCAGCCACTCGACGAATTCGCGCGACTCCTGGTCGAAGCTGGCCTGGGTGCCCAGGCGCTCGGGATCGATCAGCACGGTGAGCATGCCGTTGAGCACGCTGCGGCTGGTGTCGGCCGGCCGGTGCCAGGTGCCGCCGCCGGTCAGCGCGCCGCCCAGCAGCTCGCAGGCCAGCGCCATGCCGTAGCCCTTGTGTTCGCCGAAGGTCATGAGCGCGCCGAACAGGCCGTTGCCCTGCGGCACCACCACCACGCCGGGGTCGTCGGTGGGCGCGCCCTTCTCGTCGATGAGGTAGCCCGGGGGCACGCGCTCGCCCTTGTTGTGGGCCACGCGCATCTTGCCCTGCGCCACGCGGCTGGTGGCGTAGTCGAGCACGAAGGGCTCGGCGCCCGCGAGCGGAATGCCGATGCAGCAGGGGTTGGTGCCGAAGCGCCCGTCGCCGCCGCCCCAGGGCGCGACCACCGGGCGCGAGAGCACGTTGACGAAGTGCATCGACACCAGCCCGTGCGAGGTCGCCATCTCGGCGAAGTGGCCGATGCGGCCCAGGTGGTGCGCATGCGCGAGCGTGAGGATGCAGCTGCCGTGGCGGCGCGCGCGCTCGATGCCGAGCTCCATCGCCTGCACGCCCACCACCTGCCCGTAACCGTGCTGGCCGTCGAGCGAGAGCAGGGTGCCGATGTCGAGGTTGATGCGCACCGAGGCATTGGGATGCAGGCCGCCTTCGGCGACCGCGTCGATGTAGCGCGGCAGCATGCCCACGCCGTGCGAGTCGTGGCCGCTGAGGTTGGCCATCACGAGGTTGGCCGCGACCTGTTCGGCCTCGGCCTGCTGGCTGCCCGCGGCGCGCAGGATGCTCGCGACGGTGGATTGCAGGCTGTCGGCCTGCAGTGTTCTCGGCATGGTTCAGATTCCTTTGGCGTTCACGGTGATGGCGTAGAGCGAGGTGGTGGCGCAGACGAACAGGCGGTTGCGCTTGGGCCCGCCGAAGCAGACATTGGCCACGCGCTCGGGCACGCGCAGCTTGCCCAGCAGCGTGCCGTCGGGGTGGTAGACATGCACGCCGTCGGCGGCGCTGGTCCAGATGCGGCCTTCGGTGTCGAGCCGGAAGCCGTCGAACAGGCCCGCGCTGCATTCGACGAACACCTCGCCGCCACGCAGGCTCTTCTTGTCCGGTTCGACGAGGAAGCGGCGGATGTGCCGCGGCCCGTCCGGGTCGTGGCTCGCGCCGGTGTCGGCGATGTAGAGCAGGGATTCGTCGGGCGAGAAGGCCAGCCCGTTGGGCTTCACGAAATCGTCGGCCACGCGCTCGACCGCGAAGCTTTCCGGGTCGATGCGATAGACATGGCAGGCCCCGATCTCGCTGTCGGCGCGCAGGCCCTCGTAGTCCGACAGGATGCCGTAGCTCGGGTCGGTGAACCACACGCCGCCGCCCGAATGCACCACCACGTCGTTCGGCGAGTTGAGCCGCCGGCCCTGCCAGTGCGAGGCCAGCACGGTGATCGAGCCGTCGTGCTCGGTGCGCACCACGCGGCGCGCCAGGTGCTCGCAGCTCACGAGCCGGCCCTGGCGGTCGACGGTGTTGCCGTTGGTGTTGTTCGCGGGTTCGCGCAGCACCGCGGCCTGACCGTTGCGCTCGTCCCAGCGCAGCAGGCGGTCGTTCGGAATGTCGGACCACACCAGCGTGCGCAGCGCGCCGAACCAGGCCGGGCCCTCGCACCAGCGCCCGCCGGTCCACAGCCGCTCGAGCCGCTCGGGCTTGGGCACCAGGCCCGTGAAGCGCGGGTCCAGCGTCTCGAAGCCGGTGCCTTCCAGCGCACCGAAGGGAAGCGTCGTCATCGGCCGTGCGCTCCTACATCACCGCGCCGACCTGCCAGGGCACGAACTCGTTCTGCCCGTAGCCGTGCTGCTCGCTCTTCGAGGGCGTGCCCGAGGCCGTGGCCAGCACCAGCTCGAAGATGCGCTGGCCCATCTCCTGGATCGAGGCCGTGCCGTCGACGATCTCGCCGCAGTTGATGTCCATGTCTTCCTCCTGCCGCTTCCACAGCGCCGAGTTGGTCGCGAGCTTGAGCGAAGGCGAGGGCGCGCAGCCGTAGGCCGAGCCGCGGCCGGTGGTGAAGCAGATCAGGTTGGCGCCGCCGGCCACCTGGCCCGTGGCGCTGACCGGGTCGTAGCCCGGCGTGTCCATGTAGACGAAGCCGTGCGCCGTCACCGGCTCGGCGTATTCGTAGACCGCCTCGAGGTTGCTGGTGCCGCCCTTGGCCACCGCGCCCAGCGACTTCTCGAGGATGGTGGTGAGGCCGCCGGCCTTGTTGCCCGGCGAGGGGTTGTTGTTCATCTCGCCCTCGTTGATGGCCGTGTAGTGCTCCCACCACTTGATGCGGTCCACCAGCTTCTGGCCCACCTCGCGCCGCACCGCGCGCCGTGTCAGCAGGTGCTCGGCGCCGTAGACCTCGGGCGTCTCGCTGAGGATCGCGGTGCCGCCGTGCGCCACCAGCAGGTCGACCGCCACGCCCAGCGCGGGGTTGGCGCTGATGCCCGAGTAGCCGTCGGAGCCGCCGCACTGCAGCCCGATCGTGATGTGGGCCGCGCTGCAGGGTTCGCGCGTCACGGCATTGGCGCGCGGCAGCATCTCCTCGATCAGCGCCACGCCCTTGTCGACGGTCTTGCGCGTGCCGCCCGTGTCCTGGATGTTGAAGACGCGCAGGTTCTCGCCCTCGGCGAGGTTGCCGGTCGCGAGCCAGGCGTTGATCTGGTTGGCCTCGCAGCCCAGGCCCACCACCAGCACGGCCGCGAAGTTGGCATGCGTGGCATAGCCGGTCAGCGTGCGCTCGAGGATCTGCATGCCCGTGCCCTGCGTGTCCATGCCGCAGCCGGTGCCGTGCGTCAGCGCGATCACGCCGTCGACGTTGGGGAAGGCCGCGAGCGCGGCCGGGTTGGTCTTGCGCGAGAAGTGGTCGGCGATCGCGCGCGCAGCCGTGGCCGAGCAGTTCACGCTGGTGAGCACGCCGATGTAGTTGCGCGTGGCCACGCGGCCGTCGGCGCGCCTGATGCCCATGAAGGTGGCCTCGCGCTTCGCGGGCGCGGGCTTCACGTCGGCGCCGAAGGCGTAGTCGCGCGCAAAGTCGCCCTTGTCGGGCCCCATGTCGAGGTTGTGCACGTGCACGTGCTCGCCGGGGCCGATCGCCTTGCTCGCGAAGCCGATGATCTGGTTGTAGCGGCGCACCGGTTCGCCGGCCGCGATGGCGCGCATCGCGACCTTGTGGCCCGGCGGTATCAGGCCGTGGACCTTGACGTCCTCGACGACGGTGCCGCCGAGCAGTTGCGAGCGCGCGATGACGACGTCGTCGGCGGGATGGAGTCTTATGTAGGGATTCATCGTGTGGGGGCCGGCGCGGGATCGCCGGTCGGGGTCATTGCATGATCTTCGGCAGCCACAGCACCGTGGCGGGCCAGTAGGTGATGATGCCCAGGCTCAGCAGCAACGGCACCAGCCAGGGCAGGATCGCCATCGTCGTGCGCTCGATGCTGAGATTGGCGATGCGCGCGAGCACGAACAGCACCATCCCCATCGGCGGATGCAGCACGCCGATCATGAGGTTGAGCACCATCACCACGCCGAAATGCACCGGGTCGATGCCGAGCTGGTTCGAGATCGGCAGCAGGATCGGCACCAGGATCGTGATCGCGGCCGTGGTCTCGAGGAAGCAGCCGACGAACAGCATCAGCAGGTTCGCGAGCAGCAGGAAGACCCAGGCCTCCTTCGTGAAGTTGAGCACCCAGCTCGCGATGTCGGCCGTGACGCCGGTGGCGGTCAGCATCCAGCCGAAGATCGAGGCCGCCGCCACGATGAAGAGCACGGTCGAGGTCGATTCCACCGTCTCGAGGCAGACCTTGACGAACATCTTCCACTTGAGCGTGCGGTACCAGAAGAAGCCCAGCACCATCGCCCACACGCAGGCCGCGATCGCGCCCTCGGTGGCGGTGAACAGGCCGGTCGCCATGCCGCCGATCAGCAGCACCGGCGTCATGATCGGCAGCACCGCCTCGAACCTGAAGACCTTGTCGGCCACGAACAGGATCGCCAGCGCGATCAGCACCGCGGGCTGCGCGGGCGCGCCGAACTTGTCGACCGCGAACCACAGCAGCGTGGGCCACAGGCACACCACCAGCAGCTCGACCAGCGCCTTCATGAGCCGCGGCCACTGGAACTTCACGTCCGCGCCCCAGCCGTTCTTGTGCGCGTAGTAGGCCACCGTGAGCATCATCAGCAGGGTCATGATCAGGCCCGGCATCAGGCCCGCGATGAACAGCGCGCCCACCGACACGTTGGCCATCATCCCGTAGATCACGAAGGGCAGGCTCGGCGGAATGATCGGGCCCAGCGTGGCCGAGGCCGCGGTCACGCCGACCGCGAACTCGGTCGAGTAGCCGTGTTCCTTCATGGCCTTGATCTCGATCGTGCCCAGGCCGGCCGCGTCCGCGATCGCGGTGCCGCTCATGCCCGAGAAGATCACCGAGCCGAGGATGTTGACGTGGCCCAGCCCGCCCTTGAGCCAGCCCACCAGCGCGAGCGCGAAGTTGTAGATGCGGTTGGTGATGCCGGCGTTGTTCATCAGGTTGCCGGCGAGGATGAAGAAGGGAACGGCCAGCAGCGGGAAACTGTCGACGCCGCTCACCATGCGGTGGATGACGACGAAGCCCGGCAGGTTGCCGCTCCAGAGGATGTAGACCAGCGAGGCGCCGGCCATGGCCACGGCGACCGGGATCCCGGCGCTCATGAACAGCAGAAAGACGATCTTCAGCATGTCGTGGGAATGGTTCTGACCTCAGCGGTCGTCGATCGTGGATTCGGGCCGTTCCAGCACGCAGTAGCCGCGGCGCCAGTGCACCACGCTGACCTGCACCGAGCGGACCAGCATGGCGGCGAAGCCCAGCAGGCAGACGCCGTAGACGATGTTCATCGGCAGGTCGACGATGGTCATGCTGGCGTTGTTGCCGATCTTGATCATCATCTGCACCGTCATCACCACCGCGGCCGCGAAGAAGGCGGTGCGCAGCACGTCGACCAGCAGGCCCAGCGCGCGGCCCACCTTGAGCGGCAGGTGGCGGTAGAAGAAGTCGACCTGGATGTGGTTGTTGCGCGCCACGCCGATCGCGGCGCCGACGAACACCGTGCCCACGAGCAGGTAGCGCGCGATCTCCTCGGTCCAGGAGGCCGAGTCGTTCAGCACGTAGCGCGTGATGAACTGGTAGAGGACGGTCAGTCCCAGCACCCAGAACAGGCCCAGCGCCACCCAGCCCTCGATCGTGGTGCCGGACAGGTCGACGGCCTCGTCGGTGACGTGGAACTCGCCGTCGTCGCCCAGCAGCTTTTCATCGCTCATCGTGTCTCCTCGTTGTCGTGCGGAAGCGGCCGGCCATCGGGGCCGGCCGCATGCGGCGTCACTGGATGGCGATGATCCGGTCGTAGTCCTGCTGGCGGTAGCCGTGGTCGGTCGGCTTGGTGTTCTTGAGCACGGCCTCGCGGAACGCGTTCTTGTCGACCACGATCACGTTGTTGCCCTTCTTCTTGAACTCCTCCACCAGCCGGGCCTCGGAGGCGATGATCTCGCGGCCGGTCTTCTCGGCCGCTTCCTGCATCACGTCGCTGAACATCTTCTTCTCGTCGGCGCTGAGCTTGCCCCAGAGCTGGCCCGAGACCACGGTCAGCAGCGAGTCGACGATGTGGCCGGTCAGCGAGATGTTCTTCTGCACCTCGAAGAACTTCTTCGCCTCGATGGTGGGCAGCGGGTTCTCCTGCGCGTCGACCGTGCCGCTCTGCAGCGCGAGGTAGACCTCGGCGAAGGCGATCGGCGTGGCATTGGCGCCCAGCGACTTGGGGAAGGCCAGGTAGGCGGGCGCATCGGGCACGCGGATCTTCAGGCCCTTCATGTCCTCCGGCTTGCTCACGGGCCGCGCCGCGCTCGAGGTCACGTGGCGCGCGCCGTAGTAGTTGAGCGCCGTGATGTGGTTGCCGGTCTTGTCGTCGTAGCCCTTGGCGAGTTCCTTGAACACGTCGCTCTTGGCGTACTTGAGCTGGTGCTCGGCGTCGCGGAAGATGAACGGGAAGTAGGTGATGGCCAGCGGCTTGTAGCTGTTGCCCGCGAAGCTCGCGCCGGTCAGCACGATGTCGACCGTGCCGAGCGTCAGGCCCTGGTTGATGTCGGCTTCCTTGCCGAGGCTGGAGGCCGGGAAGACCTGGATGTCGTACTTGCCGTTGCTGCGCTTCTTGATCTCCTCGGCGGCCCACACCGAGTACTTGTGGAAGGGCTCCGAGGTCTCGTAGACGTGGGCCCACTTGAGCTTGGTCTGGGCCGAGGCGAGGCCCGACACGCCGAGCGCGCCGGCCGCGAGGGCGCAGGCGGCCAGGGCCTTGAGGGCGGTGCGCTTGCTGTTCTTGCTGTCTCTGATCATGTGGCTTGTCTCCGTTGTATTAGTTGGCAGTGGCAGGAATGCTGGCGAGGAGTCAGGAAGGCTTCGCGCGTCGCCAGCTCGCGCTGAATCGCTGGTGGGACTTGTCCATGTGCTCGTGCATCGCGGCGCGCGCGGCCTCGGCGTCGCGCGCGGCCACCGCGTCGCGGATCGCCTCGTGCTCGGCGATGGCCGAGCGCCACGAGGACACCGTCTCGAAGTAGCCGCCCAGGCGCGTGAAGATCGGGCCCTTGCGCGAGTCCCAGAAGTTCTGCACCGTCTCGATCAGCACCGCGTTGCCGCTGGCGCCGACGATCGCGAGGTGGAAGGCGCGGTCGCCCTCGAGCGGCATCACCGTGCGGTCGGCCAGTTCGCGCATGACCTCGATGGCGCGCGTCATCGCGTCGACGTCCTTGCGCTTGCCCATCTGCGCCGCGATGGCCGCGGTCTCGCCCTCGATCACGCGGCGCGCGCGGATCAGCTCGAGCGGCCCCCACTCGGTGGGCGCCACCGGCGCGCTCGCGCGGTGCGAGCGGTCGAGCACGTACACGCCCGAGCCGGTGCGCACCTCGACCCAGCCTTCGACCTCGAGCGCGATCAGCGCCTCGCGCACCGAGGGACGGCTCACGCCCAGTTGCTTGGCCAGGTCGCGCTCGGCCGGCAGGCGCGCGCCCACGGCGAACTCGCCCTGGCCGATCAGCGCACGCAGCTGGTCGGCGATCTGGCGATAGAGGCGTTGGGGTTCGACGGTCTGCAGCGGCACGGAGAAGAGAAGGCGAGCGGGTTTAAGGGTTGTCCTGAATTGGACAAGTGGTAAGGCCAATTCAGAATACGATGCGCGGCCCGTGCCACCCATCGGGCCAAACCCGAATCGGAGACACCATGAGATTGAAGGGAAAGACCGCGCTCGTCACCGCGGCCGGCCAGGGCATCGGCCATGCGAGCGTGCTCGCGCTCGCGGCCGAGGGCGCGCAGGTCTGGGCCACCGACGTCAACGCGCAGCTGCTCGAGCGCCACGCCGGCGTGCCCAACGTCACGGCCGCGAAGCTCGACGTGCTCGACAAGGCCGCCATCGGCGCGCTGGTGTCGACCCTGCCGCCGCTCGACGTGCTGTTCAACTGCGCGGGCGTGGTGCACAACGGCACCATCGAGCAGGCCAGCGACGACGACCTCGCCTTCGCCTTCGCGCTCAACGTGCGCGCCCAGATGTGGACCATCCAGGCCGTGCTGCCCGGCATGCTCGCGGCGGGCCGCGGCAGCATCATCAACATGGCGAGCGTGTGCTCGAGCATGAAGGGCCTGCCCAACCGCTTCGTCTACGGCACCACCAAGGCCGCGGTGCTGGGCCTCACCAAGAGCGTGGCGGCCGACTACGTCACGCGCGGCATCCGCTGCAATGCGGTGTGCCCCGGCACGGTCGACACGCCCTCGCTGGGCGAGCGCATCAACGCCAATGCCGATCCCGAGGCCGCGCGCAAGGCCTTCGTTGCGCGCCAGCCCATGGGCCGGCTCGCGCGGGCCGAGGAGATCGCGCCCGTGGTCGTGTTCCTCGCCAGCGACGAATCCATCTTCGCCACCGGCCAGGCCTTCACGGTCGACGGCGGCATCACGATATGAACCAGCTCGACTTCGCCGGCCGCCACGCGGTGGTCACCGGCGGCGCCACCGGGCTGGGCTTCGGCATCGCGCAGCGGCTGGTCGCCTCGGGCGGCACGGTCACGCTGTGGGACCGCGACGAGGCCGCGGCCGCGCGCGCCGCCGAGTCGCTGGGCCCGGGGAAGGCGCGCGCGCTCAAGGTCGACGTCTCGCAGCAGCCCTCGGTGGCCAAGGCGGTGGCGGCCACGCTCGCGCATGCGCCGCGCATCGATGCGCTGGTCAACAGCGCCGGCATCACCGGCCCCAACGCCAAGCTCTGGGACTACCCGGTGGACGACTGGCGCCAGGTGATGGAGGTCAACGTCAATGGCGTGTTCCTGTGCTGCCGCGAGGTGGTGGGGCAGATGCGCGCGCAGGGCGGCCAGGGCCGCATCGTCAACATCGCCTCGGTGGCCGGCAAGGACGGCAATCCCAACGCCAGCGCCTACAGTGCCAGCAAGGCCGCGGTGATCGGCCTCACCAAGTCGCTCGGCAAGGAGCTCGCCGACACCGGCATCCGCGTCAACTGCGTGACGCCGGCCGCGGTCAAGACCGCGATCTTCGACCAGATGACGCCCGACCACATCGCCTTCATGCTGTCGAAGATCCCGCAGGGCCGCTTCGGCACCGTCGAGGAGGTCGCGGCGCTGGTAGGCTGGCTGTGCACCGACGACTGCTCGTTCTCGACCGGCGCGGTGTTCGACCTCTCGGGCGGCCGCTCGACCTACTGATCGCCCCTTCCCACAGAACCATCCAACCACCCAAGGAAAAGCAAGCATGAAACTCGTCCGCTACGGCAACCCCGGCAAGGAGAAGCCGGGCCTCGTCGACGCCAACGGCCAGCTGCGCGACCTGAGCGCCGTCGTCAAGGACATCGGTCCCGAGCAGCTCGGCGATGCCGCCATCGCCAAGCTGCGCAAGCTCAAGACCGACAAGCTGCCGCCGGTCAAGGGCAAGCCGCGCTACGGCAGCCCCGTGGCCCGCGTCGGCAAGTTCATCGCCATCGGCCTCAACTACGCCGACCATGCGGCCGAGTCCGGCCTGCCGGTGCCCAAGGAACCCGTGGTGTTCATGAAGGCCACGAGCTGCATCCAGGGCCCGAACGATCCCGTGATGCTGCCCAAGGGCTCGGTCAAGAGCGACTGGGAGGTCGAGCTCGGCGTGGTCATCGGCACGCGTGCGCGCTACGTCTCGCAGAGGAGCGCGCTCGACCACGTGGCCGGCTACTGCGTCATCAACGACGTCAGCGAACGCGAGTTCCAGATCGAACGCGGCGGCACCTGGGACAAGGGCAAGGGCTGCGACACCTTCGGCCCCATCGGCCCCTGGCTGGTGACGCGCGACGAGGTCGAGAACCCGCAGAAGCTCGCGATGTGGCTCGACCTCAACGGCCAGCGCGTGCAGACCGGCAGCACCAAGACCATGATCTTCAGCGTGGCGAAGATCGTGAGCTACGTGAGCCAGTTCATGACGCTGGAACCCGGCGACGTGATCACCACCGGCACCCCGCCCGGCGTGGGCATGGGCATGAAGCCGCCGCTGTTCCTCAAGAAGGGCGACGTGATGGCGCTCGGCATCGAGGGCCTGGGCGAACAGCGCCAGGAAGTGGTGCCCTTCAAGCTCTGAGCCAGGCGGCCGCGGCCGCCCGGCTCCCCTTTTTCTGGATTGACGAACGGCCCCCGCGGGGGCCGTTTTTCGTTTCCGCGCGCCTTTAAATGTCCCATTGACAGAACATTGAAACTGCAAAAACATCGCCTGCATGTCGCAGATGCCCTTGCCCAAGTACCACCAGATCTACCTGGTGCTGCGGGAGCAGTTGCATGAGGGCCGCTTCGCCGCCGACGGGCTGCCGGGCGAGCTCGCGCTCATGCAGCAGTTCGGCGTGGCGCGCGTCACGGTGCGGCGCGCGCTCGAGCAGCTCGCCGCCGAAGGGCTGATCTCGCGCACGCCGGGCCGCCGCACGCGGCCCATCGGCCCGGTCGCGGGCGAGGCACCGACCGCGCCGGCCAGCGAGCGCGCCAACCTGCGCGGCCTGCTCGAGAACCTCGTCACCATGGGCCTGCACACCTCGGTCAAGGTGCTCGAGGTCGCGACCATCACGGCCTCCTCGCAGGTGGCCGAGGCGCTGCAGCTGCAGCTCGGCGACCCGGTGCAGAAGGCGGTGCGCGTGCGTTCCACGCGCGAAGGCCCGCTCTCGCACATCACCACCTACGTGCCCGACACGATCGCGCGCCGCTTCGGCCGCCGCGAGCTCTCGAAGAAGCCGATCCTGGTGCTGCTCGAGGAGTCGGGCGTGAAGGTGGGCCGGGCCCACCAGACCATCTCCGCGCGCCTGGCCGACAACGTGCTCGCGCAGCACCTCGACGTCTCGGTCGGCTCGGCCCTGCTCGCGGTGCGCCGCCTGATCTACGACGAAGCCGAGCGCCCGGTGCAGTGGCTGCACGGCTTCTACCGCCCCGACCGCTACACCTACGAGATGCAACTGTCCCGCGTCGGCAGCATCGACGCCAAGGTCTGGGTCAGCCGGGACGTGTCGGCCAAGTTCAACTGAAGACAAAGAAAAGGAAACGCCCCATGCAGACCCGTCGCCGCTTCGTTTCGCAGTCCGCCACCCTGGCCTCCGCGCTCGCCTTCCCGCTGATCGGCGGGGCCCAACCCAAGCCGCTGAAGGTGGGCGTGCTGCACCCGGTGACGGGCGCGCTCGCGTACTCGGGCCAGCAGTGCCGGCTCGGCGCGCAGCTCGCGATCGAGGACATCAATGCCGCGGGCGGCATCAAGTCGCTCGGCGGCGCGAAGCTCGAGGCCCTGCTGGGCGACGCGCAGTCGCAGCCGCAGGCGGGCGCGGCCGAGGTCGAGAAGATGAACGAGGCCGGCGTCAGCGCCATCGTCGGCGCCTACGCCTCGGCGATCTGCCTGGCCACCACGCAGGCCGCGGCCAAGTACAACCTGCCGCACGTGGTCGACGTGGGCGTGGCCGACCAGATCGTCGAGCGCGGCCTGAAGAACACCTTCCGCTTCGGCCCCGGCTACCGCAAGTCGACCGAGGTCGCGATGGCCAACCTGCTGGTGCTCAACAAGGCCGCGGGCAACCCGGCCAAGACCGTGATGGTGATCCACGAGGAGTCGCTGTTCGGCGCCGGCACCGCGCAGCTGCTGGCGCGCGAGCTGCCGGGCTACGGCTTCGAGGTCAAGGAGGTGGTGAAGCACGCCAATCCCACGCGCGACTTCAACAACATCGTGCTGCGCATGAAGTCGATCAACCCCGACATCGTGATCCCGGCCAACTACTACAACGAGTACGCGCTGCTGGTGCGCACCATGCAGCAGCAGAAGGTGGTGCCCAAGGCGATCTTCTCGGTGCTCGGCGGCGCGGCCTCGAGCTACAAGTTCGTGAAGGAGTTTCCCGACGCGGCCAACGGCATCATCGACTGCAACCACTGGTTCAATCCCAGGGACAAGCGCGCGCAGGAACTGCGCAAGCGCGTCGAGGCCAAGGGCCAGTTCTTCAGCTACGAGGTCTTCATGACCTATGCCTCGATGTGGCTGCTGGCCGATGCGCTGGAGCGCGCCAGGTCGGGCGAGCGCGCCGCGATCGTCGATGCGCTCGAGAAGAGCACCTTCTCGAACCACTTCATGCCCTATGGCCCCACCAAGTTCGTCAATGGCCAGAACGAGGGCGCGCAGCCGCTGATGACGCAGGTGGTGAAGAACGACATCAAGGTCATCATCCCGCGCGACTACCGCGAGGTGGAGCCGCTGTTCCCGCTGAAGGCATGAGCGTGAGAAAAGTGATCCCCTGGGGCTCCTGCAGCCGTCGATCAGGCGCGGAGCCCGGCATGCGGTGCGGGGCGGGCGATCCCCTCTGCGCCGCCGAGGAGCGCAGCGTTTCGCGGATCAGGGCTCGCAGCTATCTGAGCGAAGCGAGTTCTGCGAGACCCCGCGAAACGCGAGCACCGCAGGGCAGCCGCGAAGCGGCCGGCGCAGTGGGGTCGCTCGACCCGCACCGCATGCCGGGCGGTCTCCAAAACGAGAGCACGTTCCCAAAATGCTAGACCCCAGCATCCTCTTCCCCTCGGTGCTCAACGGCCTCACGACAGGCGCCGTCTACGCACTGATCGCGCTGGGCCTCACGCTGATCTACGGCGTGCTGCACATCATCAACTTCGCGCACGGCGCCTGCCTGATGGTGGCGCTGTACGCGGTGTACTTCCTCAAGGAGCGGCTGGGCATCGATCCCTACCTCGCGCTGCCCGTGGTGGTGCTGGGCATGTTCGCGCTCGGCTATGCGCTGCAGCGCGTGGTGATCAACCGCGCGGGCCACGGCAAGGACGAGAACATCCTGCTCGCCACGCTCGGCATCGCGATCGTGATGGAGAACCTCGCGCTGCTGTTCTTCAAGTCCGACACGCGCAACATCGACACCGCCTATTCGCTGAGCACCGTGGCCATCGGCCCCGCGATGATCGCCGTGCCCAAGCTGGTGGCCTTCGCGGGCGCGCTCGTGGTCTCGGGCATCCTGTTCTGGATCATGGGCCGCACCGACCTCGGCCGCGCCATCCGCGCCGTCGCCAAGGAGAAGGAGGGCGCCAAGCTCATGGGCATCGACGTCGACCATGTCTACGCCATGAGCTTCGGCATCGGCCTGGCCTGTCTCGGCGCGGCCGCCTGCTTCCTGCTGCCGGCCTACTACGTCAACCCGCAGGTGGGCGGCGGCTTCGTGCTCGTGGCCTTCACCATCGTCGTGCTCGGCGGCATGGGCAGCTTCGTCGGCGCGCTGATCGGCGGCTTCCTGGTCGGCGTGGTGGAGTCGCTCGGCGGCCTCTACCTCGGCGAATCGCTGGGACAGATCGGCATCTTCGCGATCTTCATCGGCGTGGTGCTGTTCCGGCCGCAGGGCATGTTCGGAGCCAAGGCATGAGCGCCGCAAAGCAACTCGCGGGCATCGCGCTGTTCGCGGTATTGGTGGCGTGCGTGCCGCTGGTCACGACCTCGGGCGTCACGCTCAACTTCGTGATGATGGCGCTCTACGCCACGCTGATCGCGCAGGCCTGGAACATCCTCGGTGGCTTCGGCGGCCAGTTCTCGTTCGGCCATGCGCTGTTCTTCGGCACCGGCGCCTACATCCAGGCCATCGCGCAGCTGCAGGGCGGCATCAATGCCTGGATCGCGCTGCCGCTGGCCATCGCCGGTGCCGCGCTGGTGGGCCTGTTCATTGGCGCGCTGAGCTTCCGTTACGGCCTCAAGGGCTCGTACTTCGCGCTGGTCACGCTGGCCTTCGCCGAGGTGTTCCGCATCCTCGCGCTGTCGGTCGACTTCACGGGCGGTGGCGTCGGGCTCATGGTGCCGCTGCGCGAGTCGGTCGCCAACCTGCAGTTCGCCACGCGCGCCGGCTACCTGTGGGTGGTGCTCGCGATGGTCGTGGTGGCGCTGCTCGTCACCTGCTGGCTGCGCAACGGCCGCTTCGGCGCCTACCTGCAGGCGGTGCGCGACAACGAGGACGCGGCGCGCGCCGTCGGCGTCGACCCCTTCCGAGTCAAGCTCGCGGCCATCGGTCTGTCGGCCGCCTTCATGGGCGCGGCCGGTGCCTTCTACGTGCAGGTGTTCCAGTACATCGATGCCGGCATCGCCTATGGCGCGGGCGTGTCGGTCGAGGCGCTGGTGGCGGCCATCGTCGGCGGCATGGGCACGGTGTGGGGCCCGGTGCTCGGCGCGGTGGTGCTACACCTGCTGTCGGACTTCACGCGCAACCTGTTCGGAGAGCTGCCGGGCATCAACATGGTGATCTACGGCACCGTGCTCGTGCTGATCGTGATCTTCGTGCCGCGCGGCATCGCGGGCATCGGCCAGTCGGTGCGGCAGCTCTGGAGCGCGAAGGGAGGCCGCGATGAGTGACTCTTCCCTGCTGTTGCTCGAGGGCGTCTCGCGCTCCTTCGGCGGGCTCAAGGCGGTGCAGAACGTGAGCCTCGCCGTGCGCGAGGGCAGCCTCAGCGCACTGATCGGACCGAACGGCGCGGGCAAGACCACGCTGTTCGCGCTGATGTCGGGCTTCCTCAAGCCCGACGCCGGCAGCGTGCGCTTCGCGGGCCAGGACATCACCGGCCGCGAGCCGCACCGCAATGCCGCGCTCGGCATGACCCGCACCTTCCAGATCGTGAAGCCCTTCGCCGCGCAGACCGTGCGCGAGAACATCGCGGTCGGCGCCCACCTGCACCTGCACGGCCGCACCGAGGCGCTGCGCGAGGCCGAGGCCGTGGCGCAGCGCGTGGGCCTCGCGCCGCAGCTCGACAAGCCCGCCTCCGACCTCACCGTGGCCGGCCGCAAGCGCCTCGAGCTCGCGCGCGCGCTCGCCACCCGGCCGCGCCTGCTGCTGCTCGACGAGGTGCTGGCCGGCCTCAACCCGCAGGAGATCGCCGAGATGATGCCGGTGGTGCGCGGCATCGCCGCGAGCGGCGTGACCGTGCTGATGATCGAACACGTGATGCAGGCCGTGATGAACCTCGCCGAGCATGTCTGGGTGCTGGCGCAGGGCCAACTGATCGCCGAGGGCAGCCCGGCGCAGGTGACCTCCGACGACCGGGTGGTCGAGGCCTACCTGGGCCATGGCACCGCGGCACGGCTGCGCAAGGCCGCAACGGGAGCCGCCGTATGAGCGCACTGCTGGAAATCGAAGGCCTGCGCGGCGGCTATGGCCGCGTCGAGGTGCTGCGTGGCGTCGACCTGAAGGTGAACGCCGGCGAGATGGTCGCGCTGCTCGGCAGCAACGGCGCGGGTAAGTCCACGCTCAACAAGATGGTCTGCGGCCTCTGCCCGGCCTGGGGCGGCACGGTGCGCTTCGATGGCAAGGACCTGAGCGGCGCGCACTACCGCGACGTCGTCAAGGCCGGCCTGATCCAGGTGCCCGAGGGCCGCAAGGTGTTTCCCAACCTCAGCGTGCGCGAGAACCTCGAGCTCGGCTCGTTCACGCGGGCGCGCGAGCGCCGGGCGCAGAACCTCGAGAAATCGTTCGCGCTGTTCCCGCGCCTGCGCGAGCGCATGGACCAGCATGCCGGCACCATGAGCGGCGGCGAGCAGCAGATGCTGGCCATCGCGCGCGGGCTGATGGCCGAGCCGGTGCTGCTGATCCTCGACGAGCCTTCGCTGGGCCTCTCGCCGCTGCTGGTCGAGGAGATGTTCACGCTGATCCGCGAACTGCGCGACGGCGGCCTGGCCGTGCTGCTGGTCGAGCAGAACGTCGGCCAGTCGCTCGAGATCGCCGACCGCGCCTACGTGCTCGAGAACGGCAGCGTGCGCTTCTCGGGCCTGCCCGGCGAGCTGCTCGTGAGCGACGAACTGCGGCGCGCCTACCTGGGACTTTGAGGCGCGCGTTCCCCCCACGATCTTCCGGAGAACAACACATGAAAAGACGCGACATCCTCCTCTCGTCGCTGGCCGCCGCATGGGCCGGCCACAGCCTGGCGCAGATCGGCGGCGCGCCTGTGCGCATCCTGGTCGGCGCGCCCGCGGGCGGCTCCACCGACACGCTGGCGCGCTCGCTGGCCGTGAGCATGGGCCCGGCGCTGGGCCGCAACGTCATCGTCGAGAACAAGCCCGGCGCGGGCGGCAACATCGCGGCCGATGCCGTGGCCAAGGCCGCGCCCGACGGCAACACGCTGCTGATGAGCTTCACCAGCCATGCGATCAACGCCACGCTCTATCCGAGCCTGCCCTTCGATCCGGTGAAGGACTTCACCGCGCTCACTTGCGTCGCGACCTCGCCCTCGATCCTGGTCGCCCATCCCTCGGTGCCCGCGAAGGACGTGCGCGAGCTGATCGCGCTCGCCAAGGCCAAGCCGGGCCAGCTCAACTTCGCGATCGGCGCCGTGGGCTCGTCGCTGCACATGGCGGGCGAGGCCTTCAAGATGCAGTCGGGCGTGGACATCGTGAACATCCCCTACAAGGGCACCTCGCCTGCCGTGCAGGACGTGCTCGCGGGCCAGGTGCAGCTGATGTTCGCGGCCGTGGGCAACGTCAAGGCCCACATCCAGGCCGGCAAGCTCAAGGCGCTGGGCGTGACCACGGCGAAGCGGCTGCCGGCCTTCCCCGAGGTGCCGGCCATCGCCGAGGCGTTGCCCGGCTACGAATCGAGCGCCTGGTTCGGCCTGTTCGGCCCCGCGCGCATGCCCGCCGAGCGGATCAAGCAGATCGGCGATGCCGCGCGCCATGCGCTGCAGCAGGCCGACATGCGCCAGCGCCTCGAGATCGAGGGCGCGATCCCGGTCGGCAATTCGAGCGAGCAGTTCTCGGCCTTCGTGCAGAGCGAGATCGTGCGCTGGGCCAAGGTGGTCAAGTTCTCGGGAGCCAAGCCCGAATGACCTCGACGGCTTCAGCACAGACCCTGGCGCAAAAGCTCATCGCGCGCGCCAGCGGCCGCGAGCGGGTGGCGGTGGGCGAGATCGTGACCTGCGGCGTCGATCTCGCGATGTTCCACGACTCCTCGGGACCGCGCCGCCTGCAGCCCATGCTCGAGGAGCTCGGTGCGCAGATCTGGGACCGCTCGCGCGTGGTGCTCGTGATGGACCACTACGTGCCCGAGCGCGACGACGACTCGCGCCGCATCGTGCGCATCGCGCGCGACTGGGCGCGCGATCAGAAGCTGCCGCACGTCTACGACAGCCAGGGCATCTGCCACGTGGTGGTGCCGCAGCACGGCCACATCCGCCCCGGCATGCTGTGCGTGGGCGGCGACTCGCACTCGCCCACGGGCGGTGCCTTCGGCGCCTACATGTTCGGCGTCGGCAGCACCGAGATGCTCGGCGTGGTGGTCACCGGCGAGATCTGGCTGCGCGTGCCCGAGACCCTGCGCATGTGGTGGGACGGCGCGCTGCCCGCGGGCGTGACCGCCAAGGACATGATGCTGCACATGATCGGCCGCTTCGGCATGAACGGCGGCCGCTACCAGGCCGTGGAGTTCGCGGGGCCGGCGGTGGTCGCGCTGTCGATGCAGGAGCGCATGACGCTCTCGAACATGAGCGCCGAGCTCGGCGCGCAGGCCGGGCTGATCGCGCCCGATGCCACCACGGCCGCGTGCCTGGCCGGAGCCGGCGCGCCGCCGGTCGACATGGCGCCGTGGTTCACCGACGCCGATGCGGCGCTCACGGACCACCGCTTCGATGCCGCCACGCTCGAACCCCACGTGGCCGCGCCGCACAGCCCGGCCAATGCGCATGGCGTGAGCCGCTTCGTCGGCACCCCGGTCGACGTGGCCTACATCGGCGCCTGCACCGGCGCCAAGCTCGACGACCTGCGCGCCGCCGCGCAGGTGCTGCGCGGCCACAAGGTCGCGAACGGCATCCGCCTGATCGTGGCGCCCGCGAGCCTGCGCGACCAGGAGCAGGCGCGCGAGGAGGGCGTGCTGCAGGTGCTGATGGAGGCCGGCGCCGAGCTGTTCCCCACCGCCTGCGGCGCCTGCTCGGGCTATGGCGATCCGATGGGCGACGACATCACCGTCATCTCGACCACCGCGCGCAACTTCAAGGGCCGCATGGGCTCGCCGACCGCGCAGGTCTACCTGGGCTCGCCTTACACGGTGGCCGCCGCCGCGCTGCGCGGCTGCGTGACCGATCCGCGCGAGGTGCTGGCATGAGTGGTCATGACCTGCACTGTCTGCACCGTGTCTGGCGCCTGGGCGCCGACATCGACACCGACGCGCTCGCGCCCGGCCATGCGATGAAGCATGGCATCGAGCGCATCGCGCAGCACTGCCTCGAAGCCATCCGCCCCGAGTTCGCGCGCGAGGTTCGCTCGGGCGACGTGATCGTGGCCGGCCCCAACTTCGGCATCGGATCCTCGCGCGAGCAGGCCGCGGCCGTGCTGGTGCAGCTGGGCGTGGCCGCGGTGATCGCGCCCTCGTACAGCGGGCTCTTCTTCCGCAATGCGTTCAACGTCGGCCTGCTGCTGTTGACCTGCGCCGAGGCCGAGTCGCTGCACGACGGCGAACAGATCGCGCTCGACATCGGCACGCCCGCGCTGCGCGGCGCCGACGGGCGCACGCTGGCCTGCGAGCCCGTGCCGGGCTTCCTGACCGAGATGGTCGAGGCCGGCGGCTTGCTGCCGCTGCTGCGCCGTCGCATGGCGGCGAAGAAGGAAGCCGATGCCGTCTGACATCGATCCGCAACGCGAGGTGCTGCAGGCCGTGGTGGCGCTGCATGCGGCGCGGCCGGCCGATGCCGAAGCCGCCTCGCAGGCGCGCCGGCTGCTCGTCGACACGGTCGGCTGCGCGCTCGCGGGCCGGCAGGCAGGCGAGGTGCGCCGGCTCGAGGCCGCGCTCGCCGCCTGCGAACCCGGCGGCTTCGCCTTTCCCGCCGGCCCGTCGCTGGCCGTGCAGGCGGCCGCGCAGGTCATCGCCATGGCCGCGACCTGGGACGAGGCCTGCGAAGGCCATGCGCTCGCGCACGGCCGGCCCGGCGTGCCGCTGGTGGCGGCGCTGCTGCCGCTCGCATTGCGGCGCGACGCCAGCCTCGGCGACTTCGTCGATGCCTTCGTGCTCGGCTACGAGGTCGGCGCGCGCTGCGGCGCCTGGCTGCGCATCCGCCCCGGCATGCACGTCGATGCCAACTGGCCCGCGCTCGGCGTGGCGGCGGGCGCGGCGCGGCTGCTGGGCCTGTCGCCCGAGGCCATCGTGCAGGCCATCGACATCGCGGCCTGCCAGCTCGCCACCAGCCTCTACCTGCCGGTGGCGCAGGGCCGCACCGCCCGCAACACCTACCTGGGACACAGCGCTTCGCTGGGGCTGCAGGCGGCCTTCGCGAGCGCGGCCGGCATCGACGCGCCCGAGGGGGCGCTGGCCCACTACGCGGCGAACCATGCGGCGGCCGCCGCGCAGCCCCTGCCCGATGCGTCGACGCTGCTGCTGCGCGACGCCTACCTCAAGCCCTTCGCGGCTGTGCGCCACGTGCACTACGGCGCGACCGCCGCGCGCGCCATCCGCGAACGGCTGGGCGGCGACACCACGGGCATCCGACGCATCGTGCTCACGGTCTACGAGGAAGCGATCGTCTATTGCGGCAACCGCGCGCCGCGCACGCCGATCCAGGCGCAGTTCAGCCTGAGCTTCGGCCTCGCGGCGATGCTGCGCTTCGGCGATGTCGACCCCTCGGTGTATGCCGCGCCGCGCTTCGACGACGCCGAGCTGCGCCGGCTCGAGGCGCTGGTCGAGCTCGAGGTCGACGCCGGTCTCACGGCGCGCCGCGAGCGCGGCGCCACGCTCGCGCTGACGCACGACGGCGGCACGCACGAAGAGACCGTGACCACTATCGCGGGCGACGCCCAGAACCCGCTGGACCGCGCGGCCTTGCTCGCCAAGTTCAAGCACTACGTCGCGCAGTCCGTCGCGCCGGCGCGCGCCCAGGCCTTCTGCGACGGCGTGCTCGACGCGCCCGCCGGCACCGCGCTCGGAGCGCTGTGGCAACGGCTCTGACCCGATTCCTCTTCACCACCTTCACGCCCCACCCACCATGAAACTCCTGCGCTACCTCGCCAGCACGCTGCTCGTGTGCCTGCCGCTCGTCGCCGCCGCCCAGGCCGGCGGCTTTCCCGACAAGGCGATCCGCATCGTCGTGCCCTTCCCGCCGGGCGGTGCCACCGATGCCGCGGCGCGACTGGTCGCGGTGAAGATGAGCGAGCACTGGGGCCAGCCCGTGGTGGTCGACAACCGCGCGGGCGCGGGCGGCAACGTGGGCTCTGACCTCGTGGCCAAGGCGCCGGCCGACGGCTACACGCTGGTGATGGGCGTGACCGGCTCGCATGCCATCAACACCTCGCTCTACAGCAGGATGCCCTACGACCCGGTGGCCGACTTCGTCGCCATCAGCCAGGTGGCCGTGGTGCCCAACGTGCTGGTGGTGCATCCCTCGGTGCCCGCGAAGAACCTGGCCGAGCTGGTCGCGCTCGCGAAGAAGGAGCCCGGCAAGCTCAACTACGCATCGCTGGGCAACGGCACGGCCGCGCACCTGGGCATGGAGATGCTCAAGGCCGAGGCCGGCGTCGACATCACGCACGTGCCCTACAAGGGCAGCGCGCCCGCGGTGTCCGACCTGCTGGCCGGCCAGGTGCAGATGATGGTCGACGGGCTGCCCTCGGCGCTGCCGCACGTCAAGGCCGGCAAGCTGCGCGCGATCGCGCTCACCAGCCTGCGCCGCTCGCCTTCGCTGCCCGATCTGCCGACCATCGCCGAGAGCTACCCGGGCTTCTATGCCGATGCCTGGTCGGGCCTGTTCGCGCCCAAGGGCACGCCGCAGCCGGTGGTCGACAAGCTCTCGGCCGAGGTGCAGCGCGTCCTCAAGTTGCCCGAGGTGCGCGAGAAGCTGGCCGCGCTGGGCGCCGAGCCGGTGGGTTCCACGCAGGCGGAATTCGCCGCCCACGTGAAAAAGGAAATCGACAAGTGGGCCAAGGTCGTCAAGACCAGCGGCGCAAAAGTTGACTGACCCCCAGGCTTGCCCACTTCGTGTGGCCGCCAACCCCCTTCCAGGGGGCAATACCTGCGGCCCGGCAAAGCCGGTTCCGCGGTATTTCCCGAAGAGAGCCGCATCGACATGGAGATCCGAATGAACGACACACTCGACCCCGTCACGCTCGCCGTGCTGCGCGGCCGCCTCGAGCAGGTGGCCGACGAGATGGACGCCACGCTCTACCGCAGCGCGTTCAATCCCATCATCGCCGAGGCGCACGACGCCTGCCACGGCCTGTACGACGCGACCAGCGGCGACACGCTGGTGCAGGGCAAGTCGGGCCTGCCGGTGTTCGTCGGCGCCATGGCCTTCGCCGTGCGCGCCACCGTCGCCGCGGCCGAGCCGCGCGGCGGCATGAAGGACGGCGACATCTGGATCAGCAACGATGCCTACGACGGCGGCACGCACGCCAACGACTTCAAGCTCGTCAAGCCCTTCTTCCGCCACGGCAAGCTCTACTGCCACATGGCCTCGGCCGCGCACTGGCACGACGTGGGCGGCGCGGTGCCCGGCAACTACAACCCCGCGGCCACCGAGTGCTGGCAGGAGGCGGTGCAGATCCCGCCGGTGCGCATCGTGCGCGACGGCAAGCTCGATGCCGACGTGCTCGCGATCCTGCAGGCCAACACGCGCCTGCCCGACAGCCTCTGGGGCGACCTCAACGGCCAGCTCGCGGCGCTCGAGCTCGGCGCCAAGCGGCTGAACGGCCTGCTCGACGAGTACGGCGACGACCTGGTGCTGAACGCGCTCGGCGAGCTGCGCGGCCGCGCGCTGCGGTTGATGCGCTCGCACATCGCCTCGCTGCCCGACGGCCGCTACAGCTTCGAGGACCTGCTCGACAACGACGGCATCGTGAACGAGCCGCTGACCATCGCGCTCGACATGACGGTGGCCGGCGACCGGCTGCTGCTCGACTTCTCGCGCACCTCGGCGCAATGCGCGGGGCCGGTCAACATCTCGCGCGCCACGGCCGTGGCGGCCTGCTACGTCGCGCTCAAGCATCTGTTCCCCGACGTGCCCGCCAATGCCGGCGTGCTCGACGCGGTGGATTTCCTGATTCCCGACAAGCTGGTGATCAGCGCCGAGCGGCCACGCCCGGTCGGCGGCTACACCGAGACCATCCTGCGCATGATCGACGTGATCTTCAGCGCCGCCGCGCAGGCCGATCCCACGCGCGCCGTCGCGCAGGCCTACGGCACCATCAACGCGCTGTCGATCGCGGGCCACCGCAGCGACAAGGGCCGCGAGGGCCAGCGCTGGGTGATGTTCAGCTTCTTCGGCGGCGGCCATGGCGGCCACTCGGGCGGCGACGGGCTCTCGCATGGCAATGCGCCGATCTCGACCGCGACCATTCCGCCGCTGGAGATCCTCGAGGCGGCCTACCCGGTGCGCTTCACCGAATGGTCGCTGCGCGCCGATTCGGGCGGCGACGGCCGGCACCGTGGCGGCCTCGGCGCCGTCTACGAGATCGAGCTGCTCGAGCAGGACGCCGAGGTCTTCGTGTTCGGCGAGCGCGGCACCTCGCCGCCCAAGGGCATCGCGGGCGGCGGCGCGGGCGCGGTCAACGTGTTCCGCTACGAGAACGCGGGCGAATGGCACGTGCCGCCGATGGTCTCGAAGATGCGCGGCATCCGGCTCGAGCGCGGCGAGCGCGTGCGGCTCGAGACGCCGGGCGGCGGCGGGTGGGGCGAGGCCGCCGAGCGGCCCGCGGCGCAGCGCGCGGCCGACCGCGCGATGGGCTATGTGACGACCGGCAACGACAAGAACGACAAGGACGAGGCATCCGAATGAGCTCCCCTGGCAACTCCCGCAATTCCCTGGTCGTCGGCGTCGACGTCGGCGGCACCTTCACCGACCTGTTCGTGCTCGACGAGGCGAACGGCACGGCGCGCATCGTCAAGGTGCCGTCCACGCGCGGCGAGGAAGCGCGCGGCTTCATGAACGGCGTGGCACGCGTGGCCGATTCGGCCGCGGCCATCGCCACCATCGTGCACGGCACCACCGTCGGCACCAATGCGCTGCTCGAGCGCAAGGTGGCGCGCACCGGCATCATCACCACGCGCGGCTTCCGCGACGTGCTCGAGATGCGCCGCCGCGACCGGCCCCAGACCTGGGGCCTGCGCGGCAGCTTCCTGCCCGTGGTGCCGCGCGACCTGCGCCGCGAGGTCGACGAGCGCGTGCTGGCCGACGGCACCTTGCACACGCCGGTCGATCTCGACCAGGTGCGCGCCGAGGCGCGCGCGCTGCTCGAGGCCGGCTGCGAGGCGGTCTGCGTGTTCTTCATCAACACCTACGCCAACCCGGCGAACGAGCGGCTCGCGGTCGCGGCGGTGCGCGAGCTCTGGCCGAATCCGCACGTCACCTCGGCCAGCGAGGTGCTGCCCGAGATCCGCGAGTTCGAGCGCTGCTCGACCGCCACGCTCAATGCCGCGCTGCAGCCGGTGGTGGGCAGCTACCTCGGCCGGCTCGAGTCGGACCTGCGCGCGCAGGGCTTCGCGGGCGAACTGCTGGTGGTGCAGAGCAACGGCGGCGTGATGTCGCGCCAGACCGCGAGCGACCTGCCGGTGCGCACCGCGCTGTCGGGCCCGGCGGCCGGCGTGATCGCCTGCGCGGCCATCGCGCGCGCGGCCGGCTTCCCGAACGCGATCACCGGCGACATGGGCGGCACCTCGTTCGACGTCTCGCTGGTGGCCAACGGCGAGGCCGCGCTGGCGGCGCAGACCGCGATCGAGTTCGGCATGGTGATCCGCTCGCCGATGATCCAGATCGAGACCATCGGCGCGGGCGGCGGCTCGATCGCCTCGGTGGATGCGAGCGGCATGCTGCAGGTGGGCCCCGAGTCGGCCGGCAGCGTGCCGGGCCCGGCCTGCTACGGGCGCGGCAACATGCGCCCGACCGTGACCGATGCCAACGTGCTGCTGGGCCGCATCGCGGCCGACCGGCCGCTGGGCGGCGGTTTGCTCGCGGCGCTCGACGGCGAGAAGTCGCGCCAGGCCATCGAGGAACACGTTGCGCGCCCGCTGGGCCTGGACGTGCACGCGGCCGCCGAGGCCATCCTCACGGTGGCCAATGCGCGCATGGCCGGCGCCATTCGCCTGGTGTCGATCGAGCGCGGCCACGATCCGCGCCGCTTCGCCTACATGCCCTTCGGCGGCGGCGGCGCGCTGCACGTGTGCGCGATGATGCGCGAGGTCGGCGTGGCCACCGGCATCGTGCCGCGCTATCCCGGCGTGACCTCGGCGCTGGGCTGCGTGATCGCCGACATGCGCCACGACGCGGTGCAGACGCTCAACAAGCCGCTGGCCGAACTCGACGTGGCGGAGGTCCAGCGCCGCATCGACGAGCTGTCCGCGAGCTGCCAGCAGCGCCTCGACTCCTCGGGCGTGCGCTTCGACGAGGTGCGCGAGGTGATCGCGCTCGACATGCTCTACGCGGGCCAGACCCACACGCTGCCCGTGGTGCTGGGCAGCGCGCCGCTCACGGCCGCGGCCATCCGCGCCGCCTTCGAGGCCAGCTACACGGCCGCCTTCGGCCGCGTGCTCGAGGGCATCGCGATCCGCGTGATGAACCTGCGCTATGCGCGCATCGGCGTGCGGCCCAAGTTCGACCTCAAGGTGCTCGCGCCCGAGGGGCAGGGCAGCACCGCGCCGCTGGGCACGCAGCGCGTGTTCCACGACGGCCGCTGGCACGAGGCGCAACGCTATGCGCGCCTGGAGCTACCGGTGGCCGCGCGCATCGAGGGACCCGCGATCCTCGAGCAGGCCGACACCACCGTGTGGCTCGAACCCGGCTTCCATGCCGAGGTCGATGCGCACGGCAACCTTCTCGTGAGGCTGTCATGAGCGAAGCCAGGCAACCGATCGCGGCACGCACCGCGCTGGTCATCATCGACCTGCAGAACGACTTCCTCGATGCCCGGGGCGCCTATGCGCGCGGCGGCGATACCAACCCGCCGGCGCTGCTGCTGCCGGCGCGCGTGGCCGCGGTGGCGCGCGCGCTCAAGGCCGCGGGCGGCATGGTGGTGGCGAGCCAGTTCACGCTGTGGCCCGATGCCTCGGGCGAGCCGATGGTGTCGCCGCACCTGAAGGCGCTGCGCCCGTACCTCGCCAAGGGCGACTTCGCGCCCGGCAGCTGGGGCCAGGCCAATGTCGACGCGCTGGCCGGGCTGGTCGACGTGAACGTGAGCAAGGTCGCGTACTCGGCCTTCTTCAACACCCAGCTCGACTGGGTGCTGCGCCGCGCGGGCATCGACACGGTGGCGGTCTGCGGCATCGTCACCAACGGCGGCGTCGCGAGCACGGTGCGCGATGCGCACATGCGCGACTACCGCACGCTGGTGCTGGCCGACGGCTGCGCGGCCTTCGGCGAGGAGCGCCACCAGACCTCGCTGGCCGACATGCGCAACGTGGCCGAGGTGACGGACTGCGCGGCCTTCGCCGCGTCGCTCGCATGAGTTCGAACCCGTCGCGACCAGTGCGCCGCGCGGCGTCGGTCGAGGCCGAGGTGCGCGTGCCAGTGGCGATCGTCGGCGGCGGCGCCTGCGGGCTCACGGCCGCGCTGATGCTGGCCGATGCCGGCGTGGATTGCGTGGTGCTCGAGCGCGATGCGCTGCCCAGCGGATCGACCGCGCTGTCCTCGGGCTTCATCCCCGCGCCCGGCACGCTCGCGCAACGCGCGCACGGTGTGCTCGACGACAGCGCCGAGCGCTTCGCCGCCGACATCCAGGCCAAGGCCCATGGCCGCGCGGCGCCCGCGCTGGTCGCGGCCTATGCGGGCGCCATCGGCCCGGCGCTCGATGCGCTGCAGGCGCGGCACGGGCTGCGGTGGCTGCTGCTCGATGGCTTCCTCTATCCGGGCCATGGCGTGCACCGCATGCATGCGCTCGAACAGAAGACCGGCGCCGCGCTGATGGCGGCGCTGCAGTCGGCCGCCGAGGCGGCCGGCATTCCGGTGCTGACGCAGGCGCTGGTCGACACGCTGGTGCTCGATGATGGCGACCGCGTGGTCGGCGTCGAGTACGCGCGCCCCGACGGCAGCCGCGAGACGCTGGGCTGCGATGCGCTGCTGCTGGCCTGCAACGGTTTCGGCGGCAATGCGCGGATGGTGCGCACGCTGCTGCCCGAGATGGCCGAGGCCGCGTTCGGCGGCCACGTGGGCAACGACGGCAGCGCGATCCTCTGGGGCGAGGCGCTGGGCGCGCGGCTGCGCGACCTCGGCGGCTACCAGGGCCATGGCTCCTGGGTCACGCCGCAGGGCGCGCTGATGTCCTGGGCCGTGATGATGGAAGGCGGCGTGCAGCTCAACTGCGAGGGCCGGCGCTTCCATGACGAGACCCAGGGCTACTCGGAAGCCGCGGTGCATGTGCTCGCACAGCCGGGCGGCATCGCCTGGAACGTGTTCGACGCGCCACTGCTCGCGCTGGCGCGCGGCTTTCCCGACTTCTGCGAGGCCGAGGCGGCGGGTGCCGTGCGGCGCTGCGAGTCGGTGGCCGCGCTCGCCGACTGCATCGGCTGCGAGGCCGCGGTGCTGCAGGCCACGCTCGACGCGATGCGTACCGGCACGCCCATGCCCGACGGCCGCGTGTTCGCGCGCGGACTCGACGCACCGTACTTCGCGGTCAAGGTCACGGGCGCGTTGTTCCACACCCAGGGCGGCCTCGACACCGCGCCCGACATGCGTGTGCTGCGCCACGACGGCACGCCCTTTCACAACCTGCTGGCCGCGGGCGGCGCGGCGGGCGGCGTGTCGGGCGACGCGGTCTGGGGCTATCTCTCCGGCAACGGCCTGCTGAGCGCCGTGGCCGGCGGCTACATCGCGGCGCGCACGCTCGCCGCACGCAACCCAACCAGGAACCACTCCGCATGACGAATCCTTCCTTCAAGACCCGGCTCGCGCGCAACGACATCGTGCTCGCCCCCGGCGTGTACGACGCGCTCAGCGCACTGGTGGCCGAGCAGGCCGGCTTCGAGGCCCTGTACCTCTCGGGCGCCTCCATCGCCTACACGCGGCTCGGCCGCTCCGACGTCGGCCTCACGACCTTCACCGAGGTGGCCGACACGCTGGCGCGCATCACCGAGCGCGTGCGCGTGCCGGTGATCGTCGATGCCGACACCGGCTTCGGCAACGCGCTCAACACCCAGCGTACCGTGCGCGGCTTCGAGCGCGCGGGCGCGGCCATGGTGCAGATCGAGGACCAGACCTTTCCCAAGCGCTGCGGCCACCTCGACGGCAAGGCCGTGGTGTCCGAGCGCGAGATGGTCGGCAAGCTCAAGGCCGCGCTCGATGCACGCAGCTCGAGCGAGACCCTGATCCTCGCGCGCACCGACGCGGTGGCGGTCGAGGGCATGGAGGCCGCGCTCGACCGCGCCGAGGCCTATCTCGCCTGCGGCGTGGACGCGCTTTTCATCGAGGCGCTGCGTTCACCCGAGCAGATGGACGCGGCCTGCCGGCGCTTCGGCGACCGCGTGCCGCTGCTGGCCAACATGGTCGAAGGCGGCAAGACGCCGATCGAGGATGCCGATGCATTGCAGCGGCATGGCTTTCGCATCGCGATCTTCCCGGGGGGCACGGCGCGCGCCGTGACGCACACGCTGCAGGGCTACTACGCGAGCCTGCACCGCCACCGCACCACGCAGCCGTGGCGGCCGCAGATGCTGGACTTCGATGCGCTCAACGCGGTGATCGGCACGCCCGAGCTGATGCTCGAAGGACAGAAGTACGAGTAGGTCTCAGCGCAGCGCGCGCACCAGTTCGTCGTAGACCAGCCGCACGCGCGCCGGCACCGGCGCGCGCTGCGAGCGGTAGACATGGATCGGCCAGGACTCGGGCGCCTCGGCCTCGAGCACCTCGACCAGCTCGCCCGACGCGATCAACGGCTCGGCCAGCGGCCCCGCGAGCTGGCCGAAGCCCAGGCCCGCGCGCACGGCGGTGCACTCGGCCTCCACGTCGTCGCTGATGAAGGCCGGCGCCGCCACCGGCATCTGCCGCCCCTTGCTGAAGAACCAGGACCAGGGCCGGCCCACGCTGCGGTCGAGCAGCGCGGTGAGCGGAAAGCCCGGCAGCGCCTCGATGTTCTGCGGGATGCCGGTGCGCGCGATCAGCGTCGGCGCCGCCACCACGCGCAGCTGCATGCGCCCGACCGTGCGCGCGACGAAGCGCGCATCGCGGATCGGGCCGGCGCGCACGCCGATGTCGATCTGCTCGTCGACCACGTCGGCATGTTCCTCCGACAGCCGCAGGTCGAGCACCAGCCCCGGGTGTGCCGCCAGCATCGGCGCCAGCGCCTCGGGAATCAGCCGCCGGCCGTAGACGTTGGGCGCGGTGACGCGCACCGTGCCCGCGTGCTGCGACAGCGCGCGCCGGTCGGTGCGGTGGAACAGCGCATCGACCCCGCCGACCGCGGTGCGCGCGCGCTGCGCGAGCTGGCGTCCGAAGTCGGTGAGCTGCACGCCGCGCGTGCTGCGGTGGAACAGCGGCTCGCCCAGTTCCTCCTCGAGCTCGCGCACGGCGCGCGTGACCACCTGCGGCGAGACCGCCAGGCGCACCGCGGCATCGCGGAAGTTGGCCGCATCGGCGGCGGCGCAGAACACGCGCAGGGCTTCGAGCCGGTTCGACATGGGGGGTGACGGGTGGGTTGGGTGTTCCTGAATCAGGAATTCTGAAGTCGTGAGAGTTTCATTTACGGGAACGCCCGGATTTTCCACACTGCATGCACTTCTTCAAGTTCTTCAACGCCCACCCCAAGGAAAACACCATGACTTCCGTTCAAGACAACATCCGCGGCAAGGTTGCCATCGTCACCGGCGCCAGCAGCGGCCTCGGCGAATCCACCGCCCGCCACCTGGCCGCCCGCGGCGCGAAGGTGGTGCTGGCCGCGCGCCGCACCGACCGCCTCGAGAAGGTGGTCGCCGAAATCCGCGAAGCCGGCGGCGAGGCCATCGCGGTCGCCACCGACGTGGCGAAGCGCGAGGACCTCGAGCGGCTCGCCGCCGCCACCGTCGAGGCCTTCGGCCGCATCGACGTGCTGGTCAACAACGCGGGCGTGATGCCGCTGTCGCCGCTCGAGAAGCTCAAGGTCGACGAATGGGACCGCACCATCGACGTCAACATCAAGGGCGTGCTCTACGGCATCGCCGCCGTGCTGCCGCGCATGCAGGCGCAGGGCAGCGGCCACATCGTCAACGTGGCCTCGATCGCCGGCATCAAGGTGTTCACGCCGATCGGCACCGTCTACAGCGCCACCAAGTACGCGGTGCGCGCCATCTCGGAAGGCCTGCGCGTGGAGGTCGGCAACACCGGCATCCGCGTGACCATCGTCTCGCCCGGCGCGGTCGAGTCCGAACTGAAGTTCGGCACCACCGATGCCGAGACCGCCGCCGGCGTGCAGGCCTTCTACGAGGCCAGCCAGATCCCCTCGGACTCGGTGGCGCGCGCGGTGGTGTACGCAGTGGAGCAGCCGGCGAACGTGGACATCAACGAGGTCGTGCTGCGGCCAGTGGCGCAGGACTTCTGATCCTGGCACCGGGATGGCGCGGATGCCGCTCAGAACGGCATCTGCGCCGAGAAGGCCACGCTGCGCGGCGTCCCCACGTAGTAGCTGTTGAGCCAGTAGCTCTTGTTGGCGACGTTGTTCACGTTCAGCCGCAGGGTCAGCGGCCGGCCAGAGAGCTTCATGGCGTAGCGCAGGCCGAGGTCGGCGGTGGTGAAGGCTGGCAGGCGGTCGGTGTTGGCGTCGTCGGCCCATTGCTTGCCGGTGTAGTAGATGCCGCCGGTCAGGGTCAGGCCGGGCACGGGAAGCTCGTACTCGGTGTAGAACTTGGCGATGACCTTCGCCACGTTCTGCGGCATCTTGCCGTCGAGTTCGGAGCCCTTCACCTTCGCATCGAGCGAGGTGATCCCGGCCACCACGGTCCATCTGTCCGTGATCTTGCCCGAGGCACTGAACTCGATGCCCTTGTGGTTCTGGCGGCCGTTCTGCGCGTAGACGTTGTTGCTGTCGGTGTACTCGTAGGCCTTCTCGATGTCGAACAGGGCGGTGGTCAGCAGCAGCTCGCCGACCGTGGCCTTGATGCCGATCTCCTTCTGCTTGCTGACCATCGGAGCCAGGATGGCGCGGGCGTTGGAGGCGGTGTCCGGCGCGATGCCACCCTGCTCCAGGCCCTCGATGTAGCTGGCGTAGGTGGTCAGCCAGGGAACGGGCTTGAACACCAGCGAGACCGAGGGCGAACTGCGGCTCTTGTCGTAGTCGGCTTGCGTGCGTGCGCCACTGGAGTCGAGGCTCTGGCTGCGGATGTTGCTGCGCGTGATCCCCAGCAGCAGTGACCACTGGTCGTTGAACTGGATGTTGTCGCCGATGAGATGGTTGGTGTTGCTCACGCGCCCGGCGTAGTAGCTGCCGTAGGTGTTCGGGGGAAACACCGCTTCGGGCACGTAGGTGGGCGCGAAGAAGGGATAGGGGCCCTCGTAGCCGGTGCTGGGGTAGTAATCCGAGCTCCACGACTTGTCGGAATACATGTAGTAGCCGAGGGTCAGCTTGTGCGCGATGGGGCCGGTGTTGAAACTGATGTCGGCCATGGCGGAGGCGGCTTCAAAGGCATCCTTGGAACCAGCCACGCGCTGGCGGTTCTGGGTGAAACCCTCCAGCGAGCTCACGTTGTTCAGCGTGTGGTCTTGCACCGGGCGGTCGATGTTGTCGCGCATGTAGGCGCCGCGCAGCGTGACGTTGTCGTTGACCTTGTAGGTCGCCTTGCCCATCAGCTTGGTGTTCTCGAACTCGTCGTTGACCCAGGGCTGGCCCCAGTTTCTCCGGGCCTCGGGGGCGCGGCCGTGCGGCACGCCGTTGAAGTACCAGTAGGCGGAGGAACCGGAGGTCCGGTATTTGTTGTAGACCGCGTTGAATTCCAGCAGCAGCTTGTCGGTCACGTGCCAGTCGACGGCGGCGCTGACCAGCGAACGGTTGATCTTCTGGTCGTCGACGGCCGTGCCGCCTTCCTGCTTGACCACGTTGAGCCGGTAGCCGACGCGGCCGGCTTCGTCGAAGCGGCCGCCGAAGTCGCCGTGCACGTAGGTCTGGCTGCCGCCGTAGTTGCCGACCGTGAGGCTGTTGAGGCGCTCGACGGTCGGACGCTTGTAGACGTTGTTGACCATGCCCCCGGGCTGGGCCGCGCCGAAGAGAAAGCCGGAAAGGCCGTTCAGGACTTCGATGCGCTCCTTGTCCTCGACCACCGCCGCGTGGTTGTAGAGGCGCCGCAGGCCGTCTTCCGCCGTGTTGTAGCCGTTGAAGCCGCGGATGTTGACAGAGGGCGACCAGCTCGTGATCTGCGGGACGGCGGAGCGGGTCGATGGATTGAGCTTGTAGATGTCGTCGGGCGACTGCGCCTGGATGTTCTGTATCAGCTCGCGCGGCACCACGCTGATCGAGAACGGCGTGTCCTGCAGCGCCATGCTGCCGAGCGCGCCGACCGAGGAGACGGTCTTCGCGCGGTAGCCGTCGGCGGCGCTGCCGTCCTGCTGCAGCTCCGTTGTCGCGTCGATGGCCGAAGCGTTCACCACCACCGGCGGCAGCGTCGCGCCGCCCGCGGCCGAGGGCATGGCGCGGATCACCGCCGCGTTGCCGTCGAGGCTCGCGCCCAGGCCGCTGCCCGCGAGCAGGCGCTCCAGCGCCTGGCCGGCCGTGAGGCTGCCCGACACCGCCGGCGCCTGCTTGCCGGCGACCAGGTCGGGATGAACCATCAGCTGCAGCCGGGCCTGGCGCGCGAGCTCGTTGAGCGCCGAGCCCAGCGGCTGCGCGGGCAGGGCGATCGGGTAGACCGCTGCCGCCTGCATGGCGGGCGCGGGCTGGGCGTTGGCGGGCGAGGTGCCCCAGGCGGCGAGGGCAAGGGTCGCCGCGAAAGCGGTGGCGGCGGGACGGAAACGCGGGTGCGGCATGAAGGCGGACTCCGGAAGATCGATGGGTAGATGTGGAAAGAACTACCCATGCAGACGCATCAGTTCCGGCGCAGTGGAGGTCCGTCGCGAATTTTCTTGAAGAAATCGAGGCGCGGGGCTGGCTGGGTGTCAGCGCGGCGCGATCTCGGTCGTGCCGTCGCGCGGCTGCAGCTGCACCGGCAGCACCTGCGGCAGCGCCTTGGCGAAGGCGCCGAACTGCCGCAGGTCGAAGCTGCCGTTGATCCGCATCGCTGCCACCGCGGGGTCGCGCACGGTGAGGCCGGTCGGTCCGTAGCGCTCGAACTCGGCCAGTGCCTGCGCGAGCGGCGTGTTCTCGAAGTTGGCGCGGCCTTCGCGCCAGAGCAGGGCGCCCGCGGCTGGGGCGGCGGGCGCGCTGCGCAGGCGGCCGCCCGCGTCGGCGGCGACGGCTTCGCCCGGGCCCAGCAGCCGCGACTCGGCACCGGCCGCGGGGTCGGCCGAGGCCACGCGCACGCGGCCTTCCTCCACCGTCACGCGCACGCCGCCGGCGTCGAGCCCGGTCTGCGTGTGGCGCACCGCGAAACGCGTGCCGACCACCGTGATGCGCAGCGGGCCGGCCAGCACGTCGAAGGGACGGGCGGCATCGGCCTGCACGCTGAAATGGGCCTGGCCTTCGGTCAGCCGCACCTCGCGCCGCTGGCGGTAGAGCGTCACCTCGGCGCGCGTGGCGGTGTCGAGCCGGAGCACGCTGCCGTCGGGCAGCTGCACGTCGAGCTGCTGGCCGCGCGCGGTGGCGAAGCTGTTGGCATAGACCGGCTGCTGCTGCCACAGCACCCAGCCGCCCGCCACCACGAACAGCGCGCAGGCCGCCGCGGCCAGCGGCATCCAGCGGCGCGTGCCCTGCCAGCCGCGGCGCGGCTGCGTGGCGGCCCGAGTGCGCGCGCGCAGCGCGGCCAGCTCGGCGGCGGGCAGCGTGTCGAGTCGCTGCCAGGTGCCCTCGAGCCGCTCGAGGGCGGCGCGGTGCGCGGGCGCGGCCGCGAGCCAGGCCTCGAATTCGGTCGCCTCGTCCGGCGCCAGCCCGTCCTGCCGGCGCACCAGCCAGTGCGCGGCGGCCCGTTCGGCGTCCGGCACGGGGTCGGTGGGCGGGGGCGGGGACACGGTCATGCGGGGAAATTCTCTGTTCTGGATGTAGACGCTCGAGCGGCCTCGAAGTGGAGGTCGGCGCGGCGACGCGCTATCGATTGTGGTCGCTGGTCCCGGTGCCGAAGGCGTCCTCGCAGGCCTTGCAGGCCAGCACGCCGCGGATCACGTGCTGCGCCACCATGTTCTTCGAGATGCCCATGCGCTCGGCCACTTCCTGGTGCGACAGGCCCTCGAAGCGGTTCAGCACGAAGGCCTCGCGGCAGCGCGGCGGCAGGGCCTCGATCGCCGCGAGGATGGCCTGGGCATGCTGCGCCGACGCATAGGCCTCCTCGGGCTGCGCATGCCGGGGCGCGATCGCGTGGTCGGCATCGGCCAGCGCGTCGATGTCCTCGTGGTCGCGCAACACGGCGCGGCGGTGCCGGTCGATCACCAGGTTGCGCGCCGTGCGGTAGAGCAGCGCGCGCACGTTGGAGATCGCCTCGCCCGACTGCCGTAGCGCGAGCACGCGCGCATAGCTCTCCTGCGCCAGGTCGGCCGCGGCATCGCGGTCGTTCACCGAGCGGGAAAGGAAGTTCAGCAGTTCGCGGTAGTAGCGCTCGAGCACGATCGACCCATGCCATGGAAGGAAGCGTTCCGTCGACAGGCTGGCTTGGGATGTGGCGGCGGCTGACCTTGCGCGCATCGTGGATGGGAACTCTTCTCATTATCGGCGAAGCCCCGCGCGGCGGGCCTTGGGCGCCGGTTGTCATCGGCGGGTTGCTTTTCGTTGATAACCTTTTCCGGCTCAAGGTCTTTGCCGGCGAAGAATCGAAAGCCCCTGCAAAATAGAACGACCGTTCGTTTTTGTCTGGAACCTCACGATGTCCGTCAATGCCGTTTCCGCCAAGCCGGCCCGCGCCGCCCAGAAGGGCCAGCAGACCAAGGCCGTGATCGTCGACGCCGCATTGGCGCTCGCCGCGCAGATCGGGCTCGAGGGCCTGTCGATCGGCGCCGTGGCCGAGATCACCAAGATGAGCAAGTCGGGCGTGTTCGCCCATTTCGGCTCGCGCGAGGAGCTGCAGATCTCGGTGGTGCGCGAGTATCACGCGCGCTTCGAGCAGGAAGTGTTCTTCCCCGCCATCGAGGCCGATCGCGGCCTGCCGCGGTTGCGCGCGATGTTCGCCAACTGGATGAAGCGCACCTCGACCGAGATCGACTCGGGCTGCATCTACATCAGCGGCGCCTCCGAATTCGACGACCGCCCGGGCCCGGTGCGCGACGCGCTGGTGGAGTCGGTCTCGATCTGGCAGGCCGCCGTGCTGCGCGCGATCGTGCAGTCGAAGGAGGAGGGCCACCTCGACGCCGACGCCGACGAGCGCCAGGTCGCGTTCGAGATCCACGGCCTGATCCTCGCGCTGCACTACGAGGCCCGCTTCCTGCGCGTGCCCGGTTCCATCGCCCGCGCCAACACCGGCTTCGACAACATCCTCGGCCGCTATGCGGCGGCCGGCACGCCTTCCCCGGCGGCACCCGCGGCGCCCTCGCGCGTGCGCCGCCTCAAGACCGTGCGCTGAGCGCGCGGCACCTTTTTCCTTTTCCCTTTCATCTTTCAGTTCGACCAGGAGAGTTCCGGATGCCCAGCTACAACCCACCCGTGCGCGACATGCAGTTCGTGCTGCACGAAGTGCTCAACGTCGCCGAGGAACTCAAGGCGCTGCCCGCGCACGCCGAGACCGACGCCGACACCATCAACGCGGTGATCGAGGAGGCCGGCAAGTTCGCGGCCGAAGTCACCTTCCCGCTCAACATCAGCGGCGACGAGGAAGGCTGCGTGCTCGACAAGGCCACGCACGAAGTGAAGACGCCCAAGGGCTTCAAGGAGGCCTATGCCAAGTACGTCGAGGGCGGCTGGCCCGCGCTGTCGTGCGACCCGGCCTTCGGCGGCCAGGGCCTGCCCTTCGTGGTCAACCAGTGCCTGTTCGAGATGCTCAACAGCGCGAACCAGGCCTGGACCATGTACCCGGGCCTCTCGCACGGCGCCTACGAGGCCCTGGTGGCGCACGGCACCGACGAGCAGAAGAAGACCTACCTGCCCAAGCTGGTGAGCGGCGAATGGACCGGCACCATGTGCCTGACCGAACCTCATTGCGGCACCGACCTCGGCCTGCTGCGCACCAAGGCCGAACCGCAGGCCGACGGCAGCTACCGCATCACCGGCAACAAGATCTTCATCTCGGCCGGCGAGCACGACATGGCCGGCAACATCATCCACCTGGTGCTGGCCCGCCTGCCCGACGCGCCCAAGGGCAGCAAGGGCATCAGCCTGTTCGTGGTGCCGAAGTTCAAGGTCAAGGCCGACGGTTCGCTCGGCGAGCGCAACCCGATCTTCTGCTCCGGCCTCGAGCACAAGATGGGCATCCACGGCAACGCCACCGCGCAGATCGTGATCGAGGGCGCCACCGGTTCGCTGGTGGGCGAGCCCAACAAGGGCCTGGCCGCGATGTTCGTGATGATGAACGCTGCGCGCCTGGGCGTGGGCAACCAGTCGCTGGGCCTGACCGAGGTGGCGTTCCAGAACGCGCTGGCCTATGCCAAGGACCGCCTGCAGATGCGCTCACTGTCGGGCGTGAAGGCCAAGGACAAGGAAGCCGACCCGATCATCGTGCACCCCGACGTGCGCAAGATGCTGCTGACCGCCAAGGCCTATGCCGAGGGCGGCCGCGCGCTGCAGGTGTTCTGCACCCTGCTGCTCGACAAGGAGCACCACCATCCCGACGAGAAGGTGCGCAAGGACAGCGGCGAACTGGTCGCGCTGCTCACGCCGATCGTGAAGGCCTTCATCACCGACAACGGCCACATCGCGACCAATGCCTGCATGCAGGTCTTCGGCGGCCATGGCTTCATCAAGGAATGGGGCATGGAGCAGTACGTGCGCGACAACCGCATCAACATGATCTACGAAGGCACGAACACCGTGCAGTCGCTCGACCTGCTGGGCCGCAAGGTGCTGGGCAACAACGGCGCCTCGCTGAAGAAGTTCGGCAAGCTGGTCGCGAAGCTGGTGGAAGAAGAGGGCGTGAACGAGAAGATGGCCGAGTTCATCAATCCGATCGCGGGCCTCGGCGACCAGCTCACCAAGTTCACGACCGAGATCGGCTTCAAGGGCTTCCAGAACCCCGACGAAGTGGGCGCCGCCGCGGTGGACTACCTGCGCGTGACCGGCCACTTCGTGTTCGGCTACCTGTTCGCCCGCATGGCGCAGGTCGCGCTGCGCGAGATCGCGGCCGGCAACACCGATCCGTTCTACGTCGCCAAGCTGCAGACCGCGCGCTTCTATTTCGCCAAGCTGTTCCCCGAGACCGCGACGCTGATGCGCACGGCCCGTGCCGGCAGCAAGGTGCTGATGGACACCGACGCCGCGCTGGCCTGAGTCCGCGTCTTCCCCTCTTCGACCACTTCCCGGAGCCGACCATGAAAGCAACGCTTGCAGCCCTCGTCCTCGTCGCGACCTCGGTCACGGCCCTGGCCCAGACCACCCCGGTGGGCCTGTGGCGCAACGTCGACGACAAGACCGGCGAGGCCAAGGCCGAGATCCGCATCGGCGAGGCCGGCGGCGCGCTGCTGGGCCGCATCGAGAAGTCGTTGAAGAAGGACGGCAAGCCCGATGCGGTCTGCGACGAATGCTCGGACGACCGCAAGGGCCAGCCGATCGCGGGCCTGGAGATCATCCGCGGCGGCAAGAAGGCCGACGGCAAGGACGTCTGGGAGGGCGGGAAGATCCTCGACCCCGAGAACGGCAAGGAATACCGCGCCAGCTTCACGCCGATCGACGGCGGCAAGAAGCTCGAAGTGCGCGGCTACCTGGGTCCTTTCTGGCGCACCCAAACCTGGAACCGCGTGCAGTAAGCAAGCCTGCGCGCAACCTATCCAAGAAATACCAAACATGTCCCGATTTCAAGTGAAGAAGGTCGCCGTGCTCGGCGCCGGCGTGATGGGCGCGCAGATCGCGGCCCACCTCGTCAACGTGCGCGTGCCGGTGGTGTTGTTCGACCTGGCGGCCAAGGAAGGCCCGAAGAACGGCATCGTCACGCGCGCCATCGACAACCTCAAGAAGCTCAAGCCCGCGCCGCTGGGCGACGTGGCCGATGCGGGCCTGATCGAACAGGCCAACTACGACGACAACCTCGACCTGCTCGGCGAGTGCGACCTGGTGATCGAGGCGATCGCCGAGCGCATGGACTGGAAGCTCGATCTCTACAAGAAGATCGCGCCGCACGTCGCCAAGCACGCGATCCTGGCCTCGAACACCTCGGGCCTGTCGATCACCAAGCTCAGCGAGGCATTGCCCGAAGCACTGAAGCCGCGCTTCTGCGGCATCCACTTCTTCAATCCGCCGCGCTACATGTTCCTGGTGGAGCTGATCAACACGCCCACCACGCAGCCGCAGGTGCTCGACGACCTCGAGGCCTTCGTCACCAGCACGCTCGGCAAGGGCGTGGTGCGCGCGCACGACACGCCCAACTTCATCGCCAACCGCGTCGGCATCGCCGGCATGCTGGCCACGCTCAAGGAAGTCGAGAAGTTCGGCCTCACGCCCGACGTGGTGGACGACCTCACCGGCAAGAAGCTGGGCCGCGCGAGCTCGGGCACCTTCCGCACCGCCGACGTGGTGGGCCTGGACACCATGGCCCACGTGGTGAAGACGCTGCAGGACAACCTGAACGCCGAGACCGATCCCTTCTACGCCAACTTCGCGACGCCGCCGGTGCTCGCCAAGCTGCTGGAACTGAAGAACCTGGGCCAGAAGACCAAGGCCGGCTTCTTCAAGAAGGTGGGCCGCGACATCCTGCGCTTCGACCTCCAGAGCGGCGACTACGTGCCTGCCGGCGCGAAGGCCGACGAGGTCTACGGCCGCATGCTCAAGAAGCCCGCGGGCGAGCGCCTGAAGCTGCTGCGCGAGAGCGAAGGACCGCAGGGCCAGTTCCTCTGGGCGATCCTGCGCGACGGCTTCCACTACGCGGCCGTGCACCTGGGCGACATCGCCGAGAGCGCGCGCGACATCGACTTCGCGATGCGCTGGGGCTTCGGCATGAAGCAGGGCCCGTTCGAGCTCTGGCAGGAAGCCGGCTGGGCGCAGGTCGCGAAGTGGGTGCAGGACGACATCGACGCCGGCAAGGCGCTGAGCAGCGCGCCGCTGCCCAAGTGGGTGTTCGAAGGCCCGGTGGCCGAGGCCGGCGGCGTGCACACGCCCGAAGGCTCGTGGAGCGCCTCGCAGAACAAGTTCGTGCCGCAGCGCAAGCTGCCGGTGCATGCGCGCCAGCTGTTCCCCGAGAGCGTGCTCGGCGCGAACGCGGTCGATGCCAGCACGGCCGGCACCACGATCAGCGATGAAGGCGACGTGCGCGTGTGGACGCTCGACGGCGAGGTGCTGATCGCGAGCATCCATTCGAAGATGCACGCCATCAGCCCCGACGTGGCCGAGGCGCTCGGCGCCGCGGTCGAGCTCGCCGAGGCCGAATACAAGGGCCTGGTGATCTGGTCGCCCGACGAGATGTTCTCGGTCGGCGCCGACCTGCAGGCGATGCTGCCGGCCTTCGTGGTCGCGGGCATCGGCGCGGTCGAGGGCGCGGAGGAAGAGCTCCAGAACGTGATGCTCAAGATCCGCTATGCCAACGTGCCGGTGGTCTCGGCCGTGCGCGGCCTGGCGCTGGGCGGCGGCTGCGAGCTGGCCGTGTACTCGTCGAAGCGCGTGGCGGCGATGGAAAGCTACATCGGCCTGGTCGAGGTCGGCGTGGGCCTGATCCCCGGCGCCGGCGGCCTGACCTACATCGCGCGCCGCGCGGCCGAGAACGCCTCGGCCTCGACCGGCACCGACCTGCTGCCCTTCCTCACCGAGGGCTTCACGGCCGCGGCGATGGCCAAGGTGGGCACCGGCGCGCTCGATTCGAGGAAGCTCGGCTACCTGCTCGACAGCGACGTGATCGTGCCGAACAAGGACGAGCTGCTCTACGTGGCGCTGCAGCAGGCCAAGGCCATGGCCGACGCCGGCTACCGCCCGCCACTGCGCCGCAGCTTCCGCGTGGCGGGCCGCAGCGGCGCCGCGACGATCAAGGGCCAGCTCGTGAACATGCGCGACGGGGGCTTCATCAGCGCGCACGACTTCCACATCGCGAGCCTGATCGCGAACGTGGTCACCGGCGGCGACGTGGACGCGGGCTCGCTCGTGACCGAGGAATACCTGATGGCGTTGGAACGCAAGGCGTTCTGCTCGCTCATCGTGCACCCCAAGACGCAGGAGCGGATCATGGGGATGCTCAGCACGGGGAAGCCGGTGCGGAACTGATGCGGACCCCTCTTCCTCCTTCCCCCTCTGGGGGAAGGCCGGGATGGGGGCAAGCAGCCCATGCAGAACCAATCCTCTCCCAATGCACAGCGGAACGCCCGCGCCTTGCGGCGCGAGATGACCGACTCGGAGCGCAAGCTCTGGAGCGGCCTGCGTGGCGAGCAATTGGGAGTGAAGTTCCGCCGGCAGCATCCGCTGGGCAACTACATCGCCGACTTCGCATGCCTCCATCCGAAGCTGATCGTCGAACTCGATGGATCGCAGCATCAGGCGCAAGCAGACTACGACGCTCGGCGCGACGCCTTCCTGCGTGCCCAGGGATTCGATGTGCTGCGTTTCGGATCGAACGATCCATTCGTCAATCTTGAAGGGGTGCTGCAGGCGATCGTCAACCGACTCGCCGAATTGACGGCCGCGTGCCCCCATCCCGACCTTCCCCCAGAGGGGGAAGGAGCCAAATCCAGGAGCCTTCCATGAAACAAGTACAAGACGCCTACATCGTCGCGGCCACCCGCACCCCCATCGGCAAGTCGCACCGCGGCTACTTCCGCAACCACCGTCCCGACGACCTGCTCGCGACCACGCTGAAGGCCGCGCTGGCGGCGGTGCCCGGTCTCGATCCGAAGGCCATCGAGGACATCATCTGCGGCTGCGCGATCCCCGAGGCGCAGCAGGGCCTGAACGTCGCGCGCATCGGCGCGGTGCTCGCGGGCCTGCCGACCAGCGTCGGCGGCATCACGGTCAACCGCTTCTGCGCCTCGGGCCTGTCGGCGGTGCAGATGGCGGCCGACCGCATCCGCGTCGGCGAGGCCGACGTGATGATCGCGGCCGGCGTCGAGAGCATGAGCATGGTGCCGATGATGGGCAACTCGCCCTCGCTGTCGCCGTCCATCTTCGAGCGCGACGGCGACGTGGGCATCGCCTACGGCATGGGCCTGACGGCCGAGAAGGTCGCGCAGCAGTGGAAGGTGAGCCGCCAGGCCCAGGACGAATTCGCGCTGGCCTCGCACCAGAAGGCGCTGGCCGCGCAGAAGGCCGGCAAGTTCGCGGACGAGATCACGCCGATCGAGGTGACCGACCGCGCGCCCGACCTCGAGAGCGGCGAAGCGATCGCGACCACGCGCACCGTGAACCTCGACGAAGGCGCGCGCCCCGACACCTCGATCGAAGGCCTCGCCAAGCTGCGCACCGTGTTCGCCGCGCGCGGCACGGTCACGGCCGGCAACAGCTCGCAGACCTCCGACGGCGCGGGCGCGCTGATCCTGGCGAGCGAGAAGGCGGTCAAGCAGTTCGGCCTGACGCCGCTGGCGCGCTTCGTGAGCTTCGCGAGCAAGGGCGTGCCGCCGCACATCATGGGCATCGGCCCGATCGAGGCGATCCCCGCGGCGCTGCGCTATGCCGGCCTGAGCCAGCAGGACATCGACTGGATCGAGCTCAACGAAGCCTTCGCGGCCCAGTCGCTCGCGGTCATCAACACCCTGGGGCTCGACCCGTCGAAGGTCAACCCGATGGGCGGCGCGATCGCGCTGGGCCATCCGCTGGGCGCCACTGGCGCGATCCGCTCGGCCACCGTGGTGCACGCACTGCAGCGCGAGAAGCTCAAGTACGGCATGGTCACGATGTGCGTGGGCATGGGGCAGGGCGCCGCCGGCATCTTCGAGCGCGTCTGATCGATAACGCACCAGGCAACGCGACGAGTGCCGGTGCAACCAGGAGACAGGACAGTGATGGAACAGACGCAGCAGCAGCTTCCGGTCGACGGTGGCGCGCAGCAGTTGGCGGTGCGCCGCTACGAACCCGCGGGCGCGTCGCGCGCCAGCATCGTGATCGGTGGCGCCATGGGCGTGCGCCAGTCCTTCTACGAAGCCTTCGCATGCTGGCTCGCGGGCCAGGGGCTGCGCGTCTGGACCTTCGACTACCGCGGCTCGGGCGACTCGCGCGGCGCCGCCTCGCTGCGCGGCTTCGAGGCCGACCTGTTCGACTGGGCGCGCGACTACGAGGCGGTCATCGACGCCGCCAAGGCCGCGCTGCCCGCGCAGCCGCTCTACCTGCTGGGCCACAGCCTCGGCGCGCAGCTGCCGGGCTTCCTGCAGCGCCCCGAGCAGGTCGACGGCCTGGTGAGCATCGCAGCCGGCAGCGGCTACTGGCGCGAGAACGCGCCGCGGCTCAAGCGCAGCATCCTCTACTTCTGGTTCGTGCTGGTGCCGCTGGTCACGCGGCTGTGCGGCTACTTCCCGGGCCGCAAGCTCAGGAAGGTCGGTGACCTGCCGCGCGGCGTGATCCTGCAATGGCGGCGCTGGTGCCTGAACCCGCGCTACAGCGTGGGCGCCGAGGGCGAGCTGGCGCGGAAGAGCTACAGCCGCGTGCGCTTCCCGGTGCTCGCGCTGTCGATGACCGACGACGAGCTGATGACGCTGGCCGGCACGCACAGCCTGGTGAGCTTCTACGACCAGGCGCCGCGCGCCATCGAACGCATCGCGCCGGCCGACGTGCAGGCGCGGCGCATCGGCCACTTCGGCTTCTTCCGCGAGCAGTTCAGCCAGAGCCTGTGGCCCGCCACGGTCGACAAGCTGCATCGCCTGGGCGCGCTGACATCGCCGGCCGCGGGCGTCCCGCACACGACTGCCTGAGGCCGCGCGCCGGAGCACACTGCGGCCATGAGCACGAGCACTCCCCATCCCTTCGACAAGGCCATCGCGCTGCAGCACAGCGACCTGCGCGCGGGCCATTTCACGGGCACCACCAGCCCCGACTACTGGAACATGGTCGGTCCCTTCGGCGGCACCACCGCGGCGGTCGCGCTGCAGTCGGTGCTGCAGCATCCGGACCTGTTGGGCACGCCGATCGCGCTGACCGTGAACTACGCGGCCGCGCTCGAGGCCGGTGCCTTCGACGTGCAGGCGACCGCGGTGCGCACCAACCGTTCGACCCAGCACTGGACCGTGCAGATCACGCAACCCGGCGCGGGTGGCGCGCCGAACATGACGACCACCGCCACCGTGGTGACGGCCGCGCGGCGCGAGACCTGGAGCCAGAGCGACCTCGCCATGCCCGAGGTGCCGAAGCCCGAGGCCGTCGAACCGATCCGCATCGGCCCGGCCGGCGTGGCCTGGGTGCAGCAGTACGAGATGCGCCCGTTCAGCGGCGGCATTCCCGCGCAGTGGGACGGCAGCCTGCAGCACAGCGAGACCCGCATCTGGGTGCGCGACGCGCAGGCGCGGCCGCTCGACCTGCCCTCGCTCGCGGCGATGAGCGACGTGTTCTATCCGCGCATCTGGCTGCGCCGCGCCAAGCACGTGCCGGCCGGCACCGTGTCGATCACCACCTACTTCCACGCCGACGCGGCGCAACTGGCCGAGGTCGGCACCGGCTTCCTGCTCGGGCAGGCGACGGGGCAGCAGTTCTTCAACGGCTTCTTCGACCAGACCGCGCAGCTGTGGAGCGAGGCCGGCGTGCTGCTCGCGACCTCGAACCAGATCGTCTACTACAAGGAATAGCCTCCGGTTTCGCAAGGCCCGCGGCCGCCCGGAGAGAATCCAGCCCACCCAGGAGACAACGCCGCATGACGAAGACCGTCGAGTTCTATTTCGATTTCGGCAGCCCCGCCGCCTACCTCGCCGCGACCCAGCTGCCCCACGTGTGCGCCGACACCGGCGCCGAGCTGGTCTGGAAACCGCTGCTGCTGGGCGGTGTGTTCCAGGCCACGGGCAACCACTCGCCGGCCGAGATCGCGCCCAAGGGGTCGTACATGACGACCGACCTGCAGCGCTTCGCCAAGCGCTACGGCGTGCCCTTCGTGCACAACCCGCACTTCCCGATCAACACGCTGCTGCTGATGCGCGGCGCCACCGCGATCCAGCTGCAGCAGCCGGCGCGCTTCGATGCCTACGTCGACGCGATCTACCACGCGATGTGGGTCGAGCCGCGCAACCTCAACGAGCCGGCCGAGGTGGGCGCGGTGCTGCAGGCGGCGGGCTTCGATCCCGCGGCGCTGCTCGCGGCCGCGGGCCAGCAGGAGGTCAAGGACCGCCTGAAGGCCGTTACGCAGGAGGCCGTGGCGCGCGGCGTGTTCGGCGCGCCCACCATGTTCGTGGGCGACGACATGTTCTGGGGCCAGGACCGGCTCGACTTCGTGCGCGAGGCGCTGGCCGCCTGATCCCTTCCCTCTTTCTTCTTTCCACAGGACACAAGCCATGAGCGACATCCTCGTCCACGCCGAAGCCGGCGTGATGACCATCACCTTCAACCGCGTCGACAAGAAGAACTCGATCACCAGCGCCATGTACGCCGAGCTGGCCGATGCGCTGGCCAAGGCCAAGGCCGAGGGCGACGCGGCCGTGCGCTGCGTGCTGATCCAGGGCGACCCGACCATCTTCAGCGCCGGCAACGACATCGGCGACTTCCTCAATGCGCCGCCCGCGGGCAAGGACTCGCCGGTGTTCCGCTTCCTGCGCGGCATCGCGACCTTCCCGAAGCCGATCGTCGCGGCGGTCTGCGGCCCGGCGGTGGGCATCGGCACCACGATGCTGTTCCATTGCGACCTGGTCTACGCGGGCGACAACGCGGCCTTCTCGATGCCCTTCGTCAACCTCGGCCTGTGCCCCGAGGCGGCCTCCAGCCTGCTGGTGCCGCAGATGCTCGGCTACCACCGCGCGGCCGAGGCGCTGCTGCTGGGCGAGCCCTTCATGGCCGAGGCCGCGCTCGAGGTCGGTCTGGTCAACCGCGTGGTGCCGCCGACCGAGGCCAACGCCATCGCCCAGACCCAGGCGCGCAAGCTCGCGGCCAAGCCGCTGAGCGCGCTGGTCGAGACCAAGCGGCTGCTCAAGAAGGCGCAACTGCCCGCGGTCATCGAGCGCATGGACGAGGAGGGCGCGAGCTTCGGCCGCATGCTGCGCGAGCCCGCGGCGCGCGAGGCCTTCGGCGCCTTCATGGAGAAGCGCAAGCCGGATTTCTCGAAGCTCTGAGCACGGCGCGGGTCCGTACCTACAACCTGCGTTCTACGGGCTTTCCACAAGCCGCCGAGGCCCCTTCGGCGGGGTCGCACGCGTACACTGGTCCGCGTGCCAGTCCTCCAGTTACACACGCCAGCAGCCCGCACCCAGCGGTCGTTCGATGCTACTGAAAAGGTAGCAATCCGGCCGACGCGCAGGCAGGCGCTGGGCCTGCTCGGCGCCACACTGGCGGCGCCTTCGGTGGTGCTCGCGCGCGTGCGGCCGCTGCGCATCGGCGTGCTCGGTCCCTGGTCGGGTGCCTACGTGGGCGGCGGGCGGCAGTTCGATGCCGGCATGGCGGTCTGGCTGGCCGCGCACAACCAGCAGATCGCGGGCCGCCCGGTCGAGCTGCTGCGGCGCGACGTGCCCGTGAGCGCGCCCGACATGGCGCGCCGGCTCGCGCTCGACCTGGTGGAGAACGAGCGCGTCGACCTGCTGACCGGCCTGCACTTCAGCTCCAACGCCTATGCCGTGGCGGCCGTCGCCACGCAGGCCAAGGTGCCCACGGTGATCATGAACGCGGCCTCCTCGGGCATCACCGCGCGCTCGCCCTACACGGTGCGCGTGTCCTTCACCATCGCGCAGGTCACGCTGCCGCTGGCGCGCTGGGCGCTCAAGGAAGGGCTGCGCGAGGTCTGCACCGTGACGGCCGACTACGCCTCGGGCGTCGATGCCGAGACCGCCTTCGTCTCGGGCATCACGGCCGGCGGCGGCAATGTCGGCGCGATGCTGCGCGTGCCGCTGGCCACGCAGGACTACACGGCCTACATGCTGCGGCTGCGCGAGCTCAAGCCGCAGGCGGTGTTCTTCTTCCTGCCCTCGGGCCAGATGCCGGCGGGCTTCCTGCGCGCCTGGCGCGACCGCGGCATGGCCGACACCGGCATCCGGCTGCTGTCGACCGGCGAGGCCACCGACGACCACTACCTGCAGAACATCGGCGAGCTGGCCGAGGGGCTGGTCACCAGCCACCACTACTCGTACGCACACGAGTCGCCCGAGAACCGCCGCTTCGCCGCGGCCTTCGAGACCGAGTACGGCTCGCACCTGCGGCCCGGCTATTTCGCGGTGGCCGCGCACGATGCCTTCGCGGCGCTCGACCTCGCGATGGCCTCGCCGCTGATGCGCGGCGGCGGCAGCCCCGAGAAACTGATCGACGCCTTCCGCGGCCTCAAGCTCGAGAGCCCGCGCGGCCCGATCGAGATCGACGCCTACACGCGCGACATCGTGCAGACGGTCTACATCCGCCGCACCGAGCGCCGCGACGGGCGCTGGATCAACCGGGAGTTCGAGCGCTTCGAGAAGGTGCGCGATCCGGCGCTGTGAGGCTGCCCGGGCCGATCAGGCCGCCGGCTGCTCGATCGCCCGCGGCCGCCCGCTGTCGTCGATCGCCACGTAGGTGAAGGTGGCCTGCGTCACCTTGATGTACTCGCCCTGGGCCCGGAAGCGCTCGGCGAAGACCTCCACGGTCACGGTGATCGAGGTGCGGCCGATGCGCACCAGCTTCGAATAGAAGGACAGGATGTCGCCGATGCGCACCGGCTGCTTGAAGATGAATTCGTTGACCGCCACCGTGGCTTGGCGCCCCTTGGCGTAGCGCGCCGGGATCACCGAGCCGGCCAGGTCGCACTGCGCCATGACCCAGCCGCCGAAGATGTCGCCGTTGGCATTGCAGTCCGCCGGCATCGGGATCACCTTGAGCACCAGCTCCATGTCGGTGGGCAGGCTCTTCAGGGTGGCGGCGGCGTCGGCACTGGGGGAATCGGACATGGGCAACAATCAGGGCAGAAAAACGACCACGATTGTCCCTCATGCGCCGCGCCGGCGAAGCTGTTTCCACCCCCACCTCCTCCCCACCGCATGCCGGCGGCCACGCACCCGCGCGCGCCGACCGCTCCGACTGGGCCACGCTGCGGCGCCTCTTTCCCTACCTCTGGGACTACAAATGGCGCGTGCTGTTCGCGCTGGGCTTCATGGTGGCGGCCAAGGTGGCCAACGTCGGCGTGCCGCTGCTGCTGAAGAACCTGGTCGACACCATGACGCCCAAGCCCGACATGGCGCAGGCGCTGCTGGTGGTGCCGATCGCGCTGCTGGTGGCCTACGGGCTGCTGCGCTTCAGCACCTCGCTGTTCAACGAGTTGCGCGAGCTGATCTTCGCCAAGGCCACCGAGGGCGCGGCGCGCCGCATCGCGCTCGAGGTGTTCGGCCACCTGCATTCGCTGAGCCTGCGCTTCCACCTCGAGCGCCAGACCGGCGGCATGACGCGCGACATCGAGCGCGGCACGCGCGGCGTGCATTCGCTGATCTCGATGTCGCTCTACAGCATCGTGCCGACCATCATCGAGCTGGTGCTGGTGCTCGCCATCCTCGGCGTGAAGTTCGATGCGCTGTTCGTCTGGATCACGCTGGCGGCGCTGGTGCTCTACATCGGCTTCACGGTCACCGTGACCGAGTGGCGCACCCAGTTCCGCAAGACCATGAACGAGCTCGACTCGCTGGCGCAGAGCCGCGCGGTCGATTCGCTGTTGAACTACGAGACCGTCAAGTACTTCAACAACGAGGCCTTCGAGGCGAAGCGCTACGACGCCAGCCTCGACCGCTACCGCAAGGCCGCGATCACCAGCCAGCGCACGCTGAGCATGCTCAACGCGGGCCAGCAGGCGCTGATCGCGGTCAGCCTGGTGCTGATGCTGTGGCGCGCCACCTCGGGCGTGGTCGAGGGCCGCATGACCCTGGGCGACCTGGTGATGGTCAACGCCTTCATGATCCAGCTCTACATCCCGCTCAACTTCCTGGGCGTGATCTACCGCGAGATCAAGCAGAGCCTGACCGACCTCGACAAGATGTTCGTGCTGATGGAGAAGGAGCGCGAGGTGCGCGACGCGCCCGACGCGAAGCCGCTGGCCGGTGCCGACGCCACGGTGCGCTTCGAGGACGTGAGCTTCGCCTACGAGGCCGCGCGGCCGATCCTCAGGCACGTGAGCTTCGAGATCCCCGCGGGCAAGACGGTGGCGGTGGTCGGGCCTTCGGGCTCGGGCAAGTCGACCCTGGCGCGGCTGCTCTACCGCTTCTACGACGTGCAGCAGGGCCGCATCACCATCGGCGGCGAGGACATCCGCGCGGTGCAGCAGGCCAGCGTGCGCCGCGCGATCGGCATCGTGCCGCAGGACACGGTGCTGTTCAACGACACGGTCGAATACAACATCGCCTACGGCCGCCCGGGCGCCACGCGCGAGGAGGTCGAGGAGGCGGCCCGCGCGGCGCGCATCCACGACTTCATCGCCGCCACGCCCCAGGGCTACGCCACCACGGTGGGCGAGCGCGGCCTGAAGCTGTCGGGTGGCGAGAAGCAGCGCGTGGCGATCGCGCGCACGCTGCTGAAGAACCCGCCGATCGTGATCTTCGACGAGGCCACCTCGGCGCTCGACTCGGCCAACGAGCGCGCGATCCAGGCCGAGCTCAAGAGCGCGGCGCAGGACAAGACCACGCTGGTGATCGCGCACCGCTTGTCGACCGTGGTCGACGCGCACGAGATCCTGGTGCTCGAGGCCGGCGTGATCGTCGAGCGCGGCACCCATGGCGAGCTGCTCGCGAAGCAGGGTCGCTATGCACAGATGTGGGCTTTGCAGAAGAGCGAGGCGGCGCCGCTGCTCTAGCCCGATCATTGCTTTTTTGTTTTTTCCGAAGACTCCAGGAGTTCAGACGTGTCGACCAAGATTCCCCTGCTGGTGCTCAACAGCCTCTCGAGCGCCCACCAGGCCCAGATTGCCGAGGTCTACGACGTGGCCTATGCGCCGGGCGACGAAGCGCGCGCGGCCGCGATCGCCGCGCGCGGCCATGAATTCCGCGCGGTGCTGACCATCGGCGTGATCGGCATCACGCCGGCCGAGATCGAGGCCATGCCCAAGGTGGAGCTCATCTGCTGCCTGGGCGCGGGCTTCGAGGGCGTGCCGCTCGAGGTGACCCGCGCGCGTGGCATCGTCACCGCCAACGGCGCCGGCACCAACGACGACTGCGTGGCCGACCATGCCTTCGGCCTGCTGATCGCCATCGTGCGCGGCTTCCGCACCCTCGACCGCCAGTGCCGCGAAGGCGTGTGGCGCGAGGCGATCCCGCAGCCGCCCAACGTGTCGGGCAAGAAGCTCGGCATCCTCGGCCTGGGCACCATCGGCCAGAAGATCGCCAAGCGCGCGGCGGGCTTCGACATGGAGATCGGCTATCACAACCGCTCGCCGCGCGAGGGCTCGCCGCACCGCTACTTCGGCGACCTGAAGTCGCTGGCCGCCTGGGCCGACGTGCTGATGCTGGCCGCGCCCGGCGGCGCCGCCACGCGCCACCTGGTGAATGCCGAGGTGCTCGACGCGATCGGCCCCCGGGGCTACCTGGTGAACATCGGCCGCGGCAGCGTGGTCGACACCGAGGCGCTGGCCGCGGCGCTGCGCGAGAACCGCATCGCAGGCGCGGCGCTCGACGTCTACGAGAGCGAGCCGAAGCCCCCGCAACAGCTGATCGGCCTCGACAACGTGCTGCTGACGCCGCACCTGGCGGGCTGGTCGCCCGAGGCGACGCAGAAGTCGGTGGACCATTTCATCGCGAATGCCGAGGGGCACTTCGCGGGACGTGGGGTTCTCACGCCGGTCTGACAGGCTGTTCCTCCTTCCCCCTCTGGGGGAAGGCCGGGATGGGGGCACCGGGCGGTGGATGAGCCTGCAGCGGTCGATGCGCCGCGTGCCCCCACCCCGCCCCTCCCCCAGCGGGGGAGGGAGTCAAGCCAGCACCGGCGGGCGGCGCGCACCCCACCCGCAGGCCTCGTCGTACGCATGCCCGAGCCGCAGCACCTCGAGGTCCGCATGGATCGGCCCCGCGAGCTGCAGCCCCATCGGCAGGCCCGCCTCGCCGAAGCCCGCGCGCACGTTGAGCGTGGGCAGTCCCGCCAGCGTGAACGGCGTGACGATCTCCATCCAGCGGTGGTAGGTGTCGCTCGGCACGCCGGCCACCTGCGCGGGCCAGTGCAGCTCGGCGTCGAAGGGGAAGACCTGCGCGGTCGGCGCCAGCACGAAGTCGAAGCGCTCGAACAGCGACAGGAAGGCGCGGTAGACGTTCGAGCGCCATACCGAGGCCTGGAACAGCGAGGCGGCATCGAGGTGCCGGCTCTGCTCGATCTCCCAGCGCGCCTCGGGCTTGAGCTGCTCGACCAGCGCGGGCGTGTTCATGTAGGCACCGAGCTTGCCGCCCACCAGCAACTGGCGCAGCCGCAGCCAGGCGCTCCAGTTGTGGGCGCGCGGCACGTCGAGGGTGCAGGGCTCGACCTCGCAGCCCAGCGCGCGGAAGGTGGCGAGCGCGCTCTCGCCGAGCGCGAGCACGCCGGGCTCGAGCGGCAGGTCGCTCCAGATGCTGCCGAGCCAGCCGATGCGCAGGCCGCGCACCTCGCCCTCGATCCGCAAGTCGTCGGGCGCGGGCAGGGCATGCGGCGACGACAGCGGCACCCGGCCGTCGAAGCCGGCCTGCACCGAGAGCAGCCGCGCGGTGTCCTCCACCGTGCGCGCCATCGGGCCTTCGCAACCGAGTTGCTGGAAGAACAGCTCCTCGTCGGGATCGCCGGGCACGCGCCCGCGCGAGGGCCGCATGCCGATCACGTTGTTGAAGGCCGCCGGGTTGCGCAGCGAACCCATCATGTCGCTGCCGTCGGCCACCGGCAGCATGCCGAGCGCCAGCGCCACGGCCGCGCCGCCGCTGCTGCCGCCCGCGCTGCGCTCGGGCGCGTAGGCGTTGCGCGTGGTGCCGAACACCGTGTTGTAGGTGTGGGAGCCGAGGCCGAACTCGGGCGTGTTGGTCTTGCCGATGACGATCGCGCCGGCCGCGCGCATGCGCGCCACGTGCAGGCTGTCGGTGCGCGCGGGCGTGCGCGGCGGCAAGGGCGAGCCCTTCGAGGTCGGCAGGCCGGCCGCGTGGCTCAGGTCCTTCACCGCGAGCGGGAAGCCGTGCATCCAGCCGCGACGCTCGCCGCGCGCCAGCTCGGCGTCGCGCTGGTCGGCCTCGGCCAGCAGCGCGCCGGGGTCCCGCAGCGAGACGATGGCGTTGAAGCGCGGGTTCAGGGCCTCGATGCGCGCGAGCGTGGCCTGCATCAGCTCGCGGCACGAGAGGCTGCGTTCGGCGAGGCGGCGCGACAGGGCGGTGGCGCTGAGGGCGAGGAGGTCGTCGGTGGGCATGGCGTGGGGTCGGAGAAGGACGAGGCGCCAGTATGTGGCAGCGCGGCGCCGCCCGGGGCCGGACCGGGGGCGGGTTGTCCCCGAGCACCGGCCGGCGCGGCCCCGCGCGCGGCGGCACATAATCGCCCGCCATGGAAACCAAGTGGCTCGAAGACTTCATCAGCCTGGCCGAGACGCGCAGCTTCAGCCGCTCCGCCCAGTTGCGGCACGTGACCCAGCCGGCGTTCTCGCGCCGCATCCAGGCGCTGGAGGGTTGGGCCGGCACCGACCTCGTCGACCGCAGCTCCTATCCCACGCGGCTCACGCCCGCGGGCCAGACGCTCTACAGCCAGGCCATCGAGATGCTGCAGGCGCTGCAGAGCACGCGCGCCATGCTGCGCGGCCATTCGGCCGCCGGGCAGGACGTGATCGAGTTCGCGATACCGCACACGCTGGCCTTCACCTTCTTCCCCTCGTGGGTCACCAGCCTGCGCGAGCACTTCGGCCCGATCAAGAGCCGGCTGATCGCGCTCAACGTGCACGACGCCGTGCTGCGGCTGGTCGAGGGCAGCTGCGACCTGCTGATCGCCTACCACCACCCCTCGCAGCCGCTGCAGCTCGACGCCAACAAGTACGAGATGGTGAGCCTGGGCGAGGAGACCGTGGCGCCCTGGGTCAAGGCCGACGCCGAGGGCGCGCCGCGCTACCGGCTGCCGGGCCGCGCCGGCCAGCCGCTGCCCTACCTGGGCTATGCGCCGGGCGCCTACCTGGGGCGCGTGGTCGACCAGCTGCTCAAGGAATCGGGCACCGCGATCCACCTCGACCGGGTCTACGAGACCGACATGGCCGAGGGCCTGAAGGTGATGGCGCTCGAAGGCCACGGCATCGCCTTCCTGCCGCAGAGCGCGGTGCGCAAGGAGGTGCGCATGCGCAAGCTGGTGAGCGCGCTGCCGCCCGAGATCGACCGGCTCGAGGCCACGATGGAGATCCGCGCCTACCGCGAGCGCCCGCAGGCGCCGCTGCAGACGCGCGCGGGCGGCCGCGCCGCCGCCAAGGCCGCCGGACTCGAGTCGCTGCAGCCCAAGAGCTCGGCCGACGCGCTCTGGTCGTACCTCGTCGGCACCCAGCCGCCGCGCTGATTCCGGGGCCTCGTAGGGAGAGCGCCGCTGGTCGGGCCGGGCGTTTGGGTATAGCCTTTGGGGCCGGGTTTGTGCACTGCACAATCTATAAAAGTCAGGCATAAGTGTTCCCGTAAACAGCATTGGCGTCCGCGCCATGACGCCCCTACAGTCCGGGCAGTTTTTCGGCCGCGGGTCGAACGACCGCAACTCCATGGCACGCGTTCTCGCGTGCTTTTTTTCAGCCGAGAGGTGGGTATGGGCTCCAACTTCAGAACCGAACACGACTTCCTCGGCGAGAAGCAGATTCCCGCCGTCGCCTATTGGGGCGTGCACACGGCCCGCGCGGTCGAGAACTTCGCGATCTCCGGCACCCGCGTGTCGGCCATGCCCGACCTGGTGCGCGCGCTGGCCTTCGTGAAGAAGGCGGCCACGCGCGCCAATGCCGACCTCGGCGCGATCGACCGCGACCGCGCGGCCGCGATCATCCTGGCCTGCGACGACCTGATCGAGGGCAAGCTGCTCGACGAGTTCGTGGTCGACGTGATCCAGGGCGGCGCCGGCACCTCGACCAACATGAACGCCAACGAGGTCATCTGCAACCTCGCGCTCGAGAAGCTGGGCCACGAGAAGGGCCGCTACGACGTGCTGCATCCCAACGACCACGTCAACGCCTCGCAGAGCACCAACGACGTCTACCCGACGGCCGTGCGGCTGGCGCTGTGGTTCGCGATCGGCAAGCTGCTCGAGGCCATGGCGGCGCTGCGCCGCAGCTTCGAGGCCAAGGCGCTCGAGTTCAAGGACGTGCTCAAGATCGGCCGCACCCAGCTGCAGGACGCGGTGCCGATGACCCTGGGCCAGGAGTTCCTGACCTACGCCATCATGATCGGCGAGGACGAGGCCCGCCTCGGCGAGGCGCGCGCGCTGATCGAGGAGATCAATCTCGGCGCCACCGCCATCGGCACCGGCATCAACGCGCCGCACGGCTATGCCAACCTGGCCTGCCAGTACCTGGCCGAGCAGACCGGCGTGCCGCTCAAGCAGGCCGCCAACCTGATCGAGGCCACGCAGGACACCGGTGCCTTCGTGCAGCTGTCGGGCGTGCTCAAGCGCGTGGCCACCAAGCTCAGCAAGACCTGCAACGACCTGCGGCTGCTCTCGAGCGGCCCGCAGGCCGGCTTCGGCGAGATCCGGCTGCCCGCGCGGCAGGCCGGCTCGTCGATCATGCCCGGCAAGGTCAACCCGGTGATCCCGGAGGTGATGAACCAGGTGGCCTTCGAGGTGATCGGCAACGACATCACCGTGACCATGGCGTCCGAAGCCGGCCAACTGCAGCTCAACGCCTTCGAGCCGATCATGGGCTGGAGCCTGTTCAAGAGCATCAAGCACCTGGGCAACGCCTGCAACACCCTGCAGCTGAACTGCGTCGATGGCATCGAGGCCAATCGCGAGTTCCTCGCCAAGCGGGTGCGCGAGTCGGTCACGCTGGTCACCGCGCTCAATCCGCTGATCGGCTACGAGAAGGCCGCGCTGATCGCCAAGACCGCGCTGGCCACGGGCGGGCCGATCGACCTGGTGGCCGAATCGCTGGGCATCATGACGCGCGCCGAGATGGACGCGCTGCTGGTTCCGGAGAACCTGACCCAGCCCGTGCGGCTGTCCGTGCCGGTGCCGCCGGCCGCGGAACCGTCGGGCACAAAGGCTGCTTTGTGAAAGCCGGACAATGCCAAATCCTGTGTCCGCACCAGCCAGGCGCCTTATGCGCCCGGCCGGTGCGCGGCTCGGGGAAAATGCACCGGGTTGGTCCGGGTATTCCCCCGAGACATCATGTCTAGAATTTCGTTGTATCTCTCATTTCCGTCACCCTCAGGAGTTTTCCGTATGAAAAAGCAAGTACTGGCATTGGCAATCGCGGCGCTGGCCGCCGGCGGCGCGATGGCGCAGGCCAATGACACGCTGGCCAAGATCAAGGCATCGGGCGTCATCACCGAAGGTGTGCGTGAATCCTCGGGTCTGTCGTACACGCTGGGCAACGGCCAATACACCGGCTTCCACTACGACGTCTGCGCCAACATCATCAAGGACCTCGAGAAGGCCGCCGGCAAGAAGCTCGAAGTCAAGTACCAGCCCGTGACCTCGCAGAACCGCATCCCGCTGGTGCAGAACGGCACCGTCGACATCGAGTGCGGCTCCACCACCAACAACGCCACGCGCCAGAAGGACGTGGCCTTCGGCGTGACCACCTACGTCGAGGAAACCAAGATCGTCGTGAAGGCGAACTCGGGCATCAACTCGCTGGCCGACCTGAAGGACAAGACCGTCGCCACCACCACCGGCACCACGCCGCTGCAGACCGTGCGCAAGCAGAAGCGCGCCGAGAACCTGACCTTCAAGGAGGTCTACGGCAAGGACCACTCCGACAGCTTCCTGCTGCTCGAGACCGGCCGTGCCGACGCCTTCGTGATGGACGGCTCGATCCTGGCCGCGCTGGCCGCCAAGTCGAAGTCGCCGAAGGACTACAAGATCCTGAACGACGTGCTGGCCGTCGAGCCCATCGCCATCATGATCCGCAAGGACGACCCCGCCTTCAAGAAGGCCGTGGACGACAGCATCAAGGCCCAGGCCAAGTCGGGCGAGCTCGCCAAGCTCTACGACAAGTGGTTCCTGAAGCCGATCCCCCCGGCAAACGTCACCATCAACCTGCCGCTGGGCGAAGCCACCAAGAACGCATGGGCCAACCCGAACGACAAGCCCGCTGAAGAGTACGTGACCAAGGAATAAGCGTCGCGTCGCTGCGTGAATGACGCCCACCTTTCGCGGTGGGCGTTTCTTTTCAGGGACTGATTTTCGGAAGAAGGCGAAGGAGTAAGAAAAATGGGCAACTGGGATTGGCAGGTCTTCCTGCAGGACCCCGGGGGGGAATATCCGACCTATCTGCAATGGATGCTGTCGGCCTGGGGCTGGACGGTGTCCGTGGCACTGTTGGCGTTGATCGTCGCGTTGGTGCTGGGCTCGCTGGTGGGGATCATCCGCACCCTGCCCGACAGCCCGTGGCTGGTGAGGCTGGGCAATGCCTGGGTCGAGCTGTTCCGCAACATTCCGCTGCTGGTGCAGATCTTTCTCTGGTACCACGTCATTCCGGCGCTGGTCCCGGTCATGAAGGGCGTGCCGAGCTTCATCCTGGTGGTGCTGGCGCTGGGCTTCTTCACTTCGGCGCGTATCGCCGAGCAGGTGCGCTCGGGTATCCAGGCGCTGCCCAAGGGCCAGCGCTACGCGGGCATGGCGGTGGGCTTCACCACGGCGCAGTACTACCGCTACGTGATCCTGCCGATGGCTTACCGCATCATCATCCCGCCGCTCACGAGCGAGACGATGAACATCTTCAAGAATTCGTCGGTCGCGTTCGCCGTGTCGGTCACCGAACTCACCATGTTCGCCATGCAGGCGCAGGAAGAAACCTCGCGCGGCATCGAGGTCTACCTCGCGGTGACGGCGTGCTACGTGGTGTCGGCCCTGGCCATCAACCGGCTCATGGCCTTCATCGAGAAGAAGACCCGCGTGCCGGGCTTCATCGTCTCGGCCAGCGGCGGCGGAGGACACTGACATGATGAATCTCGACCTGTCCTTCTACAACTGGGACGTCATCAGCAACTTCGTCATCAAGGGCTTCTACTTCAGCATCATGCTGACGGTGGTGGCCACGATCGGCGGCGTGATCTTCGGCACGATCCTCGCGCTCATGCGCCTGTCGGGCAAGAAGTGGCTCGATGCGCCCGCGGCGCTCTACGTCAACGGCATGCGCAGCATCCCGCTGGTGATGGTGATCCTGTGGTTCTTCCTGCTGGTGCCGGCGTCGTTCTATTCGCTGTTCGGCTCGGTGGGTTCCAACTACCGCTCCGAGATCTCGGCCGTGATCACCTTCGTCGCGTTCGAGGCCGCCTACTTCAGCGAGATCATGCGCGCGGGCATCCAGTCGATCCCGCGCGGCCAGGTGAACGCGGGCCAGGCGGTGGGCATGACCTACGGCCAGAACATGCGCCTCGTGGTGCTGCCGCAGGCCTTCCGCAACATGCTGCCGGTGCTGCTCACGCAAACCATCATCCTGTTCCAGGACACCTCGCTGGTCTACGCCATCGGCGCCTACGACATGCTCAAGGGCTTCGAGACCGCGGGCAAGAACTTCGGCCGCCCGATCGAGGCCTACCTGCTCGCCGCCGTCGTGTACTTCGTGATGTGCTATGCGCTGTCGTACCTGGTGAAGCGCCTGCACAAGAAAATCGCCATCATCCGCTGACAGAGCACTGAACCGGAGAGAAAGAAATGTCCGAAAAAATGATCGAAATCAAGAACGTCTCCAAGTGGTACGGCCCCGTGCAGGTGCTCAACGACTGCTCCGTCAGCATCGCCAAGGGCGACGTGGTCGTGGTCTGCGGTCCCTCGGGCTCGGGCAAGTCCACGCTCATCAAGACCGTGAACGCGCTCGAACCCTTCCAGAAGGGCGAGATCACCGTCAACGGCATCCCGCTGCACGACCCCAAGACCAACCTGCCGAAGCTGCGCTCCAAGGTCGGCATGGTGTTCCAGCACTTCGAGCTGTTCCCGCACCTGTCGGTGACCGAGAACCTCACGATCGCGCAGATCAAGGTGCTGGGCCGCACGCCCGACGAGGCCAAGACCCGTGGCCTCAAGATGCTCGACCGCGTGGGCCTGATGGCGCACAAGGACAAGTTCCCGGGCCAGCTCTCGGGCGGCCAGCAGCAACGCGTGGCGATCGCCCGCGCGCTGAGCATGGACCCGATCGTGATGCTGTTCGACGAACCCACCTCGGCGCTCGACCCCGAGATGGTCGGCGAAGTGCTCGACGTGATGGTGAGCCTGGCCAAGGAAGGCATGACCATGATGGTGGTCACGCACGAAATGGGCTTCGCACGCAAGGTCGCGAGCCGCGTGATCTTCATCGACGTCGGCGGCCGCATCCTCGAGGACTGCTCGAAGGACGAGTTCTTCGGCCAGCCCGAGAACCGCCAGCCGCGCACCAAGGACTTCCTCAACAAGATCCTGCAGCACTGAACGCTGCGCGTTGCGACAAACGATAAGGGCCATGCCGGCGACGGCATGGCCCTTTTTCATCGCCGGGCCGCCCCAAGATGAAAACGCCCCCTTGGGGGCATTTTTCGTGGCGAGGCGAACGCCCGCTAGGCGACGGCGGCTTGCGAGGCGTCGGTGATCCACGCCGGCCATGCCGGTGGGCTCGACGCCACCCAGGCGCCGTGGCCGTCCGCGGCAAAGCCGTGGTCGGGATAGAAGCTGGCGCAGGCCTTGTTCTTGCCGGTCTCGGCGTACAGCGCGGCGAGGCCGGCGGCGCCGGACGGCACGTGCTCGAACAGCGTGCACAGCAAGGAGGTCTCGATGCCCATGCCGAACACGCGGCACGACATCACGGCCTGCTCGATGGTCGCGCCGCGCAGCAGCGCGACGGCGATCAGGCCGTTGTCGCCGAAGCGGTCGGCGGCGTTCACCGTGACGACGCGCCCCTCGCTCGCGAACAGGGCCTCCATCTCGGCATGGGTCCAGCGCTTGCCGGTGGTGTTGAACTGGTTGGTCTTGTTGACCAGCTCCAGCGCGCGCGCGAACTTCGGATGCGATGCCGATGCGATGACGTCGAAGCGGGTGCGGATCTCGAGCGACGCGAGATAGTCGTCGCGGCTCATGGCCGTGGCCAGGCCGTCGCGCTTCTGCTTGGCCTGGATCAGCTCGGTGCGTGCCGCCGATTCGGAGGAGATCCGGGCCACCTGCGTGTGGGGCGAGAACAGGATGGCGTTGCGCCATTCGGCCTGGTCGCCCGAGAGCGTCCGGAGTTCGGGAATCGCCCGCGTGACCTCCTCGATCTCGCGCGGGTTGTCGTCGACGAAGAGAACATTGCCGGGCAGCAGGTTGGTCTCCGCCAGGATCTCGCGGATGTTCTTCGACTTCGGTTCCCAGTTGATCTTGAGCGAGCAGAAGTCGTCCACGCTCAGGCGATTGGAGTAGACGCGGCGGATGCGCTCGACCGTTTCGGCATGGTCGTTCTTGCTCGAGATCGCCAGCAGGCCGCCGCGGCGCTTGAACTCCAACAGCGCCTCGACATAGCCCAGCGGCCAGCCTTCGGTGTGCTCGTGCGGAACGATGTCGTCGAACTCGGCGAGCACGCCTTTCCAGAGCGTGTTGTCGAGATCCGTGACGATGAGCTTGATCGGCGATTCGTTGCGCAGGACGGTGAGCGCATCGCTCACGCGCGTCATCACCGAACGGATCGCCTCGCCGTGGAAGAAGGCGTGGCTGAAGTGATTGCTGTAGATGTCGGAGACCGCCGCCAGGCCGTGGTAGCCCAGCAGGTCGTTCACTTCGATGTAGCGACTGCTGCCGCGCGTCTCGAGCAGGGCCGCCAGCTCGTCGTTGAGCGTGCGGACCATGTGATGCAGCGACTTCCTGCGGCCGTTCAGCAGGATGCCCTGGTAGGTGGACGGTGGCTCGACGAAGGCGAAATAAAAGGTCGGCACGACCCCGCCGACCGCCGCCTCGATCTTCTCGACCACGTTGCGCAGGTGCGCACAGGCGGCTGCGAGGGCGTTGCCGTATTCCTCGTCCGTCAGCGCGCAGGTGTGGATCAGATCGGGGCGCGCGCTGGCCGCTTCCCACAGCACCTGCCGCAGCGTCAGATGCACCACCACGCAGTCGTAGCTTTGCCACGCGACGGCCGGCGGCTCGTCCCCCGGCCTGGACTGCATCAGGAAATGGTCGGCCTTGTGGCCCATGGAATCGGCCTGCGTCGCGATCGCTTCCGCGATGCAGGTGCCGAGCAGCGCCATGTTCATCGCGCGGGGCGTGCCCGTGCGCAAGGCCTCGGGCTGCAATGCGATGCCCGACCCCGCCTGGGTTGGCGGGGCCTCCTCGGGCGCCGCGCGCTCCGGCGCTTCCGGTGAAGCCACCGGCCCGGTCGCGCGGTGGTCGCGCGACCGCAGGTTCAGGCGACGAAGAATCCTCTGAAAGCCGCTCATCTCTTTGATGGATTGAAGTTTGAGAAGTGACGGCGAGATGGTAAGCGACAGGGCGAAGGCGATCCGCGGCCGCCCTCCGGCACTTCACTTCGGCGCCGGCGCCTCGGACAACACCGCGTCGAAGAAGGCCGGAATCTCCCGCCCCAGGCGTGCCAGCAGCGCCTGCCGGTCGAAGCCCGGCGGATCGGCGGCGATGTCGCCGTCGGGCGTCTGGATGGGCATGGACGGTGTGTCCATGAACGCGAAGTGCCAGGCATTCGGGATGCGCTGCAGCTCGGCGGCCGGCATGTTGCGCGCGATCCATTCGGCATGGAAGCGCGGCACCAGGAAGCGGTCCTGCTCGGCTTCGTAGATGCGCGTGGGCACCCGCACCTGGGCCAGCGAAGCCGCCGTGAAGGGCACGCCGGCCGGGGCCATGGCCACGACGGCGTGCACGCGCGGGTCGCGCAGCGAAGGCAGCAGCGATGCGGCCGGGGCGGAGGAGACGGCGGGCGCCGCGGACGTCCCGCCATCGCGGCCCACGCCGCAGAAGATCGGATCGGCAGCGCGCTCGCTCGCGCAATGCGCGGCGATGCGCGACAGGTCGGCCTGCGCGCCCGCGAGCGCGAGCACCGTGTAGCCGCCGGCCGAGTGGCCCACGGCGCCGATGCGCGGGCCGTGCTCGTCCCGCGCGATACGGTCCTTCCATTGCGGGTCCTGCAGCAGCGCGTCGATCACGTGCGAAGCCTGCCGCGGCCGTTCGCCGAAGTAGGCGGCTCCGCCCTGTTTCAGCAGCGAGCCGTCCTGCCAGTTGTCGCCCGGATGGCGCAGCGCCGCCACCAGGTAGCCCGCGCGCGCGAGCGCCTCGGCCGTGCTGTTGTGTCCCAGCTCGGTGCCGGCGAGGCCGTGGCTCAGCAGGATCAATCCCTTGAACTTCTCGTCGGGCGGCGCCTGGATCGCGGCGCGCACGGTGAACGGCCCCATGGCCGTCGTGCGGGGCGCGGCCTGCGTCGGGTAGTAGAGCGCGACCACGGTCGGCGCGGCATCGGGCGTGGCGCCCGGAATGCGGAGCTGTCGCCAGCCGGCCTCGGCGGCCAGCAACTGGCAGGACAGCAGCAGGCCCGTGGCGAGCAGCAGGGCGTGGCGAGAGAGGAGGGCAGTGGCGCGCATCGGGGTCTCCATGGCGGGGTCGGTGGAGTGCGCATGGTTGCCGCGGGAAGGCGCGGCGGCCAGGCGAATGCGATGAAGTGCGCGAAAGGCGGCGCCAAGCGGCGGGAGCGGTCGCGGTCTTCGCGCCGCGGGTTTCGTGCGACCATCTCCCGCTGTCGTATTGGCACGGGGGTGAAAAAATGGGCTTCCATCCATCCAGGTATTGCGCGGCGGCGGTCTGCACGGCGGCGGCACTGATGACGCTGATGCCGGCGCAAGCCGACGAGGACTGGACCGAGATCGCGTCCACCGCGCGCAAGAAGGTGCTGCTGCAGCGCGATTCGATCCGTCCGCACGGCGATGCCGTCGAGGCCTGGACGCTCTACCGCTACGACGAACTGCAGACCGATGTCGGCAAGACCCCGTACCGCGCTTCGCGCTACCTCTACGACTACGACTGCAAGGGCGCGCGCGAGAAGATGCGCCGCGTCGTGAGCCACAACGGGCCGCTGGAAGCGCACGACATCGACCTGAGCCGGCGCAGCGAGTGGAAGGCGGTGGGCGGGCCGACGACGGTGAGCGGGATCGTGTTCAAGAACGTGTGTGCCGGAGCGCGTTGATCGGTGCCAACCGAGGAAGGACACGCCCGTGGCGTGCGCAATCGCATGAAGATGTACATCCTGGTTCGAGACGACATTCCGTTGGGCTTTGCGATGGTCGCGGTCGCCCATGCCTCGCTGGCCGGCTATCTCAAGTTTCAGGACGAGCCCGAAACGCGGCAATGGCTGGCCGGTCCTTTCTTCAAGGCGGTCTGCAAGGCAAATGCCAAGGAGTTCGAGAATGCGAAACAGGTCGCGGACCATCTGGTCTTGACCGAATCCGCCTTGGAGAACCGGGAGGTGGCGATCGTCTTCAAGCCTCGGGAAGAGTGGCCGAAGATGTTCAAGTTTCTTCGGCTCTACAAAGAGGCATCGCCCGCCGCGCTGGAGTCGTCTACTTGAGCCCTTCGGTATCGAGCGCCTTGCGAACCGCGGGCCGTGCCCGCACGCGTTGATACCAGGCTCGCAGGTTGTCCAAGCCATCGAAATGGATGTCGGCTCTGTAGACGGACGCGAGCCACGCGGCCTGGCCCCATTGGGTCAGCGCACAGAGGTAGGCGTCGGCGGCCGTGAAGCCATCGCCCATCAGGTAGTCGCGGCCGGCAAGCTGCTCGTCGATCCAGGCATAGCGCTGCTCGAGCTTGGGCTTCGCGGTCTCGACGCCGTACTTTCCGGCGAGCACGGCATAGAGCAGGGGAATGAAGCCCTTGTGGATTTCCGAGGTCAGGAAGCTCAGCCACTCCTGCAGGCGATAGCGCTCGAGGCTGCCGTTCTCCGGCGCCAGGCGCGACGTCGGCTTCAGGTCGGCCAGGTACTGAATGATGGCAGGGCCTTCGCGCAGCAACGTGCCGTCGTCGAGCTCGAGCAGCGGGACATAGCCGAAGGGGCTGAGTTCGCGGAAGTCGCGGCCGTCCTGCGTCCTGTGCGTCTTGTGGTCGACCTTGACGAGGTCGAAGTCGAGGCCCAGTTCGTTCAGCACGATGTGGGGCGAGAGCGAGCAGGCGCCGGGGATGTAGTAGAGCTTCATGGGTTCTTCGATGGTCGAGGGGCATGGCGCTGGAGAGCGCCTCGGGCCATGTTAGGAACCGGTCATGGATTTGGAAGAAGGCACATAAACTGCCTCTAGGTTAAAAAAATATACCTGCGGCCCTCTTCTCACTCGCGTGCTATGAAATCGAACGTCTCGGGTTGCTCCGTCGAGGAAGCCATGCGCCTCTTGGGCGGCCGCTGGCGACTGCTTCTGGTGTCCTATCTGGTCGACGGACCCAAGCGCTTCAACGAATTGCGCCGCGACGTGCCCGGCATTTCCCAGCGCTCGCTGACCCTGGACCTGCGCGCGCTGGAGGAGGCCGGGCTCGTGCAGCGAACCGTCCATGCCACGGTTCCGGTCAAGGTCGTGTACCAGCTCACGCCGGACGGCGAGCGCCTGAAGCCTGTCGTCAGCGTGATGATGGAGTTCGGGTTGTGGCTGAAGGCCAGGGCCGCGGGCTGAGGCGTTCGCTCGACCGGGTTGCCTTCATTCTCTCCATGCACCTTCGTGGCTCAACCAAAAAGCACCCAACAATGATCACGAATCGCATCGTTCTCTCTTTGCTGATCGCCCTTGCCGCGGGTTGCTCGAGCCCGCCGAATGCCCCGCAAGCGAAGCCACCGGGATTTGGCAGCCTGGCGGACTACCCTGTTCCGGTTGGTTCCGGGGGCGGGCCGGAGTTGGAGTATTGCTTTCACTACTCGAAGCGCTTGTGGGAACTGACCAGTCTTCTGCGAGAGAACCAGATCACGCCTCAGAAGGCGCGGGACGTCACGAAGGCTTCTCTTGGCAGCCAGGCGATAGAGGAAGACCTGCTGGACTTGGACCAGTTCTCTCGCGAGTCGATCACGCCGGAGGCACTGGCCGGCGAACGCTTCATGCGATGCGCCAAGGTACTCCACCTTCCCGTTGAAGCCAGACACCACGCGATTTCTCAGTCCTGCTTTGGAGTGCTGAAGGTGCCGCGCTATGTCTACGGGCTCAAGGAGCAAGGGAAGACGATCGATCAAGCCAGGGCGACATTGCTCGCGGCGAATTCCCCATCCACCGGCAGGATTCTGGGCTCGATCATTGACGACGTCTACGCAAGCTCGGGCGTCGATCAGTTCAATGGATTGAGCCGCAGGATGTTTCTTTCCTGCGTTGCGGCGGGCGGTGGTCCGAACGTTACCCAGCAATAGCGATCGGCAATGAATACCTGGACCGTCCAGTTCGTCGCGTCTCCTCCGTTCGAGCGGCCGAATCAGGTGGGTGTTGCCGTCTGGGTCGAGATCGATGAGATCGCCCCGGACACCTGCATCACCCGCTGTTGGAAAACGGAGTTCGTGGGCATGGATTGGATGCAGGACCTGCCGATCCAGGAGAGCCGACAGGGGCTTCCATTTCAATTGCAGCAGGGCTTGGCGGCGGATCTGCTGAACTCGATCCGAACGGCAAGAGTCGGTGTCGCAGCCCTGGGAGACTTGGCCTACATCCATCCCACGACGTACCGGTTGATCATTCGATCGGGGTTCAATGGCTGCAGCCTCGAGTGGGTTCACGAGTTGCCTCTGGAATGGACGGAGCTGCGGAAAGCCGTCGAGGTGCTCGAGTCCATTGGACGCTCTCGAGAGAAATGACGAAACAGCGCCGTCATTCAAGCAGTGCAACTCAAGGCAAGCGCCCGATCCCCTGCGTCAGCAAATCGAAGAACCCCTGCGCTTCCCCCTCCGCGATCCAGCGCACGTTCGCCGGCTTCTTCAGCCCCCCATACCAGTCCACCACCGTCTGCCCGAACCCCAGCCCTTCGCGGCTGTCGATCGCCACGTTGACCCATCGGCCGCCGAACCGCGAGGGCTGCAGCAGGTAGCCGATCACGGTCGCGTCGTGCACCGGCCCGCCAGGCAGGCCGTAGTACTGCATGTCGTGCCGCACATAGGCATCGAGGATGTCGGCCACGATCCGGCCGGCCTGGTTGCCGAGGCCGCGCAGCCGCGCGATGCGCTCGGGCGTGGCCAGCACCTTGTGCGTGAGGTCCAGCGGCAGCATGGTGATCGGCACGCCGCTTCCGAGCACGATCTCGGCCGCATGCGGATCGGCGAAGACGTTGAACTCGGCCGTCGGCGTGATGTTGCCGCCGTTGAAATGCGCGCCGGCCATGAGCACCAGCTCGCGCAGGCCGCGCACGATGTCGGGCGCCTGTGCGAGCGCCAGCGCGAGGTTGGTCTGCGGGCCGAGCATCGCGAGCGTCACGCTCTGCGCGGGCGCGGCGCGCAGGGTGTCGATGAGGTAGTCGACCGCATGCCCTTCGGCCAGCGGCTGCGCGGGCTCGTGCACCTGCACGCCGGTGATGCCCTCGCTGCCGTGGATGTCGGCCGCGTAGATCGGCGTGCGCAGCAAGGGACGCTGCGCGCCGCCGTGGACCGGAATGTCGGGACGCTGCCCCCACTCGCGCGCCAGCCGCGCGTTGCGCGAGGTCTTGGCGAGCGGCACGTTGCCGGCCACCGTCGTCAGCGCCTGGATCTTCAGGCGCTCGGGCGAGGCCATGGCGAGCAGCAGCGCGATCACGTCGTCGGCACCGGGGTCGGTGTCGATGATCAGCGTGTGGACGGTGGTGTCGTCGGAAAGCGGGGGCGTGTTCGTCGGCATGCGGGCTCCATGCAGGCGCGACGGAGCGCGCGCCTTCGGGCAGCCAGTCTGCCAGAGCTTCAGCCCACGAGCCGCCTGGCGAAGAAGGCCAGGATCTCGTCGCGCGCCGCGATGGTCGGCTGCCCGGCCTCGTCGATCAGGTGCGCGGTGACCACGCTGTGCGGGCTCGCGACCACCTGGGCGAAGAAGGGCGGCGTGTCGGGATTGGCCGCGCTGTCGGGCAGCACGCGCGCCACGAAGCGGTCGCCGAGCGCCTGCGAGAAAGCGGCGAAGCGCTCGGCCTTGCAGAACCTGTCGCCGTCGAAGCGATAGGCCATCACCGTCAGGTCCTCGCGTTCCAGCCGCTCGCGCACGGCGGCCAGCTCGTCGGCCGCCACGTTGGTGCCGGCCGCGTCGTCGAGCGGCAGCGAGGGCTGGCACACCACGGGCGCGAGCACGGCGCGCTCGAGCATCATCGACAGCGCGAAGTTGCCGGTGAAGCACATGCCGATCGCGCCCACGCCGGGGCCGCCGCATTCGGCGTGCGCGAGCCGCGCGAGCGCGCGCAGCCACTGCGTGACGGGGCTCGAGGCGTTCGACGCGAAGGCGCGGAACTCGGCGCTCACGCAGGCGCGGAACTCGGCGCTCACGCAGGCGCGCTTGAACACCGCCGCGCCTTCCTCGGCCTGCGGCACGGCCCCGTCGCGGCCGAACAGCGAGGGCATGTAGACGGTGAAGCCCGCATCGCGCACCCAGCGCGCGAAGCGCGCCACCTGCGGGCTGATGCCGGGCATCTCGGTCATCACGATCACGGCGGGGCCGTGGCCCATCAGGTAGACCTTCTTGGCGACGCCATCGAGTTCGATCTGGCGTGAGGAGAAGTCGTCGAGCGGGTCGTCGCGGTCGAGCGGGCGGGCGGTGGGTGCTTGGGTCATGGCGTGGGCAGCAGGGTGGGCGGTGGGGTGGATGAAGCTTGTATTGGGCCCACCGGCCGTTCAGAATGGCAGTGTCCTGTTTGACTGTTTCAGGGCCAAATCGGACAAAGCTCCCCTATGCACGACTTCACGATCCTGGTGCTGCCCGGCGCCTTCGCCTCCAGCGTTGCGGCTACGGCCGACATCCTCGGCGCCGCGCGCTCGGTGGCCGCGCGCGCCGGCGTGGCGCCGCCGCGCTGGCGGCTGTGCTCGCCGGCCGGCGGCATGGTTGCGCTGCGCTCGGGCATGCACATCGACACCGTGCGCCTGCCGGCTCGCACGCGCGACGACCGCTCGACCTGGGTGGTGCCGGGGCTCGGACTCGACACGCCCGAGCAGATCCGCCACTGCCTCGAGAGCGAGGACGCCGCGCGCGCCATCGACGGGCTCGCGCGCCATGCGCGCGCCGGCGGCCAGGTCGCGGCCTCGTGTTCGGCGGTGTTCCTGCTCAATGCGGCGGGCCTGCTGCAGGGCCGCCGCGCGACCACCTCGTGGTGGTATGCCGCGCTGCTCAAGCGCATGGCGCCCGATTGCACGGTCGACGTCGACCGCATGGTCTGCGCCGACGGTCCGGTGGTCACGGCCGGCGCGGCCTTCGCGCAGACCGACCTGATGCTGCACCTGCTGCGCGAACGCTGCGGCAGCGTGCTCACCGATCTGGTGTCGCGGCTGCTGCTGATCGACGGGCGCCAGGCGCAGGCGCCGTTCATCGTTCCCGAGCTGCTGGCCAACGGCAACGACCTGGTGGCGCGGCTCGCGGCGCGCGTGGAAGCGGCGCTGCCCGCGCCGCCCTCGGTGAGCGAGCTGGCGCGCGAGTTCTGCATGTCGGAGCGCACGCTCGCGCGCCACGTGATGAAGGCCACCGGCAAGAGCACGCAGGCGCTGCTGCAGGGCGTGCGGCTGCGGCGCGCGCGGGCGCTGCTCGAGTCCAGCCGCATGACGGTCGACCAGGTGGCCGGCGCCGTCGGGTATCAGGACGCCACCGCGCTGCGGCGCCTGATGAAGAAGGTGGCGGGCGCGAACCCCAGCCGCTATCGCAACTGAGGCGCGCCGGCCCGCGCGGCGCTTGCTCTTACTTCTTGCGCGCCGCGATCGCCTTCTCGGCGCGCGCCACGAGGTCGGCGCCGACCGTCGGCTTCCACTTCTCGTACACCGGGCGCGTGGCCTTCACGAAGGCGTCGCGTTCCGCGGGCGTGAGGCTGGTGACGGTCACGCCCATGGCCGCGATGTCCTTGAGCACGGGCTTGTCGGCTTCCACCAGGCCTTTGCGTGCGATGACGATTTCTTCCTTGCCGGCGTCGATCGCGGCCTGGCGCACGATGGCCTGGTCGGCCGGCGTCCACGAGGCCCAGATCTCCTTGTTGACCACGAACACCAGCGGGTCGGCGACATAGCCCCAGGTGGTCACGAACTTCTGGCCCACGGTGTGCATCTTGAGCACGGTGAACAGGAACAGCGGGTTCTCCTGGCCGTCGACGGCACCGCTGGCGAGCGCGGGCTGCGCATCGGCCCAGCTCATCTGCGTGGGGTTGGCGCCCAGCGCGGTCAGCATGTCGGAATAGATCGGCGAACCGACGACGCGGATCTTCATGCCCTTGACGTCGGCCGGCGTCTTGATCGGGCGCTTCGAGTTGGTGATCTCGCGGAAGCCGTTCTCGCCCCAGGCCAGCGGCACCACGCCGGCCTTGTCGAGGGTCTTGAAGATCTCCTGGCCGACCTCGCCCTGCGTGAGGGCGTCGATGGCCGCGTAGTCGGGCATCAGGAAGGGCATCGAGAACAGGTTGAGCTGCTTGACCTGCGGCGACCAGTTGATGGTCGAGCCCACGGCCATGTCGATCACGCCCTGGCGCAGCGCGCTGAACTCGCGCGTCTGGTCGCCCTGGATCAGCGACACGCCCGGGTACAGCTTGATGTTGATGCGGCCCTGGGTGCGCTCCTTCACGAGGTCGGCCCAGATCTTCCCGGCCTGGCCCCACGGCGTGGGCGGGCCCAGCACCAGCGACATCTTGTACTCGGCCTTGTAGGTGGCCTGCGCCATGGCGCCCGACGAGAACATGCCCAGGGCGGTCGCGACGGCGGCGAGGCCGAGCAGGGTGCGGCGGAATTTCATCTGATCTATCTCCTCGTTGAAAAAAGTCGGGCGGCCGCGAGCACGTTCGTCAGTAGCCGAGCTTGCGCGGCAGCCACAGCGCGAGTTCGGGGAAGGCGATCACCAGCACCATCACCACGAACATCGAGAACAGCATCCAGCCGACCCAGCGCACGGTCTCCTCCATGCGCACCTTGGCGATGCGGCACGACACCATCAGGTTGACGGCCAGCGGCGGCGTGAACTGGCCGAGCGCGACCTTGAGCGTGAGGATCACGCCGAACCAGACCGGGTCCCACTTGTAGTACTGAACGATCGGCAGCAGCAGCGGCACGAAGATCAGGAAGATCGAGACGCCGTCGAGAAACATGCCGACCGTGATGAGCAGCAGGATCAGCAGCGCGAGCACGCCGTATTCGCCCAGGCCCGAGTTGACGATGGCGCGCGTCACCGGATCGATCACGCCGAGCGTCGACAGCGAGTAGGCGAAGATGCCCGCGAGCGAGACCACCAGCAGGATCACCGCCGAGAGCTCGCCCGATTCGCGCAGGATGACGAACAGGTCGCGGACCTTGATGGTGCGGTGGATGCACATGCCGACGAAGAGGCCGTAGAACACGGCGACCACGGCCGCCTCGGTGGGCGTGAACCAGCCCGCGCGCATGCCGCCGAGGATCAGCACCGGTGCCGCCAGGCCCCAGGTGGCTTCGCGGAAGCTCTTCCAGAACGGCGGGCGCGGCAGGGTGGATTCGAGCGCGCCCATCTTGTGCTTGCGCGCCAGCCACACGGCCGGAATCATCAGCGCCAGGCCGGCCAGCACGCCGGGCACCATGCCGGCGGCGAACAGCGCCGGCACCGAGGCGCCGGGCACCAGCACCGAATAGACGATGAAGGCCACCGAGGGCGGGATCAGGATGTCGGTGGCCGCGGCGGCGCCGACCACGCTGGCCGAGTAGGCGGCCGGATAACCGGCGCGCGACATGGCGGCGATCATCACCGCGCCCACCGCAGCGGCATTGGCCGGGCCCGAGCCCGAGATGCCGCCGAGGAACATCGCGACCGCGATCGCCACCAGCGGCAGCATGCCCGAGCCGCGGCCCACGATGGCGATGGCGAAGTTCACGAGGCGCAGCGCGACGCCCGAGCGGTCGAAGATCGAGCCGACCAGCACGAACATCGGAATGGCGAGCAGCGGGTACTTGCCGAGGCCGGCGTAGAAGTTCTGCGGCACGGCGAGCAGGCCGAACCATTGGGCGTCGGTGTTGGCGAGCGCGATGCAGGCCGCGCCGGCCAGGCCGAGCGCCGCGCCGATGGGCACGCCCACCAGCATCATCAGCAGGAAGGCGACGAACAGGAGCGTGGCGATCATTCGGCGGCGTCCTGCTGGTCGTTGTTCTTGTGCTTGCGGCCGCGCCGCACGAACAGCCCGATGGCGCGCAGCGCGATGGCCAGCGACACGATCGGCAGCCAGATCGAATACCACCAGGCCGGCACGCCGATGCCGGGCGAGGTCTCCTCGAAGCGGTAGTCGTCCCAGACCATGCGCACGCTGAGCGCTGCGATCAGGCCGAACAGCGCGGCGATCATCAGCGCGCCGAACTGCGCCAGCCGGCGGCGCCGGGCCATCGAGCCGCTCTCGGCGAAGTACTCGATGCGGATGTGGCGGTCGCGCGCGACCGCGGCCGAGCCGGCGACCAGCGCCAGCATGATCATCAGGAACACGGAGAACTCCTCGGTCCAGGCGAAGGAGGAGTCGGTGAAGTAGCGCACCAGGACGTTGGCGAAGGTGATGAGCGCGAGCGCGCCCATGATGAGCACGGTGAGCCAGTCCTCGATGCCCAGGGGCACCTTGGTGGGCTCGTCGGCGGCTTCGATGTCGGGGGGGAGGGGGCTGGCGGCGTCCAGCGTGGGGCCGGACTCAGGAGGAGTGGTCATCGGAGAAAACGGGCAGCTGGGGCAGGCGCCATGTCACCGGGCGGTCGCCGGGACGCGATCCGTACACCTCGACAGGGAAGCAGCCGTCGATTCTGGGCCGTCAATGTCCACTGATATATCGGGGGTTTCCTTAGCCAGGTGGCTCCCGGGGAGGCCTTCGAGGCGTGTGCGCAGGGCACTAGGTGCTTCCCTCGGAGAATGTCCCGCCCTTCGGGCTACTCTTTTCTCTTTTATTTCGCTTCGGGGAGTACCCGGTGCCCTGCGCACGGTGAGTGCGGTGCTAGGTTGGCGGTTTGAGCATGACGCAGTAGTGAGTGCGCGAAGTGCACTATCTCAGGCTTAGCCATTCGATGGAGCATTGACCGCAAGGTAAGTACAACGTCCTCCAATAGGAAGCTGACCTTGAGGTATACGCGCGACCGGCCTGAGTCAGCAGCATGCCGAGACATCGAGCTGGAAGACTTGACTAGGAGCGGTTTACCTGTGCGGAGTCAGCAATTGCTCAACGCCACGGCTTCCACGGGAATACTGCGCGTAGCATAAATATGCTCTGACAGTATCGTCTTGCCGCATCTGTCTTTTTTCAAGGCGCGGCTTGATCAAACGCGCCCACCCACGCCTTTGAATTTCTCTACGAAGGCGGCGAATTTTTGAAACACGCTCTGCTTCGTGGCCAAGTATTGAGGATTTAGCGGACTCATCTTGGGAAGGGTGGCATTGAGCTCTGTGCCGTTGTCACTTGCAAACTCCCGTTTCAGCGAGGTGGTGATATAGCGCTTGGCCGCTTCCGCATTCAGGTTCTCGGTGGTGATCAGCTCTTGCGCCTCTCGCTGTAGTTCTGCTTGAGCAAAGATAAAAAAGGCGTCTATCAGATGGGCTTTATCACCCATCTGATCTAGGTCGGTCTGGTTGATGAAGTCGACCAGCAAGCTCTCCTTTGCACGGTTTCCCAAGCTCGCGCGTATCATCCGACGCACATCTTCTACCAGTGCGACCTTGTCTTTCACTTTCCTGTTGTTCTCAAAAATCAGCTCTAGGATGTAGTCGAGGTTGATTTCTTGTGACTTAAGCAGGTCGACCTCGAAGACCACGTCGTCCCAGTCGATGGTGGACTTCTCCTTCTCGCCTGAAGATTTCTCTCGTCGCAACCAGTCACGAACGTCGTTGTAGGTCGAGCGGTAGTCCTGAATCTTTCGCTCAGCGGGGATTTTGATTTCTTGTAGCGCAGCCAATGCATCATCATCGAGATAGCGCTGGGCCTTAAATGCGTCAACTGCCGCCAGGTCACTCATGTCTAGGCTCTGAATGGCCTTTAGGCTGGCGAATTCGTCGTAGTTCTGCAGGACGTTCTCCACGCGCAGATATTCACCAAACAGCTTTGCAAAGGCCTTCTTGTCGGCCTCCTTCTCAATGGCTGCAGGGTCAGGAAAACGCTGCTCCAACTCCGTCACCACATCCACAAAACCGCGACGCGCCTCTCCGGTCACGGCGTCGGTGAACCCGACCATGTATTCCTTGTAGCTCTTTTCCAGCACCACATTCTTAGTGTTCTTGTCGCCAAACAAGGTGATGGCATCGATCGTCGCCTGCTCCAAGTCGCGGAAGCTGACGATGTTGCCGAAGGTCTTGGTGGCGTCAAAGATCCGATTGGTGCGCGAGTAAGCCTGCAGCAAGCCGTGGTAGCGCAAGTTCTTATCCACGAACAAGGTGTTCAACGTGGGGGCATCAAAGCCGGTCAAAAACATGCCCACCACAATCAACAGGTCGATCTCCTTGGCTTTGACCTGTTTGGCCAAATCGCGGTAGTAGTTCTGAAAGCCGTTACTGTCGACGCTGAAGTTGGTTTTGAACAGTGCGTTGTAGTCCGCGATAGCGCCGTTCAAGAACTCCTTGGCGCTGCTGTTCATGGCAGACACGTCAAAGCTTTCATCCTGAATGTCGCCCACCGCATCCTGCTCTTCGTTGGCTGCAAACGAAAAAATGGTGGCCACTTTCAGGGGTTTATCGCTGTCCTTCTGCAGCGCCTTGAATGCCTCGTAATACAGCTTGGCAGCATCCACGCTACTCACGGCAAACATGGCATTGAAGCCTTTGCTCGCCTGATATCCGCCCGCTTGCAAGCGATGGGTCTTGTGCCGGAAGTTGCTCAGGATGTACTGGGTGATCTCACGGATGCGGTCGGGGTGCAACAGTGCCTGCTTGTTCTCTGCAGCACTGAGTTTTTTCTCGTCCTGCTCGGTTTCGATGGCCTTGAACTGGGGGCGAACATCGTTGTAGTCCACCTTGAACTTGAGCACCTTCTCATCGCGAATGGCATCGGTGATGACATACGAATGCAGCTCACGGCCGAATACGCTGGCGGTGGTGTCGGCACCCGATGCATTCTGCGGAAAAATCGGCGTGCCGGTAAAGCCAAACTGGTAGAACTTTTTGAATTTCTTCTTGAGGTTCTTCTGTGCCTGACCAAACTGGCTACGATGGCACTCATCAAAAATGAAGACTACCTGCTTTTCGTAGACGGGCAGGTCGCCCTCGCTCTTCATCAGGTTGTTGAGCTTCTGGATGGTAGTTACGATGATTTTGTTGTCATCCTTGTCCAGGTTGCGCTTCAAGCCCGCCGTGCTGTCCGAGCCATTCACGCTGTCCGGTGAAAAGCGCTGGTATTCCTTCATAGTCTGGTAGTCCAGATCCTTGCGGTCCACCACAAAGAGCACCTTGTCGATGAACTGCAACTCGGTGGCCAGGCGCGCTGCCTTGAAGCTGGTCAGCGTCTTGCCGGAGCCGGTGGTGTGCCATATGAAGCCACCGCCTTCCTGCTTGTTCCAGCTCTTGGCCCGAAAGGCGCTATTGATCTTCCACAGAATGCGCTCGGTGGCGGCAATCTGGTATGGGCGCATCGCCAGCAGCGTGTTGCTGGTGTCGAACACCGAGTAGCGCAGCAGCACCTTCAGCAGCGTGTCTTTCTGGAAGAACGTCAAGGTGAAGTCCTTCAGGTCCTTGATCAGGCTGTTGTCCGCCTTCGCCCAATTCATGGTGAAGTCGAAGCTGTTTTTGTTGCGCTGGGTGGTGTTGGCAAAGTAACGGCAGTCCGTGCCGTTGGTGATCACAAACAGCTGCAGGTACTTGAACAAGGAATGCGCGCTGTTGAAGCTCTCCTTGCTGTAGCGGTGCACCTGGTTGAAGGCCTCGCGAATAGCCACACCACGCTTTTTGAGTTCCACCTGCACGAGCGGCAGGCCGTTGACCAAAATGCTCACGTCGTAGCGGTTGGCATGCGTGCCGGCCTGCCCAAACTGCTTGATGACCTGAACCTTGTTGCGTGCGATGTTCTTTTTGTCCAGCAGGTAAATGTTCCGGATGTGCCCATCGTCGAACACAAAGTCGTGAACGTAGTCGTCGTGAATCTTGCGGGTCTTCTCGATGATGCCATCGCTGGGCTTGTCCAGCCAGGTCTCCACAAAGCGCTGCCACTCAGTGTTTGAAAACTGCACGTTGTTGAGCGCTTGCAGCTGGACGCGCACGTTGGCCAGCAAGGCCTCGTGCGTGTTCAGGCCGAGCGGAGCCTCATACCCTTGATGAATCAGATCCTGAATGAGCTCACGCTCCAGATCGCCTTCGCTCTGGTAGCCCTGATTAACCTGCCAATCCTTGATGTACTCGTCCAGAACGATAAAGTTTCTGGATTCGGCAATGGTCTTGTAGTCACTCATTGGGCTTGTTCTCGCTTTCGTGAATCAGACTGGTCAGTTCGCGCTCAATCCCTTGCGCGGTTGGCAACTGCGACTGCACCGAAATGGGAAGAACTTTGGTAATGAAAGAACTCACACGCGTCGGTTTTGTGATGCCTTAATGCGTTGTTTGATGGCGGCAACGGCCTGCCGGTAGTCAGTGTGCCGAGTGATCTCGGCCATGTGGTCAGGCTTCCCGCTGCTGCCAGAAGGCATGGCGGCTTTTCAAATGGTCTGTTAGCAGTTTGATGGTCGCCTGTTCTGCGGGCGTCGGGACTGCCATGGCTTCATTCGACAGCGTGCTGTGGCTGGTGAAATTGATGATACGGCCGTAATAAAGCTGCTTGTCATCTGGCAATAGCTCAGACCATTTCAGGTATCCGAGAAAACCGGCTGTCTTCTCGTAGAGATTGCGCAGCAGTGTGAAATGGTAGCGCTCGATTTTTTGGTCGGCAATGGCTTGCTCGATGGTCTGCAACAGGTGTAAATGGTAGGAAAAGCTCTTATTGGAGTCGCCGTGTTTTTCAGTCAGCGTGAAGCTATCGTCCACACGCCCCAACATGTAACAGGCTTTGTTGCTAAATTCATTGAACAGAACATTGTAGAAAAGCGGGTTGTGGGTGGTAATGATGAACTTGAGGTCGGATTGGCTGGATTTGATCAAACCAGCCAAATTTACGGCCAACTCGATCAAATGATTTTCATCCAGGGAGCTCACTGGATCATCAATGAAGACATATTCCAAATTATTGAAGGCGTTTGTAGAGCGATCAGCGACTTCGACAATGTTCAACTCAAAAATCAACTGTTCAAGCAATGCATTGAAGACACTCCAAATGAAGTTGCTTTCCTCACCCTTGGAAATCTTGATATTGGGCTCTTGCTGATCGTTGCCGCGCTCAAATGAAAAACTAACCGACGAAAGGTTTGCACTAAAATGAGGCGTTAACTTTTCGCTGGTGTAGTGCTGAAAAGTGGCGGTGATGCTTTGGTCTTTGCCTTGCTCTTCGAGAATCCATTTGGTGAACGAGTTTGGTTGAATTCTCAATTTTGGTTCAGCATCCAATCCCAAGTCATTGTCCCAATAAAAAAGATCCTCCGTAAACGCGCTGTAGTAAAGTATTTTTTTGGCCGCCAGCGCTGACGGCTGAGCCTCGTCGCTCTCGGCTTTGGGTGAAATCAGCTGCTTGAACTCTCGCGAGAGGCGCGTCTTGCCTGTGCCATTGAAGGCATAGATCAATTGCACCTTTTTGTTGGCCGCTTTCAGCTGTTCGGCAATTTCCGAGAGCGTCTTGCTCATGTTATACCTTTACCTCTTCCCGCCTAGGTAGCTTCAGCAAGTGAGCGCGGTAGTACAAGTGTTGCTTCTTTCGTGCAGCAAGTTCAGCAGCCAGTTCAGAGGTGAGTTCAATAGAAATTTCAGCAAATTTATCCAAAACTCGGACAATTCTTTCTTGAATCTCAAGCGATTTTTTGTGATCGCTTAGGCATGGAATAGGGACTTTTGCTTTGCCGAGTCCATTGGAGTTTATCGATGATATTTTTCCAGAGGATACGTACTTTCTGATCTGCTCCTTGTACGAATCAGTCCTCAGAAAGTAAGATAGATATTTCGGGTTTAAAAAATTGCTTGAATAGGCAAAGCACGCATCGTGAATCACCACATTTTCATCACCAAGCCATGCTGTGCCATTGCCAATGTCTTCGATGGTTTCGCCTGCGGCGACAATTATTACATCGCCGCTTTTGGCGGTCCGTAGTTTTGATGCTAGGGTCGGATCAATAAAAGACTTTGCTTTTGTTGTCCAAATTCCGTAGTGCGTATACATTTCCCCGTAATGAATGCACGGAACGCCTTCGGAGATTAGATCTGTCTTCACAAACCTTTTGCCTCTGACAAAGGTGCCAATATCTTCCAGGGCCTTCCATTCCACGGGAACGTCTTTTAGCAACTTTTCTAGGAAATCTCTATTGCCTGCCGGATCGATCTCTGATCCTTCGATTTCGGCCACGATGGCATTAATATCATTGCGCAATTGGTCAATTTTGTGGACTTGGCTTTTTATTTCGGAGTTGAGCTGTGCAATTTTTACCTCCTCGCGAACATCTTTTGTTTTGACATAGCTGCTGACCGACAGGTTGTAATCGTTAGCAGCAACCTGATCAAAAGACACGGACTGCGCGAAATGATCAATATTCGCCTTGCTATCGAACACCGCCATGATTTCATCGATGTGTCTGTCCAGCAGCACGTTGTTGTTTGTTTCCTTCTTGAACAGGTCGCTGGCGTCGATGAACTGGGTGGTGGTGTCGGTCTTGTGTTTGGACAGCACCAGAATGTTCACGGCTATGGTTGTGCCGTAGAACAGGTTGGATGCCAGCGAAATCACTGTTTCCACATAGTTGTTGTCCACCAAGTATTGGCGAATCTTCTGCTCGGCCCCGCCTCGGTAGAAGATGCCCGGGAAGCAGACGACGGCGGCGCGTCCTTTGCTGGAGAGGTAGCTGAGCGCGTGCAGCACGAAGGCGAAGTCGGCTTTGGATTTGGGCGCCAGGACACCGGCCGGAGCAAAGCGGTCGTCGTTGATCAGAGTGGGGTCGTCCGAGCCTTTCCACTTCACCGAGTACGGCGGGTTGGAGACGATGGCGTCAAAGGGTTTGTCGTCGCCAAAGTGGGGCTCGGTGAGGGTGTCGCCCAGCTGGATGTTGAATTTGTCGTAGTTGACGTTGTGCAGGAACATGTTCATCCGCGCCAGATTGAAGGTGGTGTGGTTGAGCTCCTGACCAAAAAAACCGTCTTCGATGATGTGCGCGTCAAAGTGCTTCTTGGCTTGCAGAAGCAGCGAGCCGGAGCCGCAGGCCGGGTCGTAAATCTTGTTGACGCTGGTTTGCTTGTGCATGGCGAGCTGCGCAATCAGTTTGGAGACCTGCTGCGGCGTGAAGAACTCGCCGCCGGACTTGCCGGCGTTGGCGGCGTAGTTGGAGATGAGAAATTCGTAGGCGTCGCCAAACAGGTCGATGTGGCTGTCGTCAAAGTGGCCAAAGTCCAGCTCGGCCACGCCTTTGAGCACGGCCGCCAGACGGGCATTTTTGTCTTTGACGGTGTTGCCCAGGCGGTTGCTGGTGGTGTCGAAGTCGGCAAACAGGCCGCGGATGTCGCGCTCAGACGGGTAGCCCAAGGCGGAGGTTTCAATGGTCGAGAAGATGGCGGCCAAGTCGGTGTTCAAGCTCTCGTTGGCGTTGGCGCTGGCAGCCACCTTGACGAACAGCTGGCTGGGGTAGATGAAGTAGCCCTTGGTCTTGACGGCGTCGTCCCGGATTTCCGGTGTGATGACCTCGTCAGAAAGACTCGCGTAGCGAATGCTTTCGTCTCCGGATTCGATGTAGGCCGCGAAGTTTTCACTGATGAAGCGGTAGAACAGGGCGCCAAGGACATATTGCTTGAAGTCCCAACCGTCGACTGCGCCACGGACATCGTTGGCGATCTGCCAAATGCGGCGTTGGAGTTCGGCACGTTGTTGGATGCTGGTCATGACACTTTCTGGATTCGATTTGATCTTGTAGGCGGGCCCGATTTGAGAGCTTCTTGAGCATTATCGAGAGCAATGCCAATGGTCTCGGCGGTGGGCAGGTCTTCGGGCCGCGTGCGAGTCTACGCGGGCTTTACACAGACCCCGGCTGTCTCCTTTGTGTCGGTCAGCATGAAGTAGAGCCGTCGCCCGCTACCGACTGCAATCGCTGTAAACCTGATGCACGCATTGCCTGTCGGCGATCGACATAGAGCGCATAGCCACCATCATGGCCTACCCCACAGGCAACCTCAACAGAGCCGAATTCCTCCGCCACAGAGGCTTCAGCCATCGCACCCAAAAGCCCCTCCGTTTCCCAGGCGGGCCGCGACTCCGCAGCCCGCAGACCAGCCCCTACCCGCCAGCCTCAAGCGCCCCATGCCGCGCCTTCTCGCTCATCTGAAACAACTCCCCCGCCTCGCGAGCAAGTCCAGCCGCAAGCCAGAGCAGGTTGTCCAGTTGTCGAGGTCCGTCACCGCTGCACCAATCGATGTCTTTCCCGTGGCAGCCCCACAGAAGCGCTTCGAGTTGGGAGAGGGTGTTTTCGAGAAGATCCGCCGGGCCTTGGGCGGTTTCTCCGGGAGATACCGGCGTGCGACGCCGGGCTATAGTCTTGGTAGCCATTTTTGTGCGTTCCTTCCAAGGTTGTTGCACGAACTTGGTTAGACGGTCGGGGTGCTGATAACGCCTCGGCCGTCGCCTTTTGATACCTCGCATCCGCATCGCTGCTTTCGCACCGACGACCTGCCGCGAGGCAAGCAGCCTTCGAACATCTCAGTGGATTGGTGTGTTGCGCCTTTCTGCACCCACGGTTGGGGTAGCGAGTGACAGGGGCATCAACTCTAGGGAAGAAGTAGGCAGGTTGCCGTGCCGTTCGGCACGAAGTCGCGGCAACCGCCAATAAATGCAGCTTCCGCAATGCACGGCGCACAGGCCTCGAAGAGGCCGTGGCGTGCCGGTCCCGGTCGGCGTGGTCGCCGCCGGGATGCGGGCAGGAAAAGACTCAGTCCATCCAGGCCCGCGCCCGGTCCAGATGCTCGCGGCACTCGCGCACCATGCGTTCCAGCAGCTCCGCGCAAGTCGGGATGTCGTCGATCAGCCCGATGCACTGACCGGCCGAGACCACGCCGTCTTGCACCGCGCCCGACTCCAGCGCCGCGCGGCCGCGCGCGCCTGCCACCAGCGGGCGGATCTCTTCGAACTCGCAGCCGCCCGGACGGTTCTCCGTAGCCACCACCTCTTCGGAGATCGCGTTGCGGAACACGCGCGCGGTGTTGCGCATGGTGCGGAACATCAGCTTGGTGTCGCGCTCGCTCGCGTCCACCAGCGCCTGCTTGATGTTCTCGTGGATCGGCGCTTCCTGGGTCACGCAGAAGCGCGTGCCCATGTTCACGCCCTCGGCGCCCAGCGCGAGCGCGGCCGCCATGCCGCGGCCGTCGGCGATGCCGCCCGAGGCGATGATGGGGATGCGCAGCTTGCGCGCCGCGATCGGCAGCAGGATTAAACCCGGCACGTCGTCCTCGCCCGGATGGCCCGCGCACTCGAAGCCGTCGACCGACACGGCGTCGACGCCATTGCGCTCGGCCGACAGCGCGTGGCGCACCGAGGTGCACTTGTGGACGATCTTCACGTCGTGGCGCTTGAGCGCCTCGATGAAGTCCTTCGGGCTGTTGCCCGCGGTCTCCACGATCTTCACGCCGCTGTCGATGATCGCCTGCACGTACTCGGCATAGGGCGGCGGCTTCACGGCCGGCAGGATCGTGAGGTTCACGCCGAAGGGCTTGTCGGTCAGTGCGCGGGTGCGCTCGACCTCGCGGCGCAGGTCGTCGGGCGTGGGCTGCGTGAGCGCTGTCACGATGCCCAGGCCGCCGGCGTTGGAGACGGCCGCGGCCAGTTCGGCGCGGCCCACCCACTGCATGCCGCCCTGCACGATCGGGTAGCGGATGCCGAGCAGCTCGGTGATGCGGGTCTTCATGCGGGCGCTTCCTCTTACAGCGTCTTCACCAGCTCGGGCACGGCCGTGAACAGGTCGGCCACGAGACCGTAGTCGGCCACCGAGAAGATCGGTGCTTCCTCGTCCTTGTTGATCGCCACGATCACCTTGGAGTCCTTCATGCCGGCCAGATGCTGGATCGCGCCCGAGATGCCCGCGGCGATGTACAGCTGCGGCGCCACGATCTTGCCGGTCTGGCCCACTTGCCAGTCGTTCGGGGCGTAGCCCGCGTCGACGGCGGCGCGGCTGGCGCCCAGGCCCGCGTTGAGCTTGTCGGCCAGCGGGGCCATCACCTCGGTGAACTTCTCGGCGCTGCCCAGCGCGCGGCCACCCGAGACGATGATCTTGGCGGCCGTGAGTTCGGGGCGTTCGCTCTTCGTGACCTCGCGGCCGACGAAGCTGCTCTTACCGCTGTCGGCCACGCCTTCGGCGTTTTCGACCGTTGCAGTGCCACCGGTGGCGGCCGCGGCGTCGAAGCCGGTAGTGCGAACGGTGATGACCTTGGTCGCATCGCTGCTCTGCACGGTGGCGATCGCATTGCCCGCGTAGATCGGACGCTCGAAGGTGTCGGGGCTGTCGACCTTGGTGATGTCGCTGATCTGCGCAACATCGAGCTTGGCCGCCACGCGCGGCGCAACGTTCTTGCCGTTGGCGGTCGAGGGGAACAGGATGTGGCTGTAGTTGCCGGCGATGGCCAGGACTTGCGCCGCGACGTTCTCAGCGAGGTTCTCGGCGAGGCTCGGGCTGTCGGCCGCGATGACCTTGGTGACACCGGCGATCTGGGCAGCGGCCTTGGCGGCTTCGGCCGCGTTGGCGCCAGCCACGAGCACATGCACTTCGCCGCCACAGGCGAGAGCCGCGGTGACGGTGTTCAAGGTCGCCGGCTTGATGCTGGCGTGGTCGTGTTCGGCAATGACAAGTGCGCTCATGTTCAGATCACCTTCGCTTCGTTCTTCAGTTTGTCGACCAGCGTTGCAACGTCGGGCACCTTGATGCCGGCGCCGCGCTTCGGCGGTTCCGAGACCTTCAGGGTCTTCAGGCGCGGCTTGACGTCCACGCCCAGGTCCTCGGGCTTGAAGGTGTCGAGCTGCTTCTTCTTGGCCTTCATGATGTTGGGCAGCGTGACGTAGCGCGGCTCGTTCAGGCGCAGGTCGGTCGTGATGACGGCCGGCAGCGTGAGCGAGACGGTCTCGAGGCCGCCGTCGACTTCGCGGGTCACGTTGGCCTTGTCACCGGCGACTTCGACCTTGCTCGCGAAGGTGGCTTGCGGCAGGTCAGCCAAGGCAGCCAGCATCTGGCCGGTCTGGTTGGCATCGTCGTCGATGGCCTGCTTGCCGAGGATGATGAGCGAGGGCTGTTCCTTGTCGACCAGCGCCTTGAGCAGCTTGGCGACGGCCAGCGGCTGCAGCTCTTCCGAGGTCTCGACCAGGATGCCGCGGTCGGCGCCGATGGCCATCGCGGTGCGCAGGGTTTCCTGCGACTTGGCGTCGCCGCACGAGACGGCGATGACCTCGGTCACCACGCCCTTCTCCTTCAGGCGCACGGCCTCTTCGACGGCGATCTCGTCGAAGGGGTTCATGCTCATCTTGACGTTGGCGATGTCCACGCCCGTGCCGTCGCTCTTGACGCGCACCTTCACGTTGTAGTCGACGACCCGTTTGACGGGCACGAGAATCTTCATGGCTGGTCCTTCAAAATGAAAACGGATGGGGGTTCACTCGAGCTTCGCGCCCGACTGCTTGATGAGGCGCTCCCAGATCGGCCGCTCGGCCTTCCAGGCGGCGGCGAAGAGTTCGGGCGAGCTGTCCTTGAGCTCGAAGCCCATGGCCGCGATGCGTTCGCGCACGTCGGGCTGCTGCGAGGCCTTGCGCACTTCCTCGGCGATACGGTCCACGATGGGCTTGGGCGTCTTGGCGGGCACGGCGAAGGCAAGCCAGCCGGTCACGCGGTAGGCCTCGTCCTTCAAGCCCTGCTCGGCCATCGTCGGCACGGTGGGCAGCGCGGCCATGCGGCGTTCGCCGCTCACGCCGATGGCCCGCACCTTGCCCGCGTCGATGTGCGGCTTGGCGACCAGCGCGCTCGCATAGGCCATCTGGATCTGGCCGCCGATCAGGTCCTGCATCATCGGCGCCTCGCCCTTGTAGGCGACGTGGTTCATGTCGGCCTGCTGCGTGAGGCTCATGTGCGCGCCCGCCAGGTGCGGGTAGGCGCCCACGCCGTAGGAGCCATAGGCGACCTTGCCCTTGTTCGCGGCCACGTACTTCAGCAGTTCGGGCGCGGTCTTGGCCGGCACGCTCGGATGCACCACCAGCACCAGCGGCCCCATCGCCACCTGGTAGACCAGCGTGAGGTCGCGCTGCGTGTCGTAGGGCAGCTTCTCGTAGAGGAACTCGTTGGTCAGCAGCGAATTGCTCAGCGAGAAGACGATGGTGTAGCCGTCGGGCGCTGCCTTGGCGACCATGTCGGTGCCGATGATGCCGGCCGCGCCGGGCTTGTTGTCGATCACCACGGGCTGGCCGAGGCCGGCCGCCATCTTCTGGCCCAGCACGCGCGCGAGCACGTCGGTGGCGCCGCCTGCCTGGAAGGGCACGACCATGCGGATCGGCTTGTTCGGATAGGGCGCCTGGGCCTGGGCCGGCGCATGGGCCAGCGCGAGCAGCGCGGCGGCGGTTGCGGTGGTGGCGCGCAGCAGCGCGCGACGGGTCGGGTGTCGGGTGATGGTCATGGTGTCCCTGATGGTTCTTGGGGGCGGAGAAACGAAAGGCGGCGGGCCGTGCGCTGCGGCCCGCCGTGCGACGGCTTCAGGCCGTCGCGACGCGGGTCTTGAAAGGCAGTGGCTCGAGCGCCTTGCGCAGCCGCTCGGCGAGCGCCGCGGCCTGCGCGCCGGCGGCGGCGGGGTCGATCGTCACGCGCACCAGGCTCTCGCCCTCGTGCGTCACGCTCGGGCGCGCGGCCTCGGGCAGGCCGAGTTCGGCGCAGAGCTCGGCCACGGTCGCGGCCACCACGCGGCTCGCGGCCATGGCGCGCAGCTCGGGCTTGTAGATCTTGCCGACGTTGGTCATCGGCAGCGCATCGACCAGCGCCACCCACTTGGGCTTGGCCGGTGCCTCGTCGACGCGCGCGGCGGTGAAGGCCAGCAGCTCGTCCTCGGTGGCCGCGCCGCCGGGCACCAGCGTCGCGAACACCACGGGCAGTTCGCCCGCGTAGGCATCGGGCGCGCCGACCGCGGCGCAGACCTGCACCGCCGGGTGCGCGCTCAGCGCGTCCTCGATCACCTTGGGATCGATGTTGTGGCCGCTGCGGATGATCAGGTCCTTCGAGCGGCCCGTGAGGTTGAGCCGCTCCTCGCTGTCGATCCAGCCGAGGTCGCCGGTCGCGAGCCAGCCGTCGGCCGTGAAGGCCTTGGCGTTGTCGGCCGGATCGACGAAGCCCGAGAACACGTTGGGCGACTTGAACAGCACCATGCCGGTCTCGCCGCGCGGCACCTCGCGATCGCTCGCGTTGCCGTGCTCGTCGAGCGCCACCACGCGCATCTGCATGTAGGGCAGGCGAAAGCCGACGCAGCCCGCGGGGCCGTCGACGCCGGGCGGCGTGATGGTCGAGATGCCGGCCATCTCGGTCATGCCCAGGCTCTCGTGCACGTGCAGGCCGAACAGGCGCTCGAAGCGCGCGGCGAGTTCGGGCGAGAGCACGGCCGCGCCGGTGCGGCAGTAGGTGATCGAGGAGATGTCGGCGCCGTCCAGCGGCACGTTGGCCAGCGCGGCCAGCACCGTGGGCACGGCCGACAGCGAGGTCGGGCGGTACTTGGCGACCAGCTTCCAGTAGTTGGCCAGCACCTGCTTGTTGCGCAGCAGCGAGGGCGTGGGAATCACCACCTCCACGCCGGCCGACAGCGACGCCAGCGAGGCCGGCAGCACGCCCGCGACGTGGAACAGCGGATAGCCGTTGATCGAGATGCCGTGCTCGTTCATGCCCGCGACCTGCACGCTGGCCCAGGCGGTGAACACCTGTGCGCCATGGCTGTGGCGCGCGAGCTTGGGCGCGCCGGTGGTGCCGCCGGTGTGGAAGTAGGCGGCGATGTCGCTCGAAGCGATGTCGCGGCCGCTCACGAGGCGGTCATCGGGTTGCGCGGCGCGCAGCGCCTCGAAGTCGGCCACGCCCTCGGGCAGCGCGCCCGCCGCGCCCGGTGCCTCGTCGTGCGGCGCCACGCGCAGCAAGGTGGTGAGCCCGGGCACCTGGCCGCGCAGCCGCAGCGCCTTCGACCACATGCCCGACTCGGCGTCCGAGCCGTAGGCGATCAGCACCTTGGCGCGGGCCGCGGTCATCAGCGCGACCAGCTTCTCGTCGGTGAGCAGCGGATTGAGCGGCTGCACGATGCCGGCGGCCTCGCCGCCCCAGAGCGCGAGGTGGTATTCGAGACAGCCCGGCAGCAGCACCGCCACCGCGTCGTTCGGGCCCACGCCCAGGCCATGCAGCAGGTTCGCGGTCTGGTGGATGCGCGCGAGCAGCTCGGCATACGACCAGCGGATCGGCGCGTCGTCCGGGTTGCCGGTGCGCAGGAAGGTCAGCGCCGTCTTGTCGCCGAAGGCATGGCCCGCGTTGCGGAAGATCTCGTAGGTGCTGCGCACCGTGAGCGCCTGTGCCAGCGGCGTCTGCTCGAGCGCCTGGATGTCGGCGAGGCTGCGCACGGGGCGCGCGGGCCGGAACGGCGCGCCCACGGGCGTCGCGTAGTCGTTGTCGTGCCTGTCGTTCCTGTCGGTCATGGCCTGTCTCCTTGTTCCCTTGAAATCGTCGCCGTGTCGGCCCGGCTGTTTTACTGGTTCGTGATGTGGTTGTCGCGGATGACCTTGCCCCAGCGCTCGAAGTCCTGGCGCATGCGCTCGGCGGTCTGGTCGGCGGTGCGGTAGGCCGCGAACGAGCCCACGCCCTGCAGCTTCTCCTGCACTTCCTTGTCGGCCAGCGCCTTCTTGAGTTCGGCGCTCATGCGCTCGACCACGTCCTTGGGCGTGCCGGCCGGTGCCAGCAGGCCGCCCCACGAGGTGGCGTCGAAGCCCGGGAAGCCCTGCTCGGCCACCGTCTTCACGTCGCGCAGGAGGCTCACGCGCTGGCCCGAGCCGACCGCGATGGCGCGCAGCTTGCCCGCGCGGATGTGCGGGATCACGGCCACGAGGTCCGAGAACATCGCGGGCACCTGGCCGCCGATCAGGTCGGTCACGGCCGGCGCGCTGCCGCGGTAGGGCACGTGCTGCATCTCGAACTTGCCGATGTTCTTGAGCTGCTCGGTCGTCAGGTGGCCGAAGCTGCCGGCACCCGCGGTCGTGTAGTTGAGCTTGCCGTTCTCGGCCTTGGCCTTGGCGATCAGGCCCTGCAGGCCGGTCACCTCGGGCAGCGCCTTGGGATTGACCACCAGCACGATCGGCAGGTCGTAGACGCTGCCCACGGGCGTGAAGTTCTTGAAGATGTCGTAGCCGGTCGGGCCGTAGAGGTGCGAGGCCAGCAACGTGGGCGTGGCCAGCATCACGAAGGTGTAGCCGTCGGCCGGCGCGCGCGCGGCGGCGGCCGCGCCCACGATGCCCGAGGCGCCGCTGCGGTTGTCGATCACGATGTTCTGGCCGAGCGCGGCCGACATCTTCTGCGCCACGATGCGCGAGGCCACGTCGGTGGGACCGCCGGGCGGGAAGGGCACGATCAGCGTGATCGGCTTGGCCGGCCAGGCCTGCGCGAAGGCGGCACCGGCGGCGAGGGGAAGGGCGAGCGCGAGGAGTGCACGGCGAAGAGGACTGCGGAGGGTACGGAGAGAGAGGGAGGCCATGACTTCTGCTTCAGGGGAACAAGGTGGCGCCGTCAGACGACGCCGCTGCTTTTCAGCGCTGCCAGCTTTTCATCCGACAGGCCGAGCAAGGACTGGAGCACGTCGTGCGTGCCTTCGCCCAGGGTGGGCGGCGCGCTGCGCACCGGCAGGCGCTCGCCATCGAAACGGTAGGGTGGCGCGAGCACGTCGACCGTGCCCGCGACCGGATGCGGCTGGCGCGTGACCAGGCCGGCGTCGCTGGCGCGCTTCGATTGCAGCGCCTCGAGCAGGCCCAGCACCTCGCCGCAGGGGATGCCGGCGGCACTCAGTTTGTCGAGCAGCACGGCGCGCGGGCGCTTCGCGAGTTCGGCATGCAGTTGCGGCAACAGCACCGCGCGGTTGGCCGAACGCAGGATGTTGGTCTTGAAGCGCTCGTCGGCCGCGAGGTCGGGCCGCTCGATCACCTCGGTGCAGAAGCGCGCGAACTGCGCGTTGTTGCCCACGGTGATGACCAGCGGGCCGTCGGCCGCGTCGAACACGCCGTAGGGCACGATCGAGGGATGCGAGTTGCCGTAGCGCGGCGGGTCCTCGCCCAGCAGCAGCGCCTCGAGGCCGTAGTAGGCGGTGATCATCAGGCCGCAGTCGAACAGCGCCATCTCCACATGCCGGCCGCGGCCGGTCTTCTCGCGCTGGTAGAGCGCGGCGAGGATGGCCTGCGCCGAGTACATGCCGGTGAACAGGTCGACGGCCGCGACGCCGAACTTCAGCGGCGGCTGGTTGGCCTCGCCGTTGAGCGCCATCAGGCCGGCCTCGCCCTGCACCACGAGGTCGTAGCCGGGGCGCGCGGCCTCGGGGCCGGTGCGGTCGTAGCCCGAGATCGAGCAGTAGATGAGGCCTGGATGTTCCTGGCTCAGCTGCTCGTAGCCCAGGCCGAGCTTGTCGATGCCGCCGAACTTGAAGTTCTGGATCAGCACGTCGCACTGCTTCGCGAGATCGCGCGCGAGCTGCTGGCCCTCGGGCGTCTGCAGGTCGAGCGTGACCGAGCGCTTGTTGCGGTTCACGCTGTTGAAGTAGGCGGTCTCGGTCTTGCCGACGCGCAGGCCCCAGTCGCGCGTGTCGTCGCCGCGGCCCGGGTGCTCGACCTTGATGACCTCGGCGCCCATGTCGGCCAGCACCATGCCGCACCAGGGGCCCGCGAGGATGCGGGACAGGTCGAGGACGCGCACGCCGGCGAGCGGCAGCGAGGAATTCAGCGAGGGCATGGTGGCTCCGGAAAGACGTGAGACCTCGGCGCGGGTGCGCGCGAGGCCGGGGAAGAAGCGGTGGCGGCCAGCGTCAGGACGCGTCCTGCCGGCGCTGCCGCAGCGCGGCGAAGTCGGCCTTGCGCTTGCCGAGGAAGGCACCGATGCCTTCGGCGGCCTCGGCATCGGCCTGCGACTCGACCATGTAGACGGCCTCGGCCTCGAGTTGTTCCTCGAGCGTGGCGCGGTGCGCCTGGCGGCACAGCGACTTGATGCGCGCGCTCGCGCGCTGCGGGCCGTTCGCAACCTTGGCCGCGAGCGCGATCGCCTCGGCCAGTGCCGCGCCCTTGTCGGTCAGGCGGTTGACCGCGCCCAGCGCATGCAGGCGCTCGGCCGGCAGGCGGTCGCCGGTCAGGCACAGCTCGGTCAGCAGCTGGCGCGAGACGAACTCGGACAGGAAGGCGGTGGCACCGCCATCGGGCGTGAGGCCGACCTTGACGTAGGCCACGGTGTAGAAGGCATCGCGCGCCGACACGAGCATGTCGCAGGCCAGCGCCATCGACAGGCCCGCGCCCGCGGCGCCGCCCTCGACGGCCGCGATCACGGGCTTGCCGCAATAGCGCAGCGCGCGGATCAGGTTGTGCAGGCCCTCGAGCTTCTCGCGGCGTTCCGAGGCTGGCAGCTCGCGGCGCTTGGCCAGCAGGTTGAGGTCGCCGCCCGAGCAGAAGAAATCGCCGGCGCCGGTGAAGACGATGGCACCGACCTCGGGGTCGTCCTGCGCATCGGCCAGCGCGGCCGCGAGCTCGGCATACAGCGTGGGCGTGATCGCGTTGCGCGCGCCGGGGTTGCTGTTGGTGAGGATGCGCACGGCACCCTCCTGCGAGATCAGCACGGTCTTGTTCTCGCTCATGCCGCCACCTCCTTGCCCAGAGAGATGTAGCGCTGCAGATGATGGTCCTCGTCGCCGAGCTGGTGGTCGATCATCACGAGGCGCTTGGCGTAGTGGGGCAGCGGCAGCTCCCACGTCATGCCGATGCCGCCGTGCATCTGGATGCTTTCCTCCGCCACCAGCGCGCCGATGCGGCCGATGCTGAACTTGGCGGCCGACAGCGCGCGCTCGCGTGCGAGGCGGTCGCTGCCGTCGATGGCGGCCGCGGCATTGATGACCGCCGAGCGCGCCTGTTCGATCTCGAGCAGCAGGTCGGCCATGCGGTGCTGCAGCGCCTGGAAGCTGCCGATCAGCGTGCCGAACTGCTTGCGCGTGCGCAGGTAGTCGAGCGTCGCGGTCTTGGCCGCTTCCATCGCGCCCACGGCCTCGGCGCACAGCGCGAGCACGCCGCGGCCGATGGCGCGCTCGAGCGTCGCGGCGCCCTGGCCCTCGGTGCCCAGCAGCGCGTCGGCGCTCAGCTTCAGGCCGTCGAACGAGAGTTCGGCGACACGGCCGCCGTCGATCGAAGGGCAGCCGCGCACCGTGAGGCCTGCCGTCTTCGCGGGCACGAGGAACAGCGAGATGCCGGCTTCGTCGTCCACGTTGCCCGAGGTGCGGGCCGAGACCAGGAACAGGTCGGCCTGCTCGCCCTGCGGCACCACGGCCTTGGCGCCGTCGAGCACCCAGTCGTCGCCGCTGCGCTCGGCGCGGGTGGCGACGCGCGTGCGTTCGTAATGCGTGTCGGCCTCGTCGTGCGCGAAGGCCGCGACGGTCGCGCCATTGATGATGTCGCCGAGCTTCTCTTTCTGCGCATCCGTGCCGGCCGCGCCGAGCGCCTCGCCGACCATCACCGCGCCCAGCAGCGGCTCGACCACGAGGCCGCGGCCCAGGGCCTCGAAGACCACGGCGATGTCGAAGCCGCCGCCGCCGAAACCGCCATCGGCCTCGCTGAACAGCGCGCCGATCACGCCGAGTTCGGCGAACTGCTGGAAGATCTCCTTGCTGAAGCCGTGTTCCGACTTCGCGATGCGGTCGCGCGCATCGAAGGCGTACTGCTCGCTGATGAAGCGGTTGAGGCTGTCGGCGAGCATGCGCCGGTCTTCGCTGTGTTCGAAGTTCATTGCATCTCTCCTTTACAGGCCCAGGATCATCTTGGAGATGATGTTCTTCTGGATCTCGTTCGAGCCGCCGAAGATCGACAGCTTGCGGTTGTTGAAGTAGCGCGAGGCGGCGGCCGAGGCGTAGGCCGGGCCGAAGGTCTCGCCGGTGAAGCCGTCCTTCAGCGCCTCGGCGATGAAGGGGCGGCCATGCACGCCCATCGCGCGGCGCGCCAGCGACGAGATCTCCTGGCGGATCTCGGTGCCGCGGATCTTGAGCATCGAGCTCTCGGCGCCCGGCACGCCGCCGCCGGCCACCGCCGCGATCACGCGCAGGTTGGTGGTCTTCATGTTCTCGAGGTCGATCTCCACGCGCGCCATGCGCGCCGCGAAGGCCGGGTCGTCCGACAGCGGCTTGCCGTTCTTCGTCTGCGTGGCGGCAATGCCCTTGAGCTGCTCGAGCGCGGCCACCGAGAAGCCCACGCCCGCGATGTTGGTGCGTTCGTAGGTCAGCAGGTACTTGGCGCAGGTCCAGCCCTTGTTCTCCTCGCCCACGAGGTTCTCGGCCGGCACGCGCACGTCGGAGAAGAACACCTCGTTGACCTCGTGCTCGCCGTCGAGCGTGATGATCGGACGCACTTCCACGCCCGGCGATGTCATGTCGATCAGCAGGAAGCTGATGCCCTCCTGCTTCTTCGCCTCGCGGTTGGTGCGCACCAGGCAGAAGATCATGTTGGCGTGCTGGCCCAGCGTGGTCCAGGTCTTCTGGCCGTTCACGATGTAGTGGTCGCCCTGCGCGTCGATGCCGCGCACGGCCGAGGTCTTCACGGCCGCGAGGTCGGAGCCCGCGCCGGGTTCCGAGTAGCCCTGGCACCACCAGTCGGCGCCGTTGAGGATGCGCGGCAGCCAGTGGCGCTTCTGCGCCTCGTTGCCGTACTTGATGAGCACCGGACCGAGCATGTTCACGCCGAAGGGCACGATGCGCGGCGCGAAGGCCAGCGCGCACTCGTTCTCGAAGATGAACTTCTCCACCGCCGTCCAGCCCGGGCCGCCGTACTGCTCGGGCCAGTGGTTGGCGAGCCAGCCGCGCGCATCGAGGATGGCATGCCATTCCTCCATGTCGGCCTTCTCGAGGATCTTGCCGCCGCGCACCTTGTCCGACAGCCGCGCGGGCAGCTTGTCGGCCAGGAAGGCACGCACCTCGCCGCGGAAGGCTTCTTCTTCGGGGGTGAAGTTCAGGTCCATCGCGCGCTCCTCAGTAGATTTCGAACAGGCCCGCGGCGCCCATGCCGCCGGCGATGCACATCGTGACCACGGCGTACTTGGCGCCGCGGCGCTTGCCTTCGATCAGCACATGGCCCGCGAGGCGCGCGCCGGTCATGCCGAAGGGGTGGCCGATCGAGATCGCGCCGCCGTTGACGTTGAGGCGTTCCGAGGGAATGCCCAGCCGGTCCTGGCAGTAGATCGACTGCGAGGCGAAGGCTTCGTTGAGTTCCCACAGGCCGATGTCCTCGACCTTGAGGCCGTGGCGCGCGAGCAGCTTGGGAACGGCGAACACCGGGCCGATGCCCATCTCGTCGGGCTCGCAGCCCGCGACCGCGAGGCCGCGGAAGGCGCCCAGGGGTTTGATGTTGGCGCGCGCTGCGTCCTTGGCTTCCATCAGCACGCAGGCCGAGGCGCCGTCCGACAGCTGCGAGGCATTGCCCGCGGTGATGAACTTGTCGTCGCCCATCACGGGCTTGAGCTTGGCCAGCGCCTCGTAGGTGGTGCCGCGGCGGTTGCAGTTGTCCTCGGTGGCCGTGACCTCGCGGTGCGTGACCTCCTTGGTCTCCTTGTCGGTCACCGCCATGGTGGTGGTGCAGGCGACGATCTCGTCCTTGTAGCGGCCGGCGAGCTGCGCTTCCTCGGTGCGGCGCTGGCTTTCGGCCGAGAAGCGGTCCTGCGCCTCGCGGCTGATGCCGTAGCGCTGGGCCACGATGTCGGCGGTCTCGATCATCGCCATGTAGAGCGCGGGCTTGTGCTCGACGATCCACGGGTCCATGCCGTTGTCGCCGCTGTCGGTGGCGCTGCGGCTGCGGATCTGCGAGATGCTCTCCACGCCGCCCGCGATCATGGCCGGCGCGCCGTCCACCACGATGCGGCCCGCGGCCATCGCGATCGCCTGCAGGCCCGAGGCGCAGAAGCGGTTGACGGTGGTGCCGGCGATCGAGATCGGCAGGCCCGCGCGCACGATGGCCTGGCGCGCGATGTTGCGGCCCGTGGTGCCCTCGGGATAGCCGCAGCCGAGGATGGCGTCCTCGATCAGCGCCGGGTCGAGGCCCGAGCGCTCGACCGCGGCCTTGACCGCGAAGGCCGCCAGCGTGGGACCGGGGGTGATGTTGAATTCGCCGCGGTGCGCCTTGGTGAGCGGGGTGCGGGCGGTGGAAACGATGACGGCTTCACGCATGGGGATGTCTCCTGAAGGCTGGCTCTGTGATTACTCGGATTGGTTGAGGCTCGCGAAGTCGGCGCCGCGCTCGACCAGCTGCACCAGCAGCGGCGACGGCTTCCAGAAGATCGGGTCTTCCTTCGCGAACTCCTGGATGTCGGCCAGCACCTTGGGCAGGCCCACCATGTCGGCGTACTTCATCGGGCCGCCGCGGTGGCGCGGAAAGCCGTAGCCGTAGAGGAAGGTCACGTCGACATCGAGCGGGCGCAGCGCGATGCGCTGCAGCACGACGTTGGCGCCCTCGTTGATCATCGCGGCCATGTAGCGGCGCATGATCTCCTCCTCGGTGAAGGCGCGCGGCTTGACACCAGCGCGTTCGCGCTCGGCGTCGATGATCGCGAGCACCTCGGGGTCGGGCTGGCCGGTGCGCGCGCCTTCGGGATAGAGGTAGTAGCCGCGCTGCGTCTTCTGGCCGAACCAGCCGCGCTCGCAGATGCGGTCGGCCACCTGCACGTAGCGTGCCTGCGGGTCGCGCGTGGCGGCCTTGCGCTTGCGCGTGGCCCAGCCGATGTCGCCGCCCGCGAGGTCCGAGACCTGGAACGGGCCCATCGGGTAGCCGAAGTTGCGCACGGCGGCGTCGATCTCGTAGGGCGAGGCGCCGTCCTCCATCATGTGGTCGGCGGCCTGGCGGTACACGGCCAGGATGCGGTTGCCGATGAAGCCGTCGCACACGCCCGCGCGCACCGGCACCTTCTTGAGCTTCTTCGCGAGCTCGAAGCCGGTGGCGACCACGTCGGCACGCACCTTGGCGGGCACCACGATCTCGAGCAGCTTCATGATGTTGGCCGGCGAGAAGAAGTGCAGGCCCACCACGTCCTGCGGCCGCGAGATGCTGGCGGCGATCTCGTCGATGTCGAGGTAGGAGGTGTTGGTGGCCAGCACCGCGCCCTGCTTGCAGACGCGGTCGAGCTCGGCGAACACGGCCTTCTTCACGCCCATGTCCTCGAACACGGCCTCGACCACGATGTCCACGTTGGCGAGCGCGTCGTACGAGGTCGAGCCCGAGAAGCGCGCCAGCACGGCCGCCTTGGCCTCGGGCGTGATGCGGCCCTTGGCGATCAGGCCGTCGTAGACCTTCTCGACGTTGGCGCGGCCGCGCGCGAGCTGGGTGTCGTCGCGCTCGATCATGGTCACGGGCAGGCCGGCGTCGAGCATCGCCACCGCGATGCCCGCGCCCATGGTGCCGCCGCCGACGATGCCGGCCGACGCCAGCGGCCGCGGGCTGGCGGAGCGGGTCTCGGGCGCCTTGAGCACTTCGCGCTCGGCGAAGAAGGCGTGGATCAGACCCGCGCGCTGCGGGCTGTCGATGCACTGCAGGAACAGCTTGCGTTCGAGCGCCATGCCTTCGTCGAAGGGCAGCGTGAGCGCGCCCTCGACCGCCTCGACGATCTTCATCGGCGAGAACAGGCCACGGCTCTTCTTGGCGGTGTCGGCGCGCGCGGCCTCGAGGGCGGCGCGGCTGGCTTCCTGGTCGGCCAGCGCGCCGGCCTCGCGCGTGCGGCGCACCGGGGCGTTGGCGGCGATCAGTTCCCTGGCATAGGCCAGGCCTTCGGCGCGCGCGTCGGCGTCGCTGCCGAGGCGGTCCACCAGGCCCAGCGACAGCGCTTCCTTCGCGGGCGCGTGGCGGCCGCTGAGCATCAGCTCGATGGCGGGCTTCACGCCGATCAGGCGCGGCGTGCGCTGCGTGCCGCCCGAGCCGGGCAGCAGGCCCAGCGCGACTTCGGGCAGGCCCAGCTTGGCGGTGGGCGAGGCCAGGCGGTAGTGGGCCGACAGCGCCACCTCGAGGCCGCCGCCGAGCGCGGCGCCATGGATGGCGGCGATCACGGGCTTGCTGCAGTTCTCGATCTTCAGGCAGGCCTCGGGCAGCGAGGGCGGCTGCGGCGCCTGGCCGAACTCGCGGATGTCGGCACCGGCGATGAAGTTGCGGCCCGCGCCGACGATCAGCACGGCCTTGGCCGCGGCGTCGGCCTCGGCCGCGTCGATGGCGGCCACGAGGCCGCGGCGCACGTCCACGCCCAGGGCGTTGACGGGCGGGTTGTCGATGGTCACGACGAAGACATCGCCCTGGCGCTCGAAGGCGACGGGACCGGAGGACGTGGAGGGGCTGGAGGTCGGGGTGGCCATGTGCGTGTCGCTTGTCTCGGTGACGCGCCGGAGCGGCGCGAGGCTCTGGGGAGGTCGAACCCCCTTCCGCGGGCGGCGAGGGTCCTGGGGTGAACCCCGCATTCTTTGCACCCATCCCGGTTTTGACAATTGCATAGTCGGTTGACAGACTGTCAAAGGATTTTTGACAAAATCCGGTCCATGGACCTCCAATCGCTGACCCTGCTGGTCGAAATCATCGATGCCGGCAACCTGAGCGCGGCCGCGCGCCGGCTCAAGATGACCCGGGCCAACGTCAGCTACCACCTGAACCAGCTCGAGCGCTCGGTCGGCGCGCAGCTGGTGCGGCGCACCACCCGGCGCGCCGAGCCGACCGAGATCGGCCTGCGCCTGTACCAGCACGGCGTCGCGATCCAGGGCGAGCTGCGCGCGGCGCGCGAATCGGTCACCACGCTGGGCGAGGGGCTGCAGGGGCAGGTGCGGCTGAGCGTGCCCAGCGGCTACGGGCAGCTGGTCATGGCCGACTGGCTGATCGACTTCAAGCGCCGCTACCCGGGCATCGTGCTCGACGTGGTGTTCGAGAACCGCATCGAGGACCTGCTGCGCGACGAGGTCGACATCGCGATCCGCGTGATCCCCGAGCCGCCGCAGAACCTGGTGGCGCGCGCGATGGGCCCGGTGCGCTACGTGGCCTGCGCCTCGCGCGACTACGCGGCGCAGCATCCGCTGCCGGTGCAGCTCGACGGGCTGCACGGCGCGCCGGTGGTCACGGCCGCGGTCATCGGGCGGCAGCTGCGCGTGTCGGCCTACCAGGGCGAGATCCGGCGCGAGGTGGTGCTCGAGCCGACCCTGATCTCGGAGAACTTCCTGTTCCTGCGCCAGGCCATCCTCGCGGGCCTGGGCATCGGCCTGGTGCCCGACTACGTGGTGGCCGAGGACGTGCGCCGCGGCGAGGTGCTGACCACGCTCGACGACTGGCGGCTGTCGATCTTCGGCACCCAGATGTTCATGCTCTACATGCCGAACCGCCAGCACACGCGCGCGATCCGCACCTTCATCGACTACACGCTGGAGCGCGTGCGCGAGGTCAGCCCCGGATCGTGACGTGCGAGTGGAAGCGGTCCGACGGACCGCGCAGGCGCTGGAACTCGAAGGGCCGGTCGGCCTCGTCGTGGCCGATGCGCAGCACGTCGACCAGCGCCGAGGCCATCGGCACGCCGAGCAGCGCGGCCAGCGGCGCGTCGGCCAGCGTGGCGCGCGTGAGCATCTCGATGCGGCCGTAGCGGATGCCCTGGGCCTGCAGCAGCTCGGTCAACGACAGCCGCGAGAAATCGGCCCGCACGAAGCGCCGGCCCACGTCCTCGATGAGATGGACGATGCTGTGCAGGATCGGCAGCCGCCCGGTGCTGCGCAGCCGCACCACCTGGAGCACCGGCGTGCCTTCCTCGAGCCGCAGCGCGGTGGCCACGTCGGCGGGCGCGGGCACGAAGCCGAACTCCTTGACCGATGGCTTGCTGCGCGAGCGGCGCTCGGCCATGGTGGCGAGGAAGGACTCCATCGGCATCGGCAGCGGTGCCGAGCGCAACGGCGCCGACACGTAGGTGCCGCGGCCGCGCTGGCGCTTGAGCAGGCCGCGTTCCTCCAGCGACTGCAGCGCGCGCCGCACCGTGACGCGCGAGACGCCGTACTGCGCGCGCAGTTCCTCCTCGGTGGGGAGCTGGTCGCCGTCGCGCAGCCGCCCGCTGGCGACCATGTCCTCGATCAGGGTCGAGATCTGGTGATGCAGTGCCACGCCGGGCTGCCTGTTGAGGTCCATGGGCAAATCTTAGCGGTCGATGACGGGGTGGACCGGGGCGTTGGCTAAAAGTATTGATGTCAATACAATAGGACCGAACGACACCCACGACAGCCAACGTCCAGAGACCCCCGCATGCCCGGCCGCACGCTCTTCGAGAAGATATGGGACGCCCACGTGGTGTCCGACCTGGGCGGCGGCTTCTCGCTGCTGCATGTCGACCGCCACCTGGTCAGCGACCCCGGCAGCAAGGCGCTCGCGGCGCTGCGCCGGCGCGGGCTGCCGGTGCGCCATCCCGAGCTGACCTTCGCGATGCCCGACCACACGGTGTCGACCGCGCCGGGCCGCGAGGGCCACACGCCCAACGCCATCCGCTACCTGGCCGACCTGCGCCACGAGACGCGGCTGCAGGGCATCCGCCTGTTCGACGTCGGCCAGCCGGGGCAGGGCATCGTGCACGTGGTCGGGCCCGAGCTCGGGCTCACGCTGCCGGGCGCCTCGGTGGTCTGCAGCGACAGCCACACCTGCACCCACGGCGCGCTCGGCGCGCTGGCCTTCGGCATCGGCGCCACCGAGTTCCAGCACGTGGCCGCGACCCAGACCATCGTGCTGCAGCGCCCGCGCCAGATGCGCATCCGCTTCGAGGGCACGCTGCCCGCGGGCACCAGCGCGAAGGACCTGATCCTGCATGCCATCGGCCGGCTCGGCGCCACCGGCGCCTCGGGCTGCGCGGTCGAGTACGCGGGCGCGGCCATCGACGCGCTCGACATCGAGGCGCGCATGACGGTGTGCAACCTGTCGGTGGAGATGGGCGGGCGCTTCGGCATCGTCGCGCCCGACGCGCGCACGCTGGCCTACGTGCGCGGCCGCCCGTTCGCGCCCAGCGGTGCGCAGTGGGACCAGGCCGCGGCGCAATGGGCCACCTTGCGCAGCGACGACGACGCCGTGTTCGACCGCGAGGTCTGCATCGACGTGTCGGAGGTCGTGCCGCAGGTCACCTGGGGCACGAGCCCGCAGGACACCATCGGCATCGACGCGCGCATTCCCGACCCGACGGCCGCCAGCGATCCGGCGCAGCGCGCCGCGCGGCAGGCCGCGCTCGACTACATGGGCCTGCGCGCCGGCGACGCGATCGCGGGCACGCCGGTGGACTGGGTGTTCATCGGCTCGTGCACCAATGCGCGCATCTCCGACCTGCGGCTCGCGGCAGAGACCGTGCGCGGCCGGCGCGTGGCGAGCGGCGTGCGCGCCTGGATCGTGCCGGGCTCGGAGCTGGTCAAGCGCGAGGCCGAGTCCGAAGGGCTGGCGCAGGTGTTCCTCGACGCCGGCTTCGAGTGGCGCGAGTCGGGCTGCTCGCTGTGCGTGGCCGCCAACGGCGAGGCCGTGCCGCCGGGCCTGCGCGTGGTGTCGACCTCGAACCGCAACTTCGTCGGCCGCCAGGGGCCGGGTGCGCGCACCCATCTCGCGAGCCCGCAGCTCGCGGCCGCCGCGGCCATCGCGGGTTGCCTGGTCGATCCGCGCGCCATGGAGGCCCGGCCATGACCCCGTTCGGCGTGCTCACGGCCACCGCCGCGCCGCTGTGGCGCGACAACATCGACACCGACCTGATCGTGCGCGTCGAGCCGCTGTTCGGCGGCGTGCCGCGCGAGGAGCTCGGCCCCCATGCGCTCGCCGCGCTGCGCTTTCGCGCCGACGGCAGCGAGGACCCGGCCTGCGTGCTGAACCAGCCGCGCTACCGCGGCGCGGGCATCCTGCTGGCCGGCGACAACTTCGGCTGCGGCAGCTCGCGCGAAGGCGCGGTGTGGGCGCTGATGGCGCTGGGCATCCGCTGCATCGTCGCGCCGAGCTTCGGCGACATCTTCCAGGGCAACTGCTTCCAGAACGGCCTGCTGCCGGTGCGCCTGCCGCGCGCACAGGTGGAGGTGCTCGCGCGCGCCGTGGCCGAGGGCGCCGATGCCGTGCTCACGGTCGACCTGCAGGCCTGCACCGTGCGGCGCGAGGGCCTGCCGACGCTGCCCTTCGCCTTGCCGCCGCGGCGCCGCGAGGGGCTGCTGCGCGGCCTCGACGACCTCGAACTCACGCTCGCGCGCAGCGCCGAGATCGACGCCTTCCAGCGCCGCGACAGGGCGCTGCATCCCTGGCTGCACCTCGACGGCGCCCGGCGCCCGAGCCTCACCAACGACCCCGCCCCCCATACCCATAAGGAGACACCGTGACGTCCGAACAACCCCCGCGCCTGCCGTCGGCAGCCGCCACCCGCCGCGGCCTGCTGCGCGCCGGCGCCGCCCTCGCCGCGAGCGGCGCATTGCCGCTGCGCGCGCTGGCGCAGGAGCCCGCTTCCGCCTTCCCCTCGCATCCCGTGAAGATGGTGATCCCGCTGCCGCCGGGCGGCGCCACCGACGTCATCGGCCGCTTGCTCGGGCAGAAGCTCGGCGAGCTCTGGCGCCAGAGCGTGATCGTCGACAACAAGCCCGGCGCCGGCACCATCGTCGGCACCCAGGCCATCGCGCGGGCGCCGGCCGACGGCTACACCTTCGGCATCGTCATCAGCGCCTTCACCATCAATCCCTCGCTGCGCAACGACCTGCCCTACGACGCCACCAAAGACTTCACGCCGCTGAGCCTGCTGGGCTTCCCGGTGATCGCGCTGGTCGCCATTCCCTCGTTCCCCGCCAACGACGTGGCCGGGCTGATCGCGAAGGCGCGCGCCAAGCCGGGCTCGGTCAGCTATGCCTCGCTGGGCATCGGCACCGCCACCCACCTGGCGGGCGAGATGATGAACGTGCGCGCCGAGACCGGCATGGTCCACATCCCCTACAACGGCAGCGCGCCCGCGTACAACGACCTGCTGAGCGGCCGCGTGCAGGTGGGCTTCGTGCTGCTCGACTCGGCGCTGCCGCACGTGAAGGCCGGCAAGCTCAAGGTGCTGGCCGTGACCAATGCCAAGCGCAGCCGCATCTACCCCGACTACCCGACCGTCGGCGAGACCATCCCCGGCTATTCGCTCGAGAGCCTGTTCGGCTTCGTCGCGCCGCGCGGCCTCCCCGCACCGATCGCGGCCAAGCTGTCGGGCGACATCGTCAAGGTGATCCAGCTGCCCGAGGTGCGCCAGCGCCTGGCCGAACTCAGCGTCGAGCCCGTGGGCTCGAGCGCGTCCGAGTTCGAGGCGACGATCCGCAGCGAGATCGTGAAGTGGGCGCCGGTGGTGAAGGCGGCCGGCGTGAAGGCGGAGTAGCCGGCCGCAGCGCGTGGATCAGGGCACGGTTCGATAGGTGGCGAGCGACGACGTTCCCCGTCCCGTGATCACGATGAGCCGGCCGCCGACGGCCGCCATGCCCGGGGCGTCGGCGCCCGTCTGCGCCCGGGGGCGCTCGATCTGCCAGTTGACCAGATCGGTGGTCGAGACCACGTCCTGCACCGGCTGCTTGAGGATGTTGTCGCTCGGGCTGATGTAGAGCCGGTTGTCGAGCACGGCGCACTGCGTGCTGCCCTTCGGGAAGGTTTCCGGATAGCCGCCGGTCAGCGTGAAGGTCGCACCGTCGGTGGAGGTCGCGACCCGATCGCCCACCACCAGCAGCGAGCCCTTCCAGTTCAGCGCGCAGGTCGGCTTGCCGAGGTCGGCGGGCAGGCTGGACGCGACCTGCGACCAGTTGGCGCCGTCGTTGTCGGAGCGCCAGACATTGCGCATGTCGCCCGCGGTGGTGCTGCCGGCCACCACGTAGAGCGCGTTGCCGACCTTGGCCATCACGTGGCCGCTGCGGCCCGGGAACTCGGCGGCCGCGGTCTTCTGCGTCCAGTTGGTGCCGTCGAACTTCCAGACGTGGCTCAGGTGATTGTTCGGGTCCATGGGCTCGTCCCCGCCGCTCAGGTAGACCGCGTTGCCGTCGCTGGCGAGGGCGAAGTCCCGGCTCAGCGGCGGCAGCCGGCTCGTGGGGACCTCGGTCCAGCTGTTGCCCAGGTTGGCGCTGGTCCAGGTGGCCATTTGCGAGGCATAGGTGCCGGCCGTCACCACGACGGGCGCGCCGTTGCGGTGGCTCAGCGCGAAGTTGTCGCGGAAGCTGGGCCCGATCTCTATGACGGTTTCCCAGCGCGCGTAGTGCAGCGAGGCCGGATCGGCCACCGTGATCTTGTAGGGCAGTTGCCAGGGCGAGCCCTCGACCGGCTGGCTGCAGACCAGCGGATTGGCGTCGTAGCAGACCCGGATCTCGAAGTTGCCCGTGTGCGTGCCCGCGGCGAGTGCGGGGTTGGTGTTCAACGTGGCGGTGTAGGTCAGGCCGGAACTCGAGATCCTGGTCTGGTTGGTGATGACGCCCTTGGTGTCGATGATGGCGACGTTCACGGGTGCCGAGATGACCTTGGTCGAGGTCGCGACGACGTTGAAGCTCGTGGGCGAATTGGGCAGCAGCGAGAGTTCGACGCGCGACGGATTGAAGGTCAGCCAGGCACCCGCGGGATTCGGCTGCGGCGTGTCGCCGCCACCGCCCGGGGGCAGTCCCACCCCCGGAAAACCGCCACCGCCTCCGCCACCCCCACCACCGCAAGCGGCCAACAACGACGACAGAACGAACGCGCCCCATGAGGCGGCATAGCGCTTCTTCATTTCTTCCCTACCTTTGCAAGATTGATCTGCCTTGGATGTCGGTCGCAGACCAACCTCCTCCCGTGCTGTTCCACGACCGAAGCATCCGCACGTATTTTTTCTTCTCGTGCTGGAGCCGGCGACCCGCCTGCGGATGGGCGATCGCGCTGGTACATATCGAAACAGCGCGGAAATCCTAGCCGTGGCCCTGCAGGAAAACAAGTGTGGAAGCCCGGCCCGAGCGCCCGCGTTCAGGGATGCCAAAGGTTGCGCGCGCGGCCTTCGAGCGGCTCGTAGCGCGTGGCCGCGAGCGCATCCGACAACCTGCGCGCGGCTTCCATCAGCGTGGCCGCATGGCGCGCGAGCTCGCCGGCCGCGGCCGCGTCGGCCGGCACCGCCACGCTGAGCGCGCCCAGCACCGTGCCGCGCGCGGCGAACACCGGCGCGGCCACGCTCGCGGCGGCCGCGTCGGCCTCGCCCACGGTCAGGTGATGGCCGCGCCGGCGGATCGCGTCGAGCGCGGCGCCCGGCGCGCCCGAGAACGCGAGGATCACCTGGCCAGCCGCGCCGCGCTCGAGCGGCAGCGGCTCGCCGACGCGGCTCGGGCTCACGAAGCCGTCGGCGCCGCGCACGCGCAACAGGCGCACGCGCTGGCCTTCCTCGAGCGCGAAGAAGGAGGCGCTGTGGCCGGTCCGCTCGGCCAGTTGCTGCAGGGCCGGCTCGATCACGTTGCGCAGGTCGAAGGCGCGCTGGTAGCGCGCGCCCAGCCGCGCGGCCGCCGGGCCCAGGCGCCAGGCGCCGCCCTCGAGCGCCACCAGGTAGCCGGCCGCGGCCAGCGTGCGCGCGAGCCGCAGCGCGGTGGGCTTGGCGAGCGCGGTGCGGCGCGCGATCTCGGCCAGCGCGAGCTGCGCGTCGGCGGTGCCGAAGGCATCGAGGATGGCGAGCGAGCGCGCCACCGCGGTCACGCCCTCGGCGCGCGGCACGGGCTTGGCGGTGCGGGAGGAAGCGCGTGCGGAGGAGGCCATCGTTTCGCGGAGTGGAACGGCATTGTGCGGCCGCGTTGCGAATCCTAGGCTCGCGGCTTCCCTGGGGCACTGGGCCCCATCGCTCGAACATCCGCAGGAGACCCGCTCATGACATCCACCGCCCCGCTGCGCCGCCGCCTTGGCGCGCTCTTCCTGGCCTGCCTCGCCGCGCCCTCGCTGGCGCTCGCGCAGGCGCCGTATCCGAGCAAGGCGATCCGGCTGGTCGTGCCCTTCGCGGCCGGCGGCGCGGTCGACACCGTGGGCCGCGTGGTCGGCGAGCGGCTGTCGACGCAGATGGGCCAGCCGGTGATCGTCGACAACCGGCCCGGTGCCAACGCCAACATCGGCACCGAGAACGTCGCGCGCTCGGCGCCCGATGGCTATTCGCTGCTGGTGGCGGCCAACGGCGTGGTGACCAACAACACGCTCTATCCCAAGCTGTCGTTCAACGGCCTGCGCGACTTCGTCGCCGTGGCGCGCCTGGGCTATGCGCCGCTGGTGCTGGTGGTGCCGGCCAGCGCGCCCTACAAGAGCGTGCCCGAGCTGCTCGCGGCCGCGCGCGCCAAGCCCGGCGACATGAGCTACGGCTCGGCCGGCAACGGCAGCTCGGGCCACCTGGCCGGCGCGCTGCTGGCCTCGGTCGGCAAGTTCGATGCGCTGCACGTGGCCTACAAGGGCGGCTCGCCCGCGCTGGTCGACCTGATCGCCGGGCGCACCTCGTTCATGCTGCTGAACCCGCTCGAGGTGCTGCCGCACATCCAGTCGGGCCGGCTGCGCGCGCTGGCGGTCAGCGGCGCCCAGCGCGCGCCGATGCTGCCGAACGTGCCCACCATGGCCGAGGCCGGCCTGCCGAACTTCGATGCCAGCGTCTGGTGGACGCTGCTCGCGCCGGCCGGCACCGCGCCCGAGGTGGTCGCCAAGCTCAATGCCGAGACGCGCAAGGCGCTGGCCGATGCCGGCACGCGCGAGAAGCTGGGCGCGCTCGGCGCGGTCATCACGCCCTCGAGCCCGCAGGAGGCCGCGGCCTTCCTCAAGAGCGAATCGGCCAAGTGGGAGCAGGTGATCCGCGCGGCCGACATCAAGGCCGACTGAGCACGGCGTCGACTTCATGATCATCGACTGCCACGGCCACTACACCACCGCGCCGGCCGCGCTCGAGGCCTGGCGCCGGCGCCAGGTCGAGGCCTTCGGCACGGGGCGGCCCGCGCCGGCCGCGTCCGAGCTGCGCATCGGCGACGACGAGCTGCGCGAGTCCATCGAGGGCAACCAGCTGCGGCTGATGGACGAGCGCGGCATCGACCTCACCATCTTCAGCCCGCGCGCGAGCTTCATGGCCCACCACGTCGGCGACTTCGCCGTGTCCTCGACCTGGGCCGCGATCTGCAACGAGCTGTGCCACCGCGTGAGCGCGATGTTTCCCGAGCGCTTCGCGGGCGCGGCGATGCTGCCGCAGTCGCCGGGCGTGCCCATCGCCTCGTGCATCGCCGAGCTCGAGCGCTGCGTGCGCGACTACGGCTTCGTCGGCGTCAACCTCAACCCCGATCCCTCGGGCGGCTTCTGGAACAGCCCGCCGCTGACCGACCGCCACTGGTATCCGCTGTACGAGAAGATGGTCGAGCTCGACGTGCCGGCCATGATCCACGTGAGCACCAGCTGCAACGCCTGCTTCCACACCACGGGCGCGCACTACCTCAATGCCGACACCACGGCCGTGATGCAGTGCATCCAGGGCGATCTGTTCGCGGATTTCCCCACCCTGCGCTTCGTGATCCCGCACGGCGGCGGCGCCGCGCCCTACCACTGGGGGCGCTTTCGTGGCCTGGCGCAGGAGATGAAGAAGCCGCCGCTCGCGCAGCACCTGCTGAAGAACCTGTTCTTCGACACCTGCGTCTACCACCAGCCGGGCATCGACCTGCTCGCGCGCGTGATCCCGGCCGAAAACATCCTGTTCGCCTCCGAGATGATCGGCGCCGTGCGCGGCATCGATCCCGAGACCGGCCACTTCTACGACGACACGCGACGCTACATCGAAGCGGCCGCGCTGAGCGCCGAGCAGCGCGCGCAGGTCTACGAAGGCAATGCGCGCCGCGTCTTTCCGCGGCTCGATGCGCAGCTGAATGCGCGCGGCCAGCGGTTCGATCCCTCGTCCCATTCCACGCAAGGAGCCCGTCATGCATGAACTCGGCGTCGTCCATCGCCACATCGAACGCGCCGACGCGCAGGTCGTCGATGCCCTCGCGGCCCTGGGCTCGGCCACGGTGCACGAGGCCATGGGCCGGGTCGGCCTGCTCGCGCCGTACATGCGGCCGATCTATCCGGGCGCGCAGGTCAGCGGCAGCGCCGTCACCGTGCTGCTGCATCCGGGCGACAACTGGATGCTGCACGTTGCGGCCGAGCAGATCCGCCCCGGCGACATCGTGGTGGCGGCCGTCACCGCGCCGAGCAGCGACGGCTTCTTCGGCGACCTGCTGGCCACCAGCTTCCAGGCCCGCGGCGCGCGCGCGCTGGTGATCGACGGCGGCGTGCGCGACGTGCGCACGCTGCAGCAGATGGGCTTTCCGGTCTGGAGCAAGGCCATCAGCAGCAAGGGCTGCGTGAAGGCCACGCTGGGCTCGGTCAACATCCCCGTGGTCTGCGCCGGCATGTCGGTGCAGCCCGGCGACGCGATCGTGGCCGACGACGACGGCGTGGTCTGCGTTCCGCGCGCGATGGCCGCGGCCACGCTCGAGAAGGCGCGCCAGCGCGAGGCGCTGGAGACGTCGAAGCGCGAGAAGCTCGCGAGCGGCGTGCTCGGGCTCGACATGTACGACATGCGGCCGGCGCTGGCGGCGGCGGGGCTGCGCTACATCGACTGAGGCGGCGGGGCGGGCAATGCCCGACCCGCGCGCATGGCCGCAGGGCCATCGGGGCGACGGTACGGTTAACATCTGTATAAACGTACAGTGTTCTCCGCCCACCTCATGGACCTCCAGCACAAGCTCGCCATCCTGGCCGACGCCGCCAAGTACGACGCCTCCTGCGCGTCGAGCGGCTCGCAGCCGCGCGACTCGGTGGGCGGGCGCGGCATCGGCTCGACCGAGGGCATGGGCATCTGCCACAGCTATGCGCCCGACGGCCGCTGCATCTCGCTGCTCAAGGTGCTGCTGACCAACCACTGCCAGTACGACTGCCTCTATTGCGTGAACCGCGCCTCGAGCAACGTGCCGCGCGCGCGTTTCCGCGCCGACGAGGTGGTGCAGCTCACGCTCGACTTCTACCGCCGCAACTGCATCGAGGGGCTGTTCCTCTCGAGCGGCATCGTCAAGTCGCCCGACCACACGATGGAGCAGGTGGTCGAGGTCGCGCGCTCGCTGCGCGAGGACCACGACTTCCGCGGCTACATCCATCTCAAGACCATTCCCGATGCCAGCGACGAGCTGATCGCGCGCGCCGGCCGCTATGCCGACCGGCTCAGCATCAACGTCGAGATGCCGACCACCGAGGGCCTGCAGGCGCTGGCGCCCGAGAAGGACGAGAGCGCGATCCGCCGCTCGATGGCGCGGCTGCGCTTGCAGATCGACGACACGCGCGAGGAGGCGCGCCGCGTGGTGCCGATCCGCGCGCTGCCGGGCGCGGCGCCGGTGGCCGCGAAGCCGCCGCCGTTCGCGCCCGCGGGCCAGAGCACGCAGATGATCGTGGGTGCCGACGCCACCGACGACCGCGCCATCCTCGCGACCAGCGCCACGCTCTACGGCGCATACCGGCTGCGCCGCGTCTACTACTCGGCCTTCAGCCCGATCCCCGACGCGGCGCGCGCGCTGCCGCTGGCCGCGCCGCCGCTGCTGCGCGAGCACCGGCTCTACCAGGCCGACTGGCTGATGCGCTTCTACGGCTTCGAGCACGGCGAGATCGTGGCCGAGCGCGACGGCCTGCTGCGGCTCGACGTCGATCCCAAGATGGCCTGGGCGCTCGCGCATGCGGAGCGTTTTCCGGTCGACCTCAACCATGCGCCGCGCGAGCTGCTGCTGCGCGTGCCGGGCCTGGGCGTGAAGGCGGTCGATCGGTTGCTGCAGGCGCGGCGCGTGCGCCGCGTGCGCGCCGACGACCTGCGGCGGCTGCACGTGCCCGCGCGCAAGGTGCTGCCCTTCGTGGTGGCCGACGGGCACCGGCCCGCGGCCGGGGCGATGGCGGCTTCGGCGCGCGCCGAGCCGGCGCAGCAGGCCTCGCTGTTCTGAGCGCCATCGCCATGCAGGTGCGGCTCGACGACGCGGTCGACCTCGACGGTTTCCGGCGCCGCGCGCGGCAACTGCTGGCCGATGGCGTGCCGCCCGAGCGGGTCGAGTGGGGCGTGGCGCGGCCCGATGGCGGGGAGGGCCTGTTCGGCGATGTGCCCGAGCAAGCGATCGCACCGTCGACCGCGGCGATGCAGCCCGTGCCGGCGGCCTTCGTCGCGCTGTGCGCCGACGTGATCCTGCACCGCGATCCCCAGCGCTTCGCGCTGCTCTACCGCCTGCTCTGGCGCCTCGCGCACGAACCCGCGCTGCGCCACGATCCGCTCGACGCCGACATGATGCGGGCGCAGCGCATGGCCAAGGCCGTGCACCGCGACATCCACAAGATGCGCGCCTTCGTGCGCTTCACGCAGGTCACGGACGACGACGGGCTCGAGCGCCATGTCGCGTGGTTCGAGCCCGAGCACCGCATCGTCGAGGCCAATGCCGACTTCTTCGCGCGCCGCTTCGCGCAGATGCGCTGGGCCATCCTCACGCCCGAGCGCTGCGTCGAATGGGATGGCCACGCGCTGTCGTTCCGCGCGGGCGCCGACCGCCGCGAGAAGCCGCCGCCCGATGCCGGCGAACGGCTCTGGCTCACCTACTACGCCCACATCTTCAATCCGGCGCGGCTCAAGTTCGCGACCATGCAGCGCGAGATGCCGCGCCGCTACTGGCACAACCTGCCCGAGGCCGCGCTGATCCAGCCGCTGGCCGACGCGGCCGATGCGCGCAGCCAGTCGATGATCGAGGCGCCGGCCACGCCCGCGCGGCGCATCCGCGCGCCGATGGCGCTGCACGCGCGGCCGGCCGAGGGCGTGGCGCCGGCCGACCTCGGCGAACTGCGCGCGGCCGCCCATGCCTGCCGCGCCTGCCCGATCGGCGCGCAGGCCACCCAGGCCGTGTGCGGCGAAGGGCCGCTCGCGCCGCGCCACATGCTGGTCGGCGAGCAGCCCGGCGACCAGGAGGACCTCGCGGGCCGGCCCTTCGTCGGCCCGGCCGGCCAGTTGCTCGAGCGCGCGATGGCGCAGCTCGGCTGGGCGCGCGAGGGCGTCTACCTCGCCAATGCCGTGAAGCATTTCAAGTACGAGCTGCGCGGCAAGCGGCGCATCCACAAGACGCCGGGGCAGCGCGAGGCCGAGGCCTGCGCCCATTGGCTCGATGCCGAGATCGCGCTAGTGCGGCCGCGGTCGCTGGTCGCGCTCGGTGCCACCGCGGCGCGCGCGCTGCTGGGCCGACCGGTGGCGGTGCAGGCCGAGCGCGGTGCCTGGCTGCACGAGCGCGCGGACGGGCGGCCGGTGTTCGTGACGCTGCATCCGGCGGCGCTGCTGCGGCTGCCCGACGAGGAGCGCGAGGCGGCCCATGCGCGCTGGCGCGAGGAACTGGCCCGCGCGCGCGACACGGCGCCCGTGGCCTGAAGCCCGCCGGGCTCAGGCGTCCGGCTCTTCGATGCGGCGTTCGGCCGGCACCAGTTCGGCCATGGCCTGCATCAGCATGGCCGCGGTCACGGGCTTGAACAGCACCGGCACGCCCGAGGCGCGCACGCGCTGCAGCCGCTCGGGCGCGGTCTCGCCGGTGATCAGCAGCATCGGCGCGTCGAGCTGGAAGCGTTCGCGCAGGCGCAGGCCGAGCTCGAGCCCGTCGACGCCGCTCGACAGCCGGTAGTCGCACAGCAGCAGCGCGACCGGCGGGTCCTGCGCCTCGGGCCCGGTCAGCAGCGCCACCGCCTCGGCCTCGTCGGCCACCGCCGCGACCTCGATGCCGTAGGCGCTCATGAGCTCGGTCATGGCCTTGCGGATCTCCTCCTCGTCGTCGATCAGCAGCACGCGGCCACGCAGCGCCGGCACCTCGAAGCGCTGGCGCACCGGCAGCTCGAGGTCGAGCGGACTGAAGGCGCCCGCCGAGGCTTCCGAGGCTTCGGCGAGCGGCAGCACGACCCGAAAGCGCGTGCCGCGCCCGATGTGCGAGCGCAGCTCGATGCGATGGCCGAGCAGGCGCGAGAGCCGCTGCACGATCGACAGGCCGATGCCCAGGCCGCGCGAGCGGTCGCGCCCGAGGTTGTCGACCTGGTAGAACTCCTCGAAGATGCGGTCGCGCTGCTCGGGCGCGATGCCGATGCCGGTGTCGCGCACCTCGATCCACGCCTGGTCGCCGCGCGGGCGCGCGATCACCGTGACGCCGCCCTGCGTCGTGTACTTGAGCGCGTTGTCGACCAGGTTCGACAGCATGCGGTAGAGCAGCTGCGGATCGCTGTGGATCCACAGGCCGCTGGCGCGCACGCGCAGCTGCAGCCGCTTGCGTTCGGCCTGCGCCGAGAAGGTGTGGTGCAGCGGGATCAGCAGGGCATCGAGCGACAGCGCGCGCGGCGCCGCCTGGACCACGCCCGCGTCGAGGCGCGAGATGTCGAGCATGGTGTCGAGCGAGGCGCCCAGCGCATCGACCGCGCGCATCAGCCGCTCCACGTTCTGGATCTCGGGCCGCCGGCGCAGCGTGCTGCCCAGCGCCGCGCCGAACAGCGCGATCGCATGCATGGGCTGGCGCAGGTCGTGGCTGGCGGCGGCCAGGAAGCGGGTCTTCTCGGCGCTCGCGCGCTCGGTGGCCGCGACCTGCTCGCGCAGTTGGGCGGCCAGCGCCTCGTTCTCGAACTGCAGGATCAGCGAGGCCGTCAGGCGCTCGTTCTGCTTCACGCCCTCGCGCAGCGTGAGCACCAGGTTGAGCAGCGCGAAGCCGGCGAGGAACCAGTTCAGCATGCTGCCGTACCAGGCCAGCGCGACGATCAGCCCGCTCATCATCGGGATGCCGTAGCCGAACATCGCGCCCTTGAGCGGCCAGCGCGCCTGCACCGCGCGGGTCCAGCTGCCCATGATCACGACCGTCACGAAGGTGGTCATCGCGGGGCTCTGCAGCGCCACCAGGAACAGGCTGCACGGCGCGGTCATCGTGCTGACCAGCGTGACGTGGACGGTGTAGCGGCGCGCCCAGCGCGGGCTGTCGGCCAGCGGCACCTCGGGCGTCCAGCGCCGCGACAGCAGCACGTACAGGTCCATCAGCACGATGGTCGTGATGATGCCCAGCACCAGCGCGCGGTGCCCGGGCGCCACGTTGAAGTAGCCGAAGACGCCGATCGCGAGCGCGAAGACGCCGTGCGCGGCGATCGCCGTCGTGTGGCCGGCATAGACCGAGGCCAGGTGCTCGCGCAGCACGCGCAGCTCGAGCGTGGCGTCCCGTGCCAGGCGTCCCGGCAGCGTGTCTTTCATCAAGCAGTCCCCCTGCGGGGTGGTTCCCCCGTCTTGCGTTCGCGGCCCGGCCGGGCCGATGGTCGGCTGCCGGTGATGCAGGCCGGCATGGTCATCGGCGCATCCTAGGCGGCCCCCTCGCCCCATGGTAAGTGCCCAAAGTCATGCCCGGCCCGGGCGTCCACACGGTGCGTGAGGGCGGGTGCGACAATCGCCGCGCCATGACTGACACCCTCACGATCACCCGCCCCGACGACTGGCACCTGCACGTGCGCGATGGCGCCGCCCTCGAAGCCGTCGTGCCCCACAGCGCGCGCCAGTTCGGCCGCGCGCTGATCATGCCGAACCTGCGTCCCCCCGTGACCACCGCCGCCCAGGCCGTGGCCTACCGCGACCGCATCCGCGCCGCGGTGCCCGAGGGCAGCGCCTTCGAACCCGTGATGTCGCTCTACCTGACCGACAAGCTGCCGCCCGAGGAGATCGCGCTGGCCGCCGAGGCCGGCGTGCGCGCGCTCAAGCTCTACCCGGCCGGCGCCACCACCAACAGCGATGCCGGCGTGACCGACATCCGCAAGACCTACAAGACGCTCGAGGCGATGCAGAAGCACGGCCTGCTGCTGCTGGTGCACGGCGAGGTCACCGATCCCGCGATCGACCTGTTCGACCGCGAGGCCGTGTTCGTCGACCGCGTGATGATCCCGCTGCGCCGCGACTTCCCCGAGCTCAAGGTGGTGTTCGAGCACCTGACCACGAAGGAGGGCGCCCACTACGTGCGCGACGCCGACCGCTTCACGGCCGCCACCATCACCGCGCACCACCTGCTGTACAACCGCAACGCCATCTTCACCGGCGGCATCCGCCCGCATTACTACTGCCTGCCGGTGCTCAAGCGCGAGACGCATCGCGTGGCGCTGGTCGAGGCCGCCACCAGCGGCAGCGACCGCTTCTTCCTCGGCACCGACAGCGCGCCGCATCCCGCGCACCTGAAGGAACATGCGCTGGGCTGCGCCGGCTGCTACACCGCGCTGACCGCCATCGAGCTCTATGCCGAGGCCTTCGACAACGCCAACGCGCTCGACAAGCTCGAGGGCTTCGCGAGCTTCCACGGTCCCGACTTCTACGGCCTGCCTCGCCATGCCGACAGCGTCACGCTGAAGCGCGAGAGCTGGACCGTGCCCGAGACCGTGCCCTACGGCGACGCCACGCTCAAGCCGCTGCGCGGCGGCGAGACGGTGAGCTGGAAGCTCGTGTAATGGCCGTTGTCGGCACGCCGACGAACACCGCGGCCAAGAACCTGGCCGTGTTCATCGATGCCGACAATCTGAACGATCCCACCGCGCTCGATCACGTCCTGCTGGCGTTGCGGTCGCTGGCCGATCGCATCACCTACAGGCGTGCCTATGGGCGGCCCGAGAGCCTCAAGAGCATCCATGCCGTCCTCTGGAAGCACGGCGTCCGGCCGGTGGCGAACCTCATCGTCGACAAGACCACGACGGACAGCGCGCTGGTGATCGACGCGGTGGAGGCGGTGTGCACCAACGACATCGACATCGTCGCCATCTGCTCGGGCGACGCGGATTTCGTGCCGCTCGCCATCTGGTTGCGGGAGAAGGGCTGCAAGGTTCTCTGCTACAGCCTGGCCAACAAGATATTCGCGAACCCGGACAGCTTCTACGACGGCGTCGTGCTGCTGGACGTGGTGGAGGCGCAGGGCGACGCCACCTCGGCAGCACCGCTACCGCAGCCTCCCCAGCCATCGATTGGGCAAGAGTCGGTGGTGCAGATGCCCGAGCCCTCCGTTGCGAGCCCGATGCCGGCGGCCAAGGCGGCGAACCCTCCGAAGGTCGCCGCGACGCCGGTGTCCGGACCTTCGATCAAAAAGATCCTGTCGATCCTGCCCGAGCTCAAGCACAAGAAGCCCCTGCACCTGAGCCAGATCGCCCAGAGGCTGCGCGACGGCGGCGTGCTCGCGCCCAATGCAAAACCTATCCTGCTGTTCCGGCGCCATCCTGCGCAGTTCGAATTGAAGCCCGAGCACCAGCCGAACACGGTCAGATACCGCGGCTGAGTGTTGCCCGGCCGCCATGGGGCGATTGCCCCGGCCCTAGATCCAACCATTCAAACCTCCCATGACTTCCAACCTTCGCGTGATGCTGCTGATCGACGCCGACAACGTCTCGGCCGATGTGATCGAGCAGGCCGTGCAGCGCACGATGGACGAGTACGGCGCCATCCACGTGCGCCGCGCCTACTGCAATGCCGAGATGGCCGTGAACCGGCAGGCGCTGTTCAAGCGGCTGTCGGTGCGGCCGATGGTCAACCTCTCGGCCGGCAAGAACAGCACCGACATCGCGCTGTCGGTCGACGCGATCGACCTCGCGATCGCCGAGCGGCCCGACGTGGTGGTGCTGGTGTCCTCCGATTCCGACTTCGCGCCGCTGGTGATCCGGCTGCGCGAGAAGGGCTGCCGCGTCTGCGGCATCGGCCAGCAGGGCAAGACGGGCGAGGAGACGGTCGGGATCTACGACAGCTTCATGGACCTCGCGCACCACGGCGTGGCGCCGGCCGCGCGCACCGTGCCCGCGAAGAAGACGGCGGCGAAGAAGGCCGTCGCGAAGACGGCGCCGGCCAAGAAGGCACCGGCGAAGAAGGCCGCGGCCAAGACCGCGAGGAAGACCGCCGCCAAGAAGGTGGCGAAGGCCGCGGCGCCCGCGGTCGCGGCCGCCGTGCCGGTGCCGCCCGCGCCCGCACCGGCGCGCGTGCCCGAGACCTCCGAGGCCGCCGAGTTCGTGCTGCGTGCCGCGCCCGCGCTGCGCGCCGGCACCGACGTGCCGCTCAACGAGGTGGCGAAGGCGCTGCGCGCCGCGGGCCTGCTCGGCAAGAACGGCAGCTCGCTCAAGCTGTTCGACAAGCTCACGGCCGAGTTCAAGCTCACGCAGCATCCCGACCGCATCCGCTGGACGGGCGCGGACGCCGCCTGATCCTGCCGGCGATGGCGGGCACGGCCGCGATCGACTGGACCCGGCCCTGGCTCGCGCCCTACCGCGTGCAGGGCGAGGCGGCGGCCGGCGCCATCGCGCAAGGCCTGCCGGTGGCGCAGGCGCTGCAGGGCGCGGGGCCGCCGGCCTTCGTGCCGCAGCACGCGCTGCCCGCGGGCCGGGCCTACGAGGCCCACGTCTTCGAGACCGGCACCGTGCCCACGCGCGACAACCTGCACGACTTCTTCAACGGCCTCGTGTGGCGCGCCTTTCCGCGGGCCAAGCGCCGTCTCAACGAACTGCAGGCCACGGAGATCGAACGCGCCGGCGTCGGCGCAACGCGCGGGCCGCTGCGCGACGCGCTCACGCTGTTCGACGAGAACGGCGCGCTGCTCGAGGCGCCGCCCGAACTGTGGCGCGCGCTGGCCGCGCGCGACTGGCCGGCGCTGTTCGTCGCGCGGCGCGGGCTGTGGGCGCAGGCGCGGCTGCGCGTGTTCGGCCATGCGCTGCTCGAGAAGCTGGTGTCGCCGCGCAAGGCCGCCACGGCGCATGTGCTGCTGACCGAAGGCATCGACGGGCTGGACGACGAGGCGCTCGCGCGTCGCCTCGACCCCGCCTGGCTCGCCACCAAGCCCTTCGTGCCGCTGCCGGTGCTCGGCGTGCCGGGCTGGTGGGCCGGCAACGAGGCGCCCGATTTCTATGCCGATGCCCAGGTCTTCCGTCCCGCGCGGAGCGCCGCCGAATCCCCCGCGGCGGGGCCCGGATAGCGGGTGGCTAGAACTTTTGCTCCTATCATCTGTCTACCCGCCTGCCGCCGCACGGCCGCGCGCGACGCCTTCTTCCAGAACCAACAACAACCCAGGCAGGGAGGCGGACGCGGCAGGAACGGCTTGAAGCGGGCCGCAGGGCCCTCATCTGGTCGGCAGCGTTCCCCCACGGAGAATTCAACTTGAAACGTATCCTTCTGTTCGTCCTGACCAATGTGATGGTCGTCGCGGTGCTCGGCGTGGTCGCCAGCCTGCTCGGCGTCAATCGCTTCCTCACGGCCAACGGGCTGAACCTCACGGCCCTGCTCGGCTTCGCGCTGATCATGGGCTTCGGCGGCGCGATCATCTCGCTGCTGATCAGCAAGCCGATGGCCAAGTGGACCGCCGGCCTGCGCATGATCGACAACCCCCAGTCGCCCGACGAGGCCTGGATCGTCGGCACGGTGCGCAAGTTCGCCGACAAGGCCGGCATCGGCATGCCCGAGGTCGGCATCTTCGAGGGCGAGCCCAATGCCTTCGCGACCGGCGCGTTCAAGAACTCCTCGCTGGTGGCGGTGTCCACCGGCCTGCTGCAGAACATGACGCGCGAGGAGGTCGAGGCCGTGATCGGCCACGAGGTGGCGCACATCGCCAACGGCGACATGGTCACGATGACGCTGATCCAGGGCGTGATGAACACCTTCGTCGTGTTCCTCTCGCGCGTGATCGGCTACGCGGTCGACAGCTTCCTGCGCCGCGGCGACGACCGTTCCTCGGGCCCCGGCATCGGCTACTACGTGAGCACCATCGTGCTCGACATCGTGCTGGGCTTCGCCGCCGCGATCGTGGTGGCCTGGTTCTCGCGCCAGCGCGAGTTCCGCGCCGACGCCGGCGCCGCCGCGCTGATGGGCAACCGCCAGCCGATGGTCAACGCGCTCGCGCGCCTGGGCGGCCTGCCGGCCGGCGAACTGCCGAAGGCGGTCGAGGCCATGGGCATCACCGGCGCCATGGGCAAGCTGTTCGCCACCCATCCGCCGATCGAGGAGCGCATCGCCGCGCTGCAGAACGCGCGCTGAGCACGCTCATCCGGACGACATCGAGCCGCCACCTTCGGGTGGCGGCTTTTTTCATGGCGCGGGCGCTTCTACACTGCGGCTCCCCGAGGCCAGGAGTTCCGCCGCATGCCCAAGTCGCCGACCCAGCAGATGTCCGCCGCGCTCAAGGCCGTGCTGGTGCCCGTGTTGCAGGAGGCCGGTTTCGACGGCCGCTTTCCGCGCTACCGGCGCGACCGCGCCGAGGTGCTGCACTTCATCGGCCTGCAGTACGACAAGGCCGGCACCGCGTTCTTTCTCGAGGCCGCATGGCATCCGCCGGGCGACAAGACGACGAGCTGGGGAGAGCTGGTGCCGCAGCACGAGCTGCTGCTCGAGCATGCGCCGCTCGAGCACCGCGTGCGGCTGCAGCGGCACGGCGGCGCGAGCAGCCTGCCGGCCGACTGGTTCTCGTACGAGGGGCTGGGCGACGATGCCGCGGCCTACCGCGCACTGGCCGCGTCGGTGGCCGGGCTGCTGCCGCAGGTCGAGGCCTGGCTGGCGCGCGGCGAGCCGGGGCCGAATCTCTCGCCCTACGGCGCGAGCCTGTAGGGCCGGGCGCTCAGTCCGCCGAGGGCGCGGCTTCCGACGCGGGCGCTGCCGCGTCGGGCATGGCTTCCGGTGCCGCCGCGGTGTCGGCTTCCGCCACCACCACCGCCGGTGCGGGCGCGGCCACGGGCGCCTCGCGCTCCTTGCGCGCGCGCTGCAGCGTGCGCGTCACCTCGCCGGGCTTCATGCCGTACATGTCGGCGAACTCCTGCTCGCCGCGGCCGCTGGCCTCGAAGGCACGCAGCAGGGCCTCGCGCTTGGCGGCCTGCGCCGCCAGTTCGGCCAGCGCCTCGTCGACCACGGCATTGGCCTTCTCGTCGCGCGAACGCACGAGCACGGCATAGGCCTCGCGGTCCAGGCCCGAGTTCTCGATCGCGCGCGCGATGCGCGTGACCAGTTGCGGGCGCAGGTCCTCCTCGGTGCGCTGCGAGCGGCGGCGGTGCAGCTCGAGGATGGCGTGGTGCACGTGCTCGGGCGCGACCGGGTCGACCGGGTTGCCGTCGAGGTCGTGGCGCGGATGGCCGGCGGCCACGCTCTCGAGGTAGCGCGTGGAGCGCGCATGCTGGCCCATCGCGACCTTGAGGTCCTCGGTCTTGAAGTCCTCGGGATGGCGCGCGAGCAGGTCCTCGTAGACGCCGAGCTTCAGCGGCACGAAGCGCGCGCCGAACAGCTGCGGATAGAGCTCGAACAGGCGCTCGAGCACCGGGCTGGCCTTGCGCTGCGGGCGCGCCGGTTGCTGCTGCTGCGCCTGGGCCTGCGGCTGGCGTTGCGGCGCGGCGCCCTGCGGGCCGCGCGGGCCCTGGCCGCGCTGCGGCCGCTGGGGCTTGCGGCGCGGGTTGTTGTCGCGCTGCGCCTGACCCTCGGGGCGGGCACCGGCCGCGGGCGCGGCTTCGGCACCGGGCTCCTGCGCGGCGTCGGCACCGCCGCGCAGTTGCTGCAGCTGGGAAGCCAGGTCCGGGCGGGGGCCGCGCGGCTTGTTGCGCGAATTCGTCTTCGGGGCGGTGGTGGGGGCGTCGGTCATTGCTCGGGATTCGGCGCGGGGCGCGAAGTCGGAATTAGGGGTTGGAAGTCGGTGGGGCGGCGCGCGGTGCGCGTCAGCGGGGCCGGAACATCTTGAACAGATTGTCGTGCCGGATCTCGAAATAGTCCGCCGGGCCGCCGCCGCGCAGGATCGGCTGCGCCGCGGCGGTGTCGTAGATGCCTTCGCGCAGCAGGTGGCGCGCGATGTGCACGCCCACCACTTCGCCGAGCACCAGCCAGGTCTCGATGGCGCGGCCGTCGGCGGCCTGCAGCTGCACGATCTGGGTCAGCCGGCATTCGAAGGACACCGGGCTCTCGGCCACGCGCGGCACCGCGATGCGGCGCGAGGGCGCGGGCGTGAGCCCGGCGAGCGCGAACTCGTCGACCTCGGGCGGCACCGCGGCGCAGCTCTGGTTCATCGGCTCGGCCAGCGGGCGGGTGGCGAGGTTCCAGCCGAACTCGCCGGTCTCGCGGATGTTGCGCAGGCTGTCCTTGGCCGTGATGCTCGCGAAGCCGACGATCGGCGGCGTGTAGTTGAAGCCGTTGAAGAAGCTGTAGGGCGCGAGGTTGAGCACGCCCTGCGCATCGTGCGAGGAGATCCAGCCGATGGGCCGCGGGCCGACGATCGCGTTGAACGGATCGTGCGGCAGGCCGTGGCCCCGCGCGGGTTCGTAGAAATGGAAGCGGTCGTCGTCCTGCATGGAAGGGATCCCGGGTTGTTCGGTCAGCGCAGGGCCGGGCGCATCGCCTGGCGGCCGATCAGCAGGCGGAACGGCAGCAGCATGAACACGCCGACCGCGAGTTTCACGCCGAGGTCGCCGAGCGCCCAGGTGAGCCAGGGGCCGTCGGTGCCCGCGAAGGCGATGCCCCAGAACACGATGCTGTCGAGCACCGCCGCGACCACGGTCGCCACCAGCGGCGCGCGCCACCAGAGGCCGCGGCGCAGGCGGTCGAAGACGCGGATGTCGAGCAGCTGCGAGGCGATGAAGGCGCTGCCCGAGGCCAGCGCGATGCGCGCCGGCGCGAGCAGCAGCGACACCACCACCGCCACCGCGAAGCCGATCCAGGCCACGCGGCGCGCCATGCCGGGGCCGAAGCGCCGGTTGACGAGGTCGCTCACGAGGTAGGCGACCGGGTAGGTGAAGGCACCCCAGGTCAGCCAGTCGTTGATGGCGAACTGCACCAGGATGTTGGAGGCGAGCACCACCAGCGCCATCGCGCCGATGGCCAGCGCGAAGGCGCCGGGGCCCGGTCGAGCGAAGGCGAGGGGAGCGCGGTCGTGCGTCGTCGTCATGGCGTTCTCAGACGGCGGCGGTGCGCTGCCGTTCGGCCTCGGCCCGCAGGCCGCGTGCCACGGCTTCCGCGACCTTGATGCCGTCCACGCCGGCCGACAGGATGCCGCCCGCGTAGCTCGCGCCTTCGCCGGCCGGGTACAGGCCGCGCACGTTGAGGCTCTGGAAGTCCTCGCCGCGCGTGATCCGGATCGGCGAGGAGGTGCGCGTCTCGACGCCGGTGAGCACCGCGTCGTGCAGGTCGAAGCCCTTGATCTTGCGGCCGAAGGCCGGGAAGGCCTCGCGCATCGCCTCGATCGCGAAGTCGGGCAGCGCGCGGTGCAGGTCGGTCGGCGTCACGCCCGGCTTGTACGAGGGCATCACCTCGCCGAGCTGGGTGGAGGGCTTGCCGGCGATGAAGTCGCCCACCAGCTGGCCCGGCGCGCGGTAGTCGCCGCCGCCGAGCACGAAGGCGTTGGACTCGAGCGCGCGCTGCAGCGCGATGCCGGCCAGCGGGCCCTCGGGATAGTCGCGCGGGTCGATGCCCACCACGATGCCCGCGTTGGCGTTGCGCTCGGCGCGCGAGTACTGGCTCATGCCGTTGGTGACCACGCGGCCCGGCTCGCTGGTGGCCGCGACCACGGTGCCGCCCGGGCACATGCAGAAGCTGTAGACCGAGCGGCCGTTGCTCGCGTGGTGCACCAGCTTGTAGTCGGCCGCGCCCAGCATCGGGTGGCCCGCATGGCGGCCCCAGCGCGCGCGGTCGATCAGGCCCTGCGGATGCTCGACGCGAAAGCCGATCGAGAAGGGCTTGGCCTCGATGTGAACGCCGCGCTCGTGCAGCATCGCGAAGGTGTCGCGCGAGCTGTGGCCGAGCGCCATCACGACGTGGTCGGCGCGCAGCTCGTGGCTCTGGCCGGTGGCCTGGTCGAGCACGGTGAGGCCGCGAAGGTGTTTGCCGTCGTGCCCATCCTCGATGCGCACGTCGGTCACGCGCTGCTCGAAACGGATCTCGCCGCCGAGCGCCACGATCTGCTCGCGGATGTTCTCCACCACCTTCACCAGCTTGAAGGTGCCGATGTGCGGATGCGCGACGTAGAGGATCTCGGGCGGCGCGCCGGCCTTCACGAACTCCTCCATCACCTTGCGGCCGAGGAAGCGCGGGTCCTTGATCTGGCTGTAGAGCTTGCCGTCGGAGAAGGTGCCGGCGCCGCCCTCGCCGAACTGCACGTTCGACTCGGGGTCGAGCACGCTCTTGCGCCACAGGCCCCAGGTGTCCTTGGTGCGCTGGCGCACGGTCTTGCCGCGTTCCAGCACGATCGGGCGCAGGCCCATCTGCGCCAGCATCAGCGCCGCGAAGATACCGCAGGGGCCGAAGCCGATCACCACCGGACGGCTCGCGCCCGCGGGCACGTCCGCCGGCAGCGCATGGCGCATGTCGGGCGCGGGCTGGATGTGCGGATGGCCGGCGTGCCTGGCGAGCAGCGCGGCCTCGCGTTTCGCGTCGGCGAGCGCCACGTCGCAGATGTAGACCGTCAGCAGCTCGGCCTTGCGCGCATCGAAGCTGCGCTTGTAGACGGTGTGGGAGGCGATCGCCTCGGGCGGGACCTCGAGGGTGCGGGCGATCAGCGCGGCCAGCGCCTCGGGCGCATGGTCGAGCGGAAGTTTGAGTTCGGAGATTCTCAGCATGTCGTGGGGCTTGTGTTTATCAAGCAGGCCGACGATTTTACGCGTTGGGCCGCTATCAAAGGGATAGCTGGCCGCAACGGGGGACCGCGAAGGGATCAGGCGGGCAGGAAGCCTTCGACCGACAGGTAGCGCTCGCCGGTGTCGTAGTTGAAGCCCAGCACCACCGCGTTCTCGGGCAGCGAGGGCAGCTTCTGCGCGATGGCCGCCAGCGTGGCGCCCGAGGAGATGCCCACCAGCATGCCTTCCTCGGTGGCGCAGCGGCGCGCCATCTCGCGCGCGGGCTCGGCATCGACCTGCAGCACGCCGTCGAGCAGCGCGGTGTCGAGGTTCTTCGGGATGAAGCCGGCACCGATGCCCTGGATCGGGTGCGGCGCGGGCTGGCCACCCGAGATCACGGGCGATGCCACGGGCTCGACCGCGAACACCTGCAGCTTCGGCCACTTCTTCTTGAGCACGCGCGCCACGCCGGTGATGTGGCCGCCGGTGCCCACGCCGGTGATCAGCACGTCGATGCCCTCGGGGAAGTCGGCCGCGATCTCCTCGGCCGTGGTGCGCACGTGCACCTCGACGTTGGCCGGGTTGTTGAACTGCTGCGGCATCCAGGCGCCGGGCGTGCCCGCCACGATCTCCTCGGCGCGCGCGATCGAGGCCTTCATGCCGCCCGCGCGCGGCGTCAGGTCGAAGGTGGCGCCGTAGGCCAGCATCAGCCGGCGGCGCTCCACCGACATGCTGTCGGGCATCACCAGGATCAGCTTGTAGCCCTTGACGGCCGCGACCATCGCCAGGCCGATGCCGGTGTTGCCCGAGGTGGGCTCGACGATGGTGCCGCCGGGCTTGAGCGCGCCGCTCTTCTCGGCGTCCTCCACCATCGCGAGCGCGATGCGGTCCTTGATCGAGCCGCCGGGGTTGGCGCGCTCGGCCTTGATCCAGACCTGCTGCTTCGCGTTGCCGAACAGGCGCTGGATGCGCACGTGCGGCGTGTTGCCGATGGTCTGGAGGATGTTCTGGGCCTTCATGGATGGATCTCCTTGGATGCGTTCGGTTCGATGGTTGTCGCGACGACAGCGCGCATTGTGAGACCAGCCCGCGGACCTTTCAGCGCGAAGGTGTTGCAACCGGCACGCCCGGCAGCAGCCGGCCGCGCACCAGCAGCGCCAGGGTCTTCGCCGCGAAGAGGCCGATGATCGCGTTGGCGGCCACGAACAGCAGCGGCGCGAGCCAGCGCACCGGCCCCGTGGCGCCGGCCGCCACCAGCCGCATCGCGAGCGTCGGCAGCGCACCCACGCCGAAGCTGAAGGCCCAGTAGCCGGGCGTGAAGGACTGGCGCGAGATCCACGGCAGCAGGCGCAGCAGCAGCAGGGCTTGGTAGAGGCCGTAGCCCAGCAGGATCTGCGCGAACAGGTCGGGCACGCCGCCATTCACCGCGAGCCAGGTGCCGCCGCCGACCACGGCCGGCGCGAGCTGGATGCCCAGCAGCGGGCGCTGCGCCTCGGGCAGCGGCTCCTGCGTGGCGGCGCGGTGCAGGATCAGCGATTCGAGCGCGAGCCACGAGAACAGCCCCGCGCCGAAGAACAGCAGGCCCAGCTGCGGCCAGCCGAAGGCCGCGGCCGCGGTGCCGGCAACGAAGTTCTGCGCCACGGCCGGCAGGTAGATCGCGGGCGTGACCGAGGCCGGCGCGCGGCCGCCCTGCCAGGTGCGGCCATAGAGCCGCAGGCCGAGCGCGAGCTGCGCCGTGACGGCGAGTGCGAACACGGCCAGCGCCACCGGGCGTGCGTAGGGCAGCAGCGCGACCGCCGCCAGCATGCTGGCCACCGGGCCCAGCGCCGCGAACGACGACTGCACCGGGTGCTCGAGCTCGGCGCGCGCCTCGTCGGGATGGCGCAGCCACTTGGCGGCATAGAGCGCCAGCAGCACCAGCCAGACGGCGATGCCGGCCCAGGTCAGGGCCTGCGCGGCCTCGGGCGGCAGTTGCCACAGCGGCGTCGCCACGCGCCAGGCCGCGGCCAGCGCGAGCAGGCCGACGGCGATGCTGAAGAAGGAGACGGGAACGGGGCCGCGGGCCGATGCCGCGGGTGCGGCGGTGGGAGCGGCGGGGGCGAGATCGGAAGTCATTCTGTTCACCTCGTGGAAGTCGGTGAATGAACTGTAGGCCTGCATGCTAGGATTTTGAATGCCGATCCGGCTACAAAACTTGCTCCAACGTCTCACACCATGGATGCCCTGAGCGAACTCGTCGACTGGCTGGCCCCGCGCGGCCGCATGGACCTGCGCTGCCTGTTCGGGCAGGACTGGGCCGCGCCGCACGAGGCCATCGGCCCGTGGCGCGCGCCCTTCCACATCCTGATGCGCGGGCGCTGCGAGCTGTGGCTGCCGGCCAGCAAGACGCTGCTGCCGCTGGAGGAGGGCAGCCTCGTGATCCTGCCGCACGGCCAGGCGCACGTGCTGCGCACCGCGGGGCTCGGGCCGGAGCCGAGAGAGCCGCAAGAGGACATGCGCCCGATCCGCCTGCGCAAGGGCGAGCTGGTCGACCTCAAGACCAACCTGCCGCGCCCCGCGAAGGCCGACACCGACATCCTCTGCGGCGAGTTCGAGTTCCCGGGCCGGCGCCGCAGCACGCTGCTCGACGCGCTGCCCGATCCGCTGGTGATTCCCTTCGGCCAGCGGCCCGAGTACGGCTGGCTGCAGGGCCTGGTGCGGCTGATGGCGCACGAGATCGAGCAGCAGAACGCCGGCGCGCAGGCCATCGTGGCGCAGCTCTCGGGCACGCTGTTCACGCTCGCGGTGCGCGCCTGCCTCGACACCCGGCCCGAGCTCTCGGGCGTGCTGGGCCTCATGGCCAGCCCGCGGCTGGCGGGCGCGCTCAAGGCCATGCTCGACGCGCCGCAGCACGACTGGACCGTGGCCTCGCTGGCCGAGCGCTGCCACCTCTCGCGCGCCACCTTCGCGCGCGAGTTCGCGCGCCGCACGGGCACCGGCCCGCTCGAGCTGCTGACCAGCCTGCGCATGGAGCTCGCGTCGCGCCTGCTCGCGCATGGCGGGCAGGACACGGCCTCGGTCGGCGAGGCCGTCGGCTACCGCTCCGAGGCCGCGTTCAATCGTGCCTTCGCGCGCCACGCGGGCCTCACGCCGGGGCGCTTCCGGCGCGCCGCCGCGTCTACGGCCGGCTGAGGCGTCTCCGGACCCGGCCAACACCGGGCGCCGCAGCGGCGCCTTCCACAGCTCGGCCAGCAGCACGCCGGCCACCGTCAGCACGCCGCCGACCGCGTGATAGGCCGCGAGCGATTCGCCGATCACCGCCGCCGCGATCAGCGCGGTGAACAGCGGGATCAGGTTGAAGAACATGCTCGCGCGGCTCGGTCCGATGTGGGCCACCGTGTGCATCCACACCAGCGGCGCGAGCATCGAGGCGCCGAGGCCCGCGAAGCCGATCAGCGGCAGGTTGGCGGCCGACAGGCCCATGCGCGGCGTCAGCAGGTACAGCGGCAGCAGCACGATCACCGCGCACACGATCTGCAGGTAGAGCAGCTGCAGCGCGGGCACTTCCTTCATGCCCCAGCGCTTGAGCAGGATCACGTAGACCGCATAGGCCAGCATCGCCAGCAGCATCAGGCCGTCGCCCATGTTGGCGCCGCTCTTGAGCAGCGTGCCGAGGTCGCCCGACGACACCACCACCGCCACGCCCGCGATCGACACCAGCGAGCCCGCCACCGCGCCGGCCGTGAGCCGCTGGCCCAGCAGCAGGATCGACAGCGCCAGCACCATCATCGGCGTGAGCGAGCCGATGATCCCCATGTGCGTGGCCGTGGTCAGGTAGGCCGCGTAGTAGGCGAGGCTCTGGTAGACCACCATGCCCAGCAGGCCGAGCACCGCGATGCGGCCCAGTTGCGGGCGGATCGCGCGCCAGTTGCGCAGCACCGGGCGCAGCGCCAGCGGCGTGAACAGCAGGGCCGCGAGCAGCCAGCGGTAGAAGCTGATCTCGGCCGGCGCGATGGTGCCGGCCGCCATCTTGCTGACGACGGTGTTGCCCGACCAGATGACGACGGCGAGCAGGGGGAAGGCATAGGGCCACATGGGACAGGACTTTCAGGAGGAGGCGGGGCTATCATCGGTGCGTCCGTCCTGCGGCATATAGCTCGATCAGGACAACCGGTCCGGAATTCCGGACGCTCTTTCGAGGAACCGCCCCGTCATGGCCGATCGCGCGCGCTACCTGTCGATCCAGGACGTGGAGCACAAGGCCGGCCCGTTCTATTTCAATTGGGACGAATTCGGCGCCGACACCCTGGCCGCGCCGCACAGCCACAGCTGGGGCCATCTCAACTACACCGCGCACGGCACCATGCAGATGGAGGCCGAGGGCCTGCGCTTCCTCTCGCCGCCGCAGTACGCGGTGTGGATCCCGCCGCGGGTGGTGCACAGCTGCACGCTGCGCCATGCCGTCGTCTATCGCACCGTCTACATCGTGCCCGCGCTGTGCGCCGAGTTGCCCACCCAGCCCTGCACCGTGCGCATCAGCCCGATCATCCGCAGCGTGCTGGCCGACTTCGCCGCGCGCGATGTGAACGAGCCCGTCACGCCGGCCGACCTGCGGCTCGCGCAGGTCGTGGTCGACCAGCTCGCGCGCGCCGAGGTGCTGCGCTGCTACCTGCCGGCCGCGGCCTCGCCCGCGCTGGTCGGCGTGCTCGAGGCGCTGCAGGCCGAGCCGGGCGACCACCGCTCGCTGGCCGAGTGGGCCGCGAGCGTGCACATGACCGAGCGCACGCTCGCGCGCCAGTGCCAGCGCGAACTCGGCATGTCCTTCGGCGACTGGCGCCAGCGGCTGCGCTTCCTGCGCGCCATCGATGCGCTGGAGGCCGGCCGCACGGTGCAGGAGATCGCCTTCGATCTCGGCTACAGCACGGCCTCGGCCTTCATCGCGATGTTCCAGCGCGAGGCGGGCACGACGCCGGAGCAGTACCGGCGCGAGTTCTGCGGCATCGCGGGATGAGGGCATGCGCGAAGCGGCGATAATCCGCCCCGTGAAGCGTGCCAGACCGCCGCTGGTGCAAGCCCGCAAGGGGCGATGCCTTCGGGCACCGCGTCGAAAGACCGCACTGGAGGAACGTCCGGACTGCACAGGACAGCGCAGGAGCTAACGGCTCTCCACCGTGAGGTGAGGATCAGAGCAACAGAGACGAGCCGATTCAGTTCGGGTGAAACGGGCAATCTCTGCGCGCAGCAACACCAAGTAGGCCAGTATCGAGGTGGTTCCGCTGAGCTGGCGGGTAGGTGGCATCGAGCCGTCTGGCGACAGACGGCCCAGAGTAATGGCGGTCACGCCGGGCATTTCGCAAGAGATGTCCGGTGCACAGAATCCGGCTTATCGGCGCGCTTCACACTTTTCTTTCTTCTTCCCCAACGTTCTTCGTCGGGTCATGCCGCTCGGCGCATGACCCGCCCGTCGGCATGGCCGGCACGATCTGGGGTAAACCCGTATAATCGATAGCAAGCTAACTAATTGGGAGCCTTGCCATGGCCGAATCGGTCACGCCGCCCGCCGGCCGGAAGAAGAAAAAGGAAGCGCGCGAAGCCGCGCTGATGAAGCTCGGCATGCAGTTCTCGACCCTGCAGCGCGGCTACCGCGCCGCGGCCGACAAGGCGGTCGCGCACGTGGGCCTGTCGCAGACCCTGGCCTGGCCGGTGGTGATGATCGGCCGCATGGAGCAGGGCGTGCGCCAGGGCGTGCTGGCCGAGGCGCTGGGCATCGAGGGGCCGTCGCTGGTGCGCTCGCTCGACCAGCTCGTCGAGGCCGGCTATGTCGAGCGCCGCGAGGACCCGGCCGACCGCCGCGCCAAGACCCTGCATCTCACGCCCGCGGGCGAGGCCGCCTGCGAACCCATCGAGGCCGCGCTGAGCCTGATGCGCGCCGCGCTGTTCGAGGGCGTGTCCGACGAGGACCTCGCGGCCTGCCTGCGCGTGTTCGGGGTGCTCGAGGAACGGCTGGGCCGCACGGCACCGGCCGAGGGGCGCCGCTAGATGCCCTCGTTGAGCCTGCCGCGCTTCAGCCGCGCCGAGATCGTCTTCTCCACCAAGAGCTTCGCCGCCGCGATGCTCGCGATGTACCTCGCCAGCCGCGCCGGCCTGCCGCGTCCGTTCTGGGCGCTGATGACCACCTACGTCGTGGCCCATCCGCTGGCCGGTGCGGTGCGCTCCAAGGCGGTCTACCGTTTCTGCGGCACGCTGATCGGCAGCACCGCCACCGTGCTGCTGGTGCCCGCGCTGTCGAACGCGCCCGAGCTGCTGACGCTGGTGCTCGCGCTGTGGGTCGGCCTGTGCCTGTGCATCTCGCTGTTCGACCGCACGCCGCGCTCCTACGTCTTCATGCTCGCGGGCTACACCGCCGCGCTGATCGGCTTTCCCTCGGTGCAGGCGCCCGAGGCGCTGTTCGACACCGCCGTCGCGCGCGTCGAGGAGATCGGCCTGGGCATCTTCTGCGCGACGCTGCTGCACAGCCTGGTGCTGCCGGCCGGCATGGGCCCCACCGTGCTGGGCCTGCTCGACCGCACGCTGCAGGACGCGCGCAAGTGGCTCGGCGACCTGCTGCAGCCGCCTGCCAGCGCCACGGGCACGCCCGCGCGCCGCGCCGATGCCGACCCCAAGCGCCTGGCCGACGACCGGCGCCGTCTCGCGGGCGACATCACGCAGCTGCGCATCCTGTCGACCCACGTGCCCTTCGATACCACGCACCTGCGCTGGACCGCCGGCGCGATCCGCGCGATGCAGGACCGCGTGGCCGCGCTCACGCCCGCGCTGTCGGCGGTGGAAGACCGGCTGCTCGCGCTCGAGCAGGCCGAGGGCGCCATCGCGCCCGACGTGGCCGCGCTGCTCGCGCAGACCGGGCAGTGGCTGCGCGAGGAGGGCGCCGGCGCTTCCGACGATGCGCGCCTGCAGGCCCTGCGCGCGACCCTTGCCGCGCTCGCCGCCACGCGACCCGGTGCCTCCATCTCTCCCTGGGGCCGCGCGCTGCGCATCGCGCTCGCGGGCCGGCTCGAGGAGCTGGTCGAAGGCTGGCGCGCCTGCGCGCGGCTGCGTGCCGACATCGACGACGGCCTGAAGGGCGCGGTGCCGCCGCGCCGCGTCGCCGCGCTCGGCAACCGCGTGCTGCACCTCGACCGCGGCATGGCGCTGCTGTCGGCGCTCGCGGCCGTGCTCGCCATCTGCCTGTGCGGTGCGTTCTGGATCCTCACCGGCTGGTCGATGGGCTCGGCCGCCACCATGATGGCCGCGGTCTTCTGCTGCTTCTTCGCCACCATGGACGACCCGGTGCCCGCGATCCAGGGCTTCCTCAAGTGGACGCTGTGGTCGATCCCGATCTCCGCGCTCTACGTGCTGGTGCTGCTGCCGCTGGTGCACGACTTCGGCATGCTGGTCGCGGTCTGCGCGCCGGTGTTCCTGGCACTGGGCCTGTACATGGCGCGGCCGGCCTATTTCATGGCCGCCATGGCGCTGCTGTTCGGCGTCTCGGGCACGCTGGCGATGCACGACACCGCCACCGCCGACATCGTGAGCTTCATCAACAGCATGCTGGGCCAGGTCTTCGGCGTGGTGGCCGCGGCCTTCGTCACGCGGCTGGTGCGCTCGGTGGGCGCCGACTGGAGTGCGCGCCGCATCCAGCGCGCCACCTGGCGCGAGCTCGGCGAGATGGCCGGCGCGGCCGCGGCCACGCCCGTGACCCTGTCGTCGTCGGCCCAGCGCCGCGCCGTGCCCGGCGACGCCTACGCGGTGCGCATGCTCGACCGCATCGGCCTGCTGGCGCCGCGCATCGCGCAGGCCGGCGGCCGCATCGAGGGCGTGGCCGCCGACGACGCGCTGCGCGACCTGCGCATGGGCGCCGACATCGATGCGCTGCAGCGCGTGCGCGCGCAGCTGCCGCTGGCCTCGGCGAGCGCGCTGCTCGGCGACATCGCGCGCTTCTTCCGCCAGCGCGCCGGTGGCCGCGTGGCCGCGCGGCCCGCGAGCCTGCTGGCGCGCATCGACGAGGCGTTGGCCTCGATGCTCGGCGCTGCAAGCACGTCGAGCGCCGACGCGCGCTCGGCCGTCACCGCGCTGGTGGGGCTGCGCCGCAATCTCTTTCCGGAGGCGCCGCCGATGCGCGCGGCTTCCGTCGTTCCAGTTCCTGTTCCTGTTGCCGCGCAAGGAGTGTCCCGATGATCGGCGAAGCGAGTTTCTACGGCCTCTACGTGCCCTGGCTGATGCTGCTGGCCGGTGCCGCGCTGCTCGCCCTGTGGGGCGTGCGCCGGCTGCTGGCCGCCACCGGCCTCTACCGCTGGGTCTGGCACCCGGCCCTGTTCGACATGGCGCTCTACCTGCTGCTGCTCTATGCGCTGAGCCGCGCCACGTCCTCCCTGCAATGACCACACCATGACCGCCAACACTTCCAACGACAACAAGGCCGGCGCCCGCACCTGGCCCGCCGGCGCGCTGCGCATCCTCGTCACCGCCGCCGTGGTGGTCGCCGCCGTCTGGGCGGGTTTTCGCCTCTGGGACCACTACGAGCTCGCGCCCTGGACGCGCGACGGCCGCGTGCGCGCCAACGTGGTCCAGATCGCGCCCGACGTCTCGGGCCTGGTCACGGCCGTGCCGGTGCAGGACAACCAGTCGGTGGCCGCCGGCACCCTGCTGTTCGAGGTCGACCGCGCGCGCTACGACCTGGCCGTGCGCCAGGCCCAGGCCGCGCTCGCCGCGCAGCGCGCCATGAGCGCGCAGGCCCAGCGCGAGAACACGCGCAACGCGGGGCTCGAGGCGCTGGTCTCGCAGGAGGCGCGCGAACAGACCCGCGCGCGCGTCGAGCAGGCGCGTGCCGCCGTCGCGCAGGCCGAGGTCGCGCTCGATTCGGCGCGCCTGAACCTGCAGCGCGCCGAGGTGCGCGCGCCGGCCGACGGCCTGGTCACCAACCTCGACCTGCGCCAGGGCAGCTACGCGGCCGCGGGCCGGCCGGTGCTCGCGCTGGTCGATGCGCGCTCCTTCTACGTCGAGGGCTACTTCGAGGAAACCAAGCTGCCGCGCATCCACCTCGGCGACCGCGTGCACGTCATGCCGATGGGCGGCGGCGCGGTGCTCGGCGGCACCGTCGAGAGCGTGGCCGCCGGCATCGCCGACCGCGACCGCTCGACCAGCGCCAACCTGCTGCCGAGCGTGAATCCCACCTTCAACTGGGTGCGGCTCGCGCAGCGCATCCCGGTGCGCGTGAAGCTCGATTCGCTGCCCGCGGGCGCGCGGCTGGTGGCGGGGCAGACGGTGACGGTGCAGGTGCTCGAGCAGGCCGAGGCGCAGCGCGAGAAGACCGCCGCCGATGCCGACGCCAAGGCCGGCGCCAGGAAGGAAGGATGATGACCACCGCATCGCGTACCGTGCTGCGCATCGCCGCGCTGGCCGCCGCCGCGGCGCTCGCGGCCTGCGGCAGCGTCGGCCCCGACTACCGCCAGCCCGACGAGGCCATCGCGAGCCAGCCCGCGGCCGGCCGGCCCTTCGCCGAAGCCGATCCCGCCGCCGGCCTGCAGGCCGTGCCGCTGCCGCCGCACTGGTGGCGGCTGTACCGCGACCCGCGGCTCGACCGGCTGGTCGAGCAGGCGCTCGCGCACAACACCGACCTGCGCCAGGCGGTCGCCAACCTCGAGCGCGAGCGCGCCATCGAGGCCGAGGTGGCCGGCGGCAAGCGCCCCGTCATCGGCGTGAACGGCGGGCCCTCGTTCGGCCATGTCTCGGGCCTGCAGCTGCTGCAGAAGGACTACGAGCCGCCGGACCGCTTCAACTACAGCAGCGGCCTGTCGCTGTCCTACCAGGTCGACCTGTTCGGCCAGATCCGTCGCGCCGCCGAGGCGGCCGAGGCCGGCACCGAATCGGCCGCGGCCGCGCTCGACCTGGTGCGCGTGAACGTCGCGGCCGGCACCGCGCGCGCCTATGCCGAGGCCTGTTCCACCGGTCTGCGGCTGACGATCGCGCAGAAGTCGGTGCGGCTGCAGCAGGAGGCGGTCGACGTCACCGAGAAGCTGCACGACGCCGGCCGCGCCGGCGCGCTCGACACCGGCCGCGCCCGCGCGCAGCTGCAGCAGCTCACGGCCGCGCTGCCGCCGCTGCTGGCCGAGCGCCAGAACGCGCTCTACCGCCTCGCCACGCTCACGGGCGAGCTGCCGCAGGACTTTCCGCGCGAGCTCGCCGACTGCGCCGTGCCGCCGCGCGTGGCCGGCACCGTGCCGGTGGGCGACGGTGCCGCGCTGCTGCGCCGCCGGCCCGATATCCGCCAGGCCGAGCGCAGCCTGGCCCAGGCCACCGCGCGCATCGGCGTCGCCACGGCCGACCTCTATCCGAAGATCACGCTGGGCCTGTCGGCCTCGTCGGCCGGGCCGGCCGAGGACTTCGGCCGCAAGGGCACCTTCGGCTGGAGCCTCGGCCCGCTGATCTCGTGGACCGTGCCCAACACCGGCATCGCGCAGGCCCGCATCGCGCAGGCCGAGGCCGGCACGCGCGCGGCGCTCGCGAAGTTCGACGGCACCGTGCTCACCGCGCTGCGCGAAACCGAGTCGGCGCTCGGCAACTACGCGCGCGAACTCGACCGCCGCGCCGCGCTGCAGGCCGCGCGCGACGAGAGCGCCACCGTCGCCGCGCAGGCGCGCCAGCTCTACCGCAACGGCCGCACCTCCTACCTCGACACGCTCGATGCCGAGCGCGCGCTGGCCGCGAGCGATGCCGCGCTGGCGGCCAGCGAGGCGCAGCTGTCGGACGACCAGATCGTGCTGTTCATGGCGCTCGGCGGCGGCTGGGAGACGGACGACGGCGACCGCCTCGCGGCCAGCGGCAGCGAGGCACGCAAGCAGTGAACGCGAACGCCATTCCCGCGCCACGCGCCGCGCACGCGCCGCTGTGGCTGCTCGCACTCGTCACCTTCAGCGGCACCCTGGCCATGCACATCTTCGTGCCCGCGCTGCCGATCGCCGCGCGCGGCCTCGGTGCCGGCATCGGCGAGATGCAGATGACGGTGAGCCTCTACATCTTCGGCCTGGCCGTCGGGCAGCTGGTGTACGGCCCGCTGGCCGACCGCTTCGGCCGCCGGCCGGTGATGCTCGCGGGCCTCGGCCTCTACACGGTCGCGGGGCTGGCGGCCGCGCTCGCGCCCGACGTGCATGCGCTGATCGCCGCGCGGCTGTTCCAGGCCATGGGCGGCTGCGCGGGCCTGGTGCTCGGGCGCAGCATCGTGCGCGACACCGCCGAGCCGCAGGAGGCGACACGCCGCCTCGCGCTGATGAACCTGATGGTGACCGTGGGCCCGAGCATCGCGCCGCTGGTCGGCGGTGCGCTCGCCACCGCCCTGGGCTGGCGCTCGATCTTCTACGGCCTGTTCGCGCTCGGCATCGTCGGCCTGCTGTTCACCTGGCGCCTGCTGCCCGAGACCGGCCGGCCCGGCGCGCCCGTCAGCGCGCCCGCGCTCGCGCGCAACTACGCGCGGCTGCTGCGCTCGCCGGCCTTCCTCGGCTTCTCCATCGGCGGCGGCTGCGCCACCACCTCGATGTACGCCTTCATCGCCTCGGCGCCGTTCATCTTCGTCGACCAGCTGCACCGGCCCGCGCACGAGGCCGGCATCTACCTCGCGATCCTGGTCTCGGGCGTGTGGCTCGGCAGCTTCCTCACCAGCCACCTGATCGCGCGCGTGCGCGTCGACCAGCTCATGATCCGTTCCAACGCGCTCAGCGTGGCCGCGGCCTTCGTGCTGCTGGACGCCGCGCTCACCGACCACCTGTCGGTGCCGCTGATCGTCGCCGCCATGTTCCTGTTCACCGTCGGTGCCGGCATGGCCTCGCCGGCCGCGCTCACGCAGGCGATCAGCGTCAATCCGCAGATCATCGGCTCGGCCTCGGGCCTCTACGGCTTCACGCAGATGGCGGTGGGCGCGCTGTGCACCGCGCTCGCGGGCATGGGGCACCGCAACCCCGCGCTGGCCTCGGCGATCGTGCTCGCGGGGGCGGGGATCGTGGCGCAGTTGTCGTTCGCGGTGGCGCTGCGTTCGCAGCGCAAGGTGGCGGCGGGCTGAGCCGCGCCACGCACGGCTACTTCGCGAACAACCACCCGCCCTTGGGCTGCCGCATCAGCTCGTGGTGCTTGACCGCGCGCTCCTCGCCGTCGTCGCCCACGTACACCACCTCGAAGCGCAGCAGCTTGGGCGACACCATCTTCCAGTTCTGGATCCGCTTGACGGTCACGCAGGCGGTCTTGTCGTGGTACTGCATCTGCGCCATCGGGCCGCCCTGGAAGCCCTGGGCGTCGAACAGCCGGCCCGGTGCCGCGAAGGGATTGAGCACCGCGCCGTTGCGCGCGGTGATGCAGCCCTCGGTGCGCAGGAAGGACTCGATGGTCGGCGAGGCGCTGCGCACCACGCGGCCCACGGCCGGGGTCGGCGGCTTGGCGGCGATCTGCTCGCGGATGCGCTCGACCTGGTCCTCGGTGATCGGCGCCAGGCCGTCCTTCGACACCACGGGCGGCGGCGCGGGCGGGGCCGGTGGCGCCGGCGCGGGCATCAGGGGCTCGAACACCGAGCAGCCGCCGAGCGAGGCGAGGGCCAGGGCCGCCACCGTGGCGGGCAGGCGGCGCGGAAAGGGAACGGTCTCGGCGGCGGATGTCGATCCGGACTTCATGGCTGGAGTCTCCTGTCGGCGGCGCGAAGCCGCTGGCTGAAAAAAGCAGGCCGCGAACATGCGGTGCGGGCGCGCGAAGCCTTCGTCGTCAAAAGCGTTCCTGCGGCGCGAGGTAGCGCCACTGGCCGGGCGCGAGGCCGGCCAGCGGCACGCGTCCGATGCGGATGCGGCGCATCGCGAGGATGCGCAACTCCATGCGGTCGCACAGGTGCGCGACCTGGCCCGGCTGCGCGCCCTTGAGCGCGAAGCGCAGCCCGGTCTGCTCGGGGGTCTGGCGGCTGATGCTCACGCGCGCCGGCGTGCGCTCGAAGCGCGCGAGCTGCTCGGGCGAGACGGCCCCGGCCACGTCGACCATGATCTCGTGCTCGATGACGGAGGCGTCCTCGTGCAGCTTGCGCTCGATGCGGAATTCCTGCGTGAAGGCCACCAGGCCGCTGGCGCCGGTCTCCAGCGGCGTCATGCAGTGCTGGCCGCGTGCATGCGCGGGCAGGAAGCGCGGCGTTCCGTGCGCGGCGGCGAGGTTGGCGGCCACCAGCAGCGTGTGCGCTTCCTCGGTGCGCAGGCCGGCCGGCTTGTGCAGCAGCAGCGTCACCGGCAGCACGGGTTCGGGCCGCGCGCCCGCTTCGATCTCCACCTGCTGGTGCGGCTGCACGCGCGATTGCGGCAGCAGCGCCGGCTGGCCGTCGACGCGCACCGCGCCGTTCTCGATCAGCAGCTCGGCCTCGCGGCGCGAGCAGCCCGCGAGCGCGGCCACGCGCTTGGCGAGGCGGATGCCCTCGGCGTCGTGCCTGTCTTGCGCACTCATGAGCCGACGGCCGCCTGTTGCCGGATGCGCGCCACGTGCGCCGCCAGCGAACGCGCGGCCACCGGCCACAGCCGCTCGGGCACGTCGTCGTAGGCCAGCGGCAGCCATTGCTCGGGCGTGCCCTCGGGCAGCTTCTGCATCGCGGCCGCGATCTTGGCCTCGCGCTTGAGGCGGTGCGCCTTCAGGTAGGCGATGGCCGTGCGCGCGAAGCCGATCACGTGGCCGTGCGCGGGCAGGATGAATTCGACGCCGCCGGCCTCGCAGTTCGCGTCGAGCTTGTCGAGCGAATCGAGGTAGGCCGTCATGTCGCCATCGGGCGGATCGACCACCGTGGTGCTGCCGTTGAGGATGTGGTCGCCCGAGAACAGCAGCCCGTCCTCCTCGAGCACCAGGCACAGGTGGTTGGCCGCGTGGCCCGGCGTGTGGACCACGCGCAGCGTGTGCGTGAGCGGCTGGCCATCGGCACCGGTGCCCGCGAGCACCAGCCGTTCGCCGTCGGCCAGCTCGCGCTCGGCCGAGAAGCGCGCGCTCGCGCGCGCCGTGGGTGCCGACGACAGCCCCAGGATCGGCGGCTTCGCGGCGCCGGCCAGCGCCTGCAGCGGCGCCGCGCCCGGCGAATGGTCGGCATGCGAATGCGTGCAGACGATCATGCGGATGTCGCCCTTGGCGGCCTGCCACAGCCGCTCGATGTGGGCGGGGTCGTTCGGGCCCGGATCGATCACGATGTGACCGGTGGCGGCGTCGCCCACGATGTAGCTGTTGGTGCCCGGGCCGGTCATCGCGCCCGGGTTGGGCGCGGTCAGGCGCTGCACGTTCTTCAGCAGCGCCACCGGTGCGTCGCTCTTCCAGTCGAGCGAATGCAGCATCTGGCCGTCGGGGCAGACCAGCGCGAGCTCGCCGAAGGGCGGGTCGTTCTCCATGTAGCGCTCGTCGCGGCCGTTGACGAAGCCGCCGCGCGGGCAGCTGGTCCACAGCGGCTGCTCGCTCGCGCAAGCCGCCAGCACCGCGTCGACGCTGGCATAGGAGGCCATGCGCTGCAGCGTGCGCACGGTCGGGAAGATCATGAAGAAGCTGCCGGCCGCGTGGCGTGCCAGCGCATCGGCCGGGCGCACCCAGCTCGGCTCGAACTGCTCGCTCTCGTCGGCCGAGGGCTCCTGGCCCTCGGGCATGCGTGCCACCAGGAAGGGTACGTCGAAGCGCTTGGGCAGGTCGCGGTCGGTGATCCAGTGCGCGAAGGTGAACACGCGGTCGGCCTCGAGCACCAGCCCGCGCGCCGCGCATTGCTCGGCGAAGGGCACGGCCGCGTGGCCGTCGCGGTCCATCGCGGCGATGTCCGCGGCACCGGCCGGGCGGCCGTCGGCATGGTGCGCGAGCAGCACGCCGAGCTCCTCGAAGCATTCGCGGATCGCGGCCACCGCCTGGGTGGCCTGCAGCGGGCTCTGCGTGGGGCGGCGCGCGGCCGTGCGCGCGGCGACCTCGTCGGCCGCGTCGATGTGGCCGCCGGGGAAGACGTAGGCGCCGGGCGCGAAGCTCGCGGTGGCCGAGCGGCGCGTCATCAGCACCTCGATGCCGGCCGCGGTATCGCGCAAAAGCAGCACGGTGGCCGCGGCGCGCACCGCCACCGGTTCGCGCTGGGGATGAATGAGTTGTGTGGGACGAACCATGGGGCGATTATGGAGAGCCGGCGCGCCGGAGGTGTGTCGCGCATAAGCACATGCCGAAGCAGGTATGAGCATCGCGCCAGAATCCGGGGCCTGCACCGCCCGAACCGAGGACCACAGCCATGCCCCCTTTCCACTTCCCGAGCCGGCACCTGCGCGCGCTGCTGACGGCCGCTGCATTGTGCGCGTCGATCGCGCCCGTGGCGCATGCGCAGGCCGATTGGCCGCAACAGCCCGTAACGCTGATCATGGGTTTTCCCGCCGGCTCCGGCGTCGACGTGGTGGCCCGCACCATCCAGGACCCGCTGACGCGCCAGCTCGGCAAGCCCGTGATCATCGACTACCGCTCCGGCGCGGCCGGCAACATCGCGAGCGAGTACGTGGCCCATGCGAAGCCCGACGGCTACACGCTCTCGTTCGGCACCGCCGCCACCCATGGCAGCAATGCCGCGCTCTACAAGAAGCTGCCCTTCGACGTCGAGGCTGATTTCGTTCCGGTGGCGCCGGTGCTCGACGTGTCGAACGTGCTGACGATCAACCCCGACGTCATCAACGTGAAGACGCTCAAGGAATTCGTCGAGCTGGTCAAGGCCAACCCCGGCAAGTACAACTACGCCTCCACCGGCAACGGCGCCGGCACCCACATGGCCTTCGCCGAGTTCAATGCGCGGCTCGGGCTCAACATGGTCCATGTGCCCTACAAGGGCGGCCCCGAGGCCATCACCTCGGTGGTGCGCGGCGAGACCTGCTGCATCATGAACCAGGTCCAGACCATCCTGCCGCACTACAAGGCCGGCAAGGTGCGGCTGCTCGGCGTGACCACCGCCACGCCGGTGGCCGCGGTGAAGGAAGTGCCCACCATCGCATCGAGCGGCCTGCCGGGCACCCAGGGCTTCGACAGCTCGATCTGGTTCGGCATCTTCGCGCCCAAGGGCACCGACGCTCGCATCGTCGAGAAGCTCAACGCCGCCGTGAAGACGGTGCTCGAGCAGCCCGAGATCCGCGAGAAGTTCGAGAGCCAGGGCAACACCATCCGCATCGAGACGCCCGCGCAGTTCCGCAAGACGGTGCACGACAACCGCGTGAAGTGGGCGGAGGTCGCGAAGGCGGCGAACATCAGCATCGATTGATGCCGACGGCCGCCGGCGTCTTCGTCAGAGCGTCTTGGCCAGCGTGAGGATGAAGCGCGGCTTGTTCGGCGAGTAGACCTGCTGCACGGTGTAGAAGCCGAAGTCGTAGAGCGGGCCGGCCGCGGCGTTGTATGCGTTCTTCTGGTTCGCGCCCTGCACCGAGCCGGCGAGCGTGAGTCCGCCGCCGAAGTCGTAGCTGGCGCCCACGTTGTAGTCGACATAGCTCTTGTAGGCCGTGTTCCTGCGGATGTCGCTCGACAGGGCCGTGTAGCCCACCGCGGCCTTGAGCGTCACCTTGGGCAGGATCTCCTTGCTGTACGACAGGTTCAGGTAGCCCGTGTTGGTGCCCTCGAGGCCCGAGCCCAGCTTGTTGCCGGCGAAGCCGAAGTAGTCCTTCGACACCGTGTGCGAGTACTTCAGCGTGAAGGAACCGAGGCTCTCGTTGGCATAGGTGGCCGCGCCATAGAGCTCGGTGGTGTTGCCGACCGAGTTGCCCGGGTAGATGTAGGTGAGCGCACCGACGTCCATGTCCAGCGGGCCGGCCTTGAACTTGTAGCCGCCGTACAGGTCGACCTCGACGCTGTTGCCCTGGAGCCAGTTGACGCTGGAGTTCCAGTTGCCGACGTAGAAGCCGCTCTCGCCGAAGGCGTAGTCGAAGCCGCCCTGGAGGGCGGGCTTGGCGCCACGGGTCTTGGCGTAGTCGTTCCTGCCGAGCATGTCCTGGTCCTGGCCGCGGAACTTGTAGTTCGTGGTCAGCGCGATGTTGGCCGTGACCGGCGAGGCGGCCGGTGCCGGCGCATCGCCGGCCGCTTGCGCGAAGGCCGCGCCGGGCAGCGCGAAGGCGGCGGCGATCAGGGTGGGGAGGGCGAGTGCCGAGGAGGCGGCGCGGATCGATCTTTGCATCGAGAGAGCTCGGGGATGAAGGAAGAGCGACAGCGTAGGAGGGGGCGTATCAAAGCCGTGTAAAGACTTCGGGCCGCGGCGCAAAAATTGCGCATGCGGCGCACGGGCAGAATCCCTTGCCCGCGGACCTACCGCCTCCCTCTTCGACCCGAACACCATGTCCCTGCCCGACACCGGCGAGCATGACCGCCGACTGGACGAATCGCTGCTGCGCTCGCTCCACGTGCTGCTGAGCGAGGCCAGCGTGTCGCAGGCCGCGGCCAAGCTCGGCGTGGCGCAGTCCGCGCTGAGCCGCCACCTCAAGGTGCTGCGCCAGCTCACCGGCGACGAGCTGCTGGTGCGCGTGGGCAACCGCATGGTGCTGACCGAGCGCGCGCAGGCGCTGGCCGTGCCCACGCGCCGCATCCTGGCCGACATGTCGCTGCTGACCGCCGAGGCCGGGCCGGTCGAGCCGCGCGAGCTGCGCCAGAGCTTCCGCATCGCGACCTACGACTTCCTGCCGCGCCAGTTCTTCGCCGACATCGCCGAGCGCGTGGCGCGGCAGGCGCCCGAGTGCGACGTGGTGATCCGCGGCCTGGGCTCGCGCTTCGAGCACTACCGCCAGCTCGCCGACGGCGAGGTCGACATGGTCATCACCATCTGGCCCGAGCTGCCCGGCCACCTGCGCGCCGCCAGCCTGCTGACCGAACCCATGGTCTGCCTGGTGCGCGAGGGCCATCCGCTGGCCAGGGCGCCGATGACGCTCGACGACTACCGGCGCGCGCGGCACCTGTCCTCGCTCGAGCACGTGCCGGGGCAGGGCACCATCATCGATGCGCAACTGGCCGAGCTCGGCGTGTCGGTCCACACGGCGATGCACACCCAGTTCCTCGGCATGGCGCCGGCCATCCTCGCGCGCACCGACCTGGTCTTCACCACTGGCCGCCTGCTGGCCGAGGACTTCGCGCGCCAGTACCCGCTCGCGATCGTGCCCTTTCCCGCGAAGATCAAGCCGCACCGCTACCGCCTCGTGTGGCACGAGCGCACGCACAAGAACCAGGCCATGCGCTGGCTGCGCGGCGAGCTGACGGCGGCCGCGCGCGAGCTGGCGCACCGGCCCAGGTCATGACGGCGCTGTCATAACCTGCTGCACAGCGCTGTGCTGGGCGCGGGCGGTGGGCGTGGCTATCGTCGCCGTCCATGTCCACCCCTTCCTCCCCCGCGCCGGTCCGTCCGGACCTGCTCGCCCGGCTGCCCAAGACCGACCTGCATTTCCACATGGCCGGCACCCTGCGCCCGGCCACGCTGGTCGCGCTCGCGCGCCAATACGAACTGCCGCTGCCGCGCCCGGTCGACACGCTCTACAGCTACCGCGACTTCTACGACTTCATCGACGTGCTGCGCATCGCGGCGCAGGCGGTGCGCAGCAGCGCCGATTTCGAGCGCGTGGCCTACGAGGCCGTGGAGGACGCCGCGCGCAGCAGCAACGCGCGCCATGTCGAGCTGTCCTTCAACCCGCAGTACTTCATGCCCACGGGCGTGCCGTACCGCGTGCAGGTCGAGGGGCTGGTGGCCGGCCTGCGCGCCGCGCGGCGGGACTTCGGCTGCTCGGGCCTGCTGATCGCCTCCTTCGATCGCGGCCTGCCGCTCGACAGCGCCGAGCGCGCGATGGACGACATCCTCGGCCTGCGCTCCGACCTGGTCGTCGGCGTGGGCCTCGACGGCCCCGAGCGCGCGGGCCCGCCCGCCAGCTTCGCGGCCCTGTTCGAGCGCGCGGGCCGCGCCGGCCTCCAGCGCACCGCCCATGTCTGCGAGGACAACCAGACGCTCGAGGAGGCGCCGCCTTCCAACGTCGACGACTGCATCCACCTGCTGGGCTGCGACCGGCTCGACCATGGCTACAACCTGCTCGCCAGCGACGACGGCCTGCGGCGCGCGCGCGACCGCGGCGTGCATTTCTGCGTCTGCGGCATCACGAGCGTGGTGCGCAACCAGCGGCGGCGGCTCGACAGCGTGAAGCGCATGGTCGACGCGGGCCTGCCGGTCAGCCTCAACACCGACGACCCCGCGATGTTCCACACCGACCTCAGCCACACCTACGCCACCGTGCTCGAGGGCAACGGCTGGGGCTGGGCGCAGGCGCGCGCCTTCAGCCTCGCGGGCGTCGACGCCTGCTGGCTCGACGACGACGCGAAGCGCAACCTGCGCGCCGACTTCGAACGCGAGATCGCCGCGCTCGAGCGCGAGCAGGCTGCTCCCTTGGAAACGAACCGCGACTGAAGGACCCCACGATGCATATCGACACCGCACGCCGCCGCGCACTGCTCGCCGCCCTGGCCTTCGCCGCCTGCGCCACCACGGCCCTCGCCGAGCCCGCATGGCCCGCGCGCCCGATCACCTTGATCGTGCCCTACGGTGCCGGCGGCAACGTCGACGTCATGGCGCGCTGGATCGCGCCCGAGCTCGCCACGCGGCTCGGGCAGCCGGTGGTGATCGAGAACGTGTCGGGCGCCGGCGGCGTCATCGGCACCGAGAAGGCCGTGCGCGCCAGGCCCGATGGCTACACCCTGCTGCTGTCGGTCGAGAGCACCGTCGTGATCGCGAAGATGGTGACGCCCTCCACCGTGCGCTACGACGGCCTCGCCGACCTCGTGCCCGTCACGCTGCTCGGCGCCCAGCCGCTGGCGCTGGTCGGCAAGCCGGCGCTGCAGCCCAAGACCAGCGAGGCGCTGTATGCCGACCTCAAGGCCGCGCCCGGCAAGTACAGCTACGCGAGCTCGGGTGTCGGCACCTCGCTGCACCTGGGCGGCGAGCTGCTCAAGCAGCGCGGCGGCGTCGACATGGTCCATGTGCCGTACCGCACCGGCGTGCAGATCGTGAGCGACCTCAGCGGCAACCAGCTCGACCTCGCCGTGCTGCCGCTGTCGATGGTCATCCAGCAGGCGCGCGCGGGCAAGCTGCGCGTGTACGGCGTGATGGCGGAGAGCGCCTCGGCCGCCATGCCCGAAGCGCCGCCGCTGGCCAGCGTGCCCGCATGGCGCGGCGCCGACGTGTCGGTCTGGCAGGGCATCTTCGCGCCCAAGGGAACGCCACCGCAGATCGTCGCGCAACTGCATGCCGCGCTGGCGCAGGTGCTCGCGAACCCGGGCGTGCGCAGGAATTTCGAGGAGGGCGGCGTCACGCCGCTGGGCGCGGGGCCGAAGGAGTTCGCGGCCTTCCTGCAGGGCGAGGACGCGAAGTTCGGCGCGATCGTCGCGAAGGGGAACATCAAGGCCGAGTAGCGGCGTCGGGAGCGGAGCGCCCCGCCGACCCGCCGAGCGCCGCCAGCCACGCATCCATGTCCCGGTTGCGCGCCTCCAGCGCCTCGGCCATGAAGTCGACGAAGGCCTGGATGCGCGCGCTCAGGTGCTTGCGGTGGTGGTAGGCCGCGAGCACGGGCACCTCCTCGAAGGCCTCGCTCAGGAAGAGCGGAACCAGGCGGCCGCTGTCGATGTCGGCGCGCACGTGGAAGTCGCCGAGGCGCGCGATGCCGGCGCCGCCGCGCGCCATCTCCAGCAGCACGCCGCCGTCACTGGCCGAGACATTGCCGATCGCGAGCTGTTCCTGCGGCATCTCGGGCCCGCCGACCTGCCAGTGGTTCCAGGCCTCGCGGCCCACGAAGTTGAGGCAGTTGTGCCGCAGCAGGTCCTCGGGCCGCCGCGGCGTGCCGTGGCGCGCGAGGTAGGCGGGCGAGGCGCAGACGATCCAGCGCACGGTCGACAGCTGCCGCGCCACCATCGAGGAATCGGGCAGATGGCCCGAGTGGATCAGCACGTCGAGGCCCTGCTGCATCAGGCTGGGCGTGTCGAGGCCGACGAAGAGCTCGACCCGCACCTGCGGATGGCGGGCCAGGAAGTCCGGCAGCAGCCGCGCGAGGTCGTGCCGCGCGAACACGGGCGGCGCATGCACGCGCAGCATTCCCCGCACGTCGTCGTGTTCCTGCATGACGGCGCTCTGCGCGCTCTCGGCCGCTTCGAGCAATGCCAGCGCCTTGCCGTAGAAGATGCGGCCCGCGGGCGTCAGGGTCACGGCGCGCGGCGTGCGGTCGAACAGGCGCACCTTCAGGCGCCCCTCGAGGCGGTCCACCAGCTTGCTGACGGTCGAGGGCGACAGGTGCCAGTCCTTGGCCGCCATCGAGAAGTTGCCGCGCTCCGCCACCCGCACGAACAGCGCCACGTCGCTGAGCCGGTCGATCTGGTTCGGTCGTTTCTCCATCGCGCCATCGTAGGCCCGGCGCCGGGCACGGTGAATATTCTTCACAGCTGAAGTGCCCGACTTTCGCTTGGCGCGCCGAGGGCGGCCCGGTCAGTATCGAGACCGACGGCCGCGGGAATGCAGCGGCCCGAACAACGAAACGGAGACGACAGATGAAGATCCCGCACCGGTGGCTGGCCGCGGCCGCCTGGGCCGCGATGGCGGCCGGCGCCGCGCTCGCGGCGCCTTTTCCCGCCAAGCCGTTGACCATCGTGGTGCCGACGCCGCCCGGCGGTACCACCGACCTGGTGGCGCGCCTGCTGGCCGAGAAACTCGGCGCCTCGTTCGGCCAGCCCGTGGTGGTGGAGAACCGCCCGGGCGGTGCCACCACCATCGGCGCGCAGGCCGTGCTGAACCAGCCGGCCGATGGCTACACGGTGCTGATGGGCACCTTCGCGACCGTCACCAACCCCTACCTCAACAAGTCGATCCGCGTGGCCTACACCGACTTCGATCCGGTCACGCTGGTGGTGAACACGCCGAACGTGCTGGTGGTGGGCGCGGCGTCGCCGTTCAGGTCGCTCAAGGACCTCGTGGCCGCCGAGAAGGCCAGGCCCGGCGGCGTGAGCTTCGCCTCGACCAGCAATGGCGGCTCGCCCCATCTGTCGGGCGCCCTGTTCAACAGCCTCGCGAAGGTGCAGCTGATGCACGTGCCCTACCCGGGCTCGGCCCCGGCGATCACCGACCTGCTCGGCGGCCACGTCGACACCATGTTCGACAACCTGCCGGCCTCGCTGCCCCAGATCCATGCGGGCAAGGTGCGCGCCCTGGCCGTCACCACCAGCCAGCGCGTGCCGGCGCTGCCCGAGGTGCCGACCTTCGCGGAGGCGGGGTTCCCGGGCTACGAGGTCAATGCATGGTTCGGATTGCTCGCGCGCAAGGGCACGCCGCCCGCGGCCATCGAGGCCTGGAACCAGGGCGTGAGGGCCGCGCTCGACATGCAGGACGTGCGGCAGAAGCTGAGCGGCTGGGGCGCCATCCCGGTGGGCAACACGCCCGCGCAGTTCGCCGCCTACCTGAAGGCCGAGGACCAGAAGTGGGCGCGCGTCATCAAGGACGCGGGCATCCGGATCGATTGAGGGAGAAGACGCGATGAGGAACAAGACCAGCGTGCGCATCGGCTGTGGCTCGGGATGGTGGCGCGACCGGATCGAGCCGGCGGTCGTCAGCGCCAAGCTCGGGCAACTCGACTTCCTGTGCTTCGAGACCATGGCCGAGGCGACCGTGTCCTTCGCCCAGGCGCGCAAGCGCGCCGACCCGGGCTTCGCGGGCTACGAGACCCTGCTCGAGGAGCGCATGCGACGCGTGCTTCCGCATTGCCTGGCGCAGGGCACGCGGATCGTCACCAACGGCGGCTGGATCCATCCCGTGGCGGCGGCCGAGGCCACCGCGCGCATCTGCGCCGAGCTCGGCCACCGCAACGTGCGGATCACCGCCGTGGTGGGCGACGACCTGACGCAGCGCATCTTCGAACTCGCCGACACGGTGATGGAGAGCGGCGCCGCGCTCGAGACGCTGCGCCCCAGCCTGATCTCGGCCGAGGCCTATGCGGGCGCCGACGGTATCGTCAAGGCGCTCGACGAGGGCGCGCAGATCGTGATCACCGGGCGGGTCGCCGATCCCTCGCTGTTCCTCGCGCCGATGATCCATGCCTTCGGCTGGTCGCCGCACGACGTCGACCTGATCGCCCAGGGCTCGGCCATCGGGCACCTGCTGGAATGCGGCGCGCAGGTGACCGGCGGCTACTTCAGCGACCCCGGCTTCAAGGACGTGCCCGATCCCTGGAACCTCGGACTGCCGATCGCCGAGGTGTCGGCCAACGGCGATGCCGTGATCACCAAGGTGCAGGGCACCGGCGGGCGCGTCGATGCGCGCACGGTGAAGGAGCAGATGTTCTACGAGGTACACGACCCGTCGCTGTACCTGACGCCCGACGTGGTGGTGAATTTCCTGACCGCGCGCGTCGAGGAGATCGGCGAGGACCGCGTGCGCTTCAGCGGCGCCACCGGCCGCGCGCGGCCGCGCACGCTCAAGGTGTCGATGGGCTGCAAGGAGGGCTTCATCGGCGAGGACTGGTTCTTCTACGCGGGGCCGGGCGCGATGGCGCGCGCCGAGCTGGCCAAGCGCATGCTCGAGGAGCGCTTCCGCATGGTCGGACTGGAGGCGCAGGAGTTGCGCATCGACTACCTGGGCGTCAACGCCGTGCATCGCGAGGCATCGCCGCCCATGGACCACGAGCCCTACGAGGTGGCCGTGCGCGTCTGCGCGCGCACCCGCACGCGCGAGATGGCCGAGAAGATCGGCGGCGAGGTCGACGGCATGGCCGTGTCGGGCATCGCCGCGACCGGCAAGCGCCTGCCGTTCAACGACCGCACGCGCGAGGTCATCGGCGTGTGGTCCACCCTGGTGGATCGCGACGCGATCGACTTCAGGCTCGAAACCATCGAAAGCTGAGACCATGCAGATCCCGCTTCGCTACCTCGCGCACAGCCGTTCCGGGGACAAGGGCAACATCTTCAACGTGGGCGTGTTCGCCTACGAGCCCGCGTTCCATCCGTACCTGGTCGAGCAGTTGACGGCCGAGAAGGTCAAGGCCTTCTACAAGGTGGCCGAGCGCGTCGATCGCCACGTGGCCGACAACATCCACGGCATGAACTTCGTGCTGCACGGCGCCCTGGCCGGCGGCGTCTCGCGCACGCTCGCGCTGGACAACTACGGCAAGGCCATGTCGAGCGTGATCCTGCGCATCGACATCGAGGTGCCGCCGGACATCGAACGGTTGGTGCGGCGGCGGTTTCCGGCCTTGCCTGCCGCGACGGGCCCGTCGCCCTAGCGCTGCGCCGGCGGAATCGCCTGCACCGAGGCGATGAAGTCCGCGAGCGTGTCGCGCTCCCACTTCAGATGCTTGCGCTGCACCGCAGCCGGCTGCTTGCCCAGGAACACCCCGGGCCGCCTTTCGGTCGCCGGCCGGATCGGCCGCGGCGCGAAGCCGCCGCCGCAGTTGGGGCAGACGTCGTGCAGCACGTTCTGCGCGCAGTCGGCGCAGTAGGTGCATTCGTAGCTGCAGATGCGCGCATCGGTCGCGTTCGGCGGCAGGTCCTTGTCGCAGTATTCGCAGTTGGGCCTGAGTTCGAGCATGGGTTCATCTCCGGAGAAAGGGCAGGGGTATGGCGCCGCGCGCGGGCAGCGTCATCGCGATCACGCCGGCCATGATGCACGCAAGCCCGGTCCACGCGGTGGGCGCGAGCCGCTCGCCGAGGAACAGCACGCCGATGGCCACGCCGATCGGCACGCGCAGGTAGGCCTGGGCGGAGGTCGACATCGGGCCGAGGGTGCGGATCAGCCGGAAATAGATCGTGAAGGCCAGCGCGGTCGAGACCACCGCGAGCGCGAGCACGGCGGCCAGCGACGCGGCCGAGGGCGCGAGGGTCCAGGGGCGGTCGATCAGCAGGCTCGCGGGCAGCAGCAGCGCGGCGCCGCTCACGAGCGAGCCCGCGGCCGGCAGCATCGGGTCGAGGCCCTTGAACACGCGGCCGAACATCGCGGCGCAGCCGTAGCAGACCGCGGCCGCGACCAGCGCGAGCTGGGACCACAGCGACCGGCCGAGCCCGCCGAGCGCCTCCACGCCGACGATCAGGCAGATGCCGACCAGCCCGGCCGCCACGCCGAACAGCCGCCGCAGCGTGGGCCGCTCGGCGCCGGCCAGGCCCAGGCTCAGCAGGAAGATGAAGATCGGCGAGGTCGAGTTGAGGATGGTCGCGAGGCCGGCATCGACGCTGCGTTCGGCCCAGGCGATCAAGGTGAAGGGCAGCACGCTGTTGAGGCCGGCCTGCAGCGCGAAGCGGCGCCAGCTGGCCGCGTCGCGCGGCAGCCGCAGGCCGCGCAGCCGCAGCACGGCCAGCAGCAGCAGGCCCGCGACCAGCGTGCGCGCCGCGATCAGCGTGACCGGCGGAAGGGTCGCGACGCCGATCTTGATTAAGGTGTAGGAAGCGCCCCAGCAGGTGGCGAGCAGCACGAGCAGCGCCCATTCGAGGGCGGGGGCCCGGGGTTTGGCTGAAGCGGCGAGGGTGGTGGTCGGCATGGCGCGCCGATCATCGCGAAGGCCGCGCGCGGACACTTCGGCCGCGGCCGAAACGTGCCTGCCTCAGTGGCCGTGCCCGTGGTGCGGGTCGTCCGCGCCGCCGTTGAGCAGCGTCGCGAGGTCGGTCTCCTGCTCGGCCGCCGCGCCCGCGATCACGCGCCGCTCGAGCTCGTCGAGGTGCTCGAGCGCCACGGCCAGCGCCTTGTCGAGCGACTTGCCGGCGGTCAGCGCATCGATGATCTGCTCGTGTTCGCGCGGCGCGCAGCTCGCGGCCTCGGCCGAGTCGTAGAGCGCCTTGTAGAGCTCGGTGTTCGCGATCAGCCGGCCGATGTACGAGAGCAGTTCCTCGCTGCCCGCCATCTGCGCCAGCAGCAGGTGGAAGTCGCCCGCCAGGCGCACCGCGTCTTCGCGCCGCCCTTCCTTGAAGGCCTTCTGCTCGGCCTGCACGTGCTTGCGCAGGGTGGCCACCTGCTCGCGCGCGAGCTGGCCGAACAGCGTGGTCACGAGTCCGGCCTCGACGATGCGGCGCGCGCGGTAGGTGCCGCGCATGTCCTCGATCGAGGGGTTGGGCACGAAGGCGCCGCGGTTGTGCTCGAGCACCAGCCGCTTCTCGGAACCCAGCCGCGCGAGCACCTTGCGCACCGCGCCGCGCGTGCAGCCCAGCGCCTCGGCCAGCGCGCGCTCGCGCAGCGGCGTGCCGGGCCGCAGCTTGCCGCTGAGCAGCGCCTTGGAGACGGCGGCATAGACGCGTTCGTCCACGTTGGCGCCGTCGGCGTCGGTGGGCTCGGGGGAGGGTGCGGGCGCGGAAGGCTTGCGGGTGGCGGGCATAGGCAGGCGGATTTTGCCTGCGTCGCGCCACCCCGGGGAAAGCCCCCGGATTGACGCGGTCCGGCCTACTTCGTACCATTCGCGGAAATTTGGTTAACCAAAATAAAATGATATGGTTGACCAAAATTCCAGGTATCCACAACCACACACGACAACGGAGACACACATGAAATCCGCCAAATGGCTGGCCGCGCTGCCGGTCGCCGCCTTCTTCAGCGGGGGCTGGCTGTCCTCCGTCGCGCCCACCTTCGTGCTCGGCATGCCCTTCCTGATGGTGTGGAACGTGCTCTGGCTGGTGCTGACCTCGCTGATCATGGTGGTCATCGACCGCGCCGAGGGCGACCTCGACGCGCCAGCAACGCAGGGAGATGCGCGATGAACGCCGCGCTCGGCGTGATCGCGCTGTTCGTGGTCGGCGCGCTGGCCCTCGCGGTGCTGGCGCGGCGCGGCCGCACCATGAGCCTGGAGCAATGGGCGCTCGGCGGGCGCGGGCTCGGCGCGATCATGGTGTTCCTGCTGATGGCGGGCGAATCGTTCTCCACCTTCACCTTCCTGGGCGCCAGCGGCTGGTCGTACAGCAAGGGCTCGCCGGCCTTCTACATCCTGGCCTACGGCGGGCTGGCCTACCTCATGGCCTTCTGGATGCTGCCGGCCGTGTGGCGCTACGCCAGCGCGCACAAGCTGGTGTCGTTCTCCGACTTCTTCGCCCACAAGTACGACAGCCGCCCGCTCGGCGTGCTGGTGTCGGTGGTGGCGCTCGGCGGCATGGTCGCGCTGCTGACCATTCAATTGCGCGGGCTCGGCATCATCGTCTCGGAGGCCTCGTACGGCTCGATCGCGCCGCCGGTGGCGATCTGGATCGGCACGCTGGTGATGGTCAGCTACATCCTGTTCTCGGGCATCCACGGCTCGGCCAGCATCGCCATCGTGAAGGACGTGCTCATCCTCGCGCTGGCCGTGTTCCTCGGCCTCTACCTGCCGTGGCACTACTACGGCGGCGTGGCGCCGATGTTCACCGCCATCCACGCGGCCAACCCGGGCTTCTTCGAATTCCCGAAGGAGGGCCTCAACCTCACCTGGTACAACTCGACCATCCTGCTGACGGCGCTGGGCTACTACCTCTACCCGTTCAACCTCACTTCGGTGTATGCCGCGCGCAGCGCGAGCGCGGTGCGCCGCAACACCATCCTGATGCCGCTGTACCAGGTGGTGATCGCCTTCCTGTTCCTGGTCGGCTTCGCGGCCATCCTGCAGGTGCCGGGGCTCAAGGGCTCCGACGTCGACCTGGCCCTGTTCGGCCTCGTCAAGCACACCTTCGACCCCTGGTTCGTCGGCGTGATCGGCGGCACCGGCGTGCTCACGGCGCTGGTGCCGGGCTCGATGATCCTGCTCACGGCCTCCACCGTGATCGGCAAGAACGTCTACAAGGAAGGCTTCGCGCCGCATGCCACCGACCGCCAGGTGTCGCGCGTGGCGCGCGGCGTGCTGCCGCTGTTCGCGCTGGTGGCGGTGTACTTCGTGCTGCGCGGCGGCACCACCATCGTGGCGGTCGCGATCTTCGCCTCCAGCCTGCTCACGCAGCTGCTGCCCTCGCTGCTGTTCAGCCTCATGAAGAAGCCCTTCGGCAACAAGCACGCGGCCTTCGCGGGCATCGTCGCGGGCGGCGCGGTGCTCGGCTTCCTGATGACCACCGGCGCGAACCTCGCTACGCTGTTTCCCGCGGCGCCGCTGGCCTTCAAGTCGCTCAACACCGGGCTGGTGGCGCTCGCGACCAACGCGCTGGTGTTCGTGATCGTGGCGCTGGTCACGCCGGGCCCGGCGCCACGCGCGGCCGCGGCGCAGCCCGCCTGATGCTTCATGCGACAAAGAACAAAGGAATCCCCATGCCATCGCTCCTGATCCGCAACGTTCGCCCGCTGGGTGCCGCGCCGGTCGACGTGCGGGTGCAGGACGGCCGCATCGCCGAGCTCGGCGCCGCGCTCGCCGCGCCCGCCGGTGCCGCCGTCGAGGACGGCCGCGGCGCGCTGCTGCTGCCCGGCCTCGTCGAGGGCCACACCCACCTCGACAAGACGATGTGGGGCCTGGACTGGTACCGCAACGAGGTCGGAGCGAACCTGACCGACAAGATCGAGAACGAGCGCGCCTTCCGCCATGCCAGCGGCCACGACGCGGCCGCGCAGTCGCTGGTGCTGGCCAAGGCCTTCCTCGCGCTCGGCACCACGCGGCTGCGCACGCACGTCGACGTCGACACGCAGGCCGGCCTGCGCCACCTCGAAGGCACGCTGCGCACGCGCGAGACCCTGCGCGATCTGCAGCAGATCCAGGTCGTCGCCTTCCCGCAGTCGGGCCTGCTCGCGCGGCCCGGCACGGCCGAGCTGCTCGACCGGTCGCTGGCCGCGGGCGCCGACGTGCTCGGCGGGCTCGACCCCTGCGCCATCGACGGCGATCCCGTGAAGTCGCTCGACCTGCTGTTCGACATCGCCCACCGGCACCAGCGCCCGATCGACATCCATCTGCACGAGCCCGGCGCCATGGGCGCCTTCTCGCTCGACCTGATCCTGCAGCGCACCGAGGCGCTGGGCATGCGGGGCCAGGTGGCGATCAGCCATGGCTTCTGCCTCGGCGACGTGAGCGAGCGCGAGCGCGATGCCCTGCTCGCGCGCATGGCGAAGCTCGGCGTGGTGCTGATCACCAGCGCGCCGCCCTCGCGCAACGTGCCGCCGCTGCCGGCCTGCCGCCAGGCCGGCGTGACCGTGCTCGGCGGCAACGACGGCATCCGCGACACCTGGTCGCCCTATGGCCGGCCCGACATGCTCGAGCGCGCGATGATCATCGGCCTGCGCTACAACCTGCGCCGCGACGACGAGATCGAGGTCGCGCTCGACACCGTGACGCACGCGGGCGCGCGCGGCTGCGGCTTCGAGGCCTATGGCCTTGGCGTCGGCGACCGTGCCGACCTGGTGCTGGTCGATGCGCAGACCGTGGCGCATGCCGTGGTGGAGCGCCCCGTGCGCCGGCTCGTGGTGGCTGGCGGCCGCATCGTGGCGCGCGACGGCGTGCTGCAGGACGACGTGGCCGCCTTGTGAAGGCGGAGGTCCGCCGCGATGCCGGCACCGCCTTCGCGGCCGTGATCGTGCTGGTGGCGCTGAACCTGCGCGCCTTCCTCACCTCGAGCAGCCCGCTGCTCGGCGCCATCCGCCTCGACACCGGCATCGGCTTCCATGCCGTGGCGCTGCTCACGGTGCTGCCGATGTTCGCGATGGGCGCCACCTCGCTGTGCGGTGCGGCCGTGGGGCAGCGCATCGGCGCGCGCGCCGGTGTCGCGCTGGGCCTCGCGGCCATCGCGCTCGCCTGCGCGAGCCGCTACGGAGCGAACGGCGCCGCGCCGCTGCTCGCCAGCGCGGCGCTCGCGGGCGCTGGTGTCGGGCTGGTGCAGGCGCTGATGCCGGGGGTGGTCAAGCAGGCCTATCCGGCGCGCATCGGCGTGATGACCGGGCTCTATTCGGCCGCGATCATGGGCGGTGGCGGCTTCGGCGCGATCGCCAGCCCCTGGGTCGCGCAGGCGCTCGGCGGCGCGCATCCCGACTGGCATGCGGGCCTCGCGATCTGGGCCCTGCCCGCGGTCTTCGCGCTGCTGTACTGGCTCAACATGCGGCGCATGGAATTCACGGCCGACGTGCCACGCCGCGGCCTCTCGTGGCTGCGCTGCTTCGCGAGCCCGCGCGCCTGGCTGCTGGCGATCTGCTTCGGCCTCGTCAACGGCGGCTACACCAGCCTCGTGGCCTGGTTGCCGCACTTCTATGCCCAGCAGGGCTGGAGCGCGCAGCAGGGCGGTTCGGTGCTCGCGCTGATGACGCTGGCGCAGGTGGTGGGCGCGCTCGCCATGCCCGCCCTCGCGCGCAGCCGCGGGCGCGACCTGCGGCCCTGGCTCGCGCTCACGCTGGCCGCGCAGCTCGCGGGCTTCTGCGCGCTCGCACTGCATGTGCCCGTGCCGGCCCCTGCCATCGCGCTCGTGCTGGGCTTCGGCCTCGGCGGCGCGTTCTCGCTGTGCATGGTGCTCGCGCTCGACCACCTGCCCGACCCCGCGCAGGCCGGCGCGCTCGCGGGCTTCATGCAGGGCCTGGGCTTCATGATCGCGGCGCTCGCGCCCTTCGTCACCGGCTGGGTGCGCGAGCACACGGGCGGCTTCGCGCTCGCCTGGGCCTACCTCGGCGCCGTCGTGCTCGTGCTGCTGCCGCTGCTGCTGCGCTTCGATCCGCGCCGCTATGGTGCCGCCACCGCGGGGCTGTTCGCGCCGCGCGCCATGCCATCCTCTTCCCTCGCGCCCGAGGGCGCAGCCACCCGAAAGGTCTGAACACCATGTACCAGGAACGCTTCATGCAACGCGCGCTCGCCCTGTCCGCGCAGGCGCTGCAAGAACCCGGCACCGAGCCCTTCGGCGCCGTGGTCGTGAAGGACGGCGCCATCGTCGGCGAGGGCTTCAACCACTCGGTCGCGCACCACGACCCCACCTCGCACGGCGAGGTCGAGGCCATCCGCGACGCCTGCCGCAGGCTCGGCAGCGTCGACCTCTCGGGCTGCGAGCTCTACACCTCGTGCGAGCCCTGTGCCATGTGCGTGGCGGCGATGCACATCGCGGGCATCGCGCAGCTCTACTACGCGGCCTCGCTCGCGCAGTCGGGCGAGGCCTTCGAGGGCGTGACCGTCGCCGCGCGCCATCCGATCGACGTGGAGGCGCTGCGCATCGAATCGGGCGCGACGCTCGCGCAGCGCAGGCTGCCGGCAGAGCAGAGGATGGATGGGGAGGCGGTGCGGATCCTGGCGGAGTGGGCCGCGACGCGGCGATAGCACCGCGCCGGCCGACGGCGAAGAAAGTACCAGCCGCCGGACAAGAGCGGCACGGCAGGATGCGCCCGATGCAAACGGCCATGCCGCATCCGCATGGGAACTCCAGGTAAGCCTCGATTCCTGGCACATGTATTGCGCCCGACAGTGAGAGCCGCCAACGCAACACGGTGGCGATTTCCTGCCTCCAGGCAGTTCACTTTTGGGAGATATGTAATGCATAAATGCAAAAACGGTCGACGGGATGCGCACTCCAGTTTTAAAAAGCACAGCATCCATGCCGCCGTGGCGCTCGCGTTCGGCTCGGTCCTGTCCCTGCAGGCCGGCGCGCAGAGCTATCTGAACTACGACGGTTCCAGGAGCAGCGACCTCGGCGCGGCCGCCGCCACCTGGGCCAATGCCGCGGAGTTCAAGTCCGACTGGGGCCTCGGCGCTCTGAACGCGCAGTTCGCCTATGCGCTGGGCTTCAGCGGCGCGGGCGTGAAGACCGGCGCGGTGGACTCCGGCTACCTGCCCACGCACCAGGAGTTCGCGAGCCGCGGCATCACGGGCGTGGTGGTGTCGGGCACCTATGCCAACGACGGCCGGCAGCTCGAGAGCGGCGGCGACACCTGGAAGGCCGGCGATCCCTTCCTGCGCAACCCGGTGCCCGGCAGCTACATCCCCGGCGTGAACGACAACCACGGCAACCACGTCTCGGGCACCATCGCCGCCGCGAAGAACGGCCTGGGCATGATGGGCGTGGCTTTCGCAAGCCAGTACTACATCAGCAATTCCAACGGCACCGACGGTTCGATCTACGGATCGAACATGGACTACAACTACTTCCACGCCGCCTACGGCAACCTGGCCGCGGCCGGCGTGCGCGTCATCAACAGCAGCTGGGGTTCGCCGCCGGGCGCCGACGACTACGGCAGCGTGGCCGGCCTGGTGCAGGCCTATGCGCGCATCAACGGCGCCGGCAAGAAGTCCTGGCTGGAAGCGGCGGCCGACGTGACGCGGCAGTCCGGCGTGATGCAGGTGTTCGCGGCCGGCAATGCCGGCAAGGCCAACGTCAACATCCGCTCCGCGCTGCCCTACTTCCAGCCCGAGCTCGAGAAGAGCTGGGTCACGGCCGCGGCGCTGAACCAGAACCTCACGCTCGCGAGCTTCAGCAACCGCTGCGGCATCGCCAAGTACTGGTGCGTGTCCGCCCCGGGCGTGGACATCAACAGCGCCTCGGTGGCCGGCGACGACAAGTACACCAAGTCCTCGGGCACCTCGATGGCCGCGCCGCACGTCACGGGCGTGGTCGGCGTGCTGATGGAGCGCTATCCCTACCTCGGCAACGAGGAGATCCGAACCATCCTGCTGACCACCTCGAAGCACCTGGGCAGCGGTCCGGCCGACCAGCCCGACACCGACTTCGGCTGGGGCATTCCCGACCTGCAGAAGGGCATGGACGGCCCGGGCCAGTTGCTCGGCACCTTCACGGCGAAGCTGTCGGCCGGCAGCGCCGACACCTGGCGCAACGGCATCTCCGACGCCGCGTGGCGCCAGCGCAAGACCGAGGAGGCGGCCGAGATCGCCGCCTGGGCCGGCGACAAGGCCGCGCTGCAGGCCAGGGTGCAGGCCGTGCCGGAAGCCGGCGCGCCCACGCCCGACCTGATCGCCGGCATGGTCCGCGGCCGCGCGCTGCTGCAGGAGGCGATCAAGTCGAACACGCGCGAGTTCTACACCGCCGCCCGGCTCGATGCCGCGCTCGCGGCCGCGCGCTCCGACCCCTACGGTGCCGTGCTGCTCGGCATGTACGAGGCGGCCCATCCCAACTGGACGGGTCCCTACAGCACCGCGACCGACTACGCCAACTTCATCGCGGGCCGCAGCGACACCGAGCTCGCGACGGCCAGCGTGAGCGCGCAGCGCGACGCGATCCTGGCCGCCAACGCGGCGGCCCGCAGCGAGATCGAGATCCGCGGCGCGCGCATCGCCGCGCTGCAGACCAAGACCGATGCCGACTACGTGGGCCGCCTCGTGAAGGCCGGTGCCGGCACGCTGATCCTCACGGGCGACAACAGCTACACCGGTGGCACGCAGCTGCAGGGCGGCACGCTCGGCGTCGGCAGCTCGACCGCGCTGGGCACCGGCACGCTCGCCATGGCCGATGCCACCACCCTGCAGGCCGCGGCCGACGGGCTGGCGCTGGCCAATGCCATCACGGTGTCCGGCATCGGCAACATCGACACCCAGGCCTTCGGCCTCACCTTGGCGGGCGACATCGCCGACGGGGCAAGCCCGGGCGGCCTCGCCAAGCTCGGCACGGGCACGCTCACGCTGTCGGGCCGCAGCAGCTACTCCGGGCCCACCGGCGTGGTCGAAGGCGGCCTGCGCGCCGGCGCCGCGGGCAGCTTCTCGCCGCGCAGCGCCTTCTACCTGGCGAGCGCGGGCCGGCTCGAGCTGGCCGGCTTCGACCAGACCATCGGCTCGCTCGCGGGCGCGGGCGAGGTGGCGCTCGGCACGGGCACGCTCACCACCGGCGGCGACGGCACGTCGAGCGCCTTCGCGGGGCGCATCGGCGGCAGCGGCGGGCTGGTGAAGACCGGCGCGGGCGCGTTCGAACTCGCGGGTGCCAACAGCTACAGCGGCGACACGGTCGTCGCGGCGGGTGCGCTGCGCGCGGGTGCCGCCAACGCGTTCAGCGCCGCGAGCGCGATGCGCGTGCAGTCCGGCGCGGTGCTGGACCTCGCGGGCCACGGCCAGCGCATCGCGGGCATGACCAACGCGGGCCTCGTGTCGCTGCAGGGGGCCGTGCCCGGCACCACGCTCACCGTGGCCGGTCCGTGGGTGGGCCAGAACGGCGTGCTCGGCCTCGGCACGGCCGGCGCCGACCGGCTGCTGCTCAGCGGTTCCACCGCCATCGCCAGCGGCCTCACCACGGTGCGGATCGCCAGCGTGGCGGGCCTGGGCGCACCGACCCTGGGCAAGGGCGTGACGCTGGTGGGCACCGAAGGCGGTGCCAGCGTGCAGGGCAATGCCTTCGTGCTGGCCGACGAGCATGTCGATGCGGGCGCCTTCCAGTACCGGCTGCACAACGACACCAGCGGCAGCTACCTGAGTTCGTCCACGCCGCTCGGCCTTACGACCTACCGCGTCGAGGCCCCGCTGTTCGCGGCGCTGCCCGCGCAGTTGCGCCAGGGCAACCTCGCGATGCTCGGCAACATGCGCCTGCGTGTCGGCGACGACCTGCGCGCCACGGGCGATGCAGCGCCATCCGGTGGCGATCGGCGCGCCTGGGGCCGCGTGATCTCGGCCGACCTCGACATCCGCCAACGCGGCCCGGTCTCGCCCGAGAGCGAAGGGCGCCTCAACGGTTTCCAGGCCGGCACCGACCTGCTGGCCACGCCGAACTGGCGTGCCGGCCTCTACGTGGGCCAGCTCGAGGGCAATGTCGCGGTGCGCGGTTTCGCGGGCGGCGTCGCCGGCCTGGGCGCGGGCTCCAACGACCTGCGCAGCCAGTACTTCGGCCTCTACGGCACCTACACCGCCGAGAGCGGCTTCTACGCCGATGCCGCGCTGCAGGCCGGGCGTCACCGCTACACGCTGCAGCCGCTGCTGAGCGCCGGCATCGCGGGCAAGGGCCGCAGCCTGCTGGCTTCGCTCGAGATCGGCCAGTCGGTGCCCCTCGGCGAGGGCGGCTGGAAGATCGAGCCACAGCTGCAGCTGATCCACCAGCGCCAGAGCCTCGACGACGCGAACATCGCCGGTGCGCTGGTGCAGCAGCGCCCCGACAGCGGCTGGATCGTGCGCACCGGCGTGCGCGTCAGCGGCACGGTGGCCACCGGCGCGGGCAGCCTGCAGCCCTATGGCCGGCTGAATGTCTACAAGGCCCTCGACGGCAGCGATGTTGCGCGCTACCTCACGCCGAGCGCCGGCGCGGGCATCGCCACGCCCACCGGCGGCACGAGCACCGAGCTCGCGGCCGGCTTCACGCTGGCGCTGAGCCAGACCACCAGCCTCTACGGCGAGCTCGGCAAGCTCTGGGCTTCGGGCGGCGCGGTGCGCACGCAGAGCGGCATCAATGGGTCGCTGGGCGTGCGCATGCGCTGGTAGCACGGGTCGGGAAGGGGCGAGGCTGTAGGGCAGCCCGCCCAGCGATGCGCGGCTGTCGCCGACAGGCCGCGCACGCCGATGGCATCACCATGGGCCATCGACAACCTCTGGAGGACCCTTCCCATGATCAACAAGACCCTGCTCGCCCTCGCCACCTCGCTGACCCTGCTCGCCGCCGGCACCGCCAACGCCCAGATCGGCAAGGCCGCCTCCGAGGCGACCGATGCGGCCCAGCACAAGATCGACGAGAAGCAGGCCGACAGCAAGGCCAAGAAGAGCGGCCCGGTCGGCAAGGCCGTGAACAACGTGAAGTCGGGCTATCACAAGAACCGCTCGAAGGCCTCGGCCGACAAGGCCAAGCAGTCGCTGAAGAACGCGGGCTGATCCGCGTCCCTCGATCCCGCGCGGCGGCGGCTCAGGCCTGACGGGCCTGACCCGCCGCTTCCTTCGCTTGCGCCGCCTCCCGCGCGCGCACGACCGTCGTCGTCTCGCCCGCATAGCCCCAGTCGTCGGTGTCGATCTCGTCGATCACGATGTGGGTCAGGTGCGGGTCCTTGCCGAGCACGCGCTGCAGCGTGTCGGTGATCTCCGCGATCACGGTGGCCTTCTGTGCGCGCGTGACACCGTCGCGCGTGATGCGTACGTTGACGTAGGGCATGGCGTTCTCCTTCAACCGATGTAGTTGCCCGCGCTGCCCGCGCCATCCACCGGCAGCACCGCGCCGCTCGTGAAGCCCGCGTTCACCAGGTAGAGCACCGCATCGGCGATCTCGTCGACCGTGCCCAGGCGGCCGGCCGGCTGCAGGGTCTTGAGGAAGCCGTGCGTCTCGGGCGCATGCATCGGGCTGTCGATGATGCCGGGCGCCACCGCGTTCACGCGCACGCCATGCGGCGCGAGCTCGAGCGCCAGCGCGCGCGTGGCCGCGTTCAGTCCACCCTTGAGCAGCACCGCCATGAAGGCCGGCACGTTGCTGCGCGGCTGCAGTGCCACCGAGGCCGTGATGTTGACGATCGCGCCTGTGCCGCGGCCGATCATGTGGCGCGCCGCGGCCTGCGAGGCGTAGATGGTGCCCTTCACGTTGGTGGCGATCTGCTGCTCGACCTCCTCGGGCGTGAAGTCGACGAAGGGCTTGGCCAGGAAGATGCCCGCGTTGTTGACCAGCGCGTCGACACCGCCGAAGCGCGTGACCGCATGCTCGACCGCCGCGGTCGCGATGCGCGGATCGGCGATGTCGCCGGCCACGCCGGTGAAGCGGTCGCCGGCGCCGAACTGGCGCGCGGCCTCGACCAGCCGCGCGTCGCTGCGCGCATTGCCGACCACGTTCCAGCCTTCGGCCAGCAGGCGGCGCGTGATCGCGAAGCCGATGCCGCTGCTGGCGCCGGTGACGATGGCGGTGCGGGCCTTGCCGCCTTGGGAATCGGGGGTGCTCATGGTGAATGTCCTTCCGGTATTTGCGCCCCGCAAGATGCGGTGGCGCCGTGGAAGGAAGTGTGGAGTCGCTCGATCAAAGAGTGAATGGCCGCGATTCGGCAATCACTCTTCCGCCGTTCGAGCGAATCAGCCGCTGCGACGCTTCGTGCGCCTGGCCTCGGCCTTGGGCTCGCAGGCCTTGCACCAGTCCGCGAAACCCGCGCGCAGCTTGGGCAGCGCGAAGTCGACGAAGGCCCGCACCTTCGGCACCGACAGCCGGCCGTGCGGCACCACCAGGTGCACCGGCAGCGGCGGCGGCTCGTCCTGCGCGAGGATGATGCGCAGCCGCCCGTCGGCCACCTCGTCGGCCACGTGGTACGAGAAGGAGCGCAGCACGCCGCGCCCCTCGGCCGCCGAGGCCACCGCCGCGCGCAGGCTGTTGACCACGAAGCGCGGCGCGAACTGCACCGTGCGCGGCATCGTGCCGGCACCGCTGGCGCCGCCAGCGCCGGCTGCGGGCGGGAAGCTCCACGAGTCGATGCCGAAGTGCGTCATCGCCACCACCTGGTGCTCGGCGAGGTCGGCCGGCACCGCGATGCGCGGATGCTTCGCGAGATAGCGCGGCGAGGCCGTCGTGACGCGGCGCACCTCGCCCACGGGCAGCGCCACCAGCGTCGAGTCGGCCAGGTGCGCGATGCGCAGCGCCACGTCGATGCCCTCGTCGATCAGGTTGGCCGGGCGGTCCAGCAGGTGCAGCCGCACCGACACCGTGGGATGCGCGTTCATGAAGGCGTCGAGGATCGGCCGCAGCAGTGCCTCGCCCACCGCGACCGCGGCCGTCACCGTGAGCCGGCCGCGCGGCGCCGAACGTTCGCCGGCCGCCGCGATGTCGGCTTCCTCGAGGTCGGTGAGGATGCGTCGGCAGGCCACCGCATAGCGCTCGCCCGCATCGCTGAGCCGGATCGAGCGCGTCGTGCGGTGCAGCAGCTCGGCGCCCACATGGGCCTCGAGGAAGGCGATCGCGCGGCTCACGGCGGCCGGCGACTTGCCGAGCTTGCGGCCGGCACCGGCGAGGCTGCCTTCGGCCAGCGCCGCCACGAACACCTTCATGGCGTCGATGCGGTCCATGATTCTTCCTTCTCGCGAAATACTGAATGCCCGAGGATAGGGATTCATTCGCGCACCGGCAATCCGTAGCATCGAATCCATCGATTCGCCGGAGCACATCATGGCCACCCCTCGCAGTGCGGACGCGCGCACTGCCACCGCATCGCACCCGCGCGCCGCCTCCAACTGGCCCGCCATCCTCGCGGGCTTCTGCGCCACGCTCGTGGGTTTGGGCCTCGCGCGCTTCGCCTACACGCCGCTGCTGCCCGCCATCATCGACGCGCACTGGTTCGACGCCTCGGCCGCCACCTACCTCGGCGCCGCCAACCTCGTGGGCTACCTCGCGGGCGCACTGCTCGGCGGCCCGATGTCGGCGCGCTGGCCGGTGCGCGGCGTGCTGCGCGCGATGATGCTCGCCACCGTCGCCTCGCTCGCGGCCTGCGCCTGGCCGCTGGACTTCGCATGGTTCTTCGGCTGGCGCATCGTCTCGGGCATCTCGGGCGGCGCGCTCATGGTGCTGGCCGCGCCCACCGTGCTCGCGCACATCCCGCCGCGCCAGCGCGGCCTCGCGAGCGGCCTGGTGTTCGCGGGCATCGGCCTGGGCATCGCGGCCTCGGGCACGCTGGTGCCGCTGCTGCTGCGCCAGGGGCTGGGCGCGACCTGGCTCGGCCTCGCGCTGCTGGCCCTGCTGCTCACCGCGCTCGCATGGAACGGCTGGCCCGCCGCGGCGCCGGCACCCGTGGCCACCCCGCACGCCGCCGCTGCGCGCAAGCCGGCCACCGGCGCGTTGCGCGCGCTCACCGTCTCCTATTCGCTCAATGCCGTGGGCCTGGTGCCGCACATGATCTTTCTCGTCGACTTCGTCGCGCGCGGTCTCGGGCAAGGCCTCGCGGTCGGCGCGCAGTACTGGGTCGTGTTCGGCCTCGGTGCGCTCGTGGGGCCGGTGCTCAGCGGCTGGCTCGCCGACCGCGTCGGTTTCGCCACCGCGTTGCGCATTGCCTTCGTGCTGCAGGCCGCGGCGCTCGCCTTGCCCGCGTTCGGCCTCATCGGCCATGGCGGGCTGATCGTGTCGAGCGCCGTGGTCGGCGCCTTCACGCCGGGCATCGTGCCGCTGGTGCTGGGCCGCGTGCAGGAGCTGCTCGCGCATCACCCCGCGATGCAGAAGCCCGCGTGGAGCCGCGCCACCACCGGCTTCGCGGTACTGCAGGCCAGTGGCGCCTACGGAATGTCGTGGCTGCTCGCGCACGCGGGCGGCGGGTATGCGCTGCTGTTTGCCGTGGGTGGCGTGGCGATCGTGCTGGCGCTCGTCACCGACATCGTCGCGCGGAGGCTGCACCCCGCCGCCTGAGCTGGTTTCCCGCGGCGCATCGCTCTTACACTGGGACGATGAAGCGAGCCCTGGAAGTCGAGCGCACCCTTCAGCCCGTGGTCGAGCTGAAGGAGCAGGGCGCCGCCTACGGCTACTCGGTGCGCGCGCCGCGCTCCAAGGGCGTGATCCCGCCGAGCTCCTACCGCGACAGCGGTTTCGCCACGCTGCCCGACTGCCTGCGCGACGTGGCCAAGGCACTGGGCGGCGACTTCAAGCGCATCTACATCCGGCTCGAAGGGCATTGCGTGGGCGAGCGCGACATCGTCGAACTGCGCGATGCGCCCGATGCGGTGGCCGAGGCCTTGAAGGCGGCCTGCCTCGAGGCCGATGCGGCGTTGAAGCCCGTGGGCGATGCCGGCGGCCAGGGCTGACGGCCTTCAGCTTCCCCGCAGGTTCGTCGCCGCATAATCGCGCCCCTTTCTTTTTCGGGGGCTCCATGCAGATCGATATCGCGCAATCGACACCGACCGCCGCCAGCATCGCGAGGTCCGTGCAGTCCTTCTACGACCTGGGCCAAGTCGTCGCGAGCGAATTCCTGGTCGGACGCTTCAACCAGAGCTACCGCCTGGACTTCGCCGATGGCCGGCGCGTGGTGGCGCGGCTGAGTCCCGAGCGCTTTCGTGGCGGGCCCAATATCGCCTTCGAGGCGGCCGCGCTCGCGCACTGGGCCGATGCCGGTTGCGCCGTCGCGCGCTGCCTGTCCGCGGCCAATGGCGAGGCGGCGATCCGGGTGCAACTCCCCGAAGGACCGCGCGCGCTGATGCTCTTCGAGCACCTCGAAGGCGAAGCCACCGGCGACAGCGTCGAGCACATCGCGCTGCTCGCGCACGGGCTGGCCGCCTTGCATGCCGCGGGCGAAAGCTATGACGGTCCGCCCAGCGCCTACACCCTCGATCTCGATCACCTGTTGCACCGTCCGCTCGAAGCCCTGCTGCGCGGATCGACCATGACGGCCGAGCTGCGCCCGCAGTACGAGGAGATAGGCCGTCGCCTCGCCGACGACATCCTGGCCTTCGGCGAACTCTCGCGCGTGCTGTGCCATGGCGACACGCACGGCTACAACAACTTCATCGCGGCCGATGCGAAGGGGCAGCGCCGGGCGCTGTTCTTCGACTTCGACGAAGCGGGCCCCGGCTACCTGGCCTACGAACTCGCGGTGTATCCGTGGAGCCTGTATCCGCGCATGCCCGATGGCGTGATGAGCGAGAAGGCCAGGTCCCAATGGCTGGCCTTCATCGGCGCCTATCGCGAAGTGCGGCCGGTCGCCGATGTCGACCTCGCCGCGCTCCCGCGTTTCATGGCGGTGCGGCAGCTCTGGCTGCTGGGCGAATACGCGGCGCGCATTCCCGACTGGGGATCGCAGTCGATACCGACCGACTACCTGCACAAGCAGACCGCCATGCTGCGCGCATGGCAAACGCTCGAGCTGCCGCTATGACCGGCCGTCGCGCGCCACCGCGACGCACTTGATCTCCACCAGCAGCCCCGCGTGCGCGAGCGAGTGCACGCCGATGCAGGTCCAGGCGCACTGGCCGCGCGGAAAGGTGCGGTCCTTCACCGCGCGGAACACCGGCATGTGCGTCGCCATGTCGACGTGGTAGGTGGTCATCTCGACCACGTCCTCGAAGCTGCAGCCGGCTTCGGCCAGCACCGTGCGCAGGTTGTCCCAGGCCGCGACGAACTGCGCCTCGGGGTCGGCGATGACCTCGAGCTCGGGCGTGCGGCCGACCTGGCCCGCGCAGTAGACCGTGGCGCCGACCTTGACGGCGGGCGCGTAGCCCGCGCGTTCGGCCAGGCGCTGCATCGAGGCGGGGATGATGAGTTGTCGTTCCGTCATGACAAAGGGATTTGGGGTTCCGGAGAGTGCTCGTCGACCGGATCGGGCGCGGCCTCGACACGGTCCAGGCAGCTGCAGTTTCCGACCTCGTCCCAGCCCGACAGAAGCGTGGGCCTCGTCGCGTCGGCAGGGGCGGTGGGTGCGATGGGTGGCGAGTATGGAGCGTCGTTCATGGTCTTGTGGTGCGAGAGGTTGTTGTTCACTTGGGCGCGAGCAGCCTGCCGCTCGCGAGAAGCTGCAGGGTGCGAACCGCGAGCACCGCGATCAGCACGCTCAGGAAGGCCAGCAGCGCGAGCGCCAACATGGTCAGCGGCAGGAAGTCGGCGTGGTGCGCGTAGCGCAGCGCGGCATTGGCGAGCGCGGCGATCGGAAAGCTCAGTGCCCACCAGCCGGCCGCGAACGGAATGCCTCGCCGGAACACCTTGAACAGCAGCGTGAAGAAGACGAAGAGCCCGAAGTAGAAGAGCAGCGCCGCGAAGGTGTCGACGCGCTGGAAGAAGCTGGTGTAGGCCAGGAAGCCCACCTCGAAGGGCGCGACCAGGATCATCAGCGAGGGCACCATCTCGTTGGCCAGCTTCTCGTGGTGATGGATCAGCCGCGACACGATCATGGTGAAGAACACCAGCGCGACCATCGTTCCCACGGCCATCGCGAACAGGTTGAGCTCGCGCGCCCAGGCCATGGGCATGGTGCCGCCGGCCACCGTGATGTCGAGCGTGGCCACGCCCGGGATCAGCCAGGCCGGCACCGAATGGCCCGCGTCGACCTTGCCGCGCAGCATGCGGCTCACGATGGTGAAGGACAGCGCGACGGTCAGCGCGGCGCCGATGCTCCAGAGCAGTTGCGAGGCCCGCGCGCTGACCGGCGCCACGACCGAGGAGATCAGCAGCGTGGCGATGGTGATCGTGCCGAAGAAGTTGCCCGCGATCGGGTGCATGAACTCGGCACGCACCGCCTGCGGATGCAGCACGGCCTTGGCCGCGTAGGCCAGGCACAGCAGCACGAACACCGCGACCGCGATGGCGCCGATCGACGCGTGGATGCGCGGGCTCGCGCCGAACTGCTCGCTGGCCTGGTGCCAGGCGCCGGCCAGTCCCGAGATGCCCATGACCGAGGCGAAGAGGTTGACCGGCAGGTGGCGAAGGGAGGTCTGTCGCGGAGGGGCTGCCGGACTCAGCGTGTGCGTGGTGATGATTTTTTCGCTCCTGAGAACCCCCGCGCGAAAGCGGCGGGGGCGAAGCAAAAGTCTAGGAGTCGGCGCTGCCCGACGGTGGGCCACGATGGCGCGGTTTGCGCCATTGATGGCCCGTTTCAGGCCACGTTGTTGAAGCGCTCGCGGTAGTCGCGCGGTGTCGTGTCGAGCCGCTTCGCGAACACCACGCGCATGTGGTTCGCGCTGCGAAAGCCGCAGCGGAAGGCCACCGTCTTGAGCGGCAGGTCGGTCTCCTCGAGCAGCTTGCGCGAGAAGTCGATGCGCACCTGCTCGACGAAGGCCGAGGGCGTCATCGCGGCGTCCTTCGCGAAGCTGCGCGAGAAGGTGCGGCGGCTCACGCCCACCGCGTCGGCGAGCTGCTCGATGCTCAGCGGCTCGCTCAGATGCTCGGTGACATGGCGCAGCACCTTCGCCACGATGGTCTCTTCCTTCGGGCCCACCGCCAGGTAGGGGCTGTACTGCGACTGCCCGCCGTCGCGGCGGATGTAGACGATCAGCCGCTTGGCGATGCGCAGCGCGAGTTCGTGGCCCCAGTCCTCGGTCACCAGCGCGAGGCAGAGGTCCACGCCGGCCGTCACGCCGGCCGAGGTGAACAGCTTGCCGTCGCGCACGAAGATCTTGTCGGGCCGCACGCGCGCCCGCGGAAAGCGCGCGATGAGCCGGTCCACGTCGTGCCAGTGCGCCGTGACCTCCTTGCCGTTGAGCAGGCCCGCATGGCCGAGCGGAAAGGCCCCGTTGCACACCGAGCCGTAGCGCCGCGAGCCCGCGGCCATGGCGTTGAGCCAGGCGAGAAAGGGCGCGGGATAGGCGTGCAGCTCGGGCAGGTTCGGCCCGCCGGCCACCAGCAGCAGGTCGGGCTGCTCGTGGTGGTCGAGGTAGCCCGTGCCCACGTGCAGCTGCATGCCGTTGGCGCAGCGCACGCCGCCGGCCTGCAGGCCCACGAGCGTGATCTCGTACTGCTGGTGCGCGCTCAGGAAGCGGTTGGCCTCGCTGAAGACGTCCATGGGCGCCGCGACGTCGAGGGCCTGGACCCCTTCGAGGACGACGATGACCAGCTTCATGGGGCGCGCTTTCGGGGCCGATGGGCGGGCGATTGTAGAACGCCCTGTCTACCTGGACGGCCGCACGGCTGCGATGCCCCCGTCGTGAAATTTACTGTGAGCGTTCGCCCCCACGGATACACAGGCATACGCAATCGCGTTCGCGAGGGGCGTGCCGCTAAAACAATCACTTCCGTCAGCAGCAACAACCCTCTCCTTCAGCCACTGACGACTGTCCGTCTCCTTCTTCTTCAACCTTCCAGAAAGTCCATCATGAAGTCTTCCGTCCTCCTCTCCGTCGCCGTTCTCGCTTCCGTGTTCTCGCTCGGCGCCAGCGCCGAGCAATACCAGGGCGTGCTGCAGTTCCAGTCGACCGCGAGCCGCGCCGATGTGCGTGCCCAGGCCGTGGTCGCCGCCCACAGCGAAGACCCGTACAGCGAAGCCGCCCAGGCCGGCGTGCCGCCGGTGTTCCAGAGCCAGGTCGCCCGTTCGGACGCCCGCTCGCAGGCCGTGGCCGCAGCGCGTGCCGGCAACCTCTATGGCGACGTGAGCGGCGATGGCGTGGCCCGCGTCGTGGCCGGCAATGTCGACCGCCAGGCCGTGCGTGCCGAGGCGCGTGCGACGGCGGCGCGTGGCGTCAGCGAAGGTTCTTGATGGTGCGGCGACGGGATGGTGGCTGGCGAACGGGCCACTTCCCCGCGCATGCCTCGATCGCCGCACGCAGCTCGTGTGTTCAGGCAAAAGAAAAAGGGCCCGACCCGGCTGTCACAGCCGGATCGGGCCCTTCGTGTCTTGTGTATCGCCCCTGCCTTGCTTCGCCGAGAGCGGCACTCCACGTCAGTAGAGGTAGGCAGCTCCCACGTCGATTCCGCCGTTGTTCCGGAAGTCGCCGCCGATACCAGTGGCTGTGCTGTCTTCGCCGGGTGCACCGGCAGCGATGGTCTTGCCATCGCCTGAGATGGCGACCGACTGGCCCAGGAAGTCGTTGTTGTCGAGAACCTTGCCCGTTGCAGCCGCAGTACTGCGCCAAGTCGTTCCGAAATGAGCGAAACGGATGACGACGCCGGCTCTGTTGGGTGCGGAGTAATCAAGGTCAGCGTCGATACCCGCCGAGCCGGCACTCGTGAAGGGGCCTCCTGCAGCCATCACCTTGCCGTCGGAAGACAAGGCCACCGACCGGCCGAATTCGGCGCCGCTCTTGGGCTGCACTGCAAAGGCATACGCGTCCGGCACATATTCCGAAACGACGTCGTAGTAGGTGAGGACAGCCACGCCGCCGGCGAGGTTCTCCGTACTCACCTTGCGGCCCGGCACGCCCGCGGCGATCACGCGGCCATTTGCCGATATCGCCACCGAGGTTCCCAGCCGGTTGCCGGCATGCGGGTCATTCTCCTTCACGTAGTGCGTCTTCCTCAGCGTGGGAATCGTCCATTCGAGTACCAGGACCGCACCTGAATTCGGAGCAGTCGTGTCGGGAGTAATTTGCGATCCGCTGGGATCCGACGGCATGCCTACGGCGAGCGTCGAGCCGTCGTCGGAAACTGCGAGCGAACGGCCTTCTCCGGGGATCGAGGTCGCGGCGGAATTGAAGTAGCTCCAGGTGCCGGCAAGCTTGCGATAGCCATGCACCGAGCTTCCGTTGCCGGCGACCCATGCGATCGAGCCATCGGCGGACAGCGCGGTCGCCGCCCCGAACTTTTCTTGCCGCTCCGAGGTGGCTGCCTTCAGGTACGCCACTTCGGCCCAAGTGGTGCCCGTGCGCTCGAACAGATAGGCAGCGCCCGATTCGAGCACCGTGTTGTCGGCCTTGTCACCGCCCACCTTGACTGCCGAACTGGACTCCCCGGAGGCTCCCACCAGAATGGTGCTGCCATCCTTCGAGACCGACAACGAGCTGCCGAAGTTGTCTCCGACCTCTGCGTTGGATGCCTTCAGGCGCGTCTCGAATGCCCACTGTCCGCTGCGGCGGGAATAGATTTCGATGAAACCGGCGTGGGACACCGAGGTCGCCGCTACCACGAGCCAGTTGCCGTCCTTGGACAAGGCGACCGACTGGCCGTATTGCAGGTTGTCCGTCGAACCGGTAGATGGCTTCAGATACCCGATGGCGTCATTCGCGACGGGAGTCAGGGCGGCGGTATTGAAAGGACCGCTGCATCCGCTCGTGTTGCAGGCCTGCAATCTGAAGTTGAACAAAGTGGAGTTGATGTCCATCAAGAACACGTTCTGAGCGCTGAACGTGGTTCCCGTGATGTTGTCGCCAATCACCACGAGCGGTTCACCTCCCACGTCCTGAGTAATCTTGTAGTACGTGGCGCCTGGCACGGCTTCCCACGAGAAGTTGTAGGCCTTGACGCCATAGGACACAACGTTCATCGGTTTTGGCGCCGACGGCACCGGGACCACGGTATCGGTGCAATTGACCGCGACCGCTGTGACGTTCGCGGTGACGCTGCCGGAGCCGTTCGAAACGACGCAGCTCTGGGTCGCGGGCATGGTCTTTACGCTGACCGCATAGCTCGAGCCGTGCGGGAACGAGTCGCGGAAGGTGAAGGCGCCGTTGGTGCTGACGGTCAGGTCCGTGGCGGAGCCATCGCTGTGCAGCACCACGTTGCCCTTGAGCCCGGTGACGGTTCCGCCCACGGTGTACAGGAGTTGGGAGCAGGTCACCTTCACATTGGTGACGGGGGCCTTGGCGGTGCCGGTGCCGCTGTTGACCGAGCAGGTGAACCCGACCGGCTGCTCGACGAGCGTGATGTCGTAGGGGTTGTTCTCGATCACGGCGATCGGTGCGGTGAAGGAGCCGCTGCCGTTCACGGTGAATTCGTCGATGCCGTTCAGGCGCAGGCGCAAGGGTCCCGTGAGGCCGGAGACCGTGCCGCCGATCGAATAGGAGGCGGCTGCCGGAGGCGGCGCGGGCGGGGGAGGGGGCGGTGGAGGAGGCGCCGAGGGGGCTGGCGCGGGTGCGCTGGGCAGGATCGGGAAACCCCCTCCGCCCCCACCACCGCCGCCGCCGCATCCGGCGAGCGCTGTTGCGACGACCACTCCCAGGGCCAAGGTCAGGCGCGACAGCGCGCGATCCGGTGAAGCTTCGAGGCTCATTGCTTTTGTTGCTAATTGATACCTAAGAAATCATATAGAGGCATGCAAGGCGCAACGACACGGAAGCCGGTGGGACGGGGACTACTCCTCCTTTTGGATGAGCCGTCTCGGCGTTCGTCAGGGAAATCGTTGTTTCAGTCCCACGCCGGCGACAGCCCGGCCGGATCCGTCAGCCGCTCGCCACGGTCGAGCGCCGCGATCTGCGCCATCTCCGCGTCGCTGAGCCGAAGCTGCTGCGCCTTCAGATTGCTCTCGAGGTTTGCGCGCTTGGTCGACGACGGAATCACCGCATAGCCCAGCTGCATCGCCCAGGCCAGCACCACCTGCGCCGTGGTCGCGCCATGCGCCTTGGCGATCGCCTCGATCGTGGGGTCGTTGATGACCTTGCCGTAGGCCAGCGTCATGTACGAGGTGATGTGGATGCCCTGGCTCTGCGCGAACTCGGCCACCTTGCGGTTCTGCAGGTAGGGGTGCAGCTCGACCTGGTTGGTGGCGATCTGCGCCGCGCCCACGGCCGAGATGGCTTCCTTCATCAGTGCGATGTTGAAGTTCGACACGCCGATGCGTTTGGTGAGCCCCTGCGCCTTGGCCTCGGCCAGCGCGCCCATGAACTCGGCCACCGGCACCGCGTTGCCGGGCGAGGGCCAGTGGATCAGCGTCAGGTCGACGTGATCGGTGCGCAGCTTCGCGAGGCTCTCCTTGAGGCTGGGCACCAGCTTGTCCTTGGCGTAGTTGTCGGTCCAGATCTTGGTGGTGACGAACAGCTCGCTGCGCGCCACGCCGCTCTCGGCGATGGCCTGGCCCACCTCGGCTTCGTTGCCGTAGATCTGGGCCGTGTCGATGGTGCGGTAGCCGAGCTCGAGGCCGGTCTTCACCGAGTCGATGACCACCTGGCCCTTGAGGCGGAAGGTGCCGAGGCCGAAGGCGGGGATGGGGGAGGGGGTGTCGTGGTTGCTCATGGTTGGGTCCTTGGTTGAGAAGTACGTGGGTCGAATCGATCGACTGGTGAATGGAGGGGTGAATGAAGGCGAAAGGAAAGAGAAGACGCCGCGCCCTCGTCGCGCGGCGCAGGCGCGCACCGCGCCTCAGTGTCCGACCGGCACCGGCCCCGAGGCGCGCACCGGGATGCCGCTGCGGCGGTCGAGCACGCCGCTCCACTGCGTGAGCGCCAGCGACACCAGCACCACCAGCGCGCCGATCCAGGGCGTGTGCATCAGGCCAAGGTGCGTGACGATCAGGCCGCCGGCCCAGGCCGCGCCGGCAATGCCGAGGTTGAAGGCCGCGATGTTCAGGCCCGAGGCCACGTCGACCGCCTGCGGCGTGAAGCGTTCGGCCTGCTTCACCACGTAGACCTGCAGGCCCGGCACGTTGCCGAAGGCCACCGCGCCCCACAGCAGCACCGCCACCACGGCAAACCACTTGTGCGGCGCCGCGAAGTTGAACAGCAGCAGCACCGCGGCCAGCAGCGCGAAGATCATCTTCAGCGCCGGGATCGGGCCCAGCCGGTCGGCCAGCTTGCCGCCCCAGATGTTGCCCACCGCCACCGACACGCCGTAGACCAGCATCACCCAGCCCACCGCGCCCGCGCTGAAGCCGGCCACGTCGGTCAGGATCGGCGCGAGAAAGGTGAAGGGAATGAACGAGCCGCCGTAGCCGATGGCCGTCTTGGCATACACGAGCAACAGGCGCGGCTCGGCCAGCACCTTGGCCTGCTGTGCCAGCGAGGCCGGCGCCGTGTGGCGGATGTCGTTGGGCACGAAGATCCAGCTGCCCACGAAGGCGATCACGCCGAGCGCCGATACCGCGAGGAAGGTTTCACGCCAGCCGAAGTGCTGCCCGATGAAGGTGCCCAGCGGCACCCCCGTGACCAGCGCCACCGTGAGGCCCGTGAACATGATCGCGATCGCGCTGGCCGCCTTTTCCTTGGGCACCAGGCCGGTGGCGATGGTCGAGCCGATCGAGAAGAACACCCCGTGCGCCAGCCCCGTGAGGATGCGCGCGGCCACCAGCGTTTCGTAGCTCGGTGCCTTCCAGGCCAGCAGGTTGCCGACCGTGAACAGCGCCATCAGGCCCAGCAGCAGCGCCTTGCGCGGCAGCTTGCCCGTGAGCGCGGTGAGCACCGGCGCGCCGATGGCCACGCCCAGTGCATAGAGGCTGACCAGCAGGCCGGCCGAGGGAAGGCCGATGCCTAGATCGGCGGCGACCGTGGGGATGAGGCCAACGATGACGAACTCTGTCGTTCCGATGGCGAAGGCGCTGAGGGTTAGCGCCAGTAGGGCGATGGGCATGAAGAGACTCCTTCTTGGATGTGGAGGAGTGTCTTGCGGTTACCTTTGCGGATAAATGGGGTTGGTGGCAGAAGATAGTTGCCTGTGGGTCAAGTATTTGTATGGCTATCTCTTGTGCTCACACGAGTAAGAGGCCGCTACGAAATTCGTTGCAGGTAGATACACTGCTCAGGTGGCGCCAGGTGGCGCGACCGGGTTTGGAAGCCTGATGAACCTCTGCGCAACTAGGAGTCCATCTCAATGGCTGAATCCGTTTGCGCCTGCGCGCAATCTTCCGATCCCTCGACGCTCGTTCGTTTCACGTCGCTCGACCTGAGCACCCTCGCACTCCAAACCTGCGACGACGCCGACCACCTCAACGAAGTCCTCCGCGCCTACACCGCGCTAGAAAAACTGGTTGAGCCCGCCAGCCTCCACGACTGCGAAACGCTCGCTCCCACCCGCACCGAGCTCAGCGCCTTGCTGCGCCTGCTCAACCAGGCCCTGATGTTCCGCATCGACACGATCCACGCCGCGGCCCTCACGCTGCGCGGGGCGATTGAAGATGCGAGCCGGCCCCCGACTTCGGCCGTCGTTGCGCCATGAAATGAAAAAAGCCGCCGGCAGAACCGGCGGCTTTCACGCATCGATCAGTCGTCAGGCGCCGACTCAAGCCGCCATCGGCTCCGGCAACACCGACGTCAACGCGAAGTCGATCAGCCGCAGCCAGGTTTCCTCCAGCCCCATGATGTTGTGGTGGTCGGAGTTCGCCACGGTCTTCACGCTCACGGGCGTGGGCCAGGCGTCGATGAGCTTCTGCGAGCGTTCGTGCAGCACGACGTCGTCGCGCTCGGCCAGCAGCACCTGGGTCTTGGCGGCGACCTCCTTGCTGTGCTCGATCGAGTTGAAACGATGGCGCAGCAGCAGCGACAGCGGCACGAGCGGAAAGCGCTTCTTCGCGACTTCGAGCATGGAGTCGTAGGGCGTCACGAGCTGCAGGCTCTCGAAGGGCTGGCGCGCCGACAACTGGATGGCGACGCCGGTGCCGAGGCTGCGGCCGACGACGTGCAGGCGCGCCTGCGGGAAGGCGCGGCGCAGGTGGCGCGCGAACTGCTCGGCGTCGGCCACGGAGGCGACCTCCGAGGGGCTGCCCTGTGAATCGGCCACGCCGCGGTAGTTGATGGCGGCCATGCCGAAGCCCTCGGGCAGCCAGTGAAGGGCCTGGGCGGTCACGCGCACGTCCTCGCCGCGGCCGGCCAGGTAGAGGATGAGGTCCTGCACGGCCGCCTCGCCCTGTGGGTGGTAGACGTAGCCGCGCACCATGCCGCCGGGCACGGGGTGCGAGTAGGTGGAGAAGTCTTCCGACAGATGCACCACGGGCCGCTTGCGGGCATTGAAGAGGATGTGGCCCTGGCGCGTGGCCAGCAGGGTCCAGTAGGCGGCGAGGCTGCCGATGACGGCGGCCGAGGTCGACAGGGCGAAGCGGGCGATTCTTGCGTTGGTGTTGTATGAGGGCAAAGGGGCTCCCGAGAAAAAGGCCGGCATGTGTGATGCGGGCGGGAAGGCGATAGTTTCGCCGCGTTGGGAAGACAGCGCGTAGCGCGGTGTATGACGGTGTTCGCCGATGTACGGCGAGGTTGGCTGCGTGATGTGGAACACGGCGCTGCGCGACGCCGGCTTTTGTCGGCTTGCGCTGACGCCGCGCGCCAAGGCGCTGCAGATAATCCGGCCCCATGACGACCCTTGCCCTCGACTGCTTCTACAGCCTTTCCTCGCCCTGGGCCTACCTCGGTGGCCCGCAGTTGCAGGACATCGTGCGCCGCCACCATGTGCGGCTGGCGCTCAAGCCCTACGACTTCCAGGCGGTGGTGCCGCAGACCGGCGGCATTCCGCTGAAGACGCGGCCCGAGCCGCGCCGCACGTACCACGCGCTCGAGCTGGCGCGCTGGCGCGACTACCTCGGCATGCCGCTGAACCTGGAGCCGGCGCACTACCCGAAGGGCGCGCCGAGTGACCCCAACTGGAACAAGTATCCGGGCTGGATGGTCATCGCGGCGCAGCTGCAGGGGCTCGATGCGCTGCAGCTCTCGCATGCGCTGCTGCGCGCGCTGTGGGCCGAGGAGCGTGACACGTCGGCGGCGGCGGTGCGCATCGCGGTGGCCGACGAGAACGGCTACGACGGCGCGACCCTGCAGGCGATGGAGCAGTCGGCCGAGGTGCTGGCCGTGTACCGCGCCAACAGCGCGGAGGCGGTGGAGCTCGGGGTGTTCGGGGCGCCGACCTTCATCCTCGGCGACGAGCGTTTCTGGGGGCAAGACCGGCTGGGCTTTCTCGACCGGGCGCTCGACAAGCTGCGCGCGGCGGGGTGACCGGGCCCCGCCCGATTCCAACGCCCCTCACTGCACCCACATCGAGCGCGGCAGCAGCGCCGGCACCAGCACGCGGTTGAGCCGCTCACGCCACCAGCGCAGCGCCTGTCCCTTCGCGCCGGTCTTCCACGCGAGCCAGAAGGCCTCGGGCGGGCGCGGCTCCTCGGTGGGCAGTTCGACCAGCGTGCCGCGCGCGAGCTCGAGCGCGATGCAGGCGCGCGGCAGGTAGCCGTGGCCCAGGCCCTCGAGCTGGCAGGCGATCTTGGCGACCATCGAGGGCACGGTGATGCGCGGCTGCCCGGCCAGCAGGCCGACGGTGCGGTCCGACAGCGTGCGCGCGCTGTCGCCCACCACGATGGCGTTGTGCTCGAGCAGGTCGCCGCGCTGCAACGGGCGGCCGATGCGCGTGAGCGGATGGGTGGGCGCGACGCAGAAGGCGAACTCGAGGCTGCCGACCTGCGTGGCCTGGTAGCCGCCGCCGGCCGGGCCCTCGCCCGCGGCGATGACGATGTCGGCGCGGCCCTCGCGCAGCGCCTCCCAGGTGCCGGTGAGGGCTTCGCAGCCGATGCGCAGCCGGGTGCCGCAGCGCAGGTCCTCGAAGGCGCGCACGTCGCCGATCAGCGCCTGGGTGGGAATCAGCGAGTCGTGCACCAGCCGCAGCTCGGACTCGAAGCCGGTGGCGATCTGGCGCATGCGCGATTCGAGGTCGCTCGCGGCGCTCAGCAGCCAGCGGCCTTCCTTGAGCATTTCCTCGCCCGCGGCGGTGAGGGTGACGCGCGGGCCGTTGCGCTCGAACAGCAGCATGCCGAGCTGCTCCTCGAGCTTGCCCACGGCGTACGAGATGGTCGAGGGCACCTTGTTCAGGCGCGTGGCGGCGGCCGCGAAGGAGCCGTGGCGCGCGATGGCGTCGACGACCTCGATGGCTTCCAGGCTGAGCTTGAGCACGGGCGTGTTCCTGTGGATGAGTACGAAGGTTGAACGATCGAAATAGATGATCGAAAACTTCGATCATAGAGGCTGAAAAGTTTCGCCGATGACCGGGTTTCGGCCCGCGATGATTGATCCATGCCTAGGGGATGAGCCCCGAAAGCGATTGTGAATCACATCGATCAAAACTGTCATCGAAAGGTCATCAAGCATGTTGGAACTTCGCGCCGCCACCGACCGTGGAACCGCCAATTTCGGCTGGCTCCAGTCGCGCCACACCTTCTCCTTCGGCCACTACCACGACGCCCGGCAGCAGGGCTTCTCCGACCTGCTGGTGATCAACGACGACCGCGTGACGCCGGGCCGCGGCTTCGGCACCCATCCGCACCGCGACATGGAGATCTTTTCGTACGTGCTCGAAGGTGCGCTCGAACACAAGGACTCGATGGGCACGGGCTCGGTGATCCATCCGGGCGACGTGCAGATGATGAGCGCCGGCACGGGCGTGCGGCACAGCGAGTTCAACGCCTCGGCCGTGGACCCGGTGCATTTCCTGCAGATCTGGATCGTGCCCGGTGCGCGCGGCGTGGCGCCGCGCTACCAGCAGGTGCACTTCGGCGCCGAGCAAAAGCGCGGCCGGCTGCGGCTGATCATTTCGCCCGATGGCGACCAGGGCTCGCTCGCGGTGCACCAGGACGCCCGCGTCTACGCCGGCCTGTTCGACGGCGCCGAGACCGCCTTGCTGCAGCTGGCCGCCGACCGCTATGCCTATGTGCACGTGGCCCGCGGCAGCGTGGAAGTCAACGGCCAGCGCATGGCCGAGGGCGACGGCGCCCGCATCCGCCTCGCGCAGCAACTGAGCTTTGCCAACGGCGACGACGCCGAGGTGCTGGTGTTCGACCTGCGGCCGAACGAGCTGCCGGCGCTCTGATTTCGTTTCCCCCCCTCTGTCTTTTCCCAACCTCGTTTTTTCAGGAGTCTTCCCATGTCCATCAAAGCCACCCCCACCGCCGGCGCCACCCTGCTGACCCCCACCGACCACACGCTGGTGATGATCGACTTCCAGTCGCAGATGGCCTTCGCCACGCACTCGATCGACGCGGTGAACCTGCGCAACAACGCCGCGCTGGTGGCGCAGGCAGGGGCAGGATTCGGCGTGTCGACCATCCTCACGACGGTGGCCGAGAAGAGCTTCTCGGGCCCGATGTTCGACGAGATCACGGCCGCCTTCCCCGACCAGAAGATGCTGGACCGCACCTCGATGAACACCTGGGAGGACGCGGCCGTGATCGAGCGCGTGAATGAGATCGGCAAGCCGCGCATCGTGCTCGCGGGCCTGTGGACCAGCGTGTGCATCGTGGGCCCGGCGCTGTCGGCGCTGGACCAGGGCTTCGAGGTCTACGTGATCGCCGATGCCTGCGGCGACGTGTCGGTCGAGGCGCATGAGCGCGCGATGCAGCGCATGGTGCAGGCCGGCGCGCGGCCGATGACCTCGCTGCAGTACCTGCTCGAGCTGCAGCGCGACTGGGCGCGCGGCGAGACCTACGAGCTCACGACCGGCATCGCGAAGAAGGTGGGCGGCGCTTACGGCATCGGCATCAACTACGCCAAGAGCATGTTCGGCGCCCACGAAGGCTGAGCCCCGGCAACGAACAGAGCAACGAACAGAGAGCGCCGGCCATGAAGCCCTATGTCGTCTCCCTTGCGCTGGGCCTGCTGGTCGGCGTGATCTACGCGCTGTTCCAGGTGCGCTCGCCGGCGCCACCGGTGATCGCGCTGGTCGGCCTGCTCGGCATCCTGCTCGGCGAGCAACTGCCGCCGCTGGTGCGGCAGGTGCTCGAACGCCCCGCGGCCACCTCGTGGCTGCATCACCAGGTCAAGCCGCACGTGTTCGGCGAACTGCCGAAGTGCGTGCAGCCCGAAGCGGCGAAGACCGCCGCCACCCGACCCACCGACAGGAACGACGCATGAGCACCCCTGATCCGCAACGCCGCCAGCTCCTGGGCGCCCTCGGCGCCTTGGCCGCCACCTCCCTCGCATCCACCCCGACCATGGCCAACAACCAGACCCCCGACCTCATCCTGCGCAACGGCCGCTTCACCACGCTGGACCGCGCCAACCCCACGGCCGACGCCGTGGCCATCAAGGACGGCCGCTACACCCGCGTGGGCCGCGCCGAAGACGTGCTGCCGCTGGCCGGCGCGAACACCCGCGTGATCGACCTGCAAGGCCAGCGCGTGCTGCCGGGGCTGATCGACAACCACCTGCACATCATCCGCGGCGGCCTCAACTACAACATGGAGCTGCGCTGGGACGGCGTGAGGAGTCTGGCCGACGCGATGGGCATGCTCAAGCGCCAGGTGGCGATCACGCCGGCGCCGCAATGGGTGCGCGTGGTGGGCGGCTTCACCGAGCACCAGTTCGTGGAGAAGCGGCTGCCGACCATCGCCGAACTCAACGCGGTGGCGCCCGACACGCCGGTGTTCATCCTGCACCTGTACGACCGCGCGCTGCTCAACGGCGCCGCGCTGCGCGCCGTGGGCTACACCAAGGACACGCCGGCGCCGCATGGCGGCGAGATCGTGCGCGATGCCGCAGGCAACCCGACCGGCCTGCTGCTGGCCAAGCCCAATGCCGCGATCCTCTATGCCACGCTGGCCAAGGGGCCGAAGCTGCCCTTCGACTACCAGCTCAATTCCACGCGCCACTTCATGCGCGAGCTCAACCGCCTGGGCGTGACCGGCGCGCTCGACGCGGGTGGCGGCTTCCAGAACTATCCCGACGACTACGCCGTGATCCGGAAGCTGGCCGACGATGGGCAGCTCACGATCCGCCTGGCCTACAACCTGTTCACGCAGAAGGCCAAGGAGGAGAAGGCCGACTTCCTGAACTGGACCAGGACCTCCAGGTACAAGCAGGGCGACGACTACTTCCGCCACAACGGCGCGGGCGAGATGCTGGTGTTCTCGGCCGCCGACTTCGAGGACTTCCGCGAGCCGCGGCCCGAGATGGGCCCCGAGATGGAAGGCGAGCTCGAGGAGGTGGTGCGCATCCTGGCGCAGAACCGCTGGCCCTGGCGCATGCACGCGACCTACGACGAGACCATCAGCCGCTCGCTCGACGTGTTCGAGAAGGTCAACAAGGACACGCCGCTGGCCGGCCTGAACTGGTTCTTCGACCATGCCGAGACGATCTCCGAGGAATCGATGGACCGCATCGCCGCGCTCGGCGGTGGCGTGGCGGTGCAGCACCGCATGGCCTACCAGGGCGAGTACTTCGTCGAGCGCTACGGCGCGGGCGCGGCCGAGGCCACGCCGCCGGTCAAGAAGATGCTGGAGCGCGGGCTCAAGGTCTCGGCCGGCACCGACGCGACGCGCGTGGCCTCGTACAACCCGTGGGTGTCGCTGTCGTGGCTGGTCACGGGCAAGACGGTGGGCGGCATGCAGCTCTATCCGCAGCGCAACTGCCTCGACCGCGAGGGTGCGCTGCGCATGTGGACCGAGAACGTCACCTGGTTCTCGAACGAGGAGGGCAAGAAGGGCCGCATCCAGGCCGGCCAGCTCGCCGACCTGGTGGTGCCCGACCGCGACTACTTCGGCTGCGCCGAATCGGAGATCGCCGACATCACGGCGCTGCTGACGATGGTGGGCGGCAAGGTGGTCTATGGCGCCGGGCGCTTCGCGTCGCTCGACGAGGGCGCGCCGCCGCCCGCGATGCCCGACTGGTCGCCGGCGCGCACCTTCGGGGGCTATGCGGGCTGGGCCGACACCCAGGGTGTGCACGGTGCCGAGGGCGCGCCGATGCAGAAGGTCATGCGCAACGCCGCTGCGTCGTGCGGCTGCGCCAACGACTGCAACGTGCATGGCCACAGCCACGCGACGGCCTGGAGCAGCAAGCTGCCGATCGCCGACCTCAAGAGCTTCTGGGGCGCGCTGGGCTGCGCCTGCTGGGCGGTGTGATGGCGATGCGCTGGACCACCTCTTCGGCCGTGCGCTGGCTCGCCTTGCTGCTGCTGTGCGCGGCCTACCTGCAGGGCGGGCTCAACAAGGCGATGGACTTCGACGCGGCGATCGCCGAGATGAACCACTTCGGCCTGTCGCCGGCCGGCCCGCTGGCCGCGGCGGTGATCGTGCTCGAGCTCGGCGCCGCGGCGCTGATCCTCGCGGGCATCTGGCGCTGGCTCGGCGCGCTCGCGCTGGCGGGCTTCACGCTGATGGCGACCTTCGTCGCGCTGCGCTTCTGGGAGATGCCGCTGGGGCACGAGCGCTTCATGGCCGCCAACTCCTTCTTCGAACACCTGGGACTGGTCGGCGGCTTCGTGCTCGTGGCCTGGCTCGACCTCAAGGAGCGTCACGATGACTGAAGCCCTCAAGACCGCCAAGCCCGGCGCCTTCGCCCCGCTGCGCCAGCCGGTGTTCGCGGTGCTGTGGGCCGCCACGGTGCTCGGCAACATCGGCAGCTTCATGCGCGACGTGGCGAGCTCGTGGCTGGTGACCGACCTGTCGGCCAGCCCGACCGCGGTGGCGCTGATCCAGACCGCGGCCACCTTGCCGGTGTTCCTGCTGGCGATCCCGGCCGGCGTGCTGTCGGACATCCTCGACCGGCGCCGCTTCCTGATCTTCGTGCAGCTGGTGCTGGCGGCGGTCAGCGGCAGCCTGCTGGTGCTCTCGCACACCGGCGCGCTGACGGTCGAGTACCTGATCGCGCTGACCTTCGTGGGCGGCATCGGCGCGGCGCTGATGGGGCCGACCTGGCAATCGATCGTGCCCGAGCTGGTGCCGCGCTCGGACCTCAAGGGCGCGGTGGCGCTGAACTCGCTGGGCATCAACATCGCGCGCTCGATCGGCCCGGCCGCGGGCGGGCTGATCCTCGCGAGCTTCGGCGCGGCCGTGACCTACGGCGTGGACGTGCTGAGCTACGTGTTCGTGATCGCGGCGCTGCTGTGGTGGAAGCGGCCGGCGGCCGTCGACAGCGGGCTGTCGGAGAACTTCCTCGGTGCCTTCCGCGCCGGCCTGCGCTACACGCGCTCGAGCAAGGAGCTGCACGTGGTGCTGCTGCGCGCGGCGGTGTTCTTCCTGTTCGCGAGCTCGGTGTGGGCGTTGCTGCCGCTGGTGGCGCGCCAGATGCTCGGCGGCAGCGCCGGCTTCTACGGCGTGCTGCTGGGCGCGGTGGGGGCGGGCGCCATCGGCGGCGCGCTGCTGATGCCGCGGATGCGCGAGCGGCTCGATGCCGACGGCATGCTGCTGCTGGCCTCGGTGCTGACGGCGGCGGTGATGGGCGCGCTGGTGCTGGCGCCGCCCAAGTGGCTGGCCGTGGCGCTGCTGCTGGTGCTGGGCCTGGGCTGGATCGTGGCGCTGACCACGCTCAACGGTGTGGCGCAATCGATCCTGCCGAACTGGGTGCGCGGACGCGGCCTGGCGGTCTACCTCACGGTGTTCAACGGCGCGATGGCCGCGGGCAGCCTGGGCTGGGGCCTGGTGGCGCAGCAGATCGGCGTGCCGTTCACGCTGGTGGCGGGCGCCGTGGGGCTGGTGGTGGCGGGGTTGATCTTCCACCGCGTGAAGCTGCCCGCGGGCGAAGCCGACCTGCAGGCCTCGAACCACTGGCCCGAGCCGCTGGTGGCCGAGCCCGTGGCCCACGACCGCGGGCCCGTGATGATCCAGGTCGAGTACCGCATCCGCAAGGACGACCGGCCCGCCTTCATGGCCGCGATGAAGCGCCTGTCGCTCGAACGCCGCCGCGACGGCGCCTATGCCTGGGGCCTGCACGAGCACACGGCCGACCCGGAACGGATCATGGAATGGTTCCTCGTCGAATCCTGGGCCGAGCACCTGCGCCAGCACCACCGCGTGTCGCAGGCCGATGCGGACCTGCAGGGCGAGGCGCTGCGCTTCCATGCGGGGCCGGGCAAGCCGGAGGTGCATCACTTCCTGTCGCTCTGAGCCTTCCTTCTTCTTTCCCTTTCCGTTTCTTTCAATCACTCACCAAGGAAAAACCATGACCACACTGACCCTTCGCGACGGCACCGAGCTCTACTACAAGGACTGGGGCAGCGGCCAGCCGCTCCTGTTCAGCCATGGCTGGCCCCTGAGCGCCGACATGTGGGACAGCCAGATGCAGTTCTTCGCCGAACGCGGCTACCGCGCCATCGCCTTCGACCGCCGCGGCTTCGGCCGCTCGAGCCAGCCCTGGACCGGCTTCGACTACGACACCTTCGCCGACGACATCGCCGAGCTGATCGAGAAGCTCGACCTGAAGAACGTGGTGCTCGCGGGCTTCTCGATGGGCGGCGGCGACGTCACGCGCTACATCGCGCGCCATGGCTCGGCGCGGGTGGCGAAGCTGGCGCTGATCAGCGCGGTGACGCCGCTGTTCATGAAGACGGCCGACCATCCGGTGGGCCCCGAGAAGTCGCTGTTCGACGGCATCCGCGCCGGCCTCGCGGCCGACCGGGCGCAGTTCCTCGACGACTTCAGCACCATCTTCTACGGCACCAACCGGCCGGGCGCGGCGGTGTCGCAGGGCGTGTTCAAGCAGACGCTGCAGATCGCGCTCCAGGCCTCGCTGAAGGCGACGATCGACTGCGTGACCGCGTTCTCCGAGACCGACTTCCGCCCCGACATGGCGAAGATCGACGTGCCCACGCTGGTGATCCACGGCGACGACGACCAGGTCGTGCCCTTCGAGGCCACGGGCAAGCTGGCGCACGAGCTGATCGCGGGCAGCCGGCTCGAGGTGTACGCGGGCGCGCCGCATGCGACCTGCACCACGCACCGCGACCGCGTGAACGCGGACCTGCTGGGCTTCGTGCAGGGCTGAGCGGGCTTCAGCCGCCGTGCGCGCCGAGCCACGCGAGGGCTTCGGCGCGCACGCGTTCGTCGGCATCGTGCCGGGCCGCATGGGCGACGGTCTCGTGCCACGGGCGGCCGGCGCGCTTCCAGGCCGCGAGGCTGTAGAGGGCGGTCCAGCGCACGCCGGCATCGGCGTCGTGCGCGATGCGGTCGGCCAGCGCGGGCAGCAGCCGGCGGCCGGCGGCGGCGCCGAGGCCGCGGTCGTCCATCAGGCTGGCGGCATGCAGGCGCACGCGCGCGTGCGGCGCGGCGAGGCCGCGCAAGGCCTCGTCGACCTCGCCGGTGCGCAGGCTGCAGTAGCTGCTGCCGGGCTTGAGAATGGCGAGCGCGCGGGCCTCGGCGGCGGGCGAGAACGACAGCAGGGCCTCGAGCGGTCGGTAGTCGAGCGTCAGTGGCGTGCGGTCGCGGAAGGCGGAGTAGGGCGCGCACAGGCCTTCGATGGCGACCTCGGTGTCCGCGTCGGTCGCCAATTGCGCGAGCAGCCAGTCGCTGTCGCCGAGAAAGGCCAGGGCGCGCGCGGCCCACGAACGGTCGGGCGGCTCGCCGCGGCCGCTGGCCTGTCGGCGCAGCGCGGCCAGCACCTCGGGCGTGGTGATGCCGATGCGGCCCAGCAGCGAGGCCGCTTCCCAGGCCCGGCCCTTGGGCGCCAGCCGTTCGAGCAGCGGCGGCACGGCGGGCGCGCCGAGGCGGCAGAGCCATTCGGCCGCGTCTTCGCCGTCGATGGCGCCCTCGAAGCGGCCCAGCCGCTCGACCAGGTACTGCGCCTGGGCCTCCTCCGGCAGCGCGGCGACGCGGCGGCGCTCGCTCTCGTGCGCGTCCTCCTCGGGCATCAGCGCGAGGAAGGCCTTCTCGCCGATGCAGCGGCGCACCCAGGCCGGGCCGCCCTCCTCGTCGTGCAGGAAGACGACGAAGCCGGGCACGAGCCGATCCGGATGGCTCTGCGCCAGCGCCTTGCGGATCTTCTTGGTGGCGCTCACCAGCATGTCGACGCAGCGGCGCTCGCCCGCGAGCCAGGCGCGGCGCGTGGACTGCATCGCGGCCGCGGCCGCCTCGGCGCCGGCGCCCAGGGCCTCGCTCTCGAAGCCGCTCAGGTCCCAGCGCCAGTCGGGCGGGTTCCAGGCCGCCTCCCAGAAACGGCCGGCCGGCGGGCCGCCCAGGGCGCCGAGGCTGTGGGCCGCCAGGCCGGGCAGGAACACCGGGCCGTCGAGTTCGCGGTAGAGGCCGTACAGGGTGGCGGCGTAGAAGCGTTCGCCGGGATTCTGGTCCAGCAGGGCCCGCAGCGCGCGCACGGCGTCGTCCACGAGCAGCGGTTCCAGCGCCTTCCAATCGGTGGGCGGCGGGGTTTCGGAGGACATGGGCAGGCGATTTCCTTTGGGCCCGCGATCCTAAGGGCCGGTGCCGCTGGCGATAATCCGTCGATGCGAATCCGCTTTACCAAGATGCAGGGGGCCGGCAACGATTTCGTCGTGCTCGACGAAACGCGCGGCACGCTGGGCCTCACGGCCGCGCAGTACCGCTTCCTGGCCGACCGCCACTTCGGCGTCGGCGCCGACCAGATCCTCACGGTGCGGCCCGCGCGCGCCGCGGGCACCGACTTCCAGTACGTGATCCACAACGCCGACGGCGGCGAGGTCGAGCAGTGCGGCAATGGCGCGCGCTGCTTCATGCGCTTCGTGCGCGAGCACGGCCTGACCGACAAGGACACGGTGCGCGTCGAAACCCTGGCCGGCGTGATCGAGCCGCGCATGGGCGACGACGGCCGCGTGACGGTCGACATGGGCGCGCCGATCTTCGAACCCGAGCGCGTGCCCTTCGACACCGCCGGACTCGACCCGCAGCCCGAGGGCGGCTGGCACACCTGGCACCTGGCGCTGGGCACGCGGGCCGGCAGCGCTATCGTTTCGGTAGCGGTGCTGTCGATGGGCAACCCGCACGCGGTGCAGCTCGTCGACGACGTCGAGACCGCGCCCGTGGCCGAGCAGGGGCCGCAGATCGAACACCATCCGCGCTTTCCGCAGCGCGTGAACGCCGGTTTCCTGCAGGTGGTCGACCGCGCGCACGTGAAGCTGCGCGTGTTCGAGCGCGGCGCGGGCGAAACCCTGGCCTGCGGCACCGGCGCCTGCGCGGCGGTGGTGGCGGGCATCCGCCTCGGACTGCTGGACCGCCGGGTCGACGTGCAGACGCACGGCGGCATGCTCACCATCGAATGGCAGGGCGAGGGCCGGCCGGTGCTGATGACGGGCCCGGCCACCACGGTGTTCGAGGGCGACATCGAGGTGCCGGACCTGCCATGACCTCCTTCACGAACAACCAAGACGCGAACGCCATGAACCCGATCACCGAAGACGACATCGCGAACTACCTGGCGAACACGCCCGACTTCTTCGAGCGCCATGCCCAGCTGCTGGCGCAGGTGCAGCTCACCAGCCCGCACGGCAACCGCGCCGTGAGCCTGCAGGAGCGCCAGGCCGAGATGCTGCGCGAGAAGATCAAGGCGCTCGAGCACCGCGTGATGGACATGGTGCGCCACGGCACCGAGAACGTGGTGATCGCCGACCGGCTGCAGCGCTGGACCGCGGGCCTCTTGACCACGCGCGACCCGCGCAGCCTGCCCTACCGCATCGCGGTCGACCTGCAGTCGCTGTTCCTGGTGCCGCAGACGGCGATCAAGGTCTGGGACTGCGGCACCGAATACCTCAACGAGGCCTATGCGCAGTGGGTCAGCGACGACGTGAAGGCGCTCGCGACCTCGCTGACCGCGCCGTACTGCGGCATCAACGCGGGCTTCGAGGCGGCCAACTGGCTGCCCGAGCCGAATGCCGCGGCCTCGATCTCGCTGATCCCGCTGCGCGCCGAGCCCAACGGCCCGGCCTTCGGCCTGCTGGTGCTGGCCTCGCCCGACGCGCAGCGCTTCAACGCCGAGATGGGCACCGACTTCCTCGAGCGCATCGCCGAACTGGCTTCGGGCGCGCTGTCGCGGCTGCGGCCTTGATCCGTCCCGTCGCGGCGCTGGGGCACCTGTGGCGCCGGGTGCCGCGCGTGCTGCGAATCGCAGGCTGGAGCTTGTTCGGGCTGGGTGCGATCGTCTATGCGGCAGCCTGGACCGTGGTGTGGCAGGGCGCGCGCGAAGCGCTCGCCAATCCGCCGCAGCGCGCGGCCGACGCCGCGCTGGTGCTCGGCAACCGCGCCTACCTGCGCGGCAAGCCCAATCCCTGCCTGACCGGGCGCGTCGACGAGGGCGTGGCCCTGGCGCGCGCCGGGCTGGCGCGCGAGCTGCTGTTCTCGGGCGGCGTCGACAGCGAGGACGGCCGCATCGAGGCCGAGGTGATGGAGCAGCATGCGCGCGCCGTGGGCCACAGCGGGCCGATGCGGCAGGAGCGGGTGTCGAGCTCGACGCGGCTGAACCTCGCGCTGTCGACGCCGATGCTGCAGGCGGCCGGCGTGCGCAGCGTGATCGTGGTGTCGGAGCCCTATCACCTGTGGCGCGTGAAGCGGCTGGCACAAAACAGCGGCTTCGACCGCGCCTTCGACGTGCAGTACGCGGCCGCGCCCTCGAGCTGCTGGCGACGCTGGGGAATGGTCTTCAAGGGCGCATTGCGCGAGCCGCTCGCGGTCGTGAACAATGCCGCGCATGGCTACCTCTTCTAGCGCGGCCGGGGCCGAGGCCCCGCCCGCCGACTCGGGCTGGATCGAGAAATACCTGGAGTACGTGCGCGTGGAGCGCCGGCTGTCGGCGCGCACGCTCGAGCTCTACAGCTACCACCTGAAGGAGCTGGCGGCGAACGCGGCCGAGGCGAAGCTGCCGCTGGACCGCGTGCAGACCGCGCACGTGCGCCGCTGGATGGCGCAGCTGCATGGCTCGGGCCGCGAGCCGCGCGGCATCGCGCTGGTGCTGTCGTGCTGGCGCAGCTTCTACCGCTGGCTCGGGCACGAGAAGCTGATCGGCTTCAACCCGGTGCAGGACGTGCACGCGCCCAAGGCCGACCGCCCGCTGCCCAAGGCGCTGGGCGTGGACGATGCGGTGCGGCTGGCCGAGCTGCACGACACCGAGGCCGACCCCTGGACCGAGACCCGCGACCGCGCGATCGTCGAGGTGCTCTACGGCTGCGGCCTGCGCGTGAGCGAGCTCACGGGGCTCGACGCGCGCGCGAGCCAGACCGCGCGCGGCTGGATCGACATGGACGCCCACGAGGCCAGCGTGCTCGGCAAGGGCAGCAAGCGGCGCATGGTGCCGGTGGGCTCGAAGGCGATCGAGGCCCTGACGGCCTGGCTCGCGGTGCGCGGCGACTGCGCGGCGCTCACGGCCGCCACCCTGCGCGAGCCGGCCGAGGCGGCGGCGCTCTTCATCAGCGCCAAGGGCGTGCGGATGTCCTCGCAGGCGGTGTGGAAGCTGCTGCGCGGGCGCAGCCTCAAGGCCGGCCTCGCGACGCCGGTGCATCCGCACATGCTGCGCCATTCCTTCGCGAGCCACGTGCTGCAGTCGAGCAGCGACCTGCGCGCGGTGCAGGACCTGCTGGGGCACGCGAACATCGCGACCACGCAGGTCTACACGCGGCTCGATTTCCAGCACCTGGCGCGCGCCTACGATGCGGCGCATCCGCGCGCGCGGGCCCGCGACGACGATGGCGGCAGTGGCAGCAGCCGTGGCGTCAAGAAAACTCCCGACAAGAAAACATGAAAACCCTCCGACTCAAGCCCGGCAAGGAGCGCTCGCTGCAGCGCCGCCATCCCTGGGTGTTCGAATCCGCCATCGCGCGCGGCGGCGCCGATGCCGGCGAGACCGTGCGCATCGAATCGCACGACGGTGCCTTCCTCGCCTGGGCGGCCTTCAGCCCCGATTCCAAGATCCGCGCGCGTGCCTGGAGCTTCGTCGAGACGCAGCGCATCGACGCGGCCTTTCTCGCGTCGGTGGTGGCACGCGCGGTCGCGGCGCGCGGCCTGTTCGAGCTCCAGAGCGACGGCGTGCGGCTGGTGCACGGCGAGGCCGACGGCCTGCCGGGCCTGATCGTGGACCGCTACGGCGACACGCTGGTGGCGCAGTTCCTGTCGGCCGGCGTGGAGCGCTGGAAGGCCGTGCTGGCCGATGCGTTGCTGAAGGCGACCGGCCTGTCGAAGCTCTACGAGCGCTCGGACGCCAGCGGGCGCGAGCGCGAGGGGCTCAAGCCTGTGACGGGCTGGCTGCGCGGACAGGACGAGGCGACCGAGATCGTGATCCGCGAGCACGACTGGAAGCTGTCGCTGGACATCGCCACCGGCCACAAGACCGGCTTCTACCTCGACCAGCGCGACAGCCGCCGGCGCTTTGCCGAGATGGCGCGGCACCGGCGCTTCCGGCGCGTGCTCAACTGCTTCTGCTACACGGGCGGCTTCACGGTGGCGGCGCTCGCGGGCCTGAAGGCGGCGGACGCGGTGAAGGGCGCCTCGCTGGTGTCGGTCGATTCCTCGCTGCCGGCGCTGGAGCGCGCGCGCGGCCACCTGGCGCTCAACGGCTTCGACGCGGCGGCCGACGGCTTCGAGGCCGAGTTTCTCGACGCCAACGTGAACACCGTGCTGCGCGAGTTCCTCGACCAGGGGCGCAGCTTCGACGCGATCGTGCTCGATCCGCCGAAGTTCGCGCCCACGGTGGCGCATGCCGAGCGCGCCGCGCGCGCCTACAAGGACATCAACCGGCTCGCGCTCAAGCTGCTCGAGCCGGGCGGGGTGCTGCTGACCTTCTCGTGCTCGGGCGGCGTGGGCGCCGACCTGTTCCACAAGATCGTGGCCTCGGCCGGGCTCGATGCCGGCGTGGACGGCTACATCGCCGAACGACTGGGCGCGGCGCCCGACCATCCGATGACCATCGAATTCCCCGAGGGCGAGTACCTCAAGGGGCTGGCGGTGGTGCGAAAACCCGCTTGACCGTGCCGGCCGAAGGGGGCTTGGCCCCCGCGGCAACGCAACTCAGTGGCACTGGCTACACTGCCCGCCAGTTTCCCGTTTTCCGATCCATTCCATCCGTTTTCCGCTTCCGGAGCACCCCATGGCCCTGATTCCCGCCACCATCCTCACCGGCTTCCTCGGCTCGGGCAAGACGACCTTGCTCAAGCGCATCCTGACCGAGGCCCACGGCCAGAAGATCGCGGTCATCGAGAACGAGTTCGGCGAGGAGAACATCGACAGCGACATCCTCGTGACCGAATCGAAGGAGCAGATCGTGCAGATGAGCAACGGCTGCGTCTGCTGCACCATCCGCGAAGACCTGCGCGAGGCGCTGCAGCTGCTGGCCGCCAAGAAGCGCCAGGGCCTGCTGGAGTTCGACCGCGTGGTGATCGAGACCACGGGCCTGGCCGATCCCGGCCCGGTGGCGCAGACCTTCTTCATGGACGACGAGATCGCCGAGAGCTACCTGCTCGACTCGATCCTGACCCTGGTCGATGCCAAGCACGCGCCGCAGCAGCTCAACGACCGCCAGGAGGCGCGCCGCCAGGTGGGCTTCGCCGACCAGATCTTCATCAGCAAGAGCGAGCTGGTGTCGGCCGAGGAGACCGAGGCGCTGATCCATCGCCTCAAGCACATGAACCCGCGCGCGCCGCAGCAGAAGGCGCATTTCGGCGATGTGCCGCTCAAGGACATCTTCGACCTGCGTGGCTTCAACCTGAACGCCAAGCTCGACATCGACCCCGACTTCCTGAAGGAAGACGACCACGATCATCACGACCATGACCACGCGCATGGCGAGCACTGCGACCATCCCTCGCACAAGCACGAGGGCCACGGCCACCATCACCACACGGACGACGACGTCAAGAGCTTCGTCTACAAGGCCGACCGTGCCTTCGACCCGGCCAAGCTGGAAGACTTCCTGGGCGCGATCGTCAACATCTACGGCCCGCGCATGCTGCGCTACAAGGGCGTGCTCAACATGAAGGGCACCGAGCGCAAGGTGATCTTCCAGGGCGTGCACCAGCTGATGGGCAGCGACCTCGGTCCCGAATGGGGCAAGGACGAGCAGCGCCAGAGCCGCATGGTGTTCATCGGCATCGAGCTGCCGCGCGAGATCCTCGAGCAGGGGCTCGAGCAGTGCTTGGTATGAGCTGAGTTTTCCGAATGAAGAAAAGGCGCCGGCCGCGAGGCCGGCGCCTTTTTACTTGGCGGGCAGCTCGACGGGCTTGCCGATCAGCTTGAGCTGGCCGCCGCTGAACTCGACCTGGCTGGTCACGTCGTCGCCCGCGCGCTTCAGGTAGCCCTGCTGCTCGAACTGTTCGATCATCAGCGCGGCCACTTCGGGCGACGGCGCCTGGCTGCCGCCGGCGGTCCCGGCGATCTTCTCGATCCACTTCACCGGCAGCCGCCCGTTGGCCTTGAGCACGCCGCGTTTGAGCAGCAGCGCGTTGCCGGGCAGCTGCAGGTCCTCGTCGGTCACGCCGGCCATGGCGACCGAGTAGCCGAACTCGGCGCGCTGGCCGTCGATCTCGACCAGCAGCCGGTCGACGCCGACCTCGGGGCCATGCTTGGCCATGGCCTTGAGATCGGGCGCGATCTGGTCGGCCAGCGCGCGCAGCGCGGCCTGCGAGGCCTTGCCGCGGATGCAGCCGTTGGCGGCGGCCGAGCGGGTCCAGGCCTCGGCCAGCTTGCGGTAGCCGCCGACGTCGATGCGGCGCGTGCTGCTGGCCATCTCGAAGTTGTCGATGCGCGTCGCGCCGACCGAGCCCGTGCCCTTGAAGGTGCCGGTGCCGGTGTAGAGGCCGTTCTCGATGGTGGCGTCGCTGGCGGCGTCGAGGCCCTGCAGCACGATGGCGGGGAAGGGCTTGGCGGGGGCGGCGTCGGGATCGGCCTTCTTGCCGGCCACCGTGAATTCCAGCGCCTCGAGCCGGCCCGTGCTCTTGCCGGTGGCCAGCATCCAGCCGTGGCGGATGTCCAGGTCGGCCCGGGCGCCGAGCTTGCCCATCTTGAGGTTGACGCCGTTGCGCAGGTCCGCGGCCTCGAAGCCGGGCAGGGCGAGTTCGTAGTGCGCCTCGGTGCGCGCGCCGTCGACCCGCACGCGCAGCTGCGCGCCCTGCCAGGAGACGCGGGTCTTGCCCTCGTCGGCGAACTGGCCGGGCGCGAGCGTGATCTCGCTGGCGTAGCCGCCGTCGAAGCCGACCCGGGTGTGGGCGCCGAAGGGCCTGGCGTCGCCGAACACCTTCTTGGCCTCGGCCTGGCCCTTGATGTCGAGCAGCAGTTCGCTGTCGATGGTGGCCGCGGCCAGGCTGCCGCCGGCCAGCGGGCCGTGGCGGATGGTGTCGCGGAAACTCAGGCGCAGCGGCTTGGACGGGGTCGGCGCGGCCTCCTCGCCGTCTTCTTCGTCCGGGTCCGCGGGCGGCGCGCCGGCCACGGCGGCGTCGGCCGGGCAGCCGAGTTCCAGCGTCACGGTGCTGACCGCGCCGAGGAAGCCGCGCTCGTAGCTGCGTTCGGTCACGCGCACCAGCGCGCTTTGCTGCGGCAGTTCCGCGAAGGCGCTGTCGTAGAAGGATTTCACCTTGTTGCCGGCCCACCAGGTGCTGCCGGCATAGGCCAGCGCGATCGCGGCGGCCAGGACTCCCAGGACTGTCTTCTTGCTCAAGTTCGGCTTTCTTGTAGGGGTATCCAGGGCCATGAGGCCCCTGGCGCCGGCCCTCCGCCGGCGCGGCGCGATGCTACCGGAGCGCCGTGGGGGCCAAACGCATCGCCCGCGCATTCGAGTTCTCTATACAATCGCGCGCCTGTTGAAAACGCCAGGTCCCCCCGCAAGGGGGCGGCAGGGGTCGAAGACAGGAGGGCGCCGCATGTTTGCGGCGGGCTTTCGGGGGTATAACCCCGGGGTTCGCCGACCGGCGGATGCCCTCGACAACGTGGAGCCCGCGCGGCCGACCAGGTCCGCAGTGGCTCCCATGGGAGGAGACACCAGTGAAAGCGCGTTCCAGTTCGTCCAAGGAGCCAGTCACCGTGAAGAAGCCCGCCGCCAAGGCCACGCCAGCATCCAGGACCGACGCCACCAAGGCGACGGCCGCGAAGCCGGCTGTACCGGCGGCCAAGAAAGCATCTTCCGCGACGGCGACCGTAGCGAAGAAGGAAGGCGCCGCAGCAAAGAGCGTCAAGACAGAGAAGACCGCAACGCCCACGGCCAAGGCCGCGAGCGCATCGGCGAAGAAAGCAGTTCATCCCGCCACCAAGCCTGCCAGCGAGCCGGCGGCAACCGTCCCGGCCAAGAGCGCGAGCAAGACAGCCAAAGCGGGTCCATCGTCCACCAAACCCGTCGGCCCGCGTGCCGTTTCACCTGTTCCCCCGATTCCCATGAAAAAAACGGCTGCCGCCTCTTCCTCCGCCCCGGCGACACCTTCGACCCCCGAGCCCGAAGTCGCCACGGCAACGGCCGCGCCCGCCCCCGCCCGCGGCGGCCGGGTGTCCCGCCTGTCGCAACTGACCGTGCCCTCGATGCCGCAATCGGTGGCATCGACCGCCGCCAAGTCCAGCTTTATCCAGACCGCCTCGCAGGCGCTGGTTCCGCCTCCCCCCGTGAATGTGAAGAAAGATCCGAAGTTGGCCAACAACTGGAAGACCAAGTCCGTCGAAGAACTCAGCGATGCCGAAGTCATCGCGATGCCCGATGCCGAGTACATGAACGAGAAGCAGATGGCCTTCTTCCGCCTGAAGCTCGTCGAACTCAAGCGCGGCATTCTCGAGAATGCCGGCGAAACCACCGAGCACCTGCGTGAAGACACGGTGGTCGTGCCCGATCCGGCCGACCGCGCCACCATCGAGGAAGAACATGCCCTCGAGCTGCGCACCCGCGACCGCGAACGCAAGCTGCTGAAGAAGATCGAGCAGTCGATCCAGCGCATCGACGCCGGCGACTACGGCTACTGCGACGAAACCGGCGAGCCGATCGGCGTGGGCCGCCTGCTGGCCCGCCCGACCGCCACGCTGTCGCTTGAAGCGCAGCAGCGCCGCGAGCTCAAGCAGAAGATGTTCGGGGACTGAGCGCCGGTTCTCCGGCCCGGCTCCGACCGTCGTCCATCGCCCGCGAATGCCAAAGGAAGAAACGGGCCGCCTGCTTTCCAAGGTGGCGAAGTTCGTCCGCAATCCGCTCAAGGATTGGTCGGAGCTGGACACCCCCTCGACGACGAACGCCTCCGATTCCTCGCTGCCCGACCCGGCCTACAGCCGGGAAATGCTCAAGGAGATGATCGAGCGGCGCCAGCGCAACGATTTCGTGCGCCGGCGCGAGTTCGACATGCTGCGCAAGCTGCGCCAGCGCGAGGCCGCCGCCCACGCCTTCGATGCGACGGTCACGCCGTCGTCGTTCAACATCAACAGCACCTCGGAGAAATCCGAGGGCCGCGCGCTCACGCTCAAGAAGATCGACGAGATCGAGGAGCAGATGTCGCAGCAGTGGTGGAAGGGGCGCGGGCCGAACGGCGAGACGCTGGTCAAGTCGCCGCCCGACGCGGGCGCCGAGACGCTGTCGCCGGCCGACACCGACGCGCTGCTCGAGCCGCCCTCCCGGCCGGTGCCCGCGCCGGTGGCGCCCGCGGCCGTGGCCACGGCCTCGCCCAGCGGCACCCACATGGCGACCCGGCTGGCGCAGGACGGCGCGCTCGAGGAGGCGGTGATCCGCTTCGCGCACGGCGATGACGTCGGTGCCGAGGCGATCCTGCTGCAGGCGCTGGCCTCCGAGGGCGCGAGCGGCACCGACGAGACCCATGCCGCGACGGCCGAGCGCGACGACGCCCGCTGGCGCGCGCTGTTCGACCTCTACCGCGCCACCGGCGACGCCGCCAAGTTCGCGGCTGCGCGCATGCGCTATGCCCAGCGCATGCGGCGCATGGGCCCCGACTGGGTGGCGCTCGACGAGCTCGCACGCAGCGTGAAGGCGGTGGCCGCCAGCGAGGAGGGCGACAGCGCCCCCGCCGAAGGCGCCGCCGACTGGGCCGCGCCGCCGAAGCTGGCGCGCGATGGCCTGGTGGCGCTCACGCGGGCGCTGTCGCAGGCCGGCTCGGTCTGGACGCTCGACTGGCGCGCGCTGGGCGCGATCGGCTCCGATGCCGCGGCGCCGCTGCGCGTGCTGTTCGCGCACTGGGCCGATTCGCCGGTCAAGCTGCGCTTCATCGGCGCGGCGCAGCTGCTGGCGGTGCTGGCCGAGTCCGCGCCCAACAACGAGCGCGGCATCGACGACGTCTGGTGGCAGCTGCACATGGCCGCGCTGCGCCTGATGCACCTGCCCGACGACTTCGAGCTGGTGGCGCTCAACTACTGCATCACCTACGAGGTGTCGCCGCCGTCCTGGCAGGACCCGCGCGGCGAATACAGCGCGATCGCCGCGCCGGTGTCCACGCCGTCGCGCATGGGCTCGGTCTGGTCGCTGCTGTCGGTGGGCGGCGAATCCGAGAGCTTCCCCTCGGCCGGCAGCGGCTTCGCGGCGCTCGCGGGCGACCTGCGCGGCGAGTCGCCGTCGAACCTGCAGCGGCTCGATGCCGACCTGCGCGGCGGCACCGCGCCCGTGATCTCCTGCGCCGCGCTGCTGCGTATGGACCTGGCCGCGGCGGCCGCGCTGCTGGGCTGGGTGCGCGAGCGCGATGCCAAGGGCGAGCGGGTGCAGTTCGTCGATGCGCACCGGCTGATCGCGACCCTGTTCGGGCTGGTCGGCATCGCGGACCACGCGACGGTCGCGCTGCGCAAGAACTAGGCTTTCGTGCCGCCGCGCGCGGACTTGCATTGCCCCGCCCAGTCCCCAGATGGCTGCGATGGAACAATTTCACGGCACCACCATCGTGAGCGTGCGCCGCAAGACCCCCCAGGGCGACCAGGTCGCCATCGGTGGGGACGGGCAGGTCACACTCGGAAACATCGTCATCAAGGGCACGGCGCGCAAGGTGCGGCGGCTCTATCACGGCAAGGTGCTGGCCGGCTTCGCCGGCGCCACGGCCGACGCCTTCACCCTGTTCGAACGCTTCGAGGCCAAGCTCGAGAAGCACCAGGGCCACCTGTCGCGCGCCGCGGTCGAACTGACCAAGGACTGGCGCACCGACCGCGTGCTGCGCCGCCTCGAGGCGATGCTGGCCGTGGCCGATGCCACCACCTCGCTGATCATCACCGGCAACGGCGACGTGCTGGAGCCCGAGAACGGCGTGATCGCCATCGGTTCGGGCGGCGCCTACGCGCAGTCGGCGGCCAAGGCGCTGCTCGACAACACCGAGCTCACGGCCGAGCAGATCGTGAAGAAATCGCTGGAGATCGCGGGCGAACTCTGCATTTACACGAACATGAACCACACCGTCGAGACGCTCTGAGGCCTGCCACCATGTCCATGACCCCCCAGGAAATCGTCTCCGAGCTCGACAACCACATCGTCGGCCAGCCGCAGGCCAAGCGCGCCGTGGCCATCGCCCTGCGCAACCGCTGGCGCCGCCAGCAGGTCGACGACAAGCTGCGCGCCGAGATCACGCCCAAGAACATCCTCATGATCGGCCCCACGGGCGTGGGCAAGACCGAGATCGCGCGCCGCCTCGCGCGACTGGCCGATGCGCCCTTCATCAAGGTCGAGGCCACCAAGTTCACCGAGGTGGGCTACGTGGGCAAGGACGTCGACTCGATCATCCGCGACCTGGCCGAGATCGCCGTCAAGCAGACGCGCGAGGCCGAGAGCACCAAGGTGCGCGCGCGTGCCGAGGACGCGGCCGAGGAACGCATCCTCGACGTGCTGCTGCCGCCCGCGCGGCTGGCCGACGGCACCGCGCCCGACAGCGGCAACACCACGCGCCAGGCTTTCCGCAAGAAGCTGCGCGAGCACCAGCTCGACGACAAGGAGATCGAGATCGACCTGGTCGAGACGCGCGCGCCGCTCGAGATCATGGGCCCCGCCGGCATGGAGGAGATGGCCGAGCAGCTCAAGGGCATGTTCGGCCAGATGGGCCAGGGCAAGCGCAAGACGCGCAAGCTCAAGATCGCCGAGGCGATGCGCTTCCTGATCGACGAGGAAGCGGCCAAGCTGGTGAACGAGGACGAGATCCGCGCCCAGGCGATCGCCAATGCCGAGCAGAACGGCATCGTGTTCATCGACGAGATCGACAAGGTCGCCACGCGCAGCGAGGCGCAGGGCACCGACGTCTCGCGCCAGGGCGTGCAGCGCGACCTGCTGCCGCTGGTCGAGGGCACGGCCGTGAGCACCAAGTACGGCGTGGTGCGCACCGACCACATGCTGTTCATCGCGAGCGGCGCCTTCCACCTGAGCAAGCCCAGCGACCTGATCCCCGAGCTGCAGGGGCGCTTCCCGATCCGCGTCGAGCTGCAGTCGCTGTCGGTGGCGGACTTCGAGAGCATCCTCACGCAGACCCGTGCCTCGCTCGTGAAGCAGTACCAGGCGCTGCTGGCCACCGAGGGCGTCACGCTCGACTTCACGCCCGAGGGCGTGACCCGTCTGGCGAGCATCGCCTTCGAGGTCAACGAGCGCACCGAGAACATCGGCGCGCGCCGCCTGTCGACGGTGATGGAGCGTCTTCTCGATGAAGTAAGCTTCGACGCGACCCGTCTCGAGGGTCAGACGATCCGCATCGATGCCGCCTACGTGGACCAGCGCCTGGCGGCACTAAGTCACGACGAAGACCTGTCGCGCTTCATCCTCTGAAGTCGCCTCCCTTGCCCCTGTTACAGGGGCAACGCTTCACGCATCACATTCACTGCGTGAGCTAAGTGGTTCATTCTCAACGAAATTCGCCGATTCCAAAATCTTGGAATCGGCGCTAAGTCGTTGATTCCATTACAAAAAATACCCCGCACGCCTGGTTGCGCCGGAAGTGTTTCCTGCTACAGTGCAAAAAAGTGCAGTTAAGTGGGAAAAAGTGCGAGTAGTGTGCCCTTCGGGCGCTGCGGCCTTCCCACCACAGGGGTTTCTCGGTCGTGTTTCAAGGCGCTTCATCGCTCAGTCTGGATGCCAAGGGGCGGCTTTCCGTGCCGACCCGGCATCGCGACGTCCTGAGCGCCACGGCAGGCGGCCAGCTCACGATCACGAAGCACCCCCATGGCTGCCTGATGGTGTTCCCGCGCCCGGAATGGGAGAAGTTCCGCGAGCGGATCGCCGCGCTGCCGATGTCGGCGCAGTGGTGGAAGCGGGTGTTCCTCGGCAACGCGATGGACGTCGAGATGGACGGCACCGGCCGCATCCTCGTGTCGCCCGAACTGCGCGCGGCCACGGGCATCACGCGCGACACTCTGCTGCTGGGCATGGGCAACCATTTCGAACTCTGGGACAAGGCCACCTACGAGGCCAAGGAGGCCGAGGCCACCCAGGGCGAAATGCCGGATGTGTTTCAGGACTTCGCGTTCTGAGGGGCATCGTGAATATCGCATGGACCCACACGACCGTTCTTCTGGACGAAGCGGTCGAAGCCCTTCTTGCAGGCCAGACGGCCGCGCCCGGCACCTTCGTGGACGCGACTTTCGGCCGGGGCGGGCATTCGCGCGCGATCCTCGCGCGGCTGGCGCCGGAAGGCAGGTTGATTGCCTTCGACAAGGATGCGGAAGCGGTGACCGAAGCAGCGCGCATCTCGGATGCGCGTTTTTCCATCCGGCACCAGGGATTCCGTTCGCTGGGCGAGCTGCCCGGCGCGAGCGTGGCCGGTGTGCTGCTGGACCTGGGCGTGAGCTCGCCGCAGATCGACAACCCGGCGCGCGGTTTCAGTTTTCGTTTCGACGGCCCGCTCGACATGCGCATGGACACCACGCGCGGCGAGAGCGTGGCCGAGTGGCTGGCAACGGCAGAACTCCAACAAATTGCAGAGGTGATCCGTGACTATGGCGAAGAACGGTTTGCTGTTCAGATTGCAAAGGCGATTGTTGCTCGCAGACAAGAACGGGGCGCAATTTCAACCACCACCGAACTGGCCGAGCTCGTGGCTGGCACGGTCAAAACCCGCGAGCCGGGCCAGAACCCTGCAACGCGCACATTTCAGGCTCTTCGGATTTTCATCAACGCCGAGCTTGAAGAGCTGCAACAGGCGCTAGAGGCGAGCCTGTCGGTGCTGCAACCCGGCGGCCGGCTCGCGGTGATCAGTTTCCATTCGCTCGAAGACCGGATCGTGAAGCAGTTCATCGCGAAGCACTCGAAGGAGGTCTACGACCGCCGCGCGCCGTTCGCGGCGCCGAAGGCGATGCGGCTGCGCGCGCTCGAGCGCATCAAGCCCTCCGAGGCCGAGGTCAGCGGCAACCCGCGCTCGCGCAGCGCGATCCTGCGCGTGGCCGAACGAACGGAGACGCCATGACACGACCTCGCGTCCACGGTCCCGCCCGCACGATTTCCAGCCGCCGCACCACGGGCGGCTTCGTGCCTTCTGCGGCCGCCCTGCGCGGCGAACGGGGAGGCCGCTGAGATGGCACGCCTGAACCTGCTGCTGCTGCTGTCCGTGATCGCCACGGCGCTCTACCTCGTGCACACGCAATACCTCTCGCGCCAGCTCTACACCGAGCTCGACCGCACGATGCAGGAGACGCGCCGCCTCGAGCTCGACCACGACCGGCTGCAGGTCGAGAAGCGCGCGCAGGCCACGCCGCTGCGCGTGGAGAAGCTCGCGAAGGAACAGCTGCAGATGCGCACCACCTCGCCGGCCATCACGCAGTACGTGCGTCCCGACGGCAGCGTGATCCCGGCCGTGGTCGCGCCGCCGCCCGCGCCGCCCGTCAACAAGCCGGCCGCCACCAAGCCGGCCGCCGCCGCGGCCGCAAGGGGACAGCGATGACCCGCCGCAGCGTGCGCTACACCACCAGCCCCCTGCTGGCGAGCAAGACGCCGGTCTGGCGCAGCAAGTTCATCGTCGGCGGCATCGCGCTGGGCTTCGTCGTGCTCGCGGGCCGCGCGGCCTACGTGCAGGTGTTCGGCAACAGCTTCTTCCAGCGCCAGGGCGAGGTGCGCTTCGCGCGCACGCTCGAGCTGCCGGCCAACCGCGGCCGCATCCTCGACCGCAACGGCCTGATCCTCGCGTCGAGCGTGGTGGCGCCCAGCATCTGGGCCATTCCCGAGGACGTGGAGCGCGACGATCCCGAGGTGCGCGCCAAGCTCAAGCAGGTGGCCAAGCTGCTCGAGATGCCGCAGAAGGACTTCGACAAGAAGCTCGAGGACGAGGACAAGACCTTCGTCTGGATCAAGCGCCAGGTCGACGAGCCGATCGCCAAGCAGATCGCCGCGATGAACCTCAAGGGCATCTACCAGCGCAAGGAATACAAGCGCCAGTACCCCGAGGGCGAGGCCGCCGCGCACGTGGTGGGCTTCACCAACGTCGAGGACAGCGGCCAGGAAGGCATCGAGCTCGCGTTCGACAAGGACCTGGCCGGCAAGGCCGGCTCGCGCCGCGTGATCAAGGACCGCCTGGGCCGCGTGGTCGAGGGCGTGGGCGAGCAGGTGCCACCGCTCGACGGCAAGGACATCCAGCTCAGCGTCGACAGCAAGGTGCAGTTCTTCGCCTACCAGAAGCTGCGCGACGCCGTGACCGCGCGCAAGGCCAAGGCCGGCAGCGTGGTGGTGCTCGACGCCGTGACCGGCGAGGTGCTGGCGCTGGCCAACTACCCGAGCTACGTGCCCGACAAGCGGCAGAACCTCACGGGCGAGCAGCTGCGCAACCGCGCGATGACCGACACCTTCGAGCCCGGCTCGACCATGAAGCCGATCACCGTGGCGATGGCGCTGGAGGCCGGCCGGGTCAAGCCCTCGTCGCTGATCGAGACCTCGCCCGGGCGCTACCAGCTCGGCGGCTTCACCATCAGCGACACCCACAACTACGGCACGCTGACGGTCGAGGGCGTGATCCAGAAGTCGAGCAACGTCGGCGCGCTCAAGATCGCGCAGAAGATGACCCCGCACGAGATGTGGGACACCTACACCGCGCTCGGCTACGGCCAGAAGCCGCAGATCCAGTTCCCCGGCGCGGTCACCGGCCGGCTGCGGCCCTGGAAGACCTGGAAGCCGGTCGAGCAGGCCACCATGGCCTACGGCTACGGCCTGTCGGCCTCGCTGTTTCAAATGGCACATTCGTACACCGCGTTCGCGCACGACGGCGCGATCATTCCGGCGACGATCCTCAAGAACACCGAACCGCCGGCCGGCGTGCGCGTCTTCTCGCCGTCGAACGCGCTCGCGGTGCGCAAGATGCTGCAGATGGCCGCGGGCCCGGGCGGTACCGGCACGCGCGCGCAGACCATTGGCTATTCGGTCGGCGGCAAGTCGGGCACGGCCCACAAGCAGGTCGGCAAGGGCTACGCGAGCAACAAGTACCGCGCCTGGTTCACCGGCATGGCGCCGATCGAGAAGCCGCGCATCATCGTCGCGGTGATGATCGACGAGCCCAGCGACGGCCAGTACTTCGGCGGCCTGGCCGCGGCGCCCGTGTTCAGCGAGGTCGTGCAGCAGACGCTGCGCATGATGAACGTGCCGCCCGACCTGGCGGTCAAACCCCTGGTGATGACGCAGGGCGTGGACGAGAGCTTCTGAGCATGCTGACCTTCACCTCCCCCCAACTGGCCGCGGCCTGGCTCAAGGAGCGGGTGCCTCGGGGCGCGCTGCATGCCGACAGCCGCTCGGTGGCCGCGGGCGACGTGTTCGTCGCCTGGCCCGGCGCCGCGACCGATGGCCGCAAGCACGTGGCGGCGGCGCTGGCGCAGGGTGCAGCGGCCTGCCTGGTCGAGCACGAGGGCGTCGAGGCCTTCGGCTTCGATCTGGGCGAATACAGCGAGCGCATCGTCAGCTACCCCGGCCTCAAGGCCGCCACCGGCCCGATCGCCGCGGCCTTCTACGACCATCCTTCGGCCCGGCTCGACCTGCTGGCCGTGACCGGCACCAACGGCAAGACTTCCACCGCCTGGTGGCTGGCCGAAGCGCTGTCGACCCTGCGGCCGGCCGGCGGCGTGCGCCCGATGCGGCCCGACGGCACGGTGCAGCGCGACGCGCCCTCGCCGTGCGCCGTGATGGGCACGCTGGGCATCGGCGTGCCGCCCGAGCTCACCTATACCGGCCTCACCACGCCCGACCCCGTGATGATGCAGCGCGAGCTGCGCGCGCTGGTCGAGCGCGGCTTCGGCGCCTGCGCCATCGAGGCTTCGTCGATCGGCATCGCCGAGCGCCGGCTCGACGGCGCGCAGATCGCCGTGGCCGTGTTCACCAACTTCACGCAGGACCATCTCGACTACCACGGCAGCATGGACGCCTACTGGCAGGCCAAGGCCGAGCTGTTCCGCTGGCCCGGCCTGCGCGCCGCGGTGATCAACATCGACGACACCCATGGCGCCAGCCTGTGCGCCAACCTGATCGATGCCGGCGTCGGCGCGCTCGACGTCTGGACCGTGTCGGCCGAGGGCAAGCCGGCGCGCCTGGTGGCGCGCGACATCGGTTACGACGCCCTGGGCCTGCAGTTCTCGGTCGCCGAGCACGGCACCGCGGCCGTCGAGCGCGTGACCACCGGCCTGATCGGCCAGTACAACGTGGCCAACCTGCTCGGCGTGCTCGGCACGCTGCGCGCGCTGGGCCTGACGCTCGCGCAGGCCGTGGCGGCGTGCACGAACCTGAGCAGCGTGCCGGGGCGCATGGAGCGCGTGGACGCCGAAGCCGGCGCTCCGCTCGCGGTGGTCGACTACGCCCACACGCCCGACGCCATCGACAAGGCGCTGGCCGGCCTGCGCCCGCTCGCGCAGCAGCGCGGCGGCAAGCTGTGGTGCGTGTTCGGCTGCGGCGGCGACCGCGATCCGATCAAGCGCCCGATGATGGCCGCCGTGGCCGAGCGCCAGGCCGACCACGTCGTGGTGACCAGCGACAACCCGCGCAGCGAGAAGCCCGACGCGATCATCGCGCAGGTGCTGCGCGGCTTCGCGCGGCCCGAGCATGCGCGCGTGCAGGCCGACCGCGCGGCCGCCATCGCCGACACGATCGCGCAGGCCGCGCCCGAGGACGTGGTGCTGATCGCCGGCAAGGGCCACGAGGCCTGGCAGGAGATCGCGGGCCAGCGCCTGCCCTTCTCCGATCGCAGCCATGCGCACGACGCGCTCGCGAAGCGGAGGAGCGCATGAGCGACACCACCTCCCTCGCGCTGACGCTGGCGCAACTGCAGCAGTGGATTCCGGGCGCGCGCCTCGTGGGCGATCCCGCGACCGTGATCGCGCGCGTGCACACAGACACCCGCACCCTGGCCACGGGCGACCTGTTCGTCGCGCTCAAGGGCGAGAACTTCGATGCCAACGACTTCCTGCCGCAGGCCCGCGCCAGCGGCGCGGTGGCCGCGGTCGCGCACGGCGGCCTCGAGGCCGCGGGCCTGGCCGGCCTCGAGGTGCCCGACACCCTGGTGGCGCTCGGCGCCATCGGCGCGCACTGGCGCGCGCAGTTCTCGCTGCCGCTGATCGCCGTGACGGGCAGCAACGGCAAGACCACCGTCACCCAGATGATCGCGGCCATCCTGATGGCCTCGAAGCCCGAGCGCGCGCTCGCGACCGCCGGCAACTTCAACAACGAGATCGGCGTGCCGCTGACCCTGCTGCGCCTGCGCGCGCAGCACCAGCGCGCGGTGGTCGAGCTCGGCATGAACCATCCGGGCGAGATCGCGCGGCTGGCCGCCATCTCGCGCCCGACCATCGCGCTGGTGAACAACGCCCAGCGCGAGCACCAGGAGTTCATGGTCAGCGTCGAGGCCGTGGCGGTCGAGAACGCCGCCGTGTTCGCGGCGCTGCCCGACGACGGCACGGCCGTGTTCCCGCACGGCGACGAGTTCACCACGCTGTGGAGCGACATGGCGCGCGACGGCGCCGCGCGCCGCTGCCTGACCTTCGGCGAGCACGACGATGCCGACATCGGCCTCGAGCATGCCGAATGGACCCAGGGCGCCTGGCAGGTGCGCGTGCGCACGCCGCTCGGCGGCTTCGCCACGCGGCTGCACATCGCGGGCCGCCACAACGTGATCAATGCACTCGCGGCCACCGCCTGCGCACTGGCCGCGGGCGTGTCGATCGACACCATCGCCGCCGGCCTCGATGCCTTCGAGCCGGTCAAGGGCCGCTCCAAGGCCAGCGCGCTCGCGCTGGCCGGCGGCCGCGCCATCACCCTGGTCGACGACAGCTACAACGCCAACCCCGACTCGGTGCGCGCCGCGATCGACGTGCTCGCCGCGCTGCCGGGCCCGCGCCTGCTGGTGCTGGGCGACATGGCCGAGGTCGGCGAGCGCTCGGACGAATTCCATGCCGAGGTCGGCGACTGGGCGCGCCAGCGCGGCATCGAGACCGTCTACACGCTCGGCAGCGCCTCCGAGCACAGCATCGCCGCCTTCCAGCGCAGTGATGCGGCCACGGTCGGCGGCGGACGCCATTTCGAGGACATCGACACCCTGAACGCCGCGGTGCTCGCGCGGCTGCCGCTGGTCGGCAGCGTGCTGGTCAAGGGCTCGCGCTCCATGAAGATGGAACGCGTGGTCCAGGCCATCGCCGCGCAGGGTGCGACCCCGCAGACACAACCACAACAAGAAGGAGGCCGTCCCTGATGCGGGGGCGGTGCGCAATTTCATGTTCATGAGCCTGGCCCAATGGCTGCAGACCCTCTCGCCGGAACTCGGGTTCCTGCGGGTGTTCCAGTACCTGACCTTCCGCGCGCTGATGGCGGCGCTGACCGCGCTCGTGGTCGGCCTCGTGGCCGGTCCGTACGTGATCCGGCGCCTGACCGCGCTGAAGATCGGCCAGCCGGTGCGCGGTTACGCGATGGAGACCCACCTGAGCAAGAGCGGCACGCCCACCATGGGCGGCGTGCTGGTGCTGTTCGCGATCGCCTTCGCCACCATCCTGTGGTTCGACCTCTCGAACCGCTTCGTCTGGATCGTGCTGTGGGTCACGCTGGGCTTCGGCGCGATCGGCTGGGTCGACGACTGGCGCAAGGTGGTGCACAAGGACCCCGAGGGCATGCGCTCGCGCGAGAAGTACTTCTGGCAATCGGTGGTGGGGCTGCTCGCGGCCTTCTACCTGCTGTTCAGCATCTCCGAGAGCTCGAACTGGCGCGTGCTGCAGCTGTTCTTCGCCTGGGTGCAGTCGGGCTTCGACCTCGACTTCCCGCCCAAGATCAACCTGCTGGTGCCCTTCTTCAAGGAAGTCAGCTATCCGCTGGGCGGCATCGGCTTCGTGATCCTCACCTACCTGGTGATCGTGGGCGCGAGCAATGCGGTGAACCTCACCGACGGCCTCGACGGCCTGGCGATCATGCCGGTGGTGATGGTGGGCTCGGCGCTGGGCGTGTTCGCCTACGTGACCGGCAGCGCGGTCTACTCGAAGTACCTGCTGTTCCCGAACATCCCGGGCTCGGGCGAGCTGCTGGTGTTCTGCTCGGCGATGGCCGGCGCGGGCCTGGCCTTCCTCTGGTTCAACACCCATCCGGCGCAGGTCTTCATGGGCGACGTGGGCGCGCTCGCGCTCGGCGGCGCGCTGGGCACCATCGCGGTCATCGTGCGCCAGGAGATCGTGTTCTTCATCATGGGCGGCATCTTCGTGGTCGAGGCGATCTCGGTGATGGCGCAGGTCACCTACTTCAAGTACACGAAGAAGCGCTTCGGCGAGGGCCGCCGCGTGCTCAAGATGGCGCCGCTGCACCACCACTTCGAGAAGAGCGGCTGGCGCGAGACGCAGGTCGTGGTGCGCTTCTGGATCATCACGATGCTGCTGTGCCTCGTGGGCCTGTCGACGCTGAAGCTGCGCTGAGAGACGACGCATGCGGCACCTGAAAGACCTCCCTGTCCTCATCCTCGGCCTCGGCGCGTCCGGGCTGGCGATGGCGCGCTGGTGCGCGCGCCATGGCGCGCAGGTGACGGTGGCCGACACGCGCGAGGCACCGGCCCTGCTCGACACGCTGCGCGCCGAGTGGCCCGAGGCGGTGTTCGTCGGCGGGCCGTTCACGGCCGCGCTGATCGAGGGCACGCCCATCCGCGCCGTCTACCGCTCGCCGGGCCTGAGCCCCGAGACCATCGCGCCGGTGGCCGATGCGGCGCGTGCGGTCGGGCTGCCGGTGGGCGGTGAGCTCGACCTGTTCGCGCGCGCGCTGGCGGATCTCGCCATCGTCGAGACGCCGGCGGTGGTCGAAGCGGAGGAAGAGGACAGCGCGGCGCAAGGAGAACTGGCGCTGGAGGCGGCGGTGCCGGCCGAGAGCGAGCCGGCGCCCGAGGCGGAGGCGCCTGTCGTGCTGCCCGAAGTTCAGGCGCCGGTCGCGGAAGAAGCCGTCGCTGCGGAAGAGGTCGCGATCGAACCGGCCACGCCCGAGACTCCGGCAGTGGCCGAGGCCATCGAAGTCGTGACGCCCGCGAGCGAGGCATCGCCCGCCGAGCCAGCGCCCGTCGAAGCAACACCCGAGGCACCGCGCGCTCCCGCCGCCGTGCCCGAATCGATGCCGCGCGATCCCTCGCTGAGCGTCCCCGTGCTGCACCCGCCCGAACCCGAGCCGCCGGTCGCCGATGCGCCCGTGGTGCAGGAAGGCGTCGAGGCCGCGCCGGCGCAGGGCGCCGAACCCGCCGTGATCGAAACGCCGGCGGCCGCCGAAGGCACGCAGCCCGAACCGGCCGAGCCCGCCGAGTCCGAGGCGCCCGCCGCGCCCGTCGCCGCACCGGCTTCCAAGCCCGCGTCGAACCTGCCGGCCTTCACGGTCGGCAAGCCCTACGTCGCCACGGCCGCGAAGGAAGCGGCCGACTTCGTCGCGAAGATCGCCGAGTTCGCCGCCACCAATCCCGCCTCGGCCGTGGCCGAGGAAGAGCCCGCGCCGCAGCCCGAAGCCCAGCCCGAGCCGGCCCCCGCGCCCGAACCCGCGAAGGGCTACACGCCGGTCGTGCTCGCGATCACCGGCACCAACGGCAAGACCACGGTCACGGCGCTGACCGGCCAGCTCATCGAGCGCGGCGGCAAGAGCGTGGCGGTGGCCGGCAACATCGGCCCGACCCTGCTCGACACGCTGAGCGCGCACCTCGACGCCGGCACGCTGCCCGAGGCCTGGGTGATCGAGCTCTCGAGCTTCCAGCTCGACGGCGTGCAGGGCTTCGAGCCCGCGGCTGCGACGGTGCTCAACATCACGCAGGACCACCTGGACTGGCATGGCGACATGCCGGCCTATGCGCAGGCCAAGTCGCGCATCTTCGGCAAGACCGCGCTGATGGTGCTCAACCGCGACGACCCGGCCGTGATGGCGATGCTCGCCACCGCCGGCCAGGAGCCGGTCAAGCCCATCGAGGAAGTGGTGAACGCCCGCGGCGCGCGGCGCGCGCCGGCCAAGCCCAAGGCGCAGCGCGTGCAGGTGCGCCCGCACGTCACCTTCGGCGCGAGCATGCCGCAGCGCCCCGGCGACTACGGCATCGAACGCGTCAACGGCATGAGCTGGCTGGTGCGCGCGCACGAGGCCGACGAGACGCAGAAGCGCAAGCGCGGCCAGGTGGTCGAGGAAGAGATCTTCGTGCAGCGCCTGATGCCGGCCGACGCGCTGCGCATCCGTGGCCGCCACAACGCGATGAACGCGCTGGCTGCGCTGGCGCTCGCGAACGCGGCCGACTGCCCGCTCGGCCCGATGCTCTACGGCCTGCGCGAGTACCGCGGCGAGCCGCACCGCGTCGAGCCGGTGGCGCTGATCGACGACGTCGAGTACTTCGACGACAGCAAGGGCACCAACGTGGGCGCCACCGTGGCGGCGCTCGGCGGCCTCGGCGAAGACCGCCGCGTGGTCGTGATCCTCGGCGGCGAGGGCAAGGGCCAGGACTTCGAGCCGCTCGCGCTGCCGGTGCGTCAGTACGCGCGCGCCGTGGTGCTGATCGGCCGCGACGCGCCGCTGATCGAGGCCGCGCTGGCTGCCACCGGCGTCACGCTGATGCATGCGGGCTCGATGCACGAGGCCGTGCAGATGGCCGCGCGCCGCGCCCACCCCGGCGATGCCGTGCTGCTGTCACCGGCCTGTGCGAGCTTCGACATGTTCAAGAACTACCCGCACCGCGCGGCGGTGTTCCGCGAGGCCGTGCAGGCGCTCGAGGACGAACCGCGCGACTTCGGGGAACCGGGCGAGCCGCGCACGCAGGCCGCCCCCGATTCGACGGAAGGACCGGCATCGTGAACTCCGCCGCCGCGGGCGCCACGCCCAACACCCGGCCCGGCCGCTTCAGCGGCTGGTTCCGGCGCGCGCGCAGCGGCATCGATGCGCTGCCGGTGCACCTGCCGGTGCGCCTCGGCGGTGCCGGCTTCACGCAGACCAAGGCCACGCCGATCCGCGTGCTGGGCTTCGACCAGGCGCTGGTGTGGGTCACGGTCGCGCTGCTGACCTGGGGCCTGATCATGGTCTATTCGGCCTCGATCGCGCTGCCCGACAACCCGCGCTTCGCGCGCGCCGGCTACAGCGCCTCGTACTTCCTCACGCGGCACGCGGCCTCGGTGGTGTTCGCCTTCATCGCCGCGCTGCTGGCCTTCCAGATCCCGATGAAGACCTGGGAGCGCGCCGCGCCCTGGCTGTTCGTGGCCTCGCTGCTGCTGCTGGTGGCGGTGCTGATCCCGCACATCGGCATCAGCGTGAACGGCGCGCGGCGCTGGCTGCCGATGGGCTTCATGCGCTTCCAGCCCTCCGAGCTCGCGAAGGTCGCGATGGTGCTCTATGCCGCCAGCTACATGGTGCGCAAGATGGAGATCAAGGAGCGCTTCTTCCGCGCCGTGCTGCCGATGGGCATCGCGGTGGTGGTGGTCGGCATGCTGGTGATGGCCGAGCCCGACATGGGCGCCTTCATGGTGATCGCGGTGATCGCGATGGGCATCCTGTTCCTGGGCGGCGTGAACGCGCGCATGTTCTTCGTGATCGCCGCGCTGGTGGTGGTGGCCTTCGGCACCATCGTGGCCACCAGCCCGTGGCGGCGCGAGCGGATCTTCGCCTACCTCGATCCGTGGAGCGAGGAGCACGCGCTCGGCAAGGGCTACCAGCTCTCGCACTCGCTGATCGCCATCGGCCGCGGCGAGATCTTCGGCGTCGGCCTCGGCGGCAGCGTCGAGAAGCTGCACTGGCTGCCCGAGGCCCACACCGACTTCCTGCTGGCCGTGATCGGCGAGGAGTTCGGCCTGGTCGGCGTGCTGCTGATCATCGGCCTGTTCCTCTGGCTCACCCGCCGCGTGATGCACATCGGCCGCCAGGCCATCGCGCTCGACCGCGTGTTCTCGGGCCTCGTGGCCCAGGGCGTGGGCGTGTGGATCGGCTTCCAGGCCTTCATCAACATGGGCGTGAACCTCGGCGCGCTGCCGACCAAGGGCCTCACGCTGCCGCTGATGAGCTTCGGCGGCTCGGCGATCCTGATGAACATGGTGGCGCTGGCGATCGTGCTGCGCATCGACTACGAGAACCGTGTCCTCATGAGAGGGGGCCGCGTATGACCGGCCGCACCGCACTCGTGATGGCCGGCGGCACCGGCGGCCACATCTTCCCGGGCCTCGCCGTGGCCGAGGCACTGCGCGAGCGTGGCTGGCGCGTGCACTGGCTGGGCGCGCCCGGCGGCATGGAAGAGAAGCTGGTGCCGCCGCGCGGCTTCGCCTTCGAGCCGGTGCAGTTCGGCGGCGTGCGCGGCAAGGGCCCGCTCACGCTGTTCCTGCTGCCGCTGCGCCTGCTGCGTGCCTTCTGGCAGAGCCTGCGCGTGGTGCGCCGCGTGAAGCCCGACGTGCTCGTGGGCCTGGGCGGCTACATCACCTTTCCGGGCGGCATGATGGGCGTGCTGCTCAACAAGCCGCTGGTGCTGCACGAGCAGAACTCGGTCGCGGGCCTCGCCAACAAGGTGCTGGCGGGCGTGGCCGACCGCGTCTTCACCGCCTTCCCCAACGTGCTCAAGAAGGCGCAGTGGATCGGCAACCCGCTGCGCGCGGCCTTCACCTCGCAGCCGGCGCCGGCCGAGCGCTTCGCGGGCCGCAGCGGTCCGCTCAAGCTGCTGGTGGTCGGCGGCAGCCTCGGCGCCAAGGCGCTCAACGCGGTGGTGCCGCAGGCGCTCGCGCGCATCGAGCCGGGCACGCGTCCGCAGGTGCTGCATCAGAGCGGCGCCAAGCAGATCGACGAGCTGCGCGCCAACTACGCGGCCGCCGGCGTCGAGGGCGAGCTCACGCCCTTCATCGAGGACACGGCCCTGGCCTATGCCGAGGCCGACCTCATCGTCGCGCGCGCCGGTGCCAGCACCGTGACCGAAATCGCGGCCGTCGGCGCCGCGGCGCTGTTCGTGCCTTTTCCTTCCGCGGTCGACGACCACCAGACCACCAACGCGCGCTTCCTCGTCGATGCCGGCGGCGGCTGGCTGGTGCAACAGACCGATCTCACCCCTGAATTGCTGGCCGATTTGCTACAGAAGACACAACGAACCGAACTGATCGAACGCGCCGAACGCGCCAGGACGATGCAGAAAACCGAGGCCGTCGAGGCGATGGTGCGCGCTTGCGAGGAGCTGGCACGATGAAACACGCGATTCGCCACATCCACTTCGTCGGCATCGGCGGCTCCGGCATGAGCGGCATCGCCGAAGTGCTGCTGAACCTCGGCTACCGCATCACCGGCTCCGATCTGTCCGACAGCGCCACGCTGCGCCGGCTCGCGGGCCTGGGCATCGGCACCTTCGTGGGCCATGCGGCCTCGAACGTCGAGGGTGCCGACGCGGTCGTGACCTCGACCGCGGTGCAGGCCGACAACCCCGAGGTGCTGACCGCGCGCGAGAAACGCATCCCGGTCGTGCCGCGCGCCGTCATGCTGGCCGAGCTGATGCGCCTGAAGCAGGGCATCGCGATCGCCGGCACGCACGGCAAGACCACCACCACCAGCCTGGTGGCGAGCGTGCTCGCGGCCGCGGGGCTCGATCCCACCTTCGTGATCGGCGGCCGGCTCAACAGCGCGGGCGCCAACGCGCAGCTCGGCAGCGGCGACTACATCGTGGTCGAGGCCGACGAATCCGACGCCTCGTTCCTGAACCTGCTGCCGGTGATGGCGGTGGTCACGAACATCGACGCCGACCACATGGAGACCTACGGGCACGACTTCGGCAAGCTGAAGAAGGCCTTCGTCGACTTCCTTCACCGCATGCCCTTCTACGGCACGGCGATCCTGTGCACCGACGATCCGGCGGTGCGCGAGATCGTGGCCGACGTGACCTGCCCGGTCACCAGCTACGGCTTCGGCGAGGACGCCCAGGTGCGCGCGGTCGACGTGCGCGCCGTCGGCGGCCAGATGCACTTCACCGCGCAGCGTCGCAACGGCGTGACCCTGCCCGACCTGCCGGTGGTGCTGAACCTGCCGGGCGAGCACAACGTGCGCAATGCGCTGTCGGTGATCGCGGTGGCGGTCGAGCTCGGCATCGCCGACGAGGCGGTGCAGCGCGGGCTGGCCGGCTTCAAGGGCGTGGGCCGGCGCTTCCAGAGCTACGGCGAGGTCACGGCCAAGGCCGGCGACGGCAGCTTCACCGTGATCGACGACTACGGCCACCATCCGGTGGAGATGGCCGCCACGCTCGCGGCCGCGCGCGGCGCCTTCCCGGGCCGGCGCCTGGTGCTGGCCTTCCAGCCGCACCGCTACACCCGCACGCGCGACTGCTTCGAGGATTTCGTCAAGGTCATCGGCACCGCCGACGCGGTGCTGCTCGGCGAGGTCTACGCGGCCGGCGAGCAGCCCATCGTGGCGGCCGACGGCCGCACGCTGGCGCGCGCGCTGCGCGTGGCCGGCAAGGTCGAGCCGGTGTTCGTCGACGACATCGCCGCGATGCCGCAGGCCATCCTCGACAACGCGCGTGCCGGCGACGTGGTGCTGTGCATGGGCGCGGGCTCCATCGGCGCGGTGCCGGGCAAGGTGGTCGAGCTCGGCGCGGCGCCGGCGGTGGCCGCATCTTCTTCATCCACGACATCGCAGCACGCTGCGCACAAGGGGGAGGCGTCGTGAGCCTTCAGGATCCCAAACTCTTCGGCAAGGTCGCCGTGCTGTTCGGCGGCAGTTCGGCCGAGCGCGAGGTCTCGCTGATGTCGGGCACCGGCGTGCTCGAGGCGCTGCGCTCGCGCGGCGTCGACGCCCATGCCTTCGACCCGTCGCAGCGCGACCTGTCCGAGCTCCGGCGCGAGGGCTTCGCGCGCTGCTTCGTGGCGCTGCATGGCCGCCACGGCGAGGACGGCACGGTACAGGGCGCGCTCGAGATGCTCGGTATTCCCTACACCGGCTCGGGCGTGATGGCCTCGAGCGTGGCGATGGACAAGGTCATGACCAAGCGCATCTGGCAGGCCGACGGCCTGCCCACGCCCAAGTACGTGCGCCTGGCCTTCGACCAGCAGAGCCGCGAACAGGTGATGGCCGTGCCCGACGTGCTGGGCCTGCCGCTGATCGTGAAGCCGCCGCGCGAGGGGTCCTCGATCGGCGTGACCAAGGTCGAGGGCTACTCGCAGATGCAGGACGCGGTGACGCTGTCGGTCAAGTACGACGCCGACGTGCTCTGCGAGGAGTTCATCGAGGGCGAGGAAGTCACCTGCGCCGTGCTCGGCAGCGGCCTCGACGCGCATGCGTTGCCGGTGGTGCGCATCGCCGCGCCCGAGGGCGCCTACGACTACCAGAACAAGTACTTCACCGACGATGTGAAGTACCACTGCCCGAGCGGCCTGCCCGAGGCGGAGGAGCGCGAGATCCAGCGCATCACGCTGGCGGCCTACCGCACGCTCGGCTGCCGCGGCTGGGGCCGTGCCGACGTGATGATCCGCGCCAGCGACCGCAAGCCCTTCCTGCTCGAGATGAACACCTCGCCGGGCATGACCAGCCATTCGCTGGTGCCGATGTCGGCACGCGCGGCGGGCATCGCCTACGAGGAACTCTGCCTGCGCGTGCTGGCCACGGCCACGCTCGACGCCACGGGAGGCGCGCACTGAAGATGGCCGACAGCATCCCCACGCCCTTCGACGTCAAGCTCATGAACATCGTCGCGAACCTCGCATTCGTGGCGGTGGGCCTGATGCTGCTCGCCGCGGGCGCCTGGTGGGTGCTGCGCCAGCCCTTCTTTCCGATCGCGGGCATCAAGGTCGACGGCGAGGTGACGCACAACAACGCCGTCACCCTGCGCGCCAACGTGGCGCCGCAGCTCAACGGCAACTTCTTCACCGTCGACCTCGCGCGTGCGCGCACCGCCTTCGAGTCGGTGCCGTGGGTGCGCAGCGCGGTGGTGCGGCGCGAGTTCCCGAACAAGCTGCGCGTGACGCTGACCGAGCAGGTGCCGGTGGCCAACTGGGGCGACGAAGCCAGCTCCAAGCTGATCAACGGCTTCGGCGATGTGTTCGAGGCCAACGTGGCGGAGGTCGACGACAAGCTGCCGCGGCTGGACGGCCCGATCGAGCAGGCCGGACAGGTGCTGGGCATGTACCGCGTGCTGCAGCCGATGTTCGCGCCCTACGACCTCGAACTCGACGCGCTCACGCTGTCGAGCCGGGGCAGCTGGCGCGCGCAGCTCGACAGCGGCGCCACGATCGAACTGGGCCGGGGTCAGGGCGAGGAGGTGGCGGCGCGGCTGCAGCGCTTCCTGAAGACCGTGACGCAGGTCGCGGGGCAGTACCGCCGGACCATGGAGGACGTCGAGGGCGCCGACCTGCGCCACAACGACGCCTATGCGTTGCGGTTGCGCGGCGTCACCACCGTGGTGACCGACCCCAAGACGCCCAAGAAGAAATAGACGAATACCGAGGACATATCGATGCCCAAAGAATACAAAGACCTGGTTGTCGGCCTCGACATCGGCACCGCGAAGGTGATGGTGGTCGTGGCCGAGGTGCTGCCCGGCGGCGAGCTCAAGCTCGCGGGGCTCGGCATCGCGCCGAGCAATGGCCTCAAGCGCGGCGTGGTGGTGAACATCGACGCGACCGTGCAGAGCATCCAGCAGGCGCTCAAGGAAGCCGAGCTGATGGCCGACTGCAAGATCGGCCGCGTCTACACCGGCATCACCGGCAGCCACATCCGCGGCATCAACTCCAGCGGCATGGTGGCGGTGAAGGACAAGGAAGTGACGCCGGCCGACGTGGCGCGCGTGGTCGAGACCGCGCGCGCCATCAACATCTCGAGCGACCAGCGGCTGCTGCTGGTGGAGCCGCAGGAGTTCGTGATCGACGGCCAGGACGTGAAGGAGCCGATCGGCATGAGCGGCATGCGGCTCGAGGCCAAGGTGCACATCGTGACCGGCGCGCAGAGCGCGGCCGAGAACATCATCAAGTGCGTGCGCCGCTGCGGCCTCGAGGTCGACCAGCTGATGCTGAACCCGCTGGCCTCGAGCCAGGCGGTGCTGACCGAGGACGAGCGCGAGCTCGGCGTGGTGCTGGTGGACATCGGCGCCGGCACCACCGACGTCGCGATCTTCACCAACGGCGCGATCCGCCACACGGCGGTGATCCCGATCGCGGGCGACCTGATCACCAGCGACATCGCGATGGCGCTGCGCACGCCGACCAAGGACGCGGAAGACATCAAGGTCGAGAACGGCTTCGCCAAGCAGCTGCTGGCCGATCCCGACACGCAGGTCGAGGTGCCCGGCCTCGGCGACCGCGGTCCGCGCATGCTGAGCAAGCAGGCGCTGGCCGGCGTGATCGAGCCGCGCATCGAGGAGATCTTCTCGCTGGTGCAGCAGGTGGTGCGCGAGTCGGGCTACGAGGAGGTGCTCTCCTCGGGCGTGGTGCTCACCGGCGGCAGCGCGGTGATGCCCGGCATGGTCGAGCTCGGCGAGGACATCTTCCTCAAGCCCGTGCGCCGCGGCATCCCGAAGTATTCGAGCGCGCTCTCGGACATGGTCGCGCAGCCGCGCGCGGCCACCGTGATGGGCCTGCTCGAGGAGGCCCGCTTCGCACGCATGCGCGGCTTCAAGGTGGCACAGAAGAACGGCTCGGTAAAAACCGCGTTCGGACGTTTCAAGGACTTCATCGTGGGGAACTTCTGACCATGAGCCACTCCCCACTCTGGCTTGCGCGCGGCAGCCCACCCTTGCATTTCAACGAGCGATGGCGACGAACAGGTCCACCATCACGACGATGAATTCGTTCTCGTCGGGTACCCCAAAAAAGATTCATTCATAGACAACGGCAACTGCAAGATTCAAGGAGTAGAAGATGACCATCGAAATGATCGAAGTCGAAGAGTTCAACCAGGGCACGCAGATCAAGGTGATCGGTGTCGGCGGTGGCGGCGGCAACGCGGTCGCGCACATGATGGAACGCGGCGTGCAGGGCGTGCAGTTCGTCTGCGCGAACACCGACGCGCAGGCCCTGCAGCGCAGCAGCGCGCAGCGCAACATCCAGCTCGGCCTGAGCGGCCTGGGCGCCGGCAGCAAGCCCGAGAAGGGCCGTGAAGCGGCCGAAGCCGCCGTGGACGAGATCCGCGCGGCCATCGACGGCGCCCACATGCTGTTCATCACGGCCGGCATGGGCGGCGGCACCGGCACCGGCGCCGCGCCGGTGATCGCGCGCGTGGCCAAGGAAATGGGCATCCTCACCGTGGGCGTGGTGACCAAGCCCTTCGACTGGGAAGGCGGCCGCCGCATGACCAACGCCGAAGCCGGCCTGGCCGAGCTCGAGGCCAACGTCGACTCGCTGATCGTGGTGCTCAACGAGAAGCTGCTCGACGTGCTGGGCGAGGACATCACCCAGGAAGAAGCCTTCGCGCAGGCCAACGACGTGCTGAAGAACGCCGTGGGCGGCATCTCGGAAATCATCAACGAGTACGGCGGCGTGAACGTCGACTTCGAGGACGTGCGCACCGTGATGGGCGAGCCGGGCAAGGCGATGATGGGCACGGCCGTGTCCTCGGGTCCCGACCGCGCGCGCATCGCGGCCGAGCAGGCCGTGGCCTGCCCGCTGCTCGAAGGCATCGACCTCTCGGGTGCCAAGGGCGTGCTGGTGCTGGTGACCGCATCGAAGAATTCGCTGAAGCTCAACGAGTCGAAGCTCGCGATGAACACCATCCGCGCCTACGCCTCGCCCGACGCGCACGTGATCTACGGCGCGGCCTACGACGACGCCCTCGGCGACGAGATGCGCGTGACCGTGGTGGCCACCGGCCTGTCGCGCGCCGACGCGCGCCGCCAGGCACCGACGCTCGAGGTGATCCGCACCGGCACCGACAACATCCCGTTCAACGTGCCCTCGATGGGCACCGGCCACGGCGGTGGTGGCCACCAGCCCAACTACGAAGGCATGGCCGTGCCCAGCGTGTGGCGCACCAACCGCACGATGGCCGCCGCGAAGGTCGATGCGCTGTCCTCGGGCGGCATGGACGACTTCGAGATCCCGGCCTTCCTGCGCCGTCAAGCCGATTGAGAACCGGACCAGGGCCCGTCGCGGGTATCTCGAAAGAGATGCCGCGCGGCGGGCCCGACCGGACGCAGAGGGTTTGAAGAACTCGCAAGAGGCGCAGGAGGAGGCCCAGATAAAGCCTTCCCGCCTGTATCAGGCGCGTTTTCTTCATCCCTTTGCGTCCATTTGCGAAGCGAGCCCGGCTATGCCGATCGAACGATGCCTATGGGTGTAATAGCCAGGGGATTGGCGCGCCACGCACGTCGCGCGCCTAAAATCGCAGGCGTGCTGCAACAACGAACCCTCAAGTCGATCAGCCGCGCCGTGGGCGTGGGGCTTCACAGCGGGCAGCGCGTGGAACTCACGCTGCGTCCCGCCCCGGCCGACACGGGCATCGTGTTCCGCCGCGTCGACCTGCCCGAACCCGCCGAGATCCGCATGACCGCCGAGGCGGTCACCGACACCCGGCTGGCCTCGACCGTCTCCACCGGCGGCGCCAAGGTCCAGACCGTCGAACACCTGATGTCGGCCTGCGCCGGCCTGGGCATCGACAACCTCTACATCGACATCACGGCCGACGAGGTACCGATCCTCGACGGCTCGGCCTCGTCCTTCGTGTTCCTGCTGCAGAGCGCGGGCATCGAATTCCAGAAGGCGCCGCGGCGCTTCATCCGCGTGCTGCGCAAGGTCGAGGTGCGCGAGGGCGACGGCGCCAACGAGAAGTGGGCCAGCCTCGAGCCGTACCACGGCTACAAGCTCAGCTTCGAGATCGACTTCGATCACCGCGTCGTCAATTCCACGGGCCAGCGCGTCGAGTTCGATCTCGGCAGCGATTCGTACAGTCGCGACATCGCGCGCGCGCGCACCTTCGGCTTCACGAAAGACGTCGAGTACATGCGCACCCGGGGCCTCGCGCTCGGCGGCGGCCTCGACAACGCCGTGGTGATGGACGACACCAAGGTGCTCAATGCCGGCGGCCTGCGCTACGACGACGAGTTCGTGAAGCACAAGATCCTCGACGCGATGGGCGACCTCTACATCATCGGCAAGCCGCTGCTCGCGGCCTACACCGCGTTCCGTTCGGGCCATGCGCTCAACAACAAGCTGCTGCGCGAGCTGCTCGCGCACGACGACGCCTACGAGATCGTGACCTTCGCGGACGAGAAGCGCGCGCCGCGCGGCTTCAACGAAGTCGCTCGCGCCTGGTAGGCAACGCCGCGCCGATCCACGCATGCTCCTCTTTCGCTGGGCCCTGCTGTTCCTCCTGCTGATGGCCGGCGTCTCGTTCGCGTTCTATGCCGGCACCGGCCAGCCCAAGTACCGGCGCTTCGGCTGGATCGTGCTCAAGTGGACCTTGCTCGCGGCCTGCGGCTTCTTCGCGGTGCTGATCGCCGAGCGCGTGGCCTGATCCGGACCGGCGCCGCCGGTCTTCCTTCGCCGCGTGGGGTGGCGATCCATGCTCCTCCGTTCGGAGGAGATTTCATTAAGAATTCCTTTTGTAATATCCGCCCCGAAAATTTGATCGGGGAGGGGACGGATGACTCCATCGCAACAGGGTGGCGTTGGCGGCGTGGCCGGGGCGGAGGCAAAAAAACAGGGCGGGGAACGGGTTTTCGGGCTGGATCTTCTGCGGGCACTGGCCATCGGCGGCGTGCTCGTCAGCCATCTGCAGCTGGTGTTCTGGGGCGGTGGCTCGGCACTGGCCGGCATCTCGGGCAGCCTGGGCGTGGAGCTCTTCTTCGTGCTCAGCGGCTTCCTCATCGGCGGCCTGCTGCTGGACATCCTCGAGCAGGGCGCCGGCCCGCGGGCCCTGTGGACCTTTCTGGTGCGGCGCTGGATGCGCACGATCCCGCTGTACTACCTGTGGCTCGGCGTGCTGCTGCTGTGCGGGACCTGGGCCGGTGCCACGCGATGGCCCTGGTTCTTCCTGAGCTTCACGCAGAACCTGGCCTGGCCCATGACCAGCGCCTGGTTCGACGTCTCGTGGTCGCTGATGGTCGAGGAGTGGTTCTACCTGCTGTTCGCCACCCTGCTGATCGCGCTGGCCGGCGTCATGCGCGCCTCGCGGGCCCTCGGGATCAGCTGCGCGCTCTTCATCGCGCTGCCCTTGCTGGCGCGCTGGATCGCCGACGACGCGGTCGCCGCCGACTGGGACGCGCGGATTCGCAAGGTCGTGCTGCTGCGCCTCGACGCGATCGCCTATGGCGTGGCCATGGCCTGGCTGATGCGCAGCCGGCGCCGGGCCTGCGATGCGCTCGCGCAGCCGATGCTGGCGCTGGGCCTCGCCCTGGTCGGGGCCTCGGTGCTGAGCAGCCTGGAGCCGGCCTCCTACCAGAGCGCGTCGTGGCGCGCGGGCTTCTTCAGCCTGACCTCGACGGGCTTCGCGCTGTGCTTTCCGGCCGTCGTGCGGATGCGGCAGCCGGGCCGGGGCACGGAGGCGCTGGTGCGCTGGGCCAGCCAGCGTTCGTACGGCATGTACGTCGTCCACCTGTCGGTGATGGAGTTCGCGCGCCGGCTGATGCTCGACGGCGTGCTGCAGCCGCGCGAGGGCGTGCTGCTGGCCTGCCTGGCCACCGCCGTGCTGGCCGAGCTGTCGTACCGGCTGGTGGAGGTGCCGCTGCTGGCCCGGCGTCCGCCGCAGCATGCGCGCGCCGATCGCGGCCATCGCAATCGCCGCGGCATGCGGGTCATCGCTTTCTGAGCGCGCCGGCGGTTCAGCGCGAGCGGCCCTGGCGGTAGCGTCCGGTCGTCGAAGTCGTCAGCGTGGCGGCCTCCGCCAGCCGCGCCAGCGAACGCCCGACCTGCGCATGCGTGATCGCGATGCCCAGCGCGTCGGCCGCGTCGCTGCCGGGCAGGCCCGGCAGGTCGAGCAGGCGCTTCACCATCTCCTGCACCTGCGCCTTGGCCGCCTGGCCATGGCCCGCCACCGCCTTCTTCATCTGCAGCGCGGTGTACTCGGCCACCGGCAGGTCGCTGGTGACCAGCGCGGTCACGCAGGCGCCGCGCGCCTGGCCCAGCAGCAGCGTGGACTGCGGATTGACGTTGACGAACACGATCTCGACCGCCGAAGCGTCGGGCCGGTAGCGCTCGGTGATCTCGGCGATGCCGTCGAACAGCACCTTGAGGCGCTGCGGCAGGCTGCCGCTGGTGACGCTGCGCGTGCTGATGGTGCCGCTGGCCACGTAGCGCAGCGCATGGCCGTCGACGTCGACGATGCCGAAGCCGGTGGTGTTGAGGCCGGGGTCGATGCCCAGGATGCGCATATGTTCTCTAGGCTCCGAAATACCAGCGGACCGAGTGAAAGAAGATCGGCGCCGCGAAGCACAGCGCATCGACGCGATCGAGCAGGCCGTTGGCACCCGTGACGCCCACGCCCTTCTGGCCCCAGTTGGGAATGCCGCGATCGCGCTTGAGCGCCTTCATCACGAGGTGGCCCATCGAGCCCGCGATGCAGGCGATGACCGAGACCGCGAGCGCCTGGCCGAACTTGAAGGGCGTGATGAAGGAGAACAGGGCGCCCACCAGGCTGGCCACGGCGATGCCGATGCCCCAGCTGGTCCAGTTGAAGCTGCGGCTCACGTTCGGCGCGAAGGGCGCGCGCTGGCTGCGGCGCGAGATCAGGTGCTGCACCAGCACCGAGGTCTGGACCACGAAGACCAGGAAGAACACCAGGAAGGCGCTCTTGCCCTCGTAGCCCGGAAAGCTCAGCAGCAGCAGCGCGGGCACGTGGCTCATGCCGTAGACGCAGACCATGATCCCCCACTGCAGCTTGGCATTGCGCTCGAGGAAGTGGCTCGGGTCGTCGGCCAGCGCGCTGGCCACCGGGATCGCGAGGAACACGTAGACCGGGATGAACACGGTGAACAGGTCGAAGCGCGCGGTGGCCACGAGCCAGAACTGCACCGGCAGCACGACGAAGAAGGCGAGGATCAGGCTGCGGTGGTCGCCGCGCCGCGTGGGCGAGAGGGTGATGAACTCGCGCAGCGCGAAGAAGGCGATCAGCGCGAACAGCACCGTGGCCACGGTCTCGCCGAGCGCCCAGCCGATCCAGAAGATCACGGCCATGAACCAGGTGGTGCCCAGCAGCTTGCGGAAATGCGCGAGCTCGGCCTGCCAGGCGGCGTCGTGCACCGGGTTGCGCCGCTCCCTGAAGCTCAGGAAGAAGGCGGCGGTGCTCACGACCACGAGCACGCCGAAGACGATCAGGAACAGCGCCGCGACCTGCTGCGTGGGGCTGAGGCTGCGCAGGAACTGGTTCATTCTTCTTCAAACGTCGCGCAAGGCGATGACGGCGGCACGCGCGCGGTCGAGGAAAGGACGTCGCTCCTCGCCGGCCTCGACGCGGATCGGCGCGCCGAAGGTGACGGAGCAGAGGATCGGCACCGGCACGATCTCGCCCTTGGGCATCACGCGCTGCACGTTGTCGATCCAGGCCGGCACCAGCACCACCTCGGGGAACTGGGTGGCGAGCGCATAGAGGCCCGACTTGAACTTCTGCGGTTCGCCGGTGTGGCCGCGCGTGCCCTCGGGGAAGATGATGATCGAGTCGCCGCTGCGCAGCGCGTCGATCAGCGGGGCGAGCGGGTCGGCGTCGCGGGCTGCCGGGGGCACGGGCGGCGCAGGTGGCGCGGTGGGCGCTTCGGGCGCGGAGACCGGTTGCGCGGGCAGGTCGAGTTCGCCCTGGATCTCCGTGCGGACCGGCGCCGTGTCGACGGGCGCGGAGCGCGGCAGCAGCGGCTCCATCGAAGGCTCGATGCGTTCGGCGGCGGCGGGTGCTTCGACAGGCTGCATGGGCGTCTCGGCCACGACCGGCACGGCGGGCGCAGGCGGCGAACCGGCGGCCGCCTGCCGCTCCACGTACACCGCGTTGAACACCTCGGTCGTGATCCAGCGCTTGACCGGCGTGTTGGCCCAGTAGTCGCGCGCTGCGATCGGCCGCGTGATGCTGCGCAGCTCCTCGGGCAGCGCGGCCCAGATCATCACCAGGTCGGCATGACTCTGGTGGTTGGCGAAATAGATGCGCTGCTCGGCCTTCGGCGGGCAGCCGTACCAGCGCGCCTGGGCACCGGTGAGCAATCGCACCACGCCCAACAGCAACCATCCCACGAGCTTCGCCAACATGGAGGCGATGATACGGGGCATGCGATGGCGTCTTGCTCCTCTTTCCCTGGCCGGGGCCGCGGCCCTGTTCGTGCTGCTGGCACTGCTCGCGACCGTGGGCGCGCGCTGGGGCTGGGTGCGCAGCTTCCTCGGCGACGTGCTGGCCGTGGTCTGGGTCTACCTGGTGTTCAAGGCCTTCATCGAGGCGCGCGTGCTGCCGCTGGCGCTCGCGGCCTTCGGCGTGGGGCTGCTGGTGGAACTGGGCCAGTACCTGGCGGCCGCGTGGCAGCTGCACATTCCCAACCGCGCGCTGCGCATCGTGCTCGGCAGCACGGCCGACTGGTGGGACGTGCTGGCCTATGCGTTCGGCTTCGCGGCGGTGCTGGCGGGCGAGGCCCTGTTCAGGGCAGGTCGGCCGAAGGCATCCGCGCCACGATCGTCGATGCCCGTCCGTTGAGGTAGGGCGAATTGGGCCGGCGCTCGTAGAACTTCGGGCTCGGCAGCATCACGGCGAGGCGCGCCGCTTCGTACGAGCTCAGGCGCGCGGCCGGTTTCCTGAAGTAGTACTGCGCGGCCGCCTCGGCGCCGAACACGCCTTCGCCCCATTCGACGCTGTTGAGGTAGATCTCGAGGATGCGCCGCTTGTCGAGCAGCGTCTCGAGCAGCACGGCGAGCACCAGCTCCTGGCCCTTGCGCAGCATGGTGCGTTCGCCCGACAGCAGCAGGTTCTTCGCGAGCTGCTGCGTGATGGTGGAGCCGCCGCGCAGCGGTGCCGGCTGCACTGTCTTGCCGCGCGCGGCCGCGCGTGCCATGCGCTTGGCGGCCAGTTCCTCGGCGCGTGCATTGCGCTGGCGCGCGCGCTCGATGGCTTCCCATTCCACGCCGTCGTGGTCGATGAAGCTGGCGTCCTCGCTCGCGATCACCGCGCGCTTGAGGCTGTCGTTGATCTGCGCATAGGGCACCCACTCCTGGCGCCAGGCGCCCTCGCTGCCCTTGTGGATGGCGATCTGCCAGGCCTCGGAACGCTGGAAGGCGGTGCTCTGCGGATCGATGACCGCCATGGCCGCGATGCGCACGACGAAGAACAGCTCGAGCGCGAGGCCGGCCAGCAGCAGGCAGGCGATCCAGCGCAGCGCGGCCTTCATGCGGTGCTTCAGGCCGCGGCGAGCCGCGCACGCAGTTCGTCGAGCACCTGGGCCGAGGGCGGTCGCACGCCGCGCCAGATCTCGAAGGATTCGGCCGCCTGCTCGACCAGCATGCCGAGGCCGTCGCGCGCCACGGCACCGTGGGCCTGCGCCCATTGCAGGAAGCCCGCGGCCGCGGGGCCGTACATCATGTCGACCGCCAGTGCGCCCGCGCGCAGCACCTGCGCGCCGACCGGCACCGCGTCGCCCGCGAGGCTGGAGGCGGTGGCATTGACCACGACGTCGAAGTCGCCCGGCACCGCATCGAGCGCCCAGGCCTCGAGCGAGGCGCCGTTGGCCAGCGCGAGCGCCGCATGCCGGCGCACCAGCGACACCGCCTTGTCGACCGTGCGGTTGGCCACCACCACGCGCGTGGCGCCCGCGTCGAGCAGCGGCCCGAGCACGCCGGCCGCGGCGCCGCCGGCGCCGATCAGCAGCAGCGACTTGCCGGCCAGCGGCACGCGCGCATTGCGCTCGATGTCGTTGACCAGGCCGATGCCGTCCGTGTTGTCGGCATGGATGTCGCCATCGGCCGCGAAGCGCAGCGTGTTGACCGCGCCCGCCAGCGTGGCACGCTCGCTGGTGTGCTGCGCGATGCTGGCGGCGTCGAACTTGAAGGGCACGGTGACGTTGCAGCCGCCCGCGTGGTCGCCGCGTTCGGCGGCCTCGCGCCGGAAGGCGGCGATGCCCTCGGCGAAGGCGCCGAGCGCGACCAGCCGGCGCTCGTAGGCGATCGGCTGGTGGCAGAGCTCGGCGAAGCGGGCGTGGATCCACGGCGAACGGCTGTGCTCGACCGGGTTGCCCATCACGCAGTACAGATCCATGGCGCGGGTCTCCTGGCTTTTTTTCTTCGGCGGGCCGTCGCGGTTACTGCGACGACAGCTCGATGGTCTCGTCGCGCGTGAAGCGGAAGCGCGACTGGATCACGATCTGGTCGGTCTGGCGGCGCATCGCGTCGGTGAACTTGCCGAAGCTGCCGATGCTGCGCACGATGGCCTGGGCGCGGCGGTCGAGCGTGGTGTTGCCCGAGCTCTCGTCGATCACGGTGTCGAGCAGGCTGCCGTCGTGGTTGATGGTGATCGTCATCTTGAGTTCGCCGTAGAGCTTCTTGCCGGCCGCGGTCGGGAAGTTCTCGGTGCCGCGCACCTCGATGCGCCGGCGCAGCGAATCGACGTACAGCGCATAGGCGGCCTCGCGCGTCGACGGGCTCAGGTAGCGCTTCTTGGGGCGCGCGTTCTCCTCGTTCACGCGGCGCTCGATCTCGGCCAGCAGCTCGACCATCTGGCGGCGTTTCTCCTCGCGCGCGGTGGCTTCCCTGGGGTCGCCGCTCACGCGCGGATCGGGCGGCGGCATGGCCGCGAGATCGCGCTTGAGCTGGGTCAGCAGCTGCATCTGCTGCTGCTGCATCAGGTCGACCTGGCGCTGCGCCTCCTCGGCGGAATCGCCGACCGCGCTGAAGGAGGAGGGCGGCAGCGGGCTGGTGGCGCGGCCGCGCTCGAGGTCGCCGCCGCCGGCGAGCGAGGTCTGGGCCATCACACGGGCCTGGGGATCCGGCGCTTCGTTGGTCTTCGAGTTGACGAGGATCACTTCGAGCGGCGTCTCGGTGAACGCGCGGTTGAAGGCCTCGGGGTCGACGAAACGCACCGCCAGCAGCGCGGCATGCGCGATGACGGACACACCCAGCGCAATCTGCAGGGTGCTCAGATCCTTGAGGTTCATGCGGGCGCGTTCTCCACGGCCGCTCCCGCGTCAGGGGCGGCATCGCCATCGGCCAGGTCGACCGCGATCGCGATCGGGCCGGCGACCACCTCTTCCTCGTCCTCGGCGTCGTCCACCGCGCCGGCCGCGGGCGCATCGAGGCGCTCGAGCACGGTGCCGCTGACGTCGAGCGCGATCTCGTCGATTTCGCCGAGCTTCACGCGCAGGCGCGCGCCGCGTTCCTGCTGGCCGGCCACCGGGAACACCAGCGGCAGCGTGTCGGCCCGCACCAGCGCGCCGTTGGGCAGGTCCTTGATGACGGTGGCCTCGAGCTCGGTGATGCCCTGCTGCTCGAGGTACTTGAGGGTCCAGAAGCGTTCCATGCCGCCCTGGTAGCCGTTGTAGGCCGCATAGGCCGCGTCGAAGCCCGAGAGGATCGAGAACAGGTCGGCGTCCTTGGGCTTGAACGGCGCGGCCAGCGCGGCGGTCTTGCCGTGGCGCGCGGCCGCGATGATCTGCCACTGGTTCACCAGGTCGGTGTAGCGGCGCAGCGGCGAGGTGCTCCAGGCATAGCTCTTCACGCCCAGGCCCGCATGCGGCAGCGCGCGCGTGCCCATGCGCACCTTGATGCCGGGCGCCAAGCTGGCCTGGCTGCGGTAAAGCCCGGGCACGCCGAGTTCGCCGAGCCAGCCGCCCCAACTGCTGTTGGCCAGGATCATGGCCTCGGACACGATCAGGTCGAGCGGCGCGCCGCGCTGGCGCGTCGTGATCTGCACCTGCTCGGCGCCCGTGGGTTCGGCGCCGTCGTTGCCGACGAGGCGGAAGTTGTAGTCGGGCCGGTTGAAGTTCTCGGGCTTGCCGCGCACGACCTCGCGCTGCGCCTTCAACTGGCGCGCGAGGCGGTGCAGGAACGAGAGCTGCGGGCGGAAGCGCGCGGCGGCGGCCGGCGTGTCCTCGTGCGTGATCGAGCTGTCCTCGAGCCAGGGCTGCGTCACCACGCTGTCGAGCTGGTCATGGCGCAGGTTGGCGGCGATCGGCACGCGCTCGAGCCTGGTCTCGGTCGACTGCAGCTCGAGCGTGGCTTCGTCGAAGCGCGCATAGAGCGACACGGCCGGGCGGTCGGCGCCCTCGAGCAGCGTGTAGGTGTCGACCACCGCGTCGGGCAGCATCGTGATCTTGTAGCCCGGCATGTAGACCGTGGACATGCGCGCGCGCGCCACCTGGTCGATGGCGCTGCCGGGGGCGAGCGCGAGGCCCGGCGCGGCGATGTGGATGCCGACCGTGACCGTGCCGCTGCCCAGGCCCTGCACCGAGAGCGCGTCGTCGATCTCGGTGGTCTGCGAGTCGTCGATGGAGAAGGCCTCGACGCCCTCGGCCAGCGGCAGCTCGTCGGCGATGGCCGGTGCCGTGAGCGCGGGGAAGCCCGTGCCCTTGGGGAAGTTCTCGAACAGGAAGCGGCGCCAGTGGAACTGGTAGGGCGAGTCGATCGCGCCCGCGCGCTCGAGCAGCTCGAGCGGTGCGCGCTGCGAGGCGCGCGAGGCTTCCACCACCGCCTTGTATTCGGGCGCGTTCTTGTCGGGCTTGAACAGGATGCGGTAGAGCTGCTCGCGCACCGGCGCGGGGCATACGCCTTCGGCGAGCTGGCCGGCCCATTCCACGATCTGCGCCTGGATCGCCTTCTTCTTCTCGATCGCGGCCAGCGCCTGCTGCACGATCTCGGCCGGCGCCTTCTTGAAGCGCCCCTTGCCCGCGCGGCGGAAGTAGTGCGGCGCCTCGAACAGCGCGAACAGCGCCGCGGCCTGCTGCGCCAGCGAGGGCTTGTCGCTGAAATAGTCGGCCGCCAGGTCGGCGAAGCCGAATTCGCCCTCGGCCGCGAACTCCCAGGCCAGGTCGAGGTCCATGGAGGCCGCGAGCGCGCGCGCCTCGGCGATCAATTCGGCGGGCGAGGGCTTCTCGAACCGCAGCACGATGTTGGCGCCCTTGACCTTGACGCGCTTGCCGGTCTCGAGCTCGACCTGCGCCGAGGCTTCCGCCTCCGACAGCACGCGCCCGCCGAGGTATTTGCCGGCTTCTTCAAACAATACAAACATGGGCCGGATTCTCCCATGCAGGCGGGGCGGGCCTGTGGCGCGGGAGCCGCAGGCCGCGGCGCGCGTGGAAAGCGAAGCGGGAAGATCGGCCGCCGCCGGGCCGCCCCAAGGCGGCCGAGCCTCCCCCTCGGGGGGTGGAGTTACACGACCGAAGGGAGTGAAAAGCCGGGGGGCTTTATTGCACGGGGTTGATGAAGGCCATCACGTCGTCCAGGTGGCTCTTCTTGAAATCGGACAAGGCATGGTCGCCGCCCTCGATCAGCTTGACGCGGCTGTCGGCATAGCGCGCCGACATCTCGTGCCAGTCGAGCACCTCGTCGCCCTTGGCGATGACCGCGAACACGCGCTCGGGGCGGGTCAGCGAGCCGACTTCCATGGCGCGCAGCTCGTGGATGTACTCGGGGCGGAAATAGAAATGCTCGGCCGGGTCGTGCCAGGCGCTCTGGTCGCCGATGTAGAGCGTGAGGTCGCGCGCCGGATGGACGGCCGGGTTCAGCAGCACGGCGCGGCAGCGCGTCATGCCCGCGACGTAGGTGGCGTAGAAGCCGCCGAGCGAGGAACCCACCACCGCCATCGACTTGCGCGGCCAGTCGGCGATGCCCTTCATCACCATGTCGATCGCATCCTTGGGCGAGGGCGGCAATTGCGGGCACCACCAGTGCAGGTTCGGGTGCCGCTGCGCCACCCGGTCCGCCACCGCGCGCGCCTTGGTGGAACGGGGCGAGGAACGGAAGCCGTGCAGGTACAGCAGATGGGTGGTTTGTGGTTCCATGCGGGGGGGCGACGGAAAGCGCGTCGATGGTGCGCTGCTTGCGAAGTCCAGGTAATTTTGCATGAGGTCCGTGCCCATCAGATGGCGTCGAGGCGACAAAAACCCCGCGATGCGGGCTTCCCGGAACGGGAGGAGGTCCTCGATGCCTGCGTGGCGCGGCCGGGGCACAACGCGAAAGTATTCATCGCGTGTTCGCATGCCGTGCGCTTCGGGGTCGACCAAATTCGAAGACGGTTCGAGTGTGTGAGCGAAGCGCGCGATGCACATCCCATGAAAGGGTGAGGCTTCGCGGACCTGCGACAGCGTGCGCAGGCTTATGCTTCGGCCCCATGACTAACGAGGACCCCCATGACGCTACGCCCCGCCGCTGGGGCGTGCTCGTGGTCGAGGACGACAGCCGCGCGCGCGCCTTCTTCGAGACCAGCGTGCAGCGCAGCCCGCAGCTGTTCTGGCTCGGCAGCGCCGGCACGGTGAACGAGGCGCTGGGCTGGCTCGCGCGCACCGCCACCATTCCCGACGTGCTGCTGGTCGACCTCGGCATGCCCGACGGCACCGGCCTCGACGTGATCCGCGACGCGGTCGCGCGCTTTCCGGGCTGCGAGCCGCTGGTGGTGTCGGTGTTCGGCGACGAGGAGAACGTGCTCGCGAGCATCGAGGCCGGCGCCGTCGGCTACATCCACAAGGACGCCGCGCCCGAGGACATCGCCCAGACCATCGTCGAGATGAAGGCCGGCGCCTCGCCGATCTCGCCCATGATCGCGCGCCGCGTGCTCGCCAAGTACCGCAGCCTGCAGTCGGCCAGCGTGCCGGGCACGGCCGAACCCGAGGCCGCGCCCGATGCGGGCGAGCGCGCGCTGCTGTCGGCGCGCGAGCACGAGGTGCTGACCTTGATCGCGCGCGGCTTCTCGTACGCCGAGATCGCGCGCCTCAAGGGCCTGAGCGTGCACACGGTGCAGACCCACATCAAGAACCTCTACGGCAAGCTCGCGGTGCATTCCAAGAGCGAAGCCGTGTTCGAAGCCACGCGACTGGGGCTGCTGTCGCGCTCTGGCTGAGACGGGACATCCGTGCTCCGGACCCTGCGCGGGCGGCTGCCCGCGATGCCGATCGCGCCGTGGCTGCTGCTGCTCGTCCTGGCCCTCTGGAGCGGGTGGGCCGGATGGGCGCATGCCGCCGACGCGCCGATCGAGCTGCGCCGCGGCACGGTCACCACCGAGGTCGACGGCGTGCGGCGCAGCGAGCCGGTCGAGTTGTCCTACCACTGGGACCGGCAGCACCGCGGCCGCTCCGGCTTCGCGAGCTTCGACCTGCCCTTCGAGCTGGCGGCCGCGCCGAGCATGCCCTGGGGCATCTTCATTCCGCGCACCGGCAACGTGTTCGAGGTGGAGCTCAACGACGCGCTGCTGCAGGTCTACGGTGACCTCTCGCAGGGCAACGGTGCCGACTACGCCAAGGCGCCGATCTACGTGCCGGTGCCCAGCGAGTTGCTGAAGGCCGGCCGCAACCAGTTGCAGATCCGCATCCGCGCCGACAGCGCGCGCCGTGCCGGGCTGTCGCCCGTGTTCATCGGCCCGGCCGACCAGGTGCGCAACGGGCTGTTCGAGCCGGCCTACGCCTGGCGCTTCACCGCCTCGGTGCTGCTGACGGCCTTCAGCCTGATCGTCGGCGCCATCGCGCTGGCGCTGTGGGTCACGCAGGTCGACGCGACCACGGCCGGGCAGCCGCGCCGCGACGGCATCTACCTGTGGGCGGCGCTGGCCGAGTTCTGCTGGGCGATCCGGGTGGCCGACGGCGTGATCGCCGAGCCGCCGCTGCCGTGGGTCCCCTGGGGTGTGCTGATGGCGGCCTGCTACGCCGGCTGGGCGGCCTCGGCCATGATGTTCTGCTACCACCTGGCCGACTGGGGCCGCACGGCGCACACGCGCTGGCTGCGCTGGCCGCTGCTGGCCGTGGTGCTGGGCACCGTGGTTTCGACCACGCTCGCGCTGCAGCGCGAGGAGCCGATCTGGCTCACCGGCTGGCTCGCGATCGAGATCGTGGTGATCGCGGTCTTCGTCGGCGCCTTCGTCGGGTCCACGGCGCGGCGGCCCAGCGCCGAGCGGCTGCTGGTGGCCGCCGCGGCCTTGCTCACGCTGGCCTTCGGCGTGCGCGACTGGCTGGTGATCCGCCTGAGCGACGCCTACGGCGAAACCACCTGGGTGCGCTATTCGTCGGTGTTCTTCGGCATCGCGCTGCTGTTGATCGTGCTGCGGCGTTTCCGCGCGGCCAGCGTGGCGGCGCGCGGCGCGGTCCGCACCCTGGCCGAGCGGGTGGCGCAGCGCGAGCGCGAGCTGGCCTCGACCTATGCCGAGCTCGAGCGGGCGGCGCGCGACCAGGCGCGCACCCACGAGCGCGAGCGCATCCTGCGCGACATGCACGACGGCGTGGGCTCGCACATCAGCTCGGCCATCCGCCAGCTGCAGTCGGGCCAGACCAGTTCCGAGGAGCTGCTGCGCACGCTGCGCGACTCGATGGACCAGCTCAAGCTGTCGATCGACTCGATCCACCTGCCGCCGGGCGATGTCGGCGCGCTGCTGGCGGCGTTCCGCTACCGGCTCGAGCCGCGGCTGGCCACGGCCGAGATCGTGCTCGACTGGGCCGTGGACGAGGTGACGCCGGTGGCGCACCTCGATGCGCACGGCATGCGGCAGCTGCAGTTCCTGCTGTTCGAGGCGATCTCGAACGTGCTGCAGCATGCCCGGGCGCGGGTGCTGCGGCTGGAGGCATGCATGGAGGGCACGGCGGTGGCGCTGCGCGTGATCGACGACGGGCGCGGCTTCGACGCCAGCCAGCCGCCGCGCTCGCTGGCCGAGCGCGCGGGGGCCATCGGGGCGCGGCTGGCGCTCGAAAGCCGACCGGGCCGCACGGTCGTTCAACTGGTCTTCGATTGAGCGGACGCAGCGGGCGCGGATAATCCGCGCCCATGTCCGCCGTGTTCAATCAGCCCTCCCTGGCGCGCCGGGTCGCGCCCATCTTCCAGGGCTTCGACGGCTTTCTGGCCTTCGCCGTGCTGCTGCTGGCCTTCGCGGGCCTGCTGACGATGTACTCCTCGGGCTACGACCACGGCACCCGCTTCTTCGACCATGGCCGCAACATGCTGCTGGCCGGCTTCATCATGTTCGTGGTGGCGCAGGTGCCGCCGCAGCGGCTGATGCTGGCCGCCGTGCCGCTCTACGCGGCGGGGGTGGCGCTGCTGATCGCGGTGGCGCTGTTCGGCATCACCAAGAAGGGCGCCACGCGCTGGATCAACGTGGGCATGGTGATCCAGCCCAGCGAGATCCTGAAGATCGCCATGCCGCTGATGCTGGCCTGGTGGTTCCAGCGCCGCGAGGGGCAGCTGCGGCCGCTCGACTTCGTGGTGGCGACCGTGCTGCTCGCGGTGCCGGTGGGCCTGATCATGAAGCAGCCCGACCTCGGCACCTCGCTGCTGGTGCTGGCGGCCGGCCTGGCGGTGATCTTCTTCGCCGGGCTGCCCTGGAAGCTGATCGTGCCGCCGGTGCTGCTGGGCGCCGTGGCGATCACGCTGATCGTGAGCTTCGAATCGCAGCTGTGCACCGACGGCGTCGACTGGCGCGTGCTGCACGACTACCAGAAGCAGCGCGTGTGCACGCTGCTCGACCCGAGCAAGGACCCGCTGGGCAAGGGCTTCCACATCATCCAGGGGATGATCGCCATCGGCTCGGGCGGCGTCGGCGGCAAGGGCTTCATGCAGGGCACGCAGACGCACCTCGAGTTCATCCCCGAGCGCACCACCGACTTCATCTTCGCCGCCTATTCCGAGGAATTCGGCCTGGTGGGCAACCTGGCGCTGATCTCGGCCTTCATCCTGCTGATCTTCCGCGGGCTGGCGATCGCGCTCAATGCCCCCACGCTGTTCTCGCGCCTGCTGGCGGGCGCGGTGACCATGATCTTCTTCACCTACGCCTTCGTGAACATGGGCATGGTCAGCGGCATCCTGCCGGTGGTGGGGGTGCCGCTGCCCTTCATCAGCTATGGCGGCACGGCCATGGTCACGCTGGGGTTGGGGCTCGGGATCCTGATGTCGATCGCGCGAGCTCGAAAACTGGCGCAGTCGTAGCGGGAAACACCGCGGAACCGGCTTTGCCGGGCCGCTGGTGTTGCCCCCGGTAGGGGGTTGGAGGAGCGCACGCAGTGCGCGGAGCCTGGGGGCGAGCAATAATCCTTCATGATCTCTCGCGAACCCACCATCGAGCGCCTCGCCACGGCGCAACAACTGCTGCTCACGCCGTTCGGCCTCGACGAATCGCACCTGAGCAAGGCCCTGGCCGAGATCACCGCGCACCGCGTGGACGACGCCGACCTGTACTTCCAGTACACCCGCAGCGAGGGCTGGAGCCTCGAGGAAGGCATCGTCAAGACCGGCAGCTTCAGCATCGACCAGGGCGTCGGCGTGCGCGCGGTCAGCGGCGAGAAGACGGCCTTCGCCTATTCCGACGACATCTCCGAGGCCTCGCTGCTCGACGCGGCGCGCACGGTGCGCTCGATCTCCTCGGCGGGCCGCACCGGCCGCGTGAAGACCGTTCCGCGCAAGATCGCCTCGAGCCGCTCGCTCTACGCCGGCCTCGATCCCATCGCCACGCTCGACAGCACCGCCAAGGTGAAGCTGCTCGAGAAGGTCGAGCAGCTGGCCCGTTCGCGCGATCCGCGCGTGTCGCAGGTCATGGCCGGCCTCGCGAGCGAGTACGACGTGGTGCTGGTGGCGCGCGCCGACGGCACGCTGGCGGCCGACGTGCGGCCGCTGGTGCGGTTGTCGGTCACCGTCATCGCCGAGCAGAACGGCCGCCGCGAGGTGGGTTCGGGCGGCGGCGGCGGACGCTTCGGCCTGGCCTATTTCGACGACGAGCAGATCGCCGAGTACGTCGACCATGCCGTCAAGTCGGCACTGACCAACCTCGAGTCGCGCCCCGCGCCCGCGGGCGAGATGACCGTGGTGCTCGGCCCGGGCTGGCCCGGCATCCTGCTGCACGAGGCCATCGGCCACGGCCTCGAGGGCGACTTCAACCGCAAGGGCTCGAGCGCCTTCTCGGGCCGCATCGGCGAGCGTGTGGCCGCCAAGGGCGTGACCGTGCTCGACGACGGCACCATCGCCGACCGCCGCGGCTCGCTCAACGTCGACGACGAGGGCAACGCCAGCCAGCGCAACGTGCTGATCGAGGACGGCATCCTCAAGGGCTACATCCAGGACGCGCTCAATGCGCGCCTGATGAAGGTCAAGCCCACCGGAAACGGCCGTCGCGAGAGCTATGCCCACGTGCCGATGCCGCGCATGACCAACACCTACATGCTGGGCGGCGACAAGGTGCCCGAGGAGATCGTGGCGAGCATCAAGAAGGGCCTGTACGCCGTCAACTTCGGCGGCGGGCAGGTCGACATCACGAGCGGCAAGTTCGTGTTCTCGGCCAGCGAGGCCTATTGGGTCGAGAACGGCAAGATCCAGTACCCGGTCAAGGGCGCGACCATCGTGGGCAACGGCCCCGACGCGCTGACCCGCGTGAAGATGATCGGCAACGACATGGCGCTCGACTCGGGCGTGGGCACCTGCGGCAAGGAAGGCCAGAGCGTGCCGGTGGGCGTCGGCCAGCCCACCTTGCGCATCGACGGGCTGACTGTAGGCGGAACGGCTTAAGACTTTCGTCACTTGCGGAGCGTTTCCTCCCATTGCTAAGCTGCGCCCTTTTGCGAACGACGCATTCAAGGAGCATTTCAATGGGGAACAGGATCCACTCGCCCGCCGCCCTCTGGGCCATGACCGCCCTGGTCGCGCTGGCCAGCGCCGGCTGCGCATCGCGCGGCGGCTCGGGCAGCCAGAGCGAGGCCGCGCCCGCGGCGTCCGCCGCCCCGGCCGCCCCCGCGCGCAGCGGCTCCAGGGCCGGCATGGATGCCCAGGGCAATGTCGTCGATTCGTCCAAGGTCGAGGCCGGCAGCGGCCGCACCGTCAAGGGCCTCAATGGCTACGAGGGCGAGATCACCGGCAACCCGGCACGCAACAGCAAGTTCGCCCGGCTGCAGATCGGCATGAGCGCCAAGCAGGTCACCGACCTCGCGGGCCAGCCCACCGACCAGGGCGCCTACGTGACCGGCAAGGCCTTCATCCCGTTCTATTTCGGCAGCGACCGCCATCGCTTCGAGATGACCTACAAGGGCCAGGGCCGCCTGATCTTCGCGGGCGGCGGCATGGGCGACTACTCGAGCGGCAACCTGATCTGGATCATCCACAACGCCAACGAGTCGGGCTACCGCTGAGCCCGCCCCGAGGCGCCGGCCTGTCCGGCGCCAAAACAACGAACGCCCGGCCTCCAAGCCCGGTTTTGTTTTTCCGTGCTACATTCGCGCCCATGTCCGCCGCTCTCCGCGCCTATTTCTTTGCCTACTTTTGGTTCCCGGTTTCCGGCGGACGAGAGGCGAGCGCGTAAAGCAGACAGGCACCCCTCCCAGAACCGCCGGCGCAAGCAGCCCCGGCGGTTTTTTTATGCCCTGACGATATTCAATCCAACAAGGAACCCTCATGAGCACGAACACTGCCCCGGCCAGCGAGAGCTGGTATGCGAGCGTCGAAAAAACCAGCAAGACCGACGACGAACGCATCAAGGACATCAACGTGCTCCCCCCTCCCGAACATCTGATCCGCTTCTTCCCGATTCGCGGCACGCCGGTCGAAACGCTGATCACGGGAACGCGCCGCAACATCCACAACATCATGGGCGGCAAGGACGACCGGCTGCTGGTGGTGATGGGTCCCTGCTCGATCCACGACCCGGCCGCCGCGCTCGACTACGCGCGCCGCCTCAAGGTCGAGCGCGAGAAGTACGCCGACACGCTGGAGATCGTGATGCGCGTGTACTTCGAGAAGCCGCGCACCACGGTCGGCTGGAAGGGCCTGATCAACGACCCCTACCTCGACGAGAGCTACCGCATCGACGAAGGCCTGCGCATCGCGCGCCAGCTGCTGATCGACATCAACCGCCTGGGCCTGCCGGCGGGCAGCGAGTTCCTCGACGTGATCTCGCCGCAGTACATCGGCGACCTGATCGCCTGGGGCGCGATCGGCGCGCGCACCACCGAGAGCCAGGTGCACCGCGAACTGGCCTCGGGGCTGTCGGCGCCGATCGGCTTCAAGAACGGCACCGACGGCAACATCCGCATCGCCACCGACGCCATCCAGGCCGCGGCCCGCGGCCACCATTTCCTCTCGGTGCACAAGAACGGCCAGGTCGCGATCGTGCAGACCAACGGCAACCGCGACTGCCACGTGATCCTGCGCGGCGGCAAGGCGCCCAACTACGACGCGGCCAGCGTCGAGGCGGCCTGCAAGGACCTCGAGGCGGCCAAGCTGCCGCCCACGCTGATGGTCGACTGCAGCCATGCCAACAGCTCGAAGCAGCACCAGAAGCAGATCGACGTCGCGAAGGACATCGCCGACCAGATCGCCGGCGGTTCGCGCCGCGTGTTCGGCGTGATGGTCGAAAGCCACCTGCAGGCCGGCGCCCAGAAGTTCACGCCGGGCAAGGACAAGATCGCGGGCCTCGAGTACGGCAAGAGCATCACCGACGCCTGCCTGGGCTGGGACGATTCGACTCAGGTGCTCGAGACGCTGTCGCAGGCGGTCAAGCAGCGCCGCGGCTGATCGCTCAGATCAGCGCGGCGAGTTCGGGCCAGTGATGGCGCACCGCGGCGGCCTCGTCGCCGTCGGGCGCCATCAGCGAGAAGTCGGCGAAGTCGAAGCCCGGCCCGACCATGCAGGCGACCAGCGTGAAGTCGCCCGCCGAATGGCTTTCGATCGGCCGCGCGGCCTGCCACTGGCCCGCGGGCACCACGTGCTGCGGCCGCGTGCCGTGCACGTCGACCGGCCCGAGCCGCACATGGGCCGGCGCGGTGCGCAGCGCGGCATCGCAGGTCCACAGTGCCAGCGGCACGCCTTCGAGATGCACCCAGACCTCGTCGGACAGCACCCGGTGCCAGCGCGAATGCTGGCCGGCTTCGAGCAGGAAGTAGATGCTGGTGAGCGCGCTGCGGGCCGCGCGCTCGTCGGCGGGAGTCACCTGCACCGCGGAGCGGAACACCTCGCGGTACCAGCCGCCCTCGGGATGCGGGTGCAGCCCCAGCGTGTCGATGAGTTGGGGGGCGCGCTGGGTCATGGGCGGGTCCTCGTTCAGGGGGTGGCGGGAAAGTGCCAGCCGGCCAGGTGCTTCAGGTCGCTGGCCTGGCCGCCGGGAATGCGCTCCGGCAGGGGCTGGACATGCGATGGTGCCGGCACGCCGATGGCGATCCGCGTCACGCCGGTGGTCTTGCCGAGCCCGGCGACCCAACTCTGCCAGCGCTCGCCGTTGCGGCGGTCGCGAAAGCCGATGCCGGCGATCTGCTCGGCGGTGGGTGGCGTGGGCGAGAGCAGGTCCAGGTATTCCACGCGGCCGCGCACGATGCCGCGATGGTCGGCCTTCACTTCGTGGCAGTAGGCGGCGGTCCACAGGTCTTCGCGCAGCCGCACGGCATGCACGTCGCCCGCGGCCGGTGGCCCGGGGATCGACTTGGCGCGCGCGCCGGCGGCGGGCTTGCGCCGAACCGGCTCGGCGGCCTCGGCGGGCGGTTCCTGCCGGGGGCGCTTCAGATGGCCGAACAGCCGCGCCACCAGCGTCTCGTCGAGACCATCGGCCGCGCGCCACCACCCCAGCGGGGCCGGTGCCTCGACCTTGGTGGAAGGGCGCTGGTCGCGTTCGACGGCGGTTGTCCAGCGCGTGAAGAGGCCCGGATGCTCGGGCGTCTGCATGACGCCGAGCGTGGCCAGGGCCTCGAGCACCGTCTCGCAGCGGTAGGGATTGTTCACGCGCAGCAGCTTCGCGTCCTTGAGCGCCGTGCGTGCCTTGCTGTAGCGCGTGTCGGCCGGCAGGGCGCGCAGCAGGTCGAGCAGGCGATGGAAGACCCAGATGTCGCGCGGTGTAGGCCGCGGCCAGCCATCGACCGGGCCCGTGGCCTCCAGCGCGAGCAGGCCTTCGACCGGTCCGCCGGTGCCCCAGCCCGCGCCCTGCAGATGGCGGAAGTAGGCGCGCAGCGTCGGGTCGGCGCGCTCGTCGCGGTGGAAGCAGACGCGGCAGCTTCCGCCGCCCATGGCCGCCATCGGATGCGCCGGCATCGCGAGGCCGAGGGCGGTGGCGGGCAGCACCGTGAGCCAGACCAGGTCGCTCGAGGTCATTGAAGCGACAAAAGCATCGGCCGCGCGGCGCAGGTCCACGCCGGCCGCGGCCTGCCGCAGTCGGTTCACCGCCTCGTCGTGCGGGATCGCGACGAAGCGGTTGGGCTCGAGGCCCGCGTCGGCCAGCGCCTGCCGCTCGGCCTCGCTGAAGGTGTCGGGAATGCGGTGGCAGTGGTTGCCATCGGCGTCGAAGTAGCTGTTGCCGTTGTCGTACACGCGGCGCAGCAGGCCGAGCAACGTGTCGTCGGGTGCCGCGGCCGCCATGCGCGTTCTCTCTTTCAGGCGATGCCGTCGCGCAGGGCCTGCAGCAGCTTGTCGTGCACGCCGCCGAAGCCGCCGTTGCTCATGCAGACGATGTGGTCGCCGGGCCGCGCCGTGGCGACCAGCTGGCCCACCAGCGTGCCGATGTCGCCAGCCACCCGGGCGCGCTCGCCCATCGGGGCCAGCGCCGCGGCCGCATCCCAGTCGAGCCCGGCCGTGTGGCAGAACGACAGGTCGGCCGACTCGAGGCTCCAGGGCAGCTGCGCGGCCATCACGCCGAGCTTCATCGTGTTGCTGCGCGGCTCGAAGGCCGCGAGGATGCGCTCGCCCTGGCGGCCCGCGGCGTCGAGCTTCTGGCGCAGGCCATCGAGCGTGGTGCGGATCGCTGTGGGGTGGTGGGCGAAGTCGTCGTAGACCGTGATCGTGCCGTCCGTGCGCTCCACCGTGCCGCGCAGTTCCATGCGCCGGCGCACGTTGCGGAAGCTGCCGAGCGCGCGCGCCGCGTCGGCCGGCGACACGCCCACGTGCTCGGCGGCCGCGATCGCGGCCAGCGCATTCATCTGGTTGTGCAGGCCCGACAGCGCCCATTCGACGCGGCCGACCTGCTCGCCCTCGTGCAGCACGTCGAAGGCATCGTGCGTGCCGCGCGCCTGCCACTGCGCACCCGGGCCTTCGCCGCCGAAGCGCGCGAGCTCGCTCCAGCAGCCCTGGGCCAGCACGCGCTCCAGGCTGGGCTCGGTGGCATTCACCACCAGCCGGCCCGTGGACGGCACGGTGCGCACCAGGTGATGGAACTGCCGTTCGATGGCCGCGAGGTCGTCGAAGATGTCGGCGTGGTCGAACTCGAGGTTGTTGAGGATCGCCGTGCGCGGGCGGTAGTGCACGAACTTGCTGCGCTTGTCGAAGAAGGCGGTGTCGTACTCGTCGGCCTCGATCACGAAGGCCGGTCCGTCGCCGAGCCGGGCCGAGACGCCGAAGTCCAGCGGCACGCCGCCGACCAGGAAGCCCGGCGCCTTGCCCGCGCGCTCGAGCACCCAGGCCAGCATCGAGGTGGTGGTGGTCTTGCCGTGCGTGCCGGCCACCGCCATCACGTGGCGGCCCAGCAGCACGTGCTCGGCCAGCCACTGCGGGCCGCTGGTGTAGGGCTTGCCGGCGTCGAGGATGGCTTCCATCAGCGGAAACTTCGGCGTGCCGTCGGCCAGCCGGGCGCGCGACACCACGTTGCCGACCACGAACACGTCGGGTGCCAGCGCGAGCTGGTCGGCGCCGAATCCCTCGATCAGGTCGATGCCGAGCGCGCGCAGCTGGTCGCTCATCGGCGGGTACACGCCGGCGTCGCAGCCGGTGACCCGGTGGCCTGCCTCGCGCGCCAGGGCGGCCAGACCGCCCATGAACGTGCCGCAGATGCCCAGAACATGAATATGCATGGGGGCCGATTCTAGGGAGGCCGATCCTCCCGGCCCGAGGCCACGGCCTTGGCCGCGGTACTGATGTTCATCGTACGGACCATGCTCTGCGGGCAAAATGCCCCGATGGACACGTCCAAGCGCGAAATCGCCGCCACCGCCGCCCGTCTCGTGGTCGAGGAGGGGCTCGAATACGGCCCGGCCAAGCGCCGGGCGCTGCGTGACCTGGGCCTGTCGGCGCGCACCGCGTTGCCGAACAACGACGATGTCGAGGCCGAGGTCCGCGACTACATCGCGCTGTTCTGCGCCGACACCCAGCCCAAGGAACTCCAGGCGTTGCGCCTGCTGGCGCTCGAATGGATGGAGCGGATGGCCGTGTTCCGGCCCCATGTGGGCGGCGCCGTCTGGCACGGCACGGCCACCCGGCTGTCAGACATTTATATTCAGTTGTTCTGCGATGATTCGAAGTCGGCCGAGATCGCGCTGATCGACCATCACGTGGATTACGAGCCGCGCATGGTGACCGGCTTCCATGGCGAGCAGGTCGAGGCCTTGAGCGTGCATGCGCCGAGCCGGGCCCTCGGCGAGGAAATCGGCGTGCACCTGCTGGTCTACGACCTCGACGACCTGCGCGGCGCGCTCAAGCCCGACGCCCAGGGCCGTTCGCCGCGCGGCGACCTGGCGGCGCTGCGGCGGCTGATTGAAAGAGAAAAGGACATCGGATGACTTCTTCGACCACACGACGCGGCCTGCTGTACGGCGGCGTGGCGGTGGTGGCCGCCGCGGCCGGCCTCGGTGGTGCCTGGTGGCGCCATCGCGGCAGCGGCGCGGCCGGCGAAACGCTCGGCGCCGATTTCTGGGCCCAGCGCTTCGAGCGGCCCGAGGGCGGCGAACTCGCCATGACCAGCCTGCGCGGCAAGCCGGTGCTGCTCAACTTCTGGGCCACCTGGTGCCCGCCGTGCGTCGAAGAAATGCCGATGATCGATCGCTTCTTCCGTGATCATGGTGCCAACGGCTGGCAAGTCGTCGGCTTAGCGATCGATCAGCCGAGCGCCGTGCGCAAGTTCCTGCAGCGCACGCCGGTCACCTATCCGACCGGATTGGCCGGCCTGCAGGGCACGGAACTGGTCAAGAATCTCGGCAACACCGGCGGCGGCCTGCCGTTCACGCTGGTGCTCAATGCCGACGGTTCGGTGGCGGCCCGTAAAATGGGCAAGCTCGAAGAGGCCGACCTGGAGGGTTGGCGACGTGAACTCGTTCACAGTTAGAATTAGATACACAGGTCGGCGTTAACCGCCGAAAGCCGACAATCAACGATGTTCGGCCTAGTTGTATCCTAATAACCGGAAAACCCGGCACTGGAGTCCCATGGATCTGCGCAAACTCAAGACACTGATCGATCTGGTGTCCGAATCGAATATTTCCGAACTGGAAATCACTGAAACCGAAGGCAAGGTCCGCATCGTCAAGGGCGGCGGCGCAGCCCCCGTTCAGTACGTGCAGACCTTGGCGGCACCGCCCGCCGTGGCAGCAGCTCCCGCCGGCGCAGCGGCACCTGCCGCACCCGTGGCCGAGGCCGCTCCGGCCGGCCATCCGGTGAAGTCCCCGATGGTGGGCACCTTCTACCGCTCGGCCAGCCCGGGCGCTCCGGCCTTCGTCGAGGTCGGCAGCAAGGTCAACGAGGGCGACACGCTCTGCATCATCGAGGCGATGAAGATCCTCAACGAAATCGAGGCCGACAAGGCCGGCACCGTCACCCAGATCCTCGGAGAAAACGGTCAGGCGGTCGAATACGGCCAGCCGCTGTTCATCATCGAGTGACCATGTTCAAGAAGATCCTGGTCGCCAACCGCGGCGAGATCGCTTTGCGCATCCAGCGCGCGTGCAGCGAGCTCGGCATCAAGGCCGTGATGGTCTATTCCGAGGCCGACCGCGAGGCCAAGTACGTCAAGCTGGCCGAGGAAGCCGTCTGCATCGGCCCGGCTCCCTCGTCGCTGAGCTACCTCAACATGCCGGCCATCATCTCGGCGGCCGAAGTGACCGATGCCGAGGCGATCCACCCCGGCTACGGCTTCCTGAGCGAGAACGCCAATTTCGCCGAGCGCGTCGAGCAGAGCGGCTTCCAGTTCATCGGGCCGACGCCCGACAACATCCGCACGATGGGCGACAAGGTCTCGGCCAAGCAGTCCATGATCAAGGCCGGCGTGCCCTGCGTGCCCGGTTCCGACGGCGAGCTTTCCGACGACGCGACGGCCAACAAGCGCATCGCGCGCGCCATCGGTTACCCGGTGATCATCAAGGCCGCGGGCGGCGGCGGTGGCCGCGGCATGCGCGTGGTCCATACCGAGGCCGCGCTGATCAACGCGATCCAGATGACCAAGGCGGAGGCCGCGGCGGCCTTCAACAATCCCTCGGTCTACATGGAGAAGTTCCTCCAGAACCCGCGCCACGTCGAGATCCAGGTGCTGGCCGACAAGCACCGCAACGCGGTCTACCTCGGCGAGCGCGACTGCTCGATGCAGCGCCGCCACCAGAAGGTGATCGAGGAATCGCCCGCGCCGGGCATTCCGCGCAAGCTGATCGAGAAGATCGGCGAGCGCTGCGCGGCGGCCTGCAAGAAGATCGGCTACCGCGGTGCCGGCACCTTCGAGTTCCTCTACGAGAACGGCGAGTTCTATTTCATCGAGATGAACACCCGCGTGCAGGTGGAGCATCCGGTGACCGAGCTCACGACCGGCATCGACATCGTCAAGACGCAGATCATGGTGGCGGCCGGCGAGAAGCTGCCGTTCACGCAGCGCCAGATCCAGATGCACGGCCACGCGATCGAGTGCCGCATCAACGCCGAGGACGCGTGGAAGTTCACGCCGTCGCCGGGCCGCATCACGATGTGGCATCCGCCGGGCGGCCCAGGCGTGCGCGTGGACTCGCATGCGTACACCAACTACTTCGTGCCGCCGAACTACGACTCGATGATCGGCAAGATCATCGTCTTCGGCGACACCCGCGAGCAGGCCATGGCGCGCATGCGCACCGCGCTCAACGAGACCGTGATCGAAGGCATCCAGACCAACATCCCGCTGCACCGCGAGCTGATGGTCGACGCCAAGTTCATGGCCGGCGGCACCAACATCCACTACCTCGAAGAGTGGCTGGCCGCGCACAAGCGCTGAGCCGTCCCTGCCCGCCATGTTCGAACTTCGCCTGCTGGCCCCCGAGGAGCGCATCGAGTCCCTCGGCGACGCGCTCGATGCGCTCGACGCACTGAGCATCTCGGTCGAGGACGCCGACGCGCAGACCGATGCCGAGCAGGCGTTGTTCGGCGAGCCCGGCATGCCGCCGCCCAAGGAGGGTTGGCAGCGCTCGCGCGTGATCGCGCTGTTCGCCACCGAGGAGCTCGCGCGCGACGCGGGCTCGGTGCTCGCGCTGCAGGATTTCTTCGAAGGCTGCACGCTGCTGGGCATCGCCGAGCTGCAGGACCAGGACTGGGTACGGCTCACGCAGTCGCAGTTCGCGCCGGTCGAGATCACGCCCGAGTTCTGGATCGTGCCGAGCTGGCACGAGGCGCCGGCGCAGGCCACGCAGGTGATCCGGCTCGATCCGGGCCTGGCTTTCGGCACCGGCACCCATCCCACCACGCGCATGTGCCTGCGCTGGATCGCGACCCGCGGCGCGCTCGCGGGCCAGCGCGTGCTCGACTACGGTTGCGGCTCCGGCATCCTGGCCATCGGTGCCGCGAAGTACGGTGCGAGCGAGATCGACGCGGTCGACATCGACGAGGCGGCCGTGAGCTCGACGCGCCTCAATGCCGAGGCCAACGGCGTGACGCTCCACACGGGCCTGCCCGAGGCGGCGCAGGGCCAGTACGGCACGGTGCTCGCGAACATCCTCGCGACCCCGCTCAAGGTGCTCGCGCCGCTGCTGTGCGAGCGCGTGGCGCCCGGCGGCTCGCTGGTGCTCGCCGGCATCCTCGAGCGCCAGGCCGACGAGCTGAAGGAAGCGTACGCGCCCTACGTGGCGCTCGAAGTCAGCGACAGCGAGGACGGCTGGATCCTCATGACGGCACGCCGCTGAACGCGTTCGCGCCGGGGCCGCGGCCCGGCGCAAACGGCGCTGCCGGCATCACGTCGCGCCGAGGGCCCAACCCTACAATCGCCCCCTCATGAGCCTCGTCACGCGTTGCCCCGCCTGCGCCACCACCTTCAAGGTGGTGCGCGACCAGCTCCGGATCTCGGACGGGTGGGTGCGTTGCGGTCGCTGCAGCCATGTGTTCGATGCGACGCTCGATCTGCACGAGACGCCCGATGGGGTGGCTCGACCGGGTGGTGTCGCACCGCCGCAGGAACCGGTGCCATCGGTGCCGGCAGTCGCGCCGAGCGCGGAGCCCGTTGAACCCGAGGCTTCGACGCCGCCAGCGCCCGCGGCCCCTTCCATCGACACCGGCTTCGGATTCGATGCGCGTGCCGACGAAGGCGCAGCGCCGCCGCAAGAGCCGGCCGGCGGATTCGACGGCCTGTCGGCGCCGCCTTCCTTCGCACCGGCTCCGCCGCAGGTCGAGGAGTCCGACTTCCTCGACGACGAGGTCAACGAAGATCCGCCGCCGGTGCAGCCCGAGCCGTCGCCACCACCCGCGCCACCGCAGTCCCCGGAGGTGCGCGACAGCGCGGACTTCACGCTGCCCGCGCACGGCATCGTCGCCGACGAGCCCTGGTCCGACCTCGAGGCGCGCGAGCCGCCATGGCGGCCGCCGCCGAGTTCGCTGCCGCCGTTTCCCGACATCGACCTCAACCTCGCCGCGCCGCCATCGCCGCCGCCCGCACCGGTGCCGCCACTGCCCGCGGTGTGGACGCGTCGATCCGATGCGGTCGCGGCGCCGGCGAGTGGCAAGCCCGCGGGCTTCGCAACGCTGCGCCGTTCCGGCTCCGACGAAGACGGCGACGAGGACACCGAGCTCGAGCGCGACGACGCCGATGCGCCCGAGGCGGGTGACGACAAGGACCAGCTGCAGATGCAGAAGGCGCTGCGCAGAGCGCGCGCCAGGTCGGCCAAGATCGCCGCCAGCACCAAGGCGCGCGACGAACGCGACGAACCAGAAGGGCGAGCGAAGAGCGAAGACCCCGCGCTGCTGCCCTTCGCCTCCGTGCTCGACGCGGCGGACGAGACCGAGGATCGCGCGGCGCACCGCTTCACCGACGAGGCGGACGACGACGAGAGCGACGATCGGCCGAAGTCCCTCTGGCAGCGCATCGGCACGCGCCGCGGGCTGATCGCGCTCGCGGTGCTCGCGGGCCTGCTGCTCGCCGTGCAGGTCCTGCGGCACGAGCGCGACGGCATCGTCGCGCGCCAGCCTTCGCTGCGCCCCGCACTGGCCGCGCTGTGCCAGGCGACGGGCTGCGAGCTCGCGCCGCTGCGCCGCATCGGCGACATCGTCATCGAGGGCGCCGCCTTCGCGCGCGAGAAGAGCGGCGGCAACGACTACCGCTTCAGCTTCAACCTGCGCAGCAACGCCACGGTGCCGCTCGCGATGCCGTCGATCGAGCTGGTGCTGCTCGACACGCAGGAGCGTGCCGTGGTGCGGCGCGTGCTCTCGCCGTCGGACTATGGCGCGCCTGTGGTGCTCGCGGCGCGCGGCGAACGCGCGGCTTCGCTGCCGATGACGCTGACGGCATCCGAGGCGGACGCCTTGCCGCCGATCGCTGGCTATCGCGTGGAAGCCTTCTATCCCTAGGCCTGGGGCGAGCCGCCGGTTTCGCCTCCACGCCTTCTTTCCTTTTTTCTTTTCCTCACCTCAACGGATCAGCCCATGGCAGCAGTGATTTGCGGTTCCCTCGCCTTCGACACCATCATGACCTTCGAGGGCCGGTTCGCCGACCAGATCCTTCCGGACCAGTTGCACATCCTCAATGTGTCGTTCCTGGTGCCGGGCCTGCGCCGCGATTTCGGCGGCTGCGCTGGCAACATCGCCTACAGCCTCAACGCGCTCGGCGGCACCGCGCTGCCGATGGCCACGCTCGGCAGCGATGGCGCCGACTACATCGAGCGCATGCGCTCGCTGGGCATCAGCACGGAGTTCGTGCGCCAGCTCGACGACACCTTCACCGCGCAGGCGATGATCATGAACGACGCCGACAACAACCAGATCACGGCCTTCCATCCGGGCGCGATGCAGCAGGCGCACATCACGAAGGTCGCGGCGCGCGAGGACATCCGGCTCGGCATCGTCGCGCCCGATGGCCGCGAGGCGATGCTGCAGCATGCCGAGCAGTTCGCGGCCGCCGGCATTCCCTTCGTGTTCGATCCGGGCCAGGGCCTGCCGATGTTCGACGGCGAGGCGCTCAAGCATTTCGTCGAGCTCGCGAGCTGGGTGGTGGTCAACGACTACGAAGGCAAGATGCTGTCGCAGCGCACGGGCTGGAGCCTGGCGGAGATCTCGCAGCGCGTGCGCGGCCTCGTGGTCACGCTCGCGGCCGAGGGCTGCGAGGTGTGGACGAACGGCGAACGCGAGCACGTGCCGGGTGTGGTGCCGACCGCGGTGATCGAGCCCACGGGCTGCGGCGACGCATGGCGCGGCGCGCTGCTGTTCGGCCTGGAAAAGGGCTGGCCGCTCGCGCAGTGCGCGGCACTCGGCAACCAGGTCGGCGCGCTCAAGATCGCGCAGCGCGGCCCGCAGAACTACCAGGTCGATCGCCAGGCACTCGGCCTGGCTTGACGGGCGATGGCGCGGCGGTGGATGCCGCCGCCTGGTCGTTTCGCGATCGTCTTGGCCCAATGAAAAAGCCCGACACCTTGCGGTGCCGGGCTTGATGCCTTTTCAGGGCTGCCGAGAAAACTCAGGGCTTGCTGGCCGTGGGAAACGGCCAGGCTGCCTGGGGATTCAGCGTCGTCTGCGCAGCGGGAGCGGGCGCAGCAGCGGCCTTGGCGGGTGCCTTGGCAGCCTTCTTCGCAGCAGGCTTCTTGGCAGCAGCGGCAGGCTTGGCAGCGGGCTTTTTCGCGGCTTTCTTGGCCGCAGCCTTCTTGGCAGGGGCCTTCTTGGCGGCAGCCTTCTTCGCAGGCGCCTTCTTGGCAGCGGCCTTCTTCGCCGGTGCCTTCTTCGCTGCGGCCTTCTTCGCCGGAGCTGCCTTCTTCGCCGGAGCCTTCTTCGCGACGACCTTCTTCGCGGCTACCTTCTTGGCAGCGACCTTCTTGGCCGGAGCCTTCTTGGCAGCGACCTTCTTGGCCGGAGCCTTCTTGGCGGCGACCTTCTTGGCCGGAGCCTTCTTCGCTACGACCTTCTTGGCCGGAGCCTTCTTCGCTGCGGCTTTCTTAGCCGGTGCTTTCTTTGCAGTTGCCATTTCTGTTTTCTCCTTGATCAAGTTGAAAAAATCAACCTATTGAAGCACTCCGCGCATGTTGGTAGCGCTGGAGTGATTCATGGTGTTGGATTCCGTGCTCCAGCACCATGAACACCTGAGCCCTCATCCATGCCGCGCTCTTCGGCGCAGTCGGTGGCAAGGGCAATTCTTGAATTCATTTATTGTTATCGAAATATTCAATCCCAGGAGAGCGCACCACCCGATTGGTATTCGATCACGCGGGTCTCGAAGAAATTGCGCTCTTTCTTCAGGTCAATCATCTCGCTCATCCACGGGAACGGATTTTCCTCGTTCGGGAAAAGCGTTTCGAGGCCGATCTGCTGCGCGCGCCGATTGGCGATGTAGCGCAGATAGCCCTTGAACATGGAAGCGTTCATGCCGAGCACGCCACGGGGCATGGTGTCTTCGGCGTACTTGTACTCGAGCTCGACGGCGCGCATAAACAGCGCCTTGATTTCTGCCTTGAACTCGGCCGTCCAGAGGCCGGGGTTCTCGAGCTTGAGCTGGTTGATCAGGTCGATGCCGAAGTTGCAGTGCATCGACTCGTCGCGCAGGATGTACTGGTACTGCTCGGCGGCGCCGGTCATCTTGTTCTGGCGGCCCAGCGCGAGGATCTGCGTGAAGCCGACGTAGAAGAAGAGGCCTTCCATCAGGCAGGCGAACACGATCAGCGACTTGAGCAGCGTCTGGTCGGTCTCGTGCGTGCCGGTCTTGAAGTTCGGGTCGCTGATCGCGTCGATGAACGGAATCAGGAACTGGTCCTTCTCGCGGATCGACGGCACCTCGTTGTAGGCGTTGAAGATCTCGCTCTCGTCCAGGCCGAGCGACTCGACGATGTACTGGTAGGCGTGCGTGTGGATCGCTTCCTCGAAGGCCTGGCGCAGCAGGAACTGGCGGCATTCGGGGGCCGTGATGTGGCGGTAGGTGCCCAGCACGATGTTGTTGGCGGCCAGCGAGTCGGCGGTGACGAAGAAGCCGAGGTTGCGCTTGACGATGCGGCGCTCGTCTTCGGTCAGGCCGTTCGGGTCTTTCCACAGCGCGATGTCGCGCGTCATGTTCACTTCCTGCGGCATCCAGTGGTTGGCGCAGGTGGCGAGGTACTTTTCCCACGCCCACTTGTACTTGAACGGCACCAGCTGGTTGACGTCGGTCTCGCCGTTGATGATGCGCTTGTCGGCGGCCCTGACGCGGCGCGTTTCAGCCGGAGCGCTGGCGCCGACGGATGCGGGCGCGGCCTGGCGGGCAGGCTGCTGCACGGGTTGCAGCGAAGGTTGTGCCATCGATGAAGCCGACACATCCACCGCACGGCCGGCGGCAGCGCCGGTCGAGGAGTGGTGATGCAAACCTTGTTGCATGTCCTTTGGCAAGGAGGGCTTGACTTCTTCGTCCCAGGTCAACATAGAAAAATCCAATGCTCAAATTATCCGAGCAACGATGTGAGTTGCAAAGTGCTCGTTCACATCGCACTCCATTTATGTGGTTGTTATGTTGCTCGCATGCATCGCGCGATGTCGGTCAATGCCTTCAAGTGGCCTCCGTCATCGCACGACATCGCATGCACCTCACTCTTCGTAGTGCAGCGCACCGCGCTGTGTTCGCGGTGCGCTGCGTGCATCACTGGCAGGCTTCGCAGGTCGGATCGTCGACGCCGCAGAAGGCGATGTCGGTCGCGGGGATCGCGCTCATCTGTGCCTTCGCCGCGGCGGCCGCTGCCTCGAGTGCGCTCATGCCCGACGGTGCGTCGTTGCCCGAGGACACCGCGTTGAGGCGGCCCGACTGCACCGTCGACTTCTCGGCGTGCGTCGCGCTCTGCGTGCGCAGGTAGTAGGTGGTCTTCAGGCCACGCAGCCATGCGAGCTTGTAGGTGTCGTCGAGCTTCTTGCCCGAGGCGCCGGCCATGTAGATGTTCAGCGACTGCGCCTGGTCGATCCACTTCTGGCGGCGCGCGGCGGCTTCCACCAGCCACGTCGTCTCGACTTCGAACGCGGTGGCGTAGAGCGCCTTCACGTCCTGCGGCACGCGGTCGATGGGACGCAGCGAACCGTCGAAGTGCTTCAGGTCCATCACCATCACGTCGTCCCACAGGCCCAGGCGCTTGAGGTCGCGCACCAGGTAGTGGTTGATCACGGTGAATTCGCCCGACAGATTCGACTTGACTGAGAGGTTGCCGAAGCAGGGCTCGATCGAGGCGTCCACGCCGATGATGTTCGAGATGGTCGCGGTCGGGGCGATGGCCACGCAGTTCGAATTGCGCATGCCGTCGGCCTTGATCTTGGCGCGCAGCGCGTCCCAGTCGAGGGTGGACGAGCGGTCGACCTCGACGTAGCCGCCGCGTGCCTTCTCGAGCAGGTCGAGCGAGTCGATCGGCAGGATGCCCTTGTCCCACAGCGAGCCCTTGTAGCTCGAGTACTTGCCGCGCTCGCGCGCCAGCTCGGTCGAGGCCCAGTAGGCGTGGTAGCAGATCGCTTCCATCGATTCGTCGGCGAACTGCACGGCTTCCTGCGAGGCGTAAGGAATACGCAGGTCGTACAGCGCGTCCTGGAAGCCCATCAGGCCCAGGCCGACCGGACGGTGGCGCAGGTTCGAGTCGCGCGCCTTCTTCACGGCGTAGTAGTTGATGTCGATCACGTTGTCGAGCATGCGCATCGCGGTCGAGATCGTCTTCTTGAGCTTCTCCTGGTCGACCTTGCCGTCCTTCAGATGCTGCAGCAGGTTGACCGAGCCGAGGTTGCAGACCGCGGTTTCGGTGTCGCTGGTGTTCAGCGTGATCTCGGTGCAGAGGTTCGACGAGTGCACCACGCCGGCGTGCTGCTGCGGCGAGCGCACGTTGCAGGCGTCCTTGAACGTGATCCAGGGATGGCCGGTCTCGAACAGCATCGTGAGCATCTTGCGCCAAAGGTCGGTGGCCTGCACGGTGCGGCTGGGCTTGATCTCGCCGCGCGCGGCCTTCTCTTCGTAGGCGACGTAGGCCTTCTCGAAGTCGGCGCCGAACAGGTCGTGCAGGTCGGGCACGTTCGAGGGCGAGAACAGCGTCCACGAACCCTTTTCCATCACGCGGCGCATGAACAGGTCGGGGATCCAGTTGGCGGTGTTCATGTCGTGCGTGCGGCGGCGGTCGTCGCCGGTGTTCTTGCGCAGCTCCAGGAACTCCTCGATGTCGAGGTGCCAGGTCTCGAGGTACGTGCAGACGGCGCCCTTGCGCTTGCCGCCCTGGTTCACGGCCACGGCGGTGTCGTTGACCACCTTGAGGAAGGGCACCACGCCCTGCGATTCGCCGTTCGTGCCCTTGATGTGGCTGCCGAGCGCGCGCACGCGGGTCCAGTCGTTGCCCAGGCCGCCCGCGAACTTCGAGAGCAGCGCGTTTTCCTTGATCGACTCGTAGATGCCGTCGAGGTCGTCGGGCACGGTGGTCAGGTAGCAGCTCGACAGCTGCGAGCGCAGCGTGCCGCTGTTGAACAGCGTCGGCGTGCTCGACATGAAGTCGAAGGACGACAGCACTTCGTAGAACTCGATGGCACGGGCTTCGCGGTCGATCTCGTTGAGCGCCAGGCCCATCGAGACGCGCATGAAGAAGGCCTGCGGCAGTTCGATGCGGCTCTTGCGCACGTGCAGGAAGTAGCGGTCGTACAGGGTCTGCAGGCCGAGGTAGTCGAACTGGTTGTCGCGCTCGGCCTTCAGCGCCGCACCCAGGCGGGGCAGGTCGTACTGCAGCAGCTTCTCGTCGAGCAGCTCGTTCTCGACGCCCTTCTTGATGAACGAGGGGAAGTAGTCGGCGTAGGCGGTGGCGCGGTCGGCCGGCATGACTTCGCGGCCGACGATCTCCTTGAAGATCGTGTGCAGCAGCAGGCGCGCGGTGGCGAAGGTGTAGTCGGGATCCTTCTCGATCAGCGTGCGGGCCGCGAGGATCGAGGCCTTGTAGACCTCGTCGAGCGGCACGCCGTCGTACAGGTTGCGCATCGTCTCGGCCACGATCGGCGCGGCCGTGATGCTGTCGCCCAGGCCCTGGCAGGCCGACTCGATCAGACCCTTGAGTTCGCCGAGGTCGAGCGCGACGCGTTCGCCGCGGTCGAGCACGTGCAGCGCGGGGGCCGCTACCTGCACATCCTGCTCGCCCTGCTTCGCGCGTTCCTGCGTGCGGCGTTCGCGGTAGAGCACGTAGGCACGCGCCACTTCCTGGTGGCCGCCGCGCATCAGGCCCAGTTCGACCTGGTCCTGCACGTCTTCGATGTGGAAGGTGCCGCCGCCCGGACGCGAGCGCACCAGCGCCTTCACGACGGCCTGGGTCAGCGCGTCGACGGTCTCGCGCACGCTGGCCGAGGCCGCGCCCTGGGTGCCATGCACGGCCAGGAAGGCTTTCATCATCGCGATCGCGATCTTGTTCGGCTCGAACGGGACCACGGCGCCGTTGCGGCGGATGATCTGGTAGTGCGCGAGGTTCTGTCCGGTGGGCGAACCGGCGGTGTCGCGGGGGGACTGGGGCGGCGTGGAGGGGATGGCACGCGCGGCGGTAGGTGTATTCAGTGCTGTTTGCATTCGCTTCCTCTCGGTTGGCAATTCTTGTTGGATGAGCGGCGCTGCTGGGGCCGCTTCGTCGGCTCTGAGGCCGGCCGGGACACACTATATCTAGGGTGCGGGGGGTGTACAACCCACTAGATGTAGCGTTTTCCTTCAGGCTTCAAGAGGGAGGAGAAAGCTGTTTTCGCGCTTCGCGGCCATCCATGCCGCATGAACAGTGGATCATCCTCTCGCAACCCACGCTCCATGCGGCTTGCGAGCCGATTTGGGCCTGCAAGGCGCATGGTTGCTACGCATCGCGCTTGCGAATGGAGCGATTGCTGCACTGCGAGCCCAGGGCATCGCACGGCGTGCAGCGATTGAAAAAATTAGCGCTCCACCACCTGCGAGGGAAACATGTGTGGACCCCAGCCGAGATGATCGCGCAGCCGATGCCAGTCGAAGCCGGCGCCGGGATCCTGCTTGCGGCCCGGTGCGATGTGCTCGTGGCCCGCGATGTGCGCGATCGGATAGTGCTGCGCGATCGCCGCCGCGAGGCTCGCGAGCGTCTCGTACTGCGCGTCCTCGAACGGCCCGCCCTCGAGGCCCTCGAGCTCGATGCCGATCGAGTCGTCGTTGCAGTTGTCCCGGCCGCGCCACGACGACACGCCCGCATGCCACGCGCGGTCGTCGCCGCTCACGAACTGCCAGAGCTCGCCGTTGCGGCGCACGTAGAAATGCGACGACACCTCGAGCCCACGAATGCTTTCGAAGTAAGGATGCGCGTCCCAGTCGAGCCGGTTGGTGAAGAGCCGTTGCACCGCGTCGCCGCCGTACTCGCCGGGCGGCAGGCTGATCGAGTGCAGCACGACGAGGTCGATGCGCTCGCGTGCCGGCGCGGGTCGCGGTCCGAAGTTGGGCGAGGGCAGCGGCTTCGCGAAGCGGTACCAGCCGTCGCGCCAGAGCGCATCGCCCGTGGCGGCACGCAGGCCGTCTTCAGTCGTCGACATGGCTGCTCGCGCCATCGTCGCCGTTGGGCGTGTTGATGCCCAGGCGCGCGATGCGATAGCGGATCTGGCGCAGGCTCATGCCCAGACGCGCGGCGGCCGCCGTGCGGTTGAAGCCGCTCTCGTGCAGCGCGCGCACGAGGATCTCGCGCTCCTGCTGATCGAGGTAGGCCTGCAGGTCGGAGGGCAGCGGCGTGGGCACCACGGGGCGCGGCGCGGGCGGCGGTGCGGCCACGACGGGCTTCGCGTCGAAGGCCTCGGGCTGCGCGAGCGCCGCCGCAGTCGTCGCGGTGTTCGTGGCCTGCGGCGCGGCAGGCCCGGGCGCGGCCGCCATCCAGCCGCCGCCTGCGCCATCCATCAGGTCGAGCTGCAGTTCGTCGCCGTCGTACAGCGCGACCGCGCGGTGCAGCAGGTTCTCGAGCTCGCGCACGTTGCCGTGCAGCGGATGCTGCGCGAGCTGCCGCAGCAGCGCGTCCGACAGGCGCGGCGCGGGCAGCCCGCCGTCCTGCGCGATGCGCGCGAGCAGCGCGACGCACAGCGCGGGCAGGTCCTCGCGGCGTTCGCGCAGCGCGGGCACCGCGATCTCGATCACATTGAGCCGGTAGAACAGGTCCTGCCGGAAACGGCCGGCCTGCACCTCGCTGTGCAGGTCCTTGTGGGTGGCGCTCACGATGCGCACGTCGACCGCGTCTTCCTGCGTGGAGCCGATCGGCCGCACGCTGCGTTCCTGGATCGCGCGCAGCAGCTTGGACTGCATCGCCAGCGGCAGGTCGCCGATCTCGTCGAGGAACAGCGTGCCGCCGCGCGCGGCCTGGAAGTAGCCGTCGCGGTCCTGCGCCGAGCCGGTGTACGAACCCTTGCGCGCGCCGAAGAATTCGGCCTCGAGCAGGTTCTCGGGAATCGCGCCGCAGTTCACCGCGACGAAGGGGCCGTCGCTGCGCTGGCTGCAGGCATGGACCGCGCGCGCCACCAGCTCCTTGCCGGTGCCCGATTCGCCGCGCACCAGCACCGGCGCCATGCCGCGCGCCACCTTGGCGATGCGCGACTTCACGAGCCGCATCGGCTCCGAATCGCCGACCAGCCGCTCGAGCGCGGAAGCGCCCGCGCTGCCCGCGGCGGCCAGCGCCGACGTGCCGTCGCTCGCATCGGCGGCCTTGGCCGGGCGCGCCGCGGCCTGCGCGACCGGTGGCGGCTGCTGTGCCTGCACCGCGGAGGCGACGACCGCGCGGAACTGCTTCAGGTCGACCGGCTTGGTGAGGTAGTCGAAGGCGCCGGCCTTCAGCGCCTCGACCGCGTTCTCGGCCGAGCCATAGGCGGTCATCACCACGCAGCGCTCGCTGCGCTGGTTCTTCTGGATGCGCTGGATGATCTCCATGCCCTGGCCGTCAGGCAGTCGCATGTCGGTGATCACGGCGTCGAAGCGCGTGGCCTCGAGGTGCTGCCAGGCTTCGGAGACGCTGCCCGCGGCCTCGACCCGGTAGCCTTCGCGCAGCAGCGTGAGTTCGTAGAGCGTGCGAAGGTCGGGTTCGTCGTCGATGACGAGGATCTGCGCGGGACGCTGGGAGGGCGGATGGGAGCTGCTCACGCCGCTATTGTGTCAGCCGGTTTTCGCTCGCGGCGAAGCCGACGAAGAATTCGTTGCCCTCGGGCGCCTCGCCCGCCAGCGCGCGCCGCTCGTAGCCGATGGCCGCGCCGTGGCGCCGGCACAGCTCGCGGCACAGGAACAGGCCCAGTCCGCTCGAGCGGCTTTCCGACGAGAAGAAGGGTTCGAACAGGTGGCGCTGCACGGCCGGTTCGAGCGGTGCGCCGTCGCTCCAGACCTGCAGGGTCGGCCGGCCCGGGCTGCCCGCGCGCTGCAGCGTGGTCACGACCTGGATCGCGCCCTCGCGCAGGCTCGCGTAGCGCGCCGCGTTGTCGAGCAGGTTCACCAGCAGGCGGCGCAGGTGCTCGACGTCGAAGCGCACCTCCACGCCCGGCGCGTCGAGCACCACGGTCACGCCCTTGCGCTGGGTCTGGCGCATCCATTCCTCGGTCAGCGCCTGCACGGTGGGGTCGAGCACCACCTGCTCGCCGAGCGACAGCACGCGCTGCTGGCGTGCGCGCGAGACGTCGAGCACGTCGTCCACGATGCGCGCCAGGCGCTGCGCGTTGTGCTGCACCATGTGCGTGAGCTTGCGGTGCGCGGGGTCGGTCAGGTCCTCGTTGAGCAGCGCGCTGGCCTGCGTGATGGCGGCCAGCGGGTTGCGGATCTCGTGCGCGACCGCGGCCGACATGCGGCCCATGGCGGCCAGCTTCTCGGTGCGGATGCGGGCCTCGAGCTCGCGCAGGTCCTGCAGGAACATCACGCACAGGCTGCCCATGCGCTGGTCGCTCGAGGGCGTGAGGCGGGTGCGCACGCGCACCTCGCGCGCCGCGCCGCGCGCCTGCGCGACCGGGATCTCCTCGGACTGCGATTCGCGGCGCGCATAGGTCTGGCGCGCCAGCGCGGCCAGCGCATGCCAGGCCGGCTGGGCATGCAGCGGAAAGGGCAGCCGCAACTGGCCCAGGCCCTGGCCCAGGATCGCGTCGGCCGCCGGGTTGGCCGCGTGCACCAGGCCCTCGGCATCGATCACCAGCACGCCTTCGCTCAGCGTCTCGATCACCAGGTCGTTGACCTGTGCCTGCATCTGCGCGCTGCTGCGGTTGTGCTGCGACACCGCCTCTTCGCGCGCCAGCCGGCGCGCGAGCTCGTGCGCCAGCAGCGCCACCACGAACAGCCCGGTGCCCGTGAGCGCCGCCTGCACGAAGCGCGCGGGCGAGTCGCCGGGCTGCTGCACCCAGTGCCAGGCGGCATCGGCCAGCAGCAGCAGCGTGACGGTGGCGGTGGTGCCCATGCTCACCATCACCGTGCCGAGCACCGCGCTCATGAGCACCGGCAACGCGAACAGCGGCGTGTAGTTGATGTTGCCGCCCTGCGTGACCTGCAGCGCCGCGAAGACCGCGAGGTCGACGCCGGTGCTCAGCATCCAGGCGGCGCCGAAGCCGCGCATCGGCGGCTCGAAATGCACATAGCGCGCACCCAGCGCGGCGGCCGCGAGGTAGCTCGCCGACAGCACCACCGCCACCGGCTGCATGGTCTGGCCGAGCGCGAAGCTCACGCCCTGCAGCAGCACCAGCACCAGCGCGACGAAGCAGCGCGCGCCCATGAAACCGCGCCACAGCCGCAGCAGCGCGGCGCTCTCGCGCGCGCCGGGCTCCAGCACGTCCCAGTCGGTGACCGGTTCGCCGCTGGCCCAGAGGGAGGAGCTGCTGCCCATCGCTGCGACGAAGCCGGCTCGGCGCCGTTCAGGCGCGCTCGGCGACCTGCCGGTGCGCGGCGCTGCAGTAGGGGGTGCCGTCGGTACCGCGCACCGCGTCGCTCGCGGGCAGGTGCAGGCCGCAGTGGGCGCAGCGCACCATCGCCTGCGGCGCGCCCACCGCGGGCGGCGCGGCGGGACGCGGCGTGCGGGCGGCGCGCTCCTGCATTTCTTCGCGGCGGTTCTTGCGCCAGAGCCAGATCGCGACCCAGACCACCGCGAGGACGAGAAGGTATTTCATGAGGTGTCTTCAGGCCGGCGGACGCGCCAGCACCACTTCGAGCACGAAGCGCGAGCCCACGTAGGCCAGCAGCAGCAGCGCCGAGCCCGCGTAGAGCACGCGCCGCGCGGTGCGACCGCGCCAGCCGAAGCGCGCGCGGCCGATCAGCAGCACCGCGAAGCTGATCCAGGCCAGCACCGAGAAGGCCGACTTGTGGTCCCACTTCCAGGCCCGGCCCGCGGCGCCGTAGAGCTGTTCGCTGAACAGCAGCCCGGCCAGCAGCGTGGCCGACAGCAGCACGAAGCCGGCCGTCACGAAGCGGAAGGTGAGGCGTTCGAGCGTCAGCAGCGGCACGCCGCCCTGCGGTTCGGTGGCCAGGCGGATCTGCTTCTCGGCGCGGGTCGTGAGCCAGGCGTGCACCACCGCGGCGGCGAACAGCCCATAGGAGGCGATGCCCAGCGCCAGGTGCAGCGGCAGCCAGGGCGAGGCCGACACGTGCAGCGGCGTGCCGGGAAAGAGGATCGCGAGCAGCACCGCCGCCGCGCCGAGCCAGGCCAGCGCGCGGCGCACCTGCAGCTGCGGGTACATGCGGCTTTCGACCGCGTAGACGGTGAGCACCAGCCAGGCCGTGACCGACAGGGCGGGCGCGAAGCCGAAGCGGGGTTCGTGGCCGACCAGGCCATGGCCGAGCACCGCGGCATGCAGCAGCCAGGCCAGGCCGAGCGCCCACTGGGTGGCCTGCCGGCTCAGCCGGGCGCCTGCGGCGGCGGCAAAACCGTAGGCGGCCGCGGCGGCGATGCCCAGCGCCACGCCGAGTGGGGAGGGGATCGCTAAAATCATCGATCGGAGTTTAGCCGCTCACCCTTGCATTTCCGGGTGCCGCGCGCCAGCTTCCCTCCTACCCGTCTCCCGCGACTTCTCCCATCCGTCCCGCCGCAGCGGGGCAGCAAGCAAGGCATCCCCTCCATGGCCAGCGCTCTCACCGAAAAATTCTCCCGCCTCGTCAAGACGATGAGCGGCCAGGCGCGCATCACCGAAAGCAACGTGCAGGACATGCTGCGCGAAGTGCGCATGGCGCTGCTCGAAGCCGACGTGGCGCTGCCCGTGGTGCGCGACTTCGTCGCCCGCGTGAAGGAAAAGGCGCTCGGCCAGGAAGTGCTGGGCTCGCTCAAGCCGGGCCAGGCGCTGGTGGGCATCGTCAACCGCGAGCTCGCCGCCACCATGGGCGAGGGCGTCTCGGACATCAACCTCGCGGCCCAGCCGCCGGCGGTGATCCTCATGGCCGGCCTGCAGGGCGCCGGCAAGACCACCACCACCGCCAAGCTCGCCAAGCACCTGATCGAGAAGCGCAAGAAGAAGGTGCTCACGGTCTCGGGCGACGTCTACCGGCCCGCCGCCATCGAGCAGCTCAAGACCGTCACCAAGCAGGCCGGCGCCGAATGGTTCCCGAGCACGCCCGACCAGAAGCCGCTGGACATCGCGCGCGCCGCGCTCGACCACGCCAAGCGCCACTTTTTCGACGTGCTGCTGGTCGACACGGCCGGCCGGCTCGCGATCGACGAGGTGCTGATGGCCGAGATCCAGCAACTGCACGGTGCGCTGAACCCGGTCGAGACCCTGTTCGTGGTCGATGCCATGCAGGGCCAGGACGCGATCAACACGGCGCGCGCCTTCAAGGAGGCGCTGCCGCTCACCGGCATCATCCTGACCAAGACCGACGGCGATTCGCGCGGCGGCGCGGCGCTGTCGGTGCGCCAGGTCACGGGCGTGCCGATCAAGTTCGCGGGCGTGAGCGAGAAGATCGACGGCCTCGAGGTGTTCGACGCCGAGCGCCATGCGGGCCGCATCCTGGGCATGGGCGACATCGTCGCGCTGGTCGAGCAGGTCACGGCCGGCGTCGACGTGGCGGCGGCGCAGAAGCTCGCGGCCAAGGTCAAGAGCGGCGCGGGCTTCGACCTCAACGACTTCCTCGGCCAGCTGCAGCAGATGAAGCAGATGGGCGGTCTCTCGAGCCTGATGGACAAGCTGCCCACCCAGATGGCGGCCAAGGCCAGCGAGGCCGACATGACGCGCGCCGAGCGCGACATCCGCCGCAAGGAAGGGATCATCCAGAGCATGACGCCGCTGGAGCGCCGCAAGCCCGAGCTGCTCAAGGCCACGCGCAAGCGCCGCATCGCGGCCGGCGCGGGCGTGCAGGTTCAGGAAGTGAACCGCCTGCTCAACGAGTTCGAGCAGATGCAGGGGATGATGAAGAAGATGAAGGGCGGCGGCCTCATGAAGATGATGAAGAAGATGGGCGGCATGAAGGGCATGGGCGGGATGGGTGGTCCCGGCGGTCCGAAGCTGCCGTTCTGAGCCGCGTACATATATAGAGAGATGGACGAAGCCCGCCGGGGATGACCCGGCGGGCTTCGTCGTCTTCAGGTCTGCACCTCGTAGACCGTCGCATGCGCCTCGATCGGCGTCGGCAGCTCCCAGCGGTGCAGCATGCGCTCGATGCCCGCGTTCGACAGCGTCGTGTCGCGCTCGCGGTTGCGGCGCATCAGCTCGGCATGCGGCACCTCGAGGTACACCAGCTCGATCCGGGCGTGGTAGGCCCACAGCAGGTCCAGCGTCTTGGTGCGCATCTGCTGGCTCAGGTGGGTGGCGTTCCAGACGAAGTGTTCCTGCCTGCGCAGCAGCGCCTTCGCCTGGTCGACCGCGTGGTGCGCGGCGAGCCCGTCGTTCTCGCCGTGCTTCAGGCCCAGCCCGGCGCGCGCATCGTCGAAGGACACGACCGGCCAGCCCTTGCGCTGCCGCGCCACCCAGTGGTTCTTGCCGCTCGCGGGCAGGCCGCACATCACCGTCACGCGCGAGCCCGGGTTCTGGAACAGCGGGTAGTCGGGGCTGGTGTCGGCGCCGCGGAAGTAGGCCAGGCGCGTGTGGGCATCGACCATCTGCCGCGGGCCGTCCCAGCAGCCTTCCTCCTGCGCGAGCTGCTCGAACAGCGCGATGTCGGCCAGGCTGTCGGAGCGCTTCTCGTAGTGCCGTCCCAGCATGTCGCAGCGCGCCACGCAGCAGAGGTCGGGCAGGCTCAGTTCCCACGACAGCCGATGCACCAGCCGCTCGGGCCGCTCGCCCTTGCGCGAGGCGAAGGCATGGAACGGCAACTGATGCACCGCGACGATCCGGCACACGGCCTCGCGCAGCGCGAAGGGCACGCGTGCCTTCCACATCAGCACGCGCACGTCGACCGCGCCGCGGCGCGAGTGGCCGGGCTGGCCGATGCGGCCGCTGGCCGCGTCGATCACCGTGGTGTCGGGCTTGGCGATGTCGTGCAGCAGGCAGGCCATGAACAGCACGAAGCGGCCGTCGGCATCGGCGCGCCGGTAGTGGTCGTCCTGCAGCAGCGCATCGAGCACCATGCGTGTGTGGAGGCCGACGTTGCCCTCGGCGTGGTAGTACGGATCCTGCGGCGTCTCCTCGAGGCGCAGCAGGCCCGGCAACAGTTCGCAGCAGCGCGCCCAGTCGGCGCCCTCTCCGGGCGCGGGCACCAGCGTGCGAAGTTCGTCGAAAGTCATCGCGGCCTCCCGGTGGTCGTGAGTTCGGCGGGATCGCGCAGCGTGCGCAGTCCCAGGTCGTGCCAGCCGAGCGGCGGCACCGGCGCATGGAGGTCCGCGCCCGGCGCCAGCCGGTTCGGCAGCAGCGGTCGGCGGCTGTGGTGCGAGCCCGAGTCGAGGATGGTCTGGACGAAGTCCGGGCGCACCCACTTGTAGCGGCCCGTCACCTGGCCGTCCGACTCGGTCTTGAGGTACAGGCCCTCCGCCAGGTCCGACAGGTCGGTCTGCTGCCGCGCCAGCGCGAGCGGCTGGCCTTCGTCGGCCACGGCCTGTTCGAAGGCCGAGCGCCAGCCGGTGCTGCGCGCGAGCGAGGGCCGCACGAGCGAACGCAGGGCCTTCGGCTGGCGTGGCATCGCGCCCTCGTAGAGCACCGGCACCGACAGCACCGGGCCGCCCGCGAGCAGCGCCTGCCGCGCCGGCGTCGAGAGAAAGCGCTGCGCCTGGCGGTCGTAGAGATCGAACTCCAGGAAGAAGGCCGGCAGCCGGTCGTACCAGCAGCTGTGCTTGGCGAAGCACCATTCGCCGTACATCACGTAGCGGTCCTCGAGCCGTTCGAGCAGCGCCGCCTCGTGCGTGGCGGCCCAGTGCTTGAACAGGTTGAACTGGCGCTCGCCGGCACCGCCCGCGAGGTAGTGGCCGCGCGACTGCAGCAGCAGCTCGCCGGCCGCGCTGAACGACACGGCGGCGTTCGCGCCATCGAGCTTTTCCTCGATGACCACGTGCAGTCCGTGCAGCGCCGCCAACGGCGTCTGGCCGTCGTCGCTGTCGCCGGGCTGCAGCCGCGAGCCTTCGAGGTGCGCGGTCCGCGGGTACTTCAGCAGCGGCAGCGACGAGAGGGAAGAAGAAAGGGGAAACACGTTTGTTCTCCGGATGGAAACCAGGAAGAACCGACAACGTGCGGGAGCGAAGCTGAGAGGGATCGGGAGCGACTTCGACGGCCGCCGTTTCCAGCGAAGGGCCGTGTCCGGTCAGCGGATGCGCAGCTTGGCGCCCGACATGACCAGTGAAGTGGTGTTGTCGGCGTCAGAGGGTGGTGACGGCGAATCGGGGCACTTGGCGCTCCAGGGGATCGAGAGGATCCGTGGGTGGAAAAAAGGAAGGCGCGATTCTAGGCGCGCCATGAAAAAAGCCGGCCCCTCGGGGCCGGCTTCGTGCGAGGCGTGTGGCGTGCGCGCGTCAGGCGGTGGCCAGTGCCGCGGGGCGCGAGAGGCGCAGCGCATGCATCCAGGCGCGGCGCAGCACGGCCGGCGAACGCGATTCCTCGGGGATCAGCAGGAAGCCACGGTCGCGCAGCGTGGTGCCCAGCGCGATCTGGCTGGTCAGCACGGTCAGCGGGATCGCCAGCAGCAGCGGCAGGCCGACCGGCATGAGCCACATCAGGGCGCTCGGGTCGATCATCGCGACGCCGACGGCCAGCAGTGCGATCACCAGCGTCATGGGGGCCAGCTGCGAGGCAGCGACCTTCCACGGCACGGCGGCGGCTTCGCGCGGGGGCGACTTCCAGTCGAGCTTGATGCCGGTGAGGGCGACCAGCACGAACAGCGAGTGGGCCAGCATGCGCACCGGTGCCTGCACGATCGCGAGACCGCTTTCCATCACCGAGCTCTTGATCAGGCCCCACAGGCCGCCGAACTGGCGTTGCTCGCCGCGCATCAGCACGGCAACGATGCCGAGCACGCGCGGCAGGAACAGCAGGCACAGGGTCCAGATCCAGAGGCCGGCGAGTTCGGCCGGCAGCACGCTCCAGCTCGAGATCAGGCTGGAACCGCTGAGCCACAGCGCGGTGCCCAGCGTCAGGAACGCGAGCCACAGCGGTGCGGAAACGTAGGCCATGGTGCCGGTCACGAACATCGCGCGGTGCACCGAGTGGATGCCGGGCTCGGCCATCAGGCGGGCGTTCTGCAGGTTGCCCTGGCACCAGCGGCGGTCGCGCTGCAGCTCGGCCAGCAGGTCCGGCGGTTGCTGTTCGTAGCTGCCGACCAGGTCGGACACCAGCCACACGTTGTAGCCGGCACGGCGCATCAGCGCGGCTTCGACGAAGTCGTGCGACATGATGCCGCCCGACATGCCGCCGGTGCCCTTGATCGGGGCCAGCGCGCAATGCTTCATGAAGGGCTCGACGCGGATGATCGCGTTGTGGCCCCAGTAGTGCGATTCGCCCAGTTGCCAGAACTGCATGCCCAGCGTGAACAGGCGGCCCGTCACGCGGGAAGCGAATTGTTGGGCGCGGGCATGCAGCGTCACGTGGCCGATGGCCTGCGTCGCGGTCTGGATGATGCCGGCGCTCGGGTTGGCTTCCATCAGCTTGACCATCGAGGTCAGGCAGTCGCCGCTCATCACGGAGTCGGCGTCGAGCACGACCATGTAGCGGTAGTCCTTGCCCCAGCGGCGGCAGAAGTCGGCCACGTTGCCGGCCTTGCGGTGCGTGCGGCGGGTGCGCAGGCGGTAGTAGACCTCGACCTGCGGCTGGTTCGGGCTGTCGGCCAGCGCGGCGCGCAGGTCTTCCCAGGCGGCGCGCTCGGCGGCGGCGGTCTCGGGGTTGTAGCTGTCGGAGAGCACGAACACGTCGAACTGCTTGGCGTGGCCGGTGGCCGCGACCGATTCGCAGGTGGCGCGCAGGCCGGCGAACACGGTGGCCACGTCCTCGTTGCAGATCGGCATGATGATCGCAGTGCGGGCCTCGGGGTTCATCGGGTGGTTGGCCACCTGCTTGACCGAGAGCGCATGCTTGTCGCCGCGCACCGAGACGTAGAAGCCCATGAGGGCGGTCACGAAGCCGGTCACGACCCAGCCCGAGAGCAGGCCGTAGAGGCCGATCTGGCCGTATTCGAGCCAGACGTTGTCGTAGTCGGGCTGCACGCCCGCGAACAGCGTGGAAGCGACCACGGTGCTCAGCACGGTCAGCAGCATGAAGGCCAGGCGGCGCTGCGAGGCGGCGCGCTGCCACGGCTGCTTGGCTTCGGCCGGGGCGCTTTCGCGCTTGCCGCCAGCACCCAGGCGGACCAGCAAGGCGGTGCCGATGCTGTTCCAGAAGCCGCGCCAGGGGCGGGGCGTCATCGAGCCGCGGTTGACCGGGGGCGCGGTGACGGCGTTGGGATGGCGTTCCTCACGCACCGGGCTGCGGCGCGAGAAGTCGGAATCGGCCAGGACATTGAGTTGGGAGAAGTCGTTCGGCTTCATGGTGTTTACCAACGTTGCTTGTCGAGGGAGGAGGAGGTGTCGCCAATGGCCGGAAAGCGCTTGAAGACGCAATCCGTCGCGACGCCGCCGGCGCTGGCGAGCGCGGCTGGCGAATGGCCCGCGGCACGGGGCCGCGAGGCGGAAAACTGCTTTTGACGCAGGCCGTCGCGCTGCGGACGCAGTGCGAAAGATGGGCTGTTGAATGCTGTCATGCCACTACAGGGGCAAACCCTGTGCCAGCATGGAAAAGTGCTTTGGAATCAAGCACTTGGGCCGCTCCGGCCGGAATTTCCGGGGGCCGGAGGGCGAAAAGGGCCTCAAAACCCCCGTTTTTGTCGCCGAATCCCGACAAGCTCACCGGCCTGCCGAAAAACACCCATATGAATCAACGACTTAGGGGCGTCGCTCGTCAGCGACACCCTCGCCACCCGGAGCGACAGCGTCGGCCTTGAAGTGGCCCGGCGTGAGCTCGTGCTTCTGCAGCAGGCGGTAGAACTCGGTGCGGTTTCGGTCGGCCAGGCGGGCCGCGTCGGCGACGTTGCCGTCGGTCAGCTTCAGCAGGCCGACCAGGTATTCGCGCTCGAAGCGCTGCTTGGCCTCGGCATAGGTCTGGACCTCCACCGTCGGCACGCGCAGCGCGCGCTGCACCAGCGCCAGCGGGATCAGCGGCGAGCTCGACAGCGCGCAGACCTGCTCGACCACGTTGTAGAGCTGGCGCACGTTGCCGGGCCAGGCCGCGGTGGTCAGCGCCTTCAGCGCCTCGGGCGCGAAGCCCGACAGCCGCTTGCCGTACTTGGTCGAGAGCTTCTGCAGGAAGTGGTTGGCCAGCAGCGGGATGTCCTCGCGGCGCGCCGACAGCGGCGGCAGCGTGAGCGTCACCACGTTGAGCCGGTAATAGAGGTCCTCGCGGAACTGGCCCGCTTCCATCGCGGCATCGAGGTCGCGGTGGGTGGCCGAGATGATGCGCACGTCGACCTCGATCGACTGGCTGGCGCCCAGCGGGCGCACCGCGCGCTCCTGCAGCACGCGCAGCAGCTTGACCTGCAGCGCGGGCGGCATGTCGCCGATCTCGTCGAGCAGCAGGGTGCCGCCGTCGGCCTGCTGGAACAGGCCCTTGTGGTTGGCGTGGGCGTCGGTGAAGGCGCCCTTCATGTGGCCGAACAGCTCGGACTCGAGCAGCGCCTCGGGGATGGCGCCGCAGTTGACCGCCACGAAGGGCTTGTCGGCGCGCGCGCTGGCCTTGTGGATGGCGCGCGCCAGCATTTCCTTGCCGGCGCCCGAGTCGCCGCGCAGCAGCACCGAGGCGTCTGACTTGGCGACCATGCGCGCCTCGGCCAGCAGCTCGGCCATGCGGTTGCTGCGGCTCACGATGTCGACGCGCCAGCTGTCGTCGCCGGTCTTGCTCGGCACCGTGGCCGGCGCGCCCAGCGCGAGTGCCTGGGCGATCTTGTCGAGCAGTTCGCGCCCGTCGTAGGGCTTGGTCAGGTAGGTGAAGACGCCGCGCGCGGTGGCTTCCACCGCGTCGGGGATGGTGCCGTGCGCGGTCAGCAGGATCACCGGCAGCGAGGGATGGCGCTTGCGGATCTCGTCGAACAGCGCCAGGCCGTCGCGCCCGGGCAGGCGCACGTCGCTGAGCACCAGCTGCGGATGCTCGATCTCGAGCTGCGTGAGCGCCGTCTCGGCCGAGGTCACGGCCGTGACCTGGTAGCCCGCCGAGCTCAGCCGCATCGACAGCAGCCGCAGCATGTCCGGATCGTCGTCGACGACCAGGAGGCGGGCGCCCGAAGTACTCATGGGGTGGACCTGCTTCCGTTCGGTGCCGAGGCCGGTGCCGCGGGCGTGTTGGGCCGCGCGAAGCTGCGCTCGATGGCGCGCAGCGCTTCGATGCGGTCGTTGAGCTGGTCGATGCGGCGCTGGCTGTCGCGCAGCTGCTGCACCTGCTTGTCGCGGTCGTCCTCGACGCGGCGCTGCTCGATGTAGCGCGCGGCCAGCGCGCGTGCCAGCGGCTGCAGCGGCTGGGCCTCGGGCGCGGGGTTGGCGATCACGCGCTGCAGCAGGCCCAGCGCGCGCGCCAGGTCGGCCGGCACGCGGGTCTGCGACAGCAGGATCGCGAGGTGCATCTGCGCCGTGGGCGCGTCGCCGGGGTCGCCCAGGCGCTGGATCTCGGCGCTCAGTTCGGCGCCGCTGAGCGGGCGCATCTTGTCGGCGTAGGCCAGCACGGCGGCCACCGGGCCCTGGGTCATCAGCGTGAACAGCGAGGCCGGCTGGGTGGCCGGTGCCTTCGGCTCGGCCTCGACCGGCATCACGCGCGGCAGCACCGGCGGCGGCGGCAGCGCATCGGCTTCCGCGGGCGGCTTGGGCGGCGCGCTGCAGGCGACCAGCAGCAGGAGCCACGGCGCGGCCAGCGCAGCCAGTGCGCGGGTGGCGGTGGAGGGGCGTACGGACGAAAAAGACATGGACGAAGAAGGACGACGCGGGGCGTTGGCGATGGCTACGGGGATGTGGGGGCGCCGGGAAGCTCAGGCCGTGCGCGGCAGCTCGATGCGGAAACGCGCGCCGGGCCCCTCGGGCAGCAGGGCGATGCGGCCCCCATGGGCTGCAATGTACTCCTGCACGATGGAAAGTCCGATGCCCGTGCCCTTGACCGCATGCTCCGGTTGGCGTTCGCCGCGGTAGAAGGGCTCGAAGATGCGGTCGCGGTCGCCCTCGGCGATGCCCGGGCCGGCGTCGTTGACGTCGATGCGCACCGCCTCGGGCGTGCCCGAGACCACCAGCGTGATGGTGCCGCCGCGCGCCGAGAAGCGGATCGCGTTCGACAGCAGGTTGGCGATCGCGGTGCCGAGCTTGGTGCGGTCGACCGTGAGCGCGATGCGCTCGCCCTCGGCGCGCACCGTGAGGCCGTGGGCCTGCCACTGCAGCCGCTGCGACTCGATCTGCTCCTCGATCAGCGGCAGCAGCTCGGTGCGCTCGCGGCGCAGCTCGCGCGCCTCGAAGGCGGCCGCGTTGAAGCGCAGCAGCGCCTCGATCTGGCCCTGCAGCGCCACCGTGTTCTGGTTCAGGATCTGCGCCACCTCGAGCTGCGCCGGGTTCAGCGCGCCGGTCACGCCGTCCTCCAGCAGCGACACGCCCTCGCGCAGCGCCGCCAGCGGCGTCTTCAGTTCGTGCGAGACGTGGCGCAGGAAGCGCGCCTTGTCGGCGTCGAGCTCGGTCAGCCGCAGCCGCAGCCACTCGAGCTGCTGCGACACGCGCCGCACGTCGGCCGGGCCGCGGATGTCGATCGGCTCGTCGAGCCGGTTCTGGCCCAGGCCGACGATGGCGTGCTCGAGCCGCTTGAAAGGCCGCGCCAGCCAGATGCCGAAGGCCAGCGCCAGCGACACCGCGAGCACGCTGGCCGCGACCACCTCGCGCATCAGCCGGCGGCGCGCGTTCTCGATGCGCTTGGCCAGTGCGTCGTTCTGCATCTCGATCAGGAACTGGGCCTGCTGTGCGATGTTGGTGTTGAGCGCGTCGAGGTCGCGGAACTGCATCGCCATCGTGCTCTCGCGCTGCAGCGCGCTGTCGGCATTGCCGCTCATCAGGCCCTCGATCACGCCGAGCTGGGTGCGCCAGGCCTCGGTGCTGGCGGGCGCCAGGCCGTTCTTCTCGAGCCGCTCGAGCACGCCGTGGGCCTCGCGCGCGGCATCGTCGAAGCGGCGCCGCAGCACCGAGTCGTTGAGCACCAGCGACTGGCGCCCGGCGCGCTCCATCGCCGCGCTGCGCTCGGCCAGCGACTGGGCCGCGCCCGACAGCCGCAGCGCGCGCGCCGCGGCGTCGCGGCTTTGCGTCATTAGCGTGTCGTACTGCAGCACCGAGCGCAGCGCCACGCCCACCAGCAGCGCGGTGATCAGCAGGAAGGCGAACAGCAGGAGCTGCTGGAACGAGCCCCGTATCGATCGCTTCGCCATCAGGCGAGCGCCCCGGCGGCGGACGCGCTCTCGCGCGTGGGCACTTCGCCGCGCAGCGTGTAGGCCAGCGAGCGCGTGATGCGCAGGTCGGTCATCTGGCCCACGAGCCGCGCGTCGCCCTCGAAGTTGACGACCCGGTTGCAGGCCGTGCGGCCCATGAGTTCGCTCGCGTCGCGGCGCGAGGCGCCTTCCACCAGCACGCGCTGGGTGCTGCCCACCAGCGCCTCGCCGAAGCGCTTCACGTTGCCGTCGATCACGGCCTGCAGCTTCTGCAGCCGCGCCAGCTTGACCTCGTGCGGCGTGTCGTCGTGCAGCGCGGCGGCCGGCGTGCCGGGGCGCGGGCTGAAGATGAAGCTGAAGCTGGCGTCGAACTGGCAGTCGTCGATCAGCTTCATCATCTTGTCGAAGTCGGCCTCGGTCTCGCCGGGGAAGCCGACGATGAAGTCGCTCGACAGCGCGAGCTCGGGCCGGATCGCGCGCAGCTTGCGCACCGTGCTCTTGTATTCCATGGCGGTGTAGCCGCGCTTCATCGCCATCAGGATGCGGTCGCTGCCGTGCTGCACCGGCAGGTGCAGGTGGCTCACGAGCTGCGGCACCTTGGCATAGGCCTCGATCAGCCGCGGCGTGAATTCGTTCGGATGGCTGGTGGTGTAGCGGATGCGCTCGATGCCGGGGATCTCGGCCACGTACTCGATCAGCAGCGCGAAGTCGGCGATCTCGGCCGTGTCGCCCATGCGGCCGCGGTAGGCATTGACGTTCTGGCCCAGCAGCGTGACCTCGCGCACGCCCTGGTCGGCCAGGCCGGCGATCTCGACCAGCACGTCGTCGAGCGGCCGGTTGACCTCCTCGCCGCGCGTGTAGGGCACCACGCAGTAGCTGCAGTACTTGGAGCAGCCTTCCATGATCGACACGAAGGCGGTGGCGCCTTCCACGCGCGCGGGCGGCAGGTGGTCGAACTTCTCGATCTCGGGAAAGCTGATGTCCACCTGCGGCCGGTCGAGCCGCTCGCGCTCGGCCAGCATCTCGGGCAGCCGGTGCAGGGTCTGCGGGCCGAACACGATGTCGACGTAGGGCGCGCGCGCGATGATGGCGTTGCCCTCCTGGCTGGCCACGCAGCCGCCGACGCCGATCTTCACGCCGCGCGCCTTCAGGTGCTTGACGCGGCCCAGGTCGGAGAACACTTTTTCCTGCGCCTTCTCGCGCACCGAGCAGGTGTTGAACAGGATCAGGTCGGCCTCGTCGACGTTCTGCGTCGGCTCGTAGCCCTGCGCGGCATGGAGCACGTCGGCCATCTTGTCCGAGTCGTACTCGTTCATCTGGCAGCCGAAGGTTTTGATGAAGACTTTCTTGGCGGTCATGGGGAGCTCTTCTATATAGGAGGGGCCCTCGTCTTGCGGAGGGCCGGGCGGACACGGGGCTTTCGTGGCGAAAGCGGCGGGGCGTGTCCGCGAAAGGAATGCCGGTGCGGCCGAGGGCCGCCGGCGAGATACCTACTGCGTGTTGACCGTGTCGTTCTGCACGAACGGCCAGATGTTGAGGAAGGGCTTGTTCAGCGATTCGCGGCTGGCGGTGGCTTCGTCGGGCGTGAGGATCCAGACCTCGCGCAGCATGCCGGCGGCATCGCGCGTGTAGTTGACCAGCAGGTTCTGCCCCGTGATCGCGCCGCTCATCACCAGCATGTTCTGGCCGCTGCGGATGCGCGCGCCGGGCGCGAGCCGGTCGGCGCGGCCGTCGAGCATCACGTCGTTGCCGTCGATCACGCGGAACTTGCCGCGCAGGGTGCCGACCGGGAAATTGCGCCCGCCGACCAGCGATTCGTTCTGGGTCTGCGGCCGGGGCACCGCGTCCTGCGCGCTGGCCTGGAGCGGGAAGAAGCTGGAAGTGGCTGCCAGCGTTGCGCAGGCTGCTATGAAATGAAGAGCGTTCGTGGGTGTCTTGCAGCGGTTCATGGGGTTCATCCAGAGGCTGTGGAGCGGGGATTCTAGCGAGCGGGGTGCCTGTCCATCGGTGCTTATCCCGACCGTTTTTACCGGGCGCGGCGCCCTGGCCTTTACTTTTCTTTACGGTGCGGATGGACACTCGGAACCCCCCGCGATCCAATAGCCGCTGTCAGCCCAAAGTGCACAAAAACCCATGAAGAAGAACGCAGTCATCGCCCTCGTGGGCGTGTCGATCGTCGCCGCCGCGGGATGGTGGTGGAGCGGCTCGGGCGAGCGCGCCGCGGCGAAGAGCGCCAAGGGGCCGGCCGCCGCGCCGACCGCGCTGGTCACGCTCGCCACCGCCGTGCGCCAGGACGTGCCGGTCACGGTGCAGGTCAACGGCAGCGTGGTCTCGCTCAACAGCGTGGACCTGCGACCGCAGGTGACCAACACGGTCGACGTGGTGCACGTGAAGGAAGGCCAGTTCGTGAAGCAGGGGCAGTTGCTCTTCACGCTCGACGACCGCAACGACCAGGCCAACCTGGCGCGCGCCCAGGCCCAGCAGAAGCGCGACGAGGCCACGCTGGCCGACCTCGAGCGCCAGTACAAGCGCAGCCAGGAATTGCTGGCGCAGAACTTCATCTCCAAGAGCGCGACCGATGCCACGCTGTCGCAGCTCGAGGCGCAGCGCGCGGCGGTCGCGGCCGACCGCGCCGCGGTGCAGTCGGCCCAGGTGGCGCTGAGCTACACCAAGCTGCATGCGCCGATCGCGGGCCGCATCGGCGCCGTCAACATCTACCCGGGCACGCTGGTGCAGCCCACGCTGTCGCTGGTCACGGTCACCCAGCTCGACCCGATCGCCGTGAGCTTCCCCGTGCCCGAGGCCAACCTGCAGGACCTGCTGGCCGCCGCGCGCACGCGCTCGCGCGTCGAGGCCGTGGTCACGGGCCGCAAGGACACGCTGCAGGGCACGCTCAACTTCGTCGACAACACGGTCGATCCGCAGATCGGCACCGTGCGCGCCAAGGCCGTGTTCGACAACGCCGACCAGAGCCTGTGGCCCGGCCAGTTCGTCGGCACCCGCATCACGGTGCGCACGCTCGAGGGCGTCACGGTGGTGCCGGCGGCGGCGCTGATGATGCTGCCCGAGGGCACCTCGCTCTACGTGGTCGACAAGGAGCGCAACGCGAGCCGCCGCAAGGTGAAGACGCTGCACACCTTCGGCACCAGGGTCGCGGTCAGCGGCGTCGAGCCCGGCGAGCAGGTCGTGATCGAGGGCAGCCAGAACGTGCGGCCCAACGGCAAGGTGCGCATCGACGACAAGCCGCGCGGCGACGCGCCCGCGACCCCGGCCGCGCCCGGCGGGACCACGGGCGTGACGCCAGGCAGCGCGGCGTCGTCCGATGGCGTCGACATCCGCTCGGTCCAGCGGGAACGCGCATGAACATTTCAGAGCTGTGCATCCGCCGTCCCGCGATGACGGTGCTGCTGTCCGCGGCCGTCGTGGTGGTGGGCATCTTCGCCTACTTCAGCATCCCGGTCGCGGCGCTGCCCAGCTACAACACGCCCGTCATCAACGTCAATGCGCAGCTGCCGGGCGCCAGCCCCGACACCATGGCGAGTTCGGTCGCGCTGCCGCTCGAGAAGCAGTTCTCGACCATCCCGGGCCTGCAGACCATCAGCTCGGTCAACACCCAGGGCGTGACCTCGCTCACGCTCGAGTTCGTCAGCAGCCGCGACATCGACGCCGCCGCGGTCGACGTGCAGGCCGCGTTGCTGCGCGCGCAGCGCCAGCTGCCGCAGGAGCTCACGCAGCTGCCCTCGTACCGCAAGGTCAACCCGGCCGATGCGCCGGTGCTGTTCATCGCGCTGATCTCGCCGTCGATGAATCCCTCGGAGCTCAACGACTACGCCGAGAACCTGATCTCGCCCACGCTCTCGACCATCGACGGCGTGGCGCAGGTGGGCGTGTACGGCCGCAAGGCCTTCGCGGTGCGCATCAAGGCCAATGCCGACCTGCTCAACGCGCGCAACATCACGCTCGACGAGCTCGCGCGCGCGGTCAACTCGGCCAATGCCAACACGCCGGTCGGCGTGCTCGACGGCCCGCGCCAGACGCTCACCATCCAGGCCAACCAGCAGCTCACGCGTGCGGCCGACTTCGCCAAGCTGATCGTCGGCCAGCGCAACGGCGCGCCGGTGCGGCTCGACGAGGTCGCGACCATCGAGGACAGCTTCGAGTCGGTCAAGACCGCCAGCAGCTTCAACGGCCAGAGCTCGATCTCGCTGGCCGTGCAGCGCCAGCCCAACGCCAACACGGTGCAGGTGGTCGACGCGGTGCGCGCGCTGATCCCGCGCTTCAAGGCCGAGCTGCCGCAGTCGGTCGAGATCCAGATGGTCAACGACCGCTCGCTGTCGATCCGCGAGGCCGTGCACGACGTGCAGCTCACCCTGCTGGGCACCATCGCGCTGGTGGTGCTGGTGATCTTCCTGTTCCTGCACCGGCTGGTCGCCACGCTGATCCCCGCGGCCACCATCCCGATCTCGCTGATCGGCGCGGTGGCGCTGCTCTATGCCTTCGGCTACAGCCTCGACAACGTCTCGCTCTTGGGCATCACGCTGGCCGTGGGCCTGGTGGTGGACGACGCGATCGTGGTGCTCGAGAACATCATGCGCTACGTCGAGAAGGGCATGGACCCGCTGGCCGCCTCGCTGCGCGGCGCGCGCGAGGTGGGCTTCACCATCGTCTCGATCTCGATCTCGCTGGTGGCGGTGTTCATCCCGATCTTCTTCATGCCGGGCGTGATCGGCCTCTTGTTCCACGAGTTCGCGGTGGTGGTGGCGCTGGCGGTGCTGGTGTCGGCGATCGTCTCGCTGACCCTGGTGCCGATGCTCGCGAGCCGGCTGCTCAAGCAGGTGCCGCGGCCCGAGGGCGGCGCGCGCCACGACCATGAAGAGGAGCATCCCGAGCCCGGCACCGCGATCGGCCGCGCCTTCGAGCGCGGCTACCGCTGGGTGCACGGCAGCTACATGCGCACGCTCGACTGGACCCTGGCGCACCGCGGGCTGATGCTGCTGATGGCCGGCGCCACCTTCGTGGTCACGGCCTGGCTGTTCATCACGATCCCCAAGGGCTTCTTCCCCGAGGAGGACATCGGCCAGATCCAGATCACGACCGAGGCCGCCGAGGACATCTCCTTCACCGCCATGAAGGCGCTGCAGGACCGCGTGTCCGACGCGCTGATGGCCGACCCCAGCGTCGACTACGTGAGCTCCTTCGTCGGCGTGGGCGGTCCCACGGCCACGCAGAACTCGGGCCGGCTGTTCGCGGTGCTCAAGGCGCGCAGCGAGCGGCCGAAGATGCCCAAGGTGCTCGAGTCGCTGCGCCAGCGCTTCCGCGAGATTCCCGGCATCGCCGTCTACATGCAGCCGGTGCAGAACCTGCGCCTGGGCGGGCGCCAGAGCAAGGCGCGCTTCCAGTACACGCTGCAGAGCGTGAATGCCGGCGAGATGGTGCCCTGGGCCACGCGGCTGATGGAACGCATGCGCGCCGACCCCGACTTCCGCGACGTCACCAGCGACTCGCAGAACCGCGGCCTGCAGGCCACGCTGAAGATCGACCGCGACAAGGCCGGCGTGCTCGGCGTGGCCGTGGGCGACCTGCGCACCGCGCTCTACAACGCCTACGGCGACCGCCAGATCGGCAGCATCTACGCGGCCAGCAACACCTACCAGGTGATCCTCTCGGCATCCGACAACGACCGGCAGTTCGAGGACGACGTCTCGCGCCTGTCGGTGCGCAGCACCACCGGCCGGCTGGTGCCGCTGTCGGCCTTCTCGAGCATCGAGCGCACCGTGGGCCCGACCTCGGTCAACCACCAGGGCCAGCTGCAGGCGGTGACGGTGTCGTTCAACCTCGGGCCCGACGTCCCGTTGGGCAACGCCACCGCCAAGATCGACCGCTTCAAGGACGAGCTCAAGATGCCGCAGTCGATCATCACCACCTACGGGGGCGATGCCGCGGTGTTCCAGAGCTCGCAGTCCAGCCAGGCCGTGCTGCTGGTGCTGGCGGTGCTGGTCATCTACGTGCTGCTGGGCGTGCTCTACGAGAGCTACATCCATCCGATCACCATCCTCGCGGGCCTGCCCTCGGCGGCGGTGGGCGCGCTGATCTCCCTGAAGATCTTCGGCTTCGACCTCACGCTGATCGCGACCATCGGCATCCTGCTTTTGATCGGCATCGTGAAGAAGAACGCGATCATGATGATCGATTTCGCGCTCGACGCGCAGCGCACCGAGGGCCTGCAGCCGGTGGAGGCGATCCGCGAGGCCTGCCGGCTGCGCTTCCGCCCGATCCTGATGACCACGCTGGCCGCGCTGATGGGCGCGCTGCCGCTCGCGCTGGGCCTGGGCGCCGGTGCCGAGCTGCGCCAGCCGCTGGGCGTGGCGGTGGTGGGCGGGCTGATCTTCTCGCAGGTGATCACGCTCTACATCACGCCCGCGATCTACCTCGCGCTCGACCGCTACAGCGGCAGCGGGCCGATGGTCGACCTGCCGAAGGAAGCGCAGGCCGAGGTCTCGCACGCCTGAGCGCCCGAGCCGGGGTCAGGCGCGCCCGCGCCCCTGCCGCGCCGACGCGGGATCGAGGAACAGCTGGCGGAAGTAGTCGCGCAGCGCCGTCATCGCGGGCGAGAACTCCACGCCCTGCTTCCAGCCGAGCCCGATGTTCATCGTGGGGATCGGGTCGCGCAGGTTGATGGTCTCGATGCGCTTGCCCTCGAGCGACCACGGGCGGTAGACCATGTCCGACAGCACCGTCACGCCGCCGCCGTTGGCGACCGTGCTGCGCACCGCCTCCACCGAGCTGGTGCGCAGCCGCACCTTGGGCTGGTGCGGCGTGCGGCCCCAGTACTTGAGCGCGGTGGCCGCGGCCTCGTCGACCGTGAGCATGATGTAGGGCTCGGCCGCCACGTCGGCCAGCGTGACCTCGGCCTTGTCGAGCAGCGGATGCTTGGCCGGCACCCACAGCCGGCGCTGCGAGCCGAAGAAGGTCTCGAGCGAGAGCTCGCGCAGCACCACGTTCGAGGTCAGCACCACGCCGAGGTCGTAGCGCCGCGTGATCAGCCCTTCCTCGATCGCCTCGCGCGCCACCTCGTGCACCTTCAGCGTGACCTGCGGATGCAGCTGCTCGAAGCGCTGCAGGTGGTGCGGCAGGAAGTAGCCCAGCACGGTGTAGCTCGCGGCGATGGTCAGCTCGCCCTGCACGGCGGCGTCCTCGTGCGGCATGCGCTGCGCCTCGTCGGCCGCGGCCAGCACCGCGTAGGCATGGCTCAGGAAGCGGCGCCCGCCCTTGGTCAGTTCCACGCCGTGCGGATGGCGCTCGAACAGCTGCTGGCCCAGCATCTCCTCGAGCTCGCGGATCGCGGTGGTCACGGCCGACTGCGAGATGTTGAGCTGCAGCGCCGCGTGCGAGATGCGGCCCGCCTCGGCCACCGCCGAGAAGTACTTGAGCTGGCGAAGGGTCAGGGACATGGCGGGGCTTCGGGGAGTGGATCGGTATCGGCAACGCGGGGCAGCCGGTGCATGGGTTGGTGAAAACCCGATACCGCGCTATCGAAGGGCTCCAGCGTAGCAAGGCATGCGCCGCAATGCAGCATCTGTTTTTCAGATACCGAGCGCGCGGAAAACAATGCTTTTCAGTCTTTGGACCGCTCACTAATCTTCGGACCGTCCCGCCGCGCCGCGCCTTGGCGGCCACGGGACGCACAACGAACAAAGGCTGTCACACGTGAAGAAGAAGCGGATCGATCTGAACTCCGACATGGGCGAGGGCTTCGGCCCCTGGACCATCGGCGATGGCGTCGACGCGGAACTGATGCCGCTGATCAGTTCGGCCAACATCGCCACCGGCTTTCATGCCGGCGATCCGAACATCATGCGGCGCATGGTCGCGCTGGCGCGCGAGCACGGCGTGGGCATCGGCGCGCACCCGGGCTTTCGCGACCTCGTGGGCTTCGGCCGGCGCCACATCCAGGCGCCGGCCGAGGAACTGGTCAACGACATGGTCTACCAGCTCGGCGCGCTGCGCGAGTTCGCGCGGCTCGAGGGGCTGGCGCTGCAGCACATCAAGCCGCACGGCGCGCTCTACATGCACGCGGCGCGCGACGAGGCGCTGTCGCGCACGCTGGTCGAGGCGCTGCAGCGCATCGAGCCCGGCCTGCGCCTGTTCTGCATGGAGTCCTCGGTCACCTGCCGCGTGGCGCGCGAGCTGGGCCAGCCCGTGGTGCGCGAGTTCTATGCCGACCGCGACTACGACCGCAGCGGCTCCATCGTCTTCACGCGCCGCGTCGGCGCGCTCGACCCCGAGGCGGTCGCGGCCAAGGTGCTGCGCGCCTGCACCGAGGGCACGGTGCGCACGGTCGAGGGCGAGGACCTGGCCATCGGCTTCGACTCGGTCTGCATCCACAGCGACACGCCCGGTGCGCTCGCGCTGGTGCAGGCCACGCGGCGCGCGCTGGCCGCGCATGGCATCGAGGTTGCAGGGCTCGCCGCGCAGGGCTGATCCCCTCTTTCCCTTCCCCGTTTTCCGTTCCGTCCCCAGGAGTGCATCCCATGTCCGCTACCCATGAAGTCCTGAGCCCGCTGCCGGGCACCTTCTACCGCCGCTCGGCGCCCGACGCGCCGCCGTTCAAGTCCGAGGGCGACACGGTGGCCGTGGGCGACGTGCTGGGCCTGGTCGAGGTGATGAAGCAGTTCAGCGAAGTCACGGCCGACGCGGCCGGTCGCCTGCTGCGCTTCGCGGTCGAGAACGCCGAGCCGGTCGATCCGGGCCAGCCGCTGGCCGTGATCGAGACCGCCTGAGGAAGACGACGCGATGACCGCTGCATTCGACACGCTGCTGATCGCCAACCGCGGGGAGATCGCGGTGCGCGTGATCCGCGCCGCGCAGGAGCTGGGCCTGAAGACCGTCGCCGTCTACAGCGACGCCGACGCCCAGAGCCTGGCCGTGCAGATGGCCGACGAGGCCGTGCGCATCGGCCCGGCCCATGCCAGCAAGAGCTACCTGAGCGCCGACGCCATCCTGCAGGCCGCGGCCCACAGCGGCGCGGGCGCCGTGCATCCGGGCTACGGCTTCCTCTCGGAGAACGCCGACTTCGCGGCGCGAGTCGAGGCCGCGGGCCTGGTGTTCGTGGGCCCGACGCCGCATGCGATCCGCACCATGGGCGACAAGGCCGCCGCGCGCGCCGCCGCCATGAAGGCCGGCGTGCCGACCGTGCCCGGCAGCGCCGGCGTGGTGAGCGATGCCGGCGTGGCGGTCGAGCTCGCGCGCGACATCGGCTACCCGATCATGATCAAGGCCTCGGCCGGCGGTGGCGGGCGCGGCATCCGCGTGGCGCACGACGAGGCCGAGCTGCGCCAGCAGTTCGCCACCGCCACCGCCGAGGCGCAGGCCGCCTTCGGCAACGGCGAGGTCTACCTCGAGCGCTTCATCCGCAAGGCGCGCCACATCGAGGTGCAGATCCTCGGCGACGGCCAGCGCGTGGTGCACTGCTTCGAGCGCGAATGCTCGCTGCAGCGCCGGCGCCAGAAGGTGTGGGAAGAAGCGCCCTCGGCCGCCATCGATGCCGCCACGCGCGCCGCGCTGTGCGAATCGGCGCTGCGCCTCGCGAGCGCCGTGGCCTACCGCGGCGCGGGCACGCTCGAATACCTCTACGACGACGACACGCGCGAGTTCTTCTTCATCGAGATGAACACCCGCATCCAGGTCGAGCATCCGATCACCGAGATGGTCACCGGCATCGACCTCGTGAAGGAGATGCTGCGCATCGCGCTGGGCCAGCCGCTGCGCCTGAAGCAGGAGGACATCCGGCTCGCCGGCGCCGCCATCGAGGTGCGCATCAACGCCGAGAACGCCGCGAAGAACTTCATGCCGAGCCCGGGCCTGGTGACGCGGCTCGCGGTGCCGGGCGGGCCCGGCGTGCGCTTCGACACCCTGATGTTCGCGGGCTGCAACGTGCCGGCCTACTACGACTCGCTGCTCGGCAAGCTGATCGTGCACGACAGCGACCGCGCCGCCGCGCTCGCGCGCATGCGCCGTGCGCTCGGCGAGCTGCGCGTGGAGGGCATCCACACCACCATCCCGCTGCACCGCGCGCTGTGCGACGACGCCGAGGTCGCGGCCGCGGCCTTCCACACCGGCTTCCTCGAGCAGTGGCTCGCGGCGCATCCGCTGGCCGAGCCGGCCGCTCCCGTTCCTGCTTCCACGGCCGAGAAGGTGCCTGCATGACCGCCGCTGCCATCCTCCCGGCCCAGGCCCGCTACAGCTTCGGCGGCGACGAGCACCTGTTCGTCGAGATCAGCGAATCGATGTCGCTGCCGGCCTTCTTCAAGGGCATGGCGATCTGCAACGAGCTGCGCCGCCGCGTGCAGGCCGGCGAGATCGCGGGCGTCACCGAGATCTGCCCGGCCAACGCGGCCTACCTGGTGCGCTTCGATCCCGACCTGATCGCGCCCGATGCGCTGCAGGCCGTGCTCGAGGGGATCGAGGCCGGCATCGGCGAGGCCGACCTGCGGCTTTCGACCCGCATCGTCGAGATCCCCGTGCTCTACAACGACCCGTGGACGCACGAGACCCTGATGCGCTTCCGCGAGCGCCACCAGGACCCGGCCAGCACCGACATCGAGTACGCCGCGCGCATCAACGGCCTCGATTCCGTCGATGCCTTCATCGCCGCGCATTCGGGCGCGCCGTGGTTCGTCTCCATGGTGGGCTTCGTGGCCGGGCTGCCCTTCCTGTTCCAGATGGTCGAGCGCGAGCGCCAGCTCGAGGTGCCCAAGTACCTGAGCCCGCGCACCGACACGCCGCGGCTCACGCTGGGCCACGGCGGCTGCTTCAGCTGCATCTACTCGGTGCGCGGGGCCGGCGGCTACCAGATGTTCGGCGTCACGCCGGCGCCGATCTTCGATCCGACCCAGCGCCTGCCCTACCTCAAGGAGCTGATGGTGTTCTTCCGCCCCGGCGACATCGTCAAGTGGAAGCCGATCGACCGCGCCGAGTACGACCGCCAGGTGGCGCAGGTGGAGGCCGGCGACTACACCTTGCGCATCGCGCCGGTGTCGTTCTCGCTGCAGGAATTCCTGGCCGATCCCGACGGCTACAACCAACAGCTGCTGAAGGTGCTCCATGGCGATTGAAGTGCTCAAGCCCGGCCTCGCGACCAGCGTGCAGGACGCGGGCCGTCCCGGCTACTACCACCTGGGCATTCCGTTGTCGGGCGCGCTCGACCAGCAGGGTCTGGTGCTGGCCAACCTGCTGGTGGGCAACGACGAGGGCGCGGCCGTGATCGAGAGCACGCTGCTCGGGCCCGAGTTGCGCTTCGATGCGCCCGCCGTGGTGGCGGTGACGGGCGCGCAGGCCAAGGTCAAGCTCAACGGCGCCGAGAGGCCGCGCAACGAAGCCTTCGCGGTGCAGGCCGGCGACGTGCTCGGCTTCGACTTCATGCTGCTGGGCGCGCGCATGTGCATCGCGGTGGCCGGCGGCATCGACGTGCCGCTGGTGCTCGGCAGCCGCTCGACCTACGGCCTCGGCGCCTTCGGCGGCTTCGAGGGCCGCAAGCTGCTGGCCGGCGATCGGCTGCCGGTGGGCACGCCCTCGGCGCGCGCGCGGCCCGGGCGCGGCGTGGCGGCCGAGCTGCTGCCGGTGCTCGCCAAGGAGGTGACGCTGCGCGTGCTGCCCGGGATCTACTTCCACCGGCTGCAGCAGGACTCGGTGCGCAGCTTCTTCGCCGACACCTGGAGCGTGGGCTCGGAGGCCGACCGCATCGGCTACCGCTACAAGAATGGCACGCCGCTGAAGTTCATCGAGCGCACGCCGCCCTTCGGCGCGGGCGCCGATCCGTCGAACATCGTCGATGCCGGCTATCCCTACGGCTCGATCCAGGTGCCGGGCGGGCGCGAGCCGATCATCCTGCACCGCGACGCGGTCTCGGGCGGCGGCTACGCGATGGTCGGCACGGTGATCAGCGCCGACATGGACCTGATCGCCCAGATGCAGCCCAACCACAAGGCGCGCTTCGTCGCGGTCGACATGGCGCAGGCGCTGGCCGCGCGCGCCGAGCGACGACGGCGCATCGAGCGCCTGCGCGCCGCGCTCGCCGACTGAGCGCCCGGGCGGCAAGGCCGCCCACCCCCTTCCTTTTCTTCCCCGTTGCCACCTAGGAGTTCTTCATGAACAGCTTGCCCCTGCGCGTTTCATTGACCGCCGCCGCCTTCGCCGCCACCGTGCTGTGGCACGGCGGTGCTTCGGCCGCCGACTGGTTTCCCTACAAGGCCGAGGCCACCGAGCCCGCCTTCTCGGCCGAGGGCACGAAGAAGCCCATCGACTACGTGCCGCTGCCCAAGGCCTCGAAGAAGTGGGACCTCTGCGTGTCGTTCCCGCACATGAAGGACGCCTACTGGCTCGGCGTGGACTACGGCGTGATCGAGGAGGCCCGGCGCCAGGGCGTGAAGCTGCAGGTGGCCGACGCGGGCGGCTACACCAACCTCGGCAAGCAGGTCTCGCAGATCGAGGACTGCGTGGCGCGCGGCGCCAACGCGGTGATCATCGGCGCGATCTCGGGCGACGGCCTCAACAACGTCATCAAGGCCACGGCCGCGAAGAAGGTGCCGGTGATCGACCTGGTCAACGGCATCAACTCGCCCGACCTCTCGGCCAAGTCGCTGGTGTCCTTCCACACCATGGGCCAGTCGACCGGCGCCTACCTCGCGAAGAAGCATCCGGCCGGTTCGCCGCCGGTCAAGGTCGGCTGGTTCCCGGGCCCGGCCGGCGCGGGCTGGGTCGAGGCCGCGCACAAGGGCTTCATGGAGGCGGTCAAGGGCAGCGCGGTGGTGGTGCTCGATCCGAAGTACGGCGACACCGGCAAGGAAGCGCAGAGCAAGCTGATCGAGGACGTGCTGCAGGCCAACCCCGACCTGGCCTACGTGGCCGGCACGGCCGTCACGGCCGAGGCCGCCACCGGCATCCTGCGCTCGCGCAACCTCGACAAGAAGGTGCAGGTGCTGTCCTTCTACATGACGCCGGGCGTCTACGAGGGCATCCAGCGCGGCCGCATCGTGGCCGCGCCGGCCGACTCGATGGTGATCCAGGGCCGCATCGCGGTCGACCAGGCGGTGCGCCTGCTCGAGGGCAAGGAGGTCGCGAAGCACGTGGGCCCGAAGATCTTCGTGGTCGACAGCGGCAACATCCAGAGCGTGAAGCAGGCCGACATCCTGCCGCCGACCGGCTTCAAGCCGGTGTTCGAGGTCAAGTAAGGCCCGCGATGCCACCCCTGCTGCAGACCCGCGGACTCGGCAAGCGCTATCCGGGCGTGCTGGCGCTCGACGGCGTGGACTTCGAGCTGCGCGCGGGCGAGGTGCACGTGCTGTTCGGCGAGAACGGCGCCGGCAAGTCGACGCTGATCTCGCTGCTGGCCGGCGCCAATGTGCCGAGCGCCGGCGAGATCCGGCTGCGCGGCGAGCCGGTGCGCTTCGCGAACGTGCACGAGGCGCGGCGCCACGGCATCAGCGCGGTGTTCCAGGAGTTCTCGCTGATCCCCACGCTGTCGGTGGCGCAGAACCTGAGCCTCGGCGAGGAGCCGCGCCGCGGCGGCCTGCTCGACCGCGGCGCGCTGCGCGAACGTGCCTGCGCGATGCTGGCCGACCTGGGCTTCGCGATCGACGTCGATGCGCCCGTGGCCGGCCTCACGCGCGCGCAGCAGCAGATGGTGGAGATCGCCAAGGGCCTGCGCGGCGAGGTCTCGGTGCTGATCCTCGACGAGCCCACCGCCTCGCTGACCGATGCCGAGACGCAGCGCCTGTTCGAGCTGGTGGCGCGGCTGCAGGCGCGCGGCGTGGGCATCGTCTACATCTCGCACCGCATGCAGGAGATCGCGCGGATCGCCGACCGCATCACGGTGCTGCGCGACGGCCGCCAGGTCACGACGGTCGAGGCGCGCGAGACCGATGCCGACCGCCTGATCGAGCTGATGAGCGGGCGTGCCATCGAACAGGTCTATCCGCGCATCGCCTTTGCGCCCGGTGAGACGGTGCTCGAGGTCGAGGGCCTGCATTCGCCCAACGGCGTGCGCGGCGCCAGCCTCGCGGTGCGGCGTGGCGAGGTGGTCGGGCTGGCCGGCCTCGTGGGCTGCGGCAAGTCGGAGCTGTTCCGCGCGGTCTGCGGGCTCGACCCGGTGAGCGCGGGCCGCGTGCTGTTCAAGGGCCAGCCGCGCACCGGCGCCAGGGTGCGCCGGCTGCTCGACGAGGGCCTGTTCTACCTGCCGCCCGACCGCAAGGGCGAGGGGCTGGTGCTGGGCTTCAGCTCGCGCGCCAACATCACGCTGCCGCTGGTGCACGGCCCTCTGCGCGGCCATGGCGGCTGGCTGCGCAAGCGGCTCGGGCGCCGGCTGTCGACGGCCGCGGCCGAGCGCGTGGAGCTCGCGCCGCGCAACCTCGAGCGGCCGGTGGCGCTCTTGTCGGGCGGCAACCAGCAGAAGGTGCTGTTCGGCAAGGGCATGACGCGCGACGCCGCGCTCTACGTGTTCGACGAGCCCACGGTGGGCGTCGACATCGGTACCCGCAGCGCGCTCTACCAGGTGATCCGCAAGCTCTGCGAAGGCGGCGCGGCGGTGGTCGTGATCTCCTCCGACCTGCCCGAGGTGCTGCACCTGAGTCACCGTGTCTACGTGATGTGCCGCGGCGAGATCGCCGGCGAGCTGCGGGGCGACGCCATCGGCGAGACCGCCGTGCTCAATCTCTTCTTCGGTTCCAGCGAGAACAACAAGCCATGACTTCGTCTTCTTCCGTCGCCACCGCCGTGCCTTCGGCACCGGGGCCCGCCGGCCGCGCGCTGGCCCTGCTGCGCGCCCTGTTCCTGCGCCTGGGCGTGCTGCCCTTCATGCTGGCGATCGCCTTCGTGGTGTTCGGCACCCTGTCGGACCAGTTCCTCACGGTGCAGAACCTGGTCAACCTGCTGCGCCAGTCGGTCTACCTGATCCTGGTGGCCATGGGCCAGATGCTGGCGCTGGTGACCGGCGGCTTCGACCTCTCGGTCGGCACCGTGATGGCGATCACCTCGGTGGTGGCGGCGCTGGCCATGCAGTTCTTCGGCGCCGCGCTGCCCGACGCCGCCTGGCTGGCCATCGCGCTGGGCTGCGCCTGCGGCATGCTGGCCGGGCTCGCGGTGGGGCTGGTCAACGGCATCGGCGTGGCCTTCATCGGCGTCTCGCCCTTCATCGTCACGCTGGGCGTGCAGTCGATCGGCTTCGGCCTGGCGCTCTACCTCACGGGCGGCGTGCCGGTGTCGGGCCTGCCCGCGGGCTTCAGCGAGCTGTTCGGCTTCGGCACGCTGCTGGGCGTGCCGGTGCCGATCTGGGTCACGGCGGCCTGCGTGGCGGCCATGGGCGTGCTGATGGGCCGCATGCCGACCGGCACCCACCTGCTGGCCGTGGGCGGCAATGCCAAGGCCGCGGCGCTGTCGGGCATCGACACCCGGCGCGTGCTGCTCGTGGCCTACCTGCTGTGCGCGGGCCTCGCGGCCGTCAGCGGCCTGCTGCTGACCGCGCGCGTCGAGACCGGCGAGGCCAACCTCGGCGGCACCGTGGCGCTGGAATCGATCGCGGCCTGCGTGATCGCCGGCGTGAGCCTGCGCGGCGGCATGGGCCGGGTGCCGAACGTGGTGATGGGCGCGATCTTCATCGGCCTGGTGCAGAACGGCATGAACCTCGCGAGCGTGGGGTCGTACCTGCAGATGGTGGTGCTGGGCGCGCTGCTGATCGTGGCGGTGGTGGCCGACCAGTTGCGCCACCGGATGGTGGCGCCCGGCTCGCACTGACGCACCGAGCTAGTTGGCGAACTCGTCGCGCGGCCCGCCCTCGGCCGCGAGGTGCGAGATGTCGCTCCAGCCCACGAGGCTGAAGCCCTCGCTGCTCCACAGCATGCGGTTGATGGCCGCGTTGCCGAGCTGCCAGGTGCGCGGCGCCTGCAGTTCCTGGCGCGTGGCGGCGCGGTAGAGCACGTCCATCACGCCGCCGTGCGCGACCAGCGCCACCAGCTCGCCCGTGTGGCGCGAGGCCAGGTCGGCGGCCACGCGCGTGATGCGCTCGCGGAACACCAGCAGGCTCTCGCCGCCCTCGGGTTCGAACTCGGGATCGCGCTCGCGCCAGCGCCTGGCCTGCTCGGGCAGTTCGGCCTCGATCTCGGCGAAGCTCATGCCCTCGAAGCGGCCGAAGGCGCGCTCGCGCAGGCCGGGTTCGGGCCGGACCTCGAGGCCGTGCGGTTTGGCGATCTCGAGCGCGGTCTGCCAGGCGCGCGAGAGGTCGCTGGCATAGATGGCGGCCAGCGGCTCGTCGGCCAGCGCCTGGCCCACGCGCTGGGCCTGCCAGATGCCGGTGGCATTGAGCCCGATGTCGAGCTGGCCCTGGATGCGCGTGTCGACGTTCCAGGCGGTTTCGCCATGGCGAACGGCGATCAGGCGGGTGAGGTCTTCCATGGTCGAAATTCTAGGAGGGCGGCATTTCGGATCGTGCCGCCGCTCCAGGCCCGAGGCGGGCCCTTACTGTTGCTTCTTCGCCGTGGGCAGCTCGATGTTGACGCGCCGCACGCCCTCGGGCGGCCTCGGGAAGCCCTGCAGCGCGGCCTGGAACATCACCGGCAGCACCGCCGCGCTCGCGGTGTAGGGGCCGTCGTTGCGCGCGCGGGTCTCGTAGACCACGCGGTTGCTGCCCAGCTCGCGCAGCACCACGCCGACCTCGCGCTCGTACCAGGGGTTGGAGGCCTGCGGAACGATCGGCGCGCCATACCAGCCGCCGCCGTACCAGCGCCGGCCGTAGCCGTAGGGGCCGTACCCATAGCCATAGCCGAAGGGGCCGTCCCAGAGCCAGGGATCGGCCCAGGGCGACAGCGTGGTGGTCACGCGGGCGCTGATCTGCGCCGTGTAGCGCGGGTTGGCGTCGTCGCGGCGCAGGCCGACCTGCTCGAGCGCGGCGGCGGCCATGGCCTCGAGCGAGGCCTGGCGCTCGCCGTTGGCCTGCTGCGAGGGCAGGCGCTCGAAGCGGTAGGTGGCGCCCGCGGGAACGGTGTCGATGGCGGAGAAGCTCTTCACGTCGCTGTCGACCACCCAGGAGGTGGCGCAGCCGGACAGGGTTGCTACCAAAAGAAGAGCAAAAAAGGCGCGTTTCATGAGGGTCTCCGGGCCGGTGGGCCCCAAATTCCCCTGGGTAGCCGGATCAGCCCTGGACGATGCGCAGGGCGGCGGGCGCCTGGGAGAGCGGGTCGAAGGAGGGCGTGTCGAAGGCCTTGTCGCCGTTCTCGTCTGCCACGCCCGTCGGCTTCAGACCCTTGAAGTCGTGCAGCGTTCCGTCGAGCAGGTGCGAAGGCACCACGTTCTGCATCGCGCTGAACATGTTCTCGATGCGCCCCGGGTACTTGCGTTCCCATTCGCGCAGCATCTCACCGACCTGCTTGCGCTGCAGGTTCTCCTGGCTGCCGCACAGCGTGCACGGAATGATCGGGAACTCGCGGTGCTGGGCCCAGCGCACCAGGTCCTTCTCGGCCACGTAGGCCAGCGGCCGGATCACCACGTGGCGGCCGTCGTCGCTCACCAGCTTCGGCGGCATGCTCTTGAGCTTGGCCGCGAAGAACATGTTGAGGAAGAAGGTCTGCAGCATGTCGTCGCGGTGGTGGCCCAGCGCGACCTTGGTGGCGCCCAGCTCGTCGGCCACGCGGTAGAGGATGCCGCGGCGCAGCCGGCTGCACAGGCCGCAGGTGGTCTTGCCCTCGGGGATCACGCGCTTGACGATGCTGTAGGTGTCCTGGTTCTCGATGTGGAAGGCCACGCCGAGATCGCTCAGGTACTTCGGCAGCACTTCCTCGGGGAAGCCGGGCTGCTTCTGGTCGAGGTTGACCGCGACGATGTCGAAGTGGATCGGCGCGCGCGCCTTGAGCTTGAGCAGGATGTCGAGCAGGCCGTAGCTGTCCTTGCTTATCGGACGTAGAGCCCATCAAGAACATGCTTTTTCTGAGGCCTTCGAGAGGGACGGGTCGCAGCGGCTAAGGCGTGATCCTTTACAGCCGTTGAATTTTGTCAAGAAAAGTCGCTAGACCGGCCAATGTTTACATCGGAGGGCGTCGCTGACAAGTCTTCCCTACAATTCCACGAAAGGTTCTCTATGAGTGTTGAATTTAATAAGCTGCGCAAGCGCATCCGCCGACTCGCCGGCCAAGCTGTCGTTGACTACGGGATGATCGAGGAAGGTGACCTCGTCATGGTCTGTCTGTCGGGTGGGGCAGACAGCTACACCATGCTGGACAGCCTTCTTTACCTCCGGGAAGTCGCTCCGATCAATTTTGATGTCGTAGCGGTCAACCTCGATCAGAAGCAGCCAGGATTCCCCGAGGACATCCTTCCCGCATATTTGACTCAGCTAAACGTTCCGTTTCGCGTCATCGAGGAAGACACCTACTCCATTGTCAAGGAGAAGGTGCCTGAGGGAAAAACGACATGCGCCCTTTGCTCAAGGCTGCGGCGCGGCATCCTCTACCGGACCGCAGTGGAATTGGGCGCCACCAAGGTAGCGTTGGGCCACCATCGCGACGACATCTTGGAGACGCTGCTTCTCAACATGTTCTTCGGCGGAAAGCTGAAAACCATGCCGCCGAAGCTGGTCTCAGACGACGGACGAAATGTCGTCATTCGCCCACTCGCGTACTGCAACGAGCGAGACATCAAGGCCTATTCGGCGGCGATGAATTTCCCGATCATCCCTTGCAATCTGTGCGGCTCTCAGCCCAACCTTCAGCGCAGAGCAATGAAGGAAATGATTCAGGAATGGGATCGACGCTTCCCGGGGCGCTCCGACAACATGTTTCGTGCGTTGACAGATGTGGTGCCGTCGCACCTGCTCGACCGAAAGTTACATGACTTCAACACGCCAGCGAAGATGAGCGGCGAACTGGACGATGTCAGCAACTGGCTCGCTGCGCCGAATGAGCCTTCGGAAGTCGTCGCGGCCCCGATCCGGCTCATGCCTGGTATTTCAACAATCGGTAGTTCAGCTAGCTGATCGGGGAGCTTGGCGCCCGAATGGGGATCGACGAGCGCATGAACACAACAACCCGGGCGAAGCGTAGAGGAATACAGTTCCGCGTCGTCTGGCAGCGTCTCCAGATTGGCTCTCTACCTATCTTCTCGCCTTCTGCGCGTATTACTGGGCAATGGAAGAGCCAGCAGCCCGATGCCACCGGGCAATAGGGACACGTTGTGGATCAGCTGCATGTGACGCAACTGCAGTGCAGTTTTTTTCGCAGACAGGTCGGCAACCTGCAGTTCCAACTCAATAACTCGCTTCACGTACCAAGACCGACTGTGCTGGGGAGCGCTCGAGCGCTCAGCACCTGGCTTCTTGGCCGCCTCGTACGCGTTATAGATGGCCTCATTCGCGCTGAGCGATTGGCGCGACCACACGTCTGAAGCTTTGAATTTCTTGGCAATTTGCCTTCTTAGTGAATCCCAGGTCAATCGCTGCTTGGTCGGCCATTCTTTCAAGATGACGACGATCGCCGCTTCGGCCCTCCGACTAATCTTTGGCATCCCCATCGTCATCTCTTTCCGGCGGCTCGCCGACATGTTTATCGTGTAATCGAGACGTGAGCTCGGACAGGCCCAGAGCCGCTGGCGCCGCATCGAACGTCACGATCGTGCCTGGTGCAATTGAGGGGTCATTCTCCACAGCGAAGATCTCTTCACAGCGAGCGCGAACCCATTCGTGTTGTCTGATGTGGCGCTCGATTGGCTTCTTCAGGCCCCCGCTCGATCGCAACTTTTTGTGTCCCTCGGCGATCATGTGGACGGAGTGCTGATGCATCTCTTTGATGATCGGCAAGCGCTTCTTGTCCCCTTTCATCCAGACGTGGTGGCCACACCCCATGCAGTCGCCATGCTGTTCACAAGGGTTGAGAGACCAAGATGTTGAGCATCCCCCCACTTCCGTGATTTGCTTGGGTGTAGCTCTTTCAAAGAGAAAGATTTTTCGATCTACTACTTCAATTGTTCGAGCGGCGTTCGCCACAGGGCCAGTCACCTTAAAGTCGACTGCCGGATCGAACCCCTCGATAGAGCCGCTCACGATCTCTGCTGGGGTGCGCAAATCGTAATGTGCCGACTGCGTGCCTGACGTTCGTCCCGCAAGTAGATCAAGGTACTTCTCGCTCACCCCCAACGTTAGCGCTCGCGTTTGAAGATAGGCTCGTGTGTCGTGAAGGGTGAACGATGGATATTCTCCATTCGAAAGTTTGATGTTCAGTGTCGCGAAGAGTCTTGGAGGTTTACCCAAGCGCACGCTAGTCCATCTGAGAAAGCGAGAATGCGTGACGACAACAGGGCGCCACCAAGCTCGCTTCCGCGCCAAGTGATCAGTTTCCTGATCAATCTGACCATCAAACGCAGCGCAGAGGACCTCGTCGAGCCGCGTCTTTCTATCTCTGGATGAGTAAGGCCAGTGAGGGAATCTTGCCTTCTTGAAGTCCGCCAAAAGTCTGCTACGCAACTCTTCAACACTGGAAAAACAGGAAAGACTTCGCCCAGCCACCAGAAAAGCCAGTTCGATTCCGATCTTCTGTCCTTCGTTTGCAGAGATCGAGTTGAGTAAGTAGTCCCGATCAATGAAGATATCTTTTTCAAGCAGTTGAACTTCACCGGGCAATTCGACCCCGATGACCCTGAACAGCACGCTCAGATCGAGGTGTGATAGGTAGATTCGCCCTGAGACTTGAGATCTTGTCTGCTGCGGGAAGAAGTCTTGGGGATGGTTCACGCCACGTAGCGTGCGCAGCTTGACGCAGATGACCTTCGAGATCTTGTCGTAGAGCGAAGGGTATTCACGAGCCATTAGATCCACGGCACTGACGGGTACATATGGGTCAGTCTTTCTGGTGCCGAACGGAGGTCTTCTGAAGTACGACTGCGAAAAATCGCCCTGCAGGTGGTCCGGGATATACAGCTGATTGATCTTTTCGAAGCTGTCGAAGTTCTCAATGTAGTACTTGAACGCTGCTCTTGCATCCGCTGAGAAATTGGCGGCGACCTCGAACAGTTCCTGGGCAAGAGCCTCAAGTTGTTTTGGGATTGGAAGTTCCTGGTACAGGTCGGTCTTCGGTCGATAAATCGATATCCGAACCCTCCCCTCAACCCACCTCAGGGCGTCCGGGTGAAGCTGCAAGAGATCCGATAGACGCATTGACACGGTTGTGAAGGGCAACGCTACCAATGCGGCCATTGAGGTAATTTCGTGTGCCGGACCGAAGCGCTGTTGCGCAGAACGGTATGCCAGTCCAACAGCAGCTACGACTTCATTCGGTAGCCGCCTGGACTGGCTCTTCCTCTGCACATCTTCATCAAGAAGTTGTGCTTTCCGTTTCGTCGGCATGGGCACTTTGGACGTGAAGGTGAAACGAGTTGCCAGCAGGCCGAATCCGTATTGGCCAAACCTGAAGCTTTTCGTGTGATGGCCACCCTGCAACATGCCTGCAAGCAAGTCCAACTCGCATCCAATATCGTATTTGACAGATACGCAATCTGATCCGCCAGTCAAGGCTTGTTCGGCGAGAACGAAGGCTGCACGCGTCAGCAAGCTTGGGTCATTGTTTCCAGAGTTGAGCTGGCGCAGAGCCCAGTCCAGAAGCTCCAGGGTGCGGGCGATCGTCTTCGGAGCTCCTCTCAAATTGCGGTAGATGATCATCACATTGATGTACGTCTTCGCAAACGTGAGGAAGCGGTCTCCGCCAACCATTGCCTCTGGATTGGTGATCTTGGGTGGCCCCGTTCGAGTGCGAATGAATATCTTCCGAGCCCGTACGCGGTGCTCGATTTTTATGAGAGGTAGTCGCGTGGTCTTGTCACCCGCTTTCAGGCGATGTGGCGCCATCGCAAACCATGGAACACTTGGGTCATAACCTTGCTCGTGCACAGTGTCAAAACCTGCGACTCCACCGGGGCAGCCCCACCTGACAAACTCCTCAAATCTGTCGGGGCCTGCAACAGTCTGGCTTCTGAAGAGCGGAACTACTCCTTGCATTCGTTTTCCCTTCTGCGCTCACAGATTCCCATGACTTGCTTCACCGCGGAGATGATGTTGTCGTCTCTTTGAATCGTTTCCACTGGCAATAGCATCAGCACTTTCCTTTCTCGCGCCTTCTCCATCTTCGCTAGAACTTGGTCGTGCGGTCCATCTACGAAGGCCTTGAACCGCGGACAGATATAGCAACCATCGGGAGCCAAAACGCCGCATAGTTCATCTCCGCATCCGCCCAGACTGTCGTTCAACTCGGCGTCGAGGATGAGGTTGTCTTCAGGTATGGACTTCTCGTTGCCCGCATCCAGCACCGAACCTCTAAACGCGTCTATGACAAGCACAAAGTGCGGATCCATCTGCCGCTCATACGCCTCAGCCATCTCGTCGGTCAAATTGACATAGCGCGTGAGCGAACCGGTGGTGGTGTGAAAGGCCGCCTGCCTGAGGACCTCCAATGGAGCACCGAGGATGGCCAGATGGGTGAGTTTTGTGTGTTTGAATCGCCTGGTGAAAAGATCGAGATCGCCTAGGTCTGCAATGTGGTCTGTGATTCGCCCTCGAGTGCGAACTATCAGAGATGTGATACCGAGGGATCGCTTCTGTAGAAAAGGAACGTGCTGATTGATGTTGACGCAAAAGAGTGGCTGATCGGGAGAAAGGTTGCGGCCAGACAGCTTCTCCATCCAAGCCAGCTGATCGCGAAGAGCCACGTGTACAGCCTCTGAGACGCTCACGGTCATCATCCTCGAGCGGCTCGGTCTTCCATGGAGTTTGACCAAAGGCACTGCGAGTGTCTTGGCGGACAATGAAACGTCCTTGACCCTCAAGAGTTGCATTTGCGAGGGCCGCAAAGCCTCGGAGATCATCAGACGCCAAAGCAGGTTCTGCTGTGGATTGAACTTCCCGTCGATGTACAGGTCATCTACTTGTCGATGAATCGCGCGCACCTTCTCGGTCGAGAAGGGGCGCTCGTGCACCTTCCTTGCCTGAATCTCGATGGAGGTCGCGCTCTTCGGCGATTGAGAGGTCAGAATGTGCGCCTTGAGGTCTGGGGCGATGCCTGGATAGCGGAGACGTATCCAATACCTCAACAAGCTCCTGAGCGTCTTTAGATCATTCGGTGACGATTGCCGCGCTTCCTCCATGTACATCTTCAGCGTGATGGATGCAACTCTTGCGGTGAGATTCAACCTTCTGAGCATCCGCTCAAAACGAGAAAACCACTGGACCGCGGTTGAGACCTTGCGGTGGCCGTCCAAGGCATGCAGAACCACTGCGTAATAAATGGTCGCTGTTGCGGGCGTCAGCAGATCCTCGACATTCCTGAGCCTGAATACGCTTTCTATGCCATCGGTTTTGGGAAGCATCATGCCGTCCAAATTGACGGGAATGAGCCGCGATTCGTTGTCGATAACCTTGATGTGAGTTGGAAGACCGTCGGGAAAAACTTCCTCGCTCCCCACGACGAACTCAGTGTATGGGCCGTACATTTCGCAGCCTCGTCAGGAAATGATTCGGTCTCTTTGCTGAACGAGCTCGGCCGAGCGTCCTTCGATTGCACGAGCTGCGTATCGATCCGGCATCGTGGATCTTGTCGACCATCGACCTCGTTGGATCACGATTTCGCGAGCGTCACGGCCTTTTGCCGTCGCAGTCTTGTAAACGTGATTCAGGTTGGTGTGTCGCAGGACGTGTGGCGAGATGGTGGAAGGGAGCGATTCGAAAGATTTGAGTTTGGCGAGTATGCGATTCAGGTTCCTTCGGCCGAGAGGGCTTCCTTCGTACTTGCCCTCATGGTTCACAAACAGAAAGGGTGTCGTAGAGTTTGATTTGAAGACGGCCGCTTCACGATCGCCAACGATGTACTCAATGAGTTTGGTCGCGAGTGATGTGGAGATCGGCACCAAGCCACCCCCCGTCTTGCAAGCCGGTTCGTGCAATCGAGTGTCGGCGGGATCGTTCTGCGCTTCGACGACCTTGATGCATCCGGTGAAGTGCCCAGGCTTGTATTCCCACGACTCAATAACATCTACACAGCACAGCTTGAGTAACTCTCCCGCCCTGAGGCCTGACTCGTGGAGTGTTTCCACGATCAAGCTGTCGCGCCGCCCCGTTGGAGTTTGAGGAAATGGGCCACCGTTCCCGAGGGCTCTCTCAAGGCTGCTCCGTTGTTCGTCGTTTAACGAGCGCACCTCTACAGAATCGTCGCCAGTGGCGATGTGCTTATGAAATTCCATTCGAATGCTCTGCGCGCTGGCCTCGAGCATTCGATGCTCCTCCGCGGTGAGTTCCGACCGAGGGTCGCATTCCTTCGTTAGCCAGGCAACATAGTTTCCGGTGGTCCTGATGCGGCGGTTTGACGTGCCGAATTTGACTGCTTTCCCGGTTGCCAACAGAGCGAAGGTGGAGGATTCGTCTTGTAGTGCGGTCGCGAGCTTGTCGGCTGAGAGGCATGCCCAACGGCAGTACTCAGTAATTTCCCTGTTCGTCAGTGCACGTATGCCGGCAAGCACGCGACTTTCTGGACTGATGAAGGGCGCTTTCGCTTTTCTCGAAGCTTCAGCACGCCTTGTGCGAAGCAACTGCCATTCGAGAAAGAACGCGAGATCCAAAAGAACTGCGATCTGGGTGTTCAGCGGCTTCTGGCCGAATTCGTCGAGCAAAAAAGCTACTGCAAGCTCGTGTTGCAGTTCGGTTTCGCGGTCGACAAGGACAACGCGGCGAACGGCGTCACTGCCATCCGGCGATGTGTCCAACAGCAATTCAATTCGGAAACGAAGCGTCATGGCCGAAACCTTACAAAAAGCGGTTCGTTTCAGCAACAAGATTGAGGAATGGCTTGGGGGCGAAGGCTTCTTTCGCCTCGGAAATCTTGTCAAACACGGCTGGAATCCGATAAGTGCGTTCTCTGCGGAGCAAGAACTTCTGCCGAAAGAGGATGTGGTCGGAGCCACGGCGGTGGACGTGCGATCACGACAGTGGTGCGTCGAAGTTTGGGATGTCAGTTGATTGCGACAGGCTTGGACGGCTGGCAACCGGCTCCGTGATCGCACTGAAGGCGGCATGGCTCGGCAAGAGCGGAAGCAACTGACATGCTCAACGGCGTGGTGCTGGTGAGCTACTTCAACCAATTGCGCGCCGAAGGGCCTGACCTGGTCACTTGCGTCACGCAGGGTGCCCGACGACGGCTGCGGCCGGTGCTGATGACGGCGGCGATCACCGCCTTCAGCCTGGTGCCGCTGCTCTTCACCAGCGGGCCGGGCTCCGAGATCCAGCGCCCGCTGGCGATCGTGGTGATCGGCGGCTTGATCACGGCCACCGCCCTGACGCTAATTCTTCTGCCGCTGCTGTACCTGCGGTTCACCATGCAGGCGTTTCATAGAAGTGATTGTTGATCGTTTGACACTCGATGTAAAAGCCACGCGGGCGAGATGTTTCTTGCCCCGCGGAAGCCAACGGCCCCCTGTACGCCACACCACTTCGGCATCACGGACCTTGGGTCCTGTATTCGCAACTCGCAACAAGCGGAACCCCGGCCATTGATCGGCTTAGCCTTGTCGAAGCCGTCGCCACAACACGACACCGGCACCGACCCAAATCACAAGGATGAGCGCAGCACCCCAAAGACTGCGCGGCTTGCTTTCACCATGGCTCATCCATTCGTCCGCCGTGACGCGGCAATCAGCGAGGACATTCCGAGGCAGCAGTCGGATCGTCAGCCAGATCAGACCGGGCAACAAGAGCACATCGTCCAGATACCCCAGCACGGGAATGAAGTCTGGGATCAAGTCGATCGGGCTGAGCGCGTAGGCGACGACGAATGCAGAAAGCGCCTTTACGTGCCAAGGGGTTTTTGGATGCCGATAGGCGAACCACAGCGTCACCGCATCCCGCTTGACACGCCGCGCCCATTGCTGGATGTCTTGCAGAATTGACAGCGAAGCTCCTTCGGTTGATTGCTGTGGATCGATGCGATCGAGCGAAGCCGCGCACCGATCCTCGGCGGCGATACCCGTTGCCTCCCACAGAGGCTACGCTTCCAGCGCAGTGATCAATGGGCAGGATACGTTTGTGCCATTCTTGCCGCAGTCGTGGATCAATGTCGACAAGGCCGATTCGATACGATGAAGGTCCGCCAGCTTCGCACGCACATCGGCAAGTTTTTGCTCCCCGAGTCGGCGAGCGTCGCCGCAATGCGTGCCATCTTCCAGCATCAACAATCCGGCCACTTCGTCGAGGCGAAAGCCCAGGCCCTGCGCAGACTTCACAAACCGGACTCTCGCCACATCTTTCTGGCCGTATCGCCGAATGCTGCCGTAAGGCCGGTCCGGCTGCGGCAGCAAACCCTTGCGTTGATAGAAGCGGATGGTCTCCACGTTGACTCCTGCGGCCTGAGCGAATACGCCGATGCTTAGTTGATCCATGCCGCTTGACTCCGTACTTGACTACGGAAGTATTGTGAACTCCTCGAAAGACATGGATGCAGTCGATGGAATGGATCGCACGGATGGCCGACAAGGCCGGCGCCTTGGGCAGCATTGTCTCGGCTGCGGCGTGCCCCGCATGTTTCCCAGCTCTGGCAAGCCTGGGGGCTGCGGCGGGCCTTGGCATCTTCAGCGGCTACGAAGGCCTGTTTCTCACCACCCTGCTGCCACTGTTCGCCGGCGTTGCCCTGGTGGCCAATGCCGTCGGCTGGTATCGCCATCGTCAGTGGCATCGCGGCTTGATGGGCATGATCGGTCCGGCGATGGTGCTCGCGGCCATGCTGCTCTTCTTCGGCCAATGGTGGACCGCCGAGTTGCTGTACGTTGGGCTGGGCTCGATGGTTGGCGTATCGCTGTGGGATCTTGTGTCGCCAGCGCACCCGAGATGCCGCGGGAATGGCTGCGAGATTGGGAGGGCGCACCAATGACCCCAGGAAAAGGCGTGCGCGGCGCAGTTAGCTTCGAGTCCGTGCTGACATGTCCACACTGCGGCCACGCGAAGCGGGAGGAGATGCCTGTGGACGCCTGCCAGTTCTTCTACGAATGCGAGAACTGCAAGATCTTGCTTCGTCCGAAATCCGGCGACTGCTGTGTGTTCTGTTCGTTCGGTTCGGTGAAATGCCCGCCAATCCAAGGGCAGCAAAACTGTTGCAGTCCATAGCACACGCGCGCAACCTCGCGTTCCGCAGTCCCGCCGCGTCACTCTCCGGGCGCGTGGCGAACCAGCACGGCAATCGATGTGGGCACCTGCTGAGGAAGCAACTCTCCTCAGTTGTTACTCAGCAGGTGCGCTTGCGACTATCTTTCGCCGGACGGAATGGTGCCGTCTCGCATCGCCTGAAGGGTCTCTTTTCGAACTTCATCGCGTGTCTTTCCCGGACCGCTCTTGGCGACAGGCCATGGGGCGCCATAGCGACTCGCCCATGTCCAGAACGGATGCTTCTGAGCGGTTTCGAGTTCTGCGGTGATCTGGGCTCGGGGTCTGGCCGGCCCTGCATGCTCGGGGTGGTAGACCACCCCCGCTTCCGTTGGCGCGAAGTGGGACGGCTCCGCGTAGGTCGGGGGCGCGAGAACAACTGCGCCAATGACCATGGCAAGCGCTGAACCTATACGTTTTGACGACATGACACTCTCCTTTGACCGTGTGAGTGCATGCCGGGCCAAAAAGCCATGACAGCCCGGATGCTCTCGGTAGGCCGTCGGTTGATCTCCCTGTCGTCAGTCTAAAAATCCAACCCGTCGATGGCCGCACAGGTGGATTACAAATACTTCATCTGCCGTCGCACCTGCTCTCAGGCGCTTGAATGCACCTCTTCGCGCTGCATGGAACGCAGCGCATCATCATCTTGCTGGGATCAGAGTGAGAGGAGTCAGCATCCGGAAGAGGTAGCGCGTCTTTTCAGCGAACGCGGCCCGCGTTTGCCGAAACTCGGCTTAAATTCCTCGGCTTGCTCGATAGCCGCGCTCTCCAACCTCACCTGTGCGACAAAACCGCTCGACATGAAGCAACAGACTTTGAACAGCCTGACTCCCCTTTGGCGCGTTGCGATGGTGAGCACCTTGCTCGCCTTGTCCGGCTGCCTCGGGTTGCCCCCGTCGCCTCCGTCGTCGCCCACTCACACACTTGTCGCCTCAGTAGACGCACCGCTGTCCAAGGTTGTAGAAGCCTCACGCGCGGCGCAAGGAGCCAGTGGCTTTCGTTTGCTGCCCTCCGGGCCGGACGCGCTGCAGGCACGCCTTGAGCTTGCGCGATTGGCCACGCGGTCGTTGGACCTGCAGTACTTCATCTTTCAATCCGACGCCACGGGTCGCGAGATGATGCGGGCCTTGCGAGATGCCGCGGCGCGGGGAGTTCGAGTGCGCCTGTTGATCGACGATCTATATACACAGGGTCAGGACGAACTGCTGGCCTGCCTGGCCGCGCACGAGCGCGTCGAGGTGCGGCTTTTCAACCCGTTCGCATTGCGGGCTGGCGGCGTGTTCGCTCGATTTGCGGCATCGCCATTTTTCCTCGGTCGCTTGAACCACCGAATGCACAACAAGTTGTTCGTCGCAGATGCGGCCTGGGCGATCACCGGGGGGCGCAACATTGGCGATGAATACTTCACGCGCAATGACGCGGGCAACTTCATCGACCTGGACGTGCTGGCTGCAGGAGAAGTCGTCGGTGACATGTCTCGCCAGTTCGACCTCTACTGGAACAGCGCCGCCACTGTGCCTATCGAACACGTCGCCGCACGGTCGGCGCCCGCGCACGCGCTGCGCGATCGCTTCGAGACGCTGACCCAGTCAGCATCGGCTCCGGCGCTGGGGGGTGCCGATGCACCAGACGCACTGGGCCGCTCATCGGTCGCGAAGGAGTTCGCTGCCGGCCGTGTGCATCTGGCGTGGGGCGACGGGGAATCCTACGCAGACCTGCCTGGAAAGGCACTTTCCGCATCACAGACGGAAGGAAGACAAGAGCATGGCTCCAACCTCGTGAGGCTCAACGCCTTGGAGCACATCCGTTCTGCATCAAGGGAAATATTGCTTACTTCACCCTATTTCATTCCGGGGCGAGCCGGCGTGGACCTCCTCGCCGAAGCGGCTCGCCGGGGTGTCAAGGTCAGTGTGTTGACCAATTCACTAGCGTCGACCGATCAGCCACTCGTACACGGGGCCTATCGGCGCTATAGACCAGCGCTCCTGACGGCCGGTGTTGCATTGTTCGAGTTGAGCCCGCAGCGCGCCGGGCGAGAAGAGCAGCGCAAGCTCTTTGGACTGTCTGTGGGGGGACTGCATACCAAATCGCTGGTGATCGACAGAAAGGAGTTGTTCGTCGGCTCGATGAACTTCGACCCCCGCTCCGATCGCATCAACACCGAAAGCGCGTTGGCGATCCACGTCGCGGAAGTTGCCGAAGACGCTGCTCGTCTGGCTGCATTGTCCAAAATGCAGGCGGCGCATCAACTACGGCTGTCCGAAGGACAGGCGCTCGAATGGATCACACCGGCTGGCGGCGAGGGTCCTGTTCATCCAGACGAACCCGAGTCGGAATTCTGGCAAAAAATCTGGCTGTTGCTCACCAGCGAATTCGCACCAGAAGGCTGGCTGTAATGCGTTGATGGTCGGCAATGTGCTTTTCAAGAAAGCTCCCGTTGAGCTGAGACGCGCGAAGATGCGTTTGACTTCGACCAACAGCGCTTGCGCTTTGGCGCCCGGAAGACGCGGGTCTCCGCGGGCGCTCAACGCACTACGACGGCATGTTCTTGCACGCCTTCAACTGTTCTTCGTACCGTGCCTTGCGCCAGCGGGTTTCTCCCGGAGTGGTCAACGCGCGCGGGCCATGATCCAGCGGCAGCACGAGTGGAGGTGGCGGACAGTCCGGCGAGCCTTTACCGGAGAGTAGGTCGGTGCGCCGCTCGGCGGCAGCCACCTGCTGGGCCTTGCGCGCTTTCTCGATGACCTGGAAATCGGGGCCCGCCAGAGCGGGCAAGGCGATTCCCAAGGTCAGGGTGCTGACGAGGATGAGGAATGACTTTTTCATGATGAACTCCTGGCATTGATCGGAAGGAAGCAAACGCGAGCCGTGACGCTCGCTGTCACCGATCAATCCAGCCACCGGCAGTACAGGATGCGCACTGGCAACCGTACGTGCCGACCTCCCGCGTCGAAATACTCCCCATCCGGCACCGGCGCCACATGCACCGGCCACGCCATGGCCTCATGTTCGCGACATTCGCCGCCGACCTCGTGCAGCGATGGCCCCGGGGCGCTGTAGCACAGCGCGCAGGGCATAGCATCCATGGCCACAGGCATGGTGGCCACGCCCATGACCGCGACAGCAACAGGTCCCGTCGTGACTGGAGTGACCGCGCGTGCAGTCCACCCTTCGTCCTGCGAAACAGGCATCGACGCCTGCGCTGCCGTGCCGAACAAGGCCAGGAACAGGCACAGGAACAGCGCAGCGCCGAAAGAGGTGCGGCGTAGTTGCGGGCGATCAGGCTGGGCCATGGCCTTTTCTCCAGAACGCGCGGCGAGGCGTGTGCCGGTCGCGAGTTTCGCGCGGCCGCCGCATCAGCAGGTACGCCGCGGGAATCACGAACATCGACAGCAACGGGGCCGTGATCATCCCGCCCACCATCGGTGCGGCAATGCGCTGCATCACCTCCGAGCCGGTGCCTGTTCCCCACATGATCGGGAACAGGCCCGCCAGGATGACCGCCACCGTCATGGCCTTGGGGCGCACGCGCAGCACCGCACCTTCGCGGATCGCGTCCAGCAGGTCGTCGGTGCCCGTCTTGCCCTCGTCGATGCGCTCGTCCCAGGCGTGCTTCAGATACAGCAGCATGATCACGCCGAACTCCGCCGACACCCCCGCGAGCGCGATGAAGCCGACCGCGCCGGCGACGGACAGGTTGTAGCTGAGCAGGTAGAGCAGCCAGATCCCCCCGACCAGTGCGAACGGCAGCGCCGCCATGATCAACAGGGCTTCGTCGAAGCGCTTGAAGGTCAGGTACAGCAGCACGAAGATGATCAGCAGAGTGAACGGCACCACCACCTTCAGCTTCGCCGTGGCGCGCTCCAGGAACTCGAACTGACCGGACCACGACACCGCGTAGCCCGGCGGCAGCTTCACCTCCTTCGCAACCACGCGCTGCATGTCCTGCACCGCTGAACGCAGGTCTCTTCCGCGAATGTCCACGTAGACCCAGCCCGACAGCCGCGCGTTCTCGCTGCGCAGCATCGGTGGCCCGTCGGTGACACGGATGTCCGCCACGTCGGAGAGCACGAGCCGCGCGCCGCGCTCGGTGACGATCGGCAGGGCCCGTAGTTGTTCCAGCGAGTCGCGGATCTCCCGCGAGTAGCGCACGTTGATCGGGAAACGCTGCAGGCCTTCAACCGTCTCGCCGATGTTCTCGCCGCCCACCGCCGAGGCGATGACCGATTGCACGTCGGCGATGTTCATGCCGAATCGCGCCGCCTCGTCCCGCTTGATGTTCACGTCCACGTAGCGGCCACCGGTGAGCCGCTCGGCCAAGGCGCTCGACACGCCCGGCACGTCCTTGAGCACGCGTTCGATCTCCCCGGTGATGCGGTCGATGGTCGCGAGGTCGGTGCCCGCCACCTTCACGCCCACCGGGCTCTTGATGCCCGTGGCCAGCATGTCGATCCGGTTGCGGATCGGTGGCACCCAGATGTTGGTCAGGCCGGGCACCTTGACGATGCGGTCGAGCTCCTCGACCAGCTTGTCCTGCGTCATGCCGGCGCGCCATTGCTCGCGCGGCTTGAACTGGATGGTGGTCTCGAACATCTCCATCGGCGCCGGATCGGTCGCCGACTCCGCGCGCCCGGCCTTGCCGTAGACGCTCGCCACTTCGGGAACTGTCTTGATCAGCCGGTCGGTCTGCTGCAGCAACTCGCCGGCCTTGCCCGCCGACAACCCTGGCAATGCCGATGGCATGTAGAGCAGATCGCCCTCGTCCAGGCGCGGCATGAACTCGCCGCCGATGTGCTGCAACGGCCAAAGACTCAACAACAGCACGACCACGGCGCCCGCCAGTGTCAGTTTGGGCCAGCGCAATACCGCGTTCAACAGCGGCTGATAGACGGCGATGAGCAGCCGGTTCAACGGGTTGGTCTTCTCATCGGGAATCCTGCCTCGGATCAGATAGCCCATCAGCACCGGAATCAACGTCACCGAGAGTCCGGCTGCGGCGGCCATCGCGTAGGTCTTGGTGAAGGCCAGCGGCGAGAACATCCGTCCTTCCTGGGCTTCCAGCGTGAAGACGGGAATGAACGACAGCGTGATGATGAGCAGCGAGAAGAACAACGCGGGCCCCACCTCGGCCGCCGAGTCCGCGATCACGCGCCAGTGGGTTTCCCCGCGCAGCGTCTGGTCCGGGTGATCGTGCTTCCACTTCTCGATGTGCTTGTGGGCGTTCTCGATCATCACCACTGCGGCATCCACCATCGCGCCGATGGCGATGGCGATGCCACCGAGCGACATGATGTTGGCATTGACGCCCTGGTAGCGCATCACGATGAAGGCCGCCAGGATGCCGATCGGCAGCGAGACGATCGCGACGAACGCGGAGCGCAGGTGGAACAGGAAGATGAAACACACCACTGCGACGACGATGAATTCCTCGAGCAGCTTGAAGCCGAGGTTCCGTACCGCTCGCTCGATCAGGTTGGACCGGTCGTAGGTCGGCACGATTTCCACGCCTTTGGGCAGGCTGGCCTGCAGGGTCTGGAGCTTTTCCTTGACGGCGGTGATGGTCTCCAGCGCGTTCTTGCCCGAGCGCATCACGATCACGCCACCGACGGCTTCGCCTTCACCATCGAGCTCGCCGATACCGCGGCGCATCTCCGGTCCGACCTGGATGCGCGCGACGTCGCCCAGGCGCACCGACACACCGGCGTCGGTCGTCATCAGCGGGATCTTGCGGAAATCCTCCAGGCCCTGAAGGTAGCCCGAGGCCCGCACCATGTATTCCGCCTCGCCCAGTTCGAGCACCGAGCCGCCGGTCTCCTGGTTGGCTTTCTGGATGGCCTCCACTGCCTTGGTGTGCGGGATCCGGTAGGCGGCGAGCTTCTCCGGATCGAGCACGACCTGGTACTGGCGCACCATGCCGCCGATCGAGGCGACCTCGGCCACGTTGGGCACGGTCTTGAGTTCGTACTTGAGGAACCAGTCCTGCAAGGCGCGCAACTGGGAGGCGTCCTGTGTGCCGCCGCGGTCGACCAGTGCGTACTGATAGATCCAACCCACGCCCGTGGCGTCGGGCCCGAGCGAAGCCTTAGCAGCCGCCGGCAGGCGTGACTGCACCTGGTTCAGGTATTCCAGCACCCGTGAGCGCGCCCAGTACAGATCGGTTCCGTCCTCGAACAGCACATAGACGAACGAGTCCCCGAAGAAGGAGTAACCGCGAACCGTCTTGGCCCCCGGCACCGACAGCATGGTGGTGGTCAGCGGGTAGGTGATCTGGTTCTCGACAATGCGCGGCGCCTGGCCCGGATAGGTCGTGCGAATGATGACCTGCACGTCCGAGAGATCCGGCAGCGCGTCGAGCGGCGTACGCATTACTGAATACACGCCCCACGCGCTGATCATCAGCGTCGCCAGCAGTACCAGGAAGCGATTGGCGATGGACCACCGGATGAGCTTGGCGATCATGGCTTGCTTCCCGGAGTTGCGGGCGCAATCGGCGTAGCTGGCGTTGCGACTGGAGGGGCCTTGGGGTCCGCAGCAGTGCTTGCCGAGGGAGCCGTTGCCGTGGGCGTCACCCGGGTGAGTTGCGGCAGGTCGTCCGTGTCGATGAAGAACTCGAAGCTCGCGCGATCCCCGGGTTTCAGGCCGCTGGACAACCCGCTGGACGGCAGCTTGAACTCCATGGTCATGGCGCCCCACTTCATCGTCGGAATCGGGCCGTGCGAGAAGGTCATCGCGTCCTTGGTGATGCTTTCCACCTTACCTTCGCCCACATGCCTCGGGGCCCCAGCAGCCGGGGCAGAGGGAGTGGATGCGGCAGGCGTGGTCGCAGTGGGCGCGGCGTTCAGGCGTGCCTCGACCCCCTTGAGACTGGCTTCCGAGTCGATCAGGAACTGCGAGGACACCACGACACGCTGGCCGGCCTGCAATCCGCGCTTGATCTCGGTCTGGCCACCGCTTTCCAGGCCAATCTCGACGTCGACCGGCCGGAACCGGCCGTTGTCCTCCGCCAGCATGACAACCGCGCGCTTGCCCGTCTGGATGACGGCTTCGGTCGGGATCAGCAGCGCCTTGTCGGCACGCATGTCCGTGAACTGCATGGACACGAACATGCCGGGTACCAGCCTGCCGGTCGGATTGGCCAGCTCCAGGCGTGCCTTCAGGGTGCGCGTCACTGGATTCACATCGGGAAGAATGGCTTGCACCTTGCCGTCGAAGGTCTCGCCGGGTGCGGCAGGCGTTCTGGCCTGCACCCTGGAGCCCAGTCTCACCAGCGCCGCTTGACTCTCGGGCACCTCGGCATTGGCCCAGACGATGGCCAGGCCGTTGATGCGAAACAGCGTGGTGCCGGCGCTCACCGTCATGCCTTCGCGCGCGGCCAGTTCCGTGACGACGCCGCCGATGGGCGCGACCAGCGTGATGCGCGGCTGTGTGCGGCCGCTGCGAGCGACGAGTTCGATCTGCCCGTCGTTCATGCCGACCTGGCGCATGCGTTGACGCGCGCCATCGACCAGCGAGGCCAGGTCGGTGCCGCGCATGCGCTGCACCGACAGAAACTCCTCCTGTGCCGCGATCCATTCCGGGATATAGAGCTCGGCCAGCGCTTGGCCTTTTTTTACCTGGTCGAGCGTGGCACGCACGTTCAGGCGTTCGACGTATCCGGTCGCCCGGGCCTGCACGATGACCTGGTCGCGCTCGTTGAAGGCGATGCTGCCGACCGTGGTCACTTGCGGCGACACGGTGCCCTCGGCCACCACAGCGGTTCGAACACCCAGGTTCTGCTGCACGCGCGCACTCACCGTCACGCTGTTCTGGTCGCCATCGCCGCCTGCGTAGACAGGCGACATCATCATGTCCATGAAGGGCGATTTGGCGGGCTTGTCGAACCTGTTCCCCGGCACCATGGGGTCGTGGTAGTAGAGGATCTTCTTGCCGTTGGTCGGGTCGGTGTCGCCGGCCTTGAGGCCTGCTGCGATGTGGCGCCGCGTCGCGTCTTCGCCCATTTCGTTGGGAGAGGCTGCAGGAGCAGCCGTTGCGTTCGCTGACGGTGTGGCCGTCGCCGACGTGCCCCCGGAGGGGGCGGACGATGGGCCCAGGCTCCTGCCGCTCTGTACCCCGAAGGTGTAGGCACCGAAGGCTGCTGCGGCAAGGACTGCTGCCGCGATCAGTCCAAGATAGAGAGGTCTTGTTTTCATTTCTGCGGCTCCTTGGTCTCACTCGTGGCCGCGGATGGGCCGGTATCGAGCGCTGGATGGGTGGCGGGGATCAGGAACTCGAGCTGGGCCCAGAGTGCGGCGGTCTCCATCTCGAGGCGAAGGCGTTCCAGGCGCGTGTCGACTTCCATGCGTCGTGTTTCGAGTGCAGCGCTCAAAGTGCCCGCACCGCCGCGGTAGGCAGCCAGCACCGCCTGCGTGCGTTCGGCGGCGAGCGGGATGAGCGAGCTGTCGTACAGGGCGAGCCGCTTGCGGTTGCTCTGCCACTGCTGCAACCATGAGAGCGCCTCGGCGGCACTCTCTCGTGTCGCTTCCTCGCGCTGGGCCTGCAGCTGCTCGACCGCCGCCAGCTTGGCCGCGAGTTCCCGATCCTGGCGATTCTTCGGGTCCAACTGCAGCGGGATCGACAGATTCAGCGACACCATGTTCGAGTAGGCCGCCCCCCGCTGGCTGTACATCAGCTCGACGCTCCAGTCGGAGCGCTTGTTGCTTTGCGCGACGTCGGCTTCGGCGCGCGCCACGCCCTCCTGCCGTGCCATCAGCGCGATCTGCGGGTGCTCACCGATCTGGGCCTCCAGATTGCGGGCGTCCAGGCGCACGGAGCCAAGATCCGGGAGCACCATGGAGGGCTGGGGGGTGCCCGGCCCGACCCAACGCGCCAGACGCGTCTGGGCCGTGGCGATCTGGCGCTCCTGCGCAAGGATGCGGTCGTCCAGTTGCGCCAGCGCGGAGCGCGCCGTGAACACATCGGCCTGTGTGCCTCGGCCGCCGCGGTAGGCGGCGTCGGCGCCCTCGATCTGCAGGTTCAGCTCGGCGCGTTGGGTTTGCAGCAGTTCCCGCATCCGCCCCTGGAAATAGCGATCAAGCCAGGCGGTCGCGGTGTCGCGCCGCAGGTTGGCCAAGGCCACGGCGCGGCCCGCTTCGGCGACCTCGGCTTCCCGGTCATAGCGCGCCGAACGGGCCTGGCGCTTGTCGGAGCGAGTGAATTCCTGCATCACGCCGATCGAGCGCATGGTCATGAAGTCGCGCGTGAGGCTGAAGCGGTCGCTTCCATTGACGGGCAGATTGCTGATGCCGGCCTTCAGTACAGGATCGGGCAGCTGCCCGGCTGCCACGGCCATGGCGCGTGCGGCGCCGGCGGCGGCATCCTGCGCGACGAGCTGCCGAGAACGCTCCTCGGCGAGCCGCAGCGCCGCCTCGAGGGTCAGCGTCTGTTGTGCATGGGCGCTCAGGCCTAGGGTGCTTGCGCACAGCGCCAATGCGACAGCCCAATGACGAACGGGGCGGCGCGCGGATCGCACGATCGGCGCAGCCGGAAAAGGAATGGGAAACATGGAATCTCCTGACGAACCTGCGGATAGGTTGTCGGGCCGCGCCGGACGCCGAGCAGAGTTCGACGAAAGCGGCAAGGCTCGACCGACGCGCCATACCGGCCCTCATTGGGCCGTCAGCGCAAGTCGGTCAGGCGATCAAGTTCGGTAGACGCAGTGCAGGATGGCGTGCGGCGGCGATGCCGCAACCAGTGCACTCAAAGAAGCCGCCGCAGGGCGCGGCGGGGATGCCGTCTCAGGCACCCAGGGGGTCATGGGGTAGATCGCAGTCAGCAACACCACGGGGACCGTCAGTGTGGAAGCATGGTCGCTTTGCTGGCCGTACTTGCAGTGCTCGGCACACAGGTTGCCGGAAGTCGTATCTGTCGCACCGACCATGTCCGCACAGGGCGACCCTTGCATGGCCGAGTCACGGGCGTCGTCTGTTGCAGCGGCAGCGTCTTGCGCCATCGACATCTCGGTGGACGGCCCACCCGCCAGACCCGCGGAGAGCGCGGGGCAGGCGTAAGCGGCGATCGCCAGCTGCGAGAACAGCAGCAAGCCGATCAGGCTCCGGGCCACCATCCGCACGAGTCCGCGTGTCATCGCTGCACCTCTGGCAACACCGACACGACCACACGCTCAACGCATGAAGCGCTGGCGAGCCGTGTGAGGAGGGTTGCAGCGATGGCCATGGAAAGACGCGTGGAACGCAACTGTGTTGTGGAGTCAGCGCTTTGAAAGTGGTTCCGCGAATTCTAGGCCTTGTGGCTCAGGCATGGAGCAAGCCGCTGATTACTGCGGCTTGCGGCGGACCATGCTGTCATGGTCGACGCTCAAAGGTTCGGGCCACCCGTTGTGCATGGGGCGTCCGAGCCACTCAGCGACGTACGGCTGCGGGCGTGCCCGGCAACGCCTCCTGCTGGGTGAGGCGCTGACCCGACGCGCCGAACGCGGGATCGTTGCGCAGGCGCGCGTACGCGGCGGCCGCTTGCCGATAGGCCGGACGGGACGTGTCCGCGCCCGCTTCGCCGTTGGTGGCTGCGGCCAGACCCGAACGCATCCAGGCCATGGTGTCAGCTTGCACCATGGCGCGTGTGTTGGAGGACACGCTCACGACGGCTCGCGGATTGCCCTCGGGATAACCTTGGTCCACCGAACCCTGCAGCCAGCGCTGCGTGTCCGCGGCCACTGCTGCGCGGCTGGTGCTCGACGTCAGCGGTGCCGGGCGAGGATCGCCTTCGGCATAGTTGCCGGCCAGTGCGGGTCCGGCGATCGCGCCGAGCAGCGCGGCGAGGGTCAGGGAGGTCTTGAGAGAAGTCTTCATGATCGGTCCTTTGGCAGTGGAAGGGTTGGCATCTGCGGAAATGAACAGCGCTGTGGCTTGTCTTTTTCCGATGCATCAACTTTAGGCCGCGGGTCCGTGAGTTTCCGCACGCGCAGATTACAGCTTTGTCATTTGCAGGGTGCGTTGGATCACATGGCTTTCAGGCGCCGGCGGCGGGTGCCGCGGGCACAGGTTGGGGTGCCACGGCTCTTCCCAGCACAAGAGCATCGAGACGTTCAAGCGTGCCGACCACCAGTTCGACAACTCCGGGCTCGAAGTCCTCGCGATCCTCTTCCTCGTGCGTTCCCTTGTTCAGGTAAGTCCAGACGTGAGCGTTGGCGGCAAGAAGCGTCTGGAGGCATGCGATCACCTCCGCTTTGTCCTGATGCGCGAATCCGGCTGCCCTGGCTTTGCTGAGAAGCTGCTCGCACAGGTTCCGCAGCTCTGGCTCCGCACCCGGTCGGCGCATGGAAATAGACAGGTTGCCATGGTCGTGGTTGATCAACCATTTCCAGACTCGGCCGCTGAGCATCTCCAACGCCTGGCGGGACGCAGCGAGGGCGCCGCGATCGTTCATGCCGTTGATGGCCGCCCGGGCTTCCACGAGATAGCTGCGAATCTGCGGATCGGCATGGATCACAGGGTGGTAGTCGCCTCCGTGGGGACGGATTCCATACACTTGCAGATCGTTGCGGTGAGCCGGCAGCAGGTGATTTTGGATGTCCTTGATGAACTCTTGGCTGTGACAGGTCACGATGAGTTGCGTGTCGGCGAAGCGCTGTGCATCGAAGATGGTTTCCCGGATCCCTTGACGATGCTCGGTGTCAATGGCGTTGATCGCATCGTCGAAGACGATCAGCGGTGCGCCAATGGCGGTTGCCTTGGCCATCAGCACGGCCAAGCCAAGGCACCGAATGTGCCCTTCGCTGAGCACCTGCAGCGCGTCATGCCGCCGCTCGGGGCTGCCTCGGAAGGCAACCTGAATGCGCATGGCGTTCGATGTCGGCAGGAACAATGCGGCAAGCTTGTCCTCGTTGCGGTCCTGCCGATTAAAGTCGTTGTAGAGCGCCATCGCCGATTCGTTCAGCCCCGCCATCAGTTGCGCCGGCAAGCCGTCACGGTATTGCCTGAGCAATCGAAGAAATGCGTCGTAGGCCACGCCAATGCGCATATCGAGTTCGATCTCGATTCTTTCCGCCTCAGCCTCCTCGATGAGTGCCGCGTTCTGCCCGTCGAACGCAGCCACGCGCGCGCGTGCTGTGTCGACCAGGAGCGTAAGTTGTTGTCGCCTGGAAGCCTGGGCCACGGCGCGTTCCTTTAGACCTTGCAACTTGTCGCGCTCGCGGATTCGCTGTGCACGCTCGTCCGCGGCGGTCCTCGTCTCGGCATCGCGCAACTCGGCTCGATCCGCTGCTGTGCAGAGCTTCTCGAATTGCGTCGCGCCGCCGTCGGCTGGCTCCTGCAACGCAGTCCACCAAGGGCTGGCAATTTCGATTTGTAGGGGTGCTCGCGCGGGAGCTGCGTCGCCCAACTCTTCGTCCTCGAACCTCCGCAGTCTGTCGACCACTGCGCGCAGCGCTTCGGAAGCTGTGTCGCGTGTCGTGCGCGCCGCATTTCGCGCGGTTTGCAGTTCTGCCAGTTCGCGAAGTTGGGCGAGACCATCGACCGCCTTGACGAACGGATCGCGAGCGACTTGAGCCAGCGGAGTGTCGCACGCGGGGCACGTCGCACTGTCGACCTTGCGCAACTTCGAGACGGCGGTGTAAAGCTCCTGGAAGGAGATTTCATCGCCCTTGCCCCGCAACTGTCCCTCACGAGCATCAAGTTCGGTCTGTTTTTCTGTGGCCTCCGTCAAACGACGATCAGCGACTGCGCGCGACACGCCCACCAAGGCCGGTTGAACCCGATCGATCAGCGCCGAAAGCTCTTGCAATCGTCCAGGCGCCTGCTCTGTCCCGATGTAAGCCTGCATCGCATCGAAGCCGAGATCCGGCGGCAACTCGGCGGCCAAGGCGGCGTCTTCGAGGTTCAAAGCAGTGATCGCCTCTCTTTCTCTTTCCAGGGTCTGCTGGTCCTGAGTCAGGCCGGCGCGTGCGGTGGCCAGTTGCCTCTGTTTGACGGACATCAGTTTCAACTTGGCATCCATGGAATCGTTGAAATTCCCCACGAAGTCGTTGAACTGGTCCATCCCGAAAAGCGTGGCAATCAGCGCGGAGCGCTCGGCTGGCGCCCTGGAGGCCAATCGAGAGAATGAATCGATCCGGTTCTTCTCCACGAACAGAAATCGGTGCGCGTCCTGGTTGGGCCGCAGGTTGACGACTTCGCCGCGTGCATCCCTCGCGCTGAGCGCAGGTGCGACGAAGCGACGCTCATGGACATTCGCCAGATATGCGTCAGCGCCAAGGCGTGTCGCCTCCGCTTCATCAACACTGCCGAGCAGCGCGTACTCCAAGGCTTCGCAGAAACTGCTCTTGCCGCTTCCGTTTGGGCCGTACATCAAGGTGATACGCCTGCTGAGATCGAAATCTTCGGCTTGGCGAAAGCCTCTGAAGGGCCCAACTCGTAAACGATTCAGTCGTGTCCATGCCCAATCCTGTGCTGCCGCATTGGCAGCGATGTCTGGCATGTCGGTCAGAGAACCCGCAAGATCGCGACGACAGAGTTCTGCCAGGAGACCCGCTCTCTGCGACTGACGGTTCGAGGTGCGTGCGACGCCATCGAAATTGGCGAGCACCAAGTGCGCCAGGCGTTTCACGTCATCGGCGATGCCCCGGGGTTGCCCATGCAGCCACTGGACGAATTGCTCGAAGTCTCGCTTTGCAGAGGACATGCCCTTTACCCCTTCCTGAAAGTAGGCAACCCGCGCCAGCAGGAATCTGGATCACAGCAAGTGAGAGATCTCGCTCAACGGCTTCAAGCCCGAGCCGAATCGTCCGATCGCTTCTCGATGCGTCCCGAGTTCGCTGTAGGGCAGATAGCGGATGCCGAGCTCGGCGACGCGCGAAAACGCCGGGCGGCGTAGCTGAAGCCGGACATCCTCGCGTCGCGCATCGGGCGCCACCAGGAACATCGACACGCCGACGCCCAGCGCGGTGCCCAGCGCGAGGTCCAGCATTCGCACGATGCCTGAGTAAATGGAAGTCGAGTGCTCCACCTCGAAGGCTGCAGCGATCTTCGAACCGTCGGCTTCCACCCAGATCACGTCGATCAGGCGCACCGAGTCCAAGCCGGGCTGGGCGCCCGCGGGCAGCTGCGTCAGGCAACCATCGCCGAGCCGGCCCCCCGCATAGCTGCGTCCCTGGTCGTTCGAGGCGATCCAGACGCCGAAGCCGAGCGACTTGCCCAGATCGCGCAGCCATCCCTGGATTTGCGTGTGGGTTGCCTCGCTCTCGCGGTCCGCGGCCCAGCGCTTGTGAGCGGCCGCTGAATCTTCACGGACCTTCTCGAGGTCGGCCTCCCAGCCCTGAACGGCCGCGACGTCGTCGCTGCGCGGCGGCGCCGTGTACCGGCCCGAGCCGATGTCGAAGAGCAGTCCGGCCAGTGCTCCCATGTCGTTGGACAGCAGCCGGCGGTGCTGCTCGTTCAGCCGAAGGCAGCCCTCGCGCATGGAAAGGTAGTGATCCCACTTGCCGAGCTTGACGTTGCTGCCCGTGACGGCGTTGTAGCCTTTCACGATCGCGGTGTTGAACGGCATCACGATCGTGGGATGGACGAAGTACAGCAGGTTCGCCACAGCTGGCCCGAGGCCCTTGATCCGATGCGCATCGATGCGGCGGATGGCCTCGACCACCTCCTCAGCGTTGTCGCAGCAGTCGCAGGCATGCAGCAGCCGGGCGAAGGCACGCTGATTGGCTGCGTTCTCGTAGATGTCGGGGATCCGCAGCTTGGGCTTCCAGAGAAACGCGTGGTCGGCGCCCTTGAAGATCTGGCGCTGCTCCGCCACCGACGCGACGACGGTCTCGAGCGAGGAGCCTCGAAACGCGCTGCCGAAGGTCCCCGCATCGATGTCCTTGACTACCTGGGCCAGGCCCCGTCGGATGGATCGGAAATTCTTCAGCCGCTCGTCCCACAGAAACCACGAGTTGTAGGTGCTCAATGAATCGGACTTCCAGTGACCGATGAGAACTTCAAGACCAAGGGACATGGGCACGGAGGATTGAAGTGCGCAAGGCGCGACACCGTCAATTGAAGCACGGGCCGATCCGGTCAGGTCAGCATTTCTCGCGAGAATCTCTGGCAGTCGTCTCGCAGCCTGACCCCGCAATGGGATCGCATGAGGCACAGGCGCCCCTTGTTCAGTGAAGCGCGCCGCATGCCGGGCAACGCACATCAACTTTCTGGCGTTATCGAAAAGCTGATCTCGGTGACACCCGAGCGGGATGTAGCACGGGTCTGGCCGCCATGCATTCGTGCGATGGCGGCCACGATCGCCAAGCCAAGCCCATGGTGTTCTGACGAGTCGGTGCGAGACCGCTCTGCCCGGAAGAACCGCTTGAAAAGATTGGGCAGAACCTCGGCTGCGACCGGTTCACCGCGATTGGCAACCTTGACCCAGACGCCGTCGGACTGCGTGTCGATCACTACCGCGATCGTGGAGCCGGGCGTCGCATAGCGGCTCGCATTGCTCAACAGGTTCGACAACGCACGGCGCACCAGCCCTGCATCGATGCCGATGCGCGCGTCGCCGCTGACGTGGACCCTCAGGCCTGTGTCTTCCAGCATGGCCTCGTGGAAATCCAGCACCGTTCGCACCTGGTCGGCGAGACTGACTGGCGCGGATCGGCGCGCCACCGTCCCGCGGTCCGCCTTCGACAGGAAGAGCATGTCGATCACGATCGCGGAGACCCGTCTCGCCTCTTCCAGCGCCGACAGCAAGGCGTCCCGAAGTTCCTCGATCGATCGCGGCCGGGCCAACTCGACCTCGACCATCCCGATCAGGTTGGCCAGCGGGGTGCGCAGTTCATGGGCCACATCCGCATTGAAGGATTCCAGCTGCTGATAGGCCTGTTCGGCGCGATCGAGCACCGCATTGAACTGCGCCACCCACGGCGTGATCTCGGAGGCATACGGGGCGGGATCGATGCGTCGCCCCGGATGCTCCGGCCCGGTCGCGGCAGTCTGCTGAACGAGCTTCTTCAATGGCTGCATCCCCCGATGCACCAGCAAGGCGCCGGTCAGCGAGATGACCGCCGAGCCGAGGACCACCGCACCCACGAGCGTCCAAGCCAGCCGAGCCAGAATCTTGGCGTCCTCCCGGACATCGATGCCAAGCTGCAGCTGCATCGCAGCGTCGCCCGACGGCATCGGCTGCTCCTGCATGGGCATCCACACCCAGCGCCCCGAGGTCCGAGCCGGCGCGGACGAATAGATGATCTCGTCGCCACTGCGCAACACGAGACTGATCTCCGCGTGGGTCGAAAAGAAGTCGTCCAGCTTGTGGCGCAGTCCGTCGCGCCCCGGGTCATCGCGCGATTCCTGAATCAGGTGCTTGATCAACTCGGACTGGCGCTCGAACTCGCTGGCCTGCTTGACCTGGAAGCTCCAGGCGGTGACGGCGTAGATCGCCACGCACACCAAGCTGAGACCGATCAAGGCCTGGGCTGCAAACCAGCGCGACAGTGCGGCCTGGATGGATCCAGTGCCCTGCGCATGCGCCGTGATGGCCTGCGCACGCCCCTCTGGCGGGACTGCCACGATGTCGGTGGCCGGGCTCAGTCCTTCTGCCACGGTCTTGGCGGCGCTCACGGGATGCCGCCTTGCCGGCTCTCCAGCACGTACCCCATGCCGCGTACCGTGTGCAGCAGCTTCTCGTCAAAAGGATCGTCGATCTTGCTGCGCAGCCGCCGGATGGCCACTTCCACGATGTTGGTGTCGCTGTCGAAATTGATGTCCCATACCTGCTCGGCCAACTGGGTGCGCGACAGCACATTGCCTTGGCGGCGCATGAGCAGCGTCAGCAGCGCGAACTCCTTGGCAGTCAGCTCCAGTCGAAGCCCGTTGCGCGTCGCCTTGCGCGCCACTACATCGAGGTTCAGGTCTTTGAGCGTGTAGTTGGACACCTCGTGCAATTTGCCGCGGCGCAGCAGCGCCTGGATCCGGGCGAGCAGTTCGGAAAACGCGAAGGGCTTGGCAAGGTAGTCATCCGCACCGCTTTGAAGTCCACGCACACGGTCCGCCACTTCATCTCGGGCTGTAAGCATCAGCACAGGCATCGACTTGGATTTGCGCAGGGCCTCCAGAACGGCAAAACCATCGATGCCCGGCAGCATCACGTCCAGCACCAGCAGGTCGTAGTCGCCGTCCAAGGCGAGGCTGCGCCCCTCAAGGCCGGAGCGCGCGAGGTCTACCACGAAGCCGCTCTCAGTCAGGCCCTTGACGAGGTAGTCGCCCAATTTGTGTTCGTCTTCGATGACCAGGATTCGCATCGTTGAATGCTACGGCGCGGGGTCGCGAGCGTGGATTACTTCTTTGTAATCCACGTGGCGGGTGATTGGCGGAGTGGCTTCCTAGAGTCATTGCATGCCAGCCAGTTGACTGGCATCGCCGGCTCGGTGGTCGATGCCGACGCGTTCAGTGCAGCTCGCGAAGTCGAGCAACTCATCGAAGGAGACCTATCATGAAGAACCGTCAAATCCTCTCGCTCGCACTTGCCGTTGGCGCAGGCGCTGCATTCGTTGCGCCGTTTGCAGCCTACGCGGAAGGCCCGTCCCACTTTGCGCCCAACGAAGCCGGCGTGGTCTACCACCCGGGTGAAGCGGGACAGGCCAAATCCCAGGCTCAGGTATCAGCTGAACTCGCGGACGCGCAGAAAACCCCTGCCGGGGCCAGCATGCTGCGCTGGGGATCGATGAGTACGCCGAAGGTCGGAGTCGCCAAGTCGCGCGCCGAAGTGGTGGCCGAACTGGAAGCCGCGCAGAAGCAACCCAACTGGGATGCGGCAGCAAGGCTCGGTGCGCCTCTGCCAGCGCCCAGAGGTGATGCGAGCAAGGCTCGCGCACAAGCGCAGCCCTGAGGGTTGCGTACAAACTGGATGTCCATACAGGCTTCTTGACACACCGCTCGACTTAGAATTCGCCACATGCACCGGGTTCGCCTGTTCGTCCTTTGGATCATGATGTTCGCCGTGCCTTTTCAGGGGTACGCGGCGGCAGCCATGGTCTTTTGCGGACCTGGTCACGCCGGTGCGGCGGCCGAAGTGTCGCTCGCACAGCCCGGCGCGCACGACCATGCCCGCCACCCTCATGCGGACGGGCACGGCGATCACGAGCACAAGGCGGCACAGGCTGCCAAGCCTCCCACAAAGGACAGCACCGCCAAGACAGCGAGTGCCGAGCCTGATGCGATGCACAAGTGCGGTACCTGCGGCGCATGCCATGCCACGGCGCTGACCAGCACGATGGACGTGGCCGTTTTCCACGACCTTCCCAAAGCCGACCTGGCGGAGCCAGCCATCACGGTGGCCACGCTCGCTCCGCGCGTTCTCGACAAACCTCCTCGCGCTTAACGCGTTCGTGCGCCTGTGACTCTCGTCACGGGCCGCCGCGAACGCTCATGCATCGCCTGCGTCATGCCTTTTCGGGCAGCTCTGACGTACTCCGTTCATGAACTTGCGAGGACTCCATGTTCCATTCATCGCCGACCCGTTGGTTGGCAGCTTTTCCCGCCTTGGCTGCGTTCGCCGCTTTGGCGACCCTGAGTGCCGCTGTTGCGGTGGCTCAGCCCGCGCCCGCGAAGTCCGCTGAGGCTGCGGCGCCCACAGTCCTGATCTACAAGTCCGCGCTCGAGGGCTATCAGCCCTTTGCCGACGAAAAGCCCATCCCCTGGAAAGAAGCCAACGAGACGGTCTACCGCCGCGGTGGCTGGCAGGCCTACGCCAAGGAGGCTTCAGGAGGCTCCGGCGCGGGCGAGACCGAATCACCTAAGGGCACAGCCGCTGCGCCGGCCGCGCAGCCAGGCCATTCGATGCCCATGCCTGCGAAGAAGGAGAAGCCATGAGGCGCGCCCTTCGTTTGACAGCCATTGCCGTCGCGACGGCTGTCCTCGCCGGATGCGCATCCGTCAGCATCGACGACGCCCTGAGCGACACCAATGCCAATGCCCAGCAGTTCACCGGCGGGAAGCTCGAGCTCAGCCGGACCCAAGAGCAGCGCGACCGCCGCGCCGCGCTGTCGCAGGAACTGCTCGCCAAACCGCTGTCGCAGAGTGACGCGGTGCAGCTTGCGCTGGCCAACAGCCCATCCGTCCAGGCCCTGATCGCTCAGAGCTGGGGCGACATCGCCGCGACCAACCAGAGCAGCCGGCTGCCGAACCCGATCCTGTCGTTCGCACGAACCCGCCTGAACAGCGAGCTCGAGCTCGAGCGCCTGTTGTCGTTCGGACTCGTGGATCTCATCCTGTTGCCGCAACGCCTGTCGATCTCCAGGAGCCAGGCCGCCCAGGCCAAAGTCCAACTGACCGGCGCCGTGGTCGACCAGGTCACGCAGGTCAAGCAGGCCTGGGTGCGTGCGGTCGCTGCACAGCAGTCGCTGAAGTATGCCGAGCAGGTCAACAAGTCGGCCCAGGCCAGTGCCGAACTCGCGCGCCGGATGCAGCTCATTGGGAATTTCTCCAAGCTGCAGCGTGCACGCCAACAGGTTTTCTACGCCGACGCGACCACCCAGCTCGCCTCGGCACAGCACGCCACCACCGCTGCGCGCGAAGAGTTGGTTCGCGTCCTGGGGTTGAACGATGAGCAGGCCACCAAACTGACCTTGCCCGAACGTTTGCCTGACTTGCCCAAGGCCCCTCGCGAGGCGAAGGAAGTCGCGGCAACCGCGACCGAACAGCGACTGGATGTCCAACTGGCACGCGCGCAGTTGGATGTCGCGGGCAAATCGCAAGGCATCAACCTGCTGTCGACCTTCATCGACGTCGAGGTGGGCGGTCGGCGCGACACGGTGTTCGACAACGCGGAAAACACAAAGAGCACCCGCCGGGGTTTCGAGCTCGACATCCGTCTGCCGCTGTTCGACTGGGGATCGGCGCAGCGCGACATGTTGAACGCGCAGTCGCTGGCCGCGGCCAACCGCTACGACGCCACCGTGCGCGGCGCCTCTTCGCAGTTGCGTGAGGGGTACTCGGCCTACCGCACGGCCTACGACATCGCGCGGCACTACCGCGACGAAATCGTGCCGCTGCGCCAGGCGATGGCCGACGAGAACGTCCTTCGCTACAACGGCATGCTGATCGGCGTTTTCGAGCTGTTGGCCGAAGCACGCGACCAGATCGCCAGCGTGACCAACGCGATCAATGCCCAGCAGCAGTTCTGGCTGGCCGATGCCGCGCTGGCGGCTTCTGTGATGGGCAAACCCACATCCATGGGCGCCTCGATGGCCAGTTCGGGTGGCGAAGGCGCTTCCGCTGGCCCGGCCCACTGAGCCCACTACCTGAGCTCTCCAACCGATTTGAATGACATGACAAACAGACGCAATTTTTTGAGCGGTGCGGGTGCCATCACGGGCGCCATCGCCGCGGCCAGCGTGAGCAAGGTGGCCATGGCCGCCTTGCCCGAGCCCGTGCTCCAGACCACGCCCAACACCATGCCGCCGTTGATGCCTTCGAGCGGACGCCCTTACAACCCTGTGGTCACGCTCAACGGCTGGACCTTGCCCTGGCGGATGAACAACGGCGTCAAGGAATTCCACCTGGTGGCCGAGCCCGTGGTGCGCGAGATGGCGCCCGGCTTCAAGGCCAACCTGTGGGGCTACAACGGCCAGTCGCCCGGCCCGACCATCGAGGTGGTCGAAGGCGACCGCGTGCGTATCTTCGTGACCAACAAGCTACCCGAGCACACCAGCGTGCACTGGCACGGCCAGCGCTTGCCCAACGGTATGGACGGTGTCGCCGGGCTGAACCAGCCGCCGATCCGCCCAGGAAAAACCTTCGTCTACGAGTTCGTGGCACGCCGCCCGGGCACTTTCATGTACCACCCGCATGCGGACGAGATGACGCAGATGGCGATGGGCATGATGGGTTTCTGGGTCACGCACCCCAAGGCCGAGCATCCGCTGATCGAGAAGGTCGACCGCGACTTCGTGTTCCTGCTCAACGCCTACGACGTGGAGCCCGGCAGTGCCACGCCCAAGATCATGACGATGCTGGACTTCAACCTGTGGTCCTGGAACAGCCGGATCTTTCCGGGCATCGACTCGCTCAATGTGCGGCTCAACGACAAGGTGCGCATCCGCATTGGCAACCTGACGATGACGAATCACCCGATGCACTTGCACGGGCACGAGTTCCTGGTCACGGGCACCGATGGCGGCCCGACGCCCAAGTCTTCGCGCCAGTACGAGGTGACGGCCGACGTGGCGGTCGGACAGATGCGCCAGATCGAGTTCCTGGCCGACGAGGAAGGCGACTGGGCCTTCCACTGCCACAAGAGCCATCACACGATGAACGCCATGGGCCACGACGTACCGACCATGATTGGCCTGGACCACAAGGACGTGGCCAAGCAGATCACAAGCCTGGTGCCCGACTACATGGTGATGGGCGAGCGCGGCATGGCCGACATGGCCGAGATGGAAATGCCGATTCCCGACAACACCGCGCGAATGATGACCGGCGAAGGTCCGTTCGGCTCGGTCGAGATGGGCGGCATGTTCAGCATGGTCAAGGTGCGCAAAAACCAGAAGGCCGGTGATTACTCGAACCCCGGCTGGTTCAAGCACCCGAAGGGCACCGTCGCCTACGAACTGAATGGGCCGCCGCCAGAGACCTCGCGCCAACGCGGCGCCGGCGCCGCAGCGATGCCTGCTCAGAACATGCCTGCCAAGAACATCGAAGTCCAGATTCGAAAGCCCGGCAGCGGCCACTCGAGTCACTAGTTTTCTCACCCTCCGTTCCCACCTCCAGCTCTCAAAGGAAAAACCCATGAAACACACTTTCCGCAACACGGCTCTCGCAGCACTCGTGGCCTTGGCCGCTGCCGGCGCTTCGGCATCCGGCACCCACGCAGGTGGTCACGGCCACGATGCCAACGAGGCGGTCGGCAAGCCCGGCGTGGCTACGAAATCGACGCGCACGATCAACGTCGACATGACCGACAGCATGCGCTTCACGCCGGCCGACATCAGCGTCAAACAAGGCGAGACCGTGCGCTTCGTCATCAAGAACTCCGGCCAGCTCAAGCATGAGCTCGTGATCGGGACCGAGAAGGAGCTCAAGGAGCACTACGAAGTCATGAAGAAGAACCCGGAGATGGAGCACTCCGATCCGAACATGGTGACGCTGGCCGCGGGCAAGACCGGCGAGATCGTCTGGCAGTTCACCAAGGCCGGCAAAGTCGACTTCGCGTGTCTGCAGCCCGGCCACTACGACGCCGGCATGAAGGGCGCCGTGAACGTGACCAAAACCGGGAAGTAAGCGAGAACTCCCGCCGCGCACTTCCATCGGAACGCGGCGGGACTCCAAATTCATTCATAGCACAGGAGATCATCATGTCAAACATCCGCATCGCCCTCTTGGCATTCGTTGCCGCACTCTCGTTCGCTGGCGCAGCCGGCGCGCAGTCCTCCAAATCCACGACCGATATGCCGGGCATGTCCGAGAAGGCCCCCTCGGACGCGGCCGCTGCCTCGGACCTCACCGAAGGCGAGGTCCGCAAGGTGGACAAGGACAACAAGAAGCTCACGATCAAGCACGGCCCGCTCAAGAACCTCGACATGCCTGGCATGACGATGGTGTTCGGGGTCAAGGACGACGCCATGCTCGACAAGCTCGAGACGGGCGCCAAGGTCCGTTTCCAGGCGGAAAAGATCGACGGCAAGATCGTTGTCACGAAGATCGAATCGGCCCGCTGAGCGCGTCAGAAATAGACAGGCAGCGACCACCGAAGGATGGAGGAAAGAATGGCTTACTCGAGTGCTTCGCAAGTCGTTCGGAAGATCCTGGAGGGACCGGTCACCCGGCCGGCGTTGCGGCGCTGGCGACGCCAGCAGTTCTTTTCCGAGGCCGGGTTCGGCAGTTACTTCGGCGTCTTCGACAACTTTTCCGAAGCGCGGGATTGGCTGCCTGACAGTCCGGAATTCGACCACGCAGCTTTGGCGGAAGAGTACGTGAATGTCCGCACGAAGAAGGTGTTCGCATACGACTACCCCGTGATGTGGTGGCTCGAACGCGCGTTCAGAGACGGTGCCACCAAGGTGCTCGACATCGGCGGCTCGGTGGGCGTGCACTTCTACGCGTATCGCCGCTATTTCGACATGCCTCGTGGCTTGTCCTGGCGCGTCGTCGAAGTGCCTGCTATTGCTTCCATCGGACGGGAAATGGCCAGCAGTGCCGGGGCCGGTGCACTGAGCTTCGTCGACGGCCTGGCGCAGGCGCTGAACGGAAACGACATCTGGATCGCTGCAGGCTCCCTGCACTATCTGGAGAACGCGCGTCCTGGCGACCTGCTGCAACGGTGCGAGATGCGGCCGCGGCATGTCTTGCTGAACAAGCTCCCACTCTACGACGGCGAGGACTACGTCACGACGCAGAACGCCGGCGCTGGCTGCTTTGCGCCGATGCACGTCTACAACCGCCAACGCTTCATCACGGAAATCGAAGCGCTGGGCTACACCCTTCGCGACCAGTGGCAGGTTCCCGAGCGTTCACTCTACCTGCCGGGATTTCCCGAGCGATGCTTCCCGACATTCAGTGGCCTTTACTTTGCCATTTGAGCAGCGCCAAGCAGGGCGTCGACAGGCCTTGGCCAGTCCCGGAAGGTCGGGATCTACGTTGCCTGCCGTCGACACGGGGAAGTCGAGGCATCGCACCATCGTGATGGCGCATTCTGTTGCGAACAGGATTCTCGTTGTGGCGATTTCCGCCGGTCTGACGGGCTGCGCCGATTTCTACCGGCAGCATCGCGATTTTCAGGACGGCTGGCGTACAGGCGAGCTCGTCGAGTTCGGCCGCGCGAACGAGATTCAGCGCGGCGGGCGCACGGATTGCAGGAAGACGGCCAGTGCCGACGATCTTGTAGTGCAGCGCTTCGCCGTCCTGGTCGATCGTTCCACAGGGCAGCGCCACGCGCACATCGTGATGCTGAATCCTGCGACGGCCGTCGAGCTGGGCGATGTCGTCTCGACCAACGTCGTCAGGTGCGGCACACCCATTCGCGTGCTGTCGCATGCACGAGCGTCTGGTGGCTGACGCGGCCTCCACACGACCTCCAGCCATCTTTGCAGCCAGCCCATCACAAACCTGAGCACCTCATGAAATTGTTTGCGTCCCTTCTTCTCTTCACCCTCGGTGGACTCGCTTCAGGTTTTTCGTTCGCGGCCGATCCTGCCGCACCGGCGTCGATTGACAGGGTTTCCGCCAAATCGAAACCCGACATTGCAAACGGCGAAGTCGTTTTCAATGGAAAGTCGTGCGCCGCGTGCCACAGCGCGGATGGGAACTCGGCCATCCCCGCCAATCCCAAGCTGTCTCAGCAGCATCCCGAGTACCTGGTCAAGCAACTCAAGGAATTCAAATCCGGCAAACGCAAGAGCCCGGTCATGAGCGGCATGGCCGCGATGCTGTCCGAGCAGGAAATGCGCGACGTTGCCTGGTTCCTGGGTTCCAAGCCCATCAAGCCGGGGTTTGCGAAAGACAAGGATCTGGTGGCACTGGGCGAGCGGATCTATCGCGGCGGCATCGGGGAGCGCAGTGTCCCGGCCTGCGCGGGCTGTCACAGTCCCAACGGCGCCGGTATCCCGATCCAGTACCCGCGACTGGGCGGACAGCACGCCGAATACATCGCTGCTCAGCTGACCGCGTTTCGCGATGGGGTGCGACTCAACAGTGTGCCCATGAGCGGCGTTGCAGCCAAGCTCAACGATCGCGAGATCAAGGCCGTGTCCGACTACATCGCGGGGCTGCATTGAACGACACCATGCGTCCAGAACTGCCCTCGCCTTAGGAGGTAGGCATGTATGTGACGGGGCGATGGGTTTCAACCAATGTTGTCGGCACGATGTTCATCGCCTGGCTCATGGGAGTGGTCATCTTCGTGGCCGTCATCGTGTGGCAACGCCGGAAACATCGAAAGGGAAATTCCGCTGGCGATAAACACCAGGGCTCGGCTCGCCTGGGTGGCTCGAGGAAAGCCAAACGCCGTCGACGGGGCGGTCGATGACCACCTCGTCCTGGTAGAGCGAGCGTCTGACAGACATCGTGTCCATCACCGGCCAGTCTGAGAGACCCGACGGCGTCTTTGTCGGTGTGCCTTCAGGCCCTTTGCGGCTCCCCTCGACGAACCAAGCCACGAGGACGCCGACTCACTGTGCCTGCGAATTGCCTCGTCCGGCCTATTGAAAAGGGAACCTCCATGTTCGCTCAGCCGATTGATTACTTCCTCGCTGTCTGGTTCGTGCTGGCGGCCTTGTCGACGGCCTACGTTGCCTGGGACCAGTTGCGCCATAACCCAGAACCGGTGGTGATGAAGTGGGGGTTCATCCTCGTCACCCTGTACCTGGGGCCTTTGGGCCTTCTGCTGTACGTGATGGCGGACAAGGAGCCGGCCCCTGGAGAGCACGAAGAATTCATCAAGCCGCTGTGGAAACAGGGCGTGGGCTCGACGATCCACTGCGTTGCGGGCGATGCGACCGGGATCATCCTGGCGGCGGTCGTGACCGCGGTGCTGGGCCTTCCGATGTGGATCGATCTGATTGTGGAGTACGTCGCAGGTTTTGCGTTCGGCCTCTTCATCTTTCAGGCCCTTTTCATGAAGAACACGATGGGTGGCACGTATCTGGAGAACGTCAAGAAGTCCTTCATGCCGGAGTTCATCAGCATGAACGCGATGATGGCGGGCATGGCGCCGGTGATGGCGCTGCTGATGATGGGCCGGGACATGCGCGCCATGGACCCGACCGAACTCGTCTTCTGGGGCGTGATGTCCTTGGGCGTGGCCGTTGGGTTTGTGGTGGCCTACCCGGTGAACGTCTGGATGGTGTCGCGCAAGATGAAGCACGGATTGATGACCGAACGTCGGCCCGAGAAGGCAACCGGCGGCCAATCGGACATGCCCGCGAAAGGCGATCATGGGATCGCCGCAATGGCTACGGCGGCGCACGGCACGCCAACCAATACGGGGCACGGTGGTCCTGGTGCTCACGCGGGCCATGAAGAAGGCTCGCTCCAGGAAAAAGCGCCAACTGACGCTCCTGCCGGCCACGCGCACGGCACGCAGCCCAACAAAGATGGACATGGCGGCCGCAATGGCCACCGCATGCGCCCCAATGTGACGCGACCACAACTGGCCGCAGTGACCATGACGACCACGCTCATGCTGCTCGCCGGCATGACGATGCCAGCGATGTTCGTGAACATGCGCCTGTCGAACCGGGACGTGCGCGGTGCCATCATGCCGCCGTCGATGATCATGGGCTGGGACACTCCGGGCGATGCCATGCGCGACATGTCGGCCATCCACCCGCGTCTGGTCACACAGGCTGCCGCAGCGCAGGCCCGTGGCGACGTGGATCTGGTCCCGACGCTGGACAACGGAGTCAAGGTCTTCAATCTCGAGACCAGCGTCATCCGTTGGAACATCCTCCCGGATGTGACGGTCGACGGCTATGCGTTCAATGCAACGATTCCGGGTCCGAGGATTCGTGTCACGGAAGGTGATCGCGTGCGCATCAAGGTGACGAACCGCTTGCCCGAAAGCACCACGGTGCACTGGCACGGCTTGATCTTGCCGAACGAGATGGACGGCCCCGCCAAGATTACGCAGAAGCCGATTCAGCCCGGCGACTCGTACACCTATGAGTTCACGGCCGAGCAGGCTGGGACATTTTTCTATCACACACACGATCATGTCGATCGTCAGCAGGCCTTCGGCCTGTACGGTGCGCTGATCATCGATCCCAAGAGCCCGCAGGAGGCCCCCAAGGCCGATCATGAGTACGTGTTGCAGTTGCAGGAGTGGCTCAAGCGCGAAGGCCTGACCTATCCCGCCATGCTGATGGAAGGCGGTCTTCCCAACTACTTCACCATCAACGGCAAGGCATTTCCCGCAACCGACACGGTGAAGATGAAGGTCGGCGAGACGATCAAACTCAGGTTCGTGGGTAGCAACAACAACTTCGTGCACCCCATGCACGTTCACGGCGGCCCGTTCACTGTCGTCGCAAGGGACGGGTACGTCCTGCCAGAGGCGGCGCGCTTCCAGGCCGACACCGTCAATGTCGGCCCCGGTCAGCGCTACGACGTGATATGGAAGGCCTTGCGGCCCGGAAAATGGCTGGTCCACTGCCACATCCCGCACCACACGACCAACAACAACGTCGAGCAGGACGGAGGCGGCGGCCTGATGATGGTCCTCGAGGTGGAAGCCTGAATGCAAGGGGCCACACGGTTGGAGGATCTGGCGCAAGTCGCTTGACCTTCACACGATGTCAAGCCTGACACTGGGATCAATTTCAACCAAGGAGTCTCTCATGCAAGAGTTCGTCATCCAGTCGATGTCCTGCGGTGGCTGCGCGAGCCGGATCGCTCAGGCCGTGAAGAATCTGGACGCCACGGCGAAGATCGAAGTCGACCTGCCGACCAAAACGTTGCGCGTCGACAGCGCCGAGGACCGTGAGTCTGTGACCGCGGCCCTGACGGAAGCCGGCTACCCGCCGAAGTGATCCGCCCGCACGGGACAGCGGCCTCAATCGGCTGGTGGTCTCATGCTGGCCTGTGCGGACTGAATGCACTGCCGTGTGGGGTGCATCCAGCCAATTTTTCGTTGGAGAACTCGAATGAACCCTACGCCTTCCAACCCGCATGAACACCACCAGGGGCATCACGGGGCGCACCCGCCCGCCTCCGGAGAACCTTCGCCTGAGACCGATGCGATTCTGAAGGATCCCGTTTGCGGGATGACGGTGACCACGCGGTCCACGCACGTCTTGCAGCACGAAGGCGGGCCGGTCTATTTCTGTAGTCCGGGTTGCAAAGCCAAGTTTGAGGCCAACCCAGACAAGTACGCAAAGCGCGGCGCGCAGCCGGCGGCGCCGCTCGTGCTTGCACCCGCGCAGCCGGCTCAACCCGGTCCTCCGGGCACGATCTACACCTGCCCCATGCATCCGGAGATCCGACAGGACCACCCAGGCAACTGCCCCAAGTGCGGCATGACGCTGGAGCCCGAGATGCCGACGCTCGACGAGGGGGAAGATCCCGAACTGAAGGACTTCAAGCGGCGCTTTTTCTGGACGTTGCCGCTCACCGTCGTCGTCACCGTGCTCGCCATGGCCGGCCACCGCCTGCAGTGGTTCGAGATGGGCACGCAGAGCTGGATCGAACTCGTGCTCGCCGTGCCGATCGTGCTGTGGGCCGGGTGGCCGTTCTTCGAGCGCGCGGTGCAATCCGTGGCGAACCGCAGCCCGAACATGTGGACCCTGATCGGTCTGGGCACAGCCGCCGCGTTCATCTACAGCGTGGTCGCCACAGTAGCGCCGCACGTATTTCCCGCCTCGTTCGTTTCGATGGGGCGCGTGGCGGTGTATTTCGAAGCGGCTGCGGTGATCATTTCTTTGACCTTGCTGGGGCAGATCCTCGAGCTCAAGGCACGTTCGCAAACCTCCGCAGCCATCAAATCTCTGCTGGGTCTCGCGCCCAAGACGGCACGCCGGATCGGCGCCGACGGCACGGAGGAAGACGTCCCCATCGGCCATGTGCACGTCGGAGACAAGCTGCGCGTCAGGCCGGGAGAAAAAGTGCCCGTGGACGGCGTGGTGATCGAAGGCAGCAGCGCCGTCGACGAGTCCATGCTGACAGGTGAGCCATTGCCCGTGACCAAGCGAGTCGGCGACAAGCTCATCGGTGCGACGTTGAACACCAACGGCGCCCTGGTGATGCAGTCGGAAAAGGTCGGCTCGCAGACCGTTCTGGCGAGCATCGTCCAAATGGTCGCGCAGGCTCAACGCTCCAGAGCGCCGATGCAACGCATGGCCGATCACGTCGCCGGCTACTTCGTCATGACCGTCATCGGCATCGCGGTGCTGACATTCTTCGCTTGGGGATTCTTCGGACCGCAGCCGAGCTGGGTCTACGGCCTGATCAACGCCGTGGCAGTGCTCATCATTGCCTGCCCCTGTGCACTCGGCCTCGCCACGCCGATGTCGATCATGGTGGCGACGGGCAAGGCGGCCACGCAGGGCGTGCTGTTCCGCGATGCCGCGGCGATTGAGAACTTCCGCAAGGTCGATGCGCTCATCGTCGACAAGACCGGCACCCTGACGGAAGGCCGACCGCAGTTCGAGCGCGCGGTGCCCGCGCCAGGCTTCACCGAAGATGAGGTGCTGCGCCTTGCGGCCAGCCTGGACCAGGGAAGCGAACACCCGCTGGCCGATGCCATCGTGCGGGCGGCGCGAGAGCGCAACCTGGCGCTGGACACGCCCGACGGTTTCGAATCCAGCAGCGGCATCGGCGTGAGCGGCAGCGTGGGCGGCCGGAAGCTGGCGCTCGGCAACACGGCGCTCATGGACCAACTGCGCGTGCGCGTCGACGACCTCAAGCCGCAGGCCGAGGCCATGCGGGCCGAGGGCGCCAGCGTCATGTTCCTGGCGGTGGACGGCCAGCCGGCCGGCCTGCTCGCGGTCTCGGACCCGATCAAGCCCACCACGCTGGAGGCGCTGGCCGTGCTCAAGGCCTCGGGCCTGCGGATCATCATGGCCACGGGAGACGGGTTGACTACCGCCCGGGCCGTCGCCGCGAAGCTGGGCATCGACGAGGTGCACGGCGAAGTGAAACCCGCCGACAAGCTCGCGCTGGTCGACAGGCTGCAGCGCGAAGGCCGCATCGTCGCGATGGCGGGCGACGGCATCAACGACGCGCCCGCGCTCGCCAAGGCCGACGTCGGCGTGGCGATGGGCACCGGCACCGATGTCGCGATGAACAGCGCCCAGGTGACGCTGGTCAAGGGCGACCTGCGCGGCATTGCGCAGGCGCGCGTGATCTCAGAGCAGACCATCGCCAACATGAAACAGAACCTCGGCTTCGCCTTTCTCTACAACGCCCTGGGCGTGCCGCTGGCCGCGGGCGTGCTGTTCCCGTTCACGGGCTGGCTGCTGTCGCCGATGATCGCGGCGCTGGCGATGAGCCTGAGCTCGGCGTCGGTCATCACCAACGCCTTGCGCTTGCGTGGGGCCAAAAGCGATGGACATGCGTCCCACGTCGGCGAAAGATCGACCTAGGGGTGTGCGGCCCGAGCGGCCTCGCTGCACGCGAAGGAGTTCCCATGAAGAGACAACAATCACTCGAGCTGCACTTGCTGGAGGTTTACCAGGAGGCTCTGCGACAGCGAAACTGGGCGGTTGCCGAGCACTTGCTGTGCGCCATCGAGACGTGCGCCCCTGCCGATGCACCGATCAGCGAGACAGTGGCCAAGGCCTACGGGGTCCTGGCCGCCGAGGCGCAAAAGCCTCGTTGCTGCGGGACGCGAACGAAGCGTCACTGAGGCTTGGCGGTCAAGCTTTGGCGCGGGGTTTGAGAAGATTGGCAAGGGCCTTCTGGTCTTCGGCCAGCTGCATGCGCATGAGCTGAAGCACTCGCGAGGCGAGGCCGGACAGCGGCTGTCCCGGGGGCAGTACCAACACCCCCGCGAAAGAGACCTCCAGAGACAGTGGACGGATGACGAGGCCACGTTGGGCGTACTCCATGGCGGTGACCGGATTGACAAAGCCGATGCCCATGCCGCTCAGGGCCATCTCGCACACGCTTGCAGCGTAGGGGGTTTCGACCAGCACGCTCAACCCGACGTTGCACTCCGCCAAGGCCCGCTCCAGACGCCGCCGAGACGCGTCCTCAGGGTTGAGCGCCAGGAATGGCTCTTCCGCGAGTTGATGCGGCTGGATGGTTCTCACCTTGGTCAGGCGGTGCTTCGCATGCATCACCACCACACCGGGGAAGCGCGCGAACTCGGAATGCTCCAGGCCTGTCGTCGGCATCTCGTCGGCCATCAGTCCGAAGTCGACCTGCCGCCCCAGCACGGCCTCGTGCACCTCCCGCGAACTGAGCACCTGCAGCGAAATCTGCGGCCGGGCGTCGGCGTCGCGGCGCTCGGCCACCAGCTGCGACAGAACCCGCGGGACGAAGGTCAGGCCGAACGCCGGATAGACCGCCATGCGCAGCGTGTTCACCCCGAAGCGCTTGAGGCTGCGCATCCGGTGCTCGATGCTGCTCAGACCCACAAAGACACGCTCGACCTCGACCAGCAAGGCTTGCGCTTCGGGCGTCGGGTGCAGACGGCCTCTCAGTCGGCGAAACAGCGGGAATCCAGCCGCCTCCTCGAGTCTGCGTAGCGACTGGCTGATGGCGGGCTGCGTAACGCCCAGAAGCGCAGCCGCCTTGCTCGCAGAGCCCACGGACATCACGGAACGGAACACCTCGATCTCACGGAGCAACATATAACAACCGCTTATGGACAAAGAATTTCGAGCGCGATCCGGATTATCCCCGTCGTCCTAAAGTTGGCGTCTTCAGCCACCTTCCGGAGAAACGACATGAAACTTCAAACAGTTCTTGCAGTGACCGCCCTGGCATGTGCCGCACCTGCGTGGGCGCACGATTTTTCCGGCGACATCGCCAAGTTCCAGACCATCGCCGCCACCAAGAAGCCGGACAGCCAGCAAGCGCTTGCAGCGAAGCTCGCCCTGGAGCGCGCGCAGGGCGAGATGGAGCAGTCGGACGTGAAGATGGTGCTGCGCATCCGTTCAATGACCAATGCGGGCCTGCGCGCCATCGGCGAACAACCGGCCTTTCTCACCAGCGAGTACAAGCGCCTTGAAGTTGCACTTGCCAATCCCAAGACCAACGATCCGGCCAAGATCGCCGCGGCCAAAGAGACCTTCGCTCGACTGACGGTGGAGATGAAGGTCTACACCGACCTTGAGAACATGGCCGTCGATCAGATGAAGCAAGCGCTGCAGCTCATCGAATCCGCACCCGCCAACTGATCGCACTTCCAACGAACAGCTCCGTCTTCCATCGTGAACTCTCCCATCCCCAATCTCGACACCTCTCCTCGGGGCGCATTCGCCAGCCTCGTCCCACCAGTGTGGCGTGCCTCCACGGTCGTCTTCGATTCACTCGACGATTTCGTCAATCGCCGCACCCGCCTGCCCGATGGCTTCAGCTATGGCACGACCGGCACGCCGACGCAGCGCGCCCTCGAGACGCGCATCGCCGGGTTGGACGGCGCTGCGCACTGTGTCGTCTTCCCTTCTGGACAAGCAGCCATCTGCAGTGCGCTGCTCGCACTGCTCAAGAAGGGTGATCACCTGCTGATGACCGACGCCGCCTACGGCCTGGCCAAGTCCTTCGCCGTCGAGCGGCTGCAGACGCTCGGCATCGAGGTCGAGTTCTATCCGCCGCGCATTGGCGCGGACATCGAACGTCTGGTGCGCCCCAACACGCGGCTCATCTGGCTGGAATCTCCCGGCACGGTGACGATGGAAGTGGAAGACGTGCCGGCGATCACCGCCGTGGCGCGCACACGCGGTGTACTTACGGCCATCGACAACACCTGGGCCAGCCCGTTGGGATTCGCGGCCTTGGCACATGGCGTCGACCTGTGCGTTCACGCCTGCACCAAGTACATGGGTGGCCATTCGGACGTGTTGATGGGCAGCATCGCGACCAATGACGAAGGCCTGTACAAGTCCTTGCGCGGCCTGCAGTCGCAGATGGGACTGGCCGTGAGCCCGGAGGACTGCTTTCTGGTCGCCCGGGGTCTCGACACGATGCAGGTGCGCATGGAGCGCCAGGCCACCAGCGCACAGTTGATCGCCGAGCGACTCGCAGCGCACCCCCTGGTGCGCCGGATGCTCTTTCCCGCGCTGCCCGGCGCGCCGGACCATGCACTCTGGGCGCGTGACTTCAAGCAGTCCGGCTGCGTAATGTCGCTGCAACTCGTGGACGGCCCCTACGACGCCTACCGGGCACTGTTCGGGCACCTGAAGCTGTTCTCGATCGGCGCGAGCTGGGGCGGCGTGCGCAGCATCGCGGCCTTCTACCCCGCGGAAGAACTCGCCAAGCGCAATTTCTGCGACGTCCAAGGCCCTGTCATTCGCCTGTCGATCGGCCTGGATGATCCCCAGGCGCTGCTTGACGAGTTGCTCGGCGCCTTGAGCGCCTGCGAAACGAGTTTCAACCTCTGATCCACGCTACTGGAGCCCGCGATGACCCTCAAGCCAACCATTCACTCTCCCTTGATTCGTCCTTTCCTTGCCGTCGCCGGCCTCGCGTTGTGCGCCGGTGTCGCTGCGCAATCCGCGCCGCCGCTGGAGGGCACGCTCAAGAAGATCAAGGACACCGGGTCAATCACGGTGGCCACGCGCGGCGCTTCGATCCCGTTCAATTACCTGGACGACAACAACAAGCAGGCCGGCTTTGCCTGGGAGATTGCGCAGCGCGTGGTCGAGCAGGTGAAGAAGGACCTCAAGCTTGCGAAGCTGGAGGTCAAGACCCTGGAAGTCACGCCGCAGACGCGCATTCCGCTGGTAGCCAACCAGACCGTCGATCTGGAGTGCAGCTCGACCACAAACAACGCGGAGCGGCAGAACCAGGTCTCGTTCTCCACGACCTTCTTCGTCGTTGGCGCGCGGCTTCTGGTGCGCAAGAACTCCGGCATCAAGCACTGGTCCGACCTCGTCAGCAAGAACGTCGTGGTCAGTGCGGGCACCACGGCCGAGCGCATGCTGCGGCAGCTCAACGAGAAGAACAAGTGGGGCATCAACATCATCCTGGCCAAGGACATCAACGAGAACTTCCTGACCGTGGAGACGGGACGCGCCGTAGCGGCAACGCAGGACGACATCATTCTCTTCAGCAACATCGCCCGCGCCAGGAACCCGGCAGACTGGGAGGTGGTCGGTGTGCCGCAGCAGAAGGAAGCCTACGGCTGCATGCTGCGAAAGGGGGACGTGGCTTTCAAGAAGCTGGTCGACGGCGTGATCACCGGGATGATGCGCTCCGGCGAGTTTGCCGCGCTGTACGAGAAGTACTTCCTCAAGCCCATCGCGGTGAAGGGCAGCGTGACGGTCAACTTCCCGATGTCGCCCGACATGCAAGAGCTCCTGCGTCATCCGAACGACCAGCCGCTGTAAGCCGCTGTCGCTCCACATTTGACGACCGTCCTCACAAACCATCCAAGCACTCTTCACGATGCACTACAGCTGGGATTGGCTGATCTTCTTCAAACCCTCGGTCACAGGCGAGGGCCTGTACGGCATGATGCTGCTGCGCGGATTGCTGTGGACGGTGGCGTTGTCTCTGCTGGCATGGACACTGGCACTGGGCATTGGTCTGATCGCCGGCGTCGCCAGGACGTTGCCCAACCGCGCTGCACGGTACCTGTCGACGGTGTACATCCACTGTTTTCGCAATACGCCGTTGCTCGTGCAGCTGTTTCTCTGGTACTTCGTGGTGCCGGAGCTGTTGCCCGTCGAGTGGGGCAATGCGCTCAAGCAGATGAACCCGACGGCGAACCAGTTCCTGACCGTGCTGGTCGGGCTCACCCTGTACACGGCGGCGAAGGCGGCCGAACAGGTGCGCGCGGGCATCGAATCGGTGCCGCGCAGCCAGAAGCAGGCGGCCATGGCACTCGGGCTGGGGACCGCGGCGGCCTATCGGCACGTGGTCCTGCCGCAGGCTCTTCGCATCGTCATCCCGCCGCTGACCTCGGACTTCTTGAATGTCTTCAAGAACTCGGCCGTCGCGCTCACGATCGGGCTCATGGAGTTGACCGGGCAGACGCGCCAGCTCAGTGAGTTCAGCGCCCATCCGTTCGAGGCCTTCATTGCGGCGACGCTCATCTACATGGCGATCACCTACGGCGTGATTGTGCTCATGCGTCACATCGAACGCCGGGTGCGGGTGCCCGGACTGCTGGGAGCCGCGTGATGGGCTACGACTTCGATTGGGTCTCTCTCCAGCGCGCCTGGCCCTACCTGCTGCAGGGCCTGCAGATGACGGCCTTTCTGGTAGCCGCCTCCATGGCAGCCGGGATCGGTCTCGGGACGCTGCTGGCGATCACCCGCATCTTCGCGCCACGGCCGGTAGCGGCCCTCGTGGCGGGGTATGTGAACCTGTTCCGCTCGATCCCGCTGATCCTCACGATCCTGTGGATCTATTTCCTGATGCCAGTGGTGCTGCGAAGCGTGACCGGTGATCCCAACCTCAGCGTCGGGCCGATCTATGCTGCGCTCGTGGCGTTCGTGCTCGCGGAGTCCGCCTACTACTGCGAGATCATCCGCGCCGGCATCGGCAGCGTGCGCGCAGGCCAGATGCAGGCAGCCCAGTCTTTGGGGATGTCGCCGTGGCAGGCCATGCAGCACGTGATCCTGCCGCAGGCGTTTAGCAACATGACGCCCTCGCTCATCAACCAGACCATAGCCCTGCTCAAGGACACCTCGCTGGTCTACGTGATCAGCCTGAACGACTTCCTCGGCGCCGCCAGCAAGGTGGGACAACGCGACGGGCGCGTGGTCGAGGTCTACATCCTGGTCGCCGTCGTCTACCTGGTGCTGTGCACGGCAGGCGCCTGGTGGGTCACATGGCTGCAGCGGCGCAAGGCCGCAGCGGCGATCTGAATGAACGCAATGATCCAAATCAACGACGTCTCCAAGTGGTATGGCCAGTTCGCGGTGCTCACCGATTGCAGCACCCATGTTCGCGAGGGCGAAGTGGTCGTGGTCTGCGGCCCCTCCGGCTCCGGCAAGTCCACGCTCATCAAGACGGTCAATGCGCTGGAGCCCATTCAATGCGGCAGCATCACGGTCAACGGCATCCAGGTCTGCGATCCCAAGACCGACCTTCCGAAGCTGCGCTCCCGCGTCGGCATGGTATTCCAGCACTTCGAGCTCTTCCCACATCTGAGCGTGATGGAGAACCTCGTACTGGCGCAAGTTCAGGTGCTCAAACGCTCGCGTGCCGAAGCGGTCGAACGCGGGCTACGTATGCTCGATCGTGTGGGCTTGTCGACTCACAAGGACAAGTTCCCGGGCCAGCTTTCCGGTGGCCAGCAACAGCGCGTCGCGATCGCGCGGGCGCTGTCGATGGACCCGATCGTCATGCTGTTCGACGAGCCGACCTCTGCGCTCGATCCGGAGATGGTGGGCGAGGTGCTCGACGTCATGGTGAAGCTCGCACGCGAAGGCATGACGATGATGGTGGTGACCCACGAGATGGGGTTTGCTCGGCAGGTCAGCGATCGGGTGATCTTCATGGACCAAGGGCGCATCGTCGAGGACTGCTCGAGCGAAGAGTTCTTCGGGCGTCCCGAGAGCCGGGCACCGCGCGCGCAAGACTTCCTCTCCAAGATCCTCGCGCACTGAGGGTCGAAGAATCATTGAACCCATTTCCAGACAAGCCCAACCACCCCCCGAGGAATCACATGAAATCGATCAAGACATTGGTGCTCGCCAGCACCCTGGCGTACTCGGGCCTGGCCCTTGCACACGGCGATGAGGATCACAGCGCGTCGAGCGGACCGGCACGCAAGGAACAAAAGAGCTGGGGCATCGCGGGCGATGCGAGCGCGGCCAAGCGGACGCTGGAATTCAAGATGAGCGACAGCATGCGCTTCACACCTGATCGCATCCAAGTCAAGCAGGGTGAGACCGTCCGGCTGTCCATTCGCAATGAAGGACAGGTCATGCACGAGTTCGTGATCGGCACGAAGAAGGAGCTCGACGAACATGCCGCGCTCATGATGAAGTTCCCGGGCATGGAGCATTCCGAGCCCTACATGGCACATGTCGCTCCTGGCAAGACTGGCGAGATCGTCTGGACCTTCAACCGTGCGGGCGAGTTCGATTTCGCATGTCTCATCGCGGGACACTACCAAGCCGGCATGGTCGGCAAGGTCAAGGTCGCAGCCGCCACGGGATCTTGAGGGCGACGCGGAAAGACATGCTGTCGTGAGAGGCGGTCACTACCGCGGATAGCTGGGTTTCAAGGTGGGATAGTTTTCAACGATCCACGCGGTGACCTTGGTTCTTCCTTGAACATTCGACGGCAATTTTTCATGCACGATCCATTCGATGATGAGCCGCGTTGCCTTTGACAGGTCGACCTTCTCCGGCCCGACAAACGAGTTGAGGTAGGCAAGGACTTCGTAACCTTCCTTGCGGCTCAACCGATCCGCATCTGTCTTGACTTGGGTCGGATCGTCTCCGGGAACGGCCGTCCAACTGTAGTCCGTGTAGTGCAAATCAGCCTTGGTCAGTTGAGGCATGTTGTTCCTTGGAAATTGGTTCTGTAGGGATGTGGCTGCATGTTGCGCTGTTGCGTGCGGGCGCGAGTGCGGCACTGGGAAAAATGGAGGCGGCAGGATCAGTACCGCTGTCTCATATGGCCGACGACGTGAACACTAGGTGGTGACTCGCAGCATCGCGCCGCCAACTGGTCGGGTTGCCATTGCCGAGCACGCCGACGGACGCTTTGTCGTAGCAATCGTCGCCGAAGCTGAACGCGGCACCTGAATACACGGGATCGCCTTTGAGCAGGATGCACAGGTTCTTGTATTGATCTTGCTTCCCCTTCTTGAAGCCGCCAGCCTTGAACAGGCGCCAGAATCCGTCGCTGGCATAGCGGATGGCCACTGACGGGTTCATCATGGTGGGGTCGATGTCAGGCGCCGGAGCTGGGTTGCTCACGGTGTAGTCGCTGAACAGCACCTTTGCGTATGCAGGTTTGGCAACCAACGTCTTCCAAGCTTTCCATTCAACGCGCTCGATGTCGTGCAGCCCTTGCTTGCGGCCCACGAGGTTCAGCGGGAATGAGCCACCGGCGAGCGTGGTGCTGCTGCATCCGGCCGCAAGCGCCTCGTCAAGATATTGCTGCGCGGCAGCGGCGCACGCTGGGGGGTTGACGCCCACGATCGAAAACTGATCCACGAGCACATGAAGCCGCGATTTGGCGATGCCCGCGCCGACCACGACTTTCACGAAATCCTTGACCTGGTCGGAGGTCACGCCGTGTGTCTGGATCCGGAGCACGAAGACCTCGAAGGCCTTGGCGAGGTCCGGCAGATCTGCCGGACGCGCAACCATCGCCTCCGTGATGACCGGGATGATTTGACGACCCGTCAGCGTCGACAGCCGCTTGCAGATCGAGGTGAGCACCTGGGCCTGTTTTGCGTAGGTGGGCATGAAGTATCGAATGTCGATCGCGATGGGCGTGCCCTCCGGAATCGACTTGACCATTTGCCCTCCAATCTTGGTGATGTAAGGCACCAGCGTTTCGGCGAGCGTCCCCTTCTTGGGGTCGATGGGGAGGATTTCGATCAGCGGGACTATTCCATCCCACTGGGCGCCCGTGAGCTTGCTCAAGGCGATTCGTTCCCCCTGCTTCCATTTCAGGATGGGCAGGTATTTCCATATCGCAGGCATTGGTCCCTCCAGACTCGTTGTGTCTAGAGGGTACGTCACGATTGCTTACACTGGATTACGGGATTTCCCAGGCCGCACCATGCTGCGGTTTCAGTGCGCGGGCGTGTGCCGCATATTGCCGGGCACGCCGCCACGGCTTATGCCAAGCAGTTCAGCGCGAAGGCAACGGCATCCGAGGCGCCATCTGACGCGAGCGAAGTCGACGGCAAGAAGCCTAACTGGCGCTCGCGAAGAAAACCGGTGACGGCCTCGCGCAGCGTACGCACGCTCAGTTCCCGAGCGAGCGTTTCTTGCAACTCGAACTTCGTGGCCCGCTTGGGAGGCAACTCGCCCCTGTGCGACGCCAGCGCTTCGATGCATTCGGCGCGCCACAACAGCATGGCCATGCTCAGGCGCTCCTGCACCGGATTGGCCTTCGGCTTGCGCAGTACGCGCAGCGCGAGCGTGCCGTCCATACGGCGGGCGGCTGACCAGACGCCCCACCATGTGGGCATCAAGGTCAGGCTAGCCTCGGAATAGACCGGACCCGTGACCAGCGTCACCCGATCGAAGACGCGGTTGTAGGCGTGAATCTGGTTGTGCATGCGTGCGAACGAATCGAGATCGCTCTTCAGCTCGAAAGCGCAGAGGTGTGTGTCCACCAGTGCGAGATCCACGCGCGCCTCCCCACCTTCGATCCCGAACTCTTCGAAGAGCCTTCCGCCCGACTTGGTGGCGTCTGCGAGCAGTCGCGAACGCACTGCTTGGCGCAACTCGCTTTCGGTGATGGACGGAGTGCTCATTTTATGCATTATATAATGCAGTTATGCCAAGAACAGCAAAGCCCACCACCTTGGAAGCTGTCCGGGCCCGAGAAGCGCTCCGGCTGTACCTGAAGCGACAGAGTATCTCTGTGAATGCACTTGCTCAGGCTGCAGGTGTAGGCCAACCCACAGTGAGCCGATTTTTGAGTGGACGGACTAAGTCGGTGACGGCAGCCATACGGCCGCTGTTAGATTATGCAAATATTGATTTTGAAAATGGCATAACAGAGATAGGCGGCGTGCTCGATAATCCCCGTGTGCGAGGGGCGCTTGAGCGTGTTTGGGACGGACGGCCGGAGACGGCCGACTTGCTCGCCCGATTGATCGAGGCGTTAGGGCCCGTCCTGAAAAGTGCACCATTGACGGCAACCAGGAACATGCAGTGACCCATCCGGATGCCAAGACCATCTACCAAGCCGTGTCGGCGATCGGCCTGACGCGCGCGCAAGTGCGTCGGCTTCTGCCTGACTGGTGGGATCCCGCACTGGAGAAGGAACGCGGCGGTGCGGCGGAGTTGGCGATGCACGTGAGCAGGCGGCTGAGCGTCGAGCTTCAGCCGCTGCTGTCGGGTCAGATCGTTCCCAAAGGTGCCATGGCCAGCGTTGCCTACAAGCACTCGGTCAACATTGAGGCGTCTTCACTCTCGGCCGCAAGCTTCATTGCGTCATCTCTTGCGCAGGCAGTGCTGGCCGCCTTGCCGATCCCGTACGTTCCGTTGCCTCCAAATCCAGGTGAGTTGCGCGCACTGGCCATGCGCGATCGCGCCGGTCAGTTCGGTTTCAGTGCCCTTCTGGACCTGTGCTGGGCCCACGGAATCCCGGTCATTCCCTTGCCACATCTGCCTGTGGGCGTGCGCAAGATGGATGGGGCCGCGCTGCAGTTGGGCGGACGTCCGGCCATCGTGATCGCGAAGAAGAAGTCGTCGCGGGCCTGGCTGAGCTTCATCCTGGCGCATGAAATCGGACACATCGCACTGGGGCATCTGCGCCCCGGATCCTCCATCATCGATGTATCGCTTCAGGAGATAAGCACGTATGCGACCGAGTTGTCGACAGACGGCCAAGAAGCAGAAGCGGACGGCTTCGCACTCCAGACGCTGGGCGGCGACGAGGTGACGGCGCATGTGACCAAATGGCCAGTTTTGGCTGCGCCCGTGGACATCGCGGTACTGGCCCGCGGCGCTGCTGGCGCTGTGGGTATCGAAGCGGGACACTTCGTTCTGAGGTATGCCTTTCTCACGAAGCGTTGGCCCACCGCGCTGACGGCGCTGAACTTCCTCAGTGAAGACTTGGATCCAGAGGGAGCGCTGCTGCAGCAGTTGCGCTCGCACTTGGATCTCAGCCGCGTCGCCGATGATCTGCAGGACCTCGTGTCGCAGATCACCGGCTGGGATGGAGCGAACTGAGGCGTGCGTCTGCTGATTGACGTCGACGCGCTGTGCAAGCTGGCGCACTGGGGGCTTCTCGATGAGATCCCGTTGTTGATGGGCATCCCGCTGCAAGAGTGCACCACGCTCGCCTCGTCAAAGTACCGGGCCATCAAGGCAAAGAGCAAACTCGACGGGCGTGTGTTCCACGCGGTTGAAGCGGCCGACCGCGTACTCGAAGCCATCGCGTTGATGCAGGCGCCGATAGAGCCCGCGAGTCAAAGCCTGGGTGATTTCGAAAACGTGTTGGGCATCGACGCCGGCGAGGCGGTGCTTCTCGCATCGCTCGTGGCAGCACCGGATACAAGGCTGCTGACCGGAGACAAGCGGGCGCTGCGCGCACTCGCAGCGCTACCGCTTGAAGCGCGTGAACCGTTTCATGGCCGCGTGATCTGCGTGGAACGAATCATCGAGGCGGGGCTGAACCAGTGGGGATTGGATGCGCTGCGATCCAGGGTATGTCCTTGGAAGAAGATCGACGTCGCAGTGAACATCATCATGGGAAGTCGCTGCGACGCAGGGGAGGCCTCGGTCCGGGAGGCGCTCGCTTCGTACATCGGCGAACTGACTTCGCTGTGCGATCCCTCGCTGATCTGCGAAAAGCTCTGACTATCGCGTGGTTAGGCGCTCCGCAATTTCGCGCGCGCCGAGATCTCGCACCGACGCAAGATTTTCGAGCTGTGCCGCCCGCGGGCGTGCCTTGCCTTGTTCCCAGTGGTAGATCGTTTGCCCGGAAACGCCGATCAGTTGCCCATAGCTCGCCGCGGAGAGCCCGAGCTTTGCGCGGTGTGCCGCCAACCTGGTTGCGCTGAATCGGCGCTTCGTGGCTGCTGCCGCCTCATTGTCCGAATCAACTGCTGTGGTGGGGCGCTTCGAACCCTTAGCAACACGACGCAGCTCCTTCTCGAGTGAATTCACTTGGCGACGTAGCTCGGCAATCGATGAGCGATGGGCGACGGATGCCTTCTTGAGTGTTTCTATCTCAGCGCGAACTTCTTTGCGAGCAACGCGGGAAATTTCGGCTTTGAGGATCGAGGCGATGTTTGGCATGGACACATTGTGCCGCGCCGTTGCAGCGCTAGACAAAGCGGTCGTTCAGACCTGTGATCTCGGCGCGTTTGCCTGTCATATCATCGACGGAGAAAGCGGCAGTGCCAATTCCAATGCGCTATAGCGCCAACGTCATGCGTAGCCGCGTCATTCTGGACGCGCCACTAGTCATGATTAGATAACTCCACAAGCTGTTTCGATGACCGAAGGTCTCATTGTCGGTTCTCACTGACCCTCGAATTTTTCTCACTGAGTTCTGAACTCTTAACGCACCGAACCACAACGGGCTGCTGCAGTCGGTTTCGCGCCCGCGAAACTCCCCAGACAGCCGGGCGCCGCCGGCCTGGCGCTCAATCGGCAGAATGCGGAGCTAGAACTTCGGAGCCGGTGCCTTCTCGCAGAACAGGGTCACCGGATATGCCCACCCGCCCCTTCCCATCTGCGTATAGGCGCCGTTCAAACGGCTGATCGACAGGTCGTAGGGCTCCACGTGCCCTTTCGCGTCTCTCAGCTGTGCAACCCACCGAATTTGTGTGTCGCTGAATAAGGCGGGCAGGCCGTTCATCGTCCGGGCCTCAGCGTCCATCACGATGACAAGCGGGGACCCCCCATCGCGCGCCGCGCAGAGCAGGCGCATGGGAGCTGCGATAGCCCCCTGCGAGACCAAGCACGCGATCGTCAAACTCGCTGCGGCTCGGACCGGTTGAACCTTCATTTCTTCGCTCCTGTGGTGGTGCGCAGCATAGCGGGCTTGACGCATAAAGACCGGTTTTGGCCCAGAACGACCACTTGCCGCTGGACAAGCGCCCACCGCCGGCCTGAGTGCAGCCGAGACGGAGACGGCTGAGTATCAGAACTCAGCGGCCAACGTTCGACGAATTCCAAACACCGATTGCAAGACGCCGTTATGGGCCTTCCAGAAGAAGGCTCCACCAGTCGCGTTGCTCGTGTCCTGGCCGCGCCGCAGGCACGGCAAAATGCGCTCTGACTGTTGCGACTCGTGCATCATGGTCGAGCGCATGGTGCATCGGCAGAGCGAGCGGATCTAGAACCAATATCTAACCGGAGAGAGAAGATGGCCATGGTCAAATGCAGGGAGTGCCAGAAAGAAATCAGCAGCGAGGCGAAGACTTGCCCCCACTGCGGCGCCGCGAAGAAAAAGAAGCCTGGCTTCTTGCGGAACACCATCTACGGCATAGTGATCATCGTTGGCGTGCTCTTCATCATTGGAACGATGTCTGACCCGAAGGAGCGGGCATCCACCAGCGCGAGTGCCAACGCAAGCACTCCGGGCGCACCTGCCGTACCAGCGTTCGACTTCGAAACCACGCCTGCCCAGCTCGCCGCCGCCTACGACGAAAATACCGTGGCGGCAGACAACCAGTACAAGGGCAGGCGCTACAAAGTCACCGGTGCGGTGGATTCGATCAACACCGGCTTCGGTGGGGGCATCTACATCACCATGAAAGGCGGCAACCCGTTCCTTCAGCCGCAGTTCGCGTTAGAGGACTCCGAAAAGAACGCCGCCGCCGCGCTGAAGAAAGGACAGAAAGCAACCTTGATCTGCACCGGCGCGGGCGACATCGCGAAGACGCCGATGTCGAGGAAGTGCGTCTTTTCGTAGGCAAGCATTTCTTGTGTCAGGCAAGCCGCCCGTGGAGAAGCTTTCCTGCACCGCCCTTTAGCTCGTTGCGGTCAATAAGCTTGCCTCGAAACTGGAAGTCCCGATCAATGCGGACGATAAGCAACTGCTCGAAGTTGCCCTGGCTCTTGACCGATGCGCGGTCGCTGGCCTTCTCGGGCGAGATGGTCTTCACTTCAACAAGCTTGCCGCCAATCGTTCCGTCCGAGCCCGGCGCGTGGGTCGCATGGCGGCGAAGCCCAAACTTGATCTCTGCGTAGATTTCTCCGAGTTCCCCCCAGACTTGTAGGTATCGCCCAGTGTTCTCAAAATGGCGTGCCGCGCAGTCAACTAAATCTCGGAAAATTTTCGTCTGTTCAAGGATGCTGAACGGAAAACCGTCTCTGCTTCCAACAGGCTGGATTGACCGAGCATCCTCCTCTAGAACGTGTTCAAGCTGCTCATCGGCCCACTCTCTGTCGACGTACTTCCATTCCCAAGGGGCAACTCCTGTGCCCGCGGCATCAGCGATGTCCTCGGCGCTGTAGCCGCGCTCGCGCATCTCATACAGAAATTCCCAGTCGCTCACGATTGCTCCTCGGCTCTTGCCGTCTGATTTTGGACCGATATGCCGTCAGAGGGCGCCAAGTAGCGACGCACCGCGCGGCCAAGACGACCGATGCTCCGGTGTCGAGGTCGCAATTTAGCCGCTAAATTCCAAACTTAGTGAGACACAACCCGAGGAATTCAGAGCTCAGTGAGACAGCGGTTCAGACCGCCGTGACCCAAATCCGCCTAAATTGTTGGCGCAGCGGGTTTTCGAGTGCAGAACTCAATGCCGATCGACACTCATGTCGATGATCAGGCCAGGATCGAACGCCTTGTTCTCGATCCTGCCGCTCCAGTTCACGTAGCCGCGCGGATTGCTCACGACACGGCAAGAGCAGGCACGATAGTCGAACGACTGATGCGTGTGGCCGTGGAACCAGAGAACGGGTACGTCAAAGAATGCATCCGGAAGCTCGTTGACGAAGGCCCCCGAGGCCCAGTCATCAGCGTAGCGCTGCGCCAGCGAGCCGCGATGAGGTGCATGGTGCGTCACAACCACCGTCGGTCCGGCGAACGGTTCCGACAGCTTGTCGCGCAACCAAGCTCGCTGTGCCTGATGAATCCGCAGCGTGTCGGCCGCTTGAAGCTTTCTTCCCTGCTTGTCGCGCCATGTATCGGGTTCGGCCGACTCGTCGATCGTGCGGATCAGCGCATAGTCGTTCAGCAGATTGGTTGCCATCTTCATGGCACGCCCGACATCGCTGATCGGACCTTCAGGCGTCTCGATGGCAAGCGCGAAATCGGTCCACAACGTCGCGCCGAGGAATCGCACGCCGTCGATCACCAACTCGTCACCGTCGAGCAGATGGACATTGCTGCCTTCAGCTTCGCGGCGCGCTTCTGCCAGTGTTGTATCCAGCCGTCCATCGTAGTACTCGTGGTTGCCAAGCAGGTAGACCACGGGCTTGCCGCGAAAGCGGTCCGCCGCCCATTGGACGGCGCGCTTGGCCGGCGAGTGAATGTCGCCGGCGAGGATGACGACATCGAATTCGAGATCGGGCACCGGCTCGAAGGGCGCGAACTCGAGATGAAGGTCGGAAAGAATCAGCACTTTCATCGGGACACCCCTTCAAAGCGGGTGCGAAGCTCGGCACTGGCCTTGTCGTCGAAGCCGGTGAATGAGCCACACACGACCAGGTGGTCCTTGCAGCGATCGAACTGCCAATAGGCATCGTCGAGTGCGACCCATGGCTCGTCGACCGCATCGTGGATCTGTAGCCAAGCGAGGATTTCTCCTTCACGCTTCCTGTACGGCGGCTGAAGGCCAAACCCCGAAGGAGGGGTAGCTCCAACGATGCGGGCCCGGATGTCGCTGGAGAACGGCTTCAGCAGCGTCTTGTTGAGCAGGTGCTCACGCCAGGACGAACTGATCACGATCTTCACGAACGGGAACTCGCGCAACAACGCCTCCAGGCGCGGCAGGAAGCAGAAGTCGACGCCACCGTTGTGGGTGTGATCTTCCCCCTCGGGATGCAGTACGCCGTCGAAGTCGAGGAAAAGGATCACGCCGAGCCTCCTACTCGATCACCATCAAGCGGCCACGCGAGGTGCAAGCCCGTGCCGACCCCGAAGGCGCAGAACTGCGCCGCAGCGGCTTTCATACAACCCCGCCGTTTCGAATTGCGTTGAGGATGGATCGCACCTTTTCAGAGCCGCCCTCGGTTGCGAACGCTGCTGGTGTTTGACCGTCGAACAGCTTGTGCGGCTTAACCAGCCAGTCCTGGGCCGCGGCACCGAACACCTCGGCTGCGAGATCGAGCAAGTCTTGTGAAGGGCCTTCCGATTCAGTACTGTTCTGGGGATCAGTTGGCCACGCCAAGTGCGAGCCCATGTCGACTCCGAAGGCGCGGAACGGTGCCGCGGCAGTTGTCAGGCCTTCGGCGAGATAGTCGATGTACTGATGGTGGTGGCCATGGACCACCAACTGGACACCGAGCGTCTCGGCAAGCTCGTCGATCACCTGCCAGCCGTGCGGGTGGGCCGCCGGTGCCTCGTGCGTCACCAGAATGTCGGAGTGGCCGCTCCGCAGCAGTTGCTGGTAGTCGGCCGGGAAGATGGAGGACCGGTGCTTGCGGGAGATGCCGTCACGCCACCGTTCCTCGGGCTTCATGGTTTGGCGCATGGCGTCGCTCGACTGGAACGCCGCCTCCTCGATCGGCCGCCGTGGATCCCAGATCTTGCTGCGGAAGATGCCGCCCAGGCCTGCGACCTTGTACCCGGCGATCTCGACGATGCGTCCGTGCAGGTTGCGGGTGGCGAGCTCTGATCCCCACAGGTTGTCGTAGTCGGCATCGGAATCCGTGTCGTGGTTCCCATGGATGAACCAGATCTCGGTGAGATCGAGGATCGGGCCCAACTCGACGTGCAGAGGACGACGTGCCTGGATGTCTCCGAGCAGCACGATGGCCTCAGGCTGAAGGCGCTCGACCGCGGCGATCACCGGATCGAGATCGCCGTGTGGGTCGCCGAAGAACATGAGCTTGGGCTTCGACTGGTTGTGCTCGGACCGCGCACGGAGGTTCGATGAGATGAGCGGTTTCATTTCAAATGCCGATGGCGGTTCATCGTCCAGCCGCAAACCGCAGGAATTGCGAGCGCAGTTCCTGGAAGCTGTCTTGATCGAATGCACGCTTGGGATCGGTGAGGACGAGCCGCGCGAAGCCCGCTTCGAAGTTCTCGGGCCAGTCGTCAAGTGCGACCCATTCCGCGTCGCTGCGGCCGTTCCCATCGAGCCACGCCTGGATCTCCAACTGACGCCGGTGGTGGACGGCCACACCGGGGTCAATCTGCGGCGTCGCGCCGATGATCCGGTGCCGAGTTTCAGCACTGAAATAGCGCTGCAGCTGCTCGATGCTCTCGGCCAGCCGCCAGTCCGACGAGATGATGACGTCCACAGACTTGAACTCGAGAAGGAGTTCTTCCAGCCGCGGCAAATGGCTGAAGAACCTGCTGCTGAACGAGTAGTCCACGCCGACAGGATGAAGAACACCATCGACATCCAGGAACAGCAGATCGCTGGAGTCACCCGTGCGGCCAGAGACGTCGTGGATCAGCATCGCTTGCACCATAGGTAGATGGCGGGTTCCATCATCCAACAAACCCCGCCTGGAAGGACTCCAGGAGATTGAGCACATCGGTGGCTCGCCCTTCGGCTACCAGCGCCTCGGCGGTCCTGTTGTCAAACAGCTCGAGTGGCTCGTTCCTGTACCAAAGGATGCCGAACTCGAGGTGCAGGTCCGAAAGGATGAGCAGCTTCACGTCGGCAGGCCCATTTCTTCAGCAGCGCATTCAGGGCATCAGGATCGAGAGCTTGGCGTTCCACGCCTCGCCATCGGACCTGGAGGGCACGGCGACGCGGATCGTCGGACGGTCGAAGTCACTGGTCTCGAAGAGGAAGTGCACGTGCTGAAAGCGAAGCACCGGGTTTCCGGGATATTCGGTCCACTTGAGTTGCCAAGTGTTGAAGTACTCGAAGTCGACCGTCCGGGCTTTCTTTCCGCAGCTGACGATGCAGGCCTTGCGCGCATCCGGATCGAACAGGATGCAGGTCTCTTCCCAATCGCCCAGCATGCGGCGTGGATCGACCGGGAAGAAGGTCGCACCGGATGCCTGACCCTGCTCCCGCAGCAACTGCTCGCGTCCGGTCTGAATCGAACGAGGCAATGCGATCCAGGCCCAGTAGAAGAGTACCAAGACGACGGCGAGGGCCAGCAGGAGCGGGATTTCCATGTTCAGTTGACCGGCCAGATCTGATGCCGAATGCTGAACGAAGAGCGCATGCTGTAGTGTGTGAACTGCTCTCCGTTCTCATCTTCGAGGACCAGAAGGTCGACTTGATCGGCATCGGCGCTGGTCGCTGACCAGATCTTCCGAATGTCTCGAATTTGCCAGCGATCGGGATCGCTCTCCGTCGGCGCCAGATACTGAACGTGCCGCAGCGACTGCGGCCCCACGCTCTCAAAGAGATCGAGGAAATCGCTCTCATAAATCAACAACGCACGCTCCGAGATCTCGAGGTCGTCTTCTTGCACCACCCAAGTCGGGAAGAAAGCAGGAATGGTCAAGTTCAACTGGACTGCTCTCCAACATCTCGCACCAGGCCCGGCCAGCATGGAAGAGATCCTCACCTCATGCGAATCCATTGTCAGAAACATAAAAATGAACCCTATCGGTTGGTAGCCCTACGTGAAGCTTGGTCGTGGACACCTTGTTGATCTGATGCTCAAACAGTTCAACAAGGTTTATGAACGCTACTTTTTACCTCTTGAAAAGCTAATTTGCTACTTAAACACATCCAAATGCTATCTTAGTGCTGTCGATAAAAAATGCTAGACCGGGAATTCTTGGTGGATGGGCCAACCTCAACCAAGAACGCAGAGCGCACGGCAAAGGGTGGCGTTCCATCTACGTGTCATCCGCGCGGAACACCGCCTCTCCCAGGAGCAGCTTGCAGAGGCTGCCGGGCTTCATCGGACGTTTGTAGGGTCAGTCGAGAGGGAGGAGAGGAATATCTCCATCGACAACCTTGAGCGCCTTGCAACTGCACTGGGTGTCGACGTTTCGCTACTCGTTTCACCTGTGGTCCCGCGCTCCTAGCAGGCGACTAGAGTACCGATCTGACGGTAGGGATCTGCAGACTCCAGGGGTGGGCCTCGGGCGCGCTATGGTGAAACGACTCGCGCAGGCCTTGAGCAGGGACTTCCACTGAGTTCGCCCTTGCAGCAGAACGAAATGAGAAGACTGCTTTGCTGAGGTCGCTGAAAACTGCTTGACCACCTTACTGCGGTAAGGTGCGATGGTTGTGATTCCGCTCAACAAATTGAGACGTGGAGCGCACGTAGCCTTGAGGGGCGTCTCTCAGTTGTGGAGCGGGAGTGCAAATCCAACCATAGCGGAACGAATGGAGAGCCGCTGGCGCTCCGCGGAGAAAGGTCTGTTCGATCACAACGGCGCGGCCCTCACCGAGATCGCATGCAGACAATATGGATTAGCTTCAAACACAGCCAAATCCTTCCACTTCGGGATCTGTTCCCTAATACAGGGTGCGATCGTCGCGCTTCGCCGTCTTTTTTCCGGCCTTGACGGAAAAACCTCAATCAGATAAGGCAGTTAGCGATTCAAAGCCACCAGTTCAAGGTCGCGATCCAATATCCTTGCCGCCCGACACGCAGACCATGACCTTGTCGCCTTCCTCGATCATGTTGTAGTCGACGATGGCGCGGCCCACCTCGCGGCACAGGCGTTTCTCGAGCTTGTGCGTTTCGCGCTCGATCTTCATCGAGTTGGCGGGAAGGGGCGAGGCGGAGGCGTCGGCGACGGGCGCCTCGTCGATCCAGACGGCGTTCATGGCAAAAGGGCTGCCCGGGGCAGCAAAAAACGGGGGAAGGGGGCGATTTTGCCCCGGATCACCATTCCCCGGCTTCGATGCGGATCGCGACCTCGCAGTCCTCGAAGATCTCGAGCTTGGCGATCTTCACGCGCACGCCCAGCACGCCGGGCAGCTGCAGCAGGCGCTGCGCGAGCTTGCCGATCAGGCTTTCGAGCAGGTTCACGTGCTCGGCCGTGCACTCGTCGATGATGATCCGGCGCACCTTGCGGTAGTCGAGCACGTGGAAGATGTCGTCGTCCTTGGGCAGCAGCGGCTGCGGGCCGAGGTTGAGTTCGGCATCGACCTGGATCGGCTGCGGCGCGACCTTTTCTTGCTCGAGGATGCCGAGGTTGGCGTCGAAGCGCAGGCCGTTGAGGGTGAGCGTCTGGCGCCCGAGGGGGGTGGTGGGTGACATCGGGTGGTGCTCGAAAAAGGGTGCCGCGGGCGGCGGGTTCAGCTCACATGTGCGAGAAATCGCGCTCGAACTTCATCAGGTGCTGGCCGCCGTCCACCAGCAGCGTGGTGCCGGTGATCGAGCCGTTCTCGAGCGCGAAGCGCACGGTGGCGGCCACGTCGGCCGGCGTGGACGAGCGCCCCAGCGGCGACAGCTTGTGCAACTGCGCGAACTTGTCGTCGTCGTGCATGTGGCTCGGCAGCGTGAGGCCGGGCGCCACGCCCACCACGCGCACGCGCGGCGCGAGCGCCAGCGCCAGCATCGGCGTGGCGGCCTCGAGCGCGGCCTTGGACAGCGTGTAGCTGAGGAAATCGGGGTTGGTGTTCCACAGCTTCTGGTCGAGCATGTGGACCACCGCGCCGGTGAGCGTGCCTTCTGGATCGCGCTGCGCGAGGTGCGCGTGCAGCGCCTGCGCCAGCACGATCGCGGCCCCCGTGTTGCCGCGCGCATGGCGGTCCATCAGCGCGTAGCTGAAGCTGGCCGCGTCGTCGTGCTCGAACAGCGCGGCGCTGTGCACCACCGCGTCGACCCGGCCGAAGTGCGCCGCCACCTGCGGCAGCAGCGCGCGCGTGGCGGCCTCGTCGAGCAGATCGGCGCCGAAGGCATGGGCCTCGCCCGCGAGCGCGGCGCAGTCGGCCACCGTCTGCTCGGCCTCGGCGCGCGACTGGCGGAAATGCACCGCCACGCGCCAGCCGCCCGCGGCCAGCGCCAGCGCGATCTCGCGCCCCAGCCGCTTGCCCGCGCCCGTGACGAGGACGGTGCGGCGCTCGGGTGGCGTGGCGGTGGAGGAGGGCGCGGCGCTCATGCGGAAGGTGGGGGCTGGAGGATGCGAGGAGAATCGGTGCCCGTGACGACACAGACCCACAGCAGTTTACCCATCGCCCTCGACACCCTGATCGCCCGTGCCGTCGAGCGCGCCGGCGGCTGGATCGGCTTCGACCGCTTCATGGCGCTCGCGCTCTATGCGCCCGGGCTCGGCTACTACGCCAACAGCCTCGCCAAGTTCGGCCAGATGCCCGAATCGGGCAGCGACTTCGTGACCGCGCCCGAGCTCACCCCGCTGTTCGGCCGCGCGCTGGCCGCGCAGCTGGCCGAGGCGCTCGAGAAGACCGGCACCGCCACGGTGTGGGAATTCGGCGCCGGCTCGGGCGCGCTCGCCGCCCAGTTGCTCGATGCGCTCGATGCCCTGGGCCGCAGCGACGTGAACTACCGCATCGTCGACCTCTCGGGCACCCTGCGCGCGCGCCAGCAGCAGGCCTTGGCGCGCTTCGGCGACCGCGTCGAATGGCGGCTCGAGCTGCCCGCGGCGATGCAGGGCGTGGTGGTCGGCAACGAGGTGCTCGACGCGATGCCGGTGCAGCTGCTCGCGCGCCATGGCGGGCGCTGGTTCGAGCGCGGCGTGGTGCGCAATGCGGCCGGCGACGGCTGGGCCTGGGCCGACCGCGAGACCGAGCTGCGGCCGCCGGTCGAGGTGCCGGGCGAGCACGACTACCTGACCGAGATCCATCCCCAGGCCAAGGCCTTCGTCGCGACCCTGGCGGACCGGCTCGAGCGCGGGGCTGCCTTCTTGATCGACTACGGCTTTCCCGAGAGCGAGTACTACCACCCGCAGCGGCACATGGGGACGGTGATGTGCCATCGGGCGCATCGGGCGGATGGGGATCCGCTGTCGGACGTGGGGCTGAAGGACATCACTGCTCACGTTGACTTCACGGGGGTGGCGTTGGCCGGGCAGGAGGCGGGGCTTGCCGTGCTGGGGTATGCGAGTCAGGCGCGCTTTCTGCTGAACTGCGGGTTGGTTTCGTTGATGGAGACGGCTTCCGTGGGGGAGAGGGCCATGGGGGCTCGGCTGGTGCATGAGCATGAGATGGGGGAGTTGTTCAAGGTGGTGGGGTTTGCTGTGGGTGATGCGTGGGAGGCTGTTGGGTTTAGTGAGGGGGATCGGAGTCATACGCTCTGATTTTTTTGCGGCTGTTGACTTTGGGTAGGTTGTCGGCCGGGTCTCGCCCCGGCGGGCGAGTCACTTTCTTTTGCTTCGCCAAAAGAAAGTAACGGCGGTCTCAAATATCAAGTGCAACACTCTTCAGCCCTCAGGAGAGTGATGTATGTCGAGCGGTTACGAGCAGTTGAGAGCAGAAGAGCGAGGGGTGATCATGGCTATGAGCCTGCAAGGCAGTAGTGCCAGATCGATTGGGCGGATGTTGAACCGAGCACCAAGCACTATCACCCGAGAGTTGCGACGCAACGGCCACCATGCAGAGGGTGAAGTGGTGTGGGGACGTCCGCGTCTTGCGCCTGGTTACGACGCGGTGTCTGCTGGCAAGCGTGCGCTGCGGATGAGGCGGCGTGCCCGCCGAGTGCGCAAGCTTCGCCCGCACACGGCGTTGTGGTCACGCACGATGGAACTGCTGGGAAGGCGCTGGTCGCCCCAACAGATCGCCACTATCCTCAAGCGCGAACAGCCCGCACGCGCCGATATGCAAGCCTCGCACGAAACGATCTACACCGCCATTTACGCTCGCCCCAAGGGGGAGCTGCGCAAAGAGTTGACGTCATTGCTGCGCCAAGCCCGTGGTGCGCGCCGGCCTCACGGCCGCAATGCGGAGCAACGCGGCAAGTTGGCGGACATGCTCAGCATCCACGTACGTCCGCCCGAAGTGAACGACCGACTGGTACCAGGACATTGGGAAGGCGACCTGATCAAAGGGGCACGCAATCAGTCGTGCGTGGGCACCTTGGTGTGTCGCAGAACCTGTTTCGTGATGATCGTGAAGGTCGATGGTGCGACGGCGCTGGATGTCTTCAGAGGCTTCGAGGCCGCATTTGGCCCGCTGGACGAAGCGCTTCGCAAGAGCCTGACGTATGACCAAGGCAAGGAGATGGCGCTGCACAAGCGGCTGGCCGAGAGCACGGGGTTGACGATCTACTTCGCTGATCCTCACAGTCCCTGGCAACGAGGGCGAAACGAGAACATCAATGGGCTGATCAGGCAGTACCTGCCAAAAGGCACCGACCTGAGCGTCTACAGCCAGCGCCAGCTCGATGCCATTGCCTGGGAGCTCAACACCCGTCCGCGCAACACGCTCGATTGGAAGACGCCTGCGGAGGCCTTCTTCCAGGACTGCCTCGACCACAATGCGCAGTTTCCAGAGGGTGTTGCACTTGGAGTTTGAGACCGCCAACCAAAGAAAAGGCGACCCACTGTCTGCGACCCCTTCGCTGCGCTCCGGGGCAACCTGCGGTGCTCGCGTTTCGCGGGGTCTCGCAGAACTCGCTTCGCTCAAACAGCTGCGAGCCCTTATCCGCGAAACGCTGCGCTCCTCGGCGCAGCCAGAGGGGTGGGTCGGGCCATCGCGATGCTCGGCCCGGCAGACCCTTCGGGCCTTTGCTTCGCTCGGCCTCAGTGAAAGGTCCAGGGCCTACGCATGCGCACTCACCACACAAGGACGCGCCACGGCGCGTTGACCCTAGTCCCCTCTGGCTGTGCCGAGGAGCGCAGGAGAAAGCGGGATAAGGGCCGCAGCTGTCTGAGCGAAGCGAGTTCTGCGGACCCCCGCTTTCTCCGAGCACCGCAGGTTGCCCGTAGCGAAGCGGAGGGACACAGACAGTGGGGTCGCCTTCTCTTTGGTTACTTTCTCTTGGCGAGACAAGAGAAAGCGACTCGCCCGCCGGGGCGAGACCCGGCCAACGGCCTAAGCAGAGAGAAAACCCCAAAAAACACCCAGAGCAGTCATAAGCATTCAACGAAGAGTTCGTTGCCCAACCCCCCATCCCCGCCTACATTGCGGCACATGAGCCAAGTCCTCGTCCCCGAGCGCACCCAATCCTTCGAGATCCGCCCCTTCCCCGCCCCCGTAGGCGCCGAAGTCATCGGCCTCGACATCGCGCGCCCCATCCCGGAAGAAGACTTCGCCCGCATCCATCGCGCCCACCTCGACCACCACGTCCTGGTCTTCCGCAACCAGCAGATCACCCCCCAGCAGCACATCGACTTCAGCCGCCGCTTCGGCCCGCTCGAGATCCACGTCCTGCACCAGTTCCAGCTCGAGAACCATCCCGAGATCCTCATCGTCTCCAACATCAAGGAGAACGGCGAGCCCATCGGCCTCGGCGACGCGGGCGTCTACTGGCATTCCGACATCTCCTACAAGCCCAAGCCCAGCCTCGGCTCCCTGCTGCATGCGCAGGAACTGCCGAGCGAGGGCGGCGACACGCTGTTCGCCGACCAGCACCTGGCCTGGGAAGCGCTGCCGAGCGACCTGCAGCAGCGCATCCTGCCGCTCAAGGCCGAGCACAGCTACCTCGCCAAGTACGAGGAACTGCGCGCCAAGAACCCGTGGCGGCCCAAGCTCTCGCAGGCGCAGATCGACCAGGTCGCGCCCGCGGTGCAGCCGGTGGTGCGCACGCATCCCGAGACCGGGCGCAAGGCGCTGTTCGTCAGCGAGCACTTCACCACCCGCATCGTCGGCCTGCCGAAGGAAGAAAGCGATGAACTCCTGTCCGAGCTGTTCGCGCACAGCGTGAAGCCCGAATTCGTCTACCGCCACCAGTGGGCGCCCCATGACCTCGTGTTCTGGGACAACCGCTCGCTGATGCACCTGGCGGCGGGCACGCCCGACCACCTGCGCCGTCGGCTCAACCGCACCACCATCGTGGGCGACGAGCCCCGATAGACCGACCACCTCCGCAGACGAACGTCCCCGACGGACCGGCGACGCCGGGTCCGCGCGGAGCGCTGCACCCCGAATTTCTTCCCTTGGAGTCCTTCCCGCCATGAACCGCTTCACCCGCCAGGCCGCATCCCTCGTCGCCGGCCTCGGCCTGCTGGCCGGCAGCCTCGCCGCGCACGCCGAAGGCCAGATCCGCATCGCCGAGCAGTTCGGTATCGTCTACCTGCTGCTCAACGTGGCGCAGGACCAGAAGCTGATCGAGAAGCACGCGAAGGCCGCGGGCGTCGACGCCAAGGTCGAATGGGTCAAGCTCTCGGGCGGCTCGGCGGTCAACGACGCGCTGCTGTCGGGCAACATCGAGATCGCCGGTGCCGGCGTCGGCCCGCTGCTCACGCTGTGGGACCGCACCAAGGGCAAGCAGAACGTCAAGGGCGTGGCCTCGCTGGGCAACTTCCCCTACTACCTGGTGAGCAACAACCCGAACGTGAAGACCATCGCCGACTTCACGGACAAGGACCGCATCGCGCTGCCCGCGGTCGGCGTGTCGGTGCAGTCGCGCGTGCTGCAGTTCGCCTCGGCCAAGCTCTGGGGCGACAAGGAGTTCAACAAGCTCGACAAGATCAGCGTGGCGCTGCCGCATCCCGACGCGGCCGCGGCCATCATCAAGGGCGGCACCGAGATCACGGCCCACTTCGGCAATCCGCCGTTCCAGGAGCAGGAGCTCGCGGGCAACCCCGCGGCGCACATCGTGCTGAACTCCTACCAGGTGCTGGGCGGCCCCTCGTCGGCCACGGTGCTCTACGCCACCGAGAAATTCCGCAACGAGAACCCGAAGACCTACAAGGCCTTCATCGACGCGCTCGACGAGGCCGCGAAGTTCGTCAGCGCCAATCCCGAGAAGGCGGCCGACATCTACCTCAAGGTCAGCAACGCCAAGCTCGACCGCGAACTGCTGCTGAAGATCATCAGGAACCCCGAGGTGCAGTTCAAGACCACGCCGCAGAACACTTACGCGCTGGCCGACTTCATGCACCGCGTGGGCGCGATCAAGAACAAGCCGGCCTCGGTGAAGGACTACTTCTTCGACGACGCCCACAACGCCTCGGGCAACTGATGATGAGCACGGCGGCGGTGCTGGATTCGCGGGCCGATGCCCTGGCCCACCGGCAGCGGGTGGCGCCCGCGGCCGGGTCCTCCTTCCCGGAGCTGGCACGCGACGACACGCGCGCGCAGGAGGCCGCCGCGCCGCTGCTGCAGGTCGACGGCGTCAGCCTCGAGTACCGCACGCCCGAGCGCGTGGTGCGCGCCACGCACCGCGTGAGCTTCGACGTGCACCAGGCCGACCGCTTCGTGCTGCTCGGCCCCTCGGGCTGCGGCAAGTCGACCCTGTTGAAATCGGTCGCGGGCTTCATCGCGCCGGTCGAGGGCGAGATCCGGCTGGCCGGCGAGCGCGTGCTGCGGCCCGGGCCCGACCGCATCGTGGTGTTCCAGGAGTTCGACCAGCTGCCGCCGTGGAAGACCGTCCGGCAGAACGTGATGTTCCCGCTGCTGGCCTCGCGCACGCTGGGCCGCAAGGAAGCGGCCGAGCGCGCGCTGCACTACCTCGACAAGGTGGGCCTCTCGAAATTCGCCGACGTGCACCCGCACCAGCTCTCGGGCGGCATGAAGCAGCGCGTGGCGATCGCGCGCGCGCTCGCGATGCAGCCGCGCGTGCTGCTGATGGACGAGCCCTTCGCCGCGCTCGACGCGCTCACGCGCCGGCGCATGCAGCAGGAGCTGCTGGCGCTGTGGGACGAGGTGCGCTTCACGCTGCTGTTCGTCACCCATTCGATCGAGGAGGCGCTGGTGGTGGGCAACCGCATCGCGCTGCTGTCGCCGCATCCCGGGCGCATGCGCGCCGAGATCAACAGCCACGGCTTCACGCTCGACAGCCTCGGCGGCACCGAGTTCCAGCAGACCGCGAAACGCATCCACGACATGCTGTTCGACGAAGCACACGACACCGAGGCCGGCCGATGAGCGCGATCCTTCCCCCCGTGCGCCCCGAGTACGAGCGCACGCTCGAGCCCTTCACCGAGCTGCCGGTCGAGCGCCGGCTGCCGCTGGGCGCGCGCCTGGCCTCGCAGGCCTGGCTGCGCAAGGGCCTGATCCTGGTCGCGATCGCGCTGCTGTGGGAACTGGCGGCGCGCTGGCAGGACAACGACCTGCTGCTGCCCACCTTCAGCGCCACCGCGCGCGCGCTGGTCGAGGGCCTGGCCAGCGGCGAGCTGCTCGAGAAGGTGCGCATCTCGCTCGCGGTGCTGGTGCAGGGCTACCTCGCGGGCGTGGCGCTGGCCTTCGCGCTGACCACGCTCGCGGTGTCCACGCGCATCGGCCGCGACCTGCTGGACACGCTGACCTCGATGTTCAACCCGCTGCCCGCGATCGCGCTGCTGCCGCTGGCGCTGCTGTGGTTCGGCCTGGGCCGCGGCAGCCTGGTGTTCGTGCTGATCCACTCGGTGCTGTGGCCGCTGGCGCTCAACACCTACGCGGGTTTCCAGGGCGTGCCCGAGACCCTGCGCATGGCCGGGCGCAACTACGGGCTCACGGGCCTGCGCTACGTGCTGCAGATCCTGGTGCCGGCCGCGCTGCCGTCGATCCTCTCGGGGCTCAAGATCGGCTGGGCCTTCGCCTGGCGCACGCTGATCGCGGCCGAGCTGGTGTTCGGCGCTTCCTCGGGCAAGGGCGGGCTGGGCTGGTACATCTTCCAGAACCGCAACGAGCTCTACACCGACCGCGTGTTCGCGGGCCTGGTCATGGTGGTGCTGATCGGGCTGCTGGTGGAAAGCCTGGGCTTCAAGACGCTCGAGCGCCTGACGGTGCGCAAGTGGGGCCAGCAGCGCTGACCAACCGGGCTCAACCGGCCTTGGCGCCGCCCTTCTTCGCCTCCTCGCGCAGGCTGCGCAGCTCGGCGCGCAGGAACTCGCCCGATTCCCTGATCGCGCCGCCGCCGAGCTTCACGCGGTAGGCCTGGCCGGTCATCTCCGAGCGCGTGGCGCAGCGCTCGATGAAGTCCTCGGCGGTCACGATCTCCTTGCGGAAATGCTCGTACTTGGCCTGCATGTGCTTGGCGGCCTCGGTGGCGTTGTACTCGCTGCCGTTGCGCAGGAAGGTCATCGAGCCCATCTTCGCCACGCGCTGGATCAGCGTGTCGATCAGCCGGTGCTCCGATTCCGACGGGGTGGCGTGGGCGAGGGCGGCGGCGGTGCCGAGCAGGGCCGCGAGCAGGGCGCGGCGCAGGGGCTGGAAGCTGGTCATGTCGTCTCCGCTTGGCAATTTTCGGGCCATGCTAGGACGGCGGGTCGCGCCGGTCAAACCCCGGGCCGATCCAAGTTCGGCCTGGACCTCGGCGCAAGGTCGGGTCTAATCCGGGGTTCGCGGCGCCCTGCCGCTTTGCCCGCAGTCCATTGCCATGAGCACTTCCAACGCCGATCTCCCGAGCCTCGCGCAGGCGCTGGCCGACGCCGCCGCCGCCCAGTCGATGCGCCATTTCCGCACTCCGCTGGACATCATCACCAAGGCCGACGAGAGCCCGGTCACGCTGGCCGACCGCGCGGCCGAGACCGCCATGCGCGAGCTGCTCGCGCAGCGCGCGCCGGCCGACGGCATCTACGGCGAGGAGCACGGCGCCGAGCGCCTGGAGGCCGAGCGCGTCTGGGTGCTCGACCCGATCGACGGCACCCGCAGCTTCATCACCGGCTCGCCGCTGTGGGGCACGCTGATCGGCGTGCTGCAGGGCGAACGCGTGGTGTTCGGCATGGTCGACATGCCGGTGCTGAAGGAACGCTGGATCGGCCAGGCCGGCGTGGGCGCCACGCGCGACGGCCAGCCGGTGCACGCGAGCGCCTGCGGCGAGGTCGCCAAGGCGCGCATCGTCACCACCTCGCCCGACATCTTCGCGCCCGCCGACTGGCAGGCCTTCGACCGGCTGAGCCGCCAGTGCGCGATGCGCCGCTTCGGCGGCGACTGCTACGGCTATGCCCAGCTCGCGGGCGGCACCATCGACCTGGTGGTCGAGACCGGCCTGCAGCCCTATGACTACCTCGGCCCGGCCGGGCTGATCGAGGCCGCGGGCGGCGTGATCACCGATTGGGAAGGCCGGCCGCTGGGGCTGAAGTCCGACGGCCGCGTGATCGCGGCGGCCACACCCGAACTTCACCGACAAGCACTGGCCGTGCTCCAGGGCTAGACTGGTTTCATGCTTCGCTGGCTGATCGTCGTCGTCCTGGCGCTGGTGCTCATGAGCGGCCTGACCGCCTGGCTGCGCCGCTTCGGCTTCGGACGACTGCCCGGCGATTTCGAGTTCCGCGCCTTCGGCCGCGAATGGCAGCTGCCGATCGCGAGCACGGTGGTGCTCAGCATGATCGCCGCGCTGGTGGCGCGGCTGCTGTAGCTCCGGCAACGCCGGATTTCACGAAAGAAGACAACCGCAATGAGAGCCTGCGTCGATATCGGTGGCACCAAGGTGGCCGTGAGCCTTTCCGCGTCGAGCGATGCACCGCTGATCGGCCGGCGCAGCGAGCCCACCGCGAAGACCGGCGACAACGACGCGGTGGCGCTGCAGATCATCCGCATGATCGATGCCATCTGCGCCGAGCAGAAGGTCGACCCCGCGAGCATCGAGCGCGTGGGCGTGTCCTCGACCGGCCCCTTCGAACTGCGCGACGGCAAGGTCGAGCTCGCCACGCCCAACATCTGCGGCGGCATCGCCGGCCCGGCGCGCGGCCTGCCCAACGACTGGATGACGGCGGTGGTCGAGGCGCCGCTCGCGCAGCGCTACGGCTGGGTGCGGGTCGAGAACGACGCCGTGGCCGCGCTCGAGGCCGAGCGCCACTGGGGCGCGCTGCAGGGTTTCGACCATTGCGCCTACGTGACCTGGAGCACCGGCGTGGGCGTGGGCCTGTGCGTGGACGGCCGCGCGCTGCGCGGCAAGAACGGCAACGCGGGCCATGCGGGCCACAGCTTCGTGGCCGACGACGGCAGCGGCGCGCTCTGCGGCTGCGGCAACATCGGCGACGTCGAGGCACTGGTGGCCGGCAACTCCATCGACCGTCGCTTCGGCCGGCCCGCGCCCGACCTGTTCGCCGCCGCCTCGGCCGGCGAGCGGCATGCGCTCGAGGTGGTCGACGCGCTGTGCCGCGTCATGGGCCGCCTGCTCTACAACCTGGTCGCCACGCTCGACCTGCAGCGCATCAGCCTCGGCGGCAGCGTGTTCCTGCACCACAGCGACTTCCTGCTGCCGCGGCTGCAGGCGCAGATCGACGGCCGGCTGCTGCCGCTGACGCGCGGCGTCGAGCTGGTGCGCGCGGGCCTGGGCGACAAGATCGGCGACTACGCGGCGCTCGCGCTGCTCGACTGAACGCCGCCGGCACCGGGCCGGGTCCGCACCGGCCCCGCGCGATGAATTCGCGCCACCACCCCGCCTCTCATTCATTTCGATGATGCGCGCCCGCGCGCGGGCCAGAACACTCGAGCCGAGGGGGTTCATGGAGAACCTTCGTTGACGCAAAAAAAGGAGTGTTCCCATGACTGGTTCCAAGAGGGTGTTCTCGCGTTCGGGCATGTCGCTGGCGAGTGTCGCGGCGTTGCTGGCGCTGGCGGCATGCGGGGGTGGAGGCGGCGGTGGCGGTGGTGGCTTTCCCTTCGTCGGCGTCGCGCCGCCGCCGGCCCCTGCGCCTGCGCCGCAGAAGCAGGAAGTTGCCGTCGTGAATGTCGGCGCATTGCGCAACGCCAACGTCTTCCTCGACAAGAACGGCAACGGCCTGCTCGACGGTGGCGAGCCTAGCGGCAGGACCGACGCGGCGGGCAAGGCGAGCCTCGAGATCGACGCCGCGGACGCCGGTAAGTACCCGGTCGTCGCGCTGGTGGGCACCGATGCCGTCGATGCGAAGCTCGGGCCCGTGAAGACGGCTTACGTGCTCAAGGCACCGGCCGACCGGCCGGGCCGCGTGAGTTCGCTGACCACGCTCGTGCACTACCTGAGCATCGGATCGGGCGCAACCTCCTCGGAGGTCGACGCCAACCTGCGCGCGCAGCTCGGTCTGGGCGGCAGCCTGTTCGACGACTACACCGCCAACGGCGACCTGCTCAGCGGTGCCACGGCCGCGAGCCTCGTCGCCTTTTCGCAGCTCGTGTCGAAGTCACTCGCCGATCGCATCGGGACCGCGGACATCAGCGGCGGCAGCATTACGGCGGGCGACATCGCGCAGGAGACGCAGCACAAGCTGCTCGAAAACCTCACGTCGGTGCGCTACATGACGAACGAGAAGTTCTCGCGTGACAGCTGCGCCGGCGGCATCGACAGCAAGTCCTGCCAGGACCTGATCACGGGACAGGTGACGTTTCTCGCGACGAGCACGCAGGACGTCCTGCTGCTGCCCGACAACATCGGCGTGGCCGTCGGTGTCGCCAAGCTGGCCGCGAGCGCGTCGTCCACCGCTACCGCCACTGCGGCACCGGCGCCCAGCGCCACCCTCGACTGGTTCAGTCTGTCGGACAACAACAACTGGTACCGGCGCCTGCTGGTGTCCACCGCGGCAGAGAACACGCCGGTGGACGGACTCACCGTGTTCCGCGACCGACGTGAGCGCAACGTGGCCGGCACCATCACGAACTGGTCGAGCGGCGGTGATCCGTCGCGCGCCGGCGACCTGCACTGGAGCGGCAGCGCCTGGCTGAGCTGCGCGGACACGAAGCACACGAGCACCGTGCGCGACGCGTTGGGACGCAGTACCTCGAACTACTGCGGCGGCCTGAACGTGAGCAAGTCGCGCCGCAGCGACATCGACATCGGCGGCCAGAAGCTGGCGGACGTGGTGAACCGCATCAAGGCGTTCCCCTACAAGAGCAATGGCTCCTACGGCTCACGTTTCGCCGACTGGGGCCCGCAGGCCACGGCCGCGGCCATCGCCGCTGATCTTGGCAACGCGACCTTCCCGGCCGGCGCGCTGCTGCGCGTGCAGACCAGCATCGACGTGGCCAATGCCTACGCCTACGACGTGCGCGACAGTTCGAAGGTGCAACTCTATCCGGCGGAGATTGCGCAGGGTGGCGACAACACGGCGGGCAGCGTCCCCTGCGGCGCCACTCCGCTGCCGGCCGTCGCGCGGATCGCGACGCTGGAAACCCTGATTCAGCGCAGTCCCGGCAAGGCTTGCGTCTTCGGCTTGGGCACGCTCGACGGTGCCAACGGTACGTTCAGCAGCGGGCCGAAGAACGAATGGTGGGGTGCCACCTCGGTCGACCTCGGCACGGTCGGCGGCGCGCCGCTGGGCACCACGGAGACCATCACCGGCTACTACACCGGCAACAGCATGATGCGCGTGAGCTTCGCAGGCGGCAGCAGCAACGCCGTGACCTTCCTGCAATGCCAGCAGCGCGTGATCAACGGTTCGCCGCGCAACTGCATCGCGGTCGGTTCGGGCACCTACAAGATCGAGACGCTGGGCGATGCGCGCGTACTGAGCTTCAGCCAGGCCGCCGGGTTCGCCGTCTACATCGACTACGAGCGCGTCTTCATCGAACGCGGCGGCGAGGTGATCTATGGTTACAAGTCGAAGGCGGTCGGCAAGCAGCAACTGCGGCTGAACATCACGGCCTCGAATGCATTGTTCGCCGCTTATGCCGGGAAGGGGGCTGCGGGGCTGACGCCGATCGCGCCCTGAGCGTCGGGCCGCTCAGGCCGTTCAGGCGGCCCGGCGCGCCGCGGCGCAGCATTGCGCCGCGAGCTCGCCGAGCCGCTTCAACCCCGCATCGATGGCCGGCGAATAGGGCCAGCCGCAGTTGATGCGCAGGTAGTGGTCGAAGCGGCCCGAGTTCGAGAACATGGCGCCGGGCGCGATCTGGATGCGCTCGGCCAGCGCGGCCTCGAACAGGGCATTGGCGCCGATGCGCTCGGGCAGCTCCAGCCACAGCTGCAGCCCGCCGCGCGGCAGGTTGAGCCGGGTGCCGGCGGGGAAGTAGTTCGCGATCGCCTCGGCCGTCTGCTCGCGTTGGCGGCCCAGGTGCTCGCGCAGCCGGCGCAGGTGGCGGTCGTAGCTGCCCGTGCCCATGAATTCGCCGGCCGCGAGCTGGGCCAGGTCCTCGTTGTTGCGGGTCTGGGCGTACTTGAGCATCTCCACGCGCGCATGCCAGCGCCCGGCCGTGATCCAGCCCAGGCGCAGGCCGGGCGCGAGGATCTTGTGCAGCGAGGCGCAGTAGATGACGTTGCCCGTGCGGTCCCAGGACTTGAGCGCGCGCAGCGGGGTCTCGCTGTCGACCAGTTCGCTGTAGGAGTCGTCCTCGATCACCGGGATGCCGTGGCGCTCGCACAGCTGCGCGAGCCGCTGCTTGTGCGCGTCGGGCATCACGCTGCCCAGCGGGTTCTGCAGGTGCGGCACCACGGCCACGGCCTTCACGTTGTCGTAGGCCTGCAGCGCGAGCTCGAGCGCCTCGATCGAGATGCCGGTCTGCGGGCTGGTCGGGATCTCGAGCGCGCGCAGGCCCAGGCTCTCGAGCACCTGCAGCAGGCCGTAGAAGGTGGGCGACTCCACGGCCACCGTGTCGCCGGGCTGCGTGACCGCGCGCAGCGCGAGGTTCAGCGCCTCGATGCAGCCGTTGGTGACCAGCACCTCGTCGGGTGGGATCGTCATGCCGATGCGCAGGCTGCGCTGGGCCAGCACCGCGCGGAACTGCGCATTGCCCTTCTGCGGCGTGGCCGAGGTCAGCAGCTCGGGCTTGTGGCGCAGCGCGCGCGTCATCGCATTGCGCAGCGCCTCGGCCGGATAGAGCTGCGGCGCGCCGCGCGCGATCGCGAAGTTCAGCGTGTCGCCGGCCGTGCGGCCGCGCACCACGAAGTCGGACACGCGCGCATGGATGCCCACGTACTGCGCCGGATCGGGCGGCAGCACGGTCAGCGGCTCCTCCATCGGCGCGATCGCGAGCCGGCGCGGCCGGCGCACGAAGTAGCCCGAGCGGTCGCGCGCCTCGACCCAGCCGTCGCTCTCCATGGCGCGACACAGTTGCAGTGCGGTCGACAGGCTGATGGCATGCAGCCGCATCAGGCTGCGCAGGGAGGGCAGGCGGTCGCCCTGCTTGAGCGAGCCGGTGTGGATCGCGTCCACGTAGCGCGCCGCCAGTTGCCGATAGAGCGGTAGCGAGTCCATGGCGTCGATGCTCGCGCGATCGTTCATTGGAAAACAGATGCAGTTGCGAGGGAAAACGACCATAACAGATGGCCGTCGGCCCTGGCTGTTCCGGTGCGAATCGCGCCGGCGTGTGCCTGTTTTCCGGGCGGGGGAATTTCTACGATCGAAGCGCGCCCAGCCCTTCCTTCACCGACTTCCGAACCCGAGGTACCGCCATGATCACCACCCTCTCGCAAGCCCCCGATGCCGTCTTCCTCGAAGCCGGCGATTCCTTCCGCACGGCGGTGGACGCCGGCACCTGGCTGCAGGTGGCCGAGGGCCGCGTGCGGGTGTCGGCGCCGCCGCGCTGGATCGGCGAGGCCGTGTGGACCGCGCACACGGTGCTCGGCGAGGGCGAGACGCATGGCGTGGAGCATGGCGGCTGGATCGAGCTGACGGCGCTGTCGCCGGTGCAGTTGCGCATCCATGCGCCGATCGCCTTCGCGCGGCGGCTGCCCGCGCGGGCCGAGCCGCCGGCCGAGCCGGTGTCGGCCGCCTGGGCCGTGCCGCGGCGGCCGGTGATGCGGCTGATGCAGCTGCTCACCGGCTGGTGAGCGGCCGCGTCAGCGCACGCTGGCCGCCTCGCGCAGCGTCTCGAGGAAGCTGCGCCGCCACCAGTGGATGTCCTGCTCGCGGATGCGCGAGAGCAGCGCCTGGTGCCGCTCGCGCCGCTCTTCCAGCGGCATCTGCAGCGCCTGCTGCACCGTCTCGGCGGTGCCGTGGGTGTCGTAGGGATTGACCAGCAGCGCTTCCTTCATCTGCTCGGCCGCGCCCGCGAAGCGCGACAGCACCAGCACGCCGGGGTCGGCCGGGTCCTGCGCCGCCACGTACTCCTTGGCGACCAGGTTCATGCCGTCGCGCAGCGGCGTCACCAGCCCCACGGCCGCGGCGCGGCACAGGCCCGGCACGCGCTTGCGCGCGACCATGCGGTGGATGTAGCGCACCGGCATCCAGTCGAGCTCGCCGTAGTCGCCGTTGATGGCGCCGCACAGCGACTCGAGCTCGCGCCGGATGTCGGCATAGGCATCGACCGTCTCGCGCGTGGGCGAGGCGATCTGGATCAAGGTGGCGCTGCGCCGGTTCTCGGGGTAGTGGGCCAGCAGCTCGCGGAAGGCGCGCACCCGGTTCGGGATGCCCTTGGAGTAGTCGAGCCGGTCGATGCCCAGCAGCAGCCGGCGCTGCGAGTACTCGCGCTTCATGGTCTCGTACATGTCGCGCGCTTCCTTGGCATGGGTGAGCGCCGCGAACTCGTCGACGTCGATGCCGATCGGAAAAGCCGCCGCGCGCACCGTGTTGCCGTAGGCGCGGTACATCTCGCCGCCCAGGCTCTCGCCCTTGGCCTCGTTGTGCACGTAGTGCTCGAAGTGCTGCACGTCCTGCTGGGCCTGGAAGCCGATCAGGTCGTAGGCGAACAGCGAGCGCATCAACCATTCGTGCTGCGGGATCGCCGCCATGATGATCTGCGGCGGCAGCGGGATGTGCAGGAAGAAGCCGATGCGCTGCTTGCAGCCCATGGCGCGCAACTCGGCGGCCAGCGGGATCAGGTGGTAGTCGTGGACCCAGATGACGTCGTCGTCCTTCAGCAGCGGCATCAGCTTGCGCGCGAACAGCTGGTTCACGCGCCGGTAGCCGCCGATGAAGTTGGCGTCGAAATGGGCCAGGTCGAGCCGGTCGTGGAACACCGGCCACAGCACGTCGTTGCTGTAGCCGAGGTAGTAGCTGTCGTGGTCCTCGCGGCTCAGGTCGATGGTGGCCAGCGTGACCTTGCCGGCCTGCTGGCGCCGCAGCTCGCCCTCGCCGGTCGGGCCGCCCTCGACGATCTGGCCGCTCCAGCCGAACCACATGCCGCCCGATTGCTGCAGGCTCTCGCCGAGCGCGACGGCCAGGCCGCCGGCGGCGGGCTTGCGCGGGTCGGCCACGCGGTTGGAGATGACGACGAGGCGGCTCATATCGCTGAATCCCAAGGAGCGGAGAGGCGCATCGCCGCGTTGATGATCCCGACCATGGAATAGGTCTGCGGGAAGTTGCCCCACATCTCGCCAGTGACCGGGTGCGTGTCCTCGGACAGCAGCCCGAGCGGATTGCGCGCGGCCAGCATGGTCTCGAAGATCTGGCGCGCCTCGGCCTTGCGGCCGATCTTCGCGAGCGCGTCGATGCGCCAGAAGGTGCAGATGTTGAACGCGGTCTCGGGCTTGCCGAAGTCGTCGGCCGCCTCGTAGCGGCGCATGTAGGGGCCGTCGCACAGCGACTTCTCCATCGCGTCGACGGTCGAGACGAAGCGCGGATCGCGCGCGTCGATCAGGCCCACCTCGGCCATCAGCAGGATGCTGGCGTCGAGCTCGCGGCCGCCGAAGCTCTCGGCGAAGGCCTGGCGCTCCTCGCTCCACGACTTGGCGAGGATCTCCTCGCGCATGCGCGAGGCATGGCCGTGCCAGTAGGCGGCGCGCTCGGCGAAGTTGATGCGGTTCTCCGCGGGCTTGCCCGAGGAGGCGGCCTCGGCGCGCGCGGTCTTGTCGAGCGCGCGCGCGATCTTCGCGAGCCGGTCGCAGGCGGCCCAGCTCATGAGCGCCGAGCTGGTGTGCACGCGCGCGCGGGTGCGCAGCTCCCACATGCCGGCGTCGGGCGTGCCGTAGACCGCGATCGCGCGCTCGCCCACGGCCTCGAGGTGCGGAAACTCCGCCTCGCCCGCGCGCTGCAGCAGCCGGTGGTCATGGAAGGCCTGCGCGGCCCCCAGCACGATGTTGCCGTAGACGTCGTGCTGGAAATGCTCCTGCGCCTGGTTGCCCACGCGCACCGGGCCCATGCCGCGGTAGCCGGGCAGGGTCTCGACGAAGGACTCGGGCAGCTCGCGTTCGAGCCCGATGCCGTACAGCGGCTGGATGTGCTCGCCGTGCGAGCCGATCACCACGTTGCCGAGCCAGCGCAGGTAGTCCTCCATGGTGCCGACCTCGCTCAGCGAGTTGAGCGCGCGCACCACGAAGAAGGCATCGCGCAGCCAGCAGTAGCGGTAGTCCCAGTTGCGCTGGCTGTCGGGCGCCTCGGGGATGCTGGTTGTCATCGCGGCCACGATGGCGCCGGTGTCCTCGTACAGCGACATCTTCAGCGTGATGGCCGCGCGGATCACCGCGTCCTGGTACTCGAAGGGGATCGCGAGCCGCTTCGACCACACGCGCCAGTAGGCGATGGTCTCCTGCTCGAAGCGGCGCGCGGTGTCGGCGATGCCGTCGAGCAGGGTTTCGTCGACGCCGAACATGAAGTTGTATTCGCGCGAGACCACGAAGGGCTGGCGCGCGAGGATGTGCGAGATCGAGGCGTCGGTGTTCAGCCTGAGCGTGACGTCGGGGCCGACGTAGCGGATGTGGTTGCTGCCGCGCGTGACCTCCACCGGCTCGGTCGCGCCCCACTGGAAGCGCGGGTCGAGCGCCACGCGCATGCGCGGCGCGCCGGCGATCGGGCGCACGCGGCGCACCAGCATCAGCGGGCGGAAGTAGCGCGCGCGGCTGTAGAAGCGCGGCGCGAAGTCGGTGATCTCGATGCCCTGGCCCGCGCTGTCGAACAGCTGGGTGCGCAGCACGGCGGTGTTCGGCTCGTACCACTGCCTGGCTTCGGCGAAGTCCTCGATCTCGAAGCCCCAGGCCGCGCCGCCTTCGCCCGGATGCAGCAGGGCGTTGAACACCGGGTCGCCGTCGAAGCGCGGCAGGCAGCACCAGACCACGCGTGCGCGCGCATCGACCAGCGCGCTGAAGGCGCAGTTGCCGATCACGCCGAGGTTGAGCGAGCAGTCGGCCGGGCGCGGAAATTCGCGCGGCTTGGGCGCGGCGGCCGTGCGTTCGTCGACCGGCGCATCGTCGTCGGGGCCGGCCGCGCCGGCCACCGCTTCGCCGCCGCGGTCCTCGGGGGCCTTGGGCAGTTGCCGCGCCTGCGGGTCCTCGTGCCGGCCGGCGGGTGCCGCGTCGGCGGCCGTCGATGGTCGTTGTTCTTCCTGCTGGGTGTCGCTCATCCGGGATTCCTTGGCGAAGCTTCTTCGGGTGCGGGTCGCGGTGCGTTCGCGAGCTGGTCGCGCGCCTGCACCAGCCATTCGTAGACGGCGCGCGGCGACTCGAGCCGGTGCTGCGCGAGGCTCGGACCCGAGCCGACCTTGATGCCGACGCCGCCGCGCGGCTGCACCACGGCGAAGCCGCTCTCGTCGGTGGTGTCGTCGCCCGCGAACACCGGCACGCGGCCCGCGAACGGCGGCTCGTGCATGAAGGCGTCGATGGCGATGCCCTTGTTGACGCCGGCGGGCTTGACCTCGAACACGAACTTGCCGTGCAGCAGCTCGAGCTGCGGCCGATCGGCGATGGCGCGCGACATGGCGTCGCCGCACACGGCCTCGAGCTGCGGTGCGAGCCGGTAGTGCAGCGCGATCGCCGCGTGCTTGCGCTCGACCAGCAGGCCTTCGTGCACGCGCGCGAGCTCGTTGGCGATCTCGAGCACGGGCACCAGGTCGGGCGGATGCTGCTCCTGCATCGCGCCCTTGGCATCGCGGCGCTGCACGCCGTGCTCGCCGGCGGCCGGCAGGCGCAGCGGCGCAAGGAAGCGGTCGAGCACGTCGATCTGGCGGCCCGACACCACGGCGAGGGCGCCGCCGAGCAGGTCCTTGAGGTCGCCGAGCAGCGCGACCAGGGCAGGGGGGACTTCGATCGCCTCGGGCGTGGCCGCGAGGCCCACCAGGGTGCCGTCGAAATCGAGGAAGAGGGCCGCGTCCCGGCCCAGGGGAGGAGGCAGCGGATCGTTGCTGCGGATGGGATTGGACATCGTGAAAGACCTTAGCACGGCCCCCGCGCGCGCCGTGTCGGCCAAAACCGGACGTGCCCCGGGGCCGGGGCCGCGACCTGCGCGCAGGCTCAGGGCGCGGCGCCGGGCGCGAGATCGGCCAGCGCGCGCAGCAGCGCCGTGGCCTCCACCGGCTTGAACAGCACCGGCACGCCCGAGGCGCGCACGCGCTGCAGCCGCTCGGGCGCGGTCTCGCCGGTCACCAGCATCAGCGGCGCGGCGAGGTCGAAGCGCGCGCGCAGGCGCTGGCCGACGTCGAGGCCGTTGTCGCCGTTGGCGAGCCGGTAGTCGCACAGCAGCGCACGGAAGGGCGCCGGGCCCGATGCCAGCAGCGCGGCCGCTTCCGCCTCGCCGGCCACGGCCTCCAGGTCGATGCCGTGGGCCTGCAGCAGCTCGGTCATCGCCGCGCGGATCTCGGCGTCGTCGTCGATCAGCAGGATGCGGCCCGGCACCGGGGCCGCCGGGGCGGGTACGGTTTCGGCGCGGACGGCCCAGGGCCCGGCGGCGGCCTGCGCGTCGCAGCGCGGCAGCACGAGCCGAAAGCGCGTGCCGCGTCCCACGCGCGAGCGCAGCTGCACCGGATGGCCGAGCAGCCGCGAGAGGCGGCGCACGATGGCCAGGCCGATGCCCAGCCCGTGCGAGCGCTCGCGCCCGGGGTTGTCGACCTGGTAGAACTCCTCGAACACGCGGTCGAGCTGGCCCGGCGCGATGCCGATGCCCGAATCGACCACCTCGATCCACACCGAATCGCCGAGCCCGTTGCCGTTGCGCCGCACGCGCGCGCGCACCGACACGCCGCCGCGGGCCGTGTACTTGAGCGCGTTGTCGAGCAGGTTCGACAGCATGCGGTGCAGCAGCCGCGGATCGCTGCGCACCCACAGGCCACTCGCACGCAGCCGCAGCTGCAATTGGCGCTGCTCGGCCTGCGCCGCGAACATGGGATTGAGCGCGCGGAACAGCACGTCGAGCGAGACCGGCTCGAGCGCCGGCTCGACCACGCCGGCATCGAGGCGCGAGACGTCGAGCATGGTGTCGAGCGAACTGCCGAGCGCGTTCACCGCGCGCATCAGGCGCTGCGCGTTGCGGCTTTGGGGATGCTCGTTCTCGAGCGCGGCGCCGAACAGCGCAATGGCATGCAGCGGCTGGCGCAGGTCGTGGCTGGCGGTGGCCAGGAAGCGGGTCTTCTCGATGCTCGCGCGCTCGGCCGCGGCGATCTGCTCGCCCAGGCGCTCGGCCAGCGCCTCGTTCTCGAAGCGCAGCACCAGCGAGTCGGTGAGCAGCCGGTGCTGCTGCTGGCCCACGCGCAGCGTGAACAGCAGGTAGGCCAGGCTGAACATCGACAGGAACAGGTGCATGCCGTCGCCCTGCCAGGCCAGCGCGGTGATCAGGCTCAGCATCATCGGCAGCGTGTAGCCGTAGAGCGCGGGCTTGAGCGGCCACAGCAGCTGCATGGCGCGCGCGCAGCTGCCGATGACGACCACCGTGAGCACCGAGGTCGCGGACAGGTCGTCGCGCGAGATGAACAGCCAGGGCGCGGTGGCGGTCGCCAGGCTCACCAGCGTGACGGTGCGCGCATGGCGGCGCGCCCACAGCGGGGTCTGGTCCAGCGGCAGGTCGGCATGCCAGCGCGGCATCAGGTACAGCGCCAGGCCGAGCAGCAGGTGGGCCGCCATCCAGGCCAGGATCCAGGCGCGCGGCGCGGCGATGTACATCGCGGCCCCGAGCGCGACGCCGAGGCCGAAGTGCACCACGATCGAGGCGTCGTAGGCGCCGTAGACCGAAGCCAGGTGCTCGCGCAGCACGCGCAGCGCCAGGTCCTGCGGCACCGCGGCCGCGACCGCCGGCGCGGCGTGCGCCGGGGCCGGGGCCGGGGGCGGGGCCGGGTCGGACGAGGGGCTGGGTGGCGTGGGCGGGGTGGCGATCACCCGGTCCATGCTAGCCGTGGCGTCCGGCCCGGGAAGTGCCCTAAGTCATGCAACCTCCGCCATAGGCGTGAAGACATGCCGCGACGGGCGTGGTATTGCGCGCCGGGGCGGTCGGCCGTTCAGCCGGCCGCGGCCTTCACGGCGTCGATGCGCGCGCGGTGGATCGCCTCGCCGATCTTCGGGCCGGTGGCGCCGGCCTGCTGCGCCTGGCGCGCGACCGCGTCGGTGGCCACGGCCGCGGCCACGGCCAGCACCGCGAGCAGGCGCTCGCGCTGCGGATAGTCGCGCTGCTCGAAGCCGAGCCGGCCGCGCGCATCGCATTCGCAGGCCAGCAGCGCCTCGGCGAAGCGCGCGGGCTTGCGGAAGGCATCGCAGCGCTCGAGCAGCCGTACCAGCGCGGCGGCGTCGAGCTCGCCGCTGCGGTGGATGTTGCCGTGCTCGCGCGCCACCACCTCGGCCAGCTCGCGGAGGTCGACCGGCACGCGCCAGCGATCGCACACCGCCTGCAGCAGCTCGGCGCTGCGCTTCTCGTGGCCGATGTGGCGCGGCAGGATTTCCGGATCGGTGGTGCCCTTGCCGAGGTCGTGCATCAGGCAGGCGAAGCGCACGCCCAGCGAAGCCGACAGGCGCGCGCTGGTGTCGAGCACCATCATCAAATGCACGCCGGTGTCGATCTCGGGATGGTGCTGCGCGGGCTGCGGCACGCCCCAGAGCCGGTCGACCTCGGGCAGCAGCACCGCGAGCGCGCCGCAGGCGCGCAGCACCTCGAACATGCGCGAGGGCCGCGTCTCCATCAGCCCGCGCGAGAGCTCCTGCCACACGCGCTCGGGCACCAGCGCATCGACCTCGCCGGCCGCGACCATCTCGCGCATCAGTGCCAGCGTGTCGGGCGCGACCTCGAAGTCGTCGAAGCGCGCGGCGAAGCGCGCCACGCGCAGGATGCGCACCGGGTCCTCGCGGAAGGCGTCGGTGACATGGCGCAGCCGCTTCTCGCGCAGGTCGCGCTGGCCGTCGAAGGGATCGGCCAGGTCGGCGGGGGCGGGGTCGAAGCTGCCGTCGGCGGCCACGCGCTCGGCCGGCAGCGCGATCGCGTTGATGGTCAGGTCGCGCCGCGCGAGGTCCTGCTCGAGGCTCACGTCGGGCGCGGCGTGGATCACGAAGCCGCGGTAGCCGGGCGCGCTCTTGCGCTCGGTGCGCGCGAGCGCGTACTCCTCGCGCGTCGATGGATGCAGGAATACCGGGAAGTCGCGCCCCACGGGCAGGAAGCCCCGTGCCACCATGTCCTCGGGCGTGGCGCCGACCACGAGCCAGTCGTGGTCCGACACCGGGCGTCCGAGCAGGCGGTCGCGCACCGCGCCGCCGACGAGATAGGTTTTCATGCGCGCAGTGTAGGGATACCCCGCAGGGCTTAAAAAGAACGGTCGTTCGATAATCTCCGAGGCAAATCGAACGATCGTTCGCTCGTTCGATGCGCTCGAACGCCTCACCGGCGGCAGACCGGCACCGCGTTTGGAGGGGGAATTTCAACCAAAGGAGTATTCACATCATGAAAAAAACCATGTTGGCGTTGGCAGCCCTCGGGGCACTGACGTCCGGCAGCGCCTTTGCACAGAAGGCCGGCGACTGGGTCGTCGGCGCGGGCTGGTTCCATCTCTCGCCACAGGACAAGAGCAAGCCGCTGATGCTGACCTCGCCGGTGCAGAGCGTGCTCGCCGGTTCGGGCGCCAGCGTCAGCGATTCCGACACGCTCGGTCTCAACGCGGCCTATTTCCTCGACGACCACTGGGCCGTGGAAGGCGTGCTGGGCATCCCGCCGAAGTTCAAGCTCGAAGGCACCGGCACGCTGGCGCGCGTGGGCGAACTGGGCAAGGCACGCCAGTGGAGCCCGACCATCCTCGGCAAGTACTACTTCAACGACGGCAATGCCGCCTTCCGGCCCTTCGTGGGCCTGGGCGCCACCTACGTCTGGTACAGCGGCGTGCAGATCACCAGCAACCTGCAGGAAGCGCTCGGCAGCCAGCTGCGCCAGCGGCCGCTGTCGACCGTGACCACCGCCAAGCTCGACAGCTCGTTCGCGCCCGTGCTCAACGCCGGCCTGGCCTACCAGTTCGACAAGCACTGGGGCATTTCCTTCTCGGTCTCCTACATCCCGCTGAAGACCAAGGCCAAGCTCACGACGACCTCGATCACGGGCCTGCCGATCGCGACCAGCGAAGCGCGCCTGAAGCTCAATCCGATCGTGACCTACGTGGCGGCCACCTACCGCTTCTGACCGGACACGACGCGGCCTGGCCGGCTCGCGCCGATCGACGACAGCGAACGACGATCAGCGCGAGGTCCGGTAGGGCTCGTCGAAGGCCACGAAATCCTGCTCCGCGAGCGCCTGCTCGATCCACGCGGCGACGCCCGGCAGGGCCGCCACGCGCTCGATGTAGGCCTGCGCCGCGGGCGGCACCGGCAGCCCATAGCTGCGGATGCGCATGCACACCGGCGCGTAGAAGGCATCGGCGATGCCGAACTCGCCGAACAGCATCGGGCCGCCATGGGTGTCGAGCAGTTCGCTCCACATGGCCGCGATGCGCTCCAGGTCCTCGACCACGCCGGGCTGTTCCTTCAGCACGCGCGCGCCGACCTCGGCCAGCGAGGCCTCGATGTTCATCGGGAAGTGGTTGCGCAGGTTGCCGAAGCCCGAGTGCATCTCGGCGCTGACGCTGCGCGCGCGGGCCCGCGCGGCCTTGTCGCGCGGCCACAGCGCCTTGTCGGGGAACTGCTCGGCCAGGTACTCGGCGATGGCGAGCGAATCCCAGACCGTGATGTCGCCGTCGATCAGCACCGGCACGCGCGCCGTGGGGTTGACCGCGCCGACCACGGCCTTGAAGTTGGAGCCGGCCTCGAAGGCGTCGAAGCGCACCATCACTTCCTCGAAGGGAATGCCGGCCTGCTTGAGCAGCACCCAGGGACGCATGGACCATGACGAGTAGTTCTTGTTGCCGATGTAGAGCTTGAGCATGGGATTCCTCCGGTTGGTTTCGTGGCAAAGCCTTCGATGCTAGGGCGCGGGCGCCGCGCGATTGATACCGTTTGCGGCGCGCATTGATGACGGGCGCGGCCCGCACGCCGGCGGCTATCGCCGGTCGCTGTCGTCGGTGCGCAGCGGGGGCTCGCTGCTCGAGGCGATGACGCGCGGCGCGGCGCGGCCGGCTGCCTCCTCGCCCTTGGGTGGCCCGATCACGCGCTCGATCAGGCTCACGAGCCGCGGCACGAACTGCAGTACCACCAGCGCCAGCAGCGCGCTGATGACCGCCGTGGCCTCGCGGCCCAGGCCGCAGGCCATGCCGATCGCGGCCGTCATCCACAGCCCCGCGGCGGTGGTGAGGCCCTGCACGTGGTGCTCGTCCTTGCCCTGCTTGAGGATGGTGCCCGCGCAGAGGAAGCCGACGCCGGCCACCAGGCCCTGGATCACGCGGCTCATGTCGGCTGGCACGATGCCGGTCTGCTGCGGCACCAGCACGAACATGGCCGAGCCGATGGCCACCAGCATGTGGGTGCGCACGCCGGCCGCCTTGCCCTGCTGCTCGCGCTCGAAGCCGAGCACGAAGCCCAGCAGCGATGCGAGCAGCAGCCGCACCAGGATGCGCGTGAGCTGGGCGAGGTCGCCCACGTCCGAGAACTCGGCGGCGATGGTGTCGAGGACCTCGTCGCGCCAGCTCATCTCAGGGCAGGTCCTTGTTGGGCTCGGGCATCGCGGCGTCGCGCGGGCCGACCCGGCCCAGGCGTTCCTTCAGCGACTGCGGCCGGCCGGTGATGATCGCGGCGTAGTTGGTGGTGTTGGCCAGCACCTTCTTCACGTAGTCGCGGGTCTCGTTGAACGGCACGTTCTCGGCCCAGATCGCGGCATCGAGCACCGGGCCGTTGCGCCAGCTGCGCGGGCGGCCCGGGCCGGCGTTGTAGGCCGCGGCGGCCAGCGCCATCGAGTCGTCGAAGTCGTCGAGCGCGAGCTTCAGGTAGTTGGTGCCGATGGTGATGTTGGTCTCGCGGTCGTTGATCTGGCCCGGCGTGAAGTCGGTCATGCCGATCTTGCGCGCGGTCCAGCGCGCGGTGGCGGGCATCACCTGCATCAGGCCCGAGGCGCCGACGCCCGAGCGCGCGTCCATGATGAAGCGGCTCTCCTGGCGGATCAGGCCGTAGACGTAGGCCGGGTCGAGGCCGATGTCCTGGCTCTTGCGCAGCACGGTGTCGTGGAAGGGCATCGGGAAGCGCTGCTCGACGTCGATCACGCCCTTGGTGCGCTCGCTGGTGTTGATGCAGCGGTCCCAGACCTCGCGCTGGCAGGCGAAGTCGGCCGCGGCCAGCAGCGCGCGGTCGTCCATGCCGCCCCGGTCGTGCAGGTTGGTGGCGTAGTTCCATTCGCGCGTGCCCTCGGGGCGCAGGCCGATCGCGATCGCATAGAGGCCGCGGTTGAGCGAGGGGTTCAGGCGCGCGGCGTTGCGTTCCTCGGGCGTGAGCGGCGCGGGCCGGGTGGCGGCCATCACGCGCTGGCCCAGCTCCTCGAGCGCCAGCATCTCGTAGAAGCCGCGCGTACCCGCGATGCCCTGGTAGAGCTCGCGCGCCTGGGCGCGGCGCTCGTCGCCGCCGGCATTGACCAGCGCGCGCGCCTTCCAGTAGGTCCAGGTCGGGTCCTGCTGGCTGGCCTCGCTCATGGCGTTGATGGCGGGCGCCACGTCCTTCCACTGGCCGGCGCGCAGCGCGGCGCGCACGCGCCAGCCGAGCATGTCGTCCGACAGGTCGGCGTTCTTCGTGACGTTGCCGAAGTAGCTCACGGCCTGCGGCCAGAGCTTGATCGCCGACTGGCGGCCGATGGTGCCCCAGATCCAGTTGCGCTCCTCGGCCGAGAGCATCGCGCTCCACTTGGCGTCGAGCTGCGAGGCGGCCTGCTCGGGGTCGGCCATCGCGATCTTGATCAGCGCCAGCGTGACCAGCTCGCGGCGCGACTTGGCGGCCACGGGCCCGCGCGTGACGAGGAACTTGGCCGCGCTCGCGTTGACCTCCTCGAACAGCGGCAGCGCATCGGGCGAGGCCAGCGTGACGGCGCCGCGCGCGGCCTGCGGCCGGTTGGCCTCGATGGCCAGGCGCGCCTTCTTCCAGGCGTCGTTGGGCGTGAGCAGGCGCGCGGCGATCATGCGGTCGGCGGCCGTGAGGCAGCCGTCGTCGCTGTCGCGCTGGGCGAACCAGTTGCGCCGGATCTCGTCGGCCTGGGCCTGGGTGGCGCTGCCGCTGCGCAGCGCGTCGACCAGGATCGCGTAGCAGCGCACCTGGGCGTCGTCGCCCATGCGGAAGCCCGCGATGGCGGCCGAGAAGTTGTCCCAGTCGCGGCGCTGGCCCGTGAGCAGCAGCCAGTCGTTGCGCAGCCGGTCTTCCTGGTAGGTGCCGGGGTAGCGCGCGAAGAAGTCCTGCACCTCGTTCGCGCCGGCTTCCTGCAGCCGCGCCTTGAGTTCCCAGTAGGCGGCCCAGGGTTCGAGCACGTGGCCGCGGGCCTGAGGCAGCAGCGCCGCCAGCCGGGCCTTGTCGCCGCGCTGGAAGGCCTGCTTCATCTGCAGCAGCACCTCGTCGTTGGTGTTGCCTTGGGCCGATGCGGACGCGGGCGCCAGGAGGGTCAGCGCGCAGGCCGCCAGGGCCGAAAGAACCAGTGCCGGCGCGACACTGCGCGGGCGGCGGCACATGGATGCCAAAATGCTTGGAAACTGCATCGGGAGATTATGGACAAGTCAAAGGATGCCGCCACGTCGGCGACGGCGAGTTTTCTCAAGGATCAGCTGCGCAAGGCATTGATCGAACAACGTCTGGGCATGCCCGACCGGCTGACACGCGCGGACCTGCTGCAGCGCGTGATGCGCATCTGGCTGGTCGGCCGGCCCGACACCGTGATCGGCGCCTACTGGCCGATCAAGGGCGAGTTCGATCCGCTGCCCGCGCTGCATCGGTGGAAGGAGGACGGTGAACTGATCGACGAGCCGCAGCGCCGCCGCATCGGCCTGCCCGTGATCGACAAGGTCCACAAGACCCTGACCTTCCACGCCTGGTACCCGGGCTGCCAGATGGAAGAGGACGCCTACGGCATCCCCAAGCCCAAGGACACCGAGCTGATCGTGCCGACCCTGCTGTTCGTGCCCTGCGTGGGCTACAGCGCGGGCGGCTACCGGCTCGGCTACGGCGGCGGCTTCTACGACCGCACGCTGGCCGCCCTCGAGCCGCGGCCCTTCACGGTCGGCCTGGGCTTCGCGAACGGCTTCCTCGAGGACTTCGAGCCCGAGGCGCACGACCTGCCGCTCGACGCGATCCTCAACGACAACGGGGTGGTCTGGCCGATCGGCTGAGCGGCTGCTTCCTGCGCATACGGGCGCCCGGCTTCGAGCCGCGGCGCCCTTTTTCTCGTCAGTCCAGGTCGTCGACGGTGTCCGGATCGGGCACCTCGCCGATGGTCTCGCGCGTGGTGCCGGCCTGCGCCAGCAGCCAGTCCCAGAAGGCCTTGATCTCGGGCCGCAGCGCGCTGCGCGGGCCGGCGATCAGCCAGTAGGACATCGGCGAATCCATGCGGTGCTGCGGCAGCACCTCGATCAGGTCGCCGTTGGCCAGGCTCTCGGCGATCAACGAACTGCGTGCCAGCACCACGCCCTGGCCGGTGAGCGCGGCCTGCACCATCTGGTAGGCGTAGTTGAAATAGAGCCAGCGCTTGGGCTGGGCGCGTTCCAGGCCGTGCAGCTCGAACCAGCGCCGCCAGGTCAGCCATTCGAGGTGGGTGCGGTGGGCGTCGCCGGCCTCGATCAGCGTGAAGCGCGCGATGTCCTCGGGTTTCTTGATCGGCGGGCTGCTCTTGATGAGCCAGGGGCTCGCCACCGGCGTGAGGTTTTCGCCGAACAACCGCACGGCCTGCGGGGGCATGGCCTCGCGCGGGCCGTAGCGCAGCGCGATGTCGACGTCGGCCACCTCGAGGTCGACCGCGAGGTCGCTGGCGTCGATCCGGATGTCGATCTCGGGGTTGTCGCGCTGGAAGGCCTCGAGCCGCGGGATCAGCCACATCGAGGCGAACGAGGCGAAGGTGGTCAGCGAGACGCTCTTGCGCCCGGCGCTCTGGCGGATCTGCCGCACCGCGGTGTCGACGCGCGGCAGCGCCTGCTGCACCGCCAAAAGCAGCTGGGCGCCCGCGCTGGTCAGCTCGACCGCGCGCGTGTGGCGCAGGAACAGCGGCACGCCCACTTCCTCCTCGAGCGACTGGATCTGGCGGCTCACGGCCGACTGGGTCAGGGCCATTTCCTCGGCCGCGGCGCGGAAGTTCAGGTGCCGCGCGACCGCCTCGAAGGCGCGCAGGTGGCCGGCGGAGATCGGGCGGGAGCGCAGGTGGGTTTGCGAATGCTGCATGGATCGGGGGCCGGCGCCTGCTTCGGGATTGATGCGAAACCGGAATCAGTAGGCTACCTCCTTTTCATTGGACTGCCAACGGCCGGGAAACGATCATTCATTCCCGAACCGCGCCATTGCTGCCTCCTTTTCCAAGCACCCATTGATTCGCGATTCGGCAAACACCTAGGAGCCCATCATGTCCACTGCCGTCTGCACCACCTCTACGCTGTCCACCCTGTCGCTGCCCAACCGCAACACCGCCGCCGCGATTCCGCCGGCCGTGCGCCGCGGTGCCTGGCAAATCGCGCCCGGCGAGGCGATGAGCCTGAAGGCGCGCGGCGACAGCGTGCTGCGCGTGCGCCAGGGCCGGGTCTGGATCACGCCCGATGCCACGCTCGAGAACCCGAGCGAGGACCTGGTGCTCGCCCCCGGTGAGTCGCTCACCGTGGCGGCCGGCCAGCGCATCGTGATGGAGGCCTGGGACGGCTACGGCGCCACGTACACGTGGGACGCCGCTTGATCCCGCGGGTTTCCTGATCGATCCTGGGCCATCGGGCGGCGGCGCGAGCCGCGCCCGTCATACCAAGGGGCCGGACGGCGCTTCGCGCATCGTCCGGCCCTTTTCCTTTGGCGCGGCCGTCTTCAGCCGTTGATGTCGAAACTGCGGCGCAGCGCCAGGAAATGCTTGAGCGCGACCTCGCCGTCGAGCGCATGCACGCCGGCCATCAGGTCGGGCCCCTCGCTCTCGGCCAGCCCGAGCCGGAAGCCGCTGTAGCGGCGCGCGGCCAGTTCGCCCTGCCAGGCCACGCGCACGTCGACATGGCGCGGGTCGCGCGCGATGCGGTCCATCAGCGAGCGCAGGGCGTCGGGCGGTCCCTCGATGTGCTGGCAGAAGCGCTGGCCGTCGAAGACCAGCAGCCCGGTGATGCCGAGTTCGCCGTTGCGCGCGCGGGCGCGCGCGACGATGTTGGCCACCGTGTCGGGCGGCAGGTCGGGCGCAAGCTCGCTGCAGTAGAGGATCTCGGAGAGCGCCGGGGCGGGCGCGGGAGCTTGCGTCTGTTCGTCGGGAATCATGGGCCGGGATGGGAAAAGCGAGCGCAGTGTAGGCAGCCGTCCGACATCACGAAATGTAAAAAGACATACCGGTCCCACCCCCCTCGATGCCTATAGTCGGTGGTGCCCGACCAGTACCCCACACCCGCCGCCCCGGAGAACGGGCCCCACCCCTGCAGCCGTTGCGCGCTGCGTCAGCTGCCGGCCTTCCTGCCGGTGTCCGCCGACCAGTTGCGCACCATCGAATCGTTCCGCATCGGCGCGCGCCGCGTCGAGGCCGGCGGCTCGATCATCGAGGAACACCGGCGCAGCCCGCAGCTGTTCACGCTCTATTCGGGCTGGGCCTTCCGCTACAAGACCCTGAGCGACGGCCGGCGGCAGATCCTCAACGTGCTGCTGCCCGGCGACTTCGTCGGGCTGCAGGACGAGTTCGCCGACGGCCAGACCCACGGCGTCGAGGCCCTGACCGAGGTCTCGCTGTGCGTGTTCGCGCGCGACCGGCTGTGGGAGCTGTTCCATGCCGAGCCCAAGCTCGGCTACGACATCACCTGGCTGGCCGCGCGCGAGGAAAAGATGATCGACGACAACCTCGTCACCACCGGCCGGCGCAGCGCCGTCGAGCGCGTGGCGATGCTGCTGATGCACCTGTACCGCCGCGCCGAGCGCGTGGGCATGGTGCGCGACGGCTGGGTCGAGTTCCCGCTCAACCAGCAGCACATCGCCGATGCGCTCGGGCTGTCGCTGGTCCACACCAACAAGACCTTGCGGCGGCTGTCGCAGCTCGGGCTCTACAAGCTCGACGACCGCTGGCTGCGCATCCTCGAGCCGCGCGCGCTCGAGGCGCTGGGCGACTATTTCGAGCGCCCGCTGCGGCCCACGCCGCTGATTTGACCCGGGGGGGGCGCCGGCTCAGCCGCCGGCCACCAGCTGCCGCAGGTCGTTCTGGTAGGCCTGCAGCCGCTTGACCGCCTGCGCGCGCTGCGCCGCGCTGGTGCCGTTGTGCAGCGCGGCCAGGTTGCGGCAACCTTCCTGCAGCAGCGCCTGCTGCTGCTCGCGCCAGGGGCCCGGCGGCGGATCGGCGATGCGCTGCAGGTAGGCATGCAGCGCGGCGCGCGCCTCGGTGGGCGGCGTGCGGTTCGCGACGAAGCCGCGCAGCAGCACCAGCGCCTCCTGCTGGCGCTTGCGACGCTCCACGTCCTGCAGCTTCGGGTCGAACACCGACTGCGCCACCTGCTGGCGCAGCAGCTCGCGCTGCTCGGGCGAAAGCCGGCCGTAGAAGTCCTCGAAGCGGTCGAGGAACTGGTCGTAGCGCTTCTCCTGCACCCGGGCCGGCGAGCGGTCGAGCCAGTCCTTGCGGTAGTCGGCGTTGTTCTTCGCGTACTTGCGCTCGAGCTGCTGCAGCTGGGCCTCGCTGAGGCTCAGCAACAGCTCGGTGCCCGCGGGCTCGGCGCGCTCGCTGACCGCCAGCAGCCGGTCGCGGATGCGGTCGGTCATGGCGCAGGCCTGGGCCGGCGTGACCTCGCCGGGCGCCAGCGTCTCGGCCTCCTGCAGCAGCGCCGCGATCTTCGGCAGCTCGTTGCGCCGGTGCCAGTCGAGCAGCTGCGCGAGCTCGTCGCGCACCTTGGGCGTCTGCGAACCGTCGAAATCGAGGTAGCCGTCGAGCCACCAGTAGCTGAGCTCGGGCAGGTTGTTGTAGGCCAGCTTGATGGCGCTGCAAGCCCCCAGGACGGCCACCAGCGCCATCACGCCGATAATCCGCGCCAGCTTGAAACAACGCATCCGGGTAGAAAAAGGCATGAATCAGATTCCGAAGCAGGGCAACCAGGGACCGGTCGACGTCGTGATCATGGCGGCCGGCAAGGGCACGCGCATGAAGAGCAGGCTTCCCAAAGTGTTGCATCGTTTGGCCGGCCGCGCACTGTTGTCGCACGTGACCGGCACCGCCGCGCGCATCGGCGCCCGGCACGTGGTGATCGTCACCGGCCACGGCGCCGAACAGGTCGAGGCCGCCATGGCCGCCTCGCCCGAGGCCGCCTCGCTGCGCTTCGCGCGCCAGGAGCCGCAGCTGGGCACCGGCCACGCGGTGCAGCAGGCCACGCCGCTCCTGCCCGACGACGGCACGGTGGTGATCCTCTCGGGCGACGTGCCGCTGATCGCCGAGGACACCTTGCGCACCCTGATCGCCGCCAGCGGCGGCGAGCGGCTGGCGCTGCTGACCATCGAGCTGGACGACCCCACCGGCTACGGCCGCATCATCCGCAACGCCGCGGGCGGCGAGGTGACCGCCATCGTCGAGCACAAGGACGCCAGCGAGGCGCAGCGCGCGGTGCGCGAGATCAACAGCGGCGTGATGGCCGCGCCCGCGAAGCTGCTCAAGGGCTGGCTCGAGCGGCTGGACAACCGCAACGCCCAGGCCGAGTACTACCTGACCGACATCGTCAAGCACGCCGCGGCCGACGGCGTGCCGGTGGTGGCCCACATCACGACCGACGGCCTGCAGGTGGCCGGCATCAACAGCCCGGTGCAGCTGGCCGAGCTCGAGCGCGCCTTCCAGCGCCGCCAGGCCGAGGCCCTGATGACCCAGGGCGTGCGGCTGGCCGACCCGGCGCGCTTCGACCTGCGCGGCACGCTCGAATGCGGCGGCGACGTCGAGATCGACGTCAACTGCCTGTTCGAGGGCCAGGTCTCGCTCGGCGAGGGCGTGCGCATCGGCGCCAACTGCGTGATCGCCAATGCCCGCATCGAGGCCGGCGCCGTGATCCATCCCTTCACCCACATCGATGGCGAGAAGGCCGGCGTGACGGTCGGCGAGCGCGCGCTGATCGGCCCCTTCGCGCGGCTGCGCCCCGGCGCCCAGCTCGGCACCGAGGTGCACATCGGCAACTTCGTCGAGGTCAAGAACTCCACCCTGGCCGCCGGCGCCAAGGCCAACCACCTGGCCTACCTGGGCGACGCCACCGTGGGCGCGCGCGTCAACTACGGCGCGGGCAGCATCACGGCCAACTACGACGGCGCCAACAAGCACCGCACCGTGCTCGAGGACGACGTGCACATCGGCAGCAACTGCGTGCTGGTGGCGCCGGTCACCATCGGCGCGGGCGGCACCATCGGCGGCGGCTCCACCATCAGCAAGACCACGCCGCCGGGCGCGCTCATCGTCGCGCGCGGCAAGCAGGTCACGATCCCGAACTGGCAGCGGCCGCAGAAGAAGCCGAAGGCCTGACGCGCCTCAGCCCGCGGGCGCCAGCGACGTCAGCGGCACCCGCGGCTCGAACTTCGCGCGCTTGAGGCTGAAGAAGGCCTTGACGTTGCGCACGTTGGCGTCGGCGGTGAACAGCCGCTGCACCAGCGCCCCGTAGCCGGGCATGTCGCGCGCGGCCACCACCAACACGAAATCCGGTCCCGGCGACACGCGCCAGCACTGCTGCACCGCGTCGTCCGCGATCACGCGCGCCTCGAAGGCCTCGAGAGACTCGGCGTCCTGCCGGTCGAGCGAGATCTCCACCACCGCCTGCAGCCCGTGGCCCAGCACGGCGGCCAGCCGGTCGGGCGACAGCAGCGCCACCTGCCGCTCGATCAATCCCTCCTGCCACAGCCGCTGGACCCGCCGCAGGCAGGTCGGCGGCGAGATGCCCACGGCGGCCGCCAGCTTCTGGTTGGTGGCCGAAGCGTCGCGCTGCAGGGCGTCGAGCAGCTTCAGGTCGATGGCGTCTAGTGCAATGGATTCCATGATTCGTGAAATTATGGAATAAAAATTCATCGACCTGATGTGATGAAAGAAAAGTCCAAATTCATGGAAATTTAGACGGCAAATTTCTTTTCACCCTCCCTACCATTCGCAGCAATTCTTTTCGTTCTCCCTCATTCCTTTCCAAAGGCAAGACAACCATGTGCGGCATCGTCGGCGCGGCTTCCCATCGAAACATCGTCCCGGTCCTGGTCCAAGGCCTGCAGCGGCTCGAGTACCGCGGCTATGACTCCTGCGGCGTGGCCGTGCATGCGGGCGGCCTGACGCGCGCGCGCACCACCTCGCGCGTGGCCGACCTCCAGACCCAGGTGGCCGAGGACAAGCTCGAGGGCCTGACCGGCATCGCCCACACCCGCTGGGCCACGCACGGCGCGCCCGCGGTGCACAACGCGCACCCGCACTTCAGCCACGGCCCGGGCGCCGGCGCGCAGGAAGCGCGGCCCGGCCGCATCGCGCTGGTGCACAACGGCATCATCGAGAACCACGAGGCGCTGCGTGCCAGCCTCGAAGCCAAGGGCTACGTGTTCGAGAGCCAGACCGACACCGAGGTCATCGCCCACCTGGTCGACAGCCTCTACGACGGCGACCTGTTCGAGGCCGTGAAGGGCGCCGTGCGCCAGCTCACGGGCGCCTACGCCATCGCCGTGATCAGCCGCGACGAGCCGCAGCGCGTGGTCGGCGCGCGCGCCGGTTCGCCGCTGATCCTGGGCGCCGGCAAGGACGGTGCCGAGAACTTCCTGGCCAGCGACGCGATGGCGCTGGCCGGCGTCACCGACCAGATCGTGTACCTCGAGGAGGGCGACGTGGTCGACCTGCAGCCCGGCAAGTACTGGATCGTCGACCGCGCCCACAAGCCGGTGCAGCGCCCGGTGCGCACCGTGCAGGCCCACAGCGGCGCGGCCGAGCTCGGCCCCTACCGCCACTACATGCAGAAGGAGATCTTCGAGCAGCCGCGCGCCATCGGCGACACGCTCGAGGGCGTGGAAGGCATCGTGCCCGAGCTGTTCGACGGCATCGGCCAGGACGGCAAGCAGAGCGGCGCCAGCGCGCACCGCGTGTTCAAGGACATCGACCGCATCCTGATCCTGGCATGCGGCACCAGCTACTACAGCGGCTGCACCGCCAAGTACTGGCTCGAGGGCATCGCGAAGATCTCGACCCAGGTCGAGATCGCGAGCGAGTACCGCTACCGCGACTCGGTGCCCGATCCGCGCACCCTGGTCGTCACCATCAGCCAGTCGGGCGAGACCGCCGACACCCTGGCCGCGCTCAAGCATGCGCGCTCGCTCGGCATGGAGCAGACCCTGACCATCTGCAACGTCGCCACCAGCGCCATGGTGCGCGAGTGCAAGCTGGCCTACATCACGCGCGCCGGCGTCGAGATCGGCGTGGCCTCGACCAAGGCCTTCACCACCCAGCTCGCGGGCCTGTTCCTGCTCACGCTGGCGATCGCGCAGTCGAAGGGCCTGCTGAGCGCGGAAGACGAGGCGCGCTACCTCAAGGAGATGCGCCACCTGCCGGTCGCGCTGCAGTCGGTGCTCGCGCTCGAGCCGCAGATCATCAACTGGGCCGAGGACTTCGCGCGCAAGGACAACGCGCTGTTCCTGGGCCGCGGCCTGCACTACCCGATCGCGCTCGAGGGCGCGCTCAAGCTCAAGGAGATCACCTACATCCACGCCGAGGCCTATGCCGCCGGCGAGCTCAAGCACGGCCCGCTCGCGCTGGTGACCAGCGAGATGCCGGTGGTCGCCGTGGCGCCCAACGACGCCCTGCTCGAGAAGCTCAAGAGCAACCTGCAGGAAGTGCGCGCGCGCGGCGGCGTGCTCTACGTGCTGGCCGACGGCGACTCGAAGATCAAGAGCAGCGAAGGCCTGCACGTGATCCACATGCCCGAGCACTACGGCGCGCTGTCGCCGCTGCTGCACGTGGTGCCGCTGCAGCTGCTGGCCTATCACACGGCCTGCGCGCGCGGCACGGACGTGGACAAGCCGCGCAACCTGGCGAAGAGCGTGACGGTGGAGTGATCAAGGGGAGGGCGAGCCTCGGCTCGCCCTTCGATCGCGTCGCGCCTCGTCAGTGAGGGCCATGCTCTGCGAGCGTGGCCTGCACATGGTCGACGAAGGCGCGCGCCTTCGCGCCGGCCCGCCGCCCCGACGGATACATCGCCCACAGGTCCACGGGCGGCAGCTCCCATCCGGGGAGCACTTCCACGACCCGGCCATCCCCCAGTTCCGGCGCGAACATCCACGCGGAGGCGATGGCCAGCCCCATGTCGGCGAGCACCACCGCGCGCACGCCTTCGGCCGCCGTCACGCGCAGCCGCCCGGAGAGCACCACGGAGGCCTCGCTTCCTTCGCGCCTGAATTGCCAGGCGCTGCCGCCACCGCCGCGGTCGTAGACGACGGCCTGGTGTCCCGCCAGGTCGGCGGGCGATCGCGGCGTGCCGGCGAGCGCCAGGTAGGCGGGCGTCGCCACGACCAGGCGCCGGGACTGCGCGATCCGGCGCGCCGTCATCGCCGAGTCGGGCAATTCGCCCATGCGCAAGGCCACGTCGATGCCCGCCTCGAGCAGGTCCACGTTCCGGTCATCGAGCATGACGTCGATCGACAGGCCGGGATGGGCCGCGAGGAAGGTCTTCAGCTGCGGAACCACGTGCAGGCGGGCGAAGGTGACGGCCGCGCAGACCCGCAGGCTGCCGGTCAGCGCGACGGCGCTGCCCCGGGCCGCCTGCTCGGCCTCCTCGGCTTCGTCGAGCGCGCGACGCGCGTAGGCGTAGTAGGCGCGCCCGGTCTCGGTGGGCGTCAGTTGCCGGCTGCCGCGCAGCAGCAGGCGCGCGCCGAGCCGGTCCTCGAGGTTCGCCACCGACTTGGAGACCGCCGGTTGCCCGACCTCGAGCCGGCGCGCCGCCGCGGAGAACGAGCCCGTTTCCACGACGGCCACGAAGGTTTCGATTGCAGCGAATCTGTCCACGGGCGGCCTTCTTCCTTGACGCGCCCGATCATAGGGGCGCGGTGTGCATGCGGTCCGAGACGGCTCGCCCATGGGGTATGCGCAGCGGGAATGGCCGGTATGCCCGCCACCTGTCTGGTGCGGATGCGGCGCCGTCCCGATCATTCGATCCAGGTCGTTGCAAGCGGTCCCCGCGTCTCCGGGCGCATGGGGCGATGCAACACCCGCCTGAATCCACCCACCCTCATCGGAGTACATCTTGAACAATCTCAAAGGCAAAGTCGCCATCGTCACCGGCGGCTCCAAGGGCATCGGCGCCGGCATCGCACGCGCGCTGGCCGCGTCGGGCGCCGCCGTCGCGGTCAACTACGCCACCGACAAGGCCGGGGCGGACGGCGTCGTGGACGCGATCCGTGTCGCCGGCGGCCGGGCGATCGCCGTGCAGGGCGACGTCGCCAGGGCCCCGGACGTCCAGCGGCTGTTCGCCGAGACCGTGAAGGCGCTGGGAACGCCGAGCGTGCTGGTCAACAACGCGGGCGTGTTCCAGTTCGAGCCGATCGATGCCGTCACCGAGGAGGTCTTCCACTGGCAGTTCAACACCAACGTCCTCGGTCCGGTGCTGCTGACGCAGGAGGCCCTGAAGGCATTTCCGGCCAGCGGGGGCAGCATCGTCAACATCGGCACGGTGATCAGCGACAACCCGTTCCCGAACGCATCGATCTACGCGGCGACGAAGGCCGCCATGGATGCGATCTCGGTCGCGCTGTCGAAGGAACTGGGCGCGCGCAACATCCGCGTCAACACGGTGGCGCCGGGCCACACCGAGACCGAGGGCACGCGCCGCATCGGCTTCGTCGAGAGCGACATGGGAAAGCAGATGGTGTCGCAGACCCCGCTGGGCAACCGTTTCGGGCGCCCGGAAGACATCGCCCCGGTGGTCGTGTTCCTCGCGTCCGACGATTCGGCCTGGCTGACCGGCGAGCGCATCTGCGCCTCGGGCGGCTGGCGCTGAGGCCCGCGGGGCGACAATTCCACGCAAGGAACCGCCCCGAATGACCGCGCAGGCTCTGCCCGACCTCCTCGCCCCCGGCCTCGCCATCGTCTTCTGCGGCATCAACCCGGGCCAGCGCGCGGCCGCCTCGGGCCTTCACTTCGAAGGCCGGGGCAACCGCTTCTGGCGCGTGCTGCACCTGGCCGGCTTCACGCCGGTGCTGATGCAGCCCGCCCAGGCGCCGCAGCTGCTGCAACGCGGCTACGGCCTGACCACGGCCGTCGGCCGGCCGACGGCGCGCGCGAGCCAATTGGCCGCGCATGAATTCGCGGCCGCCACCGAGGCCTTCACCCGCAAGATCGCCGCCTGCGGCCCGCGCCGCCTCGCGTTCCTCGGCAAGGCCGCCTATGCGGGCATGACGGGGCGCCCGCAGATCGAATGGGGCCGCCAGCCCGAACCCTTCGCCGGCATCGAGACCTGGGTCCTGCCCAATCCCAGCGGACTCAATCGCGCGTTCTCGCTCGATGAGCTCGTGGCCGCCTACAAGGCACTGCGCGAGGCGGCATCGCCGGCTTGACCGTCATTCCATCATGTTGGAGAATAAATCCAGCATGAAAGAAGAAGCTCCCGTCCCCCTCAACGACCGCATCGCCCGCCGCGTGCGCGAACTGCGCGCCGCGCGTGGCCTCTCGCTCGAGGCGCTGGCCGCGCAGAGCGGGGTCAGCCGCTCGATGATCTCGCTGATCGAGCGCGGCGAGAGCAGCCCCACGGCGGTGGTGCTCGAGAAGCTCGCGACCGGCCTCGGCACCATGCTGGCCGCGCTGTTCGACGAGCCGCGCCCGCGCGCCGATCCGGTGGCGCGCCGCGCCGACCAGCCGCAATGGCGCGATCCCTCGTCGGGCTACCTGCGGCGCAACGTGTCGCCCGGCGGTATCGCCTCGCCGCTGCAGATCGTCGAGGTGCTGTTCCCGCCCAAGGCGCGCGTGGCCTACGAATCGGGCGCGCGCGAGTCGCAGGTGCACCAGCAGGTCTGGATGCTCGAGGGAACGATCGAGATCACGGTGGGCGAGGAGCGCCACCGGCTCGATGCGGGCGACTGCCTCGCGATGGTGCTCGACCGGCCCGTCGCCTACTTCAATCCCACGCGCGAGACCGCCCGCTATGCGGTCGCGATCGTGAGCCCCCATCCCGATGTCTGGAAGTGAGAACGAACGCCATGAACCCCACGAGCCCCACCAGCCTCCACCGGGTGCGCCGCCTGCGGGCGGTGGACGCGGCGCAATTGCAATCGCTGGCCGAGCTGCTGATCGACTGCGTCGACGGCGATGCCTCGGTGAGCTTCATGCATCCGCTGTCGCTCGAGCAGGCGCTGGCCTTCTGGCGCAAGGTGGCCGACGGCGTGGCGCGCGGGGAGCGCGCGCTGATGGTGGTGGAGGATGCGCAGGGCATCGTCGGCACGGTGCAGCTCGTGCTCGACCAGCCCGACAACCAGCCGCACCGCGCCGACCTCGCGAAGATGCTGGTGCACCGGCGCGCTCGGCGCCAGGGGCTCGGCGCGCTGCTGATGCAGGCGGCCGAGCAGGCCGCGCGCGACAGCGGCAAGACGCTGCTGGTGCTCGACACCTCGAGCCCCGAGGCCGAGCGGCTCTACGAACGCTCGGGCTGGCAGCGCAGCGGCACCATCCCCGGCTATGCGCTGCTGCCGCGCGGCGGCTTCTGCGACACCACCTACTTCTATCGCACGCTCGCGCCCTGAGGCCGCCGTGCGGCAGACTGGCGCGATGACCGAATTCGATCGACTGCTGGCCGAGGCTGCGCGCAAGCCGCTGGTCGGCTGGGACCTGTCCTGCGATGGCCGCATCGCGACCACCGCCGTGCCCTGGGATTTCGAACAGGCGGTGGTCCACCGCGCGCGCCAGTCGCCCGACCTGCTCGACATGGGCACGGGTGGCGGCGAGTGGCTCAGCCGGCTGCCGCTGCGTCCCGCGCGCACCGTCGCCACCGAGGGCTGGGCGCCCAACGTCGCGGTGGCGCGCGAGCGGCTCGCGCCGCTGTGCATCGAGGTGGTGGCGGTGGAGGGCGCGCTCGACAACGGCGCGCAGGACGATGGCGATGCGCACGACGACGCGCCGCTGCCCTTCGCCGACGGCGAGTTCCACCTGGTGGTCAACCGCCACGAGTCCTTCGTGCCGGCCGAGGTGGCGCGCGTGCTCGCGCGCGGCGGCCACTTCCTCACGCAGCAGGTGGCCTCGGACTTCAATGCCGACCACTACCGGCTCGCGGGCCTGGCACCGGCCGAGCCACCGCCCGAGTGGCGGCTCGATATCGCGCGGCGCCAGCTCGAGCGCGCGGGCTTCGAGATCCTGCGCGCCGAGGCGGGCGCCGAGCTGCTGCGCTTCGCCGACGTGGGCGCCTTCGCCTGGTACCTGAAGAACGTGCCCTATGTCTGCCCCGACTTCACGATCGAGGGCACGCGCGATGCGCTCGCGCAATTGCATCGCCGGCAGCAGGCGGGCGAGGCGATCGAGGTGCGGCAGACCTTGTTCTGGCTCGAGGCGCTGCGCTGAAGGCGTTCAGCGCGCCCCGAACTTCGCGTTCTCGAACAGGTCCTTGAACTCGCGCGGCTGCGAGCGCCAGTACTGCACGGGCGCCTTCACCTGCGCACCGAGTTCGGCGGCCGCGTGCCAGGGCCAGCGCGGGTCGTAGAGGATCGCGCGCGCCAGCGAGATGGCATCGGCCTTGCCCTCGGCGAGGATGGCCTCGGCTTGCCGCGCCTCGGTGATCAGGCCGACCGCGATCACCGGGATGCCGACCTCGGCCTTCACGCGTTCGGCGAACGGCACCTGGTAGCCCGCGCCCAGCGCGATCGCCTGCTTCGGCGACACGCCGCCGCTCGAGACATGGATGGCCGCGCAGCCGCGCGCCTCGAGTGCCTTGGCGAAGGCCACGGTGCCCTCGAGGTCCCAGCCGCCTTCCACCCAGTCGACCGCCGACACGCGCACCCACACGGGCCGATCGGCCGGGAAGACGGCGCGCACCGCGTCGAACACCTCGAGCGGAAAGCGCAGCCGGTTCTCGAGGCTGCCGCCGTAGGCGTCGTCGCGGTGGTTGGCCAGCGGCGACAGGAACTGGTGCAGCAGGTAGCCATGCGCGGCATGGATCTCGATGCCCTCGATGCCGAGCCGCGCGGCACGGCGGGCGGCGGCCACGAAGGCCTCGCGCACGCGCGCCAGGCCCTCGGCGTCGAGCGCGAGCGGCACGTCCTCGCCGGGTGCGTGCGGCACTGCCGAGGGCGCGAAGGCCTTCCAGCCGCCGGGCTCGCCGGGCCGGATCTGCGCGCCGCCTTCCCAGGGCGCGCGGCTCGAGGCCTTGCGCCCGGCGTGGCCGAGCTGCATCGCGATGGGCATCGACGAATGGGCGCGCACGGCGGCGAGCACGCGCGCCAGGCCCGCCTCGTTGGCGTCCGAATAGAGTCCGAGGTCGCCCGGCGTGATGCGGCCCTCGGCCTCGACCGCGGTGGCCTCGAGGATCAGCAGCCCCGCGCCCGACAGCGCGAGATGGCCGAGATGGATCAGGTGCCAGTCGCCCGGCGTGCCCTCGCTCGCCGAGTACTGGCACATCGGCGCGATCAGGATGCGGTTGTCGAGCGAAAGCGGGCCGAGCCGCATCGGCTCGAAGAGGCGGGGGGTGTCGCTGCTCACGGTGTCGTGGCTCCAGGGGTGCGGTAGGTGCAGGGATTCTGCGGGGGCGGCGCGATCCTTGCCGCGGGCAGGGCGTTGGCCTTGCGGTTCAGGGCGGTATGGATCAGGAGCGCCGCCACCACCATCGCCATGCCCAGCAACTCGTTCGCCGTGGGCAGGGTGCCGAGCGCCGCGCTCATCAGCAGCGCCGACACCGGCACGAAGTTGAGGAAGGCGGTGCCGGTGACGGCGCCGAGCGTGCGCACGCCATGGTTGAAGGCCAGCACCGAGGCGGCCGAGGGCACCACGCCGACGAACAGCAGCGCCTGCCACGACAGCCGCAGCCCTTCGAGGCTCGGCGCCGCCGACCAGCCGAGCAGCGCGGCACCGACCGCGGCGGCCAGCAGCACCGGCCACGCGGCCAGCACCGTGAGCGCGCTGTACTCGACCGCGTCGAGCTCGGGAAAGCGCGCCGCGCCGCGCGTGTACCAGACCCAGCCCAAGGTGCCGACGAAGGCGATGGCGTCGCCGAACAGCGTGGCGTTGCCCGCGCCGCCGTGGCCGCCATGACCGCCGATGAGACCCGAGACGATCGCCACGCCCGCGAGCGCCAGCGCGGTGGCGAGCAGCGCGGCGCGCGAGGGGCGCACGCCGTCGAGCAGCCAGCGCACGAGCTGCGTGGTCATCGGCGTGGTGGCGATGATCACCGCGCCGTGCGAGGGCACCGAGTGCGCGAGGCCGATCAGCAGCAGCACGCTGAACACCCCGAAGCCGGCCGCGCCGCGCAGCGCCAGCGCTCCCGCATGGCGGCGCAGCCTGCGCCAGGGCGCGGCGCCGCGCGGCAGCACCAGCAGCGCGAACAGCAGCGCCGACAGGCTGTAGCGGATCAGCGTGAACCACACGGGTTCGACGTGGTGGAGCACGCCCTTGCTGACGAGGAACAGGGAGCCCCAGCCGGAGGTGGCGAAGAGCAAGGCGGCGATGCCGTACAGGCGTTGGGATCGGGACATGGAGGGCTTTCGGACGATGAAGGAGTCGATGTCCGAGGATCGGGGCGGGGCCGCGCGAATGCCATTCGCTTCTTTGGAGCGGGCCCTCCGAAAAAACGAAGGGACCGCGCGCCGCCGCGCGCTCACAATCGGCCGCCATGGAGCTCTACCAGCTGAAGACCTTCGTCGCCATCGCCCGCGAGGGCAGCCTCACGCGCGCCGCCGAGCGCGTGTTCACCAGCGCGCCCGCCGTGAGCGCGCAGCTCAAGGCGCTCGAGGACGAGCTCGGCGTGCGCCTGTTCGAGCGCACGCCGCGCGGCATGACGCCCACGCCCGCGGGCCAGAGCCTGCTCGAGGAGGCCGAGCGCACGCTGGCCTCGGCACTGCGCATGCGCTCGGCCGCCGAGCAGCTGCGCGGCGCCGCGCAGGGGGTGGTGCGCTTCGGCACCGTGGTCGACCCGGTCTCGCTGCGGCTCGGCGGCGTGCTCGTGAAGCTGGCCGAACGCCATCCGCAGGTCACGCTGCAACTGCGCCAGGGGCTGTCGTACGAGACCGCCTCGGCGGTCGAGCGCGGCGAGCTCGACTGTGCCTACACGCTGAGCGACGTGGCTTCGCGCGAAGGCCTGGCGCTGCACCGGCTGGCGCCGGTCGACCTGGTGGTCGTGCTGCCGCTGCCGATGGCCGACGCCCATCCGGGCCTGTCGCTCGAGGCGCTCACCGAGCAGCCCTGGGTCGGCACGCCGCCCACCTGCGTGCTGCGAGCGCACCTCGACCGCCTGTTCGCCGGTGCCGGCCGCGAGTACCGCCAGGGCCGCACCGCCGACAGCGAGAGCGCGGTGCGCAGCATGGTCGCGAGCGGCATGGGCGCGGGGCTGATGCGGCTCGACCAGGCCGAGCAGGGCGAGCGCCACGGCGAGCTCGCGATCTGGCCTGGCTGGCGCGCCCACACCTGGCTGTGCTGGATCGAACCGGCCGCGGGTGCGCGGGCGCCGGCGGTCGAGGTGGTGCGGCAGGCGGTGTTCGAGGCCTGGGGCGTCTGAGGCCATCCGCCCCTGTGGCAAGGCGGCCCCTGTCAGCCTCCGGTCAGCGCGAAACGCCGGCACGCGGGTACGATGCGCGCGGCCTGCCGCTGGCGGGGTCTTCCTCCTTTCTCGCATGCCCGAATCGACCCTTTCTCTCGCCGAACTCCTGAACCGCGCCAGGCAGGCACTGGCGGGTCCCGAGGGCGTGCTGCCCGCGCTGCCGCCGGCCACGCCGGTCACCGGCAGCGTGGTGTTTCTCGCGATCGGCGAGGGCGGCAGCCGCGCGCGCGTGGTCTCGGGCCGCGGCGCCGATGCCGCGCAGGCCTGGGAGGAAGCGGCCGAGGCGCTGGCCGATGCCGCGCAGCGCGGCGAGCGGCCGCCGCAGCGGCTGCGCGCGGAACTGGTCGAGCACGTGCTGCCGATGAACTGGGGCGAGTTCAAGGAACTGCTCGCGAAGACGCGGCGCAACTACTTCCAGCAGGGCGTGTCCTTCGACAGCCGCTTCGAGTTCGCGCTGCTCGCGCCCGAGGCCAACGGCAGCGCGGTCTTCTACGACGGCAGCGTGGACCACTGCCAGCCCAACCCCGGCAACCTGCGGCTGCACACCCGGCGCCGCTTCGGCAAGGAGCTCGACTTTCCCGACGACGACGCCGTGCCTGTGTGGTGCTTCACCACGCGCGCCGTCTACGTCGATGCCGAGGGCGCCTGGCCGATCGTCCCCGAGGGACAGGAGGCCCACCTGCGTCGCCTCGACGACTGGAGCGCCGCGCCGGTGCGCCGCATGGTCGAGGACGCCAGCCGCTACCTCGCGGCGCAGGTCAAGCCCACGGGCGAGTTCCACTACGGCTGGTTCCCCTGCTTCGACCGCGCCATCCCGACCTACAACACGCTGCGGCATGCGAGCTCGACCTATGCGCTGCTCGAGGCCTGGGAGCTCACGCGCGACGCGGCGCAGAAGGAGGCCATCGACCGCTCGCTGGCCTTTCTCGCGGGCTCGCTGATCCGGCCCGCGGTGCTGCCCGACGGCAGCCGCGCGGCCTTCCTGGTCGACGTGGCGCACGAGGTCAAGCTCGGCGGCAACGCGGTCTGCCTGCTGGCCTTCGTCAAGTACACCGAACTGACCGGCGACCGCCGCTTCCTGCCGCTGCTCGAGTTGCTCGCGCTCGGCATCCGCCACATGCAGGACCCCGAGACCGGCCGCTTCGTGCACGTGCTGCACCGGCCCAGCCTCGCGGTGAAGGAGGCCTTCCGCGTCATCTACTACGACGGCGAGGCCGCGTTCGGCCTGATGCGGCTGTATGGGCTCACGCGCGATCCGCGCTGGCTCGCGATGGTCGAGAAGGCCTTCGACCACTTCATCGCCGCCGAGCACTGGCGCGCGCACGACCACTGGCTCAGTTACTGCGTCAACGAGCTCACGCGCCACCGGCCCGCGCTGCGCTACTACCAGTTCGGGCTGCGCAACGTGGCCGACTACCTCGACTTCGTGCGCGAGCGCATCACCACCTTCCCGACCCTGCTCGAACTGATGATGGCCGCGCGCGAGATGGTGCTGCGCATCGAGGCCGATCCCGCGCTGCGCCACCTGCTCGAGGGCCTGGACCGCGACAAGTTCGAGCGCGCGCTCGAGCACCGCGCGCGCTACCTCGCGAACGGCCACTTCTGGCCCGAGCTCGCGATGTTCTTCCGCCATCCCGACCGCATCGCGGGCTCGTTCTTCATCAAGCACCACAGCTTCCGCGTGCGCATCGACGACGTGGAGCACTACCTGTCGGGCTATGTCGCCTACCACCGGCTGCTGAAGGCGCGCGAGGGCGGCGAGCTGCCCGCGCCGTCGTTCGCGCCGCAGGCCGCCGCCGTGCCGGTGCCGGCCGACACGCCCGCGGCGCGCACCGGCACCGTCGCCTTCGGCGGCGACGTGAACCTCGGCCGCCGCCTGCACTACCGGCGCCTCGAGCTCGGCGGCGCGCGCCGCATGCTCAGCGGCATCCCCGCGCTGCGCGAGGCCGACCTGCGCATCGTCAACCTCGAATGCGTGGTCGCCACCACCGGCGAGCAGGGCGTGGAGAAGGGCGAGGCCGGTTCCTACTACTTCCGCGCGCGGCCCGAGATGCTCGACGTGCTGACCACCGCGCGCATCGGCATCGTCGCCACCGCCAACAACCACAGCGGCGACTACGGCCCGGGCGCGCTGATGGAGCAGCAGTGGCACCTGCAGGCCGCGGGCATCGCCTGGGCCGGCACCGGCCGCGACCTCGAGGCCGCGCTGCGCCCGGCCTTCGCGATGGCCGGCGGCGTGCGCGTCGCGCTGTTCTCGCTCGACGCCACCCAGCCCCAGTTCGCGGCCGGCCCCGACCGGCCCGGCGCCGCCTACCTGCCGCTCGACGAGCCCGCGGCCTGGACCGCGCTGCTCGCGCCGCGCATCGAGAAGGCGCGCGAGTCGGCCGACGTGGTGCTGGTGGCGGTGCACTGGGGCGACAACCTCGAGACCGAGCCCTCCGAGGCCGAGATCGCGGCCGGCCATGCGATCGTCGATGCCGGCGCCGATGCGGTGCTCGGCACCTCGGCGCACGTGCTGCAGGGCATCGAGGTCTACCGCGGCCGGCCGATCGTGCACGACGCGGGCGATCTGCTGTTCGAGGCGGTGCGCGACGACTTCGTCGACGCGGGCGTGTTCACGCTCGCGCTGAGCCCGCGCGGTGTCGAGCAGTTGAGCTTCACGCCGATCGGCGTGGGCTTCGGCCGCTCGCGCCAGTACGCGAACGAGCGTGCGCGCGGCGCGGCCACGCGTTTCGCGCGCCAGTGCGAGGCGCTCGGCACCCGCATGACGGTGCTGCCCGAGGGCCGCTGCACCCTGGCGCTGGCACCGCCCGAGCGCGCCTCGCGGCTCGCCGCCGACGTGCCCGCGCTGCCCGAGCCGGCGTTCGCGCGCGTCGCGCCGCTGCTCGCGCCGCGGCCCGAATGGCTGGTCGACGTGCTGCCGCCCGATTCGCGCCACATCGCGCCGATCCGCTTCGGCCCGCTCGAGCTGCTCGGCATCCGCTGCGCGCCGACGCAGATCTCGGGCCGCCGCATGCTGTGGGTCGAGTCGTTCTGGCGCGCGGTCGAACCGGTGGCCGACGACCTGCGCGTGCAGTTCCGCGCCATGCCGATGCGCAGCACCCACATGCCGCCCTGGGGCGAGAGCATGGACCACGACCCCTGCGACTGGATGTGGCCCACCAGCCGCTGGCAGCCGGGGCGCATCCACCGCGACCGCTACGGACTGCGGCCGCCCGCGAGCAGCCTGCTGCGCAGCGACGTGCTGCAGATCGAGGTGCGGGTGGTCGGCAGTGCCCGCCCCGCGCGCCTGGGCGAGGAAACCGAGGAGACCGTGCCCGCGCCCGAATGGCCGGCGCAGCGCCTGCCCGTGTGGTGCGGGCTGCGCGCCTCGCAGGTGGCGCTGCCGCTGCCCGAGCGACCCGCGCCCGTGCTGTTCGCGCTGCGCCCCGGCGCCTCGGCCACGCCCGAGCCGGTGTGGACCGCCGAGGCGCTGCAGCGCATCACGCGCGGCCAGTGGCTGGTCGAGCCGCCGCCCGATTGGCTCGCGCGCTCGGTGGTGCGCGGCCCGAAGCACATGGAGCTGCTGCCGGCGCCCGCGCTGTTCGTCGCCTCCGACTACCAGACCCTGGCCGCGCACGAGCGCTACAGCCGGCCGCGCAGCACGGTCAACTGGGACCGCCACCTGTTGCTGCCCGGCCTGCAGGACCAGCTCGCGGGCGCGATCGTGCAGCACCCGGTCGAGGGCCTGGCTCCGGACTTCCCGCTGCTGCAGGTCGAGGACCCGATCCGCGCCATGCTGCGGCTGGGTGCCGCCGCGCGCGAGCGCTACCGCGGCCTCCTGGTCGGCGTGACCGGCACCGTGGGCAAGTCCTCCACCATCGCGATCCTGCGCGACCTGCTGCCCGCGCAGGCGCGCGTGCACACCACCATCGACAACTACAACTCGCGCGTCGGCGTGCCGGCGATGCTGGCCAGCCTCGGGCCCGACGTCGACGTCTGCATCCTCGAGATGGCGCAGAGCTCGCTGTGGATGGACCGCGGCCCGATCTCGCTGATGGCGCGCCCGCACGTGGCGATCGTCACCGAGATCGGCCTGTCGCAGACCCGGCAGGCCGTGAGCGTGGAGCAGACGGCCGAGTACAAGTCGCGCATCTTCCTCGGCCTGGAGCCCGGCGGCGTGGCGATCGTGCCCGACCACATCCCCTGCCTGCTGCAGATGGTGCAGGCCGCCGCGCGCACCGCGGGCGCGGTCTGGGTGGTGGGGCGCGGGCCGCAGGCCGACGTGCGCGTGCTCGGCACCGAGCCCGAGGGCCATGGCTGCCGCGTGCACATCGCGCTGCGCGGTCGCACCCATTCCTACCTGTTCCCGGTCGCGAGCGAGGGGCTGGTGCGCAACTCCACGCTCTCGTTCGCGGCGCTGGTCGCGATGGGCTTCGACCCCGAGGCCGCCTGCGCGCGCATGCCCGGCGTGCGGCTGCCGGCCTCGGTGATGCACGTGCAGGCGCTGCGCACCGAAAGCGGCGTGCAGGCCACGCTGATCGACGACAGCTGGAACGCCGAGGTGATGTCGATGCGCAATGCGATGGCCTTCGTGCGCGACTACGGCCGCGCGGGCGGTGGCGGGAGTGGCGCCGCGCCGGTCGCGCGCCGCATCGCGATGCTGGGCCGCATCGTCAACCTCGACCATGCGGCCGAGGCCATGCACCGCAGCCTCGCGGCGCCGCTGCTGGACTCGGGCATCGAGCACGTGGTGACGCACGGCCAGGAGATGCGCTGGCTGCGCGAGGAGATGCCGGCCTCGATGCTGGGCCCGCACTTCGAGAGCGCGGCCGAGGCCGCCGGCTACCTGGGCGCCTTCCTGCGCGACGGCGACCTGCTGCTGGTGAAGGGCGACCGCGACCGCTCCGACTTCGGCGACATCCCCGAGCTGCTGCAGAAGTTATGAACCTGCGCTCGACCTCCGTGCTGCTGTGCGCGCTCGCCGTGGCGCTGGTGCAGGCGGCCTGCGCGCAGCGCGCCGAGATCCGCCCGCCCGCGATCCGCGCCATCGGCGACGAGGTGCTGCACTGGAACCAGCCCGCGGTGCGCGAGAACTGCCCCGAGGGCCGCTTCGGCTTCCTCTGGGTGCAGCCGGTCGAGGGGCCGGCCTGCATCCGCTATTTCGCGAGCAGCGACATCGAGGGCGCGCGCGTCGCCATCGTGCAGTTCTCGGGCGACCGCGACGCCGTGATGGACCAGCCGCCCGCGCGCATCTCGGGCAACACCGAGGCGCTGCGCACCACCGACGCGCAGAGGAACCGCGACCGCGCCGGCGTGCCCTGGATCTTCGTCGCGCGGCCCGGCACCTACGGTTCCTCGGGCAACCACCGGCAGCGCCGCCAGCCGGTGGAGTTCCATGCGCTCGATGCCGCGCTCGACGCGCTGATGCAGCGCCACCGGATCCAGCGCCTGGTCATCCTCGGCCACAGCGGCGGCGCCACCGCGGGTGCCGCGCTGCTCACGCTGGGCCGCACGCGCGTGGCCTGCGCGGTGCTGACCTCGGGCGCCTACGGCCTGCTCGAGCGCGCGCGCCTGCTCGGGCGTTCGCGCGACGGCCGCACCGACACCACCGGCAGCACGCGCTTCTACGACCCGCTCGACCATGTCGACGGCGTGGTGCCCGATCCGGCGCGCCGCATCGTGCTGATCGGCAACCGCGAGGACGAGAACACGCCCTTCGCGCTGCAGGAGCGTTTCGCCGAGGCACTGCAGCGCGCCGGCCATCGCGTGGAGATCCGCACCGCGGCCGCGGAGCCGCCCGACTTCCACGACCTCAAGGACCGCGCGGGGCCGAACGCCGCCGCGGCCTGCGCGCGCGAAGCCATGTACCCGGAGCCGCGCGGCACCGAGCGCTGAAGGGCGGCCGGGGCTGCCGGCCCGCGTACATTGACGCCCATCGAACGCAAGGCGAAGGCATGTCCATGAGCGAACCGAGGATCTCCCAGCGCAGCTACGGCCGCATGCCCGACGGCCGGCCCGTCATCGAGTACACGCTCGACAACGGCCTCGGCCTGCGGCTGCAGGCGATCAACCTCGGCGGCATCGTCACCGCGCTGCTGGTGCCCGACCGCCAGGGCCGCGCCGCCAACGTGGTGCTGGGCCTGCCCGACCTCGCGGCCTACCTCGGGCCGCATCCGCACTTCGGCACCATCGTCGGGCGCTTCGCCAACCGCATCGCCGCCGGGCGCTTCGAGCTCGACGGCCAGGCGCACCAGCTCGCGCTCAACGACGGGCCGAACTCGCTGCACGGCGGAACGCAGGGCTTCGGGAAGCGCTTCTGGAGCATCTACGCGCTGCCGGGCGAGCCCGGGCGCATCGGCATCGAGCTGCGCCATGTCAGCGCGCATGGCGACGAGGGCTATCCGGGCGAGCTGCGGCTCGCGGTGCGCTACGAACTGAGCACCACGGCCAACACCTGGCGCATCGGCTACCGCGCCGAGACCGACCGGCCGACCGTGCTGAACCTGAGCCACCACGACTACTTCAACCTCGCGGGCCAGGGCAGCGTGATGGCGCACCGGCTCACGCTGCCGGCCAGCCGCTACTGCCCGGTCGATGCCACGCTGATCCCCACCGGGCTGGCCGAGGTGGAGGGCACGCCCTTCGATTTCCGGCAGCCGCTGGCCATCGGCGATCGCATCCGCGACGGCCATGCGCAGATGCTGATCGCGCGCGGCTACGACCACAACTGGGTGCTCGACCGCGCGCAGGAACGCGACGGCCTCGCGCTGGCCGCGCGGCTGGCGCACGAGGCCTCGGGCCGCACGATGGAGGTGCACACCACCGAGCCCGGCGTGCAGTTCTATTCGGGCAACTTCCTCGACGGCAGCCTGCTGGGCAGCGGCGGCGCGGCGATCCGCCAGGGCGACGGCCTGTGCCTGGAGACGCAGCACTTCCCCGATTCGCCGAACCGGCCGGAATTTCCCTCCACGGTGCTGCGGCCCGGCGAGGTGTTCCGCAGCGTCACCGAGCACCGCTTCGGCATCGCCTGAAGCCCGGCGCCGGGCTCAGGCCGCCGACAGCCGGTCGTCGGGCACCGTGCCGAAATCCGTCAGCGCGAAATCCTCGGGCACGTGCACGGCCTGCGCGTCGCGCCGCAGCAGGCCGCGCTGCTCCATGGCGCGCATGGTCTTGTTGACCACCTCGCGCGACAGCCCCGAGTACGAGGCGATCATCGACTGCGAGATGCGCTTGTCGAAGCCGCCCGCGTGCACCGGCGCCAGCTGCGTGAGCTGGTGCAGCACGTGGCCCACCAGCGCGCCCGAGGACAGCGTGGAGACGCGCCGCAGCCGTCCGCGCAGCAGGGCCAGCCGCTTCGCCACCAGGCCCAGCAGGCGCAGCGCGATCTCGGGCCGGCGCGCGCACAGCTCGCGCAGCGCGGCCACCGACACCAGGTGCACCGACGAGGGCAGCGCCGCGACCAGCGCCTGCGTCGAGCGGTAGCGGTCCTCCGGCAGCCCGAGGTCGAGGAAGAAGTCGTCGGCGCGGATGAACTCGCTCGTGAAGTCGGCGCCCGGCGTGCGGCCGCGCGCCACCACGCGCAGCAGCCCGCTCGCCACGCAGTAGACGCGGTCGGTCTCTTCGCCGGCCTCGAGCACGGTCTCGTTGCGCCGGAAGTAGCGCAGCTCGCTGTGGCGGGTCAGCCATTCCCGTTCCGCCATCGGAAGGCCGGCCGTGAGGGGATGCAGGTACATGGCCGCGATGATTGGCGCGCGCGGCCGCCGCGTCTTCTCATTGCGCGCAGGCGCCCCGCGGCGAAACGATCAGGGGCCGTCGGCCAGCGCCCGCGCGTCGCGCGGCGTCATGGCATAGGCGGCGCGGAAGGCGCGGTAGAAGGTCGCGAGGCTGTCGAAGCCGCAGAGGTAGGCGATGTCGGTGATCGAGCGGCCCGGCGCCGCGCCCAGCAGCCGCGAGGCATCGGCGAGCCGCAGCGCCGTGAGCGTGCGCGCGAACGAACGGCCGGTGGGCTCGAACAGCACGTGCACCTGGCGCAGCGAGATGCCCAGCTCGCGCGCGACGCTCGAGGGCGAGAGCTCGGGCAGCCGCAGGTCGCGCTGCAGGATCTCGCGCGCTGCGTGCAGCAGGCCCGAGCGTAGCGCGGCGCGGCTCTCGGGCAGGCCCGGCGCGAGGCGGCCGCGCGCCAGCAGCGTCAGCCGCACGGCATGCACCACCTCGGCCCCGGCGTTCGCGAGTTCGCCCGGCCGCGTCGTCAGCGCGCGGAACAGCGCCATCAGTGGCCGCGCGAAGGCGGCCGTGCGCGTGAGCGGCGCCGCGAACAGGTCGTCGGCGCGCGCGCCCAGCAGCATGCCGGGCGCGAGCGGTATGCGCAGCGAGCGGAAATCGAAGCCGTCGCCGCGCATCGGCGTGGCCTCGAACGGCAGGTCGGCATGGTGGACCACGAGGTCGCCCTCGCGCACCAGCCGGCCTTCGTCGCGGCCGCTGCTGACCCAGCCCGGGCCGCGCACCTGCAGGCCGATGCACAGGCTCTGGCCCGCGACGCGCGCGATGTCGGCGCGCGTGCGGCTCACGCGGTAGGAGGAGGCGCGCAGCTCGGAGACGCTGGCGCAGGCGTTCGCGTCGCCGACCGGCGTGGAGAGGAAGTGCCCTTCGAAGGTCGTGCGCCGCTCGCGCGGCAGCTCGATCGTGACGCCGAACAGGTGCCGGCCGCGCACCTCGCACCAGTGGTCGAAGCGGTCCTGCGGGCGGAGGTCGTCGGTCGTGAAGTGCAGCATGGCCGTCGGAGCGAAGCGGGGGATTGTCCGGCGTCTCGGCGGCGCCGGCATTGCAATCCCCCGTGCCCGTGGGGCCAGCAGGGTCGGGTCAGCCTGCGAACAGGCTCGCCGGTACACCCGGGCCGTCGATGCGCACCGCGAACAGGCCGCCGGCCAGCGGTTCCGACGCGAGCTGCGCTTCGGTGCGGCCGTTGCGCGCGGTCGAGATGTAGAGCGTGCGCAGGTCGGGCCCGCCGAAGGCGCAGTCGGTGACGTTGCCCGCGGGCAGCGCGATGCGCGCGAGTTCCCGCGCGCTCACCGGGTCGTGGCAGCTCACGCAGGCGCCGTCCCAGTGCGCGATCCACAGCCGGCCGGCCGCGTCGGTGGTCATGCCGTCGGGCAGGCCGTCGGTGGCGGGGAAGCGGTGCCAGAGGCGGCGGTTCGCCACCGTGCCGGCCTCCATGTCGAAGTCGTAGGCGTAGAGGTGGTTGAGCACCGTGTTGTTGAAGTACAGGGTGCGACCGTCGGCCGACCAGGTCGGGCCGTTCGTGACTTCGAAGCCGTCGTCGTGCCGGCTGCAGCGGCCGTCGCCGTCGTAGCGGTAGAGCGCGCCGGTGGGTGCCTTGCAGTCGAAGTCCATGCTGCCGCCCCAGAAGCGGCCGCGCGCATCGCACTTGCCGTCGTTGAAGCGGTTGCCCGCGCGCTCGGGCTCGGGCTGGTGCAGGTAGGCAGGCGCGGCGGTCTCGCTCTCGGGCGCCGTCGCGGGATCGAAGAAGGCGAAGCCGCGGCGCAGCGTGATCACCAGGCCCGGGGCGGCGGCGCGCTCGGCGATGGCCGTGATCTCCTCGGCGAAGTGCCAGGTCCGGCGCTCGCCGCTCGCGGGATGGAAGCGGAACAGCCGTGGCGTGAGGATGTCGATCCAGTAGAGCGCCTGCTCGCGCGGCGACCACAGCGTGCCTTCGCCGAGGTTGGCGCCGGCATCCCAGATGCATTCGGGCGTGCCGAGGATCGTCGGCGCGGGGAGGGGGCTTGTCTCTGCGGCGGTCATGGCGCGTGCCTTCTTTCTTGTGTGCCGGATGGCGGGGTCTTCTTGACGCCGCGGATCGTATCAAGGCATATTGATAACGGAAATCAAAAATAACTGTATGCATTGATATGCAATTTGCAATGCATCAAGACCACCCCGTCCGGAGACCTCCTTGACCGCTTCCTCCTCCCTCGCCATCCACCCCAGTCTCTCGGGCCGCACCGTGTTCGTCACGGGCGGCGGCAGCGGCATCGGCGCGGCCATCGTGTCGGCCTTCGCCGCGCAGGGCGCCAGGGTGGCCTTCGTCGACATCGCCGAAGCCGCCAGCGCCGAGCTCGCGCAGCGCATCGCGCAGGCCGGCCACGCGGCGCCCTGGTGGCGCGCCTGCGACGTGCGCGACATCGGCGCGCTGCAGGCCGCCATCGCCGATGCGGCGGCCGAACTCGGCGACTTCGCCGTGCTGGTCAACAACGTCGCGAGCGACGACCGCCATACGCTCGAGTCGGTCACGCCCGACTACTACGACAACCGCATGGCGATCAACGAGCGCCCCGCGCTGTTCGCGATCCAGTCGGTGGTGCCGGGCATGAAGCGCCTGGGCGCGGGCTCGATCGTCAACCTCGGCTCCACCGGCTGGCAGACCAAGGGCTCGGGCTACCCCTGCTATGCGATCGCCAAGTCCTCGGTCAACGGCCTCACGCGCGGGCTCGCGGTGGAGCTGGGCCGCGACCGCATCCGCATCAACACCGTCTCGCCCGGCTGGGTGATGACCGAGCGCCAGGTCGCGCTGTGGCTCGACGCCGAGGGCGAGCAGGCCCTGAAGCGCAACCAGTGCCTGCCCGACAAGCTCATGCCCGAGGACATCGCGCGCATGGTGCTGTTCCTGGCCTCGGACGATGCGCGGATGTGCACGGCGCAGGAGTTCACCGTCGACGCCGGCTGGACCTGAAGCCCGGCCGGCGGCCCCTCAGTCGATCTCGAGCTTGCGTCCGTAGACGCTCAGGCTCGCCGTCTTCAGCGCCTTCATCATCACCTTGGCCGCCGGCGACAGCAGCCGGTCGGTGCGCGTGATGATGCCGAAGGCGTCCATGTGGCAGGGCATGTCCAGCGGCAGCAGCGACACGATGCCGTGCGCGGCGTAGTAGCGCGCCACGTCGGTCGCCAGCACCGCCACCATGTCGCTCTGCTGCAGCATGCGCGTGATGAACAGCAGCGCCGAGCTCTCGATGGTGTTGATCGGCGGCTGCAGCCCCTCCTCCTGGAACATCAGCTCGAAGCGGTGCCGCAGCACGCTGCCGGCCGGCGGCACGATCCAGCCCTCGCCGACCACGTCGCGCAGCGTGAGGCCGCTCACGCCCAGCAGCGGATGGCCGGGGCGCACCAGCGCGCACACCGGCTCCTCGGTCAGCGCCTCGTAGCGCAGCTGCGACTTGTCGTGCTCGGCGAACAGCCGCGCCACCAGGATGTCGAGCTTGCCCTGCTCGAGCCGCTCGATCAGCACCGGGCTGGTCTCGATCTCGAGCGAGATCCGCAGGTGGGGCTGCTCGCGCTTGACCATCGCCACCGCGGGCGGCAGCAGCGTGAGGCCCGGCGCGGTGATCGCGCCCACGCTCACCTGGCCGAAGCGGCCGGCCTTGAGCGCGGTGAGCTCGTCGTGCGCCTGGTTCAGGCTCGCGAGCGCCACCCGCGCGTGGCGGATCATGGTCTCGCCGTACCAGGTCGGCCGCATGCCGCGCGGCAGCCGTTCGAACAGCGGCACCTCGAGCACGTCCTCCAGGTCCTTGAGCAGCTTGGAGGCGGCCGGCTGCGTCATGTTGAGCACCTGCGCGGCGCGGTGGATGTTGCCTTCCTCGGCCAGCGCCACCAGCAGCAGCAGCTGGCGCGTCTTGAGCCGCGCGCGGATAAACCAATGGGTGTAGTTCGTCATGAAGGTTGAGAACCTCGGTTCGCCCGGGTTTTCCAGAATGTCTCGATCGATATTCATTTTGTCGAAAAAATGATTGGATCGATATCCGTTTCATTCCTAGACTGCCGCCCACCCCCTACAACAACAGAGACAAGGTCGGCGCCACGGTGTTCCACGGCGAGATCCATCAGAACGTGCGGCAGTACATCAACGGCCGCTGGGAAACCAGCGCGACCACCGGTGTGAGCACCAATCCCTCGGACACCAGCGAAGTGGTGGCCGAGTACGCACGGGCCGACCGCCGCCAGACCGACGCGGCGATCCGCGCCGCCTCCGACGCCTTCCCCCACTGGAGCCACAGCACGCCGCAGCGCCGCGCCGACGTGCTCGACCGCATCGGCGCCGAGCTGCTGGCGCGCAAGGACGAGCTGGGCCTGCTGCTGGCGCGCGAGGAGGGCAAGGTGCTGCCCGAGGCCGTGGCCGAGGTGGCGCGCGCGGGGCAGGTGTTCAAGTTCTTCGCGGGCGAGGCCTTCCGTGGCGGCGCGGGCGCCGGCGGCGGCGAGAGCCTCGCCTCGGCGCGCGCGGGCGTGCAGGTCGACGTCACGCGCGAGCCGCTCGGCGTGGTCGGCCTGATCGCGCCCTGGAACGCGCCCTTCGCGGTGCCGGCCTGGAAGATCGCGCCCGCGCTCGCGCACGGCAACAGCGTGGTGTTCAAGCCGGCCGAGCGGGTGCCGGCCTGCGGCTGGGCGCTGGCCGAGATCATCAGCCGCGCCGCGCTGCCCGCGGGCGTGTTCAACCTCGTGATGGGCAGCGGCCGCGAGGTCGGCCAGGCGCTGGTCGACAGCCCGCACGTCGACGCGCTGAGCTTCACCGGCTCGGCCGCCGTCGGCGAGCGCGTGCTGCGCGGCGCCACCGCGCGCCGGGCCCGGGTGCAGCTCGAGATGGGCGGCAAGAACGCGCTGGTGGTGCTGGCCGATGCCGACCTCGAGCGCGCGGTCGACTGCGCGGTGCAGGGTGCCTACTTCTCGGCCGGCCAGCGCTGCACGGCCTCGAGCCGGCTGATCGTCGAGGCCGCGGTGCACGACGCCTTCGTGGCGCGGCTGCGCGAGCGGCTCAAGGCGCTGCGCGTGGGCCATGCGCTCGAGCGCGGCGTGGAGATCGGCCCGGTGGCCGACGCCGAGCGGCTCGCGGGCCACCTCGCCTGGGTCGACATCGCGCGCACCGAGGGGGCCGAGCATGTCTGGGGCGGCGAAGCGCTGGAGCGCGCCACCGCCGGCCACTACATGAGCCCGGCGCTGTTCCTGGCCGAGCCCGGCCACCGCATCGCGCGCGAGGAGATCTTCGGCCCGCTGGCCTGCGTGCTGCGCGCCACCGACTACGAGCATGCGCTCGCGCTATGCAACGACACGCCGTTCGGCCTGTGCGCCGGCATCTGCACCAACTCGCTGAAGCACGCGATGCATTTCAGGCGCCATGCCGAGGTCGGCATGACCATGGTCAACCTGCCGACCGCGGGCGTGGACTTCCACGTGCCCTTCGGCGGCCGCAAGGGCTCGGGCTACGGCCCGCGCGAGCAGGGACGCCATGCCGCCGAGTTCTACACGCAGGTCAAGACCGGCTACATGCTGGCCTGACCCGCACCCAGGTCCCCCTAAGGTTTCCGACCAGCAGCCCCCATCCACAACAGGAGACGACCCATGACCATGAACCGCCGCACCCTCAACGCCGCGCTCGCCGCCGCCGCCCTCGGCGGTCTGCTGCCGGCTTCCGTCCTCGCGCAGAAGAAGCTCGTGCTGGGCTTCGCGCAGGTCGGCGCCGAGAGCGAATGGCGCACCGCCAACACCGAGTCGATCAAGGCTTCGGCCAAGGAGGCCGGCATCGAGCTCAAGTTCTCCGACGCGCAGCAGAAGCAGGAGAACCAGATCAAGGCGATCCGCTCGTACATCGCGCAGAAGGTCGACGTGATCGCCTTCTCGCCCGTGGTCGAGTCGGGCTGGGACACGGTGCTGCGCGAGGCCAAGGCCGCCAAGATCCCGGTGGTGCTGACCGACCGCTCCGTCAACAGCAAGGACGACACGCTCTACGTGACCTTCATGGGCTCGGACTTCGTCGAGGAGGGCCGCAAGGCCGGCCGCTGGCTGGTCGAGAAGATGAAGGACCAGAAGGGCGAGGTCAACATCGTCGAGCTGCAGGGCACGGTGGGCTCGGCGCCCGCCATCGACCGCAAGAAGGGCTTCGAGGAAATCATCAAGGCCGACCCGAAGTTCAAGATCGTGCGCTCGCAGACCGGCGACTTCACGCGCGCCAAGGGCAAGGAGGTGATGGAAGCCTTCCTCAAGGCCGAGGGCAAGAAGATCAGCGTGCTCTACGCGCACAACGACGACATGGCGATCGGCGCCATCCAGGCCATCGAGGAAGCCGGCCTCAAGCCCGCGAAGGACATCGTGATCATCTCCATCGACGGCGTGAAGGGCGCCTTCGAGGCCATGATCGCCGGCAAGCTCAACGTCTCGGTCGAGTGCAGCCCGCTGCTGGGCCCGCAGCTGATGCAGGCGGTGAAGGACATCAAGGCCGGCAAGACGCTGCCCAAGCGCATCGTGACCGAGGAGGGCATCTTCCCGATGGAAGTGGCCGCCAAGGAATTCCCGAACCGCAAGTACTGAGGACCACCATGAAGCGCAACCTCCTCAAGGCCGCCGTGGCGGGCCTCGCGCTCGCCGCCGCCGGCATCGCGCCGCTGGCCCGGGCGCAGGACAAGGGCCTGATCGCGATCTCGATGCCCACCAAGTCCTCGGCGCGCTGGATCGCCGATGGCGCCAACATGGTCAAGTACTTCAAGGAGAAGGGCTACAAGACCGACCTGCAGTACGCCGACGACGACATCCCGAACCAGCTCGCGCAGGTCGAGAACATGGTGACCAAGGGCTCGAAGGTGCTGGTGATCGCGGCCATCGACGGCACCACGCTGTCCGACGTGCTGCAGAAGGCTGCCGACAAGGGCGTGAAGGTGATCGCCTACGACCGGCTCATCAAGGGCTCGAAGAACGTCGACTACTACGCCACCTTCGACAACTTCCAGGTCGGCGTGCTGCAGGCGCAGTCGATCGAGAAGGCGCTCGACCTCAAGGCCGGCAAGGGGCCTTTCAACATCGAGCTGTTCGGCGGCTCGCCCGACGACAACAACGCCTTCTTCTTCTACAACGGCGCGATGTCGGTGCTCGACCCCTACATCAAGAGCGGCAAGCTGGTGGTGCGCAGCAAGCAGATGGGCATGGACAAGGTCGGCACCCTGCGCTGGGACGGCGCGGTGGCGCAGGCGCGCATGGACAACCTGCTGTCGGCCTTCTACACCAAGGAGCGCGTCGACGCGGTGCTCTCGCCCTACGACGGGCTGTCGATCGGCATCCTGTCCTCGCTCAAGGGCGTGGGCTACGGCTCGGGCTCGCAGGCCATGCCGGTGGTGTCGGGCCAGGACGCCGAGATTCCCTCGGTGAAATCGATCCTGCGCAAGGAGCAGAGCTCGACCGTGTTCAAGGACACGCGCGAGCTCGCCAAGGTCACGGTGGCGATGGTCGACGCCATGCTCTCGGGCAAGACGCCCGAGGTCAACGACACCAAGACCTACAACAACGGCGTCAAGGTCGTGCCCTCGTACCTGCTCAAGCCGGTCAGCGTCGACGGCAGCAACTGGAAGCAGGTGCTGGTCGACAGCGGCTACTACAAGGAAAGCCAGGTCAAGTGAACGAGCGCGACGCGCACGGCGGCGGCACGATCCTCGAGATGCGCGGGATCACCAAGACCTTCCCGGGCGTGAAGGCGCTGAGCAACGTCAACCTCGCGGTGCGCGCGGGCGAGATCCATGCGGTGGTGGGCGAGAACGGCGCCGGCAAGTCCACGCTGATGAAGGTGCTCAGCGGCGTCTACCCCTGCGACTCGTACGACGGAGAGATCCTGTTCGAGGGCGAGCCGCGCCGCTTCCGGGGCATCGCCGACAGCGAGAAGCTCGGCATCATCATCATCCACCAGGAGCTCGCGCTGGTGCCGCTGCTGTCGATCGCCGAGAACATCTTCCTCGGCAACGAGATCGCGCGTGGCGGCGTGATCGACTGGTTCGCGGCCTATGCGAGGACGCGCGAGCTGCTCGCCAAGGTCGGCCTGAAGGAAGCGCCGACCACGCTGGTGACCGACCTCGGCGTGGGCAAGCAGCAGCTGGTGGAGATCGCCAAGGCGCTCGCGAAGGAGGTGCGCCTGCTGATCCTCGACGAGCCCACCGCGAGCCTCAACGAGACCGACAGCGACGCGCTGCTGCGCCTGCTGCTCGAACTCAAGCGCCAGGGCATCGCCTCGATCCTGATCTCGCACAAGCTCAACGAGATCGCCAAGGTGGCCGATGCGATCACCGTGCTGCGCGACGGCGCCACGGTCGAGACCATGGACTGCCGCGCCCAGCCGATCAGCGAGGACCGCATCGTGCGCGGCATGGTGGGGCGCGACATGGCGCACCGCTATCCGCCGCGCGAGCCGAAGATCGGCGAGACGGTGTTCGAGCTGCGCGACTGGCGCGTGCACCATGCGCAGCATGCCGACCGCGAGCAGATCCACGGCGTGAGCCTGCGCGTGCGCCAGGGCGAGATCGTCGGCATCGCGGGCCTGATGGGCGCGGGCCGCACCGAGCTCGCGATGAGCGTGTTCGGCCGCTCCTACGGTCAGCGCATCAGCGGCGAGGTGCTGATGCACGGCAAGACGGTGGACGTGAGCACGGTGCGCAAGGCGATCGACCACGGCATCGCCTACGTGACCGAGGACCGCAAGGGCCTGGGCCTGGTGCTCGAGGAGGAGATCCGCAAGAACGTGAGCCTCGCGAACCTCGACGCGGTGGCCGACGGCCTGGTGATCGACCCGGGCCGCGAGTTCCAGGTGGCGAACGAGTACCGCAAGGCGCTCAACATCCGCTGCGCGGGCATCGAGCAGCCCGTGGTCAATCTCTCGGGCGGCAACCAGCAGAAGGTGGTGCTGAGCAAGTGGCTGTTCACGAAGCCCGAGCTGCTGATCCTCGACGAGCCCACGCGCGGCATCGACGTGGGCGCCAAGTACGAGATCTACACCATCATCGACCGGCTCGCGCGCGAGGGCAAAGGCATTCTCATGATCTCTTCCGAACTGCCGGAGCTGCTCGGCATGTGCGACCGCATCCACGTGATGAACGAGGGGCGCTTCGTCGCCGAATTGACGGCCGCCGAGGCCACGCAGGAACGCATCATGCACGCCATCGTGCGCGCGGGGAGCACGGTCCATGTCGCAGCCTGAAGCGCAGGCGGTGACCGCCGCCGTGGCCGCCGAGCCCAGGGGCCTGCACGCGGGCTTCCTCAAGAACAACCTGCGCGAATACGGCATGCTGATCTCGCTGGTCGCGATCATGGTGCTGTTCCAGGTGCTGACCGACGGCACCCTGCTGCGGCCGCTGAACCTCACGAACCTGCTGCTGCAGAACAGCTACGTGGTGATCATGGCGCTGGGCATGCTGCTGGTGATCGTGGCCGGCCACATCGACCTGTCGGTGGGCTCGGTCTGCGGCTTCATCGGCGCGCTGGCGGCGGTGCTGATGGTGGAGTACGAATGGCATTTCGTGCCGACCGCGATCGTGAGCATCCTCGCGGGCGCGCTCATCGGCGCGGCGCAGGGCTGGTTCGTGGCCTTCCGCAAGATTCCCTCGTTCATCGTCACGCTCGCGGGCATGCTGGTGTTCAAGGGGCTCACGCTGGCGCTGCTCGCGGGCCAGTCGGTGGGGCCGTTTCCCGAGGCCTTCCAGCGCCTGAGCTCGGGCTTCATTCCCGACCCGCTCGGCGGCGCGGCGCTGCGCACCACCTCGCTGGTCGTGGGCGCGCTGGCCGCGGTGGCGCTGGTCTTCTTCAAGCTGCGCGGCCGCGCGAAGCTCGCGGCGCACGGCATGGCGCAGGAGCCCTATGCCTTCTTCCTCGTGAAGAACCTGTTCTTCGCGGCCATCATCCTGTTCTTCAGCTACCTGCTGGCCACCTACAAGGGCCTGCCCAACGTGCTGATCGTGATGGCGGTGCTGATCGTGGCCTACGACTTCGTCACCAACCGCACCACCATCGGCCGGCGCATCTATGCGCTGGGCGGCAACGAGAAGGCGGCGCGGCTGTCGGGCGTGAAGACGCAGCGCCTGGCCTTCCTCACCTTCGTGAACATGGGCGCGCTGGCGGCGCTCGCGGGCCTGGTGTTCGCGGCCCGGCTCAACACCGCCACGCCCAAGGCCGGCCTGGGCTTCGAGCTCGACGTGATCGCGGCCTGCTTCATCGGCGGTGCCTCGGCCTCGGGCGGCGTGGGCAAGGTGATGGGTGCGGTGATCGGCGCCTTCATCATGGGCGTGATGAACAACGGCATGTCGATCCTCGGCATCGGCATCGACTACCAGCAGGTGATCAAGGGGCTGGTGCTGCTGGCGGCGGTGTTCATCGACGTCTACAACAAGAACAAATAGCCCATGACCGAATCAGCGATCTCCGCGCCCCTGCCCGTGCTCGCGCTGCGCGGCATCCGCAAGCAGTTCGGCGGCATCGCCGTGCTCGACGACGTGCAGCTCAAGCTGTACCCGGGCGAGGTGCATGCGCTGATGGGGCAGAACGGCGCGGGCAAGTCGACCCTGATCAAGGTGCTGACGGGCGTGCTGCCCTCGAGCGGCGGCGAGATGTTCCTCGACGGGCAGGCGATCCATCCGGCCTCGCCGCTCGATGCGCAGAAGCTCGGGATCAGCACGGTCTACCAGGAAGTGAACCTGTGCCCGAACCTGTCGGTGGCCGAGAACGTGTTCGCGGGCCGCTATCCGCGCCGCGGCGCGCTGCAGGGCTTTCGCATCGACTGGCGCGCGGTGAACCGCCGCGCGGAGGAACTGCTCGCGCGCATCGGGCTCGAGATCGACGTGACGCGCTTGCTGTCGAGCTATTCGGTGGCGGTGCAGCAGATGGTGGCGATCGCGCGCGCGCTCGGGGTGTCGTCGAAGGTGCTGATCCTCGACGAGCCGACCTCGAGCCTGGACGACGACGAGGTCGAGAAGCTGTTCGAGGTGCTGCGGCGGCTGCGCGCGGAGGGCATGGCGATCGTCTTCGTGACGCACTTCCTCAACCAGATGTACGCGGTGTCCGATCGCATCACGGTGCTGCGCAACGGCCACTGGGTGGGCGAATGGAGGGCGGCGGACCTGGGACCGCAGGCGCTGATCGCGGCGATGCTCGGGCGCGAGCTGGCGGCGCAGTCGGCGCGGCCCGCGGCGTTGCCGGCCTTCGACGAGACGGCCCCCGCGCTGCTGCAGATCGAGGGGCTGGCACAGGCCGGCCAGCTGCAACCGACCGACCTGCGCGTGCGCGCCGGCGAGGTGGTCGGCATCGCGGGCCTGCTGGGCGCGGGCCGCACGGAACTGGCGCGGCTGTTGTTCGGGCTCGAGACGCCCGACCGCGGGGTGTTGAAGATCGAGGGCCGCACGCTGAGCTTCTCGAACCCGGCCGATGCGATCCGCGAGGGCTTGGCGCTGTGTCCCGAGGAGCGCAAGACCGACGGCATCGTGGCCGAACTGTCGGTGCGCGAGAACATCGCGCTCGCGTTGCAGGCACGGCTGGGCACGCGCAAGTTCCTCTCGCATGCCGAGCAGACGGCGATGGCCGAGCGCTTCGTGGCCTCGCTGGGCATCAAGACGGCGAGTGTCGAAACCCCCATCGGCCTGCTCTCGGGCGGCAATCAGCAGAAGGCCATGATCGCGCGCTGGCTCGCGACCGAGCCGCGCATCCTGATCCTCGACGAGCCCACGCGCGGCATCGACGTGGCGGCCAAGCAGGAAATCATGGAAGAGATCCTGCGGCTCGCGCGAGCGGGGATGGCGGTGATCTTCATTTCTTCCGAGATGAGCGAGGTGGTGCGGGTCGCGCATCGCATCGTGGTGCTGCGTGACCGGAAGAAGGTGGGAGAGTTGCCGGGTGGGGCCACCGAGGACGAGGTGTACGACATGATTGCTGCGGCATGAAAGCTCGTTCGATGTCTTGTTCGGGGCGGGCACGCGCCGATGGGGTACTCCCCTCCGCGAATGTCCCCCGGCCTTCGGCCTCCTCCTTGATTTCGCTGCGGGGAGTACCCCATCGACGCGCGCCTGGACACGGCCGTGGAACCGGCCGCACCGCCGCTGCGCTCCTCGTGCACAGGGCAGTGGGTGCTTCCCGCAGCGAAATAAAGGAGGAGCCGAAGGCGGGGGACATTCGCGGAGGGAAGTACCCGCTGTCCTGTGCACGCGCCCCAGCCCTCCAGCAGAGAACCCCCCAATGACAACGACAAAAAGCCGAGTGCACAAAGCCATGCACCACCGCCTCACCTGGCCCCTGGTGACCCTGTTCCTCCTGCTGGCCATCAACACAGCCTTCAACCCCAGCTTCCTCCATCTGGAATGGAGAGAAGGCCACCTCTACGGCAGCCTCATCGACATCCTCAACCGCGCCGCCCCCCTGGTGCTGGTGTCGCTGGGCATGACCCTGGTCATCGCCACCCGCGGCATCGACATCTCGGTCGGCGCCGTCGTGGCCATCGCGGCGGCGCTCGCGGCCTGGATGATCGGCGGCTCGGTGGCCAGCGACGTGAGCCGCTTTCCCATGAGCCTGGCCATCGTGGCGGCCATCGGCATCGCGCTGCTGTGCGGCCTGTGGAACGGCCTGCTGGTCGCCAAGGTCGGCATGCAGCCGATCATCGCCACGCTGATCCTCATGGTGGCCGGTCGCGGCATCGCGCAGCTCATCGCCGACGGCCAGATCATCACCATCTACTACAAGCCCTTCTTCTTCCTTGGCAGCGGCTACCTGCTGGGCCTGCCGTTCTCGCTGTTCATCGTGGCCACCGTGTTCGTGCTGCTGTATCTCGCCATCACGCGCACCGCGCTGGGCCTGTTCATCCAGGCCGTGGGCATCAACCCGACGGCCGCGCGCGTGGCGGGCGTGCAGGCGCGGCGGCTGATCGTCGGGGCCTATGCCTTCTGCGGTGCCTGCGCGGGCGTGGCGGGCCTGCTGATCAGCTCCAACGTCAAGAGCGCGGACGGCAACAACGCCGGCCAGTTGATCGAGCTCGACGCGATCCTCGCCGTGACCCTCGGCGGCACCGCGCTGACCGGCGGGCGCTTCAGCCTCGTGGGCAGCGTGATCGGCGCGCTGATCATCCAGACCTTGACCTATGCGATCTACTCGCTCGGCGTGCCGCCCGAGATCAACCTCGTGGTGAAGGCCGGCGTGGTGTTCGCGGTGATGCTGCTGCAGTCGCCCGAGTTCAGGGCCGAGATACGGGCGCTGGTGCAGCGGCCGGCGCATGACGGAGCCAAGGCATGAGCGCCGTGATCGAGGCGGCACCGCAGTCCTCCGCCGTGCGCACAGGGGGGAAGGAGCGCAGCAGGCTCAATCCCAAGTACCTGCCGCTGGCCGCGACCATCTCGCTGTTCGTGCTCGTCGCCACGCTGGGCTCGGTGTTCTACGACGGCTTCTTCTCGGCTCAGGTCTTCCTCAACCTGCTGATCGACAACGCCTTCCTGATCGTCGTCGCCGTCGGCATGACCTTCGTGATCCTCTCGGGCGGCATCGATCTTTCGGTGGGCTCGGTGATCGCGCTCACCACCATGGTGTCGGCCGCGCTGGTGGAGAAGCACGGCTGGAGCCCGGCGGTCGTGATCCCGCTCGTGCTCGCCATGGGCACCGCCTTCGGCGCCTTCATGGGCCTCCTGATCGAACGCTACCGGCTGCAGCCCTTCATCGTCACGCTGGCCGGGATGTTCCTCGCGCGCGGCCTGTGCTACCTGATCAGCATCGACTCGATCAGCATCACCAACGAGTTCTACACCGAGGTCTCGCAGATCCGCATTCCGATCTGGGGCGAGGCCTCGATCTCGCTGAGCGCGGCGATCGCCGTCGGCGTGCTGCTGGCCGCGGTCTTCGTCGCCCACTGCACGCCCTTCGGCCGCGCCGTCTATGCCATCGGCGGCAGCGAGCATTCGGCCATGCTGATGGGCCTGCCGGTGCGCCGCACCCTGATCGGCGTCTACACCCTTTCGGGCTTCTGCTCGGCGCTGGCCGGCGTCATCTTCACCTTCTACATGCTTTCGGGCTACGGCCTGCATGCCGTGGGCCTCGAGCTCGACGCCATCGCGGCGGTGGTCATCGGCGGCACCCTGCTCACCGGCGGCGTGGGCTATGTCGCCGGCACGCTGTTCGGCGTGCTGATGCTCGGGATCATCCAGACCCTGATCTCCTTCGACGGCACGCTGAGCTCGTGGTGGACGCGCATCGTCGTCGGCGCGCTGCTGTTCGTGTTCTGCCTGCTGCAACGCTTCTTCACCTCGCGCGCCCCGCGCCGCTGATCGACCTCCCCATGACCCAGAAGAAATTGCGCTCCGCCGAATGGTTCGGCTCGGCCGACAAGAACGGCTTCATGTACCGCAGCTGGATGAAGAACCAGGGCATCCCCGACCACGAGTTCGACGGCCGGCCGATCGTCGGCATCTGCAACACCTGGTCGGAACTCACGCCCTGCAACGCCCACTTCCGCAAGATCGCCGAGCACGTCAAGCGCGGCATCTCGGAGGCCGGCGGCTTCCCGGTCGAGTTCCCGGTGTTCTCCAACGGCGAATCGAACCTGCGGCCCACCGCCATGCTCACGCGCAACCTCGCGAGCATGGACGTCGAGGAAGCCATCCGCGGCAACCCGGTCGATGCCGTGGTGCTGCTGACCGGCTGCGACAAGACCACGCCCGCGCTGCTGATGGGCGCCGCGAGCTGCGACATCCCGGCCATCGTGGTCACGGGCGGGCCGATGCTCAACGGCAAGCTCGACGGCCGCAACATCGGCTCGGGCACGGCCGTGTGGCAGCTGCACGAGTCGCTCAAGGCCGGCGAGATCGACCTGCACCAGTTCCTCTCGGCCGAAGGCGGCATGTCGCGCTCGGCCGGCACCTGCAACACCATGGGCACGGCCTCCACCATGGCCTGCATGGCCGAGGCGCTGGGCACCTCGCTGCCGCACAACGCGGCCATTCCCGCGGTCGACGCGCGGCGCTACGTGCTGGCGCAGATGTCGGGCATGCGCGCGGTCGAGATGGCGAAGGAGGGCCTGACGCTCTCGAAGGTGCTCACGCGCGAGGCCTTCGAGAACGCCATCCGCGTCAATGCCGCCATCGGCGGCTCGACCAATGCCGTGATCCACCTGAAGGCGATCGCGGGGCGCATCGGCGTCGAACTCGAGCTCGAGGACTGGACCCGCATCGGCAGCCACACGCCGACCATCGTCGACCTGATGCCCTCGGGCCGCTTCCTGATGGAGGAGTTCTACTACGCGGGCGGCCTGCCCGCGGTGCTGCGCCGCCTCGGCGAGAACGGCCTGCTGCCGCACCCGGGCGCGCTCACCGTCAACGGCCGCTCGCTGTGGGACAACGTGCGCGACGCGCCCAGCCTCGACGACGAAGTGATCCGCCCGCTCGACAAGCCCCTGATCGCCGACGGCGGCATCCGCATCCTGCGCGGCAACCTCTCGCCGCGCGGCGCCGTGCTCAAGCCCTCGGCGGCCACGCCCGAGCTGCTCAAGCACCGCGGCCGCGCGGTGGTGTTCGAGAACCTCGAGCACTACAAGGAGCGCATCGTCGACGAGTCGCTCGAGGTCGACGCCAGCTCCGTCCTCGTGCTGAAGAACTGCGGCCCCAAGGGCTACCCCGGCATGGCCGAGGTCGGCAACATGGGCCTGCCGCCCAAGCTGCTGCGCCAGGGCATCAAGGACATGGTGCGCATCTCCGACGCACGCATGAGCGGCACCGCCTACGGCACCGTGGTGCTGCACGTCGCACCCGAGGCGGCCGACGGCGGGCCGCTGGCGGCGGTTCGCGACGGCGACTGGATCGAGCTCGACTGCGATGCCGGCCGGCTGCAGCTGGACATCGGCGACGAGGAACTGGCCGCCCGGCTGGCCGCGCTCGGGCCCTCCGACGCGCAGCCCATGAGCACGCGCGGCGGCGGCTACCAGAAGCTCTACGTGAACCACGTGCTGCAGGCCGACGAGGGCTGCGACTTCGATTTCCTGGTCGGCTGCCGCGGCGCCGCTGTGCCGCGCCATTCACACTGATGAATTCGGGAGCGGACAGCCGAACGCAGAAGGAAGACAAAAACTACGCAGAGGTCGCAGAAGGGAGAAGAAAAATTTTGGAGTTCCTTCTGCGACTTCTGCGCAACCTTCGCGACTTCTGCGTTCGGCTGCCCGATCCCGTTCCGATGACCCACAACCGCCTCACACCATGACCCCCCGATACCGCGGCATCTTCCCGGTGGTGCCCACCACCTTCGACGAACAGGGCGCGCTCGACCTCGAGAGCCAGAAGCGCTGCGTCGACTTCATGATCGACGCCGGCTCCGACGGCCTGTGCATCCTGGCCAACTTCTCCGAGCAGTTCGTGCTGTCGGACGAGGAGCGCGAGGTGCTCACGCGCACCGTGCTCGAGCACGTGAAGGGCCGCGTGCCGGTGATCGTGACCACCACCCACTACAGCACCCGGGTGTGCGCCGAGCGCAGCCGCCGCGCGCAGGACATGGGCGCCGCGATGCTGATGGTGATGCCGCCGTATCACGGCGCCACCTTCCGCGTCCCCGAGGAGCAGATCTTCGCGTTCTATGCGCGGCTGTCGGACGCCGTGGGCATTCCGATCATGGTGCAGGACGCGCCGGCCAGCGGCACCGTGCTGTCGGCACCGTTCCTCGCGCGCATGGCGCGCGAGATCGAGCATCTGGCCTATTTCAAGATCGAGACCGCGGGCGCGGCCGCCAAGCTGCGCGAGCTGATCCGTCTGGGCGGCGACGCGGTCGAGGGCCCGTGGGACGGCGAGGAGGCGATCACGCTGATGCCCGACCTCGACGCCGGCGCCACCGGCTCGATGACCGGCGGCGGCTATCCCGACGGCCTGCGCCCGATCCTGGTGGCGCACCGCGAGGGCCGGCGCGAGGAGGCCTTCGCGCGCTACCAGCAGTGGCTGCCGCTGATCAACTACGAGAACCGCCAGGCCGGCCTGCTGGCCTGCAAGGCGCTGATGAAGGAGGGCGGCGTCATCGCCTGCGAGGCGCCGCGGCATCCGCTGCCGGCGCTGCATCCCGAGACGCGCGCGGGACTGATCGAGACCGCGCGGCGGCTCGATCCGCTGGTGCTGCGCTGGGGGCGCTGAAGAACTACTGCCGCGCTCAGCGGTAGTAGACCTCGACCGTGCCCTTGAGCTTGAGCAGCAGCGGATGGCCCTTGCGGTCCACCGTCTTGCCGGCCGGCACCTTGATCCAGCCTTCGCTGATGCAGTACTCCTCGACGTCGAGGCGTTCCTTGCCGTTGAAGCGGATGCCGATCTCGTGCTCGAAGGCCGTGGGCAGGTGGAAGGGGCTGCGCGCGTCGGTCGAGAGGCGGTCGGGCAGGGGCGGGCGTTCGGTGGCGTCGGTCATGGCAAGGATTGTCGGTCGAAGGGGCCGGCCGCGGCAGTGGGCGCGCGGCGGCGTGCAATGATAGTGGCCGACCGACCCCCGCCCCCATGAGACCCGACCTGGATTCCCTTGCGCTGTTCCTGCGCGCCGTCGAATGCGGCAGCCTCTCGAAGGCCGCCGCCGAGAGCCACATGGTGCTGTCGGCCGCAAGCCGGCGCATCGCGATGCAGGGGGGGGATGTTTACTCTGATCCAGAAGAAAAAGGCCGAGAAAACAGAAAAAACGGCCTGAAATCAAGGGCTTACGGCGAATCGAGCAAATCGACGCCGAACGTTTAGTTTGATCCAGTAGCTGACCAAAGCGCGGCGCGTTTTGCCCGAAAAATGCCCGCCAACTGCCCGAACTCTCGCGACTCCTGCACCAGAAACCGCCCGATCGGGGCGACTCAATCAGCCGCTGAGATCGCTTTCGGCAGCGAGCCGACCAGCAGATCGTAGGCAGCGGCATCGCCAAGAGCGGATGCGGTGGCCTTCCCCAGCTCAACAACCTGCGCGGCTTGCCCGAACTTCGTTTGCTGGTTGAGGCGAATGGTAGCCACGGGCAGATCGCCGTCAATCAGTCCCTGCGACACCAACAGCAGCGAACCCGAGGCCTTCTCACGCAGCACCGCTCGGTAGTTGCGCAGATTCGAGGGCAGATCATCCACCCAGGACGCCGGCCAGGGCGCAGCAGCTCCCAGAGCACGAGGATTCGCCACGGTCACGGCCGTGGACGACAGCGCGAGGTCCGGCACGGCCTGGGCGAGACCGTTGAGGGTCGAGCTGTCGAGGTAGCCGGCGATCGCGGGCTCGGGAGCGGCCTTCACAGCATTTTCCAAGGGCTTGCGAAGCGCCTTGAAATTGGCATTCATCACCTCTTCAAAGGCTGGCGTGATCGTCTTGTCCGTGACGATGCCCTGCAGCTCGCGCGGCAGACGGGCCAGCTTCTGGCCAAGGGCGACTTCGGGAGCTAGCCACGCCTGCCCGACGTTGTGATCCCAGCCGGGATCGATGCCCACGGGTACGCGGTCCTTGATCTCGCCGTCGCGGGTGATCACTTCGCGGGTCTTCATCTCGAAAGGAGGCGACACCTCCAGCTCTTTCCGTTCGAGGTCAGCCTGACTGTAGGCACGCACGGTGCAGCGGCAGCCCCACCCGTTCGGCGGGTAGTGGGTTTGATAGAACGGGCTATCGATGTGGAAGATCAGGCCGTTCCACTGCCGGTGCAATGGGCGCACGCGGGAATCGCCGGCCGTGCGGTACTGCAGGTAGGGGCGGCGGTCCTTGCCGGCCTGGAGCTGCTTCCAGCGGCCGGCCATGCGGGCCGAACGCATGTTCGCGTCGAAGATCACCGAGGTGCGCCAGCCGCGCTTTCCCTTGTACTGCCAACCGTGCTCCTGCACCGCCTTGTCGAAATCCTTGCGGAAGTCAGTGATGGTCCGGCCGTTCTCCAATGCACCGATCAGCGAGCCTTGAATGTCGCGCACGAGATCAGCTTTCGTGGTGCCCGCGATCGTGAAGACCTTGCCGTGCACCGGGCCGGCCAGATCGTCATGCGCCTGACTCGTCTCGGGCAGCTTGCCCTTGAGGTAGTCGATGGCCTCGGCGAACTTCACGCCGAAGCTGCCTTGGACCGCCAGATCAGCCATCAGCACGCTCCGATGCGAAGGTCTCGGCGTCGTAGACATTCAGGTGCAGATCGGCGGCGAGCCGCGCTTCGATCCTCGCTCCCGGAGACAATCCCCATCCGGGCAGAAGCGCAACCGCATCACAGGTCACGAGCTGGGCGATGGCCATCCGCATGTATGCGCGCCAGGACTTGCAAGGCGGTTCCGGGTTTTCGGCCGGATTCTCGACGTGGTGACCGAGCGCGCGTAGGCGAGCGGCCATCGCGTTGAAAGCCGGATAGTTGCTCTCGGGGAGGCCGGTCATCGGCCCAGCGATGTAGACGCGCATCAGTACCCCATCTTTCGCCGCACGTTGGCCGGCGCATGGCCGAAATGGAAGCCGTTGCAGAAGCTGCAGCGATACGGTGTGAGAAGGCCCTGATAGCCTTTGTTGCGATGCAGGGTGGAAATCGCGGCACGCGCGTCCAATTCGCTTGCATAGCGCTGCTTGCCGGTGCATTGCTTGCGGCGAATGGCGCGCTTGCTGCTCACCCGATGTCCTTGGGCGCGTGGATGGTGATGTCGCGGTTCTTGCCACCTTCGATATGGATTTCACCCTCCGGCTTGTGGCCGTTTGCTTCCATCATCGCCAGCGTGAGCGATACGAAGGCGCCGGTCACGATGCACAGCGCCTGGGATGGACTTTCATCGACGAGACGCATCAATGCCGTCTCGAAGGTTTGCGCGGGATCGGTCATGCCCACGGCTAAATCGCCGGCTGGGCCACGGCGCGAATCATCGCCATGATGCCGGTCTGGATGTCGGTCTTGCCGATTGCGGCCCAGCGCTGCGGCTCGGCTGCTTGGAACCGGCGCAGCTCGACGCATTCCGGACTGCTTTCGTGCTCGGGCGCCTTCTTCGAGGCCTTCGCGGCTGCGGCCTTCACCTCGGCATCGGTGCTCAGGCGGCCGGCGAGTTCCGTCTGCAGGGCGAGCAGCTCGGCACCCTTCTCCTTGATGCGGTTCATCAGGTCGATCTCCTCTTTCGAGAGGTCGCGATAGCCCTTGATGAGGGTGTGTTGGTCTTTCATGCAGGCTCCGATGATCAAAAAGGTCATCGTCCTCCCAGCATGCGGACGCGTCATGGTGAAGTGCTTCACCCCTGCGCCGCCAGCACCTCGCGGATCAGCGGCAGCGCGTCGATGCGCTTCGCCCGTTCGCCCGCCACAGGCGTCAGCCTGAGAAATTCCGAAGCGGACAGCACCACGCTCTTCGGGAACGGCCAGTGCTCACGACTGACGATCAGATGCACCCTCACGAATGCCTTGCCGCCGGACGTCGAGGCGCTAAAACGCTCGAAGGTGTAGCGGAAGCCATCAAGCCTCCCGCCTTCGATCACACCCTGCAGGGCCAGCTTCGTGGAGCGCTTGGGCGAGCCCTTGAGCCGGAAGCTCACGCCGCGCGCGTGGCCGCGCCGGTCAGCATGGAGTAGGTCAACGCGCGCTCCAGCACCTCGCGCAGCGCCTCGTCGTCCATCTCGCCCACGAGGTCGGCCAGCTTGTCGCGGAACTGCTCCAGCGTCTTCCCCTCGCGCTCATACGCGACCAGCATGCGGTAGATCGGCTCGATCATGTCGTCTTCGATGGCTTGGTCTGCCGCTGCCGCCGCGAGCTGGATCGCCTCGTCCTCGGTGATGCCCGCAGCCTTGGCAAACTCAAAGCCCTCGATCGCGGCGAAGTCCACATCGTCGGCAGACGAATCGGGGTCTTCGCCCAGCGCCGGCCCCGGCTTGGTGGTGCGGCGCGTCGGCATTAAGGCGTCTGCATCGTTCTCGGCCACCGGAATCGCCAGCTCTTCGAGAAAGGCTTTCTTGCTCGGCCGCGCACCCAGATCAGCGGCGACCTTGTAGGCGTCGGCACGCGCCTTGCCCGCAACGGTCTTCTTGTAGAACTCCAGTACGGGCGGGGCCACGCCCTCTCCGAAGTTGAACAGCGTGATCCACTTGAAGATGTACGACATGCCATCGGCGCCGATGTCGCGGTCTGAGTCGTGCACGCCGTCTTGCCGGTCCTTGGCCGTCTCGGCTGCGGCACGCGACCCTACTTCCAAGGCCTCGCCCACCATCGACTGGCTCGTGATGGCCTTGCTCATCTCTCGATTCGACAGAATGATCAAGCGCTCCTGCGGAAGATCGCTGCCCCCGCCCTTCGGCGATAGAAGCTCGACACCGTTCCCGTCCTGAGTCACCAGATACGCGGATTCGATCATCTCCTCGAGTGCCTGGGACAGCTTGTTGATGTCCTCCTCGGTCGAGCCTTGCGGATACCGTGCCACAGGCCAGGGCAGGCCATGGCGCTCGCAGTACTTCACGAGGTATCGCCACCCGCCAGTCTTGTAGAGCCACGGGTAGTAGCACGAGCTGAAGAGCGCCACGCCATACGGGTTGTCATAGGTGGGCATGTGCCGCGAGATCACGAACTGATACGGCTCCACTGGGGCGCCCATCATGTTGCTGCGACTGATCAGCAGCGGGTCGGACTCAGCATTGAAGACGAACCGGCGATTCGGCCTGTCGATCACTTCGGAGGGCAGCAGGTTGCGGCCTTCCATGTTCCAGACCACCTCGTGAGCGCGATAGCCGGTGAAGATGCTGGCGCTCATCTGCCACATCACCTCAAGCCAGTCCGAGATCTTGTTCGGCGCGGTGTTGAGCATCCACTGCTCGCACAGATCGCGCGCCTGCACGCTCTTGGGCTCTCCGTCATTGCCCGGGGCGATCCGGTACTCGTGCGAGCGAAAGGAGCCGCGCATGGAGCGCATTTCGCCCATGACGTGGGCGTCAGCCATGATCGATGCATAGGTGAGCTCTCGCCGCCCGATGTTGCGCAGGATCACGTCGGGATTCGGCAAGTGCATGAGCGAGCCGAGGAAAGTGTTCGGGTCCGTGGCCGACGACGCGACGGACTTGCCGAAAAAGCCGCGCACCGATTGGACTGCGCCTCGAAGGAGATTCATTTTCTTTTCCCAAGTCGGATAACGGGGATACCGCCGGCCCGCGACACCGCGAGTTTCCATAGCATTTCAAGCGCATCGGGGCCGTCGTCGTGGTCGGCCTCGGGCCAGTGGCGAAGCTGGGTGTTGAGCACGGTGTGCTCTTGCTTGAAGCGGATCAGCCCGTTGAAGACGTGCGGGCTGAGCGACTCGATGCGCAAGTCCTTGTCGTCGTGCGGAATGACGGGCAGCGCGGGAACCGGCGTGCCTTCCTTCGCGGAGCGCGCCACGAGCTGGGCGCGCATGAACTCCTGGAACTGCACTGCCTCGAAAGCCCAAACGATGCAGTTCCACTCCTTCTGCGCCCGGATGATGTGGCTGATCTGCAGGTCGGGGGTGCGCCGCGCGACGATGGCCTCCACCACATCGAGGATGCCGTGCTCACGGTCGAAACCACCGACCAGAGTGGCGGCCGGGTCGCGCTTCTTGTTCTTGCGGCCAAGACTGGGATCGTGGGCGCCATAGAACACCCAGTCTCGGCACGGTTGCACCCAGAATTGCATCGAGCTGAAGAACGACGCTTCATCGTTCGTCGGATCGTTCTGATATTCGCAATCGAAGGCGTGGTGGTCCCCCGAGCGAATCTTCATCAGCCGCAGCAGCGGTCGGACCGTGGGCCAGCTCACTACGGCGCCCGCATCCATCGCACGGCGCTGGCGGGCATAGAAAGCGTCGGCGGCTTCCTCGCCTTCGTTGATGAAGATTTCCTCCCACTCCTGCCAGAGGTCCATTCGATCCGGCCAGCGAACGATCGCTTTGAACTTCATGCGCTTCCACAGCGGGTTGCGGTGGGTGCGGTTTGCCACTGAATCGAAGTGCAGGATCGTGTTCGGATAGAGCACGTCCATCGAGCCGTCCGGCGGGCCGAGCGGAAGCACCACCTTCTTCACCCAGGCCTCCAGCTTGTCGCGCTGCTCTTTGCTGCGCACGTTCTCGTCATTCTCGATGTCATCGAGGATCACGAGATCGGGCCGGTAGGGGCCATGCCGCTGGCCGCGAATGCTCTTGCTGCCGCTGCCGAAGGCCTGAATCTTCATGCCATTGCGCGTCACGATGACCGAGGCGTTCCAGACCGCACCGGCGCCAACGGCATCGGGAAAGTCCATCGCCAGCCGTGGATTGCTTTCCTCCTCGACCTTGATCGCGGCGAGCATCGTCGCGGCTTGGTCGAAAGCGCCCATCGCGATCGGCACGAAGTGTTTGCGCTTCGTGATGTCACACCAGATCACGAAGATTTGGCTCGCCAGGGTCGATTTCGCCTCGCCACGCGGGGCCGAGAATTCGATCAGTTGGCCGGTCGGTAGGTCGATCGCCTTGGGCACTTCATCGTAGAACCACCGATGAAAGATCGACGGCTCGCTCTTGATGTAGTGCGGAAAGTACGTCCGCGCAAAGAACTCGAAGTCGTACATGGCGCGCGTGCGCCGCCTGTCCCTGGCCGCGTGGTCGGTGGAAAAGCCATCGCACTCGGCCTCGATGAGCTTGCGCTGCTCTTCGGCGTAGGCGCGCAGCTCGTCGAGGAACTGCTTTTCCTTGAGTAGCTTCTGCCGCGCCATCAGGCACCACTCCCGAACTCGCGCACCAAGGCATCGCCTGCGGCTTCGGTCGCTTCGAGAAACTGACTGCGCATCTTCGGGAAGCGCTCGGCAATGAAGGCGTTGAAGAACTTCATCACGTCCATGGCCACGGCGAGGCGGTTGGCATTGGGCATAGCCCGGCTCGCCGCACTGATCGCCTTGTTGTAGCCGTCCATCAGGCGCACAAGGATGTCAGCGCGATCCGCGGCCTTCATGTTCGGGTCGTTTTTCACCGCTTCGAGGGTGGCAAGGAACTGCTCGGCCAGCTCGCCGAGCACCTCGTTCGCCATTTCCTCGACCCCGCTCTTCGTCATGCGGCGAGCGTTCTTCGCGATGTCCCAGTCGTTGCCCGCTTCCGCGTCCACGCGCTTCCAGTTGCGCGCGGTGTTGTACGGGACCTTGTGCGCGGCGGCGGCGGTCGCCAGCGGTGCGCCCTGGATGTACTTGGCGCGAACCTTGTTGCGGGTGGACTTGTCGTATGCCATTGCTTAGCGGCTCGCGACGTACTCGATCAGCTTGAGGGTCGCGGTGGCGATGGCGCCCGAGAGCGCGCCGCCGCTTGCCGCTTTGAGGGCCGTGCTGCGCTCGTTCTTCTCCAGCGTCACTACGCGGGCCTCCACGCCGGTGATGCGGCCCTCGACGGCATGCCGGAAGTCGTTGATGCGCTGGTGCGTGGACTCGTGGTTCTGCTGGATCAGTTGCGTCATCACGGCGAGCTGCCCTTCAAGCTTGCCGATGTGTGCCAGCAGAATCGAATGGTTGTCAGGTGCGGTCATCTCGGCCGTCTTTCGTGGAGTGCTTGACAGGCAACACAGCGAATCGCGCTCGGCGCTGCCACGCGCCTTGCCGGGGGGATGTCTTCGCCACAGTCTTCGCAGTCGTCGCGACCTGGGCCGCTGGCTGCTCGTGCACGGAACAGGCGCAGCGCTTCATCGCGCCGCGCCTGCTCTAGTTCGCTTGCTTGTTCGAGATACTTTTCGTCCAAGGCTCACAGCCCTCCGTTGAGAGCTGCAGGAACTGCAGGAGGCGACACGTCTGCGAGGCCAGGTCGTGGTAGGCCTTCGCCACCTCTCGGTGATTCGCTTCCAGCTCCTGAATCGCGCCCGAAGCCGGCTGCGGCAGTGGCTTCGGGCGCGTGATCAGGTTGGCCGGCGGCTGTACCTCGATCGGGTCCGCCTCCAGCATTCGCGGCGCGCCAGAGCTGCAGGCGGTCATCAGGCAGCACGTAGCGATCATCAGCAGCAGTCGGCGCATTCGCGGCCTCCTTCGAAAGTCGTTGAAAAAGGGCATCGAGTGCGGCGCGGTCCTGCTCGCGCAGCTCGCCGGCCTCGGCCGCGCGCTTGAGCGTGCTGCGGGTCTTGGCCCTCTGCTTGGCCTCGATGTGCGCATTGCCGTCTGCCGTGGCCTCGACGTTTGCGAGGCGATCGCTCGCGCCGCCCCATTGCCAGATGCCGTAGCCGACCAGCAGCAGGAGGCCGAGGACGACGGCCGCTGCGATCAGCTTCACCGTGCCGGTCATTCGCAGCTCCCTCGGCCCCAGGTGCGATAGAGCTGCTCGTGCTGCCGCAGGATCACCTCGGGGTAGTGCGCGTTCTCGCGCTGGCTTGCCGGATAGATGCCCGGATTGATGGCGCACGTCACGCCGAGGCACAGGCCTGGCTTCTCGCTGCGCTGCTGGCGCTTGTAGACCCAGCCCAGCCCGCCGTTGTAGGCCGACAAGGCGAATGCCATGCGCTCGCAGGCGTTGTCAGCCTTGATGCGATCGAACAGCCATTTGTCGTAGGTCACCAGCCCACGAAGCGCCCACGTCGGATTGAGCGGCGCTCGCTCGCTCAAGCCGGCGTCCACGCCGCCTATCCATGCGGCCGTGGACGGCATGAACTGCGCGAGGCCAAGGGCACCTACGGGCGAGCGCGCATCGACGCGCCAGCGGCTTTCCTGATGCACCTGTGCGGCGAAGGTCGCCACGGGTGCATCGAGGCCCCAGATGCGCTGCGCCTCGCGCTTGAGCGCGGCGCGGTGCTGCAGCGCTTCGCGCGGGATGGCCTGGGCGTAGGCCGGTGCGCCGCAGCATGCGAGCATCGCGCCGAGCAGGAGCACCGCCCCGATCAGGATCAGGATGTACCTGCCCCAGTCGCGCACGAGGCGCGCGCGAGGCGGGATGTAGCGCGTGGAGGTCGCGTGCAGCATCGGCGACGCGCTGCTGCGCCGATCCCACCACAGAGCATTGCGCGGCATGTCAGGCGCCCAGGCCCACGCAGATCAGGGCGGCGGCGACGATGATCGCGCGGCGCAGCATGGCGTGACCGTAGGCCGGGGCGGTCAGCGATGCGCCTAGGACGCCACACGCTGAATCGCCGGCCTCGGGCTGCGGCACCTCCTCGGGCTCTTCGAGGTACGTATGGGGACGGTCGTACGGGAACAGTGCGCGGTCGAGCCAGTAGCCCACCCAGCCGCCGAGCGACAGCAGATGTGCTTTGTAGACCGACACCGCGAGCACGTTGCCCGGCGAGGTGGATTGCAGCAGGATCGCGAGGCCGGCGAGGACCAGCGACACCAGCAGCCAGGGGAGAAGACGCGAAGAGTTTTCGGGCATGGGCCACTCCAGACAGAATGAAAAAGGGCTTCCAACGGGAAGCCCTAATGTCTGGAAATGGCGCGTTCAGGTCATGGTGAAGCGCTTCACCGGCGCGATCTCAATCTCGTTTGCGGCACACGCCTGCCTCGCATCTGACAGCGGCAGCTTGGATCATCGTCTCACCACTGCTGCCGGTCGCCTTGCCCAGCTCGCGGCACTTGTTGCTCGCGTCGAGCAATGCGAACCCCTGCGCATTGAGGTGATTCAGGACCTCGATGCGCTCAAGGCGCATGCGCTGGAACGCTCCCGGGCTCTGCCATTGTTCGCCGCAAATGAGGTGCACAGCCGTTGAATAGAAAGTCGGAGAGACAAGAGGCTTGTCCATCACAAGGCGCAAGCTCCCCTCTTTCAACGACCACGATTGCAGCGACAGGTTGCTGATGGCTGCTCTCACTCCATCCGGCACAGGCTCTGAGAGTGCAAAGCCTGAGAGAAACGCTGTTGCAAAGAAAAGCACTGCTCGCTTTTTCATTTGATCACCACTCGTGTGTAGAGGCCCGAACGCGGCCAACGATCGAAACACCATCGGTCTTCGACAGATCAATGTCATAGGTCGGATAGTCGGTGTTCGCGCTGCTAACCCGCAACATCCCTTCGGGCAGGAGCTGGCAATACTTGACGAGCAGCTCTTCGCCCTGAAGGAGCACATAAGCCCGGCCACTCTTCGGCGTCGTGTCACTGACATCCACCAGCACCTTGTCACCGTCGCTCAGGCGCGGAAGCATTGACTCCCCGACCACATCGATGACCTTCAGGTGGGTCGGGTTGAGCATGCGTTTCGCGAGCCATTTTTTGCTGAAGCTGAGCCCGCCATTCGATAGCTCATCCGCATTTACAGCGCCCGGCCCTGCGCTCGCAGCGACGGCATGCTGGGGGATCACGACGAAATCATCGTTGCTAGCCACTCGGCGGCCCGTGATTACGTAGGTGATATCTACGCCCAGTTCTGCCGCGTTGTGAAGGTATTCGGCATCGGGCGATCGCTCGCCTGCTTCGTAGTTGAACTGCGAGGTTTTGCTCACTCCCGCCTTCGTACCGAAATCGGCTTGGGCGAGCCCGAGTCTCTGGCGCTCCAGCTTCAGCCGCTCACCGATTTCCACGTTTGTTGACTTCATTCGTTCGCCTGTTGCGCTCACCGTGAATTCACCGTGAACGGGCGGCGAGTATGTCACCAACGAAACGGCATGCCTAGGCAGACGAAATCCTTCAATCGGAGGATTCCCTAGACCCTCTTCTACGGATAGTTCAACGAAACGACACTTTTCCTCTTGCATTACCTCGTTTGTTGAACTACAGTTCCTCACTGTTGAATGTCAGTCAATCAACGGTCAACAAACGAGGTACTCATGTCATCAAGGAAAGCGGTTGTTTCGGGAAGTTCAGGGCGTCATGCCGACCCCCATGCGGCCAAGGAAGCGCTGTACGCGAAAGGCGTCACGCTCAAGGAGTTCGCCGAGAAGAACGGCTTCAAGTACCGCACCGTCAGCGAGGTGGTGCGGGGCGTGAATAAGGGCCTGTACGGCGAAGGCCACAAGGTCGCCGTTGCTCTGCGGATCAAGTGAGGGCGATGGACATGGCAAAGAAGCAATCCACCGCCGTCGCTGTCGCGCCCGCCGCCGCAGCGCAAGCCGAAACGGCGCACGTTGTCCGTTTCGAGATTTCCGACAACGTCATCGGATTTGCGTCCGGCCTCGGTGTCGATCTGACAGCGCCGCTCGAAGAGCGCGCCGACCTCGCTGCCCAGCACATGAACCGCTCGCAGCGCCACATGCTCGCGGCAGGCCTGCTGCTGGCGTCCATGAAGAACGACTGCCAGCACGGCGAATTTCTGGTGTTGATCGGGGAGCGTGGCTTCGAAGAGCGCGCCGCTCAACGCTCGATGCAGTACGCGCAGTTCGTCCTCTCTCGCTCGGACGCGGAGCGCGAATTTCTGCTTGGCCAACCGCAAAGCAAGGTGCTCGCACTTGCCAGCGCGGATGCGGCAGTCATCGAAAGCCTGCTCGCCGATGGCGAGGAAGGCGACCTCGACAGCCTGAGCGTGCGTGCACTGCGCCAGCGCATCAAGGACGCGGAAGCCCAACTCGCCGACTTGGCGGTCGAGCGCGATACGGCGCAGGCCGAGCGCGATGGCCTTGCCAAGAAGCTCAAGAAGCGCGCCCGTGACGCCGAGGACCACGACGGTACGCCCGAGGTGGTCGCCGACATCCGCGCGGAACAGGTCGCCCTCCTCAAGAAGGCCGAGCTGTCGATCGAGTCCCTGCACCCGGTGCTCGTGGAGCTGGTCGGCTACAGCGGCCACGAGCTGATGGGCGTGTGGGTTCATCCCACGGTGCGCCTCGCACTGTCTGGCCTCGTCGCCCTGCGCATCCTGATCGACGGAAAGATCAAGGCCTGCGCCGACGCCCTGGGCGACGACGAGAAGAAGCTGCAGTCGCAGCCCGACAGCCTCGCTTTCCTCGATGCGGGCGAAATCGCCGCGCTGGCCGAGGAGTTCCCGCGACTGATCACGACCCATCAATACGAGGCCGACCAGCGAGCGCACGAGCGCAAGCAGGCCAAGCCACGCGGCAAGGGCCGCCCCGAGGCCGCGCCCAAGGCGCCGGAGGTGAAGTGATGCACAGCCCTCAAGCCTCTGCACGCCAGCGCGTGCCAGCCCGTGTAAGCCGGATCAAGGCCCGTCAAGTCCGCATTGGCGAGGTCATGCAGGCCATGCGCGATTGCACTCGTGGAATCACGCCGCAGAACTACTACGTATCGCGCGGTTTCCGCGTGCTCCACGACTTGTGGTGCTGCACGCTGGCGTCCACGCCCGACGCCGAGGACCGTCTCAGGGAATCTGCTCGCCTGTGCATCGCGCACGGCTGCGAGCCGCGCGCCTGAGTCCACCAGCCACCCGACCCCCCTACAGGTGACGACATGGGCGCAGTCCTCGCAATGACCAAAGACATCAGGCAGATGAGCGATCTTCCCGCTGCGCTGAACCCCGATCCGTGGGAGAGCGCCAGCGAATCAGCCCGCAAGGTCGCGGGCTTCCGCGAAGCGCTCGTGTCCCCTCTGGCTGCCCTCGTGAACGACGGGGCCAGCATCAACCATGCAGCACGGCTGCTGTGGGTTCAGCTGAGCAACGGCACGGCGAACCCCCACACGCTGCACATTGCCCGCGTGCTCGGCTCCAAGGGCCTGAGTGCGCCCAACATCAAGCGCTGGCTGTCGGCCTACCTCAAGGGCGACAAGGCATCGCTGCTGCCGAAGTACACGGGCCGCGTGCGCCAGGACTACGGGTGGGAAGCGCGTGCCGTCGCGCTCTACAACCTGCCCGGCAAACCCGGCTATGCCGACGTGGCTTCGAAGCTCATTGAAGAGGGCTTTGAAGACGTGACCGACAGCAGGGTGAAGCGCTACATCAAGGCGCTTCCCGCGACCCTGGGCGAGTACAGCCCCGCGCGCGTCGGCAAGCACCTCCACCGCCTCACCCGGCGCACCTTCCAGCGCCGCAGCGTGGCCGACGTGCTGGTGGGCGAAATCTACGCAGGCGACGGTCACACGGTCGATTGCTACGTGGCGCACCCCAACACCGGCAAGGTGTACCGGCCCGAGCTGACCGTCTTCATCGACATCAAGAGCCGGTACATCAGCGGCTGGTATCTCACCGAGTCGGAAAGCGCGGTGTCCACCATGTTCGCGCTGAGCCACGCGATGCAGCAGCACAACCACGTCCCCGCATGGGTGTACGTGGACCGGGGCCCCGGCTACCGCGCTCAGATGCTCAGCGACGAGTCCACGGGCTTCTACGCGCGCTTCGACATCGGGCTGATCGGCGCCTTGCCGGGCAACCCGCACGGCAAGGGCTGGATCGAGCGCTTCTTCCGCACGGTGAGGGACAAGCACGATAAATTTTTCGCCGGCGGACAGTTCTACTGCGGCGACGACATGGCGCCCGAGATCAATCGGCGCCTGAGCACCGAGTGCAACACCGGCAAGCGCGAGCTGCCGAGCCTGCAGCAGTACGTCGATAGCTTCACCCGCTGGCTGGAGCACTACCACCACCAGCCGATGGACGTGCTCGGCGGGCGCACGCCGGCCCAGGTGTGGGCCGAGCTGACGCCGGTAGGCGTCGAGCTGGACATGGCGTCGATCGCGCGGCCTCGCGAAGAGTGCACGGTGGGGCGCCAGCAGATTCGCCTTCACAACCGCTTCTATTTCGCCGAGGCGCTCGCGCTGTACGACGCGATGAAGGTCGATGTCGAGTACGACCTGCACAACGATGCCCGCGTGTGGATCTTCGACAAGAAGGGTCGCTTCGTGTGCCCCGCGGTGCTCGTGCACACGAAGGGTGTGCTGCCCGCAAGCCGCCTCGAAGAAGGCCGGGATCGCCGCCTGCAGGGCCAGGAAAAGCGCCTGCAGCGAAAGCTCGAGGAGGCACGCGCCCGTCGCAATGACCCGCTCGACGCAGGCGATCAGCTCGCCGCGCTGGAGTCCCTCAGCAGCTTGCCGCTGCTGCCCCCGCCACCCCCGCCGCCGCCCGGCAGCAACGTGATCGACATCGACCTGCTCTCTTGGAGGAAAGACCAATGAACGCCACCGCAGCTCAAGCCGCATCGCCCATCAAGGCGAAGGACCACTACACCCCCGAGGACATCCAGAAGGCTGGGCAGGTGCTCGACTGGCTGGAGAGGAACAAGCAGTCCCGCGCGTGGCTCGCGAAGCGCGCCAGCCTGCCCAGCGGGACGTTGAGTCAGGTTCTGTCCGGCAAGTACGTGAGCAGCCCGACGAAGCAGCTCAATCAGCTCCTGTCGGTGCTGGAGACCGAGACCGAGCGTCTCAAGGACGGCACGCCCGACTACGTGGTGGGCAGCGTGCACAAGCTCCTGCGGGTGGTGTGCGACCGCACCCGCAAGCAGCAAAACTTCGGCGTGATCACCGGTTATGTCGGCATCGGCAAGTCGCGGTTCTGCGTCGAGTACCAGAAGGCCAACCCGCTCACGCTGCTGATCGAGGTGAGCCCGGGCATGACGCCGGGCGTGTTCATGGATGAGCTGCTCGAGAAGCTCAACAACGCGGTGCCGCACGGCCTGAGCGCGAAGTTCAAGGAGATCAAGCGCATCCTCAAGGGTACGAACTACCTGATCCTCGTGGACGAAGCCGAGAAGATGAGCGCCTCGGCCATGGAGTACCTGCGCCGCATCCGCGACACCTCGCAGGTCGGCGTCGTGCTGGTGGGCACCGAGAAGCTCACCACACTGATCAAGCCGAGACACGGGGTGTTCCAACAGGTCTACAGCCGTGTCGGCATGTGGCCCAAGACCATCGAGACGATCACCCGCGACGACGCCGACGACATCGTGCGCCGGACCTTCGCGGACGCCGAGCTGCCCGACGATCTGCTCGATGTCCTGTGGGCCTACTGCGAGGGCAGCGCCCGCATGCTCACCGAGAACCTGCTGCCGGCCCTGCGCGACTTCGGGGTGACAGCGGGCAAGTCCCTGTCGGGCGATTTAATGCACGCGATCGCGGGCAAGGTGCTGTTCATGGAGCGCCCCAGCGCTCAGGGTGACCGGGCATGAGCACGCGCATCGGATGGATCAAGCGCCGCGCGCGCCAGTTCACGCGCGAGTTCGGCACGCCGCGTCACAAGGCCGTGCGCTACGCGGCCGACGACTGGAAGGCCTTCAAGGGGCGCAGGCTCACTTGCGAGGAGCTGGGCGTGTGCCAAGCCCGCGAGAACTGCGGCTGCTCGAAAGGCCCGTACACCGCGAGGCCAAGTCGCTCCATGGCGGACTTCCGCCGCTTCCTCTCGCGCACCACCGGGGAGGCGCTGTGATGCGTCGCACGAAGCAAAACCGCACCGTCCTCCACTGGCTGGGCGACCTGGGCATCGTCGGTTTCGCCATGCTCTGCACCTTCCTCGCCACCGAGGCAATGCAGGACTACAGCGAGCGCATGGCAGACGCGCAGCGCCTGGAGCGCGTGCACACGGCCGGGATGGCCATCGGCGCCGCCATGTGCGTGCGGGAGCCGCAGCCATGAACCAGCCAGGCACAACCGGCCGGCACCTCGACCACGACACCCTGATGCTCTGGGTCGAGCTGGTGACCGAGGGCGGCTATCACAACCTGCGGCAAGTCCGTCGCACATGGTGCGCGGCCTGCGAGCCCGAGACGGTGCGCGAGCGCCTCACTCGCCTGTGCGACAACGGCATGCTGCGCGAGCGGCGCGTCGGTACGAAGCACGCAACCTATGGCGTGACGACGAAGTGCATCGCGCCCCCGGGCTATGAACACCTGATGGGAGTGTCGTCTTGAGCGCGGCCGACCTCACTCATACCTGCGCGGTCTGCGGCGCCGAAGAGAGCCTCGACGTGGTGCTCGTGCGCATCTTCCCCGACGAAGACGTTCGCCTGCTGGTCGAGGAGCTGATCACCAAGGCCTTGCCGCTGGGCGGCCTGCTGCTGCGCTACCTGCGGCTGCACAAGCCTGCCAAGCAGCGCCTGCGCATGTCCACAGTGCGCAAGGTGTTGGCCGAGCTGGTGCCCGACGTGCAGCGGACCTCGATCGAGCGCAAGGGCCGCGTGTGGATGGTCTCGCCAGACCTCTGGCGTGCGGCCTTTCAGACGGTGTTCGATGCGGCCGAGAAGGGGAAGCTCCTGCTGCCCTTGGAGGGGAACGGCTACCTCTACGGCGTGCTGGCAAACATGGCGGATCGACGCGAGGCGGTTGCCGAGGAGGAGCGCGAGCATGCCAGACGGCACCACCGCGAAGAACCCGTCGCCAGGACGCTGGATGAGCTGGAAGGTGCTGGCCTATCCCCCGGTGCTATCGGCGAGCGCCTGGGCCGTTCTGAGCCCGAGGACGACCCCGAGGCGGCCGAGAAGGCTGCTGCGATCCGGCAGCAGCTCAGGGAAGCGCGCGCAGCACGGATCGCGCGGCAGCAGGAAGGCGACCAGCCATGAAGGTCAACGCCAATCAGTTCCTGTACTTCATCGACTTGCTCCACGAGTTGAAGAAGGCCATGGGCGAAGGGCACACGGTGGTCGCGTTCGCCCACTCCTGGGGAGGGGATAGCTGCTACGGCGATCGCGACGGACCGCGCCTCGACATCGAGTTCGAAGCGCGCATTACCCGCATCAACGGCGAGGCAGTGCCTCGTATCACGCAAAGCAAGAAGGCAACGAAGAAGGAAACGAAGCAATGACTACTGAAAACAGCATCCCGGCCGGCTACTGGCAAGACGCCAACGGCGCACTGATCCCCGTGAGCAAGATCAAGCCCATCGACAAGGACCGCCATCAAACCGTGGTCGGCCTTTGCGAGCAGGCCAAGGCCGAGAGTGCCCGCCTCGCCGGCTTCAAGCTCACCGCCGTGGAGCGCATGGATAGCTTCATCGATCGCAGCGCGGCCGAGTATGGCGTCGAGCTGCGTGGCACGAAGGGCAAGGGCAACGTGACGATGACCAGCTTCGACGGCAAGTTCAAGATCGTGCGGCAGGTCCAAGAAAAGATTTCCTTCGATGAACGACTGCAGCACGCGAAGGAGCTGATCGACCAATGCATCCACGAGTGGGGCAAGGGCAGCAAAGCCGAGATCAAGGTGCTGGTCGGCCATGCCTTTCAGGTGGACAAGGCCGGCGAGATCAGCGTGGGCCGCGTGCTCAGCCTGCGCCGGCTGGACATCACCGACGAGAAGTGGGTCAAGGCCATGAAGGCGATCAACGAAAGCATGCAGGTCGCGAGCACGAAGGCCTACACGCGCTTCTACGAGCGCGATGACGCGAGCGGCGAGTATGTGCCGATCACTCTGGACGTGGCGGCTGTATGAGCGCGAAGAACCAGCGTCCGACGGACGACCAGATCACCGAAGAAATCCTTGCGCTGATCAACGTCAAGCAGCTTGTGAAGCCCCGCACGGCTTTCGGCGACGACAACCACGCGGCGATCGATGCGCAGCGCGAAGTCCTCGCAGAGCGCCTCTCCATGGATGTGATCTACGACCGCTTCGGCAGCGATGAAGAAGACGAAGACGCCTTCGATGACCTCTTCGATCAGCACGCGCTCGATGCCGCCCTCGAAGCGCGCGCATGGATGTCCGGTGAGCGCGACGTAGACACCGGCCGGCCCAGCAAGGGATGGGGGGTGTCGGTCTGATGAACACCGAGCCCGCATCGCCCTGGTGGCCAGTGGAGGACACCGAGCAGCCCAAGACGCCGATCGGTCCGACCGACGTTTGACCCAGTTGTCTCCTTGATCGAGTTGGACCGGTTTGCCGGCAACCGATCTTTCCCCGGCCTCGCGCCGGGGGCTTTTCCTAAAGCGTCGGAGGTCGGCGCTTCACGAAAGGCAAGACGAACATGACGCATAGCACCCCCGCAATTCACTTCCTGATCGACACCAGCCGCGAGCCGACGATGGATGACCATTGGCACTCGAAAGAGGCCGAGATCGAATGGCTGCGCTCGAAGGTCTTCGAGCTGCAGTTCCAGCTCGAAGGCCGGCGCGGCGCCTCGAAGTCCACCGAGTGGACTGCCGCCGTGCTCGGCGCGATCGGCGCCATCCTGCTCGCGACCAACTTTCATCCCGGCTGGGGCTTCGCGTTCTTTCTCGCGAGCAATGCCGTGTGGCTGCGGTACGCGGTGCCCGCGCGCCTGTGGGGCATGGTTGCGCAGCAGACCGTCTTCACTGGCACCAGCCTGATGGGCCTGTGGGTCTGGTGGATCGAGCCCGTCTACGCGTCCTCGCGCTTCGCCACGCTGTTCGTGTCGGTCGCGGGCGAGCTGCTCGCCTGGATGATCCCGGCGCTGATGTTCTTCGGCGGGCTCGGTGCGGTCCTCTACTGGATCGGCGCAGTGGCCCTCAAGCGCCGCAAGGTCGCTGGGAGCGCAGCGAAGTGAACGCCGAGGCCGAGCCGGACACCTACATGCCGCCGCCGAATGGTTGGTGCTGCTTTCACTGCGGCGAAACCTTCACATTCACGCGGGGCGGATACCGCCGCGCACGGGTGCACTTCGGCGCAACGCCGGACTGGGCGCCTGACTGCATCGAGCGCCGCACCGCGCCCGATAGCACGCTGCTCGATGAAGCACGTCGCGCGCGAATCGCGAGCACGGAGTTCATGAGGGAGCGCGACGAGGCGATCAGCGAGGCAGAGATCGCCTCCTGCACGTTGCGCTCGTGGGCGGGCGCCATCAAGGGCGCCAAGACCTCGCACGACGCCCGATGCGCCTTCGAAACGATGGAGGGCCGCGCGCTGGCCGCCGAGGCTGTGCTGTGCGAGCTGCAGCGCACCGCGCCTGATGAACTTCTCGCCGCCCGTATCGCCGTCTGCGGGCCGGGCACCTACTACCCGCTGCCGCAGCTCAAGGGCATCGAAGTGGTGACGTGGATTTCGGTCGCCACCGACATGCCCGATGCCGACAGCACGGTGCATATCACGCTCGACCCGGAAGCGTCCGGTGAGCCGGTGTGGCTCGGACACTTCGACGGCGAGGTCTGGCGCGACACGGAAGGCCATGAGGTGCGCGTCCTCTACTGGGCGCAAATGCTGCGCGGAGGCCTGCAATGCGCTTGAAAGACCTCACCGCCATCGATCTCTTCGCGGGCATGGGCGGCATGTCCGAGGGCGCGCGACAAGCCGGCATCGCGGTGAAGTGGGCCGGCAACCACTGGCCTCCTGCCGTGGAATGGCATGGAGTCAACCACCCGGACACGATCCACGCTTGCCAGGATGTGACGCAAGCCGACTGGCGGCATGTGCCAGGGCACGACATCCTGCTCGCGTCCCCGGCCTGCCAGGGTCACAGCCCGGCTCGTGGGAAGGAGAAGCCACATCACGACGCGCTGCGCTCGACCGCGTGGGCCGTGGTCGATGCCGCTGCCTACCATCGCCCGGCGGCCGTCGTGGTCGAGAACGTCAAGCAGTTCGCGACCAAGTGGGTTCTCTACCGCGCATGGTGCGAGGCGATGCATGCACTCGGCTACGCGCTGTCGCCCATGCTGCTCAACGCGGCGGACAGCGGCGTGCCGCAAGAGCGAGTCCGCCTGTTCATCGTGGCTACGCGCAGCCAGCATCCGATCGCGCTGCGGCTGCTCAAGCGTGACCATGTTCCCGCCTCGTCGTTCATCGACTTCGGAGCGGGCCAGTGGAAGCCTGTCGTCCATAGCAAGCGCAAAGCAGCCACGCTTGCACGCGTCGCTGCAGGTCGGTCCCGCTTCGGCGATCGCTTCCTGATGCCGTATTACGGCAGCGGGTCGGGCCTCACGGGTCGCTGCCTCTCTCGCCCGATCGGGACCATCACCACGGTGGACCGATGGGCGGTGGTCGATGGCGATCGCATGCGCATGCTCACCAAGGAAGAAGACCGGGCGGCGATGGGCTTTCGCGGCACGTACCAGATGCCCACGAACCACAAGCTGGCCGTGCACATGCTCGGCAATGCCGTGTGCCCGCCGCAGGCTCACGACGTGCTCCAAGCTCTTTCGGAGGTCCTGTGAAGCCAGTTCCTGAGGTCATCAACAAAAAGCCGTTCCCGAAGAACGCGGCGCCCAGCTCGTGGGATGCGACGCGCCGCCGCGAACTGGGCCTGATACACATGGCGAAGAAGCACTTCGCGGACAGGCACGGCATGACGCGCGAGGACTACGAGCACGCCATCCAGACCGCGACCCGCACCACGAAGACCAGCGCAGCCGACCTCACACACGCCGAGCGCAACATGCTGCTGACGCACTTCAAGGCCATGGGCTTCGAGGTCATCCCTCGCGGGGGTGCGAAGCGCCTGGACGCACCGCAGCACAAGAAGCTGCGGGCGCTGTGGTACGCGCTGGCCGACGTTGGCGCGGTCGAGCGGCCCGAGACGGCTGCGAGCTGCGATAGCGCGGTCGAGGCCTGGGCCAAGCGCCAGAGCCACGGCAAGGTCGGGCCGATCGAGCGCCTGCGCTTCGCCGACAGCGGGCAACTCCACAAGCTGATCGAAGAATTGAAGGCATGGGGAAAGCGCGTGGGGGCGCAGGTCGAGTGATGAGCGACGAAGCCGCTCCCGCCGTGAACCTCGAAGCGTTGCCGCCCGCGCTGCGCGAGCTGGTGCGCGTGCTCGGCATGGACGATGCCCTGGTGCTGGTGAGCGCGATGGGCGGTGGTCGCATCAGCGTCCCCCACAAGGCACGCGAAGGTAACGAGCTGGCGCTGCTGCTCGGCGCGGTCGCGTTCGACAAGCTCGTGAAGGAGTACGGGGGCGAGTCGCTCCTACTGCCAAAGGTGGACTCGTACCTGCGCGAGCTGCGGCATGAGCAGGTGCGCCGGGCCAAGGCGCAGGGCCTCGACGTGGACGAGATCGCCGAGCGCACCGGCTACACGCGGCGCCATGTCTTCAACATCCTGGGCGGCTATGCGGACAGCCGCGATGCGTTCACAATGGACCTGTTCGGCGGCGAGGACGAGCCGGCGAACGAGCCTCCCGCGATGGTCGAAACGGGGTCCGGCAACGCAAACAACCCGTTCGGTCTGACCGGTGGGCGGACCTAGGACGCGGAACCCCGTTTGAAACCGCCGGAAACCCGTTTGAAAACGGCGCGCCGGCCAAGTTGATACATCCGGCCGACTTTCGGCTCCGAGGGCTCCTAGGCCCTCTTTTTCATCCCCCCTCCAAACCCAGTCTGCCGGTGAACTGCTTCACCGGTACTTTTCTGGGTCGGATCGGCAAAGTGCGGCCATGCCTAAAGCCGTACCGCCCACCGCGAAGACCTCGACCAAACCCAACACCATGACCGGCCTCGCGGGCTGGGTCGAGGTCTTCAAGGCGGGTTCGCACATCGACACCAAGGGCCGCCCGATCACGTTCTCGCAGGCCGACCTCGATGAGATGGCCGAGAACCACAAGCTCGGCGCCGCCCCCGCCGTCATCGGTCACCCGAAGATGGACTCGCCCGCCTACGGCTGGGTGGCCGAATACAAGCGCGAGGGCGATTCGCTCTTCGCCCGCTTCGATGACATCAACCCGGCTTTCGAGGCGGGCGTGAAGTCCGGTGCTTACCGCAATCGCTCGGTGAGCGTCTTCCCCGACAAGGAAAACGGCTGGCGCATCCGGCATGTCGGCTGGCTCGGTGCCAAGCCGCCCGCGATCGACGGCCTGCAGCCGGTCGAGTTCGCAGGCACCGATGGCGACTCGCACGAGTTCGCCGCCCCCGGCTATGCGCTGGTCTGGGCGATGGAGTCCGCCGGAAAGCTACTGCGCGGCCTGCGCGAGGCGATCGTCGCCGACAAGGGCATCGAAGAAGCCGACAAGGTGCTCCCGCAGTGGCAGATCGACAGCGTGATCGAAGGCGCAAGCCAGGCCCGCACGCAGTTTCAGGAGGCCGACACCGGCCGTCTCTTTTCTCAATCCGACAACTCCGGAGGTTCCATGTCGATTTCCAAAGAAGACCTCGATGCAGCCATCGCCAAGGCACTCGCCGATGGCAAGGCCGCAGCGACGGCCGAATTCGCGTCCAAGGACGAAGAGCTGACGCAGCTTCGCGGCAAGGTCCGCAGCGATCGCATCGGCGGCCTGATTAAGGGCTGGAAGGCCGAAGGCAAAGTTCTGCCGGCCGAAGAAGTGGGCCTCGCCGAGTTCATGGGCGCCCTCGAAGACGCCGAGTCCGAATTCACCTTCGCGGCCGGCGACGGCAAGGACGCCAAGAAGACGCCGGCCGCCTTCTTCGCGGAGTTCATGGCGGCGCGCACGCCCGTGATCAAGCTGGGCCGCGCCACCAAGGTGAGCGATGACCCGGGCACCTCTGCGATCGACCTCAAGGACTCGAAGGCCATCGCGAAGGCGGCCAGCACCTTTCAAGCCCAAGAGGCCAAGGAAGGCCGCGAGATCAGCATCGACGCGGCGGTGGCGCACGTCACGAACCAAGGCGCCTGAGCGCCGGCCTCACTCCCTCAACTACCGGAGCACCTCACATGCCCATCAATTCCGATTTCCGTGGCCGCGTGGCCGAAGGCGCCGTCGGCAAGCTGCTGATCATCAAGGCCGGCACCGCCGACATGAGCTGTGTGGTGGCCGCTGCCGCTACCGACAAGCTGCTCGGCACCAGCGACGAACTGGACCACGTGGCCGGCGAAATGGTCGATCAGGCGGTCGGCCCCGTGCCCAAGGTTCGTCTCGGGGGCACCGTGGCTGCGGGCGATGCGCTCACCAGCAACGCGGCCGGCAAGGCCATCGCGACCACCACCACCGGCAATCGAATCATCGGCTTCGCCGAGATCGCAGGCGTCGCCGATGACGTCATCACCTACCTGTACGCCCCCGGCGTGGTCTGAGCCGCACGCGCGTCGCTGATCAGCCCGCTCGCTCCACCTTCACGCAACCACTGGACTCGCAACCATGAACCATCCCTTTGTCATCGTCCCGTCGCTCGCCGCGATCGCCATCGCCTACACGCAGGGCAACCTGATCGCCGACGAGGCCATGCCGCGTGTGCCGGTGCTAACCGAGACGTTCCGCTACTTGCAGCACGAGCTCGCCGATGCGTTCCTCGCACCCGAGACTCGCGTCGGCCGCAAGAGCGCGCCCAACCAGCTCGACTGGGGTTCGAAGGAACTGTCGGCGACCGTGGAAGACCACGCTCTCGACGCACCCGTGCCGAACGCGGATCAGCTCGCCTGGGAAAACGCACGACAAGCGGCTGGCGGCAACGTCTCGGCGCCCGATCCCCAGGCACGGGCCGCGAAGCTGGTGATGCAGTCGGTGCAGAACCGTCGCGAGAAGCGTGTGGCCGACCTGATCTTCAACGCCACCTCCTATGCGGCCGGCAACAAGGTCGTGATGACCGATGAATTCTGGGACGACTACGCCGGCAGCGATCCCCTGGTGCAGATCGATGATCTCCTCGACAGCATGGTGATGCGCCCGAACATCGCCATCTTCGGCCGGCGCGTGGCCTCGAAGCTGCAGCGCCACCCGAAGGTCTGCAAGGCGGTGTTCGGCAACAACACCGATGCGGGCAAGGTGTCGCTCGCCGCACTCGCGGCCGAGATCGGTGTCGAAAAAATCCTCGTGGGCGATGCCCGCCTCAATACCGCAAAGCCCGGCCAGCAGCCGACGCTCGCCCGCGTGTGGGGCAATCACGCTGCGTTCATCTGCCGCAACAAGGAAGCAGACACCCAGGCGGGCGTGACCTTCGGCCTCACCGCCGAGTACGGCGACAAGGTCGGGGGCGTGATCGAGGACGCCGACGTGGGCATGCGCGGCGGCGTGCGCGTGCGGGCCGGCGAGTCGGTGAAGGAGCTGATCACGGCCGGCGACCTGGGCTATTTCGTTCAGAACGCGATCAGCGCCTAAGGAAATCCTGAGGGCGCGAATAACCGCGCCCAGCCGATGAAGCGCAGAACCGGGCGACGGGGCGAGCGCAGAGGTCATAGCGAAGGCGGGGAAGGCTTGTCGCCCAGGCTCCCGCCGCTTGTTCTTCACACATGGAGTTGCACATGAGCAAGATTCTTCTCGGGCTGCAGTTGCTGATCGCGCTGTCGGCCCTTCGCCAAAAGGGAAAGGTCATCCCGGAGGGTGAACCGGTGCAGCTCTCGCCCGAGCGCGCCAAGGTCGTGATCGACTGCGGCGCCGCACGGCCCGCCACCGAGGCCGAGATCGCCGCCTACGAAGCGGGCGAATCCCTTGGCGACCACGCCGACGCCGACGCCGACGCCGATGTCGATGCCGATGCCGATGTCGATGCCGATGCCGATGCCGATGCCGATGCCGATGCCGATGGCGATGGCGATGGCGATGGCGATGGCGATGGCGAGGCGGGTGCAGGCGATGACTCGGGCGCCCCCTCGGCCGAAGGCAGCGCCGCCCCGAGCATCGCCAGCGGCGCCGCCGAAGCGCCGCCCGCACGCAAGACCCCCGCCGCAAAGAAGGCGCCGGCCGGAAAGCGCGCGCGTCGCAAGCCCGCGGCCAAGACCGCCACCAAGGCCTGATCGATGCCCTACGCCACGCCCGCACGTTTCATCGAGTCTTACGGCCTCGAGGAGACCGTGCAGCTCCTCGCAGATGAAGAGCAGTTGCTGACCGCGCAGCTCCTCAAGGATGCGCTTGCGGGCTCGTGGACGGGCTCGCCGAGCCAGGAGGAGAAGGATGCGGCCCTCTCGGCCGTGGCGCGCTGCACGCGCAAGCTCGAAACGCAATCGAACTTCATGGACGGCTACCTTCGGCCTGCGGTGGTGCTGCCGCTCTCGCCCGAGGACGCCAACGCCGGGACGCTCGAAGAGTGCTGCCTCGCGCTGACCCGCTGCGCTCTTGCCGACGACCCCGACAACAGCACCGAGGCGATGACTGACTGCTGCAAGGGCTGGCGCGCGTGGCTGGGCGACATCGCGAAGGGCAAGGTCAAGCTCGCCGGGGCGAACGGCCAAGCCGTCCCGCAGAGCGGCGGCACGCGCGTGGGGCAATCGAAGACCATGTATCAGTGGCCCGGTCACGGCATGGGCGCATGGAAGGGTCGGCCATGAGCGGGGTTGAGCTGCGCGCCGGATTCAACAGCGACCCGATCCGCCTGCACCTCGCGCGCCTCGCCATTGCGGACGCCGAGGGCTACATCCGCGCTCGCGAGGACATCGGCGAGTACATGGTCGGCGAGGTGCAGGACAACCTCGACGGCCAGAAGCTCTACGACGGCTCGGCCATGCCGCAGAGCAAGGCCGCGATCGCGCGGGTGGGCAAGACGCTGATCGACAAGCATCACCTGTACGACAGCTACGTCTTCCAGCTCGTGTCGGGCGGCACCGCCATCGGCTCCGATCTCGTCTACGCGGCAATCAACCACTTTGGCGGCAAGACCGGGCGAGGCAAGAAGACCAAGATCGATGCCCGGCCGGTGATGGGTGTCGGCCCGACGCAAGAGCGCGCGATCGGCGACATCCTGATCGCGGAAATCGAGGCACTGCAATGAGCGGTCTTCTCCTCGACAAGGTGACCGCCTACGTGCGCGAGAGCTTTGACAAGAAGCTCGTGAATCAGGTGCTCCCCTACGGCGGCGAGTTCAGCTCGGCCGAGATCCCGTTCAAGAGCTACACATGCCCCGCGATCTTCATCGCGTGCCTCGGCTGGACGCCGAAGCCGAGCGGAAAGCGTGTGGCGGGTCGGGGTGTGCGCTCGGTCAGCATGGCGGCCTTCGTCGCCTACAAGCACGCCAACCGCGTACAGCGCATGAACGGCGCGATGCTGCTCGCGGACATGCTCTGCTCGGCGCTGTCGAAGTGGCGCATCGATCCGGCCGACGAACCTGTCTCGCTCATGCCCCTGGACGAAGACCCCACGGCAGAGAACCTCTACAGCCGGGCGGTCGATGCTCAGACTCAGGCCCTATGGGTGGTGCGCTGGACGCAAGACCTCAAGGTGAACGCCCAGCCCGGCCAGCTCTTCGACCTGCTCGCAATTCACATCGATGAGCACTACCAGCCAGGCGCCGTCCCCGCGCCCGTCAATCCGGACCGGCCACCGCTGGCCGTGACCGATGCCATTCACTTTCCGCAGGAGCCCTGATGACCCGAACCACCACCGCCAAGCCCGCCAGGACCGCAGCCAGCAGCGCGCAGCTCGAAGTCGATGCCAGCACCGCCGCCACACCCGAAAACGCGCCCAAGGCCGTTGCTCGCCCCCGCCTGGGTGAAATGGTTCACGTCGCTGTCGCCGAGGGTGTGCGCCTCAAGAACAACGAGACGGGCGCCTTCTTCGTCGCGGGCGTGCCCACGCCGCAGACCGTGACCGCCACCACGCTGCGCCGTCTGGATGACGGCGACTTCGAGATCGTGGACGCCTCGATCTAAGCCCTTTCAACCCTCGATCACTGGAGAACCCATGTCGATTCCCAACCTCCTGAGCCTCAACTTCCTGGTGCCGTTCGTCGCCAACAAGATCGACTTCAAGCGCGCGATCCGTGGCCTGCGCGGCATGCCCCGCCGGCTGCTGCTGATCGGCCACAAGCTCACGGCCGGCAGCGCGACCCTCAACACCGTGCTGACCGTCTCGACCGAGACGGATGCGATCGAGCGCTTCGGCGAAGGCTCGATGCTGCTGGCGATGTGGCGCGCGGCCAAGGCGAATGCAGACCTGGGCCTGCCGATCGACTGCATCGCGATCGCGCCGGGCAATACGCCGATCTCGGCCACCAGCACGATCGTGGTCGCGAACACGGGCGGCACTGTGGCATTCTCCGGTGAGGTGATGCTCTACATCCACGGCAAGCGCATCAGCGTGGGCGTCACGACCTCCGACACCGACGCGACCGTCGCGACGAAGCTGATCGCGGCCATCAGTGCGCAGACCTCGCTTCAAGTCACGGCCGCCGCTGGCGCCAACCCCGGCGAGGTCAAGCTGACCGCGAAGTGGGGCGGCCCCACAGGCAACAGCATCGACGTGCGCGGCGCCTTCTACGACGAGGATCGGCTGCCCGCAGGCCTCACGCTGACGATTCCCGCGATGGCTTTCGGCGCGGTGAATCCGGACGTGTCGCCGGTCATCACGGCGATCGGTCTGAGCCGGCCGACCGAGATCGTGTGCCCCTTCCTCGACAGCACGAACCTCAACCTGCTCGAAACCGAGCTGGCGGCGCGCTGGGAGGCGAACAACATGCGCGATGGCATGGTGATCAACGCGATGCGCGGCACCGAGTCCGAGATCACCACGTTCCTCAACGGCCGCAACAGCCCGCACGTCCACACCATCGCCACGACCAAGGACCTGACGAACCCGTGGGAAACCGCCGCCATGGCCGGCGCCGCGATCGAGAGCCAGGCTTCGAAGGACCCGGCCGTGCCGCACACCGGCATCCCGCTGCTGGGCTACGTCGGGCCGAAGCCCGCGCAGCACTGGACCATCGACCAGATGAACAACCTCCTGCAGGCCGGCGCTTCGCCGCTGGAGGTTGGCCAGGACTCCACCGCCAACCTGCTGCGCATGGTGACGAACTACACGCTCAGCAGCGCAGGCGCACCCGATCGCTCCATGGCCGAGGTGTGCTGGCTCAAGACCGCGAGCTACAAGCGCTGGTACAACGTGACGGAGTTCCAGACGAAGTACCGGGGCTACAAGCTGGCCCAGTACATCACCGACCCGATCCCGGGCCAGAAGATCATGACGGCGCAGCTCGCCGAAGAAATCATGCTCGGCATCTACAAGGTGTTCACCGACGTGGCGCTGTGCCAGAACCCGAGCTACTACAAGGAAACGCTCGTGGTCGAGATCGACGGCGTGAATCAGAAGCTGCGCATCATCGATCAGCCGGTGCTCGTGACGCAGCACTATCAGACCGAGGTCAACTCGGAAGTCGTCGGCGGCACCGTCTGACGCCACGCCAACCCGCAACCAAGGAGAAACACATGGCAGGCGAAAAGAGTCTTTTCCACATCGATGAACTGGTGATCGACGGCGCGCCCATCGCGATCGAGGACAGCACCGCGCAGATCACGGGCGCGGCCCGAAGCGAGAACACGGTGGTTCCCAGCTCCCAGGGCGATGACTACACGTCGCGCAAACGCGTTCCCACGACGGTCACCTTCAAGCTGCAGTTCGGCGCGAACGAGTCGGTCGAAGATTTCTCGTTCGTGAGCGACTCGCAGGTGGTGTGCCGCGACAAGGTGAACGGCAAGCGGGCGCTGATGCCGCGCTGTTCGTTCGCTTCGCTGGGTGTCATCGGCGCGGGATCGGTCGATGTCACGCTGAACGTGCTGGCGCCGATCCAGTGGATTTGATGGAACGTTGAAGAGGCCGCGAGGCCTGGACTGTGGTGATAGGGGGCCGGTGTTGACCGGCCCCTTTGCTTTTGGGGCGGTGAAGCGCTTCACCATGACCCGCAGACGCGCGGCGCGGAAACTCGGCGCCATGCACCCCCAGCCCACCCCCATCACCTCCGCCCCGGGCATTCCGGACCTTTTCTCCCTGACCCTTGTTGACGGGCTCCCCGTCGATCGCGAGGGCGCCGTCATCCGCTATCGCACCGTCCGCCTGCGCGAGACGGGCATCGCCGAAGAACGCGCAGCGATTCGGCAAGCCGAGCGGGTCGCCACGGTGGGCGGTGTGGCGGAGCTGCTGGTGAGCAGAGCCGATTTCAGTTTCGCGATGACCGTTCTTCACATCGAGTCCTTCGAGTGCGACGGCGCGAAGATTCCGGCGGCGGTGATCGACGGCAAGATGGTCGGCAAGCTCAGCGAGCATGACTTCCGCCTGATCGAACAGCGGGTCTACCTGATCGAGCTGGCCGCCCAGGTCCGCTACGGCGTGATCACGCGCGAAGATTTCCATGCCCTCTCCGGCGGCGTCGTGCCGAGCGCCGCCCCTCAGCCCGTGGGCCAGACTTCGGACGTGGGAGCGAATGCTGCTGCGGGTGAGTCTGGCCCTCAAATGCTCAACGACTTCGCTGGAGCGGGAGCCGCTGGCGCGCCTGCAGTGGATGCACGCTGAGATCGCGGCGGCTGGAGGTTGACCCATGCGTGAGCTGAAACTGCGATACCTGATCGATCTCGTCTCGAACATCAGCGCTCGGGCGAAGGCCGACGCAGAGGCGATCGAGAAGTCGCAGAAGGTGATGCAGGCCGCGATCACCGGCACCAGCAACAAGCTCACCAACTGGAACGACCTGAACAGCAAGACGACGCGCAACACCGCGCTGCTGCAGGATTCGCTCACGGGCGCTTCGAACAAGTTCACCGCGCTGGATCGCGTGGTGACGCGGTTTGGCTACAACAGCAGCACCGAGCGCCAAGTCGCCTATGTGCAGCGGCTGTCGGCTTCGGTAGATCAGGCAAACGCGCGGGTGTCGAGGCTCAGAACCTCGCTCGCCAACCTTTCTGACAAGGCCCCTGAATACGCCGCAGGGGCGGCGGGCGCCTACTACGGAGCGAAGCGCGTAGCGACGCCGTTCGTTCGCGACTACAGCAACCTTGAATCCGCCACTTCAGACCTCAAGGTCGCGATGCTCGATTCCACAGGAAGGGTGTCGAAGGACTTCGAGAGGATCGCCGCCGAGGCAAAGGCTCTTGGCGAAAAGCTGCCGGGTGGGACGAAGGATTTCATGCATGCCGCGCGTGGCTTGCAGACTCAGGGTGTGCCCACCGCCGTGATCGCAAATGGCGGACTGAGAGCGAGCAGCTATGTCGGCGCATTGCTGACGATGCCTCAGGAGCAAGCCGCCGAGACCATCGCGAAGCTTCGAGAAGCCCACGGCCTAAATGATGATGAGCTTGTGCCCGCAGCGGACTTGGTCCAGCGCGCGTACTTCGGCTTCGGTATCAAGCCGCAGGACTACCTCGAGACCGCGAAGTACTCGGCTGACACCTACAACGCGATGGGCATCAAGGGGTTGGCCCAAACGCGCGAGACTCTGGCGATTCAAGGTATGGCGGCGAATGTAGGCCTCGAAGGGTCTTCGTTCGGCACCAACTACGCGCAGATGCTGCGCCGCCTTGGGCAGATCGACGCCCGACTAAGTCGAAAGAGCGCGGAGGCGAAGGAGGCAAGAGCACTGCTCAGCGAGCACGGAATCGACATGAAGTTCTTTGATGAAAAGGGTGTGTTCAAGGGGAACCTAAACATGCTCCAAGAGCTGTCAAAGCTCCGAACACTGAACCCGCTTCAGCAGCAGCACGTCACGAATCGCTTGTTCGGCGTTGAGGCCAGTCGGCCGGCCCAGATTCTTATCTCCAAGGGTCTAGAGGGCTACGAATCGGCGCTGCAGACCATTGACAACCAAGCCAACCTCGATCAGCGCATCGAGATGAAGATGAGCACCTTCGCGGCCAAGCTGGAGGCCCTCGGCGGCACGATCGAGAACGTTCGAGCGCAGATCGCCAAGCAGGCGGGCGATGCGTCGAAGCCAATGCTCGATCGCATGGCGAACTTCGTGAGTGGGCCGCTTCAAGGATTCTTCGAAGACAACCCGGGCGCCGGCAGCGCAGCTCTTGGTGCTGGGGTGGTGGGCGGCGCATGGCTCGGCGCACGGGCATTCAAGTCGGGAGCTAGCTATCTTTCAAACCTGCTGCGCGGCACGCCCGCAGCGGTTGCAGTTGCTGAAGGCGCGGCGGCGGTTGACGCCACTGGGGGTGCCGCGAAGGCCGCCGCCGTCGCCTCCAGCGCCTCTAAGGCCAGCATGTTGGCGCGCGGATTCGGCGCGCTCAATCCTTTGATGCTGATCGAGGCGTTCACGGGGCCGAGCGATGAAGACATCCAGCGGCTCTACGCGATGGACCGCGAGAATGCCGGCTACCGTGGCCGAGGCTTCGATGACCCGAGGCGCCTGGACCGCACCACGCCGTCGCCCGATCCGACCGTGCAGGGGGCCATCAATGGCCGCTTCGCCAGCGGCCTGCCGATCCCCCGAATGGACTTCGTGACGCTGACCGCTCCGGGTGCCACGGCCGAGACGCTCAAGCCGGGCCAGTCCACCGAGGTGAAGGTCGGCGAGGGGAAGCTGTCGATCGCAGTCTCGATCAGCGACGACCGCGTGACCACGCGCACCACCGTTACGCAGCAGCCTTCCCTCGTGCGCATCGACGCGGGCAACACCAACCCGGGAGCCGGCAATTGAGCTGGATTGACCAACTGCTGCCGGCCTCGTTCCGGGGCGTTCCCTTCCATGTAGACGACATCTCGCACTGGGCCGGCGACACGGTGGTGGTGCGCGAGTACCCGTTCCAAGACCTGCCGACTGTGTTCCGCATGGGCGAGGCAGCCGAGGAAATCCGGTTCTCGGCCTACGTCATCGGCGACGACTACATCGCTCAGCGCGAGGCACTGCGCGAGGTGCTCACGGGCGAAGGCGTGCTCGTGCACCCGACCGCCGGCTCGATCCGCGCATACGTGGCCGGTCGGTTCGGCATCAAAGAGAACCCGACCTATGAGGGCGGCGTCGCTCGCTTCGAGCTGACCTTCATTCGCGCCGAGTCGCGGCGCTACCCCACGGGCGTGCCCAACACCGAGGGCGATGCCGAGGACGCGGCCGACGAAGCGGCCGATGCGGCCGAAGAGCAGTTCGCCGCGGAATTCGAGCTCGACGGCCTGCAGGGCTGGGTCGCGGATTCCGCGCGCTCCAGCATGCGATCGACCCTCGATGCGGTGTGGGGTCAGGTCGGGGAGCTTGCGAGCGGCCTGGGGGCGCTGGGTGGCCTTGGCGCGCCTGCAGCGCTCGGTTCCCTGGAATCGCTGGCGTCGATGGAGGGCCTCGGCTCCCTGCGATCGCTCGCGGCGTCCGGCGCCCTCGGCGATCTCGGCGACATCGGCATGCTGGCCGACTTCGGCAATGCCCTGATCGGAGGCTTTCAGGCCGCGAGCCAGGGCTTCGATGCGCTGGTGCTGCAGCCGCGCGCGCTGGCCGGCGCGCTGCGGAGCCTCTTCGAGCTGCCCGTGCAGCTCCCGCAGCCGCTGGCCGGCCGCTATCAGGCTGCATTCGCCGGCCTGTTCGTCATGGCGCCGCTCCTGCGCCGCAACGTCATCGAAGTGCCCATCGTGCCCGAGCCGGGCGAAGGGCTGGTGATGTTCGGTCGCGGTGATCCTGCCTTCCTGGGCACCGATGGCGCCGCCCGCGCCCAGCTCGCGCGGGTCAATGCGGTGTGCGACCAGTACGTCGAGACGCTCGCGACGGCGGCCTACGTGCGCGCGACCGCGCAGCTCGACCTCTCGGCCTCCGACTACGACTCGGTGATGTCGATGCGCCGCATGGTCAACGACCAGTGCACGCGGCTGCTCACGGGCGCATCGTTGCGTCAGGCGCCCCAGGCGCTGCCGGTGAAGGACTGGCATGCGGGCGTCCTCGCGCTGCAGACCGCCGCCCTCAAGGACATGCAGGCCAGGAGCCGCGACGTGGTGCGCCTGGACGACTACACGCCCCAGGCATGGCAACCGGTCTGGGCCATCAGCTACTACCTCTATGGCACGGCCGCGTACGCCGACGAAATCCTCGGGCTGAATCCCCACATCGAGCACCCGCTGCTCGTGCCGCCGGGCAAGGCCCTGCGGGTGATGAGGCACGGCTGATGGCGACCGTTCCCCAGGCCGTAGCGCAGGAGTACACCCGCGACGATGCGCGCATCAGCGTGAAGGTGAACGGGAAGACCTTCGACGGCTGGCTGCAGAGCGAGGTCGATCGCGACATGGAGGCGCTGTGCGGCACCTTCAACATTCCGGTAGCGCTCACGCCCGGCGAGCCACCCGCGATCAAGCGGCAGGACGACATCGAGGTGTTCATTGGCGACACCAAGGTGATCACGGGCTTCGTGCTGGCGGCCGAGCCGTTCTATCGCCGCGAGGACTGCGGGATGCGCATCGTCGGCAAGGATCGGGCCGGTGATCTCGTGCGCAGCTCGGCGGTGCACAAGGGCGGCCAGTGGCTTAATGCCAGGCTTGACAGGATTGCGCGCGACCTCGTGGCGCCCTACGGCCTGGAGGTGAAGATCGACACCGACGTGGGCGAGGCGATCAAGGACTTCAAGCTCTACCACGCTGAGACGGTGCTGTCGGCGCTCTCGCGCGCGGCGCGGCTGCGCGGCGTGCTGGCGACCCGGGACAACGCGGGCAATGTGGTGCTCACGAAGGCCGGTCAAAAGCGCTTCCAGGGCTCGATCGTGCGGGGGTTGAACGTCATTTCGATGGATGGCATCGGCACCGACGAGAACCGGCATAGCGAGTACATCGCCTACGGGCAGTCGAACTGCATCGATGACTTCGAGAGCGCGCGCGGCCTCAAGGCGCACGCGAAGGACGCCGAGATCAGGCGGTACATGCCGCTGGTGATCAACGCGGACGGCAACACGACGCAGGCCGAGCTGCAGGCGCTGGTCGACCACACGGTGCGCGTGCGCCGGGGCCATGCCTACGGCATCCGCTACGTGGTCGAGGGCTGGACGTTCAAGGGCGAGGCGTGGCCGGTCAATGAGCGCGTGCCGATCTACGACGACGTGGCCGGCCTGGACGGCACCGAGTGGCTGATCACGAGCGTGCGCCAGACCTGCACCCGCCAGGACGGCGACATCACCGAGCTGGTGGTGCGCCCGATCGAGGCCTACGACACCGTGCCGCTACAGAGCAAGCCCAGGCGCAAGAACTGGGGCAACCGGGGCAACCGCACCAACCACCCGCGCGGGCCGCGCGATCGCGCTTCGGGGGGCTACTGATGGGGTTCATCCAGATTCGGCGGGCGTCCTTCCGTGGGCTGGTCGAGGCGCTCGTGCAGCGCGTGCGCGGCGACGCCATGGAGAACGACGCGAAGGAGAACGTCGAGCGGTTTCAGGACTATGGCTTTGCCGCGAACCCGGTGGACGGCCAGGGCCTCAAGATCGATTGGCAGGGGCACACCATCGTGCTGCGCATGGACCGCCTCGCCGAGCGGCCCCGGGTCGATGCCTATGAGGTCCGTGTCTGGCACAAGGAAGGCCACTACGTCGCGCTCAAGGCCGGGCGTTTGGTCGAGTGCGAGTGCGATCGCTTCGTGCTCAAGGCTTCGCAGAGTGTGGAGATCGAGACGCAGACCATGACGGTGAAGGCGTCCACCAAGGTGCGCGAAGAATCGCCGCTGCACGAGATGACGGGCCTTACGCAGACTCAGGAGCTGACCATTGGTCTGACCGGGCCGGGTGTGGCGACCATGACCGGCGGCACGATCAACTACCAGAACGTGAACCTCAACTATGCCGAGTGCACCACGCGCTACACGGGCGGAACGCTGAGATTCAACGACAAGGACCTGTCCGACACCCACACCCACGACGACGTGGAGCGGGGCAACCAGAAAAGCGGCACGGTGTCGTAGCGCCTCGGCGCTGGTGAAGCGCTTCACCATGACCGCGAGGCCCTCTCTCGCGAGACTTGCCGCATGTTCGATGTGGCAACCCGTCCCCAGCCTGCACCCACCGCCTCGGCGGTCATCGGGGTGCCTTTCGACTGGCGCCTGACGGCGCCCGGCCCGGCCCAGTCCTTCCCCTTCACCGACTACACCAGCGGCGTGCGCGTGCCGCTGGGCGCCGAGGCGCTGCAGGTCTACGCGCTGGAGCTGGAAGACACGCTCGCCACGGCCGTGATTCTGTCGCTGTTCAGCGATCGCCGCGCCGGCCCGGACGATGAGTTGCCGCTGCACCAGCAGAACCGGCGCGGCTGGGTGGGCGACGAGTTCATGGCCGAGGACTTCGACCCGCGCGTGGACTCGCTCGGCTCGCTGCTCTGGCTGTGCTACGTGACGAAGACCGTCACCGACGTGCGCGAGCGAGCGCGCTTCGCCGCGCAAGAGGCGCTCGCCTGGATGCTGCGCGACGGCATCGCCAGCCGGATCGACGTGACCACCGAGTGGGCGGGGCCGAGGCTTGATCGCCTCGCAGTGCGCCCGACCATCTACAAGCCCGGGCAGGTCGCCCCGGTCTACGACGTGCTTTGGGCCACGAGCCTGCGGAAAGGTGGCGCATGAGCAGCTCGCCCTTGAACGTCGCGATCCCCCAGATCGCCGAGCTGCAGCAGAACGCGGCGCGGCTCCTGCAGGAGTCGCTCGCCCAGGCCGGGCAGTCCACGATCCCGGCGCAGCTCTCGACTACCGATCTCGAGCTGGCGCGCAGCAACGTGAAGGTGCTCGCGTTCGTGCAGGCGGTCGGCCTGCACGGCGCCTATCGCTACCTGCGCGACTTCATCGCCCGCCAAGCCATCCCGATCAAGTCTGCAGGCGAATTTCTCGACGGGTGGCTGTCCACCTACGGACTGCCCCGGAAAGCGGCCAATGCGGCCGGTGGAGCGGTTTCCGGCACGGGTCTGAACGGCAACCTGCTCGCCGCTGGCTCGCTGCTGCAGGCCGGCGACGGCCGGCAATACCGGTTCACGGCCGATGCGGCGGTCTCGGCCGGCGTGGTGGCCGGGAGCATCGTCGCGCTGCTGGCCGGCACGGCGGGCAACCTCGCCGCCGGCACCGCGCTGTCGCTCGTGTCGGTGCAGGCCGGCATCGATTCGCAGTTCGTCGTCGGTGCCGATGGCGTCAGCGGCGGCACCGACGTGGAAAAGGACGATCAAGCCGTCTTCCGCCTGCAGCAGCGCCTGAGCAATCCGCCACTGGGCGGCGCGCCGGCCGACTACGCGCGTTGGGCCATGGAGCTGCCCGGCATCACGCGCGCATGGGGTGTGCGCAACCCGGCGGGCCCGACCTCGGCCGGCGTGATCATCATGGCGGACGGCAACGCGGCGCCCGGCATCCCCACGGCCGGGCAGCGCAAGCTCGTGCTCGACTACATCCGCGATCCGCGCCGTGGCCCGCCCGATGAACTGTTCGTGATCCTCCCGCAGGCGAAGATCGTCAACGTGAAGGTGCGGCTCGCACCCGACTCGGCCGACACGCGCCTGCAGGTCATCGCGGCCCTGCAAGACCTGTTTTTCCGCGAGGCCACGCCCGGCCAGGGCATGCCCATGGGTCATCTCGTGGAGGTCATCAGCGGCTCGCGCGGCGAGTTCAATCACACGCTCATGGAGCCCGAGGTCTACAGCGGCGGCTTCCTGACCGTCGCGAGCTTCGATGAGCTGCTCGTGCTGGGCACAGTGGAGTTCGTGTGATCGAGCGCTTCCTGCAGGCCCTGGTCTATCTGCTGCCGCAGGGCTTCGCGTGGCCGCGCCATCCCGACTCGGTGCTCATGCGCACCATGCGCGCGATCGCGGGCATGTTCGACGCGCTGCACCAGTTCACCCACCGCACCGTCGCCGAGTGGCAACCGCACTCCACGATGACGCGGCTCGCCGAGTGGGAGGAAGCCACGGGCCTGCCTGATCTCTGCTTTGGCACCGATCAGAGCATCGAGGAACGCCGCTACCTGCTGCTGATGCGCCTGCGGGGGGCGGTCCTGCCTTTCGAGGACTCCAGCCCGGCTGCGCCGTCCGTCATTGAGGCCATGTGCCTCGCCGTGGGCTACACGGTCACCGTTGCCTACAACACGCCGCTTCGTGTCGGCCATCGCATCGGCGATCGCTTGGGCCGCCTGGACGGCCTGCTGTACCTCACCGTGACCCTGCCCTCCGGCCGCATGCGCGTCGGCACGGCGCGTGTCGGCGATCGCTTGATCTACGGCACCAAAACCAGCAGCGACCTCGCTTGCCTGCTGGGCCGCACGCTCCCCGCGCGCTTCGCACCCGTCTACATCCTGAAATGAGGCCCACCCGTGGACTACACGCAATCTGACAGCTTCGTCACCCACACCGGCACCGGCCAGCGCATGCACAAGGAAGCGCAGGCCGTGCCGACCGCCTGGAGCGATAAGGACGCCAATTCGATCCTCTGGAGCCTGATGGAAGTGCTCAAAGCAGGCGGCCTCGCGGGCGTGCAGTTCGATCCCGACAACCCGGCCTCCTACAACCTGCTGGTGCGCGCGATCCGGAACATCAATCAGGCGGCCAGCTCCGACCTGCCGGGCCGGGTGGGCATCTTCCTGCAACCGAATCCGCCGACCGGCTGGATTCGCATGAACGGCGCGCTGCTCACGCGGGTCGCCTATCCCGAGCTGTGGGCGCATGTGCAGGCCGTGGGCGCGGTCACCGAGGCGGAATGGGCAGCAGGCCGGCAAGGCTGGTTCAGCTCGGGCGACCTTTCCACGACCTTCCGCATTCCTCTGATCGGGGCCGAGTTCGTGCGCGCACTGGACGACGGGCGCGGCGTGGACATTGGCCGGTTGATCGGCTCCACGCAGGCCGGCGACAACGCACCGCACAACCACCCGCTGACCGACCCCATGCACAACCATGCTGTGACCGACCCACAGCACGCCCATTCCGGCAGCACCGCGCCCGCCGGCGAGCACAACCACGGCGGAGCAAAGATTCCGCCCCGCGTCTCGGATGTGGACGCCACGGGCACAACGCCCTCTCTGTTTAGTACCGACTCCGAGGCCACGCTGCCCACCGAGCCGGACCACCAGCACGGTGTGACCGTGAACGCAGCGTCCACCGGGATCAGCATCCAGAACCGCGCCACGGGCATCACGCTGGCGTCGCAGGGCACCGAAGCGCGCCCGCGCAATGTGGCATGGCCCTTCTACCTGAAGTATTGAGCGAGGCCCTATGACCGACGACATCCAACTTGAGCACGCTTACAACCCGGTGACCGGGGCATACATCTCTTCGCGTCCCGCCGACATGTCGCCCCGCGAGCCGGGCGTCTACCTGATCTCGGCCTATGCCACCACGATCGCGCCGCCTGCCGTCAAGGATGACGGCTCCGAGGTGGCCTGCTTCCGAGATGGTGCCTGGGTGATCTTGTCGGTGGAGCCCGTGCAGGACGAAAGCGAGCAGCAGGCGCCCGAACCCACGCCACCAACCTTCGAAGAGCGCTTGAAGGCGCTTCAAGACGCCGTGCAGGCCGAGCTCGACGCCCAGTCGCGCGTCTACGGGTACGACAGCATCGCCTCGGCCGTGAGCTATGCCGATGAACCGGCCGTGCCACGGTTCCAGCGCGAGGGCCAGGCTCTGCGCGCGTGGCGCTCGATGGTGTGGGCGGCCTGCTACGAGCTGCTCGCCCAGGTGCAAGCCGGCCATCGCGAGGAGCCGACCCGCGACGAACTGATCGCCGAGCTGCCGGCCTACGAGGCTCCCGAGGACGCCGAATGACCCTCGCAACGCGCACCCTCCGTCTGCACCTTCTTTCGGTGCTAGGCGCGCCTCTGCCGGGCGCGAAGGTCACCCTGCGGCTGTCGTCCTATCAGGCCGACGACAATGACATCGTGCCGCTGAACTGGGTTCTGCCCGAGGACCCGGCCAAGCCCGGCGACTACGTGGCCCCTGTGTGGCCCAACACGAGCAACGATGGCGGCACGCACTACGACATGCTGGTGCAGGCCAGTGGGCAGCAACTGCTCGCGGCAATCCTCACCGTACCCGCCGGCGCTGGTGAAGCGGTTCACACGGCAAAGATCAACCAGCCGCCCTATCCGCCGGTCTATGCGGCCGAGAAGGCGGTCGCAGATGCCAACACGTTTGCCGATGCAGCCGGCGAGTCCGCGTCACGCACCCTAGCCGCCGTGGACACGGTGAAGCAGGTGATGGAGGACTACGAGACGGTCGGCGCCGCTGCTGCGCTAGCCAGCAGCAAGGCGGCGCTTGCGACCGAGCAAGCAACCCGCTCTGAGATCGCACGAGACGAGACGTTCGCTGCCCGAGATTTGGCGTTCGCGATGACCAACTCGCGTCCGAGCGTGCCGCTCGCGCTTGCAGACAACTCGATCCCGATCGGTGGAATATTCGCAGCACCAGGGCCGGACGGCTGGCAGGCCTATACGAAGACGAGCGGGACCGTCGCTACCCCAATTGGTCCGGTTGGTGCCACGGCTCAGTCGGTGCTCTATGCCTCGATGGTTACCGTCAGCCCGGAATCTGCGATCACGATTGACATGTCGGCAAGGACAGTCACCATCGGCGCGGGCTCGGCATTCTTCTATCGGAGCAACCGGCTGCCAATCAATCCGCAAGTCATCAATTTCCTTGCGGCCGATACTGGCGTCTTCATGCGCCTCTACTACGACCCAGCGACGGGCGTTGGTGGTGTGGCGGTTGGTGTTGGATCGACCATGCCCGGGGGCGTGGTGCTGCTGGCGTACCTCTTCCGGGAAAAGGCTATCGCGAACGATCCGGACGGCCGGATTGTCGTGTTGCAGTCGCAGCGATTGGCCGGACCGATGGAGCCGTTCCGGCCCCTGATCGGTGGAGCGATCACCATCAACATGCAGGGGCCGACGCTTCGCATTTCGACCAGCGCGCTCGGCTTTGTTCCCTCGAAACGCAACGACAACGGGGGGTTCCTGCAGATTCCTGCGGGCCAGAGTGTTCCAATTTCCGCGCCCTCCGGCTTGGTTTCCATCCACGCGCACCCAGTGACAGGCGCCCTCGCGGCGTGGAACCTCGGCGCCCCTCCGCCGCCGAACTGGCCCTTGCTCGCAGTGGTGCTAAACAACGTGCTCTACAAGCCGTCGACCAGCAACATCATGCTGGTCATGACGAATGGCGCCGAGTATGCCGACCCTGCCCGCACCATGGCCGGCGCGTACTTCGCAGATGCGGCGCTCACGATCAATCTCGCCACCTTGACGCTCTCCCTGGCCAGCTCCAGCGGAATCGCTGTCTGGAGCGATGGCTATCGCTCCGTCGCCTCGCAGCCGAGCGTCGCGTTCACGATGCCGTTTCCGAATGGCCTGTTGTGGGTCTACGTGAACAAGTCCACCGGCGTGATCGGAGCCATGGCTGCCGGCAGTGGTGTGCCGCCAGTCGGCAGCGCAGTCGTGGCCGAGGTCTACGGCCAGAAGCTCGACGCACCGCTCGATTCGCGCCGACAAATCAAGCTGATCGACACCAGCGGCAGCGAAGTCCCGAGCAGCGGCGGCGCAGCATTCGATCCGCTCGTGCAGCGGATGATCCTGCCCGACACGATGTATTTCGTTCAGAACAAGCCGATGCGGCTGTACCGGGCGCCATGCTTCGCTGACTTCCAGAACACTGTACGCACCGACATCGCCTTTTGGCTCGACACCAACGGCTCCTCAATCGCTGATCGCTTCCAGCCCGTGGGTGATTCCATAAAACTTGACCCGGCGCAGCTCGGTGCCACCTTTCAGCTCTGCTACCGGCACAACGCCCAACCCGACAAGCGATACATCAAGACGATCACCTGCGCCGTGGCCGCGCCGAATGCACTGAATGGCAAGACCATCCGTCACCTGCGGATAGCAGATTCACTGGGCGAAGTTCGGATGATGTCGGAGATCAAGACGCAGCTCGAAGGCCTCGGCGCAACCGTGATACCAGTCGGCACGTACTTTTCCACCGCGACGGAGGGACTGCGTGGTGAGGCTCGCGGATTCTGGGCATACCGAAACTTCATCGGAAAGGACAACCTTTCGAACGTCAACGGCGTGCCCACGCCGCACACGCTTGCACCACCTGGGCCGGACAGCACGAAGTTCGCAAATCCCTTCCTCCGGCTTGCTACTGTCACGGACAAGACGAACAACCCGACTTGGTGCTTTCGGAACACCGCATCGGAAAAAGAGCTGTCCTATGCGGACGATCCGGACAAGACTGGCAACTTCTATGTCTACGATTTCGGCTGGTACCGCGCGCAGCACAGCGTGCCGGCGCCAGATGTCATCACGCTGGCGCCATGGGCCAACGACCTCAACCTAGACCGAAGCGCATACAGCCAAGCCGAGCGCCTTCAGTTCATGCGACTGGGCCTGGACATCCAGATCAGGTCGATCAAGGCTGATCTCCCGAACGTCAAGATCTTGATCCTCCCGGCGCCTGCATGGTGCTCGGACAGCGTGAACGACCCGCGCTGGCTGACCGAGGCGGCCATCTGGGTTGAATGGTGCATGAAGGACGTGGCCGCGCTTTCGGCGACGTTTACCGGCCTCCATCTGGTCGGGTCCTGGCCGTTCATGTCGGAAGACTGGAACTACCCCTACAACCCCGCGCCACCGGACCTTTCCGCGACCAACAACACCAAAGTGAACACGATTTTTGATCGGGTGCACTTCGGGACCGTCGGGCAGGAGCAGAGCGCCAGCGTGGAAGTCGCGTGCATAGCGAACGTGCTTTGATCGAGCGAGGAACCATAATCCCCCTTTTGGAGGCGATCCTATGGACCTCAAAGCAATCGAGGCACGGCTTGAAGAGGGGTTGAAAGCTCGAGGCAAGGCAGTAGTGAACAGGAATGCGGTTTCTGCGCTGTTCGGTGCTTTTTCCGACCCTGTGGGTTCCTTGGGGAAAATCTTTCTTGGTCGTCAGGACGCATTGGACGCCGAGGCTGCGAGGCTCAAGCAGGATGTGATCGTTGAGCTGCTGTGCAAGATCGACGATGCCCTTTCGGGCGCCTCCCATGCGGCGACCTCCTCGGAGGTGGTGATTGAGGGCCTGATTGAGGCATCCGGCCACCAAGCCGACGAAGTCGTCGGCGTTTCGATCGAGAGCGGTGGCGAGAACGTTCGGTTTGCCGCTGGAGCCCGCGTGTCGGCCTCCGGTCAGGACGTGAAGAGCGTGACGGGTGTGAGAATTGGTGGCACGCGGTGACTTCGATTGACGTTCGGGTGGGCTACGTGTGCAGCCGCTGCGGAACCGGGACGGGTGTGCTCGACACTTCAGGCGGGGCGCCGACTTGCATCTGCGGCGGTGCTCTGGTGCCGGACCGGCGGCAAGGAGGAGCTTCGTTGGTTGTCGGGGCTCACTGTAAGCACTGCGGCTATCGCTCTGGCTTCCTCGTGGTGAACGATTCGAAGTGCCCGGAGTGCGGCGAGGAACTTCGTTAAAGCATCCGTCGCCGTTTCAACGACGGTGAACCGGTCTTTATGCCGGTTAAATGCTGGATCAAACCAAACGTCCGGCTAGCTCAAACCAAACGTCGCGCTACTGATGCTCGAGAGCCAGTTCGGCGTGACCCTGTTCCAGCGCAGCTCGCGCGGCGTGACCGTCACCGGTGCGGGCGAATCGCTCGCGGTGCATGCGCGGCTGATCCTGCGCGACGTCGACCGCATGCGCGCCGACCTCTCCGACTACGCGCAGGGCGCCACCGGCCGCGTGCGGCTGCAGGCCAATGCCTCGGCGATGGGGCAGTTCCTGCCCGACGACGTGGCGAGCTTCCGGCGCGCCTATCCCGAGATCCGCGTCGACGTGGAGGAGCACCGCAGCGTGTGGATCGTGCAGGCGATCCGCGAGCGCCAGGCCGACGTCGGCGTGATCACCGGCGAGACCTCGGACGCCAGCCTCAACTTCATCCCCTACCGCATGGACCGGCTGGTGGCCGTGGTGCACCGGCGGCATCCGCACCGCGGCCGCGAGGTCTCGTTCGAGCAGCTGCTCGATTTCGACTTCGTCGGCCTCGAGAGCGACTCCGCGATCGCGCGCACCATCGAGGACGCGGCCGCGCTGGCGCGCAAGGTGCTGCGGCTGCGCGTGCAGGTCAAGAGCTTCGAGGCCGTGTGCCGGATGATCGAGGCCGGCATGGGCGTGGGCATCCTGCCCGAGGGCGCGGCCGCCACCTACCGCAAGGAGATGGGGCTGCGCTTCCTGAACCTCACCGACGCCTGGGCCTCGCGCCGCATGTACATCTGCACGCGGCAGGAGACGCTGGGCTTTCCGCAGCGCCGGCTGGTGGACCACCTGCTGGCGCGCAGCGTCGCGCCCGTCACTTCATCAGGTCGCTGAGGTTCACCGGCTTGATCTTGCCGCCTTCCACCGTGGCCACCAGCGGGTCGACGATGGTGCCGCCCACGCTGTCCACGCCCTTGAAGCTGCCGGCATTGATCTTCTCGGGCAGTGCCTTGAGCGCGTCGCCGAGCTTGGCGCGGATCGCCGCCGCGTCGCTGGTGGTGCCCGCGAGCTTCATCGCGCCGGCCAGCGCGTGCACCAGCGTGTAGTTGTAGGAGGACTCGGTGGTCGCGTCCTTGTCGGCGCCGTAGGCCTTGCGGTAGGCCTCGGCGAAGCTCTTCGGGCCCACGCGCTCGTCGTAGGACACCGGCAGCACGCCGATCGAGCCCTCGAGCGCGCCGAGGCCGCCCGTGACCTTGGCCATCTCGTCGAACTTGGCCTGGTCCATCACCAGGAAGCCGCCCTTGAAGCCGAGCTCGCGCGCCTGCTTGGCCACCAGCGCGGTGGGTTCCGACGGGCCGCCGACGAACAGCACGTCGGGCTTCTCGGCCAGCACGCGGCTCACGCCGCTGTAGAAGTCGGCCGAGCGGTTGTACGACATGGGGTTGTTCGAGGCGATGGTGCCGCCGGCCTTCTCCCAGGCCGGGCCGAACAGCTGGCTCCAGTTCTTCGCGTACTCGTGGTCGCCCGGCAGCATGCCGACGCGCTTGCCGAACTTGTTCATCTCGTAGCGCGTGAAGGGCTCGATGTACGAGTTGAAGGTCGGCGGGATGCGGATGGTGAGCTTGTTGCCGGTCTCGGTGATCTTCGGCGTGCTCGAGTACGCCATCACGATGAACTTCTCCTGCTCGTTGAAGGCCTGCATCGCGTAGATGCCGCCCGAGTGCGGCACGAACACCGCCGGCGACTGGTGCTGCTGCACCAGCCGGCGCGCGTTGATGGCGGCGTCGGCCGGCGAGTACTTGTCGTCGAGCGCGACCAGCTCGAACTTGTACTTCTTGCCGCCGACCTCGAGGCCCGCGGCATTCACTTCCTTGATCGCCATCTCCATGCCGTTGACCACGTTCTTGCCATAGAGCGCGGCGCCGCCGCTCAGGGGGCCGGTGAAGCCGATCTTCACCGTGTCCTGCGCGAAGGCGGTGCCGGCACCGAAGGCGGCGGCCAGTGCGGCGGCCACGGGCAGCGCGGCGAGGCGGCGGCGGGTGCGAAGGGGCGTGGTGGATGTCATGGCGTTGTCTCCTGTAGTTGGGGGGCGAGGAAAAGCGGGGGACCGGCGCGCGGCTCAGGCGCCGATGTAGGCGGCGCGCACCGCCTCGTTGTGCAGCAGCGACTCGCGGTCGCCCTCGAGCGCGATGCGGCCGCGCTCGATGACGTAGGCGCGGTGCGCGATGGCCAGTGCCGAGTAGGCGTTCTGCTCGGCCAGCAGCACCGTGGTGCCCTGCTGGTTGATGCGCTGGATCACCTCGAACACCTGCTTCACGATCAGCGGCGCCAGGCCCAGCGAGGGCTCGTCGAGCAGCAGCACCTTGGGCCGCCCGAGCATCGCGCGGCCGATCGCCACCATCTGCTGCTGGCCGCCCGACAGCGACCCCGCGGGATCGTTCTGCTTGGCCGCGAGGATCGGGAACAGCGAGAACACCTCGTCGAGCGAGCGCTGGATGCCGGCCTTGTCGCCGCGGTGCACGTAGGCGCCCAGCGTGAGGTTCTTGCGCACCGTCATCATCGGGAACAGCTTGCGGCCCTCGGGGCAGTGCACCAGGCCCGAGGCCACGATCTGCGCCGGGCGCTGGCCCGTGATGTCGCCGTCGCCCAGGCGGATGCGGCCCGCGCTCGGGCGGCGGATGCCGCTGGCGGCCATGAAGATCGAGGTCTTGCCCGCGCCGTTGGCGCCCAGCAGCACCACCAGCTCGCCCGGGTCGGCATGCAGGCTCACGCCGCTGAGCGCGCGAAAGCTGCCGTAGTGGAGGTCGACGCCCTCAAACCGCAGCATGGTCGGTCCCCAGGTAGGCCTCGATCACCTGCGGATCGCGGCGGATCTCGGCGGGCGTTCCCTCGGCGATCTTGGCGCCGTTGTTGAGCACGACGATCTTGTCGGCCAGCTGCATGATCATGTCCATCTTGTGCTCGATCAGGCACACGGTCTTGCCGTGCGCCACCAGCTTGCGGATCAGCGCCGCCAGGCCCACGGTCTCCTCGGGGTTCACGCCACCCGCGGGTTCGTCGAGCAGGAGCAGCTGCGGGTCGGTCGCCAGCGCGAGCGCGAAGGCCACGCGCTTGCGCTCCTCCTGCGTGATGTCGGCCGCGATGCGGTGGGCGATGTGCGAGAGGCCCACGAAGTCCAGCGCCTCCTGCGCCTTGTCGCGGCACAGCTTCTCTTCCTCGCGCAGGCGGCGGCTGCCGATCAGCACGTCCCACAGGCCCGAGTGCGTGCGCAGCCGGTGGCCCACGATCAGGTTGTCGAGCACGGTGGCGTTGTCGAACAGGTGCGTGGTCTGGAAGGTGCGCGCGATGCCCAGCCGCGCCACGTGGTCGGGGCGCATGCCCGTGACGTCGCGGCCCTCGAAGGCGATGCGGCCCGCGCTCGGCTTGTGCGTGCCCGCCACCAGGTTGAAGAAGGTGGTCTTGCCGGCGCCGTTGGGGCCGATGATGGCGCTGATCTGGCCGCGCTCGAAGCGCGTGCTCACGCTGTCGACCGCGGTCAGGCCGAAGAACTGCTTGGTGAGGCCCTCGATCTCAAGCATGGCGCTGCACCTCCTGCACGGTGGCGGCGGAGGCCGCGGCCCGCCGCGCATCCGCACGGCGCGCGCGGCGCTTGAGCCAGGTGCCGACGATGCCGTCGGGCAGGAAGATGATCAGCGCGATCAGCACCGGGCCGAACACCACCATGCGGTAGTCCTGCAGGAACTGCAGGCTCTGCGTGAGGCCGGTGACGAGGAAGGTGCCCACCAGCGGTCCGAGCAGGGTGCCGATGCCGCCCACCAGCACGAACATCACGAGGTCGAAGGTCACGGCCTCGCTCGCCAGGTCGGGGCCGAGGAAGCGCACCTGGCCCGCGTAGAGCGCGCCCGCGAAGCCGGCATAGATCACCGACAGCACGAACGACAGCGTCTTGGTGCGCATCAGGTCGGTGCCCAGCGCCTCGGCCAGCTCGTCGCTGTTGCGCACCGCCATGAAGCTGCGGCCCAGCAGCGAGCGCACGATGCGCGCCATGACCCAGATGCCCAGCGCGAGGAAGGCCAGCACCAGGTAGTACTGCGACAGCGGCGTGCCGAACTGCAGCGGCCCGGTGCCCGTGGGCGAGGGGATGCCCATGATGCCCACCGGACCGTGCGTGAGGCTCTCCCACTTCTCGATCAGCAGGAACATGATGTAGCTCACGCACAGCGTGAAGATCGAGAAGTAGTGGCCCTTCAGCCGCAGCGACAGGATGCCGATGAAGAAGCCCAGCACGCCCGTGACCACGCCCGCGAGCGCGAACGCGATCCAGAACGGCACCTGGTGGTCGACCGTGAGGATGCCCACCGTGTAGGCGCCCACGGCCATGAAGGCGCCGTGCGCGAGGTTGAACTGGCCCGTGTAGCCGGTGATCAGGTTCAGGCCCAGCGCGGCGATGGCCATGATGAAGGCCTGCGTCGCCACCGAGATCAGGTAGTTGTTGGGCGCGAACAGCGGAAAGGCCAGCGCGATCAGCGCGAGCACGGCCCAGCCGGCCTTGCCTTGCAGCAGCGATCCCATCAGCGGGCTCCCTTCGGCGTGAACAGGCCCTGCGGGCGCAGCGACAGGATGACCACCAGCAGCACGAAGGCGATGATGTCCTTGTAGTCGGTCGAGAAGTAGAAGCCGCCGAAGCTCTCGGCCATGCCGATGATCAAGCCCCCGACGATGGCGCCCGGGAAGCTGCCCATGCCGCCGAGGATGATGATCACGAAGGCCTTGGTGATCACCAGGTTGCCCATGCTCGGGTAGACCAGGTTGATCGGCGCGTAGAGCACCGCGGCCACCGCCGCCAGCGCGCCCGAGATCGCGAACACCAGCAGCGTGACGCGCGTGGCGTCGATGCCCACCAGCGCCGCGCCGTCGCGGTTCTGCGCCATCGCGATGATGGTCGAGCCCAGCACCGTGTGGTTGAGGAACAGGTGCAGCAGCACCATCAGCCCGAAGGCGCCCGCGATGATCAGCAGGCGCTGCAGCGGCGCCGTGAGCCCGAACACCTCGACGATCTGGCCGTAGGGCGTGGGCATGCGGTGGAAGTCGGCGCCGAAGATGGCCTGCGCGCCGGCCTCGATGAACAGCAGGATGCCGATGGCGGCGATCATGTCGTGCAGCTCGGGCGCGTTGCGCAGCGGGTGGAACACCAGCCGCTCGGCCAGCATCGCGATCACCGCGACCACCACCGCCGCGCCGGCCATCGCGATCCAGTAGTTGAGGCCCAGCCGCGCCATCAGGTAGTAGCCCGCGAAGGCCCCGGCCATGTAGAAGGCGCCGTGCGCGAAGTTCGGCACGTGCAGGATGCCGTAGACCAGCGTGAGGCCCAGGGCCACCAGGCTGTAGACGCCGCCCACGGTCAGGCCGTTGAGCAGTTGCTGAAAGAACAGTTCCACGTCGATCCTCGCAGTTGCCGCAACGGCATTCACCCGCGCACCGGCTCTGGAGGTCGGTGTCGTCGGGGTCCAGCGGAGGATTGTGGAAGCGCGGTGTGGCCGCGTCGACTGAGGTTTGCCCGAACTTGCCTTGTCGCTTCAGCGACTTCGAAAAACGGGTATGGGGTTGCGCGGGGCCCGGCGGTCATGTGGGCGTCGCGCGAATCTGCGCTGGAAACGCCCGCGCGAGGGCGTTTCCGGCACCGCGTTCAGCGCTTGAGCGCCTCGACCAGGTCCAGCACCATGCGGTCGCCGCCGAAGGTGTCGACGCCGCGCGTGAGCAGCGCGTCGACCGCCTGCGCGATGCCGTGCGCGGCCGCGGATTGCTCGGCCATGTCGTTGTAGTAGCCCAGGTCCTTCTTGGCGTTGGCCATCGAGAACTTGAGCGAATCGGTGCTGCCGGTCAGGAGCTTGGGCTTGACGCGCTCGAGCGCGACGCCGTTGCCGCCGCCCTTGGCGAGCACGTCGACGAACACCTCGGGCTTGACGCCCGCGCGCTCGGCGCAGGCCGCGGCCTCGCACAGCAGCGCCACGGTGCCCAGCGAGACGAAGTTGTGCAGCAGCTTCATCGCATGGCCGGCGCCGATGCCGCCCACGTGCGTGACGTTCTCGGCGAAGGCGCGCAGCAGCGGCAGGCAGGAGGCCAGCACCTCGGCGTCGCCGCCCACCAGCAGGTTGAGCCGGCCCTCGGCCGCTTCCTTCGCGGTGCGGGTCATCGGCGCGTCGAGGAAGTGGCCGCCCTTGGTTTCGACGGCGCGCGCCACGCGCGAGGTGGATTCGGGCACGGCGGTCGAGCAGTCGACCACCACGGTGCCGGGACGCAGGGCGGAGAGCGCGCCCTTCTCGCCGAGCATCACGGCCTCGACCTGCGGCGTGCCGGTCACGCAGAGGATCAGCACGTCGACCTCGGCCGCGAGCTTCGCCACGTCGGGCGTCGAGCGCGCGCCGGCCGCGAGCAGGGCGTCGATCGGCTGGTTGCCCGGGTGCTCGAGCACCGTGAGCGCATGGCCGTGGCCCACGATGTTCTGCGCGATGCCGCTGCCCATCAGGCCCACGCCCACCAGGCCCACGCGGCGCTTGGGAGCGGCCGCCTTCTCTTGTTCGTTCAATGCCATGGTTTGGTTCCGCCTTGCTTATCCGTGCTTGATCGCGATGGTCTTGAGGGTGGTGAAGCCGAGCAGGGCCTCGAAGCCCTTCTCGCGGCCGAAGCCCGAGGACTTCACGCCGCCGAAGGGCAGTTCCACGCCGCCGGCCGCGCCGTAATTGTTGATGAAGACCTGGCCGCAGTGCATCTTGTGCGCCATGCGCAGCTGGCGGGCGCCGTCGCGCGTCCAGATGCCGGCCACCAGGCCGAAGTCGGTGCCGTTGGCCAGGCGCACGGCCTCGGCCTCGTCGGCGAAGGGCGTGAGCGCCAGCACCGGGCCGAAGATCTCGCGCTGCGCGATGTCGCTGTCGCCGGGCACGTCGCGGAACAGCACGGCCTCCTGGTAGAAGCCCTGGGCCGATGCATTGGGCGCCACGCTGCCGCGCGCGGCCACCTTCAGGCCCTGGGCCTCGGCGGTGGCGACCATGTCGCGCACCTGGCGGAACTGCTTCTCGTTGATCAGCGGGCCCATGTCGAGGTCGTCGGCCGGCGGGCCGGCGCGCACGGCCGAGAAGCGCTTCGCGAGCCGCTGCACCACCTCTTCGTAGATCGACTGCTCGACCAGCACCCGGCTGCCGGCCGAGCAGGTCTGGCCGGCGTTCTGGATGATGGCGTTGACCAGCACCGGCTCGGCCGCGTCGAGGTCGGCGTCGGCGAACACGATCTGCGGCGACTTGCCGCCCAGTTCCAGCGTCACGGGGCAGTGGCGCTCGGCGGCCGCCAGGCCCACGCTGCGGCCGGTGACGGTGGAGCCGGTGAAGGAGATGTGGTCGATGCCTGGGTGCGCGCACAGCGCCGCGCCGGCTTCCTTGCCGTAGCCCGTGACCACGTTGAGCGTGCCGGCCGGAAAGCCGACCTCGGCCGCCAGCTCGGCCAGGCGCAGCAGCGAGAGGCTCGCGTCCTCGGCCGGCTTGACCACGCAGGCGTTGCCCGCGGCCAGCGCGGCGCCCACGCTGCGGCCCGCGATCTGCATCGGGTAGTTCCAGGGAATGATGTGGCCGGTCACGCCGTGCGGCACGCGCACGGTGAGCACGGTGTAGCCGCGTTCGTAGGGCAGGGTGTCGCCATGCAGCTTGTCGCAGGCGCCGGCGTAGTACTCCATGTAGCGCGCGAGCGCGGTGGCGTCGTTGCGCGCCACGCGCAGCGCCTTGCCGGTGTCGCGCGCCTCGAGCTGGGCCAGTTCCTCGTGGTGGGCGAGCACGGCCGCGCCGAGCTTGGCCATCAGCCGGCCGCGCTCGAGCGCGCTCAGTGCGCCCCAGGGGCCGTCGAAGTTCTCGCCGACCGCGCGGCGCGCGGCCTTCACGGCGGTATCGATGTCGCCCGCGGTGCCGCGCGCGAGCTGGCCGAAGCGCTCGCCGTCGCTGGGGTCGATCACGTCGATGGTGGCGTTGCCTTCCGAGGGCACGCGCCGGCCGTCGATGAAGTGGGTGGGGTTCATGGGGGTGTCTCCTTACGGGCGGCGCCGGCGGGGCGGCGCGGAAAAACGGGGACGGTGCGCGAGAGGCTCGCGCGCCGCCCAGTGTCGGACAAGCGCTTCAGCCGAGTTCGGGCCAGGGCTTCTGCGGCTCGCGGATCTGCTCGAAGGCGCGGCTGAACTGCAGCACGCCGAGGTCGTCGAAGCGTCGGCCGATGATCTGCAGGCCGATCGGCAGGCCCTCGGCGGAGTAGCCGCAGTTGATCGAGGCCGCCGGCTGCTCCGACATGTTGTAGGGCACGGTGAAGCCGATGTGCTCGAGCGAGCGCAGCGGGTCGTTGGTGGGCGAGGCATGCTCCGCGGGCGCGGGCATGTTGGGCGACACCGGCGAGAGCACGAAGTCGAAGCCCACCGTGGCCGCCACCGCCGCGGCGCGCGTGGCGATGAACTGGCTGTAGGCCTCGTAGATGTGCTCGCCCGAGAACCCTGCCGCGCTCTCGGCCCAGGTCAGGATGTAGGGCAGCATCTTCGCGCGCTGCTCGGCGCTCATCGTGCGCAGGTCGCTCAGCGAGCGCATGCGCCAGAAGTGGTCCATGCCCTGCAGCATCTTGGGCGTCATGAAGGGCTGCATCGGCTCGACGTGCGCGCCCGCGTCCTCGATGCGCCTGGCGGCGCGGCGCACCGCCTCGGCGATCTGCGGATCGAGCGGCAGGCCGCAGCCCGCGTCCATCAGCAGGCCCACGCGCTTGCCCTTGATGAAATCGGGCTCGACCGCGAAGGCGGCCCAGTCGATCGCGCCGGGCGGCAGCTCGGAGTAGTCGCGCGCATCGGGCTGGGCCATCGAGGCCATCATCAGCGCCGAGTCCTCCACGGTGCGCGTCATCGGGCCGGCGCAGCGGCCCATGTAGGGCGTGCTCAGCGGGATGCGGCCGAAGCTGGGCTTGAGCGAGTAGATGCCGCACCAGCTCGCGGGCAGGCGCAGCGAGCCGCCGATGTCGGTGCCCACGTGCAGCGGGCCGTAGCCGGCCGCGGCGGCCGCGCCGGCGCCGGCGCTCGAGCCGCCCGGCGTGCGCGACAGGTCCCAGGGATTGCGCGAGAGATGGTGGAAGGTCGACAGGCCCGAGGACAGCATGCCCACGTCGGGCATGGTGGTCTTGGCCACCAGCACCGTGCCGTCCTCCTTGAGGCGCGCGGCGGGCGGCGAGTCCTGCGCCATCGGCACCAGCGGGTAGGCCGCGGTGCCCAGCGGCATCGGGTCGCCCGCGGTCGCGAGGTTGTCCTTGATGGTCACGGGCACGCCGTCGAGCGCGCCGCGCTGCGTGCCGGCGAGCCAGCGTGCCTCGGAGGCGCGCGCCTGCTCGAGCGCGAGCTCGGGGCGGAACAGCCAGGTGGCGCAGAGCCTGGGCTCGAGCGCCTCGATGCGCGCATTGACCGAGCGCGCCACCTCGACCGGCGAGAGTTCGCGGCGCGCGTAGGCGGCACCGAGCTCGGCCGCGCCGAGGTCGTACAGGTTCTTCGTCGTCGTCATCGCATCAGCTCCACGAGATGGCCGCGAGGTCGTTCACCACGATCGGCATGCTGGGCCACAGGCCCTTGACTTCCTTGCGCGCGATGGTCGGGAACACGGCCTGGTAGAGGAAGCCGTTGACCGCGTCGGTCGCGAGCATCTTCTGCGCGTCGCCCAGCAGGTCGGCGCGGCGCTTCTTGTTCTCCTCGTTCTGGATCGCGACGTAGAGGTCGCGGAACTTCTTCGAGTCGTAGCCCCAGTAGTAGTCGGGCTCGGTGTACTTCACGAGGTCGAAGGGCTCGACGTGCGCGACCATCGTGAGGTCGAAGTCGTGCGCACCGCCGAAGGTGCCGCTGAGCCACTGGGCCCATTCCACGTTCTGGATCTTCACGTTGATGCCGATCTGCGCGAGCTGCGCGGCGATCACCTCGCCGCCCTGGCGTGCATACGACGGCGGCGGCAGCTGCAGGCGCAGCTCGAGCGGCGTCTTCACGCCGGCCTCGGCCAAGAGCTTCTTCGCCTTCTCGACGTCGAAGGGGTTCATCGCCGTGGTGTCGAGGAAGCCCGGCGCGCCCAGCGCGTAGTGGCTGCCGATGGGCTTGCCGAAGCCGTCGGCCGCGCCCTGCACGATCGCGTTGCGGTCGATCGCCGCCAGGATCGCGCGGCGCACGCGCACGTCGTCGAGCGGCTTCTTGCGGTTGTTGATGGTGAGGATCACCTTGCCGCGCGTGCCGACCTCGATCACCTGGAAGCGGTTGTTGCCCTTGAACTGGCTCACCGAGCGCGTGCCCGCGCGCGGGAAGATGTCGATGTCGCCCGACAGCAGCGCGGCGGTCTGGGCCGCGGTGTCCGACATGAAGCGGAACACGAAGCGCTCGATCTTGGCCTGCGCAGGATCGCGGTAGGTGGTGGACTTGACCAGCGTGCACGAGGCGCCGCGCTGCCAGCCGCCGAGCTTGTAGGGGCCGGTGCCCACGGGCTGCGTGGCATTGGTGTCGGCGCTCTTGGGCTCGACCAGGCAGGCGGTGGACTGGCCCAGCATGAAGGGCAGGTCGGGATTGGGCAGCGTGCTGTTCACGCCCACCGTGTGCTCGTCGAGCACCACGGTGCCGATCTCGCTGAAGAAGCGCTTGTCCTTGTTGGTGCTCTTGGCGTTGCCCGCGCGGTCGAAGGAGAACTTCACGACCGAGGCGTTGAAGGGCTCGCCATTCTGGAACTTGATGCCGCGCTTGAGCTTGAAGACGAAGGTCTTCATGTCGGGCGAGGAGGTCCAGCTCTCGGCGAGCATCGGCGTGACCGAGCCGTCGGCATTGACCTTGGTCAGCGTCTCGAAGATGTTGTACTGCGTGATCTCGGCGATGGCCGAGGCCGCGCCCGTGGTCGGGTCCAGGCCCGGCGGTTCGAGCGGCATGCCGATGGTCAGCGTGTTCTTGCCGGCCTGCGCGCGCGCCTGCGGCAGGAAGACGCCCGGGATGGCCGCGGCCATGGCGGACGTCATGAGGGTGCGTCGCTTCAACATACTTCGATAGCTCCTGGAAAAGACAACAGAAAAAATTCAGTGGGCCGGTGCCTGCAGCACGGCGCCGAGCAGCGTGCGCGTGTAGGGATGCTGCGCGTTGGCGAACAGCTCCTGCGGCGTGCCTCGCTCGACGATCTGCCCCTTGAAGACCACGCAGACTTCGTCGCACAGGTGGTTGACGACGGCGAGGTCATGGCTGATGAGCAGGTAGCTGATGCCGAACTGCTGCTGCAGGTCCTGCATGAGGTTGAGCACCTGGGCCTGCACGGAGACGTCCAGGGCGCTCACGGGCTCGTCGGCGACGATGAGCTTGGGGCGGGTGATGAGGGCGCGTGCGATCGCGATGCGCTGGCGCTGGCCGCCCGAGAACTCGTGCGGGTACTTGTCGAGGTCGGTGGGGCGCAGGCCCACGGCTGCCAGGGATTCGGCGGCGCGCTCGCGCTGTTCCTTCTTCGAGGCCTGGGCCAGCGCTTCGAGTGGCTCGGCCACGATGCGCGCGACCGTCTGGCGCGGGTCGAGGGAGCCGTAGGGGTCCTGGAAGACCATCTGGAAGTCGCGACGGGCGGTGCGCAGTTCGTCCTTGCTCAACGCGTGCAACTCGCGCCCTTCGAGCTTCACGCTGCCCGAGGTGGGCTTGTCGAGCGCCATCACGAGGCGTGCGATGGTCGATTTGCCCGAACCGGACTCGCCGACGATCCCCACGCTGCGCCCGGCCTGCACCTCGAAGCTCACGCCATTGAGGGCCTTGACCGTGGGCGGTGGGCCCAGCAGCTTCTCGCGCGGCAGGGCGTAGTGGCGCACGAGGTCGGTCACTTGCAGCAGCGGCGTCTTCGTTTGCGTCATGCCACGGCCTCCGCTTCGATCTCGTCGAGTCGGATGCAGCGCACCGCATGGTCGTCAGGCAGCATCACCGCCGGCGGGCGCGTCGACTGGCAGGCATCGACCGTGTAGCTGCAGCGCCCCGCGAACGGACAACCCGCGGGCAGGTCCACGAGCTCGGGCACGCTGCCCCGGATGGTGGCCAGCCGCTGGCCCTTGGGCGCCCCGATCACCGGCCGCGCCGCGAACAGCCCCTTGGTGTACGGATGCGCGCGGTTCGCGAAGAGGGCCCGTGTCGGCCCGCTCTCCACCACGCTGCCGCCGTACATCACGAGCATGCGCTGCACGCTGTTGGCGATCACGCCCAGGTCGTGCGAGATCAGGATCAGTGCCATGCCCATCTCTGCCACCAGGTTCTGGATCAGGTCGAGCACCTGCTTCTGGATGGTCACGTCCAGGGCGGTGGTGGGCTCATCGGCGATCAGCAGGTCGGGCCCGCAGGCCAGCGCCATCGCGATGCCGATGCGCTGCCTCTGGCCGCCCGAGAACTGGTGCGGATAGGCATCCAGGCGCGAGGCCGCGTCGGGGATGCCCACGCGTTGCAGCAGGTTCAGCGCCTCGGCGCGGGCCTGCTTGGCGGTGAGGCCTCGGTGCAGCCGCAGCGGCTCGCCGACCTGGCGCGCGATGGTGTGGACCGGGTTCAGGGCCGTCATCGGCTCCTGGAAGATCATGCCGATGCGGTTGCCGCGGATCTGGCACATGGCGGACTCGGGCTGCCCGATGAGCTCCTGGCCGTCCAGGCGGATGCTGCCCGTGACCTTGGCGGTGGCGGGCAGCAGGCCCATGAGGGACATGACCGTGATGGACTTGCCGCAGCCCGACTCGCCCACGATGCCGAGGGTCTGGCCGCGCTCGAGCGAGAAGGAGACGCCGCGCACGGCCTGGGCGGGGCCGCGCTGGGTCTGCAGGCCGATGTGGAGGTTGTCGACTTCGAGGAGGGGCATGGGGTTGGCCACGGTGCTGGTGGTTGCCATGTCGCTCACCTCGCGCGCGCCAGGCGCGGATCGAGCAGGTCGCGCAGGCCATCGCCCAGCAGGTTCAGGCCCAGCACCGCCAGCGCGATGGCCATGCCCGGGAAGACGGCCAGCAGCGGCTGCTGGAACATCAGGGTCTGCGCCTCGCTGAGCATTCGGCCCCAAGAGGGTTGCGGCGGCTGCGTGCCCAGGCCGAGATAGGACAGAGCAGCCTCGGCCAGGATCGCGATGGCGAAGCGGATGGTGATCTGCACGATCAGCACCGCCGAGATGTTGGGCAGCACGTGCTGCATGGTGATGGCGAAGCTTCCCTTGCCGCAGGCACGGGCCGCCGCCACGTACTCGCGCGACCAGATGGCGTTGGCCGATGCTCGCGTGATGCGCGCGAAGGTGGGGATGTTGTAGATGCCGATGGCGATGATGGCGTTGACGATGCCCGCGCCGAAGACGGCCGTCATCATGATGGCCGAGAGGATGGCGGGGAAGGCCAGCGAGAAGTCGGAGAAACGCATGATGGCTTCTTCCACCCAGCCCCGCCTGGCCGCGGCCAGCAGGCCCAGGGCGGTGCCTACGACCAGGCCGATGCCGACCGCGATGACGCCCACGAGGATGGAAGCACGGGCGCCCACCAGCAGCAGCGAGGCCACGTCGCGCCCGAAGGCGTCGGTGCCCAGCCAGTGGCTGGCCGAGGGCGCCTGCATCTTGTTGGCCATGTCCATGGCGTAGGGCGAGTAGGGCGTCCAGAGGTAGGAGACCAGGGCCGCGAGCAAGAGCAGGGCGGCGAGCACGCCGCCGATGACGAAGCTGCGGTGGTGGCGCGCGCGCTGCCAGAAGCCGGGCAGCTTGAGGGCGGCGGCGCTGGGGGTAACCGATGCAATGGCGCTCATATGTCGCTCGCCTTGATGCGCGGGTCGATGACGGCATAGAGCACGTCGACCACGAAGTTGACGATGACGACCATGGCTGCGAGCAGCATGACGCAGTTGCGCACGACGATGAGGTCGCGGTTGCTGATGGCCTGGAAGATCAGGCGGCCCAGGCCCGGCAGGTAGAACACGTTCTCCACCACGATGGTGCCGGCGAGCAGCTCGGAGAACTGCATGCCCATGACGGTGATGACGGGGATCAGGGCGTTGCGCAGCACGTGGGTCCACAGCACGGCGCGCTGGGTGACGCCCTTGGCGCGCGCGGTGCGCACGAAGTCCTCGCGCATGACCTCCAGCACGGCCGAGCGGGTGATGCGCGCGAGGATGGCGGCCTGCACGACGGCCAGGGACAGGGCGGGCAGCAGGAGCGACTTGAGGCCGGCGAAGACGCCTTCGCCCCAGCCGTCGAAGCCGCCGGCGGAGAACCACTGCAGCTGCACGGAGAAGACGAGGATCAGCAGGATGGCGAACCAGAAGTTGGGGATGGCGATGCCGACCTGGGTGAGGCCCATCAAGCCGACGTCGCCGAGCTTGTTGTGGCGTGCGGCGGCGGTGACGCCCACGAGCAGGGCGAGCACGGTGGTGAAGGCCATGGCCAAGAGGGCCAGGGGGACGGTGAGTGCGAGGCGCTCGAGGATGAGGTCGAGCACGGGGGAGCTGTAGGCGTAGGAGTCGCCGAGGTCGCCGGTGAGCAGGCCCGCGATCCAGTGCCAGTAGCGGGTCCAGGCGGGTTGGTCGAGGCCGAGCTTGGTGGCCAGGGCGGCGACGGCTTCGGGGGCGGCGTCCGGGCCCATGAGCATCTGCGCGGCGTTGCCGGGCAGGATCTCAAGGACCAGGAAGACGATGATGGAGGCGCCGATCAGCGTGCCGATCAGCGTGGCAAGGCGCTTGATTAGGAAGAGGCTCATCTCTGGGTGTTCATCGCTTTGCGTGGTGGTTTTTGTCCGGGGCGCGTGCACAGGACAGCGGGTACTTCCCTCCGCGAATGTCCCCCGGCCTTCGGCCTCCTCCTTGATTTCGCTGCGGGAAGCACCCACTGCCCTGTGCACGGGAGGCGCTGCGGTGGTGCCGGCGGTTCAACAACGGCTGCGTCCAGGCGCGCGTCGATGGGGTACTCCCCGCAGCGAAATCAAGGAGGAGCCGAAGGCGGGGGACATTCGCGGAGGGGAGTACCCCATCGGCGCGCGCCCGCCCCGACCCACGCACCTCATCCAAGGCACGACGAACCGTACGGCAGGCGCGAGAACTCATGCCGAGATGCACTCGGCGATCGCACGCCCCACGTCGACGGTGTTGGCGGTGCCACCCATGTCGCGGGTGCGCGGACCTTCGCTGAGCACGGTTTCGATCGCCGAGAGCACGGCGGCCGAGGCTTCGGCGTAGACCGGGTTGTCGCCGCCGAGGTGGTCGAGCATCAGCGCGGCCGACCAGATCTGGCCGATGGGGTTGGCGATGCCCTTGCCGGCGATGTCGGGGGCCGAGCCGTGCACGGGTTCGAACAGCGAGGGGAACTTGCGCTCGGGGTTGAGGTTGCCCGAGGGCGCGATGCCGATGGTGCCGGTGCAGGCCGGGCCCAGGTCCGACAGGATGTCGCCGAACAGGTTGGAGGCCACCACCACGTCGAACCAGTCGGGGTGCTGCACGAAGTGCGCGCACAGGATGTCGATGTGGTACTTGCTCGTCGCCACGTCGGGGTAGCGCTTCGCGATCTCGGCCAGGCGCTCGTCCCAGTAGGGCATCGTGATCGAGATCCCGTTCGACTTGGTCGCGGCCACCAGGTTCTTGCGCTTGCGGCGGCTCGCCAGCTGGAACGCGTAGTCGATGATCCGGTCCACGCCCGTGCGCGTGAACACCGCTTCCTGGATCGCCATCTCGCGCGGCGTGCCCTCGAACAGGCGGCCGCCGACCGAGGTGTATTCGCCCTCGGTGTTCTCGCGCACCACCAGGAAGTCGATGTCGCCGGGCTGGCGGTGCGCCAGCGGGCCGGGCACGCCGGGCATCAGGCGCACCGGGCGCAGGTTCACGTACTGGTCGAACTCGCGGCGGATCTTGATCAAGAGGCCCCACACCGCGATGTGGTCGGGCACCTTGTCGGGCGCGCCCACCGCGCCGAAGTAGATCGCGTCGTGGCCCTGGATCTTGTCGTCCCAGTCGGCCGGCATCATCAGGCCGGTGCGCACGTAGTGGTCCGAGCCCCAGTCGAAGTGGTCGAACGAGAAATCGATGCCGAAGCGGCGGCCCACGGCGTCCAGCACGCGAAGGCCCTCGGGCATCACCTCGACGCCGATGCCGTCGCCGGGAATGACGGCGATCCTGTGTTTTGCTTGCATTTGATCCAGTACCCGGTTGATGAGGGACGGCGCGGGGCGCCCGTCATGCGGGGCGTGCGCCTGCCGCGTCGGAGTCTAGGACTGGATCGGTGGGGCGGGATCGGGAATGGCACGTACGCCGGCTTGCCAATATTGGAAGGGGCCGCGGCGGGTCTTTCCAGGGGAATCGGCAACGGATCGGGTGCGTTGCAGCGCTTGGCCTTCCAAAAATTAGAAGGCTGGAGGCCGCATCGGCGGCCCCGCGACACGGTCGCGACACGCGCGCATGCCAGCGCCTCGCGCGCGCGCTCCCGCCGCGCGCCCACGCAAAAGCAGGCGCGTCGCGCGGCGCGGGTTCGGGAGGCGAGAGGGAAGCGGATCAGCCGGCTGCGACGGTGCAGCGGTCGCGTCGAACGCGAGGGGAACTGGGAGAAAGAGAGAGGCGAGGAGCGGGAGGGAGGGAAACGGAAAACGAAAAGGCGCGGAACCGTCGAATCTCAGTTGCTGCTGCTGCTCTTGTCGAGCTCGGTGACTTGCAGCGACAGATCGAACAGCTTGGACTTGCTGGCGTAGTAGCGGTCGAGGCGCCACTCCTTGAGGATGTCCATCGCCAGCTGGAAGCTCTTGTAGTCGAGGCTGTAGAGCGTGACGAGTTCGAAGCTGTGTTCGGATTCGAGGGCCAGCACGAGCTGGGCGAGGATCTTGGCCGATTCGTTGGCCGGGTCCGTTTCGATGAATCGGCGAGCGACCTTGATGGCATTCATGGGTGAAAAGTTTCTCGGTAAGGCAGGAGCCGAGAACTATAGCTAGCAGCCCCCAGGGCTTTTATGACAATTCTGTGACATTGCGGGGCATCGAATTGCAGTCCTGCAGGATCTCGCCAAGAGGGAAAACACCCGGATTTCGGGGCTTCGCGGCGGTTTTTCGCATGAAAAAGGCGCCCCGAAGGGCGCCTCGTGGCGGATGCCGATGGCGATCAGCGGATCGGCTGCGGTGCCGGGTAGGGCATCGGCGCGGCCGGATAGGCGGCCGGCGGCACCATCACGGGCTCGGGCGCGCGCATCGCCGGGGCCACCGGATACGGCGCGGGGGCCGGCATCACGACCGTGGTGACCGACTCGCGGATCACGCCGCCGCCCATCACGCTGCCGTCGACCGCGGCGCGGGTGTTGCCTTCGCCGCCGAGCACGCGGGCTTCGCAGTCGGCGCGGTCGCCCGGCGGTTGCAAGGCACAGCGCTGCAGCGCATTGCGGCGATAGTCGGGGGCGGCGGTGAGGCCGCCGCGCGCCGCTTCCTGGCGCGCCGCGCCGGCTTCGCGGATGCAGGCCGCGCGGTCCTGCTGGTTGTGGCCGCAGACGGCCAGCTCGCGTTCGTAGGTGGCGTCGCCGCGGCGCGATTGCGCGCTGGCGCTGCCGGCGCTCGCCAGGGCGCCGAGTGCCACGAGGGCGGCGATGGCGCCGCGGGTGAGGAGAAGACGCTGGTTCATGGTGGGCTCCTTGAGATCAGCCGATGAAGAGGACGAGGGATCAGCGCGCCGGTGCCGGCTGCGCGGGCAGCGGCGTCACGGTCTCGCGGATCACGCCGCCGCCCATCACGCTGCCTTCGGTGGTGGTGCGGCCGGCGCCCGCGCTGCCGCGGATGCGCGCTTCGCAGTCGGCGCGATCGGCGGCCGGCTGTTCGCGGCAGCGCGCGAGCGCATTGGCGTCGTAGCCGCCGGGACCGGCGCTCGTGAGGCCGTTGCGGCCGGCTTCCTGCCGTGCCGCGCCGGCTTCGCGCAGGCAGGCCGCGCGGTCCTGCTGCACGCCGTCGCAGGTGGCGCGCTCCTTCTGCATGCGCGCCTCGGAACCGGGGGCCTGGGCCTGCGCGCCGAGCGCGACCAGGCCGGCCGCGAGCGCGAGGATGCGAAGGGAACGCAGCGGCCGCATCGGCCGAAGGGTCGGGATCGTTCCCGGGTGGACTGTTGGGGTCATCGTGCCTCCTGAAAGGACGCGACTTCCTCGAGAGCGAGGCAGTACGCGACTGGAGGACCAGTGTCCGGCCGCGCATGGCGCGCGGCCTGTGGGACGGCACAGACAGCGGACCCGGCGGGACGCGCCCCTGCGTGTGGGACGAATCCCGCAGCTGCGGGACCCGGCCCGCGCGCTCAGCCTTCGGCGATGCGCTTCGCGAGGTGAGCGAGCGCTTCGTCGACCTGGTCGACCAGGATCAGCGAGAGGTCGCCGGGCTGCAGCCGGGCCAGCGCGGCGTCGATGGCGATGAACTCGCCGCGGATCTCGTCGATCTGGCGCGTGCGGGTCGCGCCCTGCAGGCCCTGGCGCAGCAGGCCCATCACCTCGCCGTCGGCGCGGCCGCGCTGGGCCGCGTCCTGGTAGAGGATCACGTCGTCGAAGGCCTGGCCCAGGATCGCGGTCTGGTCGCGGATGTCGGAATCGCGCCGGTCGCCCGCGCCGCTGATGACCACCGAGCGCTTCTTCGCGGGCATGGTGTCCACGGCCGAGACCAGCGCGCGCATGGCGTCGGTGTTGTGGCCGTAGTCGGCGATCACGGTGGCGCCGCGGTAGTCCATCACGTTGAAGCGGCCGGGCACGCCGGCGGCGTCGTTGAGGAAGCTCGCGAGGCCGCTGCGGATGGTGTCCCAGTCCAGGCCCACGGCCCAGGCCGCGGCCACGGCGGCCATCACGTTGTCGACCTGGAAGCCGATGCTGCCGCCGCGCGTGATCGGCACGTCGCGCAGCGAGATGCGTTCGCGCCACGAGCCCTCGGCCGCCACCACCGTGTCCTGGTCGACGTAGACGGTGCGCTTGCCCTGCGCGCGGTGCGTGGCCATCACCGGATGCTGGCGGTCGGCGGCGAAGAAGATCACCTCGCCCGGGCAGTTGGTGGCCATCGCGGCGACGTTGGGGTCGGCCGCGTTGAGCACGGCGTAGCCGCCGGGCGCCACGTTGCGCACCACCACGCGCTTGAGCACCGCGAGGTCCTCCACCGTGGTGATGTAGTTCAGGCCCAGGTGGTCGCCGCTGCCGATGTTGGTGACCACGGCCACCGAGCAGCGGTCGAAGCCCAGGCCCTCGCGCAGCACGCCGCCGCGCGCGACCTCGAACACGGCCGCGTCCACGTCGGGATGCAGCAGCACGTTGCGCGCGCTCTTCGGGCCGCTGCAGTCGCCGCTGTCGGTCTGGCGGCCGTCGACGTACACGCCGTCGGTGTTGGTCATGCCGGTGCGCAGGCCGCTGGAGGCGACGATGTGGTTGATCAGCCGCGTGGTGGTGGTCTTGCCGTTGGTGCCGGTGACCGCGATCACCGGGATGCGGCCGTCATCGCCATGGGCGAACAGCGCGTCGACCACCGCCTCGCCGACCGCGCGGCCGCGGCCGAACGAGGGCGAGATGTGCATGCGTAGACCCGGTGCGGCATTGACCTCGACGATGCCGCCGTGCTGCTCCTCGAGCGGGCGCAGCACGCTCTCGCAGACCACGTCGACGCCGCAGATATGCAGGCCGACCATCTGCGCCGCGTCGACCGCGCGCGCCGCCACCTCGGGATGCACGGTGTCGGTCACGTCGGTGGCGGTGCCGCCGGTCGAGAGGTTGGCGTTGTTGCGCAGCACCACGCGCTGGCCCAGCGCGGGCACGCTGTCGGGCGTGAGGCCCTGGGCCTCGAGCCGGCCGACGGCGATGTCGTCGAGGCGGATCTTGGTCAGCGAGGTGGCATGGCCCTCGCCGCGGCGCGGATCGAGGTTGACCGTGTCGACCAGCTGGCGCACGGTGGCGCTGCCGTCGCCGATCACGTGCGGCGGATCGCGCCGCGAGGCCGCCACCAGGCGGTCGCCCACCACCAGCAGGCGGAAGTCGAAGCCCGGCAGGAATTTCTCGACCATCACCTCGCCGTGGGCATCGGCGGCCGCGTAGGCCGCATCGAGCTGCTCGCGCGTGGTGATGTTGACGGTCACGCCCTTGCCCTGGTTGCCGTCCTGCGGCTTCACCACCACGGGCAGGCCGATCTCCTGCGCGGCGGCCCAGGCGTCGTCCATGTCGGACACCGGGCGGCCCAGCGGCACCGGCACGCCGGCGGCGTTGAGCAGCTGCTTGGTGAGCTCCTTGTCCTGCGCGATCGACTCGGCCACGCCGCTGGTGCTGTCGACCTCGGCGGCCTGGATGCGGCGCTGCTTCGAGCCCCAGCCGAACTGCACCAGGCTGCCGCTGGTGAGGCGGCGGTAGGGGATGCCGCGCGCCACGGCGGCGTCGACGATGGAGCCGGTGCTCGGGCCCAGGCGTTCCGATTCGTCGAGGTCGCGCAGCTCGGTGATGGCGGCGGTGGCGTCGAAGGCGGTGCCGTTCTGCGCCGCGGCGATCAGCGCCTCGGCCAGCTCGAGTGCGCGGCGGCCGACGGCCTCCTCGGTGTATTGCACGACCACCTGGTAGACGCCTTCTTCCAGCGTGGGCGAGGTGTGGCCGAAGTTGACCGCGCAGCCGGCCTGGGCCTGCAGCGCCACGGCCGCGTTCTCCAGCACGTGGGCCAGCGCCAGCGGCTGGCCCAGCACCATCGGGTGCAGCTCGCCGATGGTCGGGAAGGCCGCGCGCAGGCGGTCCTCGAAGCCGGCCAGCCGGCCGATGGCGTTCTCGTCGCCTTCGCAGGCAACGACCGCCTCGATGGCGGTGTGGCGGCTCCAGAGGTTGGGGCCGCGAAGGGCGCGGGTGCGGGTGACTTTCATGGGGCGGCGCGGTTCTTCTGGGGTATCGGCGGGTGCCCCGCGAGAACGCGGGGGGACCGGATGGATCAGGCGAGCTGGAGTTGGGGCGAGGGCTGGCTCTGCGAGAGCTGCAGCGAGGCCAGTGCCGCCTGCAGGTCGGCCTCGAAGGCCTCGATGCCCGCGCCGATGAGGTTGAGCGGAATGCCCAGCGCCCAGGCCGCGGCCACGGCGGCCAGCAGGCTCTCGAGGCTGACGCCGGCATGGGTGGCGCGCCACACGGTGAGGCGACCCAGGCCCGGCAGGAACGACTCGCTGGTGCCGTTGGCCAGCACCACGCGGTCCTGGCGGATCAGCACCGCCTTGCCGCCGGCGGCCTGGTGGGCCGTCAGCGACGCGGCCTGCGCGTCCACGCTGTAGAGGATCACGGCGCCGTCGCACAGCGGCGCCAGGCCGGCCACGCGTTCGTCGTCGGCATTGAGCACCGCGGTGCCCTCGGGCAGCACCACGTCGACCTGGGTGCGCAGCACCTTGACCATGTGGTCGCTCTCGCGGATGTCGAAGTCGCCGAGCTGCTCGAAGCCGCCGAGGTCGGTCACGATGCCGACCTCGCAGCGGTCGTAGGGAAGGCCGTCCTGCAGGATGGTGCGCGCGCCGTTCTCGATCACCACGGCCTGCACCTGGCGGTTCATCAGCAGGCGGTGGCCGGCTTCCCAGTTGGCGCTGTCGCGCGCATCGACGCGGCGGCGCTCGAGGAACAGGCCGTCGCGGCAGGCCAGGCCGGTGTGGCGGCCGCCTAGGCCGACCAGCCAGGCCACCAGGCGGGCAATCACCGCGTTGTCGCGCGAACCGGCCACGCCCACCACGGGGATGCGGCCTTGCGAGTCGTCGGGGAACAGGTGGTCGCAGATCGCGCGGCCCACCGGGCGCGGCGAGCCGACGGCCGGCTTCAGGTGCATCAGCAGGCCGGGGCCGGCGTTCACCTCGACGATGGCGCCGCCCTGTGGGCCGAGCGGCTTGGAGATGTCCTCGCACACCAGGTCGATGCCGGCGATGTCCAGGCCGACCACGCGCGCGGCCAGCTCGACCATGTGCGCGACCTCGGGATGGACGCTGTCGGTGCAGTCGATCGCGACGTTGCCGTTGCGCTGGATCAGCACGCGGCGGCCGGCTTCGGGCACCGATTCGGGCACCAGGCCCTGGCGACGCAGGTCCGACAGGATCGCGCCGTCGCGCGCGCCGAGGAACGACAGCGGGAAGTCCTCGGTGTCGCCGCGGCGCGGGTCGCTGTTGATCTGCAGGTCGATGAGTTCGCTGCAGTCGGACTTGCCGTCGCCCGTGACCCAGACGGTCTCGCCGCGCGCGGCCGCCACCATGCGGCCGCCGACCACCAGCACGCGGTGTTCCTCGCCGCGGATGTAGCGCTCGACCAGCACTTCGCTGCCGTGGCGCTCGGCCACGGAGAAGGCGGCCTCGATGTCCTCGCGCTTGGTCAGGTCGAGGATCACGCCGCGGCCATGGTTGCCGTCGGAGGGCTTGACCACCACCGGCACGCCCATCTCCTCGGCCACTTCCCAGGCCTCGGCCGGGCTGGCGACGGCCTGGCCGCCGGGCACCGGGATGCCGCAGCCCGCGAGCAGCGACTTGGTCAGCACCTTGTCGCTGGCGATCGATTCGCCGATGGCGCTGGTGTAGTCGGTCTCGGCGGTCCAGATGCGCTGCTGGTTGGCGCCGTAGCCCATCTGGACCAGGTTGCCGCTGTTCAGGCGCATGTAGGGGATGTCGCGATCGATCGCGGCATTCACGATCGCCTCGGTGCTCGGGCCGAGGTAGCAGTCGTCGACCTTCGACTTGATCGCCTCGATCGCGGCCTGCACGTCGGCCGGGCCGATGGGGTCGTCGTTGATCGCGGCCATCATGATGCGGTGGCCTTCGGCCAGCGCCACCCGCGCCACCTGCTCGTCACGCGAGCGGAACACCATGCGGTAGGTGCCCGAGACCGAGGTCTCGCGGGTCTGGCCGAAACCGGTGGCCATGCCGGCCAGGTTCAAAAGCTCGATCACCACGTGCTCGAGCACGTGGCCCGACCAGGTGCCTTCGCGCAGCCGCTGGATGAAGCCGCCGCGCTCGCCGACGCCGCAGTGGTGCTCGATCAGCGCCGGCAGCAGGGTCGTCAGCCGGTCGCCGAAACCTTCGATCTTGTTGGAGGGGAATTCCTCGAGCCGGCCGAGGTCCAGCCAGACTTCGAGCACCGGGCGGTAGGTCCAGATGCTCGGGCCGCGCAAATAGTTGATGCGCAGCAGGCGAATGTCGTCGAAACGGGTCATGCAAACGTTCGATGTGCTTTGGCCGAGCACCGCGGCGCCTTCAAGCGCGCCCATGGCGATCGGTCAGAATCGGCGCCCCGCGAAGGGCGTCATGGCGCGGTCCCAGCGGGCCGCGACGGGCAAGAGTCAAAGAAACACAATGCAACATCACGATCCAGTCGGCACCCAGGAGGGCGAAAACGAAGCGGTTTCAGAGGCTCTGAAAAGCCGGCTCGCAGTCGCGGAAAACGTTCTGGCAACTCTGTCGGTTGACCTCGATGAAGAACTTCGTTTCAGTTTTGGCCTGGTGGCGCTCACCGACCAGCGGCTGCTGGCGCTGGAGCCCGGCGGCAAAGGCGTTTGGCGTGAGTGGTCGCTCGCCGACCCGGCGCTGGCGCTGCAGCTGAGCGACCAGTCGGGGGTCGGCCTGCTCGACCTGGTGGGCGGCGAGGGCCGGCTGGCGCGCTGGCGCTACACCCTGGCCAGCCAGGTCGCCGCGCTGCGCCTGCTGCGGCTGTTCGGCCAGCGTGCCAGCCATGCCGGCGGTGTCGCGCGCGCGACACCCGAGGCCGAGGCCGACGAGGTCGACACCGAGCTCCAGACCCCGCCCTCGACCTGGGTGCTGCTGCGGCTGGGCCGCTTCGCCCGGCCCTATCGCAAGCAGCTGATCGCCGGCTTTTTCCTCACCGTGCTGTCCACGGCCGCCACCCTGGTGCCGCCGTACCTCACGATCCCGCTGATGGACGACATCCTGATCCCGTTCCAGAACGGGCAGAAGATCGATCCGATGCGCGTGGGCCTCTACCTGAGCGGCCTGCTCGGCGCGGCGCTGGTCGGCTGGGGCCTGGGCTGGGCGCGCACCTACCTGCTGGCGCTGGTGTCCGAGCGCATCGGCGCCGACCTGCGCACCACCACCTACGAGCACCTGCTGACCCTGCCGCTCGACTACTTCGGCGGCAAGCGCACCGGCGACCTGATGGCGCGCATCGGCTCCGAAACCGACCGCATCAACGTCTTCCTGTCGCTGCATGCGCTCGATTTCGCCAACGACGTGCTGATGATCGTCATGACGGCGGCGATCCTGATCTCGATCAATCCGCTGCTGGCCGTGGTCACGCTGGTGCCGCTGCCCTTCATCGCCTGGATGATCCACGTGGTGCGCGACCGGCTGCGCACCGGCTTCGAGAAGATCGACCGCGTCTGGTCCGAGGTCACCAACGTGCTGGCCGACACCATCCCCGGCATCCGCGTGGTCAAGGCCTTCGCGCAGGAGCGCCGCGAGGCCGAGCGCTTTCGCGCCGCCAATGCCTACAACCTGCAGGTCAACGACAAGCTCAACCGCACCTGGTCGGTGTTCACGCCCACCGTGTCGCTGCTGACCGAGATCGGCCTGCTGGTGGTCTGGGGCTTCGGCATCTGGCAGGTGGCGCGCGGCAGCATCACGGTGGGCGTGCTGACCGCCTTCATCGCCTACATCGGCCGCTTCTACACGCGCATGGACTCGATGAGCCGCATCGTCTCGGTGACGCAGAAGGCCGCGGCCGGCGCCAAGCGCATCTTCGACATCCTCGACCACGTGAGCAACGTGCCCGAACCCGCGAACCCGGTGAAGGTGGAGCGGGTGCAGGGCGCGATCGCGATGCGCGGGCTGGGCTTCCGCTACGGCTCGCGCGCCGTCATCCACGACCTCGACCTGCGCATCGAGCCCGGCGAGATGATCGGCCTGGTGGGCCACAGCGGCTCGGGCAAGAGCACGCTGGTCAACCTGATCTGCCGCTTCTACGACGCCACCGAGGGCGCGATCGAGGTCGACGGCACCGACATCCGCCGCTTCGCCGTGGCCGACTACCGGCGCCACGTCGGGCTGGTGCTGCAGGAGCCCTTCCTGTTCTTCGGCACCATCGCGCAGAACATCGCCTACGGCAAGCCCGACGCCACGCGCGAGGAGATCGTGGCCGCGGCCCGCGCCGCCCATGCGCACGACTTCATCCTGCGCCTGCCGCACGGCTACGACTCGCTGGTGGGCGAGCGCGGCCAGGGCCTGTCGGGCGGCGAGCGCCAGCGCATCAGCATCGCGCGCGCGCTGCTGATCGACCCGCGCATCCTGATCCTCGACGAGGCCACCTCGGCGGTCGACACCGAGACCGAGAAGGAGATCCAGAAGGCGCTCGACAACCTCGTGCAGGGCCGCACCACGATCGCGATCGCGCACCGGCTCTCGACCCTGCGCAAGGCCGACCGCCTGGTGGTGATGGACCGCGGCGAGATCGTCGAGGTCGGCCCGCACGACGCACTCATGGCCAAGCAGGGCGCCTACTGGCGCCTCTACCAGGCGCAACTGCGCCAGGGCGACGACGACGCGAGCGAAGGCGCGGCCAACGAGCGCGTGGGCGCGCAGGGCATCCCGGTGAGCCATGCGGCGCATCCGGCGGGAGACGCATGATGGAAACGACGACGATCACCCCGCCCGGCTTCGGGCTCGAGCGCGATGCCTTCGGCCGGCTGGTGCTGACCGATGCCCAGGGCCAGCGGCACGTGGGCGTCGCGCCGGTGCGGGCCTTCCCGCTCAGCGCACCGGGCGAGGGCATCTCGCTGGTCGGTGGCGAGGGCCGCGAGCTGGTCTGGATCGACCGCGTCGATCAGCTGCCGCCCGCGGCGCGCGCGCTGCTCGAGGAGGAACTCGCGGTGCGCGACTTCGCGCCCACGCTGCTCAAGCTGCATGCCGTGTCGAGCTTCGGCGTGCCCAGCACCTGGACCGTGAGCACCGACCGCGGCGACACCCGCTTCGTGCTCAAGGCCGAGGAGGACATCCGCCGGCTCGAGCACGGCGCGCTGCTGATCGCGAGCGCGCACGGGGTGCAGTTCCGCATTGCCGATCTGAAGGCGCTCGACCGCGCGTCGCGCAAGTTGCTCGAGCGCTTTCTCTGACCCGCGGCCGGCCGCGCGTTCAGTCCAGCAGGTCCGAATAGTCGCCGCGCTCGTAGGCCTCGGCGGTCTGCCAGGGCAGCGTCTTCGGTGCCGCGATCGGCGCGACGGTCATCGTGTTGAACGAGGTGCCGTGCGCGTTGCGCTGTTCGATCCTGCGCGCATAGCGGCCGGCCACGTCCCAGTCGATGCGCACCGTGCTCTCGCCCTGCTGCTGCTCGTAGCGCTGCACGCCCGGGCCGGCCGCGCCCAGGGACTTCATGCGCGGCAGCACCGCCGGATCGACCAGCCAGTAGGCATGGGCCCACGAGCCGCCGTAGCCGACGTTGCCGTAGTTGGCCGCGTCGACCTCGATCACCTTGCGCTGCGCGCGCAGCACCATGCCGACCTCCACCTTGCCGGTGGCATCGCGGCGCAGCCACAGGGGCGCGGCCGTGTTGTCGGCATGCGCATGGCCGATGTGCACCTTGGCGTCGCGGGCCTCGTGCTCGTGGTCGGCGCGCAGCGCGGCGGGCAGCTCGCGCTCGATCCACACCGTGCCGGCGCGGCGGAACATGCGGTCGGCGTAGCGGCTCTCGCGCTGCACGCCGTCCTTGCCGATCGACAGCACGTGGTGCTGGATGCGCAGGTTCTGGTCCGGTGCCTGGGCGTCGCCCGCGGCACCCGCCGCCAGCGGAACGGCCGCGAGGGCCGTTGCCGCCAGCAGCGCCTGGAGTTTCGAGCCCGCCGTCACAGGCCCGCCGCTTGCCGGACCTTGTCGAACACCTTGATGTTCTCGAGGGTGCCCTTGAAGATCTTCGAGCCCGCGCCACCGGCGAACAGCATCACGTCGCCGCCGCCATGGGTTTCGGAGCCGGGCGCGCCGAGGTTGATGCCGACCTCCTGCAGGAAGTTGTCGTCCTCGGTGTTCGTCGCGCTCTGGTCGTCGCGGTTCGGCGCGCGCGCCGGTGCGATCCACGGCTTGTTGCCGTCTTCCGGATTGACCTGGCTGGCCGCGCTCGCGTTGGGCCGGCCGCCGTTGCCGAACACCAGCGTGGTGTAGGGCTTGCCGTCGGCGGCCTTGGACGGCTTGCCATCGGCGTAGCCGTTGACCTTGCCGAGGATCGGGTTGCCGATCTTCGGATAGCCGTTGAAGGCGATCGCGTGGTCGTGGTCGGCCGTGACCACCACCAGCGTGTTCTTCAGGCTCGGGTCCTTCCTGTTCATGTAGTCGAGCGCGGTCTGGATCGCGGCGTCGAAGGCCAGCGTGTCCTCGAGCGCGCGCTTGGCGTTGGTGCCGTGCAGCGCATGGTCGATGCGCCCGCCCTCCACCATCAGGAAGAAGCCCTTGTCGTTGCGGCTGAGCACGCCCAGCGCCTTCTCGGTCATCTCCGACAGGCTCGGCTGGTCGAGGTTCTGCTTCACGCGGTCGAGCTCGTAGGCCATCTCGCTCTGCGAGAACAGGCCCAGCAGCTTGCCGGTGGCGGCGGTGTCGACGGCGCGCAGCTTGGTGCCGGTGTCGACATAGGCGTAGCCCTTGGCCTGCATCGCGGCCACCAGGTCCACGTTGTCGGTGCGCTTGCTGCTCGGGTTGACCGACTTCGGCAGGTAGTTGCGCTGGCCGCCGCCCATCAGCACGTCGATGCCGTCGAGCAGCTTGGGGTTGTAGTTGGCATGGCCCGGCGTGCTCTGCTCGGCGATGGTGTTGTAGCCGTTGCGGTTGCAGATGTGGGCGTAGGTGGTGGCCGGCGTGGCGTGGCCCACGCGCGTGGTCGACACCGCGCCCACCGCGCGGCCCTTGGCCTTGGCGAGCTCGAGCAGCGTGTCCACCGCCTTGCCGTTGGTCGGCGGGCAGGTGGTGTTCTCGCCGTTGATGTACTGGATGCCCGTGCCGTCGACGGCGGTGGTGTCGCTCGACATCGAGATCACCTCGTTGCGCATCTTCACGCCGGTCATGTAGGCGGCCATCGAGGGCGCGCTGTCGGTGGTCTGGCCGTCGAGCGAGAAGGTCTTCACGCGCGCCGCGAAGGGCAGCGACTGCATGACGAGGTTGGCGCGCTCCGGGCTCGCGAGCGAGCCGGGCTTGGCCGCGAGCTGCTTCTCGCCCTTGTAGATGCGCGCGGCTGTCACGGTGACCGGGCCCATGCCGTCGCCGAGGAAGAAGATGACGTTCTTGGCTTCGCCGGCGGCGTGCGCGCTGCCGGCCAGGGTGCCGGCGGCGGCGCACAGGAGCGCGGCGGCCAGGCGGGTGTTGCGGGTGATGCGGTTCATGGTCGTGCTCATGGTGATGGGGTCGGTGGCCGCGGTTCGCGCCTCAGAGGCCGACCGCCTTCCGGATCAGGCCGAACACGTCCGTGTTGGTGATCACGCCGGAGAAGTTCTCCGCGCCCAGGCCCTGCGCGCCGAGGAACACGTCGGCGCCGCCATGCGTTTCGGAGTCGCTGGTCGCGTCCATCGGCACCACGGCCTCCTGCTTGTAGTCCTTGCCTTCGAGCTCGGCGTCGCCGATCGGGCCGCGCGAGGAAAGGCGGCGCGGGCCGTTGCCGAAACCGATGATGGTGTACGGGTTGTCGTCCACGTCCTTGCTGGTCTTGCTGGGATCGACATAGTCCTTCACCAGGCCGAGCACGCCCGGCTTGCCGGCCTCGGTCTTGCCGGTGCGCGCGGCATAGCCGTTGAGCTGCAGCGTGTGGTCGTGGTCGGCCGTGACCACGACCAGCGTGTTCTTCAGGCCCGGGTCGATGGCCTTCATCTTGTCGAGCGCGAGCTTGATGGCGTCGTCGAAGGCGCCCGTGTCCTGCAGCGCGCGGCGCGCGTTGGTGGCGTGCAGCGCATGGTCGATGCGCCCGCCTTCCACCATCAGGAAGAAGCCCTTCTTGCGCGCGGCCAGCGCGTCGATGGCCTTGCCGGTCATTTCGGCCAGGCTCGGTTCCTTGCCGGCATCGCGGTCCAGGTCGTAGGCCATGTGGCTCTTGGTGAACAGGCCGGCGATCTTGGTCGCGCCGTCGGCCGGCAGCTTGTCGAACTCGGCCTTGCTGGCGGCGAAGCCGTACTTCGCGCTCTTCAGTTCGGCGATCAGGTTGCGCTTGTCGTTGCGCTTGCCGCCGTCTTCCTTGGGCGTGAAGTAGTCGGTGCCGCCGCCGAAGACGACGTCGACGCCGTCGCCCAGTTTGGCGTTGTAGCCGGCGCCGCCGGGCACCAGCGCGGCGGCGATGGTGTTCTCGGCGTCGCGGTGGCACACGTGCGAATAGGTGGCCGCGGGCGTGGCGTGCGTGATGCGGGTGGTGGTCACCACGCCGGTCGCGTAGCCACGGGCCTTGCTCTGTTCGAGCAGCGTCTCCACCGCGCGGCCGTTGCCCGCGGGGCAGGTGCTGTCGAAGCTGGCGTGGTAGGCCTTGCCCGCGGCATCGGTGGCCTGGGTCTCGGGGCTCATCGAGATGACTTCGTTGTTCATCTTCACGCCGGTCATGTAGGCCGACATCGAGGGCGCGCTGTCGGTCACCTGGGCGTCGTTCGAATAGGTGTGGACGAAGGCCGTCTCGGGCAGCGTGTCGATCGTGAGGTCGCCGTCCTCGCCGACCTTGTAGATGCGCGCGGCGGTCAGCGTGGTGATGCCCATGCCGTCGCCGAGGAAGAACAGGATGTTCTTCGGGGCTTCCGCGGCCGGCGGGTTGGTGGTGGGGGGCGGAGCCAGCGGCAGCAGGCCGCCGTGGCTGTCGCTGCCGCCGCAGGCGGACAGCAGCAGTGAAACGCCCAGCAGCGCCGGGACAATGAAGTGTCGGGTCATGCAACTCCCTGGATGGTTTTTCGTTCGGCGCGCCTCCTGCGCGCCGTTCACGGAAATGCAATCTAGGGATGCCGCGTGACTGTTGCGTGACGCGATGCACGCGGGCATGAAAAGTTCGACGCGCCGTTAAAAAAGGACGCGCCGCGCCCGGCCGAAGGGGTTCGGCGGTTCAGCGCGACGTGGCCCAGCGCAGCGCCGCCCCGCCCGCCATCGCCGCCACGCCGCTCGCGAAGGTGCCCCAGGCCATGTCGAGCAGCGACAGGCCCAGCGGCCACCCCTTCATGATCGAGAGGTTGGTGAGGTCGTAGGTGGCGTAGGCGAACAGGCCGAGCAGGGCGCCCAGCAGCGCGGTGCGCGCGAGGCTCGCGGCCTCGGCGCCGGGCAGCACCGCGAAGAACACCAGGCCCACCGGGTACAGCAGGTAGAACAGCGCCGCGAAGCCCAGCTTCGGCTCGGAGGCCATCAGGTGGCCCAGCCCCTGCTGGTAGAGGTTCTTGGCGATCACGCCGAGCCAGAGCGAATCGATCAGCGCCATCACCAGGAAGGTGGCGGCCCAGGCGGCGAGGTGTTTGGTGGTCATGGCGGCGGTGCGGGTGGGTGGGGTGTCGCGGCCATCGTAGCGAGGCCCGGGGGCCGCGGGTAGCGCCGGCGGCGCGGGCTGCGAAAATCGCGCGTTCGGACTACAGCTCCGTCGTTCCCGCGCAGCGATGCGCCTTGCCATTCATTCCTCGAGCCCACCATGCCCCTGCATACCACCGCCCTCGTCCTGTTCTCCGGCGGGCAGGACTCCACCACCTGCCTGGCCGATGCCCTCTCGAAGTACCAGCGCGTCGAGACCCTGGGCTTCGACTACGGCCAGCGCCACCGCGTCGAGCTCGACGTGCGCGCCGGCATCCTGGCCTCACTGCGCGAGCGCTTTCCCGACTGGGCGCCGCGCCTGGGCCAGGACCACGTGCTCACGCTCGCGGCACTGGCCCAGCTCGGCGGTTCCTCGCTGACCGAGGAGGTCGCGTTCGAGATGCAGGCCGACGGCCTGCCCAACACCTTCGTGCCGGGACGCAACCTGCTGTTCCTCACGCTGGCCGGCGCGCTGGCCTACCGGCGCGGGCTGCAGGTGATCGTCACCGGCGTCTGCGAGACCGACTTCTCGGGCTACCCCGACTGCCGCGACGACACCATGAAGGCGATGCAGCTCGCGCTGTCGCTGGGGCTGGAGCGCCGGCTGGTGATCGACACACCGCTGATGTGGATCGACAAGGCCGAGACCTGGCAGCTCGCGCACCGCCTCGGCGGCCAGCCCCTGGTCGACCTGATCGTGGAGGAGACCCACACCTGCTACCTGGGCGACCGCACGCACCGGCAGGCCTGGGGCTACGGGTGCGGCGAGTGCCCGGCGTGCGAGCTGCGCGCCCGGGGCTGGGCGCGCTATGCCGAGCCGGCCGTGCCCGGCACCACCTCCACGCGGTAGCGCGCGGGCGCGCCCTCGGCCTCGGGCACCAGCGTCCAGCGCTGGCTGTGGAACTCGCCGACCGCGGCGCGGTGCGCGATCGAGACCATGGCGCCGCCTTTCTCGCGCACCATCCCGGCCAGCCGCTGGTAGAGGGTGCGCTCGGCCGGCGCGTCGAGCGCGCTGCTGATCTCGTCGGCGAAGATCCAGCGCGGTTTCTTGAGCAGCACGCGCGCGATCGCGAGCCGCTGCTGCTCGCCGCCCGAGAGCTTCTGGCCCCAGGCGTCGCTGTCGTCGAGGCGTGCCACGAGGTCGGGCAGCAGCGCATCGGCCAGGGCCTGGCGCAACTGGTCGTCGCTGAAATCCGTCGACGGGTTGGGATAGGTCAGGGCATCGCGCAGCTTGCCGTCGGGCACGTAGGGACGCTGGGGCATGAAGGCCACGTCCTCGGGCACCTCGAGCCGGCCCTTCGAGAACGGCCAGATGCCCGCGAAGGCGCGGAACAGCGTCGACTTGCCGCTGCCCGAGGGACCTTGCACCAGCACGCTGTCGCCGGGCTGCACCGACAGGGCGGCGCCGCTGAGCAGCGGCGTGCCGTTGGGCAGCGCGACCGACAGGTCCTGCGTGCTCAGCGCCGCGGCCGGCGCGCGCTCCAGCGTTTCGGGGCGCGCGGCGTGCGCGGTCATGCCCTCGTCGAAGCTCGAGAGGCGGTCCGCGGTGGCGCGCCAGACGGCCAGGCTGTCGTAGTTGTCGACGAACCAGCTCAGCGACTCCTGCACCTTGCCGAAGGCCGAGCCGATCTGCATCAGGTGGCCGAGCTGGAAGGCGCCGCCGAAGTACTGCTGCCCCGCGACGAGGAACGGAAAGATCACCGCCGCCTGCCCGAAGAAGGAGGTGAAGGTGACGAGGTTCTTCTGCTGCTTGATCAGCAGCAGGTAGTTGCGCAGCACGTTGCCGAAGCGCGTGTCGAGCTGGGCGCGCTCGACCTTCTCGCCGTGGTCCAGCGCCACCGCTTCGCTGTATTCGCGCACGCGCATCAGGTGGTGCCGGAAGTCGGCCTCGTAGCGCTGCTGACGGAAGTTGATCCCGATCAGCGGGCGGCCGATGAAGTGGGTGATCGCGGTGCCGACGATGGAATAGGCGAGCGCGATCCAGACCATCGCGCCCACCACCTGGTAGGTGGTGCCGCTGAAGGTGAACGAGAAGTTGCCCGACAGGCCCCAGAGCAGGCCGATGAAACTCATCAGCGTGACGACCGCGTTCAGCAGGCCCATCGACAGCGACATGGTGGCGCTGGTGAACATCTGCACGTCCTCCTGGATCCGCTGGTCGGGGTTGTCGGGCGCCTGGCCTTCCTTGCCGGCGTAGCGCGCCAGCTCGAGGTGGTAGAAGGTCCGGTCGGCCATCCAGCGCGACATGTACTCGCGCGTCATCCAGGTGCGCCAGCGCAGCTGCAACAGCTGCGTCACATAGAACTTGAGCACCTGCACCGCGATGTTGAAGAAGGCGATCCAGCCGAACACGCCGACCTCGCGCCAGAAGCTCGCCGCATCCTTGTTCTGCAGCGCATCGTAGAAGCGCCCATACCACTGGTTGCCGAGCACCGCCACGTACACGTAGCCCAGGTTGAGCGCGACGATGGTCGCGAACATGAGCCGCGCCTTCCATTTCTCGTCGGACCGGAAGTAGGGCGCCGCGAGCTTGAAGACGCGGCGCAGCACCTGCAGGAAGGTCTGGGCGCGTTCGTTGACGGTGGGGGACATGCTGGCTTTCCTCGCTGGCGCAGGCGCGCCGGTCATCGTGAGGAGGCCATAGTAGACAAATGTTTCTTAAACCGGGCTGAAACATGCCGGCACGGCATGCGACCGGCCTGCGCCGCCCTCAGTAGGTGTCGAGCATCACGCGCGCCGCGGTCGCCAGGAAGTGCGAGAGCGGCGGCGTCTTCAGGCCTTCGACCTTCGCCTCCTCGTCCCACAGCCGCAGCCGGATCGCATCGCCCGACCACGGATGGTCGGCGAAGCGCCGCGCGGCCGCGTCGTTCATCGGCCCGCCCTGCAGTTGCAGGCTGCGCACCGAATCGGGCGAGAGCCGCGCGAAGTAGTCGGGCCGCGTCGCGCAGAGATAACGCTTGGCATCCACGTGCAGCCGGATCGGCTCGCGCACCTCGAGGCCGAAGGCGCCGCGCAGCAGCGGCAGCGCGATGTACTGGTGGCGGTCGTCGATGCCGAGCTCGGTCGGCGAGCGCTCGAGCGTCTGGTGCTCGGTGATCAGCATGTGGCCCAGGTCGTGCAGCAGCGCGGCCGTGACCAGCGCATCGCCGGCCTCGGCCTGCTCGGCCAGCCAGGCGCATTGCAGCGCATGCTCGGCCTGCGACACCGGCTCGCCCGCATAGGCGACGCCGCCGCGTTCGGCAAAAAGGCGGGCGATCTCGGCGAGGTCGAGTGTCATTGTTCTGAAACGAAGCGCGGGCGACAGCACACCGAAGTTCGCGGATCTCGATGACAAGGCCGTGACCGCTGGCGCGGGCCGCTTCGAAAAGAGGGTCTTGGCGGGCCCTGGCGCACGCGTTTGACAAATCCCTGTCACACGCCGCTGCCAGCATCGCCGCGTCCACGGCAGGCCTGCGCCACCGTGTTGCGTTTTCGTTTTTCTCCCGTTTTTCGCTCCAATTCTTTCCCGAGGGATCTCACCATGCTGCGTCGTTGTCTTCGCTGGGCCGCCGTGCCCGCCCTGCTTTCGCTGGCCTTCGCCGCCACCGCCCAGGGCCGCACCGAGCTGCTGGTCTATACCGCGCTCGAGGCCGACCAGGTGCAGGCCTACAAGGCCGCGTTCGAGAAGGAGAACCCGACCATCGAGCTGAAGTTCGTGCGCGACTCCACCGGCATCGTCACCGCCAAGCTGCTGGCCGAGAAGGCCAACCCGCAGGCCGACGTGGTGTGGGGCCTGGCCGCCACCTCGCTGATGCTGCTCGACAAGGAAGGCATGCTGCAGCCCTACGCGCCCAAGGGCCTCGACGCGGTGAAGCCCACCATGCGCGATCCGGCCAATCCGCCCAAGTGGGTCGGCATGGACGTGTGGTCCTCGGCCATCTGCTTCAACACCGCCGAAGCGACCAAGAAGAACCTGCCCAAGCCCACGAGCTGGGCCGACCTGACGAACCCGGTCTACAAGGGCCAGATCACGATGCCCAACCCGGCCGCCTCGGGCACCGGCTACCTGATGGTCTCGGGCTGGATCCAGATGATGGGCGAGGACAAGGCCTGGAAGTACATGGACGCGCTGCACCAGAACATCGGCATCTACAGCCAATCGGGCAGCAAGCCCTGCCGCCAGGCCGGCGCCGGCGAGTTCGCGCTCGGCATGTCCTTCGAGTACCGCGCCAACAAGACCAAGCGCGACGGCGCGCCGATCGACATCGTGCTGCCGAAGGAAGGCCTGGGCTGGGACATGGAAGCCACCGGCATCATCAAGACCAGCAAGAAGCAGGAAGCCGCCAAGGCACTGGCCGACTGGGCCGTGACGAAGCAGGCCAACGAGCTCTATGCGAAGAACTTCGCGGTGCTGGCGCTGCCGGGCATCCAGGAAAAGCTGGAGTTCGTGCCGGGCGACGTGGAGAAGCTGCTGGCCAAGAACGACTTCACCTGGGCCGCCGCGAACCGCGACCGCATCCTGGCCGAGTGGTCCAAGCGCTACGAATCGAAGTCGGAAAAGAAGGCGCCACTCTGATGCATGCCCAACCGTTCGGGCTGAGCTTGTCGAAGCCTGGCGCGATCGAAGCAGCCCTTCGACAGGCTCAGGGCGAACGGTGGATACCCTCATGACCAGTTTTCTTTCCCTCCGCGGCATCGGCAAGTCCTTCGGCGCGACGCGCGTGCTCGACGGCATCGACCTCGACATCGAACCGGGCGAGTTCGTCTGCCTGCTCGGCCCCTCGGGCTGCGGCAAGACGACCTTGCTGCGCATCGTCTGCGGCATCGAGCGCGCGGACCACGGGCAGATCCTGCTCGGCGGCCAGGACATCGCGGGCCTGCCGCCGGCGGCGCGTGGCTTCGGGGTGGTGTTCCAGTCGTATGCGCTGTTCCCCAACCTGACGGCGGCGCAGAACATCGCCTACGGCCTGCATCCCACGGGCGCGCTGGCGCGCGAGATGGCCAAGCGTTCGCGCGAGATGCTCGACCTGGTGGGCCTGGCGGCGCATGCCGACAAGTACCCGGTACAACTCTCGGGCGGCCAGCAGCAGCGCGTGGCATTGGCGCGCGCGCTCGCGCCCAATCCGCGCCTGCTGCTGCTCGACGAGCCGCTGTCGGCGCTCGACGCGCAGGTGCGCGCCAGCCTGCGCACCGAGATCCGCGCGCTGCAGAAGCGCCTGGGCATCGTCACCATCATGGTCACGCACGACCAGGAAGAGGCACTCTCGATGGCCGACCGCGTGGTGCTGATGCACGACGGGCGCATCGAGCAGGCCGGCACGCCCGACGAGCTCTACCGCCAGCCGCGCACGCGTTTCGTCGCGGGCTTCGTGGGTCGCATGAACATGCTGCCGGCCACGGTGCTGGCCGACGGCAAGGTGCGCGTGCGCGACGCCGAGCTGTTCTGCGCTCCCGGCAACCTCAGCGTGGGTTCGCAGGCCACCGTGGGCATCCGTCCCGAACACGTGGTGGTGAAGCGCTTCGGTGCCGAGCTCGGTGCCAACAGCTTCGCGGCGCGCCTGCTCGACACCGAGTTCTTCGGCAACCGCACCGCCGCGCGCCTGGCCTGCGAGCCGCTGGGCATCGAGATCGAGGCCGAGCTGCCGGCCGATGCGCAGGGCAATGGCGGCGAGCCGCTGGTGCCGAGCAGCATGGTGCATATCCAGTTGCCTTTGCATGCGCTGTCGGTGCTGGCGCATTGAATGACGTCTTGCGCTCTGGCTCTCGATAGGGTCCGCTCGGGGCGGACTCACGCCGACGGGGTACTCCCCTCCGCGAATGTCCCCCGCCCTTCGGGCTCCTCCTTTATTTCGCTGCGGGGAGTACCCCATCGACGTGAGCCTGGGACGCGGCGGCTGAATCGGCCCGCACCACTGCTGCGCCTCCGTGCACAGGGCAGTGGGTGCTTCCCGCAGCGAAATCAAGGAGGAGCCGAAGGCGGGGGACATTCGCGGAGGGAAGTACCCGCTGTCCTGTGCACGCGCCCCGGACAATCAAAATGAGCAGCACCCAAGAAGCCATTGCAGTAATCCCCGCAGCGCCGATACGCGCCAACGCCGTAGACCGCGAACGCTGGCTCACCGGCGCCGCGGTACTGCTCGTCGTCGCATTGCTGCTGGTCATCGTCGCCTTCCCGGTCAGCGCACTCGTAGGCCAGAGCTTCTTCGACCGCGAGGGCGGCTTCGTGGGCCTGGCCAACTTCGCGCGCTACCTCGACAACCCCGCCCTGGTCCAGTCCGCCTTCAACAGCCTCTGGCTGGCCGCGATCAGCGCCGTGATCTGCACCGCCATCGCCTACGTCTACGCGTATGGCCTCACGCTCTCGTGCATGCCGGCCAAGGGCGTGCTGCGCGCCGTCGCGCTGATACCGCTGCTCGCGCCCTCGCTGCTGCCCGCCATCAGCCTGGTCTACCTGTTCGGCAACCAGGGCCTGTTCAAGGGCCTGCTCGGTGGCGCGTCCATCTACGGCCCGCTGGGCATCGTGCTGGGCTCGGTGTTCTGGACCCTGCCGCATGCGCTGCTGATCCTCACCACCGCGATGGCGACCTCCGACGGCCGCCTCTACGAAGCGGCGCAGACCCTCGGTGCTTCGCGCTGGCGCATGTTCCGCACCGTCACCTTGCCGTCCACGCGCTACGGGCTGATCGTGGCCGCGATGGTGGTGTTCGTGCTGGTGATCACCGACTTCGGCGTGCCCAAGGTGGTGGGCGGCCAGACCGGCGTGCTCGCGACCGACATCTACAAGCAGGTGGTCGGGCAGCAGAACTTCCAGATGGGCGCGGTGGTGGGCTTCGTGCTGTTGATCCCGGCCGTGCTGTCCTTCCTGGTCGAGCGCCATGTGCGTCGCAAGCAGGCCGCGGCGCTGTCGGCGCGCGCCACGCCCTACCAGCCCGAGCCCGTGCGCACGCGCGACCGCGCGCTGCTCGTGTTCTGCGCGCTCACGGCCTGCGCCATCCTCGTGATGATCGGCATGGCCGTGTTCGCCTCGCTCGCCACCTACTGGCCCTACCAGCTCGCGCCCTCGTTCAAGAACTACGACTTCAGCAACATGGACGGCGGCGGCTGGGGCAGCTACTTCAACTCGCTGCGGCTCGCGGTCTGCGCCGCCGTGGCGGGCGCGCTGCTCACCTTCGTCTCGGCCTACCTGGTCGAGAAGCCGCGCCACTTCGGCCTGCTGCGCGAACTGCTGAACCTGCTGGCCAACCTGCCGCTCGCCGTGCCGGGCCTGGTGCTCGGCGTGGGCTACATCTTCTTCTTCATCTCGCCCTCGAACCCGCTGCGCGCCATCTACGGCAGCATGACCATCCTCGTGGTCTGCACCGTGGCGCATTTCTTCTCGGTCGCGCACCTCACCTCGCTGACCGCGCTGCGCCAGCTCGACCGCGAGTACGAGCTGGTCTCCGAGTCGATGGGCATCCCGTTCTGGCGCACCCTGTGGCGCGTACACCTGCCGGTCGCGCTGCCCACGGTGCTCAACGTCGGCGGCTATTTCTTCGTCAACGCGATGACCACCGTCTCGGCCGTCGTGTTCCTCTATTCGCCGCAGACCACGCTGGCCGCCATCGCCGTGCTCAACATGGACGATGCCGGCGACGTGGCGCCCGCCGCGGCCATGGCCTCGCTGATCATGCTCACGGCCGCCGCCGGCCGCGGCCTGTTCGCGCTGGCCGGCCACTGGGCGCTCGCGCGCACCCAAGCCTGGAGACACCGTTGACCGCCGCTCCCAATTCTTCCTCCTTCGACGTCATCGTCGTCGGCGCCGGCATCGTCGGTCTCGCGCACGCCTACACCGCCGCCAAGCGCGGCCTGCGGGTCTGCGTGGTCGAGCGCGACGCCGCCTGCATCGGCGCCTCGATCCGCAACTTCGGCCTCATCACCGTGACCGGCCAGGCGCCGGGCGACAGCTGGCGCCGCGCCATGCACTCGCGCGACGTGTGGCAGGAGATCGCGCCGCAGGCCGACATCGACATCGTCCATCGCCACCTGTGGCTCGCGGCCTACCGGCCCGAGGCGCATGCGGTGCTCGAGGCCTTCATGCGCACGCCCATGGGCGAGGCCTGCCAACTCATCGATGCCGCCGAGGCCCAGGCCAAGGCGCCCGCGCTGCACCTGGCCGAGGCGCGCTCGGTGCTGTTCAGTCCGCACGAGCTGCGCGTGGAGTCGCGCACCGCGATCGCCCGGCTCGCCACCTGGCTGGCGCGCGCGCATGGCGTGACCTTCCGCTTCGGCGAGGCGGTGCTCGAGGTGCAGACGCCGCGCGTGCGCACCTCGCGCGGCGAGCTGCATGCCGAGCGCGTGGTGGTCTGCACCAACAGCGAACTGCACGGCCTGTTCGCCGATCGCATCGCCGCCCACGACCTCACGCTGTGCCGGCTGCAGATGCTGCGCGTGCAGCCCGAGGCCGGCTTCCGGCTGCCGGGCGCGGTGATGATGGACCTGAGCCTGGTGCGCTACGAGGGCTACAGCACGCTGCCCGAGGCGGCCGCGCTGCGCGAGCGCCTGCAGCAGGAAGAGGCCGCTTCGCTCGCGCACGGCATCCACCTGATCGTGGTGCAGAGTGCCGACGGCTCGCTGGTGGTCGGCGATTCGCACCACTACGCCGCCGCGCCCGAGCCCTTCGCGCTGGAGGAGGTCGACCGCCTGATCCTGCGCCACCTGCGCAGCACGCTCGACCTCGAGAGCGCGCAGATCGTCGAGCGCTGGAACGGCGTCTATCCCTCCTCGAAGACCACGCCCTGCGTGATCGACGCGCCCGACGACGCGACCCGCGTGGTGCTGGTCACCAGCGGCACCGGCGCCAGCACCGGCTTCGGCATCGCGCACGACGTGTTCGCCGGCTGGTGATCCCTTTTCATTCACGCGAGTCCCTGTCCATGTCCGCCACCCATTCCTCCAAGCTCCAGGCCGTCGTCTTCGACTGGGCCGGCACCATCCTCGACTTCGGTTCCTGCGCGCCCATGGGCGCCTTCGTGAAGCTGTTCGAGCAGTTCGGCATCGAGATCACCATCGCCGAGGCGCGCGGCCCGATGGGCATGGCCAAATGGGACCACATCAAGGCGCTGGGCTCGCAGCCGCGCATCGCCGCGCAGTGGGAGGCGAAGCATGGCCATGCCTTCGGCGACGCCGACGTCGACCGGCTCTACGAGGTGTTCACGCCGATGAATGCCGCAAGCGCGCGCGACCATGCCGACTTCATCCCGGGCGCGCTCGACGCCGTGGCCGCCGCGCGTGCGCGCGGCCTGAAGATCGGCTCGACCACCGGCTACAACCGCCCGATCATGGAGGTGGTCACGGCCATCGCCGCGCAGGGCGGCTACGTGCCCGACAACCTCGTGTGCGCGGGCGACCTCGCGGCCGGCCGGCCTTCGCCGCTGATGATGTACCGCTGCTTCGCCGACCTCGGCGTGTGGCCGGCCCACGCCGTGGTGAAGGTCGACGACACCGGCGTGGGCCTCGAGGAAGGCCTGAACGCCGGCACCTGGGCCGTGGGCCTCGCGGTCAGCGGCAACGTGATGGGGCTGACCCTGGCCGAATGGCAGGCGCTGGGCGCCGCCGAGCAGCAGGCACGCCGCGAGCAGGCCACCGAGCAACTGAAGGGGGCCGGCGCGCACTACGTGATCGACAGCGTGGCCGAGCTCATGCCGGTGCTCGACGACATCGAGCGCCGCCTCGCGGCCGGCGAGCGGCCGGCGCGCTGAGTTTTCTTTCTTTCTCCCTCCCCCGCTGGGGGAGGGCTGGGGTGGGGGCACGCAGCCTCCGCACGATGCGCCGCCTGCCCCCATCCCGACCTTCCCCCAGAGGGGGAAGGAGCAAGACGACGTTCTAATCGGCGCGGCGTCCGACTTGACCACCCCCTGGTCGGTCCTAGCATGCCTCGCATGCGACACCTCTTCCTCGCACTCTGCTGCTGCCTCGGCCTGATGGCCGCCGGCTGCGACGACAAGCCCAGGCCGGGCGGTCCGATGCCCAAGGCCTCGGCCGCGCAGCCGCTCGTCGCGCCGTCGCTGGCCTGACGCGCACCGGCGCATGGCGGCGCCGCCGACGCGCGGCGCGGGGCGCTCGTGCGCCCGCGCGGCTTGCCTTGTATGCTCGACCTCGCCGTTTTCCCGACGGACGCATGCAAGACAAGAAAGAGAACGATGACGGAGACGCTCGCCGCACGCCACCCCTCCCACCAGCCCGATTCGCGCTACGCCATGGTGCGGCTGGGCCTCACGCTGCTGATCATGACGGTCGGCAGCAGCGGCATGTACGTGGTGTCGGTGATGCTGCCCTCGGTGCAGGCCGAGTTCGGCATCGACCGCGCGCAGGCCTCGCTGCCCTACACGCTGCTGATGCTGGGCTTCGGCATCGGCGGCGTGCTCATGGGCAAGCTGGCCGACCGCTTCGGCATGATGTGGCCGCTGCTCGGCGGCGCGGTCTGCCTCGGGCTCGGCTACGTCGCCTCGGGCCTCGCGGGCGGCATCGTCTCCTTCACCATCGCCCAGACCCTGCTGGTCGGCCTGCTCGGCAGCTCGGTGGCCTTCGCGCCGCTGGTGGCCGACACCTCGCTGTGGTTCGTCAAGCGGCGCGGCATCGCGGTGGCGATCTGCGCCAGCGGCAACTACGTGGCGGGCGCGGTGTGGCCGCCGATCGTGCAGCACTTCATCGAGACCGTGGGCTGGCGCCAGACCTACATCGGCATGGGCCTGTTCTGCAGCGTCACGATGGTGGCGCTGGCCTTCTTCTTCCGCGCGCGTGCGCCGGCCGCGGTGGCCACGCCGCCCGTGGCGGGCCCCGGTGGTGCCGCGGTGCGCAACCTCGCGCGGCCCTTCGGCTTCAGCGCCGGCACGGCGCAGGGCCTGCTGTGCGTGGCGGGCGTGGCCTGCTGCGTGGCGATGGCGATGCCGCAGGTGCACATCGTGGCCTACTGCAGCGACCTCGGCTTCGGCGCCGCGCGCGGCGCGCAGATGCTCTCGCTGATGCTGGCCTTCGGCGTGGTGAGCCGGCTGGTGTCGGGCGCCATCTGCGACCGCATCGGCGGGCTGCGCACGCTGCTGCTCGGCGGCGCGCTGCAGTGCGTGGCGCTGCTGCTGTTCCTGCCCTTCGACGGGCTGGTGCCGCTGTACGTGGTGTCGGCGCTGTTCGGCCTGTTCCAGGGCGGCATCGTGCCCTCGTACGCGATCATCGTGCGCGAGCACTTCCCGGCCTCCGAGGCGGGCGCGCGCGTGGGCACGGTGCTGATGTTCACGCTGTTCGGCATGGCGCTCGGCGGCTGGATGTCGGGCAAGGTGTTCGACCTCACGGGCAGCTACCACGCGGCCTTCCTCAACGGCATCGGCTGGAACCTGGTCAACGTCTCGATCGCGGCCTTCCTGCTCTACCGCGTCATGGGGCGCGGCCGCCGCGTCGCGCCGGCCTGAGCCAGCGCCCGGGCGGCTGGAGGCGGCAGAGTATATTCAAGCCACAATCCCACCGAGCCGACCCCCGATGCCCGCCTCCAAGCCCACCGCCCGCCGACCCGAGGTCCGTCCGCGCGCGCGCCGTGCCGCCCATGCGGAACCGGCGTTGCGCGATGAGGGGCAGGGCGCACGCGCCGACACGCTGACCGACCAGGTCTACCAGCGGCTGCGCCAGTCGCTGATGACCGGCGCGCTGCTGCCCGAGCAGGTGCTGACCGTGCGCGGCGTGGCCGAGAGCCAGGGCGTGAGCCTGACCCCGGTGCGCGAGGCGGTGCAGCGGCTGGTGGTGGAGCACGGGCTCGAGGTGGTCAACGGTCGCACCATCCGCGTGCCGCGCCTCGATGTCGAGACCTACCGCGAGATCCTCAAGATCCGCATGGAGCTCGAATGCCTGGCGGCCAAGGAGGCCGCGCCGCGCATCTCGAACGACGAGATCGAGCGCCTCGACGGCGTGGTGCAGGCGCACCTGGCGGCCATCCAGGCTGGCGACGCGCACCGCACCCTGCTCGAGAACACCGAATTCCATCTCTCGATATATCGAGCCTCGGGCCAGGCCATCCTGATCCGCATCATCGAGAGCCTGTGGCTGCGCGTCGGCCCCACGCTGAACCTGCTGTTCCCGCAGTACTGCGGCAGTCTCACGGGCCACGAGACGCATCTGACCGCGATGGACGCCCTGCGCCGGCGCGACGGCGACGCGCTCGGGCAGGCGATGCGCGACGACCTGACGCACGGCTCGCGCTACCTGATCCGGCTGCTCAAGCCCTGAAAAAGCGGCTGGCGCGGGTTTCTGCGTAGACAGAATATATTCTGATCGCCTAAAGTGCGGCCAAGGCCTCGTTGCCGGGGCTCCAGTTCCTTCGTCTGTTCGAAGAAAGGCCGTCGCATGAAGTTGAATCTCTCCCGCCGCGAGTTCCACCTGGCCAGCGCCCACATGCTGCTGGCCTCTTCCGCCGGCTCGCTGCTGCTCGGGGCCTCGGGCCCGGCCGCCGCGCAGGCGCGCTCGGTCAAGCTCGGCACCTTCGGCGCCATCGATGCGCAGAACTACATCCGCGCGAAGAACATGGCGGCCAAGACCTTCGGCGCCGGCACCAGCGCCGACTTCGTGACCGTGCGCGCGGGCTCCGAGGTGATCGCGGCGATGGCCGGCGGCAGCCTCGACATGTGCAACATCGGCTCCAGCCCGATGATGGTCGGCTACGCCAACGGGCTGAAGGCCTCGATGGTCTACGTCTACAAGAACATCGTCGACAGCGAATGCCTGGTGGTGCAGGGCAACTCGGGCATCACCACGGTGGCGGGGCTCAAGGGCAAGAAGATCGGCCTGCCGTTCAACACCTCGGTGCACTTCGCGGCGGTGGCGGCGCTCAAGACCGCGGGCATCGGGCTGGCGGACGTGCAGCTCATCAACATGCGCGCCGACCAGATCGCCTCGGCCTGGCAGCGCCGCGAGATCGATGCCAGCTACATCTGGGTGCCGGTGCTGCCGCGCCTGACCGACGACGGCGGCAAGATCATCTTCAAGACCGGCGACCTCAACAAGAACAACCTGCTGATCTTCGACGGCCTGCTGGTGCGCGACGAGTTCAAGCAGAAGTCGCCCGACCTGGTGCTGGCCTTCCTCAAGGACTACGAGCAGATCGCGCGCACCTTCAAGCAGGAACCGAAGGAAGTGGTCGAGACCATGACCAAATTCCTCAACGTCGACGAGGCCGCGGTGATGCGCTCGCTCAACACCTTCTACCCGGTGCCCGCGCGCGAGCAGCTGCAGAGCCACTGGATGGGCAAGCCCGGCGAGAAGGACACGGGCGTGCTCAAGACCTTGCAGACGCAGGCGCAGTTCCTGCTGGAGTCGGCGCAGATCTCGGCCATGCCGAAGGATTTGAGCGGGCTCGTCGATTCGAGCTTCGTCGCCAAGATGGCCGCCTGAGGCCATGGGACTGCCACCGCAGCAGGCGGGCACGCCCAAGGTCCGTTTCGAGGAAGTCTCCAAGCGTTTCGGCGACGGCCCCGACGCGGTGCAGGCGCTGGAGCCGATCACGCTCGACATCGTCGAGGGCGCCTTCACCTGCCTGCTCGGCCCCTCGGGCTGCGGCAAGAGCACGCTGCTGAACATCCTCGCGGGCTTCGAGCAGCCCACGGCCGGCCGCGTGCTGATGGACGGCCAGCCGGTGCGCGGCCCCGATCCGCGCCGCGGCGTGGTGTTCCAGCAGGGCGCGCTGTTCACCTGGATGCGCGTGATCGAGAACGTGGCCTTCGGGCCGCTGGCCACGGGCAAGTCGGCCGCCGAGGCCACGCGCATCGCCTCGCAGTACCTCGAGATGGTCGGCCTCACGGGCTTCGCGAAGCGCTATCCCTACGAACTCTCGGGCGGCATGCAGCAGCGCGTGGGCATCGCGCGGGCGCTCGCCAATTCGCCCGAGATCCTGCTGATGGACGAGCCCTTCGCCGCGCTCGACGCGCAGACGCGCGAGCTGCTGCAGGAGGAGATCAAGCGCATCTGGCACGAGACGCGCAAGACCGTGCTGTGGATCACCCACAGCATCGACGAGGCGCTGTTCCTCGCGACCGAGATCGTCGTGATGTCGGCACGCCCGGGCCGCATCAAGGCGAAGTTCCATCCCGGCTTCGCGCAGAGCGACGATCCGGCCGTGGTCGCGAGCGCCGAGTTCGCGCGCATGAAGGCCGAGATCTTCGGCCTGCTGCGCGAGGAGGCGCTGGCCGCGCAGCACCAGGAGGCGCAGCGATGAGCGCCGCACCGAACCGGCCGAACGGCGCCCGCGGCCGCGCGCGCTGGATCAACCTCGGCTCCTTCGCCGCGCTGTTCGTGCTGTGGCTGCTGATCACCGTGCCGATCGTGGGCGACCAGCCGCTGGTCGCGCCGCTGTTCCTTCCTTCGCCGATGTCGGTGTGGAACACCTTTTTGCAGCTCATGCAGAACGGCTACCAGGGCAAGACGCTCGCGCACCACCTGGGCATCAGCCTGTTCCGCTTCGGCGTGGCCTTCGGGCTCACGGTGCTGGTGGCGGTGCCGCTGGGGCTGTGGATGGGCATGAACGAGACCGTGAAGGCGCTGCTCGATCCGCCGATCGAGATCACGCGGCCGATGCCCAAGCTCGCGCTGCTGCCGCTTCTCATCATCTGGTTCGGCATCGGCGAGGTCTCGAAGATCGTGATCATCGTGCTCGCGCTGTTCCCGATCCTCTCGATCAGCGCCATGCAGGCGGTGCGCGCGGTGGGCCGGCGCAAGGTGCAGGCCGCGATGGCGCTCGGTGCCTCGCGCACCATGATCTTCCGGCGCGTGATCTTCCCGGCCAGCCTGCCGGGCATCTTCACCGGCATCCGCGTGAGCATCGGCCTGGGCGTGACCATGCTGGTGGGCGCCGAGATGATCGCCACCAACGCGGGCATCGCCTACATGGCGATGTCGGCCTCCGACTTCCTGCTCACCAACGTCGTGATCGTCGGCGCGCTGATCATGGCGATCCTCGGCTACCTGCTCGACCTGCTGGCGCGGGCGCTCGAAAACAAGGTCGTCCACTGGGGCGGCAAGGAAGGATGAAGCGACCATGGCACTGACACTCCCCGAGCAAGGCGCGTCCTGGCCCGAGCTGCAGCGGCGGCTCGAGGAGGCCGGCCGCGGCGACGCCGACTGGCGCAACGGCCGCGTGCCGATGTTCATCCACTACGCGGGCGAGGACGTGCTCGAGGTGGCCAAGAAGGCCTACCTGATGTACTTCTCCGAGAACGGCCTGGGCCCGCGCGCCTTCGCGAGCCTCGCGACCTTCGAGCGCGAGGTGGTGGAGATGGGCCTCGCATTGCTGCATGGCGGTGCCGAGTCGCGCGGCGCCATGACCACCGGCGGCACCGAGAGCATCTTCCTCGCGGTCAAGTGCGCGCGCGACCGCGCGCTGGCGCGGCGCCCCGGCATGGCCAAGCCCGAAATCCTGATGCCGCAGAGCGCGCACCCGGCCTTCGACAAGGCCGCGCACTTCCTCGGCCTGGTGCCGGTGCGCACGCCGCTGGCGGCCGACTTCCGCGCCGACCCGGCGGCGATGCGCGCCGCCTTCACGCCCGACACCGCGATGGTGGTGGGCTCGGCGCCGGCCTTTCCGCACGGCGTGGTCGATCCCATTCCCGAGATCGCGGCGCTGGCGCGCGAGCACGGCTGCTGGATGCATGTGGATGCCTGCGTGGGCGGCTACTTCGCGCCGTTCGCGCGCGAGCTCGGCGCCGACATCCCCGACTTCGATTTCGCGGTCGAGGGCGTGACCTCGATCTCGGCCGACCTGCACAAGTACGGCTACACCGCCAAGGGCGCCTCGACCCTGTTCTTCGCCGATCCCGAGGCCTTCGCGCTGATGGGCTACTACTTCGACGACTGGCCGCGCGGCCAGTACTTCACCCACACGCTGGTGGGCACGCGCGCCGGCGGCGCCATCGCCGCGGCCTGGGCGGTGATGAACTACCTGGGCCATGCGGGCTATCTGCGCGTCACCGAGCGCGTGCTCGCGACGCGGCGCGCGATGCAGCAGGGCCTCGATGCGCTGGGCCTGCCCACGCTGGGCCGGCCCGAGCTGTCGATCTTCGCCTTCGGCTCGCCCGAACGCGACATGGGCGCCATCGGTCGCGGCCTCGGCGCGCGCGGCTGGACCGTGGGCTACGTGAAGAGCCCCGACGGCATCCACCACATGCTGAACCTCACGCACGAGCCGGTGGTGGGGCAGTACCTGGGCGACGTGGCGGCGGTGCTGGAGGATCCGGCGACCCTGGCGAGCGGCGCGGCGAGCGCGGTGAAGGCGGAGTACTGAGCCGCCCCCGGTTCAGATGTTCGTGCTCGACGGAATCCGGCTCGGCAGCAGGTGCTCGTAGGGCCGCGAGCGCGTCGTGTTGCGCTGCTTGATCGTCGTTTCGATGTTCGCCAGCGCCGCGCGGAAGCGCTCGAGCGGCCCGCCCTGGCCCGCGATCGCGGGATCGATCAGCACCGGCAGGTGCGGAAAGGCATTGTCCTTGTATTCGCCGAGCGGCCGGTAGTAGACGCCGCCGAGGATGTGGAACAGCAGGATCTGCTCCTGCGCCGCGAGCCGCGCGGGCAGCATCTGCGACCAGGTGGCCTCCGACTGGCCGGCCGTCGAGGCGGGCGCCGGCGTGCCGGCCATGCCCGCGCTGAAGGGCGCATAGGTCATCACCGAGAGCTGCGGGAAGTTCACGGCCGCATGCTGCGCGCTGGTGTTGAAGACGATGGCCGTGATCACGTCGGCCAGCCTGGCGCGCGTGGAAATGACGGGCAGCCCCTTCACCTTGCCGTGGGTCGAGAGGTCGACGGCCCAGGCCTGCAGCTCGTGGTCGCCGCTCACGTCGGCGTCGCTGAGGTAGTAGGTCGCGACGTAGTCGCCCACCCATTGCGCGATCGCGTTCCACAGCAGCAGCGCGTCGTCGCGGTACGGGTACTCGGGCAGCTCGCCCGGGTTGTCGACGCCGCGCGCGCGCAGCTCGTCGGGCAGCATCAGGTTGGCCTGGAAATCGTAGGCCAGGCGGTCGCGGCCGCACTCGCGCTGCAGGGTCTCGATCGGCGCCGCGAGGATGCCGTCGCCCGTGGTCAGCGGCGCCATGATGATCAGCGTGGCCGCCTCGTTGATGAACATCGCGCCCTCGAGGTGCGGCGACAGCAGGCGGCTCAGCGGATGCGCGGTCGCGAGCTGGCGCTGCGTGGCCATCGCGAAGGCCTCCGACATCAGGTGCGTGCGGCCCAGGTGCACGAACATCTCGTGGTAGTTGAAGTCGGCCACCTGCACCGTGGTCTTGGCCGACTGCCAGGCCCAGTAGGCTTCGGTGTTCGAGGCGTCGTCCACGCGCAGGAAGATCGGATGCTGCGCCGGGTTCTGGCCGCACTGGATGGCCACCGGCACCAACGAACGGCCCGCCCTGGGCCGCGCGAACAGCGCGACCGGCATGAAGACATAGGCGGTGCCGGTCAGCGGCTTGGTCACCGGGCCCGTGGGCGCCATGTCGCCCAGGCCTTCGTAGTCGAGCAGGTAGAGGCGGCCCTCGGCGGCCGCGTCGGCGAGGCTGTCGGCGTTGCCCATGGCCTGCCGGTACTGTGCGTCGGTCAGCGGGAACTTCGATGGCAGCACGCTGGCCTTGCGGATCAGCATCGGGTTCGGGCCGGCCACGCGCATCCAGGCGAACAGCGCGTTGTCGCGGAAGACCTGCGCGATCGACGGCTTCTCGATGGTCGCGAACAGCGCGTCGTACTGCGCCACGGTGCGCGGCCCGCCGAGCAGGCCCTGCGTCATCAGGTCCTGGTGCACCTGTCGCAACTGGGTGGCGATGTCGCCCGCGGTGCCGGTCAGCGTGCCCAGCAGCGCGAGCGCCGCGGCCGGCAGCGTGAGCAAGCCGGCGTTCTGCGACAGCAACTGCGCGAAGCTCGCCTGAAGGCTCGAAAGCCGCGTGCGCAGGTTGTCGAGCGTCTGCAGGCTGCCGCTGGCGAGCGGGCTGGTGGCGAAGGAGGCCGCGAAGTTCACGGCCGCCTCGAGCGCGCGCGACAAGGTCAGCAGCTGGTGCTCGAGCGCCGGCAGTTCGGCCGGCGGCACGACAGTGCCCATCGGCACGCCCGCGAGGTTGAGGTGCGACTCGGTCCAGAGGTAGGTGGCCTGCCGGCTTACGAGTTCGAGGCGGCGCAAGGTGGCGCTGATCGGATCGATCTTCTGCGGCAAGGTGGGCTTGGGCACCGGCAGCGCGGCCGAGGCGGTGGACGGCGCGCCGGCCAGCAGGCTGCCGAGTCCGCCCGTGATGCCTGCCGTGGTGCCGGCCGCGGCCGCGCCCTTGAGGAGTTCTCTGCGTTTCATCGCTGGTGTTCCCTGTTGTTGTCGTGTATCTGGAACATCGGCCGATGGTTCTCGCCCTGGCCGATAAAATCGAACGCTCGTTCTATTCGAGCCAGCGGATTCTGCGGACGAGGCATGACGCCCGCAATGCGGGTAGCTGCCTAGGGCGAAGGTTCGCATCCGGCGTTGCGAAAGCGCACGCCGGTCAGGTGGGAATCAGCGTCGTCAGGCCGTGTGCGGATGCCGCGCGCGCTCGTACAGCGTGCGTGCGAGCTCGCGGTGCCGCGCGAGCAGCGGCGGCAGCTCGAGATCGACGAAGCGGCCCTCGCGGATGCGCACCTGGCCGTCGATGATGCAGAGCGCGGCCGAGGCCGGCGTGCAGAACACCAGCGCCGCCACCGGGTCGTGCCATGCGCCCGCGTGCGACACGCCGCGCAGGTCGAAGCCCACCACGTCGGCCGACATGCCCGGCGCGAGCGCGCCGATGTCGTCGCGGCCCAGCACGCGCGCGCCGCCCAGGGTCGCGATCTCGAGCGCCTCGCGCGCCGTCATCGCGGCCGGGCCATGGCCCACGCGCTGCAGCAGCATGGCCTGGCGCGCCTCGCCGAGCAGGTGCGCGCCGTCGTTCGAGGCGCTGCCGTCCACGCCCAGGCCCACCGGCACGCCCGCGCGGCGCATGGCGCCGATGGGCGCGATGCCCGAGGCCAGCCGCATGTTCGAGCACGGGCAGTGGGCCACGCCGGTGCCGGTGCGGCCGAAGAGGGCGATGCCCGCGGGGTCGAGCTTCACGCAGTGCGCATGCCAGACGTCGCGGCCGACCCAGCCCAGGTCCTCGGCGTATTCGGCCGGCGTCATGCCGAACTTCTCGCGCGAGTAGGCGACGTCGTTGTCGTTCTCGGCCAGGTGCGTGTGCAGCGACACGCCGCGCTCGCGCGCGAGCAGCGCCGAGTCGCGCATGAGCTCGCGCGAGACCGAGAACGGCGAGCAGGGTGCGAGCACGATGCGCCGCATCGAGTGGCGCGAGGCGTCGTGCCAGCGGTCGATCAGCCGCTCGCTGTCGCGCAGGATCGCGGCCTCGCTCTCCACCACCTCGTCGGGCGGCAGGCCGCCGGCGCTGCGGCCCACGCTCATGCTGCCGCGCGCGGCATGGAAGCGCATGCCCATCGTGGCGGCCGCCTCGATCGAATCGTCGAGCCGCGCGCCGTTGGGGAACAGGTAGAGGTGGTCGCTGGTGGTGGTGCAGCCCGAGAGCATCAGCTCGGCCATCGCGGTCCGGGTCGACACGCGGATCATCTCGGGCGTGAGCCGCGCCCACAGCAGGTAGAGGTTGGTGAGCCAGCCGAACAGCTCGGCGTCCTGCGCCTCGGGCACCGCGCGCGTGAGGCTCTGGTACATGTGGTGGTGCGTGTTCACCAGCCCCGGCATCAGCACGTGGCCGTGCAGATCGATGGCCTCGGCGGCGCCGCTGCGCAGCGCCTCGAGGTAGACCGGCGGCAGCTCGGCCGTGGCACCGACCCAGGCGATGGCCGGCCCGTCGATCACCAGCGCGCCGTCGGCGATCTCGCGCCGCGCGGCGTCCATGGTGACGAGCACGTCGGCGTGGCGCAGCACGCGCAGCGGCCGGGGCGAGGAAGCGGTGGAGGAGCTCATGTCATTCGGTTCCGTGCGAGGTGCGTGCCGCCAGTGTGAAGGAACGCTCCCTCGACTGCACGCCGTTGTAGAAGAGATTGAGCAGCACCGCGGCCAGCGTGCCCAGCACGATGCCGCTGTGCGTCAGCGGATGGGTCCAGGCCGGGAAGTGCTGGAAGAAGTTCGGCGACAGCGTGGGAATCAGGCCGAGGCCGACCGAGATCGCGATCACGTAGAGCGCATGGCGCTCGCGCGCGTAGTCGATGCTGCCTAGGATGCGAATGCCGGTGGCCGCGACCATGCCGAACATCACGATGCCCGCGCCGCCGAGCACGAAGGAGGGCACCGAGGCCACCACGTGCGCGATCTTGGGGAACAGCGCGAGCGCGATCAGCAGCACGCCGCCGCCAGCCGCCACGTAGCGCGAGCGCACGCCCGTGACCGTGACCAGCCCCACGTTCTGCGAGAACGAGGTGTAGGGGAAGGTGTTGAACACGCCGCCGATCACCGTGCCCAGGCCGTCGGCGCGCAGGCCGCGCGAGAGCGCGTCGGTGTCGACCTTGCGGCCCGTGATCTCGCCGAGCGCGAGGAACATGCCGGTCGATTCGACCAGGGTGATCAGCATCACGATGCACATCGAGGCGATGGCCGTGAGCTCGAAGCGCGGCAGGCCGAAGTGGAAGGGCGTGGTCAGGGCCATCCAGCTCGCTTCCTCGAGGCCGTCGAACTGCATGCGGCCGAGCGCCAGCGACAGCAGCACGCCGAAGACGATGCCCAGCAGCACCGCGATGTTGGCGATGAGGCCCTTGCCGAAGCGCGTGATCGCGATGATCGCCGCCAGCACGGCCGCGGCGATGGCGAGGTTCACCGGCTCGCCGTAGGCCGGGTTGGCCACCGCATGCGCCACGCCCTCGATGCTGCGCGTCGAGGTGGGCTGCCCGCCCGCGGCCCAGTGGATCGCCACCACCATCAGCGAGACGCCGATCAGCGTGATGACCGTGCCCGTCACCAGCGGCGGGAACACGCCGAGCACGCGCCCCATCAGCGGCGCGAGCACGATGCCGAACAGCCCCGCCACGATGGTGGCGCCGTAGATCGCGGGCAGGCCCAGCGAGGGATCGATGCCGATGGCGATCATCGGGCCGACGGCCGCGAAGGTCACGCCCATCATCACGGGCATGCGGATGCCGAAGCGCCAGAAGCCGATGGCCTGCACCAGCGTGGCGATGCCGGCGGCCAACAGGTCAGCATTGATGAGGAAGGCGATGTCGGCCTTCGAGAGGCCGAGCGCGCCGCCCACGATCAGCGGCACCGCCACCGTGCCCGCGTACATCACGAGCACGTGCTGCAGGCTCAGCGCGCCGCAGCGCATGAGGGGAAGCTTCTGGTCGACCCCTTCGCCGTCTCCTGCGGGGGTCTTTTTGTCGTTCGAAAGCATGGGACTTTTCCTTCCGGCCGATGACCGGCGCGGCAGTCTAGGAGCCATGCCTTCGAACGCGCAAAGTCAATAAATGGCGCGCCCCGTGCACAAAAAGTGGACGGCCCCCGGCACCGTGTTCAGAGCGCGAGCAGCTCGTCGAGGCAGGCCGTCACGTGGTTCGCGAACAGCTCGGCCGCGGGGCTCGGCGCCTGCGCGGCGCGGGTCTCGAGCGTGAGCGTCTGGGCCGGCAGGGTGGCGTCGCGCAGCGGCACGAAGACCAGCGAGCCGTCGTGCATCTCCTCGGCCACGTCGAGCCGGTTGAGCAGCGTGATGCCCTCGCCCTCGCGCACCAGGCGGCGCATCAGCGCGGTGGAGGTGGTCTCGATCACGGGCGAGGCGCGCAGGCCCGAGCGCTCGAAGGCGGCGTCGATGATCGGCCGGATCGACAGCGAGGGCGCGGGCAACAGCAGCGGATGGCCCACGCACTCGGCCAGCACGGTGCTCGCATGCGCCGTGAGCGCATGGCCGGGCGGCACCACCGCGCCGATCGGCCACTCACTGGCGAACAGGGTGCGAAAACCCGCCGTGGCCGGCACGTCGTAGGCCAGCGCGAGGTCGGCATCGCCTTCGCGCACGCCGTGCAGCACGGCCGCGATCGGCAGGCCCAGCAGCTTGAGCTGGATGCCGGGATGGGCCGCGCGAAAGCGCCGCACCACGCCCGGCAGGAAGGCGTCGGCGAGCCCGGCGGTGGTGGCCAGCGTGACCTCGCCCTGGCGCAGCCCGCGCATGGCCTCGATGCGCTGGCGCACCCCGTCGAACTCGCGCAGCGTGCCGCGCGCATGCGCCAGCACCAGCTCGCCCACCGGCGTGAGCTTGAGCGTGTTGTGGATGCGCTCGAACAGCGGCGCGCCCAGTTCCTCCTCGAGGTTGAGGATCTGCCGGTTGATCGCGGTCGGCACCACGTGCAGCTGCGCGGCCGCCTTGCGGATCGAACCCGCGCGAACCACCTCGACAAAGTACCGGACCACCTTGGCGTGCATGACATCTCCCGCGCCACCGTGGGCGCGGGGGGATCATGCATGCGGGCTCAGAGGTCGGGCAAGCCCAGCGCGGGATCGCTGACCGAATGCTTGCCGGTCTCGACGCGGCCGGCGAAGCGGCGGTAGTAGGCCGGATCGGCGTCGCAGGTGACGGCGAAGTCGTACCACTGGCCGCTGGCCGCGAGCTCCCAGTGCAGTTCGGCCTTGGCGCCGCCCGCGACGGTCGCGCTCCACGGGCCGTCGTCGCGGTAGGCCTTGGCGCGCACGCTGAACTTCGCCGCGGCCTGGCCGCCGTTCATCATCTCGAGGTAGACGTTGCCGTTGGCGATGTCGTAGCACACGCGCAGCTCGGGCACGGCCGCGCCGCCGGCGCGCAGCGCGTTGAGGTCGCCCTGGAAATGGCGGTGGTAGCCGTTGGGGCCGAGCACCCAGAGGTCGTAGCGGCCGGCGTTGTCGGCGGTCGCGTTCCAGCGGTCGTCGAGCGACTTGCCGGCTTCGACCATGTAGCGGCGCGGCAGGCGGTCGAGGTTGAGCCGGTCGTAGACATGGAACACGGCGGCCGCGTTGCCGGTGTTGGCGAACAGCAGCTGCAGCGTGCCGCCGGCCGCGTCGGCCCTGGCGCTGGTGTGCAGCTCGTAGGGCAGCGCGCGCGAGGGCCGCGTGCCCGTGGCCTGGCGCGGCAGCAGGCCGTTGGCCGGTGGCGTGACCTGCGGCAGCGCCTGCTGCGCGGCGCGCAGCTGGTCGGCCTCGGCCTTGGTGCGGCGGCCCGCGAGCGTGGGCAGCGCCTCGCCGTTGGGGTTGGCGAAGTTGAAGGCGCTCGTGAGGTCGCCGTTGACCGCGCGGCGGAACGGGCCGATGTTGCTTTCCTTCACGCCGAAGCGGGCCTCGACGAAACGCAGCACCGAGGTGTGGTCGAAGGTCTGCGAGTTGACCCAGCCGCCGCGGCTCCAGGGCGAGATCACGTACATCGGCACGCGCATGCCGGGGCCGTAGACGTTGCCGTCGGGCGTGGGCTGCGACTGCGTCATGCCCGGCGGCTTGGGATGGTTGAAGTACTCGAAGCTCAGGTCCGCGTCGGACATCGTGGTCTTGCCCGCGAAGGCCTTCACCGAGGGATCGGCCGATGCGATGGGCGAGGGCGCCGAGGCCGAGGGCACGTGGTCGAAGTAGCCGTCGTTCTCGTCGAAGTTCACGAACAGCACGGTCTTGCTCCAGACCTCGGGCACGGCGGTGAGCGCCTCCAGCACCTGCTGGATGTACCACGCGCCCTGCACCGGGCTCGAGGGGCCGGGGTGCTCGGAGTAGACGTCGGGCGGGATCACCCAGGAGACCGCCGGCAGCCGGCCGGCCTTCACGTCGGCGCGGAAGGCATCCATGATCGCGCCCGCGTCGAAGGCCGCCTGGTCGGCCACCGGCAGCGTGTTGGCCGTGCCCTTGTAGAGCGGATTGCCGGCGTCGTCGCCGGGCGCGTAGGCCGGCGATGCGCCCTGCGGCAGCGAGGTGCTGACCGGCTTGGACGAGGCCTCGTTGGCCTTGCGGAAGTTCTTGAAGCCCAGCAGCGGATTGCAGCCGTAGTTGTTCGGGATGTTCTGGTAGACCATCCAGCTCACGCCCGCGTCCTGCAGGCGCTCGGCATAGGTCTTCCACTCGTAGCCCTCGGTCGAGGGACCGGTCGAACTCCAGGCATTGACGTTGTTGACGTAGGCCACGTTGCCGCCCGTGGGGCCGTTGGTGCCGGTCCAGTGGAACGAGCGGTTGGCGTGCGTGCCGGTGTGCATCGCGCAGTGGTAGTCGTCGCAGATCGTGAAGGCGTTGGCCAGCGCGAACTGGAACGGCAGCTCGGCCTCGGCGAGGTAGCCCATCGACTGCACGTAGGGCGCGGTGCTGCTGACCTTCTTGTAGCGCGGCCACTGGTAGAGGCGGCCGCCGTCCCAGGCGTTGTGCGAGTCGACCCAGGTGTGCGGCGTGCTGCTCACGCGCTGCGCGTTGCCTTTGCTGCCGTCGAGGTGGTAGGGCAGCACCACCTTACCGTTCTCGTCGAGCTGCTGCCACACGTTGAGCCCGTTGGGCAGCGGGATCGGGAAGCGGTCGCCGAAGCCGCGCACGCCCTGCAGCGTGCCGAAGTAGTGGTCGAACGAACGGTTCTCCTGCATCAGGATCACGATGTGCTCGACGTCCTGGATGGTGCCGGTCTTGTTGTTGGCGGGAATCGCGAGCGCGCGGCGGATGGCCGGCGGAAAGGCCGAGAGCGCGAGCGCGGCGGCGCCGGTGGTGGCGGTGCCGGTGAGGAATTTGCGGCGTGAGGTCATGGTCTTGTCGTGTTGTTTTTCGGGCCGTTGTATCAGGGCGCGCAGCGCATCACGGGCTGCGTGGTGGCGGGCGGGTTCTGCGTGCCGCCGTCGCCCGGGTTGCCCGTGCCGGGCAGTCCGCCGAAGCCGCCGCCGCTGCCGCCACCGCAGGCGGCGAGGGTGCAGGCCAGGAACAGCGCCGGCAGCAGCCGTGCGCGCGAGAAGAAGAGATGCATGGGAAATCCTCGCAGGTGTGTTTTCTTGTGAAGAGGCGACGAGGAGCGCGCCGCCACTGCCACGGTAGGAAGCGGCAATGACAGTCGAGTGAAGAACGAGGCCGAGGTGTAAGCGCGCGTTGCGCCTGCGCGCGCGATGAATACCAAAGCCGGACAGGCAGCGCGCGAAGGGCTCGCGCGTACCGTGTCCGGCCTGGTGAGAAGGCTGCGGGAGCGGGTCCCGAAAGCCTTCAGCGATGCATGCGCCTCAGAGGTCGGCCATGCCCATCGCGGGATCGCTGACCGAGTGCTTGCCGGTCTCGACGCGGCCCGCGAAGCGGCGCGCGAAGGTCGGATCGGCATCGCAGCCCACGGCGAAGTCGTACCAGGCGCCGCTCGACGAAAGATCCCAATGCAGCTCGGCCTTGGCGCCGGGCTGCACGGTCGCGGTCCACGGGCCGTCGTCGCGGTAGGCCTTGGCACGCACCGTGAACTTCGCGGCCTTCTTGCCGCCGTTGAGCAGCTCGAGGTAGACGTTGCCGTTGGCGATGTCGTAGCACACGCGGACTTCCGGGGCGGCCGCGTCGCTCGCGCGCAGGCTGCCGAGGTCGCCCTTGAAGTGGCGGTGGTAGCCGTTCGGGCCGAGCACCCACAGGTCGTAGAAGCCGCTGTTGTCGCGGCCCGCCATCCAGATGTCGTCGAGCGTCTTGCCGGCCTCGACCATGTAGCGGCGCGGCAGGCGCGCGAGGTTGAGCTTGTCGTAGACGTGGAACACCGCGGCCGCCTTGCCGGTGTTCGCGAACAGCAGCTGCACCGTGCCGTCGAGCGGTGCCGTGCGCGCGCTGGTGTGCAGCTCGTAGGGCAGGGCGCGCGAGGGCCGCGTGCCGGTTGTCTGGCGCGGCAGCTGCGGATCGAGCGGCAGCGGCACCTGCGACAGCGCCTCCTGGTTGCGCCGGATCTGGTCGACCTCGGCGCGGGTGGCGCGGCCGGTCAGCGTGGGCAGTGCCTCGCCGTTGGGGTTGGCGAAGTTGAAGGCGCTCGTGAGGTCGCCGCACACCGCGCGCCGGAAGGCGCTGATGTTGGGCTCCTGCACGCCGAAGCGGGTTTCGAGGAAGCGCAGCACCGAGGTGTGGTCGAAGGCCTGCGAGCTGACCCAGCCGCCGCGGCTCCACGGCGAGATCACGTACAGCGGCACGCGCGGGCCCGGGCCGTAGACGCGGCCGTCGGCCTTGGGCTGGCCGCCGCTGCCCAGCGGCGCGGCATGCGTGAAGTACTCGGGACCCATCGCCGAGTCCGACAGCGTGGTCTTGCCCGCGTAGCTGCCGTCGCCGTTGGGCGAAGGCGCCGAGGGCGAGGGCAGGTGGTCGAAGTAGCCGTCGTTCTCGTCGAAGTTGATCAGCAGCACGGTCTTGCTCCACACCTCGGGCACGGCGGTGAGCGCGTCCAGCACCTCCTGCAGGAACCAGGCGCCCTGGATCGGGCTCGAGGGACCGGGATGCTCGCAGTAGATCGACGGCGCGTTCATCCAGCAGACCTGCGGCAGCTTGCCTTCGCGGATGTCGCGCTTGAACGCGTCGAGGTAGTCCTCGGGCTTCGTGCCGGGCAGCGTGTTGGCCACGCCCTTGTAGAGCGGGCTCTTCGCATCGTCGGTGGCGCGATCGTAGGCCTTGTAGGGCAGCGCCTGGCCGGTGTCGGCATAGGGCTTGTTGGGCTCGCCGCCGCTGGAGACCGGATAGCCCGAGTCGATGTTGGCCTTGCGGAACTGGCGGAACGCGCCGAGCATGTTGTCGCCCCATTCGTCGGGCATGTTCTGGTAGCTGATCCAGCGCACGCCCGCATCTTCCAGGCGCTCCGCGTAGGTCTTCCAGGTGTAGCCCACGCCCAGCGAGCCGGGCCGGCCGTCGATCCAGTCCCATTCGTTGCGCACGAAGGCGGTGTTGGTCGCGGTCGGGCCGTTGGTGCCCGTCAGGTGGAAGGAGCGGTTGGCGTCGGTGCCGGTGTGCATCGCGCAGTGGTAGGCATCGCAGATCGTGAAGGCATTGGCCAGCGCGAACTGGAACGGGATCTCCGTCGCCTTGTGATAGCCCATGGCCTTGCTGGTCTTGTAGCGCGCCCACTGGTACATGCGCCCGCCGTCCCAGGCGTTCTGGCTGTCGGCCCAGTCGTGCGGCGTGCCGCCGTCGCGCTGCGCATTGCCCTTCGAGCTGTCGAGGTGGTAGGGCAGGATGGCCTTGCCGCTGGCATCGCTCTGCTGCCAGACGTTCATGCCCTTGGGCAGCGGGATGGTGAAGCGGTCGCCGAAGCCACGCACGCCGGCGAGCGTGCCGAAGTAGTGGTCGAACGAACGGTTCTCCTGCATCAGGATGACGACGTGCTCGACGTCCTGGATGGTGCCGGTCTTGTTGTTGGCGGGGATCGCGAGGGCGCGGCGGATGCTCGGCGGGAAGGCCGAGAGCGCGAGCGCGGCGGCACCGGTGGTGGCGCTGCCGGTGAGGAATTTGCGGCGTGCGTTGTCGGTCATGGTGCGTGCCTCCTTCACAGATCGCCCAGGCCCATGGCCGGATCGCTGACCGAATGCTTGCCGGTCTCCACGCGGCCCGCGAAGCGGCGCTGCCAGCTCGCGTCGGCATCGCAGCTCACGACGAAGTCGTACCAGGCGCCGCTCGACGACAGATCCCAATGCAGCTCGGCCTTGGCGCCGCCCGCGACGGTCGCGCTCCACGGGCCGTCGTCGCGGTAGGCCTTGGCGCGCACCGTGAACTTCGCGGCGGCCTGGCCGGCGTTGAGCATCTCGAGGTAGACGTTGCCGTTGGCGATGTCGTAGCACACGCGCACCTCGGGGATGGCGGTGCCGCCGGCGCGCAGCCGGCTCAGGTCGCCCTTGAAGTGGCGGTGGTAGCCGTTCGGCCCGAGCACCCAGAGGTCGTAGAAACCGCTGTCGTCGCTGACCGCGTTCCAGGCGTCGTCGAGCGTCTTGCCCGGCTCCACCATGAAGCGGCGCGGCAGGCGGTCGAGGTGCAGCCGGTCGTAGACGTGGAACACGGCCGCGGCCTTGCCGGTGTTGGCGAAGATCAGCCGCACGCTGCCGCCGATCGCATCGCTGCGCGCGCTGGTGTGCAGCTCGTAGGGCAGGGCGCGCGAGGGCCGCGTGCCGGTGGCCTGGCGCGGCAGCTGCGGATCGAGTGGCAGCGGCACCTGGGACAGCTTCTCCTGGTCGCTGCGCAGCCGGTCGGCCCCGCCGCGCGTGGTGCGGCCCGCGAGCGTGGGCAGCGTCTCGTTGTTCGGGTTCGCGAAGTTGAAAGCGCTCGTGAGGTCGCCGCACACCGCGCGCCGGAAGGCGCTGATGTTGGTCTCCTTCACGCCGAAGCGCGCCTCGATGAAGCGCAGCACCGAGGTGTGGTCGAAGGCCTGCGAGTTGACCCAGCCGCCGCGGCTCCACGGCGACACCACGTACATCGGCACGCGCACGCCGGGGCCGTAGACCCGGCCGTCGGGCGCGGGCTGGCCGGTGGTGCCCGGTGGCTTCGGATGGTTGAAGTACTCGGGCTTGAGCGCGTCGAGCGGCAGCGTGGTCTTGCCCGCGGGCGTGCCGTCGGGATTGATCGAGGGCGCGGCGGGCGAAGGGTAGTGGTCGAAGTAGCCGTCGTTCTCGTCGAAGTTGATGAGCAGCACGGTCTTGCTCCACACCTCGGGCACGGCGGTCAGCGCATCGAGCGTTTCCTGGATGTACCAGCCGCCCTGCACCGGGCTCGACGGTCCGGGATGCTCGGAGTAGGTGGCCGGCGCGACGATCCACGACACCTGCGGCAGCTTGCCGTTCTTGATGTCCTGGCGGAACTGCTCGAGGAAGCCGCCGTCGCCCATGGTGTTGGCGATGCCCTTGTAGAGCGGGTTGCGCGCGTCGTCGCTCGCCGGGTCGTAGACCGGCGAGGGTCCGTCGTTGCTGACCGGCTTGCCCGAGGCCTCGTTGGCCAGGCGGTACTGCTTGAAGCCCGCGAGCGGGTTGTCGCCGAAGTTCTCCGGCATGTTCTGGTAGACGATCCAGCTGACCTTGGCCTCCTGCAGGCGCTCGGGATAGGTCTTCCACTCGTAGCCCTTGGCCGAGCCGTCGATCGAGTCCCACTCGTTGTTGACCGTGGCCACGCCCGCGCCGGTGGGGCCGTTGGTGCCGGTCCAGTGGAACATGCGGTTCGAGTTGGTGCCGGTGTGCATGCTGCAGTGGTACTCGTCGCACAGCGTGAAGGCGTTGGCGAGCGCGAACTGGTAGGGCACCTCGGCTTCCTTGAAGTAGCCCATCGCCGCGTTGGTCTTGTAGCGCGCCCACTGGTAGGTGCGCCCGCCGTCCCAGGCGTTCTGGCCGTCGCTCCACGAATGCGGCGTGCCGCTCACGCGCTGGGCGTTGCCCTTGGTGCTGTCGAGGTGGTAGGGCAGGATGGCCGTGCCGCTGGCATCGCTCTGCTGCCAGACGTTCATGCCCTTGGGCAGCGGGATCGTGAAGCGGTCGCCGAAACCGCGCACGCCCATCAGGGTGCCGAAGTAGTGGTCGAACGAGCGGTTCTCCTGCATCAGGATGACGATGTGCTCGACGTCCTGGAGGGTGCCGGTCTTGTTGTTGGCGGGGATCGCGAGGGCGCGGCGGATGCTCGGCGGAAAGGCCGAGAGCGCGAGCGCGGCGGCGCCGGTGGTGGCGGTGCCGGTGAGGAATTTGCGGCGTGAGTTGGCGGTCATCGTGGTGGCGTCCTGGGCATTCTTTCGGTGCGGAAAGGAGCGGACGCTCAGGGCGCGCAGCGCTTCACCGGCTCGGTGGCCGCCGGCGGGTTCGTGCCGCCGCCGGGGTTGCCGGCGCCGGGCAGGCCGATGAAGCCGCCGCCGCCGTCGCCGCCGCCGCAGGCGGACAGCAGGCAGGCCAGCAGCAGGGCGGGCGCGAAGCGAAGCAGGTGAAGGGAACGTGGGGCTTGCATGGTGATCCTCTCTCTCGGGTCGTTGTGTTGGGGGGAAGGGGTGCGAGGGCGCTCAGGGCTCGAGCGTGGACAGCGGCTGGCCCGACTTGAAGATGCTCGTGAGCTCGTCGGCCGTGAGCGCGCGGTTCCAGATCGCGAACTCGTTGAAGTCGAGCGGGCCGCGCGGCGAGCTGGTCCAGCGCTTGTAGTACTGGCCGGTGCCGTCCTCGTTGAGGCTCAGGCCGTTCTTCAGGCCGCCGAGCTGGGCCACGATGTCGGCGGTCATGTCGGCGCTGCCGGTCTGCAGCGCGCGCGCGGCGTCGAACAGGAAGCCGGTCATCTTGAGGTTGGCCTTGTCGATCACGACCGCCACGTAGGCCCACTGGCCGGCGCTCAGGCGGTAGCCGTTGCTGTCGGCGCGGCCGCCGCCCTTGCCGACGTTGAAGCGCAGCTCGCAACCATCGAACAGGCCGATCGCGAGGCCGGCATTGCTGCCGCTGTCGTAGTTCTTGTTGGCGATCACCGAGGCGCCATCGCCCGCGCCCACGCTGCAGGTCGCGTCGGTGCGCAGCCAGAAGCCGATGGTGTAGGCCGTGACCGAGGGCGCGGTCGCCACGTCGGTGGTCTGCAGCAGGCGGTAGCCGGCGGTGCCGTCGGCGGTCTTCACGCTGCTGTCCACGCGCAGGGCCTTGGCCTTGTACGGGGCCTTGAAGCCGTCGTCCGTCAGGCTGCCGCCATCGGCGCCGGCGGCCCAGGGCGCGAGCGTGGAGACGCTCCTGCGGTCGGCGGGCGGCAGCGCGTCGAGCGGGTAGTAGTTGACCAGGCCGTTGCGCAGCGTGGGCGCGAGCGTGGCGGGCTTCACGTAGGTGACGCGCGCCGGCAGCGCGAGGCTCGCATCGCCCGCGACCACGGTGTAGTCGAAGGCCAGGATGCCGTCGCTGGCTGCTTCCACGGGGTCGTTGTAGGCGGTGGCCCCGGCCGCGAGCGTGGCGACCAGCTTGCCGTCGCGCAGCACCTTCACCGGCACGTTCGCGTTGCCCGCGAGCGTCCACGAGAGATCGACGCTGGTCTTGTCGGCGCCGGTCTTCGCCAGCAGGCCGCGCAATGCGGTGGCGGCCTGCAGCGGCTGGCCGTTGAAGCGGTAGGCCTCGGCCGCGGGCAGCGCGCCGAGGTGGCGCAGCACGGTCGGCGCGATGTCGGTCGCGGCGGCCAGCTTCGTCAGCGTGGCCACGTCGGTGGGCGCGGCCTCGCCGGTGGCGGGCAGCGCGGCCAGCGCCTTGTTGCTCGCGACGAAGATCGTCTTGGTCTGCGCGCTCTGCGTGCCGGTCGCGTTGCCGAAGGCATCGAGGCCGTTCGGGGTGGTGAGCACCACGAGCCAATCCTCCTTCGCATCGTTGGCGCTGCGCCGCGCGATGCGCGCGAGCAGCTGGCCGACCGCGGCGGCGGTGTCGGACACGGCGCGCTGGTAGGCCTCGCCGCGCAGGCCGGAGGGCGCCGCGGCGGCGGGCGCGCCGTACTGTGCCACCAGCAGGTCGTAGCCCTGGTCGATGAGCTGCGCGGTGCGCTCGGTCACGCAGGCATCGGCGCCCGCGCAGTCGACGGCGGCATCGAGCGTGCCGCTCTCGTTCGCGAGCAGCGAGCGGTAGTTGGCGCCGGCCGTCACCGAGGCGGTGAGGTAGCCGGCGTCCTTCTTCTGCTTCGCGAGCGCGAACACCGAGGGCGCGAGCTTGGCGTCGATGCGCTGGTCGGCCGTGTCCCACTGCACCGAGTGGCGCTGCGCCCAGGTGCCGGTCACGAGCGTGGCCCAGCCGGGGCTCGCGGTGGTGCGCTGCTCGGTGAGCGCGCCATTGGCGCCGCCGGTCCAGGCCGGCGCGAGCTTCAGGCCCTGCAGCGCGGGCACCTTGTTCTGCGCCATCGCATCGCGCAGCGCGGCGTGGGTGAGGCCGTCGACCTGCACCACCAGGGCCTTGGGACCGCTCTTGCCCTGGTTGGTGGTGGGCGGGTTGGCGCCGCCACCGTCGCCGGCCGGCGGGGCGACCGGCGGGAACACCACGCCCCCACCGCCACCGCCGCCGCATGCGGCGAGTGCCGTGGCCGCTGCCAGCGGCAGCAGCCAGCGGGCCGTGGCACGGGATCGGGAAACGGAAAGCGGATGAAGTTTCGGACGCATCGTGGAACCCTGGAATGGAGAGGGAGCAAGGGGCCGGTGACAGTCGGCCCGAGGCAAAAAAAAGTGCCCGGAGGGCACGTGTGCGGACGCCGCGAAGATTAGGGAGAACCCGTGACGCAGCAGTGAACTGCGCATGACAAAGCGAAGGCATGCGCATGACAGCGCGCCGCCCGTTACTGCGAAAGAATGAAGTCGGAGGTGGCCGATGTGCTCGGCCCGGCGCCGCGTGTCGAGGCGGCGCTCGTGCCTATCGCGAGCGCGGCTTCGGCGAGCGCGGCTTCGCGGGCTTCGCCGCGCGTTGCTTCGCTGGTGCCTGCGCGGTCTTCGGCGCCGCCTTCACCGCTTGTTGCGCCGGCTCGTTGCTGATCCCGCTCGACACATGCCCCGCCGGCACATGCCGTGCCGCCGCATCGACATGGCCGGTCTGGTCGTCGAAGAAGAAGTCGGGCTCGAACTCGCGCAGGAACTCGCCCTTGGGCAGGCCGCCGAGGAACATGGCCTCGTCGACGCGGATGTTCCAGTTCATCAGCGTGCGGATGGCGCGCTCGTGCGCGGGTGCGCTGCGCGCCGTGACCAGCGCGGTGCGGATGCGCATCTGCGCATTGCCCGCCATCTGCAGCCGGTGCAGCGCGGCCAGCAGCGGCTTGAACGGGCCGCCGGGCAGCGGCAGGTCGACCTTGCTCGCCTCGTGCGCCTGGAAGGCATCGAGGCCCTCGGCCTGGAACACGCGCTCGGCCTCGTCGCTGAACAGCACGGCGTCGCCGTCGAAGGCGATGCGCACCTCGTTGGGCCAGGCATCGCCGGCCTTGACCGATTCGACCAGCACGCGCGCGGCCGGGAAGCCCGCGCCCAGCGCCTCGCGCACGTCCTGTGCGTTGACCGACAGGAACAGGTGCGCGCGCAGCGCGCGCAGGTAGCCGAAGGGTGGGCGGCCCTGGGTGAACACGCCGCGCTGCAGCTTGATGTCGGCCGCGGCGCTGGAGCGGAAGATGCGCATGCCCGAGACCGGGTCGTTGCGCGAGAGGATCACGACCTCGACACGCTGCACGCCGTCGTCGTTGAAGCGCAGCAGCTTGCGGATCAGCGAATAGGCGATGCCGGGCGCGGCCGGCACGTCGAGCCGGTCGAGCTGCAGCTTCATGTAGCCCGTGTCGTCGCCCGACTCGAAGATCTTGTTCTCTTCTTCGAGGTTGAACAGGGCGCGCGAGGAGATCGCGACCACGAGCTTGTCTTCGAGGGTGACGGGCATGGCGTGCGGTTGTGCGGTCAGGAGTCGGCGCGGCCATCGTCGGCCGCATCGAACGAGAAGTAGAGCGTATCCGACCAGTGGCCCAGGCCGAGCTCGCGCACCGGCGCCTCGACGAACTGCTGCGCGGGCGGCAGCAGGCGCTGCCAGAAGGTCCTGGGGCGCGGCGCAAGCGCGGCGAGCGTGCGCTCGATCTCGGCGTCGAGCTCGGCCAGGCCCTGGCGCAGTGTCTGGACCTCGCCGGCCACGGGTGCGTCGCCCATGCTCAGCACCTCGGCCGGCTCGAGCACGAACCATTCGTCGGGCCGCGTGTGTTCGGCCAGGAAGCGCAGCGCGTCCTCGCGCATCGGCGAGATCGCGGGATGGTCGATGCGCGCGAGGAAGGCGGAGACGCGCGCGATGCCCGGGCCGCAGCGTCCGGCCAGCGCGAGCGGCTCGGGCTCGTTCCAGATCGCCGAGCGGCAGGGCCGGGTCTCGCACGACACCAGCAGGCGGAACACCAGCGGCACGTCGTAGGCGTATTCGGAGATGCCGCGCAGCGCGGACGGGCGGGCGCCCGCGTCCGGCAGGGCGGCGCTGGCGTAGAGGTAGCTTCGATTGGCCATCGGCGTGTTCCTTGCCCGCGGCCGAACCGCGGGCGCTACTTGACGAACTGGTTGAGCTGGATGATCGGCAGCATCACGGCCAGCACGATCAGCATCACCACGCCACCCATCGCCACGATCAGCAGCGGCTCGAGGATGGTCGCCAGGTGCATGGCGCGGCGCTGCACTTCGGCGCCGAGCTGGTTGGAGGCGCGCTGCAGCATCAGCGGCAGCGTGCCGGTCTGTTCGCCGAGCCGCGCGAACATCGACACCAGGCCCGGAAAGCGCTTCTTCTGCGCCAGCGCCGAGGCCAGCGGCGCGCCCTCGCGCACCAGCACCAGCGCATCGAGCGCGTCGGCGCGCATGGCGCGGTTGCTCAGGGTCTCGGCGGCCGCCTGCAGCGCGCGCAGGATCGGCACGCCGGCGGTGGCCAGCATGGCGAGCGTGCTCGCGAAGCGCGCCGCGTTGTAGCCGCGCGCGAGCTTGCCCACCAGCGGCAGCTTGAGCCAGGCGGCGTCGAACTTGAGGCGGAAGGCTTCCTGCGCCAGCGCCAGCCGCGCGCCGACGGCGGACAGCAGCACGATGCCGAGCATCCACCAGCCGTAGTTGCGCACGGCGGCGCTGAGGCCCAGCATCACGGTGGTGAGGAAGGGCAGCGAGCGCTTGGTGCCCGCGAACACCTGGGCCACCTGCGGCACCACGTAGCTCACGAGGAAGATCACGATCACGATCGCCACCAGGGTGACGATGGCCGGGTAGAGTGCCGCGCCGACCAGCTTCTGCTGCAGCGCCTGGCGTTCCTCGAGGTCGTCGGCCAGGCGGTCGAGCACCAGGCCGAGGTTGCCGCTCTGCTCGCCGGCGCCGATCACGGCGGTGTAGATCGGCGAGAACTCGCGCGAGTGCGCCGACAGCGCGCGCGCGAACGGCGAGCCGGCGTTGACCTCGGCGCGCAGCGAGGCCACGAGGTTGCGTTGCTGTTCGGATTCGGCCTCGTCGGTGAGCGCCGTGAGCGCGCGCTCGAGCGGCAGGCCCGAGGACACCAGGCCCGCGAGCTGGCGCGTCCAGACCGCGAGGCCGGTGGAATTGAAGACCCGCTTGCCGCCGCCGAGCCAGCGCGACAGGCCGCTGCGCTGGCCGGTGCCGTTGACGTGGTCGCTGCCGACCGGCTTGACCGACAGCGGGATCAGCGCCTGGGCGCGCAGCATGCTGCGCGCGCTGCGCGCGGTGTCGGCCTCCAGCACGCCTTCGCGCGACTGGCCGGCGGCATCGATGGCTTCGAAGGAATAGGCGGGCATGGCTAGTCGCGCGTGACGCGCAGCAGCTCGGCGCGCGAGGTGATGCCGGCCTGCACCAGCCGCTCGCCGTCCTCGCGCATCAGGCGCAGGCCGCCGCGCGCGCCGGCCTTGAGCAGTTCGCTCTCGGCCGCCTTGCTGTGGATCAGGCCCTGGATGGTCTCGTCGGCCACCAGCAGCTCGAAGATGCCGGTGCGGCCCTGGTAGCCGGTCTGGCCGCAGGCCTCGCAGCCGGCGCCGCCGCAGCTGGTGCAGACCTTGCGCACCAGCCGCTGCGCGAGCACGCCCAGCAGCGAGGAGCTCAGCAGGAAGGGCTCGACGCCCATGTCGGTGAGACGCGTGACCGCGCTGACCGAGTCGTTGGTGTGCAGCGTGGCCAGCACCAGGTGGCCGGTGAGCGAGGCCTGGATCGCGATCTGCGCGGTCTCGAAGTCGCGGATTTCGCCGATCATGATCACGTCCGGGTCCTGCCGCAGGATGGCGCGCAGGGCCTTGGCGAAGGTGAGCTCGATCTTGGCGTTGATCTGGGTCTGGCCCACGCCCGGGAGCTCGTACTCGATCGGGTCTTCCACCGTCATGATGTTGCTGCGGCTCGCATCGAGCCGGGCCAGCGCGGCATACAGCGTGGTGGTCTTGCCCGAGCCGGTGGGACCGGTCACGAGGATGATGCCGTGCGGCTGCGTGATCAGCTTCTCGAAGCGCTCCAGCGTGTCGCCCAGCATGCCCACCGATTCGAGCGTGAGCTTCGACTCGCTCTTGTCGAGCAGCCGCAGCACGGCGCGTTCGCCGTGCGCGCTCGGCAGGGTCGACACCCGCACGTCGACCGCGCGCGTGCCGATGCGCAGCGAGATGCGCCCGTCCTGCGGCAGCCGCTTCTCGGAGATGTCGAGGTCGGCCATGATCTTCAGGCGCGAGATCAGCGCGGCATGCAGCGCGCGGTTGGGCTGAACCACCTCGCGCAGCGTGCCGTCGATGCGAAAGCGCACCGACGACGTGCGCTCGTAGGGCTCGATGTGGATGTCGCTGGCGCCGTCGCGCGCGGCCTGCGTGAGCAGCGCGTTGAGCATGCGGATGATGGGCGCGTCGCCCGCGCTCTCCAGCAAGTCCTCGACCGCCGGCAGCTCCTGCATCATGCGCGAGAGGTCGGCATCGCTCTGCACCTCGCTGACCACCGCGGCGGCGCTCGATTCGCCCTGCGCGTAGGCGGCGCTGATGCGCTGCGCGAGCGGGCCGTCGGCCAGCACCTCGAAGGAACGCACGCCGTACTTGCGCGCGACCTCGCCGACGGCGCTGCGCGCGGGGTGGCTCGACATCCACAGCGTGTAGCGGCCGTCGTCGGCTTCCTCGAGCAGCAGTTGCTGGCTGCGGGCGAAGGCGTAGGGCAGGGGATAGCGCATGGGGCGGGTCGGCGGGGCGTGTCGGTGCGGGTTTCGAACGGGGCGTGCGTGCGGCCTTCGGGCCTCAGGGCATTTCGCGCTGCGTGGCCGGGTCGGCGGCGGGGGGCAGGGCGCCGCGCAACGGGCTGGCCGGCAGCTTGCGGTTGTCGGGCGCGGGGATCGGCGGCGGGATGAGCTGCGTGCCTTCCTCGCGCAGGCTGCCCGAGGGCGCGCGGGGCGCGCGCGTCAGCGGCGTGTCGGGCAGGATCGGCGCGGCATCGACCTTGTTGAGCATCGGGTTGCCGGTGTCGGGCTGGGCCTGGACCTGCAGCGCGCGGATCTGGTCGTAGCGATCGAAGGCGAAGGCCTCGGTGGAGGCGGCATCGCGCATCACGACCGGGCGCAGGAACATCATCAGGTTGTTCTTCTCGCGCGAGCGGGTCTCGTTCTTGAACAGGTTGCCCACGACCGGGATGTCGCCGGCCAGCGGCACCTTCTCGATCTTGTTGCCGTAGTTGTCGGACAGCAGGCCGCCCAGCATGACGAGGCCGCCGTCTTCCACCAGCACGCTCGATTCGAGCGAGCGCTTGTTGGTGGTGGGGCCGTTCGGGTCGGTCTGGCTGCCGGGCAGCACGGTCGAGATCTCCTGGAAGATCGTCATCTTCACCGTGCCGTTCTCGTTGATGGTCGGGCGCACGCGCAGCGTGAGGCCGACGTCCTTGCGTTCGACGGTGGTGAAGGGGTTGAGGCCGCCGGTGGTGGGGTTCGAGTAGGAACCGGTCGGGAAGGGCACGTTCTGGCCGATCACGATCTTGGCTTCCTCGTTGTCCAGCGTCAGCAGGTTCGGCGTGGACAGCACGTTGGTGTCGTTGTCGCTGGCGAAGAAGTTGGCGATGGCGCCCAGCACGTAGTGGCCGCCGATCTTGCCGCCGATGCCGATGTTGAAGCCCTGCGGCAGCGAGATGCCCTGCGGGTTGCGCGTGGCGATCGCCGTCGTGAGCGCCAGCAGATTGGTGCCGGTCAGGCTCGAGTTGGTGCCGAGCACCGCGTTGTTGCCGAGCGCGCTCTGCCATTGCACGCCGAACTGCGCGGCCTTGGTCGCGTTCACTTCGACGACCAGCGCCTCGATCATGACCTGGGCACGGCGGCCGTCGAGCTTGTCGATCACGGCGCGCATCTGGCGGTACTGCGGCTCGGGCGCGGTGATGATCAGCGAGTTGGTCGACGGGTCGGCCTGGATCTGGCCGCCGGTGGAGGGCTGGTTGGCGTTGTTCAGCGGCGCGCTCGCCTGCGGGGAACTGCCGCCCTGCGAGTTGCTGTTGCCGAAATTGACCGGCATCGCGGCCGACAGGTTGGGTTGCGACTGCGCCGCGGCCGCGCCGGCGGCACCGCCGGCCGCGCCGGGCTGGCCCTGGTTGTTGGTTTGCGCCGCCGCCATGGCCGCGCGCAGCGTGGCCGCGAGCCGCACAGCGTCGGCGTTCTTCAGGTAGACCACGTAGATGTTGCCGGCCGCGCCATTGCTGCTGTCGATGGCGGGGCGGTCGAGCTTGTCGACCAGCGTGCGCACCAGCGCCGCGCGCGCCGGATTGGCTGCGCGCAGGATCAGCGCGTTGCTACGCGGATCGGCCATCAGCGTGGTGCGGAACGAGGCATCGGTGCCGCCGCCGGCCGCGGCGGCGCCGGGCTGGCCGGTGGCGCCGCCGCCGTCGACCAGGCGCTGGATCAGCGGCACCATGTCGGTGGCGATCGAGTGCTTGAGCGGGATCACGTCGATGTCGGAGGCGTTGGGCACGTCGAGCGCCGCGATGATGCGCGAAAGGCGGCGCATGTTCTCGGCGTAGTCGGTGATCACGAGCGAGTTGTTGCCCGGGTTCACGTTGATGGTGTTGTTCGGCGGGATCAGCGGGCGCAGCACCGGCAGCAGGTTGTTCGGCGACTCGTAGTTGAGGCGGAAGATCTGCGTGATGATCTGGTTGCCCGCCACCGAGGCGGTGCCGCCCGTGGTGGTGGTGACGGTGCTGGTCTGCAGCTTGGCATCGGCCTCGGGCACGATCTTGTAGAGGCCGTCGGCCTCGACCACCGCGAAGCCCTGCAGCCGCAGCGCGGAGGCGAACTGGTTGAAGGCGGCCGAGGGCGGGATCGCGCGGTCGGTCACGAGGTTCATCGTGCCCTTCACGCGCGGATCGACCACCACGTCGCGTCCCGTGACCACCGCCATGGTGCGCGCCACGGCCTCGATGTCGGCGTTGGCGAAGTTCAGCGTGATCGGCTCGCCGCGGCGCGGCGCCTCGCCCTGCGCGAAGGCGGGCACGAGCGCGAGCGGCGCGGCCTGCAGGAAGGTGGCGGCGATCAGCAGCCGGACCGCATGCGCGACCAGGCCACGGGAGGCGCGGGGGAAGGAGGACAGGGGCGTCGTCATGATCAGGTCAACCCAGGGTGATGATCGAGCGCGCGTTGTCGCGCCGCCCGATGATGTTCAACAAGTTGGAGAGAGCGTCTTCGCTGCCCGGCGCGGCACTGGCCTCGCCGTTGAAGCGGAATGCGGTGCCGTTCCAGCTGCCGCTGCCGTTGAGCTCGAGGCTGCCCTGGCGCGTGCTCAGCAGCAGCGAGGGGCGGTTGCCGCCCTCGAGCGCGAGGCGGTAGCTGCCCATCGGCCGCAGGGTCGAGAGGCTGGAGGAAACGTCGGTGGCGTCGAGCGTGGCCTGGCCCGCGATGCGCAGCACCGGGCCGTCGGTGCGCAGCGAGAAGGCGCGCGTCGAGAGGTCGAGCGTGCCTTCGAGCTTGAGCGTGTTCCAGGGCGCGCCGAGGCCGCTGAGCATGGTGGCGGGCCAGCGCGAGCGGCCGTCGCCCCAGTCGATCTGCACGCCGCCGGCGCGCGGGCCGGCGCGCAGCTCGAGCGGCTGGGCGGCGCAGCAGGGCAGGTCGAGCGAGGCCGACACGCCACCCCAGCCCGGGCGCAGGCGCCAGTTGAGCGTGCCGGGCAGCGAGACGGCTTCGCCGCCGCCCGCGCCGCTCGCGAACACCACGGCCGCGGCGCCGTTCCAGACCGTGCCGCGCGGATTGACCAGCAGCAGGCGGCCGTCGCTCCAGCTCGAGAGGCCGGCCGCGAGCCAGCGCGCGGGCGCGAACAGCACCAGCGCGACCAGCGCGCCGACGACGATGCCGAGCACCGCCCAGCGCCAGCCGCGGCGCGGCTTGGGGGAAGACAGTGGGGCGCGCGTCACCATGGCCGGGTGCACCGGTGGAGGGGGCGGCTCATCGCGCGGCCGGCAGCGTCATGACGAGGGTGCCCTCCCAGCGGATCTGCGGTGTCTCGGGGGTCTTGTCGCGCGCGGCGGCCTGCGCCGCGCCGGTGCCCAGGGTCGGTGGCGGGGTGGCGGCGACCGCGCGCGTGAGGTGCGCTTCGCGCGGCACCGCGTGGGCATTGCCGCGCGCCTGCGCGAGCCATTGCGCGAGCGCATCGGCAGCGGTGGGGCGCAGCGTGACGGTGGCGACGTCGCCGGAGCCGCCGCCGCCGGTCATCAGCTGGCCGCTGGCGCCGATGCCCTGGCGCACCGAGGTCTCGAGCGCGCGCAGCGCGTCGTCGCGCGCCAGCCGCGGCTGCGACTGCAGCGCCTTGGCGCGGTTCTGCAGGGTGGCCATCTGCTGCAGCTGCGCGTCGAGCTTGGCGTGCTCGGCCGGCGCGGCCCAGAGGGTGCGCAGCGCGGGCGCGAGCGCGATCCACCACAGCAGGGCCAGCGCCACCAGCGAGACGGCGGCGATCACCATGCGGCGCTCGCGCATCGCGAGGACGGCCCAGCGGGCCTTGAGTTCTTCGGTGAATTTCATCGGGTGGCCTCGGCCTGTACCAGCAGCAGATCGCCTTCGGTGCGCACGCCGTAGCCGCGCGGCGCCATCGCGGACGTGAGCTGCGAGACCTCGGAGGGCTGCAGCCCGAGGCCGCGCAGCCGCAACTGGCCGGCCACGTAGTCGATGGCGCTCGGCACGCGGCCCGGCGGCAGGTTGCCGGCGAGCGCGCCGAGCATGGGTTCGAAGTCGCCGCTGGCCACGTCGCCCACGGCGAGCTGCAGCGCGGCGACTTCGCGCTGCATCTGTACCGGCGCGTCGACCACCAGCTTGACGGTGGGGAAGGTCTGCGTGAGCACGCCCTTGACGGCTTCGCGCTTGGCCTCGAGCGCGCTGCGCTCCTTCCAGGCCCAGGCGTTGAGGCCGATCAGCTGCGTGAGCACCAGCACCACCGCGCCCCAGCGCGCGGCGCGCCATTCGGGCGCGTAGCGCAGGGTCTGAACCACCGATGCGAATTTCTTGCCGGCGCGCGCGCGGCCCGTGACCGCGAGGTCGAACTGCGCAAGCTCCCAGCGCGAGCGCGCGGCCTGCAGCCAGCGCTGCGGCGCCTGCACGATCGGCACGCGCTGCTCGAGCAGCCGCTCGGCCGCGGCGGCCACGGCCGGTTCGGCCGAGATCACGGCGGTGTCGGCCGGCAGGCCGGCCGAGAGCGCGAGGCCGGCGCCCGCGAGCGGCAGCGAGACCACGCCGTCGGCGTCGCAGACCGTGAGTTGCGGGGCCTCGGGCTCGCCGGTGATCAGCAACTGCGGCGGGCCGTCGGCCGGCTGCGGCGCGAACTCGGGAACGATGCGGGTGACGCGCCGGCCGCTGGCCTCGAGCGCCTGCACCACCGAGCGCAGCCAGATGCGGTTGCAGGCCGCGACCCACACCGGATCGCCGGCGCGCGCCTCGGGTTCGAGCGCGAAGTGCAGCGCCTCGGGGTCGTCGAGCAGGTGTTCCTCGAGCAGGCCGTCGAGCACGGCGCGCAGCTTGGAGGCGCTGCCCATGCTGCCCTTGGGCAGCGTGACGCGGTGCCACGAGAGCGCGGTCGACGGCACGCCGAGCGTGACCTCGCTGCCCGAGGGCAGCAGCGCGAGCAGTGCGCGGCCATGGTCGCGCAGCACGATGCCGTCGTCGCCGGCCTGGGCCCAGTCGTACTCGCCCGCGGCGTCGGCCGGAGGCAGGGGAGCGATGAGCAGCAGCGGGGTCATGGGGGTGTGGGGAAAAGCCGGTGATTGTAGGTGGGCGTCTTACAAAGGCGCACTACGTTTTTCATAGCGTACCTGACAGATATGACGGGCGTTGGAAGGCTTTTATGCTCGGAAAAATGTAACGGGCCTCAGGGTTTGACCGAGGTGTAGGTGGCGCCGGTGCCACGCGTGCGCCAGATGGTCTTGACGGTGACGCCGTCGCGCTGCAGCAGCGAGCGCTCGTCGACCCAGGTGCGGTCGATGCGCAGGCGGCCATAGACCTCGAAGAATTGCGTGCCGACGCTGTGCTGCTCGGCGTTGAACAGGATGCCGTCGGGCAGGCCGGCATTGGCGGCCGCGATGTCCTTGAAGTACGAGCGCGTGCGCCGCTCCACGAGCTGGCGCGCATCGGCGATGGTGAGCCGGGGCAGGCTGGCGGCGAGGACTTCGGCACTGGCGGTGTTGACGTTGATCGGCGTGCGGATCGGCAGCACCGTGACGTAGGGTTCGAGCGCCGCCGCGGTCGAGGGCGAGAGGCCGAGCCACACGAGCTGCGACACCTCCTGCGGCATCAGCGGCGCGCTGGCGCCGTCGTCGGCCGGCGCGCCGGCGGAGGCATCGGTGGTGGTGGCCAGCGTGCGCGCCAGCGAGGCGGTCATCGCGTTGAGCTCGGCGCCCGGCAGGTTCAGCAGCCCGAACAGCTTGGTGAAGGCGGCGAGCGCCGCCGGCACCGGCTTGCCGGCATTCACCAGCGACAGCACGTTGAGCTTGGACTGCGCATCGACGATTCGGCCCGAGAGGAAGGCATCGGGCAGGCCCTCGAGCTGGTCGCTCGAGACGTTCTTGTCGGCCGCCAAGAAGCTGGTGAGCCGCGCTTCCTCGAGCGGCACGGCCCAGGGCTCGGCCAGGTTGTCGGAGCCGCCGGCGCGGCCGTCCTCGCGCAGGATCAGGCGCGACCAGTCGAGCGCGCCGACCAGCACCCAGGCCGCCTGCACGCGCGCGCGCTCGGCCGATTCGACCTCGGACGCGCGCCACTGCTGCCACAGCGCGGCGGCGGCGAAGGTGGCGACCAGGGTCACGGTGAGCATCGCGGCCAGCAGCGCGGCGCCGGCCTGCCGATGGCGATAGCGGTGGCGTGGCGTCATGAGCGTTGCGATCCCACGGTGGGCCGCACCCAGTCGCGCGTGAGCGTGCCCGAGAGGCCGTCGCCCGGCGGCAGGGTGAGCACCAGCCGCACGCCGTCGGGCATGCTGACGATGGAGCCGATCGGGGCCTGCGGATTGGCCGGCGTGGCCTGCAGCTCGCCCGCGGGCACCCAGACGTCGTTGCGGAAGTAGTAGAGCTGCCAGTTCTGCACCGGGATCAGCACCGTGTCGCTGAAGCCGTTGGGGCCGCCGTAGCTGCCCTGCGCGCCGCCGTTCTCCTGCGCCCACGCGGCGGCCTGGGTCCAGGCCTGCTGCCAGGCGCCGCGCGTGCTGAAGGGCGGCGACTGCCAGCGGCGCCAGCGCACGCCGTCGGGGCCGGCGCGCAGCGTCCAGGCCACCACCAGCACGCTGGGGTTGGCGGCGTCGCCGCCGCTGCGCGTGAGGCGCAGCACGCGGCCGTCCCAGTCGATCGGGCGGGTCTGTGCGAGCGCGACCACCGCGTCGAGGTCGGCGCTCCATTGCGCCAGCGTGGTCTGCAGCGTGAGCACCGCGTCGGCGCGCAGCTGGTTCTGCGTGGTGGCGCGCGACATGCCGTCGAGCCCGCGCCAACTGACCAGCGCGAGCAGCGCCATCACGGCGAGCGCGACCAGCAGCTCGATCAGCGTGAAGCCACGCGCGGGCCGGGCGCGGGAGGGCGTGCGGTCCATCAGTAGCGCCCCACCACCGTCGACAGGCGCAGGATCGGCGCATCGACCGTGTCGCGCACCTGCACGTCGATGCGGTTGAAGTTGGGGTTCAGCGTGGGGGAGACGGTGGTCGTCACGTTGAAGCTCGTGCCGGCCTGGGCACAGATGGAGCCCGAGATGCCCACGCCCGGCATCTGGCGCGCGAGCCGGGCCTTGGCCAGTTCGTTCTCGGCGCACAGGTCGGCCAGCAGCAGGTCGGACTGGCGCTGCGCGTTGCGCGTGAGCGCCATCGTCGCCTCGGAACCGGCGGCCAGCGCGAGCGCGACGATGCCGAGCGCGATCAGCACCTCGATCAGCGTGAAGCCGCGACGGCGCCGCGCGGCGGCCGCGGCGCGGGGAGCGCGCTGCCTCATGGATTGCTGACCGAGAAGGGACGCAGGCCATCGGTCGCGATGCGCAGGGTGCGCGCGGGCGGGCCGTCGGAGGACAGCAGCACCTGCTGGGGCGCGATGATCGGATCGGGGCCGAGCAGCAGCGTGGCGACCGGAATGCCATTGGCGAAGAAGGCCTGCGCCGTCATGCCTTGCGAGGCCCAGCCATTGGGCAAGGTGCCGGGCGGCAGGCCGTCGAACACGAAGCTGCCGCCCTCGACCAGGCGCCAGCGCACCGCGATGCCGCTGGCGCGCGACTGGGCGCGGGCCGATTCGAGCAGCGCGGCGAGGCGGTCGGCTTCGCGGTCGAGGCGGGCCTGGCCGCTGTCGCGCATCGCGAAGCTCACGCCGGCCGTCGCGATCGCGATGATCGCGATCACCACGATCAGTTCGATCAGCGTGAAGCCGGCAGCCTGGCGGCCGCCGCGGCTACTGCCAGCTGCCGATGTCGGCATTCTTGCCCTCGCCGCCGGCCTGTCCATCGGCGCCGAGCGAGAGCACGTCGATTTCGCCCTTGATGCCCGGGTTCATGTACTGGTAGGGATGACCCCAGGGGTCGTTCGGGAGCTTCTCGACGTAGGGCTTCCAGTTGGGCGCGGCCGGGCCGGTGGTCGGGCGCACCAGCAGCGCCTGCAGGCCCTGCTCGCCCGTGGGGTAGCGCTGGTTGTCGAGGCGGTAGAGCTTGAGGGCCTGCATCAGGTTGTTGATGTCGGTCTTGGCGGCCGTCACACGGGCGTCATCGGCCCGTTCGATCACGTTCGGCACGATCAGCGCGGCCAGCACGCCGATGATGACGAGCACCACCATCAGCTCGATCAGCGTGAAGCCGCGCTGGGCGGAACGGGTGGCGGCGCGAAGGAGTTTGGTCATGGGTTTCGGTGACATGGTTCGGAAAGCGCGCTGCATGATAATCCGCGGCCATGACAAGTCCCTATACCGCCGCGCGCTGGCATGCGCCCCTCGCAACCACAGGCCTGTGGGCGCTCGCGGCCGGCGCGGCCGTGTTCTGGGGGCTGCGGCTGGCTTCGCCGGTGCAGACCGTGGCCGCCGCCGCTGCCGCCGGACGGCCCGCCGCGGCCGCCGACACCGACGCGGTGGCGCGGATCTTCGGCGTGCTGCCGGCCTCGAGCAACGCGCCGGTGGCGCCCGAGGCGGCCAGCCGCTTCGCGCTCGCGGGCGTGGTGGCCGACCCCTCGAGCCAGGGCGCGGCGCTGATCGCCGTCGACGGCAAGCCGCCCCGACCCTTCCGCGTGGGGGCGCGCGTCGGCGAAGGCTATGTGCTGCAGTCGGTCGGGCTGCGCTCGGCGACGCTGGGCACGCGGATGGACGCGCCGGCCGCCTTCACCTTGCAACTGCCGGTGAAGGCACCGATCAACGTGAGCGTGCCGCCGCCGATCGGTACGGCGCCCGTCATGCAGGCGCCGGCGAATGTGGGGGGCCTGCCCGCGACCATGCCTGCAATGGCGCCCGCCGCCAGCGCGCTGCAGCCGGATGGCGGGGCGCCGATGCCGCAGCCCGGGCAGGGCGGGGCGACCGCGCAGTAGCCTTCGCGCCGTCGCGCGTTCGGCAGGAAGAAAAAAAACCGGCATCGCGCCGGTTTTCTTTTTGGGGGGGCACCGCCGCGGCGCCTTCGGGCCTTCGGATCAGGCCTGGAGGAACAGGCGGTACGCGGGGTTCGCGGTTTCTTCCACGTAGGGATAGCCCAGCGTCTCGAGGAAGGCATCGAAGGCCTCGCCGTCGCCGGCCGGCACCTGCAGGCCGACCAGGATGCGGCCGTAATCCGCACCCTGGTTGCGATAGTGGAACAGGCTGATGTTCCAGTTCGGCCGCATCAGGCTCAGGAACTTGAGCAGCGCGCCGGGGCGCTCGGGGAAGATGAAGCGCAGCAGGCGCTCGTCGTGCGCGAGGCCGGTGCGGCCACCCACCAGGTGGCGCAGATGTTCCTTGGCGAGCTCGTCGTGCGTGAGGTCGAGCGCGTCGAAGCCGTTCTCGCCGAAGGCCTTGGCGATGACCGCCGACTCGCCGCGCGTCGAGGTCGTGAGGCCGACGAAGACGTGGGCCTGGGCCGCGTCGCTGATGCGGTAGTTGAACTCGGTCACGTTGCGCAAGCCGCCGCCCGGCGAGGCCGCGTTCGTGTCGGCATCGCCGATCGGCATCTGGCCGACCAGCTCGCACAGCCGGCGGAAGCTGCCGCGCTCCTCGGGGATCGTGACCGCGAACAGTGCCTCGCGCTCCTCGCCGACTTCCGCGCGTTCGGCCACGAAGCGCAGGCGGTCGAAGTTCATGTTCGCGCCGCTGAGGATCGCCGCGTAGGTCTCGCCATGGCGGCCGTGCCGCGCGGCGTACTGCTTGATCGCCGCCACCGCCAGCGCGCCCGAGGGCTCGACGATGCTGCGCGTGTCGACGAACACGTCCTTGATCGCGGCGCAGACCGCGTCGGTGTCGACCGAGACGTAGTCGTCGACGAGCTCGCTCGCGACGCGGAAGGTTTCCTCGCCCACCAGCTTGACCGCGGTGCCGTCGGCGAACAGGCCCACGTCGGTGAGCGTCACGCGCTGGCGCGCGGCGACCGATCGCATCATCGCGTCGGAGTCGTTCATCTGCACGCCGATCACCTTGATCTCGGGACGCACGGCCTTGATGTAGTTGGCCACGCCCGAGATCAGGCCACCGCCGCCGATCGCGACGAAGACCGCGTCGAGCCGGCCCTGGTGCTGCCGCAGGATCTCCATCGCGATCGTGCCCTGGCCCGCGATCACCTCGGGATCGTCGAAGGGATGGACGAAGGTCAGGTTCTGTTCGGCCTGCAGCTCGAGCGCGCGCGTGTAGGCATCGGAATAGCTGTCGCCGTGCAGCACGACCTCGCCGCCGAAACCGCGCACCGCATCGATCTTGAGCTTGGGCGTGGTCACCGGCATCACCACCACCGCGCGCGCGCCGAGCTTGCGCGCGCCGAGCGCCACGCCTTGCGCGTGGTTGCCGGCCGATGCGCAGATCACGCCGTTGGCGAGTTGCTCGGCGCTCAGGTGCGCCATCTTGTTGTAGGCCCCGCGCAATTTGAAGCTGAAGACCGGCTGTTGATCCTCGCGCTTGAGCAGCACGGTGTTGCCGATTCGCTCGCTCAGCGCGCGTGCTTTTTCGAGCGCCGATTCGACCGCCACGTCGTACACGCGGGCGTTAAGAATTTTTCGGAGATAGTCAGCAGGTGTCAGTGCCGACGGAGGTGCATGGCGCACGATTGTTCCTGGGGAGAATTTTGTTAACAACGAATGATAAGAGGCATCGGGATTGCATACGGGAGACGACATGGACACAAATGTCATAACTCTCTTTCCGAACGCGCCTGCCGCCAATGATTCCGGTTTTTTTGGACGCACCTATCCCGCAGTCCAACCGGCCGCCGAAAAGTTCAAAGACGGACAGAATCTGTTATCAATTTCTGTCAGTGATCTTTCCGAAAAGTTGATGCGCGCCGAGGCGGCGCGCGTTCAACGTGGGGAGATCGGACGGCCCACTTGGCAGGTGATGGGCAACAGATTGCGCGCGCATGTCCTTCCATTGCTGGGGGATTTGCCCGCGCAGGCCTTCACCACGCGCGATGCGCAACGGCTCATCGATCGGCTCGGCGACGAGGGCTTCACGAGCACGACCATCGCGCAGTACCTCGTGCTGCTGCGCAAGGTCGTGATGCATGGCGTGCACATCGGCGTGCTGCGCGAAGCGCCGCTGTTTCCGAAGGTGAAGGTGCGCAGCCGGCCGCGCGGCAGCTTCAGCGTGGCCGAGTACCGCGCGCTGATCGCCGCGGCGCGCAGGCTGCGCGGACGGTCGCATCCCGTGCTCGATGCACTGGCGCCCGGCGAGCGCTTCTGGATCGCGCGCGAACTGCTGGTGATGCCCGACGAGATGCCGTGGCTGATCCGCTGGATGGTCAACACCTTCGTGCGGCCGAGCGACATCAAGCTCATGAAGCACAAGCACATCGAGGTCGTGCGTGCGAAGCATGTCTACCTGCGCATGAACCTGCCGGAGACGAAGCGCCACAGCCAGCCCATCGTGAGCCTGCAGCCCGCGGTGCGCGTCTACGAGCGCCTGGTCGCGCACCGTGCGCGGCACGGCTTCGATGGCGCGGACGACTACATCTTCCTGCCGCAGCTCAAGAACCGCGAGCACGCGCTCGCGGTGCTCAACTTCCTCTTTCACTGGGTGCTCGAGGTCGAGGGCATCGAGAAGGGGCCGCTGGGGCAGGATCGCACGCTCTATTGCCTGCGCCATACCGCCATCACGTTGCGTTTGCTCTATGGACAGGGCATCGACATGCTGACCCTGGCGCGCAATGCGCGAACGAGCGTCAACATGGTCGAGCGCTTCTATGCGTCGGTGCTCAATGGAGAAATGAATGTGGGGCTGCTGCAAAGCCGTCGGGGGCGCACGGTGTAAGAGGGCTGCAATGAGCGCGCCGGTCCTCGAGGCTCGAGGCCGGTGCCGCAGGCACGTGAAGGGCGGGTTCGGGAAGAGGAAGAGCGTCGACGGAACGCTCGGCACATACGACCAAAAAGCCGCCCGGCGCGAACCGGGCGGCTTGGCATGAGAAGGATTCGATCTGGCGAGAGCCAGCATCGGAATCGGCTTCTTTCAGGTCAGCTTAGAACGCGTGGCGGATGCCGATGTCGTAGCCGGTGGCCGTGCGCGGAGCCCAGCCGAGGTTCTTGGTGGCATCCAGATAAGCCGGGGAACCGCCCGCGGTTGCGCCCATCACGCCGGGGTTGTTCTGGCCGTCCTTGATGCGGATGCGAGCCACCGTGGCGTACAGCGCCGTGCGCTTCGACAGGTTGTGCACGTAGCCGATCGCGAGCTTGTTCGCCGAGGCATCGCGGTTGCCGCCGAAGAGCGCTTCCGTGACGCTGAGCGGTGCGCCGTTCTTGAACTTGACGGTCGAGTACGAAGCGCGAATCAGGCCCGGGCCGACCGGCACCGTCACGCCCAGCAGGTAGCCGTTGTACTTGTCGCTCTGTGAGGTGGTGGCGAAGTAGGGGACCGACTGCAGCGTGAGGGGGTTCACGAAGCTCGAGCTCGCGCCCGTTTCGTTCTTGTCCTTCACGCGGGACACCTCGCCGAAGAGCTTGACCGGACCGAAGTCGTACGAAGCGCCGAGGTTGAAGGTGCTGATCTTGCGATCCTGCGAGCCGGTGATGAACGACAGGTTGCTGAGGGTCACGCTGTCGGCCGCGGTGCTCTGCCCATAGGCAGCAGCCACGTCGATCGGGCCGTTGGCGTAGCCGAAGCGACCACCGACGTAGCGACCCTTGGTCGACGGGCTTTCGGGCAGGCCGCTCGACTTCACGTTCTCGTGCAGCGCGTACTGGACCTGGCCGTAGAAGCCGCCCAGGTTCGGGGGCAGGAAGTAGCCGATGCTGTTGCTGGCGCGGTAGTAGTTGTCGGTCTTGTCCACGGCAGAGCCGGGGCCGGACGAGGTCGACAGGTTGCTGTTGATCGTGGCGATGAGGTTGGTGCCGACGCCATTGGTGCCGAACGGATCGAACACGGTGTCGTTCCAGAACGTCGAGGTGTAGTCGCGACCCAGGCGGACTTCACCGAAGCCACCCGACAGGCTCACGGTCGAGCGGCGGCTGAAGTCGGCGACGCCCTTGGAGCCGTCGTCGTTGCTGATGGGCGCTTCGAGCCAGAAGCTGGCGGCCAGGCCGCCACCGAGGTCTTCGGTGCCGCGGAAGCCCAGGCGACTGGAGTTGTAGCCCGAACGCGAGAGCGCGGTCTGGCTTTGCTTCACGCCGACGGGCGCCACGAGGAAGGGGTTCGCGAGCGGGCTGTAGTAGGTGCTCTTCGTCGAATAGTTGCTGATTGCGGCATCGACCACACCGAACAACGTGACGGAAGACTGGGCCGAGGCAACACCGGCAACAGCCAGGGCAGCCAGAGCAGCTGCCCTTCGGGGCGGTTGGCTAGAGTGGCCGGCCTCGGATGACTGGAGTGGGGGGAGCCGCCAAGAAAAAAGCCCCAAGCCTTGCGGCTCGGGGCTAAATCCACCAATTGGAAGGGTGGAGGAGACAACTTGCACGCACCGGGGTGCGCAATGAAATAAAGTATATCGGTTGTTTGTTGCGATGCAACAAGCGAGTGATGCTTTTCCCACACAGATAACGATGTCGGGTGTGATTTTTGCCAGACATCCGGAACCGGAGTTCAGAAAAAGATGGAATGCACTGTAAGTTGGACCGGCAATGCGGGTGCGCGCTCGTCCATGGGATTCGTGGCCGAGACGGGCAGCGGCCACGTCCTGATGATGGACGGTGCGCCCGACGCGGCGAAACCCGAGAACGGCGGCCAGAACCTGGCGGCGCGCCCCATGGAAACGGTGCTGGCGGGCACCGGCGGCTGCACGGCCTACGACGTGGTGCTGATCCTCAAGCGCGGCCGTCACCAGGTCGAGCGCTGCAGCGTCAAGCTGACCAGCGAGCGGGCCGAGAAGGATCCCAAGGTGTTCACCAAGATCCACATGCACTTCACGGTGGCCGGCAAGGGAATTCCGGCCTCCGCGGTGGAGCGAGCGATCGCTCTCAGTCACGAGACCTACTGCTCCGCCAGCATCATGCTGGCCAAGACCGCCGAGATCACGACCAGCTTCGACCTGATCGAAGCCTGATCCTTTCCGGGGTCAGATCCGGTGCGCCACGGTCGTCATCACCCGTGAGGCGACGCGCATCAGGGCCTTGGCGGGCGGCGGCAGCTCCGCGGCACCCGCCGCCACGGCATTCTCGGCATGCCGGGCCTCGTCGGCCTTCATCTGTTCGACCACGGCGCGCGAGGCGCTGTCCGCCGAGGGCAGCCGGTCCAGGTGGCTGTCGAGGTGCGCCTCGACCTGGCGCTCGGTTTCCGCCACGAAGCCCAGGCTCAGCGGGTCGCCGAGCCGCCCGGCGACCAGTCCCAGGCCGAATGCGCCCGCGTACCAGAGCGGATTGAGTACCGAAGGCCGCGCGCCGAGCACGTCCAGGCGCTCGCGCGTCCAGGCCAGGTGGTCCGTTTCCTCGTGTGCCGCCTCGAGCAACTGCGCACGCAGCACGGGGTCGCGCGCCACGGCGGCCTGCGCCGTGTAGAGCGCCTGCGCACAGACTTCCCCGACATGGTTGACGCGCATCAGCGCACCGGCTTCCCGTCGCTCCACATCGCTCAATTCCCCCGGAGCCAGGCTCGGGACGGGGGTGGCGCGGGTGGCATGCGGACGGGCAAAGAGCGTCCGGAGCGCGGAATCGGCGGCGGTCAGCAGGGGGTCGAGCGAAGTCGTCATGAAGGGATTGGAACGCAACTTGCCAAAGCACCAATCCTGGTGAGTTTGTTTCATATCGTGAGATCGAAAGACCCTAAGCCCTCTGTTGCATCACTGCAACGAAACGCGGCGGGGGTAGGAGATTTCGGCTGAATTGTTTTGCCCTGCCGCAGCGGCTCTGGTGCAATAGCGACAACTTCCCAAAAGGAGGTTGGCCCGGGGTCCGGTGGGAGCACAGAAGTGCCAGTCACGGTGAGCCCTTCGCGCCGGAGCCCTATGTTTAACCTTGGAGAAACTTGCAATGAAAAAATCTCTAGTTGCTCTGGCTGCCCTGGCTGTTGCCGGTGTTGCCTCGGCTCAATCGTCCGTGACGCTGTTCGGCGTGGTTGACGCTGCAGTCAGCGGCTATTCGACCAAGAGCAATCTGATCGTCGCCAACCCGTTCGCGATCCCCCCGTTCGGCGTTCCCGGCTCGCTGAAGCGCAGCCAGACCGCCCTGTCGAACTCGGGCTACAACTCCAGCCGCATCGGCTTCCGTGGTACGGAAGACCTCGGTGGTGGCCTGGCAGCCAGCTTCTGGCTCGAAGCCCCGATCACGAACGACGACGGCAAGGGTGGTATCTCCAACTTCGCTCGCCGCTCGACCGTGAGCCTGTCGGGTGGTTTCGGTGAAATTCGTCTGGGTCGTGACTACACCGCCACGTTCTGGAACGACACCGTGTTCGACCCCTTCGGCACCAACGGCGTGGGCTCCAGCGCGATCTTCCGTACCAACGTGAACCTGGCTTCGGTCCACGGTGGCGCACCGAACGGTGCAGCCGGCTCGGACAGCTATGTCCGTACCAGCAACGCGATCGCCTACTTCCTGCCCCCGAACCTGGGCGGTTTCTACGGTCAGTTCCAGTACGCTCTGCATGAGAACGTCAAGTCGGACGAAGTCCTGAACAGCCCGAGCAAGCGCGGTCGTTACGTCGGCGGTCGCTTCGGCTACGCCAACGGTCCCCTGGACGTTGCTGCCGCCTACGGCATCGACACCAAGGACGGCGCTCCTCTGCCTGGCCTGGCTTCGGGCTACTCGAAGGACCAGCTGAAGACCTTCAACCTGGGCGCTTCGTACGACTTCGGTCCGGTCAAGCTGTTCGGCGAAATCTCGCAAGTCAAGGATGCGTATGACCGCAGCCAGTCGCTGACGCTGCTGGGCCTGCCGTTCATCTACACCCAAGGCCTGTCGGACAAGTACAACGGCGTTCTGCTCGGCGCGACGGTCCCCGTCGGTCCTGGCCTGATCCGCGCTTCGTACTCGCAAGTCAAGTTCAAGCCTGACAGCGCTCTGGTTCCGCTGAACTTCTACAACGACGGCAGCGCTCGCGCCAGCCAGTTCGCTGTGGGCTACGTGCACAACCTGTCGAAGCGTACGGCTCTGTACGCTACGCTGTCGCGCATCAGCATCAAGAACGGTCAGAACAACAGCATCCTGGGCATCACCACCGGTGGCTCGCCTGGCTTCGGCACGATCGCTGGCCAAACGTACGCTCCGAAGAGCGCTACCGGCTACGACTTCGGTATCCGTCACGCTTTCTAATTTGACGCTGGCGCAAGCCAGCTTCGAATCGAAAGATCAAGAAGCCGCTCGACGCAAGTCGAGCGGCTTTTTTTCATGGGCTTTCCATCGGCACCGGGTCCGTCGAGTTACCCTCGCGCCGCTCTCGAAAGAGTACACGCACCAAGCGCGTGCACCCCGGGGGAACCCCCGTGCGGGCACGCAGTTTGCACTGCTAGCATGCCTGCTCTTTTTCAGAACTGAATGATTGCCTTCGTACTGCGCCGCCTGATCCAGGCCGTGATCGTGATGGTCGCGGTCGCGTTCATTGCCTTCCTTCTCTTCCAATACGTGGGTGACCCGGTCGTGTTCCTGCTGGGCCAGGACGCCCGGCCCGAGCAGATCCGCGAAATGCGCTCCGCGCTGGGGCTCGACCGTCCCTTCTTCGTGCAGTTCTGGCATTTCCTGGTGAATGCCGCGCAGGGCGAATTCGGCCTGAGCCTGCGCCAGGGCGCCAAGGTCTCGCGCCTGATCGGCGAGCGCTTCCCGGCCACGCTCGAGCTGGCCCTGGTCGCCGCGCTGCTCGCGTTGCTGGTCGGCATCCCGATGGGCGTGTACACCGCGCTGCGCCGCGGCACCTTCATGAGCCAGGTCTTCATGACCGTCTCGCTGCTCGGCGTGTCGCTGCCCACCTTCCTGATCGGCATCCTGCTGATCCTGGTCTTCGCCGTCACGCTCGGCTGGTTCCCGAGCTTCGGCCGCGGCGACACCGTGCAGCTCGGCTGGTGGTCCACCGGCCTGCTCAAGTCCGACGGCTGGATGCACATCGTGCTGCCGGCGATCACGCTCGCGATCTTCCAGCTCACGCTGATCATGCGGCTGGTGCGCGCCGAGATGCTCGAAGTGCTGCGCACCGACTACATCAAGTTCGCGCGCGCACGCGGCCTGTCGAACCGGGCCATCCACTTCGGCCACGCGCTCAAGAACACGCTGGTGCCCGTGATGACCATCACCGGCCTGCAGCTCGGCGGCCTCATCGCCTTCGCGATCATCACCGAGTCGGTGTTCCAGTGGCCCGGCATGGGCCTGCTGTTCATCCAGGCCGTGACCTTCGCCGACATCCCCGTGATGGCCGCCTACCTGTGCCTGATCGCGCTGATCTTCGTCACCATCAACCTCATCGTGGACCTGCTGTATTTCGTGGTCGATCCGCGGCTGCGCATCGGCAAGGCGGGAGGACACTGACATGAGCGCCACCTCGAAGACGAGCGCAACGCGACCCGCACCCGCGCCGCCTCCCGCGCCCGCCGCGCGCCTGCAGGCCAACGGCCGCGCCTTCGCCCACATCGCGAGCTTCTATCCCGAGATCGAGGCCTTCCGGCGCGACCTGCATGCGCATCCCGAACTGGGCTTCGAGGAGGTCTACACCTCGGGCCGCGTGCGCGAGGCGCTGCGCGCCTGCGGCGTCGACGAGATCCACGAGGGCATCGGCAAGACCGGCCTGGTCGGCGTGATCCGCGGCCGCTCCACCGCCAGCGGCCGCATGATCGGCCTGCGCGCCGACATGGATGCGCTGCCGATGCGCGAGGACAACGACTTCGGCTGGCGCTCCGCCACCGAGGGCCTGATGCACGGCTGCGGCCACGACGGCCACACGGCCATGCTCGTGGGCGCGGCGCGTTACCTCGCCGAAACGCGCAACTTCGACGGCACCGCGGTGCTGATCTTCCAGCCCGGCGAGGAAGGCTACGCCGGTGCGCGCGTGATGATCGAGGACGGCCTGTTCGACCGCTTCCCGGTGCAGTCGGTCTATGCCATGCACAACTGGCCCGCGATGCCGGCCGGCACCGTCGGCATCAACCGCGGCGCGATGATGGCCGCGGCCGACCGCATCACGATCGAGATCAAGGGCAAGGGCGGCCATGGCGCGCATGCCTACCTCACGGTCGATCCGGTGATCGCCGCCGCCCACATCATCACGGCCGCGCAGACCATCGTGTCGCGCAACGTGCGACCGATCGACGCCGCCGTCGTCAGCATCTGCGCGATGCAGGCCGGCGACCTCGGCGCGATGAGCGTGGTGCCCGGCGAGGCCACGCTGGTCGGCACCGTGCGCACCTTCAGCGCGCGCGTGCAGGCGCAGGTCGAGCAGCGCCTGGGCGAGCTGTGCACTTCGATCGCCGCGGGCTTCGGCGCCACCGCCAGCATCAAGTACGAGCGCATCTACCCGGCCACCATCAACACCACGCCCGAGGCCATGTTCGCGGCCGACGTGGCCGAGTCGCTGGTCGGCGCCTCCAACGTCGACCGCAACATGGAGCCCAGCATGGGCGCCGAGGACTTCTCCTTCATGCTGCAGAAGAAGGCCGGCGCCTACCTGCGCATCGGCCAGGACGCGCGCCGCGGCGCCTTCCTGCACAACAGCCGCTACGACTTCAACGATGAGATCCTGCCGCTCGGCGCCGCGTTGCACGCCGGCCTGATCGAGCAGGGCATGCCGCTCGCCGCGACCCGCGGCGAGCAGCCCGAGAGAGCTGCCGCCACCGCGGCGCCTTGATTGTTTTGATCCCAACCCGAGGAGTGTTTCCCATGAGTCTCAGAAGAAATGTGGCCGCGGCCGCGGTCGTGTGCGCCCTGGGCGCCGTCAGCATGGTCGCCGGCGCGCAGACCATTCGCATCGCCAACCAGGGCGACGCGCTGTCGCTCGATCCGCACTCGCTCAACGAATCGCTGCAGCTCAGCGTGACGGCGAACGTCTACGAAACCCTCGTGGGCCGCAACAAGGACCTGAGCCTCGCGCCGCTCTTGGCCACCAGCTGGAAACAGACCTCGCCCGACGTCTGGCGCTTCGAGCTGCGCAAGGGCGTGGTGTTCCACGACGGCACGCCGTTCACCGCCGACGACGTGGTGTTCAGCTTCGCGCGCGCGCAGGGCGACGGCTCCGACATGAAGGCCACCCTCAGCGAGATCAAGGCCGTGCGCAAGGTCGGCGAGCTCGCCGTCGAGATCGAGACCAACGGCCCGTTCCCGATCCTGCCCGACGTGATCTCGCTGACGATGATCATGAGCAAGAAGTGGTGCGAGGAGAACCAGGCCACCAAGCCGGTCGACCGCCGCAAGGGCATCGAGAACACGGCCTCGTTCAAGGCCAACGGCACCGGCCCGTTCCGCGTGCGCGAACGCCAGCCGAACGTGCGCACCGTGTTCACGCGCAACGGCACCTACTGGGGCAAGATCGAAGGCAACGCGCAGGAGATCGTCTTCACGCCGATCGCCAACCCCGCCACCCGCGTGGCGGCGCTGGTCTCGGGTGAGGTCGACGTGATGGAGCCGGTGCCCGTGCAGGACATCGCGCGCATCAACGCCGCGCCCAACGCGCGCGTCATCACCGGCCCCGAGCTGCGCACCATCTTCCTGGGCATGGACCAGAAGCGCGACGAGCTGCAGTACTCGAACATCAAGGGCAAGAACCCGTTCAAGGACAAGCGCGTGCGCCAGGCCTTCTACCAGGCCATCGACATCGCCGGCATCCAGCGCACCGTGATGCGCGGCGCCTCGCGGCCCACCGGCCTGCTGGTCGGCCCCGGCATCAACGGCTGGACCGCCGAGCAGGACAAGCGCCTGCCCTTCGACGTCGAGGCCGCCAAGAAGCTGCTGACCGAGGCCGGCTATCCGAACGGCTTCGAGGTCTCGCTCAACTGCCCGAACGACCGCTACGTCAACGACGGCCAGATCTGCCAGAGCGTGGCCGCCAACCTCGCGAAGATCGGCGTCAAGATCAACCTCGTGGCCGAGACCAAGGGCACCTACTTCCCGAAGATCCTGCGCCGCGACACCAGCTTCTACATGCTGGGCTGGACCCCGACCACCTACGACTCGCACAACGCGCTGAGCTCGCTGACCTCCTGCCCCGACGACAAGGGCACGGGCCAGTTCAACCTGGGCGCCTACTGCAATCCCAAGCTCGACGAGGTCACGAAGAAGATCCAGTCCGAGAGCGACAAGGCCAAGCGCAACGAGCTGATCAAGGAAGCCTTCAAGATCCATGCGGACGACGTCGGCACGCTGCCGCTGCATCAGCAGTCGCTGGCCTGGGGCGTGAGCAAGAAGGTCGAGCTGGTGCAGCTGGCCGACAACTTCATGTATTTCAAGTGGATGAGCGTCAAGCCCTGATGGGGCCCTTCGCTGCTCTTGCGGCCTGACCATGGGCCCGCTTCTTGCGGGCCCATTCCTTTTGCTTTCACGATGAAAAACAACCCCCACGCTCTCCTTGCTGCGCAAGGTCCGCTGCCCCCCGAGGGGGCCGCTTTTCCTCTTGGGGCGGCCCGGCGATGAAAAGAACCATAGCCCGCTGGTTCGACAGCGATGTCGGCTACAGCTTCCGCACCTCGCCGGTGGCGATCGTCGCGGCGCTGATCGCGCTGACCTGCCTGTTCTGCGCGGCCTTCGCCGGCTGGGTGTCGCCGCACAACCCCTTCGATCTCGCATCGCTCGAACTCGGCGATGCGCGCCTGCCGCCGGCCTGGACCACCGACGGTTCGGCCAAATACCTGCTGGGCACCGACGACCAGGGCCGCGACATCCTCTCGGCCGTGATCTACGGCGCACGCATCTCGCTGATCGTCGGCGTGGTGTCGGTGGTGCTGTCGGTCTTCGTCGGCGTCGTGCTGGGCCTGTTGGCCGGCTTCTTCGGCGGCTGGCTCGACACCTTCCTCATGCGCCTGTGCGACGTGATGCTCTCGTTCCCGCCGATCCTGGTCGCGCTGCTGATCGCCGGCGTGGGCCGCGCGCTGTTCCCGCATGCCAACGATTCGCTGGCCTTCGGCGTGCTCATCATCTCCATCTCGCTGACCGGCTGGGTGCAGTACGCACGCACCGTGCGCGGCTCCACGCTGGTGGAGCGCAGCAAGGAGTACGTGCAGGCCGCGCGCGTCACCGGCGTCGCGCCGATCCGCATCATGCTGCGCCACGTGCTGCCCAACGTGCTCGGGCCGGTGATGGTGCTGGCCACGATCCAGGTCGCGACCGCGATCATCACCGAGGCCACGCTGTCCTTCCTCGGCGTCGGCGTGCCGCCGACCTCGCCCTCGCTGGGCACGCTCATCAGCATCGGCAACCAGTACCTGTTCTCGGGCGAATGGTGGATCACCGTGTTCCCCGGCGCGATGCTGGTGCTGATCGCACTCAGCGTGAACCTGCTGGGCGACTGGCTGCGCGATGCGCTCAACCCGCGGCTGCGCTGAAGAAGCGGGAGACACGCCATGACACTGCTCCAGGTCAAGAACCTCGTCGTCGAATTTCCGAACCGCCGCGGCACGCTACGCGCGCTCGACGACATCTCCTTCGACATCGCGCCCGGCGAGATCCTCGGTGTGGTCGGCGAATCGGGTGCCGGTAAGTCGCTCACGGGCGCCTCGATCATCGGCCTGCTCGAACCGCCGGGCCGCGTGGCCGGCGGCCAGATCCTGCTCGAGGGCCAGCGCATCGACAACCTCGGCTTCGATGCGATGCGGCCGATCCGCGGCCGCAAGATCGGCGCGATCTTCCAGGACCCGCTGACCTCGCTGAACCCGCTCTACACGGTGGGCCGGCAGCTCATCGAAACCATCCGCACCCACCTGCCGGTAACCGAATCGGAAGCGCGCAAGCGCGCCATCGGCCTGCTGCAGGACACCGGCATTCCCGCCGCCGAGCAGCGCATCGACCACTTCCCGCACCAGTTCTCGGGCGGCATGCGCCAGCGCGTGGTGATCGCGCTCGCGCTCGCGGCCGAGCCCAAGCTGATCGTGGCCGACGAGCCGACCACCGCGCTCGACGTGTCGATCCAGGCGCAGATCATCCAGTTGCTCAAGCGCATCTGCAAGGACCGCGGCGCGGCCGTGATGCTGATCACGCACGACATGGGCGTGATCGCCGAGACCTGCGACCGCGTGGCCGTGATGTATGCGGGCCGCATCGCCGAGATCGGCCCGGTGCACGAGGTCATCCACCAGGCGGCGCATCCCTACACCGCGGGCCTGATGGCTTCCATCCCCGACATGGCGAGCGACCGCGAGCGCCTGAACCAGATCGACGGCGCGATGCCGCGGCTCAATGCGATCCCCAAGGGCTGCGCCTACAACCCGCGCTGCCCGCGCACCTTCGCGCGCTGCCTCGAGGAGCGGCCCGAGCTGATGCACGCGGGCGCCACGCGTGCCGCCTGCTGGCTGCACGACGCGACCGATCCGCACACCGGCCAGGCCGAGATCGCGGCGAAGCATCACGATGCGCTCGTGGCCGGCGAACGCGCCACGCCCGAGGCGGCCGAACCGATCGTGGAGGTGACGCGATGAGTGCCGTGATCGAACCCGGCGAGGCCACCGGCGGCGAGCCGCTCGTGGTGGCCCACGACCTCGCACGCACCTTCGACGTCTCGCCGCCCTGGCTCAACCGCGTGCTCGAGCGCAAGCCGCGCGTGCTGCTGCATGCGGTCGATGGCGTGAGCTTCTCGATCGAGCGCGGCAAGACGCTCGCGCTGGTCGGCGAATCGGGCTGTGGCAAGAGCACGGTCGCGCGCCTGCTCGTGGGCCTGTATGCGCCCACGCGCGGCGGGCTGCAGTTCGACGGCCAGGACGCGCACGCGGCCTTCAAGACCGCCGAGGGCCGCAAGCTGCGCCGCCGCATCCAGATGATCTTCCAGGACCCCTACGCGAGCCTCAACCCGCGCTGGATCGTCGAGGACATCATCGGCGAGCCGCTGCGCGAGCACGGCATCCTCAGCGACAAGGCCCAGCTGCGCGAGCGCGTGGGCCAACTGCTGCAGTCGGTGGGCCTGTCGCCGCTGGACATGAGCAAGTACCCGCACCAGTTCTCGGGCGGCCAGCGCCAGCGCATCTCGATCGCGCGCGCGCTGGCCACGCAGCCCGAGTTCCTGGTCTGCGACGAGCCCACCTCGGCGCTCGACGTGAGCGTGCAGGCGCAGGTGCTCAACATCATGAAGGACCTGCAGCGCGAACAGGGCCTGACCTACCTGTTCATCTCGCACAACCTCGCGGTGGTGCGCCACGTGGCCGACCAGGTGGGCGTGATGTACCTGGGGCGGCTGGTGGAGGTGGCGGACAAGCAGAAGCTGTTCGCGACGCCGCAGCATCCGTACACGCGCATGCTGCTCGACGCGATTCCGCAGATGAAGCACACGGGGCGAGCGCGCACGCCGGTGCAGGGCGAGGTGCCGAATCCGCTGAACCCGCCCGCGGGTTGCGCTTTTCATCCGCGCTGCCCGCATGCCAATGCGCGCTGCTCGGCCGAGCGGCCGAAGCTCCAGAGCATCCGTGGCGTGCAGGTGGCCTGCCATGCGGCGGAGGAGGGGCGAATCTGAAGATCGGGTCGGGCGCACGAAGATGTGCGCAAAGGCACAGCCGGGCGCGCCGCATCGCGGCACAGTGGCGCGGCCTCTTTTGCACCGCGCCATGCCCCTTCCGATGACACCTCTTCCTTCCGACGCCGGCGCGCTGCGTGCGCTTGGCCGCCGCGGCTTCCTCATGGGCTCGGCGCTCGGCGCGACCGCCGTGCTGGGCACGCTGGCCTCGGTCTCTCAGGCGGTGTCGGCCGCCGGTGGTACGCCCGCGCGGCGCATGCCGGTGATCTTCATCGGCCACGGTTCGCCGATGAATGCGCTGGCCGACAACGCCTTCACGCGCCGGCTCGTCGCCTGGGGCCACGAACTGCCGCGGCCCACGGCCATCCTCAGCGTCTCGGCGCACTGGCTCAGCAGCGGCGCGACCGGCGTCGGCGTGCAGGCCCGGCCCCGGACCATCCACGACTTCGGCGGCTTTCCGCAGGCGCTGCACGACATCGACTACCCCGCACCCGGCCATCCCGCGCTCGCGCGCGACGCGGCCGCGGCGGTGAAGCAGTCACCGGTGGTCGCCACCGAGCAATGGGGCCTGGACCACGGCACCTGGACCGTGCTCAGGCATCTCTATCCGAAGGCCGACGTGCCGGTGTTCCAGCTCAGCATCGACTACGACAAGCCCGCGGCCTTCCATTACGCGGTGGGGCGCGACCTCGCCGCGCTGCGCGACAAGGGCGTGCTGGTGATGGGCAGCGGCAACGTGGTGCACAACCTGCGCGCCACCGACCGCGGCACGCCCGACGGCCCGGCAGCGAGCCGGCCCTGGGCCCAGTCCTTCGACGATGCGGTGAAGGCCGCGCTGGCCGGCCGCGACGACCGCGCGCTGATCGGCTATGAAAGGCTTACGGGCGCATCGACCGCGGTGGCCACGCCCGATCACTACTTTCCGTTTCTCTACGCGCTCGGCGCCGCGGGGGCGGGCGAGCGCGCGAAGACGGTCTACGAGGGCTTCCAGTCGGGCACGCTCGGCATGCGCTGCGTGCAGTTCGGCTGAGCTACTGCTCCTCGCCCCACGAGAACCCGTCGCGCGCGATCATCGCGCTCGATGCGCTCGGGCCCCAGGTGCCGGCCGCATAGGGGCGTGGTCCGCCGTCGCTGGCCCAGCTGTCGATCAGCGGCTCGACCCAGCGCCATGCCTCTTCCTGCTCGTCGCTGCGCACGAACAGGTTGAGCCGGCCGTCGATCACGTCGAGCAGCAGCCGTTCGTAGGCACCCACGCGCTCGGAACCGAAGCGCTTGTCGAAGTCGAGGTCGAGCTGCACCGGTGCGAGCTGGGGCGCGCTGTCCTGGCGGCCGTTGCTGCGGCGGTTGTCCTGCGCCTGCGCGAGCATGTGCAGCTCGAGCCCGTCCTTGGGCTGCAGGTTGATCACGAACTTGTTCGCGCTGCCGGACGGCGCGCGGAAGATCGCGTGCGGCGTCGGGCGGAAGTTGACCTCGATGCGCGCGTCGCGCGAGGCCAGCCGCTTGCCGGTGCGGATGTAGAAGGGCACGCCGGCCCAGCGCCAGTTGGCGATCTCGGTGCGCAGCGCGACGAAGGTCTCGGTGCGGCTCTCGCGGTCGACGCCGGGTTCGTCGCGGTAGCCCGGCACGCGCTCGCCGTAGGCCGTGCCGGCCGTGTACTGGCCGCGCACCGTGTGCAGGCCCAGCGTCTCGGGCGTCCAGGGCTTGAGGGCGCGCAGCACCTTGAGCTTCTCGTCGCGGATCGCGTCGGCGTGCGAGTTGATCGGCGGCTCCATGCCGATCGCGCACAGCAGCTGCAGCGCATGGTTCTGCACCATGTCGCGCAGCGCGCCGGTCTGGTCGTAGAAGGCGCCGCGCTTTTCCACGCCCAGGTCCTCGGCGATGGTGATCTGGATGTTGGCGATGTGCTCGCGGCGCCAGATGGGTTCGAACAGCGCGTTGCCGAAGCGCATCGCGAACAGGTTCTGCACCGAGGGCTTGCCGAGGTAGTGGTCGATGCGGAAGACCTGCTTCTCCTCGAGCACCTTGCCCACCGCGGCGTTGATCGCGCGGTTGGAGGCCAGGTCGTGGCCCAGCGGCTTCTCGAGCACGATGCGGGTGCGCGCGCCGTTGAGGCCGGCGGCCGCGATCTGCTCGACCACCTGCGTGAACAGGCCCGGCGCGGTGGCGACATACATCACGACCGTGTCGGCATCGCGCTGCTTGAGCAGGTCGGACAGGCGCGCATAGTCGTCGGGCTTCGACAGGTCCATGCGCAGGTAGTGCAGCATCGAGGCGAACTTCTCGAACTCCTCGGGCGAGGGCCGCTTGGCGCCTTCGACGGCATTGAAGCGCGACTGGATCAGCTCGCGGTACTGGTCGTCCGACAGGTTGTCCCGCGCCACGCCGACGATGCGCCCGTCCTTCGGTAGGCTCCCGTGCCGGAAGGCCTGGAACAGAGCGGGCATCAGCTTGCGCCATGCGAGATCGCCGGTGCCGCCGAACAGAACGAGATCGAAGCTCATGGGGAACACTTTCCTTGGGTCTGTGGGGCGAGCAGGCAATGTGCCGGCCCGCCAATCGCGATGGTACTTGTACCAATTCCATGCACTTGTACTAAAGCTACGCTGAACCCATGGCCGGGAGGCCTTTTTTTATTGAACGAAGCGGAGAACTCCATGAAGAAGCTTTTTGTTGCGGCAGCGCTGCTGGGTGGATCGGCGATGGCATCGGCCCAGGGCACGGTCAACGTGATCTGCTCGGTGCAGGCCGAGTGGTGCAGCGTGATCTCGACCGTGTATGCGCGCACCACCGGCACCCGCATCAACATGGCGCTCAAGGGCTCGGGCGAGGCACTGGCCCAGCTCATCGCCGAGAAGGACAACCCCAAGACCGACGTCTGGTTCGGCGGCACCGGCGACCCGCACCTGCAGGCGGCCGAGCAGGGCCTGACGCTCGAGTACAAGTCGCCCTCGCTGTCGCAGCTGCATGCCTGGGCCCAGCAGCAGGCGAAGCAGTCGGGCTACAGGACCGTGGGCATCTACTCGGGCCCGCTGGGCTTCGGCTACAACCCCGAGCTGTTGGCCAAGAAGAAGCTGCCCGTGCCCAGGACCTGGGCCGACCTGCTCAAGCCCGAGTACAAGGGCGACATCCAGGTGGCCAACCCCGCCTCGAGCGGCACGGCCTACACCATGATCGCCACGCTGGTGCAGCTCATGGGCGAGGACAAGGCCTTCGACTACCTCAAGGCGCTGCACAGGAACGTTGGCCAGTACACGCGCTCGGGCACCGGCCCGATCAAGGCCGTGGCGCGCGGCGAGACCGCGGTGTCGATCAGCTTCGTGCACGACGGCCCGGGCGAGAAGATGCAGGGCTTCCCGGTCGAGACCATCACGCCGAGCGACGGCACCGGCGCCGAGATCGGCTCCATGAGCATCATCAAGGGCGCGCGCAACCTCGAGGCCGCGAAGAAGTTCTACGAATGGGCGCTCACGCCGGCCGCGCAGGAGCTCGGCGCCGCCAACAAGCAGTTCCAGCTGCCGAGCAATGCCGCCGCCAAGCTCGATCCGCGCATCCCCGACTTCAAGAAGATCAAGTTCATCGACTACGACTACGCCAAGTACGGCGCCAGCGCCGAGCGCCGCCGCCTGATCGCGCGCTGGGAGAAGGACGTCAACTCGCTGCCGCGCTAAGTGGAAGCGCGTTCCATCGGGGCCTCGCCCCGCGCGGCGGTCCCGCGCAATCCGGCGTCGGAGGCCGCGGCGCGGCGCACCCAGCGCTGGATCCGCGCCTGGGTGCTGCTGGGCCTCGCGGCCTACCTGCTGCTGCCCTGGTATGCGATCCAGGATGCGACCTGGTACGAGGCCGTTCCGCAGGTCTTCGGCAACGCCGAGGGCGCCAATGGCCTGATGCAGGCCGCCACGCAGGGGCGCGTGTGGCTGTTCGTCGGGCTGGCGGGCCTGCTGGTCTGCGCCGTCGGCGCCTGGCTGCCGCCAGGCCGCGCGCAGGGCCGCTGGCTGCTGGCCGGCGGCGCGGGCGGTGCCCTGGGGCTCGCGCTCGCGGGCTTCGCGATCGGCGCGCGCGGCTGGGCCTTCGCGGCGCTCGAGGCGCGCTTCGGTGAGCTCGGGGTCAACCAGTTCGGCATCGGCGCCGGCGGCTTCGTGGCGCTCGTTGCGCTGGTGCTGCTCGCGGCCTTCGGCGTCGCGCGGCTCGGCCGCTTCAAGGGCGACCTGTTCGTGGCCGCCTCGGTGCTCGGCTGCGGCGTGTTGATGGCGCTGTTCATCGCCTACCCGGTGAGCCGCGCGCTGTCGGGCGCCTTCCTCGACGAGGACGGCCGCGTGTCGATCGCCGCCTTCCTCGCGCGCGTCTTCACCGAGCGCATCTGGGGCCTGGGCTGCCTCGCGGGCGGGGTGCGCTGCGGCGTGGCCTGGAACACGCTGGTGCTGGCGCTGCTGACGGCCGCGGGCACCACCTTCCTCGGCACGCTGATGGCGCTGATGGCCGAGCGCGGCAGCCGGCGCGGACAGGGCGCGTTGCGGGTGCTGGCGCTGCTGCCGATCATCACGCCGCCCTTCGTGGTGGGCCTCGGCCTGATCCTGCTGTTCGGCCGCGCGGGCATCGTCAACCAGGGGCTCGAAAGCGTGTTCGGCATCGAGCCCACGCGCTGGTTCTACGGCATGCCCGGCGTGCTGGTGGCGCAGCTGTTCGCCTTCACGCCGATCGCCTTCATGATCATGCGCGGCGTGGTGCAGGGCATCGCGCCCAGCCTCGAGGAGGCCGCGCAGATGCTGCGCGCCGACCGGCGCCGCGCCTTCTTCACCATCACGCTGCCGCTGCTCAAGCCCGGGCTGGCCAATGCCTTCCTGGTGGGCTTCATCGAGAGCATCGCCGACTTCGGCAACCCGGTGGTGGTGGGCGGCCAGTTCTCGGTGCTGTCGACCGACATCTTCTTCGCCATCGTCGGCGCGCAGTACGACCAGGGCCGCGCGGCCTCGCTGGCCTGGGTGCTGACCTTGTTCGCGCTCGGCGTGTTCGCGCTGCAGCGCGGCCTGCTCGGCAGGCAGAACTACACCACCGTCAGCGGCAAGGGCGACGCCGGCATCCCGATGGCGCTGCCCGATGGCGTGCGCCGCACCATCCACTGCATCGCGCTGCCGTGGATCGCCTTCACGGCCGTGGTCTACCTGTTCGCCTTCGCGGGCGGCTTCGTGCAGACCTGGGGGCGCGACTACAGCTTCACCTTGCAGCATTTCAAGACCGCGTTCGCGCTCGAGTGGGGCCAGTTCGGGCTGGTGTGGGCCGGCACGGCCTGGAACTCGCTGCTCACCACGCTCAAGCTCGCGGGCATCTCGGCGCCGATCACCGCGGCACTGGGCCTGCTGATCGCCTGGCTGCTGGCGCGCAACGAGTTCAAGGGGCAGGGCGCCTTCGAGTTCGGCGCGCTGCTGGCCTTCGCGATCCCGGGCACGGTGCTCGGCGTGAGCTACATCCTGGCCTTCAACGTGCCGCCGTTCGAGCTCACGGGCACCGGGCTCATCATCGTGCTGTGCTTCATGTTCCGCAACCTGCCGGTGGGCGTGCGCGCGGGCACCGCGGCCTTCAAGCAGCTCGACCGCTCGCTCGACGAGGCCTCGCTGATGCTGCGCGCCTCGACCTCGCAGACGCTGTTCAAGGTGGTGCTGCCGCTGCTCAAGCCGGCGCTGGTGGCGGCGCTGGTCTACAGCTTCGTGCGCGCGATGACGACCGTGAGCGCGGTGATCTTCCTGGTCACGGCCGAGAACGAACTGGCCACCACCTACATCATCGGCCGCGTCGGCAATGGCGACTACGGCATCGCGCTGGCCTACTGCACGGTGCTGATGATCCTGATGTCGCTCGCGATCGCGCTGGTGCAATGGGTGGTGGGCGAACGCAGGCTGGGACGGCGCGGCACGGCGCCCGGGCACCAGGGGCATCACAAGATGGAGGGGCTGGCATGAACACGGGGATCGAATTTCGCGATGTCACCAAGCGCTATGGCGCCGACCGCAACGCGCCGCTGGCGGTCAAGGGCATCAGCTTCGAGGTGCCCGAGGGCACGCTGACCACCATCCTCGGCCCCTCGGGCTGCGGCAAGACCACCACCCTGCGCATGATCGCGGGGCTCGAGTCGCCGACCTCGGGCGCGATCTTCATGGGCGGGCGCGACGTCACCACGCTCGGGCCGGCCGAGCGCAACGTCAGCATGATGTTCCAGAGCTATGCGCTGTTCCCGCATATGGACGTGATCGGCAACGTGGGCTATGGCCTGCGCATGAGCGGCGTGAAGAAGGACGAGGCCACGGCGCGTGCGCGCGAGGCGCTGCGCGGCGTGGGCCTGGTGGGCTTCGACCAGCGGCTGCCGAGCGAGCTCTCGGGCGGCCAGCAGCAGCGCGTGGCGCTGGCGCGCGCGCTGGTGCTCGAGCCCGCGGTGCTGCTGTTCGACGAGCCGCTGTCGAACCTCGACGCGCGGCTGCGGCGCGAGATGCGCGAGGAGATCCGCTCACTGCAGCAGCGGCTCAAGCTCACGGTGGCCTATGTCACGCACGACCAGAGCGAGGCGCTGGCCGTGAGCGACCAGATCATCGTGATGGACCACGGCGTGATCGCCCAGCGCGGCACGCCCGAGCAGCTCTACGGCCGGCCCGAGAGCGAGTTCGTCGCGGGCTTCATGGGCGAGGCGATGGTGTTCCCGGCCGTGGCCGGCGCCGACGGCGACGTCACGCTCGGGCCGCTGCGGCTGCGGCCGCGCCATGCGGTGGCGCCGGGCGCGGTCAAGGTGGCGGTGCGGCCCGAGGCCTGGCGCATCGGCGAAGCCTCGGCGGCCGACACCGGCCTGCCGGCCACGCTGCGGAAAGTGGCCTACCTCGGCAGCTTCTACGAGTACGGCTTCGACACGCCGCTGGGCGCGGTCTTCGTGGTCTCGACCGACCTGTCGAACCCGCTGGCCGCGGGCGCGCAGACCCGGCTCTCCCTGGGGACGCACGGCGTCAGCGTGGTGTAGCGCGCGCATGGAACAATGGCGCCATGAACGTGGTTTTCGATCTTGGCGCCGTGCTCTTCACCTGGGAGCCCACCCGGCTGGTCCAGGCCCATCTGGCGGAGCATGCGCCCACTGAATCCGCCGCAGCGGCCCTGGGCCGCGCGCTTTTCCATCACGACGACTGGACCAGCTTCGACTGCGGCACCCGCACGCTCGAGGAAGCCGTCGCCCGCATGGCGGCCCGGCTCTCGCTGCCGGCCGACCGGCTGCTGGCCATGCTCGACGGACTCGGCGAACGGCTGGCGCCCATCGATGTCACGGTGGCGCTGCTCGAGGATCTGTTCGAGCGCCGCGAGGCCGGCGAGCCGCTGAAGCTCTACTACCTCTCGAACATGCCCGCGCCCTATGCACGCGCGATCATGGCGCGCCATGGCTTCATGCGGCGTTTCGACGGCGGCGTGTTCTCGGGCGACGTGAAGTTCCTGAAGCCGCATCGCGAGATCTACGAACTGCTCGCGGTGCGCCATGCGCTGGCGGCGGAGCAGACGGTGTTCATCGACGATTCGGCCCCCAACGTGGAAGCCGCGCGCGCCTTCGGCTGGCACGCGATCCACTGCACCGCGCCGGCCACGCTCGCGACCCAGCTCTCGCGCTACCTGCCGGTGCGCTCGACCTTGTCGATGTCGAAGCCCAGGCTGCCCGCGTAGTCGAGTTCGGCCTGCAGCGTTGCGTCGTCCAGGCAGGGGGCGCGCGACAGCACCCACAGGTACTCGCGATTCGGCGTGCCGACCAGCGCCACCTGGTAGTCGCGGTCCAGCTTCAGGATCCAGTAGTCGCCCCACACCACCGGCAGCCAGGCCAGCCACGAGGGCGCGAAGCGCACCTCGAGCCGGCCCGCGCCGGGCTGGCCCGCCACCGGCACCACGCGCGCGGTGCCCAGCGATTCCTCGAAATTGCCGTCGGCGCGTTCGCAGCGGTTGAGCACCTCGATCGTGCCGTCGGGCCGCGGCGTGTAATTGGCCGTGACCGGGCCGGCGCAGGATTTCTGGAAGCGGTTCGGAAGCCGCGCCTGTTCGTGCCAGAGGCCGGCATAGCGGTGCAGGTCCACCGGCGCCACCACCTGCAGCGGCGCGCGCATCAGCGGGGCGCCGTCGGCCGGGCCGGCCAACTTGACGCGCGAGCGGCGCGCGGCATCCAGCGCGAGCCAGGCCGCCGCGCCGCCGATCACGAAGGCCGTGGCCAGCGTGCCGATGGCGGCACTGGTGCGGCGGTCGTCGAAGGTGGCGAGGTCGGTGGAGGCTGCGGGAGGAAGTCTGCGCTGCATGTAGGGGGCTCCTGGGGGTCGGGACGGCGAATCCGGCGATTCGCAAAGGAAAGGATTCTTCAGCCTAGGCGGGTCCGCGGGCCGGCGCCGTCAGCCGTGGACCACAGCGCCTGTAGGGCGGCATGGGGCCGAAACCCTGCTGGCCGCATGTTGTTCGCGCCGTCATGGAACAGGGTGCCAAGCCGTGCTACGGTGCGCATGAAAGCATCGGCCCGCATGCAACAGCGTGCAGGCCCCGTCGCCATCACCGCAACATAATCATTGCCATGAACCAACTCGATGCACTCCGTCAATGGACCACCGTGGTCGCCGACACCGGCGACTTCAAGCAGCTCAGCGCCTCCAAGCCGCAGGACGCGACCACCAATCCGTCGCTGATCCTCAAGGCGGTCCAGAAGCCCGAGTACCGTCCGCTGCTCGACGAGGGCGTGAAGAAGCATGCGGGCAAGCCGCTCGACGAGGTCATCGACCGCCTGCTGGTGCGCTTCGGCACCGAGATCCTCTCGATCATCCCGGGCCGCGTTTCCACCGAGGTCGATGCGCGCCTGTCCTTCGACACCGCCGCCACCGTGGCGCGCGGCGAGCGCATCACGGAGCTCTACAAGGCCGAGGGCATCGACACCGAGAAGCGCCTGCTGATCAAGGTCGCCTCCACCTGGGAAGGCATCGAGGCCGCGCGCCAGCTCGAGAGCAAGGGCATCCGCACCAACCTCACGCTGCTGTTCTCGTTCGCGCAGGCCGTGGCCTGCGGCGCGGCCGGCGTGCAGCTGATCTCGCCCTTCGTCGGCCGCATCTACGACTGGTACAAGAAGTCCGCGGGCGCCAAGTGGGACGAGGCCGCCAACGCCGGCGCCAACGACCCCGGCGTGAAGTCGGTGCGCCAGATCTTCGAGTACTACAAGGCCAACGGCATCAAGACCGAGGTGATGGGCGCGAGCTTCCGCAACGTGGGCCAGATCCAGGCGCTCGCCGGCTGCGACCTGCTGACCATCAGCCCCGAGCTGCTGGCCGAGCTGGCCGCGAGCAACGAGCCGCTCGAGCATGCGCTCGATGCCAAGGCCGCCGCGCAGGGCAAGGCCGAGAAAATCGCCTACGACGAGGCCGGCTTCCGCTTCGCGCTCAACGAGGACGCGATGGCCACCGAGAAGCTCGCCGAGGGCATCCGCGCCTTCGCGGCCGATGCGATCAAGCTCGAGAAGCTGATGCAGGAAAGCGGCCGCTGATCATGACGACCCCGCTTCGCTGCGACCGCGCACCGGCCTGGGCGCAGCTGCAGTCGTACTTCGAGACCGCGGGCCGCCAGTTCGACCTGCGCCATGCCTTCGTCGACGACGCCGGCCGCTTCGCGCACTTCAGCCAGGAGGCGCCGTACCTGTTCGCCGACCTGTCGAAGAACCTGATCGATGCGCGCGTGGAAGCGCTGCTGTTCGCGCTCGCGCGCGAGTGCGGCCTCGAGGCGCACCGCGACGCGATGTTCGCGGGCGAGCACATCAACAACACGGAAGACCGCGCGGTGCTGCACACGCTGCTGCGCGCGCCGGCCGATGCCAAGGTCGGCAAGACAGCGCCGCAATTGCGCGAGGTCCACGAAACGCTCGACGCCATGCTCGCCTACGCCGAGAAGGTGCGCGGCGACCACACCATCACCGACGTGGTCAACATCGGCATCGGCGGTTCCGACCTCGGCCCGCAGATGGCGGTGCTCGCGCTCGCGGAATTCGCGGCGCCGGGCAAGCACTTCCATTTCGTCTCGAACGTCGACGGCCACGAGCTCGACGGCGTGCTCGAGGGCCTCGCGCCCGAGCACACGCTGTTCCTGATCGCCTCGAAGACCTTCACCACGGCCGAGACGATGACCAACGCGCAGTCCGCCAGGCGCTGGTACGAGCAGTCGGGCGGCAACGACATCGCGGGCCACTTCGCGGCGCTCACCACCAACGTGGAAGCGGCCAACAAGTTCGGCATCGAGACCACCTTCGGCTTCTGGGACTGGGTGGGCGGGCGCTATTCGCTGTGGTCGGCCATCGGCCTGCCGATCGCGCTGGCCATCGGCGCCGAGGGCTTCCGCCGGCTGCTGGCGGGCGCGCATGCGATGGACGAGCACTTCCGCACCGCGCCGCTGGCGCAGAACCTGCCGATGCGCCTCGGCCTGCTCGACGTCTGGTATCGCAACTTCCACCGCTTCACCAGCCGCAGCATCGCGCCCTATCACAGCGCATTGAAGCGGCTGCCGGCCTACCTGCAGCAGCTCGAGATGGAGAGCAACGGCAAGCAGGTCGACGCGACCGGTGCCGCGCTGCCGCCGGGCCTGGGCACCTCGCCCGTGCTGTGGGGCGAGCCGGGCACCAACGGCCAGCATGCCTACTTCCAGATGCTGCACCAGGGCACCGACGTGATCCCGCTGGAGTTCCTCGCGGTGCGCGATGCCTCGCACGACCTCGAGGGCCACCACCCGAAGCTGCTGGCCAACGCGCTCGCGCAGGCGCAGGCGCTGATGGTGGGCAAGCTCGACGCGGGCGGGCACAAGAACTTCCCGGGCAACCGGCCCAGCAGCTTCTTCGTGTTCGAGAAGCTCACGCCCGAGGCGCTCGGCGCCTTCATCGCGCTGTACGAACACCGCGTGTTCACCAGCGGCGCGCTGTGGGGCATCAACAGCTTCGACCAGTGGGGCGTGGAGCTCGGCAAGGTGCTCGCGCGGGACATCGAGCCGCGGCTTTCCTCGGGCGACGTCACGGGCCTCGATGCCTCGACCGCGGGCCTGCTGCAGCGGCTGAGCCCGCCCGCGCAGTGAGCGCTTGGCCATTCGAAGTACGCCATTCGTTGCCATTGCCGTTGAAGAAGGCGCCGATATGATGGCCCCGGGAAATTTCCCGGGGACCTCAAGAGGAGCCGATCAAATGGATTTTCAAACAGCGGTCAAGACCTGCTTTCAGAAGTACACGGATTTCAGTGGGCGCGCCTCGCGCTCCGAGTTCTGGTGGTTCATATTGGCCGAGGTGGTCGTTCTGATCGTCGCCAGCTTCATCCACCAGATCGTCTACCTGGTCGCCGCGCTGGGCTTCCTGCTGCCCGTGCTGGCCGCGGGCTCGCGCCGCCTGCACGACATCGGCAAGAGCGGCTGGTTCCAGCTGCTGATGATCATTCCGCTGATCAACCTGGTGCTGATCTATTTCTTCGTCCAGCCCAGCCAGCCCGAGGCCAACGCCTACGGCCAGCCGCCGGGCGTCTGAAGACCCGGGACTCGCAGAACAACGATTCGACAGGGCCGCGCATGCGGCCCTTTTTTCTGGCCACCGCCGATTCAGGCCTCGGCCGTCGCGGCCGCGCGCACCGGCGCACCGCTGGCCATGCGCAGGCACAGGTCGAAGGCCTGCTGCAAGCCCTCGATCTGCGCGATGCCCTGGCCCGCGATGTCGAAGGCGCTGCCGCTGGCCGAGGTGGCCACCGGCACGGGCAGGCCGCCGTGCAGGGTCACGCCCTGCTCGAAGCCCATGAGCTTCATCGCGATCTGGCCCTGGTCGTGGTACATCGAAACCACCGCATCGACGTCGCCGCGCCGCGCGCCGATGAACACCGTGTCGGGCGAGAACGGGCCGCGCGCGTCGTAGCCCTCGGCGCGCAGCCGTTCGATGGCCGGGCCGATGATCTCGATCTCCTCCATGCCGATCGAGCCGCCGTCGCCGGCATGCGGGTTGAGCCCCGAGACCGCGATGCGCGGCTGCGCCACGCCCGACTGTCGCAGTGCCGCGGCGATGATCTTCACCGCGTCGCGCACGCCTTCGCCCGTGATGTGGCTCGCCACGTCCTTGAGCGGAATGTGCGAGGTCACGCGCGAGGTCCACAGCGCGCCCGTGAGGTTGAACTCGCAGACGAAGCCCGGCACCGCGAAGCGCGCCTGCATGTAGCGCAGCTCGTCCTCGTGCACCAGGCCGCCCAGGCGCAGCGAATGCTTGTTGAGCGGCGCGAACAGGATCGCGTCGACCTGGCCGCGGCGCACGGCCGCGGTCGCGAGCTCGAGCGCCTCGAAGGAGGCACGGCCCGAGGCCTCGTTCGATTCGCCGAGCACCGGCTCGGCGCCCTCCATCCAGTCGCAGGCCAGCAGCGAGGGCCGGCCGTCCTCGAAGCGCAGCGTGTCGAGGCTCTCGGCCGCGAGCGGATCGAGCCTGGCGCCGGCGATGCGCTCGCCCGCGGCCAGCACCACCGGGTCGGCGATCAGCAGCACGCGCGCGGCGTCGAGGTTGCGCTGGCGCGCGAGCAGCTTGACCGCCATCTCGGGGCCGACCCCGCTGGGGTCGCCGAGCAGCACGGCGATGCGGGGCTTGGCGGAGGTCACGGTCGGAATCTTCGAAGGAGTGGACATGGCGATCGTCGGTGGAGAAAAAGCGGGGGACGGCCTCATTCGGCCTTGATGTTGGCGGCGCGCACGAGCTGGCCGTAGTGCTCGAACTCCTGCCGGTTCATGGCGGCGAAGGGTTCGCCGATCAGGTTGCCGGGCTCGCCGCCCAGGGCCTTGATGCGGGCCTGCACGTCGGGCAGCTGCAGGCTGCGCGCGAGCTCGGCGCTCAGGCGCTCGACGGCCGGGCGCGGCGTGCCGGCGGTCACGTAGAGGCCGTACCAGGTCGAGACGTCGGCGCCCTTGACGCCCTGTTCGGCCAGCGTGGGCACGTCGGGCAGTTCGGGCGAGCGCTGCGGCGCGCTCACGGCCAGCGCGCGGAACTTGCCGGCCTTGATCTGGCCCATGGCCGAGGAGGTGCTGTCGAACATCATCTCGACCTCGCCCGAGATGATGTCGATGTGCGCCTGCGAGCTGCCCTTGTAGGGCACGTGCACCGACTTCATGCCGGTGGCCAGGTTGAAGGCCTCGCCGCCCACGTGCTGCGTGCTGCCGATGCCCGAGGAGGCGTACTTGAAGCCGCCGGGCCGGGCCGCCATCGCGGCCAGTAGGTCCTTCACCGACTTGTAGGGCGAGCTGGCCGACACCACCAGCACGTTGGGCATCACGGCCACCAGGCCCAGCGGCTGCAGGTCCTTGAGCGGGTCGTACTTGAGCTTGAGGATGTGCGGCGCCACCGCCTGCGCGGTGTTGGTGGCCAGGAGCAGCGTGGCGCCGTCGGCCGGCGCGCGCGCCGTGAGCTCGCCCGCGATGGTGTTGGAGGCGCCGGGCCGGTTCTCGACCACCACCGGCTGCTTGAGCGCGGGCGAGAGCTTGTCGGCCAGCACGCGCGCCAGGATGTCGGTGCCGCCGCCCGGCGAGGCGCCGACCATGATGCGCAGCGGCTTGTCGGGGTAGGCGGGCGCAGTCTGGGCTGAGGCGAGGCCGGTGGCCAGCGCGAACGCGGCGGCGAAGAAGGCGGCGCGTCGGTGCCGGAAGGCCAGGGAAAAGGGGCGCATCGGGGTTGTCTCCTGCTTGTTGGTCTTGAGCGCCATTGCTTTCCATGCATGGCGAAGCCGCAGGGTAGGCCGTTCGCTCCTCGCGATCCAATCGAAATTGCCGCGGGCTTCATATACTTTTAGTGATGACCGTCCAGAAAACCTCGCCCGATGCCTCGCTGATGCTGCAGGTGCGACCGCGCCAGCTGCTGCTGCTGGTGCGCCTCGACGCCCACCGCCACCTGGGCCGCGCGGCCGAGGCCATGAACATCAGCCAGCCCGCGGCCACCAAGCTGTTGCAGCAGCTCGAGGATTCGCTCGGCGAGAAGCTGTTCGAGCGGCTGGCGCGCGGCATGGAGCCCACCGCCTACGGCGAGATCCTGGTGCGCTACGCCCACCGCGTGGTCAGCGACTTCGGCAGCGCGCGCGAGGAGATGCTGGCGCTGCGCTCCGGCCTCAGCGGCGCGCTGCGCGTGGGCAGCGTGCCGGGCGCCGTGCCCGAGCTGCTGGCGCCGGCGCTGGTCGAATACCGCCGGCGCCATCCGCAGGTGGCGGTGTCGGTGGTGGTCGAGACCAGCGACGTGATGCAGGCCCAGCTCGAGCAGGGCGACGTCGACCTGGTGCTGGGCCGGCTCACCGACGGGCACGACGAATCGCGCTACGCCAGCGTGCCGCTGCTCGGCGAATCGCAGGTGGTGGTGGTGCGCGGCGGCCATCCGGCCTTCGAGCGCGAGGGCCTCACGCTGGCCGACCTGGCGGCCTGGCAGTGGGTGCTGCAGCCGCCGGGCTCGCCGCAGCGCGGGCGCTTCGAGGCCGCGATGCGCGAGGCCGGCGTGCAGGCGCGGCTCGACATCCTCGAGACCGCCTCGCCGATCGCCATCACCGCGCTGCTCGAGAGCTCCGACATGGCGGCCGTCATGCCCGCCTCGCAGGCCCGGCACTACGCGCGGCTGGGCCTGCTGCGGGTGGTGCCGATCGAGCTGCCGGTGCGCGTGCCGCCGATCTGCCTGGTCACGCGCGAGGGGCGGGCGCTCTCGCCCGCGGCGGCCCAGTTCCGCCGGCAGCTGCTGGGCACCGGCTGAACGCTTTGGATTGCCTGTGGCACATGCTGTATTGCGTTGATTAGGGAATTCACTAGCCAATCGGTGCATGAAAGTACCGTCGTTGACATTCGAAGTACCAAAACCGCAAGCATGTTTATCCAGAATCCGGGCACGGCGACCCGAGGGGGCGTCGCTCACCCTCTAGGAGACAACATGCAGCGTTTTCTGAAAGCGGGCCTCGTCCTCGCACTCGCCGGCACCGGGCTCGTCGCCCAGGCTGCCACCGAACTCGTGATCGCGACCGTCAACAACGGCCACATGATCGAGATGCAGAAGCTCACGCCCTTCTTCGAGAAGGCCAATCCCGATATCAAGCTCAAGTGGGTCACGCTGGAAGAGGGCACGCTGCGCCAGCGCGTGACCACCGACATCGCCACCAAGGGCGGCCAGTTCGACGTGATGACCATCGGCCTCTACGAAGCGCCGATCTGGTCGAAGAAGGGCTGGCTGCAGCCCATCGCCACCGACGCCGCCTACGACGCCGACGACCTGCTGCCCGCGATCCGCGACGGCCTGTCGTACCAGGGCAAGCTCTACGCCGCGCCGTTCTACGGCGAGAGCTCGATGCTCATGTACCGCAAGGACCTGGCCGACAAGGTCGGCTTCCAGATGCCCGAGCAGCCGACCTGGAACCAGGTGAAGGAGCTGGCCGGCAAGATCCACGACCCGAAGGCCGGCGTCTACGGCATGTGCCTGCGCGGCAAGCCGGGTTGGGGCGACAACATGGCCTTCCTGACCACGCTGGTCAACACCAACGGCGGCCAGTGGTTCGACATGCAGTGGAAGCCGCAGATCGACACCAAGCCCTGGAAGGACGCGATCGGCTTCTACGTCGACCTGATGAAGGCCTACGGCCCGCCGGGCGCTTCGGCCAACAGCTTCAACGAGAACCTCGCGCTGTTCAATGAAGGCAAGTGCGGCATGTGGGTCGACGCGACCATCGCGGCCTCGTTCATCAGCGATCCCAAGCAGTCGAAGGTGGCCGACAAGGTGGCTTTCGCGCAGGCACCCGTTGCTGTCACGCCCAAGGGCGCCAACTGGCTGTGGACCTGGAACCTGGCGATCCCCGCCAGCTCGACCAAGGCCGCCGCCGCCCAGACCTTCGTGAAGTGGGCCACCTCGAAGGACTACGTCAACCTCGTCGCCAAGGAGCACGGCTGGGGCGCGGTGCCCACCGGCACGCGCAAGTCGACCTACGCGAACCCCGAGTTCCAGAAGGTCGCGAAGTTCGCTGCCGCCGAGAAGAAGGCCATCGACGGCGCCAACCTCAGCGACAGCACGCTGCCGAAGTCGCCCTACGTCGGCGTGCAGTACGCGGCCATCCCCGAGTTCCAGGCCATCGGCGTGGCGGTGGGCCAGCAGATGAGCGCGGCACTCGCGGGCAAGGTCACGGTCGACCAGGCGCTGAAGACTTCGCAGACCACGGCCGAGCGTGAGATGAAGAAGGCCGGCTACTACAAGTAAGCCTCGTGGCTTGCTCCCTCCCCTCCGGGGGAGGGCCGGGGTGGGGGCACGCACGGCGCGTCGTCCGTTGCCGCGCTCGATCGCAGCAGCCCCCATCCCCACCTTCCCCCAGAGGGGGAAGGTGCCAGACAGAAGAGAGAAGGGACCACCCATGAAAAGACTCCTGCCCCGCGCACTCATGGCGCCGGCCGTGCTCACGCTCTTCCTCTGGATGATCGTGCCGCTCGCGATGACGTTGTACTTCTCGTTCGTGAACTACAACCTCATGCAGCCCGGCGACCATCCCTTCGCGGGCCTCGCCAACTTCGAGTACTTCGTCACCGACCCGGACTTCTGGCCCGCGACCTGGAACACGCTGCTGCTGATCGGCAGCGTGATCGGCATCACCGTGGTGCTCGGCGTGCTGCTCGCGCTGCTGGTCAACGAACCCTTCCCGGGCCGCGGCATCGTGCGCGTGCTGCTGATCTCGCCCTTCTTCGTCATGCCCGCGGTCAACGCGCTGCTGTGGAAGCACATGATGATGAACCCGATCTACGGCATCCTGGCCGACGTGTGGCGCGCCTTCGGCGCCCAGCCGATCGACTGGCTCACCGACGTGCCCCTGCTGTCGGTGATCATCATGGTGGCCTGGCAATGGCTGCCGTTCGCCTGCCTGATCTTCATCACCTCGCTGCAGTCGCTCGACCGCGAGCAGATGGAGGCCGCGCGCATGGACGGCGCGAGCGCGTTCCAGCGCTTCTTCTACCTCACCGTGCCGCACCTCGCGCGCCCGATGGCGGTGGTGATCATGATCGAGATGATCTTCCTGCTCAGCGTGTTCGCCGAGATCGCCATCACCACCAATGGCGGCCCGGGCAACGAGAGCACGAACATGACCTACATGATCTTCAAGCAGTCGCTCATGAACTTCGACGTGGGCGTGGCCTCGGCCGGCGCGCTGTTCGCGGTGGTGCTGGCCAACATCGTGGCCGTGTTCCTGATCCGCATCATCGGCAAGAACCTGGACTAGTCATGTTGCACCCCCCCAGTCTTCGCGCACTTCGTGTCGCTTCGCCAACCCCCTTGCAGGGGGCAACACCAACGGCCCGGCAAAGCCGGTTCCGTGGTGTTCCTGGAATGGGCCGTGTCTTGCCCACCGCACGATGGAGTAGCTGAACCATGCAACAACAAGCTCCCAGCAACTTCCTGCCGCAACTGCTGCGCACCGTCGGTGCCTGGGCCGTCGCGCTGCTGCTGTTCTTCCCGCTCGGCTGGCTGTTCCTCACGGCCTTCAAGACCGAGCTGCAGGCGATCCACGTGCCGCCGCTGTTCATCTTCGAGCCCACGCTCGACAACTTCGGCGAGGTGCAACGGCGCAGCGACTACCTGCTGTACGCGCGCAACTCGCTGATCACCAGCCTGGGCTCGACCATCCTCGGCCTGTTGATCGCGGCGCCGGCCGCGTACTCGATGGCCTTCTTCCGCACCAAGAAGACGCGCGACATCCTGATGTGGATGCTCTCGACCAAGATGATGCCGGCCGTGGGCGCGCTGGTGCCGATCTACGTGCTCGCGCAGACCGCGGGCCTGCTGGATTCGCTGAGCGCGTTGACCATCGTGTTCACGCTGTCGAACCTGCCGATCATGGTGTGGATGCTCTACAGCGCCTACAAGGACATCCCGAACGAGATCCTCGAGGCCGCGCGCATGGACGGCGCGAGCCTGTGGACCGAGTTCCGCCATGTCGTGCTGCCGCTGTCGGTCGGCGGCCTCGCCTCCACCGGCCTGCTGTGCCTGGTGCTGAGCTGGAACGAGGCCTTCTGGGCGCTCAACCTCACCTCCGCCAAGGCCGGCACGCTGGCCACGCTGATCGCCTCGTACTCGAGCCCCGAGGGCCTGTTCTGGGCCAAGTTGTCGGCGGCCTCGCTGATGGCCATCGCGCCCATCGTCGTGTTCGGCTGGTTCAGCCAGAAGCAACTGGTGCAAGGCCTGACCTTCGGCGCCGTCAAGTAAAGAAAGGGAGACACCCCATGGCCTACCTCCAACTGAAGAACATCAAGAAGAGCTTCGGCGAAGTCGACATCATCAAGGGCGTCGACCTCGAGATCCAGAAAGGCGAGTTCATCGTCTTCGTCGGTCCCTCGGGCTGCGGCAAGTCCACCCTGCTGCGGCTGATCGCGGGGCTCGAGCCGATCAGCAGCGGCAACCTGCTGCTCGACGGCAAGGACATCACCTGGGCGCCCTCGGGCAAGCGCGACCTCGCGATGGTGTTCCAGAGCTATGCGCTCTATCCGCACATGAGCGTGTACGACAACATGTCCTTCGCGCTCAAGCTCGCGGGCACGAGCAAGTCCGAGATCAAGACCAAGGTCGAGTACGCGGCGAAGACGCTGAACCTCACGCAGTACCTCGACCGCCTGCCCAAGGACCTCTCGGGCGGCCAGCGCCAGCGCGTGGCCATCGGCCGTGCCATCGTGCGCGCGCCCAAGGTGTTCCTGTTCGACGAGCCGCTGTCCAACCTCGACGCCGCGCTGCGCGGCAACACGCGGGTGGAGATCCACAAGCTGCACCGCGCGCTCGGTGCGACCACCATCTACGTCACGCACGACCAGGTCGAGGCCATGACCCTGGCCGACCGCGTGGTGGTGCTCAAGGACGGGCTGATCGAGCAGGTCGGCACGCCGCTCGAGCTCTACGACCGCCCGGCCAACCAGTTCGTCGCGCAGTTCATCGGCATGCCCTCGATGAACATGGTGGCGGCCAGCGCCATCCCGAGCTTCTCGGCCGCCACCGGCGGCCGGCTGCCGAGCGACGGCTTCCTCGGCGTGCGGCCCGAGGGCCTGCGCGTGCATGCGAAGGCCGGTGCACCGGTGTCGGACGTGCAGGGCCGCGTCGAGCTGATCGAGGCGCTGGGCGCCGACACGCTGATCCACGTCGACGTGGGCGGCGTGCCGCTGGTGGCGCGCCAGAACGATCGCACGCCGCTGCAGGCCGGCGACGACGTGGCGGTCGAGCTCGATCCCTCCGTGCTGCACCTGTTCACGCGCGACGGGCGCGCGGTCGCGGCCTGAACCTCTTCTCTCGTTTCATTCCTCTTCCGGGACATTCTTCGTGACTCTCGCAGCAGCGCCCCTTCCACCCGCTCCCTCGGAGTTCACGGTGCTCCACCTCGGCCTCGGGTCCTTCCACCGGGCGCACCAGGCGGTCTACCTGCAGCGGCTGATCGACGCGGGCGACACGCGCTGGTCGATCTCGGGCGCCAACATCCGGCCCGACATGGCCGAGGTCGTCGAGGCGCTGCGCGCCCAGGGCGGCCGCTACACGCTCGAGACCGTCTCGCCCGCGGGCGAGTACCGCTACGAGCAGATCGAGGCCATCCGCGAGGTGCTGCCCTACGAGCCTTCGCTCGCCGGCCCGATCGCGCGCGGCGCCGCGCCCTCGACGCGCATCGTCTCCTTCACCGTCACCGAGGCCGGCTACTACCTCGACACCAAGGGCCGGCTCGACCTGTCCTTCGCCGACCTGGTGGCCGACATCGCGCGTGCCGCCAAGGGCGAGGCCGGCGGCGCGGGCGTGACCATCTACGGCGCCGTCTGCGCGATCCTGCGCGCGCGCAAGGCCGCCGACGCAGGGCCGCTCACGCTGCTGAACTGCGACAACCTGCGCCACAACGGCGAGCGCTTCCGCGCCGGCCTGCTCGAGTTCATCGAGCGCGCGGGCGATATCGAGCTGCTGGCCTGGACGCAGGCGAACACGCGCTGCCCCAATGCCATGGTCGACCGCATCACGCCGCGCCCGCCGCCCGAGCTGCGCGCGCGCGTGAAGGCCGCCACCGGTCGCGACGACGCGGCCGCGATCACCGGCGAGAGCTTCATCCAATGGGTCATCGAGGACGACTTCGCGGCCGGCCGCCCCGACTGGGCGCGCGTGGGTGTCGAACTGGTCGACTCGGTGCAGCCCTACGAGGAAGCCAAGATCCGCATCCTCAACGCCACCCACAGCTGCATCGCCTGGGCCGGCACGCTGGTGGGCCTCGGCTTCATCCACGAGGGCACGCACGACGCCGCCATCCGCAAGATGGCCTTCGACTACGTGAGCGACGACGTCATTCCCTGCCTGAGCCCGAGCCCGATCGACCTCGCGGCCTACCGCGACGTGGTGCTCGACCGCTTCGGCAACCCCGCCATCCGCGACACCAACCAGCGCGTGGCCGCCGACGGCTTCTCGAAGATCCCGGGCTTCATCGCACCGACCGTGCGCGAGCGGCTGGCCGCGGGCCAGCCCATCGACAGCGTGGCGATGCTGCCCGCGCTGTTCCTGGCCTTCCTGCAGCGCTGGCACCGCGGCACCTTGCCCTATGCCTACCAGGACCAGGGCATGGACGAAGCCGTGGCGCATGCCATCTGCGACGCGGCCGACCCGGTCGCCGCGCTGTGCGCGGACGCGGGCCTGTGGGGCGCTATCGCGGGCGACGCGCGGCTGGTCGATGCGGTGCGCCGTGCGAGCGGGCGTGTCGCGAGTTTCATCGGCGACAAGGCATGAGCACGCGGCTGCAGGACCGCCATGTGCTGCTGACCGGCGCCGGCGGCGGCATCGGCCTGGCGGTCGCCGAGGCCTGCATCGCCGAGGGCGCACGCTGCAGCGTGGTCGATCGCGCGGCCGCGCCTTCCGAGGCGGTGCGCGCACTGCAGCAGCGCCATCCCGATCGCCTGGCCTACATCGCCGCCGACGTGACCGACATGCAGGCCATCGCGCGCCTGCTGGTGGAGGCGCAGGTGGCTTTCGGGCCGATCCACGTGCTGTTCAACAACGCCGCCGTGTTCGATCTCGCGCCGCTGCTCGACAGCGACGAGGCCTCGTTCGACCGCTTGTTCGCGGTCAACGTGAAGGGCATGTTCTTCGTCATGCAGGCCGTGCTGCGTCACATGATCGAGGCCGGCACCCGCGGCGCCTCGGTCATCAACATGGCCTCGCAAGCGGGGCGCCGCGGCGAGGCGCTGGTGTCGCACTACTGCGCCACCAAGGCGGCCGTGATCAGCTACACCCAGAGCGCGGCGCTCGCGATGGCGCCGCACGGCATCCGCGTCAACGGCATCGCGCCCGGCGTGGTCGACACGCCGATGTGGGACCAGGTCGACAGCCTGTTCGCCAGGGCCGAGGGACTGGCCCTCGGCGAGAAGAAGCGGCGCGTGGGGCTCGAGGTGCCGCTGGGCCGCATGGGCCTGCCGGGCGACATCGCGGGCGCGGCCGTGTTCCTGGCCAGCGACGAGGCGCGCTACATCACGGCGCAGACCTTGAACGTCGATGGCGGCAACGTCATGGGCTGAGATGGCGATGCATGCCGCAGTGAAGTCAGGAAAGTATCGGAGCGCTTGCCTTCCTTGCGGTGAAGCGCGGGCCGCCCGGTGAGAAGATAGCCGACCTCGCCGCACGCGATCCATGAACGACGATTTCCATCTCTACCTCGACAGCGCCGACCTGGCGGCGCTGCGGGCCTGCCTGCCGCACCCGGTCGTCCATGGCGTGACGACCAACCCGACCTTGCTCCAGCGCGCCGGTGTCGGCCGCGCCGACGTGCCCGGCCTGCTGCAGCGCTGCATCGAACTGGGCGCGCGCCAGGTGCAGGCGCAGGTGTACTCGAGCGAGGTCGACGGCATGCTCGAGGACGCGCAGGCGCTGCTGCCCAAGTTCGACGCCGGCCAGCTCGTCATCAAGATTCCCGCCACGCGCCAGGGCCTGGTGGCCGGCGCGCGGCTGATCGCGCAGGGCGTGCCCGTGACCTGGACCGCCGTCTACGCGCCCGAGCAGGCGCACTTCGCGGCGCAATTGGGCGCGGCCTATGCGGCGCCGTACCTCGGGCGGCTCGAGGATGCCGGCCAGGACGGGCTCGCGCTGATCGCGCGCATGCAGTCGCTGGTCGCGCGGCGGCCCGCGGCGGGCACGCGGCTGCTGGTGGCGAGCATCCGCTCGCGCGAGGCCTACCTGTCGCTGCTCGCGCTGGGCGTCGGCGCCATCACGATCCCGCCGCGCCTGTTCGCCGAACTGCTCGACCATCCCGCCACCTTGGCTGCCGAACGCGGCTTCCTGGACGACGCCGGCGCCCTGAACTGACCGAAGAAAATCCTGTCCTCACCATGCGCATTGCACTCACGGGCGAAGCCCTGATCGATTTCACCGCCAGCGAGGCCGGCGCGCTGGCCTTCCTCGGCCACGAGGGCGGCTCGCCGCTCAACACGGCCGTGGCCTGCGCGCGGCTGGGCCAGCACACCGGCTTCTTCACGCAGCTGTCGACCGACCTGTTCGGCGAGCGGCTGATGGCCTTCCTCGAACGCAACGGCGTCGACACCGGCTTCATCCTGCGCAGCAGCGCGCCCTCGACCCTGGCCTTCGTCGAGCGCACGCCGCAGACCAACCGCTATGCCTTCTACACGCACGGCAGTGCCGACGCGACCTGGGCACCCGAGCCGCTGCCGCAGCTGCCGGCCGACTGCCGCTTCCTGCACTTCGGCTCGATCTCGCTGCTGCAGGAGCCGGCCGCGACGCGCATCGCCGACCTGGTGAGCGCCAGCGCGGGCCGCTGCGTGATCGTGTTCGATCCCAATGTGCGGCCCAGCCTGATCCCCGACCTCGCGGCCTATCGCCTGCGTGTCGCCAACTGGTTCGCGATGGCCGACCTGGTGAAGCTCAGCGACGAGGATGCCGCGCTGCTGGCGCCGGACCGCCCGGTCGATGCGCTGGCGGCCGAGATCCTGGCCGCGGGCGCGCGCGCCGTCATCGTCACGCGCGGCGGCGAGGGCGCCACGCTCTGGCGCGCGGGCAAGGCGCCGCTGTCGGTGGCCGCGCCGCGCGTGCAGGTGGTCGACACCATCGGCGCCGGCGACACCTTCACGGCCGGCCTGTCGGTCGCGCTGCTCGAGCAGGGCGTGGAGCACCGCGACCAGCTCGCGGCGCTCGGCGACGACGGCTGGCGCGCGGTGATGCGCTTCGCCGCCACCGCCGCGGCCCTGAACTGCACCCGCGAGGGTGCCGATCCACCGGTGCTGGCGGCCGTGCAGGCGGCGCTGGCGCAGGGAGACAATCGCTAGTCGTTCTGGCAGCGGGCGCGGCCCGCGAGCGAGCATGCAGCCATGACCACCACCACCCGCAAGCGTTCGATTCCCCGCCAGCGCCAGCCCGAGCTGGAGCGCGACTTCGCGCGCTCGCCCTCGTTGGGCTACGAGGCGCCCGAGGAGACCGGCCTGGTGCGATGCCTGGCGCACGGTTTCCCGAGCCCGCTGGTGCGCTGGCACTTCCACGAGGACTACGAGCTGCACCTGATCACCGAGACCTCGGGCAAGGCCTTCATCGGCGACTGGATCGGGCCGTTCCAGCCCGGCCACCTGGTGCTGTGCGGCCCGCGGCTGCCGCACAACTGGATCTCGCTCGACGTGCCCGAGGGCGGCGCCGCCGGGCGCGACCGCGTGATCCAGTTCCGCCACGAGCCGATCGAACAGGCCGCGGCCCAGATTCCCGAACTGCGCGAGGTCATGCAGCTGCTCGAGCGCGCGCGCCACGGCATCGAGTTCTTCGGCCTCTCGCAGCAGGCGCAGCAGCACTGGGACGACATCAAGGCCGCGCGCGGCGTGCGCCGGCTCGGGCTGTTCCTGGGCTTCCTGGCCGACCTCGCGCAGTGCACCGACTACCGGCTGCTGTCGAGCGTGCAGATGCAGGGCGCGCAGGGCGCCGACGGCGATGCGCAGGTCGACCAGATCAACGGCATCGTCAACCGCATCACCAACAACATGACCGAGCAGCTCTCGATGGCCGACCTGGCCGCCGAACTCGGCATGAGCGAGAGCCGCTTCAGCCGCTTCTTCCGGCGTTCCACCGGCAACAGCTTCACCGACTTCGTCAACCGCGTGCGCATCAACAGCGCCTGCCACCTGCTGATGCAGACCGACCACTACGTGACCGACATCTGCTACCAGGTCGGCTTCAACAACGTGGCGAACTTCAACCGGCGCTTTCTCGAGATCAAGGGCATGACGCCCAGCGAGTTCAGGCGCCAGGCCGACACCCGCTTCGGCAACGGCATGGCCTGAACGCCGCCTTTCATCCAAACCCACCGGGAGCTTCTCTTGTATCTGGGACTCGACCTCGGCACGTCCGAGCTCAAGGCGCTGCTGCTCGCCGACGATCACCGCATCGTCGGCGTGGCGCGCGCATCGCTGACCGTGGACCGGCCGCATCCGCTGTGGTCCGAACAATCGCCCGCGCAATGGTGGCAGGCGCTCGAGCAGGTGATGGCGCAACTGCGCGCCGACCAGCCAGCCGCGCTCGCGCAGGTGCGCGCCATCGGGCTGTCGGGCCAGATGCACGGCGCCACCTTGCTCGACGCGGCCGGCGAGGTGCTGCGTCCGGCCATCCTCTGGAACGACGGCCGCAGCGGCGCGCAGTGCGAGGCGCTGACGCGCGCGGTGCCGCGCCTGGGCGAGATCGCGGGCAACCTCGCGATGCCGGGCTTCACCGCGCCCAAGCTGCTGTGGGTGCGCGAGCACGAGCCCGAGCTCTTCGCGCGCGTGGCGCGCGTGCTGCTGCCCAAGGACTGGCTGCGCTTCATGCTCAGCGGCGAGGCGGTCGGCGAGATGTCCGATGCGGCCGGCACGCTGTGGCTCGACGTCGGTGCGCGCGACTGGTCCGACGAGCTGCTCGCGGCCACCGGCCTCACGCGTGCGCAGATGCCGCGGCTGGTGGAAGGCAGCGAGGTCTCGGCCACGCTGAAGCCCGCGCTCGCCGAACGCTGGGGCCTGGGCGCGGAGGTGAAGATCGCCGGCGGCGCGGGCGACAACGCCGCCAGCGCGGTCGGCATGGGCATCGTGGAGCCGGGGCAGGGCTTCGTCTCGCTCGGCACCTCGGGTGTGATCTTCGTGGCCTCGAGCCGCTTCGAACCGAATCCCGCGCAGGCGGTGCATGCCTTCTGCCATGCGTTGCCGGGCCGCTGGCACCAGATGTCGGTGATGCTCTCGGCCGCGAGCGCCGTGAGCTGGGCCTCGCGGCACCTGGGCTTCGGCGACGAGGCCACGCTGCTGGCGGCGGCCGCGCGGCTCGACGACGCGGCGCGTGCGCGCGCGCCTATCTTCCTGCCCTACCTGTCGGGCGAGCGATCGCCGCACAACAACGCGAACGCGCAGGGCGTGCTGTTCGGGCTCACGCAGGCGCATGGCGCCGACGACATCGCCTATGCGTTGGTCGAGGGCGTGAGCTTCGGCCTGCGCGACGGGCTCGACACGCTGGCGCGGCCCGCGGGCGCGCTGGCGCTGGTGGGGGGCGGTGCGCGCAGCAGCTGGTGGGCGCAGCTGCTGGCCGACATCCTCGAAGTGCCGCTGACGCTGGCCGAGGGTGGCGAGGCCGGCGGCGCGCTGGGCGCCGCGCGGCTGGCCTGGCTGGCCGATGGTGGTGCCATCGCCGCGGTGTGCACCGCGCCCGCGGTGCGGCAGCGCTTCGATCCGAAGGCCGAGGCCGCGGCGGGGCACCGCGCGCGGCATGCGCGCTTTCGCAAGCTCTATCCGCTGCTGCGCGCGTCGTTCGAGGCCTGAGCGCCTGGTCTTTTCCCTCTCCCTCTGGGAGAGGGTCAGGGTGAGGGCACCGGGCCTCACCATGGCCCTGACGGTATCCGTCGCCCAGAGCCCTCACCCCGGCCCTCTCCCAGAGGGAGAGGGAGCCGGAGCGTTCAGTGCGCCGCGACGATCGCGATGCCCTTGATCTGCCCCGCGGCCTTGGTCGAGGCCGGCGCCGGATAGCGCTGCGGCCGCAGCCGGTGCAGCAGCTCGGCTTCGCGCGCACGCGCCAGCGCGAGGTTGCCGATCTTCACGTGGCCGTAGCCGCGAATCGTCATCGGCAGCGCGGCGATGTCGGCCAGCAGCTTCTGGTCGGCGGCCGCCATGTCCTGCGCCAGTTCGTCGAGCCGGGCCTCGAAGTGGGCGATCAGCTCGCGTTCCAGCCGCCGCTCCTGCGTACGGCCGAAGGGATCGAAGGGCGTGTGGCGCAGCGCCTTGCCGTGCGCGAGCACGCGCATCGCCGGCAGCATCCAGGCGCCGAAGCGGATCTTGCGCGGGGCCTGGCCATTCTTCGGCGGTGCGAGGAAGGGCGGGGCCATGTGGAACTCGAGCTTGATCTTCTCGCCCTCGAACTGCTCCATCAGGCTGCGCTGGAAGCTGCCGTCGGTGTACAGGCGCGCGACCTCGTACTCGTCCTTGTAGCTCATGAGCTTGAGCAGGCTGCGCGCCGCGTTGCGCGTGAAGGGCAGCGAGGCATCGCCGCCGAGCGCCGATTCGCGCTGCTGCAGCGCGCGGATGCGGGTCTCGAAGCGTCGCGCCCAGGCGGCGTTCTGGTAGCCCGAGAGATGCGCCACGCCGCGCGCGACGATGGCCTCGAGGTCGTTGCCGTCGGCCGCGTTCGCGAGGTCCATCGCCGACGCGGGCTGCAGCGTGTCGCCCAGGCGCTTGAGCCCTTCGGGATCGGCCGCGGCCATGCGACCCAGCGCGAAGGCCAGGCGATTGGCGGCGACCGCCACGCCGTTGAGCTCGATGGCGCGCATCAGCGCCTCGAAGCCCAGCGGCACCAGGCCAAGCTGCCACGCATAGCCCACGGCGAGGATGTTGGCGGCCAGCGTGTCGCCGATGAACTCCTCGGCCAGCGCCTGCGCGTCGAAGGTCTTCACCTGTTCCTCGCCTGCCGCGAACTGCAGCTTCTCGAGCAGCAGGTCGATGTGCAGCTCGGCGTCGGGATTGCGCAGCGACTCGGCGACCGGGATCTCGTGCAGGTTCGCGAGGATGCGCGTGCGGCCGTGGCGCACCGCCTGCAGCGCCTCGGGCGAGGCACCGACGACGAGGTCGCAGGCCAGCACGGCATCGGCCTGCTGGGTGTCGATGCGGGCCTGGTTCAGGCGCTCCGGATGGCTCGCCATGCGCACGAAGCTCAGCACCGAGCCGCCCTTCTGCGCGAAGCCCATGAAGTCGAGCACGCTCGCGGCCTTGCCCTCGAGGTGCGCGGCCATCGCGACCAGCGCGCCCACGGTCACCACGCCGGTGCCGCCGACGCCGGTGACCAGCAGGTCGTAGGGCGCGTTGTCCCAGTCGTGGCCCGGGGGCTGCGGCAGCGCGGCGGCGCGTGCCAGCACGGCGTCCTTCTCGCGCTGCAGCGCGCCGGCCTTGCGGCGCAGCGAGGCACCGGTGACGCCCACGAAGCTCGGGCAGAAGCCCTGGGCGCACGAATAGTCCTTGTTGCAGTGGGTCTGGTCGATCTGGCGCTTGCGGCCCAGCGGCGTCTCGTGCGGCACCACGGCCACGCAGTTGCTCTGCACCGTGCAGTCGCCGCAGCCTTCGCACACCGCCTGGTTGATGAACAGGCGCTTGGGCGGATCGGCCAGTTCGCCCTTCTTGCGCCGGCGGCGCTTCTCGGCGGCGCAGGTCTGCTCGTAGATCAACACGGTGACGCCCGCGACCTCGCGCAGTTCGCGCTGCACCGTGTCGAGCAGGCTGCGGTCGTGGAAGCCGGTGCCGGCCGGGAAGCGGTCCTTCTGGCCGTCGTACTTGCGGATGTCGTCGCTGACCACCACCACGCGCATCACGCCTTCCGATTCGACCTGGCGCGCGATCGCGTCGACGGTGATCACGCCGTCCACCGGCTGGCCGCCGGTCATCGCGACCGCGTCGTTGAACAGGATCTTGTAGGTCATGGTGGCCTTGGCCGCCACCGCCTGGCGGATCGCCAGGTAGCCCGAGTGGTAGTAGGTGCCGTCGCCGAGGTTCTGGAACACGTGCGGCACGCGCGTGAACTTGGAATGCGAGATCCAGTCCACGCCCTCGCCGCCCATCTGCACCAGGCCCGCGGTGCCGCGCTCCATCCAGCTGGCCATGAAGTGGCAGCCGATGCCGGCGCGCGCGGTCGAGCCCTCGGGCACCTTGGTGCTGGTGTTGTGCGGGCAGCCGGCGCAGAAGTAGGGCAGGCGCTTGACCGCATCGCTGGCGTTGGCCAGCAGGTCGGGCGGCGTGAAGTCGCGCACGCGCTCGGTCGGGCGGCCGATGCCGTCGGCGCCGCCGACGTGGCGCTCGAGCCATTCGGCCACGCGCTCGATCAGCCGCGAGGGCCGCAGTTCGCCGAGTGCCGAGATGAAGGGGCGGCCGTCGCGGTCGTGCTTGCCGACCAGCGCCGGGCGTGCGTCGGCCGGCGCGTTGTAGAACATGTCGCGCAGCTGGCTTTCGACGAAGGCGCCTTTCTCCTCGATCACCAGCACCTCGGCCAGGCCCGCGGTGAAGGCGCGCATGCGCGTCTGCTCGAGCGGGAAGCTCAGGCCCACCTTGTAGATGCGCACGCCGGCCGCGGCCAGGCGCTCGGTCGAGATCTCGAGCCGGCGCAGCACTTCCATCAGGTCGTAGTGGGCCTTGCCGCAGGTCACGATGCCGACCCGGGCGTCGGGGCTCTCGACCGCCACGCGGTCGATGCTGTTGACGCGCGCGAACGCGGCCACCGCCTCGTGCTTGTCGGCCAGCCGCGACTCGATGCGCAGCGAGGGCAGGTCGGGCCAGCGGTAGTGCAGGCCGTCGGCCGGCGCGCGGTGGCCGGTGGCCTCGCGCACGCCGTCGGCATCGAGCCAGGCGGCGCTGCGCGCGAGGATCAGGTCGAGGTCGACCGTGCTCGAGCTCTCGACCACCTCCGACAGCGCCGGCATGCCGACCCAGGTGCCCGAGTAGCGCGAGAGCGCATAGCCGTAGAGCCCGAACTCCACCAGCTCGGCCACGTTGGCCGGCTGCACCACCGGCATGCCCCAGGCCGCGAAGGCCTGGTCGGACTGGTGCGGCATCGACGAGGACACGCAGCCGTGGTCGTCGCCCGCCACCACCAGCACGCCGCCGTTGGGCGAGGCGCCGTAGGCATTGCCGTGCTTGATCGCGTCGCCCGCGCGGTCCACGCCCGGGCCCTTGCCGTACCACATGCCGAACACGGCCTCGACCTCGCGCTCGGGGTCGGACTCCACGCGCTGGGTGCCGAGCACCTGGGTGGCGGCCAGTTCCTCGTTGATGGCGGGCACGAAGCGCACGCCTTCCTGCTCGAAGCGGCTGCCGGCCTTCCAGATCGCCTGGTCGACCATGCCGAGCGGCGAGCCGCGGTAGCCGCTGACGAAGCCGCGGCTGTCGAGGCCGCGCGCGGCATCGCGCTGGCGCTGCATGCACAAGAGGCGCACCAGCGCCTGCGTGCCGGTGAGGAAGACCACGCCCGAGCTCGCCCAGAGGTTGTCGGCGAGCTGGTAGCCCGGACGGGCGAGGGTGGTCGTGGCGGCGGTTTCGGCGGCGCGGGTGGGGGCTGCGGCCGAAGAGAGGTCATTCGAATTCATTGCGAGATTGTTGTTCTCGCTCAGGAGGAATATTCTCTTGAATCACTACAGGGTGACCCTGGAATCAGGAATATCCATCTCGAAAATCGCCATGAACGACGAATTCATCCCTCTCGACCATCATTCGCTGCGCATCCTCGACGAACTGCAGCGCGACGCGCGCCAGACCGTGCAGCAGATCGCCGACGCGGTGGGGCTGTCGCCCACGCCGTGCTGGCGCCGCATCAAGGACATGGAGGCCAGCGGCGTGATCCGCGGCTACACGGTGATCGTCGACCGAGAGAAGGTGGGGCTCAACCTCGCGGCCGTGACGGAGGTGAACCTCGACCGCCACAGCGAGGCCAAGGTGCGCGACTTCGAGCGTGCCGTGGCCGCGAGTCCGCAGGTGGTGCGCTGCGCCTCGGCCACCGGGCCGGCCGACTACATCCTCACGGTGCTGGTGCCCGACATCAAGCACTACGAGCAGTTCCTGCACACCACGCTGTTCGAGCAGGCCGGCGTGACGCACGTGCGCTCGGCGATCGTGCTGCGCGAGGTCAAGGCCGACGCGCCGCTGCCGATCGACATGGCGTCGACCGCGGCGGGGCCGCGGCGCAGGGCGCGCGGCTGAAGCGGCGCGCCCAAAGAAAAAGGCCGGGGCGAACCCCGGCCTTCCGTCGTGTCTGAACGACCCGCCCGTCGAACGCCGAAGCGCTCGCCGGGCGAGAGGCAATTACATGCCCATGCCGCCCATGCCACCCATGCCGCCCATGTCGGGCATGCCGCCGCCGGCAGGAGCGTCGTCCTTCGGAGCGTCAGCCACCATGGCTTCGGTCGTCAGCAGCAGCGAGGCCACCGAAGCGGCGTTCTGCAGCGCGGTGCGGGTCACCTTGGTCGGGTCCAGGATGCCCAGCTCGAGCATGTCGCCGTACGAGTCGTTGGCGGCATTGAAGCCGTAGTTGCCCTTGCCGGCCAGCACCGCGTTCACCACCACCGAGGCTTCGCCGCCGGCGTTGTTCACGATTTCGCGCAGGGGGGCTTCGATGGCCTTCAGGACCAGCTTGATGCCGGCGTCCTGGTCGGCGTTGTCGCCCTTCACGCGGTCGCCCACGGCTTGCTTGGCGCGCAGCAGGGCCACGCCACCACCGGCAACCACGCCTTCTTCCACTGCAGCGCGGGTGGCGTGCAGGGCGTCTTCGACGCGAGCCTTCTTTTCCTTCATTTCGACTTCGGTGGCAGCGCCGACCTTGATCACTGCAACGCCGCCGGCCAGCTTGGCCACGCGCTCTTGCAGCTTTTCACGGTCGTAGTCGCTGGTCGCTTCCTCGATCTGCACGCGCACTTGCTTCACGCGGGCTTCGATGTCGGCAGCAGCGCCCGAACCGTCGATGATGATGGTGTTTTCCTTGCCCACTTCGATGCGCTTGGCTTGACCCAGGTCGGCCAGCGTCACCTTCTCGAGGGTCAGGCCGACTTCTTCGGCGATGACCTTGCCGCCCGTCAGGATGGCGATGTCTTCGAGCATGGCCTTGCGGCGGTCGCCGAAGCCAGGCGCCTTGACGGCCACGACCTTCAGGATGCCGCGGATCGTGTTCACGACCAGCGTCGCCAGGGCTTCGCCCTCGACTTCTTCGGCAATGATCAGCAGCGGACGACCGGCCTTGGCGACTTGTTCCAGCGTGGGGAGCAGGTCACGGATGTTGCTGATCTTCTTGTCGAACAGCAGCACGAAGGGGTTGTCGAGCAGCGCCGATTGCTTCTCGGGGTTGTTGATGAAGTAGGGCGACAGGTAGCCGCGGTCGAATTGCATGCCTTCGACGACGTCCAGTTCGCTGTCCAGCGACTTGCCGTCTTCGACGGTGATCACGCCTTCCTTGCCGACCTTGTCCATCGCGTCGGCGATGAGCTTGCCGATGGTTTCGTCGCTGTTGGCCGAGATCGAGCCGACTTGAGCGATTTCCTTCGACGTGGTGGTGGGCTTCGAAGCCTTCTTCAGCTCTTCGACCAGGGCCGTCACGGCCTTGTCGATGCCGCGCTTCAGGTCCATCGGGTTGATGCCGGCGGCCACGTACTTGAAGCCTTCGCGAACGATGGCTTGCGCCAGCACGGTCGCGGTGGTGGTGCCGTCACCGGCGTTGTCCGAAGTCTTGGAAGCCACTTCCTTCACGAGCTGGGCGCCCATGTTCTGCAGCTTGTCCTTGAGTTCGATTTCCTTGGCGACCGACACACCGTCCTTGGTCACGGTGGGGGCGCCGAACGAGCGCTCGAGCACCACGTTGCGGCCCTTGGGGCCCAGGGTCACTTTGACCGCGTTGGCCAGGATGTTCACACCCTCGACCATGCGTGCGCGGGCTTCTCCGCCGAAGACGACGTCTTTTGCTGCCATGTTTGTTTACTCCGAATGGGATGGGTGGATTACTTCTCGACGACCGCGAACAGGTCGTCTTCCTTCATGACGAGCAGCTCGTCGCCATCGACCTTGACGGTCTGGCCGCTGTACTTGCCGAACAGGACGCGGTCGCCGACCTTCACGGTCAGGGCCGACAGGTCGCCCTTGTCATTGCGCTTGCCCGGGCCCACGGCCAGGACTTCACCCTGATCGGGCTTCTCGGCGGCGGCGTCGGGGATGACGATGCCCGAGGCAGTCTTGGTTTCGCTGTCGATACGCTTGACGATCACGCGATCGGCCAAAGGACGAAGTTTCATTGCATCTCCTGGATAAGAAACTGGGTGGTGGTTTTTTGGGCGCCCATCCTGCAGGACCGGTTGCCCGTCGACTGGAGGCGAGGCTTGTTAGCACTCAACCACAGCGAGTGCTAATCATAAGGGCAATCGCCGGGGTTTCAAGCGCCGGGACGGGTTGCGCGGGAAGTCGGTTGCCACGATTCAATATTTCAACGATGATTGAAATATGGAAGAAGAAGCCGTCATCCGTTCTCTCATGGCCCTCGCGCAGAGCGTGCGCCTGCGTGTGTTTCGCGCCCTGGTCGTGGCCGGCCCGCAGGGCATGACGCCCGGCGCGCTGACCGAAACGCTGGGCGTTCCGGCCACGGGCCTGTCGTTCCATCTCAAGGAACTGGGCCGCGCGGGCCTGGTGTCGCAGGAGCGGCAGGGGCGCCACCTGATCTACCGCGCCTCGTTCGACCAGATGAACGGGCTGCTGGCCTATCTGAGCGAGAACTGCTGCCAGGGGCAGCCCTGCGAAGTCGATGCGCAAGGCGCGTCCTGCGGCTGCTGACGGTCGGCGCCGCATCGTTTCCTCGCCCCATGCTCACCGCCGTTCTCATCTTCCTCGCGACCCTGGTGCTCGTCATCTGGCAGCCGCGCGGCCTCGGCATCGGATGGAGCGCCGCGCTGGGCGCGCTGGTGGCCCTGGCCCTCGGCGTGGTGCATCTGCCCGACGTCGTGCGGGTCTGGCAGATCGTCTGGAATGCCACCGGGACCTTCATCGCCGTGATCGTCATCAGCCTGCTGCTCGACGAGGCCGGCTTCTTCGAATGGGCCGCGCTGCACGTCGCGCGCTGGGGCGGCGGCAGCGGCGGCCGGCTGTTCGTCTTCATCGTGCTGCTCGGCGCGGCCGTCTCGGCGCTGTTCGCCAACGACGGCGCCGCGCTGATCCTCACGCCGATCGTGATGGCCATGCTGGTGGCGCTGGGCTTCACGCCGGCCACCACCCTGGCCTTCGTGATGGCAGCCGGCTTCATCGCCGACACCGCGAGCCTGCCGCTGATCGTCTCGAACCTCGTCAACATCGTCTCGGCCGACTTCTTCGGGATCGGCTTCAACGCCTATGCGGCGGTGATGGTGCCGGTCAATCTCGCCGCGGTGGTCGCCAGCCTGCTGGCCTTGCTGCTTTATTTCCGTCGCGACATTCCCGCGCGCTACGACGCCAGCCGCTTGAAGCGCCCGGCCGATGCCATCCGCGACCCGGCCACCTTTCGCGCGGGCTGGGTCGTGCTGGCGCTGCTGCTCGTCGGTTTCTTCGGCCTGGAGCCGCTCGGCGTGCCGGTCAGCGCCGTGGCGGCCGTTGGCGCGCTGCTGCTGCTGGCCGTGGCGGCCCGCGGCGAGGTCATCGCCACGCGCAAGGTGCTGCGCGGCGCGCCCTGGCAGATCGTCGTGTTCTCGCTGGGCATGTACCTGGTGGTCTACGGCCTGCGCAATGCCGGCCTGACCGAGCAGATCTCGACGCTGCTCGACGTGTTCGCGCAAGGCGGCATCTGGGGCGCGGCCCTGGGCACGGGCTTCCTGGCGGCCGCGCTGTCTTCCGTGATGAACAACATGCCGACGGTGCTGATCGGCGCGCTCTCCATCGATGCCTCGGGCGCCACCGGCGTGGTGAAGGAGGCGATGGTCTACGCCAACGTCATCGGCTGCGACCTGGGCCCGAAGATCACGCCGATCGGCAGCCTGGCCACCCTGCTGTGGCTGCATGTGCTCGCGAAGAAGGGCACCACCATCGGCTGGGGCTACTACTTCAAGGTGGGCGTCGTCATGACGGTGCCCGTGCTCGCCCTGACCCTCGCCGCGCTCGCACTGCGCCTGAGCTTCGGCTGATCTGCTTTCTCACCAGCGACATCCCTCCCTTCCATGAGCGACATCACGATCTATCACAACCCCGACTGCGGCACCTCGCGCAACGTGCTCGCGCTGATCCGCAACAGCGGCGAGGAGCCGACCGTCATCGAGTACCTCAAGCATCCGCCGGACCGCGCAACGCTCGAGCAACTGGTCGCCGACATGGGCATCGGCGTGCGCGACCTGCTGCGCCAGAAAGGCACGCCCCACGACGAGCTCGGGCTGGCCGATGCGAAGTGGACCGATGCGGAACTGATCGGCTTCATGCTCGCGCACCCGATCCTCATCAACCGCCCGATCGTCGTCACGCCGTTGGGCACGCGCCTGTGCCGGCCATCGGAGGCCGTGCTCGACCTGCTGCCGCACGCCCAGCGCGGCGCGTTCTCGAAGGAAGACGGCGAGCCCGTCATCGATGCGAAAGGCCAGCGTGTCGCCAAGCCCTGACCTGTTGAACCTGGATGCGGAGGCCTTCCGGCTGCCGGACCCACGGCACCTGTGGCCCGCCGAGCGCTCGACGCATGCGCCGCGCATCCTGCTGCTCTACGGCTCGGTCCGCGAGCGTTCGTACAGCCGCCTGCTGACCGAAGAGGCCGAGCGGCTGCTGTGCGCGCTGGGCGCGCAGACCCGCGTCTTCGATCCGCGCGGCCTGCCGCTGCCCGACAGCGAACCCGAGGACCATCCGAAGGTGCAGGAGCTGCGTGCGCTCGCGCAGTGGTCCGAAGGCATGGTCTGGTGCTCGCCGGAACGCCATGGCGCGATGACCGGCATCATGAAGGCGCAGCTCGACTGGATCCCGTTGTCGGTCGGCTCCGTACGGCCGACCCAGGGCAAGACGCTGGCCGTGATGGAGGTCTCGGGCGGCTCGCAGTCCTTCAATGCGGTGAACCAGCTGCGCGTGCTCGGACGCTGGATGCGCATGATCACCATCCCGAACCAGTCCTCGGTCGCCAAGGCCTACCTCGAGTTCGACGAAGCCGGGCGCATGAAGCCCTCGCCGTACTACGAACGCGTGGTCGACGTCATGGAGGAGCTGGTCAAGTTCACGCTGCTGACGCGCGATTGCGCCGGCCATCTGGTCGATCGCTACAGCGAGCGGCGCGAGAGTGCCGAGGCCCTGTCGCGGCGCGTGAACCTGCGAAGCATCTAGCGCCGTGCCTTGCCGGGCGCGGTCCAGCCCGACGGCAGGGCCGGCGCGCCCGCGACCAGCGCATCCCAGAGATGGCGCGACGCGTTCGTGTGATGGCGCGTGCGCGAACGCACGAGGCAGGCCTTGCGCTGCAGTTCGACGCAGTCGATCGGCACCGCGTCGTGCACCGCCAGGCTCGATGCGGCCGCGGCGTTGAGGATCGCGACCATGCCGCTCTCGCGCGCGGCGGCCACCAGGTCTTCGAGTGCATCCGATTCGAGCCGGACCTGCGGCTTGAGGCCCTGCGAGGCAAAGGCCGCGTCGAGCTCGCGGCGCATCATGTATTCGCTCGGCAGCAGCGCGAGCCTGCAGGGCGCGAGCTGCGCCAGCGTGAGCCGCCGCGCGCGCCGCGGCAGGGCGCCGACGGCGACGGCCCGCTCGACGAAGCACTGCGCGATCTCGAGGTCGACATGGGGATGCGGATCGAAGCTCACCGCGAACTCGAAGTCGCCGCGCAGCACGCCTTCCTCGAGCGCGTGCGCGGTGCGCCGCCGCAGCGCCACGGACAGCGCGGGCCAGCGCGCCTGTGCCGCGCGCATCACCGGCACCACCCAGCAGGCGCCGTAGGACTGCACGAGTCCCACGCGCACCAGGCCCGAGATGGTGTCGGCCCGCTCGGGCACCTCGCGCAAGGCCGACTGCAGTTCGAGCAGGCTGCCCGCGATGCGGCGTTCGAGTTCGTGCCCCGACAGCGTGGGGACCGCGCGGCCGCCGGTGCGGTCGAAGAGCGGCACGCCCAGCACCTGTTCGAGCAGCGCGATCTGTTCCGACAACGCGGGCTGCGAGATCGAGCATTCGCGCGCCGCCTCGTTGAAGCTGGGCGCGCGCATCGCGGCGCTGAAGTAGCGCAGCTGCCGCAGCGAAACGAGCTCGAGGGGATCGCGTGCGCGCTGGGCGCGGCTGCTGGGGCGTGCGGTCATGGCGATCGGATTATCCGATGGGGCGTGCCGAAAAATGCGATTTGCCGCGGCCGGCGCATCCTCTGAAACTGCCTCCCAAGACGAGACATCAGGAAGCACCGATTCATGCAGCGACGAAATTTCCTCCAGGCCGGCGCGGCCCTTGCCATCCCCGGCCTTGCCGGCGCGTCGCACGCACGGGCCTTTCCCTCCAAGCCGATCCGCATCGTCTGCCCGTACCCGGCCGGCGCCACCACCGACGCGATCTCTCGCCTGATGGCGCATGCGCTGCAGACGGAGAGCGGCGCCACGGTGCTCGTGGACAACCGCGGCGGCGCGGGCGGCAACATCGGCACCGAAGCCGTGGCGCGCGGCGAGGCCGACGGCCACACGCTGCTGCTCGCGGCGCTCGGCCCGATGGCGGCGAATGCCGCGCTCTATCCCAAGCTCAACTACGACCCGGCCAAGGACTTCGCGTCGCTGGCCTGGGCCGCGTCGGTGCCGCTGGTGATGGTGGCGCATCCCTCGTTCCCCGCGCCGAACCTGCGCGCGGCGCTCGAGGTGCTGCGCAAGGCGCCGGGCCGCTACTCCTACGCCTCGGCGGGCAACGGCACGCCGCAGCACCTGGCGGCCGAACTCTTCAAGCGCGAGGCGCAGGTGTCGATCCTGCACGTGCCGTACCGTGGCTCGGCGCCGGCGCTCAACGATCTGATGGGCGGCACCGTGCAACTGCTGTTCGAGGCCACGCCGGCGGTGCTGCAGCACATCGTGTCGGGCCGGCTCAAGGCGCTCGCCGTGACCAGCCCCGCGCGCATCCCCGCGCTGCCCGAGGTCCCGACGCTCAAGGAGAGCGGCGTCGATGCGCAGATCGGCGGCTGGTACGGCTTCGTCGCGCCCGCGGCCACGCCGAGCGAACGCCAGGCCTGGCTGGTCGACCACATGCGCCGCGCGCTGGCGCAGAAGAACACCCGCGACAAGCTCGCGGAACTGGGGTCGATCACGGTCGACAGCTCGCCGCAGGCCTTCGCGCGGATGATGGCCGGCGAGCGCATCCGCTGGCAGCAACTGATCCGCGAGGCCGGCATCAAGCTGGATTGAGGTCGCGCGCCATGCCCCACATCGTTGTCGAGGCATCGCCTCCTCTGCTCGCGGCCATCGATTGGCCGCGGACCCTGCGGACGCTGCACCGCGCGCTCGCGGACAGCGGATCGGCCGCGCTCGGCGATCTGAAGTCGCGCGTGCAACCCATCGTGGCCGAACTCTGCGGCGACGAGCCCGGCGCGCAGCAACTGATCGCCACGCTGGTGCTCACGAATCCGCGTGCGAGCCAGGTGAGCCAGCGGATGGCCGACACCGCGTTCACGGTGCTGTCCCGCGCGGTCGAGGCGCTGTCGCCCGACCAATGGGTGCAGTGCTGCGTGTTCCTGCGCGAGCACCCCAAGGCGAACTACTGGAAGCAGCAGTGGAACCCGCCGTCGAACCCCCACCATCCATGAAAGGGATCCTCCAGATGAACGCCAACCCCTCCATCGGCAGCCTCGAGCGCCGCAACATCCTGCGCGGCGGCGCGGGCACGGTGGCGGCCGCCGCGCTGTCCGGCCTCGCGGCCGGCGAAGCGCGGGCCCAGGCGCGGCCGAAGGCTGCAGCCACGGCCGGTACCGGCCGCCACTGGCCGAACGGCGCGCGGCTCGTGATCTCGGTATCGATGCAGTTCGAGTCGGGCGCGCAGAGCGAGCACGACAACGGCTCGCCGTTTCCGCCGATGGATGCGAAGTACCCGGACCTGCCGGCGCGCACCTGGTTCGAATACGGCGTGCGCGAAGGCATCCCGCGGCTGCTCGACCTGTGGGACCGGCATGGCGTGAAGGTGACTTCGCACATGACCGGCCAGGCCGTGGAGCGCAACCCGCAGCTCGCGCGCGAGATCGTGCAGCGCGGCCACGAAGCCGCCGCGCATGGCCAGACCTGGACCCCGCATTGGGACATCTCGCCCGAGCAGGAGCGCGCCTCCTACCAGGCCAACATCGATGCGCTGGTCAAGGCCACCGGCACCCGTCCCGCGGGCTACAACGCGTTCTGGCTGCGCGGCACGCCACGCACGCTCGGCATCCTGCAGGAACTGGGCTTCACGTACCACATCGATGACCTCTCGGCCGACGAGCCGATGACCACGCAGGTCAACGGCAAGCCCTTCGCGGTCGTGCCCTACACGCTGCGCATGAACGACATCGCCCGCTTCGGTGCGGAGGGGCCGCTCACGGCCGCGGCCTTCGGCCAGGAGCTCAAGGACGAGTTCGACCAGCTCTATGCCGAGGCGGCCGGACGCCGGCGGATGATGTCGATCTCCACCCACGACCGCATCGGAGGCACGCCCGCGCGCGTGAAGGCGCTGGGCGAGTTCCTGGCCTATGCGAACAAGCACCCGGGCGTGGCCTTCGAGCGCAAGGACCGGATCGCGCAGTGGGCGCTGTCGATGTCGGGCGTGCCGAACCGCACCTATTGAGCGGGAGCCTCGGCTCAGGGACTGAAGAGGAGCAGCCCGAAGATCGCGAACAGCGCCAGGTGCATCCAGCCCTGGACCGCCGAGGTCTTCTGGCCGTTGAAGCTCAGCATGCCCAGCGCCACGGTGGCGATGTAGAGCACGGTCTCCGTGTTCGAGATGCCCATGATCACCTGCTTGCCGGTCACGAGGCCGATCACGAGCACGGCCGGCACCGTCAGTCCCACGGTGGAGACGAAGGCGCCGAGGCACAGGTTGATGGCGCGCTGCATCTCGTTGTTCATCGCGGCCTTCACGGCCGTGATGGACTCGGGCGTGAACACGATGATGGCGATCAGGACACCGCCCAGGGCGGTGGGCGCGCCCGCCGCCGCGATGCCGTAGTCGGTGACCACCGCGAGATGGTGGGCGAGCAGCACGATCGGCAGGATCAGCGCGATCAGCAGGGCCGAGCGCAGCACGAGGAACTTCGTGTCCGTCCGCGCGGGCTGGGGCAGCAGGCCGACGGCATGGCGGGCCGGCTCGGCATCGACGCCCGGTGCGGGTTCCATGTAGAGCTTGCGGTGGCTTCGCATCTGCAGGCCGAGGAAGACCGCGTAGACCACGGCCGTGACCCCCGTGATGCCGATGGCCTGGAAGGTCGTGAACTCGCCCGCGCCGCTCAGGTACTTCGGCAGCACCAGTGCGATGCTGGCCAGCAGCACCACCATCGACAGGTACGACGCGGTGCCTTGCGCGTTGTAGCCCTGATGGCCGTTGCGGCCGTAGCCCGCGATGAGGCACAGGCCCATCACGAGGTTCATGATGATCATCATGACGGCGAAGATCGAGTCGCGGCCGATGGTGGGGAAGTCGCCCGGCCCCAGCAGCACGGAGGCGATCAGCACCACCTCGATCAGCACGATCGACAGCGTCAGGATCAGGGTGCCGTAGGGCTCGCCGAGCGCATGCGCGAGATGGTCGGCCTCCCTCACCACGCCGAAGGACGCGGCCAGGATCGTGACGAACAGCGCCGCGAACGCGATGCCCGCCGTGACCGGTGTCATCGAGGGGCCGAGCCAGCCGGCGCCGAAGACGGTGAACGCGCCGACGACGGCCCATGCTGCGATCAGCAGCAGCCAGGTCTGCGGTGGGATGGAGATGGTGGCAGCGGTGAGGGGCTGCGCGCTACGAGGATGGACCATGGTTGAACTTCACAGGAAGTGCAGGGTCGTCCCCGGGCGGCGATCGCGCCCTGGAGTCGTCCCCGGGGCCGAGCGTGGCAGTGGCAGTCACGCTGCGGCGGACTCTATCACGCGGAGCGCGCGCCGCCGAGACCCGGCTGCCCTCAGGTCGCCTTGCGTGGCGGCGAAGGGACCACCATGGCCATGAGGCTGTCCATGCTCTTCTCGACGATCTCCATGTCGAGGTCGGGCTCGCGCGCCGCGCGAAGCACCAGGCCGTCGATGAAGCATCCGAGGGCCATGGCGCGGATCTGGATCTCCTTCTCGCTCACTGTCTCCCCGGCCTGGGTGGAGAGGTCCGTCAGCCAGGCGATCAGCGATGCCCTGGCTTCCTTGTCGGCGTCGACGACGTGCTTGGCGATCGCTTCGTTGCGCGTGCTTTCCGCGCTCATTTCCAGGATCAGCGGCGGGCTTGGAACATCGGGGTCGCCCGCGAGCCACCGGCGCAGGTATTCGCAGATGCGGGCCGTCACCACCTTCGGCGTCAGTCCGGCGATGCCCGGGCCGAAGCCGGCCTTGACCTGCAGGCGCATGAGGCCGAGAACGATCTCCTCCCGGCTCGAGAAGTAGCGGTAGATCAGCCCCGGGCTCATCTGCGCGGTTTCGCTGATGCGGGCGATGGTGCCCGCATGCAGCCCGTCCTGGATGAAGCAGGTTCTCGCGGCCTTCAGGATCCTCAGCTTCTGCAACTCGGCCCGCTGTTCGCTGCTGGGAGACGAGCGCTTGATCTTGTTATTCACGCGTGAATTTCCTTGAGGTGTGGTGTCGGCTGGCTGGGGAGCTTACGTCGGCGCTCATGGAGTAAAGAAAGTATAAATGCTCATTCATTTTTCATGATCTGAGAGGCAAGCTTTCCGGCGCTGGCGCCCTTGTCTCTGCCGGTTCGTGGTTGCATTCGTTTTCCCCGAAGAAGGCCGCTGTTTGCTGACAATCGACTGATCTTGCCGAGGGGTGGCCGAGAACTAGTTCCTCCTTTCCGGGGAAATATGACACTTGTCCCTAGGATTTGGGCCGGCAATGCCGTGGTCGTGCGGAGACTGGAGTAACCTAACAAAAACTGAATGTTCACTCTCTTTTCGTGAGGCGGATTCTGTCTACGAAGAAGTGGGCCGAAAGGATTCAATTGCAGGGAAATAAATTGCAGGCGGCTGGCACGGGAAGGGAAGGCGCGGTCCGCGACCGCATTCTCCTGGCCGCAAGCGCGTGCTTCGCGGAGCGCGGCATTCGGCCTGTCTCCATGGTGCATATCTGCGACGCGGTCGGCATGAGCCCTTCCGAGATTCGCCTTCACTTCGAGACCAAGGACGACATCGTGCTGGCCTTGCTGGAGCGCCTGCAGGGCCTGGGCCTCGGCGACTTGCCGGATCTGCGGCCCGAGACCGTGGCGGCGTTCGTCTGCGAGCGGCTGCGCAGTTGGCGCGCAACGGGGGCTTCGAATGCCGCCTTCGTGCTGGAGGCGGTCGCGGAGGGCACTCGCAGGGCGCGCGTGGCCGGCGCCACGGCCGAAGCCCTGGCGGGCGAGCGTCATGCGCTCGTCGCGCTGTTGCAGGCCCGCATGCGCCAGGCCTGCCATGCACTGCCCGAGGCCGAAGTGCGCGGCCGGGTGTTCGCCTTGCAGTGCTTCGTCGAAGGCGTGGTGCTGCGTGTGGCTCGCGAGCCGGACATGGACCTCGAGATCGTCGGCGAAAGCGTCAGGCGCTTCGTCGCCCAGGCGGTTCCGAACTTCGAGCCGGAAACCTCGACCCTGGGAGTTTGCGCATCATGAGTCCCACCACGAACACCGGGCTGGGCTTGCCCAGGTCCATTTCCTCGCTGGCGCTGGTCTTCGGCGACGAGCGCAACCGTGGCACCTTGCGCAGCGCGCTCGACTCGCAGGGCTTCGCCTCGGCGGCCTTCGATTCGGTGCAGACCCTGTGGGAGTCGATGTCCTCGGGCCGTCACTACGACGCGCTGATCGCCTGTGCCGACAAGGGATGGAGCCAGCGGCGCTGGGCGAACCTTCGGACCATGGTGAAGCTGCCCATGCTGGTCGTCGTGTCGCGCGATGCATTGGAACTCGCGGCCACCTTCGACGAGGACTCGCTGAATGGAGAGCGGATCGAATTCGCCACGGCGCCGGTGGACGGTGCCGAACTGGCGATGAGATTGCGATTGCTCCACACGCGCAGGCAAGGGGGGCAGGTGCCGCCGGCCGAGGAAGACCTGATCTGGGGGAGCTTCCATTTCAAGCGATTGGCGCGCGTGGTGCTGGTCGATGGCGTGGAAGTGCGCTTGCAGCCGCGCGAATTCGAGGTCGCCTGCATCCTGTTCCAGAACCTCGGCAAGGTCGTCGCCCGCACCGAGATCGAGGAACGGCTCTTCGACCGGCCCAGCAGCCCCGGTTCGCGGGTGCTCGACGTGCACGTGACGCGCGTGCGCCGCAAGTTGGGACTGGGCCCTGAGAAGGGCATCCGGCTGTTGACGATCTACGGGGTGGGGTACCGCCTGGTGGCCCTGAATCCATCGTCCTAGTCGCCGGCTGCGCGAGCCCGCCCGAGCGCCGTCGTGGGTGGGCAGCGTGGTCGACGGTCATCCGTGACGAGGGCCATTGGCAGCGTCATCGCGACTCAATGGCCTGAATTGACGCCAATCAATCTGTGATTCCTGCTCAATTCAACTCAATGGGAGATCAATGATCGAAAAACCGTAGTCAAAAAAATTAACCAAGGAATATTAATTCACCGCCGGGCTCTCTGTGTTTCCGCAGCAGCCGGCGATGTTGTCTTGCAGGGCCTGCCGCCATGGAGCGGGCTCTCATCGATTGAAATCAAGGAATCAAATGCTCAAGCATCCCCTCGCCAAGTTCTTCGCCCTCGCCGCTGTCGGCGCCCTCTCGCAAGCCGCGATGGCCTTTGACGGCACCATCAACTTCCAGGGCGACATCATCGACGCCACCTGCTCGGTGGCGCCCAGCAGCCAGAACAAGACCGTGCAACTCGGCAAAGTCGTGAGCCGGAAGTTCACCGGCACCGGCAGCATTTCCACGCCGGTCGACTTCAGCATCGATCTGCTCGACTGCGACACCGCCTCGGCCAAGAATGCCCAGGTCACTTTCTCCGGCACCGCCGATGGCGAGAACCTGGCCATTGCAAATTCCGGGCAGACCGTGGCGGCCGCAACGGGCGTAGCGATCCAGTTGAAGGATTCGACCGGCAAGGTGATCCCGATGGGCAAGGCGTCTTCCCAATACATCCTGGGCAACGGCACCAACTCGCTGCAATTCAAGGCGAACTACTTCGCAACGAAGGACGTGGTCACGGTCGGCCCGGCCAACGGCATGGCCCAGTTCACCGTCGCCTACAACTAAGTCCGGCGGTCCACGGCCGCGGCTCCTGCAGCCTCCGGCCGTTGGCGCCGCCCTGCGGCGGCGCCCCCGTTCTCCTTCTTTGTTCATGTTTCGTACGGCGGCGTACCGCCGCATGGGGCGCGTGCGCCCGAAAACTCCTATGTGCAGCAAGCAGACATTCGGTTGGGTCCTGGCCATGGCATCGGGGCTGGGCTTTTCATGGCACGCCGATGCGGCGGTGTCGCTCAGCGGCACGCGCGTGATCCTCGGCGAGAAAGAGCGCGAAGCCTCGATCCCCATGCGCAACACCGGCAGTGCGCCCTATGTCATCCAGGCCTGGGTCGATGCGGGCGAGGGTCTGACCGACGTGCCGCTGATGGTCACGCCGCCGCTGTCGCGGCTCGATCCCGGCAAGGAAAACATCCTGCGCATCCTGCGGATGCCCGGTGAATTTCCCCGCGACCGCGAATCGGTGTACTGGCTCAACGTCAAGGAGATCCCCGAGAAGACGCAGGAAGAAAACGTGCTGCAGATCGCGGTGCGTACCCGCATCAAGCTGTTCTATCGTCCCGCCGCGCTGTCGGGCCAGCCGGTGGACGCGCGCGCGCAGCTGCGGTGGAGCGTCGGTCCCGGTGCGCCGGACCAGGGCCCCGTGCTGAAGATCCGCAATCCAACGGTCTATCACGTGACCTTCACCGGCTTGACCGTCAACGCCGGTCAGCAGGTGATTCGAGCCGTCATGGTCGCGCCGCTCGCCGAGTCGAGCTTTCCGCTCGAGGCCATGAAGACGCCGCAACCGATCGAGGTCCGGTTCACCACGATCAACGACTACGGTGGCGAGACGCCCGAGGAACGCGTGCGCGTGCCCGTGGCCGTCGATCCCGTGGCATTGACGCCCGAGGTCGTCGATGCGCCATCCACGAGCGATGCAGCGCGCTGAGGCCATGCGCCGCATCCTGTGCGCCGCGCCGTTCCGCCGCACGCTGTGCGCGACGGTCATCGCGAGCCTCGGCATCCCTGCGTTGGCGCAGCAGGTCGCCGGTTCGCGTTTCGAGGAGGAATTCCTCGGCATCGGCGGCGGCAAGCAACCGCGCGCCGATCTCTCGATCTTCGCCTTCGGCAATCGGGTGCTGCCCGGCACCTATGCCGTCGACGTGACGATCAACGGGCGGGCCGCCGGCCGCAGCACCATCCGTTTCGACGACGTGCCGGGCAAGAACGATGCCGTGGCCTGCCTCACGCGCGGCATGCTGGGCGGATGGGGCGTCAACGTGGAGGCCTTCCCCCCGCTGGCCGGTGCGGCCGACGATGCCTGCGTGGATCTGCCGGGCAGCATTCCCGAGGCGACCGTGAGCTACGACGCGGGTCAGCTCGCGCTGTCGATCGGCATTCCGCAGGCCGCGCTCAAGCGCACGGCGCGCGGCGCGGTCGAGCCCGCGCGATGGGACAGGGGCATCACCGCCGCCATGCTCGATTACCAGTTGAACTTCGCGCGCCATGGCGGCGACAACCAGCGCGAGCGGCAGAACCTCTTCGCGAATTCGCCGAGCCTCTTCGACGGCAATCCTTTCCTCGACCGCAGGCGCCAGGACACCCGGCGCAACACGTTGTTCGCGGGCCTGCGCGGCGGCTTCAACATCGGTGACTGGCGCTTGCGCCACTACTCGACCTACAACCGCGATACCGACGGCCGCGGCCGCTGGCAGGCCGTCACCACCACGCTGCAGCGCGACCTGCCCTCGATCCAGGGGCAACTGCAGATCGGCGACGGCAACACGCCCGGCAACTTCTTCGACAGCGTTCCGTTTCGCGGCGTGCAGATCGGCACCGACGAGGCCATGCTGTCCGATAGCCAGCAGGGCTACGCGCCCACCATTCGCGGCATCGCGCAGACGAACGCGCGCGTCACGGTGCGCCAGAGCGGCTACATCGTCTACAGCACCTTCGTCGCGCCGGGGCCGTTCGTGATCGACGACCTCTATCCCACGGACTCCGGCGGCGACCTCGAAGTCACGGTCACCGAAGCCGACGGGCGCGAAAGCAGATACATCCAGGCCTTCTCGGCGGTGCCGACGCTGCTGCGCGAAGGCACCTGGCGCTACGGTGCCACGGTGGGCAAGTACCGCAGCGCCTTCGGCTACAGCAGCAGCTACATCGACGACACGCGCCTGGGTGGCGCCGGCATGCTGCTGGCACCGTGGCTGCGGGAGCAGGGCGCGCGCATCGAGCCGGTCTTCGTGCAGGCGACACTGGCGCGCGGCCTGGGCGGCGACTACACGGTCTATGGCGGCTTCATGGCCTCGAGCCGCTACCAGTCGATGCTGGCCGGCGTGGGCAAGAACATGCGCAGCTTCGGCGCGTTGTCGGTCGACCTCTCGACCGCCAGCACCACGGCGCCGCGTAGCCTGCCGACCGATCCGGCGGGAACGCCGATGGCGCTCGTGCCTGGCGGGAAGGAGCGCCAGAGCGGCCAGTCGCTGCGCTTTCTCTACGCCAAGTCCTTCGTCGACAGCGGCACCAATTTTCGCGTGGCGGGCTACCGCTATTCCACCAGCGGCTACCGCACCTTCCAGGAAGCCATGGACATGCAGGCGCTGTCGCCGTCCGAGCGCCTGCACGGCCGCCGCAACGAGCTGCGCTTCGAGCTCGCGCAGAAGATCGGAAGCTGGGGCTCGGTCTTCGCCTCCGCGCGCCAGCAGAGCTATTGGGGAACCTCTCTCAAGGACCGGCTGGTGCAGGTGGGTTGGTCGGGCAACTACAAGCAGTTCAGCTACAGCGTCTTCTACAACCGCAGCGCCTACCAGGACCGCCGGGCCACGAGCCAGCTCATGTTCACGCTGAGCATTCCGCTCGGCACTTCCGCGGCCAGCGCGCAGTACGCGGTCTCGCGTGATCGCGAGGGCAACACCAGCCAGCAGGTGAGCCTGTACGGCGCGGCCCTGGAGGATCGCCGCCTCAGCTACAGCGTGAGCGCCAGCCATGCGAGCGAGCAGGGCGCCGGCGGCAGCGTCGGTGCCGGCTACCTCGCGCCGTTCGGCCGCTTCGACCTCGGCCACTCGCAGGGCCGGGGCTTCCGCCAGACCACCTTCGGCATGGCGGGCGGGCTGCTGGTGCATGGCGGCGGCATCACGCTGTCGCAGCCCCTGGGCGAGACGGTCGCGCTGGTGCAGGTGCCCAAGGCCGGTGGCGTCGGTTTCGACGCGCGTCCGGGCGTGGTGACCGATGGCTCGGGCCGTGCCGTCATCCCCAACCTCAGCCCCTACAGGCTCAACCGCGTGGCCCTGCGCACGCAGGACCTGGGCGACACGACCGAAGTGAAGTCCGCCGCCACCGAACTCGTGCCGACGCGCGGCGCGGTGGTGCTGACGACCTTCGAGACCTCGGTGGGCTACCGGCTGATGCTGACGCTCACCGACGGCCGCGGAAAGCCGCTGCCCTTCGGTGCGCGCATCGAGAACGACGCCGGCCAGGAGGTCGGCATCGTCGGGCCCGAGGGCCGGGCCTATGTGACCGGCGCGGGCCAGAGCGGCCGCCTCGCGGTGCGCTGGGGCCAGCAGTCGGCGAACCAATGCGCGGTGTCGTACAGCCTGCCCGAGGAGGCCAGTCCGCTGCCCGTTCGCCAGTTCGCGGGCCGGTGCGTCGACGAAGCGCAGGCCGTGTCGCTCAAGGGCCGGCGATGAGCGCGTATCGGTCGTCCGTCCGGGCGGATTGCCACCGCGGCCATGCGTGCCCTAACTCCCACCTCTCGTGAAGTAGAGAAGACATGTCAATCAGAACGATGGTGCGAAAGATCCGCGTGTTGACGCTCTGGGCTGCCGTCGCCATGGCGGCGACCGTGGCGCAAGCGGCGGAATGCTTCTATTCGGAAGGCATCCGGATCGGCGAATTCAGCTTCGACTTCGGCCAGGTGGTCGTGGACAACAACCAGCCTGTCGGCGCTGTCCTGGCGCATCGACAAGGCGCGCTCAGAAATGCCTGGATTGCCAACTGCAACTTCGGAGAGACGTTGACCGTTCAACTGCGAGGAACCCAAGGAGCGCTCGTGAGCAACACCTCCATGTGGGAGCGAATCTACTCCACCAACGTACCGGGGGTCGGCTATCGGATACAGGTCTTCGGAGGGCGGGAAAGCGCCACGGGCGCTCTTCCCTTCGAGTTCTCGGTCGAGGGCACCACGCCGAGTTCCACCACGTCGAACTATCGAGGCTGGGTCCAGTTCAACTTCGACCTGATCAAGACGGCAAAGCGCGTCGGCAACGGGCTGTTGACGCCCGGACTCTATGGGCACGCGATCGTCGCCAACAAGCCGCGGGACTACTACTTTCGAGTCAGCCTCAGCGGCGGCAAGATCGTCGCACCTTCGTGCACCCTGAGCGAGTTGTCGCGCAATCCCACAGTCCGAATGGGCCGCGTGCCGATCCGCGATTTCGCCGCCGGCATCGGAACCGTTGCACGCGATACGCCGTTCAACATCGAGGTCGCGTGCCAGGCGGCACCGGGCACCGTGCAGTCCACCGTCTCGATGACCATGGACCCCACGCGCGCGACGACGTTGCCGGGCGTGCTGGCGATCAATGAGGGCGGCCCGGGGCAGATCACTGCCAGCGGCGTCGGCATCCAGGTGCTCGACGCGCAGCGCCGACCCGTGGAGTTCGGCAAGGCCGCGACGGTGGGCCAGTCGAGGGACTCCACCTACGTCGTGCCTTTCGTCGCGCGCTACATGCGCACCGGCAGCGAGCTGAAGCCGGGCATTGCCAACGCGACCGCGACGATCACGCTGACGCATCAGTAGTCGGCCACACCGTGCCTGGGACGCGACGACCGGACGCGTGACGCCGATCGCATGCGTTGGTTACCGAACGTGTCGGCCTCCTCCCGAAATCATGCGGATTCGACGCTTGCGCGCAAGCGCTCGACCGCATCGAAAATTAACAAATACGATGCAATTTTCTTGATGAAAATGAATTGACTTTTTTGAGTTCACATTTGTCATTGAATGGGCAACGATAGTTAATCACGGTTTCCTGATGTATTGTTCTATTCGACCTGTTCATCCTCAATTCATTGATAGCATTTCGACGGTCTGCAATTGATGTGCAGGCAATTTTCATATCAATCTTTAGGATATCCATGTCGAAAAAATATCTTTCCAAGTTCGCAGTGATCGCGGCCGTGGCCGCTGCATCGCAAGGCGCCTTCGCGGCCGCCAATGACACCGGCACCGTCAACTTCGAAGGCGAAATCGTCAACAGCATCTGCTCGATCGCACCGGAGAGCCAGAACATGAAGGTTTTCCTCGGCAAGATCGCGGCCAAGACCTTCAAGGCGGCAGGTGACGAGTCGTTGCCGCAAGATTTCACCATCAAGCTGCTCGACTGCCCCGCTCCCGACGCGGCCACTGGCAAGGCCAGCGTTGCGACCGTGACGTTCCTGGGCCAGAAGGACCGTACCGACGCCACGCTGCTGCTGATCGACAACTCGGGTCAGGTCGGCGGCGTGGATGCCGCCAAGGGTGTCGGTATCGAGATCTCCGACTCCGCCAACACGCGCATCGACATGGGCGCGGCCTCGGGTGGCTACAACCTGGGCGAAGGCACCAACTCGCTGAGGTTCAAGGCCAACTACAAGTCGACCGTCGCAGCGGTCACGGCCGGCCCGGCGAACGCGAGCACGACCTTCCAGGTCGACTACAAGTAAGTCGTTCGACGACGCGAGGCCCTTGCGGCTTCGCGTTGCTGCTGGCGCGGCGAGCAGCGGTGCAAGGCCGTTCGGCATTCGCGCCAGCATTTATTTCAGCTTCTCCGGTTTGTTTTTTCTTCAGTGCGCCGCAAGGCGTGCGGAGTGTTTGCGTGCGTGCCGCGGCTGCGGCTTGCACCGGGAATACAGATGCATATGTGCAGCAATCAACGCATTCGCAGGGTCTTCCTCGCCATCGCGCTGCTCGGTTTTCAATGGACCGCCGACGCCAGCATCATGCTCAGCGGCACGCGCGTGATCCTGCGCGAGACGGACCGCGAGGCCGCCCTGCCGATGAAGAACTACGGGACCTTGCCCTATGTGGTGCAGGCCTGGATCGATGGCGGTGAAGGCAAGAGCAAGGTCCCGCTGCTGGTCACGCCGCCGCTGTCGCGGCTCGATCCCGGCAAGGAGAACATCCTGCGCGTCATGCGCATGGGCGGCGAGCTGCCGTCCGACCGCGAGTCGGTGTTCTGGATCAATGTGCGTGAAATCCCCCAGAAGGCGACGGAAGAGAACGTGCTGCAGATCGCGATACAGAACCGGCTCAAGGTTTTCTATCGTCCGACAGGCCTCGAGGGCACGGCCGCGCGCGCGCGGGCCCAGCTCAAGTGGGTCGTGAGCCCCGGCGCGCAAGGGCAGGGTGCAGTGCTTCGCATCGCCAACCCGACCGGCTATCACATCACGCTCTTGCAACTGGACATCAACAACGGCCAGCAGGTCATCGACCCCGGCATGGTTCCGCCCTTCGGCGAGTTGTCCTATCCGCTGAAGGCGATCAAGACGCCGCAAGCCGTCCAGGTCAACTTCATGACGATCAACGACTACGGCGCCGCGACCCCCGAGGAAGTCGTGAAGGTCCCCGAGGGCGCGGAGCCCGTGGCGATCCAGGCCGAGGTGGTGCCGAAGAAGAAGCCCGAGACTCCCGCGGCCGATGGCGGTGGGCGCTAGTTCCATGGAACGGGTTTTCTCCGCGCGCGTGCCGTCCCGCCTCAGTCTGTGTGCCGCCGCGATCGGTGCGCTCGTCGCTCCGGCCGTCGCGCAGCCATTGCAAACGGCGCCGGTGCCGAAGCAGCCGCCCACCTCGGTCTTCAACGATGCATTGCTCGATACCGGCAGTGGCCAGAAGAGCGTCGACCTGTCGCTCTTCGCGTTCGGCAATCGGATCTTGCCGGGGCGCTACACCGTCGACGTTTCGCTCAACGAGCGCAATGTCGGCAGGGTCGCGATCCAGTTCGACAACAAGGAAGGCGCGAGTGATGCCGTGCCCTGCCTGACGCGGCGCATGCTGGAAGAGTGGGGCGTCAACGTGCCCGCGTTTCCGGCCCTCGCGGCGCTCGCGGATGACGCGTGCGTGGCCGATCTGGGCGCCGCCGTCCCCGACGCGTTCTTCGGCTACGACGGGGTCAAGCAGCGTTTGACGCTCAGCATTCCGCAAGCGGCACTGCACCGATCGGCGCGCGGCACGGTGGATCCGAGCAAGTGGGACAGGGGGATCAATGCGGGGATGCTGGACTACCAGATCAACTTCTCCCGCTATGGTGGCGATGGCTATCGGCGCGAGCCGGATCAGTTCGCGCTGACGCGCAGTCTCTTCGACAACAACCCGTTCGCGCCCCGTCCCCGGGACCCGGAGCGAAACACGCTGTTCGTCGGCTTGCGCGCCGGGTTCAATTACGGAGACTGGCGTTTCCGCCACTATTCCACCTACAGCCGCGGCGTGAGCGGGGCCGGTGGCTGGCAGGCCGTCGAGACCTATGCGCAGCGGGATCTCGCATCGCTCAAGGGCCGCCTGCTGATCGGCGACGGCAGCACGCCGGGCAACTTCTTCGACAGCGTGCCGTTCCGCGGCGTGCAGCTCGCTTCCGACGAATCGATGCTGCCCAACAGCCAGCAGGGCTACGCACCCACCATCCGCGGCATTGCGCAGACGAATGCGCGGGTCACGGTGCGGCAGAACGGCTACGTGATCTACAGCACCTTCGTCGCGCCGGGTGCATTCGTGATCGACGACCTCAATCCCACGGGCTCCGGCAGCGACCTGGAAGTGATCGTGACCGAGGCCGATGGCCGCGAGACGCGGAATTTCCAGAGCTTCGCCACGGTGCCCACGCTGCTGCGCGAAGATGCCTGGCGCTATTCGGCGACGGTCGGCAAGTACCGGCGCGCCTCGGGCCTGGGGCGCAGCTACAACAGCTGGGGCGGCCTGTCGCAATGGCCGTGGACCCAGTATCGCCAGCCGCTGGCGGAGCCGGCCTTCGTGCAGGCTTCGCTGGCACGCGGGCTGAACGACGACTACACGATCTACGGCGGCCTGATCGCCTCGGGGCGCTACCAGTCGCTGCTGGCCGGCGTGGGCAGGAACCTGCGGGCGTTCGGTGCCGTCTCCGCCGACATCACGGCCGCGCGCACCTTGGTGCCGATGCCGCTGCTCGTCGACCGGACCTACAACGGCCAATCGATCCGCTTCCTGTACTCCAAGGCTTTCGATGCCGGGACCAGCATCCGCGTGGCCGGCTACCGCTACTCCACGGGGGGCTACCGTACCTTCCAGGAGGCGGTGGACATGCAGGGCCTGCTGCCGTTCGAGCGGCTCAACAACCGTCGCAACGAACTGCGGCTGGATCTCTCGCAACCGCTGGGCGACGACTGGGGCGCGCTGTACGTTTCGGCGCGCCAGCAAAGCTACTGGGACGAGCCTCGCAAGGATCGCGCGGTGCAGATCGGCTGGACCGGCAACTACAAGCAGGTCGGCTTCAGCGTGAACTACAGCCGGGGCGTCTATCAGAACTTCCGGCCCAGCAGCCAGGTCATGTTCACGGTCAGCGTGCCGCTGGGCGACTCGGGCGTGCGTTCCCAATACTCGGCAACGCGGGAGAGGGATGGTCGCACCAACCATCAAGCCAGCGTTTCTGGATCGGCGCTGGACGACTCCCGGCTCAACTACAACGTGATGGTGGGTCGCGACGACACCCAGGGATCGACTGGTGCCGCCAGTGCCAGCTATCTCTCGCCCGTCGGGCGCTTCGATCTGGGTCATTCGCAGGGCAGGAACTACAGGCAGACCACCGTTGGCATGGCCGGCGGACTGGTGGTCCATGCGGGTGGCGCGACGCTCTCGCAGTCCTTGGGCGAAACGATTGCGCTGGCGCAGCTGCCCAAGGCCTCGAACGTGGGCTTCGAATCGCGCCCCGGGATACGGACCGACTGGGCAGGCAATGCGGTCCTTCCCAGCCTCTCGCCCTACCGCATGAACCGGCTGGCGGTGCGCACGCAGGACCTGGGCGACAACATCGATGTCAAGAATGCGGCGACCGAGGTGGCTCCCACGCGCGGGGCCGTGGTGCTGGTGAATTTCGAGACCGCTGTGGGTTACCGGCTGATGCTCACTTTGACCGGGCGAACCGGGGAGCCGCTGCCCTTCGGCGCCAGGATCGAGAACGAGGCAGGCGTGGAGATCGGCATGGTGGGTGCCGAGGGCCAGTCCTTCGTGAGCGGTGCCGAAGCCAAGGGGCGCATGACCGTGCGTTGGGGACAGGGTTCAGCGGACCAATGCACCCTGAGCTACGAATTGCCGGAAGAAGCCAATCCGCCGCCCATCCGAGAGTTGAGCGCGGTCTGCGGATGAAAAAGCACGATGCAAGAAAAGAGACGGCTCGCCGCAGAAAGATCGAGTGCTGGAACCCGCCGCCGGAAGCCAGAGCAGGTCGTTTCGATGGGGCTCGTTCGTCGAATGCGACCAACGAGAGGCAAAACACTGCCCGAGGTCCGGTGAGAAACAAATCCTTCCTGTTTCGTTGGTGTCGAACAGGTCACATTGCCGAAAATTGAAATGAAAAATGCTTGGATGAAATTATTCCGCTATGAAAATCCTGGTCGAACGAATTTCTTTTGTCGGACATGCGCTTTTCTTGCGTTGATTGCGGCGAGCATTCTGCTTCCCAAATATGCAGGCGCTGCTTGCATGGGTACCGTAGGCATGGCTCCTTACAGAATTTTTCTTGGAGATGTCAACGTGCCCGTCTCTGCCGCGATAGGTGTTCCTTTTTATTCTCGAACATGGTATATCCCCACCAATGACATGGCCCCGATTGGACGTTGTTTCAACGGGGGCTACCTAGTCTACAACGTAGGATATGGAAGACCTGTTCCAGGATTCGACAGCGTATATGAAACCAATTTGAGGGGGATTGGGTATAGGATCAAGTATGCGTTTGGCAGGGCCGAATGGTCCAATCCCAGGACAATGCCATTTTCACAATATCTGGCTGGAAACACACCGTACGGTTTGGGAAATCCCCAGATGTTTCAGGTCGAACTCATCCTCACGGCCAATGAGGTGGAGACAGGAAATTTATTCAGCGGCAACATGTTCACGGGAGCTGCTGATGGGAATGGTTTCGTCAATATTCTTGCCGAAATTGACGGAAGTGCGAGCAGAGTTATTCTGCCTACCTGCGAGGTCGACAACGTCAATCGAAAAATTACCGTCCCGCTGGGTTCGGCGAACAGGAGCAATTTTACCGGTATAGGCAAGACGTCCAACGATACGGATTTCCTCATCAAACTGCAGTGCAGGGCGGGACTGAATGCACAAAGAACCATTACCTTGCGCCTGGACGGCATAGTGGCTGATCGGGAAAATGGCGTGCTGCGATTGACCAATCCCAATGACAGTTCGACCGCAAAAGGCGTGGGTATTCAGGTGCTAAAGGACACCCGGCCGGTCAGATTTGGCGATCGGGTTCCACTGACCGTGTCGAGCACCGGGGTTCTGTCATTGAAATACAGCGCGCGCTTCTATCAGATCGACAATGCGGTTTCTGGTGGTAAAGCCAATTCGACCGCCACTTTCACGATCGAATACCGTTAAGAAGTGATTTCGCTCGGCTCCATCGAGCCGGGTTCTCCGGCTCTTACAACTGATCCGTTGGCACGAGCCACGAGAACAGCAGCCGCGTCAGCATGCTCGAGTGGGGCTCGCTGTCGAGCACCTCGTTGTTGACGTCCCCCGTACCGATCCACTGCACGTTCTCGCCGTCGGGCTTGAGCACGACCCGGTAGACGCCCTCGATGTCGTCGAACTGGCAGGCATAGAGCAGGGCCTGGGTCAGGTCGAAGCTGCGCACGCGCACGCCGAACTCGGTGTTGAGCAGCACCGAGCACGGGTCGAGGTTCATGGAGCCCAGCATCACCCATTCGCGGTCGATCAGCGCGAGCTTGGCATGCAGCCGGCCGCGCGCCTTCTTCAGCAGGCCGCGGAACTGGCCGTTGCGCTTGAGCTGCTGGGTGCTGACTTCGTAGAGCTCCACGCCTAGCTTGAGCATGTCGACGCGGTAGCGGTTGTCGTTGATGTCGACCAGCGGCTCGTCGCTGTCGGAGCATCGAAGAACGGCCGCGGCGACGTGCCGTTCGTCGTGCACGACATGCAGACCGTGCGCTCGGGCTGGGACTTGCCAACGGCACCCCGAACGTCGCGCTGATCCTTCAAGGCCGGTCGCGCTTTCTCACGCTTTTCCCCTGCGGCCCGGAGTCTGCATACCGGGGTCAAGCTTCGCGGCGCGTGACGCAATAGATCAACAATTGGAAATTAACAACAAATAAAAAATTCAATTGACTAAGATAGTGCATCTTATAATTAATTAATTGCAAACATAATTAATCACAGTTGTCTGGGTAATTATTCCTCGAGGAATTCTTTCTTGGGTTTTGTTTCTATGATCGATTTGACGTGCTTCATTTTGTAGGCATGTCAATCATCGATACGTAATATTCACTAAGGAATTAAATGCTCAGAAGTTCATTGACCAAACTCGCTGTGATCGCCGCTATCGGTGGCATGTCGCAAGCGGCCCTGGCGGACGGTGGCGTGATCAACTTCACGGGATCGATCACCGACAGCATCTGCTCGGTGGCGCCCGAAAGCCAGAACATGACCGTGCCGCTCGGCGATGTCTCCATCAAGGTTTTCCCGACGGTGGGTACGCGCGCTCCCACCCCGGGCAAGTTCACCATCAACCTGAAGGATTGCCCTGCGGGCGCCGCAAAGGCCAAGGTGACTTTCACCGGCACGCCCGATCCTGACAACGCGACCCTGTTGAAGACCAACAACGCAGGCTCCGGCGTCTTGGCTGCTCAGGGCGTCGGCATCGAGATCGGTGACTTTGCGGGTACCAAGATCGACCTGGCTTCGGCCTCGGGCGAATACCAACTGGGCCAAGGCGACAACAACCTCAAGTTCGAGGCGCGCTACGTCTCGACCCTGCCGGTGGCGCCGGTCGCCCCGTCGACCCGGAAGATCGCACCCGGCGAGGCCAGCGGTACCGCGCAATTCACGGTTGCCTATAACTAACTAGGCGCGACGGCGTGAGGTCTTCGCGACCTCATGCCGTCATGAACGCGTTGGTCGGCGGCGGAAGGCCGCGCAACTTTCGCGTTCATCTCCCATGGATCGATTTTTCTTCGAGGCGCCGCCATCGGTGCGTTGGAGTGCCTGTGCGCGCGCGTTGTGGGCGTGGGTCGCACCGAGGAAGACATATGTGCAGCAACAAACGAATTCGATGGGCCTTCGGCATTCTGGTGATGCTGGGGCTTCAGTGCTCGGCGAGCGCGAGCGTGATGCTCTCCGGCACGCGCGTGATCCTGGGCGAGAAGGCCCGCGAGACCTCTCTGCCGATGAAGAATACCGGCACGTCGCCCTACGTGGTCCAGGCCTGGATCGATGCCGGTGAAGGCAAGAACAAGACCCCGCTGCTCGTCACGCCGCCGTTGTCTAGGCTTGATCCAGGCAAGGAAAATCTCTTGCGCATCATGCGCGTCGGCGGCGAATTGCCGGCCGACCGCGAATCGGTTTTCTGGCTCAACGTCAAGGAGATCCCCCAGACTCCGACCCAGGAGAACGTGCTGCAGGTAGCGATACGCAGCCGGCTCAAGGTGTTTTATCGGCCCGCGAGTCTTCCGGGCTCGTCCGTCGAGGCCCGCACCCTGCTCAGGTGGGCGGTGAGCGCGGGTCCGCAAGGCCAAGGCGTCGTGCTCAAGGTCGGCAATGCAAGCGCTTATCACGTCACTCTGCTGAAACTGACGGTCAATAAGGGCCAAGGTCCGGACAAGAAGGACCAGGAAGAGCTCGATGCGGGCATGGTGCCGCCGTTCGGCGAGTTGCGCTTTCCGCTCAAGACCCTCAAGGCCCCGCAGGCCGTCCAGATCAACTTCACGACGATCCACGACTACGGCGGCGAAACGCCGGAAGAATTCGTCAAGGTGCCCGAAGGTATCGAACCCGTGCCCTTGAAGCCCGAGCCGGCGCTCAAGCCAGAGGCTCCCTCCATCGCCCTCGGCGGTGCGCAACGCTGAGCCATGCGACGCATGCCTTCCTCGCGGCCGCGCCCGGCTGCTCCGTTTCGCCTGGGCTTGTGCGCCGCCGCGCTTGGCGCCCTGGGTTCTCCCGTTTTTGCTCAGGAGTTCGCCGCCTCGACCTTCAACAAGGATTTTCTCGGCGTCGGTGGCGATCAGCAGAACGCCGACCTCTCGTTGTTCGCCTTCGGCAATCGCGTGTTGCCAGGGCGGTACACCATCGACGTATCGGTCAACGATCGGCGTGTCGGGCAGGCCGTGATCGATTTCGATGCCAAGAAAGGCAAGACCGACGCCGAGCCTTGCCTCACGCGCAGCATGCTCGACGACTGGGGCGTCAACGTCGCGGTGTTTTCGTCTCTGACCTCGCTTGCGGGCGACGCCTGCGTGGACCTGGGCACGGCCATTCCCGACGCCTCCTTCAGTTACGACAGCGGCAAGTTGCACCTGGCGGTCAGCATTCCGCAGGCAGCGATGAAGCGTTCGGTGCGCGGAGCCGTCGACCCCAGCAAGTGGGATCGGGGCATCACGGCCGGCATGGTCGACTACCAAGTCAATTTCGCGCGTCATGGTGGCGATGACTACCGCCGCGGGCCCGATCCCTTCGCAATTCCGAACGGCGTGTTCGATGGCAATCCCTTCCGCGAGCGCCGCAAAGAGCCTCGGCGCGACATCCTGTTCCTCGGCCTGCGCGGCGGCTTCAATTACGGCGACTGGCGCCTGCGCCACTTCTCGACCTACAGTCGCGGGACAGACGGGCGAGCCCGCTGGCAGGCGGTCAACACCTACGCCCAACGCGACCTGCACTCGCTCCACGCCCAGTTGCTGATCGGCGATGGAAGCACGCCCGGCAATCTGTTCGACAGCGTGCCGTTCCGCGGCGTGCAACTCGCCTCCGACGAGTCCATGCTGCCCGACAGCCAACAGGGCTATGCACCCACCATCCGCGGCATTGCGCAGACCAACGCGCGCGTGACGGTGCGGCAGAACGGCTATGCGATCTACAGCACCTTCGTGGCCCCCGGGGCCTTCGTGATCGACGATCTCTATCCCACGGCGTCGAGCGGCGATCTCGAGGTGGTCGTCACCGAGGCCGACGGCCGCGAGATCAAATTCATCCAGGCCTTTTCCGCGGTGCCCACGCTGTTGCGCGAAGGAACGTGGCGCTTTTCGGCCACCGTCGGCAAGTACCGCCGTGCGCCTGGCGACGAGTTCATTCCTTCTTACCACGGCGATGGTGGCCTTTCGTCATGGCCATGGATCCGGTCGCAGCGATCGCGTGCCGAACCGGCCTTCGTGCAAGGCACGGTGGCGCGTGGCCTGAGCGACGGCTACAGCGTCTATGGCGGGCTGATCGCTGCGGGGCGTTACCAGTCGGTGATGGCAGGGGTGGGCAAGAACATGCGTGCCTTCGGCGCCGTCTCTGCCGACCTGGCGGCCGCGCGCGCCGTGGTGCCGCAGCCGCTGCTGACCGACCGGACCTACAACGGCCAGTCGGTGCGCTTCCTGTATGCGAAGGCTTTCGACGCGGGGACCACCGTGCGCGTGGCTGGCTATCGCTATTCCACCAGCGGCTACCGGACCTTCCAGGAGGCGGCGGACATGCAGGGCCTCGATCCCCGGGAGCGCCTCCACAACAGGCGCAACGAATTGCGCCTGGAACTCTCGCAGTCGCTGGGCGAATGGGGTGCGGTGTTCGCCTCGGCGCGCCAGCAAAGCTACTGGGGTACGAGCGCCAAGGACAGCTTGGTGCAGATCGGCTATTCGGGCAACTACAAGCAATTCGGCTACAGCGTCTACTACAACCGCAGCAGCAGCTACCTGGGGCGTGCGCCGAGCAACCAGATCATGTTCAGCTTGAGCATTCCGCTGGGCAGCTTCGGAACCAGCGCCCAGTATGCGGTGACGCACGATCGCGACGGCCGCACCAACCAGCAGGTCAGCCTGTTCGGTACCGCGCTCGAGGATTCGCGCCTCAGCTACAGCGTGTCGGCCAATCATGTCGAACAGCAGGGTTCCACCGGTAGCGCCAGCGTCAGCTATCTGGCGCCCGTGGGGCGATTCGACCTCAGTCATTCCCAAGGCTCGAACTATCGGCAGACCAGCTTCAGCATGGCCGGAGGATTGCTGGCGCATGGCGGCGGCGTGACGCTGTCGCAGCCGCTGGGCGACACCATCGCGCTGGTTCAGCTTCCCAAGGCTTCGGGTGTGGGCATCGAGTCGCAGCCCGGCGTGGCGACCGATTGGGCCGGCAATGCGGTCGTCTCCAACGTCAGCCCCTACCGTGCCAACCGCCTCGCGGTTCGCACGCAGGATTTGGGCGACACCATGGACGTCAAGAACGCGGCGACCGAGGTGGTGCCGACACGCGGCGCCGTGGTGCGAGCGGTGTTCGAGACAGCTGTGGGCTATCGAGTGATGCTGACGTTGACGCGGGCCAATGGCGAGCCCTTGCCTTTCGGCTCCAGGGTCGAAAGCGAAACAGGCCAGGAAATGGGCATCGTGGGCCCCGATGGCCAGGCCTTCGTGTCCGGCGTGGAACAAAGCGGACGATTGATCGTGCGTTGGGGCCAGCGTGAGGAGGACCGGTGCACCGTGTCTTATAGCTTGCCCGACGAGCCGAGTCCTTCGCCGATTCGGGAAGCGAAAAGCAGTTGCGCGGTACTTGTGCCCGACGAGCCCAAACAGAAAGGTACACCGTGAACCACCTCCCCAGCGTCCGGCGGATTGTCAACCGGCCATCTGTCGAGAGGTCTCGAATGACGGTCCCGCAAGCAAGACGAGTCCTCTCGAAATTCGGGAGATGCCTTCGCTGCAGCCACAACAACTACGACCAGGTCGGCGAATGCCGCAATGGTCGCGATAGTACGGAGCAAAAGGCATGAGCCGATTTCCCATATCTCCCTCGCACCTGCGACACGGCGCCTTGCTGAGCCTTACCGTGTTCGGTTTGTTGATTGGCGCAAAGGACGCCTTAGCTTACTGCGGGGCAAACCCGGCCTACCCGACCAAGGATATCCTCATGCAGGTAGGAAAGGTGGTCATCCGGCCAACCGACCCGGTGGGTACGGTTTATCCGGCAGGTCCCAGCGGTGCTGGCTGGGAGTTCCCGGCCTCTGCGTCAACTACCATCAAGCCCTTTGTCTGCGACATGGCCGTAGGCGGCGCATTGAAGGGTTCGATTCTGAAAGGTGTGGCCGACGGGGACGGTTGGGTCCAAACCAACGTTCCGGGTATCGCGATGCAGATGTACCGCAATCGTGGTGGTGTAACAGTGGAAACGCGATATCCGCATACCATTGTCTTTCCGCCAGGATATGACGTGGGTTTTTTCGAATCCAATCTGAAGTTCGGCCTGCGGTTGAAGAAAATTGCGCCAGCGACTGGAAGTGGCCCTCTGAGCGAGGGGCAGTACAGCCAATATACGGGGGACGATCCCAGTTCTCGGAGGTCGGTGCTGAACACCTACGTCTTCGGTGAAGCCATCACCATCGTCACGCCGACCTGCGAAGTCGATCATCCCAGCAGGAACCTGACCGTACCTCTGGGCCAGCAACCCAAGAATCTGTTCACCGGCGTGAACAGCGTTTCGCCTGCCGTTCCCTTTCAGATTCGCCTGAAGTGCAATGCCGGCCTGGGTGAACCGCGAAGAAACAAGATCTACCTGCGCATGGAAGCGAAAGAGCCCGTCGCTGGACAGCCCGGGGTGATGAAGCTGGCGCGCGAAGACAACGCGGCCACGGGCATCGGCATCCAGATTCGCGACTGGAATTCCCAGCCGGTCGAGTTCAATGGAGAAGGGACCTATGTCGGCGAGACGGCGGATCGCAACTTCGATCTGCGTTACACCGCCAGGTACTACCAGACCGGCGCCGCGGTCACGGCGGGCAAGGGTAACGGTACCGCCACCTTCACCATCGAGTACGACTAGAGCTGGTCCGTCGGCACGAACCAGGAAAACAGCAATAACTGCAGCCGCGTCAGCAGGCTCGAATCGGGCTCGCTGTCGAGCACCTCGTTGTTGACGTCGCCCGTGCCGATCCACTGCACGTTCTCGCCATCGGGCTTGAGCACGACGCGGTAGACGCCCTCGATGTCGTCGAGCTGGTAGGCATAGAGCAGGGCCTGGGTCAGGTCGAAGCTGCGCACGCGCACGCCGAACTCGGTGTTGAGCAGGGCCGAGCGCGGGTCGAGGTTCATGGAGCCCAGCATCACCCATTCGCGGTCGATCAGCGCGAGCTTGGCATGCAGCCGGCCGCGTGCCTTCTTCAGCAGGTCGCGGAACTGGCCGCTGCGCTTGAGCTGCTGGGTGCTGACCTCGTAGAGCTCCACGCCGAGCTTGAGCATGTCGACGCGGTAGCGGTTGTAGTTGATGTTGACCAGCGGTTCGTCGCTGTCGGCCAGCGAGTTGGTGATCACGCTGACCTGCACGCCGCGCCGGCGGCCTTCGCGGATGCGCGCCATGCCTTCGTCGCCCGGGATGAAGTAGGGCGAGATCACGAGCACGCTCGAGCGCGCGGTGGCCGCCAGTTCGTGGAAGCGTTGCGCCACCGATTCGGTGGGGTGACGCATCACGCCCAGCGCCTTGTTCGGGCTGTCGGCGCTGGCGTGCGCGTCGGCGCGCATCCATTGCAGGGTGGGGATGTTCAGCAGTTGCAGGCCCAGCGGCGGATCGCCGAGCACATCGCTGTCGCCCGGTGGATCGGGCCAGGGCGCGAAGCGCAACGAGGTGGCGGTTTCGAAGTCGGCCTTCAGCACGGCCGGCGTGCGGTGGTTGATGGCCACCGTCTCGATCGGATAGACGACGTCGCTGTTCCAGTAGGTGTCGAAGACCGCGGCCGATTCGGCCACCACCGGGCCGGCCATCAGCAGTTCGAAGTCGATGAAGTTGGCGACTTCGCTGCGCAGGAAGTATTCGTCCGCGAGGTTGCGCCCGCCCGCGATGGCGATGGCGCCGTCGGCCACGAACAGCTTGTTGTGCATGCGGTGGTTGAGCCGCCGGAAGTCGCCGAGGAACTCCATCCAGCGCGTGGCCGAGTGGTCGCGCGCATTCACGAAGGGGTTGAACAGCCGCACCGAGGCGTTCGACTCGGCCGCCAGGCCGAGCAGCAGCGGGTCCATGCCGGAGGTATAGAAGTCGTCGAGCAGGAGCCGCACGCGAACGCCGCGGCGCGCGGCATCGCGCAGTTCGCGCAGCAGCAGGCGGCCGGTCTTGTCGTTGCCGAGCTGGTAGGTCTGGACGTCGAGCGAGCTCTGGGCGCGGCGGATCAGCTCGAGCCGCGCATCGAGCGCGAACGAGGCCTCGATCAGCGGCCGGACGCTCGAGAGCCCGTCGCGCGGCGCGTCGAGATGGGCGGCGGCGCGGCCGAGCAGGGTGGCATTGGAGGCCGGAATGGCGAGCACCGGCGTGTCGGCGGTCCGCGGCGGCAGGCCGGCACAGCCCGCGAGCACGAAGGCGGTCGCCAGCGCGAGCAGCCATGCCGCGGCGCCGCGCAGGGCGAGGAACCGGGAGGCGAGGGTGGTGTGCATGACGGCGGACGCGCGAATGTTGCAGGGACGGCGGAAGAAGCTTGACGGGACTATCCCGCGCCTGGCGCGCGCCGATGCTAGCTGTGTTGCGCCGAAACCACGAGTCGCAAGATCAGGTGGCACCCCTTGCACCCACCCGGATTTGTCGGAAATGTGAATTATTCCGTTTTAGAATGAGAATGGTTCTTAATATCTAGAGGAGTGGAGTCGGAATGGCGGTCTTGTTGACGCAGCGCAATGCCTTGGCGCTGATGGGGTGTCTGGCGATCTACGCGAACCAGCAGGTGCTGGCGCAGACGGCCGCCACGACGGCACTGCCCGAAATCCGGGTCGAGGCCCCGGCCGAAACGGCGACCACGCCGGTGAACGGCTACCGCGCGAGGAATGCGGCGACCGCCACCAAGACCGATACGCCGCTGGCCGAGACGCCGCAGTCGGTGACGGTCGTGACCCGCGACCAGATCCTGGACCAGGGCGCCACCAACCTGCAGGATGCGCTCACTTACGCAGCCGGCGTGCGCTCCGATGCCTACGGCCTGGACTCGCGCTCCGACAGCTTCCTTGTGCGCGGCAGCGATGCCTCGGTCTATCTCGACGGGCTGCAGCTCTTCTCCGCGGGCTGGTACACCGCGACCGCGCGGCCCGATCCCTACACGCTCGAGCGCCTCGAGGTGCTGCGCGGCCCGTCGGGCATGCTGTTCGGCGCCGGCACGGCGGGCGGCGTGATCAACATGGTCAGCAAGCGGCCGCAGACGCAGGCCGCGCGCGAAGTGGGCGTGCAGTTCGGCTCCTGGGGCCGCAAGCAGATCCAGGCCGACCTGACCGGCCCGCTGACGGCCGACGGCGACTGGTCGTACCGCCTGGTGGCGCTGCAGCGCAAGGCCGACACCCAGGTCGACTACGTGCCCGACGACCGCACGCTGGTCATGCCCTCGCTGACCTGGCGCCCGAGCGCCGCCACCTCGCTGACCCTGCAGGGCCTCTACCAGAAGGACAAGACCGGCAGCACCTCGCAGTTCCTGCCGTGGCAGGGCACGATCCTGCCGAACGTCAACGGCAAGCTGCCCGTGAGCCGCTTCATCGGCGAGCCCGGCGACGGCTACGACACCGAGCGCAAGACCTTCGGCTGGCTGTTCGAGCACCAGTTCAACGACCACTGGTCCTTCCGGCAAAACTTCCGGATGTCGCGCACCTACAACGACTCGCACTACCACTATGCGGACTTCTTCTCCATCCCCGGCGGCTGGGGCATGGACCCGATCGGCCAGCGCGTGATCGGCCGCATCAACGACAAGTCGCTGACCTGGACCCGCATGACGGGCATCGACAACCACGTCGAGGGCCACTTCGACACCGGCGCGCTGCGCCACACGCTGCTGGTGGGCGCCGAGTACTCGCGCCAGCGCCAGGACAAGTACGAAGGCTCGGCCTACAGCGCCATCGATGCCTATACCCCGGTCTACGGTCTGGGCTATGTGCCCGTGACCGACCTGAGCTGGAAGCCCCGCACCACGCAGCGCAATGCCGGCGTGTACCTGCAGGACCAGATGAAGCTCGACAACTGGATCTTCGTCGCGGGCCTGCGCTACGACCGCAGCACGGCCGGCACCGAAGGCAGTGCCTCGGAGACCACCACCGCCACCTCGCGCCGGCTCGGCGTGATGTACACGCTGCCCTCGGGCTGGGCGCCTTACCTGAGCTACACCGAGTCGTTCACGCCGCAGGCCGGCACCGACGCCAACGGCCGGCTGTTCAAGCCGCTGCGCGGCGAGCAGGTCGAGGCCGGCGTCAAGTACCAGCCCGCGGGTTCGCCGACCAGCTTCACGGCCTCGGTCTTCTCGCTCAAGGAAAAGAACCGCACCGTCTCCGACAGCACCAACCCGAACTACGGCCGCCAGGTCGATTCGAGCAAGAACAAGGGCCTCGAGCTCGAGCTCAAGACCACGCTCGCGCGCGACCTCGACCTGATCGCCAACTACACCTACATCGAGGTCGATCCCAAGCTCACCGACACGCCGCGCAACCAGTTCTCGGTCTGGGGCAAGTACCGCTTCGCCGTCGGCGGCATCACGGGCTTCTCGGCCGGCGCCGGCGTGCGCTACATGAGCGGCTTCCGAGACATCGAAAGCACGGGCGCGGGCCCGCGCGTGCCGTCGGTGGCGCTGCTCGACCTGATGCTGGCCTACGAGTCGGACAAGTGGCGCTATGCGCTGAACATCAACAACGTGACCGACAAGATCTACTTCAGCACCTGTCTGGCCCGCGGCGACTGCTGGTACGGCACGCGCCGCAACGTGGTCGCCACCGCGACTTACAAGTTCTGAGGCTTTTCGAGCCGCCGCCACACCGAGCCTCGGGGACAATTCCGCCATGTCGATGAACAGCCGAAAGATCAAGACCTGGGCCTGGGTGCACAAGTGGAGCAGCCTCGTGTGCACGGTCTTCATGCTGCTGCTGTGCCTGACGGGATTGCCGCTGATCTTCCACCACGAGATCGGCCACCTGCTGGGCACCGAGGTCGAGGCGCCGAAGATGCCCGCGGGCACGCCGCGCGTGAGCCTCGACCGCGTGCTCGAGGTGGCGCGCGCGCAGCATCCCGACCGCGTGGTGCAGTTCGCCTCGCAGCCCGAGGACGACGACGGCCTGTGGTTCGTCACGCTCACGCCCACGCCCGCGCCCACCGACGACTTCAAGTCGGTCGCGGTCGATGCGCGCACCGGCGTCATCCTCGCGCAGCCGAAGTTCGACGAGGGCTTCATGTACGTGATGTTCAAGCTGCACGTCGACCTGTTCGCGGGCCTGCCGGGCAAGCTGTTCCTCGGCTTCATGGGCTTCCTGCTGCTGGTCGCGATCGTCTCGGGCGTGGTGCTGTATTCGCCGTTCATGCGCAAGCTCGACTTCGGCACGGTGCGCCGCGAGAAGCGGCCGCGCCTCAAGTGGCTCGACCTGCACAACCTGCTGGGCATCGTCACGCTGGTGTGGCTGTTCGTGGTCGGCGCCACCGGCATGATCAACACCTGGGCCGACCTGGTGATCAAGTACTGGCAGTACGACCAGCTCACCACGCTGCTGGCGCCCTACAAGAACGAGCCCGTGGTCGCCGTGAGCGAGCGCGGCTCGGTGCAGCGCTCCTACGAGGCGGCGATGCAGCAGGCGCCGGGCAACCGGCTGTCGTTCATCGCCTTCCCGGGCACCTCGTTCTCGAGCCCGCACCACACCACCTTCTTCCTGCAGGGCAAGGAGCCTTTCACCTCGAAGCTGCTGCAGCCGGTGCTGGTCGATGCGAAGACCGCGCAGGTCACGGCGGCGCCGAAGCTGCCCTGGTACCTCACGGCGCTGCTGGTGTCGCAGCCGCTGCACTTCGGCGACTACGGCGGCATGCCGATGCAGATCCTCTGGGCGCTGCTCGACATCGCGACCATCATCGTGCTGGGCAGCGGCCTGTACCTGTGGCTCAAGCGCGGCAACACCGTGCCCGCGGCGGCTTCCAGGGCGACCGCCGAACGTCCGCAGCGCGAGGAGGGCGGCGCGCCGCAGGCCGATCCCGCGCCCGCATTGAAAGCCTGATCCATGACCGCAAAGCATCTGCAGCACCACGGCTTCTGGCGCCTCTGGGGCTGGCCGATCGTCCTCGGCCTGCTCACGAGCTTCGGCCTGATCTCGGCGCTGTTCAGCGACGGCGGGCTCGGCGACGTCCTGGCCTGGATCACGCTCGGCATTCCGGTGGCGGTGGGTGCGTGGTACGGCTGGCGCCGTCCGCGTCCGGCGAGCGAGTAACGCATCGCATCGGCGTGTGCACGGCGCGCGCCACGGTGAGAAACCCCGAGGCCCGGCCGCCGCGCGGCACCGCAGAATCGGCGGCATGAAACCCGTTGCCGCCGCTGCCGTCGCCTGTCTCCTGCTCGATCTCTCCACGGCCTCGCGCGCCCAGTCCGCCACCGAGGCGCCGTCGCCGTTCGCGGGCGCCTCGCTGCGCGAGATCACCGTCTCCACGCCGCGCGGCGAGGTCGCGCCCTTCAACGTGCCGGGCTCGGTCGATCGTGTCGACGGCGAGTCCATGCGCGACGGCCGCCTCGGCGTGAACCTCTCAGAGAGCCTGGGCGCGGTGCCCGGGCTGCAGGTGCAGAACCGCCTCAACTACGCGCAGGACCTGCAGCTCTCGGTGCGCGGCTTCGGCGCGCGCTCGACCTTCGGCGTGCGCGGCGTGCGGCTCTACGTCGACGGCATTCCCGCCACCCTGCCCGACGGCCAGGGCCAGACCTCGAACATCGACATCGGCTCGCTCGACCGCGTCGAGATCCTGCGCGGGCCGTTCTCGGCGCTCTACGGCAATTCCTCGGGCGGCGTGCTGCAGGCCTTCACCGCCTCGGGCGAGGGCCGGCCGAAGCTGGCCTATTCGGCGGCCGCCGGCAGCAACGGCACCTGGCGCCAGTCGCTGCAGGCCAGCGGCTCGCAGGGCGCCGTCGACTACCTGCTCGGCGCCAGCCGCTTCCAGACCGATGGCTGGCGCGAGCACAGTGCCGCGCGGCGCGATATCGCCAACGGCAAGCTCGGCATCGCGCTCGACAACGGCGATCGGCTCACGCTGGTCGTCAACAGCGTGCGCATCGATGCGCAGGACCCGCTGGGCCTCACGGCCGACCAGTACGCGCTGGCGCCACGCCTCGCGCCGCTGGCCGTGCAGTACGACACCCGCAAGACCGTCGAGCAGACCCAGGCCGGGCTGCTCTACGAACGCCGCCTGAGCCAGACGCAGCAGCTGCGCCTGATGGTCTATGGCGGCGAGCGCAAGACCACGCAGTACCAGTCGATCCCGCCCTCGGCGCAGCAGAGCCCGCTGCATGCGGGCGGCGTGATCGACCTCACGCGCCAGTACGGCGGCCTCGACCTGCGCTGGACCGGTGCCTTCACCCTGGCCGAGCGTCCGTTCGAACTGGTGGCGGGCCTGGGCTACGACAGCCTGCGCGAATGGCGCCGCGGCTACGAGAACTACCTCGGCAGCGGCGCGGCGCAGATCCTCGGCGTGCAGGGCCGGCTGCGGCGCTACGAGCGCAACGAGGTCTGGAACCTCGATCCCTATGCGCAGGCCACCTGGCGCTTCGCCGAGCGCTGGACGCTCGAGGCCGGCCTGCGGCGCAGCAGCGTGCACTTCGATTCGGGCGACCGCTACATCGTCGGCAGCAACCGCGACGACAGCGGCAGCGCGCGCTATGCCAAGACCCTGCCCGCGGCCTCGCTGCGCTTCCAGGCCACGCGCGACATCGCGCTCTACGGCTCCATCGGCCGCGGCTTCGAGACGCCGACGCTCAACGAGCTGTCGTACCGCGCGGGCGGCGCGAGCGGGCTCAACTTCGCGCTGCGGCCCTCGGTCAACGACAGCCTCGAGCTCGGCGCCAAGGCGCGGCTCGGCGGCGGGCTGCTGACCGCGGCGCTGTTTCGCACCCGCACGCGCGACGAGATCGTGACCGACACCAACCTCGGCGGCCGCGCCACCTTCCAGAACGCGGGCCGCACGCTGCGCAACGGCTTCGAGCTGGCCTGGCAGCACGAGACCGAGAACCACTGGCGCACGCAACTGGCCTACACCTGGCTCGACGCCACCTACCGCGACGCCTTCTGCTCGCCCTCGCCGTGCGCGGCCGCCAACACGGTGGCCGCGGGCAACCGCATTCCAGGCATCGCGCGGCAGTCGCTGTTCGCCTCGTTGGGCTGGGTGCCGCCCGAAGGCTGGCGCGCGGGCGTGGAGATGCGCGCGCTGGGCCGCATCCAGGCCAACGACCTCAACAGCGCGAGCGCGCCCGGCTATGCGGTCGCGGCGGCCTATGCCGGTTATCTCAAGAAGTGGGAGCGCTGGGAGTTCAACGCCTTCGCGCGCGTGGACAACCTGTTCGACCGCCGCTATGCCGGCTCGGTCATCGTCAATGAAGGCAATGCGCGCTATTTCGAGCCCGCGCCGGGGCGCAACTGGACGGTGGGCATGAGCGGTTCGTATCGCTTCTGAGCCTGCGGGCCGCCATGAAAAACGGCGGGCACTGCCCGCCGTCGCGATGGATTGCCGAGCGCCTCAGAAGGCCGCGGGCCGCCATTTCAGCAGCCGCTTCTCGAGCGAGCTCAGCAGGAAGTCGGCCGCCAGCGCGACCACCGCGAGCACGATCATCGCCGCGAACACGCCGCTGGCATTGAAGGCGCCCTGCGCGGTCGAGATCAAGAGGCCGATACCTTCCTTGGCGCCGAGGAACTCGCCGACCACCGCGCCGACCAGCGCGAAGCCGAAGCTCACGTGCAGGCTCGCGAGGATCCAGGACATCGCCGAGGGGATCACCACCGCCATCGTGAGCTGGCGCGGCGAAGCGCCGAGGATCTGCGCGTTCGCGATCATGTACTTGTCGGCTTCGCGCACGCCCTGGAAGGCATTGCCGAAGACCACGAAGAACACCATCACCACCGCCAGCGCCACCTTCGAGGCCATGCCCAGGCCGAGCGCGATCACGAAGATCGAGCCGAGCACCACGCGCGGGATCGAGTTGGCGATCTGGATGTAGAGGCTGAACACGTCCGACAGCAGCTTGTTGCGCCCGAGCACGATGCCGCAGATCACGCCGGCGATGGAGCCGATCAGGAAGCCGATCACCGTCTCCTCGAGCGTCACCGCGACCTGCATCCACAGCGACCCCTGGGCCGTGCCGTCGCGCATCCATTCCACGAGCTGGTCGTAGATCATGGTGGGCATCGAATAGAAGAAGGGGTCGATCCACTTCAGGCGCGCCGCGATCTCCCAGCCGCCGAGCGCGACCACCAGCACGACCAGCCGCAGCGCGATGATCATGCGGCGCCGGCCGCGGATGGCCGCCTGCGCGATCTCGGATTCGCGCGCGAGCGCGGCGTCGCTGAGGGCCGAGGGCAGTTGCGCGGCGGCAGGCGTGGTGGTGGATGTGCTCATGGCGGTGCGGGAGGGTGTGACAGCGTTGTTCATTGGATGACGACCTCTTCGCGCAGGTCGTCCCAGATGTGCTTGGACAGTTCGATGAACTGCGCGTCGTAGCGCACCTGCGCCATCACGCGCGGGCGCGGCAGGTCGATCTCGTAGACGCGCTTGAGCGTGGCGGGCCGCGCCGAGAGCACGAACACGCGGTCGGCCAGCGCGATCGCCTCCTCGAGGTCGTGGGTCACGAAGACCACGCTGCCGCCGTTGTTCGACCACAGCTGCAGCAGCTCGTCCTGCATCAGCGTGCGGGTCTGCATGTCGAGCGCGGAGAAGGGCTCGTCCATCAGCAGGATCTCGGGGTCGTTGATGAAGGTCTGGGCCAGCGCCACGCGCTTGCGCATGCCGCCGGAGAGCTGGTGCGGGTAGTGCTTGCCGAACTTGGACAGGCCCACGCGGTGGATCCACTGCTGCGCCAGTTCCATCGCTTCCTTCTTCGGCTTGCCGCGGAAGATCGGGCCGGCCGCCACGTTGTCCTCCACGCTGCGCCACGGGAACACCGCGTCGGCCTGGAACACGAAGCCGATGCGCGGATCGACGCCGGTCACCGGCTGGCCCATCACGCGCACGTGGCCGACGGTGGGCTTGAGCAGCCCGGTGATCATGTTGAGCGTGGTCGACTTGCCGCAGCCCGTGGGCCCGACGATGGCGACGAACTCGCCGCGCGCCACCGACATGCTGAAGTTGCGCAGCGCGACCGTGGCGTTGCCGTCCTGCGAGATGAAGCGCAGCGACACGTCGTCGAAGTCGATCGCGGAGGTGGCCGCGACGTTGCCGCCGGCGGTGGAGGGAGTGCCGTGGCGCATGTTCATTTCGCCGCCGCGAGGTAGGCGTTGCTGTAGGTCTTCGACAGGTCGATGTTCTTGCTCTTGACCAGCGGCTTGTAGGTGGCCAGCACCTTGAGCACGGTCTCGGGGCCGCCCGCGGGCATCTTCGCGTCGGCGGTGAACATCGGCAGCGAGGCCTTGAGCGCCTGCACGTAGAGTTCCTTGTCGTTGCCGTAGTAGTCGCGCGGCACCTTCTCGGCGATCTCCTCGGCGCTGTGCGACTGGATGTACTGCATGGTGCGCGCGAAGGCGCGCGCCAGCTTGCCGGCCTCGGCCTTGTGCGACTCGGCCCAGGTGTTCTGCACGTAGAGGCTCGCGGCCGGGTAGAGGCCGCCGAGTGCCTTCACCGTATCGGCCTCGGTGCGCAGGTCGACCAGCACCTTGGCGTCGCCGCTCTTGACCATCTGCGACACCGTGGGCTCGGTCGTCATGCCGGCCTGGATGCGGTCCTGCTTCATCGCGGCGATGAAGGTGTTGCCCGCGCCCACGGGCAGCAGCGAGTAGTCCTTCGAGGCCACGCCCGCGCGGTCGGCGAGGTAGCGCGTGAGGAAGTCGGTGGACGAGCCCAGGCCGGTCACGCCCAGGGTCTTGCCGCCCTTGGCGTCGGCCATGCTCTTGAAGCCGGCCGCGTCGGCCTTGGTGCTGACCAGCTCGACCTCGCCCGGCACCTTGCAGAAGACGGCGATCGCCTGGATCTCCTTGCCCTTGCTCTGCAGGTCGATGGTGTGGTCGTAGAAGCCGACCACGCCCTGCACGGCGCCGGCGATCAGCTGGTTCTCGGCGTCGACGCCCGCGGGCTGCGACTGCAGCTCGACGTTCAGGCCCTCGTCCTTGAAGTAGCCCAGCGCCTCGGTGAGCTTGGCCGGCAGGTAGATGATCTTGTTGATGCCGCCCACCATGATGGTGATGGGCGCGTCGGCGGCCTGGGCGAAAGGCGTGGCGAAGGCGGCGCAGAGGGCGGCGGCGAGCAGGGTGCGGCGGGTGGCGGACATGGGGTCGGGTGTCTCCGGTCGAGGTTGTTCGGTCGGGCCAGTCTAGGAATCGCCATCCTTCGGCCAGCTTTCAGCACCGCGCGCGATTCCTCATGGTTATCCCTAGGCCCGCGCCCTGGCCGTCACCCTTCCTAGAATCCACGGCCACTCCCGCCGACCGCATGAAGCTGCTGCTGATCGAAGACAACCCGCAACTCGCGCACTGGCTCTCCAGCCTGCTGCGCGAACAGGACTTCGTGGTCGACCACGTCGCCAACGGAGAGGCCGCCGACCTGCAACTGGCGCAGGCCGGCTACGACGTGGTGCTGCTCGACCTCAACATCCCCGGCCTGCCGGGCAAGGCCGTGCTGCGCCGGCTGCGCGAGCGCGGCGACACGGTGCCGGTGATCATCCTCACGGCCACCGCCTCGCTCGACCAGAAGGTGCTGTGCCTGGAGATCGGCGCCGACGACTACCTGGTGAAGCCCTTCGAGATCCGCGAGCTGGTGGCGCGCATCAAGGTGCTGGTGCGCCGGCAGATGCCGGGCAAGGCCAACGACATCGCCTGCGGCGACCTGCGCTACGACCTGCGCACGCGCCAGTTCGCGCTGGCCGGCGAGGAACTCGCGCTGCCGCCGCGCGAGCGCACGCTGCTCGAGACCCTGATGCTCAAGGCCGGCAGCACGGTGTCGAAGCAGGCGCTGATCGATGCCATCTTCGGCCTCGACGACGAGCCCAGCGCGGATGCGGTGGACATCTACATCCATCGCCTGCGCAAGAAGCTCGAGGCCAGCCAGGCGACCATCATCACGCTGCGCGGCGTGGGCTACCTGCTGCGCACGCGCCAGGAAGAATGAAGAAGCGCTCCAGCCTGCGCCTGCGCCTCGCGCTGTGGCTGCTGCTGCCGCTGTCGCTGTTCGTCGCGCTGTGCGGCTGGCTCAACTGGCGCAACGCCGCCGGCGTGGCCGACTACGTGCAGGACCACGATCTTCTGTCCTCGGCCAAGGTGCTGTCGGACCGGCTGATCTGGGAGGACGACGACGTGCAGGCCAGCGTGCCGCCGTCGGCGCTGAGCCTGTTCGTCTCGCCCGAGCACGACCGCGTGTTCCTCAGCGTGACGGGCACCAACGGCGAGGTGCTGGCCGGCTCGGCCGACTTCCCGTTGCCCGCGCGGCGCAAGCCCGAAGGCGTCGACCGCGCCCAGTGGTACGACACGGAATTCGCGGGCCTGCCGCTGCGCGCGGTCGTCACCACGCGCTCGATGTACGAGGTCGGCGGCGCGCGCGACATCACCATCGCCGTCGGCAAGACCGAGCGCAGCCGCGACCACATGCTGCGCACGCTGTGGTGGCCGTCGATGGAGTACCTGCTGATCGCGCTGGCGCTGGCCATCGCGCTCGCCGTGGCCGCGCTGACGCTGGAGCTGCGGCCCATCGTGCGGCTGAGCCAGCAGCTCGCGCAGCGCGACCCGCTGCATCTGGACCTGGTGGTGGATACCGGCGCGCTGCACTCCGAGCTGCGGCCGGTGGCCGACACCATCAACCGCTTCGTCGCGCAGCTGCGCGCGCACTCGGAGGCGCAGCGGCGCTTCATCGCCGACGCGGCGCACCAGCTGCGCACGCCGCTGGCGATGCAGGCCTCGCAGATCGAGTACGCGCGCTACACGCGCCAGCACCGCGGCGAGTGGGACACGCGCCGCGCCGACATGGATGCGATGTGGCTCGCGATGCAGACCAGCAACCGGCGGCTGGTCGACGTCACCAACAAGCTGCTGCTGCTCGCGCAGGCCGAGCATGGCGATGCGCACACGCGGCTCGAGCGGGTCGACCTCGCGGCGGTGGCGCTGCGCTGCGTGGAGCAGCTCGCGGCGCTGGCGGATCGGCGCCGCATCGACCTGGGATTGGAGGCGACTGGCACGGCGTTCGTGCGGGCGCAGCCGGCGCTGCTCGATGCGCTGGTCACCAACCTGCTCGACAACGCACTGCGCTACACGCAGGAGGGCGGCCGGGTGACGCTGGGCGTGGGAGTGGATGAGGCCGCGGACGCGGTCGTGCTGAGCGTGGAGGACAACGGCCCCGGCATTCCCGCCGAGGCGCGCGAGCGCGTGTTCGAGCGCTTCTACCGGGTGGCGCAGGACAGCGAGGGAACGGGGCTGGGACTGGCCATCGTGCGCGAGATCGCGCGGGCCTTCGAAGCCGACGTGGACCTGGCGGCCAACCCGCGCGAGGCGAGCGGGCTGCTGGTCACGGTGCGGTTTCCGCCGGCGGGGCCGGCGGAGTAGGCCTTACAGGCCGGCGGCTGCGCGCAGGGCCGCGGCCTGCGTGGTCGCTTCCCAGGTGAACTCGGGCTCCTCGCGGCCGAAGTGGCCGTAGGCGGCGGTCTTCTGGTAGATCGGGCGCAGCAGGTCGAGCATCTGGATGATGCCCTTCGGACGCAGGTCGAAGTGCTCGCGCACGAGCTCGGCGATCTTCTCGTCGGGGATCACGCCGGTGCCTTCGGTGTAGACCGTGATGTTCATCGGCTGGGCCACGCCGATGGCGTAGGCCACCTGGATCTGGCACTGGCGCGCCAGGCCGGCGGCCACGATGTTCTTGGCCACGTAGCGCGCGGCATAGGCGGCCGAGCGGTCGACCTTCGAGGGGTCCTTACCCGAGAACGCGCCGCCGCCGTGCGGGCAGGCGCCGCCGTAGGTGTCGACGATGATCTTGCGGCCCGTGAGGCCGCAGTCGCCCTGCGGGCCGCCGATGACGAAGCGGCCGGTCGGGTTGATCAGGTAGCGCGTGTTCTGCAGCCATTCCTTGGGCAGCACGGGCTTGATGATCTCCTCGATGATGGCTTCGTTGAACGAGGCCTTCATCTTGGTCGGCGTCTCGCTCTGGTCGGGGCTGTGCTGGGTCGAGAGCACCACGGTGTCGATGCTGTGCGGCTTGCCGTCGACGTAGCGCATCGTCACCTGGCTCTTGGCGTCGGGGCGCAGGAAGGGCAGGCGGCCGTCCTTGCGCAGCTGGGCCTGGCGCTCGACCAGGCGGTGCGCGTAGTAGATCGGCGCGGGCATCAGCTCGGGCGTTTCGTCGCAGGCGTAGCCGAACATCAGGCCCTGGTCGCCGGCGCCGGTGTTCAGGTGGTCGTCGCTCGCATGGTCCACGCCCTGGGCGATGTCGTTGGACTGCTTGTCGTAGCAGACCATGACCGCGCAGCCCTTGTAGTCGATGCCGTAGTCGGTGTTGTCGTAGCCGATGCGCTTGATGGTGTCGCGCGCGACCTGGATGTAGTCGACGTGCGCGTTGGTCGTGATCTCGCCGGCGAGCACCACGAGGCCGGTGTTGGTCAGCGTTTCGGCGGCCACGCGGCTGCGCGGGTCCTGTTCGAAGATCGCATCCAGGATGGCGTCCGAGATCTGGTCGGCAACCTTGTCGGGGTGGCCTTCGGAGACGGATTCGGAAGTGAAGAGGAAGTCGTTCGCCATTTGTTCAAAGCTCCTTGAAGTGGTTTGGCGCGTTGCCAACTCTGCGGAGCCCTGGCGAACGCTTTAGCAGAATGCCGATGAGCCATCGGCGGGCACAATCGCCATGCGGCGCCCGTGCTTGTCGCCCTGCAAGTTGTTCCGTAACTCGGCGACAATTTCGATTCTATTCGAGCCGCGCCAAACCGTGCGCGCGCGTCCTTGACCCCATTCCCGACCTGTCCATGATCCCTCTCTTCCGATTGCTTGCCCGCGTACCGATGCCCGTGATGCATTGGTTCGGCGCCGGGCTCGGATGGCTGGTCTGGGCCCTGGCGCCCGACTACCGGAGGCGCTTCCGGGCCAATGCCCACAGCGCGGGCTTCGGCCCCGACGCCTACCGCCCGGCCATCGCCGCGGCCGGCAAGATGGCCTCCGAACTGCCCTGGCTCTGGCTGCGCCCCCATGGCGAGACGGTGCTGCCGCGCGTGCTGCGCTGGGAGGGCGTGGAAGCCTTCGAGGCCGCGCTGCAGGCGAAGAAGGGCGTGATCCTGGTCGCGCCCCACCTGGGCAGCTGGGAGATGTGCGGCCAGGCGATCGGCGAGCGCTTCCATGAACGCTATGGCCCGATCACCGCGCTGTTCCGTCCCGCGCGCAAGAAGTGGATGGCCGCGCTGATCGCCGCCGGCTCGCGCGACCGGCCCGGGCTGCAGACCCTGCCGACCAGCATCACCGGCGTGCGCGGCCTGATGCGCACGCTGCGCAACGGCGGCTACACCGGCATCCTGCCCGACCAGGTGCCGCCGCTGGGGCAGGGCGTGTGGGCGCCGTTCCTGGGCCGGCCCGCCTACACCATGAGCCTGCTGCCGCGACTCGCGCAGCAGACCGGCGCGGCCTGCTTCCTCAGCGTCTGCGAGCGGTTGCCGCGCGGCGCGGGCTATGTGATCCGCTTCGAGCCGATCGTGGGCACCGCGCTGACCGACCCGAAGGCCTCGCTCGAGGACGCGGCCGCCGCGATGAACGAGGCCATCGGCCGGCTGATCCGCAGCCTGCCGGGCCAGTACGTGTGGGACTACGCGCGCTACAAGGAACCGCGCGGCGACGCGCCCGTGGTGGCCGAGGCCGGGGGGGCTGCACGATGAGTCTGGGTTCCCGTCTGGGCATCGGTTTCATGCGCGTGATCGCGCCGCTGCCGCTGCCGCTGGTGCGCGGCTTCGGCGCCTTCCTGGGCCGCGTGCTGCACACGATCGCGCTGCCGCGCCGGCGCGTGGTCGACACCAACCTCGCGGTCTGCTTCCCCGAGAAGTCCGAGGCCGAGCGGCGCGCGATCGCGAAGGAGAGCTTCGTCTACGTGGCGCAATCGTGGCTCGACCGCAGCTGGCTCTGGCATGCGCCCGAGAAGGTGGTGGCGAGCCGGCTGAAGATCGTGGGCGCGGCCGCGGAGATCCGCGAAATCGCCGAGGGCAGCGAGCCGATGATCCTGTTCGCGCCGCACTTCTACGGCCTCGACGCCGCGGCCACCGCGCTCACGATGCACACGGCGCGGCCCTCGGCCACCATCTACACGACCCAGCGCGACCCGATGGTCGATGCCTGGATCCGCGAGGGCCGCACGCGCTTCGGCGACGTGGCGGCGCTCAACCGGGTCGACGGCATCAAGCCGGTGCTCTCGGGGCTGCGCAAGGGCGGGCTGCTCTATCTGCTGCCCGACATGGACTTCGGCCGCGACCAGACCATCTTCGTGCCCTTCTACGGCGTGCAGGCGGCCACGGTGCCCTCGCTCTCGCGCTTCGCGCGGCTGGGCAAGGCGAAGGTGGTGCCGATCGTCGCGAAGCTCACGCGCGGGGGCTACGAGATCGAGGTGCTCGAGACCTGGCGCAACTTCCCGACCGACGACGTCGAGGCCGACACCGCGCTGATGAACACGCGGCTGCAGGGCTACATCGACCCGATGCCGGCCCAGTACTACTGGGTGCACCGCCGCTTCAAGACGCGCCCCGAAGGCGACCCGCCGATCTACTGAGCCCCCGGCTTTTCAGTCGCTTCGCGCCTGTAACTCCACCCCCCGAGGGGGAGGCGCGGTCCGCCTTGGGGCGGCCCGGCGGCGGCCGCCTCAATGGCGATTGAGGAAGGCCTCGATCTCGCCCGCCACGAGCTGCGGCTGCTCGTGCACGATCCAGTGGGTGGCGTTCGGCACCTTCTTGACCACGAGATCGGGCACGTACTCGTCGAGCCCTTCGAGCAGGCCCGGCAGCAGCGCGGCGTCGTCGAGCGCCCAGAACACGAAGGTCGGCACGTCGACCACCAGCCGCTCGCGCGGCAGCACCGGGATGCCGTCGATGGTCTGGCCCGGCAGCGGCGGCTTCATCGGCGTCACGCGGTAGAGGTTGCAGGCACCCGTGAGGCCCGCGCTCCAGACCTCGCGGTACTGCTGCTTCACTTCCTCGGTGAGCCAGCCGAAGCCGTCGGGGCCGGCCTTCATCAGCAGGAAGAAGGGCCACATGCGCTTGAAGTCGTCGGCCGCGAGCAGGGCCTCGGCATCGGGCCGCGCGAGGAAGTTCATGTAGGCGCTGGCCTGCTGCTGCGCCGCGCTGTTGCGCAGCTCGCGCGTGAAGGTGCCGGGGTGCGGCGAGTTGATGATCACCAGCTTGCCGACCTGCTGCGGGAACGCGTTGGCGTAGCCCCAGCCGAAGGCGCCGCCCCAGTCGTGCGCGACCAGCGCGGCCATCGTGCCGTCCTTGCTCTCGGTGGCCACCAGTTGCTGGATGTCCTGGATCAGCAGCTGCGCCTTGTACTCGGCCACCTCGGTGGGCGCGCTCGACTTCTCGAAGCCGCGCAGATTGGGCGCCACGCAGCGGTAGCCGCCATGCGCGGGATCGGCGAAGTAGGCGAGCAGTTCGTCCCAGATGAACGCGGCCTCGGGGAAGCCGTGCAGGAACACCATCAGCGGGCGGCCGGGCTCGCCGGCGGCGCGGCAGCTCAGGGTGATGCCGTTGGGCAGGCTGCGTTGGAAGGTCTCGATCATGCGTCTTGTCTCCTCTTGGTTGCTATCTTTTCGATAGTGAGTTCGGCAGATGGGACGGCCGCTGCAGCTGGTCGTGCTCAGGATTCCTCGGGCGGCTCCGCGGCGGGCCCGCCGCTGTCCTCGTCGGGCTGGGCCGAGGCATCCTCCGTGTGGACCCAGCGCGACAGCAGTTCGGCCGCCTCGCCCACGCCCTGTTTCTTCAGTGCCGAGAACAGTTTGACCTCGCCGCCGCCGGCCTGCAGTCGCACGATGGACAGCACCTTCGCGCCCTCGGAGCGCGTGAGCTTGTCGGACTTGGTCAGCAGCACCAGGAACTTGAGGCCCTGCTCGACGCGCGGGCGGATCACCTCGAGCAGGATCTCGTCGAGCTCGGTCAGGCCGTGGCGCGGATCGCACATCAGCACCACGCCGCGCAGGTTCTCGCGCGTCATCAGGTAGTTGCCCATCACGCGCTGCCAGCGCAGCTTGGCCTCGCGCGGCACGGCCGCGTAGCCGTAGCCGGGCAGGTCGGCGAGCACCGCGTCGTCGACCTTCTGCCGGCCGATGCCGAACAGGTTGATGTGCTGCGTGCGGCCCGGCGTCTTCGAGGCGAAGGCCAGCCGCGTCTGCTGCGTGAGCGTGTTGATGGCGGTGGACTTGCCGGCGTTGGAGCGGCCGACGAAGGCGATCTCGGGCAGGGCGAAGGGCGGCAGGTGCTCGAGCTGCGGGGCGCTGGTCAGGAAGTGCGCGGTGTGCAGCCAGCCCAGTGCGGCACGTTCGCGTTCGGCGGTCTCGGGGTCTTTGGCGGGGGCCGCGCGGGAAGGAAATGCGGTGCTCTTGCGCGACGGCGTGGTCATCAATGGGCTTTCGGAACGGGGCGCCATTGTAGAATCGCGGGGTTTTGCGCCAATAAATTCGAGCCCCCGATATGAAGTTGTTTGCCAATTTTCTGCTTGCGGCCCTCGTGGGGATCGCTGGTACCGCAGTCAGCACTGGTGCTTTTGCCGAGGAGACGGCAGCCGCACCGACCACACCGGTCAAGGCCAAGCCCGACCCGGCCAAGGGCGACACCATCTTCAATGCCACCCCGGCCAACAGCCAGAGCTGCGCCTCCTGCCACAACGCGGACGGCAACTCGGCGATCCCGGCCAATCCCAAGCTGGCGCAGCAGCACCCCGAATACATCCTCAAGCAGCTCGAGGACTTCAAGTCCGGCAAGCGCAAGAGCGCGATCATGAAGCCGCTGGCCTCGGCGCTGTCCGAGGAGGACATGCGCAACATCGCCTGGTTCGTCGGTTCGAAGAAGGTCAAGCCCGGCTTCTCGAAGGACAAGGACACCATCGCCCTGGGCGAGCGGATCTACCGCGGCGGCATCGCCGACCGCCAGGTCCCGGCCTGCGCCGGCTGCCACAGCCCGAACGGCGCCGGCATGCCCGCGCAGTACCCGCGCCTGGGCGGCCAGCACGCCGACTACACGGCGGCCCAGCTCACGGCCTTCCGCGGCGACGGCACCACGGTGCGCGCCAACAACGCCGTGATGACCGGCGTGGCCGCCAAGCTCAACGACCGCGAAATCAAGGCCGTGGCCGACTACATCGCCGGTCTGCGTTGATCCCGCACGCGCGAGCGTGAACTAACCGCCGACAACAACCCCAAAAGAGGGCGGGCCGATCCAGAAGGATGGCCCGCCCTTTTGCGTTTCGCTTCTTCCGGACGCCTTTTCTTCTCTCTTCTCTAGCAATCGATGTCAGTCTCCACTCACGGCCTTCGCGTCCATCGCGGCCCGCAAGCGGTTCGCGCGGCGGTGGAACTGCTGTCGTCGATGCGCTTCGCGATCGCGCTGCTCACGATCATCTGCATCGCCTCGATCATCGGCACGGTGCTCAAGCAGCACGAGCCGATCAACAACTACATCAACCAGTTCGGGCCGTTCTGGGCCGAGGTGTTCCGCGCCGCGCGGCTCGACTCGATCTACAGCGCCTGGTGGTTCCTGCTGATCCTGCTGTTCCTGGTGATCAGCACCACGCTGTGCATCGTGCGCAACACGCCGCGCATCGTGGTCGAGCTGCGCACCTTCAAGGAAGACATCCGCACCCAGAGCCTCAAGGCCTTCGGCCAGCGCGCGCAGACGCAGCTCGGCGAAACGCCCGACATGGCCGCCAACCGCATCGGCCAGCTGCTCGTGAGCGGCGGCTGGAAGGTCAAGCTGCAGCAGCGCGAGGCCACGGGCGACGGCAAGACGCCGGCCGGCTGGATGGTCGCCGCGCGTGCCGGCGGCGCGCACAAGCTCGGCTACATCGCGGCGCACAGCGCCATCGTGCTGGTGTGCATCGGCGGCCTGCTCGACGGCGACCTCGTGGTGCGCGCGCAGACCTGGTTCAACGGCAAGAGCGTGTTCACCGGCGGCGGCATGATCGCCGACGTGCCGCCGCAGCACCGGCTGTCGGCCAGCAACCCGACCTTCCGCGGCAACATCCTGGTGCCCGAGGGCGGCCAGGGCAGCGTGGCCATCCTCAACCAGGCCGACGGCGTGCTGCTGCAGGAGCTGCCGTTCTCGATCGAGCTCAAGAAGTTCATCGTCGACTACTACTCGACCGGCATGCCCAAGCTGTTCGCGAGCGAGGTGGTGCTGCACGACCGCGAGACCGGCGCGCAGGTGCCCGCGCGCATCGAGGTCAACCATCCGGCCAGCTACAAGGGCGTGGAGATCTACCAGTCGAGCTTCGACGACGGCGGCTCGACGGTGAAGCTCAAGGCGGTGCCGATGGCGGCCGCGGCCAAGCCCTTCGAGGTCGAGGGCGTGATCGGCGGCCCGAGCAGCGAGATCACCAACGGCAAGGAGAAGCTCACGCTGGAGTTCGCCGCGCTGCGCGTGATCAACGTCGAGAACTTCGCCGACGGCGGAGCCATGGGCAGCGGCGCCGACGTGCGCAAGGTCGACCTGCGTCACGACATCGAGTCGCGCCTGGGCGCGGCCAACAAGACCAACAAGCCCAAGGTGCTGCGCAACATCGGCCCGAGCATCGGCTACAAGCTGCGCGATGCGGCCGGCCAGGCGCGCGAGTACCAGAACTACATGGTGCCGGTCGACACCGGCGACGGCCAGCCGGTGTTCCTGCTGGGCATGCGCGAGAAGCCCGAGGAGCCGTTCCGCTACCTGCGCGTGCCGGCCGACGAGCAGGGCTCGATGGACGGCTTCGTGCGCATGCGCGCCACGCTCGAGGACCCGGCGATGCGCGCGCGTGCCATCGAGCGCTACATCGCCAAGGCCAGCGATCCGCAGCGCCCCGAGATGGCCGACCAGCTGCGGGTGTCGGCCACGCGCGCGCTGGCGCTGTTCGCGGGCAGCGAGCCCGCGCGCGCCGATGCCGCCTCCGCGGGCGGCTGGCAGGCGATCGCCGAATTCATGGAGAGCAACGTGCCCGAGGCCGAGCGCGAGCGCGCGGGCGCGGTGCTGGTGCGCATCCTCAACGACGTGCTGTACGAGGTGCTGAACCTCAGCCGCGAAGGCGCGGGCCTCGCGGCCCTGCCGGGCGACGAGAAGTCGCAGGCCTTCCTCACGCAGGCGGTGATCGCGCTGAGCGACGCCCACTTCTATCCGGCCCCGGTCGCGATGATGATGACCGACTTCACCCAGGTGCAGGCCAGCGTGTTCCAGGTGGCGCGCGCCCCTGGCAAGAACGTCGTCTATCTGGGCTGTCTGTTGCTGATCGTCGGGATTTTTGCCATGCTGTACGTGCGCGAGCGTCGGCTCTGGGTGTGGCTGACACCCGCCGGCGCCGCCGGAGACAACACCACCGAGACCGCCGCGACGATGGCGTTCTCGGTCAATCGCAAGACCATCGACAGCGATCGGGAGTTCGAGCATCTGAAGCACAAGCTGCTCGCCCTGAAGAAAGAAGAGTCCGCCTCACCATGAACACCACCACCCTCACGCTCAACGAAAGCTGGCTCTCGCGGCGCAACCTGTTCGACTGGGTGTTCGCGGCGCTGGTGCTCGCGGGCGGCCTGTTCGCCTTCGCGCGCCACGCGGGCTCGATGGACTCCTACGAGAAGCCGATCCTGGTGGGTGCGCTGATCTGCGTGATCGCCATGGGCTGGTTCTGGCGCCCGCTGCGGGTGCTGGCGATCGTGGTCGCGGCGGCCTCGCTGCTGGCCATCGCGTCCTACCAGGGCGACCTGGCGCGCGCCGACACCGTGTTCTGGCTCAAGTACTTCCTCTCGAGCCAGTCGGCCATCCTCTGGATGAGCGTGCTGTTCTTCATGAGCACGCTGTTCTACTGGCTGGGCTTCTTCGGCGGCAAGCAGGGCGATGCGCTCGAGGCGATCGGTTCGCGGCTGGCCTGGGCCGCCATCACCATGGCGCTGATCGGCACCATGGTGCGCTGGTACGAAAGCCACCAGCTCGGCCCCGACATCGGCCACATCCCGGTCAGCAACCTCTACGAGGTGTTCGTGCTGTTCTGCTGGCTCACGGCCGCGTTCTATCTCTACTACGAAGAACACTACCGCACGCGCGCGCTCGGCGCCTTCGTGATGCTGGTGGTGAGCGCGGCGGTCGGCTTCCTGCTCTGGTACACGCTGGTGCGCCAGGCGCACGAGATCCAGCCGCTGGTGCCCGCGCTGCAGAGCTGGTGGATGAAGCTGCACGTGCCCGCCAACTTCATCGGCTACGGAACCTTCTCGCTCGCGGCCATGGTGGCCTTCGCCTACCTCGTGAAGGAACAGGCGAGCGAAACCCGCTGGTACAAGCTCACGCCGATCTGGCTGCTGGGCATGGCGCTGTGCTTCGTGCCGGTGGCATTCCGCCAGCGCGTGCAGGAGGCCGGCGGCAGCTACTGGGTCGCCTATGCGGCGATCTCGGCGCTGATCGCGGCCGGCATCCTGCTGGGGCGCAAGCGCATCGCGGCGCGCCTGCCGGCCAACGAGGTGCTCGACGACGTCATGTACAAGTCGATCGCGGTCGGCTTCGCCTTCTTCACCATCGCCACCGTGCTGGGCGCGCTGTGGGCCGCCGATGCCTGGGGCGGCTACTGGAGCTGGGACCCGAAGGAGACCTGGGCGCTGATCGTCTGGCTCAACTACGCGGCCTGGCTGCACATGCGCCTGGTCAAGGGCCTGCGCGGCACCGTGGCGGCCTGGTGGGCGCTCGCGGGGCTGGCGGTCACGACCTTCGCCTTCCTCGGCGTCAACATGTTCCTGAGCGGCCTGCACAGCTACGGCACGCTGTAGGCGCGCGCCGGCCGCCTTTCGCGAAGAATTGAAACCGCACGCCCCGCGTGCGCGTAACCGAATCGGAGGTAGCCACGAACTACCTTCCGAGTACAACGATTCCAGCGAAAGGCCCGTCATGTCGTTCCATTCCCGTCCGTCGCGCCGCAGCTCCAGCGGTTTCATCCATCCGCTGTCCAGCGAGATCACGCCGCGCGCCCTCTACGAAGGCCGGCGCGACCTGCTCAAGCTGATGGCCGGCGGTGCCGCCGGTGCCGCGCTGGCCTCCTTCGCGGGGCGCGAGGCGCTGGCCCAGACGGCGCGGCCGAACAAGCTGGAAGCGCTGCCGGGCGCGAAGTCCGCGGTGCCCGGTGCGCAGACGATGGAAAAGCTCACCGACTACAAGGACGCGACGAGCTACAACAACTACTACGAGTTCGGCACCGACAAGGGCGATCCGGTCAAGAACGCCGGCACGCTCAAGACCCGGCCCTGGACCGTCGAGGTCGAGGGGCTGGTGAAGAAGCCCGGCAAGTACGCGATCGAGGACCTGCTCAAGCTCAGCGCGCAGGAAGAGCGCATCTACCGGCTGCGCTGCGTCGAGGGCTGGTCGATGGTGATCCCGTGGGTCGGCTATTCGCTGGCAGAACTGATCAAGAAGGTCGAGCCGCAGGGCAATGCCAAGTTCATCGAGTTCGTGACCCTGGCCGATCCCAAGACCATGCCCTTCGTCGGCTCGCGCGTGCTCGACTGGCCCTACACCGAGGGCCTGCGCATGGACGAGGCGATGCATCCGCTCACGCTGCTGGCCTTCGGCATGTACGGCGAGGTGCTGCCGAACCAGAACGGCGCGCCCGTGCGGCTCGTGGTGCCATGGAAGTACGGCTTCAAGTCGGCCAAGTCGATCGTGAAGATCCGCTTCGTCGAGAAGGAGCCGAGCACCGCCTGGAACAAGGCGGCCGCGCAGGAGTACGGCTTCTATTCGAACGTGAACCCGAACGTCGACCATCCGCGCTGGAGCCAGGCGACCGAGCGCCGCATCGGCGACGGCGGCGGCCTGTTCGCCAAGCGCAACAAGACGCTGCTGTTCAACGGCTACGAAGCGCAGGTCGGCCAGCTCTATGCGGGCATGGACCTGAAGAAGAACTACTGAGGCGGGCGCGCACCCCCTGCAACCCGCGGGGGCGCGACCCGAACGCCATGAACAAGCTGCTGCTGCATCCCGCCGCCAAGCCCGTCGTCTTCGTGCTGTGCCTGCTGCCGTTCGCGTGGCTGGCCTACGGCGTGGTGGTCGACCAGTTGGGCCCCAATCCCCAGGAGTACCTGATCCGCGCGACCGGCGACTGGACCTTGCGCTTCCTGTGCATCGTGCTGGCGGTCACGCCGCTGCGCGTGACGACGAAGTGGAACGGCCTGGCGCGTTTCCGGCGCATGCTGGGCCTGTATGCCTACTTCTACGTGGTGCTGCACCTGCTGTGCTACGCGTGGTTCGACATGGGGCTCGACTGGGGCGAGATCGCGAAGGACATCGCGAAACGGCCGTTCATCCTGGTCGGCTTCTCGGCCTTCGTGCTGCTGACGCCGCTGGCGCTGACCTCGTTCAACCGCGCGATCAAGGCCATGGGCGCGAAGCGCTGGCAGCTGCTGCACAAGCTGGTCTACCTGATCGCGGGGCTCGGGCTGCTGCACTTCTTCTGGATGCGCGCGGGCAAGAACAACTTCGCCGAGGTGTTCGTCTACGCGGCGATCATCGGCCTGCTGCTGGCGTGGCGGCTCTGGCGATGGATGAGCGCCCGCAAGGCGCGCGCACCGGCGGCGCGCGCCGGCGCGCGGGCGCGGCCGTCGAATTAGCCGCGGCCCCGTTCAGCCCTTGGCGGCCTGCAGCTCGGCCTGCAGCTGGTCCTCGATGGTTTCGCGCCGGCGGATCAGCGTGGCCGCCGCGCCGCTCACGAGCACCTCGGCCGCGCGTGCGCGCGTGTTGTAGTTGCTCGCCATGCTCATGCAGTAGGCACCGGCCGAGAGCACGCCCAGCAGGTCGCCGGCCACCACGTTGAGTTCGCGGTCGCGGCCGATCCAGTCGCCGCTCTCGCAGACCGGGCCCACCACGTCGTAGCTGGTGGCCGTGCCGGCGCGCTCGCGCACCGGCACGATGCGATGGAAGGCCTGGTACATCGCGGGACGCGGCAGGTCGTTCATGGCCGCATCGACGATGCAGAAGTTCTTGTCCTCGCCGGGCTTGGTGTAGAGCACCTCGGTCAGGCACACGCCGGCATTGCCGACCAGCGAGCGGCCCGGCTCGATGACCAGCTTGCGCTGGCCGAAGCTGCGCGCGTCGAGCCGCGCGAGCAGCTGCTGCCACAGCGCATCGGCCTGCGGCGGCGTCTCGCCGTTGTAGTCGATGCCCAGGCCGCCGCCGAAGTCCAGGTGATGGATGGGGATGCCCGCGGCCTCGATCGCCACCACGAGGTCGAGCACGCGCTCGAAGGCATCGAAGTAGGGCGAGGCCTCGGTGATCTGCGAGCCGATGTGGCAGTCGATGCCGACCACTTCGAGGCCCGGCAGGCTGGCCGCATGGCGATAGGCCTGCACCGCGCGGTCGTGCGCGATGCCGAACTTGTTGCCCTTGAGGCCGGTGGAGATGTAGGGATGCGTCTTGGGATCGACGTTGGGATTGATGCGGATGCTGATCGGCGCGCGCGCCTTCTCGGCCAGCGCCACCTCGTTGAGCACATCGAGCTCGGCCTCGCTCTCGACGTTGAAGCAGGCGATGTCGGCCGCGAGCGCCTGGCGCATCTCGGCGCGGGTCTTGCCGACGCCCGAGAAGATGATCTTCTTCGGATCGGCGCCGACCGCGAGCACACGCGCCAGTTCGCCGCCCGAGACGATGTCGAAGCCGCAGCCGGCCTCGGCGAACACGCGCAGCACGCCGAGCGAGGAGTTGGCCTTCATCGCGTAGCAGATCAGCGCATCGCGGCCCTCGAAGCCGCGCTGGTAGGCGGCCAGGGCGTCGAGCATCCACTGCTTCGAGTAGACGAACAGCGGCGTGCCGTGCTCGCGCGCGAGCGCGTCGAGCGACACGCCTTCGACCTGGAGCGCGCCGTCGCGCTGCGCGATATGGGGATGGCCGGGCAGGGGAAGGGTGCTCATCGGGCGGCTCCGCTGCTGGCGGTGGCGGGCTTCGGCGCGGCCTGGCCGGCGCCGGAAGAGGGAGTGGCATCGCTGTTGCCGCCGGGCATGCTGGGCGTCAGCAGATCGGGCAGCGTGGCGCGCTGCGAGGCGGCCGGATCGGTCGGCAGGTAGAGGGCGCCGCGTTGTCCGCAGGCGGCCAGGCCGAGGGTGGCGGCGGCGAGGCAGACCATGAGCGCAGTGCGGCCGCGGGCGCTCACTAGAATTTGGTGGACATTCAACATAACGAAATTGTAATGACGGACTCCGAATACATGGACCGCGCCGAAGCCGCGCTGGCGGCGATCGAGCAAAGCTGCGACCGCCTCAACGACGCCACGGACGCCGACATCGACAACCAGCGCGTGGGCGGCATGATCACGATTTCGTTCCCCAACGGCAGCCAGCTGATCGTGAACCTGCAGAAGCCGCTGCAGGAGATCTGGCTGGCGGCGCGCTCGGGTGGCTACCACTACCGCTTCGACGGCCAGGCCTGGGTCGACACCAAGAGCGCGGAAGAGTTCTTCGGCAACCTGTCGCGCGAGGCGACGCTGCAGGCGGGGCAGCCGCTGAGCTTCACCGCGGGCTGAGCCGGGCCCGCGGCTTCGCCTCAGTTGCGGAACAGGTCGAGGATGCGGCTGCGCTCCTCGGGCGGTGCCGGCGGGCTCACCGGCGCGCCGCTCAGCGATTCGGCCGGCGCCGCCGGCGTCGTATCGACACCCAGGCTGGCCACGCCGCGGCCCGGCGCGTAGTCGTCGTAGTACCACTCGCCGCCCACGCTCACCACGCCGGAAGGCGGGGCGGTCGAGAGGTCGGTGACCGGCGCGCCCTTGATGGCGGTTTCCATGAAGTTGATCCAGATCGGCAGGCTCAGGCCGCCGCCGGTCTCGCGGTCGCCGAGGTTGCGCGGCGTGTCGTAGCCGATCCACGAGATCGCGGTCATGGTGGGCTGGAAGCCCGCGAACCAGGCATCGAGCGAATCGTTGGTGGTGCCGGTCTTGCCGTAGAGGTCGGGCCGCTTGAGCATCGCCTGGGCCTTGGCGGCGGTGCCGGCGCGCGCCACCGATTGCAGCAGGCTGTCCATGATGAAGGCATTGCGTTGCGGGATGGCGCGCAGCGCCTCGTTGAGCAGCGGCGGCTGCTTGTCGACCAGCAGCTTGTCCTTGTGGTCGGTGATGCGCGTCACGAGGTAGGGATTGACGCGGTAGCCGCCGTTGGCGAACACCGAGTAGCCGACCGCCATCTGCATCGGCGTGACCGAGCCAGCGCCGAGCGCCATCGGCAGGTAGGCCGGGTGCTTCTCGCGCTCGAAGCCGAAGTTGGTGATCCAGTCCTGCGCGTAGCGCGTGCCGATCGACTGCAGGATGCGGATCGAGACCAGGTTCTTCGACTTCATCAGCGCGGTGCGCATCGACATCGGACCGTCGTAGCCGCCGCCGTAGTTCTTGGGCTCCCAGGGCTGGCCGCCGGTGGTGCCGGCATCGAAGAACAGCGGGCCGTCGTTGATCACGGTGGCGGGCGTGAAGCCCTTCTCGAGCGCGGCCGAGTAGATGAAGGGCTTGAAGCTCGAGCCCGGCTGGCGCCAGGCCTGCGTGACGTGGTTGAACTTGTTCTTGCCGAAGTCGAAGCCGCCGACCAGTGCCTTGATCGCGCCGTCGCGCGGGTCCATGGCGACGAAGGCGCCTTCGACCTCGGGCAGCTGGGTGATCTCCCAGGTGTTCTTGGGCGTCTTGACCACGCGGATCACCGCGCCGCGGCGGATCTTGATGTTGGGCGGCGCCTTGTCGGAAAGGCCCGACTGCGCGGGCTTGAGGCCTTCGCCCGTGATCTGCACCGCGTCGCCGTTGCCGCGCACCGCGTCGATCTGCTTGGCCGTGGCCTTGAGCACCACGGCCGCCATCACGTCGCCGTTGTCGGGATGGTCGCTGAGCGCGTCGTCGACGGCTTCGTCGAGATCCTTGGCATCGTTCGGCAACTCGACGAACTTCTCGGGGCCGCGATAGATCTGGCGGCGCTCGTAGTCCATGATGCCCTTGCGCAGCGCCTTGTAGGCAGCGGCCTGGTCGGCCGCCACGAGCGAGGTGTAGACCTTGAGGCCGCGCGTGTAGGTGCTGTCGCCGTACTGCGCATACATCAGCTGGCGCACGGTCTCGGCCACGTACTCGGCATGCAGCCGGTTCGGATCGGCGGCATCGCGCAGGTGCAGCTCTTCCTTCTTGGCAGCCGCGGCCTGCTCGGCGGTGATGAAGCCGGCGTCCTGCATGCGGTCGATCACGTAGAACTGTCGGCCGCGTGCGCGCTGCGGATTGTTCACCGGGTTGTTCGCGCCGGGTGCCTTGGGCAGGCCGGCCAGCATCGCGGCCTGCGCGATCGTGAGCTCGGACAGCGGCTTGCCGAAATAGGCTTCGGAGGCGGCGGCGAAGCCGTAGGCGCGGTTGCCGAGGTAGATCTGGTTCAGGTAGATCTCGAAGATCTGGTCCTTGCTCAGCAGGTGCTCGAGCTTGAAGGTCAGCAGCACCTCATAGATCTTGCGTGTCAGCGTCTTCTCGGAGCTCAGGTAGACGTTGCGCGCCACCTGCATGGTGATGGTGGAGGCACCCTGGCTCTTCACGCGGTTCATGTTCGCGAGGCCGGCGCGGATCATGCCCTTGTAGTCGACGCCGCCGTGGTCGTAGAAGCGGGTGTCCTCGGCCGCCAGCACGGCGTCCTTCACCACCTTGGGGATGGCGGAGATCGGCGTCAGGTTGCGTCGTTCCTCGCCGAATTCACCGATCAGGATGCCTTCGGCCGAGAACACCCGCAGCGGCAGCTTGGGCCGGTAGTCGGAGAGCTCGGAGATGTCGGGCAGGTTCGGATAGGCGACCGCCAGCGCCACCGCGACCACGCAGATCACCGACAGCACGCCGGCCGCGGCGATCCCAAGCCCCCAGAACACGAAGCGCAGCAGCCATTTGAGCCAGGCGGGCCGGGTGGAGGTGGGTGGGGTCTTGGCTGGGCGCTTGGGGTTTGGCGTTGGCCGTGTGTTTTCTTGCATGGAGGGCCCGAGAGTCACCGCGCATTATAAAAAGCCACCCCCTGAGCGGGCCCGGATGTTTCCTCGGGCGCCCAGTCCTAATCCGAAAGTTACAGAACGAGGCTTTAACGTCAGGTTTTGACAACGTTCGACCATTCCGCCCCGATCCCTCGCTTGGATGCCTTGGAGCGTGCTGCTAGCATGCAACCGAACGCATATTTTTCTATTGGTTACAAATGCAGGGGAAGAGGGACAGAACTTGGCTGCTCTTGGAACGTTGTTTCGTCGTCAGAACGCCCCCCTGCTCGGGCTGGATGTCAGTTCGTCCAGCGTCAAGCTGGTCGAGCTCGGCCGTGAAGCCAGCGGCAAGCTGATCCTGGAACGCTGCGCCATCGAGCCCCTGGAGCGGGGCTGGATCACCGATGGCAATGTCGAGAAGTTCGACGAAGTCGCCGAGGCCGTGCGCCGCGTGGTGCGCAAGAGCGGCACGCGCACGCGCAATGTCGCGCTGGCGCTGCCGCCGTCGGCGGTGATCACCAAGAAGATCATTCTTCCGGGCGGGATGAGCGAGCAGGAGCTCGAAATCCAGGTCGAATCGGAAGCAAATCAATACATTCCTTTCTCGCTGGACGAAGTGAGCCTCGATTTCTGCGTGACCGGGCCGAGCCTGAGCTCGGCGGGCGACGTCGAAGTGCTGATCGCCGCCTCGCGCAAGGAAAAGGTGCAGGACCGCGAAGGCCTGGCCGAAGCGGCGGGCCTCAAGGCCATGATCCTGGACGTCGAGTCCTACGCCTCGCGCCTCGCCACCGCGCGCCTGATCGAGCAACTGCCGAGCAAGGGCCAGGATGCGATCGTCGCCCTGTTCGAGGTCGGTGCCTTCACCACCAGCATGCAGGTGCTGCGCAACCAGGAAGTGCTGTACGACCGCGACCAGGCCTTCGGCGGCGCCCAACTGACCCAGATGATCGTGCGCCAGTACGGCTTCTCGGCCGAGGAGGCCGAAGCCAAGAAGCGCAGCGGCGATCTGCCCGACGACTACGGTGCGGGTGTCCTCAAGCCCTTCGTCGAGAGCATCGCCCAGGAAATCGCGCGCGCGCTGCAGTTCTTCTTCACCAGCACGCCGCACAACCGCGTCGACTACGTGATGCTGGCCGGCGGATCGGCCTCGCTGCCGGGCCTGAGCAATGCGGTGACGCGGCAGACCTCCTTCGCCTGCTCGCTCGTGAATCCCTTCGACGGCATGGAGCTCGGTTCGAACATCCGCGAGAAGAAGGTACGGCGCGAAGCGCCTTCCTACCTGACCTCCTGCGGTCTGGCCATGCGGAGGTTCCTGCAGTGATCCTGATCAATCTGCTCCCTCACCGCGAGGCCGCGCGCAAGCGCCGGCGCGAGGCCTTCTTCGGCACCCTGGCCGCCGCCGCGCTGCTCGGTGGCCTGATCGCCTGCCTGGGCTACCTCTGGTTCGAGGCCCAGATCTCGGCCCAGCAATCGAAGAACCGCTTCCTGCAGGGCGAGATCAAGAAGCTCGAGGTCGAGATCAAGGAGATCTCGACCCTGCAGGAGGAAATCGCGGCGCTGCGCGCACGCCAGCAGGCCGTCGAAGACCTGCAGGGCGACCGCAACCTGCCGGTCCATCTGCTCAACGAGTTGGTGCGGCAACTGCCCGATGGCGTCTACCTGTCGAACATGAAGCAGGACAACCAGACCGTCACGCTGCAGGGCATGGCGCAGTCGAACGAGCGCGTGTCCGAATTGCTGCGCAATCTCGGCAGCAACAGCCCCTGGCTCGTGAAGCCGGAGCTGGTCGAAATTACTTCCGCCACCGTGAGCTTGAGCTCGAACCAGCGTGACCAGCGGCGCGTGGCGAACTTCACCATGCGCATCGGCCTCAAGCGGCCGACCGACGCGCAGAAGGCGGCGGCGGACAAGGCGCTGGCCACCGCATCGCAGTCCAAGGGCTAGGCGATCATGGCAAGCAAACGCTCTTCCCCCAAGGTTGATGTCGGCGCCGCGATGCGCCGCTTCGGCGATCAGTTCCGTGGACTGAACCTCAACGATCCCGCGAACTGGCCGCCAGTGCCGCGCTATGCGCTGTGCCTGGGCCTGTCCGTCGTCGTGGTCGTGGCCCTGTGGTTCGTCTGGCTCACGAATTCGAACGACGAACTCGAATCGGAGCGCAGCAAGGAAACCGCGCTGCGGACCGACTATCAGAAGAAGGTGGCGCAGGCCGCCAACCTCGACCTGCTGAAGAAGCAGCGCGAACAGGTGCAGCAGTACGTCACGGTGCTCGAGAAGCAGTTGCCGAGCAAGGCCGAAATGGATGCACTGTTGTCGGACATCAATCAGGCCGGACTTGGCCGCAGCCTCCAGTTCGAGCTGTTCCGCCCGGGGCAGGTCGTCGTCAAGGACTATTACGCCGAGCTGCCGATCTCGGTGCGCGTGACGGGCCGTTATCACGACATGGGCGCTTTTGCGGCCGACGTCGCGAGCCTCTCGCGCATCGTTACGCTGAACAACCTGAGCGTGACGCCGCAGAAGGACAAGGACGGTGCGTTAACCATGGATGCCACGGCGCGTACCTATCGCTATCTCGATGAAGAAGAGCGGGCAGCCCAGAAACGCGCTGCGGCGCCCAAAGGCACGAAGAAATGAGAGCGGCGTTCAAGTTGTTGTGGCTCGCGATGGCCGCGTCGGGATTGAGCGCCTGCGGAGACTCCGACCAGGAAGATCTTCAGCGCTGGATGGTGGAGCAGCGCGCGCAGGTCAAACCCAACATCTCGCCGATCACGGAGCCGAAAAGATTTACGCCACAGGCCTACACGGAAGCTTCCTCGTTCGAGCCCTTCAATATGCTGAAGCTCACGCAGGCATTGCGTCGCGAATCGAACCAGCCGGGCAATTCCGATCTGATTGCGCCCGAACTGGCGCGTCGCAAGGAGGCCCTCGAGGCCTTCCCGCTCGATTCGATGGCGATGGTCGGCACCATGAACCGCAACAGCCAGCCGGTGGCTCTGGTGAAGGTCGACAAGCTGCTCTACAAAGTCCGCGTCGGCGAGTACCTGGGCCTTAACTACGGCCGCATCACCCGGATCAACGAAAGCGAAGTCGCCCTGCGTGAGATCGTGCAGGACGCGGCGGGCGAATGGATCGAACGCGCAGCATCGCTGCAGTTGCAAGAGAGTGCGAAATGAACCTAGAAAAATCGAAGATGGCACAGCGGCTGCGAAGCGCCGCGCTCGGGCTGCTGGCATTTGGTGCGCTGGCCGTGGCCCAAGCGCAAAATGCCATCGAGTCTGTGACGAGCTCGATGCAATCGGGTGCGGAGGTGATCCGCATCGACCTGGCGCAACCGTTGGCTGCGGTTCCCAATGGCTTTGCGGTGCAAACGCCTGCGCGCATCGCGCTCGATTTTCCCGGTGTCACGAACGCCATCGGGCGCTCCGCGATCGAGGTGAACCAGGGCAATCTGCGCTCGGTCAACGTGGTACAGGCCGGTGAACGCAGCCGCGTGGTGCTTAACCTCAAGCAGGCCACCGCATACAAGGCCGAGGTCCAGGGCAAGTCGCTGCTGGTAACGCTCGAACCCACGGCGGGCGTGGCGCTCGCGGCGCCGGTTTCCGCAACCTTTGCCGAAAACCGCAACCGAGACACCCTGGCGCTGCGCGATGTCGATTTCCGTCTGGGCTCCGACAACACCGGCCGCGTCATCATCGATCTGGCAAACAACCAAGTGGGCGTGGATCTGCGGCAGCAGGGCAAGAGCCTGGTGGCGGAGTTCACCAAGTCCACGCTGCCCGAAGGCCTGCGCCGTCGGCTGGACGTGGCCGACTTCAATACACCGGTGCAGTCCATCACGGCCCAGCAGGCTGGTGACCGCGTGCGCCTGACGATCGAGTCCAAGGGCGATTGGGAACACAGTGCCTACCAGAGCGACAATCAGTTCGTGGTGGAAGTGCGCGCGCGCAAGGTCGATCCGACCAAGCTGACGCAAGGCGCTGGCTACACGGGCGAGAAGCTTTCGCTCAACTTCCAGAACATCGAGATCCGTTCGCTGCTTCAGGTGATCGCCGACTTCACGAACTTCAACATCGTGACTTCCGATTCGGTGACGGGTGCGTTGACCTTGCGACTGAAGGACGTGCCCTGGGATCAGGCGCTCGACATCATCATGCAGGCCAAGAATCTCGGCATGCGCAAGAACGGCAGCGTGCTGTGGATCGCGCCGAAGGACGAGATCAACGCCAAGGAAAAGCTCGAGTTCGAGGCCAAGGCGGCAATCGAGAATCTCGAGCCTCTGCGGACGCAGTCCTTCCAACTGAACTACACCAAGGCGATCGCCATCGCGCAGGGATTGACCGGTACTGGTGCTTCTGCGGGCGGTGCGGGTGGAGGCGGGGGCAACTCGGGCACCACCACGCGTATCCTGAGCCCGCGCGGCAGCGTAATCGCCGAGGCGCGTACCAACCAATTGTTCGTGTCCGACATCCCCTCGCGCCTAGCGCAGGTCGCGGAGCTCATCCTGAAGCTAGACGTGCCCGTGCGTCAGGTGCTGATAGAGGCGCGGATCGTCGAGGCGACCGATACCTTCGGTAAATCGCTTGGCGCCAGACTGGGTGGCGGTATCGCGAACGAGCGGATCGCTTCCGCCAACGGCAATCGCGCGTTCGGCACTATCGGCGCCATGCCTCTGTCTGGCACTGGATCCGGCTCTGGCTCTGGTTCTGGCGGCGGAAACAGCGGTGGAAACACCACGACGACCTGGACCAATTCGAATTTCGTGAACCTGCCGGCCGTCGATCCTCTCAACAACGGCACTTCTCCAGGCACCTTTGCGATTTCGCTGTTCAATTCCAGCTTCTCGCGCATGCTGAACCTCGAAATTTCCGCACTGGAGGCGGACGGCAAGGGCAAGCTGGTGTCCAGCCCCCGTGTCATCACTGCCGACCAGACCAAGGCCTTGATCGAGCAGGGCGAGGAAATTCCCTACCAGCAGGCGACCTCGAGCGGTGCCACTTCGATCGCGTTCCGCAAGGCGGTGCTCAAGCTCGAAGTCACGCCGCAGATCACGCCCGAAGGCAACATCATCCTGACGCTGGATGTGAGCAAGGACGCCCGAGGCGTCAACACCACTGCCGGCCCGGCCATCAACACCAAGCATGTCCAGACCGAGGTGCTGGTCGAAAACGGCGGCACGGTCGTCATCGGTGGTATCTTCGAGCTCAACGAATCCAATGACGAGTCGCGCGTGCCGGTGCTGGGTGAAGTGCCCTATGTGGGGGCGCTGTTCCGCACACGCACTCGCATTGCGAACAAGACCGAAATGCTCGTCTTTATCACCCCGAAGATGATTACCGACCGCAACGCCGCGCGCTGACGCGCGGGCGTAGCAGCCACGGCGTGGCCGTCGCACTCGTCGGATTGCCCGGCGCCGGAAAGTCCGCTGTGGGCCGGCGGCTGGGGCTTCGACTCGATCTTCCCTTCGTCGACACCGACCACGAGATCGAGCAGCGCATCGGCTGCTCGATCCGCGATTACTTCGAGCGCGAAGGCGAAGCCGCCTTCCGAGACCTCGAGCAGCAGGTGATCGCCGAGCTGGCGGCGGGCGCGCATGGCGTGCTGGCCACCGGGGGCGGCGCGGTGCTGCGCGAGGCCAACCGGCAGCAGCTGCGCGGCCATTTCCACGTGATCTACCTGCGGTCCTCGCCCGAGGACCTGTTTCGGCGCCTGCGCCACGACGTCAAGCGACCGCTGCTGCAGGTGGCCGATCCGCTGGGCCGGCTGCGCGAGCTGCACGACGCGCGCGACCCCTTCTATCGCGAGACCGCTCACGATGTGGTCGACACGGGGCGTCCCACGGTCGCGACGCTCGTGAACATCATCGTGATGCAGCTCGAACTGGCCGGCATCGTGCCGCCCGGCGCGCACCCCGAGGGCCCCGAGCCGCCCGCTTCTTCGGGCTAGCCAGGCCCGGTCGGGGCACGGATCGCCCCTTGCGCGCCGAGGCGCTTGGCACCGGCGTTCCGGCCCCTGGGCGCCGCACCGCCTAAACTCCCGCCATGCCATCGCCTGCCGCTTCCGCTTCCGCTTCCTCGCCCCCCCTCGAACGCGTCGACATCCCGCTCGGCGACCGCAGCTATCCCATCCTCATCGGCGCCGGCCTGTTCGACGATCCCCGGACCTACGGCATCGTGCCGCAGGCGGCCAGCGCGCTGATCGTCAGCAACACCACGGTCGCGCCGCTCTACGCCCAGGCACTTCGCCAGGCGCTGGCCGGCCGGTTCCGCCAGGTGCATCTGCTCGAGCTGCCCGATGGCGAGGTCTACAAGAACCTCGAGACCCTGAACCTGATCTTCGACGCGCTGCTCGGACACGGCAGCGACCGCAAGACCGTGCTGTTCGCGCTCGGCGGCGGCGTGGTCGGCGACATGACCGGCTTCGCGGCCGCCAGCTACATGCGCGGCGTGCCCTTCGTCCAGGTGCCGACCACCTTGCTGGCGCAGGTCGATTCCTCGGTCGGCGGCAAGACGGCCATCAACCATCCGCTGGGCAAGAACATGATCGGCGCGTTCTACCAGCCCCAACTGGTGGTTTGCGACCTTGGCACCCTGCAGACGCTGCCGCCGCGCGAACTCAGCGCCGGCCTGGCCGAGGTGATCAAGTACGGGCCGATCCACGACATGGCCTTCCTCGACTGGATCGAAGCCAACATCGAAGCCCTGGTGGCGCGCGATCCCGCCGCGCTCGCGCATGCGGTCAAGCGCAGCTGCGAGATCAAGGCGCTGGTGGTCGGCCAGGACGAGCGCGAGACCGGCTTGCGCGCCATCCTCAATTTCGGCCACACCTTCGGCCATGCGATCGAATCGGGCCTGGGCTATGGCGAATGGCTGCATGGCGAGGCCGTGGGCTGCGGCATGGTGATGGCAGCGCGGCTGTCGCAGCGTCTCGGAGGCGTGGACGCGGCCTTCGTCGAGCGCCTGACCCGTCTGATCCAGCGCGCCGGCCTGCCCACAGTCGGTCCCGACCTGGGCGCTGACCGCTACCTGGAACTGATGCGCGTCGACAAGAAATCCGAGGCCGGCGAGATCCGCTTCGTGGTGATCGACAAGCCCGGCTCCGCGATCATGCGCGGCGCCCCCGACGCGCTGGTGCGCGAGGTGCTCGCGCAATCCTGCGCGGCCGCCTGACCCATTCCGATGGCCGGCATCGCCTCCGCGGATTCATGAGCCTCGCGCACTACGCCTCGCATCCCGCGCGTTCGCGCGGCCGCCGCCATCCCGAGCCGCCCGCGCCCACGCGCGACGCCTTCCAGCGCGACCGCGACCGCATCGTGCATTCGACGGCGTTCCGGCGGCTGGTCTACAAGACGCAGGTGTTCCTCAATCACGAGGGCGACCTGTTCCGCACGCGGCTCACGCATTCGCTCGAGGTGGCGCAACTCGGCCGCTCCATCGCGCGCGCGCTGCGGCTCAACGAGGACCTGGTCGAGGCGGTCGCGCTGGCCCATGACCTGGGCCACACGCCCTTCGGCCATGCGGGGCAGGACGCGCTCAATGCCTGCATGGCCGAGCACGGTGGCTTCGAGCACAACCTGCAGAGCCTGCGCGTGGTCGATGCGCTCGAACACCGCTATCCGCAGTACGACGGCCTCAACCTCAGCTTCGAGACGCGCGAGGGCATCCTCAAGCATTGCTCGCGCGCCAACGCCGAGAAGCTCGAGGCGGCCGAGCCCGGCGGCGTGGCGCGCCGCTTCATCGACCGCACCCAGCCCGGCCTCGAAGCGCAGCTGTGCAACCTGGCCGATGCGATCGCCTACAACGCCCACGACATCGACGACGGCGTGCGCTCCGGCCTGATCGCCGTCGAGCAACTGGCCGAGGTCGAGCTGTTCGAGCGCTACCGGCGCGAGGCGCTGGCCGAGTACCCCGCGCTGAGCGGCCGCCGCGTGCTCTACGAGACCATCCGCCGCATGCTCAGCGCCCAGGTCTACGACGTGATCGACGCCACCCGTGCCACGCTCGAGGCGCTCGCACCCGGCGATGCCGATGCGGTGCGCCGCGCGCCGCCGGTGGTCGCGTTCAGCGAGGGCATGCGCGCGCAGTCGGAGACGCTGCAGCGCTTCCTGTTCCGCAACCTCTACCGTCACCCGCAGGTGGTGCAGACCACCGACCAGGCGCGCGAGGTGGTGCGCGAACTGTTCGATGCCTACCTCGAGCGCGGCGCCGAGATGCCCGAGTCCTTCGCCGAGCGCGCCGACCGCCCACGCGCCGTGGCCGACTACATCGCGGGCATGACCGACCGCTTCGCGATGCGCGAGCACGAGCGGCTGACCGGCCGGCGCGGCATTGCGCGCGCCGACGGGCCGACGGCATGACATCGCCCGGCGCGCGCCCGCGCATCCCCGCGGCCGCCTTCGCGGTCGTGGTCGCGGGCGTCAGCGCCGCGCTGCACCTGGGCAAGCTGCCGCCCGCGGTGCCGGCGCTGCAGGCTTCGCTGGGCATCGGCCTGGTCGAGGCCGGCTTCCTGCTCTCGCTGGTACAGGTCGCGAGCATGACGCTGGGCCTGCTCGCGGGCCTGGCGGCCGACACCATCGGCCTGCGCCGCAGCATGCTCGGCGGACTGGCCGTGCTGACCCTGGCCAGCCTCGCGGGCGGCGCGGTCGGTAGCCACCTGCCCGCAGAGCAGGCCGTGCCCTGGCTGCTGGTGCTGCGCGCCGTCGAGGGCATTGGCTTCCTGTTGGCGGTGATGCCCGGCCCGGGCCTGATCCGCGCCCTCACGCCCGCGGGCGCCGACAAGGCGGCGCTGGGGCTCTGGGGTGCCTACATGCCGTTCGGCGTGGCGCTGGCACTGTTGCTCGGCCCGGTGCTGATCGGCTGGAACGGCTGGCCTGGCTGGTGGTGGGCGCTGTCGCTGGTGTCGGCGCTGGCGGCGGCCTGGCTGTTCGTCGCGGTGCCGGCCGACCGGCAACGCGCGCCGATCGCCGCCGCCGTGCCCGAGAGCGGCTGGTCGCGCCTGCGCACCACCGTCGGCGCGCGCGGCCCCTGGCTCACGGCGCTGAGCTTCGCCGTCTACTCGGCGCAGTGGATGGCGGTGATCGGCTTCCTGCCCGCGATCTATGCCGGCGCGGGCGTGCCGGCCGGCTGGAACGCGGTGCTCACGGCGCTGGCCGCGGCGATGAACATCGTCGGCAACATCATGGGCGGGCGCTGGCTGCAGCGCGGCATCGCGCCCGAGCGGCTGCTGCAGTGGGGCTTCCTGATCATGGCGCTGGGCGGCATCGCGGCCTTCGCGGAACTGCGCGGGCCGGGCGCCGATGCCATCGGGCTGCCCGCCTCGCTGCGCTTCGTGGCCGTCTGCGCCTTCTCGCTCGCGGGCGGCATGGTGCCGGCCACGCTGTTCCTGCTCGGCGTGCGCTTCGCGCCCGGACCGGCCACCGTGTCGACCACCGTCGGGCTGATGCAGCAGGCCTCGTCGCTGGGCCAGTTCCTGGCGCCGCCGACTGTCGCCTGGGTAGCGCACCGCGTCGGCGGATGGCACTGGACCTGGGTCGCGACGCTGGCCTGCTCGCTGACCGGCATCGCGATCGCGCGCCGGCTCGGCCGCGCGCGGCTGGCGCTGGAGGCCGCGGCGCCATGAGCAGCGGTGCCTTCGTCACGGCCGAGCAGGCCGTCGCCGACACGCGCCGCTGGCTCGAGCGCGCGGTGATCGGCCTCAACCTGTGCCCGTTCGCGAAGGCCGTGCACGTCAAGGGCCAGATCCACTACGCCACCTACCTGTCCGCCGAGCATGACGACCTGCTCGACGCATTGCTCGCCGAAGCCCGGCAGCTCGTCACGCTCGATGCTGCCGAGCGCGACACCACCTTGCTGATCGCGCCGAACGCGCTCGCGGACTTCCTCGATTTCAACGACTTCACGGCGCGTGCCGAGCGCCGGCTCGCCAAGGCCGGCTTCGACGGCGTGCTGCAGCTCGCGAGCTTCCATCCACGGTTCCAGTTCGGCGGCACCGAGCCCGACGACATCGGCAACGCGACCAACCGCGCGCCCTATCCCACGCTGCACCTGCTGCGCGAAGAGAGCGTGGACCGCGCGGTCGAGGCCTTTCCCGACGCCGAGGAGATCTTCGGCCGCAACATCGACACCCTCGAGGCCCTCGGACCCGAAGGCTGGGCCGCGCTCGACGTCGGCCCCGGGAGCACCCCCACATGAATGCCCACGCTTTGAACAAGACCCGCGACGACCATTCCGCCAAGGGCGGCAAGACCGCCAAGGTGGCGAAGGCCGATGCCGAGCTCGCCGAGGCCTTGCGCCCGGGCCAGTCGGTCGAGCTGCTCAAGGAGCTGCACATCCTCACGCGCGAGGGCCGGCTCAACCAGGACTCGCGCCGCAAGCTCAAGCAGGTCTATCACCTGTTCCAGTTCATCGAGCAGCTGCTGCGCGAGCTGCCCGAGGGCGGCGCCAACGCCACGCTGGCCGACCACGGCGCGGGCAAGTCGTACCTGGGCTTCATCGTCTACGACCTGTTCTTCCGCGCGGGGCGGGGCGGTCACGTCTACGGCATCGAGACGCGTGCCGAGCTGGTCAAGAAGTCGCGCGAACTGGCGCAGCGGCTGGGCTTCGACCGCATGTCCTTCCTCAACCTGACGGTCGCCGAATCGGCCAGCGCCAGCGAACTGCCGCCGCAGATCGACGTGGTGACCGCGCTGCATGCCTGCGACACCGCCACCGACGACGCCATCGCCTTCGGCCTCGCGAAGAAGGCGCGCTGCATGGTGCTGGTGCCCTGCTGCCAGGCGGAGGTGGCGGCCTGCCTGCGCGAGACCAAGGCGCTCGCGCTCTCGCGCACGCCGTTGGCCGAGCTCTGGCGCCATCCGCTGCACACGCGCGAGATCGGCAGCCAGCTCACCAACGTGCTGCGCTGCCTGTACCTCGAGGCCAACGGCTACAGCGTCACCGTGACCGAGCTCGTGGGCTGGGAGCACAGCATGAAGAACGAACTGATCCTCGCGCGCCATACCGGCCAGCGCAAGGCGAGTGCGGCCGCGCGGTTGCGCGAACTGCTGGCGCAGTTCGGGCTCGATGCGTTGGGCGATACGCGCTTTAGGCTCGACTGAGCCTGGCGCCGCGCCGGATCAGCGCGACGCGAGCAGCGCCGGCAGCGCGTCGCGCGCGGGCCAGTCCAGCGTCTTCCACGGGCTGCGCTCGTCTTCCAGCAGCCGTTCGGTCACCGAAGCCAGCACCTTGCGGCCCATGAAGTTGCTGCCCGCGGCATCGCGCTCGCCCTCGAGGAAGCTGCGGCCGTAGCGCTCCCAGCCGTCGAAGCGTTCGATCGCCAGCGCCACCGCCGGCTCGAGCGCGTCCAGCGCTTCGCGCGCTTCCAGGTAGCCGACCGCCGCCGAGCCGGTCGCGAGGTGCGCGAAACGGGCGATCCACACGGCCAGCTCGCCGTCCGCGCTGCGGGCCATCGCCTCGGCCGCGTCGTGGGTGTCGGCGATGGCTTCGCGTGCCTGTGCCTCGTCGCCCGCGTCGAAGTCGCGCGCCAGCAGCTTCTTCCACGGCGCGACTTCCTCGTCGGGGATCGGCACGCACAGCAGGTGCACCGCGCTGCGGTTCGCCTCCTTGGCGGCCTTGAGCTCGGGGGCGAAGGTCTCGCGGTAGATCGCGGCCAGCGCCACGGCCATGTTCTCGTAGCGCGACGAGGCCGCGAGCCGGGCCTCGAGCGTCGTGCCGTCCTGCTGGGCCTTGGCCTCGCGCTCGGCGGCTTCCTGCGCCAGCTCGGCGCGTCCCTCCGCCATGCCTTCCTTGACCGTATCGAGCATTTCCTTGAAGAACTTGAACATCGAATGGCTCCTCCCCCGCCAGGATGGAATGGTTCGGCGGGCGGCTTAGGATACAAGCCCCGCGCGTCAACCCCTTCCTGGCCCATGGCCCGCCTTCCCCGTCTCACCCTTGCCGGCCTGCCGCACCACGCGATCCAGCGCGGCAACAACCGCCAGCCGATCTTCGTGGACCGCGCGGACCACGAGAAGCTGCTCGCCCTGCTGGCCGACAGCGCCACGCGCTTCGGCGTCGCGGTGCATGCCTACGTGCTGATGGACAACCATTTCCACCTGCTGGCCACGCCCGACAGCGCCACCGGGTTGCCGCAGCTCATGCAGTCGGTCGGGCGCAGCTACGTGCGCTACTTCAACGACCGCCATGGCCGCAGCGGCACGTTGTGGGAAGGGCGCTACAGGTCGACCCTGATCCAGACCGAGCGCTACCTGCTGACCTGCATGGCCTACATCGACCTCAACCCGGTGCGCGCGGGGCTGGTGATCGATCCGCGCGACTTCGCGTGGTCCAGCCATGCGCACTACGCGGGGCTGCGGCACGACCGGCTGCTCACGCCCCATCCGCTGTACTGGGAGCTCGGCAACACCCCGTTCGCGCGCGAGGCGGCGTATGTCGAACTGGTGCGTGCGGGCGTCCGGGCCGCCGACCAGTCGGCGCTGACCGAAGCCACGCTGCGTGGCTGGGCGGCCGGCGATGCGGATTTTCTGGACGCGTTGCAGAAGAACACCGAGCGCCGAGTGCTGCCGGCCAAGGCCGGGCGGCCGCCTTCGGGTACCAAGAGCTGAACTGAAAAGGGCGGAAACCGCTGTCCAGTCGCGGCCTCCCGCTATCCAATTTGATGTGTCCCCAATTAAATTCTGACAAGAAAACTCAAGATTTAATTGGAATCTGACCCCCATTAAAGTGTTTGGCATTCTTTGTGCATCGCAATATGCTCCCAATCCCTGCGAAAACTGAAGGAGTGCGCCATGACGACGGCTGCCGAGATTCAACATCTCCAACAACACGGTCTGTATTCCGGTGCCGACGAGCACGATGCCTGCGGCGTCGGCTTCGTGGCCCACATCAAGGGCGAGAAGAGCCACGCCATCGTGCTGCAGGGCTTGAAGATTCTCGAGAACCTCGACCATCGCGGCGCCGTGGGCGCCGACAAGCTGATGGGCGACGGCGCCGGCATCCTGATCCAGCTGCCCGACCACCTGTACCGCGACGAGATGGCCAAGCAGGGCGTCACGCTGCCCCCGCCGGGCGAGTACGGCGTCGGCATGATCTTCCTGCCGAAGGAACACGCCTCGCGCCAGGCCTGCGAGCAGGAAATGGAACGCGCGATCAAGGCCGAGGGCCAGGTGCTGCTGGGCTGGCGCGACGTGCCGGTCAACCGCGACATGCCGATGTCGCCCACCGTGCGCGAAAAGGAACCGCTGCTGCGCCAGGTCTTCATCGGCCGCGGCAACGACGTGATCGTGCAGGACGCGCTCGAACGCAAGCTCTACGTGATCCGCAAGACCGCGAGCGCCAACATCCAGCGCCTGAAGCTCAAGCACAGCAAGGAATACTACGTTCCGAGCATGTCGAGCCGCACCGTGGTCTACAAGGGCCTGCTGCTCGCCGACCAGGTCGGCACCTACTACCTCGACCTGCAGGACAAGCGCTGCGTCTCGGCCCTGGGCCTGGTGCACCAGCGCTTCTCGACCAACACCTTCCCCGAGTGGCCGCTGGCCCACCCGTACCGCTACGTCGCGCACAACGGCGAAATCAACACCGTCAAGGGCAACTACAACTGGATGAAGGCGCGCGAGGGCGTGATGTCCTCGCCCGTGCTCGGCGCCGACCTGCAGAAGCTCTACCCGATCAGCTTCGCGGGCCAGTCCGACACCGCCACTTTCGACAACTGCCTCGAGCTGCTGACGATGGCCGGCTACCCGATCAGCCAGGCCGTGATGATGATGATTCCCGAGCCCTGGGAACAGCACAGCACCATGGACCCGCGTCGCCGCGCGTTCTATGAATACCATGCCGCCATGCTCGAGCCCTGGGACGGCCCGGCCTCGATCGTGTTCACCGACGGCCGCCAGATCGGTGCCACGCTCGACCGCAACGGCCTGCGTCCCTCGCGCTACTGCGTGACCGACGACGACCTCGTCATCATGGCTTCCGAGTCGGGCGTGCTGCCCGTGCCCGAGCAGAAGATCGTGCGCAAGTGGCGCCTGCAGCCCGGCAAGATGTTCCTGATCGACCTCGAGCAGGGCCGCATGATCGACGACGAGGAGGTCAAGGCCACCCTCGCCAACAGCAAGCCCTACAAGCAGTGGATCGAGAACCTGCGCATCAAGCTCGACAGCGTGCAGGCCGAGCCGGTGACCGCGCCGATCTCGCAGGTCGCGCTGCTCGACCGCCAGCAGGCCTTCGGCTACACCCAGGAAGACATCAAGTTCCTGATGAGCCCGATGGCGCAGGCCGGCGAAGAGGGCATCGGCTCGATGGGCAACGACAGCCCGCTGGCCGTGCTCTCGAGCAAGAACAAGCCGCTGTACAACTACTTCAAGCAGCTGTTCGCCCAGGTCACGAACCCGCCGATCGACCCGATCCGCGAAGCCATCGTGATGTCGCTGGTGTCCTTCATCGGACCCAAGCCCAATCTGCTCGACATCAACCAGGTCAACCCGCCGATGCGGCTCGAGGTGAGCCAGCCGATCCTCGACTTCGCCGACATGGCGAAGCTGCGCGACATCGGCAAGTACACGCAGGGCAAGTTCAAGAGCTACGTGCTCGACATCACCTACCCGCTCGCCTGGGGCGACGAAGGCGTCGAAGCCAAGCTGGCCTCGCTGTGCGCCGAAGCCGTCGATGCCATCAAGGGCGGCCACAACATCCTGATCGTCAGCGATCGCGGCGTCGGCCCGACGCAGGTCGCCATTCCGGCGGTGCTGGCGCTGTCGGCCGTGCACCAGTACCTGGTTCGCGAGGGCCTGCGCACCACGGCCGGCCTGGTGGTCGAGACCGGTTCGGCGCGCGAGGTGCACCACTTCGCCGTGCTCGCGGGCTACGGCGCCGAGGCGGTCCACCCCTACCTCGCGATGGACACCCTGGCCGGCATGCATGCCGACCTGCCGGGCGCGCTGAGCGCCGAGAAGGCGATCTACAACTACGTGAAGGCGATCGGCAAGGGTCTGTCGAAGATCATGTCGAAGATGGGTGTCAGCACCTACATGAGCTACTGCGGCGCCCAGCTGTTCGAGGCCATCGGCCTGAACAGCGAGACCGTCAGCAAGTACTTCACCGGCACCGCCAGCCGCGTGGAAGGCATCGGCGTGTTCGAGATCGCCGAGGAAGCCATCCGCATGCACAAGGCCGCCTTCGGCGACGACCCGGTGCTCGCCAGCATGCTCGACGCCGGCGGCGAATACGCCTGGCGCACGCGCGGCGAAGAGCACATGTGGACGCCCGACGCGATCGCCAAGCTGCAGCACAGCACGCGCGCCAACAACTGGAACACGTACAAGGAATACGCCCAGCTCATCAACGACCAGAACCGCCGCCACCTCACGCTGCGCGGCCTGTTCGAGTTCAAGATCGATCCGGCGAAGGCGATTCCGGTCGACGAGGTCGAATCGGCGGCCGACATCGTCAAGCGCTTCGCCACCGGCGCGATGTCGCTGGGCTCGATCAGCACCGAGGCGCACTCGGTGCTGGCCGTGGCCATGAACCGCATCGGCGGCAAGAGCAACACCGGCGAAGGCGGTGAAGACCCCGCGCGCTACCGCAATGAGCTCAAGGGCATCCCGATCAAGCAGGGCGACACGCTGCGCAGCGTGATCGGCGCCGAGAACGTCGAAGTCGACCTGCCGCTCAAGGACGGCGACTCGCTGCGCTCGCGCATCAAGCAGGTGGCCTCGGGCCGCTTCGGCGTCACGGCCGAGTACCTGCATTCGGCCGACCAGATCCAGATCAAGATGGCCCAGGGCGCGAAGCCGGGCGAGGGCGGCCAGCTGCCAGGCGGCAAGGTCACCGAGTACATCGGCAAGCAGCGCTACGCGGTGCCGGGCGTGGGCCTGATCTCGCCGCCGCCGCACCACGACATCTACTCGATCGAGGATCTGGCCCAACTGATCCACGACCTGAAGAACACCGCGCCGCACGCCAGCATCAGCGTGAAGCTGGTCAGCGAGATCGGCGTCGGCACCATCGCCGCGGGCGTGGCCAAGTGCAAGAGCGACCACGTCGTGATCGCCGGCCATGACGGCGGCACGGGCGCCTCGCCCTGGTCGTCGATCAAGCATGCGGGCAGCCCGTGGGAGATCGGCCTGGCAGAAACGCAGCAGACGCTGGTGCTGAACCGCCTGCGCAGCCGCATCCGCGTGCAGGCCGACGGCCAGATGAAGACCGGCCGCGACGTCGCGATCGGCGCGCTGCTGGGTGCCGACGAGTTCGGCTTCGCCACCGCGCCGCTGGTGGTCGAGGGCTGCATCATGATGCGCAAGTGCCACCTCAACACCTGCCCGGTGGGCGTGGCCACGCAGGACCCGGTGCTGCGCAAGAAGTTCTCGGGCAAGCCCGAGCACGTCGTCAACTACTTCTTCTTCGTCGCGGAAGAAGTGCGCCAGATCATGGCCCAGCTCGGTATCCGCAAGTTCGACGACATGATCGGCCGCGCCGACCTGCTCGACATGCGCAAGGGCATCGAGCACTGGAAGGCCTCGGGCCTCGACTTCAGCCGCCTGTTCGCGCTGCCGAACGTGCCGGCCGACGTCTCGCGCTTCCACGTCGAGAACCAGGACCACGGCCTCGACAAGGCGCTCGACGTCCGGCTGATCGAGAAGTCGCGTCCCGCGATCGACAAGGGCGAGAAGGTGCAGTTCATCGAGGTGGCGCGCAACGTCAACCGCTCGGTGGGCGCGATGCTCTCGGGCGCGCTGACCAAGGTGCATCCGCAGGGCCTGCCCGACGACTCGATCCGCATCCAGCTCGAGGGCACGGGCGGCCAGTCGTTCGGCGCCTTCCTGGCACGCGGCATCACGCTGTACCTGATCGGCGACGCCAACGACTACACCGGCAAGGGCCTGTCGGGCGGCCGCGTGGTGGTGCGCCCCAGCCTCGACTTCCGCGGCGAGGCCGTGCGCAACACCATCGTCGGCAACACCGCGCTGTACGGCGCGACCACCGGCGAGGCCTACCTGTGCGGCGTGGCCGGCGAGCGCTTCGCGGTCCGCCTGTCGGGCGCCACGGCGGTCATCGAAGGCACGGGCGACCACGGCTGCGAATACATGACCGGTGGAACCGTGGCCGTGCTCGGCAAGACCGGACGCAACTTCGCGGCCGGCATGAGCGGCGGCGTGGCCTTCGTCTACGACGAGGACGGCCAGTTCGCCTCGCGCTGCAACATGTCGATGGTCTCGCTCGAGAAGGTGCTGACCTCGGCCGAGCAGACCGCCAGCGTGCATCGCAAGATCTGGCACGGCGGCGAGACCGACGAGGCCCAGCTGAAGAAGCTGCTCGAGGAACACCACCGCTGGACCGGCAGCAAGCGCGCGCGCGAGCTGCTCGACACCTGGGCCGTGTCGCGCACCAAGTTCGTCAAGGTCTTCCCCAACGAGTACAAGCGCGCCCTCGGCGAGCTGCACGACCGCAAGGTCGAGCTCGCCAGCACCGGCAACAACGCGCACGTCGGCCTCGAGCCGCATGCGATCGCCGCCGCGCCCAAGACGGCGCCGGCCGCCGCCTGAAGGCGCCGGTGAACGAAGACACAACGAAGGAACAGCACGATGGGAAAGATCACCGGTTTTCTGGAGCATGAGCGCATCGAGGAGGGCTATCGCCCGGTCGAGGAACGGCTCAAGCACTACAAGGAATTCGTCGTCGGCCTGAACACCGACCAGGCGAAGGTGCAGGGCGCGCGCTGCATGGACTGCGGCACGCCGTTCTGCAACAGCGGCTGCCCGGTCAACAACATCATTCCGGACTTCAACGACCTGGTGTACCGCAACGATTGGCAGAACGCCTTCGCGGTGCTCGACTCGACCAACAACTTCCCGGAGTTCACCGGCCGCATCTGCCCCGCGCCCTGCGAGGCGGCCTGCGTGCTCAACGTGAACGACGACGCGGTCGGCATCAAGTCGCTGGAGCACGCGATCATCGACCGCGCCTGGGACGAGGGCTGGGTCGCGCCGCGCGTGGCCAAGCACAAGACCGGCAAGAAGGTCGCGGTGGTGGGCGCGGGCCCGGCCGGCATGGCCGCCGCGCAGCAGCTCGCGCGCGCCGGCCACGACGTGACGCTGTTCGAGAAGAACGACCGCATCGGCGGCTTGCTGCGCTATGGCATCCCCGACTTCAAGATGGAGAAGTCGCACATCGACCGCCGCGTCGAGCAGATGAAGGCCGAGGGCGTGGTGTTCCGCACCGGCGTGGTCGTCGGCGCCGCCAAGGATCCGCTGGGCAAGGGCTCCAAGGTCACCAACCTGGCCAAGGAAACCGTCACGCCCGAGCAGCTGCAGAAGGACTTCGACGCCGTGCTGCTGACCGGCGGCGCCGAGCAGTCGCGTGACCTGCCGGTGCCCGGCCGCGACCTCGACGGCATCCATTTCGCGATGGAGTTCCTGCCGCAGCAGAACCGCGTCAACGCGGGCGACAAGGTCAAGGGCCAGCTGCGCGCCGACGGCAAGCACGTGATCGTGATCGGCGGCGGTGACACCGGCTCCGACTGCGTGGGCACCAGCAACCGCCATGGCGCCGTGAGCGTCACGCAGTTCGAGCTGATGCCGCAGCCGCCCGAGGAAGAGAACCGCCCGCTGACCTGGCCCTACTGGCCGATCAAGCTGCGCACCAGCTCCAGCCACGACGAGGGCTGCGAGCGCGAGTTCGCGATCTCGACCAAGGAATTCATCGGCGAGAAGGGCAAGATCACCGGCCTGAAGACCGTTCGCGTCGAGTGGAAGGACGGCAAGATGCAGGAAGTGGCCGGCAGCGAGCAGGTGCTCAAGGCCGACCTCGTGCTGCTCGCGATGGGCTTCGTGAGCCCCGTGGCGACCGTGCTCGATGCCTTCGGCGTCGAGAAGGATGCGCGCGGGAATGCGAAGGCCAGCGTCGACTTCATCGGCGGCTATGCCACCAACGTACCGAAGGTCTTTGCCGCCGGCGACATCCGCCGCGGCCAGTCGCTGGTGGTGTGGGCGATCCGCGAGGGCCGCCAGGCCGCGCGCTCGGTCGACGAGTTCCTGATGGGCTTCAGCGACCTGCCGCGATAAGTCCAGGTGCCGCGCCCGCCCTCCCTCGGGAGGGCGGGCGTCTCCTCCAAACGGAGCAGGCCGGCCCGGCGGAAATTTGTTTCAATTCGGCGGGGCTTCTCGCGGCTCCTTTATCATCCGCGGAAACCGCATGCCGGGATGCCTCCTCAGGGCGCCCGGCTTTTTTATTGAGATGGACCCAGCCGCACAGCCACAGCCCTTCGTAGAGTTTCGCGACGTTCGCTTCGGCTATGGCGCGCGCGCGATTCTCGATGGCGTCTCGTTCTCGCTGCCGCGCGGCAAGGTCACGGCGCTCATGGGCGCGTCGGGCGGCGGCAAGACCACCGTGCTGCGCCTCATCGGCGGCCAGCAGCGCGCCCAGCGCGGCGAGGTGCTGTTCGACGGCCAGGACGTCGGCCGCATGGACTCCGCCGCGCTCTATGCCGCGCGGCGCCGCATGGGCATGCTGTTCCAGTTCGGCGCGTTGTTCACCGACATGAGCGTGCTCGACAACGTGGCCTTTCCGTTGCGCGAACACACCGAATTGCCCGAAGCGCTGGTGCGCGACATCGTGCTGATGAAGCTCGATGCCGTCGGCCTGCGCGGCGCGCGCGACCTGTTGCCCAGCGAAGTCTCGGGCGGCATGGCGCGGCGCGTGGCGCTGGCGCGCGCGATCGCGCTCGACCCCGACTTCGTGATGTACGACGAACCCTTCGCCGGCCTCGACCCGATCTCGCTCGGCACCGCGGCGCGGCTGATCCGCCAGCTCAACGACACGCTGGGACTCACCAGCATCATCGTGTCGCACGATGTGGAAGAGACCTTCCGCATCGCCGACCAGGTGATCGTGCTCGCCAACGGCGGCATCGCCGCGCAGGGCACGCCCGACGAGGTGCGCAACAGCAGCGACCCGCTGGTGCACCAGTTCGTGCATGCGCTGCCCGACGGGCCGGTGCGCTTCCACTACCCGGGCGTCAGCATCGAGGACGACTTCGGTCCGATGAGCGGGAGCGGGTCATGAGCTGGTGGAACCCCGGCGACGTCGGCTTCGCCGTGCGCAGCAAGCTGGCCGACCTCGGCTATGGCGCCAAGCTGTTCATGCGGCTCGCCTTCCAGGGCTCGCGCAGCCTGCGCCGCTTCGCGCTGGTGCGCGACCAGATCCATTTCCTCGGCAACTACTCGCTCGCGATCATCGCGGTGTCGGGGCTGTTCGTGGGCTTCGTGCTCGGCCTGCAGATGTACTACGCGCTGCAGCGCTACGGCTCCTCGGAAGCGCTCGGCCTGCTGGTCACGCTGAGCCTGGTGCGCGAGCTCGGGCCGGTGGTGGCGGCGCTGCTGTTCGCGGGCCGTGCCGGCACCTCCCTCACGGCCGAGATCGGCCTCATGAAGGCCGGCGAGCAGCTCAGTGCCATGGAGATGATGGCGGTCGACCCGGTGCAGCGCATCCTCGCGCCGCGCTTCTGGGCCGGCGTGATCACCATGCCGCTGCTGGCGGCCGTGTTCAGCGCGGTCGGCATCCTCGGCGGCTACGTGGTGGGCGTGCTGATGCTCGGCGTCGACCCCGGTGCGTTCTGGGGCCAGATGCAGGCGGGCGTCGATGTCTGGCGCGACGTCGGCAACGGCGTCATCAAGAGCATCGTGTTCGGCTTCACCGTGACCTTCATCGCGCTGCTGCAGGGCTACGAGGCGCAGCCCACGCCCGAGGGCGTGTCGCGCGCCACCACGCGCACGGTGGTGGCGGCCTCGCTGTCGGTGCTGGGGCTGGATTTCCTGCTCACCGCCATGATGTTCAGTATCTGAAGGGGCTCGCCCCCGATCGTTCTAGATAGAGAGTGCAACCATGCAACGTTCCAACAACGACATCTGGGTCGGCCTGTTCGTGCTGCTCGGTGCGGCCGGGCTGCTGTTCCTCGCGCTGCAGTCGGCCAACCTGCTGAGCCTGAACTTCCAGAAGACCTACACCGTCACCGCGCGCTTCGACAACATCGGCGGCCTCAAGCCGCAGACGGCCGTCAAGAGCGCTGGCGTGGTGATCGGCCGCGTGCAGTCCATCTCGTTCAACGACAAGACATTTCAGGCCGACGTGACGCTGGCATTGCAAAACCGTTACAGTTTTCCCAAGGACAGCTCGCTGAAGATCCTCACCAGTGGCCTGCTCGGCGAGCAGTACATCGGGATCGAGGCAGGCGTCGAAGAGAAGAACCTGCAGGCCGGCGACACGATCACAGCGACCCAATCGGCCGTGGTGCTCGAGAACCTGATCAGCCAGTTCCTCTACAGCAAGGCCGCCGAGGGAAGCTCCACGCCGGCCAACAGCAACAAGAAATGAAAAACCGTCACCCCATGTCGAATGCTATGAAGAACATAGCTACCTATGCCCGCTGGATGGGCGTTTCCGCCGTCCTGTCGGTGCTCGCCGCGTGCGCCACCGGCCCGCAGGCCAATCCGCTCGATCCGCTCGAGCCCTTCAATCGTGGCGTGACCCGCTTCAACGACGTCGTCGACGAGAACGTGCTCGTGCCGGTGGCCACCACCTACACCCGCGTGCTGCCCTCGCTCGTGCGCACCGGCGTCGCCAACTTCTTCAACAACGTGGGCGACGTCTGGAACCTCGCCAACAATGTGGCGCAGGCCAAGGTGCAGAACAGCGCGCAGACCTTCATGCGGCTGAACGTCAACACCATCTTCGGTCTGGGCGGCCTGCTCGACATCGCCACCGAGGCGGGCATCGACCGCCACGACGAGGACTTCGGCCAGACGCTGGGCTACTGGGGCGTCGGCTCGGGCCCGTACCTCGTGCTGCCGCTGCTCGGCCCCTCGACCGTGCGCGATACCGCGGCGCTGCCGGTGGACCGCTGGGGCGATCCGATCTCGCACATGAACGACGTGGCGTGGCGCAATTCGCTCAACGTGCTGAACCTGGTCGACACCCGCGCCAAGTACCTGCGCGCCGGCCGCCTGCTCGACGATGCGGCGCTCGACAAGTACACCTTCACGCGCGACGCCTACCTGCAGCACCGCCGCAGCGACATCTACGACGGCAACCCGCCCGACGAGCGCGAGGACATCGACGGCAAGGACAGCAAGGGCAACGACGGCAAGTAAGCGCCGGCCCGCCGTGCCTGGCGCATGGCGACCCAGGCCACCGGCTGCGGCATTTGCTTGCATCCGGTTGCAGGCTTCATCCGACGTTCAGGAACCCCGCGAGCCGGTACCCTGTCGAAACCGTTCCAGACTTGGCGCGGCTGCTCTCTTTTTCGAAGAGCCGCGCGGCAGATTCAACCAGAGGGACTCACGATCATGACAAAAACCCAGACCTTGATTCAACGACGCAGCCTCGGCCGCCTGGTGCTGGCCGGCGCGCTGCTGATCGGCGCCGGCGTCGCCTTCATGCGTCCCGCGCAGGCCGCGGACGAAGCGCCCGACGCGCTAGTCAAGCGCCTGTCGACCGACGTGCTCGAGACCATCAAGGCCGACACCTCGATCAAGGCCGGCGACGTCAACAAGATCATGCTGCTGGTCGACAGCAAGATCATGCCGAACGTCAACTTCCAGCGCATGACCGCCTCGGCCGTCGGCCCGGCCTGGCGCCAGGCCACCCCCGAGCAGCAGAAGCGCCTGCAGGAAGAGTTCAAGACCCTGCTGGTGCGCACCTATGCCGGCGCGCTCGACCAGGTGAGCGATCAGACCGTGACCGTGCGTCCCTACCGCGGTTCGCCCGACGACAAGGAAGTGCTGGTGCGTACCGAAGTCCGCGGCCGCGGCGATCCGGTCCAGCTCGACTACCGCCTCGAGAAGACGCCCGGCCAGGGCGGCGGCTGGAAGGTCTACAACCTCAACGTGCTCGGCGTGTGGCTGGTCGATACCTACCGCACCCAGTTCTCGCAGGAGATCAACGCCCGCGGCATCGACGGACTGATCACCGCGCTGGCCGCCCGCAACAAGGGCAGCGGCAAGGGCTGAGCCCGGCCGGCACGCCAAAAGAGGAGCCGAGGCCATGCTGGTCCTGCCGACGAAGCTCACGCACGACGAGGCACCCGCCTGCATGCGCATGCTGCAGAAGGGCCTCGCCGGCCAGGCCGATGCCTCCGCCACCGTGGTCGATGCCAGCGCGCTGGTGCAGTTCGACTCGTCGGCGCTGGCGGTGCTGCTCGAATGCCGCCGCGAGGCCAGCGCGCTCGGGCGCGGCTTCGCGGTGAAGGGCCTGTCGCCGCGGCTGCGCGAGTTGGCGGCGCTCTATGGGATCGCCGGCCTGCTGCCGGCCGCGCCCTGATCCCTTCTCCACCTCGTCTTTGTGCGCTCAGGAGGCCGGAACGGCCTCCATCAGCAGCTTCAGCGCATCGTTGAGCGACCGGCTGTAGACCGGCGCGCCCTTCGAGTGCCCGATGCGCACGATCACCAGGTCGTGCGAGGGCACGATCAGCACCACCTGCCCGTCGGCCCCCAGCATGTAGTAGGCCGAGGTCGGCACTGGGAACACGGTGGCACCGCTGATCGCGCCGTTGAGCCAGAAGAAACCGCCGTAGATCGGCCGCTTGTCGGCCGCCCAGCCCGGCGCCACGGTGCGCACGAAGTTCACATAGCCCTCGGGCAGCAGGCGCTCGCCGTTCCAGACCCCGTCCTGCAGGTACAGATTGGCCAGCCGCGCCCAGTCGCGGCCCGACATGAAGTCGTAGCCCTGCGCCAGGAAATTGCCGTAGGGGTCGGTCTCCAGCACCATCGAGCGGATGCCGATCTTGTCGAACAGCGCGCGCTGCGGGAACGAGAGGTACTCCTCGCCGCGCTTCTCGACCGCGAGGCGCACCAGGTAGCTGGCCAGCACCGGGTCGGTGTTGCGGTAGCGGCCCACGAGGTTGGGCTGCCATTGCTGCGGTCGCGTGGCGGCGTAGTTGAAGGCGTTGATGCGCCCCGTGTAGAAGTAGAGGTGGTCGGGGTAGGTGCCGTTGGGATCGAAGTCCGGATCGTCGGGCGCCTTGATGCGCAGCCCGCTCGACATGTGCAGCAGGTCCGAGATGCGGATCTTCTGGCGGCCGTCGCCTTCGCCCTGCCATTCGGGAATCGGCGCCGGCTGGTCGAGCGTGTAGACGCCCTGCTTGATCAGCACGCCCATCATCGTGGCCACGACGCTCTTGCCCATCGACCACGATTCCAGCGGCGTCGTCGGGCCGATGCCCTGCATGTAGCGCTCGCCGATGATCCGCCCCTTGTGCGTGACCACGAAGGCCGAGGTGTAGGCCTCGGGGATGGCGAAGGCGGCGTCCACGGCCTGCGCCACCTTGGCCATGTTCACGCCGACCGGCGGCGGGGTGCTCGGCAGCAGGTCGCCCATCGGCCAGGGCTGGGTGGCCGCATCGGGCAGCGTGCTCTTGACCTCGAGCGGCGTGAAGAACACGTCGTCGCGCCCGGGCGGCAGCGTCACGCAGCCCTGCGAGCCGAACTGGCGCGCGGTCAGCGTCGGGCCGCCGGGAATGGTGATGCGCACTTCGCGCTTCGTGCGGTCGACGACCGGCTTGCCCACCTTCCTGCGTTCCGAATACGGCCCGACGAAGTAGCCGATGGTCTCGGCGGCGACGTCCGGGTCGAGCCCGGTGATGAAGACCGCCGAGCACATCGCCTTGGCATAGCCCGAGGTGTTGTGTTCGAGCACGTTGCCGGGCGGCGGCACGTAGGGCGTGTTGAGCTCGAGCGACCGGGCGCGGGCGATCAGCGCCTCGCGGGCCGGCAGCTCGGCCGTGCTGGGCGGCGGCGCGCCGCCGACGCCGGGGAAGCCTCCGCCCCCGCCACCGCCACCGCCGCCACAGGCGGACAGCAGGCTCGCAAGAATGAGGGCCCCGGCGGCCAGCCAGGGCCGGGGAGGGCGGTGCAACGATCGCATCACGAGGGCTCCTTGCGACGGCCGGCGGTGGCGGTGCCCCGCCCGGTGTCGGGCGCGATTCTGACCCCAACCGGCCCCGCGGTCCTTAAGGGTCCGCCGGGCTTGCATTCCCGCACGAACTGCGCTGGGGGACCCGCGCCCTTAAAATCCCGGCCTCCCATGCCCGCGATCTCATTCCAATCGGTCTCCAAGACCTATCCTCCCTCACGACAGCAGCGGGCCCAGGGCAAGGCCGGGCTGCGAGCGGTCGACGAGGTCAGCTTCGACATCGAGCCCGGCGAGTTCTTCGGCCTGCTCGGCCCCAACGGCGCCGGCAAGACCACGCTGATCAGCATGCTCGCGGGCCTGTCGCGGCCCACGTCCGGGGCGATCCGCGTGCACGGCTTCGACGTGCAGCGCGACTACGCCGAGGCCCGCCGCCAGCTCGGCATCGTGCCGCAGGAGCTGGTGTTCGACCCCTTCTTCAACGTGCGCGAGTCGCTGCGCATCCAGTCGGGCTACTTCGGCATCAGGAACAACGAGGCCTGGATCGACGAGCTGCTGCAGAGCCTGGGCCTGGCCGACAAGGCCACCGCCAACATGCGCCAGCTCTCGGGCGGCATGAAGCGCCGGGTGCTGGTGGCGCAGGCGCTGGTCCACAAGCCGCCGGTGATCGTGCTCGACGAGCCCACCGCGGGCGTCGACGTCGAACTGCGCCAGACGCTGTGGCAGTTCGTCGCGCGGCTCAACAAGCAGGGCAGCACGGTGCTCCTGACCACCCATTACCTCGAGGAAGCCGAGGCGCTGTGCAACCGCATCGCGATGCTCAAGCTCGGCCGCGTGATCGCGCTCGACCGCACCAGCGAGCTGCTGAAGTCGGCGGCGAGCAACGTGCTGCGCTTCAAGACCGATGCGATGCTGCCCTGGGAAATCGCCCAGCACGCGCGCATCACGGGCCGCATCGTGCAGCTGCCGGCGCAGAACGCGCACGAGGTCGAACAACTGCTGGCCGCCATCCGGCAGGCCGGCGTGGCGGTGGAAGACGTGGAAATGCGCAAGGCGGACCTGGAAGACGTGTTCATCGACCTGATGGCGGGCGAGCAGACGCCGCTGGAGGTCGCGCGATGATGGCTGTCACGGGTTGGCGCGCGCTGCTCTACAAGGAAACGCTGCGCTTCTGGAAGGTCGGCTTCCAGACCGTCGGCGCGCCGGTGCTCACCGCGCTGCTGTACCTGATGGTGTTCGGCCATGTGCTCGAGGACCACGTGAAGGTCTACGGCACCGTCGGCTACACCGCCTTCCTGATCCCGGGCCTGGTGATGATGAGCGTGCTGCAGAACGCGTTCGCCAACAGCTCGTCCTCGATCATCCAGAGCAAGATCATGGGCAACCTCGTGTTCGTGCTGCTCACGCCGCTGTCGCACTGGGGCTGGTTCCTCGCCTACGTGGGCTCGTCGGTGATCCGCGGGCTGGCGGTGGGGCTCGGCGTGTTCCTGGTCACGATCTTCTTCGCCGTGCCGGACTTCGCGGCGCCCGTCTGGATCCTGGTGTTCGCGCTGCTCGGCTCGGCCATGCTTGGCACCTTGGGCCTGATCGCCGGGCTCTGGGCCGAGAAGTTCGACCAGATGGCCGTGTTCCAGAATTTCCTGATCATGCCCATGACCTTCCTGTCGGGCGTGTTCTATTCGATCGGTTCGCTGCCGCCGTTCTGGCAGTCGGTGAGCCACCTGAACCCCTTCTTCTACATGATCGACGGCTTCCGCTACGGCTTCTTCGGTGTCAGCGACGCCTCGCCGTGGCTGAGCTTCGGGATCGTCGGCAGTGCCTGGCTCGTGGTCAGCGCGATCGCGGTCCACCTGCTGAAGATCGGCTACAAAATCCGAGGCTGAAGCATGTTGACCCCCCGGCTTTTCACTCGCTGCGCTCGTGTAACTCCACCCCCCAAGGGGGAGGCGCGGACCGCCTTGGGGCGGCCCGGCGGCGTCCGCCACTGTCTCCCAATCCAACCATGACCGCAGACCAACTCAAGGCCATCATCCAGTCCCACCTGCCGTGCGAGCACATCGCGCTCGAGGGGGACGGCCGACATTGGTACGCCACCATCGTCTCGGCCGAATTCGAGGGCAAGCGCTCGATCCAGCGCCATCAGCGGGTCTACGCCACCCTCGGTGCGAAAATGCATACCGATGAGGTGCATGCGCTCTCGATGAAGACCTACACGCCGTCCGAATGGGCGGCGGCTGAAAAATAACTCTCCGGGCCTGCGGGCCCTTTGCGAGCCACTCGCTGGACCTTCGATGGACAAACTCCTGATTCGCGGCGGGCGCCAGCTCCGCGGCGAAGTACTCATTTCCGGCGCCAAGAACGCCGCGCTGCCCGAGCTGTGCGCGGCCCTGCTGACCGACCAGCCCGTGGTGCTGCACAACGTGCCGCGCCTGCAGGACGTGTCGACCATGCTCAAGCTGGTGCGCAACATGGGCGTGTCGGCCGAGCGCGACCCGAACGAGCAAGGTGGCGGCACGGTACGCCTGAACGCCGGCGACCTGACCCGCCCCGAGGCCCCGTACGAACTCGTGAAGACGATGCGCGCCTCGGTGCTGGCTCTGGGCCCGCTGCTGGCGCGCTTCGGCCACGCCAAGGTGTCGCTGCCGGGCGGCTGCGCCATCGGCTCGCGGCCGGTCGACCAGCACATCAAGGGCCTGCAGGCCATGGGCGCCGAGATCGTGGTCGAGCACGGCTACATGGTCGCGCGCCTGCCCGCGGGCCGCACGCGCCTGAAGGGCGCGCGCATCCTGACCGACATGGTCACGGTCACCGGCACCGAGAACTTCCTGATGGCTGCCGCACTGGCCGAGGGCGAGACGCTGCTCGAGAACGCCGCGCAGGAGCCCGAGATCGTCGACCTGGCCGAAATGCTGATCCGCATGGGCGCGAAGATCGAGGGCCACGGCACCAGCCACATCCGCATCCAGGGTGTCGAGACGCTGCACGGCTGCGAGCACGCCGTGGTGGCCGACCGCATCGAGGCCGGCACCTTCCTGTGCGCCGTGGCGGCCGCGGGCGGCGAGGCCTTCCTGCGCCATGCGCGCGGCGACCACCTCGACGCGGTGATCGACAAGCTGCGCGACGCCGGCTGCGAGGTCGGCTGCGAGCCGGACGGCATCCGCATCGCCTCGAAAGGCGCCGAACAGCTCAAGGCCCAGAGCTTCAGCACCACCGAGTACCCGGGCTTCCCGACCGACATGCAGGCGCAGTTCATGGCGCTCAACGTGATCGCGCACGGCGCCTCGATGGTCACCGAGACCATCTTCGAGAACCGCTTCATGCACGTGAACGAGATGGTGCGCCTGGGCGCGCGCATCCACGTCGAGGGCAAGGTGGCGATGGTCGAGGGCGTGCAGCAACTGTCGGGCGCCACCGTGATGGCGACCGACCTGCGCGCCTCGGCCAGCCTGGTCATCGCCGGCCTGGTGGCCGAGGGCGAGACCCTGGTCGACCGCATCTACCACCTGGACCGCGGCTACGACCGCATGGAAGCCAAGCTGCGCGGCCTCGGGGCCGACATCGAACGCGTGACCGGAGCCACCGCATGATCACCCTGGCGCTTTCCAAAGGCCGCATCTTCGAAGAGACCATGCCGCTGCTGGCCGCGGCCGGCATCGAAGTCACGGAAGACCCCGAGAAGTCGCGCAAGCTGATCCTCGGCACCACCCGTCCCGACGTGCGCGTGGTGCTGGTGCGCGCCTCCGACGTGCCGACCTACGTGCAGTACGGCGGTGCCGACCTCGGCGTGACCGGCCTCGACGTGCTGCTCGAGCACGGCAACCAGGGCCTGTACCAGCCGCTCGATCTGCGCATCGCCGCCTGCCGCCTCAGCGTGGCCGTGCGCGCCGACTACGACTACGCCTCGGCCGTGCGCCAGGGTTCGCGGCTCAAGGTCGCGACCAAGTACGTGGGCCTGGCGCGCGACTTCTTCGCCAGCAAGGGCGTGCACGTCGACCTGATCAAGCTCTACGGCAGCATGGAGCTCGCGCCGCTGACCGGCCTGGCCGACGCCATCGTCGACCTGGTCTCGACCGGCAACACGCTCAAGGCCAACCAGCTGGTCGAGGTCGAGCGCATCATGGACATCAGCGCGCGCCTGGTCGTCAACCAGGCCGCGCTCAAGCTCAAGCGCGAACCCATCCGCCGCATCATCGACGCCTTCGCGTCGGCCATTCCCTCCGCCTGATCCCTCGAACCGCACTTCGCCAAATGACCCTGCAAGCAGCCCCCGCCCGACTGTCCACGACTTCAGCCAGCTTCGATGCTGAATTCAAGGCGCGGCTGCATTGGTCCGCGGATGCCGATGCCGCGATCGAGAAGACGGTGGCCGACATCCTGGCCGACGTGCAGGCGCGCGGCGACGCGGCGGTGCTCGAGTACACGCGCCGCTTCGACGGCCTGGGTGCCGCTTCGGTGTCCGAACTCGAGCTGACCCAGGCCGACTTCAAGCAGGCCTTCGACTCGCTGCCCGCCGTGCAGCGCGAGGCGCTGCAGGCCGCGGCCGACCGCGTGCGCAGCTACCACGAGGCGCAGAAGAAGGCCTCGGGCGAGAGCTGGAGCTACCGCGACGCCGACGGCACGCTGCTGGGCCAGAAGGTCACGCCGCTCGATCGCGTCGGCATCTACGTGCCCGGCGGCAAGGCGGCCTATCCGTCGAGCCTGCTGATGAACGCGATTCCGGCCCACGTGGCCGGCGTGGGCGAGATCATCATGGTCGTGCCGACGCCCGTGAAGGGCAGCGTCGCCACCGGCGGCGCCGGCGGCGAATCGTCCGGCAAGGGCGAGCGCAACGTGCTGGTGCTGGCGGCCGCCTACGTGGCCGGCGTCACGCGCGCTTTCACCATCGGCGGCGCGCAGGCCGTGGCCGCGCTGGCCTACGGCACCGCGACCATTCCCGCGGTCGACAAGATCACCGGTCCCGGCAATGCCTACGTGGCGGCCGCCAAGCGCCGCGTGTTCGGCACCGTGGGCATCGACATGATCGCGGGCCCGAGCGAGATCCTGGTGCTGGCCGACGGCAGCACGCCGCCCGACTGGGTGGCGATGGACCTGTTCAGCCAGGCCGAACACGACGAGCTCGCGCAGAGCATCCTGCTGTGCCCCGACGCCGCCTACATCGACCGCGTGCAGGCCGAGATCGACCGCCTGCTGCCGACCATGCCGCGCGCGGCGATCATCGCCGCCTCGCTCAACGGCCGCGGCGCGCTGATCCACACGAAGAGCATGGAAGAGGCCTGCGAGATCAGCAACCGCATCGCGCCCGAACACCTGGAGGTCAGCAGCAGCGAGCCGCAGCGCTGGGAGCCGCTGCTGCGCCACGCCGGCGCGATCTTCCTCGGCGCCTTCACCAGCGAGAGCCTCGGCGACTACTGCGCCGGCCCGAACCACGTGCTGCCCACCAGCGGCACCGCGCGCTTCTCGAGCCCGCTGGGCGTGTACGACTTCCAGAAGCGCTCGAGCCTGATCGAGGTCAGCGAGGCCGGGGCCCAGGTGCTCGGGCCGATCGCCGTCACGCTGGCCGAGGGCGAGGGCCTGCAGGGCCACGCCGAGGCCGCGCGCATGCGGCTGCGCAAGGTTTGAGGGCCGCGGCCGCGGGCCCGGTTCCGATGGCATTTCCGTCCACAACCCGCTCGGGAGGAGCAAGCCTGATGATGAATCAACGTCTGCGTCGTTCGCGCCTGTTCAAGTTCGCCCTCGGCCTGCTGGCCGGTACCGCGCTGCTCGTGGCCTGCACCCCGATGCCGCGCACCCAGAGCCAGGCCGAGGCGGTGCCGAGCACGGCCGCCGCCGTTGCCGCGCCCGCCGCGCCGGCGCCGCGCCTGGGCACCCAGTGGGGCGAGGGCCGCGAATCGAACACGCGCAGCGTGCAGGTCCAGCGCTACACGCCCGACCAGCCCGACGAGGTCGCTTCCATCGGATACAACGACGCCGCCAGCGTGCGCCGCGGTGTCGGTGCCAACCCCGAGCGCCGGCTCAACCTGCAGCTGGCGCAGGGCGACGTCGAATGGTCGGTGATCGACGAATCGGGCCGCGCCATCCCGCTGCAGCGCGCGCGCCGCGGCAGCGGTGGCGACGAGAGCTTCCGCCTCGCGGGCGCCGAGGGCGCGCGCTACACGCTGCGCTTTCGCAACCTCAGCGACCGCAGCTACGAGGTGATCGCCACGGTCGACGGCCTCGACGTGCTCAACGGCAAGCCCGGCAGCCTGCGCAACGGCGGCTACGTGCTGCGTCCGCTGCAGGTGCTCGACATCGAGGGCTTCCGCAAGAGCCAGTCCGAGGTCGCGGCCTTCCGCTTCGCCACGCCGGGCCGGGCCTATGCCGCCAACACCGAGGCCGGCGACGCGCGCAACATCGGCATCCTCGGCGCCGCGCTGTTCGAGATCGCGCAGCCCGACGCCCCGCGCCGTCCGCGCCGCGGCCCCGATGCCGCGCAGCCCAATGCCTTCCCGGCCGACGGCGCGACCGGCTACGCGCCGCCGCCGCGCTACGCGAAGTGAGGGCCGCCATGCATCGCGTGCGTCTCTGTCTGCTGTTCGCGCTGGCCGCGGCCAGCCTGGGCGCGCAGGCCATGAGCATCCGCGAGTTCCACACCCTCGAGGTGAAGGAGAAGAAGGAAGGCAAGGCCTACGCCAGCTACTACCTGGTGGGCGTGCTCGAGGGCCTGCGCGAGGCGGGCGATGCCGCGCGGCGCGCGGGCCAGAAGCCGCTGTTCTGCGTCGACGGCCGCCGGCTCGAGCCCTCGATGGCGCGCTCGCTGTTCGAGGCCGAGCTCAAGCGCAACGCCGAGCTCTACGAGGCCGACATGCCGGTGCAACTGGTGCTGTCGACCGCGCTGCAGAACAGCTTCCGCTGCGCGTCCTGACCTTTCTTTCTTCCACGAACGTTCTTTCCTCCGAGTCCCCGATGTCCGACACCTCCGCCCCCGTCCCCGCGCTCCAGCGCATCCGCGCCGACGTGCGCGCCATGCATGCCTATGCCGTGCAGGACGCGCGCGGCCTGGTCAAGCTCGACGCGATGGAGAACCCCTTCGGCCTGCCGCCCGCACTGCAGGCCGAGCTCGGCGCGCGGCTCGGCGCGCTGGCGCTCAACCGCTACCCGGGCGAGCGCGGCGCCGACCTGCAGCGCGCGCTGGCCGCGCAGGCGCGCCTGCCCGAGGGCTTCTCGCTGGTGCTGGGCAACGGCTCGGACGAGCTGATCTCGCTGCTCGCGATCGCCTGCGACCTGCCGGGCGCCAGCGTGCTGGCACCGCTGCCGGGCTTCGTCATGTACGCCATGAGCGCCCAGCTTCAGGGCCTGCGCTTCGTGGGCGTGCCGCTCACGGCCGACTTCGAGCTCGACGAGGCCGCCATGCTGGCCGCGATCGCGCGCGAGAAGCCGGCCATCGTGTACCTTGCCTATCCGAACAACCCGACCGCCAACCTCTGGGACGACGCGGTGCTCGAGAAGATCGTCGAGGCCCAGGGCGCGCAGGGCGGGCTGGTGGTGATCGACGAGGCCTACCAGCCCTTCGCCACGCGCAGCTATATCGACCGGCTCGCGAAGCACCGCCACGTGCTGCTGATGCGCACCCTCAGCAAGTTCGGCCTGGCCGGCATCCGGCTGGGCTACCTGATGGGCCCGGCCGCGCTGATCGCCGAGATCGACAAGGTGCGCCCGCCCTACAACGTCAGCGTGCTGAACTGCGAGTGCGCGCTGTTCGCGCTCGAGCACGCCGAGGTGTTCGAGGCCCAGGCCCGGCAGATCCGCGAGGAGCGCGAGCGGCTGATGATGGGGCTCGGCCGGCTGCCGGGCGTCAAGGTCTGGCCGAGCGACGCCAACATGATCCTGCTGCGCGTGCCCGACGCAGCCCGCACCTTCGACGGCATGAAGGCGCGCGGGGTGCTGGTGAAGAACGTTTCTAAAATGCACGAACTGCTCGCGAACTGCCTGCGCCTGACCGTCGGAACGGCCGACGAGAATGCCAGGATGCTCGCGGCGCTCGAAGCCTCACTATGACCACCCCCCAAGCCGCTCCCGCGGCCACCCCCGACGCCCTCGCCGCGCGCACCGCCACGGTCGCGCGCAACACCGCCGAGACGAAGATCACCGTCAGCGTCAACCTCGACGGCACCGGCCGCGCCAAGCTGGCCACCGGCATCGGCTTCTTCGACCACATGCTCGACCAGATCGCCCGCCACGGGCTGATCGACCTCGAGATCGACTGCCAGGGCGACCTGCACATCGACGGGCATCACACGGTGGAAGACGTGGGCATCACGCTGGGCCAGGCCGTGGCCAAGGCCGTGGGCGACAAGAAGGGCATCCGCCGCTACGGCCATGCCTACGTGCCGCTCGACGAGGCGCTCAGCCGCGTGGTCATCGACTTCTCGGGCCGGCCCGGCCTCGAGATGCACGTGCCCTTCACCAGCGGGATGATCGGCGCCTTCGACAGCCAGCTCACCTACGAGTTCTTCCAGGGCTTCGTGAACCACGCCTTCGTCACGCTGCACATCGACAACCTCAAGGGCGTCAACGCGCACCACCAGTGCGAGACCGTGTTCAAGGCCTTCGCCCGCGCCCTGCGCGCCGCGCTCGAGCTCGATCCGCGTTCGGCCGGCGTCATCCCCTCGACCAAGGGCTCGCTCTGATCCTGCAAGCGGAACAGCGCGCCATCGCACGCTCCGCCTGTCATTGAAGCTATGAAAACTGTAGCAAACAACGCCAACACCGTCGCCGTGGTGGACTACGGCATGGGCAATCTGCACTCCGTCGCGCAGGCGGTGCGCCATGCCGCCGACCAGGTCGGCGTGGAGGTGTTCGTGACCTCCGATCCCGAGGTGGTGCGCAAGGCCACGCGCGTGGTGCTGCCGGGGCAGGGCGCCATGCCCGACTGCATGCGCGAGTTGCGCGATTCGGGCCTGCTCGAGTCGGTGCTCGAGGCGGCGGCGAGCAAGCCGCTGTTCGGCGTCTGCGTGGGCATGCAGATGCTGCTGTCGCGCAGCGACGAGGGGCCGACCGACGGGCTCGGCCTGATCCCGGGCGAGGTGGTCCGCTTCGAACTCGAGGGGCAGCTGCAGCCCGACGGCAGCCGTTTCAAGGTGCCGCAGATGGGCTGGAACCAGGTGCGCCAGGCGCAGCCGCACGCCGTGTGGGCCGGGGTGCCCGACGGCAGCTACTTCTATTTCGTGCACAGCTTCTACGCGCGGCCGGTCGATGCGCGGCACAGCGTGGGCGAAGCCGAATACGGGGCATGCTTTACCGCCGCCATCGCACGCGATAACATTTTTGCCACCCAGTTCCACCCGGAGAAGAGTGCGGACCACGGGTTGCAGCTCTACCGAAACTTCCTCCACTGGAATCCCTGAACACTTCGTTCCCCTGACCGGGCGCCGCCGGCCGGCGCCCTTTCGTTGCACTCTCGCGTCACTTTCATGCTCCTCATCCCAGCGATCGACCTCAAAGACGGCCATTGCGTACGCCTGAAACAAGGCGACATGGAACAGTCCACCATCTTCAGCGAAGACCCTGCCGCCATGGCGCGCAAATGGGTCGAGGCCGGTGCCCGGCGTCTGCACCTGGTCGACCTGAACGGGGCCTTCGCGGGCAAGCCGCAGAACCACGCGGCGATCAAGGCGATCCTGAAGGAGGTCGGCGACGACATCCCGGTGCAGCTCGGCGGCGGCATCCGCGACCTCGACACCATCGAGCGCTACATCGACGACGGCCTGCGCTACGTGATCATCGGCACCGCCGCCGTGAAGAACCCGGGCTTCCTCAAGGACGCCTGCAGCGCCTTCGGCGGCCACATCATCGTCGGCCTCGACGCCAAGGATGGCAAGGTCGCCACCGACGGCTGGAGCAAGCTCACGGGCCACGAGGTGGCCGACCTGGGCAAGAAGTTCGAGGACTACGGCGTCGAATCGATCATCTACACCGACATCGGCCGCGATGGCATGTTGTCGGGCATCAACATCGAGGCCACGGTCAAGCTCGCGCGCGTGCTGTCCATTCCGGTGATCGCCTCGGGCGGCCTGTCGAACATGGCCGACATCGACCAGCTCTGCGCAGTCGAATCCGAGGGCGTCGAAGGCGTGATCTGCGGCCGCGCCATCTACTCGGGCGACCTCGACTTCGGACAGGCGCAGGCGCGCGCCGACGAACTGGCCGGCGCCTGAGGGGGCCTGGCGGCGCGTGCTGTCCGCGCTCGCCATCGCCAACTACCGCTCGCTGCGCCAGCTCACGGTGCCGCTCGCGCGGCTCACCGTGGTCACCGGGCCCAACGGCAGCGGCAAATCGAGCGTCTACCGCGCCATGCGCCTGCTGGCCGAGATCGCCAACGGCGGCGCGATTCGTTCGCTGGTGCGCGAGGGCGGGCTGTCCTCCACGCTGTGGGCCGGGCCCGAGCGCTTCTCGGCCGCCATGCTGCGCGGCGAGATGCCGGTGCAGGGCACCACCACGCGCAGCGAACCGGTCGCGCTGAAGCTGGGCTTCGCAGGCGCCAGCTCCGAGGACTTCGGCTACGCGATCGACATCGGCCTGCCGCCGCCGATTCCCTCGACCGCCTTCTCGCGCGACCCCGAGATCAAGCACGAGGCCATCTGGAGCGGCCCGCTGCTGCGGCCGTCCACGCAGCTGGTCGACCGCAAGGGCGCCTCGCTGCGGCTGCGCGACGGCCGTGGCTGGCAGCCCGTGGGCCGGCCGATCCCGCCTTTCGCGAGCATGATGACCGAGCACGCCGATCCGCGCGATGCGCCCGAGATGCTCACCCTGCGCGAGCAGATGCGCTCCTGGCGCTTCTACGACCACTTTCGCTCGGACGCCGAGGCGCCGGCGCGCCAGCCGCAGCTCGGCACCCGCACGCCGGTGCTGGCCAACGATGGTGCCGACCTCGCCGCCGCGCTGCAGACCATCCGCGAGATCGGCGACGGCGAGGCGCTCGATCGCGCCGTGGACGATGCCTTCCCGGGCGCGCGCATCGAGATCGATGCCGCAGGCGACCGCTTCCAGACCCTGATGCACCAGCACGGCCTGCTGCGCGCGCTGACCGCCGCCGAGCTGTCCGACGGCACCCTGCGCTACCTGCTGTGGATCGCGGCGCTGCTGACGCCGCGGCCGCCCGCGCTGCTCGTGCTCAACGAGCCCGAGACCAGCCTGCATCCCGACCTGCTGCCCGCGCTCGGCCGGTTGATCGCGCATGCCGCGCGCGAGTCGCAGGTGATCGTGGTGTCGCACGCCTCGCGGCTGATCGCCGCGCTCGAGGAGGCGGCCGCGCGCGGCGTCGCGCTGCAGTCGGTGGTGCTCGAGAAACGCCTGGGCGAGACCCGCATCGCGAACCTCGACATGAGCGAGATACCGCGCTGGGAATGGCCGGCGCGCTGAAGCCGGCCCCCGCTACTCGGCCTTCACCGACATCGTCTTGATGATCGTCTCGAGCTGCGCGCTCATCGGCAGGTCGAGGCTGGCGCCCGTGGGCAGCTTGCGCAGGAACCAGCGCTTGTACTGGCGCTCGATCTCGCCGTCCTCGGCCAGCACCTGGAAGCTGTCGTTGATCACCTTCGCGAGCTGCGGGTCGCCCTTGCGGTACATGATCCCGTAGGGGTCGTAGGAGAGGAAGTCGCCGACCACGCGGTAGTCGGCCTTGGCGTTCTCCTGCGCGATCAGGCCGTAGAGCAGCACGTCGTCGGTCGCGAAGGCATCGGCCTGGCCGCTCTTCACGAGAGCGAAGGACTCGGCATGGTCGCGCGCCACCTGCAGCTGGATGCCGAGCTTGAACTTCTCGGAGAGATCGCGCAGCGTCTTCTCGTTGGTGGTGCCCGCCGTCACCGCCACCTTGCGGCCCGCGAGGTCGCGGAACGAGGCGATCGGCGTGCCCTTCTTCACCAGCACCTTGGTGCCCGAGACGAAGATCGTCGGCGAGAAGCTCACGCGCTTCTGGCGCTCGAGGTTGCTGGTGGTCGAGCCGCATTCGAGATCGACCTTGCCGCTCGTGACCGCGTCGAAGCGCGAGTCGGAGGTGACCGGCTCCCACTGGATCGCGAGCGTGCGGTCGACCGCGTTGCCGATCGCCGTGACCAGCTCGCGGCACAGCTCGATCGAGTAGCCGACCGGTTCCTTGCGCGTGTTGAGGAAGGAGAAGGGCACCGAGGATTCGCGGTAGCCGATGGTGATGGCGCCGCTGGCGCGCGCCTTGGCGAGCGTGCCGGTGAGCAGTTCCTGGGCCTGTGCTGCGCCAGCCGCGAGCAACAGGGCCGCGCAGGCCAAACCGGCCCTGCCAAGCATCGTCGTCATGCTGCGCATCGCCTCAGCCATGCGCCGGATGCGCGAGCGTCGCGGCCGCCTCTTCGTCGAGCTTGGCCGCGTTGAGTTCGGCCTCGCTCTCCGGCAGCAGCTCGCCCTCCCACTTCGCGACCACCGCGGTGGCGATCGAGTTGCCCACCGCGTTGGTGGCCGAGCGGCCCATGTCGAGGAAGGTGTCCACGCCCAGGATCAGCAACAGGCCGGCCTCGGGAATGTCGAAGTGGTTGAGCGTGGCGGCGATCACCACCAACGAGGCGCGCGGCACGCCGGCCATGCCCTTGGAGGTGAGCATCAGGATCAGCAGCATCGTGATCTGCGTGCTGATCGGCATGTGGATGTTGTAGGCCTGCGCGATGAACAGCACGGCGAAGGTGCAGTACATCATCGAGCCGTCGAGGTTGAACGAGTAGCCCATCGGCATCACGAAGCTCGAGATCTTGCGCTTGACGCCGAAGCGGTCGAGCGCCTGCAGGATCTTCGGGTACGCGGCCTCGGAACTGGCGGTGGCGAACGAGAGCAGGAAGGCTTCCTTGATCAGCACCAAGAGCTTGAACACGCGCGGCCCGAGGAAGGTGAAGCCCGCGAGGATCAGCACGCCCCACAGCACGAACAGGCCGAGGTAGAAGTCGCGCATGAACACCGCGAACTTGATCAGGATGCCCAGCCCGTTGACCGCCACCGTGGCGGCCATGGCGGCCAGCACCGCGAGCGGGGCGAGCTTCATCACGTAGCCCGTGATCTTCAGCATCGCGTGCGAGAGTTCCTCGGTGGCGGCGACCAGCGTCTTCGCCTTGTCGCCGAGCGAGGCCAGCGCCACGCCGAAGAACATCGAGAACACCACGATCTGCAGGATCTCGTTGTTGGCCATGGCCTCGATGAAGGACTTCGGCACCGTGTGGCTCACGAAGTCCTTGAAGGTGAACTTGGAGGTCGCGAGGTTCGCCGAGGCGCCGATATCGGGCAGCGGCAGGCCCAGGTTGGCGCCGGGCTCGAGCAGGTTGGCCATCACCAGGCCGATCACCAGCGAGATCAGCGAGGCCGTGAGGAACCAGCCGATGGCCTTGCCGAACACCCGGCCCACCGACTTGGCGTCGCCCATGTGCGCGATGCCGACCACCAGCGTGGAGAACACCAGCGGCCCGATCAGCATCTTGATCAGGCGCAGGAACACGTCCGAGACGATCGAGACGTAGCCCGCGATCTCCTTGGCGGTTCCCTTGTCCGGGAAGCTCGTGAAGATCATGTAGCCGAGGATGATGCCGAGCACCATGGCAATCAGGATCCACGCCGCCATCGGCAACTTCTTCTTCATTCGATTCCCCTTGTGCTTGGTTGTATGAGCGATTTTTTTGCAGGCACAGGGTATCCAAGAAGGCCCCCGGCTTGCAATCGGGGCCTGACCATGCAGTCTTTAGGCCCCATGGCCGTGCCGCGCGAGGCGCCGATGTTGCGCGAAGACGGTGCGACCGGAGCGCTGCCTACAATTCCTCACATGCACACCAGCTCGATCGAGTTTCGCGGCCAGCCCGCGCTGCGCGCCACCGGTGCCGACGGCAGCACCCTCACCGTGGCCCTGCATGGGGCGCATCTGCTCTCGTGGACCACGGCCGACGGCAGGGAACGGCTCTACCTGAGCCCGCGCGCCGTGTTCGACGGCAAGACCGCGATCCGCGGCGGCGTGCCCATCTGCTGCCCGCAGTTCAACCAGCGCGGCATGCTCCCCAAACATGGGTTCATGCGCAATCTGCCTTGGGAGAGCCAGGGTGTGGATGCCGAATCGGGCTCGCTGACCCTGCGGCTGCGCGACGACGACGCCACCCGGGCCCTGTGGCCGCATGCCTTCGAGGCGCGGGTCGCGTTCACGCTCGAGGCCGGGCAGCTGCGCACCGCGCTGAGGCTGCGCAACCTCGGCGGCGGGCCCTTCGGCTTCACGGCCGCGCTGCACACCTACCTGGCCGTGGACGACATCGCCGAGGCCCGCCTCGAAGGCCTGCAAGGCGCCAACCGCTGGGATGCGGTGCGCGACGACCGCCATGTGGAAACCGCGCCGGCCCTGCGCTTCGAATCCGAGTTCGACAGCGTCTATGCCGCGCCCGCTGAGCCGCTGCGGCTGGTGCAGCCCGGCGGCACGCTCGAGATCGCCCAGGGCGCCACCTGTACCGAAACCGTGGTCTGGAACCCGGGTGCCGCGCTCGGTGCGAAACTCGCCGACATGCCCGAGGACGGCTATCGCCACATGCTCTGCGTCGAAGCCGCGCGCATCGACGAGCCCGTGCAGCTCGCGCCCGGCGCCGAATGGCAGGGCTGGCAGCAGCTGCGCGTCCTCTGATACCCACTTCTTCCCGTTACCCCACCATGCTCGCCAAACGCATCATTCCCTGCCTCGACGTCACCGGCGGCCGCGTCGTCAAGGGCGTCAACTTCCTCGAACTGCGCGACGCGGGCGATCCGGTCGAGATCGCCGCGCGCTACAACGCGCAGGGCGCCGACGAGCTGACCTTCCTCGACATCACCGCCACCAGCGACGGCCGCGACCTGATCCTGCCGATCATCGAGTCGGTCGCCTCGCAGGTCTTCATTCCGCTGACCGTGGGCGGCGGCGTGCGCACCGTCGAGGACGTGCGCCGGCTGCTCAATGCCGGCGCCGACAAGACCAGCTTCAACTCGGCCGCCATCGCCAATCCGCAGGTGATCAGCGACGCCTCGGCCAAGTACGGCGCCCAGTGCATCGTGGTCGCCATCGATGCCAAGCGCCGCACGCCCGAGGAAGCGGCCAGCCGCGGTCCGGGCTGGGACGTCTACAGCCACGGCGGGCGCAAGAACACCGGCCTCGATGCCGTCGAATGGGCCACCGAGATGGCGCGCCGCGGCGCCGGCGAGATCCTGCTGACCAGCATGGACCGCGACGGCACCAAGAGCGGCTTCGACCTGGCGCTGACCCGCGCGGTCAGCGACGCCGTCAACGTGCCGGTGATCGCCTCGGGCGGCGTGGGCAACCTCGACGACCTGGCCGACGGCATCCAGAAGGGCGGCGCGGACGCCGTGCTGGCCGCGAGCATCTTCCACTACGGGGAGCACACGGTCGGCGAGGCCAAGGCGCGGATGGCCGAGCGCGGCATCCCGGTGCGGATTTAATGACCCTTCGGCGTCGGTCGCGGCCGGCCGATCGCCGACAATCCCGCCCATGATCTGGCTCGATGAAGTGAAATGGGACGCCAACGGCCTCGTGCCGGTGATCGCCCAGGAACAAGGCACCAACGACGTGCTGATGTTCGCGTGGATGAACCGTGAGGCGCTCGAGAAGACCGCCGAACTCGGCCGCGCGGTGTATTTCAGCCGCTCGCGCGGCAAGCTCTGGTTCAAGGGCGAGGAATCGGGTCACGTGCAGACCGTGCACGAGATCCGCCTCGACTGCGACAACGACGTGGTGCTGCTCAAGGTCACCCAGCTCGGCCACGAGCCCGGCATCGCCTGCCACACCGGCCGCCACAGCTGCTTCTTCCACAAGTACGAGAACGGCCAGTGGACCGTGACCGAGCCGGTCTTGAAAGACCCGGAATCGATCTACAAATGAGCGGCACCGTGAACACCAACGACGCCCTCGCACGCCTGGCCGCGGTCATCGAAAGCCGCCTGCCCGCCAATGGCGGCGATCCCGAGAAGAGCTACGTCGCGCGGCTGCTGCACAAGGGCCCCGACGCCTTCCTCAAGAAGATCGGCGAGGAAGCCACCGAAGTGGTGATGGCGGCCAAGGACGCCGACCATGGCGGCGACCGGACGAAGGTGGTCTACGAGGTGGCCGACCTCTGGTTCCACACCATGGTGGCGCTCGCGCACTACGGCCTGACGCCCGCCGAGGTGGTGGCCGAACTCGAGCGGCGCGAAGGCACCAGCGGCATCGAGGAAAAGGCGCTGCGCAAGGTGCAGGCCCGCGAAGCCGCCAGCGAGTGACCGCCTGAGCGCCGAGGGATGACTCTGACGACCGAAAGGACATCGCCATGCCCAACGACATCGTGAACGTTCAGCCCGACGACTCACTCAAGACCTGGGGCTGGGTCAGCTACATCTTGCACCTGATCGTCGCCATCGGCGCCGTGGTGCCGGGCGCCCAGGCCTCGGTGCTGCTGCTGCTGGTGGCGCTGGTGATCGACTTCGTGAAGCGCGACGACGCGGCCGGCACCTGGCAGGCCTCGCACTTCAGCTGGCGCATCCGCTCGGTGCTCTGGGCCGGGCTGCTGTACATCGTCACCTCGTGGCTCTGGCTGCTGCTCTTCGTCCCGGGCTGGATCGCCTGGAGCCTGATTTCGCTGTGGTTCCTCTACCGGATCGTGAAAGGCATGATCCGGATGAACGACGGCCGTCCCATGGAACCCAACGATGTCATCTGATCCGAACTGCATCTTCTGCAAAATCGTCGAGGGCAAGATCCCGTCGCGCAAGGTCTACGAGGACGAGGACGTCTTCGGCTTCCACGACATCGCGCCCTGGGCGCCGGTGCACTTCATGCTGGTGCCCAAGAAGCACATCGCGTCGATGGCCCAGCTGACGCCCGACGACGCGGCCCTGATGGGCAAGATCATGACCCTGGCGCCCAGGCTGGCGCTCGAGCAGGGCTGCAATCCGTACCCCGAAGGCGGCTACCGGGTGGTGGTCAACACGGGTACCGAAGGGGGGCAGGAGGTGCATCATCTCCATGTCCACGTCATGGGCGGTCCGCGCCCCTGGCTTCGCGGCTGAGCCGTTAAGTAAATTTGTCACATTCGCCGCGACTAAAATCGGCACATTCTTAGGAGTCTTCCATGGGTTCTTTTTCCATCTGGCACTGGCTGATCGTGCTGCTCGTCGTCGTCATGATCTTCGGTACCAAGAAGCTTCGGAACATGGGTTCCGACCTCGGCGGTGCCGTCAAGGGCTTCAAGGACGGCATGAAGGACGGTTCCGCGACCGACGCGCCGACCGCCACCGGCCCGGCCGCCCAGGTCACGAGCCAGTCGGCCGCCACCGACAAGCCGACGATCGACGTCGAAGCACGCCACAAGTCCTGATCCGGGCGACACGTGCTGGACCTCGGCATTGAGAAGATGGCGCTGATCGGCGTCGTGGCGCTGATCGTCATCGGACCCGAAAAGCTGCCGCGCGTGGCGCGCACCGTCGGGACCCTGCTCGGCAAGGCGCAACGCTACGTCAACGACGTCAAGGCAGAGGTCAACCGCTCGATGGAGCTCGACGAGCTCCGCAAGATGAAGACCACCGTCGAGGACGCGGCGCGCGACGTGGAGCAGAACATCCATTCGGGCGTGAGCGACCTCGAGAAGCAGTTCTCCACCCCCGCGGGCGAAACCCTCTCGGCGCTGGCCGAACCGGAACCGGTGGTGCCGGTCTACAAGCATCCGCGCAAGAACTGGCGCCTCAAGCAGGGCGCCACGCCGCAGTGGTACAAGTCCCGCAACGGCGTGCGCACCAAGGCACTGTCGGGCGCGGCGCGCGTCGCGCGCTACCGGCCGCACAAGGTCAGCTAGCAGCGGCGCGGCGCGTTTCCCCCTCCACCCAGCGTTCCCACGCGCGCCGCCCGTCGGCAGCCCACGCTTTCCATCTCCTCAATGGCTGATTCCGACTCCAAGAACAAAGAAGACGAGCTCGCCGGCACCGAGCAGCCTTTCGTCGCGCACCTGATCGAGCTGCGCGACCGGTTGCTCTATTGCGTCTACGGCATGGCGATCGCCGGCATCCTGCTGGCGGTCTGGCCCGGTCCGGGCGGCTTGATCGACATCATCGCGATGCCGATCCGCGCCCACATGCCGCCCGACGCCAAGCTGATCGCCGTGGGCGTGTTCTCGCCCTTCTTCGTGCCGCTCAAGGTGCTGATGATGGCCGCCGTGCTGCTCGCGCTGCCGTGGCTCATGTACCAGGCCTGGATGTTCGTGGCGCCGGGCCTCTACACCCACGAGAAGCGCTTCGCGCTGCCGCTGATCATCTTCGGCAGCCTGCTGGCCTACGCGGGCATCGCCTTCGTGCAGCTGTTCGTGCTCGACAAGATGTTCGGCTTCATCCAGAAGTTCACGCCGGCCGCGGTGGCGGCCACGCCCGACATCTCCTCGTACGTCGAGGCCATCCTGTCGCTCTATCTCGCCTTCGGTGTCGCCTTCCAGGTGCCGATCGTCGTGATGCTGCTGGTGCGCTTCGAGATGGTGACCATCGAGAAGCTGCGCTCGTTCCGCGGCTACTTCATCGTCGTGGCCTTCATCGTGGCCGCCGTGCTGACGCCGCCCGACGTGGTGTCGCAGCTCGCGCTGGCGATCCCGATGTGCGTGCTGTACGAGGTCGGGATCATCGGGGCCAAGTACTTCTCGCGCGTCTCGAAGTCGCCGGAGGACGAGGAAGCGGATTCGTCGTCGACCACGCCGCCCTGAGCGGCAAGGATCTTCCGGACCCGGCAAAGAAAAAGCGGCCCGTCGGCCGCTTTTTTCATGGTTGTGCGGACCCGGGGCCCGCGCGTCTCGTTCGTTCACTCGTTCTGGTTCGGCACCTGCCGCACCGGGCTCTTCGGCCGCAGCCCCGGCATCACGTCCAGTTCCATCTTGTCGCTGCCGCGCTGCAGCGCAAAGCGCGCGGTGCTGCCGGGCTTGAGGCCGGCCACGGCGGTCAGCAGCGCCTGCACGCTGTCGGTCTTCTTGTCGCCCACCGCGGTGATCACGTCGCCGGGGCGGATGCCGGCCTTGGCGGCCGGGCCGTTCTGCAGCACGCCGGTGATGATCACGCCGGCGTCGGCCTTCACGCCGAAGGTCTCGGCCAGCTCCGGCGAGAGGTCGCTCGGCTCGACGCCGATCCAGCCGCGGCGCACCTGGCCTTCCTTCACGATGCCCTCGAGCACGATCTTGGCCATCGACACGGGAATGGCGAAGCCGATGCCCATACTGCCGCCCGAGCGCGAGTAGATCGCGGTGTTGATGCCCAGCAGGTTGCCGTTGACGTCGATCAGCGCGCCACCCGAGTTGCCGGGGTTGATGGCCGCGTCGGTCTGGATGAAGTTCTCGAAGTTGTTGATGCCGAGCTGGTTGCGGCCCAGCGCCGAGACGATGCCGCTGGTCACGGTCTGGCCGACGCCGAAGGGATTGCCGATGGCCAGCACCTGGTCGCCCACCTGCAGCTCGTCGGAGCTGCCCAGCACGATCACCGGCAGCTTGTCGAGCTCGATCTTGAGCACGGCCAGGTCGGTGTCGGGGTCGGTGCCGATCACCTTGCCGCGCGCATGGCGGCTGTCGTTGAGCGTGACCTCGATCTCGTCCGCGCCCTCGACCACGTGGTTGTTGGTGAGGATGTAGCCGTCGGTGCTCACGATCACGCCGCTGCCCAGGCCGACCTGGGGCTGGTCGTCCTGGTCGCCGAAGAAGAAGCGGAACCAGGGGTCGTTGCTGCGCGGATGGCGCTGCGCCGCCTTGCTGGTGTTGATGCTCACCACTGCCGGCGAGGCCTTCTTGGCCGCGGCGCTGAGGCTGCCGGGCGCGGGCACGCCCGGCGTCGAGCTGGCGGGCGCCTCGATGATCGAGACCACGCCGCCCAGCGAGGTCGTGCGCCGGTTGATCCATTCGGGCTTGAGCGTGGCGACCACGAAATAGGCCGCCAGCAGGACGGTCACGGCTTGGGCGAAGAGCAGCCAGGTGCGTTTCATGAAAACTTGGTGAAAAGGCGCGAAAGGGCGAGGGCGCTGAGGGGAAAAGGCCGCGGGGCGCGGCACTGTGGACGATTGTCTCTCAACGGCAGGGGCCGAAGACCGCGCCGGCCGGTCGAGATTCGCGGTGGCTTGAGACGCCAATACGGGATAACCCTTAGCATCGGGGCCCTGCCGACCCGGCTCTCCTTCGCCGCCGCCCCACCCACCCGGTGGACTCGGCCCGGCACTTTCGTCGGCGTACCGCTTTCGCTTCCCATCCGGCCCTGCGGCCCCGGTGCGCAGCCATGACTCTCCGCCCGCCATGACTTCACACGCCACCACCCCGGACGGCACCACGCCGGCCCCGGCCCGCGCGCTCGACGCCCGCGACTACAAGACGCTCGCCCTGTCCGCCCTCGGCGGCACGCTCGAGTTCTACGACTTCGTCATCTACGTCTTCTTCGCCACCGTGCTGGGCGCGCTGTTCTTCCCGGCCGACATGCCCGACTGGCTGCGCCAGTTGCAGACCTTCGGCATCTTCGCGGCCGGCTACCTGGCCCGGCCGGTCGGCGGCATCGTGATCGCGCACTTCGGCGACCTGCTCGGCCGCAAGCGCATGTTCACGCTGTCGATCTTCCTGATGGCCGCGCCCACGCTGGTCATCGGCCTGCTGCCCACCTACGCCAGCATCGGCGTGGCGGCACCCCTGCTGCTGCTGGCCATGCGCGTGCTGCAGGGCGCGGCCATCGGCGGCGAGATGCCCGGTGCCTGGGTGTTCGTCGGCGAGCACGTGCCCGCGCAGCGCTACGGTTTCGGCGTCGGCACGCTGACCTCGGGCATCACCGGCGGCATCCTGCTGGGTTCGTTGGTGGCCGTGGCCATCAACCGGCACTACGCGCCCGAGCAGGTCAGCGACTTCGCCTGGCGCATCCCCTTCATCCTCGGCGGCGTGTTCGGGCTGGTGTCGGTGTACCTGCGCCGCTTCCTGCACGAGACCCCGGTGTTCCGCGAACTGGCCGATCGCCGCGGCGTGGCGCGCGAGCTGCCGCTGCGCACCGTGCTGCGCGAGCACCGCGGCGCCAGCGTGTTCGTCGCGCTGCAGACCTGGGTGCTGTCGGCCGCGATCGTGGTGATCGTGCTCTACACGCCCACCTACCTGCAGAAGGTGCACCACATCCCGGCCGCGCTCGCGCTCGAGGCCAATGCACTCGCCACCCTCACGCTGACCATCGGCTGCGTGATCGCCGGCTGGGCCAGCGACCGCCTCGGCACGCGCGCCGTGATGCTGATCGGCTGGGGCGGCCTGTTCGTGACCGCCTACCTGTTCTACGCCGGCCTGCCCGGCACGCCGGCCACGCTGTTCTGGCACTACGGGTTGACGGGCCTGTTCGTAGGCACCATCGCCACCGTGCCGATCGCCGGCGTGCGCGCCTTCCCGGCGCCGGTGCGCTTCACGGGGCTTTCATTCGCCTACAACATGTCGTACGCCGCCTTCGGCGGGCTCACGCCGGTGGTCCTCACGCTCTGGTTGCAGCACGACACCATGGCGCCCGCGCACTACGTGGCGGTGCTCGCCGCGCTCGGCTTCGTGCTCGCGTTCTGCCCCCTGGCGGCGCGCGGCCACCCCATGCGGGCTGGCGTGGCGCCGGCCGGCGGCGCGACAATGTCGCGATGAGCACCACCCGCCACGAACTGCTTCACGCATTCGACCTGCTGCTCGCTCCCGAGCGCTTCAAGGACTACGGACCGAACGGCCTGCAGGTCGAGGGCCGCACCACGGTGCGCAAGATCGTCTCGGGCGTGACCGCGAGCCGCGCGCTGATCGAGGCCGCCATCCGCGCCGAGGCCGATGCCATCTTCGTCCACCACGGCCTGTTCTGGCGCGGCCAGGACGGCCGCGTCACCGGCTGGATGAAGCAGCGGCTGGCGCTGCTGCTGAATCGCGATGTCAACCTCTTCGCCTACCACCTGCCGCTCGATGCGCATCCCGAGCTCGGCAACAACGCGCAGCTCGGCCTGCAGCTCGGTCTGCTGGCGCATCCCGGATCGGCCGGACGCTTCGGCGAGCAGGAGTTGGGCTTTCTCGGCGGCCTCGAGGACGGCGAGACCCTGGCCAACGCGAAGGCGCTCGCCGTCCACGTCGAGAAGGTGCTCAAGCGGCCCGTGACGCTGGTCGACACCGCCCATCGTCCGATCAAGACCATCGCCTGGTGCACCGGCGGCGCGCAGAGCTATTTCGAGGCCGCCATCGCGGCGGGCGCCGACGCCTTCATCACCGGCGAGATCTCGGAGCCGCAGGCCCACTACGCGCGCGAGATGGGCGTGGCCTTCCTGGCGTGCGGGCACCATGCCACCGAGCGCTATGGCGCGCCTGCCGTGGCCGAACACGTGGCTGCGCAGCTCGGGCTCCAGCACGAGTTCATCGACATCGACAACCCGGCATGACGAGCGCTGGTTCCGCGGGCAGGAAGCCCGTCGCCATCACGCTCGGCGATCCGGCAGGCATCGGGCCGGAGATCATCGGCAAGGCATTTCGCGATGCGCCCGAGGCCACGCGCGGCGCCTTCGTGGCGGGCGACGTGGGGACGATGCGGGCGGCGCTGCAGGCCCTGTCGGCGCCCGGGCATCCGGCGTGGCCCGTGGTCGAGATTGCTTCATCGGCCGAGGCGCTGGAGGTTCCGCCCGGTTGTGTGCCTGTGCTGCAGGTGATCGCGCCACCGCAAGGTGTGGTTCATGGCCGCATCAGCGCCGAGGCTGGCCGCGCGGCGGGCGATGCGGTGGTCTGGGCGGCCCGAGCCGCGTTGCGCGGCGAGATCGCCGCCATCGTCACCGCGCCCTTGCACAAGGAAGCGTTGTCGGCGGCAGGATTTCCCTTTCCGGGCCATACCGAACTGCTGCAGGCCGAGGCCGCGGCGCATCTGGGCCGCGGCGTGGCCGAGGTGCCCGTGCGCATGATGCTGGCCAACGACGAGCTGCGCACCGTGCTCGTCAGCATCCACATGTCGCTGCGCCAGGCGATCGAGGCCGTCACCTTCGACGGCGTGCTCGAGACCTTGCGCATCACTCACCATGCGCTCTCGCGCACCCTGGGCCGCGTGCCGCGCATCGGTGTCGCAGGGCTCAATCCGCATGCCGGGGAGGGCGGACTCTTCGGGTCGGAGGAGCAGGAGATCATCGTGCCGGCCATCGCCGCGGCACGTGCCGAAGGCATCGCCGCCGATGGGCCGCATGCGCCCGATACCGTCTTCATGCGTGCCCGCGCGAAGCGGCCCGGCGTGGCCGATAGCGGCGAGTTCGACGTGGTGGTGGCGATGTACCACGACCAGGGACTGATCCCGGTGAAGTACCTGGGCGTGGAGAAGGGCGTGAACGTGACGCTCGGGCTGCCGCTGGTGCGGACCAGTCCCGATCACGGGACGGCGTTCGATATCGCGGGCACCGGGCGGGCGGATGCATCGAGCCTGGTCGAGGCACTGCGCATGGCGCGCGCGGTGGCCGGTATCTGAGGGAGATGTGCGGCACGTGCCGGGCCGCGCTGCGCGTCAGGAGCGCTTGAGGCTGTCGCGGATCTCGCGCAGCAGCACGATGTCCTCGGGCGGTGCGGCGGGGGCGGCCGGAGCGGCTTCTTCCGTGCGGCGCAGGCGATTGATCTGCTTGACCATCATGAAGATGATGAAGGCGAGGATCACGAAGTTGACCACGATGGTGATGAAGTTGCCGTACGCCAGCACCGGCACGCCGGCCTTCTTGAGGTCCGCCAGGGTATTGGCGACACCTGCCGGCGCCGTGCCCAGCACCACGTAGAGATTCGAGAAGTCCAGCTTGCCGAACACCAGCCCGACGATGGGCATGATGATGTCGGCCACCAGCGAATCGACGATCTTGCCGAAGGCTGCGCCGATGATCACGCCGACCGCCAAGTCGACGACATTGCCCTTGACGGCAAACTCCTTGAATTCGCTGAGGATGGTCATGGTTGGGAGGGTGCGGGAGCACTGGGGTTGAGAGAGGCGTCAGTATGCATGGGGAAGCCTGATGTTTGGCTTCGTACGATAGCCATGCTTGGGGAGCTATTCACAAATCACAGATGTGACTTGTATGTTGCCTTGCATCGGGCGTCTGGGACCAAACTAGGCTGAAGAGCTTGGATGAAGCAGGCGCGTAACTGCGCGGATCGAGGCCTTGAGCCGAGGACGGCTCGCTCAGAACCGCACTCCCTCAAGCGAGGGATATGCAATATTTTGTTCATCTTTACACTTCCACAGGGTTATCTCCGAAGCTGAATGCTCGTTGACATGGCGCAACGCTAACCCCGGAAATCGGGTAGTGCAGCAGATGTTTAACACCTTGGTAATCATACAAAGGTTATAAGAAAAACTTTCCAACCCATGGATCTGTGTGTTGACGCGGAGTGCTAGGTACGAGCTGTGTCAAGGGACTCGCCTATGATCGACCTGTCAAGCTGCGGTCGGACACAATCTTTTGCAACTCACAAACCGGAAATGCCCGTATCGCGAACGGCGACAATCTCCGGTTGGCCCGCTGAAGATGACCGAACGCGGGCTTGCTTGACCAACAGTCGTGCAGGGAGGCCGTCGGCCATGAGCTGCAAGCCGATGCCATGTGCTTAGAGGGCTCGACTGTTGAACAAACCAATTTGTCGTGCGATGGGGATCGATTTGAGACGCTACGTGTACCCGTTTGGGTGGGGTGCCGCCTTGGTTGGCGCGCTTTTTCTTCAAGGTTGTGCTCCGGGATTTAGCCCTACTTCAGCCTATGAGGCTGATCAGGCGCTGCCACCGGAATTTCAGTACCTTCCTGCTGACGGCGCGTCGGAAGGCGTGATCACTTCGATCTCGCCTGCGTTGATTCGTGCGCTTGCCGAAACGCAGTCCACCGCTGTTCCATCGGAGGTCAAGGTGTTATTTGGCGAGTCGCCGGTCTACACCATCGGGCCGGGCGATGTAGTGGGTGTCATAGTCTATGACCACCCCGAATTGCTACCGAATGCGGGAGCGGTCATTTCGCAAACCACCGACCCGACCGGAGTGAGCGTCGCGCCAGGCTTCATTGTCGGCGCGACCGGCCTTATCAGCTTTCCCTATATTGGGCGCATCAAGCTACAGGGCTTGACCGAAATCGAAGCTTCTGACCTCATTGCTCAAAGGATCTCCAAGTACATCAAGGATCCGCAGGTTACGGTTCGTATTCAGTCTTTTAGAAGTCGCCGCGCCTTTGTCGAAGGAGAGGTGCGCTCACCGGGGCTCCAGATTTTTACTGACGTCCCAATGACTTTGGCTGAGGCGATCAGCCGTGCAGGCGGTATTACTGCCAATGGTGATCGTTCGTTTGTGACGTTGACGCGGGGTGAAAAGACGACGCTCATCAATCTGCAAAACCTTCAAGATGTAGGAGCGGATGCCAGTCGTATCCCGCTTCAGAACGGCGATATTGTTCAAATCCGAAATAGAGATGAGAGCAAAATTTATGTGATGGGTGAAATCCTTCGCCCTTCCGCGTTACTCATGCACAACGGTCGGCTGACGCTGAATGAAGCATTGGGTGAGGCAGGCGGTCCAAACTTGGGCACCGCTCACACTGGGCAGATTTATGTCATTCGCAATAACGCAAGGGGCACACCCGCTATTTTTCATCTGAATGCGAAAAATCCTGCTGCTCTCGCTTTGGCTGAACGGTTTCCCCTGCAGCCGCGCGACGTTGTCTATATTGACCCCGTCCCCCTCGTGACCTGGAATCGCCTGGTGAGCTTGATTCTTCCGTCGGCCCAAGTTATCAATACCGGCGATGAAATCTGGTCGCGACACAGATGAAATCCATACTCACAGTCTGTATCGGCAACATCTGCAGAAGCCCAATGGCCGAGGGCTTGTTGTCGGTAGGGTTGTCACATATGCATGTCGCCTCCGCGGGTATCGGAGCATTGATTGGAAAACCCGCCGATCCGATGGCTCAAGCGCTGATGAAACAGCGAGGCATCGATATCTCGGGCCATGTTGCACAGCAAATAAATCAGTTGCTCTGCCGACAGGCTGATTTGATTCTTGTAATGGACACGGAACAACGTCGTTACTTGGAAATAAATTACCCCTTTGTTCGGGGGAAGGTTTTTCGGATTGCAGAAAATGACAAGAAAGATGTGCCAGATCCCTATAAAAAAGGCGTCGCGGAATTTGAAAGTGCGTTAGCGCTTATTGATGCAGGGGCTGATTTTTGGAAAAATCGCATCAAAAAAATAACGGAACTCGAACGCCAATCGACATGAACGCATCTCCGCAAATTCCTCTTCCCCCTCAGCTTCGAGAAGATGATGAAAAACGAATCAACCTTGCTGAATATCTGGATATCATAATCGATAACCGTTGGCTTATTGTCGCCACGGTAGTCGTTTCCATGCTCTTGGGCTTGGCGTACGGAATTTTAAGTCGGCCAATATACGAAGCAAATCTTAGTGTCCAAGTAGAGGACTCTGGAAATTCTGCGGGCAGTTTTTTGGGGGACGCCGCATCTTCGTTGTTGAGCGTGAAAACGCCGGCCACTGGAGAGATTGAGATTCTCAGATCGCGGGCGGTTCTGGGGCAAGCTGTAGAGAATTTGAAACTCTATATCAGTGCTCAGCCACGTTACGTCCCGATAATTGGAGCTTGGCTTTCTCGTCGAGCTAAAGATCTATCTGATCCTGGTTTTCTGGGATTCTCCGGTTACGTCACGGGAACAGAAAGCATCAGAGTTGCGCAGTTCGATTTACCTTCCGAATTAGAGGGCGCCAGCTTCACCTTGACGGCACAGGAGGAGGGACGGTTCATGCTGAGTCAAGCTGATCTGGAGTCTCCGTTGGAGGGGCGAATCGGCACTCTTCTCGAGAAGAAAATCAGGGGGGGCACGATTAGATTGCTGGTTAGTTCCATCGATGCAAAGCCTGGCGCCCAGTTTCGAGTTTCCCGGCAATCAAAACAGCTGGCGCTTTTGGCATTGCAAAGCAATCTCAAGGTCGGTGAAAAAGGAAAACAATCTGGCGTTCTGGACGTCACCTTGCAAAGCCCCGATGCCGAAAAGCTGACTCTCATTCTGAATGAGATTGGGCGTTTGTACATTCGGCAAAATATTGAACGAAAAGCCGCGGAGGCGGAAAAAACCCTTGGTTTTTTGGATACGGCGCTTCCTCAATTCAAAAGCCAGCTGGAAACTTCGGAGAACTTGTACAACAGTTACCGAAATCAAAATGGAACGGTCAGCCTGGACGATGAAGCTAAAAATGCGCTGACCCAGACCGTTGATTTGCAAGGAAAGCTTCTCGAGGCAGAGCAAAAGCGACGGGAGCTTTCCGCGCGATTTACAGACCAGCACCCCAGCATTCAAACCCTCGACGCCCAGATCGCAGCTTTTAAGAGCGGGATTTCCGAGGTCGACGCTCGCATTCGAAAAATGCCGATGCTGCAGCAAAATACCGTACGGATGCAGCGAGACATAAAAGTGAATACTGATTTGTATGTATCACTTCTTAATAGCTCTCTGCAAATGCGTTTGGCAAAAGAAGGTAAGGTGGGGAATGTTCGGCTATTGGATGAAGCTTTTGTTCCAGAAGTACCAGTGAAGCCGCAAAAGGGTTTGGTTGTTGCTTTTTCGCTTGTACTGGGAATCGTGCTTGGTGGAGTGGCTGCCATTTTGCGTAACTTGATCTTTGGAGGAATTCGTAATCCAAATGAAATCGAGGCGCATACCGGGTTGAGTGTTTACAGCACCATTCCGCTGAGCAAGGTGCAGCGTGTGATGGATCGAGACATCGAGAGTAAGGTGGGGGGTGTCCACGTATTGGCGAACTCTCATACAGAAGACCCCGCTATTGAAAGTCTCCGGAGTCTTCGGACAGCACTGCAATTTGCAATGCTCGAAGCTTCCAATAATCGAATAATCATCACAGGAGCTACTCCAGGGGTGGGGAAGACTTTTGTTTCGGTAAACTTTTCCGCAATTGCGGCTGCCTCTGGAAAGCGAGTGCTTCTGGTTGATGCTGATTTACGAAAAGGGCGAGTCAATCAATTTTTCTCGATGAATCGAACTACAGGTCTCTCGGAACTGATTGCAGGAACGAGTACTCGTCAAAATTCAATTCACTCTCAACTCCTTCCGAATTTGGATGTAATTACCACTGGTGTGCTTCCTCCGAATCCAGCGGAACTGCTCATGAGTGAGTCTTTTTCACAATTGCTGGACTCCTTCTCTGCTGACTATGACCTCGTGGTAATCGATACAGCGCCTGTGCTGGTCGCAACAGACACCACGGCTGTCGCTCCGTTGGCTGGCACTCTCCTGCTCGTTGCAAGAGCTGAAAAGACGCACCTCGGCGAACTAAATGAAAGCGTGCGAAGACTTGCTCATGCCGGGTGCGCGGCAAACGGTGTCATTCTGAACGCCGTAGATTTGTCGAGACGCCACATTGGAAGCCACGGCTACAAATATGGTGGCTATAGGTATACGCACTACGCATATAAGGAGCCGACGGAATGAGTCACTTTGATGCTCGACATTCGCTAGATGTCTCGTGACTTTGACGGGTGAGGCCTGCTTAACGTGAGCAACGAGAGAATAAATTGTTATGAACGCCTCGTGTCCGGTTTTTATAAATTTTGCCTTAAATAGATTGTCAAATTTGCAAAATTGAGCTCGGCAGCTTTACCTAAGTTGAAGCTGTCGGAAGTGAGTTGATTTCAAGGTTTTGAATTGGGAAAAAAATGGAAATCGAAGGTAAGGTTATTGCCGTTATCGGATTGGGTTACGTGGGATTGCCCCTGGCGGTAGAGTTTGGTCGAGGCCAAAAGGTGATCGGGTTCGATATCAATCCGAAAAGAATTTCTGAACTCCAGGGCGGTAAGGATGGCACACTAGAGGTTGAATCCAAGGAGTTGGCGGAAGCTTCCTTTCTGCAATATAGCCATTCGCTCGAGGATTTGAGGGCGTGCGAAATATTTATCGTCACCGTTCCCACTCCGGTGGATGCCGCAAACCGGCCTGACATGACGCCTCTTGTTAAGGCCAGCGAGAGCATCGGAAAAGTGATGCGTCCAGGTGCAATTGTTATATACGAATCCACTGTATATCCGGGAGCGACTGAGGAAGTTTGCGTTCCGACTCTGGAACGATTCAGCGGGATGAAATTCAACGTTGACTTTTTCTGCGGCTATAGCCCCGAGCGTATTAATCCTGGCGACAAAGAGCACCGCCTGCCTACGATTAAAAAAGTCACTAGCGGAAGCACCCCTGAAGTGGCCGATGCTGTGGACCGGCTATACAAGCAAATCATTACTGCTGGAACTCACAAAGCCAGCAGCATCAAAGTGGCGGAAGCGGCAAAAGTCATCGAAAATACTCAACGAGATATTAACATTGCGTTGATGAATGAATTGAGTTTGATTTTTCATAAGTTGAACATTGATACGCTGGAAGTGCTTCAGGCGGCTGGAACGAAGTGGAATTTTCTGCCATTTCGGCCGGGTTTGGTCGGGGGCCATTGCATCGGTGTAGATCCGTACTATCTCACCCACAAGGCTCAGGAAGTAGGCTATCACCCAGAAGTCATCTTGGCCGGTCGGCGAGTCAATGACAATATGGCCAGCCATGTCGCTGACGAAACCATCAAATTGATGCTCCGCAAAGGATTTCCGGTTCTTGGAAGCAAAATTCTTGTTCTTGGGTTGACCTTTAAAGAGGACTGCCCTGACGTTCGAAATACCAAAGTGGTCGATATCGTGCGTGCCTTGAAAAGCTACAACGCACAAGTTGACATTTACGATCCCTGGATCGAAATCTCGGAGGCCGAGCATGAGTACGGGCTCAAGTGTTTGTCAGAAATGCCATTAAATGGTCAATATGCAGCGATAGTATTGGCGGTGGGTCACCATCAGTTTATCTCATTGGGCATTGATGAAATAAAAGCGCTTGGCCAAGCTAACGCAGTTTTGTTTGACGTTAAAAGCGTCTTTCCTCTTGGTGCGGCAGATGGGCGACTTTGAAGTTGTGAGCACCAATATGAATTCCACGGCGATAAAAATTGAAGATGCACGCGACTATGAGCAACTCAAGTTGCAGCTCATTAAACGCCCGTACGTTTGGCTTGTTACGGGAGTGGCTGGCTTCATTGGGAGCAATCTTCTGGAGACTTTGCTCAAGTTGAATCAGCGCGTAGTGGGAATAGATAATTTTGCGACAGGCCATCAAAAAAACCTTGATGAGGTCCAAGGGACGGTCTCTTTTGAGCAATGGAGTAATTTTTCATTTATTCGAGGTGATATTCGCAGTTTGGCCGATTGTCACTCAGCATGCAGCGGGGTCGATTATGTGCTGCATCAGGCTGCGCTTGGAAGCGTGCCTCGAAGCTTGGCGGATCCCATTGCGACCAATAACGTAAACATCGATGGGTTTTTGAATATGCTGGTCGCCGCCCGTGATGCGGGCGTAAGAAGCTTTACTTATGCGGCAAGCAGTAGCACGTATGGTGATCATCCTGAACTCCCCAAACGGGAAAATACGATTGGGAAGCCGCTAAGCCCATACGCCGTTACAAAATATGTAAATGAGCTCTATGCGGAGGTGTTTTCTCGCAACTATGGTTTTCATTCCATAGGATTGAGATATTTTAATGTTTTTGGGAAAAGACAAGACCCGAATGGTGCTTACGCCGCCGTAATTCCTAAGTGGGTTGATTCTTTAATAAGTGGTGAAGCTGTTTATATTAATGGGGATGGAGAGACTAGTCGCGATTTTTGTTTTGTCGAAAATGCAGTGCAAGCTAATCTGCTCGCAGCTACCACCGAGCTCATTGGTGCAAAGAATCAGGTCTATAACGTTGCGGTTGGCGCGCGTACAACACTCACCGCGCTGTTTAAATTGTTGAGGGAAAACCTCCGGCCTCATGGTGTCGGACAGGATGCTGAGCCGATATACAGAGAGACCCGTGCGGGAGATGTTAAGCACAGTCAGGCGGACATCGAAAAGGCAAAAGTCTTGTTGAAATACCGTCCCACGCATACTTTGGAGCTCGGGATTTCAGTTGCTATTCCATGGTACGTGTCCCACAGGGCTATAAAGTAGCGGCGTTCAGCAGTACTATTGAGAATTTTGGCTGGCCGGATGCGTGGTTTTTGTGTATTGCAATTCTACATTGGCCAACTAATTGTTAGCTCATTTTTTGAGCAAAACTGATCGGCTCTGTATGCCAAATGAGTTTGGGAGATTTCGATGTCGAGTTCTTTTGTGCATCCACTTGCCGATGTAAAGTCCACCCGAATTGGAGAGAATAGCCGAGTGTGGCAATTTTCGATCGTTCTTCCTGGTGCTGAAATCGGAAGAGATGTGAATATCTGTTCGCATTGCTTCATCGAAGACGATGTAGTTATCGGAAATGGAGTTACCATAAAAAATGGCGTTCAGATCTGGAACGGCCTGCGGATAGAAGATGGGGTGTTTATTGGACCCAACGTGTCATTCTCCAATGACAGATTTCCACGAAGTCGTGAATGGCCGGCAACGTTCGCGGTAACAAAAATCCGTGAGCGCGCATCTATTGGTGCTGGTGCTGTGGTACTTCCGGGGGTAGAAATCGGGCGGAATGCAATGATAGGTGCCGGGGCAGTCGTTACGCGATCGGTTCCACCGAATGCTATTGTGGTGGGAAATCCTGCAAAGATTGTTGGCTATGTGGATGCGGCCCGGGGCGAAAAAATCGCACCCGCACCCAGCATTTCGGAAGTTGGGCCGCTCAACACCCGAGTTAAAGGTGTAGCGCTATACAACATGCCGCGTGTGGCTGATATCCGAGGCAGCCTCACAGTCGGGGAATTTGAGCGTAGCATTCCATTTCCAGTAAAGCGCTATTTCATGGTTTTTGACGTCCCAAGTGTTGAAACCCGAGGGGAGCATGCACATCGCGAATGCCATCAGTTTCTGATTTGTGTGCGCGGAAGTTGCGCGGTGGTTGCGGATGATGGATCCAATCGGCAGGAATTCTTGCTGGATCGTCCAGACGTCGGAGTGCATCTGCCACCTATGATTTGGGGGATCCAGTACAAATATTCTTCAGATGCGGTGCTTCTGGTTTTTGCATCACATCATTATGAAAATAGCGATTACATTCGTGACTACTCAGAATTTGGTCGACTGATTGGAGAGAAATCGTGATCCAATTTCTGGACCTGAAGGCACCGTATCTTGAACTCCGATCCGAGATCGATGAAGCGGTTTCCCGCGTCGTGGAATCGGGTTGGTTTATTGGAGGTGAGGAGGTTGAGCTTTTCGAAGCAGACTATGCAAAGCATTGTGGAGTTGCATATGCTGTTGGCGTCGCAAATGGTCTAGATGCATTGCACCTTGCGCTCAGAGCAATGGATATCGGTGCAGGCCACGAGGTTATAGTTCCGAGCAATACCTATATTGCTACTTGGTTGGCAGTCAGCCAATGTGGAGCCATTCCGGTACCTGTCGAGGCAGATCCCGCAACGCAAAATATCGACCCTACACGCGTAGAAGCTGCGATTAGTCCTAGGACCAAGGCAATCCTCCCCGTACACCTATACGGTCAGCCGGCAGATATGGATCCTATTCTAGCTATTGCCCAAAAATATGGACTGATGGTGCTCGAAGATGGGGCGCAGGCCCATGGTGCGCGCTACAAGGGTAAGCCTTTGGGAGGGCATGGTGATGCCGTTGCTTGGAGTTTTTATCCAGGGAAGAATCTAGGGGCAATGGGGGACGCTGGAGCGGTTACGACAAATGATAGAGAAATTGCTGACCGAATTCGCATTCTCAGAAACTACGGTTCCAGAATAAAGTACGTGAATGAAGTGCTCGGGTACAACAGTAGATTGGATCCGATGCAGGCTGCAATTCTTCGTGTGAAGCTTAAATATTTAGATGCCTGGAATCTTCGTAGACAGGAAATTGCGAACCGATACCAAGAGGGTTTGTCGACGCTCGACTTGATTCTTCCTCACGTCCCTGAGTGGGCGGAATCCGCTTGGCACCTCTATGTTGTTCGACATTCTCAGCGTGACATGTTGCAAAAATCTCTCGCAGATGGTGGCGTAGGTACGTTAATTCATTACCCAATTCCTCCGCATCTTCAAAAAGCATATGCTCATGAAAAATGGAAAGAAGGGGTTTTTCCGATTGCTGAACAATTGGCAAATGAAGTTTTGAGCTTGCCGATAGGACCTCATCTAGGACTTGATGACGTGAGTCAAATTATTAGCGATGTCAAGCGCATTCTGGCATAAAAGGCTTGCCCCAAAATTGGGGCGATTATTTTGGCGTTTGATTCAAGCCCCACGAATTTTCTTCTACAAATGCATCTCGAGTTGTCGGGTTATTGGTCGTCCGACGCTGTATCAGCCGCTCTTAACGCCTGGAAAAGGGGTTGTGGAATTTTCTGGGAAGGTGTCAATCGGAGTTTTTCCTTCTCCATACTTTCTTGTCACCTATGCCCATATTGAAGCGCGGCATTCGTCGGCAACTGTAAAGATAGACGGAGGGACTTGGATAAACAATAATTTCTGTGCCATTGCAGAATATTCGGAGATTCATATAGGGCGAAGAGTTCTCATCGGTTCAAACGTGGAGATTTATGACAGTGATTTTCACGGCATAAAATTAGTGGATAGGCGTAGGTCCAATCCCGCCCACGCCAAGCCAGTGCGGATAGGAGATGATGTCTTTGTTGGATCGAACGTTCGAATACTGAAAGGTGTTAATGTTGGCGAGGGGGCCGTGGTCGCCAATAGCGCGGTAGTTATTCGTGATGTGGATCCCTACACCATAGTTGGTGGAAACCCGGCGCGTGTAATTGGATATGTTCCCAAATGACTCACGCCGGATATCGAGGGATATTACGCTCGACCTCTATCATTGGTGGGGCGTCCATTGTAAATATATTAATAGGCTTGATTCGCGTAAAGGTTGCCGCAACATTTCTTGGACCTGCTGGTATCGGACTGATCGGGCTGATGACCAATTTGATTGGTGTCGCTTCGAACGTTGCGGCTTTGGGACTAGGAACCGTTGGGACAAAGCAAATTGCCGAAGCCGCGGCCTCCAAGGTGCCGGACGATTTACAGGCTTCCAGAAGAATTCTTTTTTGGGCAACGACGTTGTCGGCGTTGCTTGGAGGGGCGATATTTTGGGTTATTCGAGATATCGTCGCAAATCATATATTGGCGGGGGCTCTAAGTGCCGATCAAGTTGGCTGGTTGAGCATTGGCGTAACTTTAACTGTCATAGCGGGCTCGCAAGTTGCGCTGCTTAACGGACTTCGACGTATTGGAGACCTCGCACGACAAAGCGTCTACTCCGCCGCTCTTGGCACCGCTACTGCTTGCTTGGCGCTCTACTTTTGGCGAGTTGATGCAGTAATTGTTTTTGTTCTGTTGCCCCTCGCATTTAGCTGCTTTTTTGGGTTCACCTATACCAGAAAAATACCAAGGACTGCGACTTCTCAGGTACTACATTGGCGAGAGGCTATTGAGAAAATGAGCCCTATTTTTCGTTTAGGGCTTGCGATTATGTTTGCGGGCCTCGCTATGACGGTGGGCCAACTCTGCGTCCGGACCATCATTCAACGGCAATTGGGGGTTGAGGCGTTAGGTCTCTTTGAATCATCGTGGATGATCTCCATGACATACATCGGATTTGTACTCAAGGCGATGGGCACTGATTACTATCCAAGACTAACGAAAGACATCTCGAACAGCAAAACTACGAACCGAGTCGTGAATGAGCAAACCGAGGTTGCATTGTTGCTGGCCGCGCCTGTTTTCTTGGCAATGTTCACCATGTCACCATGGGTAATCCAACTACTCTATTCCGAGCGATTTCTCGGAGCGGTGGGAATTCTCCGATGGCAGATTATTGGTGACCTTTTGAAGGTGCTGAGTTGGCCCTTGGGCTACGTGCTCCTAGCTGCAGGAAAAGGTAGGCTTTTCATGCTCTGTGAAACAACAGTGGTGCTGGTTTTTGTCTTGTCTAGCTGGGTGGCCATTCCGCTTATTGGATTGCAGGGGGCAGGAGTTGGATTTTTATTGATGTATGTGGTCTTGTTGCCGTTGGTTCATTTTCTTGTAAAGACCAAAACGAATTTTCACTGGGAAAAGTTCGTATTTTTCTATGCATTATCTATTTGCTGTGCATTTTTATCTATCTATGTGCTGAGTCTTTGGAATCAGCCGGTATCGAATGCATGGGGGGGTGTGTTGACTATTGGATTCTCTCTGTTTGGCGTCCATCGCTTGTCTACTCTGGCTGGGTTTTCGAAGTACGGAAATTCTCGAGTGGCAAAGATTTCAAGCAAACTAATGAAATCAGCGATAGAAAAATATGAGATCGCAAAGAAGGGATTCAAAAAATGAATAACGTCACCCCTTTGGTTTCAGTTCACTTGATCTGCTTCAATCAGAAGGACTACATCCGTGAAACGCTAGATAGCATTCTGCAACAAGAATACGAGAATATAGAAATTATTGTTGCAGATGATGGGTCGACTGACGGGACCGCAGAAATAATTCTTGAGTATGCAGAAAAAAACAAGAAAATAGTTCCTCTCGTCGGCGGAATAAATCTCGGAATAACGGGGAATAGCAATAGAGGGCTGCAAAAATGCAATGGGGAATATGTTGCATTTTTGGGCGGGGATGACTTGATGGCGCCGAATAAGATTGTCCGTCAAGTTGAATTCATGATGGCAAACCCGGGGGTTGCCGTTTCCTATCACAATCTGGATGTGTTTGATTCGGAAAGTGGAAATACCATCCGACCGCTAAACAAAAAAAATAGCTATTCCGGATTTTGCGCAGATTACGTCAAGCGCGGATGTGTCAACGGAGGCTCTTCAACGATGATCAGAGCCAGTGCGATCCCGGATAAGGGATTTGATCCAGTCTTTCCGGTCGCTTCGGATTGGTTCTTCTGGGTTCAAGCCATGATGAAATCAGGCGGAAAAATCGAGTATCTTGACCTCGTTCTCGGACGCTATCGCCGGCATGATCGCAATGTAACTAGCCAGCTTTCTCCTTTTGCGACGCAGGGGTTGCGAGACTCAATTGCAACTTGCGCACGGATCATGTTGGACTATCCCTCACTTGCGTCCAACGCCTGTTACCGACTTGGCGTTCTACTTCGTGCTCAGCGTTTCAGTGGATCTTATTTCATGAGGTTGCTAGCGAGCTTGCATGTTTCATTCCAAATAAAAACATTATTTCTAATTTTTCTTTATGTGATCTCGTTTGGTCGAATAAAAGCGTGAGTGTCATAGGCGTAGTCGCGCGACGACGAGTTGAGTGGGGATGAAAAATTGAAAGATTGCAGCTATATCTTGGAGGGGTATGAGGGTCTTTAAGTCTTTGATCTCGTATGGGATTTCATTAATAAAGGCGAAATTCAAGCCGGTCGATTATGCTCGCTCTCTGGGTGTGTCGATTGGGCGAGATGTCAAAATCTTCTCGCTGCATCCTGGTGCTTTCGGGTCAGAGCCGTATCTTGTGACGATTGGTGATGGTGTTATTTTGACCGCAAATGTAAAATTCATCACCCATGATGGCAGCACATTTATTTTTAGGAAAGCCTTCCCAGATTTGGATGTAATGGGTCCAATTCGAATTGGCGATAACACATTCATTGGTTCGGGTTCGACAATTCTTCCTGGGGTAAGCATTGGGAAAAATTGTGTAATCGGAGCAATGTCCGTCGTGACGCGCCCTATTCCAGATGATTGTGTCGCTGTTGGTGCGCCTGCGAAGGTACTGGGCGATACAAATTCATTTATGCGTGCGCTTCTAGAGAAAAATGCGGGCACTGGGGCTTTGAGCGAATCGGAAAAACGACTCAAACTGCAATCCATGGTTTCGGTATTTGATGAAGAGGGACGTGAGTGGCTGGTTCGTTAAGTCAGGTGAACTCGATATATTCGGGTCATGCCCAGCCAAACCGTCTACGCTTGCTGGTTGCCGGAGTACTTGCGTTTTCTATCAGTTACAACATCACTTTTAGAGCTGCCGAGACTTTAACGAGCGGCAGAGTCGCCGTGATCGTCATGATGATTTGGTGGCTATTTTCCCGCGAGCCATCGATTTTTCGTCGATTTGATTGGCGGGCACTATTGGTGTTTCTGCCACTTCCATATGTCATATTGCAATTGATTTTGGTTGGAGATTTTGGCCAGGCCAGTAGATTTCTTCATTTGGCTTTTTATTCCTATCTCGGCGGGTTATTAATCTCCCAGTTGGTTGATGATCTTCGTGGGATTTTTTGGATATTTCTAATTTCCGCATCGGTGCAGGCACTTTTCTTAATATATTCTTTTGTGGATATAGGATATCGGGCTTGGCTGGATGCAACTGTAATAACAGGCGGAAATTTCGACGTTTTTAATATGTACAGGGCTCCTGGATTTACGAGCAATGCTGGAGCATCGCTTTCGTTCGTGCAATCTCTTGGAGTACTGAATGGGGGCTTTCTTTTGATGGGGCCTCAGAAAATAAATTCCAGACTTCAGATGTGGTGCGTACTGGGACTAATGATCCTTTGCTCCGTTTCCTGCTCTATCGTCGGACGGACGGGTTTGTTTTTGTCTCTTTTGTTTATATTTTTGACTGCGATCTATGCCCGGGGGACGCGGAAGCTGATTTTTTCCGCGTTGCCAATTTTTTTAGTCCTCCTTTACTTCGTCCTGCCGGCGGCTGGAGATTTAATTTCTCCGGATGTTTCCATTGATTGGTTGGTCAATTGGATGTTAGGCATTTTTTCTGAGGATGACCAGACGTTCTCTGCTCTTGCCTCGATGCCGATTCCTCCGATCGACCAAGTGGACTCTTGGGTGGGGCGTGGATTGGTAAGCATCATAGATGGCGTAAATCCGAGTGGGCACGACAGCGGATTTGTTCAAGCCTATTATTCAATGGGGCTTTTCTTTTCCGCAATACTGTTTGCCGCATATTTTTATGTGCTTGTTCGCCTTCTTTCATGGTTGCCTCCTACCTTGAAATGGTTGCTTGTGTTTATATTTTTTTCAATCGAGATAAAAGAGCCATTTCTTTTCAAGTACGCGTTGATGTTCATGCTCGTGGCGATTTATCCATTGGCGAAAAAAATGACTCACCAAGGTCAAAGGCCGTGAAGATACTGTTCCTAATTAGCTCGCTAGGACCGGGCGGGGCGGAACGTGTCGCTAGCACGCTGTGTAATGCATGGGTGCAGCGCGGCGATTCCGTCACGTTGCTTCCAACCTTTTCTGGAGGGGGGGAGCCTTTCTATCCTTTGGATGAGCGGGTTGAGTTGCTGTATTTGGCAAATTTGGTTGGAGCGGCGAGTGGTCGGAATAAAAAATACTTTAAACGGTTGTTGGCTATAAGACGAGTTATTTTTGAGAGAGCACCAAACGTCATAGTTTCATTTTTGCCGAATGTCAACGTTGCAGCTTTGCTGGCAAACTTAGGTACAGGCATTCCTTGCATCGTATGCGAGCGCAGTGATCCTTCGGTTTTACCCATGGCTCGTATTTGGAAGCTAGGATGCAAGGCTTTGTATCGCACCGCAAAATTGGTAACTGTTCAAACGGAGGCGGTCGCAAAAAAAATAAAAGAAATCTATCCCTGCCTGCCACGTGTAGCCGTTTTGGCAAATCCATTGCCGGAAGATGTTTTTCTGCACGTTGCGGAGGGAAGGAATAGTACACGGAAGATACTGATCGCCATTGGTCGACTTTCCGAAGAGAAAAAGGTCGGCGCTATGATTGAAGCATTCGCAGCTTTAGCTGCCCAAAACCTCAATTGGGATTTTCATATCTACGGCGATGGTCCGCTGCGCTCGAAAATTGACATGGGGATCAAAAATCTTGCTTTGGAAAATAGAGTTTTTCTGAAGGGTAGGACAAGCGAGCCTTGGCGAGTAATGGCAGAGGCGCATATTTTCATCATTGCTTCTGAGTATGAAGGTTTTCCTAATGCTTTGCTCGAGGCTATGGGTGTGGGCTTACCTTGTATCGCGGTCGATTGCCCGAGCGGACCGAGGGAAATCACAAGCAATGGAATCGCCGGGAAATTGATTCCCATGAATCAGCCTGAAACATTGATTCAGGCGGTATCAGAGTTGATGTCGGATGAAAGCGCTCGGCTGCGGCTCGGAAAATTGGCCAGGGAATACGTAAAAACTCATTATTCCCTCGCCACTGTACTCAAGGAATGGGACGCTTTGTTCCATGACATTGGAGCTGTCACTTGATCGTTGTACACGTTATCGTTGGGTTGGGTGTGGGAGGCGCAGAAATGATGCTGAGACGATTGGTCGCCGCACAGCGGGAGTCACACGGTTCCCAGCATCTTGTATTTTCGTTGACTGAAATAGGACCCATTGGTGCGCGCTTAATAGGTGAAGGATTCACGGTGGAGGCGATGGGAATGAAATCGTCTCTCTATGCACCGATTGCGTTCTTCAAGTTGTTTTTCAGAATTCGAAAAATTGAGCCCGACATTGTCCAAACATGGATGTATCACGCTGATTTCATAGGAGGGCTGGCCGCGAGGTTTGCGGGGGTAAAGCGGATTATTTGGGGAGTTCGCACAACCGATATTTCTAAAGGTGGGTCACCTATTACATCCGCCATACGATGGATTTGCGCTCGAATTTCCTGTCATATCCCAATGAAAATCGTTTGTGCCGCCGAAGCAGCTAGGAAAGCACATGCTAAATTGGGGTATTGCGAAGACCGCATGCTCGTTATTCCGAACGGTTTCGAAATGAATTTATTTCACGCGGAAGAGGGGCACGTCCTCGCGCTGCGTGATCAATGCGGGTTTGATAGAAGTCACGTCGTTATAGGGTGTATGGGGCGATTTAATATCGTCAAAGATCAGAAGAATTTTATTCAAGCGGCCAAACTGATCGCGGCGACAAATCCTCGGGCGAGATTCTTGATGGTTGGGCGAGGCTGTGATGCCGAAAATGTCGAGTTGATGAACTGGTTGAGAGAAAGTGGCTCGATGCCGCTCTTTACTCTACTGGGGCATCGATCAGATGTTGCGACTTGTCTGGCCGCTATGGATATTTTTGTACTGCCATCTCGGACCGAGGGATTTCCCAATGCCCTAGCAGAAGCCATGGCAATGTCCCGCGTGTGTGTCAGCACCGATGTTGGGGATGCCGCCAGTGTGTTAGGAGATTGTGGTGTTGTCGTGGCAGCCGAAGATTCGGAAGCTCTTGCCGGCGGAATTTCTCTAGCCATGGATTTGACCTCCTTTGACCGTCGGCAGCTGGGAGAAAGAGCGCGCCTGCGCGTGGCAACAGAATTTTCGATGGACCGATGCGTGGAAAAGTTCTCCGCAGTTTATACAGAGATAATTAAATCATAAAAGGTATTGGAATGTGTGGTTTGGCGGGGTTTTTGGGTGACTTTAAAGCGGTTCGCTCAGGTAGTTCTGAGCGAGTCTTAAACGAGATGACGAGCGCCATCGAGCACAGAGGGCCGGATACTTCAGGTCTTTGGCTGCAGCCAGAATTTGGTTTAGGGCTAGGGCACCGCCGCCTTGCTATTGTTGATCTGACTGAGGCGGGTCACCAGCCAATGACATCGCCAAGCGGTCGTTATGTAGTCGCCTTCAATGGTGAAATCTACAATCACCTTGACTTGCGCAAAGAACTTGAGAAATCTGAATCCTCCCAAAATTGGCGTGGGCATTCCGACACAGAAACCATGTTGTTCGGTTTTGACATGTGGGGCGTTCAGAATACTGTCGAAAAATGCGCAGGCATGTTCGCTTTTGCGGTGTGGGATTCTCATGAAAACATCTTGATTCTTGGTCGTGATCGACTGGGCGAAAAACCTCTTTATTACGGTTGGCAGACCCGAGGCGATCAGCGCGTTTTTATTTTTTCATCTGAGTTGGCTGCCGTCAAAACGCATTCGGCTTTTAATAAAGAAATAGATCGGTCTGCGCTTTGTTTATTCTTGAGGCACGGTTATGTGCCAGCGCCATATAGCATCTATCAAGGGATATCAAAACTGCGGCCAGGGCACTTGATGGCTGTATCGTTGGCTGGCTCAGCCGAAAAAACTTGGAAATATTGGGATGCAAAATCCGTAATCGAAAACGGATTGGCGACGCCATTTTCGGGCTCGGCTACTGCAGCGGTTGATTCGCTTGAATTGATTTTGAAGAATTCAGTTGCGGAGCAAATGATTGCGGATGTACCGCTCGGAGCTTTTTTGTCGGGCGGCGTTGATTCCAGTGCGATCGTTGCACTGATGCAAAATATTGCAAAAGAGGAGGGGGGGCGGCCTGTTAAGACGTTCACTATTGGATTCGAAGAACCAGGTTACAACGAAGCTCATTACGCCAAAGCTGTAGCGTCCCACCTAGGAACGGATCACACTGAGTTATATTTATCGGCTCAGCAAGCGTTGAATGTAATTCCAAAATTGCCTGTCTTGTATTCCGAACCATTTGCGGATAGTTCGCAAATTCCCACTTTTTTGGTCAGTCATATGGCTCGACAGCACGTGACCGTTTCCTTAAGTGGGGACGGAGGAGACGAGTTGTTTGGCGGATATGGGCGCTACCCATTTGCGAAAAAAGTATGGAGTTCGGTTGGGCGAGTTCCCAGAGGGGCGCGCAAATTTGTTGCGCAAAAAATTAGCAATGTCGACTCATCGACATGGAATAGATTTCTCAAGCCGATTCAGGGAATACTTCCAAATCAGCTTGCATCGGCCAATATCGGGGACAAGCTGCATAAAGGTGCTCGAATTCTGGGGGCGGCTGATACTCTGGATTTGTATCGAACCTTGATCAGTGGATGGGAAAATCCAGCAGGAATAGTTATTAATGGCGTCGAGCCGCCATCGGCCATCACAACACCTCATGAAGTGGCAGCCGTAGACGATTTTTTCCATCAAATGATGGCGGTCGATTTGGTGAGCTATTTGCCGGACGACATTTTGTGTAAAGTTGATCGTGCGGCAATGGGGGTTAGTCTCGAGACACGGGTTCCGTTATTAGATTATCGTGTTGTTGAATTTGCGTGGACTTTGCCTCTTGAATATAAGGTTCGGGACGGGGTTGCGAAATGGCCACTTCGGGAGTTGCTTTATAAGTATGTTCCTCGTGATTTAATTGATCGAAAGAAGATGGGTTTTGGAATCCCTTTGGGTGAGTGGCTCCGGGGGCCTTTAAAAAGTTGGGCAGAGGAATTGCTCGACGAAAGCCGACTGAAGAGAGAAGGTTTTTTCTCGCCAGCGCCTATTAGAGAGCGTTGGGTCGAGCATATCAATGGCACTCGAAATTGGGCTCCGCAGTTATGGTCGATCCTGATGTTTCAGGCTTGGTTTGCAGAGCAATGAAATTTCTCTTGGTTGGCAGCTTTGCTGAGTCTCTTTTGAATTTTCGTGGTGCATTAATTTCGGCGCTACAGCAACGGGGTTTGGAGGTTCATGTAGCGGCGCCAGAATTGCCTCCGGGTAATCCCTATCGCCTGCAATTAGAGGCTCGTGGAATAGTAGTTCATAGTATTTATATGCGGCGTACTGGGACAAATCCGGTGGCTGATTTAAGAACGCTTTTTTCTATTTGGGGTTTGATGCGGCGGGTGCGGCCGAGATTTGTGATGACCTATACGGTCAAGCCGACTATTTATGGTGGGCTTGCTGCTAGATTCGCGAGAGTGCCTCATCGCTTTGCCTTGATTACAGGCCTCGGGTATGCTTTTCAGGAAGGCAAGGGTCGAGGCTGGTTGCGGGCCATCGTGCAGCGGCTATATGCCATTTCGTTGGAGGGGGCTCAGAAAGTATTTTTTCAAAACTCCGATGACGAGGCACTTTTTCGACGGCGCGGACTATTAGGCCCCGCGAAGGCATCTTGTGTTGTGAGGGGGTCAGGCGTTGATTTGGAAAAATTTTCTGCCTCAAAAATTTCAGCAAAGTCTTTGAGCTTTCTTCTGATCGCACGCCTTCTAGGAGATAAAGGTATACGTGAATACGTGCAGGCAGCTCGCAAGGTGCGGGCTCTATATCCCGAAGTTCGCTGCATGTTGGCCGGATGGATAGATACAGGCCCCGATGCTATAGCTCAGGATGAATTAGACGCCTGGTGTTCTGACGGATCTATTGAATTTTTGGGGCGTTTGTCTGATGTAAGGCCGGCTATTGCGAGTTGCAGCGTATATGTTTTACCTTCCTACCGCGAGGGGACGCCGCGTACGGTACTCGAGGCAATGGCGATGGGACGCGCCGTCATTACGACGGATGCGCCCGGGTGCCGTGATACGGTGATAGAAGAATTTAATGGATTTTTGGTTCCCGTAAAATCTGTCGACTCCTTGGTGAATGCAATGTTGAAATTTGTTGCCGATCCATCGATTTCTAGAATTATGGGCGAAAAATCTCGCAATGTTGCTGAAGAAAAATATGACGTCCACAAAGTGAATGCCATTATGTTATTTGAAATGGGGATTCAGTGAAGCGGCTTTTTGATCTCGCCGTGTCCGTGCCACTTTTATTCATTTTGGCACTGCCATTATTTTTTTTGTTTTTGATAATTCGCTTCACTCTTGGTGCGCCAGTTTTATTCTTTCAGGTGCGACCTGGAATTCATGGCCGACCGTTCCGAATGGTGAAATTCCGAACAATGACAGATGCGCGAGGGATCGACGGAAAACTGCGTCCTGATGCGGAGAGGCTGACAAAGCTCGGGAGATTTTTGAGGTCTAGCAGTTTGGACGAGTTGCCGGAATTGCTGAACGTAGTCCGAGGGGATATGAGTTTGGTGGGGCCTCGGCCGCTGTTGATGAAATACTTGTCGCTGTATTCGAAAGAGCAAGCTCGGCGGCATGACGTCAGACCCGGAATTACAGGCTGGGCGCAAGTAAACGGTCGCAATTCCCTTGATTGGGATGAGAAGTTCAAGCTAGATGTTTGGTACGTAGAAAACCATTCATTGTGGTTGGATCTGCGGATTCTCTTCATGACCGTTAAGAAAGTGGTTGCCCGGGAGGACATCAGCGCGGCTGGTGAAGCAACGATGAGAGAGTTCGAAGGTTTGCCTTCGGCTAGGCAAAAAGAGCAATGAATCAGCCCCTATATGCTGTTTATGGAGCAAGCGGCTGCGGTCGAGGAATCATGCCGTTCGCACGAGCGCAATTGGCTCGCGAGGGGCTGTCAGCCGATCGGATCGTATTCGTGGACGATGGTGCCGGGACCGCGGCAATTAATGGGCATCGTGTTTTGCGCTACGCCGATTTTCTCAAGGAGCCGGCTTCACTACGCCGAATAGTTATTGCAATAGCCGATAGTAAGATACGTGAGGGTCTTTTCAATCGATGCATTGCAGATGGAGTTCATGCATGGTCGGTTTTTGCTGCGAATATTGTGGTTATGGACGGCGTAATTCTCGGTGAGGGTGCCGCCCTCAGTCCGTTTGTGACGATAACCTCAAACATTCAGATTGGCAAAGGCTTTCATGCAAATCTTTACAGTTGTGTTGAGCATGATTGCGTTATTGGTGATTTCGTTACCTTTGCTCCGGGTGTGAGATGCAATGGAAATATTCGGATCGAAGATCATGCTTACATCGGGGCAGGTGCCATCATCAAGCAAGGGCGGCCTGGGAAACCATTGATTATCGGACGTGGAGCAGTGGTCGGAATGGGGGCAATAGTTACGCGCGACGTCCCGCCTGGAAGCACCGTCGTCGGTAATCCTGCGCGCCTTCATTTTCTCAAGGATTAAATCTTCGTGTTGAATACTTCCTTCTCTTCTTGGCCAAGTTTTACAATTGAAGAGGCAGATGCCCTTCATCGGACCCTTTTATCTAATAGGGTTAACTATTGGACGGGAACCGAATGCCGTGAATTTGAAAAGGAATTCGCAGCATGGGCCGGCACCTCTCATGCAGTGGCGCTGAGCAATGGAACACTGGCACTTGACGTCGCCCTCAAGGCATTGGGCATTGGGCCGGGGGACGAGGTGATTGTTACGCCTCGAACGTTCATCGCAAGCGTATCTTGCGTGGTTAATGCTGGGGCTACTCCTGTGTTCGCGGATGTCGATGCGAATAGCGGCAATCTATCGGCGGAAACCATTGCGCGCGTGCTGACATCGCGCACGCGCGCCGTGATCTGCGTGCACCTAGCCGGTTGGCCCTGCGACATGGAGCCGATCATGGCGTTGGCGTCGGAACATGCCTTCAAGGTGGTCGAGGATTGCGCCCAGGCGCATGGGGCACGTTATGAGGGACGGATGGTCGGGAGCATTGGCCACATAGGGGCGTGGTCCTTCTGCCAAGACAAGATCATGACCACCGGTGGGGAGGGAGGCATGGTGACAACGAATGACGAATCCTTGTGGCGCGCGATGTGGGAGTTCAAGGACCACGGCAAGAGCTTCGAGGCGGTGTACGAGAGGCAGCACCCTCCGGGCTTTCGTTGGCTTCACGAAAGCTTCGGAACCAATTGGCGAATGCTTGAAATACAAGCTGTCATCGGGCGCATCCAATTGCGTCGCATGCCGGATTGGCAGTCAACGCGAACTCGAAACGCTGAAGCCATCTGGGCTGCCGCCCGCCCGCACGCCGCGGTGCGTGTCCCTGCCGTGCCGGAACGCGCTGTTCATGCGCACTACAAGGCCTATATCTACGTACAGCCGGACCAGCTGGCGCCAGGCTGGACGCGCGATCGCATCGCGGAAGCCATTCAGGCGCGCGGAGTGCCTTGCTATCAAGGCTCGTGCTCAGAGGTGTACTTGGAAGCAGCCTTCGATGGAACGGGCTGGCGCCCCAAGGAGCGCATGTCGGTGGCCAGGGAGCTCGGAGAGACCAGCCTGATGTTCTTGGTGCACCCGACCTTGACTGGAGATGAGATTGCGAAAACGTGCGCGGTGATCGGAGAGGTCCTGGCAGAAGCCTCGGCCTGAATGCCTTGCCGGCAGTCCGGCGCCGGTGACTCGGGAGCGGGAGGGCGGGCGGTGTGGCATCGGAAGCCGAGCAGACCAAGCCATCACAGCGTATTCGCCGCCTCCTTGCCGTGCGCCCAATGTAGTTGTAGGTATTAGTCCTTTTGTGGTATGGAAGGGCTGACGGAAGCGTGCAATCCTTGGTCGGGAGTTGTGCTTTCGAAGCGAGCAATTTTCTCGCAAGCCCCGCATGGCAATTGACTGGCTACGGATTGCCGTGAAGCTCGGGCGGCCGCCAACATCCGATAACTAAAGAATTCATCACCCGCCTCCCATGAATTGGGGAGGCTCAAATGAGTAGCTTTTGACACTTTCATTCACAATCAAGTGCAAGACGGCAAGGATCACGCTTGGGGAACCTGGGCACAATCAAACGTCGGCAGCTTGGTTTGCGTTCGGGTAGGAGTTTCAGTGTGATCAATCGTCTGGCAGAGCAACTGCTCGCCTTACCGCGGCCTTCCAAGCGGTTGCTGGCGCTGTGCGTGGATGCCTTGCTATGCGTGCTGTGCGTCTGGTTTGCTCTCAGCCTTCGGTTCGAGCAGTGGATGTTCCCCAGCGGACTGCAGTGGTGGGCTGCCGTGATGGCGGTCGTGCTCGCGCTTCCTCTTTTCACGGTGTTCGGCTTGTACCGCGCGATCTTCCGCTACGCGGGAGCGCCAGCGCTCATGGCCATCATGAGGGCCTGCGCACTCTTTGGCGTGGCCTATGCGGTCCTGTTTTCGGTGATCGGCGTCAATACCGTTCCGCGCACCGTAGGTTTGGTGGTCCCGCTGCTGTTGTTCCTTTGCATTGGTGGTTTGCGCATGGTGACGCGCTACTGGCTCGGCGGCATGTACATGAGTGCAGTCGACCGCAAGTCGTTGCCACAGGTCGTGATCTACGGTGCGGGCGGCGCGGGGCTTCAATTGGCCGCCGCGCTGGCGCAAAGCCGCGACATGGTGGTACGGGCCTTCATCGACGATGCCAAGCATCTGCAGGGAAGCACGCTCAACGGCGTGCGTATCCAGGCTCCCGGTTGGCTGCGCGAAAACGCCGGCATCCTTGGCATTACCGACGTCCTTCTAGCCATGCCGACCGCCAGCCGCGCAAGGCGAGTGGAAATACTGAACGGCCTGCTGCCGCTGCATCTTCACGTTCGCACGCTGCCTGCGCTGGCAGATCTGGCCAATGGCCGTGTACAGGTCCAGGACCTGCTCGAGGTCGATATCGAGGACCTGCTGGGCCGTGATCCGGTGGCGCCGGTCGACGATCTGCTGCACAAGCACATCCGCAACCAGGTCGTGCTGGTCACGGGAGCTGGCGGTTCGATCGGCAGCGAGTTGTGCAGACAGATCATTCAACTCTCGCCCTCCAAGCTGTTGCTCGTGGAGCTGAGCGAGTTCGCGCTCTACGCGATTCATCAGGAACTGGAGGCGCTGGCAACCGGTGCCCAGGTGATTCCGCTGTTGGCTTCGGTACGCGACCCGGCCCGACTGCGTGAAATCATGCGCACCTGGGAGCCTGACACGGTCTATCACGCAGCAGCCTACAAACACGTGCCGCTCGTGGAGCACAACCCGGTCGAAGGCGTGCGCAACAATGCGTTGGGCACGCTCACGACGGCACAGATCGCCATGGAGTGCCAGGTACGTCGTTTCGTGCTGGTCAGCACCGACAAGGCAGTGCGGCCGACCAACATCATGGGCGCTAGCAAGCGAGTGGCCGAACTCGCCTTGCAGGGCCTGGCACAGCAGGCGTCAGGCACTTGCTTTTCCATGGTCCGCTTTGGCAATGTGCTGGGATCGAGCGGTTCCGTGGTGCCGCTGTTCCGTCGTCAGATTGAGGCCGGCGGCCCGATTACGCTGACGCACGCAGACATCACCCGCTACTTCATGACGATCCCCGAAGCGGCACAGCTCGTGATTCAAGCAGGCGCCATGGCGCAAGGAGGCGACGTGTTCGTGCTCGATATGGGCGAGCCGGTGCGGATCATCGATTTGGCGCGCCGCTTGGTGGAGTTGTCGGGTCGCACCGTGAAGGATGAGCAAACGCCCAACGGAGACATCGAGCTGCGCATTACTGGCCTTCGTCCAGGTGAAAAGCTCTACGAGGAACTCCTGATCGGCGACGCCGCGATGCAGACCCTGCATCCGCGCGTGATGAAGGCGCACGAGCCTTGCCCACCTGCAGCTGAGCTTTGGCGCCAGTTCGCGATTCTGGGGGCGACTCTGGATCGCAATGATGTGCCGGCGCTCAAGCACGCACTGACGCAGATGTTGCCCGGCTACCAGCCTCATTCGGAGGTAGTCGACTGGGTTCACATCGAGCAGCATCAGATGCCGCTGCGCGTCCTCTCGCTCGATCTCGAATCTACCGAGGACGAAAAGCGCTTGTTGGAGACATCGGCTGTGGTGCTTGCGGCTTGAGGAGCGGGGCGCACGCAGTCTTTTCTCTGCACCTGCCGTGATGGCGGTTCGCAACGCAAGCGCTCGGGGCACCCCTGTGCTTCGTGTTCGCGCTCAAGGCTGACGACGCCCTCCTGAAACGCCCTGCGAGCCATGCACAGCATGGTGGTGTATCGCTGGCGGGGCCTGGCAAGAGTGCTCTCGATCTGCCCGGACATCCCTTGATCGTCCACGCCGCCTCTGCGAGGGCGTGCGGCCGAGATTGCCGCATTGACGGCAGCGTCGCCGCATTGTCATGTCTGCCCTGAATGAGGCCGCAAGACCCTTCCAAACTCCGCCGAGTGAATCGGGCCCGTCCGAGGGCGTGATTCACCAGAGCCGTCAGCGCTCGAACGATGGCCCGTTCGAGCGCGTACCCCTCACGGCTTGGCGCGTTCGAAGTTCAGGATGTTGTCTCCCGCTCGAGGTGCGTTGTTTTCCGGCGGACCGACCGAGAAGGCCTTCGGATCGCGTATCGACGTCATGTCGTAGAGCGGGTTGATGCGGCCCAGCTTCGCGCCACCGTCTCTGATGAGAGGTGACCATGCAAAGCCAGCCGTGAACTTGCTTGACTTGGGCAGGAATGCGTCGAACGGCACCGCGACGTAGATGCCTTTGTCGAAGCTGCCTTCGCCGAAGTCCCGGGAAGAAACGTTCGTCTTCGTCGCGTACGCACCCAGGACCACGCCGTTGTCGAAGCTCTTGCTGACATTGAGCGTCACGCCTCGGTCGCCGGCGAGATACTGCCCCACGCTGACGGTGGCGCGCACGCCGTTCCAGCCCGTGTCCCAGTACAGCGTTGCGTGGCCTGTATTGACCTTGTAATCGCGCAAGCCGAAGTCCTGCTCGAATGCGCGCTGACGTACATGGTTGACGTCGATGCCGAAGGCGATCCGGCTGCGCGATGGGCGATAGAGCCATTCGGCGCCCACGCCCGCGAACATCGGCTCAAGTGCGCCGCCGTAGACGCTGTAGTACTGGTCTTCCGCGAGTCGGCCCACGTGCGTGAGCTGGAACACCGGCATCGTCAAGCGCTTCGTCGTGGCGTATTCGCGCTGGAAGGTCCGTACCCGCGGCAGATTGCTCGGCGCGGTGTAGCTGAACTTGTCGAAGTTGTCGAACATGCGCCAGTTGAGCGCACCGTTGAACCAGGTGCTCTCGGTGAAACGGTACTCGAGCGTTGCCTGGATGCCGATCTGGTACAGCAGGAAGGCATCGGGGCCGCCCACGATCTGGGTCGTGCTGGGCGTGATGCCGAACACGTAGCGTTCGCGCTTGCGATCCCAAGGAGCCATGGGCGATGCTGTCGCCGTCGTGGATGTCTGCGCCGTTGCTGTGGCGCTGTCGGACTTACCGTCCTGCGGTGCATTGACCGCGGCGCTGGCGGCGGTCGCGGCCATCGCCGGCAACGGCCGCATCCGATCCTCGCTGTTGTCCATCGGAGGCGCGTAGTCGCGCTGGCTCATCGCGCGCTTCTCGCTCGGCGTCAACGCCTTGTAGTGCTCGTTGACCCATTCGTCACGGCTGACGACCTGCGCGTGCAGCGCGAGTCCGCGCTCGCGGTAGTGGAGCACGAAGTGCTTGATGGACCCCGGGGCGTCGCGATGCAGCAGCGCGATGATGGTTTCGACACGCGCCTCGCGGTAGACGGTCAGGCTCTCGGTGATCCAGACGTGCAACTTGTCGCCCTGCGGTGCAATGCGCTGCACGGTCCATTCGGTACGGGCCTCGATGTCGGCTGCGGTCGTTGGCCAGCCAGGTGGCGTGCTGGGTGCAGTGGGCGTGAAGCGCGGCAGCGGTGCATCGGCGACCTTGGGCGTCTGCAGCTTGGCGAGGTTGGTCGATAGCGCCACCCCGAGCATGACCTTGTCGCCACGCTCGAAACCGAGAGAGAACGATACCCCGGGCGCGTAGCGATATTCGAGGCCGACATTGAACGGCGTGCGCTGGCGTTGATTGTTCGCCGAAGGCTCGTGCTGATAGTCGTTGCCCTCGTACTCGAGCTTGAGGGTCAGCGGGTCCCATGGCGTGCGCCACGCGACGCCGCCAAAAAGGGCGGCAGGGCCGCGGAAGAAGGTGCGGAAATTCGTTTGCCCGCCGCCAGCAATGGCGCCAGGTCGCGTTCTGAATCGATCACTGACGGCGATCAAGGGGTTCTTGATGTTGCCGCTACTACCCATATAGCCCCAGCCGATGCCAAGGCTGAAGTCGAAATCACCGTAGCGCTTATTGGCAACCAGATACTCGGACGAGAAAAGACCCGTACCACCGAAGTCGCGGAAACCGAGTGCGAGTTCGGGAATGTAGGCCGACTCCTTGGCAAGTCTGACTTTGAAGTCGATACTTTTGTCCTTGTTTGACTGGCCCGTCGTGCTGGCGCCGTACGCCACATTGCTGATCGAGCTGTACCGGAAGCCGGCTTCCAGCCAGTCCAAAGGCTGGAACATGAAGTTCAGCCGCGAATAGGGATAGACGTTCGAGAAGGAGAGCCGAAAGTCACCGAGCTCGCCCATGCGGGCCGAGGGCGTTTGCAGAAGGCCGGTTTCGCCCCAGTCGTTGGTGCTGGTTCTGAAAACCTTGGGCCGAGGCGTGGGCTCGGGGAGGACCGATCGCACGGGGCCGAAGGCCATCGGGCTGTCGGTCTTCGTAGGAGCTGACACGGTGGAGACGCTTGGCTGCGCAGTCGCAGTCGCAGTCGCGATCGGAGCCGCGCCTGTCGTAGCGCTATCGATCGACTGTGGTGCCGGGCCTTGGGTCGCCAGAAACTTGATCATGCCTTCCGAGGCTGCCACCAGGTCCGGCATTTCGCGCGGCGCGGCCCAAATCCACGCGCCCGGCGCCGGTTCGTCGGACGGCTGCGCATTCCACGGGGCTACGCCTACTCGCGCAGTACGTCCGTCGGGCTGTGCGACCCAGGCCCAATCTGCAGCGGGGAGATCGCAGACCTTGACATAGTCCCAGGCGGTATACCCGGGCTCGTGCTTCACATGGCAGAGTTCGCCATTGGGGCGCAGCACCGCGATCGTCTTGAGGTCGCGCGGACCGGGCACCAACTGCTGGCCGGCGGACAGCACCGGATCTTCTTCCGGATGGGTCTCGAGCCAGCGCGGATCGACGATGCCGAGCGCTACTCGCCCGGTGACCGGCAGGCCCTGGAGCCAGGTGATCAATTGCAGTCGCTCGAGCTGGCCCGAGCGGGGAGCGCGCCGGGTTTCGGCTTCGAGGCGAACGAGCAGCGTGTTCTTCAGGAATTGCTGCGCCAGACGCTCTTCGGGCACGCGCCACGAAAGCCCCGGGGAAGCGGTTTCCGGCGGCTGTCGCAGCAGCCATGCGCTGAAGCGCTCTCCAGGACGCACGTCGGCGTCGGAAAGCGTTTTCTGGCTGTTGCTCGGCGAGGGAGCGGTGGCCTGTTGCGCCCAGGCCGAGCAACTGGCCACGAGAGCGCAGGCCACCGCTACGTGTCGCGGCCAGTGGGGGTGTCGAGTGCGGCGAACCAGCGAGCTCATGTCCCGGCGCTCGCCGAGGTACCGGTCGCCGGGGAGGGGGGTGTCCACCGCTCGAAGCTCATACACAGATTGTTGGAGATGCACTGCTCGGAGTAGACAACGACAGGCGTGCCCGATTTTCGTGAGATGCCGAACCGGGCCACGGGAAGGGCGGCGGAGGCCGGGCGCGACGTCGCGCGCTCTTCGTACCATTGCAACGAACTTGCATCGACCCCGGAAATGGCGGTATCGCTGGGTGTTGGAACGGCGATGCGCATGATGTCGTCGTTGATGCCGAACTTGTAGCCGGGCATGACATCGCGTTCACGCGTATAGCGTTGAACGGAGGTGTTGTCGGGGCTCGACGCCGCGACAGGCCAGGAAGGCCAGTTGGCCGTACGCACGGCGCGCCAGTCTGTCGTCAGCCCGGTGGTTCCGACGATTCGACCGTTCAGCAGTCGAATCACTTCGCCGCCACCGCTGTACCAGACCTCGACGGTTCCCTCGGGACGCTGATCCAGGTAGCCAAGCACCATGTAGATGGTGCGGCCCTCGATGCCGGCCTTCAGATAAACGAAGTTGGGATTGAAATTGGGCTGCGCTGCGGACGAGCGGCCCTGATAGAGCATCCGCGCCGTATCCAGCATGGCTGAAGAACCGGAAGAACAACCGCCAACGCCCAAAAAAAACGTTGCCAAAAGGCAACATTTTATAAGTCGCGTGGCGATACCGACGCGGGGACCTTTCAGCGAGTGCCCTCCGTCAAGGAGGGCTCGCGGCATCAGCGCGTGGTGCCGGTCGTACCGGTGGTGCCGGTGCCGGGGATCAGGCCGAAGCCGCCGCCCGAATTGCCACCGTTACCGCTGACGGCAGCCACGAAGAGCGCTGCGCCCGCGCCTGCGGCGATTTTCTCTTCGGTGGTGAAGCCGCCGCCTTGAGCGCCGCTGGTAGCGTTGGTACCGCCAGCAGGAGCGCCTTGAGCGAACGCAGACGAAACCGCCAGGGCGGACAGAGCGACAGCTGCAACCAGTTGGTTGGTTTTCATAAGGGATCCTCTCAAAGATTTTTATGCAATCGATTCGAGAGTAGCAGCATTGAAAGTGGGTCGCAACCCGTTTGCACTCGGTTTCTTCTTTGTTACCCGATGCGGGGCAGGTCCGTGAAAAAGGTTACGCATCTGATGTTACGTAGCGACAGGCGTGACGTCGACCGTAACGAGGCCTCCGAAACGCCCGAAATCCACCGTGTTCCGGGGGCGTCCGAGCAAATTCGCCTCAAAAAAGACCAATGAAATCAACCGCTTAGTCATCCTGGGCGCGGGTTGTCGGCTCCGGCGCCCTGCGCAGGCATCGATCCTGCGTTTGCGTAAACCAACGTTAACTTTTTTCAGACCCGCAACCCAGTTGCCGCACCGGGAGACTCAAGGTGGAAATTCTGTTGGAAAAGACCGACGCCAGCGTGATGGCGAGGAATTCGAAGTTCCAGAGCGTGCTGATCGTCCATGACGATCTTCAGGTGACCGAACGTCTGCGCAGCGTGGTGTCGGTGCTCGAGCCCAGGGCCCGCGTGCTGGTCGCCCGCTCCTGCGCCCAGGCCCGCGAGATCCTGGCGCGCAGTTCCTGCTCGCTGGCGCTGGTCGGCATGGACCTGCCCGAGGATGGCGGCGTCTCGACGATCCTGCATCTGCGCGAGGCGCATCCGCACATGGAGCGCATCGCCGTCTCGGCCTTGCCCGATACGCAGCGCGTGCGCGCCGCGGTCTCGGCCGGCGTGGCGGGCTACCTGCTCACCGATGCACTCGACACCGAACTGGTCTTCCTGCTGCGCTCGCTCGAGCGCGGTGGTGCGGCCATGGACCCCCGCGTCGCGCGCTGCGTGCTCGAGCGCATGTTCGGCACCGCGCGCCGCGCGCCGGCCAGCAGCAGCACGCAAGTGCCGTCGGCCGCCGCCGAAACCGAGGCGCCGAAGTCGGTGCTCTCGGTCAGCGAGCTCAAGGTGCTGAACCTGATCGCGCAGGGCTGGAGCAATCGCCAGATCGCCGAGGCCTTCTACCTCTCGATCAACACGATCGAGTTCCACGCCAAGAGCATCTACCGCAAGCTCGCGGTCAAGTCGCGCACGCAAGCCGTTCGCGAAGCGATGCAGCACGGCCTGCTGAACTGAATCTCCCCTCGTGAAGCGCCCGCGGTCCCAAGCCGCGGGCGCTTTCGCGCGCGCTCGTTCCGTCCATCGACGGAGCGTCGATGACACGCGGACGGCGCCCCGCCGATGTCGGATCGGAGCGTCATTCGCGCGACCGCGCGGTCTTGCAACCGTTGAATTCGCACGTTGCGCCCCGCTACAATCGTCGGTTGACCCTGCTCCAGCGAAGAAGATAGAGGATCCCCATGAGTGACATGACCGCCGGCTCCCCCCGGATCGACACAAGCAAGCGGACCTGGTTGATCGCGTCCGGCTGTGCCGGTGCAGTGGGAGGCGTGGCCACCGCGATTCCCTTTGTCAGCACGTTCCAGCCCTCCGAAAAGGCCAAGGCCGCCGGCGCTGCCGTCGAGGTCGACATCTCCGGCCTGAAGGTCGGCGAGAAAGTCACCGTCGAGTGGCGCGGCAAGCCGGTCTGGATCCTCAAGCGCTCCCCGGAGCAGATCGCCGAGCTGCCGAAGCTCGATGCGCAGCTCGCGGACCCGCAGTCCAAGCGTCATCCCGACGAATTCACGCCCAAGTACGCCCAGAACGAGCACCGCTCGATCAAGCCCGACGTGCTGGTCGTGGTCGGCATCTGCACCCACCTCGGCTGCTCGCCGGTGGACCGCCTGCAGTCCGGCCCGCAGCCCTCGCTGCCCAACGACTGGGAAGGCGGCTTCCTCTGCCCTTGCCACGGTTCCACGTTCGACCTGGCCGGCCGAGTCTTCAAGAACAAGCCCGCGCCCGACAACCTGCCTGTGCCGCCGCACATGTACCTGTCGGACACCAAGCTCCTGATCGGTGAAGACTCCAAGAAGGCCTGAGGCAGAAGAAGAACATGGCTGAATTCCACGAAATCTCCCCCAACGCCCCGGCCAGCGCCAAGCTGCTGAACTGGGTCGACAACCGTTTCCCGCTGACCAAGCTCTGGAACGATCAGTGGGGCAAGTACTACGCGCCGAAGAACTTCAACTTCTGGTACATCTTCGGCTCGCTGGCGATGCTGGTCCTCGTGATCCAGATCGTCACCGGCATCTTCCTCGTCATGCACTACAAGCCCGACGCGAACCAGGCGTTCGCATCGGTCGAGTACATCATGCGCGACGTGCCATGGGGCTGGCTGATCCGCTACATCCACTCGACGGGGGCCTCCGCGTTCTTCGTGGTGGTCTACCTGCACATGTTCCGCGGCCTCATGTACGGCAGCTACCGCAAGCCGCGCGAGCTGATCTGGGTGTTCGGCTGCGCGATCTTCCTGTGCCTGATGGCCGAAGCCTTCATGGGCTACCTGCTGCCCTGGGGCCAGATGTCCTACTGGGGCGCCCAGGTGATCGTGAACCTGTTCGCCGCCATCCCGTTCATCGGTCCTGACCTGGCCCTGCTGATCCGCGGCGACTACGTGGTGAGCGACGCCACGCTGAACCGCTTCTTCAGCTTCCACGTGATCGCCGTGCCGCTGGTGCTGCTCGGCCTGGTGGTGGCCCACCTGATCGCGCTGCACGAAGTGGGTTCGAACAACCCCGACGGCATCGAGATCAAGGCCAAGCGCGGTCCCGACGGCCATCCGCTCGACGGCATCCCGTCGCACCCGTACTACACGGTGCACGACATCTTCGGCGTGGTGGTGTTCCTCACGATCTTCTCGGCGGTGATCTTCTTCGCCCCCGAAGCCGGCGGCTATTTCCTGGAGTACAACAACTTCATCCCGGCCGATTCGCTGAAGACGCCGAACCACATCGCACCGGTCTGGTACTTCACGCCGTTCTATTCGATGCTGCGTGCGACCACCGACGACATGGTCAACGTGTTCGCGCTGATCATCGGCGCGGCCGCGATCTGGAACTTCGTCAAGGGCAAGTCGGGCGTGGCGCTCAAGGTCGCGATCATCGTCGTGGCCGCCGTGGCGATCTTCCTGCTCAAGACCTTCGACGCCAAGTTCTGGGGCGTGGTCGTGATGGGCGGCTCGGTCATCATCCTGTTCTTCCTGCCGTGGCTCGACCACAGCGAAGTCAAGTCGATCCGCTACCGTCCGGGCTGGCACAAGTACGTGTACGGCGTGTTCGTCTTCTTCTTCCTGATCCTGGGCTACCTCGGCATCCAGCCGCCCGGCGTTTGGGGCAACCTCGTGATCGGCTCGTTCGCGCTCGACATCGCGCAGACCATCTCGCAGATCGGCACGCTGTTCTATTTCGGTTTCTTCCTGCTGATGCCGTGGTGGAGCCGCAAGGGCGAGTTCAAGACCGTGCCCGACCGCGTGACCTTCGCCGCCCACTGAAAAGCGCAAGACAGCTCGAGAGACACACGATGAAGAAAAGCATTTCCGGCTGGCTCGCGGCCCTGGGCCTGGTCATCGGCCTGGCTTCTGGCCTGACCTTCTCCACAGCCGCTTCGGCCGAATCCGGCGGGCTCGCCTGGGACAAGGCCCCGAACAAGACGAACGACGTGGCCGCGCTGCAGAACGGCGCCAAGCTGTTCGTCAACTACTGCCTCAACTGCCACTCGGCCGCCTTCATGCGCTTCAACCGCCTGCAGGACATCGGCATCAGCGAGCAGCAGATCAAGGACAACCTTCTGTTCACGACCGAGAAGGTCGGCGAGACCATGAAGGCCAACATCGATGCGCGCCAGGCCAAGGAATGGTTCGGCACCACGCCGCCCGACCTGACGCTGGTGGCACGCTCGCGCGCCGGCCACGGCGGCACCGGTGCGGACTACCTCTACACCTACCTGCGCACCTACTACCGCGACGACACCAAGGCGACCGGCTGGAACAACCTCGCATTCCCGAGCGTGGCCATGCCCAATCCGCTGTGGGAGCTCCAGGGCGAGCGCCGTCCGATCCACGCCAAGGTCGAGCAGCATGGCCACGAGGCCGATGTGTTCACCGGCAAGTGGGAACAGGTCACGCCCGGCACCATGACCCCGCTGCAGTTCGACACCGCCGTGGGCGACCTGGTGAGCTACATGCAGTGGATGGCCGAGCCCGCGCAGAACACGCGCATCCGCATCGGTGTCTGGGTGCTGCTGTTCCTGTCGATGTCGGTGATTTTCGTGTGGCGACTGAACGCCTCGTATTGGAAAGACGTCAAGTAGTTCCATCCTTGCCGACCGGAGCGTCAAGTGCGCCGGTCCCGTGGAGTGGGTTGCCAACGCAACCCACTCTTTTTGATTTTTAGGAGTCTTTCGCCATGATGGTGCTGTATTCAGGTACGACCTGCCCCTTTTCCCACCGCTGCCGCTTCGTGCTGTTCGAGAAGGGCATGGACTTCGAGATCCGCGATGTCGATCTCTACAACAAGCCTGAAGACATCAGCGTGATGAACCCGTACGGCCAGGTCCCGATCCTGGTCGAGCGCGACCTGATCCTGTACGAGTCGAACATCATCAACGAGTACATCGACGAGCGCTTCCCGCATCCGCAGCTGATGCCCGGCGACCCGGTCGACCGCGCGCGCGTGCGCCTGTTCCTGCTCAACTTCGAGAAGGAACTGTTCGTGCACGTGTCCACGCTCGAGAACCGCACCGCCAAGGGCAACGAGAAGGCGCTCGAAAAGGCACGCTCGCACATCCGCGACCGTCTCACGCAGCTCGCGCCCGTGTTCCTCAAGAACAAGTACATGCTGGGCGACAACTTCTCCATGCTCGACGTGGCCATTGCGCCGTTGCTGTGGCGCCTCGACTACTATGGCATCGACCTCAGCAAGAACGCCGCGCCGCTGCTGAAGTACGCCGAGCGCATCTTCTCGCGCCCGGCCTACATCGAAGCACTCACGCCCTCCGAAAAGGTCATGCGCAAGTAATCCTCGCGCAGGTCCGTTTCCGCTTCGCTTCATCGCCGTCCTTCATGATCAACGCGCTCGAGTCGTCTTCCACCCGCCCGTACCTCATCCGGGCGCTGTACGAATGGTGCACCGACAACGGGTTCACGCCCTATGTCGCGGTGCAGGTCGACGACACCGTCCAGGTGCCGCGCGAGTACGTGAAGAACGGCGAGATCGTGTTGAACATCAGTTTCGACGCGACCAGCTCGCTGAAGCTCGGCAACGACTTCATCGAGTTCAAGGCCCGTTTCGCGGGCACGGCGCGCGAGATCAGCGTGCCCGTGGGCCGCGTGATCGCGATCTATGCGCGCGAGAACGGCCAGGGCATGGCCTTTCCCGCACCGCCTCCCGCGGCCGATACCGGCATGGGACTCGACTCGCCGGCCGCCACGGGCGTGCCGGCGCCGGCGAGCCCGGTGCGTTCGGCGCTGCGCGATGCCTCGCGCGGCGGTGGCGAGAGCGAGGCCAACCGGGTCGTGCACCTGGTGACGGCCGACGATGCGGGCAGCGACGTGACCGACATCGGCGATGGCCCCGAGGCCGACCCGACCGACGAGCCGCCGCGCCCTCCGGCCGGCGGCGGCGCGCGGCCTTCGCTCAAGCGCGTCAAGTAACCGGCCCAGGCCTGCACGACGCGCCCGCTTCCGGACCCTGGTGGGCACGCCACTAGAATCCGCTGCAGATTTTTCTTTTCGGCCGCTTTAGCTCAGTTGGTAGAGCACCCGCCTTGTAAGCGGAAGGTCGTCCGTTCGATTCGGACAAGCGGCACCAAACACCCCCTCCAGTCCGGCGCCGGCCCGCTCAGCGCTTGGGCTGTTCGCGCAGCCGCAGCACGAAGGTCTTCGCGCTCGGCACGAGGAAGAAGCGCCGTGCCTGCCAGCGCGCCTGCCGATGCGCCTCGAGCCAGGCGGCCGCGTGCTCCAGCTCCGGTCCCTGCAGGTTCGCGGCGCCTTCGCGCTGCAGCCGGGTCCAGGCCTTGAAGCACTGGACCACCCGCGCCGAGGTGCCGAGTTGCGACTCGAGCTGGATGCGATAGGTGAAGCCGGCCACCATCGTGTCCTGTACGGTGACTTCCTCTCCCTGCACTTCGATGACATAGGGGCGCTCGCCGCCCACCGTTTCGACCGTCATGGGGGCCGAGTATGCCAACACGCCGTGGCGTCATGGCCGAATCTCGAGAATGGCCACTTCGCGGTGGCTCTGGTCGTCGCCATGCAGGTGCAGCGGATAGCGCCCGGCATGCAGCGCCGCGAGGCGCAGCGTGGCGGTCTGGCCCGCGGCCACGGGCACCATCTCCTGCATGTAGCCGTGGATCATCAACTGGCCGGCCTGCGCCGAGCTCACGGCGATCGAGACGATGTCGCCGCGCGTGACGGGCAGCACCGGCAGCGGCGTGCCCTCGGCCTCGGCGGCCGCGCCGATCCGCACCTCGAACTGCGTGCCGGTGCGCGCGGGTGTCGCGGCGGACGTGGCCGGATCGGTCGACGGCCGCGCCGCGAGATAGCCGAGCGCCATCAGCGCGACGATGGCGAAGCCGCCGAAGGCGTAGACCAGTGAGGATTTCATGGCGGTTCCAAGGGGAATGAAGAAGGACGCGGCGCCTATCCCGCCAGCGGCAGCGAAAGAATCCACAGCCCCACGGCCGTCAGCGCGACCATCAGCAGCAGCATCGGCACCTGGCTCGCGAGCGCGCGGCCCGTATGGCGGAAGATCCGCAGCGCTTCCGCATGGGCCAGCACCACGCTCGCGATATGCCCGGCCAGGATCAGCCCGACCTGGGTGTGCCAGACGATGTTGAGATCGATGATGCGCGGCGGCATCGCGGCGCGTGCGGTGCCGAACAGGTTCCAGCCCCGGCCCAGCGGATCGGACAGCAGCGGCAGCAACTGCGCGCCCTGGGACCACAGCATCGTGTAGTAGTGGGTCGCGTGGTAGACGAAGGCGATCGGCACCAGCGTCAGCGCGAAGCGGCAGGCCAGCTCGCGCGTGGAGAGCTCGGAGGCCGCCACGCGCCGCGTGAGCGCGAGGAAGAACAGGTAGACGCCGTGGTAGGCCCAGGGCGAGAGGCACAGCGCCAGCCATTGCCAGCCATGGAACAGGCTGGCCGCGGTCGCATAGGGCTGGGCGCTGTGGGCCTTCACGGCCGGCTCGACCAGCGGATAGAGGGTCTTCCAGAACAGCCGGCTCCAGGGCCAGGTCTCGTGCGCGCCGTCGTAGGCGGTCGACGAGAGCATGAACAGGATGAACAGCACCAGGCTCACATGCGTCGGATGGCGCTCGAGCAGCCCCGACAGCGGCAGGCGCCAGCGCAGCGCGACGCCGCGGCGGCCGGCGCGCCGCCACGCGATCGGCGCCATGCGGCCCACGAGCGAGAGGAACAGCCCGAAGAACTCGCCATGCCGGAACCAGGCCGCGCTGCCGAAGAGCCAGGCCATCGCCACGGTCAGCAGCGTGTAGGCGGTGAGCATCAGCGCCAGTTGCCGCGGCGTGCTGTGGCCGAACAGCTCGATCCAGATGAAGGCGATGTAGAGCGCCAGCGCCGGGTAGTGGGCGAGCCACGCGGGATAGGCGATGCGTCCGCCGAAGCGCATGCCGCAACGCGCGCGCAGCAGCTCGCAGAGCGTGTGCCACGGGTTGCAGAACACGAACAGGTCGCCGACGACCGCGGTGGCATAGGTCAGGCCCAGCACGAACACGATCCAGAACAGCGTCATGTTGAGGTTGCGGAACGGGTTGTCGGTGCCCAGGAAGCCACAGGCGATGGTGAGCGCGAGCAGGCCCAGCGACAGGGCGCGCAGGCCTTGCACGACGAAGGCCGGAACGAAGGCATGCGTGCCCACGCGGCGCGCGTTCGACGAGGCCTCGCTCCGCGCGGGCGGCACGGCCGCGAAGATCCCCACGATCACGAACGACAGCACCAGCGCCGCGGTCGCGCCATAGGCATACATCCAGAACGGCACCGGCAGCGTGTACTGCACGCCGAAGGAGTGGGCAAACGCGAGGCCCGGCACGGCCGCGGCGGCGAGAAGAAGGGTGGGGCGCCAGCGGACGAGCGAACGCATCAGCGGGAGGCCTTCCGCGGGTCGGCAATGCGGCTTGCGGCCGACAAGGCCAGCGGCGGTGCCCCCGCCCCGGGCACATGGCAGACCTGCGTCTCCACCAGGTAGAGAAAGCGCGCATCGCGGTCCGCGCGCTCCAGCCCGAGCGCGAGCAGGCCCGCCAGCGCGGCCCAGGCGGCGGCCAGCATCAGCGCGACCGCGTGCCGGCCGATCCATCGGCGTGCGTCCATCGCGTGCATGGGCCGCATCAGTGGTCCCTCAGGCCCTGCAGCGACACCACCGACCAGCGCCCCGCGCGGCGCTGCGCGACCAGCAGCAGCTCGTCGTAGGGCGCGTGCCGCAGCTTCGCGATCGCGAGCATCCGGGGCTCGTCGTCCGCGAGCGCGGGCAGCGGCCGCACGATGTAGGGCAGCAGCGGCGGCGCATAGGACTCGATCGCCATCAGTGGGAAGAAGGCATCGGCCGGCCGTGGATAGCGCGCATAGGCGGAGCGGTCGCGCGCGAGCGCGTCGACACGCTGCAGCTGCGCGCGCGTGAGCGCGGACGGCGCATGCGCGAGCGCGGCCGCGGCGCCGTGATCGTGCAGGCGCCACAGGCGCAGCCGCGCCGCGAGATCGCGCTGCGCGGGCGTGCCTTCGCCCTTGGCCAGGCCCAGCGCGGCGGCAGGGTCGCCATCGCCGAGCCAGGCCGCGAAGAAGTCGTCGAAGAAGCGGCGCACCTCCTCGGCCACGCCATGCTGCGTGGAGGCCGCCTGCTGCAGCCGCGGCAGCCGGCGCCCGGACCAGGTCGCGGTCCAGGCCTGCGCGCCATCGGGCAGGCTGATGCCTTCGAGAAAGCCCGTGTCCTCCATGCCGTGCTCGCGGAACCACGCGGCCTTCGCCGCCTTGGTGGACGCCGTCACGAAGCCGCCGAGCTGCGCCTCGACGCGCGGCCAGTCGGCGGCCACGCGCGCTGCGTCCGCGATCGGCGGATAGCGCTGCAGCCATTCGAAGCTCGCGCGCGCCATCGCGAGCGCGGCGGCCGGGCGCGCCGCGGTCAGGTCGGCGCGATGAGCCTGCTCGCCGCCCGATGCCGCGGTCAGCGGCGGCGGATCGCAGGGCAGTCCCGCGATGGCGGGCGCGCCGATCCCGGCCGCGTCCGCCCCTTCGTGGGCCGATGCATCCTGCAGCGGATGCAGCGCCTCGCCGAACTTGAGCAGCAGCAATCCGGCCTTCGGCCCCGCATCGCGCAGCAGCGTGCGCAGCGCCTCGGTCGAAGCCTCGCCGCCGCCGGGGGCGTGCAGGCGCCGCGCCGCGCGTGCCGCCTCCGCGCGGCCCTCGGCATCAGCGCCGGTGCAGGCGTACTCGGTCACGAGCAGCATCGTCTCCATCGCGCCGAAGTCCACGCGCTGATTGCCGGTCGCGATCGCATCGGCCTGCGGCGCGCTGAAGCCCGCCTGCACCGCGAGCCAGCGCGTGAGGCCGAAATGCACGTCGGCTTCCCAGGCTTCGGCGTTGAAGGGCAGGGCGCTCGCCAGCATGGCGGCGGCGGCCGTCCATGCGCGCAGATGTCGATCGAGGGTTCGTGTCATCGTCAGTTCTGCAGCATGGAAGGCGTGCTCTGCGCGAAGGGCCAGGTGTTCTCGGCAAACTTCAGCATCAGCAGGCCGTTGTCCTGGCACATGGTCGTCAGGAGCCCGCGGTCGAAGTCGAAGTCCACGCGCGACGCGCACCAGTCGGGGCCGCCACGACCGGCCCAGGACATCTGCCGGTGGATGGAGCCGGCGCGCGGCGCGGTCACGCCCGCGGGGTTGTAGTACGCGATCTCCTTGGGTCGCTCGGGATTGCGGATGTCGAACACGCGCACGCCCGAGTTGAAGTAGGAGCAGGCCAGCGCCGTGCCGTTGTTGCGGTTGTCGACCGAGCAGTAGTGGCTGCCGTAGGTGAAGGTCGACAGGCCCGCGATGTCGGGCAGCACCTTGTCGCAGTTCATGGGGTCGTGGGTCTCGAGCATCAGCTTCGACACCAGCACGGGCTTCTTCTCGTCGCTGATGTCGTAGATGCGCGCCATCGGATAGGGCGCCATCTTTGCCTCGCAGGCCAGCTTGACGGCGGCCGTGTCGCTCTTGCCCGCGGCGCCGCCCTCGTCGACCATCACCAGGTAGGGCTTGCCCGCGATGGTCACGGGGATGGTGTGCTGCGCCACGCTGCCGTCCTTGAAGGTGGTGGCCGAGATCACCTTCATCTGCGCGTTGGGCACGCGCGCCTGCACTTCCGAGGTGTCGAGGATCAGGAAACCGTTGCGTGTCTTCGCGTTGGGATCGAGCACCTCTTGCGCCGTGGGCGTGCCGACCGACACCACATAGGCGCGCCTGCCGTCCTCGCTGACCGAGAGCCCGTGTGCGGTCACCGCGCCGATGGGGGCCATGTCGAACGCAGCCACCATCCGCGGCCGGGTCGAGTTCGTGATGTCGACCGCGTGGTAGCGCTGGCTCATGATGTCGCCGATGTAGTAGGTCAGGCCATCGGGCGACACGTTCCCTTCGTGCCCCCTCGGACTCTTCGGCGGCTGGAAGCCGCCGTCCTTGCCGGTGCCGACCTCCATGCTCGCGAGCAGTTGCGGCGTGCGGCAGTCGGCCGAGAGGTCGTAGATGTCGACCTCGGCGCCGCCGGACAGGCCGCTGTTGCCCCCGTTGTCGGCCAGCAGCAGTTGGCGCCGCGCATTCACGCGCAGCGATTCCCACGGGTCGATCATCGCGGCCGTGGTGAGCGACATCGAGCGCCAGGGCTTGGCCGGGTCGGTGATGTCGATGACCGGCACGCCGGGGTTCACGCGATCGATCGGCTTGCCGCTGACGAAGCCGATCGGGTGCGCGGTCGCGTGGTAGGCACAGGTGCGCCCGCCGGGATCGCGGAAGAACGCCGACGACCAAGTGCCGCCTTCGCCCTCGAACTGCCCGGCCAGCTTCAGGTTGCACGAGAAGCCCTGGAAGCCGGCCTGCCGCAGCGCCGCGGGCACCTGGCCCTGCAGCGCCGATTCGGGCGTGCCGCCCTCGGCGCAGACGGCCTTGGGCACTGTGAGCGGTGGCGGCCCTTCCGTGATCGGCGGTGGTGCGGGCGGCTCGACGATGCCCGTGGGCGGTGGTGGAAATGCCAGCACCGAAGTGCCGCCATCGCCACCGCCGCAGGCAGCGAGAAATGCCGTGGCCATCATGGTGGCCACGGCGCGAGGATGTCCCTGGAATCTCATGGTTTGTCTCCTTGATGAACCGGGCGCGGTTCTCTCGCATGTGCGAGAAGGACCGATGGCGCCAGGTCCGGCGGGAGTCTTGGCATGAGCACTTACTGCACTCTTACTGCAATAGCGGCAGGAATAAATGGCGATGTCTGCTTGCAAGATTCGTTGTCCATTGCGACGAGATGCGATCGAGCGCGAGCGGGGAATGCAGTTCCGGGAACTGCAATCCCCGCCTCCCATCGTCTTCAGTTCTGCAATGTCGAAGGCGTGCTCTGCGCAAACGGCCAAGTGTTCTTCGCGAACTTCAGCACCAGCAGGCCGTTGTCCTGGCACATGGTCGTGAGCAGGCCGCGATCGAAATCGAAGTCCGCGCGCGAGGCGCACCAGTCGGGGCCGCCGCTGCCGGCCACGGTCAGCTGGCTGTGGAAGGAACCGGCGCGCGGCGTGGTCGCGCCCGCGGGGTTGTAGTACGCGATCTCCTTGGGTCGCGCCGGATTGCGGATGTCGAACACGCGCACGCCCGAGTTGAAATAGGAGCAGGCCAGCGCGGTGCCGTTGCCGCGGTTGTCGACCGAGCAGTAGTGGCTGCCATAGGTGAAGGTCGACAGGCCCGCGATGTCGGGCAGCACCTTGTCGCAGTTCGCGGGGTCGTGCGTCTCGAGCATCAGCTTCGATACCAGCACGGGCTTCTTCTCGTCGCTGATGTCGTAGATGCGTGCCATCGGGTAGGGCGCCATCTTCGCCTCGCAGGCCAGCTTGACGTTGGCCGTGTCGCTCAGGCCCGCGGCACCGCCTTCGTCGACCATCACCAGGTGCGGCTTGCCCGCGATGGTCACGGGGATGGTGTGTTGCGCCACGCTGCCGTCCTTGAAGGTGGTGGCCGAGATCACCTTCATCTGCGCATTGGGCACGCGCGCCTGCACCTCGGAGGTGTCGAGGATCAGGAAGCCGTTGCGCGTCTTCGCGTCGGGGTCGAGGAATTCGCCAGGCGCCGGAATGTTCGCGGACACCACGTAGGCGCGCTTGCCGTCCTCGCTGACCGAGAGCCCGTGCGGAATGCCGAGGTCGACGGTCTTCATGTCGAACGAGGACACCATGCGCGGCTTGGTCGAGTTCGTGATGTCGACCGCGTGGTAGCGGCCGGTGGTGATGTCGCCGATGTAGTAGGTCAGCCCGTCGGGCGAGACGTTGCCCTCGTGCCCCTTCGGCTTGTCCGGCGGCACGATGCCGCCGTCCTTGCCGGTGCCGACCTCCATGCTCGCGAGCAGCTGCGGCGTGCGGCAGTCGGCCGAGAGGTCGTAGATGTCGACCTCGGCGCCGCCGAGCACGCCGCCATTGCCGGCGTTGTCGGCCAGCAGCAGCTGGCGCGGCGCGTTCACGCGCAGCGATTCCCACGGGTCGATCATCGCGGCCGTGGTGAGCGACATCGAGCGCCAGGGCTTGGTCGGATCGGTGATGTCGATCACCGGCACGCCGGGATTCACGCGGCCGCGCGGCTTGCCGTCGTAGCCGATCGGATGCGCGGTCGCGTGATAGGCGCAGGTGCGCCCGCCGGGATCGCGGAACGACGCCGCCGACCAGTTGCCGCCTTCGCCCTCGAACTGCCCCACCAGCTGCAGGTTGCACGAGAAGCCCTTGAAGCCCTGGCGCATCGCCGCCGGCACCTGGCCCTGCAGGGCCGATTCGGGCGTGCCGCCTTCGGTGCAGACGGCCTTCGCGACCGTGAGCGGCGGCGGGCCTTCGGGCGGCGGCGGTGGCGCGGGCGGCTCGGCCACGCTGCTGGGCGGCGGCAGGATGGGCAGCACCGCGCCCCCGCCGCTGCCGCCACCGCATGCCATGAGAAGTGCCGTCGCCGAGGCGGCGGCGCCGATGAGTCTTGCGCGTTTCATTCCTGCGTGTCTCCGTTGTTGTGATCCACGCACCGTTCGCGCGGCGCAGGCCGCCGCGCTTCGTTGCGTGTGGGAGAAGTATTCGCGGCAGGGCGTTTCGGCGCTTCCGGGGAATTGCAGGCGCATGCGCGCCGTGCCGGCCCCGCGCGGCGGCGGTGCGGCTTCCGGAAAATTGCAGCGGCGCCGCGTCGGCGACCCGTCAGCGCGCTGTAAGTCCGCTCGCAAACCATCGCCGCCCGGAGACAACATACAACCACAAGGACCAGGCCATGGGCGTTCGGCAGCGCGTGCAGGGCCGCGGCCAGCCGGTCGGCATCGACCGCGGCTGCGGCAGGCTTCTCTTCGAGGCCCGCTGGGAAGGCATGCTCCTCGAGCACGAGGAGGCCGACCCGATGGACAACGTCGAGGGCGGGCTGATCCGCCACTGCGTCTCGGTCAACCTCGGCGGTCCCACGCGCTTCGAGATGCGCCTGCACGACGAGCGCTTCTGGTCCGCGACCGCGCAGCCGCTGGGCATCAGCATCCTGCCGGCCGGCGCGCAGATCAAGGGACGCACCTGGGACCCGTGCGAGGCGCTCACGCTGAGCATCGATCCGCGCCACTTCCAGAATGCCGGCGAAAGCGATGGCGGCGACCGCGCGCTGGTGCCCTGCTGCAACGTGTCGAGCCCGCTGATCGCGCAGCTGCTGCTCGCGCTGCATGCCGATGCGAAGACCGGCCAGCCCGAGGGGCCCGGCTATGGCGAGACGCTGCTGATCGCGCTGCTCGCGCACCTGCGGCAGACGCACACGGCCGCGGCCAGCGAGACGCAGGCCGAGGGCCTGCTGTCGAAGGCCGCGCTCGAGCGCGTCAAGGAGCACATCCGCGGCCGACTCGAGATCGGCGTGTCGCTGACCGCACTGGCCGCGCTGCTCGACATGGACCCGTATGCCTTCCTGCGCGCCTTCAAGCGCAGCACCGGCGTGACGCCGCACCAGTACCTGATCCGCGCGCGCATCGAGCATGCGAAGGAGATGCTGCACCTCACGCGGCTGCCGGTGACCGACATCGCGCTGCGCTGCGGCTTCGCGAGTCCCAGCCACTTCGCCGACACCTTCAAGAAGGTGGAGCGGCGCACGGCGCTCGAGTACCGCAACTGCTGCGCTGTCTAGTCCCTACTGCCCCACGCCCTGCATCCACAGGCTCAGCAGCGCGAGCTGGCTCACCAGCGCGCCGCGCTGCGCCGCGCGCAACTGGCCGAGCACGCCGCGCAGCAGCCTGGCGCTGCGCGCGAGTCCGGCCCGCTCGAGTTGCGCGGCCTGCGTCTCGGCGCGCGAGGCGGCGCCGCCGCCCTGGTGGCGCAGGCCCTGGCGCAGCCACAGCGCGAGCAGGTCGAGGGTGTCGGTCGCGAGCGCGTTGAGCGCGGGCGGCTCCTCGTGCTCGCCCTGCAGCGGCAACGGTTGCGGCGCGGGCGCCTCGGCCTGCAGCACCACGGCGCGCTGCGCGGTCAGCAGGGCCGTCGGCTGCATCACAGGTTCGCCGTCCTGCAGCCGCACGCTGCCGGCCACGGCGCGCAGCGCGCCCCATTCGCCGGCGAGCGCGCGCGCGAGCGCATCGACGGCACCGGGCGCGGCCGCGCGGTGGGGCAGGGCGAGGTGCAGCGGCGGGACTTCATCGGCAGGCGTGGTCGCTTCCGTTTCGTCCGCCGCGCGCCCGATGCGCGCATGCAGCACCTGCGCCGCCGCATCCCAGTGGCTGGCCAGCACCGCCATGTGCTCGAAGGCCGCCACATGCAACTGGCCCGAGGCACCCGCCGCGGCACCGCTCGCCGCCTGGCGCGGCCGCACGAAGTCGGGCGGGGTCTCGCGCAGGTGCGCGACCAGTGCCTGCACGCTCGGTTGCTTGAGCGGCGCGACGAGGTCGTCCCAGGACTTCGGCGACAGCGGCATCACGCCGGTCTGGCGCGCGCCGGGCGCGATGTCGATCTGGCCGTTGGCGCGCCGGGTCGCGGTCTTGGTGATGACCTGCCCGCTCGCGAGCTGCCGCAGCGGAAAGCCCGCGACGCGGCGGCCCAGCAGGTTCGCGGGCGTGCCGCCGGCCGTGGCATCGTCGGCGCGCGACCATTGGCGCTCGAGCACCGTCACGGCCTGCGTGTCGGGGTCGGCGAACATCACGCTCGCGCCTTCGCCGCTCTCGTCGGACCAGAGCTCGGCGCCCAGCGACACCAGCCGCAGGTGATCGAGCGCGACCTCGCCCTTCACGCCCACGCCGAGGATCTGGCTCGCGGGCAGCGGCGGCGGTCCGGCCGCGCTGTCGGCATGGGCCGCCGCGCGCAGCCGCGCCCAGAGCTCGGCCATCACGTGCAGCAGCCGCCGCGGATCGAAACAGCTGCTGCGCGCCTGCTGCGCCTGCAGCAGCAGCCAGAGCTCGTCGATGCCGTCCTCGACCCAGCGCCAGCCCAGCGCGCGCGCCTGCTCGCGCGCGGCCTCGAAGCGCGCCGCCAGCGCCATCAGCGGCTGGCTCGAGCCATCGAGCCAGAGCGAGAGGCAGAGCGCCTCGAGCTGCACCTGCAGCGCGCGCGCGGCCTCGCCCTGCATCAGCGCCGCGGGGCGGTGGCCGTCGACGGCCGCGTCGCCGTCGGCCGGCGCGCGCACCTCCACCATGCGCTCGGGCGAGCCCGCGGCCAGCGGCCCGGCCTGGCGGAAGGCCCACAGCGCCACCACCACGTGGGGACAACCGCTGCCCTGCTTGCAGTCGCAGCGCGCATGCACCAGCGAGCTGCGCGAGAAGAAGCGCACGCTGCACATCGGCAGCCGCGCGATCGGCGGCGCGCTCGCGCTGCGCCACGCCTGCACCGCGACCACGGGCCGCGCGGCGGCCAGGCGCTGGGCCTGCTCGATCACCGAGGGCGCGAAGCTCGCGGCGAGCGCGGCATCGTCGAAATGGGCCGGGCTCCATTCGCCGCCCGCGGCCGAGGCGTCGACCTCGTCCTCCGCCGGCGCGGCCGAGGCACTGGCCGCCTGCGCCTGGTAGGCCAGCACCAGCATCACGCGGTGCCGGCACATGCCGCTGGCCGGACAGCTGCACTGCGCATCGCGCAGGGTGCGGCCCGGCGGCAGGCTGGTGCGCACGCCGTCGTCGAAGCGCGCGCTCACCGTGCCGTCGTCGGCGGTCTCGAGCAGCGGCAGCAGGCCGGCCGCCACGTCCTTCTGCGCGCGCTTCACGAAGCCCGCGTTGGCGAGCGCGGTCAGCGCCTCGGGCGTGAGTTCGAGCAGGTCGCCGCGCACCGCCGTCATGCCTGCACCTTCTCGGCCAGCCAGCCCGCGAGCTGGCCCGGCGTCATGGCGCCGATCTGCGCGCCCTCGCGCACCAGCCGCGCGGCCATCTCGCGGTCGTAGCTCGGCTCGGCCTTCGCATCGAGTGCGGCCAGGCCCAGCACCTTGGCGCCGGCCTCCACCAGCGCCTTCACGCGGCGCACCAGCTCGTAGGGACTGCCGCCTTCGTAGAAGTCGCTGACCAGCACCACGATGGTCTTCGCGGGATTGGCCACCAGCGACTGCGCATAGGCCACGGCCTTCGCGATGTCGGTGCCGCCGCCGAGCTGCACCTTCATCAGCAGCTCGACCGGGTCCGACACGTCGGCCGTGAGGTCGACCACCGCGGTGTCGAAGGCCACCAGCCGCGTGCGCATGCCGGGCAGTTGCCACAGGCAGGCGGCCATCACCGCGCTGTGGATCACCGAGTCGACCATCGAGCCGCTCTGGTCGATCAGCAGGATGATGTCCCAGGGCTCGGCATGGCGCTTGGTGCGGCTGATGAACACCGGCCGCTCGACGTAGAGCTTGCGCCGCTGCGGGTCGTATCGGTGCAGGTTGGCCGCCAGCGTCTGCTTGAAGTCGAAGTTGCGCGCCACCTTCATGCGCGAGCGCCGGCGCCGGTCGCGACTGCCGCTGAAGGCCTGCCGCACCTCGGTCGCGAGCTTCTCCATGATGCGTCGCACCACCTCGGCCACCAGCTTGCGCGCGGCCGCGAGCACCTCGGGATTCATCAGGTGCTTGGTGTGCAGCACGGCGCGCAGCAGCGACTCCGAAGGCTCGATGCGCTCGAGCACCTCGAGGTTGGTCACCACCTCGTCGATGCCGTAGCGCTCCACCGCGTCCTGCTCGAGCCGCTCGATCACTTCCTTGGGGAACAGCGTGTGGATGGCGTTGATCCAGTCGGGCGTGCTGAGCGCCGAGGGCCCGAGGCCGGCGCTGCGTTCGCCGCGCTCGGCGCGGTCGCCGTCGCGGCCGTAGAGCCAGTCGAGCGCGGCGTCGGCCGCCTGCGCCTCGGCGCTCAGGCCGCCGCAGGCCCGCTCGGCCGGATCGCCGAGCAGCAGGCGCCAGCGCTGCAGCGGATCGGGGATGTCGAGGCTCATGGCTGTTCTTCCGTATCGAGGCTCAGGCCCCAGCCCGCGAGCCGTGCGATCGCCGCGTCCTCGGCGGCGCGCGCCGCGGCCAGCGCCTCGGGCGCGGCCTCGCCCTCGCGCCGGGCCGTGAGCGCGCGGCGCGACAGGTGGGTGGCATCGTGCAGCGTCAGCACCTGGTCGGCGAGCCGGCCGCGCTCCTGCGGCGGCAGCCAGGCGAAGGCCGCGCGCAGGCTCGGCATGGCGCGCACGAAGTCGGCGTTGTCCAGCGCCTGCACGGTGCGGTCCATGCCGGCGGCGAAGGCGGGTTCGGACGACAGCGTCTCGCGCGCCAGTGCGAGCAGGCCCGTGAGCGCATCGCCGAGCACGGGCGCGGGCATCGCGTGCAGCAGCTGCATCGCATCGGCCACGCCGGCCTGCGTGGCCTGCGGCACGCGGTGCGCGAGGCTCAGCGTCGCGCCCAGCGCAGCGCCGCGGCTCAGCGGCGCCGCGCCGGTATCGGCCGCCTTGCGCTGCCACACGGCGAGCGCGCGCGCGGGTTCCACGTCGAGCGGCTCGGCCTGCGCCGCGTCCTCGCGGTCGGCCAGCACGTCGGCCACGATGCGGCGCAGCGCGAGGTGGCCCTGCAGGTGCGCGTCGATGTCGGAAGGCGCGATCGCGGCGGGCGGCTCGAGCAGCCACAGCGCGCGGTCGAAGCCGGCCTCGATCGCCACCCGCAGCACCGGCGCGTCGGCCATGCCGAGCAGTTGGCCGTGGCGCAGCAGCGTGTGCATCACCGCGAGGGCAGGGCCCATGGCCTCGAAGCGCGGCTCCTGCGCCATCGCCTGCTGCAGCTCGCGCAGCAGCGCGCCGCTGAGCGCCGGCAGGCCGGCCCAGGCGGCCTGGTTGAGGCCCTCGGCCAGCGGACCGATGCGGCCCTGCGCATGGCGCAGCTCGTCCTCGAGCCGCGCGCGCGCCGCGTCGTGCAGGTTGGCGCCCCAGGCGCCGGCCTCGATCAGCGCGGCCTGTTGCTCGAAGGGCTGGCCCAGGGTCCAGACCTCGGTGCGTTCGCCCGACATCGCGAGCTTCGGTCCCTGGCTGCGCACCACGCCGGGCAGGCGCAGCAGCGCGAGCCGGTGCAGCACGCGGCTGCGCGCGCGGTCGGCGGCATCGAGCAGGTCGAGCTTGCGCTGGCCGCGCAGCTCGAGGCCGTGCGCCGCGAGCTCGTCGCGCACCGACTTCACCAGCGGCGGCTGCGGCGTGCCGTCGGCGAGCTGGCCCGCGATGTCGCCGGCCAGCACGTCCATCGCCTGCACCAGCACCGGCGCGGTGCCGGGGCGCATCGGGCCGCGGTAGGTCCAGGGCAGCGGCGCGTCCAGCGCTTCCTTGACCAGGGCGCCGGCCAGTGCATCGAGCCAGTCGGAGCGCAGCGGCTTCTCGTGGCCGCGCAGCCGCGCCAGGCCCTGCGCGCGCAGGTGCACCGCCATCAGGTCGGCGGTGGATGCCGGCAGTTTCTTGTCGCGCAGCCGCTGCATCACCTGCTGCAGCGCGCGGTGCGCGGCGCCCTCGGGGCCGAGCTCCCACATCCACTGGTAGTAGGCCGGCGAGGGCATGCCCGAGGCATAGCCAGCGAAGGCATCGAGCCGCTTGAAGGTGTAGGGCACGAGGTAGGAGCCGTAGCGCACCACGGTGTCCTCGTCGGCATCGGGGGTGTCCTCGACCTCGGGTTCGGGCGTCTCGGGCCGCTGCGCCGGCAGCCCCGGCCACAGCCGCGCGAGCGCGGGCGCGTGGTAGCCGCCGCAGACCACCAGCACCGGCGCGCCGGCCTGCACCGCGGGCTGCGCCATGGCCCAGGCGATCCAGCGCGCCATCATGGTCTCGCGCGCCTGGTTGCCGAGCGAGCCTGGGTCCTCGCCGCGCAGGTGCTCGAAGTAGGTGGACAGCCGCTGCGCGAGCTCGGCGCTGTCGCAGCCGTCCTCGAACAGGTGGTCCCACAGCGCATCGCGGCCCTGCACCGAGAGCCGCTCGGTCAGCGCGCGCTCGTAGGCCGCGGCGCGTTCCTCGTGCTGGGTGTCGGCCACGTCGGCATAGCGGTTCTCCATGCGCGAGAAGGCGCCGTGCCAGGCCGGCAGGTCGATGAAGCGGACCTCGGCGCCCACTTCGCGGCCCACCTGCAGCGCCTGCCATTCGGGCGAATGCTCGGCGAACGGCGACCACGAGCCGTGGTGCGTCTCGCCGGCCGAGAGGTAGCTGTAGATCGCCACCGGCAGCCGGTGCGGCAGGTAGAGCTCCTCGAGCCGCGCGTTGAAGTCGGCCGGTCCTTCGATCAGCACATGGGCCGGGCGCAGCGCGCGAATGCGCTCGACCACCAGCCGCGCACAGGCGGGGCTGTGGTGGCGCACGCCGACGATGTGGGGCGCGTTCATCCTTGGCAACCGCGAGCGTCTATGAATGCGGGATCGGACTTCCGGACGCAGAGGACGCGAAGATTTCGCGAAGGTCGCGAAAGGAACAGCCCCAAGAAGTTTTTCATTTCTTCTTTCGCGTTCTTCGCGGAACCTTCGCGTCCTCTGCGTCCGGCTGTTGGTGTTGTTTGCTGGTCGCCCATGGCACAACGCTTCTCAAGGCAGCCGATGGCGTGCTTCGTAGTAGGCGCGCCAGTGCTCGCCGCTGCGCTTGGCCGCCTTCTGCTCGAAGTAGCGACGCAGCTTGGCGCGGTCGTCTGCGTTGTCCTTGACCACCGTGCCCGCGATGCAGTCGACCAGGTCGGCCGGCGAGCCCTCGCGCTGCTCGAGGAACCAGGCGCGCACGCCCACCGCATGCGCCACGTTGACCGCCTCGGCGGTCGACATCACGGCCGTGAGCCGGTCCATCGCGGCGTCGCTGCCGCCGCCGTTCTTCTCTGAGGACGAGGCCGGCGCGCCGCGCAGGTCGCGGAAGGTGGCCACCAGCAGCTCGAGCACCGGCTGCGGCACGGTCTTCGGAATGCCGCTCTGCGCGAGCAGGCGTGCCGACGACTCGCGCACCAGCGCGAGCTCGCGCTCGAAGTCGAGGATCGGGAACACGGTCTCGAAGTCGAAGCGACGCTTGAGCGCGGCGCTCATCTCGTTGACGCCGCGGTCGCGCGTGTTGGCGGTGGCGATGATGTTGAAGCCCTCGCGCGCATAGAGCATGCCGTGCTCGCCCGAGAGCTCGGGCACGGCCATCACGCGGTCGGACAGCATGCCCAGCAGGCAGTCCTGCACCTCGAGCGGCGCGCGCGTGATCTCCTCGAAGCGCACCACCTGGCCCTGCTGCATGCCGATGTACAGCGGCGCCGGCACCATCGCGCGCGGGCTCGGGCCCTCGTTGATCAGCAGCGCGTAGTTCCAGCCGTACTTGATCTGGTCCTCGGTGATCGAGGCGCCGCCCTGGATGGTCAGCGTGGACACGCCCGAGATCGCGGTCGCTAGCAGTTCCGAGAGCATCGACTTCGCGGTGCCCGGCTCGCCCACCAGCATCAGGCCGCGGCCGGTGGCCAGGGTGACCAGCATGCGCTCGATGCTCGCGACCGGCGCCACGATCTTCGGCGCGATGCCCAGTTGCGCATCGCCGAGGATGAAGGCGCGCGCGGCCTTCAGGCTCATGGCCCAGCCCGGCGGGCGCGGGTCCTTGTCCTGCGCCTGCAGCTGCGCGATCTGCGCGGCGTACTGGATCTCGGCGGGCGGGCGCTGCAGGGCAGGGGAACCGGCGGGTGGGGTATCGGTCGGCTTGCGGGAGGTGGCCATGGTCTGGATCGGTGTCGGAACTGAAAGGGGCGCGGGGTCGTGCCCGCGCAAACATAGCAGAGCGATGGCGGAACGGCGTAGCGCGCCTCAGCGCGCGCCCAGCGCGTCGATGTCGCGCACCGCCTCGCTGAAGACGATGGGATCGAGTTCGCCGAACGGGTGGCCGAGGTGCAGCACCTCGAGCGTCTGGTCCTCGCCGGCGCCCGCGTTGTCGAGGCCGGGCCCGAAGCGCAGCGCGAGCGCGCGGCCGCCGCCCAGCCCCTGCCAGGCATGGTCGTAGGCCCCGCCGCCGCCGCGCCCGCGCAGCCAGCCGCGCGATTCCAGCGCCCACAGCGGCCCGGGCCGCGCGATGCGGCCCGACCAGCGCGCGAGCGCCGTCAGCGCGCGTTCGTCCTCGCGCGGCGCATGCACGGCGCGGTGCAACTGCTCGAAGGGCTGGATCAGCTCGTAGTCGGCGAACTGCTGCGCGAAGGCCGCGATCTGCGCGGTGCTCAGCTGCAGCGGATGGGCGACGACGATGCGCGCGGCATCGCTGCCGTCGAAGGCCTGTGGCGTCTCGTCGGCATCGACCCATTCGCCTTCGGCGCTCACACGGAAGGCGGCGCGCAGCAGCGTCAGGCCGCGCGCGTCGCGCCCGCCCTCGGTCACGCCCCATACCAGCCGCTCGGCCAGGTGGCGCATCAGCGGATGCCCGGCGATGAAGCGGCGGAAGTCTTCCATCGGCCAGCCGCGGCCCGTGCGCATCGCGCGTTCCAGCCGCAGCGGCTGCTGGGCCGCGACGGTGGCGGCATCCTGCTTGAGTGCCTTGAAGCGTTCCGCGGCCGCGGCCGCGAGTTCGGCATCGTCGCTCGCGCGCGGACGCGGCGCCGTGGCCAGGCGCGCGCCGGGCCGGCCCTCGACCGATTCGCGCACGAAGGGCACCAGCGCCTCGTCGAAGCCGACGTGGAACTGGCGCGGCCCGAAGTCCAGCAGCAGGCCGCCGCGTTCGTCCAGGCCGAGGTCGGGCGCGAGCCGGTCCTCGAGTTCGTCGCCGCTCAGGCCGCGTTCGGCCGCGGCCTGCGCCAGCTTCTCGGCGACCGAATGGCGCACCGTGGCGATGCGGTTCTTGCGCGCGATCGCATCGAGCTGCATCAGCGCGACGTCGCTGCCCAGCCGCGCCAGCGCCTCGAGCACCCAGCCGATGCGCGTGGTGGTGCCGCCCGCGCCGGGCGCGCTCCAGCGCCGCACGAGGGCGCCGAGCCGGCGCGCCGTGTCTTCGGTGCCGACCAGGCCGAGCGCGCGCAGCGCCCAGTTGCCCGGCGCGCCGGCGCCCGCGGCCTCCCATGATTCGCAGACGTCCCAGGCGAAGTCGGCCAGGCTCTGGGGCTCGCAGGCGGCGCGCACGGCGTCCAGGCCCGCATAGCCCTGCGGCAGATCGGGCGCGAAGCTCAGCATCAGGCCCAGCGGCTGCAGCGCCTCGTCGGGCAGCGAAAGGCCGTCGTCGCGCAGCCGCGGCTTGCGCCAGCCGGCCGGTTGCCAGAAGGCCGGCAGCTTGCTGCGTGCGTGGATGCGCGACGGGAAGTCGCGCAACGGATCCTCGGCCAGCAGCGCATCGACGGCGGTCGCCACGGCCGGATCGTCATGGCGGCGCGCAATGGCGCGCAGCGCCTCGGCCTGTTCCAGCGCGGCCATGGCGCGCAGCGCGGCGCGGGCCTGCTGGCGTGCCTCGCCCTCGGGGCCCAGCGCGGCGGGCAGCAGGCCCGCGGCGGCATGCGACGCGAAGCGCACCAGCCACTGGCGTGCCTGCGCGCGGCGCGTCGGCCGGCGCGCGAGCGCCTGTGCCATGAAGGGCGCGAGCTGCGTGGCGCCGATGAAGCGTGCGACGAAATGCTCGTCGCCATCGTTGGCCAGCGCCTGCAGCAGGCCCGGCAGCGCGGCGGCGCCAAAGCGTGCCACGAAGCCGCCGGCGCGCGGCGCTTCCTTGCCACTGCCGACGGCATTCCAGAACGCCAGCCCGGTGGCCGGCGGCAGGAACCAGGCGGCCTGCACCGCGATGAAGTTGCCGTACTGGCGGCGGTCGGGCGCCGCATCGTCGTGCGTGCGTTGCCAGTCGGCGATGAAACGCTCGAGCGCCTGCGGCGGCTGCGTGTGCAGCGCGGCGACGCGCTCCGGCGTCCATTCGCGCAGCCGCTCGCCGATGGCGCGCTCGGCTTCCATCGGCTGGCGGTAGACGTAGGGCGTGTCGCGGTCGATCCAGTCCTGGCGGACCTCGTCGCCCCAGTCCTCCTCGGGCGGCACCTCGAGCACGGGCAGGCCGGCCAGCACCAGCGGCGGCGCCGCGTCGGCGGCGCGCCGCGCCCAGGGCGGATCGGCGAGCACCGCGGGCCAGCTCGCGCGTTCGGCGAAGGCTTCTGGTGCCGCGCCCGCCTGGTCGGCGACCGCGCCGAGCTGGCGCCGCACGGCGGCCGGCAACGCCGGCAGCAGCGCGGGCAAGCGATCGCCGAGCGAGCCGGCCAGGGTCTTGAGCTGCGGCACCAGGCGCGCGGCGCCGGCCTTGGGCAGGCCGCCGTCCTCGAGCACCTGCGCGAGCGCGAGGAAGCAGCGCTCGGGGCGTTCGCTCGCGACCCAGCCCAGCGCCTTGGCACAGGCGGCATCGGCGGCGGTCATGCGCGCCAGCGCCTCGGTGGCCTCGGGCGTGTCGAAGGCGGCCAGCGTCCAGGCCACGGCCACGCTGCGCTGGCGCGCGCCGAGGTCCAGCAGCAGCGGCAGCAGCGCTTCGCCGTGTTCGCGCAGCAGCAGCGCGAGCAGCGACGGCTGGTCGAGCAGCCGCGTGCCGTCGCCCGCCACTTCGGCCAGCGGCAGGCCGGCGGCCCAGCGCAGCCAGGGACCGCAGCGCTCGAGTTGCTCGGGCGTGGCCTGGTCGAACAGCTGCCGCGCGAGCGGGCGCCATTCGGGCAGCGCGATCGCGAAGCGGGCGCGCGCGGCCAGCGGCAGCTGCGGGTCGAGTGCGCGCAGCCGCTCGATGCAGGCGGCGCGCGTCGCGGCGTCGGCCTCCATCCAGTGGCCGCGGAACTGCCACAGCGAACTCGCCGGCTGGCCCCAGAAGGAATGGGCGCCATCGTCGGGCGGCGCATCCTGGCGCAGCGGCTTGTGGCCGATGCGTTCGCGGCGCCAGCGCGCCGCATGCAGCAGCGCGTCGAAGGCAGTGGCCAGGCCGTGCTGCAGCACCAGCCAGTGCACCAACGCCTCGGCCGGCTCGTCGCGGCCGGTGTAGGCCTGCTCGCGGAAGCGCGCGATCATCAGGCCCAGCAGCCGCGTGTCGCCCGCGTCCATCGCGGCCTCGAGCCAGCCGCGCGTGGCGGGCGAACGGACTTCGAAGGGCTCGGGCAGCAGCGCTTCGATCAGGTACTCGCCGCACTTGTCGAGCACGCGCTTGCGCAGCGTGGGCAGCGAGGCGGCCTTGGGCGGCGGCTTCGCGCCGGGCTCGCCGGGTGGCAGCGCGTTCTGGAGTTCGGGTGGCAGCACGAGCGGCGCCGCGCTCATGCCCTCAGTCCCTCCATGTCGCGGATCAGCTCGCTGGCCGAGATCGGATCGAGCTGGTCCAGCGTCTCGGCGTTCTGCATGTTGCCCCAGCCCGAGGGCTTGCCGACCTGCACCTCGCCGAGCTTCTGCTCGGGGTACTCGTCGACCATGCCGACGATGATGCCGGGGTCGAGGTAGAGCTCGATCACGCGGCTCGGGCCCAGCGGCTTGCTGAAGTACCAGATGCCGCCGCCGTCCTGCGCCTCGCCGCGGCGCCAGCCCTTGTTGACCAGGCCCAGCACGCGGCCCGTGGGCACGGTGGCGTCCTTCCAGCGCTCGAGCTTCTGGCTCTTCTTCTCGTCCTCGGTCAGCACGTAGGTGTCGCGGCCGATCTGCGCGAAGGGCTGCAGCAGCTCGTAGTCGGCGAACACCTGGCCGAAGGCACCGGCGTCGGTCGGCGAGAGCTCGAGCGCATGCGGCACGCCGATGCGGATGTCCTCGCCCGCGGGCAGCTCGAAGGGATCGTCCTCGGCGGTGCTGAAGCTGCCGTCCTCGGCCACGCGGAAGCACGCCTGCAGTTCGCCGCCGTAGCTGGCCTCGCCCTGGACGCGGTAGACGCCCCAGATCAGCCGCTGCACCAGGTGGCGCACCAGCGGATGCTCGACCAGGAAGGTGCGGAACACCTCGGGCGTCCAGCGCCGGCGCACGCACATCGCGACCTCGAGCCGCAGCAGCTGCTGGCTCGCGATGGTGCGCACGTCCTTCTTGAGCAGCTTGAAGCGTTCGACCGCCTCCTTGCTCTTCTCGGCGTCGTCGGTCTTCCTGGGCTTGGGCAGGTCGGACAGGCGCGCGCCGTCGACGCCGTCGGCGCGCTCGCGCACATAGGGCTTGAGCGCCTCGTCGAAGCCGACCTTGAAGCTGCGCGGGCCGAAGTCCAGCAGCAGGGTGCCCTGCTCGTCGAGGCCGAGGTCGGGCGCGAGCCGGTCCTCGAGTTCCTCGGTCGAGAGGCCGCGCGCCTCGGCGATCGCGTCGATCTTCTCGCGCGCGCGGTCCTGCAGGCCCTTGAACTTCACCTTCTGCGCGATGCCGTTGAGCAGCATCAGCGCCACGTCGGAGCCGATACCGGCCAGCACGTCGAGGCCGGTGACGGCGCGCGCATGCGCGGCCTCGCCGGGCCAGGCGCGGATGAAGGGCGTGAGCCGGCGCGCCGTGTCGTCGTTGCCGAGGAAGCCGAGCACCGTGAGCGCCCAGCCTTCCTTGCTCGGGCCGCCGGCCTCGAGCCAGGCGCTGAAGGCGTCCCAGGCGAAGTCGGCCAGCGACTCGGGCGCGCAGGCCTCCTTGACAACCGCGATGCCGCCGTAGACCTCCTCGTTGGTCGGGAAGGTGAACATCTGGCCCAGGTGGTCGAGCGCCTCGTCGGGCAGTGCCTTGCCGTTGCGCAGCACCGGCCGGCGCCAGCCGCGCGGCTGCCAGAACTCGGGCAGCTTGGCGCGCTTGGTGGGGAAGCGGTCGAGCGGACTTTCCTCGAGCACGGCGCGCAGCGCCTGCACCGCCTCGTCCTTGCCGTAGCGGCCGGCGACCTCGAGCAGCAGCTCGGCATGGCCCTCGGCCTGCAGCAGGCGCAACGCCGAGCCCGCCGCGTCGCGCGCCTCGCCGGCCTTGCCGAGCGCGGGCGCGATCAGGCCGCAGGCCGCGTGCTCGGGGTACTTGAGCAGCCAGTCGCGGCCGGCCTGGCGCACGGTCTTGAGCTTGGCGAAGGCGCGCGCGGCCGGTGCCGCGAGTTCCACCGCGCCGTAGTTCAGCGCCAGCTGCAGGTTCTCGCCGGGCTTGGCGCGCACCACCGACAGCAGCCCCGGCAGCGCGGGCAGGCCGAAGTTCGCCATCACGAAGTCGGCGCCCTGGGTCTCGGCCTGGCCGGCCACCGCGTTCCAGAACGGCACGCCGAGCTCGGGCGGCAGCAGCGCCGCATAGCGCGCATCGAACCAGAAGAAGTAGTAGCGCTCCTGCTTGCGCGCGGCCAGCATGCCGCGCCAGGCGGCGATCAGCTTGCTCGCATCGCCGCTGCGGATGCCTTCGCGCGCGGTGTCGAGGATCGGGTCGCGCAGGCTCGCGAGCAATTCCTTCTCGCGCGCCTCGCCGCGCTGGTGGATGTCCTGCAGCACCGCGGCATCGGGCATGTCCTCGGCCTCGTAGGCGGCCTGCATCAGCTTCACCTGCTCCTCGTGCGCGAGCTTGCTGGCCTTGCTCTCGAAGCCCAGCTCCTTGAGCATCACCTGCACGTCGGTGCGCGCGGTCGCGAAGCGGTTCACCTGCCACGAGGTGCCGGGCCGCTGCGCCTCCTCGCGCGCGCCCGGCGCCCACTGCTCGACCGGCGCGAGCGCGAGCGGCTCGAGCGCCAGCACCGCGGCCGCCTTCTTCTGCACCTTGGCGAGCCAGGGCGGCGCGGCCAGCACGCCTGGCAGCTCGCTGGCCTCGGCGACCTCGCTCGGGCCCGACAGCAGCACGAGCTGGCGGTCGATCGCGCCCTGCGCGCCGGCATCGAGCCAGGGCCGTAGGCCGTCGACCAGGCCGCCATGCGCGCGCAGCAGCCGCGTGAGGCTGGGCGTGAGCAGGCCCGCGTCCTTGCCACCGGCGGCCACCAGCCGCGCCAGCGCGACGATGGCGGCCTGCGGCCAGCGGTCCACCGCGAGCGACAGCCGCGCCAGCGCCGCCTTCGAACCGCTCGCGACCTTGGCGAGCGCCGCCACCGCCTCGGGCGTGCCGATGGCCGCGAGCGTGTCGCCGGCATGCTCTTCGGCCGCACCGCGCTCGAGCAGCGCCACGGCCTCGGTGCCGCGTTCGAGCAGCGCGGTGGCCGTCATCTTGTAGTGGCCCCAGAAGCCGCTCGAATAGCTGAGCCGCACCTTGGCGGCCTGCGCGGCGGCGGCGGCATCGGTGATGGTCAGCAGCAGCCAGTGCAGCGTCTCGCCGCTGTCCTTGTCGCTGGCCAGCCGCAGCGCGAGCGCGTTCGAGAGTTCGGGGCGTTCGGGCAGCAGCAGTGCGGCCAGCGGCTGGCGGCTCGGATGCAGCGAGGGCAGCGCGGCCTCGATCAGGTCGGCGCACTGCTGCCACTCGGCCTCGGGTGCGGTCGAGAGCTGCTCGCGCAGCACTTCCTCGGCATCGCCCACGGCGCCGTACCAGCCGTGGTTGACGGCCTGGCCGGGGTTGCCCGAGAAGCGACTGCGCCACTTCTTGGCCTGCTGGTCGTAGCTGCCTTCCACCTGCAGGCGCAGCGCCGACAGGTAGACCTCGATCGCGCCGGCCAGCCCGTACTGCGCGACCAGGTACTGGATCAGGAACACCACCGAGCCGGCCTTGTCGCGGCGCGTGTTGTGGTCCATGAAGGCCAGCAGCAGCGCATCGGCCTCGGCATCGGGCGCCGGGGTGGCGGGCTTGTCGCGCGCGAGCATGCGCTCGGCCGCGGGCCGCAGCGCGGCATCGGTCGCGGCCAGGTCCAGCGGCAGCTCGAGGTCGTTGCAGGCGCGGATCCAGGCCTGCGCGAGATCGAGCACCGGACGGGTCGAGGGAAAGCGCCGCGAGGCATAGGCGAACTCGCGCGTCTGCGCCGTGATGCGCAGCGGCGCGCCCTGCGCGAGCCAGGGCGGCGCGCCTTCGGTCACGGGCTGGGCGGGCGTCTCGCCGTGCGCGGCCACCGTGCGTTGCGCGAGCTCGCGCGCCGCATCCTGTGCCTTCTCGCGCACCTCGGCGGTGGTGCCCCAGCCCGACAGCAGGCCATGGGACTTGAGCTCCTCGAAGGCCATCGTGGCGCCTTGCTCGCTCACGCCGTACTGGCGCTTGAGCGCGGCGGCCGAGAACTTGTCGCCGGTCTTGACGCTGCCGTCCTCGATCGCGATGCGCACGGCCTCGACGACGCGCTCGCACTGGCTGTCGAGGCTTTCGCTCGCGACGGGCGGCGATGCCGGTGTGGCGGATGCGCTCACGGTGGCGACCGCGGCCTGCACCGGTGCCTGGGCGGGTACGGCGGCAGGCGCCGCGGCGGGTGCTGCAGCAGGCGCTTCCGCCTTCGGCTTGGCCTCGGTCTTGCCGATGCTCGCATCGGCGCTCACGCCGACTTCCTTGTAGCCCTTGCCGGTCTTCTCGCTCACCAGCTTGGTCAGCGCGGTGGCGGTCTTCGCGGCATCGGCGAAGGACTTGGTCTGGCTCTGGCCCGCGGTGCCGATGCGGCCCCAGCGGATGTTGAGATCGTTCTCCGCCTGTTCCACTTCCCAGAACTTGCTGGCGGTTCCCTCGATCAGTTCAAAACGGCGCATGGAAAGAAAATCCTCCTGGGGTTCGTCGGTGAGCGGACATCAAGAAGCGTTGCCGTACGCAAGCCTGGAGGCAGGATAGGCGCGCCATGTGAACGCCGCGTGCAAGCGGCGCATCGAAGGGCGCGGGAGTTCAAGACGCAGGCGCCCGATGGGCACCCGGCAGTCGCATGCTGCGCGCCGGAGCGATCGGGAAAGGACAACGCATGGGCGCGATCATGCCCGCGCGGCACGCTCGCGTGCACCTCCAAAAGTCGCAAGGCTACGTAGGGCGTCGGGAATGTACGAAGAAGGTTCTGACGTTCGCGCGTCGACGGTCCGGGACGGCTCAAGAAGGCGCGTGCGCGCTGCCCGGTTCCGCGATCCTGCGATGCTGCTCGGCCAGCGCGGGCGAGGGCATCACACGCGACAGCGCCACCTGCATCTTGTTGCGCCAGCCCGCGATCACGCCGCTCTCGCCCTTCATCAGCGCCTCGAAGCCTTCCCGCGCCACCTCGGCCGGATCGGCCTTGTCGGACTGCTGGCCCACGCGCGTGTCGAGCATGTCGGCGCGCGCGAAGAAGTGGGTGTCGGTCACGCCGGGCATCAGGCAGGTCACGGTCACGCCCGTGTCCTTGAGCTCGTTGCGCAACGCCATCGCGAAGGAATCGATGAAGGCCTTGGTGCCGTTGTAGACCGCCTGGAAGGCGCCGGGCTGGAAGCCCGCGATCGAGCCCGTGATGAGGATGCGGCCCTGGCCGCGCTCGCGCATCGCGCGGCCCACGCGCTGCACCAGGTAGAGCGTGCCGGTCACGTTGGTGTTGATCACGTGCTGCACGTCGTGGAATTCCTGGTCGAGGAAGCCATGGCCCAGGCCGTGGCCCGCGTTGGCGAACAGCACGTCGATCGGCCGGTCCTCGCAGGCCGCGAGCAGCGCGTCGACGCCGTCGCGCGTGGCGAAGTCCTCGCGCACCGCGAACACGCGCGCGCCCAGCGCGCGCAGGTCGGCCTCGGCCTGGGCCAGCGATTCGTCGGCGCCGATCAGCAGGTCGTAGCCATGTTCGGCCGCGCGCCGCGCGAGCTGGTAGCCGATGCCCGAGGAGGCGCCGGTCACCAGCGCGAGCGGTCGGCGTTCGGCGCCGGGGAACACGTCGGGGGAGGGTGTCTGCATGCCGGTCTCCTGCGTTGCACCGCGTGGACGCTGCCGGAAATCGGCCGTGGTGCGCCGTGCATGGAAGCCAGCGTAGAAGGCTCGCGCGCCTTCCATGTAGGAATGTGTACCGACCGCGCGCCCGCCGTGGCGGGACAGCGCACGCAATTGCTTGCAGCGGAAACCCCGGCGTAACCTGTGGCCGGGGCTCGAAGGCTTCAGATCTCCGCGCCCTCGACCAGGAAGCGCACGCGCCGCACGCCCTGCCATTCGTCGGCGTCGAGCCGGAATGCCAGCTTCACGCGCGGCGGCAGCGGGTCGGTGTGGCCGAACCAGATGCCGTCGATGGGCTGGCCCTGGTGGCGCAGCTTGAGCGCGAGGTGCCGCTCGCCGACCAGCCGCTGCGACACCACCTCGACCTCCTCGCTGAAGGTGGGCGGCGCGAAGCCCTGGCCCCAGACCTCGCGGTGCAGGGTGTCGATCAGGTCCACGCGCAGGTACTCGCGCGAGATCGGGCCGTCGGTGTCGATGCGGCGCGTGAGCGTGGCGGCATCGAGCCATTCGTCGGCCACCTGCGCGAGCGCGCGCTCGAAGGTCTGGAACTGCTCGCGCGCGACCGTGCAGCCGGCCGCCATCGCATGGCCGCCGAAGCGCAGCAGCACGCCCGGATGCCGCTTGGCGACGAGGTCCAGCGCATCGCGCAGGTGGAAGCCCGGGATCGAGCGGCCGGAGCCCTTGAGCTCGTGCTCCTTGCCGGGCGCGCCGCTGGCCGCGAACACGAAGGTGGGCCGGTGGAAGCGCTCCTTGATGCGCGAGGCCACGATGCCGACCACGCCCTCGTGGAAGTCGGCATCGAACACGCTGATGGCAGCGGGCACGGTCTCGGTGCCTTCGCCGTCGACGGTGAACAGCGACTCGGCCAGCAGCAGCGCCTGGTCGCGCATGCCGCCCTCGATGTCGCGCCGCTCGCGGTTGATGCCGTCGAGCAGGCGCGCGAGCTCGTCGGCGCGCGTGGCATCCTCGGTCAGCAGGCACTCGATGCCCAGCGTCATGTCGGCCAGCCGGCCGGCGGCATTGATGCGCGGGCCGAGCGCGAAGCCGAAGTCGAAGGTGGTGGCCGCGGCGGCCACGCGGCCCGCGGCCTTGAACAGCGCCGACACCCCCGCGGGCATGGCACCGGCGCGGATGCGGCGCAGGCCCTGCGCCACCAGCCGGCGGTTGTTGGCGTCGAGCTTCACCACGTCGGCCACGGTGCCCAGCGCCACCAGCGGCAGCAGCGCGTCGAGCTTGGGCTGCGTCGCCACGTCGAACACGCCGCGCCGGCGCAGCTCGGAGCGCAGCGCGAGCAGCACGTAGAACATCACGCCGACGCCGGCGATGCACTTGCTCTCGAAGCCGCAGTCGGGATGGTTGGGATTCACCAGCACGTCGGCGATCGGCAGCTCGGGGCCGGGCAGGTGGTGGTCGGTCACCAGCACCTGCAGGCCGCGCGCCTTGGCCGCGGCCACGCCGTCGACGCTGGCGATGCCGTTGTCGACCGTGATCAGCATGTCGGCGCCGCTCGCGGCCACGCGCTCGGCGATCGGCGGCGTGAGGCCGTAGCCGTCGACCACGCGGTCGGGCACGAGGTAGCTCACGTTCTTCGCGCCCAGCAGGCGCAGGCCGCGCACGCCGACCGCGCAGGCGGTGGCGCCGTCGCAGTCGTAGTCGGCCACGATGCACAGGCGCCGGTCGGCGGCCATCGCGTCGGCCAGCAGCACCGCGGCCTCGTGCGTGCCGCGCAGGGTGTCGGGCGGCAGCAGGCGCGCCAGGCCGTCGTCGAGCTCGTCCTTGGCACTGACGCCGCGCGCGGCGAACAGCCGGGCCAGCAGCGGATGCACGCCGGCCTGCTCGAGGGCCCAGGCGCTGCGCGGGGGAATGTCGCGGGGATGGATCTTCATCAGAGCGCCTCCAGCACGGCGGCGGCGCGCGGCCGCTCGAACAGGCTGCGCGCCCAGCCCACGAAGCCGCGCGGCTGGATCTCGTGGCGCTGCGCCGTGCGGTCGCCGCACAGCGTGATCGCGACCGGCGCGCCCGCGTTGTAGTGGTCGAGCAGCGCGGCGACGGGGCCCGCGTCGAGCGCCTGCCAGGCCTCGGCCCAGCCGATGCCGTCGTCGTGCAGCGCGGCGGTGCGCAGCGAATCGTCGACCTGCGGTACGGGGCCTTCGGGACCGATGGCGCCGGCCGTGAGCGCGCCGGTGCCGCTGAGCCAGAAGGAATTGATCGGCGGCGCGCCGCGCGCGGCGCGGTCGTCGTTCACGCGCTGGGTGTAGAGCAGCATCTGCATCTCGTTCTGAAGCCGGCGCAGCGGCCGCGCGGCATCGGCCAGCGGCGACCACTGCGAGATCGGGTGGCCCACGGCGCGGTCGATGGCGGCGGTGGCGAGGTCCTGGAAGATCGGCGCGCGCGCGAGCCAGCGGCCGGGGCGCGCGGACGGATGCAGCGCGATGCCGTCCTCCTCGAAGAAGGGGCGCGCCGCGGCCAGCAGCGCGGCCGACTCCTCGGCGTCGATCTCGATCGCCGAGGGATCGCCGAGCACCACGTCGTCGATGCCGACCTGCCAGTGGCACAGCGTGACCAGGCCCCAGGCGCCGGTATCGCTCGCTTCGGCGGCGCCGTTGCGGCGCGCCTCGAGCGCGGCCCAGGGGATGCAGCCGTCGGCCGCGGCGATGCCGAGCGCGCGCGCCAGGGCGCGTTCGTGCGGCGGGGAGCGGGTGCTTTCGTCCTGCGTGTCGGTGGCCGTGACGGCGAGCCGGCCGAGCAGGGCCTCGAGCTTGGGCAACCTTAAGGTTGGGAGGGCTGCGCGGCAGGACGGGGAACCGCGGCCGGCAAAGGGAATCAGGAGATGACGGGCGGGAGCGGGTTCGGCCATGGGCCTATTGTCCGGGATGCCACAATTCCGCCCGCCTTCCTCTTCGTCTTCACCCTTTTTCCCATGAACCGACCCATGCCGTCGCCCCGAGCGCCGCAGGAGACCTGATGCGACTCCCCTACGAACTGCAGCTCGGCTGGCGCTACACGCGCGCGGGCCGGGCGACCCGGCGCAACGGCTTCATCTCGTTCATCTCGGGCGTCTCGATGCTCGGCATCGCGCTCGGCGTGGCCGCGCTGATCATCGTGCTGAGCGTGATGAACGGCTTCCAGAAGGAAGTGCGCGACCGCATGCTGGGCGTGGTCTCGCACATCGAGATCATCTCGCGCGACGGCCAGGCCCTGCCCGAACTCGACACCATCATGGCGGCCGCGCGCAAGTACCCCGAGGTGGTCGGCGCGGCGCCCTTCATCGCGACCCAGGCGCTGATCGCGCGCGGCGAGGACATGAAGGGCACGCTGGTGCGCGGCATCGAGCCCAAGCTCGAGCCCGAGGTCACCGACATCGCGGCCGCCGCGCCCAAGGGCACGCTCGACAAGCTGGTGCCCGGCGAGTTCGGCATCGTGCTGGGCGGCGAGCTGGCGCGCTCGCTGTTCGTGCAGCCCGGCGACCAGGTCACGCTGGTGGCGCCGGGAGGCCAGGTCACGCCGGCCGGCGTGGTGCCGCGCCTGAAGCAGTTCACCGTGGTCGGCACCTTCGACTCGGGCCACTACGAATACGACTCGGCGCTGGCGCTGATCAACGAGCAGGACGCGGCGCGCGTGTTCCGGCTCGAGGGCCCGACCGGCATCCGCATCCGGCTGAAGGACCTCAACCAGGCGCGCGACGTGGCCGACGAGATGGCCGTCTCGCTGCCGGGCCAGTTCCTGATCCGCGACTGGACGCGCCAGAACAAGACCTGGTTCGCGGCCGTGCAGGTCGAGAAACGCATGATGTTCATCATCCTCACGCTGATCGTGGCGGTGGCCGCGTTCAACCTGGTGTCGACGCTGGTGATGACGGTGACCGACAAGCGCGCCGACATCGCGATCCTGCGCACCCTGGGCAGCTCGCCGCGCAGCATCATGGGCATCTTCGTGGTGCAGGGCGCGATGGTGGGCGTGATCGGCACCGTGGCCGGGCTGCTGCTGGGCCTGGGCATCGCCTACAACATCGACGTGATCGTGCCCTTCCTCGAGCAGCTGTTCCATGCGAGCTTCCTGCCCAAGGACATCTACCTGATCAGCAAGATGCCCAGCGATCCGCAGCGCAGCGACATCATGCCGATCGCGATCATCTCCCTGGTGCTGGCCTTCCTGGCCACGCTGTATCCGAGCTGGCGCGCCAGCCGCGTGAATCCCGCCGAGGCGCTGCGCTATGAGTGAAGTCGTATTGAAGGCGCGCGGTCTGACCAAGCGCTTCCACGAAGGGCGCCTCGACCTGACCGTGCTGCACGGCATCGACCTCGACGTGCATGCCGGCGAGACGCTGGCCATCGTCGGCGCCTCGGGCTCGGGCAAGAGCACGCTGCTGCACCTGATGGGCGGACTCGATTCGCCGACCTCGGGCAATGTCGAGCTGCTCGGCAAGGACATCGCGCATGCCGACCCCGCCGAGCAGGGCCGGTTGCGCAACCTGCACCTGGGCTTCGTCTACCAGTTCCATCACCTGCTGCCCGAGTTCAGCGCGCTCGACAACGTGGCGATGCCGCTGAAGATCCGCCGCGTCGACCCGGCCACGGCCGCGCAGTCGGCGACGAAGATCCTCCAGAGCGTGGGCCTGGGCGAGCGGCTGCACCACCGGCCGGCCGAACTGTCGGGCGGCGAGCGCCAGCGCGTGGCGATCGCGCGCGCGCTGGTCACGCAGCCGGCCTGCGTGCTGGCCGACGAGCCCACCGGCAACCTCGACCGCAGCACCGCCGACACCGTGTTCGAGCTGATGCTCGACCTCGCGCGCCGCCATGGCACGGCCTTCGTGATGGTCACGCACGACCAGGACCTGGCGCGGCGCTGCGACCGGGTGCTGCAGCTGGTGGCGGGGCGGCTGGCGGGTTGAGCCCGTCCTAGAGCGGCAGCGCTTCCGTTTCTTCCTGCGCTGCCTGCCGCGCCTCCAGCGGCAGCACGCACAAGAGCTTCCCGCCCAGCGTCAGCACCAGCCCGAGTCGGCCGCCGATCTGCACCACCTGGCAGGCCGCGCGCGGCGAGCCCGAGGCCGGCGGCGGCGCGGCATGGGCCGACAGTCCGATCGCCCGTGCCGGCGGCTGGCGCAGCATCGCGAACAGCAGCCGCGCATCGGCATCGCGCAGCGCCTGTTGGTAGAGCGGGAAGACGGCGTTGCGCCCGGCGCTGTCGGATGCCTTCTCGCGGGGCTCGCGCAGCCGCAGCAGCGCGCGGTGCATCTGCTGGCGCCAGGCGGCCTCGGTCCGGCCCGTGGCCTCGGCCAGTTCCTTGAAGCTGACCTCGAACACCTCGCGCAGCAGCACCGCGGCGCCATCGGCGGGGCTCAGCCGCTCGGCCAGGAGGCGCAAGGCCTGACCGGTCTCTTCGGCGCGCGCGGCCTCGGTTTCGGCCGATTCCGCCGTCTCCGTCGTCGCGCCGGCCTCGTCGAGCCAGCGCCGCATCCAGCCTTCGCGCCGCAGCCGGTCGATCGCGAGGTGCTGCATCACCGTCGTGAGCCAGGCCTGCGCGGTGTCGATGCCGGGGTGTTCGCCGGCCTCGAGCGCGCGCAGGTAGCTGTCCTGCACCAGGTCCTCGGCCTGCGCCGTGCCGCCGAGCAGCCGTGCCGCCGCGCGCACCAGTCGGCCGCGCAGGGCCGGGAATTGCGAGAGATAGCGTTCGTCGAGCATCGGCGCAGCTTGCCACGACCGGCGATGTCACGAAAGCGTGGGCTTGTTCGTCAAGGCAGTTCGAACCGTCCAACCCGCAGGAGCTTTCCCATGTCCGCCATGTTCGCTATGGAATCCGAAGACGACACCCGCCCGGCCGCCACCGCAGAGCCGCGCAATTCCTACCTCGAGGAGAAGGCCTTCCGCTCGCGCACGCTGCTGATCTTCGGCAGCATCACCGACGCCGTGGCCGCCGACGTCACGCGCCGGCTGATCGCGCTCGACGCCGACAGCGCCGACAAGCCGATCGACATCCTCGTGAGCTCGCCCGGCGGGCACCTCGAATCGGGCGATGCGATCCACGACGTGGTGCGCTTCATCGCCGCGCCGGTGCACATGATCGGCACCGGCTGGGTCGGCAGCGCCGCCACCCACCTGTTCCTGGCCGCGCCGCGCGAGCGCCGCGTGTGCCTGCCCAACACCCGCTTCCTGATCCACCAGCCCTCGGGCGGGGCCGGCGGCCAGGCCACCGATATCGCGATCCAGGCCCAGGAGATCGTCAAGGCCCGCCAGCGCATCGCGCACGAGATCGCGCGCGAGACCGGCAAGCCCGTCGAGGTGGTGCTGGCCGACATCGAGCGCGATCGCTGGCTGTCGGCCGAGGAGGCGGTCGACTACGGGCTGGTCTCGCGCATCGTGCAGCGCAAGAGCGAGCTGCGCGCTTAGCAGGCTGTTGAATTTCTCCGGGGAACTGCTGGTTCGGGAAGAGACTGATGCTGGTACGGTTGAAGTGACGCAACGACGTGGGGTGATACCGATGCGCGGATCAGATGGGATGCAGGAAGGCCTGTTCACGCTGGCCAAACTTGATGACTTCGTGCCGCCAGACCATCCGCTGCGAGCCATCCACGGGCTGGTCAATGAGGCACTGGTCGGCTTGAACGGTCTGTTCAACACGATCTACGCCGAGACTGGGCGAGCGTCGATTGCCCCCGAGAAGTTGCTACGGGCAATGCTGATCCAGGTGTTCTTCTCCGTGCGCAGCGAACGGCAACTGATGGAGCAGGTTCGCTACAACCTGCTATTTCGTTGGTTCATCGGGCTGGCCATCGATGACGAGGTCTGGGACCACTCAGTCTTTTCCAAGAACCGTGATCGCCTGCTGGAGCACGCTGTCGTCGAGAGCTTCTTCGCCCAGGTGATGCGACTGGCTGACAAGCGCAAGCTGCTGAGCAAGGAGCACTTCTCGGTGGACGGCACGCTCATCCAGGCTTGGGCCAGTCACAAGAGCTTCTTGCCCAAGGACGGCGACGGGCCCGGGGCGGGTGGCGGCCCCGCAGGTCGCAACCAGGAGCGCGATTGGAAGGGCCGACCACGCAGCAACGATACGCACCAGAGCAAGACAGATCCGGATGCCAGACTGTTCCGCAAGGGCGCCAGCACTGCAGCGATCCTGGCGTATCAAGGCCATGTGCTGATGGAGAACCGCAACGGTCTGGTTGTTGGCGCGGTGGTTACGTACGCCGACGGCTACGGCGAGCGCTCGGCAGCATTGGCGATGCTCGACACCGTCCCCGGAGCACACCGTAAGACGGTCGCAGCCGACAAGGGCTACGACACGCGAGACTTCATCGCCGACTGCCGCAAGCGCGGCGTGACGCCGCACGTGGCCAGCCACACGACGCGTTGGGGTGGCAGCGCCGTCGATGGACGAACGACTCGTCACGCCGGCTACGCTGCCAGCCAGGTCGTGCGCAAGCGCATCGAAGAGCACTTCGGCTGGGCGAAGACGGTCGGGAGGATACGACAGACGATGTACCGCGGACTCCAGCGTGTCGACCAGCAGTTCAAGCTCACCATGACGGCCAGCAATATCGTGCGGATGGCTCGAATGCTGTGCATTGGGCCTCAAAGGGCTGTGCAATGAGCCCACGAACGGCCCCCTGCCCGACGTGTGGCGCACGTGCGCAAAGCCTCATCGGTCCAAACCGACAGCCAAGCCCTGGCCAATTCGGCTTCAACCGCCTGATCAAGCTAACCAATCGACGTTTGCAACGTCGAATTTCAACAGCCTGTTAGAGCGCCGCGGCGTCGGGCCGCTTGAGCTCCGGCGCCAGCGGGCTCGGCACGCGCGCCGTGGTGCTGGCCTGCCAGCCGTAGGCCAGGCGGAACAGCGTGGGCTCGGCGAAGGCGCGGCCGATCATCTCAAAGGTCACGGGCTCGACCGAGCTCGAGGCATCGGTGGCCTTCACGAAGCCGGCCGGGAAAGCCAGCGCCGGGAAGCCGGAAAAGGGGCTCAGGCGGTTGTTCGAGCCCGAGTTCACGCTGGTGCTGTTGAAGCCCTGCAGCACCGGGTAGACCAGCACGTCGTAGGGCGCGCCCAGGCTCGCGCCGGTGGCGAAGTCGAGGTTGTCGAGCGCGGCCGTCACGCGCGAGATCACGAAGGCGTCGCGCGGCTTCAGGTTGTTCTGGTAGGTCGGGTTGGATTCCTTGTTGGTGCCCGAGGTGATGTACGAGCGGAAGTTGGCCACGCGCGTGGGCTCCAGCGTGGCCATGGCGATCGCCACGTCTTCCGTGGTGCGCGGATGGCCGTCGGCGGTCGAACTCCAGCTGCCGAGGTACTCGGTGAGGTTGTCGCGGAACTCGTAGGACGAGAGGCTGGCGTAGCCGGTCAGGATGGTCGCGCGGTCGGGGATCTGCACGTCCTCGATCGTCGCGCCCGCGGCCTTCATGCGGTCGAGCGCGGCATCGAGGGTGTCGAGGAAGCGCTGGTTGGCCGCGCTCGCGGCCGGGAACATCGCGCGCACGACGCCGATGCGCGCGCCGCGCAGGCCGTCGGCCTTGAGCGTCGCGGTGTAGCTCGCGGGCTGCGCGGTCATCGCCGCATAGGCGGCGGCATTCGCCACCAGCGGGGCGTCCCAGGCCTTGGCGGTGCGCTGGCCGCTGCCGGGCGCGGCGTCGTAGCCGGCCATGGCATCGAGCACCAGCGCGCAGTCCTGCACCTGGCGGCACAGCGGGCCGGCCGTGTCCTGGCCATGGGCCAGCGGCACGATGCCGTCCTGGCTCACGAGCCGCAGCGTGGGCCGCAGGCCGTAGAGGCCCTCGACCGCCGAGGGCACGCGCACCGAGCCGCCGGTGTCGGTGCCCAGGCCCAGCATCGCGAGGCTGGCGGCGATCGAGGTGCCGGTGCCCGACGACGAGCCGCCCGCGCTGTTGGCCGGGATGTAGGCGTTGCGCGTCTTGCCGCCGACCGACGAGCTGCCGGTGAAGCCGAACGCGAACTCGTCGAGGTTGGCCTTGCCGATCACGATGCCGCCGGCCTCGCGGATCTTGCGCAGGATGTAGGCGTCGTCGGGCGGCTGGTTGTTGGCCAGCGCCAGCGAGCCGGCCGTGGTCTTCATGTCGTGGGTGTCGATGTTGTCCTTCGCGAGCACCGTCACGCAGTGCATCGGGCCGGCCATCCGGCCGGTCTTGAAGAACTGGCGGTCGAGTTCGTCGGCGCGCGCGAGCGCGGCCGGGTTGACCGCGATCACGCTGTGCAGGCCGGGGCTGTCGGGGTAGGCATCGGAGGCATCGGCATCGAAGGCCGCGATGCGGTCGAGGTAGCCCTGCACCACGTCGCGGCACGAGACCTGGCCTTTGCGCATCGCTGCATGGAAACCTTCGACGGTGGCCTCGACCAGCGGGAAGGGCGCGCGATCGGGCTGCAGCACCACGGCATCGCCGGGCGTCTCGGGCGTGGTCGGCGGCGTGCCGGCCACGGGCGTGAACGAGAAGACGCTGTTGTCGCCGCCACCGCCGCAGGCGGCGAGCACGGCGGAGAACATCAGCGTGCAGGCGAAGCGCGTGGCGCGCGAGGACGAGGAGAAGAAGCCAGGAAGCTTGCGGCGCGCGAGCGTGGAGGTCATCGTTGGTGTCGGAGTGGAGTTGAACCCCCGACAACGCAGCATCCATGCCAGCATGCGCGCATGCCTGCGGCCATGGCACGTCGCTTGCTCGAAGCGACATGTGCCCGCACGATGCTCGTGCGCCGCGCAGGCCCATCACCGACCGCCATCGCAGATTCCGAGGACACGCCATGAACCCGCTCAAGCACCTGCTGATCCACGCCTGCGTGGCGCTGATGGGATGCACCATGGTGCCCTGGGCCGCGGCGCAGGCGGCGGCCGTGCCGAACCTCGTGCAGGCCGCGCGCCTCGGCCAGGCGCAGGCCGTGACGGCGCTGCTCGAGAAGGGCGCCGATCCCGATGCGCGCCTGGCCAACGGCCGCACCGCGCTGATGGAGGCCGCGGCGCGCGGCCACTACGAGACCGTGCGCGCGCTGATGATCCATGGCGCCGACAAGCTGCTCAAGGACGGTGCCGGCCACACCGCCTTCGACCTCGCGTTCGAGAAGCAGCATGGCGACATCGTCGCGCTGCTGCGCGACGCTTCCTGAGCCGTCGAAGCGCCGCTCAGGCGCCGCTCAAGCCTTCGGCTTGTACGCCACCACGTCGATCTCCACCTTCGCATCGACCATCAGCCGCGCCTCGGTGGTCGAGCGCGCGGGTTTGTTCTCGCCGAAGTAGCTCATGTAGATGCGGTTGAAGGCGCCGAAGTCGCGCGCGTCGTCGAGCCAGCAGGTGGTCTTGCAGACATCGTCGAGCGTGGCGCCGGCCAGCGCGAGCACGGTCTTCAGGTTCTCCATCACCTGGCGCGTCTGCGCCTCGATGCCGCCGGCCACGATCTCGCCCTGCGCATTGGCCGGCACCTGGCCCGACACGTAGATGAAGTCGCCCGCGCGCACGGCCGGCGAGAAGGGACGCACCTGGCGGTCGGAAGCGGTGGGCGGGGCGCCGAGGTATTCGAGAGGCATGGACGAGCTCCTGTCTGAAGAAGGGAAATGAAAGGGGAGGAGGGTGAAAAGGGCCGCCAGTATCGGCCGAAACTGAAAATCTATTTCAGTGATAACGCTGAATCAAGGGTTTTCACGGATGATTTGGCATAGATACTGCTTCAAAGTGCGGCCCGCAACGAAAGTTTTTTTCACAAACGCGTCTCGCCCCATGAAGGAGAACTCCATGCCCCACGCCGGCTCTTTCCCGCGCCTGCCCATGCTGTCGAAGCGCACCCTTCTGGGTGCCACCCTGCTCGCGGCGCTGTATGCCGTGGCACCGCTGAACGCCCAGGCGCAGGGTCCGCGCAACTTCGCCACGCTGGCGATGGTGGCCGAGCCGCAGACGCTCGATCCGATGGCCTCGACCGCCGACCTGGTCGGAACCATCATGCAGCACGTCTACGAGACGCTCTACACCTTCGACGCCAAGTGGAACGTGGTGCCGATGCTGGCCGAGGGCATGCCGAAGATCTCGGCCGACGGCAAGACCTACGCGATCGCGCTGCGCAAGGGTGTGATGCTGCACAGCGGCCGCGAGCTCACGGCCGACGACGTGGTCGCGAGCCTGCAGCGCTGGATGGACCAGTCGCCGCGCGGCAAGGCCGTGGGCAAGGAGATCGACAGCCTCAAGGCCAAGGGCCCGCTGGCGGTCGAGATCGTGCTCAAGGAACCCTATGCGCCGCTGCTGTCGCAGCTCGCGCTGCCCAGCGGCATGGCCGCGATCATGGCCAAGGAATCGATCGCCTCGCCGCTCAAGGACTTCGTCGGCACCGGCCCCTACAAGTTCAAGGAGCGCCGGCCCGACCAGTTCGTGCTGCTCACGCGCTTCGACAAGTACGCGGCGCGCAAGGAGCCCGCGAGCGGCTACGGCGGCAAGCGCGAGGCGGCGATCGAGGAACTGCGCTTCGTGCCGGTGCCCAACGCCAGCACGCGCGTCGAGGGCGCGCTGGCCGGCCAGTACGACTTCGCCGACCTGCTGCCGGTGGAGGCACTGCCGCGCCTCGAGAAGTCGGGCGGCAAGACGGTGCCGATCATGACGCCCTCGTTCGGCTTCCCCTACCTGGTGCTCAACACCAAGGAAGGCGTGGCCGCGAGCCAGCCGGTGCGCCAGGCGATCCAGACCGCGCTCGGCGAGGGCGAGATGCTCGCGGCCGGCTTCGGCGACACGCGCTTCTTCGTGGCCGAGGCCAACCACTTCCCGAAGGGCTCGCCCTTCTATTCGACGGCCGGTGCCGACCAGTACAACCAGCGCAACGCCGCCAAGGCCAAGGAGGCCGCGGCCAAGGCCGGCTACAAGGGCGAGCCGATCCGCGTGCTCACGAGTCGCCAGTACGACTTCCACTACAACATGTCGCTGCTGATGGCCGAGCAGCTCAAGCGCGCCGGCTTCAAGGTCGACCTCAACGTGGTCGACTGGGCCACGCTGGTGCAGCGCCGCAACGACGCCAAGCTGTGGGACATCTACGTCACCCACTCGGGCCAGTTCCCCGAGCCGATGCTCTCGCCGCCGCAGCTCGGCGACGGCGCGCCCGGCTGGTGGGACACGCCCGCCAAGAAGGCGGCGCTGCAGGCCTTCAACGTCGAGAGCGACCCGGCCAGGCGCGGCGCGCTGTGGGGCAAGGTGCAGCAGGTGGTCTACGAGGAGGTGCCGTACATCAACGTCGGCAAGTTCAACGGTCTGTCGGCCAAGAGCCCGGCGCTCGACAACTACCAGCCCGCGACCTGGCCCTTCTTCTGGAACGCGAAGATCAAGTAAGGCCGCGAGGACTCCCGTCATGCCATCGCGTCGCCAGCTTCTGCAAGCCACCGCATGGGCCTCCGGTCTCGGAGCCCTGGGCCTCACGGCCTCCACCGTCCAGGCCGCCACGTCGGGGCCCGTGTACGCCTACGTCGGCACCTACAGCGACGGCGGCAAGCCGTGGCGCGGCGGGCGCGGCCTGGGCGTGCACCAGTTCGTGCTCGACGGCGCGACCGGCGCGCTCACGCCCATTCCCGGCGCGCCGCCCGCGGTGGCGAGCCAGGGCGAGGGCGCGAAGCTGCGCAACCCCGCCTCGCTCGCGCGCCATCCAAGCCTGCCGCTGCTCTATGCGGCCAACGAGTTCGAGGCCGGCTCGGTCTCGGCCTTCCGCATCGGCGCGAACGGCGCGCTGTCCTTCGTGGCCGAGATGCCCTGCGGCGGCAAGGACCCGGCGCACCTCAGCGTGCATCCCGAGGGCCGCTTCCTGTTCACCGCCAACTACGCGAGCGGCGACGTCAGCGTGATCGCGCTGCGCGCCGACGGCGGCTTCGAGGCCGACCGTGCCGCCGTCGTCTACCCGGACGTGGCCGCCTGCGGCGCCACGCCCTGCAAGCCCGGCGCCGACGTGGTGCCGGCGGCCGCGCGCGCGCACGAGGGCTTCGCCACCTCCGACCACGACGGCCCGCATGCGCACATGGTGCAGTCCGATCCCAAGGGCAACTTCGTGCTCGTGGCCGACCTGGGGCTCGACCGCGTCATCTCCTACCGCTTCGACCGCGCGACCGGCGTGCTGAGCCAGCCCGGCACGGTGGCCGTGTCGGAGAGCTCGGGCGCGCGTCACTTCGTGTTCCATCCGAACGGCCGCTGGTTCTACCTCGTGAACGAGGAGGCCTCGACCATCGCCTTCATGCGCTACGACGACGCCACCGGCGTGCTCGTGCCCGTGAGCGAGACCTCGGCGCTGCCGAAGGGCTTCAAGGGCACCAGCTACGCCTCGGGCATCCGCATGCTGCCCGGCGGCCGGCACTTCGTGTCGCTCAACCGGCTGCACGATTCGATCTCGCTGTTCGCGATCGATGCCCGCACCGGCGCGCCCACGCTGGTGCGCGAGGAATGGACGCGCGGCAACTACCCGCGCAGCTGCACGCTCGACCCGAGCGGGCGCTTCCTCTACGTCTGCCACAACAAGCAGGGCGACAACGTCACGGTCTTCCGCGTGAAGAACGGCGACATCGCGTTCACCGGCCAGTACGTGGCGGTGGGCAGCGCGGCAGCGATCGAGTTCTCGGCATGAAGAAGAACGCCTCGCTTCGCTACATCGCCTCGCGCGCGGGCGGCATGCTCATCGTGCTCGCCATCGTGGCGGTGCTGGTGTTCGTGCTCACGCGCGCCGCCTCGGGCGACCCGGTCTCGGTGCTGCTGGGCGACCAGGCCACCGCGGCCGACATCGCGCGCGTGCAGAAGGAATACGGCCTGGACAAGCCGCTGCCCGTGCAGTTCGGCTACTGGCTGCGCGAGGTGCTGCAGGGCAACCTCGGCACCTCGATCTTCCTGCAGCGCCCGGTCACGCAGGCGCTGTGGGAGCGCGCCGAGCCCACCGCGCTGCTCGCGCTGATGGCGGTGGCCATCGCCGCGCTGATCGGCGTGCCCTGCGGCATCGTCTCGGCCGTGTTCCGCGGCCGCGCGGTCGACCAGCTGTTCACCGGCATCGCGATGCTGGGCGCGAGCATCCCGAGCTTCTGGCTCGGCATCGTGCTGATCCAGATCTTCGCGGTCTCGTTCGGCTGGTTCCCGGTCTCGGGCTACGGCGCGCCCGACGCGGCGCTGGCCGAGCGGCTGCATTCGCTGGTGCTGCCGGCCGCGGTGCTGGGCCTCTTGAACTCCGCGCTCATCATCCGCTTCACGCGCGCCTCGATGCTCGACGTGCTCGGCGAGGACTACGTGCGCACCGCGCGCTCCAAGGGCCTGAGCGAGACGGTGGTGGTGCTCAAGCATGCGCTGCGCAACGCGCTGGTGCCGATCGTCACGGTGATCGGCCTGACGGTGGCGCTGATGATCGGCGGCGCCGTCATCACCGAGACCGTGTTCGGCCTGCCGGGCGTGGGCAACCTCGTGGTGAGCGCGGTGCTGCGGCGCGACTACCCGGTGATCCAGGGCGCGCTGCTGGTGATCGCCGCGATCTACGTGCTCATCAATTTCTCGATCGACCTGCTGTATGCGGTGGTCGATCCGCGCGTGAAGGTCTGAGCCATGCAGATGCCAAGAATGCTGCGCCAACTGATGCACCGCCGCATCGTGATGCTGTCCGCGCTGGTGCTGCTGGCGATCGCCATCCTCGCCATCGGCGCGCCGCTGTTCGCCTCCATCGATCCCAACGACACGGCCGTGCTGCAGCGCCTGAAGGCGCCGAGCGCCGAGCACCTGCTGGGCACCGACGAGCTGGGCCGCGACCTCTATTCGCGCATCGTGCACGGCGCGCGCTACTCGCTGGCGATCGCGGCGCTCACCGCGCTGGGCGCCGTCGTCGCGGGCACCGTGCTGGGCCTGATGGCCGGCTTCTTCCGCCGGCTCGACGCGCCGCTGATGCGCGTGGTCGACGCGATGATGTCCTTCCCCGACATCCTGCTGGCGATCGCGCTGGTGGCGATCCTCGGGCCCTCGCTGATGAACACGGTGCTGGCGCTGGTGCTGGTCTACACGCCGCGCGTGGCGCGCGTGGTGCGGGCCTCCACGCTGGTGGTGCGCGAGCTGCTGTTCGTCGAGGCCGTGCGCGCGCTCGGCGTGCGCACCTCGCGCATCCTGTGGCGCCACATCCTGCCGAACCTGATGTCGCCGATCCTGGTGCAGGTCTCGTTCATCTTCGCCTACGCGATCCTGGCCGAGGCGGGGCTGTCCTTCCTCGGCGTCGGCGTGCCGCCCGAGATCCCGACCTGGGGCACCATGGTCGCGGGCAGCCAGCAGTACGCGCACCAGGCCTTCTGGGTGGTGCTGTTCCCGGGGCTCGCGATCATCTTCACGGCGTTGTCGCTGCAGCTGCTCGGCGATGGCGTGCGCGACCTGCTCGACCCCAAGCTCAAGAAGACCGCGTGATGACGACCGCCACATCCTCCCCGCGCCTCGTGGTCGACAGCCTGAGCACCAGCTTCCCCACCGAGGACGGCCTGATCCGCTCGGTGGCCGACGTGAGCTTCGCGATCCAGCCCGGCAAGACCACCGCGCTGGTCGGCGAATCGGGCTCGGGCAAGTCGGTCACCAGCCTCACGCTGATGCGCCTCTTGCCCAAGACCGCCAACGCCCAGGTCAGCGGCGGCGCGCGCTTCGTCACGCGCGAAGGCAAGACGGTCGACCTGCTGACCCTGCCCGAGCGCGAGATGCGCGCGCTGCGCGGCAACCAGCTCTCGATGATCTTCCAGGAGCCGATGACCAGCCTGAACCCGGTGTTCACCATCGGCGAGCAGATCGCCGAGAGCGTGCGGCTGCACAAGGGGCTCGATCGCCAGGCCGCGCTGGCCCATGCGAAGCGCATGCTCGACCTGGTCGAGATCCCGGCCGCGGCGCAGCGCCTCCACGAGTACCCGCACCAGCTCTCGGGCGGCATGCGCCAGCGCGTGATGATCGCGCTGGCCATGGCCTGCGACCCGACGCTGCTGATCGCCGACGAGCCCACCACCGCGCTCGACGTGACCATCCAGGCGCAGATCCTGGTGCTGATGCGCCGGCTGCAGGCCGAGACCGGCATGAGCATCCTGTTCATCACGCACAACCTCGGCGTGGTCGCGCACCATGCCGACGATGTGGTCGTGATGTACGCGGGCCGCGTGGTCGAGAGCGCGCCGGTGCGCCCGCTGTTTGCGCAGCCCGAGCATCCGTACACCCAGGGCCTGCTGGCCTGCCTGCCGGGCAAGGCGCGCCAGCCGGGGCAGCCCAAGCCCAAGCGCCTGTTCGCGATCCGCGGCCAGGTGTCGAGCCCGCTGTCGCCGCCGCCGGGCTGCGCCTTCGAGCCGCGCTGCGACCATGCGCAGGCCGGTTGCGCCACGGCGATGCCGCCGCTGATCGACATCCGCCTGGACCGCCAGGCCCGCTGCACCCGCGTGCAGCCCGACGCCCACTTCGCGAGGCTCGCATGAACGCCGTCGTTTCCCCCCTGATCGAAGTCCGCGGACTCAAGAAGTATTTCGGCAGCGGCGAGCGCCCGGTGCGCGCGGTCGACGACGTGTCGTTCGCGATCCAGCCCGGCGAGACGCTGGGCCTGGTCGGCGAATCGGGCTCGGGCAAGAGCACCATCGGCCGCACCGTGCTGCGCCTGCTCGAGCGCACCGAGGGCCAGGTGCTCTACCGCGGCGACGACATCGGCGCGCTCTCGGGCGAGCGCATGCGCAAGCTGCGCAGCAAGCTGCAGATCATCTTCCAGGACCCGTATGCGAGCCTGAACCCGAAGATGCGCATCGGCGCGATCCTCGGCGAGGCGCTGGCCACGCACGGCCTGCACAAGGGCGCGGCCGCGCGCGACAAGCGCATCGCCGAGCTGCTCGAGACCGTGGGCCTGCGCGCCGAGCATGCGAGCCGCTTCCCGCACGAGTTCTCGGGCGGCCAGCGCCAGCGCATCGGCGTGGCGCGCGCGCTCGCGGTGGAGCCCGAGTTCATCGTGGCCGACGAGCCGCTGTCGGCGCTCGACGTGTCGATCCAGTCGCAGGTCATCAACCTGCTGGCCGACCTGCGCGAGCGCCTGGGCCTGACCATGCTGTTCATCTCGCACGACCTCGACGTGGTCGAGTACCTGTGCGACCGCGTGGTGGTGCTGTACCTGGGCAAGGTGATGGAGGTGGCCGAGACCGACGAGCTGTTCGCGCGGCCCTCGCACCCCTACACCCAGGCACTGCTGGCCGCGAGCCCGAAGCCCGATCCCGAGCTCGCCACCGAGCGCATCGCGCTCAAGGGCGACATCCCCAGTCCGATCTCGCCGCCCTCGGGCTGCGTGTTCCGCACGCGCTGCCCGCATGCCATCGAGGCCTGCGCGCAGATCGTGCCGCCGCTCGAGCAGGTTTCGAGCGGACACTACAGCGCCTGCATCCGCAAGGACCTGCTTTCCCCCATCGCCGCATGACCATGACCGACACCGCCGCCCCCTCCTTCGACGACCCGCTGCTGGGCAGCAGCTTCAAGGGCTATCCGCGCACCCAGGCGCCGCGCCGGCGCAGCGAGATCGGCGCCGCGGGCTGGAACGTGCTCGCGGGCGACCTGCCGCTGCCGCTGGCCGTGCTCAAGCGCGAGGCGCTCGAGCACAACCTGGCCTGGATGCAGGCGCGCGTGCGCGAATGGGGCATCGACCTCGCGCCGCACGGCAAGACCACCATGTCGCCGCAGCTGTTCCAGCGCCAGCTGAACGCCGGCGCCTGGGGCCTGACCTTCGCCACCGTGACCCAGCTCGCGGTGGGCGTGGCCGCCGGCGCGCGCCGCACCCTGATCGCCAACCAGGTGGTGAGCGACGAGGACCTGGCCGGCATCCAGCTGCTGCTGCGCGACCATGCGGGCCTGCGCATCGTGTTCCTGGTCGATTCGCTGGCGCAGCTCGCGCTGATCGAGGACTGGGCGCGCCGCCACCCGAACAGCGTGCCCTTCGAGGTCATGCTCGAGATCGGCGTTGCGGGCGCGCGCACCGGCTGCCGCACGCATGAAGAGGCGGTGGCGCTGGCCACGCGGCTGCGCGCGAGCGACGCGGTGCGGCTGGTGGGCATCGAGACCTACGAAGGGCAGGGCGCCACCGGCGCCAGCGAGCCCGACGCGGCCTATGCCGCGACCCTGATGGACCGCGTGGAAGCGGTGGCGCGCCATTGCGACACGCAGCAGCTGTTCGAGACCGACGAGGTGCTGGTCTCGGCCGGCGGCTCGGCCATCTTCGACCTCGTGGCCGGGCGACTGAAGCCCGCGCTGGCGTCGCCGGTGCGCGGCCTGCTGCGCTCGGGCTGCTACGTCACGCACGACCATGGCTTCTACAAGCGCATGGTCAGCGCGGTCGACGAGCGCCTCGGCTGCGATTGCGGCGAGAGCCTGGTGCCCGCGATGGAGGTCTGGGCCACGGTGCAGTCGCGGCCCGAACCCGGCCTCGCGATCCTGGCCGTGGGCAAGCGCGACATCTCCTTCGACCTCTCGCTGCCGGTGCCGATCGCGCGCGCGGCGCGCGGCGTGCTGGCGCCCGAGGCCGTGCCCGCCGGCTGGAAGATCACGGCGCTCAACGACCAGCATGCCTACCTGCGCTGGGAGGCCGACGAGGAGGCGCGCGCGCCGGCCGTCGGCGACCGCGTGGGCCTGGGCATCTCGCACCCCTGCACCACCTTCGACAAGTGGCACTGGATGCCCGTGGTCGAGAACGACTACCGCGTGAGCGACGCGGTGGCGATGCACTTCTGACCGCGCGGCCGATGACTCCCTCGCTGCTCCAGAAGATCGCGCAGACCCGCGAGGGCGCGCCCGCCACGCGGCGCGCGATCCTCGACCTGATCCTCGAGGACCCCGACCGGGTGCTCGAGGAGAGCTTCGAATCGCTGGCCGAGCGCTCCGGCAGCTCGGTGCCGACCATCATGCGCACCTGCCGCGACCTCGGCTTCGCGGGCCTGCGCGAGTTCAAGCTCGCGCTGGCGCAGGAGCTCGCGCTCGGCGGCTCGCCGCTGCACCGCCGCGTCAACATCGAGGACGCCGCCGACGAGGTGGTGTCGAAGATCGCGCGCAGCGCTGCGGCCTCGGTCTCGGGCGTGCGCGGCCAGCTCGACATGCAGGTGCTCGACGGCGCCGTCTCGGCCATCGCGGCCGCGCCGCACGTCGACCTCTACGGCGCCGGCGCCACCTCGTGGTTCATGGCCAACGACCTGCAGGCGCGGCTGTTCCGGCTCGGCCTGTCGGCCAATGCCTGGGCCGACTACCACCTGCAGCAGGTGGCCGGCGCCGCGCAGCGCCCCGGCGGCGTGGTGATCGCGATCTCGCACGTGGGCGGCATGCCCTCGCTGCTCGACGCGGTCGACATCGCGCGCGGCCAGGGCGCCAAGGTGGTCGCGCTCACGCGGCCCGGCACCGCGCTCGCGGCCAAGGCCGATTTCCTGCTCGGGCTCTCGGTGCCCGACGACGCCGTGATGCACGTGGGCATCGATGCCTACCTGACGCACCTCACGGCGATCGAGATCCTCACGGTGCTGGTCGCGCAGCGGCGCGGCGAGCCGGCGGTGCAGCGCCTGCAGCGCGCGCGCGAAGCCTTCCAGCGCCACGGCATCGACGCCACCACGCACCCGCTGCAGAGCTGGGACGGCGGCGGCATCAACGAGAAAGGACACCGGTCGTGAGTGCTCCCCAAGCCGTGCTGCTCGAGGCCGGCCTCGTGGTCGACGGCTCGGGCGGCCCCTCGTGGCCCGGCGACGTGCTGCTGCGCGGCGACCGCATCCTCGCGCTCGGCGAGGGCCTGCGCGCGCGCCTGCCCGAGGGCCTCGAACCGGCCGATGTCGAGGTCGTCGACTGCCGCGCCAAGGTGATCGCGCCGGGCTTCATCGACGCCCACACGCACGACGACGCGATCGTGCTGCGCGACCCGCTGTGCCTGCCCAAGGTGTCGCAGGGCATCACCACCGTGGTCACGGGCAACTGCGGCATCTCGCTCGCGCCCTACCGCACGCCGCAGTCGAAGCCGCCGCTCACGCTGCTGGGCGCCGATTCGTTCCGCCATGCGAGCATGGCCGAGTACCGCGCCGCGGTCGACGCCACGCAGCCCGCGCTCAACGTGGCCGCGCTGGTGGGCCACACCACCCTGCGCTTCGCGGCCATGGAGGCGCTCGACCGGCCCGCCAGCGCCGACGAGCTCGCGCGCATGGCGGCGCTGCTCGAGGCCTGCATGGAAGAGGGCGCGCACGGCATGTCCTCGGGCCTGTTCTATGAAGAAGCCTTCGCCGCGCCCGCCGAGGAGGTGACCGCGCTCGCGCGCGTGGTGGCGCGCCATGGCGGCGTCTACGCCACCCACCTGCGCAGCGAGATGCAGCAGATCGTCGAGGCGCTGCACGAGGCCGGCGACTCGGCCTTCGCTGCGGGCGTGCCGCTGGTGATCTCGCACCACAAGTGCGCCGGGCCCGCGAACTGGGGCCGCACCAGGGAGACGCTGCCGCTGATCGAGTCGCTCGCGCAGCGCCAGAAGATCGCGATGGACGTCTACCCCTACGTCGCCGGTTCCACCGTGCTGCGCGAGGACCTGGTCGACGGCGTGATCGACGTGCTGCTGACCTGGTCCGACCCGCATCCCGAGATGACCGGCCGGCTGGTGTCGGACATCGCGCGCGAATGGGGCGTGAGCGAGCAGGCGGCCTGCCTGCGGCTGAAGCCCGGCGGCGCCTGCTACTTCCAGATGCAGGAAGAGGACGTGGAGCGCGTGATCGCGCATCCGCTGACCATGATCGGCAGCGACGGCCTGCCGCACGACCGCCATCCGCATCCGCGGCTGTGGGGCGCGTTCCCGCGCGTGTTCGCGCGCTACTGGCGCGAGCGCCGGCTGTTCACGCTCGAGCAGGCGGTGCACAAGATGACCGGCATGAGCGCGCGCAACCTGCGCATCGCCGAGCGCGGCCTGCTGCGCGCGGGCCACATGGCCGACGTGGTGGTGTTCGATCCCGAGACCATCGCCGACACCGCCACCTACGACCGGCCCAAGGGCCTGAGCCTGGGCATCGAGCGCGTGTTCGTCAACGGCGTGCTGGCCTACCGCGGCGGCGCGACGGTGGACGAGGCGCGCGTGCTGGCGCGCGCGGGGCGCATGCTGACGCGCGGCACCTGAGCGCAACGGCCGCCCCGCGGCTGTCATCGGACTGTCACGAACCGTCATATTGCGTGGCTAGGATGTTCCTCGAACCCCGATGAAGGGGCCGAGGAGCAGCACCGTTGGAAATCCGCAAACTGATCGCGCCGGCGCTGGCCGTGGTCCTGCTGGCCGCGGTCGCGGGCGGCGTCTGGTATTCGAACCAGCGCGTGCGCGACGACACCACGGCCGGCAACGCCGCGCGGATCGAGCAGGCGCGCCATGTGGCGCTGCGCGGGCTGATCGGTTCCGAGAAGGAATCGTTCTTCGCCGACGAGCGCGTGCAGCAGGCGCTGGCCGCGCAGGGCATCACGGTCACGGTGGAGAAGGCCGGCTCGCGCACCATCGCCGAGCGCTACGACGCCGGCAAGTTCGACTTCGGCTTTCCCTCGGGCGCGCCGGCCGCGCAGCGGCTCAAGGAGCTCGCGAAGGCGCCCAACGTCTACAACCCCTTCTACACGCCGATCGTGCTCGCGAGCTGGCGGCCGATCGCGGAGATCCTGATCGCCAACGGCGTGGCCGAGAAGCAGGGCGACTTCTATTACGTGGTCGACCTGCCGAAGCTGATGGCGATGATCGAGAAGGGCACGCGCTGGAAGGAGCTCAAGGCCAGCGCCGCGTTCTCCACCAGCAAGTCGCTGCTGATCAACTCGACCGACGTGCGCACCTCCAATTCGGCGGCGATGTACCTGGCGCTGGCGAGCTACCTCGCGAACGGCCAGCAGATCGTGCAGAGCCAGCAGGACGTGGACCGCGTGCTGCCGACGGTGGCGCCGCTGTTCCTGCGCCAGGGCTTCCAGGAGCAGTCCTCGGCCGGCCCGTTCGAGGACTACCTCGCGCTCGGCATGGGCAAGGCGCCGCTGCTGGTGGCCTACGAATCGCAGCTGGTGGAGTTCTGGCTCAAGCATCCCGACCGGCTGCGCGGCGACATGGTGCTGCTCTATCCGCGGCCCACGGTCTATTCGAAGCACGTGCTGGTGCCCTACACGCCGGGCGGCGCGCGCCTGGGCGCGGCGCTGGAGAACGATCCCAAGCTGCGCGAGCTCGCGCACGAGTACGGCTTTCGCACCGGTGGCGAGGCCAAGGGGCCGGAGAACTGGGCCGGCCGCGGCGTCAAGGTGCCCGACGTGCTGGTCGACGTGATCGACCCGCCCAGCTTCGAATGGCTCGAACGCATGACCACCGCCATCGAAGGCCGCTTCAAGTGAACCCGAGGAACCCATGAACACTTCCCGTCCCGAGTCCGCCCCCGCCACGGCGGTCGCCGTTGCCGCGCCCGACGTGCTGCAGCCGCCGCAGTCCTTCGTGCTCGAGCCGCCGGCGCCCGTCGCGCCGGTACCGGTCGAATCCGCCAGCGGGCGGGTGCGGCTCAAGCCCGAGGAGGTCGGCGAGCTCGATGCGCAGGTCGATCGCTTCATCGACGACATCACGGCGCACGACAGCCAGCATCCGCAGTTCAAGGAGGCGGTGGCGCGCATCCACTCGATGGGCAGCAAGGAGATCGAGGCCTCGGCCTCGGTCTCCAACCGCATGCTCGAACGCCCGGTGGGCTCGCTGCGCAACGGGCTGTTCGGCCAGGGCTCGCAGATCGGCCAGTCGCTGATCGACCTGCGCCACCAGGTCGAGGACCTCGATCCCTCGAAGCAGGGCGACCTGTTCTCGGCGCGCAAGCTGCTGGGCCTGATCCCGCTGGGCAACAAGCTGATCGCCTACTTCGAGCGCTACCAGTCCTCGCAGTCGCACCTCGACGCGATCATCGAATCGCTCAAGCGCGGCAAGGACGAACTGCTGCGCGACAACGCGGCCATCGAGCAGGAGAAGGTCAACCTCTGGACGCTGATGGAGCGGCTCGAGAAGTACGTGCACATCGGCAAGGCGCTCGACGCGCGCCTCGATGCCAAGGCGCGCGAGTTCGACGCCGCCGATCCCGAGAAGGCGCGCGTGGTGCGTGAGGAGATGCTGTTCTACGCGCGCCAGAAGGTCACCGACCTGCTGACGCAGCTCGCGGTCAACATCCAGGGCTACCTGGCGCTCGACATGATCCGCAAGAACAACCTCGAGCTGACCAAGGGCGTGGACCGCGCCACCACCACCACGGTGTCGGCGCTGCGCACCGCGGTGATCGTGGCGCAGGCGCTGGCCAACCAGAAGCTGGTGCTCGACCAGATCGGTGCGCTCAATGCCACCACCGGCAACCTGATCGCCACCACCAGCGAGCTGCTGCGCGAGCAGACCGGCCAGATCCACCAGCAGGCGGCCTCGGGCACGATCGAGATCGCCAAGCTGCAGCAGGCCTTCGCCAATATCTACCAGACCATGGACGCGATCGCCGACTTCAAGCTCAAGGCGCTCGACTCGATGCAGACCACGGTCGACACGTTGAGCGACGAGGTGGCGCGCAGCCGCGGCTACCTCGACCGCGCGCGCCGCGAGACCTCGGCCGCCGCGTTGCGCGAGCCGGCGGCGGGCGGCGGGGTCGTGCTGTGAGCCTGGCGCCGGCGCGGCGCTTCGCGCTCGGTGCGCTGCTGGCGCTGGCGCTCGGGCTGGCCGGCTGCGGCCGCGACGAGGCTGCCACGCCCACCGCCGCCGCGCCGCAGGCCAGTCCGCCATCGGCGGCCTTCACCGTTCTCGCGGGCTCCGAGCTCAAGGACCTCGAGGCGCCGCTGGTCGAGGCCGCGCGCGGCGCCGGGGTGGAGCTGCAGCTGTCGTACGCGGGCACGCTCGACATCGTGGAGCGCGTGAACGCCGGCGAGCGCTTCGATGCGATCCTGCCGCCCAACGGCGCCTATCCCGCGCTGGCGCTCGCCAAGCCGGCGGTGGCGCGCGAGAAGCTCTTCTATTCGCGCATCGCGCTCGGCGTGAAGGCTGCCAAGGCCGCGCGACTCGGCTGGGACAAGCGCGCGCCCGGCTGGGCCGACATCGCGCGGGCCGCGAGCACGGGCCAGCTGCGCTACGGCATGACCAACGCGACCAGCTCCAACACCGGCATGAGCGCGCTGTTCGCGGTCGCCTCGGCACTCGCGGGCAAGACCGAGGACCTGACGGCGCAGGACGTGGACGAGAAGACGCTCAAGGCCTTCCTCTCGGGCCAGAAGCTCACGGCGGGCAGTTCGGGCTGGCTGGCCGATGCCTACCTGGCCGATCCCGCGGCGATCGATGCGATGGTCAACTACGAGGCCGTGATCCTGCGCCTCAACGAGCGGCTGCCCGCGGCCGACCGGCTGCTGCCGATCTATCCGCGCGACGGCATGATCTCGGCCGACTATCCGCTGATGCTGCTCGACGAGGCCCGGCGCGAGCCCTACAACCGGCTGGTGGCGGCCTGGAAGGGGGCCGCGTTCCAGCGCGACGCGCTGTCGGCCGCCTTCCTGCGCCCGGCCAATCCCGAGGTGCAGGCCGCGAGCGCGCTGCCCACGGCGGCGGTGTCGGAGCTGTCCTTTCCGAACCGGCTCGAGGTGATCGATGCCGTGCTCGGCACCTACCAGGCGCGCTGGCGCAAGCCCTCCACCTCGATCTTCGTGCTCGACCTCAGCGGCTCGATGCAGGGGCAGCGCCTGGAAGCCATGCGCGAGGCGCTCAAGCGGCTGTCGGGAGCCGACGCCGGCGCCGCGGCGAGCGTGCGCTACAGCGCCTTCCAGAGCCGCGAACGCGTGGTGCTGATTCCGTTCGCCACGCGCGTGTCGGAACCGGTGTGGGTGCGCTTCGAGCCCGAGCGCATCGGCGCCGCGCGCGAGGAGCTGCGCCGCCAGGCCGACGCGATGAAGGCCGATGGCGGCACCGCCATCTATTCGGCGCTGGCCGTGGCCGAGGACCTCGCGCGCGAGGAGCAGCGCAGCGATCCCGATCGCTTCGTGAGCATCGTGTTGCTGACCGACGGCCAGAACAACGCGGGCCTGAATCCCGAGGAGTTCCAGGCGCGCTATGCGAACGGGCTGCCGGCGCGCATCTTCCCGATCCTGTTCGGCGAGGGCAACGCGGCCGAGATGCACCAGCTCGCGAAGTCCTCGGGCGGACGCGAGTTCGACGGCCGCCGGCTGGTGCTGGCGCAGGTGTTCAAGGAAATCCGGGGCTACCAGTGAGCCCGCGCAAAGGCTCGATGTGGCGCGGCGTTCGCTGAAGCTGCGCGCGCTGCTGTTCCTCTACGGCAACGGCAACATCCTCGGCTGCGCGCTCGCGCTGGCCGGTCCGGCGCTGCTGTTCGCGGGCGTCATCGACCGCGGCTGGCTCGCCATCACCGCCGGCCTCTACGTCGGCGGCTGGCTGCTGGGCCGGCGCGCGCCCGAGCTCGAGCGCCGCATCGAGGACAGCCTGAGCCTGGAGGAGACGCTGCGGCGGCTCGAGCAGGTGGTCGCGCGCGCCTCGCCGCACCTGACCGAGGACATGCGGCACAGCCTCGAGAGCGTGCGCGGCCTGGTGGTCGAGGTGCTGCCGCAACTGATGGATGCCGGCACCGGCGGCGACGACCTGTTCACCGTGCGCGAGACCGTGCTGCGCTACCTGCCCGAGACCCTGGCCAACTACGTGGCGCTGCCGCCGGCCTTTCGCGTCACACAGCCGCTGAAGGACGGCAAGACCGCGCGCCAGCTGCTCGGCGAGCAGCTCGGATTGCTCGATGCCAAGCTGCGCGAGGTGGTCGCCAACCTGGCGGCGAGCGATGCCGCGGCACTGGTGGCCAACGGCCAGTTCCTCGAGAAGAAGTTCAGGCAGCCCGACTTCCTCGAAGGCTGAGCCGCGCCGGCAAAGCCCTTGCAAACGTGGGGCCGCGCGCGGGCTTCGATAGACTGCGCGGGTGACTTCCTCCTCCGAGCCTCCCAGTCCGTCGCTGGCCTGCGCCAGCCTCCCGCTTCCTCGCCGCCGCTTTCCGCGCGTGCTGTCCCCGCCCCTGACACGGCCTCCGCCGCGTCCCTCGGCCGCTTCTTTCCTCCCGATTCCCCCCTCATCGCCCGCCATGGTTCGCGCCATGCCGGGCCGCCTGCGCTCGCGCGCCACCTTCCATGATTGAACTGCTGTCCGACCCCGCCGTCTGGATCGGTCTCCTCACGCTCGTCGTGCTCGAGATCGTGCTGGGCATCGACAACCTGATCTTCATCGCGATCCTCGCGGAGAAGCTGCCGCCGCACCAGCGCGACCGCGCGCGGCTCATCGGCCTGAGCCTGGCGCTGCTGATGCGCCTGGGGCTGCTGTCCATCGTCTCGTGGCTGGTGACGCTGACCACGCCGCTGTTCAGCCTGTTCGGCCAGGGCTTCTCGGGGCGCGACCTGATCCTGCTGTTCGGCGGCCTGTTCCTGCTGTTCAAGGCCACGGCCGAGCTGCACGAGCGCATCGAGGGCGTGAGCCATGCCGTGACCGGCAGCGCGGCCTATGCGAGCTTCGGCGTGGTGGTGGCGCAGATCGTGGTGCTCGATGCCGTGTTCTCGCTCGACGCGGTGATCACGGCCGTGGGCATGGTCGACCACCTGCCGGTGATGATGGCCGCGGTGGTCATCTCGATCGCGATCATGCTGTGGGCCTCGAAGCCGCTGACGCGCTTCGTCAACGCCCATCCCACGGTGGTGGTGCTGTGCCTGAGCTTCCTGCTGATGATCGGCCTGAGCCTGGTGGCCGAGGGCCTGGGCTTCCACATTCCCAAGGGCTACCTCTACGGCGCGATCGGCTTCTCGGTGCTGATCGAGGCGCTCAACCAGTGGGTGCGCCGCAATGCGCTGCGCCACGAGGCGCGCCGGCCGCTGCGCGAGCGCACGGCCGAGTCGGTGATCCGCCTGCTCGGCGGCCGCACGCGCGGCGAGCCGGTGCCCGTAGGCAGCGATGCGGCCGATGCCGATGCCCCCACGGGTGAACCCGCCTTCGGCATCGAGGAACGCAACATGGTCAGCGGCGTGCTCTCGCTGGCCGAGCGCAACGTGCGCTCGGTGATGACGCCGCGCGCCGACGTTTCCTGGGTCGACCTCGACGACGATCCCGAGGCGCTGCGCGAGCAGCTGCTCGACACGCCGCACGGCATCTTCCCGGTGTGCCGCGGCTCGCTCGACCAGGTGGTGGGCGTGGCGCGCGCCAAGGACCTGCTGGGCCAGCTGCTGCGCCATGGCCGCATCGACGAGGGCCATGGCCTGCGCGCGCCGATCTACGTGGCCGAGTCGACGCGCGTGATCCGCCTGATCGACACCCTGCGCGGCGCGCGCGGCCAGCTCGCGCTGGTGGCCGACGAGCACGGCACGCTCACGGGCGTGGTCACGCCGATCGACGTGCTGGAGGCGATCGCGGGCGAGTTCCCCGACGAGGACGAGGCGCTCGAGATCCAGCAGACCGGCCCCGAGGCCTGGACCGTGGCCGGCAGCGCCGACCCGCACCTGCTCGAGCAGGCGCTGCAGACCGACGGCCTGGCGAGCGAGGACGACAGCTACACCTCGGTGGCGGGGCTGCTGCTCGACCGCTTCGGCGGCCTGCCCGCGGCCGAGGCCACCTGGGTGCACGACGGCTGGGAATTCGTCGTCACCGGCGTGGACGCGCAGCGCATCCGCGAGGTGGCGGTGCGGCGCGTGCCCGTGGCGTTGCCCGAGGCCTGAAGCGCGCAGGGCGCCGCTTTGATAGGCTGGCGCCTTCCGCTTTCCGATCCGCTTCGCGCATGACCTCCAACGCCGCCCACCGCCAGCCCGTTCCCCTCGCCAAGGCCTACCGCCTGCTCAACCATGGCCCCACGGTGCTGGTGAGCGCGGCCCATGAGGGCCGGCGCAACATCATGGCGGCGGCCTGGGCCATGCCGCTGGACTTCGATCCGCCCAAGGTGGCGGTGGTGCTCGACAAGAGCACCTGGACCCGCGTGCTGCTCGAGGGCGCGGGCAGCTTCGCGCTGCAGGTGCCGGTGCGCGCGCAGCTCGACCTGACCGAGGCGCTGGGCAGCAGCTCGGGCCGCGAGATGGTCGAGCGCGACGGCCGCGACAAGTTCGAGGCCTACGGGCTGCAGAGCTTCGCGGGCAGCGCCACCGAGGCGCCCCTGCTCGAGGGCTGCGCGGCCTGGCTCGAATGCCGGCTGCTGCTCGAGCCGCCGATCCAGCAGCGCTACGACCTGTTCCTCGGCGAGGTGATCGCGGCCCAGGCCGACGCGCGCGTGTTCTCGAACGGCCGCTGGCACTTCGAGGGCCACGACGAACTGCGCACGCTGCACCACGTGGCGGGCGGGCACTTCATCGTCGACGGCGAGGCGGTGGACGCGAAGCCGCTGCCGCAGGCCGGGCGCTGAATCAGCCCTCGCTGGGCCGCCCCGAGGCCACCAGCAGCTGCCGCAGCACCACCCCGCCGCACAGCGCGGCCGCGCCGGCCAGCAGCACGAAGCTCAGCACGCCGGCCGGCGAGGCGCCCTCGAGCCAGCCGCCCACCAGCAGCGTGGCGCTGTTGTAGGCCGCGTGCAGCGCGATGCACGGGATCAGCGAGTGCGTGCGCTCGTAGAGCCAGCCCAGCACCGCGCCCATCGCCACGCCGACCACGAACTGGTAGATGTTCATGTGGGCCGCGCCGAACAGCAGCGCCGACATGAAGATCGCCTGGCCGCGCCCGTAGCGCTGCAGGAAGCCGCGCAGCACGATGCCGCGGAACAGCATCTCCTCGAGCAGCGGCGCCATCACGCAGACCGCCAGCACCGCGGCCACGCTGCCGTCGGCCATGCGGCTGAACATCGCCTCCTCCCAGGCCGACAGCGGCAGCGCCAGCGTCAGCAGGTTGATCGCGCAGGTGATCGCCAGCATCAGCGCCGGCACCAGCAGCAGCGTGGGCGGCACCACCAGCATCAAGGTGGCGCGCATCGAGGCATTCGAGGGATGGAACAGCGCGCGCCAGCCCAGCTTCTGCTGCTGCATCACGACCGCGAACACCAGCCCGTTGCCCAGCACGGACGACAGCACGCCGATCTGCATGGTGCTCAGGCCGAACAGCCGGTTGCCGTCGCGCAGCGCGGCGCCCACGATCAGCTCGCAGAGGAACAGGGCGAGGTACAGCAGGACGGCCTGGGTCGCGGAGGGAAAGGCCGGACGGCGAGGGGAGGGCATGGCGCGCGCGCTCGGGGAGGTGAGGCGCGGATGGTAATCGCTGGACCGGCCGGTCTCCTGTTCGGCATCCGAACGGAATCGACGTCGATGAAAAGAACTAATCCGGCCGCGAGACACGGCTTCGCGTACGTGCTTCGTATTCAGTCCGGACGCCGTCCTTGCAATCGCTGAAGGTTTTCGCTCTACTGCATCTGGCCGGCCTCGTTCCCGCAGTGCCCGGCATCATCGTGCAGACCAGTCCGGCGGCCTTGCGAGGCCGCTGCGCGCAGGCCAGGGAGAACCACGAATGCCCCGAAGTTTTCTCGCCCACACCGCGGTGGGCGACCGGCTCCGATTCCGGTCCGCGACGGGCCGGGAGCGCCTGTCGAGCCTGTTCGAGTTCGCCGTGCGGCTGATCGGCGCCAAGCCGGACGTGTCGGCCAGGAGCATGCTGGGGACCGACCTCAGCATCGAGATCGACCTGGCCACCGAGCTCGGCGGCGCGGGCCGGCGCTTCATCAGCGGCCAGGTCGTGCGCTTCGCGTACGTCGGCAAGGACGACGGCGACATGCACGTCTACGAGGCCGTGTTGCGCCCCTGGCTCTGGTATGCCACGCGACGCTCGGACTTCAGGATCTTCCAGTTCAAGACCGTGCCCGAGATCCTGCAGGAGGTGCTCTCGAGCTACGGCTTCGGCATCGACAGCAAGCTCAACGGCAGCTACCGCCGCTGGGACTACTGCGTGCAGTACGCCGAGACCGACTTCGACTTCGCGAGCCGGCTGATGGAGATGGAAGGCATCTACTACCACTTCGCGCATGCGAAGGGCAGCCACCGGCTGGTGCTGTGCGACGGGCCGGCCTCGCACTCGACGCTGCCCGCCGGCCCGGTCGGCATCCCCTACCACGCGGGCGTGCAGGCAGCGCAGATCCTCGAGCAGGACTTCATCGACGCATGGCACCACGCCGAGGACATCGCCCCGGGCCACTTCGCGGCCGACGACTACGACTTCAGGAAGCCGCAGGCGGAGATCGACACGCGGCGCCAGCAGCCCGCCGGCCACAGCCGCGACAGCTACGAGCGCTACGACTGGCCCGGCGGCTACACCGAGATGGCCGACGGCGAGAACTACGCCCGCGTGCGCATGGAGCAGCAGGCCGCGCGGCGCGACCTGATCGAGGGCCGCGGCAACCTGCGCCACCTCGCGCCGGGCTATCTGTTCGATCTCTCGCGCCATCCGCGCGAGGAGGACAACCGGCGCTACCTCGTCGAGTCCGTGAGTTGCGATTTCCAGGAGAACGCGCTGCGCCCCGACGGCGCGGCCGGCGCGGCCTATGCCGAGGCGACCGGCGGCACCAGCTACCAGCAGACCTTCGAGGTGCTGCCCGACAGCACCGCCTACCGCGCCGCCCGCGTCACGCCGCGGCCGCGCACCACGGGCCCGCAGACCGCGGTGGTGACGGGACCCGCGGGCGAGGAGATCCACACCGACGAGTACGGCCGGATCAAGGTGCAGTTCCACTGGGACCGCTACGGCAGGATGGACGAGAACTCCTCGTGCTGGATCCGCGTCTCGCAGACCTGGGCCGGCGCCAACTACGGCACGATGCACGTGCCGCGCATCGGCCAGGAGGTGATCGTCGACTTCCTCAACGGCGACCCCGACTACCCGATCGTGACCGGCCGCGTCTACAACGCCGCGCAGATGCCGCCCTGGGAACTGCCCGCCAACAAGACCCAGTCGGGCATCCTCACGCGCTCCTCGCAGGGCGGCGTGGCGGGCGACGGCATGAAGGACTCGCCGGGCACCGCCAACGCGCTGCGCTTCGAGGACAAGGCCGGCGAGGAGCAGCTGTGGCTGCATGCCCAGAAGGACCAGCTCACCGAGGTCGAGCACGACGAGGACAAGTGGGTGGGCAACGACCGGCGCAAGACCGTGGACCGCGACGAGTTCAGCACCATCCACCGCGACCGCACCGAGGTGGTCGACCGCAACGAGAAGATCGGCGTGCACGGCTGGCGCACCGAGGAGGTGGACCTGGACGAGACCATCACCATCCACCAGAACCGGCACGAGCGCGTCGACCTCAACGAGACGGTCTCCATCGGCCGCTTCAGGATGCAGTCCGTGGGCATGGGCTACACGCAGAACGTGGGCATCTTCAAGATCATGTCGATCGGCGTGAACTACATGGAGAACATCGGCGTGACCATGATGACCAGCGTGGGCGTCGACCAGACGCTCAACGTGGGCCAGACGCAGACCGTGCGCGTGGGCGACGCGCGCGACACCGTGGTGGGGCGCAGCGACTCGCTCGCGGTGGGCGACACGCTGCGCATGCATGCGCGCAAGGTCGCGATCTCGGCCGACGACGAGATCACGCTGAGCTGCGGCGCGAGCACCATCCGCATCACGGCGGGGCGGATCGAGGTCCTCTCGCCGCTGGACAAACTCAATTGCTAGGAGGCGGGACCCGATGAGCGGCAAACCAGCGGCGCGTATCTCGGACAGCGTCTCCGGCGGCAAGGTCGTCAGCGGCTCCGGCACGGTGCTCATCGGCAGCCAGGGCGGCGTCGCCTGCTCCGAGTGCCCGGGCGGCGTGGCCGTGGGGCATCCCGTGAGCCCGGCCCTGGGCGCCAAGCTGCTGATGGGCGAGGCGGAGCTGGACTTCGCCCTGCCCGGCGCGATGGCGCTGGCGTGGCAGCGGCAGTACAGCAGCTACGTCAACCCCGAGCACGGCGCGCCCTGCGGCCCGCTGGGGCATGGCTGGACCGTGCCGGGCACGCTGCGCATCGAAGCGAGCGACGAGGCCTGCCGCGTGATCACCGCCATGGGGCGCGTGATCGCCTTCGACGCCCTGCCCGAGGGCGGATCGGTCTACAGCCCGAGCGAGGACCTGTGGCTGCTGCGCGGTGCCGGAGGTCCGGGCGGCGCGGCATGGGCGCGCGAGCCACGCTTCGCCCGCGTGCCCGCGGCGCTCGCCGCGGATCCGGGCTGCATCGTCGTCGCCAACGGGCAGGCGCTGAGCTTCTGGGTGCTGCGGGCCGAGCCGCGCGCCGGGGCGGCCCGGGGCGAGGCGGGGGGCGATGACGGTGTGGCGGGCGAGTCCTACCTGCTGCACCACCTGCGCGACCGCTTCGGCCGCTGCCAGAGCTTCCAGCGCGACGAACTCGGCCGCGTCGCGGGCATCGTCGACGGCGTCGGGCGCCATTACCGGCTCGGTTGGCGGCAGGTGCGTTCGCCGGCGGCGGCGCAGGGGCTGTGGCAGGCCGACAGTGGCTGGCGGCTGACCGGCATCGAGCTGGTGTCCGATCCGCTGGCCGGCCCCGGCGCCCAACCCGTGGCGCTGGTGCGCTACGGCTATTCGCCCGAGGGGGACCTGCTGACCGTGCACGACCGCGCGGGCCGGCTGGTGCGCGAGTTCGCCTGGCAACGGCGCCTGATGGTCGCGCACCGGCACCTGGGCGGTCCGCGCCACGCCTACCGCTACGAGAGCCTCGAGCCCGGCGCGCGCGTGGTCGAGCACCTGAACGAGGAAGGCCTGGGCTATCGCTTCGAATACGAGGTCACGCCCACCGGCCGGCAGACGCGCGTCGTCGACAGCCTGCAACGCACCGAGCTCTACCGTTTCGAGGGCGAGGCGGGCCTCGCGCGGCTGGTCGAGCACGTGCGCGCCGACGGCAGCCGCCTGGCCTATGCCTACGATGCGGCGGGCCGACTGGTCGAGTCGGTCGACGCGCTGGGCGCCGCCACCCGGTTGCGCTACGACGGCCAGGGCCGGCCGCTGGGCAGCCAGGCCCCCGACGGCACGCAGTCGCTGCTCGAGCACGACGAGGCGAGCGGCCTGCTGGTGCGCGTCGTCGATGCGGCCGGGCGCGCCACGCGCATGGAGCACGACGAGTGGGGCCGGCTCGTGCGCATCGTGCGGCCCGACGGCCACGTCGAGCGGCGCGAGTACCCGTCGCCCGAGACCGCCGTGCTGACCTGCGAATACCCCTCGCTGCTGGTCGACGCGAAGGGCGGCGTCACGCGGCTCGCCTGGAACGCGGCGGGACAGCTCGTGCGCCGCACCGACTGCTCGGGCCGCAGCACCGAGATGCAGTACGGTGCGCGCGGGCTGCCGCTGTGCCGCACCGATGCGCTGGGGCAGGCCACGCGTTACGAGCACGACGCGGCCGGGCTGCTGTCGGCGGTGCACCATGCCGATGGCAGCATCACGCGCTACCGCCACGACGGTGCCGGCCGCGTGGTGCGGATCGCGCTGCGCGACGAAGGGACGGACCAGGATATCGGCTTCGATCACGACCTCTGGGGCCGCGTCACGCGGCGCTGGCAGCGCGGCCTGGAGCAGCGCTTCGAGTACGACGAGGCCGGCCGGCTGGTGCGGCTGACCAACGAGAACGGCGCCGCGAGCCGCTTCGCCTGGGACGCGATGGACCGGCTCGTGGAGGAGGAGGGCTTCGACGGCCGCCGCCAGGCTTTCCGCTACGACGCCGCGGGCCGGCTCGTGGAGGCCTCGGACGGTACGGGCCGCGAGCTGCTGCGCACCGGCTATGCGTGGGACGCGCTGGGCCGGCTCGCCGAGATCCGCGTGCCCGCCACCGCGCACAGCCCCGCGCGCGTCGAATGCCTGCAATGGAATGCCGCCGGCCAGCTGGTGGCCACGCGCAGCCACCTGCGCGAGGGCGATGCGGCCGGGCCGCTGCTGGCCGAGGCGCTGATCGAGCGCGACGCCGCGGGCCACCTGGTGGGCGAAACGCAGCGGGTGTACGAGCTCGCGCCGTCGATGCCGGGCGTGCCGGCCGCCAGCAGCCTGGCTTTCGAGCACACGCTCTCGCACACGCTCGACCCGCTGGGCAACCGCGAGGCCAGCCTGCTGCAGGAGGTCGGGCGGCTCGACTACCTGATGTACGGCGCGGGTCATCTCCATGGCCTGCTGCACGAGGGGCGCGCCATCCTCGACATCGAGCGCGACGCACTGCACCGGGAGATCCGGCGCCGGCTGCTGCCGCCGTCGGGCGAGGCGGTGCTCGAGGTGCGGCGCGGCTGGGACGCGCTCGGCCGCGTGCAGAGCGTGGCCATGAGCGGGCTGCGGCCGCACGACGCGACGGGCGCGGGCGCGCCGGCGCCGCTGGTCGGCCAGCTCGCGCAGCGGCACTACGCCTACGACGAGACCGGGCGGCTCGCGGCGGTCCGCTCGCCGGGCGGCGACCTGCTGCTGCGCCACGACGCGGCCGGCCGGCTGGTCGGTGCGGCGGGCATGGTCGGGCCCTCTGACACCGAACGGCGCTGGCGCTTCGACCCGGCAGGCAACCGGCTGCCTTCGCTGGACGACGCGCTGCTGCAATCCGAGCTCGCGCGCGATGGCGACGGCTGGGCCGCCGAGGTGCGCGGCCGCTGGCGCGACCAGGACTTCGACCTGCTCGAGCGCGAGGAGGCCGCGCCCGCGGCGCGTTCGCTGGCGGGCATCGTGCGCTGGCACGACAACCGCGTGGGCCATGGCGACGATGCGGTGTTCGGCTACGACGGCCACGGCAACCGGGTCGAGTCGCTGTGGCGCGATGGGCGGCGGCTGGCGCTGCGCTACGACGGCGCCAACCGGCTCGTCGAATCGCAGCTCACGCAGGCCGACGGCAGCGTGCTGTCCAGCCGCCACCTGCACGACGTCCATGGCCGGCGGCTGGCCAAGACGGTGCGCGAGCAGGTCCCCGGCCAGGCGGCGCGCGAGAGCCGCACCTTCTATGGCTGGGACGGCGACCGGCTGGTGCACGTCGAGCACTGGAACCCGAAGCGCGAGCGCCAGGTGCTGCACACGGTGTACGAGCCCGGCGGCTTCGTGCCGCTGGTGCGGTTCGGCATCGACGGCGGCGGCGCGCCCGTCGGGCTCGCGGCCCTCGCGGCGCAGGCGCTCGACGCGCGCACGCAGCAGGCGCTGCGGGAGGCTTTCGACGGCCTGCCGCGCGAGATGCGCGAGCGCATGGATGCGCAGGCCCGGCAACTGGCGCGCGACGGCCTGCCCGCGTCGGCTCGCGCGCTGGAGGCCGTGGGCATGCCCGAGGCGGACGACGCGCGGCCGGTCGAGGTGCGCCACTACCACTGCGATCACCTGGGCACGCCGCAGGCGCTGACCGACGAGGAGGGCCGGCTGGCGTGGATGGGCCGCTGCGATCCCTGGGGCCGGCTGTTGCAGGAATTCGATCCGCACGGCATCGGCCAGCCGATCCGCCTGCCGGGCCAGCAGCACGATGCCGAGACCGGGCTGCACTACAACCGGCACCGCCACTACGACCCGGACATCGGCAGCTACGTCAACCAGGATCCGATCGGCTTGTCCGGCGGCGTCGCGCCCTTCGGCTATGCGCGGCAGAACCCGGTGCAGTTCTCCGACCCGATGGGGCTCTATGCCTCTGCGGACACGCCGACCCCGGGGCTCGGCGACGCGCCGGCGCCGGGTGCCGAGGCCGGCGGCGCGCGGAACTGCCCGGACTGCGTGCAGGTGGCGGATGCCAAGAGCGTCGCCGCGGCCTGCCTGGTCGGCATCTTCCTGATCTTCGGCCTGCCGACCGGCGGCCGCATCAACTTCCCGGCGCCGCCGCCGCGGCCGGTGCGCATCGAACAGCAGCAGGAGCCGAAGAAGTGCGTGTGACGCGTGCGCCGAAGGGCGATCGCCGCTAGAGCACGAAGGGCACGAAGCGCTTCGTGCGCGCCATGTAGGCGCGGTAGGCCGCGCCGAAGTGCGCGATGCATTCGCGCTCGTCGCTGAGCGCCGTCAGCACCAGCAGCACGGTGGCCGCGAGCGCCAGCGCGAGGCCCGGGCCGCCGATGTCCTTGAGGCAGGCGCCCCAGGCCAGCAGCATGAGCGCGGTGTACATCGGATGGCGGATGTAGCGGAAGGCACCGTCGGTGACCAGCGAGTCGGTCTTCTCGAAGCCGAGCAGCGCGGGATCGTCGCCGCGCGCCGCGCCGGGCCGCACCGCGGCCTGCAGCCGGCGCCAGGCATGCACCGGCAGCCAGGCCGACAGCGCCAGCAGCAGCCACGACAGCAGCTGGTGCGGCGCCAGCGGATCCACGTGCCACACGGGCAGGTTCAGCAGGATCAGCGCCAGCATGCACTCCCAGGCGAAGAAGCGGTAGAAGCCGTGCGAACCGCGCCGGCGCAGCGCGCCGCGCGAGACGTACAGCAGCGCGGCCGACACGGCGACGAAGAGGGCGATCTGGATCCAGGCGAAAGGCATGGGGCCCGAATCTACACGCCGGGCCGCCGGCGCCCTCACACCTTGTCAGCCCATCGTCGAGTAGCCGCCGTCCACCGGGATCGACACGCCGGTCACGTAGTCGGCCGCGGGGCTCGCGAGGAACACGGCCGTGCCCGCGATGTCGGCCGGCCGGCCCCAGCGGCCCGCCGCCGTGCGCGCGACCACGCGCTCGTAGAGGCCCGCGACCTGGGCGCGCGCGCCATCGGTCATCTCGGTCTGGAACCAGCCCGGCAGGATCGCGTTGACCTGGATGTTGTCGGCCGCCCACGAGAGCGCGGTCGACTTGGTGAGCTGCACCACGCCGGCCTTGCTCGCGGCATAGGCCGGCGAGTAGGCGGCGCCGAAGATCGACATCATCGAGCCGACGTTGACGATCTTGCCGCCGCCCGCGCGCTGCATGTGCGGATGCGCCGCGCGGCTCACGAGGAAGGCGCTGGTGAGGTTGGTCTGGAGCACGAGGTTCCACTCGTCCAGCGTGAGCTGGTCCACCGGCTTGCGCACGGTGGTGCCGGCGTTGTTGACCAGGATGTCGAGCCGGCCGCAGCGCGCGGCCACGGCGTCGACCGCCTGCTGCACCGAGGCTTCGTCGGCGACGTCGATGGCGATGGCGAAGCTGTCGCTGCCGAGCGCCTGCAGCGTCTCGACCGCGGCGGCCGATTTCTCCGGGTTGCGCGCGGCGATCACCACGCGCGCGCCGGCCTGCGCCAGGCCCCGGGCCATGCCGAGGCCCAGGCCGCCGTTGCCGCCGGTGACCAGCGCGACCTTGCCGCCGAGGTCGAACATCAGGCCGCCGCCGCCGGCACCGGCTTCTTCGCGACCAGCGTCAGGATGTCGTAGCTCGCGACCAGCTCGCCGTCCTGGTTCGTCACCTCGACGTCCCAGGCCACCACGCCCTGGCCCTGGCCGTTGGCGTCCTTGCGGTTGCGGTCGATCTTGCGCTTGCAGGTCAGGCGCGCGCGGATGGTGTCGCCGATGCCCACGGGCTTGATGAAGCGCAGCGTGTCGAGGCCGTAGTTGGCCAGCACCGGGCCCGGCGCGGGCGAGACGAACAGGCCCGCTGCCGCCGACAGCACGAAGTAGCCGTGCGCGATGCGCTTGCCGAACGGCGACTCCTTGGCCGCGATCTCGTCGAAGTGCATGTAGAAGTAGTCGCCCGACAGGCCGCCGAAGGCCACGATGTCGGCCTCGCTCACGGTGCGGCGGTGCGTCAGCAGCGAGTCGCCGATGCGCAGGTCCTCGAAGTGGCTGCGGAACGGATGCACCTCGGTCTCGCGCACCTTGGCGCCGCGCACGTGCTCGCCGGTGACGGCCGCCAGCATGGTGGGCGAGCCCTGCAGCGCGGCGCGCTGCAGGTAGTGCTTGACGGCGCGCAGGCCGCCGAGCTCCTCGCCGCCGCCCGCGCGCCCCGGGCCGCCGTGCTTGAGCGGCGGCAGCGGCGAGCCGTGGCCGGTCGATTCGGCGGCGGCCTCGCGGTCGAGCACCAGCAGCCGGCCGTGCCAGGCGGCGGCCACGGGGATCGCCTTGGCAGCGGTGGCGGGATCGCGCGTGACCAGCGTGCCGACCAGGCTGCCGCGGCCGCGCGCGGCCAGCGCCAGCGCCTCGTCGATGCCCTCGTAGGGCATCAGCGTGCTGACCGGGCCGAAGGCCTCGATGTCATGCACCGCGTCGTGCTCGAGCGGCTTGCGGCTCAGCAGCAGCGTGGGCGCGAAGAAGGCGCCCTCGGCCGTGCCCTCGCCCACGGGCGAGAAGCCTTCGCCGCCGCCGTACACCAGCTCGGCGCCCTTGCGCAGCTCGGCCACGCGCTCGGCCACGTCGGCCTGCTGCGCATGCGAGGCCAGCGCGCCCATGCGCACGTCCTCGCGCGAGGGGTCGCCCACCACCGTCTTGGCCAGCCGCGCGCGCAGGCGCTCGGCCACGGCGTCGAGGTGCTGGCGCGGCACGATGGCGCGGCGGATGGCGGTGCACTTCTGGCCGGCCTTCACCGTCATCTCGCGCGCCACCTCCTTCACGAACAGGTCGAACTCCTCGTCGTCGGGCGTGACGTCGGGCGCGAGGATCGCGCAGTTGAGCGAGTCGGCCTCGGCGTTGAACGGGATCGACTGGCGCACCAGGTTCGGATGCACGCGCAGCTTGGCGGCGGTGTCGGCCGAGCCGGTGAAGGTCACGACGTCGGGGCCCTCGAGGCGGTCGAGCAGGTCGCCCGTGCCGCCGATGACCAGCTGCAGGCTGCCCTCGGGCAGGATGCCCGACTGCACGATCAGCCGCACCACCGCCTCGGTGAGGTAGCTGGTGGCGGTGGCCGGCTTGCCGATGCAGGGCATGCCCGCGAGGAAGCTGGGCGCGAACTTCTCGAGCAGGCCCCAGACCGGGAAGTTGAAGGCGTTGATGTGCACCGCCACGCCGCCGCGCGGCACCAGGATGTGGGTGCCCGCGAAGCCGCCCTTCTTGCCGAGCGGGAAGGCCGGCCCTTCGTGCACCAGGTTGCCCGAGGGCAGCTCGTTGCTGCCGATGCCCGCGTAGGCCGCGAGCGTGCCGGCGCCGCCCTCGATGTCGACCCAGCCGTCGGCGCGCGTCGCGCCGGTGTGGGCCGAGACGGCGTAGAGCGTTTCCTTGTTCGCGGCGATGTACTTGGCCAGTGCCTTGAGGCGTTCGGCGCGCTGCTGGAAGTCGAGCGCCATCAGCGCCGGGATGCCGACGCGGCGCGCATGGGCCAGCGCCTCGGCGAAGTCGATGGCCTCGGCGTGCGTGCTGGCGATGGCCTGGCCGTTGACGGCGCTGCGCAGCGACTGCGCGGCCTCGCGGCCGATCCAGCGGCCGGCGATGTAGCTTTGGAGGGTGGTGCTCATGGTGCTGGGTCCTTTGCTATCTCTGTGTTGGGCCTTCCCCTGCGGGGGAAGGTCGGGATGGGTGCAGCCCCGGAGCTCGAGGCTGCGCGGAGGTCGAGGCCGTCGTGCCCCCACCCCGGCCCTCCCCCGGCGGGGGAGGGAGGCATTCGTCAGTGGGCGTCGTCCTTCTTGCCGATGCCCAGGTAGGTATCGATGATCCGCTGGTCGTGCAGCAGCTCGCGCGCCGGGCCCTCGAGCGCCACGGCGCCCATCTCGAGCACGTAGGCGCGGTCGGCCACCTGCAGCGCGGCGCGCGCGTTCTGCTCCACCAGCAGCACCGACACGCCGTGCTTGCGCAACTGCGCCACCACGCGCAGCACTTCACGCACCACCAGCGGTGCGAGGCCCAGCGAGGGCTCGTCGAGCATCAGCAGGCGCGGGCGCGCCATCAGCGCGCGGCCGATGGCCAGCATCTGGCGTTCGCCGCCCGAGAGCGTGGAGGCCATCTGCGGCCGGCGCTCCTTCAGGCGCGGGAAGATCTCGAAGATCTCGTCCATGCGCGCGCGCTGGTCGCGCTTGCCCTTGCGCCACTGGTAGAAGCCGCCGAGCAGCAGGTTGTCTTCCACCGACATCTCGCCGAACAGCTCGCGCCGCTCGGGCACCAGCGCCACGCCGCGCGCGACCATGGCCTCGACGCCGGGGCGCGCGATGCGCTCGCCCTGCAGCGACAGGCTGCCGGTGGAAGGCAGCAGGCCCATCGCCGCGCACAGCAGCGTGGTCTTGCCGGCGCCGTTCGGGCCGATCACGGTGACGATCTCGCCTTCGTTCACGTGCAGGCGCACGCTGTGCACCGCCTCCACCTCGCGGTAGGCGACGCAGAAGCCGTCGAGTTGAAGCAGGGGTTGGCTCATCGCGATGCGTCCTCGAGCAGTTCGTCGTCGGCGCCGCCGAGGTAGGCCTCGAGCACGCGCGGGTTGGCCTGCACTTCGGCGGGCGAGCCGGTGGCGATCACGGTGCCGAACTCGAGCACGGTGATGCGGTCGGCGAGGTTCATCACGAACTCCATGTCGTGTTCCACCACGAGGATGCCGAGGCCTTCGGCGCGCAGCTGGCCGAGCAGCTCGGACAGCGCGCGCTTCTCGAGGTGGCGCAGGCCGGCCGCGGGTTCGTCGAGCAGCAGCACCGAGGGCTGGCCCGCGAGCGCGCGCGCGATCTCGACCACGCGCTGCTGGCCCAGCGAGAGCGAGGCCGCGGGCGTGTCGGCATGCGCGCCGAGGCCGCAGCGTTCGATCTGGCGCCGTGCCTCGGCCATCAGCGCGGCTTCCTCCGCGCGGTCCAGCCGCAGCATCGCCGACACCCAGCCGCGCCTGGCGCGCAGGTGGGCGCCGAGCGCCACGTTCTCGATCACGCTGCGCTGGCCGAGCAGACGCACGTGCTGGAAGGTGCGGCCCAGGCCCAGCGCGGCGAAGGCGCGCGAGGGCTTGCCCGACATCGGCTGGCCGACCAGCCGCACCTCGCCGGTGGTGGGATCGTCCACGCCCGAGATCATGTTGAAGAAGGTGCTCTTGCCGGCGCCGTTGGGGCCGATCAGCGCGTGCACCTCGCCGGCCTTGAGGGTCATCGAGATGTCGTTGTTGGCCACCAGCCCGCCGAAGCGCTTGCTCACGCCGTCGGCCTGCAGCAGCAGGCTGCCCGTGGCCGGCAGCGCGCGCTGCGCGAGCTGCTCGGTGCTCGAGACGGCCGGGCCGGCGCCGGCGGCGCGCGGCAGTTCGCGCACCCAGCGGCGCGACAGCCGCGCCAGCGTGGGCCACAGGCCGTCGGCGAAGCGCTGCAGCACGAACAGCATCAGCAGGCCGAACACCACCACCTCGAAGTTGCCGCTGGTGCCCAAGAGCGCGGGCAGGATGTCCTGCAGCTTCTCCTTCAGCAGCGTGATCAGCGTGGCGCCGAGCACCGCGCCCCAGAGGTGGCCCGCGCCGCCGACCACCGCCATGAACAGCATCTCGATGCCGATGTTGAGGTTGAAGGGCGTGGGGTTCACGAAACGCTGCATGTGGGCATAGAGCCAGCCCGAGATCGCGGCCAGCAGCGCGGCCAGCACGAACAGCTTGATGCGGTGGCGCGCGGTGTCCACGCCCATCGACTCGGCCATCAGCCGGCCGCCCTTGAGCGCGCGGATGGCGCGGCCCTCGCGCGAATCGAGCAGGTTGTGCATGGCCCACAGCGCGAGCAGCAGCACGGCCCAGATCACCACGCCGAGCATGCGCGGCGTGGCGAACGAGACGCCCGCGATCACCAGCGGCGGAATGCCGGTGATGCCGGTCTGGCCGCCGAGGAACTCCATGTTGCCGAGCAGGAAGTACAGGCTCAGGCCCCAGGCGATGGTGCACAGCGGCAGGTAGTGGCCCGAGAGCTTGAGCGTGACCGCGCCGAGCGCCCAGGCCAGCGCGAAGGTCAGCACCAGCCCGAGCAGCAGGCCGAGCCAGGGCACCAGCGCGGAACCCGCGAGGCCGCCGAGCCAGCCGGCCGCGGTCGGCGAGGTGCAGATCCAGGCCGTGGCATAGGCGCCCATGCCGACGAAGGCGGCCTGGCCGAAGGAGGTCATGCCGCCGACGCCGGTCAGGAGCACCAGGCCCACGGCCACCAGTGCATAGAGGCCGATGTTGCTGAGCACGGTGACGGTGAAGGGCGGCAGCCAGCCCCAGGCCAGCGCGAGCGCGACGATGAACACCAGCGTGAGCACGCGCGGCGTGACGAGCGGACGGCCCTCGGGCACGGCGTTGGCGGAAGAAGAAGCCACAGGGGTCGATGAAGACGGGTTCATTCCTCGTCCTCCACGTGATGGCTGCGCAGCGAACGCCACCACAGCACCGGGATGATCAAAGTGAAGACCAGCACTTCCTTGTACGCGCTGGCCCAGAAGGAGGAGAAGGCCTCGAGCAGGCCCACCAGCAGCGCGCCCGCGAGCGCCAGCGGATAGCTCGCGAGCCCGCCGACGATGGCGGCCACGAAGCCCTTGAGGCCGATCAGGAAGCCGGTGTCGTAGTAGACCGTGGTGATCGGCGCGATCAGCAGGCCAGACACCGCGCCGATGACGGCCGCGAGCGCGAAGCTCAGGTCGCCCGAGAGCTCGGTGGGAATGCCCGACAGCCGTGCGCCGACGCGGTTGATGGCGGTGGCGCGCAGCGCCTTGCCGATCATCGAGCGGCCGAAGAACCAGAACATCGCGATCACCAGCACCAGCGTGACGCCGACCACCACCAGCGACTGGCCGGTGACGGGAATGCCGCCGAGGTCGAGGCGCAGCTCGGAGAACGCGCTGGTGCGGGAGCCCTCGGCGCCGAAGAAGAACAGCCCGAGACCGATCAGCACGCCGTGCAGCGCGACCGAGACGATCAGGAGCATCAGCACGCTGGCATCGGCCAGCGGGCGGTAGGCGAGGCGGTAGAGCAGCGGGCCCAGCGGCGCGATCAGCACCAGCACGGTGAGCGCCTGCGTCGCGAGCGAGGTGGGCTTGAGCACCAGCACCAGCGCGGCGGCCACCGCGGGGAAGGCCACGCACCAGGTCAGCGCCGAGCGCCAGTCGACCGTGGCGCCGCGCTTCCAGCGCCAGGCCTCGATCGCCAGCACGGCCAGCGCCAGCGCCAGCAGCAGCCACAGCGTGGACGGCGCGCGGCCGCCCTGCAGCGCAGCCATCGACAGCGCGCCGAAGGCGACGAACTCGCCCTGCGGGATGAAGATCACGCGCGTGACCGAAAACACCAGCACCAACGCGAGCGCCATCAGTCCGTAGACCGCGCCGTTCACGATGCCGTCCTGCCCGAGCAGCAGGGCGATCTGCAAATCCATACGACCAACTTTCCTTCAGAAGACCAGGGGCGAGAGAAAAACCGTGCCCCTCTTGCAGGAACACCGCGGGCCGGTGGCGCCGGCCCGCGGTGTCCGTCGTTCAGCCCCGTGCGATCAGGGTTGGAATTTCCAGGCGCCGTTCTCGATCTTGACCATCACGCGCGCGCGCTGGTCCAGGCCCAGGTGGTCGCTCGCGCTCATGGTGAACACGCCGTGCGCGCCCGCCACGTCCTTGGTCTGCTCGAGCGCGTCGCGCAGCGCGGCGCGGAACTCGGGCGTGCCCGGCTGGGCCTTCTTGAGCGCGACCGGCACGGCCGAGCTCATCAGCAGGCCGGCGTCCCAGGCGTGCGCGCCGAAGGTCGAGACCGAGCCCTTGCCGTAGGCGGCTTCATAGGCGGCCACGTAGGCGAGCGCGGACTTCTTCACCGGGTGGCCGGCGGGCAGCTGGTCGGCCACCAGCACCGGGCCGGCCGGCAGGAAGGTGCCTTCCACGTCCTTGCCGCCCACGCGCAGGAAGTCGGCGTTGGCCACGCCGTGCGTCTGGTACATCTTGCCGGTGTAGCCGCGCTCCTTGAGCGTCTTCTGCGGCAGCGCGGCCGGCGTGCCCGAGCCGGCGACCAGCACCGCGTCGGGCTTGGCGGCCATGATCTTCAGCGCCTGGCCGGTGACCGAGGTGTCGGTGCGCGCATAGCGCTCGTTGGCCACGACCTTGATCTTCTTGAGTTCGGCGGCCTTGGCGAATTCCTGCGACCAGCCTTCGCCGTAGGCGTCGGAGAAGCCGATGAAGGCGACGCTCTTCACGCCGTTGGCGGCCATGTGCTCGGCGATGGCCAGCGACATCATGATGTCGTTCTGCGGCGTCTTGAAGACCCACTTCTTCTTGGCGTCCATCGGCTCGATGATGCGGGCCGAGGCGGCCACCGAGATCATCGGCGTCTGTGCCTCGCTGGCCACGTCGATCATCGCGAGCGAGGCCGGCGTGGTGGTCGAGCCCAGGATCACGTCGACCTTGTTCTCGGCGATCAGCTTGCGCGTGTTGTTGACGGCGGCCGTGGTGTCGGAGGCGTCGTCGAGCACGATGTAGTTGATCTTCTGGCCGCCGATGGTCTTGGGCATCAGCGAGATCGTGTTCTTCTCGGGGATGCCCAGCGAAGCCGCCGGGCCGGTGGCCGAGATGGTCACGCCGACGTTGACGTCGGCCCAGGCCGACAGGGCCGTGGCGCACAGGGCGGCGATCAGCAGGGGCTTGAAGAATTTCATGGTTGGCTTGTCTCCGGTTGAAAAAAGGTTGAGGCCTGAAGTATCTCAGCGCTCGTCGAACGAGAGCGTGACGCGTTCCGTAAGGGGGTGGGCCTGGCAGGTCAATACGAAGCCTGCGGCCACTTCATTCTTGTCGAGCGCGAAGTTTCTTTCCATGCGGACTTCCCCGTCCACGCACTTGGCGCGGCAGGTGCCGCACACGCCCGAGGTGCACGAGAACGGCACCTCGAGGCCGGCCGCCGAGGCCGCGTCGAGGATGCTGGGCTGGCCCTCGGTGTAGGTGATCTCGCGCTGCAGGCCGTCGCGCACGATGGTCACGCGCGCGCGCTTGGCGTCGCCGGGCAGGGCCTCGTGCACCACGGCACCGACCTGGGCGGTCGAGCTCGCCGAGGGCAGCGCGACGCCGAAGCGCTCGATGTGGATGCGTTCCTCGGGCACGCCCGCGGCCAGCAGCGCGGCCTCGGCCTCGTCGTTCATCTGGAACGGGCCGCAGATGTAGACGTGGTCGATGCTGCCCGCGGGCACCAGGCCCTGCAGGAACTCGCCGATCTTCTCGCGGTTCATCACGCCGAAGCCCAGCGGCGAGTCGGTGTGCTCGTCGGAGAACACGTGCTGCAGCACCAGGCGCGTCATGTAGCGGTTCTTCAGGTCCTCGATCTCTTCCTTGAACATCGTGGACTGGAGCTGGCGGTTGCCGTAGATCAGCGTGAAGCGGCTCTTCGGCTCGCGCGCCAGCACGGTCTTCATGATCGACAGGATCGGCGTGATGCCGCTGCCACCCGCGATGCCGACATGGTGGCGCGCGGACTCGCCCTCGATCGGCACGAAGAAGCGGCCTTGCGGCGCCATCACCTGGATCGAGTCGCCAGGCTTGAGGTGGGCGTTGATCCAGTTGGAGAACTGGCCGCCGCGCACCTTGCGCACGCCCACGCGCAGCTCGCCGTCGTCGACGCCGGCGCAGATCGAATAGGAACGGCGCAGGTCCTGGCCGTCGATCTCGTTGCGCAGGGTCAGGTACTGGCCCTGCGTGAAGCCGAAGACTTCGCGCAGCGTCTCGGGGACCTCGAAGGAGACGATGACGGCCTCGGGCGTGTCGGGCTCGATGGCCTTCACGCGCAGGGGGTGGAACAGGGTACTCATCGGCGTGGGGCCTAGATCGGCTTGAAATGTTCGAAGGGTTCGCGGCAGGACATGCAGCGGTACAGCGCCTTGCAGGCGGTGGAACCGAAGGCCGACAGCCGCTCGGTGCGCTCGCTCGCGCAGCGCGGGCAGGCGATGCGCTCGCCGGCGAGGCGGCCGAACAGGCGGATCGGCACCGCGGTGCCGGCGGCCTGCTCGGGCGTGAGGTGGGCGGGCGGGGCGATGCCGTAGGCCTTGAGCCTGGCGCGGCCCTCGTCGCTGATCCAGTCGCTGGTCCAGGCCGGCGCGCGGCGCAGGGTGGCGCGCGCGGGGCCGAGGCCGGCGCGCTCGATCGCGGCCAGCACGTCGTGCTCGATGGCCTCGGTCGCGGGGCAGCCCGAGTAGGTCGGCGTCAGCACCACCTCGAGGCCGTCGTCGTGCTCGATCACGTCGCGCACGATGCCGAGGTCGCAGACCGACACGGCCGGCACCTCGGGGTCGGGCACCGAGTGCAGCACCTCCCAGACGGCGTCGATGCGCGAGGCGGCCATGGTGTCGGCAGTCACCACACGCCCCCGGGGAAGGCGCGCTGCAGGTGCTGCATCTCGGCCAGGATGTAGCCCATGTGCTCGCTGTGCACGCCCTGCTTGCCGGTGCTGCGGAACTTGACCTCGGCCGGCGCAGCCAAGCCGGCGGCGTCGAGCACCTGCTGCATCTCGGCGAACCACGGTTCGCGCAATTCGTTCCAGGCCGGGCCCAGGCCGCTGGCGCTGGCCTCGCGGTCGACGGCGTCGGCCTCGAACAGCTCGGGCATGTAGAGCCAGGCCTGCTTGAGCGCGGCCTCGGTGCGGCGGCGCGACTCCTCGGTGCCGTCGCCCAGGCGCACCACCCAGTCGGCCGAATGCTGCTGGTGGTAGCGCGCTTCCTTCAGCGCCTTGCCGGCGATGGCGGCCACTTCCTCGTCGCTCGAGCTCGCCAGCCGTTCCCACAGCAGCTTGAGCAGGGTGGCGATCATGGTGTTGCGCACCACCGAGAAGGCGAAGTCGCCGCGCGGCAGCTCGACCAGCGTGAGGTTGAAGTAGTCGCGCTCCTCGCGCAGGTAGGCGAGCTGGTCCTCGTCGTGCTCGCGGCCGGCGCCTTCCAGCTTGCCGGCGTGGGTGAGCAGCGCGCGCGCCTGGCCCACGAGGTCGAGCGCGATGTTGGCCATCGCGATGTCCTCCTCGAGCACGGGCGCATGGCCGCACCATTCGCCCAGGCGCTGGGCCAGCACCAGGCAGGTGTCGCCGATGCGCAGCAGGTACTGCACGGCGGGCGTGCGGTTCAGTTCGATCGATGCTTGCATGGCCGGCCGCTCACATGTGGTCGACGGACTTGGGCAGCGCGTAGAAGGTCGGGTGGCGGTAGACCTTGTCCTCGGCGGGATCGAAGTACATGTCCTTGTCGCCCGGATCGCTCGCGACGATCTGCTCGGAGCGCACCACCCAGATGCTGCAGCCTTCCTGGCGCCGCGTGTAGACGTCGCGCGCCATCTGGATCGCCATCTTCGAGTCGGCGGCGTGCAGGCTGCCGCAATGCTTGTGGTCCAGGCCGGCCTTGCTGCGCACGAACACTTCCCACAGGGGCCATTCTTGTTTCTGTTCGACGGTCATGCCGCCTCCTTCATCGGTTGCTTGTTGGCATGGACGAGTGCGGCTTCGCGCACCCAGGCGCCGTCTTCCCAGGCGTCGACACGGGCCTGCAGGCGTTCGCGGTTGCAGGGGCCGTCGCCGCCGATCACGCGCCAGAACTCGCTCCAGTCGATGGTGCCGAAGTCGTGCGCCTGGCGTTCCTCGTTCCACTTGAGGTCGGGGTCGGGCAGGGTCACGCCGAGGATGGCCGCCTGCTCGACGGTGGCGTCGATGAACTTCTGGCGCAGCTCGTCGTTGCTGAAGCGCTTGATGCCCCAGCGCATCGACTGCGCCGAGTTGGGCGACTGGTCGTCGGGCGGGCCGAACATCATGATCGAGGGCCACCACCAGCGGTTGACCGCGTCCTGCACCATCGCCTTCTGCGCGTCGGTGCCGTGGGTCATCATGGTCAGCAGCGCCTCGTAGCCCTGGCGCTGGTGGAAGCTCTCCTCGCGGCAGATGCGGATCATGGCGCGCGCATAGGGCGCGTAGGAGCAGCGGCAGATCGGCACCTGGTTCATGATGGCCGCGCCATCGACCAGCCAGCCGATGGTGCCCATGTCGGCCCAGGTCAGCGTGGGGTAGTTGAAGATCGAGCTGTACTTGGCCTTGCCGGTGTGCAGCGCGTCGAACATCTGGTCGCGCGAGGTGCCGAGCGTCTCGGCGGCCGCATAGAGGTAGAGGCCGTGGCCGCCCTCGTCCTGCACCTTGGCCAGCAGGATCGCCTTGCGCTTGAGCGTGGGCGCGCGGCTGATCCAGTTGCCCTCGGGCAGCATGCCGACGATCTCCGAGTGCGCATGCTGGCTGATCTGCCGCACCAGCGTCTTGCGGTAGTGATCGGGCATCCAGTCCTTGGCCTCGATGAAGTCGCCGGCGTCGATGCGCGCGTCGAAGCGTTCCTCGAGCCGCAACTCGTCGGCCGAGCGCAGGGCCTTCTTGCCGTCGCCGGCGTCCTTGCCCATGGTGTCCATGGCTTGTGTGTACATCGCGGTTCTCCTTGAGAGGTGAAGAGGTCGTCGATCGGTGGTCAGTAGCTCAGCTGCTTCGTGGACTGCGCCCGGCGGTCCACCTCGGCCGGTGTCAGGGCCTCGCTCTTGCAGCCGAAATCCTTGAACAGCGCCATCTGGTCGGCGTAATGGGGCGACTTGCGGCCGTCGGGTGCGACGAAGCCGCTCTGGCCCGGCGGGGCGGCGGTGCACAGCACGACGCCCTTGGCGCCGAGCACCACCTTGTCGTTCTGCGTGCCGCGGTTCATGTAGCTCGGCAGGCTCAGCAGCTCGTCGGCCCCGGCCTGCGGTGCGCCGATGAAGTTGCTGGTGAGGAAGACATGCTTCGTCACCGGCGTGCGCCACTTGGCGGTGTCGCTGCCGAAGCGCTTGTCGAGCTCGGCCACGGCCTGCGCGAGCGTGGCGCGCAGCACGGCGTTCTTGTCCTCGCCGTTGAAGAAGTCGTAGCGCTGCGGCACGCCGGCCTTGGGGCCGAGCAGCGCGTTGTAGACCAGCTTCAGGCCGTTGCCCGGGCGGATGCTGGCCACCTGCGTCTCGCCGGCATAGCCGGTGCCCGCATAGGCCGCGAACACCTCGGGCGGCAGGTCGTCGGCCAGCACCTTGCGGTAGAGGATCGGCAGCCAGGCCGTCATGAGCGTCGTGGCCGGGCTGTCGTAGACGCCGCGCTCGGCCGGGTCCTCGTTGAGCATGTTCCAGTCCGCCAGCAGCTGGGCCGCGCGGCGCGCCGGGTCGGCGGCCGGCAGGCCGCGCGTGGCCTCGAGGGCGAAGGGCACGAGGTAGCGTGCGTTGGTGTCGGCGTAGGCGGTGGTGCGGTTGAGCGCCCAGAGCTCGTCGGGCGTGAGCCGGGGCTTGGCCTCGAGCCGCGCCGTGAACTCGTGCACCCGGTCGACCACCGAGTAGTTGCCGCCGTCGCTGACCGCGCCCGGTGCCGACTGGTTGTTCCAGTTGGCGACGTAGCCCTGCGCCGGGTTGAAGGTCTTCGGGTCCTCGCTGAAGGGGCGGATGCCGAGCCATTCCATCGAGCCGTCCCCCACGGCGGGCAGGCGGATGTCCTGCGTGGCCGGGCGGATCGGCAGCCGGCCCGGCGAGACGTAGCCGATGTTGCCGGCGGTGTCGGCGTAGTACCAGTTGATGGTGATGGCCACGCGCGAGGCCTGGGCCAGCCACTGCTCCCAGTTCTGCGCGCGCATCGCGTGGATCCAGCCCAGCAGCGACTCGAGCTCGTAGCCGTCCCAGCTGCGCTTCATCGAGTACGCGGTGCCGTTGGGCAGGTCGAAGTTGGTCACGGTGCCGTGCACGGTGGCGTAGACGTCCAGGCTCTGGTCGGGCTGGCCCTTGACCTTGATGAGCTCGGTGCGCTTGCTCATGGCGCGCATCGCGCCGTTGAACAGGTAGCGGTACTGGTTGGCCGGGTCCAGCTTCTCCTGGTACATGTCGTTCACGTCGAGCGGACCGGCGGTGGCGCCCCAGGCGATCTTGCCGTTGGTGCCGAACAGCACCACGGGATGCGCGAACGGCGTGTTGCCGGTCACGTCGAAGCCGGCGCCGTGCAGGCCGATGCCGAACACGTACGAGGGATTGAACCAGTTGAACTGCGGACCGTTGATGAAGACGGTGCTGCCGTCGGTGGTCTTGTTCGGGCCGGCGATCCAGAGGTTGCTGGCGATCGGGCGGGTCCAGGGCTCGGCCACGCCGCGCTGCGCGGCATCGATCTCGTTGCGCGCGACCAGCAGCTCGGGCGAGACCGGCGCCAGCGCTGCGCGATGGGCGGCGTGCGCATCGTCGGCGGCGCCTCGGGCCACGGCCTTGGGACGCGGCACGGTGGTGGGCGCGAGCGGGTCCTCCACCCAGCGGATCTGGTCGAACAGCTGGCGGCCGGCCTCGTCGCCGCGTGCCTTGCGCAGCTGCTCGAGCAGGCGCAGGTTGGCGAGTTCGCTGCTCACGTTGGAGTAGCGGTTGGCCATGGTGCCGACCCAGATCATCGCCACGTCGTAGCCGCTCCAGTCGGCCTTCGGGCGGAAGCCGGCATCGGCGAACTGCTTGGGCAGCAGGGTGGCCGGCGCGGCCAGCACTTCGTTCACGCGCGCATTGAAGCCGGCGGCATAGCCGTCGAAGATGGCCTTGTCGTCGCTCGACAGGCGCGCCATCTGCGCGCGGATCGAGGCGGGGTCGAAGCTGGCGCGGCTGCCCTTGTCGAGCGCGACATAGGCCGGGCCCATCACTTCGGCGACGGTGCCCAGCACGGCACGGCGCGCCATTTCCATCTGGAACAGGCGGTCTTCCGCGACGGCGTAGCCGAAGCCGTGGAACAGGCCGCGCACGTCGTTGGCATAGACGTGCGGCACGCCGTAGTCGTCGCGCTTGATCGTGACCTTGCCGGCCGGGGGCATGGCCGCGCCGGTGACCGGGGCGGTGGAGTTGGCGGCGCAGCCGGCCAGCGCCACCAGGGCGCAGGCGAGGGCGATCGATCGGAAATTCAGTGTCATCGGTGGCGGTTCGGGGGAAAGCGGCGGCGCCTCAGCGCGGGCGGTTGTCGACCACGCGCCGGGCCTTGCCGGTCTGCGTGCGTTCCATCTCGTTCGGGGCATGCACCACCACGCGGGTGGAGATGCCGACCAGCGTCTTCACGCGGTGCTGCACCCAGCCGGCGATGGCCGCGCGGTCGGCCGCGGCGGCTTCGTTCGGCGCGAGCTCGCAGTGCACCTCGACCTGGTCGAGCAGGCCTTCGCGGCTCACGTGCACCTGGTAGAGGCCGGTGAGGGCACCGTGCGCGAGCACGATCTCCTCCACCTGGGTGGGGAACACGTTCACGCCGCGGATGATCATCATGTCGTCGCTGCGCCCGACGATCTTGCCCATGCGGCGGAAGGCGCGCGAGGTGGGCGGCAAGAGGCGCGTGAGGTCGCGCGTGCGGTAGCGGATGATCGGCATCGCTTCCTTGCTCAGCGAGGTGAAGACCAGTTCGCCTTCCTCGCCGTCGGCCTTCAGTTCGCCGGTCTCGGGATCGATGATCTCGGGATAGAAGTGGTCTTCCCAGATCACCGGGCCGTCCTTGCTCTCGACGCATTCGCTGGCCACGCCCGGGCCCATGACTTCGCTCAGGCCGTAGATGTCGACCGCGTCGATGCCGGCCTTGGCCTCGATGTCGCGGCGCATGGCCTCGGTCCAGGGTTCGGCGCCGAAGATGCCGATGCGCAGCGAGCTGTCCTTGGCGTCCAGGCCCAGGCGCTCGAACTGCTCGATGATCACCTGCATGTAGCTCGGCGTGACCATGATGATGTCGGGCCGGAAGTCCTGGATCAGCTGCACCTGCTTCTCGGTCTGGCCGCCCGACATCGGGACCACGGTGCAGCCGGCGCGCTCGGCGCCGTAGTGCGCGCCCAGGCCGCCGGTGAACAGGCCGTAGCCGTAGGCGATGTGGATCAGGTCGCCGGCGCGGCCGCCCGCGGCGCGGATCGAGCGCGCGACCAGGTCGGCCCAGGTGTCGATGTCCTTCTTCGTGTAGCCGACCACGGTCGGCTTGCCGGTGGTGCCCGACGAGGCGTGGATGCGCGCGACCTGCTGGCGCGGCACCGCGAACATGCCGAAGGGGTAGTTGTCGCGCAGGTCGCTCTTGACCGTGAACGGGAATTTCGCGAGGTCGGCCAGCGTCTTGAGATCGCCCGGCTGCACGCCCTTGGCGTCGAAGGCCTGGCGGTAGTGCGGCACGTTGTCGTAGGCGCGCTGCAGCGTGTCGCGCAGGCGCTGCACCTGCAGCGCGGTGATCTCGTCGCGGCTCGCGGTCTCGATCGGTTCGAGATCGCCGGGGGCGGGGCGGGGTGCTGGCATGACGGGTCCTCGGTTCTTTTTTGCGTTCGGTTCAGGCCGCGACGGCGGGGCGGCCCTTGGCGGTGTAGGAGCGGCCGCGGAAGATCGCGACGCGCTCGCCGCGCTGGTTGGTGATCTCGGTGTCGTAGACGCCGGTGCGGCCGGCCTTCGAGACCTCGAAGCAGCGCGCGGTCAGCAGGTCGCCTTCGCGCGCGGGCGCGATGAAGTCGATCGCGAAGCCCGAGGCCACGGTCAGCTCGTTGTAGGAGTTGCAGGCGAAGGCGAAGGTGGAATCGGCCAGCGTGGCCATGAAGCCGCCGTGGCAGATCGCATGGCCGTTGAGCATGTCGGGGCGCACGCGCATCTCGATCGTGGCCTGGCCCGGGCCGACCTCCACGATGCGCATGCCCAGGCCCTTGGAGGCGTTGTCGTTGGCGAACATGCCGTCGCGCACGTATTCGGCGGTCTGTTGCGGGGTGCGTTCGGTGCTCATGGCTCAGCGGTCCTTGAAGACGGGGGCGCGCTTGGCGCGGAAGGCCTCGACACCTTCGCGGTAGTCGTCGGCGGCGCCGAGGTCGCGCTGCAGGCGGGCCTCCTCGGCCAGTGCGGTGTCGAGGTCCATGGTCTGGGCGGCATTCATCGCGGCGCGCGTGGCGACCAGCGCACGCGAGGGCATGGCGGCGAGCCGGCCCGCGAGCGCGGCGGCGGCATCGGCCAGCGCGGCGTCGTCCACCACCTGCCAGATCAGGCCGATGCGCGCGGCTTCCTCGGCCGGCAGCTTGTCGCCGAGCATCGCGATGCCCAGCGCGCGCGCCGGGCCCACGAGCCGTGGCAGCAGCCAGGTGCCGCCGGTGTCGGGCACCAGGCCGATCTTGGTGAAGGCCTGGATGAAGCTGGCCGAACGCGCGGCGAGCACCAGGTCGCAGCACAGCGCGAGGTTGGCGCCGGCGCCGGCCGCAACGCCATTGACCGCGGCGATCACGGGCACGGGCATGCTGCGGATGCGCTTGACCAGCGGGCCGTACAGCTTCTCGATGACATGGCCCAGGTCCTTGGGCGTGGCGCCGGGCGTGGTGTCGGGCGCGACCATCGGGTCGGCGAGGTCCTGGCCGGCGCAGAAGGCGCGGCCGGCGCCGGTCAGCACCACGCAGCGCACTTCGGCATCGGCCGCGGCCGCTTCGAGCGCCGCCAGCAGTTCGGCGTGCAGTTCGCTCGTGAAGCTGTTGAGCGCCGCGGGGCGGTTGAGGCTCAGTGTGCGGACGGCGCCGGCATTGCCGACGAGGACCAGGGGTTCCGACATGGGCTTGTCTCTCATCTGTGTGGGGGATGACTTCGGGTCAATTACTATTGACCGACCGTTCGGTAGATTTTAGGATCGCGAACGAACCCGGCACAAGTCCAAAGCATTCAGGGAAAACCCTGAATCGCGAGACGAAGGACCGGCACCCCACAGGAGACCGCACCCATGCCCAGCTACGCCATCGACGGCGTGATCCCCGTCGTCGACCCCACCGCCTACGTGCATCCGTCCGCCGTGCTGATCGGCGACGTGATCGTGGGCCCGAACTGCTATGTCGGCCCCTGCGCCAGCCTGCGCGGCGATTTCGGCCGCATCGTGCTCGAGGAGGGCTCGAACCTGCAGGACAACTGCTGCGTGCACGGCTTTCCCGACAACGACACGGTGATCGAGGTCAATGGCCACATCGGCCACGGCGCGATCCTGCACAGCTGCGTGGTGCGGCGCGACGCCATGGTGGGCATGAACGCGGTGGTGATGGACGAGGCCGAGATCGGCGAGAAGGCCATCGTGGCCGCCAGCGCCTTCGTGCCGGCCGGCATGAAGGTGCCGCCGCGCACGCTGGTGGCGGGCATGCCCGCGCGCGTGAAAAGAGAATTGAGCGAGGCCGAGATCGCCTGGAAGCTCGAGGGCACGCAGGTCTACCAGGCGCTCGCGGTGCGCAGCCTCGCGACCATGCGCGAGGTCGAGCCGCTGGCGCAGGTCGAAGCCGGACGGCCGCGGCTGCCGGCGATCGACGTCAAGCCGCTGATCGCGACCAAGCGCAGCTAGGATCGCGCGCTGCCCGTCACACCCTCTCAACGCCAGAACAGAAAGAACACCGATGCCCAGAGGAAGATCCGCCAGCTACGACGACCAGCGCGAGCTCATCCTCGAGCGGGCCGCGCGGCTGTTCGCGCGCCAGGGCTACCCGGCCACCTCGATGAACCAGGTGGCCGAGGCCTGCAATCTCTCGAAGGCCACGCTCTACCACTACTACAAGGACAAGCGCAGCCTGCTGATCAGCATCGCCGAGACGCACGTCTCCAAGCTGGCGGCGCTGGTGGCCGAGGAGGAGGCCTCGACGCAGACCGACGAGGAGCGGCTGCGGCGCTTCATCTACCGCATCGTCGAGGAGTACGCGGGCGCGCAGGACGCGCACCGCGTCCTGACCGACGACGTGCGCTTCCTCGAGGAAGAAGACCGCGAGCGCGTGCTCGACAAGGAGCGCGAGGTGGTCGCGGGCTTCGCGCGCGCGGTGGCCGCGCTGCGCCCGGGCACGCCGAGCGACGACCTGGCCAAGCCGCTGACCATGCTGCTGTTCGGCATGATCAACTGGATGTTCACCTGGATGAAGCCCGGCGGCCAGCTCGACCATGCCTCGATCGCGCCGGTGGTGGCCGACCTGTTCCTCGGCGGCATCGGTGCCGTGAAGGCACCGCCGGCACGCGCGAAGAAGAAGCCGAAGCCGGCGGCCTGAGGGCGCGGCCCTTCAGCGCGCCGCGCCGGCGTAGCGCGCGGCCGGCGTGCCGTTCTGCGAGGCGCCGAAGAGTTGGGCGCGCGCGTCGTCGTAGGCCGCGAACAGCGGCGCGTAGTCGTCCACCGAGGGCATGGTGATCGGCTCGCCGAGGTCGAGGCCGGCGATGGCGGCATCGACGCAGTGCTCGGCCGTCATCACGTGCGCGGGATCGAGGTTCGTGACCGGCACGCCCGACAACTCCCAGATGTCGGTGGCGGTGGCGGCGGGCAGCACCAGCTGCACGCGCACGCCGCTGCCCGCCACTTCCTCCTGCAGGCCGCGCGTGAAGTTCAGCACGAAGCCCTTGGTGCCGCTGTAGATGCTGCTGATCGGCAGCGTGTGGAAGCCCAGCACCGAGCCGATGTTGATCAGCGTGCCGCGGTCGCGCGCCTTGAAGCCCGCGAGCGCCACCAGGCTCAGCCGCGCCAGCGCGGTGACGTTGACGTCGATCATCGACTGCGCCGAGGCGGGCGCGGTCGCGAGCACCGGCGCCAGCGTGGAGGTGCCGGCGTTGTTGACCAGCAGCGTGATCGAGGCATCGGCGGCGATGGCCTGCGCCACGCGCTCGAGGTCGGCGGCGGCGCCGAGGTCGGCCACCAGGGTGTTCACCGTCACGCCGTACTGGCTGCGCAGCGCCTTGGCGGCCTCTTCGAGGCGGTCGCCGCGGCGCGCCACCAGCAGCAGGTCGTGGCCGCGGCGCGCCAGCCGGTCGGCGAAGAGCCGGCCCAGGCCGGCGGAGGCGCCGGTCACCACCGCGGTGCCGGGGTGGGCGGAGGTGTTGTTCGCTTGCTCGCTCATGTCGTTCTCCAGAAAAGAAGTCGGGGTGCCCGCGCGGTCGGCGACCGCTTCCAAAGGCCCTTCGTCGTTAAGCATGATGGTGATCATGTTTGACGGTGCGAAGCATGATGCCTATCATGAATAGCGTCAACCAGGGTCTGGAAGTACCCGGAAAGAGGATGAGGTCACATGCGATACCCCGCAGCGGAAACCGCCGAAAAGCATCAGAAGATCCTGGGCGAGGCCTCGCGCCTGTTCCGCGAGCGCGGCTTCGGCGGCGTGAGCGTGAGCGAGATCATGAAGGCCACGGGCCTCACGCACGGCCCGTTCTACAACCACTTCGACTCGAAGGAAGCGCTGATGGCCGAGTGCGTCGACCATGCGTCGGCGCATTCGCTCGCCGACCTCGACGCCGCCACCCAGCTGCCCAACGGCATGGTCGACTACGTGCGCGCCTACCTCAGCGTGTCGCACCGCGATGCGCCCGGCGACGGCTGCCTGCTCGCGGCCTTCTCGGCCCAGACGGCGCAGAAGCAGGTCACCGCGCCTTCGCTCACTGCGCACATGAAGGCGAGCATCGAGCGCTTCGCGAAGTTCTTTCCGTGGCGCGCGCGCAAGAACGCCGATGCGCGCGGTGACGCGATCCGCGCGGTGGCGGCGATGACCGGCGGGCTGGTGCTGGCGCGCGCGATGAACGACGAGGCGCTGTCCGAGGAGATCCTGCGCGAGGTGCTCGCGGGGATCGAGGGGATGGCGAAGGCCTGAGAGGGCGTCGCCCTAGAGGATCCGGTTGAACCAGAGCAGCGAGAGCCCGGCCGACAGCAGCGTGAGCACCGCGGCGCCGAGCGCGAACAGCGCCGAGATCTCGGTTTCCTTCTTCTCGACCGTGAGCCGCGAGCTCAGCGTCTCGTAGACCTTCTTGAGGTCGGCGGCGGTGCCGGCATAGAAGTAGTCGGCCTGGGTCTTGCTGGCGACGGCCTTGAGGGTGTCCTCGTCGAGCCGCACGCGCATCGACCAGCCCTCGAAGCCGATGGTCTCGCCGTCGACCGTGCCGATGCCCACGGTGTAGATGCGCACGCCGCGGTCGGCCGCGGCCTTGGCCGCGTCGAGCGGATCGACGCCGGTGGTGCGCTGGCCGTCGGTCAGCATGATGATCGCGGCCGAGGTGAAGGAGCCCGGCGCGACCGGCGTGAACTCCTTGGCCGGCTTGTCGGCCTGGTCGATGGCCACGCCGCGCTGGCGGCTCGGCGCGCTGAACTGCGAGACGTCGATGCCGGCGTCGGGGAACAGGGTGGCGAGCGAGACCACGATGGCATTGCCGGTGGCCGTGGCGCGCTGCAGCTGGAAGCTGTCGATCGCGGTCACGAGGTCGTCGTGGTTGGTGGTGGGCAGCTGCGCCACCTGCGCGCTGCCCGCGAAGGCGACGATGCCGACCTTCACGTTGCGCGGCAGGTCCTTGATGAAGCTCTTGGCGGCATCCTGCGCCGCCACCAGCCGGTTCGGCAGCACGTCGGCGGCGCGCATGCTGCCCGAGACGTCCATCGCGAGGATGATGGTCTGCTGGTTCGACGGCAGCATCACCACCGCCATCGGTCGCGCGGCGGCCACCAGCATCGCGGCCAGCGCGAGCAGGAACAGGAACGGCGGCACGTGGCGCCGGATGCTCTGGCCGGTGCCCATCGCCTCGCGCACGATCGACAGGCTGGCGTAGCGCACCGCGAGCTTCTTCTTGCGGCGCAGCAGCCACAGGTAGAGCAGCACCAGCAGCGGCAGCGCCAGCAGCAGCCAGAGGAATTGGGGCCAGAGGAAGGTCACGGCGAAATCCTCGCGCTCGTCGTCGCCAACGTCAACTCGATATACCCGATGGTCATTCGGAACACCTTCGTGCTTCGCACTGCGGTGCGAGCTTGCTCGGGGCGGCCCAGCGCGGCGCTCATGCGGCCACCGCCTTTACAGGACGCGAGGCACCCGAAGTGCGCACGCGCCGCTTGCGCATGTCGGCGAAGCGCACGATCGCCTCGACCAGGTCGTCGGCGGTCGACAGCTCCAGCGTGTCGACGACGGCACGGGCCAGCGCGCCGCGCAACGCATCCTCGCGCTCGCGGGCGATGCGCGCGAAGCGGCGGCGAAAGCCCGCATCGTGGGTGTCGACCCAGAGCTGCTCGCCGGTCTCGGCGTCGCGCAGCGGCACCAGGCCCAGGTCGGGCATGTCGAGCTCGAGCGGGTCGAACAGGCGCACGGCCACGACCTCGTGGCGCTGCACCAGCTGGCCCAGCGGCTTCTCCCAGCCGGGCTCGCTCAGGAAGTCGGACACCACGAACACGGTCGAGCGGCGCGGCATCAGGGTGGCGGCCGACTTCAGCAGGTCGTCGAGCCGGGTCATGCCCTTCTGCGGCGGCGCCTTGTCGGCCTGGTCGGCGCGGCGCTCCATCGCATGCAGCAGGTGCAGCACATGGCGCCGGCCGCTGCGCGGCGGGATCACGGCCTCGAGGTCGTGGCCGTAGACCAGCGCGCCGACGCGGTTGCCGTGGCGCGTGAGCAGGCGCGCCAGCACGCCGACGAAGCCGGCCGAGATCTCGCGCTTGGCCTTCAGGCCCGAGCCGAAGTCGACCGAGCGGCTCAGGTCGAGCACGAACCAGGCCGACATCTCGCGGTCTTCGGTGAAGACGCGCACGTGCGGCGTCTGCAGCCGCGCCGTGACGTTCCAGTCGATGTGGCGCACGTCGTCGTGCAACTGGTATTCGCGCAGGTCGGCCAGGTCGAGACCGGTGCCGCGCATCAGCGTGCGGTAGTCGCCCTGCAGCAGGCCGTCGAGGCGGCGGATCACGGTCCATTCGAGGCGGCGCAGCGCGCGCTCGGCGCCGCCCGCCTCGAGCGCGGGGCGTTCGTCGTTCGCGGCGGCCTCGGGGGCCTTGCGCCACCAGCTTTTCTTCATGGCGGGTCGTTCGGTGTGATCCGGGTTCAGGCGGCGAGCTTCTCGTGCTCGAGCGGCTTCGGTGGTGCGGGCACCGCGCGCATGATCTTCTCGATCAGGCCGTCGGGCGTCAGCCCCTCGGACAGGCCTTCGTAGGACAGCGTCACGCGGTGGCGCAGCACGTCGGGCACCAGCGCCGTCATGTCCTCGGGCAGCGCATAGCTGCGCCCGCGCAGCAGCGCCAGGGCGCGCGCGCCCTCGGTCAGGCTGATGCTCGCGCGCGGGCTGGCGCCGAAGGTGATGAAGCGGCCCATGTCCTTGAGCCCGTGCTTGTCGGGCGTGCGCGTGGCCGAGACCAGCTTCACCGCGTACTGGATCAGCGAGGGGTCGACGTACACGCGCCGCGCCTCGGCCTGCAACGCCGCGAGCTGCTCGGTGGTGGCAACCGGCACGGCCTCGACCGGCGGGCCGATCACGCGCTGCACGATCACGAACTCCTCCTCGTCGGTCGGGTAGTCGACCAGCACCTTCATCATGAAGCGGTCGACCTGGGCCTCGGGCAGCGGATAGGTGCCCTCGGTCTCGATCGGGTTCTGCGTGGCCATCACGAGGAAGGGGCGCGGCACCTTGTGCGTCTCGCCCGCGATCGTGACCTGGCGTTCCTGCATCACCTCGAGCAGCGCGCTCTGCACCTTGGCCGGCGCGCGGTTGATTTCGTCGGCCAGCAGCAGGTTGGCGAACACCGGGCCCAGCGAGGTGCTGAAGTCGCCGGTCTTCTGGTTGTAGATGCGCGTGCCCACGAGGTCGGAGGGCACCAGGTCGGGCGTGAACTGGATGCGCTTGAACTGGCCTTGCACGGTGTCGGCCAGCGTCTTCACGGTCAGCGTCTTGGCGAGGCCCGGCACGCCTTCGACCAGCAGGTGGCCACCCGCGAGCATCGCGACCATCACGCGCTCGAGGAAGCGGTCCTGGCCCACCACCACGCGCTTCACCTGATAGAGGATCTGCTCCATCAGCTCGGCGGTGCTGGCGGGCGTGGCGAAGGAGGAGGTCTCGGTGCTGCTCATTCGGGGCTCTTTCTGGGTCGAAAAAAGGAAGAGGGGATCAGAACGGTGGCGAACCGGCCGCCGAGGCGGCGTTCTCGATCGGCACCGCGAAGCCGATGCCGATGAAGGTGCGCTGCTGCGTGGGATTGAGGATGGCGGTGACGATGCCGAGCACCTCGCCGTCCATGTTGACCAGCGGGCCGCCCGAATTGCCGGGGTTGGCGGCCGCGTCGAACTGGATCAGGTTGCCGAGCTCCTGCTTGCCCTCGGGCGAGCGGAACGAGCGCTTGAGGCCCGACACCACGCCGGCCGACACCGAGGGGCCGATGCCGAAGGGAAAGCCCACCGCGGCCACCTGGTCGCCGGGCCGCAGGTCGGCGGTCGAGCGCATCACGGCCGGGATCAGGTCGTCGGGAATCTTCTGTGCCTGAAGCACCGCGAGGTCGTTCTCGGGCTGCACACCGGTGATGACGGCCGGCGCCTCCAGGCCGTCGGCAAAGGTCACCTTGATGGTCTCGGAGCCCGCGACCACGTGCAGGTTGGTGAGGATCACGCCCTTGTCGACGATCACCACGCCGGTGCCCACGCCGCGCTCGACCTGGCCCGGCGGGCCGTCGTCGGCCGGTGCCTCGGGCGACTTGCCCTTGGCCATGTTGCGGCCGCGCTTCTGTGTCCTGGCCTCGGGCGTGGCCTTCTCGGGGCCGTAGCCGACCACGCGCACCACCGAGGGCCGCACGATGTCGGCGGCCTTGGCAGCGGGCGAGGGCAGGGTGTTGGTCTGCAGCGTGCGCAGCACGGCCGCGTCGATGTCCTTCTGCGTGAACTGGCGCGCATTGCCGCGCTGCCACCAGGCCGCGCCGCCGGCCGCGAGGGCCGCGCACAGCGCGAGGCTCAGCAGCGCGAAGCTGCGGCGGCCGGGCTGCCAGCCCTGGCGCGCGGGAGGCGCTGCCTGCGCCTCGGCCACAGCGGGATCGACGACCGCCGGCGCGGGGGACCCGTCATCGGACGCGTTCGGCGTGCGTGGCGAGCGGCTGTACATGGCGGGCCTGCGCATGGGGTGGACCTCCGGCAAAAGGGGTGTCGCGTGATGAAAGCCACAGTAGCACGCTTTCTTCTGCCTTGCATCCCTTCGGGCATCATCGCGCGATGGCTCGTTTCGTCGACACCCACTGCCACCTCGACGCGCCCGAATTCGGTGCGGAGATGCCCGCGATCCGCGCCCGCGCGGCCGAGCGCGGCGTCGCGCTGTGCGTGATCCCGGCCGTGGCGGCCTTCAATTTCGCGACCGTGCGCGAGCTCGCGGAGCGCCAGGGCGACGCCTATGCGCTGGGCATCCATCCGCTGTGCACGGGCGATGCCAAGGAAGAGGACCTGGCCCTGCTCGACGCCGAGCTGGGCGCGCGGCGCGGCGACCCGCGGCTGGTGGCGGTCGGCGAGATCGGGCTCGACTACTTCGTCGAGCACCTCGACGACGACAAGCAACAGCACTTCTTTCACACTCAGTTGCAATTGGCGCGCAAGCACGGGCTGCCGGTGCTGATCCATGTGCGGCGCTCGGTCGACAAGGTGCTCAAGCACCTGCGGCAGACCGCCGGCGGGCAGCCGTGGCGCGGCATCGCGCATGCCTTCAACGGCAGCGAGCAGCAGGCGCAAGCCTGCATCGCGCTCGGGCTCAAGCTGGGCTTCGGCGGCGCCGTGACCTTCGAGCGCGCGCTGCAATTGCGCCGGCTCGCGGCCACCTTGCCGGTCGAGGCGCTGGTGATGGAGACCGACGCGCCCGACATCCAGCCGCACTGGCTCTACCGCACGCAGGCGCAGCGCGACGCGGGCGAGGCGCAGGGCCGCAACGAGCCCGGCGAACTGCCGCGCATCGCCGACGTGGTGGCGCAACTGCGTGGCATCGGGGTGGACGAGCTGGCCGAAAAAACCACGCGAAATGCCGTGGAAGCGATGCCGAAGCTCCAAAGTCTTCTGGCGCTGTCGGAGGGGTCCTTACCCGGGGCGTAGGCCAATGCCTTGACTTGGGTCGAAGTGGTTTTCGGGCCTGCATTTGCTGTCATCCTTGAACCGTGGAGCTTCGTTGGACAGGGGTGACGACCTTCGTCACCGATGTCGAACGACAACGGCTCCCAGCATTTCATCCAAGAAAAGGAGTTCATCCATGAAAGCAACTTTCGCTCGCACCCTTCCCGTCGTGCTCGCCCTGGCATTCGGTGCCGTGGGCCTCTCCGCCGTGGCACAGACCACCGCGCCCGCGACGGCCGAACCCTCGACCACCGAGAAGGTGAAGGAAGCCGGCAAGGACGCCTACGACGCGACCAAGACCACCACCAAGAAGGCCGTGAACGCGACCGAGCGTGGGGCCGAGAAGGCATGGGACGCCACCAAGCGCACGACCAAGAAGGCCGCCAACGCGACCGAGGAAGGTGCCGAGAAGACCTGGGACGCGACCAAGCGCACCACCAAGAAGGCGACCCACGCCACCAAGAAGGCCGCCACCAAGACCGGTGAAGTGGTCGAGAACGCCGGCCACAAGACGGCCGACGGCATGCGCAGCACGGGTCACGCCATCGGCGAGAAGATCCCGGGCACGGCCGAGAACGAAGCCGCCAAGAAGTAAGCAAGCAGGCCGTCGCGCCGCGACCGCAACGAAAACCCGCCTCGGCGGGTTTTCTTTTGGGCGCGTTCAGGCCGGCTTGGGTGCCGTGTCCGGCGCCGTGCGATGCAGCACCGGCGTCTCGGGCGTCGGGTAGCCGGCCGCGCCGAAGGTCTTCACGATCGCCTTGTGGGTGTCGAAGTAGACCTGCCAGTAGTGGTCGGTGTGGGTGTAGGGCCGCACCGCCAGCAGCGGTCCCTCGGGCGTGAACTGCAGGATCTCCACGTCGGGCGGCGGCTGCGTCGCCACGTTGGGGATGGCCTGCACGGCCTGGCGCAGCAGCTCGATGGCCTGGTTCACGTCCACGCCGTTGGCCACCTTGGCCGTGGTGTCGACGCGCCGGAAGGCCAGGGTGCTGAAGTTCTGGATGGTGTCGGAGAGCACCTTGTTGTTGCCCACCGTGGCGGTCACGTTGTCGGGCGTGATCAGCGTGGTGCCGAACAGCCCGAGCTCCTGCACCGTGCCGTTCACGCCGCCGATGGTCACGTAGTCGCCCACCTTGTACGGCCGCAGCACCTGCAGGAACACGCCGGCCGCGAAGTGGGTGAGCAGCCCGCCCCAGGCGGTGCCGATCGCCAGCCCCGCGCCGGCGAGCAGCGCCGCGAAGGAGGTGGTCTTGACGCCGAACATGTCGAGGATCGCGAGGATCAGCACGATGTTCAGCAGCACGCTGAGGATCGACACCAGGTAGTGGCTCAGCGTCGGATCGACACGCCGGCCGCGCTCGAGGCCGACGCGCACGAAGCGCAGCGCGAATCCGATCAGCCAGCGGCCCACCAGCCAGACGGCGATCGCGCCGAGCACCTTGAGGCCAAAATCGGCGCCTTGCGTACTGAGAAAAGTCCAGACGGCTTCCGTGTTCATGAATCTCCATCCTCCGGTACAGGCGCGGTGACTCGATCCAAACCCCAAAAACCTTCGACCCGGTCCGACCGCGCCCCCATTCACAAACGAGCAGCGGCGGAATCCGCCGTTGCGGCAGCGGGCGCCGTGCTCACGGGGCTGGCACCGATCGTCTCGCCCGCCACCGTGGTGTTGATCCTCGGCAGCTTTCCGGGCGCGAGATCGCTGGAACAGCGGCAGTATTATGCGCACCCGCAAAACCAGTTCTGGAAAATCTTGCAAGCCCTGTGGCCCCACGACCCGCTCCCCACGGGAGTCGATAGCTATCAAAAGCGTAGCGATTGGCTGCTGGCGCACGGCCTCGGCGTGTGGGACGTCTATGCGGCCTGCGAGCGCGAGGGCAGCCTCGACTCGGCGATCCGCGCGGCCGTGCCCAACGACATCGCGGCGCTGCACCTGCCGAAGCTGGCGGCCGTGGCCCACAACGGCGGCGAGAGTTTCAAGCACGCCCGGCACACCCGAACCCTGGGCGTGCCGGTTTACCAATTGCCTTCCACCAGCCCGGCCAATGCGTCGTGGAGCTTCGAGCGCAAGCTCGCCGCATGGCGCGAGGTCTTCTCTGTCCATGGACTGGTCTGATGGCCGCACGCAAGCAATCCACTTCCCGCCTTCCCGCCGAACTGCCCGAGGTCAACTTCTCCGACTGGGGCGACATCCGCTACCTGCACCTGGGCACCGAATGGGTCCAGGGCTCGATGAAGCTGGACGCGCCCTACGAGATCGAGCTCGAGTACGTGCAGCGCATGATGGCCTGGCTGCTGTTCGTCGACGGCACCGGCATCGGCAACCGCCATGCGATGCAGCTCGGGCTGGGCGCGGCCACGCTCACCAAGTTCTGCCGCAAGACCTTGCGCATGCGCACCACCGCGGTCGAGCTCAACCCGCAGGTGGTGTCGGCCTGCCGCGGCTGGTTCAAGCTGCCGCCCGACGACGCCAAGCTGCGCGTGGTGATCGCCGACGCGGCCGAGGAGATCCGCCGACCCGAATGGCAGGGCACGGTCGATGCGCTGCAGGTCGACCTCTACGACCACGAGGCCGCGGCGCCGGTGCTCGACAGCGAGGACTTCTATGCCGACTGTCGCGCGCTGCTCACCGAGGACGGCGCGATGACGGTCAACCTCTTCGGCCGCTCGTCGAGCTACGAGCGCAGCCTCGAGAAGATCCAGGGCGCCTTCGGCGCCGACGCGGTCTGGGCCTTCAAGCCGACGCGCGAGGGCAACACGGTGGTGCTCGCGCAGCGCCAGCCCAGCCGGCCCAAGCGCGAGGCGCTTGCCGAGCGTGCCCAAACCATCCAGACTCGCTGGGGCCTGCCCGCGCCCAAGTGGCTGCGGGTCTTCAAGCCGGTCCTTTCCATCTGAATCCATGAGCGCCGTTCCCGCTTCCGCCGCACCGGCCACCCGCCCCGAAGGGCCGCTCGACCTGCGTCGCCTGATCGAATGGCTGGCCGCCGACGGCGTGATCTCGCCGATGGAAGCCAAGCGCACCATCGCGCGCTGCGCCCAGGCCGAGAGCCGCCAGCATCCGCTGGTGCGGCTGGCCAATGTCGCGATGACGCGCGAGAGCGACAGCAAGCCGCTCGACCTCGAGATGCTCGCGCAGTGGCTCGCGGGCCGCGCGGGCCTGTCCTATCTGCGCATCGATCCGCTCAAGGTCGACGTGGGCAAGGTGGCCGACACCATGAGCGCCGCCTATGCCGAGCGCCACAAGGTGCTGCCGGTGCAGGTGCTGCCCAACGAGGTGGTGGTGGCCACGGCCGAACCCTTCCTCACCGACTGGATCTCCGAGGTCGAGCGCCAGTCGCGGCGCACGGTGCGGCGCGTGGTCGCGAACCCGGCCGAGATCCAGCGCTACACGGCCGAGTTCTTCGCGCTCGCGAAGTCGGTGCGCGCGGCGCAGAAGGCCGGCGGCAACACCGGCGGCGCGAGCTTCGAGCAGCTGGTCGAGCTCGGCAAGAGCAACAAGCAGCTCGATGCCAACGACCAGAGCGTGGTGCAGGTGGTCGACTGGCTGTGGCAGTACGCCTTCGACCAGCGCGCGAGCGACATCCACCTCGAGCCGCGCCGCGACCAGGGCGTGATCCGCTTCCGCATCGACGGCGTGCTGCATCCGGCCTACCAGATGCCGATGGGCGTGATGAACGCGATGGTCGCGCGCATCAAGCTGCTGGGCCGCATGGACGTGGTGGAGAAGCGCCGTCCGCTCGACGGCCGCATCAAGACCCGCAACATGCGCGGCGAAGAGGTCGAGATGCGGCTGTCGACCCTGCCCACCGCCTTCGGCGAGAAGATGGTGATGCGGATCTTCGACCCCGACACCGCGGTCAAGGACCTCGATGCGCTCGGCTTCGCTCAGCACGATGCGCAGCGCTGGGAGCAGCTCGTCACGCGGCCCAACGGCATCATCCTCGTGACCGGCCCCACGGGCTCGGGCAAGACCACCACGCTGTACTCCACGCTCAAGCGCGTGGCGACCGAGGAGGTCAACGTCAGCACCGTCGAGGACCCGATCGAGATGATCGAGCCCGCGTTCAACCAGACGCAGGTGCAACCGCAACTCGATTTCGGTTTCACCGAGGGCCTGCGCGCGCTGATGCGGCAGGACCCGGACATCATCATGGTCGGCGAGATTCGCGACCTCGCGACCGCCGAGATGGCGGTGCAGGCCGCGCTGACCGGCCACCTGGTGTTCAGCACCCTGCACACCAACGACGCGCCCAGCGCCATCACGCGGCTGATGGAGCTCGGCGTGCCCTCGTACCTCATCAACGCCGTGATGCTGGGCGTGCTCGCGCAGCGGCTGGTGCGCACCCTGTGCCCGCACTGCAAGCAGCCCGACGACGGCATCACGCGCGAGAAGCTCGAGGCCATCGTCAAGCCGTGGCAGATCACGGGCTCGGTGCGCGCCTACAAGCCGGTGGGTTGCGTCGACTGCCGCATGACCGGCTACATGGGCCGCATGGGCCTGTACGAACTGCTGAGCATCAGCGAGACCTTCCGCTCCGAGGTCACGAAGGAACCGAACCTCTCGGCGCTGCGGCGCCAGGCCGTGGTCGACGGCATGCGGCCGCTGCGCCTCGCGGGCGCGCTGCGCGTGGCCGAGGGCCTGACCACGATCGAGGAAGTGCTGAGCGCGACCCCGCCGCTCGACGCTTGATCGCACCCCGGCGCAGCCCCGCGCCGAATACGAACCACCTACATCCGAGGCGCCTCGTGCACCGGGGTTATCCCTAAGTTCTCGGTAGGTGGAACCCACATGGGGCTGACTTCCACCTGACTCCACAATCCCGCATCGAAATTTGTTCGAGGAGACTGTTCGTGAAAATCAAAAGTCAGAAAGACTTTTTCTCGGGACTGATGTTCACCGTGGTCGGGGTCGCCTTCGCTTGGGGCGCCACCAACTACAGCGTGGGCACCGGTGCTCGCATGGGTCCCGGCTACTTCCCGCTGGTGCTCGGTATCCTGATGGCGGTGATCGGCCTGGGCATCATGTTCAGCGGCATGACCGTCGAAACCACCACGGGCGACAAGATCGGCAAGTGGGCCTGGCGGCAGGTGGTGCTGATCCTCGGCGCCAACCTCGTGTTCGGCATCCTGCTGGGCGGCCTGCCGAGCTTCGGCGTGCCGGCCATGGGCCTGATCATCGCGATCTACGCGCTGGTGATCATCGCCAGCCTCGCGGGCCACGAGTTCAAGTTGCCCAGCGTGCTGATCCTGGCCACCGTGCTGGCGGTCGGCAGCTACATCGCCTTCATCTGGGCGCTCAAGCTCCAGATCCAGGTCTGGCCGACCTTCATCGGCTGAGGACGCAAGCACCATGGAACTCTTTCAAAACCTCTCGACCGGCTTCGGCGTCGCGTTCACCTTCACGAACCTGCTGTACTGCCTGGTCGGCTGCATCCTGGGGACGCTGATCGGCGTGCTGCCCGGCATCGGGCCCGTCGCGACCATCGCGATGCTGCTGCCCGCGACCTACGCACTGCCCCCGGTGTCGGCCCTGATCATGCTGGCCGGCATCTACTACGGCGCGCAGTACGGCGGCTCCACCACCGCCATCCTGGTGAACCTGCCAGGGGAGTCATCATCAGTGGTGACAGTGATCGACGGCTACCAGATGGCGCGCAAGGGCCGGGCGGGGCCGGCGCTTGCCGCGGCGGGCCTGGGCTCGTTCTTCGCGGGCTGCGTCGGTACGCTGATCCTGGCCGCCTTCGCGCCGCCGCTGACCGAGCTGGCCTTCAAGTTCGGCCCGGCCGAATACTTCTCGCTGATGATCCTGGGCCTGATCGGCGCCGTGGTGCTGGCTTCGGGTTCGCTGCTCAAGGCGATCGCGATGATCGTGCTGGGCCTGCTGCTGGGCCTGGTGGGCACCGACGTGAACTCGGGCGTGGCGCGCTTCAGCTTCGACATCCCCGAACTGACCGACGGCATCGGCTTCGTGGCCATCGCCATGGGCGTGTTCGGCTACGGCGAAATCATCGCGAACCTCTCGCGTCCCGATGAAGAGCGCGAAGTGTTCACCGCCAAGGTGAAGGGCCTGTTCCCGACCAAGGAAGACTTCAAGCGCATGGTGCCCGCGGTGCTGCGCGGCACGGCGCTCGGTTCGGCCCTGGGCATCCTGCCCGGCGGCGGCGCGCTGCTGGCGGCCTTCGCGGCCTACACCATCGAGAAGAAGACCAAGCTGAAGCCGGGCGAAGTGCCCTTCGGCAAGGGCAACATCCGCGGCGTGGCGGCTCCCGAGTCGGCCAACAACGCCGGCGCGCAGACCTCCTTCATCCCGCTGCTGACGCTGGGCATTCCGCCCAACGCCGTGATGGCGCTGATGGTGGGCGCGATGACGATCCACAACATCCAGCCGGGCCCGCAGGTGATGACCAGCAACCCCGAGCTGTTCTGGGGCCTGATCGCCTCGATGTGGATCGGCAACGCGATGCTGATCATCCTGAACCTGCCGCTGATCGGCATGTGGATCAAGCTGCTGTCGGTGCCCTACAAGTACCTGTTCCCGGCGATCGTGCTGTTCTGCGCGATCGGCGTGTACTCGACCAACAACAACACCTTCGACATCTGGATGGTGGGCATCTTCGGCTTCGTGGGCTACACCTTCTTCAAGCTCGGCTGCGAACCCGCGCCGCTGCTGCTGGGCTTCATCCTGGGCCCGATGATGGAAGAGAACCTGCGCCGCTCGCTGCTGCTGTCGCGCGGCGACTGGACCGTGTTCATCACGCGCCCGATCTCCGCCGGCCTGCTGGCCGCCGCCTTGCTGCTGCTCGTCATCGTGCTGCTGCCGGCCGTGAAGTCGAAGCGCGAGGAAGCCTTCGTCGAGGAGTGATCGACGACCGCCCGGCATGCGTGCCGGGCTCGCTCCAATGAACGGCGCCCGCGGGCGCCGTTCGTTTTTGGCGAAGGCCTTTCAGCCCTTCGCCGTGCGCGGCTTCAGGTGCTGCCGCGCGATGTCGAGGAAGGCCATCGCGGCCGGGCTCAGCGGATGCTTGGCCAGCCGCACCGCCACCAGCGGGTACTCGAGCACCGGCCGCGTGACCGCGAGCGCGCGCAGGTTCGGCGGCATCAGCACCTCGACGTAGCGCGGCAGCAGCGCCACGCCCGCGCCGGCCTGGATCAGGCCGAAGGCGGTGGAGAGCATCGACACGTGGTGCGCCACCTGCGGGTAGACGTTGGCCACGCTCGAGAGCTGGCGGCTCACCGCGCGCCAGACGTTGGCGTCGGGGTTGACGTGGATGAAGGGCAGGGCGTCGAGCTGCCGCGCCTCGATGCTGCTGCGCTGCGCGAGCGGATGGTCCTCGCGCACGAACAGCGCCATGCGCTCGACGAACAGCGGCTCGGTCGCGAGCTCCGAATGGGCCTGGCCGATGTCGGAGCCGAAGCCGAGGTCGGCCTCCTGCGAGAGGATGCGCGAGATCATCTGCTCGGCGGTGCTGTCGAGCAGCGTGGTGGCCAGCTTGGGGTGCTTGTGCGCGAAGCGCCCGAGCAGCGGCGGCATCAGCGCGCCGGCCGTGAGATGGCCCACCGCCAGCACCACGCGGCCCTCGCGCAACTGGGCCTGCGAGCGGCAGGCATTGACCGACTCATCGATCAGCCGCAGCGCGCGCACCGCCGTGTCGACCATCATCTGGCCGGCATCGGTCATGCGGATGCGGCGCCCGCGCACCACCAGCGGCTGGCCCAGGTCTTCCTCCATGCGCTTGACCAGGTGGCTGATGGCCGGCTGGGTCAGTTGCAGGCTCTCGGCGGCCAGCGTGAAGCTGCCCGTCTCGGCCACTGCCGCGAGCGCGCGAAGCTGCTGCAGCGAAACCTCCTCGGCGGCGATCCGTGCCATAAATTGTGCTCATAGTTGAATAAGCGGGATTATCTGGCTTGATGCGCCCGCGCTGCTTAGCATCGAATGTTCGCCATCTTGCGAAGGGAATCCAGCACCATGCAACGCCACCAGTTTCTCCACGGCCTCGCGGCCGCCTTCGCCGCGCTGTGCCTGGCCGCGCCGGCCACCGGCTTCGCGCAGGGCTACCCGAACAAGCCAATCCGGCTGGTCGTGCCCTTTCCCGCGGCCGGCGCCACCGACCTGTTCGCGCGCACGCTGGGCCAGAAGATGGGCGAGAAGCTGGGCACCACGCTGGTGGTCGACAACAAGCCCGGTGCCGGCGGCGCCATCGGCTCCGACCTCGCGGCCAAGGCCGCGCCCGACGGCTACACGCTGCTGCTGGCCACCACCAGCACGCACTCGATCGGCCCGGCCATCACCAGCCGCCTGCCCTACGACACGGTGCGCGACTTCACGCCGATCGCGCACGTGGGCGACGCGCCGAGCATCATGCTGGTGCCGGTCGACTCGCCCGCGAAGACGGTGCGCGAGTGGATCGACTACGCGAAGAAGAACCCCGGCAAGCTCAACTACGCCTCGAGCGGCAACGGCACCATCGTGCAACTCACGGCCGAGCTGTTCAAGGCGCAGGCCGGCGTGTTCGTCACCCACATTCCCTACAAGGGCACGGCGCTCGCGATCCCCGACCTGATCAGCGGCAAGGTCGAGGTGCTGTTCGACTCGCTGCCCACCGGCATGCCGCACGTGCGCGACGGCCGGCTGCGCGCACTCGGCGTGACCACGCTCAAGCGCAGCCCGCTCGCACCCGAACTGCCGCCGATCGCCGATACGCTGCCGGGCTTCGAATCGAACACCTGGTTCGGCTTCTACGGTCCCAAGGGCCTGCCGCCCGACATCGTGGCGCGCGTGAACAAGGCCGCCAACGAGGCGTTGGCCGACCCCGAGGTCAAGGACAAGCTGTCGCGCCTGGGCATCGAGCCCGCCACCGCCGGCACGCCCGAGCAGTTCGCGAAGATGGTGGCCGCCGACGCCGCCAAGTGGAAGAAGATCGTCGTCGAACGCAAGATCACCAACGACTGAAGACACGAGAGCACGACCGCCATGACCGCCCTGAACTTCGATTTCGGCAATCCCTACACCTCCACCCGCATCCCGGTGTTCGCGCGCAACGTGGTGTCGACCTCGCACCCGCTGGCCGCGCAGGCCGGCCTGCGCATCCTGCAGCAGGGCGGCAACGCGGTCGACGCGGCGGTCGCCACCGCGGCCGTCATGACGCTGGTCGAGCCGGTGAGCAACGGCCTGGGCAGCGATGCCTTCTGCATCCTGTGGGACGGCAAGGCACTGCACGGCCTCAATGCCTCGGGCCCCGCGCCCAAGGCCTGGACGCCCGAGTACTTCAGGGCCAAGTACGGCGCCGACGCCACCACCCCGCCGATGCGCGGCATCGACTCGGTCACCGTGCCGGGCGCGGTGCGCGGCTGGGCCGCGCTCAGCGAGCGCTTCGGCAAGCTGCCCTTCGCCGACCTGATGGCGCCGGCCATCGACATCGCCGAGCGCGGCTACCTGGTGCCGCCGGTGGTGCAGGGCAAGTGGCTCGCGGCCACGCCGCTGCTGCAATCGCAGCCGGGCTTCGCCCAGGCCTTCCTGCCCTGGGGCCGCGCGCCCGAGGTCGGCGAGCTGTTCCGCTTCGCCGCCGCCGCGCGCGCGCTCAAGGCCATCGCCCGCACCAGGGGCGAGGCCTACTACACGGGCGAGATCGCCGAGGCGCTCGCGAAGTTCTCCAGGGAGCAGGGCGGCGCGCTCACCGTGGCCGACCTCGCGGCCTACCAGCCCGAGTGGGTCACGCCGATCTCGCGCGACTACCGCGGCCATACGCTGCACGAGATCCCGCCCAACGGCCAGGGCATCGCGGCGCTGATCGCGCTGGGCATCCTCGAGAAGTTCGACATCGCCTCGCTGCCGGTCGACTCGGTGGAGTCGCAGCATCTGCAGATCGAGGCCATGAAGCTGGCCTTCGCCGACGTCTACCGCTACGTGTCGGAACGCTCGACCATGGAGGTCACGACCGAGCAGATGCTCGACGATGCCTACCTGGCCTCGCGCGCGCGGCTGATCGACCGCAACAAGGCGCAGGACTTCAAGGCCGGCAACCCCGTCAAGGGCGGCACCATCTACCTCACCGCGGCCGACGAGAGCGGCATGATGGTGAGCTTCATCCAGAGCAACTACATGGGCTTCGGCTCGGGCTGCGTCGAGCCCGAATTCGGCATCAGCCTGCAGAACCGCGGCCACGGCTTCAGCCTCAAGGCCGAGAGCCCGAACGTGGTGGCACCGGGCAAGCGCCCGTTCCACACCATCATCCCGGCCTTCCTCACCAAGGACGGCCAGCCGGTGATGAGCTTCGGCGTGATGGGCGGCAACATGCAGCCCCAGGGCCACATGCAGACGCTGGTGCGCATGCTCGACTACAAGCAGAACCCGCAGGCCGCCTGCGACGCGCCGCGCTGGCGCTTCAACGCCGGCATGGAGATCAACGTCGAGGCCGCGATGAACCCGGCCACCGTGCAGGGCCTGCGCGGGCTGGGCCATCACCTCGAGGTCATCAACGACTCCTACCAGGACTTCGGTGCCGGCCAGTTCATCTGGCGCGCGGGCGATCCTTCGGTGGAGGGCTACGTGGCCGCCAGCGATCCGCGCCGAGACGGAGCGGCAGCAGGGTATTGAGCTTTCACGCGATGATCGGGGGATGACCAAGACGGCCGCGAGCACCGGCATTCCCCTTCCAGACGGCGCGAAGCGCATCGCGCCCGGCCTCGTCCTCGCCTCGCTGGGCGCGATCGCGTTCAGCGGCAAGGCGATCATCGTCAAGCTGGCCTATCGCCACGGCGTCGATGCCGTGACGCTGATCATGCTGCGCATGCTGTTCGCGCTGCCGCTGTTCGCGCTCATGGCCTGGTGGGCCGGGCGCGGCAAGCCCGCCTTGACCTTTCGCGACTGGCTCGGCGTGATCGGGCTGGGCTTCTCGGGCTACTACCTCGCGAGCTTCCTCGACTTCGCCGGGCTGGCCTACATCTCGGCCAGCTTCGAGCGGCTGATCCTCTATCTCAATCCCACGCTGGTGCTGTTCTTCGGCTGGGTGCTGTACCGCCGCCGCGTCACGCGGCCGCAGCTCGTCGGCATGGTCATCAGCTACGCGGGCGTGCTGCTGGTGTTCGGCCACGAGCTGCTGGCCGGCGAGAGCAAGGGCGGCGGCCTCGCGGCGGCCTGGGGCGCGTTCCTGGTCTTCCTCAGCGCGGTGAGCTACGCGGGCTACCTGGTCTACAGCGGCGAATTCGTGCAGCGCCTCGGTTCGCTGCGGCTGGTGGGCCTCGCGACCACCGTGGCCTGCCTGTTCTGCCTCGCGCAGTTCGCGCTGCTGCGGCCACTCGATGCGGCGCTGCAGGTGGCGCCCGAGGTGATCTGGCTGTCGGTGCTCAACGCCACCTTGTGCACGGCGGTACCGGTGCTGATGGTGATGATGGCCATCGAGCGCATCGGGCCGGCCATCGCCGCCCAGACCGGCATGATCGGCCCCCTGTCGACCATCCTCATGGGGGTGGTCATACTCGGCGAGCCGTTCACGGCCTGGATCGCCGCCGGCACGGCGCTGGTGATCGCGGGCATCTTCGTTTTCACGCGCAAGGGCCGCTGAGGCCGTCGCGCTTTTCTTCTTTCTCTTCTGGAGTCGAACAAATGGATCTGGGCATTGCAGGCAAGACCGCGCTGGTGTGCGGCGCGAGCAAGGGGTTGGGCTACGGCTGCGCCGAGGCGCTGGTGCGCGAGGGCGTCAACGTGGTGATCGTGGCGCGCGGCGCCGAGGCGCTCGAGGCGGCCGCCAAGCAGCTGGCCGACGCGGCCACGGCGGCGGGCACGCCGGCGCCCTTCGTCAAGGCCGTGGCGGCCGACATCACGACCGAGGTCGGCCGCGCCGCGGTGTTCGCGCTGGGCCACGCCTTCGACATCGTGGTCACCAATGCCGGCGGCCCGCCGCCCGGCGACTTCCGCAACTGGGAGCGCGAGGACTGGATCAAGGCGGTCGACGCCAACATGCTCACGCCGATCGAGCTCATCAAGGCCACGGTCGACGGCATGGCCGAGCGCGGCTTCGGGCGCATCGTCAACATCACCTCGAGCTCGGTGAAGTCGCCGATCGAGGTGCTGGGCCTGTCGAACGGCGCGCGCAGCGGCCTCACCGGCTTCGTGGCCGGCGTGGCGCGCAGCGGCGTCGCGGCCAAGGGCGTGACCATCAACAACCTGCTGCCCGGTTCCTTCGAGACCGACCGCCTCAAGGGCACGATGAGCGGCGCGGCGCAGAAGTCGGGCCTGGACTTCGACACCGTGTGGGAGAACCGCAAGAAGTCCGTGCCCGCGCGCCGCTTCGGCACGCCGGCCGAGTTCGGCGCGATCTGCGCCTTCCTCTGCAGCGTGCAGGCCGGCTACATGACCGGGCAGAACGTGCTGGCCGATGGCGGTGCCTACCCGGGCACCTACTGAGCCGGACCGGGCATCACGCGGAACGAAGAATTCGCGGGGCAAGAAGAAGATGAGCAGGGAGTCGTTTGAGAAGATCACGCTGGTGTCCGTCACCGGCCTGCCGGACGCGCGCGGCGCCGCCATGGCGCTCGCGTTGAGCCTGGCGCAGATGCCCGGCGCGCGCGCGCTGCTGTGCAGCCCGCAGGCGCCGGCCGATCTGGGCCGCGGCATCGCGCACCGCGCGATCGCGCCGCTCAACTACCACGAGTACAGCTGGTTCGTCATGTTCGCGCTCTGGCGCGTGGTGCAGACCGAGTTCGTGCTGATCGTGCAGGAAGACGGCTGGGTGCTCGACGCGGCCAACTGGAACGAGGCCTTCCTCGACCACGACTGCATCGGCGCGCCGATCCATCTCGCGCGCATCGAGCCGCCGCAGGGGCCGGCGTACTGGCGCACCCGCTTCGAATGGGCCGACGAGTACGCGCGGCCCGACCACCGCGTCACGCCGGTGCTCAATGGCGGCTTCAGCCTGCGCAGCCGGCGCTTCCTGCGCGCGCTGGTCGACCATCCGCAGATCCGCGTCGAGATTCCGCCGCCCGATGCGCTCGAGGGCGAGCCGCTGCGGATGCACTGGCATCACGACCCCTTGCTGGAGGACGTGCAGCTGACCGGCGTGCTGCGGCCCGCGCTCGAGGCCCAGGGCCTGCGCTTCGCGCCGGTCGAGCTGGCGCGCGAGTTCGCGATCGAGCATGCGGGCCCGCAGCTGCACCATGGCTTCGATGCGCTGAGGATCTTCGGCCATCACTCGAAGGTGCGCCGGCTGGTGTCGCTGTCGCCGCCCACGGTGCGTTCGCTGGTGCCGCTGTCGGAGCTCGACGGCTGGTACGGCGAGCGCGACCTGCTGACGATGTTCGAGCGCCGCGGCTACCGCATCGAGTTCCCGCCCGAGGCGCAGGCAGCGGCCGTGTCGCCGGGCCCCTCGCGCAGGGTCTACGACTGCTTCACCTACAACGGCGAGGCCGACATCCTCGCGGCGCGGCTGCACGAGCTCGACGAGGTGGTCGACTGCTTCGTCGTGGTCGAGGCCGACCGCAGCTTCACCGGCGCGCCCAAGCCGCTGCGCTTCGATGCCGCCGATCCGCGCATCGCGGCCTTCCTGCCGCGCATCCGCCACGTGGCGGTGCACGACATGCCCGAGGTCGACGCGGCCGCCGATGCGATGGCCGTGCCCGGCGACTGGCATGCCGACACGCCGAAATCGGGCTTCTGGATCCGCGAGAAATTCCAGCGCAACCAGATCCTGCGCGGCCTGCACGACGCGGCGCCGCACGACCTGGTGATGATCTCCGACGCCGACGAGATACCGCGCGCCGAGACCGTGCGCGCCATGCGCGACGACCGCCACCACGAGGTCTTCGGGCTGCGCCAGGCCTTCTATTACTTCTACGCCAACTACCGCAACGTGCGGGGCCCCGAGGCCGCGTCGGTCTGGACCGTGGCCGCCACCCGCGCGCGGCTCGACGGCCTCACGCCCGACCAGCTGCGCCTGCGCGTGCGCAACGGCGCCCAGCCCGCGCGGCTGATCGACGACGCGGGCTGGCACCTGTCGTACCTCGCGATGGACGAAGAGGCGGTGCGCGCCAAGATCCGCGGCTTCGCGCACCAGGAATACAACCGGCCCGAGCTGCTCGATGCGCTCGACATCCCCGCGCTGCTGGCCTCGGGGCGCGACCTCTATGACCGGCCCGGCTATGCGTGGCAGCTGGTGGGCCGCGAGGAGGCGCCGCGCTGGCTGGCGAGCCAACCGGAACTGGCGCACCTGTTCGCGCCCGCCGCGCCGCCGCAGACGCGCTATGCCAAGGAGTCGTACCTCACGGTCGAGCCGAGCCCGTTCGGCTTCTGGGAGCGGCATGCGAACCGCCGCATCCTGCAGGCCTATGCGCCCTTCATCCAGGGCCGCGTGCTCGACATCGGCTGCAACCACGGCGCGAGCACCTACTGGCTGCGCGAGAACCCGCGGGTGAGCGAGGTGGTCGGCGTGGACCTCAACGAACAGGCGCTGTCGCTGGCGCGCGAACTCTTCGAGGCCGTGCCGCTGGCCAGCCTGTTCGTCGAGCACGACCTCACGGCCGACGGCCCGATCGTTCCGCCGGCCGACACCGTCGTGAGCTTCCATACGCTGGAGCACATCTACGCCGACGACGTGGCGGATTTCCTCTCGTCGGCGTGCCGGTCGCTGGTGCCGGGCGGCCACTTCGTGATCTCGATTCCCTACGACCGCGCCTATCCCGATCCCTGCCACGTGGGCTTCTACACCGAGGCCAGCCTGGCGCGGGCGATGGAAGCGGCGGGACTGGAAACCATCGAGTGCTTCAAGGACGACCGCTTCGACGAGAAGGACCTGCTGACCGGGCTGTTCCGCAAGCCCTGAGCAGCGCGCGCGAGCGCTCGTTCAGCGCCGCGTCGACACCACGATCCCGCCCACGATCAGCACGAAGGCCGCGCCGTGGTACCAGTGCGGCGCCTCGCGCAGGAAGGCCGCCGACATCACGGCCGCGAACAGCGGCGTGAGGTTCATGAAGATGCCGGCCACCTGCGGCCCCGCGCGCTGCACGCCGGTGCCCCAGCAGCGGTAGGCCAGCACGGCCGGGCCGATGCCGATGAAGGCCATGGCGGCGACCAGCGGCCAGCCCAGGTCGAGATGGGCCGGCGTCAGCGTCCACTCGCCGGCCGCCAGCGCGCCCGACCAGGCGATGCCGAACACCAGCTGCGCCATCAGGAACGCGGCCCAGTCGCGCCGCAGCGCGGCGGGCTCGTGCGTGCGCGCGAGCAGCCAGCTGTAGAAGGCCCACGCGATGGTGCCCAGGATCATGTAGAGGTCGCCCGGCACCAGCCGCAGCGCCAGCAGCTGGCGCCACTCGCCGCGGCTGAGCACCAGCAGCACGCCGAGCATCGACAGCAGCGCGCCGCCGATCGCGCGCCCATGCGGGCGGGCACCGAAGAACAGGCTGCCCACCGCCAGCATCCACAGCGGCAGGCTCGAGCCCACCAGCGTCACGTTGATCGGCGTGGAGGTCTGCAGCGCCAGGTACTGGAAGGCGTTGTACAGGCCGATGCCCAGCAGGCCCAGCAGCGCATAGCGCTTCCAGTGCGCCCACAGCGGGCTCGCGGGCCGCAGTACCGGGGCCGCGAGCGGCAGCAGCAGCACGAAGGCGATGACCCAGCGCACGAAGTTCAGCGTGAGCGGCGACACCAGCTCGCGCACCAGCCGGCCGACCACCGCGTTGCCGGCCCACAGCAGCGGCGGCACGACGAGCAGGAGGACGGTCAGGGGCGTGAGGCGCTGTGGCGATTGCATGGGCGCCGACTCTAGCGGCTCGCGGCAATGACCCGTGTCGCCGCGGAAACCCCAAACATGGCAGGATGCGCCTCTTCTTTTTTCGCGCGTGGAGACAGCACCGATGTTGAGCAAAGCCGTTCGTATCGACCGCCATGGCGGTCCCGAGGAACTGAAGATCGTCGAGGTCGAGGTCGGCGAGCCCGGCCCCGGCGAGATCCGCATCCGCCACAAGGCCGTGGGCCTGAACTTCATCGACACCTACCAGCGCAGCGGGCTCTATCCGTTCCAGATGCCGCTGCAGCTCGGCATGGAGGCCGCGGGCGTGGTCGAGGCGGTGGGCGAGGGCGTGACGCACCTGAAGGCCGGCGACCGCGCCGCCTATGCGAGCCAGCCGCCCGGCGCCTACAGCGAGCTGCGCGTGATGCCCGCCAAGTGCGTCTGCAAGCTGCCCGACGACATCTCCTTCGAGACCGGCGCGGCCATGATGCTCAAGGGCCTGACCACGCAGTACCTGCTGAAGAAGACGCTGCCGGCCGAGGGCCTGCAGCCCGGCGACTTCGTGCTGTTCCATGCCGCGGCCGGCGGCGTCGGCCTGATCGCCTGCCAGTGGGCCAAGGCGCTGGGCCTGCAGCTGATCGGCACCGCCGGCAGCGACGCCAAGTGCCAGCTCGCGCTGGACCACGGCGCGGCGCACGCCATCAACTACAGCAGCGAGAACTTCGCCGCCCGCGTCAAGGAGATCACCGGCGGCAAGGGCGTGAAGGTGGTCTACGACTCGGTCGGCAAGGACACCTTCGAAGGCTCGATCGACTGCCTGCGTCCCTTCGGCCTGCTGGCCGTGTTCGGCAACGGCTCGGGCCCGGTGCCGCCGGTGAACCTCGGCGTGCTGGCCTCGAAGGGCTCGCTGTACCTGACGCGCCCCACGCTGTTCTCGCACCTGGCCACGCGCGACAGCACGCAGGCGGCGGCCGACGACCTGTTCGCCATCGTGCAAAGCGGCGCGGTGAAGATCCCGATCGTGCAGCGCTATGCGCTGGACGACGTGCAGCAGGCGCACCGCGACCTCGAGGCGCGCAAGACCACGGGCTGCACGATCTTCACGCTCTGAGCGGCCCCGAAGCCGGGCGTGGCGGCACCCCGGCCTTGTCCTACCCGGGCAGGGGTGTCATGCCTGCGTCTTGTGGCGGGTGCACTTTGTAGCCTCGCTGCCAACAAAGTCCAGCCAGCCGTTCTTTATCGGGCCGAAGCGGATGCCTCGCTTCGCCGCCCGCAGGGATGGCCGCATGCCGCCATGAGCACCGTCCGCACCTTCATCGTCGAAGACAACCCCACCATCCGCGAGAACCTCGTGGGCACCTTGCGCGAGGTGGCGCGGGTCGATCCAGTCGGCCTGGCCGATACCGAGGCCGAGAGCACGCGCTGGCTGACGCGCAACATGGCGCTGTGGGACCTGGCGATCGTCGACCTGTTCCTCAAGGACGGCACCGGCCTCAGCGTGCTGCAGGCCTGCCGCCACCGCGATCCGGCCCAGAAGATGGTGGTGCTGAGCAACCACGCCACCCCCGACATGCGCCGCCGCTGCCTGCAGCTCGGCGCCGACGCCGTGTTCGACAAGGCCACCGAGGTCGACGACCTGATCGACTACTGCCTGCGCCGCCGGCAGGCGCGCTTCACGACGACCGCCGCGAGCTATCCCCCACCGTCCGCGTCGCCTTCTTCGCGCCCCGCCGCCTCGACGGCGCACTAGCGCGAAAATACGGGTAATCCCTTATCCGAGCGATCGTCCCTGCACAGGGACCGGTCGCGCTTTGCCTTTCCATGTCCCGTTCCCGTCTCCTGCCCGACAACTTCACCCTCGCCCTGCTGTCGGTCGTCACCCTCGCGAGCCTCGTCCCCGCCAGCGGCCGTCCGGCCCAGTTCTTCGAGGGCCTGACCACGGTGGCCATCGGCCTGCTGTTCTTCCTGCACGGCGCCAAGCTCTCGCGCGAGGCGATCCTCGAGGGCATCACCCACTGGCGGCTGCACCTGCTGGTGTTCGCGAGCACCTTCGTGCTGTTCCCGCTGCTCGGGCTGGCGTTGAAGCCGGTGCTGGTGCCGCTGGTCACGCCCGAGCTCTATACCGGCGTGCTGTACCTGTGCGTGCTGCCCGCCACCGTGCAGTCAGCGATCGCCTTCACCGCGATGGCGCGCGGGAACATGCCGGCGGCGATCTGCAGCGCCTCGGCCTCGACGTTGCTGGGGGTGTTCGTGACGCCGGTGCTGGTGGGGCTGGTGGTGTTGCCGCATGGCGGGCACGCGGCTTCGTCGTCGCTCGATGCGATCGGGCGGATCCTGCTGCAGCTGATGGTGCCGTTCGCGGCGGGGCATCTGCTGCGGCCCTGGATCGGGGGCTGGGTGAAGCGGCGTGCCTCGGTGCTGAAGTTCGTGGACCAGGGGTCGATCCTGCTGGTGGTCTATACGGCGTTCAGTGCGGCGGTGATCGAGGGGTTGTGGCGGCAGGTGCCGGGGCATGCGCTGGTGGGGTTGCTTGTCGTGTGTGCGGTGATCCTGGCTTTGGCGTTGAGCCTGACTACCTTGTTGGCGCGCAAGCTGGGCTTCGATACGGAGGACGAGATCACTATCGTGTTCTGTGGGTCGAAGAAGAGTCTGGCCAGTGGGATTCCCATGGCGAAGGTTCTGTTTGCTTCGCATGCTGTTGGCGCTATCGTTTTGCCGCTGATGTTGTTTCATCAGATGCAGTTGATGGTTTGTGCTGTGCTGGCGCAGAGGTATGCGCGGCGGGAGGTGCGTGTTGCTGTTGAGCCTGCTGCATTGGGGGCTGCTTCTTCCAAGTAGGTTGTTCTTTTTGCTTAGGTCGTTGGCCGGGACTCGCCCCGGCGGGCGAGTCACTTTCTTTTGCTTCGCTGTATGGACCGGGGACCTGGGTAACGGGTGTGCGCGGACATAGGAAACACGTTGTCAGGTTAAGGCTTCGTGGGGATCGACTTCAAGTCGATCTGCATGAATGGGTGGTGGCAGAACAGCACGTTGAAGCGCCCGTCGTGCGCGGGATCTGCCCGGAACGCGATGGGCAACTTGAGCAGGCAGTTGGGTACCTTGAGCCTGTGGCCTCGGAAGTTGGCTTCCCCGTTGTGCTTGACGGCGACCACCGTGTCGCCGTGTTCGTACTCGATGGACGGCAAGTGCTGCGGATAGGGTCTTGGGCTGACGGCATAGCGCTTGGCCGGGGTGAGCAGGCCCAGCGCATCGTGCGGGCGCTCGTGGTTGTAGATGCCGCGCCAGCGCTCGAAGGCTGCCTGGGCCTGGCTCAGATCGCTGAAGCTGCGTCCTGCGAGCAGCTCGGCCTTCAACGAGCGATGGAAGCGCTCGATCTTGCCGTTGGTCTGTGGGTGGTACGGCGCGCTGTGGCTGACGCGGATGCCCAGCCTGATGAGCCACACGCTCAGCTCGGACAGGCCGTGCTCGGGCTGGCGCGGAGCACCCCAAGGCGCACCGTTGTCGGAGTTGATGCGAACCGGCAGCCCATAGCGGCTGAAGACCTGCACCAGGTGGGGGCGAACGCTATCTATGCCCACGCTCGCACAGGCCTTCAGGGCCAAGTTGAAGCGGGAATGGTCGTCCAGCAGGGTCAAGGGATAGCAACGAGCCGTGGCCATGCCGAAGTCGCCCTTGAAGTCGATCTGCCACAAGGCGTTGGGCTGTTCGTGCTCGAAGCGACGCCAGTGTTCGCTGGCCAGGCTGGCCTCGGGCGTGATGAGCCCGTGGCGATGCAGGATGTTGGTCACGGTGCTGGGGGCGGGAACGTCGCTCATGCCCAAGTCGGCCAGTCGGCGGGCGATCTTGCGCCCGCCCCAGGTGGGGTGTGCGTGGCGCAGTTCGATGACGGCCTGCTCGAGTTCGTGAGGGCTGCGCGTGGGCGAGTTCAGCGGCCGCGTGCTGCGCGGCGTACACGCCTGGGCGATACCCAGCTGCGCATAGCGCTTGAGCAGCGCATAGCCGGTCTTGGGGCTGATGCCGAATCGCCGGCACAGCTCACGCCGATTGGCGCCGTCTTGCAGGGCCAGCTCTACGAACTCTCGCTTGGTGTCCATCAGGTCTCTCGGCTGCCAGGGCATAGGGCACTTCCTCGGGCGTATCGACCCAGAAAGTGTTTCCTATGTCCGCGCACACCTGTTACCCAGGTCCCCGGTCCATACACTTCGCCAAAAGAAAGTAACCAAAGAAAAGGCGACCCACTGTCTGCGACCCCTCCGCTTCGCTACGGGGCAACCTGCGGTGCTCGCGTTTCGCGGGGTCTCGCAGAACTCGCTCCACTTCGTTGCGCTCAGACAGCTGCGAGCCCTTATCCGCGAAACGCTGCGCTCCTCGGCGCAGCCAGAGGGGGTGGGTCGGGCCATCGCTACGCTCGGCCGAGCAAGCCCAACGGGCCTTCGCGTTGCTCGGCCTGGGTGAAAGATCCAAGGCTTACGCACCCGCACACCCCACACAAGGACGCGCCATGGCGCGTTGACCCTAGTCCCCTCTGGCTGTGCCGAGGAGCGCAGGAGAAAGCGGGATAAGGGCCGCAGCTGTCTGAGCGCAACGAAGTGCAGCGAGTTCTGCGGACCCCCGCTTTCTCCGAGCACCGCAGGTTGCCCGTAGCGAAGCGGAGGGACACAGACAGCGGGGTCGCCTTCTCTTTGGTTACTTTCTCTTGGCGAGACAAGAGAAAGTGACTCGCCCGCCGGGGCGAGACCCGGCCAACGGCTTCAATACAAAACTCAGCCTTCGATCTTCCCCAACCGAGACTCTTTCAACCGAGAAGGCGCCAACGCCCCAGCCGACTCCAAGATCGGATAAGCAATAGAACAGATATGCGAATTGATCCGCTTCAAATCGCTGATCAGATCGATATGCAATGAACTCGTCTCGATGCTCAACGTCGTCCGATCCGACAACCGATCCAGGTGCGTCGTCGCATAGGCACGCTCCAGATCCCGAAACCGAGCCTTCTCCTCGAGCAGCTTCTGCGCATCCCGAACATTCCCGTTCAGGAACACGCTCATCGACAGCCGCAGATTCGCCACCAGCCGCCCATGCAACTCGACGATCTCCGCCATCCCCGCTTCCGAGAAGTTGCGCTGCGGCTTGATCTTCTTGTCCTCCACGTCCTGGATCACCCGCTCGATGATGTCCCCGATCTGCTCCATGTTGATCGTGAAGCTGATGATGTCGGTCCAGCGCCGGCTCTCCTCCTCGCCGAGGGCCTCGCGCGAGATGCGCGTCATGTAGTACTTGATCGCCGAATAGAGCTCGTCCACCGTGTCGTCGAGCTGGCGCAGCTCCTGCGCGAGCTTGAGGTCGTTGCGGCGGATCACGTCGAGCACGCCGATCAGCATCGTCTCGACGATGTCGGCCTGGTGCAGCGCCTCGCGCGCGGCATTGGAGATCGCGAGCGTGGGCGTCGACAGCGCCGAGGGATCGAGGTGGTGCGGCCGCAGCGAGGCGGTCGAGGGCGCGGGCTCGGGCAGCATGCGCGTCACCAGGTTCGCGACCATCTGCGTGAGGCCGATGAAGCCGACGCTGATGACGATGTTGAAGGCCAGGTGGAACAGCACCACGCCGTGCGTGGGCGTGGGCAATTGGGGCTGCACGTGGCGGATCCACAGCCCGACGAAGGGCGCGACGATCGCCACGCCCAGGGCCTTGAACAGCAGGTTGCCGATGGTCACCTGCCGCACGGGAATCGCCGACTTGGCGGTGGTCAGCACCGCGAGCAGGCCGCTGCCGAGGTTGGCGCCGAGCACCAGGCCGAGCGCGACGTCCAGCGGCACCACGTTCGAATTGGCCATGGTCGCCACCAGCAGCACCACCGCGAGGCTCGAATAGGCCACGATCGCCAGCACGGCGCCGATGGTGATCTCGAGCAGCACGTCGCTGCTGATCGAGGCCAGCAGGGCGCGCACGGCGGCCGAGGAGAACAGCGGCTCGGTGGCTTCGACCACCAGCTGGAGGGCCAGGAGCATCAGGCCCAGGCCGATGAAGACGCGGCCGACGCGCCCGGCGACCGTGGCCGAGCGGGTGATGAACAGCACCACGCCCACGAAGATGAACATCGGCGAGAGCCAGGACAGGTCGGCCGAGAACAGCACCGAGATCAGCGCCGTGCCGACGTCGGCGCCGCGCATCACGGCCAGCGCCGCGGGCAGCGTGACCAGGCCCTGGCCGACGAAGGAGGAGGTCATCAGCGAGGTGGCGGTGCTCGATTGCACGAGGGCCGTGACGCCGATGCCCGAGAGGGCGGCCGTGAATCGGTTGCGCATGCTCTGCACGAGGATCTTGCGCAGGTTGGCGCCGAACACGCGAAGAACGCCGGTGCGCACGAGGTGCGTGCCCCACACCAGCAGGGCGACGGCCGCCAGCAGGTTCAGAAGATGCTTCATGGGTGTCGGGCTTGATCCTTTCTTTTCGTTCTGATTCGGTTTTGCGTCGACCCCCCATTCTCCACATGTGGCCGGTGCAGGCCAGCCGGGGTCCTAGTCGATCAACGCGCCGTTGTCGTGGAACGGGTACGGCCCCTCGAAATGCCCGGAAGCCGCGAGGTGCGTGACCAGCCGGCCGGCCGCGGCCGACCAGGCATGCACGCGGAAGCCCGGGGGCTCGAGCGTCCAGGCCGAGGCTGCGTCGGGCGCGAGGTCGAGGCAGACCTGGTGCGCGGGCGCGGGCGCGGTCGAGGCCAGGGTGCCGCCGAAGCGCACGTCGATGGCGCGGTGCAGGTGGCCGCAGATCACGCGTTCCACATTGGGATGACGCGCGATCAGGGCCTCGAGTTCCGCCGCGCCCTCGAGCAGGCCGATCTCGTCCATGTGGCCGATCAGGGTCTGGAACGGCGGATGGTGCATCGCGACCACCACCGGCTCGCGCCGGCTCTCGCCGAGCCGGGCCTCGAGCCAGGCCAGCCGCTTCTCGCACAGCGCGCCATGGCTGGCGCCGGGCACCACGGTGTCGAGCGTGATCAGCCGCAGCGGCCCAACGTTCAGCGCGTACTGCACGAAGCCGTCGCTGTCGCCGCCGTCGCCGAGGTAGGCGTGGCCGGGGAAGCTGCGGCGCAGCTGGTCGCGGTCGTCGTGGTTGCCGGGCATCAGGTGAATGGGGATGCCCCGCGCCTCGAGCGGGGCCAGCAGGCGCGCGAGGTGTTCGTACTCGGCGGCGCGGCCGAAGTCGGTGAGGTCGCCTGTGATGACGACCGCGTCGGGCGCCTGCCGCAGCGCGAGCACCGACTGCACCGCGCGCTCGAGGTAGGGCGCGGTGTCGATGCGGCCATAGGCCAGCCGGCCCGGCTCGCGGATGTGCAGGTCGGTGAGCTGGACCAGGAAGGTGTCGTGGGTCGTAGTCATGCGCGGGTGTCCTGCGGGCTCATCAATCGGTCGGGGTGGATGCGAAGGGCGACGGCATCGCCGATGCCGTAGGGCGTGTCGCGCGCGGTGTCGGCCAGGAGCATCTGCGGCTGGTCGGCCACGCGCAACTGCAGTTGCACGCGATCGCCGAGGAAGGTGCGGCGCTCGACCGTGGCCGTGCCCCAGCCGGGGCGCGCGGGCTGCGCGGGGCCGACCTCGATGTCCTCGGGGCGCACCAGCAGCAGCGCGCGGTCGCGCCAGGCGCCGGGGCAGGGCAGGGCGCTGCCGCCGAGCCGCACGACATCGTCGCGCAGCGCCTCGGGCGTGCGCTGCAGCCGGTTCACGCGGCCGAGGAATTCGGCCACGAAGGGATGGGCGGGCGCGCGGTAGAGGTCCTCGCCGCGCCCCACCTGCACGATGCGCCCGGCCTGCATCACGGCGAGCCGGTCGGCGATGGCCAGCGCCTCCTGCTGGTCGTGCGTGACGTGCACGGCGGTGATGTGCAGCCGCCGCAGCAGCTCGGCGAGCTCGTCGCGCAGCGACTCCTTGAGCTTGGCGTCGAGCGCGGCCAGCGGCTCGTCGAGCAGCAGCACGCGCGGGCGCACCGCCACGGCGCGCGCGAGCGCCACGCGCTGGCGCTGGCCGCCCGAGAGCTCGGCCGGGCGCTTGTTCTCGAGGCCGCCCAGGCGCACCAGGTCGACCAGTTCGCCGACGGCGCGCTGCTCCTCGGCCGGCGCCACGCCGCGGATGCGCAGGCCATAGCCGATGTTGGCCGCCACCGTCATCTGCGGGAACAGCGCGTAGCTCTGGAACACCATGCCCACGCCGCGCTGCTCGACCGGGCGCTGCGTCACGTCCTGGCCGCCGAAGGCGATGCGGCTGCCGGCATCGGGCGTTTCCAGGCCCGCGATCAGCCGCAGCAGCGTGGTCTTGCCGCAGCCCGAGGGGCCGAGCAGCGCCAGCACCTCGCCGGCCTCCACCTGGAGGTCGGTGGGCTGCAGGCCGCGCGTGCCGTCGGCATAGGTCTTGGCGCAGTGGGCGATGTCGATGGGGACGCGTTCAAGTTCCATGGCGTTTCTGGATCAGGTGTGCGAGGTACTGGAGGCCCCACAGCACGGGGAGGATGACGGCGAAGAAGACCAGCGTGTAGGCCGAGCCGATCTCGATGCGCATCGAGGCGTAGCTGTCGGCCAGGCCCACGGGCAGGGTGCGCGTGAGCGGGGTGTGCAGCATCCAGGTGAGGTTGAACTCGCCCACCGAGAGCGTGAACACCATCAGGCTGCCGGCCACGATGGCGGGGAACACGGCCGGCACCAGGATGCCCATGAAGCGCTGGCGGAAGCTCGCGCCCAGCGTGCGCGCGGCCTCCTCGAGCGCGAGCAGCTCGTGGCGCTGGAAGGCCGAGCTCACGGTGCGCACCATGAAGGGCAGCGTGAACACGACGTGGCCGACCAGGATGAAGGCGAAGCTCTGGCGGAAGGCCGTGAGCTGGCCGTAGGCGAGGATCAGCGCGAGCGCGGTCGCCAGCCCCGGCACCGCGACCGGCAGGGTCAGCAGTTCCTCGAAGACATGGGCCGCGCGCGAGCGGCTGCGCGCCAGCGCATAGGCGCAGGGCACGCCGAGCAGCACGGTGCAGGCGACGCAGGCCGCGGCCAGCGCGAGCGACCAGCCGACGGTGCCGCCGTAGTTCTCCCACACCTCGCCGAGCCAGCGCAGGGTGAGGCCGCTCTTCAGGCCGGTGCTGTAGTTGTTGACCAGGCCGGCCATCACCGACAGCAGCATCGGCGCGATCATGAACAGGCTCACGACCAGCGTGATCGCGAGCAGGAAAGGGGCCTGGGGCCGGGTGTTCGTTCGCATGAAGGCCTCAACGTGCGACGGGGTTCGCGCCGAAGCGGCGCGCAGCGAACAGCACCAGCCAGGTCACGAGGCCGAGCGCGATCGACAGCGAGGCCGCGAGCGCGAAGTTCGCGTAGTTGGTGAACTCGTTGTAGATGGTGATCGGGATCACCTCGAACTTGCTCGCGAGCGTGAAGGCGGTGCCGAAGGCGCCCATCGAGGTCGCGAACAGGATCGCGCCGCAGGCCAGCGTGGTGGGCGCGAGCTCGGGCATCCACACGTCGCGCGCCACGCGCAGCCGCGAGGCGCCGAGCGAGCGAGCGGCTTCCTCGAGCTGCAGGTTCATGGCCTCGGCCGCAGCCGCGTAGGTGGCGATGGCACGCGGCAGCGAGAAGTACAGGTAGGCCAGGAACAGCCCGAGCAGGCCGTAGGCGAAGGTGATGCGCTCGCCGATCAGCGCGTCGCTCAAGCTGGCCACCACGCCCTGGCGGCCACCGAGCAGGATCACGAAGAAGCCGATGATCACGCCCGGAAAGGACAGCGGCAGCGTGAGCAGCGACAGCAGCACGCGCCGGCCCCAGAAGGCATGGCGCGCAAGGTAGATGCCCACCGCCGCGCCGAGCACCAGCGTGGCCAGCGTGACCGCCGCCGACAGCAGCACGGTGTTGGCCATGCTCTGCAGGTAGCGCGCGTCGGTCAGCACGGCGAAGTAGGTGGCCCAGCCCTTGTCGGCGGGCAGCGCGAGCAGCCGCACCACCGGCAGCAGCCAGAAGGCCGCGAAGAAGGCGGCCGCGGGCAGGGCGCAGGCCAGCAGCCGCCAGCGCGGGGTCCAGGCGCCGGAGGCGCCGTCCGAAGGCATCGTGGCGGTGGCCTGCGTCATCTCATGCGGTGCGGCTCAGCGCACTTCCTTCAGGTACTCGTCGGAGAAGGCGCGCTGCGCCGCGGCCATGCGGCCGTAGTCCACGCTCTTGGCGCGCGCGTAGTCGCTCGCGGGCAGGAACTGGGCCTCGATCTCCTTGGGCATCGCGCCGGCGCGCACCGGGCGCAGGTAGGCCTTGGCCCAGATCGCCTGGCCCTCGTCGGACAGCGTGAAGTCCAGCACCTTCTTGGCGTCGGCCGCGTGCGGCGCCTTGGCCACCAGGCTCATCACGTAGGGCACGGCCAGCGTGCCTTCGCTCGGGATCACGAAGGCGACGTTGGCCTTGTCCTTGTACTTCGCGCGGTAGGCGTTGAAGTCGTAGTCGAGCAGGATCGCGATCTCGCCCGAGAGCACGCGCGCGTACGAGGTCTGCTTGGGCACGATCGGCTCGTTCTTCTGCAGCGCCTTGAAGTAGTCGATGGCCGGCTTGAAGTTGTCGAGCGTGCCGCCGCGCGCCTCGTTGACCGCGACCGCGCCGACGTAGCCGACGAAGGCCGAGGCCGGGTCGAGGTAGCCGATCAGGCCCTTGTACTCGGGCTTGAGCAGGTCGGCCCACGACTTGGGGACCGGCTTGCCCTTGAGCGCGTCGACGTTGACCATGAAGCCCAGCGTGCCCGAGTGGATGGTGAACCAGTTGCCGGCCGGGTCCTTGAGGCCGTCGGGGATGTCCTTCCAGGCGGCCGGCTTGTAGGGCTCGACCAGGCCGTCCTTGGCGGCCTGCACCGCGAAGGTCACGCCGAGGTAGGTGACGTCGGCCACCGGGCTGGCCTTCTCGGCCGCCATCTGCGCGAGCGACTGGCCCGAGTTCTTGTTGTCGGGCGGCACGGTGATGCCGGTCCTGGCCTTGATGGCCTTCAGCTGGGTGCCCCAGTCGGCCCATTCGGTCGGGCAGTTGTAGCAGATGGCGGTCTGCGCGAAGGCGGCGCTGCCGCCGACGAGCGCGGCGGCGAGCAGGCCGAGGCGCGCGATGTGGCGCAAGGAAGAGGACATGGGAGAAGCTCCTGTGGCGGGGTGGGTTGAAGCGGTCGGGAGAAAAGGGCGTCAGGCGATGTCGCCCGGATCGCCGTCGGGCGCGGCGGCGCACGATTCGCCGTCGCGGAACACGTGGGGCAGCAGCAGGCTGGCATCGGCGTCGAGCGCGCCGCCGCCGGCCATGGCCTGGATCAGCAGCTCGACGCCATGGCGGCCGATGTCGCTGTTGGGCTGCGCGATGGTGCTGAGCGCGGGCGTGAGGTCCTCGCCGAGCGCGATGCCGTCGAAGCCGATCACGCTGAGGTCGGCGGGCACGGCCAGGCCGCTGCGGTGCGCGGCGCGGATGCTGCGGATGGCCAGCAGGTCGTTCGAGCAGACCAGCGCGCTGGGCCGGTGGCGCAGCTGCAGCAGCCGCGCGAGGCGGTCGACCGCGCTCTCGACGAAGGGCACCTCGACCAGCGGCTGCGGCTTGAGGCCCGCATCGGCCATGCCCTTCTGGTAGCCGCGGTAGCGCTGCTGGGCGCGGTCGGAGGCCGCCAGCGTGCCGCTGACCATCGCGATGCGCCGGTGGCCCAGCAGCACCAGCCGCGCCACCGCGTCGGCGACGGCGGCCTCGTTGTCGACCGTGACGCAGGGATGCGCGGGATGGCGGTTGTAGGCCAGCACGTAGGGCACGCGCTGGGCGCGCAGCCGCTCGAGCGCCTTCGAGGTCGAGGGGTTGGAGACCACGAGGATCAGCCCGTCGACATTGCCGGCCAGGAGCATGTGGACCGCGCGCTCCTCCTCGTCGAGCTTGTAGCCGGTGGTGACCGGGATGATCGCGTAGCCGCCCGCCACGGCCGCCTGCGCGATGCCCTGCAGGCATTCGGCGAAGGTGGGGTTGAGCAGCGTGGGCAGCACCACGCCGAGCACGCGGCTGCGCTGGGTGCGCAGGGTGCGGGCGCTGGCATTCGGCAGGTAGTTCAGCTCGCGCGCCGCGCGCTCGACCAGGTCGCGCGTGGCGCCGCTGACCTTGTCGGGGAAATTGAAGACGCGCGAGACGGTGGCGACGGAAACGCCGGCCTTGGCCGCGACTGCTTGGATGCTCATCGGTGGGTGCTATGTAATCGATTACATTGGACCGCGGCAGTATGACCCCGCCATGACAGCGCGGGATCGATGAAAACCCGTGCGCCCGAATGCGCGAAGGGCGCGCCGAGAATCCCGGCGCGCCCTTCGAGGGAGCAAAAAAAGACGGTGGGCCGCTACTTGCCGCGCCGCACCCTTCGGATCTCGTCGAGGATCAGGCAGATCGCGCCGAGCGTGATCGCGCTGTCGGCCGCGTTGAAGGCCGGGAAGTACCAGCCGCCCGCGTGGAAGCTCAGGAAGTCCACCACGTAGCCGTGCATCATCCGGTCGACCACGTTGCCGATGGCGCCGCCCAGGATGCAGGCCATGGAGAACGAGAACAGCTTCTGGCCCGCGTGCGACTTCAGCATCCAGACGATGAACACGGCCGCCGCCACGCCGATGCCGGTGAACAGCCAGCGCTGCCAGCCCGAATGGTCGGCCAGGAACGAGAAGGCCGCGCCCGTGTTGTGCGCGCGCACGACGTTGAAGAAGCTGGTGACGTAGGTGGCGTCGCCGAGCTTGTAGTAGCCGAGGATCAGCGTCTTGGTGAACTGGTCGATGATCACGATGATCAGTGCCAGCGCGAGCCAGGGCCAGATGCCGGCGCCGCGCGAGCGCGAGGCCGAGACGGTGCGGGTGGCGGCCATCAGGCGAAGCTCCTCGATTCGCCGGCGCCGAACAGGTTGCTGGTGCAGCGACCGCAGATCGTCGGATGGGCCGGATCGTGGCCCACGTCCTCGCGGTAATGCCAGCAGCGCTCGCATTTCTGCGCCGTGCTCGGCGCGACCGCCGTGGCCAGCGCCTCGCCCGCGGCCAGCTCGATCGCCGAGGCGATGAAGACGAACTTCAGGTCCTCGCCGAGCGAGCCCAGCAGCGCGAAGTCCTCGGCCGGCGCCGTCACGCGCAGGTTGGCCTGCAGCGAGGAGCCGACCTTGCCCTCGGCGCGCACCGTCTCGATCTCCTTGTTCACCGCGTCGCGGATCTCGCGGATGCGGCTCCACTTGGCGAGCAGCGCTTCGTCGGGCGCCTCGAACTTGCTGTAGGTCTGCGTGAAGATCGATTCGCCCGGCTTGCCGGTGCCCACGATCTTCCAGGCCTCCTCGGCCGTGAAGCTCAGGAACGGCGCCATCCAGCGCAGCATCGCCTGCGCGATGTGCCACAGCGCGGTCTGCGCGCTGCGGCGCGCGCGAGAGCCCGGCGCGCTGGTGTAGAGCCGGTCTTTGAGGATGTCGAGGTAGAAGCCGCCGAGGTCTTCCGAGCAGTAGATCTGCAGCTTGGCAACCACCGGGTGGAACTCGTAGACCTTGTAGTGCGCGAGGATCTCGTCCTGGAACTGCGCGGCGCGCGCGAGCGCGTAGCGGTCGATCTCGAACAGCTCCGCCAGCGGCACCGCGTCCTTGGCGATGTCGAAGTCGCTGGTGTTCGCGAGCAGGAAGCGCAGCGTGTTGCGGATGCGGCGGTACGAGTCGACCACGCGCTCGAGGATCTTGTTGTCGCCTGCGATGTCGCCCGAGTAGTCGCTCGCGGCCACCCAGAGGCGGATGATTTCCGAGCCCAGCTTCTTGCTGACTTCCTGCGGATCGATGCCGTTGCCGCGCGACTTGCTCATCTTGATGCCGTTGGCATCGACCGTGAAGCCGTGCGTCAGCAGGCCCTTGTAGGGCGCGCGGTCTTCGAGCGCGCAGGCCAGCAGCAGCGACGAGTGGAACCAGCCGCGATGCTGGTCGTGGCCTTCGAGGTAGAGGTCGGCCTCGGGGCCGGTCTCGTGGTGCACCGTGGGGTGCGTGCCGCGCAGCACGTGATAGAAGGTCGAGCCCGAGTCGAACCACACCTCGAGGATGTCGGTGCTCTTGGTGTAGCTCGGCGCGTCCTCGGCGCCGAGGATCTCTTCGACCGTCACGCGGCTCCAGGCCTCGATGCCGCCCTTCTCGACGATGTCGGCGGCCTGGTCGAGGATCTCCATCGTGCGCGGATGCAGCTCGCCCGAGTCCTTGTGCAGGAAGAAGGGGATCGGCACGCCCCAGCTGCGCTGGCGGCTGATGCACCAGTCGGGCCGGCCGGCGATCATGTCGTGCAGGCGGGCCTTGCCGTTCTCCGGATAGAAGCTGGTCTGCTCGATCGCGTCGAGCGCGGTCTGGCGCAGCGTCTTGGGCGCCTTGTCCTTGGTGAACACGCCCTCGCCCTCGTCCATGCGGATGAACCACTGGGCCGCGGCGCGGTAGATCACCGGCGTCTTGTGGCGCCAGCAATGCGGGTAGCTGTGGCTGATGGTCTCGGTGGTCAGCAGGCGGTTGGCATCGCGCAGCGCGGCGATGATCACCGGCACGGCCTTCCAGATGTTCTGGCCGCCGAACAGCGGGAAGTCCGGCGCGTAGCTGCCGTTGCCCTGCACCGGGTTCAGGATGTCGTCGTAGGCCACGCCATGGGCGACGCAGGAGTTGAAGTCGTCCAGGCCGTAGGCGGGCGAGGAATGGACCAGGCCGGTGCCGTCGGTGGCGGTGGCGTAGTCGGCCAGGTAGATCGGCGACAGGCGGCGGTAGCCGGCGTCGACGTCGTACAGCGGATGCTCGAACTCGAGCCCGCCGAGCGCCTCGCCCTTGACGGTGGCGATCACCTTGCCGTCGAGCGCATAGCGCGTCATGCACATCTCGACCAGCGAGGCGGCCAGGATCAGCAGGCCGCGCTCGGTGTCGACCAGCGCGTACTCGAGCTCGGGGTTGAGGTTGATCGCCTGGTTGGCCGGGATGGTCCAGGCGGTGGTGGTCCAGATGACCGCGAAGACGTCGCCCAGCGCATCGGGCCGGCCGAAGGCGGCGAGCACCTTCTCGCGCTCGTGCGCCTTGAAGGCCACGTCGATGGTCTGGCTCTTCTTGTCGGCGTATTCGATCTCGAACTCGGCCAGCGAGGAACCGCAGTCGAAGCACCAGTAGACCGGCTTCAGGCCGCGGTAGACGAAGCCGCGCTCGATCACGCGCTTGAACGCGCGCAGCTCGCCGGCCTCGTTGGCGAAGTCCATGGTCTTGTAGGGATGGTCCCATTCGCCCAGCACGCCCAGGCGCTGGAAGTCGGCCATCTGCTGGGCGATCTGCTCGGTGGCGTAAGCGCGGCTCTTGGCCTGCATCTCGTCGCGGCTCAGGTTGCGGCCGTACTGCTTCTCGATGGCGTTCTCGATCGGCAGGCCGTGGCAGTCCCAGCCCGGCACGTAGAGCGCGTCGTAGCCCTCGAGCTGGCGCGCCTTGGTGATCATGTCCTTGAGGATCTTGTTCACCGCGTGGCCCATGTGGATCTGGCCGTTGGCGTAGGGCGGGCCGTCGTGCAGGATGAACTTGGGCGCGCCGCGGCGGGCCAGGCGCAGGCGGTGGTAGGTGCCGTGCTCGGCGTCGTTCCATTCCTTGACCCAGCCCGGTTCGCGCTTGGGCAGGTCGCCGCGCATCGGGAAGGGGGTGTCGGGCAGGTTCAGCGTGGAACGGTAATCGGTGGGGGCAGCAGCGTCAGACATGTTGGGGGTGCGAAACAGTGGGCTTCGACAGGCTCAGCCCGAACGGCACAAAGGGCGTCGGTGCGGAAGAAAAGCCGTTCGCCCTGAGCTTGTCGAAGGGCGGCAGCACGGAGCGTGCAGGGCTAAATTCGATCGCGCGTGGTCTGGCGGTGGGTTTCTGCGTGGGTGGATGCAAAGAAGGCACGCGCGTCGCGTCCATCCTTCGCGATGCCCGCGGTGAGGGCTTCGAGGCTGGTATAGCGCAATTCGTCGTGCAATTTGTGCAGCAGTTCCACGCGCACGATTTTACCGTAGGCCCCTTCGGCGCCCAGGTGAGAGGGCCACTCGAGGCAGTGGGTCTCGAGCAGGACCCGGCCGGCATTGACGTCGTTCGGGTCGAGCGAGGGCCGCACGCCGAGGTTGGCGACGCCCGGCAGCGGCCGCTCGGACAGGCCATGCACCAGCACCACGAAGATGCCGCTGGCCGCGGGTTTCCAGTGCTTGAAGCGCAGGTTGAGGGTGCGGAAGCCGTCGTCCTGCCCCGGTGCCGAGGCGCCGAGCGCGCGGCCCAGCTTGCGCCCGTGCACCACGTGGCCCGAGATGGCGTAGGGCCGGCCCAGCAGGGTCTGGGCGTCGGCCATGCGGCCTTCGGCCAGCGCCTCGCGCACGGCTGAGCTCGACACGCGCAGGCCGTGCACCTCGTAGCTGTTCATGCGCGCGACATCGAAACCGCGCGCATCGCCGGCCGCGTCGAGCATGGCGTAGTCGCCGGCCCGCCGGGCGCCGAAGCGGAAGTCGTCGCCCACCAGCACGTAGCGCGCGCCCAGGCCGTCGACCAGCACGTTCTGGATGAATTCCTCGGGCGACTGCGAGGCGAGCCGGGCATCGAAGGGCAGCACCACGGTCTGCGCGACGCCACAGGCGGCCAGCTCGCCGAGCTTGTCGCGCAGCGTGCCGATGCGCGCCGGCGCGAGTTCGGGCTTCTTCGCGAGCGCGGCGAAATAGTCGCGCGGATGGGGCTCGAAGGTCAGCACGCAGCTCGGCAGGCCGCGTTGCCGCGCCTCGGTCTGCAGGAGCGCCAGCATGGCCTGGTGGCCGCGGTGGACGCCGTCGAAATTGCCGATGGTCAAGGCGCAGGCCGGAGCCACGCCCGGGTGCCGGAAGCCGCGGAAAACCTGCATGGGTGAATATCTTTTTGATAGCGCCTGTCGCCCGCCGAATGGGCTCATCAGGCCGTTTTGTCACAAAGCCGGTATATTGTGACGCAGTGCGCCGATCCGCGAGGTCGCCGACGCGCTCCGTGTCCCGGGTCTCTCCGTGTTTCTTTCGTTCTGTCGAGGAGGCGTGTGGTGAAGGTCTTGAAGCTGTCGGCCCAAGGGCTGCCCCAGTCGTGGATTTCGCTCGAACAGGCGGTGATCCACTATGCAGCGGACGAAGTCCGCTGGGAGGCTGGCGGCCAGGTGGCCCTGTTCCGCGGCGGCCACAACGCGATGACGGGCGAGCAGTCGCAGATTGCCGTCAACAGCATCATCGGCACCAAGGGCGTGCCGCGCATCAACCCCTTCACCCAGCGTCCGGGCCTCACCAACAGCAAGCTGTTCGCGCGCGACCGCAACGTCTGCGCCTACTGCGGCGGCCACTTCCACGAAGACGAGCTGACCCGCGAGCACATCATTCCGTTCGCGCAGCGCGGCATCGACACCTGGATGAACGTGGTCACGGCCTGCAAGCCCTGCAACCACCGCAAGAGCAGCCGCACCCCCGAGCAGGCCAACATGCCGCTCTTGTACGCGCCCTACGTGCCCAGCCTCTGGGAGGACTTCATCCTGCGCAACCGCCGCATCCTGGCGGACCAGATGGAATTCCTGATGGCGCACCTGCCGCAGAGTTCGCGGCTGCACGACAGCTAGCTGGCCGGGTTCAGGCTTTCCAGGCCGGCGGGCGCTTCTCGATGAAGGCCTGCACGCCTTCGAGCGCACTCGCATCCATCATGTTGCAGGCCATGGTCTGGCTGGCGTCCGCCAGCGCCGGCGCGATGCCCGTCTCGAGCTGCCGGTAGAACAGCGCCTTGCCGAGCGCCAGCGCGGTGCGCGGCTTGGCGACGATGCTGGCCAGCAGCGCCTCGAGCGCGGCATCGAGTTCGGCGGGCGGCGCCACGCGGTTGACCAGGCCCTTCTCGCGCGCCTCCTCGGCACCGATGAATTCGCCGGTGACGAGCATCTCGAAGGCCTCCTTGCGGCCCAGGTTGCGCGACAGCGTCACGCTCGGCGTGGCGCAGAACAGCCCGACGTTGACGCCGCTGACCGCGAAGCGCGCCTCGCTCGAGGCCACGGCGAGGTCGCACACCGCCACCAGCTGGCAGCCCGCGGCCGTCGCGATGCCGTGCACGCGCGCGATGACGGGCACCGGCAGCCGCTGCAGCGACAGCATCATCTCGCCGCAGCGCGCGAACAGGCGCTGGTAGTAGTCGAGCGCGGGCGCGGCGCGCATTTCCTTCAGGTCGTGGCCGGCGCAGAAGGCCTTGCCGGCGCCCGCGATCACGACGGCACGCACCGTGTCGTCGGCCGCGATGCCGGCGATGGCGTCCTCGAGGGCGCCCAGCATGCCCTCGGACAGCGCATTGAACGCGCCCGGGCGGTTGAGCGTGAGCGTGACCACGCCGCGGGCGTCGCGGGCCTCGAGCACGAAGGGGGAGCTGTCGTTCATCGCATGCCGCCTTTTCTTCAGTAGGTCAGTTCCAGCACAGTGACATGGCCCTTGACCGCGGGCCAGGTGAGCCCCGTGAGGCGCTCGCCATTGAACTCGCCCGTGACCGCGCGCTGCGGCTCGGAGCCCGTCTCGCGCAAGCGCGAGCTCGACACGCCGGCCCCCTTGGGCGGCACCCCGGCCGGCGGGCTCTTGCCGTCGAAGCGCATGGTGTCGCGCTGCGCGTCGAAATAGCCGCGCGGCCGCGTGAAGACGGCGACCGCGTTGGCGCTGCCGTCGGCCGGCACGATCGGGTCGAGCCGCAGGTTCACGAGGCTGCTGCCGCGCGGGAACGGGCTGCGGTAGATGTGGGTGACGCTGGTTTGGGTATCGAGTACGAATTCGTAGGCCGCATCGGGGCGCGCGCTGAAGGGCCCCCAGCGGCCGTCGGCGCCGACGGTCTTGCGGTGCACGGGCTCGCCGAGCCGCCGGCCCGTGGCTGGATCGACCGCGTACACCAGCACTTGCGCGCCGGCCAGCGACTGGTTCTCCGCGCCGATCGCACGGCCGTCGAGCACCACGTTGGCCTCGCGCGTGATCTCCGGGTTGCGCGGCGCCTCGCCCGTGAGGAACTGCCAGGTCGCCGCGAAGGCCGCGGGCGAGAACGAGGTCTCGCGATGGTCGACCCGCGGCAGCACGGTGTTGGTCGAGCCCTTGAGCGCCGGGCCGTCGAAGCCGATGTTCGTCGGCTTGCCGGGCGACCCGATCCACAGGCCGTCCGGTTGGGCGTACTTGTCGTTGTTGTCCGAGCGCAGCGTGAGCCACTTCACGCCGGGCGTCACCTCGTCGCCGTTCGGGCCCTTGGGTGCGTTGAGCTGCCGCATGAAGGGCGACAGCCCCGAGAACTCGTTGTTCTCGCGCAGGCCCGGCACGGCCCAGATGCCGTGCGCCGGGTTGCCGCCGAGCACCACGTGGCTGACGACGGCCGCGCCGCCGCCGTTCTGCACGTAGTTGCGGATGGTGTTGCCGCCGCGCGAGTTGCCGATCAGCACGACCCTGGCCGCGCCGGTGGCGCGCAGCACCTGCTCGACCCGGTCCTTGAGGAAGGCGGCCGATTCCGCGGTGGAACTGCGCCCGGCCTGGGCCACGCCGTCGTCGTCGCGCGCCAGCGGCAGGGGCTGGTCGAAGGCGAACAGCCGCTCGCGCGGCCAGCCGTTCGACTCGAAGCGCCAGAGCGTGGTCTGCCACAGCGCGGCCGAGTCGCCGTTGCCGTGCACGAAGACGATGGGCGGGCGGTCGGCGAGCGAGGGCATGGCGGTCGGCGCATTGGCGCAGGCGGTCAACAGGAGGGCGGGGGACGCGAGCAGCCCGGCGAGGACCGGCGGCGCGCCGAGGAGGAGGGTGCGGCGGGATTGCATGGTCGGTCTTCGTGGTTGCGTTGCGGCTGCCGTTCCGAATGAAAAACGCCCGCCGGCGCGAAGGCGGGCGGGCGTTGGATGCTAAGAGAAAAGCACCGTCAGGCGAAGACGCCGGCCGTGTCCTGCATGCGCGCCGACACCTCGCCCAGGTGGTGGAAGCTGTCGCCGAAGCTCATCTCGAGCTGCGTGAGCTTGCGGAAGTAGTGGCTGCCGATGTATTCGTCGGTCACGCCGATGCCGCCATGCAGCTGCACCGAGTTCTGGCCCACGAAGCGCATCGACACGCCGAGCTGGTACTTGGCGCGCGCCAGCGCCTGGCGCCGCTCGGCCGCGGGGGCGTTGAGCTTGAGCGTGGCGTAGTAGCTCATCGAGCGCGCGAGCTCGAGCTGCATCTTCATGTCGGCGACGCGGTGGCGCAGCGCCTGGAAGCTCGAGATCACCACGCCGAACTGCTTGCGCTGGTTCATGTAGTCGACCGTCACGTCCACCGTCTTGTCGAGCACGCCCACCGCTTCGGCGCAGGTGGCGGCGATGCCGACGTCGACCGCGTACTCGAGGGCCGCGAGGCCGTCGGCCGTGACCAGCGTGGCGTCGGCCTTGTCGAACACCACCTCGGCGGCGCGGCTGCCGTCCTGCGTGCCGTAGCCGCGCGCTTCCACGCCGCTGGCGCTGCGCTCGACCAGGAACAGGGCGATCTTGCCGTCGGCCTGGGCGGGCACGAGGTAGGCATCGGCCTGGTCGCCGATGGCCACCAGGCTCTTGGCGCCGGTCAGGCTCCAGCCCTCGCCGGCCTTCACGGCCTTGGCTTCGCAGACGTCGAGGCGATAGCGCGCCTTGCGTTCCTGGTAGGCCAGCACCACGATGGCCTCGCCACCCGCGATGCGCGGCAGCCAGGCTTTCTTGAGCGCGTCGCCCGCGTAGCCGCCGAGCACGGCGCCGGCTATCAGCGTCTGCGCGAAGGGCTCGAGCACGATGCCGCGGCCCAGTTCTTCCATCACGACCATGCCGGCCACCGGGCCCATGCCCAGGCCGCCGTCGTCCTCGGAAATGTAGAGGCCGCCGAGGCCGAGCTCGGCCAGTTCGTCCCAGGCCTCGCGCGAGAAACCGCCCTTGGCCTCGATGCCGCGGCGGCGCTCGAAGTCATAGCCCTTGTCGACCCATTTGCGGACGGCGTCGCGCAGTTGTTCCTGGTCGTCGGTGAAATTGAAATCCATGTCTTTGTCTCCTCAGCCCAGCACCGTCTGCGCGACGATGTTGCGTTGCACTTCGTTCGAGCCACCGTAGATGGTGGTCTTGCGCATGTTGAAGAAGGTCGACGACAGCGGCGCGAGCGCCGGGTTGCCGCCCGGGAAGTTGCCCTGCCAGCCGGCGGCCATGGCTTCGCGGATCAGCGGCAGCGCATAGGGGCCGCCCGCGAGCATCATCAGCTCGCTGTAGCGTTGCTGGATCTCGCTGCCACGGATCTTGAGCAGGCCGGCCACGTCGAGCGAGTTCTTGCCCGAGGTGGCGGCCGACAGCACGCGCAGCACCATCATCTCGAGCGCGACGATGTCGACCTCGAGCCTGGCGATCTCGTCGCGGAAGCGGGCGTCGTCGTACACGCCCTCGGTCTTCGCGATGCGCTTGAGGCGCTCGAGCTCGCGCTTGGCGCGGTTGACGTCGGCGATGTTGGTGCGCTCGTGCGAGAGCAGGTGCTTGGCGTAGGTCCAGCCCTTGTTCTCCTCGCCGATCAGGTTCTCGGCCGGCACCTCGACGTTGTCGAAGAACACCTCGTTGACTTCATGGCCGCCGTCGAGCAGCTTGATCGGGCGCACGGTGACGCCGGGCGACTTCATGTCGAGCAGCAGGAAGCTGATGCCGGTCTGGGGCTTGCCCTCGCTGCTGGTGCGCACGAGGTTGAACATCCAGTCGCCGTACTGGCCGAGCGTGGTCCAGGTCTTCTGGCCGTTGACGATGTACTTGTCGCCCTGGCGTTCGGCCTTGGTCTTGAGCGAGGCGAGGTCGGAGCCCGAGCCCGGTTCGCTGTAGCCCTGGCTCCACCAGACCTCGCCGCTGGCGATGCCGGGCAGGAAGCGCTTCTGCTGTTCGGGGTTGCCGAAGGCCATGATGACCGGGGCCACCATCACCGGGCCGAAGGGCACGATGCGCGGCGCGCCGGCCAGCGCGGTTTCTTCCTCGAACAGGTGGCGCTGCACGGCGGTCCAGCCGGGACCGCCGAATTCCTTGGGCCAGCCGTAGCCCAGCCAGCCCTTCTTGCCGAGGATCTTGGCCCAGGTCTGCATATCGTCGCGCGTGAGTTCCAGCGCGTTGTGGACCTTGGTGGAGATTTCCTTGGGAAGGTTTTCTTTGACCCATGCGCGAATCTCTTCGCGGAACTGCTGTTCTTCGGGCGTGAAGCTCAAATCCATGCGTGCCTCGCTGTGTTGATCGTCGGTGCACCGCAGACGCGGCGTGTCTCCGGAGCCATGAGTTTTAGCACGGTCGTGCTGCAAATCGCTGTCCGCGCGGCGACAAGTCTGGGTGCGCGGACCTCGCGCGGCAAGGGGGAGGGCGGGAAAAGGGCGCTTTCACGGGCACGGATAATCCCGCCTCCCATGAAGAACATCGTGATCCTGATCTCCGGCGGCGGCTCCAACATGGAGGCCATCGTGCGCGCCGCGGCGCGCGACCGCTGGGCCGAACGCTTCGGTGCCCGCGTCGCCGCCGTCGTCAGCAACAAGGCGGAGGCGGGCGGCCTGGCGCTGGCCCGGGCGCAGGGCATCGCGACCGCGGTGGTGCCGCACAAGGATTTCGCGAGCCGCGAAACCTTCGACCAGGCGCTCGCCGTGGCGGTCGACGCGCATGCGCCGGCACTGGTGGTGCTCGCGGGCTTCATGCGCATCCTGACGCCCGGCTTCGTCGAGCGCTATGCCGGTCGGCTGGTGAACATCCATCCCTCGCTGCTGCCGGCCTTCCCGGGCCTGCACACCCACCAGCGCGCGATCGACGCGGGCTGCAAGGTGGCCGGCGTCACGGTGCACCAGGTCACGACCGAGCTCGACCACGGCCCGATCCTGGCGCAGGCCGTGGTGCCGGTGCTGCCCGACGACACGGCGGCAACGCTCGCCGGCCGGGTGCTCGCCCAGGAGCACCAGTTGTATCCACGCGCCATCGCCCAGTGGCTGGCGGATACATTGGGACACAATCCTTAAAGAACTTGTTTATATTCGCGGGTTTTCGGGAGTCGCAGTGAAAACCCAATCGCTACTGTCCACGATCGCCGGCGTCGCCCTGATGGCAGGCTGCGCCGCTCCGGCCCCGCCGCCGCCCGCCGCACCGGCGCCGCCGCCCGCCCCGGTGTTCCAGTGCGGTGCCGACGGTGCCCGTTTCGCCGTGGGTCAGCAGCTCACGCCGCAGCTCGAAGCCGCCGCCAGGGTGCGCGCGGGTGCCGGCACGGTGCGCGTGCTCAAGCCCGGCGATGCCGCGACCACCGAGCTCGATGGCGGGCGCCTCAACCTCGACGTCGATGCGCGCAACCGGGTGACGGACGTCCGCTGCGGCTGAGCGGCTCGCCCCGATTTCCCGAACGGACGGCGAACCGGCGACGCAGGATGAGCGCCGATGCCCGTTCAGCCTTCGATCCGCGCGAAGCGCGGCTGCAGCCGGCCGTCGATGTCCACGGTTTCCTCGAACATCGCGGCCGGGCGCACCCACAGGCCACGGGCGCCGTAGAGCGCGCGGTAGAGCGTCATCGGTTCCAGGGTCTCGCTGTGGCGCACGGTGTCCAGCACCTCGTATTCCCCGCCCTTGTAGTGGCGGTAGCGGCCCGGCGGGGTCTGGATCAGGGGCGGCAGGTCGTCGTCGGTCACGGGGTCGTTTCTTTCTTTGTCAGGAGTCGGGGCCGCCGGCAGGCATGCCGGGGCCGGCGGAAGTACCGGAATGGATCGCGCTGATTTTGTCCATCTCGTCCGGCTGAGCGAGCATGCCAGTGCGGAGGACAGCGCGCGCTACCGCCGCGGCGTGGCGGCGTTCGCGGCGCTGGGCTATCTCTGGGTGCTGGCCTGCCTCGGGCTGGCGATGGGGCTGATCGTCTGGGTCGCCGTGTCGCTGGGCGACGGGCGCTTCAGCGTCTCGCGCGGCTGGCTGCTGCTGTTCGGCCTGGGCCTGCTGTGGGCCACGGTGCGCGCGCTGTGGGTGCGCTTCGACGAGCCGGACGGCCTGGAGCTCTCGCGCGAGGACGCGCCCCAGCTGTTCGAGGCGCTCGACCGCATCCGCAGCAAGATCAAGGGGCCGCCGGTCCATCACGTCTACCTCGACGACGATTTCAACGCCAGCATCCGCCAGGTGCCGCGCTTCGGGCTCTTCGGCGGCGCGGTCAATTCGCTGAGCATCGGGCTGCCGCTCCTGATGATGCTCGACCGGCGGCGGCTGCTGTCGGTGCTCGCGCACGAGTACGGCCACCTGCGCGGCAACCACGGCAAGCTCAGCGCCTGGATCTACCGCACGCGGCTGTCGTGGCTCAAGCTCGACGCCAACCTGCAGCGCAACGAAGGCGTGATGGCGATCGTCTCGCAGGCCTTCTTCCGCTGGTACTTCCCGCGCTTCGCGGCCAAGACCTTCGCGCTCGCGCGGCAGGACGAGTACGAGGCCGACCGCATCTCGGGGCGGCTGCTCGGCACTTCGGTGGCGGCCGCGGCGCTGACCGAGATCTCGATCAAGGCCAACTGGTACGCCAACGAGTTCTGGCCCTGGCACTGGGCCCGGGCCGAGCGCGAGCCGCTGCCGCCGGGGCCCTTCGCGGGGCTGCGCGAGTGCGTCGCGACGCCGCCGGGGCCCGAGTTCGCGCGCCAGGCGCTGCGCGAGGCGATGCGCCGCGTCAGCGACCTGGAAGACACCCATCCGGTGCTGCGCGACCGACTCGAGGCGCTGCGCCAGAAGGCGACGGTGCCGGCCTGGTCGAAGCGGCCGGCGCTCGAGATGCTGGTCGAGGGCCCGCGCTGGATCGCGCACTTCGACGCCCAGTGGCGCCAGGCCCATGCCGCCGACTGGAAGCAGCACCACGCGCACCGCTCGCGCATCCGCGAGCGCATCGCGGTGCTGGCGGCGCGCGGCGAGCGCAACACGCCCGACGAGTGGGTCGAATGGGCCGACGCCGAGCGCCGCCTCGACACCTCGGCGCCGGTGCGCGAGCGCTACGAGCGCGCGCTGCGGATCGCGCCCGAGCACCCGGGCGCCTTGCGCGGCCTGGCGCAGATGATTCCGTCGACCGAGCGCGAGACGCGGCTCGCGGTGCTGGAACGGTTGCACGAAGCGGGTGCCGCGAGCCGCTGGTGGGCCGCCCGCAATGCGGTGGCGGTGCTCGAGAACCCCGACGCCGGTCCGCACGACGAGGCGGGCCTCAAGCACTGGCGCGGCCGCCTGAAGGAGGCTGAGGAGGCCGAGGCGCGCGCCTGGGAGGAGCTGACCGAGACGCCGAGCTTCAGCCAGATCGGCCGGCACGATCTCAACGAGCACGAGCTCGACGAACTGCGGGCCGACCTCGTGCGCAACCTGCCGGTGTCGCGCGCGTGGCTGGTGCGCAAGAACCTGCGCGAGTTTCCGTGGCGGCGCGCCTTCGTCGTCTTCGTCGAGCTGCCGGGGCTGGACGACGAGGAGCGCTGGCAGCTGTGCCGCCAGCTCGAGCAGACCCTGAGCCTGCCCGGCGTGGCGCTGGTGCTGTGGGCCGGGCATTCGCCGACGCTGGAGGACATCGAGCGGCAGGCTTTCGGGGCGGTCTGGACGCGCGGAGCCTGAGGCGGGCGGCGGCTGAGACAATCGGGGCATGCACCCCAAAGCCCTGTTGGAGGCCACCGCCGATCTGGTCGGCCTGGTCCTGAAATTCGATCACCCCGCCGACCAGGTGGTTTCGCGCTTCTTCCGCGACCACCGCGAGTTCGGTCCGCGCGAGCGCGCCACCCTGGCCGAGACGGTCTACACCGTGCTGCGCAAGAAGCTGCTGTTCGATCACCTCTCGCCCTCGGGCAGCGGCCCGAAGGAACGCCGCATGGCGATCCTGGGCTTCCACGGCCCGCGCGACTTCCTCAAGAGCGCGCTCAACGACACCGAGAAGCGCTGGCTCGACAACTGCGACGCGGTCAGCGAGGCCGACCTGCTCGAACGCCATCGCCACAACCTGCCCGAATGGCTGGTGGCGCCGCTCAAGAGCCAGCTCGGCGACGGCTTCTGGCCGCTGGTCCAGAGCCTGCAGCAGCCGGCGCCGCTCGACCTGCGCGTCAATTCCCTGCATGACAAGCGGGCCGACGTGAAGGCGGAGCTTGCCAAGGCTGCTATCAAATCGGAAGCAACGCCGTATTCGCCCTGGGGCTTGCGCCTCGAAGGCAAGCCCGCGCTGACCAAGCTCGACGCCTTCGTGCGCGGCGCCATCGAGGTGCAGGACGAGGGCTCGCAGCTGCTGGCGCTGCTGTTGGACGCCAAGCGCGGCGAGATGGTGGTCGATTTCTGCGCGGGCGCCGGCGGCAAGACGCTGGCGATCGGCGCGGGCATGCGCAACACCGGGAGGCTGTACGCCTTCGACACCTCGGCGCACCGCCTCGACGCGCTCAAGCCCCGGCTGGCGCGCAGCAAGCTCTCGAACGTGCATCCGGCCGCCATCGCGCACGAGCGCGACGACCGGGTGAAGCGGTTGGCGGGCAAGATCGACCGGGTGCTGGTCGATGCGCCGTGCTCGGGGCTCGGGACACTGCGGCGCAATCCGGACCTGAAATGGCGCCAATCGGCCAAGTCGGTGGAGGAGCTGACCGTGAAGCAGGCTGCGATCCTGCAGAGTGCGGCCCGGCTCGTGAAGTCGGGCGGGCGGCTGGTCTACGCCACCTGCAGCGTGCTGCCCGAGGAGAACGAGGCCATCGCGGAGGCTTTCGGCGCCGCGAATCCCGATTTCGTGCCCGTGGACGCGGCGGAACTGCTGGAGGGCCTCAAGGTGGAGCAGGGCGACAGCCTGGTGGCGGGCGGCCCTGACGGACGGCGCTACCTGCGCCTGTGGCCCCATCTGCATGCCACCGACGGTTTCTTTGCCGCCGTGTGGAACCGCAAATAGGTACGGGGCTCCAAAGTTAGGGTAAATCTGCGCAAACCATGGGGTGAAAGGTGAGTGATTCCTGACCCCGGGCCCTAAAATTGCGAGTTACCTGGAAGCCGCACCTTCGTGCGGTTATGGAGTACCTGACTCAATGTTGCTTCCTGACTCCGCCATCCTGAGCGCGGCCATCGACTGGCTCGGAAACGGCCTGTGGGATCTCACCTGGTGGCAGATCGTGCTGTACACGCTCGTCACCACGCACATCACGATCGCCGCCGTGACGATCTTCCTGCACCGGACGCAAACGCACCGGGCGATGGACCTCGGTCCGATCCCGTCGCATTTCTTCCGCTTCTGGCTCTGGCTCGGCACCGGCATGGTGACGAAGGAGTGGGTCGCGATCCACCGCAAGCACCACGCCAAGTGCGAGAGCGAGGAAGATCCGCACAGCCCGCAGGTCAAGGGCATCGAGGAAGTGCTCTGGCGCGGCGCCGAGCTCTACCGCGCGGAGTCGAAGAACAAGGAAACGATGGAGCGCTACGGTCACGGCACGCCCGACGACTGGATCGAGCGCAACCTGTATTCGCGCTACAGCTGGCAGGGCGTGGGCCTGATGCTGGTGATCAACCTGGCGCTGTTCGGCACGCTCGGCATGGCCGTGTGGGCGGTCCAGATGCTGTGGATCCCGATCACCGCCGCCGGCATCATCAACGGCATCGGCCACTATTGGGGCTACCGCAACTTCGAGGCGCCCGACGCCAGCCGCAACATCATGCCCTGGGGCCTGATCATCGGCGGCGAGGAGCTGCACAACAACCACCACACCTACCCGACCTCGGCCAAGTTCTCGGTCAAGAAGTACGAGTTCGACATCGGCTGGATCTACATCCAGATGATGCAGAAGATCGGCTGGGCCAAGGTCAAGAAGGTGCCGCCGAAGATGCAGATCGGCGACATCCAGCCCGTGGCCAACGAGAAGACGCTCGAGGCCGTCATCGCCAACCGCTACGAAGTGATGGCCGGCTATGCGCGCGAAATGCGCCGTGCCACGCAAGAGGAAATCGCCGCGCTCAAGAGCAAGGGCGCCGACCTCTCGGTGCTGAAGGCTGCCAAGCGCTGGATGCACCGCGACGACGACAAGGTGCCCGCATCGGCCCGCTCGCACGTGGTGCAGGCCCGTGCTGCTCACCCGGTGCTCGACAAGATGGCGACCATGCGCGAAGAGCTGCGCCAGCTCTGGCTCAACACCTCGCATTCGCGCGAGCAGCTGGCGGCCGATCTGGCGGCCTGGTGCCATCGCGCGGAAGCCAGCGGCATCGCAGGCCTGCGCGAGTTCTCGACGCGGCTGCGCTCGGCGCGCGCCTGACCTCCGCCGGGGCCTTGGCCCCTGTCAAAAAGCCGGCCCGATGGCCGGTTTTTTTGTGCCCGACGTTTCCGTGGGGAAGGAAATGTGGAGGCCCCTCGGATGGCTGGCCCGCCCCGGTAATTCGTTCCGCTGGCGAAATTCAGGGCAAATAAAAAAGCCCGCAGCTTGCGCGGCGGGCTTTTTGGAAAGAATTCAGGCTGAATTACTTCAGCTTGATTTCCTTGTATTCGACGTGCTTGCGTGCCTTCGGGTCGAACTTCATGATCGACATCTTTTCAGGCATCGTCTTCTTGTTCTTGCTGGTCGTGTAGAAGTGGCCGGTACCCGCGGTGGATTCCAGCTTGATCTTTTCGCGTCCGCCTTTGCTCGTTGCCATGATTCAGCTCCTTAAGCTTGGCCGCGTGCGCGCAGGTCTGCGAGCACGGCGTCAATGCCGTTCTTGTCGATCAGGCGCAGGGCAGCGCTCGAAACACGCAGGCGAACCCAGCGGTTTTCCGTTTCGACCCAGAAACGACGGTATTGCAGGTTCGGCAGGAACCGGCGCTTGGTTTTGTTGTTGGCGTGGGAAACGTTGTTTCCCACCATCGGGCCCTTGCCCGTGACTTCACATACGCGTGCCATGAGGACACTCTTTCTTGAACAGCTGGCACCGGCTCGACAGCAGTGGCCGAGGGTGTTTTGCAGCTTGACCTCGCCAGAAACGGGTGGCGGTACCCCGGATTGCCGCTGACCCCAGGAGGGCGCGATTTCGGCAAAGCCTCGGATTATAGCCCTTTTGGCGGCCCGATAGGAAAGCGCGGCGCTGGCCCATGGAAAAAGGCGGGCACCAGGCCCGCCTCGTCGAGGAGCCTGACGGCTCAGAGCGTGCCGTCCTGCTCCAGGAAGCGCTGCGCATCGAGCGCGGCCATGCAGCCCGTGCCGGCGCTGGTGATGGCCTGGCGGTAGATGTGGTCCTGCACGTCGCCGGCGGCGAACACTCCCGGCACGCTGGTCATGGTGGCGAAGCCCTGCAGGCCCGAGCGCGTGACGATGTAGCCGTCCTTCATGTCGACCTGGCCCTGGAAGATGTCCGTGTTCGGGTGGTGGCCGATCGCGATGAAGCAGCCCTTGAGGTCGATCTGCTCGGTGGCACCGGTCTGCGTGTTCTTGATGCGGATGCCGGTCACGCCGGAATCGTCGCCCAGGACTTCGTCGAGCGTATTGTGTACTTTCAGTTCGATTTTGCCCTCGGCTTCTTTTGCATGAAGCTTGTCGATCAGAATGGGTTCCGCGCGGAATTTGTCGCGGCGATGCACCAGCGTTACTTTTTTCGCGATATTCGAAAGATAAAGCGCTTCTTCGACCGCGGTATTGCCGCCGCCGATCACGCAGACTTCCTGCTCGCGATAGAAGAATCCATCGCAGGTGGCGCAACCCGAAACACCGCGGCCCATGAACTTCTGTTCGGATTCGAGGCCCAGGTACTTGGCCGACGCGCCGGTGGCGATCACGAGTGCATCGCAGGTGTAGGTGCCGCTGTCGCCGGTGAGCGTGAAGGGGCGCTTGCTCAGGTCGACCTTGTTGATGTGGTCGAACACGATCTGGGTCTTGAAGCGCTCGGCATGCTCCAGAAAACGCTGCATGAGGTCGGGACCCTGCACGCCATGCACATCGGCCGGCCAATTGTCGACCTCGGTGGTCGTCATCAATTGCCCGCCCTGTGCCATGCCGGTAATCAGCAAAGGCTGAAGATTTGCACGCGCCGCATAAACGGCAGCCGTATAACCGGCGGGACCTGAGCCCAGAATTAAAACCTTGGCATGTTGGGAAGCGGACATGGTGCGTAAAAACCTAGGAATTGCGCTGATTCAGCGTGTACATTTTGAGGGTGGTAGCGATACATGGGGAGTATCGCCGCTCGGATCAACCACCGAGTGCACGGTGTTTTCAATGCGCGCGATTGTAGTAATCCATCGGCGCGCCGATGGCCCGACCGCAGGAGCGCGCGGTACCAGGGATTGAATGAATGTCGATGCTGTCCAACCTTGAATTGCTCCGGCGCGTTCCGCTGTTCGCGTCGCTGACTCCTTCGCAGTCCGCAAGCATTGCGGATGCGATCATCAAGAAGCGTTTCAAGCGCGCGGAGGTCGTGGTCGAGCAGGGCAAGAAGTCCGATGCGCTCTACATCATCCTGACGGGGCGAGCGCGCGTGACCAGCGCGGACAGCCGCGGCCGCGAGGTCATCCTGGCCACGCTGCATCCCGGCGACTATCTGGGCGAGATGAGCCTGATCGACGACGAGCCGCACTCGGCCACCGTGCGCACCGAGATCCAGTGCGACGTGCTGATGCTGGGCCGCGAAGCCTTCGCGCGCTGCCTGCCCGAGAACTCCTCGATGGCCTACAACATCATGCGCGGCCTGGTGCAGCGCCTGCGCCATGCCGACCGCAAGATCGAGTCGCTCGCGCTGATGGACGTCTACGGCCGTGTCGCGCGCTCGCTGCTCGAGTTCGCGGTCGACGATGGCGCCGGCAACCTCAAGGTGCGCGAGAAGATCTCGCGCCAGGACCTCGCGAAGATGGTCGGTGCCTCGCGCGAGATGGTGAGCCGCGTGATGAAGGACCTCGAGGAGCGCGGTTTCGTGCAGACCCTCGAGGACGGCTCGATGATCGTCAAGGAGCGCCTGCTGTCGCTGGCCTGAGCCGGCACGGGGCGTGAAAGAAGGTGTGAGCGAAACTGCCGCGGCCCGTGGACGCGGCAGAATAGCCGCGGCCCTTTTCGTTGTAGTGTTCGTGCCGCCAGACCCGCATGCTGCCGGTCTGGCCGCCAGTATTTCATGACCTATTCGCTCAATACGCTTCACTCTTCCACGGCCGGCGAAGGTGCGCCCGTGCGTGTGCGGGCCATGCGCTTCGCCCACGAGATCACCCTGATCGCCGGTTTCGCGGCGCTGTTGTTCTGGCTGCTCGCCATGCTGAGCTTCACGCCCTCCGATGCCGCCTGGTCGACCTCGGGCACCGGCGGCGAGATCAAGAACTGGGGCGGCCGCATCGGCGCCTGGGTGGCCGATGGCAGCTACTTCCTGGCCGGCTATTCGGTCTGGTGGTGCCTGGCGGCCGGGCTGCGCGCCTGGCTGTCCTCGCTCGCGAGCTGGATGCGTGGCGGCGAGACCGGCCCGCAGGGCGATCCGGCACCGCGCGGCCGCTTCAACCGCAGCCGCCTGGCCTTCTGGTTCGGGCTCGTGCTGCTGCTGTGCGCGAGCACCATGCTCGAGTGGTCGCGCCTGTACCGGCTCGAATCGCACCTGCCCGGCTCGGGCGGCGGCGCCATCGGCCTGCTGGTCGGTCCCGCGAGCGTGCGCTGGATGGGCTTCACCGGTTCCGCGCTGGTGGCCATCGCCGGCGGCGTGATCGGTTCGGCGCTGGTGTTCCGTTTCTCCTGGAGCCAGATCGCCGAGCGCATCGGCGCGCGCGTGTATTCGCTGTTCGAATCGCGGCGCGAGAAGCGCGAGGTCGCCGCCGACATCGCGCTGGGCAAGAAGGCCGTGCGCGAGCGCCGCGCCGAGGTCGACGACGAACCGGCCTACACGCCGCGCGGCGCCATCGAACCTTCGATCGACGGCGAACCGCCCGCCACCGCGCCCGACATGGACGACCTGCGCATCGAGCCGCGCGCCAAGCGCCGCCCCGCGTCGCCGCCGGTGCAGATCGAGCCCGCGATGACCGAGGTGCCCAAGAGCGACCGCGTCGCCAAGGAGCGCCAGAAGCCGCTGTTCAAGGAACTGCCCGACAACAAGCTGCCGCAGGTCGACCTGCTCGATGCCGCGCAGGCGCGCCAGGAGACCGTCTCCTCCGACACGCTCGAGATGACCTCGCGCATGATCGAGAAGAAGCTCAAGGACTTCGGCGTCGAGGTGCGCGTCGTGCTCGCCTCGCCCGGCCCGGTCATCACGCGCTACGAGATCGAGCCCGCCACCGGCGTCAAGGGCTCGCAGATCGTCAACCTCGCGAAGGATCTCGCGCGTTCGCTCTCGCTGGTGTCGATCCGCGTGGTCGAGACCATCCCCGGCAAGAACTACATGGCGCTCGAACTGCCGAACGCCAAGCGCCAGTCGATCAAGCTCAGCGAGATCCTCGGCTCGCAGATCTACAACGAGGGCAAGTCGATGCTCACGATGGGCCTGGGCAAGGACATCATCGGCAACCCCGTGGTCGCCGACCTCGCGAAGATGCCGCACGTGCTGGTGGCCGGTACCACCGGCTCGGGCAAGTCGGTGGGTATCAACGCGATGATCCTGAGCCTGCTCTACAAGGCCGAGGCGCGCGATGTACGCCTGCTGATGATCGATCCGAAGATGCTGGAAATGTCGGTCTACGAAGGCATTCCGCATTTGCTCGCGCCCGTGGTCACCGACATGCGCCAGGCCGCGCACGGCCTCAACTGGTGCGTGGCCGAGATGGAGCGCCGCTACAAGCTCATGAGCAAACTCGGCGTGCGCAACCTCGCGGGCTACAACACCAAGATCGACGAGGCCAAGGCGCGCGAGGAGTTCATCTACAACCCCTTCAGCCTCACGCCCGACGATCCCGAGCCGCTGCGCCGCGAGCCGCACATCGTGGTGGTGATCGACGAACTCGCCGACCTGATGATGGTGGTCGGCAAGAAGATCGAAGAGCTGATCGCCCGCCTCGCGCAGAAGGCGCGCGCCGCCGGCATCCACCTGATCCTGGCCACGCAGCGGCCCAGCGTCGACGTGATCACCGGCCTGATCAAGGCCAACATCCCGACCCGCATCGCGTTCCAGGTCTCGAGCAAGATCGACAGCCGCACCATCCTCGACCAGATGGGCGCCGAGGCGCTGCTCGGCATGGGCGACATGCTCTACATGCCCAGCGGCACCGGCTTGCCGGTCCGCGTGCATGGCGCCTTCGTGAGCGACGAGGAAGTGCATCGTGTGGTGGCCTATCTCAAGAGCCAGGGCGAGCCCGACTACATCGAGGGCGTGCTCGAAGGCGGCACGGTCGATGGCGACGGTGACGGCGACCTGCTCGGCGGTGGCGATGCCGAGAAGGACCCGATGTACGACCAGGCGGTCGAGGTCGTGCTCAAGAACCGCAAGGCCAGCATCTCGCTGGTGCAGCGTCACCTGAAGATCGGCTACAACCGCGCAGCGCGGCTGGTCGAGGACATGGAGAAGGCCGGCCTCGTGAGCGCGATGAGCGGCAGTGGCCAGCGCGAGATCCTCGTGCCCGCGCGCGCCGAATAGGCGGCGCGCCACCGCGGTCCCGCGCCCATCCCGTTACGTGTTGATATACGGCTTGCACAAGCTCGCTGCCCATTGCAAATCTTCATCAAGCCCTACAAGGGCGGTCATGGCCGCCGGGGTAAGGTCGATGCGGTGTTCAGCTTCGAAGGTTTGAAAAAATGAAGACTCGTCCCTGGCTGCTCGCCGGCCTTCTCCTCGCGTGCGGCGCCCATGCATGGGCCGGCGGCATGGAAAGCCTCGAGGCTTTCGTCAAGACCGCCAAATCCGGCCGCGCCGACTTCACCCAGACCGTGACCGCGCCGCCGCGCGACGGCCAGGCCGGCCGCGTGAAGACCTCGAGCGGCACCTTCGAATTCCAGCGGCCCGGCCGTTTCAAGTTCGACTACAAGAAGCCCTTCGCGCAGAGCATCGTGGCCGACGGCAAGACGCTGTGGCTCTACGACGCCGACCTGAACCAGGTCACGCAGCGCGCGCAGGCGCAGGCCCTGGGCTCGACGCCCGCGGCCCTGATCGCCGCCGCGCCCGACCTGCGCGCGCTGCAGGCCGACTTCGCGCTCGAAGCGGGACCGGAGCGCGACGGCCTGCAATGGGTCAAGGCCACGCCGAAGAACAAGGACGGCCAGCTGCAGAACGTGCAGGTCGGCTTCCAGGGCGATGCGCTCGCGGCGCTCGAGATCCTCGACAGCTTCGGCCAGCGCTCGGTGCTCAAGTTCAGCAAGGTCGAGGTCAACCCAGCGCTGCCCGCCGCCACCTTCGACTTCAAGGTGCCCACCGGCGCGGACGTCGTCAAGCAGTAATCCCACCTCTCACCCGAACGTTTCGTCCTTGGCCGTCAGCTCGCATCAACCCCTGGCCGAGCGCCTGCGTCCGCGCACGCTCGGCGAAGTCATCGGCCAGCAGCACCTGCTCGGGCCCGGCATGGCGCTGCGCATCGCCTTCGAGTCGGGCCAGCCGCACTCGTGCATCCTCTGGGGCCCGCCGGGCACCGGCAAGACCACCATCGCGCGCCTGATGGCCGATGCCTTCGATGCGCAGTTCCTGAGCATCAGCGCGGTGCTCGGCGGCGTGAAGGACATCCGCGAGGCGGTCGAGCGCGCGACCGCGGCGCGCGACGGGCTCGAGCAGCGGCGCACCATCGTCTTCGTCGACGAAGTGCATCGCTTCAACAAGAGCCAGCAGGACGCCTTCCTGCCGCACGTCGAGTCGGGCCTCTTCACCTTCATCGGCGCCACCACCGAGAACCCGTCGTTCGAGGTCAACTCGGCGCTGCTCTCGCGGGCCGCCGTGTATGTGCTGCAGTCGCTCGGCGAGGCCGACCTCAAGCAGATCGTCGCGAAGGCGCAGGCCATCGACGCATTGCCCGCCATCGAGGACGCCGCGCTCGACCGGCTGATCGCCTATGCCGACGGCGATGCGCGCCGGCTGCTCAACACGCTCGAGACGCTGGCCGTCGCGGCGCGCGCCGAGAAGCTCGAGGCCATCGGCGACGAATGGCTGCTGCGCGTGCTCGGCGAGCGCATGCGGCGCTACGACAAGAGCGGCGAGCAGTTCTACGACACCATCAGCGCGCTGCATAAATCGGTACGCGGCAGCGATCCCGACGCCGCGCTCTACTGGTTCGTGCGCATGCTCGACGGCGGCGCAGACCCGCGCTACATGGCGCGCCGGCTGGTGCGCATGGCGAGCGAGGACATCGGCCTGGCCGACCCGCGCGCGCTGCGGCTCGCGCTCGACGCGGCCGAGGTCTACGAGCGCCTGGGCACGCCCGAGGGCGAACTCGCGCTGGCGCAGTGCGTGGTCTATCTCGCGATGGCGCCGAAGTCGAACGCGGTCTACACGGCCTACAACGCGGTGCGCGCGCTGGTCAAGAAAGACAGCACGCGGCCCGTGCCCATGCATCTGCGCAATGCCCCGACCAAGCTCATGAAGGAGCTCGACTACGGCAAGGGCTATCGCTACGCGCACGACGAGGAGGGCGGTTTCGCGGCCGGCGAGCAGTACCTGCCCGACGGCCTGCAGGGCCAGGTCTTCTACGAACCGGTCGATCGCGGACTCGAAATCCGCATCGGCGAGAAGCTGCGCGAACTGCGTCGCCGGAACGCTGAACAGGGCGACTGATACGCCCTTGCGGCATGCACGCAAGACGTGCATGGATACAAGCGCAAAGCGCATGACGTCAGCGGGTAAACCCCCGTCGATGCGCACCAAATCGGCGCTGGCCCGTGACTACAATCCCGCCCACTAAATCGCCGGCCACCACATGCTGGCTGGTTTTTTGCTTGTGAAGCCAAGGCGCCAAACCGGTGCCACGGTGGGTGAATGGCACCCCGCAACGGTGCAACACAGAGGAATCTTCTTTATGGACATTTTGCTGCAGCAGATCATCAACGGTCTGGTTCTCGGCAGCATGTACGCCTTGATAGCCTTGGGCTACACCATGGTGTACGGCATCATCAATCTGATCAATTTCGCGCACGGTGAAGTGCTCATGGTGGGGGCGCTCACGAGCTGGTCCATCATCGGGCTCATGCAGTCGTCGATGCCCGGTACGCCGGGCTGGCTGATATTGATCATCGCGCTGATCATCGCGTGCGTCGTCGCCGCCACGCTGAACTTCGTGATCGAGAAAGTGGCCTACCGGCCGCTGCGCAACTCGCCCAAGCTCGCACCGCTGATCACCGCCATCGGCATGTCGATCCTGCTGCAGACGCTGGCGATGATCATCTGGAAGCCCACCAACAAGGCCTACCCGACCCTGCTGCCTTCGGACCCCATCCACATCGCCGGCGCCGTGATCTCGCCGACGCAGGTGATGATCCTCGGCGTCACCGCGGTCTCGCTGGCCATCCTCATGTGGCTGGTCAATTACACGAAGCTCGGCCGCGCGATGCGCGCCACCGCCGAGAACCCGCGCGTGGCTGCGCTGATGGGCATCCGCCCCGACATGGTCATCTCGGCCACCTTCATCATCGGTGCCGTGCTCGCGGCCATCGCGGGCGTGATGTACGCCTCCAACTACGGCATCGCGCAACACGCGATGGGCTTCCTGCCCGGCCTCAAGGCCTTCACCGCGGCCGTGTTCGGCGGCATCGGCAACCTCGCGGGCGCGGTCGTCGGCGGTATCCTGCTGGGGCTCATCGAGGCCATCGGCTCGGGCTACATCGGCACCCTCACGGGTGGCGTGCTCGGCAGCAACTACAGCGACATCTTCGCGTTCATCGTGCTGATCGTGATGCTCACGCTGCGCCCCGCCGGCCTGCTCGGCGAACGCGTGGCCGATCGCGCCTGAAGGAACTTGCCATCATGAAGAACAGCAAGAACCTCGCGCTCTACCTGGTCGGCGTCATCGCCGTGCTCGCGCTGCCGCTGCTGCTGCAAAGCCAGGGCAATGCCTGGGTGCGCATCGCCGACATCGCACTGCTCTACGTGCTGCTCGCACTGGGCCTGAACATCGTGGTCGGCTACGCCGGCCTGCTCGACCTGGGCTACGTCGCCTTCTTCGCGGTCGGTGCCTACCTCTACGCCCTCATGGGCTCGGGCCACCTGTCCGAGACCTTCGAGTGGTTCAAGGCCACCTTCCCGAACGGCCTGCACACCTCGCTGCTGATCGTGATACCGCTGGCCTTCGTGTTCGCGGCGCTGCTCGGCGTGCTGCTGGGGGCGCCCACGCTGAAGCTGCGCGGCGACTACCTCGCGATCGTCACGCTGGGCTTCGGCGAAATCATCCGCGTGTTCCTGAACAACCTCGACCAGCCGATCAACATCACGAACGGTCCCAAGGGCATCACCTCGATCGACTCGATCAAGTTCTGGGGCCTCGACCTCGGCAAGGCCTGGAAGTTCGACGGCTTCACCATCTCCTCGGTCACGCTGTACTACTACCTGTTCCTCGCGCTGGTGGTGGTCACCATCGTGATCTCGCACCGCCTGCAGGTCTCGCGCATCGGCCGCGCCTGGATGGCCATCCGCGAGGACGAGATCGCCGCCAAGGCGATGGGCATCAACACCCGCAACATGAAGCTGCTGGCCTTCGGCATGGGCGCGAGCTTCGGCGGCGTGTCGGGTTCCATGTTCGCGGCCTTCCAGGGCTTCGTCTCGCCCGAGTCGTTCAGCCTCATGGAGTCGGTGATGATCGTCGCCATGGTCGTGCTCGGCGGCATCGGCCACCTGCCCGGCGTGATCCTGGGTGCCGTGCTGCTGGCGGCCCTGCCCGAGGTGCTGCGCTACGTCGCCGGCCCGCTGCAGGCGCTGACCGACGGCCGCCTCGACGCCTCCATCCTGCGCCAGCTGTTCATCGCGCTGGCCATGATCGTCATCATGCTGGTGCGCCCGCGCGGCCTGTGGCCCTCGCCCGAGCATGGCAAGACGCTTCAGCGCAAGGGTGGCGTGCCGGTCGATCCGGCCCACGCCGCCGTGGCGCCGGGCTCGCTGCAGACCCACGCACCGGGCGTCGACACCCCGGCCGACGAGCTGCCCGGTGCGGCCTCGCGTCCCATGTCGATCAATCCGTGAGCGAGGAGACGCATCCCATGAGCAAGGCAGACACCATCCTCGACGTTCGCGGCATCTCCAAGCGCTTCGGCGGCCTGCAGGCCCTGTCCGACGTCGGCATCACCATCCAGCGCGGCCAGGTCTATGGCCTGATCGGCCCCAACGGCGCCGGCAAGACCACCTTCTTCAACGTCATCACCGGGCTTTACACGCCCGACAGCGGCAGCTTCGAGCTCGCCGGCAAGCCCTACCAGCCCACGGCCGTGCACGAGGTGGCCAAGGCCGGCATCGCGCGCACCTTCCAGAACATCCGCCTGTTCGCCGAGATGACGGCGCTCGAGAACGTGATGGTCGGTCGCCACATCCGCACCCGCTCCGGCGTGGTCGGCGCGATGCTGCGCACCGGTTCCTTCAAGGCCGAGGAGAAGGCCATCGCCCAGCGCGCGCAGGAACTGCTCGACTACGTGGGCATCGGCAAGTTCGCCGACTACAAGGCGCGCACCCTGAGCTACGGCGACCAGCGCCGCCTCGAGATCGCGCGTGCCCTGGCCACCGACCCGCAGCTCATCGCCCTCGACGAGCCCGCGGCCGGCATGAACATGACCGAGAAGGTCCAGCTGCGCGAGCTGATCGACCGCATCCGCCGCGACGACCGCACGATCCTGATCATCGAGCACGACGTGAAGCTGATCATGGGCCTGTGCGATCGCGTCACGGTGCTCGACTACGGCAAGCAGATCGCCGAAGGCACGCCGGCGGACGTACAGAAGAACGAAAAGGTGATCGAGGCTTACCTCGGCACCGGAGGACATTGAGATGAGCGCAGCAGTGCAAACCCAAGAGGAAGTCGCGGCGGGCGCTTCGCAACGCAAGGCCGTCGGCAACGTGTTGCTCAAGGTCAGCGGCCTGAAGGTGGGCTACGGCGGCATCCAGGCCGTCAAGGGCGTGGACTTCGAGGTGCGCGAGGGCGAGCTGGTCTCGCTGATCGGCTCCAACGGCGCCGGCAAGACCACCACCATGAAGGCGATCACCGGCACGCTGCCCGCGGGCGCGGGCGACATCGAGTTCCTGGGCCGCAGCATCAAGGGCCGCGGCGCCTGGGACCTGGTGGGCGAGGGGCTGGTGATGGTGCCCGAGGGCCGCGGCGTGTTCACGCGCATGACGATCACCGAGAACCTGCAGATCGGCGCCTACATCCGCAAGGACAAGGCCGGCATCGCGAGCGACATGGAGCGCGTGTTCGTGACCTTCCCGCGGCTGCGCGAGCGCAAGGACCAGCTGGCCGGCACCATGTCGGGCGGCGAGCAGCAGATGCTGGCCATGGGCCGCGCGCTGATGGCGCGCCCCAAGGTGCTGCTGCTCGACGAACCCACCATGGGCCTGTCGCCGATCATGTGCGACAAGATCTTCGAGGTGGTGCAGGCCGTGGCCGCGCAGGGCGTGACCATCCTGCTGGTCGAGCAGAACGCCAACCGCGCGCTGCAACTGGCCGACCGCGGCTACGTGATGGAGTCGGGACTGATCACCATGTCGGGCGATGCCAAGGGGCTGCTCAGCGATCCGAAGGTGCGCGCGGCGTATCTGGGCGAGTAAGCGGCACGGCGGGCCTTTCGAGGCCGCGCAACGAAAAGGGCGGCGGTGCGAGGTACCGGCCGCCCTTTGTCTTGTGGGTGCGAGCTCAGTCGACCTTCGCGCCCGTGGCCTTCACCACCTGCTCGTACTTGCCGAGCTCGCTCTTCATGAAGGCGCCGAACTGCGCGGGCGTGCTGGCCACCGGCTCCGCCAGCAGCAGCGCGAAGCGCGACTTGGTCTCCGGCGCGTTCAGCGCGTCGACGAAGGCATGGTTGAGCTTGGCGATCACATCCGGCGGCGTATGGGCCGGCGCGACCAGGCCCCACCAGGTGTCGATCGAGAAGTCCTTGAGCGTGTCCGACACCGGCGGCACCTCGGGCAGGGCGCTGCTGCGCTGCAGGGTGGTCACGGCGATCGCCTTGAGCTTGCCCGAGCGGATGTTGGGCGCGGCGGTGGCGAGGTTGTCGAAGTTGAAGTCGACTTGGCCCGACACCAGCGCGAGCTGCGCCGGGTTGCCGCCGTTGTAGGGAATGTGCACCGCGAAGATGCCGGCCGCCTTCTTGAACATCTCGCCCGCCAGATGGCCGGCGCTGCCGTTGCCGCCGCTGCCGTAGTTGAGCTTGCCGGGGTTGGCCTTGGCGTAGGCGATCAGGTCCTTGAGCGTGGCGATCTTCAGGCGCTGCGCGGTCTCGGCGTTCATCACCAGCACGTTGGGCACGCGGACCATCTGCGTGATCGGCGCGAAGTCGGTCGCCGCGTTGAAGGGCATCTTGCTGTAGAGCCAGGGGTTCACCGCGTTGGTGGCGGTGGCCGCGATGCCGATGGTCAGGCCGTCGGGCGCGGCCTTGGCGACGATGTCGGCGCCGATGTTGCCGCCCGCGCCGGGCTTGTTGTCGATGATCACCGGGCCGCCGAGCGTGTCGCGCACGCGTTCGGCCAGCGCGCGCGCCGTCACGTCGATGGGGCCGCCGGCCGCGTAGGGCACGACGAGGCGGATCGGGCGCTGCTGCTGGGCCAGGGCGGGGGCGCCGGTGGCCATGGCGAGCGTGGAGAGGGCGAGGGTGGCGAGGAAGGTCTTGCGGGTTGTCATGCCCCGGATTGTCGGCGCGCCGCGCGGGGCTTGCAGCGTGGCTATCCCTAGCCGGCGCGCCGGGCCACCGGCTTCAGGGCAGTGCCTTGTCGGCTTCGGTGGTGAACGCGTCGGCGAAGAACTCTTCCTCGGGCAGGCCCGCGAGCGCCACGTAGTCGCGTTTGGCCGAATCGACCACGATCGGCGCGCCGCAGGCATAGACCTGGTGGCCCGAGAGGTCGGCGAAGTCCTCGAGCACGGCGGCATGGACGAAGCCGGTGCGGCCGGTCCAGTTGTCCTCGGGCGTGGCGTTGGAGATCACGGGTACGTAGCGCAGGTTCGGCATCTGCGCGAGCTGCTCGCGCACCCAGTCGTCCATGTAGAGGTCCTCGGGCCGGCGGCCGCCCCAGTAGAGCGTGGCGGGGCGGTCGATGGCCTTGAACTTCATGTGCTCGAGCAGCGCCTTGATCGGCGCGAAGCCCGTGCCCGAGGCCAGCAGGATCATCGGCTTGTCGGAATCCTCGCGCAGGAAGAAGCTGCCGTAGGGGCCCTCGATGCGCAGGATCTCCTTTTCCTTCATGGTGAGGAACACGTGGTCGGTGAACTTGCCGCCCGGCAGGTGGCGCAGGTGCAGCTCGATGCCGGTGCCCGGCTCGCCCAGCGTGTGCGGCGCATTGGCCATCGAGTAGCTGCGGCGCGCGCCGTCGCGCAGGATGAATTCCACGTACTGCCCCGCATAGAACTGCAGCGGCTCGCCGGCCGGCAGCTGCAGGCGCACCTGCATCACGTCGTGCGACTTGCGCGCGAGCGCGAGCACCCGCACCGGCATCTTGCGGATCGGATGGGCGCCGGCCTCGGTCACTTGGCGCGATTCGAGCACCACGTCGCTGCGCGCGCGGGCGCAGCAGGTCAGCACGAAGCCCGCGAGCTGTTCCTCCGCGCTCAGGGCCTTGCTCTGGTGCGGGCCGAGCTCGACCTCGCCCGAGAGCTTGCGGCATTTGCACGAGCCGCAGGCGCCGTCCTTGCAGCCATAGGGCAGGCCGATGCCCTGGCGGATGCCGGCAGCGAGGATGGTTTCGTCGCCTTGGGCCGCGAAATGGCGGCCGCTGGGTTCGACGGTGATGGAAAAGCCCGCCTCATGCGGCGCTGCAACAGTCATCGGTATTCTTCGGCTTGGATCAGCCCGTTACATGGGGGCTGAAAAAGAAAAGGGAACCCGAATTTTGCCTTCAATCCATAGCCCCTCCGGCGCGCTGCCGGCGCGCTTCCGGCGGACGCGTCTCCTGATCGTCGGCTGCGGCGATGTCGGCCAGCGCGTGGCGCGCGATCTGCGCGGGCGCGTGTCGCTGGTGGCGCTCACCTCCTCGGCCGAGCGCGTGCCCGATCTGCGCGCCGCGGGCATCCGGCCGCTGATCGGCAATCTCGACGATCCCAAGACCCTGCGCCGCCTGTCGGCGCTGGGCACGCGCGTGCTGCACCTGGCACCGCCGCCGCGCGACAGCGGCTCGGCCTGGTGGCGCGACCAGCGCACCGCCGCGCTGGTGCGCGCGCTGCGGCTGCGCGGGCTGCCCGATGCGCTGGTCTACGGCTCGACCAGCGGCGTCTATGGCGATTGCGGCGGCGCGCGCGTGAACGAGACCCGCACCGTGCGCCCCGACACGCCGCGCAGCCACCGGCGCGTCGATGCCGAGCGCGCCGTGCGCTGGTTCGGCCGCAGCACCGGCGTGCGCGCCAGCATCCTGCGCATCCCGGGCATCTACGCGCCCGACCGCGAAGGCGGCACGCCGCGCCAGCGGCTGCAGCGCGGCACGCCGGTGCTGCGGCGCGAGGACGACGTCTACACCAGCCACATCCATGCCGACGACCTCGCGCGCGCCTGCATCGCGGCGCTGTTCCGCGGCCGGCCGCAGCGCATCGTGCATGCCTCGGACGACACCGAGCTGCGCATGGGCGACTACATCGACCTCGCGGCCGACCTCTACGGCATGCCGCGCCCGCCGCGGGTGGCGCGCGAGGAGGCCGAGCGCCAGCTGCCGTTGCAACTGCTCAGCTTCATGGGTGAATCGCGCCGGCTCGACAACACGCGGCTCAAGCGTGAGTTGCGCGTGCGGCTCGCACATCCGACGGTGCATACCGGGCTGCGCGAGGGAGGCTGAAGGGGAGGCGGAGTCCGCGAAGGACGCCGGAAAAGAAGGAGCCGTGTGTGGTGCCCGGGGCCGGAATCGAACCGGCACGCCTTGCGGCGGGGGATTTTGAGTCCCCTGCGTCTACCAATTTCACCACCCGGGCACGGCAGGAAGGAAGCCCAAAATTATGGCACAGTGGAATGATGAACCGTCCCAAAGCTCCTTCTTTCGCATATCCGCTACCCTCCGGGGCGGAATCCAGCGCCTCCCGCGCGGCAGACCGGACGCAGTCATGACCCACAAGTACCCCACCATCGAAGACGCCATCGGCCGCACGCCGCTGGTCGCGCTGCAGCGCATCAACGCCGAAGAGAACGCCCGGCGCAACAACGTGATCCTCGGCAAGCTCGAGGGCAACAACCCCGCCGGCTCGGTCAAGGACCGCCCGGCGCTCTCGATGATCAAGCGCGCCGAGGAGCGCGGCGAGATCAAGCCCGGCGACACGCTGATCGAGGCCACCTCGGGCAACACCGGCATCGCGCTCGCGATGGCCGCGGCCATCAAGGGCTACCACATGGTCCTGATCATGCCGGAGGACCTCTCGATCGAACGCGCCCAGACCATGAAGGCCTTCGGCGCCGAGCTCGTGCTCACGCCCAAGAGCGGTGGCATGGAGTACGCGCGCGACCTCGCCGAGCAGATGGTGGCGCAGGGCAAGGGCCGCGTGCTCGACCAGTTCGCCAACCCCGACAACCCGCGCATCCACTACGAGACCACGGGCCCCGAGATCTGGGCCGACACGCAGGGCAAGGTCACGCACTTCGTGAGCGCCATGGGCACCACCGGCACCATCACCGGCGTGTCGCGCTTCCTCAAGGAGAAGAACCCCGCGATCCGCATCGTCGGCGCGCAGCCTGCCGAAGGCTCGCGCATCCCGGGCATCCGCAAGTGGCCGGCCGAATACCTGCCGAAGATCTTCGACCCGAGCCGCGTCGACCAGGAGATCAACGTGAGCCAGGACGATGCCGAGGAGATGTGCCGGCGCCTCGCGCGCGAAGAGGGCATCTTCGGCGGCATCTCGGCCGCCGGCGCGCTGTGGGCGGCGCTGCAGGTCGCCAACACGGTCGAGAACGCCACCATCGTGTTCGTGGTCTGCGACCGCGGCGACCGCTACCTGTCGACCGGCGTCTTCCCCGCCTGATGCCAGCACCGCGGTGCGCCACGCGGCGCGCCGGCGGTTCCCCGGAACGAGACAAGAAAGAACAAGAGCCACCCCATGCCCCATCCCAAGTTCTGCCAGGTCTGCGCCACGCCGCTCGAATGGATCGCGCTGATGGAAGACGGCGGCCCCAAGGAGCGCCTGCGCTGCCCCAACTGCGGCCACACGCACTGGAACAACCCGACGCCGGTGCTGGCCGCCATCGTCGAGTACCGCGGCCAGGTGCTGCTGGCGCGCAACGCGGCCTGGCCCGGCAAGATGTTCGCGCTGATCACCGGCTTCATGGAGGCCGCCGAGACGCCCGAGGAAGGCATCGCGCGCGAGGTCAAGGAAGAGACCAACCTCGACGTGAGCGTCACCAAGATCGTCGGCGCCTACGACTTCCAGCGCATGAACCAGGTCATCATCGCCTACCACGTGGTGGCCGACGGCGAGGTCAAGCTCTCGCCCGAGCTGGTCGACTACCGCCTCTACGACCTGCCCGACCTCAAGTGCTGGCCCGCCGGCACCGGCTATGCGCTGGCCGACTGGCTGCGCACGCGCGGCCACGAGCCGGTGTTCTTCACCGCGGCCGAAAACGAGGAACGCCGCCGCGGCCTGAACCTGCCGCCCGAGCCGCCCGTCGGCAAGGGAGCCTGAGCATGGACGTCGACCGCGAAATCGACACCCGCGGGCTCAACTGCCCGCTGCCCATCCTCAAGGCCAAGAAGTCGCTCAACGACATGGCCAGCGGCCAGCTGCTGCGCGTGGTCTCGACCGACCCGGGCTCGGTGCGCGACTTCCAGGCCTTCGCGCGCCAGACCGGCAATGCGCTGATGGAGCAGCAGACCGTCGGCACCGACTTCATCCACGTGCTGAAGCGGCGCTGAGACCGCGCGCCGCCCGGCTACTGCGCGTCGAAGTGCTGGTAGTCGGCCGCGGCGACGTGGTAGTACGACACCGTCCAGTCGTAGCCGCGGTCGTAGTCGCTCTGCACGAAGACCGCCGCGTTGTCGTTGCCCAGGTTGCTCGGCGCGCCTTGCTCCCAGAAACCGTTGCTGCCGTCGGTCCAGTTCGAGCGCACCTCCCAGCCGACCACGATCCGCGCCGGGTCCGCGAAGTGCAGCGTCTGCTTGCGCCAGCCGATGCGATAGCCCTCGTGCACGCTCAGCGTCGTCTTGGCGATCTGGATGTTCTCGGGGTCGGGCGAGAAGGTGACGCCATGGGACCAGAACACGGCACCGTGCGTGGCCTCCTGCTTGTGGCCTTGGCCGGGTTCGTTGGCGCGGGCCGCGAGCACGTCTTCCAGCAGCCGCTGGCGGGCGCGGATCCGGGTCAACGTGTCGAGCAGCTTGCGGCCCTGGGACGCGAGCCGGTCGCGCCGGGCCTTGTCGTTCGCGAGGCTGGACTGGTGGGCGGTGACGCCGCTGTCGAACGCGATGAAGTCCGGTCCCGTCGTGCCCGCATAGAAGGCGGGCAGCGAGTGGTACATCACGCGCACCTGCCACAGCAGCGCATACAGTTGCCGCAGCTCGACGAAGACGCGAGGCGGCACGTCGACGGTGGTCGGGTAGCCGGGGATCAGCCGGCTGTAGTGCTCGAGGCGGGCCAACCAGGGCGTGCCGACGCGGTGCTTCTTGAACCAGGCCAGCGCGGCGGGAATGTCCGATGGCGTGGCGACGGGAGGCTGTCCGGCGATGTCGGCGATGCCGATCATCCGGACCTCGAGCGAGATCTCGATCCCCAGCCTGGCAGCCTCGCTCTCGAAGCCCGCGCTGCCCTTCTGCGAGAACAGGCCCTCGACCGAAACGCCCACGCTGCTCTTGAAGCTCTGCAGCTCGCTCGACGACTTCGCCTTCAGCGCATAGACCGCGCGGAAAACCGAGGCCTCCTTGCGCGTCGCGACGAAGTAGTCGCCGAAGCTGCGGCGGAAGGCCGCCGGGTCCGCGGCCAGCTTCCTGGCGGCCTCGGTCAGCCGGTAGCCGGCCTCGGGCGGCTCGGCGTACTCCGCGTCGCGCGCCCGGTACTCGGCGATGTAGGTCATCTCGACCGCGCTCTGCTGGATCTCGCCGAGGTAATCGTTGGACTGGTCGAGCGTGACCGAGCCGATGTTGTAGCTGCCCTGGGTCGACACCTCGATCTTCTCGCGCACCGACTCGAAGTCGACCAGCACGTCGAGCGACTCGAGGGTCTCGCTCGACCGCGAAGGCGCGGTGCGGAAGGCCTCGAGCGCCGAACCGGCACTCGATTCGCCGGTGACGGCATCGATGCCGCCGCCCAGCGCGAAGTTACGCCATGGCACGTCGGACAGCGTGGGCACCAGGTCCGAGGTGCCGGTGTCCTGCGCCGCAGCGTCGGCCATGGCGGGCTGCAGCACGCCGGTGAACTGATAGTCGCCGCCCGCCTGGCCGGCGAAGGTCAGCGTTCCCGCCAGCGTTTTTCCGGTCTGCAAGCCATGGCATTTCACGTCGTAGCTCTGGCCCGCCACGATGGCCACCGAACCCATCGGCAGCGTGGCGCTGAGCGCATGGTTGACGGCGGAATAGGTGCCTTTGGCGAAGATGTCCTTCAGCGTGCCGCCCACTGCGTAGACCTTGACGTCCACGACCTGGAATGAAGCGAGCGGACTGACTTGCGACCCCGTGGGGTTTGCGTCGATGTCGATGTACATGAGGCGTTCCTCTCCTAGCTGCGCAATCGGCCGGTGGGCGGAGAACGGCGAGCGCCGTTTCCCCGATCCGGGGAATCGGCCAAGACATTCGCCCGGAAACCAGGGCAAGCGTAGGAAGCCCCAGGGGCTCGGGCAATCGCCGAAACCAAGTAAACGCGAGAGGAGAGGGAAGACGATGCGCCCGGGTGGGGCGCGGCCCCGGCCTTGCGCCGGGCGCTTCGGCGGCGACGCATGCCGCCTCGGGCATGCACCGCCGTTTCAACCGGGGTTCAGAGCTTCAGGCTCTTGAGGTAGTCGCGGAACTGGGCGCCCACCTCGGGATGCGCGAGCGCGAGTTCGACGCTGGCCTGCAGGAAGCCTTCCTTGCTGCCGCAGTCGTAGCGCACGCCCTTGTACGAATAGGCGTAGACCGATTCCTTCTTCATCAGCGCGGCGATGCCGTCGGTGAGCTGGATCTCGCCGCCCGCGCCCTTGGGCTGCTCGCGGATCTCGGCGAACACGCCGGGCGTGAGGATGTAGCGGCCGGCCACGCCCAGGCGCGAGGGGGCGTCCTCGGGCTTCGGCTTCTCGACCATGCGGTTGACCTTCACCAGGCCGTCCTCGATGGCGTCGCCGGCCACGATGCCGTAGCGCTTCACGTGCTCGAGCGGCACTTCCTGCACCGCCAGCAGCGAGCCGCCGAGGCGCGCGAAGGCCGCGGTCATCTGGGCCAGCACCGGTTCGCCGTCCGTGGGGCCGACCATCAGGTCGTCGGCCAGCAGCACGGCGAAGGGCTCGTTGCCCACCAGGTGCTCGGCGCACAGCACCGCATGGCCCAGGCCCAGCATGCGCGGCTGGCGCACGTAGGAGCAGGTCATGTCGTCGGGCATCACCGAGCGCGCGATGTTCAGCAGCGCATCCTTGCCGCTGGCCTCGAGCTGGCTCTCGAGCTCGTAGGCGGTGTCGTAGTGGTCCTCGATCGCGCGCTTGTTGCGGCCGGTCACGAAGATCATGTCGCGGATGCCCGCGGCATAGGCTTCCTCGACGGCGTACTGGATCAGGGGCTTGTCGACCACCGGCAGCATTTCCTTGGGCTGGGCCTTGGTGGCCGGCAGGAAACGGGTGCCGAAGCCTGCAACGGGAAATACGGCCTTGCGGATGCGCGTCGGGGAGGTGGACATGGGCAATTCGGTGTCGGTTCGTTCAGGATGAAGGAAGGAGTGAGGGCCGCGGGGGCCGTCCGGAACTGCGGCGGCGGAACCGGTCCGCCGCCTGGCCGATTCTGCATCGGCCACCCATCCTACCGGCCTGCGGACAAGCCCGTATGTCAGCCGAGGCGCACAAGCTGGTCGCGCAGGCGCTCCAGCGTGGCCGTGAAGTCGGCCAGGCGCTTGCGCTCCTGCTCGATCACGGCCGGCGGCGCCTTGGCCACGAAGGCCTCGTTGCCGAGCTTGGCGTTGACCTTGGCGATCTCGCCCTCGATGCGGGCGATTTCCTTGCCGATGCGCGCGCGCTCGGCCACCTTGTCGATCTCCATGTGCAGGCACAGGCGGGCATTGCCGACCACGGCCACCGGCGCGGCTTCGGCGGCCGCGGCCCAGGCGGCCTCGTCGTCGAACACGCGCACTTCCTTGAGCTTGGCGAGCGCCTGCAGCACCGGCGCGGTCTCGCGCAGGAAGGCCGCGCCCTCGGCGTCGTCGGCCACGGCATAGAGCGGCAGCCGCAGCGCGGGCGAGACGTTCATCTCGCCGCGCAGGGTGCGGCAGCCGTCCACCAGCGCCTTGAGCCGCGCCACGTAGGCCTCGGCGGCCTCGTCGATGCGCTCGGGCTGGCTGAGCGGATAGGCGGCCACCATCACCGATTCGCCCGTGCGGCCCGCCACCGGCGCGACCTTCTGCCACAGCTCCTCGGTGATGAACGGGATCACCGGATGCGCGAGGCGCAGCAGCGTTTCGAGCGTGCGGATCAGCGTGCGGCGCGTGGCGCGCTTCTGGGCGTCGTCGCCGGTCTGGATCTGCACCTTGGCGATCTCGAGGTACCAGTCGCAGAACTCGTCCCAGGCGAACTGGTAGATCGCATTGGCGACGTTGTCGAGCCGGTACTCCTCGAAGCCCTTGGCGACCTCGGCCTCGACGCGCTGCAGCTGCGAGACGATCCAGTAGTCGGCGCGGCTGAACTTCAGGTAGCCGTGCGCGGGACCGCCGACCTTGCACTCCTCCTTCGTGTGCTCCTTGAGGCCGCAGTCCTGGCCTTCGCAGTTCATCAGCACGAAACGGGTGGCGTTCCACAGCTTGTTGCAGAAGTTGCGGTAGCCCTCGCAGCGCTTGCTGTCGAAGTTGATGCTGCGGCCCAGCGAGGCCAGCGAGGCGAAGGTGAAGCGCAGCGCGTCGGCACCGAAGGCCGGGATGCCCTCGGGGAATTCCTTCTGCGTGTTCTTGCGCACCGCGGGCGCGGTCTCGGGCTTGCGCAGGCCCTGGGTGCGCTTGTCGAGCAGCTCGGGCAGCTCGATGCCGTCGATCAGGTCGACCGGATCGAGCACGTTGCCCTCGGACTTGCTCATCTTCTTGCCCTGCGCGTCGCGCACCAGGCCGTGGATGTAGACGTCCTTGAACGGCACGCGGCCCGTGAAGTGCTTGGTCATCATGATCATCCGGGCGACCCAGAAGAAGATGATGTCGTAGCCCGTGACCAGCACGCTCGAGGGCAGGTAGAGGTTGTAGTCGCTCGTGGGCTCGGTGCCCTGGTTCGGCCAGCCCAGCGTCGAGAACGGGAACAGGGCCGCGGAGAACCAGGTGTCGAGCACGTCCTCCTCGCGGCGCAGCGTCTTGCCGGGCGCCTGGGCCTGGGCTTCCTCCTCGCTGCGCGCGACGTAGACCTTGCCTTCGTCGTCGTACCAGGCCGGGATCTGGTGGCCCCACCAGAGCTGGCGCGAGATGGTCCAGTCCTGGATGTTCTCCATCCAGTGGTTGTAGGTGTTGATCCAGTTCTCGGGCACGAAGCGCACCTCGCCCGAGCGCACCACGTCGATCGCCTTCTGCGCGATCGACTGGCCGTCGGCGCCGGGCTTGGTCATGGCCACGTACCACTGGTCGGTCAGCATCGGCTCGACGATGGCGCCGGTGCGCGCGCAGCGCGGCACCATCAACTTGTGCTTCTTGGTCTCGACCAAGAGGCCCAGCGCGTCGAGGTCGGCCACCACGGCCTTGCGCGCCACGAAGCGGTCGAGGCCGCGGTACTTCTCGGGCGCGTTGTCATTGACGGTCGCGTCGAGCGTGAGGATGCCGATGGTCTCGAGCTGGTGGCGCTGGCCCACCGCATAGTCGTTGTAGTCGTGCGCGGGCGTGACCTTCACCACGCCGGTGCCGAAGGCCTTGTCGACGTAGTCGTCGGCGATCACCGGGATCAGCCGGTCGACCAGCGGCAGGCGCACCTGCTTGCCGATCAGCGCCTTGTAGCGCTCGTCTTCCGGATGGACCATCACGGCCGTGTCGCCGAGCATGGTTTCGGGCCGGGTGGTGGCCACCGTGAGCGTGCCCGAGCCGTCTGCCAGCGGGTAGGCGATGTGCCAGAGCCAGCCGTCCTCTTCCTCGCTCTCGACCTCGAGGTCGCTCACGGCGGTCTTGAGCGTCGGGTCCCAGTTCACCAGGCGCTTGCCGCGGTAGATCAGGCCCTCTTCATAGAGCTTGACGAAGGTGTCCATCACCACGGGCGAGAGCTTCTCGTCCATGGTGAAGTATTCGCGGCTCCAGTCGACCGTGTCGCCCATGCGGCGCATCTGCTGGGTGATGGTGTTGCCGCTGCGTTCCTTCCACTCCCAGACCTTGGCGATGAAGTTCTTGCGCGCCTCCTGCGGCGTCGGGCCCATCTCGTGGCGGCTGATGTTCTGCGCCTGCAGCTGGCGCTCGACCACGATCTGGGTCGCGATGCCCGCGTGGTCGGTGCCCGGCAGCCACAGCGTGTTGTCGCCCTTCATGCGGTGGTAGCGCGTGAGGCTGTCCATGATCGTCTGGTTGAACGCATGGCCCATGTGCAGCGTGCCCGTCACGTTGGGCGGCGGCAGCTGGATCGAGAACGCGCCGGCGTCGGCCTTGGGCTTCCCGGTGCCGCGCCAGCCCGCGTGCGCGTAGCCGCGCTTTTCCCATTCGGGACCCCAGTGCGCCTCGAGGGCCGCGGGTTCGAACGATTTGGAAAGGCTCTCGAGGCCGGGTTGGGCGGTGGGTGTGGTGGGTTCGCTCATGGGGGCTTGGGGCAATGCGGCCATGGCGCCGGTACGCAGGTCGTACGGGCCGCGGGCCGCGCGGGGCAGGGAAGGCCGACGATTTTACCGGCGCGGCGGGGGGCGGTCGTGCCAACAGATAATTCCGCGATGCTGTTCCTGCTCTCTCCCGCCAAGTCGCTCGACTACGACACCCCGGTCCCCGCCGAAGTCCCCGCCACCCAACCCCATTTCGAGAGCCCGAAGGGCCCCTCGGTCGAACTGATCAAGCTGTTGCGCGAGAAGTCGCCGCAGCAGATCTCCGAGCTGATGCGCCTGTCGGACAAGCTCTCGGCCCTCAACGTGGCGCGCTATGCCGCCTGGCGTCCCAAGAGCACCGAGCTCAACGCCCGCCAGGCCGCCTTCGCCTTCGACGGCGACGTCTACGGCGGCCTCGACGCACGCTCGCTCACGCCCGCGCAACTGGACTGGGCGCAGGACCACGTCTGCATCCTCAGCGGCCTGTACGGCGTGCTGCGCCCGCTCGACCGGCTGCAGCCCTACCGGCTCGAGATGGGCACCGCGCTGGCCAACCGGCACGGCAAGGACCTCTATGCGTTCTGGGGCGCGCGCATCGCCGAGCATCTCAACGAGCGGCTGGCGGCCGACCGCACGCCGGTGGTGATCAATGCCGCCTCGCAGGAGTACTTCCGCGCCGTCGACACCAAGGCACTGAAGGCGCGTGTGGTCGAATGCGTGTTCGAGGAGTGGAAGGGCGACCGCTACAAGGTCATCAGTTTCTTCGCCAAGCGCGCGCGCGGCCTGCTGGCGCGCTGGGCCGTGCTGCACCGCGTGGCCACGCCCAAGGCGCTGGAAAGATTCGATCTCGAGGGTTATGGTTTCGACGCCCAGGTGTCCACGGCCGAACGGCTGGTCTTCAGGAGAAAACTCGTATGAATGATGTGAGGGAAGCAGGCGAGGCAACCGGAGCGCGCGCATGACGCAGGCCGTGAGTCCCGAACTGCGCGACTGGCTGGTGAGCCAGCTCGCGGCCGGCCATTCGGTGCCCGCGCTGCGCGCCTCGATGCGCGCGGCCGGCTGGCACGATGCCGCCACCGACATCGCGCTGGCCCAGCTCGAGGCCGGCTTTCCCGAGTCCAAGGCGGCGTCGGCGCTGCCGCCGCGCACCTCGATGCCGGGCCCCGACCTCGAGGGTTCGCCGCTGTACATCGACGTGGGCGACCGCCGCGTGCAGGTGCTGCAGACGATGAAGCATCCGCGCGTGATCGTGTTCGGCAACCTGCTGTCGGCCGAGGAGTGCGAGGCGCTGATCGCGGCCGCGCGCGTGCGGCTCGCGCGCTCGCTCACGGTCGAGACCAAGACCGGCGGCGAGGTGCTCAACGTCGACCGCACCAGCGAAGGCATGTTCTTCGAGCGCGGCGAGAACGAGACCGTGCGGCAACTAGAGCAGCGCCTGGCGCTGCTGCTGCGCTGGCCGCTCGAGTTCGGCGAGGGCCTGCAGATCCTGCGCTATGCGCCCGGCGCGCAGTACCGGCCGCACTACGACTACTTCGACCCCGGCGAGCCCGGCACGCCCACCATCCTCAAGCGCGGCGGCCAGCGCGTCGCCACGCTGGTGATGTACCTGCAGGAGCCCGAGAAGGGCGGTGCCACCACCTTCCCCGACGTCGGCCTCGAGGTCGCGCCGGTGCGCGGCACCGGCGTGTTCTTCAGCTACGACCATCCCGATCCCGCCACCCGCACGCTGCACGGCGGCGCGCCCGTGGTCGCGGGCGAGAAGTGGGTCGCCACCAAGTGGCTGCGCGAGCGCGAGTTCCGCTAGCCCGCAACGCTAAAAAGCTACGAAAGCCACGATGAAGGTCCAGGCCAACGGATTGCAGATCGAAGTCGACGACACCGGCGGCGAGGGTCGCCCGGTGATCCTGCTGATCATGGGCCTGGGCATGCAGCTCGTGGCCTGGCCGCGCGATTTCGTGCAGCTGCTGGTCGACGCCGGCTTTCGCGTGCTGCGCCACGACAACCGCGACATCGGCCTGAGCGAAGGCTTCGACCACAAGGGCGTGGGCAACATCGTCTGGGAAAGCATCCGGCTGCGCCTGGGCCTGCCGGTGCGCTCGGCCTACACGCTGCAGGACATGGCGACCGATTCGCTGGGCGTGCTCGACGCGCTGGGCATCGCGCAGGCGCACGTGGTCGGCGCCTCGATGGGCGGCATGATCGCGCAGCGCATGGCCGCGACCGCGCCCGATCGCGTCCGAAGCCTCGTGAGCATCATGAGCTCGAGCGGCGCGCGCGGCCTGCCCGGTCCGCGCCGCGAGGTGGCCGCGATGCTGCTGCGCCGTCCGCTGGGCCGCGGCGAGGACGAACTGATCGCGCACAGCATCCGCCTGCTGCGCCTGATCCAGAGCCCGGCCTATCCGCAGACCGACGAGGCGCTGGCCGAGCGTCTGCGCTTCGCCATGCGCCGCGCCTACCATCCGGCCGGCATGTTCCGCCAGATGCTCGCCATCGGCGCCGACACCGAGCGCCCCGAGCTGCTGGGCCGCATCCAGTGCCCGACCCTGGTGCTGCACGGAGAGCCCGACGCGCTGGTGCCGATCGCCTGCGGCCAGGACACGGCGCGCCGCATTCCCGGCGCGCAGTTCGTGCCCATTCCCGGCATGGGCCATGACCTCCCGCCCGAGGTCTGCGCCATCCTTGCCAGACACATCGTCCCGTTCCTGAACGCGACGCCATCCCGCCATCCATGAGCCACGACGCCTCCCACACCCCCAACCCCAACACGCCCGAGCAGTCCCAGCTCGGCCGCGCCTCGGCCTACGCCGACCGCTACGACCCCACGCTGCTGTTCCCGATCGCACGCGCCACCCAGCGCGAGGCCATGGGCATCGCGGCCGGCGCCTTGCCCTTCTTCGGCGCCGACCTCTGGACCGCCTTCGAACTGAGCTGGCTCAACCCGCGCGGCAAGCCGCAGCTCGCGATTGCGCACTTCACCGTGCCTTGCGAGACGCCCAACATCATCGAGAGCAAGAGCTTCAAGCTCTACCTCAACAGCTTCAACAACACCGCCTTCGCCGACGCCGAGGCCGTGCGCGAACGCCTGCGCACCGACCTGGCCGAGGCGCTGTGGCGCGGCAGCGACCGCGCGGCGGGCATCGGCGTGAAGCTGGTCGCGCCCGAGCTGTTCGACCGCGAGCCGGTGCACGAGCTCGACGGCCTGGACCTCGACCGGCTCGACATCGAATGCACGAAGTACCAGCCCGCGCCCGAGCTGCTCTCGAGCGATGCCACGCAGGTGCCGGTGACCGAGACGCTGACCAGCCGGCTGCTCAAGAGCAACTGCCTGGTCACGGGCCAGCCCGACTGGGGCAGCGTGCAGGTCCGCTACAGCGGCCCGCCGATCGACCAGGCCGGGCTGCTCGCCTACATCGTGAGCTTTCGCAACCACAACGAATTCCACGAGCCCTGCGTCGAGCGCATGTTCACCGACATCTGGAAGCACTGCCACCCGACCAAGCTCACGGTGTATGCGCGCTACACGCGGCGCGGCGGGCTCGACATCAACCCATTCCGCACCAGCTGGCCGCAGGCGCTGCCGGCCAACGTGCGCACGGCGCGCCAGTAGGCGGACCGGTGTCGCCGAAGTTTTTTTGAAGATTTTTTTGCCCCGATTCGAAAACTGCGTTTTTGGGGCATATAATCTGAGGCTTCGCGGGAATAGCTCAGTTGGTAGAGCGCAACCTTGCCAAGGTTGAGGTCGAGAGTTCGAGACTCTTTTCCCGCTCCAAATTTTTTGCTTCTTCGAGGGTCCGCAAGACCCGCCGCAGAACGCAAGCGAAGACGAAAGAAAAGGCCGCTGTCCCCAGCGGCCTTTTTCTTTTTCCGCGGTCGCTCGCGAGGGGCGCCCGGCCCGTGTGGCATCCTGCCCGCATGACCCCCGACACCCGTTCGCTGCGCCTGTTCGTGGCGGTGGCCGACCACGGCAGCATCAGCGAGGGCGCCAAGCGCTGTCACATCGCGCTCGCGGCCGCGAGCAAGCGCATCTCCGACCTCGAGGCACGCGCGCGGCTGCCGCTGTTCGTGCGCCATGCGCGCGGCGTCACGCTCACGTCGGCCGGCCATGGGCTGCTGCTGCATGCGCGCGCCGTGCTCTCGGCCATGGACCGGCTCGGCGCCGAGCTCGACGACTTCCAGCAGGGCGTGGCGGGGGTGGTCAGCATCACGGCCAATGCCTCGACCATCGCGCAGTTCCTGCCGGCGCAGATCGGCTCCTTCCTGCGGCTGCATCCGGTGCTCAAGATCGACCTGCAGGAGCGTGCGAGCACCGAGGTGGTGAAGGCGGTGCAGGCCGGCCTGGCCGACATCGGCGTGATCGAGGGCAACACGCCGGCCGATCCGCTCGAATGCCTGCCCTACCGCAGCGACGAGCTGGCCGTGGTTGTGGCGCGCGGCCATCCGCTGGGCCGGCGCAAGCGCATCGGCGCGCACGAGGTGCTGCGCCACGAGCACATCGTGGTGCGCGAAGGCACGGCGCTGCACCGCGTGCTGCTGAGCGCCGCGCTCGAGGCGCAGGTGCCGCTCAAGGTGCGCATGCAGGTCGGCAGCTTCGACATGGTGTGCCGCATGGTGGAGCAGGGCGCGGGCATCGGCGTGCTGCCCTATGCGGCCATCCTGCCGCAGCTGCAGATACTCAAGCTGCGCTGCCTCAAGCTCGATGCCCCCTGGGCCGTGCGCCGCCACCTGCTGTGCGTGCGCCGGCAGCAGGACCTGACGGTGGCCGCGCGCTCGGTGCTGGAGCACCTGAGCCGGCCCGACTGAAGCACGAGGCTTCGCGCCGCGCGAAGCCTCGCTCCCGCCAAAAACGAATTGTTCTCCACCGGGGTGCGCGCAAAGATGCGCGCACAACGAAGGAGACCATCTTGAAGATCGTTCGCGTCAGCGCCACGCCGCTGAACATTCCCGTCGCCATCGACGTGCTGGGGCTCGACAAGAAGACCTCGCTGTCGCTGTGCCTGACCGAGATCGAGACCGATACCGGCCTCGTCGGCCATGGCATGACCGCCATCACCGAGGAGGAGATCATCGCCGCCGCGGTGCGCGAGGTGGCAGGCCCGGCGCTGATCGGCGAAGACCCGATGGCCACCGAGCGCCTGTGGGACAAGCTCTACTGGCTGCTGTCGCCGCGCGGCCAGACCGGCTACGCGAGCCATGCCATCGCCGCGCTCGACATCGCGCTGTGGGACCTGAAGGCGAGGGCGCTGGGCCAGCCGCTGTGGCGCCTGCTCGGCGGTGCGCGCGCCAGGGTGCCGGTGTATGCGACCTTCGGCTTCGGCTTCTTCGAGCGCGACCAGCTCGCGGCCGCCGCCAAGCTGTGGGTGGCGCAGGGCTTTCGCCGCCTGAAGATGACCGTCGGCGGCCATGCGCTCGCGCGCCGCGACGAGCCGCGGCCGATCGACGAGGTGATCGCCGAGGACGTGCGCCGCGTCGCCGCGGTGCGCGAGGCGGTCGGCCCGGAGGTGAAGCTCTATGTCGACGCCAACTGCGGCCTCGACCTGTTCCATGCGAGCGAGCTCGCGCGCCGCATCGAACCCTACGGCATCAGCTTCTTCGAGGAGCCGCTGACGCAGAACGACGTGCGCCAGATGGCCCAGCTGCGCGCGCGCACGAGCATCCCGCTGGCCTGCGGCCAGAACGAGGGCCTGGCCTTCCGCTTCCGCGACCTGCTGGTGAACCAGGCGGCCGATGTGCTGCAGCCCAACGTGACGATCTCGGGCGGCTACTCGCAGTGCCTGAAGATCGCGGGCATGGCGCAGGCCTTCAACGTGCCGATCGACAACGGCGGCGCCTGGCCCTTCCACAACATGCACCTGCATGCGGGCGTGTCGAACGGCGGGCTGGTCGAGTACCACTACGTGGCGGTGAAGATGCTGCAGCAGATCTTCGACGGCCTGCCGGTGCCCGACCAGGGCTGGCTCACGCTGCCCGAGACGCCGGGCCTGGGCTTCGCGCCCAATGCCGAGCGCGTGCGCGAACTCGCGAAGCTGCCGACCTCGCGCGGCAAGGGCAAGGCCTGAACGATGAGAACAACACCCACGATCCTTCGCCGGCGCCGGCAGACCTTGCGCGCGGCAACGGCCCTCGGCCTCGCGGGCCTGCTCGCGGCACCGATGGCCTGGGCCCAGAAGTACCCCGACAAGCCGATCCGCCTCATCGTCGGCTATTCGGCCGGCGGTGGCGTCGATGCCGTGGCGCGCCTGTTGAGCGCGCGCCTGCCCGCGGTGCTGGGCCAGCAGGTGCTGGTGGAGAACCGCACCGGCGCCACCGGACTCATCGCGGCCGACCTCGTCGCCAAGGCGCCGCCCGACGGCTACACGCTGATGATGGGCGACAGCGCCCTGCTGATCGCCAAGCTGCTGCAGCCGAAGATCGCGATCGATCCGCTCACCAGCTTCAAGCCGGTGGCCGGCGCCTTCGTCTCGCCGCTGATGATCGTCACGGGCAACGACTTCCCCGCGAAGACGCCGGCGGAGTTCGTCGCCCAGCTCAAGGCGAACCCGGGCCGTTTCTCCTTCGCGACCTCGGGCGTGGGCACGGTGCAGCACCTGGGCTTCGAGATGCTCAAGCAGTCCACCGGCAGTTTCGTGGTGCATGTGCCGTACCGCGGCGCCGCGCAGATCGTGCCCGACGTGATCGGCGGCCAGGTGCCGATCGGCGTGGTCAGCGCCACGGCGGCGATGGCGCAGTCCAAGGCCGGCAAGTTGCGCGCGGTGGCGCTGATGAACAGCGCGAAGCTCGAAGGGGCCGAGAGCATTGCCCCTCTGGCCGATGCGCTGCCGGGGTTCGATGTGGCGCCGCGCATCTTCGTGCTCGCACCTGCTGGAACGCCCAACGAGATCGTCGACCGGTTCTCTGCCGCCGTGAAGACGGTGCTCGATGCGCCCGACGCTGGAACTGCCGCGGCGGCGCAGGGGACCTTGCGGGCCTATGCCACGCCGGCGCAACTCGGCAAGGACATGGCCGAGGAGACGGTGCGGTGGAAACGCATCATCACGGAGCAGCGGATCGTGGCGGATGGGGGGTGATTTTTTGGGCGTTTGTTGTCCGGGGCGGGCTCACGCCGACGGGGTACTCCCCTCCGCGAATGTCCCCCGCCTTCGGCTCCTCCTTTATTTCGCTGCGGGGAGTACCCCATCGACGTGAGTCTGGACGCAGCGGTTGTTGAACCGCCGGCACCACCACTGCGCCTCCCGTGCACAGGGCAGTGGGTGCTTCCCGCAGCGAAATAAAGGAGGAGGCCGCAGGCCGGGGGACATTCGCGGAGGGAAGTACCCGCTGTCCTGTGCACGCACCCCGAACCCTAAAAACGAAGGCAACCAAAAATGACCCACCTGGGCCTCATAGTCCCCCCGAAAGCAGGCGAAGTCCCCATCGACGGCCCGCTTCTCTACGGCACCCGCATCCGCTTCAGTGCACGCGGCCTGGGTCTCGGAGAAATCTCCACCCGCGGCTACACCGAGGTCATCGACTCGGTGATCGACAAGGCGCTGGAACTCAAGGAGGAGGGCGTCGGCGCCATTTCCCTCATGGGCACTTCGCTGAGCTTCTTCCGCGGTGCCGCCTTCAACCGGCAACTCGAAGTCGAGATGTCGCGTGCCACCGGCCTGCCCTGCACCACCATGAGCAACGCCATCGTCGAAGGACTGCGCGGCCTCGGCGTGAAGCGCGTCGCCGTGGCCACCGCCTACATCGACGAGGTCAACGTGCAGCTGCGGCGCTACCTCGAACAGTGCGACTTCGAACCGCTGGCCATCGAAGGCCTGTCGATCTCCGATGTGCAGCAGGTCGGCCAGGTCGGCACGCAGGTGCTGGTGGACCTGGGTCGCCGCGTGTTCGAGGCCCGGCCGGGGGCGGACGGCATCCTCATCTCCTGCGGCGGACTCGTCACGCTCGACGCCGTGCGCGAACTCGAGTCGATGCTGCAGGTGCCCGTGGTCTCGAGTTCGCCCGCGGGCTTTCGCGACCTGGTGCGCAAGGCCGGGCTCGATGCGCGCTCGCCCGGCAATGGCCGGCTGTTCGACTGAGGAGACGGCGGCGGATCCGTCGCTCAGAACGAACGCGGCAGGCCGAGCATGTGCTCGGCCACATAGCTGAGGATCAGGTTGGTCGAGATCGGCGCCACCTGGTAGAGCCGCGTCTCGCGGAACTTGCGCTCGATGTCGTATTCGCAGGCGAAGCCGAAACCGCCATGGAACTGCAGGCAGGCGTTCGCCGCTTCCCAGCTCGCCTTGGCCGCGAGGTACTTCGCCATGTTGGCCTGCGCGCCGCAGGGCTCGCGTGCGTCGAACAGGCGGCAGGCCTCGTAGCGCATCAGGTTCGCGGCCTCGACCTCGATGAAGGCCTCGGCGATCGGGAACTGCACGCCCTGGTTCTGGCCGATCGGGCGGCCGAACACCACGCGCTCCTTGGTATAGGCCGTCACCTTGTCGATGAACCAGTAGCCGTCGCCGATGCATTCGGCCGCGATCAGCGTGCGCTCGGCATTGAGCCCGTCGAGGATGTACTTGAAGCCCTGGCCTTCCTCGCCGATCAGGTTCTCGGCCGGGATCTCGAGGTTCTCGAAGAACAGCTCGTTGGTCTCGTGGTTCACCATGTTGAGGATCGGCCGCACCGTCATGCCCTGGCCGATGGCCTCGCGCAGGTCGACGATGAAGATCGACATGCCCTCGGATTTCTTCTTCACCTCGGCCAGCGGCGTGGTGCGCGCCAGCAGGATCATCAGGTCGGAATGCTGGATGCGCGAGATCCACACCTTCTGGCCGTTGACGACATAGCGGTCGCCCTTCTTCACCGCCGTCGTCTTGATCTTCGTGGTGTCGGTGCCCGTGGTGGGCTCGGTCACGCCCATCGACTGCAGCCGCAGTTCGCCGCTCGCGATCTTCGGCAGGTACCGCTGCTTCTGCGCCTCGCTGCCATGGCGCAGCAGCGTGCCCATGTTGTACATCTGGCCATGGCAGGCGCCCGAGTTGCCGCCGCAGCGGTTGATCTCTTCCATGATCACCGAGGCCTCGGTCAGGCCCAGGCCCGAGCCGCCGTACGCCTGCGGGATCAGCGCGGCCATCCAGCCGGCCTGGGCGAGCGCGTCCACGAACTCGGCGGGATAGCCGCGCGCCTCGTCGATCTTGCGGAAGTATTCGTCGGGAAACTGCGCGCAGAGGTCGCGCACGGCGTCGCGGATGTCGGGGAAGCGGGTGTCGTTGCTGTGCATCGCCTGAATCTATCCGCGCGCGCGGCGCGCGTCTCTCGGATTTCGGAAGCCTCCCTTCGGCCAAGGCGGATGCCCGGTCGCGGCCGTCGATTGCGCGCGACTCGCCGCGCTTCGGACATGTCCTGCAACGGGACGCGCTGCGGTCTTTCCGGCGCCTTCATCGAACGGACGCAATCTGCTGCCCATTCCCTGAACCATCCTGGAGGACAGCACCATGGCAGACGACCTGAGCAAGCGCGGACAGCCCGACCGCTCGCGCATCAACGTGAACGAGGCGCACGAGATGCGCTACTGGACCCAGACCCTGGGCGTGACCGAAGCGCAGCTGCGCTCGGCGGTGGCGGCCGCCGGCGTCGAGGTCAAGGACGTGCGCACCTACCTCGGCAAGCCCTGAGCGCCGGCGAGCGGGAACCTGCGTAGGCAGGTTCCTACACCCGGGCGACGAGGCGCGGCCGATACTCTGTCGCTTGCCTCGCACCGGGACATTTCCCTTGAACCTCCCCCCCTTCCTCGCTTCCTTCCCTGGCCCGACGCTCGGGCATCGTCCCTTGCAAGCCGCCCCCGCGGCCGGAGCCGTGGCGCGATGAAGAGCTCTCCCGGAGCCCGCAGCTGGATCGCCGCCGGCGTGCGCCACGAACTGCTGACCCGCGCCTTGCCAGCGCTGCGCCACGACATGGCGGCGCCGGTGTCGGTGATCCGCATGGCGCTGCTGATGCTCAAGCGCCAGCTCGGCGCCGAGACCATCGACCGCGCCGTCAGCGAGGAGCGCATGGGCCTGGTCGACGGCCAGGTGTCCGAACTGGTCGAGGGCATCCGCTCGCTGCGCGACTGGGAACTGGCCACCACCGACGACGGCATCACGCGCGCCGCGCTGGTGGCGCGCTGCGTCGCGCTGATGCGCGCCGCCTTCGACCTGCATGGCGTGTCCCTCGAGGTGGACGATGCGCTCGCCGCCGGCGAGGACGAGAAGCGCTGGCCCTCGGCGGCCGCGCTGCGCTACCTGTTCCTCGGCGCGCTCGGCTACCTGCACGACGGCGCGCCCGAGGCCGGCGCGATCCGGATCGAGGCCGATGGCCCCGAGGGCCTGCGCTTCGCGGCACTGCCGCGCGAGGCCAGCGCCGTCAATCCCGTGCTCGATGCGCACCGCGCACCACGCGCGCTGGCCATCGACGCGGTCGCGCTGCAGAGCCTGGCCGAGGACCTCGGCTACCGCATCGCGCTCGAGCGCGACAGCGTGCGCTTCTCGCTCGGCGCGGGCTGAGCACGCGGCCGCGCCGGCGCGGCCTTGCGCACCGGCAGCGGTGCGTGCTTCGTTTCCTTCTTCGAGGCCGTTGAACCCGATGCGGGCTTGGCGCTCTTGCGCTGCCGCGTCGCGGCCTGGGCTTCGCGCCGGTGCGCCTGCAGAAAACCCAATAGCCGCCGCTCCGCCGCATGCAGCCCGCGCGACGGCCGCGCGCTGCGGCGCCCCGCGATGCGTTCGAGCAGGGCCGACGCCGCATCGGCCTCGGTGCTCGCGAGCGCACTGCCCAGCGACAGCACCGCGGGATGCACATAGGCCTTCTTGCAGACCGCGGGCGTGTTGCCGAGCTGGCGTGCCACGGTCGCGAGGATGTCCTTCGCGGTGTAGCGGCTGCCGTCCGAGGCGACCCGGCCCGGCTCGCAGGCCAGCCGCGTGAGCTCCAAGGCCTGCACCGTGCCGTGCCAGGTGCGGAAGTCCTTGGCGGTGAAGCGCTCGCCGTCCAGGCCCTTCTGGCCCTCGACCACCTCGCCGAGGTAGTCGTTGACGTCGGTCGACGAGACGCTGTGCGGCTCGCCGTCCTCGCCCACGTACTGGAACAGCGCCTGCCCCGGCAGTTGCTGGCAGCCGCGCACGATTTTCGCCACGCGCGGGTCCTCGAGCGTGGCCTCGTGCATCACGCCGCTCTTGCCGCGAAAGCGCAGCCGCAGCGCCGCACCCTTCACCGCCGCATGCCGGTTGCGCAGCGTGGTGAGGCCGTAGGAACCGTTGCTGCTCGCGTACTCCTCGTTGCCCACGCGCATCAGCGTGGTGTCGAGCAGCCGCACCAGCGCGGCCAGCACCTGCGCCCGGGCCGGCGCGCCCGTGCCCTTGCCGGCCTGCAGGTCGCGCTGCACCCGCGCGCGGATGCGCGGCAGCGCGCGCGCGAAGGCCTCGAGCCGGTCGAACTTGGTCTCGTCTTTCAGCGCCCGCCAGTCGGCGTGGTAGCGGTACTGCTTGCGGCCGCGCGCGTCGAGGCCGGTGGCCTGCAGGTGACCGTTGGGCAGCGGGCAGATCCACACCTCGTCGTAGGCCGGCGGTATCGCCAGCATGCGGATGCGCGAGAGCTCGTGTGCGTCGCGCACCCACTGGCCGCGCGCGTCGCGGTAGCGGAACTTCGCGCCGTGCCGCAGGCGCCGGATGCCCGGCATGTCGGGGTTCACGTAGACCAGCCCGTTCGCGATCGGCGTGGGCTTGGACGGAGGCCGTCTCGCGGAGGATGCTGTGTCCGGCATGGTGGTTGCGTGGTGTAGACAGGCCCGTTGTGCCAGCGCCGACAATGCGCGGCTGTAGGACGCCGCGAGCGCCGCCGGTGCGATGGCCGCGCTTGCGTGTCCTGCCCTCATCCTCGATCCCACGGAGTCTCCCCATGCCGTTTTCCTCCTCCCTGTGCTTCGCCCGCCTCTCGGCGCTGGCCGCCGCCGCGCTGCTGGCCGGTGCCGCCAGCGCCGCCACCATGCCGCCCGCGCCCGGCGCCGAGTCCCGCGCCGAACTGCCCGTGAAGGTGAAGGTGTTCGTCGCCGCCATGTTCGAGATCGGCCAGAACAGCGGCGACCGCGCGGGCGAGTTCCAGCACTGGTACGAGCGCTACTGGAAGGGCGCGAAGCCGATGGCCGTGCCTGGCGCGTTGCAGCCCGTCTACTGCAATGCCGACGGCGTCTGCGGCGCGGTGCTCGGCATGGGCAAGGTCAATTCCTCGGCCTCGATGCAGGCGATCCTCTTGAACCCGCAGTTCGATTTCTCGCAGGCCTACTACGTGATCTCGGGCGTGGCCGGCACGCCGCCCTCGCGCGGCACCATCGGCGAGGTGAGCTGGGCCACCTGGCTGGTCGACTACGACCTCGGCCACCGCTGGGCACCGGAGGAGAACAAGCCCGGCGAGCCCACCTTCATGCCGCGCAAGGGCTACGAGTCGTACCGCCGCTTCAAGCTCAACCCCGACCTCGTCGGCTGGGCCATGAAGCTCACGGCCGACACGCCGCTCAAGGATTCCGAATCGGCGCGCAGCTACCGGCTGCGCTACCCCGATGCCGCGGCGCGGCGCGCGCCCTTCGTCGGCACCGGCACCCACATGACGGGCGACACCTTCTTCCACGGTCCCGGCATGTCGAACCAGGCGCAGTACATCGCGAAGCTCTACGGTGCCGACGACTACGTGATCACCGAGATGGAGGCCGCCGCGATCACGCTCGTGATCCAGCGCACCCACGGCACCGACCGCGTGATGAGCCTGCGCGGCGCGGTCAACTTCGACCAGGGCAATCCCAACGAGACCACCCTGCAGCATCTCGACCCCGCGCCCGGCGAAACGGCCGGCGGCTTCGCCGAGACGGTGGAGAACATCGCGCTGGTGGGCACGCGCGTGGTCGACCACATCGTGGCGAACTGGGGGCAGTGGCAGGGCGGCGTGCCGCGGCCCTGAGACATAAGCGGCCGCGCTCAGGGCGCCGGCTGCAGATGCCAGGTCACCGTGAAGTCGAACGGCGTCCAGCGGCTGACCTTCACGCCCGCGCGGCGCAGGCCGCGGCCGGTCCAGGTGTTGCAGGTCTCGAACAGGTGGTACGCGCCGTTGGCCTCGTAGAAGGCGTCCTGGGCGTTGTAGTGCGCGCCCGCGATGGCCGTCGCCTGGCCCGCGGGCAGGGTGCTGCGCACATGCTCGATCAGGCGCAGGTACTGCGGCATCGACAGCGGCAGCCGGAACGCGCCGGGCCCGAACTGGTCGCGCCGCAGATAGCTCACGTGCAGCAGCGCGCGGTTGCGGCCCGACAGCGCGCCCAGCGCGCGCGCGGCCGTGAGATCGGCCCAGGTCGGCGTGTGCAGGTAGAACTCGCGGTCGCCCCAGCCCAGCGCCACGTATTCGGCACCGGGCGGCACGGCCGGGAAGTCCGCGAGCGGGAACAGCTTCTGCCAATCGATCAGCGCCGAACGCACCGGGAACACGTAGTCGGTGTGCACGCCGTTGCTCAGCACCCAGGCCTCGACATAGGGCGTGGCCGGCGCGGTGGTCTTCGCATGGCTGGGCCAGAACACCAGCGCGAAGGCGGTTCCCACGTAGAGCCCGATCAGCACCACGAGGCCGAGCAGCAGCAGCGAGAAGCGGCGCAGCCAGCGTGCGATGAAGGCCATGGCGTCAGAACAGCGAGGCGGTGGCCGACTCGGGCGCGGCGGCCGGGCGCTGCGTGCCGCCGGCCGGTGCCAGCGCCTCGGGGCTGCCCGCGCGCGCCAGCGCGCCCACGCGCACGCCCAGGAGGCGCAGCGGGCGTTCGAGCGGCACGCGCTTCAGGCACAGGCCGCCGGTGCGGCGGATGGTCTTCGCGTCGTCGGTGAAGCGGTCGATGGTCTGGTCGCGCGTGGCGATCCTGAAGTCGTCGTAGCGCAGCTTGATGCCGATGGTCTTGCCCACATAGCCCTTGCGCTGCAGGTCCTCGGCGAGCTTCTCGCACAGCCGCGTGAAGATCTCGCCGAGCTCGGCGCGGTCGCGCACCGCATGCAGGTCGCGCTCGAAGGTGGTCTCGCGGCTCATCGAGACCGGCTCGCTCTCGGTCACCACCGGGCGATCGTCGCGGCCCCATGCCACCTCGTGCATCCAGGCGCCGGTGGACTTGCCGAAGTTGTCGATCAGCCAGCCGCGCTCGCAGGCCGCGAGCTCGCCGATGGTCTCGATGCCCAGGCGCTTGAGCTTCTCGTCGGCCTTGGGCCCGATGCCGTTGACCTTGCGGCAGGGCAGCGGCCAGATGCGCGTCTTCACGTCGTCCTCGTAGACCACCGAGATGCCGTTGGGCTTGTTGAATTCGCTCGCCATCTTGGCGATCAGCTTGTTGGGCGCCACGCCGATCGAGCAGGTCAGGCCGGTGGCCTGGAAGATCGACTTCTGGATCAGCCGCGCCAGCGTGCGCCCGCCCTCGCGCTGGCCGCCGGGCACCTCGGTGAAGTCGATGTAGACCTCGTCCACGCCGCGGTCCTCCATCAGCGGCGCGATGTCGGTGATGATCGACTTGAAGCCGCGCGAGTACTTGCGGATCTCCTCGAAGTCCACGGGCAGCAGGATCGCGTCGGGGCACAGCTTGGCGGCCTTCATGAGCCCCATGGCCGAGCCCACGCCGAACTTGCGCGCCGGGTAGGTGGCGGTGGTGATCACGCCGCGGCCCACGTAGTCCTTGAGCCGTGCGAAGGCATCGACCGGAATGTCGGCCAGCGTGCCGCCGGGCGGCAGGTGGCGGATCGCTTCGTCCACGCTGCGCCGGCCGCCGCCGATCACCACCGGCAGGCCCTTGAGCTGCGGATAGCGCAGCAGCTCGACCGACGCGTAGAAGGCGTCCATGTCGAGGTGGGCGATGCGGCGGATCGGGGGCGTGGCGGCGGGCTTGGAACTCACGGTAACGATTGTCTCGCGCTGCGCCGATGTTCGCCCGGGCCGTGCAAGAATGCATCGGAATTTCAATCCCCCGCAAGGACAACGGAAAGGAATCCACCATGGGTGACGACGAGGAAGGCGGCCTCTCGGTCGCGCTGACGCCGGTGCAGCTGGCGGCGGTGCTCGGTGGCGAGGACGTGCCCGAGTCGGCGAGCCTCAGCAACCGGCTCTGGGGCACCGCGGCGCTGGTCGGCGGCGTCATCGAGCTGGTCGGCGCGGGCGTGCTGTGCGTCGCGCCCGAACCCACCATGGCGAGCAAGGTCGGCTGCGTGGTGCTCGGTGCCCACGGCAGCGACGTCACCGCCACCGCCGCGCGCCAGATCTGGACCGGCCGCTCGCAGCGCACCGCCACCGCCATCACCGCCGATGCCGCCGCGCAGGCCATGGGCGCCTCGCCCGAGACCGGCGCGCAGGTGGGGCTCGCGGTCGACGTCGCGGTGCCGCTGTTCGTGGCCGGCGGCCTCGCCGCGTCGCGCGTCATCGCGGTGCGCGCGAGCCGCTTCAAGCTCGAGCCCGTGCGCCTCGCCGAGCACGAGGGCGTGGCCGGTTCCAAGGCCGGCGGCCACACCATCCGCGAGCACGTCGGCAAGTCGGCGCAGGACCTGTTCGACCGCTTCGCGAAGAAGCCCAGCCTGCAGAAGTCGTCGTCCTTCTTCGACCTCGCCACCGCCGAGTCGGCCATCAGCCAGACGGTGCGCGCCAATGCGCGCGCGATCCGCGCCTGGTCGCGCTCGGCGCAGGCGGGCTCCAAGCCGGTGGCCTTCGAGCACGACATCGGCACCGTGGTCGGCATCGGCGTGCAGCGCGGCAGCACGGCCGTGAGCCAGCTCACCAAGGTGCGCGTGACGCTCAACATGAAGGCCTACAACGGCAAGCCCTTCTACATCCTCACCGCCCATCCGTTCTGACAGCCAGCACAAAAATCCCACGATGCGATTCGAACTGATCGACCACTTGACCAAGGTCTATTTCGGCCAGGATGCCGACATCCTCTTCGGCGAGACCGGCGCCGAGATCATGGCCTCGTACCGCGAATCGAGCACCCCGGCCGAGCTGGCCGCGCTGCGTGCCGAGATCGCCGACTACCGGGGTTCGCACGACGACGTCGAGGCCGCGTTCGCGCGCGACTTCGAGCGCGACTACCTGCCCGAGGATTTCGGCCGCACGGCGGCGGAGTTCTTCGACCGCGTGCTGGCGGCGGTGCAGTAGCCGGCCACGGCTTCGCTCAGGGCGATTCGGCCGCGGGCGCGCCGTCGGCCAGGTCGGGCGGTGGCGCCATCTCGCGCATCAGGCGGTCGACCGTGTCGGCGTCCATCGGTGCCTGCGCGGCCGCCGCCTCGGGCGCATCGCGCAGCCAGCGCGTGCTGCCGGGCCAGGCCATCGTCGCGGCCATCACCAGCGCGAGCAGCACGAGATAAGGGGCCAGCGCGAGCGCCACCGCGCGCAGCGGCGGGCGCGGCACGGTCTGCCCGCGCGCGAGCACCAGCGCATAGCCGAAGGGCGGCAGCAGGAAGCCGGCCTGCAGCACCAGCAGCGCGAGCGTCGCGATCCAGGCCGCATCGGGGAGTTGCGCGAGCACCGGCGGCATCACGATCGGCACCACGAGGAAGATCAGCTCGAAGGCATCGAGCACGAAGGCGCAGGCCAGCAGGATGGCGAGCACGGCGCCCAGCCCGATCATCGGATGGCCCTGCAGCGCGAGCATCAGCCGCATGACCAGCGCATCGGTGCCGAAGCCGCGCAGCAGCAGCGAGAAGGTGGTGGCCGCGACCAGCAGCGCATAGAGCGCGCCGGTCAGCGCCATCGCGTCGTCGAGCACCTGGCGCAGCAGCCCCGCGCGCAGCAACTGGCCCGAGGCCAGGCCCCAGCCGAGCAGCAGCATGCAGGCGGTGGCGGCGCCTTCGACCGGCCGCACGCGGCCGAGCGCGATCAGCACCAGCAGCGTGCCGATCACGGGCGGCACGATCGCCAGCGTCCAGCGCTGCGGCCTCGTGAGTGGCTCGCGGGCGGCCGGCGTGGCCGGCAGGACGGGCCGCGCGCGCCGCGCGCTCCAGGCGGCGATCGCGAGCCAGCCAGCAAACAGCGCCGTGGCCGGCAGCAGCGCGGCCTGCAGGATGTCCTGCGTGTTGACGATGCGTTCGGCCGCGGCGCCCGGCAGGCCCAGGCTGCGTGCCATGTTCACGCCCTCGGTGTGGGCGCGCAGCATCGCGTCGGCAAGCAGCAGCAGGACCAGCGAGGGCGGCACGATCACGCCGAGCGTGCCGGTCACCGCCACCAGCGCCGTGCGGCGCGGCGCCGGCAGGCCCTCACGCGCCCAGCCCTCGCCCGCGGTGCGCGCCAGCGTGAGCAGGCTCGCGCCGACCGAGCCGTTCATCGGCGCCAGCAACAGGCCGAGCACCATGCCCGCGATCTCGGCGGCCGCGCGCGGCGCGATGCGCGCGAGCAGGCGGCGCAGGCCCTCGTACAGGTGCTGCGCGAGCGCGAGCCGGTTGAGCAGCGCGCCCACCAGCGCATAGAGCGCGAGCGCCTGCAGCAGGTCGTGCTCGAGCAGGCCGACGATGCGCCACGGCAGGTTCTGCAGCAGCGCCATGTCGAAGGCGCCGAGCGCCAGGCCCGCCACCGCGCCGAGCGTGGACACGCCGAGCAGCACCGCGTAGGTCGGCCAGCCCGTGCTCATCATCAGCGCGAGCGCCACCGCGAGCAGCGCCAGGCCGAGCCAGCCGGTGCCGGCGCTCATCGCGTACGCCGCCACGGCCAGGCCTGCCAGAGCTCGAGCGCCGCCTGCAGCGCGAGCAGCACGGCGAGCAGCAGCAGCGCGATCTTGACCATGAAGTAGCCCGCGTTGAAGGTGTCGGGAAAGCGCTCGAGCGCGGCCACCGAGCCCAGCACCGGCCGTGCCGACACGGCCACCAGGAACAGCGCCCACGGCAGCACGCACAGCGCGGCACCGGCGCGGCGCCAGCGCGCGGGCTGGCCCGCGGCAAGGTCGGGCCGCGCCACCAGGTGCGCGCCGCGCCGGCCCGCATGCCGCAGCGCCACCGCCACGTAGAGCGCGAACAGCCACTGCGCGAGGTCGTTGGCCTGCGTCGGTCCGAAGCCGGCCCCGGCGAGACCGCGCAGCGGCCACTGCAGGAACAGCAGCAGCGCGATCGCGAGCGCCAGCGGCATCGCCAGCCGGTCGAGGCGGTCGAGCAGGCGGGTGGCGAGGCAGGCGTCGGGCGGCGTCATGGCGAGCGACGCTAGTTCCCGAACCTGACCAGCACCTGCGGCGCGGCGGGGCAATGCTTGCGCCGCCCCACGGCCCGCGCCATCATCCGCCCCATGCAAACCGTCGCTTCCATCCTCTGGCGCAGGCTCGACGTCCCGGGCCACGATGCCTGCCGTCTCGAACGCAATGCCAGCGCCTGGCAGCTCGACGGCGCCTCGGCCTTCCGCGCCGAGGACGGCCGGGTGGCGCAGCTGCACTACCGCGTGCGCTGCGACCTGCACTGGCATGCGCAGTGGGGCACGGTGCGCGGCTGGCTCGGCGACAGCACGGTCGACCTCTCGATCACGCGCGACGCGCAGGGCCGTTGGAAGCTCAACGACGAACCGGTGCCCGATCTCTCGCACTGCGTCGACCTCGACCTGGGCTTCACGCCCGCGACCAACCTGCTGCAGCTGCGTCGCCTCAATCTCTCGAAGGGCGAGGGCGCCGATGCGCCCGCGGCCTGGATCGACCTCGATGGCGGCAGCCTCGGCGAGCTGATGCAGCGCTACGAGCGCAGCGGCGACAACGCCTACCGCTACGTGGCGAAGCGCTTCGATTACGAGGCGGTGCTGGGCGTCACGGCCGATGGCTTCGTGCACGACTATCCGGGGCTCTGGGTCGCCGAAGCCTGACAAGTTGTGAACAAACCTGCTGCGCGCCCCGATCTCGCACCTCCGGTCCTCACCGTACGGAGTACGGCTCCGGTCCTCGGCGCGACCTCGGCGCGCTCGCTACGGTTTCTTCACACCTTGTGAGCACCGCGCCGGCCGCGCGATGCGGCCTCAATCGAACTGCGAGCGATCCCCTGCCACCAGCGCCCGGTTGCGCCGCCGATCGAGCGCGATCTCGCGCGCGAAATCCTCGCTGCTGCCGCCGGCCGGCAGGTTGTAGGCCTCGCGCAGCCGAAGCCGCAGCGTCTCGCCGCGCAGCAGGCGCTGGATCTCGGCGTTGAGCCGCTGCACCACGGGCTGCGGCGTGCGCGCCGGCGCGAACAGGCCGAACAGCGAATCGCGGTTGGCGCGTTCGTAGCCGAGCTCGGCGAGCGTGGGCACCTCGGGCAGGGCCTCGATGCGGCGCGGCGCGCCGACCGCGAGGGCCTGGAAGCGGCCGCTCTCGATGTACTGCAGCTGCTGTGCCGCGACGTTGGTCGACAGCACCTCGAACTGGCCGCTCAGCGCGTCGTTGAGCTGCGGGCCGCCGCCCTGGTAGGGGATGTGGGTGATGTCGGTGCGGCTCTGCACGCGCACCTGCGCGAGCACCAGATGGCCGATGGTGGCCACGCCCGAACTGGCCCAGCGCACCGCGCCGGGCTGGGCGCGCGCCTGCGCGATCAGGTCGCCGAAGCCGCGGCCGGTGAAGGCCTGGGTGCCGACCACCAGCACCGGCGTGCGCATCAGGCTGGCCACCGGCACGAAGGCGCGCAGCGGGTCGTAGGCCACGCGCGCGAGCAGCGGATGCAAGGTGAGCGGGCTGATGGCCGAGAAGGCCAGCGTGTGGCCGTCGGGCACGGCGCGCGCGAGCGCATCCATGCCCACGCTGCCGCCGGCGCCGGGCCGGTTCTCGATCAGCACCGGCACGCCGAGCGACTGCGCCAGCGGCTCGGCCAGCACGCGCGCCATGCCGTCGCTGACGCCGCCCGGCGGGTAGACCACGATCAGCCGCACCGGCCGGCTGGGCCAGGCCGGCGCGGTGCCGGCGCGCGACACGCCGAGCGTGGCGAGGCCGACGAAGGACGCGCCCGCGCCCAGCAGCACGCGGCGATGCAGCGCCCGCGTCATGGCCGGCCCTTCGCGTCGCCGGCCGCGAGGCCGCGCAGCAGTGCGGCGAAACGGCGCGCGGGCAGGTTGTCCTCGTCGGCGCGCGACACCAGCGTGAGCGGCGCGTCGAGCGCGCCGCCGTCGGCCAGCGGCGCATAGGCGATCGCGTGCGCATGCACGCCGGTCATCGAGGCCGGCACCACCGACAGCCCGACGCCCGCGGCCACGAGGTTGAGGTTGGTCATCATGCGTTCGACCTCGGCCACCACGCGCGGCCGCAGGCCCTTGGCATGGCACAGCGCGAGCAGCTCGGCATAGAGGCCGGGCGCGCCGGGGCGCCGCACCAGGATCAGGTCTTCCTCGCAGAGCTTCGCCAGCGGCAGCGGGCGGGAAGCCGTGCGCTGGCTGCGCGCGGTGGCGAAGCGGTGGTCGCTGGGCATCGCCACCAGCACCGGCTCGCGCAGCAAAGTCTCGAACGCCAGGCCCGCGGGCCGGTCGACCGGCACGCGCAGCAGGCCGCAATGCACGCGGCCCGCGGCCAGCGCCTCGGTGATCTCGGCGGCGTTGTTCTCGCTGAGCTGCAGCTCGACGTCGGGGTACTCGCGCCGGAACGCGCGCAGCGCCTCGGGCACGAAGCGGTGCGCGGCGGCCGAACTGGTGAAGCCCACGGCCAGGCTGCCGGCCTGGCCGCTGGCCACGCGCGCCATGCGCTGCCGCATCGCGTCCATGTCCTGCAGCATGCGCAGCGCCTCGGCCTGGAACTGGCGGCCGGCGTCGGTCAGCGTCACGCCGCGCGGATGGCGCTTGAACAGCAGCACGCCGAGCTCGCGTTCCAGCGCCTTGATGGTCAGGCTCAGCGGCGGTTGCTGGATGCCCAGGCGCTCGGCGGCGCGCGTCATGTGGCCGGTCTCGGCGACGGCCACGAAGTAGCGCAGCGGTCTTATCTCCATACTTTTTTCATATTGAAAGTGCCTTGTTATTTTATTTGACCCTAGGTCAGGCTGCTTCTATCGTCCGGCCGCCTATTCAATGAGCGGCCCCACGAGGCCGTGTTCCGGAGACAAAGACCATGCGCCCACCGCGCCCCTTGCCGACATCCGTGCCGACCCGACTCGGCCTTCCCTCCATGCTGCGCGCCGGTGCCACCGCGCTAGGCCTCTCGCTGATCCTGGCCGCCTGCGGTGGCGGCGGAGGAGGCGGCGGCGGCCTGCCGTTCCTGCCCATCGTGCCACCGGGCAACGGTGGCGACACGCCCGTCGAGCCGCCGCCGGCCCAGACCGCGAAGGCCTGCGCCGAGCTCGCCGGCATGACGCTGGCCGCCGCGCAGATCAGCCTGCCCACGCAGGGCGCCACCGTGACCAGCGCCACCGCGGTGGCTGCGGGCGATGCCGGCAACAACTACGGCGACTACTGCCGCGTGCGCGGCACCATCCAGCCGGTGGACCCGAACTCGCAGCTGATCAACTTCGCGCTGAACCTGCCCGAGAAGTGGAACCAGAAGACCATCCACTTCGGCGGCGGCGGCTTCGACGGCGTGCTGATCGACGGCACCGAGGTGATCCGCTTCGGCCCGCGCGAAAAGCCCGCGCCGCTCGCGCTCGGCTATGCCACCTACGGCGACGATTCGGGCCACCAGGCCAGCAGCATCACCGACGGCCGCTTCGCCGCCAACGACGAGCAGCTCGCCAACTACGGCGGCCAGTCGCTCAAGAAGACGCGCGACGTGGCGCAGGCGCTGGTGCTCGCGCGCTACGGCAGCAAGCCGAAGAAGGCCTACTTCCTCGGCACCTCGACCGGCGGGCGCGATGCGCTGAGCTACATCCAGCGCTGGCCGCTCGACTACGACGGCGTGATCGCCAACGAGCCCGCGCTCAACTACACGGGCACGCGGCTGTCGAACGTGGCCGTGGGCCGCGCGCTCTACAACAACGGCGGCGCGGGCTGGATGAACGTGGCCAAGACGCTGTTGGTGCAGCGGACCGTGCTGCAGGCCTGCGACAAGCTCGACGGCGCGGCCGACGGCATCGTGAGCAACGTCGAGAGCTGCCGCCAGCTCAACACGCAGATCCTCGCCTCGCTGCGCTGCACCGGCGGCACCGACACCGGCGACGGCTGCCTGTCCGACGCGCAGCTCGATACCGTGCGCACCATCGAGTCGCCGCTCGAGTTCACGAGCTACGCGCTGGGCAACGGCGTGAAGCGCGCGGGCGGCTACAACCTGCTCGAAGGCGCGCTGGTGGCGGGCCCGTACACCACGCGCGACCTCGGCACGCGCAAGGTGCCGGCCAACCCGGCGACCTCGGCCGACGCCAACATGTACGTCACCGGCGACCAGTGGGTGAAGTACTTCGTGACGCGCATCGAGGGCTTCGACACGCTGACCTTCGATCCGCTGAACCCCGGCGCCTACGCGGCGCGCGTGACCGAGGTGTCGAACCTCACCGACGCCACCAACCCGGATCTCGCGCCCTTCTTCGCGCACGGCGGCAAGCTGATCATGTTGCACGGCCTGGCCGACGAGGTGATCAGCCCGAACTCGACCATCGACTACTACAAGCAGCTGATCGCCACCGTGGGCCAGGCCTCGGTCGACCAGAACGTGCGCTTCTACACCGTGCCCGGCATGGGCCACGGCACCGGCGTGTTCATCCCCAACTGGGATTCGCTCGCGGCGCTCGAGGGCTGGGTCGAGGGCGGCCTCGCGCCCGCCACCGGCGTGGCGGTGGACGCGGTGGCCGGCACCTACGGCCGCACCCGCCCGCTGTGCCAGTTCCCGGCCTGGCCCAAGTACCGCGGCAGCGGCAGCCTCGACGCGGCCGTCAACTACAGCTGCGTGACCGAGGTCGGCGATCCGCTGGCCTGCCCGAACCTGCCCGCGGCCGTTGCCACCTACAAGGGCGGCGACAGTTTCGGCGAAGAGCTGCGCGTGCAGATCGACCCGGCGACCATGGCCTACACCGTCACTGTCGATGCCAGCCTGCAGCGCACCGCCGGCACCACGCGCAGCGGCACGCTGGTGTCGCAGGGCCAGTGCAGCTACACCAGCGGCGAGAGCGGCGCGGTGTTCGCGTTCGCGCCGGGCGGCGTGCTGCTGGGCGGCGTGAACGCGCCGAGCGGCGGCGGCTTCGCACCGCTGCTCGCGTTCCAAAACACCTTCGAGAACTCGGCCTCGCCCGCGGTGTTCAACCCGGTCGCGAACATCTTCAACACGGTCGGCGTGCAGCAGGGCAGCGGCGGCGCCGCGCCCTATGCCGGCGCGGTGCGGCTGCGCAACGCGGGCACCTTCCAGTACTGCCGCAGCGCGGCGGGCAATGCCGGCAGCTTCATGGTCTACGACGCCAACTGCACCGAGACCGAGAAGGGCTACATCAGCTGGAACGGCACGCGCAATGCCTTCGACCTGCGCACCACCGCGCCGACCGGCGGCGCCACCACCACCGGCGGCACGCTCACCGGCTCGATGGTGATCGGCCTGGTGAACGGCGCCGCGGTGCCGATGCACCTGGTGCGCGAATCGGCCACCAGCTTCGGCCTGCGCCTGCACGCGACGCAGCTGAGCCTGACCGCGGGCGCGGCCGACGGCAGCTACGTGATGGCCAGCGTGAAGGGCGAGAACGCCGCGGCCACCGTGACCGGCACCGGTTTCAACCTCGCGGGCACGACCGCGACGCTGAGCTACGACAAGCCGGTGCCGGGCGTGGTGGAATCCAGCCTCGGTGCGCCGGACCACTTCCTCTTCAACAGCGGCGTGCTCGGCTTCGTGTCCGGCGCGGGCACGAGCGCGGCGCTGCAACTCGGAGTACGCCATTGACGATGCATCTCGAGCGGCGGGCGCGTCCCGCCTTCGCGGCGGCGCTGGCCGCGGCCACCGCCTGGTTCGCCACGCTGCCGGCGCAGGCCGCGCGCGTCGAAGGACCGCGCGCCGCCACCTGCCCGGCCCCGGTCCCCGAGGGCGCCCGCTGCTACACCGGCGCCGACGGCACCGGCGCGCTCTACTGGATCGCGATCCCCAAGGACTGGAACCGCGGCGTGCTCGTGATGCACGCGCACGGCGGCCCTGAAACCGGACCGCCCAAGCTCGAGCGCAGCGAGGAGGACCTCAAGCGCTGGGCCGTGACCGTGAAGGCCGGCTATGCCTGGGCCGGCTCCACCTACCGGCGCGGCGGCTATGGCGTGACCATGGCGGCCGAAGACACCGAGCGCCTGCGCCAGCTCTTCGTGCGCCAGTTCGGCGAGCCGCGCCGCACCCTGCTGCACGGCCAGAGCTATGGCGCGGGCGTGGCGGCGAAGGCGGCCGAGCTCTATGCGCCGGCCGGCGGTGCCAAGGGCCCCTACGACGGCCTGCTGCTGACCAGCGGCGTGCTCGGCGGCGGCAACAGCGCCTACGACTTCCGGCTCGACCTGCGCGTGGTCTACCAGTACGTCTGCCGCAACCATCCGAAGCCCGACGAGCCGCAGTACCCGCTGTGGCAGGGCCTGCCGCTCGATGCGAAGCTCACGCGCAAGGAACTGGCCGACCGCGTGCGCGACTGCACCGGCGTGGGCCTGCCCGCGGCGCAGCGCACGCCCGAGCAGGCCGCGCGGCTCAAGACCCTCCTCACGGCGGTGAAGATCCCCGAGCGCTCACTGGTCGGCCACCTGAACTGGGCCACCTGGCTGTTCCAGGACCTGACGCAGCTGCGGCTGCAGGGCCGCAATCCCTTCGGCAATATCGGCGTGAGCTATGCCGCGGCGCCGGCCGAGGCGGCCGCGCTCAATGCCGGCGTGCTGCGCTACGCGGCCGACCCGCAGGCCAAGGGCGCGCTCGCGGCCGACAGCCAGCCCACGGGCCGCACCGCGCTACCCACCGTGGGGCTGCATGCCATCGACGACCCGACCGCCTTCGTCGAACTCGAGAACGCCTACCGCCGCATCCGCGACGCGGCCGGCACCGGCGAGCTGCTGGTGCAGAGCTTCAGCGACGAGCGCGAGCACAGCTACCTCAGCGATTCGGAATACCCGGCGCTGTTCGCGGCGCTGCTCGACTGGATCGACAAGGGCGAGAAGCCCACGCCCGCGGGGCTCGCGCAACGCTGCGCCGCGCTGATGCCGCGCTACGACACCGACGGCAAGAACGGCTGCCACATCCAGCCGGCCTGGCAGCCGCCGCCGCTCGAGCAGCGCGTGCCGGCGCGCGCGCCCTGACCCTCTTTTCGCATTCGACCTTTTCAATACCCGGAGACTCCATGACCCAGCGTTCCGCTTTCGCCTTCGCCCTTGCCACGGTGGCCGCCGCCTGCGCCTTCACCGTGCAGGCGCAGGACTTCCCGGCGGGCAAGCCCGTCACCATCGTCGTGCCCTTCGCGGCCGGCGGCCCCACCGACCGCGTCGCGCGCGACCTCGCCGAGGCGCTGCGCAAGCCGCTCGGCGGCGCCAGCGTGATCATCGACAACGTGCCCGGCGCGGGCAGCTCGATCGGCGCGGCCAAGGTGGCGCGCGCGGCACCGGACGGCTACACGCTGCTGCTCAACCACATTGCCATGGCCACCGTGCCGACGCTGGTGCGCAACGTGCCGTTCAAGGTCGAGACCGATTTCGAATACCTGGGCATCGTCAACGACGTGCCGATGACCCTGATCGCCAAGCCCAGCCTGCCGGCCAACAACTACGCCGAGCTGTCCTCGTGGGTGACGGCCAACAAGGGCAAGATCAACATCGGCAATGCCGGCGTGGGTTCGGCCTCGCACCTGTGCGGCCTGCTCTACCAGAGCGCCACCAAGACCGAGATGACGCCCGTGCCCTACAAGGGTACCGCGCCGGCCATCACCGACCTGATCGGCGGCCAGATCGACCTGCTGTGCGACCAGACCACCAACACCTCGCCGCAGATCGAGGCCAAGAAGGTCAAGGCCTATGCCGTGACCTCGCCCAAGCGCCTGACCACGCCGCTGCTGAAGGACCTGCCGACCTTGCAGGAGGCCGGCCTCAAGGACTTCCAGGTCACGATCTGGCACGGCCTCTACGCGCCCAAGGGCACGCCGGCGGCCATCCAGAAGAAGCTCAACGAGGCGCTGAAGGCCGCCCTGAAGGACGCCGACTTCATCAAGCGCGAGGAAGCGCTGGGCGCCGTGGTCGCGACCGACGGGCGCATCGAGCCCGAGGGCCACAAGAAGTTCGTGGCGGCCGAGATCGCGAAGTGGAGCCCGATCATCAAGGCCGCGGGGGTGTACGCGGACTGAGCGCCGCGGGGTGCAGTCGGTGCGTCAGAGGTGCTGCGAGATCAGCACCGCGGCGCCCGCGAGCGAAATCGCGCCGCCGACGAGTTTTCTGAGGTTCCTGAGCGTCATGGTGGTTCTCCTGGCTGAGGCTCCATGGTGCCGCGCTTCACCCCGGCGCGGGTTTGGAAATCCTCATGCCGGGGATAGCCACGGCCAGTCGGGTCAATGGTCGTGGTGCAGATAGCTGGCCTGCCGCGGCAGCCGCAGGCTCACGAGGAAGGCGATCACCATCATCGCGCTCACGTACCAGAAGAAGGCCGACTCGTGGCCCAGCGACTTCAGGCCCAGCGCCACGTACTCGGCCGAGCCGCCGAAGATCGCGTTGGCCACCGCGTAGGCCAGGCCCACGCCTAGCGCGCGCACCTCGGGCGGGAACATCTCGGCCTTCACGATGCCGCTGATCGAGGTGTAGAAGCTCACGATGGCCAGCGCCACGATGATCAGCACGAAGGCCAGCACCGGGCTGGTGGTGTGCTGCAGCGCGGTGAGGATCGGCACGGTGGCGATCGCGCCCAGGCCGCCGAACAGCAGCATGTTGTTGCGCCGGCCGATGCGGTCCGACAGCGCGCCGAACAGCGGCTGCATGCACATGTAGGCGAACAGGGCGCCGGTCATCACGTAGCTCGCGGTCTTGATCGGCAGGTGCACCGTGTTCACCAGGTACTTCTGCATGTAGGTGGTGAAGGTGTAGAAGATCAGCGAGCCGCCGGCCGTGTAGCCCAGCACGGTGAGGAAGGCCGGCGTGTGGTGCCTGAACAGGCCGGCGATGCTGCCGGCCTCCTTGTTCTTCTTGGCTTCGTCGCTCTGCGTCTCGTGCAGCGTGCGGCGCAGCAGCAGCGCGACCACCGCGGCGATGGCGCCGATCACGAACGGGATGCGCCAGCCCCAGGCCTTGAGCTCGGCCTCGCTCAGCAACTGTTCGAGCACCACGATGACCAGCACCGCGAGCAGCTGGCCGCCGATCAGCGTGACGTACTGGAACGAGGAGAAGAAGCCGCGCTGGCCGCGCAGCGCGACCTCGCTCATGTAGGTGGCGGTGGTGCCGTATTCGCCGCCCACCGACAGGCCCTGGAACAGCCGGCACATCAACAGCAGGAACGGCGCCCAGGCGCCGATGGCCGCGTAGGTCGGCAGGCAGGCGATGACCAGCGAGCCGCCGCACATCATCGTGACCGAGATCAGCATCGAGGTCTTGCGCCCGAGCCGGTCGGCGATGCGGCCGAACAGCCAGCCGCCGATCGGCCGCATCAGGAAGCCGGCCGCGAACACGCCCGCGGTGTTGAGCAACTGCGCGGTGGGATCGGACTTGGGGAAGAAGGCCGGCGCGAAGTAGAGCGCCGAGAACGCGTAGACGTAGAAGTCGAACCACTCGACCAGGTTGCCCGAGGAGGCCGCCATGATCGCGAACACGCGGTGGCGTTTTTCTTCCGCGGTGTAGTGGGGTGGGGATGCGGAAGCCGCCGGGCTTCCCGGGCTCGCGTGGAGGGGCGTGGTCGCGCTCATGGTGCCTGTGGGCCACCGAACGGGCCGGCGGCCGTGTTGTTGTTGCCGGACCATTCTGCGCCGCACGATGACCGGGTCGTGTCAGCCGGTGCCGCATCGGCCTATCGCCGATGGGGCCTTGCGGGCGGCCCGCGCCCCCGGAACGGACCCATGGCAGCCGGCTAGAACGTGCCCGGCAGCAGGATGCCCGAATCCACCGTGTTGATGTCGGTATGGCCGCAGAAGGCCATGGTCACGTCGAGTTCCTTGTGGATGATCTGCAGCGCGCGCGTCACGCCGGCCTGGCCGTAGGCGCCCAGGCCGTAGAGGAAGCTGCGGCCGATCATCGTGCCGCGGGCGCCGAGGGCGCGTGCCTTGAGCACGTCCTGGCCGCTGCGGATGCCGCCGTCCATCCAGACCTCGATGTCGCGGCCCACGGCGTCGGCGATGGCCGGCAGCGCGCTGATCGAGGAGGGCGCGCCGTCGAGCTGGCGCCCGCCGTGGTTCGACACGATCAGCGCGTCGGCGCCGCTGTTCGCGGCCAGCCGCGCGTCTTCCGCGTCGAGGATGCCCTTGAGGATCAGCTTGCCGCCCCAGCGTTTCTTGATCCACTCGATGTCGCCCCAGTTCAGCGCCGGGTCGAACTGCTCGGCGGTCCACGAGGACAGCGAGGACAGGTCCTTCACGCCCTTGGCATGGCCCGCGATGTTGCGGAAGGTGCGGCGCTTGGTGCCCAGCATGCCGAGGCACCAGTGCGGCTTGGTCGCGAGGTTCAGCAGGTTCTTGATGGTGGGCTTGGGCGGCGTGGTCAGGCCGTTCTTGATGTCCTTGTGGCGCTGGCCGAGGATCTGCAGGTCGAGCGTGAGCTGCAGCGCCGACACGTTGGCCGCGCGCGCGCGGTCGATCAGGCGCTCGATGAAGTCGCGGTCCTTCATCACGTAGAGCTGGAACCAGAACGGATGGCGGTCGGTGTTCTCGGCGATGTCCTCGAGCGAGCAGATGCTCATGGTCGAGAGCGTGAACGGGATGCCGAAGGCCTTGGCCGCGAGCGCGCCCAGGATCTCGCCGTCGGCGTGCTGCATGCCCGTGAGGCCCGTGGGCGCGATCGCCACCGGCATCGCCACGTCCTGCCCGATCATGGTGGTGCGGGTGGAACGGCCCTCCATGTTGACCGCCACGCGCTGGCGCAGCTTGATCTTCTGGAAGTCGCTCTCGTTGGCGCGGTAGGTGCCCTCGGTCCACGCGCCGGAGTCGGCGTAGTCGTAGAACATCTTCGGCACGCGCCGCTTGGCGACCACCCGCAGGTCTTCGATGCAGGTGATCTTGGAAAGGTCGGGCACGGGGAGTCTCCTGTGGAACGGGGTTGTTGTCGTGGGCGGGCCTGGGGGCCGGGCCGTCGCCATTATTGGGCAGCAGCCTCTCCCGCAGCGCAACGCGCGGCGCCGTGAGTGTGGCCGCGGCGGGCCCCGGCGGGGCTGAAAAACGCTGCGCGGCGATCTGAAAAAAATTCAGGCGGCCGCTTCCCGCCTCGTCAGCCCTCGAGCGACTGCCGGGCCCAGGCCACGAAGGCCGCGCATTCGGGGCGCTCGAGCGCACCGGGCCGCCAGCACAGGAAGTAGTGGTTGGGCGAGGGCACGCTGACCGGCGACAGCCGCACCAGCCGGCCGCCGTCGATCCAGGCGCGGCCCAGGTGCAGCCGCATCAGCGCCACGCCCAGGCCCTCGGCGGCCGCCTCGAGCAGCAGGCCCAGGTCGGTGAACTGGGCGCCGCTGGCGGGCTCGGGCAGGCCGATGCCGTGGGCCGCGAACCAGATGCGCCAGTTCTCGAGCGGGGTGCGCAGCAGCTGGGCGCGTTCCACCTCGGCCCGGGTGGCGAAACCCTCGAACGGGCCGTGGCGCTTCAGGTAGGCCGGGCTGCACACGGGCGTGAGCGCATCGGCCGGGAACTGCAGGAACTCGCGCTGGCGGAACGGCCCGGCGCCGAAACGCAACTCGATGTCGGCCTCGTCGAGCGCGTTCTCGCGCATCGGCGCCGTCACCTGCATCACCAGCTCGACCTCGGGATGGGCCTCGCAGAAGCGCGCGAGCTGCGGCATCAGGATCTGGCGCGAGAAGGTCGGCGTGACGGCCACGCGCAGCCGGCGGGTGTTGGGCGCGGCCTCGCGGCCCGGCACCTGCTCGAGCGCGAAGATGGCCTCGCGCACCCGCGCCAGGTAGACGATGCCGTCGGCGCTGAGGCTGAAGTCGCTGCCCGCGAAGAAGCGCAGGCCGAGCTGCGACTCGAGCTGGCGGATGCGGTGGCTCACGGCGCTGGGCGTCACGCTGAGCTCCTCGGCCGCCAGGTTCACGCTGCGCAGGCGCGCGACGGCCTCGAAGGCGAGCAGGCCCTGGGTCGAGGGGAGGCGCGTGGAAGCCATGAAGGTGTGGAGGGCAGTGCGTAGAAGGAGGTTGTACCCGAGGGCGCGGGGCGGCCCACGGTTGTCCGCAGGTGGTGCGCCGCGGGGCCCGCGGGCGTACGATGGTATCGAAGCGCCGCGGGCCCGACCGCCCCGGCGCTTCGTTTCGCCGCGCCGCAATGCAGTGCAGAGGGGACAGGTGGAAGGAACAGGGGGTCTGAGCGATCGCAGTGTGTTGCAGCGCATCCGTCACATCGAATACCAACAGTACGGAGACAGACACATGGTTTGGCAACAGGTTTACAACCCGTTCGGGAGCATGGTGGTATCGACGGCGCTCGCCGCGATACCGGTGGTGGTGATGCTGGTGTGCCTCGGCCTCCTGCACGTCAAGGCCCACTTCGCGGCCGGGCTCGGCCTCCTCAGCGCGCTGGCGATCGCGGTCTTCGCCTTCGGCATGCCGGCCGACATGGCGGGCAAGGCCGCCTTCCTCGGCGGCATCACCGGGCTGCTACCGATCGGCTGGATCGTGCTCAACATCATCTTCCTGCAGCAGCTCACGCAGCAGAACGGCAGCTTCCAGGTGCTGCAGGATTCCATCGCCGGCATCACCGAGGACCGGCGGCTGCAGCTGCTGTTGATCGCCTTCGCATTCGGCGCCTTCTTCGAGGGCGCGGCCGGCTTCGGCACGCCGGTGGCGGTCACGGCGGCCATCCTGATCGGGCTGGGCTTCTCGCCGCTCGCCGCCTCGGGGCTCTCGCTGATCGCCAACACCGCGCCGGTGGCCTTCGGCGCGCTCGGCACGCCGGTGCTCACGCTGGCCAAGGTGCACGGCTACGACCTGATGGCCGTCACCGCGATGATCGGCCGGCAGCTGCCCTTCTTCTCGGTGCTGGTGCCGTTCTGGCTGATCTGGGCCTTCGCGGGCCGCAAGGGCATGTGGGAGGTCTGGCCGGCGATCCTGGTCACCGGCGTCTCGTTCGCGATCCCGCAGTACCTGGTGTCGAACTTCATCGGCCCCGAGCTGGTGGACATCATCGCGGCCATCGTCTCGATGGTCTGCCTGGTGCTGTTCCTGCGCGTGTGGAAGCCCGCCAGGACGTGGACCTCGGTCTCGCTCAAGGGCCACGAGGCCGACGGCGGCGAGGCCGCGCCGGTGGGCGCGCCCGCCAAGCACCCCACCGCCGCGGTGGTGCGGGCCTGGACCCCGTGGCTGATCCTCACGGTGTTCGTGTTCATCTGGGGCCTGCCCTCGGTCAAGACCTGGCTCAACGGCATCTTCGCGCCCAACTTCCCGATCGAGGGACTGCACAACATGATCGAGAAGGTGGCGCCGGTGGTGCCCAAGCCGACCAAGGAAGGCGCGGTCTACCAGCTGCTGCTGCTCTCGGCCACCGGCACCGGCATCCTGGTGTCGGCGCTCGTGGGCGGGCTGGTCATGAAGTACAACCCGGTCCAGCTCGTGGCCGCCTACGGCCGCACGCTGTGGCTGGTGAAGTTCTCGCTGCTCACCATCGTGCTGATGCTCGCGCTGGGCACGCTCACGCGCTACTCGGGGCTCGACACCACGCTGGGCCTGGCCTTCGCCAACACCGGCGTGTTCTATCCCTTCTTCGGCACCCTGATGGGCTGGCTGGGCGTGGCGCTCACGGGGTCCGACACGGCCTCGAACGTGCTGTTCGGCGGCATGCAGAAGGTGGCGGCCGATCAGCTCGGGCTGAGCCCGAACCTGATGGGCGCGGCCAACAGCTCGGGCGGCGTGATGGGCAAGATGATCGATGCGCAGTCGATCGTGGTGGCCTCGACCGCCACGCGCTGGTTCAACCACGAGGGCGAGATCCTGCGCTACGTGTTCTTCCACTCGATCGCGCTGGCCTGCCTGGTTGGCATCCTCGTGACCCTGCAGGCCTACGTGTGGCCGTTCACCGCGATGGTGGTGAAGTAGGCGCCGCGGCGTCGGCCAGCGCGCGCAGCAGCCGGCGCAGGTCCTCGACCGCCTCGCGCACCAGCTCGGCGCCGCCCACCTGCGCCTTGACGATCGCGCCGTCGATGCCGATGGCGGCGGCCTGCGCGAGCGCCATGCGCTGCGGCAGCGTGGTGGGCAGCAGATCGGCGATCACCTCGACCATCTCGCGCTTGTGATCGCGCGCGCGCTCGGCCGCGCCCTCGACGCTGCCGCCGACCTCGGCCACGGCGTTGATGAAGGCGCAGCCGCGGAACACCGGGTCGGTGAACCATTCGGCCATCACGTCGGCCAGCAGCAGCAGGGCCTGCGCGTCGCCGCTGCGCTCGTGCGCGCCGCGCCGCCCCAGCGCATCGACGAACCAGGCCATCCAGCGCGCATGCCGGTGGTCGAGGAAGGCGCGCACCAGGTCGTCCTTCGAGGGGAAGTGGCGGTAGAAGGTGACCTTGGTCACGGCCGAGGCCGCGATCACGCGGTCGATGCCGGTGGCGCGGATGCCGTCGGCATAGAAGAGGTCGTGCGCCGTGAGCAGGATGCGCTCGCGCGCGGGCAGGGCGGAAAGGTCCAGGTCCATGGCGCGATTGTAGGCACTCCCGCCGCCATGTAGACAGGTCTGTCTACATGTGGCACATTGCGGCCGGGCTACACCGCCTTTTCCCTTCCAACGTTCCCCTCTTCACCGAAAGACCGCCATGGAATCCGAATCCCGCCCGCCGCTGCCCCCGTTCACGCTCGAGACCGCGCTCAAGAAGGTCCAGGCCGCCGAAGATGCCTGGAACACGCGCGACCCGGTGCGCGTGAGCCTGGCCTACACGCCCGACACCGAATGGCGCAATCGCGCCGACTTCGTCAACGGCCGCGAGCAGGTGGTGCAGTTCCTGCAGCGCAAGTGGGTGCGCGAGCTCGACTACCGCCTGAAGAAGACGCTCTGGGCCTTCATGGACAACCGCATCGCGGTGCGCTTCGAGTACGAATGGCACGACGACTCGGGCCACTGGTTCCGCAGCCACGGCAACGAGAACTGGGAGTTCGCGCCCAACGGCCTGATGCAGCGGCGCTACGCGAGCATCAACGACCAGCCCATCGCGGAGTCGGAGCGCAAGTTCCGCTGGGAACGCGCCTGATGGCGCCGGGCCGGGCGGCGGCACGCCTGTTGCTTGCCCGTGTCCGGCACTCAAGGAGCACCTGAACATGAACCGCAACGACGTCACCGAGAAGATCATCGCCACCAAGGTGGCCAAGGGCCTGCAGTGGGCCGATGTCGCGAAGAAGCTCGGCCTCTCGAAGGAATGGACCACCGCCGCCTGCCTCGGCCAGATGACGCTCGACGAGAAGCAGGCGAAGATCGTCGGGCGCATCTTCGGCCTCAGCGCCGAGGAGCAGAAGTGGCTGCAGGTGGTGCCGTACAAGGGCTCGCTGCCCTCGGCGGTGCCGACCGATCCGCTGATCTACCGCTGGTACGAGATCGTCAGCGTCTACGGCACCACCATCAAGGAGCTGATCCACGAGGAGTTCGGCGACGGCATCATGAGCGCCATCGACTTCAGCATGGACATCCAGCGCCAGCCCGACCCCAAGGGCGACCGCGTGAACGTGGTGCTCTCGGGCAAGTTCCTGCCCTACAAGACCTATTGAGATCAGAAGGCGTAGTCGGCCGGCTCCTCGGGCGCGCTGTCCGAGCGGCCGCCCGGCGAGCGCAGCAGCGCGGGCACGGGGTGCGCCGCGTAGTAGCCGCCCTCGATCGCGCCGACGATCGAACGCGCCACCGCGTCGGCCGGTGCCAGCAGGCGCCGCCGCGTCGACATGCGCTCGCCGGCCAGGCCCGCGGCGATGCGCTCGAGGCGGGGGTCGCCCGGCGGTGCCAGCTCGGGATGGAGCACGCTCACGCGCACCCGGCCCGCATGCTCCTGGCGCAGCCCCTCGGAGATCGCGTCCACCGCGTACTGCGTGCCGTGGTAGACGGCCGACTCCGCCGTCACGCCCGTGACGGACACCGGCGCGAGGTTCACGATGTGGCCCCAGCCCTGCTCCTGCATCGTCGGCAGCACGGCCGCGATGCCGAGCAGCACGCCGCGCAGGTTGACGTCGATCATGAGCTCCCACTCCTCGATCTTGCGCATCCACAGCGGCGAGCGCGGCATCACGCCCGCGGCGTTGACCAGCGCGTCGATGCGGTCGTGGCGCTCGAGCGCGAGTTCGGCGAAGGCCTCCATCTCGGGGCGCAGCGTGACGTCGAGCCGCTGGAAGCTCGCCGAGCCGCCGATGGCCCGGATCTCGGCCGCGAGCGCCGCGAGCCGGTCGGTGCGGCGCGCACCGAGCACCACGTGGGCACCGCGCCGCGCGAGCAGCCGCGCGGTCGCTTCGCCGATGCCACTGCTCGCGCCGGTGATGAGAACGACTTTGTCCTGGATTGCGGTCATGGAAAACTCCTCGTGCTGAAGGGGATGCACAGGCGCCATGGGGGCTCCCGGCATGGTGAGAAGTTTCGCGCCCGGCGCGCTCCAGGCGGTATCCGGATCGAACGCGGTTCTTGCCTTTTTCTCCGAAACAAGGGGGCCGGCGCCGACAGCGCCGAGGCGCGCGCGAACTTTCTTCTCGCAGAGCCCATCTTCGGTGCATGGCCGTTCCGGGGCTGGCCGTTTCCGGCCCTGTGTCCGCCGGTTCTTGCCCGATCCTTCGCCGCGGCGGTGGCCCCGGCGGGCCGCAGGGCATCGTTCGGGGGCGCGGGCGCTGACTATAAGATGCCCGCATTCCGAACCGCCCGCACCCGACCCGCACCGCATCTCCCATGGTCAAGAACAACCTCCAGGAGCGCAAGCAGCGCGAACTCGAGCAGCGCCGCAAGGACATCCTGAAGGTGGTGCGCAAGCTGATCATCCGCGACGGCGCGCGCGAGGTGACGATGCGCAAGGTGGCCGAGGAATCGGGCTTCTCGAACACGGTGGTCTACACGCTGTTCGGCGACAAGGCCAGCATGATCACCAACGCGATCGACGAGGACATCATCCGCATGCACAAGCTGGTGCAGGCGGCGATCGCGAGCGGCGAGGGCGCTTTGGCGCGCGTGCGGCTGGCCTGCCGGGCCTACGTGGAGAACGGCCTGCGCCATCCCGACCAGTACTTCCTGGTGTTCATGGAACGCCGGCCCGCGGCGCCGGTCGAGACCTCGACGCTGGTGTTCGGCGATCCCGAGCGCGACCCCTATGCGCTGGTGCGCGGCCTCGCGGCGGAACTGGTGCGCGAGGGCTTCGTGGCGGCCGACGACACGCAGCTGCACGTGATCACGCAGCTGCTGTGGGAAGGCATCCACGGCATGACCTCGCTGCGCGTGTCGGGCGGCGACGATCCCTGGATCGAGCGCATCGACGCGATGGCGCACCTCGAGCTGCTGGTCGACGTGCTGCTGCTGGGCATCGTGCACCGCTTCGCGGGGCCGAAGGCGAAGGCGGCGCTGGCGCAGATCGCGCCCGCCGCCAAGGGCTGATCAGCGCGCCAGCAGCTTGAGCATCCGCTCGAAGGTCTTGCCGTAGGGCGGCTTGAACAGGCCGAGCCCGTTGAGGCCCGACTGGTGGAACACCGGCTTCATCTTCGAGAAGGTCTGGAAGCCGAACTCGCCGTGGTAGGCGCCCATGCCGCTCGCGCCGACGCCGCCGAACGGCAGGTCGTCCTGCGCGATGTGCAACAGCGTGTCGTTGACGGTCACGCCGCCGGCCACGGTCTGGGCCAGCACGCGGTCGATGTCGGCGCGCTGCTTCTCGAACAGGTAGAGCGCGAGCGGCCGCGGCCGGGCGTTGACGTAGCCGATGGCCTCCTCGAGCGTGTCGTAGGGCACGAGCGGCAGCACGGGGCCGAAGATCTCCTCCTGCATCACGCGCATGCCGTCGCCCACGCCCGTGAGCAGCACCGGCGGCAGCCGCCGCGACGCGGCATCGGGCGGCGCATCGCCGAGCCGCTCCACCGCGGCGCCCTGCGCCTGGGCTTCCGCCACCAGCGCCTCGAGCCGCGCGAAGTGGCGCGGGCTCACGATGCTCGTGTAGTCGGCGTTGCGCGCCAGGTCGGGGTAGAGCGCGGCGAACACGCGCCGCGCGGCCTCGACGAAGCGCGCCTGCTGCTCGCGCGGCACCAGCACGTAGTCGGGCGCGATGCAGGTCTGGCCGGCATTGAGCGTCTTGCCCACGAGGATGCGTTCCACCGCCTTGTCGAAGGCGGCGCCGCGGCCCACGATGGCCGGCGACTTGCCGCCGAGCTCGAGCGTGACCGGCGTCAGGTGCTCGCTCGCGGCGCGCATCACGTGGCGGCCGACCTCGGTCGAGCCGGTGAACAGCAGGTGGTCGAAGGGCAGGCTCGCGAATTCGCGCGCCACCTCGGCGTCGCCGTTGACCACCGCGATCTCGTCGGCCGCGAAGGCCGCGCCCACCAGCCGCGCGAACAGCTCGGCGAAGCGCGGCGTGTACTCCGACTGCTTGAGCATCGCGCGGTTGCCCGCAGCCAGCGCCGCCGTGAGCGGCCCGGCCGCGAGGTACAGCGGGTAGTTCCAGGGCACGACGATGCCGACCACGCCGAGCGGCTGCGGCATCAGCCGCGAGGACGCGGGCTGGAACCACAGCCCGGTACTGCGGCGGCGCACGCGCATCCAGCGCTTGCCGTGGCGCAGCGCATGGTCGATGCCCTCGAGCGTGGGGAAGACCTCGGCCAGCTCGGTCTCCTGGCGCGGCCGGTTCGAGAAGTCGGCGCTGATCGCGGCCGCGATCGCGGCGCGGTGCTCGCGCACCAGCGCGCGCAGCCGGCGCAGGCGGTCGGCGCGCACGCTCCAGGGCGGGGCCTGGTCGCGCAGGCTGGCGGCGCGCTGGGCGTCGAAGAGGGGGCGCAGCTCTGGGGTCATGGAGGCCTCGGCGTGTCGGGGAATGGTCGGCGGCAAGTATGCCGGCCGGGCGTCAGCCGGTCTGGTGATAGACCGGCCAGGCGTCCTGGATCTTGCCGCCGCGCACGGTGATCAGGTCGCCGAACTGCAGCAGCACGCCCTCGGCGATCGCGGGCCGCAGGAAGACCTGGTCGTCGACCCGCAGGCCCACCGAGGGCGAGGCGTTGACGTTCTCCTGGTTCGCGCTGTGGCCCAGGATGCCGTTGAACTGCAGCCCGCGCGGCGAGGAGTAGTCGGCCAGCCACCAGCCGCCGTAGATGTAGAAGGTCTGGCGCTGGTTCACGTCCCACCACGAGAAGATCCTCGACTTCGCATCGAGCGCGGGAATCTGCACCGGCCCCGTGGCCTTGAGCACCGGCGTGGCGATGAAGGCCGCGGGCTCGTGCTCGGCCAGGGTCTCGATGTCGTAGTGCGTGGGCTTGAGCAGCGCGGTGCCCACGCTGATCTCGGTGCTGAGCTTCTCGGCACCGTGCAGCGTGTAGCTCGGGCTGCCGCCGGCGTTGAGCGTGAGCCGCTCGTTCCACAGCGCGGGCCGGTGCGTGCGCGCGAAGTCGGCGAAGCCCTGGTAGATCGCCATCGCGCGCGCCAGCAGCTCCTCGGGCGTGCCGAGCACCTTGGGCACGCCGAAGCCCACGTGCGCGTCGTAACCCATGAAGCCCGCGAACTCCAGCGCCGCCGGGTTGGCGTCGATCATCTCGAGCATGCGCGCGAGCGTCGTGTTGTCGGCCACGCCGCCGCGGTGCAGGCCGACGTCGATCTCGATGTTGACGCGCAGCCGCGTGCCCAGGCCGCCGGCCAGCGCCAGGTACTGCTGCAGCCGCTCGGGCGTGTCGACCAGCCACTGCAATTGGCGCGCGGCATCGAACGGGCCCTTGAGCTGGCGGTAGAACAGCGCAGCCGACTGCACCGGCAGCGGCTTGCCCAGCAGCAGGTCGAAGTCGGGGAACACGGTCGCGTCGACGTTGAGGAAGGGCTGGTGGAAGGACATCAGCCGGCGGCTGCCCGAGCGCCTGGCCACATAGGCGATCAGCGACTGGCAGGGCAGCGACTTCTCGACGATGCGGTAGTGCTTGCCCGCGCGCTGCAGGCCGCCGGCCACGCGCTCGATGTTGGCGTCGAGCCGGTCGAGGTCGATCACCATGCAGGGCCGCATCGGCCCGTTGCGGCGCAGCTCGTCGTTGAGCGCGCGGAAGTAGGGTTCGTGCGGCGCGCCCGCGTCGCCGGGGCGCAGCGCGAAGGCGGCGGCCGCGCCCAGCCCGACGGTGCCGAGCGTGCCCAGCAACAGCTTTCTTCTCCGGCGTCCACTCATGATGCGATCCCGAACAGTTGCCGCAGGTAGGGGTTGAGCAGGCGGCCCTGCGGATCGAGCCGCGCGCGCAGCGCGAGGAAATCGTTCCAGCGCGGATAGAGCGCGGCGAGCTCCACCGGGCCGCGATCGTGCAGTTTGCCCCAGTGCGGCCGGCCCTGGTACTTGCGGAAGATCGGGCCGATCTGCGAGAGCAGGTAGTCGTGCGGTTCGCCCACTGCCGCATGCACGGCGATCGAGCAGCTGTCGCGGCCATGGAAGGGGCTGAGCCAGGCATCGTCGGCCGGCACGAAGCGGAACTCGAGCGGAAAGAACACGTCGTTGCGCCGCTCGAGCGCCGCGATCACCTCGCGCAGGCAGGCGATGCCCTGGGCCTGCGGCACGTGGTACTCGGTCTCGTTGAAGCGCGTGGGCCGCTGGGTCGAGAGCAGCCGCCACGAGCGGTTCTTCGCCTCCTCGGTCTGGTCGCCGTCGATCAGTGCCGCGGCGACGTGGCGGCGCAGCGCCGGGAACCAGCCGAGCCAGTCGCGCAGCCGGCGCAGGTCGCGCAGCATGTCCTCGTCGGCCGAGGGCGGTTGCACGGTGTCGCTGCCTTCGTACAGGTCGTTCGCGATGCCCGCGGCATAGCCCGTGAACGGCAGCACGTAGAACTCGAAATTGCGATGCCGCCGCGCGAGCGCCGGTGCCTCGTCGAGCATGGCCGCGAGCGGGCGCAGGAACACGCGGCGGTGCAGGTTGAAGGCCGGCACGGTGCGCACCGTGGCCTCGCTGATCACGCCGAGGCAGCCCAGCGAGACGCGTGCCGCCGCGAACAGCTCGGGCTCGCGCGTGGCGCTGCATTCGATCGCTTCCGCGTTGGCGGTCACGAGGCGCAGCGCGGTCACTTCGGCATGCATCGCGGGCAGCGCGAGGCCGGTGCCGTGGGTGCCGGTGCTGATCGCGCCCGCGAAGGACTGCACGTCGATGTCGGGCAGGTTGCGCAGCGCGAGGCCACGCGCATCGAGCTCCTGCGACAGCACGGCGAGGCGCATGCCGGCCTGCAGGGTGGCGGTCTGCGCGGCGGCATCGGTGCCGACGAAGGCCGACATGGCGTCGAGCGAGAGCAGCGTGGCGTCGGTGGGCACCAGCGCGGTGAACGAATGGCCCGCGCCGACGCAGCGCAGGCCGGTGCCGCCCGAAGCGCGCAGCACGGCGCGCAGCTCGGTCTCGTCGGCCGGCGTGGCGAGCAGGCGAGGCTGGCAGTGCTGCAGGCCGGACCAGTTGCGCCAGGGCAGCGCGGCGGTGGCCGCGGCGGGCGTGGCGGGTGAAGCAGGCACGGGCGCGGGCGCATCGGCCGCGCGCGCGCCGAGTCCGCTGGCGAGCAGCGCACCGGCACCGGCCTGCAGCACGGTGCGGCGGCGCGGTCCGCGCGCGTCGATGGAGGAGTGGCGGGGAGGCATCGCGTCGACGGTTCCTAGAAGCTGTGGCGCACGCCGAAGGTGACGCCGGTCTGCGTGCGATCGACCGTGGGGCTCTGCGCATTGAGGCCCACGAGCTGCGCGCCCACCAGCCCGCCGCGGTAGATCGAGCGGTCGACCTCGGCATAGAGCATGGTGCGCTTCGACAGCAGGTAGCCGGCCACCACCTGGTACTGGCTGGCCGAGCCGTCGAAGTCGCTGGTGTGGCCGCGTTGCCGCGTGAACCAGGCGTTGAAGGCCAGCGTGAGCCAGGGCGTGGCCTTCCAGGTGAGGCCGCCCAAGGCCATGCGCCGCTTGGCGAAGCCGCCTGGAAAATTGGCATCGAGCACCTGGACCGGCGAGATGATGCCGAGCCCGGCAAGATCGACGGGCGTGAACGGTCCGTTGGCGAAGGAGGTGAAGGCGTTGTCGCGCCGGTTGCCGATGTAGCCGGCCTGCAGCGTGAGGTTCTCGCCGATCAGGAACTGGGCACCGGCGGTGGCGATGTCGAAGCGCGCATGCGAGGCATCGTCGGTGCTGCGCATGAAGGCCGCCGCGAGCTTCACCGGCCCCTTCTCGGGGATGTAGGCCAGGCCCGCGCCGACCTGGCTCCCGCGGCGCGCCGAGCCCTCGCCTTCGCCGATCGCGTACTGCGCGAGCAGCACCACGTCGCCGAGCTGCGCGCCGTAATGGACCATGTTGTTGGTCTTGCTCGCGGCCAGCAGGGTGTGCTCGGGTTTGAAGGCGTTGAAGTAGTCGCCCCAGAGGTTGGAGCCATAGGCGAGCGACGCGGCTTCCATCGCCACGTTGTACTGGCGCCCGAAGGTCAGCTGGCCCCAGCGGTCCGACTGCAACCCGACCGAGGCGATCTGGAAGTGCTGCGGATCGCCCTCGGGCACGCGTTCGCCGTTGCGGATGTCGAAATGGCTCTCGACCTGGAACAGCGCCTGCAATCCCCCACCGAGGTCCTCGCTGCCCTTGAGGCCCCAGAAGCTCTCGGAGAGCCCGCCGCCGCGGCTCATGCGCAGCCGCGAACGGCTTCGATAGGGAACGCCCTCGGCCGTGTACTCGGCGCCATGGCTCTCGTAGCGCAGGCTGGCATCGACGGTGCCGTACAGGGTGACGGTGCTCTGCGCCTGGGCCGCGGTTCCCGCGAGCACCAGCAATGCCGCCGATGCGATCGCGATCTGCTGTCTCATGTTGTGTCTCCTCCTGCCGGGTGGCTTGGCGCCCGGGCGTTGGCCGCGGGCTGGAAGTGCGCCGTCTTTGCGGTGCGGGCGGATGATAGAACGATGTTCTTTAATAAATCAACGTTTCTTTTAGGAGCGTTGTTTTTGATCGGAGAGGTGGAGGTCGTAGCGGGCTCACGCCGATGGGGTACTCCCCTCCGCGAATGTCCCCCGCCTTCGGCTCCTCCTTTATTTCGCTGCGAGGAGTACCCCATCGGCGTGAGCCTGGACGCAATCGTTGTTGAGCCGCCCGCACCACCGCAGCGCCCACGTGCACAGGGCAGTGGGTGCTTCCCGCAGCGAAATTAAGGAGGAGGCCGAAGGCCGGGGGACATTCGCGGAGGGAAGTACCCGCTGTCCTGTGCACGCCCCCCGACCCGCAACAAGCCCGCCCTAAGATCCCCACCATGCCCTCCACCCGAACCTGGCCAGCCGCCATCGCAGCCCTCTCGTTCCTCGCAGCAGCAACAGCAACAACAGCAGCGACGGCCGCCCCCACAGCCCAGGTGTTCGACCGTGTCGCCAAACCCGAAGCGGTCGATGCCCAATGGCGCCCCACGTTGTGTGCGCTGCTCTCGAAGTCCTGCAGCGCCGAGGAGCTCGGCCTCTACCGGCCGCGTGGCAGTGCCGAGGGCGAGTACGTGGTGCTGTCGGTGAAGCCGCTCGCGATGGCACGCGTGCAGAGAACTGCGGACGGAAGCTGGCGCCTGCAGCGGCTGCATGACTTCTCGGCCTACCAGGGCACGTCCTCGAAGCTCGGTGGCGGTCGCGAGCCGCAGCGCTCGCTCGCGCCGGCGCTCTATCCGCTGGCCGACGGCCGCTGGGCGGTCGCGGTGCAGAGCGCCTTCAGCGACATGTACTCGGGCGGTGGCGCCAGCTTCGTCGTCGCCGACTTCGTGCCGCTGGAAGGGGATCCGGCCACGGCCAAGCCGGCCTATGAAGACATCCCTTTCTGGTGCTCGCAGATGATCCGCGCCTGCTTCTCCGAGAAGGAATACAAGACCTCGCCGCACTGCCACGACGAGACCGCGGGCAGCCTGCGCATCGCCTATGCCGATGCCGCGCGGCCCGGGGCTGCCCATGGCTGGAGCTTCAGCTGGACCGAGAGCGAATGGCCCGCGCACAAGCCGCGCAGCGCGCGGCGCAGCGGCACCACGCGCTTCACCGCGACCGACACCTCGGCCGTGCCGTTCTGCGGCGGTCCGCAGTAGCGGGGCGGCTCAGTCCGCGGGCGGCGGTGCTTCCCATGCGAAGCCCACGCCGTACACCGAGCGGATCCAGTCGTGCCCGGGCGTCACCGCGCCGAGCTTGCGGCGCAGGTTCTTCACGTGGCTGTCGATCGCTCGCTCGGTCACGTCCACCGTGTCGTCGTAGGCCAGTTCGAGCAGCCGCGCGCGCGAGAAGATGCGCCCCGGATGGCGCGACAGCACCTGCAGCAGCCCGAACTCGCGGCGCGTGAGGTTCAACGGCGTGCCCTCGAGCGAGGCGCGCCAGTGCACGTCGTCGAGCACCAGCCCGGGCGCCGCCTCGTTCGTGGCGCGGCCCGGCGTTCCTTGTTCGGACACGCCCGGCGCCGCGCGGCGCAGCACCGCGCGCACGCGCGCCACCAGCTCGCGCGGAGAGAAGGGCTTGCAGACGTAGTCGTCGGCGCCGAGCTCCAGGCCCAGCAGCCGGTCGACCTCCTCGATGCGCGCCGTCAGCATGATGATCGGATGGGCCGTGTGTTCGCGCGCGCGCCGCAGTACCTCGATGCCGTCGAGCCGCGGCAACATGATGTCGAGCAAGGTCAGGTCGGGCGGCGAGGCCACGATGCTTTCGAGTGCGCTCTGGCCATCGGCGAAGTGCGCGGTTTCGTAGCCTGCGTGGCGCAGGTAGTCCTGCACCACCGAGGCGATGTCGGCTTCGTCCTCGACGATCACGATGCGGGTCATGGGCAGGTCAGGGGGAAGTGGCCAGTGGCAGGGTGAGGGTGACGCGCAGCCCGCCCATCGGCGAGGGCGAGGCATCGATGGTGCCGCCGTGCGCCTCGATGGTGGCGCGGCAGATCGAGAGTCCGAGGCCCGAGCCGCCGTGCTCGCGGCTGCGCGAGGTCTCGCCGCGGAACAGGCGGTCGAACAGGCGCGGCAGTTCGCTCTCGGGCACGCCCGGCGCGCTGTCGTCGAACAGCAGCGTGAGGCTGTGGCCGGTCCATGGTCCTTCCACCGTGACGTCGATGCGCAGCACGCCGCCGGGGTCGGTGTAGGCCAGCGTGTTCTCGAGCAGGTTCATGAAGACCTGGTGCAGCCGGTGCGCGTCGCCCTCGATCGCCGGCTGCTTGCGCGCCGCGATCAGGTCGATGGCGCGGCGGTCGACCGCGATGCCACGCTGCGCGAAGCGGTCGCGCGTGTGGTCCAGCGCCTCCTTGAGCAGCGACAGCGGATAGACCGTGGTGGTCGGCAGGTCGCTCTGCGGCGCGCGCATGCTGCTGCGCAGGTCGTCCACCAGCTGGCCGAGCCGGATCACCTGGCGGTGCAGCCGCAGCGCCGTGCGTTCGTCGAAGGTGCGCACGCCGTCCTGCAGCGCCTCGATCTCGGCGCGCATCGCGGCCAGCGGCGTGCGCAGCTCGTGCGCGGCATCGGCCAGCCAGGCGCGACGCGAGGCCTCCACCGTGTCCAGGCGCTGCGCCATGTCGTTGAAGGTCTTGCCCAGCAGCGCGAGTTCGTCCGAGCCCTGCACCACCACGCGCGTCGACAGCCGGCCGCGCGCCACGTCCTGCGCCGCCTGCGTCAGGTCGTCGACCGGCTTGAACCAGCGCCGCGCCAGCAGGTACGACAGCGCGAGCGCGAACATCAGGCCCGCGAGGCCGGTGAGCACGATCACGCCCGACTGCCGTGCCAGGAAGGCGCGGTCGGCCTCGCTCTCCAGGCCCTGCAGCGGCGCCAGCGCGAGGTAGCCGATGACCGCCCGGCCGCGCCGTATCGGCAGGCGCGCCGCGTTCTCGGGATCGATGGTCGCGCCCACCACGCGCGCGCCCTGCGCGTCGAGCACCGCGAGCCGCTGGTAGATCGAGTCGGCCATCGCGCGCGGATCGGCGAAGAAGAAGGGCGGCGGCATCGCCGGCATCGCGCGCCGCGGCAGCAGCTCGAGCTGGCCCGGCGGCATCGGCGGCGGCCCGTTGTCGGGGGCGCCCTCGGGCGGGTCGACGCGCAGCGTGCGGTACTCGTACCAGGGCGGCAGCCGGCGGTCGTCGGGCGCGCTGGCGTTGTCGAGCACCGTGGCCACGCGGCCCATCTGCAGCCGGTGCCAGGCCTCGTCGTTGTCGCGCAGGCTCTTCCAGTCGCCGTTGAGCACGTAGTGCTTGAGCACCAGCTGCGAGAGCCAGTCCATGCGGCGGATCTCGATTTCGGCCACGTAGGCGCCGAGGCCGCGCTGCAGCGCGAGGATCGAGAGCCCCGCGAAGCTCAGCAGCAGCACGATCAGCAGCGCGGCGAGCGCCAGGAAGATCTTGCGGGAGAGGGTCAGGCGCAGACGCGGCATGGTCTCGGGAGGTGAGGGCCGCATTCTGCGACAGGCGATGCGGGTGGCGCGGGCATGGCAGGCGGTGCGGCGGACGGAGGCGTCATCGGCAAGCCGCCGATCATGACCGCCAAATGTGGAGGAATCTGGGAGGGCCGATCTCCCATTTTTCTCCCGAATCGGGACGCACGATGGCGGCCATGACACCGTGCATCGACCTCCTGTGGCCCGCGCTCCTCGCGCTGTTCGGGCTGTTCGCTCCCGCCTGGATCTTCGCGATCCACTGGGCCGAGGGCCGCGCCACGCGGCCTGGCGTGGTCGGCGGCACGGCCGTCGGCGAGGAGTCGGCATGACCCCCGCGGAGCGTTCACCGTCGCTGGACCGGCGCGCGCTGCTGGCCGTGCTCGGCGCGATCGGCCTGTCGGCCTCGGCGGGTTTCGCCGCCTCGGCCTGGCCGGCGCGTGCCCTCGGGCATGGCCCCGTGAAAGCGGTGCATGGCCCCCGGGCGCCCGAGGCGATGGCGTTGCCCGAGGAAGTCCCGCCGCCACCGCGCACCGGAGGCTGAGCCATGCAGGGCACGACGATGCTTCCCGCGGCGCCCGCCGGGCGCCGCACCCGGCGCATGCAGCGGCTCGCGGGCGCGCTGGCCTTCTGCGGCCTCGCGGCCGGCACGGTGGTCGCGGTGCGCGACGAATGCCCGCCCGAGTCCGGCGGGCGCGGCACGGCGCGCCGCATGCCGGTCTCCACGCTCGCGCCGATCATGGACGTCGAGCGCACCGCGCTGCCGCAGCAGGCCCGCCCCCGGCCCGGCCAGCCCGTCGACATCTACAGCCCCACCGCGCCGAAGCCCGGCACGCGCCGCGGCGCGGGGGCCTGCCGCTACCAGGCGCGCTGAAACTCAGGCCGGCCGCTCCGCGAAGCTGAAGCCCACGCCGTAGATCGAGCGGATCCAGTCGTGCGCGGGCGCGGCGGCCGAGAGCTTGCGGCGCAGGTTCTTGATGTGGCCGTCGACCGCGCGCTCGTTGACCTCGAGCGCCTCGGGGAACGCGGCCTCGAGCAAGGTCGAGCGGCTGAACACCCGGCCCGGGTCGCCCGAGAGCGCGCGCAGCAGCAGCAGTTCGCGCCGCGTCAGCGCCAGCGGCCGGCCCTCGAGCCGCGCGCCGCCGTCGGCCTCGGCGAAGGCCACGGCCGCCGAGGGCCGTGCCGCGTGCCGGCGTTGCGCGTGGCGGCGCAGCACCGTGTTCACGCGCGCGACCACCTCGCGCGGCGAGAAGGGCTTGCAGACGTAGTCGTCGGCCCCGAGGTCGAGCCCGCGCAGCCGGTCGGCCTCGCGCGTGCGCGCCGTCAGCATGATGATCGGATGGTCGCTCAGCGAGCGCACCGCCTCCAGCACCCGCAGGCCGTCGATGCGCGGCAGCGCCACCTCGAGCAGCGTGAGCGCGGGCGGCGCGTGCAGGATGCGCTCGAGCGCGGCCGCGCCGTCGGCGATCTGCTCGACCTCGTGGCCGGCGTCGTGCAGCAGGCCGTGCAGCACGGCGGCGCTGCTGTGCCGGGCGTCTTCCACCAGCAGGATGCGGGCCATGGCGTTCAGAACGAGGTGCCGATCTGGAACTGCAGCCGCTGCGTGCGGTCGGCCGCGATGCCGTTGGCCGTGTCCTCCTTCTGGTAGAGCAGCGGCACCGCGTAGGCCAGCCGCAGCGGCCCGAGCGGCGAGATCCAGCTGATGCCCAGGCCGGCCGAGGCGCGCAGCTTGTTCTGCGCCTTCCATTGCGCATCGCTCATGCTGGCCGTGCGGTTCGCGAAGACGTTGCCCGCGTCGAGGAAGGTGTACAGCCGCAGCGAGCGGTCGTTGCCCGCGCCCGGGAACGGCGTGCTGAACTCGAGGTTGAAGATCGCCTTGCGCGTGCCGCCCAGCGAGCCGCCCGACACGGCATCGACCGGCCCCAGCGAGTTCTGCTCGAAGCCGCGGATCGAGCCCAGCCCGCCCGCGTAGAAGTTCTTGAAGATCGGAAAGGCCGCGTCGCCGAGCGCGCGCGCATAGCCGAGCTCGCCGTTGAGCGCCAGCGTGTACTGCTTCGACAGCGGGAAGTACTGCTGGTACTGGTAGTTGCTCTTCAGGTAGCGCAGCGCGCCGCCTACGCCCACCTCGAGGTTCGCGCTCTGCAGCCGGCCCTGGGTCGGGATCAGCGCGCTGTCGCGGTCGTCGCGCGACCAGCCCAGCGTGGCCGGAAACGCCACCATGCTGCGGTTGGCGCAGCTCACGCTGGGCGCGGTGCCGGTGCACTGGAAGTAGTCGAGGTAGGCCTGCGGCGTGCCGGTGTAGACGTAGGAGCCGTCGACCAGCGTGTAGGTGCCGTTGCTGCCGGGCGTGAACGCATAGCGTTCGACGCCGATGCCCAGGTAGATGCGGTCGAGCTCGCCCACCGGGATGCCGAAGCGCACCGAGCCGCCGTCGCTCGCGAGCTTGTAGTTGCCGTCGGCCTCGTAGTAGGGGCGCGTGGTGGTGTGGAACAGGTTGACGGTGCGCGAGATCCCGTCCTTGGTGAAGTAGGGATCGGTGGCGGTCAGCGAGATCGTGCGGTTGTAGGAGCTGGTGTTGACCTGCAGGCCCAGGTAGTTGCCGCTGCCGAACACGTTCTCCTGCGTGATGCCGAAGCTCAGCGAGATCTTGTCGGTCGACGAATAGCCGGCACCGAGCTGCAGCGAGCCGGTGGGCTTCTCGGCCACCGTCACCGCGATGTCGACCTGGTCGGGCGAGCCGGGGATCTCTTGCGTCTCGACGTTCACCTCGGTGAAGAAGCCCAGCCGGTCCACGCGGTCGCGCGAGAGCTTGATCTTGTTGCCGTCGTACCAGGCGCCCTCGTACTGGCGGAACTCGCGGCGGATCACCTCGTCGCGCGTGCGCGCGTTGCCGCCGATGTGGATGCGTCGCACATAGGCGCGGCGCGAGGGCTCGGCCTTCAGCACCATCGTCACGCGGTTGTTGGCGCGGTCGATCTCGGGCTCGGCCTGCACGCGCGCGAAGGCGTAGCCGAAGGTGCCGAAGTAGTCGGTGAAGGCCTTGGTGGTCGCCGTGACCTGCTCGCCGTTGTAGGGCTGGCCGGGCTTGATGGTGACCAGCGTCTTGAATTCGTCGTCGCGGCCCAGGTAGTCGCCCGCGAGCTTCACGCCCGCCACCGTGAACTTCTGGCCCTCGCTGATGTTGACCGTGACCGTGAGGTCCTCGCGGTCGGGCGAGATCGCGACCTGGGTCGAGTCGACGCGGAACTCGAGGTAGCCGCGCGTGATGTAGTAGCTCTTCAGCGTCTCGAGGTCGGCGTTGAGCTTGCTGCGCGAGTACTGGTTCGACTTGGTGTACCAGCTGAGCCAGCCGCCGCTGTCCTGGTCGAACAGGTCGAGCAGCGTGCTCTCGCTGAAGGCCCGGCTGCCCACGACGTGCACCGAGCGGATGCGCGCGGGCTCGCCCTCGGTCACGCCGAAGCTCAGGTTCACGCGGTTGCGTTCGCTCGGCGTGGCGGTGGTGACCACCTGCGCGTTGTAGAGGCCGCGGCCCAGGTACTGGCGCTTGAGCTCCTGCTCGGCGCGGTCGGCCAGCGCCTTGTCGTAGGGCCGGCCCTCGGCCAGCCCCACCTCGCGCAGCGCCTTCTGCAGCGCGGCCTTGTCGAATTCCTTGGTGCCGACGAAGTCGACGTCGGCGATGGTCGGGCGCTCCTCGACGATCACCACCAGCACGCGGCCGGTGACGTCGATGCGCACGTCCTTGAACAGGCCCAGCGCGAACAGCGCGCGGATGGCCTCGCTGCCGCGTTCGTCGCTGTAGGTGTCGCCGGCGCGCAGGCCGAGGGTCGCGAAGACGGTGCCCGCCTCCACGCGCTGCAGGCCTTCGAGGCGGATGTCCTGCACGGCGAAGGGCTCGGCGGCCCGGGTGGAGGGTGCGATCAGCGCAGCGATCAGCGCCAGGCCCGCGAGGGACTTCGGAGAGTTCATCGGCGCATGGTTTCGTCCAATGTCGGAGAAATTTGGGACGCCGCGCCGAGTTCACTTTCTCTCCTTTATTGCAGCCCGATGGCGTTGGCGGTCGGCCAGGCCGGGGCCGCCATCGGGGCCCGCGCGCCGGGCTCGCCGCAGGCACGGCAGTTGCGCAGGTGGTCCTCGAGGCTCAGCTCCCCCTGCACCTCGAGCAGCCGCTGCACCGTGCGTTCGACCGCCTGCGCATCGAGCAGCGGATAGCTGCGCGCGGTGCGGCCGTTGTTGCGCACCAGCCGCGCGATGTAGGGCAGGTCCTGCTGCGTGATGACGGCCGCGGGCATCACGCCCTCGAGCGCCACGCCTTCGCAGGGCAGCAGCACGAAGTACTGCAGCCGCAGGTCGTCGGGCAGCAGGCTGCGCAGCTGCGTGGTCTTGCGACCGCCCTGCCAGGCCGGGTCCTTCACCTCGCGCGCGCGGTTGCAGCCCTGCAGTCGCAGGAACCAGCGCGGCGGTGCCTGGTCCGATTTCTTGCGGTAGACGAAGGCGTTGCGCCAGGCCTTGATCTCGAACAGGTAGACGCCGGTCTCGCAGACCACCACCGCGTCGATACGCGCGGTGCGCACCGCGCAGCCCTCGGGCATCGGGATGATCAGGTTGCGAAGAATGCGCAGGTGGTCGAACGCGGGGCTGAATGCGTTCGCGAGCTGTTGCACGCCGAGCGAGGCGGCGAGAGTGCTTTGCAATGCGATGGTCATGGTGGCTCCTTCTGGGCGCGAGCATTGCTCGGCTTTTGGGAGACTTTTGGTAAGAGCGGGCGGCGCGCCGATGCGCGCAAAAACAACATTCGCCCCCATGCACCAGATTCCTCCAAATTTGGACGAGAGCATCCGTTCCGGCCGCTCGATGAAGAGCGCCGAAACCGGAGAAACCTGAATGAAGAAATCCCTCACGGCCCTGGCCGCGCTGACCGTCACCGGCCTGGCCTGCGCCCAATCGTCCGTCACCCTGTTCGGCGTCATCGACGCCGGCGTGAGCTACCAGTCGGCCACCTCGCGCAATGCGATCACCGGCATCACCAGCAAGCAGAGCCAATGGAGCCTGGCCAACTCGGGCTACAACTCCAGCCGCATCGGCTTCAGGGGCACCGAGGACCTGGGCGGCGGGCTGGCCGCGAGCTTCTGGCTCGAGGCGCCGATCACCAACGACGACGGCGCGACCGGCATCGCCAACTTCAACCGGCGCTCCACCGTCAGCCTGTCGGGCGGCTTCGGCGAAGTGCGGCTGGGCCGCGACTACACGGCCACCTTCTGGAACGACACCGTGTTCGATCCCTTCGGCACCAACGGCTCGGGCACCAACGTCATCAGCACGGTGAGCGCCAGCACGGGCATCGGCAACAGCAACTACACGCGCGCCAGCAACATGGTCGCGTACTTCCTGCCGCCCAACCTCGGCGGCTTCTACGGCCAGGTGCAGTACAGCCTGAACGAGAACGTGCGCACCAGCGCCACCGACCTCACGGCCGCCACCAGCAGCAGCGCGGGCCGCTATGTCGGCGGTCGCTTCGGCTACGCCAACGGGCCGCTCGACATCGCGCTGGCCGCGGGCCAGAACGTGGCGGTCGACACCACCACGCTCACGCGCAAGGTGCAGACCGTCAACCTCGGCGCCTCGTACGACTTCGGCCCGGTCAAGCTGTTCGGCGAGATCTCGAACGTGCAGAACAAGTTCGACACCGGCCTCTCGAACACGCACGACAGCTACAAGGGCTACCTGATCGGCGCCACCGTGCCGGTGGGCCCGGGCCTGATCCGCGCCTCGTACTCGACGGTGCGCTACAACGAGGGCGCCGCCGGCATCTTCGGCGAGGACCCGCGCGTCAACAAGCTCGCGCTGGGCTACGTGCACAACCTGTCGAAGCGCACCGCGCTCTACGCCACCATCGCGCGCGTGAGCAACCGCAACGACGCGGCCTACACCGGCAGCCTCACGGCCGCCAGCACCACCGGCTACGGCACCACCGGCGTGGGCTACACCGGCCTGCCCAAGTCCTCGACCGGCTACGACTTCGGCATCCGCCACGCGTTCTGACGCCGGCATGCGCCCGCGCGCACTGCGTGGCGCGCGGGCGCGCGTGCCGTGCGCGGCCGCAGAAGAAAAGAGGAGAAGCTTCCATGACATTCCACATCCGCTGCCTGGCCGGCGCGCTGGCCGCGGCCAGCCTCGGCGGCTGCATCGTGCTGCCGCCACCCGTGGCCTACGGCCCGCCACCGCCGCCGATGACCCCGCGCCTGTCGATGCCCGGACCGCTGACCGCGCGCCTGATGCCGCTGCCGGCCTGGGACATGTGCGAGGGCGAGCCCGAGGGCGCGCGGCCCGTGCCGCCGGGTCCGCGCGGCGACGCGCTCGCGGGCCGCTGCGAGCGCACGCCCTCGGGCGCGCTCGAGTACCGCCCCGGCGCGCCGCGCTGAAGCCGGCGCGCGCAGCCATGCAGACCGGCAACCTCGGCCTCGTCATCGCCAGCGTCATCGGGTTCGGCTTCGCGGGCGTCTTCGGCCTGATGGGCTCGCTGCTGGTCGCGAACCTGCGCGACGGAGCGCGGGCGCGCGAGGCCGCGGCGCGTGCGCGCGACGAAGCGCTGCAGCGGCTCGGCCGCAGCGCGGTGCACGACCTGCGCGCGCTGCTCGGCGCGGCGCTGCCGCGCGCCGCCATCGAGCTGCCGCCGCAGGCCGTGCCCGTGCTGGCGGTGGAGAGCGAATTGCGCGAGCTGCTCGCGCAGATCGCCGTGCAGGCGCTACCTGCCGCGCCGCGCGATGGGCTGCGCGTGCATGCGCGCATCGAGGGCGCGCAGGCGGTGGTGCACTGGCGCGCCGTCGGCGTCGCGCCGATGCGTGCCTGCGAGCGCATCGCGGCCGGCCTCGGCGGGCGGCTCTATGCGGCCTCGCATGCGGGCGGCCCGCTGGGGCTCACCTTGCGGCTGCCGCTGCATGGCGGCCCAGTGCCGGGCTGAAGTTCAGCCGGGCAGGCGCTGCGCCCAGGGCAGCACCTTGTCGAGCGGCATCGGCCGCGCGAGGTGATAGCCCTGCATCAGCGGGCAGCCGAGCGCGTTGAGCGCCTCGAGCTCCTCGCCGGTCTCCACGCCCTCGGCCACCACGTCGATGCGCAGCGAATGGCCCAGCCGGATCACCGACTCGACCAGCACGCGGTTGCCCGGCGAGGCGGCCAGGCCGAGGATGAAGCTGCGGTCGATCTTGACCTGGCGCACGTACTTGCTGCGCAGCGAGGCCAGCGAGGAATAGCCGACGCCGAAGTCGTCGACCACGATCGCCACGCCCGCGTCCGCCAGCGCATGCAGCCGCGCGCTGGCGGCGAAGGTGTCGAGCGCGATCTCCTCGGTGATCTCGATCTGGATGCGGTGCGGCGCGATGCCGTGGCGCGCGATCTCGCCGAGCACGATGCGGTCGAGCGCGAGCTGCGACATCTCGCGCGGCGAGACGTTCATCGCCACCGGCACGGCCTCGAAGCGCGGGTCGGCCGCGGCCAGTTCCTGCAGCCCGACGCAGATCTCGGCCAGGATGTGGCGCAGCAGCGATTCGGCCAGGCCGGTGCTCGCGGCTGCGCGGATCACGTCCTCGGGCGGGATCCAGCCGTGGCGCGGATGCTGCCAGCGCAGCAGCGCCTCGAGGCTGTGCAGCCGGCGGCCGCCGTCGGCCAGGATCGGCTGGTACCAGACGCCGATGGCGCGCGAGGCGACCGCGCCGGGCAGGTCGCGCTCGACGTCGCGCCGCGTCACCAGGCGCTCGCGCAGCGCTTCGTCGAAGCGGCGGCAGCGGCTGCGGCCCGCGCGCTTGGCCTCGTGCAGCGCCTCGTCGGCCGAGCTCAGCATGTCGGCGATGGACACGCCGCGCTCGACGCAGATGCCCACGCTCGCGCTCAGCTTGCCGCCGTACTGCGCGGTGGCCGAGGCGATCGATTCGATCAGCGCCTGCCCCACCTGGTCGGGCGAGGGGCCGCCGTCCTCGGCGATGAACAGGGCGGCGAACTCGTCGCCGCCCCAGCGCCCCAGGATGGCGTCGCGCCCGGCCAGCTCGCGCTGCAGCCACTGCGCCACGTCCTGCAGCACGCGGTCGCCCATCTTGTGGCCGAAGGCGTCGTTGACGGCCTTGAAGCCGTCGATGCCGAGGATCAGCAGGCCGTGCTCGCGCTCCTTGCCGCCGGCATCGATGCGCAGGCTCGAGGCCTGGGTGAAACCCTCGCGGTTGAGCAGGCCCGTGAGCGCGTCGTGCGCGACGCGGAAGGCGAGCTGGCGCGTCGATTCGAGCGACAGCGTGTGCGACTGGCGCAGGCGCGCGGCCATCGACACGGCCTCGTTCTTGAGCCGGCTGCCCTCGCGGAAGCCGCGCGCGCTCTGCAGCGCCGCGCGCACCAGCGCCGCGAGGTAGACCAGCACCATCGCGGCCAGCGCGAGGTGGTCGAAGCCGCCGGCCCAGACCAGGCAGCCGAACACCGAGAGCAGCGCCGGCGTGATGAAGCTGATCGGCACCGGCGCGTAGGCGATGCCGTAGGTGACCGAGCCGGCGCAGATGCCGCAGACCACGGTCAGGTAGAACAGGGTCTGCGGCGAGGTGTAGCCCTCGCACAGGATCGGGATCAGGGCCCAGACCGAGCCCGAGAGCAGCGCGAACAGCCAGGCCAGGCGCAGCTCGTGGTCGACCGCGGGATCGCTGCCGTTGGCGCCGGGCGAGGCCACGAAGGGGCGGCGGCAGACGAAGATGCGCGTGATGTTGACGGCCAGCGAGAGCGTCAGCCAGGCCAGGCCGAGCGCGGTCAGGTCCGAGTGGTGGGCCAGCAGCGCCACCGTGAGGCTCAGCACCAGGTTGACCGGGATCGCGGCGAGCACGCTGCGGCGCACCGCCAGCATCTGCTCGGTGCGCACCATGCGCGACAGCGCGGGGCTGTCGGGCGAGCCAGCGGCTTCTTCTTCCTGCGGGGCGGAGGAGGCGTTCATGAGATGGATCGGCGACGCATCATGCACCGGTCCGCCGCATTGCGCAGCGCGGCACGGCCGCCGTGGGCGGCCTGCGCGGTTCCCCTCGGGGTCACCGCGCGCGGGAGGGTTGCCGCAACGGCACCCTTCAGCGCACCGTCGACATCACGGTCGCGCGGCAGCGCGGCTGGTCGCGCGGCGCGAGCAGGACGCAGTTGTCGAGCGCGCGCTGCTGCATGTCGCTGAGCTTCGGCGGCTCGCGGTAGACCGGCGGGGGCGGCGGCGCGGCATAGCGCTGGCGGCGCTCGTACTCCCAACGGTCGCGGTCGTCGCGGCTGCGTTCCCAGCGTTCGCGTTCCCAGCGATCGCGGTCGCGCTGGCGGTCGAAGCGCAGCCGGTCCATGCACGAGTGGAAGTCCATGCCCGAACGGCCGCTCGCGCAGTAGCGGCGGTCGGCTTCATAGACGTCCATGTCGCGCTGGGCCAGCGCGGGGGCGGTCTGGATCAGGCCCAGCAAGGCCAGGGCGGCAAGTTTCTTCATGGTGCGCTCGTCGAAGAGAAGCCGTGAGGCGGGTGGATCGGGGCGGTGCCTGCTCGGGGCCGCAGTCTGACCGTCGGCATGGCACGAAGTTTCTCATGCTCCGGACCCCTCGCTCTTCGGACGCGCGAGCTTCTTGTTGTAGGCGCGCGCGGACTGCATGCCGCGTCGCGCCTGCGCCACGCCGGCCCGGACTTCTAGCGCGGAACGGTCACCGCGCCGACGTGCATCGTGCGGCCCGCGCCGACGCCCGCGATCAGCATCGCGACGCCGACCGCGACGAACAGCCACGAGGCGGCGCTGAAGCTGCCGGTCCAGCCGTGCAGCAGCCCGGCCAGCAGCGGGCCGAAGGCCGCGATGACGTAGCCCACGCCCTGCGCCATGCCCGACAGGTGCGCGGCCACGTGCGAATCGGGCGAGCGCAGCACGATCATGGTGAGCGCCAGCGCGAAGGTGCCGCCCTGGGCGATGCCCAGCAGCACGGCCCAGACCCATACGCCGCCGAGCGGCGCGAACAGCTGGGCCAGCATGGCGGCCACGGTGAGCAGCGCGAGCGCCACGGCCAGGCCGATCTGGTTGCGCAGCCTGACCGCGAGCGCGGGGATCACGAGGCAGGTCACGACCTGCGTGATGACCGAGACCGAGACCACGTAGCCGGCGGTGTCGCTGGCCAGCCCGCGTTCGCGCAGGATCGGTGCGAGCCAGCCCATGACGATGTAGGCCAGCGCGGACTGCAGCCCCATGAAGCAGGTGACCTGCCAGGCCAGCTTGTCGCGCCACAGGCCGCGCACGGTGAAGCCCGCTTCGCTGGCGATCGGCTTCAGCGGCAGCGCCTGCGGCGCCCACAGCAGCGTGACCAGCGCGGCCGGCAGCGCCCAGACCGCGAGTGCCGCGGTCCAGCCGCCGCCCAGCGCATGCTCGATCGGCACCGTGAGGCCGGCCGCGCTCGCGGCGCCGCCGCACACGGCCATGGTGTAGAGGCCCATCATCAGCGCCGCCTGCCCGGCGAAGTCGCGCTTGACCAGGCCCGACAGCAGCACGTTGGCGACCGCGATGCCGCTGCCGGCGATCGCCGAGGCGACGAACAGCAGCGGCACATGGCCGGTGCCGCGCAGCAGCGTGCCGACCAGGATCAGCGCCATGCAGCCCAGCAGCGTGCGCTCGGTGCCGAAGCGCCGGCCGAGGCCGGGCGCGAGCGGCGCGAACAGGCCCAGGCACAGCACGGGCAGGGTGGTCAGCAGGCTGGCGGCAGTGGCCGACAGGCCGGTGGAACGGATGATCTCGGGCAGCACCACCGAGAGGCTGGAGAACACCGGCCGCAGGTTGAAGGCGATCAGCACCACGCTGGCGCCCAGCAGGATGCGGCGGCCGCGACTCGGCGCCGGGGTGGGCGGCGGCGCGGGCTGGCTGTCGACCTCGGCGTCGATCAGCAGCTGGCCGGCATCGGCATCGGCGGGCGCGTTGCGGCGGGTGGCCGTGGGGAGGGTGGTGGCGGTCATGGGCGGGACGGCGCGCGTGGGCCGCCGGTGGGGGTGTCGGTGCCGGCGGCGAGCGTCGCGATCATGGGCGTCATGAAGGCGCGCACGGCGGCGTCGGCGCGCTCGGGGTCGCGGCTGGCGATGGCCTCGACGATCGCGCGGTGGGCCGCGTCGTCGGGCTCGGGCAGCAGCGTGCCCATGGTGCTGGCGATCGTGTCCTTGATGTAGCCGCCGATGAAGCGCACGGTTTCGGCGAGCGCGAGGTTGCCCGCGATGTCGACGATGGCCAGGTGGAAGGCGAGGTCGCGCTCGATGAAGGCCGCGCCGCCGTCGCCGGGCGCGGGCGTGCCGCGGCCATCGAGCAGGGCGTGGAGCTGGCGCAGGTCCTTGGGCGTGTGGCGCAGCGCGGCCAGCCGCGCGGCCTGCACCTCGAGCGCGCAGCGCACCTCGAACTGGTCGAGCAGGCTGGCCAGGCGCAGCTTCTGCAGGCTGGCGCCGGGATCGAAGCCCGAGCGCACGTAGGTGCCCGAGCCCTGGCGCACCTCGAGCAGGCCGCGCGAGACCAGCGTCTTCACGGCCTCGCGCACGGTGCCGCGGCTCACGCCGAGCAACTGGGCGAGCTGCGGCTCGATGGGAATGCGCGCGCCGACCGGCCAGCGGCCGGCGGAGATTTCGGCGCGGATGCCGTTGGCGGCGGCTTCGACCAGGGAAGTGCGGGGGGCTTGGGCGAGCATGAGGTGCTAATTCATTGAATCATCGGATGAATTGTGTCGGGGCTTCGGTAGGCCTGCTGGTGGGAGGGGCTTGGCTGAGCACGGGGCGTTTGGGGTGCGTGCGCAGGCCACCGGGTACTCCCCTCCGCGAATGCCCCCCGGCCTGCGGCCTCCTCCTTGATTTCGCTGCGGGGAGTACCCGGTGCCCTGCGCACGTGGGCACGATGTCGGGAGTCGACGCGTGCGACGCGGGCGTGTTGCTACCTGCTACCAGCTTCCCGAGGCACCGCCGCCGCTGCTCGAGCCGCCGGAATCCGACGAGGACGACGAGGACGACGAGGAGGAATCCGACGACGAGGACGAAGAGGAGTCGGACGACGAGGAGGAACTGCTGCTCCATCCGCTGTCGCCGTAATCGCGGTCGCCGCCGCCACCCCCGCCGCCGTCGGCCGGGAAGAAGGCCACGAGCAGCGCCACCACCGTGACGGCCGCGAGCACGATCCAGAACAGCTGCGGATCGAGCTCGTCGTGCGCCAGCCCGACGAACAGGCCCACCAGCACGCACACCACGATCCAGCGCGTGACGAAGCTGCGCACGCCCTTGTGCCAGGCCTTGCGCATGCCGGTCACGATCAGCAGGCCGACCAGCACGGCCGCGCCCAGCGCCAGCATGCCGAGCAGGGACCAGCCCACGCGCTCCCAGCCCAGTTGCTGGCCCGCGATCACCACGCCCGCGATCAGCAGCGCGATGCCGGCGACGACGAGGCGCATCGTGCGCCACAGGCCGCAGCCGTAGCCGAGGCCGAAGCCCATCGGCACCGGCATCATCGCGAGCGCGATCGCGAACATCGGCTCGCCGAGCGTGGCGGCCGCGGCGACCGGCGCGGCCGCGAGGGCGCCGAAGGTCCAGGGCCAGCGCCGCAGGGTCTTGCCGGGCGCGGCCGCGGCAATGGCCGAGGCGCTTTCCAACTCGGCGGCGACGCTGGCCTGCGCGCGGCGTGCGCGCTTCGACGAGCGGCGCGCGCTGCTGCGGGCCTGCCGCGCGCGCCGCCGGGCGAGCCAGTCGGCGTCGGTGCGCAGCTCGGCCGCGCTCTTCTTCTGCCGGCTCTGCCAGAGCCCGACCAGCGCGGACCAGCCGATCACGGCGAAGAAGGCCCAGCCCTCGGGCGTGACATGCGATCCGCGCGGCTCGGGCGCCGTCGATTCGACGGGCTCGCCCGGATCGATCAGCGGCAGTTCCTGGGCCATGGCCATCGGCTCGCCGCGGATCAGCTGCGCGATGCCGTCGACCGCGGCACCCAGGCCGCCGTCGAAATCGCCGGCGCGAAAGCGCGGCGTCATCTCCTGGTCGATGATCCGCGCGGCCTGGATGTCGGTGATGCGGCCCTCGAGGCCGCGGCCGACCTCGATGCGCATGCGCCGGTCGCGGATCGCCACCAGCAGCAGCACGCCGTCGTCCTCGTCCTTGCGCCCGAGCTTCCACTGTGCGAACACGCGCGTGGCGTACTGCTCGATGCTGTCCTCGCCGGTGGTCGGCACGATCAGCACCGCGAGCTGGGCCTGGGTCTCGCGCTCGATGTCGGCGATGCGCTCGCGCAGCGCCTCGGCCTGCGCTGCATCGAGCGTCTTGCTTTGGTCGATCACGCGCGATTTCATCGCCGGCACGGGCAGGGGCCTGGCCTGCGCGCCGAACACGGCGGCGAACAGGAGCACGAGGCACAGCCACAGGCGCGGGCCGGATCGGAAGTCCAGGGCCGTCGCCTTCATCGTTGGGCGCTCTTCGTCACGACGCCCGCGCCGCGCACCTCGAGCCGGCGCTGGTCCACCACCTTGCCGCCGGCATCGACCAGCTCGATCAGGTGGCGGCCCGGCCAGGGCAGCCACTGCGCGCTGTTGCCGCGCGCGAAGTGCTTGCCGTCGATGCGCCATTGCACGCCGCGGCCTTCCGATTCGAAGCGCACGCGCTGGCGCAGCGGCGGGATATCGGGATCGAGCGCGATGATCGTGCCGTCGGCCGGTGCCGTGATGCGCGCGACGCTGGCCGCGCCCGCGGCGCCGGGTTCGTTCGCGAGCGCGAACAGCGGCTGCTCGGTGCCCTGCACGAACCATTCGTCGCGCGCGGCCTCGAGCGCATTGCCGTCGGGGCCCGGGCCGAAGTCGATGTGCGTGCGCACCAGGCCCGGCGGCGGTGCGGGCGCGCGGCTCGGCTCGCGCGCGTGCAGGAAGCGCATGACCTCGGCCCAGACCGGCGCCGCGCCGCTGGTGCCGCTCACGTCCCACATCGACGCGCCGCTCGCGTTGCCGACCCACACGCCGACCGTGTAGCGCTGCGACCAGCCCACGGCCCAGTTGTCGCGCATGTCCTTGCTGGTGCCGGTCTTCACCGCGCTCCAGAAGCGGGTCGAGAGGATGCTGTCGAGGCCGAAGGTGCGGGTGCGCGCGTTGGGGTCGGACAGGATGTCGCCGACGATGAAGGCGGCGCGCGGGTCGAGCACCGGTGCCGGGGCGGCCTTTGCGGCGGTGGCGGCGGCGGCGGTGGGGGTCTTCTTCGACCTGTCCGGCGCGGCCGGCGCCAGCAAGGTGGTCGTGCCGTAGCGCCCGCCGTTGGCCAGCATGCGGTAGGCATTGGTCAGCGACAGCAGCGTGACCTCGGCGCTGCCGAGCGCGAGGCTGTAGCCGTAGTAGTCGCCGCTCTCGCGCAGCGGCAGGCCCGCCGCGCGCAGCCCGCGCGCGAAGGATTCGGGCGACACCATCACCAGCGTGCGCACGGCCGGCACGTTGAGCGAGGCCGCGAGCGCGGTGCGCGCCGACACCGGGCCCTTGAAGCGCCGGTCGTAGTTCTGCGGGATGTAGAGGCCGCTCGCGGTGTTGATCTGCGCCGACGAGTCCTCGATCAGCGAAGCGGCCGTGAGCCGCTGCTCGGCGATCGCCTGGCCGTAGAGCAGCGGCTTGAGCGTCGAGCCCGGCTGGCGCATCGCGGTCACGCCGTCGACCTCGGCCGCCTGGCTCAGCGGCCCCGAGGAGCCGACCCAGGCCAGCACCTCGCCGGTGGCGTTGTCGAGCACCACCAGCGCGCCGTCCTCCACGTGCCGGCCGCGCAGCTCGCGCAGGTGGCGCTGCAGGGTGCCGAGCGCGAAGCGCTGCAGCGGCGCGCGCAGCGTGGTGCGCACGCTGCCGTCGCCGGCGTCCTTCGCGGCCGTCTTGGCCTCGCCCGGCTGCGTGTCTTCCTGCCCGGGCTCGCGGCCCTCGCGCGCCTGGCGCAGCGCGCGCCGCGCGGCATGCGGCGCGATGCCCTCGCTGGCATCGAAGGCGCGCCGCTGCACCGCGGCGCTGGTGAACATGTCGAGCGCCTCGCAGTCGGCCTTGCGCTGCGGTTCCATGGCGCGCAGCACCTCGCAGGCGCGCTGCGCCACCAGGGCCGGCCGCGCGTTGGGCGCGCGCACCAGCGCGGCGGCCACCGAGGCCTCGCGTGCGTCGAGGCCGCTCGGCGCCTTGCCGAACAAGGTGCGCGAGAGCGCGTCGATGCCCACGATCTCGCCGCGGAACGGCACGCTGTTGAGGTAGGCCTCGAGGATCTGGTCCTTGCGCCACTGGCGTTCGAGCTGGGCCGCGGCCACGGTCTGGCCGAGCTTCTGCGTCAGGCTGCGGCCGCCGCCGCCACGCCGCAGGTCTTCGTCGAGCAGGCCCGAGAGCTGCATCGTGATGGTCGAGGCGCCGCGCGTGCGCGTGTTCCAGAGATTGCCCCAGGCCGCGGCCGAGACCGCGCGCCAGTCGACGCCGCTGTGCTCGTAGAAGCGCCGGTCCTCGCTGAGCACCATCGCCGTGCGCAGCGCCGGCGAGATGTCGGCCAGCGCGGTCCACTGGCCGCGCCGCACGCTGGCGTCGGTGCGCACGCGCTGCAGCAGTTCGCCGTTGCGGTCGAGCACCGCGGTGTCGGACGAGCGGAAGTCGCGCTTCACCTCCTCGAAGCCGGGCACGGCCCATGCGGCCTGCGTCGTCAGCATCAGCGCGGCGAGCGCCAGCATGAGGCGCGGGAACGCGGGAGAAGGAAACAAGGCGGTGGGCGTCGGCATCAGGGCAGGGGTGCGCGCGGGGAATGCGCCGGGCTGGAAAGCGGCCGCCATTCTCGGCCATGCGCGTCGGGCTGCCGTCCTGCCGAAAGATGTAGACGGAAGTTCGAACCGGCGCCGCGCGGCATGCGCCTACTCGCGGACGCGGGGCGCACCGCCACGCGGGGGCCGGGCGCGTCGCTCACAGTCGGCAGCAGCTGCCACATCCGGTCACACAACTTCACCGCGGCGCAGCCATCGCGACACCGGGGCCCGACCTGCGTGGCCTTCAATGCGCTACCGCTGCGGTGCCCAGAGGCCAGCCGCTGCGGTGCCCAGAGGCCAGCCGCCGCGGTGTTCCACAACCATTCCAAGGAGAACCCTCATGAAGAACAACAGACTCGCCACCCTGGCCGTCGTGCTGTCGGCCTCGGCCGTGCTGGCCGGCTGCGTGGTCGCCCCCGGCTACGACCGCCCGCCGCCGCCGCGCCATGGCGACCGTGACCGCGACGGCGTGCCGAACCGCTACGACCGCGATCGCGACGGCGATGGCGTGCCCAATCGCTACGACAGCCGTCCGGGCGATCCGCGCCGCAACTGATGGAGGGGCCGGCTCAGGCCGGCCGGCGCGCCATCAGCGCCCACAGGCCCGCCGCGCTCAGCAGCGCACCGCCGCCGAGGTTGAAGCGGCGCTGCGCGCGCGGCGACGACAGCAGGCGCCGCGCCGAACCCGCGAACACCGCGTAGAGCGTGGCGTTGAGCGTGGCCATCGCGACGAAGGTCAGCGCCAGCACCCACATCTGCGGTGCGACCTCGGCCTTCTGGCTGATGAACTGCGGCAGGAAGGCCACGAAGAACACGATGCCCTTGGGGTTGAGCGCCGTCACCAGGTAGGTGTTGGCGAACAGCCGCCAGCGCGAGGCGGGTGCTTCGGGCGTCGCGATCTCGGCGCTCGACACGCCCGCGCGCAGCAGCTTGATGCCCAGGTACAGCAGGTACAGCCCGCCCACCCACTTCACCGCGTTGAACCAGAAGGCCGAGGCCGCGAGCAGCGTGCCCAGGCCCAGCAGCGACACCACCAGCGCGGTCGAATCGCCGAGCGCCACCGCGGCCACCAGCGGCACGTTGGCGCGGCGGCCATGCGACATCGAGTAGCTGATGACGGTGAGGATGGTCGGGCCGGGAATGATCAGCAGCACGGCCGAGGCGGCCACGAAAGCGAGCCAGAGTTCGAAGGGCATGAGGGTGTCTCCTGGGGTTGTGTTTGTTGGCTTGTCTGTATGTCGTCTGTCGCCGTCGTCAGGGATCGATGGCCGTGCGCGCCACGTGCCAGGTGCCGCGGTGGCCGTCGACGTAGCGCAGGGGCGAGTTGACCAAGTCGTCGAGGTCGACGTCGTCGAGGCAGGTCACGTTCACGCCATAGGCATGGGCGCCGGTCTCGGGCGAATGGCCCACGCCGAAGGAGCGCACGCCGCAGAGCTTGCAGACGATGTAATGGCTGCTGCGGCTGTCGAGCATCTGGTCGCTGAGTTCGGATTCGCCCTCGAGCAGGCGAAAGGCCTCGGGCTCGACGATGGCCGGCCAGAAGCGCGTGCGCGTGCAGATCGCGCAGTTGCAGCGCAGCGTGCCCAGGCTCAGGTCGATGTCGGCTTCGAAGCGCACGGCGCCACAGTGGCAGCCTCCGATATAGGTCTTTCTCATTCGGTCGATGTCCGCGTCTTCTTGAATGTGTTTCGGCTTGCAAGGCACGATACCAAAGGCCTTTTGGCCCTGCGCCGCGGCAGGCGCAAAAACCGTGCGCGGCGAAGGCCGAACGCGGCGGGCTCAGGCGAGCGTGCCGGCCGCGGTCACGAAAGCTGCGTGCCGAAGCGCGCCGCCGAGCGGGCCTTGGCGCGCTCGGCCTCGATCTCGCGGTCGCGCGGCTCGGCCGTGGTCACCAGCGATTCGAGCAGCCGCGCCGCGCTGGCGCTGACGTCCTCGACGGCGCGTTCGAACGCGGCCTCGTTGGCGCGCGAGGGCACGTTGAAGCCGCTGAGCTTGCGCACGAACTGCAGTGCCGCGGCGCGGATCTCCTGCTCGGTGGCGGGCGGCTCGAAGTTGTAGAGGGTCTTGATGCTCCTGCACATGGTGTCGTGTCTCCGGGCTCTTGTCGGGTACGGTCAGTTTGCCAGCGGACTTGGTCGAATTGAAGATGCTCTTCCTGGTTGGGCCGTTGGCCGGGTCTCGCCCCGGCAGGCGAGTCACTTTCTTTTGCTTCGCCAAAAGAAAGTAACCAAAGAAAAGGCGACCCACTGTCTGCGACCCCTTCGCTTCGCTACGGGGCAACCTGCGGTGCTCGCGTTTCGCGGGGTCTCGCAGAACTCGCTCCACTTCGTTGCGCTCAGACAGCTGCGAGCCCTTATCCGCGAAACGCTGCGCTCCTCGGCGCAGTCAGAGGGGTGGTTCGGGCCGTCGCTACGCTCGGCCGCAGATATCCGACGGGCCTTCGCTTCGCTCGGCCGGGAGAGGGGTAGAAGAAGGCCCAAGGCCTTCGCACTCGCACCCCACACACAAGGACGCGCCACGGCGCGTTGACCCTAATCCCCTCTGGCTGTGCCGAGGAGCGCAGGAGAAAGCGGGATAAGGGCCGCAGCTGTCTGAGCGCAGCGTAGCGGAGCGAGTTCTGCGGACCCCCGCTTTCTCCGAGCACCGCAGGTTGCCCGTAGCGAAGCGGAGGGACACAGACAGTGGGGTCGCCTTCTTTTGCTTACTTTTCTTGGCGAGACAAGAAAAGTAAGTCGCCCGCCGGGGCGAGACCCGGCCAACGGCCTAAAAAAAAACCCAACCTCAATTCAACCGCAGCACGTCCTCGACAGCCAAAGCCACCCCAGCCAACCGCGAGTCATCCCCATTCACCGAAGACAACATCAACCCAACAGGCAGTTCCCCAGCCGAATGACAAGGCAAGCTGAACGAACACCCATCCATCAAATTGACCGCAAACGTATTCCGCAACAACAACCCGTTCGCCTGAAAGAACGCCGAATCCTCAGCCAGCGACTCGATGGCAGGCGCCACGATAGGCACCGTAGGACAAAGCAACGCATCGAACCCCTCGAGCCGCCCCTCGACTCGAGAGATCCACTCCCGCCGCCGATCCAGCAGCGCGATGTAATCGGCAGCCCGCACCTCGGTCCCCAGGGCAATCCGCGCCGCAACCCGAGAATCGAAAGCCTCGCGCTTCGAAGCAAACCGTTCCCGATGCACAGCCGAAGCCTCGATAGGCGACAACCCCCCCGGCGCATTGACCGTCCCGATCTCCGCCAGCTCGCTCAACGGAATCTCCACGATCTGCGCTCCGGCTTTGGACAGCGCCTGCACCGCCCGCTCGAAAGCCCGCGCCACCCCAGGCTCGATCGCATCGAACATCAGCGTCTGCGGCACCGCGAGCCGCAACCCTTGCGCCGGCCGGCGCCGCACCACGAGCGGCGCATCGGCGATCGCGGCGTCGGCGATCAGGCAATCCTCGACGCTGCGCGCCATCGCGCACACCGTGTCGAGCGAACGCGCGAGTTCGAAGGCGCCGGTGCGCGGCACGCGCGACTGCGTGCTCTTGAAGCCGACGATGCCGCACAGCGCGGCCGGGATGCGGATCGAGCCGCCGGTGTCCGAACCCAGGCCCGCGACCGCGAGGCCCAGCGCCACCGACACCGCGGCACCCGACGAGGAGCCGCCGGGAATGCGCGCGACCTCGGCATCGGCCGGATTGCGCGGCGTGCCGTAGTGCGGGTTGATGCCCACGCCCGAGAACGCGAACTCGGTCATGTTGGTGCGGCCCACGATGGCCGCGCCCTGCGTGCGCAGCCGCGTCACCACGGCCGCGTCGCGCGTGGCCGGAGGTTCGCCCTGGCAGGCGATGGAGCCGGCCAGGGTGGTCTCGCCGGCCACGTCGTAGAGGTCCTTGATCGAGACCGGCAGGCCGGCGAGCGGCGCGGTCTGCACGCCGGCCTTGCGCGCGGCATCGGCATGGCGCGCGGCGGCCAGGGCGGCGTCGGCGTAGAGACGGGTGAAGACGTTCGCGGCCGCGGGTTGTGTGGCGCCGTCGAGCACCTGCTCGATCAGCGCCTCGTGCGTGAGTTCGCCGCGGGCGATGCGCGCGCGCAGCGCGCCGATGGTGGAGTCGTTCTGTGTTGTCATGAAGGAGAAGAGGGCGTTCAGGCGATCACGGGCAGGACGCGCACCGCATAGCGGTGGACGATGCGCCGCTGCAGGCGCGCGTCATGCAACTCGATTTCCATCTGCGCGGCGGGTCGGATGGCCTCGCCGCGCGCGTTGGGCAGCGCCGCCAGTGTGCCGCAGGTCATGAAAAGTCCCTCGGGATCCTTGCCAAGACCCGGCATGCCGTCGCGCAGCGAAGCCAGCGGCCGGATCGCGGCCAGGGTGCCGCGCTGGTAGTCGACCCAGCGGCCGTCCTCGAGGATGCGCGAGCGCAGCTCGATGGCGTCCTGGTGCGCCTCCACGTCGCGCCAGCGCCAGGCCGAGGCGGCCAGCGGCTTGGCGCACATCTGCTTGGAGACGGCGACCGAATAGCTCTCGACCTGGCGGTCGGTGTGGTCCGAGGCCACGCCGAGCCACCACTCGCCCTGCGAGAAGAACAGCAGCGGTTCGGCCTCGCCCGAACTCTGGTCGCCGAGCGCCTCGATCTCGGCGGACTGCGTGAGCAGCAGCGAGGCCATGCGGTAGTACAGCGGCACGCTCGAGGGGCGCGGCACGCCGAGCGCGGCCAACTCCTCGATGTGGTGCTCGATGGCGGCGCTGTCGCGGCCGGTCCAGCCGGCCACCACCAGCGCGCTGGGCGCGACGGCGTGCAGCGCGCTGCTGCGGGTGCCGTCCTCGGCGATGCTTTCGCACGTGATGTGCAGGGTGTTGCGGGTCATCGCTTCAGGCCTCCAGCGGTTCGTGCGCGGTCTCGCGCGCCACCAGCAGCGCGACCAGCGTGAGGCATAGCGCGCCGGTCACGTAGAGCGAGACCGCGAGCGTGCTGCCGTAGGACTTGAACAAGCTGGCGATGATCAGCGGCGCGAAGCCGCCGCCGAGGATGCCGGCCAGCGTGTAGGCCAGCGAGGAGCCGGCATAGCGCACGCGGTTCGGGAACTGCTCGGTGACGAAGGCGGCCTGCGGGCCGTACATCATGGCGTGGATCACGAGGCCGACCACCACGGCGGCGCAGATCGCGAGCGGCTTGGCGCTGTCCATCAGCACGAAGAACACGAAGGCCCAGACGATGCCGCAGAGCGCGCCGATGATGTAGACCGGACGGCGGCCGATGCGGTCCGACAGGCTGCCGAACCAGGGCACCGAGATCGCGTTGCAGGCCGCGCCGATCATGGTCGCGGTCAGCGCCAGCGGCCGCGACAGGTGCAGCACGGTGGTCACGTAGGTGAGGGTGAACACCACCACCAGCGCATAGAGCACGTCGGAGCCGATGCGCGAGCCGCCGGCCACCAGCAGGCGGCGCCAGTGCTGGCCCAGCACTTCCTTGATCGGGGTCTTGGCGGTCTCCTGCTTCTGCTCCATCTCGCGGAACACCGGCGTTTCCTCGACGCCGCGGCGCAGCCACAGGCCGAACAGCACCAGCGCCACGCTTGAGACGAAGGGGATGCGCCAGCCCCAGGACTGGAAGTCCTCGGGGCTGAGCCAGGCCGAGACGGCGGCGATGAAGCCGGTGCCGATCAGCGTGCCGGCCGAGGGACCGACCTGCGTGAACGAGGCGTTGCGGCCGCGCTCGTTCGGCTTGCCGTGTTCCATCGACAGCAGCACCGCGCCGGCCCATTCGCCGCCGAGCGCCACGCCCTGCACGAAGCGCAGCGCGACCAGCGCCACCGGTGCCCAGATGCCCCAGCTCGCGTAGGTCGGCAGCAGGCCCATGAGGCCGGTCGACACGCCCATGATCACCAGCGTGGCGACCAGCACGAAGCGCCGGCCGAGCCGGTCGCCGAGGTGGCCGAAGACGACGCCGCCGAGCGGGCGCGAGATGTAGCCGACCGCGTAGGTCGAGAAGGCGAGGATGGTGCCGGTCAGCGGATCGAAGGAGGGGAAGAAGATCGCGTTGAAGACCAGCGCCGCCATGATGTTGTAGACGGTGAAGTCGTACCACTCGAGCGTGGTGCCGATGGAGCTGGCCATCGCGAGGCGGCCCATCTTGGCGGGCTTGGCGCCGTGCGCGGCGGACGCGGCCGGGAGAGCGTGTTCGGTCATGAGGATCCTGGAATGAGGAAGAAGGTGAAGGAGGCGGTCGGTCAGGCCAGCTCGCCGGCGTGCAGCTTCCAGCCGAGCGCGAGCAGCCAGCCGCTCGCGGGATCGGCATCGAGCGCGGCGGCGGCCGTGGCGCGCGCGGCGCGGGCCGCGTCGGCGCCGCTGGTCTCGACCACCAGCATCGGCTGCAGCACGCGGCCTTCGCTGCTTTCGCGCGGCAGCGGCGTGCTCAGGGCGACATCGGGCTGCAGCAGGAAGGACTGGACGAAGCCCGGCTGTTCGGCCAGGCGGCGGCCGGTCTCGGCGGCGCGTTCGGCGAGCGCCGCGGCATCGGTGGCCACCTCGAGCGGCAGCACCGCGATGTGGCTGCCGCTGCCGAAGCCGGTGACGGCGCGCACCGCGCAGACGCGGCGGATCGGGTCGCGCATGCGGTCGAGGTTGGCGATCGACCACGGCGTCTGGCGCTCGAAGGCGGCGCGGTAGCCGGCCGAGCGGAACACCTCGAGCGAGGCGGTGCGGTACAGGCCGAGGTAGCGGCGGCCGCCTTCGAGCGAGACATAGCGCGCGCCGGAAAGGAAGCCCGGGATGCGCACGCGTTCCTCGACGTGCTCGCGGTCGTACCAGCGGTTGAAGTCGGCCTCGTCGGCCGCGGGATCGACGTCGCAGGCGACGAAGAGCAGGCCGTTCTCGGCGGCGATGGGTTCAGTGACGGAAGCGGTGGAGGTCATGGCGGCGGAAGCGGGAGCGGGCCTTCGAAAAAAGAAGGCGCGATCTTCCGTCGCGGGGTCAGGCTGTCACAAACGAGTTTTTCTGGGCGACAGCCACAAGAATTACTGGCCCCTCGATGGGGCGCAAAAGCGCTGCTCCGAGGGTTAACCCTCTATGACTCCGCTCCAGATTGGTGCGACCGCCGCGGCCGTGAACTGGTCGGAGGCCCGGCAGGCCAGCTCGGCCACGAGACGGATGGCGTCGGAGTCGGCGGCCTCGAGATGGCTCACCACCAGCCGTTGCGGCGAGATCAGCGCATCGCATTCGATGATGCGCACGTCGCCGGCCGCCACGTACTCGTAGACCGGCGGCAGCGGCACCAGTGCATTGCCGAAGCCGGCCTTCACCAGCCGCGCCAGCGCCGAGATCGAGCTCACGCAATGCACCTTGCCCAGCGGGATGCCCACCGCGCGGTAGAGGTTCTTGAGCGCCTCGTGCGGCTGCGAGCCCGGGCTCATGGTCAGCACCGGCTGGCGCAGCAGCTGCTCCACCGTCTGCGTGCCCTCGGCGCTCATCTGTCCGACCCAGCCCATGGGCATCGGCAGGCAGGGCGTGCTCACGATGCCCGCGCCCGCGATGTGGTCGGTCTGCAGCGCGATGTCGAGCGCGCCCTCGCGCAGGCCGCGGTGCAGCGCGAGCGTGGTCTCGGAGGTGAGCTGCACCTCGATGCCCGGGTAGGTGGAGCGCAGGTTGGTGAGGAAGCCCAGCAGCCAGGTGTGGACCACGGTCTCGATCGCGCCGATGCGCACCAGGCCCAGCAGGTCCTCGCGCGGGCGGCCCAGCGAGACGATCTCGCGGCGCAGCTCGAGCAGCCGCTCGCCGTAGTCCATCAGGCGCACGCCAACGGGCGTGAGCCGCAGCTCGCGCGCGTCGCGTTCGAACAGGCGCGCGCCGATGTCTTCTTCCAGCGAGGCGACGCGGTTCGACACGGCCGCCTGCGTGATGTGCAGCCGGTCGCTCGCGGCCCGGAAGCTGCCCAGTCGCGCGGCCCAGAGAAAGGCTTCGACGAATCGTGTGTTCATGCAGGTGTGTCCGCGGGGATTGTGCCGGCAATCGCGCGGCGGCCAACCCGGGACGGCCCGCATGGCTATCTGGCGGCAAGGGGCAGCGTGAGCGCGTCCAGCACCGGCACCACCGCGGCCGCGTCGTTGCTCGCGAGCAGCACCAGCGCCTCGCTGGTGGCCGGCGAGAACGCGAGCAGCGCGCGGTAGCCGCCGGTCTGGCCGGTGTGGAAATAGATGCGCCGCTGCGCGCCGCCCGCGGCCGGATCGCGCATGCGCAGCGCGTAGCCGACGTCGTACTCGCCCTGCGCCGACAGCGGCTCGCGCAGCCGCTCGGCCGCGGCGCCCAGCGGTCCTGCGCGGCCGGCCATCAATGCGCGTGCGAACAGGAGCAGGTCGGGCGCGGTGCTGCGCAATGCGCCGGCCGCGGCCAGCGCGCCGAATTCCCAGGGCGCGCGCGCCGCGTGGCCGGCGTAGCCCTGGGGCAGCCGTTTCGCGCGTGCCGCGTCGAGGTGCTGCACCGTGTCCTTCATGCCCAGCGGCACGGCGATGCGCTCGCGCACCAGCTGGTCCCAGGGCTGGCCATAGCGCTCCGACAGCAGCTGCCCGACCAGCGCGATGCCCAGGCTGCCGTAGCGCGGCGCGCAGGGCGGCGACTGCGTGAGCTCGAGCGTGGAGAGCGCCACCATCAGGTGGGCGCGGGTGGGCCTGGCGAAGGGATTGGAGTCGGGCCCGGGCGGGCGCGCCGGCAGCGCGGGCAGGTTCGGCAGGCAGGCCGTGTGGGTGATGAGCTGGCGCAGCGTGATCGCGGCCACGGGCGGCGGCAGCGTGGCCTTGTCGGCGAGCAGCCGGCCCAGCGTGTCGTCGAGCGAGAAGTCGCCGCGCTCCACGGCCTGCGCGAGCAGCAGGCCGGTGAAGACCTTGCTGATCGAGCCGATCTCGAACACCGGCTGCGCCTCGCCGGGCGCCATCGCCTTCGCCTTCGCCTTGCCGACGTGCTTAGGCGCATTGCGCTGGATCGCGTAGCGCGCCGTGCCGTCGCGCCAGGTGCCCGCGACGACGGTGCCGGGGCGCTCGCCGAGGACTTGCGCGGCGAGCGATGAGGGAGGGCTGTCGAAGCCGGCCGATTTCGCATGGCCGGCCAGCGGCAGCAGCAGCGCCGACAGCGCGAGGAGGGAGGCAGGAAGATGTCGCATGGCGCGCATCTTCGAAGCGCGAGGGCGCCGCGGCAACGCGCGGCGGCGCCCGCCGCGTCACCGCCGTAACGCGCGTAACGACGGCCCGTGGCTCGGCGCTTGTCAGCGCTTGTCGGTGGGCAGCACGTTGCGCGCGTCCTGCCGCAGCACCAGGTCCCAGAGCTGCTGCCCCGTGGGCGCGCGCGATTCCTCGCAGACATGCGCGACCAGCCCGGCGGCGCGCCCGACCAGCGCCAGGCCGCGGCCCAGCAGCGGGTCGAGGCCCATGTCGGCGAGCACCGCGCCGTTGGCGCCGGCCGCGTTGAGCGGCAGGTGGCGACCATGGTCCTCGCGCAGCACCTCGACCAGCGCGAGCGCCAGCCGCCAGTGGCGCCCGAAGTAGCCGTTGGCCTTCGACACGGCCAGGAGCGTCGGCACGCGCGGATCGCCGTCGACGTGGATCGGATGCCCGATGCCCGGGATGCTGCGCCTGGACTGCCGGCGCTCGCGCACCAGCGTGGCCGCGCGTTCGCGCAGCTCGGCATCGCTCGCGTCGTCGGTGAGGCCCGCGGCGGCCGCGAGCAGCATCTCGCTGACGTTCTGCACCGTGCCGAGGAAGTTCGAGCCCGCGCCCAGCAGGCCCGCGGCCACCGCGCCCTGCAGCGACTCGGGCGCGCCCAGCCAGGTCATGCGCGCGGCGATCGCGCTCGGCGTGAGGCCGTGGTCGGCCGCGGTCACCAGCAGCATGTTGACCATGGCCTTCTCGCGCGGCTCGGGCAGCCGCGCCATCGCGAGCAGCCACAGCATCTCGACGAAGTCGAGCTTGCCGATGATCTCGGTGGCGAGGTTCAGGCCGCGCACGTGGATCGCGTCGGGGGTGGTGTAGCCGATCTCGGTGGTGATCGTCATCGCCGGCCCCTCAGCCCGCCAGGCCCACGGTGATGCCGCCGCAGACGTAGAGCACCTGGCCCGTCATGAACGAGGCCATCGGGTGCATGAAGGCATCGACCGCGTGCGCCACCTCGGCGGGCTCGCCGAAGCGCTGCACCGGGATGCCCTCGGCGATGCGCCGCGTGCGCGGGCTGTCGGCCGGGTTCGCGGCCTTGAAGGCCTCGGTGGCGATAGGGCCCGGCGCCACCGCGTTGACCGTGATGCCCTGCGCCGCGAGCTCGAGTGCCCAGGTGCGCGTGAGCGCGTTGAGCGCGCCCTTGGCGGCCGAGTAGCCGCTGCGCAGCTCCTTGCCGAGCGCGGCGCGGCTCGTGATGTTGACGATGCGCCCGCCGCCGCCCGCGCGCATCGCGGGCAGCACGGCCTGCACGCACTGCAGCGCGGCGCGCGCGGTCACGCCGATCTGCAGGTCGAAGTCGTCGAGCGAGGTGCTCTCGAGCGGCGCCGGGCGGATCGCGGCCACGTTGTTCACCAGGCCGGTGAAGCGGTGGCGGCCGCAGGCTTCGGCGAGCGCGGCGGCGAGCGCCTCGCGGTCGCCCATGTCCACGCGCAGGTGCGCGCCGCTGCGCGCGTCGGGCGGCGGCTGGATGTCGAGGCTGGTGACCTGCCAGCCGCTCTCGATGAGGCGGCGGCAGATCGCGAGGCCGATGCCCGAGGAGCCCCCGGTGACGAGGGCGTGGCGGTCGGATGGCGGAGTCGGGTTCATGGCGTGGCGTGATGCGGTGGGGAGGTCTCGCTGCTGGCGCCCATGCGCCGCAGCACTTCGATGCGTGCGTCCTTCTTCGAGGCCTTGCCGTTCGCGGTGCGCGGCAGCGCGTCGAAGAAGTGCACCGCCTTCGGCGTCTTGACGGGATCGAGCCGCTCGCGCACCCAGGCGACGAGCTCGGCGGCCTCGCAGGCCGCGCCCTCGCGCAGCTGCACCGCGGCATGCACGGCCTCGCCCCACTTGTCGTCGTCGATGCCGATCACCACGCAGTCGTAGACGGCCGGATGGCGGCCCAGCACGTTCTCCACGTCGGTCGGGTAGACGTTGAAGCCGCCGGTGATGATCAGGTCGCGGATGCGGTCCTTGAGGAACAGGAAGCCGCGCTCGTCGAGGTAGCCGCCGTCGCCGGTGCGCAGCCAGCCGTCGTGGAAGGCCTCGGCGGTCTTCTCGGGCTGCTTCCAGTAGCCCGACATCACGAGGTCGCCGCGCACCACCACCTCGCCGCCCTGGCCCGGCGGCAGCAGCGCGCCGGACGGGTCCATGATCGCGACCTCGGTCATCAGCGCGGCGCGGCCCACCGACTCGAGGTTGCGCGGATCGAGCGCGTCCTCCACCGGCATGTAGGAGATGATGGCCGGCGCCTCGGTCTGGCCGTAGCCGGTCTCGACATGGCCGAACACCTGCTGCGCCTCCACGATCTTCGCGCTGCGCATCGGCGCCGCCGCATAGACGAAGTGGCGCAGCGCGCGCCAGTCGCGCCCGCGCGCCGTCGGGTCCTCGAGCAGGCTGTAGATCAGCGTGGGCGGCATGAACACCGCGGTCACGCGGTCGTGCTCGAGCTGGTCGAGCACCTCGCGCGGCCTGGTCGAGCGCGGCAGCAGCACCGTGCCGCCGCTGCCGAGCACCGGCAGCAGGAAGGTCGAGGTGCCGTGCGTGATCGAGGCCACCGCGAGGTAGCGCTCGTCGGCGTCGAGCTTCATCGCCTGCATGATCGAGACGATGGTCGTGTTCCACGCGCGGTAGCTCTGCATCACGCCCTTGGGCGCGCCGGTGGTGCCGCCGGTGAACTTGATCGCCTGGATCTCGGCCAGGTCATGGCGCACCGGCGCGGGCCGGTGGCCCGCGTGCGCGGCCAGCAGCGTCGAGAGTTCGCAGCCGGTGGGCGCCGTGCCGAGCGCGCCCGGCCGGTAGACCACGCGCGGCGCGCCGGTGGCCTCGAGCTTGGGCGCCTGCTCGTGCTCGGCGATCACCAGCGCGGCCTCGGTGAAGTCGACGATGCGGCACAGCTCGTCGGCGCCGGCGCGCGGATTGAGCGGCACCCAGATGCGGCCCGCGAGCAGGGTCGCGAACAGCGACACCACGTGCGCGAGGTGGTTGCCCGCGCAGATCGCGATGCGCCCGCGCGGATCGGGCACCAGCGCCTGGAACGCGGCGGCCAGCGCCTCGGTGTGGGCCAGCAGTTCGGCGTAACTCAGCGCGCCCTCGGGGCCCGAGAGCGCGATCTTGTCGGGGTGGCGACGCGCGGCGCGCAGCAGGAAATCGATCGGCCGCATCCGCTCACTCCGCCTTCGCGCCCGAGACGCGCACGATCTCGGCCCACTTGTCGTACTCCTTGCGCACGAACTGGTCGAAGGCCGGCTGCGGCATCGGCAGGATGTCGGCGCCGAGGTCGCGGTAGCGCGCCTTCACGCGCTCGCTGCGCAGCGCCTTGTCGACCTCGTCGTGCAGCCGCGCCACCACTGGCGCGGGCACGCCGGTGGGCACGAACAGGCCCGACCAGGCGGTGGACTCGTAGCCCGCGAGGCCGGCCTCGGCCATGGTCGGCACCTCGGGCAGCAGCGGCGAGCGCTGCGCGCCGGTCACGGCCAGCGCGCGCAGCGAGCCCTTGGCGATGTGCGGCAGCGAGGTCGGCAGGTTGTCGAACATCAGGTCGATCTGGCCGCCGATCAGGTCGGTCAGCGCGGCCGCGCCGCCGCGGTAGGGCACGTGCAGGATGCTCACGTGCGCGAGGTGCTTGTAGAGCTCGCCCGACAGGTGGATGCTGCTGCCGTTGCCCGAGGAGCCCATCGTGAGCTTGCCCGGCGAGCGCTTCGCGAGCGCCGTGAGCTCGGCCACCGTCTTGGCCGGCAGCGCCGTGTTCACCACCAGCACGTTGGGCACCGAGCCCACCATCGCCACCGGCACGAAGGCCTTGCGCGTGTCGTAGGGCAGGTTGCCGTAGAGCGTGGGATTGATGGCATGCGTGCCGACCGTGCCGAGCATGAGCGTGTAGCCGTCGGCCGGCGCGTTGGCGACCTCGCGCGCGCCGATGTTGCCGCCGGCGCCGGGACGGTTGTCCACGATCACCGGCTGGCCCAGCGCCTGCGCGAGCTCGGTGCCCACGAGGCGCGCGAACAGGTCGGCCGCGCCGCCGGGCGGGAAGGGCACGACCAGGCGCAGCGGCTTGGCGGGCCAGGCGGGTGTCTGCGCCATGGCACCGGTGGCGAGGGCGGCCAGCGCGAGGGCGCCGGCGCCCAGGAGGGATCGTCGTTTCAAGGCTTGTCTCCGGAAGCGGGGAAAAAGAAAGAGAAGGCTCAGGCCGCAGCGCCGGGTGCGCGCGCGATGCCGTGGCGCAGGCCGCCGTCCACCGGCAGCTCGGCGGCATTGATGTAGGCGGCCTCGTCCGAGAGCAGGAAGCAGGCGGCGTTGGCGATGTCCCAGGCGCTGCCCTGGCGGCCGAAGGGCAGCGGCCCGCTCGCGCGGCCCGGGCGCGCGGCGCTGGCGGCGCGGCCCATGGGCGTGTCGATCAGGCCCGCGCGCACGATGTTGGCGCGGATGTCGCGTGCATGGCCCTCGAGCGCGACGGCGCGGCACAGCGCCGACAGCGCGGCCTTCGAGCTCTCGTAGGCCGGGTTGCGGCCCGCGGGCATCAGCGCGGCGAGCGAGGAGACGAACACGATCGCGCCGCCGTGCTGCATGGCGGGCAGCGCCGCCTGCGCGCACAGCAGGTGGCCGCGCAGGTTCACGCCGAGGATCGCGTCCCAGCTCTCGGGCGTGACCTCGGCCAGCGGCCGGCGGTCGCTGATGCCGGCGTTGAGCACCAGCGCGTCGAGCACGACGTCGCCTTCGGCCAGCGTGGCGAAGAGCGCGCGCACCTGGGCCGGGTCGCCGATGTCGGCGGCCAGGGCCACATGCTGCGCACCGGGTGCCTGCGCTTCGAGCGCGGCCACCGTGTGCCGCGCGGCCTCGAGGTCGCGGTCGGCGCACACCACGCGCGCGCCGCGCTGCGCGAGCCGCAGGCAGATCGCGCGGCCGTTGCCCACGAGTTGAGGGTCGCCGCCGGCGGCCTGGCCGCCACCCACCACCAGCACCGTGCGGCCGGCGAAATCTCGCCTTGTTTCTGAGAACGTTTCCATATCGATTCCAAGGTTAAAGTGAGCGCCCAGGAGGCCGCAATCCATGGAACGTTTGCATAAGGGAAAACTATGAGCCGAACGCCCAGCCAGGCGGTCTCTCTGCGCGACGTGGCGCGCGCCGCCGAGACCTCGGTGGCCACCGTGTCGCGCGTGCTCAACCACAGCGGCTACGTCAGCGCCGAGGTGCGCAAGCGCGTCGAGAAGGCCGCGCAGGGCATCGGCTACGTGCCGAACTTCAGCGCGCGCCACCTGAAGACCGGGCGCAGCAAGGCGATCGGCTTCATGGTCTCGAACATGGCGAATCCCTTCCTCTCGGCCTTCTTCGCGGCGGTCGAGGCGCGGCTGCAGTCCGAGGGCTTCTCGGTGCTGGTCGGCAGCACCTTCGACCAGCCGCAGCGCGAGGCGCAGTTGCTGCACCTGTTCGAGAACCGCCGGCTCGAGGGCGTGTTCGTCTCGCCGAGCCGGGAGGACCTGCCCGCGGCGCAGGACGCCTTCGCGCGCTGCAAGCTGCCGCTGGTGGTGCTCGACCGCGAGACCGGCTTCGAGGCCGACGCGGTCTGCCAGGACCACCGCCAGGGCGTGGCCACGGCGGTCGACTACCTGGTGTCGCTGGGCCACCGGCGCATCGCGCTGTTCGGTCCCAATCCCGCGATCCGGCCCGGGCGCGAGAAGCTGCTCGGCTACCGCGACGGCCTGCGGCGTGCGGACATCGGCTACGACGAGGCGCTGGTGTGCATGCTGAGCTCGGCCATCGAGTCCTCGGCCGCGCAGATGGACGCGATGCTCGCGCTCGCGGCGCCGCCCACCGCGCTGATCGCGCTCGGCACGCGGCTGCTGTCGGGCGCGCTGCGCAGCGCGCGCGAACGCGGCCTGCGCATTCCGGCGCAGCTGTCGGTGGTGGGCATCGGCACCGACGACGCCTTCGCGCTGATGGACCCGCCGCTGACCACCTTGCGCTTCGACATCGAGGGCGCCGCGCATGCCGCGGCCGAACTGATGCTCGAGCGGGTGGAGGGGCGCGCGCCCGAGGCGCGGCGCAGCGTGCACGTGCCGCTGGCGCTCACCATCGGCGCCTCGTGCGCGGCGCCCGCGCGCTGAACGGCCTCAGTCCTCTTCGACCAGGCCGCGCGCGATGGCGAGCGGCTCGTCGCGGAAGATCGCCATCGCGGTCTTCATGCGCCGGAAACCGAGCTTGCGATAGAACGGCTCCTTGCCGGCCACCGCGTACAGGATGATCTTCTTGTGGCCGCGCGAGAGCTCGACCAGTTTGGCGACGATCTCGCGGCCCAGGCCGGTGCCCTGGCGCTCGGGGTGCACCGCCACGTCGCAGATGTAGGAGCAGTCGAGGCCGTCGGCCAGCGCGCGGCCCGCGCCGACCAGCCGGCCGTCCTCATAGACCAGGCACTTGAAGAGGCTGGCGGCGTACACCTGCTTGAGGCTCTCGGGCGGCTTGTGGCCCAGCGGCGCGATCTCGTAGAGCCGCGACAGCTCGTCCCAATCGACCGCGTCGATCGCGTGGCGCCACTCGAGGGCCATGGGCTCAGGCGGCGTAGAAGAATTCCTCGCGCACGATCTTGCCGTCTTCCACCGTGTAGAGCGCCATCTCCTCCATGGTGAAGCGCTCGCCGCTGGTCTTGAAGGTGGCGTCGATCTTGAAGCCGACGATGAAGCGGTCGTCGTGCGGCCACGGGCCCGCGACGATCATGCCGTGCACCTCGTGGTTCGAGGTCCACCATTCGCCCTTGCCGCGGATCGCCTCGATGCCGCGCACCTCGCGCGCCATGTCGGGCGGGCCGCCGGCCTCGACGCTCACCGCGTCGCTCGCATAGAGCGCCAGCGCCTCCTCGTAGGCGCCCTGGCGGCACAGCTCGACGAGCGTGTTGGCGATTTCCATCGTGTCCATCGTGGTCATGGGTAGCGGCCTTTCTGCGGATCGCAGCAACGGGGTTGGGGGGAATGGGAACGGCTGGAGTCAGTGTAGGCCGCCGGCCGCGCGGCGCCCATCGGGAAAGACCGGGAATGACAAGCGCGCCGGGCCGGACTCAGTCCGGCGCGTTGAGCGCGCGCATGCTGTCCACCGCCTCCTCCGAGGCCCAGAGCAGCGTGTTGAGGTAGGTCTCGATGCGGTCCACCAGCGCGGCGCGCGGCCCCTCGCGCCATTCGGTCGAGCCGTAGAAGGCCGACTGCTCGGCCTCGAGCGCCTCGCGGCTCGCATAGGCGCGCACGAGGTGGTAGCTCTCTTCCTCGTGGTCGCTGCGGCCGTAGCTCACCACGTCCATGCCCCTGGCGCGCAGCATGGGCACGGCGCGCGCGTGCATGGCCTCGTGGAAGGCCTCGAGGGTGCCGGGCTTGAGGCGGTAGGTGCGGATTTCGAGCAGTCGCCGGGTCATGAAGAGGTCCTTCCTGGATGCCGGCCACCGTTGTACCGCGTGCCGCGCCGGCGAGCCAGCGCGGCGTGCTTCAGCAGAACACGATCGCCGTGCGGTGCGCGATGCTCAGCCGCGCCGCTTCGTACAGCAGCAGCCAGGCCGCGTACTCGCGGTAGAGGCCGTTGTCGTCCTCGATCAGCGCGTCGATGCGCTCGGCCTCCTCGTCGCCGAGCTTGCCGTTGTTCAGGTGGATGCCGAGCGCGGGCGCCACGTAGACCAGTTCCTCGAGCAGGCGGTACGAGGAGCCGAGCATGCCGCCGGGCAGGCCCAGGGCTTCGTCGTCCTCCTCGTCCTCTTCCTCGTCCTCGATGTCGTCTTCCTCGGGGCCGCGCGAGAGGTCGACGTCCTCGTCGTCCTCCTCCTCGTCCTCTTCCTCGGCTTCATCGTCCTCGTCGCGCTCGTCGAACAGCACTTCCTTGAAGTCCACCGGCACGTAGAAGCCCTCGGCATCCGAGTGGCACAGCAGGTGGCTGTCCTCGCTGTCGAGCAGGGTCTGGATCTTCGGATCGGCCGTGGGATCGACGTCGTCGGCCAGCGGCGTGGCCACCCAGTCGGGCGCGAGCACGCGGTGCGCGTAGGCGCGGCGCAGGTAGTGGATGAAGGAGTAGGGGAAGCTCTCGATCGAGGCGCGCGAGTCGAACTCGATCGCCTCGCGCGGCTCGGTGTGCGGCGGCAGGCCGGCGGCCGCCAGCACGCGGTTGACTTCCGCCAGGTCTTCCTCGAACGCCTCGGCGCCCTCGGGGTCGTCTTCGAGCAGCTCGGCAAGCATGCCGACGCAGATGGCCAGGCCCATGGATCACTCCTCGTGGTTCGTGGCGGCGATGGTGACGAACCCAGATGAAGGCGGGATGACGGCCGGCCGCGCGTTGCGCCGAACCGTCATCCGCGCGGGCGGCTTCAGCGCGCCGCTTCGACCTTGATGCGCTCGTTCGGCACCTCGCCGAACATCTCGGGCGCGTACATCGCCTCGACGCGGCTCGGCGGCAGCGCGAAGTCGCCGACGTTGTTCAGGCGCACCGTGTACTCCATCTTCACCACGCCCTTGGGCAGGTACTGGTAGTAGCTGCGGAAGGCCTCGAAGCTGCGTTCCTCGAAGGCCGGCCAGCCGGCGCCCGACTTCTTCTCGCCCTGGGTGGCGATCTGCGAGTCGCGGCCCAGGCCGCTGCCGAGGATTGTGGCGCCGCCGGGCACCGGGTCGCTGATGACGACCCAGGTCATGTCGGCGCTGGCGTTGACCTCCAGGCTCACGCGCAGCACGTCGCCGCGCGTGTACTTGCCGGCCACCGCCTGCTCGACCGGCGTCACGGTCTTCTTGATCGCATAGCCGGCCGCGAACGGCGCCTTGAGCTGCACCGCCGCGATCGACTGCATCGTGAGCCAGGGCTTGCCCGTGCCCTGCTGGGTCACGAGCAGGGTGTCGCGCACCGGCGCGCCGCCCGGCGACGCGGCCCACGGCAGGAACATGCCGTTGTTGCGCAGGTTGCCCGGCGAGGCCGGGGCGCCGAAGAAGGTGGTCTGGTTCGGCGCGCCGCCCGGATCGCTGGCCTTCACGCGCTCGACCTTGCTCCAGTCGACCTGCGCCTTGGCCGCGCCCAGGGTGGCGGCGGTGATGCCGGCCACCGGCGTGCTCTCGAACACCTTGCTGAACTTCTCGAGCGCCAGCCCGCCCCAGAGGTTGGCGGTGGTGGTGTGCCAGGCGCCGTTCTGCTGCCGGCCGATGAAGCCGTTGGCGAGCTTGCCGATATCGTCCTTCCAGCTCGGGTCGTCCATCACCGTCAGCAGCAGGCGCGCGGTGTTGACGTCGCCGTTGGTCATCAGCCACCACCAGTAGTCGTCGCGCTCGGTGCTGAAGATCAGCTTGGTGCCCTGGTAGGACAGCCGCGCCTTGAGCACGTTGTTGGCCTCGTCCATGCGCTGCTGGCGCTGCGGCACGTCCTGCACGCGCTTCAGGATGTTGAGCCAGTCGATCACCGCGCTGGTGGGCCACTGGTTCGGCGCGATGGTGATGCTGCCGAGCATGGCGCCCGAGGCCTTGCCGTAGCGCGACAGCGCCTCGAGCGCGGCCAGCTTGCGCACGTCCAGGTCCTTGCGCGGGCTCCAGAAGTCGCGCGTGAGGCGGCCTTCGACGAAGGCGATCAGGCCGGCTTCCATCGGCGCGCGCACGTCGTCGGCGAGCGCGAAGGCAGGGTCGAGCGAGGCCGCTTCGTTCGTGGCCGCCAGCAGGTACGAGGTCAGGATGTCGCTGCCGCCGTTGGCCTCGCCGTCGCGCGGCGGGAAGTAGCTCGCCAGGCCGTCGCTGTCGAGGTAGGTGGGCAGTTGCGCGAGCACGCCCTGCCACATCTTCGCGTCGCGCAGGCCGACCGACTTGCTGGTCTTCTGCTCGAGGCAGACGAAGGGGTAGTTGGCGAACCAGTCGCGCACGCCCGGCAGGCCTTCGGCCAGCCTGGGCTGCAGCGACAGCTTCAGGCCGCCGCGGCCGGGCAGGGCGTCGGCCGGCGGCGCCACGTCGATGGTGAACGGGCCGTCGACCTGCACCAGCGTGGCCTGCTGCACCGTGAGCGGCACCGAGGGCACGATGCGCTGGCGCACCTTGAGCGCGTCGCGTGCACCGCCCAGCGTGTCCTTGGCCTCGATCTCCCACAGGATCGCCTCGGCGCGCGTCTGCGCGAGCTGCGCCGGCGCGGTCACGTTCCAGGCCACCTCGCGCGCCTCGCCGGCGGGGATGTCCACCGTCTGCGGCTGCAGCGTGAGCAGCGTGGCGCGCGGCGTGGCTTCCACCTTCATCGCCTTCTGCGTGGTGTTGCGCAGCGTGATCTGGGCGCGGAACTGGTCGTCCTCGCGCACCAGCGGCGGCAGGCCGCTGATGATCTGCAGGTCCTGCGTGGCCTGGATGCTGGCCTGGCCGGTGCCGAACAGGTCGGTGCCCGAGTCGGCCACCGCCACGATCTTGAAGGTGGTCAGCGCGTCGTTGAGCGGCACCGTCACCACGGCCTGGCCGTTGGCGTCGAGCACCACCCGCGGGTTCCAGATCAGCAGGGTCTCGAGCAGCTCGCGCGTCTGGCCCTTGCCGCCGCCGCCGCCCGCGGGCACGGCCTTGCGCCCGTAGTGGCGCCGGCCGACGATCTCCATCTGCGCGGTCGAGGTGCTGACACCCCAACTGCGCCGCTGCAGCATCGCGTTGAGCAGGTCCCAGCTGTCGTTGGGCATCAGCTCGAGCAGCGCCTGGTCGACCGCGGCCAGCGCCACCTCGGCGCCGGCGGCCGGCTTGCCGTCGGGCAGCTTGGCGGTGATCGTGACCTGCGCCTTGCCGCGCACCGGGTAGCTGGGCTTGTCGCTGGCCACCGTCACGTCGAGCTGGTGGGCGCGCGTGCTGACGCGGATCTCGGCCATGCCGAGGCGGTAGGCGGGCTTGCTGAGGTCGACCATGGCGGTCGGCGCAACGTACTCCTTGCCCTCGTACCAGAAGGCGGTCCACCATTCGCGCGGCGCCTTCCAGCCCCAGCTGAAGAAGCTGTACCACGGCACCTCGCGCAGGCGCCCGCGCAGCGCGAGCACGCTCACGTAGGCGTTCGGGCCCCACTCGGGCTTGACCTGCAGCGTGACCGTCGGGTCCTGGCCGTTGAGCTGCACCACGTGGGTCTCGATCACGCCCTCGCGCTCGACCGACACCAGCGCGGTCGCGAAGCGGAACGGGCTGCGCACCTGGAACTTGGCGATCTCGCCGGGCTGGTAGCTCTTCTTCTCGGGCAGCACGTCGATGCGGTCGTTGTCCTCGCCGCCGAACCACAGCTCGCCCTGCTTGGTCACGTAGACCGAGCTGGCGGCGCGGGCATCGCGGCCCTCGCTGTCGGTGGCGCTGGCGACCAGCTCCACCTCGCCGGCGTCCTTGAGCTCGGTCTCGCACAGCAGCAGGCCGCGCGCGTCGCTCTTGCCGCTGCAGACGGTGCCGATGTCCTTGGTCTCGGTCTTGTTGTCGTAGGTGTAGAAGCCGCCCACCATGCGCTTGCGGCTGGTGGTGGTGATGCGCGCCACGGCGCGCACGTTGAGCGTCACGCCGGCCTGGGGCTTGCCCGCGAGGTCGAGCGCGAGCGCCTGGAACTTGACCTTCTGCGCGGTCGAGACCCAGCCCTCGGTCTTGATGCCGGCGATCACGCCCGCGGGCCACAGCGTCTGCGTGCTGCGGATGGTCTGCACCTCGCCGTTCGGGTCGGCGTAGGTGGCTTCCAGCAGCAGCTCGCGCGCGGCCTTGACCTTGGGCACCTTGTCGATCGTGAGCTTGCCGGCGCCGTCCTTGTTGAGCGTGAGCGGCAGCTTGTCGGCGATCACGCGGGTGTCGCTGACGCTGTTGAGGTCCTCCTCGCCGCCCGTGGCCTCGGGGCCGGCCGCGGTGGCCGCCTGCAGGCCCGCGGCCTCCACCGGCCGCGGCGGGCTGAAGCTGAAGGCGTCGTAGTCGGAGAAGCTCAGGCTCTTGCCGCGCACCATGGCCGACACGCGCACCGGCAGGTTGGCCGCGCCGCCGCCGGCCACGTAGTTGATCTGCACGTCGGTGGGCACGGCCGTGGCCGCCACCAGCGGCTTCTTGTCGCTGGGCGCGATGCGGCCCTCGAGCACCGGCAGGCGGAATTCCTCGACGCGGAAGATGCCGGTCGCGAAGCTGCGACCGCCGCCGTCCTCCTCGTCGTCGCTCTCGTCGTTGTTCTTCTTCGCACCGCCGCTGCGCAGCTGCACCTCGTACACGCCGAGCTTGGCCGCGGCCGGAATGGCGAAGCTGTTCTCGGCGCTCAGGCCGCCGGTGGCGGTCTTGCGCCAGGCCAGCGGCTGGGTGAACTGCTGGCCGCTGCCCTGGTGCGTGATGACCAGCGTGTCGGGCGTGCCGTCGGGCAGGCCGAAGCCCTTGCGGGTCTGGGTGCGGATCAGGCTCTTCATCGACACCGTCTCGCCGGCGCGCAGCAGCGTGCGGTCGAAGATGGTGTGGGCGATGCGGTCGGGCTCGGGCTGCAGGCTGGTGGGCACGTTGAAGCGCCAGGGCTCGATGCCGCGCTGCCAGTCGCTCTGGGTGAAGGCGAGGTCTTCCACGCCCTTCTCGTCCTTGGCGCGCGCGCTGACGAACCAGAAGCCCTCGCCGTACTCGTCCTCGCCGTTGCAGTTCGGCGCCTTCGAGGGCACGCCCTCGAGCATCACGGTGCCGTCGGCGCCGGTGGTGCCCGAGGCCACGGCCTTGCCGCGGCAGTCGGACACGCGCACCTGCGCGCCGGCCACCACCTTGCCCTTGTCGAGCGTGGTGACCCAGGCCATCGAGTTCTCGCGGCCCAGCTTGAAGTGCACGGCCAGGTTGGTGGCCAGCGCGCTGGTGCGCACGTACATCGTGCGGTTGGCGCCCAGGCGCTCGTCGAGCAGCGCGTCGCCGAGCTTCTGCGAGGCGATCTCCAGCACGTGGAAGCCCGGCGTCAGCGGGATGCCGATGACCTCGAACGGGCGCGGATCGTCGCTCTCGGCCTTGGGCATGTCGAGCGACTTCACGCCCGGCTGGCCCGAGAGCAGCGACAGCGTGCGGGTCTGCACGTAGCTCTTGTCGCTGCTGTCGAGCACCGGCGGCAGCGGCGTGCGCAGGTCCTTGCGCGCCTCGGTGCGCGCGATGGTGTAGCTGTCGTAGCGGCGCACCTTGCGCAGCCACTCGATGATCTCGGCGTCGGTCTTCGGGTTGATGTCGCTGACCTTGCCGGGCGTGAGCGCCTGCACCATCAGCTGCGGCTCCACGCGGCGCACCGTCACCGGCATCATGGCCGGGGTGTCGGGCTCGGCCAGGCGCTCGATCACGCCGAAGGGCGAGGCCGCGAACTTGGCCAGCGGCGGCATGGCGCCGGTCGCTACTTTCAGCGGAAAGCTGTCGGGCGAGGCCAGCGGCCGGCCCGAGGCGTCCTCGAACTTCGAGGGCAGTTCGATGCTGAAGGAGGTGCTCTCGGCCAGCGGCGGCGCGAACTCGATCGAGCTCACCACGTCGTCGGCGTTCTGGGCCGAGCCCTCGTCGTCGAACTTGGGCGAAAGCGTCTTGCCGCCGCCCTTGAGCTGGATCGCCGCGGCCACCTTGCGCGTGACCGGCGCGTTGAACTGCAGCGTCATCGGGCGCAGCGGCAGGCAGGCGGCCTGCGCGTTCTCGCGCTCGCAGGTGAAGGAGACCGCGAACGGTTCGCGCACCGTGAAGCTCAGCCGGCGCTCGACGCTGTTGGCGATGCCCGAGGGCGTGGCCACGCCCTTGCCGTAGACGATCTGCAGCTTGCTGCCGGGCGTCAGCGTGCGGTTGCACTGCAGGGTGACGAAGCGCAGCGGCGTCTTGGCGGCGGCCTTGTCGCGGCCATGGGCCTTGAGCAGCTCGGTGCGCTGGGCGCCTTCGATCAGCTTCACGGGCACGCGCTCGCCGACGCCGTCGGCCGCGCACCAGACGTTCTCGCGCACGCTGTCGAGCGTGGCCGGGCCGTTGAGCTCGAGCATGAACATCTGCTGTTCGTCGATCTTGGCGTAGCTGCCGGGCTCGAAGTCGCGGATGAAGGGACCGCCGGTGGAGAACTGGTAGCGCTCGGGGCCGGTCAGCTCGCCGCTGGCGGGCTTGAACGAGGCGATGCGGCTGATCGTGCAGCGCACGCCGGGCGGCAGGTCGTTCTCGAAGTCGTAGACCCACTGCTTGGCGTCGGTCCAGCGGCCCTGGCCCTTGCCGGCCTGCGCGTCGGTGCAGCTCACGGACAGCGGGGCCGGTGCCTTCGGATCGCCGAAGTTGACCGCGGCCTGGTCGAACTTGGCGACCACCTGCCGCACGCGCGAGACCTCGCCCTGGGGCGTGAGGCTGGTGATCTGCAGCGCGAACGCGGGAGCGGCCAGTGCCGCAGCGCCGATGGCCAGCCAGAGGGATCGCGCACTCATCGAACTGTTCACAACTAACTCCTCCTGAGGACAGCGCACGAGGGTAGCCGATTTGCATGGCGCCACGGCAGTGCCGTCCGTCATAGGCCAGCCGGGCTGGCCCTGCGAAGTCGCCCCTTCCAGAACGTGTTCATGGTCTTTTCATAGTGCCCGCAAGGCAGCAAAACGCCGCAATCTAGGCGCGCGCCGCCGTCCAGGCTCATGCCTGGACAAGGTGCGCAACGACGAGTGCGGCGTTTTGCTGCCTTGCCCGAAGGGTTGCCCCGCAAAGCTGGCATCTGCGGCGTTGCAAATGCTCGCCGGGCCACCAGCCCGGCTGCGCTTTGCGCCTTGCACCTGCCAGCTTTGCGGGGCAACGGGCACTATGAAAAGACCATGAACACGTTCTTACAATCGCTCACCCCGGGCGAGCGTCGCGCGGACGAAGTCAGGAAACCGCCGCCAACCGATGAAACGCTACTGGGAAATCGACGCCTTGCGCGGGCTGATGCTCGTGCTGATGACCGTCACCCACCTGCCGACACGGCTGACGGACCCGCTGGGCCAGCCCTTCGGCTTCGTCTCGGCGGCCGAGGGCTTCGTGCTGCTGTCGGCCTTCGTCGCGGGACTGGTCTACAGCCGCATCGGCCATGTGCGCGGGGTCGAGTCGATGCGCAGCGCGTTCTGGCGCCGCGTGGTCAAGGTCTACCTCTGCCATGCGGCCACCCTGCTGTTCCTGTTCACCGTGATCACCGGCGTGGGGCTGCACATCGACCAGCCGGCGGTGAAGAACCTGGTCTCCTACTACCTGGCGGCGCCGCGCGACGGCTTCCTCTACGGGCTGCTGCTGGTGTACGAGCCGGCGCTGCTCGACATCCTGCCGATGTACATCTTTTTCATGCTCATGAGCCCCTGGGTGCTGGCCTTCGCGATGCGCCATGGCTGGCTGCCGGTGATGGCGGTGAGTGCGGCGCTGTGGGCGGCGGCGCAGTTCGGCTTCAGCGAATGGGTCTACGGGCTGGCGGTGCGCCACCTGGGCCTGCCGGTGCCGTACCACGAGATGGGCGCCTTCAACACCTACGCCTGGCAGTTCCTCTGGTTCTCGGGGCTGGCCATCGGCGCCAGCCGCAATGCGCCGGGCATGCGGCCGCTGCGCTTTCCGGCCTGGCTGCTGGTGCTGGCGGCGGGCGTGGCGCTCTACTGCTTCTACTGGCGCCACACCGGCATCAACGGCCAGGCGCCGTTCGGTGGCGACGTGGAGCGCAACCTGCTGTTCGACAAGTGGCTGCTCGGGCCGCTGCGGCTCGTGAACCTGGTGGCGCTGGGCATCCTCGCGGTGCGCTTCGGTCCCTGGCTGATGCGCAAGCTGCCGCGCCTGGGCTGGCTCGAGGCCATGGGCTCGGCCTCGCTGCCGGTGTTCTGCGCCCACCTCGTGGCCGTGCTGCTGGTGCTGGCCTTCTATGGCGACAGCCAGACCGCGCGGCCCTGGTGGGGCGACGCGCTGCTGCTGGCGGCGGTGTTCACGGGCATGTACCTGGTGGCGCGCGTGTCGCGCGGCGCCGACGTGCCGCCGCCGGCCGACGAGGTGCCGACGGAACCGGCCCGAGCCTAGTACCCCGTCAACGGTTCATGCCTGGCCGACCGGCTCGCCGCGGCGAGCAGGGCGTCGGGGTCCACCGCGTGCAGCGCCATGTGGGCGACGCCCTCGCGCTTGGGCACCCAGCAGCGCCAGGTCAGGAACACCTGCGCGAGGCCGCCGCGCAGGTCGACGTGCACGCCGTCGAGCATCAGCGGCACGCTCTCGGACTTTCCGTCCTCGCGCTGCACGGTCGTGCTCAGCCGCACGCCGGGAAGCCAGACCTGCACGTGCGCATGGTCGGGATGCATGTGCAGCAGCTGCAGCTCCTCGTCGCCCGCGAGCGGCGCCTCGTGCACCAGGCCCGGCGCCGCATATTGGTAGAAGCGGTAGTCGAAGTCGTCGGGCAGCAGCGGATGCTTGCGCGCGAGCCAGTCGTCGTCGTAGCGGCCCGCATGCCGCTGGCGCGGCCGCCACACCGGCGGCAGCGGCGCGAAGCCCTGCGGCACGTGGTCGTGGCGGCGCCAGTCGGCGATGGGGTCGGCGGGATCCTCGATCGCGGGCGCGGGCCACTCGGCACCAGCGTCGCAATGCGCGGCATCGACGATGCCGCGGCCCAGCGGATTGGCGCGGTGCACGTCCGGGGGCGCGCTGCCGGGGACCGGGCCGCCGAAGGCCTCGTGCCAGGCCAGCGGCACGGCGCGCGCGGGCTGCGGTGCCGACAGCGTCCAGTCGGCTTCGCGCTTCTCGTCGTCCTCGGGCGGGTCGCGCCGAACGGGACACCAGCGCCTCGGCCCATGCACGCGCACCAGCTTCTCGAGCCGCCCCAGCCGCGCGCCCACGAGCCACGACGCGGCCGCCTCGCCGCGCGGCGCCCAGCCCGTGCCGAGGATCGTGAGATCGGCCGCCGGCTTGTGCGGCACGAGGTCGCAGCAGCGCACCAGCAGGCCGTCGGCCGGGTCGCCGTCGTAGCGGTCGGCCAGTTCCAGCGCGGCCTGGCGCGGCGCCAGCGCGAGCGGCTGGCCCGGCACCAGGTGGAAGCTGCCGCGCACCGCGAGCACGGCCATGTCGGTGCCGTCGCGGTGGAACTGGGAGAAGGCGAGCGCGGAAAAGGGCGTGTGGTTGTCGAGGTCGGGCGCCATGCTCAGCGTCGCAGCAGCGTGTAGATGCGGCAGGCGCCGTCGCGCTGGCTGCCCAGCAGCTGGACCGGCAGCGCGGGCAGCGCGTCGGCCAGGCTCTCGAAGGCCACGGGATCGTCGACCGCGAGCACCAGCAGCTGGCCCGGCGCGCTGCGCGCGATCGCCTTGCGCAGCCGCAGCATGGGCTGCGGGCAATGCGTGCCGCGGGTGTCGATGCGCAGGGCCGGGCCGTGGCTGTCGTCGATGCCGTCCGCGGTGGGCGCGGGCCGGGCCGGCAGGAAGGCGGCGTGCGGATCGCTCATGGCGTGGCGCCCGGCGCCGCCAGCGTGCGGAAGTCCGGCATGGCCCCGAGGCGCTGCAGGTGCAGCCCCTCGATGCCGACCATCGACGGCTTGAAGATCACGCCCACCACGCGGCCGTCGGGCAGGTAGTGGACGATGCGGTGGTTGCCGTCGCGCAGGTCGATCGGGCGGCCGAAGGCGGTGTCGGCCGAGAGCTTGCGGCGCGCGCCCTGCGGCGTTTCGCCGCGCGCGTCGAGGCCGAAGGGCAGCGGCAGCGCGGCGGCATCGAGCTGCAGGTCGTAGAGCACCCAGGCCTGCGGGTCGGCCTGGGCGACGCGATCGGCGAAGGGATGGACCAGCGCCATGCGCAGGCCGTTCGACGCGCTCGCGTAGTCGGCCCGGGCCGCGAGCCCGGCCGGCGGGCATCCGGTGGGCGCGAGCTGTGCCCAGGCCGCGAAGCCGGCCAGCCACTCGGCGATGCCGCAGCAGCCGATGCGCTGCGCGGCCTCGTCGATCCAGTCGATCTCGCGCTTCCACAAGGCCATGGCGCCTCAGCGGATCGGCGGATTGCCGGGGAAGGGGATGCGCTCCCAGGCCGTGCCGTCGAAGCGCGCGATGTCGGCGTAGCCGATCGACCAGAGCACGCCGTCGACCACGCGCAGCAGGTGGCCGTCCTCGTACTCGGGATCGAGCCGGGTGCGGATGCGGTGCGTCGCGCCGTTGGCATGCAGGTAGAGGCCGGTCTCGGTGGCCAGGAAGATCTGGCCGTCGTAGCTCGTCACGTCGACATAGGCGCGCGTGTCGTCGAGCGCCGAGACGTCCTGGAAGCCGTCGGCATGGTTGCCGTGCAGCAGCGTGCCGCCGCGGCCACAGGCCCAGACCGAGTCCTCGCGCTCGACATGGATGCGCGAGATGGCCGGCATGCCGCTGGCGACGGCTTTCCACGGGCGCCGGCCGTCGCCGCAGTACAGCACGCCGTCGTTCACGTTCTGGAACCAGCCGCCCGCGTAGACCTCCCGTTCGTTCGCGCCGGCGATCGTCTTGAAGCTGATGCTCTTCTTCTCGCCCTTCTCGCGCAGCAGCCCGGTGTCCATGTGTTCCCAGGCCCCCGGCTTCGTCCGGCGATAGATCTGGCCGCCGCCGCCGCAGGCATGGAGCCGCCCGCCGATCTGGGCCAGCGCGATCATGCTGCCCCAGCCTTCGGAGTCGTCGCTCCACAGGCCGGCGCCTTCGATGCGCTCGGTCATGGCCTCGCCGCCGGGCGGCAGCTGCATCACGTCGCCTTCCTCGGTGAGGAAGACGAAGGCCGCGGCCGCGCCGGTGTCGCCGGGCGGGGGCGAGAAGAAGAGGCCGTCGGCGATCGTGGCCGGCAGGTCGGTGGAGCGCCAGAGCGGATCGTGGCCCGCGCGGTACTGGCACAGGCGCGCGAAGCCCTCGAAGCGCGCGTCGGCGTTGGAGCAGGCCAGGAAGAGATCGTCGCGTCCGCGCGGCGCCGCGGCCTCGATCTGCAGCCGTATCCGGTCGGGTTGGGTCAGGGGCGTCATCGTCGGGCTCGGTGCTTTCTCGTCGTCATTCCACGCGCCACGCGTTCTGCAGCAGTTCGCGCAGTTCGGCGGAGGTCTTCGTCAGGCCCCGTCCGAGCATTTCGTCGGGGATGGTCTTGAAGGCGTCCCGGATCGGCTGCTCGAACTGCCGCTTGCAATCGGGCTTGACCTCGTCCAGCGCGTCGATCGAGATGTCCAGGACATCCTTCAGCGTGACCGTGCCGTTGCTGCCTATTTTCGCGCGCATGCCTTCGGAGATCTTCCGATGGACTTCGGCATGGTCGTCCTTGTTCAGGCAGATCGACGGCCCCTTGTCGAGCGAGGGCGCGCCGGGCATGCGCACGCCCGGGTCGAGGCGGGTGCCCACGCGCAGGATGAAGTCGGGCACGACGTGGTGCGCGGCCTCGCCGTCGCCGCACTTGTTCTCGTCGTAGGGCTCGGGCTCGCAGTCGTCCTTGTCGCCCGTGATGCGGGTGCCGTCCTTGCCGCCGCCGCCGCTGGTGTCGGTGGCCGGCGCGGGCGCCGTGGTGGTCTCCTTGGCGCGGGCGCGTTCCTCGGCGATCTGCTGCTCGAGCGAATCGCGCACCTTGGCGTCGTAGGCATGGAAGCCCTTCGATTCCCAGGGCAGCAGCGACTCGAGGAAGTTGCTGCTGGCGTAGTCCTGCTTGTAGGCGGCGAGCTGCTCCACCGCCTGGTCGTAGAGCGACTGTTCGCGCGGGGTCTGCGGCGTGATGCCGGTCAGCGCCTTCTTCGCCTCGTGGATGGCCGCGTAGTGGTCGCCGATCGGCATCACCACCAGCACGATGACCGCGATCAGGTTGCCCTTGCCGCCGCCCGCGGGCTTGGGCAACTGGGTGCGCGGCATGGTCGCCGGCGGGCGCCACTTGGGCATGTCGGTGACGGTCGGCGTCTTGCCGGTGTCGAGGAAGGCCAGTTGCACCGGCTGCTCGCCCAGCGAGGCGCGCAGCAGCGAGCTGTAGCCCGACAGGTTGGCGGCGCTGGCGATCTTCGCCTTGCCGGTCTTCTCGTCGTCGCTGCCGTAGTAGGCGATCTCGGCGCCATCGGCCTGCGCCTTGGCCAGCAGGGCCTCGGCCTCGCTGTCGTCGATCGCCGGCCGGTCCTCGGGCGGCCAGCGCTTGCCGCGGTCCTTCTTGTAGATCAGCTCGCCGCCGGTGTTGCGCCTGTTCATCCAGAAGCTGTCGCCGTCGCGCACCAGCCACTGGCCGTTGACCCGCACCACCGTCGAGGCGGTCTTGGGCTCGGCGATGTCGCCCACCGTGCCCGAACTGATGCCCTTGGCCGCGCCCGGCTCGTCGCCCGTGACGTGCGTGACCTGGCTGTCGAACTTGAAGGCCTTGAGCGAAGTGAGGAAGACGTTGCGCGAGGCGTTGGCGTCGTCGCCGAGCCGGCCGGTGATCTGGTAGGGGATGGGCGGCGTGGACGAGCCGATCGGCGTCTTGCAGACGTCGGGCGAGGTGCACACCACCAGCGCCTGGCCGACGTCGCGACCCGCCTCGGGCGGCGGATCGCTGGCCGGCGTCTGCGGCCGGGGCTTGCCCACGATCACCGCGACGCGGGCGATGCGTCCCGTCGCGCCCGAGGGCAGCGCCGTGCCGAGGCCATCGAGGCCGGCGGGCTTGGCAAGCGAGGCACCGGCCTTGGGGTCGAGCGCCATGCTCAGCAGAGGTCGATGACGTGGCCGTTGATGCGCACCGGCCCCGCGGCGCGGAAGTCGAAGCGCGTGCCGGTCAGGGTCACCTGGCCATCCTTGGTCATCTCGAGCCGGCTCTTGCCGACGGTGATCACCAGCGTCTCGCCCACGTCGAGCGAGAAGTCCTCGCCGATGGTCTCGGTCTTGCTCTTGCCGACCGCCACCGTCTGCGTCAGGCCGACCAGCGAGGTCTTGGCGATGCCGACCTCCTCGGAGGAGGTCAGCGCGACGAAGCGGTTCATGTTCTGCAGCACCGTCAGCAGCTCGTTGGCCTTGATCGTCTCGACGCGGTTGTTGCCGATGGTGATGGTCTCGTCGTGGCCGACGTTCTCGGTGCGGTCGTGGCCCACCTTCACGGTCTCGTCGTGGTCGATGGTCTTGGCGCGGTCGTGGCCGACCCAGTGCGTCTCGTCGTGTTCGACCTCGATGTCCTGGTTGCGCTCGGCATGCAGCCACACCTGCTCGGCCCCCTTCTTGTCCTCGAAGCGGAAGGCGTTGGCATTGGCATCGGTCGCGCCCTCGGAACTGCGCGACAGCAGGCCGCTCTGCGTGGCGTTGGCCGGCAGGTCCCACGGCGGCATGTTGTCGGCGTTGTAGACGCGGCCGGTGACGATCGGCCGGTCGGGGTCGCCGTTCTCGAAGTCGACGATCACCTCCTGGCCGATGCGCGGGATCTGGATGCCGCCGAAGTTGGTGCCGGCCCAGGGCGAGGAGACGCGGACCCAGCACGAGCTGTTCTCGTCCTTCGGGCAGTAGCGGTTCCAGTGGAAGCTCAGCTTCACGCGGCCGTACTGGTCGGTCCAGAGCTCGCGCCCGGCCGGGCCGGTGACGATGGCGGTCTGCGGGCCCGTGGTGCGCGGGCGCGGCACGGTGGGCGCGTCGGCGCGGTAGATCTTGCTGGTGGGGATCGCCTCGAAGTCGACGCGGCACTCGAACTGCTCCTGCCCCGAGGCCTCGCCGGGCTCCTGCAGGCGCAGCCGCGCGGCGGTGACGAGGTAGGCGCGGTTGGCCTCGTTCTGCGGATGGCGCTCGAGCGTGAAGGTGCAGCCCGGCACCACCGCGCGCAGGTTGCCCGAACCGCTCGCGCGTTCGCCGCGGCTGCCGGTCTCCTCCATGCGCCGGCGCACCAGCTGCTCGCCCTCGGACTCGGCCGTGTAGTCGCCGGGCCAGGCGTAGCGCTCGCGCTCGTTCTGCGCGGTCTTGCGCGGCATCGCGCTGACCTGCTGCAGCCGCGCCTTGGGCCGCTCGAAGTCGAAGTCGTCGGTCACCCAGCGCCCGCTCTGCAGCGCCTCGAAGGCGCTGAAGCTGTCGCAGTGCTCCTCGCGCACCGTGTCCTCGGCGGCGTGGAACGGGATCTTCTCGTAGGCCGCGTTCGCGAACGGCTGGTGAGCGCCCATCTCGTCGACGATCACCAGCGTGTGCTTGTCCTGCGCATGCTCGAACCAGAAGTACAGGCCCCATTCGTGCAGCAGCCGCGCGACGAAGTCGAAGTCGGTCTCGCCGTACTGCACCTGGAAGTCGCGCGGCGGATAGCTCTGCGAACTGCGGATGTCGAGCGGCAGGCCGTAGGGCGAGAGCACCTCGCGCACGATGTCGAGCACGGTCTTGTGCTGGAAGATGCGGTAGTCGCTGCTGCGCGTGGCGAGCGTGAGCCAGGGCTCGATCACCGCCTCGTAGAGCGCGCGGCGGTGCTCCAGCCGCAGGAAGCGCACGCGCGTGACCAGGCCCGCGATGTGGCGCTCGCCACCGCCCGCGCCGGGCCGGCCGTCGAGCAGGATGTGAACCGCGAGCGGCTCGCCCACGAGCTGCTTGATCGCGACGTTGGCGGCCTGGCGTTCGTTGAAGCCCGGCTGCTCGGGCGTGGTCAGCGTGACCGTGTAGGCGTAGAGCTGGCTCAGTCCCTCGCTGCCCTCGATGGCCACCGGCTCGAGCGCCGGCGCGTTGCCCCATTGCGGCATGGCGCTCGAGGTGACTCGCAGGACGCGCGTGGATCGCGATGCGCTCGGCATGGGTTCGGTCTCCCTGGAACCTCGCCCGGGTCGCGGACCGCCGCGGCAGGCTGGGGCATGCCCTGTTCTACCGAGCCGTCATGAAAGTTCGAAGACCGCCGATGTAGGACGGCGTCCGGCGCGCCTGGAGAACGGCCGGGAAGTGCAGGCGAAAGAATTCGGAATCGGCCGGCCGGGCCTGGAGGGCAGGGGCCTCAGGGCGCCGGCACGAGGTGCGAGGCGATCACCGACTGCCACAGCCGGTAGCCCTCGTCGGTCATGTGCAGCCGGTCGCCGCGGAACAGCTCGGGGCGCGGCTTGCCGTCGGCACCGAGCATCGGCGTGAAGATGTCGATGTACTCGCTGTTGGGCAGCCGGTTGAGGTAGGCCGAGACCATGTGGTTGGTCTCGCGGATCAGCGGCATCAGGTGCTCGCGCGAGGGGCTGGGCTTGACCGAGACGAAGCTGATGCGCGCATCGGGCAGCTCGTTGCGCACCGCGTTGGCGAAGCGCACGAAGGCATCGAGCACCTGCAGCGGCGTGCGGCCCTCGGCGAGGTCGTTGTCGCCCGCGTAGACGATCACCTGGCGCGGCCGGTAGCGCACCACCAGGTCGTGCGCGAACAGGCTGCAGTCGGCCAGGGTGGAGCCGCCGAAGCCGCGGTTGACGATGCCCGGCACGCCGGCGAAGTCCTGCGAGAGGCGGGTCCACATGCGCACCGTGGAGCTGCCCACGAACACCACGCCGCCGGGCGGCGGCAGGCCGTCCTGGTCGGCGCGCGCGAAGGCCTCGAGCTCGCGGTGCCAGCGCACGCGCGCGGCGAGGTAGTCGGCCGAGGAGACGACCGGGTCGAAGCTGGCGGCGGGGGCCGGGGCGGTGACGGGGGCCTGGGCCTGGGCGGCGAGCGAGGCCGCCAGCAGGGCCAGCGCGGCGAGCGCGGTCTTCATCGAGAACATGGGGCGGGAAGGAAAAGCGGGCAGGCGGACCATCGGAAAAGCCGAAGCTGGGCAGGGAACGGGCGCCGCGCGCGGCGCCCGCCAGGCCTCAGATTGTCTTCTCGATCAGCGCGCCCTTGAAGAGCACCGGGCCGGTCGGCCCGCCTTCGCTCGGCACGCCGCCCTTGGGCTCGAGGCTGATCGCGAGCGTGGGTACGGCGCGCACGTCGGCTTCGCTGGCCGGCAGCCGCAGGCCCGGCGCGCGGTCGAGCACGCCCAGCGAGCGCGGCGCGCCGCCCGGCGGCAGGGCCCACAGCTGCAGCGACTTGTCGGCGCCTTCGCTGAAGCCGCCCACGCGCTGCAGCACCAGCTGGCGCTTCTTCGGATCGAAGGTCACGAGCATCGAGGCCGCGTCCTTGTCGTCGGACAGCACGGCCACGTACTGCACCGCGGGTGCATTCAGCAGCTGGTCGCGCAGGTTCAGGCCGACCGTGACCGCGAGCACCGTGGCCAGCGCGCCGGCCGCGGTCGCGCCGCGCCACAGCGCGAGGCTGCCGAGCCAGCCGCCCGCGGGCTTGCGCTGCTGGGCGGCGCTGGCCGCTTCGCGCTGGCGGGCCAGCGCGAGCTGGGCCTGCTCGGCGTCGATCATGTTGCGGATGCGGGTCCAGACGGCCGGATCGGGCACGACCGGGCTCTGCAGCTCGGTCATGCTGGCCAGGCGGCCCTGCCAGACCAGCGCGGCGGCGCGCACCGGCGCCTGTTCGCGCGCGAGGGTCTCGAAGCGGCGGCGCGCGCCGCCGCGCAGGGTGCCGAGCGCGTGGCTCGCGGCCAGCAGCTCCAGCAGTTCGGGATGGGCGGTGAGTTTCATGGCGGGGCTACTTTCTCTGCGCCTACGCGAAGCGTCCCATGCAGACGCGCAGTTTCTCCAGGCCGCGCCGGATCCAGGTCTTGACCGTGCCCAGCGGCAGCTTGAGCTGGTCGGCCAGTTCGCCATGGCTGAGCTCGCGCAGGTAGGCCAGGCTGACCACCTCGCGCTGCCGGCCCTCGAGCTGGCTCAGGCACTGGTGCAGCGCCCAGGCCTGCTCGCTGGCATCGGCCGTGTCGGCCGGGTTCGGTGCATCGGATTCGAGGGTGTCGGCCAGCAGCTCGTCGAATTCCTGCGTGAGCTGGGCCCGGTCGGCGGTGCGGCGGCGCAGCAGGTCGAGCGCGCGGCTGCGCACGATCAGCCCGAGCCAGGCCAGCGGCGGGCTCAGGCTGGCGCGGTAGTCGCCGGCCACGCGCCAGACGGTGAGAAAGCTCTCCTGCAGCACGTCCTCGGCCCATTCGCGCTGGCGTACCACGCGCATCGCGAGGCCCATGAGCTTCGGGGCGGTCCGGTCGTACAGGATGCGCAGGGCGGCTTCGTCGCGATGGCCGATCCGGTCGATCAGCGCCATCAGCTCGGCGTCGGGGCTGGGTGCGGTCATGCGCGGATTGTGGGGCATCGCTTTCCATCCCTGGAATACGCCCGCGCCGCGGCGCCGGATTCAACCGCTTTCCGGCGCCGGCTGAATCCATCGGCGCACCGTGCGCGTACAGGCGCAAGAGGCCGTCGAAACTCACGACAACAACGGACCGCTTCTTCTTTCACCTCTCCCGAAGCCGATCTGAAAAAGGAAACGATCATGCACATCCGCACCCTGAACGCCCTGGCCGCCGCGCTGGCCGTGGTTGGGCTCGCCGCCTGCTCCGGCATGGGCGCCAAGCCCGCCGCGACGTTCTCGCAGGCCTCCCTGCCCGACGCGGTGAAGGTGCCGGCCGGCCACACGGTGGCCATGGAAACCGTGGGCACCGGCGACATCACCTACGAATGCCGCGTCAAGGCCAACGCCGCCGGCCAGTACGAGTGGTTCTTCGTCGGCCCCGATGCGAAGCTGTGGGACCGCGCCGGCAAGCAGGTCGGCAAGTACTACGGCCCGCCGGCCACCTGGGAAAGCGCCGACGGCTCGAAGGTCACGGCCACGCAGGTCGCGGTCGCTCCGAACGGCACCGGCAACATCCCGCACCAGCTCGTGAAGGCCAACCCCGCCACGGGCGCCGGCGCCATGCAGAACGTGAGCTACATCCAGCGCGTGGCGACCCAGGGCGGCGTGGCGCCGGGCGCGGCCTGCGGTGCCTCGAACATGGGCCAGAAGCAGGTCGTGAAGTACCAGGCCGACTACATCTTCTACCGCGCGGGCTGAGCCTTCGCGCGCCTTGAAGACCGGGGCCGCGACCCCGGTTTTCCGTTGCTCCATCCCCCCGCGCGGCCCCCCTTTTGGGTGGGTCGTTTGAAACATTTGTGAACGTATACTGCCCCGCACATAACAGGAGCGGGGCGCTGCGGCGCGCGGGGCGGAGCATGAGGAACATCGCGATCGTGATCGCGCTCTGCGTGGGCGCGTGGTACTACTTCATCGGCGGTCGCAAGCTCGATGAACCGCTGGTCCGCCAGTACTACGAGCAGGAGGCGCACGCCATCCTCTCGCGCGATCCCGAGCGGCTGTGCAAGCAGCTCAGCAGCCGGGCCGTGGTGCAGGACCGCACCACCGTGCTCGGCCAGTCGCAGGACAGCACGCTGAACCGCGCCCAGGCCTGCGATGCCGCGCGCGAGAGCTTCAAGACCTTCGAGGTGATCGGCGAGGCCATGGGCGGCATCCTGACCATCGAGTACGACTACCACCTCGATTCGGTCGAGCTCGCCTCCGACCGCAAGAGCGCCATCGTCAAGGGCACCAGCCGGCTCAAGATGGGCGAGCAGGCGATGCAGTTCGCCTCCAGCTTCGAGCAGCGCATCGAGCGCGAGCTCGGCCAGGTGCGGCTGGTGCGCTCCGACCAGAGCACGCTGGTGCGCCTGCAGGGCGCCGGCGCGATGCGGCAGAGCGATTTCTTCAAGAAGTGAGGGCCGTGCCATGAGCACCCGTGACCGTATCCGCGAGGACGACGACCGGCCCGCGCCGCCGCCGTTCTGGCACCGCCTCAACAGCTTCTTCGCCTTTCCGTTCCAGATGCGCCCGCTGATGTACGGGCTGGCGCTCGCGCTGTGCAGCCTGCTGTTCGAGGCGGTGTTCTTCCTGCCCGACGTGCTGGCGATCCTGCTGATCGAGCTGGGCATCGTGCTGGCCGCGAGCCGCTACGGCTTCAAGGTGGTGGCGCTGGGCTCGCGCGGCATCTGGCGCTCGGCCGACTTCCCGCGCACGCTCGACGACGAGTGGGTCAACCTGCCGTGGAAGCTGTTCGCGATCTCGCTGGTGCAGGGCATCGCGATCGGCGCGCTGGCCAAGCTCGACCCGATGCTCGCCACGGTCGGCGTGTTCGTCATGTCCTTCACCTTCCCGGCCGCGGTGATCGTGCTGGTGCAGTCGTGCAGCTTCTTCCAGGCGATGAACCCCGGCTACGTGTGGGAGACGATGCGCATCATCGGCTGGCCCTATGCGCTGCTGTGCTTCTTCCTGTTCCTGCTGAGCACCGGCGCGCAGATCGCGATCGCCATGCTGCTGCCGGTGATGAACGGGCGCATCGCGCTGCCGATCATCAACTTCGCCTTCATCTATTTCGGCTGGGTGATGGCCAGCCTGCTGGGCTACGTGATGTACCAGCACCATGCGGCGCTGGGCATCGACCTGCTGCCCGGCGGCGGCGTGGACGACGGCGCGCCGGTGGACCGCCGCACGCCCGAGCAGATCGCGGCGCAGCGCCTCGACGCCGAGGTCGCGCAGTGCATCACCGACGGCGACCTCGCGGCCGCGCTCGGCCTCGCCTACGAGGCGCAGCGCACCGCGCCTTCGGACGACCTCGCGGCGCAGCGGCGCTACCACCGCGTGCTGGCGCTCGTGCCCGACAAGAAGGACACGATGCTCGACCAGGCGCGCCGCTTCATCCCGCTGCTGATGCGGCGCGACCTCGCGTCCGAGGCGCTCAAGGTGTTCAAGACCTGCCGCGAGAAGGACAAGGCCTTCGCGCTCGAGGACGCCGCGATGGTGATCGCGATGGCGCGCGCTGAGTGGCGCGGCGGCGATGCCCACGGCACCCTGGCGCTGCTGTCGGGCTTCGACCGGCGCTTCCGCGGCCATGCCGCGATCCCGCAGGCCTACGAGCTGGCCGCGCGCGTGCTGGTGCAGGGGCTGGGCCGCTCGGACATGGCGCAGCCGATCCTGACCACGCTCGAGAACCGCTACCCGGACAGCGAGCAGACGAAGGAAGTGCGCTGGCTGCTGCGGCCGGCGCCGGGCGTGGCGGCTTCGGCCTGAGCCGCCTCAGCTCTCCTTCCAGCCCCCGCCCAGCACCTTGTAGATCGTGAGCCGGTTGGTCTGCTCGGTGAGCTGCAGGCCGATCAGCGTCTGCTGCGCGGCGTAGTAGGCGCGCTGCGCATCGAGCACGTCGAGGTAGCTGCTGGCGCCGCTGCGGAACAGCGACTGCGACAGCGAGAAGCTGCGCGAGGTGGCGTCGAGCAGCGAGCGCTGCGCGTCCAGCCGCTCGGCCAGCGTGCGGCGCTCGGCCAGCGCATCGGCCACTTCGCGGAACGCGGTCTGCACCGTCTTCTCGTAGCTCGCGAGCTGGATCTTCTGCTGCGCCTCGGCCACGCGCAGGTTGGCGCGGTTGGCGCCGCCATCGAAGATCGGCACGCTGATCGAGGGCGCGAAGCTCCAGGCGCTGCTGCCGCTGGCGAACAGGCCCGACAGCGTGCTGCTGGCCGTGCCCGCCGAGGCGGTGAGCGCGATGCGCGGGAAGAAGGCGGCGCGCGCGGCGCCGATGTCGGCATTGCTCGCGCGCAGCGCATGCTCGGCCGCGAGCACGTCGGGCCGCTGCTGCAGCACGCTCGAGGGCAGGCCGGCCGGCGGCACCAGCAGCCGCGCGGCGGGCGCGGGTTCGGCGGTGGCTGCCGTGGCGGTGCCCGGGTCGGTCGCGGCCGGCGTGGGCAGCAGCTCGGCCGGCGGCGTGGTGCCGACCAGCAGCGCGAGCGCATTGCGGTCCTGCTCGACCTGGCTGTCGAAGGCGGCCGCGTCGGCGCGTGCCGCATCGACCGTGCTCTGGGCCTGCGCGAGCGCGAGGCCCGACTGCGCGCCCAGGCCATGGCCGCGCTGGATCAGGTCGAAGGAACGGCGCTGGCTCTCGAGCGTGTGGCGCGCGAGCTGCAGCCGCTGCTCGTCGGCCGCGAGCTGCAGCCAGGCGGTGGCGACCGCGGCCACCAGGCTGATCTGCGTGCCGCGCTGCGTGGCCTCGGTCTGGAAGAAGCTCTGCAGCGCCGCCTCGCTGAGGTTGCGCACGCGGCCGAACAGGTCGATCTCGTAGCTCGTGAGGCCGAGGTCGGCGCTGTACTGCGTGGCGTAGCGCGGCTCGCCGCCGGTCGAGAGGCTGCCCGGCGTGCGCGAGCGGCTGCCGCCGGCGCCGGCGTCGATGGTGGGAAAGAGGCCGGCGCGCGCGATGCCGTACTGGGCGCGCGCGCGCTCGATGTTGAGCGCGGCCACGCGCAGGTCGCGGTTGTTGGCGAGCGCGAGCTCGATGGTGCCGCGCAGCTTCGGCTCGACGAAGAAGTCGCGCCAGCCCGCATCGAGCGGCGTGCCGGCTTCGACCTTGGCCGAGGGCAGGGTCTGCGGCACCGGCAGCGCGGGCGCCTGGTAGTCGGGCGCGAGGTTGACGCAGCCCGCGAGCACGGCGGCGGCGACGAGCGTCAGCGAACGCAAGGGGAGGGCGTGTCGCATCAGTGGCCTCCTTGCTCGGCGGTCTGTGCGGGTGCGAGGGGCTCGTCCTTCGGCGCGGCCTTGCGCCGCCCCGCGAGCCAGCCGCGGATCAGCGCGAAGAACAGCGGCACGAAGAAGATGCCGAGCGCGGTGCCCACCACCATGCCGCCGAGCACCGCGGTGCCGATCGACTGGCGGCCACCCGCGCCGGCGCCGGTGCCGATGGCCAGCGGCAGCACGCCGAAGCCGAAGGCCAGCGAGGTCATCAGGATCGGGCGCAGCCGCAGGCGCACCGCCTGCAGCGTGGCGTCGAGCACGCTCCTGCCCTGTTCCTGCAGCTGCTTGGCGAACTCCACGATCAGGATCGCGTTCTTCGACGACAGCCCCACGGTGGTCAGCAGGCCGACCTGGAAGTACACGTCGTTGCTCAGGCCGCGCAGGCTGGTGAACAGCAGCGCACCCACGATGCCCAGCGGCACCACCAGGATCACCGAGAACGGCACCGACCAGCTCTCGTAGAGCGCGGCGAGGCACAGGAACACGAACAGGATCGAGATCGCGTAGAGCAGCGGCGCCTGCGCGCCCGACAGCCGCTCCTGGAACGAGGCGCCGGTCCATTCGTAGCCGATGCCCGGCGGCATCTGCTTCATCACCTCCTCGACCGCGGCCATCGCGTCGCCCGAGCTCACGCCCGGCGCGGCGTCGCCCACGAACTCGTAGCTCGGGCTGCCGTTGTAGCGCTGCAGTTGCGGCGAGCCGTAGCTCCAGCGCGAGCTCGAGAAGGCCGGGAACGAGACCATCTGGCCCAGGCCGTTGCGCACGCTCCAGCGGTCGATGTCCGAGGGCAGCATGCGGAAGTCGGTGTCGCCCTGCATGTAGACGCGCTTCACGCGGCCCTTGTCGAGGAAGTCGTTGATGTAGGTGCCGCCCATGGCGCTCGACAGGGTGCTGTCGATGTCGGAGGTGGCCAGGCTCAGCGCGCCGGCGCGCGCGTCGTCGATGTCGACCGCGAACTCGGGCGTGTCGTCGAGGTTGTTGCTGCGCACGTTCATCACCTCGGGCCGGCGGCTCAGCAGGTCGATGGCCTGGTCGCGTGCCTTCACCAGCGCGTCGTGGCCCAGGCCGTTGATGTCCTTCAGGTGGAAGTTGAAGCCGGCGTTGGCGCCCAGGCCGCGCACGGCCGGCGGCAGCAGCACGAAGATGCGCGCGTCGCGCACCGTCGACAGGTCCTTGTTGGCGCGCCGTGCGAGCTCGGCGGCCGACTGGCCCTTGCCGGTGCGCTCGTCCCAGTCCTTGAGCTTGACGAAGGCGCGCGCCGAGCTCTGGTCGCCGTTCTGGCCGGTGAGGATGTTCACGCTCAGCACCTCGGGCTGCCTGGCGAAGTACTGCTGCACCTGCTCGGTCACGGGCTGCAGCCGCGCGTTCGAGGCGCCCGGCGGCAGCGTCACCTGCACCTGCAGGAAGGCCTGGTCCTCGTCGGGCAGGAAGGAGGTCGGCAGGCGCATGAAGAGCAGCGCCATCACGCCCGCGATCAGCAGGTAGACCACGATGCTGCGCTTGCCGCGCCGCACGATGCCGCCGACCACGCCCTCGTAGCGCGCGGCATTGCGGTCGAAGCCGCGGTTGAAGGCCGCGAAGAAGCGGTCGACCCGGCCCAGCAGGCCGGCGCGCGGCGCCGCATGGCCGCCCTTGGCGACCGGCTTGAGCAGCGTGGCGCACAGCGCGGGCGTGAGCGTGAGCGCCACGAACACCGACAGCGCCATCGCCGAGACGATGGTGATCGAGAACTGGCGGTAGATCACGCCGGTGGAGCCGCCGAAGAAGGCCATCGGCACGAACACCGCCGACAGCACCAGCGCGATGCCCACCAGCGCGGGCGTGATCTCGGCCATCGACTTGCGCGTGGCCTCCTTGGGCGAGAGCCCTTCCTCGTGCATCACGCGCTCGACGTTCTCGACCACCACGATGGCGTCGTCCACCAGGAGGCCGATCGCCAGCACCATGCCGAACATGGTGAGCGTGTTGATCGAGTAGCCGGCCATCGACAGCACGCCGAAGGTGCCCAGCAGCACCACCGGCACGGCGATCGCGGGGATCAGCGTGGCGCGGAAGTTCTGCAGGAACACATACATCACCAGCACCACCAGCAGCATGGCCTCGAGCAGCGCCTTCACCACCTCGTCGATCGAGGCGCTGACGAAGGGCGTGGTGTCGTAGCTCACGAAGGTCTGCAGCTGGTTCGGGAACAGCGGCTTGAGCTCCTCGACCTTGGCATTCACCGCCTCGGCCACCTGCACCGCGTTGGCGCCGTCGGCCAGCACCACGCCCAGGCCGGCACCGGGCCGGCCGTCGAGCTGCGAGCGCACCGTGAGGTTCTCGGCGCCGAGCTCGACGCGCGCCACGTCCTTCAGCCGCACCACCGCGCCGTCGGGCGTCACGCGCAGCACCACGTTCTCGAACTGCTCCGCGGTCTGCAGCTTGCTGCGCGCCGTGATGGTGGCGTTGAGCTGCTGCTGCGCGGCCGCCGGCAGCGCGCCGAGCTGGCCGGCCGACACCTGCGCGTTCTGCGCCGTGATGGCGGCGTTCACGTCCGACGGCATCAGCGCGTACTTGCGCAGCTTGTCGGGGTCGAGCCACAGCCGCATGGCGTAGCCGGTGCCCAGGGTCTGGACCTCGCCCACGCCGTCGATGCGGCTGATCACGTCGACCAGGTTGCTGCTGATGTAGTCGCCCACGTCCACGGCCGAGGCGCTGCCGTCGGCCGAGAACATCGAGACGATCATCAGGAAGTCGTTGCCGCCCTTGGTGACGGTGACGCCGCGGCTCTGCACCTGCTGCGGCAGCCGCGACATGGCCTGCTGCAGCTTGTTCTGCACCTGCATCTGCGCCACGTCGATGCTGGTGCCGGGATTGAAGGTCAGCGACAGCCGGGCCACGCCCGAGGAGTTGCTGGTCGACTGCATGTAGAGCAGGTTGTCCAGCCCCTTGAGCTGCTGCTCGATCACCTGCGTGACCGAGTCCTCGACCGTCTTGGCCGAGGCGCCGGTGTAGGTGGCGTTGATCGACACGCGCGGCGGCGCGATGTCGGGGTACTGCTCGAGCGGCAGCGTGCGGATCGCCATCAGGCCCGCGAGCATGACGACGATGGAGAGCACCCACGCGAAGATGGGTCGGTCGATGAAGAACTGCGCCATGGCCCGACCTCAGCGCGCCACGGGATCGGTGGCGGCATCGGCCGCGTCGGGCGCGACGGCGGCCACCGGGCCGGCCGCGGCGCGTGCGCCGAGGTCGACCACCTTGACCTTGTCGCCGACCTTCACGCGCTGCGAGCCCTCGGTCATCACGCGGTCGCCCGGGGCGAGGCCGTCGAGCACCTGCCAGCGCGTGCCGATCGCGCGGCCGACCTGGATCGGGCGCTTCGCGACCTTGTTCTCGGCATCGATCACCAGTGCCGACGCGCTGCCGTCGGGCGCGCGCGTCACGGCCTGCTGCGGCACCAGCAGCGCGGCGGCGTTCACGCCCTCCTGCAGCACGGCGCGCACGTACATGCCGGGCATCAGCAGCCGGTCGGGGTTGGGCACCACCGCGCGCAGGGTCACGCTGCCGGTGCCGGCATCGACGGTGACGCCGCTGAAGGTCAGGCGACCGGGGTGCGGGTACTTGCTGCCGTCCTCGAGCACCAGCTGGATGCGCGCCTCGGCATCGCTGGCGCGCTGCAGCCGGCCGCTGGCGAGCTCGCGCTTCAGGCGCAGCAGCTCGCTGCTCGACTGCGTGACGTGCACGTGGATCGGGTCGAGCTGCTGCACCGTGGTCATCGCGGTGGCCTGGTTGGCCGTGACCAGCGCGCCCGGCGTGACGCTCGAGAGCTCGGCCCAGCCGCTGATCGGCGAGGTGATGCGGGTGTAGCCGAGCTGGATGCGCGCGGTCTGCTCGGCCGCGCGCGCCACGCCGAGGTCGGCCTCGGCCTGCTGCTCGGCGGCCTGCGTCTCGTCGAACACCTGGCGGCTGATGGCGTCGATCTTCACCAGCTCGGCATTGCGGCGCGCCACGGTGCGCGCGGTGGCGAGCGCCGACTCGGCCTTGCGCACGCTGGCCTGCGCACTGGCGTGGGCCGCCTGCAGCGAAGCCGGGTCGAGCTGGTAGAGCACCTGGCCGGCCTTGACCTGCGAGCCCTCGGTGAACAGCCGCTCCTTGAGGATGCCGCCGACCTGCGGCCGGATCTCGGCGATGACCGGGGCCGCGGTGCGGCCCGGCAGCTCGGTGCTCAGCGCCAGCGTCTCGTGCTTGAGCGTGACGGTGCCGACTTCCCGTTCCGGCGCGGCGGCCCCTGCCTTGGGCGTGGCGGCCTCGTTGCGCGAGCAGCCGGCGAGCGTGATGGCGATGGCCATCGCGAGGGCGGTCATGAGCAGCGGGAAGGGACGGCGTGTGTGAGCGGGCATGGGCAGGGGAAGTGACGAAGGCCCCAAATGGAGCGAACGGGCGCTCCCGAGTTCAATGCGGCGGGAGGCCGGAGGCGAGCTTTACAGAGAGGCCCTGCAAGTCCAGTGCCAAAGATTGACAAAGTCTTGTGACAGACGCTTTGCCGGATTGCAAAGTTAGATGTACTTGGGGTGCTTCATGCGCGTTGCAGCGCGCGCGTGACCATGTCGTCGGGTGCGAGCCGCAGCAGGTGCGGCAGCAGGCCCACCGCCTTGTCGCGCTCGCCCGCGTGCAGCAGCCCGTTGGCGCACACCGACAGCGTGTCGGCCAGCTCGGGATGGTCGGGCGCGGTCTTCAAGAGGATGGTGCAGAGCCGGCGCGCGTCCTCGAACTGGCGGATGCGCACGAAGCGGCGCGCCAGCCGTGCCATGTCGTCGGGCTTGAGGCGCACGCCGGGCTTCGCCTGGTCGAGGTAGGTGGTGAAGCTCGCATGCTGCAGCGCCAGCGTGTCGGGGTCGGTGGCGCTCAGGCGGAAGATGCGCCGCGCCGCGGCATGGAAGTCGTCGCCGGCCGGCTGCAGCCGCGCGGTGTTGAACCAGGCGCGCAGGGTGTCGGCATCGTTCGGGCGCAGCGCCGCGGCGGCGCGCCACTCGCTGCTGGCCGACTCGAACTTCATCGCCGCGCCCAGCCGCCGTGCGTTGGCGACGCGGCGCTGGAATTCGCCATCGCCGCCGTCGTGGTCGCGCGCGCTCGCGCGCTCGGCCGCCAGCGTCTCGGGCGCCTTCACGCGCTTCAGCGCCGTGGCGCAGGCCATCAGCGCGGCGCCGCTCAGCAGCCCGCCCAGGTGCGCCATGTAGGCGATGCCCTGGCCGCCCACCAGGTGCTGCAGCAGCTCGTTGGCGATCCAGGCCGGCAGCAGGAGCAGGGCCGGCGCCGTGACGTAGTTGAAGTAGAAGAACAGCTGGTAGAAGAAGCGGATGCGCCGCAGCCGGTACATCACGGCATACATGCCCATCAGCGCCGACACCGCCCCCGAGGCGCCGAGCCCGTAGCTGCCCTTGCCCGCATAGGCCCAGTCGGCCAGCGCCGAGGCACCGACGGCACCCAGGAGGTAGAAGCTCAGGAAGGTGGTGCGCCCGAGCGCCAGTTCGACCGAGAAGCCGAACAGGAACAAAAACAGCATGTTGCCCAGCAGGTGGCCGGTGCTGCCGTGCAGGAAGGCGGCCGTGATCCACGTCCAGGGCTTGAACTCGGCGTCCTTCGCGTAGTCCTGCGCCCAGCGCTCGGTGAAGGGCGCGGGCCACTGGGCATCGAACTGCTGGCGCTCGCGCTTCCATTCGTCGAAGCGCGGATGCGCGGGCGTGATCACCTCGTCGGCGCGCAGCTGGCGCAGGAAGACGCGCTCGTGCTGCAGGCCCTCGAGCAGCTCGTCGGTGCGCTTGAGCTTGAGCAGCTGCCGCGCGGCCTCGGCGCGCGGCGACCGGGTGCGCTCGAGCCAGTCGACGAAGGCCGGCAGCTCGAGCGCCGGCAACGCGCTCTTCGCGTAGTAGCGCGCGGCGCGTTCCTGCGCGTTCTCCTCGCTGCGCTGCGGGCCCCAGAACACCAGCATGTTCACGAGGATCAGCAGCACCGTCATCCACGGCGGGTTGCGCCAGCTCGGGCGGTTCTCGAGCGGGATGGCGTAGAACATGGCGGGCCCTGCGGGTCGCTGCGCTGCCGAGGGCCGGCGCGATCAGCCGAGGCGGGCGCGGTGGCGCGCGATCTGCGCCTTGACCTGCGCGGGCGCCGTGCCGCCGAGGATGTTGCGTGCGTTGAGCGAGCCGCGCAGGCTCAGCACGTCGTACACGTCCTTCTCGATCTTCGGGTTGAACTGCTGCAGCACCGCCAGCGGCAGCTCGGCCAGGTCGACCTTGTGCGAGGTCGCGGCCTTGACCGCGTGGGCCACGATCTCGTGCGCGTCGCGGAACGGCAGGCCCTTCTTCACCAGGTAGTCGGCCAGGTCGGTGGCGGTGGCGTAGCCGCGCAGCGCGGCCAGTTCCATCGCCTCGGGCTTGACCGTGATGCCGCCGATCATCTCGGCGAAGATGCGCAGCGTGTCCTTGAGCGTGTCGACGGTGTCGAACAGCGGCTCCTTGTCTTCCTGGTTGTCCTTGTTGTAGGCCAGCGGCTGGCCCTTCATCAGCGTGATCAGCGCCATCAGGTGGCCGACCACGCGGCCGGTCTTGCCGCGCGCCAGTTCGGGCACGTCGGGGTTCTTCTTCTGCGGCATGATCGACGAGCCCGTGGTGAAGCGGTCGGCGATCTGGATGAAGGCGAAGTTCTGGCTCATCCAGAGGATCAGCTCCTCGCTCATGCGGCTGATGTGCACCATGCACAGGCTGGCGGCGGCGCTGAACTCGATCGCGAAGTCGCGGTCGCTCACGGCATCCAGGCTGTTCTGGCACACGCCTTCCATGTTCAACGTCCTGGCGACCAGCTCGCGGTCGAGCGGGTAGCTGGTGCCGGCCAGCGCGGCGGCGCCCAGCGGCAGGCGGTTGACGCGGCGGCGCACGTCGGCCAGGCGCTCGGCGTCGCGGCTGAACATCTCGACGTAGGCCAGCATGTGGTGGCCGAAGCTCACGGGCTGCGCCACCTGCAGGTGGGTGAAGCCCGGCAGGATCACCTCGACGTTCTTCTCGGCGATGTCGACCAGCGACTTCTGCAGGGTGACCAGCAGCTCGGCGATCAGGTCGATCTCGCCGCGCAGCCACAGGCGCACGTCGGTCGCGACCTGGTCGTTGCGGCTGCGGCCGGTGTGCAGGCGCTTGCCGGCGTCGCCCACGAGCTGGGTCAGACGGGCCTCGATGTTCAGGTGCACGTCTTCGAGGTCGAGCTTCCACTCGAAGGCGCCGGATTCGATCTCGGCGCGGATCTGCGCCATCCCACGCTCGATCTCGGCGTGGTCCTGCATGGTGATGATCCCCTGCGCGGCCAGCATGCCGGCATGGGCGAGCGAGCCTTCGATGTCGGCTTGCCACAGGCGCTTGTCGAAGAAGACGCTGGCGGTGTAGCGCTTCACGAGGTCGCTCATGGGTTCCGAGAACAGGGCGGACCAGGCTTCGGATTTCTTGTCGAGTTGGTTTTGGGTCATGGGAGCCGTTCGGGAGGCAATAATGGGCTGGTTACCCAATGTATCTGCGAATGCGCAAGCCGGCGATTTTATCGGCCACCCCACCCGCCGCGTCCTCCGACCGCGCCCGCCCGCCCGCGCGCGCGCAGGCCGTGCTGTTCGACGCCTGCCAGATCGGCGTGGTGCTGCGCACCGTGGTCTTCGTCGAGGCGGTGGTGGGCGTGGCCGCGATGTTCGTCTCGGGCTCGCCCGGCGAGTGGCTGGTGCAGGCCGCCACCGTCACGGGCGGCGCCTTGCCGGCCACCCTGCTGTGGCTGGTCGCGGCCTGCGGGCTCAAGAAGCCGCTGCGGCGGCTGCCGGTGCCGTGGCAGTACGCGGTGGGCGCGCTGCTGGGCGCCATCTCGGCGCTCTACGGCTGCGGGCTGCTGCGGCTCACGGGCGTGCTGGTCAGCGCGCCCTGGTTCGCGAGCGCGCTGGCCGGTGCCTTCTTCGCGGGCATGGTGATGGCGGCGATGGTGCTGCGCGCGCGCGGCCAGACGCCGGCCGCCACCACCGCGCGGCTCGAGGAGCTGCAGTCGCGGATCCGGCCGCACTTCCTGTTCAACACGCTCAACAGTGCCATCGCGCTGGTGCGCGAGGAGCCCGCCAAGGCCGAGACCATGCTGGAGGACCTGAGCGAGTTGTTCCGCCAGGCGCTGGCCGATCCCGGCGAATCGGGCACCCTGGCCGACGAGATCGCGCTGGCCGAGCGCTACCTCGCGATCGAGCAGGTGCGCTTCGGCGAGCGGCTGCGCATCCGCTGGGACCTCGATGCCGCGGCCAGCGACGCGCGGCTGCCGCCGCTGCTGCTGCAGCCCCTGGTCGAGAATGCGATCAAGCACGGCGTGGAGCCGAGCCCGGACGGTGCCAAGCTGCGCATCCGCACCGAGCGGCGCGGCTCGATGGTGGTGATCGAGGTGGTCAACAGCCTGCCGCCGCTGCGCTGGGCCGACCAACCACTGCCGCGCGGCCACGGCATCGCGCTGGCGAACGTGAGGGACCGGCTGCGGCTGCTGCACGACATGCGCATGCAGTTCAGCGCCGGCATGGATCAGAAGAGCTACCGGGTGCGCATTGCGATACCCGCCGAATCATGAACGCATGCCATTGCGTGGGGGGACATGAATGAGCCTGAGGACATTGATCGTCGACGACGAAGCGCTGGCCCGCTCGCGGCTGCGCACCCTGCTGCGCGACTGCAGCGCGCCCGCGGCCGAGGTGGTGGCCGAGGCCGCGCAGGGCGCCGAGGCGCAGGCGCAGCTGGCCTCGATGAAGCTCGACGTGGTGCTGCTCGACGTGCACATGCCCGGCATCGACGGCATCGAGGTGGCGCGCGCGCTGCGCGAGCGCGCCGACGCGCCGGCCGTGGTGTTCGTGACCGCCCATGCGGCGCATGCCGTCACCGCCTTCGAGCTCGACGCGGTCGACTACCTCACCAAGCCCGTGCGCGCCGAGCGGCTGCAGCAGGCGCTGCAGAAGGCCGAGCGCTATCTCAAGGAGCGCGCCAGCGACAAGGTGGCGCAGGAGAGCGTGCTGATCCAGGACCGCGGCCGCGCCGAGCGCGTGCCGCTGGCGGAGATCGTCTACCTGAAGTCCGAGTACAAGTACCTCACGGTGCGCACGGCCGCGCGCAGCCACATCCTCGACGGCTCGCTCAACGATTTCGAGGAGCGCTATCCCCAGCGCTTCCTGCGCGTGCACCGCAATGCGCTGGTGGCGCGCAGCGCGATCCGCGCGCTCGAGCGCTACGACGACGGCGAGGACGCCGAGGGCTGGGCGCTGCGCCTGTCGACCGTGCCCGAGCTGGTCGCGGTATCGCGCCGGCAGCTGGCGGCGGTGCGCGAGGTCATCAAGGACGCACGATGAACGACAAGGCGCGCGAGGACGACGCACCGCGGCCGCCGCCCGCGCAGGAGGAGGTGCCCGCGCCCGAGCTGGCGCCGGTGCCCGAGGAACCAGTGACGGCCGCCGCCGTTCCCGCGCCCGCGCTGCGCCCCGAGCCGCCGCCCGCGCCGAAGTCCGAGGCCGACGCCGAGCGCGACCTGCCGGTGCTGCGCGTGCCGGTCGACGTGCGCAGCTTCTCGCTGGTGGTGCTCGCGGTGCTGGCCAGCGTGTTCGCGCTGCAGTGGGCGCAGTCGGTGTTCATCCCGCTGATGCTGAGCCTGCTGCTGAGCTATGCGCTGTCGCCGCTGGTCGACCGGCTCGAGCGCTGGTGGCTGCCGCGCTGGATCGGTGCCGCCGTCATCCTGCTCGGCCTGTGCGGCGCCATCGGCTGGACCGGCTATTCGCTCTCGGGCAGCGCCTCGTCCCTGCTCGATTCGCTGCCGGCCGCGGCGCAGAAGCTGCGCCAGGCCACGCGCACCGACAAGAGCACCGGCGGCACGCTCGACAGCGTGCAGCAGGCGGCCTCGCAGCTCGAGCGCGCGGCCGAGGAGAACTCGCGCGCGCTGGCGCGCCGCGGCGTTGCGCGCGTGGTGATCGAGCGGCCGCCGTTCAACGTGCGCGACTACCTCTGGACCGGCACCGTCGGCCTGCTCGGCGCGGCCGGGCAGCTCACGCTGGTGGCCTTCCTCACCTACTTCGCGCTCTGTTCGGGCTCCACCTTCCGGCGCAAGCTGATCAAGATCTCGGGCTCCAGCCTCGAGAAGAAGAAGATCACCGTGCACGTGCTCGACGACATCACGCGCAACATCGAGCGCTACCTGCTGGTGCAGATCTTCACCAGCGTGCTCGTGGGCGTGGCCACCGGCCTGGCCTTCTGGGCTCTCGGGCTGCAGAACGCGGCCGTGTGGGGCATCGTGGCCGGGGTCACCAACCTCATTCCCTACATCGGCTCGGTGATCGTGCTCTCGGCCGCGGGCCTGGTGGCCTTCCTGCAGTTCAATACCCTCGAGATGGGCATCCTGGTGGCCGGCACCTCGCTGCTGATCCACACCCTGGTCGGCAACCTGCTGATGCCCTGGCTCACCAGCCGCACCAGCCGCATGAACCCGGTCGCGGTGTTCGTCGGCGTGATCTTCTGGGGCTGGCTCTGGGGCGTCTGGGGGCTGCTGCTGGGCATCCCGATCACGATGGTGATCAAGGCCATCTGCGACCGGGTCGAGGACCTGCAGCCGATCGGCGAATTGCTGGGCGAGTAGGGCGGCTCAGCGCGCCGACTTGAAGGCCGGCCGCCCGCCCGGCGCCGGCTTCTCGGGCAGCTTCTTCACGAAGGTCGCCGCCGGCGCCAGCGGCTTGCCGTCGTGCGTGCGCAGATCGATGCGCTGCACCGGCTTGCCGCTCTCGCGCTCGACCAGCACCGAGTGCGGCTCGCCCTTGGCATAGAGGTGCTGCTCGCCCCAGTGGCGCAGCCCCACCACCACCGGGAAAAGCCCCTCGCCCCTGGGCGTCAGCAGGTACTCCTGGTAGAGCGAGCCGTCGGAGGCCGGCGCCTGGCTCAGCACGCCCTCGTTCACCAGGTTCTTCAGGCGGTCCGCGAGGATGTTCTTCGCCACGCCCAGGCTCTGCTGGAATTCGCCGAAGCGCTTCATGCCGTCGAAGGCGTCGCGCACGATCAGCAGCGACCAGCGGTCGCCCAGGATGTCGAGCGTGCGCGCCATGGGACAGGCGTCTTCCTTGAGGCTTTTGCGGCGGGCCATGGCGATGCGTTGCGGGTGGATGTGGTTGCAGGATTAAACCATCTCGGCGCCACCTGCATGCGCGCTGCCGCAAGACCTTGCGGCGCGGCGGGGCTGTCCGGCCCATCAGGTCGCAAATAAAAACCGATCTGCCTAGGATCAGTCAGGTTTCAAATAAAAACCAGATAGCCGATTCGATCCCTCCCTTTGCCAGCGCGCAGAAAGCCATCCATGACCGCTTCATCCGATACGCAACCGTCCCCCGCCGCCGATATCGGCCGCGGCGCCGATGCCATTCCCGGCCTGCGCGCCAGCCCCGTGCGCGTGGCCGTGGTCCAGTTCGACCCGCAGGTCGGCGTGGAGAACCTCGCGCGCAACAGCGCGGCGATCTACCAGCGGCTCGATGCCGCGGTCGCCAACGGTGCGCAGCTGGTGGTGCTGCCCGAGCTCGCCACCACCGGCTACTGCTTCAGCGGCCGCGCCGAGGCCTATGCCCATGCCGAGCCCGTGCCCGGCGGGGCCGCGGTGCAGGGCTGGGTGTCGTATGCGGCGCAGCACGGCATCTACATCGTCGGCTGCCTGGTCGAGCAGGACGGGCTGCAGCTGTTCGACACCGCGGTGCTGGTCGGGCCCGAGGGCTACATCGGCCGCTACCGCAAGACCCACCTGTGGAACAACGAGAAGCTGTGGTTCACGCCCGGCGACGAGGGCTATCCGGTGTTCGAGACGAAGATCGGCCGCATCGGCCTGATGGTGTGCTGGGACATCTGGTTCCCCGAGGTGCCGCGCATCCTCGCGCAGCTGGGCGCCGACATCGTCTGCCTGCCCACCGACTGGGTCTGGACGCCGCCGCCGCTGTACGACGCCAGCGGCACCTGCATGGCGGCCTACCTCACGATGACGGCGGCCCATGCCAACGGCATCTTCATCGCGGCGGCCGACCGCATCGGCACCGAGCGCGGCGCGGGCTTCATGGGCAACTCGCTGATCGCGGGCACCAACGGCTGGCCGATCGGCCGCATCGCGGGCCCCGACGAGGACACCATCCTCTATGCCGACGTCGACATCGGCGCGGCGCGCTCGGCACCGATCTGGACGCCGCTCAACGACCTGCACCGCGACCGCCGCACCGACCTCTACGACCCGCTGCTCGGTTACGTCGGTGCGCGGGCGCTGCCGCGATGAGCGAGACCTTCGGCTTCTTCGCGCGGCAGACGATCGCGGCGCTCGCGAACGACCTGCGCGCGGGCCGCCGCACCTCGGCGCAGTTGATCGAGGCCTCGCTGGCCGCGATCGAGTCTCGGAACCCGCGCCTCAATGCCTTCGTGCGCGTGGATGCGCAGTGCGCGCGCGCCGCCGCGCTGCGCGCCGACGACGAGCTGCGGCAAGGCATCGACCGCGGCCCGCTGCACGGGATGCCGGTGGCGATCAAGGACCTGATCGACATCGCGGGCCAGCCCACCACGCAGGGCTCGGCGCTGTACCTCGAGCACGTGGCGCATGACGACGCGGCCTGCGTGCGGCAGTTGCGCGCGGCCGGCGCGGTGCCGGTCGGCAAGACCACGCTGCACGAGTTCGCCTACGGCGCCACCGGCGACCGCTCGGTGCATGGCGCGGCGCGCAATCCGCACGCGCCCGCGCGCATGTCGGGCGGCAGCAGCGGCGGCAGCGCGGTCGCGGTGGCCGCGGGCATGGTGCCGCTGGCGCTCGGCACCGACACCGCGGGGTCGGTGCGCGTGCCGGCGGCGCTGTGCGGCGTGGCGGGCTTCAAGCCGGCCTGGGGCGCGATCTCGTGCGAGGGCGTGCGGCCGCTGGCCGCGTCGCTCGACCACGTGGGGCTGTTCGCGCGCAACGCCGAGGACGTGGCGCTGGCCTATGGCTGCCTGGCGCCGCTCGATGCGGCCGTGGCGCCCGCGGCGCGCATCGGCTGGATCGTTCCTTCGCTGCTCGCGCGCACCGATCCGCGCATCGCGCGCGCCGTGCGCGAACGCCTCGGTGCCGCCGGCCTGCCGGTCGACGAGGTGGACCTGCCCGCGCAACTGCCGCAGGCGCACGAACTGTTCGAGATCTTCTCCACGCTGCAGGCCAGCGAGGCCTTCGCGGTGCATGCGGAGGACGTGGCGCGCGGCGCCGAGGCCATCGATGCCGAGGTGCTGCAGCGCCTGCGCCGCGGCGAGGCGATCCCGGCCTGGCGCTATGTGCGCGCGCTCGCGCAGCGCGAGGCCGTGGCGCGCGCCGTGGCCGACCTGCTGCGGCGGCACGAGGTGCTGGCGCTGCCGACCGTGCCGATGCTGGCGCCCACCATCGGCGAAAGAATGCCCCGGATCGATGGCGCGGCGGTCGAGGTGCGCGCCGCGTTGCTGTCGCTCACGAGCCCGTGGAACCTGGTCGGGCTGCCCGCGATCAGCGTGCCCGTGGGTCGCATCGACGGCCTGCCGATCGCGCTGCAACTGGTGGCCGCGGCCGGCAGGGAGGCCGCGCTGTTCCGCCTCGCCGCCACCCTCGAAGGAGTCGCCTGACATGCCCTATCTGCAACTCGACGTGAACGGCCGCCATGCGGCCACCGACAAGCGGCGGCTCGCGCAGCGCCTGTGCGAAACCTATGCCGCGATGATGAGCGTGGACATCCGGCGCATCAGCGTCGCGGTGCGCGAGGCGGGCGAGGGCGGCGTGTGGCGCATGGTCGATGGCGAGCCGGCGGAGGTCTCGGTGCTGATGTGCGACATCCGGCGTGGCCGTTCGGCCGAAGTGCGGCTCGCGGTCGCGAAGGCGCTGTGCCGCGACTGCGCGGAGATCCTCGGGCTGCGCGAGGACCGGCTCAACGTCGAGTTCACCCAGCATGCGGGCGACGAGATGTACCACCCGACGCTGGGCGGCTACAGCCCGGAGTGGGCGCAGGGCGAGGGCGACTGAGGGCGCTCAGCGCGGTGGCCTGGCCAGCCGCGCGAAGCGCGCGATCATCAGCGGCCCGAGCAGCGCGCCGAGCCCGACCGTGGTCCATGCGGCGACCCAGCCGTGGGTGCTGCCGACGCCGAAGCGCGCCTGCCCCCAGTCGAGCGCGAGGCCGAACGCCCAGGGGCTGATCGCGCCCGCGCCGAAGCCCATCACCGAACGCACCGAATAGGCCACGCCCAGGCGATGCGGTGCCACCACGTCGGCCAGCGCGGTCGAGTAGACCGAGGAATCGGCGATGGCGAACAGGTTGTAGAGCGCGGCGGCCGCCGCCAGCAGCCACAGCGGCCAGCTCCACATCCAGCCGAAGGCGAAGGACATGCACAGGCTCGCGAGGGTGGCGACCATCATCACGTGCGCGCGACCCCAGCGGTCGGAAGCGGCGCCGCCCGCGATGCTGCCGAACACGCTGACCAGGTGCGCCAGCGCCGCGAGCGCGATGCCCGCGCCCTTCCACGCGGCCGGCACATCGCCCGACGCGGCCACGAGGTAGGCGGGCAGCCAGGCCCACAGCGCCATCAGCTCCCAGCAGTGGAAGGCATAGGCCCAGTTGCCGGCCATCGCGGGCTTGTCGCGCACCGTCTCGGCCAGCGCGCGCAGCGTGCTCTCGCGCGCGGCCGGCGGCGGTGCCGTGGGCAGTTGCATGCGGCGCAGTGCCGGCACGGTGAGCAGCGCGCCCACCGCGGTGCACAGCGCCGCCGCGATCAGGCCGTGGCGCCAGTGCGCGAGGCTCGCGAGCGCGGCCACCACCGCGAGCGAGAGCGCATAGCCGAGCGACGAGGCGCCGAGGAACAGCCCCATCGCGCGGCCGCGCACCGCGGGTTCGGCATTGCGCGCGAGCAGTTGCAGCCCCGGCGTGTACGAGGCACCGGCGCACAGCCCCGCGAGCCCGTACAGCAGCAGCGCCGAGCGATGGCCGCTCGCGAACAGCGCGAAGCCCAGCGCCGCGATCGCGCTGACCGCGCTGCCGAGCAGGAACACGCGGTGCGCGCCGAAGCGGTCGGCGAGCAGGCCGACGGCGAACAGCGAACTCATGTAGCCCACGTGCCAGGCGCTCTGGATCGAGCCGGCCTGCGCGGCGCTCATCTGCCAGTCGACCATGGTGAAGGGCAGCACGCCGGCATAGGCCGTGACGATCATGGCCTGCAGCAGCCGGCTCGCGCAGAGCATCGCGAGCCAGCCCGGCGCGGGCAGGGACGGCTGTGCCGCCATCAGGCCAGCGCGCGCTGCATCAGCACGGTGTCGACCCAGCGGCCGAACTTGAAACCCACGTCGCGCAGCACGCCGACCCGTTCGAAACCCAGGCTCTCGTGCAGCCGCGTCGAGCCCGCGTTGCCGCTGTGGCCGACCACCGCGACCATCTGGCGCAGGCCCCGTGCGGCGCAGCGTTCGATCAGTGCCGCGAGCAGCGCCTTGCCGATGCCGCGGCCGTGCTCGCCCTGCGCGACGTAGATCGAATCCTCGACCGTGTGACGGTAGGCGGAGCGCGCGCGGTAGGCGCCGGCATAGGCATAGCCGACCACGCGGCCCTCGCGCAGCGCGACCAGGTAGGGCAGGCCCAGGCGCAGCACCTCGAGGCGGCGCGACAGCATCTGCGCCACGGTCGGCACCTGCTCCTCGAAGGAGCAGAGGTCGTGCAGCACGTAGTGGCTGTAGATGGCCTGGATCTGGTCCAGGTGCTGGCGCTCGGCGTCGGCGATCTCGAACGCGGCGGAAGAGGGAGAAGGGTCGGAAGAAGGCATGGCGCGATCTTGACGCGCGGCTTTCGATAAATGAAGCTTCGATCACCTATGCAAGCCATGAGAAAAACTTTGGACAAGCCGCTGCAGCGCTCGCTCAACCTCGACCAGCTGCGCGCCTTCGGCCTGGTGGTCGAGACCGGCAGCTTCTCGGCCGCGGCCGAGCGCCTGGGCCTGAGCCAGCCCGCGGTGAGCCTGCAGGTGCGCCAGCTCGAGCGTCGCCTCGCGGTGCGGCTGGTGGAGCGCGTGGGCCGGCGCGCGCGGGCCACGGCGGCCGGCAGCGAGCTGCTGCGGCATGCGCAGCACATCGATGCGGCGGTCGAGAACGCGATCGAGGCGCTGGCCGACCATGCGAGCGCGGTCGCGGGCCGCGTGCGGCTGGGCACCGGCGCCACCGCCTGCCTGCACCTGCTGCCGCCGCTGCTGCGCGCGCTGCGCGAGCAGTACCCGGCGCTCAGCGTGGTGGTGAGCACCGGCAACACCGACGACTGCGTGCGCAAGGTGGAGGAGAACAGCATCGACCTCGCGCTCGTCACCTTGCCGGCCACGGGGCGTTCGCTCGAGGTGACGCCCGTGCTCGACGACGAGTTCGTGGCCATCGGCCGCGCCGACCTCGCGCCGCTGAAGGCGCGCGTGGGACCGGCCGACCTGGCGCCGCTGCCGCTGGTGCTGTTCGAACCCGCGGCCAACACGCGCCGGCTGGTCGATCGTTGGTTCGCGGCCGAGGGGCTGCAGCCGCAGCCGGTGATGGAGCTCGGCAGCGTCGAGGCGATGAAGGAGATGGTGGCCGCGGGGCTGGGCTACGCCATCGTGCCGGGCATGGCGATGCGCGGGCGCGGTGCCCATCCCGAGCTGAAGATCAGCCGGCTGGTGCCGCCCATGTCGCGCACTTTGGCGATCGTGCTGCGGCGCGACAAGCCGGTGGGCAAGGGGCTGCGCGTGGTGCTCGATGCGATCGCGCGGGCCGGGGCCGAAAGCAAGCGGCCGGGCACGCCACGCGGGCGTCCCGGCCGTTGAAGGGAAGGCTGCCGCTCAGGCCGCCACGGCGGCGCTGCGCGCACGGCCCAGCGTGACCACGATCAGCGCCGCGACCAGCACCAGTCCGCCGCTCATCACCATGGTGCTCGAGATGCCCCAGCCGTCGACCACGCGGCCGCCGAGCAGCGCGCCCGAGGCGATCGCCACCTGGAAGCCGCTGACCAGCAGCGCCTGGCCGGCCTCGGGCGCATCGGGCACGGCCTCGAGCATCCAGCCCGTGAGCGCCACCGGGATCAGGCCGAAGGCCACGCCCCAGATCACGACCACCACCGCGCCGGCCACCATGCCGGTGCCGAGCAGCGTCGACAGGATCAGCGCCGTGGCCAGCAGCAGCGCGGCCAGCAGGGTGGTGCCGCGCACGCTGCGCGCCACCATGCTGCCGCCGAGGAAGGTGCCGAAGAAGCCCACGGCGCCGTAGACCAGCAGCAGCGTGGTCACGCCGTTGGGGTCGAGGCCGAAGACCTGCTGCAGCAGCGGCTTGAGGTAGGTGTAGGCGGCGAAGTGGCCGGCGATGAAGAACAGCACCGCGAGCAGCCCGACCTGCGCCATGCGGCGCGTCAGCGGGATCAGCAGGTCGCGCGCGCCGATGGCGCGCGCCGAGGGCAGCGGCGGCAGCAGCCACAGCTGCACCAGCAGCACGGCCCCGGCCAGCGCGCCGGTGGCGGCGAAGGAGGCGCGCCAGCCGAAGGTGGTGCCGAGGAAGGCACCGGCCGGCACGCCGAGCACGGTGGCGGCCGACACGCCGGCCAGCACCAGCGACATCGCGCGCGCCTGCTGGGCCGGCGGCACCAGTTGTGTGGCGGCCGGCGGCGCGAAGGTCCAGAAGCCGCCCACGCACAGGCCGAGGATCAGCCGCGCGATCAGCATGGTGGCGAAGTTGGGCGCGAAGGCCGCGAGCAGGTTCGAGGCGATCAGCGCCACCGTGAGACCGATCAGCAGGGTGCGGCGGTCGAGCCGGCCCGAGGCCACGATCAGGCCCGGTCCCGCGAAGGCCGCGAGGATGCCGGGCATGGTGATCATCAGGCCCGCGGTGCCGTTCGAGACGTTGAGCGTGCTGGCGATGTCGGTGAGCAGGCCGATCGGCATGAACTCGGTCGAGACCATGGCGAAGGAACCGACCGAGAGCGAGCCGACCGCCAGCCAGGTCGAGCGCGAGGTCTTCGCGGAATCGGGCGGCAGCGCGTCGATGCAGGGGGCGCCGCTGGGAGCGTTCATCATGGGAAGGAAGTCCGGTGGGCATCGGCCGGCACGGCGGTCGATGCTTGTTGCAAAGGGCTTCGCAGTGTGGTCGCCGGGGCGCCCGCGACAAAGGGGGCGCGCGGCAGTTGTCAGTTTCCCCAGGGCGAACAATCGAGGGGTTTGCGTGCTTTCGGCCGCACGCAGGTGCCCGGGAGCGGCGCCTTGCCGTCCATCGACGGCAAGGGCGCGCTCAGGGCTTGGGCGGCGCGGCCTCGGCGAACGAGGGGAGGTCCTCGCCGCAGGCCATCCACGGCACGTCGTGCGAGCGCCAGATGTGCTGGCTGGGCCGCACGCCGGGATCGTCGTCGAGCGAGCCCACGCGCAGGATCACCTGCGGCTGGGCCACCCACTCGGCCACGAGGTGGCTGCCGCAGCGGCGGCAGAAGTGGCGCAGCTTGCCGGGCGTGGACTCGAAGGCCGCGAGCGCGTCGTCCTGGCCGCGCAGCCAGCGGAAGTCGGCGCGGTCCACGCGCGCCGTGCTCGCGAAGGCGGCCGCATGCGCCTTGCGGCAGGTCCGGCAGTGGCAGTGGCCGATCGGGCCCGCGAGCTTCGCGGCCTCGTAGGCCACGGCGCCGCAGAGACAGGAGCCTTGCATGCGCGCCTCCTCAGCCGGTGTTGCGCAGGCCCGCGGCCACGCCGTTGATCGAGATGTGGATGCCGCGCTGCAGCCGCTCGCCGCCGTCGCCCGCGCGGTAGCGCCGCATCAGCTCGACCTGCAGGTGGTGCAGCGGGTCGATGTAGGGGAAGCGGTGGCGCACCGAGCGCTGCATCTCGGCATTGCCCTCGAGCCGCTGCTTGGCGCCGGTGATCAGCGTGAGCGCGTCCGAGGTGCGGTGCCATTCGGCATCGATCATCGAGAACACCTTCTGGCGCAGCTTGCGGTCGCTCACCAGTTCGGCATAGCGCGAGGCCAGCGCGAGGTCGCTCTTGGCGAGCACCATGTCCATGTTCGACAGCAGCGTGCGGAAGAAGGGCCACTGCGCGTACATGCGCTGCAGCAGCGCCTGGCGCTCCTTGCGGCCCGCGGCATTGCCGGCGGCCGCGAGGAACTGCTCCACGCCCGCGCCGAAGCCGAACCAGCCCGGGATGGTGAGGCGGCACTGGCCCCAGCTGAAGCTCCAGGGCACGGCGCGCAGATCGTCGATCTTGTGGCTGGGGTTGCGCGAGGCGGGGCGCGAGCCGATGTTGAGCTCGGCGATCTCGCGGATCGGCGTGGCGCTGAAGAAGTATTCGCCGAAGCCCGGGGTCTCGTAGACCAGCTTGCGGTAGGCGGCCATGCTCGCGCTCGAGAGTTCGCCGGCCGCCGACAGGAAGGTGGCGGGCGCCGACTTGCCCTGCGGCAGCAGCGTGGCCTCGAGCGTGGCGGCCACCAGGGTCTCGAGGTTGCGCCGGCCGATCTCGCGGTTGGCGTACTTCGAGCCGATGACCTCGCCCTGCTCGGTCAGGCGGATCTGGCCGCGCACCGTGCCGGGCGGCTGCGCGAGGATCGCCTGGTAGCTCGGGCCGCCGCCGCGTCCCACCGTGCCGCCGCGGCCATGGAACATGCGCAGGCGGATGGGGTTGGCCTTCTTCTTGTTGAGCTCGTCGAACAGCGCCACCAGCGCGATGCCGGCGCGGTAGAGCTCCCAGTTGCTCGTGAAGATGCCGCCGTCCTTGTTGCTGTCGCTGTAGCCGAGCATCACGTCCTGCTCGGCGCCCGAGCGCTCGATCAGCGCCTGGATGTTCGGCAGCGCATAGAAGGCACGCACGATCGGCGCGGCATTGCGCAGGTCCTCGATGGTCTCGAACAGCGGCACCACGATCAGGTCGCAGGTGGCGTCCTTGTCCATCGCGCCGCGCAGCAGTCCCACTTCCTTCTGCAGCAGCAGCGCCTCGAGCAGGTCGCTCACGGTCTCGGTGTGGCTGATGATGTAGTGGCGGATCGCCGCGTTGCCGTAGCGCGCGCGGGCCACGCGCGCGGCCGCGAAGATCGCGAGCTCGCTGCGGGCGAGCGGCGAGTAGTCGGCATCGGGCACGCGCAGCGGGCGTGCGTCGTCGAGCAGCTTGAGCAGCAGCGTCTGCTTGGCCTCCTCGGCCAGCGATGCATAGGCGGGCTCGATGCGCGCGGTGGCCAGCAGCTCGGCGATCACGGCCTCGTGCTTGTCGGAGCTCTGGCGCAGGTCGACCGTGGCGAGGTGGAAGCCGAACACCTCGACCGCGCGGATCAGCGGCTTGAGGCGCGGCGCGGCCAGCAGGCTGCTGTGCTTCTCGCCGAGCGAGTCGTCGATGGTGCGCAGGTCGGCCAGGAACTCCTCGGCCGAGGCGTAAGGGTTCTGCGGCGCCACCGCGTGGCGCGCGGCCTCGCCGCCCGTGAGCTCGCGCAGCGTCGCCGCGAGCCGCGAATAGACACCGGTCAGCGCGCGGCGGTAGGGCTCGTCCTTGCGGTGCTCGCTGGTGTCGGGCGAGCGCTCGGCCAGCGCCTGCATCTCGACCGACACGTCGATCAAGGTGGCCGACAGCGAGAGCTCGCCGCCCAGGTAGTGCACTTCGGTGAGGTAGTGGCGCAGCGCCAGTTCGGCCTGCCGGCGCAGCGCGTACTCGAGGGTCTCGGCCGTCACGTTGGGATTGCCGTCGCGGTCGCCGCCGATCCACTGGCCCATGCGCAGGAAGGTCGCGACCGAGGGCGTCTGGCCGCCCTGTGCCAGCGCCTTCTCGAGGTCGGCATAGACGCGCGGGATCTCGCGCAGGAAGGTGGCTTCGTAGTAGCTCAGCGCGTTCTCGATCTCGTCGGCCACGGTGAGCTTGGAGAAGCGCAGCAGGCGCGTCTGCCACAGCTGCGTGACACGGATGCGGATCTGGGCCTCGTTGTCGGCGAATTCGAGCGGCGACAGCGCGTCGGTGCCGCCGGCATAGGCCTGCTGGCGCAGGCGGATCTCGTCGCGCGTGGTCAGCAGCTGCGCGATGGCGCGCTCGGCGTCGAGGATGCTCTTGCGCTGCACCTCGGTCGGGTGCGCGGTGAGCACCGGCGACAGATAGCTGTGGGCCAGCGTGGCGACGATCTCGTCGGGCTTCACGCCGGCCTTGCGGATGCGCGCCAGCGCGGTCTGCAGGTCGCCGTCGGCGCTCTCGCCGGCGCGTTCGGCCTCGGTGCGGCGGCGGATCAGGTGGCGGTCTTCGGCCAGGTTGGCCAGGTGGCTGAAGTAGCTGAAGGCGCGGATCACGCGCACCGTCTCGGCCGCGGTCAGGCTCTTGAGCAGGTTCTTGAGCGCGCGGTCGGCGGCCTGGTCGGCATCGCGGCGGAAGGCCACCGACAGCGTGCGGATCTTCTCCACCAGTTCATAGCTCTCCTTGCCCTCCTGCTCCCGGATCACGTCGCCGAGGATGCGGCCCAGCAGGCGGATGTCGTCGATCAGCGGCTGGTCTTCGGCTTGCCTGCGCTTCGGTGGGGCGGCAGGGGTCTTGCTGGCTTTCATTCGATGGTGTTCCTGGAGACTTGGAGTGCTGTTGGAATGGAGCTTCGCCGCCGTTGCTGCGGCGCAACATGCTAGCATCCCGCCGGTTTCTGTTCATGTACTTTTCGGGGGCGGTTTTGAGCAATATCGTGATTGCCACGCGCGAAAGCCGGCTGGCCTTGTGGCAAGCCGAGCACGTGCAAACGCTGTTGCAAGAAAAAGGCCATTCGGTCCGCCTGCTGGGCATGACCACGCGCGGCGACCAGATCCTCGACCGCACCTTGAGCAAGGTCGGCGGCAAGGGCCTGTTCGTGAAGGAACTCGAGCTCGCGCTCGAGGAAGGGCGTGCCGACATCGCGGTCCATTCGCTCAAGGACGTGCCGATGGAGCTGCCCGAGGGCTTCGTGCTGGCCTGCGTGCTCGAGCGCGAGGACCCGCGCGACGCGCTGGTGTCGCCGCGCTATGCCTCGCTCGACGAACTGCCGCAGGGCGCCGTGGTCGGCACCTCGAGCCTGCGCCGCGTGATGCTGCTGCGCGCGCGCCGGCCCGACCTGCGCATCGAACCGCTGCGCGGCAACCTCGACACCCGGCTGCGCAAGCTCGACGAGGGCCAGTACGACGCCATCGTGCTCGCCGCCGCGGGCCTCAAGCGCCTGGGCCTCGAGGACCGCATCCGCATCGCCTTCGAGCCCGAGACCATGCTGCCGGCCGCGGGCCAGGGCGCGCTGGGCATCGAGGTGCGCGCCGACCGCGCCGACCTGATCGCATTGCTGGCACCGCTGTCGCACCGCGGCGACTGGCTCGCCACCGCCGCAGAGCGCGCCGTGAGCCGCGCGATGGGCGGCAGCTGCTCGATGCCGCTGGCCGCGCATGCGCGCTGGCAACCCGACGGCAGCCTGCGCATCGACGCCGCCTGGGGCGATCCCGAGGGCGCCGAGCCGATGCTGCAGGTGAGCGCGCGCGCCGACGCCGGCGATCACGCGCAGGCCGATGCGCTCGGGTTGCACGCGGCCTCGCTGCTGCGCGACGCGGGCGCCCACTGAAACGCGTGGGGACCGTGGCGACGACCGCAGCGCCGACCGTCCTCGTGACGCGACCGGCGCGCGAGGCGCCGCCTTGGATCGATGCACTGCGCGACGCGGGCTTCGACGCACGCGCGCTGCCCTTGATCGAGATCGCGCCGATGGCCGATGCCGCGCCGCTGCGCGCGGCCTGGAACGAGCGCCATGCAGCGCGGATGTTCGTGAGCGCCGCGGCGGTCGACCGCTTCTTCGAAGCCAACGCCGGCACCGCGCTGCAAACAGGTTGCCGCTTCTGGGCCACCGGCCCCGGCACCGCGCGCGCGCTGCAACGGAACGGTGTTCCGCCCGAGGCCATCGACACCCCCGCGGCCGACGAAGGCCGCTTCGATTCCGAAGCCCTGTGGGCGATCGTGGGGCCACGGGTCGTGCCCGGCCTGCGCGTGCTGATCGTGCGCGGCGGCGATGCGCAGGGCCGGCCCGCGGGCCGCGACTGGCTCGCGCAGGCGCTCGACGATGCGGGCGCGCGGCGCGACACGGTGGTGGCCTACCGCCGGCTCGCGCCCGTGCTCGACGGCGCGCAGCGCCGGCTGGCCGAGCAGGGCGCCGCGGGCCGCGCGCTCTGGCTCTTCAGCAGTTCCGAGGCGATCGCCAACCTGCGCGCCGCGCTGCCGGCCATCGATTGGCGGGTCGCGCGCGCCATCGCCACCCACCCGCGCATCGCGCAAGCCGCGCGTGGCGCGGGTTTCGGCACGGTGCGCGAGAGCGCGCCGCTGCTGGAAGCGCTGGTCGCGTCGATAGAATCCCTCGCATGAGCGCCGTGCCTCCGTCCGACGAGTCTTCTTCCGCCTCCGCCGCACCCCAGGCACCCGTGCCGGCTCCGCTGACGACTTCTTCCCAATCTCCCGCCGCCCTCGCCGCGGCCGCCACCACCCTGACGCGCATCGGCCTCGGCCTGCTGGCGCTGGTCTCGCTGGGCGCCTTGCTGACGTCGATCGCGCTGTGGCAGAAGGTCGGCAACATGAAGGAACAGCTCGCGCGCCAGAGCAGCGAGGCGCTGATGCAGTCGCTCGAGGCGCGCACGCTGGCGCGCGAGGCCAAGGACACGGTGCGCGACACCGCCGCGCGCGTGGCGCTCACCGAGACCCGCGTCGCCGAGGTCGCGCTGCAGCGCTCGCAGCTCGAGGAACTGATGCAGAGCCTCTCGCGTTCGCGCGACGAGAACCTGGTGGTCGACATCGAATCCACGCTGCGGCTCGCGCTGCAGCAGGCGCAGGTCACGGGCAGCGTCGAGCCGCTCCTGGCCGCGCTGAAGGCCGGCGACCTGCGCATCGCGCGCGCCGCCCAGCCGCGGCTGGCGCCGCTGCAGCGCGCCATGCAGCGCGATGCCGACCGGCTGCGCAGCACCGCCAGCGCCGACGGCGGCGAGGCGCTGCAGAAGCTCGACGAACTGATGCGCGGCGTGGACGACCTGCCGCCGCTCAACGCGGTCGCGATGCGCGGCACCGGCCTCAATGCCTGGCAGTCCGACCCGGTGCCGGCCGACGCGCCCTGGTGGGAGCGCGCGCTGCTCACGGTGCGCAACGAGGCGCGCTCGCTGGTGCGCGTGGGCCGCATCGAGCGGCCCGAGGCGATCCTGCTGGCGCCCGACCAGACCTACTTCCTGCGCGAGAACCTCAAGCTCAAGCTGCTCAACGCGCGCCTGTCGCTGCTGTCGCGCCAGGTCGACGTCACGCGCACCGAGCTCGCCAACGTGGCGGCCTCGCTCAACCGCTATTTCGATCCCGCGTCGCGCCGCACGCAGACGGCCGCCACGCAGTTGCAGCAGCTGCAGGCGCTGGTGAAGACCACCGAGCCGCCGCGCATCGACGACACGCTCGCCGCCCTGGCCACCGCCGCGGCCGGCCGCTGAGAGGGCAGGGCTTTCCATGCGCGCCGCACTCTGGCTCCTCGCGCTGTTCGCCGTCGCCGCGGCGGTCGCGCTGTTCGCTGGCAACAACCAGGGCACGATCACCGTGTTCTGGCCGCCCTGGCGGGTCGACCTCTCGCTCAACCTCGTGCTGGTGATCCTGCTGACGCTGTTCGTGCTGCTGCATGCGGCGCTGCGCGCGCTGGCCGCGCTGTTCTCGCTGCCGACCCAGGCGCGCCAGTGGCGCATGCAGCAGAAGGAACGCATGCTGCATTCGGCGCTGCTCGATGCGATGGTGCAGCTGATCTCGGGCCGCTTCTCGCGCGCGCGCAAGGCCGCGCAGGCCGCGCTCACGCAGGAGAAGACCCTGGCCGCGCTCGGCGCCAGCCTGCCGCAGGCGCAGCAGGTGCGCGTGCTGTCGCACCTGCTCGCGGCCGAGAGCGCGCAGGCGCTGCAGGACCGCCCGGCGCGCGACGCCCATCTGCAGCAGGCACTCAACGAGAGCGCCGACCGCAACCTGCTGGCCAGTCCCGAGACCCGCGAGGGCGTTCAACTGCGCGCCGCGCGCTGGGCGCTCGAGGACCGCGATCCGGCCGCCGCGCTCACGCGACTGGAGGAGCTGCCGCAGGGCGCGCAGCGCCGCACGCTGGCGCTGCGGCTGCGGCTGAAGGCCGCGCGCCAGGACCGCCGCACGCTCGAGGCGCTCGAGACCGCGCGGCTGCTGGCCAAGCACCGCGCCTTCTCGGAGGCCGCGGCGCAGAGCATCGTGCGCGGGCTCGCGACCGAGCTGCTGTCGGGTGCGCACGATCCGGCGCAGCTGCTGCGCGCCTGGTCCGAACTCGAGACGGTCGAACGCGAGATGCCCGAGGTCGCCATCCATGCCGCGCAGCGCATGGTGCTGCTCAAGGGCGACCTGCCGGTGGCGCGCAACTGGCTGCTGCCGGCCTGGGAGCGCATGGTGTCGCTGCCGCGCGGCCTCGGCGACGCGTTGCGCGTGAAGCTCGCGCTGGCGCTCGAGGCGGGGCTCGACTCGGTCGATGCCGACTGGCTCGCGCGCATCGAGAGCGCCCAGCGCAACAACCCGCGCGATGCGAACCTGCAGTACCTCGCGGGCATGGCCTGCATGAAGCGCCAGCTCTGGGGCAAGGCGCAGCAGCTGCTGTCGCAGGCCGGCATGGGGCTGCAGGACCCCGAGCTCTACCGCCGCGCCTGGCTCGCGCTCGCGCAACTGGCCGAGGACCGCGGCGATGCCGAGCAGGCCGCGCTGGCCTGGCGCAACGCGGCGCAGATCGAGAACCACCCGGTTTCGCTGCGCTAGACCGTCCTCAGGGGCGCGAGGCGCAGGCGACCGTGGGCCGCCTGCTGCCGCCGTGGAAGGCCAGCGCGCTCAGCGCCGCGAGCACCCACACGCCGAGCGCGCCGTAGAGCATCACCCCGCCGAAGCCCTGCAGCAGTGCGCCGTGGGCGATCGCGCCCGAGGGATCGAGCGCGGCGAGCGCCGGAAACTCCGGGTGCAGCGTCGCGAGATGGCCGGCCGCGATCCGTTCGGCGAGCGCGGGCAGCGACGGCGCCAGTTCCGGCAGCGCGCGGCGCAGCGCGGCCCCGATGCCCGCGAGCAGCAGGAAGCCCATCAGCGCGATGTTGATCGCCAGCGTGATGAGCCGCGCGCTCATGTCGATGCCCGAGGCCATGCCGGCGCGGCTCGCGGGCACCGAGCCGGTGGTGGTGTTGGTCACCGGCGTGTTGATCACGCCCAGGCCGAGGCCCGCCAGCAGGCAGCCCGGCAGCAGCGTGAGCCAGCTCGCCTCGGCGACGCCGCTGCCCCAGCGCATCAGCAGGAAGCCCGCGCCGATGGCGAACAGGCCGGCCGGGATCACGAGGCCGGCGCGAAAGCGCGCGGCGAGCCGCTCGCCCAGCGGCGGCGCGACCAGGGTCGGCAGCGTGTAGGCCAGCAGCGCCGTGCCGGCCTGCACCGCGTCGTAGCCCAGGCCGGCCTGGAAGTAGATCGGCAGGTAGATCATGAAGGGCCAGAAGCTGAAGTTCATGCCGACCGAGCCGAGGATCGCGCCCGAGAACGCGCGGATGCGGAACACCGAGAAGTCGAACATCGGATGGGCGCGGCTTCGCTCGATCGCGACGAAGGCGGCGAAGCTCGCGGCCGACGCGCCGAGCAGGGCCAGGCCCGCGGCGCTCGCGAAGCCGAGCCCGGGCCCCTGCGTGATGTAGCCCGTGAGGCCGAGCACCGCGAGCGACAGCGTGACGATGCCCGCGAGGTCGAGCCGCTTCGCCTCGGGGTCGCGCGACTCGCCGATGCTGACGGCCGCCAACAGCCAGGCGATGGCGGCCAGCGGCGCATGGACCAGGAACACCCATTCCCAGCGCCACAGCGCGGCGATCGCGCCGCCGACGATCGGCCCGAAGCCCAGGCCGACGCCGAACACCACGCCCCAGATGGCGAAGGCCCGGCTGCGTTCGCGGCCCTCCTGGAATTGATGCGACAGGATGGCGATCTGGCAGATCAGCATGGTGCCGCCGCTCAGGCCCTGCAGGAAGCGCGCGCCGATCAGCAGCGGCGCGCTCTGCGCCAGGCCGCAGGCCAGCGAGGTGAGGCCGAACAGCAGCAGGCTGATCGCCAGCACGCGCTTGCGGCCATAGCGGTCGGCCAGCGTGCCGGCCGCCATCAGCACCGTGGTGCAGGCGATGGTGTAGGCATTCATGATCCATTGCATGGCCTCGAAGTCGGCGTGCAGCGTCTTCTCGAGCGTGGGCAGGATCACGGGAATGCTGGAGATCTCGAGGCCGAACATCGCGGCGACGAGGCAGAGGGCGACCAGCGCGAGGCGGTTGCGTGCGGTGGGTGAGAGGGTCATGGGGCGTCCGGTTGGCGCGGCGCGGCGAGGAGGCCGGCCGTGAGGAGCGCGATTCTGGGCAAAGGGTCTTCATGAGGGAAATGATTTAATTTCGTGAGATTCATTAATCTCTGTCACTACTCAAACGACCCGCCCACCCTCGCCATGGACTTCGATCCCACCCTGCTGCGCGCCTTCGTGGCCGTGAAGGAGACCGGCAGCTTCACGCGCGCCGCGCAGCGCCTGCATCTGACGCAGTCGGCCATAAGCCACCAGATCCGCCGGCTCGAGGAGCAGGTGGGCCGCGCGCTGCTGCACCGCACGACGCGCCGCCTCACGGTGACGGAGGACGGCGAGGATTTCCTGCGCTATGCCGAGCAGATCCTGACGACGCTCGATGCCATGACGCAGCGCTTCCAGCCCTCGCCGATCTCGGGCGTGGTGCGCTTCGGCGCGCCCGACAACTTCCTGGGCGAGCGCCTGGCGCCATTGCTGTCGCAGTTCGCGCGCGCCTTTCCGTCGGTGCGCATGGAGGTCTGCGTGAGCATGCACGTCGACCTGCGCGCGGCGATCAAGGCCGGCGAGCTCGACCTCGCGGTCGTGATGTCGCCGCCCGAAGTGGAGGAGGGCACGCGGCTGCGGCGCACGCAGCTGGTCTGGGCCGCGGCCGAGACCTTCGAGCCGCCCAAGGGAGGCTCGCTGCCGCTGGCCTTCTTTCCGAAGCCCTGCGTCTACCGGCAGGTGGCCGGCTCGGCGCTCGACCTCGCGCCGATCGACTGGCATGTGGTGTTCACCTCGGCCAGTCCGCAGGGCATTCGCGCGGCGGTGCTCGCGGGGCTCGCTGCGACGGTGATCACGCGCGAGGACGTGGAGCCGGGCATGAAGATCGTCGACGGCCGCTATGGGCTGCGGCCCTTGCCGAGCGTGGACTTCTCGCTGATCTGGAGCGAGAACGGCCACACGCCCTGTGCCTGCCGCTTCGGGCAGCTGATCCTCGAGATGCCGGGGCTGGTGGCGCCGGCCCCATGAAAAACGGCGCCCGAGGGCGCCGTCTTCATTGCACTCGAGCAGGTGCTCAGAGCGTGCGCTGCTCCGGCTGCGCTTCGCCAGCCGGTTGCTCGAACGGCAGCGTCATCGCGGCCAGTTCGCGGCGGGTTTCGACCAGCACCAGCGGGCCTTCGTCGAGCACGATCACCGGCGGGCGCTCGCGCGGCACGTGGACCGGCTTCGGCTCGGCGGCGATCGCGGCGCGCGCCTGCGCGATGCGTTCGGCGTCGGAGTTGACCCACTGCAGGCCCGAGCTTTGCGCGATCTGCGCGAGCTCGTCGAGCGGCAGCTCGAAGGACTGGACCTTCGGCAGCGCGCGGCCATTGGTGGCCGGTTGCGGCGCGCTCGCGCGTTCGACCACGATGGGTGCCGCGGGCGCTGCGGGTTGCTGCGGCTGCTCGAAGCGCGCTTGCGGCGCGGGCTCGCGCACCTGCGGTGCGGCGGCCGGGGCTTCGGCGACGACCGCGACGCTGTCGGCAGTCTCGGCGACCTGGGCCACCGCTTGCTCAGCGAACGGCTGCGGCTGGCGCGCGACGGGTGCGTCCTGCAGGTTCTGCGCCTCGGCGGGCGCGCCGTCGAAGGCGGCCACGGGTTGCGCTTCGCCTTCTTCGCGCGGTGCGCGTTCGCGGCGATCACGGCCGTAGCGGTCGCGCGAACGGCCGCGGCGCTCTTCGCCATCGCGGCGCGGTGCCTGCTCGGCGCCGTCCTGCGGTGCGGCTTCGCGGCCGGCTTCGGCGTCGGCCGATGCGGTGGCGGCGGCTTCGCCTTCCTCGTTGAAGCGCGGCTGGCCATCGTTGCGGCGCTCGCGGCGGCCGTCGTTGCGTTCGCCACGCGGGCCACGCTCTTCGCGGCCGTTGCGCGGTGCACGCTCGGTGCGTTCGCCCTGCGCGGCGTTGCCGTCTTCGCCGGCGGCTTCGCTGCGCGGCGCGTCGCCGTTCAGGTTGCGCTCGCCGCGTTCGCTGTTGCGTTCGCCACGTTCACCGCGCTCGCCGCGTTCACCCCGTTCGCGACGGGCGCGCGGTGCGCGTTCGCCGCCAGCCGTGCCTTCCTCGCCCGGCACCGCGTTCGGTGCGAGCTGCTGGGCTTCGAGGCTGACGCCTTCGAGCGCTTCGGCCGGCACGTTGCGGCCTTCGCCCTCGCGGCGTTCGCCGCGACCGCGGCGCTGATCGCCCTCGCGCGGCGGACGGCCTTCGCGGTTGTTCTCGCGCGGCTGGCCATCGGCGCGCAGCTCGGCGCTGCGGTTGTCGCGGCCTTCGCGACCTTCACGGCCCTCGCGACCGCCTTCGCGGCGCTCGCCATTGCGACCACCGCCACGGCGTTCGCCGTCGCGGTTGCCCGAACGGGCGCCGTTCTCGCCACGGCCTTCGGCATTGCGGCCTTCGCCGCCGCGGCCGCCACGGCGCTGTTCGCCGTCGCGTGCACCGCGCGATTCGCCATCGCGGCCCGGACGGCCGTCACGGCCTTCGCGGCGCGTCGGCTTCGGCGGCTCGACCGGAATCGCCGAGGGCGCGGGTGCCGGCGCGGCCGCCGGCGTGCCGCCGCCGAACCAGCTCTTGATGCGGGCGAAGAAGCCCAGCTCGGCCGGCGCGGGCGCCACCGCCACGGGCGGCGCGACCGGCGCGGGGGCGGCGACGGGCGCGCGCACCGGCTCGGGCTTGACCGGCACCACGGGTGCCGGCGCGTCGGGCAGCACGCCCTTGATGACCGGCGTCTGCTTGTTGGTGGGCTCCTGCGAGCGGCGCGTGACCGAGGTCGGGTCCTCGATCTCGTCAGCCATCTTGTAGCTGGCCTCGATGTGGTCGAGGCGCGGGTCGTCGTGCTTCAGGCGTTCGAGCTTGTAGTTGGGCGTCTCGAGCGTCTTGTTCGGCACCATCAGCACGCTCACGCGCTGCTTGAGCTCGATCTTGGCGATCTCGGTGCGCTTCTCGTTGAGCAGGAAGGACGCGACTTCCACCGGCACCTGCACGTGCACGGCGGCGGTGTTGTCCTTCATCGACTCTTCCTGAATGATGCGCAGGATCTGCAGCGCGCTCGATTCGGTGTCGCGGATGTGGCCCGAGCCGCCGCAACGGGGGCAGGGGATCGACGAGCCTTCGCTCAGCGCCGGCTTCAGGCGTTGGCGGCTCATTTCCATCAGGCCGAACTTGCTGATCGAGCCGAACTGCACGCGCGCGCGGTCCTGGCGCAGCGCGTCGCGCAGGCGGCTTTCGACTTCGCGGCGGTTCTTCGACTCGTCCATGTCGATGAAGTCGATGACGATCAGGCCGCCGAGGTCGCGCAGGCGCATCTGGCGCGCCACTTCGTCGGCGGCTTCGAGGTTGGTGCGGGTCGCGGTTTCCTCGATGTCGCCGCCCTTGATGGCGCGGGCCGAGTTCACGTCGACCGAGACCAGCGCCTCGGTGTGGTCGATCACGATGGCGCCGCCCGAGGGCAGCTGGACGGTGCGGGCGTAGGCCGACTCGATCTGGTGCTCGATCTGGAAGCGGCTGAACAGGGCGGCGTCGTCGCGGTAGCGCTTCACGCGGGCGGCATGCTCGGGCATGACGTGCGCCATGAACTGCTGCGCCTGGTCGTAGATGTCGTCGGTGTCGATCAGGATGTCGCCGATGTCGTGATTGAAGTAATCACGGATCGCGCGGATCACGAGCGAGGATTCCTGGTAGATCAGGAAGGCGCCCTTGCCGCCCTTGGCCGCGCCGTCGATGGCGGTCCAGAGCTTGAGCAGGTAGTTCAGGTCCCACTGGAGTTCGGGCGCCGAGCGGCCGATGCCGGCGGTGCGCGCGATGATGCTCATGCCCTTCGGGTACTCGAGCTGGTCCATCGCCTCCTTGAGCTCGGCGCGGTCGTCGCCCTCGATGCGGCGCGAGACGCCACCGCCACGCGGGTTGTTCGGCATCAGCACGACGTAGCGGCCGGCCAGCGAGATGAAGGTGGTGAGGGCCGCGCCCTTGTTGCCGCGTTCTTCCTTCTCGACCTGGACGACCAGTTCCTGGCCTTCCTTGATCACGTCCTGGATCCGGGCCTGGCTGGCCGAGACGCCTTCGGCGAAGTATTGCTTGGAGATTTCCTTGAACGGCAGGAAGCCGTGGCGGTCCTCGCCGTAGTCGACGAAACAGGCTTCGAGGCTGGGCTCGACGCGGGTCACGACGGCCTTGTAGATGTTGCCCTTGCGCTGTTCGCGTCCCTCGATCTCGATTTCGTAGTCGAGGAGCTTCTGCCCGTCGACGATGGCCAGGCGGCGTTCTTCGGCCTGCGTGGCATTGATCAGCATCCGCTTCATGATGCGTTGTCCTTATATGTATCGTTCTACCGGCCCTGGAGGGCCAACGATGCACGGACGACGCCCGCGAAACTTGGGGAATTGCCGCTTGGCTCCGGATGCTGGGTGCCGCGGCGCGCGAGCGCGAGCGGCCGTCTCGAGCGTCAGCTCGGTGACGACAGCCGGAGTGGGGGCGCGTGGATGGGGGCGAGCCCTTCGTGGTGCTGAGAGGCTGTCTTTTTGACAGCCCGTTGCGCAAGGGTGGCGCGCGGTTCTGGCGATTCGATGCCTGAGGCCGCTGGTCGGGACCAGGTCAGCCAGCGCAGGCATATTTGAATCAGCAGCATCAGCACAAAGGGACTCGCTTCGATCCGCCGGCAGCTGGAGGCTGCAGGCTGGTATTCCGTATCGGTGTTTCGTGGGTGTCGGCTTGACTTGGGCGTCTGGCCTGCCACTTTGCGCAGTTGCGCGGGGTTTGCAGGCTCGTCGCCAAAGCGGCATCGACCTCGCAGCGCCGCCGGGGTGTTTGACAGCAGTGCTCTAAACTTCTGTCTAATCAAGCACTTACACGACCGCGCTGGTGAAAAACATTATAGGTGCGAAGCAAGCCCCCGCGGCTAAGGAGTTTGCCGGAGAGCCGGCGGCCATCCGCTTCCTCACGATCGACGCCGAGTCGGCCGGGCAGCGCCTCGACAACTTCCTCTTCCGCCATCTGAAAGGCGTGCCGAAGACCCACGTCTACCGGATCATCCGGTCGGGCGAGGTGCGCATCAACAAGGGGCGGGCGCAGGCCGAGACCCGCGTCGAGACCGGCGACGTGGTGCGGCTGCCGCCGATCCGCGTGGCCGAACGCGCCGAGGAGGCTGCGAGCGCCGCGCCGGCGCGCGAATTCCCGCTGCTGCTCGAGGACGAGGCCGTGCTGGCCGTCGACAAGCCCGCCGGCGTGGCGGTGCATGGCGGCAGCGGCGTGAGCTTCGGTGTGATCGAGCAGCTGCGCACGGCGCGCCCGGGTGCGAAATTCCTCGAGCTGGTGCACCGGCTCGACCGCGAGACCTCGGGCATCCTGCTGGTCGCCAAGAAGCGCAGCGCGCTGGTGGCGCTGCAGGAGCAGTTCCGCGAGCGCGAGACCGGCAAGACCTACCTGGCGCTGGTCGAGGGCGCCTGGCCCGCCAACAAGAAGGTGCTCGACGCGCCGCTCGCCAAGTACCTGCTGCCCGACGGCGGCGCCGGTGCCGGCGAACGCCGCGTGCGCGTGGTGGCCAAGGACCATCCCGACGCGATGCGCGCCGTGACGCTGGTGCGAGCGCTGGCCACGCTGTCGCTGCCCGGCGATGCCACGCCGATGTCATTGCTCGCCGTCACCATCAAGACCGGCCGCACGCACCAGATCCGCGTTCACCTGGCGTCGGCCGGCCATCCGATCGCCGGCGACGACAAGTACGGCGAATCCGAGCGCCGGCGCGCGCTGCAGAAGCTGGGCCTCAAGCGCATGTTCCTCCACGCCTGGCGACTGCAGTTCAACCATCCCGCCACCGGCGAGCGTGTCGCGCTGCAGGCCGAACTGCCGCCCGAATTGCGCTCGCTGATGCCGCCCGCCGCGCTCGACGCGATGACACGACACCCCACGCCCACGACCCATGACTGACTCTGCAGACAACGCCCGTCCCCCGCGCTTCGACCTGATCGCCTTCGACTGGGACGGCACCCTCTACGACTCCACGCGGCTGATCGTGCGCTGCATCCAGGCGGCGGTGGTCGACGTCGGCGGCGCCAAGCCCAGCGAGGACGATGCCGCCTGGGTCATCGGCCTGGGACTGGCCGAGGCGCTGGCGCGTGCCGCGCCCGACGTGCCGAAGGAGAAGTACCCCGAACTCGGTGCCCGCTACCGCTACCACTACCTGCAGCACCAGGACGACATCGTGCTGTTCGGCGGCGTGCTGCCGATGCTCGATGCGCTGCGTGCGCGCGGCCACAAGCTGGCCGTGGCCACGGGCAAGTCGCGCCGCGGGCTCAACGAGGCGCTCAAGACGGTGGCGCTGCGCGACCGCTTCGATGCCTCGCGCACCGCCGACGAGACCTTCGGCAAGCCGCATCCGCGCATGCTGCTCGAGCTGATGGAGGAGCTCGAGGTGGCCCCCGAGCGCACGCTGATGATCGGCGACACCACGCACGACCTGCAGCTGGCGGTGAACGCGGGCTGCGCCAGCGTCGGCGTGAGCTACGGCGCGCACGAGCCCGACAGCTTCGCCGAGTTCAAGCCGCTGCACATCGCGCACTCGATCGCCGACCTCGAGGCCTGGCTGCTGGGCAACGCCTGACACGACAATCGCCTGCCATGAGCGAAGACAGCATTCCCCTGTGCAATGGCGCCGACCTGGTGGAGGGCAGCCAGGCCGTGCCTTTCGACGTGGTCTACGGCGGCGAGACCTGCCGCGCCTTCGCGGTGCGCTTCGAGGGCCAGCCGCACGCCTACCTCAACCGCTGCAGCCACGTGGCGATGGAAATGGACTTCCAGCCCGACCGCTTCTTCGACGACACCGGCCAGTGGCTGCTGTGCGCCACCCACGGCGCCGTGTACCGGCCCGACACCGGCGAATGCGCGGGCGGGCCGTGCCGCGGCGGCCTCGTGAAGATCGCGCTGAGCGAGCGCAACGGCGTGGTGCACTGGCATACTGCCTGGAACCTTCAACCCCTCAACTTCTAGCAAGCGCCGCGCTTCGCGACTGCCTGTTCGCCTGCCGCTTCCATGAACGACCAGAACCGCACCGATCCCCACGGTTTCGAGCCTTTCGAGCCGGCCCCGCCTTCTCTTTCGTCTTCGCCCGATCCCCAACGCACCATGTCCAACGATCCCACTCAGCGTCCCGGCTGGGAGCGCGCCACGCTCGAGAAGCTGGCTTTCGCGGCCCTCAACGAGCAGAAGTCCACGCGGCGCTGGAAGACCTTCACGCGGCTGGCCTGGCTGGCCTTCTTCATCTTCCTGGCCTGGTTCGCGCTGTCGCGCGGCGCGCCGAGCACCGCCAAGACCACGGCCCACACCGCGGTGGTCGAGATCAAGGGCGAGATCGCCAATGGCGGCGACGCCAGCGCCGAGTTCGTCGTGGCGGCCATGAAGTCCGCCTTCGAGGACGACGGCGCCAAGGGCGTGGTGCTGCTGATCAACTCGCCGGGCGGCAGCCCGGTGCAGGCCGGCATCATCAACGACGAGATCAAGCGCCTGAAGGCCAAGCACAAGAAGCCGGTCTATGCCGTGGTCGAGGAAACCTGCGCCTCGGCGGCCTACTACATCGCGGCCGGCGCCGACAAGATCTACGTCGACAAGGCCAGCATCGTGGGCAGCATCGGCGTGCTGATGGACGGCTTCGGCTTCACTGGCGCGATGGAGAAGGTCGGCGTCGAGCGCCGCCTGCTGACCTCGGGCGAGAACAAGGGCTTCCTCGATCCCTTCAGCCCGATGAACGACGCGCAGCGCGAACACGCGCAGAAGATGCTCGACCAGATCCACGAGCAGTTCATCAACGTGGTGAAGACCGGCCGCGGCGACCGCCTCAAGCTCGACACCCCGGGCCTGTTCAGCGGCCTGTTCTGGAGCGGCGAGCAGGCCGTGAGTTACGGCCTGGCCGACCAGCTCGGCAACGTCGACTACGTGGCGCGCGAGGTGATCAAGGCCGAGGAAGTCATCGACTACACCCGCCGCGACAACGTGGCCGAGAAGCTGGCCAAGAAATTCGGCGCCGCCATGGGCGACGCCACGATCCGTTCGCTGAAGTCGGTGCCCGCGCTGCGCTGAGGCGCAGTCAGTCGCCGCGCATGCCGGCCGCGGCGTAACGCGCCGAGGCCGCCAGCGCGACCGCGAACACCACCACCACGTAGAGCGCCGCCGTCAGCGAGGTGGCGCGCGCGATCAGCCCGATGACCGCCGGGCCCGCCATGAACCCCAGGTAGGCGATCGCCGAGACGGCCGCGATGCCGCGCGCCGGCTCCACGCCCGGCACCTTGGCCGAGGCCGCGAACAGGATCGGCACCACATTGGCAAAGCCGATGCCCACGCCCGCGAAACCCACCAGCGCGAGCCAGGGCCAGTCGGTGAGCAGCACCAGCGCCATCGCCGCCGCCGCCAGCAGGCCGCTGCCGCGCAGCAGCACCGCGGGCGCGAAACGGGCGCGCAGCGCATCGCCACCGAAGCGCGCCGCCGCCATGGCGGCCGAGAAGCTCGCGTAGGCAAGGGCGGCCTGCTGCTGCGGACTGCCCAGTTCCTGCTGCAGATAGAGCACGCTCCAGTCGTAGATGGCGCCTTCGGCGATCAGCCCCAGCGCCGCGAGCACGCCCAGCACCGCCAGCGCGCCGCGCGGCAGGCGGAAGCCGTGATCGGCCTCGGTGGCGCCGGCGGCCGTGGGCGGCTTCGGCAGCATGCGCGTGGCCGACAGCGCGACCAGCGCCACCATCGCCGCCGACACCAGCAGCAGGTGCGCCTGCGGGGCAAGGCCGGCCGCGAGCGCCGCGCTGCCGCTGGCCGCGCCGGCCATGCCACCGAGGCTGAACATGCCGTGCATGCCGCTCATCAGTGGCTTGCCGCCGTGCAGCTCGAGCTGCGCGGCCTCGGTGTTGATCGCCACGTCGAACACGCTGGTGACGAGGCCGAACACCGCCAGCAGGCCCAGCAGGGCGGCATAGCCGGGCATCGCGATCAGGCCGCAGAGCAGCAGCGCGTAGACGCAGCCGCACAGCGCGGCCATGCGCCGCGGTCCGTGGCGGCCGATCCAGCGGCCGGCGCTGGTCAGCCCGTACATCGCGCCGGCGCCGGCCGCGAGCATGGCGAGGCCGAGCTGGGCCTCGTCGATGCCGTAGTGCCCCTTGACCGTGGGCACGTGCACGCCCCAGGTCGCGAAGATGAAGCCCGAGGCGAAGAATTGCGCGCGCGAGGCCCAGCGCGTGGCCGCAGTCACGGCCATCGTCAGCGCCCGATCGCGAACACGGCGGGCAGGCGTTCGTCGACGCCGGCCGGCGGCTTGTTGGCGCGCCAGCCCTTGATCGTCTCGCTGCGCAGGTTCGCCTCGGCCAGCGTGAGGCCGCGCGCGACCGCCAGCCGCGTGTTGTGCTGCAGGGTCTGCACCAGCGCCTGCAGCAGGGCGGCGTTGCGGTAGGGTGTTTCGATGAACAACTGGGTCTGTCCGGTCTTGAGGGCCAGCGCCTCGAGTTCGCGGATGCGGCGCTGGCGCTCGTCGGCGTCCTGCGGCAGGTAGCCGACGAAGGCGAAGTTCTGGCCGTTGAGGCCGCTGGCGGCCAGCGCCAGCAGCAGCGAGACCGGGCCGATCAGCGGCACCACCGTGATGCCCAGGTCGTGCGCCGCGCGGGCCACCGACGAGCCCGGATCGGCCACGGCCGGCATGCCGGCTTCGCTGAGCAGGCCGATGTCGTGGCCTTCGAGCGCGGCGGCCAGCAGCGGGCGGGCGTCGAACTGGCCGGCGTGGTCGCCTTTCTTGTGCACTTCGCGCGGCAGTTCCTGGATCGCCTGCGCCTGCAGCGGCGCCGCCAGCGGTGCCACGGCGTCGATGCGCTTGAGGTAGGCGCGCGCGGACTTGGCGTTCTCGCAGATCCAGTGCGTGATGCCGGCGGCGGTCTGCAGCGTGCCGAGCGGCAGCGCGTCCTGCAGCGGGGCCTGGGTGTCGCAGCCGAAATCGAGCGGCGCCGGCACGAGGTAGAGCTTGCCGCGGCTCACAGCAGGTCGATCCCGGCGGCGCGCAGCATGCGGGCGGTGCGGATCAGCGGCAGGCCCACCAGGGCGCTGGGATCGTCGCTGTCGATGGCCTCGAGCAGCGCGATGCCCAGGCCTTCGCTCTTGGCGCTGCCCGCGCAGTCGTAGGGCTGCTCGGCCAGCAGGTACTGCTCGATCGCGGCGTCGCTGAGCTCGCGGAACACCACGCGCACAGGGGCCAGGTCGCGCTGGACAAAGTCGGTCGCCTGGCAGACGACCGCCACCGCGGTCTGGAAGATCAGTGTCTGGCCGCGCATGCGCCGCAGCTGGGCGGTGGCGCGCGCATGGTCGCCGGGCTTGCCGAGCGCTTCGCCGGCCAGGTCGGCCACCTGGTCGGAGCCGATCACCACGGCGTCGGGAAAGCGGGTGGCCACGGCGTTGGCTTTCTCGAGCGCGAGCCGGTGGGCCAGGGCCTGCGGGGTTTCGCCGGGCAGCGGCGTCTCGTCGACTTCGGGCGCATGCACCTCGAAGGGCAGGCGCAGTCGGGTGAGCAGCTCGCGGCGGTAGCGCGAGGTGGAGGCGAGGATCACGGTGCGTTGCATGCGGCGATTGTGAAGGAGGCCCAACAACCCCTTCGGGGTCGGCCCGACGGGCAAGCCGGCGTCGGCGCGCTAGACTGGGGCGGATGAAGAGAGAATTTGCCCCCGGCCGACTCGATGTTGCCGGTTTTGCCGCCGCGGCGGCCACCCTGTCCGCCGACGATCCGGTGCGCAACTACACCCGGCTGGTCGACGAGATGGCGGCCGAAGCTCCTTCCGATGCCGTGGTGCATTGGGAGGCCGATGGCGAGCAGCGCGTCGGCGCGGAAGGCCGTGAAGAACCCTGGCTGCACCTGACGGCCGAGGCCACCGTGCCGCTGGTCTGCCAGCGCTGCCTGTCGCCGGTCGACACGCCGGTGCAGGTCGACCGCTGGTTCCGTTTCGTGGCCGATGAAGAGACCGCGGCGGTTCAGGACGAGGAGTCCGAGGAGGACCTGCTGGTCGCGAGCCGCGATTTCGACCTGCACGCGTTGATCGAGGACGAGCTGCTGATGGAAATCCCGGTCATGCCGGTGCACGACGTGTGCCCGGCGCCGGTCCAGCTCTCGGCCGTCGATCCGGATTTCGAGTCGCCCGACAAGGAGCGCGAGAACCCCTTCGCCGTGCTGGGTGCGTTGCGTTCGCGCAAGCCCGGACAGGGCGATTAGCCCCATCCGGGCAGTCTGGGCTATAATCATGGGCTTCGCGCGCGCCGCCGTACGCAGCAGTGCAGATTTCGGAGAAGACTTTCGGGGCTTTCGGAATCTGGGCATGTCCTTCATGCCGCCTCACTGCTACAGCCTGAGCCCGCATCCTCTCACCCACCTTACCGTCCAGGAGCCATCATGGCCGTCCAGCAAAACAAGAAGTCGCCTTCCAAGCGCGGCATGCACCGTTCCCACAATGCCCTGGGCGTGCCCGGCATCGCCGTCGAGCCGACCACCGGCGAAACGCACCTGCGTCACCACATCAGCCCCAACGGTTTCTACCGCGGCCGTCAGGTGCTCAAGAACAAGTCCGAAGCCTGATTTCGCACTCCAAGGCCAAGGCCCGAAGCTACTTTTTTTGTAGCATCGGGCCTTTGTTTTGATGGCTACGCCTTCTTCTTCCCCGGCTTCCACTGCTGCGCCTTCGGCAATCACGCTCGCCGTCGATTGCATGGGGGGCGACCATGGCCCGCGCGTCACGCTCGCGGCCTGCCGTGCTTTTCTCGAGCGCCATCCCGAGGCCTCGCTGTTGCTGGTCGGCGCGCCCGATGCGCTGGCTGGCTTTGCCGCGCATCCTCGCGCCCGGATCGTTCCGGCCAGCGAAGTGGTCGGCATGGACGATCCGATCGAGATCGCGCTGCGCAAGAAGAAAGACTCGTCGATGCGGGTCGCGATCCAGCAGGTGAAGGATGGCGCGGCGCAGGCCGCGATTTCCGCCGGCAACACGGGCGCGCTGATGGCCATTGCGCGCTACCTGCTCAAGACGCTCGACGGCATCGACCGGCCCGCCATTGCGCCCCAGCTGCCGAACGCGAAGGGCGGCGCCACGACGGTGCTTGACCTTGGCGCCAACGTGGATTGCGATGCCGAGGACCTGCTCCAGTTCGCCGTGCTCGGCTCGGCATTGGTGTCGGCGCTGACCGGCAACGAGTCGCCCTCGGTCGGTTTGCTCAACGTGGGCGAGGAAGCGATCAAGGGCAGCGAAACGATCAAAAAAGCCAGCCAACTGCTGCGTACGGCTGCCAATTCCAAGGATTTGAACTTCTACGGCAACGTGGAAGGCAACGACATCTTCAAGGGCACGACCGACATCGTGGTCTGCGACGGTTTCGTCGGCAATGTGGCGTTGAAGGCCAGCGAGGGCGTGGCTTCGATGATTGGCGAGTTCATCCGCGTCGAGTTCTCGCGAAGCATCTTCACGAAGATTGCTGCCATCGTGGCTTATCCGGTCCTAAAAGCGTTCAAGAACAGGTTGGATCATCGCCGCTACAACGGCGCGGCGCTGCTGGGCCTGCGTGGACTGGTTTTCAAGAGCCACGGTTCGGCCGACGAGACGGCTTTCGGCCATGCGCTGGATCGCGCTTATGATGCCGCTCGCAACAACCTGCTCGACCGCGTTCGGGCCCGTATCGCCCACGCCGCGCCTTTGCTTGCGCGGCAGGAATCGGCGGCGACGGCCGACGCGGTCTAGCTTCACGTTTTGATGAGCCCATATTCACGCATCACCGGCACCGGCAGCTATCTGCCGCCGCGCCGGGTGACCAACGACGATCTCGCCAAGGAACTGGCGGCGCGCGGCATCGAGACCTCCGATCAGTGGATCGTCGAGCGCACCGGCATCCATGCGCGCCATTTCGCGGCGCCCGACGTGGGCAGCAGCGACCTGGGCCTGCATGCCGCCCGCCACGCCCTCGAGGCGGCGGGACGCAAGGCCAGCGATGTCGACCTGATCATCGTGGCCACCTCGACCCCCGACATGGTGTTCCCCTCGTCGGCGGCCATCCTCCAGAACAAGCTCGGCATCGCCGGCTGCCCGGCTTTCGACGTGCAGGCCGTGTGCAGCGGCTTCGTCTATGCGCTGACCGTGGCCGACGCCATGATCCGCACGGGCAGCGCACGCTGCGCGCTGGTGATCGGCGCTGAGGTGTTCTCGCGCATCCTCGATTTCAACGATCGCACCACCTGCGTGCTGTTCGGCGACGGCGCCGGCGCGGTGGTGCTGGAAGCCAGCGACGAGCCCGGCATCCTGGCGACCGACCTGCATGCGGACGGCAAGCATGTCGGCATTCTTTGCGTGCCCGGCCACGTGTCGGGCGGCAACGTGCTCGGCACGCCGCTGCTGCACATGGACGGCCAGGCGGTCTTCAAGCTCGCGGTGCGCGTGCTCGAGGAAGCCGCGCGCGCCACGCTGGCCAAGGCCGGCAAGACCGAGGCCGACATCGACTGGCTGATTCCGCACCAGGCCAACATCCGCATCATGGAAGGCACGGCCAAGAAGCTGAAGCTGCCGCGCGAGCGGCTGGTCGTCACCGTCAACGAGCACGGCAACACGTCCGCAGCCTCGATTCCGCTGGCGCTCGACGAAGCGGTGCGTTCCGGCAAGGTGAAGAAGGGTGAAACCCTCATGCTCGAAGGCGTGGGTGGCGGTTTCACCTGGGGCGCGGTGCTGCTGAATCTGTAGTAATTAGTGGGCGAGACAGCCGGTCCTGCCTAGGCGGGCCGCGCGACGTGACGCATACAACAATGAAATCCTTTGCTTTTGTCTTTCCGGGTCAGGGTTCGCAGGCGGTCGGCATGCTCGATGCCTGGGGCGATCACCCGGCCGTGGCCGAAACGCTGCGCGAAGCTTCCGAAGCGCTCGGCGAAGATATCGGCGCGCTGATCAAGACCGGCCCGAAGGAAACGCTGGCGCTCACCACCAACACCCAGCCCGTGATGCTGGTGGCCGGTGTGGCCGCCTGGCGCGCCTGGCTGGCCGAAGGCGGCGCCACGCCGTCGGTGGTGGCCGGCCATTCGCTCGGCGAATATTCGGCACTGGTGGCATCGGGCGTGCTGACGCTCGCGCAGGCGGCGCCGCTGGTGCGCTTCCGCGCCCAGGCGATGCAGCAGGCCGTGCCGGTCGGCACCGGCGCCATGGCCGCCATCCTCGGGATGGAGGCTGCCAAGGTCATCGCCAACTGCCAGGAAGTCACTGCCTCGTTCGGCGCCGGCAGCGCCGAAGTGGTGGAAGCCGTGAATTTCAACGACCCGATGCAGACCGTGATCGCGGGCAGCAAGGCGGCGGTCGAGAAGGCCTGCGAGACGCTGAAGGCCAACGGCGCCAAGCGCGCGCTGCCGCTGCCGGTGTCGGCCCCGTTCCATTCGAGCCTGATGAAGCCCGCGGCCGAAGCGCTGCGCGAGAAGCTGGCCTCGGTGACGCTGGCCGCGCCGCAGATCCCGGTGCTCAACAACATCGACGTGGCGGTCGAGACCGATGCCGACCGCATTCGCGACGCACTCGTGCGCCAGGCCGCCGGCCCGGTTCGCTGGGTCGAAAGCGTCCAGGCCTTGAAACTGCGCGGTGTAGCCGCCATCATCGAGTGCGGTCCGGGCAAGGTGCTGGCCGGCATGGCCAAGCGCATCGCCCCCGAGCTCGAAGCCGCGTCGGTGTACGACCCGGCCACGCTCGCCGACGTTCGACAATCGCTCGCCGGCTGACCGGTGCCAGGCCCAGAGACCTCTTTCTTCTTATGAGCATTCCCAAATTCGAAGGGCAAGTCGCCCTGGTCACCGGCGCATCGCGCGGCATCGGCGCGGCCATCGCCCTGGAGCTCGCGCAGCGCGGCCTCAAGGTGGTCGGCACCGGCACCACGGAAGAGGGCGCGTCCAAGATCACCGCCATGCTCAGCGCCTACGACGGCCGCGGCCGCGCGCTGAACGTGAACGACGGCGCGGCCGTCGAGGCGCTGATCGACGAGATCGTGAAGGCCTACGGCGCGATCCACGTGCTGGTCAACAACGCCGGCATCACGCGCGACACGCTCGCGATGCGCATGAAGGACGACGACTGGGATGCGGTGCTCGACACCAACCTGAAGGCCGTCTTCGGCCTGTCGCGCGCCGTGATCCGCCCGATGATGAAGCAGCGCTACGGCCGCATCATCAGCATCACCAGCGTGGTCGGCGCCTCCGGCAATGCCGGCCAGGCCAACTACGCGGCCGCCAAGGCCGGCGTGGCCGGCATGACGCGCGCACTGGCGCGCGAGCTCGGCAGCCGCAACATCACGGTCAACTGCGTCGCCCCCGGTTTCATCGAGACCGACATGACGGCCAGCCTGCCCGAAGCGCAACAACAGGCGCTGCTGCAACAAATCCCGCTGGGCCATCTGGGCAAGCCCGCCGACATCGCGCATGCGGTGGCGTACCTCGCATCTCCCCAGGCCGCCTACGTGACGGGGCAGGAACTGCACGTCAACGGCGGCATGCACATGTAGCCGCAAGGCGCAAGCTTTTCGTCGTGCCGGGCCTGCGGGGAAGCTCGCAATCCGCCCGGCTAAAATCCACCGGTTACCTACAACCCTCAGAGGGAATCAAATGAGCGATATCGAAGCACGTGTCAAGAAAATCATCGCCGAGCAGCTCGGCGTGGAAGAGTCCCAAGTGACGAACGAAAAGGCTTTCGTGGCCGACCTCGGCGCTGACTCGCTCGACACGGTCGAACTCGTGATGGCACTCGAAGACGAATTCGGCATCGAGATCCCCGACGAAGACGCCGAAAAGATCACCACGGTGCAAAACGCCGTCGACTACGCCACCAAGAATCAAAAGGCCTGATCGGCCCCAACTGACGACACTGCGGCGGCCGGCGGCTTTCTTTCGGAACCGCATGCGCCGAGCGGCCGTCGTCCAGCGCTTCCAGAAAGGTTTGCCGGCATGACCAAACGCCGCGTCGTCGTGACCGGACTCGGTTGCATCGCTCCCGTCGGAAACACGGTGGCCGATTCCTGGGCCAACCTGTTGGCGGGAAATTCGGGCATCGCGAACATCACCGCGTTCGATGCGAGCGCCTTCGCCTGCAAGTTCGCGGGCGAGGTGAAGGGTTTCGACATCGCCCAATACATCTCCGAGAAGGAAGCGCGCCACATGGACCGCTTCATCCATCTCGGGATGGCCGCCGCGATCCAGGCGGTGCAGGACAGCGGGCTCAAGACCGGCGAAGAACTCCCGTACGAGGAAGCGGTCCGCATCGGCTGCAACATCGGTTCGGGCATCGGCGGCCTGCCGATGATCGAGGCCACGCACGGCGAGCTGGTGAACCGCGGCCCACGCCGCGTGTCGCCGTTCTTCGTGCCGGCGTCGATCATCAACATGATCTCGGGCCACGTGTCGATCAAGTACGGCTTCAAGGGCCCGAACATCGCCGTGGTCACCGCCTGCACCACCGGCCTGCATGCCATCGGCACTTCGGCGCGCATGATCGAGTACGGCGACGCCGACGTGATGATCGCGGGCGGCGCCGAGTCGACCATCTCTCCGCTCGGCATCGGTGGCTTCACCGCGCCGCGCGCGCTCAGCACGCGCAACGACGATCCCGCCACGGCCTCGCGTCCGTGGGACAAGGATCGCGACGGCTTCGTGCTCGGCGAGGGTGCGGGCGTGGTCGTGCTCGAGGAGTACGAACATGCCAAGGCACGCGGCGCCAAGATCTACGCCGAAGTCGCGGGCTTCGGCCTGACGGGCGATGCGTACCACATGACGGCGCCCGACGTCGACGGCCCGCGCCGTTCGATGGTCATGGCGCTCGCCAATGCGGGCGTCAATCCGGACCAGGTGCAGTACCTCAATGCGCACGGCACATCGACGCAGCTCGGCGACCTCAACGAGACGAATGCGATCAAGAACGCCTTCGGCGACCATGCGAAGAAGCTGGTCGTGAATTCGACCAAGTCCATGACCGGCCACCTGCTGGGCGGCGCGGGCGGCATCGAATCGGTGTTCACGGTGTTGGCCCTGCATCACCAGAAGAGCCCGCCGACGATCAACATCTTCAACCAGGATCCGGAGTGCGATCTCGACTACTGCGCCAACGAGGCGCGCGATCTGAAGATCGATGTCGCGGTCAAGAACAACTTCGGCTTCGGCGGCACCAACGGCACGCTGGTGTTCAAGCGCGCTTGAGTCTTCATCTCCCATGCACGGCGCACCGTCGGTGACCTACCCGGTGGGGCGCTCGCGTGGCGCAGCCCGCCTCCTGACCGTGGTCTGGGCACTCGGCGCGCTCTGCGCGGGTGCGTCCTGCTACTTTTTCGATAGCGTTGGCTGGCGCCATGCGCTGCTGCTGCTCAGCGTGCTGTTCGCAGGGGCGGCCGCCGGCATCGGCCTGCGCCGCGACGGCGCGGGTCTTCTTCATTTCGACGGCCAGTTCTGGTCGCTGGCGCCCGCGGCTTCCGATGCCGCGGATCCGGCGCGCTCGGTCCTGGCCGCGCGCGCCGTCGTCGCGCTCGACCTGCAATCGCTGCTGCTGCTGCGCCTGAGCGAACCGGGCCGGCCGCATCGCTGGCTCTGGGTCGAGCGGCAGACGATGCCCGAGCGCTGGCGCGATCTGCGCCGTGCGGTATATTCGCGCCCCCCCGCTGCCGACACCGGCGGCGATGTCTGGCGCGCGACCGCACCCGCCGACGCACCCTGAAATCCCCCTCTCGATGACCACGTCCCCGCCGCCCGTGCCGCCGGATTCCGGCTTGACCGACGCCGCTGCGGCGCCGCGTCCGGGCGAGATCGACTTCCAGCTCGTGCAGCGCACGGTGGCGGGCGACCAGAAGGCCTTCGAACTGCTGGTCATCAAGTACCAGCGCCGCATCGAGCGCCTGATCGGGCGCATGGTGCGCGATGTCGACCTGGTCGAGGACATCGCGCAGGAAACCTTCATCCGCGCCTATCGTGCACTGCACCAATTCCGCGGCGAGGCGCAGTTCTACACCTGGCTCTACCGGATTGCGGTGAACACCGCGAAGAAGGCGCTGGTCGACATGAAGCGCGACCCGACCATCTCGGAAAGCGCCCTGCGGCCTTCTTCCGAGGACGACGATGAAACTTACCGTCCGGGAAACGAACCAACCACCGACGAAACCCCCGAATCGGTCATGGCGGCCAACGAAATCGCGGCCGCGGTCGAGTCCGCCATGGAAGCGCTCCCCGCGGAGTTGCGCCAGGCAGTCACGCTGCGCGAGATCGAGGGCATGAGTTACGAAGAGATTGCCGAAGTCATGGATTGCCCTATCGGCACCGTGCGTTCGCGGATCTTCCGTGCGCGCGAGGCCATTTCGGCCAGGGTCAAACCGCTGCTCGACAACCAGTCGGGCAAGCGTTGGTAAGCAAAATCAGGTGAACGAAATGAATCAGACGATGACGGTTCGAGAACAGGTGTCGGCGCTCGCGGATGGTCATTTGCAGGGCGACGAGTTCGCGCAGGCCATCGACAAGGTCTGCGGCGACGAGGAGTACCGCGCGGCGTGGCAGGCCTACCATGTGGTGGGCGACGTGCTGCGTTCGAGCGCCAACGTGGCGTGCAGCGACAGCAGCGCTTTCCTGGCCCGCTTCCAGCAGCGGCTGGCGGCCGAGCCGGTGTCGATCCGGCCCGTGGCGGCCGTTCCCGAGGCCCAGGTGGTGCCGCTTCAGCGTCGCGCCGACGCGGCCAACGAGCCGGTCTTCCGCTGGAAGCTGGTGGCCGGTGCCGCTTCGCTGGTGGCCGTGGCCGCCATCAGTTGGAGCTGGGTCGGCAGCGGTGTCGTCAACGGCCCGGCCGGTGCCCAACTGGCGCAGCAACAACCCGTGTCGGGCCCGGTGCTCGCATCGGCCGCCACCAATGGCGCGCAGGGCTCGACGCTCACGCCCACGCGCGTGATCGTGGGCAACGGCAAGCCGCAGGTGATGCTGCGCGATCCGCGCCTGGACCAGTTGCTCGAGGCACACCAGCAGGCGGGCGGCGCCTCGCAAATGCCTTCCGGTTTCCTGCGCAACGCGACCTTCGAAGGGCCCACGCGCTGAGCGCGCGCCTCTGCCTCCTTCCCTGCCAATGACTGTTCAGATGCCGATCTCCGCACGTGCGTTCGTGCTCGTGCTTGCCGCTTTTTGCATCGCGCAGATCGCTTCCGCGCAGACCCGTTCCAGTGCGGCGAACACCCGGGGCGCGGCATCGGCCCAGGCGGCGGGCGAGCCGCCCGCCATGAGCGTCACCGAGTGGCTGCAGCGCATGCACGCGGGCGCGCGCCAGCGCAATTACGTCGGGACCTTCGTGGTGTCCGCGCCCGGCGGCGATCTGTCGAGTGCGCGCATCTGGCATGTGCGCGACGGCGAGCAGCAGATCGAACGCATCGAGGCGCTGAGCGGCCCGCAGCGTTCGACCTTCCGCCGCAACCAGAGCGTCATGACCTTCCTGCCCGAAGCCAAGGTGGTGAAGGTCGAGAAGCGCGAGAACCTCGATCTCTTCCCCAATCTGCCCGACAAGCAGGATTCGTCGATCGGCGAGTTCTACGACGTGCGGCCCATCGGCAAGGACCGCGTGGCCGGCTTCGACGCGGACGTGGTGCAACTGACGCCGCACGACGGCCTGCGCTTCGGCTATCGCATCTGGAGCGAGCGCCGCACCGGGCTGGTCGTCAAGCTGCAGACGCTCGACGACCAGTCGCGCGTGGTCGAGCAATCGGCCTTCTCCGAGCTGCAGCTCGACGTGCCCGTGAAGGCCCAGGCCTTGGCGCAGATGATGGCCAACACCGCCGGCTATCGCATCGAGAAGCTCGAGCTCGAGCGCACCAGCGCGCAGGACGAGGGCTGGACCCTGAGCGCGCCGGTGGCCGGCTTCAAGCCGCGCAGCTTCTTCCGGCGGCCGGCCGCGGGCGGCGACAAGAACGCCGCGACGCAGGACCGTACCGTGCAATGGATCTTCTCCGATGGCCTCGCCTCGGTGTCGCTCTTCATCGAGCGCTACGACGCCAAGCGCGCACCGCGCGACGGCGTGCTGACCATCGGCGCGACCAATGCGATCCGCAGGCGCTTGCCCGAGCCGGCCAACGACTGGTGGCTCACGGCGGTAGGCGAAGTGCCGCAGCAAACCCTGGACGCCTTCGCGCAGAGCCTCGCACGCACGCGTTGAAAAGAACATGTCCGACACCTTTCTCGCCCGATCCGGCGAGAAGCGGAAACTCTCAGTACCTGTTTCGAGTCGCAGCCGTTCTCTTTGAAAGACAACCGATGATGTTCAAGATCGAGGGACACAAGCTCCGTTCCGGCGTGTTCGCGTCCATGCTGGCGCTCACGGCCGGGTTGGCGTTCATGCCGGCCGAGCCGGTGCACGCGCAGACCGCCACCCGTACGCTGCCCGACTTCACCGACCTGGTGGACCAGGTCGGCCCGTCGGTGGTCAACATCCGCACCGTCGAGAAGGTGGCGCAGCGCAGCGGCAATGGCGGCGAGATGGATGAGGAGATGCAGGAGTTCTTCCGCCGCTTCTTCGGCCAACCGATTCCCGGCACTCCGCGCCAGGGGCCGCGCCCCAACCGGCCGCAGCCGCAGGAAGAAGAACGCCCGCGCGGCGTGGGCTCCGGTTTCATCCTCACAGCCGACGGCTACGTGATGACCAATGCGCACGTGGTCGAGGACGCCTCGGAGGTGATGGTCACGCTGCCCGACAAGCGCGAGTTCAAGGCCCGCATCGTCGGCGCCGACAAGCGCACCGACGTGGCTGTGGTGAAGATCGAGGCCACCGGCCTGCCGGCCGTGAAGGTAGGCGACATCTCCAAGCTGCGCGTGGGCGAATGGGTGATGGCCATCGGTTCGCCTTTCGGTCTCGAGAACACCGTCACCGCGGGCATCGTGAGCGCCAAGCAGCGCGACACCGGCGAGTACCTGCCGTTCATCCAGACCGACGTGGCGATCAACCCCGGCAACTCGGGCGGTCCGCTGATCAACATGCGTGGCGAGGTCGTCGGCATCAACAGCCAGATCTATTCGCGCTCGGGCGGCTTCATGGGCATCTCGTTCTCGATCCCGATCGACGAAGCGATCCGCGTGAGCGAACAGCTACGCACCTCGGGCCGCGTCTCGCGCGGACGCATCGGCGTGCAGATCGATCAGGTCACCAAGGACGTCGCCGAATCGATCGGCCTGGGCAAGGCGCAGGGCGCGCTGGTGCGCAGCGTCGAGGCCGGTTCGCCGGGCGAGAAGGCCGGCGTGGAGCCGGGCGACATCATCACCAAGTTCGACGGCAAGGCGATCGAGAAGCCGAGCGATCTGCCGCGCCTGGTGGGCAACACCAAGCCCGGCACCAAGAGCACGCTGACGGTGTTCCGCCGCGGCAGCTCGCGCGACCTGAGCGTGACCATCGCCGAGATCGAGCCCGACAAGCCGGCCAAGCGCGCCACCGACCGCGAGGAGCCGGCGCCCAAGCCGCAGGCTTCGGCCGCCGCCAAGTCGCTGGGCCTCGCGGTCAGCGACCTGAGCGATGCGCAGAAGAAGGAGCTCAAGCTCAAGGGCGGCGTGAAGGTCGACGCCGCGAACGAGGCCGCGGCGCGTGCCGGCCTGCGCGAGGGCGACATCATCCTGGCCGTGGGCAACATCGAGGTCTTGAACGCCCGCGAATTCGAGTCGGCCGTGGGCAAGGCCGACAAGAGCAAGCCGCTCAGCGTGCTGTTCCGCCGTGGCGAGTGGGCGCAGTACGCGCTCATCCGGCCCGCACGCTGATCCCGGCGGTGCCGTCAAGTGGCCCCACCCGTCAGTCGGGTTTGGGGCCATTTTTTTGAGCTGTTTGCGACGCTTCGGCGCGCCGCTCTAAAAAAATCTGCATCGGCCCCGAGCCGGTGATTTGTTAGTGATTGCTGACTTAAGGAAGGGCTAAGGACCGTTTTCGGTAGAATAGCGGCCTCTCGGCGGCGAGTCGGCGCATAAGCCGAGCGGTCTCCTTCACGATGCGAGATGTTAGGTGACAGTCCACCGACGCTCCACAGATCGCCCACAAGTTGTTCAGAGAGTGCTCCACCAAGCCTGTTGATAAGTTGTTTATAAGTTGCTTGTTGTTGACCCGCAACGACCTGTTTGGACCCTGTTCCCGGATGTACGTGCTTCCCTTTTTGCCTACAATGAAGTTCCAACTACTGCAGTTGCCATTGCTTGTTGGTTCAGGGCGCGTCTCCAGGAGACGCGCCCTTTTTTCTTGCCTGTTGCCCTCTGTGCACGAGCCAATTCAAGTACTTAAGCGTTCCCGTTGATGAATCACATCAGAAATTTTTCGATCATTGCGCACATCGATCATGGCAAGTCGACGCTCGCAGACCGTTTGATCCAGCGCTGCGGCGGCCTCGCGGAACGCGAGATGGAAGCGCAGGTGCTCGACTCGATGGACATCGAGAAAGAGCGTGGGATAACCATCAAGGCACAGACCGCGGCACTGCACTACAAGGCACGCGATGGACAGGTCTACAACCTCAATCTGATCGACACGCCGGGCCACGTCGACTTCTCTTATGAAGTGAGTCGCTCGCTGTCGGCATGCGAAGGCGCACTGCTCGTCGTCGATGCATCGCAAGGCGTGGAAGCGCAGACGGTGGCCAACTGCTACACCGCGCTCGACCTCGGTGTCGAAGTGGTGCCCGTGCTCAACAAGATGGATCTGCCGAACGCCGATCCCGACAACGCACGCACCGAGATCGAAGACGTGATCGGCATCGACGCGACCGATGCGATTCCCTGTTCGGCGAAGACCGGCCTGGGCATCGACGACATCCTCGAGGCGATCGTGCACAAGATGCCGGCACCGCGCGGCAATCCCGACGCCGCGCTGCGCGCGATGATCGTCGACAGCTGGTTCGATCCGTACGTCGGCGTCGTGATGCTGGTGCGCGTGGTCGACGGCCGGCTCGCGAAGGGCGACCGCATCAAGATGATGGCCTCGGGCGCCAGCTACAACGCCGACAACGTCGGTGTCTTCACGCCGGCCAACGAGCCGCGCGCTTCGCTCGAGGCGGGCGAGGTGGGCTACATCATCGCGGGCATCAAGGAGCTGCAGGCCGCGAAGGTCGGCGACACCGTCACGCTGATCAAGCCGGGCACGGGCGGTGCGGCCGCCACCGCGACCGAGGCGCTGCCGGGCTTCAAGGAAATCCAGCCGCAGGTGTTCGCCGGTCTCTATCCGACCGAAGCCAGCGAGTACGACTCGCTGCGCGACGCGCTCGAGAAGCTCAAGCTCAACGACTCCTCGCTGCGTTACGAGCCCGAGGTGAGCCAGGCGCTGGGCTTCGGCTTCCGCTGCGGCTTCCTCGGCCTGCTGCACATGGAGATCGTGCAGGAGCGCCTGGAACGCGAGTTCGACCAGGACCTGATCACGACCGCGCCGAGCGTGGTCTACCAGGTGGTGCGCAGCGACGGCGAGGTCATCATGGTCGAGAACCCGTCCAAGATGCCCGAGGTCGGCAAGATGAGCGAGATCCGCGAGCCGATCGTGACCGTGCATCTGTACATGCCGCAGGAATACGTCGGCGCCGTCATGACGCTCGCCAACCAGAAGCGCGGCGTGCAGATGAACATGGCCTATCACGGCCGCCAGGTCATGCTGACCTACGAGATGCCGCTCGGCGAGATCGTGCTCGACTTCTTCGACAAGCTGAAGTCGGTCAGCCGCGGCTATGCCTCCATGGACTACGAGTTCAAGGAGTACCGCGCCTCCGACGTGGTCAAGGTCGACATCCTGCTCAACGGCGAGAAGGTCGATGCGCTCTCGATCATCGTGCACCGCACCCAGTCGCAGTACCGCGGCCGCGCGGTGGTGTCGAAGATGCGCGAGATCATCTCGCGCCAGATGTTCGACGTGGCCATCCAGGCCGCCATCGGGGTCAACATCATTGCGCGTGAGACAATCAAGGCGCTGCGCAAGAACGTGCTGGCCAAGTGCTACGGCGGCGACATCACCCGCAAGAAGAAGCTGCTCGAGAAGCAGAAGGCGGGCAAGAAAAGAATGAAGCAGATCGGCTCGGTCGAGGTCCCGCAAGAGGCCTTCCTCGCGATCCTGCAAGTCGAAGACTGATCAACATGGCATTCATCACCTCCCTCATCCTCGCGGCATTCGCCGGCTACATCGGCGCCTGGTACTTCGGAGCGATCGAGGGCAACTTCGCCTTGCTGTTGTTCCTGGCCACGGTGGTCACCGGCCTTTACTGGCTGGCCGAGCGCTTCTACTTCCTGCCGCGGCGCGAGCGCGCGGCGGCCGCGCTCGAGAGCTCGCTGGCCGAGCGCAATGCGCGGCTGGCCGGCCAGGGCATCAAGCAGGTCGACACCGCCGACGCCAAGGCCAGCGAGCGGCTGCTGATGCAGCCCTGGTGGCTCGACTGGACCGCCGGGCTGTTCCCCGTGATCCTGGTCGTGTTCCTGCTGCGCTCGTTCCTCTACGAGCCGTTCAAGATTCCCTCGGGCTCGATGATGCCCACGCTGCTCACCGGCGACCTGATCCTGGTCAACAAGTTCACCTACGGCCTGCGGCTGCCGGTGATCAACACCAAGATCACCGACGGCACGCCGCTGGCGCGCGGCGACGTGGTGGTGTTCCGCTACCCGCCCAAGCCGAGCCAGGACTACATCAAGCGCGTGGTCGGCATTCCAGGCGACGAAGTGGCCTACCTGAACAAGAAGCTCACGATCAACGGCCAGCCGGTCTCGAAGGAGGCCGCGCCCGACTACCTCGACGGCGAGTCGATGCGCCTGCTCAAGCAGTTCGACGAGAACCTCGCGGGCAAGCAGCACAAGATCCTCAACGACGACGCCGGCCCCGCCTTCGTGCCCGGCGCCAGCGACTTCCCCTTCCGCGAGAACTGCCGCTACTCGGTCGAAGGCGTCACCTGCAAGGTGCCGGCCGGCAACTACTTCATGATGGGCGACAACCGCGATAATTCGGCCGACTCCCGTTTCTGGGGCTTCGTGCCGGACAAGAACATCGTGGGCAGGGCCTTCTTCGTCTGGATGAACTTCGGCGACCTGGGACGCATCGGTCCGTTTCAATAAGCATCAAGCAAATCGTTCGAGGGGTATGAGGGTATGAGAACTGTTCGGTCCAGCCGGAACAGTGCGGCGCGCCAGCGCGGCATCTCGTTCATCGGGCTCGTGTTCGTGGCCGTCGTGCTGGCCTGTGTGGGCGTCGTCGTCGCCCAGGTCATCCCGACGCTGATCGAGTACCAGGCGATCTACAAGGCCGCCAACAAGGCCAAGGAAGGCAGCACCGTGCCCGAGATCCGCGCCATCTTCGATCGCGCCCAGGCCATCGACGACTTCCAGTCGGTCACCGGCAAGGACCTCGACATCAAGAAGGTCAACGACAAGGTCGTGGTGGCCTTCTCCTACGAGCGCGAGATCCCGCTGTTCGGCCCCGCCTACCTCGTGCTCAAGTACAAGGGCGAGACCAACTGAACGCCCAGGGAAGCAAGGTGGACGGCGGCCTCACGGCGCTCCAGTCGCGCCTGAAGTACACGTTCGCCGACCCGCGGCTGTTGCAGCTCGCGCTCACGCACCGCAGTTTCTCCGCCGACCACAACGAGCGCCTCGAGTTCCTCGGCGACTCGGTGCTGAACCTGGCGGTCTCGCACCTGCTCTACACCCGCCTCGCGGCCCTGCCCGAAGGCGACCTGTCGCGCGTGCGTGCCAACCTCGTGAAGCAGGACACCCTGCACCGGCTGGCCGTGGGCCTCGCGCTCTCGCCGCTGCTGCGGCTGGGCGAGGGCGAAGCCCGCTCGGGCGGTCCGAACCGGCCCTCGATCCTGGCCGACGCGCTCGAGGCGCTGATCGGCGCGGTCTACCTCGATACCGGCTTCTCGGCCGCGCAGGCGCTGGTGCACCGGCTCTACGAGGCGGTCGAGATCAATCCGCGCATGGAAGCGGTGGGCAAGGACCCGAAGACCGAATTGCAGGAATGGCTGCAGGGTCACAAAATGAAGCTGCCCGTCTACCGCGTCGCGGGGACACTGGGGGCAGCGCACAAGCAGACCTTCGACGTCGAGTGCGAAGTGCCCGAACTGGGCCTTCGTGAACGCGGCATCGGCGGTTCGCGCCGCGCCGGCGAGCAGGCGGCAGCCGCCGCCATGTTGATCCGCCTCAAGGCACGCGGCGGCGCGTGAAAACGAAATGAACGACGCTATCAAATCAGCAGCACAGCCCCAGGACCCGACGGGCGAATCCAAACCATCGGAAGCCACGGGCCCGCAGCACTGCGGTCTGGTCGCCATCGTCGGCAAGCCCAACGTGGGCAAGTCGACGCTGCTCAACGCGCTGGTCGGCCAGAAGATCAGCATCACCTCGCGCAAGGCGCAGACCACGCGCCACCGCATCACCGGCATGCGCACGCTCGGTGCCACGCAGTTCGTGTTCGTCGACACGCCGGGTTTCCAGACCCTGCACGGCAACGCGCTGAACAAGTCGCTCAACAAGACCGTGCAGGGCGCGGTCGGCGACGTCGACCTGATCCTGTTCGTGGTCGAGGCCGGCAGCTTCACGCCGGCCGACGAGCGCGTGCTCAAGCTGCTCGGCAAGGGCATCCCGACGATCCTGCTGGCCAACAAGCTCGACAACGTCGGGCGCCGCGGCGACATCGCGCCCTGGCTGCAGCAGATGCAGACCAAGCACGAGTTCGCCGAGTTCGTGCCGATGTCGGCCAAGAACGCGAAGGACGTCGAACGCCTGTTCGGCATCTGCGAGAAGTACCTGCCCGAGCAGCCCTGGTTCTACGACGAGGACGAGCTCACCGACCGCAGCGAGAAGTTTCTCGCCAGCGAGCTGGTGCGCGAGAAGCTGTTCCGCCTCACCGGCGACGAGCTGCCCTACACCTCGACCGTCGTCATCGACAAGTTCGACGAGGAAGCGCCGCAGAAGAAGGGCCACAAGCGCCTGCTGCGCATCGCCGCCACCATCGTGGTGGAGCGCGACAGCCACAAGGCGATGGTGATCGGCGACAAGGGCGAGCGCATCAAGCGCATCGGCATGGAAACCCGCGTCGAGCTCGAGAAGCTGGCCGACGCCAAGGTGTTCCTCGAACTCTGGGTCAAGGTGCGTTCGGGCTGGGCCGACGACGAGGCCCGCGTGCGCTCGTTCGGCTACGAATGAAGTGGTCGCCGCCCACCGCGTTTCGCACGAACCGGCCTATGTGCTCCATCGCTACGACTGGAGCGAGTCGAGCCTGATCCTCGAGGTCTTCACCCGCCACCACGGGCGCATCGCGCTCGTGGCCAAGGGGGCGAAGCGGCCGAGCTCCAACTTCCGCCCGGTGCTGCTGCCGCTGCAGCCGCTGGAGATCAACTACGGCGGCGATGCCGAGATCCGCACCCTCAAGGGCGCGGAATGGATGGGCGGCCACGTCATGCCCACCGGCGATGCGCTGCTGTCGGGCTACTACCTCAACGAGTTGCTGCTGCGCCTGCTGGCACGCGACGACGCGCACGAGGCCCTGTTCGACGCCTACGGGGGCGTGGTGCAGGTGCTGGCCGGCGACCACGGCGGCGCCCAGGCCGCCACCCAGGCGGCCGCGCTGCGCGCCTTCGAGCTGCTGCTGCTGCGCGGGGTCGGCCTGCTGCCGCAGCTCGACGTGCAGACCCTGACGCTGGAGTCGCTCGAAGCCGGCACCCGCTACGCCCTGGTCGCCGAGGCCGGCCTGCGCGCCGCAGCCGACGACGAGGCCGCGCTGGCCGGCGCCGACTGGCAGCGGCTGCAGGCGGCGCTCGACGACCGCGCGCCGTTCACGGCCACGCTGCGGCTGGTCGCGACCCTGAGCAACGGCAGCAACAGCGCGCTGCGCAACCAGCTGCGCGCGCTGCTCAACTACCATTGCGGCGTGTCCACGCTGCGTACGCGGCAGTTGATGAGAGATATCCAAGCACTATGAGCACTTCCTCTGCCTCGGCCGGCACCACCGCGCTGTCGGTCAATCTCAACAAGGTCGCGCTGGTGCGCAACACGCGCCACCTGGGCATTCCGAGCGTGGTGAAGGCCGCCACCCTGTGCCTGCAGGCCGGCGCCCAGGGCATCACCGTGCATCCGCGGCCCGATGCGCGCCACATCCGCACGCACGACGTGCACGACCTGTCGGCGCTGCTGGCGAAAGACTGGCCCGGCATCGAGTTCAACATCGAGGGCAATCCGTTCCAGAACCTGATGGACTTCGTGCGCGAGCTGCGCCCCCACCAGGCCACCTTCGTGCCCGACAGCGAGACCCAGTCCACCAGCGACCATGGCTGGACCTTCCCCGACGATGCCGAGCGCCTGCGCCCGCTGATCGCGGAAGCCAAGGCGCTGGGCGTGCGCGTCAGCCTGTTCATGGACCCGATCCCCGAGATGATGGCCGCGGCCAAGGCCGTCGGTGCCGACCGCGTCGAGCTCTACACCGAATCCTTCGCAGCCTCGCGCGGCACGCCCGACGAGCAGGCCGTGCTCGAGCGCTACGCGGCCACGGCGCGTGCCGCGCTCGCTGCCGGCCTGGGCCTGAACGCCGGCCACGACCTGAGCCGCGACAACCTCACGCCCTTCCTGAAGGCGGTGCCCGGCGTGCAGGAGGTCTCGATCGGCCATGCCTTCGTGGCCGACGCGCTCGAGCTGGGCTATGCAGCGACCACGCGCGACTACCTGCGCTGCATCGCCGAGGCCCACGCCGCCGCATGATCTACGGCATCGGCACCGACATCTGCGACGTTCGCCGCATCGCCGCGACCTTCGAGCGCCAGGGCGAGCGCTTCGCGCGCCGGGTGCTCAGCGACGCCGAATTCGCGGTCTGGAAGGCCCGCAGCGAGCGCTGGCCCAAGCGCGGCCTCAGCTACCTCGCCACCCGTTTCTCGGCCAAGGAGGCCTTCAGCAAGGCCATCGGCATGGGCATGCGCATGCCGATGAGCTGGCGGCTGTGCGAGATCGCCAACCTGCGCAGCGGCAAGCCGGTGATCGTGCTGCACGGCGAGCTCAAGACCTGGTTCGAGGCGCAGAACCTCACGGCCCACGTCACCGTCACCGACGAAACCGAATACGCCGCGAGCTTCGTGGTGGTCGAACGCAAGGATGGGCCCGCGCCATGAGTGCGAAGACCGAGGAACTGCTTCTCTCGCCGCTGGTCGTCGACGTGGCCGGCACGGCGCTGACCGATGCCGACCGCCGCCGGCTGGCGCATCCGCGCGTGGGCGGCGTGATCCATTTCGCGCGCAACTGGGAAAGCCGCGCGCAGATGACGGCGCTCAATGCCGAGATCAAGGCGATCCGGTCCGACCTGCTGATCTGCGTCGACCACGAGGGCGGGCGGGTGCAGCGCTTTCGCAGCGATGGCTTCACCCACCTGCCGACGATGCAGTCGCTGGGCGAGCTCTGGATGCGCGACGCGATGCAGGCCACCCAGGTCGCGACCGCGGCGGGCCAGGTGCTGGCCGGCGAGTTGCGTGCCTGCGGTGTCGACTTCAGCTTCGCGCCGGTGCTCGACCTCGACCATGGCCGCAGCACCGTGATCGGCACGCGCAGCTTCCACCGCGATCCGCGCGTGGTCGCGCTGCTGGCCAAGAGCCTGATGCACGGCATGCTGCTCGCGGGCATGCGCAACTGCGGCAAGCACTTTCCGGGACACGGCTGGGTCAATGCCGATTCGCATGTCGAGATTCCCGTCGACAAGCGCAACCTCAAGGCCATCCTGGCCGACGACGCGCGGCCCTACGACTGGCTCGGCGGTGCGCTGGCGGCGGTCATGCCGGCGCACGTGATCTATCCGAAGGTCGACAGCCGGCCCGCGGGCTTCTCGCCGCGCTGGCTGCGCGAGATCCTGCGCGGCCGCTTCGGCTTCGACGGCGCCATCTTCAGCGACGACCTCAGCATGGAGGCCGGCCGCTACATCGACGGCGAACTGCTGAGCTTCGCCGACGCGGCGCTGGCTGCGCTGGGCGCCGGCTGCGATCTCGCACTGCTGTGCAACCAGAGCATCGGCGAAGGCCGGCCGCTCGACGAGTTCCTCGACGGCTTCGAAGCCGCCGAACGCGCCGGTCGCTGGCAGCCCGGTGCCGAGGCGCGCGCCAGCGAGGCACGGCGCCGCGGCCTGCTGCCGCAAGGCGAGCCTGTCGACTGGCAGGCGCTCACGCGTTCGCGCGGGTACCTCGATGCGCGCCGCTTGCTCGACATCTAGCGCGACGCCATCGTCGCCCGCGGCGGTCCGCTGCCTGGAGTGACCCATGCCCCTGTGCCTCAGCCTTCTTCAGCGCGCGGACGAGGCGGTGCTGCGCAACCATGCGCACTACTGCCGCCTGTTCGGCTATCCGCACCAGTGGGCCGACACCGAGCGCATCGCCCATCCGGCGCTGCGCGCGAGCGCCAAGTACAGCCAGATCCTGCGCCACCTGCGCACGCTGGCCGAGGGTGACTGGCTGCTGTTCCTCGACGGCGACTCGGTGGTGTTCCATCCGGTCGCGGTCGAGGCGCTGATGCAGGGGCGCGACCTCGTCGCGCTCGAGGGGCCATCGACCGGCGACCGCGCCGGTCCCGCCATGACCAACATGCTGGTGCTGCGCAACACGCCCGGCAACCGCGCGCTGTTGCATCAGCTGATCATCGACGCGGGCCACGTGGTCGCGCTCGAATCGCCGCGCCTCGACGAGACCGCGCGCCTGGCGCCGGCGGGGCTCCTGCCCTGCAACAGCGTGCTGGCCGAGGCCTACGTCAACGTCTCGTGGCGCGTCTCGCAGTGGCACGACGCGCGGGTCTTCGTGGTGAACCTCGCCGCGCTGCCGGTGCCGTTGCCCGACGGTGGCTGGCGCGACGAGATCCTGCACGACCTGAACCTGCAGGCGCTGCTGGTGCGCGAGGTCAACGGCGCCCTGATGCAGGGCCGCCCGGTGCTGCAGCCGCCCGACTATCCGGCGCTGTCCGACGAGGCGTGCACCAGCGTCAATCCGCAGGCGCGCATCGCCTTCCTCACGCTCTACACCCACCACATCGCCACCTACGCGCGCGTGTCGGAGCACAACGTGCGCCGCTACTGCGAGCGCCATGGCCACGCGTACCACGTGTACCGGGCGCTGCCCGAGGCGATCGGGCCCGGCATCAACGGCTCGTGGGTGCGCACCTGGCTGCTGCAGCAGCACCTGGCCCAGCACGACTGGGTGATCTGGGTCGACGCCGACGTGGTCTTCCGCAACCAGGCGCGCCCCTTCGAGCCGCTGCTGCAGGGCCGCGACCTGCTGCTGGCCAAGGACGTCGGTGCCTGGCGCTTCAATTCGGGCGTCATGGGCTTTCGCAACACGCCAGCCAACCTCGCGCTGCTGGAACGCATCTGGGCGCGCATCGGCGAGGTGGCCGACAAGTCCCAGGTCTACAGCAGCCTGGGCGACCAGCACTACACCAACGAGGTGCTGAAGGAGGAGGGCCTGCTCGGCGAGCACAGCGTGCTGGACAACCTCAGCCTCAACACCCCGCCGCTGCTGGCCGACGAGGACACGCTGCTGGTCCATTTCGTGAGCCTGTCCGAGCCCTACCGGTCGGTGTACATGGCCGCCATCGACGCGGCCTCGCAGAAGATCCGTTAGCCGCCGTCCGGGGCGATCAAAGCCCGCGCAACCGTGCAGAACCTGACACCGCGGCGCCCGCCGCGCCAGGGCGCTCCTGTACAGTCGTACGCCCCAGAACAGCAGCGAGAGCAGAGGGATTCCCATGGCACACATAGGCTATTCCTGGCCCACCTTCGACGTCCTGACGCAGGAGATCGTCCGGGCGATCGACCCGCAGCGCATCCTCGACATCGGCGCCGGGGGCGGCAAGTACGGCGCGCTGCTCAAGGACATCGTTCCACGCTGCGAGCTCACCGCGCTCGAATGCGACGAAGCGGCCTTCCCGGGCCTGCGCGAAACGGGCTACCACCACATCCTGCCGATCACCGCCGACGGGCTGTACAAGCAGAGCAGCGACCTCTACGACGTCGTCATCCTCGGCGACGTGATCGAGCACATGCTGCATTCGCAGGGCCGGGACCTGCTGGAGTTCCTCAACTACCGCTCGCGCTATATCCTCATCTCCACGCCCGAGTGCATGCCGATGAGCCGCCCCGTCTTCTTCGAGGGCCACAACTCGCTCTGGCGGCCCGATTCCTTCTCGTGGCACGACTACTGGGCGCACCAGCAGTGCGGCGTGATGCATTTCTACCTGCTGCGCGGCCATGACAACTGGGCCGGCCCCGGCCTGGCGGAAGTGGTCGAGAAGGTGAACGGCGCGGGCATCTTCAACCGCTACCAGGACGAGAAGACCCAGCCGGTGCAGCTCGAGATCCGGGACACCCGCTTCAAGCAGCCCGCGGGCGACGACAACTTCATCCTCTACCGGCCTTTCTGAGAGCCGCAGCGCCATGGCCGAAGCGAACAAGACCTCCCTGCGCGACATCGACATCATCGTGTCGTACCGCGAGGCCAACGAGGAGCGGCGCGAGAACCTCTACACCGTGCTCGCGCACCTGGGGCGCACCTACACCGACTACCGGCTGTGGCTGCTCGAGGCCGCGGCCACGCCGAGCTTCGACTGGCGCCGGCTCGACGATCCGCACATCCGGCATGTCTTCGTGCCGCACGACGGCCCGTTCCCCAAGTCGATGCTCTACAACACCGGCGTGCGGCTCGCGCGCAGCCCGGTGATCTGCTTCCACGATGCCGACTCGATCGCCATGCCGTGGGCGATGCGTGCCTGCGTCGATGCGCTGCTGGAAGGACCGGACAGCGATGCGCTGTGTCCCTACTGGTCGGTGATCAACATCGCCGGTGCGCTCAAGCAGGATTTCATGGCCGATCCGGATCATGCGCGTCTGGCCGTGATCGATCCGAAGAACCTGCCCGAGGACGCGATCGTGCTCTACCCCAATGCGAACGGTGGGATCGTGTTTTTCAAGCGCGGCGAATACATCCGCGTGGGTGGCTACAACGCGCGGCTCGAAGGCTGGGGTGGCGAGGACGACGAACTGCTGCGCCGCGCCTCGCGACTCGGCGTCCGTTGGCATTCGATGGACGTGCCGCTGTTCCATCTGCACCACGATTCGGCGTCGCGCCAAGAGCAAAAGGAGAGCATCCGGGACACGCAGAATCAGCGCGCCCCGGAGGCGATCGTCGACATGACGCAGGATGAAGTCGAGGCCCTGGCGCGCGAGTTGTCGGGCTTCTTCGGGGGCAACTGATCAGGACGCCGTGCCGGCCGCGGAAGTCCTGGCGCGCCACGCAAAGAAATCCGCGAGTGCGGGGCCCAGAACCGCGGTCTGTGGCCGAGCGCTGAACATCTCGAAACCTCGATGCGCCAATCGTTGGCGCAACCCGGGGGCGCTCGTCAGCAGCAGGGCCATGTCGGCCAGTTCATCGCGGGCGACGCCGGCGACGGCATGCCGAAGCTCCGGATAGAAGATCTCGCTGTCCGGATAGAGCTCGCACAGCACGGCCTTGCGGCGTCTGAAAAGCATCGCGAGCCGGGGGATCTCCAAGATGCGCGAGTTGTCGAAAAAATGCATGTTGAGGACCAGCTTGGCACGCCGGATCATCTGGTCGCGATGCGCGCTGTCCCAAAGCATGTTCTCGTTGGAGACCACTCGAAGCCCCTTTCTGCGCATCGCATCGAGGACCTGGGTGCGTCTCTGATTCAGCGAGCCGAAGAAAAGCACGTCGATGTCCTGCAGCGCTTCGGGAAGCAAGTCCTCGACGCTGAAGTTGTCGCCGGCGTCTTCTTCATAGCCGAGAGGGACGTGATGGCCGTTGGGTATGCCCAGCTCGGCATGGCGGGCGAGGTTGTGCCGGCTGTAGTCCCAGACGTAGTGATTGCGCAGCAGCGTCAGATAGGATTCGTTGAACGCCTGCGAGCCCGCGACGAGCTGCTCGAAGTTCAGCACGATGCAGTTGGTCTCCATGCCCTGCAGAACTTCTGGCGCCAGGTGGTGCGCGAAGCAGACCACGTTGATGGCGTCATGGCGCACGGCGGCATGCTCGGTGCTGACTTCGTAGCCCAGCTTCCTGGCAGCGGCGACGAATACATCGACCACGTCGCCGACCATGTGCCGGTCCGCCAGTGAGGTGAAATGCAGCGGGATCGGCGCTGTCACTTCGTGTGCCGTTTCGTAGCGAGTCGTTTACTGCAGGCCGAGGATGTTGCGCTTGTGATAGTAGTCGGCCAGTGCAGCGCGTAGTTCGTTCGCCTTCTGGATCGCCTCAGCAGAGGCTGCCTTGCCCAGGCCGAAGAAGTAGAGATCGTGGCTCGTGTGGTCGTAGTAGAACGACCAGACCGAGAACCAGGCATCGCAGGGAATGATCGCCTTGAAGTCTTCCTCGACCAGGTTCTGGTAGTAGTTCTGCTGCTTTTCCATGGTCAGCGGCGAATCGGTCGGCGCGTAGTCGACCGTGCCGTGCTGCCGCCGCCCCGTCGAGGCGCAGGTCATCACCACGAGACCGGAATCCTTGGCCAGCCGGAGCATGTTGAGCCAGGTCTTGCGCCAGCCGGGGTTGTGCTCCATCGCCTCGCATGAGATGACCACGTCGAACTCGTTGGCCTTGCCGCCGTAGTCCTCGCCATAGCAGACGAGGTCGACCCCCTTGCCTTCGCCCACGTCGAGGCCGATGTACTCGCACTCTTCGAAGAAGCTGCGCACGGAGCCGTTGATGTCCAGGCTGCCGATCTCCAGAACCTTGGTGTGCTGGAAGAGTTCGCCCAGGAACTGCTTGATGCCGCCGACGAAGAACAACTGCTGGGGATGCGACACGGCTGACCTCCGGAACGAAAAGCTCGGCAGTGTAGGGGCCAGCCATGCGGAATTGCGCGAGGCGAATTCAGCGATCCGGCGCTGGTGGGGAAAAGTTTACGATTTGCTCAGGACTTGTTCCGGATTCTTGCCGGCGGCCTCCACGCCCCAGAGTGGCAGGCCATTCGCTTCCAGGTGCGTCAGGTACAGCCGCAGATCGAACTCCAGCTGGTGGTAGTCCGGCTCCATGTGCGTGCACAGCGCATAGAAGGCCTTGTCGTGGTCGCGCTCCTTCATGTGCGCGAGCTCGTGCACGACGATCATGCGCAGCCAGGGGGCCGGCACGGCCTTGAACAGGTTCGCGACGCGGATCTCCTGCTTGGTCTTGAGCTTGCTGCCCTGCACGCGTGACACGGTGGTGTGGGTGCCCAGCGCATGGCGGATCACGTGCAGCTTGCTGTCGAAGATCACCTTCGACAGCGGCCCGGCCTTGCGCATGAACTCGTTCTTGAGCCCGGTCGTGTAGAGGTAGAGCGCCTGGTCGGTCTGCACGGCATGCGCGCCCTCGGGGTAGCGCTCGCGCAGCCAGGTGCCCAGGCGCTCTTCGTCGAGCAGCCGGCGCACCTGCGCCTGCAGCGTCGTCGGATAGGCCGAGAGGTACTTCATGCGCGATGGCGCGACCGATGACGCGGAGCCCGCCGCTCAGCGCGCCGCGAAGGCCAGCCCCGAAGCCACGCCGCCGAACAGGTCGCCCTCGACCAGCGGCACGCCCGCGAAGCTCTTGCGCAGCGCCTGCTGGAAGGGCCGCAGCGCCGACGAGCCGCCGGTGAGGTAGATCGCGTCGAGCTCGTTGCTGCGCAGGCCGGCGCGCTTGACGCAGGCATGGGCGCAGGCGATCACCGCCTCGAACTGCGCCGCGAGCTGCTGCGCCATGTCGGCCGGCGACAGGGTGCTCGTGAGACCGGGCTCGGCGCAGTCGAGGTCGATGACGGCGGGTGCGTCGCTGACCGAGGCGTCGATCTTGGCCTGCTCCACCGCGCCGAGCACGCGGTGGCCGTGGCGCTCGTCGAGCACCGCCATGAGTCGGTCGTGCAGCCGGGTGTCGGAATAGCTGGTGCGCAGCTCGCGCGCCTGCCGGGTGGCCTTGGCGAGGTACAGCCAGTTGATCAGGTGCCACGACGACAGGTCGAAGAACACCTTGCTCGGCACCTCGCGGCCCTGCGGCCCGTGGTGGCCGAAGCCCAGCAGCGGCATCACGCGGTCGAGGTTGAGCCGCTGGTCGTAGTCGGTACCGCCGATGTGCACGCCGGTGGTGGCCAGCACGTCGTCGCCACGCTCCTCGCGCACGGCGCGCTCGGGGCCCAGGCGCACCACGGTGAAGTCGGAGGTGCCGCCGCCGATGTCGACGATCAGCACCAGCGATTCCTTGCGCACGCGCTGCTCGTAGTCGAAGGCGGCCGCGATCGGCTCGAGCTGGAAGGCGATGTCGCGGAAGCCCGCCGCGCGCGCGGCGGCGCGCAGGCTCTGCTCGGCGCGCTCGTCGCGCTTGCTGTCGTCGTCGACGAAGTGCACCGGCCGGCCGATCACCACGCGCTCGGGCAGACGGCCCATCTCGCGCGCGGCACGCTCGGCCATCTCGTGCAGGAAGCGCGCGATGATGTCCTCGAAGCTCACGAGGCCGTCGAAGATCGCGGTCTTCTCCTGCATCAGCGGGCTGCCCAGCAGGCTCTTGAGCGAGCGCATCAGCCGGCCTTCGACGCCGGCCAGGTAGAGCGCGATCGCGTCGCGGCCGAAGTGCGTGCTGCGGTCCTCGGCGTTGTAGAAGATCGCGGTGGGCAGGGTCGTGGCCGCGCCTTCGATCGGCAGCAGCCGGGTGGCGCCCGCGATGCGGCAGGCGACGGCCGAATTCGAGGTTCCGAAGTCGATGCCGATCGCGGTGGCGTTCGCGGTCGCGGTGCTCAAGATTCCCTGCGCAGCGCGGGGAACAGGATCACGTCGCGGATGCTCGGCGAGTCGGTCAGCAGCATCATCAGGCGGTCGATGCCGATGCCGCAGCCGCCGGTGGGCGGCATGCCGTACTCGAGCGCGCGCACGAAGTCGTGGTCGTAGTACATGGCCTCGTCGTCGCCGCCGTCCTTGGCCGCCACCTGCGCGTTGAAGCGCGCGGCCTGGTCCTCGGCGTCGTTGAGCTCGCTGAAGCCGTTGCCGAACTCGCGGCCCGTGATGTAGAGCTCGAAGCGCTCGGTGACCTCGGGGCGTTCGTCGTTGGCACGCGCCAGCGGCGAGATCTCGGTCGGGTGCTCCATGATGAAGGTCGGCTGCCAGAGCTTCTCTTCGACGGTCTCCTCGAAGTACATCACCTGCAGGCTGGCCAGGCTGCGCTGCGAGAGCTTGTCCTTCTCCTCGCTCAGGCCCAGCTTGCGCAGGGCATTGACGAGCCAGGCGCTGTCGTCGACCCCATCGCCCGCATCGGTGTGCTTGAGGATCGCCTCGCGGATCGTCAGGCGCTCGAAGGGCTGCGTCAGGTCGACGGGCTTGCCCTGGTAGGTGAGCTGCTGCGTGCCCACGGCCTTGTCGGCGATGGTGCGGATCAGCGTCTCGGTGAAGTCCATCAGGTCGCGGTAGTTCCAGTAGGCCGCGTAGAACTCCATCATCGTGAACTCGGGGTTGTGCCGCACCGAGATGCCCTCGTTGCGGTAGCTCCGGTTGATCTCGAACACGCGTTCGAAGCCGCCCACGATCAGGCGCTTGAGGTAGAGCTCGGGCGCGATGCGCAGGAACATCTCCTGGTCGAGCGCGTTGTGGTGCGTCTTGAAGGGCTTGGCGTTGGCGCCGCCCGGGATCGGATGCAGCATCGGCGTCTCGACCTCGAGGAAGTCGTTGGCCACCATGAATTCGCGCAGCGCGCTCACGGCCTTGCTGCGCGCGGTGAAGCGCACGCGCGCCGATTCGTCGGTGATCAGGTCGACGTAGCGCTGGCGGTACTTCTGTTCCTGGTCGGCCATGCCGTGGAACTTGTCGGGCAGCGGGCGCAGGCTCTTGGTGAGCAGGCGCAGCGTCGTGACCTTGATCGACAGTTCGCCGGTCTTGGTCTTCATCAGCGTGCCTTCGGCACCGAGGATGTCGCCGAGGTCCCAGCGCTTGAACTCGGCATAGACCTCTTCGCCGACCGCGTCGCGCGTGACGTAGAGCTGGATGCGGCCGGTGGCGTCCTGCAGGGTCGCGAAGCTGGCCTTGCCCATCACGCGCTTGAGCATCATGCGGCCGCCCACGCTCACGGCGACGTTCTGCGCCTCGAGCGCTTCGGGCTCGACGGCGCCGTGCGCCTCGGCGAGCGCGGCGGCGCGGTGGCCCGGCTTGAAGTCGTTGGGGAACGCGACGCCCTTGCCTTCGGTCTGCGCGGTGCGCAGCAGCTTGAGCTTCTCGCGGCGTTCGGCGATGAGCTGGTTGTCGTCGACGGCGGGCGTGGTCGCGGCCGGAGCAGGGGTGGGCGGCTGTTGTTCGGACATGGGGAGGCGGTGGGGGAGGCGCGCGCAGGGAAATTCGGCGCGAAAGGCGGGATTTTAGCCCAGGCGATGGCGCGCGAATTCCGGCGAACCCGTCGCCGGCCTTGCGCCATCAGCTATCAAATTCGAAGCGCGAAACGAAGCGGGGCGGGCGCTTCGGCCGTGTCGCCCGAGCGCTCAGGCGATGCCGGTGCGCGCCAGCAGATCGCCGACCAGTTCGAGCCGCATCAGCGGGCTCTCGAGCTCCATCAGCCGCTGCCGCAGCTCGAGCTGCATCGGCACCAGCTCGCACCAGCGGTTGGCGACCCAGCCGCAGTCGTCGTAGCGGTAGGGCGCGCCGATCGGCAGGCGCACCGGCGGCGAGCCGGTGGCGTCCTGCGCGCGCTTGCGTTCCTCGAGCGTGTCGACCAGGCGCCGCAGCGCGGTGGCGGTGTGCTGCAGGTCCTCGGGGATCTCGAGCGCGACGTCGTCGGCGAGGATCGTGACATCGGCGATCCACAGGCCGTGCTTCTGCAGTTCGCTGTGGCGCACGCGAAAGCGCTGCGTGCCCACGCACTCGATCTGCAGCAGGCCGCTTTGCGGCGATTCGAATTCGCGGATCACGGCCAGCGTGCCGACCTCGGCGAAGCGCTCGGCCTGCGCGCCGGCCTTGCGCACCTCGGTGCCGCTCGTGAGGTTCACCACGCCGAAGGGCACGCCGCCCTTGCGGCACTTGCCGATCATGTCGAGGTAGCGCACCTCGAAGATGCGCAGCGGCAGCAGGCCGCCGGGGAAGAGGACCGTGCCGAGCGGGAACAAAGGCAGGGAGTTCAGAAGGGGTTGTGTCGTCATCGAAGAGCCTTGCGTGGCTATCATCGCACTCCGCTTCACCTCGCGCGCCATGCTCTATCAGATCCCATCGTTCCTCCTCGACGTGATCGTCGGCCTGCTCGGCGGCGCCTGCCTGCTGCGGCTCTACATGCAGTACCACCGCGTGCCCTTCGGCAATCCGCTGGGCCGCTTCATCTTCGCCATCACCGACTGGATCGTGCTGCCGCTGCGGCGCCTGCTGCCGGCCGTCAAGAAGTGGGACCTCGCGAGCGCTGTGGCCGCCTGGCTGCTGGTGATCGCCAAGTTCCTCGTGCTGTGGCTGCTGATCGGCAACCTCGGGCGCATCGGCGCGCTGCCGCTGGTGTCGTTCATCGGCCTGCTGCAGCTCGCGGTGTCGGGACTGACCGCGCTGCTGGTGGTGTACGCGGTGCTCTCGTGGGTACCGGGCGCCTCGCCGATGCTGCTCGACCTGATCTCGCGCCTGGCCGAGCCGCTGGTGCGGCCGTTCCGCCGCGTCATTCCGCTGCTCGGCGGCGTCGACCTGTCGCCGCTGGCCGCGATCGTCGTGCTGCAGGTGATCGCGATCGTGCTGAACAACCTGCTGGTGCTGGCCTACCGGCTCTGACCGTTTGCAGTCCCCATGAAAAAAGCGCCCGGAACCGCGAGGTTCCGGGCGCTTCGTCTTTCGGGAAGCCGGGACTTCAGCTCACCGCATCCGCCGGCTGGCGCAGCAGCATCGCGAGCGTGCTGGCGATGGTCTTGCGCAGTTCGCGGCGGTCGCTGATGAAGTCGATCGCGCCCTTGGTCTGCAGGAACTCGGCGCGCTGGAAGCCTTCGGGCAGGGTCACGCGCACGGTCGATTCGATCACGCGCGGGCCGGCGAAGCCGATCAGCGCCTTGGGCTCGGCGATCACCACGTCGCCCATGAAGGCGAAGCCCGCCGACACGCCGCCCATGGTCGGGTCGGTCAGCACGCTGATGTAGGGCAGCCCCTTCTTCGCGAGGCGCGTGAGCGCGGCGTTGGTCTTTGCCATCTGCATCAGCGACAGCAGGCCTTCCTGCATGCGCGCGCCGCCGGTGGCGGTGAAGCAGATGAACGGCACCTTCTGCTCGATCGCGGTCTCGACGCCGCGCACGAAGCGCTCGCCGACCACGCTGCCCATGCTGCCGCCCATGAATTCGAACTCGAAGCAGGCGACCACCACGCTGATGCTGTGGACCGAGCCGCCCATCACGACCAGCGCGTCGGTCTCGCCGGTGTTCTCCAGCGCTTCCTTCAGGCGCTCGGGGTACTTGCGGCTGTCCTTGAACTTGAGCGCGTCGACCGGCAGCACTTCCTGGCCGATCTCGTAGCGGCCCTCGGCATCGAGAAAAGCGTCGAGGCGCGGACGCGCGCCGATGCGGTGGTGATGGCTGCAGCTCGGGCAGACGTTCTGGTTGTGCTCGAGGTCGGTCTTGTAGAGCACCGTCTCGCAGGCCGGGCACTTGATCCACAGGCCCTCGGGCACCTGGCGGCGCTCGGCGGGGTCGGTCTGGGCGATCTTGGCGGGTAGCAGTTTTTCAAGCCAGCTCATGGGCATTCCTAGGTTCGCGCGAAGGCGGGAGAGCCTTCGGGGCCGTCAGTGCCCCTTCCGTGCTTTTTCGCATGACGAAAGGGGCCTGACGAGGGCAGCGGCGATTATCGGCCAGCCGCATTCTTCGCGGTAGCCGCCGGCAAGGCATCGAGCGCCTCGCGGATGCCCGCGAGGAATTCATGCACCGCGGGCACCACCTTCTCGCGCGGCTGGCCGTCGATCAACTGGATGATCTTGGTGCCGATCACGACCGCGTCGGCCGCCGAGCCCACCGCCTGCGCAGTGCTTGCGTCGCGGATGCCGAAGCCCACGCCGACCGGGATGCCCACGTGCTGGCGGATGCGCGGGAGCATGCGGCCGACCGCCTCGGTGTCGAGGTGGCCGGCGCCGGTCACGCCCTTGAGCGACACGTAGTAGACGTAGCCGCTCGCGATGCGCGCGACCTGCGCCATGCGCTCGTCGGTGCTGGTGGGGGCCAGCAGGAAGATCAGGTCGATGCCGGCTTCGCGCAGATCGGCGGCGAACTGCTCGCACTCCTCGGGCGGGTAGTCGACCACCAGCAGGCCGTCGACGCCGGCCGCGGCCGCGTCGCGGATGAAGGCGTGCTTGCCGTGCACGAGGTCGTAGCGCTCGACCGGGTTGGCATAGCCCATCAGCACCACGGGCGTGCCCGTGTCCTTCGCGCGGAAGGCCGCGACCATCGCCAGCACCTGCTTCATGCCGATGCCCAGCGCGAGCGCGGCTTCGCCGGCCTGCTGGATCACCGGGCCGTCGGCCATCGGGTCGGAGAAGGGCACGCCGAGCTCGATCACGTCGGCACCGGCCGCGACCATGCCGTGCATGAGCTCGGGCGTGATGTCGGCGTAGGGGAAGCCGGCGGTGACGTAGGGGATGAGCGCGCGGCGCCCGTCCTTCTTCAGCGCTTCGAAGGTGGCTGCGATGCGGCTCATCACTTGCCTCCCTTCACGCTCAGGCCGCGCATCGACGGCCGGTCGTAGAAGTCGACGCCCGCGAGGTCGGCGACGGTGCCGATGTCCTTGTCGCCGCGGCCCGAGAGGTTGACCAGGATCGACTGGTCGGGGCGCATGGTCTTCGCGAGCTTCAGCGCGTGGGCCACGGCGTGGCTGGATTCGAGCGCGGGAATGATGCCCTCCGTGCGGCACAGGTAGTGGAAGGCCTCGAGGGCCTCGATGTCGGTGACGCCCACGTACTCGGCGCGGCCGATGTCGGCCAGGTACGCATGCTCGGGGCCCACGCCGGGATAGTCGAGGCCGGCGCTGACGCTGTGCGTCTCGGTGATTTGGCCGTCCTCGTTCTGCAGCAGGTAGGTGCGGTTGCCGTGCAGCACGCCCGGGCTGCCGCGCAGGATCGAGGCGGCGTGCTTGCCGCTGTCCAGGCCTTCGCCCGCGGCCTCGACGCCGATCAGCCGCGTGCCGGCGAACGGGATGTAGGGATGGAAGATGCCGATCGCATTGCTGCCGCCGCCCACGCAGGCGACCACCGCGTCGGGCTGCTTGCCCTCGGCTTCGCCGGTGATGCCGTCGGCCGCCAGCATCGCGGGCATCTGCTCGATGCACTCGGTGCCGATCACGCTCTGGAAGTCGCGCACCATCATCGGGTAGGGGTGCGGGCCGGCGACCGTGCCGATGATGTAGAAGGTGTTCTCCACGTTCGTGACCCAGTCGCGCATCGCCTCGTTGAGCGCGTCCTTCAGCGTCTTGCTGCCCGACTCGACCGGCACCACCGTGGCGCCGAGCAGGTTCATGCGGTAGACGTTGGGGCTCTGGCGCTTCACGTCCTGGCTGCCCATGTAGACCACGCATTCGAGGCCGTAGCGCGCGCAGATGGTGGCCGTGGCCACGCCGTGCTGGCCGGCGCCGGTCTCGGCGATCACGCGCGGCTTGCCCATGCGGCGCGCGAGCATCGCCTGGCCGATCACGTTGTTGATCTTGTGGGCGCCGGTGTGGTTGAGGTCCTCGCGCTTGAGGTAGATCTGCGCGCCGCCCATCTCGCGGCTGGTGCGAGCGGCGTGGTAGATCGGCGAGGGCCGGCCGACGAAGTGCTTGAGCTCGTAGTGGAATTCGGCCAGGAAGGCCGGGTCTTCCTTGTACTTCGCGTACGCGTCGCGCAGCTCGTTGATCGCGTGGGTGAGCGTCTCGCTCGCGAAGGTGCCGCCGTAGTTGCCGAAATGGCCGGTGGCGTCGGGTTGCTGGTAGGTGCTTTGCATGGTTCTCGATCGTTGGGCCGCAGCCCGGTCGACAACCGGGTGCGGCGGCTAACTGGAGAAGGACGAGGCGTCGGCCGCTCTCACCGCGGCGACGAATTGCCGGATCTTGCCGGCGTCCTTCAGGCCCTTGTTCCCGGGACCGTCGATCTCGACGCCCGAGCTCACATCAACGGACAGCGTCTTGCAGCGTGTCCGCAGCGTGCGAATGCCATCGCCCACGTTTGCAGGTGTGAGTCCACCACTCAAGACGAGGTGAGCGTCGACGGCGGGTGGAAGAAGTGACCAATCGAATGCCTTGCCGCCACCGCCATAACCGTCGACATGGGCGTCGAGCAGGATGGCCTGGGCGTTTGAGAAATCGGATGCGTATTTTACGAGGTCGAAGCGGGCGCCGGCCTCGCCGAGGGGAATGCGGGCCGCGCGCATGAAGCGGAAGCGGCCGTTTCCGCTCGCCGCGAGGCAGTCGGCGGGCGTTTCATCGCCATGGAACTGGGCGATGGCACCCGGCACCCGGGCCAGGGCGGCGATGGCCTCGGCGGGTTGCGCATCGACGAACAGCAGCACCGGCGTGACGAAGGGCGGCAGGCGGGCGGCCAGCACGGCCGCGCGTTCGGGCGCGATGGCGCGCGGGCTCTTGGGGTAGAGCACGAAGCCGACGGCATCGGCGCCGGCTTCCACGGCGGCATCGAGGTCGGCCTCGCGCGTGAGGCCGCAGATCTTGATGCGGGTGCGCGGCGGGAGAAGGCTCATGGCGGGCCATCATAGGCCGCGCGGGCGGCCTGGAAGGTGGCCTCGGCCGGCAGACCCCACTTGGCGTCGTACAACGGGCCGAGGAAGTACAGCCCGTCGGGCGAGAAGGTCGGCGCCGCCGCGTCGCGGCTGCGCGCGGCGAGCACCTCGCTGATCCACTCGGGCGACTCGGCGCCCCGGCCCACGCGCACCAGGCAGCCCATCAGGTTGCGGATCATGTGGTGCAGGAAGGCATCGGCCTCGAACTCGAACTGCCAGCGGCAGCGCTCGCCCTCGCCGTGGCGCGTGATCTCGATGCGCCGCAGGTTCTTGACCGGCGAGCGGGCCTGGCAGGCCGAGGCGCGGAACGAGCTGAAATCGTGTTCGCCGATCAGCAGCGCGGCCGCGGCGCGCATCGCATCGCCGTCGAGCAGGTTCATCGACCAGCCGACCCGCCCCGCGTCGAGGCTGGGGCGCACCGGCGACTGCGAGAGCACGTAGACGTAGCGCCGCGCGAGGGCGCTGGCGCGGCAATGGAATTCGGCCGGCACCGGGTGCGCCCACTGCACCGCGATGTCGTCGGGCAGGTAGCGGTTGGTGCCGCGCATCCAGGAGAAGGGTTCGCGCTGCACCTCGGTGTCGAAGTGCACCACCTGCATCAGCCCGTGCACGCCGGCGTCGGTGCGGCCGGCGCACAGCGTGGAGATGCGTTGCGCGGCGAACTGGGACAGGGCCTTCTCGAGCTTGTCCTGCACCGTGCGGCCCGAGGACTGGCTCTGCCAGCCGTCGTAGGCCTGGCCGTTGTAGCGGATGCCGAGCGCCAGCCTCACGAAACCAGGAACAAAGAGGCCGGCGCCGCGCGCTCAGCGCAGCTCGGCGAGCAACTGCCGCGCCTGCGACTTGAGTTCGCCGGCGCTTTCGGCTTCGACTTCCTCGACCAGCGAGCGCGCCCCCTCGACGTCGCCGATGGCCTGCAGCTCGCGCGCCAGCGACAGCTTGACGGCATGCGGGCTCTCGTCGTCCTCGTGGGCCGAGGCCGATGGCGCGGGATGGTCGGCGCCGTTGCCCGAGCGGGCGGGCAGGCCGGCCAGGGCGCTCATGTCGAATTCGATGAAGCCCGAGTCGGCCGGCAGGCCGGCACCGCCGCGCAGCACGGCCGGGCGGGTGTTGTCGGCGTCGTTGAGCGAGCCGGGCAGGGTGTCGAGCGGCAGCGCGCCGGGGGCGGTGTCGAAATCGTTCTCGAGGTCGACCGTCGGCTGCGCAGCCAGGCTGGCGGACGGGGGCGTCGTCGGGCGCGCGGCCGGGGCGGGCGCATAGGCCGACTTCGGCAGGCTGGCGCCGACCGGTGCCAGCGGCGGCGGCGCGGGCGGCTGGCTCAGGTCCAGGTCGAAGTCGAGCGGTGCCACCGAGGGCACGAAGGCCGGAGCGGCTGCCACCGGGGCCGGCGCGGGCGCGGGCTTGGCGGCGACCGGCGGGCGGGCCGATGCGGCTGCCAGCGCGGTCGCGAGGGCGGCGCTCTCGGCAGGCGTGGCGCTGCGCGGCGTGCCCGATTCGTACAGCGGGTTGCCCGGATCGAGTTCCTTGCCCATGTCGACCACGCGGGTCCAGTCGGCGCCGTTGCCGCCGGTGAGCTTGTGCACTTCGGTGGCCAGGCCTTCGTAGGCGCGCAGGTCGCGGCGCTTGGCGTGGATCTCGAGCAGCTTCAGGTGGATCGCCGTGCGGTCGGGATTCACGCGCAGCGCTTCGCGCAGGATTTCCTCGGCCTGCAGGTCGCGGCCGTAGGCCAGGTACACGTCGGCCTCGGCCACCGGGTCGACGTCGCCGGCGTCGAGCTGGCTCGGCGAGTACGACAACGAGGAGACGGTGGAGTCGCCGCGGTTCTTGGTGTCGACCGATTCGCCGCCGCTGGCACCGAAGAAGGAGTCCTTGGGGATGCGGCTCTCGAGGAACACGCTTTCGCTCATTTCCTCGCGCCGACGGCCCAGCACGCGGTAGAGCAGGAAGCCGATCAGCAGCGCGATCAGCGCGATGCCGCCCAGCATCAGCGGGTTGTCGAGCAGTTCGTCGAGGAAGCTGCGTTCGGGCGGCGGAGGCGGCGGCGCCACGACCTTCTTGGGCGCGGGCTTGGGTGCGGGTGCCGCGGCACTGGCCGCGGGGCTCGGAGCGGGGGCGCCGGTGGCCGCAGCGCCTTCGGTGGGGGTGGCGGTCGCGGCGGCTGCGGCGGGCGCTGCCGCTGGCGCAGCCTCGACGGCGGGCGTCGCTGCGGCCGGGGCCGGCGTGGCTGCAGCAGCGGGTGCCGGTGCAGGCGCGGCAGCGGGGCTCGGTGCGGTGGCGGCGGGGCCGGCGACCGGCACCGGGATGCCCGGCGTCGTGGCGGGCGCGGCGGCTGGGGCGGCCGCAGCGGCGGGCGTGGGTGCTGCCGAAGGCGCCGCGGCGGTCGAGCCACCTGCGGCCTTGAGCTTGTTGAGCTCCTCGATGTTCTTCGACAGTTCGGCGGCGCGGGCGCTGCGATCCTGCGCCTGGCGGGTCTGCGCGACCTTTTCCTCGGCCGCACGCGCGGTGGCGCTGCCTTGCGAGATGGTGAGCTTGTCGGGCGCGGCGGCGGCTGCGTTGCGGTCCTCGACATTGGCCTGCACCCGGCCGCCGGCGCGGCGGCTGGCGCCGGCCACGTTCGAGGTCGGGGCGTTCTCGGCCAGCCGCTGGCGGTAGGCGCCGAAGTCGCGGCTCTGGGCCGTGACCGTGCGGCGGGCTTCCGCGGCCGGCACCGCGCCGGCTTCGGCGGCGCTCGGCAGGTCGAGCACGGCGCCGGCCTTGATGCGGTTAACGTTGCCGCCGATGAAGGCATCGGGGTTGGCCATCAGCAGCGCGACCAGCATCTGGTCGAGCGAGATGTCGGCCGGCTTGTTGGCCGCCGCGATCTTGCCGGCGGTGTCGCCGCGCTGCACCGTGAGCTGTTCGCCGCTGCCCGCCGGACGGGGCGAAGGGGCGACGGGTGCGGCGGAGGAGGCCGCGGACGGTGCCGGTGCCACGGCGACCGGCGCGGGCGCCGCGGCCGGTGCACGGCGCGTGCGCGCGACGACCGGGCCCGGGCGCTCGACGGGTGCCGCGACCCGCGGCGAGACGGGAGCGATCGGCGTGCCCGCATCGGCCGCGGGGCGCGCGGCCGGCGGATCGAGCAGCACGGTGTAGTCGCGCACGATGCGGCCGGTGCTGCCGTTGGCTTCGAGCAGCAGGTCGATGAAGGGGTCGTTGAGCGGACGACTGCCGTTGAGGCGCACCACGTACTGGCCGCCGGCGCGGCGCTGCAGCGTCGCGCGCACGTCGCTGAGGGCCGGGTTGTAGGGCACGCCGGCCGCCTTGAAGGCGTCGGCGGTGGCCACGTTGATCTTGAGGCTGTCGGCTTCGGCGGTCGTGATCTCGGTCACGTCGATCTCGGCCCGCAGCGGTTCGCCCAGCGCCGACTGCACCTTCAGCGGACCCAGTGCCAGCGCGCTCGCATCGGTGCTGGCCAGACCCATCGCCACGGCCACCGCCGCACTCAGGACGGACAGACGAACGCCGTTCAGGGGAAGGGAGGAGCGAGCGGCCGATGGGCAGGCCGCGGGCAACAGATGTCTTGTCATGCTGATAGGGGGGCGGCTCAGGCCCAGAAATTGTAAGAGGACGTTAGCATCATCACCCCCTACTGACAAGGCAGTGCGCCCGTTCTACCCAGTGCGCGCATACTTACGAACACATTTTCTGTCGCCTTTCGACAACAAGGGGGTAGGCAACGGGCGCGAACTGCCCCCATCAGGCTTCCAGCAGGATGCGCAGCATGCGGCGCAGCGGTTCGGCGGCGCCCCAGAGGAGCTGGTCGCCGATGGTGAAGGCGCCGACGTACTCCGGGCCCATCGCCAGCTTGCGGATGCGGCCGACCGGGATGCCCATGGTGCCGGTCACGGCCACGGGCGTCAGGTCCTGCAGGGTGGCTTCGCGGGTGTTCGGCACCACCTTCACCCAGGCGTTGTCGGCGGCGATCATGGCTTCGATGTCGGCCACCGGCACGTCCTTCTTGAGCTTGAAGGTCAGCGCCTGGCTGTGGCAGCGCATGGCGCCGATGCGCACGCAGAAGCCGTCGACCGGCGTGGCCGCGGTGCCGAAGCCCGCGCCCTGGCCGAGGATCTTGTTGGTCTCGGCGCCGCCCTTCCACTCTTCCTTCGACATGCCGTCGCCCAGGTCCTTGTCGATCCAGGGGATCAGCGAGCCGCCGAGCGGGGCGCCGAAGTTGGCGGTCTCGGCCGCGCTCAGGTTCTGCTGCTTGTGCAGCACCTTGCGGTCGATCTCGAGGATGGCGGACTTGGGGTCGTCGAGCAGCGAGCGGACCTCGGCGTTGAGCGTGCCGAACTGCGTCAGCAGCTCGCGCATGTGCTGCGCGCCGCCGCCAGAGGCGGCCTGGTAGGTCATGCTGGTCATCCACTCGACCAGGCCGGCCTTGTAGAGCGCGCCCACGCCCATCAGCATGCAGCTCACGGTGCAGTTGCCGCCGATCCAGTTCTTGCCGCCGTTGGTCAGCGCGTTCTGGATCACGGGCAGGTTGACCGGATCGAGCACGATGATCGCGTCGTCCTTCATGCGCAGCGTGGAGGCGGCGTCGATCCAGTGGCCGTTCCAGCCCGCGGCACGCAGCTTGGGGAACACCTCGGTCGTGTAGTCGCCACCCTGGCAGGTGATGACGATGTCGCACTTCTTCAGGGCCTCGATGTCGTGCGCGTCCTTGAGGGCGGTCTCGTTCTTGGCCATCGCCGGGGCCTTGCCGCCGGCGTTGGAGGTCGAGAAGAAGACCGGCTCGATGAGGCCGAAGTCGTTTTCGGCCTGCATGCGGTCCATCAGGACCGAGCCGACCATGCCGCGCCAGCCCACGAGGCCGACCAGAGGTTGAGATGCGTTCGCCATTTGAGTGTGCCCTTTAAGAAAAAAGAAAGTCGCTGGTTTCTCTTTGCGCCCGACTCGTCAGGAGCCGGGTGGGCGTGACGAAGCGGGCTGCGGTTAGCCGGTAATCGTCTTTTTGGTGATCGAGGCCGAGAGTGCCGCCACCACGGCGTCGCCCATCTCGATGGTGCCGACCTTGCGGGTGCCCTCCGACCAGATGTCCCCCGTGCGCAGGCCGGAGGCCAGCACCTGCTTGACCGCCGACTCGATCCGGTCGGCAGCTTCGGCTTGGTTGAGGGAGAAACGGAGCATCATGGCAGCGGACAGTATTGTAGCCAGGGGATTGGCGACCCCTTTGCCGGCAATGTCGGGCGCGCTGCCGTGGCTGGGCTCGTACAGGCCCTGGTTGCTGGCATTGAGCGAGGCCGAGGGCAGCATGCCGATCGAGCCGGTGAGCATCGCGGCCTCGTCCGAGAGGATGTCGCCGAACATGTTGCCGGTGACCACCACGTCGAACTTCTTGGGCGCCTTCACGAGCTGCATGGCGGCGTTGTCGACGTACATGTGGTCGAGCTCGACGTCCGGATAGTCCTTGCCGACCTCGGTCACGACGTCCTTCCAGAACTGGAAGGTCTCGAGCACGTTGGCCTTGTCGACGCTGGTCACGCGCTTGCTGCGCTTGCGGGCGGCCTCGAAGGCCACGCGCGCGATGCGCTCGATCTCGGGGCGCGAGTAGCGCATCGTGTCGAAGGCTTCCTCGGCGCCCGGGAAGTGGCCGTCGACCGCGGTGCGGCGGCCGCGCGGCTGGCCGAAGTAGATGTCGCCGGTCAGCTCGCGGATGATGAGGATGTCCAGGCCCGCGATCAGCTCGGGCTTGAGGCTCGAGGCGCCCACCAGCTGCTCGTAGCAGATGGCAGGGCGGAAGTTGGCGAACAGGCCGAGGTTCTTGCGCAGGCCCAGGATGGCCTGCTCGGGGCGCAGCGGCCGGTCGAGCTTGTCGTACTTCCAGTCGCCCACCGCGCCGAACAGCACCGCGTCGGCCTCCTTGGCGAGCTTGAGCGTCGAATCGGGCAGCGGGTGGCCATGGGCCTCGTAGGCGGCGCCGCCGACCAGGGCGGTCTCCAGCTCGAACTTCAGGTCGAGCACCTGGAGCACCTTGACGGCTTCCGCCACGATTTCGGTGCCGATGCCGTCACCAGGGAGAACTGCGATTTTCATTGGGTGGTTGTCGAAGGAAGTGAAACGGGAACGCTCAGGCGTTGGCGAGCATCGTGTGCGCGAGCCAGGGCTTCTGCGCCAGCCGCTCGGCCTCGAAGGCCTTGATCTTGTCCTTGTGGCGCAGCGTGAGGCCGATGTCGTCCAGGCCGTTGATCAGGCAGTACTTGCGGAAGGCCTGCACGTCGAAGGCGAACTCCTGGCCGTCGGGCTTCACCACCACCTGGCGCTCGAGGTCGATGGTCAGCGAATAGCCCGGGAAGGCGAAGGTCTCGTCGAACAGCTGGGCCACCTGCGTCTCGGACAGCACGATCGGCAGCAGGCCGTTCTTGAAGCTGTTGTTGAAGAAGATGTCGGCGTAGCTCGGCGCGATGATGGCGCGGAAGCCGTACTGGTCGAGCGCCCACGGCGCATGCTCGCGCGACGAGCCGCAGCCGAAGTTCTTGCGCGCCAGCAGCACCGAGGCGCCCGCGTAGCGCGGCTGGTTCAGCACGAAGTCGGGGTTCGGCTTGCGGCTGGCCGGGTCCTGGCCGGGCTCGCCCGGATCGAGGTAGCGCCATTCGTCGAACAGGTTCACGCCGAAGCCGGTGCGCTTGATCGACTTGAGGAACTGCTTCGGAATGATCGCGTCGGTGTCGACGTTCTCGCGGTCCATCGGGGCCACGAGGCCCTTGTGCACGGTGAATTTCTGCATGGGGTGTCTCCTGGTCAGGCGAAGGTGCGCACGTCGACGAAATGGCCGTGCACGGCGGCCGCGGCGGCCATGGCCGGGCTCACGAGGTGGGTGCGGCCGCCCGCGCCCTGGCGGCCTTCGAAGTTGCGGTTGCTGGTCGAGGCGCAGCGCTCCCCGGGCTCGAGGCGGTCGGCGTTCATCGCCAGGCACATCGAGCAGCCGGGCTCGCGCCATTCGAAGCCCGCGGCCTTGAAGATCTGGTCGAGCCCTTCGCGCTCGGCCTGTTCCTTCACCACGCCCGAGCCGGGCACCACGAGCGCCAGCTTCACGTTCTTCGCGACCTTCTGGCCCAGCTTCTTCACCACGGCCGCGGCCTCGCGCATGTCCTCGATGCGGCTGTTGGTGCACGAGCCGATGAACACCTTGTCGATGAAGATGTCGTTCATCTGCTTGTTCGGCTCCAGGCCCATGTAGACCAGCGCGCGCTCGATGGCGCCGCGCTTGCTGCTGTCCTTTTCCTTGTCGGGATCGGGCACGCGGCCGTCGATCGCCACCACCATCTCGGGCGAGGTGCCCCAGGTGACCTGCGGCTTGACCTGGGTCGCGTCGAGCTCGACCACGGTGTCGAACTTCGCGCCGGGGTCGGACTGCAGCGTGCGCCAGTAGGCCGCGGCCTGGTCCCATTCGACGCCGGTGGGCGCCAGCGGGCGGCCCTTGATGTAGGCGACGGTCTTCTCGTCGACCGCCACCAGGCCCGCGCGCGCGCCGGCCTCGATCGCCATGTTGCACACCGTCATGCGGCCTTCCATGCTGAGGTCGCGAATGGCCGAGCCGGCGAACTCGATCGTGTAGCCGGTGCCGCCGGCGGTGCCGATCTTGCCGATGATGGCCAGCACGATGTCCTTGGCCGTGCAGCCCAGGGGCAGCTTGCCCTCGACCTTCACGAGCATGTTCTTGGCCTTCTTGCCCAGCAGCGTCTGCGTGGCCATCACGTGCTCGACCTCGCTGGTGCCGATGCCGTGCGCGAGCGCGCCGAAGGCGCCGTGCGTGGAGGTGTGCGAGTCGCCGCAGACCACCGTCATGCCCGGCAGCGTGGCGCCGGTCTCGGGGCCGATCACGTGCACGATGCCCTGGCGCTTGCTCAGGAACGGGAAGAACGCGGCGGCGCCGAACTCGGCGATGTTGTGGTCGAGCGTGGTGACCTGTTCCTTGCTGGTCGGGTCGGCGATGCCTTCGTAGCCGCGCTCCCAGCCGGTGGTCGGCGTGTTGTGGTCGGCCGTGGCCACCACCGAGCTGATGCGCCACAGCTTGCGGCCGGCTTCGCGCAGCCCTTCGAAGGCCTGCGGGCTGGTGACTTCGTGCACCAGGTGGCGGTCGATGTAGAGGATTGCGGTGCCGTCTTCCTCGGTGTGGACGACGTGTTCGTCCCAGATCTTGTCGTAGAGCGTGCGTGCCATGTCGGTCTCTTCTCTTTCGTGGGGAATGGATTGTCTTGTGTTTCAGGCCGCGAGCCGGTCGGCGCCGGCTTCGGCCTCGGCCTCGGTGGAGGAGGCCGCGTGCAGGTGGTTCACCAGCGTGCGGGCCGCCACCGGCAGCGTGGAGAAATCGCGCGCCACCAGCCGGATCTCGCGCGCGGCCCAGGCGTCGGACAGCGCCACGCTGACCAGCCCGCGGCCGATGCCGTCCTGCATCAGTTCGAAGGCGCGCTGCGGCATCACGCCGATGCCCAGGCCGTTCTGGATCATCCGGCACATCGCATCGAGGCCGGTGACGTGGATGCGCAGCTTGACGCTGCGGCCCGCGAGCAGCGCGGCCTCGTGCATCGCCACGTAGATCGAGCTGTTGGTGTGCAGGCCGACGTGGTCGTAGTCGAGTGCGGCGATGAAGTCGATCGCACCCTGGTCGGCCAGCGCGTGGCCCGCGGGCACGATCAGCGCGAGGCGGTCGTGCCGGTAGGGCAGGCTCTGCAGCTCGCCCGCGCCGCCGGCCACGTGGCACACGCCGAGGTCGGCCGCGCCTTCCTGCACCGCGCGGATCACCTCGGTGCTCAGGTGCTCCTCGAGGTCGATCTTGATCGCCTCGTGGGCGCGCGTGAACACGCCCAGGTCTTCCGGCAGGAACTGCACGATGGCCGAGATGTTGGCGTGCACCCGCACGTGGCCGCGCACGCCGTCGGCGTACTCGCTGAGCTCGCCCTGCATCTTCTCGAGGCTGTAGAGCACCGAGCGGGCGTGGTGCAGCAGGCTCTCGCCGGCCGGCGTCAGGTCGACGCCGCGCGCATGGCGGTAGAGCAGGGTGGTGCCGAGCGTGGCCTCGAGGTCCGACAGGCGCTTGCTGATGGCCGAGGCGGCGATGAATTCGCGCTCCGCGGCGCGGCCGATGCTGCCCAGCTCGCACACGGCCACGAACAGCTGCAGCGACGTGAGGTCGATGCGGCGGGCAAAGTTGCGTTCGGACGTGCTCATGGGGGTTTGGGCATCGCATCTGGCGATGAGTCGGCTATTTTCTTCCTGTTTTCATGCTGCTGCCATCGTGATATGAGATGGCCTTGCTGCCCGGGCGCGAGGAGGGCCATGCCGAACGGGCAATAAAAAAGCTGCCCGGAGGCAGCTTTTGCAGGGAGCGGTCCAAAGAACCGATCAGCGGGCCGAGATCGGCTTCACGTCACGCTTGGGCGAGCCTTCGAACAGCTGGCGCGGGCGGCCGATCTTGTACTCGGGGTCGCCGATCATTTCGTTGAGCTGGGCGATCCAGCCGACGGTGCGGGCCAGCGCGAAGATCGCGGTGAACAGCGGCACCGGGATGCCGATGGCGCGCTGCACGATGCCCGAGTAGAAGTCGACGTTCGGGTAGAGCTTGCGCGACACGAAGTACTCGTCTTCGAGCGCGATCTTTTCCAGTTCCTTGGCGAGCTTGAACAGCGGGTCGTTTTCCAGGCCCAGCTCGGTCAGCACTTCGTTGCAGGTTTCCTGCATCAGCTTGGCGCGCGGGTCGTAGTTCTTGTACACGCGGTGGCCGAAGCCCATCAGCTTGACGTTCGAGTTCTTGTCCTTGACCTTCTTGATGAACTCGCCGATCTTCTCCACGCCACCTTCCTTCTGGATGTCGTAGAGCATGTTGAGCGCCGCTTCGTTGGCGCCGCCGTGGGCCGGGCCCCAGAGGCAGGCCACGCCGGCCGCGATGGCCGCGAAGGGGTTGGTGCCCGACGAGCCGCACAGGCGCACGGTCGAGGTCGAGGCGTTCTGCTCGTGGTCGGCGTGCAGGATGAAGATGCGGTCGAGCGCGCGCTCGAGCACCGGGTTCACCTTGTACTCCTCGCAGGGCGTGGCGAACATCATGTGCAGGAAGTTGCCCGCATAGCTGAGTTCGTTCTTCGGGTACATGTACGGCTGGCCGATCGTGTACTTGTAGGCCATGGCCACGAGCGTGGGCATCTTCGCGATCAGGCGGATCGCGGCGATCTCGCGGTGCTCGGGATTGTTGATGTCCGTGCTGTCGTGATAGAAGGCCGACAGCGCGCCCACCAGGCCGGTCATGATGGCCATCGGGTGCGCATCGCGGCGGAAGCCGCGCAGGAAGAACTGCATCTGCTCGTTGACCATCGTGTGGTTGGTCACGAGCTTGGTGAAGTTGGCCTTCTTGGCCGTATCCGGCAGTTCACCGTACAGCAGCAGGTGGCAGGTCTCGAGGAAGTCGCAGTTGGTCGCGAGCTGTTCGATGGGATAGCCGCGATACAGCAGTTCGCCCTTGTCGCCGTCGATGTAGGTGATGGCCGATTGGCAGGCCGCGGTGGACATGAAACCCGGGTCGTAGGTGAACATGCCGGTCTGCGCGTACAGCTTGCGGATGTCGATCACGTCGGGACCGACGGTGCCCTTGTAGATCGGCAGTTCGACCTTGTCGGCGCCGTTGCTGAACGATAGCGTGGCCTTGGTATCGGAGGCTTTCATTTCGGGTTTCTTTCAGAGGATTGTTCGAGAGGGCGAGGAGGGAGAGGTCGTGGAGGTTGCAGGCCGCTGCGCACCGTCGGCGCGCATCAGCTGCAGAAGCTCGACCACCTCGGCCCCGGCCCATGCGGGCTCGGGCTCCTTTCTACGAAGGAGAAGATCGAGCAAATCGTTGTCCGAGAGGTCCATCAGAACTTCCATCGCGCCGGCCTGGCCGACGGTGATGCGAGATTCGTGCCGCTCGAAGAAGCGGGCGATGAACAGATCGTTTTCGAGCAGGCCGCGCCGGCAGCGCCACTTGAGCTTGCTGAGCGCTCGTTCTCCGAGCGGCTCGGCCGCCGCGCTTCCCGCAGGAGGCGCCGAGGGCGATGGGGTGCCGGGCAAAGCAGCCATGTCGGGTCAGATGGCGCGACGCACCATCAGTTCCTTGATCTTGCCGATGGCCATGGTCGGGTTCAGGCTCTTCGGGCACACGTCGACGCAGTTCATGATCGTGTGGCAGCGGAACAGGCGGTACGGGTCCTCGAGGTTGTCGAGGCGCTCGGCGGTGGCTTCGTCGCGGCTGTCGGCGATGAAGCGGTAGGCCTGCAGCAGGCCGGCCGGGCCCACGAACTTGTCGGGGTTCCACCAGAAGCTCGGGCAGCTCGTCGAGCAGCTCGCGCACAGGATGCACTCGTACAGGCCGTTGAGCTCCTCGCGCTCTTCCGGCGACTGCAGGCGTTCCTTCTCGGGCGGCACGGTGTCGTTCTGCAGGTACGGCTTGATCGAGTTGTACTGCTTGAAGAACTGGGTCATGTCGACGATCAGGTCGCGGATCACCGGCAGGCCGGGCAGCGGCTTGAGCACCACGGTGCCCTTGAGCGTGTTCATGTTGGTCAGGCAGGCCAGACCGTTCTTGCCGTTGATGTTCATCGCATCGGAACCGCAGACGCCTTCGCGGCACGAGCGGCGGAACGACAGCGTCGGATCCTGCGCCTTGAGCTTCATCAGGGCGTCGAGCAGCATGCGCTCGTGGCCGTCGAGTTCGATCTCGACGGTCTGCATGTAGGGCTTCGCGTCCTTGTCCGGGTCGTAGCGGTAGATCTGGAATGTGCGCTTCATCGTTGTGACCTTGTGAATGCTTTTACGTGGCTGATCATTAGCTGGCGCTTAGAAGGTACGAACCTTCGGCGGCACCGAGGCGACCGTGAGCGGCTGCAGCTTGACGGGCTTGTAGGAGAGGCGGTTGTCGGCGCTGTACCAGAGCGTGTGCTTCATCCAGTTGGCATCGTCGCGGCCCAGCGGCGCGACCGGATCGTCGGCCGGGCGCTCGTAGTCCTCGACGGTGTGGGCACCGCGGCATTCCTTGCGGGCCGCGGCCGAGACCATGGTGGCCTGCGCCACTTCGATCAGGTTGTCGACCTCCAGCGCCTCGATGCGCGCGGTGTTGAACACCTTGGACTTGTCCTTCAGGCCGATGGCCTTCACGCGCTCGCGCACTTCGGCGATCTTGACCACGCCTTCGTCCATCGAGGCCTGCTTGCGGAACACCGCGGCGTGCTGCTGCATGGTGACGCGGATCTGGTTGGCCACGTCCTGCGCGTACTCGCCGCCGGTGGAGTTCTGCAGTTCGTTGAGGCGCTCGAGCGTGCGGTCGGCGGCGTTGGCCGGCAGCGGCTTGTGTTCCTTGAGCTTGTCGTTGAACTCGACGATGTGGTTGCCGGCCGCGCGGCCGAACACCAAGAGGTCGAGCAGCGAGTTGGTGCCCAGGCGGTTGGCGCCGTGCACGCTCACGCACGAGCATTCGCCCACGGCGTAGAGGCCGTTGACGACGGCGCTGTTGTCCTCGCCCTTCTGGATCACGACCTGGCCGTTGATGTTGGTCGGGATGCCGCCCATCTGGTAGTGGATGGTGGGCACCACGGGGATCGGTTCCTTGGTGATGTCGACGTTGGCGAAGTTGATGCCGATCTCGTACACCGAAGGCAGGCGCTTGTGGATGGTCTCGGCACCGAGGTGGTCGAGCTTCAGCAGCACGTAGTCCTTGTTGGGACCGCAGCCGCGGCCTTCCTTGATTTCCTGGTCCATCGAGCGCGAGACGAAGTCGCGCGGTGCCAGGTCCTTCAGCGTGGGCGCATAGCGCTCCATGAAGCGTTCGCCGTTGCTGTTGAGCAGGATCGCGCCTTCGCCGCGGCAGCCTTCGGTCAGCAGCACGCCCGCGCCGGCCACGCCGGTCGGGTGGAACTGCCAGAACTCCATGTCCTGCAGCGGGATGCCCGAGCGCGCGGCCATGCCGAGGCCGTCGCCGGTGTTGATGAAGGCGTTGGTCGAGGCCTGGAAGATGCGGCCCGCGCCGCCGGTGGCCAGCAGCACGGTCTTGGCCTGCAGGATGTGCAGGTCGCCGGTTTCCATCTCGAGCGCGGTCACGCCGACCACGTCGCCTTCGTCGTCGCGGATCAGGTCGAGCGCCATCCATTCGACGAAGAACTGGGTGCGCGCTTCCACGTTCTTCTGGTAGAGCGTGTGCAGCATCGCGTGGCCGGTACGGTCGGCCGCGGCGCAGGCGCGCTGCACGGGCTTCTCGCCGTAGTTGGCCGTGTGGCCGCCGAACGGACGCTGGTAGATCGTGCCGTCGGGGTTGCGGTCGAAGGGCATGCCGAAGTGCTCGAGCTCGTACACGACCTTCGGTGCTTCGCGGCACATGAACTCGATCGCGTCCTGGTCGCCGAGCCAGTCGGAACCCTTGATCGTGTCGTAGAAGTGGTAGTGCCAGTTGTCCTCGCTCATGTTGCCGAGCGAGGCGCCCACGCCGCCTTGCGCGGCGACCGTGTGCGAACGGGTGGGGAACACCTTGGAGAGCACGGCCACGTTGAGGCCCGCACGCGCCAGTTGCAGCGAGGCGCGCATGCCGGAACCGCCGGCACCGACGATCACGACGTCGAACTTGCGCTTGGTGATTTGTTCTTTTGTGTAGGTCATGGTGGGGATGGGGTCGTCAGATTTTCCAAAGCACTTGAATGGCCCAACCCGCACAACCGACCAGCCAGACGATGGTGAAGATCTGGAGCACGAGGCGGATCGCGACGGGCTGGATGTAGTCCATCCAGATGTCGCGCATGCCGACCCACACGTGATAGAGCAGGGACACGATGACGCAGAAGGTCAGGACCTTCATCCACTGCGCGGCGAAGATGCCGGCCCACAGGTCGTAGCCGATCGGGCCGCGCGTGAAGATCAGCTGCGCCAGCAGGATGATCGTGAAGAGCGCCATCAGGGCGCCCGTGACGCGCTGGCTGAGCCAGTCGCGCATGCCGTAATGCGCGCCGACGACGATGCGCTTGGAGCCGTAGTTCACAGACATTTGAGGCTCCTTCTCAGTACAGGCCGAACAGCTTGGCGCCGAGCACGATGGTCAGCAGGACGCTCGCGGCCAGCGTGAAGATGGCCGAGCTCTTGCCGAACTCCTTGGTCACGGCCTTGTGGCTCACGTCCATCCAGAGGTGGCGCACGCCGGCGATGAAGTGGTGCAGGTAGGCCCAGATCAGCGCGAGCACGACGAGCTTGAAAAACCAGCCCGGAACGAAACCAAGGCCGCTGTTGAAGGCGGCCTTGAACTTGGCGAACGAATAGTCGGACGAGAGCGAGGTGTCGAACATCCAGATGATGAACGGCAGCAGCAGGAACATCAGCGCGCCGCTGACGCGGTGCAGGATCGACACGATGCCGGCGGGCGGCAGGCGGTAGGTCGTGAGATCGGTGAAGGCGTTGATGTTGCGGAATTCGCGACGCCGTGGTGTGGAGGAGGATGCAAGCTCTGTCATGGAGGGGCTTTCGTGGCTTGTTGATTGACTTGTTCTGAGAGCGAACGCTTTTGTTTTCTCTTCGGGAAATGCAAACAACGCAAAATTCTATTGCAATGCACCATCGCGCATCGGTCGCGCTCGCGTCGACGCACCGCGGCAGTCGGATGCTCTTGACTTCATAGCGTCTTGCGCGCGCCGCGCGGCGGCTCGAAGCGTATTCGTTACGTGGTCCATCGTGAGGCGCATTCAGCCGAGCTGGTTGCGATAGTGGTGCGTGTCGGTGCGATAGAGGCCGCGGCGCAGTTCCATCGGCATGTCGTGGTAGGTGTGGGCCACGCGTTCGACGCTCAGCAGCGGCATCTGCGGCGTGACGTCGAGCAATTGCGCCTGCTCGGGGTCGGGCAGCACCGCGCGGATCTTCTCCTCGGCGCGCACCATGCGCACGCCGAACTCGGTTTCGAACAGCGCGTACATCGGGCCCGGCCAGGCGCGCAGCCGCTCGGCCGTGAGGCCCTTGAACGGCGTGCCCGGCAGCCAGAGGTCCTCGAGGATGGTCGGCACGCCGCCATAGGCGAGCACGCGCCGCACCTGCAGCACGGCATCGCCGGTGCGCAGGCCCAGCGCGCGCGCCACGTCGGCCGAGGCGCGCAGGCGCTTGCAGTCGACGATGGTGCGCTCGGCCGGGCCTTCGGCGCTCGGCAGGCCGCCATCGGGCACCAGCTTCAGGAAGCGGTACTGCACATGCTGCTCGGCATGCGTCGCGACGAAGGTGCCCTTGCCCTGGCGCCGCACCACGAGGTTCTCGGCCGCGAGTTCGTCGATCGCCTTGCGTACCGTGCCCTGGCTGACGCGAAAACGCACGGCCAGGTCCATCTCGCTGGGGATCGGCTCGCCCGGCTTCCACTCGCCCGCCTGCAGGCTCTGCAGGATCAGGGTCTTGATCTGCTGGTAGAGCGGGCTGAACGAGGGCGTCGTGGGCTCGTCGAGGGTGGTGGTGGGGCTGTTCATGGCAGGGCGTGGGTAAGCGCCGTGGCGGAACCCGGAGGATATCTTATATAAGACATAAGACGGGCCTCATCGAATCGGCTTAAAATGCCGGCCGTTCCCGCGCCGCGGCCGTCCGGCCCTTTTCGGACCTCCCGACCGCCCCGCGAGACTTCCGCCGCCGCGTTTCGCGCGTGCGCCGACACCGTCACATCACTTCTGGAGTCTTCCCATGAGCAAAAAGCCCGTCCGCGTTGCCGTCACCGGTGCCGCCGGTCAAATCGGTTATGCCCTGTTGTTCCGTATCGCGTCCGGCGAAATGCTCGGCAAGGACCAGCCGGTCATCCTGCAATTGCTCGAAATTCCCGACGAGAAGGCCCAGAAGGCGCTCAAGGGCGTGATCATGGAGCTCGAGGACTGCGCCTTCCCGCTGCTGGCCGGCGTGATCCCCAGCGGCGACCCGCTGGTGGCCTTCAAGGACGCCGACTACGCGCTGCTCGTGGGCGCCCGTCCCCGCGGCCCCGGCATGGAGCGCGCCGACCTGCTGGCCGCCAACGCGCAGATCTTCACGGCCCAGGGCAAGGCGCTCAACGCCGTCGCCAGCCGCGACGTCAAGGTGCTGGTGGTCGGCAACCCCGCCAACACCAACGCCTACATCGCCATGAAGAGCGCGCCGGACCTGCCGCGCAAGAACTTCACCGCCATGCTGCGCCTGGACCACAACCGCGCCGCCAGCCAGATCGCCGCCAAGACCGGCACCGCCGTGGGCGACATCGAGAAGCTCACCGTCTGGGGCAACCACTCGCCCACGATGTACGCCGACTACCGCTTCGCCACCGTCGGCGGCAAGAGCGTCAAGGACCTGATCAACGACCAGGTCTGGAATGCCGACACCTTCCTGCCGACCGTCGGCAAGCGCGGCGCCGCGATCATCGAAGCGCGCGGCCTGTCGTCGGCTGCCTCGGCCGCCAACGCCGCCATCGACCACATGCGCGACTGGGCCCTGGGCTCGAACGGCAAGTGGGTCACGATGGGCATCCCGTCGGACGGCCAGTACGGCATTCCGAAGGACGTGATCTTCGGCTTCCCGGTCACCACCGAAAACGGCGAATACAAGCTGGTCGAAGGCCTGGCCATCGACGAATTCAGCCAGGAACGCATCAACAAGACGCTGAAGGAACTGCAGGACGAGCAGGCCGGCGTCGCCCACCTGCTGTAAGCCAGGCACCGGCATGCTCGACTGGAACCCCGCGCTCTATCGTCGCTACGAGGACGAGCGCACCCGCCCCGCACAGGAACTCCTGGCGCGGGTGCCTCTGGCGGAGGCGGCCCGCGTGGTCGACCTCGGCTGCGGTCCGGGCAACTCCACCGAGCTGCTGGTCCACCGGTTCCCGAAGGCCGAGGCCCTCGGGACCGACAACTCCGAAGCCATGCTGGTCAGCGCGCGCGAGCGCCTGCCCGGCGCGCGCTTCGAGCTGAGCGACATCGCGACCTGGGCGCCTTCCACGGAAGCGGCGCCCGACCTCATCTATGCGAACGCGTCGCTGCAATGGGTGCCCGATCACGAAACGCTGATCCCGCGCCTGTTCGACGCGCTCGCCCCCGGCGGCGTGCTGGCCATCCAGATGCCCGACAACCGCCAGGAACCCACGCACCGCCTGATGCGCGCGCTCGCGGCCGAAGCGCCCTGGGCCGAGCCCATCGGCGATGCCGACCGGCTGCGCACCAAGCTGCTGCCGCTGGGCGGCTACTACGACCTGCTGGCGCCGCGCGCGGCCAACGTCGATGTCTGGCACACGATCTACCAGCACCGTATGGCCGATGCCGCCTCCATCGTCGAATGGGTGCGTGGCACGGGCCTGAAGCCCTTCGTCGATCGGCTGCCGCCCGACCTGCAGGCCAGCTACCTGGCCGAATACGAGCGCCGCGTGAACGAGGCCTACCCGGCGCGCACCGACGGCAAGCGGCTGCTGGCCTTCCCGCGCATGTTCATCGTGGCGCAGAAGAAGGCGTGACCATCGTGAGCGAACGCGCCCCCGCCCATCCCGCTGCCGTGCTGCTCGGCGCGCAGGCCGGCGCCGTCAGCCTGCCGGTGTGCGACCACTACAGCGGCGTCGAGGCGCGCATGAAGAAGAGCCTCGCGCTCCAGGCCGAGATGGCCGAGGAGTTCGGCGCCTGCGTGTTCGACGTCACCCTCGACTGCGAGGACGGCGCCCCGGTGGGCGGCGAGGCCGAGCATGCGGCGCTGGTCACCGAGCTGGCGCTGGCCGCCAGGCCCGGCATGCGCGTCGGCGTGCGCGTGCACCCGGTCGACCACCCGGCCTTCGCGGGCGACGTGGTCACCATCGCGGGCCGTGCCGGCCAGCGGCTCAGTCACCTGATGGTGCCGAAGGTCGAATCGGTGGCCGACGTCGAGCAGGCCGTGGCCGCGCTCGACGCCGCCGATGCCGAAACGCTGCCGCTGCACGTGCTGATCGAATCGCCTTTTGCCGTGCACAACGCCTTCGACATCGCGGCCCATCCGCGCGTGCAGTCGCTGAGCTTCGGCCTGATGGACTTCGTCTCGGCCCACGCCGGCGCCATCCCCGCCGAGGGCATGGGCGCCGCGGGCCAGTTCACGCATCCGCTGGTGGTGCGCGCCAAGCTGGCGATCGCCTCGGCCGCGCATGCGCACGGCAAGGTGCCCTCGCACTGCGTGGTGACCGAGTTCAACGACATGGACGCCATGCGCACCGCGGCCCGCAAGGCGGCCCGCGAATTCGGCTACACGCGCATGTGGAGCATCCATCCGAACCAGATCCGGCCGATCCTCGAGGCCTTCGCGCCCGACGAGGCGCAGATTCAAATTGCCACAAATATCCTGCTCAAGGCAGCGGCCGCGGATTGGGCGCCGACACAAATTGATGGCACATTGCACGACCGCGCGAGCTACCGCCATTTCTGGCAGGTGCTGACGCGTGCCCACGCAACAGGGCGCGCGCTGCCGCCAGAGGCCAAGGCCTGGCTGACGCCCGCGGTCTCCTGAAACCTCCGAACCAGCCTCAAGGAAACCCTCACATGAAGAAAATCGCCCTGATCGCCGCAGTGGCCCTGGCTCTGCCGTTCGGTGCCCTGGCGCAGAGCAGCACGCCCGCCAAGCCGGCCGCTGCCAAGCCCGCCGCCAAGTCCACCGAAGCCAAGAAGGCCCCGCCCAAGCGCCAGGTCACCCGCAAGGCCGCCAAGGCCGTCGAGGAAGTCACGCCGATCAGCGATGACACCAACGTCGTGCTCACCGAGTCCGACCTCGAGGTCGCCAAGCGCGTGTCGACCGGCAAGGCCCAGTGCGAACTCGGCGCCGACGTGACCGTGACCGAGGACGAGAAGAAGCCCGGCTTCTTCACCGTGACCACCAAGGGCCTGCGCTATCGCATGCACCCGGTCGAAAGCCGCACCGGCGCCATCCGCCTCGAAGACCCCCGCGCTGGCGCCATGTGGCTGCAGCTGGGCAACAAGTCGATGCTGATGAACCAGAAGGCCGGCCTGCGCATCGCCGACGAATGCCAGACGCCGGCCCAGGTGGCCTTTGCCGAAGAAATGAAGAAGAACCCGCCGAAGAGCCTTTTCGAAGGCGCTGACGGCGACAAGAAGTAAGTCGACCCCACGAGGGGCGGCGCGGCTCTTGCTTGCCGACCGGCGAAAGCCGGACGGCGGGTCGAACACCGCGCCGCATGCCCTCCAGCCCCAAGTTTCCGGAGAAAAGAAGATGTTGCAAGCCTACGTTGACCATGTCGCCGAACGCGCCGCGCTCGGTATCCCGCCGCTGCCCCTGAGCGCGAAGCAGACCTCTGAAGCGATCGAGCTCCTCAAGAGCGCGAACGACAAGGACGGTGCCTTCCTGCTCGACCTGCTGACCCACCGCGTGCCCGCGGGCGTGGACGACGCCGCCAAGGTCAAGGCCAGCTATCTCGCGGCCGTGGCGCATGGCACCGAGAAGAGCGCGTTCATCACGCGCGCCCGTGCCACCGAACTGCTCGGCACGATGCTCGGCGGCTACAACATCAGCCCCATGATCGACCTGCTGGACGACGCCGAAGTCGGCGCCGTCGCGGCCGAGGGCCTCAAGAAGACGCTGCTGATGTTCGACCAGTTCCACGACGTCAAGGAAAAGGCCGACAAGGGCAATGCCAACGCCAAGGGCGTGCTGCAGAGCTGGGCCGATGCCGAGTGGTTCACCAGCCGCCCCGAAGTGCCGCAGAGCATCACCGTCAGCATCTTCAAGGTGGCCGGCGAAATCAACACCGACGACCTGTCGCCCGCACCCGACGCGACCACGCGTCCCGACATCCCGATGCACGCCCTGGCGATGCACAAGAACGCGCGCCCCGGCATCGTTCCCGAGGAAGACGGCAAGCGCGGCCCGGTGAAGTTCATCGAGGACCTGCGCGCGCGCGGCCACCTCGTGGCCTATGCCGGCGACGTGGTCGGCACGGGTTCGTCGCGCAAGAGCGCCACCAACTCGGTGCTGTGGTTCACCGGCGAAGACATCCCGTTCGTGCCCAACAAGCGCTTCGGCGGCGTCTGCCTCGGCGGCAAGATCGCGCCGATCTTCTACAACACGATGGAAGACTCGGGCGCGCTGCCGATCGAGCTCGACGTGACGCAGATGAACATGGGCGACGTGGTCGAGCTGCGTCCCTACGAAGGCAAGGCCCTGAAGGACGGCCAGGTCATCGCCGAATTCACCGTGAAGAGCGACGTGCTGTTCGACGAAGTGCGCGCCGGCGGCCGCATTCCGCTGATCATCGGCCGCGGCCTCACGGCCAAGGCGCGCGAAGCGCTGGGCCTGCCGGTCTCCACGCTGTTCCGCCTGCCGCAAAGCCCGGTCGACACCAAGAAGGGCTTCTCGCTGGCGCAGAAGATGGTCGGCCGCGCCTGCGGCCTGCCCGAAGGTCAGGGCGTGCGCCCGGGCACGTACTGCGAACCCAAGATGACCTCGGTCGGCTCGCAGGACACCACCGGCCCGATGACGCGCGACGAGCTCAAGGACCTGGCCTGCCTGGGCTTCTCGGCCGACCTCGTGATGCAGTCGTTCTGCCACACGGCGGCCTACCCGAAGAAGGTCGACGTCAAGATGCACCATGAACTCCCCGAGTTCATGGCCAACCGCGGCGGCGTTTCGCTGCGCCCGGGCGACGGCGTGATCCACAGCTGGCTCAACCGCCTGCTGACGCCCGACACCGTGGGCACCGGCGGCGACAGCCACACGCGCTTCCCGATCGGCATCAGCTTCCCCGCGGGCTCGGGCCTCGTGGCCTTCGCGGCCGCCACCGGCGTGATGCCGCTGGACATGCCCGAGTCGGTGCTGGTGCGCTTCAAGGGCAAGATGCAGCCCGGCGTCACGCTGCGCGACCTGGTCAACGCGATCCCGCTGTACGCCATCAAGAGCGGCCTGCTGACGGTCGAGAAGAAGGGCAAGAAGAACATCTTCTCGGGCCGCATCCTCGAGATCGAGGGCCTGCCCGACCTCAAGGTCGAACAAGCCTTCGAACTGAGCGACGCCTCGGCCGAACGCTCGGCCGCCGGCTGCACGGTGCACCTGAACAAGGAACCGATCATCGAATACATCAACAGCAACATCACGCTGATGAAGTGGATGATCGCCGAGGGCTATGCCGACGCGCGCACGCTGCAGCGCCGCATCGCCGCGCAGGAAGCCTGGCTCAAGGACCCGCAACTGCTCAAGGGCGACGACGACGCCGACTATGCGGCCGTGATCGAGATCGACCTGGCCGAGATCCACGAGCCCATCGTGGCCTGCCCGAACGACCCCGACGACGTGAAGACGCTGAGCGACGTGGCGGGTGCCGTGATCGACGAAGTGTTCATCGGCTCGTGCATGACCAACATCGGCCACTTCCGCGCCGCGTCGAAGCTGCTCGAAGGCAAGCGCGACATCCCGGTCAAGCTGTGGATCGCGCCGCCGACCAAGATGGACGCGCAGCAGCTGACCGAGGAAGGCCACTACGGCGTGTTCGGCAATGCCGGTGCCCGCACCGAGATGCCGGGCTGCTCGCTGTGCATGGGCAACCAGGCGCAGGTGCGCGAAGGCGCCACGGTCATGTCGACCAGCACGCGCAACTTCCCGAACCGCCTGGGCAAGAACACCAACGTGTACCTGGGCTCGGCCGAACTGGCCGCCATCTGCTCGCGCCTCGGCCGCATCCCGACCCGGGAAGAGTACATGGCCAGCACCGGCGTGCTCGATGCGTCCAGCGCGCAGATCTACCAGTACCTGAACTTCGACAAGATCGAGGACTACAAGAACGTGGCCGATTCGGTCACGGCCTGAGCCTGAAGACAGGCCGGACGGTCTTCGGGCCGGCCCGGCCCGCGTCGACGAAGCCCCGCATCCGCGGGGCTTTTTTCATGGTGTCGGCGCTCAGAGCGTCGGCGGGTGGTTCGGATGCAGGTACTGCGTGCCCGTCAGTTCCATGGACACCCCCGCGGGGCCGCCCACCGCATGCGGCAGCGAGGTCAGCAGCGAGGTCGCGAAGTCGCCGCGGTAGAGCTTGGCGCCCTGGTGCGTGAGGTTGGAGTTGGCATCGATGTGGATCGATTCGCCCAGGCCCGACCAGAGGCGGCAGAAGCCGTAGTCCTCCGAGAGATAGCGGCGCGTCACGGGGTCGACCATCACGTCGAAGAAGCGGTAGTGAAGGCCGCGGTCGGCCTCGCCGATGCTGTCGGGCACGTAGTTGAGCTCGGGGTAGCTCGCCATCAGCCGCTCGAACACGCCGCGCTTGATTGCCATGAAGCCCGTGGGCGCCTCGGTCATCTTCATGAAGCCGTCGGGCTGCACCTCGAGCTCGACCTTGCCGCTGGCCTCGGAGGCGCTCGCATTGACCGTGTAGCGCGTGAAGGTGGCATCGAACTGCGCGCGCGTGGTGCCGGCCGCGACGCCTTCCGGCGGCCAGTCCTCGCGCTTGAGCGGGTAGACGCCGGCCGCGATCTCGTAGTCCGAGAGCAGCAGCCGGAACGCCGCCTGCGGCGAGAAGCCGATGTCCGCGTCGATCCAGAACAGGTGCGTCCATTCGGGGTTGGCGAGGAACTGGGCCACGCAGTTGTTGCGCGCCCGGGTCACGAGGCTTTCGCCCTGGTGGAACAGCACCTGCATCCGCATGCCGGCGCGTTCGGCCTCGATGGCGAAGTTCATCATCGACATCACGTAGTTCTGGAAGAACTTGCCGTCGTGGCTTGGCGTGACGACCACGGGGAAGAAGCGTTGAAGGGCGGAAGGTTCGAGCATGGCGGCTCCGGTTATCGGACGGGGCGCTGCATCAGGCCGAGCAGCAGCGTGTTGTACACCTCGGTGGCGGCCGCGTTGCCGGGCAGGTAGCGGTCGATGAGGCCGCGCTGGCGCTCGCGGTAGGCGAGCGACTGCGCATCGTGCGCGTCGATCGCCTCGAGCACGCGCGCGCTGCCCGCGGCCACGTCGTTGGCTTCGTAGTAGTAGCCGAGGTCCGCGCAGAGGTGGGCGTTGTGCACCAGCGGATAGCCCTGCCAGCAGGTCTCGAGGTAGAAGTAGTTGAGCGGGTTCTCCCACTGGTGCGAGATCACGATGTCGGTGTTCTGCGCCAGGAAGGTCGGCGTGTCGTGCCGGCCCAGGAACACGGCCTTGTGCTCGCGCACCAGGTCGAGCTGGTTCATCAGGGTGATGAATTCCATGTTCTCGCGCGCCATCTTCTCGGCATTGGCCACCTGCAGCAGCGCGATCGCCTCGCGCCGCGCGCGGTAGGCCAGTTCGGCGACCAGGATCGGGTAGAGGCAGAACTTCACCACGTTGATGTTCGGCTCCATCACGCTGAGGCGCCGCGGGCCGACGCGCGGCTGGTAGACACCGTTCTCGGGCAGCCCGCGCGTGCGCTCCTCGAGGAACACCGGGCTCCAGACGAAGGGCACGGCGCGCGCCTCGATCCGGCGCAGCACTTCGAAGTAGGGCTGGCTGATGTGCGCCACCTGCGGAACCATCCAGATGTCGTCGTAGCGCTGGTTGACGAACAGGTTCCGGCCCCACAGCGGCTTGTTGAACAGCATCGACTCCATCGCATGCACGTACTCGAAGCCGCAGCAGTACGACACCAGCCGGGCGCCGCGCTGCTTGAGGTAGTCGGTCTGCAGGTGGTCGATCTGGCCGCCCAGCTCGATCAGCACGTCGACCTGGTCCTTGGCGCCCTCGAAGTTCGTCGTGGGCCAGCGCGCCTGGTCCCAGGGCAGGACCGGCGTGATCGGCGTGGCCGTGGTGTTGACCAGCACCACCGACGCCACGCCGGGGCAGTGCTTGAGCGCCTCGGCCAGGAACACGGCGTTCTGCTTGATGCCGTTGTTCCAGAGGGTTTCGGCTTCGTGGTGAAGACCGATGGTGATGCCGATGCGGAGGGAGTCGTTTGAATTCACTTTTGTTGCCCAATTGTTAATTGGCGTCATCTGCGCTTTATGGCGAGAAATAAATCACGGATGAATAAATGGATCCGTGAACAAGTTCCAGGTCGGCGCGCATCGAGTGTGCTTTCTTACTCACTCGCCCAAGGTGGTGCTTACAAGTGTCAATGTGAATTAATTCCACGTAGTTGAAGAGAAAGTCCTTATGAAACAAGAACTTGCGTCGCATCTGCCGCCCCGTTTCGAGCGCTGGGGGGATTCTATGTTTTCGCGGTGCTTTCACCTTCAGGAGACAATTGTTAATCAATGTGAATGCTAATTTGTGTCCTTTTTTGTGAACTAAATCATCGAAGCTTTTTGAGCAATTTGGTTAGTTGCGTTCTGAATGTAAACAAGTATGTACATTCCACCGCTCTTGTGAACAGCGCGGTGATTGGGATCTCGACGACGAGCGCCAAGCACGACCCTTCACATTTTTCCTGGGACCTACCGCGCGGGTCCTGAGATTCCACACGCAGTTGGCAGTCAATGAACAAGTCATATAGAAGTATCTGGAATGAGTCGCTCGGTGCATGGGTGGCCGCTTCGGAAATCACTTCCGCCCGAGGCAAGCGCAGCAGTTCGGCTGCGGTGATCGCGGGTGCCGTGCTGAGCGTCGCCCTGGCGTCCTTCGGCTTGATGGGGAGCGCGAACGCCTACATCGTCGGACCGCCGAACGGCGCCTGCAACACGGGTGCGAACACCGGTCCCGACGGCAAGGCCTACCCGGCGACGGTAGATCCGGTCGACGGTTCCGGCGTGTACTCGACCGTGGTCGGCGGGTGCTCGGCCAATGGCGGCGGCTTCCTGGGCGTCACGATGTTCGGGTCGTTCACGACGGCGCGCGGCAAGGGCTCCAGCATGTTCGGCATGGGATCGACCGCCGGGCAGTACGCCTCGGCCTTCGGCCTCCAGGCCAATGCCTTCGGCATCGCCAGCATCGCGATGGGCCAGAACGCCCTCGCTGCGAGCAACAACAACATCGCGATCGGCGCGGGCGCGAACGCGGCGGCGGTCAGCGCGGGCACCGCCATCGCGATCGGTGCCAACTCCGTCGCCTCGTCCAACACCACGAGCGGCGATTCGCTGGCCTTCGGCACCGGCGCCAAGGCCACGGCGCAGGACGCGGTGGCGATCGGCGGCCAGGCCAACGCGAGCGGCACCAATGCCCTGGCCATCGGTGGCAACGAAGGTGGCGCCACCGGCACCAATGCGTCGGCCATCGGCGTGGGCGCCAACGCAACCGCCAACTACGCGACGGCGGTGGGTGCCGGCGCGACCGCGAGCGGCACCGGCGCAACGGCCATCGGTGCCAGCGGCACCGCGGCGGCCCGTGCCCTGGGCGCCAACTCGGTCGCGATCGGCGGCCAGGCCGTCGTCGGCAGCGCGGCCGATTCGGGCATCGCCATCGGCCTCAATGCCAATGCGCAGTCGCTCGCCACCATCGCCCTGGGAAGCGGTGCCAGCGTCGGAAGCGGCGCGGATTCGGGCATCGCCATCGGCGCGAATGCGGTGGCGTCCAGCAACATGAAGAACCTGGCGATCGGTGCCGGCGCCAGGGCGAACGGAGGCAGCGCGACGGCCGTCGGCGCCGGCGCCAACGCCGCCTTCGGCAACGACATGGCCTTCGGCACGAATGCGACGGCGCGCGGCGATGCCGTGGGTGCAGGCAATGCGCCTTCGACGGCCTTCGGCAACAACGCCAATGCCTGGGGCGGCAGTTCCACGGCCTTCGGCGTGTTCGCGCAGGCCTGGGGCAAGAACTCCGTGGCGTTCGGCTATTCCTCGAATGCCGCCGCCGAGAATGCCCTGGCGGTCGGCACGGTGGCGAACGCCTACGGCAATCGCAGCACCGCCATCGGTGCCGGGGCCACGGCCACGGGCGATTTCTCCTCGGCCCTGGGCCGCACGGCGAGCGCTACCGCCGCCGGCGCCCTGGCACTCGGAACGAATTCCGTGGGCGGCGCATCCGCCGCCGCGGCCGATTCGATCGCCATCGGCGGCCAGTCCAGCGTCGTGGCCGCGGCGACCTCCGGCATCGCGCTCGGCCGCGGTGCCATCGTCAACGGCGCATTCGGCATTGCCCAGGGCGACGGCGTCGTCAGTGGCGCCACGGGGCAGAACGTCGCCATCGGTTCGTCGGGCACGACCGCGAACTCCAGCACCGCCGCGGGCGGTGCGGTGGCCATCGGCCGCGGCCAGAAGGCCACGGGCGACGGCGCGGTCGCCATCGGCGATCCCAACGTCTCGAACGGCACCGGTGCCGTGACGATGGGTGCCAACAACACCGCCGCCGGCAGCCTGGACGGCACGACCGCGGCGAGCGGCGCGGTGGCCATCGGCAATTCCAACAATGCGATCGGACAGGGCTCGGTCGCGCTGGGCAACAAGTCCAACGCCACCGCGGCCGGCACGCTCGCCTTCGGCGACGCGGCCAGCGCATCGGCCGCCAATGCCATCGGTTTCGGCACCGGCGCGAACGCCGCGGCCGCGGCCGCCGTCGCCATCGGACAAAGCGCGCTGGCCTCGGGCAACGCCAGCGTTGCGCTCGGCTCCGGCGCGCGCTCGATCGCGGATGGCGCCATCGCCATCGGCAAGAACGCCGCCATCGGCTCGAACACCGACGTCAACACCATCGCGATCGGGACCAACGCGAACAGCTGGGGCGGCAGCATCGCGCTGGGCACCGGCGCATCCGCCGACCAGATCGGCGTGGCACCCCAGAACGCCTCGATCGCGATCGGCGGCAATGCCACGACCGACGACCGGACCACCCGCAGCATCGCGATCGGCAATGGCGCCGTCGTCAAGTCGGCCGACCTGTCGGTGACCGACGCCGCGATCGCCTTCGGCGCCAACGCCGTGTCGCTGGGCTCGAACGCGGTGTCGATGGGCACCGGCGCCAACGCCGCCTATGCCAACAGCGTCGCGCTGGGCGCGGGCAGCGTGACGGGCGCCAAGGGACCGACCGGCAACGGCTTCCTCACCGGTACCAACGCACCCGCCTCCGAAGTCTCGGTGGGTTCGTCGTCCGCCCTGCGGCGCATCACCAACGTGGCCGATGGCGCGGCGCTGCAGGACGCCGTGACGGTGGCGCAGCTGAGCACGGGCATGAGCACGACCGCGAGCAGCATCAGCAGCCTCTCGACATCGACCTCGACCGGCCTGAGCACCGCGACCAGCAGCATCGGCAGCCTGTCCTCGGGCCTCAGCACGACGAACAGCCGGGTGTCGAGCCTGTCGACGTCGACCTCGACGGGGTTGAGCACGGCGACCAGTTCCATCAGCAGCCTCTCCACTTCGACGTCGACCGGCTTGAGCACTGCCACGAGCAGCATCGGCAGCCTGTCGTCGGGTTTGAGCACGACGAACAGCAGCGTTTCGAGCCTGTCGACTTCGACGTCGACGGGTCTCAGCACGGCGACCAGTTCCATCGGCAGCCTGTCGACCTCGACCTCGACCGGCTTGAGCACTGCGACGAGCAGCATCGGCAGCCTGTCGTCGGGCCTGAGCACGACGAACAGCAGCGTGTCGAGCTTGTCGACTTCGACGTCGACGGGACTCAGCACGGCGACCAGTTCCATCGGCAGCCTGTCGACCTCGACGTCGACGGGCTTGAGCACTGCGACGAGCAGCATTGGCAGTCTGTCGTCGGGTTTGAGCACGACGAACAGCAGCGTGTCGAGCTTGTCGACTTCGACGTCGACGGGGTTGAGCACGGCGACCAGCTCCATCGGCAGCCTGTCGACCTCGACGTCGACCGGTTTGAGCACGGCCACTAGCAGCATCGGCAGCCTGTCGTCGGGTTTGAGCACGACGAACAGCAGCGTGTCGAGCTTGTCGACTTCGGCGTCGACGGGTCTCAGTACGGCGACCAGTTCCATCGGCAGCCTGTCGACCTCGACGTCGACCGGTTTGAGCACAGCCACTAGCAGCATCGGCAGCCTGTCGTCGGGGTTGAGCACGACGAACAGCAGCGTGTCGAGCCTCTCGACTTCGACCTCGACGGGTCTCAGCACCGCGACCAGCAGCGTCGGCAGCCTCTCCACGTCGACCTCCACGGGGTTGAGCACTGCAACGAGTTCCATCCGCAGCTTGTCGGCCTCCACCTCGACGGGGCTGAGCACCGCGACGAGTTCCATCGGCAGCCTGTCCACGTCTACGTCGACGGGTCTGAGCACGGCGACGAGCGGCATCACCAGCCTGTCGTCGGGCCTGAGCACGACGAGCAGCAGCGTGTCGAGCCTCTCGACTTCGACGTCGACCGGATTGAGCACGGCCATCAGCGGTGTCAGCAGCCTGTCCACCTCCACGTCGACCGGGTTGAGCACCGCGACCAGCAGCATCGGCAGCCTGTCCACCGGCGTGGGTTCGCTGTCCACGGGCCTGAGCACCGCCAACAGCAGTATCGGCACGCTGAGCTCGTCGATCAGTTCGATCTACAACACCGGCACCAAGTATTTCCATGCCAACAGCACGGCTGCGGACAGCCAGGCCGTGGGCACCGACAGCGTGGCCATCGGGCCGAACTCCAACGCTCTCGGAGACAGCAGCCTGGCCATCGGCAACGGCGCGCAGGCCAGCGGCCTGAGCACCGTGGCCATCGGCCAGGGCGCGGGCGCGGGCGGCCAGTCGGGCAACCTGGGCAACATCGGCATCGGCATTTCGGCCGGCACGAACGTGAACGGCAGCAACAACGCCGCCGTGGGTTCCCTGGCCGGCCAGAACGTGACGGGTGCGTTGAACGCCGCCTTCGGCTTCAACGCGGGCGGCAACGTCTTCGGTTCGAACAACACCGCCATCGGCGCCGGCGCCGGCGCCGGCGTGGGATCGGCCACCACGAAGGCGATCAACAACACGGCCGTCGGTACGGCCTCGGGCACCAACGTCAGCACCAGCCACAACGTGGCGCTCGGCGATGCCAGCGGCACCAATGTCTCGGGTGGCGACAACAACTTCGCCGCGGGCAGCAGCGCGGGCACCGACGTCGTGGGCGCCAACAACCTGGCCGCGGGTTTCCAGGCGGGCCAAAGGGTCACCGGCAACAACAACATCGCGATGGGGCGTCGTGCGGGGCAGGGCGTCACGGCCAGCAACACGATCTCTCTCGGCAACACGGCCAATGCCAGTGCCGACAACACCGTCGCCATCGGCGCCGGCGCGACGGCGAGCGTTGCGGACAGCGTGGCACTGGGAGGCGGCTCCACGGCCAGCCGCGGGGCCCAGGCGGGCTACAGCGCCTACGGCCTGGCGGCTCCGCAGACTTCCAGCGGCGAGGTGAACGTCGGCAACCGGCAGATCACGGGCGTGGCCGCGGGCAGCCAGGCGCTGGACGCGGTGAACGTGTCACAGCTGTCCACGACGGCGGGCTCGCTGTCCACGGGCTTGAGCACGGCCACGAGCAGCATCAGCAGCCTGTCGACCTCGACGTCGACTGGCTTGAGCACCGCGACCAGCAGCATCGGCAGCTTGTCGTCGGGGCTGAGCACGACCAACAGCAGCGTGTCGAGTCTGTCGACCTCGACGTCCACGGGGTTGAGCACCGCCACCAGTTCGATCGGCAGCCTCTCGACTTCGACTTCCACGGGTCTGAGTACCGCGACGAGCTCCATCGGCAGCTTGTCGACTTCCACGTCCACTGGCTTGAGCACGGCGACGAGCAGCATCGGTAGCTTGTCCACGTCGACCTCGACGGGGCTGAGCACCGCAACCAGCTCGATTGGCAGCTTGTCTTCGGGTCTGAGCACGACGAACAGCAGTGTGTCGAGCCTGTCGACCTCGACGTCCACGGGTCTCAGCACCGCAACGAGCTCCATCGGCAGTTTGTCGACCTCGACGTCCACTGGCCTGAGCACTGCAACGAGTTCGATCGGCAGCCTGTCCACATCGACGTCGACCGGCTTGAGCACGGCGACCAGCAGCATCGGCAGCCTCTCGACTTCGACGTCGACTGGCCTGAGCACTGCGACCAGCTCGATCGGAAGCCTTTCGACCTCGACTTCCACAGGTCTGAGCACCGCGAACAGCCGTATCGATGGCCTGTCGACCGGACTGAGCACCACAACCAGCAGCATCGGCAGTCTGTCGTCGGGCCTGAGCACGACGAACAGCAGCGTGTCGAGCTTGTCGACTTCCAGCTCCACCGGCTTGAGCACTGCAACGAGCTCCATCGGTAGCCTCTCGACGTCGACGTCTACGGGCTTGAGCACTGCGACCAGCAGCATCGACAGCCTTTCGACCTCGACGTCGACCGGCCTGAGCACTGCAACGAGTTCGATCGGCAGCCTGTCCACGTCGACTTCGACCGGCTTGAGCACCGCAACGAGCTCGATCGGTAGCCTGTCAACCTCGACCTCGACCGGCCTGAGCACCGCGACGAGCTCCATTGGCAGCTTGTCCACGTCTACCTCCACGGGTCTGAGCACGGCGACCAGCAGCATCGGTAGCTTGTCGACCTCGACATCGACCGGTTTGAGCACGGCGACCAGCAGCATCGGCAGTCTCTCGACTTCGACGTCCACGGGCTTGAGCACTGCGACCAGCAGCATCGGCAGCCTGTCGACCTCGACCTCGACCGGCTTGAGCACGGCCACGAGCTCCATCGGCAGCTTGTCGACTTCGACCTCCACGGGCCTGAGCACCGCGACCAGCAGCATCGGCAGCCTCTCGACTTCTACGTCGACCGGCTTGAGCACGGCGACGAGTTCTATCGGCAGCCTTTCGACCTCGACGTCGACCGGTCTGAGCACGGCAACGAGCTCCATCGGCAGCTTGTCGACTTCGACCTCCACGGGTCTGAGCACCGCGACGAGCAGCATCGGCAGTCTCTCGACTTCGACGTCGACGGGCCTCAGCACGGCAACGAGTTCGATCGGCAGCTTGTCGACCTCGACCTCCACCGGCTTGAGCACTGCGACGAGTTCCATTGGTAGCTTGTCGACCTCGACGTCGACCGGCCTGAGCACTGCAACGAGTTCGATCGGCAGCCTGTCGACCTCGACTTCGACGGGGCTGAGTACGGCCACGAGTTCCATCGGTAGCCTGTCCACCTCGACCTCCACGGGGTTGAGCACCGCGACGAGTTCGATCGGTAGCCTGTCGACGTCCACGTCGACCGGTCTGAGCACGGCGACCAGCAGCATCGATAGCTTGTCGACCTCGACATCGACTGGCCTGAGCACTGCAACGAGCTCGATCGGCAGCCTGTCTACCTCGACCTCGACCGGTTTGAGCACTGCGACGAGTTCCATCGGCAGCTTGTCGACCTCGACGTCGACGGGTCTGAGCACTGCGACAAGTTCGATTGGCAGCCTGTCCACATCGACCTCGACCGGTCTGAGCACGGCCACGAGCAGCATCGGCAGCCTCTCGACCTCGACGTCCACTGGCCTCAGCACGGCGACGAGCTCGATCGGTAGCCTGTCCACGTCGACCTCGACGGGTCTGAGCACGGCCACCAGCTCGATCGGCAGCTTGTCGACCTCGACGTCGACTGGCCTGAGCACTGCGACAAGTTCGATTGGCAGCCTGTCCACATCGACCTCGACCGGTCTGAGCACCGCGACGAGCAGCATCGATAGCCTTTCGACTTCGACATCGACTGGCCTGAGCACTGCGACAAGTTCGATTGGCAGCCTGTCCACATCGACCTCGACCGGTCTGAGCACCGCGACGAGCAGCATCGATAGCCTTTCGACTTCGACATCGACTGGCCTGAGCACGGCAACGAGTTCGATCGGTAGCCTGTCCACGTCGACTTCGACGGGTCTGAGCACGGCAACGAGCTCGATCAGTAGCCTGTCCACGTCGACGTCGACCGGTCTGAGCACTGCGACAAGCTCCATCGGTAGCCTGTCGACCTCCACCTCCACGGGCCTGAGCACCGCGACCAGCAGTATCGACAGTCTGTCGACCTCGACGTCGACTGGCCTCAGCACTGCAACGAGCTCCATTGGCAGTTTGTCCACGTCGACTTCGACGGGCCTGAGCACTGCAACCAGCAGCATTGACAGCCTCTCGACTTCGACGTCGACTGGCCTCAGCACGGCAACGAGTTCCATCGGCAGCCTGTCCACGTCGACCTCCACGGGTCTGAGCACTGCGACGAGCAGCATCGATAGCTTGTCGACCTCGACGTCGACTGGCCTCAGCACGGCAACCAGCTCGATCGGCAGCCTGTCGACTTCCACGTCGACGGGGCTGAGCACTGCCACGAGCAGCATCGATAGCCTGTCGACTTCGACATCGACTGGCTTGAGCACGGCCACGAGTTCCATCGGTAGCTTGTCCACCTCGACCTCCACGGGCCTGAGCACCGCGACCAGCAGCATCGACAGCCTTTCGACCTCGACGTCGACCGGGCTGAGCACTGCGACGAGTTCGATTGGCAGCCTGTCCACGTCGACTTCGACCGGCTTGAGCACGGCGACCAGCAGCATCGGCAGTCTCTCGACTTCGACATCGACGGGTCTGAGCACGGCGACGAGTTCGATCGGTAGCTTGTCGACATCGACCTCGACCGGTCTCAGCACCGCAACGAGCTCGATCGGTAGCCTGTCAACCTCGACCTCGACCGGCCTGAGCACGGCCACCAGCTCGATCGATAGCCTTTCGACATCCACTTCGACGGGCCTGAGCACGGCTACGAGCAGCATCGGCAGCTTGTCGACCTCGACCTCCACTGGCTTGAGCACCGCGACGAGTTCGATCGGCAGCCTCTCGACCTCCACGTCGACCGGCCTGAGCACCGCGACGAGTTCCATTGGCAGCTTGTCCACGTCGACCTCCACGGGGCTGAGCACGGCGACCAGCGGCATCGATAGCCTGTCGACTTCCACGTCGACCGGTCTGAGTACGGCGACCAGCAGCATCGGTAGCTTGTCGACCTCGACATCGACCGGTTTGAGCACGGCGACGAGCTCGATCGGTAGCCTGTCCACGTCCACTTCGACGGGCCTGAGCACGGCGACCAGCAGCATCGGCAGCCTTTCGACCTCGACGTCCACCGGCTTGAGCACGACAACGAGCTCCATCGGCAGCCTTTCGACCTCGACGTCCACCGGCTTGAGCACAGCAACGAGCTCTATTGACAGTCTGTCGACTTCCACCTCGACCGGGTTGAGCACGGCGACAAGCTCGATCGGCAGCCTGTCGACGTCGACCTCGACCGGTCTCAGCACCGCTACAAGCAGCATTGGCAGCCTCTCGACTTCGACGTCGACTGGGCTCAGTACGGCGACGAGTTCTATCGGTAGCCTGTCCACCTCGACCTCAACGGGTCTGAGCACCGCGACGAGCAGCATCGACAGCTTGTCGACCTCGACGTCGACCGGTCTGAGCACTGCGACGAGCTCCATCGGTAGCCTGTCCACCTCCACCTCCACGGGCCTGAGCACCGCGACCAGCAGTATCGACAGCCTGTCGACCTCGACCTCCACCGGCTTGAGCACCGCGACGAGTTCGATCGGCAGCCTCTCGACCTCCACGTCGACCGGCCTGAGCACGGCAACGAGCTCTATCGACAGCCTGTCGACCTCGACCTCCACGGGGTTGAGCACTGCGACGAGTTCGATCGGTAGCCTGTCGACGTCCACGTCGACCGGTCTGAGCACCGCGACCAGCAGCATCGGTAGCTTGTCGACCTCGACATCGACTGGCTTGAGTACGGCAACGAGCTCTATTGACAGCCTGTCGACCTCCACGTCGACCGGGTTGAGCACGGCGACAAGCTCCATCGGCAGCTTGTCGACGTCGACCTCGACGGGCTTGAGCACGGCCACGAGTTCCATCGGTAGCCTGTCCACCTCGACCTCCACGGGTCTGAGCACCGCGACCAGCAGCATCGATAGCCTGTCGACTTCGACGTCGACTGGCCTGAGCACGGCAACGAGTTCGATCGGTAGCCTGTCCACGTCGACCTCGACGGGTCTGAGCACGGCGACCAGCAGCATCGACAGCTTGTCGACCTCGACGTCAACCGGTTTGAGCACGGCCACGAGCAGCATCGGCAGTCTGTCGACCTCCACGTCGACGGGGCTGAGCACCGCGGCGAGCTCCATCGGTAGCCTGTCCACCTCGACCTCCACGGGCCTGAGCACCGCGACCAGCAGTATCGACAGCCTGTCCACGTCGACCTCAACCGGTCTGAGCACCGCCACGAGCAGCATTGGCAGCCTGTCCACGTCGACTTCTACGGGCCTGAGCACCGCGACCAGTAGCATCGATAGCCTGTCGACATCGACTTCGACTGGCCTGAGCACGGCAACGAGCTCGATCGGTAGCCTGTCCACGTCGACCTCGACCGGACTCAGCACCGCCACGAGCAGCATCGATAGCCTGTCGACTTCGACGTCGACTGGCTTGAGCACGGCAACGAGCTCCATCGGTAGCTTGTCGACCTCGACATCCACCGGCCTGAGCACTGCGACGAGCAGTATCGACAGCCTGTCGACATCGACTTCGACTGGCCTGAGCACGGCAACGAGCTCGATCGGTAGCCTCTCGACGTCGACCTCGACAGGGCTGAGCACCGCCACGAGCAGCATTGGCAGCCTGTCCACGTCCACCTCGACGGGTCTGAGCACTGCGACCAGCAGCATCGATAGCTTGTCGACATCCACTTCGACGGGTCTGAGCACGGCAACGAGCTCTATTGACAGCCTGTCAACTTCGACCTCTACGGGCCTGAGCACGGCGACAAGCTCCATCGGTAGCTTGTCCACCTCAACCTCCACGGGTCTGAGCACTGCGACGAGCAGCATCGACAGTCTCTCGACCTCGACGTCTACTGGCCTGAGCACTGCCACCAGCAGCATTGGTAGCCTGTCCACCTCGACTTCCACGGGGCTGAGCACCGCAACCAGCAGCATCGATAGCCTGTCGACTTCGACGTCGACTGGCCTCAGCACCGCAACGAGTTCCATTGGCAGCCTGTCCACGTCGACCTCGACGGGTCTGAGCACCGCGACCAGCAGCATCGACAGCCTGTCGACTTCGACGTCTACTGGCCTGAGCACTGCCACCAGCAGCATTGGTAGCCTGTCCACCTCGACTTCCACGGGGCTGAGCACCGCAACCAGCAGCATCGATAGCCTGTCGACTTCGACGTCTACTGGCCTGAGCACGGCAACGAGTTCCATTGGCAGCCTGTCCACGTCGACCTCGACGGGGCTGAGCACCGCAACCAGCAGCATCGATAGCCTGTCGACTTCGACGTCTACTGGCCTGAGCACGGCAACGAGCTCGATCGGCAGCCTGTCCACGTCCACCTCGACGGGTCTGAGCACCGCAACGAGTTCGATCGGTAGCTTGTCCACATCGACCTCGACCGGTCTGAGCACGGCCACGAGCAGCATTGGCAGCCTGTCGACCTCGACGTCCACTGGCCTCAGCACGGCAACGAGCTCCATCGACAGCCTGTCCACGTCGACTTCGACGGGCCTGAGCACGGCCACGAGCGGCATCGACAGTCTCTCGACTTCCACGTCGACTGGCTTGAGCACGGCAACGAGTTCGATCGGTAGCTTGTCCACCTCGACCTCGACAGGCCTGAGCACCGCCACGAGCAGCATCGATAGCCTGTCGACCTCCACGTCGACCGGCCTGAGCACCGCGACGAGCTCCATTGGCAGTTTGTCCACGTCGACCTCGACGGGGCTGAGCACGGCCACCAGCTCTATCGGCAGCCTGTCGACGTCCACGTCGACCGGTTTGAGCACGGCGACGAGCTCGATCGGTAGCCTGTCGACGTCCACTTCGACGGGCCTGAGCACAGCGACCAGCAGCATCGGCAGCCTGTCGACCTCGACCTCCACGGGCTTGAGCACTGCGACGAGTTCCATCGGTAGCCTCTCGACCTCGACGTCCACCGGCTTGAGTACGGCCACGAGCTCCATCGGCAGTTTGTCGACTTCGACCTCCACGGGTCTGAGCACTGCCACGAGCAGCATTGGCAGCCTTTCGACCTCCACGTCGACTGGCTTGAGCACGGCGACCAGCTCGATCGGTAGCTTGTCTACCTCGACCTCGACGGGTCTGAGCACAGCCACGAGCAGCATCGGCAGCCTTTCGACCTCGACGTCCACCGGCTTGAGTACGGCAACGAGTTCCATCGGCAGCTTGTCGACGTCGGCCTCCACGGGTCTGAGCACAGCCACGAGCAGCATCGGCAGCCTCTCGACCTCGACGTCTACCGGCCTCAGCACAGCGACGAGTTCGATCGGTAGCTTGTCCACGTCGACGTCGACGGGTCTGAGCACTGCGACGAGTTCCATCGGCAGCCTCTCGACCTCGACGTCTACCGGCCTCAGCACGGCGACGAGTTCGATCGGTAGCTTGTCCACGTCGACGTCGACGGGTCTGAGCACTGCCACGAGTAGCATCGGCAGCCTCTCGACCTCGACGTCTACCGGCCTCAGCACGGCGACGAGTTCGATCGGTAGCTTGTCCACGTCAACCTCGACGGGTCTGAGCACTGCCACGAGTAGCATCGGCAGCCTCTCGACCTCGACGTCTACCGGCCTCAGCACGGCGACGAGTTCGATCGGTAGCTTGTCCACGTCCACCTCGACGGGCCTGAGCACCGCCACGAGCGGCATCGGCAGCCTCTCGACCTCGACGTCCACCGGTTTGAGCACGGCAACGAGCTCCATCGGCAGCTTGTCGACCTCGACCTCCACGGGCCTGAGCACGGCGACCAGCAGCATCGGCAGCCTGTCAACCGGCCTGAGCACGGCGACGAGCTCCATCGACAGCCTCTCGACCTCGACCTCGACCGGTCTGAGCACTGCCACCAGCGCGATCGGTAGCCTGTCGACTTCGACGTCCACGGGTCTGAGCACGGCGACGAGTTCCATCGGCAGCCTGTCGACTTCCACGTCGACCGGTTTGAGCACGGCAACGAGCTCCATCGGTAGCTTGTCGACCTCGACCTCCACGGGCCTGAGCACGGCGACCAGCAGCATCGGCAGCCTGTCGACCGGCCTGAGCACCGCGACGAGCTCGATCGGCAGCCTGTCCACTTCGACGTCGACTGGCCTCAGCACCGCAACGAGCTCCATCGGCAGCCTGTCGACGTCCACGTCGACCGGCCTGAGCACCGCCACGAGCAGCATCGACAGCCTGTCCACCGGCCTGAGTACCGCCACCAGCGGCGTCAGCAGCCTCTCGACGTCGACGTCGACTGGCCTCAGCACCGCAACGAGTTCGATCGGCAGCTTGTCGACCTCCACGTCGACCGGCCTGAGCACCGCCACGAGCAGCATCGACAGCCTGTCGACCTCGACCTCCACGGGTCTCAGCACCGCCACGAGCAACATCGACAGCCTCTCGACCTCGACCTCGACCGGCCTGAGCACGGCGACCAGCTCCATCGGCAGCCTGTCGGTGGGCCTGAGCACCGTGAGCAGCGGCATCGGCAGCCTGTCGATCGGCCTGAGCACGACGAACAGCACCGTGAGCAGCCTGTCGACGTCCACGTCGAGCGGCTTGAGCACGGCGACGAGCAGCATCGGCAGCCTGTCGACGTCCACGTCGAGCGGCCTGAGCACGGCAACGAGCAGCATCAACAGCCTGTCGACGTCCACCTCGAGCGGCCTGAGCACGGCGACGAGCAGCATCAACAGCCTGTCGACGTCCACCTCGAGCGGACTGAGCACGGCGACCAGCAGCATCAACAGCCTGTCGACATCCACCTCGACCGGTCTGAGCACGGCCACGAGCAGCATCAGCAGCCTGTCGACCGGCCTGAGCACCGCGACCAGCAACATCGGCAGCCTGTCGTCGGGCCTGAGCACGACGAACAGCAACGTCTCCAGCCTGTCGACCTCGACCTCGACCGGCCTGAGCACCGTCACCAGCGGTCTCGGCAGCCTGTCGAGCGGCCTGAGCACGACGAACAGCAACCTCAGCAGCCTGTCGACGAGCATCAGCGGGTCGGTCAGCGGCATCGGCAGCCTGTCGACGGGGCTGAGCACCACCAACAGCACCGTCACCAACATCTACAACAACGGCACGAAGTACTTCCACGCCAATTCGACGGCAGGCGACTCGCAGGCCATCGGCAAGGAGTCGGTGGCGATCGGACCGCAATCGGTGGCCAGCGGCGCGAACTCCTTCGCCGCGGGCAACGGCGCGAAGGCGACGGCCGACGGCGCGGTGGCGGTGGGCTTCGGGGCGCAGGCCACGGGCACCAACGCGATCGCGATCGGTACCGGGGCACTGGCCACCGGCTCGCAGGCGATCGGTGCGGGTGCCAGCGCGGGCGGCAAGGGCGTCGCGATCGGCGACGGCGCGGATGCGGGCGGCACCTCGAGGAGCGCGGCGTCGAACGTCTCGAACGGCACGGCCGTCGGCTTCAACGCGGTGGTCCAGCAGACCGGCGGCGTGGCCCTGGGCTCGGGCTCGGTGGCTTCCAGGGGCGCGGGCGTGGCCGGCTACGTGCCAGGCAGCGCCACCGCGGCGCAGGAGGCGGCGATCAAGGCCACCACCAGCACGCAGGGCGCGGTGTCGGTCGGCGATGCGGCCAACGGCCAGTTCCGCCAGATCACCGGCGTGGCCGCGGGCTCGGCCGACAGCGACGCCACCAACGTGGCGCAGCTCAAGGCGGCCTCGGCGGCTTCGAAGGCCAGCAGCGTGCAATACGAGACCAACCCCGACGGGTCGGTCAATTACAACCAGATCACGCTGGGCGCCGGCCAGGCGGCGGGCGGCACGCGCATCAGCAACGTGGCACCGGGCATCCTGCCGGGCGACGCGGTCAACGTGCAGCAGCTGACCGACGTGCGCAACCAGATCGGCGACGTGGCGCGCGTCGCCTACTCGGGCACGGCGATGGCGTTCGCGATGTCGGGCACCTACCTGCCGACGCTCTACCCCGGCGAGAAGACCGTGGGCGTGGGCTTCGGCAGCTACAAGGGCTACAGCGCTGTGGCGCTGACCTTCAAGGCCCTGTCGGACGACGGCAAGATGTCCTGGGGCGCGGGTCTCTCGACCACGGGCAAGGAGTGGGGCATCAACGCCGGCATCGGCTGGAAGTGGAAGTAAGTCACAGGGAGAGAAAAGCCCCCTCGAAGGCTCCCGCGCCCCAGGCGCGGGGGCCTTCCTTTTTTGAGGGACACTCGCTGCCCATGCGCATCGGTATTTCAGTCCTCACCCACGCCGGCCAGAACATCTGGGAGAACGGCATGGGGCAGAACGTGCTGTTCCTGGCCCGGCTGCTGCAGCAGATCCCGTTCGTGGAGTCGGTCACGCTGATCGACGCGGGCGACCAGTCGGCGATGCCGCCGCAGGTCGACCTCGCGGCGCGCGGGCTCGCCATCGGCCGGGCGCGCGAGCTCACCGATGCGCTCGACGTGGTGTTCGAGATGGCGGGTGCGCTCGAGGTCTCGTGGCTGTCGTATTTCCGGGCCCGCGGCGGGCGCGTGGTGTTCCATTGCGTGGGCCAGCCCTTCGTGTCGCTGGCCGAGCCGATCCTCTTCTCCGACAAGGGCCACTTCAGCCGGCCCGACCGCTGCGACGAGGTCTGGCTGCTGCCCAAGGACCAGACCTTCGCGCCGATGATGCGCGTGTACAACCGCTGCCCGGTGCACGTGGTGCCCTATCTCTGGTCCCCCGAGTTCCTCGCGCAGCGCGTGGCCGAGGTCGAGGCGGCGGGCTTCCGCTTCGGCTACGTGCCGCGCACGGCCGAGCAGCCGGGCTTCCGGGTGGCGATCTTCGAGCCCAACATCTCGGTGGTGAAGGCCGGAACCCTGCCGATGCTGATCTGCGACGGCGCCTACCGCGCCGACCCGAAGGCGGTGAACTGGATGCATGCGCTCAACACGCTGCACATGAAGGACCACCCGACCATGCTCTACCTGGCGAACTCGCTCGACATCGTGCGCGAGCACAAGGCGATCTTCCATGGCCGGCACGACTTCGCGGGCTTCATGGTGCAGTACGCCGACGCGGTGGTGTCGCACCAGTGGCAGAACGACCAGAACTACAGCTATCTCGACGCGCTCTACGGCAACTACCCGCTGGTGCACAACTCGCCCTGGCTGCGCGACGCGGGCTACTACTACCCGGGCTTCGAGGTCGGCGCCGGCGTCGAGCAACTGCTGAACGCGGCGCGCCATCACGACGCGCAACTCGACGACTACAGGGCCCGCTCGCAGCGCGTGTTCGACGCGCTCGATCCGCTGGCGAGCGCCAACGTCGAGGGCTATGCGCAGCGGCTGCTGCAGCTGGTGGGCGGCGATGCGAACTTCCGCGCCGGAGGTGCCGCGCGATGAACGCCATGCCCGGCAAGCTGCGCGTCGGCGTCTCGATCTTCATTCGCAAGGGCGAGCAGAGCCTGTGGGAGAACGGCGTCTACCAGAACTGCCTGTTCCTCGTGATGCTGCTGCTGCGCTCGCCGCGCGTGGCCAGCACGGTGCTCGTGGCCGGCGGCGGCGACGGCGCGCCGGCCGATGCGGCCGGCTTCCTGGCCGATTCGCCGGTGCCGATCATCGACATGGCGACCGCCGCGCAGGAACTCGACGTGATGATCGAGATGAGCGCCCAGCTCGGGCGCGACTGGGCCGTGGCCTTCCGCGAGCGCGGCGGCAAGATCGTGTCGATGCGCGTGGGCAACGACTACGTGATCGACATCGAGCGCATGATCTTCGACAAGCCGCACGGCCTGCTGCTGACGCTCGCGCCCTACAACGAGGTCTGGACGCTGCCCGAGTACGAGGCCACCTGCAAACCCTATTTCGAGGCCGCGTTCCGCACGCCGGTGCGCCTGATGCCGCACCTGTGGAGCCCGATGGTGCTCGAGCGCGCCATGGCGCGCAGCGGTGGCGGCAAGCCCTTCGCCTACGAGCCCGGGCGCCGGCACTGGCGCGTGGCGATCTTCGAGCCCAACATCTGCATGGTGAAGACCAGCTTCATCCCGATGCTGGGCTGCGAGGCGGCGCACCGCGCGCAGCCCGACCTGATCGAGCGCCTGTGGGTCTACAACAGCTTCCACCTGCGCGAGAAGCCGCTGTTCGTCGGCTTCGCCCAGAGCCTGGACCTGGTGCAGCACGGGCTGGCCTCGTTCGAGGGGCGCTTCCCGGTCTACCAGGTGGTGCCGCCCAATGTCGACTGCGTGTTCGCGCACCATTGGGAGAACGGCCAGAACTACCTCTACTACGAGGCGCTGTACGGCGGCTATCCGCTGGTGCACAACTCGCACCTGATCGGCGACTGCGGCTACCGCTACCAGGGCTTCGACTGCGAGGACGGCGGTCGGGCGCTGCGGCGCGCCTTCGCCGAGCACGACGCCGACCTGCCCAACTACCGCGAGCGCGCGCGGGCGCTGCTCGAGCGGCTGGACCCCGAAGGCGAGGAGAACGTGCGCATCTACACCGCCGCGATCGAGGCGCTCTACGCCTGAGCGCGAATTCCCGAAGAACGTATGGCCATGACCCCGACCTCGATTCCGATCCGCCGCCTGCTGCTGTGCGCCGCGGCCTGCACCCTGACGGCCACCGCCCTCGCGCAGGGCGTGCTCGTGCCCCAGGCGCCGCCCGCGCCGCCGCAGGACACCCTCACGCGCGCGGCCGCCAGCGTGGGCGTCAAGCGTTGCCTGCCGGCGATCACGCGGCTGTCGTCGCTGACCGTGCAGGGCAGCCGCAGCCACGACGTGCTGCTCGACTGGGACCGCAAGCGCCCCGACAGCGGCCCGGTGTTCTCGCTGATAGGCATCGAGTTCCCGAATGCCGGCGTGGCGGGCTCGATCACCGCGATCCCCGACGACGGCGGCAGCTGCACCGTGGCGGCCGAGCGCATCTCGGTGGCGCCGTTCACCTGCGCGAGCATCGCCCAGCAGGAGCTGCCGAACTACCGCGCGACCAAGCTGCTGCCGGTCTACACGGTCTACACCGACGACAAGGAGCCGACCTCGTCGGTGTCGCTGATCGATTCGCCGCCGGGCTGCCTGGTGATCCGGCGCTATGTCGAATACGGCTGGCGCGATCCGGCGGCCGCGGCGGCCGCGCCGCAAGCGGCGCCCGCACCGGCGGCACCGGCCGCGCAGCAGGCACCGAAGCGGCGCTGAGCCGCGCGCTTGTCGCTCAGGCCGCGGCGCCGAGCAGCGGCGTCATCGCCTCGTGGATCCAGCGCCACTCGGTGCCCTGCGCGGCGGCCGCGCCGGCATCCTCGCCGCGCAGCACGGCCATCAGTTCCTGGTAGCGCGCCGAGCGTGCGTGGTGCTTGCGGTATTGCCCCAGCTGCCAGGCGAGAAAGTCAGCGTCGGGCGCGCGGCGCATGGCCTTCGCCGAGGCCGCGAGCCAGTCCTGCGCGATGGCCCGGCCGGCTTCCGACGCGGGCTCGGTGCGCGCGGCGATCGCGGCGCGCACGCGGGCCAGCGTGGCGTTGGCCGCTTGCGCATAGGCGGCGGGATCGAATTCGCCATTCCACATGCCGGCCGCCTCGGCGCGCATGCTCGCGATGAAGGCCTGGTCGCCGAGCATGGCGGCCAGTTCGGTCCAGGCGTCGATCTGCGCGGGCGTGGGTTCGGCCGGCAGCTCGGGCGTGGCGGCATCGACCATCTGGCGCTTCCAGTCGTCGCCCATGCGGGCGCCGGCGGCCACCTGGTCGTAGAAGTTCTCGATGGTCTGGCGAAGGCGGGTGTTCGAAAGGGTGGTCACGGTCCAGAGTCTCCGTAGCGAGGTTTCGGTGGGCTGCTTCTCGTCGGCCAGCGTCGCGCGCAGCACGGCGGCGATGCGGCGGCGGGAAGCGATTTCCGCTTCCAGGGCCTGGAGGCGGATCGTCAGAACGTCGGTGAGCGACAGCCGATCCGACAGCGTTCGCCCGATGGTCTCGAGCCCGATGCCGGCGTCGCGCAGCGAACGGATCAGGTCCAGCCGCGCCACGTCGTCGTGGGTGTAGCCGCGGTAGTTGGCCTCGCTGCGCGCCGCGGGCGGCAGCAGGCCCGCGTCCGAATAGAACCGGATGCGCCGCACCGACACGCCGCTGAGCTTGGCGATCTCGCCGATGGAAAGCAGTCGTTTGACGTTCATGGGCGGGTTGTAGCGTCTCCACCGGGTGGAGGGTCAAGCGTTGCGGAGCGCCTGGAATGCGAGCCCGTCTCCGACACGCGCGGTCGCCCTCGGCCGGCCGGCCTCGGGCCGCCCCGGTCGCACCATGGTCGAGCGCCGCGCGCCTGCCTCGCGGCGAAGGAGACACGCATGCCGCTGGCCTCGTTGATCGGCCGCTGGGCCATGAAGCCTTTCTCGAAGGCGCTGCCGCCGCTGGGCGACACCGAACGCGCCGCGCTCGAAGCGGGCACCGTCGGCTTCGAAGGCCAGCTGTTCGCCGGCCGCCCCGATTTCGACGCGCTCGCCGCCTTCGGGCCCAACCGCCTGACCGAGCGCGAACAGGCCTTCATCGACCGCGAGGTGCGCACGCTGTGCGCGATGCTCGACGACCATGCGATCGACGAAGCGAAGGACCTGCCGCCCGAGGTGTGGCGCTACCTGCGCGATCAGCGCTTCTTCGGGATGATCATTCCCGAGGAATTCGGCGGCCTCGGCTTCGGCCACCATGCGCATGCCACGGTGGTGGCGCGCATCGCCACCGTCAACGTCGCGACGGCGGTCACGGTGATGGTGCCCAACTCGCTCGGTCCGGCCGAGCTGCTGCTGCGCTACGGCACCGACGGCCAGAAACAGCACTACCTGCCGCGCCTGGCCGATGGCCGCGAGTTGCCGTGCTTCGGCCTGACCTCGCCCTATGCGGGCTCCGATGCCGCCTCGATCCCCGACCGCGGCGTGCTGGTGGAGCGCGAGTTCGAGGGCCGGCGCACGCGCGGCTTCCTGGTCGATTTCGACAAGCGCTACATCACGCTGGCGCCCGTGGCCACCGTGGTCGGCCTGGCCTTCCATGCGGTCGACGAGAGCCGGCCCGAGGGCCAGCGCGATCTCGGCATCACCTGCGCGCTGATCCCGGTGCCGCACGCGGGCATGGAGATCGGCCGGCGCCATCGCCCGATGGACAGCGCCTTCATGAACGGCCCCATCCACGGCCGCCAGGTCTTCGTGCCGATGGACTGGGTGATCGGCGGGGAGCCGCAGGTCGGCCAGGGCTGGCGCATGCTGATGGAGTGCCTGGCCGCGGGCCGCGCCATCTCGCTGCCCGCGCTCGGCTCGGCGATGCAGCAGACCGCGCTGTTCGTGAGCAACGGCTATGGCCGCATCCGCGAGCAGTTCGGCCTGCCCGTGGGCAAGTTCCACGCGGTGGCGGGGCTGGTGGCCCAGATGTCGGCCGAGCTCTATGCGAGCGATGCCGCGCGCCGCTTCACCGCCTGCGCGCTCGATGCCGGCGAGCGGCCCAGCGTGGCGAGCGCGATCCTCAAGGTGCAGCTGACCGAGGCCGGCCGGCGCGCGGTCAACCATGGCATGGACATCCTCGGCGGCAAGGGCATCATTTCAGGCCCCTCGAACCTGCTGGGCGTGGCCTACCGGCAGGCGCCGATCGCGATCACGGTGGAAGGCGCCAACATCCTCACGCGCGCGCTGATCGTGTTCGGCCAGGGTGCGGTGCGCTGCCATCCGCACGTGCTCGACGAGATGGCCGCGGTGCAGGCGAACGACGAGACCGCGCTCGGCAGGGCGCTGATGGCGCATGGCGGGCACGTGGCGCGCAACCTCTGGCACAGCCTGTTCGGCGCGCCGGTGCTGGGCCGCCCGCCCGAGGCCTTGGCGCCCGAGGCCCGGCTGATCGCGCGCATGAGCGCCAAGTACGCGCTCACCGCCGACCTCGCCATGGGCATGCTCGGCGGCAAGCTCAAGCGCATGGAACTGCTGTCGGCGCGGCTCGGCGACGTGCTGGCCCACCTGTACCTGGCGAGCGCCTGCGTGTGGCGCTACGGCGTGGAGGCGGCGCCCGAGATGCTGCCCTTCGCGCAGGCCGCGATCCGCGTGCAGCTCGACCAGGCGGCGGCGATCCTGCACGACCTCTATGCCAACCTGCCCACGCCGGGCCGGCGCTTCATCGGCGCGCTGGTGCTGCGGCGCACCGCGCACCTGGCGCCGCTGCGCGACGTGCAGCTGCTGGCGCTGGCCGAGACGCTGCGCACCCGGCCCGACGTGGTCGCCCGGCTGGTGCCCGATCTCAGCGAACCCGCGGCCGGCGGCCTGCGTGACCTGATGAGCGCGCTGGAACTCGGCGACCGGCTCGGCGAGGAAACCGCGGCCCTCAACAAGGTGTTGCGGCGCACGAACTCGCTCGAGGCCGCGGCCCGCACGGCGGCCGATCCGGCGCTCGCGCTGGCCTATCTGCGCGCGGCCGACAGGGTGATCCAGGTCGACGACGTGCCCGGGCCGAAGGCGCGCGACGAGGACGAGGCGGGGGAGGGCGCGCTCAGCCCGCCGCGCCAGCCAGCGCCTTCGCCTGCGCAACCAGGGCCGGCAGCGCCGCCGCCGTCTGCGCATCGGCCGGAAAGAACGACTCCACCGCGAGTTCCTGCAACGTGATGTCGACCGGCGTGCCGAAGATGGTGGTGGTGCTGATGAAGCTCAGCACGCCGTTCGGCGTCACGAGCTGGAACGGCACCACCACGCCCGACAGCTCGCCGCCCGCGGGCGGGGTGTCGTGGCCGACGTGGGGCACGGGGTAGGCCGCGAGCTCGTCGTGCAGCTCGACCAGCACGCGGTCGCCGGTGGCCGCGATCTGCTGCTGCAGCCGTTCGAGCAGGTGGGCGCGCCATTGCGCGAGGTTGGCGATGCGCGAGGCCAGCCCGTCGGGCCGCAGGCTCAGGCGCAGCACATTGACCGGCGGCGTCACCAGCTCGGCCGACGCGCCTTCCATCAACAGCGGCACCAGCGCGTTGTAGGCCACCAGGTTCCAGTGGCGGTCCACCGCCAGCGCCGGAAAGGGCTCGTGGCCCTTGAGCACCAGGTCGACCGCGCGGCGCGCCGAGGCCATGGCCGGGTCGTCGAGCGAGCGCTGGCGGTACATGGGCGCGAAGCCCGCGGCCACCAGCAGCGCGTTGCGTTCGCGCAGCGGCACGTCCAGCCGCTCGGCCAGCCGCAGCACCATCTCGCGGCTGGGCGCGGCGCGGCCGGTTTCCACGTAGCTCAGGTGCCGGGTCGAGACCTCGGCCTCCTGCGCCAGGTCGAGCTGGCTCAGGCGGCGGTGCGTGCGCCAGTGCCGCAGGTGCACGCCGAAGGGATCGCGCGCGCCCGGCTGGCCGGGCTTCGTGGGGTGGGGGCGGGGGGTGTTCATGGGGCCGCATTCTGGCGCGCGGCCCGCGCCTCGCCATGACCTGGCAGGTCATGGACGCTGTGCGCCGGTCCCGGAATCATCGACCCCAACGCAGCAGGACTGTTCTGCGGCGTACCACCCGAACCGAAGGAGAAACCTCATGACCGCACGTTTCACGCTCTTCGCCTCGCCGCGTTTCCTGCCCCGCGTGATGTGGGCCGACGCCGCCTCCTGCGCCGGCACCGGCGCGCTGCAGGTCGCTTTCACCGACACCCTGGCCCGTCTCACCGGTCTGCCGGCGGCGCTGCTGCTGGGCACCGGCGTGTTCCTGCTGGCCTATGCCGCCGCGGCCGCCTTCATGGCCAGCCGCGCCACCCCGCCGCGCACGCTGATCGGCGTGGTCATGGTCGGCAACCTGGGCTGGGCCGTGGCCTGCGCCGCCTTGCTGGCCGGTGGCCTGTTCCCGGTGACCGCGCTGGGCGTGGCCTGGGTGCTGGCGCAGGCGGTGTGCGTGCTGGTGCTGGCCGAGCTGCAATGGAGCGGGCTGCGCGCGAGCCGGCCGATGGCGCGGATGGCGCTGGCCTGAACGTCTCCTACCAGCAGACTGCCGAGGCGCCCCGTGAGGGCGCCTTTTTCGTGGCCACGCGGGAGGCCTTTTTGTCAATGGCCGCCATGGCCTTTTGCCCCCGCCGATGCGATGCCTGACTACAGCAATTGACATTCATCCCTGCTAACCTTTGAGGCGCTTCACGAACACATTCCCCAAGGAGTCCCACACATGGCCAAAGCACCGGCTCACGCCTTTGCGTCCACCCTCAAGACCTTCAAGACCGCATCGGGCAAGGCCGGCAAGTACTGGTCCCTCAAGGAGCTGGCCAAGCAGCACCCGAGCGTCGATCGGCTGCCGGTGTCGATCCGCATCGTGCTCGAGTCGGTGCTGCGCAATTGCGACGGCCAGAAGGTGTCGGCCAAGCACGTCGAGGAACTGGCCCACTGGGCGCCGAACGCCGAGCGCACCGACGAGATCCCCTTCGTCGTGACCCGCGTGGTGCTGCAGGACTTCACCGGCGTGCCGCTGCTGGCCGACCTGGCCGCCATGCGCAGCGTGGCCGCCAAGCTCGGCAAGTCGCCCAAGACCATCGAGCCGCTGGTGCCGGTCGACCTGGTGGTCGACCACTCGGTGATGGTCGACTACTACGGCACGCCCAAGGCGCTCGACCTCAACATGAAGCTCGAGTTCCAGCGCAACAACGAGCGCTACCAGTTCATGAAGTGGGGCATGCAGGCCTTCGACACCTTCCGCGTCGTGCCGCCGGGCTTCGGCATCGTGCACCAGGTCAACCTCGAGTACTTCGCGCGCGGCGTCTATTCGAACCCGAACGACAAGGGCGACGTCCCGGTCTACTACCCCGACTCGCTGGTCGGCACCGACAGCCACACCACCATGATCAACGGCGTGGGCGTGGTCGGCTGGGGCGTGGGCGGCATCGAGGCCGAGGCCGCGATGCTGGGCCAGCCGGTCTACATGCTCACGCCCGACGTGGTGGGCTTCGAGCTCACCGGCAAGCTGCGCGAGGGCGTGACCGCCACCGACCTGGTGCTGTTCGTCACCGCGATCCTGCGCGCCGAGAAGGTGGTGGGCAAGTTCGTCGAGTTCTTCGGTCCGGGCGCCGCCTCGATCGCCGTGCCCGACCGCGCCACCATCGGCAACATGGCGCCCGAGTACGGCGCCACCATGGGCTTCTTCCCGGTCGACGAGATGACCGTCGCCTACTTCGAGGGCACGGGCCGCACCAAGGAGGAGGTCGAGCGCTTCGAGGCCTACTACAAGGCGCAGGGCCTGTTCGGCATGCCCAACCCCGGCGACATCGACTACACCAAGGTCGTGCGCCTCGACCTCGGCACCGTCTCGCCGAGCCTGGCCGGCCCGAAGCGGCCGCAGGACCGCATCGACCTGGGCCACCTGTCGACCAAGTTCTCCGAGCTCTACAGCAAGCCCAACGACGCCAACGGCTTCAACCAGCCGGCCGACAAGCTCAAGCTGCGCTACCCGCTCGCACCGGCCGGCGCCGGCAACGACGAGGAGACCGCCGCGCCCGCGCCGGGCGCGCCGCGCGACCTGGTCGAGATGGTGGCCAACCGCACGACCAAGGCGGCCGCGCACGTGAGCGCCACCGCGCCGGCGGCGCCGTCCAAGTCCAAGGGCGAGGTGACCATCGGCAACGGCGACGTGCTGATCGCCGCCATCACCTCGTGCACCAACACCTCGAATCCGAGCGTGATGCTGGCCGCGGGCCTGCTGGCCAAGAAGGCGGTGGAAGCCGGCCTCTCGGTCAAGCCGCACGTCAAGACCTCGCTGGCGCCCGGCTCGCGCATCGTGACCGAGTACCTCGAGAAGGCCGGCCTGCTGCCCTACCTCGAGAAGCTGGGCTTCTACCTCGCGGGCTACGGCTGCACCACCTGCATCGGCAACGCGGGCGACCTCACGCCCGAGATCAACGAGATCATCACCAGGAACGACCTGATCGGCGCGGCCGTGCTGTCGGGCAACCGCAACTTCGAGGCGCGCATCCATCCGAACCTCAAGGCCAACTTCCTGGCCTCGCCGCCGCTGGTGGTGGCCTTCGCGATCGCGGGCAACGTGATGGTCGACCTGATGACCCAGCCGGTGGGCAAGGGCAAGGGCGGCAAGGACGTCTACCTCGGCGACATCTGGCCCACGCCGAAGGAGATCGACCAGAACCTGCGCTTCGCGATGAACGCCAAGTCGTTCCGCGCCAACTACGACAAGGTCAAGACCGACCCGGGCAAGTTCTGGAGCAGCATCAAGGGCACCACGGGCCAGGTCTACGACTGGCCCACCTCGACCTACATCGCCGAGCCGCCGTTCTTCGAGGGCTTCAAGATGAAGCCGCATGCCTCGGACGCGGGCTTCAAGGGCGCGCGCATCATGGCGCTGTTCGGCGACTCGATCACCACCGACCACATCTCGCCGGCCGGCTCGATCAAGGAAAGCTCGCCCGCGGGCATCTGGCTCAAGGCGCACGGCGTGCCCAAGGCCGACTTCAACAGCTACGGCTCGCGCCGCGGCAACCACGACGTGATGATGCGCGGCACCTTCGCCAACGTGCGCATCAAGAACCTGATGATTCCGCCGGACGCCAACGGCACGCAGGAGGAGGGCGGCGTCACGCTGTTCCAGCCCGGCAACGAGAAGATGTTCATCTACGACGCGGCCATGAAGTACATCGCCCAGGGCACGCCCACGGTGGTGTTCGGCGGCGAGGAGTACGGCACCGGCTCGTCGCGCGACTGGGCCGCCAAGGGCACGCAGCTGCTGGGCATCAAGGCCGTGGTGGCACGCAGCTTCGAGCGCATCCACCGCGCCAACCTGGTCGGCATGGGCGTGCTGCCGCTGCAGTTCCGCGGCGCCGATTCCTGGCAGACCCTGGGCCTCACGGGCGACGAGCAGATCGACGTGGTGATCGGCGGCGAGCTCAAGCCGCAGATGGACGTGAAGCTGGTCGTGCACCGCCCCGACGGCACGCACCAGGAGGTGACGGTGCGCCTGCGCATCGACACGCCGATCGAGGTCGACTACTACAAGCACGGCGGCATCCTGCCGTTCGTGCTGCGGCAGCTGCTGGCCGCCTGATTTCGGTGACGCGCGTCGGACTGATCTCCGACACCCACGGCCTGCTGCGCCCGCAGGCCGTGGCGGCCCTGCAGGGCTGCGACTTCATCGTGCACGGCGGCGACATCGGCAGTCCCGCCATCCTCGAGGCCCTGCGCGCGATCGCGCCGCTGACCGTGGTGCGCGGCAACAACGACCGCGAGGCCTGGGCCGAGGGCATTGCCGAGACCGAGCGCGTGGCCTTCGGCGGCGTGCATCTCTATGCCATTCACGATCTCGCGCAGCTCGACATCGACCCGGCCGCGGCCGGCGTGCGCGTGGTGGTCTCGGGCCATTCGCACAAGCCCAGGATCGAGGAACGCGGCGGCGTGCTCTACGTGAACCCGGGCAGCGCGGGGCCGCGGCGCTTCAGCCTGCCGATCGCCGTTGCCGAGTTGCGCATCGAGGGCGGCGCGGTCGACGCGCGCATCGTCGAACTGGCGGTCTGACCCTGCCTGTCACAGGGCTTTCATTACCATTCGGTAAGAAAAGCCCATCAGATGAGAATGGTTCTTGTTTGATGGGTTATCCTCGTCCGCTCCTCCGGGGAGCCGACATGCAGCGCCGCTGATCGCGCCGGTTCCGGAGGGCTCCTCTCGCCCTGATTTCCGAAGCCGATGCTCATCCCCTTTCTCATCATGCTGCGCGAAGGCATCGAAGCCGCGCTGATCGTCGGCATCGTCGCCAGTTACCTCAAGCAGAGCGGGCGCGGCGCGCTGATGCCCGCGGTGTGGGTCGGCGTGCTGCTGGCCACCGCGCTGTCGCTGTTCGCGGGCGCCGGGCTGCAACTGCTCGCGGCCGAATTCCCGCAGAAGCAGCAGGAGCTGTTCGAGGGCGTGGTCGGGCTGATCGCGGTGGTGATGCTGACCTCGATGGTGTTCTGGATGCGCAAGGCCGCGCGCTCGATCAAGGGCGAGCTGCAGGCCTCGATCGACCAGGCGCTCGCCAAGGGCTCGGACGGCCAAGGCTGGGCGCTGATCGGCATGGTGTTCCTCGCGGTCGCGCGCGAGGGCCTGGAGTCGGTGTTCTTCCTGCTCGCGATCTTCCAGCAGAGCAGCGGCTGGGAGGCGCCCGTGGGCGCGCTTGCCGGCATCGCTGTGTCGGTGGTGGTCGGCTACGGCCTCTATTCGGGTGGCGTACGGCTCGACCTGCGGCGCTTCTTCCGCTTCACCGGCCTGTTCATCCTGCTGGTGGCCGCGGGCCTGCTGGCCGGCGTGCTGCGCAAGCTGCACGAGGGCGGCGTCTGGAACCACCTGCAGACGGTGGTCTTCGACATGAGCGAGACCCTGCCGATGGACAGCCCGCTGGGCGCCGTGCTGTCGGGCCTGCTCGGCTACCAGGCCGCGCCCGTGGTGGGCGAGGTCGTCGTCTACCTGGCCTTCCTGGCCGTCGCCCTGTTCTTCTTCCTGCGTCCGGCCGTGCCGGCGCCGCGCGCGGCTGCGGCCCGCTGAAACCCCCTCGATGTCCTCTTCCTCCCCCGAACCCAAGGCACCTTCCTCCCACCTGATGCGCGCGGCGGTCGCCGCGTCGGCCCTGCTGGCGCTCGCCGGCCTCGCGGCCTTCTGGTATGCCTCCAACCACGCGCGCCAGGCGCCGCCGAAGGCCGCCGACAACGCGGTCACCGTCACGATCCGCGGCAATGTCTGCGAGCCCAACGAGATCACGGTGCCGGCCGGGCGCACCACCTTCACCATCGTCAACCAGTCGAACCGCGCGCTCGAGTGGGAGATCCTCGACGGCGTGATGGTGGTGGAGGAGCGCGAGAACATCGCGCCGGGCTTCTCGCAGACCATGACGGTGAAGCTGCAGCCCGGCGATTTCGCCATCACCTGCGGCCTGCTGAGCAACCCGCGCGGCAAGCTGCGCGTGACGCCCTCGGCCGCCTCCGAGGCCGAGGCGGCGCGGCCCTCGCTCGTCAACTACGTGGGCGCGCTGGCCGAGTACCAGACCTTCCTGCGCCTGGAGGCCGGCATGCTCGAGGACGCGGTGCGCGCGCTGGCCGACGCGGTCCAGGCCGGCGACCTGCAGCAGGCGAGGGCACTCTATGCGCCCGCCCACCAGGCCTACAAGCGCATCGAGCCGATGGCCGAGCTGTTCGCCGACCTCGACACGCGCATCAACGCGCGCGCCGACTACTTCGAGAAGCGCGAGGCCGATGCCGGCTTCACGGGCTTCCACCGCATCGAGTACGCGCTGTATGGCCAGAACGACCTGAAGCCCCTGGCCCCCGTGGTGGCGCAGCTGATCGCCGACATCGGCGTGCTCAAGGAGCGGCTGCGCGGCCTGAACATGCCGCCCGAGCGGCTCGCGAGCTCGGCCTCGAAGCTGCTGCGCCGCGTGGCCGACAACCTGCCCGCGGGCGGCGAGGACCACTACGGCCATGCCGAACTCGCGAACCTGCAGGGCAGCTACGAAGGCACGAAGAAGATCGCCGACCTGCTGCAGCCGCTGCTGGTGAAGGCCGCGCCCGCGCTGCAGAAGAGCGTGGACGAACGCTTCGCCGCCTTCGACGCCGCGCTCGCGCCCTACCGCGAAGGCGAGGGCTTCAAGCCCGCGCCGCTCGACGAGGCGCAGCGCAAGGCCCTGGCCGAACCCGTGCGCGCGCTGGCCGAGGAACTGGCCAAGGTGAATGCCGCGCTCGGCCTGGAATGAGGCTACCGCCGACCGACCTCTCATGACCACGAAGAACGAATCCCTCCCCACCGACGGGCCACCCGCCTCCCCGCATCGCCGCCGCATGCTCGGCGCGGCCGGTGCCGCCTTCGCCGGACTGGCCGCGGCCGCGCATGCCGCCGCGCCCTCGGGCCCGCCCAACGGGCCCGATGCCGGCGCCCAGGTCACCGACGCACCGCAGAGCACCCACACGCAGGACCGCGTGCCTTTCCGCGGCCGGCACCAGGCCGGCATCGTCACGCCGCGGCCGACGGCCGGCATGATCGCCTCGTTCTACGTGCTGGCCGAGAACCGCGCCGACCTCGAGCGCCTGTTCCGCACGCTGACCGAGCGCATCGCCTTCCTCACGCAGGGCGGCCCGCAGACCGATCCCGATCCCAAGCTGCCGCCCGCGGGCTCGGGCATCCTCGGGCCGGTGGTGCAGCCCGACGGGCTCACCGTCACCGTCTCGGTCGGCACCTCGCTGTTCGACGAGCGCTTCGGCCTCGCGTCGAAGAAGCCCAAGCGGCTGAACCAGATGCAGCGCCATCCGAACGACGCGCTCGATGCCGCGCTGTGCCATGGCGATCTGTCGATCCAGTTCTGCGCCAACACGCCCGACACCAACATCCACGCGCTGCGCGACATCATCAAGAACACGCCCGACCTGCTGGTGCTGCACTGGAAGCAGGAGGGCACGGTGCCGCCGATTCCGGCCGTGCCCGGCAAGCCGGCCGAGAGCGCGCGCAACTTCCTCGGTTTTCGCGACGGCTCGGCCAATCCCGACTCGGCCGACGACACGTTGATGGACCGCATCGTCTGGGTGCCGCCCGGCGGCGACGAGCCGGCCTGGGCCGTGGGCGGCAGCTATCAGGCGGTGCGCATCATCCGCAACTTCGTCGAGCGCTGGGACCGCACGCCGCTGCAGGAGCAGGAGGCCATCATGGGCCGGCTCAAGCCCACGGGCGCGCCGATGGACGGCGGCAGGACCGAGCACGACGTGCCCGACTACGCGAAGGACCCCGAGGGCAAGACCACGCCGCTCGACGCGCACATCCGGCTGGCCAACCCGCGCACCAGGGCGTCCGACAAGAACCTCATGCTGCGGCGGCCCTTCAACTATTCGAACGGCGTCACCAAGTCGGGCCAGCTCGAGATGGGCCTCTTGTTCATCTGCTACCAGGCCAACCTCGAGGACGGCTTCATCGCGGTGCAGACGCGCCTCGACGGCGAGCCGCTCGAGGAATACATCCGGCCCATCGGCGGCGGCTTCTTCTTCACGCTGCCGGGCGTGCGCGACGAGGCCGACTGGCTCGGCCGCAGCCTGATGGCGGCCTGAGCGCGCCGCGCGCCACCCAGTTTTTTCACCACCCTCAGAACCAAGGAGATCCATGACCGTGCAGTTCCGCCGTCGCTTCCTCGCCACCTTCCTCGCAGGCATCGCCGGCCTCTACGCCGCCGGCGCGCAGGCCGCGGTGTCGCCGCTCGAGCTGGTCGGCCCGATCTCCGACTACAAGATCTACGTCGCCGAGAACGTGCGCAAGCTGGCCGCGGACACCCGTGCCTTCACCGCCGCGGTGAAGGCCGGCGACATCGAGAAGGCGAAGAAGCTGTACGCGCCGACGCGCACGAGCTACGAGCGCATCGAGCCGGTGGCCGAGCTGTTCAACGACCTCGACAAGTCCATCGACTCGCGCGCCGACGACCACGAGAAGGCCGAGAAGGACCCGGCCTTCGGCGGCTTCCACCGCATCGAGTACGGCCTGTGGGTGCAGAAGAGCACGAAGGAACTGAACCCCGTGGCCGACAAGCTGCTGGCCGACGTGCTCGAGCTGCAGAAGCGCCTGGGCGCGCTGACCTTCCCGCCCGAGAAGGTGGTGGGCGGCGCCGCCGTGCTGATGGAGGAGGTCGCGGCCACCAAGATCTCGGGCGAGGAGAACCGCTACAGCCACACCGATCTGTGGGACTTCCAGTCGAACTTCGAGGGCGCCTTCAAGATCGTCGAGCTGCTGCGCCCGCTGGTGGTGAAGGAGAACAAGGCCTTCTCGGACAAGACCGACGCCAACTTCAAGGTGGTGTTCGACACGCTCGCGAAGTACCGCACGCCCGACGGCGGCTTCGAGACCTATTCGAAGCTCAGCGAGCGCGACCGCAAGCTGCTGGCCGGGCGGGTCAACACGCTGGCCGAGGACCTGTCGAAGCTGCGCGGCATGCTCGGCCTGAACTGACCCCGGATCCCCGGTCCTGCCGGGGTCGAAACGCACCGGCGCGGGGCGCGATCGTCGGATTTGTGGGGTCTTGGTCAGGTTTACGCGATTGAGAATTGATAGCATCCTGGTTTTGCTAACTGGCGCTCCCGGGGTTCCGAGCGCACTCCCACCGTGCAAACCAACAACATCGCCGCCGAGCCGGCCTCCGCGGGCCTGCGTCTCGACCAGCTGCCCGACCACCAGTGGGCCACCGTGCTCGATGTCGCCCGCCCCGAGGGCGCGGAGGACCGTGAGCTGGTGCTGCGCCTGACCGAGATCGGCTTCGTGCCGGGCGAGTCGGTGCGCATCGTCGCCAGCGGCATGCCGGGCCGCGAGCCGATCGCGGTGCGGCTGGGCCACACCACCTTCGCGCTGCGCCGCCACGAGGCCGCGCTGATCCACGTGGCGCCGGGCGCCGAGGTGGCCGGAGGTGCGCGCCATGGTTGAAGCCGTGATCCAGGGCCCGGGCGGTTTCGCCGCCACCGGCCAGCCCAACCGCATCGCGCTGCTGGGCAATCCCAACTGCGGCAAGACCGCGCTGTTCAACCTGCTGACCGGCAGCCGCCAGAAGGTCGCCAACTACGCGGGCGTGACCGTCGAGCGCAAGGAAGGCAGCTTGCGCACGCCCGCGGGCCGGCGCGTGTTCGTGCTCGACCTGCCCGGTGCCTACAGCCTCAACGCGCTGTCGGCCGACGAGGCCGTCACGCGCGACGTCGTCACCGGCCAGAGCCAGGAGGCGCTGCCCGACCTGCTGGTCTGCGTGACCGACGCCACCAACCTGCGCCTGAACCTGCGCCTGGTGCTCGACGCCAAGAAGCTCGGCCTGCCGATGGTGGTCGCGCTCAACATGACCGACATGGCGCGCAAGCAGGGCATCGCGGTCGACACGGCGGTGCTGTCGCGCGAACTCGGCCTGCCGGTGATCGAGACCGTGGGCGTGCAGTCCGGCGGCGCCAAGGAATTGCTGGCCGTGCTCGACACCCCGGTGGCCGCGGCCACGCCGCAGCCCTGGCATGCGCCGGGCCTCGACGACGTGCTCGCCACCCAGCGCGAGGTGCGCCGCATCCTCGGCCTGGCGGTGAAGGAGCCCGCGAGCAGCCTGGTCACCAGCGACCGCATCGACCGCATCGTGATGCACCCGGTCTGGGGCATGCTGGTGCTGGCGGTCACCATGTTCCTGATGTTCCAGGCCGTGTTCAGCTGGGCCAACGTGCCGATGGACGCCATCAAGGCCGCCACCGAGGGCCTGGGCGAGCTGCTCAAGGCCCACATGCCCGAGGGCATGCTGCAGAGCCTGCTGGTCGACGGCGTGATCGCGGGCGTGGGCGGCGTGATCGTCTTCCTGCCGCAGATCCTGATCCTGTTCCTGTTCATCCTGGCGCTCGAGGATTCCGGCTACCTGCCGCGCGCGGCCTTCCTGCTCGACCGCGTGATGGGGACCGTGGGACTGTCGGGCCGCTCGTTCATCCCGCTGCTGTCGAGCTTCGCCTGCGCCATCCCGGGCGTGATGGCCACGCGCACCATCAGCAACTGGCGCGACCGCATCACCACCATCATGATCGCGCCGCTGATGACCTGTTCGGCGCGGCTGCCGGTCTATGCGCTGCTGATCGCGGCCTTCATCCCGGCGCGCACCGTGGCCGGCGTGTTCAACCTGCAGGGCGTGGTGCTGTTCGCGCTCTACGTCTTCGGCATCGTCTCCGCGATGCTGGTGGCCTGGGTGATGAAGCGCTTCCGCGACAACACGCAGCGCTCCTCGCTGATGATGGAACTGCCGGCCTACCGCTGGCCCAATCCGCGCAACCTGCTGCTGGGCCTGTACGAGCGTGCGTGGATCTTCATCCAGCGCGTGGGCACGATCATCCTCACGCTGACCATCCTGCTGTGGTTCCTCTCGACCTTCCCGTCGCCGCCCGAGGGCGCGACCGGACCGGCGATCCAGTACAGCCTGGCCGGCATGATCGGCCGCGGCCTCGAGCACATCTTCGCGCCCATCGGCTTCAACTGGCAGATCTCGATCGCGCTGGTGCCGGGCATGGCCGCGCGCGAAGTCGCGGTGGGCGCGCTGGGCACGGTCTACGCGCTCTCGGCCACCGGCGACGACGTGGCCGGCGCGCTCGAGCCGCTGATCGCCGGCAGCTGGTCGCTGGCGACCGCGCTGTCGCTGCTGGTCTGGTACGTGTTCGCGCCGCAATGCATCTCGACCCTTGCCACGGTCAAGCGCGAGACCGGCCAGTGGAAGTACGTGTGGATCATGGCGGGCTACCTGTTCGCGCTGGCCTACATCGCGTGCTTCATCACCTACCACGTTGCGGTGGCTCTCGGGGCGGGGTAAAACCGTCCCTGAAAGGCTAGCTTCCATGGCACAAGAACTGATCGTCGGATTGATCGTCGCGAGCGCCGCGTTCTACGCGGTCTGGCGCTGGATGCCCGCGGGCTGGCGGCGCAGCGCCGCGCGCAAGGTCGCCACCGGCACGCAGCGCGCCGGCCTCGTCGATGCCGAGCGTGCCGAGCAACTGGCGGCCTCGCTCGCCAAGACCTCGGGCTGCGGCTCGTGCGACAGCTGCAACAGCTGCGGTCCCAAATCCCCCCAGACCCCGGCTTCCTCCTCCGCCTCTTCGTCCTCCGCGCGCTGAGGCCGATGCCCGCGCACATCCTCGTCGCCGGCGGCGGCATCGGGGGGCTGGCCACCGCATTGGCGCTGGCCGGCGGCGGCCATCGCGTCGACGTGTTCGAGCAGGCGGCCGCCTTCGGTGACATCGGCGCTGGCGTGCAGCTCGGCCCCAACGTCACGCGGCGCCTGTCGCAGCTCGGCCTCGAAAGCTCCCTCGCCCGGGTCGCCGCGCAGCCCGAAGCGCTGGTGGTGCGCAGCGCCGGCAGCGGTGCCGAGATCGGCCGGCTCGCGCTCGGCGTCGCCATGCGTGAACGCTACGGCGCCCCCTACCTCTGCATCCATCGCGCCGACCTGCATGGGCTGCTGCTCGAGGCCGTGCGCGCGCGCGGCACCGGCGCGCTCGTGACCGCCGCGCAGATCGAGCGCGTGGAGCTCAGCGACGAGCTCGTGTGCGTGTCGAGCAGCGACGCGCGCGCCTGGGAGGGCGAGGCGGTGGTCGGTGCCGACGGCCTCTGGAGCGTGGTGCGGCGGCGCCTCGACGCGGCCACGGCCGACCGGCCGCCGCGCATCACCGGTCACACCGCGTGGCGCGCGCTCGCGCGGCAGGATGCGCTGCCGCCCGCGCTGCGCCGTGGCGGGGTCGACGTGTGGCTCGGGCCGCAACTGCATGCGGTGGCCTATCCGGTGCGTGCCGGCGAATGGCTCAACGTGGTGGTCATCGCCGAGTCGGCGCCGGCCGGCAATGCGCATGACTGGGACCAGGCCAGCGGCCTCGCGGCGCTGCAGGCCGCCACGGGCCGCACGGGCGCCTCGCTGCAGGCGCTGCTCGAGGCCATGCCCGGCTGGCGCGCCTGGACCCTGAGCGATCGCCCGCCGCTGGCCTCGGCCGCCGAGATGGCGCACGAGCGGCTGGCGCTGGTGGGCGATGCCGCGCATCCGATGGTGCCGTACCTCGCGCAGGGCGCGGGCATGGCGATCGAGGATGCGGTGGCGCTGTCGGAGGCCTTGGGCGATGGCGGCAGCGATGCCGTGCCCGCGGCCTTCGCGCGCTACGCGGCCGCTCGCTGGCAGCGCAATGCGCAGGTGCAGGCGAAGGCGCGGCGCAACGGGCAGATCTTCCATGCCAGCGGGCCGGTGCGGCTGGGCCGCGACCTCGCGATGCGCGCGCTCGGCGAGCGGCTGCTCGACCAGCCCTGGCTGTACGGCGGCTAGAGCCTGAACGACTGCAGGTGTTCGATGCGCTCGGCCAGCCCCTCGGGCCCGAGGTAGTGCCCCATCGAGCCGCTGCGCACCTGGATCAGCGTGCCCTCGAGTTCGGCCAGCAGCGCGTCGCGGTCGACGATGAAGGCGGCCGGCACGTCGATGCCGGCGCGCGCGCAGGCCTCGGCGATCAGCCGCGCGCTCGCGGGTGCGCCACATGCCACGCAGGCGACCACGGCCGTCATGTTCGGCTCCGCGCCGTTGGCCAGCAGCGCGGTCGTGAGTTCGGGCGAGATCTGCCCATCGATGTTCGCCAGCACCTCGGCCGAGACCGGCGCGCCCGCGCGCACCAGCGCGGCCGCGGCCGCATAGGCGCTGCGGCTCACTGCCATGTCGGTGGCCAGCGCGCTGCCCTGCAGCGGTCCTTCGAAGCGAACGCCCGCGGCCGCGAGATCGACCACCAGCGCCGCGTCGTCGACCGAGATCGCATGGCGCAGCGCGGTGCGCGCCACCGCGGGCTGGCGGCGCAGGCTGCCGTCGGCCAACGGCGTGCGCCAGTCGACCACGGCGCGGCAGTAGAAGGTGACCAGCTTGTCCATCAGGTCGATGTCCAGCCCGTGCGTCTGGTGGCGGTCGTCGATGTAGGCCAGCAGCGCGTGGCCCGAGTAGCAGTCGCCCGTGGGCGCGAGCGGATCCTCGTCGAGGTGCAGCGCGGCGAAGGCGCCGAACAGGTCGTTCGCGACCACGCTCAGGCCGTCCTCGTGCAGTGCATGGGTCCAGGCCGGCGGCAGGCCCTGCTTCCAGGCCACGACCTGCCCGTGCTCGGCGCCGGGCTCGACCACCGTGTAGATGCGGTCGCAGTATTCGAAGCCGCCGAAGGGCAGGTGCGTGAGCTTGCCGCGCCAGCGCAGGCCGTGGGTCTGCGCGCCTTCCTCGGCCAGTTCCTGCTCGTGCTCGATCCAGCCCTGCAGGTCGCGGTAGCCGTCGCTGCCGTCCCAGAACAGCTCCGACCAGCTGATGTTCTCGATGTTGCCGTTCATCTCGAGCGCGAGGTCGTAGTCGAGGCGCCCGCCCGCCGTGAGCCGCCACAGCGCGAGCAGCGGTTCGGGCAGCGGGCCCGCGCACATCGCCTGGATCGCCGAGATGCGGTGCGCCGGCATCGGCGGCTGCGCATCGAAGATCACCCGATCCGCGAACAGCGCCACGCCGTGTTCGCGCAGGGTGTCGAGTTCATCGGCCGAAAACTGGATGTCGTTCATGGCGCCTCCGTTGTTCCCAAAATGTAGCGCGCTGGGCCGTGGGGGCAATGGGTGCCACCCTCGGTTCAGGCGGGCGCGGCGCCGGCCGGCCACTCGATGCGATCGAACAGGCGCCGCAGCCGGGCCTGGCGCGTCGGGCTGAACTGGCCGAACCAGGCGATGCGGCCCAGCAGGTGGCCGCGAAAATCGGCGAGCCCGGCGGCGTTCTGGCTCGCGGGACCATGCAGCGTGCATTGATGCAGCAGCGCGCGCAGGCGGTCGAAGTCGGCGCGCGGCGCATTGGGACGGTCGTTGACGACCACGCCGGTCACGCGCTGCTGGCGGTGCCGCGGCATGCAGCGCAGCTTGCGCGGATGGAGCTCGAAGCCCTCGTCGGCCGCGATGCCGCCGACCCAGGCCCGCAGCGCGTCGAAGCGCAGGCGCAGCGACTCGTCGCCCGAGAACACCAGGTCGTCGGCATAGCGCGTGTAGGTGGCGCCGAAGACCCAGGCCAGGCCCTCGAGCCGCAGGTCGAGCCGGAAGGCGCAGAGATTGGCCAGCGCGGGCGAGCAGGGCGAGCCCTGCGGCCGGTGCGGCTCGGCCAGCCGCTTGCCGCCCATGAGGTCGAGTCCGCCGTCGTCGCGCAGGCGCTCGATGACGGCGGCGTCGGTGCGGTGCGTGCACAGCTCGGTGAGCGTGCGCGCCACGCCGTCGGGATAGCCCAGCGTGCGCCAGGTGGCATGCACGCGCGAGGCGCGCACGCCGGCGAAGAAGTCGCGCAGGTCGAAGCCGATCACCACCGCCTTGCCGGCATGCGCGGCGGCATGGCTCGCGACCGAGCGGCCGGGCACGAAGCCATGCGCTGCCTCGTGCACGGGCACGCGCGCGAGCAGCGCGTCGAGGATGCGGCGCTGCGCGCGCTTCAGCTCGGGCCGCGGAATCTCGAGCAGCCGCAGCCCGCCGAGGCGCTTGGACTGCAGCTGGTAGCGGTAGTGGCGGGCGGGTGCGGGGCTCGTGCCCTGCGGCGCGCGAAAGGCCTGCGCGGGCGACGCCAGCCATTCGAGGCGCTGCGGATCGAGGTCCAGCCAGTGCGCGAGCTCGGTATGCGTCGGCAGCGCGGGCAGCGCGAGGTGGTCGAGCCCGAGCGGGCGCGGGAACATCTGCGCGGGCCGCAGGATGATGCGCCGCACGCGCGGCGGCTCGTCCTGCTCGAAGGCCGCGTCGAATTCGGGCAGGTCGTGGATCGCCTGCGCCAGCGCGGACAGGTCGGTGCGCCGCCACGTGGCCGGCGAGCGCCGGCCCAGTGCTTCGACGAGCGGCGCGAGCCAGGGTGCATCGCTGCCCAGCGTGGCCGCGGCCCGCGCGCGCAGGGCGCCCGGCGCGGTGCCGCCGGGCTGCCTCGCGTCGGCGAGCAGCGCGCGGGCGAGGCTGCGCGCGATCCACTCCCTGTAGTTCGGTTCAGCTCGGTTCACGCGTCATGGATGAGGGCCGCGAAGCCGTTGAAGAGGGTGGCCACGGCGCTTCAACCAGCCGGTGAAGCGCCAGCTGTCCTGCGCGTGAGCGCAGTTCCGCTTGCGCGCCGGAATGGGCAACCATCCATCCACCGCGGGGGTACCCTGCAGCACGAGGCAAGGCGACGGATCGCAGGGCCTCGTCGTGTCTTGAAGCGCCGGTGCCGCGCGGATTGTAGGAGGCGCATCGTGCGCGGCCGGGTGCGTCCGCGCGGGCACTCAGAGGTCGGTGCGCAGGCGCCAGATCTCGGGGAACAGCACCACGTCGAGCATCTTGCGCAGGTAGCTCACGCCGCCCGTGCCGCCGGTGCCGCGCTTGAAGCCGATCACGCGTTCGACGGTGGTGACGTGGCGGAAGCGCCAGAGGCGGAAGGCATCCTCGATGTCGGTGAGCTTCTCGCCGAGCTGGTAGAGGTCCCAGTGCCGGTGCGGCTCGCGGTAGACCTGCAGCCAGGCGGCCTCGACGCCGTCGCTGGCCTCGTAGGGCTGGGTCCAGTCGCGCTCGAGGCGGTCGGCGGGCACGTCCAGGCCGTGGCGCGAGAGCAGGCGCAGCGACTCGTCGTAGAGCGAGGGCGAGCGCCAGGCGGCTTCGACCTGGGCCAGCAGGTCGGGGCGATGCGCATGCGGCTTGAGCATGGCGGGGTTCTTGTTGCCGAGCGCGAACTCGATGCAGCGGTACTGCGCGCTCTGGAAGCCGCTCGAGCTCGCGAGGTAGGGCCGCATCGCGGTGTATTCGGGCGGCGTCATGGTCGACAGCACGGTCCAGGCACCGACCAGCTGTTCCATGATGCGGCTCACGCGCGCCAGCATCTTGAAGGCATCGGGCAACTGCTCGCTCGCGATGCAGGCGGTGGCGGCGCGCAGTTCGTGCAGCATCAGCTTCATCCAGAGCTCGCTGGTCTGGTGCTGCACGATGAACAGCATCTCGTCGTGCGCGGGCGAGAGCGGATGCTGGGCGTTGAGGATCTCGTCGAGATGCAGGTAGTCGCCGTAGCTCATCGACGCGCTGAAATCCAGCTGCGCCTTCTCTTCGCGAACGATGTCTTCGGGAAGCTTCTCGGTGCTCATGTCACTGCGTTCTTGCGGTTGAATTCGGGGCGCCGCCACTCGCCGCTCTCGAGCACCTGCACCAGCTGTTCGACGGAGTTCCAGACGTCCTCGAAGCCGAGGTACAGCGGCGTGAAGCCGAAGCGCAGGATGTCGGGCATCTGCGCGTCGCCGGCGCGGAAGTCGCCGATCACGTTGCGCGCGATCAGCGCCTGCACGATCGCATAGGCGCCTTCGTCGCGGCTCAGGCACACCTGCGAGCCGCGGCGCGCATGCTCGCGCGGCGTGACCAGCGACAGGCCGTGGCCCGCGCAGCGCTCCTCGACCAGCGCGATGAACAGGTCGGTGAGCGCGAGCGATTTGGCGCGCAGCGCGCCCATGCCGCCGCGCTCGCCGTCGAAGGGCTCGGCCGCGAGCACGGTGTCGAGGCCGCATTCGAGCGCCGACAGCGAGACGATCGGCTGCGTGCCGCAGAGGTAGCGCGCCACGCCCGGCGCGGGCCGGTAGTGCGGCGTGAACTCGAACGGCGCCGCATGGCCCCACCAGCCCGACAGCGGCTGCTCGAAGCGGCCGGCATGGCGCGTGTGCACCCAGGCGAAGGCCGGCGCGCCGGGGCCGCCGTTGAGGTACTTGTAGCCGCAGCCGATGGCGTAGTCGGCCTCGGCCTCGTTGAGCGCCACCGGCACCGCGCCCGCGCTGTGGGCCAGGTCCCAGACCGCGAGCGCGCCGGCCTCGTGCGCGGCGGCGGTGATGGCCTTCATGTCGTGCATGGCGCCGGTGCGGTAGTTGACGTGCGTGAGCATCAGCACCGCGACCTCGTCGGTCAGCGCGCCGGGCAGCTCGTCGGCCTCGATCAGCTTGAGCGTGAAGCCGCGCTCGCGGCACAGCGACTCGGCGATGTAGAGGTCGGTCGGGAAGTTGCTGCGCTCGCTCACCACCAGCTTGCGGCCGCTGTCCTTCTGCTGCGAGAGCGCGGCGAACAGCACCTTGTAGAGGTTGACCGAGGTGCTGTCGGTGCACACCACCTCGCCGGGCGCGGCGCCGACGAGGCGCGCGACCTTGTCGCCCAGGCGCTGCGGCAGGTCGAACCAGCTCGCGGTGTTCCAGGAGCGGATCAGGCCTTCGCCCCATTCCTTGGCCACCACTTCGGCGATGCGCGCGGGCGCGGCCTTGGGCAGCACGCCGAGCGAGTTGCCGTCGAGGTAGATCACGCCGTCGGGCAGCGTGAACTGGTCGCGCAGGGCGCGCAGCGGGTCTTGCGCGTCGAGCGCGCGGCAGTCTTCGAGGGTGGTCGTCATGGGTCTTGGCGGATCAAAGCTCGCGCAGCACGGCGCGAACGGGGGAGGCATCGGCGCTCACCAGCCTGAGCGGCAGCGCGATGAGTTCGTAGTCGCCCTCGGGCACCTCGTCGAGCACGAGGTTCTCGAGCACGCGCAGGCCGCGGCGGCGGATCGCCTGGTGGCTGTCGAGCGTCTTGCTGTCGGCCGGGTCGATGCTCGCGGTGTCGATGCCGATGAGCTTCACGCCCATGGCCGCGAGGCGCTCGACCGTGGAGGGCGCATAGGCGGCGAGCTGGCCGTCCCAGCGATCGACCGGCATGGCGGCATAGGTGCGCACCAGCACGCGCGGCGGCAGCTGGCTCGTGACCGCGTGGGCGATGTGCGCCCATTCGACCAGCGGGCCGCAGCCGATGGCGTGGATCACGCGGCAGGGGCCGATGAAAGCGTCGAGCGAGACGTCGCCGATGGTCGTGCCCTCGGGGTCGTAGTGCAGCGGCGCATCGGCGTGCGAGCCCACGTGCGGCGACATCGTGATCGCGCTCACGTTGACCGGGCAGCCGGGCCCGATGGTGGCGCACCACTGTTGCGTATAGGGCGTGTCGCCCGGGAACACCGGGCTGCCCGCGTGCACGGGGGCGGAGATGTCCCAGAGTCGGCGTGGTGCGGTCATGGTGGCTGGATCGGTGTCACGAAGGGTGGGGTTCGGGTGGCAACAATGCCGGTGGGCCGAGGCAGCCAGTGTGGGCCGGATGCCGGCTTGCCACAAGCCGTTGCGCGCAGCCGGATGCTATTCGCAAGAACTGCTTGAAGTCGAGAAGTTATCCATGGGTTCGAATGAAATTGGATAATCCATTCTAAAACGACCGATTCTGGAAAAAATCATGCAAGCCGACCTCGATCGCACCGACCTCCAGCTGCTGCGCGCGCTGCAGGACAACGCCCGCCTGACCTCGGGCGAGCTCGCGCAGATGGCGCACCTGTCGCAGTCGCCGTGCTGGCGGCGCGTGAAGAAGCTCGAGGACGACGGCGTGATCGGCGGCTATCACGCGGGCCTGAACCGGCGCGCGCTGGGCTTCGGCGTGATGGCCTTCGTGATGGTGGGCATCGACCACCAGACCGAGATCTCGTCGCGCGCCTTCGAGGACGCGGTCTGCGCCATTCCCGAGGTCGTGATGTTCCACGGCATCTCGGGGCCCGAGGACTTCATGCTGGTGGTGGTGGCGAAGGACCTCGACGCCTATTCGGAGCTGCTGCAGCGCAAGCTGCACCGCCTGCCGGGCGTGCGCCACGTGCAGACCTATTTCTCGCTGCAGGAATTCAAGGGCCGCGTGGGCGGCCTGCCGGTGCCGGCGACCTGATCAGTGCAGGGTGTCGGGCAGCGCGCCGAGCCCGTGGCGCAGCCGCGCGCGCTGGCAGGCGTCGCTGCCGGCCTGCAGCTCGTGGCAGGGATTGGGCCGCCACTCGTAGATGCCGCAGGCTACCGACTGGCCGATCCTGCCGGTGAGGGCCGCGCAGCGCGCGGGCGTGTGGTCGGTGCCGCGCATGCGGCACAGCGTGTCGTTGACCTCGACGGCCAGGCCCGAGGGCACCCGGCCGCCGTTGTCGTCGAGCTCGTGCACGCTGAAGTCGACGCGGTAGCTGGCGCAGCAGGCGCCGCATTGCTGGCAGGCGTTCATGGCGGGCCGGTGCTGCTGAAGCGGAAGAAGAGGGTGCTCAGAGCCTGCCGAGCAGCAGGAACTCCATCAGCGCCTTCTGCGCATGCAGGCGGTTCTCGGCCTCGTCCCAGACCACCGACTGCGGGCCGTCGATGACCTCGGCCTGCACTTCCTCGCCGCGGTGCGCGGGCAGGCAGTGCATGAACAGCGCGTCGGGCTGGGCCACGCGCATCATCTCCTCGTCCACGCACCAGTCGGCGAAGGCCTTGCGGCGCGCCTCGTTCTCGGCCTCGTAGCCCATGCTGGTCCAGACGTCGGTGGTCACCAGGTCGGCGCCGCGGCAGGCTTCCATCGGGTCCTTGTAGACCTTGTAGCTGTCGCCCGAGCGGATGCCGGCGATCGACTGGTCGACCTCGTAGCCGCTGGGCGTGCTCACGTGCACGGTGAAGCCGAGGATCTCGGCGGCCTGCAGCCAGGTGTTGGCCATGTTGTTGCCGTCGCCCACCCAGGCCACCGTCTTGCCCTGGATCGAGCCGCGGTGCTCGATGTAGGTGAAGATGTCCGCGAGGATCTGGCAGGGGTGGAACTCGTTGGTCAGGCCGTTGATGACCGGCACGCGCGAATGCGCGGCGAAGGCATCGATCTTGGTCTGCTCGTAGGTGCGGATCATCACCAGGTCGACCATGCGGCTGATGACCTTGGCGCTGTCCTCGATCGGCTCGGCGCGGCCGAGCTGGCTGTCGCCCGTGGTCAGGTGCACCACGCTGCCGCCGAGCTGGTACATGCCGGCCTCGAAGCTCACGCGGGTGCGCGTGCTGGCCTTCTCGAAGATCATGGCCAGCGTGCGGTCGGTCAGCGGCTGGTGCTTCTCGTAGGTCTTGAACTTCTTCTTGATGACCGCCATGCGGTCGAACAGGTAGGTGTACTCGTCGGCCGAGAAGTCCGAGAACTGCAGGTAGTGGCGGATGGCTGGCGTCGCGCTGGCACTCGTCATTTGGGGGCGGGCTCCGAGAGGAAGGTCTTCACGATCGGCGCGAGGATGGCGACGATCTCGTCGGCCTCGGCGATGCTCAGGATCAGCGGCGGCACCAGGCGGATCACGCTGTCGGCGGTCACGCTCAGCAGCAGGCCGGCGTCGCAGGCGCGGTTGAGGATCGCGCCGCAGGGGCGGTCGAGTTCGATGCCCAGCATCAGGCCCTGGCCGCGCACTTCCTTCACGCCGGGCAGGCCGCCGAGTTCGCGCTCGAGCGCGGCCTTCAGGTGGGCGCCGACGTTGGCGGCGTTCTCGAGCAGCTTCTGCTCTTCCATGATGCGGATGGTCTCGATGCCGGCGCGCATGGCGAGCGGGTTGCCGCCGAAGGTGGTGCCGTGGTTGCCGGGGCCGAAGATGTTGGCGGCCTTGGGGCCGGCCACCACGGCGCCGATCGGCACGCCCGAGCCCAGGCCCTTGGCCAGTGGCATGACGTCCGGCTTGATGCCGGCCCACTGGTGGGCGAACCACTTGCCGGTGCGGCCCATGCCGCACTGCACCTCGTCGATCATCATCAGCCAGTCGCGCTCGTCGCACAGCGCGCGCACCTGCTTCAGGTACTCGATGCGCATCGGGTGGATGCCGCCTTCGCCCTGGATGGTCTCGAAGAACACGGCGACCACGTTGGGGTTGCCCTCGGTGGCCTTCTTCAGGGCCTCGATGTCGTTGAGCGGCACGCGGATGAAGCCCTCGACCAGCGGGCCGAAGCCCTTCTGCACCTTGGGATTGCCGGTGGCCGACAGGGTGGCGATGCTGCGGCCGTGGAAGGCGGCTTCATAGACCACGATCTCGGGGCGCTCGATGCCCTTGTCGTGGCCGAACTTGCGCGCCAGCTTCAGGGCGGCTTCGTTGGCTTCGAGGCCGGTGCAGCAGAAGAAGGCATTGGTCAGGCCCGAGATCTCGGTCAGCTTGGCGGCGAGCTTCTCCTGGCCGGTCACGTGGTAATAGTTGGAGCTGTGGATCAGCTTGCTGACCTGGTCCTGCAGCGCGGGCACCAGCTCGGGATGGTTGTGGCCCAGCGTGTTGACGGCGATGCCGCCGAGGCCGTCGAGGTAGGCGCGGCCGTTCGTGTCCCAGACTCGGCAACCCTGACCGTGCGACAGCGCGATCGGAAGGCGGCCGTAGGTGTTCATGACGTGGGGCGAGGTGGGCTCGACGGTAGCGCTCATTCGGTTCTCCAGTAAGGGAAGGCGGATTCTAGGCGGCGAGTTTGACGCTGGCGTTGAGGATTCCGCATCACAGCAATGCCCTGCGGCGGGTGGAAGGCGGGAGGGCGCGGATAGAATCCTTGCTGCACCGCAACAGCTCGCTACGGCTCGCGGTCGCCTCTTCCCAAACGATGATTTCCCCCACCGCCACCGAGATCTTCATCCAAGGCATCACGCACGACGGCCGCACCTTTCGCCCGAGCGACTGGGCCGAGCGGCTGGCCGGCGTGATGTGCTCCTTCCGGCCCGGCGGGGCCTATCCGGGCAGCCACCTGAGCTATTCGCCGTGGTGCGTGCCGACCACCATCAACGGCGTGAAATGCGTGGTGGTGAACAGCGCGTTGCGCGAGGCCGAACCGATGGCCTGGGACTTCTGCGTGAACTTCGCGCGCGACAACGACCTGCAGGTGGCCGAGGCCTGCCTGGTGCCCGATCCGGACCACCAGCACAAGGAGGGGCTCCAGCGGACCCCGCCGACGCCGGTCAAGAAGCCCTGAGCGTTCGACCGCTTTTCCTTTTTCGACAAACCGTTCGCCCATGAAAAAACCGCCCGAAGGCGGTTTTTCACTTTGCTGCAGCGCACCCCGATCAAACGGCGGACCGGCGCGAACCGGTCCGGGCTTGCCTGACAGGTGTCAGGCGGCGGCCTTTTCAGGCGCGAGGGCCAGGGCCTTGACCTTGGCCGACAGGCGGCTCTTGTCGCGAGCAGCCTTGTTCTTGTGGAAGATGCCCTTGTCGGCGACCGTGTCGACGATGCTCTGGGCCTTGGCGAACAGCTCGGTCGCCTTGGTCTTGTCGCCGGCCAGGACAGCCTTTTCGACGTTCTTGACGGCGGTGCGGTACTTCGAGCGCAGCGAGGTGTTCGCTGCGTTCAGCTTGGTGTCCTGGCGGACGCGCTTGCGGCCCGACGCCAGGCGCGGGTTCTTCTTCTTGGGCTTGGTAGATGCCATGGTAGTGTTCTCTCAGTGTCTGAGGATGATGCAGCAAAGCCCTCCATTATAGGCCGGGCGGCGAAATCTGGCCAGAACCGCCATTTCATGCGCTTTGCGGGGCCTACACTCGCCCCGTGTCGCTGCTCAAATCCGCCTCCACCGTCTCCCTGCTGACCCTCGCCTCGCGCATCACCGGCCTCGTGCGCGACGTGCTGTTCGCCTCGGTGTTCGGCGTCAGCGCGCTGACCGACGCCTTCAATGTCGCCTTCCGCATTCCGAACCTGTTTCGTCGGGTGTTCGGCGAGGGCGCGTTCAGCCAGGCCTTCGTGCCGGTGCTGGCGGCCACCCGCACCGAGCGCGGCGACGCGGGTGCCAAGGAACTGGTCGACCATGTCGCCACGCTGCTGACCTGGATGCTGGTGGTGGTGTGCGTGGCCGGCGTGGTCGGCGCGCCGTGGCTGGTCTGGGCCATGGCCAGCGGCCTCGCGGGCTTCGATGCCGCGGTGGTCATGACGCGCTGGATGTTCCCCTACATCGGCTTCATGTCGCTGGTGGCGCTGGCCGGTGGCATCCTCAACACCTGGCGCAAGTTCGCGGTGCCGGCCGCCTCGCCGGTGCTGCTCAACATCGCGCTGATCCTGTCGATCCTGTTCGGCGCGCCGCTGTTCCGGCGCTGGGGCATCGAGCCGATCTATGCCCAGTGCGTGGGCGTGATGGTGGGCGGCGTGCTGCAGCTGGCGCTGCAACTGCCCGCGCTGCGCAAGCTGGGGCTGCTGCCGCGCATCGGCGCGAGCTTCAAGGCGCTGCGCACGGCGTGGTCGGATCCCGACACGCGCAAGATCGCGCGGCTCATGCTGCCCGCGCTGCTCGGCGTGAGCGTGGCGCAGATCTCGCTGCTGATCAACACGCAGATCGCCTCGCACCTGGCCACCGGCAGTGTGACCTGGGTCACCAATGCCGACCGGCTGATGGAATTTCCGACCGCCATGCTCGGCGTGGCGCTGGGCGTGGTGCTGATGCCGCAGTTGGCCGGCGCGCGCGCGGCCAAGGACGACGCGCGCTACTCGTCGCTGCTCGACTGGGGCCTGCGCCTGGTGCTGCTGCTCGCGGCGCCGTGCGCGGTGGCGCTGCTGCTGTTCTCGCAGCCGCTGGTGGCGGTGCTGTTCCACAACGGCGCCTACGGCGGCGAGGACGTGCGCCGTACCACCGTCGCGCTGATGGGCTACGGCGTCGGCCTGGTCGGCATCGTGGCCATCAAGGTGCTCGCGCCCGGCTACTACGCCAAGCACGACACGCGCACGCCGATGCTGATCGCGGTCGGCGTGCTGATCCTGACCCAGGTGCTCAACCTGTTCCTGGTGCCGGTGCTGCAGCATGCGGCGCTGACCCTGACCATCGGCATCGGCGCACTGGTCAACGCGAGCTGGCTGCTGGCGGGGCTGATCCGCCGCGGCAGCTACAAGCCCGAGCCCGGCTGGGGCCGCTTCGCGCTGCAGGTGCTCGCGGGCTCGCTGGTGCTGGCCGCGCTGCTGGCCTGGGCCTCGGGGCATTTCGACTGGATCGGCCTGCGCGAGCAGCGCTTCTGGCGCATCGGCCTGCTCGCGATGCTGGTGACCGGCGCCGCGCTGCTCTATTTCGCGGTGCTGGCCGCCGCCGGCGTACGGCTGCGCAGCTTCATGCGCCGCTGAGCCCCTGACGATCGGCAGTGCGGACCGCCTTGGCAATCCGCATGTCCCCCGCCTTGACGCTGCCGGCCCCGCTCCTCTACAAAGCCACATGACGACGTTCAGCTTCCAGGTCCCCACCGCACTCGAGTATTTCGAGTCGCTCGTGCAGAGCGACGACCAGTTCCCGCTGCTCGAAGCCGCCGCCAGCATCGCGCAGGACGAGTACCCCGACCTCGACGTCCAGCAGGTGCTCGGCGACGTCGACCAGCTGCTGGCCCGCCTCAAGCGCCGCCTGCCGTCCGACGCCGCGCCGCTCGCGCGGCTGCGCGCGCTCAACCAGTTCTTCTTCAACGACCTGAACTTCGGCGGCAACGTCAACGACTACTACGACCCCGACAACAGCTACCTCAACGCGGTGCTGCGCACGCGCCGCGGCATCCCGATCTCGCTCGCGGTGCTGTGGATGGAGCTGGCGCAGGGCCTGGGGCTGCAGGCGCGCGGCATCGGTTTCCCGGGGCACTTCATGCTCAAGGTGACGCTGCCCAAGGGGCAGGTGGTGATCGACCCGTTCACCGGCAAGTCGCTCTCGCGCGAGGAGCTCAGCGAGCGGCTCGAGCCCTACAAGCGCGGCAACGGCCTGGTCGGCGAATTCGACGTGCCGCTGGGCCTGTACCTGCAGCCCGCGAGCTCGCGCGAGATCATCGGCCGCATGCTGCGCAACCTGAAGGAAGTGCACCGCGCGCAGGAGGACTGGCAGCGGCTGATCGCCGTGCTCGACCGCATCATCGCGCTGCTGCCCGAGGCCTGGGGCGAGTACCGCGACCGCGGCATCGCCCATGCCGAGCAGGGCAGCACGGCCGCCGCGGTGCGCGACCTCGAGGCCTACCTGGCCCACGCCGAGGACGCGCTCGACATCGACGCCATCGCGGAGCGCGTGGCCGCGCTGCGGCGCGCCGCCAGCTGATGGTCACCCGGGCGGGCCCCACCGGCGCGCCCGCCCTCGGCGCCGTGCACGGCTTCCATGGCATGGAGCCGGTGCTGCCGGTGGCCGACGTCGGCCGCGCCGCGCGCTGGTTCTGCGATGTGCTGGGCTTCGAGCTCGACTTCATCGCGGGCGAGCCGCCGAGCTACGGCCGCGTCAGGCAGTTGCCGGCCGGCGCCGGCCAGCCGATCTACCTGCGCCTGTGGCAGACCGGCGCGCGCGAGCCGCGTCCCTGGCGCGGCGAGTTCGTGATCCAGGTCGGCCACGACATCGACGGCCTGCATGCGGCCTACCTGAAGCGCGGCGTCACGGTCATCGAGGCGCCGGTGTCGCAGCCCTGGGGCACGCGCGAGTTCGCGATCCGCGAACCCGACGGGCATGTGCTGCGCTTCTGCGGCCGCCCGTAGCGGCCCGCTCGCCGAAATTGAAACGATTTTTTACAACTGGGCCGGCCGATTCCTGTCGATCCGGCCGGCCGTCGCTCGACGTGTCAACAGGAGCAGGCAGATTCGAGGCTTCGACGCCGTTCCCGATTTCCACTTCCAACCCTCTAGGAGCAACGACATGCGATTCATGATTCTGGTCAAGGCCAACGCGGATTCCGAAGCCGGCGTGATGCCCAGCACCGAGATCCTCACCGCGATGGGCAAGTACAACGAGGAACTGGTGAAGGCCGGCGTGCTGCTGGCCGGCGAGGGCCTGCATCCCAGCTCGAAGGGCGTGCGCGTGCGCTGCGAGGGCCCGACCAAGCGCACCGTCATCGACGGTCCCTTCGCCGAAACCAAGGAGCTGCTGGCCGGCTTCTGGCTGTTCCAGGTGAAGTCGAAGGAAGAGGCCATCGAGTGGATCAAGCGCAGCCCGTTCCAGGAGGGCGAGATCGAGATCCGCCAGGTCTTCGAGGCCGCCGACTTCGGCGATTCGATGACGCCCGAGCTGCTCGCGCAGGAGGACCGCCTGCGCGCCGAGACCGAGGCCCGCACCAAGCCCGGCCACTGAATCCAGGAGAACCGCCATGCGATTCATGCTGCTGATGATCCCCCACGGCTACGAGAACGCCGCGCCCGGCACCATCCCCGACGACGTCGACGCGGTGTCGGCCATGATGGCCTACAACGCATCGATGCAGGAGGCCGGCATCCTGATCAGTTGCGACGGCCTGCACCCGCCCTCGATGGGCGCGCGCGTGAGCTTCCCGGGCCGCAAGCCCAAGGTGGTCGACGGTCCCTTCGCCGAGGCCAAGGAAGTGCTCGGCGGCTTCTGGATCATCGACGTGCCCTCGCGCGCCGCCGCCATCGAATGGGCCACGCGCTGCCCCGGCGGTGAGAACGAGGTCATCGAGGTGCGCCAGATCCAGGAGGTCGAGGACTATCCGGCCGAGGTGCAGGCGCTGACCGCCGAGGCCTTCCCCTCGATGCAGACCCTCAAGAAGCCCGCCGACTGAGCCGGTGAGCCAGAACCCGGGCACCGCCGCGATCCATCGCACCGTCGAGGCGGTGTGGCGCATGGAGTCGGCCAAGATCATCGCCACCGTCGCGCGCATGGTGCGCGACGTGGGCCTGGCCGAGGAGCTGGCCCAGGACGCGCTGGTCTCGGCGCTCGAGCAGTGGAGCGAATCCGGGGTGCCCGACAACCCCGCGGCCTGGCTCACCGCCGTGGCCAAGCGCCGCGCGCTCGACCGCCTGCGCCACCTGCAGCTGGCCGAGCACAAGGCCGGCGAGATCGGCCGCGAGCTCGATGCGCGGCACGAGATCGCGCAGGCCGATTTCGCCGAGGCGGTCGACACCGCGCTCGACGACGACATCGGCGACGACCTGCTGCGGCTGGTCTTCACCGCCTGCCACCCGGTGCTGTCGACCGAGGCGCGCGTGGCGCTCACGCTGCGCCTGCTCGGCGGCCTCGCCACCGACGAGATCGCGCGCGCCTTCCTGGTCACCGAGCCCACCGTCGCGCAGCGCATCGTGCGCGCCAAGCGCACCCTGGCCGAGGCGCGCGTGCCCTTCGAGGTGCCGCGCCGCGCCGAGTTCGAGCCGCGGCTGGCCTCGGTACTCGAGGTGCTCTACCTGATCTTCAACGAGGGCTATGCCGCCACCGCGGGCGACGACTGGATGCGTCCCGCGCTGTGCGAGGAGGCGCTGCGCCTGGGCCGCATCGTGGCCGAGCTGATGCCCGCGGCGTCGGAGGTGCACGGGCTGGTCGCGCTGATGGAGATCCAGGCCTCGCGCACCGCCGCGCGCGTCGGGCCCTCGGGCGAGCCGGTGCTGCTGCTCGAGCAGAACCGCGCGCGCTGGGACCACGTGCTGATCCGCCGCGGCCTGGCCGCGCTGGCACGCGCCGAGGCGCTCGGCGGCGCGCTCGGCCCCTATGCGCTGCAGGCCGCCATTGCCGCCTGCCATGCGCGGGCGCGCACGGCCGAGCAGACCGACTGGGGCCGCATCGCCGCGCTCTACGACGCGCTGGCCCAGCTCGCGCCTTCGCCGATCGTGGAGCTCAACCGCGCGGTCGCGCTGTCGATGGCCTTCGGCCCAGCCGCGGGGCTCGAGGTGGCCGACGCGCTGCTGGCCGAGCCCGCGCTGCAGGGCTACCACCTGCTGCCGACGGTGCGCGGCGACCTGCTGTTCAAGCTGGGCCGGCTCGACGAGGCGCGGCGCGAGTTCGAGCGCGCGGCCGGCCTGACGCGCAACGGCCGCGAGAAGGCGCTGCTGGCGGCGCGCGCACGCGCCTGCCTCGGCTGACTCAGCCGCGCGCCAGTCCGGCCGCGTCCGACGGCGAGCCCGGCAGCCCGAACTGGTGCCAGGCGCGGCGCAACTGCGTGTCGGAACCGAAGCCCGACAGCTCGGCCGCCCGCGTCACGCTGGCGCCCGAGGCTAGCGCCAGTTGCGCGGCCGCCAGCCGCAGCCGGCGCAGGTAGGCCAGCGGCGCCACGCCGGCATGCTCGACGAACAGCCGCGTCAGATGGCGCGCCGAGGTGTGGGCCACCTCGGCCATGCGCGGCACGTTCCAGTCGGCCTGCGGCCGTTCGCTGACCGCGTCCTGCACCCGGTGCAGCGCCGCATGCAGGTGGTTGCGGTAGGCCAGGAAGGGCGACAGCTCGGGGTCGTGCGGGCCGCGCCGCAGCGCCACCACCATGGTCTGCGCGACCTGCGCCGCCAGCGCCTCGCCGCAGGTGTCGGCGATGCGGTGCAGCAGCAGGTCGATGCCGGTGGTGACGCCGGCGCTGCTGTAGACCGGCGGGTCGAGCACGAACACCCGGTTGCCCACCACCTCGCAGCGCGGCTCGACGGCGCGCAGTTCGTCGAGGTGATGGTGGTGCGTGGTGGCGCGCCGACCGGCCAGCGCGCCCGCGTGGGCGGCCAGCAGGCTGCCGGCGCAGATGGTCAGCAGCTCGAGCCGTCCCGCCTCCAGCCGCAGGCCGCGCAGCCAGTGCAGCAGGTCCTGGGTCTCGGGCGTGTCGATCGGGATCGTGTCGCCCGGCATGCCGACCAGCACCACCCAGGCGGCGCTGTCGGCACCATCGGCGGCAGGCAGGTCCGGCAGCGGCGCCAGCCCGGTCAGCGCGATGCCGACCGAGCCGACCGTGTCGGGCCGCGGGCTCGCGAACTCGATCGCGAAGCGCGGCGGCGCCCCGGTGGCGCGCAGCCGCTGGTTGGCGATGCGCAGCGCCTCGGCCGGCCCGGCCCAGTCGAGTACCAGGCTGCCGGGCAGCAGCACGAAGACGACGCGGATCAGGGTGGGTTGTGCGTCCATGCGTAGTCCATCTGGCGCGCGGTGCGCTCGGCCAGTTCGCGGCCGGCCAGGCGCTCGACCAGATGCAGGCTCATGTCGATGCCGGCGCTGATGCCGGCCGAGCTCAGGATCCGGCCGCCGTCGACCCAGCGCACGCCTTCGCGCACCTCGAGCGCCGGGAAGCGTTCGCGCAGATCGGCCAGGTCCTCCCAGTGCGTGGTGACGGCCTGGTCGGTGACCACGCCGCTGGCCGCGAGCAGGAAGACGCCGGTGCAGACCGAGGCCACCAGCCGCGCACCCGCGGCCTGCCGCGCGATCCACTGCAGCGTGGCGGCGCTCGCGAGCGCCGCGTCGACCACGCCGCCGGGCACGAGCAGCAGGTCGGCCTGCGGCGCATCGGCCAGGTCGTGCGCGGCCAGCAGCTGCAGCCCGGCGCGCGCCTGCACCGGCCGCGCGGGCGCGCCCTCGGCCACGGCCGCGACCTCGAAGGGCGCCGGTTCGTCCGGCCGCAGCCGCCGGTGCACGCGGCTCGCGGTGGTGAACACCTCGAACGGGCCCGCGAAGTCCAGGGCCTCGATGCCGTCGAAGGCCAGGATCAGCACGCGCAGCGCGGCGCCCGGTGAAGAACTCATGCCGCGCGTTCCAGCGCCTGCGCCACGTTGCAGATGGTCGCGAAGCGCCCCGCCAGCACGGTCGCGGTGCGGGCCTTGATGTCGGCGGCCGAGAGCGGCGTGCCGTCGGGCTGCGTCATGTCGAAGGTCAGCGTGGCGTCGGTCACGTAGTCGACCTCCCAGCCCAGGTCCGAGGCGTGGCGCGTGGTGGTCTCGCAGCACTGCTCGGTGCGGATGCCGCTCACGATCAGCCGGCCGATGCCCTGCTGGGTGAGCCAGATATCGAGCCCGCTGTTGACCAGCGCGCTGTGGCGGTGCTTGGTGAAGGTGGCGGCGGCCTCGAAGCCGGCCACGCCCTCGATCGGGCGGACGAAGCCCGATTCGACCGCGAAGGGGTTGGCGGCGGTGCTCGGTCCGTCGACGTGGTAGATGCGCACGATCGGCAGGCCGGCTTCGGCCGCGCCAGCGATCAGCGCGTTCTGCGCCGCGAAGTAGGGCGCCGCGACGGCTTCGTTCCAGTACGGGCGCTGGCGGAACGATTCCTGGGCGTCGATCACAATCAGACAGGTCTTCATGGCGGATTTTCCGAAGGCGAAGTGGATGATGCGCCCAATTCTTGGCGGTTTCACCGCCGCGGGCCGCTCGGGAGCGGACCAGAATCGATCAGATCAGGACATCGCCCGGCGCGCAGGGCGCCGCCGCCTCAGACCAGGCCGCCGGCCTGCAGCTCTTTCTTGAGATAGGCGTAGAACAGCGGCGCGGCCACCAGCCCGGCCGGGCCGAACACCGCCTCGGCCACGAACATCACGGCCAGCAGCTCCCACACGCTCATCTGCGTGCGGCTACCCACCACCTTGGCGTTGATCACGTACTCGGCCTTGTGGATCAGGATCAGGAAGGCCAGGCAGGCTGCCGCGGTCACCGGCGACACCGACAGCGCCACCAGCGTGATCACCGCGTTGCACACCAGGTTGCCCACGATCGGCACCAGCCCGGCCACGAAGGTCAGCGTGATCAGCGCGGGCGTGTAGGGCAGGTGCGGGCCCCACAGCGGCATCAGCACCAGCAGGAAGATGGCGGTCAGCAGCGTGTTGAAGGCGGCGATCCAGAACTGCGCCGCGACGATCTGGCCGAAGGCCTGGCCGAACATCGTGATGCGCTGGTGCAGTTCCTCCGACAGCGGCCGGCGCGGTCCGCGCGCATGCGCCACGGCGGCCAGCCCGCCGATGATCAGTCCCACGTAGGCGAACAGCAGCGCCCCGAGCCAGGCCCGGCCGGTGAGCGCCAGCATGCCGGCCTGGGCGCGCATGTAGTTCGCCACCATGCGCTGGATCTCGGCCGCGCCCTCGGGCAGGTAGACCGCGATCTCGGGCGGCAGCTTCAGCCGCAGCTCGAGCACCGTGCGCGCCGTGTAGTCGAGCAGCTCGCGGTACTGGTCGGGCGCGTCGATGATGTATTCCCGCGCCTGCGAGAGCCCCAGCGTGATCAGCGCGATCGGCGCCAGCAGCACCAGCGTGACCGCCACCACGCGCGCGATGCCGTCGCCGCGCGCGCGCAGCGGCGCGACGCGCGCCAGGCCGCGCCCGATCAGCCGCGCGAAGAAGCGCGTGGCCAGGAAGCCGATGCAGGCGCACAGCAGGCCCGGCAGCAGGTGCTGCCACATCACGAGCATCAGGCCCGCGAGCATCAGCAGGTAGCTGGCGATCACCACGTTGCGCGGGGCGCTGCGTGGCGGCACGGGAGCGATGGGGGCGGTGGGCAGGGGCTTGGTCATCCGGGAGGGCGCTCGCGCGTCGAAACCCGGTTCGTTCAGGCGACGACCACGGCCGCGCCCTCGCCGCGCTCGGCGATGACGCCGATCTCGTGCACCGTCTCGCCAGCGGCGCGCAGCGTGGCGGCACATGCGGCGGCCTCGGCCGCGTCGATCACCACCACCATGCCGATGCCGTTGTTGAAGGTGCGGTTCATCTCGATGTCGTCGATGCCGGCCACCTTCTGCAGCCAGGCGAACAGCTCGGTCTGCGGCCAGCTGCCCTTCTTCAGGTGGGCGGCCGTGCCTTCGGGCAGCACGCGCGGGATGTTCTCGAGCAGGCCGCCGCCGGTGATGTGGGCCAGCGCCTTGATCGGGTGCTTGCCGAGCGCCTCGAGCACCGGCTTCACGTAGAGGTGGGTGGGCTCCATCACGGCCTCGCGGAAGGGCTTGCCGTCGAGCGTGGCGGGCAGGTCGGCACCGTCTTGTTGAGCGCGCTCGATCACCTTGCGCACCAGGCTGAAACCGTTGGAATGCACGCCGGCCGAGGCCAGGCCCAGCACCACGTCGCCGGGCTTGACGTTCTGGCCGGTCAGGATCTTCGATTTCTCGACCGCGCCGACCGCGAAGCCCGCCAGGTCGTACTCGCCGGCCGGGTACATGCCGGGCATTTCGGCGGTTTCGCCGCCGATCAGCGCGCAGCCCGAGAGCTCGCAGCCGCGCGCGATGCCGCCCACCACCGCCGCGGCGGTGTCGACGTCGAGCTTGCCGCAGGCGAAGTAGTCGAGGAAGAACAGCGGCTCGGCGCCCTGCACCAGCACGTCGTTGACGCTCATGGCCACCAGGTCGATGCCGACCGTGTCGTGCATGTTCCACTCGAAGGCCAGCTTGAGCTTGGTGCCCACGCCGTCGGTGCCGCTCACCAGCACCGGCTCCTTGTAGCGCTTGGGCACCTCGAACAGCGCGCCGAAACCGCCGATGCCGGCCAGCACGCCTTCGCGCATGGTTTTCTTCGCGAGCGGCTTGATGCGGTCGACCAGCGCGTCGCCGGCATCGATGTCGACGCCGGCGTCCTTGTAGCTGAGCGGAGTGGGCAGAGGGGAGGTCATGGCTGGTTGGGAGCGAGAGGAATGGAAAGCGCACCGGCCGCGATGGCACCCCGGGGGGAGGGTCAAAGGGCGAAACGGCCGGGCCGATAGAATTCCGGACGATTTTACGGGCGTTGACCGCCCCCTCCATGAACCTTCCCGGGATGAAACAGCTCGCGCTCGATATCGGCATCGCGACGGGCCCCAGCTTCGACGCCTTCTTTGCCGGCCCGAACGAGGCGGCGCTGCGGCACCTGCAACTGTGGGTGGGCGGCGCCGGCAGTCCGGCGCTCCACTCGCCCGTGCCCACCTACCTGTGGGGCGAAAGCGGCAGCGGCAAGACCCACCTGCTCGAATCGGTGCGCGTGGCGCTGCGCGAGCAGGGCGCCAGCGTGGGCTGGCTGCACGCCGGCCTGCTGGAGCCGCCCGAGTTCGACGAGCGCTGGGTCGCCGTGCTGCTCGACGACGTGCACCTCTACACCGCCGTGCAGCAGCACGCGGCCTTCAACTGGTTCGTCAACGCGCAGAGCCTGCAGCGTGGCGTGGTGGCCGCGGGCGCGCTGCCGCCGGCCGACCTGCCGCTGCGCGAGGACCTGCGCACCCGCCTCGGCTGGGGCCACGTGTTCCATCTGCAGGTGCTCGGCGAGAGCGAACGACGCGCCGTGCTGCGCCAGGCCGCCGATGCGCGCGGCGTGATGCTGTCCGACGATGTCCTCGACTACATGCTGCACCGCTTCAGCCGCGACCTCGGCAGCCTGATGGAGCTGCTCACGCAGCTCGACGGCTATGCGCTGCAGACGCAACGCGCGATCACCATTCCGTTGATCCGCTCCATGCTCGAAAACGAATAAGAAGAACCCTTCTCAACCAATGATCAAGAAATTCATCGACAAGCTGCTCGGCAAATCCGCCGGCGGCGCACAGGGAAAGAGCCGCTTCGGCAAGCGCGAGGAAGTGCCGGCGGAGGTTCACCGGATCGATCCGGCCCTGGTCGACGAACGCGCGAAGAACGTGGTCACCACCCTGCAGCAGGCCGGCTTCGAGGCCTACGTGGTGGGCGGCGCGGTGCGCGACCTGCTGCTGGGCCTGCGGCCCAAGGACTTCGACGTGGCGACCAATGCCACGCCCGAGCAGGTCAAGGGGCTGTTCCGCCGCGCCTTCATCATCGGGCGGCGCTTCCGCATCGTGCACGTGGTGTACGGGCGCGGCCGCGAGCACGAGGTGATCGAGGTCTCGACCTTCCGCGCCTACATGGATGCCGCCGCCGCCGGCCAGGTCAGCGGCAACGAGCGCACCAGCAAGGGCGAGCTCGCGGGCATGACCCATGCCGTGGACGCCAGCGGCCGCGTGCTGCGCGACAACGTCTGGGGCCCGCAGGAGGAAGACGCCGCGCGCCGCGACTTCACCGTCAACGCGATGTACTACGACCCGGCGCGGCAGGTGGTGATCGACTACCACCACGGCATCCGCGATGCCCAGAAGCTGGTGCTGCGCATGATCGGCGACCCGGCCGTGCGCTACCGCGAGGACCCGGTGCGCATCATCCGCGCCATCCGCTTCTCGGCCAAGCTCGCGGCCCTGGGCTTCAAGCTCGAGCCCAAGACCGGCGCGCCGCTGGTCGAGTCGAGCAAGCTGCTGGCCGACGTGCCGCAGAGCCGCCTGTTCGACGAGATGCTCAAGCTGCTGCAGACCGGCCATGCGATCGCCACCGTCGAGCAACTGCGCAAGCTGGGGCTCGCCAAGGGCATCTATCCGCTGCTCGACGTGGTGGTGGAGCGTGCCGACCTGCCGTTCGTGAAGGCCGCGCTGCAGGACACCGACCGCCGCGTCGGCGAGGGCAAGCCGGTGGCGCCGAGCTTCCTGCTGGCCTGCGTGCTGTGGGCCGACGTGCGCGACGGCTGGGCCCAGCGCCAGGAAGGCCGCAACGGCCAGCGCGCGCAGCCGCCGTTCCCGGCGCTGCAGGACGCGATCGACGACGTGTTCAACGCGCGCATCGGCGACGTCTCGGGCCGCGGCAAGCTGGCCGCCGACATGCGCGAGATCTGGATGATGCAGCCGCGCTTCGACAAGCGCACCGGCTCCACGCCCTACAGCCTGGTCGAGCAGGCGCGCTTCCGTGCCGCCTTCGACTTCATGCGCCTGCGCGCCGACGTCGGCGAGGTCAGCGAGGCCATCGCCGAGTGGTGGCAGGAGTTCAGCACCTCGGACGACACGCGGCGCCAGGACCTGCTGGACCAGGTGCGCGACGAACAGAAGACGCGCCAGCGCGTGCGGGTGCGCAACACCGCGCCGGCGGCGGCCGCGCCCGGGGGCGCAGCTCCCAGGAGCGCCGCTGCGCGTAGCGACGAGCGCGAGGACGACGAGACGACCGAAGGCGAGGGCGGCACCGTGCCGCCCGATGGCGAGCCGGCCGCGCCGCGCAAGCGCCGGCGCCGCCGCAAGCCGCGTACCGGTGGTGAGGGCGGCGCGCCAGCCGCATCCGAATGAGCACCGCCAAGCGCCCGCCGGGCGGCAAGGCTGCGCCGGGGCCCAAGCCCGCGGGGGGCGGCGAGGGCCGCCGCCAGGCGCCGCGCGATGCCCGCGATGGCGATGGCAAGCCCGGCCGCGCGCCGGGCCGCGGCGCCAATTCCGCCGGTCCCGCCCGTGGATCCAACGCCGCCGGTCCGGCCCGCAAGGGTGCCGCACCGGCGCGCAAGCCGGCCGGTCGCTCGGGGGGCTCCGGTTCTGCCCGGCCCCCGAGTCGGTCCCGCGACGAGTACCCCACCGTCCAGGCCTTCATCGCGATCGGCGCCAACCTCGGCGATGCCGCCGCGGCGGTGCGCGCCGCCATCCTCGCCATCGGCGCGATCGAGCGCACCACCGTGACGGCCAGTTCCTCGCTCTACCGCAGCGCGCCGGTCGATGCCACCGGCCCCGATTTCATCAATGCCGTGGTCGCGGTGCGCACCGGCCTCACGGCCGAGGCGCTGCTGGCCGACCTGCAGCTGCTCGAGCTCGAAGCCGGGCGCGAGCGGCCGTTCCCGAACGCGCCGCGCACCCTCGACCTCGACCTGCTGACGCACGGCAACACGGTCAAGGACACGCCCGCGCTCACGCTGCCGCATCCGCGCATGCGCGAGCGCGCCTTCGTGCTCAAGCCGCTGGCCGAGATCGCGCCCGACAAGGTGCCGCGCGCCGCGCTGGCGCGCGTGTCGAAGCAGGTCATCGAGCGGCTGCGCGACACCGACGCCAAGGCCTGAGCGAAGGTTTCGGGGGAGGGCGGGCGCCATGCTGCTGTACGTCCTCGATCTCGCCGGCGTCGCGGTGTTCGCAGTCAGCGGCGTGCTGGCCGCGGCCCATGCGGGGCTCGACTGGCTCGGCGTGGTCGTGATCGCCTCGGTCACCGCGGTCGGCGGCGGCACCCTGCGCGACCTGCTGCTCGACCGCCATCCCGTGTTCTGGATCCGCGACACCCGCTATGCCTGGGTGATCCTCGCCGTCTCGGCGCTGGCCATCGCCTGGCTGCACGCGTTGCCGGTGCCGCAGCACGCGCTCGCGGTGGCCGATGCGCTGGGCCTCGGGCTGTTCGCCGTCATGGGCGCGCAGGTGGCCGAGGAGCAGCGCCACGGCGCGCTGATCGTGGTGCTGACCGGCACCATGACCGGTGCCGCCGGCGGCCTGCTGCGCGACGTGCTCACGGGCCACGTGCCGCTGCTGCTGAGCGGCGGCTTCTACGGCTCGGCCGCCATCGCGGGGATCGTCGCCTACCTGCTGCTGCAGGCGGCGGGCCTGCCGCGGCGCTGGGCCTTCCATGCCGGCATCGCGCTGGTCGTGGCGCTGCGGCTCGGCGGCATCTATGGCGGATGGCAGCTGCCCGTGCTGAAGCTCGCGGCCTGAGTCGTTTTCGGACCGGAAGGCGGCCGCGGCCGCCGCGCCTCGCGCATATACAACGAAAAGATCAACCCCCCAAGGTCCGGATCGCACGATCCGCCCGTTTAAACTTCGCGGGTTTTTTCATCAAGGCGTCATCAAGTTGTGATTGACGTCCTCCAGGAGTCGCCATGTTCGGCAAGCTGCTGCCCCGCGAGGGCAATTTCTTCGAGATGTTCAACCAGCACGCCGAGCGCATCGTCGAGGCGGCCCGGGCCTTCGAGCAACTCGTCACCAACTACAACGACGTGCACCTGCGCGAGCAGTACAACCGCGACGTCGACAACGCCGAGCGCGCGGCCGACCGCGTCACGCACGACGTCAACCGGCTGATCCACAAGACCTTCATCACGCCGATCGACCGCGAGCAGATCCACAAGCTCATCAACACCATGGACGACGTGGCCGACCTGATCCAGGACTCGGCCGAGACCATGGCGCTGTACGACGTGCGCCACATGACCGACGAGATCGTGCGCCTCACCACGCTGAGCGTGAAGTGCTGCGACCGCCTGAAGGACGCCGTGAAGTACCTCGGCAAGATCGCCGACCCGGCCGTGGCCGAGGCCACCCTGAAGACCTGCGAGGAGATCGACCGCCTCGAGTCCGACGCCGACCGCGTGATGCGCAGCGCCATGAGCAAGCTGTTCCGCGAGGAGCCCGACGTGCGCGAGGTCATCAAGCTCAAGGCGATCTACGAGCTGCTCGAGACGATCACCGACAAGTGCGAGGACGTGGCCAACGTGATCGAGGGCATCGTCCTCGAGAACTCCTGAGCGGGCACGACCGATGGCAACGGTGCAGGTCGCCCTCTGGGTGGTGATGGTGCTGGTCGCGCTCGCGATCCTGTTCGACTTCATGAACGGCTTCCACGATGCCGCCAACTCGATCGCGACCGTGGTGTCCACGGGCGTGCTGCGGCCCGGCCAGGCCGTGGTGTTCGCCGCCTTCTTCAACCTGATCGCGATCTTCGTCTTCCACCTGAGCGTGGCGGCCACCGTGGGCAAGGGCATCGCCCAGCCCGGCGTGGTCGACGTGCACGTGGTGTTCGGCGCGCTGATCGGCGCCATCAGCTGGAACCTCGTCACCTGGTACTACGGCATCCCCAGCAGTTCCTCGCATGCGCTGATCGGCGGCATCGTCGGCGCCGTGATCGCCAAGACCGGCACCAGTGGCCTCGTCGCCTCGGGCATCTGGAAGACCGTGGCCTTCATCTTCGTCTCGCCGGTGCTGGGCTTCCTGCTCGGCTCGCTGATGATGGTGATCGTGGCCTGGACCTTCCGCCGCGCCACGCCCTCGCGCATCGACCGCTGGTTCCGGCGGCTGCAGCTGGTCTCCGCCGGCGCCTACAGCCTGGGCCACGGCGGCAACGACGCGCAGAAGACCATCGGCATCATCTGGATGCTCTTGATCGCCACCGGCTACGCCTCGGCCGGCGAGGCCGAACCGCCGACCTGGGTCATCGTGAGCTGCTATGCCGCGATCGCGCTGGGCACCATGTTCGGCGGCTGGCGCATCGTGAAGACCATGGGCCAGAAGATCACCAAGCTCAAGCCCGTGGGCGGCTTCTGCGCCGAGACCGGTGGCGCGCTCACGCTGTTCCTGGCCACCGCGCTGGGCATTCCCGTGTCGACCACCCACACCATCACCGGCGCCATCGTCGGCGTGGGCTCGGCGCAGCGCGCGAGCGCGGTGCGCTGGGGCGTGGCGGGCAACATCGTGTGGGCGTGGATCTTCACGATCCCCGCGTCGGCGTTCGTGGCGGCGATTGCTTATTGGGTGAGCTGGCAGATCTTCTGAGCGCGGCTACCAGGCCTGAAACACGGCGCCCGGAATGACGAGCGCCGCCAGCGACGGCCCCGCGCTCTCGACCAGCGCGATGCACTCGTCTAAGGGCGCCATCTTCACCAGCGAGCCTCGCCGTGCCTCGACGATGAAATCGATCTGGACCGTGCGGTCGTCGTTCACGTAGAACTGAAGCGTCTCGCCGAACTGGTCGATGAGGCCGAAGAAATTCCCGGGGTGGACGAGTACGCCGCGCATGTACTCCCTGATCTGCTCGAAGTCGAAGTAGGACTCGTCCTCCGGCTTCCCGAGGCCCCACCCGTCTTCGCGGTAGTCATGGTGGAACGCGACGAAGCCGGGGCGGTTTCTCTCGGGCCATTCGATCATGCGCAACTCCTTGGGGCCTGGATCGACGTGCTGCGATCGACAGTGGGCGAACAAGCCGTCGTTGTAGCGCGAGCCCGTCGTCGATGCGCGCCGCGCAGTGCGTTTCAGCACAACTTTCTGAGCCTGTTGTTATCGCGCCAAAGAGTCCCGATTCCATCGATGGGCTCTAAGGGTTGTCACGGACTCTTCACTCGCACACGAGACCATCACTGCACCCGATTGCAGATGCATCGTGTGCAGCGTCGCTCGAAGCCGGTCCCACGCCGGTGCCGAAAGAAACGCGATCCGATGCGCACGAGAAACCGCGGCGAGCCGCCGCGGAATCCCCGGTGTCCCCCCCGTTCCGGGGTGGTTCCTCGAAGGACCGCCCAGGACGCTTGTTGTGCTTAAGAAAGAGGAAGCTGAAATGAAAAAATCCCTGGTGGCATTGGCCGCCGTGCTGGCGGCCGGCGGAGCGGCTGCTCAATCGTCGGTGACGCTGTTCGGCGTGGTCGATGCGAGCGTGAGCAACTACTCGACCAAGAGCGAGTACCGTGGCACGAACCCGCTGCTGATCGGCGCTTCGCGCAAGCAGAGCCAAACGGCCCTGGCGAACGGCAGCAGCAGCTCCAGCCGCCTCGGCTTCCGCGGCACGGAAGATCTGGGCGGTGGCCTGGCAGCGAGCTTCTGGCTCGAATCGGGCATCACCAACGATGACGGCAAGACCGGCGTGGCCGCGTTCGACCGTCGCTCCACCGTGAGCCTGTCGGGTGGCTTCGGCGAAATCCGCCTCGGCCGCGACTACACGCCCACCTACTGGAACGACAACGTGTTCGATCCCTTCGGTCTGCGTGGCGTGGGCACGAGCCTGATCAGCCGCGTCGGCGATTCGCTGTCGCGCAAGGGCGGCACCGCTCCCAACGGCGCTTCGGCCAGCGACAACTACGCGCGCGCCAGCAACAGCATCGGCTACTTCCTGCCGCCGAACCTCGGTGGCTTCTACGGCCAGTTCCAGTACGCGCTGCACGAGAACGTGAAGTTCGACGAGAACGTGATCGAGTCGCCGTCCAAGCGCGGTTCGTACTTCGGCGGTCGCGTCGGCTATGCCAACGGCCCGCTCGACGTGGCTGTTTCCTACGGCCAGGACAACAAGGACTCCACGCCGCTGACCGCGACCACGGTCCTGACCCCGGCGCTGGCTTCGCAAGCGTTCAAGAACCGCATCAACACCTTCAACCTCGGTGCGAGCTACGACCTCGGCGCTGCGAAGCTGTTCGGCGAGTACTCGTCGGCCCGCAACAAGTTCGACAACGTCACCACCCTGGGTGCTCTGAACTACGTCAACAGCGTGACCGACAAGTACGACGGTTTCCTGCTCGGCGTCAGCGTGCCGGTGGGCCCGGGCCAGATCAAGGCTTCGTACGGCTACCTGAAGTACAAGGCTGGCCAGAACCCCGTCGTGAACCCGGCCCTCGCGCTGTTCGGCAACCCCGAGCTGTCGACCAAGGCCAACCAGTTCGCGATCGGCTACGTGCACAACCTGTCGAAGCGCACCGCGCTGTATGCCACGCTCGCTCGCGTGCGCATCAAGGACGGTCAGAACAACCCGACCGTCTTCGGTCGCGTGACCACCGGTGGCGCCCCGGCCTACCTGGCCACCGCCGGCTGGGCACCGCGCTCGTCGACGGGCTACGACTTCGGTCTGCGTCACAGCTTCTGATTTCCGCGTCTTTTTTGTCTCCAAGGTTTGCCACCCGGCTCTGGTCGGGTGGTTTTTTTGGTTGGTACCCGGTGTCGGCACGACCGACCGCGCAGGCCCACCGGATGCGCGAGCCCTCGGGGCGCCGGGTCCTTCCCGCCTGATTTCCTTTTTTTCTTCGCAGTGGACGGCCTCGCGCCGCGCCGCCGCATGGGCGTTCGCCGCCGGACGCTACGCCACCGACAGTGCCATGCGCACCAGGTCGATCTGCCGCTGGCAACCCATCTTGTCCATCAGCGCCGCGAGTTGCGTGCGCACCGTGTTGATGGAGACCGCCTGCGCCGCCGCATGCTGCTTGAGCGTCTGTCCCTCGACCAGCGCGACCAGCACCCGCGCCTCGGCCGGCGTGAGGCCGAAGGCGCCGCGCAGCAGCTCGGCATCGAGCGGCTGCACCCGATCGGGCAGATGCAGGCGCACGAGCAGCAGCGGCTCGTTCGCGACGCGCAGATGCGCCTGTGCCTTGGTGAACTGCAGGCCGCAGGCCAGGCTGTCGCGGTCGGCGGGCATCAGCAGCCGCGTGGGCGCGCTGCCGGGCGCCGAGGCGCGCGCGAGGGTCGCCGCCAGCGCATCGCGCGCCCGCGCGGCGGGATGCCAGAGCCGGCCCTGGTGCACGCGCAGCGCGCTGCGGTGCGACAGCAACTCGGCCGCGTGGGCCGACACGTGCTGCACCGTGCCCGTGGCATTGACCAGCAGCATGGCCTCGCCGAAGGCCTCGAAGGCCGATTCGGCCGTGGCGAGCCAGCCTTCGGCGTATTCGCGGCGACGCGCGAGCGCCGACTGCAGCGCGTGGGTGAAATGGCGCACCCGCTCGGAATCGAGATGGCTGCGCGTGCGCTGCAGCGGCCGGCTGCGCTGCAGGGTCAGGCCGCCGCGGCGATGCGGGCCGTCCTCGATCTGGTAGCTGAGCATCTGGCGCATGCCGTAGCGCAGCATGTAGTCGGCGTAGTAGGCATTGCCCGACAGGTCGCCCGCGTTGAAGAATTCCGCCGTGTCGAGCCAGGTGCCGGGGGCCGCGCCGAGGGCCTTCGGCGTGATGATGTCCTGCTGGACGTAGTGCTCGCGGTAGACGCGCTCCGCCTCGGGGTCGACGTTCCATTGCTGGGCCGACAGCAGCTGGCCGCCGGCATCGACCATGATGAAGGTCGCGCTCTCGCCGCCGATCAGGCCGCACGCGCCTTCGAGCACGCCGAGCCAGGGTGGCTCGGGGTCGGTCAGATGATGTACCGCGTCGAGCGCGCGACGCAGCACGGGGTCCTCCAGCATGGCAATGCTCCCTCGGCCCGTCGTGATTTATGGGCACACCATAACCGGGAGGGAGCGGCCGTCAATCATGGAAACCGGTGGTTGCGCCCGATCTCCGCGGGGCGCATCGACCGGCCGGGGTGCGCGGACTACTGCGAGATCTTCCGGCCCTCTTCGACCTGGTGCTCGAAATAGCGCTGGAAGCTGAACACGATGCTGGCCATGAGGATGGTGCTACCGAAGAACAGCGCGAGCACCACCGCGCCGATGGTGGCCCAGCTCGTGCGGCCGGGTTCGGCGTCGAGGGCGGCGCCGGCGTTGTAGCGCGCGTTCCACTTCTCGGGCGTCATCAGGCCATAGACGATGGCCGTGAGCGCGCAGCCGGCGATGGTGAAGCCGAGGAAGGGGATCAGCACCCAGCTCCAGCCGTCGTCCACGCCGTACATGCGCACGCGCTCGACGCCGTAGAGGCCGAGCGCGGTCGGGATCGGCAGCAGCCAGCCGAGCCAGTCGCCGAGTCCGCGCAGGTAGAAGCGGTGCAGGCCCAGCGGGCCGCCGAGGAAGGCCAGCCAGGCCGTGGTCGTCTTGCTTTTCATGCGGTGCTCGATCCTTGTTTCGTTGCTTCGTTCATTCGGGATGGGTGCTGCTGCCTTCGCCGATGGTCTTTTCCATCAGCACGACGTCGCGCCACTGGCCGAACTTCCAGCCGCAGTCCTTGAGCACGCCGACCTGGGTGAAGCCCTGGCCGCGGTGCACGCCGATCGAGCCGGCATTGGCCGAGTCGCCGATCACCGCGATCAGCTTGCGCACGCCGGCGGCCTCGGCCGCATTGCTCAGTGCGCTCAGCAGTTGCGCGCCCAGGCCCTGGCCGCGCGCGGCCTCGGCCAGGTAGATCGAGTCCTCGGCCGAGTAGCGGTAGGCCGGGCGCGGCTTGAACCAGTTGCAGTAGGCGAAGCCGAGCAGCTCGCCGTTGCGCTCGGCGACCAGGTAGGGCAGCCCCTTGCCCAGTACGTCGGCACGCCGGCTGGCCATCTCGGTCGGCGAGGGCGGCTCGGTCTCGAAGGTGCCGGTGCCGTGCAGCACGTGATGCGCGTAGATGGCGGCGATCGCCGGAATGTCGTCTTCGCGGCTGGGGCGGATCGTTGTCATGAGGGGAAATTGGGGAGGCGGAATGGCCGGAAATGGGCCGGAAACTGGCCAGTACAGGCAGGAATTCTCGGCCGGAACGCGGCGCGGGCTATAATCGCAGGCTTTTCAGCGTGTCGCTGGCCGGGTGGCCATGTCGCGTGTCTCGACGCTGGAAGAACATCGTGAGCAGGTTTTCATCTTCAAACACGAAGGCCTGCGACCCACCCAAGGATAAATCATGGTCGTCATTCGACTCTCCCGTGGCGGTGCCAAAGGCCGTCCGTTCTTCAACATCGTCGTGTCGGACAAGCGCGTTCGCCGCGATGGTCGCTTCATCGAGCGCCTGGGTTTCTACAACCCGACCGCCAAGGAAAACGAAGAAAGCATCCGCATCGCTCAGGACCGCCTGACCTACTGGAAGAGCGTCGGCGCCCAGCCGTCGCCCACCGTCGCGCGCCTGATCCGTCAAGCCGCAGCGGCTGCTCCCAAGGCCGCGGCCTAAGGCCCGCCGGCTCCCGCACGGCGATGCTGCCCGCGCTCGAAGCCGCCGAATTGCCAGCGGATGCGATCGAAGTAGGACGCATCGCCGATGCCTGGGGCATCAAGGGCTGGTTCAAGGTCCTGCCCCACAGCGCCCAGCCCGAGGCGCTTTTTTCTTCCAAGCGCTGGTTCCTGCAGGCCCCCGGGACTTCGGCGACCACCGCCTTCCGGCTCGCGATCAGCGAAGCCAAGGAACACTCCGACTGCATCGTCGCCTCGTCGCGTGACGTGCCCGACCGCAATGCGGCCGAGGCACTGCGTGGCGCGCGGGTGTTCGTGCCGCGCTCGAGCTTCCCGAGCACCGGCGACGACGAGTACTACTGGGTCGACCTGATCGGCCTCGAGGTCGTCAACCGCGAGGGCATCGTGCTCGGCACGGTGCGCGAGCTGCTCGCCTCCGGCCCGCAGACCACGCTGGTGATCGCGGCCGAGCAGGACGGCAAGGCCATCGAGCGCATGGTGCCCTTCGTCTCGGCCTTCGTCGACGGCGTCGACCTCGCGGGCCGGCGCATCACGGTCGACTGGCAGCCCGACTACTGACCTCGGCCCCGCCGCCGCGGTCCGCGCGCATGCGCTTCGACATCCTCACGCTGTTTCCCGAACTGTTCGCGCCCTTCATGGCCAGCGGCGTGACGCGCCGCGCCTACGAATCGAAGCAGGTCGAGGTGGTGCTGTGGAATCCGCGCGACTACGCGCCCGGCAACTACAAGCGCGTGGACGACCGCCCGTTCGGCGGCGGCCCCGGCATGGTGATGATGGCCGAGCCGCTGTCGGCCTGCCTGGCCGCGGCGCAGTCCGCGCGCGGTGCGCCGGCGCCGGTGGTGCTGTTCTCGCCGATCGGCGAGGCCCTGCGCCACGAGGCGGTCGAGCGCTGGTCGGCCAGCGAGGGCGCGGTGCTGGTCTGCGGCCGCTACGAAGGCATCGACCAGCGCTTCATCGACGCCCATGTCACGCACCAAGTCAGCCTCGGCGACTTCGTGCTGTCGGGCGGCGAGATCCCCGCGATGGCACTGCTCGACGCGGTGGCGCGGCTGCAGCCCGGCGTGCTCGGCGACGAGGCCAGCCATGTGCAGGACAGCTTCAATCCCGCGCTCGACGGCCTGCTCGACTGCCCGCACTACACGCGGCCCGAGCAGTGGAACGGGCAGGGCGTGCCGGCGCCGCTGATGTCGGGCCACCATGCGCAGATCGAGCGCTGGCGCCGCGACCAGCGGCTGGCGATCACCGCCCGGGAACGCCCCGAATTGATAGACGCGGCCCGCTCTGCCGGCCGCCTGAACGCCGCCGATGAGGCGGTGCTCAAAAAAAAGCTATAATCGCAGGCTCCCCGATCCTCTGGCCGGCCGCGTCCGGTGCAGGCGTCTACTCTTCATAGAGCTTCAGACCCTGCCAACGACGCCTTTTGTGCAGCGCGGACACGATCGATTTCAGGAAATCATGAACCTCATCCAGATCCTCGAGCAGGAAGAAATTTCCCGTCTCGGCAAGACCATCCCCGATTTCATGCCCGGTGACACGGTCATCGTCAGCGTGAACGTCGTCGAAGGCACCCGCAAGCGCGTGCAGGCCTACGAAGGCGTGGTGATCGCCAAGCGCAACCGTGGCCTCAACAGCGGCTTCACCGTGCGCAAGATCTCCAGCGGCGAAGGCGTGGAACGTACCTTCCAGACCTACAGCCCGCTGATCGCCAACATCGAAGTCAAGCGCCGCGGCGACGTGCGCCGCGCCAAGCTGTACTACCTGCGCGATCGCAGCGGCCGTTCGGCTCGCATCAAGGAAAAGCTGCCGGGCAAGTCGTCGGGCGCAGCGGCCGCGTAAGCTGCCTGCAGGCTTGCCTGTTGCGAAAAAGCCGCCGCTCTGGCGGCTTTTTGCGTTCTGGCAGTGGCCGATCCGGCAGGCCCTCCGCGCGTTCTTCCGGGCCCGGGTCCTGCTTTCATCACGACTTCCTTTCACTTCTTCACGATCCACACTTGACCGCCACCATCGCCGCCCCGTCCATGTCCTCCATTCCCACCGAACCCGTCAATGCCGTCGTGCCCACGATGCTGCCGCCATTCGACCCGCGCAAGGTCCCGGTGGTGGGCGGTGGCACGGCCGACGGGCTGCCCGCGGTGGCGCTGGAGCAGCTGACGGCGCAGGCCCTGCGCGCGCGCTTCGCTGCGCCGCCGGCCTGGGCGCCCGAACTGCGCCGCGAGCCGCGCATGACCGGCCGCGAGCCCGCGCAGGCCGCCGTGCTGGTGCCGATCGTGCAGCGCCCGCAGGGCCCGACCGTGCTGCTCACCGAGCGCACCGCGAACCTGTCGACCCATTCGGGCCAGGTCGCCTTCCCGGGCGGCCGCGTCGATCCCGAGGACGCCAACATCGCGGCCGCCGCGCTGCGCGAGGCCTGGGAAGAGGTCGGCCTGTCGGCCAGCTACATCGAGGTGCTCGGCAGCCTGCCGACCTACACCACGGTGACCTCGTTCATCGTCACGCCGGTGGTGTCGCTGGTCGAGCCCGGCTTCGAGCTCACGATCAATCCCTACGAGGTCGCGCAGGCCTTCGAGGTCCCGCTGGGCTGGCTCATGGACCCGGCCAACCATCGCCGCCATGCCGTGCCCGCGGGCGACGGCACGCAGCGTCACTGGTACTCGATGCCCTACCAGGACGGCACCGAGGAGCGCTTCGTCTGGGGCGCCACGGCCGGCATGCTGCGCAATCTCTACCGCTTCCTGAGCGCCTGAGTCGCCTGAAGAAACGGCGAGTTCTGTCGGCCTCATAGGTCCGCAAGCCCCGAATGACGGGGCTGTCTCGCTATCATCTCTGGATGAGCTTCTTCGCCATCCTGTGTGCGTTGCTGATCGAGCAGGTGCGGCCGCTGGCCCCGCACAACCCCGTGTATGGCGGCGTGCTCGCATGGACGCGCTGGACCAGCCGCAACTTCGACGCGGGCAAGCCGCACCATGGATGGATCGCCTGGGGCCTTGCTGTCTTCGTGCCGACGCTGCTCGCGCTCGGCATCCACTGGCTGCTGGTGCTCACGCTGGGGCTGCCGTTCGCGGTGCTCTGGAGCATCGCGGTGCTCTACGTCACCCTGGGCTTTCGCCAGTTCAGCCATCACTTCACCGACATCCGCGACGCCCTCGACGAAGGCGACGAGCCGCTGGCGCGCTCGCTGCTCGCGCACTGGCAGGGCGTGGATGCCGCCGAGCTGCCGCGCAGCGAGATCGTGCGCCACGTGATCGAGCATTCGGTGATCGCCGCGCATCGCCACGTGTTCGGCGTGCTGGCCTGGTTCTCGGTGCTCGCCGCGGTCGGCCTGGGGCCGGCCGGCGCGGTCTTCTACCGCATGAGCGAATTCGTCGCGCGCTACTGGCTGCACAAGAACGGCGCGGCCGTGCAGCCCTCGAGCGAATCGGTGCAGCAGGCCGCCGACGGCGCCTGGCATGCGATCGACTGGCTGCCCGCGCGCATCACGGCGCTGGGCTTCGCGGTGGTGGGCAGCTTCGAGGAAGCCATCGATTGCTGGCGCAACGACGCGCGCCGCTTTCCGAGCGAGAACGACGGCGTGATCCTCGCGGCCACCTCGGGCGCGGTCAACGTGCGCCTGGGTGGCGGCCGGCTGCGGCCGATTCCCAGCGTCGACCCGCTGCCGCGTGCACAGGCCGGCGAATCCTTCGCCGACACCCGGCGCCCCGACAGCGGCAGCACGCCGGGCCGCGAGCCCGAGCCCGGCCACCTGCGCAGCGTGGTGGGCCTGGTCTGGCGCTCGGTCGTGATGTGGATGGTGCTGCTCGCGCTGCTCACGCTCGCGCGGCTGCTGGGCTGAGCCCATGGCCGACTCGATCGATCCGGCGACGAAGCGCGCGCCTTCGTTCTGGAGCCCGCGCATCGCGGACCTCGAGCCCTACGTGCCCGGCGAGCAGCCGCGCATCCGGGACCTCGTGAAGCTCAACACCAACGAGAACCCGTACCCGCCATCGCCGCGCGCCATCCAGGCGATCCGCGAAGCGGCCGAGAACGGCCTCGAGCTCTACCCGGACCCCACCTCGCTCGCATTGCGTGAAGCCGTCGCGCGCCGCCACGGGCTCGCGGTCGAGCAGGTCTTCGCGGGCAACGGTTCCGACGAGGTGCTGGCCCACGCCTTCTTCGCCTTCTTCCAGCAGCGCGAGCCGCTGCTGATGCCCGACATCAGCTACAGCTTCTACCGCGTCTATGCGCAGCTCTACGGCATCGCCTGCGAGCAGTTGCCGGTCGACGAGGACCTGCGCATCGACGTCGATGCCATGGCCGATCGCGCGCGCGAAGGCTGCGCGGGCGTCGTCGTTGCCAACCCGAACGCGCCCACCGGCATCGGCCTGCCGCTGGCGCGCATCGAGGAACTGCTGCGCGCCTGTCCCGAGCGCGTGGTGCTGGTGGACGAGGCCTATGTCGATTTCGGCGCCGAGAGCGCGCTCCCGCTGATCCCGCACCATCCCAACCTGCTGGTGGTGCAGACGCTCTCGAAGTCGCGTTCGCTGGCCGGCTTGCGCGTGGGCTTCGCCTGCGGACAGGCGCACCTGATCGATGCGCTGGTGCGCGTGAAGGACAGCTTCAACTCCTACCCGCTCGACCGGCTCGCGAGCGCCGGCGCCGTGGCGGCGCTCGAGGACGAGGACTGGATTCGCCGGACGCGCGACGACGTGGTCGACACCCGCGAGGGGCTGGTGCTGCAGCTCGATGACCTGGGCTTCGAGGTGCTGCCCTCGCAGACCAATTTCGTGTTCGCGCGGCATCCGTCGCGCGATGCCGCCGAACTGGCCGCGGCATTGCGCGAGCGCGCCGTGCTGGTGCGGCACTTCCGCCAGCCGCGCATCGCGCAGTACCTGCGCATCAGCATCGGCACGCGGGCGCAGTGCAGCGTGCTGGTGGAGCGGCTGCGCGAGATCCTGCAGGCTCAGTAGCGCGTCTCGCTGAGCTCCGCGAACAGATCGCCGTAGATCCTGTAGCGCGAGGCGCTGATCGGCCCGTCGTTGGCCGCCGACTCCACGTGCGCGATCACGCCGCAGCCCGGCTCGTGCAGGTGGGTGCAGTTGTAGAACTTGCACTCGCCCGCATGCTCGGCGATGTCGGGCATCAGGCCCGCGAGCTGCATCGGCGCGATGTGGTGCAGGCCGAACTCCTGGAAGCCCGGCGAGTCGATCAGCGCGGTGCTGCGCGCCGCGTCGACCCAGTACCAGGTGGTGCTGGTGGTGGTGTGCTTGCCCGAATTGAGTGCCTGCGAGATCTCGCCGGTGAGTGCGGTGGCGCCCGGCACCAGCAGGTTGATCAGCGTGCTCTTGCCCGCGCCCGAGGGGCCGAGCACCAGCGTGGTCTTGCCTGCGAGGCGCTGCATGAGCGAGGCGTGGTCGACCTCGCCCGAGGCCTTGAGCGACAGCGGCAGCACGCCGTGGTGCATGCGCCGGTAGGGCGCGAGCTTGCGCCAGGCGCGCTCGAAGGGCTCGACGAGGTCGCTCTTGTTGAGCGCGATGATCGGCGTGATGCGCTCGGCCTCGGCCGCGATCAGGGCGCGCGCGAGCTGGTGTTCGGAGAACTCGGGCTCGGCCGCGATCAGGATCAGCACATGGTCGAGATTGGCTGCGAAGGACTTGGTGCGGATGTCGTCCTGGCGGTAGAACAGGTTGCGCCGCGGCACCACCTGCTCGATCGTGCCTTCGTCCTCGCTGGCCTGCCAGCACACGCGGTCGCCGACCACGGCCTGGCTCTTCTTGCCGCGCGGATGGCAGATGCGCCGTTCGCCTTCGGGCGTTTCGACGAGGCAATGGCGGCCGTGGCTCGCCACCACGAGGCCGTCGTGCAGCGCATCGACCGAAGCACGGCCTTGCTGGCGCTCGCGGCCCGGCTTAGCCAAAGGCGATCGCTCCGGTCATGCCGTGGGCGCGGCCGCCAGCAGCGCATCGGCCTGGCGTGCGCAGTCGAAGTCGGTGACCGAGATGCCACCGACGTCGTGCGTGTTGAAGCGCACCACGCAGCGGTTGTAGTGCACCGACAGGTCGGGGTGGTGGTCCTGTGTGTGGGCCACCATCGCCAGCGCGTTCACGAAGGCGATGGTCTCGAAGTAGTTCGTGAAGCCGTAGGTCTTCTCGATCGCGACGTTCGCGCCGTCGCCGCTGAGCTTCCAGCCTTCGAGCCGCGCGAGCGCCGAGACGATCTCGGTCGCGCTCAGTGCCTTACGGGGGATGGACTTCCAGTCCTTGATCTTCAACATGCTGGCGGTGCTCATGGCGCTGCTTTCGAAAGGGGGGCGAGGGAGATGGAAAAGAGATGGCGCTCAGGCGGTCGCCAGCATGCGCGCGAGGCGCTCGGAGGCGGGCGGGTGGGAGTAGTAGAACTTGACGAACACCGGGTCGGGGGTGAGGGTCGAGGCGTTGTCCTGGTAGAGCTTGAGCAGCGCGGCCGAGAGGTCGGCGCCGCTGGTCTGGGCGATGGCGTAGGCGTCGGCCTCGAACTCGTGCCTGCGCGACAGCCGCGCCGACAGCGGCGCGACGAAGAAGCCGAACACTGGCACCGCGAGCATGAACAGCAGCAACGCCAGCGCGCTGTTGGGCGCCGTCATCGACATGTTGGGTTGCACGCCCAGGCCCGTGTAGAACCAGGCCTGGGTCGAAACCCAGCCCAGCAGCGCGAAGCCCGCGAGGCTCAGCGTGAACATCGCGACCAGCCGCTTGACGATGTGGCGGTGCTTGAAGTGGCCGAGCTCGTGCGCGAGCACCGCCTCGACCTCGCCGGCATTGAGCTGGCGCAGCAGGGTGTCGTAGAACACCACGCGCTTGCTGGCGCCGAAGCCGGTGAAATAGGCGTTGGCATGCGCGCTGCGGCGGCTGCCGTCCATCACGAACAGGCCCTTGGCGCGGAAGCCGCAGCGGCTCATGAGCGCGGTGACGCGGGTCTTCAGCGTCGGGTCGTCCAGCGGCTGGAACTTGTTGAAGATCGGCGCGATGAACATCGGATAGACCAGCATCAGCAGCAGGTTGAAGCCCATCCACGCGGCCCAGGCCCAGAGCCACCACAGCGTGCCGGTCGCGCCCATGATCCACAGGATCAGCGCCGCGATCGGCAGCCCGATGGCCGCGCCGACCAGCGTCGAGACGACCGTGTCGCGCAGCCAGAGGCCCCAGGTCATCTTGTTGAAGCCGAAGCGCTCCTCGAGCCTGAAGGTCTGCCACAGCGTGAACGGGAGTTCGAGCAGGCCGCCGATGGCCGCGAAGGCCGCCAGCAGCACCAGTTGCTGCACCATGCCGCCGCCGAGCCAGGCCAGCAGCACTTTGTTGAGCAGGTCGAGGCCGCCGAGCAAGGTCCAGCCCAGCAGCAGCGCCGTGCTCCAGGCCATCTCTATCAGTCCGAAGCGGGCCTTCGCCACCGTGTAGTCGGCCGCCTTCTGGTGCGCCGAGAGGCTGATCGTCTGCGCGAAGGCCTCGGGCACCTCGCCGCGATGCCGCGCCACGTGCCGGACCTGCCGCGAGGCCAGCCAGAACTTCACGAGCAGGCCGGCCACCAGCGCGGCGGCAAAGGCGATGGTGAAGAGAAGCGAATAGGACATAGGGGGCGGAGTTTAGTCCTCGCATCCAAGGCCCCAGGGCCATCGGCGACAATCCCGCGATGCCCGAATCCTCCGCCTCCACGGCCGCCGCAGCGGTCCCCACCCTGAAGAAAAGCGACCAGAACCTGGTCTGGCTCGATTGCGAGATGAGCGGGCTCGACCCCGAGAAGGAACGCCTGCTCGAGATCGCCGTGGTCATCACCGGCCCCGACCTCACGCCGCGCATCGACGGCCCGGTGCTGGTCATCCACCAGAGCGACGCCGTGCTCGACGGCATGGATGCCTGGAACAAGGGCACGCACGGCCGCAGCGGCCTGATCGACAAGGTCAAGGCCTCCACCGTCGACGAGGCCACGGCCGAGCAGCAGCTGATCGAATTCATCGCGCGCTACGTGCCCAAGAGCGGCTCGCCGATGTGCGGCAACACCATCGGCCAGGACCGGCGCTTCCTGGTCAAGTACATGCCCAAGCTCGAGGCCTACTTCCACTACCGCAACCTCGACGTCAGCACGCTCAAGGAGCTCGCCAAGCGCTGGAAGCCCGCGGCCTACAACGCCTTCAAGAAGCAGCAGGCCCACACGGCGCTGGCCGACGTGCACGAATCGATCGAGGAACTGGCGCACTACCGCGAGACCTTCCTGCGCCTGACCGACTGAGGCCTGGTGGGCCGGAACAACGGCCAAAAATCCCATTGCATACGGGGATTAGGTAAAAACCCCGATGCATGTCATAATCGTGGGCTTCGCTGACCGGGGTGCCCGGCCATTCTTCAAAAAGGATGGCGCGTGCATGAGCAGAATCGGTTCCCCGCCGGCATATCCCGCATCTCCCTATCTTGCACACCGCGCCCGATCGCATGGATCGATCAAAAAGGGCCGCAGCCTCGGGTTTCAGAACCGGAAGCTGAATGTCGTTGGATGGTTGATGTTTTTAACCACCAACGGGGCGCCGCCCACGGCTGCGCTCGCGTTTGAAATTTGACATTCATGACCGACGCTTTTGAAGCGCAGGGCGAGCTCGCGCCTGTGCAATCGATTCACAACAACGAATTTTCCGCTGTCACCTCCGAAGTGCCCGTGCTCGAGGCGCTCGACGCCGCCAGCACCGAGGCCAACGAAGTCCTCGAGGTCGCCGATCAGGACGCGCAGACGTCCGACGCACCCGAGGCACCGCGCGGCCCCAACGGATTCATTCCGCTGGGCCTCGCACCCGAACTGATCGCCGCCGTCGAGGACCTGGGCTTCCACCAGCCCACGACTGTGCAGGAAAAGGTGATCCCGCTGGCCCGCGGCGACGAATCGGCCCGTTTCGTCGACCTGATGGTCTCGAGCCAGACCGGCAGCGGCAAGACCGCGGCCTTCCTGCTGCCCGTGCTGCACACGCTGATCCGCCGCCAGGCCGAAGCAGCCGCCGCCGAGCGCGCCGAATTCGACCGCCTCGCGGCCGAAGCCGCCGAACGCGGCGAAGCGCCGCCCAAGCGGCCCAAGCGCGTCAACCCGACCAGCAACCGCAACTTCAAGGCCGCCACCCCCGGCGCCCTGGTGCTGTGCCCGACGCGCGAACTCGCGCAGCAGGTCGCGCACGACGCCATCGAGCTGGTGCGCCACTGCCGCGGCCTGCGCATCGCCAACGTGGTGGGCGGCATGCCCTACCAGCTGCAGATCGCGCGCCTGCAGAACGCCGACCTCGTGGTCGCCACGCCGGGCCGCCTGCTCGACCTGCAGCGCTCGATGCAGATCAAGCTCGACAAGGTCAAGTTCCTGGTGGTCGACGAGGCCGACCGCATGCTCGACCTGGGCTTCGCCGACGACCTGGCCGAAGTCAACCAGCTCACCATCGAGCGCCAGCAGACCATGATGTTCAGCGCCACCTTCGCGCCGCGCATCCAGCAGCTGGCCCAGCGCGTGATGCGCGAGCCGCAGCGCGTGACCATCGACAGCCCGCAGGAAAAGCACGCCAACATCAAGCAGTCGCTGTTCTGGGCCGACAACGCCGCCCACAAGCGCAAGCTGCTCGACCACTGGCTGCGCGACACCAGCATCAACCAGGCGATCGTGTTCGCCAGCACCCAGGTCGAGTGCGACGGCCTCGCCAACGACCTGCAGCAGGACGGCTTCAGCGCCGTGGCGCTGCACGGCGCGCTGAGCCAGGGCCTGCGCAACCGTCGCCTGATGGCGCTGCGCCAGGGCCAGGTGCAGATCCTGGTGGCGACCGACGTGGCCGCGCGCGGCATCGACGTGCCGACCATCACCCACGTCTTCAACTTCGGCCTGCCGATGAAGGCCGAGGACTACACCCACCGCATCGGCCGCACCGGCCGTGCCGGCCGCGACGGCCTGGCGATCACCTTCGCCGAGTTCCGCGACCGCCGCCGGATCATGGACATCGAGCAGTACAGCCGCCAGCAGTTCAAGGCCGAGGTGATCCCCGGCATGGAACCGCAGCAGCGCATGCCGCAATCGCGCCCGCAGGGCGACTTCGGCGGCCGTGGCCGTGGCGGCGATCGTCGCCAGGGCAACGGCGGCGGTGGCTACCGCGGCGGCAATGGCGGTGGCAACGGCTACGCCAATGCCAGCGGCTTCAACGACCGCGGCGCACGCGGTCCCGGCCCGGGTGCCGGCGCTCCGCGCGGTGGCAGCTTCCATGGCGGTGGCCAGAACGCCGGTTTCGGCGGCGGCGGCCGCGACCGTGACGAATCGGCCGGCTTCGGCCGCAAGCCGGGCTGGGGCGACAGCGCACCGCGCGGCAATGCCGGCGGCAGCCGCAACGAAGGCTTCGGCGCCCGCAGCGGCGGCCCGCGCAACGAAGGCGGCTTCGCACCGCGCAACGACGGCTTCGCGCCCCGCAAGGGCCCGGGCCACGCCGGCGGCCCCGGCAAGGTGTTCGTGCCGCGCGACGCGCAGAAGCGCGCCTTCAAGCCCAGCCGCTGATCGGCCCTCGAGCTGCTCGCAAAGCCCGCGTTCTCCGGAACGCGGGCTTTTTGCATTGGGGGTTTGCGAGCAGTCGAAGGCGCCGATTTTGGTTGACGCCTGAATTGATGAAAAGTAATGTATTGGACGCGCGCAGTCCTGCATTCCGGTTCCGCATCGTCGGTGGCCGGTTCATCAACCTCAGCTTTTCGACCCTTCGACCATGAAAATCGCGATCCTGGGTGGCGGCCATGGGGCCTATGCGGCCGCCGCCGATCTGTCCGAAGCCGGGCATGAAGTGCGGCTGTGGCGCCGCGACGCGGCCGCGCTGCAGCCGGTCATCGACAGCGGCAGCATCGTGCTCAAGGATGCGCGCGGCGTGCGCGAGGTGCCCATTGCGCTGCCCACCGCCGACATCGGCGCAGCGCTGCGCGATGCGGAACTCATCGTGCTGCCGACCCCGGCCATCGCGCAGGACTTCATCGCGCGCGCCATGGCGCCGCACCTGGTCGACGGCCAGGTGGTGTTCCTGCCGCCCGGCACCTTCGGCAGCTACGTGATGGCGCGCACCGTGCGCGAGGCCGGCAACCGCGCCGACGTGGCCTGGGCCGAGACCGGCACCTTGCCCTACCTGGCGCGCAAGCATGGCGAGCGCGAGGTCAACGTCACGATCCGCGCGATCCGCCTGCCCACCGGCGTCTATCCGGCGCGCAAGGCCGCGCAGGCGATCGACACCATCCGCGTGGCCTACCCGAGCGTGCACGGCTGCGGCGACGCGCTCTCGGGCGCGCTGATGAATGCCGGCCCCGTCATCCATCCGCCGCTGATGGTGATGAATGCCGCGCCGCTGCAGCACTTCGAGCGCTGGGACATCCACAACGAAGGCACGCAGCCCGCGGTGCGCGCCGTGACCGACCAGCTCGACCGCGAGCGCATCGCGGTGCGCGAGGCCTTCGGCCACGGCGGCCCGCACTATCCGCTGGCCGACCACTACGACAACGACCGCTGGATGTACGGCGACGCCCACAAGCAGCTCGTGAAGTCGGGCGACTGGCGCGAGAACATCGACCTGCACGGCCACCGCTACATCACGGAAGACACCGAGCTCGGCCTGGCCTTCCTCGCCTCGGCCGCAAGGCATGCGGGCGTCGACGCGCCGATCGCCCACGGCCTGCTCGCGATCGTCGGCGGCTTCCTCGGCCGCGACCTGCGACAGGGGCCGCGCAGCTTCGAGGCCCTGGGCCTCGCGGATCTTTCGGCCGACGCGCTGCGCCAGAGGCTGCACGATGGCGAATGAGCCGGTCCGCTTCGCCGCGGTCGGCGCGGGGCGCATGGGCCGCGGCATCGCGATCGCCTTCGCCTACGCGGGCCACCGCATTGCGCTGGTCGACCTGCGCGTGCGCAGCGAGGAGGCCTGGAACAAGCTGCACGACGAGGCACGGCAGGAGATCGCGGCCAGCCTCGCGGGCCTGGCGCAACTCGGCGTGATCGATGCGGCCCAGGTCGAGGCCATCGCGGCGCGCGTGCAGTACGTGCGCGCGGCGCAGGCACCGGCGGCGCTTGCGCAAGCCGAGCTGGTGTTCGAGGGCGTGCCCGAAACGCTCGAGGCCAAGCGCGAGGCCTTCGAACAGATCAACGCCCATTGCCGCGACGACGCGATCCTGACCTCGACCACCAGCAGCATCCTGGTCACGCAGCTCGCGGCGCTGGTGCGCAGGCCCGAGCGCTTCCTCAACATGCACTGGCTCAACCCGGCCTACGTGATCCCGGTGGTCGAACTGAGCTGCCATCCGGGCACCGACCCCGCCGTGCTGGCGCGCACGCGCGCGATCATGGAAGCAATCGGCAAGCTGCCCGTGGTGTGCGGGCCCACGCCCGGCTACATCGTGCCGCGGCTGCAGGCGCTGATCATGAACGAGGCCGCGCGCATGATCGAGGAGGGCGCCGCCACCGCCGAGGAGATCGACAAGGCCACGCGCCACGGCCTCGGCCTGCGCTTCGCGGCGCTCGGCGTGGTCGAGTTCATCGACTTCGGCGGCTGCGACATCCTGCACCACGCGAGCCGCGAGATGTCGGCCTCGATCGACAAGGGGCGCTACACCGCGCCGGCCATCGTCGACCGCATGGTGGAGGAAGGGCGGCTCGGCCTCAAGAGCGGCAGCGGCTTCTATGCCTACGAGGGCACCGACACCGCCGCCTACCGCCGCGACGTGCTCTCGCGCACGCTCGGCATGCTGCGCCATGCGGGCCTCTGGCGACCCGCGGCCGAACGCACGCTGCCATGACGCCGACCATCCGCCGCGCCTTCGCCGATCTGTCGGTCGGGCAGGTGCACTGCGCGAGCTGCGGCGATGTCGATGCACCGCCGGTGCTGCTGCTGCACCAGTCGCCGCGCAGCTGGCGCGAGTACGAGGCGGTGTTGCCGCTGCTCGGCGCGCGGCATCGTGCGATCGCGATGGACACCGTGGGCTTCGGCGATTCGGCCGCGGGCAGCGAGCCCGCCTCGATCGCGCACTGGGCCCGCGTCGCGGCCGAGCTGCTCGATGCGCTGCGCATCGAACGCACCGCCGTGGTCGGTCATCACACGGGCGGCGTGATCGCGATCGAACTCGCGGCCGCGCTCGGCGAGCGCGTGCGCGCGCTGGTGTTGTCCTCGACGCCCTACACCGACGAAGCCTTTCGCCGCGCGCGTGCCGAGCGTCCGCCGATCGACGAGGTCGAGCCCAGCGAAGACGGCAGCCACCTCGCGGCGCTATGGGGCAAGCGGCAGGGTTTCTATCCACCCCACCGGCCCGAGCTGCTCGAAGCCTTCGTGCTCGATGCGCTCAAGGTCGGCCGGCGGCTCGAGGAAGGCCATCGCGCCGTGGCCTCGTACCGCATGGAAGAGCGCATCGATCGCGTCACGCAGCCCGTGCTGATCGTGCGTGCGCCCGAGGATCCGTTCGCGTCGCCGCATGCACAGGAACTCGCGCAGCATCTGCGCCAGGCGGCCAGCGTGCGCATCGCCGACATCGAAGGCGGCATGGTGCCGCTGCCCGACCAGTTGCCCGAGGCCTTCGCGCGCTGCGTGGGCGACTTCCTCGCGGGCCTCGCATGAAGGCCGTGCGTATCGCGCAATGGGGCGAGCCGCCGCGCATCGAGGAGCGGCCCGACCCCGTGCCCGCGCCGGGCCGCAGCCTGGTGCGCATGCAGGCCGCGACCGTCGGCCACATCGATCGCACCGTGTGGCGCGGTGGCTTCCTGCGCCCGCCGCCCTTGCCCTACACGCCCGGTGTCGAGGGCGCGGGCATCGTGGTCCACAGCGAACGCTTCGCGCCGGGCCAGCGCGTGTGGCTGCGCGGCAGCGGCCTCGGCACGCAGTTCGACGGCACCTGGTGCGAGATCGCCGACGCGCCCGATGCCGCGCTCGGCGAACTGCCCGAGGGCCTCGACATGGCACTGGGCTCGGCCTTCTTCTCGCCCTGCACCTCGGCCTGGGTCGCATTGCATGAAGTGGCGCGCGTGCGCGAAGGCGAGCGCGTGATGGTCACGGGCGCGAGCGGTGCGGTCGGCTCGCTCGCGGTGCAACTCGCGCTCGAGATCGGTGCGAAGGTCTGCGCGGTGGTGGCCGATGCGTCCGCCGACCATGGCTTGCCTTCGGGCGTCGACATCGTCGAGTGGCGGCCCGGCATCGAAGCGATGTCGCAAGAGGCCGAGGTGCTGATCGATACCGTCGGCGGCGATGTGCTCGCCACGCTGCTGGGCCGCGTGCTGCCCGGCGGCCGCGCGGTGCTGATCGGCTACACGGCGGGCGAGACCCTGTCGCTCTCGCTGCCGGCCTTCATGCAGCGCGACGTGAGCCTGCTGCCGCTCAACATGTTCCGGCGCGAGGCGCAGGGACGCGCGGCCGTGCCTCGATTGCTCGAGCGATTGGCCGACGGAAGGCTGCGGCTCGCGGTGCAACGCTTCGCGTTCGACGAAGCGGCACGGGCGCTGGAGTGGATCGCGCAGCGCGGCCATCGAGGCCGTGCGGTGCTCGTCGCGGACTGAGCTTCAGCGCTACGCGTCGTCCTCTTCCTGCGCCGCGTCCGTCGGCGCATGCGCATGCAGCTGGATCATCAGCCGCAGCGTGTTCTTGAGTTCCTCCGCGCGCGTGAGACCGAAGGGTTCGAGCACGCGGCGCTCGTGCTCGCTCGCGAGCTGCATCAGATGCTCCACCTTGGCCGCACCCTTGCGGGTGATGCGCACCAGCGTGATGCGGCGATCGCTCTCGTGGGGAATGCGCTCGACCTGGCCCTGCGTCTCCATGCGATCGAGCAGCCGCGTCACGGTCGGCTGCTTGGTCACGGTGATCTGCGCGAGCCTTCCGATGCTCACCGCATCGCCGCCCGCGAGCGAGGCCATCACGCGCCACTCCGACACCGAGAAACCCTCCTGCCGCGCCACCTCGTGGAACTCCGAGGAGATCAGCTGGCTCGCCTGCGCGAGCAGCGCGGGCAGGTAGTTGTCGACGAAGCGCTGCGGCTTCTTTTCAGTGCTTCCCATGCGTTCTCCCGATGCACATCGAACGACCCGAAAGTGGCACGCGGCTTGCGTGTCTAGGGTTATTCATGATTGTGGATAGATTCATTTCTAAACAGTATACGTACCAAGGCCCGTACAAGCACTCATCGCTTTTCTGCAGGTGATGCATGAACGGGCCACCGCCCACACGGTGACGTCGATCCAGGAAAAGAGCAAGCCATGGCCGAGCGTTCGTTTGTCGAAGAAGTGAAGAAACTGCGGCTGTCCGCCGGTGAAGTGTTCCGCGGCGAAGGCATCCTCGCCGTCACCAAGGCGCTGCTCGAATCGGGCGTGTCGTACGTCGCGGGCTACCAGGGCGCGCCGATCTCGCACCTGATGGACGTGCTGGCCGACGCGCAGGACATCCTCGCCGACCAGGGCATCCGTTTCGAGAACAGCGCGAGCGAGGCCACGGCCGCCGCCACGCTCGCGGCCTCGGTCAACTATCCGCTGCGCGGTGCCGTGACCTTCAAGGCCACGGTCGGCACCAACGTCGCATCCGATGCGCTGGCCAACCTCGCCTCGGGCGGCGTGACCGGCGGCGCGCTGGTGATCGTGGGCGAGGACTACGGCGAAGGCTCCTCGATCATGCAGGAGCGCAGCCACGCCTTCGCGATGAAGTCGCAGATCTGGCTGCTCGATCCGCGGCCCAACCTGCCGAGCATCGTCGAAGCCGTGAAGCAGGGCTTCGAGCTCTCCGAGGCCAGCCACACGCCCGTGATGCTGCAGCTGCGCATCCGCGCCTGCCACGTGCACGGCCAGTTCGTCGCCGCCGACAACCGCCGCGCCGCCTACTCGGTGCAGGAGGCGGCCGAGAACCCGCAGCGCGACGTGAGCCGCATCGTGCTGCCGCCCGCGAGCTTCGTGCACGAACAGGAAAAAGTGAAGGAGCGCTGGCCCGCGGCCGTGCGCTTCATCGAGGAACGCGGCCTCAACGAGTTCTTCGCCGACGGCGCCGACGACATCGGCATCGTGGTGCAGGGCGGCAGCTACAACACGCTGGTGCGCGCGCTCGAGCGCCTGGGTCTGGCCGACGTCTACGGCAACAGCCGCATCCCGCTGTACGTGATGAACGTTGCCTACCCGGTGATCGACAGCGAGGTGGTGCGCTTCTGCGAAGGCAAGCGCGCGGTGCTGATGGTGGAGGAGGGCCAGCCCAACTTCATCGAGCAGAACATCGCGACCATCCTGCGCCAGCGCGGCGTGACCACCGCGCTGCACGGCAAGGACATGCTGCCGGTGGCCGGCGAATACACGGCCGCCGAGCTGCTGCAGGGCGCGCGCGTCTTCTGCGAGCGCTACGGCCGCCTCGCGCCGCAACCGGCCGCGCCCGTGCCGGCCCCGGTGCGCAAGGTGATCCCGCTGATCGAGCTGCCGAGCGAGCCGGCCGCGCCGCTGGCCGACAGCGTGCACGCGCGCCCGCCGGGCTTCTGCACCGGCTGCCCCGAGCGCCCGATCTTCAGCGCGATGAAGCTGGTCGAGCGCGAGCTCGGTCCGCACCACGTGAGCGCCGACATCGGCTGCCACCTGTTCTCGATCCTGCCGCCGTTCCACATCGGCAACACCACCATGGGCTACGGCCTCGGCGGCGCGGGCGCGGCCGCCATGGGCGCGCCGCGCGGCAAGCGTGCGATCGCGATGATGGGCGACGGCGGCTTCTGGCACAACGGCCTCACGAGCGGCGTCGCCAACGCGGTGTTCAACCAGAGCGACAACCTCACCATCGTCGTCGACAACAACTACACCTCGGCCACCGGCGGGCAGGACATCCTGTCGTCGAAGGCCGTCAACGCCACCCGCAGCACCGGCCATGCGATCGAGCGCGCGGTGCGCGGCGTGGGCGTGAACTGGGTGCGCACCATCCGCCGCACCTACGACGTGGCCGGCATGCGCGATGCGCTCAAGGAGGCGCTGACCACCAAGGAGAAGGGCCCGAAGGTCCTGATCGCGCAGTCCGAGTGCATGCTCAACAAGCAGCGGCGCGAGAAGCCGCTGGTGCGCAAGGCCATTGCCGACGGCAAGCGCATGGTGCGCGAGAAGTTCGGTGTCGATGCCGACACCTGCACCGGCGACCACTCCTGCATCCGGCTCTCGGGCTGCCCCTCGCTGTCGATCAAGACCAATCCCGATCCGCTGCGCACCGACCCGGTCGCCACCGTGCTCGAGAGCTGCGTGGGCTGCGGCAACTGCGGCGACGTCTCGCACGCGGCCGTGCTCTGCCCCTCGTTCTACAAGGCGCGCATCGTCAGCAATCCCACCGGTTGGGACCGACTGCGCGAGTGCGTGCGCGGCGCCGTCATCGGCTGGCTGCAGCGCGGCGCGGCGCGCCGGCGCGCGGCCTATTCGTTCTGAGCGCGCCGATGACCAAGCAACAACCGATCAAGATCGCGATCCTCGCCATGGGCGGCGAGGGCGGCGGCGTGCTGGCCGACTGGATCGTCGACATGGGCGAGGCCAACGGCTGGTACGCCCAGACCACCTCCGTGCCCGGCGTGGCGCAGCGCACCGGCGCCACCATCTACTACGTGGAGCTGTTCCCCGAGGCCGCCGCGCGCGCCGACGGCGGCCAGCCGGTGCTGGCGCTGATGCCGCTGCCCGGCGACGTCGACCTGGTGCTGGCCTCCGAGCTGATGGAAGCCGGCCGCGCGGTGCAGCGCGGGCTGGTCACACCAGATCGAACCACGCTGATCGCCTCCACGCACCGCGTCTATTCGATCGCCGAGAAGAGCGCGATGGGCGACGGCCGCGTCGACAGCCGCGAACTGCTCGCGCATGCGGCGCGCGCCGCGCACCGCTTCATCCGCTTCGACATGGCGCAGGCCGCGGAAGACGCGGGCAGCGTGATCAGCGCCGTGCTGTTCGGCGCGCTCGCGGGCTCGGGCGTGCTGCCCTTCGGCCGCGCCCAGTTCGAGGCCACCATCGAGCGCGGCGGCGTCGGCGTGAAGCCCAGCCTGCGCGCCTTCGGTGCCGCCTTCGCGCGCGCCCAGGCCGAGGAGGGCGAAGCGCCCGCGCCGGCCCTGCCGCCGGCCGCGCCGCCGCAGCCGTGCCATCCCGCGGTGCGCGCGCTGGTCGAGCGCGTGCAGAAGGATTTCGCGCCGGCGCAGCAGGCGCTGCTGCTCGAGGGCGTGCGCCGCCTCATCGACTACCAGGACCCGGCCTATGCGGGTCTCTACCTCGACCGCGCCGCCGCGCTGCAGTCGCTCGGCAGCCCGGCGCTGCTCGAGGTCGCGGCGCGCCACCTGGCGCTGTGGATGTCCTATGAAGACACGGCGCGCGTCGCATCGCTCAAGATCCGCGCGACCCGCTTCGACCGCGTGCGCGACGAGTCGCGCGTGCAGGCCGACCAGCTGCTCGCGATCCACGAGTACATGCATCCGCGGCTGCAGGAGATCTGCGAGACCCTGCCCGCGGGCCTGGGTCGCTGGTTGATGCGCACCGGCTGGGCGCGCGGCCTGGTCGAGCGCTTCACGCGCAAGGGCCGCGTGGTGCAGACCAGTTCGCTGCACGGCTACCTGCTGCTGTCCACCGTGGCCGGCATGGGCCGCTGGCGCCGTTCCACGTTGCGCTACGCGGACGAGAACCGGCGCATCGAGGCCTGGCTGGCCGAGATCGCCGCCACCGCCGCGCGCAACACCGAGCTCGCGATCGAAGTGGCGCAGTGCCAGCGGCTGGTCAAGGGCTACAGCGACACGCACGAACGCGGCCTGCGCAACTACGACACCGTGATGGCGGCCCTGCGCCGCGCCGGCGATGCGCTCGCGCCGGCCACCTTGCGCGAGCTGCGCAATGCCGCGCTGGCCGACGAGCACGGCCACCAGCTGCAGGCGGCGCTGGTGCGCCACGCGCTGGCCTGAACGACGAAGAAGAGACGACACCCATGGCCTCCGATCCCACGCCCCTTCGCCTGCGCGTCGCCGAGGCGCGCGAACTCAATCCGCTGGTCCGGCTGTTCCGCCTGCGCGCCGACGATGGCGCCGCGCTGCCGGGCTTCGAGGCCGGTGCCCACATCCGCGTGCGCGTCGACCTCGGCAACGGCCAGTCGGACTGGCGCCACTATTCGCTGATCGACTTCGCGGCCGGCGGCCAGCCGGCACCGGCCGAGTACCTGATCGCCGTGCGCAAGGAGGCCGCGGGCCGCGGCGGCTCGCGCTTCATGCACGAGCGGCTGCGCGAGGGCGACGCCATCGAGGCCGAGCCGCCGAAGAACGACTTTCCGCTGCACGGCGGCGCGGGCCGCGCGGTGCTGCTGGCCGGCGGCATCGGCATCACGCCGCTCGCGAGCATGGCCGCGCACCGCCGCGCGCAGGGCCTGCCGGTGGAACTGCACTACGCGGGCCGCAGCCGTGCGCTGATGGCCTTCCTGCCCGAACTCGGCGAGCTGCTGGGCACCGACCTGCTGCTGCACGACGACGAATCGAAGGGCGCGCCTTTCGACGTGGGCGCGCTGCTCGCGCGTTGCGACCCGGCCGACCAGCTCTATGTCTGCGGCCCCAAGCCCATGCTCGACGCCGTGCTGGCCCAGACCCAGGCGCGCGGCTGGAACAGCGACCGCGTGCACTTCGAGCTCTTCACCGCACCCGTGGTGGAGGAAGGCGACCATGCCTTCGAGGTCGAGCTCGCCATGTCGGGCCAGCGCTTCACCGTGCCGGCCGACCAGAGCATCCTCGACTGCCTGATCGAGCACGGCTGCGATCCGATGTTCGACTGCAAGCGCGGCGAATGCGGCGTGTGCGCCGTGCCCGTGATCGACGGCGAGATCGACCACCGCGACTACGTGCTCACGGCACGCGAGAAGGCCGCGGGCAACGTGATCCAGATCTGCATCTCCCGCGCCAAGGGCCAGCGGCTGGTGCTCGACCTCTGAACCCAAGGAGTCCACGCATGACCAGCTACCGAGGCAATCCCGACGCGGTCCGCGCGCTGGTGCGGCCCGACCGCGTGCACCGCGACCTCTACATCAGCGAGGAAATCTTCGCGCTCGAGCAGGAGCACTTCTTCGCCAACACCTGGAACTACGTCGGCCACGAGAGCCAGTTGCCCAAGCCCGGCGACTACATCACCAACGAGATCGCGGGCCGGCCGCTGATCGTGGTGCGCCATGCCGACGGCAGCGTGCGCGTGCTGATGAACCGCTGCGCCCACAAGGGTTCGCGGCTGGTGAGCGCGCCCTGCGGCAACACCGGCAAGTTCTTCCGCTGCCCGTATCACGCCTGGACCTTCAAGACCGACGGCTCGCTGCTGTCGATCCCGCTGAAGAACGGCTACGAGGGCACGCAGCTGCACGACTGCGAGGCCTCCAAGGGCCTGGTGCCGGTGGCCGGCGTGCGCAGTTACCGCGGCTTCGTCTTCGTGAAGATCAACGACGTCGGCCCTTCGTTCGAGGAGTACTTCGGCGACTCGCTGAGCTCGATCGACAACATGGCCGATCGTTCGCCCGAGGGCGAGCTCGAGATCGCCGGCGGCTGCCTGCGCTTCACGCACCAGTGCAACTGGAAGATGTTCGTCGAGAACCTCAACGACACCATGCATCCGATGGTGGCGCACGAGTCCTCGGCCGGCACCGCCAAGACCATGTGGGCCGGCAAGCCCGCCGACGAGCCCAAGCCGATGGCGATCGAGCAGTTCGTGCCCTTCATGTCGGACTACAAGTTCTTCGAGGACATGGGCGTTCGCACCTACGACAACGGCCACAGCTTCACGGGCGTCAACTTCAGCATCCACAGCAAGTACAAGGCGATCCCCGCGTACGACGACGCGATGAAGGCCCGCTACGGCGAGGAGCGCACCGCGCAGATCCTCGGCATGGCGCGTCACAACACGGTCTACTACCCGAACCTCACGATCAAGGGCGCGATCCAGGCGATCCGCGTGGTCAAGCCGGTGTCGGCTGGCATGTCGATCGTCGAGAGCTGGACCTTCCGCCTCAAGGGCGCGCCGCCCGAGCTGCTGCAGCGCACCACCATGTACAGCCGGCTCATCAACTCGCCGTTCTCGGTGGTGGGGCACGACGACCTGCAGGCCTACCGCGGCATGCAGGCCGGCCTGCATGCCAGCGGCAACGAGTGGGTGAGCCTGCACCGCAACTTCGAGGACGGCGAGGCCGAGCGCAGCGGCGAGGCCACCACCGTCGGCACCAGCGAGCTGCCGATGCGCAACCAGTACCGCAGCTGGGCCCGTTACATGACGGAGACGATGTGATGAGCGCGAGCGTCACGCACCAGCAGCTGGCCGACTTCGTGGTGCGCGAGTGCCGCCTGCTCGACGCCAAGCGCTACGAGGAGTGGAACGCGCTCTTCACCGACGAGGCCTTCTACTGGGTGCCGCTGATTCCCGACCAGGAGGACGGCATCAACCACACCTCGCACATGTACGAGGACAAGCTGCTGCGCGAGCTGCGCATCGAGCGCCTGAAGAGCCCGCGCGCCTTCTCGCAGCAGCCGCCGAGCCGCTGCCACCACCTGCTGCAGGCGCCCACGGTCGAGGAGTTCGACGAAGCCGCCAACCGCTACGTGGTGCGCACGGAGTTCCACTACACCGAGTGCCAGGGCGACGAGCTGCAGTTCTACGTCGGCACCTTCTTCCACCACCTGCTGTGGCAGGACGGCGCGCTGCGCATGACGCTCAAGCGCGTGAACCTGCTGAACTGCGACGCGGCATTGCCCGCGGTGCAGCTCTTCATCTGAACGGACGGACACCGCGATGACGCATCCCACCGTCCATGCTGCCTTCGCCGCCTCGGCGGCGCGCACGCCCGAGGCCGAATTCCTGTGCGTCGAGCCGGTCACGGCCGCGAGCTATGGCATCGAGGCCGGCAGCATCCGCTGGCGCGAGGCCGTGGCCGAGGTCGATCGGCTGCGCGAAGCCTACGCGCGCGCGGGCTACGGCCATGGCCACCGCGTCGGGCTGCTGCTCGAGAACCGGCCGGCCTTCCTGTACCACTGGTTCGCGCTCAATGCGCTTGGCGTGAGCGTGGTGCCGATCAATGCCGAGATGCGCGCGGCCGAGCTGGCCTACCTGATCGGCCACAGCGGGATCGAGCTCGCCGTGAGCCTGTCGCAGCGCGCCGACGACCTGCGCGCGGCGGCGCAGCGCGAAGGCGCCACGCTCGACGTGATGCAGGCGTCGGACCTCGAAGTGCCGCCGGCCCGCGGCAGCGCACCGCGCGCGCACGAACCCGTCGGCCCGAACACCGAATGCGCGCTGCTCTACACCTCGGGCACCACCGGACGTCCCAAGGGCTGCATGCTGGGCAACGAATACTTCATCCGCGCGGGCGAGTGGTATGCGGGGATCGACGGCGTGTGCGAGGTGCGGCGCGACCGCGAGCGGATCATCACGCCGCTGCCGCTCAACCACGTGAACGCGATGGCCTTCTCGACCATGGTGATCCTGGTGGCCGGCGGCTGCCTGATCCAGCTCGACCGCTTTCATCCGAAGAGCTGGCTGCACAGCGTGCGCGAGACCGGCGCGACCATCGTCCACTATCTCGGCGTGATGCCCGCGATGCTGCTGGCCGCGCCCGCGTCGCCCTCCGACCGCGAGCACGCGGTGCGCTGGGCCTTCGGTGCCGGCGTGGACCGGCGCAACCATGGCGTGTTCGAGGAACGCTTCGGCTTCCCGCTGGTCGAGGCCTGGGCCATGACCGAGACGGGCGCCGCCGCCTGCGTGATGGCGAACCACGAGCCGCGCCACATCGGCACGAGCTGCTTCGGCCGGCCCGAGGATTTCGTGGAGCTGCGGCTGGTCGACGAAGCCGGCGCGGACGTGCCGGTGGGCACGCCGGGCGAACTGCTGGTGCGCAGCGCGGGTCCCGATCCGCGCCGCTATTTCTTCTCGGGCTATCTCAAGGACGAGGCAGCGACCCAGGAGGCCTGGGCCGATGGCTGGTTCCACACGGGCGACATGGTGCGCCGCGAATCCGACGGCAGCCTCTGCTTCGTCGACCGCAAGAAGAACGTGATCCGCCGCAGCGGCGAGAACATCTCGGCGGTGGAGGTCGAGAGCGTGCTGAACCAGCACCCGGCAGTGAAGAGCTCGGCCGTGGCCGCGACGCCCGATGCGGTGCGCGGCGACGAGGTGCTGGCCTGCATCGTGCTGCACGAGGCGGTGAATGAGGATGCTCGCTCCGCCATGGCGCTGAGCATCGTGTCGCATGCGCTCGACCAGCTCGCCTATTACAAGGCGCCTGGCTATGTGGCGTTCGTCGATGCCTTGCCGCTCACGGCGTCTCAAAAGATCCAGCGTGGGGAGTTGCGTGTGCTGGCCCAGGGTTTGCCTGGGCAGGTGCATTGCATCGATACGCGTGGGTTGAAGAAGAGGCAGGGGTGATTATGGAAATCCTCTGCGTTGTTCGTTCGGGACGGGCTCACGCCGACGAGGTACTCCCCTCCGCGAATGTCCTCCGGCCTGCGGCCTCCTCCTTGATTTCGCTGCGGGGAGTACCCCATCGACGTGAGCCTGGGACGCGCCGGTCGAACCGGCTGCACAACGACTGCGTCTCTCGTGCGGAGGGCATCGGGTGCTCCCCGCAGCGAAATAAAGGAGGAGCCGAAGGCGGGGGACATTCGCGGAGGGGAGTACCCGGTGTCCTCCGCACGCACCCCCGTCCGAACAAAGTGGAGCCCAACCAATGACCCACCGCCAATCCTACGAAGGCGTAGCCGTCGCGGCCCCCGTCACGGTGCCCTACCAACGCTACTCCACGCTCACAGCGCACTGGTTCCTGGGCCAGGCGATCGAGGCCCTCGTCAAGGACAGTGGCATCGAAAAAGACGCAATAGACGGCCTCTGCATCAGCAGCTTCTCATTGGCCCCCGACACCGCAGTAGGCGTCACCCAGCACCTGGGCCTCTCGCCACGCTGGCTCGACCACGTACCCACCGGCGGCGCCTCGGGCGTGATGTGCCTGCGCCGTGCCGCGCGCGCGGTGCAGAGCGGCGATGCCGATGTCGTGGCCTGCGTGGCGGCCGACACCAACCATGTGGACTCCTTCCGCCAGACCCTCGGCAGCTTCAGCAACTTCGCGCGCGATGCCACCTATCCCTATGGATCGGGCGGGCCCAATTCGATCTTCGCGATGATCACCGCGCACTACATGCGCCGCTTCGGTGCGAAGCGCGAGGACTTCGGCCGCATCGCGGTGGACCAGCGCGCCAATGCGCTGCGCAATCCCAACGCCATGTTCAAGAAGCCGCTCACGCTCGACGAGTACATGGACGCGCGGCCCATCGCCGAGCCCTTGCACCTGTTCGACTGCGTCATGCCCTGCGCGGGGGCCGAGGCCTTCCTCGTGATGAGCGAGGAGCGCGCGCGTGACCTGGGCCTTGCCCACGTCGCGATCCGTGGCGCCATCGAACGCCACAACGCCTATTCGGAAGACCCGGTGATGGTGCAGGGCGGCTGGCGCCGCGACCGCGACGACCTCTATGCCCAGGCCGGCGCCGCGCCCGCGCAGGTCGACTTCATCCAGACCTACGACGACTACCCCGTGATCGCCATGATGCAGTTCGAGGACCTGGGCTTCTGCGAGAAGGGCGAGGGCCCGGCCTTCGTGCGTTCGCACACCATGACCTGCGAAGGCAGCTTTCCCAACAACACCAGCGGTGGCCAGCTGTCCGCGGGCCAGGCCGGCGCCGCGGGCGGCTTCCTCGGCATGACCGAGACCATCCGCCAGCTCACCGACACCGCGGATGCGCGCCGCGTGCCCGACGCCAAGCTGGGCCTCGTCGCCGGCTTCGGCATGGTCACCTACGACCGCTGCCTGTGCACCGGCGCCGTCCTCCTGGGGAGAAGCCAATGACCATGCCCCTCATGCGCCCCCCGCGCAAGAACCCCGTGCTGCGCACGCGGCAGATGAACCTGCCGCCCTGGCAGCGCGGCCGCATCGCGCTGGGCATCACCGCCGCCGCGGCCGAGGGCCGCTTCGAACTGCAGACCTGCGAGGACTGCGGCACCGTGCAGTACCCGCCGCGCGCGGCCTGCCACAAGTGCCTGTCGCCGCACCTCGCCTGGCGCGAGCAGGACGGCGAGGGCGAGCTGCTGAGCAGCACCACGCTGCATCACAGCAACGACCTGTTCTTCCGCGAACGCCTGCCCTGGCGGCTGGGCCTGGTGCACCTCGATGCCGGCCCGACGCTGATGGTGCACCTGCACGGCGAGGTCGGCGAGGCCCCCTCGCGCGTCAAGGTGGGCGCGCGGCTCGACCGCGCGGGACAGGCGGTACTGATCGGATTCCCGAACCAAGGAAGTGCACACATGGCCGACGACAAGATGCTCAGAGAGATGACCAGCGACCCCAAGTTCCGCAAGGTGCTGGTGACCGACGGCAAGACCGAGGTCGGGCAGGCGATCGTGCGCGCGCTCGTCAAGGCCGGCGCCGACATCGTCTGGGTCGGCCATGCCGAACCCTGGAAGAAGCTCGGCGACGGCCTCGACGACATCGGTGCGCTGCCGCAGGTCACGCTGGTGCCGCTCGACCTCACCAACGGCCGGCAGGTGACCGAGCTCGCGGGCTCCATCGGCGGCAAGGTCGACATCGTCATCAACAACGCCGAGGTGCACCGCACCTTCGGCATCGCCTCGCGGCGCGGCACCGACGTGGCCAAGGCCGAGATGGACATCAACTACTTCGGCGCGCTGCGGCTGGCGCAGGAGTTCGGTCCCGCGCTCAAGGGCCGCTCGGCCGACGGCGCCACCGGCGCCACCGCCTGGGTCAACCTGCTGTCGATCTACGCGCTGAGCAACTACCCGGCGCACGGCACCTTCAGCGCCTCGAAGGCCGCCGCCTATTCGCTCGCCCAGTGCCTGCGCGCCGAGATGCGGCCGCCCGGCATCCGGGTCGTCAACGTGTTCCCGGGCCCGATCGACGACGAGTGGAACCAGCACATGCCGCCGCCCAAGCTCGGCGCCCCGGCGCTCGCGAGCGCGATCGTGAAGGCGCTGCGCGACGGCGTGGAAGACGTCTACCCCGGCGACGTGGCGCAGGAGTGGCTCGAGCGCTGGCGCGACAACCCCAAGGTGCTGGAACGCGAACTCGCGGCCGGCGGCAGCTGAAGACAGACAGAGACAGGAGCGCTCCCCGATGACCACCAGCAACCCCACGCTCACCCCGGCGCAGATCCTCGCGGGCCTGGCCGGCGCCCTGGCCGGCGGCGGCATCCGCGTGATCGACCTCACCCAGACCCTGACGCCCGAGTTCCCGCAGATCGCGCTGCCGCCCGAGATGGGCCAGTGCTGGCCGTTCCGCATCGAGGAGGTCTCGAAGTACGACGAACGCGGCCCGGGCTGGTACTGGAACAACTTCTCCTGCGGCGAACACACCGGCACCCACTTCGATGCGCCGATCCACTGGATCTCGGGCCGCGACCTGCCGAACAACTCGGTCGACACCATCCCCGTGCAACACTTCGTGGCGCCGGCCTGCGTGATCGACTGCTCGCCGCAGGTCAAGGACGATCCCGACTACCTGCTCACGCCCGCGGACATCGAGGACTACGAGGCGAAGCACGGCCGTATCCCGGCCGGCGCCTGGGTGCTGATGCGCACCGACTGGTCGAAGCGCCACGACCCCGAGGCCTACCAGAACTTCGACGAGACCGGCCAGCACACCCCGGGCCCGAGCACCGAGGCCGTGCGCTTCCTGGTCGAGCAGCGCGACGTGCTGGGCTTCGGCTCCGAGGCCATCGGCACCGATGCCGGCCAGGGCTACCACCTGCGCCCGCCGTACCCCTGCCACTACTACATGCATGGCGCGGGCCGCTACGGCCTGCAGTGCCTGAGCAACCTCGACCTGCTGCCGCCCGCGGGCGCGATGCTGATCTGCCCGCCGCTGAAGATCGAGAAGGGCAGCGGCAGCCCGCTGCGGGTGCTCGCGCTGGTGGGAGCGACGGCATGAGCGACGCACCGAAGACCGCCGTCGTCACCGGCGGCAGCGCCGGCATCGGCAAGGCCATCTGCCTCGACCTGCTCGAGCAGGGCTACGAGGTCGTCTCGCTCGCGCGCCGCAAGGCCGAGATCGACCATCCGAAGCTGCACAGCATCGAGGTCGACCTGGCCGACCGCGCGGCCACGGCCGAGGCCGCGAAGGAACTGGTGTCGCGCTTCGAGCTGACCACCGTGGTCCACAACGCCGGCGTGATCCGCGCCGCGCTGCTGCCCGAGGTCCAGCTGTCCGACCTCGACGCGCTGGTCGACCTGCACCTGGGCTGCGCGATCCAGCTCGTGCAGGCCGCGCTGCCCGCGATGCGCGCGCGCCGCTTCGGCCGCGTGGTGCTGCTGTCGTCGCGCGCCGCGCTGGGCCTGGCCACGCGCACCAGCTATTCGGCCACCAAGGCCGGCATGCTGGGCATGGCGCGCACCTGGGCGCTCGAGCTCGCGCCCGAGGGCATCACCGTCAACGTGGTGGCGCCCGGGCCGATCCGCACCGACATGTTCTACGACGTGGTCGAGGCCGGCAGCGAGAAGGAACGCGCGCTGGCCGCCAGCGTGCCGGTGCGCCGCCTCGGCGAATCGGCCGACGTGGCGCGCGCCGTGCGCTTCTTCGCCGACCCCGCCAACAGCTTCGTCACCGGCCAGGTGCTCTACGTCTGCGGCGGCACCAGCGTCGGCAGCCTCGCGCTCTGAATCCCCACCGAGTTCCCGTCACCCACCCCCATCACTCCAGGAGAAGAAGCATGACAGTCATGACCCGAATCCGTGCCCTCGCGGGCCTCGCCGTGGCCGCGGGTGCGCTCGCGGTATCGAATGCCTGGGCGGCAGACCTCAAGGTCGGTTTCATCACTTCGCTGTCGGGGCCGGTGTCCTCGCTCGGCATTCCCTACGACAAGGGCATCAAGGCCGCGCAGGCCTACAAGTCCGAGGTCGGCGGGCGCAAGGTGCAGCTGATCGCGCTCGACGACGCCTCCGATCCCTCGACCGCCGCGCGCAACGCGCGCAAGCTGATCGAGGAGGACAAGGTCGACGTCATCATCGGCACCGCCGGCGCGCCGGGCTCGCTGGCCATCGCCGGCGTGGCGCGCGAGACCAGGACCCCGCTGATCTCCATCGCCAACGCCGACCTGCCGGGCGAGGAGGGCGCGTGGATGGTGACGCTGCCGCAGCCCGCGCCGCTGATGATGGGCGCGATGGTCGAGAAGATGAAGCAGGCGGGCGTGAAGAGCGTGGCCTACATCGGCTACTCCGACGCCTGGGGCGACCTGGTCTACGACGCGCTCAGCAAGGCCGCGCCCGCGGCCGGTATCAAGGTGGTGAGCAACGAGCGCTATGCGCGCAGCGACTCCTCGGTCGCCGGCCAGGTACTCAAGATCGTCGCGCTGCGGCCCGACGCCGTCATCACCGGCGCCTCGGGCACGCCCGGCGCGCTGCCCTACCTCGCGCTGACCGAGCGCGGCTACAAGGGAAAGATCTACGGCATGCACTCGCTGATCAACCCCGACTTCATCCGTGTCGGCGGCCCGTCGGTCGATGGCCTGCTCGCGCCCACGGGCCCGGTGGTGGTGGCCGAGCAGCTGCCCGACACCAACCCGATGAAGAAGATCGCGCTCGACTTCCGCGCCGCCTTCCAGAAGGCCAACGGCGCGCCGCCCACCGACACCTTCTCGGCCTACAGCTTCGATGCCTGGCTGATCTACCTCGATGCCGCGCAGCGCGCGCTCGCCACCAAGGCCGAGCCCGGCACGCCGCAGTTCCGCCTCGCGCTGCGCGACGCCATCGTGAGCACCAAGGAGCTGGTGGGCACGCACTCGGTCTACAACTTCAAGCCCGACAACCGCTACGGCTCCGACGACCGCTCGCGCGTGGTGGTGCGGCTCGACAAGGGCCAGTGGAAGCTGGTGCCCTGAGCACGGCCCTTCGCGCGGCGCATCCCTTCCTTTCTTCCAAAGACACCACCCACCCATGAAACTCGCTCGCATCGCCGCGCTCGCGGCCGTCTCGCTCGCCGCGGCCCAGGCCTTCGCCGCCGACCTCAAGGTCGGCGTCATCAGCTCGCTCTCGGGCCCGGTCTCGGCGCTCGGCATTCCCTACGAGAAGGGCATCCGTGCCGCGCTCGCGCAGCAGCCGACCATTGCCGGCCACAAGGTCGAGCTGATCGTGCTCGACGACGCCTCCGATCCCACCACCGCCGGGCGCAACGCGCGCAAGCTGGTGACCGAGGACAAGGTCGACGTGCTGATCGGCACCTCGGGCGTGCCCGGTGCGATGGCGATCGCGGCGGTGGCGCGCGAGCTCGGCACGCCGTTGATCTCGCCCACGCCGGTGTCGCTGCCGGGGCCGGAGAACGTCTGGACCGTCTCGGTCTCGCAGCCCTTCGAGCTGATGGTGGCGGCGGTGGTCAAGCGCATGCAGCAGGCCGGCGTGAAGTCGGTGGCCTTCATCGGTTTTTCCGACGCGCTCGGCGACCTCGCCTACGACTCGCTGATGAAGAGCGCGGCCGCGGCCGGCATCAAGGTGGTGGCGAACGAGCGCTATGCGCGCAGCGATTCCTCGGTGGCCGGGCAGGTGCTCAAGATCGTGGCGGCCAAGCCCGACGCGGTGTTCGCAGGCAACTCGGGCACGCCCGGCGCGCTGCCCTACCTGGCACTGGCCGAGCGCGGCTACAAGGGCCAGATCTACGGTACGCACGGCCTGATCAACGCCGACTTCGTGCGCGTGGGCGGCAAGTCCATCGAGGGCCTGCAGGTGCCCAGCGGCCCGGTGCTGGTGGCCGAGCAGCTCGATGCGGCGAACCCGATCCGCAAGGTGTCGATGGACTTCCGCGCGGCCTATCAGAAGGCGCACGGCGCGGCGCCGGTCGATGCCTTCTCGTCGTACACCTACGACGCCTACCTGCTGCTGGCCAACGCCGCGGCGCGCGCCAAGGGCGAGCCGGGCACGCCGGCCTACCGCACATCGCTGCGCGATGCGATCAACGGCACCAAGGAGCTGGTCGGCACGCACGGCATCTACAACTTCAAGCCCGACAACCGCTACGGCTCGGACGAGCGCGCGGTGGTGATCGTGCGCATGGAAAAGGGCCAGTGGAAGCTGGTGCCCTGAGCGCCCGCACCTGACGCACGCCATGAGCCGCTACCGCGAACACCCCGAGGCGATCCGCGCGCTGGTCGAGGACCGGCGCGTGCACCGCGACGTCTACCTGAGCGAGGAGCTGTTCGCGCTCGAGCAGGAGCGTTTCTTCGCGCGCACCTGGCTGTTCGCGGGCCATGCGAGCGAGGTGCCCAAGGCCGGCGACTACCGCACGCTCGAGCTCGCGGGCCGGCCGCTGGTGATGGTGCGGCAGGCCGATGGCGCGCTGCGGGTGTTCTACAACCGCTGCGCCCACAAGGGCAGCCAACTGGTGAGCGACGAGCGCGGCAACGCCGGCAAGTTCTTTCGCTGCCCCTACCACGCCTGGACCTACAAGCTCGACGGCGCGCCGCTCGCACTGCCGCTGAAGTCGGGCTACGAGAACACCGGGCTCGCGCAGTGCGAGTCGGGGCGCGGCCTGTCGCCCGTGGCGGGCCTCGCGGTCTACCGCGACTTCGTGTTCGTGCGCCTGTCGCCGCAGGGTCCGAGCTTCGAGGACTACTTCGGCGGCGTGCTGCATGCCATCGACAACATGGTCGACCGCTCGCCCGAGGGCCGGCTCACGGTGGCCGGCGGCGTGCTGCGCAACATCGTCCACTGCAACTGGAAGATGTACCTCGAGAACATCAACGACACGGTGCATCCGATGTCGACGCACGAGTCGGCCACCGCCGCGGCGGAGGGCCTGTGGGTCGGCATCACGGCGGCCGAGCCCGAGGCGGCCAAGCCGATGGCGATGGAGCAGATCCTGCCCTTCGGCGCGGGCTACGACTTCTTCGACCGCATGGGCGGTCGCGTCTATCCCAACGGCCACAGCGTGCTGGGCATCCACTTCAGCATCCACTCGAACTACGCGCAACTGCCGGGCTACGAGGCCGCGATGCGCGCCGCGCACGGCGAGGAACGCGCCACCGAGATCCTGCAGCGCTCGCCACAGAACTCGGTGCTGTTCCCGAGCCTCTCGGTCAAGGGCTCGCCGCAGGCGATCCGCGTGATCCGCCCGCTCGCGGCCGACCGCACGCTGATCGAGGCCTGGAGCTTCCGCGCCGAGGGCGCGCCCGAGCTGCTGCTGGAGCGCTCGATGAACTACAACCGGCTCGTGTTCTCGCCGATGTCGGTGGTGGCGCACGACGACGTGCACCTGTTCGAGAGCATGCAGAAGGGCCTGCGCGGCGAGGGCAACGAGTGGGTGAGCCTGCACCGCGACTTCGATCCGGCCGAACTCGCGCAGGGAACGGCCGAGACCAACGGCACCAACGAGCTGCTGATGCGCAACCAGTTCCGCGCCTGGGCGAAGTTCATGGGCGAGCAGGGGGAGGGGGCATGAACGATGCCATCGACCTCGTGGTGCGAGAGGCCGCGCTGCTCGACGCGCGCCGCTTCGACGACTGGCTCGCGCTCTACGACGCCGAGTGCCTCTATTGGGTGCCGCTGCTGGGCGCCGCGCAGGCCGATCCGCGCAGTCACAACGCGATCGCCTGCGAGGACCGGCTGCTGCTGCAGCTGCGCGTCGACCGGCTGAAGAACCCGCGCGCGCATTCGCAGCATCCGGCGAGCCATTGCCAGCATGTGCTGCAGCGCTCGGTGCCGGAGGCCGGCGAAGGCGGCGAGGGCGGCGAGGCCGTGCTGCGCACTCCATTCATCTACATCGAGGCGCGCGGCGAGTCGCAGGTGCTGCTCACCGGCAGCTACCGCCATCGACTGGTTCGCATCGAAGACGGCTGGCGCATCCGCGAGAAGCGAGTCGACCTGCTCAACCCGGGCCAGGCCCTGCCGGCCATCCAGCTTTTCATCTAGTTCCCTCCCTCGTTCCACTCCCCACCCTTTCCTCCAGGAGCTTCGACATGACCCGCTTGATGCAGTCCCTTCGCCACGCCGCCGTGCTCGCGCTGGCCGCCGGCCTCGGCGCCGCCGCCTTCGCGGCCGACCTCAAGGTCGGCCTGAGCGTGTCGCTGTCGGGCCCGAACTCCTCGCTGGGCGTGCCCTATGCCAAGGGCATGCAGGCCGCGCTGGCCTACAAGGGCGAGATCAGCGGCCGCAAGGTGCAGCTGATCGTGCTCGACGACGGCTCCGACCCCACCACCGCGGGCCGCAATGCGCGCAAGCTGGTGGACGAGGAGAAGGTCGACGTGCTGATGGGCACCTCGGGCGTGCCGGCCGCGATCGCGATGGCGCAGGTCGGGCGCGATGCCAAGGTGCCGATGATCGGGCTCACGCCGATCCTGCTCGACCCGGCCGAGAACGGCTGGGTGATGACGGTCGCGCAGCCGACGCAGCTGATGATCGACGCAGTGGTCGAGCGCATGAAGAAGGACGGCGTGAAGTCGGTCGGCTACATCGGCTTCTCCGACGCCTGGGGCGACCTGGTCTACACCGCGCTGATGAAGGCCGCGCCGGCCGCCGGCATCCAGGTGCTGGGCAACGAGCGCTATGCGCGCGCCGACGCTTCGGTCACGGGCCAGGTGCTGAAGCTGCTCGCGATGAAGCCCGAGGCCGTGATGACCGGCGGCGCCGGCACGCCGGGCGCGCTGCCCTTTCTCGCGCTGCAGGAGCGCGGCTTCAAGGGCAAGGTGTACGGCCAGCACGGGCTGATCAACCCCGATTTCGTGCGCGTGGTCGGGGCCGCCGGCCAGGACGCGCTGATGCCCACCGGCCCGATCATCGTCGCAGAGCAGCTGCCGGCCGACCATCCCACGCGCAAGATCGGCCTCGAGTTCCGCAGCATCTTCCAGAAGGTCAACAACGCGCCCACCAGCGACGCCTTCTCGGCCTATTCCTTCGACGGCTACCTGGTGTTCGCCGATGCGGCGGCGCGCGCGCTCACGAAGGCCGAGGCCGGCACGCCCGAGTTCCGGGTCGCGCTGCGCGACGCGATCTTCAGCACCAAGGAGGTCGTGGGCACGCACGGTGTCTACAACTTCAAGCCCGGCGATCTCTACGGCGTGGACCAGCGCGCGCGCGTGATCGTGAAGCTCGACAAGGGTCAATGGAAGCTCGCCCCCTGAGCGCGCTGCCTCCGATCCTCCATCCACCCACAGCAAGCGAGAAGCGAGAGCGATGACGAAGCGAAGGACTGTGCAATGACCTGGGACGTGGCCCTCATCCTGGGCATCGACGGGCTGGCCAACGGGGCCATCTACCTGCTGGCCGGGCTCGGCCTGGTGTTGATCTTCTCGGTGACCCGGGTGGTCTTCGTGCCCTTCGGCGACATCGCGGCCTTCGCCGCGCTGACGCTGGCGGCCTTCGAGACCGGCAAGCTGCCGCCGACCATCGGCCTGGTGGCCGTGCTCGCGGCGCTGGCCGTGCTGACCGAGGTCGGCAGCCTGGTGCGGCGCGGCGAGGTGCGGCGCATTCCGAAGGCCGTGCTGGCCTGGGGCGTGCTGCCGCTGGTGCCCTGCGCCATCGCCTGGGCCGCGGCGAGCGCGGGTGTGCCGGCGCCGGTGCAGCTCGCGGTGTCGGTGCTGCTGGTGGTGCCGGTGGCACCGCTGCTGGCGCGCGTGGTGTTCCAGCCGATCGCCGATGCCTCGGTGCTGGTGCTGCTGATCGTCTCGCTGGCGCTGCACTTCCTGCTGTCGGGCCTGGGCCTGCTGTTCTTCGGGCCGGAAGGCTCGCGCACCAGCCCGCTGGCCTCGGGCACGCTCACGCTGGGCGACGGCTTCACCGTCAGCGGCCAGGTGATCCTGATGGTGAGTTCGGCGATCGTGCTCAGCGGCCTGTTCTTCCTGGTGTTCGAACGCACCGTGATGGGCAAGGCGCTGCGCGCCACGGCCGTCAACCGCGTCGGCGCGCGGCTGGTCGGCATCCGGCCCGCGCGCACCGCGCTGCTGGCCTACGGCTGCGCCTCGCTGCTGGCGGGGCTGATCGGCGTGCTGATCGCGCCGGTGACCACCATGTACTACGACTCGGGCTTCATCATCGGGCTCAAGGCCTTCGTGGCGGCCATCATCGGCGGGCTCGTGAGCTACCCGATGACCGCCATCGGCGCGCTGGCGGTCGGCGTGGTCGAGAGCTTCGCCTCGTTCTGGAGCGGCGCGCTCAAGGACGTGATCGTGTTCAGCCTGTTGATCCCGGTGCTGATGCTGCGCTCGTTCATGGCGCGGCACGTGGAAGAGGAAGAAGAGGAGGTGGACCAATGAGCCGCCGCCCAATGATCCTCTGCGCCGTGGTGATCGCCGCGCTGGCCGTGGTGCCGGCGCTGTTCGGCAGCTTCACCGTCTCGCTGCTCAACGACATCGGCATCGGCGCGCTGGTCGCGCTGGGGCTGGTGCTGCTCACGGGCGTGGGCGGCGCCACCTCCTTCGGGCAGGCGGCCTTCGTCGGCATCGCGGCCTACGCCACGGCCTGGCTCAGCACTACCCAGGGCTATTCGCCCTGGATCGGCCTGCTGTTCGCGCTGCTGCTGACCGGCCTCTCGGCGCTGGCCATCGGGCTGCTCACGCTGCGCCTGGGCGGGCACTTCCTGCCGCTGTCGACCATCGCCTGGGGCCTGTCGATCGCCATGCTGTTCGGCAACGTCGATGCGCTGGGCCGCCACACCGGACTGTCGAACATCCCGCCGCTGTTCATCGGCGGCTGGTCGCTGGCCGATCCGCGCGCCATGTACTACCTGATCTGGGCGATCGTCGGACTGGCCTTCCTGTTCAGCCACAACCTGCTGCGCTCGCGCCCGGGCCGCGCGATCCGCAGCCTGCGCGGCGGCGCGACCCTGCTGGCGAGCGTGGGCGCCGATGCCTACCGCGTGCGGCTGTCGCTGTTCGTGACGGCGGCGCTGTTCGCCGGGCTCGCGGGCTGGCTCTATGCGCACATGAACCGCTTCGTGAGCCCTTCGCCCTTCGACGTGCGCGCGAGCATCGAGTACCTGCTGATGGCGGTGGCCGGCGGGCTCGGCAGCCTGGTCGGCGCGCTGGTGGGCGCGGGCCTGGTGCTGGTGCTCAAGAACGGGCTGCAGGACGTGCTGCCGCTGATCACCCAGCGCGCCGGCCAGCTCGAGGCGGTGGCCTTCGCGGTGCTGTTCATCGCGCTGCTGCACTTCGCGCGCGGCGGGCTGATGGGCTTCGTGCGGCGGCTGCGCGGGCGCAAGGGCTCGGGCGCGGCGCGCGCACCCACGGCGCCGCTGGCGGCCGTCGAGCCGCTGCCGCACCGCGCGCTGCCGACACGCGGCACGCCGATCCTCTCGGTGCAGGGCGCGGTCAAGCGCTTCGGCGGGCTGGTGGCGGTCAACGACGTGAGCTTCGACGTGGCGGCCGGCGAGATCGTGGGCCTGATCGGGCCCAACGGCGCCGGCAAGTCGACCATGTTCAACCTGCTGACCTGCACCCTGCCGATGACCTCGGGCAGCGTGCGCTTCCTGGGCCAGGACATCGCCGGCATGCCGCAGCGCGAGGTGGCGCGGCTCGGGCTGGCGCGCACCTTCCAGCACGTGAAGCTGCGCCCGCAGATGAGCCTGCTCGACAACGTGGCGCTGGGCGCGCACTCGCGCACGCGCTCGGGCGTGCTGCGCGCGGGGCTGCGGCTCGATCGCGCGGAGGAGCGGCAGATCCTGCAGGAGGCGCAGCGCCAGCTCGAGCGCATCGGCCTGGGCGATCGCGCGCACGAGCTCGCGGGCAGCCTGCCGCTGGGCACGCAGCGCATCCTCGAGATCGCGCGTGCGCTCGCGGCCGACCCGGTGCTGCTGGTGCTCGACGAGCCCGCGGCCGGCCTGCGCCGCAAGGAGAAGATGGCCCTGGGCGAGCTGCTGCGCAAGCTGCGCGACGAGGGCGTGACCATTCTGATCGTCGAACACGACATGGACTTCGTGATGAAACTCGTGGACCGCCTGGTGGTGATGAACTTCGGCGCCAAGCTGGTGGAGGGCGCGCCGGCCGCGGTGCGTGCCGACGAGCGGGTGCAGGCGGCCTATCTCGGGAGCGTGGCATGAGTACGACGACCCCGATGCTGGAGATCGGCGACCTGCACGTTTCCTATGGGCAGGTCGACGCGGTGCGCGGCGTGTCGCTCGCGATGCGGCCGGGCCAGATCGTCTCGGTGATCGGCCCCAACGGCGCCGGCAAGACCACGCTGCTCGCGGCCGCGATGGGCTTGCTGCCCTCGAAGGGCGTGCTGCGCTTCGAGGGCGAGGACCTGCACGGCCTCGACGTGGAGGCGCGCGTGGAGCGCGGCCTGTGCCTGGTGCCCGAGAAGCGCGAGCTGTTCGGCGAACTCTCGGTGCTCGACAACCTGCAGCTCGGCGCCTTCTCGCGCCGGCTGCGCGGCAGCGTGCTCAAGAGCCGGCTGCAGGGCGTGTACGACCGCTTCCCGCGGCTGGCCGAGCGCCGCGCGCAGCGCGCCGACACGCTCTCGGGCGGCGAGCGCCAGATGCTGGCCGTGGGGCGCGCGCTGATGTCCTCGCCGCGCCTCTTGATGCTCGACGAGCCCAGCCTCGGGCTGGCGCCGCTGATCGTGCGCGACATCCTCGCGATCGTGCGCAAGCTGCGCGAGGACGGCGTGTCGATCCTGCTGGTGGAGCAGAACGCGCGCGCGGCGCTCGAGAGCTCGGACCACGGCTATGTGCTGGAAACGGGCGAGATCGCGCTCGATGGCGCCTCGCAGGACCTGGCCTGCGATCCGCGCGTGCAGGCCACCTACCTCGGCGGGGGCACGCACGATGAAGACTGAGCCGCACGCGCTGCCGCCCGCGCGACGCACGCTGCCGGCGATGCTCGAGCGGCAGGCGGCGCTGTTCGGCGAAAGGCCGCTGCTCGCGATCGCGGGGCGGCAATGGGTGCATGCCGATGCGCGCGCGGCCGCCGCATCGCGCGCCGGCGCGCTGGCCGCGGCGGGCGTGGAACGTGGCGACCGCGTGGCGCTGATGAGCGGCAACCGCCTCGAGGTGCTCGAGACGCTGGGCGGCTGCGGCTGGCTCGGCGCGGCGATGGTGCCGATCAACACCGCCTCGATGGCGCCGCAGATCGAGTACTTCCTGGCCGACAGCGCGGCGCGGCTGCTGGTGATCGAGAGCGCCTTCCTCGACCGGCTGGCCGGTGTCGACCTCGCGCGCACCGCGCTGCGCACGGTGTGGGTGATCGGCGAGGGCGGGATCGCGCTCGAGGGCGTGGCGGTGCAGGCCTGGCCGGCCGATGGCGAAGCGATCGCCGCGGCCGAGGTGCAGCCGGGCGACACGCTCGCGATCCTCTACACCTCGGGCACCACCGGCCCGGCCAAGGGCGTGACCTGCCCGCATGCGCAGTACTACTGGTGGGGCGTGAACAGCGCGGCCGTGCTCGGCGTGGGCGCCGACGACGTGCTGTGCACCACCTTGCCGCTGTTCCACATCAATGCGCTCAACACCTTCGCGCAGGCCGCGATCACCGGCTGCCGCGTAGTGTTCGAGGCGCGCTTCTCGGCCTCGGGCTTCTGGGAGTCGATGCGCGCGCACGAAGCCACGGTGGTCTACCTGCTGGGCGCGATGGTGCCGATCCTGTTGGCCCAGCCCGAGGGGCCGGGCGAGCGCGCGCACCGCGTGCGCGTGGGCCTGGGCCCGGGCGTGCCGGCGCATGCGATGCAGAGCTTTCTGGAGCGCACGGGCGTCCGGCTGCTCGAGGGCTACGGCTCGACCGAGACCAACTTCGTCATCAGCACCGCGCCCGATTCCGCGCGCGGCGGCGTGATGGGCTGGGTGCGCCCGGGCTTCGAGGCGCGCGTGGCCGACGCGCACGACGTGGAACTGCCCGACGGCGAGGCCGGCGAACTGCTGCTGCGCGCGAGCGAGCCCCATGCCTTCGCGAGCGGCTACTTCAACATGCCGGCCAAGACCGTCGAGGCCTGGCGCAACCTGTGGTTCCACACCGGCGACCGCGTGGTGCGCGATGCCGACGGCGCCTTCCGCTTCGTCGACCGGCTCAAGGACGCGATCCGCCGGCGCGGCGAGAACATCTCCTCCTTCGAGGTCGAGCAGGTGCTGCTGAGCCACCCGGGCGTGGCGGCGGTGGCGGTCTACCCGGTGCACTCGGAGCTGGCCGAGGACGAGGTGATGGCGGCGCTGATCGCGCGCCCCGGCACGGCGGTGGAACCCGCCGAGCTCGCGGCCTTCTGCGAGGCGCGGCTGCCGTACTTCGCGGTGCCGCGCTACATCGACATCCTCGAGGACCTGCCGCGCACCGAGAACGGCAAGGTCCAGAAGTACAAGCTGCGCGAGCGCGGCGTGACGCCCGGCACCTGGGACCGGCAGCCAGCGCGGCGCACCTAGGCCGGCGGCGGGTGTCCAGGGCCGCAAAACGCTAGAATGGTTTAGGACTAAATATTATTGCCATGCAAGCAAATTCTCTTTCCGGCCGCCATGCCCTGGTCACCGGTGCCGCGCGCGGCATCGGCGCCGAGATCGCGCGCACCCTCGCGGCCGAGGGCGCGGTGCTCACGCTGCTGGGGCGCGACCGCGAGGCGCTGCAGCGCGTGGCCGACACGCTGCCCGCCGCCGCCTCGCATCGCGTGGTGGCGGCCGACGTGGCCGACCCGGCGGCGGTGCAGCAGGCCTTCGCGCAGGCGCGCGCGGCGCTCGGCCCGCTCGCGATCCTGGTCAACAACGCGGGCGCGGCCGAGAGCGCGCCCTTCCTCAAGACCTCGGTCGAGCTCTGGCAGCGCATGCTGTCGGTCAACCTCACGGGCAGCTTCCTGTGCACCCAGGCGGCACTGCCCGACATGCTCGAGGCCGGCTGGGGCCGCATCGTCAACATCGCGAGCACCGCGGGGCAGAAGGGCTATGCCTACGTCGCCGCCTACACCGCTGCCAAGCACGGCGTGATCGGGCTGACGCGCTCGCTGGCGCTCGAGGTGGCGCGCAAGGGCGTGACGGTGAACGCGGTCTGCCCGGGCTACACCGACACCGACATCCTGCGCAACAGCGTCGCCAACGTGGTCGGCAAGACCGGCCGCAGCGAGGCCGACGCGCTGGCGGAGTTCTCGAGCGTGAATCCGCAGCGCCGCATCGTGCAGCCCTCGGAGGTGGCCGACGCGGTGCGCTGGCTGTGCGGCGAGGGCGCCGCCTCGGTCAACGGGCAGTCGATCTCGGTCTCGGGCGGGGAGGTCACATGAAGCACAACGATGCCTCGCATGCCGCGCTGAGCGACGCCGAGGAACTGGGCCACGAGGCGCGCGCGCGCACCGAGGACCATGCGGCCCTCAAGCTGTGGCTGCGCATGCTGGCCAGCACCACCCAGATCGAGGCAGAGATCCGGCGCCGGCTGCGCGAGCGCTTCGGCATCTCGCTGGCGCGCTTCGACTACATGGCGCAGCTCTACCGCCACAAGGAAGGGCTGAAGATGCGCGTGCTCTCGCGCTACCTGATGGTGACCGGCGGCAACGTCACCGGCCTCACCGACGAACTGGAGCGCGAGGGCGTGGTGGCGCGCGCGCCCAGCCCCGAGGACCGCCGGGCCTGGATCGTGAGCCTCACGCCCAAGGGCCGTACCAGCTTCGAGGCGATGGCCAGCGAGCACGAACAGTGGATCCTCGAGATGTTCTCGGGCCTGGACATGAAGACCATCAAGCAGATGCATGCCCAGCTCGGCGAGCTGCGCGTGCACGTGATGCGCAGCGAGCCCGCGGGCGAGGAGGGCTGAGCCATGGCCGAGACGCCCGCGCGCTTCGCCGAATTCAGCCGGCCGCGGCTGATCCGCTTCTCGGACTGCGACCCGGCCGGCATCGTCTTCTATCCGCAGTACTTCGTGATGCTCAACGGGCTGGTCGAGGACTGGGTCAACGAGGAGCTCGGCATCGGCTACGACGCGCTGGTCACCGGCCGCCGCGTCGGGCTGCCGACCGTCAAGCTCGAGGCCGATTTCCACGCCGTGAGCCGCATGGGCGACCGGGTGGCGCTGGGGCTGGCGGTCGAGCGGCTCGGTTCGCGATCGCTGACGCTGCGGCTGCGCTGCTTCGAGCCGGTGTCGGGCGAAGTGCGGATGCAGGTCAGCCAGGTGCTGGTGACCACTTCGCTGGAAACCCACAGGGCGATCGAGATTCCGCCCGACCTGCGCGCGGCGATCCTGCGGGGAGCGATACCTTCCTAAGCCCCGGGGAATGTCGATCCCTCTAAAGGAGGAGTTCCCCCTGCTTGTACTACCAGCGTACTGCTCCCACAATTCCGGGCCTGGGAAAATAAGGCGGAGATGAATGGGAACGGTTGATGAGAATTCTGCTGGTTGACGATCACGGCCTCGTGCGCGAGGGCGTGGCACTTCTTTTGCGCTCGCTCGATCCCAAGATCGGCGTGCACCAGACCGCCGACATCCACGATGCGATCGTGGCCATGCGCACGCACGGCCCGTTCGACATCGTGCTGCTCGACCTCGAGATGCCCGGCATGCGCGAGCTCGACTCGCTGCACCTGTTCCGTGGCCAGTTCCCCGAGCAGGCGGTGGTCGTGCTGTCGGCCAACGAAGACCCCAACACGGTGCGCCGCGCGATCGACGACGGCGCCATGGGCTACGTCAAGAAGTCGCTCGACCCGGCGACCATGATGCAGGCGCTGCGCGTGGTGCTCGACGACGGCATCTACGTGCCGCCGGTCTGCCTCGAGCCGCCGCGCACCGACGAGCCCTCGCCGGCCGACCGGCTCGCGAGCCTGCGGCTGTCGCCGCGCCAGGAGGAAGTGCTGCTGCGCCTGGCGCACGGCAAGTCGAACAAGGCGATCGCGCGCGAGCTCAACATCTCCGACACCACCGTGAAGTCGCACCTGAAGGTGGTGTTCGAGATCCTCGACGTCCACAGCCGCACCCAGGCCATGTACGAGCTCTCCCGCCTCGGCTGGCGCGCGATGGAAGCCGGATGAGGAACCGGGCCGCGGCGCTGGTCGCCGAGCAGGTCGGGTTGCTCGCGACCCAGTCGCGCAACGCCGTCCTCGGCTTGCTGGTCGGCTGCTCCTTCGTTTCCGCGATCCTGGCGCGGCACGTCTCTTGGGTGCTGATCGGCGCCTGGCTGGCGCTGTTCATCGGCGCCAATGCCTACCGCATGCGGCTGGGCGCGCGCCTGCTGAGCGACCGCGAGCCGCGCGATGCCGCGGCGCTGAGCAAGTTCTTCTACATCGCGCTGATCAATGGCATCTGGATCGGCCTGCTGCCCGTGATGTTCTTTGGCGTGCTGCCCGACGAGTCGCGGCTCGCGCTGACCGTGATCGTGCTGCTCGCGGCGGCCGGCGGCGCCGCCACCTATGCCTCGTTCGCGCGCGGCTACCTGTGCTTCCTGCTGGTCGGGGTGCCGCTGGTGGCGCTGGGCTGGGGCCTGCACGGCGGCCCGCGCGCCTGGGCGGTGGTGCTGTCGCTGCTGATGTACGCGGTGGTGATGGCGCGCTTCTCGACCTACCTCGCGAGCGTGTTCGAGCGCTCGGTGCTGATCCGCTTCGAGGCCGACGCGCAGCGCGAGCAGGCCGAGCGGATGCGCGTGATCGCCGAGGAGGAGCGCGGCAAGGCGGTGGAGGCGCGCCACGCGGCCGAGGAGGCGAGCCTGTCGAAGTCGCGCTTCCTGGCCAATGCCAGCCACGACCTGCGCCAGCCGGCGCAGGCGCTCGCGCTCTACACGGCGGTGCTCACGCACAACGCCGAGACCGACGAGCAGCGCCAGATCGCGCGCAGCATCGCCGAGGCCAGCCGCGTGCTGGGCGACCTGCTCGACAACCTGCTCGACATGTCGCGCCTCGACGCTGGCGCGGTGCAGCCGCGCGCGCAGGCGGTCGACATCGGCCAGATGCTGGCGCGCCAGGGCACCGAGGCACGCGCCATGCTGGCCGGGCGCAACGTGCGGGTGGAGGTGGAGGGCGGTGCCTTCGTGGCCCAGACCGACCCGGTGCTGCTCGAGCGCGCGCTGCGCAACATCGTCGGCAACGCGGTGAAGTTCACCGCCTCGGGACTGATCGCCATCCGCGCCCACATCGTCGGTCCGGTGATCCGCTTCGAGGTCGAAGACACCGGCCAGGGCATCGCGAGCGAGCACCAGACGCTGATCTTCGAGGAGTTCTTCCAGGTCGACAACAAGGAGCGCGACCGGGCCCGCGGCCTCGGGCTCGGGCTGTCGATCGTGCGCCGGCTGATCCACATGCTCGGCGGCGAGGTGAAGGTGGAATCGGCGGCCGGCAAGGGCTCGAAGTTCACGCTGACCATTCCCGCGCTGTTCACGCGCGCGCCCGACGAATCCGACCTGCGGCCCCGCCCCTCGGTGCCGATGCCCGACCTGCGCGGCCGGCGCGTGCTGGTGATCGACGACGAACAGATGGTGAGCAACAGCCTGAGCGCGCTGCTCCAGACCTGGGGTGCCGACGTCGACACCGCCGACGGCCTGCATGCGGCGCTCGCCCTCGGGCCGCCCGGCAACTGGCAGCTGTGCCTGTGCGACCTGCGCCTGCGCGGCGGCGAGGACGGCATCTCCACGGCGGCGCGGCTCAGCCGCGATGCGCCCGACCTGCCGATCGTCTTCATCACGGGCGACACGGCCCCCGGGCGCATCGAGCAGGCGACCCGCACCGGCCGGCCGCTGATGCACAAACCGGTGGACGAACTCCAGCTGGCCAGGCAGGTGCGCGCCTTGCTCTGAGCCCGACCGCCCAGGCTCACCGTCGGCGGGCCACGATTTCCTTTCTCTCGCTCCCGCCGTCCCATGTTCTCGCCCACCGCGCAGCCGCTGTCCATTCCCTTCGACGAATGGAAGCCTCCCGAGCCGCTGCAGCTCGATGCCGTCGTGATCGGCTCGGGCTATGGCGGCAGCGTGGCCGCGCTGCGGCTCGCGCAGGCCGGGCGGCGCGTGGTGCTGCTCGAGCGCGGCTCGGAGTTCCTGCCGGGCGAATTCGCCAACGACGTGGGCCAGCTGCCCAAGTACCTGCGCTTCCAGGGCCCGCAAGGGCCGATGGGCAGCCCCTGCGGCCTGTTCGAATGGCGTGCCGGACCGGGCATGGTCTCGCTGGTGGCCAACGGCTTCGGCGGCGGCAGCCTGATCAATGCCGGCGTGCTGGTGCAGCCCGACGACGACGTCTTCGCCCAGCCCGCCTGGCCGGCCCAGATCCGCCATGCGCTCGACGACGACAAGCCCGGCCTGCGCCTGCCGTCGGCCTTCGCGCGCGCCAAGGAGCAGCTGCAGGGCACGCGCTTCTCGATCCGCAGCGCGAACGGCGCCGAGGCCGAGCCGCTGCCCAAGTCGCAGGCCCTGGTGAAGCTCTGCGAGACGCTGCAGCGCGACAAGACGCTGCGCAAGCACGCGCCACGGGTGCACACGGCGGAGCTGACCATCGATCCGGCACGCTGCAGCCACTGCGGCGACTGCTTCACCGGCTGCAACACGCCCGGCGCCAAGCACACCCTGCCCACCACCTACCTGAAGCAGGCGGGCGAGCGGGGCGTGCAGTTCGTCAGCCGCTGCACGGTCTACGCCCTCGAGCCGCAGCGCAACACCGGCCGCTGGCGCTTCACCGCGGTGGAGACCGAGCGCAGCCGCGACCTGCGCAACATGGGCGACCTGGTGGAGCAGCACGGCCGTACCTTCGAGGCCGCGCTGGTGGTGGTCGCGGCCGGCACCTTCGGCAGCACCGAGCTGCTGATGCGTTCGCAGAAGGTGCACGAGCATTTCACGCTGTCGCCCACGCTGGGCACGCGCGTGAGCGCGAACGGCGACAGCGTGAGCGTGATCGCCGACCTCGAGACGCTGGTGAACAACGTGGGCCGCGGCGCGATCCCCGAGGCCAAGGCCGGCCCGCCCGTGGGGCCGACGATCACCACGCTGCTCGACCTGCGCGGCAGCGGCGACGACCGGCCGCCGTTGCAGGACCGCGTGATGCTGCAGGACGGTGCGGTGCCCGGCCCGCTGTCGCGCCTGTACGAGGAGATGCTGGCCATCGCCTGGACCCTGCGCCACATCGGCGCGCGGGCACCGGCGCCGCGCGCGCATGGCAACGGCATCGATCCGCTGGCCGCCTCGCCCGAGCTCGCCGCCCACAGCCAGCTGCTGCTGGCGATGGGCCATGACAGCTCGCAGGGGCGGGCGGTCTGGGTGCCCGAGATGGACGGCATCGCGCCCTACTGGCCGCGGCCGCAGGAGGCGCGTACCTACGCCGCGCAACAGCGCTTCTTCGACGCGGGCACGAAGCGCGATGGCGTGCACATGCACCTGCCGACCTGGCAGGCGCTGCCGCCGGGCGCCGCCACCTTGTTGTCGGGGCCGAAGCCCGACCCGTTCGCGATGACGGTGCACCCGCTCGGCGGCTGCCCGATGGGCGACAACCACGACTCGGGCGTGGTCGACCACCTGGGGCGGGTCTGGCGCGGCGACAACGAGCTCTGGCACGGCCTCCACGTGCTCGACGGCTCGATCGTTCCGACCTCGCTGGGCTGCAATCCGCTGTGGACCATCACCGCGCTGGTGGAACGCGCGATGGCGCACCTGGCCCCCGGACTGCGCGTGGCCGGCCCGACCGCCACGCCGACGCCCGTGCCGAAGCGCGGCCTGCCGCGCTCCACCGCGGGCTGGTCGCGGCCCGGACCGATGCGGGTCGAGGCCCGTGCGCGCGAGCGGCTGGAGTGCCGCGCGCTGCCGCTGCAGGGGCCGCTGCGCCGCATGCTGGGCACGCCGACGGCCGACTGCGACATGGTGGTCAGCATGCACACCTTCGACTGGCAGCAGCTGTGGAACGATGCGCGGCACCGCTTCACGGGCGTGCGCGGGTTGCTGCGCTTCGAACCCCTGGTCGAAGGTGCGGCCCTCGATGCCAGGCCGGCCAGCGAGCGCTTCGTCAACTACAAGATCCGCGGCGGCGCGGTCTCCATCCTCGCGGTGGAGCCTGGTGGTCCGCTCGCGACCCTGCGGCGCATCGCCAGCCTGCCGCGCACGGTGCTGACCTGGTTCACCTTGCGCGGCTACCTCGACTGGCGGCGCGGCGACACCGAGATCACGCTCGAGCGCAGCCGCAACATGTTCTGGGCCTGGTGGGCGGCGACCGAGATCCGTCACGTGGAATACGACCTCAAGCTGACGCTGCGCCCCGGTAGCGTGCCGCGGCCCGATCCGGTCCAGTGCCTGCGGCTGCGCGGCCGCAAGGAGATCGCCTATGCCGCGAGCTGGACCCAGCTCGTGGTGCATGGCGCGCAGCGGCTCTGGCAGTGGCGGTGGCTTGTCGACCATCCGGGCAAGGTCGTGCCGGCTGACCTGCGGCCCGACCTGTTCACCCAGCTCACCTGCCCGGTCATCACGCTCGATGCCGACGACCGGCCCGCGCCGTGGTGGTGGCCGTGGTGCAACCGTGCCGCGAAAGCGCGCTTCGCGTTCGACGTGGCGCATGCGGTGCGCAAGACCCCGATCGAGCTGCTCGGCGGCGCCGACGCCAGCTCGGCGATGGGCACGCTGGTGGCCTATCCGGCGCTGCTCGCGCGCTTCGCGCTGCAGACGCGCATGCTCGATTTCCGGCTGCCCGACTACAGCGGCAGTCCGCTGGTCGACATCGCCAGCCCCGAGGACCTGAAGCTGCGCGGCGAAGCCTGCGGCAGCACGCAGGGCGACGTCCATCCGCAGGCGCATTCGCTGTGGGTGCGGCGCGGCCGCTCGTCGAGCGACGACGGCACCGAGGCGGTGGAGAACGTGCAGCTTCGGCTGTGGCGCTACCGGCGGCCGGCCGCCGACGGGCTGCCGGAATTCGTGGGCGGAACGTGGTGCGGCGTGCCCGTGCGGCGCGCGCGCTCGGTGCTGCTGACCCATGCCTTCGGCATGTCGGGCCACACCTTCACCTTCAAGGGCACGACGCAGAACTTCGCCGAGTATCTGTACAGCCTGGGCTGGGAGGTCTGGGTGCTCGACACCCGCCTGAGCCCGCGCTCGCGGGCCTCGCAGGAGCCGGGTACTGCGGACCAGGTCGCGATGATCGACATTCCGCAGGCGGTCGATTTCGTGCTCGACCTGTTGCGCAGCGAGCGCGACCGGGTCGTCGGTCCCGAGGCCGGGCTGCCGCTGCCGCTGCAGCTCTACGCTTTCGGCCAGTGCCTCGGCGCGGCGGCCTTCCAGATGGCGCTGCTCGCCGGGCGGCTGTCCTATCCGATCGAGAGCGCCGGCTACGTGTCGGCCACCGGCGTGCGCCCGCTGCTGCCGAAGCTCGCGGGCCTGGTGAGCGCGCAGACGCACCTGTTCACGGTGGGCTCGCGCTCCTCGCAGGGCAAGACCTGGCTGCCGGCCTTCATCCGCAACCTGGCGGGCCGCACCACGGTGCCGCTGGCGGTGCGCGGGCCGGTCGAGTCGCTGGTCGAATCGCTGGTCGATCGCCTGTTCGCGGCGCTGCCGGTGCCACCCGGCGAACATTGCCCGGGCGAGGGCACGCTGGCCCGGCCGCACGACGACGATTGCGCGACCTGCAGGCGCGTGCGCTTCCTCGACGCCGAGCTGTTCAAGCACCGCAACCTCAACGCCCAGACCCACCGCGAACTGCCCAAGCTGTTCGGCAACGCCTCGGTGCGCGTGTTCGCGCATGCGGCGCGCTTCGTGGAGTACGAGCGGCTGGTCAGCGAGGACGGCTTCAACGTCTACGCCAACGACAGCGCGATCGCGCGCCACATGGCGCTGCCGGTGCGCTTCGTGCACGGCTGCGAGAACGAGCTGTTCGACAAGGAAGGGGCGCTGCGCTCGTCGCTGCAGTTCGCGCAGATTCATCCCGAATGGGTGCCGCTGTTCGGCAAGGCGGCTGACGGGCAGCCGCCGCACATGTGCGACCTGCTCGTGGGCTATGGCCACCTCGATCCGCTGATCGGCCAGGCGGCGATGGATCGCGTCGGCGGCGAAGCCAGTCCCTACGAGCGGCTGGCCGCCTTGCTGAACCAGGCCTGGGAGGCGGAGGCGCACGGCCCGGCCCTCTCTCCGTCGGAGAGCGATGAGGCGCTCCCGCCGGCGAGCCCGCATCCGAACCACGAGGTGCGCTTTCCGCGCGCCGGCCCCTGGGTCGGGCCGATCGAGCCGATGGAGGTCGATCCGCAACTGGCCCTGTATTGCGCCATGCCGCCGGGCCCGGCGCGCAGCGTGCGCGTGGCCTTCGTGGTCGACGACACCGCCGCCGATGCGCTGCTGAGCCGCGGGCTGGCGGCCAGCGCCATCGTGCATCTGGCGCAGCGCGTCTACCGGGTGCCGCTGGAGATCGTCGACTTTCCCGCGCCGATGGTGGCGCGCGACGGCTTCCTGCTGCCGCCGTCGCGGCGCCCCTGGGTGCTCGGCAGCGCCCAGGGCCGTACCGACGGCAGCAGCGCGATCCGCGTCGCCTGCGGCAGCATTCCGCTGCCCGAGGGCGGGGCGTGGGAGCGGGCGCGCATCGAGTGCGTCTCGCACGCACCCGCGCTCGATGCACGGACCGCCAGCCGGCCGCTGCAGCGATTGCCCGACGAGGTCGCGGAGGGGCTGCCGGTGGCGTTCTCGGCCGCCGCGGAGGCGGCCGAGCTGATGGCGCTGCAGGGCTCGATCCGCTTCGCCGCCGAAGCGGCGCTGCGCGAGCGCGAGGTGGGGCGTGGGCCCTTTCCCGCCTCGCTGTCGCACCAGCGCCGCAATGCGCCGCTGGCCGAGCATCGCTGGATCCGCCTCAGGCAACGCATGCTGGCCGAGCGCGACGGCGCGCTCTGCATCGCCATCGGCAGCTGCAGCTACCCGGGCTTCTCCTTCGACAGCGAGCCGGCCTCGGCCTCGTTCGAGCGGCTGTTGAAGACGGTGCGCAGGCTGGGGCCGGGCGGCCCCGAGATGCTGTTCATGCTGGGCGACCAGATCTATGCCGATGCGACCGGCGGCATCATCGATTCGACCAACCCGGTCGAGCGCTACACCGACCGCCACCAGCGGGCCTTCGCGCGGCCCGCGCTGCAGAAGCTGCTGGCGCGGGTGCCGTCGGTGTGCACGGTGGACGACCACGAGTTCACCGACAACTACCCGCTGGCCCGCTCGCTGTTCAAGCCGCATCTCGCGCGTTGCGGCTACAGCCAGTTGCGCGAGGCGCATGCACTGCGGGCCGCGCAGAACGCGCTGACCGCCTATCAGCTGATGCATGGCACCGAGAGCATGCGCCGCTTCGGCTTCGCGCGCTACGAGCGCGGTGGCGTGCGCTTCTTCGTGGCCGACACGCGGCGCTGGCGCAAGGCGGCGGAGCACAGCGAGCCGGGCAAGCCGGTCGCGGCGCGCACGCTGTCGGACCAGGCACGCGCGGCCTTCCATGCCTGGGTGGAGGAGGGCCGTCACAGCGACGCCTTCCATTGCCTGCTCACGGGCAGCGTGCTGCTGCCCGGGCTCGTGCCGGGCTGCGATCCCGCGAACCCCGGCCCGCCCGACTCGATGCAGGCCGCACCGGCCGAGCGCGCCGAGCTGCTGGGCCAACTGGCCGATGCGGTGCCGGGGCGCTTCGCCTGCATCTCGGGCGACTACCACCTGAGTTTCTCGGGCGCGGTCACGGTGGATGGCAAGCGCGTCGGCGCGGTGATGCTCGCGCCGGCCTTCTACGCGCCCTTGCCCTATGCCAACTGCTCGCCCGGCGATCTCTGGCTCGACGAGGCCCTGCCATTGCCGGGCGGCCGCACGTTGCGCCTCGAGGCGATCGATGGCGAGCTGCCGCAGCGCGGATCGGGCTATGGCCTGCTGCGCTTCGAGCGGCACGCCGGGGGATGGACGGCCGCGCTGTCGACCGACCTGCTGGTGCTCGAGGAGGGCACGACCCGGCAGCGCTTCGACTGGCCGAGCGTCGACCTCCGGTAGCGCCGCGCGGCGTTCTCCCCCAATTGGGGCATGCGCGCGGCACGGCGATGAACTCCAATCCCCGCATGCCGTTCAGCAGGGCCCGTGGGGTCCGCGTGCGGCGCATTGCAGTCTTCCAAAAAGAAAGCGCTCATGCCGGGACGGTTGGTTTCGATCGATGTGCCCTCGATCTACAAGGTGGCAGGCCAGTGGCTCGCGCTGCCGCGGCCCATGGCCTGGTGCACGCCCGACACGCGGCGCGCGCTCGCCGGCATCCGCAAGGAGGTCGAGCGCCGCGGCGGTCGCCTGCTGCTGTCCGACCTGTTCCATGACCGGACCGCCGAGTCCGGCCGGCCATCGTCCTTCGGTGCCTGCACGGGCGACGGCATGCACGAGGCCGGCCGCGCCTTCGACGTCGACCTCGGCGCGCTGCGCCTGCCGCTGGCCGAGTTCTGGGCGCTGGCGCGCGGCTTCGGCGTGGTGCCGATCCATCGCACGCCCGACCCGGCGCTCAGCGAGGCCTGGCATTTCGAATGCCGCGGCAGCCATCAGCGCGTGTACGACCAGCATGCGTCGAAGCCCGCGGGCCTGTTCAGGACGCCGTACCTCGCGATGGCCGCCAGCGCGACCCTCGCGGCCGGCCTGCCGCACGACCTGTTCATCCACAACGCCGACGAGGCGCGCCTGCAGAGCGGCCTGATCCGCCTGGGGCACGACATCGGCGGCATCGATGGCCTGATCGGCTTCCGCTCGATGCGGGCGCTGCGGGCCCTGGCGCTTGATGGCCTGTCGCTCGAGGCGCAACTGAGCGGGGTCGAGTGGTGGTTGCGGGGGATGTACCCCGCGGAGTACGGCGACGCGGAGTCGATGGAGACGGCGCTTGCGGCCTGAGCTTCCGGGGCTATTTCTTGTCCGCGGCGACGGGTGCAGCAGCTTCGGCGATCTTCTTCTTGAGCCAGCCCGCGAGTTCGCGCTTGCCCTTGGCATTGGCGGCGCGCCAGGCCTCGCGCGCCAGCGCGACGAAGCGCTCCTCGGCCTCGTCGGGCACTTCCGAAGGGCGGTCTTCCCGGTCGAGCCAGCCGGCCTCGACCTCGCAGTGCCGCTCGATCTGCCGCGCGAGGTTGTCGCCGATCGGCCGCGCGCTCTTGATCTGGCTCCACATGCTCGGCGACACCTCGATCTTCCGGGCGAAGGCCTGGTCGAGCCCCTTGGCGGGCAGGCCGGCGGCCACGGACGCTTCGAGAAAGCGGCGATGCAGCGCGAGCACATTGCGGCGGCGTGCGACGGTGAGATTGGGCACTGTTCAAAAACAACAACAAGACAAAAAAAGATTGTCCCGGTTGTTGACGCCCTCGTAAAGACTATTTACAGTGCAAGGCAATCGCAGGCCCAGGCCGCGAGAGGCCCGATCCCTCCACCCTTCTTCAAAGCGCGACAGCTTCAACCAAGGTCCCATCGTGAACACCGCACGCCAACTCTCCAGCATTCGACCCGTCTCGGGCCGGGCGCTCGTGCGCGCGCGTTTCAGCAAAGGATTCGACCTGCCGTTGCCCGCCACGAACCTGGGTCGCTCGTACGCCATGCATTCGCCGAACCACGCGAAAGCGCGCGTTGATGCATTCGAGGATCGACTGCCACCGGGTGGAGGTTGCGCTTAGGCGCTTGCCCTCCCCAGCTCTCTCACCAGAGGCCCGGACACCGAAAGGTTCCGGGCCTTTTTGTTTTTCGTCGCCGCATCCCGATGCGGTTCGCGTTCGCGGCGATCGTGCCGTGGCGGTGGTGTCTCCGGATGCCGTCGATGTTCTTCCACAACTTGCCGCGAGGCGCAGCCGTCACTGGATCGGCGCGCAGCTTCGCCATTTCGGGTGTGCCTTCACCACACCGCCAGGATCAGCCGCGTGGACGGTCTGGCGGGATGTGCAGGAGCGTGGACCACTCCTGTGCAGCGATGTCGCACGGGGCCTCGAGCGAGAGCGCGGGGCCTGTCGCGTGAGGACACAACCGAAATGGAAAGCGCCTTTTCCTCGATCACGTTCCGCTAACTCAGCGGCCAGAGTGCCTCCCTGTCTGGGGCCTGTTGACACTATGCAAGGGGTCGCGTTGCCCCGCAAAGGGGCTGGATGCAAGGCGCCCGCGCGCAGCAAGGCTGATGCCTTGCAAGCGCGGGCAACGCCGCAGACGGCCCCTTTGCGGGGCAACCCGAAGGGAAGCTCGCCAGAGCCCGCCCCTCGGCGTTGCGCTCCTAGCGTGTGCGGACGCACACGCGTCGTCGCGCGCCTTGATGGGCGGGCTCTGGCGAGCTTCGCGACCCCTTGCATAGTGTTAACAGGCCCCAAGAGGAAGCCAGGGGTTCGAGTCCCCTGCGGAACGCCAATGCTGTCACCACATCGCTCAACCCATACAACAAGGAGTCATCGCATGCGCAAGCGCAACAGCCCCATCCGCATGATCGCCGTGCATCCCGCGCCGGCGCGCAAGCCCTTCGTGTCCGCGCTGGCACGGCGCCTGGGCTTCGGTCGCAAGACCGATGTCCTGCGCGAGTCGGGCTCGCTGCGCGAGCTGCGGCTCGATCAGCTCGACCTCGACCAGCGCGTGCGCGAAGTCGGTGAGTGGTAGCGGATCTTTCTTTCTTTCGTTTTTCCATGGTGCGCGTAGCTCAATGGCAGAGCCGCGGGTTGTGATCCCGCTGACGACGGTTCGATTCCGTTCGTGTACCCCAGACTTTTCGACCATCGTTCGACATCGCCGCGAAAGGAGGCGAGCCATGCATTCACACGTCCTGCAACTCGACATTCAGGGCACGCCGCAAGCCTGGGTCTCGCTGGAGCAGGCGGTGCTGCACTACGCCTGCGACGACGTGGCCTGGGAAGACGGCGACGCGCCGCTGGCCACCATGCGCGGCGGCTTCAACGTGGCACGCGGCGTGCAGTCGCGCATCGAGGTGGCGCCGATCATCGCGCTGCGCGGTGCCTCGAAGATCAACCTCTTCGACGTCGTGCCCGGCCTCACCAAGCGCAAGCTGCTGCGCCGCGACCGCCATACCTGCGCCTACTGCGCGGGCGTGTTCCCGGAGCAGGTGCTGCAGTGCGAGCACGTGCTGCCGGCGTCGCGCGGCGGTGCCTGGAGCTGGACCAATCTCGTGACAGCCTGTGCCGCGTGCAACGGCCGCAAGGCCGCGCGCACGCCCGAGGAAGCCGGCATGCCGCTCGTGTACCTGCCGTACGTGCCGAGCCGCTTCGAGAACTTCCTGCTCGAGGGCCGCCACATCCGCGCCGACGTGCACGAATGGCTGGCCAGGCGGCTGCCGAAGGGGTCGCGGCTGCAATGAACCGGCGCCAATGCAAAGGCCCGCTGTCCTCGCGGACAGCGGGCCTTTTTCATGCGCGCCGTTCAGCGGCCGAGTCCGAAGTAGCGGTAGGCGATCGCACCGGCTGCCGCGAGGCCGCCGACGATCGCGAAGAGGACCTTGGCGGTGCGCCCGTTGCTGCGCCTGGAGCGCTGCCAGTGCTCCGGCCCGATCAGGTCGATGGGCACGGTGGGTTTGCCGATGTCGGGAGCCTTTTCCATGGGGCGGAAATATAGCGTAGGCCCGAAAAGCCGCTCGGGTGGCGGCTCATCGGACGGCGTTCCGCCGGTTCGCGCGCGGACAAAAAAATACCCGCCGAGGCGGGTGTGGCAACGAGCTTTCTGGCTTCGGTTTCTGGTCCCTGTGGTCATTGTTGTAGGGCGCTGTGTGACAGCAACAGCAAGATGCCATGCGGCACGGGAGCCGCCACTGCAGGGGCAGGATCGGCGATGCAGCTGTCATCCAAAAATGTGAAATAGTGCGGAAATGAACAAGGAAATCATCCTCAAGGCGCTGAAGGCCGCGCTGCAGAACTGGATCCGCAGTGCCTCGCCGGCGCAGCTGTGGCGGGTGCATCAGGTGGGTGGACTCGGTGCGGTCATCGAGGTCGACGGCGACGACCTGCGGGTGCGCATCGAGCTCGATGGCCCGCGCAGCATGTTGTCGGAGATCGGCATGACGGGCGGCCGGCTGCCCATCACCGAAGCCTTCCGCGGCGAGGACGGTGCCACGTGGGGTACGCCGCCGCCACTGGGCAGCGGCGAGCGCGAGCGCTGGTTCCTCGCGAGCGAGGTCGCGCAGGCGCATGCGCGTCAGTACCTCGAGGCGGAGGTGGTCGACAGGCAGGCGTTGCTGGCGGCCTATGCCTCCGACTGGCTGGCGCGGCGGTCTGCGGCTTGAGGCCTTCGCGTGAATGCGCGTGCTGTATGACGACGCCGAATCGTTGCGACGTGGTTCACGATCGTTCAGCACCTTGATTTGGGCCACGTGACTTATTCCTCCGTAAGGAGGTGTGCGCTCGCGAGGGTCAAACGTATTCTTCCGTGACAACTGCAAGTTTGTTTGTCGGTTGTTGTCACTCAAGGGAGAAGTCATGAGAAGCGCAGATTTCAGCAGGATGTCGGGTGCGCGCCTGCTTTCCATCGCAGCCGCGGCTGCGGCAATTTCGGCCTGTGGGGGCGGCGGGGGAGGGGGCGGAGGCTTTCCGTTGCTGCCCATGGCGTCGGCACCCGCGCCGGCACCAGCGCCCGCACCGGACCCGCAGGCCGAGAGCTCCGCGCCCTGCTTCAACGAAGCCGATTTCCGCGAAGGCACGCTGCTCGAGTTCGAGGCGGTCGCGCCCGGCAAGGACCCCGCGGCCGATTCCTTCCGCCGGAAGAGCGTGACCGAAGGGCGCGAGGCCTTTGCCGGTGCCACGCCGGTGGCCTTCAACGTCGGCACGGAGGTCGGTTCCTATCCAGCCTTCGAGCAGCGCATCGTCAAGAAGGAATACAAGGACCTGGTCGGCGGCAATCTCTTCCTCTATGGAAAGTCGACCTCGTACCACAGCAAGATCGATGACAAGTTCGCCGACGACATGAAGCTTCCCGCCATCGTGCCCCGGGAGTACACAGGCTACGCATCGCAGGTGTTCGAACCCCCGTTCTCGTTCCCGATCGACATGAAGCCCGGGCAGGTCGTGAGCAAGGAGTCCTCCGTGACCAAGACCGAGACCTCCAATGGCAGCGTGGTCTCGACGCGTACGCTGCCCGCGAAGGGCGAGCTCAGCTACAGCGGTCGCGAAAAGCTGGAGACGCCGCTGGGCACGTTCAGCACCTGCAAGTTCACGCTGAAGCTGACGCTGGGTTCGCTGGTCGGCCCGTCGGCCACCAAGGAGTTCTGGCTGGCGGCCGAAGGACCTTATCGCGGCCAGTTGCTCAAGGGTGTCGATCCGAAGTCGCCGATGGTCGCGACCAAGATGACCTACTCGCCCAAGTAACGCCGGTGGATTGAGCATCGATCGTGGCAGGTCCGGCGGGCCTGCCACCCGCGCCAAGGCAAGCAGTACGGACGCACAAAGAAAAACGGCCGAAACCCAGAAGGATTTCGACCGTTTTCAGTGTTGGTGGTGGGCCCTGAGTGACTCGAACACTCGACCTACGGATTAAGAGTCCGCTGCTCTACCAACTGAGCTAAGAGCCCTTGCGTTGAAAACATATTCGTTTTCAGGCAAGTCTGCGAGTATAGCGTAGAAATTCAGGTTTCTCAAAATTTTTGAGTGGAACGTGTGTGGCGGATTAGCATTCGGCACCGACGAAGGGGTTCGCCCCCTCTCTTTCCCATTCAGGAGAACTTCCATGAGCGATGCAAACACCGCGCCGCATGTCGTGATCACGGGCGCCGCGGGCGCACTCGGACGCGCCGTTGCACAACACTTCCTCGCGCAGGGCGCGCGCGCCGCGCTGATCGACCACCACGCCGGGCGCCTGGCCGAGGTGTTCCCGGGCCTCGACAACTCGCAGCACCTGCTGCTGGCCGGCGACGTGACCTCGGCCTCGTCCATGGCCGGCCTGTCCGGACAGATCCTCAAGGCCTTCGGCCGCGTCGACGCGCTGGTGCACATCGCCGGGGGCTTCGAGATGGGCGAGGCGACGCACGCGCTCACGCGCGAGAGCTGGGACCGGATGATGAACCTCAACGCATGGTCCTTCGTGGCCGTGACGCAGGCATTGCTGCCCTCGATGATCGAGCGTCGCGCCGGCCGCATCGTCGCGGTGACGGCGAAGGTCGCGGCGCGCGGCCTGCCCGCCATGGCGTCGTACATCGCGTCGAAGAGCGCGCTGCAGCGGCTGGTGGAGGCGATGGCGGCCGAGGCGGCGCCGCATGGCGTCAATATCAACAGCGTGGCGCCGAGCGTGCTCGACACGCCGGCCAACCGGCAGGCGATGCCCGATGCGAACCCGGCCGAATGGGTGTCGACCGCGGTCGCCGCGCAGACCATCGGCTTTCTCGCGTCGCCCGGCGCGGCGGCGCTGCACGGCCAGCACCTGGCGCTCGACTGACGCACAGCGAGGCAGAGCGCCCCAAGCAAAAGGGCCTTGGCGGATGCCAAGGCCCTTTTTTGTCGGTTGGTGGAGAGGATGAGGATCGAACTCACGACCTCCGCATTGCGAACGCGGCGCTCTCCCAGCTGAGCTACCCCCCCAACGCGACGCGAATTTTAGCCGGAACCCGCGATGGCGTGCTCGCCGCATGCCAAGATGCGCGCCTTTCAGGAACAGCACCGGCTCCCGGCACCACCATGGCCCCCACACGCGATCCCGCCTGGCTCGAAGGCATGTACAACAACCTCGCGCGGGTGAAGGAACACCCGGCGTACTTCGCGCGCTGGGCGCGCGAATCCGCCGCCGCGCGCGACACGCTGCCGAGCCGGATCGACCTGCGCTACGGCGAGGGCGTCAACGAGACGCTCGACGTGTTCCCGGCGCCGGTGCCCGACGCGCCCGTGCTGGTCTTCATCCACGGCGGCTACTGGCGCGCGATGGACAAGAAGGACCATTCCTTCATCGCGCCCGCGTTCAACGACCGCGGCATCTGCGTGGTGCAGCCCAACTACGCGCTGTGCCCGGGCACGCCCGAGCAGCCCGTGACGGTGCCGGGCATCCTGCTGCAGATGGTTCGTGCGCTCGCCTGGACCTGGCGCAACGTGGCGGCGCATGGCGGCAATCCCGCGCGGATCACGGTGGCGGGGCATTCGGCCGGCGGTCACATGGCGGCGGCGCTGCTGGCCTGCGACTGGAAGGCCGTGGCGCCGGACCTGCCCGAACACCTGGTGCGCAATGCGCTGTCGATATCGGGCCTGTACGACCTCGCACCGCTGCAGCGCACGCCCTTCCTCGAGCAGGTGCTGCGACTCAGCGACGAGGACGTGCGCCGTGCGAGCCCCGCGCACTGGCCGGCGCCGAGGCGCGGCCAGCTCTATGCGGTGGCGGGCGGCAACGAGAGCGAGGAATTCATCCGCCACAACGCGATGATCCGCGAGGCCTGGGGCTCGCGGGCGGTGCCGGTGTGCGAGGTGCTGCCCGGCCTCGACCACTTCGGCGTGGTCGATGCCCTGGCCGATTCCTCGCACCGGTTGCACCGGCTCGCGGTGCAGCTGCTCGAGGCTTGAAGACCTACATCAGCAGGTGTTCGCCGGCGTTGTCGCCGCCCAGCGTGACGTAGTTGACCTTGCGGATGTCCATCAGCGTGCGGCCGCCCGCGTAGCTGATCGAGCTCTGCACGTCCTGCTCCATCTCGACCAGCGTGTCGGCCAGCTTGCCCTTGATGGGCTCGAGGATGCGCTTGCCTTCGACGTGCTTGTACTCGCCCTTGTTGAAGTCGCTGGCCGAGCCGTAGTACTCCTTGAACAGCGCGCCGTCGACCTCGACCGTCTGGCCCGGCGATTCCTCGTGGCCCGCGAACAGCGAGCCGATCATCACCATCGAGGCGCCGAAGCGCACGCTCTTGGCGATGTCGCCGTGGTCGCGGATGCCGCCGTCGGCAATGATCGGCTTGGTCGCCACGCGCGAGCACCACTTGAGCGCGCTGAGCTGCCAGCCGCCGGTGCCGAAGCCGGTCTTGAGCTTGGTGATGCAGACCTTGCCCGGGCCGATGCCGACCTTGGTCGCGTCCGCGCCCCAGTTCTCGAGATCGATCACGGCCTCGGGCGTGCCGACGTTGCCGGCGATCACGAAGGTCGCGGGCAGCTTCTGCTTGAGGTAGCCGATCATGTTCTTCACGCTGTCGGCGTGGCCGTGCGCGATATCGATCGTCACGTACTCGGGCACCAGGCCCTGCGCGACGAGCTGGTCGACCGTGTCGTAGTCGGCCTTCTTCACGCCCAGCGAGATCGAGGCGAACACGCCATGGCCCTGCATGCGCTTGACGAGCGCGACGTTGTCGAGGTCGAAGCGGTGCATGACGTAGAAGTAGCCGTTCTGCGCCAGCCACAGGCAGATGGACTCGTCCACCACCGTCTTCATGTTGGCGGGTACCACCGGCAGGCGGAAGCTGCGGCCGCCGAGCGTGACGCTGGTGTCGCACTCGGAGCGGCTCTCCACGCGGCACTTGCGCGGCAGCAGCAGGATGTTGTCGTAATCGAAGATTTGCATGAAACCAAGCTCCTGGAGGAAGTCGTTGAAAACGAGTGAGCGCTTGGTCTGGCCGGCTTCGGCGGCGTCGCTGCGAAAGCCCCTGCGGGGGCGGGCGACGCGCACAAAAAACCGGGCACAAAAACTTGGGCCCGGTGATTGATTCTACGCAGCCTCCCGTGGGGAGGTCTTCCGGAACTTCATATAACCCGCATACGCCGTGGTTTCTACAATCGACGGATGTTTGAAGAATTCGCGGCCGATGACCGCACCCCGCCGCCGGTCGACCTGCCGCTGCTGCACAACCTCAACGCCGAGCAGCTCGCAGCGGTCACGCTGCCGGCCGGCAACGCGCTGATCCTCGCGGGCGCCGGCTCGGGCAAGACCCGCGTGCTCACCACCCGCATCGCCTGGCTGCTGCAGACGCGCCAGGTGTCCGCCGGCGGCATCCTGGCCGTGACCTTCACCAACAAGGCCGCCAAGGAGATGATGACGCGGCTCACGGCGATGCTGCCGGTCAACGTGCGCGGCATGTGGATCGGCACCTTCCACGGCCTGTGCAACCGCTTCCTGCGCGCGCACTGGAAACTGGCCAACCTGCCGTCGACCTTCCAGATCCTCGACACGCAGGACCAGCTCTCGGCCATCAAGCGGCTGATGAAGCAGTTCAACGTCGACGACGAGCGCTTTCCGGCCAAGCAGACGCAGTGGTTCATCGCCGGCGCCAAGGAAGATGGCCTGCGCCCCGACGCGGTCGAGATCCGCAGCGAGGACGACCGCAAGAAGGTCGAGCTCTACCGCCTCTACGAGGAGCAGTGCCAGCGCGAGGGCGTGGTCGACTTCGGCGAGCTGATGCTGCGCAGCTACGAGCTGCTGCGCGACAACGAACCGGTGCGCGAGCACTACCAGCGGCGCTTCCGCCACATCCTGATCGACGAGTTCCAGGACACCAACCGGCTGCAGTACGCCTGGATCAAGATGCTCTCGGGCAACACCGTCGCGGGCCAGTTCGTGCCGGGCGAGAACAGCGTCGTGGCCGTGGGCGACGACGACCAGAGCATCTATGCCTTCCGCGGCGCGCGCGTGGGCAACATGGCCGACTTCGTGCGCGAGTTCGACGTCACGCACCAGATCAAGCTCGAGCAGAACTACCGCAGCTACAGCAACATCCTCGACTCGGCCAACGAGCTCATCAGCCACAACAAGAAGCGCCTGGGCAAGAACCTGCGCACCGACCAGGGCCCCGGCGAGCCGGTGCGCGTCTACGAGTCCTCGAGCGACCTCGCCGAGGCGCAGTGGATGGTCGAGGAGATGCGCCAGCTGGTGCGCGACGGCATCGACCGCAAGGAGATGGCCGTGCTCTACCGCAGCAACGCGCAGAGCCGGGTGATCGAAACCGCGCTGTTCAATGCCTCGGTGCCGTACCGCGTGTACGGCGGCCTGCGCTTCTTCGAGCGCGCCGAAATCAAGCATGCGCTGGCCTACCTGCGCCTGCTCGAGAACAAGGACGACGACACCAGCTTCCTGCGCGTCGTCAACTTCCCGCCGCGCGGCATCGGCGCCCGCACGCTCGAGCAGCTGCAGGACGCCGCGCGCGCCGCGGGCCGCTCGCTGCACGACGCGGTGCACGCGGTCGGCGGCAAGGCCGGCTCCAACCTCACGGCCTTCGTCGCCAAGATCGACGTGCTGCGCGAACAAACGCAGGGCGTGAGCCTGCGCGAGATCATCGAGCTGGTGCTCGACCACAGCGGCCTGGTCGAGCACTACCGCGCCGACCGCGAAGGCGCCGACCGCATCGAGAATCTGGAAGAACTGGTGAACGCGGCCGAGAGCTTCGTCACCCAGGAAGGCTTCGGCCGCGACGCCGTGGCGCTGCCGGTCGACGAGCTGCGCCAGTCGCCCGCGAGCCAGGGCCTCGACCCGGGCCGCCCGCTGCTCGACGAGCCGCTGGCACCCGACGCCGAAACCGGCGAAACGCTGAGCCCGCTCGCGGCCTTCCTCACGCACGCGGCGCTCGAATCGGGCGACAACCAGGCCCAGGCCGGGCAGGACGCGGTGCAGCTGATGACGGTCCACGCGGCCAAGGGCCTCGAGTTCGACTGCGTGTTCATCACCGGCATGGAAGAGGGCCTGTTCCCGCACGAGAACTCGATGAGCGACTACGAGAGCCTCGAGGAAGAGCGCCGCCTGATGTACGTCGCGATCACGCGCGCGCGCAAGCGGCTGTACCTGAGCCACTCGCAGACCCGCATGCTGCACGGCCAGACCCGCTACAACGTCAAGAGCCGCTTCTTCGACGAGCTGCCCGAGGGCGCGCTCAAGTGGCTCACGCCCAAGAACCAGGCCTTCGGCAACTCCGCCTTCGGCTATGGCAACGGCTACGGCAGCACGCGCGGCGCGGGTGGCGGTGGCTACGGCGGCGGCAAGGCCTATGGTGGCGGCGCCGCCAAGGAGACCTTCGCGAGCCCGCCGGTGCCGCCGCAGAAGAGCGCGCCCTCGCATGGCCTGCGCTCGGGCATGCAGGTGTTCCACAACAAGTTCGGCGAAGGCACGGTGACCGCGCTCGAGGGCACGGGCGACGATGCGCGCGCGCAGGTCAAGTTCACGCGCCACGGCGTGAAGTGGCTGGCGCTGTCGGTCGCCAAGCTCACGCCGGTCTGAGCCGGGGCGCGGCCCGCGGGGCCGCCCGGCTCAGTTCGGATCGAAGCTGTCGCGGAAGGTGAACCAGGTCGAGGCCAGCGACATCGCCGCCAGCACCAGCGCCGTGCCCACGATCAGCACGGTGCCGATCGCGGTGGCGCCCGAGCCCGCGCCCACGGCGCCGACGCCCACCAGCACGGTGGCGATCAGGCCGACCGCGATGCCGGCCAGCAGGAACACGCCGAACCAGGCCAGCCCGAACAGCGCATAGGCGCCGAAGTTGCGGAACAGCGCCACGATACTGAAGAAGATGCTCTTCACCGGCTCCACGCGGTGCCAGTGCACCAGCGCGGGCGCATGCCACATCGCGAGCGACAGCGGCAGGTTCAGGCACAGGTGGACCATGCGCGCGACCTGGAACTCGCTGCTGGCCAGCACCTCGGGCGAGAGCGCCTCGTCGAGCAGGTAGGCGCGCGCGAGCTGGCCGCCGTCGACCAGCGCGGTGGCCAGCACCGCGAGCACGAAGTACACGGCCGAGATCAGGCCCAGCACCACCAGCGGACGCCATTCGGCGCGCAGCGCGGCGAAGACCTCGACGAACATCGCCGAGCCGGTGGGCCGGCGCGCGCCGGCCTGCGCGTTGCCGCCGGCCTGCTCGTCGGCGTAGGCCACCGAGGTGGCGACCATCAGCCCCAGCGTCATGAAGGGCAGCAGCACCGGCGCCAGCACGCTGCCCAGCAGCGGCACCACCGACAGCGTCGAAATCAGCGCCATCAGCAGGAAGAACAGCGACACGAAGGCCAGCGGTTGCCGCCAGAAGGTCTTGAGTCCGAGGCGGACCCATTGGGCGCCGGTCTTGGCCGGCACGAGGTGGAGTTTCATGGGGTACGGGTCAGGCGGCCACGGGCTCGAGGGCGCGGGCCATGACATGCGGGTGCCGCACGCGCTCGCGCAGCACGCGCTCGAAGTGCGTCGGATCGTGGGGCTTGAGCATGCTGGCCTCGCGCGGCAGGTGGAAGTCCCAGAGGCGGGAGATCCAGAAGCGCAGCGCCGCGGCGCGCAGCATCGCGGGCAGCAGGGCGCGTTCCGAGGCGTTGAGCGCGCGCACGCCCTCGTAGGCGGCGAGCAGCGCCTCGGCGCGTTCCTCATCGTGGCGGCCGGTCGGCAGGTCGATCGCCCAGTCGTTGAGGCACACGGCGAGGTCGAACAGCCAGGTGTCGGTGCCCGCGAAGTAGAAGTCGAACACGCCGGTCAGGCGCGGGGCGGCGCCTTCTTCGTGGCCGGTCTCGAACATCGCGTTGTCGCGGAACAGGTCGGCATGCACCGGCCCGCGCGGCAGGGCGGCATAGGCCGAGGACTCGGCCACGTGGTTCTGGTAGGCGAGCTCGCCGCGCAGCAGCGCCGACTGGGCCTCGTCGATGTGGGGCAGCACCACCGGCACGGTGTCGTTCCACCACGGCAGGCCGCGCAGGTTGGGCTGGATGCGCGGGAAGTCGCGCCCCGCCAGGTGCATGCGCGCCAGCAGCGCGCCGAGTTCGGCGCAATGCGCGGCGCCCGGCGCGAGCTCGCTGCGGCCCGCGAGCTTGCGCACCACCGCGGCCGGCTTGCCCGCCACCTTGAGCAGCAGCTCGCAGGGTGCGTTGGCCGGCACCGACAGCGGGTGCGTGTTCTGGACGTCGATCGCCTGCACGGCCGGGTCGGCCACCGGCTCCGGCACCGGCAGGCCGCGCGCGGCCAGGTGCTTCATCAGGCACAGGTAGTAGGGGAGCTGCTCGGCGCTCAGGCGCTCGAACAGCGTGAGAACGTACTCGCCCGACTCGGTGGTGGCGAAGTAGTTGGTGTTCTCGATGCCGCCCTCGATGCCGCGCAGCTCGCGCAGGGGGCCCAGGCCGAGGCGCTGCACGAGCGCGTCGGCCTCGCCGAATTCGACTTCGGTAAAGACTGCCATGGAAAGCGCCCTCAGCGCGGTTGGGATGCGGCTGCCGCTGCGATGCGTCGCACGGTCAGAACTTCATGACGTTCCAGACCCGGGGCGAGGTGCCCGCGGGGCCGTCGGCCGCGTTGGGACGCGCGCCGGACGGATCGTTCGGCAGCACCTGGTAGCCGGGCATGTTGGCCTTGGGCGTCACGTTGATGCTCTGTGTGCGGCCGCCGTAGCGGACCTCGTCGACCGAGGCGCCGCTGTCCTCGGTGTGCAGGTGCTCGATCTTCTGGTTGCGCCGACCGTCGGCCTGCTGCTCCTGATTCTGTAGCGAAGGATCCGCTGCAGCCGGTGCCGCCGCGGGCGCGTTCTGCGCTTGCACGGCGGCGAAGGGGGTGGCGAGGGCCAGCGCCAGCAGGAGGCGGCGGGCAACCAGGAGTGTGGAGTCGGGCATGCACGGATTGTAGGCGGCGCGCCGTATCGGGGTTGTCGTCGCAGGGCCCGTGGCGGCGTGGTCCGCAAGGACATTCGGGGGCTCCTGGAGGCAGGCAAAATGCCCCGATGACCGACAAGAAAACGCTGCTGCTCGTCGATGGATCGAGCTACCTCTATCGCGCCTTCCACGCCATGCCCGACCTGCGGGCCGTGCCCGGCGATCCGAAGAGCCCGGCCACGGGCGCGATCCGGGGAATGATCAACATGATGACGGCGCTGCGGCGCGAGGTGCGCGCCGACTACGCGGCCTGCATCTTCGACGCCCCCGGCAAGACCTTCCGCGACGACTGGTATCCCGAGTACAAGGCCAACCGCTCGCCGATGCCCGACGACCTGCGCAGCCAGATCGACCCCATCCACGAGGTGGTCAAGCTGCTGGGCTGGCCGGTGCTCAGCGTGCCCGACGTGGAGGCCGACGACGTGATCGGCACCCTCGCCAAGGTGGCGGCCGCGCAGGGCATCGAGGTGATCGTCTCCAGCGGCGACAAGGACCTGAGCCAGCTGGTCGACGAGCACATCACCATCATCGACACGATGAACGGCAAGAAGCGCGACGTGGCCGGCGTCACGGCCGAGTTCGGCGTGCCGCCGAACCTCATGGTCGACTACCAGACGCTGGTGGGCGACTCGGTCGACAACGTGCCCGGCGTCGAGAAGGTCGGCCCCAAGACGGCTGCCAAGTGGCTGCTCGAATACGGCTCGCTCGACGCGCTGGTCGAGCGCGCGGCCGAGGTCAAGGGCACGGCCGGCGAGAACCTGCGCAAGGCGCTCGACAAGCTGCCGCTGAGCCGCAGGCTCGTCACGATCCGCACCGACTGCGACCTGGCCGGCCACGTCGATGGCCTGCCCTCGCTCGAAGGCCTGCCCGTGGGCGCACCGCAGACCGGAGAGCTCAAGCCCTTCTACGAGAAGTTCGGCTTCAAGAGCCTGGTGAAGTCGCTCGAGGCGCAGGAAGTGCCGCCCGAGCTGATCGAGGAGAACATCAAGAAGAAGGCCTCGAAGGCGGCCAAGGCCAACGACGACCAGAGCGGCCTGTTCGACGAGCCGTCCGAGGAAGGCGCCGCGATGGAAGCCGCCGCGCCCGCGAGCAACCTCCAGTACGACACCATCTTCACCTGGGAGCAGTTCGACAGCTGGCTCGCGCGCCTCGAGGCCGCCGAGCTCGCGGCCATCGACACCGAGACCACCTCGCTCGACGAGATGGTGGCGCAGATCGTCGGCATCAGCTTCAGCGTGAAGCCCGGCGAGGCGGCCTACATCCCGCTCACGCACAACTATCCCGACGCACCCGCGCAGTTGCCGATCGACGAGGTGCTCGCCAAGCTCAAGCCCTGGCTCGAGAACGGCGCGAAGAAGAAGCTCGGCCAGCACATCAAGTACGACCGCCACGTGTTCGCCAACCACGGCATCGAGGTGCAGGGCTACGCGCACGACACCATGCTGCAGAGCTACGTGCTCGAGGTGCACCGGCCGCACGGCCTGGCCAGCCTGGCCGAGCGCCACCTGGGCCGCAGCGGCATTTCGTACGAGGACCTCTGCGGCAAGGGCGTGCACCAGATTTCGTTCAGCCAGGTCGACATCGCCAAGGCGGCAGAGTATTCGTGCGAGGACAGCGACCAGACGCTCGACGTGCACGCCACGCTGTGGCCGCAGCTCGAAACGAACGAGAAGCTGCGCTTCATCTACCAGCTCGAGATGGATTCGAGCGAGGCGCTCTACCGCATCGAGCGCAACGGCGTGCTGATCGACAGCGCCACGCTGGCCGCGCAGAGCCACGAACTCGGCACGCGCATCATGGCGCTCGAGCAGGAGGCCTACGACATCGCGGGCCAGCCCTTCAACCTCGGTTCGCCCAAGCAGATCGGCGAGATCTTCTTCACCAAGCTCGGCCTGCCGGTGGTCAAGAAGACGCCGAGCGGCGCGCCCAGCACCGACGAGGAAGTGCTCGAGAAGCTGGCGGAAGACTATCCGCTGCCCGCCAAGATCCTCGAGCACCGCGGCCTGTCGAAGCTCAAGGGCACCTACACCGACAAGCTCGGCCAGCTCGCCAATCCGCGCACCGGCCGCGTGCACACGCACTACGCGCAGGCCGTGGCCGTCACCGGGCGCCTGTCGAGCAACGACCCCAACCTGCAGAACATCCCGATCCGCACCCCCGAAGGCCGGCGCGTGCGCGAGGCCTTCGTGGCGCCCGCGGGCAGCGTGATCGCGAGCGCCGACTACTCGCAGATCGAGCTGCGCATCATGGCCCACATCAGCGGCGACGCATCGCTGCTGCGCGCCTTCACCGAGGGCATCGACGTGCACCGCGCCACCGCGGCCGAGGTGTTCGGCTCCACGCCCGACCAGGTGTCGAGCGAGCAGCGCCGCTATGCCAAGGTCATCAACTTCGGCCTGATCTACGGCATGAGCAGCTTCGGCCTGGCGAAGAACCTCGGCATCGAGACCAAGGCGGCGGCCTCCTACATCGAGCGCTACTTCGCGCGCTACCCGGGCGTGAAGGCCTACATGGACGAGACCAAGGCCTCGGCCAAGGAGCAGGGCTATGTCGAGACCGTGTTCGGCCGGCGCCTGTACCTGCCCGAGATCAACTCGCCCAACGGTCCGCGCCGCGGCGGCGCCGAGCGCGCGGCCATCAACGCGCCGATGCAGGGCACGGCGGCCGACCTGATCAAGCTCAGCATGGTCAAGGTGCAGGACGTGCTCGACGCCGAGAAGCGCGGCACGAAGATGATCATGCAGGTGCACGACGAACTGGTGTTCGAGGTGCCCGAGGCCGAGATCGAATGGGTGCGCACCGAGATCCCGCGCATCATGGCCAGCGTGGCCGACCTCAAGGTGCCGCTGCTCGCGGAGATCGGCGTGGGGCCGAACTGGGACAAGGCGCATTGAGCCTGGCGCGGGCCCTCGTCGCGGCGGCCGTTCTCATCGCGTGCATCGCGTCGCCCGCGGCCGCGCAGCCCGTGCCGACCAAGGTGCCGCCCACCGGCGTGCGCATCTGCCTGGGCTTGACAAAAGAGGACTGGCCCACGCCCCAGGCCTGCGCCGACACCGGGCCGCTGGCCCTGGTCCCCAAGCAGGACGGCCGGCAGGGCGCGGGTCCGCTGGCCTACGAGCCCGTGCCGGGCCAGCCACGCGGCGCCTGCGTGCGCGACCGCGTGTCGGGCCTGGTCTGGGAGGGCAAGCGCGACAACGGCCGGCCCGCCGACGCCATGGCTTACGTGGCACAGATCAATGCGAGCCGGCTGTGCGGCTACGCCGACTGGCGCCTGCCCACCGTGGCCGAGCTGCACGGCCTGGTCGACCTGGGCAAGGAACGCGTGCCCGAGGTGCGCCCCGACCAGCCGCTGGCCGAGCAGTCGGTCATCGACGCGCGCTGGTTTCCGAACACCGTGCCAGCCCTCTACCTGACCTCCGACATGCGCGATCCCACGAGCCCGTGGTGCGTGAACTTCGCGAACGGCTTCGTCTACGACTGCGATCCCGACATGTCGCGCGAGCCGCCGCTCTTCGTGCGCCTGGTGCGCGGCCCCGAGGCGCCGAAGGCCGGACGCTGGCGCGAACTGCCCGACGAGCGCGGTGTGGCCGGCGGCGCGGTCGAGGATCGCCACACCGGCCTGGTGTGGCGCCGCTGCGAGGAACCGCAGACCTGGAACGGCAAGCGCTGCACCTGGAGCGCGAAGCGCTACGACTACGTGCAGGCGCTGCAGCGCGCCAGCGAGCAGGCCGGCTGGCGCCTGCCCACCATCAAGGAAGTCAACAGCCTCGCGCGCCGAGAGGCCGATCGCTTCGAGTTGCCCCCGTCGGACTTCCCGGCGCAGGGCAAGGAGGCGTCGCGCGCGGGCCAGTGGTCTTCCACCGTCTGCAACGGCAGCCCCGAGACATCGACGGCCCGCGCATCGATCAGCGCCTGGGTGCTGAGCCGCGAGGGCGCCATCTACTGCGAGGCACGCATCATGCATCTCGGCGTCCGGCTCGTGCGCGAATGAGAGGGTCGCGTCGCAACCGCGCCCGTGCTTGAATCCGGCGTTCGAACGCCATCATCGTCAGGAGACCAGAACATGCACTTTCACCCCTCCCGCTTCTTCGCACGCGCACTGCTGCCGATGCTGCTGGCCGGTGCCGCCGCCACGGCAGTCGCCGCGCCCGACGCTCGCATCGCCGAACTGGCCGCCGCGCAGAAGCAGCCGCTGCTCGATTCGCTCTCGCAACTGGTGGCCATCGAGTCCGGCAGCCGCGACCTCGAGGGCCTGGAAAAGATCTCCGACCTGATCGCCGCCAAGCTCAAGGCGCTCGGCGGCGAGGTCGAGCTGATCGACCCGAGCGCCGAGGCCTATCGCATGGAGGACACGCCCGAGAAGATCGGCCGCGTGGTGCGTGCCACCTTCAAGGGCACGGGCACGAAGAAGATCATGCTGATCGCCCACATGGACACGGTCTACACCATCGGCATGCTCAACAAGCAGCCGTTCCGCGTCGAGGGCGACAAGGCCTACGGCCTGGGCATCGCCGACGACAAGCAGGGCGTGGCCGTCATCCTCCATGCGGTGGCGATGCTGCAGGCGCTCAAGTTCAAGGAGTACGGCACGCTCACGGTGCTGATCAACGGCGACGAGGAGATCAGTTCGCCCGGCTCGCGCGCGCTGCTCACGCGCCTGGGCGGCGAGCACGACGCGGTGCTGTCCTTCGAGGGCGCCTCGGTCAAGGACGACAAGCTCTCGCTGGCCACCGCCGGCATCGCCTCGGTCACGCTCAACGTGAGCGGCAAGGCCTCGCACGCGGGCTCGGCGCCCGAGCTCGGCGTGAACGCGCTCTACGAGCTGTCGCACCAGATCCTGCAGATGCGCGACCTGTCCGACCCGGCCACCGGCCTCAAGATGAACTGGACCACCTCGAAGTCGGGCAGCAACCGCAACGTGATCCCGGCCTCGGCCACCGCGGGCGCCGACGTGCGCGTGCTCAAGGTCGCCGACTACGACCGCATCGAGCAGCAGGTCAACGAGCGCGTGAAGAAGCAGCTGATCCCCGAGGCCAAGGTCGAGCTCAAGTTCGAGCGCCGCCGTCCGCCGCTCGAGGCCACCGATGCTTCGCGCGCGCTCGCCCAGCATGCGCAGGCGATCTACAAGGACGAGCTCGGCCGCCCGCTGGGCGCCGACGACAAGGCGGCCGGCGGCGGCACCGACGCGGCCTTCGCCTCGCTCAAGACCAAGGCGCCGGTGATCGAGCGCTTCGGCCTGCAGGGCTTCGGCGCGCACTCGGCCGATGCCGAATACGTGCTGATCGATTCCATCGAGCCGCGGCTGTACCTGGCCACGCGCATGGTGATGGACATCGCGCGCGGCAAGACCAGCGTGCGCTGAGCCCGCCATGCGGCTGCGCCACATCGAGGTCTTCAACGCCATCATGCTCACGGGCAGCGTGAGCGCGGCGGCGCGGCTCATCAACATCACGCAGCCGGCGGTCAGCCGCACGCTGCAGCATGCCGAGCTGCAGCTGGGCTTCCCGCTGTTCCAGCGCGCCAAGGGGCGGCTCACGCCGACCACCGAGGCGCTCACGCTGTACCCGCACATCGAGCGGCTGTTCGCGCAGCTCGACGAGGTGCAGCGGCTCGCGGCCAACCTGCGCGCGGGCGCCGACACCGGCGAACTGCGCATCCTCAGCGTGCTGGCGCTGAGCTACGAGATCCTGCCGCGCGCCCTCAAGGCCTTCCGCGAGAAGCATCCGGGCTACGCGATCAGCGTGGAGTCGCTGCATTCGCCGCAGATCATGTCGGCGCTGCTGCTGCAGGAGGCCGACGTCGGCTTCGTGTTCAGCCCGGCCGTGCATCCCTCGCTCACGCAGGAGACGCTGGCCGACAGCCGCATGGTCTGCATCGCGCCCAAGGGCATGCTGCCGCGCCTGCTGGTGCGCAACGGCTCGGTGGCGCTGCACGACCTGGCCGAGCGGCCGGTGATCGGCCTCGACAGTCGCGACCCGGTGGGCACCAGCCTGAGTCAGGCCTGCCGCCAGGCCGGCGTGGGCTTCCACCAGGCGGTGGTCACGGTGCAGACCTACCACGCGGCGCTGGCGATGGCGCACCACGGCCTGGGCGTGGCGCTGGTCGACGGCTGCACCGCGCGCTCGGCCGATACCTCCAAGGTCGACGTGCTCACGCTCGAACCGCACATCCCGGTGCCGATCCGCGCGCTGCGCTTCACGGGCCGGCCCGATTCGGTCGCGGTGCGCGGCATCACGCGCTGCATGCAGCAGGCGATCGTGGAGGCGGGGGTCTAGCGTTTCAGGCGGCCAGCGCGGCCGCGACGCGCCGCGCCGACCCGAAGGCCAGCGTGAAACCCAGCGCGCCGTGGCCGGTGTTGAACAGCATGTTCGAAGGCGCGCCCTCGAGCCGCCCGACGATCGGCAGGCCCGTGGGCGTGGCCGGGCGCATGCCGGTCCAGGGATGCAGCTCGGCCAGCCGGCTCGCGTGCGGGAACACGGCGCGCGTGGCCTCGGCCAGGGTCTGGATGCGGGTCGCGGGAATGCTCGCATCGTGCCCCACGAGCTCGGCCATGCCCGCCACGCGCAGGCGCGAGCCGATGCGCGCGAACACCACCTTGCGCGCGCTGTCGGTCACGTTCACGGTCGGTGCCGCGCCCGGCGCCGGGTCGACGTCGAGCGTGATGCTGTAGCCCTTGAGCGGATAGACCGGCAGGTAGGCGCCGAGCGCGCGACCGAGCTTGTGCGAGGCGGTGCCGAGCGCCATCACGAAGGCATCGGCCTCGATGTCGCCCGCGGCCGTGCGCACCGCGGCGATGCGCCCGCCGCTCTGCGCGAAGCCCCGGGCCTCGGTGCCGAGCTCGAAGCGCACGCCGCGCGCGCGCAGCACCCGCATCAGCTCGGCGCAGACCTTGAGGCAGTCGGCCGCGCATTCGCTGGGCGTGTAGACCGCGCCCGCGATGCCGCGCGCGTAGTCGGCGAGCGCGGGCTCGATGGCCACGCACTCGTCGGGGCGCACGATGCGCTGTTCGCTGCCCATGGTGCGCTGCAGCTCGAGCTGGGCGCGCGCGCCGGCCAGCGAGGCTTCGCTCGCATACAGCACCAGCTTGCCGGTGGCCGAGAAGTCGCAGTCGGGCGCGGCGTCGGCCTGCATGGCCTCGAAGCCGGCGCGGCTCTCGGCCGCGAGCGCCAGCAGTTTTTCGGTGGTATCGCGCGAGGTGCGCGCATTGCAGGCCGCGAGGAAGGCCAGGCCCCAGCGCCATTGCAACGGATCGAGCTGCGGGCGCAGCTTGAGCGGCGAGCTGGGCGAGAGCAGCAGCTTCGGCAGCTGCCGCCAGATCGCGGGATCGGCCAGCGGTTGCACGTACGAGTAGCTGAGCTGCGCGCCATTGCCGCCGCTCGCGCCCGCGCCGGGCGCCGCGCGATCGACGACGCTGACCTGGTGGCCCTGGCGTTCGAGTTGCCAGGCGGTGGCCAGGCCCACGATGCCGGCGCCGAGCACGCACACATGCATGAGAGGCAACTTTCGGGAACAGAAAGGGAAGGGGTGAGCCTCGACTGTAGGCGCGCCGCCGCCGGCGCGGAAATGCAAAAAGAGGCGTGGCCCATAGCCAAAGGGCATGCCCCGCCGCGGCGCTTCGAAATCGGGGGGCGCCCGGGTTTTCCCTGCCCATAACCTTTGGGTATGGCCCAGCCCGCTATTGGAATTGCCGTCCTGAGTCACTCTTTCTTACACTGGTCCTCCTGTTCAACCTCCCTCGAAGAAGGCACGCATGAAACTCTCCGCATTGATGGCCGCCACCGCCACGGTCCTGCTCGCTGCCACCGGCGCCCAGGCCGCCGACACGCTGGCCAAGATCGCCGAGTCCGGCAAGATCACGCTGGCCTACCGCGAGTCGTCGGTGCCGTTCAGCTACCTCGACGGCCCCAACAAGCCGATCGGCTTCGCGGTCGAGATGTCGAACGCGGTGGTCGAGGCGGTGAAGAAGAAGCTCAACAAGCCGAACCTGCAGGTGCAGCTGATGGCCGTGACCTCGCAGAACCGCATCCCGCTGATCACCAACGGCACCATCGACCTCGAGTGCGGCTCCACCACCAACAACACCGCGCGCGGCAAGGACGTGTCCTTCGCGGTCAACCACTTCTACACGGGCACGCGCCTGCTGGTGAAGAAGTCCTCGAAGATCAAGGACTACGCCGACCTCGCGAAGAAGACCGTGGCCAGCACCACCGGCACCACCAACGCGCTGGTCATGCGCAAGTACAACACCGAGAAGAACCTCGACATGAACATCGTGCTCGGCAAGGACCACGCCGACGCGTTCCTGCTGGTGGAGAGCGACCGCGCCGTCGCCTTCGCGATGGACGACATCCTGCTGTTCGGCCTGATCGCCAACTCGAAGAACCCGGCCGACTACGAGGTGGTGGGCGAGTCGCTGCAGGTCGAGCCCTACGCCTGCATGCTGCCCAAGGACGACCCGGCCTTCAAGAAGCTGGTCGACGACACCTTCATCGGCATGATGAAGAGCGGCGAGTTCGAGAAGCTCTACACCAAGTGGTTCATGTCGCCGATCCCGCCGAAGAACCTGCCGCTGAACCTGCCGATGAGCCCGCAGCTCAAGGACAACCTCAAGGAATTCAGCGACAAGCCGGCGACCTGAGCCGGACTTCGATCGGAAACAAGGACATGGTCTCCACGCAGGTCGTAGGCATCCTGGGCGGCATGGGCCCGGCCGCGGGCGCCGACTTCGTCCGCCTGTTCGTGCAGGCCTGCGCGCAGCAGATGCGCGCGCGCGGCGAGCCGGTGCGCGACCAGTCCTTTCCCGAGCACTGGCTCGCGCAGGTGCCGGTGCCCGACCGCACCGGCGCGCTGCTGTCGAGCGCCGAGAACGGCGCGCACCAGCCGCTGGAGCCGATGCTGCAGGCGCTGGGCCGGCTGGCGGCGCTCGGCAGCCGCACGGTGGCGATCGCCTGCAACACCGCCCATGCCTGGCATGCGCGGCTGCAGGAGCGTTTTCCGCAGGTCGAGCTGCTGCACATGGCGCGCGAGACCGCGCAGCACCTGGCGGCGCAGGGCGCGGGCGAGGTGGCGCTGATGGCCACCGAGGGCACCTACCGCATCGGCCTCTACGAGCAGGCGCTGGCCGAGGCCGGCCTCGGCTGCCACGTGCCGAGCGAGGTCGAGCGCCGCACCATCGCGCGCGGCATCTTCGAGGGCGTGAAGGCCGGCGACATGGCGCTGGCCGAGCGCTGCTTCTCCGAGGTCGCGCTGCGGCTGGCCGAGCGCCACGGGCCGGTCACCATCATCATGGGCTGCACCGAGGTGCCGCTGGGGCTCGCGGGCTCGAGCGCGGTGGCGGGGCTGCGGCTGGTCGATCCGGCGCAGGTGCTGGCGGCGGCGCTGGCGCGCAGAGCCTACGAACCGCGCTGAGCGGCAAAAGGGCGTCCGCGCGGGGTCATCAACCCCGCGAACAGGGAGGACGGGCCGTTATCGCCTACATTGCGGCGTGCGTTTTTTCGCATCTGCCCCTTGTCCGACGATCCCTCACCTGGAGCCCTCCTCATGCCCCAACTCGACGACCGCCGTTCCGACCTGCAATCCGACTTCGATTCGCTGCGCCCCGGCGACAGCACCGAACAGGGCGCGACGCGGCGCACCGCGCTCAAGGCCGCCATCGGCGTGGGCTATGCCGCCGCCGTGATGCCGGTGATGGCGCAGACCGCCATCAGCACCCCGGCCGACGGCCTCAAGGCCGGCCCGATCAAGTACACGGTCAACGGCTTCGAGGTGCCGGCCTACGCCGCCGCGCCGGCCAACAAGACCGGCCTGCCGGTGATCCTGGTGGTGCAGGAGATCTTCGGCGTGCACGAATACATCGCCGACACCTGCCGCCGCTTCGCCAAGCTCGGCTACCTCGCCATCGCGCCCGAGCTCTATGCGCGCCAGGGCGATCCGCGCGGCTACACCGACATTCCCAAGCTGCAGGCCGACATCGTGAGCAAGGTGCCCGACGCGCAGGTGCTGGCCGACCTCGACGGCGCGCTGCAGTACGCCGCGGCCAACGGCGGCGACACCTCCAAGGCCGGCATCACCGGCTTCTGCTGGGGCGGCCGCATCACCTGGCTCTACGCCGCCACCGGCAAGGTCAAGGCCGGCGTCGCCTGGTACGGCCGGCTGGTCGGCCAGGCCAGCGACCTGAACCCGAAGCACCCGGTCGACATCGCCGCCAGCCTGCAGGCGCCGGTGCTCGGCCTGTACGGCGGAAAAGATCAAGGTATCCCCCTTGACACCGTTGATAAGATGAAATCGGCCCTGGCAAATGGCTCTCCGGCTGCCAAGGCGTCGAGCTTCGTCGTGTATCCCGAAGCAGGCCATGCGTTCCATGCCGACTACCGTCCCAGCTACGTCAAGAGCGCGGCCGACGACGGATGGCAGCGAGCCACCGCCTGGTTCAAAGCCAACGGCGTCGCCTGAGCGATCAGCGCCCAGGACGACCCCAGAGCCAGCTTCCGCCGAAGGCCGTCCCCGCAAGGGGCGGCCTTTTTGCTTTTAATGAATGGAACTGGGCGCATCGGGCGTCCTTATTGCGTAAGCAGCTATGAACTTGATAGTGATCATCTTGGCGACCCTGGTCGCCGGCATCGGCAGCGTGTGGCTCGCGGCGCTGCTGCTGCGCGTGGGCGTGCGCAGCGGCTCGGGCGGCGTGAACCCGCAGCACCTGCTGAGCCTGGCGGCGGGCGCGCTGCTCGCCACCGCCTTCATGCACCTGTTGCCCGAGGCCTTCGAAAGCCGCATCGAGCCCGCGCTGCTGTTCGCGGTGCTGCTGTTCGGCGTGGTGTTCTTTTTCCTGCTCGACAAGGCCGAGCTGTGGCACCACGGGCACGAGCACCATCACGGTGGCGACACCGCCGGGCAGCCGGCGCAGCTCGGCCCCATCTACGACAACCACGGCCATCACGACCACGCGCACGGCCACGGCCAGGCGCACGGCCACGGCCATGCGCACCACGGCCACGACCACGGTCCGCGCGCCGGCGGCTGGGCCGTGCTCACCGGCGACAGCGTGCACTGCTTCGGCGACGGCATCCTGATCGCCTCGGCCTTCATCGCCGACCTGCGCCTGGGCCTGGTCGCCGCCCTCGCCGTGCTTGCGCACGAGGTGCCGCACCACATCGGCGACCTCGTGGTGCTGCGCCAGAGCTCGGCCAACCAGCGCGCCGCGCTCGTGAAGGTGTCGCTGGCCGGCACCATGACCATGCTCGGCGGCATCGCCGGCTGGTGGCTGGTCGACCAGCTGCATGGCTGGCTGCCGTATTTCCTCGTGCTGGCCGGCAGCAGCTTCGTCTACGTCGCGCTGGCCGACCTGATCCCGCAACTGCAGAAGCGCCTGCCGATGCGCCAGACCCTGGCGCAGATCGTCTGGCTGGTCGCGGGCATCGCGCTGGTCACGGGCGTGAGCCGGCTCGCGCACAGCGGCGAGCATGGCCATGACCACGACCACGGGCACGACCACGCGGCGCATGCGCACGAGGAAGGGCATGACCACGACCATGCACACGAAGGCGAGGCCAAGCCCGAGGCGAACAAGAACTGATCGTTTGAACAGGTGCGGTTGCGGCGATACGTCCCGTCACCCGCACCGTCTTCCGGATGACGCGAAATCGGCGCAACATAGGGGCCTGCTTCGCCCAGCCATCCGTGAGGAAAAGACCATGACCACCCGAGCCGCCGTCACCAGCGCGCGCCCCGCGCCGATCCCCGAGGAAGTCGACGAGGACCTCGATGCCGACGGCCTGCCCGAGGACGACTTCGATGCCATCGACGCGGAGGCCGCCGATTCCCTGTCCGAGGAAACCGGCATCGACCTCACCGATGCCAGCGAGCTCGATGCCGACAACGTTCCGGCCGACGAGGAGTTCGACCGCGTGATGAACGCGCCCGACTGAGGGCGCTTTTTTTCGGGCCCGCGCGCTAGGCCGATGCGGGATGCAGCCAGCCCTGGTGCTTCTTCATCAACGCGCCTACCACCTTGCGGATCTCATCCATCGCCGCCCGCGCGATCGCTGACGTGCCGCCCTGCCTGCGCGTGACCATCCCGACCGAGCGCAGCGGCCCGTCGGCAATCGACGAGATCTTCATGCCCCGCAGGCTCACCATCGGCATCATTCCCAGATAGGGCAGCACCGCAACGCCCAGCCCCTCCTTGAGAAAGCCCGCGATCGTGCCGACCTGGTCGAGCTGCATCTTCGGCCGGAACTCCACGCCACGCTGCAGGAAGGCGGCGCTGATGTAGCGCATCGCGGTGCTGGCGTCGGTCATGCTGATGACCGGCAGCCGCAGCAGCTCCTCCAGCATGACTTCGTCGGCGATGCGCTTGCGCCACGCACCGCACGACAGCAGCACGAACTGGTCGCGCAGCAACTCCTCGTATTGCAGGTCCGGGTGCGAAGGCATGACGGACGCCAGCGCGAAATCCACCTGGTAGTTGAGCAGCCGCTGGATGCTCGCGCTGTTGGAGCAGTCGTGGATGGCGATGCGCGGCTGCGCGAAGCGCCGCTCGAGCGCACTGCAGGCGGCCGGAAGGATCACGCTGGCCAGCGACGGCAGTGAAGAGATGCACAGCTGCTGCGCCTCCTGCTCGGCCGACGCGCGCATGCGCTCGAGGCCGCTGTCGAATTCCCCGATCACGCTGCGCGCCATGCTGGCCAGCCGCGTGCCGCTCGCGGTGAGATGCACGCTGCGCGTGGTGCGCTCGAACAGCACGAGGCCCAGCGCCTCCTCGAGATCGCGGATCGCCTTGCTCAGCGAGGGCTGCGTCATGAACAGCTGCTCCGCGGTCTTGCTGAAGTTCAGCGATTCGCTGAGCGCGAGGAACAGGCGCAGCTGACGCGGGGAGATATTCATTCCCTGATTCTATAAATCGATAGATAGAAAGAATTTCAAAGATAAATGGGTTCTTCCTACGATCGCCGCTCAGGCAAATCGAAGGAGACGACAAGGTGCTGGATCTCAAGGGAAAAGTGGCGTTGGTCATGGGCTGCGGCGCCGTGGCCGATGGCTGGGGCAATGGGCGCGCCACCGCGGTGCTGCTCGCGCGGCAGGGCGCGAAGGTGTTCGGCACCGACCTCGTGCTCGCCAACGCCGAGGCCACGCGTGCCCTGGTCGTGGCCGAGGGCGGCGAGGCCGAGGTCCAGGCCTGCGATGTCACCCAGTCCGCGCAGGTCGAGCAGGCGGTGGCCGCCTGCATCCAGCGCTTCGGGCGCATCGACATCCTGGTCAATAACGTCGGTGTCTCGCAGCCCGGTGGTCCCGTCGACATGGACGAGGCGGTGTGGGACGCGCAGATCCAAGTCAACCTCAAGAGCGCGTTCCTCGGCTGCAAGCACGTCATCCCGCACATGCGCGCGCAGGGCGGTGGCGCCATCGTCAGCGTGGCGTCCGTGGCCGGCCTGCGCTACATCGGCAAGCCGCAGGTCGCCTATGCCGCGGCCAAGGCGGGGCTGCTGCAGTTCACGCACACCTCGGCGGTCATCCACGCGCCCGAAGGCATCCGGCTCAACTGCGTGGTGCCTGGGCTGATGCACACGCCGCTCATCGAAGGCCTGGCGGCGAAGTACGCGAAGGGCGATACGCAGGGCTTCATCGACCATCGCAACAACCAGGTTCCGATGAAGCACATGGGCACCGGCTGGGACACGGCGCATGCGGTGCTGTTCCTGGTGGCGGACGAGAGCCGCTACGTGACCGGCACCGAGATCGTCGTCGACGGCGGGCTGGTCGCGGCCACGCGCTGACGGCCCGCTCCCTTCCCACCGCTAGCCACCGCTTCCCCCAAAAACAAGGAGACACACCATGCTCGAGACCGGGCGACGACTTCTGTTGGCCTGCGCAGTCGCAACGGCCGCCGCCGCGCTGATGCCGGCCGCCCATGCGCAGGGCTATCCGCGCCAGCCCATCCGCCTCATCGTGCCGTTCGCGCCGGGCGGCGCGGTCGACCAGACGGCACGCATCATCGGCAACACCCTGGGCGAGAAGCTGGGCCAGACGCTGGTGATCGACAACAAGCCCGGTGCCAGCGGTTCGCTGGGCGCGGGCGACCTGCATCGCGCCAAGCCCGACGGCTACACGCTCATGCTCGCGCTCGATTCGCAGGCGGTGAACCACCTCACGGTGAAGAACCTGCCCTTCGATACCTTCAAGGACTTCGACTACCTGAGCCTGCTCGTCACCACGCCGCAGGTGCTGGTCACGCGCAACGACCTGCCGGTGAAGAACCTCGACGAGCTGGTGGCGTACCTCAAGGCCAACCCCAAGAGCTCCTACGGCTCCGCCGGCACCGCATCGGCCGGGCATGTGAACAGCGCGCAGCTCTCGCTGGCCAAGGGGCTGCGCACCGAGCACGTGCCCTACAAGGGCGCGGGCCCGCTGCTCACCGACATGCTCGGCGGCCACATCGACTACGCGTTCGCGGGCCTGTCGGTGATGCTGCCGCAGATCAAGGCCGGCAAGGTCCGGGCACTGGCCGTGAGCTCGCCCGGACGCTCGGCGATGCTGCCCGATGTGCCCGCGATGAACGAGCTGATCCCGGGCTTCGAATACCCCACCTGGATCGGCATCGTCGCGCCGCCGGGCATGCCGCCCGAGGTGCGCCAGAAAATCCTCAAGGCCGTGCGCGAGGCGATGCACGACCCGCAGGTGGCCAAGCGCTTCGGCGAGAACGCCTACGACATCGTGAACGGCACGCCCGAGCAGTTCATGGAGCGCGTCAGGAAGGACGCCGAAGTGATGAACGACCTCGTCAAGCGCGGGATCGTCACCAGCGGCTGAACTCGATCCACGAACAAGGAAGGAACACCCCATGGCCCGGATTCCCTACGCGGACAGCCAGAACCCCGCCGTCAAGCCGCTCGCGGACCGCATCGTCGCCGAGCGCGGCGAGGTGCTGCATCTCTATCGCATGCTGCTCAACAGCCCGCCCGTGGCCGAAGGCTGGCTCCACTACCTGACCGCGATCCGGCAGAAGTCGTCGCTGTCCGGCGCGATCCGCGAGATGGTCATCATGCGCGTGGCGCAGCTCAACCACGCGCCCTACGAAGCGGACCAGCACGCGCCGATCGCGCTGAAGGAAGGCATGTCGCAGCCGCAGCTCGATGCGCTGCAGGACTGGGCGCGAAGCGAGCTGTTCAGCGAACGCGAGCGCGCGGTGCTGGCCTATGCGGACGCCATGACGCTTCACGTGCAGGTGCCCGATGCGATCTTCGCCGCGGTGTCGGCGCAGTTCGAGCCGCAGCAGCTGGTCGAACTCACGGCGACGGTCGCGGCCTACAACATGGTCTCGCGCTTCCTCGAGGCGCTGCAGATCCATTCGCACGACGCGCGCTGAGGGCCGCCGCCGGCGTCAGCTCGTCTGCCGCACGATCACCTGCCCATTGCGCGCCCCGCTGTGCGCGCCATCGCGCCAGGTCAGCGCGCCATTCACGATCACCGCCTCGATGCCTTCGGCCGCCTGCGTCGGCTCCTGGTAGTTCGCGGTGTCGCGCACGGTCTTCGCATCGAACACCACCACGTCCGCGTGGTGCCCGGGCTTGAGCGTGCCGCGCTCGTGCAGGCCGAAGTTGCGCGCCGTGAGGCCGGTCATCTTCCACACCGCGGTCTCGAGCGGGAACAGGCCGACGTCGCGGCTGTAGTGGCCCAGCACGCGCGGGAAGGTGCCCCACAGCCGCGGATGCGGCTTCTCGCCGAGCGGAATGCCGTCGGAGCCGATCATGGTTTCGTCGAAGGCGAGGATGCGCTGCACGTCGTCCTCGTCCATCATGAAATAGATCGCGCTGCCGGGCTGCAGCCGCCTGGCGGCTTCCTCGCCCGACACGCCCCAGTCGGCCGCGATGTCCTTGAGGTCGCGGCCCGCGCATTCGGGATGCGGCACGCTCGAGGCGATCAGCACGCGGCCGTCCATCATGCCGCGGTCGGTGCGGATCATGGTGGAGCCGGCCGTGTAGGGATAGCAGTCGAGGCCGATGCACTGGTGCTTCATCGCCTCCTGGATGAAGGGCAGCGTGACCTTGGTCTTGCCGTGGTTCTGCACGTTCTGCACCTTGTGGTGCGACACCACCACCGGGATGTCGAGCGCGCGGCCGATGGCGAAGGTCTCCTCGAGCGATTCCATCACGCGGTCGGCCTCGTCGCGCATGTGGGTCACGTAGAGCGCCTTGCGCGCCGTGAGCGGGCGTCCCACCTCGATGATCTCCTCGGTCGTGGCCTTCACCGCGGGCGGGTAGAAGGTGCCGGTCGACAGGCCGATCGCGCCGGCCTGCATCGCTTCCTCGACCAGCGCCTGCATGGCCGCGATCTCGCTCGCGGTGGCGGGGCGGTCGAGGTCGGCCATGGTCACGGCGCGCAGCGTCGAATGGCCCACCATCGCCGCCACGTTGACCGAGGAGGGCGTGGCGCGCAGCGCGTCGAGGTAGGCCGCGAAGGTGGTGAAGCGGCCCTCGACCGGCGAGTCGAGCAGGCTCAGCGGCATCGGCAGGTCCATGTCCTCGCGCAGCGGCGCCGCGCTGATGCCGCAGTTGCCCGCGATCACCGTGGTCACGCCCTGCGACACCTTGAACGGCATCTGCGCCTGCGACAGCACCGCCTGGTCGTCGTGCGTGTGCGAGTCGATGAAGCCCGGCGCCACGATGCGGCCCGTGGCGTCGAGCACCTGGTCGGCCGTGTGGCCCTCGAGCTTGCCGATGGCGGCGATGCGCCCGCCCGAGATGGCCACGTCGGCCTCGAAGCGCGGCGCCTTGGTGCCGTCGATCACGGTGCCGCCGCGGATCAGCAGGTCGTGGTGGGTGGGGTTCGACATCGCGTCTTCCTTCTTCGTGTGGGTGTGTTCGGGTTCAGCGGAAATGGCAGGCCACCAGGTGGCCCTCGGCCTCGCGCGGCGTGAGCGCGGGCTGCTGCTCCTTGCACACGGCCTGCGCCATCGGGCAGCGGGTGTGGAAGCGGCAGCCCGAGGGCGGGTTCGCGGGGCTCGGCGGATCGCCCTGCAGCAGCATGCGCCTGGCGGGCGTGCGCGGGTTGGGCACGGGCACCGCCGACAGCAGGATCTCGGTGTACGGATGGCGCGGCGCCGAGAACAGCGTGTCGCGGTCCGCGATCTCCACGATGTGGCCCAGGTACATGACGGCCACGCGATGGCTGATGTGGCGCACCACCGCGAGGTCGTGCGCGACGAACAGGTAGGCGATGCCGAACTCGGCCTGCAGGTCCATCAGCAGGTTCACCACCTGCGCCTGCACCGACACGTCGAGTGCCGACACCGGCTCGTCGCAGACGATCAGCTTGGGCTGCAGTGCCAGTGCACGCGCGATGCCCAGCCGCTGGCGCTGCCCGCCCGAGAACTCGTGCGGATACTTCTTCGCCGCCTCGGGCCGCAGGCCCACGCGCGAGAACAGCCAGCGCACGCGCTCCTCGCGCGCGGCCGCGTCGGCGCCGCCGAAGTTGCGCAGCGGCTCGGCCACGATCTCGCCCGCGGTCAGGCGCGGGTTGAGCGAGGCGTAGGGGTCCTGGAAGATGATCTGCAGGTCGCGCCGGCGCTGGCGCATCTGCGAGGGCGACAGTCCCACCAGCTCCTCGCCGTCGAGCTGCACCGAGCCCGCGCTCGGCTCCACCAGCCGCAGCACCGACTTCGCGGTGGTCGTCTTGCCGCAGCCCGATTCGCCAACCAGCGCGAGCGTCTCGCCGCGCGCCACCGAGAACGACACGCCATCGACCGCCCGGATCGGCGGCCGCGCCGGCCGCAGCCAGCGCTTGGGCGAAACGTAGTGCTTGCGCAGCTCGTGCACGCGCAGCAGCGGCGCGGCATTGGTTGTCGTCATCGTCGTCGTTGTCGTGCTCATACGGCCACCTCCTGTTCGACCGAAGCCGTGGCCCAGCCTTCCTGCACCGCGAAGCAGGCCACCACGTGGCCGCCGTCGGCGTCGTTCGCATCGCCCTGGCGCGTGAGCCGCGGCGTCTCGTGCCGGCAGCGTTCGCGCGCCGAGGCGCAGCGCGCCGCGAAGGCGCAGCCGCGGCCCAGCTCGTGTGCGGCCGGCACCAGCCCCGGGATCTCGGTGAGCCGCGCGCTCGCGGTGTTCATCGCGGGCATCGAGGCCATCAGCGCGCGCGTGTAGGGATGCAGCGGCCGGTCGAACAGCTCGACCACCTCGGCCTCCTCCACCTTCTTGCCCGCGTACATCACGACCACGCGGTCGCAGCTCTCGGCCACCACGCCCAGGTCGTGCGTGATCATCACCACGCCCATGCCCAGCTCCTTCTGCAGCCGCTTGATGAGGTCGAGGATCTGCGCCTGGATCGTCACGTCGAGCGCGGTGGTGGGCTCGTCGGCGATCAGCACCTCGGGGTTGCAGGCCAGGGCCAGCGCGATCATCACGCGCTGGCGCATGCCGCCCGAGAGCTGGTGCGGGTACTCGTTCACGCGCCGCTCGGGCTCGGGGATCTGCACCAGCCGCAGCATCTCGACCGCGCGCTGCAGCGCCTCGGCGCGGCTGGCCTTCTGGTGCAGCTGCACCGTCTCGGCGATCTGCCGGCCCACGGTCAGCACCGGGTTCAGCGAGGTCATCGGCTCCTGGAAGATCATCGAGATGCGGTTGCCGCGGATCTGGCGCATCTCGCGCTCGCTCAGCTGCATCAGGTCGGTGCCGCGCAGCCGCACCGCGCCCGCGTGGTGGCCCGGCGGCGTGGGCACCAGCCGCAGGATCGACAGCGCGGTCACGCTCTTGCCGCAGCCCGATTCGCCGACCACGCCGAGCGTGCGGCCGGCGCGCACGGTGTAGGACACGCCGTCGACCGAGCGCACCACGCCGGCCAGCGTGTGGAAGTGGGTGCGCAGCGCGTCGACCTCGAGCAGCGCCTCGCCGGTCGCGAGCGCGACGCGGGACAGGGGAGTGGTCATGGGGCGTCGTCCCTCAGAGTTGGCGCGCCAGGCGCGGATCGAGCGCATCGCGCAACCCGTCGCCCACGAGGTTGATCGCGAGCACCGTGGCCGCGAGCAAGAGGCCCGGGTACAGGATGATGTGGAAGGCCACGGCGACGAAGTTGCGTCCCTCGGCCATCATGTTGCCCCAGCTCGGCGTCTGCGCGGGCACGCCCACGCCGAGGAAGGACAGCGCTGCCTCGGTCAGCACCGCGGCCGCCGCGACGAAGGTCGACTGCACGATCAGCGGCGCCACCATGTTGGGCAGCACGTGGCGCCACAGGATCGTCGGCAGCCGCGTGCCCACCGCATGCGCGGCCTCCACGAACAGCTGTTCGCGCAAGGTGAGCGCCAGCGAGCGCACCAGCCGCACCACGCGCGGTATCTCGGGAATGGTGATGGCCACGATCACGGTCGTGAGGCTGGCGCGCGTGACCGCCATCAGCGCGATCGCCAGCAGGATGCCGGGGATCGCCATCAGCCCGTCCATCACGCGCATCACGAAGCCGTCGATGCGGCGCACGAAGCCCGCCAGCAGCCCCAGCACGATGCCGAAGACGGTGGCCAGCACGGCGACCGAGGCGCCGACGATCATCGACACCTGGCCGCCCCACACCGCGCGGCTGAACACGTCGCGGCCCAGCGCGTCGGTGCCGAACCAGTGCTCGGCCGAGGGCGGCTGCATGCGCGCCAGCGGGTCGATGTCCTGCGGGTCGTGGGTGGCGATCCAGGGCGCGGCGATCGACAGCGCCGCCACCGCGAGCAGCAGCAGCAGGCCGACGATCAGCGTCGGGTGCTTGCGCAGCCAGCGGAAGCGTGGCGGGACGAAGGGCACGATGTCGGCCTCGGCGCTGGCCGAAGTGCTGGCCGAAGTTGGGGGCGTGTCGCTGTCGCTCATGGGGAGTACGGTGGACATGGCGCGGTTCAGTACTGGATGCGCGGATCGAAGAAGCGGTAGCTCAGGTCGATCAGCAGGTTGATCAGCACGTACACGCCGGCCGACAGCAGCAGCACGCTCTGGATCACGGGATAGTCGTGGCGCTGCACCGAATCGATGACCAGCCGGCCCACGCCGGGGATCGCGAACACCGTCTCGGTGACCACCACGCCGCCGATCAGCAGTGCGATGCCCACGCCCACCGTGGTGGCGATCGGGATCGCCGCGTTGCGCAGCGCATGGCCCAGCACCGGCAGCACGCCCAGGCCCTTGGCGCGCGCGGTGCGGATGTAGTCCTCGTGCAGCACCTCGAGCACGGTGGCGCGCGTCATGCGCGTCACCAGCGCGATGTAGACCAGCGCCAGGTTCACGCAGGGCAGCACCAGCCCGAGCAGCCAGTCGGTCGGGCTATGGCCGAAGCGCACGTAGCCCTGCACCGGGAACCACGGCAGCTGGATCGCGAAGGCGTAGATCAGCAGGTAGCCGACCAGGAACACCGGCACCGAGAAGGCCAGCACCGCGAACAGCATCACCAGCCGGTCGATCCAGGTGCCGGCGCGGTAGGCCGCGAGCGTGCCCAGCGGCACTGCCACCACCAGCGTGATCGCCATGGTGAGCAGCGCGATCGACACCGTGGGCTCGAGCCGCTGCCCGAGCAGCTGCGACACCGGCACCTGCGTGAAGATCGAGGTGCCGAGGTCGCCGGTGGCGAGCCGGCCGAGCCACAGCGCGAACTGCTGCCACAGCGGCAGGTTGAGGCCGAGCACGGCGCGCAGCTTCTCGATGTCCTCGCCGGTGGCGAGGTCGCCCGCGATCAGCGCGGCCGGATCGCCGGGCGACAGGTGGATCAACAGGAACACCACCACGGCGACCACCGCCATGACCGGGAGCGTCGAGAGGAACCGACGGAGGATGTAGCCCATGGCTTCGAGGTTCTCGTGGCTGGGGAGGAGGGCCTACTTGTCGAGCATCCAGACCGTCGGCATGCCGGCCCAGAGCTTGTCCACGCCCTTGAGGCTGGAGCGCGCGGCGAACGCGGCCGAGTACTGGCCCGCGTTGATGTAGGGCACGGCCTCGTAGGCGCGCGACTGGAAGGCGTCGAGCAGTTCCTTGCGCTTGGCCGGCACCGTCTCCTTGAGCCAGGCGGTGCGCAGCTCGTCGAGCTTCTTGTCGCAGGGCCAGCCCGGCAGGCTGTTGCCGCAGGCCGCGCTCAGGTAGGCGTTGGCGATCGGCGAGTTGGCGTCGAACTCGCCGGCCACGGTCACGTACATGTTCCAGCCGCCGGCCTCGGGCGCATCGCGCTTGGCGCGGCGCGCGCCGATCGAGGCCCAGTCCATGGTCTGCGCGTCGACGTTCAGGCCGATGCTGCGCATGGTCTGCGCGGCCATCAGCGCCTCGGCGTTGAGGTAGGGCACGTCGCTGGGCACCAGCAGCACCACCTTCTCGCCCTTGTAGCCCGCGTCGGCCAGCATCTTCTTGGCCTTGGCCACGTCGGCCTTGCGGAAGGGCTCGGCGCCGGCGGCGGTCTCGTTCGGGCTGCCGCAGATGAAGTAGGTAGCGCAGTAGCTCATGCGCATGTCCAGCGGATAGCCCATGGCCGCGACGAAGCGCTCCTGGCTCACGGCCTGCAGCAGCGCCTGGCGCACCTTCGGATCGTTGAACGGCGCGTGCAGCTGGTTCATCACCAGGAAGGCCTGGTAGGCGCCGCCCGAGCCGATCTTGACGTTGCTGTCGGTGCGCAGCGGCGCGATGTAGTCGGGCGGCAGCTGCTCGACCAGGTCGACCTCGCCGCGCTTGAGCGCCGCGACCGCGCTGTTGGCGTCGGGCAGGTAGAGCCACTCCACGCGGTCGAAGCTGGTCTTCTTGCTGCCCGAGAGGCCGCTCGGCGGCTCGCTGCGCGCCACGTAGTTGGTGTTGCGCACGAACACCGCCTTGTTGCCCGGCACCCACTCGTCGCGCTTGAACACGAACGGGCCCGAGCCCACGACCTCGGTCAGCGGCGCCGTGGCCGGCATCTTCGCGATGCGCTCGGGCAGGATCACCGGCGGAAAGCCCGAGGGCTTGGCCAGTCCGTCGAGCACCATGCCGAAGGGCTCGGTCAGCGTGAGCGTGAAGCTGTGAGCGTCGACCGCCTTCCATTCCGCGCCGCTGGCCACCATCGCGCGGCCCAGGCTGTCGCGCGCGGCCCAGCGCTGCAGCGACGCGATGGCGTCGGCCGAGGTCACGGCGCTGCCGTCCGAGAACTTCAGGCCCGGGCGCAGCGTGAAGCTCCACTGCTTGCCGTCCTTCGAGGTGCTGTATTTCTCGACCATCTGCGGCTGCGGCTTGCCGTTCGCGTCCTGCGCGAACAGCGTGTCGTAGACCATGTAGCCGAAGTTGCGCGAGATGTAGGCCGTGGTGAAGGTCGGGTCGAGGATCTTCAGGTCGGCATGCGCGACCACGCGCAGCGTCTTGGGCTGCTGCTGGGCCGGCGCGTGCAGGCTCGCCGTGGCGAGGGCGAGTCCGCCGAGACAGGCGGCGAGAAGGCGGCGTGGTGAAGTCATCGCGGAACTCCGTGGGCTGAGGAAAAGGGAAGGGAACGAGGGAGAAAAACGAAAACGGGGTGCGTCAGGCCGTGGCGCCGATCGGCCACTTGGGCAGCCGCGCCTTGCGGTAGGGCAGGGTGCTGAGGTCGAGCGTGACCGCGCCCGGCGCACCCGCGTAGATCACGTGCCTGGCGACCTTCGAGTACGAGGCATAGAAATGCTGCGAGGACTTCACCACCACGATCTTCTTGGCCGCCAAGTCGCAGCCCAGTTGCGTGAAGAGGTCGGTGCCCATCGCCTGGTTGCGCAGCGTGATCAGCACGATCTCGATGCCGTTGGCCTCCACCAGCGCGCTGTCGCCCATCAGCACGGGCGTGCCCGCCAGGCCGGTCATCACCAGGTCGCGCTGCAGCGCCTTCACCGTGCACTCGAGGTCGATCGGGTCGCCCGACAGCGGGCTGATCTTGCCGCCGATGCGCATCGTGAGCTTGGCGCCCACGCCCGCGTCGAAGGCGATGCGCACCGCGATCGGGTCCCACATCGGGCCCAGCGCCGCGTTGGTGATGCCGCGCTCGACCAGGCGGCGCAGGATGAAGGTCGAATCGCTGGCCGCGCCGCCGCCGGGGTTGTCGGCGCCATCGGCCAGCACCACCGGGCCGCCGTCGAAGGCCAGCGCCGCGTCGAGCGAGGCGTCGATGCCGGGGTAGGGGACCGTGAGCTCGTCGCGCATCGCGATCACCTCGTCGGCCAGCTGGCGCGCCAGGGCCTGCGCCTTGGCCGCGTCGCCGTCGGTGTAGACCAGCAGCTTGGTGCCCATCTCGGGCACGTCGCCCCACGAGAAGCCGTGCGTGAGCGAGACCGAGAGCACGCCGTCCTTGCCCTCGAGCGACTGCATGCGCTCGACGAAGCCGCGCGCCGGCTGGCGCGAGGTGTGGACCGTCACGATCATGTCGCAGTCGACCATCGCGGCCACCGGCTTCACCTTGCCCTCGACCTGCGCCGCGCAGATGTCGACCAGCTCCATGCCGCGCTCGAGCACGTCGGTGTGCGGGTACTCCTTGAACGAGATCATCAGGTCGGCGTTGGCCACCATCTCGGGCGTGAGGTGGTTGTGCGGATCGAGCTCGGCGCCGATCACCACCTGCGGGCCCACGATCTCGCGCACCCGCTTCAGCAGGTCGCCCTCGCAGTCGTCGTAGCCGTCGGCCACCATCGCGCCGTGCAGGCCCAGCAGCACCATGTCGACCGGCAGCACCGCGCGCAGGTCGGCCAGCAGTTCGTCGCGCAGCGTCTCGTAGGCATGGCGCGTGGTCGTGCCGCTGGGCTGCGCGCCGGCCACCATGCCTTCGAACAGCGTCCAGCCGTGCTCCTTGCCGCGGATGCGCGCGGCCCACAGCGGGCCCGAGAACAGCGTCATCGCTTCGGGATGCTTGCCGGCGGGGAAGTAGCCGCGGTCCTTGAACGAGGCCAGGCCCGTGGGCATGGGCGCGAAGGTGTTGGTTTCGGTGGCGAGGGAGGCACTGAAGACACGCATGGGGTTTCTCTTGTTCTCGGGGTGGAGGGAAGAAGGAGGAAAAGGGGGGCGTTGCCGCGTCAGGCCGCGACCTTGCTGCGCAGCCGCTGCGGCCCGAGCATCTCGGCCGTGAGCCCGAAGCCCGCGATGCGCTCGGGCAGCGGCAGCCCGCGTGCCAGCGCCGCGCAGGCCTCGCCCATCGCGGCCGAGGTCTGGATGCCGTAGCCGCCCTGCGCCGCGACCCAGAAGAAGCCCGGCGCCTCGGGATCGAAGCCGCCGACCAGGTCGCCGTCGGCCACGAAGGAACGCAGGCCGGCCCAGGTGCGCGTGGGGCGGCGGATCGAGAGCGTGGTCACCTGCTCGATGCGGTCGATCGCGATCGCGATGTCGAGCTCCTCGGGCTGGATGTCCTGCGGCTCCACCGGGTCGGCATTGGCCGGCGAGCCGAGCAGCATGCCGGCGTCGGGCTTGATGTACCAGTCCTCCTCGGCGCCGAACACCATGGGCCAGCGCGCGGCCGTCGCGGCCTCGCCCTCGGGCGGCGCGAAGATGAAGGCCGAGCGCCGGCGCGGCTCGATGCCGATGGGCGGCACGCCCGCGAGCCGAGCCACGGTATCGACCCAGGCGCCCGCCGCATTGAGCAGCACCGGGGCCTCGTAGCTGCGCCCGCCGGCCTGCACGCGCCAGATGTCGCCCACGCGCTCGATGGCCGTCACGCCCGCGTCGCACACCAGCTGCCCGCCCGCGCGCCGCATGCCGCGCAGGTAGCCCTGGTGGATCGCATGCACGTCCATGTCGGCCGCATCGGGTTCGTAGACCGCGCCGATCACCTGCTCGGGCCGCAGCGCCGACACCATCGCGCATGCTTCGTCGGCACTGAGCCGGCGCGGATCGCCGGGCATGCCCTGCAGCACCTGCCAGTGCTCTTCGAGCTGCGCCTCCTGCCCCGGGCCCGCGATCATCATCGCGCCGCGCGGCGTGAGCAGCGGATGTTCGGCGAAGCCCGGCGGCGGGTTCTCGAGGAAGGCGCGGCTGGCCATCGTGAGCGCGCGCACCTGCGGCGTGCCGTAGCTCTCCATGAACAGCGCGGCCGAGCGGCCCGTGGAGTGGTAGCCGGGCTGGTTCTCGCGTTCGAGCAGGATCACGCGGGCATGCGGCGCGAGCCAGTGCGCCACCGAGGCGCCGGCGATGCCGCCGCCGATCACGAGGAAGTCGGTGGTGGCGGTGGTGTGTTCGGTCGTTGTCATCGCGGCGCAGTGTAGGAACAAATTTGCGTATACGCAAATTATCGAAAGCCCTGAGTTCCTTTGGCATCGTCTCGTGCAGAGTGAGGACGCGGCGAAGGACTCAGGACGTTCGTTGCACCATGGCGGTGAAATTTGCGTACTTGCAATTTGCGCATACGCAAATTCCGGGCCCGGCCGCGGCGGCCCGGCGGTGGAGCGGCGGCGGATGGACTGGCAGAATCCTGCGCATCACAAGAGAGAGCCAAGCGTGAATCCACATACAGGGACCAAGCAGGCGGCGAAGCCGAAGGAGGCCGCGCCCACGCTGGACCGCACCACTTTCGGCTATCGCCTGCGCACCGCGCGCAAGCGTTTCGGCTGGACGCTGGCGCAACTGGCCGAGCGTTCGGGCGTGTCGATCACCACCATCTCGCGCGCCGAGCGCGGCCAGCTCGCGCTGGGCTACGAGAACTTCACCGCCCTGGGCCGCGCGCTCGACATGGACATGAACGCCATGTTCGCGGGCGCCGGCGTCAAGCCCGCCCAGTTCGACGGCCCCGTCGTCACGCGCGCCGGCAAGGGCGTGGTGTACCGCGGCCTATCGATCGCCTACGAGTTCCTCGGCACCACCGCCGCCGGCAAGCAGATGAGCCCGATCGTCGGCGTGGTGCACGCGCGGCGCATCCACGGCCCCGAGGACTTCGTGCGCCACTCGGGCGAGGAGTTCGCCTATGTGCTCTCGGGCGAGATCGAGGTGCACTTCGACAACGGCGAGGTGGTGCGGCTGGGGCGTGGGGATTCGCTCTATTTCGACAGCCGGCTCGGGCATGCGTACATCAGCGTGAGCAGGCAGCTGGCGAAGATCGTGGGGATGACGATCGGGGAGAGCGGGCACATGAAGTCGGCGCGGGAGGCGCCGGAGGTGGAAGCCGTGGAGGCGGTGGCGAAGAAGAGGATTGGGCGCGCCGGCAAGGGTTGACTCGTCCGTCCACCGAGCGATCCAACATGAACATCGATAACCATCTGCTTGCACTTGAGTCACTCAGCGTATGGAGCTGCAGCGGTGCCTGCTCCTACGCGTTCAGCCGTTTGCCTGCGAGCGACACGCTGTTGAATTCTCTGGTGGACCACCTCAAGCTCTCGAGGCAATACCAGGAACGGTTCCCGCTGCAGCTCTTTCCCCTGGACGCGAACTGGCGGCCAGCCGTCGAATCCTTCGTCTTTGATTGGGTGTTTGGGGCGCAGCCTTCGTCAGGGCCCGGCGCTGCCGCACAGAACGCCGTAGTGGTTCGCGAGCTAGTCGGTGGGATTGGCGAGAAGGTTGGCGATGCCGCGGCATTCATGGTCATGGGGGAAGGCACGATGGTGCCAAACACGATCTGGAACGCGATTGCTTTCACCAGCGCGGAGGCCTCCTGGCTCCTCGAATTCGGTTGGGACGACTAGCCTTCCGAGGTCGAGAAGCCTGCCCGACACCGACCAGCATTCGACTCAGGTATCTCCAAGCCCGAACTCCCATCTAATTCTTGCCGCGTAGCATCCGCGCCGCCCACGATGAAGCGATGCGCCGTACGCAAACCCGGCCGGGCAGGATGGACGAATGAACACGAGAAACAAGATCGCGACGCTGCTGGTCGTCGCGGCTGCTGCCGTTGGCGCGGCCTTTGCCTATGCGTGGGAGCCGGCCATCGCGGCCTTGCCCGCGCCACCGCCGCCAAGCGGCGACCAGGCGCTGCTGGTGCGAGGCTCGCACGTGGCCAGCACGGGCGACTGCATGGTGTGCCACACGGCCGCCAACGGCAAACCCTTCGCGGGTGGCCTGCCGCTCAACACGCCCTTCGGCACGATCTACAGCACCAACATCACGCCCGACGCCGAGACCGGCATCGGCACCTGGTCGCTCGAGGCCTTCACCCGCGCCATGCGCGCCGGCGTGTCGCGCGACGGGCACCTGCTGTACCCGGCCTTTCCCTACCCGCACTTCACGCGCATGTCGGATGACGACATCGGCGCGCTCTATGCGTACCTGATGGCGCGCACGCCGGTGCATGCGCCGGCCAGGGCCAACCAGCTCACCTTCCCGCTCGGCTTTCGGCCGCTGGTCGCTGGCTGGAACCTGCTGTTCCTGCAGAAGGGCCCGCTGCCCGCGCCCGCCACGGCGCAGTCCGACGAATGGCTGCGCGGCCGCTATCTGGTGGAGGGCGCGGCGCACTGCGCGGCCTGCCACACGCCGATGAACCTGCTCGGCGCCGAGAAGGGCAGCCAGCCCTTCGCGGGCAACCTCATCGACGGCTGGGAGGCGCCGCCGCTGAATGCGCTGGCCAGCGCGCCCAGGCCGTGGACGAAGGAGCAGCTCGTGTCCTACCTGCGCACCGGCCTCGCGAGCGAACACGGCGCGGCCGCGGGGCCGATGCTGCCGGTGACGCAGCACCTGGCCGACGTGCCCGAGTCGGACGTGCGCGCGATCGCGACCTACATCATGGGCCTGCAGCCCGCGGCCCCTGCCGTGGCGCAGGCCGAGCCGGCCAAGGCGGCTGCGTCGGCTTCGGTTGCCGCGGCGGCCGTGCCCGCGGGCCAGCGCGTCGATGCCGGTACCGCGCTGTTCAACGGCTCGTGCGCCGGCTGCCACGGCGGCGCGGCGCCCATGCGCACCATCGGCGACCGGCCCGCGCTCGGCCTGAGCACGGCGGTCAATGCCGACAGCGCGCGCAACGCCATCAACCTGGTGCTGGGCGGCAACCCGTGGGGCGGCTCGGCATCGGCGCACTACATGCCGCCGTTCGCCGATGTGCTGAGCGACGAGCAGATCGCCGAGGTGCTGCGCTACGTGCGCGCCAGCGCCACGCAGCGTCCGGCCTGGCCCGACCTGCAGAACGAGGTTGCGAAGGTTCGCAAGGAGAAGGAGGCACTGCCGAAATGATCACGCTCACCGTCAACGGCGTCGACCACGCGCTCGACATCGACCCCTCCATGCCGCTGCTGTACGCACTGCGCAACCACCTCAAGCTCAACGGCGCCAAGTACGGCTGCGGACTCGGCCAGTGCGGCGCCTGCACCGTGATCGTCGACAAGCGCCCCGTGTTCTCGTGCCTGATGCCGGTGTCGGCGGTGGGCAAGCGCGCGGTGCGCACCATCGAGGGCCTGGGCAGTGCCGACAAGCCGGCGCCGATCCAGCAGGCCTTCATCGAACAGCAGTCGGCCCAGTGCGGCTACTGCATCGCCGGCATGGTGATGCGCGCGCAGGCGCTGCTCGACGAGCGCCCGGGCGCCGACGAGGAGGAGATCCGCCAGCACATGCAGCCCAACCTCTGCCGCTGCGGCACCCACATGCGCATCGTGGCCGCGATCGTCGAGGCGTCGAAGACGCTGGCCGGCACCGCGCGGCAAGGAGCATCGCGATGAGCCACCCCGCACAGCGGCAGGACGCCGCGCTGCGCAACCCGAGCCGGCGCCACTTCCTGGCCGCAGGCTCGCTCACCGTGAGCTTCTCGCTCTGGCCCGGGGCCGCCGCGCTGGCCCAGCAGGGCAAGCAGGCCACCGAGGCGGGCGCGCCCAGCGCGCTCGATGCCGGCACCGCCAAGCTGCCGGGCGACCTCACCGGCACGCCCATGCTCGACGCCTGGATCCGCATCGACGAGCAGGGCCGCATCACCGTGTGGACCGGCAAGGCCGAGCTCGGCACCGGCATCCGCACCGCCTTCACGCAGATCGCCGCCGAGGAGCTGAGCGTGCCCTTCGAGGCGGTGCACCTGGTGACGGCCGACACCGCCGTCACGCCCAACGAGGGCTACACGGCCGGCAGCCATTCCACCGCCGACAGCGGCACCGCCATCCTCAACGCGGCGGCGCAGGTGCGCGTGCTGCTGGTCGGCTCGGCCGCCGGCAAGCTCGGCGTGGCGGCCGACACCCTCAAGCTGCGCGACGGCGTCATCTCCGCCCCCGACGGCCGCACCCTGAGCTACGGCCAGGCCGTGAGCGGGCTCGACCTGCACCGGCGCGCCGAGCCGCGCTCCGAGCTGGTCGACCCGAAGCAGCACCGCCTCATCGGCCAGTCGCGCCGGCGGCTCGACATCCCGGGCAAGGTCACCGGTGGCGCGAGCTATGTGCAGGACATGCGCCTGCCGGGCATGGTGCATGCGCGCATGGTGCGGCCGCCGTCGTACGGCGCCGTGCTGACCGGCGTCGACAGCGCGGCCGTCGAGAAGATGCCGGGCGTCGTCAAGGTGGTGCGCGACGGCAGCTTCCTGGCCGTGGTGGCGCAGGACGAGTGGCAGGCCATCCAGGCCATGCGCGCCCTCACCGAGGCCGCGCGCTGGCAGGAAAGTGCCTCGCTGCCCACGCCGGCCACCATTCACGACACGTTGATGAAGCTGCCCCGGCAGGAGATCCACGTCGGCGACCGCCATGGCGAGACCGTGCCGGCGGCCAGGACCCTGCATGCGCGCTTCACCAAGCCCTACCTCGCGCATGCGTCGATCGGCCCCTCGTGCGCGGTCGCGCAGTTCGATGCGCAGGGCAAGCTCACCGTGTGGACCCATTCGCAGGGCGTGTTCCCGATGCGTGGCGCGCTGTCGGAACTGCTTTCGATGAAGCCCGAGGACATCCGCTGCGTGCACGTCGAAGGCTCGGGCTGCTACGGCCACAACGCCGCCGACGATGCCGGCGCCGAGGCCGCGCTGATCGCGCGCGCCGTGCCGGGGCGTCCGGTGCGGCTGCAATGGATGCGCGAGCACGAATTCACCTGGGAACCCTTCGGGCCCGCGATGGTCACCGACGTGAAGGCCTCGCTCGACGCCAGCGGCCGCGTGGTCGACTGGCAATACGAGATCTGGAGCAACTCGCACAACCAGCGCCTGGACAACGCCGGGCGCTTCATCTCCGCGCAGTACCTCGCGAAGCCCTTCACGCCGGCGCCGCCCAAGCCCATTCCCATGCCCGAGGGCGGTGGCGACCGCAACAGCCTGCCGCTGTACAACTTCGCCAACTACAACGTCGAGCACCACTTCCTGCCCGACATGCCGGTGCGCGTGTCCGCCATGCGCGGCCTCGGCGCGTACATGAACGTCTTCACCATCGAGAGCTTCATGGACGAGCTGGCCGCCGCCGCGGGCGCCGATCCGGTCGAGTTTCGGCTGCGCCACCTCGACGACCCGCGCGGGCGCGACGTGGTGCAACTCGCGGCGAAGAAGTTCGGCTGGGACCCCAGGCGCAAGCGCGTGCCGAACCGCGGCGTGGGTTTCTCATTCGCCCAGTACAAGAACCTGATGAGCTATCTGGCGCTGGCGGTCGAGGTGTCGATCGTGCCGGAGACCGGCGAGATCCGCATCGAGCGCGCCATCGCGGCCATCGACTGCGGTCAGGTCGTCAACCCCGACGGCGTGCGCAACCAGGTCGAGGGCGGCATCCTGCAGTCGGCCAGCTGGACCCTGTACGAGCAGGTGCAGTACGACGCCCAGCGCATCCGCAGCTATGACTGGAGCCGCTATCCGATCATGCGGTTCTCGGACGTGCCGCGGAAGGTGGAGGTGCACATCATCGATCGGCCCGGGGCGCCGTTTCTGGGGACCGGCGAAGCCTCGCAGGGGCCGGCGCCTGCGGCGTTGGGGAATGCGATTGCGGATGCTACGGGGCGGAGGTTGCGGGGGTTGCCGTTGGCGGCGGGGCGGAGGTTGAAGGAATACAGGCAGGGTTGAGGCTGGGGAGGTTGGCGGCAGGCGCCACGCTTGTGAGGCTTTGCCTAAATAGATCGCTACTTGGGCCAGTGTGCGCAAACGATCTCTAGCCTGAAGTTTCTTTGAGATGGCGCGGCTCCATCCGTTTGCTCTGCATTGTCAGGGGAGGGGAGGCTACTCGGCAGCGATAGCCGAAGCTGGTTTCAGTGCACCCACCGACCGCTGTAGCTCGGTTCGCAGCCGCTCGACGCGAAGGCGCGACTCCTCGCCTCTTTTGCAGCGATTGAAGTCGGACGATGAAGTCGCGCGAATCTACGATCTCGGCCGCATTGCAACCGTCCGAACCACAAGTTTTACATGGGCAGCCGTGTCATGTGCGAGCCGGCGGACGGGTACTCCCCGCGATGCTCCTGAACCGGCCGCACTGCGCGCTCGCGGACTTCAGGTGAAAACTTGTTCGACTTGTTCATGGCTCCATCTTCTCAAAGGTTGGAGCCTCCGCAAATCCCGGGCCGATTCAGTCCTTCGCGCAAGTTCTGTAAGGAGATGCTCGCTGTGGCCGGCGTGAGCGTGTACCAAAACTCGTCGGCAGTCCGCACCATGACGAGCTCGAAGCCCGGGATGCAACAACCGTCGCTTCAACGATGTCTGTATCCTCGTCCAGATCGCCGGCCTCAGGCATTCGCACCTCTACGCGCCCGAATTTACCTCGCAGATCGCTCTGGCTTTAGGTTAGCCGCCATGGTGCAAAGTACGTTTTTCGTCGCCAGCCCAGTTCCGAGTCAAAACCCATTGCTCGGAGCCATGGCTCGAAGGCCTGGATGCAACGCTACGATTGACCTGAATGACTAAATTCGTCGACCTAGGCCGTCAATTTCGAGCTCTCACAAGCAAGGAACTTGAGCAGCCAGAGATACTCGATTCCCTGAGCGATCGCACGTATCTGTCGTCCGGGCTGAAGTGGGATGAGCTCCTAGAACGCCCTCGCGTCCTTCTTCTGGCGGAGGCAGGCTCAGGGAAGACCGCCGAGATGCGGCACATGGCGGAAGCGCTTACCAAGACGAACAAGTACGCTTTCTTCGTGGCGCTCGAGTCCCTGGACCACGTGAAATTCTCAGACGTGCTGTCGGCGAAAGATGAGATTCGGTTCGATGCCTGGAAAGCCGATGGGAGAACACCGGCCTGGTTCTTTCTGGACGCTGTCGATGAACTCAAGCTGACACGAGGCAAGCTAGAGCGCTCACTCGGCATCTTTGCCAAGGCGGTTGATGGTCTCCTGGACCGCACCCGGGTGGTGGTCTCGTGCCGCCCCAATGATTGGCGTCCGGTGACTGACATGTCCACTTACAGGACTCAGTTGCCCATCTCCGAGCCAAGTTCCGACATCGAGCAGACGTCGGAGGAGGCGTTTCTGAGGCGGATCCGCACGCCCAAGACCAAAACTGAAAAGGAGACTCCGCTAGAAGGCGCATCGGATGTGTTCGCCGTCATTCTCTTGCCGCTGGGGGACAAGCAGATCGAGAGCTTTGCACGGTCAATCGGTGGGCTCGGCGACGCCCAGGTGTTTCTCGAAGAATTGGCGCGTCAACGAGCCTGGACCTTTGCTCGCAGACCTCTCGATCTATCGGAACTTGTGGCGAACTGGAAGCTGCACGGGAAACTCGGCAGTCGATCGCAGCAGCACGAAGCGAACATCAGTTCCAAGCTGAAAGACGACCCCGAGCGGCCGGACGGTGGAGAACTGTCAGAGACGATGGCGCGAGTCGGAGCGGAGCGACTGGCTCTGGCGATGACACTCATGCGCCGCCGAACCGTTCAGGCGCCTGACCAGCCTCTCGATGTCGACCGGAGCGAAACAGTACTCGACCCGGTCCTCGTCCTGCCTGATTGGACATCTAATCAGCGAAATGCCCTCCTTCGCCGCGCTTTGTTCGACCCAGCGACGTATGGTCGCGTCCGCTTTCATCATCGATCGGTTCAAGAGTACCTGGCAGCAAGCCGGCTGCGGGCACTACGCGCAGGGCAAATGGGCGTCAAGGCGCTATTGCGCCTGCTATTCGCCGATCCGTATGGAGAACGAGTCGTCATCCCGTCAACGCGGCCCGTGGCTGCGTGGCTAGCACTATGGGACGACAGCGTGATGAAGGAGCTCTCCAGTCGTCAACCGGAGGTTCTGCTGTCATTGGGCGACCCAGAGGCGCTCTCGCTTCAGGCCAAGGCCGATGTCGTGAGGCGATTCGCAAATGCCTACAGGACTGGCACTTCGCGCGGTATCAACATTCCGATTGACGAGGTTCGACGGTTGGCCACTCCGGAGCTCGACCCTGTGATCCGAGACCTTTGGCAAACGAGTCGTGCAAATGAAGACGTGAGCGAGTTGTTGCTCGAAATCATTTGGCAGAGCAAGACGACCGGATGCTCGGACATCGCAGAGGCCGCGGCAATGGACACGAACCTGCCACCGTACCAGCGCGTGGTGGCAATTCGGGCCTTGGTAGACAGCGGCGCACACGTTGCGGCACGTCGCGTGACCAACTCGATCGTCGCATTTCCAGTTGCGTGGCCGGACCGAGTCATCCATGGCGCTGCGGCCGACCTCTTTCCACTCATCGCGACCGTGGGCGAGCTGCTAATGCTTGTTGAGCGCATCGAGGAGCCCCGCTATGCTGTTAGTGGATTCGGGTGGCAAATGCAACTCATCTGCAAATCGATCGAACCCACCACGGCGATCGCCGTGCAACTGCGTGACGGTCTCACCGACCTCATCTGGCGAGGACGATTTCTGGATCGTCCGTTCTATCAGATTGCCGGCGCTTTCGACCATGTAACTACGGGACTTGCAATCCTCTGCACGAGACAGCTTCAGGCCAGTGGTGCTGCGTCGCGCCCTGGACTGGCACGCGCGTGCGCTATTGCCCACAGATTCGCTCCAGACCGAACCGGTGATGCCGAGGTCTTGCAAGTTCTGCGACAGAAGCTTTTCGAGGTACCGAGCGTTCGTACAGCGGCGTTCTGGGAGGAACTCTCCGCCATGGACGAGATGGTGCCCAACCCAGACCCGTGGCATCGGTACTATCACGTGGTCCACGGTGGGGTCGTTCCAACCATTGTGGAACAAGACCGCACGTGGCTCGAGGAGGCCTTGCGGACAGCCTCGGTACCCTCCCGTCGAGGCGTTGCTCTACATGCTCTCTTGCAACTCTGGCGCGAACGAGGCTCGCCGGCTGACGAACTTCAGGTGTTGAAGAACAGCGTCGCGGATGACGAACACCTGAGGTCCTCCTTGGAAGCGTGGGTCGCCCCGACAACGGGCGGCGACATCCAAGAAGAATGGATGCGCAACGAACGCAAACGAGAGCAGTCCCAGAGGCGAAAGGAGCGCGATCGACTTGCCAATTGGAAGAAGTGGCGCACAAATATTCTTTCCCAGCGCGATAGAGCGTTTGCACCTGAGAAGCTCGAGGCGACGATCGCGAATGTGTACAAGTGGCTGTCGATGGGTGGAAATCTCAGCAGTCGCTCCAAGGTGTGGGACAGGCGCGCGATTTCCGACGCGTTTGGCCCGGAGTTTGCCGAGGAGTTGGCTGCCGGGCTGCGGAGGTACTGGCGCACGCTCACACCCGTGCTCTGGTCCAAGAGGCCGGAAAACGACCGCAACACAACGCTCTGGGCTTGGACGTATGGCCTCTTTTCGGTATCCGCCGAGGCAGACGATCCGGATTGGGCGCGGCGTCTCACTGGCGATGAAGCCCGACTTGCGACTGCGCTGGCCACGCTGGAGTTCAATGGGTTTGCAGAGTGGCTCTCAACTCTCGCGGAGAGTCATCCAGAAGCCGTTGCGTCGATACTCGGAGCGGAACTGCTGGCCGAAGCAGCTGAGAGTCCGGAGCAGTCCTACCTCCCGACCCTTCAGGATTTGACCTATGCCAAGGCGAATATCAAGATGCTGCTATCGCCAGTCTGCCTTCAACTCTTCCTGAGCTGGGCCACGAAGACTGAGAGCGATGCAGGTGATGCGAGGGTGCTGCATGCGCTCGACCAGTTGGTTCGGATACTGGACGAGACAAGTGACGGCGAGCAACGAGTAAGGCTGGCGCGTCATTGCATTCAGAAGGCTTCCCATGAGGAGACGGAGTCCCTCGCACTCCACTGGCTTCGGTCCGCCCTGCGCTTCGACTTCGCGGTCGGTGCACAGGCCGTTCTCGATGCGTTGAAGGCGTCCACCGTTGCCACTGGGGTGCCTGCATTCGCGGCCATTTTTGGTGGACGGGACGGAATTCCAATTCGCATTGATGACGCTGCAGCTCGAGCTCGTATTCTCGGACGGTTGGTACGGGCGGCGTACGCAATCATCCGTCGCGAGGATGACCGGACTCATGAAGGGGTGTACACACCGAACGTCCGGGACAATGCTGAAGACGTCAGGAACTTCCTGCTATCCGCGCTCCTCGACACGCCCGGTGCAACGTCCCGAGCCGAGCTTTTGTCACTTGCCTCGGCAAGTACTTTCGCCCATATGCCCGACAGGCTGAGACTGCTGGCCAGAGAGCGCGCCGCCATTGACGCCGAGTTGCCCGCCTTCGACCAACTGGACATCTCGGCACTCGACGAATACGGAGAGCCTCCGGCAGTTGATCGAGACAGTCTCTACAGGTTGATGCTCGACCGGATCGACGACCTGCAGCATGACATAACGCACCACGACTTCAGTGACAGGAGAACCCTTTGCTCCATCAGTGAAGAGACCGAGATGCAGCTCGCTATCGCCATGCGATTGGACGCGGCAAAGAGAGGAGCCTACGTCGTCACCCGCGAGGACGAGGTTGCCGACAAAAAGAGGACAGATATTCGACTCGCCACAGTGCGGGGACAAAGTCGCGCTGTCATCGAGCTGAAAGTCGCCGACAAGCGCTGGTCCATCGGAAACCTCGAGCACGCTCTGGAGCACCAAGTACTCGCCCAGTATTTACGGCATGAGCACACTACAGTGGGCTGCCTGCTTCTGACTTACAACGGAGATACAAGCCGCTGGAGGGTGGGTCGGAGTGGGCCGTTTCTGAATTTCGACGAGCTTGTTGCTCGTCTTGCCACTCGGGCAAAGGAGCTCGAACTTCGAGAGGAAGGGCGTGTGCGACTCGCGGTCATCGGTTTGGATCTGAGAGACGCAGAACTTTTACCGGTCCAGCGCTAGTCTAGAGCTGCATGGGCTGCCTGCCACACGAAATTGAAGCTGCTTGCTGAAGCGAGAAAGTGATGACACTCATCGAAGCCGAATCCCCGATCGCGCTTAGCGTACAGCTGTCCCGACTGGACATATCGGTTCCCAGACGCTCCGACGGCAGAACTACCGAGCAGGCTGAAAGGTACTGCATCGCTCACTTGCTCTCCTCGCTGCCATCCGATCGGATGAGATTTCCGCTGTCGGTCATACATCGTGACAAGCCAGACTTTCTGCTCGAATCGGGCGACTGGAGGGTCGGGATAGAGCACACCGAAGCCGTTCCGCCGAACATCGCCCACGCGAGTTTCCTGCGCGAGAAGGGCGAAGGGCCCGAGGTGTATTTCACGCCTCGCGCAGTCCCCGGTGAAGCCGTAAGGTCTGCCGCTCAACTTCGCGAAGAAATCCGAGCCGACGAACCCGGAGAGCCATGGTGCGGCGACACGCCAGAGCGGGAGTGGGCTACGGCCATGCTTTTCTCGGCCGAAGCGAAAGTGAGCAAAGCGCGACACCCCGAGTTCGAGGCGTTCGGTGAAAACTGGCTACTGATTTACGACGCCTGGCCGCTCCCACCGATCAAGCCGGACAGGGCTGGCCCATTGCTGTGGGAGGCGCTAAGCACCAGTTCCGTCCCGCTGACATTCGATAAGATCTTTGTACTCGACTCGACCTGCCTCTTCGAATTTGACACGACCTGGAGGACTCATGCCGTGCGCCGCCCTCGCCGTCCCTTGATTCCTTGCGCCTAAAATGAGCGGCCCGGCATGCCCGCACCGAGGGTTTAGAGCTCGCTTGGTTGCGTCCTCAAGCGGCTGGCTTCGAGTCCGCTAGCAGCGTTGAGCGAGTCAGCCTTCTCGAGCGTCTCGCCTTCCTGCGCAGCCGCGGACGCGCCGGTGACGCGCCGTCCCGGAACCTGTTGTCAATCTCGTCCAGCATCTCTCTTGCTTGAAACGCGTCGATCTGAAGCAGGTACTCAAAAATCTCCAGTCCTGCAGATCTGGTGCTTTCGCCGATGCGGTGTAACGTCATAGCCAGATTGAAGAGTTCCCCGGATGCCGTAGCCCTTGCTGTCCGGATGTCGCCAAGTTGATCGCGCCACAGTCGTACCAAGACCGCAGCGATCTCGGCGACAAGGGGTGCCTCGTGCGGGAGTAGAGTTGCCAACCGTTCCACAACGTAGGTTTCGTCTGGCGGGGGTGCATCCGCCAAATGCGAGGCGATAGCCTGAAGGAGACGTATGGTGTGTTCTTCCGGATGCAGTTCGTCGACCAGGGAGAAAACCGTGAACACAGCGTGCCAAACTGGAGCTTCATTCGTTTCGAGCATTCGTACCAAGAGATCAGTGGCCTGTCCCCTGTACTTGTGGGTCGGCCAAAGCTGAGCCGCAGTCATCGCGGCGCCGGCGCGAGCCTCTTGAAGCATTGGCTCGGCCAGAGCCTCATCCACGCGCGCCAAAACGCCTGGAGCGGACGGGTTCACCAGTGCAATGAGCCCGATAAGCTCTCCATACCCCTTGCGCGCCGAGGCACCTGGGGCGCCTCGCCAGCGCTCAAGCTCGTCCATCACTTCTTTGGGTGCATACCAATGCGCGTGGGCCAACACCGTTGCTCCTCCCTCGGAGCCGGCGAGTGTCGGGACCTCGGCGAAGATATCGCGAACGAGCGCGGGCCGTTCGTCAGGATCTTCGGGCTGTAAATAAACGATGAACTTCACGAGGACTTGCCAGATGCGCCTGTCGTGCGACACCGTCAAATATGCGCGAAGGATTCGCACCACGTCCGACCACTCTTGGCGAATCAGCCGTGACCTAACTAGCGCTGAAAGAGCCGGGAAGTCTCCAGAGGGAAGAAATGTCGCCAACCGATGACCAGAAAGAAGGAACGTCTTTGATGAATCTTTGCCGTCATCTCCGCCGTCCCTGGTTCCGCTGTCCTCTTCGACGGCTTCACCTGAGTACGCAGGCGCAGCCAACGCCTTCGCCACCCACTGTTCGAGCATGTCAACGGTCGCGTCGTCAATGCGAACTTTTCGAGATATGAGGTGCTCGATCGCCTGCGTCACGGACGCCCTGAACTCGTCGTTCTCAAAGTGCATCGAGTCGAGCTTGCGAGAAAGCTCCTGTACTGTCACAGGGTCACCCTTCTCCGCCAGAGCATCTAGCGCGTATCCGGCCGCCCGCTGTCCATAAGAGGGTTCCAGTCGCTCAATCAGGCGCGGTGCTCGTATCGGGTCGGTCTTCACAAAGGCGGCGAATGCTTGCGCAAGCTGCACGTTCCCTCCCTTCATGAATTCGCGCGGATGATCCCATCCGGTCGCGTCCGGAAGCTCCTTGAACGCATTGACGATCGCATCGTCCGAAGCCTGCGCAAACTGCTCCACGCTCATCGGCGACCCGATCCACCCTCCTATGTCTTCGTCCAAGAGTGAAGTCTCTGGGAACACTCGTCCATCCTCTTCAATCTGGCGGCTGGTCTGGGCTGACCGGGCAGCGTCCGGCAGACACCGTAGCAGTTCCACCTTCGTTCGCCGCACGAGTCGAGAGAATCCGCGGATTTGGTCTGCGGTGGTCCACTCTGCAGGGCGTGGTGGCGCGTAAGCATGAACCGCTTCGGTAAATTCCGTGACATCCGCTTGACTCCAATGCGGCGCACAGGCACGTATTAACGCCTTCGTGGTGCTGCGTGCGTCGTGGAGAGAGCCCAAATGAAACCGTCGACTGTCGCCAAGCAAGAATGAAAGCGCATCCCGAGCCAGTACGGCCGGATTCGATGCGAAGGCGTGGGCGATGAGTCTCTGCACTGGGTGTAGTTCAAAGCGGCTCTGCGACTGAACCCAGGAGAGAAATTCGGAAGGCTGCTCACACGCGAGTTTCTTCATCGCAACTGACATTGCGTCGACAAGTGGCGCTGGAGCGAGCTTCGAGTTCTCCTCCTCAAACCGGTAGTCCACGTTCCACCGCAGCGGATATCCCAGCCACTGGCTCTTCTCTTGGGATGCATCGAATAGGGCGTGAAAGACGGCCACGTACCAAGGCCACATCAGCTCGACAAACCGGTTCGGAACGACCTCTGCGAGCGCCGGCACACTGTCCCATTCGTTCGATTCCGAAAGCAGACTCTCGATCTCCCGTCCGGTCTTGGGCGGGTCCGCCGGGACCAAGTCGCCGGTTTGGACCGTCACTGAGGCCAGGGCTCGGTCAAGCACAAGCCGCAAGAAATGGACAGCCACATCCGGGGCCACTGCGCCGATCGTGGAAATAAGATAGTCCTGTTGAAAGCGCGCCAGATCGATTCGGCCGAAGAGCACTTGTCCTATCGCAATCGCTTTCGGTGTCCAAGCCGGAGCATCCTCCAGGACCCTCAGCGTTCTATGGTCGTTGACGGGATCCGGCAGCCAATGCGACTCTAGAAGAGTCAGAACGCGACTTGAGTCAAACTTCCAAGCCTGATTCAGTACTCTTACCACGCTATCGGTCGTGTTCGGATCGGACATGCTCTCGGCTATAACCCCGCCAGCCAATCGCTTGAACCACCCTTCACTGCCGGCGATGCCTTTGAGCGCCAAGTTCCGCTCGGTGACATCGCGCATCGCGTCGGCCAACAACATTTGCTCCACGTCCGTCGGATCGGCTTGGAGCGCAAGGAAGTCGATCAGCAAATAGCGCAGGTGCTTGCGCAGGCCGGGTGACCGCCAGATTGCCGAAATCTCAAACTCATACGTGGTTCGCTCCGTGTTTCGCAGATATCCGAGCGTTGCCCAGAGCTTCGGGCGGAGGAACAGAGACTCTTGTCGGGCAAGCGCGTATGCCGAGATGCTCGCTTCGTCAGAGGCGAAGGTCCTGGCCAACGCATACTCGAACATGGTCTGATGCGCGAAGCCGAGTGACCCAGTGGCGTTAGCGGTCAACAGGCCGGCGCTCTTCAGCGCATCGATTTGGCTTTGAAACCGCTCGAATCTTGATGCACTGAGCCACAACACCTCCTTCTGCGCCATGGCGTTCACCATTGCATAGATGAGCCCCGATCGTTGTGTGCCGTCGGGTGCGCCGAGCACTCGCTCTTTCCACAGCTGATCGAGCATAGCCTGATAGGTGGCGTACGGCTCAGAGGACCCGCTCGTCGCCAGCAACAGATATGTGTTCAGGTGCTGCGGTACCCGCATGACTTCACGTGCATCTTGTGGCCATCCTCCGGCTTGCACACCACAACGCTGGAGGACTGCGAGGACTTCAGTCCATTGCGGAAGCTCCAGTGTCAGGTTGGTTGCGTTGATAGAGCGAAGCCGGACATCGTGGTTGAATTCGAACTGACGACACGACACAACGACGTGCACCTTGTCCACGTTGCCGACCGCTCTCGCTAGATTCAGGAGAACGCTGAGACGCGCGGTCTTTACGTCAACGTAACTCGCCAATGCATCGAGCTGGTCTATAAGGAGAACGACGCGACCGAGATTCGCCAGCTGCTTGAGCATCACGCTTGGCAATGCCGGGAGCTCGAGCTGCCTCTGCAGATCAGCCTCTGTCTCGATCTCCTCGAGTAGTAGGTCGGCCTTGATGGCAAGCACCGTCACGCTGGGGTCCAGCTGCAGGCTCCGACCGAAGCTGGCTAGCAACGCAGACTTGCCGGATCCGGGTGCTCCAAGAAGTGCGACGGCGCTTCGCGCACCCTCAGCTACCCCGGCAGCAAGTTGCGCCAGCTCAGGACGGGGAATAGCCTCCTTGTTTGGCAACGTCGTAGGCCACGCGAGAAGTTCCGCCGAAGCTTTCGACAATGCTCCCCGCCACTGCTCGGCTTTCTGGGAATCGAACGGCTCGTCGATAGCGGCCTCATTAGCGCCGGCGACCATGCCAGTTAGCGTGTCGAGCTTGCTATGAACATCGGCAAAACCCTCCGAGATTCCAGTCACCACTTCGTCCTTCGCCAACATCACGAGGGATGCGGTGCCTGGATCCGCAATGCTGCCCGCGTTACCTTCGCTTAGGACGATAACAACGGCAGATACAACGGATTCCCCATGCTGGCGATCCTCTCCGGTCGCCTGCATGTAAGACTGAATCAGCTTCTCGACCTCATCCGCCGGGGCCGGGCCACTCACCGCCTTGGCGCCAGCGGCGGCAAATAGCCAGCTCTTGACATCTTCGCTGGCCAGCCAATCCTGAACATGCGGTTGCCTGAGATAGCCGGGGGCCGCAATCACGCCACCGATGCGGTTTAACTGTTGCTTGAGAAATGAATCCGCCGCATTGGGTGTCCGCAGACGATCCAACGCACTCGTGAAAGCACGATGCTCGAACCGAACTACTCCCTCTGGATTTATACCGGCGCCCCGTTCCGCCAGAACCTGCTTGGCCCGTCGTGCGGCGCTAGACCCCACGACTTTTCCCACTCCGCCCAACGCGCCAAGCCCAAGCTTGGCAACCCATACACCGATGAATTCGAACATCCGGTCTCCACTGCCTTGCACGGTCGGGAGGATCTGCGCTCCATCCATCCCGGCGAAGCCTCAGGAGCAAACGCACAGTGCGCGAGGCATTTGATCGTACCAGAGAGGGCGACCAGAACCCTATCCGGCGCGGGTTCAAGCACGACGTCTGCCCAGCAATCGTCCAAAGTACTAGACGACTTCGTGGTCAGCGTCCACGCTGCTATCGCTCACGCAATGTCGTTATACGACGGCACTGCCTCCGGCAGTACACCACGGTGGTGACTTAAGGGCACATCGACGGCCAGGCGGCCATCTCTCGATCCAACTCGACTAGAACGTCGACAGGTCGATATCCTTCGCCATAGCCGCATAGCCGCATAGCCGCATAGCCCGCATCGTTCGGATGCAGATTGTCCCCACTGTTGTAATCGGCTCTAAGGTGGCTAGGGGCGACCGGGTCTCGCAGTGTGAGATCGAAATCGACGAACTGGTCAAAAGTGTAGACGCTGACGCTTAGTTGTTGGCCAGCATCTACAGAGACTGCCGCAAGGTCGCTGGTGAGTTGCCCGTCGGCCGGGATCCTCCAACGACTATTCGGACGAACGTCTGAAATGGGTGCGGCGCAACATCCGCCGTCGGCGAGAGCAGTCACTTGAAATGTTCGCACCGAACAGCAGCTATCAGTCTCGAACGGCCACTCGATCCTCTCGATTTACTTGATCGTGGGCGCGTCCGCTGACCCAATTCACCCTGGCGCCGTGTTGCGCCAGCGTCGACTGGTGGACCCTGCGCTATTTCTTCATCGTCTCGCACTGCTCTTCGATTCGCGCATGAAGCAAACCCAGCGACACCGCAACGAAACGCTGCAGCGAACCGCGTTGGCACGCATCGAACACGGCGGCGGGGTCGGATGACGCAGCATCGTGTCGCTCTTCATCCCACTGCAGCAGTTGAACCAGCAACAGCGCCCCTTGAACCACATCGCGCGCATCGTTCAAGAAGGCGGCTTGGTGCGGTCGGCTGGGATCGAGTCCCCGAGGAGGAACCCATTCGAAGGGTTTGAACTGAGAGACGGGGCGTGCCCCTGAATCACCGGCGTCGGTACCTGCATCGAAGTCTTTGGCCATGTGGGCCTCCAAAGTGAATCGCAGGATGTCTTCAGGCCGCCAAACCCGGCCTCGTTCACACGAGGCGAGGGCACTGTAGGCGGTCGCGGCGAGGGCCGTCAAGTTTCGTGTCCGGCGGCGCAACATTGCTCGGGCCGATCGGCGACCCTGTCGCCCATTTGCTCCTCATCCCGCCCCGCCTCGCTATCCTTCCGCTCGCCATTCACTTCAAGAAAAGGGGACCCCCATGACTCAACCTTCCTCACCCATCTTCTCGCTGCGCTCCATCGCGCTGGCCTGCACCTTCGCCCTCGGCGCCGCGACCGCCGCCCATGCCGCCCCCGACGCCAAGCTGCTCGCCGCGGCCGAGAAGGCGCAGCCCGCCGTGATCGAGAACCTCAAGGAGATGGTGCTGATCGAGTCGGGCAGCCTCAATGTCGACGGGCTGATGAAGATGGCCGACGTGGTGGAAGGCCGGCTCAAGGCGGCCGGCTTCAAGGTCGAGCGGCGCAAGGCGACGGCCGGGGCGGGGGCCGACATCGTGATCGGCACGATGAAGGGCAACGGCAAGCGCAAGATCATGCTGCAGGGCCACATGGACACGGTCTACCAGCCCGGCATCCTGAACTCGCAGCCCTACAAGGTCGACGGCAACCGCATCTACGGGCCCGGGATCGCGGACGACAAGGGCGGGCTCGCGGTGATGATGGCCTCGCTCAAGATCCTGGCCGACGCGGGCTGGCGCGACTACGACACGCTCACGGTGCTGATGAATCCCGACGAGGAAGTGGGCTCGGTGGGTTCGGGCGAGCTGATCGCGACCACGGCCGACCTGCACGACACGGTGCTGTCGTTCGAGCCGACGGCGGCGAAGTCGGTGGTGAAGGGCGAATCGCTGCTGCTCGGCGCGGCGGGCATCGCGCAGGCCACGCTCGAGGTGAAGGGCCGCGCTTCGCACGCGGGCGCGGCGCCCGAGCTGGGCCGCAATGCGCTGTACGAACTCTCGTACCAGATGCTGCAGACCAAGGACCTCGCGAAGGACATCCCGGGCGTGACGCTCAACTGGACGGTGGCGCGCGCGGTGGGTCCGATCAACCAGATCACCGAGAAGGCGCAGGCGCTCGGCGACGTGCGCATCACCGAGCCCGGCGCGGAGAAGAAGCTCGACGCGGCACTGCAGGCGAAGATCGCGAGCGGCAAGCTGATTCCCGACACCGAGACCACGGTAAAGGTGGAGGTGGGCCGCCCAGCCTTCGTGGCGGGCGAGAAGGGCCGCGCGCTGGCCGAGAAGGCGCAGGCGATCTACAAGGAGATCGACCGCGAGCTCGCGCTCACGCCGATGACCGGTGGCGGCACCGACGCGGGCTACGCGGGGCGCTCGGGCAAGGCAACGGTGGTCGAGAGCTTCGGCCTCGCGGGCTTCGGCTACCACGCGCGCGACGAGTACATCGAGGTCGACTCGATCGTGCCGCGGCTGTACCTGGTGACGCGGCTGCTGACGGAGATCGGCAAGGGCCGCTGAAGCACGCCGCACTCGACGTGAGAAAGGCGCATGCGAAGGACTCGCATGCGCCTTTTTGCTGGGGGCTGAAGGCTTCGATCGTTGGGCGCACCGGGGCGCCTGCCGTCACTGCGGACGCTGATCGCCGGGCGGGCGGTTGCGGTGCGCGGCGGCCTGGGCTTGTGCCTGGGCCTGCGCTTGAGCCTGTGCCTGCCGTTGCTGCATCTGCTGGGCCTGTTGCTGCTGGCGCTGCGCGGCCTGTTGCTGAGCCTGTTGGGCCTGCTGCTGTTGGCGCTGCATCGCCTGTTGCTGGGCTTGCTGCGCCTGTTGTTGCTGACGTTGCATGGCTTGCTGCTGCGCCTGTTGAGCCTGCTGCTGTTGTCGCTGCATGGCCTGCTGCTGGGCTTGTTGCTGGGCCTGTTGCGCTTGCTGCTGCTGGCGACGGATCTGCTCCTGTTGCTCCTGTTGCTGCTGGGCCTGCTGTTGCTGGCGTTGCGCGGCCTGTTGTTGCTGCTGCTGTTGTTGCTGCATCTGCTGGCGCCGCGCCTGTTCCTGCTGCTGTGCCTGCTGGGCGGCCTGCTGCTGTAGCTGCCGTGCCTGGTTCTGCGCGACCTGCTGCTGTTGCATCTGCTGGCGGCGTGCCTGCTCCTGCTGCGCTTGCTGCTGTTGGCGGGCCTGGTTCTGCTGGGCTTGCTGTTGCTGCTCCTGCTGGCGACGGACCTGTTCCTGCTGCGCCTGCTGTTGTTGCTGCTGCCTGCGGCCCTGGTCTTGCTGAGCCTGCTGTTGCTGGCGTCGCGCCTGTTCCTGCGCCTGTTGTTGCTGCTGCTGTTGTTGGCGGCGCGCCTGTTCCTGTTGTGCCTGTTGCTGGCCGGGCTGGTTCTGGGCCAGTTGCTGCTGGCGACGAGCCTGCTCCTGCTGCGCTTGCTGCTGCTGCGCCTGCTGGCGCGCGGCCTGGGCCTGCTGGGCTTGCTGCTCGCGCGTCTGCTGTTGCGTCATCAACTGCTGGCGCCGCGCCTGGTCCTGCTGAGCTTGCTGTTGCGCCTGTTGTTGATGCGCCTGCTGCTGCATCTGCTGTTGGCGCGCCAGGGCCTGCTGCTGGGCTTGTTGCTGCGCCTGCTGCTGGCTCTGCAACTGCTGCGCGTGTTGCTGCTGCTGTTGCTGCATCTGCAGCTGGCGCGCCTGTTGCTGCTGCGCGAGCAGCGCGGCGGCCTGCTGTTGCTGGGCCTGCTGCTGCATCGCGAAGTTGGGCGCCTGCCCCGGATGCGCGGCCTGCCAGCCCGCCACGCCCGGGTCGCCGCGCGGGCGGTCACGGTCGCGGCCACCGCCGTTGTTGTTGTAGACGTTGTTGACGACGGTGGTCGAGCGCGAGACGTAGGTGTTGTTGTTGTAGACCACGGCCGGGCGATAGGCCGGCGGCGGCGGCGCGGCGCGCGGATAGTCGCGGTCGCGCGGACGGCCCCAGTTCACGTTCCAGGAGTTCCAGCCCCAGCCATGGCGCTCGAGCGCCGAGGCCACGACCACGCCGGCACCGAAGGCCAGCACGCCGGCCGTGGCGACCTGGGCGCCGCTGTAGCCGCGGTCGACGTACACGGGCTGCGGCGGGGGCGTGTAGGCATAGCCGGGGTAGGCGGCCACGGGCTCGCCGTAGATCTGCTGCGGGTTGTAGCTGGGCACGTAGACCACGTCGGGCTGCGCCTGCTGGATGGTGATGAGCTGCTGCGGCGGCTCGACGATGAGCGGGCCCGCATAGGCACCCTGCGGGTCGGGCGCGGGCGTGTAGTTGGCCGGCGCCGCGGCGGTGGCGACCTTGAGCTTGTCGTTGTTCTTGAGCCGGCCGGCCTTGGAAGCGCGCTGGCGCATGACCTGGATGGCGTTCATCACGTCGGCCGGGTCGTTGTAGTAGGCCTTGCCCAGTGCCTCGGTCCAGGGCAGGTTGCCGGCCATCTGGTCCATCACGTTGCGGAAGGCGGTCAGCGACTTGACGCTCGGGTCCCAGGGCTGCTGGTTGACGGCATCGGCGAGGGCGCCGGCCTTGAGCGTGGGGTTCTGCTTGAGCCAGTCCTGCGCGGCGGTGATCTGCTCGGGATAGGTGGCGCCGGCCAGCACCTGCGCCACGAGCTTGTCGGGGTACAGCGCGATGGGCGCGACCATCTGGTAGAGCTCCTCGGCCGCGGGTGGCACGTAGGCCACCGGCATGGGGGCCGCGGGGGCCGGTGCCGCGGCGGCGGGCACGGAGGCCGCGGCCTGGGGCGCGGGTGCGGCGGCATTCTGCGCGGCGGGGGTCTCGGACTTGTCGCAGCCCGCGAGCACCAATGCTGCAGTGCACAGCGACAGCGTGAGTGCACGCGCGAGGGGGGTGTGATTGGAGGGGATCATCCTGGCCTTCCTGGGGCGCTGTTGGAGCACCCGCTCGTACAGAACGGGTGCCGCAACTCGAGCGATGACGAAGCATGGCCCGAGGATGCAACGGGCTGTGTCGTCTGCCGGGCGCTGGCCGGGTAGGAACAGGCCTGTCAAGAAAGGTGAAGGGCCGGTGAATGCCGGCCCCTTGCTCCCAGTCAGCTCGCGGTCAGTGCCGCGGCGTGCGGCTGTCGGCTACTTCGCGCCGCCGGTGTACTTGGTGACGCTGCTCGCGCTCACGTGGTAGCCGCTCACGCCCATCATCGAATCGTTGCGCAGGGTCTGCAGCTTGCCCGTGACCCACACGGTGTCCATGGCGCGGAACTTGGCGCCCTTCTGCGGCACCACGTGCAGGATCTGGTTGGCCGGCGGCGGCGGGGTGTGGATGCAGGCGCCGAAGTAGGGCACGAGCAGGAACTCGGTGACCTCGCCCTTGGCTTCCTCGAGCGGCACGATGAAGCCGGGGATCTTCACCTCCACGCCGTTCATCGCGGGATTGGTCGGCGCGTTGTTCGACACCTCCTGCATCTTCATCAGCAGCTCGTTGGCGCGCGGGTCGCCGTCGTCGAGGGCGCTGAGGTCCATGCCCTTGAACTCCTTCGACGGGTCCCAGTCCTTGGGCACGAGTTCTTCCCAGGTGATCTGGCGCGGCTGGCCGGCCGGGGCCTTGGCGGTGGCCGCGGGGGCGGCCTTGCCGCCGAGCGGGTTGGTGGCGGTGGTGTCCTTGGGCGCGGGCTCGGCGGCCCAGGCGGCGGCCGCGAGGCTGGCGCCGGCCATCAGCAGGGCGAAGCGCTTCGAGGCCTGGACGGCGGGATGGAGAGTCTTTGCGTGGCGCATGGGATCAGATCCTCGGTGAAAGCCCGTCGGCGAGCGAGAGCCGGTAGGCGCGAATGCCGGGCAGCAGGCTCGCCAGCCAGCCGGCGGCCAGCAGGCTCGCGAGCAGCAGCCATTCGTTCAGTGTAGGTTCGGAAAGCCGCAATGTCAGCCCGAACTGCGACTGCAGCCAGGGCGCGAGGCCGGCGATGCCCAGCACCGCCATCAGCACGCCCACGAGCACGCCGAGCACGGTGACCAGCGCGCCCTCGAGCGCGAGCAGCGCCAGCACGTGGCGCAGGCCCGCGCCCACGGCGCGCAGCACGGCCAGTTCGCGCCGCCTTTCGTTGAGACCGGCCATCACCACCGACACCAGGCCCGCGAGGCTCACGAGCGCGACCAGGCCCGACATCAGCAGCAGCGCGTTCTCGCCCACGCCGATCACGCTCCAGAGCTCGTCGAGCGCCACACCGGGCAGGATCGCCATCAGCGGCTCGCCGGTGTAGGTGGAGATCCAGCGCTGCACCGAGAACACGGCGGCGCGGTTCTTCAGGCCCACGAGCGCAGCCGTCACGTTCTTGGGCGTGAGGTCGAACTTGCGCACCTGGTCGGCCGGGATCTTCACGCCGGGCATGGGCGCGCCACCCACCCATTCGAGGTGGATCGCCTCCATGGCCGCGAGGCCGATGTGCACCGTGCGGTCGACCGGCGTGCCGGTGCGCGCGAGCACACCCACCACGGTGAAGGGCTTGTCGGCATGCTCGGCCACGTTGAGCTCGCCGCTGCCGTGTGCCAGCGTGATCTTCTGGCCCACGTGGTAGCCGAGCTTGTCGGCCACCTCGGCGCCGACCACGGCGTCGAACAGCTCGCTGAAGGGCTTGCCCTCGCGCAGCGCGAGCGACTGGCGATCGCCGTAGCGAAAACGCGTGAAGTACTCGGGCGAGGTCGCGAGCACGGCGAAGCCGCGGTGCGAATCGCCGAGCGACAGCGGCACCACCCAATCGACCCCCGGGTGTGCCTGCAGCGCCTGCACGCTCTTCCAAGAGATGTTGTTGGTGGCCGCGCCGATGCGGAACACGGAGTACAGCAGCAGCTGGGTGGAGCCGGTGCGCGCGCCCACGATCAGGTCGGTGCCCGAGACCGAGGAGGCGAAGTTCTCGCGCAGCTCGGTGCGGATGCGCTCGACGCCCAGCAGCAGGAAGGTCGACAGCGCGATCGAGAACACGGTGAGCGCGAGCGTGAAGCGGCGGTTCCAGGCGCTGCGCCAGGCGATGGAGAACAGGGCCTTCATGCGTCGGTCGCCATCGTCGCGCTCGAGGCGCGGTTGATCTCGGGGAGCAGCACGTGCCGCGCGAAGCGCTGCGCGATGCGCTGGTCATGGCTCACGAACACCAGCGCGCTGTCGTTCTCGGCGCAGGCGGTGAGCAGCACGTCGAGGAAGGCTTCGCGCCGGTCCTCGTCTAGCGCGGAGGTGGGCTCGTCGGCGATCACCACCTCGGGCTGGCCGATGAGCGCGCGCGCCGCGGCCACGCGCTGCTGCTGGCCCACCGAGAGCTGCAGTGCCTGGCGCTGCCAGAGCTTGCGGTCCAGGCCCATCTGGTCGAGCAGGTGCTCGGCCTCTTCGCGCGCGCCGCGCTGGCGCGAGGCCTGCTCGCGGCGCCGTGCCGAAAAGCGGCAGGGCAGCAGCACGTTGTCGACCACGCTCAGATAGGGCAGCAGGTTGAACTGCTGGAAGATGTAGCCCACGTGCGCCACGCGGCAGCGGTCGCGCGCGGCGCCCGAGAGCTTGGACCAGTCGTGGCCCAGCAGGCACACGCGGCCCTCGTCGGCCACCAGCACGCCGGCCAGCAGCGACAGCAGGGTGCTCTTGCCGCAGCCGCTGGGGCCATGCAGGAACACCGATTCGCCGGCCGTGATGCGGAAGGCTTCGATGTCGATGCAGGGCGTGGCGCTGCCGGGCCAGGAGAAGCGCAGCGATTCGGCCGAGAGCACCACGCGCAGCGGCGTGGATTCGGCCTGCGAAGGAAGGCTCACGACCTCACTTGCCCCAGGTCAGGCGGGCCGGCTGCGCGGCTTGCGCGCCGGCGGGGCGCTTGAGCTGGCGCTTGAACTGGCCTTGCGCCGAGGCGATCTGCGCATCGATCTGGCGCGTGCCCTTGAAGGCGGCGAACAGGCCGATGTCGATGTACTTGGCGGCGGCCGCGTTGGCGCAGTTGAACGAGAAGGTGGCATCGAGGTCGGCATGGCCCTCGGGCTCGCTGGCATCGGGCTTGCCGAGGCCCAGCGCGCTGGAGCGCAGGTCGACCGGGCCGAGCTTGCAGCTCGCGGCGGGGTCGATGGCGAACAGCTTGTCGGCCGCGCGCAGCTGGGCCACGGCATCCTCGACGGTCTTCTTCTCGACATCGGTCTTGGGTGCGCGCTCGAAGCCGACGATGTTGTCGAGCGGCGACTCCATGTCGATCACGACCGTGGGGCCGTCGATGGCGACGTCGAGCTTGATCTGGCCGTGCACGTGGGCGTGCTGCTGCTGGGCCTGCGCGGCGGCGAACGGGGCCGAGGCCACCAGCGCGAGGGCGGCGGAAGCGAGGATGCGTCGGAGAGCGCGTCGGTCGGTGCTGGATCGGGTCAGGGTCATGGTTGGGCGCCTTGCCGGGTCGGCAGCCCCGGGGTGTTGCTCCATTCGCTCCAGCTGCCGGCATAGAGCGCGGCCGTTCCGAGCCCCGCGATGCGCATCGCGAGCAGATTGGGAACGGCGCTCACGCCGCTGCCGCACTGGTGGACGACCGTCGCCGGATCGCGGCCTTCGAGCAGCGTTTCGAACTCGGCGCGCAGTTGCGCGGCGGGCTTGAACTTGCCGTCGGGACCGAGGTTCTCGGCGAAGGGGCGGTTGAGTGCCCCGGGGATGTGACCGGCGATCGGGTCCAGAGGTTCCACCTCGCCGCGATAGCGTGCACCGGCCCGCGCGTCGATCAGGTTCTGGTCAGGCTGGCCCAACCGACGCACCACGGTGTCGGTGGTGACGAGGCGCACCAGCGGTTCGCCCATGACGAAGTTCGACTGGAAGCGCGCGGGCTCCTCGCGGTCGGTGACCTCGCCGCCCGCGGCCTGCCAGCCCTGCAGGCCGCCGTCGAGCACGGCCACGGCGTCGTGGCCCATCCACTTGAGCATCCACCACAGGCGCCCGCAGTAGTTGGCGCCGTTGCGGTCGTAGACCACGGCCTGCATGTCGTTCGAGAAGCCGATGCCGCTGAGCCAGGCCGCGAAGCGCTCGCGGCTGGGCAGCGGATGGCGCCCGCCCGAGGCGGGCACGCCGTCTTCCTGCGCCACCACCACCTCGCCATGCGCGCCGGGCTTGCCATGCTTGGCGCTGAGGTCGGTGTCGAGGTTGGCATGCAGCGCGCCCGGGATGTGCGAGGCCGCGTACTGCTGGGCGCCCGACTCGGGCTTCATGAGGTCGAAGCTGCAGTCGAACACCATGAGCGGCGTGCCGGCGGCCTGCAGGGCGCGCAGATCATCGGCGGAAACGAGGGTGGTGAAGGTCATGGCGAAGAACTCCTGGACGCATGGGCCGCGCAATAGTTGCGGCGGATGTGAAGGGGACTGCGAACCGGCCTCAATGTTCCTCGGCCGGCGCCTGTGGCACTGTACGCTGACGCAACACGGTTGCGGCAACCCCGCTCGCGATGATGAGCGCCATGCCGGTCCAGCCGGCGGCGTCGATGCGGTCGTCGAACAGCACCACGCTGTAGAAGGCCGCGAAGATGATGCCCGAGTACTGCAGGTTGGCCACCACCAGGGTGCCGCTCTCGGTCTTGGCGGTGGCGTAGGCGCGGGTCATGCAAAGCTGTCCGAGGGCCGCCAGCAGGCCGATCGGCAGCAGCCAGAGGCCGTGGCGCCAGTTCCATTCCGAAAAGCCGGTGAAGGCCGTGGCCAGCGCCCCGGCCACGGCCGAGCCCAGCGCGAAATAGAACACCGTGCGCATCTCGGGCTCGCCGATGCGCGAGAGCGCCACCACCTGCATGTAGGCGAAGGCGGCGGTCAGGCCCGACAGCAGGCCCAGCAGGCCGGCGAAGCCCTGGCTCGAATCCACGCTGGGCTTGAGCATCAGCACCACGCCGGCGAAGCCGGTGAGCACGGTCAGCACCAGCGGCGCCTGCAGCGGCGGGCGCGAGACGCGGCCGTCGCGGCCCGGCACCGGCATCCAGGCCAGCAGCGCGCCGCCGACCAGGAAGGCGGCGATCCACACGCTGCTCATGTAGTTGAGGGTAACGGCCGTGGCCAGCGGCATGTGGGCGATGGCATAGAACCACGCGCCCAGCGAGACCACGCCGATCAGGCTGCGCCAGGCATGCATGCCGGGGTATTGGGTGGCGAGCGAGACGCCGCGGCTGCGCGCCAGCAGCCACAGGAAGACGATGCCGATGACGCCGCGCCAGAGCACCATCTCGCCGCTGGTGAACCAGGCCGAGGCGATCTTCACGGCCACGCCCATGGAGGCGAACAAAAAGGCGCCGAGCACCATCCAGAGCGCTTGCATCGTCTTGACTTCTTACAAAAGAAAAATAGCTGAAACGCCCGCCAACCGGGCGCATTCAGCTATCAAGAGAATAGCAGGAAACGGAACCGAAGCAGCGGCTTCGGCGCCTCAGCCGGCGGCCTGCAGCTCGCGCCGGTACCACTCGTGGAACTGCTGCATGCCGTCTTCCATCGGGCTCTGGTAGGGGCCGGTCTCGTTGTCGCCGCGCAGCATCAGCGCGCGGCGGCCGGCGTCCATGCGCTCGGCGATCTCGTCGTCTTCCACGCAGGTCTCCATGTAGGCGGCGCGCTGGGCCTCGACGAACTCGCGCTCGAAGGCGACGATTTCCTCGGGGTAGAAGAACTCCACCATGTTGAGCGTCTTGGTAGGGCTGACCGGGTGCAGCGTCGAGACCGTGAGCACGTGCGGATACCACTCGATCATCACGTGCGGGTAGTAGGTGAGCCAGATCGCGCCGTACTTGGGCGGCTTGCCCTCGCGGTACTGCAGCAGCTGCTCCTGCCACTTCTGGTAGACCGGGCTGCCCGCGCGGCCCAGGCGGTTGGCCACGCCCACCGTCTGCACCGAATAGTTGCGGTTGAACTCCCAGCGCAGGTCGTCGCAGGTGACGAAGCTGCCCAGGCCCGGATGGAACGGGCCGACGTGGTAGTCCTCGAGGTAGACCTCGATGAAGGTCTTCCAGTTGTAGTTGCACTCGTGCAGCTCGACGTGGTCGAGCGCGAAGCCCTCGAACGAGAGGTCGGCGCGCGGTCCCAGGCCGGCCATGTCGGCCGCGATGTCGCGGCCGTTGGCCTCGAACAGCAGGCCGTTCCATTCGGTGAGCGGGTAGTTGTGCAGGTTCAGGCAGGGGTCCTGCGCGAAATGCGGGGCGCCGATCAGCGTGCCGGTGGTGCGCGCGTCGGCCGCGGCATAGGTCCAGCGGTGCAGCGGGCAGACGATGTTGCCGCCGGTGCGCGCGTCGAGTTCGCCGCGGCCCTGCAGGATCACGGCCTGGCGGTGGCGGCAGACGTTGGAGATCAGTTCCACGCCCTTGGGCGTGTGGACCAGCGCGCGGCCCTGGTGCTCGTGGGGCAGCGTGTGGAAGTTGCCGGCCTCCGGCACGGCAAGGCGGTGGCCGACATAGCGTGGGCCACGGGCAAAGAGCGTTTCCATCTCGCGGGCGAAGAGCGCCTCGTCGAAATACGCGGAAACCGGAAGTTGGCTCGTGGCCTGCTGCAGTTGAAGACTTAAATCAGACATGGAGGACCTGACCAAGCTCCCCACAGGGAGGAAAACAAAATTGAAACGGAAGGTACCGACGACAGGAGAGGCGTGTCGGCCCGAGAGTTGCGCCGGCGTGACCGGCTGGGGGAGGGGGATTGTACCCGGGGGGCCTTCCTTGTGGCCCCTGGGGCTTTCACCCTGGTCGGGCCGGCGCCCTGTCCGGCCGTGCACGACGCCGCGCCGCGGTGTCACGCAAGCCGCCGATGTGCCATCGGCCGCGACCTAAAATGCGCGGTTTCATCCTCGTTGCCCCCGCATGCCCAAGGTGCCTTCCTCTCCCGCGTCCAGTCCGGCGCCCACGCCCGACACGGGCCCGATGCCCGTCAGCTACGAAGCGGGACTCCAGGAACTGGAGCAACTGGTCGCGGAACTCGAATCGGGCCAGCTGCCGCTCGACCAGCTGCTGGGCAGCTACCAGCGCGGCGCCGCGCTGCTGGCCTTCTGCCGCGACCGGCTGCAGGCGGTGGAAGACCAGATCAAGGTGCTCGACGCGGGCAGCCTCAAGCCGTGGGCCGCCGAATGACCGCGGCCACCACGTCCTCCGCCTGGGATCAGGCCCGCCTCGCGCTCTGGAGCCGCCCGCACCTCGAGCGCGTCGAACAGGCGCTGTCGGGCTGGGTCGGCGTCGATTCGCCGGTGCTGCTCGGCGAGGCCATGCGCTATGCGGTGCTCGACGGCGGCAAGCGGCTGCGGCCGCTGCTGGTGCTCGCGGCCAGCGAGGCGGTCGGCGGCAATGCGGCCGCGGCGCTGCGCGCGGCCTGCGCGACCGAACTGATCCACGCCTATTCGCTGGTGCACGACGACCTGCCGTGCATGGACAACGACGTGCTGCGCCGCGGCAAGCCCACGGTGCACGTGAAGTTCGGCGAGGCCGACGCGCTGCTCGCGGGCGACGCGCTGCAGGCGCTGGCCTTCGAGCTGCTCACGCCCGATGGCGACGAGGTGCCGCCCGCGATGCAGGCCACGCTGTGCCGCATGCTGGCGCGCGCCGCCGGCAGCCAGGGCATGGCCGGCGGCCAGGCGATCGACCTCGCGAGCGTGGGCGTGGCCTTGAACGAAGCGCAGTTGCGCGAGATGCACCGGCTGAAGACCGGCGCGCTGCTGCAGGGCAGCGTCGAGATGGGCGCGGCCTGCGGCACCGGCGTTTCGGCAGCGGCGCTGGCCGCGCTGCGCGGCTACGGCGCGGCGATCGGCCTGGCCTTCCAGGTGGTCGACGACATCCTCGACGTCACGGCCGATTCGCAGACCCTGGGCAAGACCGCCGGCAAGGATGCCGCGGCCGACAAGCCCACCTATGTGTCGCTGCTGGGGCTCGAGGGAGCCCGGGCCCAGGCCTCGCAACTGCTCGACGACGCGCTCGCCGCGCTCGATGCGAGCGGCCTGCAGGACACTGCAGCGCTGCGCGCGCTGGCCCACATGGTCGTAGACCGCGACCGCTAGACAAGAACGAACACCACGATCCATGGCCGCTCCGCTGCTTCCCACGCTCCACGATCCGTCCCCCATCCGCCAGTACGACCGGGCCCAGCTCAAGCAGCTGTCCGACGAGGTGCGCGCCTGCGTGCTCGACAACGTCTCGCGCACCGGCGGCCACCTGAGCTCGAACCTCGGCACGGTGGAGCTCACGGTCGCGCTGCACCACGTGTTCAACACGCCGCACGACCGGCTGGTGTGGGACGTGGGCCACCAGACCTATCCGCACAAGATCCTCACGGGTCGGCGCGAGCGCATGCCCACCCTGCGCCAGCTCGGCGGCATCTCGGGCTTTCCGCAGCGCAGCGAGAGCGAGTACGACACCTTCGGCACCGCGCACTCGTCGACCAGCATCTCGGCCGCGCTCGGCATGGCCATGGCCGCCAAGCAGAAGGGCGAGGACCGCTTCACCGTGGCCATCATCGGCGACGGCGCGCTCACGGCCGGCATGGCCTTCGAGGCGCTCAACAACGCGGGCGTGTGCGACTGCCGGCTGATCGTGATCCTCAACGACAACGACATGTCGATCAGCCCGCCGGTGGGCGCGCTCAACCGCTACCTGGCGCAGCTGATGAGCGGCAACTTCTACGCCGCCGCCAAGAATGTGGGCAAGAGCGTGCTGCGCGCCGCGCCGCCGCTGTTCGAGCTGGCCAAGCGCTTCGAGCAGCATGCCAAGGGCATGGTGGTGCCGGCCACGCTGTTCGAGCAGTTCGGCTTCAACTACGTGGGCCCGATCGACGGCCACGACATCGACTCGCTGGTGCCCACGCTCGAGAACCTCAAGCACCTCGAGGGCCCGCAGTTCCTGCACGTGGTGACCAAGAAGGGCCAGGGCTACAAGCTGGCCGAGGCCGATCCCGTGGCCTACCACGGCCCCGGCAAGTTCGATCCGCAGGTCGGCCTGGTCAAGCCCGCGTCGGCGCCCAAGAAGACCTTCACCCAGATCTTCGGACAGTGGCTGTGCGACACGGCGGCCAAGGACGGCCGGCTGGTCGGCATCACGCCCGCGATGCGCGAGGGCTCGGGGCTGGTGGAGTTCGAGCAGCGCTTTCCCGACCGCTACTACGACGTCGGCATCGCCGAGCAGCATGCCGTGACCTTCGCCGCGGGCCTGGCCTGCGAGGGCCTGAAGCCGGTGGTGGCGATCTACTCGACCTTCCTGCAGCGCGGCTACGACCAGCTGGTGCACGACGTCGCGATCCAGAACCTGCCGGTGGTGTTCGCGCTCGACCGCGCGGGCCTGGTGGGCGCCGACGGCGCCACGCACGCGGGCGCCTACGACATCCCGTTCCTGCGCTGCATCCCGAACATGAGCATCGCCTGTCCCGCCGACGAGCGCGAGACGCGGCAGCTGCTGACCACCGCCTACGAGCAGGACCACCCGGTGGCGGTGCGCTATCCGCGCGGCGCGGGCGCCGGCGTCGAGCCGCACCTCGCGCTCGACGGCCTGCCCTTCGGCAAGGGCGAGCTGCGCCGCCAGGGCAAGCGCATCGCCATCCTGGCCTTCGGCACGCTGCTGTATCCGGCGCTCACGGCCGCAGAGGCGCTCGACGCCACGGTGGCCAACATGCGCTGGGCCAAGCCGCTCGACGTGGAACTGCTGCTCGAGGTGGCGCGCTCGCACGAGGCGCTGGTCACGCTCGAGGAAGGCGCGTTGATGGGCGGCGCGGGCAGCGCGGTGCTCGAGGCGCTGCAGGCCGCGGGCGTGCAGGTGCCGGTGCTGCAGCTGGGCCTGCCCGACCGCTTCATCGAGCACGGCGATCCGGCCAAGCTGCTGTCCTCGATCGGGCTCGATGCGGCGGGCATCGAGCAGTCGATCGCGCAGCGCTTCGGCCGCGAAGGCTGAGTCCGTTGTCTTGCTCCCTCCCCAGCGGGGGAGGGAGGAACAGCCGAAACGATCAGCTGCCCAGGTAGGCTTCCTGCACCTTCGGATCGCCGAGCAGGTCGCGACCGCTGCCCGACAGCACGATGCTGCCGGTCTCGATCACGTAGGCCCGGTCCGCGATCTTCAGCGCCTGGCGCACGTTCTGCTCCACCAGGAAGATCGTCAGCCCCTGGCGGTTGATCTCGCGCAGCGTGCGGAAGATGTCCTGCACGATGATCGGCGCCAGGCCCATCGAGGGCTCGTCCAGCAACAGCACGCGCGGCTTCGCCATCAGGGCGCGGCCGATCGCCAGCATCTGCTGCTCGCCGCCCGAGAGGTTGCCGGCCAGGCCGTCGGCGCGGTCCTTGAGCACCGGGAACAGGGCGTAGATGCGCTCCAGGTCGGCCGTGCGCGCGGCCGCGCCGTCGCGCCGCGTGTAGGCGCCGAGCTCGAGGTTCTCGCGCACCGTCAGCGTGGTCAGCGTGGCGCGGCCCTCGGCCACCTGCACCACGCCGCCGGCCACGATCCTGTGCGGCGCGAGCGCGGAGATGTCCTGGCCCGCGAACACGACGCGCCCGGCCGTCTTCTTCACCAGGCCCGACAGCGCCAGCAGCGTGGTCGACTTGCCGGCGCCGTTGGCGCCGACCAGCGTGGTGATCTGTCCTTCGTGCAGTTCGAAGTCGATGCCCTTGACGGCCTGCACATGGCCGAAGGAAACCTTCAGGCCCTGGACCTGCAGCAGGGGTTGCTTGTCGCCTGCGCTCATGCCGCGGCCTCCGGTTCGTTGGTGGCTTCGTCGTCCTCGCGGCCGAGGTAGGCCTCGATCACCTGCGGGTCGTTGCGGATCTGCTCGGGGCCGCCGCGCGCGATGATGCGCCCGAAGTTCAGCACCGCGATCTGCTGGCACAGGCCCATCACGAAGCGCATGTCGTGCTCGATCATGAAGACCGTGAAGCCGCGCGCCGCGATGTTCTCGATCTCGATCATCAGCTCGCTCTTCTCGGTGCTGTTCATGCCGGCGACCGGTTCGTCGAGCAGCAGCAGCTTGGGCTCGGTGGCCAGTGCGCGCGCCAGCTCCAGCTTGCGCTGCTCGCCGTACGAGAGGTTGTCGGCGATGTCGTGCGCCTTGTGGTCCAGGCGCACCCAGCCCAGCAGCTCGTGCGCGCGCTCGCGGGCGCGCTTCTCCTCGCCGCGGAACAGGCCCGAGCCCGCGAGCAGACCCAGCGGGCCGTAGCGCAGCTTCGAATCCATGCCCACGATCACGTTCTCCAGCAGCGACATCTCCTTGAAGACGCGGATGTTCTGGAAGGTGCGCGCGATGCCGCCGCGCGTGATCTGGAAGGGCTTGCGGCCCGCGAGGTCGCGGCCCTCGAAATGGATGCTGCCGCTGGTGGTCGGCAAGAGGCCGGTGATCAGGTTGAACACCGTGGTCTTGCCGGCGCCGTTCGGTCCGATGAGCCCGAAGATGCCGCCCTGCGGGATCTCGAGGTTCACGTCCTGCAGCACCTTGAGTCCGCCGAAATGGCGCGACACGTTCTTCAATGTCAGCAGGGTCTGGCTCATGCGGCGCTCCCCTTGCGGCCGAACCACTGGCGGATGCGCGCCGGGTCCCAGATGCCCTTGGGCAGGAACAGCACGATCAGCACCAGGATGAAGCCGTTGACCACGAGGCGGAAGGCGCCCAGGCCGCGCAGCATCTCGGGCAGCAGCGTGAGGATGGTGCCGCCGAGCACCGGGCCGGTGAGGCCGCCGATGCCGCCGAGGATCGCCATCGTGAGGATGTCGACCGCGCGGTTGAAGCCGTATTCGGACGGGCCGATGAAGAAGGTCAGGTGCGCGTTGAGCGTGCCGGCCAGGCCGGCGATCGCGCCGCCGAGCACGAAGGCCAGCATCTTGTGGCCCGCCACGTCGATGCCCATCAGGCCGGCGGCGGTCTCGTCCTCCTTGATGGCCTCGAAGGCCCGGCCCACCTTCGAGCGGCGGATGCGCCACAGCACCAGCAGCACCAGCACCAGCGCGAGCGCCACGTGCCACCACTCGGTCGACTGCGGGATGCCGTTGAGGCCCAGCGCGCCGCCCGTGAGCGACTCGGCGTTGAGCACGGCGATGCGCACCACCTCGCCGAAGGCCAGCGTGGCCATCGCCAGGTACACGCCCGACAGGCGCAGCGTGGGCTTGCCGATGGCGAAGGCCACCAGCGCCGGCGCGGCCATGCCGGCCGCGATGGCGACCGGGAACGGCACGCCGTAGTTGAGCGTGAGGATCGAGGCCGCGTAGGCGCCGATGCCCATGAAGGCCGCGTTGGCCAGGGCCAGCATGCCGCAGGCCAGGGTGAGCCAGATCGAGAGCGCCAGCAGGCCGTTGATGCCCAGCGAGAGCACCAGGTTGCTGTAGACCGACCAGAAGTTGTCGAGCGCTTCCATGGTCAGACCTTGCGCTCCTTGAGCGAGCCGAACAGGCCTTTGGGACGCACCAGCAGCACCAGGAACAGCAGGCCGAAGGCCACCGCGTCGCGCATGGTGGAGCCCACGTAGGCCACCGACAGCACCTCGGCGAAGCCGAGGAACAGGCCGCCGAGCAGCGCGCCGCGGATGTCGCCCATGCCGCCCAGGATGATCACGGCGATGCCCTTCTCGAGCATCGGCTGGCCCATCAGCGGGAACAGCGCGTTCGAGTACAGGCCGATCAGCACGCCGGCCACGCCGCCCAGGCCCGCCGCCACGAAGGAGGTCAGGTAGAACAGGCCCTCGACGTTCACGCCCACGAGGTAGGCCGCCTTGGGCGATTCGGCGATGGCGCGCAGCGCGCGGCCGAGCTGCGTGCGCTGCAGCGACAGCAGCAGCACCGCCATCAGCGCGAAGGACGCGATGATGATGCCGAGCTCGAGCGCCGTGACGTGGATGCCCGCGAGCACCAGCGCGTCGTCGGGGATGGTGCCGGACGGGAAGCGCAGGTTCTCCGCGCCGAAGATGCCCTGCACGCCGTTGTTCAGGATGATGGCCACGCCGATGGTGGCGATCATCGGGATCAGGTGGGGCGCGTCGCGCTTGCGCAGCGGCTTGAGCACCAGCACGTCGATCAGCAGGCCCAGCACGCCGCACAGCACGAACGCGAAGGGCAGGCCGGCCCACAGGGGCAGGTTCGTCAGGCGCATGAACTCGGCGGCCGCGTAGGCGCCCACCATGAATACCGCGCCGTGCGAGAGGTTGATGACGCCGAGCACGCCGAAGATGAGTGTGAAGCCCAGCGCGAAGAGTGCGTAGACGCACCCCAGCGACAGGGCGTTGACAAGCTGCTGATCGAGCACGATGGGCTTTCGTCGGGCCGCGGCCGAAGGGCGCCGCGGCGAATCAAAACAGGAAGAACGAAGGGCGCAGTGGGTCGTCCTGCGCCGGGTGCGAAAGGCAGGGCGGGCCGCGCGGCCCGCCGCGAGCGGCGAGGGTGCCGCCCCTTGCTTACTTCTCGATCACGAACTGCGTGCCGCGCGTCACGCTCACGATGGCCGTCTGTTGCGCGTCGTAGCCGGCGGGCTTGCCGGCCTTGTCCTTGGCGCGCGCGAAGGTGAAGGCGCCGGTGGCGCCGGTCCACTTCACGTTGGGCAGCGCGTCGCGCAGGGCGGTGCGGTCGGCCGGCAGGTTGCCCGACAGCTTCACGCCCTTGAGCGCCTGCGCCACCACGTACAGGCCGTCGTAGGCCTGGGCGGCGAACTGGTCGGGCGCGACCTTGAACTTGTCGTTGTAGGCCTTCTGGAACTTGGTGTTCTCGGGCGTGGCGTTGCTGGCCGACCAGGGGCTGCCGACGTAGAGGTTGTCCGAGCTGCCCTTGGCCAGGTCGAAGATCTTGGTCGAGTTCATGCCGTTGCCGCCGATGACCGGCACGTTCAGGCCGAGCTGGCGGGCCTGCACCATGATCGGCGCGCCCTCGGCCAGCAGGGCCGACAGCACGATGGCGTCGGGGTTGGAGGCCTTGATCTTGGTCAGCTGGGCCTTGAAGTCCACGTCGCCCTTGGCGAAGGTCTCGGTGGTGGTCACGGGCAGCTTCAGGTCCTCGAGGGCCTTCTTGAAGTTGTCGTAGCCGCTCTTGGTGAACACGTCGTCGTTGCCGTAGAGCACGGCGACCTTCTTGACGTTGGCGTGCTTGATCGCCACGCGCAGGGTCTCGGGCAGCACGTCGGCCTCGGTCACCGAGTTGCGGAACACGTAGTCGCCGATCGAGGTGATGCCGTCGGCGGTGTTCGAGGTGCCGAAGGCCACGGTCTTGGCGGCCTGGGCGATCGGGTCGGCCGCCTGGGCCGAGTTCGACAGCGTGGGGCCGAAGGTCATCAGGACCTTGTCCTGGAAGATCAGCTTCTTGAAGACGTTGATGGCGTCTTCCTTCTTGCCCTGCTCGTCCTCGATGGCGAGGACGATCTTGTCGCCGTTGATGCCGCCGGCGGCATTGATCTCGTCGGCCGCGAGCTGGAAGCCGTTGCGGATCGCGGCGCCGTACTGGGCGGCACCGCCGGACAGCGCGGCGGCGACGCCGATCTTGATGTCGGCGGCTTGCGCGCCGAAGGCGGTGGCTGCGGCGAAGGCGAGCAGCGCGGGCTTGAAGGAATGGGAGAGTCTCATGTCGGATGCCGTATCGGAGGTGTGTGTAAGGCGGATTAACATTTTATGCCTCGTCGGAATCCGGGCTTCGGGGGCGTCCGCAACAGCCTTCCTGGCGCTTCGAGCGGCTTCCCCGCCGGCGTGATCCGCATCGCTCGCATTGCTGCAGCGCAGGGTAAACCCCCGCCGGTCGCTGTAAGCGCGTTTTTACAATCGCCCGGGCTTCTACAAGAGTCCCCAGCGGTCACAAGCCGTGCCTCGTTTTTTCCAAGTATTCGGAGAGCTATCCATGGATCGTCGTTCCCTCATCAAAAACGCCGGCATCGCTGGCGTCCTGGCTGCCGGCATCGCGCCTGCCGTTCATGCGCAGGCCACCGTCCGCTGGCGCCTGGCGTCGAGCTTTCCCAAGTCGCTGGACACCATCTTCGGCACCGCCGAGGTGTTCGCGAAGAGCGTCAGCGACATGACGGGCGGCAAGTTCCAGATCTCGGTGCATGCCGGCGGCGAGCTGATGCCCGCGTTCGGCGTGGTCGACGGCGTGCAGAACGCCTCGGTCGAAATGGCCCACACGGCGCCGTACTACTTCTACGGCAAGGACCCGACCTTCTGCCTCGGCTGCTCGGTGCCCTTCGGCATGAACACCCGCCAGCAGAACGCCTGGATGTACGAAGGCAACGGCCTGAAGCTGATGCGCGCCTTCTACGCCAAGTACAACATCATCAACCTGCCCGGCGGCAACACCGGCGCGCAGATGGGCGGCTGGTTCCGCAAGGAAATCAAGTCGGTCGCCGACCTCAAGGGCCTGAAGTTCCGCACCAACCCGTTCGCGGGCAAGGTGCTCGAGCCCTTCGGCGTGATCCCGCAATCGATCCCCGGCGCCGACCTGTACCCCGCGCTCGAAAAGGGCACGCTGGACGGCCTCGAGTGGGTCGGCCCGTACGACGACCAGAAGCTGGGCTTCAACAAGATCGCCCCGTTCTACTACTACCCCGGCTGGTGGGAAGGCGGCCCCGAGCTCGACTTCTACATCAACACCAAGGCCTGGGAAGGCCTGTCGGCCGACTACAAGGCGATCGTCGAGGCGGCCGCCGCGCACGCCAACATCACGATGACGGCCAAGTACGACGCCAAGAACCCGATCGCGCTCAAGCAGCTCGTGGGCTCGGGCACCAAGCTGCGCCCGTTCTCGCAGGACGTGATGAACGCGGCCTTCAAGTCGGCCCAGCAGGTCTACTCGGACCTCAACAACTCCAACCCCGAGTGGAAGAAGATCTACGGCGACTGGTCCAAATTCCTGGCCGACCAGAACGCCTGGTTCCGCTACACCGAAGGCACCTTCGACCGCTTCATGCAGCAGCAGAAGCTGTAAGCGCGGCGGCGAAGACTTCGCTCCGTATCGAAAGCCCCGCCGGCAACGGCGGGGCTTTTTTCATTTGGAGGGCGTGCCGAGCAGCACGGCGCGCGCGGCCTCGGACGGGAACACGCAGGCCACGTCGTGCGCGCAGCCGGGCACCACCGTGACCTCGCGGCGCTTGGCCGGCGCGAGCAGCGTGCGGTCGTACTGCGCGTAGGCCAGGCCGCGCTGCAGCCGGTAGGGGCCTTGCGCGGTGGCCGCGCAGGACTTGTCGAGCACCCGGTAGGCCGTGCCCTTGCCCTCGCCGGTGTCGAGCTCGCCCTGCAGGTAGTGGATGTCGGCGGCCGCATAGCGCGCGCGGGCCTGCGCGGCGTCGCGGCCCAGGTGCGCGGGCAGGCCCTCGGTGCCGTACTTCCAGCGGTTGAGGGCGGGGCAGGCGGCGGCGTCGCCCGGAGGAAACGGGCGGTACGCGTCGAAGTAGAGCCAGGTGCCGGGGTCGGCCACCACGTAGCGCAGCGCGAGCGAGGCCGCGGGCGGGTCGGCCGCGAAGCCGATGTAGTGCTGCACCATCTGCGCGCCGGCCGAGAAGCCCGCGAGGGTGACCGTGCGCAGGCCGGGCCAGCGCCGGTGCAGCTCGGCCACGAGCGCGTCCATGGCCGCGAACGAGGACAGGCCATTGCCGTTCTCCGCGCGGCCGCCTTCGAGCCAGGAGGCGCAGGTCCACAGCAGGTCGCCGTCCTGCGCCGCCGGCACGCCCGCGCTGCTGCACTTGCCGGCCTTGTCGGCCGCGACCTGGAACAGCGGCGCGACCACCAGCGTGCGCTCGAGCGCGCCGGCCTGGCGCACGGTGCGCAGCGCCGCGTCGAAGGTCTTGCCGGCATCGCGCGGATGGCCGTGCATGGCGATGAGCGCTTGCGTGGGGCCCGTGCCGGGGGCGAGCGAGGCGTAGTAGTGCAAGGTGCCGCCCGCTTGCGGCGGCTCGAAGGCGCGGTAGCAGTCGGGCGCGGCCGATGCCGTGCAGTCGGCGGCGGTGGCGGCCGCGGCGCCGGTCGCCGATGCGGCGAGGCACAGGGCTGCCGCGAAGGAACGCACACCGTTCGACGGGAGAAGGGATCTGGGATGCATGCGGCTATCTTCGCCGCATCGGGTGCCGCGAGGCTGACTCAGGCGCCGTTGTCGTCGGAAGCCGGGGGGCGCGCCGGCACCGCGCGCAGCGCCACCTGCTCGCCGAAGGCGACCAGCACCTTCGGGTCGTAGGCATGGAACCAGGTGATGCCGCCATTGCGACGGCGCACCAGCAGGCGCGGCGCGACGACGCGCTCAAGCATGCGGATATGGACCAGCTTGAGTTGCGAGGCATCCTGCGCGCGCACGCGCTTGGTCCACAGCCAGGTCTGGACCAGTTCGTCGCCCTCGAGCCGCGTGCGGCTGTAGACGATCCAGTAGCCGACCCACACCACGCACAGGCCCGCGAGGCCGAAGACCACGAGGCTGGAGGTCGACCAACTGGTCTCGCGCAGCGAGGGCAGGCTCCAGAGCGCGATGGCGAAGAGGTCGACGACGATCACGACCGCGAGCGTGCGCAGCAGCGGCGGGAAGGCGGCGCTCTCGAGCGCAGCGCCTTCGTCGGCGCCGGCCTGCGTCACTGCTTGGCGCCGTCGGCGGGCGCCGGCGCGGGCTCGGCCGCCGGGGCCGGCTCGTCCTTCTTCTCGTTGCCGAACGGGTCTTCCATGTTCACGCCGTTGGCGTCGGGCGCGTTCGACTGCTCGTCCACCGGCATCTCGAGGATCACCTTGTCGATGTCGACCACCTTCTCCTTGTCGAGGAACACGGTCACCGTCTGCGGGAAGAAGATCACGATGGCCACCAGCAGCAGCTGCATGATGACCCAGGGCACGGCGCCCAGGTAGATGTCGCGCGACTCCACCTTCTTGGGCAGCGCCCCGTTCTTGAACAGGGTGTCGGCGATCCCTCGCAGGTAGAACAGCGCGAAGCCGAACGGCGGATGCATGAACGAGGTCTGCATGTTCACGCACAGCAGCACGCCGAACCACACCATGTCGATGCCGAGCTTGTGGGCCACGGGGCCCAGCAGCGGCAGGATGATGAACGCGATCTCGAAGAAGTCGAGGAAGAACGCGAGGAAGAAGACGAAGATGTTGACCGCGATCAGGAAGCCGACCTGGCCGCCCGGCAGGCCCGAGAGCATGTGCTCGATCCACTTGGCGCCGTCCACGCCCTGGAACACCAGCGAGAACACGCGCGAGCCGATCAGGATGAACACCACCATGGCCGTCAGGCGCATCGTGCCTTCCATCGCGCCCTTGAGCAGTTCCCAGTTCAGCCGGCGGTGGACCAGCGCGAGGATCAGCGCGCCGACCGCGCCCATGGCGCCGGCCTCGGTCGGGGTGGCGATGGCCTTGTCCATGAACGGCAGGCCGCCCATCGAGCCGAGCACCGCGAAGATCAGGATCGCCGAGGGAATGATGCCGCGCAGGCACTTGCCCCACAGCGCCCAGCCGTTGAGCGTGCGCGCGCTGGCCGGCAGGCCCGGCACGTAGCTCGGGTAGATGCGCCCGATCAGGAAGGTGTAGATCGCGAAGATGATCACCTGCAGGATCGACGGACCCCAGGCGCCCTTGTACATCTGGCCGACGTCGGTGCCGAGCTGGTCGGCCATGACGATCAGCACCAGCGAGGGCGGCACCAACTGCGTGATGGTTCCCGAGGCGGCGAGCACGCCGGTCGAGTAGCGCATGTTGTAGCCGTAGCGCATCATCACCGGCAGCGAGATCATCGCCATCGCGATCACCTGGCCCGCCACCGTGCCGGTGATGGCGCCGAGGATGAAGCCCACGATGATCACCGAGTAGCCGAGGCCGCCGCGCACCGGGCCGAACAACTGGCCCATGGAGTCGAGCATGTCCTCGGCCAGCCCGCATTTCTCCAGTACCGCTCCCATCAGCGTGAAGAAGGGGATCGCCAGCAGCGTCTCGTTCGACAGGATGCCGAAGACGTTGAGCGGGAGGTTGGCCATGAAGCCGGCCGGGAACCAGCCCATCTCGATCGCGAAGAAGCCGCAGATCAGGCCGAGTGCCGAGAGCGAGAACGCGACCGGGAACCCGATCAGCATGATCACGACGAGCCCCGCGAACATGATCGGGGCGAAGTTTTCCATGTGCATTTCTACTTATCCTGCCGTTGGGACACAGAGAAGGGGGACGGTGACGGGGCGAGGGCGCTGCGCGCTCACTGCACCGGCTTCTCGTAGTGCGTGTTCATCTCGATGAGCCCACGCAGGTAGGCAATGCGCTTGACGATTTCCGCCACGCCCTGCAGGAACATGGCGGCGAAACCCACTGGCATCAGCAGCGCGGCGGGCCAGCGGACCAGGCCGCCGATGTTGCCCGACATCTCGCCCGTGACCCAGGTGTTCCAGAAGTAGGGCCAGGTGAGGTAGGTGAACATGCCCATCACCGGCAGCAGGAAGAAGATCAGGCCGAACAGGTCGACGTAGACCGGGCCGTTGCCCTTGAGCTTGCCGTAGATGATGTCCACGCGCACGTGCTCGTTGAAGCGCAGCACCACGGGCGCACCGAGCATCACGGTGGCCGCGAACAGGTACCACTGGATCTCGAGGAAGGCGTTGTTGCTGAAGTCGAAGCCGTAGCGCACCAGTGCGTTGGCGGCGGAGATGAGCGAGGCCGCCAGGACGGTGTAGCCGGCGAACTTGCCGAACTTTTCGCTGATCCAGTCCATGCCGGCCGCGAATTTGAGGAATGCAGACAAGGGGTGTCTCCCACAAAGCCCAGGGTGATAGCGACCGGCCCTGGTGGGGTCGACGCAAAGCCCGCAATGGTAACGCGGTGTACCTTTGTATTGCCCCGTCCGCCCAGGCCGCGACGCCCGGGTTTACCCGGGAGTCGGCGCCCACGACGCCCGCCGGCGGGTGCCCATAATCGCCCGATGTCTTCCAGCCCGCTGCCCTCGACTCCCTCAGGCGCCCTGGGCCTGCCGCATTCGATCGACTCGCCCGACATGCACCGTGCCGGCCGCGAACTGCTGTCGCTGGCGCTGATCGATGCGCGCAACCACACCCTGCACCTGCTGTCGCTCTACGAGCAGGCGCTCGGCTCGGCCGCGCTGCCGGTGCCGCGCGAGCTGCAGGCGCAGGAGGGCATGCTGCCGCCGGTCTGGCTGGCCGGCCACATCGGCTGGTTCGCCGAATGGTGGATCGGGCGCAACACCCAGCGTGCCTTCGGTGCCGACTGCCCGGTGCGGCCGACCCGGCTCGCGGCCATCGACCCCGGCGCCGACGACTGGTGGAACCCGGCCCAGGTCGCGCCCGATCGCCGCTGGTCGCCCGAGTTGCCGGACCTGGGCCAGACCAAGGCCTACCTGCTCGAGACGCTCGAGAGCACGCTCGAGCTGCTCGACCACGCGGCCGAGACCGATGCGGGCCTGTACTTCTACCGTCTCGCGCTGTTCCACGAGGACCTGCGCGGCGAGCAGTTCGTGGTGATGGCGCAGACCCTCGGGCTGCCGTTGGGCATCGAGCAGGCGCCCGTGAGCGTGGTGCGCGAACCGCTGGCGCTGCCGGCCACGCGCTGGAGCCTGGGCCGCGACGAAGCCGGCTTCGCCTTCGCGCAGGAGCGCGGCGCGCACCGCGTCGACGTGCCCGAGTTCGAGATCGATGCCCAGCCGGTCACCTGGAACCAGTTCACCGAATTCGTCGACGACGGCGGCTACGACCGCGAGGAGCTGTGGCACGGCGAGGGCTGGCGCTGGCTGGCCGCGCAGGCCGAGGGCCGGCGCGGGCCGCGCCACGTGGAGCAGATCGGCGCGGCGCGCAGCGCCACCGGCGGCTCGGTGCTGCAGCAGCGCTTCGGCGCCACCGTGCGCGCCGCCGGCCACCACAGCGCGGTGCACCTGAGCTGGTGGGAGGCCGATGCCTGGGCGCGCTGGGCCGGTCGCCGCATCGCGACCGAGGTCGAGTGGGAGATCGCGGCCCACACCGCGGCGCGCCGCGGCTTCCGCTGGGGCGACGTGCACGAATGGACCGCGGGCACGCTGCAGCCCTGGCCCGGCTACCGCGCCGATCCGTGGAGCGGCGGCGGCGAGTTCGATCCCGCCGCGGCCTTCGGCCATGCGCGCGTGCTGCGCGGCGCTTCGTTCGCCACGCGCGCGCGCCTGCGTTCGGCGCGCCGGCGCGGCTTCGCGCTGCCGCAGCGCGACGACGGGTTCTTCGGGTTCAGGACCTGCGCGCTGTAGCGGGCGTCAGTTCATCCGCTGCAGCTGGACGTCGGTGACGGCCACGCTGCCCGAGGCCTTGGGGAAGCGCAGCGTCACCTGCCGGATGTGCGCGAGGTCCACCCCGTGCACCGCGAAGGCCTTCAACGGAACCGCCACCATGTTCAGCAGCGGCCGCGTGGTGCCGGTGTCGGCATAGAGCGCGTCCTCGGGCGCGTCGACCAGCGGGATCGCGCCGTCGGGCTTGCGCGCGATGCCATAGAGCGCATCGCTGAAGTCGCTGCCCCTGAGCGCCGCCTTGCGGCCCTGCGTGTCGGTCAGCGCGATCTCGACCTCCTGGCCGATCGGCGCCAGCACGGCGACGCGCACGCTCAGCGTGTCGAAGCCCTGGGTCGAAAGATCGCCGGTGTCGATGGCCACCGTGGGGCCGGCCGTTTTCCACTGCAATTGGGCCTGGTCCGTGATCGACCAGATCAGCAGGGTCTTGGCGTCGTAGGAGGACGGGTTGTATTTCTCGCCTTCGGTGAACAGGCGCTCGACCGGACGCTGGCTCACGGGATCGGTGCATGCCGCGCTGCGCAGCGGCGGGCCGCTGAGCTGCAGGGTCTGGCATTGCACGGCCTTGCCGAAGTTCTCGAAAACGGTCGCCAGGCCGTTGGCGTTCTTCGCGCTCGCATCGGCACTGCGGAAGTTCTGCAGCAATCGGCGCTGGCTCGCGGGCTGATGGATGGTCAGCACCACGCGCTCGTCGCAACGGGCTTCACCCACCGGGCAGCCTGCGGACGGCACGGGCGCCTGTCCCTTCCAGTAGGGCGCGAACTGGAACTCGTCGCCCACGAAGTAGCGCAGGAAGGACTCCATCAGGAACACGCCATTGCGCCGCTGGTCGGTCGGGCTCAGGCGCAGCGTCTCGATCTTTCCGGCCTTGCAGTAGAGCGGGGCCCTTCCTTGGGCATCGTCGGTCTCGGACCAGTGGGCGTTGTAGAAATTGTGGTTGGCGCCGCGCAGCGCGATCTGGTACTTGGGAGCGCTCTCGTCGGATGCCGTGTAGCGGCTGTCGTCGAAGATCTGCGCGCCGTTGAGCGTGTAGACATCGCCGTCGCAGGTGGGCAGCAGGGTCGCGAACGGCACATGGGTCACGCGCGAGAGCTGCCTGGCATTGATGGGTGCCAGCGAGAAGACGGCGCGGATCCGGTGCGGTGCTTCGGTGGCGGAGGGCAACACGACGCCGGACTGCCGCAGGGCTTCGGGCGATGTGAGCTGCGCGAGCCATTTTTCGCTGTCCGCGTTGATCATCCGGGAGAACGAGTTCACGTCCCGGTACTTGGCGCTCACTTCCTCCAGCGCGGCCTGCTCGGCGGTGAGCCGGGCTTGTGCCTGGGCCGTTTCGCTCAGCAATTGCTGGATCGACTGCGTCAGGAAGTCGATCAGGGACGCCGGCGCGGGCGGCGACTGGCTCTGCGCCGCCTGCAGCATGGCCTTGGCCATGAACAGCTTCACGGTGAGATCGGAAACGACGGTGGAGGCGGCGTCGACCCGCTTCTGGGCCTTGTCCCTTTCGGCCTCGGCCTGCACGACGGCCTCGCGGCTGCGGCGCGCCGTCTCCACATCCTGGTAGCTGATGCCCACGCGCTGCTTGTTCAGCTCCACTGCATACGCGACCGCTTCGGCACCGCGCGAATGGCCGACGATGCCCACGCGGTCGAGGTCCATCTTTCCCTTGAGCTCCGGCAGCGCGATGCCGTTGAACACGCCCGTCGCATTGCCGGCGCGCAGCAGGTCCAGCGTGGTCATCAGCAACTGGCCGCGCGCGAGCGCGCCGGCGTCCGATGCATTGCGGTTGTTGAGCCCGTTGATCTTGCCCGCGTCGATGGAGAAGGCCACGTAGCCGTTCTCGGCCAGGCCCTTCTGCAGGTAGTCGTAGCCCTTGGCGTTGTTGAGGTCGGAGGCATCGTGCATGCCGTGCAGGAACACCACCACCGGGTAGCCGCCGCCGGCCGACGGCTGCACCTTCGACGTTCCCGGCGCGCTGGCGGCGCTGGCCGGATAGCGCACCGTGCCCTGCAGCGGCACGGTGTAGATCACTTCCTTGTACTGCGGGTCGGCGACCGCGGTGGTGCCGAAGCCGTAGACGATCTGTTCGGAGGCGACATGGCTTCCCTTCTCGCCGAACGGCACCGTCGCCGTGAAGCGCGCGATCGCCGTGGGGTCCTGTGGATCGGGTGCGGGGGTCACGGGTATCGTCGGCGCGGGGTCCGCGGTCGAGGTGGACGGCGGCGGCGTGAGCGACAGCGCGACGCCGTCGTCGCCACCACCGCATCCGCTCGCGAGCGCGAGCACGAGAACCATCGCGCAGGCTGTCGCCATGCGCATCGAACGCCTTCTTTTCATTTGCTTTCTCCCAAGATTTCTTAAGGATTGAGGTGATTCGCGTTGGCCGCGACTCGCCCCTGGCGATGTCGGCATCGCGATAGCCAATGAATCGAAGACGGGTGTCGACGTTCGTGAGAGTCCTGCATCTCGCGCTGCGGACCGCCGGGCACAAGCAATTCACGTGCCCTTGCGTGGCACCTTCCTAGTGCAACCGTGTGGCGCTGCGCTTGGCGCGCCTCAGCGCTCGCCGCCGTGCTCGGAGGCCAGCGGCGGCGCCACTTCCTCGAGCGGCTTGCGTTCGGCGTCGGCCGCGTAGCGCAAGGCCAGTAGCCCGGCCACCACCACCAGCACCGAGGCCAGGCAGTAGCCGGCCATCACCGCGCCGCGGCTGCCGGTCTCGATCAAGAGGCCGAACAGCACCGGTGCCGCGAAGCCGCCCGCGCCCATGCCGATGGCATAGAAGATCGCGATCGCCATCGCGCGCATCTCGAGCGGGAACACCTCGCTGACCGTGAGATAGGCCGAGCTCGCGGCGGCCGAGGCGAGGAAGAACACGGCCGACCAGCACAGCGCCTGGCTGCGCGCGTCGAGCCAGCCCTGCATGAAGGCCCAGCCGGTGAAGGCCAGCCCCACGCCCGCGAGCACATAGGTCAGCGCGATCATGCGGCGCCGGCCCACGCTGTCGAACAGCGGGCCCAGCAGCAGCGGCCCCAGCACGTTGCCGAGCGCGAACGGGAAGATGTAGAGCGCCACGCTGGCCTCGGGCACGGCGTAGAAGCGCGTCAGCACCAGCGCATAGGTGAAGAAGATCGCGTTGTAGAAGAAGGCCTGCGCGATCATCAAGGCGAGCGCGACCACGCTGCGCTGCCGGTAGTGCTGGAGCAGCACGCGCGCCACCTGCCGCATCGGCGGGCTCTCGCGGCGCGCGGCCGTGTAGTCGACGTAACTGCGCGGCGCGGGCAGCGGGCCGTGCTGCGCCGAGACCTCGGCCTCGATCTCGTCGACGATGCGTTTGGCCTCGTCGGCGCGGCCATGCGCGATCAGCCAGCGCGGGCTCTCGGGCACATGGCGCCGCACCAGCAGTATCGCCACCGCGAGCACCGCGCCCAGGCCGAAGCCGGCGCGCCAGCCCCACACCGGGCCGATCACGCGCGTGTCGAGCAGCACCAGGCTCAGCCCGGCACCGAGCGCGGCGCCGATCCAGAAGCTGCCGTTGATCGCGAGGTTGACGCGGCCGCGCACGCGCGCGGGGATCAGCTCGTCGATGGCCGAGTTGATCGCCGCGTACTCGCCGCCGATGCCCAGCCCGGTGACGAAGCGGCACAGCGCGAAGAAGGCGAAGTCGGGAGAGAAGGCCGTGGCCAGCGTGCCGAGCGTGTAGACCACCAGCGTGACCAGGAACAGCTTCTTGCGTCCGAGCCGGTCGGTGAGCCGGCCGAACAGCAGCGCGCCGAGCACGGCGCCGGCCACGTAGATCGAACCCGAGAGGCCGATCTCGCCGGCCGTGAGCCCGAGCGTGTCGGGCCGTTCGAGCACGGCGCCGATCGAGCCCACCAGGGTGACCTCGAGGCCGTCGAGCACCCAGGCCACGCCGAGGGCGATCACCACGCGCCAGTGCCAGCGGGACCAGGGCAGGCGGTCGAGGCGGGCGGGGATGTCGCTGCGCAGCACCGTCATGCGCACGATTATGGGAAGCGCGCCGTGCCTCGCTTTGTAGGACCGGCGCTGCAATGCGCCGGTGCCATGCGCTGCCCGGTCAGGCCGCGACGGCCGCCGATGCCTGCCGGATGCCCATGGCCCCGAGCGTCTCGGCGATGGCGGCGACCGCGCCCGGGATGCCCGCGTCGCCGAAGTGCCCCATGCAGCCCACGCGGAAGGTCTCCACCTGCGTCAGCTTGCCGGGGTAGAGGATGTAGCCCCGCTTCTTGACCTCGTTGTAGAAGGTCTTGAAGTCGTAGCGCGGATCGTCGGGCGCATGGAATGTGACGATGATCGGCGCCTGGATGGCGGGGTCGAGGAAGGCGCGCAGGCCCAGCGCGGCCAGCCCGCTCACCAGCGCCTTGCAGTTGCGCGCATAGCGGCCGCCGCGCGCGGCCAGGCCGCCTTCCTCCACGTACTGCGCGATCGCGGTGTCGAGCGCGGCCACCACGTGGGTGGGCGGCGTGAAGCGCCACTGCGTGGTCTTCTCCATGTAGACCCACTGGTCGTACAGGTCCAGGCTCAGCGAGGGGCTGTGGCCCTCGCATTGTTCGAGCCTGCTGCGCCTGACGATCACGAAGCCCATGCCCGGCACGCCCTCGAGGCACTTGCCCGAAGCCGCGACCACGGCATCGAACGGGGTCTTGCGCGCGTCGATCTCGAGCGCGCCGAAGGAGCTCATGGCATCGACGATCAGGCCGCGCCCGTGCCTGGCCACCACCAGCGCGATCTCGTGCAGCGGGTTGAGCACGCCGGCGCCGGTCTCGCAGTGCACCACCGCGACGTGGGTGATGCCGGGATCGGCCGCGAGCGCGCGGTCCACGTCGGCGGGAGAGATCTGCTTTTCTTCCGTGTAGTCGATGGTGGTCAGCTTGCGGCCCAGCACCTTGCAGATCTTCGCGAGGCGCTGGCAGTAGGCGCCGTTGCTCGGCACCAGCACGTGGCCGTCGCGCGGCACCACGGTGCCGATGGCGGCCTCGACCGAGAAGGTGCCGCTGCCCTGCAGCGGCACGCATTCGTGCGTGCCCGTGCCGTGCACGATCTCCAGCACCTGGCGGCGGATGCGCGCGGTGATCTGGTTGAAGTCGCCGTCCCATGATCCCCAGTCGCGCAGCATCGCCTGGCGCGTGCGCTCGGACGTGGTCAGGGGGCCGGGGGTGAGCAGGATCGGATGCGGGGCTTGACTCATGGTGTCTCCAGGCAGGGAAGGGGAATGAGGAAGGCGGAACAGGCTCTCAGCCGCGGCCCAGGTTGCGCCAGGCCTGCGTGCGCGCGAGCAGCACGCGCGTGAGCAGCGCATAGGCGATGCACACCAGCGTCGAGGTGACCACGATCAGGCTGGCCAGCGCCGCGGCCGGGCCGATGTCGCCGGCGTCGTCCATGTGCATGATCGCGACCGAGGCGAGGATGGTCTCGGGCGTGTAGAGGAAGATGGCGCACGACAGGCTCGCCATCGACACCACGAAGAAGTAGCGCCCGATGTCGAGGATGGCCGGCAGGCACACCGGCACCGTGACGCGCAGGAAGGTCTTGAAGAACGGCACCTTGAGCGAGGCCGAGACGGCCTCGAACTCGTTGTCGATCTGCTTGAGCGCGGTGACGGCCGTGAGGTGGCTCGAGGTGTAGTAGTGCACCACCATCGACACGATCAGGATCGCCATCGTCTGGTAGAGGAAGTTCAGCGGGTTGGCCGGATGGTTGAAGAACATCACGTAGCCCAGGCCCAGCACCAGGCCCGGCACCGCCATCGACAGCACGGCCATCAGGTGCATGCCCTTGCGCATCAGGCCCAGGCCGCGCGTCTTCTCGATCAGGTAGGCGCCCGTGAACACGATCAGCGAGCCGGCCACCGCGGTGGCCATGGCCACCAGCAGGCTGTTGCCGTAGGCCGCGGCCATGTCGCTCTCGACCAGTACGAAGTGGTAGTGCTTGAGCGTGAACGACTGGTCGTAGGGCCACAGCGCGATCAGCGAGGTGTAGACCGCCATGCCGATGGTGGCCAGCAGGAAGGCGCAGACCACGGTGCAGAACAGCGTGAGCAGCGTGTCGGCCACGCGTCGGCGCTTCGGGCTGTAGGGCACCGAGCGCGCCGTGAGCTGCGCCTTGAGCTTGCGCCGCACCACGTAGTCGATCACGAAGGAGACGATCGACGGCAGCAGCAGCAGCATGCCGACCACCGCGCCGATCGAGAAGTTGTGCTGCCCGACCACCTGCTTGAAGACGTCGACCGACAGCACGTTGAAGTTGCCGCCGATCACCTTGGGCGCCCCGAAGTCGCTGACCACGTAGGTGAAGACCACCGTGGCCGCGCTGATCAGGCCGTACTTGCACGAGGGCAGGGTGATGGTCATGAACTGGCGCAACGGCCGCGTGCGCAACGCGGTGGCGGCCTCGTAGAGCCGGCCATCGGCCAGCGACAGGGCAGTGACCAGGATCATCAGCGCATGCGGGAAGGTGTTGTAGACCTCGGCCAGGATGATCCCGGGCGCGCCGTAGATCGACGTGCCGCCCAGCAGGAACTTGAGCGCGCCCTGGTTGCCGAACCATTGCACGAACGAGATCGCCGACAGCAGCGAGGGCGCCAGCAGCGGGATCAGCGCGATGAGCCGGAACACGGCCTTGAGCGGCGCCGGCATGCGGCTGCGCGTGAGCGCGTAGGCGAACACGAAGGCCGTGGGCACCGAGATCGCGACCACCGCGGCCGCGACCCAGACCGAGTTCCAGGCGGCGCGCAGCAGGCTCGGCGTCTGGAAGTAGGTGATGAAGTGGGCCAGGCCGACGAAGCGGCCGTCCTTGTCCTGCACCGCGTGCGCGAGGATGGTGAGCAGCGGCGCGACCAGGAACACGAACAGCATCGCCATCACGACGCACAGCACGGCGCGCGCGATGGTCTCGTCGCGGCTCCAGCGCAGGGCGGGCCGCGTGCTGATGGCCGGCTTGGCGGCGAGCGGGTGGGCCAGCGTGTTCATGGTTGCGGCGCGCGCGCGGCGGAGAAGGCGCGGATGCGGTTGGCGCGCAGCGCGATGTCGACCGTGTGGCCCTCGCGGATGCCGAGGTCGTGCAGTTGGTTGAGCGAGAAGTGCAGCCCGAGCGTCTGGCCGTGCAGCGCGTCGGCCGTCACCTCGGCGATGCACAGGCCGCCGAGGAATTCGACCTTGGTGACCATGGCGCGCAGCCGGTTGGCCGTGTCCTCGCGCAGGTGCTCGACCGCGCGGTCCTCGGGCCGCAGGTAGAGGTTGACCGCCTCGCCGGGCTCGAAGGCGCCGTCGCAGGCATCGCACTGCAGCTCCATGTCGCCGACCTGGAAGCGGTGGTTGCCCAGCGCGACCGAGCGCAGCACGTTGACCTTGCCGACGAAGTCCGCCACGAAGGGCGTGGCCGGCTGCTCGTAGACCTCCATCGGCGTGCCGACCTGCTCGATCACGCCGTGGTTCATGACCACGATGCGGTCGGCCATCGACAGCGCCTCTTCCTGGTCGTGCGTGACCATGATGGTGGTGATGCCGACCTGCTTCTGCAGCCGGCGGATCTCGCCGCGCAGGCGGATGCGCTCGAGCGCGTCGAGCGCCGACAGCGGCTCGTCGAGCAGCAGCAGGCCGGGCCGGGTGGCGAGCGCGCGCGCCAGGGCCACGCGCTGCTGCTGGCCGCCCGAGAGCTGGCTCGGGTACTTGGCGCCCGAGGTCGGCAGGCCGACCAGCTTGAGCAGCTCGTCGACGCGCGCCTTGACCTCGGCGCGCCGGGCGCGGCCGTTGACCAGCCCGTAGCCGATGTTCTCGGCGATCGTGAGGTTGGGGAACAGGGCGTAGGACTGGAACACGATGCCGTAGTCGCGCCGGTCGGGCGGCAGCCACGAGACGTCCTTGCCGTTCTGCAGGATCTGGCCCGAGGTCTGGGTCTCCAGCCCCGCGATGATGCGCAGCAGCGTGGTCTTGCCGCAGCCCGAGGGGCCGAGGAAGCACAGCATCTCGCCGGGGTTGACGCGCAGGTGCACGTCGCGCAGCGCGCTGAAGGTCTCGAAGTCCTTGCGGACCCCGATGACCTCGAGCGCCGCGGCGCCGCTCGCGGGCCGCCGGCCGGCCATGAACGGGGTGTCGGTCATATCCATTGTTCGCACTCGTCGTTGGCGGACGCGCGGGACGCGCCTCCGCGGGTTGAAGAAGGACAGAAAGACAGCGGCCGATCGGACTTTTTCGCGGGACACCGCGGAACCGGCTCCGCCGGGCCGCCGGTGTCGCCCCCGGTAGGGGGTTGGCGAAGCGACACGAAGTGCGCGCAGCCTGGGGGCGAGCCTATTTAGCTTCGGCCTTGCCCTCGTAGCGCTTGCTCCACTCGGCCAGGATGCGTTCGCGGTTCTTGGCGGCCCAGTTCAGGTCGTTCTTCGCGAGCAGCTTCTCGTAGTTGTCGGGAATGCCCTCGAGCTTCGAGACCACGCCGGGGTAGGCCACCACGGCCCACCAGCGCGCGCTGATCTGGTTGGCCTCCTTGCTCGCCATCCAGTCGGCGAAGCGCCTGGCCTGCTCGAGCTTGGTGCTGGTCTTCATGAGGCTGGTGGCCTCGATGTCCCAGCCCAGGCCTTCCTTCGGGAAGATCAGGTCGACCGGCGCGCCCGACTTCTTGACCTGGTGGGCGCGGAACTCGAACGAGATGCCGATCGGGAACTCGCCCGCGCCGGCCTGCTTGCAGGGCTTGGAGCCCGAGTGCACGTACTGCGCGATGTTCTGGTGCAGCGCGTCCATGTACTTCCAGCCCTCGGCATCGCCCCACATCTGCAGCCACGAGGACACGTCGAGGTAGCCGGTGCCGCTGGAGGCCGGGTGCGGCATCGAGATGGCGCCCTTGTAGACCGGCTTGGCCAGGTCCTTCCAGCTCTCGGGCTTGGGCAGGCCGAGCTTCTGGGCCTCGACCCGGTTGAAGCAGATGGTGGCGGCCCAGACGTCCATGCCGACCCAGGCCGGCGGGCGCGCGGCATCGGAGTAGGCCGGGTTCAGTTCCTTGAAGCCCTTGGGCTCGTAGGGCAGCAGCATGCCTTCCTGCTGCAGCAGCGCGAGGCTGCTGGCGGCCAGGCCGGCCACCACGTCGGCCTGCGGATTGGCTTTCTCGGCCAGCAGCTTGGCGGTGACGATGCCGGTGGAGTCGCGCACCCACTTCACCTCGATGTCGGGATTGGCCTTCTCGAAGGCGTCCTTGTAGAGCTTCATGGCATCGGTCTCGAGCGCGGTGTAGACCAGGAGCGAGGTCTTCTGCGCCCAGGCGGCGCCGCTGGCCGCGAGGCCGAGCGCCGCGGCGCACAGGACGGCCGCGAGACGGCGCGAGCTTGGTTTCATCGTCATCTGTTTCTCCTGAGAGGGCTTGCTGTCACGGAAGGGTGAGTGGCGGGCGTCCGGGGCCTGACGGCCGGGATCCGGTGGAGGCAATGTAGATTGCAGACTTAAGACTGTCAATAAAAAATTGTTGACAGTTTTCAATCCGAGGCCGGAGAATGCGTTCCATGGTCACCAGCAATCCCTCCTCCGCCCTCGCGTTCCTCCAGTCCAGCTCGCTGCCGATGCTGATGCAGGAGGAGATCGAGCGATTGATCATGACGGGCGAGCTCCCGGTGGGCAGCCGCATCAACGAGAGCGAGCTCTCGCAGCGCTTCAACACCAGCCGCGGCCCGATCCGCGAAGCGCTGCGTGCGCTGGAGGAGGCGGGCCTGGTGCGCAACGAGAAGAACCGCGGCGTCTTCGTGCGCGAGATCGCGTTCGAGGAGGCCGACGAGATCTACGAACTGCGCGAGGCGCTGGAGGAAATCATCGGCCGCCGCGTGGCGTTGGCGATCAAGCCCGATGCCGTCGAGCGGCTGCGCGCCATGCTCGATGCCATGCGCTCGGCGGCCCAGGCGCAGGACGTGGAGCAGTACGCGCAGCTCAATCTGCAGTTCCACGAGATCCTGCTCGACACCGCGGGCAGCAAGAAGCTGACCGAGACCTACAAGCGCCTCGTGAAGGAGCTGCACCTGTTCCGCATGCGCGCCCTCGACAGCGGGGGCGGCCTGCGGGTCTCGGCCGACGAGCACCGCGACATCGTCGAGGCCATCGCCAGCGGCGACCCCGACATCGCGGGCCGCGCGCTGCGCCAGCACGTCGCGGGCAGCCGCGCCCGCATGCACAAGGCCTTCGGCCGCGCCGGTGCCGAAGCCGCCACCACGAACAACCCACCCCAAAAGGAAGTCTGAAATGACACCGGAGACCCTCGAAGTCAATGCCAGGAGCTACCGCTGGATGGCGCGCCCGATCGTGGTCGTGTGCGTGGACGGCTGCGAGCCGGACTACCTCGACGCGGCCATCGCCGCGGGCGTGGCGCCGTACATCGGGCGCATGCGAAAGGAGGGCGCCGACCTGCTGGCCGACTGCGTCGTGCCGTCCTTCACCAACCCGAACAACCTGTCGATCGTGACCGGCGCGCCGCCCGCGGTGCACGGCATCTGCGGCAACTACTTCTTCGACCGCGAGCTGGGCCAGGAAGTGATGATGAACGACCCCAAGTACCTGCGCGCCGGCACCGTGCTGGCCGCCTTCGCCGACGCGGGCGCCAAGCTGGCCGTGGTCACGGCCAAGGACAAGCTGCGCAAGCTGCTGGGCCACCGCATGAAGGGCATCTGCTTCTCGTCCGAGAAGTCGGACCAGGTGACGATGGAGGAGAACGGCATCGACGACGTGCTCGGCATGGTCGGCATGCCGGTGCCCTCGGTCTACAGCGCCGAGCTCTCCGAGTTCGTGTTCGCGGCCGGCGTGAAGCTGATGGAGTCGCGCCGCCCCGACCTGATGTACCTGTCGACCACCGACTACGTGCAGCACAAGGCCGCGCCCGGCAGCGAACAGGCCAATGCCTTCTACGCGATGATGGACCGCTACCTCGCGCAGCTCGATGCGCTCGGCGCCACCATCGTCCTGACCGCCGACCACGGCATGAACGACAAGCACGGCGCCGACGGCTCGCCCAACGTCATCTACCTGCAGGACGTGCTCGACGGTTGGTACGGCACCGGCACCGCGCGCGTGATCCTGCCGATCACCGATCCCTACGTGGTGCACCACGGCGCGCTCGGCTCCTTCGCCACCGTCTACGCGCCCGACGAGGCCAGCGTGCCGGGCTGGATCGAGCGCATCCGGCAGGTGCCGGGCATGGAATCGGTGCTGTCGCGCAAGGAAGCGGCGCAGCGCTTCGAGCTGCCGCCCGACCGCATCGGCGACATCGTGGTCGTGAGCGAGAAGAACACCGTGATCGGCACCGCGGCCAGCCGCCACGACCTGTCGGCGCTCGAGGTGCCGCTGCGCTCGCACGGCGGCGTGTCGGAGCAGCGCGTGCCGCTGATCTGCAACCGCCCGGTGGCGGGCATCGCCGCCGGCCGCCGGCTGCGCAACTTCGATGCGCTCGACATCGCGCTGAACCACGCCCAGTAACCGACCGCCGGAGCACCCATGAGCCAAGCCACGCTGAAGCCAGGCACCATCCACCGCGAAGCCCTGCGCATCGCCGGCGAGCGCGTCTACCGCGACCGCACGATCGAGGTCACCTATCCCTACACCGGCGAGGTGATCGCCACCGTGCCCAAGGCCACGCTCGACGACGTGCGCAACGCGCTGCGCATCGCGCGCGACTACAAGCCCACGCTCACGCGCTACGAGCGCTACAAGATCCTGATGCGCGCGGGCGAGATCATCGCCTCGCGCCTCGACGAGATCTCGCGCACCATCACGCTCGAATCGGGCCTGTCGCGCAAGGACTCGCTCTACGAGGTGGGCCGCGCCTCCGACGTGCTGCTGTTCGCGGCCAACCAGGCGCTGGTCGACGACAGCCAGGTGTTCTCCTGCGACCTCACGCACCACGGCAAGAGCCGCAAGGTCTACACGCTGCGCGAGCCGCTGCAGGGCGCGATCACGGCCATCACGCCGTTCAACCATCCGCTCAACCAAGTGATCCACAAGGTGGCGCCGGCCATCGCCACCAACAACCGCATCGTGCTCAAGCCCAGCGAGAAGACGCCGCTGGCGGCCTTCCTGCTGGCCGACATCCTCTACGAGGCAGGCCTGCCGCCGCCGATGCTGTCGGTGCTCACGGGCGACCCGCGCGAGATCGCCGACGAGCTGCTGACCAATGCCGACGTCGACCTCGTCACCTTCACCGGCGGCGTGCCGATCGGCAAGTACATCGCGGCCAAGGCGGTCTACAAGCGCCAGATCCTCGAGCTCGGCGGCAACGACCCGATCATCGTGATGGACGATGCCGACATCGAGGAGGCGGCCACGCTCGCGGCCAGCGGCTCGTACAAGAACTCGGGCCAGCGCTGCACCGCGATCAAGCGCATGCTGGTGCACGAATCGGTGGCCGACCAGTTCGTCGAGCTGCTGGTGGCCAAGACCCGCGCATTGAAGTACGGCGACCCGATGGATCCCGACACCGACATGGGCACGGTGATCGACGAGGCCGCCGCGAAGCAGTTCGAGGGCGTGGTCGACGAGGCCATCGCGGCCGGCGCGAAGCTGTTGTACGGCAACGAGCGCCGCGGCGCGCTGTATTCGCCGACGGTGCTCGACCGCGTCGACCCCGGGATGACGGTGGCCAAGCACGAGACCTTCGGACCCGTGTCGCCGGTGATCCGCTTCAAGACCATCGACGAGGCGATCCGCATCTCGAACGGCACGGCCTACGGCCTGTCGTCGTCGATCTGCACCAACCGGCTCGACCACATCACGCGCTTCATCCGCGAGCTCAACGTCGGCAGCGTCAACGTGCGCGAGGTGCCGGGCTACCGGCTCGAACTCACGCCCTTCGGCGGCATCAAGGACTCCGGCCTGGGCTACAAGGAAGGCGTGCTCGAGGCGATGAAGAGCTTCACCAACACCAAGACCTACTCGCTGCCCTGGTAACCATGAGCCTGAGCCTTCCCGACATCGTCGGCCTGTTCGAAACCAAGGGCCATGCCCAGTACGACGGCGAGCCCGTCACCCAGCTCGAGCATGCGCTGCAATCCGCGCACCTGGCCGAGCAGGAGGGGGCGGACAGCGCGCTGATCGCCGCCTCGCTGCTGCACGACCTGGGCCACCTGCTGCACGACTTCGGCGGCACGCCGACGCAGCAGGGGCTCGACGACCTGCACCAGTACCGCTGCCTGCCGTTCCTGCGCGCGCTGTTCGGCCCGGCCACGCTGGAGCCGATCCGGCTGCACGTCGATGCCAAGCGCTTCCTGTGCGCGCGCGAGCCCGGCTACCTCGAGGCGCTGTCGCCCGATTCGCAGCGCAGCCTGCAGCTGCAGGGCGGCGTGTTCGATTCGGCGCAGGCCAGTGCCTTCGAGGCGCTGCCTTACGCGAAGGACGCGGTGCGGCTGCGGCGCTGGGACGACACGGCCAAGTGCGCCGACGCGAAGACGCCGGACCTCGCGCATTACGTGCGGCACCTGGAGGCCGCGTTGAAGCCCACTGCCATCGCCGCATGAGCGCCGCGCCACTGGTCGTGCTGGCGCGCCGGCCGGCCACGCAGGAAGACGTGCCTTTCCTGCTCGCGCTGCGGCAGCGCACGATGAACGGCCACGTGGTGGCTTCGGGCGCCGAGGTCAGCGACGCGCACCACATGGCGCGGCTGATGCACCGCTTCGAATGCGCCGAGGTGCTGCTGCACGAGGGCGAGCCGGTCGGCCTGCTCAAGGTGTCGCGCGATCCGCACGAATGGGTGCTGATCCAGATCCAGCTCACGTCGCGCTATCAGGGCGGCGGCATCGGCACCGGGCTGCTGGCCGAGGTCGTCGCCGAGGCCGAGCGCGCGGGCGTGAACCTCACGCTCAGCGTGCTCAAGGCGAATCCGGCCCGCGCGCTCTATGCGCGCTTCGGCTTCCTCGTCGAGCGCGAGTCCGAGTTTTCCTACGAGATGCGGCGCAAGCCCTGACCCCTTCACGGAGCCGCCATGCGCCCCTTCTGGATCGAACAGGCCCTGTTCCACGACGGCGACCTCGCGCCCGCGCTGCAGGGCGAATGCGAGGCCGACCTCTGCATCGTCGGCGGCGGCTTCACCGGCCTGTGGACCGCGATCCAGGCCAAGCAGCAGGCGCCCGCGCTCGACATCGTCATCCTCGAGAGCGACCTCTGCGGTGCCGGTGCGAGCGGCCGCAACGGCGGCTGCCTGCTCACCTGGTCGGCCAAGTTCCTGACCCTGCGCCGGCTGTTCGGCGAGGACGAGGCGGTGCGCCTGGTCAAGGCCTCGGAAGCGGCGGTGCAGCACATCGCCGACTTCTGCGCCGCCCACGGCATCGACGCCGAACTGCGCCAGGACGGCACGCTCTACACCGCCACCTCGCCGGCCCAGGTCGGCACGCTCGATCCGATGATGCGGGCGCTCGAGGCGCGCGGCATCCATTCCTATCGCACCTTGCCGCCCGAGGAAGTGGCGCGGCGCTCGGGCTCGGCGCGCAACCTCGCGGGCGTGTACTCGCCGATCGCGGCCACCGTGCATCCGGGCAAGCTGGTGCGCGGGCTGCGGCGCGTGGCGCTGGCGATGGGCATCCGCATCCACGAACGCACGCCGATGCTCGATTTCTCCACCGGCCATCCGGTCGTGGTGCGCACGCCGGCCGGCAGCGTGCGCGCGAACAAGCTGGTGCTCGCGATGAATGCCTGGATGGCCAGCCGCTTCGCGCAGTTCGAGCGCACCATCGCGATCGTGTCGAGCGATATGGTGATCACCGAGCGCTGCCCCGAGTTGCTCGCGCGCAGCGGCCTGGTCGATGGTGTGTCGGTGCTCGATTCGCGCACCTTCGTCTATTACTACCGCAGCACCGCCGATGGCCGCCTCATGCTGGGCAAGGGCGGCAACACCTTCGCCTGGGGCGGGCGCATGGCCAAGGTGTTCGACGAGCGCTCGCCCTACGAGGCCGAGCTCACGCAGGCGCTGCGTTCCTTCTTCCCGGCCCTGAGCGAAACGCCGATCACCGCGAGCTGGAACGGCCCGTCCGACCGCTCGGTCACGGGCTTCCCGTTCTTCGGCCGGCTCGATGGCGCGCCGCACATCTACTACGGCTTCGGCTACTCGGGCAACGGCGTCGGGCCGACCTACATGGGCGGGCAGATCCTGTCGTCGCTGGTGCTCGACCAGGACAACGCCTGGACGCGCAGCCCGATCACGAAGGGGCCGCTGGGCTACTTCCCGCCCGAGCCGGTGCGCTACGTGGGATCGATCGTGGTGCGCAATGCGATCCGCCGCAAGGAGCGGGCCGAGGACGAGAACCGCCAGCCGTGGCTGGTGGATCGCATGCTCAGCAAGCTCGCCAACGCAGCGGGCAAGGCCGACAAGGCCTGACCCGCGTTCCGTCGTTCAGGCCGTCTCGGCCAGCGCGTCGCCCAGCGCATTGATCATGCGATCGATCTCCGCCTTCTCCGAAATGAACGGCGGCGCGAGCTGGATGGTGTCGCCGCCGTAGCGCACGTAGAAGCCCTTCTTCCAGCAGTTCATCGCGATCTCGTAGGGGCGGCGCGCCGGTTCGCCGGGCAGCGCGGCGATGGTGAGGCCGGCCGCGAGGCCGAAGTTGCGGATGTCGGTGACGTGCTTGCTGCCCTTGAGGCTGTGCACGGCGTTCTCGAAATGCGGGGCCAGCGCCTTCACGCGCGCGGGCATGTCTTCCTTCTGCAGCACGTCGAGCGCGGCGATGCCGGCGGCGCAGGCCACCGGGTGGGCCGAGTAGGTGTAGCCGTGCGGGAACTCGAGCATGTAGTCGGGGCCGCCCGCGGCCATGAAGGTGTCGTAGATCTCCTTGCTGGCGATCACGGCGCCCAGCGGCTGCGCGCCGTTGGTGATCTGCTTGGCGGCATTCATGATGTCGGGCACCACGCCGAAGGCATCGGCGCCGGTGAGCGTGCCGCAGCGGCCGAAGCCGGTGATGACCTCGTCGAAGATCAGCAGGATGTTGTGCGCGGTGCAGATGTCGCGCAGGCGCTTGAGGTAGCCCTGCGGCGGGATCACCACGCCGGCCGAACCGGCGAAGGGCTCGACGATGACGGCCGCGATGTTCGAGGCGTCGTGCAGCGCGATCAGGTCGAGCAGGCGGTCGGCCAGCTCGGCGCCGTTTTCGGGCATGCCGCGCGTGAAGGCATTGGCCGCGAGCTGGGTGTGGGGCAGGTGGTCGGCCTCGACGCCCTGGCCGAACAGCTTGCGGTTGGCGCCGATGCCGCCGACCGAGATGCCGCCGAAGTTGACGCCGTGGTAGCCCTTCTCGCGGCCGATCAGCCGGGTCTTGCTCGCCTGGCCCTTGGCGCGCCAGTAGGCGCGCGCCATCTTGAGCGAGGTGTCGGCGGCCTCGGAGCCCGAGCCGGTGAAGAAGACGTAGTCGAGACCGGCGGGCGTCAGTTCCTTGAGCCGGTTGGCGAGCTCGAAGGACAGCGGATGGCCGAACTGGAAGGCCGGCGAATAGTCGAGCTTGGCGATCTGGCGGCTCACCGCTTCGGTGATCTCGGGGCGGCCGTGGCCCAGGCCCGAGCACCACAGGCCCGAGAGGCCGTCGAAGATCTTGCGGCCTTCGTGGTCGGTGAAGTAGGCGCCCTTGGCCTCGACGATCAGGCGCGGGTCGGCCTTGAACTGGCGGTTGGCGGTGTAGGGCATCCAGTGCGCCTCGAGCCAGGCGGCATCGGTGCGCGGGGCCGGGTTGGCGAGATCGGGCGTGGCGAGGGTCATGGGTGCGTCCAGGTTGGGTGGGAAAGGTGACGCGCCGATTGTTGGCAAGCCATTCAGTGTGGAGAATGGCGCAATATCAATGTTCACTTGACGATCCATGCAAGTAAAAGAAGGCGCTTCCACGGCCCGCAGCCGTGCCGTGCTGGGCCAGCTCAGCGACATGGACCTGCGCCTGCTCAAGGTGTTCAAGAGCGTGGTCGACTGCGGCGGCATGGCGGCGGCCGAGCTCGAGCTCAACATCGGCACCTCGACCGTGAGCCGCCATGTGAAGGACCTCGAGACCCGGCTCGGCCTGGTGCTGTGCCGGCGCGGCCGGGCCGGCTTCGCCCTCACGGCCGAGGGCCAGCGCGTCTACGACGAGACGCTGCGGCTGCTGGCCTCGGTCGATGCCTTCCGCGGCAGCATCGACGACATCCACAACCGCATGGGAGGCCAGCTCGAGGTGGCGCTGTTCGACAAGACCGCGACCAATCCGCAGGCGCGCATCGGCGAGGCGATCGCGCGTTTTGCCGAAGTGGCGCCCGAGGTCAGCCTGGCGGTGCACGTGGGGTCGATCAACGCGATCGAGCAGGGCGTGCTCGAGGGTCATTTCCAGATCGGCATCATCCCGGCGCACCGCAGCTCGAAGAGCCTGGTCTATGAGGAGCTGTTCGGCGAGACCATGCTGCTGTATTGCGGCCGCGGCCATCCGCTGTTCGAGGCCAGCCATGCGAAGCTCACCTGGCCGAAGCTGCGCGAGCATCATTTCGCGGGCCTGGGCTACCACTCGCCGAACATGGAGCTGAGCCACCGCGCGCAGCTCTCGCGCAAGGCCACGGGCTTCGACCAGGAGGCGATCGCCACGCTCATCCTGTCGGGGCGCTTCCTGGGCTTCCTGCCCGACCACTATGCGCAGGTGTTCGAGCAGCGCGGGCTGATGCGCCCGGTGCTGCCCGAGCGCTTCCATTACGAATGCCGCTTCGTGAGCCTGCTGCGGCGTTCGCCGAAGCCTTCGCGCGCGGTGCTGGCGTTCCAGGCCTGCCTCACGGCGGCGCACCGCGGCAAGTAGGAGACGCGCTCAGCGCTGTGCGTTGGGCACCAGCAGATGCTTGGCGCCGATGTGCGCCTCCATCTCGTGCATGTGCTGCTCGGCGTCGACCATGTGCTCGCTCATCAGCCGGCGCACGGTCTCGGCGTCCTCCTTGCGGTAGGCCGCCAGCAGCTGCGTGTGGTAGTCGACGTTGGCCTCGCCGAAGTGGTGATGGTCGAGCGCCTTCTTGTAGACCACGAGGTCGCGCAGCAGGTCGTTGAGGAAGCGGCACATGAAGGACAGCACCGGGTTGGGGCAGGCCTCGGCCAGGATGGTGTGGAAGGCCAGCTCGGCTTCGCGCTGGATGCGCAGCTCGTCCTCGGAGGTGGGCTCCTTGGTGCACAGGCGCACGTTCTCCTCGAGCCGCTCGAGCAGTTCGGGCGTGAGCCGGCCCACCACGCTGACCGCGAGCTCGGGCTCGAGCGCCTTGCGCAGCTGGTAGATGTGGTGGCCGTCGAGGTGGTGGAAGTGCAGGAAGTTGCGCAGCGGCTCCGACGCATGCTCGACCGACACCTGCTGCAGGTAGGCGCCGCCGCCGGGCCCGGTGCGGATCGAGATCAGGCCGCTGACCTCGAGCGCCTTGAGCGCCTCGCGCACCGTGCTCTTCGAATAGCCGAACAGCTCGATCAGTTCCTTCTCGTTCGGCAGCCGGTCGCCCGGCTGCTTGCGCTCGGCCACGATCCAGCGCTTCACGTCCTCGACGATGACGTCCGAGAGCTTTTGTCGCTTCGGGCGGTGTTGCCCCACTGTCATGCCCACGCTCGATGTCCCTCGGGAGATGCGCGGAATGCGCAACAGCGGGCGATCTTACCCAGCGGTCCTGGGCGCATCGGCGTGGTGCACGCGGGCGGGGCGAGGGGCCCGCGAAGTGGGTGGTTTTTGGGCACGGGGATTGCTAACGGGTTTTTACCAGCATATTAATCCTATTTATCCGCTTAAATTCGCCGCGACCGCGGACGCCCATCTCTCCCCACCCTCACCACGACGGAGTTCCTCTTGCAACGCAGACACCTTCTTCAACTGGCCGCCCTGTCGGCCGCTCCCGCTTCCCTGCTGGCCGGCCGTTCGGCCTTCGCGCAATCGGCCGAGGCGATCCGCTTCGGCTGCCCGGTGCCGATGTCGGGCGCCTTCGCGGCCAACGGCAAGTTCGCCGACCTCGGCATGAAGCTGGCGATCGAGCAGTACGGCAGCGTGCTCAAGCGCCCGCTGGCCTACACGGTGCTCGACACCGAGGGCAAGCCCGCGACCGCGGTGCGCAAGGTGCAGGAAGCCTCGCAGCAGCAGGGCACGAAGTTCTTCGCGGGCGGCATCCTGTCGTCGGAAGCGCTGGCCATGGGCAAGGAGGCCGAGAAGGCCGGCGGCCTGTTCATCACCACCGCGGGCGCCGACGAGATCACCGGCAAGGACTGCAACCCCGCCACCTTCCGCTGGTCGGTGCCCACCTTCGGTGCCATCGAGCAGACGGTGCGCCCACTGGTCGCGCAGATGCCCAAGGCCAAGCGCTGGTACACGATCACGCCGCAGTACGTGTTCGGCGACGGCCTCTTGAGCGCGGCCAAGACCATCTTCCAGGAGAAGGGCATCGAGCACGTGGGCAACAGCTACCACTCGCTCAACGAGAAGGAGTTCAGCGGCTACCTCACCAACGCGATGGCGGCCAAGCCCGACGTGCTGCTGCTGCTGAACTTCGGCGCGCAGTCCTCGGCCGCGCTGCGCCAGGCGGTGAGCTTCGGCATGCACAAGAACATGACGATCCTGATGGCCTGGGCCTCGGGGCTCGAGCAGTTCGACGAGCTCGGCGCCGACCTCTGCGACGGCGTGTACTTCGGCGCGCAGTACTGGCACACGGTGGATGCGCCGCTCAACAAGGAGCTGGTCAAGCGCACCGCCGACAAGCTCAAGATCGTGCCCAACTACAGCCTCGCCGGCTCGTACGTCTGCACCAAGATCCTGATCGACGGCATCGTGAAGGCCGGCACGGTCGACCAGAAGGCCGTGATCGCCGCGCTCGAGGGCATGAAGTTCGACGGGCTCACCGGCGGCGAGGAGATCCGCAAGGCCGACCACCAGGTGGTGAAGGACTACTACCTGCTCAAGGGCAAGGCCAAGTCGAAGATGAAGGACGCGGCGGACTATGTCGACGTGGTGAGTTCGGGCAAGTCCTTCCTGCCCGTCGACAAGACGGGCTGCAAGCTGGCCTGACGCCGCTTCCGTTCGCACACCTTCTCCACCGTTCGCCCTGAGCTTGTCGAAGGGCTGTTCGCGCCTGCGCCAGGCTTCGACAGGCTCAGCCCGAACGGTGGTGGGGAATGCAACCTGCACGGTTGTCGTGCGGGATCGAACGGATCCTGAAAACCGGAACCCCCATGTCCGTCTACCTGCTCCAGACCATCAACGGCATCGGCATCGGCATGCTGTATTTCCTGCTGGCCGTCGGCCTGTCGATCGTGTTCGGCCTGCTGCGCTTCGTGAACTTCGCGCACGGCGCCTTCTACCTGCTGGGCGCCTACCTGTGCTTCCAGGCGCTGCAGTGGGGCCTGAACTTCTGGGCCGCGCTGGTGCTGGTGCCGCTGGCCGTCGGCGCGCTCGGCTGGCTGGCCGAGAAGCTGCTGCTGCGCCGCGTGTACGCGAAGGCGCATGAATTCCACATCCTCGTCACCGTGGGCCTGGCGCTCGCGGTGCAGGAGATCGTGATCGTGTTCTGGGGTCCGCTGGGCAACAGCGTGCCCACGCCCGACCTGCTGCAGGGCGTGGTGATGTGGGGCAGCTTCATCTATCCGAAGTACCGGCTGTTCGTGATCGGCTTCACCGCCGTGCTCGCGGTGCTGCTGTGGTGGGTGCTCGAGGGCACGCGCCTGGGCAGCGCGGTGCGCGCGGGCAGCGAGTCGACCGAGATGGTCTCGCTGCTCGGCATCAACGTGTTCCGCGTCTTCAGCCTGGTGTTCGCGCTCGGCGCGGCCACGGCGGCGCTGGCCGGCGTGCTGGCCGCGCCGATCCGCGGCGCCGAGCCCTTCATGGGCGTGGAGGCGCTCGGCGTGGCCTTCGTGGTGGTGGTGATCGGCGGGCTCGGCAGCTTCGGCGGCGCGCTGGTCGGCGGCCTGCTGATCGGCATCGTGCAGAGCCTGATGAGCACCCTGTGGCCGCCCGGTGCGAGCCTGATGATCTACATCGCGATGGCGGCCGTGCTGCTGCTGCGCCCGCATGGCCTGCTCGGCCGCAGAGGATGAACGCCATGCCCAGAAAAATCACTTTCCTGCTGGCACTGGCCGTCACGCTGGCGCTGCCGTTGTTCATGCGCTCGGGCTCGCTCGCGAGCGAGGTGCTGATCTACGCGCTCGCCGCGCTCGGCTGCAACCTGCTCTTGGGCTACACGGGCCTGCTGTCCTTCGGCCAGGGCATCTTCTTCGGCCTGGGCAGCTACACCATCGCGATCCTGCTCACGCGGCTTTCGCTGCCGATGCCGCTGGCGCTGCTCGCGGCCATCGGCATGGGCGCGCTCGGCGCGGCGCTGGTCGGCTGGGTCGCGATCCGCCAGCGCGGCACCTACTTCGTGATGCTCACGCTGGCCTTCGCGCAGATGTTCTATTTCGTGGCCTACACGGCCTCGGGCCTGACCGGCGGCGACAACGGCCTGCTCGACGTGCCGCGCCCGGCCTTCATGGACACGCCGTGGAAGTACTACGCCTTCGTGGCCGTGATGTTCCTGATCGCCTTCGGCCTGCTGCTGCGCGTGACCGACTCGGTGTTCGGCCGCACGCTGCTGGCGATCCGCGACAACGGCGACCGCGCCGCCGCGGTGGGCTACGACCTGCGGCGCTTCAAGCTGCTGGCCTTCGTGATCTCGGGCGCCGTCACCGGCCTCGCGGGCGGGCTGCACGCCATGATGACCGGCATCGCACCGCTGTCGAACGCCGAGTACCACACGAGCGAGATGATCCTGGTCATCACCGTGATCGGCGGCACCGGCAACCTGTTCGCCTCGGTGCTGGGTTCGGCCTTCTACGTGCTGCTGGCCGACTGGCTCTCCACGCTGTGGCCGCGCTGGCTGCTGCTGTTGGGGCTGCTGCTGATCGGCGTGAGCATCGGCATGCAGCGCGGCCTCTGGGGGCTGGGCGAGAGCGCCTGGCGACGCATCTTCAGGAAGGGCGCGCAAGGCGCAGACGCCACCGCCGCGCAGGGAGAGAAAGCATGAGCGACATCCTCATCGAAGCCGTCGGCGTCACCAAGCACTACGGCAAGTTCGCCGCGCTCGGCGGCGTCGACCTCCAGATCCGCCGCAACACCGTGCACTCGGTGATCGGCCCGAACGGCGCGGGCAAGACCACGCTGTTCCACATGCTCACGGGCACCGGAACCACCACCGGCGGGCGCATCCTGTTCGACGGCTACGACGTGACGCGCGAGCCCGACCACCGCCGCGTGCAGCGCGGCATGGCGCGCTCGTTCCAGGTCACGAGCCTGTTCGGCAGCCTCGCGGTGCGCGAGAACCTGCGCGTGGCGGCGCAGGGCATCGCGCCGCGCCAGGCCATGAACTGCTGGCGCGCGCCGGTCGGCGAGATGGCCTGCAAGGCGATCGTGGACGAGGTGCTGCAGCGCGTGGGCCTCGAGCGCTTCGCCAACGTGCCGGCGGCCGAGCTCTCGCACGGCCAGCAGCGGCGGCTCGAGGTCGGCATGGCGCTGGCCGCGCGGCCGAAGGCGATCTTCCTCGACGAACCGACCTCGGGCATGGGCATCGACGACCTCGACGACATGAAGCAGCTGATCCGCGGCCTGCGCGACCGGCACACCGTGGTGCTGATCGAACACAACATGAACATCGTGATGGACATCTCCGACACCGTGACCGTGATGCAGCTGGGCCGCGTGCTGGCCGAGGGGTTGCCGGGCGACATCCGCGCCGATGCGCGCGTGCGCAGCGCCTACCTCGGCAACATGATCACGGGAGGCAAGGCATGAGCACGGCCCCCATCCTCGAGGTCGAGGGCCTGCACGCGCACTACGGCAAGAGCCACGTGCTGCAGGGCGTGTCGCTGCGCGTGGGCGAGGCCGAACTGGTGACGCTGCTGGGCCGCAACGGCGCGGGCAAGTCGACCACGCTCAAGAGCATCGCGGGCGCGGTCACGCCCACGGCCGGGCGCGTGCGCTTCCAGGGGGCCGACATCGCGGGCCAGCCCGCGCACCGCATCGCCGCGCGCGGCGTCTGCCTGGTGCCCGAGCACCGCGGCATCTTCAAGCTGCTGACGGTCGAGGAGAACCTGCTGCTCGGCCAGCGGCGCGAGTCGCCGTGGCAGCTCGACGACATCTACCGCATCTTTCCGCGCCTGAAGGAGCGGCGCCGCAACGGCGGCGGCCAGCTCTCGGGCGGTGAGCAGCAGATGCTGGCGATCGGCCGTGCGCTGATGAATCACCCGCGCCTCTTGATCCTCGACGAGCCGGTCGAGGGCCTGGCGCCGGTGATCGTGGAGGAGATCGTCGCGCAGCTCCAGACCATCAAGGCCGCGGGCGTCGCGATCCTGCTGGTGGAACAGAACCTCGAGGTCTGCGTGCAGCTCGCCGACCGCCACTACATCGTCGAGCAGGGCCGGATCGTGCACGAGGCCGGCAATGCCGCCTTCATGGCCGACCACGACGTGAAAGACCGCTACCTGGGCGTGGGCCTCGCCTGAGGCGCACTCATCGATTCAAAGAAAACCATGACATCACACACCGAACTGCGTATCGACGGCCAGCGCCTCTGGCGCTCGCTGATGGAACTGGCGCGCCTGGGCGCCACCGAGAAGGGCGGCGTCTGCCGCATCGCGCTGACCGAACTCGACCGCCAGGGCCGCGACCTGTTCGTGCGCTGGGTGCGCGAGGCGGGCTGCGAGGTGCGCGTCGACGCCATCGGCAACATCTTCGCGCGCCGCGCCGGCCGCAACGCCACGCTGCCGCCGGTCACCACCGGCAGCCACATCGACACCCAGCCCACGGGCGGCAAGTTCGACGGCAACTACGGCGTGCTGGCCGGGCTGGAGGTGATCCGCTGCCTCAACGACGCCGGCGTGCAGACCGAGGCGCCGATCGAGGTGGCCGTGTGGACCAACGAGGAGGGCTCGCGCTTCGTGCCCGTGATGATGGGTTCGGGCGTGTTCGCCGATGCCTTCACGCTCGAGCATGCGCTCGCGCAGCGCGACACCGAGGGCGTGAGCGTGGCCGAGGCGCTCGCGGCCATCGGCTACGCGGGCAGCGTGCCGGCTTCGGCGGCTTCGTCGCCGGTTGGCGCCTACTTCGAGGCGCACATCGAGCAGGGGCCGGTGCTCGAGGCGCACGAGCGCGTCATCGGCGTGGTCGAGGGCGCGCTGGGCCAGCGCTGGTACGACGTGGTGCTGCAGGGCATGGAGGCGCATGCCGGTCCCACGCCGATGGAGCTGCGCAAGGACGCGCTGCTCGCGGCCGCCGAGCTGGTGACCGAGGTCAATCGCATCGCGCTGGCCCATGCGCCGCACGGGCGCGGCACGGTCGGCTGGATCGATGCCTATCCCAACTCGCGCAACGTGATCCCGGGCCGGGTGAAGCTCAGCGTGGACCTGCGCGCGGCCGACGACGTGGTGCTGTCGGCGATGGACGCGGCGCTCAAGGCGGCGGTGCAGCGCATCGCGGGCACGTCGAAGGTGGAGGCGACGCTCGAGCAGGTCGTATATTTCCCGCCGCAGCCCTTCACGCCGGCGCTGGTGTCCGCGGTGCGCGAAGCGGCCGAGGCGCAGGGCCTGGGCTGGATGAACGTGATCAGCGGCGCCGGCCACGACGCGGTGTACCTCGCGCGCGTGTGCCCCACGGCGATGATCTTCGTGCCCTGCCGCGACGGCATCAGCCACAACGAGATCGAGGATGCGCAGCCCGATCATCTCGAGGCTGGCTGCAATGTGTTGCTGCAGGCGATGCTTCGCAGCGCCGGGGTGGCCGCATGAAGGTGCTGATCGCGCGTCTCAACCACGAGACCAACACCTTCTCGCCCGTGCCCACGCCGCTCGCGGCCTTCGGGCCCGACGGCCCGACCTTCGGCGCGCAGGCGTACCGCGACAACAAGGGCATGCGCACCGCGATGTCGGCCTTCATCGACCTGGCCGAGGCGGCCGGCGCCGAGCTGGTCACGCCGGTGTCGGCCTCGGCCAATCCGAGCGGGCCGGTCGATGCGCGTGCCTACGACGAGCTCACGCAACGCATCGTCGATGCTGCGTCGGGTTGCGACGCGATCCTGCTCGACCTGCATGGCGCGATGGTGGCCCACAACAGCGCGGACGGCGAAGGCGACCTGCTGCTGCGGCTGCGTGCCGCCGCGCCCGGCGTGCCGATCGGCGTGGCGCTCGACCTGCATGCCAACGTCACGCCCGCGATGGTGGAGAACGCCGACGTGATCGTCGGCTTCAAGACCTATCCGCACGTCGACATGTACGAGACCGGCGAACACGCGGGCCGGCTGCTGCTCGACCTGCTGGCGGGGCGCGGGCGGCCCGCGATGCGCTGGCATTCGCTGCCGCTGATGGCCCACACGCTGCGCAGCGCCTCCTACACCGGCGCGATGCAGCGCGCCATCGACGCCGCGCGCGCGGCCGAGGCCTCGGGCGAATCGCTCGCGGTGTCGATCCTCGCGGGCTTCTCGCTGTCGGACATCGAGGCGCCGTGCATGAGCGTGATCGTGGTCGACGCGCAGTCGGGCGAGCGCGCGCAGGCCACGGCCGACCGCATCGCGGCGCAGATGTGGAACGAGCGCGAGGCCTTCGTCTACGACAGCGAGCCGCTGGCCGACTCGGTCGCGCGCGCGAAGCAGTTGGCCGAAGGCACCGAGCGTCCGGTGCTGCTGCTCGACCATGGCGACAACTGCATGTCGGGCGGCAGCTGCGACACCATGGACGTGCTGCAGGAGGCGCTGGCGCAGGGCCTCGAGGGCATCGGCGTCGGGCCGCTGTGCGATCCCGAGGCGGTGGCTCAGCTGATCGCGGCGGGCGAGGGCGCGAGTGCGACGGTCGCGCTGGGCAACAAGGTCTCGCTGGCCGGCATCGGCCGCGAGAGCGCGCCGGTGCGGCTCACGGGCACGGTGCGCGGCATCTGCGACGGCGAGTACGTCATCACCGGCCCGACCTACACCGGCCAGCGCGCCAGCATGGGCCGCACCGTGCTGTTCGACATCGGCGCCGCGCGCATCGTGGTCACCGAGCGCACGCAGGAGCCGTGGGACATCGGCGTGTTCGCATGCACGGGGCTCGATCCGCGCCGCGAGCGCTTCCTGCTGCTGAAGTCGCGCATGTACTGCCGGCCGGTGTTCGAGCCGCTCGCGGCCGCGCTGGTGGAGTGCGACAGCCGCGGCGTGACCAGTTCGGACTACGGCCTGTTCCCGTTCGGCAAGGTGCGGCGGCCGGTGTTTCCGCTCGACCCGATCTGAAGGCTTTCATGACCTCCCACGTCATGGACCCCAGGCGCCGCTGAAACGACCATTCCTTCACCCCGCAACGTCGCGGGCATCCACAGAAGGAATCGTCGCCATGAACACCGCCGCACACGACCCCGCCGCCATCGCCCAGGGCTACATCGCCGTCTGGAACGAGACCGATCCCGCGCGCCGCGCCGCGCTGCTCGAAGCCGGCTGGTCGGCCGACGCGCAGTACGTCGACCCGATCATGCAGGGCAGCGGCCATGCGCAGATCAGCGCGTTGGTCGGCGCCGTGCACCAGCGCTACCCGGGCTTCCGCTTCAACCTGCTGGGCAAGGCCGACGCGCACGGCGACCACGTGCGCTTCTCGTGGACGCTCGGGCCGAGCGGCGCCGAGGACCTGATCCAGGGCACCGACTTCGTGCGGCTGGACGCGGGCAAGCTGCGCTCGGTGACCGGCTTTCTCGACAAGGTGCCGGTCGGCGCCTGAGTCAGTCCGTGGTGCCGGTGCCGCGCCCGCGCCAGAGCTTGCGGTAGACGGTGGCGCGGCTGATGCCCAGCGCGCGCGCCGCCTCGGCCACGTTGCCGCGGGCATCGGCCACGGCCTTGCGGATCAGCGCGGTTTCCACGTCGCGCAGCCGCGGGCGGGCTTCGGGCGCGGCGGCACTGGCATGGCTGCCGTCGCCGCGCTGGGGCCGCACCTGTACCCGCAGGCCCGACCACAGCGGCACCTCGAGCACGGCGTCGCCGCGCCGCGCGGCATCGAACAGCATGTCGAGCGGCAGCGCGAACAGGTCGTTGCAATGCAGGCCGCCCTGGCTGCGCGCCAGCGGCTGGTGCAGCATTTGCCGCGCCGCAGCATTGGCGCCGGTGACGTTGCCGCCGCCGTCGATGCACAGCAGGCCCTCGGCCGCCTCGCTGGTGGCGCAGCCGGGCCAGGCCAGGCGCAGCAGCATCTCGCAGGGCGCGCGCAGCACCAGCGCGTTCTCGATGCTGCGCGCCGACAGGGTCGCGAGGTGGCGCAGCTCGGGCCGCTCGGCCACCTGTACGCCGGTCAGGTCGAGCATGCCGATGCAGTCGCCCTGGGGACCGAACAGCGGCGCGCCGGCGCAGCTGTAGACGCTGGTGTCGTCGAAGAAATGCTCGCCGCCGTGCAGCCAGACCGATTCCTGCTCGGCCAGCGCGGTGCCGATCGCGCTGGTGCCGATGGCGCGTTCCGACAGGTCGACGCCGATGCGCGCGATGTTGCGCGCGTAGCGGCTGGCGTCGTCGGTGCCGTCGGGCAGCAGGCCCACGTCGACCACGATGCCCTCGGCATCGGTCAGCACGGCGAAATAGCGGGTGTCGGCGATGGCGCGCGACAAGCGTTCGATCACCGGACGCGCGGCCGACACCAGGGCGCGGTTGCGTTCCGCCACCGCGCGCTGGGCGCTGCGGCCCACCGGCTCGAAGCTCACGCGCTGCTGCGGCTGCTGGCCGGCCTCGATGCAGCGCTGCCAGGAGCGGGCGATCCAGGGTTCGATGCGGCTGCCGGGCGGGGCGCGGAGATCGGCGGCATCGCCATGGATCAGGGCCTGTCGGGCCTGGGCGATGGCCAGCGAGCGCTCGGGTGTCGGCAGGGCGTTGGAAGCGAGCATCTGTTTGCGGGGGCGCGTGGGACGCCCGTTTTTAGGACCTGCCGAACGGCAAGTTGTTTCATTTTGAGAATTTCAGGCCCCCGGCGCAAGCGCCGAGGGTTTTGCCTAGGATAGTGCAGGGGGTCGGCATCCAAGATGCCCTCGGGGCCCGCCCATGCCGCCGTGCGGCAGCGAGGTTCGGGCCTGTCAGCCATCACCCTTCACGGAGACAGCCACATGCAGGTAGCCCTCAAGGTCAACGGCCGCTCGGTCACCGTCGACGCGCCACCCAACACCCTCCTCGTGCACGCGATCCGCGAGCACCTCCACCTCACCGGCACCCACGTCGGCTGCGACACCGCCCAGTGCGGCGCCTGCACCGTCCACGTCGACGGCCGGGCCGTCAAGTCGTGCAACATCCTGGCGGCCCAGGTGGCCGGCGCCGAAATCACCACCATCGAGGGCGTGGCCCAGCCCGACGGCACCATGCACCCGATGCAGGCCGCGTTCAAGGAGTGCCACGGCCTGCAATGCGGCTTCTGCACCCCGGGCATGGTCATGAGCGCCATCGACCTGTGCACCCACCACCCGAAGTCGAGCGAATCCGAGATCCGCGAGCTGCTCGACGGCAACCTGTGCCGCTGCACCGGCTACCAGAACATCGTCAAGGCCGTGGTGATGGGCGGCGAGGCCATGGCCTCGGGCAACCCGGTTCCGGTCAAGGCCACGGCCGCGGCCTGAGGAGCACGACATGGGTGCCTCCGACTTCGCGAATCTGCCGCACATCGGCGACGCGCTCCGGCGCAAGGAAGACTACCGGTTCCTGACCGGGGCGGGCAATTACACCGACGACATCACGCTGGCCAACCAGTCGCACGCGGTGTTCGTCCGTTCTCCGCACGCGCATGCGCGTGTCGTCTCGGTCGACATCGCCGACGCGCTCACCATGCCCGGCGTGGTCGGCATCTTCAGCGGCAAGGACATCGAGGGCAAGATGGGCGGGCTGCCCTGCGGCTGGCTGATCAACAACCCCGACGGCACGCCGATGAAGGAGCCGATGCACCCGATCCTCGCGATCAACAAGGTGCGCTACGTCGGCGACCACGTCGCGATGGTGGTGGCCGAGACGGTCGAGCAGGCGAAGAACGCCGCAGAGGCCGTGGTGGTCGAGTACGAGGTGCTGCCCGCGCTGGTCGGCGTGGCCGACGCCGCGAAGAAGGCCGGCGGCGTCACGATCCACGACGAGGCACCCGACAACCAGTGCTACAAGTGGGCGCTGGGCGACAAGGCGGCGGTCGATGCCGCCTTCGCGGGCGCCGCGCATGTCACCCAGCTCGACCTGGTCAACAACCGGCTGATCCCCAACCCGATCGAGCCGCGCGTGGCCATCGGCAGCTACAGCCGCGGCACCGACGACTACACACTCTACGTCTCGAACCAGAACCCGCACGTCGAGCGGCTGCTGATGACGGCCTTCGTGCTGGGCCTGCCCGAGCACAAGGTGCGCGTGATCGCGCCCGACGTGGGCGGCGGCTTCGGCTCGAAGATCTTCCTCTACGCCGAGGACGTGTGCCTGACCTGGGCCGCCAAGCAGCTCAACCGCAACATCAAGTGGACGGCCGAGCGCTCGGAATGCTTCCTGTCGGACGCGCACGGCCGCGACCACGTGAGCCATGCCGAGATGGCGATGGACAAGGACGGCAAGTTCCTCGCGATGCGGGTGCACACCGACGCCAACCTCGGCGCCTACCTGTCGACCTTCTCGACCGCGGTGCCGACCATCCTCTACGCCACCCTGCTCGCGGGCCAGTACACCACGCCGCAGATCTACGTCGAGGTCGATGCCTGGTTCACCAACACGGCACCGGTCGACGCCTACCGCGGCGCCGGCCGGCCCGAGGCCACCTACCTGCTCGAGCGGCTGGTCTCGCGCTGCGCCTGGGAGATGAACCTGGGCCAGGACGAGATCCGCCAGCGCAACTTCATCACCGCCTTCCCGTACCAGACGCCGGTGGCGCTGCAGTACGACACCGGCGATTTCCATGCCTGCATGGACAAGGCGCGCAAGCTGGCCGAGGTCGAGGGCTACGGCCAGCGCAAGTCGGCCAGCGAGGCGGCCGGCAAGCTGCGCGGCATCGGCTACTCGAGCTACATCGAGGCCTGCGGCATCGCGCCGTCGAACATCGCGGGCGCGCTCGGCGCGCGCGCGGGCCTGTTCGAGTGCGGCGAGATCCGCGTCCATCCGACCGGCAGCGTGACCGTGTTCACCGGCTCGCACAGCCATGGCCAGGGCCACGAGACCACCTTCGCGCAGGTGGTGGCGGCGCGCCTGGGCATCGCGGTCGAGGCGGTCGACGTGGTGCACGGCGACACCGGCCGCGTGCCCTTCGGCATGGGCACCTACGGCTCGCGCTCGATCTCGGTCGGCGGCGCGGCCATCATGAAGGCGCTCGACAAGATCGAGGCCAAGGCCAAGAAGATCGCGGCGCACCTGATGGAGGCGAGCGACGCCGACATCGAGTTCGCCAACGGCGAGTTCACGGTCAAGGGCACCGACAAGAAGATCCCGTTCGGCCAGGTGGCGCTGACGGCCTACGTGCCGCACAACTATCCGCTCGACAAGCTCGAGCCGGGCCTGAACGAAACCGCCTTCTACGACCCGACCAACTTCACCTTCCCGGGCGGCACCTACATCTGCGAGGTCGAGATCGACAAGCAGACCGGCGAGGTGCGCGTGGACCGTTTCACCGCGGTCGACGACTTCGGCACCATCATCAATCCGATGATCGTCGAGGGCCAGGTGCACGGCGGGCTGGTGCAGGGCATCGGCCAGGCGCTGCTCGAGAACTGCGTCTACGACAACGAGACCGGCCAGCTGCTCACCGGCAGCTTCATGGACTACGCCATGCCGCGCGCCGCCGAGTTCCCGCAGTTCAAGCTCGACACCGTCTGCACGCCCTGCACTCACAACCCGCTGGGCACCAAGGGCTGCGGCGAGGCGGGCGCGATCGGCTCGCCGCCGGCGGTCATCAACGCCGTGCTCGATGCGCTGGCGCCGCTGGGCGTGAAGGACTTCGACATGCCGGCCTCGTCGAGCCGCGTCTGGGAAGCGATGCAGAAGGGCAGCGGCAGCGCCGCCAGCGACCCGGTGGCGCAGCAGCCCGCGCTGGCCGCCAGCACGCAGGGCCGTCCGGCCGCCTGATCAACCCCTCCATACCAATAAAGAAGGAACCACCCCATGTACGCCTTCACGTTCGAACGGCCCGCGGCCCTGGCCGACGCCGTCAAGCTGGCAGAAGCCGGCGGCAAGCCCCTGGCGGGCGGCCAGACCCTGCTGGCCTCGATGAAGCTGCGCCTGTCGGCGCCCGAACAGCTCGTCGACCTCGGCGGCATCAAGGAACTCACCGGCATCAGGAAGGATGGCGATGCCATCGTCATCGGTGCCATGTCGCGCCACCTCGACGTGGCCAACAACGCCGAGGTGAAGGCCGCCTTCCCGGCGCTGGCCGACCTGGCCTCGCGCATCGGCGACCGGCAGGTGCGCGCGATGGGCACCATCGGCGGCTCGGTGGCCAACAACGATCCGGCCGCCTGCTATCCGAGCGCGGTGCTGGGATCGGGCGCGACCGTGATCACCACCAAGCGCGAGATCGCGGCCGACGATTTCTTCCTGGGCCTGTTCACCACCGCGCTCGAGGACGGCGAGCTGATCACCGCGATCCGCTTCCCGATCCCGAAGCGCGCGGTCTACGAGAAGCTGCGCCAGAAGGCCTCGCATTTCCCGCTGGTCGGCGTGTTCCTCGCGCAGTACGACAGCGGCGTGCGCGTGGCCATCACCGGCGCGGGCAACGGCGTGTTCCGGCACGCGGGGCTCGAGGATGCGCTCAACAAGAGCTTCACCGCGGCCGCGGCGGCCGGCGTGAAGATCGACGCGAGCGAGCTCAACACCGACCTGCACGCCACGGCCGCCTACCGCGCCAACCTGATCAACGTGCTGACGCAGCGCGCGGTGACGAAGGCGCTGGGCTGATCCAGCAGCCGTCGAACACGGGCTGACCGGACGCGAAGAACGCGAAGGTTTCGCGAAGGGCGCAAAAGAACATCCGAAGAAGTTTTTCGGTTTCCCTTTCGCGCCCTTCGCGAAACCTTCGCGTCCTCTGCGTCCGGATGTCCGCTTCCCGGCGTCCTCCCTGCGGCCGTGCATTACCCTAGGCCATGACCTTCGAGACCATCGACTCCCTCACCGACGGCCTGCTGCGCGCCGGCTACTACGCCGACCGCCGGCTCGCGACCGCCGTGTTCCTCGCGCTGAAGCTGCAGCGTCCGCTGCTGCTCGAGGGCGAGCCCGGCGTGGGCAAGACCGAACTCGCGAAGGCGCTGGCCAAGGCGCTGCAGCGCGAGCTGCTGCGGCTGCAGTGCTACGACGGCCTCGAGCAGCGCGAGGCGCTCTACGAGTGGAACTACGCGGCGCAGCTGCTGCACATGCGCGCGGTCGAGGCCTCGGGCGCGGTGCGCGACGTCGAGGCCGAGGTCTACCAGCCGCATTACCTGATCCGCCGCCCGCTGCTGCAGGCGCTGCAGGCGCCGGCCCCGGGCGCGGTGCTGCTGATCGACGAGGTCGACCGCGCCGACGAGCCCTTCGAGGCCTTCCTGCTCGAGTACCTCGGCGAGTACCAGGTCAGCATTCCCGAGCTCGGCACCATCCGCGCCGAGGTGGCGCCGGTCACCATCCTCACGAGCAACCGCACGCGCGAACTCAACGACGCCGTGAAGCGGCGCTGTCTCTACCACTGGCTCGACTATCCCGAGCGCGAACGCGAACTGGCCATCGTGCGTGCCCAGGTGCCGGGCGTGGGCGAGAAGCTGTCGGCGCAGGTGGCCGACTTCGCGGCCCGCCTGCGCAGCGCGCCCTTCGTCAACGCCTTCCAGCGCGCGCCCGGCATTGCCGAGAGCGTGGAGTGGGCGCGCGCGCTGATCGCGCTCGACACGGTCGAGCTCGATCCCGAGGTGGTGTCCGACACCGCCGGCATCCTGTTCAAGCAGCGCGACGACGTGGCGGCGCTGACGCGCGAGCTGGCGAGCGAGCTGCTGAAGCCGGAACCGGAGCAGGCCGGCGCGTGAGATGAGGCCGCGATGCAGCAACTAGGCGACGCCCGCACCGGCAAGCTGGCCGGCAACATCGCCGCCTTCGGCCGGGCGCTGCGTCGCGCGGGCGTGCGCACCGACGCCGCGCGCATCGCGCTGGCCGAGGAGGCCGCCACGCTGGTCGGCGTGGAGCGCAGGATCGACCTCAGCGCCGCGCTCGAGGCCGTGATGGTCAGCCGCGAGCAGGACCGGCTGGTGTTCCGCGAGCTGTTCGACGCCTGGTTCCGCGACCCCGAGCTCGCCAACAAGCTGCTCGCGCAGATGCTGCCGAGCGCGGAAGGCAAGGCCGAGCCCTCGAAGCGCCGGCCGCGCGTGCGCGAGGCGCTGGCCGCGCCGCGCGATCCGCACAAGCCGCCGTTGGCCGTGCTGCCCGACAAGGAGGTCGAGTTCGACGCCGCCATGACCGCGAGCGATCGCCAGCGGCTGCACCATGCCGATTTCAATGCGCTGGGCGCGGCCGAATACCGGCTGGTCGAGCGGCTCGCGCGCGACATCTCGCTGCCGGTGCCGCGGCTGCCGACGCGGCGCCTGCGCCCGGCCGGCGAGAGCGGCCGCCATGCGCGCATGCACTGGCCCGGCGTGCTGCACGAGGCGGCGCGCACCGGCGGCGAGATGCTGCGGCTGCCGCGGCTGGCGCGGTGCGAACAGCCGCTGCCGCTGCTGGTGCTGGTCGACGTCTCGGGCTCGATGGAGCGCTATGCGCGGCTGCTGCTGGCCTTCCTGCACGCGGCCACGCGGCGCGCGGGCCGGCGCGACGTGTTCGCCTTCGGCACCGGGCTGACCGACCTCACGCCGGCCTTCCGGCTGGCCGACACCGACGACATGCTGGCCGCGGCCAGCCTCGCGATCGACGATTTCGCGGGCGGCACGCGGCTCGGCAGCTCGCTGGCCGAGCTGCGCCAGCGCCACGCGCGCCGGCTGACCGGCCGCCGCACGCTGGTGCTGGTGATCAGCGACGGGCTCGACACCGGCGAGCCGGCCCAGCTCGCGCAGGAGTTGCAGTGGCTGAAACGCCATTCGCGCCGGCTGCTGTGGCTCAACCCGCTGCTGCGCTTCGAGGGCTACGCCCCTTTGGCGCGTGGGGCCGGCGTGCTGCACCGCCATGCGGACGCGATGCTCGCGGTTCACAATCTCAGCGCACTCGAACAGCTGGCCGCGAGTCTCGCGGCGCTGATGCGGTCGGGACGCTAGCGTTCTCCCGGCCGCGACGGGACAGGATCACAAGAAGGAAAGACCACCATGGAAATGCTTGGTAACCGCCGGCTCGCCATCACCCAGCAACAGGCCTGGGAGGCGCTCAACGACCCGGAAACGCTCAAGAAGTGCATTCCCGGCTGCGACAAGTTCGAGCTGACGGGCGAGAACACCTACAGCGTGGGCCTCGCGGTCAAGATCGGCCCGGTGTCGGCCAAGTTCAGCGGCAAGGTGATGCTCTCGGACATCGTCGCGCCCGACGGCTACAAGCTCACCTTCGAAGGGCAGGGCGGCGTGGCCGGCTTTGCCAAGGGCTCGTCGAGCGTGACCTTGCGGCCACTGGCCGATGCCGCACCGGCGGCGGCGCCCGTGGACGCCCCCGTGGCCGAGGGTGCGGAGAGCGCGCCCGCCGCCGCCCCGGTCGGCTGCGAGCTCGACTACACCGTGCAGGCCCAGGTCGGCGGCAAGATCGCCCAGCTCGGCCAGCGCCTGATCGACGGCGCGGCCAAGTCCACGGCCGACGATTTCTTCAAGCGCTTCGAAGCCGAAATGCAAAGCCGCTACGGCCCGCCGCCGGCCGCCGCGCCCGAGAATGCGGAAGCGCCGGCCGAGAAGACCGGCGCGGTGGCCGGCTTCATGAAGAAGATCGGCCTCGGCAAGAAATCGGACAAGGACGCCGAGCCCGGCACGGGCGGCGATTCCTCCAGCGGCGGCTGAGACGGCCGCCAGGCTCCGGCTCCCACGAAAGAAGACGCGATGGAAAACCTCGACGTGATGGTGCTGCGCACGCTGCGCGACTGGCGGCGTGCCGGCAAGCGCGCGCTGCTGACCACGGTGGTGCGCACCTGGGGCTCGTCGCCGCGGCCCGTGGGCTCGATCATGGCGCTGGCCGAAGACGGCGCGGTGGTCGGGTCGGTCTCGGGCGGCTGCATCGAGGACGACCTGATCGCGCGCTACAGCCATGCCCACGGCCAGGCCGAGGAGGTGCCGCTGGGCGCGCCGCCCGCGCTGGTGAAGTACGGCATCACGGCCGACGAGGCGCACCGCTTCGGCCTGCCCTGCGGCGGCACGCTCGAGCTGCTGCTCGAGTACGCGCCCGACGCGGGGGCGCTCGACACGCTGGTGTCGCAGCTCGAGCAGGGCCGGCTGATGCGGCGCACCGTCGAGTTGGCCACGGGCGTGGTGCGGCTCGAGGAAGCGAAGGCGCCCGACGAACTCACGGTCAACGACACCGAGCTCGCCAACACCTTCGGCCCCGAGTACCGCATGCTGCTGATCGGCGCCGGCCAGCTCGCCGAGTACCTCGCGACCATGGCCAAGTTCAGCGGCTTCGCGGTCACCTTGTGCGATCCGCGCGCCGAGTACCGCACCGCCTGGTCGCTGCCGGGCGTGCAGATCACCACCGAGATGCCCGACGACGCGGTGCTGGCCTTCCGGCCCGACCGCCGCAGCTGCGTGGTGGCGCTCACGCACGACCCCAAGCTCGACGACCTCGCGCTGCTCGAGGCGCTGCAGAGCGACGCCTTCTACGTCGGCGCCATCGGTTCGCGCCGCAATGCCGATGCGCGGCGCGACCGCATGATCGAGCACTTCGACCAGACCGCCGAATCGCTGGCGCGGCTGCGCGGTCCGATCGGCATCTACATCGGCAGCAAGACGCCGCCCGAGATCGCGGTCAGCGTGATGGCGGAGATCCTCGCGGTGAAGAACGCCGTGCCGCTGCCGCGCGAGATGGAAGTGGCGCGCGCCAAGGAACGGCTGCTGCCGGCCTGAGCCGCTGCGTTCTACTCGACCCCGAGCAGGTCGTAGATGCGCCGCACGTAGAGGCCGAACTCGGCGCTGGTCTTGATGTGCAGCGTGCGCGGCGCGGGCAGCTCGATCGGAAAGAAGTCGGCCATGCGCGCCGGCCCCGCGGTGAGCACCGCGCAGTGCGAGCCGAGGAACACCGCCTCCTGGATGCTGTGCGTGACCACCACGAAGGTGGTGCGGCTGCGTTCCCAGATCCGCAGCATCTCGAGGTTCATCTTCTCGCGCGTGAGCGCGTCGAGCGCGCCGAAGGGCTCGTCCATCAGCACCAGCTTCGGTTCGTGGATCAGCGCGCGCGCGATCGCGGCGCGCTGCTGCATGCCGCCCGAGAGCTCGTAGGGCCGCTTGTCGGCGAAGCCCGCGAGGCCGACCATCTCGAGCAGTTCGTGCGCGCGTTGCGTCGCGGCCTTGCGGTCGAGGCCGAGGATGTCGGCCGGCAGCAGCACGTTCTCGAGGATGGTGCGCCACTTCAGCAGCAGCGGCTGCTGGAACACCATGCCCACGTCGCGGCCCGGCTCGAAGGCCTGGCCGCCGCCGATCTCCAGCGTGCCGCCGTCGTGGCCGTGCAGGCCCGCGAGGATCTTCAGCAGCGTCGACTTGCCGCAGCCCGAGGGGCCGACCAGCGACACCATGTCGCCCGCATGGATGTCCATCGTGACGTCGGAGACCGCGAGGAACTCCTGGTCGCGGCGGCGATAGACCTTGCGCAGGCCGCGCATGCGGATCAGCGGCACTTCGACCTCCGCTCGGGCCTCCTTGCGAACGGCGGCCTCGGTCATGCGAGCCACCGTGCGAGGTTGTCGCGCACGAAGGCATCGTCGGCGAGGTCGCCGTGCGCGGCGTACACGCGGTCGATCTCCGCCGACTGGCCCGCGCCCAGCCCCTCGGCCGGGTCGAGGCACCAGATGCCCTCGAGCAGGCCCTGGCGCCGCAGCACCTCGTGGCAGCCCGCGATGCAGCCGTGGAAGTTGTTCGCCACGTCGAAGAAGGCGGCGTTGCAGTCGGTCACGCGCGCGTCGAGCGCGAGCAGCTCGGGGCCCAGCGTGCCCTGGCCGGCCGCCAGCTCGGCCTGGATGCGTGCGAGCAGCTGCACCGCGCCCGCGGTCCAGACCGACCAGTGGCCCAGCAGCCCGCCGCGAAAACGCACCTGCACCGGCGCGCCGTCGCGCATGGCCGCGAAGGGCAGGGCGAGGTCGAGCACGATGTGGTCGTCGTTGCCGGTGTAGAGGAACACGCGCTCCTCGGCGCGCGCCTCGACCACGCCGCGCACCACGTCGATGGTGCGGTAGCGGTTGAAGGGCGCGACCTTGATCGCGAGCACGTTCGGGATCGAGGCGAAGCGGCGCCAGAAGTCGCTCGACAGCACCGGGCCGCCGACCACGGTCTGCAGGTAGAAGCCGATCAGCGGGATCTCTTGCGCGACCGCCTCGCAGTGGGCGATCAGCGCGTCTTCCGAGGCGTCGGCCAGCGCGGCCAGGCTCAGCAGGCCCGCGTGGTAGCCGAGCGAGACGGCGGTGCGCGCCTCGGCGCTCGCCTGCGAGGTCGGGCCGCAGAGGCCGGCGATCATCGCCATCGGCTGGTCGCTCCAGGCCAGGCGGTCGGCCATGGCGGCCTCGAGCACCTCGGCATAGAGGCCGCGCTCGCGGATCGCGAACTGCGTGGTGTGCACGCCGACCGCGAGCCCGCCCGCGCCGGCATCGACGTAGTAGCGCGTCAGCGCGCGCTGGCGCCGGCGATCGAAGCGGCGCCCGGCATCGAGCGCGAGCGGATGGGCCGGGATCACGGTGCCCTTGGCGAGCAGCGCGAGCACGTCGGCGGGCAGGTCGGAGCGGTTCAATGGCATGTGCGAAGTCCTCAGCCGAACTCGGGGCCGGCAATGGCGTGGATGAACGAGGGATGACCGGCCGACGCCGCCGCACCCGCGGGCGGCAGCGCCATGCGCGCGAAGCCGCGCTGGGGTTCGAAGCCCGCGGCGCGCAGTGCCTGCGCGAGCTGCGCGCGGCCGTCGGGCACGTCGATCAGCACCGGGCCGGCGAGGCCCGCGAGCGCGCGCGGCAGCAGCACGCGGGCATGGGCTTCGTCGGCCGCGAGCAGCGGGCCGATGTGATGGGCGACGCGGCCTTCGCGCACGAGGGCGAAGGCCAGGCCGTCGCGCACGCAGCGGCTGCCGGCGCGCGCGAGCAGGTCGGCGAGCACCCGGGGGCGGGCGAGGCCCAGGGCCTCGGTGTCGAGCGCGGCAAGCGGTGCGGCATCGGGCCGGTCGACCGGCGCCGCATCTGCCGCCTGCGCGAGCGCCTCGCGGCGCCAGCGCGTGAGCCGCCACAGCGGTGCGAAACCGAAGCTCGCATAGAGCGGCTCGCCCTGCGGCGTGGCATCGAGCATCGCGACGCGGCCCTGCGCGCGCACGCGCTCGAGGCAGTGCGCGAACACCGCGCGGCCCAGGCCTTGCCCGCGCGCGGCGGGGGCCACGAGGATCATGCTGATCCAGGCGGCGCCGGGCTGGTTGCGCGGCGCATCGGCCGCGTGCTCCAGCGGCAGCACCGCGCCGCTCGCGACGATCGTTCCTTCACCATCGCGTATCGCATGCACGCTGCCGAGCCGCTCGAACAGCCGCCAGTCCGCCGCGAGCTGGTTCCAGCCGCTGGCCGCGACCAGCGCGTCCAGCTGCGGCAGGTCGCGCGGCGAGAGCGCGTCCAGCGTTTCGACGAGGGCGGTGGCGGGCACGGTGTCTTCCTTCAGTACTTGCCGTCGCGCGATTCGAACTTGGTCGGCTTGCCGTACTGGCGCTGCTCGCGCGCGATCCAGTCGGCGACCCAGCCCACGAGCTGCGACAGCGGCACGCGCGGATAGCCGAACAGGCGCTCGGCCTCGCCGGTGTTCATGAGCCAGGCGGTGGGCGCCTCGCTGCCCGCGATCTGCACCGGCTTGCCGAAGCGGCGGCCGAACTCCTCGGCCAGCCAGCGGATCGAGGTGGTCTCGGGGCCGCTCACGTTGAGCGGCGAGGTCGGCACCGTCGCGGCCGCGAGGCAGCGCAGCGCCTGCGCGTTGGCGTCGCCCTGCCAGATCACGTTGACGTGGCCCATGGTCACGTCCACCGGCTCGCCGCGCCAGACCTTGCCGGCCACGTCGGCCAGCACGCCGTAGCGCAGGTCGATGGCGTAGCTCAGGCGGAACAGCCGGCCCGGCGTGCCGTGGCGCTGCGAGAAGTACTCGAACATGCGCTCGCGGCCCACGCAGGAGTTGGCGTATTCGCCGGGCGGATTGGGCGCCTCGCTCTCGTGCGCGCCCTGGCCGATCACCGGCACGAAGGGATAGACGCAGGCGGTGGAGAAGGCCACGATGCGCGAGCCGCTGAAGTGCTGCGCCACCAGCGCGGGCACGTGCGCGTTCATGGCCCAGGTCAGCGGGTTGTCGGCATCGGCGCCGAACTTGCGCCCGGCCATGAAGACCACGTTGGGCGTGCGCGGCAGCTTCGCGATCGCCTCGGCGTCGAGCAGGTCGCAGGCCAGGGTCTCGATGCCGTGCGCCTCGAGCGCCTCGCGCACGCCGGCCTCGCTGAAGCGCGCCACCGCGATCACGCGCCGGCCCGGCATCGCGTTCTTCGCCAGCCGCGCGAGCGTCGGGCCCATCTTGCCGCCGACGCCGAGCACCATCAGGTCGCCGTCGATGCGCGCCATGTCGCGCAGCAGGTCGCGCGAGGGCGTGGCGAGGTAGTCCTCGAGCGTGGCCTCGGTGTCGAAGCGTTCGGGGAAGGGGAGGTCGTCGAGCACGGGCGTGGTGGTGTTCATTGGATTCGGGCGTCCTGGGTGATGAAGAGGCGCTCCAGCAGCAGCACCAGCAGGTAGAGCAGCACGCCCAGGCCGGTGATGAGGAGCACGGCCATGAAGACCGCGGGGGTGTCGAGCGAGGCCTGCACCTGGATCATCAGGTAGCCCAGGCCGCGCTCCGACGCGATGAACTCGCCCACCACCGCACCCGCGACCGCGAGGATGGTGGCGACCTTCATGCCCGAGAACACGTAGGGCAGCGAGCCCGGCAGCTGGATGTAGCGGAACAGCTGCCAGCGCGAACCCTTGAGCGCGCGCACCAGGTCGAGCAGCTCGGGCTCGGTCTCGTTGAGGCCGCGGATGGTGGTCAGCAGGATCGGGAAGAAGCACAGGCTGAAGGTGATCAGGATGTTCGGTCCGATGCCGTAGCTGAACCACACGATCACCAGCGGGCCCATCGCCACCTTCGGGATCATGTTGAGCGTGACCAGCAGCGGGAAGGCCACCAGCATCAGCCGCCGGCTGGTGACGAACAGCAGCGCGCAGAGGATGCCGAGCACCAGGCCCAGCACGTAGCCGCCGAACACCTCGAGCGCGGTGACGCCGGTGTTCATGAGCCAGGCGTGCTGCGGATTGGCCAGGGTGGCGAGCACCTTCGACGGCGCCGGCAGCACGAAGGGCTGGATCTGGAAGGCGCGCACCGCGAACTCCCACAGCAGCACGGCCGCGACGTGTACCGCGACCACCACGGCCCAACGCTGCCAGGCGGGGCGTTCGCCGGACAGCGGCGCGGAGCTTGCGGTGGGCGGGGAGGCGCCGTCGGATGCCGTCATCTCAATTCCTGTGGAAGGAAACAATGCGGCGGATCATAGGCAGGCTCGACGATCGAGTCAACCAACTAGTTGATAAAAAGCGGCGCGAGGGCCGCGGGCGCTCAGGGCCGCAGCGCGTTGAGCGCGAACTCGATCACGTGGCGCCGGCGCTTGAGCAGCGCGCCGCGCGCGTCGAGCGGCGTGCCGAAGATGGCCGACAGCGTGTGGTTGTTCGAGAAGAAGAAGTAGGAGATGCCGGCGATCGAGATGTAGAGATTGATCGCGTCGAAGTCGGCGCGGAACACGCCCGCGGCCACGCCGCGCTCGAGCGTGGCCTCGAGCATCTCGATGAAGGGCGAGTGCATCTTCTGCAGCCGCTCCGACTCGTGCAGATGCTCGCCGCGGTTGCGGTTCTCGTCGGCCAGCATGGCGATGAACTCGGGATGCTCGGCCAGGTAATCGAAGGAGAAGGCCACCAGCTGCGCCATCGCCTCGCGCGGCTCGAGCGCGCCGAGCTCGAGCTTCTGTTCCTTCTCGCGGATCTCGGCATAGACCGATTCGAGCGCCACCAGGTACAGCCCCTGCTTGCTCTCGAAGTAGTGGTAGACGAGCTGCTTGTTCACGCCCGCGGCGGAGGCGATCTCGTCGACGCGCGCGCCCGCGAAGCCCTTGGCCGCGAACTCGGCGACCGCGGCGGCGATCAGCGCCTGTTTGGCGGCGACGGGGTCGCGCTCGCGGCGCGTGGCGACGGGGGCTGCGGCCGCCGGTGTGGCGGCGGGCGCGGCGGCGGACTTGCGGGAGGTGGCGGAAGGCATGGTCGGATTCTGTCTCCAGGGCGGGAAGGCTTCGATTGCCTGTCAACCAAACAGTTGGTAATATGAATTTCAGGATCTGTTTGTACCTTCTTTTGGAGTGAGCTGCATGAAAAAGCTGTTGTCGGTGGCTGGCGCCGCCGCCGTTCTCGCGCTGCAGGGCCCCGCGGCATTCGCCGCCGATTCCATGAGCCTGATGCTCAACTGGACGCCCACGGCGGACCATGCGCCGCTCTACTACGCCAAGTCCAAGGGCTGGTATTCGGAGGCCGGCATCGACCTCAACATCGAGGCCGGCAAGGGCTCGGCCGTGTCGGCGCAGCGCGTGGGCACGGGCGGCAGCGAGCTCGGCATCTCCGACCTGCCGACCACCATCCAGGCGCGCGGCAAGGGCGCCGACGTGAAGGCGCTGATGGTGATCTACGCCAACAGCCCGCAGGGCTTCTACTGGCTCAAGTCCTCGGGCATCCAGGGGCCGAAGGACTTCGCGGGCCGCAAGATCGGCAACCCGCCGGGCGACGCCGCGCGCCTGATGTGGCCGGCCTTCGCCAAGAAGACCGGGCTCGATCCGGCCAGCGTGAGCTTCGTCAACGTGAGCCCGCAGGCCAAGGTGGCGGCGCTCAAGAGCAAGTCGGTCGACATCATCAGCGACTTCTACAACGAGCACGACCTCAAGGTGCGCGAGTTCGGCGACGACCTCGGCTTCCAGCCCTGGCGCGGCGCGGGCGTGAACGTCTACGGCAACTCGCTGATCGTCAACGGCGCCTACCTCGCGAAGAAGCCCGAGCAGGTGAAGAAGTTCGTCGCCGTCACGCAGCGCGCCTACGAGGCCTGCGTGAAGGACTTCGCGCCCTGCCTGCAGGCGCTGACCGCGAGCGTGAGCGGCCTGTCGCCCGACAACCAGCGCGACCAGTGGGAACGCATCAAGCAGCTGATGCGCGACGACACCACCACCAAGGTGGCGCTCGGCGCCTTCGATGGCGCGCGCGTGAAGGCCGACTACGAGCTGGTCTCGTCGCTGATCGGCATCGAGAAGCCCTACGACCCCGCGCTGCTGTTCAGCAACGACTTCCTCGACAAGAGCGTGCGCATGGCGCCCTGAGCGCCGCGGGCCTTCAGCCCTTGTAGGGCGGGATCGGCCCCTGATCCGAGGGCGCGGGCGGCGGCACGTCGCCGTGCTTCTGCCGTTCGCGGAACAGCGCGGCGCGCATCAGGAAGATGGTGGTGACGGGCGTGGTGAGCGCCACGAACAGCGCGATCAGGGTCGCGTGCAGGAACAGGCTGTGGCTCTGCACCGAGAAGTAGACGATGGTCGCGACCATCATCGACCACACGCCGCCGGTGGCGCCCAGGGTGGGCGCGTGGATGCGGCGGAAGAAGCTCGGCAGCCGCACCAGGCCGAAGGAGCCGATGGCCGCGAAGGCCGCGCCCAGCACCGCGAACACACCGGTGGCGATCTCGGCCCACAGCGGCAGGGGGCCCACGACGAAGTCGCTCATTCGATCACCTCCCCGCGCAGCAGGAATTTGGCCATCGCCGTCGAACTGACGAAGCCGAACAGCGCGATCAGCATCGCGGCGCCGAAGTAGACGTCGCTCGCGTAGACGATGCCCAGCACCAGCATCATCAGCATGCCGTTGATGTAAAGGCAGTCGAGCGCCATCACGCGGTCCTGCGCGGTGGGGCCGATCAGCAGGCGCGCGACGGCGCACAGCATCGCCACCGCGAGCAGGAACAGCGCGAACTTGAGCGACCAGAAGAGGATGGGCGTCATGATTCGAAGATCTCCATCAGCGGACGTTCGTAGCGGCTCTTGATCTGGGCGATGAAGGCCGCCTCGTCGTCGAGGTCGAAGACGTGGATCAGCAGGGTGCTGCGGTCGAAGGCCACCTCGCCCCAGGCGGTGCCGGGCGTGAGGCACATGATCATCGCGAGCACGGCGAGGCCGTTGGGGTCGCGCAAGTCCAGCGGTATGCGCAGGAAGTTCGAATGGATCTGGTCGCTGCGGCGCTTGAGCAGCGCGCGCGCCACCGCGAACACCGACAGCGACATGTCGTAGAGCACGACGCCGGCCAGCCGCAGCGCCACGCCGGGCCGGCGCATGCGCACGGTGGCGGGCCGCAGGCCCTTGGTCAGCAGCGGAACGGCGACGGCCAGCAGCAGGCCCGACACCAGGGTGCTGGCCTCGAGCGACTGGTTGAGCAGCAGCCAGACGACGAGCAGCGCGACCGACAGCGGCGGGGAGGGGATCAGGCGCTTCATGGCGTGCCGGCCTTCGTATCGCCCTTGGGCACCGGGTTCGGCACCTGCCGCGCGCCCATCACCGCCGCGCGGTAGGCGCTCGGCGTGCGCAGGCCCTCGGCGGTGGCCATCGCGTGGCGCAGCACCGGCTCGGACCAGACGGTGAGCGCGATGCAGGCCGCGATCAGCCCGGCCACCGGCAGCACCTCGAGCGCGGGCAGCGAGGGCAGATTGGCATGCGGCTGGGTCCAGAAATGGCGGATGCCGGTGCGCGTCAGCGCGATCAGCGCGAGGAAGCCCGAGGCGATCAGCAGCACGAGGAAGGTCCAGTCGGCGACGGTGAGCGCGGCGCTGCTGCCCATCAGCCCCGAGAGCATCGCGAACTTGCCGACGAAGCCCGACAGCGGCGGCAGGCCCGTGAGCAGCAGGGTGCAGATCATGAAGCTCAGGCCGAGGAAGGCCACGCCGGCCGGGATGGCGCGGCCGTAGAGCGCCTGCGCGTTGTCGTCGAGGTTCACGTCGTCGAGCGCGCGCAGGTCCTCGGCCAGGAAGGGCGCATTGCCCGCGGCCTCGTGCGGCGCCACGCTCATGCCGGCGTTGCGCCAGCGCTCGATCATGTCGATCAAGAGGAAGAAGGCGGCCACCGCGAGCGTGGAGCTCAGCAGGTAGAACAGCGCGCCGGCCCAGACATCGGGCTGGCCCAGCCCGACCGCGGTGAGCAGCGTGCCGGCCGAGATCAGCACGCTGAAGCCCGCGAGGTTCGACAGCCGCTGCGTGCCGACGATGCCGATGGCCGCGACGAACAGGGTGGCGAGGCCGGCGCCGATCAGCACCACCTGGCCGAACTCGGCCGAGGCGCCGGTGTCGGGCGCGAACAGCACGGTCCACAGCCGCAGCACGGTGTAGACGCCGAGCTTGGTGAGCAGCGCGAACACCGCGCCCACCGGCGACACCGCCGCGCTGTAGGCCGGCACCAGCCAGAAGTTGAGCGGCCAGGCCCCGGCCTTGGCGAAGAAGGCGGTGAACAGGATGGCAGCGGCCGCGTGCACCAGGCCGCGGTCGCCGGGCGCGAGCTGGGCGATGCGCAGCCCCAGGTCGGCCATGTTGAGCGTGCCGGTGGCGCCGTACAGCATGGCCGCGCCGATCAGGAACAGCGAGGAAGCGGCGAGGTTGATCGCGATGTAGTGCAGCCCGGCCTGCACCCGCAGCCGGCCCGAGCCGTGCAGCAGCAGGCCGTAGGAGGCGGCCAGCATGACCTCGAAGAACACGAACAGGTTGAACAGGTCGCCGGTGAGGAAGGCGCCGTTCAGGCCCATGAGCTGCAGCTGCAGCAACGGATGGAAGTGCACGCCCGCGCGGTCCCAGCGCGAGGTGGAGTAGATCGAGGCGGCGAAGGCGATCACGCCGGTCAGCGCCACCATCATGGTCGAGAGCCGGTCGGCCACCAGCACGATGCCGAAGGGCGCGCGCCAGTTGCCGGGCAGGTAGACGCCGATCGAGCCCGGGCCGCCGCCGGTGTCGGCCGCGTTGACCCAGCGCAGCAGCGCGAGCGCGGCCATCAGGCCCACCAGGCCCGAGACCACGCTGAGGAAGGACTTGGTGCGGCGGCGCTGCTCGCCCAGGAGCAGCATCAGCGCGGCCGTGAGCATCGGCACCAGGATCGGCACCGCCACCAGGTGCGGCATGCTGATCTCGAGCAACTGGTCGAGCAGGCGGAAGAGCTCGGTCATTCGCGCGCCTCTTCCTGTTCCTGGCGTTCCTCGCCGTCCACGTGGTCGGTGCCGGTCAGGCCGCGCGAGGCCAGCAGCACCACCAGGAACAGCGCGGTCATCGCGAAGCCGATCACGATCGCGGTGAGCACCAGCGCCTGCGGCATCGGGTCGGCCGTGTTGGCCAGCGTGGCCGCGAAGCCGGGGATCAGCACCGGCTCGCTGTCGACCTTGAGCCGGCCCATGCTGAAGATGAAGAGATTGACCGCGTACGAGATCAGGGTCAGGCCCATGATGACCTGGAAGGTGCGCGGACGCAGCAGCAGGTAGACACCCGAGCCGGTCAGCACGCCGATCGCGAGGGCGAGCACGATCTCCATCAGCGCGCTCCCTCCGGCGTGGCGCCGGCCGCCAGCGCATCTGCTTCGGCCTGCGCCTCCTTCTCTGCTTGTTCGTCGGCCCAGCGATGGCTGCGCACCGACTGGTGCGCGAGCGCGGTGAGGATCAGCATGGTGGCACCGAGCACCAGCGCGAACACGCCGATGTCGAAGAACAGGGCGCTGGGCACGTGGATGTCGCCGAGCACCGGCAGGTGCAGGTGGGCGGTGTGCGTGGTCAGGAAGGGGTAGCCGAAGAAGACCGCGCCGCTGCCGGTGCCGAGCGCGAACAGCAGGCCTATGGCGATCCAGCGGCGCGGATAGATGCGCAGGTGCTCTTCCACCCACTCGGTGCCCGAGACGATGAACTGCAGGACCAGCGCCACCGACATCACCAGCCCCGCGACGAAGCCGCCGCCGGGCGCGTTGTGGCCGCGCATGAAGAGATAGACCGCCACCAGCACCGACAGCGGCAGCAGCAGGCGCACCAGCACCGCGGGCACCATCAGGTAGCCCACGGCGGTGTCCTTGGCGCGGCGCGGGTTCAGCAGGTCGCTGCTGCCGTCGTCGGCCTGGGCGCGCTGTTGCGGCGGCAGCGCCATCGATTCGACCGCGGGCCGGAAGCGGCGCAGCAGCGCATAGACGGTGAGCGCCACCACGCCGAGCACGGTGATCTCGCCGAAGGTGTCGAAGCCGCGGAAGTCGACCAGCATCACGTTGACCACGTTGGTGCCGCCGCCCTCGCTGAGCGCGCGCTCGAGGAAGAAGGGCGAGATGCTCTGCGGGAAGGTGCGCGTCATCATGGCCCAGGCCAGCGCCGCCATGCCGCAGCCCGCGACGGTGGCCACCAGCAGGTCGCGGCCGCGCCGGCCCCAGGGGCGCAGCCGCGCGCTCGCGGTCTGCACCGCGTCCTTGCTGCGCATCGGCAGCCAGCGCAGGCCCAGCAGGATCAGCACCGTAGTCACGGCCTCGACCACCAGTTGCGTGAGCGCGAGGTCGGGCGCCGAGAACCAGATGTAGGTGACGCACGAGACCAGGCCCGCGCCCGCGGCCAGCATCAATGCGGCGAGCCGGTGGAACTTGGCCTGCCAGGCGGCGGCCAGTGCGCAGACGCCGCCGATCAGCCAGGTCATGGCGAACATCGGCGAGAAGGGCAGCAGCTCGCGCGTGCCGGCGGCCGCGGGCGTCTGCTTGAGCGCGGCGAAGGCCCCGGCCACGGCCACCACCACGAGCAGCAGCAGCTGGGTCTGCATGCGGCGCGTGCCGAACAGGCGGCGGCTGCGGCGGCCGGCCTCGCTCAGCAGCGCGATCAGGTGCTCGAAGATCACCTGGCCGTCGAAGCGGTGCAGCAGCGGCGTGTGCTCGAGGCCGCCGGCCGCGCGCTGGCGGCGCTGCAGCAGGTAGAGCCCCGCGCCGCCCGCCAGGGCGACGAAGCTCATCAGGAGCGGCAGGTTGAAGCCGTGCCACACGGCCAGGCTGTACTCGGGCAGGATGCCGCCGACCACGGGCGCCGCCGCGGCGGCCAGCATCGGGCCGACCGACCAGGCTGGCGCCACGCCCACCACCAGGCAGATCAGCACCAGCAGCTCGACCGGCACGCGCATCCAGTGCGGCGGCTCGTGCGGCGGCTTGGGCACCTCGTTGCCGCAGGGCGCGCCGAAGAACACGTCGAACACGAAGCGCGCCGAATAGGCCACGCTGAAGATGCCGGCCAGCGTGGCGATCAGCGGCAGGCTGAAGTCGACCCAGGGCGTGGCCTGGATGAACACCGTCTCGGCGAAGAACATCTCCTTCGAGAGGAAGCCGTTGAGCAGCGGCACGCCGGCCATCGAGGCGCTGGCGATGATGGCCAGCGTGCCCGTGATCGGCATCAGCTTCATCAGGCCGCTGAGCTTGCGGATGTCGCGCGTGCCGGTCTCGTGGTCGATGATGCCGGCGGCCATGAACAGCGAGGCCTTGAAGGTCGCGTGGTTCATGACGTGGAACACCGCCGCCACCGCCGCGAGCGGGCTGTTGAGGCCCAGCAGCAGGGTGATGAGGCCGAGGTGCGAGATGGTCGAGTAGGCCAGCAGCGCCTTCAGGTCGCGCTGGAACATCGCGATGAAGCCGCCGAGCAGCAGCGTGATCGCGCCCGCGCCGCCCACCAGCCAGAACCACTGCTCGGTGCCCGAGAGCACGGGCCACAGCCGCGCCATCAGGAACACGCCGAGCTTCACCATGGTGGCCGAGTGCAGGTAGGCCGACACCGGCGTGGGCGCGGCCATGGCGCGCGGCAGCCAGAAATGGAACGGGAACTGCGCGCTCTTGGTGAAGGCGCCCAGCAGGATCAGCACCAGCGCCACCGGGTAGAGCGCGTGGGCGCGGATCACGTCGCCCGAGGCCAGCACCACGTCGAGCTCGTAGCTGCCGACGATGCGGCCCAGCACCAGCACGCCGGCCAGCAGGCACAGCCCGCCCGCGCCGGTGACCGTGAGCGCCATGCGCGCGCCGCGCCGGGCATCGCGCCGGTGGTGCCAGTAGCCGATGAGGAGGAAAGAGAACAGGCTGGTGAGCTCCCAGAACAGCACCATCTGGATCAGGTTGCCCGAGAGCACCACGCCCATCATCGCGCCCATGAACGCGAGGAAGAACGAGAAGAAGCGCGGCACCGGATCGGAGGCCGACATGTAGTAGCGCGCGTAGAGCACCACCAGCGTGCCGATGCCCAGCACCAGCATGCAGAACAGCCAGGCGAAGCCGTCCATGCGGAACACGAGGTTCAGGCCCAGCGCGGGCAGCCATTCGATCTCGTGGCGCAGCACGTTGCCGTTGGCGAGCCGGGGGAACAGCCAGGCCGTCTGCACCGCGCAGCCCAGCGCGACCAGCCCCGCGAGCGTGGACTCCCGGTTGCGCGCGTTCGACGGCATCAAGGCCGCCAGCACGCTGGCAAGGAACGGGAGTGCGACGAGCAGGACGAGGGGCATTGCGGTCGATTCTATCGGCCGCCTCTATGGCGGCCCCTATCTATAACCGCAGGACATAAGGCAGTTTTTGGGCCGGCGATCAGGCCGAGAAGGCCTGCACGGTACGCAGTCCGAGCCAGGTCATGCACAGCGAGCCGCCCAGGTGCAGGGCGATGGTGCCCATGGCGAGCCCGACGCGGCCGGCGGTCAGCATGCCCACCACTTCGGCCGAGAAGCTCGAGAAGGTGGTGAGGGTGCCGAGGAAGCCGGTGATCACCATCAGGCGCCAGGCCGGGTTGATGTCCGGCAGGCCGCTGAACACGCCGATGGCCACGCCGATCAGGTAGCCGCCGATCAGGTTCACCGCCAGCGTGCCCCAGGGCAGGATGCCGCCGGGGTTGAGCCACAGGGCGAAGCCCCAGCGCATGAGGGCGCCGACGCAGGCGGCGAGGCAGATGACGACGACGTTCAGCAGCATGGCGGCGATTATCCGCAGGCCCTGCTACCGCTCCTTGCCCATGACCACGTCGGGCAGGATGGTGACGATGCTCGGGAACAAGGTGATCAGCGCGATGCACAGCACGAGGCAGAAGAAGAAGGGGATCGCCGCCTTGGCGATCACGTTGCTGTCCTTGCCCGTCATGTTTTGCAGCACGAAGAGGTTGAAGCCCACCGGCGGCGTGACCTCGGCGATCTCGACCAGCAGCACGATGAAGATGCCGAACCACACGAGGTCGAAGCCGGCCTTCTGGATCATCGGCAGCACCACCGCGCTGGTCAGCACGATCATCGAGATGCCGTCGAGCGCCGTGCCCAGCACCAGGTAGACCACGACGAGGGCCCCGATCAGCGCGTAGGGCGACAGGTGCATGCTGTCGACCCATTCGGCCAGTTCGCGCGGGATGCCCGTGAAGGCCATGGTCTTCGTGAGGAAGGCCGCACCCGCGAGGATGAACATGATCATGCAGCTGGTGCGCGTGGCACCCATGAGTCCGTCCTTGAAGTTCTTCCAGGTCAGGCTGCGGCCCCAGGCCGCGATCGCGAGCGAACCGAGCACGCCGAAGGCCGCGCATTCGGTGGCCGTGGCCCAGCCTGCCACCAGCACCCAGACGATGAACACGATCAGCAGCGCGCAGGGGATCAGGTTGCCCGAGAGGCGGATTTTCTCCATGAAGGTGGTCGGCGGATCGGCCGGCGGCACCTTGTCGGGATTGCGCAGGCTCCACCAACCGATGTAGCCCGAGAACAGCAGCATCAGCAGGAACCCGGGCAGGAAGCCGGCCAGGAAGATGCGGATGATGGAAGCATCGGCCGCCACGGCATAGACCACCATCGTGATCGAGGGCGGGATCAGGATGCCCAGGGTGCCCGCGGTGGCGAGCGAGCCGATCGCGAGCTTCTCGTTGTAGCCGCGGCGCTTGAGTTCGGGCAGCGCGACCTTGGCGATGGTGGCGCAGGTCGCGGCCGAGGAGCCCGAGACCGAGCCGAACACGCCGCAGCCGAGGATGGTGGTGTGCATCAGCCGGCCCGGCACGCGATTGAGCCAGGGGCGCAGGCCCTCGAACATCTCCTCGCTGAGCTTGGTTCGAAACAGGATCTCGCCCATCCAGATGAACAGCGGCAGCGCCGCGAGCTCCCAGCTCGCATTGCTTTCCCAGAATGCCGAGAACAGGTTCTTGCCCGGCAGCGTGTTGGTGAAGAAGGCCTGGCCGACCCAACCGACGATGGCCAGCGTCATCGCGATCCAGACGCCGCCCGCGAGCAGCAGCAGCATGATCCCGAGCAGCAGGGCGCCCATCCAGAGGTTTTCGAACATCGGGTGTCTTGGGTGTTGTTGTGGGTGTTCGAAGACTCAGACGTCGGAGGAGAAATCGCCCGCGGCGTGGCGTTCTTCTATGGCGCGCTGGTAGCTGGGCTTCTCGCCGCGCAGCACGCCCACGAGCTCGTCGATCATCGCGATCAGCAGCAGCCAGCAGCCGATCACGAAGGTCGATTGCGGAATCCAGATCGGGATCACGACCAGGCCCGTGGCCATCTCGGCGAACTCGTAGCTCTCCCAGGTGAAGCTGGTGGCCCAGTAGGTGAGGTAGGACACCGAGACCGCCGCGATCAGCAGGCAGGTGACGTCGAGCACGCGCCGCGTCTTCGGCGGCACGGCCTCGAGCAGCAGCGTGACGCGCACGAAGTCGCCATGGCGGAACGCATGGGCCATCGCGAAGAAGGCCGCGGCCGCGCACAGCCACGCCACCACGTCGTTGAGCCCGCTCACGTGCCAGTTCATCTGCCGGCCCACGCCGGCCAGGATCATCAGCACGAAGATCAGGAACACGCAGAACGCGCCGAGCGCGCCGGCGCCGTCGTAGAGGCGGTCGAGGAATTTGCGCACGGGCTACTTTTTCTTGTACGCGTCGACGATGGCCTGGCCATCGGGGCCCGCAGCCTTGAGCCAGTCGGCCTGCATGATCCCGCCGACCTGGCGCATGTCGGCATCGAGCTTGGCCGAGGGCTTGTGGATCTTCATGCCGCGTTCGGCGAGCAGGCGCTTGTATTCCTCGTTCTTCTCCTGCGCGACTTTCCAGCCGCGCGTTTCGGCATCGGCCGCGGCCTTGGTGACGGCGGCCTTGGTGGTGGCGTCGAGCGCGTCGAAGGCCTTGGCGTTGACGAGGATCGCGTTCTTCGGGATCCAGGCCTGCGTGTCGTAGAAGTTCTTGATGTGCTCGAAGGTCTTGGTGTCGTAGCCGGTCGAGCCCGAGCTCATGTAGCTTTCGATCACGCCGGTGGCCATGGCCGCGCTGAGCTCGGCCTGCTGGATCTGCACCGGCTGGGCGCCGATCAGCTCGGCGATCTTGGCGGTGGCGGGGCTGTAGGCGCGCCACTTGATGCCGCGCAGGTCGGCCACCGAGCTCACTTCCTTCTTCGAGTAGATGCCCTGCGGCGCCCATGGCACCACGAACAGCACCTTGATGCCCTGTGCGGCCAGCAGCTTCTCCATCGCGGGCTTGGAGGCTTCGTAGAGCTTCTTCGCTTCGGGGTAGGTGGTGGCGAGGAAGGGCACGCCGTCGAGCGCATAGATCGGGTTCTCGTTGGCGAAGTTGGCCAGGAGGATCTCGCCGGCCTGGGCCTGGCCGCTTTGCACCGCGCGCTTGATCTCGGGCGCCTTGAACAGCGAGGCGTTCGCATGCACCGTGACCTTGAGCTTGCCGCCGGTGGCCGCGTCCACGTCCTTCGCGAACTGCGTGATGTTCTCGGTGTGGTAGTTCGTGGCCGGGTAGGCGGTGGGCAGGTCCCACTTGGTTTGCGCGAAGGCCGCGGCGCCGAGAGTGAGGCCTGCGAGGGCCAGGCCGAACTTGTGATTCATGTGCGCGCTCCGGATGTAGTGAAAGCAAAACGAAAGAAAAAGCATACGTGCAAATTCCGGGCCACTTGCTGAGGCCTTTCCCTGCTTGTTGCGCGCTGGCGGCACCGTGCCGGCATGGGTTGACGCGCATGAAAAAGCCGCCCCGAAGGGCGGCTCGTTCGCGGGGCTAGGGCCCCGTCATTCCTTGGCCGCGACCTTCGCGGGCTTGCCGGCCTTTGGCGCGGCGGCCGGTGCGTCGCCAGCCGCGTAGGCCTTGCCGTTGACCGTGAGGCCTTCGGCCGAGAGCTTGGCCGCGGCCTTCTCCTTCACGCCCTTCACGCGCTGCATGAGATCGGCCCAGTCCTTGAACTCGCCCTGCTTGCGCGCGTCGAGGATGCGCTTGGAGAGCGCGGGCCCCACGCCCTTGAGGCCATCGAGATCGGCTTCGCTGCCCTTGTTGACATCGACCGCCGCGAACGATGCGGCAGCGAACAGCAGGGCGGCCGTGGCCACGATTTTCTTGAACATGTTTGAACTCCCTCGTTGATGCTTTTGATGCGCCGACAAGACGTCGGCTTCGGCTCAACGAGGGCTCGGAACAGGGCGTTGACGGCCGCGCGCCAGCGGCCACCATTGTTCAGCAAGGTGATCGAAGGTCTCGCCTCCGAGGCCGATCAGAGCTCTTCGACGCGGCGCGGCGGATAGCTGTCCCAGGCCTGGCAGCCGGGGCAGTGCCAGAAGTACTGGTGCGCCTCGAAGCCGCAGGCCGCGCAGCGGTAGCGCATCAGCGGCCGCGTGGCCTGGTCGAGCGCGCGCTGCACCTGCGGATGGAACTGCTCGTGCTCGAAGCGTTCGCCTGCGAGCCAGCGCGAGGCCGCGACCAGCGAGGGCTGGTGCGCGAGGTGCGCGATGTAGCCGTCGCGCGGCACGGGTGCTTCGCCCTCGGCCTCGGGCGTGGTGCCGGCGGGCGCGCCGCCGAGCGCGATCAGTGCCTCGAGCACGTCGATCGACGGCGATTCGGCATAGCGCCGTTGCAGCAGCGCGAGCGCTTCGGGCTCGCGGTGCGCGGCCACGGCCGCCTGCTGCAGCGCGGCGGCGTACAGCGGCAGCGCGAGCGGCGCGGTGTCGCTCAGCGCCACCAGGGTGTCGAAGGCCGCGCCGGCTTCGCCGCTGCGCAGCTGCAGGGTCGCGGTGTCGATGGCGGGGCGCGGCGCCTGCGGTGCCTGGGCCACGGCCTGCTCGAGCAGCCGGCGCGCGGCCGTGAGGTCGCCCATGCCGACCTGTTCGGCGGCCTGCTCGCACAGGTGGTGCGCGCGGCGCGTGCCGTAGCTGGCCTGGTCGGACTCGTCGAGCTTGCGCGCCACGTCGGCGGCCTGGCTCCATTCGCGCGAGCGTTCGTAGATGGCCAGCAGCGCGAGCCGCGCCTCGTTCTCGTAGCGCGTGCCCTCGAGCTTCTGCAGCGCGGCTTCGGCGCGGTCGAGCAGGCCGGCGCGCAGGAAGTCCTGCGCCAGCGCATGCTGGGCGCGCTCGCGGTCGCTGCGGCTCAGGTCGCCGCGGCCGAGCAGGTGCTCGTGCACGCGCACCGCGCGCTGGTATTCGCCGCGGCGGCGGAACAGGTTGCCGAGCGCGAAGTGCAGCTCCTGCGTGTCGGGGTCGTTCTGCACCGCCTCGATGAAGGCGTCGATGGCCTGGTCCTGCTGCTCGTTGAGCAGGAAGTTGAGGCCGCGGAAGTAGGCCTTGGGGGCCTGGCGGTTCTCGAGCTTGAGCTGGCGGATGTCGAAGCGGGAGGCCAGCCAGCCCAGGACGAAGGCGACGGGCAGGCTGATCAGCAACCAGCTGGGATCAAAGTCCATGTTGGCGTACGGCGGGAAGGTCGGTGGCGGCGATGGTCGGTGCCGGGGCTGCCGCCGGCGCGGCGGCCGGGGCGGAGGAGGCGGCGGCGCTGCCCGCGGTCGTGGCCGGCAGTTGCGCGGCGGCGCTGCGGTGCTTCCACCAGCCCGGCAGCATGCCGAGCGCGCCCACCACGAGGCCGCCCGCGAAGGCGGCCAGCACGACCAGCACCAGCGGCGCGCGCCAGTAGGTGCCGAAGAAGAAATAGACGGTCGCGTCGTGCTGGTTGTTCAGCGCGAAGGCGAAGAGCGTAAAAAAAATGGCTGCCTTGAGCAGCCACAGGAGGTATTTCATGCGCGGTCCCGTTGGCGGGACGATTCTACGGTTGCACCTGCGCCGGACGGTCCGCGCCGATGGAGGGGCCGTTGGCGGCTGGACTCAGGCCTTCGGCGTCGTCTTGATGCCGAGTTCGGCGCTGCGGGCGTCGACCGCCTCGCGCAAGGCCTTGCCGGGCTTGAAGTGCGGCACGCGCTTCTCGGGAATCTGCACGCTCTCGCCCGAGCGCGGGTTGCGGCCGATGCGCGGCGGACGCCGGTTGACCGAGAAGCTGCCGAAGCCGCGGATCTCGATCCGGTGCCCGCGCACCAGGGCATCGCTCATCGCGTCGAGGATGGTCTTGACGGCGTATTCGGCATCCCGGTGGGTGAGTTGCGCAAAGCGCGCTGCGAGTTCTTCGACGAGGTCAGAGCGGGTCATAGGTCAAAGCAAAAAGCAGGGGCGAAAAAAAAGACAGAGAGGCCACCAGGGCCTGCTCTGTCTTCCGGCGACGGCTTACTTGTTGTCGCTGTTGTCGAGCTTGGCGCGCAGCAGGGCGCCCAGGCTCGTCGTGCCCGCGTTTTCGCGTGCCGACTGCTGGCTCAGGTTGGCCATGGCGCCTTGCTCGTCGACCATGTCCTTCTGCTTGATCGACAGCTGGATGTTGCGGGTCTTGCGATCCACGTTCACGACGATGGCGGTGACTTCGTCGCCTTCCTTCAGCACGTTGCGGGCATCTTCGACGCGGTCGCGCGAGATTTCCGAAGCACGGAGGTAGCCGATGATGTCCTCACCCAGGTCGATTTCAGCGCCGCGGGCGTCGACCGTCTTGACCTTGCCGGTCACGATCTGGCCCTTGTCGTTGACCGTGGTGAAGGTGGTGAACGGGTCGCTGTCGAGCTGCTTGATGCCCAGCGAGATGCGCTCGCGGTCGACGTCGACGGCCAGCACGATCGCTTCGACTTCCTGGCCCTTCTTGTAGTTGCGAACGGCGGTTTCGCCGGCTTCGTTCCACGAGAGGTCCGAGAGGTGAACCAGGCCGTCGATGCCGGCAGCCAGACCCACGAACACGCCGAAGTCGGTGATCGACTTGATCGGGCCCTTGACGCGGTCGCCACGCTTCGTGTTCTGAGCGAACTCTTGCCACGGGTTGGCCTTGCACTGCTTCATGCCCAGGCTGATGCGGCGCTTGTCTTCGTCGATTTCCAGGACCATGACTTCGACTTCGTCGCCCAGCGAGACGATCTTGTTCGGAGCGATGTTCTTGTTGGTCCAGTCCATTTCGGAGACGTGCACCAGGCCTTCGATGCCGGGTTCGAGCTCGACGAACGCGCCGTAGTCGGCAATGTTCGTGACCTTGCCGAACAGGCGGGTCGATTGCGGGTAGCGGCGCGAAACGCCCATCCACGGGTCGTCGCCCATTTGCTTGAGACCCAGCGAGACACGGTTCTTCTCGGTGTCGAACTTGAGGATCTTGGCGGTGATTTCCTGGCCGGCCTGAACGACTTCGCTCGGGTGGCGGACGCGGCGCCATGCCATGTCGGTGATGTGCAGCAGGCCGTCGATGCCGCCGAGGTCCACGAACGCACCGTATTCGGTGATGTTCTTGACCACGCCGCGGACAACAGCGCCTTCCTTCAGGGTTTCCATCAGCTTGGCGCGCTCTTCGCCCATGCTGGCTTCGACCACGGCACGGCGCGACAGCACGACGTTGTTGCGCTTGCGGTCGAGCTTGATGACCTTGAATTCGAGGGTCTTGTTCTCGTACGGGGTCAGGTCCTTGATCGGACGCGTGTCGATCAGCGAGCCCGGCAGGAACGCGCGGATGCCGTTGACGAGCACCGTGAGGCCGCCCTTGACCTTGCCGCTGGTGGTGCCGGTGACGAAGTCGCCCGATTCCAGCGCCTTCTCGAGGGCCAGCCACGAAGCGAGACGCTTGGCGGTGTCGCGCGAGAGGATGGTGTCGCCGTAGCCGTTTTCAACGCTGCCGATGGCAACGGAAACGAAATCGCCGGCCTGGACTTCGAGCTCGCCCTTGTCGTTCTTGAACTCTTCGATCGGCACATACGCTTCGGACTTCAGACCGGCGTTGACGACGACGTGGTTGTGTTCGACACGCACGACTTCGGCCGTGATGACCTCGCCGGTGCGCATTTCGGAACGCTTCAGGGACTCTTCGAATAGGTCGGCAAAAGATTCAGACATTTATGGTTCCTTCCGTCAGGCAGGGTTGGCAGGCGCTCTTGCGACATTGCATGCGACTGCGCTGGATCTGGAGACGGCGGTTGGTTGTGGGCGGAAGCCCGGTTGGTTGAACAACCAGAAGGCCGGTGCGCTGTCGCGCGAAGGGAGCCTTCTGGAGCGGTAGGCGCCCCCCGGAACACCCGGTGGGCGCGAGCCTTTCAAGCGGACTCGAAAGGCTGCACTTGTCGCCACCAGTCCAACACCGTGTCGATCGATTGCTCGATCGAGAGCTGGGAGTTGTCGAGGTGGCGCGCGTCCTGCGCCGGCTTCAAAGGGGCGACGCTGCGGGACGAGTCCCGGGCGTCACGCGCCTCCAGATCGGAGCGAAGACTGTCGAGTGTAGTCGAAATACCCTTTGAAATCAACTGCTTATGGCGCCGCTCGGCACGCTGGGCGGCGCTCGCGGTCAGGAACACCTTGAGCGCGGCGTCGGGGAAGATCACCGTGCCCATGTCGCGGCCGTCGGCCACCAGGCCCGGCAGCTGGCGGAAGCGCTGCTGCAGGCCCAGCAGCGCCTCGCGCACGGCCGGCAGCGTGGAGACGCGCGAGGCGTCCATGCCGGCGGCCTCGGAGCGGATCAGCTCGCTGACGTCCTCGCCGTCCAGCAGCACCTTGCCCTCGGTGAACTGCAGCGGCAGGGCGGCGGCCAGCGCGGCGATCTGCGCCTCGTGCGCGGCGTCGGCGCTCAGGCCGGCGCGGCGCATGGCCAGCCCGGTCACGCGGTAGAGCGAGCCCGAATCGAGGTAGTGGTAGCCCAGCAGGCGCGCGACTTCGGAGGCCAGCGTGCCCTTGCCCGAGGCGGTCGGGCCGTCGATGCTGATCACCGGAATGCCGGCGGCTGTGGAGACCGAGAACAGGGTCTCGAAATAGTCGGGGAAGGTCTTGGCGACGCAGTGCGGCTCGAGGATGCGCACCGGCACCCGCGCCGGGTTGAAGGCGGCGAGCGAGAAGCACATGGCGACCCGGTGGTCGTCGTAGGTGCGGATGCTCGCGGGCCGCCAGCCGGCCGGCGCCAGCGGATGCACGCGGATGAAGTCGGGCCCGGCCTCGACCGTGGCGCCGAGCTTGCGCAGCTCGTTGGCCATGGCGTCGATGCGGTCGGTTTCCTTGACGCGCCAGCTCGCGATGTTGCGCAGGGTGCTGGGGCCGTCGGCGTAGAGCGCCATCACGGCCAGCGTCATCGCCGCGTCGGGAATGTGGTTGGCGTCGAGGTCGATGGCCTTGAGCGGCCAGGCGCCGCGGCGCACCGCGAGCCAGTTCGGGCCGCTGTCGATCTCGGCGCCCATCTGGCGCGCGGCGTCGACGAAACGGATGTCGCCCTGGATCGAATCGGCGCCCACGCCCTCGATCCGGATGCCGTCGGCCCCGGAAGCGGCCGCCGCGATGGCGCCCAGCGCGATGAAATAGCTGGCGGACGAGGCGTCTGCCTCGACATGGATGTCGCCCGGCGAGCGGTAGCTGCTGCCGGCGGGAATCGTGAAGCGCTCCCAGCCGTCGCGCCGCACCGCGATGCCGAAGCGCGCCAGCAGGTTCAGCGTGATCTCGATGTAGGGCTTGGAGATCAGCTCGCCGACCACTTCGATCGTGATGTCGCTGGCCGCTGCGAGGGGCAGGGCGAGCAGCAGGGCGGTCAGGAACTGGCTCGAGACGTCGCCGCGCACGCGGATCGGGGCGTCGAGCACCAGCTCGCCATGCGGTACCGGATGGATGCGCAGCGGCGGATAGCCGGGATTGCCGAGGTAGTCGATGCGGCAACCCAGTTGGGTGAGGGCATCGACCAGGTCGCCGATCGGGCGCTCGTGCATGCGCGGCACGCCGCGCAGTTCGAATTCGCCGCCCAGCAGCGACAGCGCCGCGGTCAGCGGCCGCATCGCCGTGCCGGCATTGCCGAGGAACAGCGACAGCAGCTCGGTGTTGCCGATTTCCCGGCCGCCGATGCCGGTGATGCGCACCCGCGTGCCGGCGGGTTCGACGCCGCAGCCCAGCGCGCGCAGCGCATCGAGCATGACGCGGGTGTCGTCCGAGTCGAGCACGTCGTGCAGGGTGGTGGTGCCGCTCGCGAGCGCGGCCAGCAGCAGCACGCGGTTCGAGATGCTCTTGGAGCCGGGCAGCTGCACCGTGCCCGAGGCGCCGGTCAGCGCGGGGAGATCGAGGAAGGCCGAGGCGTACATCTCAGGCGTCCTGCTGCGAATCGTGCGACGACGAGGCGCCGGGCTGCCAGGCGGCTCGCACGCGGCGGGCGCGTTCGATCGACTGCTCCAAGGCCTGCGATTCGCCCTCGGCCATGGCGTTCTCCATCTCGAGCAGCGCGGCGCGGAAGGCGCGCGATTGCGCCAGCACCTGCTCGCGGTTGGCCAGCAGCACGTCGCGCCACATCACGGGGTCGCTCGCGGCGATGCGCGAGAAGTCGCGAAAGCCCGGGCCCGCCAGGCTCAGGAAACGCTCGCCCTGCGGCTGGCCGGCGAGGCCGTTGACATAGGCGAAGGCCAGCAGGTGCGGCAGGTGGCTCACGGCGGCGAAGGTGCTGTCGTGCTCCTCGTGGGTCATGGTGAGCACGTTGGCGCCGATGCCGCTCCAGACCTGCGAGGCACGCTGCACGTTGGAGCGCAGCGTGGACTTGATCGGCGTGAGCACCACGTGGCGGCCGGTGAACAGCGAGGCCTCGGCATGCTCGATGCCCGAGACTTCCTTGCCCGCGATCGGGTGTGCCGGCACGAAGTTGCCGAGCTGGCCCTGCAGGCCGCGGCGCGCGGCCTCGATGACGTCGCCCTTGGTGGAGCCGACGTCCATCACCAGCGCATCGCTGCCGATGCCGTGGCGGATCGCCTTGAAGGTGGCTTCCGAGGCCGCCACCGGCACGGCCAGCAGCACGATGTCGGCGCCCGACACCGCCAGCAGCGCCGAGGGCGCGGCGACGTCGATCACGCCGAGCTGCCGGGCCCGTTCCGTGGTGGAGGGCGACTTGCTGTAACCCACCACCCGTTTCACCAGCTTGGCGCGCTTCAGCGCCAGCGCGAAGGAGCCGCCTATCAGGCCGCAGCCGATCAATCCCAGTTGCTCGAACATGTGCTTGCTTGCGACGGACTCAGGCCTTGACGGGGTAGGCGCCGAGCACCTTGTAGAACGCGCAGAGACCGCGCAGTTCGGCCAGCGCCGCGGCCACGTTGGGCTGCGAGGGATGGCCGTCGAGGTCGATGTAGAAGTAGTACTCCCACTGCCCGGTGCGCGCGGGGCGCGACTCGAAGCGGGTCATCGACACGTTGTTGACCTTCAGCGGCACCAGCAGGTCGTGCACCGCGCCCGGCCGGTTGGGCACCGACACGATCAGGCTGGTGCAGTCGCGGCCCGAGGCGGGCGGCATCGCGAGCGTCTGCGGCAGGCAGATCACCGAGAAGCGGGTGCGGTTGTAGGAGTCGTCCTGGATGGCGTGGGCCACGATGTGCAGCCCGAAGCGCGTGGCGGCGCGTTCGCCGGCCAGCCCCGCGAACGCCGGGTTGGCGGCCGCGAGGCGCGCACCCTCGGCATTGCTCGACACGGCGCGGCGCTCGGCATGCGGCAGGTGCTTGGTCAGCCAGCCCTGGCACTGGGCCAGCGCCTGCGGATGGGCCAGCACGGCCTCGATGCCCTCGAGCGAATTGCTGCTGCGCAGCAGGTGGTGGCGCACCAGCAGGCTGACCTCGCCGACCACGTGGGTGGGCGAGTGCAGGAACAGGTCGAGCGAGCGCGTGACCACGCCCTCGGTCGAGTTCTCGACGCCGACCACGCCGTACTGGGCGCTGCCGGCGGCGGTGGCGTGGAAGACCTCGTCGAAGCTGGCGCAGTAGATCAGGTCGGCGGCGCCGCCGAAGTACTCGATGGCCGCCTGCTCGCAGAAGGTGCCTTCGGGGCCGAGCACCGCCACGCGCTGCGGCGACTCGAGCGCCAGGCAGGCCGACATGATCTCGCGCCAGATGGCGGCCACGTGCAGGTCCTTGAGCGGACCGCCGTTGCCCTTCTGCATCTTGTCGATGACCTGGGCCACCCGGTCGGGGCGGAAGAACGGCGTGCCTTCGCGCTTCTTCACTTCGCCGACCAGCTCCGCCACATGGGCCCGCTCGTTGAGCAGGCGCAGCAGTTGCTGGTCGAGCGAATCGATCTGCACGCGCAGATCGGCGAGGCTTTCGGAATGGTCGGGGGAGGAGGGCTGGGTAGGAGCTGGGGCGGTCATCGGTGAGGTTCGCGCGCGTCTAGGCGTGCGACCGCTCGAATTCTCGCATGTAGCTCACCAGGGCCTGCACGCCTTCCAGGGGCATGGCGTTGTAGAGGCTGGCACGCATGCCGCCCACCGACTTGTGGCCCTTGAGCTGCAGCAGCTCGGCCGCGCGGGCGCCCGACAGGAAGGCCTCGTTGCGGGCCTCGTCGCGCAGGAAGAACGGGATGTTCATGCGCGAGCGGCAGCCCGGGTCGATCTTGTTCAGGTAGAAGGACGACGCATCGATGAAGTCGTACAGCAGCTTCGCCTTGGCGATGTTGCGCTGCTCCATCGCGGCCACGCCGGTTGCGGCGCCTTCGGTCTGCTCGCGCAGCCATTGGAACGTGAGCCCCGCCATGTAGATGCCCCAGGTCGGCGGGGTGTTGTACATGGACTGGTTGTCGGCCACGGTCTTGTAGTTGAACGCGCTGGGGCAGATCTCGAGGGCATGGCCCAGCAGGTCCTCGCGCACGACGACGATCGTGAGCCCGGCCGGGCCGAGGTTCTTCTGCGCACCGCCGAAGGCCAGGCCGACGCGGCTCCAGTCGACGCCGCGCGAGGCGACGTGCGAGGAGAAGTCGATCACCAGCGGCGCCTTGCTGCCGAGGGCGGCGAGGTCGGGCAGCTCGTGGAATTCGATGCCGTTGATGGTCTCGTTGCTGCACAGGTGCACGTACGAGGCATCGCCGGACAGCTGCCAGCTCGCGGGATCGGGCAGGCGCGTGTGCTGGTCGTCGGCGTTGCTCGCGGCCACGCGCGCGCTGCAGTAGCGCTGCGCTTCCTTGTGCGACTTGATGCTCCAGCTGCCGGTGACCACGAAGTCGACCGTGCCGCCGCGCGACAGGTTCAGCGGCACGATCGCGTTCTCGCCGAGGCCGCCGCCCTGCATGAACAGGATCCGGAAGTTGGCGGGCACCGCCAGCAGCGCGCGCAGGTCGGCTTCGGCCTGCGCGTAGATCTCGCCGAACTCCTTGCCGCGATGGCTCATCTCCATCACGCTCATGCCGCTGCCGTGCCAGTCGAGCATTTCGGCGGCGGCGCGTTGCAGCACCGCCTCGGGCATGGCGGCGGGGCCCGCGGAGAAGTTGTAGGGGCGCGGGCCGGCCGGCTTCTGCGGGGCGTTCACGTCACTTCTTGGCGGGAGCCTTGGCCGGTGCCTTGGCGGGTGCGGACGGCGCTTCGGTCGGGGCACCCAGCGCCTTGGCGACGTTGGTGTCGAGCGCCTGCATCTTCGGCTCGATGGAGCTGCGGGTTTCGGCCACCAGCTTTTCCGTCAGCGCGGTCTGCATCTTGGGGTTCAGGTCCTGGTACTTCTTGCTCAGCGGCGAGTTGATCCAGGCCAGCAGCTGCTTGAGTTCGTCTTCGGTGAAGGACTGCTCGAGCAGCGGCGTCAGCGTGGTCGGGGCCAGTTGCACGGCCTTGTCGCGCACGATCGGGTAGGCCTCGTCGTAGTACTTCTTGAGCTCGGCATCGGCGGCCTTGGCGGCGGCTTCGCGCTTGGCTTCGGGCACCTGGGTCTGCAGGTACTGCGAACCGGCCTGCGCGATCGGAGCGCTCGACTGCTCGACCAGACCGCGGGCCAGGGCTTCGATGCCGGGGCGCTGCAGGTCGAGGAACTGCTTGATGAGCGTGGCCTTGTCCTGCGCCAGGGCGCCCATCGAACTGCCAGCCAGGGCGATGGTCAGGAGTGCGAGCTTGATTTGTTTTTTCACTGAGGATTCTCCGTTGAAGATGTGGAAGTGTCGTCTGCGCCGGGCTCGGGTTCGCCATTGGCATCGTTTTCGACGATACGTTGAAGCCCGCTGAGTTTGGCACCTTCGTCGAGCCCGATCAGCGTAACGCCTTGCGTCGCGCGACCCAGTTCACGAATTTCGGCGACTCGGGTGCGCACCAGCACGCCCTTGTCGGTGATGAGCATGATCTCATCGTCCGAATGCACGAGTGTGGCGGCAACGACCTTGCCGTTTCGCTCACTCTGTTGAATCGCGATCATGCCTTTGGTTCCACGGCCGTGGCGCGTGTATTCCGTAATGCTTGTTCGCTTTCCGTAACCATTTTCCGTGGCCGTGAGCACGCTCTGCTGCTCGTCCTCGGCCACCAGCATGGCGATCACGCCCTGGCCTTCCTCGAGCATCATGCCGCGCACGCCGCGCGCGTTGCGGCCCATCGGGCGCACGTCGTTCTCGTCGAAGCGCACCGCCTTGCCGCCGTCGCTGAACAGCATCACGTCGTGCTTGCCGTCGGTGAGGGCGGCGCCGATCAGGTAGTCGCCCGCGTCGAGGTCGACCGCGATGATGCCGGCCTTGCGCGGGTTGTTGAACTCGTCGAGCGTGGTCTTCTTGACCGTGCCCATCGAGGTCGACATGAACACGTACTGGTCGGCCGGGAAGTTGCGCTTCTCGCCCGTGAGCGGCAGCGCGACGTTGATCTTCTCGCCCTCGGCCAGCGGGAACATGTTGACGATCGGGCGGCCGCGCGAGCCGCGCGAGCCCGCCGGCACTTCCCACACCTTGAGCCAGTAGAGCCGGCCGCGGTTCGAGAAGCACAGGATGTAGTCGTGCGTGTTGGCGATGAAGAGCTGGTCGATCCAGTCGTCTTCCTTGGTGGTGGTGGCCTGCTTGCCGCGGCCGCCGCGCTTCTGCGCCCGGTATTCGCCGAGCGGCTGGCTCTTGATGTAGCCGCTGTGCGAGAGCGTCACCACCATGTCGGTGGGGGTGATCAGGTCTTCGGTCGAGAGATCGAAGGCGCTGTGCTCGACGAGGCTGCGGCGCGCGCCCACCTTCGACTGGCCGAACTCCTGCTTGAGGGCGCCGAGTTCGTCGCCGATGATGGTCGAGACGCGTTCGGGCTTGGCCAGGATGTCGAGCAGGTCGTCGATCTCGGCCATGACTTCCTTGTACTCGGCGACGATCTTGTCCTGCTCCAGGCCGGTCAGGCGCTGCAGGCGCATCTGCAGGATTTCCTGGGCCTGCGTCTCGGAGAGGCGGTAGAGGCCGTCGTTGCCCATGCCGAACTCGCGCTCGAGGCCTTCGGGGCGGTAGTCGTCGGCGCTGATCACGCCGCCGTCGGCGCGCGTGCGGGTGAGCATCTCGCGCACCAGCTTGCTGTCCCAGCTGCGCGCCATCAGCTCGGCCTTGGCGACCGGCGGGGTCGGGGCGTTGCGGATGATGGCGATGAAGTCGTCGATGTTCGCCAGCGCCACCGCCAGGCCTTCGAGCACGTGGCCGCGGTCGCGGGCCTTGCGCAGGTTGAAGACCGTGCGGCGCGTCACCACTTCGCGGCGGTGCTGCAGGAAGACCTCGATCAGGTCCTTGAGGTTGCACAGCTTCGGCTGGCCATCGACCAGCGCCACCATGTTGATGCCGAAGGTGTCCTGCAGCTGGGTCTGCTTGTAGAGGTTGTTGAGCACCACCTCGGGCACTTCGCCGCGCTTGAGCTCGATGACGAGGCGCATGCCCGACTTGTCGGACTCGTCCTGGATGTGGCTGATGCCCTCGATCTTCTTCTCGTGGACCAGTTCGGCCATGCGCTCCTGCAGCGTCTTCTTGTTGACCTGGTAGGGGAGCTCGTCGACGATGATCGCCTGGCGCTGGCCGCGGTCGATGTCCTCGAAGTGGCACTTGGCGCGCATCACGACCTTGCCGCGGCCGGTGCGGTAGCCGTCCTTCACGCCGTTGATGCCGTAGATGATGCCGGCCGTGGGGAAATCGGGCGCCGGCACGATCTCCATCAGCTCGTCGATGCTGGCCTGCGGGTTGCGCAGCAGGTGCAGGCAGGCGTCCACCACTTCATTGAGGTTGTGCGGCGGAATATTGGTGGCCATGCCGACCGCAATACCGCCGGAGCCATTGACCAGCAAATTCGGCAGCCGGCTCGGCAGCACGGCCGGTTCCTTTTCGGAGCCGTCGTAATTGTCCTGGAAATCGATCGTTTCCTTGTCGATATCGGCCAGCATTTCATGCGCGATTTTGGCCAGCCGGATTTCCGTATACCGCATTGCGGCCGCGTTGTCGCCATCCACGGACCCGAAGTTGCCCTGGCCGTCGACCAGCATGTGCCGCATCGAGAAGTCCTGGGCCAGCCGCACGATGGTGTCGTAGACCGACTGGTCGCCGTGCGGGTGGTACTTGCCGATCACGTCGCCGACGATACGGGCCGACTTCTTGTACGGCCGGTTCCAGTCGTTGTTGAGCTCGTGCATCGCGTAGAGCACGCGGCGATGCACCGGCTTGAGGCCGTCCCTCGCGTCGGGAAGGGCGCGGCCCACGATCACGCTCATGGCGTAATCGAGATAACTGCGGCGCATTTCCTCTTCGAGACTGATGGGCAGGGTTTCTTTGGCGAAGGACGTCATTGAGCGAGAGGCTGGCGGCAGGAAGGCGAAATTTTACGCTGTGAGGGGTGTCGCACCGCCGCAACACAAGGGCTCTATTCCGCCTCCGTCCTACGCTTCGTGGCCGCCGTGCGGCCTGTTTGCCAAAGACCCTATGGCACAATCGCCTCAACGTTTTGGGTGGTGGTCACTTAAAGCGTCCTTGATTCGCAGCGCGGCTGCGGCTTTTTCCCCAAGAGGAGAACCATGAAGAAACTGAATAAAGTGGCGATGATGTTTGCAGTCGCTGCGCTCGCCACTGCCGCCGGCGCGCAGACCCGTGTCACCGCTGCGAATGGCGGTCCTACGATCGACAACTGGCAAAACGGCACCGGCGAACTGGTTTGGAAGAACGGCACGAACGAACTGTGCTGGCGCGATGCCAACTGGACGCCCGCCACGGCTGCTGCCGGTTGCGACGGTGCTCTGGTTCCCCCGGCTGCTGCAGTTCCCGCAGCTCCTGGCGTTGTTCCCCCGCCCGTCGCTCCGGCTCAACCCCCGGCCGTTGCTGCTTCGAAGGTGACCTTCGCTGCCGACGCATTCTTCGACTTCGACAAGTCGGTGCTGAAGCCTGAAGGCCGCGCGAAGCTGACCGACCTGGTCGAGAAGATCCGTGGCGTGAACCTCGAAGTGATCATCGCCGTCGGCCACACCGACTCGATCGGTTCGGACGCCTACAACCAGCGTCTGTCGGTGCGTCGCGCCGAAGCCGTCAAGGCCTTCCTGGTCTCGAAGGGCATCGAACGCAACCGCGTCTACACCGAAGGCAAGGGCGAGAAGCAGCCTGTGGCTGACAACCGCACCAAGGAAGGCCGCGCCAAGAACCGTCGCGTGGAAATCGAAGTGGTCGGCACCCGCGCCAACTGATAGCTCGATTCCATCGACCATGAAACCCCGCCTCGGCGGGGTTTTTTTATGCCTGAATCAATGCAGGCTGAAAGTTTTCAATGAGGCCCATTCGTCATGGGCCGGTCATCGTCCGTTTCATAATCCGTCATATGACAGAAAACGTGAATGCCGATCCCGCCGAACTCGCCAAATTTTCGGAGCTGGCCCACAAGTGGTGGGATATGGAAGGTGAATTTCGCCCTTTGCACGAAATCAATCCTTTGCGCCTGGAATGGATTGAAGGTATTGCGCCGATTTCCCAGCGGCGTGTCGTGGATATAGGCTGCGGCGGCGGAATTCTTTCGGATTCGATGGCCCGCAAGGGCGCGGACGTGCTCGGTGCCGATCTCGCGGGCAAGGCCCTGAAGGTGGCGCAGTTGCACGCGCTCGAGGCCGGCACGCGCGGCGTGAAGTACCGCGAGGTCAGCGCCGAGGCGCTCGCGGCCGAGCAGCCCGGCAGCTTCGACGTCGTCACCTGCATGGAGATGCTCGAGCACGTGCCGGACCCGGCCTCGGCCATCCAGGCCTGCGCCACGCTGGTCAAGCCCGGCGGCTGGGTCTTCTTCTCGACGATCAACCGCAACCTCAAGTCCTTCATGCTCGCGATCGTCGGCGCCGAGTACGTGATGGGCATGCTGCCGCGCGGCACCCACGAGTACGCGAAGCTGATCCGGCCCAGCGAGCTGGCGGCCTACTGCCGCGCGGCCGGCCTCGACGTGCGGCACACGCGCGGCCTCGAGCACAACCCGATCACGCGGCGCTACTGGCTCAGTGCCGATACCAGCGTCAACTACATGTTCGCCACGCAGAAGCCGGTGGAGGCCCGGGCGTGAAGGGCGTGCCGACCCGCGCCGTGCTGTTCGACCTCGATGGCACGCTGATCGACAGCGCCCCCGACCTGGGCGCCGCGGCGGACCAGATGCGCACCGCCCGGGGACTGGCCTCCTACCCGCTCGAGCGCTACCGCCCCATGGCCGGCGCGGGCGCGCGCGGCATGCTCGGCGTGGCCTTCGGCATCACGCCCGATGCGCCGGAGTTCGATGCGCTGCGCGAGGAGTTCTTCGTGACCTACGAGCGCTGCATGTTCAACACCCAGGCCTTCGATGGCGTTCCGCCGCTGATCGAGGCGCTGATCGCGCGCGGGCTGCGCTGGGGCGTGGTCACGAACAAGTCGAAGCGCTTCACCGAGCCGCTCACGCAGGCGATGCCGCTGTTCGCGAGCGCGGGCGCGGTGGTGAGCGGCGACACCACGCCGCATGCCAAGCCGCATCCCGAGCCGCTGCACGAGGCGGCCCGGCGGCTGGGCATCCCTTCCGAGCATTGCATCTATGTCGGCGACGACGAGCGCGACATCATCGCGGGCCGCGCGGCGGGCATGCGGACCGTAGCCGCAGCCTACGGCTACATGGGCGCGCAGGCCGATGCGACCCGTTGGGAAGCCGATGCCTTGATAACTTCTCCGGGCGAGCTCTTGAAACTGCTGGATAGCGCCTAAAATACGCCCCCTTGGGGCTGCACTGGTTTCGACGCGGGTTCGGAGTCGCAGCGGGGCATGTCGAGCTGAATGCGCTCGTAAAACAGATTCAAACAAACTAACTGCAAACGACGAACGTTTCGCACTCGCTGCTTAATTGCCAGTGAGCCTTGCAACAGCAGGCCGATGGGCTGGGCAAGGGGGTTCTGAGCAATCAGTGCCTCCCGGCTGCAAGGATAATTACATCGGCTGGCTTCGATCCGGGTACCTTGGGTCGGGGCAAGAAAATAGGGTGCTGGCGTCCGGTGTAGCGTGCGACTGCGCGACTCCGGAAGCGAGACTTAAATCAGATCGCTAAACATGTAGAACTGCGCGATGAAGGCTGGCGGACGGGGGTTCAAATCCCCCCAGCTCCACCACATTGTCTAAGGCTGACTCGGACCGATCCGAGCTTGGCGACCCGGGAGGCATTCCCGGGTCGGCCACGGCCAAAACCCACCCTCCATGGATCCGGCACGCGTTTCACCTGCGTGAAGCGCGCGTTCACGCGTCAGAAGAGCTAGAGGGAGAGCGGCAAGGCCGCATGCCTGGCCTCGACGATTTCGAGCCCAGGTGGCCGTCGGCCAGGGGGTTATCGCGCCAGTCGGTCGCCGTCGCTGCCCGGCTTGGGCATCGGGCCGTTCGGCCCGCGTTCGGCGCGGATGGCCGACATGACGGCAACCAGCATCGCCCCGACGGCGACACCGGCCAGGAAGACCGACAGAACGAAGGATGGATCGGAGAGCTGCATGGTGTCAGAACGCCGATTTGTACACCCAAAGGCCGCACCGAGCGCCACTGGCGCGGAAGGTCGCGGCATTGTCTTACATGCGGCCGCCCGGTGGCACGGAGGCCCTCCTGGACAACCCGACCCCGGCTCTTTTTCGCTGTCACGCAGGGCTATATTCGGCGGGCGCCGGCGCGCTCCGATCGCGCGCGTTCCCTCCCTCGCATCTTCCTAAAAAGGGCTGCCCGTGTCCGATTCCCTGACTTCGGTTCTGACGAGCTACTACGACGCGGTGCCCTACGACTCGCACCCGTTCCCGCAGACGGCGGTGGAGCACCTGGAAGCCACGGCATTTCTCTTCGGCCTCGAAACCCCCCCGCCCGCCGGCGCGCGCGTGCTCGAACTGGGCTGCGCAGCGGGCAACAACATCATCCCCTTCGCCGAGCGCCACCCCGGCGCGCGCGCGCTCGGCCTCGACCTGTCGTCGGTGCAGATCGCGCAGGGCGTGAAGGCGATCGAGCGGCTGGGGCTGTCGAACGTCGAGGTGAAGACCTTCAACATCGCCGAGGTCGACGCCTCGCTCGGCCAGTTCGACTACATCGTCTGCCACGGCGTCTACAGCTGGGTGCCGGGGCCGGTGCAGGACGCGATCCTGCGCGTGTGCTCCGAGAACCTCGCGCCGAACGGCGTGGCCTACGTGAGCTACAACGTCTACCCGGGCTGGAAGGCGCGCGAGATCGTGCGCGACGCCATGATCCTGCGCGGCGGCCCGCGCGACACGCCCGAGGAGAAGCTCTCCTATGCCCGCGGCATGATCGAGTTCCTCGCGCAGTCGGCGCGTCCCGACAGCGTGCTCAAGAAGACGCTCGACGAAACCGCGCCGATCGTGCGCGACGGCGCCACCTCGTACCTGCTGCACGAGTTCCTCGAGCCCTGCAACGCGCCTTGCTATTTCAAGGAGTTCGTCGCGCGCGCAGAGGGCCACGGCCTGGCCTACCTGGCCGAGGCCGAGCCCTCGACGATGTTCGTGCAGAACTACGGCACCCAGGTGCGCGACCCGCTGCTGCGCGAATGCGGCGGCAGCCAGGTGCTGATGGAGCAGTACCTCGACTTCCTGGTCAACCGCACCTTCCGCCAGACGCTGCTGGTGAAGCAGGAGCAGGCGCGCAACATCCGCTACCGGCTCGACGCCACGCGCATTCGCGGCCTGCTGTTCGCGGGCGTGTTCCATGGCGAGAACGGCGCGCCGCTCACGCTCGACACGCGCGAGCAGAACTGCACCGCGATCCGCAACGTGACGGTCACCCTGCGCCAGCCGGTGCACAAGGCGGTGGCGCATGTGCTCGACAGCCACTATCCGCTGGCGCTGAGCGCCGACGCGCTGATCGCCTGCGTGCTGCCGCTGCTCGGCCAGCCGCGCGAGGCGGTCGAGCCCGCGGTGATGGCGATGCTCGAGGAGATGCTGATCCTCGGCGCGCTGCGCATCCGCCGCACGCCGGTGCCCTCGGTCGCGCAGGTGCCCGCACGGCCGCAGGCCGCGGCCTCGGTGCGCAACGCGCCGGGCCTGGCACCGGGCCAGGCCCCGTCGGTCACGGTCTGCAACGGCTGGCACGAGACCGTGGCCCTGTCGCTGCTCGAGCGCGCGCTGCTGCCGCTGCTCGACGGCACCCGTTCGCACGAAGCGCTGGTCGAGCACCTCGAGACCGAAGTGCGCGCCGACCGCCTGCGCTTCGTGCGCAACGACGAGCAGATGACCGATCCCGAGGTGCTGAGCGCCTTCGCCCGCGAACAGGTGGCGCTGGCGCTGCGCGACCTGCGGCGCAAGGCACTGCTCGCCGGCTGAACCCTCGCCAGACACACCCAAACTCCGCAACCAACGACATCTCAAAAGGAGACATCCAGATGCATCGACTTCCATCGACCCCGAAACTGCGCGCGGCGATCGCCGCCGCGCTCGCACTGGCCGCCGGCGCTTCGCAGGCCGCGTCGCAGGCGCCGGTCGCGGCCGAACACGGCATGGTGGTGAGCGCCCAGCACCTCGCGTCCAAGGTCGGCGTCGACGTGCTCCAGCGCGGCGGCAATGCCGTCGACGCGGCCGTGGCCGTGGGCTACGCGCTCGCGGTGGTCTATCCGGCCGCGGGCAACCTCGGCGGCGGCGGCTTCATGACGGTGCAGCTGGCCGATGGCCGCAAGACCTTCCTCGACTTCCGCGAGAAGGCGCCGCTGGCCGCCACGGCCAACATGTACCTCGACAAGGACGGCAACGTCATCAAGGGCCTGAGCACCAACGGCCACCTGGCCGTGGGCGTGCCCGGCACGGTGTCGGGCATGGAGTACGCACGCGAGAAGTACGGCACGAAGAAGCGCGCCGAGCTGATCGCGCCGTCGATCCAGCTCGCCGAGAAGGGCTTCGCGCTCGAGCAGGGCGACATCGACATGCTCTGGACCTCGACCGCCGACTTCCAGAAGGACCCGGTGTCCGGCGCGATCTTCCTGAACAAGGGCGAGCCGTTCCAGGTCGGCCAGAAGCTGGTGCAGAAGGACCTGGGCAAGACGCTGCGCGCGATCAGCCAGAACGGCACCGACGGCTTCTACAAGGGCTGGGTGGGCCAGGCCATCGTGGCCTCGAGCCAGGCCGGCAAGGGCATCATCACGCAGGCCGACCTCGACCAGTACAAGACGCGCGAACTGGCGCCGGTCGAGTGCGACTACCGCGGCTACCGCGTGGTGTCGGCACCGCCGCCGAGCTCGGGCGGCGTGATCATCTGCGAGATGCTCAACATCCTCGAGGGCTATCCGCTCAAGGACCTGGGCTTCCGCTCGGCGCAGTCGGTGCACTACCAGATCGAGGCCATGCGCCATGCCTACGTCGACCGCAACAGCTACCTGGGCGACCCCGACTTCGTGAAGAACCCGCTCGATCGCCTGCTCGACAAGGGCTATGCCGAGAAGATCCGCGCCGCCATCGATCCGAAGAAGGCCGGCGTCTCCAAGGACATCAAGCCCGGCGTCGCACCGCACGAGGGCAGCAACACCACCCACTACTCGATCACCGACCAGTGGGGCAACGCGGTCTCGGTCACCTACACGCTCAACGACTGGTTCGGCGCCAAGGTCACGGCCGCCAAGACAGGCGTGCTGCTCAACAACGAGATGGACGACTTCACCTCGAAGGTCGGCGTGCCCAACATGTACGGCCTGGTGCAGGGCGAGGCCAACGCCATCGCCCCGGGCAAGCGCCCGCTGAGCTCGATGAGCCCGACCATCGTGTCCAAGGACGGCAAGCCGGTGTTCGTGGTCGGCACGCCGGGCGGCAGCCGCATCATCACGGCCGTGCTGCACACCATCCTCAACGTGGTCGACTACGGCATGAACGTGCAGGAGGCGGTCGATGCGCCGCGCTTCCACCAGCAATGGCTGCCCGACGTCACCAACGTCGAAACCTTCGCGCTGAGCCCCGACACCCGCAAGATCCTGACCGACATGGGCCACAACCTCGGCGTGCCGCAGCCGGCCAACCACCTGGCGGCGATCATCGTGGGCGCGCCCACGCTGGGCGGCAAGCCGGTGGGCAACAACCGCTTCTACGGCGCCAACGATCCGCGCCGCAACACCGGGCTGGCCGCGGGCTACTGACCGCCACCGGGAAGGCGCCGGACCGGTCCGCGCCTTCTGAGACACTCCAGGGCGGCCGCGTGCGAAGCGCGGCCGCCTTTTCTTTTCGCCATGCAACTGCAAGACATCCTCTATTCCCAGGGCTTCGGCACGCGGCGCGTGTGCGCCGGCCTGGTTCAACAGGGCCTCGTGACCATCGCCGGCGCGGTGGTCGACGATCCCGCCACCGATCTGGACGCGGAGGGCCTGCAGTTCACCGTGCAGGGCACCGCCTGGGCCTACCACGAGAAGGCCTATCTGATGCTGCACAAGCCCGCCGGCACCGAGTGCTCGCAGAAGCCCTCGACCTATCCGAGCATCTACACGCTGCTGCCGTCGCCGCTGCGGCTGCGGCCCAACAAGGGCGCGGTGCAGGGCGTGCAGGCCATCGGCCGGCTCGACCAGGACACCACCGGCCTGCTGCTTTTGACCGACGACGGCCAGTTCATCCACAAGATGGGCTCGCCCAAGCACCACGTGCCCAAGGTCTACGAAGTGACGGCCAAGCACCCGATCGACGACAAGCAGATCGCCCGCCTGCTGGCGGGCGTGGTGCTCGACGACGATCCGAAGCCGGTGCGCGCGGCCGCCTGCAAGTCCGACAGCCCGCTGCACCTGCGGCTCACGCTGACCGAGGGCAAGTATCACCAGGTCAAGCGCATGCTGGCCGCGGTGGGCAACCGCGTCGAGGCGCTGCACCGCTCGCGCATCGGCACCGTGGCGCTGCCCGCGGACCTGGCGCCCGGCCAATGGCGCTGGCTGGCGGCCGACGAGGTCGCCGCTCTGCGCGCGCCTGCGAAATAACTGTCAACTGTCCGCCTTTTCGGCAGCTGGCGGTCAGCCAGCCGTCGGTTCGGATCGTTAACATTCGAAGCCCTTTTCCGGAACTTCCCTTGCGCTTTCTTTCCCGTTCGACCGGCCGCGCCGCGGCCCTGCTGTCCGCCTGCCTGTTCGGCGCGATCGCCTTCATGGCGCCGCTCGCCGCCACCGCGGCCCCCCCGGAACCCCCGCCGATCTTCGTGCTCAACTCGCTCGACGCCAGCGTCAGCGTGATCAACCCGGTCGACTGGACCGAGAAGCAGCGCATTCCGACCGGCAAGGAGCCGCACCACATCTACATGACGCCCGACGAGAAGTCGGTCATCGTGGCGAATTCGGCCGGCGATTCGCTGACCTTCGTGAACCCGCGCACCGCCGAGGTCCAGCGCGTGGTCTACGGGATCATCGACCCCTACCAGCTGCAGTTCTCGCGCGACATGAAGTGGTTCGTGACCGCGGCCAACCGGCTCAACCACGTCGACGTGTACCGCTGGGACGGCAAGGACCTGAAGCTCGCCAAGCGCATCGCCACCGGCAAGACGCCCAGCCATATCTGGATCGACAACACCAGCACCATCGCCTACGTGACGATGCAGGACAGCGACGAGATGATCGCCGTCGACCTGCCGACGCAGACCATCCGCTGGCGCGTGGCCACCGGCCCGATGCCGGCCGACATCTACGGCGTGCACAACGACAAGACGCTGCTCGTGGGCCTGACCGGCAGCGACGGCGTGCAGGTGTTCGACGTGGCGGGCGCGCAGCCGAAGCTGGTGGGCAAGATCCCGACCGGCAAGGGCGCCCACGCCTTCCGCTCGGCCGGCGACGGCAAGAGCGTGTTCGTGAGCAACCGCGTGGCCAACTCCATCAGCCGCATCGACCTCGCCACGCTCAAGGTCACCGACACCTACCCGGTGCCCGGCGGTCCCGACTGCATGGACGTGTCGGCCGACGGCAAGACCCTCTACGTCACCTCGCGCTGGGCCAAGAAGCTCAGCGTGGTCGACCTGGCCAGCGGCAAGGTGGTGCGGCAGGTGAACGTCGGCCGTTCGCCGCACGGCGTCTGGACGCTCGACCATGCGAAACGCATCTAGCCCGCGCCGGCGTGCGGCCGCGGGGCTCGCCGCGCTGCTGGCCGTCGCGGTGGCGATTCCCGCCGGGGCCCAGAGTGCCGCGGCGAGCTGCGAGAAACCCGTCTACCTGACCTTCGACACCGGCCACATGGGCATCGCGCCGCTGGTGGCCGAGGTGCTCAAGCGCCAGCAGGTGCACGTCACCTTCTTTGCCGCCGCCGAGCGCACCCAGACCGACGGCGACAGCCTCGACAACCACTGGGCCGCCTGGTGGAAGGCGAGGGCGGCCGAGGGCCACGAGTTCGGCTCGCACACCTACGACCACGTCTACTGGCGCGCCGACCTCAAGGGCGTGACGCCGAGCTTCCGCGTCAAGCCCTCGGCGGGCGCGCTGGCCGGGCGCGAGTTCACCTGGAGCGCGGCCGAGTACTGCGCCGACATCCGCAAGTCCTCCGAGCGGCTCGAGCTGATCACCGGCAAGAAGCCGCTGCCGCTGTATCGCGCGCCCGGCGGCAAGACCTCGCCCAAGCTGCTGGCCGCCGCGCGCGACTGCGGCTATGCGCACGTGGGCTGGGCGCCCGCGGGCTTCCTCGGCGACGAGCTGCCGAGCGAGAAGTTCAGCAACGAGAAGCTGCTCACGCAGGCGCTCGACACCATCCGCCCCGGCGACATCCTGCTCGCCCACCTGGGCATCTGGTCGCGCAAGGATCCGTGGGCGCCGGCCAACCTCGAGCCGCTGATCGTCGGGCTCAAGGCCAAGGGCTTCTGCTTCCAGACGCTGCGCCAGCATCCCGACTACCGCGCCTGGATCGCATCGCACCCCTGAGGCGGCTTCCGTGATCGACTGGCTGACGGATCTCTTCTCCTCGCTGCAGGGCTGGTTCTTCGAAACCGTCGTGCAGCCCTTCGTCTACGCGATCGGCCTCGGCGGCTGGACCGAGGACGCCTTCGACGCCACCGGCTGGCTGCTGGTCGGCCTGATCCAGATCGTGGTGTTGGTCGCGCTGATCGGCCCGCTGCAACGCTGGCGCGCCGTGGAACCGGTGACCGACCGGCGCGCGATCCGCATCGACGTGCTCTACACGCTGATCCACCGGCTCGGCCTGTTCCGGCTCGCGATGTTCTTCACGCTGCAGCCGGTGTTCGACGACCTCATGGGCAGCCTGCGCGCGGCCGGCTGGGGCACCTTGCACCTCGACGAACTCTGGCCCGGCGTGACCGACGTGCCGGTGATCGCGTTCGCGATCTACCTCGTGGTGCTCGACTTCGTCGGCTACTGGATCCACCGCGGCCAGCACCAGTTCAACTGGTGGTGGGGGCTGCATTCGCTGCACCACTCGCAGCGCCAGATGACCATGTGGAGCGACGACCGCAACCACCTGCTCGACGACATCCTGCACGACACCCTGATCGTGATCGTGGCGCAGCTGATCGGCGTGGCGCCCGGCCAGTTCATCGCCTTCGTCGCCTTCACCCAGCTCAGCGAGAGCCTGCAGCACGCCAACCTGCGCCTGAGCTTCGGCGCCCTCGGCGAGCGGCTGTGGATCAGCCCGCGCTTCCACCGGCTGCACCACAGCATCGGGCTGGGCCACGAGTCGAACGGCAAGAGCACGCTCGGCGGCCACAACTTCGGCGTGCTGCTGCCCTGGTGGGACATGCTGTTCGGGACCGCCAACTTCGAGAACCGCTACGACCCGACCGGCGTGCGCGACCAGGTCGAGCCCGATGCCGCAGGCAAGGTGCGCGACTACGGCCAGGGTTTCTGGGCCCAGCAGTGGCTGGGGCTCAAGCGCATGGTCGGCCGCGGTTGAGCGCGGCGGCTCCGCTCCAGCTGCCTCACCTGCGCGCGGCGTGCGCGCGAACCGGCGAATCGCCCGGCCGCCGGCTCTGGCTTCACGGCCGCGCGGGGCGCGCCGGGTTATCCTCCGGCCCGATGCGCCTGCTCCTCGACTCCTTCTGGCGCGCGGTGGCCTATTGCATGCTGCCGCGCGTGATCGTGCTGTCGCTGGTGCCACTGGGCCTGATGGTGCTGCTGGCCGCCGTCTTCGGCTACTTCTACTGGGACGCCGCGGTCGCCTGGACGCGCGGCGCGCTCGAATCCTGGCCGCTGCTGGCCAGCTTCTGGAGCTGGATCGGGCGGCTGTTCTCGGGCGACGTCACTTCGGTGCTGGCGCCGCTCGCCGTGGTGTTCGCGGCCACGCCGCTGATCGTGGTGCTGTCGCTCCTGATCGTGGCGGGCTTCATGGCGCCGGCGCTCACGCGGCTGGTGGCCGAGCGCCGCTTTCCCTCGCTCGAGCGCAAGAAGGGCGCCTCCTTCTTCGGCAGCGTGGCGCGCTCCATCGGCCTGACCGTGCTGGCGCTGCTCGCGCTGGTGGTGTCGATGCCGCTGTGGCTGATTCCCCCGCTGGTGCTGATCCTGCCGCCATTGATCTGGGGCTGGCTCACCTACCGCGTGATGAGCTTCGACGCGCTGGCCGAGCATGCCAGCGCCGAGGAGCGCGCCACCTTGCTGCGCGCGCACCGGCTGCCGCTGTTGTGCATCGGCGTGCTCTGCGGCTACCTGGGTGCGGCGCCGAGCATCGTCTGGGCCTCGGGCCTGCTGTTCGCGGCCGCCTTCTTCGTGCTGGTGCCGCTCGCGATCTGGATCTACACCCTGGTCTTCGCCTTCTCGGCCCTGTGGTTCGGCCACTACTGCCTCGATGCGCTGGCGCAGCTGCGTGGCCAGCGCGCGGCCGCCGCGGCGGCCGCCATCCCGGGCGACGCCGCCGCCATCGAGGCCGACCAGGCCGTTCTCTCCCAATGGAAATCCCCATGACCCGTGAATTCGGCCTGATCGTCGTCGGCGACGAGATCCTTTCGGGCAAGCGCCTCGACAAGCACATGCCCAAGGTGATCGAGCTGCTCGCGGCGCGCGGCCTGCAGCTCGGCTGGGCCGAATACGTGGGCGACGTGCCCGAGCGCATCACGGCCGCGCTGGCGCGCGCCTTCGCCTCGGGCGACGTCGTCTTCTCGACCGGCGGCATCGGCGCCACGCCCGACGACCACACCCGCCAGTGCGCCGCCAAGGCGCTGGGCGTGCCGCTGGCGCTGCATCCCGAAGCCGAGCTGCTGATCCGCGAGCGCATGCAGGACACGGCGCGCGAGCAGGGCGTGGCCTACGAGCCCGACCGGCCCGACAACATCCACCGGCTCAACATGGGCGTGTTTCCCGAGGGCGCCCGGATCATCGCCAACCCCTACAACAAGATCCCGGGCTTCAGCGTGGGCGACGTCCATTTCGTGCCCGGTTTCCCGGTCATGGCCTGGCCGATGATCGAGTCGGTGCTCGACGCCCGGTATGCCGATCTTTTCGTCCGGACCCGGGTCCTGGAGAAGTCCGTGATCGTTTTCGGTGCCATGGAAGCCACCCTCACGCCCCTGATGCAGGCGATCGAGGAGCGCCATGCGCGCATCAAGGTTTTCAGCCTGCCGAGCGTCGATCACCCCCAGTACGGCCGTCATATCGAGCTCGGCGTCAAGGGCGACCCGGAACTGCTCGACGCGGCCTACGGCCAGCTCATCGAAGGCCTGCACACTTTTAATGCACAACTTGGCCCAGAATTGGTGCGTTGATTTTGATCGCACCAATTTGGTGAATTCGACCGTGTTTCAGGCCGCCAAAGTGCGCGTCGCCGGCCCTTCATCGCAGGCGACAATGGCACAGAAACTGCATCCCGCATCCCTGTATTCCCAACCACCCATCCAACTCAGGAGAAATTGATGGCAAAGACCGTCGCCGACGTCATGAAGCTCGTGAAGGAAAACGAGGTCAAGTTCGTCGACTTCCGTTTCACCGACACCCGCGGTAAAGAACAACACGTGACCGTGCCCGTGTCGCACTTCGATGAAGACAAGTTCAGCTCGGGCCACGCGTTCGACGGCTCGTCCATCGCCGGCTGGAAGGGGATCGAGGCGTCGGACATGCAGCTGATGCCCGACCCGAACACCGCCAACATCGATCCCTTCTTCGAAGAGACCACGATGATCCTGACCTGCGACGTGATCGACCCGACCGACGGCAAGCCGTACGAGCGCGATCCCCGTTCGCTGGCCAAGCGCGCCGAAGCCTACATGAAGGCCTCGGGCCTGGGCGACACGGCCTACTTCGGTCCGGAACCCGAATTCTTCGTGTTCGACGGCGTGCGCTGGAAGAACGACATGTCGGGCTGCTTCGTGAAGATCGATTCCGAAGAAGCCTCGTGGAACACCGACAAGGAATACGAGCACGGCAACAGCGGCCACCGTCCCGCGGTCAAGGGCGGCTACTTCCCGGTTCCCCCGGTCGACAGCTTCCAGGACATGCGTTCGGAAATGTGCCTGGTGCTCGAATCGCTGGGCATCCCGGTCGAAGTGCATCACCATGAAGTGGCCAACGCCGGCCAGATGGAACTCGGCACCAAGTTCAGCACGCTGATCCAGCGCGCTGACTGGGTCCAGCTGCAGAAGTACGTGATCCACAACGTGGCCCACGCCTACGGCAAGACCGCCACCTTCATGCCCAAGCCCATCGTCGGCGACAACGGCTCGGGCATGCACGTGCACCAGTCGGTCTGGAAGGACGGCAAGAACCTGTTCGCCGGCGACGGCTATGCAGGCCTGTCGGACTTCGCGCTGCACTACATCGGCGGCATCATCAAGCACGCCCGTGCCCTGAACGCCATCACGAACCCCGGCACCAACAGCTACAAGCGCCTGGTGCCCGGCTTCGAAGCCCCGGTGAAGCTGGCCTACTCGGCCAAGAACCGCTCGGCCTCGATCCGCATCCCGTTCGTGGCGAACCCGAAGGGCCGCCGCGTCGAAGCGCGCTTCCCCGATCCGCTGATGAACCCGTACCTCGGTTTCGCAGCGCTGCTGATGGCCGGCCTCGACGGCGTGGAAAACAAGATCCACCCGGGCGAAGCCGCGAGCAAGGACCTCTACCATCTGCCGCCGGAAGAAGACGCGCTGATCCCGACCGTCTGCCACAGCCTCGACCAGGCCCTCGAGTACCTCGACAAGGACCGTGCCTTCCTGACCAAGGGCGGCGTGTTCACCGATGCGTACATCGATGCCTACATCGACCTGAAGATGCAGGAAGTCACGCGCTTCCGCATGGCCACGCACCCGGTCGAATTCGACATGTACTACTCGCTCTGATCGCGGTTTCCCGCTCGGAGTAACACGAAAGGACGGCCTCGGCCGTCCTTTTCATTGGGGCCGGAACATCCTGTCATCGGGGGCGTCGAATTGCATGAAAATGCGCCTTTTCGCGCTCTCCCGGGCCCTCGAGGTCCCCAAGATCCCATGAAGACTGCCGCACCACTTCTCCTCCTGGCCGCTTCCCTGTTCGCCCTGCCGGCGCTTGCCCAGGAGCGCGTCTGGCGTTGCGGGAACGAATACACCAACAACGCCACCGTCGCGCAGCAGCGCGGCTGCAAGGTGATGGAGGGCGGCAACGTCACCGTCGTGCAGGGCGCCTCGCGTGCCGCGCTCGGCGGTGCCGCCGCTTCGACCTCCGCGGCCCGCTCGCCGGCCGGCAGCCCGCGCGTCGAGGGTTCCGACCAGCGCGCGCGCGACGGCGAGGCGCGCTCGGTGCTCGAGTCCGAGCTGCGCAAGGCCGAGTCCCGCCAGGCCGAGCTGCAGAAGGAATACAACAACGGTGAGCCCGAGAAGCAGGGCAGCGAAGGCCGCAACTACCAGAAGTACCTCGACCGCGTGGCCGAGATGAAGGCCGAGCTGGCCCGCAACGAAAGCGACATCGCCGGCATCCGCCGCGAGATCAGCCGCCTGCCGGCACCCAAGAACTAACCCGTTCCTGCATCGGCAGGACGAACACCACAGGATTTCCATGGCTTTCGGAAAGAAGGCGGCAAGCGCCAGTCCGCGCTTTCAGGCCTTCGACCTGCTGTCGACCCTGATCGCGGTCGTCAACAGCAAGGGCTCGGTGCTGTTCGCCAATGCCGGCCTCGAAGATGCGCTCGGCACCTCGCGCCGCACGCTCGAGGGCTCGCAGTTCGGCGCCTGCTTCCACGAACCCCAGGTGCTGCGCACCGCCATCGACGGCGCGAGCGCCAACGACTTCGCCACTCTGCGCTACGAGGCCTTCCTGCGCCGCGTCAACCACGAGCTGATGCCGGTGCAGGTCACGCTGGCCAAGGGCGAGAAGGCCGGCGAACTGATCGTCGAGATGCTGCCGCTCGAGCACCAGGTGCGGCAGGACCGCGAGGAGCGGTTGCTCGACCAGGCGCAGGCCAACAAGGAACTGATCCGCAACCTCGCGCACGAGATCAAGAACCCGCTCGGCGGCATCCGCGGCGCCGCGCAGCTGCTGCAGATGGAGGTCGAGTCGCGCGACCTCATCGAATACACCCAGGTCATCATTCACGAGGCCGACCGGCTGCAGACGCTGGTCGACCGGCTGCTGGCGCCGCACCGCCGGCCCCACGTGGTGGGCGACGTCAACATCCACGAGGTCTGCGAGCGCGTGCGCTCGGTGATCCTCGCGGAGTTCCCGCGCGACCTGCACATCGAGCGCGACTTCGACGTCTCGATCCCCGAGTTCCGCGGCGACCGCGAGCAGCTGATCCAGGCCACGCTCAACATCGTCCACAACGCCGCGCAGGCCCTGGCCGAGCGCCGCGCGGCCGGCGATGCGTGCATCACTTTCAAGACCCGGGTCGCGCGTCAGGTGATCTTCAACAAGCAGTGGTATCGATTGGCACTGGAATTGCATGTCATCGACAATGGACCGGGCGTGCCGGACGCGATCAAGGACCGAATCTTCTATCCGCTGGTGTCGGGTAGAGAGGGTGGTACAGGGCTGGGTTTGACGCTCGCACAGACTTTTGTGCAACAGCATCACGGCGTGATCGAGTGCGACAGTGTCCCGGGCCGAACCGATTTCAAGATATTGATTCCGCTGCCCTAGCAGCCACCGGCAACAAGGAGATGCATGAAGCCGATCTGGATAGTTGATGACGACCAATCGATCCGCTTCGTGCTGGAGAAGGCCTTGCTGCGGGAGGACCTTCCTACCCGCAGTTTCACCAACACGCGCGAAGTGCTGGCGGCCCTCGAACAGGCCGCCGAGGACGAGCAGCAGGGCCCGCAGGTCCTGGTGAGCGACATCCGCATGCCCGGCGGTTCCGGGCTCGAGCTGCTCGACAAGATCAAGGCCAAGCACCCGGGCCTGCCGGTCATCATCATGACGGCCTTCTCCGACCTGGACAGCGCCGTCTCGGCGTTCCAGGGCGGCGCCTTCGAATACCTGCCCAAGCCCTTCGACCTGCCGCGCGCGGTCGAGCTGATCCGCCGCGCCGTCGACGAGAGCCAGCGCGAGGAAGTGGCCGAGGAGCGCATGGTCGCCGCGCCCGAGATGCTCGGCCAGGCGCCCGCGATGCAGGACGTGTTCCGCGCCATCGGCCGGCTCTCGCAGAGCAACGTCACCGTGCTGATCACCGGCGAATCGGGCTCGGGCAAGGAGCTCGTGGCGCGCGCGCTGCACAAGCACTCGCCGCGCGCCAACGGCCCCTTCGTCGCCATCAACACCGCCGCCATCCCCAAGGACCTGCTCGAGAGCGAACTCTTCGGCCACGAGCGCGGCGCCTTCACGGGCGCGCAGACCATGCGGCGCGGGCGCTTCGAGCAGGCCGAGGGCGGCACGCTGTTCCTCGACGAAATCGGCGACATGCCCTTCGACCTGCAGACGCGCCTCTTGCGCGTGCTCAGCGACGGCCACTTCTACCGCGTGGGCGGCCACAACTCGGTCAAGGCCAACGTGCGCGTCATTGCGGCCACCCACCAGGACCTCGAGCAGCGCGTGAAGCTCGGCGGCTTCCGCGAAGACCTGTTCCACCGCCTCAACGTCATCCGCCTGCGGCTGCCCGCGCTGCGCGAGCGCGGCGAGGACGTGCCTGCGCTCACGCGCCACTTCCTGCAGCAGAGCGCGCGGCAGCTCGGCGTCGAGCCCAAGCGCATCTCCGATGCGGCGCTCGCCAAGCTCGCGGGCTTCAACTTCCCCGGCAACGTCCGCCAGCTCGAGAACATCTGCCACTGGCTGACCGTGATGGCACCGGCGCAGCTGATCGAGGCCAAGGACCTGCCGCCCGAGGTGCTGGCCTCGGGTGCCGCGCCGCTGCTGGCGCCCGACAGCCATGCGGGCGAGCCCGTGGCGTATGCAACGGCTGCCGTGCCCGTGACGCCGCATGCGTCCACGCCTTTCGCGGGCGCGGTGGCCGACAGTGCCGTGTCGGCACCCGCCGTCGCGGCGCCCGCACCCGCGGACTCCGCCGGCAACTGGGAAAGCGGTCTCGAAGCCGAAGCCCAGGCGCTGCTCGCGGCCGGTCGCACCGATGTGTGGGACGTGTTGTCGCGCCGCTTCGAATCGCGCCTGATCCTCACGGCGCTGTCGAGCACGCGCGGCCGCCGCATCGAGGCCGCGCAGAAGCTCGGCATCGGCCGCAACACCATCACGCGCAAGATCCAGGAACTCGGCATCGAGTGATGCCCGGCGAGCCCGCGGCCTCGGCGCCGCGCGGCTCGTCGTCCTTCCTGTCGAAGACTCAGCGGCTGCGCTGTCCCTGCGTCAGCGAATCGAGCTGGAACTTCCCGCTCTTGTCCCAGAGCCAGGTGTCGATGTAGGTGTGGCCGCCCAGCTTGCCCGGGTTGGGCAGCGGCGAGGCCGCCTTGATCAGCTCCTCGATCATCGGCGGTACCTCGGGCGCATGGCTCGGTATGCGGCTGAAGGTCACGCCCGTGACCTTGCCGTTCGCGTCGATGTCCGTCTCGACCACCACCACCGCATACACCAGCGGCGGGATCTTGCCCTTGTAGATGCGTTGCGCGTACTTCGTGTAGATGTGGCGCGCGCCGATCTTGCGGTAGGCCCGCACCACGGGCGTCTGCGTCGTGATGAGGCGCACCGTGGGCACGTCGGACTTCGCGGGTGGGCCGTCGTCGGGCGCGGTGGTAGTGGTGCCGGGGCTCGCGGGGCCCTCGCCGCCACCGCTCGCGGGCTTCTTGTCGAACACGCCGCAGGCCGCGAGCGACAGTGCCAGCGCGGCCGTGGCCACGGCCTTGGCGATCGCCGCGGCGCGGCGCTTTCCGGCCTCAGCCACCGAGGTCCACGTCGAGCACCACCGGCGCATGGTCGCTGGGCTTTTCCCATTTGCGCGGCACGCGGTCGATCACGCAGCCCTTGACCTGCGGCTTGAGCGCGTCGCTCACCAGCACGTGGTCGATGCGCAGCCCGCGGTTCTTCTGGTAGCCGAGCATGCGGTAGTCCCACCACGAGTAGCTCTTCTCGGGCTGCTCGAACATCCGGAAGCTGTCGGTCAGGCCCAGGCCGAGCAACTGCTTGAAGTGGTCGCGCTCCTCGGTCGTGTGGTGGATGGTTTCCTTCAGGCCCACCGGGTCGAAGCTGTCGCGGTCCTCGGGCGTGATGTTGAAGTCGCCCAGCAGCACCAGGTTCGGATTCGCGGCGAGTTCGGCGCGCAGCCACTCGCGCAGCGCGTCGAGCCACTTCATCTTGTAGGCGAACTTGTCGGAGCCCGGCGCCTGGCCATTCACGAAGTAGCCATTGACCACGCGCACCGGCCCGCGCGGCGTATCGATGGTGGCGGCGATCACGCGCGACTGGTCGTCGGTGAAGCCGCCGATGTTCTTCACCACGTCTCGCACCGGCGCGAGGCTCAGGATCGCGACCCCGTTGTAGGTCTTCTGGCCGAACACCGCCGCGTCATAGCCGGCCGACTTGAGGATCTCGAGCGGGAACTTGTCGTCGCTCATCTTGAGTTCCTGCAGGCACAGCACGTCGACCGGGTTGGCGATCAGCCAGTCGAGCACGTGCTGCAGGCGGGCGGTGAGGGAGTTGACGTTCCAGGTGGCGATCTTCATGGGGTGGGTGAGCTGTCGTTGATCGACAACTGCTGGAGTGTGGGGTGGGCCTCGCGGCCGGCGTGTCCGTGGTTATACCGAAACGCGCGGGCGCCACCGCCCGATCGACTAAGATGAGAACCATTCGTATTCATGAGGCCGCGATCCCCGCACGCCGTTCGGAAGAATGAACGCCGATTCCGCCCTTCACCCGCACCCCCATGCACATGTTCAAGCCCTCTACCGCGGCCACCACGGCTGGCTGCTGGGCTGGCTGCGCGGCAGGCTGGGCAATTCCTTCGATGCCGCGGACCTGGCGCAGGACACCTTCCTTCGCATCCTCACGGCGCCCGACCACACGCCCGAGAAGCAGGGCGACTGGCAGCTGCGCGAGCCGCGTGCCTACCTGACGGTCGTCGCCAAGCGCCTGCTCGCGAACCTGTACCGGCGGCGCTCGCTCGAGCAGGCCTACCTCGATGCGCTGGGCGCGATGCCCGAGCCGCTGGCGCCGTCGCCCGAGCAGCAGGCGATCATTCTCGAAACGCTGCAGGAGATCGACGCGATGCTCGACGGCCTCGCGCCGCCGGTGCGGCAGGCCTTCCTGATGGCGCAGCTCGAAGGGCTGGGCTATGCCGAGATCGCGATGCGGCTGGGCGCGAGCGAGCGCACGGTGAAGCGCTACATGGCCGAGGCGATGGCGCACTGCATCCTGCTGGCGGCATGAGCGCTGCGAGCGCGCAGCGCGTGGTGGTCGACAAGGCCGTCGCCACGCAGGCCGCCCAGGGCTTCCTGCTGCTGCAGTCGGGCGAGGCCACGGCCGCCGACCGCATGCGCTGGACGCAATGGCGCGCGGCCGATCCGGCCCATGAGGACGCCTGGCAACGCGCCGAGCAGGTGAGCCGCAAGTTCGGCCTGCTACCCGGCGCGCTGGCGATGCCCGCGCTGGGGCGCACGGTGCGGGCCGACCGGCGCGCCGCGGTCAAGGCGCTCGCGCTGCTGCTGGCCGCGGTGCCCGCCGGCTGGGTCGCATGGCGCGCCTCGCCGGCACGCGAATGGCTGGCCGACCACCGCACCGCCACCGGCGAGCGGCGCGAAGTGCGGCTGCCCGACGGCACGCGCATCCAGCTCAACACCGCGACGGCCATCGACGTGGCCTACGACGCCACGCTGCGGCGGGTGCGCCTGCGCGCGGGCGAGATCCTGGTCGACACCGCGCCCGACCGCGTGCCCGCCGGCGACCCCGCCTACCGCCCCTTCGTGGTCGAGACCGCGCAGGGCCGGCTGCGCGCGCTGGGCACGCGCTTCGTGGTGCGGCAGCGCGAGGACCGCCGCAGCCACGTGGGCGTGCTCGAGGGCGCGGTCGAGGTCCGGCCCGACGATGCGCAGGGTCTCGCGGTGGTGGTGCGCGCCGGCGAGCAGGCCGGCTTCTCCGCGTCGGCGGTCGATGCGCCGGGCGCGCTGGACCCGGGGGCCGACGACTGGTCGCGCGGCGTGCTGCGCGTGAGGAACATGCGCCTGCACGACTTCCTCGCCGAGCTCGGCCGCTACCGGCCCGGGGTGCTGCATTGCGATCCCGCGGTGGCCGAGCTGCGCGTCTCGGGCGTCTTCCAGTTGCGCGACACCACGCCCGTGCTCGACAGCCTGCCGCAGGCCCTGCCGGTGCGGGTGCTGTCGCGCACGCGCTATTGGGTGACGGTGGCACCGGCCGGCGGCTGAGGGCGCGCGAGCGCGCCGGGCCGGCCGGCGAAAAAAATCCGCCGCGCCGTGTCCCTTTTCTTCTTCTCGCGTGTGAAGCCTTGAGGAACAGCCACTTCACACCTTCTTGCGAGAGATCTCCCCATGGCCCGTCGCCCTCCGTTCTTCTTCGATTCCCGCATCGCGCGCGCGGTGCATGGCGCCTTGCTCGCCATGGCCTGTGCCGCCGGCGGCACCGTAGCCCAGGCCCAAGGCGCCGACGCCGCGGCCCAGGCCGAACAGCCCAGGGCCTACAGCATCGCCGCCGGCCCGCTCGACGACGCGCTCGCCAGCTTCGCCGCCGCCGCGGGCCTGAGCCTCACGATGCCGCCGGCCCTGGTGCAGAACAAGCGATCGCCGGGGCTGCAGGGCAGCCATGGCGTGCGCGAAGCCTTCGCGCGCCTGCTCGCGGGCTCGGGGCTCGAGGCTGCCGGCGGCGCGGGCGGCGCCTATGTGCTGCGCCCGGCCGCGGCCGGCACCGAGAGCGATGCCGCGGGCGCCACGCTCGCGCCGATCACCGTCACGGCGGCCCCGGTGCGCAGCGCCACCAGCGAGGGCACGCGCTCCTACGCCGCGCCGCTGCTGACGATCGGCAAGGGCGAGCAGGCGGCGAAGGACATCCCGCAGTCGGTCAGCGTGCTCACGCGCCAGCGGCTCGACGACCAGGGCCTCGTCGACCTGCGCGATGCGGCCAATGCCGTCACCGGCGTGGTCGGCGTGAAGGGCGTGGGACCGGGCATGGTGCTGTCGTCGCGCGGCTTCCAGATCGACGCCTGGCAGTACGACGGCGTGCCGGTGCCGCGCAACTGGTATTCGCTGGGCAACTGGGCCACCGAGGCGCTGGTGTTCCACGACCGCCTCGAGGTGCTGCGCGGCGCCGCGGGCCTGCTGCAGGGCACGGGCAGCCCGGGCGGCGCCGTCAACCTGGTGCGCAAGCGCGGCCAGTCCGAGAAGACGCTGGTGCTGACCGGCAAGGCGGGCAGCTGGAACCACTACGGCGCGCAGCTCGACGCGGGCGGGCCGCTCAATGCCGAGGGCACGCTGCGCGGGCGCGTGGTGATCGACGAGGACCGCAGCCATTCGTTCACCGATTTCGTCTGGAGCCGCACGCGCTCGCTCTATGGCGCGATCGACTACGACCTGTCGCCGGACACCACCCTCGGCCTGGGCATCAGCCAGATGAAGGGCAGCGGCCGCCCCATGCTGCGCGGCTTCCCGCGCTATCCCGACGGCAGCGACATCGGGCTGCCGCGCTCGGTGTACACGGGCGCCTGGTGGAACCGCCACGACAGCGAGCAGACCACCCTCTATGCCGACCTGGAGCATCGCTTCAACGCGAACTGGAAGCTCAAGGCCTCGGCGCTGCGCATGAACGAGCGCAATGCCTCGCAGCACCAGCGCATGCACGGCAACGTGCAGCCCGACGGCAGCGGGCTGAGCTTCGCCGACTGGGACAACCTGTTCGATTCGAGGAAGGCCGGGCTCGACGTCTATGTGCGCGGCCGCTTCGAGGCACTGTCGCTGGAGCATGACCTGACGGTCGGCGCGAACTATGCCAAGTACACCTCGAAGGACCGCTTCGGCCGCCGCTTCACGAGCGGCGGCAACATCTTCGCGCCCGACCACTACCGGCCGGCGCAGAACTACGAGACCATCCTCGCGGCGGGCGGCATCAGGAGCCACACCGAGTACGACATCAGCCAGTCGGGCCTGTACGGCAGCTGGCGCGTGAAGCTCGCGGAGCCGCTGACGGCGATCCTCGGCGCGCGCGCGAGCTGGTACGACTACCTCTATGCCGACCGCACCCGCGACACCCGCAGCACCGTCAGCACCAACACCAGGATCACGCCCTATGTCGGCCTGGTGTTCGCACTCGACCGGCAGTGGTCGGCCTACGGCAGCGTCACCGAGGTGTTCGAGCCGCAGTCCGAGCGCGCGCTGAACAACGAGCCGCTCAAGCCGATCACCGGCCGCAACTACGAGCTGGGCCTGAAGGGCGAGCTGATGGACGGCCGGCTCAATGCCTCGCTGGCCGTGTTCCGCTACGACCACCGCAACCGCGCCGTGACCGACTACGACAACGGCTATGCCTGCGACGACTGGTACTGCTACAAGTCCTCGGGCAAGGTGCGCAGCGAAGGCTTCGAGGCCGAGCTCAGCGGCGAGATCGCGCCGCGGCTGCAGCTCACGGCCGGCTACACCTACAACACGACCAAGTTCCTCGAGGACCCCGACAACCAGGGCCAGGTCTTCAGCCAGTGGACGCCGCGGCACATGCTGCGCGTGTGGAGCGACTACCGGCTGCCGGGCGCATGGAGCCGGCTCAGCGTGGGCGGCGGCTTCACGGTGCAGAGCAGCACGCTGGGCTACGACCGCTCGTTCAAGGTGCCGGGCTTCATGGTGTGGAGCGCGCGCGTGGCCTACCAGGCGACGCCCGAGTTGAGCCTGGCGCTCAACGTCTACAACGTGTTCGACAAGCGCTACTACATCCCGGCCTTCAACGAGACCAACGGCAACAACAACTACGGCGATCCGCGCAACCTGATGTTCACGGTGAAGTACACGCCCAGGCTCTGAACCGGCGGCGGAGGGCGAGGGCGCAGGCATCCGTCTAAAATGAGAACAATTCTTATTTGTGCGCGGCAGCCCGGCCGCCAACGCCGTTCGCCGTGTCCGCCATTCCCGCCGCCGAAGCCGACTTCCAGCAAGTCCACTCCCTCTACAGCGACCACCACGGCTGGCTCCAGTCGTGGCTGCGCAGGAAGCTCGGCAACTCCTTCGACGCGGCCGACCTGGCGCAGGACACCTTCGCGCGGCTGCTGACCGCGCGCAACCCGGAGGTGATCGCGCAGCCGCGCGCCTACCTCACGAGCGTGGCCAAGAACATCCTGGTGAACTGGTACCAGCGCCAGGCGCTAGAGCGCGCCTACCTCGAGGCGCTGGCCGTGATGCCCGAGCCCGAGGCGCCATCGCCCGAGCAGCGGCTGATCATCCTGCAGACCCTGCACGAGATCGACGCCATGCTCGACAGCCTCAAGCCGGCCGCGCGGCGCGCCTTCCTGCTGTCGCAGATCGAGGGCCTGAAGTACGAGGACATCGCGCGCGAGCTCGGCGTGTCGCTGGTCACGGTCAAGCGCTACATGCAGCAGGGCTTCCGCGGCTGCCTGGCGCTGATGGCGTGAGCGCGCTGCCGTCTTCCACCGCCGACGCGCCATCGGCGGCACTCCCGCCGCGCGTGCTCGACGAGGCCGCCGAGTGGCTGATGCGCCTGCACGACAGCGCCGCGACCGATGCCGACCGCCGCGCCTGCGAGCGCTGGCGCCAGAGCCATCCCGACCATGCCCGCGCCTGGGCGCGCGCCGAGCTGCTGATGAACAAGCTCGGCGGCCTGCCGTCGGCGCTGGCCATGCCGTCGCTCGCGCGCTCCTCGCGCCATGGTGGCCGCCGCGCCGCCATCGGCCGGCTGGCCGCGCTGCTGGCGGTCGTGCCCGCGGGCTGGCTGGTCTGGCGCTTCGCGGGCGAACGCGGCTGGACCGCCGAGCACCGCACCGCCACCGGCGAACGCCGCGAGCTCCAGCTCGCCGACGGCAGCCGCCTCACGCTCGACACCGCGAGCACGGTCGACGTGCGCTTCGACGCCGCGCAGCGCCTGCTCGTGCTGCATGCGGGCGCGATCCTGGTCGCGACCGCACCCGACACCGCCGCGGCGCACCGGCCGTTCCGCGTGCAGGCCGGCGGCGGCACGCTGGAGGCGCTGGGCACGCGCTTCAGCGTGCGCAGGGAGGAAGAGGGCGCGACCGCGGTCGCGGTGTTCGAGGGCGCGGTGCGCGTCACGCCCGAGCGCGGCGCGTCGCGCGTGCTGCCGGCCGGGCAGCAGACCCGCTTCGGCGCCGACGGCATCGAGGCCTTCGCGCCCGCGGACGAGAGCCGCGTGGCGTGGACCCGGGGCATGCTGCTGGCCGACGCGATGCGGCTGGCCGATTTCGCGGCCGAGCTGTCGCGCTACCGGCCCGGCGCGCTGTATTGCGAGGCGGCCGTGGCCGGGCTGCGCATCTCGGGCGCCTTCCCGCTGGACGACACCGACCGCGTGCTGCGCATGCTGGTGTCGACCTATCCGGTGGATGCGCTCACGCGGCTGCGCGGCTACTGGGTCACGCTGGTGGCCAGAAATATTTCCGCCCAGGGGTGAGACTTTTTTTCGTTTCGGCTGGCAAGGAGGGGAAGAACCCACCGCTGCCAACCGAAAGGCCCGTTTCCATGTCCGCATCCCGTCCGTCCGTTCCGCGCGCCAGCGCGGAGCGCCGCTTCCACGCCGCCCTGCGCCACGCGCTGATGGCCTTCGCCCTCGCCGGGCTGGCCGCGCCGCCGGCCCTGGCGGCCGAACCCTCGCCGCTCGATGCCGCGGTGCCCCGGGCCTACGACATTCCCGCCGGCCCGCTGGGCCGCACGCTCGCCAGCTTCGCGGTCGGCAATGGCATCGCGCTGTCCTTCGATCCCGCGCTGACGCAGGGCCGCAGCAGCCCCGCGGTCTCGGGCCGCTACACCGCGCGCGAGGCCATCGAGCGCCTGCTCGCGGGCAGCGGCCTGCAGGTGGTGGCGCGCAGCGACGGCAGCTACACGCTGGGCCGGCGCGAAGCGGGTGCCGATGCCGCCACCGGCGCGCAGACCGGCATCGGCACGCTGGCACCGGTCACCGTCACGGCCGAAGCCGACCGCAGCGGCACCACCGAAGGCACCGGCTCGTACACCACGCGCGCCACCGCCGCGGCCACCGGCCTGGCGCTGTCGCCGCGCGAAACGCCGCAGTCGGTCACCGTGCTCACGCGCCAGCAGATCGAGGACCAGAACCTGCTCTCGCTCGGACAGGCCATGAAGAGCGTCACCGGCGTGTTCGCGGTCAGCTCCGACAGCGACCGCACCGACCTCTACGCGCGCGGCTTCTACATCGACAACTACCAGTACGACGGCGTGCCGACCACGGTCACCACCGACTTCTTCGGCGCCTCCAACAACGACCCGGTGCTGTACGACCGCATCGAGATCGTGCGCGGCGCGACCGGCCTGCTGACCGGCGCCGGCAATCCCTCGGCCTCGGTCAACCTGGTGCGAAAGCATGCCGACAGCAAGGTGTTCACCGGCAGCGCCTCGCTGGCGCTGGGCTCGTGGAACCTGCGCCGCGCCACCGTCGACCTCTCGACCCCGCTGACCGAGGACGGCCGCGTGCGCGCCCGCGTCATCGGCATGACCGAGGACCGCGACTCCTTCCTCGAGCGCTACCACGGCCGCAAGCACGTGCTGTACGGCGTGGTCGATGCCGACCTCACGCCCGCCACCTCGCTGAGCGTGGGCATCGACTCCCAGGCCAGTCGCCCGAACGGGTCGACCTGGGGCGGACTGCCGCTGACCTTCGGCGACGGCGGCCCCGCGAACTGGGCCGCTTCGAAGAGCATCGGCACGCCCTGGACCCACTGGGACGCGACCAACACCACGCTGTTCGCGAACCTCACGCACGCCTTCGGCAACGGCTGGAAGCTCAAGGCCAATGCCTCGCACCGCCAGAGCAAGCAGAACGCCAAGCTGCTCTACCTGTTCGGCGACCTCGACCGCCTCACCGGCACCGGGCTGGGCTCGCTGCCCGGCTACTTCGAGCACGAATTCCGCCAGAACAGCCTCGACCTGCAGGCCACCGGCCCGTTCGAGCTGCTGGGGCGCCGGCACGAGCTGGTGCTGGGCCTGAGCAACACCCAGTCGCGCTACGTGCAGGCCAACCACGTGCGCCTGAGCGCGCTGCCCGAGGTCGGCAATTTCTACCTCTGGAACGGCGGCTATCCCGAGCCGAGCTGGGGCCAGCTCGAGGTGTCGGGCATCGACAAGCTGCGCCAGACCGGCTACTACGGCGCCGCGCGCTTCTCGGTCACCGATTCGCTCAAGTTCATCCTCGGCGCGCGCCAGAACGACTGGCGTGCCACCCGCCTCACGGCCGACGACCGGACCACGCGCCGCCACGAAGTGCTGACGCCCTATGCGGGCCTGGTCTACGACCTGGGCGAGCACTACTCGGTCTACGCGAGCTACACCGACATCTTCCAGCCGCAGAACTACCGCGACACCAGCGGCCGCTACCTCGACCCCGTGACCGGCAAGAGCTACGAGATCGGCCTCAAGGGCGAGCACCTGAACGGCAGGCTGAACAGCTCGTTCGCGCTGTTCCGCTCCGAGCAGGAGAACGTGGCGCAGCGCGACGGCACCCGCCTCGTGCCCGGCTCGACCGATGGCGCCTACTACGGCGCGCGCGGCGTCGTCACCAAGGGCATCGAGCTGCAACTGTCGGGCGAGCTGCCGAGGGCTGGCAGGTCAACGCGGGCATCGCGCGCACGCTCGGGCGCGAGGGCAGCGGCGACCGCATCAACCCCTCGATGCCGACCACGCTGGCCACGCTGTTCACCACCTACCGGCTGCCGGGCCGCTGGCACCAGCTCACGGTCGGCGGCGGCGTCAACTGGCAGAACCGCGTGTACTACCCGTTCAGCGTGGGCGACGTCGACATGCGCTACACGCAGGGCTCGCGCGCCGTCTTCAGCCTGATGGCGCGCTACGCGGTCTCGCCGCAGCTGTCGCTGCAGCTCAACATCGAGAACCTGTTCGACAAGCGCTACAACGTCAACATCGACGGGCAGGCCTTCGCGGGCACGCCGCGCAATGCGGTGGCGACGCTGAACTACAAGTTCTGAGGGCGCGGCGAGGGAGGCGGGGGGCGATCGGACATTCGTCCAATGGCGCGAAAAGGCGCCGCGGCCGACAGTAGCGGCTCCCGTCACTCCCTTGCCAAGACCCTCTCATGAAGCACTTCCAACGCCTCCAACTCGCCGCCGCTGCTCTCGCCGTCGGCCTCTCGTTCTCCGTCACGGCCGCCAGCGCGGCGGGCCCGGCCGCGGCCGCCGCCGCCAACGCATCGCCCAGCGTGGTGCTGGTGCACGGCGCCTTCGCCGATGGCTCCGACTGGGCCAAGGTGATCCCGCTGCTGCAGGCCAAGGGCGTCAACGTCGTCTCGGTGCAGAACCCGCTGACCTCGCTCGAGGACGACGTGGCCGCCGCCAAGCGCGCCATCGATGCCCAGCCCGGCAAGGTGGTGCTGGTCGGCCACTCGTGGGGCGGCACCGTGATCACCGAGGCCGGCGGCAACGACAAGGTCGCCTCGCTGGTCTATGTGGCGGCCTTCGCGCCCGACGCGGGCCAGAACTCGGGCGAGCTCGGCAAGGACTACCCGGCGCCGCCCGGCTTCGCGCACATCGCGGCCGATGCCTCGGGCTTCCTGCGCCTCACGCCCGAGGGCATGAGCAAGCATTTCGCGCAGGACCTGCCGGCCGCCACCACGCGCGTGATGGCCGTGACGCAGGGCCCGATCCAGGCCAAGGCCTTCGAGCAGAAGGTGTCGGCCGCCGCCTGGAAGACCAAGCCCTCGTGGTACATCGTCAGCAGCGCCGACCACATGATCCAGCCCGCGCTGCAGCGCGACATGGCCAAGCGCATCGGCGCGCACGTGACCACGCTGAACACCAGCCACGTGCCGCAGCAGGCGCAGCCCGCGAAGGTGGCCGAGGTGATCCTGGACGCCGTGCGCCAGTCGAAGTAAGGTGCCGGCCGCGTGCCGCGCCGCGTTCGTTCGCGGCCGGCACGCCGTGCCGTCGTCTTCCACCGGATCCTTCGCCTTGCAGCCCACCGCCCACGTTCCGCTCTTCGATGCCATCAAGGCGCTCGCCTTCGTCGGCGACCTCAGCATGGGCCAGCCCATCGACCATTCGGCGCGCGTGGCGTGGATCGCCGCGCGGCTGGCGCAGGCGATGGGCCGGGACGATGCGGCGCAGGGCCACGCGGCCTGCGTCGCGCTGCTGCGCTGGTCGGGCTGCACCGCCAACGCGCCCGAGTTCTCCGACCTGCTCGGCGACGACGTCGGCGGACGCCGCGCGATGCTCGCGACCGCCTCGGCGCGCGAGGCCGCGGCCTTCGCGGGCACGGTCGGCTCGCTGGCCGAGATCCATTGCGAGGTGTCGGGCGAGATCGCGCGCTTCCTCGGCCTGCCCGAGGCGGTCGAGCGGCCGCTGCGCCACATGTTCGAGAACTACGACGGCAGCGGCAAACCGGCGGGCCTGGCCGCGCCGCATATTCCGGAGGCGGTGTACCTGGCCACGCTCGCGGGCGATCTCGAGATCTTCTCGCGCACGCATGGCCTGCAGAGCGCGCTGCGCCAGATCGCCGAGCGCGCCGATGGGCGCTATCCCGCGGCGCTGGTGCAGGTGGCGCGGCAGCACGCCGTCGACTGGCTGCATGCGCTCGACCAGGGCGCCGCGGCCGACCTGCAGGCGCCCGAGGGCGCGCTGCGCGACGCGCTCGCACCGCTCGAGCTGATCGCCGACGTGATCGATCTCAAGATGCCGTGGATGACCGGCTTCTCGCGCCGCGTGGCCGAGGCGGCCGCCGCCTGCGCCGCGGGCCTGGGGCTCGATGCCGCGGCCTGCGAGCAGGTGCGGCGCGCGGCGCTGATCCATGGCATCGGCCGTGCCTCGGTGCCGAACGCGGTCTGGGATTCGCCGAAGCTGCGCAGCGAGGCCGACAAGGAGCGGCTGCGCCTCGTGCCCTACTGGACCGAGCGTGCCGCACGCCGCATCGAGACTTTGCGGGCCGAGGCCGAGATCGCTTCCTTCGTCGACGAGCGGCTCGACGGCTCGGGCTTCTTCCGCGGCGTGAAGGGCGCGGCGATCGGCACGGCCGAGCGCGTGCTGGCCGCGGCGGTGCACTGGGTGCTGTTGCACACGGGCGCGCCGGGCCGGCCCGCGCTGGCGGCCGGGGAGGCGGAAGCGCAACTGCGTCGCGAGGCGGAACAGGGCCGGCTCGACGCGGCCGCCGTCGCTGCATTGACGGGGCGCGAATCGGTGGCTGCGAAGACGCCCGCCGCGCAGGGCGAAGCCAATGCCTTGCTCTCGTCGCGCGAGGTCGAGGTGCTGGGCCGCATCAGCCTCGGCGAGAGCAACAAGGAGGCGGCGCGCACGCTCGGCATCAGCCCGAGCACGGTGCGCGCGCACCTCGAGAACATCTTCCGCAAGCTCGGCTGCACCACGCGCGCGGCCGCGACCCTGAAGGCGATGACGCTCGGTCTGCTCTGAGGCGTCAGCCCGGCTCGGGGCCGGTCTCGGGCGCGTTGCCCGTCATCATCTGGCTCAGCAGCCCGGCGAGCGCCTCGCGCTGGCCGGTGTCGAACATGCGCAGCAGATGCAGCTCGGCGGCGGCGTGCTTGGGCATCGTCTCGTCGGCCAGCCGCATGCCCTTGGCCGTGAGCTTCACCAGCACGCCGCGGCCGTCGTCGGGATGGATCGAGCGCTTGACCAGCCCTTCCTGCTCGAGCCGCTTGAGCAGGTTCGACAACCCGCCCGAGGTGAACAGCAGCGTGCTCTGCAGCCGCGAGGGCGACAGCCGGTAGGGCGCGCCGGCCACGCGCAGGGTCGCGAGCACCGCGTACTCCTGGTACTTGATGCCGAAGGGCTGCAGCACCGCGTTGATGGTGCGCAGCACCACTTCCTCGAGCCGCAGCAGCCGGCCGACCACCGCCTTGCCGCTGCTGTCGATGTCGGGCCGCTCGGTGCGCCACTGCCGGATGCCGCGCTCGACGAGGTCGCCGCCGGTCGCGGGTTGCAAGGCCTCGGGCGCGGGAACCTCGAGCGCTTCGCGCGCCTTGGCACCGCGGGGTCGCGGCGGGCTCTTCGATGCATCGTCCTTGTGCTGCATGGCGTCCTTTCGATGGCGATTTGCGTGCGTGCGCGATGCGTCTTGGTGCATCGCGCGGCAGCGGGTTGGTACCTATCTTAAATGCCTTGCGTTTATCTTTTGCAAAAGATAAAGTGAATCGCATCGCGCTTCGATCCCCTCCAGCCTTCGCTCTCACAGGAGTCGCTTCCATGAAAACCGCGCTCGCACGTTGCCTGTCCCTGGGCTTTGCCTCCTTGCTGATGTCGGGTGCGCTGCACGCCGAGGAGCTGGTGGTCGGCATCTTCGGCGGCTCCTTCGCCGACGACTCGAAGACCTGCCACATCGCCTCGTTCGAGAAGAAGACCGGCGCCAAGGTGGCGCTCAAGCTCGGCAGCTCCTCGCAGTTCGCCGCGGCCATCCGCGCGACCGGCGGCAAATCCGACTTCGACGTGGTCTACATCGACAACTCGCTCGCCGCGCAGCTCAAGAACGAGAAGCTGCTCGAGACCATCGACAAGTCCAGGCTCGCGAATGCCGCCGACATCTCGCCGCGCGCGCTCGACAAGGACGGCCAGTACATCGTGTTCATGACGGGCGCCACCGTCATCGTCTACGACACGAAGCAGATCAAGACCCCGCCCACCTCCTGGGCCGATCTCGCCAAGCCCGAGTACGACGGCCGCCTCGCCATCGGCGACATCAGCGGCACCTCGGGCTCGCAGTTCCTGATGGCGCTCAACCGCATGAAGGGCGGCGAGCTGAGCAACATGGATGCCGGCTTCGCGGCCGTGAAGCCGATCGCCAAGGCCTCGGTCACGCTCTACACGCAGGCCGACCAGATCGTCTCGCTGTTCGAGCGCCAGGAGATCGCCGCCGCAGTCTGGTACCCCGACCGTGCGGGCTCGGCCATCGACAAGGGCCTGCCGCTCGCGATCGTCTATCCGAAGGAGGGCGCGGTCGGCATCCTGCCCGCGCTGGTGATTCCCAAGGGCGCGAAGTCGCCGGCGCTGGCGCTCAAGTACATCGACGAGGTGCTGTCGAAGGAAGGCCAGGCCTGCTTCGCCGAGCGCAAGTACGCGGGCCCGGTCAACACGCAGGTCAAGCTCAGCGACAAGGCCGCGAAGATCGTTCCGTACAAGGAGACCTTCGACAAGCTCTGGCTGCCCGATCCCGAGCAGGTCGCGAAGTCCATGCCCGAGTGGACCCGCCGCTGGCAGCGCGAAGTCGCGCGCTGAGCGCCGCCGTTCCCACGATTCCGTAAGCAGAATGCCCGCACTCACGCTGGAGCGCCTCGAAAAGCGCTACCCCGGACACGTTGCCGCCTCCTCGGTCTCGCTGTCGGTCAACGACGGCGAATTCATCTCGCTGCTCGGCCCCTCGGGCTGCGGCAAGACCACGGTGCTGCGCATGGTGGCGGGCCTGATCGAGCCCACGGGCGGCCGCATCCTGATCGACGGCCGCGACGTCACCGCGCTGCCCACCAACAAGCGCAATATCGGCCTGGTGTTCCAGTCCTATGCGCTGTTCCCGCACATGAGCGTGTTCGAGAACGTCGCCTTCGGCCTGCGCCGCCAGGGCGTGCAGGGCGCGGAGCTCACGCGCCGCGTCGAGCAGGCGCTGGCCAGCGTGCGCCTCTCGGCGCTGGGCGAACGGCTGCCGCGCCAGCTCTCGGGCGGCCAGCAGCAGCGCGTGGCGGTGGCGCGCTCGATCGCGCCGCGCCCGAGCATCCTGCTGTTCGACGAGCCGCTGTCCAACCTCGATGCCGCGCTGCGCGACGAGATGCAGATCGAGCTCAAGCGGCTGCAGCGCGAGGTCGGCATCACCACGCTGTTCGTCACGCACGACCAGAGCGAGGCGATGTCGATGTCCGACCGGGTCTGCGTGCTGGCCCATGGCGTGGTGCAGCAGTTCGACACGCCCGAGGCCATCTACCACCGTCCGGCCACGGGCTTCGTCGCGAGCTTCATGGGCCGGCCCAACCGGCTCGGCGGCAAGTTCGCGCGCGTCGGAGCGGGGGGCGCTACGGTGCAGCTGTGCGACGGCCCGGTGCTCGCCGTGGCCCAGGTCGAGGGCATCGCCGATGGCGCCGCGGTCGACGTGGTCGTGCGCCAGGAGGACATCCGCTTCCTCGGCACGCAGGATTCCTCCGACGCCGCGAGCCTGCCGCGCTACGAAGCCCGCGTCGCGATGCGCTCCTTCGTCGGCTCGCGCGTGCAGTACCTGCTGGCCCTCGGCGGCATCGAGTTGATCGCCGAGGCCGCCACCAACGGCCCGCATGCCGGCCTCGAGGTCGGCGCGCCGGTCGGCGTGGCGATCGATCCGCGCCATGTCTACGTGAACACCGCGGCATGAGATCGCGCCACACCGCCGGCGCCTTGCTGGCCTCGCCCCTGCTGCTGGTGCTGCTGCTGGCCTTCGTCGCGCCGGTGCTGCTGATGGTGCCGCTGAGCCTGCATCCCTACGTGCCCGGCAGCGGCATCGCCAGCGGCTGGACGCTGGCCAACTACACCAGCATCCTCACCGACGAGTACTACCGCGAGGTGGTGCTGCGCACGCTGGTGCTGGGCTTCGGCGTCACCGCGATCTGCCTCGTGCTCGGCTATCCGCTGGCCTACTACATCGCCAACGCCGGCCCGCGCATGCGGCTCGCGCTGACCATGCTCGTGATCTTCCCGATGCTGCTCAACCTGGTGGTGCGCTCCTTCGGCTGGATCGCGCTGCTGGCCAACCGCGGCCTCATCAACAACCTGCTGATCGACGTCGGCCTGATCGAGCGCCCGATCCGCATGATGTTCAACCTGTTCGGCCTGCTGGTCGGCATGTCGCACATCTTCCTGCCGTTCATGGTGCTGATGCTGGTGCCCGCGATCCAGGCGATCCCGAAGGACGTGCAGTCGGCCGCCTACACCCTGGCCGCGAGCCGGCTGCGCGTGTTCTGGTCGATCACGCTGCCGATGAGCGCGCCCGGCATCCTCTCGGGCTCGATCCTAGTGTTCGTGCTGACCATCAGCGCGCTGGTCACGCCGCGCATGCTCGGCGGCGCCACCTACAAGGTGATGGCCACGCTGATCTACGACGACTTCCTGCAGACGCTCGACTGGCCGGCCGGCGCCGCCATGTCCTTCGTGCTGACCGCGCTCACGCTGGCCGTGATCGCGCTGTCGAGCCGCCTGCTCAAGCGCTGGGGAGGCCAGGCATGAGCACCTCGACCGAAACGCAGCGCCAGGGCCTGGGCCTCGCCGCCACCGCCATCGCGGTGGTCGTGTTCCTGCAGATCCCGGTGCTGGTGGTGGTGCTCGCGGCCTTCAGCAAGACCGCCTACCTCACGATCCCGCCCAAGGGCCTGACCCTGCACTGGTTCGAGGTGGTGCTGCGCGATCCCGAATACCTCTCGGCCGCCTGGACCAGCCTCTGGCTCGCCGCCGCCTCGACCGCCGCCGCGCTGGTGCTCGGCCTGATCGCCGCCTATGCGATCCACCGCCGCATGGTGCCGGGCGCGGCCGCGCTGACCTCGCTGTTCATGGCGCCGCTGGTGCTGCCCTCGGTGGTGCTCGGCGTGGCGCTGCTGCAGTACTACACGATGACCGGCCTGCGCGGCAACTCGCTGGGCCTGTGGCTCGCGCACGTGGTCATCACCGTGCCCTACGTGGTGCGCGCCAGCCTCGGCAGCCTGGCGGCGGTCGACGAGTCGCTGGAAGACGCGGCGCGCGTGCTCGGCGCCGACGGCTTCACGAGCTTCCGGCTGGTCACCCTGCCGCTGGTCAAGCCCGGCCTCGTGGCCGGCGGCCTGTTCGCCTTCATCACCTCGCTCGACAACGTGCCGGTGTCGGTGTTCCTGCTCTCCGCGAGCCAGACCACCCTGCCGGTCAAGATCTTCACCTCGGTGGAGCAGGGCGTCGACCCGAGCGTCGCCGCGGTCTCCACCCTGCTGATCGTGGCCACCGGCATCGTGCTGCTGCTGGCCGAACGCTGGACCGGCTTCCACAAGCACGTCTAGACCCTTCTTCCTCTTCTTCCCCAGGACTTCGCGATGCCCACCACGAGCAAAGGCTTCCCGCTCATGCTGACCTTCGACCTCGACGCCGAGACCATGTGGACCGGCCGCGATCCCGCGAACGCGCAGCGGCCGATCCTGATGTCGCAGGGCGCCTACGGCTGGAAGGTCGGCATGCCGCGCATCCTCAAGCTGCTGGAGCGCTACGGCATCCACTCGACCTTCTTCGTGCCGGGCGAGGTGGCCGAGAAGCATCCCGAGCTGATGCGCGAGGTGATCGACCGCGGCCACGAGGTGGCGCACCACAGCTACAGCCACCGCTGGATCGTCGGCCTCACGCCCGAGGAGGAGCGCGAGGAGATGGAGAAGGGCCTCGAGGTGCTGACCCGCCTGACCGGCAGCCGCCCGCGCGGCTGGCGTTCGCCCGCGGCCGAGTTCAGCGCCATCACGCTCGACCTGATCAAGGAGTACGGCTTCGACTACTCCTCGAACTTCTTCGACGACGACTCGCCCTACCTGCTCGAGATCGGCGGCCAGCGCACCGACATCGTCGAGCTGCCGTTCCGCTGGGTGCTCGACGACGCACCCTTCTTCCAGTACTCGATCACGCTGCCGGGCCGCACCTTGCAGGCGCCCTCGGCCGCGCTCGAGGCCTGGAAGAGCGAGTTCGACGTGCTGCATGCCGAGGACCGCATGATGATGGTCGGCATGCATCCGCAGATCATCGGCCAGCCCTCGCGGCTCAAGGTGCTCGAGGGCCTGATCGAGCATGCGCTCGCGCATTCCGACGTGTGGATCGACCGCTGCGACCGCATCTCCGACGACATGCGCCCGCGCCTGCGGGCCGCGGTGGCCGCATGAATGCCGTCGCTGCCAATCCGGCGGCACCGCGCCGGCTGATCGTGAGCGGCGGTGCCAGCGGCATCGGCCTCGCGGTCGCGCGCATGGCGGTGGCGCGCGGCGCGCGCGTGGCGCTGCTCGACCGCGACACGGCCGCGCTCGCCGAAGCCGTGCGCCTGCTCGGCGAGGCGGCGCTGGCGCTCGAATGCGACGTGAGCGACGCGCCGGCCGTGCGCACCGCGGTGGACCGCGCCGCGCAATGGCTGGGCGGCGTCGACGCGCTGGTCAACTCGGCCGGCATCGATGCGCTGAAATCGCTAGCGGCCACCAGCGACGAGGAATGGGCGCGCGTGCTGGCCGTCAACCTCACGGGGCCGATGCTGGTGTGCCGCGCCGCGCTGCCGCACCTGCGCGCGGCCGGTGGCGGCAGCATCGTCAACATCGCCTCGGGTGCCGGCCTGCGGCCGCTGCCCAACCGCACCGCCTACTGCGCGAGCAAGGCCGCGGTCATCATGTTCGGCAAGTCGCTCGCCATCGAGACCGCGGCCGACGGCATCCGCGTCAACGCGGTCTGCCCGGGCGCGATCGATACACCGCTGTTCCGCACCAGCTACGAGAACGCCGACGATCCCGAGCGCGCGCTCGCCGAGATCCGCGAGCGTTACGCACTGGGCCGCATCGCCGCGCCCGAGGAGGTGGCCGAGGCCGTGCTCTACCTCAGCGGCCCGGGCGCCAGCTACATCACCGGCACCGCGCTCGCCGTCGACGGCGGCCGCACCTTCCACTGAAAGGCCCCGCGATGACATTCGATCGGCGCGTGGCGGTGGTCACCGGGGGCGGGCAGGGCATCGGTGCCGCCGCGGTGATGGAGTTCCTGGGGCGGGGCGCGCGCGTCGCGGTGCTCGACCTCGACTGCGCGCCGCTCGACGCGCAACTGGCCGGCGACGGCGTCGCGCCCGGCCTGGCCTCGCGCTGCCTGCGCGTGAGCGGCGACTGCACCGACGCGGCGGTGGTCTCGGCCTTCTTCGATCGCGTGGAATCGGCCTTCGGCCCGGTCGACATCCTCTTCAACAACGTCGGCCAGAGCGCGCGCGAACGCGGCGCGCCCTTCGTCGAGTCGCAGGAGGAGGTCTGGCGCTTCGTGCTCGAGGTCTCGCTGCTCACGGCCATGCGCGCCTCGCGCCGCGTGGCGCCCGGCATGAAGGCGCGCGGCTTCGGCCGCATCGTCAACATGAGCACCGACGCGGCCTTCGTCGGCGACGTGGGCCTGGCCGACTACGCGGCCGCCAAGATGGGCGTGGTGGGCTTCACGCGCTCGCTGGCACGCGAACTCGCGCCGCATGGCGTCACGGTCAATGCCGTGTGCCCCGGTGCGATCCGCACCCGCGCGCACGACCAGCTCAACCCCGAGGTGCTCGCGCGCATCGTGGCCGACACGCCCGCGGGCTTCATCGGAACGCCACGCGACGTGGCCACGGCCGTGACCTTCCTGGCGGGCGACGACGCCCGCTTCATCACCGGCCAGACGCTGCTGATCGACGGCGGCCGCTGGATGCTCTGAGAACTTCGAGGAACGACCATGGATCTGATGGACCACGGCGCCGTGGCGCTGGCCGCGCTGGTGCGGCGCAAGGAGGCCTCGCCGGTGGAGATCGTGCAGGCGGCGCTCGCGCGCATCGAGGCGCGCCGCGAGCTCAACGCCTTCATCACCGTGACCGCCGACCAGGCGCTGGCCGCCGCGCGCCGCGCGGAAGCGGCCGTGATGGCCGGCGAGCCGCTGGGCCCGCTGCATGGCATTCCCTATTCGGTCAAGGACCTGACACTGACGGCGGGCGTGCGCACCACCATGGGCTCGGCGATCCACGAGGACTTCGTGCCCAAGGACGACGCGGTGGCCGTGGCGCGCGCCAAGGCCGCGGGCGCGATCCTGATCGGCAAGACCCTCACGCCCGAGTTCGGCCACAAGCAGGTGCCGACGGCGCCGCTGTTCGGCCGCACGCTGAACCCCATCAACCCGGCCTACACGCCCGGCGCCTCGAGCAGCGGCGCCGCTGCCGCTGTGGCAGCCGGCATGGGACCGCTGGCGCTGGGCACCGACGGCGGCGGCTCGATCCGCATTCCCGCGGCCTGCTGCGGCATCGTCGGCCTCAAGGCCACGCTCGGCGTGGTGCCGCACCTGCAGGCGCCCGACCTCTATTCGGCCAACTCCTTCACCGGGCCGATGGCGCGCGACGTGGCCGACACCCGGCTGCTGTTCGAGGCCATCGCGGGCTTCGACGCGCGCGATCCCTGGGGCGCGGGCAGCGCGCCGACGCGCCGTGCCGCGCCCGTTTCGCTGCGTGGCCTGCGCGTGGCCTGGCTGCCGAGCGCGGGCAACCGCGTCGATCCCGAGGTGGAGGCCATCGCCGGCGCGGCCGTGCGGGCCATGGCGCGCGAGGGCGCTGTCGTCGAGACCGTGCAGCTCGACTTCGTCTCGCTCGAGAAGCATTTCCTGGTCGTGCTGCAGTCGCTGCTGGCCGCGCGCGTGGGCGCCAATCTCGAGCGCTTCGGCAACCGGCTCGATGCCTCGCTGATCGACGCGGTGCAAAAGGGCCGCCTCCACACGGCCGTCGACCTGCACGAGGCCACCTTCGCCAAGACCCGCTGCTTCAATGAGCTGCAGGCGCTGTTCGAACGCTTCGACGTGCTGGTGTCGCCCACGCTGTCGGCGCCGCCGCTGCCCATCGACATGGACGTGAGCGGCGAGATCGAGATCGCCGGCCGGCCCGCGGGCACGGTGCGCGGCGCCTGGTATCCCTACACCTATCCGATGAACCTCTCGGGCCATCCCGCGCTGTCGATGCCCTGCGGCCGCAGCGCCATCGGCTTACCGATCGGGCTGCAGCTCGTGGGCCGCTGGTACGACGACCACTATCTGCTCGATGTCGCCGGGTTGGTCGAGCAGGCGCTCGGTTGAGCGATCCCCTTTCTTTCACCGCGAGGTCTTCCATGCCGTCCTTCATCCGCCGATCCCTTGCCGTCGCGGCCTTCGCGGCCTGCCTCCTTCCGGCCGCTCATGCGCAATTGCCGCCGGGCCTCGCGGGCGGCAACCTGCGCATCGTCGTCGGCTATGCAGCCGGCGGCGCGGCCGACACGGTCGCGCGCCTGTATGCCGAGCAGCTCAAGGACGCGGGCTTCGGCAGCATCGTGGTCGACAACAAGCCCGGCGCCTCCGCGCGCCTGGCCTGGGACACGGTCAAGAAGGCCAAGCCCGACGGCCTCACGCTCTACCTCGCGCCGTCGCCGCTGCTCACCATCCTGCCGCTGACCTACAAGACGCCGGGCTACGACGCCGACAAGGACCTGGTGCCGGTCGCGCTGCTGGTCGAGATTCCCACCGCGGTCGTCACCGGCGCCGGGCAGCCCTACAGCTCGATGAAGCAGTACGTCGAATGGGCGAAGAAGAACCCGAGCAAGGCGACGCTGGGCCTTGCCACCATCGGCAGCTCGGGCCACCTCGGCGCCTTCGCGCTTGCCAAGGCGCAGGGCTTCGAGCTCACGCCCGTGGCCTACCGCGGCGCCTCGCCGATGCTGATCGACGTGGTCGGCGGCGAGCTGTCGATGGGCTGGGATGCGGCGGCCAGCATGATGCCGCTCTACAAGGGCGGCAAGATCAAGTTCCTCGGCCTCAGTGGCGACAGGCGGCTGCCGGCCCTGCCCGACGTGCCTACGGCCAAGGAGCAGGGCTTCGGCGAGTTCGTCGCGGCCACGAGCTGGTATGCGGTGTATGCGCCCGCGGGCACGCCGGCCGCCGCGCTGTCGGCGCTGGAGCGCGGCTTTCTCGCCGCCGCGGCCAAGCCCGAGCTCGCGCGCAGCCTCGAGGCGGCCGGACTGGTCGCCCATGCCGAGGGCCGCGCCGAACTCGCGCAGCGGGCGCAGCGCGAGCGCAGGAACTGGGAGCCGATCGTCAAGGCGGCCGGCATCGTCATCGACGAATAGCACGCACGAAGGTTCGATGTCCATGTCCACGATGTCCGACGATTCGCTCTTCTTCACGCCCGCGACCGAGCTGGCCGGCCTGATCCGCGCGCGCCAGCTCTCGCCGGTCGAGCTGGTGACGGCGGTGCTCGCGCGCGCCGAGCGCCTGCAGCCCACGCTCAACTGCTTCATCACCCTGACGCCCGAGCGCGCACTGGCCGAGGCCCGCCGCGCCGAGGACGCCATCGCGGCCGGCCGGCCACTGGGCGCGCTGCACGGCATTCCGTTCACCGTGAAGGACCTGGTCAACACCGAGGGCGTGGCCACCACCTTCGGCGCCGTGATCCATCGCGACAACGTGCCCGCCGAAGACGCGGTGAGCGTGGCGCGCCTGCGGGCCCAGGGCGCGATCCTGATCGGCAAGACCACCACGCCCGAGTTCGGCTCGGGCCCGCTGACCAACTCGCCGCTGTTCGGCAGCACGCGCAACCCGTGGAACCTCGCGCGCACCTGCGGCGGCTCGAGCGGCGGCGCCGCGGCCGCGGTCGCCGCGGGCATCGCGCCGCTCGCGGTCGCCACCGACGGCGGCGGCTCCACGCGCATCCCGGCCGCCTGCAACGGCGTGGTCGGCATCAAGCAGTCGGTCGGCGTGATCCCGCACAGCCAGGCGCAGGACCTCTACGGCAACCAGACCTATGTGACGCCGATGACCCGCACCGTGGGCGACACCGCGCTGATGCTGCAGGCGATGGCCGGGCCGTCGCCGGTCGATCCCTGGTCGATCGGCCTGCGTTCGCACGACTACGTGGCGGCCGCCGCCAACCCCGGCGACCTGCGCGGCCGGCGCGTGCTGTGCTGCGCCGCGCCGCCGGGCCGGCCGGTGTCGGCCGACGTGGCGCGCAACTTCGAGGCCGCGCTGCGCACGCTGAAGGATCTCGGTGCGAGCATCGAATACTTCGACGGCGAAGGCTTCGAGGTCGAGCCGATCTGGCGCGCGATCAACCACACGGTGTGGCGCGCGCGCTTCGGCCCGCTGGTCGAGCGGCATCCCGACAGCTTCAGCGAGACCTTCCGGCGTCAGGTCGAATCGGCGGCCGGCGTGAGCGGCGTCGAATACCAGGAGGCGATGTTCGCGCGCTCGCAGCTGTTCAAGCGCGTGCAGGCGCTGTTCGAGCGCGCCGACCTGCTCGCCATGCCCACGCTCACGCGCTCCGCGGTGGCGCTCGAGCAGGACCTGTTCGCGCCGCTCGACATCGATGGCCGGCCCTACGAGAACGTGCGCGCGCACTGGTATCCGTGGACCATGCCCTTCAACATGACCGGGCATCCGGCCATCAGCCTGCCGAGCGGTTTCGGCGGCGACGGCATGCCGCTGGGCCTGCAGCTCGTGGGCCGCTTCCAGGACGACGCGGCGCTGCTGGGCGCGTCGGCCGCGTTCGAGGCCGCCACGGGATTCATGGCGCGGCGGCCCGCGCTCGCTTGAGGAGTACCGCCGATATCATCGGCGCATGAAGCAACACACCCGCTGCAGCTGGGCCGAGGGCGATGCCCTGATGAGCGCCTACCACGACGCCGAATGGGGCGTGCCCGAGCGCGATCCGCGCATGCTCTGGGAGACGCTGATGCTCGAGGGCTTCCAGGCCGGCCTGGCCTGGATCACCGTGCTGCGCAAGCGCGACACCTTCCGCGAGGCCTTCGCGGGCTTCGATCCCCGAAAGGTCGCGCGCTTCGACGAGAAGGACATCGAGCGGCTGATGGGCAACCCCGGCATCATCCGCGCGCGCGCCAAGATCGAGGCCACCATCCGCGGCGCCCAGATCTACAACGAGATGGCAGCGCGCGGCGAGAGCTTCACCGACTTCTGCTGGTCCTTCACCGGCGGCAAGGTGATCGAGAACGACGGCAAGACGCGCACCGTGTCCTCCGAGCTGTCCGAGCGCGTGTCGAAGGAACTCAAGAAGCGCGGCTTCAAGTTCGTCGGCCCGACCATCGTCTATGCCTGGCTGCAGGCGGTGGGCATCGTCAACGACCACGACGCGGCCTGCTTCCGGCGCGCGCAGGTCGCGAAGGTCGCGCAGGTGGCCAAGGCGGGCTGAGCGCCGCGCGCCGGGCCGGCGCGCCTTTCTCGTCGCTTCTTTCGTCTCTTCCGACGATGCGGCACCCACCGGGCCGCGACAAGATCGTCCTCCACACAGACAAGGCCGCCCGCGGCCAAGGAGACGGACGATGCCGGGCCCATTGCAAGGATTGCGCGTGATCGAGATGGCGGGCCTCGGCCCCGGTCCCTTCTGCGCGATGCTGTTCGCCGACATGGGCGCCGAGGTGCTGCGCATCGAGCGGCCCGGCACGCCGCGCAACCCCAACGACATCCTCGCGCGCGGCCGCAGCCTGCTGCAGATCGACCTGCGCGCCGAGGGCGCGGCCGCCACCGTGCGCGATGCCATCGCGCGCGCCGACGTGCTGATCGAGGGCTTCCGCCCCGGCGTGATGGAGCGCCTGGGCCTGGGTCCGGCCGACTGCCTCGCGCTCAATCCGCGCCTGGTCTACGGCCGCATGACCGGCTGGGGCCAGCACGGCCCGCTGGCGCAGGCGGCCGGCCACGACATCAACTACATCGCGCTGAGCGGCGCGCTGCACGCGGTCGGCCGCGCGGGCGAGCCGCCGGTGCCGCCGCTCAACTACGTCGGCGACTTCGGCGGCGGCGCCATGTTCCTGGCCTTCGGCATCCTCGCGGCACTGCACGAGGCCAAGGCCTCGGGCCAGGGCCAGGTGGTCGATGCCGCCATGACCGACGGCGCCGCGCTGATGTCGGCCATGATGTACGGCCTCAAGGCGGGCGGCCGGTGGAGCAACCAGCGCGGTGAGAACCTGATCGACGGCGGCGCCCACTTCTACGACACCTATGCCTGCGCCGACGGCCGCTACGTGGCCATCGGCGCCATCGAGCCGCAGTTCTATGCGCTGCTGCGCGAGCGCTGCGGCATCGCCGACGACCCGGCCTTCGATGCCCAGATGGATGCCGCACGCTGGCCGCTGCTCAAGCTGCGCCTGGCCGACGTTTTCCGCACCCGCACGCGCGATGAATGGTGCGCGCTGCTCGAGGGCAGCGACGCCTGCTTCGCGCCGGTGCTCGACTGGGACGAGGCGCCCGCGCATCCGCACAACGTGGCGCGCGGCACCTTCGTCGAGGTCGACGGCGTGGTGCAGCCCGCGCCCGCGCCGCGCTTCAGCCGCAGCGCGCCGCCCGCGCTTTCGGGCGAGCCACGCGAGGAAGGCGCGGCGCTGCTGCGGCGCTGGGGCGTGGGCGAGGACACCGCGCCGTCGCTGCGCGCGGCCTGAGCGCCGCCCCGCGGCCGCGCATCGGCATCGGCATCGGCAAGACAGAGGAGGCTCCCATGTACCTGACCCAGTCCCTGCACAAGGGCCGCCGCGAGAAGGGCGAGGCCACCGCCATCGTCAGCGGCGCGCACCGCCTCGGCTTCGGCGAATTCACCGACCGTGTCGCGCGGCTCGGTGCCGCGCTGCAGCAGCTCGGCATGGCGCGCGGCGACCGCGTGGGCATGATGAGCCTCAACTCGCACCGCTTCGTCGAATACTTCTTCGGCACCTGGTGGGGCGGCGGCGTCGTCAACCCCGTCAACATCCGCTGGAACCCGAAGGAGGTCGCCTACTCGCTCGACGACTGCGACACCCGCATCCTGCTGGTGGACGACCTGTTCGCGCCGCTGGTCGGCGAGCTGCGCCGGCTCTCCACGTCGCTGCGCACCGTGGTCTATTGCGGCGAGCGCGAGGTGCCCGAGGGCATGGTCGGCTACGAGGCGCTGCTGGCCGGCACCGCGGCCATCGACGACGCGCCGCACACCGGCGACGAGCTCGCGGCCGTGATGTACACCGGCGGCACCACCGGCCGGCCCAAGGGCGTGATGCTGAGCCATGGCAGCCTCTGCATCAATGCGCTGGCCACCGTCGCGGCCCTGCCGCGCGATGGGCACGAGGCGGTCTCGATCGTCGCCGCGCCGATGTTCCATGTCGCCGGCTGCGGCATCGCGATCCAGAACATGCTGCGGCTGGTGCCCATGCACGTGGTGCCGATGTTCGACGAGCTCGCGGTGCTCGACACGCTGCAGCAGGCGCGCGTCACCGAGATGTTCCTGGTGCCGACCATGATCAAGCGCGTGATCGAGCATCCGCGCTTCGGCGAGTTCGACCTGTCGCGGCTGAAGCTGCTGTTCTACGGCGCCGCGCCCATCGATGCCGCGCTGCTCGACCAGGCCATGCGCGCGCTGCCGGCCACCGCCTTCGCGCAGGTCTACGGCATGACCGAGCTGTCGCCCGTGGTCACGGCGCTGCCGCCGCGCTGCCATCTGCCGGGCCCCGACCGCGACCGCCTGCTGCGTTCGGCCGGCACGCCGATCGCCATGGCCGAGGTGCGCATCGTCGACGGCGAGGACCGCGAGCTGCCCGCGGGCCAGGTCGGCGAGATCGTCGCGCGCGGGCCGATGGTGATGCAGGGCTACTGGAACAAGCCGGCCGAGACCGAGGCCGCGCTGCGCGGCGGCTGGATGCACACCGGCGACGGCGGCTACATGGACGCGCAGGGCTTCGTCTTCGTGGTCGATCGCATGAAGGACATGATCGTGAGCGGCGGCGAGAACGTCTACTCGGCCGAGGTCGAGAATGCCATCGCGCAGCTGCCGCAGGTGCTGATGTCGGCCGTGATCGGCGTGCCCGACGACCAATGGGGCGAACGCGTGCATGCCGTGATCGTGCGGCGCGAGGGCATGGCGCTCGAGGCCGAGGCCGTGATCGCGCACTGCCGCGCGCAGATCGCGAGCTACAAGTGCCCGCGCAGCGTGGAGTTCCGCGATGCGCTGCCGCTGTCGGCCGCGGGCAAGCTGCAGAAGTTCCAGCTGCGCGATCCCTACTGGGCCGGCAAGCAGCGCCGCGTGGGTTGAAGCCGCGCACAACACATCAACGAAGAGACGAACGAGGACGCCACACACATGACGATCGACTTTCGCCGCTCCTGGAGCGATGAGGATCTGGAGCGCTACCGCGACACCGTGGTGCGCTTCATCGAGGCCGAGATGGTTCCGCACGACGAGGAGGCGCGCAAGCGCGGCCACGTCGGCCACGAGATCTGGCGCAAGGCCGGCGCCCTCGGCCTGCTGTGCGCCGACATCCCCGAAGAATACGGCGGCGCCGGCGGCGACTTCCGCCACGAGGCCGTGTTCTACGAGGAGGCCGCGCGCCGCGGCCTCAGCGGCATGGCGACCTCGGTGCACAGCATCGTCGCGCACTACTTCCTCAACCACGGCACCGAGGCGCAGAAGCAGCACTACCTGCCGCGCATGGCGCGCGGCGAGCTGGTCGGCGCGGTGGCCATGACCGAGCCCGGCGCCGGCTCCGACCTGCAGGGCGTGCGCACGCGCGCCGAGCAGAAGGACGGCGGCTACGTCATCAACGGCTCCAAGACCTTCATCACCAACGGCTTCCTCGCCGGCGTGGTGCTGGTGGTGGCCAAGACCGATCCCGCGCAGGCCGCCAAGGGCACCTCGATCCTGATCGTCGAGACCGAGGGCTGCGCGGGCTTCCGTGTCGGCCGCGTGCTCGACAAGATCGGCATGAAGGCACAGGACACCTCCGAGCTCTTCTTCGACGACGTGCGCGTGGCGGCCGATGCCGTGCTCGGCGGCGTCGAAGGGCAGGGCTTCTTCCAGCTCATGGGCGACCTGCCCTACGAGCGCACCATCATCGGCGTCAGCGCGCTCGCCACCATGGAGGGCGCCTACCAGGCCACGCTCGACTACGTGCGCGACCGCAAGGCCTTCGGCAAGCCGATCGCCGAGTTCCAGAACACCAAGTTCAAGCTCGCCGAGATCGCGACCCAGATCAAGGTCGGCCGCGCCTTCATCGACCGCTGCGTCGAGGACCTCGTCGCCGGCAGGCTCGACACCGCCACCGCCTCCATGGCCAAGCTCTGGGGCTCGGAGGCGCAGGGCCGGGTGGTCGACGAATGCCTGCAGCTGTTCGGCGGCTATGGCTTCATGAACGAGTACATGGTGGCGCGCATGTATGCCGATGCGCGGGTGCAGCGGATCTATGGCGGGACCAACGAGATCATGAAGGAGGTGATCTCGCGGGCGTTGTGAAGGTTGCGATGTGCCATCTTCCGGGAAGAGCCATTGGCCCTTCGTTGCCTTTCAGGAGCGGGCTCACAATGCGCTTCCCGATTTTTCAAGCGCATCATGAGCTACGACATTGAAGAGCACCGACATCGATTCGCAGTCTGGACTGCTGGCAGAGCCTATGCTCGTGGTGGAACCGGAGGCGGCTATTCGATGGCCAATGCGAAATGGCTGATCGAGACATCGCAGCTTCGAATGTTCGGCACCTTGTCGAAGCTGCCAGAACCTGAGGCCATAGATGCTTTCGTGCACGAGCGAATCGCCGCCCTGATTGACGTCAGCAGGTCGATGACGTATTCGAAAGCGGCTCAGAAGGACGAGTCTCTGCCGTTCGTCTGCACCTATGGCCGCGCGCAGAAGCTGGTAAATATCTATCTCAAGACGACCATCGTCTGTTCGCAGGCGCATGATGATCCCGCGGTCAGCGCCCTTCATCCACCATTGGACCGAGTCTTGCTCGAGGCTCTTACCGCCTTGCCCGGTAAAGAGCCCAGTTCGGTCTCAACGGAGTTCGCGAAAGCGATTCGTGCGGCAAAGAGGCAGCATGGGGTCAGGTGGACCTCCTTCGATAAGAGCGCCTATGTGACCTATATCGATGCGATCAAGCTGCTGCAGAAAGGACAACCTCTTTGGGCGGTCGAAGAGCACTGGCGCCCCGAGCGAATCCAAGATCCGAGCGCCTAGCCGGCAAAGAGGGCGTGCTTACCTGATCACCCCGAGCCGCCGCGCGATCGCCACCGCCTGCGTCCTGCTCTTCGCATCGAGCTTCATGTTGATGTTGCGCAGGTGCGTGCGCACCGTGCTGTCCGACACGAACAGCTTCTCGGCCATCGCGCCGTTCGAATAGCCCTCGGCCAGCAACTGCAGCACGCGGATCTCCTTGCGCGTCAGCGGCTCGCTGGCCGCGAGGCCGTCGGGGCCCGCGGCGTCGGCGTTCTCTGCCTCGCCGCCATCGGGCAGGGCCATCGGCCCGGCCGCCTGCAGCAGCCGCTGCACGTACTCGCCGAGGATCGGGTCGCTGCTGCCGCGCGCGGTGGCGCTGTCGTGCAGCGCGTGCGCGAAGCGCTGCACCAGCAGCGCGGCGGCCGGGCCCTCGTCGAGGATCAGCCGCATGTAGCCCTCGTGGCTCGCGGTCTTGAGCACCTCGGCGGCTTCGGCGATGGCCTCGGCCAGGCTGCCCGCGCGCTGCAGCGCCAGCGCGCGCAGCAGCCGCAGCTTGAGCACGCGCCGCAGCCGCGCGACGGCGAGGGCGGCATGCAGCTCGGCGTCGATGCTGTCGAGGGCCGTGCGCGTGTCGCCGAAGGCGATCTCCCAGCGTGCGCGCGCCAGGGTCAGGTAGTCGAGCTCGTGCGCGGGCAGGCGCTGGAGCTTCTCGCGCGCCCACAGGGCCGGGTCGTCGGCGCGCGCGAGTTCGTCGCGCGCGGCGGGGCCGTTGCCCTGCAGCAGCAGCATGCGCGAGCGCTCGAGCTTGGCGCCGGCCACCACGCGCGGCAGCTGGCGCTGGTGGCCCAGGTACTCGAGCTCGGTCAGGGCCTGGAACGCGGCATCGATGTCGCCCGCATGGAAGGCGATGCGCGAGCGCATCGCGTGGCTCAGGATCATGTGGTCGGGCAGGCCCACGTCGCGCGCCAGCGGCAGGTAGACGTTGAGCAGGTGCTCGGCCTGCAGCAGCTGGTTCGACTCGTAGACCGAACCCGCGTAGAGCACCCCGGCCCAGGCGTTGCCGTGGCTGTGGTTGTACGAGACCGCATGGGTCGCATCGACCGCCATGCGAAAGCGCGCTGTGGCCTGGCGCAGCCGGCCTTCCTGCAGGTCGAACAGGCCGGCCAGCGACTCGGTGTACATGCGGTTGAAGGTGCTGCTGCCCTGCTGGCGCCGCGCGGCGTCGAGCAGGCGCTGCGCCTCGTGCTGGTCGCCGCGCACCGCGAGGATGTGCGCCATCGCGTTGAGCAGCACGCTGTCGGCGAAGGGCAGGCCGGTGGGCAGCCGCGCCAGGCTCAGGCGGCCGGCCTCGTAGGCCTCGTCGTGCCGGTCCTGCATCGCCAGCAGCAGCGGGATCAGCGTCTGCGCGCTCGCGCGCACCGCGGGCGTGGGGCTGTCGAGGCAGCCCGAGCTCTCGAGCTGCTGCATCGCCTGCCAGGGGCCGTGCGTGAAGCAGGTGGCCCACAGCGCGATCGGCTGCAGCGCGGGATGCTCGCGCAGCTGGTGCTCGGGGATGGCCGAGAACCAGCGCGCGAGCATGCGCATGCGGCCCTGCTCGAGGAAGCGGCCGGCATAGCTGTCGAGCAGGGTCAGCGCATGCGGATGGTCGCCGCCCTCGATCGCATGGTCGATCGCGGGCACCGGCCGCTGCTGGGATTCGTACCAGCCCGAGGCCGCGAGATGCAGCCGCGCGATCTCGCCGGGCATCTCGCGCGCGAGCTGGGCGCGCAGGAAGTCGGCGAACAGGCTGTGGTAGCGCCAGGCGCCGTCGCCGTCCGCGCCGCCGCTCACCGGCGTCAGGAACAGGTTGGCCGCGGCCAGCCGCTCGAGGATGGCCGCGCTGTCGGCGCGCGGGTTGAGCGCCTGGCACACCGAGGCATCGAGCTGGCGCAGGATGCTGGTGCGCAGCAGGAACTCGCGCACCTCGGCGGGCTGGTGCGCGAGCACGTCCTCGGCCAGGTAGTCGGCCACCGCGCGGTCGGAGCCCGAGAAGCGTTCGACGAAGCCGGTCGCGCTGCCATGGCGCTCGAGCGCCATCGAGGCCAGCCAGATCGCCGCGATCCAGCCCTCGGTCTTGCGGTGCAGCTGCGCGAGCAGTTCGTGCGGCAGGGTCTGCGCGGCGGCGTCGCCGGCGTGCGGCCGCAGGCCGAAGAAGGCACCGGTCTCCTCGAGGCTGAAGCGCAGCCGGTCGGTATCGATCTCCTCGAGCTGGCCGCGCGCGCGCAGCCGGCCCACGCCGAGGTCGGGCAGGCCGCGCGAGCCGATCACCAGCTTGCCGCCGCGCGGCAGGTGCTCGACGATCTCGCGCACCAGCCCGATCACCGCGGGCTCCTGTACCCCCTCGAAGTCGTCGAGGAACAGCACGAAGGGCGCGTCGTGCGCGGCCAGCGCGGCCACCGCGTCGAAGGGCGTGCGCGCGCGCGGCTCCTCCACGCCGAGACGCAGCACGGCCTCGCCGAGGCCGGCCAGGAAGCGCGAGACGTCGTTGTCGGCGCGGTCCAGCGTGATCCAGGCGGTGGCGATGCCGCGTGCCTCGATGCGCTCGCGGCTCTGCGCCATGGTGGTGGTCTTGCCGAAGCCCGCGGGCGCGCGCACCAGCACCAGCTTGACCGCGCTGGCCGCGATGCGTTCGCAGATCGCGTCGCGCAGCACCTGCGTGGCGGCGAAGGCCGGCGGGCTGAGCTTGGTCTCGAGGATGCGGGCGGAAGGAGCGGACGACATCGCGAACGGCGGAGTGGGGCGCGGGCCGTGCGGTCGCCGCGGGGGAAAGCGGATACCGTCGGTTCCGACGATGCCCGCGTCGATTCTGCTTCCTAAACTGGCCGGCGCCAAACATCCAGCAAGGACCTCCGAAGATGCAACTCGATTCCCGCATTGCCGCCGTCGTCACCGGCGGCGCCTCCGGCCTCGGCGCGGCCACCGCGCGGCGCCTGGCCGGCCATGGCGTGAAGGTCGCGCTGTTCGACCTCAACGCGGCGCAGGGCGAGGCGCTCGCGGCCGAGATCGGCGGCGTGTTCTGCCAGGTCGATGTCACCTCCGAGACGCAGGTCGACGCGGCTTTCGAGCGCGCGCGCGCCGCGCACGGCCAGGAGCGCGTGCTGGTCAACTGCGCGGGCACCGGCAATGCGGTGAAGACCGCGAGCCGCGACAAGGCCACGGGCGAGATCAAGCACTTTCCGCTCGCCAACTTCGACCGCATCATCCAGATCAACCTGGTGGGCACCTTCCGCTGCATCGCCAAGTCGGCCGCCGGTATGCTCACGCTCGACATGCTCGAGGACGGCGAGCGCGGCGCCATCGTCAACACCGCCTCGGTGGCCGCGCAGGACGGCCAGATGGGGCAGGCCGCCTACACCGCCTCGAAGGCCGGCATCGTCGGCATGACCCTGCCGATCGCGCGCGACCTCATGAGCGAGGGCATCCGCGTCAACACCATCCTGCCGGGCATCTTCGACACGCCGCTGTTGCAGGGCGCGCCCGACAACGTGAAGGCCGCGCTGGCGGCCTCGGTGCCGTTCCCGAAGCGGCTGGGCAACCCGGCCGAGTACGCGGCGCTGGCCGAGCTGATGATCACCAACGGCTACTTCAACGGCGAGAGCGTGCGGCTCGACGGGGCGATCCGCATGGCGCCGCGCTGAGGCCGCGCGGCTTCACGCTTCCTCGGCCGGCTCCTCGGCCCCGCCCTGCCGGTCATCCACCTTCTGCATGTTGTCGAGGATCTTCAGCAGGTAGTGCAGGGTGTGGGTCACGTCGTTGACCGAGAAGCCCTCGAGCACCTGCTCGTAGTAGGCGTAGATCTTCGGCTGCGCCTCGACCACCCACACATGCTGTCCCGACTCGCTCATCGTCACCAGGCGTGAGCGCCGGTCGCGCCCGTCGGGCGCGGTCTTCACATGGCCGTCGCGCTCCATGCGGCTCAGCAGGCCCGAGAGGTTCTGCCGGCTCACCTTCAGGTAGCGCGCCAGGTCGCCCACGCTCATTCCCCCCTTCGCCTCGTCGCGCGACAACGCGCCGAGCACCGCCCATTGCTGCGTGGTCAGGCCCTCGTTCTCGACCGCGCGGGTGCCCGTTTTATGCAACATGTTGGCACATTGGTAGAGACGAAAGAAAACCCTGTTGGCCAGCGCCATGCGGGCGGAAGCGTCATTTTCATTAGGGGAAACCATAGATATCTTCGTGAACTGGGTTGCACGGCGAAGCTATGCCAACGCATAATACGTCAACATCTTTACCTAAATGCCGATTCGAAGCCGGCGCGACCGGCCAACGATAGCAAGCCCGCGGATCCAAGGAGAACCTGATGCAACGATTCGAAGACAAGACAGTGGTCGTCACCGGCGGCGGTGGCGGCATCGGCGGCGCGACCTGCCGTCGTTTCGCGCGCGAAGGCGCGAGGGTGGCGGTGCTCGACCTGAACCCCGGCGCCGCCGAAGCGGTCGCCGCGCGCATCGAGGCCGAGGGCGGCCGCGCGCTCGCGCTGCGCTGCGACATCACCGAGCGCGCGAGCGTCGATGCCGCGGTGGCCGCGGTGCTCGAGCGCTTCGGCGCGATCGACGTGCTGGTCAACAACGCGGGCTGGGACGTGTTCCGGCCCTTCACGAAGACCGAGCCCGCGCAGTGGGAGAAGCTGATCGCCATCAACCTCACGGGAGCGCTGCACATGCACCATGCCGTGCTGCCGGGCATGGCGGCGCGCAAGGCGGGGCGCATCGTCAACATCGCCTCGGACGCGGCGCGCGTGGGCTCCTCGGGCGAGGCCGTGTACGCGGCCTGCAAGGGCGGCCTGGTCGCGTTCACCAAGACCATCGCGCGCGAGCATGCGCGCCACGGCATCACCGCGAACGTGGTGTGCCCGGGCCCGACCGACACCGCGCTGTTCGCCGACTACAAGGAAGGCGCGGGCAATCCCGAGAAGCTGATGGAGGCCTTCACGCGCTCCATCCCGCTGGGCCGCATCGGCCAGCCCGACGACCTGCCGGGCGCGATCCTGTTCTTCGCGAGCGACGACGCGGCCTTCGTCACCGGCCAGGTGCTCAGCGTCTCGGGCGGCCTGACGATGAACGGCTGACCCCGGCCCCCTACGGATTCCCAAGGAGCAACACATGCAGTTCGAAGACATCCTCTACGACGTGCGCAACCGCGTGGCGTGGATCACCATCAACCGGCCCGAGAAGATGAATGCCTTCCGCGGCCAGACCTGCGACGAGATCATCCGCGCGCTCAACCGCGCGGGCTACGACCGCGAGGTCGGCGCGATCGTGCTGGCCGGTGCCGGCGAGAAGGCCTTCTGCACCGGCGGCGACCAGTCGGCGCACGACGGCAACTACGACGGCCGCGGCACCATCGGCCTGCCGATGGAGGAGCTGCACGACGCGATCCGCAACGTGCCCAAGCCGGTGATCGCGCGCGTGCAGGGCTTCGCCATCGGCGGCGGCAACGTGCTGTGCACCATCTGCGACCTCACCATCGCCTCCGAGAAGGCCGTCTTCGGCCAGGTCGGCCCGAAGATGGGCTCGGTCGACCCGGGCTACGGCACCGCCTTCCTGGCGCGCGTGGTCGGCGAGAAGAAGGCGCGCGAGATCTGGTACTTGAACCGCCGCTACAGCGGCGCCGAGGCCGTGGCAATGGGCCTGGCCAACGCGGTGGTGCCGCACGAGCAGCTCGACGCCGAGGTGCAGAGGTGGGCCGAGGAGATCTGCGAGCGCAGCCCCACGGCGATCGCGATCGCCAAGCGCAGCTTCAATGCCGACACCGCGCACCAGGCCGGCATCGCGGGCATGGGCATGTACGCGCTCAAGCTCTACTACGACACCGAGGAGTCGCGCGAGGGCGTGAAGGCGCTGCAGGAACGGCGCAAGCCCGAGTTCCGCAAGTACGCGAAATAGCCGCGCAGCGAAGAGCACCGCGATGAACCCCTACATCGACGACGACCTCGCCGCGCTGGCCGAGCATGCGCGCCGCTTCGCCACCGGCCGCGTGGCGCCGGGCTTCCTCGAGCGCGACGCCGCGCGCGTGCTCGACCGCACGCTGATGCGCGAGATGGGCGAGCTGGGCTTCATCGCGCCCGAGCTCGCCGAGGAACATGGCGGCCAGGGCATGGGCTGCCTCGCTGCCGGCGTGATCCACGAGGAGATCGCGCGCGCCGACCTGAGCCTGAGCTACATCAACCTGCTGGCCTCGCTCAATGGCCAGATCCTGGCCGAGCACGGCCGCCCCGAGGTGGCAGGGCCGTGGCTCCAGAAGCTCACGCGCGGCGAGGCGCTGTTCGCGATCGCGCTGACCGAGCCGCGCGGCGGCTCGGACGCGGCCAACCTGCGGCTGCGCGTGGAGCGCGCGGGCGACCACTACGTGATCAATGGCGAGAAGACCTCGATCTCGGCGGCCGACCAGGCCGACGCGGTGGTGGTGTTCGGCCGCACCGGCTCGGTGGAATCGGCCGCGCACGGCGTGACCGCGCTGCTGGTGCCCGCCGATGCGCCCGGCCTCACGCGCAACCGCTTCGACTGCCACGGCCAGCGCGCCATCGGCCGCGGCTCGCTGTTCTTCGAGAACGTGCGCGTGCCGCTCGACCACCGCCTGGGCGACGAGAACAAGGGCTTCGTGCAGGTGATGCAGGGCTTCGACTTCTCGCGCGCGCTGATCGGCCTGCAGGTGCTGGCGGTGGCGCGCGTGGCGCTCGAGGAGACCTGGGACTACGTGGCACAGCGCGAGGCCTTCGGCAAGCCGCTGTCGGCCTTCCAGGGCGTGTCGCATCCGCTCGCCGACTTCGACACCCAGGTCGAGGCCGCGCGCCTGCTGTGCCTGCAGACGCTGTGGCTCAAGGACCGTGGCGCGCCGCACACGGCCGAGGCCGCCATGTGCAAGTGGTGGGCGCCGAAGCTGGCCTACGACGCGATCCACCAGTGCCTGCTGATGTTCGGCCATGGCGGCTACGACCGCGGGCCGATGGAGCAGCGGCTGCGCGACGTGCTGGGCTTCCAGATCGGCGACGGCACGGCCCAGATCATGAAGACCATCGTGGCGCGCACGCGCGCCGGGCGCTCGGCCGTGCCGGCCTGAGCCTGGTCTTGCCCCGGTTTCGCACGACAACGAGGAGACACGACATCATGGAATTCGACGCCGTACTGCTGCCGCCGCGCCGCGCGCGCATGATCGCCGAGGGCCTGTGGCACGACCGCACCATCAACGACGCGCTCGATGCCTGCATCGCGGCCACGCCCGACAAGTTGGCGCTGAGCGCGATGCGCATCGAGGACGGTTCCATCCAGCGCTTCAGCTACCGCGAGCTCGGCCGCATGGCCGACCGCATCGCGGTGGGCCTGTCGCGCCTGGGCGTGGGGCGCGACGACGTGGTGGCCTGCCAGCTGCCCAACTGGTGGCAGTTCACGCTGACCTACCTGGCCTGCTCGCGCATCGGCGCGGTGATCAATCCGCTGATGCACATCTTCCGCGAGCGCGAGCTCTCGTTCATGCTGAAGCACGGCGCGGCCAAGGTGATGATCGCGCCGGCGCGCTTCCGCGGCTTCGACTTCGAGGCCATGGTCACGGGCCTGCAGCCCGAGCTGCCCGCGCTGCGGCAGGTGGTGATCGTGGGCGGCGCGGGGCCGGACAGCTTCGACGCCCTGCTCTCGGGACCGGCCTGGGAAGACGCGCCCGATGCCGCCGCGATCCTCTCGCGCGGCCGGCCCGGGCCCGACGACATCACGCAGCTGATCTACACCTCGGGCACCACCGGCGAGCCCAAGGGCGTGATGCACTCGGCCAACACCACCATGGCCAACATCGTGCCCTATGCGCAGCGCCTGGGCCTGGGCGCGGACGACATGGTGCTGATGGCCTCGCCGATGGCGCACCAGACCGGCTTCATGTATGGGCTGATGATGCCGATCATGCTCGGTGCCTCGGCCGTGCTGCAGGACATCTGGGACCCGAAGCAGGCCATCGCCGCGATCAACGCCGAGCGCGCGAGCTTCACGATGGCTTCCACGCCCTTCCTCTCGGACCTCGCGAAGACGGTGGCCGAGACCGGCACCGAGGTGCCATCGCTCGAGGTCTTTCTCTGCGCGGGCGCGCCGATTCCGGGCGCGCTGGTCGAGCAGGCGCGGCGCGCGCTCGGCGCCAAGATCGTCTCGGCCTGGGGCATGAGCGAGAACGGCGCGGTCACGCTGACACGGCTGGACGACGACGACGAGCGCTCGATCCAGACCGACGGCTGCCCGCTGCCCGGCGTGGAGATCCAGGTGGTCGACGTCGACGGCCGGCGCCTGCCCGCGGGCGAGGTGGGCCGGCTGCTGCTGCGCGCCTGCTCCAACTTCGGCGGCTACCTGAAGCGCCCGCAGCTCAACGGCACCGATGCCGACGACTGGTTCGACACCGGCGACCTCGCGCGCATCGACGAGCGCGGCTATGTGCGCATCGCGGGCCGCACCAAGGACGTGATCATCCGCGGCGGCGAGAACATCCCGGTGGTCGAGATCGAGTCGCTGCTCTACCGCCACCCCGGCATCGCGATGGCCGCCATCGTGGCCTATCCCGACGAGCGCCTGGGCGAACGCGCCTGCGCGGTGGTGGTGCCGCGGCCCGGCTGCCAGGTCGACCTGCCGTCGATCTCGGACTTCCTCAAGGCGCAGAAGGTGGCGCTGCAGTACATCCCCGAGCGGCTGGTGCTGCGCGAGACCATGCCCTCGACGCCCTCGGGAAAGATCCAGAAATTCAAACTGCGCGAGCTGTTGCGCGCGGAAGAGGCGAACGAGGCGGGCACGGCGGGCTGAGCCCGCCGCGGGACCCGAGAACGACAGCACCCCCCAAAACACAACGGAGACAAGACATGGCTATTTCGTTCCTGGCCCCGGCGCGCCTGCGCCGGGCCTTCGTCGCGCTCGGCTGCCTCGCGCTCGCGGGCGCCGCCTCCGCGCAGTCGCCCGCGGCCTGGCCCACCAAGCCGATCCGCGTGGTCGTGGGCTTCGCGCCCGGCGGCAGCACCGACGTGATGGCGCGCATCCTCGCGCAGTCGCTGACCGAGTCGCTGGGCCAGACCGTGCTGATCGACAACAAGCCCGGCGCCAGCGGCAACATCTCGGCCGCCGAAGTGGTGCGCGCCGCGCCCGACGGCCACACCTTCCTGATCGCGCCGACCTCGGTCGAGACCGCGAACCCGTCGCTGTTCAAGTCGACCCTGCTGCCCTCGCGCGACCTGTCGCCGGTGGCGACCGTGGGCCGCACCCAGATGTACCTGGTGGCCAAGCCGCAGATGAACGCGAAGGACGCGCGCGAGCTGGTCGCGCTGGCGCGCGCCAAACCCGGCACCTTCTCGTACGCCTCGGCCGGCACCGGCACGCCGCCGCACCTGGCCTGCGAGCTGTTCAAGCAGGCCACCGAGGTCTCGGCCACCCACGTGCCGTACCGCGGCGCCGCGCCCGCGCTGCAGGACGTGCTCTCGGGCCAGGCCGACTTCGTCTGCGACCCGGGCATCGCCTTCCCGCACATCCGCACCGGCAAGGCCAAGCTGCTGGGCATCGTGAGCGCCAAGCGCTCGCCGTTCTTCCCCGAGGTGCCGACCATCGGCGAGCAGGGCTTCCCGGGCGCCGACCTCGACATCTGGTTCGGCATGTGGGCGCCCAACGGCACGCCGCCCGAGGTGCTGGCGCGCATGAGCCGCGAGATCGGCAAGGCGCTCGCGCAGCCCGCGCTGAAGTCGCGCTATGCCGACCTGGGCGCGGAGCCGGTGGCGATGGACACGCCCGAGTTCCGCAAGCTGCTGGCCGAGGAGGGCGCGGTGCTGTCCGCGCTGATCGCCCGGCAGAAGATCGTGGTCGACTGAACGGGAGCCGGCCCGCATGCAGCTGGAAGCACCGATCCTCGTGCGCACCGAGGGCCGCGTCGGCGTCGTGACGCTGAACCGCCCGCGGCAGATGAACGCGCTGAACGACGCGCTGATGGACGCGCTCGGCGCCGCGCTGCTGGCCTTCGATGCCGATGCCGGCATCGGGGCCATCGTGCTGACGGGCGACGAGCGTGCCTTCGCGGCCGGCGCCGACATCGCGGCCATGGCCGAATGGGACCATGCCGAGGTGGTCGCGCAGGAGTTCATCACGCGCAACTGGGAAACCATCCGCCGCGTGCGCAAGCCCGTGATCGCCGCGGTGGCCGGCTTCGCCTATGGCGGCGGCTGCGAGCTCGCGCTGGCCTGCGACATCGTGCTGGCGGCCGAGTCGGCACGCTTCGCGCTGCCCGAGGTCAGGCTCGCGATGCTGCCGGGCGCGGGCGGCACGCAGCGGCTGCCGCGCGCCATCGGCAAGGCCAAGGCGATGGAGATGTGCCTGGGCGCGCGCGTGCTCGATGCGCACGAGGCCGACCGCTACGGGCTGGTGTCGCGCGTCGTGCCTTCCGCCTCGCTGATGGACGAGTCGCTGGCGCTGGCCGCGCGCATCGCCGGCTTCTCGCTGCCGGCGCTGGTCGCGATCAAGGAGTCGGTCAACCGCGCCTGGGAGTCCTCGCTGTCCGAGGGCATCCTGTTCGAGCGCCGGCAGCTGCATGCGCGCTTCGCGACCGAGGATGCGCGCGAGGGCATGCGGGCCTTTCTCGATCAGCGCGAGCCGGTGTTCCGGCATCGCTGAGCCGCGCCCAAAATCGTCCGATCCGACGACGCCCGCCGTATCCTGGGGGCCAACAATTCCCCGAGTCACACCAAGTCCCAGGAGAACCCATGCCCGAAGCCTACATCGTCGCCGCCGCCCGCACCGCTGGAGGCCGCCGCAACGGCCGCCTGGCCGGCTGGCATCCCGCCGACCTCGCCGCGCAGGTGCTCGACGCGCTGGTCGCGCGCACCGACGTCGATCCCGCCGCCATCGAGGACGTCATCATGGGCTGCGTCGGCCAGGCCGGCGAGCAGTCCTCGAACATCGCGCGCAACGCGGTGCTGGCCTCGCGCCTGCCCGAGTCGGTGCCGGCCACCTCGGTCGACCGCCAGTGCGGCTCCTCGCAGCAGGCGCTGCACTTCGCGGCCCAGGCCGTGATGTCGGGCAGCATGGACGTGGCGATCGCGGCCGGCGTCGAGAGCATGACGCGCGTGCCCATGGGCCTGCCGACCACCTTGCCGCTGAAGAACGGGCTGGGCTTCTACGTCAGCCCCGGCATGCAGAAGCGCTACCCCGGCGTCGAGTTCAGCCAGTTCACGGGTGCCGAGATGATCGCCGCCAACTATGGCATCGCGCGCGCCGAGCTCGATGCCTATGCGCTGCGCAGCCACCAGCTCGCGGCCGCGGCCACGCGCGCCGGCCATTTCGAGCGCGAGATCGTGCCGGTGGCGGTGCGGCTGGCCGATGGCAGCGAGCCCGGCGAGATGCACCTGGCCGACGAGGGCATCCGTGGCGACGCGACGCTCGAGAGCATCGGCGCGGTCAAGCTGATCGCCGAGGGCGGGCGCGTGACGGCCGCGACCGCGAGCCAGATCTGCGACGGCGCCAGCGGCGTGATGGTGGTCAACGAGCGCGGCCTCAAGACCTTCGGCCTGAAGCCGCTCGCGCGCATCCACCACATGAGCGTGATGGGCCACGACCCGGTGATCATGCTCGAGGCACCGATCCCGGCCACGCAGCGCGCGCTGCAGAAGGCCGGCATGAAGATCTCCGACATCGACCTGTTCGAGGTCAACGAGGCCTTCGCGCCGGTGCCGCTGGCCTGGCTGCAGGTGACGGGCGCCGATCCCGAACGGCTCAACGTCCACGGCGGCGCCATCGCGCTCGGCCATCCGCTGGGCGCCTCGGGCACGAAGCTCATGACGACGCTGGTGCATGCGCTGGGCCAGCGCGGCAAGCGCTACGGGCTGCAGACCATGTGCGAGGGTGGCGGCATGGCGAACGTGACGATCGTCGAGCGGCTCTGAACGCGGGCCGCTTCAGCCCAGGCCGTTCCAGTCGCAGCGCAGGCGGTAGCGGCGGCCCGCGAGGGTCAGCGTGCCGCGGGCCTGGGCGATGCGCAGCGTTGCGGTGCGAGACGGCCGGTCGACGCTGGTGCCGCTCGCCTGCACGGTGTGGCGCGCGTAGTCGATGGACCGGCGCCGTGGCGTGAATCGTTCGGATGAAAGATCGCCGTGCTGCTCGCGCGCGACGATCAGCCCGGTCAGTTCGCCGGTCGACAGGCTGAACTGCACCTCCACCGCATAGGGCCGTCCTGCGCAGGACAGGCTGCCGTTGGCGAAGGCCGGCGCGGCGCAGGCCAGCCAGGCGGCCGCGCAGAGGATCGAGGCACGCAGTCCCGCGATGGTCGGCATCCGCATGTCAGGCAAAGGGGTAGGGCCCCTGCATCGGCCCGATGTGGCTCAGGTGGCTCACCATGCCGTGCGCCTCGTCCCACAGGTGCAGCAGGCAGCCGGGCCGGCCCAGGTAGGAGGCCGGTGCCGCGTCGCTCGCGAGCCGCAGCGCGATCTCGGTGGTGGTGCTCGGCGCGCTGCACACCACGGTGCCGGCCCAGCGCCGCAGCATGCCGCGGTGCACGTGGCCGCACAGCACGCGCTCCACGTTGCCGGCCGCGCGCACCACGGCTTCGAGCGGCTCGGTGTCGATGCAGCGGTAGGCATCCATGTACGGAATGCCGCTCATGAACGGCGGGTGGTGCAGCATCAGCAGCGTGGGCCTGGTGCGGTCGGCCTCCAGCGTGCGCTGCAGCCAGGCGAGGCCCTCCGCGTCGGCCAGCCCATGGTGCAGGCCGGGCACGCAGACGTCGAGCGCGACGATGCGCACCGGGTGGTCGTCGATGCAGTAGTGCAGCGCGCCCGTGGCCGGCAGGTAGCCGTGGTCGGCGAAGGCCGCGCGGAAGTGCTCGCGGTGGTCGTGGTTGCCGGGCATCACGAGCAGCGGCACTTCGAGCGCGGCCAGCAGCCGGCGCGCCTGCGCGTATTCCTCGGGCCGGCCCTCGTCGACCAGGTCGCCGGTCAGCAGCACCAGGTCGGGCCGGCGATCGAGCGCATGCAGGTGGGCGATGGCCTCCTCGAGCATGCGGTTGGAATCGACCACGCCCTGGTAGAGCACGCCGGCGGGGCGCACGTGCGGGTCGGAGATCTGGGCGATGAGCATGGACATGGGGCGGGCATCCGGTGGTTTCGCATCATCACGCAGATTCCGTTCCCGCCGCGCGCCCTCAATCGTCCGTTCCGACGATGCCGCCCCGGCGCGCTGCTGCCACGATGCGGCGGCCCCCAGCACAGGAGACGACCCCATGTTCGGATTGATGCAGGACCGCCCGCTCTTGATCTCGTCGCTGATCGAGCATGCCGCCACCTTCCACCCGCACACCGAGATCGTGGTGCGCAGCGTCGAGGGACCGATCGTGCGCACCGACTACGACGCGGTGCACCGGCGCGCGAAGCAGGTGGCCCACGCGATGGCGCAGCTCGGCATCGCCCCCGGCGACCGCGTGGGCACGCTGGCCTGGAACACGCACCGGCACCTGGCGCTGTACTTCGGCGTGTCGGGCGCGGGCGCGGTGCTGCACACCGTCAACCCGCGGCTCTTTCCCGAGCAGATCGACTACATCGTGAACCATGCCGAAGACAAGGTGCTGTTCTTCGACACCAGCTTCGCGCCGCTGGTCGAGAAGCTCGCGCCGGGCCTGCGCTCGGTGCGCGCCTTCATCGCGATGACCGACCGCGCCCACATGCCGGCCATCGACGTGCCGAACCTGCTGTGCTTCGACGAGCTGATCGATGCGCAGAGCGAGGACTACGACTGGCCCATGTTCGACGAGCGCACGGCCTCGTCGCTGTGCTACACCTCGGGCACCACGGGAAATCCCAAGGGCGTGCTCTATTCGCACCGCTCGACCGTGCTGCACTCGCTGATGGAGTGCACGCCCGACACCTTCGGCGTGAACTCGGGCATGACCTTGCTGCTCGCGGTGCCGATGTTCCATGCCAATGCCTGGGGCATGCCGTACGCGGCGGCGATGGCCGGCGTCAAGCTGGTGATGCCCGGCCCGCACCTCGACGCGCAGAACCTCTACGAGCTGATGCGCGACGAGAAGGTCAGCATCTCGCAGGCCGTGCCCACGGTGTGGCTGATGCTGTTCCAGTACTTCGATGCCCATCCCGAACTCGATCCGCGCGCGCTGGGCCTCAAGCGCATCGGCCTCGGCGGCGCCGCCACGCCGCGCAGCATGATCGAGCGCTTCGAACGCGACTTCGGCGCCGACTTCGTGCAGGGCTGGGGCATGACGGAGACCAGCCCGATCGGCGTGATCGGCAACCTGTTGCCCAAGCATGCGGCCTTGAGCGAGGACGAGAGGATCGGCATCAAGATGAAGCAGGGCCGCGGCGTCTGGGGCGTGGCGCTCAAGATCGTCGGCGAGGACGGCCGGCGCCTGCCGCACGACGGCAAGGCCTTCGGCCACCTGCATGTGCGCGGGCCCTGGATCGCGAGCGGCTACTTCCGCGGCGAGGGCGGCAGCGTGCTCGATGCCGAGGGCTTCTTCCCGACCGGCGACGTGGCCACCATCGATGCCGATGGCTATGTGCAGCTGGTCGACCGCGCGAAGGACGTGATCAAGTCGGGCGGCGAATGGATCTCCTCGATCGACCTCGAGAACGCGGCCAGCGCCCATCCGGCGGTGGCCGAGGCCGCGGTCATCGGTATCCCGCATCCGAAGTGGACCGAGCGGCCACTGCTCGTCGTGGTGAAGCGGCCCGGCAGCGAAGTGACCGCTTCGCAGTTGCGCGATTTCCTCGCGCAGCGCGTTGTCAAGTGGTGGCTGCCCGAGGACGTGGTCTTCGTCGACAGCCTGCCGCATACGGCCACCGGAAAGTTGCTCAAGACCCGCCTGCGGGAAATGTTCAAGGGATATGTCGCGACCAAGTCGGTTTGATGACTTGTTCGATTTTTCTGTGGACAACTCTGTGGGTTGTGCGGGGAGCGGATGGGCGAAGCGAGGATTGGCGGGGCTTCCCACCACATTGCCTGTTGAATAGGCAGGGGCTCCCGACCGTGCAAAAAAGACTGCGCCACCCCGCGGTTCCGTCCAAAAAATCGTGGTAGAGCGACGGAAATCCGGGGGCGGTTTCAGCGCTGCAGCGCATCACGCAAGAAGGCGAGCATGCGCGGCCACGAATCGCTGCGCGCCCGCGCATTGCCCTCGGGCGTGCCGCCCATGTCCATCGTTTCGCCGGATATCGCATGGACCGAGCGCGTCATGGTGGTCGGCGCGTTCGGCCAGGCGATCGAATGGCCGGCGCGCGGGTAGCTCAGGTGCTCGGCGCGGTGCGCGAATTTCTTTTCGAGCAGGCGTTGCAGCGCGAAGTCGGCGAGATCGGTCGAAGGCCACAGGCCATCGGCCTCGCCCGAGATCAGCAGCACCGGGCCGTTGATCTTCTCGACCTTGATCGAGCTTCGCTCCAGCAGCGCGGGATCGCGCAGCGGGATCAGGTACCAGTCGAAGCTGTCCTCGTGCGCGAGGCCCTGGGCGACGGCTTCGTCCCATTGCGCGTGCGTGAGCGTCGATGCGAAGGCGATCTCCTCGCCGCCCAGCGTCCATGCGCCATGGCCGCTCGCGGGATAGGCGGGCCACACGATGCCGCTGGGCACATAGCCGATCACGCAGCCGATGGCGGGAAAGTGCGCGCCGAGCAGCAGCGCGAGTTCGCCGCCGCGCGACACGCCCACGGTGCCGATGCGGTCGGCCCGCACGCCGGGCTGCTCGGCCAGCCATTCGAGCGCCGTGCCGAAGTACTCGAGCGGAATGCGGTCGAGCGTGGGCGGCAGGCCGTCGGCCGCGAAGTAGGCCAGCGCGAGCGCGGCGAAGCCATGCGAGGCGAGCAGCGCGGCCATCTCCTGCGACCACGCCAGGCCGCCGTTCGATCCGCCGAGCACGAGCACGGCCGGATGCGGACCCGGGCCCGCGGGTTCGAACAACTGGCCGACCAGGCCGCGTTCCCTGAGCTCCCTTTGACGCACACCGTCGCCGACATACACGCGGCGGATCGAGACCGAGACCGCGCTGCCGTCGCTCTCGCGCACCGCGCTGAGCGTGGCGGTCAGCGGATCGTCGTGCAGGCCCGCGATGCCGCCGACGCGCTCGGGCGGCACCAGCGCGCGCGACCAGAACAGGCCCATCGCGTCGGCGCGCTCGTAGCTGCCCGCGACCGGCGACTGCCGCGCGGGATCGACCGTGCCGCTGGCGTCGGCCACGAAGTAGGCCTCCGATTGCGTCACCTGGTGGCCGAAGCGGTTGCACAGTTGTAGCACGACGCGCTCGCCGGGTGCGAGACCGCGCAGGCGGATCTCCAGCGATTGGTCGACGAGGCACTGCGATGGCAGGGGATCGAATTTCATGCCCGCATTCTCCCCGCGCCACCTTCGGCGCACCTTCAGAAGAACTCGTCGAGCAGGCAGTAGAACGCGATGCGCTCGGCATCGGGCGCGATGCCGTAGCGTTCGAAGAAGGGCGCGGTCCATCCCTCGCCGAGGTTGAAGCCGATGCTGCGCGCGGCCAGCGCGAGGTCTTGCCAGCGGTCGGCCACGCCGACGCGGCCGCAGTCGATGAAGCCCGTGAAGCCGTCGGCCGTTGCCGTCAGGTTCGGCAGGCAGGCATCGCCGTGGGTCACGACGAGGTCTTCGTTCGCGGGCCGCGTCGCGCGCAGTCGCTCGAACAGATCGAGGGCGGTCCAGCCCGCGCGCTCGTCGTCGAAATCGCTCTCGTCGACCAGGCCGGCCACGGCGCGCGCGTGCGCGTCCTCGATCCGGTGTGCCAGGCGATGGTCGAAGGGGCAGGTGGCGACCGGCACCCGGTGCAGCAGGCGCAGCGCATCGGCCATGTGCACGACGATCTCGGCCGGGCGGAACGGGCCCGATGCGAGATCGCGGCCCGGCACGGCGCTCATCAGCAGCCAATGGCGATCGTGTTCGAGGGCCTGGTCGAGCACTGCGGGCGCGGGCAGGTCCTGGCGCGCGAGCCATGCGAGCCGCGCGATCTCGCCCGGCAGTTCAGCGAGGGGCGCCACGGGCTCGGACTTGAGGAACAGGAGTTCGCCATCGGCGGCCTCGATGCGAAACACATCGGCGCCCGATTCGCCGATCGTCTGGCGCTGCCAGTGGGCATCGGCCAGGCGGGCGCGCCAGGCGTGAGGAAAAGGGGGCAGGGGATTCAAGCGCGAAAGGACTCCAGGGCATGGCGCGGATGGCGCGGCACGCATCGTCGTCGCTCGCGCCCGCCTTTTCAAGCAAGCCACCACCGGCCCGCGGGCCGTTGCGCGCTAGTCCTTCGCTAGTCCTTCTTCGGCGCGTCGGCGTCGTCCTCTTCCGCGTGGCCCAGCACGATCTGGCCCTCGGTGACGAAGCGGTCGAACTCGATGCGCGGGATCGCGGCGGTCAGCGGATTGCCGTCCTCGGTCCAGGTCAACACCACGCTGTCGTCCGCGACCAGCGCCTGGCAGACGCCTTCGGGAATGCGGATCTGCGGGCCATCGCCCGCGCGGAACTCGACCACGCCGGCGATGCGGGCGTCGAGGCGTGAAGTGGCGGTGGTATTCATGGTCGTGGAGGTCCTCGGGTTGGAAGTCCAAAGCCTCGCCGAAGACAGGGGGAGGCCCGCGTGGGACGACATCGCCGATGCGCGCAGGCGCAGCGTCGCGAGGCCTTTGGTGTTGTAGGAGAAGTCCTGCATCGGGACTGGATTTCGTCCTCGCGAGCGCGCCCGCGCGAAGCGCTCTAGTCGGCGCGACGAAACAAGATGCAACCCGCTGGAGACAAGAGAGATGAACTTCGAAGGAATCTATTGCTTCGACACCGCCACGGTGCGTTTCGCGTTCTACCCGAACGGTCCGCAGGGCCAGCGCGTGCTGGCGGAGATCACGGAAGACGCGCTGCACGATGAATTCGGCGTGCGCGAGGGCGGCCCCCAGTTGCTCGAGGCCTGCCGCGCCTACTTCGACGCGATCGAGGCCAAGGCCCGGGAGCGTTATCGCGACGAGCCGCGCTGCCTGATCTCGCTGACCTCGGAAGACTTCATCCGCATTCCCCGCTGAGGCGGTCGCTCTCGCGGCGACGGCCCACGGCGCGTGTTGTCCTACGCGCCGGGGCGGGCCGCTTTCCAGAATGGGAGACGCACCGCGTGCTTTCCCTCTCTCTTTCTGGAAGGAGAACCCCATGGCCTCGAAGACCGATACCCGCGACCCCAAGGACACCAGCAAGCCCTTTCCGTTTCCCACCGCCGAGTCGCACGGCAAGCCCGCTCCCGAACACGACAAGCCCACCCACGAGGCACCGAGCGAGGATGCGCTCGACAGCGGCGTGGAGGAATCCTTTCCCGCCAGCGACCCCGTCTCGGTGACGGTCACCAAGGTCAAGCTGCCGCCGGGCAAGGCCGGTGCGTGATCCGGGGCATCGTTCCCGGACTACGCACACAAGCGCTCGCGGCGACTGTCGGGCATCCGGATCGGTCCCGATGATCGGTCCACGATGCCACAGACCGCCGCCACAGCCACACTCTCCCGCGAGGCGGACCACACCGACGCCGCCTCCGTTCCCCAAGGCCTCTGGCGCCGCTGCAAGCGTTGGGCACTGCCCGTGCTCGGCATCGTGGTGCTGGGCCTCTTGCTCTCGCACGCGCACAAGGTCGACTGGGCCGGCGCCTGGCATGCGCTGCAGCGCTATCCGTTGTGGTTGCTGCTCGGCGTGCTCGCGCTCTCGACCGCCAGCCATGCGCTCTACGGCTGCTTCGACCTGCTGGGGCGGATGCACACGCGGCACAAGCTCGCCGCCTGGCGCACCTGGGCCATCGCGGTCACGAGCTATGCCTTCAACCTGAACCTCGGCTCGCTGGTGGGCGGCGTCGCGATGCGCGCGCGGCTCTATGCGCGCGCGGGGCTCGACGAGGCCACGGTGGCGCAGATCGTCGGCCTCAGCCTTGCGACCAACTGGCTGGGCTACGGCCTGCTGGCCGGCGGCCTGTTCGCCGCGGGCGCGATCGACCCGCCGCGCCAGGCGCACCTGGGCGTGGTGGCCTTCCGTGCCATCGGCGTGCTGATGATCGCGCTCGCGATCGGCTACGTGATCGCCTGCGGCGTCGCGCGCGGCAAGCGCTGGACCCTGCGCGGGCGCAGCGTACAGTTGCCCTCGGCGCGGCTCGCGCTGCTGCAGATCTCGCTGTCGGCCTGCAACTGGGCGCTGATGGGCGCGGCGATGTACCTGCTGCTGGGGCAGAAGGTGCCGTACGCGACCACGCTGTCGGTGCTGATGGCGGCCTCGATCGTGGGTGTGTTCACGCCCATTCCCGCGGGGCTCGGCGTGCTCGAGGCCGTGTACCTCGCGCTGCTGTCGGGCAGCGTGCGGCAGGGCACGCTGATGGGCGCGGTGCTGGCCTACCGCGCGCTCTACTACCTGCTGCCGCTGGGCGGCGGGGTGCTGCTGTACCTGATGCTCGAGCGCCATGCATCGAGCCACCCGGCCGCGGCCGAGGCGGGGTGAGCGCGGCGGTGTGCGCCTGGGCTTGTGCGCGCAAGGGGCGACTTCCTACGTTCGCAGTCGCATGGTGGGCGCAGCGTGGTCCCAGGTGGTCATCGCCGGCCCGTGGCGAGCCTTCCGATGGCCTTGTCCTCCCATTGCAGATCGCGAGGTCCGGCATGCATTCCATTTCGACGCTCCGCCATTCGTCCCGAGGACGGGCCTGCGCGATCGCGTGCACCATCGTGCTCGGTGGCGTGGCATCCGTGCCCACGGCCTTCGCGGCCGAACCCGCCGTTCAGATCGCCCAGGCCGGCGCGGTGAGCGCCCCCGACCGCAGCCTGATGACCCTGGCCGCGGGCGCCGGCCTCTACGAGCTCGATGTCTCGAAGCTCGCCGCCTCGAAGGCCGTGAGCGCCGAGGTGAAGGACTACGCGCTGATGCTCGCGAAGCACCACGGCGAATCGAACGAGGCGCTGCGCCAGCTGGCTGCGCGCAAGTCGGTGCAACTGGTGGCCGAGATCCCGGCCGACAAGAAGGCGCGCATCGAGGCGCTGCAGGGCCTGTCGGGCGAGGGCTTCGACCGGGCCTATGTGGACCGCGTCGGCATCCAGGACCACGAGGCCGACATCCGCCTGTTCGAGAACATGGCGCGCGACGCCAACGATGCCGACCTGCGCGCCTTCGCCGAGAAGACGCTGCCGGTGCTCAGGACGCACCTGGACGCCGCGAAGACGATGGCGAGCAACCGGCGGCAGGCGCAGACGCCGGCACCGCAGTGACACCCGCCCCCGCATGGCGCGCACCGCCGCACTGAAGCGCTACAAGGAAAAGCGCAACTTCGACATCACGCCCGAGCCCGCCGAGGGCGGCGAGTCGCTGCCCGGCGCATTGCAGTTCGTGGTGCAGAAGCATTGGGCGCGCAGCCTGCACTACGACTTCCGCATCGAGATCGACGGCACCATGAAGAGCTGGGCCGTGCCCAAGGGGCCGAGCTACGACCCGCACGACAAGCGCATGGCGATGCATGTGGAGGACCACCCGGTGTCGTACAACGCCTTCGAGGGCGAGATTCCCGCGAAGCAGTACGGCGCGGGCAAGGTGATCGTCTGGGACAAGGGTTTCTGGGTGCCGCTGGGCAATCTGCGCAAGGACTACCGCGCGGGCCACATCAAGTTCGAGCTGCATGGCCACAAGCTGCGCGGCCGCTGGGCGCTGGTGCGCATGAAGGCGCGCAAGGAGGGCAGCGGCGATCCGTGGCTCTTGATCAAGGAACGCGACGAGTTCGCGCGCGAGGCCGCGGAATTCAGCGTGGTCGACCAGTTCCCCGACAGCGTGGCCGCGCTCGCGATGCCGCGGGCGAGCACAGTGTCGAAGCCCGCCGCGAAGAAGGCGGCGCGAAAGCGTTCCGAGTGGCCCGAAGAAGCCGTCGAGGCCGAGCCTCCGCCCAAGCTCGCGCCGGTGCTCGCCACGCTGGTCGACGGGCCGCCGCCCGATCCCGGCGACTGGGTCTACGAGATCAAGTTCGACGGCTACCGGTTGCTCGCGCGCATCGAGGGCAAGACGGTGCGCTTGTTCACGCGCAACGGCCACGACTGGAGCGATCGCATGCCGCACCTGGTACGCGCGCTGCAGCGCATGAAGCTGAAGCCGGGCTGGCTCGACGGCGAGATCGTGGTGCTCGACGAGGCCGGCCGCACCGACTTCCAGGCACTGCAGAGCGCCTTCGACAGCACGCGCACCCAGGACATCGTCTACTTCCTGTTCGACCTGCCGTACTACGACGGCCACGACCTGCGGGCCGTGCCGCTGGTCGAGCGGCGCGCGCTGCTCGAGCGGCTGCTCGCCGATCCGCCGCCCGAGATCCGCTTCAGCGCGGTCTTCGACGCACCGCCCGAGGACATCGTGGCCTCGGCCTGCCGCATCGGGCTCGAGGGCGTGATCGGCAAGCGGCGCGGCAGCGCCTACCGCTCGCGCCGTTCGCCCGACTGGATCAAGCTCAAGTGCGCGCGCAGGCAGGAGTTCGTGATCGCCGGCTACACCGACCCGCAGGGCTCGCGCACGGGCTTCGGCTCGCTGCTGCTCGGCGTGCATGACGAACACGGCGAGCTGGTGTTCGCGGGCGGCGTGGGCACGGGCTTCAACGAGCGCTCGCTGGCCGAGATCTTCGCGCGGCTGAAGCCCCTGGCCATCGACCAACGCCCGTTCAAGCAGCGTATCGAGAACGAGCGCCGCGCGCACTGGGTGAAGCCGGTGCTGGTGACCGAGGTCACGTTCTCCGAATGGACGCAGGACGGCCATGTGCGCCACCCGGTGTTCCATGCGTTGCGCGACGACAAGCCCGCGAAGCAGATCGTGCGCGAGGCGCCGGTGCCCGCGCGCGCGGCGGACCGGGAGCAGGCGAAGACCAAGGCGAAGACCCAGACGAAAGGCCCGGCCGCCACCTTGCCCGCGAATTTCAAGGTCTCGAATGCCGAGCGCGTGGTCGATGCGTCGACCGGCATCACCAAGGTCGAGGTGGTGCGCTTCTACGGCCTGGTCGCGCCGCTGATGATGGAGCACCTGCGCGGCCGGCCGGTGTCGCTGGTGCGCGCGCCGCGCGGCATCGGCGGGCAGCTGTTCTTCCAGAAGCATCTCGAGGACGGCAGCATCGAGGGCATCCGCCAGCTCGATGCCGCGCTGTGGCCCGAACATCCCGCGCTGATCGAGGTGGCGGCAGCGCTCGGCCTGCCGGGCGCGGCGCAGATGAACGTGATCGAGCTGCACACCTGGAACGCCGTCAAGTCCGCGATCGACAAGCCCGACCGCATGACCTTCGACCTCGACCCCGGCGAGGGCGTCGACTGGCCCGCGATGCTGCAGGCGGTGGAACTGATGCGCGTGATCCTGGTCGAGCTCGGGCTCGTGCCCTTCTGCAAGACCAGCGGCGGCAAGGGCCTGCACGTGGTGGTGCCGCTGCGCCGCGTGCACGGCTGGGACGCGGTGAAGGATTTTTCGCAGGCCATCGTGCGCCACATGGCGCGCACCTTGCCGCAACTGTTCGTGGCGAAGAGCGGGCCCTCGAACCGCGTGGGCCGCATCTTCATCGACTACCTGCGCAACGGCTTCGGCGCGACCACGGTCAGCGCCTGGTCGGTGCGCGCGCGGCCGGGCATGGGCGTGTCGGTGCCGGTGGCATGGGACGAGGTGCCCGACCTGCGCGGCGGCGCGCACTGGACCTTGCGCGACATCCACACGCGGCTCGATCGCGGCAATGCGCCGTGGGAGGGCTATGCGAAGGGGGCGCGCAGTCCGAATGCGGCGATGAAGATGCTCGGCTTCGACGCGAAGAAGGCCGGCGGCCGCGGGCGCTGACCCGCGGGTCCCGCGCGATCAGAAGGCATGCCGGATGCCGACGTCGTAGCCGGTCGCGCCGCGCGGTTCCATGCCGCCCTTGGTGACGTAGGCCGCCTGCGGAAAGATCGCCGGCAGGCTCAGCACCAGCGGGGTGACACCCATCACGCCCGGATTGTTGTGGCCGTCGCGGATGCCGATGCGCGCCACCGTCGCATAGAGCGCGGTGCGCCTGGACAGGTTGTGCACGTAGCCCAGCGCCAGCTTGTCGACCGAGGCGTTGCCGCCAGGCACGCCGTTGCCGTTGCTGAAATTCACGCGCGCGAACGAGGCGCGCACGAGGCCCGGCCCCACCGGCATGTTGAGGCCGGCGACGAAGCCGTCGTAGCGGTCGGTGGCCCGGCTGCCGAACAGGCCGGCGTCGTCGCGCGCATTCCGCACGCGGGACCATTCGCCGAACAGCTTCACCGCGCCGAAGTCGTAGGAGCCGCCGAGGTTCAGGCTCCTGATCTTCTCGCCGCCGGGCGCGGCGCTCACCAGCGTGCTCTCGCCGTAGCCCAGCGCCACGTCGGCCGGACCGCCGGTCCATCCCACGCGCGCGCCGGCATAGCGGCCGCGCCCGGACGGGCTGTCGCTCGCGTCGCTCGCCTTCACGTTCTCGTGGAAGGCGTACTGCACCTGGCCGTAGAAGCCGCCGAGCCCCGGCGGCAGGAAGTAGCTGAGGGCGTTGCTGGTGCGCAGGTGGCTGTCGGTGCCGGCGGAGAGCGCGCCGTTGAGCAGGCCGCCGGTGGCGAGCGCCCGCGAGGCGGCGAGGTTGCTGTTGACCACGGCGATCAGATTGGTGCCGACGCCGTTGACGCCGAAGGGATCGAACACGCCGTCGTTCCAGAACGAGGCGGTGTAGTCGCGGCCCAGGCGCAACTCGCCGAACGGTCCCGAGAGGCTCAGGGTGGAACGGCGGCCGAAGTTGCCGATGCCGCCGCCGTTGTCGTTGGCCAGCGGCGCCTCGAGCCAGAAGCCGGCCGCGAGGCCGCCGCCCAGGTCCTCGGTGCCGCGAAAGCCCAGCCGGCTGGACGCGTAGCCCGAGGGCGAGAGCGTGGTCTGGCTCTGCCTGACCTGGCGCGGCGCCGCGAGGCCCCAGGACCGGCTGCGGGTGCTGTAGTGGCTGATGCCGGCGTCGACGACGCCGAACACGGTGAGGGCGGATTGCGCGGCGGCACCGCCCGTGGCGGCCAGCAGCGACAGGGCCAGCGTGGTGGTCTTCATGGCGGGCTTCCTCAGGGGACCAGCACGGTCGATCCGGCCGTCTGGCGCGACTCGAGCGCGCGATGGGCCTGCGCCGCATCGGCGAGCGCGAAGCTGCGTTGCGGCTCGCTGACGATGCGCCCGGCCAGCACGTGGTCGAACAGCTCGCGCGCCATCTCGAGCATGTGGGCGCGCGGCTGGATGTAGTGCGCCATCGCCGGCCGCGTCATCCACAGCGAGCCCTTGGCCGCGAGCAGCTGCGAGTCGATCACCACCGAGCCCGAGGAGGTGCCGTTGCTGACCAGCGTGCCGCGTGGCTGCAGGCAGTCCAGCGAATCCATCAGCGTGTCCTTGCCCACCGAGTCGTAGACCACCGGCACGCCGTGGCCGCCGGTGATCTCGCGCACGCGCTCGACGGTGTTCTCGCGCGCGGTCACGATGACGTGGGCGCAGCCGGCGGCCCGGGCGAGCGCCGCCTTCTCGTCGGTGCTGACGGTGCCGATCATCGTGACGCCCAGGGCGCGCGCCCACTGGCAGGCGATCAGGCCGACGCCGCCGGCGGCCGCGTGGTAGAGGATGGTCTCGCCGGCCTGCAGCGGACGGACCTGGCGGAACAGGTACTGCGCCGTCATGCCCTTCATCATCAGCGTGGCGGCGGTGCGGTCGGGGAGGCCCTCGGGCAGCGGGATCAGCACCGCGGCGGGCATCACGCGGACCTGCGAGTAGGCGCCCTGCGGACCGATGAGATAGCCCACGCGGTCCCCGGCCTTGACCTCCGTCACGCCGGGGCCGACGGCCTCCACCACGCCGACCGCGTCCGAGCCCAGCCCGTCGGGCAGCGCCAGCGGATAGCGGCCGGTGCGGAAGTAGATGTCGATGAAGTTGACCGCGATGAAGCTGTGGCGCACGCGCGCCTGGCCGGGACCGGGGTCCGCGACCTCGACGTTCTCGAGCCGCAGGACCTCGGGACCGCCGGTCTCGTGGAAGCGGATGGCTTGGGGCATGGCGATGTCTCCTCGTTGTTCTGGATGGTCTTCAGTTCAGGCGGATGTCGTAGCGCTTGACGATGCCGGCGTTGCGGACGAACTCCTCGCGCAGTGCCTCCTGCGCCTGCACTGGCGTGCGGTCCGCCATCGGCTCGAAGCCGGCGTTGGCCACGCTCGCGCGCACCGCCGGGTTGGCCGCGACCTTGCGCAGCACCGCGTGGATCTTCTCGACCAGCGGCGCCGGCATCTGCGAGGAGGCGATCACGCCGGTCCAGTTGGCGAAGTCGAGCGCCGGGTAGCCCAGCTCGGCGAAGGTGGGCACGGCGGGAAATTCGGGCAGCCGGGCCTGGGTCGCGACCGCCAGCAGCCGGACCCTGTTGGCGGCGATCAGCGGCCGGGCCGTGACCGAGCCGTCGAACATCAGCGGCACCTGGCCGCCCATGACCTGCGCCAGCGCGGGCGCGGAACCGGGGTAGGGCACGTGCTGCATGTCGAGCCCGGCCGCCTGGTTGAGGATGGCGCCCGCGTACTGCGAAGCCGTGCCCGCGCTGTAGGAGGCGTAGGAGACCTGGCCCGGATGGGCCTTCACATAGGCGATCGCCTCCTTCGCATCCCTGGCCGGGAACTGCGGCGAGGCGATCAGCAGCAGCGAGGAGCGCGCCATCAGCGCGACCGGCTGCACGTCCTTGAGCGGATCGAAGCCGCCCTTGAGGACGTGCGGCACCTCGGTGAGCACGTTGCTGGCGGTCATCATCAGCGTCTGGCCGTCGGCCGGCTGGGACAGCAGGTACTTGACGGCGATCGCCCCGCCGGCGCCCGGCCTGTTCTCGACCACCACCGGCTGGCCGATGTCGCGCGAGAGCTGGTCGCCCACGATGCGCGCGAGCACGTCGATGGTGCCGCCCGGCGGCGCGGGAACGATCATCTTGACCGGCTTGTCGGTGTAGGCGTGGGTCCAGGGCGAGCCCAGCGCCGACGCGGCGGCGACGAGCAGGGCGGCGAGATGCGTGAGGCGCGGCATGGCTGCTCCGGTGCGTGGAGGTTCAGGCGGCCTTGCGCAGGAAGCCCTGCTGGCCGCCGTTGCGGTTGGGCGCGAAGCCGTTGGCCCGAAGCGTTTCTTCCACCGTGTCGTGGAACACGCCGATCTGCGAGATCTCGCGCGCCTGTTGCGCGGTCGCGATCGGGCGGCCGAATTCGCGCGCGATGCGCACCAGCTGTTCGACCTGCGCGGCGGTGCCGATCTTGGCGGTGCGCGACTGGTTCCAGAGGTTGTCCTCGGTGCCGCAGCGCACGTGCAGGCCCATGGCGATGCCCATCATGTTGACCGGCAGCACGTTGAGCACCGAGCTCTCCACCGTGAGCACCGCGCCGTCGGGCACCGCGCGCACGAAGTTGGCGAGGTTGTAGATGTTCGGCGCGTCCATGCCGCCGCCGATCGCGACCCAGTTGAGGACCAGCGGGCCTTTGTAGATGCCGCGGCGCATCAGCCGCTCGACCGACTCGAAGCTGTTGATGTTGTAGCACTGGAAGGCGCTCTGGATGCCCGCGGCGCTGAGGCGGCGGATGTGCTCCTCGGCCCAGCCCGGTTGCGCCGGCACCGTCATCTCCTTGTAGGCATTGAAGACGACCGGGTCCTCCATCGAGGTGCCGCGGATGTCGCGCAGGTCGAACTGCTCGAGGATGTTCATCTGCGAGGTGTTGATCGTCACCGTGACCTGGTCCGGCCTGGGGTCGAGCTCGGCCAGCATGTGGCGCGTGTCGTCCGACAGCCACTTGGCGGCCGCGCCCTCGCTCTCGGGCGCGAACGAGATCGAGCCGCCGACCTGGATGATCATCTCGGGCACGCGCGCCCGCACGCCGGCGATCAGCTCGTTGAACTTGGACAGGCGCTTGGAACCCTTGCCGTCGAGTTCGCGTACATGCAGGTGCAGCACGGTGGCGCCGGCTTCGTAGCAGTCCACCGCCTTCTGGACCTGCTCCTCCATCGTCACGGCGATCTCGCCGGGGAAGTCCGAGGGCAGCCAGGACGGTGCGTAGGGGGCGGCGGTGATGATCAGCGGCTGCTGGTTTTCGGGGAACAGGTGACCGTCTAGGAAGTTCATCGAGGGCTCCGGGGATGCGGGTGGTGCGAAGGGGGAAAAGCGGGTCAGGCGGATCAGGCGGTCGGCGTGCCGACGATGCCGGCGCGTTCCATCTTGCGGTGGCAGGGCGGGTAGTCCATCACCGCGTAGTGCTGCGTGGCGCGGTTGTCCCAGATCGCCACGCTGTCGGGCTCCCAGCGCCAGCGCACCTGGTACTCGGGGATGGCGGCCTGGTTGACGAGGTACTGCAGCAGCGCCGACGTGCCCTGCGTGAAATCCTGGCCGTAGCGCACGTTGGCGGGCGTGTGGAAGTTGGTGAAGTGCGTCGTGAAGCCGTTGACGTACAGCACCCGCTCGCCGGTTTCGGGATGGATGCGCACCACGGGGTGCTCCGCGTCGGGATAGCGGGCCTTGAGCGCGAGGCGCTGCGCGATCGGCATCGCCGCGCCGAATGTGCACTCGATGCTGTGGCGGGCGCGCAGCGGCGCGATCAGCTCCTTCACGTGCCCGGGCAGGCGCTCGTAGGCCAGCGCCATGTTGGCCCACATCGTGTCGCCGCCCACGGGCGGGCACTCGACGCAGCGCAGCACGCAGCCCATCGGCGGCGTCTCGCGCCAGCTGGCGTCGCTGTGCCAGCTGTTCTCGTAGCGGTCGTTGGGCGCGTCCGGCGTCTTGTAGATGCGCACCAGCCCCGGGTGCTCCGGATCGCTGCCGGCGACCGGGTGGTCCTCCAGTTCGCCGAAGCGCCGCGCGAAGGCCACGTGCTCGGCCCGGCTGATCTTCTGGTCGCGCAGGAACAGCACCTTGTGCCGCAGCAGCAGCGCCCGGATTTCCTCGAACAGGCCGTCGTCCCGGGCCGCATCGGCCAGGCTGACGCCGCTGAGCTGGGCGCCGATGGCGCAGGTCATCGCTTCGATGCGCATGTCTTGTCTCCGTTCTTTTTTGCGGTCTGCCCGCCCCGGCCTCCGGGGTGCGGGCATGGGGCAACTGTAGGAGCGGGCCCTCGGCGGCGCTTTGCATTCGGTGCCAATCGCTGTGCATTTGATGCCAGAATTCCCGCCATCCTGGAAAGGCTCGGCATGACGGCACTGGTGCGCGCGGCGGCGTTGACGAACTTCTCGGAGGTCGCGCAGGAGCTTGGCCACGACCCCGGCGCGGCGCTGCGCAGGGCCGGGCTGCGCGCCAGGATGCTGCGCGAGCCGGACCAGTTGATCGAGGCCGACCGCGTGGCCCGCCTGCTCGAGGACGCGGCGCGCGACACGGGCTGCGAGTCCTTCGGACTGCGCATCGCCGCGCGGCGCCAGCTATCGAACTTCGGGGTGCTCAGCCTGCTGCTGATGCACCAGCCGACCTTGCGGCAGGTGCTGCTCACGCTGATCGAGCACCTGCACCTGCTCAACGAAAGGCTGGCGATCCAGGTCGAGGACGTCGGCAAGCTGGTGCTGCTGCGCGAGGAACTGGCCGTGTCGGTGCCGGCGCGGCAGTCGATCGAGCTCGCGATCGGCGTGCTCTACCGGATGTGCGCGGCCTTGCTGGGCGACCGCTGGCGGCCCGCCAGCGTGAGCTTCAGCCATGGGCCGCCGGCCGATGCGTCCTTTCATCGCCGCTTCTTCCAGTGCCCGGTCGAGTTCGACGGCAGCTTCAACGGATTGGTGTGCCGCGCGGCGGACCTCGACGTGCCCAATCCGGGCGGCGATCCCGTGCTGGCGGCCTATGCGCGCAAGCTGATCGATGCCGTTCCCGGCGAGCGCGAGCGCTCGATCGACCAGGAGGTGCGCAAGGCCATCTACCTGATGCTGCCGGCGGGGCGGGCCACCTGCAAGTCGGTGGCGCAGGGCCTGGGGCTCAGCATGCGCACCTTGCAGCGCCAGCTCGATGCGCGCGAGCTGACCTTCAAGCAACTGGTCAACGACGTCCGTCAGGAACTCGCGCGGCGCTACGTGGCCAATGGCCGCCACAGCCTGGGCGAGGTGGCGGCGATGCTGGGCTACAGCACGCACAGTGCCTTCACCCGCTGGTTCGGCACCCAGTTCGGTTGTTCGCCCGAAGCCTGGCGTGCTACAGCTCGATGAACGCCGAGGTCGCCTTGTTGAGCGCCAGCATGCCCTTGGCCGTGATGCTCTCGACCTGGGCCAGCTGGCGGATCGCGCGGCCTTGGGGATGGCGCTCGGACGGGGGAATGAAGGCCGTCACGAGGTCCGCGGCGCGCAGCACGCGCAGCTTGTCGATCTCGGCGGGCGCGTGCACGACGTATGGCAATTTCTGCTCGGCGATCGTCCGAAGAAACTCCATGGACATGTGCCTTCTCCTTGAACGTTGATGGCAATGGGTCCGTGACATTGTGCGCAGAAACTCTTAGGACAGACTAAACCCTGCGCCGCTCGTGCCTATGTCAGCTGGCAGTCCGGCAGTACGGAAGCACTCTTTTTCGTAAAGCGTCGCGCGTGGCGCGGCGCTTCGTTTCCAGCGGTGTCGCTTGGGGGCAGGGAGGGGGCTCGGCCGTGGCCGAATCCTCAACCCTGGAGCTGCCGCATCAGCGTCGAGAAGTCCGCGACCTCCCAATGCTCAGCGAGGCGTCCGTCCTCGATCCGGTAGAGCTGGAAGGCCGGCGCATCGATGGTCCTGCCCGTGGCCGCGAGGCCCGCGAAATCGCCGTGGTGCGTTCCGCGTACGGCATTCAGCACCGCCACCTTGTCGCCTTCGGCGACGAGGGCCGAGATCGGCAGCTTCAGATCGGCAAAGGCCGAATGCAGGCCCCTGAAATACTGCTTGAGGGTTTCGCGTCCCCGGCCTTGCCCGGGCAGGTGATCGTCGTAGTCGAGCGCGACGATGTCGTCGAAAACGCCGAAGTCGGCGCTCTCGATGGCGGCGAAGAATCGTTGAACGAGTGCCTTGTTCTTGTCCAGCATGGTTCGTTGCCTCGTTCCCGTCAGAACATGCCATTCGAATTGGCGCGCGGAATATCCGGTGCGAGCCAGGGGGCCGAATTCCCGGGATTGCCCACGGGCTGCAGCGTGTCCCAATGCTCGATCGCTTTTCCGTCAGCATCCATCTTGTAGATATCGACGCCGGCGATTCCCGTGTCTTCCGGATCGTCATTGAAGAGATTCAGGAAATTCACGTGGGCCCACACATGGTCGCCAATGGCCACGATCTTGTGGACCACGACGCGTGCCAGGATGCGTTCCCTGGTGATCTTGCCGAAGAATTTCCCCAGGGCGTCCGCGCCATCGCCGATCAAGGGGTTGTGCTGGACATAGGCGGCGCTGACGAACCGGTGCACAGACTCTTCGGCCTTCTTCTGGTTGATCACCAGGTCGTAGAAGCCCAGGATGTTGTTCTTGTTGCGAACGGCGCGGCTGTCGCTCATGTCGACGAATTCGAGCATGGTTATTTCTCCTTGCATATGAAGCGTTAATCAATTGAAGGAATCCAGAATTACTCTTTTCGAAAGTTTTTCTGGAGACCGTCAACGAAGCTATCACCGCAATTGGCAGGAGGAGATGGCCTATCGGCCGCGTGCACGCATCGACCGTGAGGGCCGTCACGATCGGGCATTGGAATTCTTGTGCACCGCGCGAGCACGCCGCGCGCAAGGCTCTAACGCGCGGCCTGGGTCTGGGCCTGCATCGGCCACGCCGTCGTGTCGGGCGCGATGAGGTGCCACAGCACCGGATCGATGCCCTCGAAGGTGGCGCGGTAGCGTTCCGACAGCCGGCCCTCGCCGGTCACGTCGCGGATCACGATGCCGTCGATGCGCCCGGGGTTGTCGCGGAACACCTTGGCGTAGATCTCGGGATCGGCCTCGCCCGAATCGCCGACCAGCACGAAGCGGCGCTGCGGGAAGTCGGCCAGCAGGCGCGCGATCACGCCGAGCTTGTGCGCGCGCGAATCCTCGTCGCCCGGGATCAGCGTGCGCCAGGTCGTGCTCTCGCGCAGGTGCATGCTGCCCGGCGGAAAACCGGCCTCGCGCACGAACTCCGCGAGCGGCGGATAGAGCTGGATCGGGCTGGCCGACAGGTAGTGGAAGCGCGTGTCGGGCGCACTCGCGAGCGCGCGGTACCAGCCGGCCATGTGGGGCGCGGGCTCGAAGCGGCGCGCGAAGGTGTTGAGCAGCATCTCGCGCCGCTCGCGCACCTGGGTGCGCTTGATGGTGTCGTCGATGTCCGAGATCACCGACAGGCCCTGTGCCGGCACGATCAGCGCGCGGCCGCGGAAACGGTGCAGCAGTTCGCCGGGGCCGGTGACCGCGTGGAACTCGAGCCACTGCTGCGCGGGCGACAGCCGCGGCACCTCGATCACCTGCCGCACGTTGACGCGGCCATCGGCGCCCGAGGGCGGCATGGTCTTGCGCCCGGGGCTGCCGTCGAATTCCACGTCGAACACCTTGCCGTCCTCCGACTCGGCATGGAACAGCGCGGTGCGCTGGTTGAAGCGCAGCTGCGCGGCCGGCGAGAGCTTCTTGAGATTGAGACCGAGGTAGCGCGCGAACGCGGCATTGAGGCCCCAGCGGCGCTCGCGCTCGTAGACCCAGGCATGGATGTCGACCTCGAGCCGGCCGTCGTCGGTGGGCCGCGCGGTGCCGTTCATGAACAGCGCTTCCTCGTCGGGCTCCATCGGCTCGGCCGCCAGCGCGGGCGCGGATGCGAGGCTGCCGGCCGCCAGCGCGGCGCCGGCCAGCAGCGTGCGCCGGCGCAACGCCAGTGTCATGCGCCGGCCGTGACGCGCTCGTACGTCACGAAGCTGAAGGCCAGGCCCTCCTTGGCCGACACGTGCGACTCGCGCTGCGTCTCGCGCCAGGCGCTGGCGTCGAGCACCGGCGCGAAGGCATCGCCCTCGTAGTCGCGCGCGATCTCGGTGACCAGTGCGCGCCGCGCGAAGGGCTCGGCCTCGGCATAGATCTGCGCGCCGCCGATCACCCAGACATCGGGCGCCTCGAGCCGCTCGCAGGCCTCGAGCGCCTCGCGCAGGCTGCCCACGCGCTGCGCGCCCTCGGCCTGCCAGCCGGCCTGGCGCGTGACCACGATGTTGCGCCGCCCCGGCAGCGGCCGGAAGCGCGGCGGCAGCGAGTCCCAGGTCTTGCGGCCCATGATGACCGGCGCGCCCAGCGTGCGCGCCTTGAAGTGCGCCATGTCCTCGGGCAGGTGCCAGGGGATGGTGTTGGCGGCGCCGATGACGCCGTTGGCGGCGCGCGCGAAGATGAGGTTGAGGTTCATGGCAGGCGGGACGTATTCAGAGCGAGTCTATTCTGACCACGTCCACGTTGATCGGCCGCGTGGGCCGGCGGATTTCGCAGCCGGGAAGGCGCGCGAAGCGCTCGAGCAGCGGCGGATGGAAGACCTCGGTGTCGAAGCGCAGCAGGACGCGCGCGAGTTCGTTGTGCGGGAACAGGGTGCGCAGGTAGCTGCCGTAGCGCGCGGCCAGCAGGTCCTCGTCGACCTCGTCGGCCGCCATCAGGTCGTGGCACACGCGCGCCACGAAGATGTTGAGCGTGAAGCGCTGCCCCGCGTCGTTGCTGCGCTCGGTGCGCAGCACCCAGCAGGCGTCGAGCGCGCGGTCCTCGGCGATGGCTTCGAGCAGCAGCGCGCGGGCCCAGGGCGGCGGGGCCGCGAGCTCCTCCTTCAGCAGGTGCTGCCACAGGCCGGTGTCCAGCGATTCCAGCTTCTCGGCCGCGAGGGCGCGGCGCCTGGTGAACTCGCTGAGCTCGGCCTCGCTGCCGTGCAGCTCGAGCTGCGACAGGATCGCGCCATAGCCGGCCACCGCGAAGCGCCGGTCGAGCCGGATCGCGACGCGCACCTGCTCGATGCCTTCGGGCCGTTCGCGCGCCAGCAGCGCGAGGCCCAGCGCGTACTGGGCGGGGGCGTCGTCGGGCTGCGACTGCGCATGCTGGCGCAGGGCCGCGAGGCTTTGTTCGGAGGCGGCGATCTCGTCGTCGGCCTGCAAGCGCTGCAGCGTGTACTGGCGCGGGTCGATGGCGGTGTTGGCCGGATCGGGGCCGGCACGCAGTGCCGCGAGGTGCAGGTGGCGCAGCCGCCATGCCGGCGCGATCTGCTCGGACCAGCGCGCATTGGCGCCATCGAAAGTCTCGCGCCAGAGCGGGCCCAGCAGGCTTTCGCCGGCACAGGGAGCGTCGGTCCAAGAGGGCGGCGCCACCGGCTCGCCGAGCGCGTCGGCCCGTTCGGCCAGCGGTGGATGCGAGTCGTTGCGGCGTGCCGGGCGCCGGCTGCCGGCCTCGAGAGCCGCGGCCTGGCGCGCCGCGGGTTCGTCGCGCAGGCTGTCGGCGACCAGGTCCCAGAAGGCGGCCGGCGGATGGATCGAGGCTGCCTGCAGTTCGTGCAGCCGCGTGCGCAGGCCGTCGCGCATCAACGCATCGGCCAGCTCGAGCCGGGCCAGCGATTGCACCAGGCTGGTGGCGTCGCAGGCGCGCGCGGCCAGCGCGTCGGCCTCGAACTCGCAGGCGCGCGAACGCTGCATCGACAGCCGGATGAAGCGCGGCAGGAAGGCCGAGGCGATCCAGCGCCGCAGCCGGTCGATGCCCGAATCGTGCGCGGGGTCGCTGTCGAGGTAGACGTCCCACTTGGCCCGCACGATGTAGATCCAGTGGCCGAGGCGCCCGTGGTGGCGCGAGAAATGGCCGAGCTCGTGCGCGATCACCGCCAGGGCCTCCTGCGGGCCGAGCAGCCGCAGCAGCGGCACGCCGAGCAGCAAGGTGCGGCGGCCGCCGACCAGCGAGAGGAAGCCGCCCGACAGCCGGGCCGCGGCATTGAGCTCTTCGACCAGCGCCACGCCATGCAGCGGCGGTGCGTCCAGGCGTTCGCGCAGCGCGTCGAGCGCCGCGAACAGCGCCGGTGCCTGCTCGCGGTGCAGCAGGACCGGGGCCGGCGGCGCCGGGGGCTGCACCACCCACCAGGTGCCGAGGACGAAGGCAATGCCCACCACGGTGGCCACCGTCGGGCCGAGGAAGATCGCCTGCAGCAGGATGAGCGGCGCCCACGCGAGCATGGAGGCGCCCACGAAGCTCAGTTCGGCCAGCACGGCCATGAAGGCCAGCGCGGCGCGCGGGCCGGGGGAAGGGGCGGCCGGATGGTCCTGCGCGGCCGTGCTCAAGGGAGCGCCCGGTTCAGCGGGAGGCCACGGGCCTCAGACGGCCACCGGCGCCTTGATCGGGTCGTGGTGCCGGTAGTCCTCGAACGCGAAGTCCTCGTACCGGTAGTCGAAGATCGAGTCGGGCTTGCGCTCGATGCGCAGCGTGGGATAGGGGTAGGGCTCGCGGCTCAGTTGCAGAGCGACCTGCTCGGCGTGGTTGCTGTAGATGTGGCAGTCGCCGCCGGTCCAGATGAAGTCGCCGACGTCGAGGTCGCACTGCTGCGCCATCATGTGCGTGAGCAGCGCGTAGCTCGCGATGTTGAAGGGCACGCCGAGGAAGATGTCGGCGCTGCGCTGGTAGAGCTGGCAGCTGAGCCGGCCGCGCTCGCCGTCGTTCTGCGGCGGCGCCACGTAGAACTGGAAGAAGGCGTGGCAGGGCATCAGCGCCATCTTCGAGAGCTCGGCCACGTTCCAGGCGCTCACGATGATGCGGCGCGAATCGGGGTTGGACTTGAGCGTCTTCACGACCTCGGCGATCTGGTCGATGTGGCCGCCGTCGGGCGTGGGCCAGCTGCGCCACTGCACGCCGTACACCGGGCCCAGGTCGCCGTCCTCGCGTGCCCACTCGTCCCAGATGGTGACGCCGCGTTCCTTGAGCCAGTTGTTGTTGCTCGAGCCGGTCAGGAACCACAGCAGCTCCTGGATGATGGACTTGACGTGCACCTTCTTCGTGGTGACCAGCGGGAAGCCCTCGTTGAGGTCGAAGCGCATCTGGTGGCCGAACACGCTCCTGGTGCCGGTGCCGGTGCGGTCGCTCTTGTACACGCCGTGGGTGTCGACGTGGCGCATGAAGTCTTCGTACTGGGAGCGGATGGGGCGTTGGGTCATGGCGGTGGAGGGCGGCGGCAACGGCGCGCCCGGGACGGCGGGGCTGGAGCCCCGAATCTTATTCGGATGAGGGGCCGGCGGCTGGCCGGGCAGGCCAAGACTATAAGATGAGAACTATTCTCAACATTCCGCAAGCGCAACCCGTGTCCGCCCCGGCCCTCGACGACAGCCTCCAGGTGCTCTACCGCAGCCATCACGGCTGGCTGCAGGCCTGGCTGCGGCGCCGGCTGGGCTGCGCCGAGGATGCGGCCGACCTCGCGCACGATGCCTTCGTGCGGCTGCTGGCCGCGCGGCCGCCGCAGGCGGCGCCGGTCGAGATGAAGGAGCCGCGGGCCTACCTGACGACGGTGGCGCGCGGCCTGCTGATCGACCGCTTCCGCCGTGCCGACCTGGAGCGTGCCTACCTCGCCGACCTCGCGGCGCTGCCGCCGGCGCTCTATCCCTCGCCCGAGGAGCAGCTGCAAGCGGTGCAGGCGCTGCGCGCGCTCGATGCGCTGCTCGCGAGCCTCACGCCCAAGACCCGCGCCGCCCGGCTGCACAGCCGGCTCGACGGCATGACCCATGCCGAGATCGCGGCGCAGCTCGGCGTGTCGGTGCCGCGGGTACGGCAATACCTGGCGACGGCCGCGCGCCGCGGCTACGAACTGCGTTTCGGCGTCGCGCTGCCGGCAGCGTCGGCATGAGCGCGCAGGCCTCGGCCTCGCTGCCGGTGTCCGCGGCCGTGCTCGACGCGGCGATCGGCTGGCAGTTGCGCATGGGCTCGGGCGAGGCCGACGCGCGCGATGCCGAAGGCCTGCGCCGCTGGCTCGACGCCCACGCCGACCACCGGCGCGCCTGGGCCCAGCTCGGCGAGCTCGACGCCCAACTGGCGCCCGCGCGCAGCGAGGCCGTGCGTTCGGCGCTGGTGCGCAGCGGCGCCGCGCGGCGCTGGAAGCAGTCCGCGGGCGTGCTGGGGCTGCTGGCCGCGCTGCTGCTGGGGCTGGTCGCGGTCGACCGCTTCGAGCCGCTGGCCACCCTGAGCGCCGACTACCGCACCGGCACCGGCGAGCGGCTCACCGTGGTGCTGCCCGACCGCAGCGTGCTGCACCTCGACACCCGCAGCGCGGTCGACCTGGCCTTCGATGGCAGCCGGCGCGCGATCGTGCTGCGCGCCGGCGGGATCGCCATCGAGACCGCCCATGGCGACGCGGCCGAGCAGCGCCCCTTCGTCGTGCTGACACCAGAGGGCAGCCTGCGCGCGCTGGGCACGCGCTTCGTCGTGCGCCGGTTCGACGACGGCGCCGGCACCCGGCTCACGGTCACGCAGTCCGCGGTGGCGGCACGGCCGGCCGGCTGCGCGGCCGATCCGGCGCAGGCCTGCGAAGGCGAACGCGTCGTGCAGCAGGGCCAGAGCCTGGAACTGCATGCGGACGGTGCAGGCACCCCCGGCCCCGCGCGCCCCGACACCGATGCCTGGAAGGACGGCATGCTGGTGGTCGACGACCAGCCGTTGTCCGAGGTGGTGGCCGAACTCGCGCGCTACCGGCCCGGCCACCTCGCGGTCGACCCGCGCGTGGCCGGCCTGCGCGTGACCGGCACGCTGCCGCTGGACGACACCGACAGGGCGCTGCTGGCGCTCACCGCGGCGCTGCCGGTCGAGCTGGTGGGCAGCACGCGCTGGTGGCTGCGCATCGAGCCGAGGCAGGCGCCGCGCTGAAGCCTGGATCGGGGCGGCGCCGGATTTTTTTTCGGTCACCCCCTCTCACTTTTCGAAGCTCGTCCGGCAAGCAGGAAGAGAAACCTCGTCCTTCCCCTGCCTGGAGTCCCGTCTTGTCCTCGTCCTTCCCGTTCCGTCCGACCCCGCTCGTCGCCGCGCTGCTGTTCGCCACCGCCATGCCGGCCCTGCTGCCGACGGCAGCACGCGCGCAGGCGCAGGCCGCCCCCATGCTGCGCGACTACGACCTGCCGCCCGGCCCGCTCGGCGCCACGCTCAACCGCATCGCGCGCGAGGCCGGGCTGGCGCTCACGGTCGATGCCACGCTGGTCGGCCAGCGCGCCTCGGCACCGGTGCGCGGCCGCTACGACGCGCCGCAGGCGCTGCGTCGCGCGCTGGCCGACAGCGGCCTCGAGCTGCTGCCGACCGACGCGGGCGGCTACACCGTGCGCGCGGGCGCGCCGGCCGCGCCCACCGCGCCGCAGGTGGTGGCGCCCGCGCCGTCGGCCATGCTCGCCGAGGTGCGCGTGAATGCCGAGCGCGCCGCCGGCGGACCGGCCGACGGCTACATCGCGCGCCACAGCACGGCCGGCACCAAGACCGACACGCCGATCCTCGAGACGCCGCAGTCGATCTCGGTGGTCACGGCCGAGCAGATCGAGGCCCAGCAGCCCACCAGCCTGGTCGACGCCTTCAACTACACGGCCGGCGTGAGGCGCTCGGAAGGCGCCGACCGCACCACCGACTCGTTCGTGATCCGCGGCTTCCAGGCCGGCGCCGGCACGGGCAGCCTCTACCGCGACGGCTCGAAGTTCATGGTCAACGCCTACGACGGCCAGCAGGAGCTCTACGGGCTCGAGCGCGCCGAGGTGCTCAAGGGCGCGGCCTCGCTGCTCTACGGCACGGCCGCGCCCGGCGGCGTGGTCAACACCGTCACCAAGCAGCCCACGGCCGAGCCGCTGCGCGAGCTGGGCGTGGAGCTCGGCAACCGCGACCGCCGCCAGATCAAGGGCGATTTCGGCGGCAAGCTCGACGAGCAGGGCACGCTGACCTACCGGCTCACGGGCCTCGTGCGCGACAGCAACACCTTCATCGACCACGTGCCCGACGACCGGCGCTTCCTGTCGGGCGCGATCCGCTGGCAGCCGAGCGCGGCGACGTCGCTCACGCTGCAGGCCGAGTACCTGCGCAACCGCACCGACTACGTGTACGGGCTGGCCGGCGGCGTCACGATCCTGCCGAACATCCACGGACCGGTGCCGAGCAGCCGCTACACCGGCACGCCGGGGCGCGACCGCTACGCCGGCACCAACACCGCCGTCGGCTACCGCTTCGAGCATGCCTTCAGCGATCGCCTGAAGCTGCGCCACAGCGCGCACGCCTTCCGTTCGGAGGTCGATTTCCCGAGCACCGCCGCTGCCGGCGTGAGCCCCGACGGCGCCAGCTCCACCTTCCATGAGTCCTACGACCGCCGCGACCGCTCGCGCGCGCGCACCACCGACACCTCGCTCGAGTACCGCGTCGACACCGGCCCCGTCGCGCACACGCTGCTGGCCGGCGTGGACACCACCTACCAGTCCTACACCACGCGGCGCGCGTCGCGCGAGATCGCCACGCAGTTCAACTACTACGCGCCGAACTACGTCTACGTCGCGGGTGCGCCGGTGCCGAACACCTACTTCCCCGACATGGCCGGCAACGCCACCGGGCTGTACCTGCAGGACCAGATGAAGATCGCCGGGCGCTGGGTGTTGGTGCTCGGCGCGCGGCACGACCGCGTGACCGACCGTCAGGTGCCGGTCGACGGCGAGACCCCGAACTCGAAGGAGAAGACCTCGGCCACCACCGGCCGCGCCGGCCTGGTCTACCTGGCCGACAACGGCCTCGCGCCGTTCGCGAGCTTCAGCCAGTCGTTCCAGCCGCAGAGCGGTGTCGACCGCATGGGCGCGCGCTTCGAGCCCACGCGCGGCGAGCAGTACGAGCTCGGCCTGCGCTACCAGCCGCGGGGCAGCGACACCCTGCTGAGCGCCGCCGTCTACCAGCTCAGGCAGCAGAACGTGCTGTCGACCGACCCCGTCGACACCGGCTTCTCGGTGCAGACCGGCGAGGTGCGCTCGCGCGGGCTGGAGATCGAGCTGCGCACGCGCATCGGCCGCTCCGCCAGCCTGATCGCCGCCTATGCCTACACCGACGCGCGCGTCACCGCCGACACCACCGCCGCCAACGTCGGCAAGCGCCGCGGCAACGTGCCCTACAACACCTTCTCGGCCTGGGGCGAGTACGACTTCGGCGCGGCCGGCGCGCCGGGCCTGCGCGCGGGGCTGGGCGTGCGCTACGTGGGCGCCTCCACCGGGCTCTACGTGAACGGCATCGTGCCCTCGTACACCGTGTTCGACGCGATGGTGTCGTACGACACGGGCCACTGGCGCTACGCGTTCAGCCTCACGAACCTGGCCGACAAGGCCTACATCGCCTCGTGCACCTACGGCTGCTTCTACGGCGAGCGGCGCAAGGCGGTGGCGTCCGCGACCTACCGCTGGTAGGTCGCAGCGCTTAGCATGAGGGGCATGAGCGAACACACCCACGACCACGGCGATGACCACAGCGAGCTCGATGAGATGGACCTGCGCGTGCGCGCGCTCGAGAGCGTGCTCACCGAGAAGGGCTACATCGAGCCGGCCGCGCTCGACGCGCTGATCGACACCTACCAGACCCGCATCGGCCCGCGCAACGGCGCGCGCGTGGTCGCCAGGGCCTGGGTCGACCCGGCCTTCCGCGACTGGCTGCTGGCCGACGCCACCGCGGCCATCGCCTCGCTGGGCTACACCGGCCGCCAGGGCGAGCACATGGTGGCGGTGGCCAACAGCGACGATCAGCACCACATGGTGGTCTGCACCCTGTGCAGCTGCTATCCGTGGCCGGTGCTGGGCCTGCCGCCCACCTGGTACAAGAGCGCGCCCTACCGCTCGCGCGCGGTGCGCGACCCGCGCGGCGTGCTCGCGGACTTCGGCACCGTGCTGCCCGAGACCACGCGCATCCGGATCTGGGACTCGACGGCCGAGGCGCGCTACCTCGTGATTCCGCAGCGGCCCGCGGGCACCGAGCACCTGGGCGAGGAGGAACTCGCGGCGCTGGTGTCGCGCGATTCGATGATCGGCACCCGGCTCGCCGATGCGCCGGGGAGCCCGGTATGAATTACCAGACCCAGGCCGACCTCGGCGGCCGCACCGGCTTCGGCGCGGTGCTGCCCGAGCCCGAGGGCGAGCTGTTCCATGCCGACTGGGAGCCGCGCGCGCTCGCGCTGGTGCTCGCGATGGGCGCCACCGGTTCATGGAACATCGATGCGAGCCGCGCCGTGCGCGAGACCTTGCCGCACTACCTGCAACTGAGCTATTACCGGATCTGGCTCGCGGCGCTCGAGCGGCTGATGATCGAGCGCGGCCAGTTGTTCGAGGACGAGATCGCGCAGGGCCGCATGCTGCATGCGCCCGCGCCTGTGAAGCGCGTGCTGCATGCGGCCGACGTGGCCGCGGTGCTGGCCAGGGGGGCGCCCACCGAGCGGCCGGCCGCGGCGCCGGCGCGCTTCGCGATCGGCCAGGCGGTGCGCATGCGCGCGGGCCGCGTCGACCATCACACGCGGCTGCCGGGCTATGTGCAGGGGCGGCGCGGCACCATCGAGCGGCTGCATGGCGCGCACGTGTTCGCCGACAGCAACGCGCAGGGCGCGGGCGAGGCGCCGCAGTGGCTCTACACGGTGGTGTTCGAGGAAGCCGAGCTCTGGGGCTCGCAGGCGCAGCGGCTCTCGGTGTCGGTCGATGCCTGGGAAAGCTACCTGGAGGCGGCCGAATGACGCAGTACCCCGACGGGATGCTGGCCCCCGGCATGCCACGCGACGCCGACGGCCCGGTCTTCGGCGCGCCGTGGCAGGCCCAGGCCTTCGCGATGACGCTGGCGCTGCACGAGAAGGGCCTGTTCAGCTGGAGCGAGTGGGCCGAGACCCTGGCCGCGCAGATCCAGGCCGCGCAGGCCGCTGGCGACCCCGACGCGGGCGACACCTACTACCGGCACTGGCTCGCCGCGCTCGAGACGCTGGTGGCGCGCAAGGGCGCGAGTTCGCACGACGAACTGGCGCGCTACCGGGAGGCCTGGGACCACGCGGCCGACCGCACGCCGCATGGGCAGGCGATCGAGTTGCGGCCCGGGGACTTCGGGCATTGACGCTGATTCAGGATCTCCCGCCCAATTCACGCTCGATCTGCTCGATGCTGGGCAGACTCGTTTGCAGTTCTTCGGGCAGGGATTCGATCAACTGGTATTCCGCCACGCCGATGGGCTGAGTCTTGTCGCGCAATGCGTATTCGGCCACCACGGTGTTCTTGCTCTTGCACAGCAACAGGCCGATGGTGGGGTTGTCCTGTTCGGCCTTGACCTGCATATCGACGGCGGTCAGGTAGAAGCTCAACTGGCCGAGGTGTTCCGGCTTGAACTTCTCGGCTTTCAGCTCGATGACCACGTAGCAGCGCAGCTTGAGGTGGTAGAACAACAGGTCGATATGGAAGTCGTCACCGCCGACTTCCAGGTGAACCTGGCGGCCGACGAAGGCGAAGCCCGCACCCAGCTCCAGCAGGAACTGGGTGATGTGCTTGACCAGTGCCGCCTCGATTTCCCGCTCGTTGGCCTCCTGGCCCACATCCAGGAAGTCGAACAGATAGGGATCCTTGAGGGATTGCCGGGCCAGATCGGTCCCTGGTGCGGGGAGGCGGTCGGCAAAGTTGGTGATCGCCTGGCCTTCTCGCTCGAGCAGACGGGTTTCGATGTGGATTTCGAGCGTGGCGCGTGACCAGCCTTGCGCCACGGCGCGCCTGGCATAGGCCAGCCGTTGTTCCGGCTGCTTCATCCTGGCGAGCAAGACCAGGTTGTGGCCCCACGGCAATTGTCCAACAGCCTGTTGGACGATTGCCGCATCCGGCCAGGCGTCGGCGAAGGAGCGCATGTACATCAGGTTGGCGCGGGAAAAGCCTTTCATTTCGGGAAAGGCTGTTCGCAGGTCGTGCGCCAGTCGCTCGATGACCTTGGCGCCCCAGCCTTGCTCGGCCTGCCGCTGCAGGATGTCGCGGCCGATCTGCCAATACAGCAGAACCAGCTCGCGATTGACCGCCAGCGCGGCCCGCTGCCGGGCGCTGTGGATGCGGTTCTTCAACTCGCCCAGCCAGTTGGCGTAGCCTTCCGGGACTGGGTTGAGAGATACGGGTTTGTCGCTGATAAGAGCCCCCGAGTTCGGAAAAAACCTCAGACCCGGATCACCCGCCCCGGATTCAGGATGTTCTTCGGATCCAGCCCGCGCTTGATCGCGCGCATCATCTCGAGCGCCACCGGCGACTTGTGCTTCTCGAGCGTTTCGACCTTGAGCGAACCCACGCCATGCTCGGCCGAGAACGAGCCGCCGAACTTCTCGACCGCCTCGTAGACCAGCGTGTTGATGCGGTCTTCCTCGTTCTTCAGGAAGGCCTTGGTATCGACGTTCTCGGGCGCCTGCACGTTGTAGTGCAGGTTGCCGTCGCCGAGGTGGCCGAAGTTCACCAGCCGCACGCCGGCGATCTCGCGCGCCAGCAGCGCGTCGGTCTCGGTCACGAAGGCCGGGATGCGCGAGACGGGGATCGAGATGTCGTGCTTGATGTTCAAGCCTTCCTCGGCCTGCGCGAGCGGGATGCTCTCGCGGATGTGCCAGAGCTGGTGCGCCTGCGCGAGGTTCTCGGCCACCACGGCGTCGGTCACGCAGCCGTTCTCGAACGCCGTTTCGAGCAGGGCCTCGAAGCGCGCGCGCGCGTGGTCCTCCGATTCGCTGTCGGAGTTCTCGAGCAGCACGCAGTAGGGCACGTTCTCGTCGCCGATGAAGGGCACGCGCAGCTGCGGCATGTGCTTGTCGACCAGGCTCAGCGCGAACTTGCCCATCACCTCGAAGCCCGTGAGGCCCGGGCCCAGCTGCTTGTGGGCCAGGCCCAGCAGCGTGACCGCGTGGTCGAGCGAGGGCACGGCGGCCCAGGCCGTGAGTTGCGCGGCCGGCAGCGGGTAGAGCTTCATCGTGGCGGCCGTGATGATGCCCAGCGTGCCCTCGCTGCCGACGAACAGGTCGCGCAGGTCGTAGCCGGTGTTGTCCTTGCGCAGGCCGCTGGTGCCGTGCCAGATCTCGCCCTGCGGCGTGACCACTTCCAGGCCCAGGCAGAGCTCGCGCGTGTTGCCGTAGCGCACGACCTGCGTGCCGCCGGCATTGGTCGCGAGGTTGCCGCCGATGGTGCAGCTGCCCTCGGCCGCGAGGCTCAGCGGGAACAGGTAGCCGGCCTTTTCTGCGGTCTCCTGCAGGGTCTGCAGGATGCAGCCCGACTCCACCGTCATCGTGAGGTTGGCCGCGTCGATCTCGCGGATGGCGTTGAGCCGTTGCAGGCTCAGCACGACCTGGGTGCCGCTGTCGTCGGGAATGGAGCCGACCGCCAGGCCGGTGTTGCCGCCCTGCGGGATCACGGCGGTGCCGGCCTCGGCGCAGGCCTTGACCACCTCGGCCACCTGCTGCGCATCGGCCGGGCGCACCACGGCCAGCGCCTTGCCGCGCGAGCGCTTGCGCCAGTCCTGTTCGTAGGCCGTGAGGTCGCCCTCGTTGAGCAGGTGGTTGGCGCCGACGATGGCGCGCAGCCGCTCGATCAGGGCGGCGGAAGAAGCGGAAGTGGTCATGGGGTGGAAGCCTCCAGGGGACGGGCGGCGGCCTTGGCGTGGCGCAGCCGCAGGCGGACGTGCCAGGCGCAGGCGACGAAGAGCACGAGGCACAGCAGCACCTCGACCAGCGCGAGCAGCTGGCTGATGCCGTTGGTGTCGCTCCAGGCGCGCACCACGCCCTCGGTGAAATAGAGCCAGACCATCAGGCTGACCCAGCGGTAGGTGTACATGCGGTTCTTCAGCAGGCCGGCCAGCGGGATCGCGAGCGGCAGCACCTTGAGCGCCATCAGCGAACCGCCGGGGCGCAGCGGCGCCAGCCAGAGCTCCCAGGCCAGGCCCAGCACGATCAGGCCGACGAGGCTGCCGACCGCGAGCCAGCGGGTGGCGGCGACGGAGGAGGGCGGGGGCGAGGCGATGGGCACGGGCGGGCGACGGTGAAGAAGGACAGGGGAAGCGATCCCGGGGGCGCCGCGTGGCGAAACGGAAAAGGCGGATGGCATGATACCGGCCATGAATCGTCGTCAGCTCTGGAGGGATCTCTCCCGTTTCCCCTGGCGAAACACCGCCGCGGTGCTCAGCGAGCGTTTTCGCGAAGACCGCCTCGGGCTCACGGCCAGCAGCCTGACCTTCACCACCACCATCGCGATGGTGCCGTTCTTCACGGTGGCGCTCGCGCTGTTCACCGTGTTCCCGATGTTCGCCAAGATGCAGGGCCGCCTGCAGCGCTGGCTGATCGAGAGCCTGATCCCCGAGAACATCGCGCGCCAGGTGCTGGGCTACCTCAACCAGTTCGCGAGCAAGGCCAGCGGCCTGGGGATCGCGGGCCTGATCGTGCTGCTGATCACCGCCATCGCGCTGATCCTCACCATCGACAAGACGCTCAACAACGTCTGGCGCGTGCGTTCGCCGCGCCCCTTCGCGCAGCGGGTGCTGATCTACTGGGCCACGATCACCCTCGGGCCGCTGATCCTGGCGGTGAGCCTGTCCACCACCTCCTACGTGTTCGCGGCCTCGCGCGACGTGGTCGGCGTGAGCGTGGTCAAGCTGTTCTTCGACGCCTTCGAGTTCGTGCTGCTGGCCGCCGGCATGGCCTCGCTCTACCACTACGTGCCCAACACCAACGTGCGCTGGTCGCATGCCTGGGCCGGCGGCGTGTTCGTGGCGGCGGCGATCGAGATCGCCAAGCGGGTGCTGGGTTACTACCTGAGCCTGGTGCCGACCTACTCGGTGCTCTATGGCGCCTTCGCCACCTTCCCGATCCTGCTGGTGTGGATCTACGTGGCCTGGGTCATCGTGCTGCTGGGCGCGGTGATCGCGGCCTACCTGCCGAGCATCCTGACCGGCGTGGCCCGGCGCGGCGGCGGCGCCGGCTGGCCGCTGCAGCTCGCGATGGAGGTGCTGCAGCAGCTCGCCCGGGCCCGCGCGACGCCCGACAAGGGCGTGGGCGCGGCGCGGCTGGTGGCCTCGATGCGGGTCGACGCGCTGCAATTGGTGCCGGTGCTCGAGACCCTGGTGGCGCTCGACTGGATCGCGCCGCTGGCCGAGGACGGCGATGGCGGCGATCCGCGCTACGTGCTGCTGGCCGATCCGTCGACGCCGATCGAGCCGCTGCTCGAGGCGCTCCTGATGCCCAAGGCCGAGCCGCTCGAGGACCTGTGGCAGAAGGGGCCGCTGCGCTCGCTGCGGCTGGGTGACGTGCTATTGATCTAGGAGCAAGGCTCAGATCTTGACCCGCCCCAGCCAGATGTCGCGGTACATCGCCCAGTCGCCCATGAAGCTGTAGAGCGGCCGCTTGAACGAGGCCGGCTTGTTCTTCTCGAAGCCGAAATGCCCGACCCAGGCGAAGCCGTAGCCGACCAGCAGTCCGGCCAGCAGCCACAGCGGATTGAGCGTCAGCACCAGCATCGCGAGGCAGGCCAGCGACAGCGTGGAGCCCGCGAAATGCAGCCGCCGGCAGGTGCGGTTGGCGTGTTCGGTCAGGTAGAAGGGATAGAACTCCGCGAAGCTCTTGAACTGGCGCGGATCGACGCTCGCGGGCGCGGCGCTGCCAGGGGTGGTGGCGGTGGAGGTGTTCATCGTGCGTCTCCTGCGCCCCGGAGGGGCTTTGTCCATAATAGCCACGACCTTCCGGGTGCACCACCCGGGTCTTTCTTCCCCCTTCTGCCCACGTACGAGCCTTGAGCGCCCTGCCTTCCACCCCCGATTCCGCCGCGCCGGCCGGCGGCGCGCCCTGGGTCGTGTGCCTGTGCGCCGAGTGGTGCGGCACCTGCCGCGACTACCGGCCGCTGTTCGAGCAGGTGGCGCGCGCGCACCCCGGGCTGCGCTTCGCCTGGGTCGACATCGAGGACCACGCCGACATCGCCGACGAGTTCGACGTCGAGACCTTCCCGACCCTCCTGGTGGCCGATGCCGCGGGCACGCGCTTCCTCGGTCCGCTGCTGCCGCATGCCGAGACGCTGTCGCGCATGCTGACCGCGCTGCCGGCGCCCCAGCCCTCGAGCCTGCATGCCGAGCTGATGGTGGCGGTGCTCGAGAAGAAGCCCGCGCTCTTTACAGTGCCGCGGGCGGCCTGATCTACTCGGCCTGTCCACACACGCGGCCCGCGGGGCCGGCCCTCCCATGAAAGTCCTCGTCTTCGGCGCCACCGGCATGGTCGGTTTCGGCGTGCTGCGCGAATGCCTGCTCGCTCCCGACGTGGCGGAGGTCGTGGCCGTCGGCCGCCGGCCCAGCGGCCAGCAGCATCCCAAGCTGCGCGATCTCGTGCTGAGCGACATGTACGACTACACGGCGGTCGAGCCGCAACTCACGGGCTTCGACGCCTGTTTCTTCTGCCTCGGCGTGTCCTCGGTCGGCATGAAGGAGGACGCGTACCGGCGCGTGACCTACGACCTCACGCTGGCCGCCGCCACCGTGCTCGCGCGGCTCAACCCGCAGATGACCTTCGCCTACGTGACCGGCTCGGGCACCGACAGCAGCGAGCGCGGCCGCAGCATGTGGGCGCGCGTGAAGGGCGCGACCGAGAACGCGCTGCTGAAGCTGCCGTTCAGGGCCGCCTACATGTTCAGGCCCGGCGCGATCCAGCCGCTGCACGGCGCCAACACGAAGACGCCGCTGTACAAGGCGGGCATCGTGCTGCTGACGCCGCTGTTCGGGCTCGCGCGGCGGCTGTGGCCGCACCTGGTGACCACGACCGAGAACATGGGGCTCGCGATGCTGGCGGTGGCGCGGCACGGGGCGCCCAAGCAGGTGCTCGACCCGGTCGACATCAACGACCTGGCCGCGCGCGGCTAGCGCGGCTTCGCTTCAGCGCGAGACGAAATCCCGCAGCGCGAACAGCACCGCGTCGGGCGCCTCGCTCATCAGCGCGTGGCCCGCGTGCACCGTCACCGTCCGCCCGTCGCGTGCCTTGGCGGCCAGCGCCTTCACGGCGCGCGGCGGCGTCATCTGGTCGGCGTCGCCGAGCAGGAACAGCACCGGGCACTGCAGCTTCTCCATCGCCGCCTCGCCGCCCGCATAGTCGTTGCAGGCCTTGAAGCCGACATGGAACACGTTGACCTCGCGGTTGCTCGCGAGCACGCGGCGCATCAGCGCGCGCGAGCTGCCGTAGAGCCAGGTGCCCGGGCCGAGCGCCGAGGGCGGCGGCGCCAGCAGCGCATGCGAGAAGGTGTTGACCATCGCGATCGCGCGCTGTGGGTCGTTGAGCGAACTCTCGAGCAGCGCCGGCGACACCACCATCGGGTAGGCGCTGCCGACCATCGCCAGGTGCGTCACGCGCTCGGGCGAGCGCGAGGCCGCCTCCAGCGCGATCAGCGAGCCGAAGCTGTGGCCGATCAGCGCCGCCTTCCGCACACCCGCCGCGTCGAGCAGCGCGAGCACGAACTGCGCGGCCTCCTCGACGCTGGCCGGCGGCGGGCCCTCGCTCTTGCAGTGGCCCGGCAGGTCGACCGCGAGCACGTTCCAGCCGTGGTTGGCGAACCAGCGGCTCTGCAGGATCCAGACGCTGTGGTCGTTGAGCACGCCGTGGACGAAGACCACGGTGGGCTTGGCGGCATCGAAGGGCTTGCCGCCCGTGTAGCAGTAGGTGGAATGGCCGTTGACGGTGTAGTGCATGGTGTCAGGCCCCCGCTTTCTCGGCCGCCTTCAGCGCGCGCTTCAGGTCGTCGATCAGGTCGGCCGGATCCTCGAGGCCGATCGACAGCCGGATCGTGCCCTGCGAGATGCCCGCGCCCGCGAGCGCCTCGTCGGTCATGCGGAAGTGGGTGGTGCTGGCCGGATGGATCACCAGGCTGCGGCAGTCGCCCACGTTGGCCAGGTGGCTGAAGAGCTTGAGCGATTCGATGAAGGCCTTGCCCTGGGCGCGGCTGCCCTTGATGTCGAAGCTGAACACCGCGCCCGCGCCGCGCGCGCCGTGGCGCAGCAGCTTCTGCGCCAGGGCGTGGCTCGGGTGCGATTCGATCAGCGGATGGCCCACGCGCGAGACGAAGGGGTGGGTGGCGAGGAACTCGACGATCTTCTGCGTGTTGTCGATGTGGCGCTCCATGCGCAGCGGCAGGGTCTCGATGCCCTGCAGGATCAGCCAGGCGGTGTGCGGGCTCATCGCGGCGCCGAAGTCGCGCAGGCCTTCGCGGCGCGCGCGCAGCAGGAAGGCGCCGACCGTGCTCTCCTCGCTGAACACCATGTTGTGGAAGCCGTCGTAGGCCTGGGTCAGCTCGGCGAATTTGCCCGACTTCTCCCAGTCGAAGCTGCCGCCGTCGACCACCACGCCGCCGATCACCGTGCCGTGGCCCGAGAGGAACTTGGTGGCCGAGTGGTAGACCAGGTCGGCGCCGAAGTCCAGCGGCTTGATCAGGTAGGGCGAGGTCAGGGTGGAGTCGACCAGCAGCGGCACGCCGGCCTCGTGCGCGATCTCGGCCACGGCCGGGATGTCGAGCACGTCGAGGCCCGGGTTGCCCACGGTCTCGCCGAAGAACAGCTTGGTTTCGGGCCGCGCCGCGGCGCGCCAGCCGTCGAGGTCGTCGGGCTTGACGAAGGTGGTCTCGATGCCGAAGCGGCGCATCGTGTAGTGCAGCAGGTTCTGCGAGCCGCCGTACAGCGCGGTGCTGGCCACGATGTGCGAGCCCGCGCCCATCAGCGTGGCGATGGAAAGATGCAGCGCCGCCTGGCCGCTGGCGGTGGTGATCGCGCCGATGCCGCCCTCGAGCGCCGACACCCGCTGCTCGAGCACCGCGTTGGTCGGGTTGCTGATGCGCGAGTAGACGTGGCCCGAGCGCTCGAGGTTGAACAGGGCGGCCGCATGGTCGCTCGACTCGAAGACGAAGGAGGTGGTCAGGTGAATCGGCACCGCGCGCGCGCCGGTCGTGGGGTCGGGCGAGGCGCCCGCGTGCAGCGCGAGGGTGTCGAAACCGGGGTCGGAATAGCCGGGCATGGGGTCCTTTCTGGAGCGGCGCTTTTGGCCGGTTGCGTCCGCTGCGTGACAGCGACAAACCGGGCCGTGGAGGTCGGCGCCGATTGTGGGCTATATTCAAAAAAGGCAGGCCGCCAGGAAAGACAGAGTCCGAGAGGAGCACACGATGAAAGTCACCGACATCCTTCGCGTCAAGGGCAACACGCTCTTCACCATCACGCCAGACGATCTGCTGGCCGAAGCAGTCAAGACGATGGCGGACAAAGACATCGGCTCCCTCGTCGTCATGGAGCATGGCGACCTGGTCGGCATGCTGACCTTCCGGGAAGTGATCGTGGCCATCGTCGCCAACGGCGGCCAGGTCGGCGGCACGCTGGTGCGCAAGGCCATGGACGACGCCCCCGTCACCTGCACCCTCGAAACCGACCTCGACGAGATCCGCCGCATCATGCTCGAGCGCCATGCCCGCTACATGCCGGTGATGGACCGGCGCATGCTGATGGGCGTGATCAGCTTCTACGACGTGGCCAAGGCCGTGGTCGACGCGCAGAACTTCGAGAACAAGATGCTCAAGGCCTACATCCGCGACTGGCCGGCGGAAGACGAGAAGAACTGAAGCGCCGCAACGCGGCGATCGGCGCGGTCAGTGGATGGCCGCGTACATGATCGCCTCCTGCGTCGCCTCGGTGGCCGAGAACTCCGTCACCACCTTGCCCTGCTTGGCCACGAGGATGCGGTCCGACAGCGCCATCACCTCGGGCAGGTAGGAAGAAATCACCACCACCGCCTTGCCGGCGTCGGCCAGCCGGTTGATCTCGGCGTGGATCTCGGCGATGGCGCCCACGTCGACCCCGCGCGTGGGCTCGTCGAAGATCACGATGTCGGGTTCCTGCACCAGCGACTTGGCGATCACCACCTTCTGCTGGTTGCCGCCCGACAGCTCGATCACCTTCACGTCCTTGCCGATGGCGCGCACGTTGAGCAGCCGGCTCCAGTGTTCGCCCACCGAACGCGCCTTCGCGCCCGACACCAGCCCGCGCGCGCCGGCCAGCTTGCCCTGCAGCCCCATGTAGATGTTCTGCGCGATCGACATGGTCTCGAAGAAGCCCTCGAACTTGCGGTCCTCGGTGATGTAGGCGATGCCGTCGCGCACCGCCTGGCGCGCGACCCGGTAGCGCACCGGCCTGCCGCGCAGCAGGATCTCGCCGCCATGGAAGAAGTCGCGCTTGATCAGCCCGGCCACCACCTTGAAGGTCTCGGTGCGGCCCGCGCCCACCAGGCCGAACACGCCCGTGATCTGGCCCGCGAACACCGACAGCGAGTTGTTCTTGACCATCGCCGCCATGCGCAGGTTGCGCACCGACAGCAGGCATTCGCCCTGCGGCCGCACCTGGGTCTTCTTCTGCCCGTAGAGCGTCTGCGAGAGATCGCGCCCCACCATCGCCTGCACGATGCGCTCGCGATCGAAATTCGCCTTGTCGTCGGTCACCACGTGGCGCCCGTCGCGCAGCACCGTGATGCGGTCGGCCAGCAGCAGCGCCTCCTCGAGCGCGTGCGAGATGAAGATCACCGACACGCCGCGCGCCTTGAGGTCGAACACCAGGTCGAAGAAGTACTTCTTCTCCTCGGGCGTGAGGCTGGCCGTGGGCTCGTCGAAGATGATGATGCGCGCCTTGTGCAGCACCGCGCGCGCGATCTCCACCATCTGCTTCTTGGCCGCGCCGAGCATGCCCACGGTGGCGGTCGGGTCGACGTCGAAATTGAGCGACTGCAGGAACTGCTGCGCCGAGATGTAGACGCCGCGCAGCCGGTTGAAGAATGACTCCTGGCCCAGGAACAGGTTCTGCGCCACCGTCATCGTCGGCACCAGGCTGGTTTCCTGGAACACCATCGCGATGCCCTCGTGGCGCGCCTCCAGCGGCGTGCGCAGCTGCACCGGCCGGCCTTCCACCAGCATCTGACCCGCGCTCAGCGGCACCACGCCGGCCATCACCTTGGTCAGCGTCGACTTGCCGGCGCCGTTCTCGCCGAGCAGCGCATGGATCTCGCCGCGGCGCAGCGTGAAGTCGACCGCCTCGATGGCGGGCACGCCCGCGTATTTCTTGGTGGCCTGGCGCAGCTCGAGCATGGTCTCGACCGTGGCGGGCGCGGCCGGCTCGGCGGCCACGGTGTCGGCAGTGGTATCGCGGGCATTCATCGCGCGGCTCCCTGTTCCTCGGCGGTCATGCGCACCCGCAGCAGCCGGCCGCCGCCCTTCGAGGCCGCGAACAGCGCGCCCCCATGCTCGGCCACCGCGGTGATGCCGTGGTGCCGGCCGTCGACCTGGCTGTGCAGCGAAGACACGACCTGGCCCTGCGCATTCACGCGCACCACCAGCCCGTAGGAGCGCGGCGGCGCCCAGGGCTTGAGCACGCCCATCTGCTTGACGCCCGCGCCCTGCAGCGGCTCGAGGAAGCTGTGGCCCGACGAGAGCGCCGGCGCGATCCAGTAGCGCGGATCGATCTCGGCCACCATGCGGCGGCGGTAGGCCTCCTCGCGCAGCACGAATTCCACCAGCTGCGTGCGGCAGACGAAGCAGCTGAGCCAGAAGCCGCCGCCGGCCGCCGCAGCCATGCGCGAGGGATAGCCGGGCAGGTCGGCCACGTGCGGCGCGGTGCCGTTCGGCCCCAGCGCGAGCACGCGGTGCGCCCAGCTCTCGCCGACCAGCACCGTGCCGCCGGCCTGCGGCAGCACGCCGAAGGCATGGCGCAGCCCGGCCGCGAGCTGCTGCGCGGCACCGCCGCCCGGCGCCCAGGCGCAGACGCGGCCGCTCGCGCCGTGCGCCATCAGGTCGTGGCACCAGCGTTCGGGCGCATGCTCGGCCGAGCCCTCGGTGAGCAGCCAGCGCCGGCCGGCTTCGTCCCAGGCCAGCGCATTGACGCAGCGCAGCGCGCGGCCGCCGGCCTCCGCGAGCGTGTGGGCGGTGGCGCCGTCGGGCGCGAGCAGCAGAACCTGCGTGCCGCCGAGCGCCAGCGCGAGCCGTCCGCCGGGGGCCGCGGCCAGCGCCGTGATCGGGCGTTCGAAGCGCCGCACCTCGACGGGCACGCCACCGTCGAGCCGGTACAGCGCAGGTCCGGCCGCGATCCACAGCACGCCGTCGGCCACCGCGAGGTCGTCGATGTCGGCGAGCTCGGCCACCACCTCGGCGTTGTCGAGCGCTCGGTTGGGCTTGAGCACGCCGTCCATCACCGGCACCGTGATGGCGGCGCTGCCGCGTCCGAGCAGGCGGTCGGTGAAACCGCGAAGGGTGTCGAGCATCAGGCCGTCCTCCAGCGCCGTTCGTACTGCACGAAGTCGGGGTCGGCGCCCTCGAGCTTGTAGCGGCCGATGCGGTTGTTCGAGATGCCGCCCAGGTAGAGGTGGCCGCGGTGCTCGCGCATCGAGGTGATCATCGGGTGGTTCTCGCCGCCCAGGTCCCACAGCGTCTCGAGAATCTCGCCGGCCTCGCTGAACTTGAGCACGCAGCCGGTGTTGATGTTGGGGAACAGCCATTCGTCCACCGGCACGCGCGTGGCCATGCGGCGGCGAAAGCCCGGCATGCGCATCGCGAGGTCGTAGGCCGGGCAGCGCATGCCCACCAGCGCGAGCCAGTAGTGGCCGTCGGAGGCGAGGTTGATGTTGTCGGGATAGCCGGGCAGGTTGTCGATCACCATCTGCACCTGGCCGGCCTTCGGCCCGTCGAACCAGTAGCGCTTGATGCAGCAGCCCCAGGTCTCGGCGAACAGGATCGACTGGCCGTCGCTCGCGATCGCGATGCCGTTCGGAAAGCGCAGCCCGCGCAGCACGGTGCGCGTCGAGCCGTCGCGCGGATCGAAGCAGACGATGCGCCCGTTGCCGCGCGCTTCCAGCCCGTCGACCGGCCACTCGTGCATCTCGTAGCGCACCGTGGCCTCGCTGAAGAAGATGCGGCCGTCGTCGGCGATGTCGAGGTCGTCGGCCAGCCGCAGCCGGCTGTCGTCGTTGATCGAGGTCCAGCTGCGGTTGGTCTCGTCGGTCACGCGCTCGACCTTGCGCTCGGGCGTGACGCGGTACAGGCCCATGCCGCCCACGCACACGTGCAGGTTGTCCTCGCGATCGAAGGCCAGGCCCAGCGGCTGGCCGCCGATGTGGGCATAGACCTCCATGCGCTCGTAGTCGGGCGCGAGGAAGCGGATCACGTCGCCATGGCGCGAGCCGGCATAGAGGTTGTCGCCGCGGTCGAGGATCACGTCCTCGGGCGACTCGATGCGGCCCAGGCCGATCAGCGTGACGTCGCGCAGCTTGTTGTTGACCGCGTAGACGCCCGCGCCGTCGCCGCTGCTGGCCGGTGCCGGCGGCAGCGCGAAGTAGGTCGGGCTCACGTAGACCTTGCTGATGATGCGCTGGCGGTTCTTGAGCCAGCGCACGTCGATCACGGCCGCCAGCACCAGGATCGCGGCCAGCACCATGCGGATCACGCCGCCGGGCGCCGACATCGAGGTCAGGCCGTTGGTGATCAGCAGCACCAGCAGCGTGCCGACCAGCGCCTTGGCGACCGAGCCGCGCCCGCCGCCCAGGCTGATGCCGCCGAGCACCGCGGCCGTGAGCACCAGCACCTCCATGCCCACGCCGATGTCGGCGCCGGCCGTGGCCAGCCGCGAGGCGAAGAAGCAGCCGGCCGCGCCGCACAGCGTGCCCGAGGCCACGTAGCACAGCGCCACGGTGCGCCGCACCGCGATGCCGCTGTTGTAGGCCGAGCGGCGCGAGCCGCCGATGGCCATGATGTGCCAGCCCGCGCGCAGCCGCGTGAGCAGCACATGGCCCGCGATCGCCACCGCCGCATAGGCCCAGGCCACGGTCGGCAGGCCCAGCAAGGTGCCGTTGCCCAGGAAGTCCCAGGCCGGCGAGTCGGGCAGCGAGCCCGCGATCGCGGTCGAGTACTGCAGGCTCAGGATCTCGTAGAACGAGCGGAAGATGATCAGCGTGATCAGCGTGGTGAGAAAGGCGCGCAGCCGCAGGTAGCCAATCAGCACGCCGTTGACCGCGCCCAGCAGCGCGCCGACGGCCAGCGTGGCCAGCACCGACGCGCCCATCGGCCACTTCAGCACGTGCATGCACATCAACGCGCAGAAGTTGGTGAGCGCGAAGATGGAACCCACCGACAGGTCGATGCCGCCCACGATCATCACCAGCGCCAGGCCGAGCACGATGAAGCCGATCTCGCCGGCCTGCCGCAGCGTGTCGGCCAGCACCACCGGCGACCAGAAGTTGCCGATCAGCTGGCCCGAGGCCAGCAGCACCGCCACCAGCAGCAGCACCGGGATCGCAGTCTCGGTCCAGCGCTTGGACAGGATCTCGCCGACCCAGTGGTCGGGCCACCAGCGGTAGCGCAGGCGCGTCAGGGTCTCGTTCATCGGTGCGGCTCCGGCGGGGCGGTCACTTGGCGGCGGTGAGCTTCCAGCAGGTGCCGTCGGCACCCGCGTTCTCCTTCGTGATCGGGATCAGCGTGGTGTAGATGTTCTGCTTGGCCGCGCCGGGCTTCATGCCGCCCTGCACCAGCCACTTGATCATGGCGGCCATGTTGGCGGCCTGCGTCGGCACGTCGTAGCTCACGTCGAGGTCGAAGGCGCCCGACTTGACCTGGTCGCAGGCGCCTTTCTGCTCGCCGCCGCCCGAGGTCGCGAGATAGACCTTGCCGGTCAGGCCCGCTTCCTTGATGGCGGCCGCGGTGCCGATGTCCATGCCGTCCCAGAAGCCGACGATGCCGCACAGGTCGGGGTTCTGCTTGAGCACCGTCTGCGTCAGGCCCTTGGCCTTGGCCGCGTCCCAGTCGGCGGCCTGGTTCGACACCACCTTGATCTGCGGGTTCTTCGCCAGCACGTTCTCCACGCCCTTGAGCGTGTAGGCGCTGGTGGCCGCGGTCGGCGCGCCCTGCACGATGGCGATCTTGTTCGACTTGCCCTTGCAGGCCTGCACCACGGCCTCGGCATTGCGCTCGCCCACGTCGACCCAGTCGGCGCCCACGAACACGGTCGAGGGCTGCACCGAGCGCATGTTGATCTGCACCACGTAGATGCCGTCCTCCTCGGCCTTCTTGATCAGCTTGGCGTAGGTCTGCACGTCGGGGTTGTGGATCACGATCACCGCGGGCTTCTCGGCCATCAGCGCGGTGAAGGCCTGCGCGCCGGCGTTGGTGTTCCAGTTGGGATCGCGCGCCACCACCTTCATGCCGGCGGGCTCGAGCTCCTTCTTGAGGCCGTTGTACCAGCCTTGCGCGAGGTCGAAGCCCATGGCCACCGGGATGTAGCCCACGGTCTTGCCGGCCAGCGCCTTCTTGTAGCCGTCGCGGAAGGGCTCGTCGAGGCCCTTGCCCTGGGCGGCCGCGTGTTGCGAGGCGGCCAGCGCCAGCGCGATGCCCGCGAGCTTCGCGGATGCGGCGAGTGTGCGAACGAAGTGCATTGCATGTCTCCTTTTTTCGGTGGTCTCGGATGACGCCAAAATCGCCTGGCGCCCGGCTTCGGAAAACGAGGGGGGCCGCTCGCGGACCCCGGGATCAGATGTCGCCCTGCTGCGCGGTCTCTTCGTTGCGCGGGTTGAGCATGGAGTCGATCAGGATCGCGGCCAGCAGCACCACGCCCTTGACGATGTTCTGCACGGAATAGGAGAGGTCCATGATCGTCATGCCGTTGAGCATGGTGCCGATCAGCAGCGTGCCGATCACGACGTTGAACACGCCGCCGCGGCCGCCCGACAGGCCGATGCCGCCGAGCACCACCACCAGCACCACGTCGTAGATCATGGTGGAGTTGAAGATCCGCGTCGGCATGCTGCTGACCGAGGCCGCCATCACCACGCCCGCGAACAGCCCGATCAGCGCCGCCAGCACGTACTGCAGCAGCACCATCGGCCGCGTCGGCAGGCCGGTGGCGCGCGCGGCGAAGGGGTTGTCGCCGATCGCGTAGACGAAGGCGCCCGCGCGCATGCGGCGCAGGAAGAAGGCCATGGCCGCGGCCGCCACGCCGAACATCACGACCGGTGTCGGCACCCCGGCCAGGGTGCCGCGGCCCAGCCAGGCCGCGGGGTCGAGCGCGGCCGGCCACTGCACCACCTCGAGCTGGAAGAAGTAGGCCTGTCCCAGCCCCGCGAGGAAGAGCCCCGAGGCCAGCGTGGTGAACAGCGACGGCACCTCGGCATAGGCGATCAGCCAGCCGTTGACCAGCCCGAAGGCCAGCGCCAGGCCCAGCGCGATCGGGAAGGCCGAGCCGAGCGGATGGCCGTTCTGCACCAGCTGCAGCAGCAGGCCCGAGGGCACGGCCAGCGCGGCGATCATCGAGATGTCGATGCCGCGGCCGATCACGATCACCGCCATGCCCAGCCCCAGGATGCCGAGGAAGGCCACGTTCTGCACCAGCGTGAGCAGGTTGTCGATCTGCGCGAAGCCCGGCAGGAACGCCGCGAAGCCTGCGAACAGCAGCGCGAACAGCGCCGACACGATGCCCTGCTGCGTGGCCTTGAATTTCTTCGTCGTCATGGTGGGGGCGCCTCGTTTCAGCTCAGGGCCGCATGCAGCGACTGGCGCAGCTCGCGCTTCATGACCTTGCCGTTGAGGTTGCGCGGCAGCGCCTCGGTGCCGATGGTCCAGGTCTCGGGCACCGCGTAGTCCGACAGCCGCTCGGCGCAGAAGGCCTGCAGGGCCGCGGCCTGGGTGCGCTCGTCGAGCTCGCTCACGCAGACGAAGGCATGCACGCGCTCGCCGAGCACCGCGCAGGGCACGCCCACCAGCGCGGCCTCGACGATCCGCGGATGCTCCATCAGCGTGTTCTCGACCGTGGCGCAGAAGATCTTGTAGCCGCCGCGGTTGATCACGTCCTTCTTGCGGTCGAGGATGCGCACGTAGCCGTCGGCGTCCATGCTGCCGATGTCGCCCGAGCGCCAGTAGCCGCCGCGGAACTCGCTGGCCGTGGCCTGCGGGTTGCGCCAGTAGCCAGGCACCACCATCGGGCCCGCGATCCAGATCTCGCCGACCTCGCCGCGTGCCACCTCGTTGCCGTTCTCGTCGACCACGCAGATCTCGCCGCAGGGCACGGCCAGGCCCACGCTGTCGCGGTGCTCGGCCGTCATGCCGGGCGGCATGATGGTCGCGGGCGAGCAGGTCTCGGTGGCGCCGTAGGCGTTCATCAGGGTGAGGCCCGGCAGCCGCGCCGCGATGCCCTCGATGGTGGCGGTGGGCATCGAGGCGCCGCCGTAGGCACCGATGCGCCAGGCCGAGAGGTCGTGCGCCTGCAGGTCCGGCAGCAGCAGGCACAGGTTGTACATGGCCGGCACCATGATCGTGTGCGTGATGCGCTCGGCCGCCGCCAGCCGCGCGAACTCGGCCGCCTTGAACTGCGTCATCAGCACCGCGCAGCCGCGCGCATGCAGCATGGTGTAGAGCTGCGCCACCAGCCCGGTGACATGGCTCAGCGGCACCGCGACGATGCTGCGGTCCGATTCGCCCAGGCTCATCGCGTGCACGAAGTGCATCACCGAATGCGCGATGTTCAGGTGCGTGAGCATCGCGCCCTTGGGCTTGCCGGTGGTGCCCGAGGTGTAGAGCAGCACCGCGAGGTCTTCCTCGGCGGCCGCGTGCGCGCTGGCCAGCGGCTCGGCCTGCATCAGCGCCGTGAAGGATTCGAAGCCCGGCTGCGCGGCGCCGGTGCCGAAGCGCAGGCGCAGCAGCGGCAGCGCCTCGGGCGAAGGCACCAGCGCCTGCAGCTCCTGCGAGCAGACGATCGCCACCGCCTCGGCGTCGGCCAGCGAGAACTCGAGCTCGGCCGTGCGCGCCCGCGCGCTCACCGGCATCGCCACCGCGCCGAGCCAGGCGCAGGCGAACACCGCGATCGCGAACTCGGGCCCGTTCGAGAGGTAGAGCGCCACCCGGTCGCCCGGCCGTACGCCGCGCCGTGCGAGGCCGCCCGCGCACTTGGTGGTGGCATGGTGCAGCTCGCGCCAGCTCAGGCGCAGCGTGTCGCAGACCAGCGCCTCGCCCTCGGGCGAGAGCCGCACCGCGTCGGCCAGCATCTGGGCCACGTTGGCGGGCCGCTCGGCGAAGCAGCGCACCACGCGCTCGTTGAAGTGCACTTCACGTCGCATCTTGGGCATGGAATCTCCCCACTGGGACCACGAGGACGCGGAGCTCTGCGAGGGCCGCAGCTCCGTCGGGGCGCTGAGCACGCCGTGCATGAGCATCTCGATGCAGTGCCGCACGGCATCCTGCAGGCTGCGCGCCGGATGGCTGTCGGGCCGGTACCAGCGGCCGATGCCGCTGAGCGCGCCGACCACCGTGTACGAGGCCATCGCCGCGTCGCCGCGCGCGATCCAGCCTTCGGCCATGCCGGCCTCGATCAGCGCGCGGAACTCGGTGTCGATCTCGCCCTTGAGCGCGCGCAGCTCGCGCCGCCTGGGCTCGGCCAGCGGGTCCTCGCCGACGCGGATCACGCACAGGCCGAAGTCGCTGGTCACGATGCCCGCGTAGTTCTCCATCGCCACGCGCAGCCGCTCGCGCGGCGGCAGCCCGCGCCGCGCCGCCTCGAGGATGCCCGCGCGCAGCGCCTCGAGCCCGCGCTGCACGCACTCGAACAGGATCTGTTCCTTGTTCTCGACGTAGTGGTAGACGGTGGGCTTGGTCACGCGCAGGCTGCGCGCGATGTCGTCGAGCGAGGTGCCCTGGAAGCCCTTGGTCGTGAACAGCCGCGCCGCCGCCAGCAGCACCGCGTCCTTCTTGGCATGGCGGTCCTGCTGCCGCTCTCCGCGGCTTTGCCAAGGCGATTCGACCAGCTCGGTAGACATTCGACTCCTGCGGCGACGACCAGGGACCGATGCCGCGCGGAGGCCGCGTGGCGCATTGAAAACCGGGGGTTACTCGAAAGTACCCTGGTTGACTGGCGCGATTATTCGGAGCGACCGGGAAGGGTGGTTCGGGGAATTTCCCTTAGCTGCGGCGCACCAAAAAAACCGCGGGGTTCAGGCGCGTGAAGCGGACAAGCGGCTTCGCAGCCAGCGGTTCAGGGGCTCGCTGTAGCAGCGCGCGATGGCATCGCACAGCGCCATCGACAGCAGCATGTAGCCACCGAGCAGCCACATCCTGTCGCCGCCGCTCGCGAGCGCGGGCGGAAACAGGGTCCGCAGCAGACCGAGCACGATCAGGTGGAACAGGTAGAGCTCGTAGCTGCGCCGGCCGAACCATCCGAAGGCGGTGGAGAGCCAGCGAAGGCGTGCGGGCGCCGTGCCGTCTGTGGATCGATCGCTCATCGTCGCCAGCAGCACGGCCGTGCCCAGCGCCATCGCCGTGACGCCGAGCACATGGCTCTGCGCGATCGGCCATCGCAGGTAGAGGACGACCATGGCGATCGCCACGGTCCACGACAGCAGCGTCTTGAGTCGCGTGGAGAGAACGACCGAGTCCGCGAGCAGCGCCGTGCAGCAACCGATCGCGATGCCGTCGAAGGCCGCGAAGTAGGCATAGAGGTAGCCGCCTTCGTCGTCCTGGCGATGGAAGCGGTAGACCGGTGCCAGCACCGCGATCGCGAGCCAGAAGGCGATCAGCCGGCGCTCCCGGCGCAGCAGCGCGCAGAGCATCGGGAAGAAGAGATAGAAGACCTCCTCGACCGACAGCGACCACAGCACGCCGAGCGCGTAGTTGGTCCAGCCGTACTTGTCGACCACCACGTTCATCCAGAAGGTCAGCGAGGCGAGGTTGACCAGCCACAGCGGCAACGGGGTCGCGCCTGCCGGCGCCCGGTTCTGGAAGATGGCCACGCCCGCCCAGGCCAGCAGGTTGACCGCGACCAGCAGGAGCAGCAGGCACGGCACGATGCGCGCCACGCGCAGGCCGTAGAAGGCGCGCGCCTTCACGTCCTGCAGCGCGCCCCAGCGGCGCCGCGCGTTCGAGGTGATCAGGAAGCCCGAGATCACGAAGAACATCGTGACGCCGTAGTTGCCGTTGCGCGCCACCGCGCGCACCGCTTCCCAGCCGAAGAGTTGCGACAGCACGGTGCCGTCGAGCCGGTAGGCGATGTTGAAGTGGTGGAACAGCACCAGCAGGATCGCGATGCCGCGCAGCACATCGATGCGCGTGCTGCGCGGCCCGAGGCTCGGTGCCGTCGTCATCTCGCGGCGGAACCGATCAGCGCGGGCAGGGCCGGCAGCAGCGCGTCGCGCGTGCGGACGCCCGGTGTCGTCGCCTGCTTCCGGTCGTCCTGCGTCAGCCGCGCGAACACCACCGTGCGCTCGCCGCGCGTGGCCCAGCCGACATACCAGCCATAGCCATGGGCTTCATCGAGCGAGCCGTCGGCCTTTTTCGGGTAGGCAGCGCCGGTCTTGCCCTGCACCGTCCAGCCCTCGGGCAGCTCGGTCGTCTCCATCGAACGCCGCGTCATCTCGATCGCATGCGGCGATACCGGCAGCCGGTTCGACAGCAGCTTGCGCAGGAACTCGACCTGCTCGCGCGGCGAGATGCGCAGCGAGGAGGCGACCCATGAACGCTCGAGCCCGTTGTGCTTGCCCGGGTCGCCCGATACATCGGCGTTGCCATAGTCGAAGTCCTTCGCATAGCGCGCGAAGCGCTCGGCGCCCAGCGATTCGGTCACCCGCTGCGAGAACCAGAAGACCGACAGCTTGAGCCAGCGCTGCGGATCGGTCGGCTGCTTCCAGCCCTCGACCCAGGCCGGATAGCCTTCCTTGAAGGGCAGCACGGGGTCGTGCTCGTTCTTGAGGACGCCCGCGTCGAAGCCCATTAGCGCGATCGCGATCTTGAAGGTGGAGGCGGGGGTGACGCGTTCGTCGCAGCGGCCTTGCTTCACGATGAACTGGCCGGTGGTCGCGTCAGCGATGGCGGTGCAGAGGGTGCGGGCGTGGGTGGTGGCTGCGAGGGTGGCGAGCAGTGCGAACAGGGCGATGGGCAGGAGGCGAAGCGGACTTTTCATGGAAGGGACGGGGAATGGGTCGCCATCGTAGAAAAGACCGGCGTTCATGTCCTCCGACTGGCAAGCGAGGGACGTCTCGGCCGTAACGCGTGTAACGCCGACGGGCCTCGCTAGCCCGCCGGCCTCGAAAACACGTTCACCAGACTCCCATCCGGATCGCGAAGCAACAGCGACCGGTTGCCCCACGGCATCGTGGTCGGCCGCATCACGACCTCGGCCGCTTCCTCCATGTGCGCCAGCGTGCCCTCGACATCGGCGACCTCGAACTCGAGGATTGCCGAGCGGTTCGATGCGGCCGTCGCGGCCCCGACATTGAAGCGCTGCACGAGATGCTCTTCGGAGATGGCCAGCGTCGCGCCCTCCAGCCGGATCTCCGCGAAGCCGTCGGCCAGCCGGGTGGCCTCGGTGCCCGACAGGCGCGCGTAGAACGCAACGAGGGCTTCGAATTGTTGAGTGACTAGACGCACGGATGCAAACTTCACGCCGATCTCCTGAATGAATGAACGATGGGCGCGAGCTTAGGGAGAGGGCATGTCAGATTCCGGCAGTATCGTGCGGCCGCTTTCCTTCACGCGCTGCTGCCAGGCCTTGAGCAGCGCCTGGCGACGCTGGGGGTAGCGCGCATCGAGCATCTCGGCGGCGACGATGCGGTCGGCGCGGAAGTTGCGGAAGTCGTTGCGCAGTTCGCACCAGGCGCTGAGCACGCGCGACTGCTCGAAGTACACGAGCGCGAAGGGCCAGATGACGCGTTGCGACGCGGTCCCGTCGGGATCGCTGTAGCCGATCCGCAGCTTGTGCTCGGCACGGATCGCGGCGCGCAGCAGATCGGGTTCGACCGCGGCCGGCACGCGCTTCGCTCCCACGGCCACGAGCAGCGCGGAGGCTTCGAGCTCGCGCTTCAGTTCGGGCGGCAGCACGGCGGCGATCTTCGCGAGTGCATCGTTCGCGCCGCCGGACAGGGCCTTGTCGCCGCGGTCGGCCACCCAGCGCAGGCCCAGCGCGAGCGCCTCGATCTCCTCGGGGCCGAACATCAGCGGTGGCAACACGTAGCCCGGCTTGAGCACATAGCCGAGGCCGGGCGAACCTTCGATCAGCGCGCCCTGCGACTGCAGGCTCGCGATGTCGCGGTACAGCGTGCGCAGGCTGATGCCGAGCTGCTCGGCCAGGGCCTGGCCACTGATGGGCCGGCGATGGCGGCGCAGGGTCTGGAGCAGAGCGAGCAGGCGTTCGGAGCGGGACATGCGGGCATGGTAGTGGCCCGTCGCCTGGATGCGGCGCGCGCCGGCTACAACTGGCTCTGCGGAATCAACGGCCCCAGCAGCCTCAGCTTGAAGCGCTGCCACGCCGTCGTCTCGGGTGGCACGTCGAACACGCGCGTGTCGTCGTCCTGGTCCACCCATTCGACGTTTAGGCCCTTCGCATCGAGCCGCAGCCGGTAGAAGCTGCGCGTGTCGGCAAAGCTCTCGAGCTGGCGCGCCATGTCGGGGCTGTCGATGATCAGGCCCAGCTCGGTGTTCAGCCGTGCCGAGCGCGGGTCGAGGTTCATCGAGCCGAGGAAGACCTGGCGATGGTCGACGATGCCGTTCTTCATGTGCAGCGCGCCGGTGCCGTGGCCGAACAGGCCGAGCTTGCCGCGGTGCACGCTCAGCGAGGGGCTCAGCTCGTAGATGTCGACGCCGGCCTCGAGCAGCCGGTGGATGTGCGGCCAGTAGCCGACATAGACCCAGGGCTCGTCGGTGGAGGCCAGCGAGTTGGTGACGAGCTCGACCTGCAGGCCCTCGGCGCGCGCTTCCGCGAGGCTGACGACGGCGGCGTCGGAAGGCACGAAGTAGGGCGACACCATCTTGATGGTGTGCTGCGCGGTCCGGAACCAGCGCACCACGGATTCGGTGACGGTGCCCTTGTTCGAGTTCTCGCGCTCGTTCCAGCCTTGGGTCTTGGTCAGCGGATCGAACAGCACGCGCGCGTCGGCCATGAGCAGCGGGCTCAGCCTGCGCTCGGCCAGCTCGAAGGGCAGGTTCATCATCGGCACCATCTCGAGCGGGATCGAGGCCGGCTCGCCCTCGGTCGCGTTGGGGATGATGCCGTCGGCCGGGATGCGCGGCGCCTGCGGCGGCTTGGCGGTGGCGGTGCGCTCCTCGAAGGCCTGCCGCAGCTGCGCCGACGACAGGCTGCTGCGCGCGATGCGCTGCACGGGATAGACGGCCTCGCTGTTCCAGTAGTGGTCGAAGGCGTCGGAGAGTTCGCGCACCACCGGGCCCGCGGCGAACACGTCCATGTCGATGAAGTTGCTGGCGCTGGCGTTCATCACGTACTCGTCGGCCATGTTGCGCCCGCCGGCCACGGCGGCAGCGTTGTCGGCCACGAACAGCTTGTTGTGCATGCGCCGGTTGATGCGCTCGAAATCCATGGCCGAGGCGGCGAAGCGCGTGAGGTCGCTGCCTCGGCCCGCCGGGAAGGGATTGAACAGGCGCACCTCCACGTTCGGATGGCTGGCCAGCCCGAGCAGCAGGTCGTCCTCGCCGGTGGTGTAGAGGTCGTCCACCAGCAATCGCACGCGCACGCCGCGCGCGGCGGCATCGCGCAGCGCGCGCATCAGGGCGCGGCCGGTGTTGTCGCCGGCCAGCAGGTAGTACTGCACGTCGAGGCTGCGGGTGGCGAGCTTCGCGAGTTCGATGCGGCTGGCGAAGGAGGTCGGGCCGTAGGGCAGCAGGCGAAAGCCCGATGCGTTGCCCGGTGCCAGTGCCTGCTGCGCGATGGCGTTCAGCGGCGTGGTGGCGTAGTCGCCGATCGCGGCGACGGGCGCCTGCGCCACGGGCGGCGGCAGGCTGGCGCAGGCGCCGAGCAGGGCGGGCAGCAGCAGGGCCGCGAGCAGCAGGCGAAGGCGCGGGAGCAGATACGCGGTCGGCATGGGGTCGATCTCCGAAGGCCGGTGACGGTGCGGCGATCGATCATGCGCCATGGCGGCCGCGCCGCGCTCATTCCTTGATGTTGGCGGTCTGCACGATCTTCTGGTTGCGCGCGTACTCGGCCTGCACGAAGCGGCCGAAGGCTTCGGGCGTGCCGCTGCCCGGCAATGCGCCCTGCTCGGCGAGCTTGCCGCGCACGCCTTCCTCCTGCAGCACGGCCTCGAGTTCCTGGTTGATGCGCGCGACGACGGCGGGGGGCGTCTTCGCGGGCGCGAAGATGCCGGTCCAGCTCACCATGTCGAAGCCCTTGAGGCCGGGCATCTCGTCGAAGGTGGGCACGCCGGGCAGCGAGGGCAGCCGCTTGGTGCCGGTGATGCCGAGCGCCTGCAGTCGCTTGCCGTTGACGTGCGGGATGGCGCTGGTGCTCACGAGCATCGCGAGGTCGACCTGGTCGCCGATCACGTCGGTGGCGATCTGCGCGCCGCCGCGGTAGGGCACGTGGGTCACGAAGATGCCGCTGCGCTGCTTGAGCAGTTCCATCGCGAGCTGCAGCACGGTGCCCACGCCCGAGGTGGCGTAGTTGTACTTGCCGGGCGCGGCCTTGGCGAGCTGCACGAAGTCGGCATAGCTCTTCGCGGGCAGGCCGGGGCGCGCCACCAGCACCATCGGCGCGGTGTTGAGCAGGCCGACCGGCGCCAGGTCCTTGAGCGGATCGAAGCGGAAGGCCGAGGGGTTGACCAGCCGGCCGATGGCGATCGCGCTGTCGGGGCCGACCACCAGCGTGTAGCCGTCGGGCGCGGCGGCCACGGCCTTGGCCACGCCGATGGCGCCGCCGGCACCGGCCACGTTGTCGATCACCACCGCCTGCTTGAGCCGCTCGGCCAGCCGCGTGGCGACCAGGCGCGCATTGACGTCGACGCTGCCGCCCGCGGTGTAGGGAACGATCAGCGTGATCGGCTTGGCCGCGGGCCAGGCCGGCTGGGCCGAGGCCATGGTGGGCAGCAGGGCGGGCAGCGTGGCGCAGAGCGTCGCGGCCACGAGCAGGGGACGGCGGAGGTGGTTCATGGCGGGCTTCAGGCGTGGGCTTGGGAAGAGGGCGGCGCATCGCCGAGGCGGCTGCGCAGGTGGTCGAAGGCGTCGCTCCATTGCGCGCGCCAGTCGCGGCGCTGCGTCTCGTCGATCCAGGCGCCGTCGAGGCCGTTGAGCATGAAGTCGCGCAGGTCGTCGAGGCCGAAACCGAAGTCGCGCACCATCATCAGCCAGGCCTGCGTGGGCGTGACCTTGTGCAGGGTCGGATCGTCGGTGTTGGGATGGATGCGCAGGCCCAGGCCCGGCATGCGGCGGATCGGATGGTCGAGCGCCCAGCGCTCGGGCGGCAGGGTGCGCAGGTAGTAGGAGTTGGTCGGCACCACGGTGAACAGCACGCCGCGCTCGGCGCATTCGCGCGCGAAGTCGGGCGCGTCGACCACGGTGTAGCCATGGTCGATGCGGTCCACGCGCAGCACGTCGAGCGCGGTGCGCACGTTGGTCCAGGGCATGCCGAACTCGCCGGCATGCGCGGTGGTGCGCAGGCCGACCTGCCGGGCGCGCGCATAGGCCTCGGTGAAGAGCTCGGGCGGGCGGTCGACCTCGCGGTAGTCGATGCCGATGCCGATCGCTTCGTCGCAGCGGTTCGCTGCCATCCACTCGACCATCTCGAGCGCGGCCGCGGGCGAGGCCTCGCGGTCGATGGCGCCGATCAGCCGACCGTCGATGCCGAACTGCTGCTTCGCATCGCGGATCGCGCGCACGATCGCGCCCTGCGCGAGCGCATAGGGGATGCCCGACACCTGCACCGTGCCGGTCGGGTTCCACGAGAACTCCGCATGGCGCACGTTGTGCTGCGCGGCATCCTGCAGGTATTCGAGCGTGAGCTGGTGCAGGTCGTCGGGGCCGCGCACCAGCTCGGCGTCGAGCGCGCGCAGCACGCGCAGCACGCCCACGGGCTTCTCGCCGCGCGTGTAGAAGCCCTCGATCTCGTCGGCCGCCAGCGGCGAGCCGGCGCGCAGGTTGAGCTGCTTGAAGGTCTCGTGGCGCACGGTGCCGAACAGGTGGCAGTGCAGCTCGACCTTGGGAATGGCGCGCAGCAGGGCTTCGAGGTCGAAGCCGTGGGCGGCGGAAGACGGGCTGGCGGAGGGGCTGGCGGTCATGCGGGCCAGTCTAGTGAGGGCGAGGCGATAAGGAAAATTTTGAATTTCTATAATTTGATTCGCCCGATCTATAAGCATGGCCACCTCCCCGCGCGCTCCCAAGCCCTTGCCGGTGCCCGAACCGGCTGCGTCCTCGCTGCCGCTGCGCGCGCTCACGCTGCGCCAGCTGCAGTGCTTCTCGGTGCTGGTCGAGGAGGCGCACTTCGGCCGTGCCGCGCGGCGGCTGGCCATCACCCAGCCCGCGCTCAGCAATGCGATCAAGCAGGTCGAGAAGCTGCTGGGTGCGCAACTGCTCACGCGCTCCACGCACCGCGTCGAGCTCACGCCGCTGGGCGCCGAGGTGCTGGCGCGCACCGACTTCCTGGTCCACACGGTCGAGGTGGCGCTGCGCGACATCGAGAGCACGGTGCGGCGTGGCCGTGCCTTCGTGCGCATCGGCGTGATCCCCTCGGCCGCCGCGCGCGTGGCCGCGGCTGCGAGCGAGTTCGCGGCGGCGCATGCCGAGCGCCTCGGCGAGGTCGAGCTGTCATGGCGCGACGCGCCCTCGACCGCGCTGCTGGCCGAACTGCGCAGCGGCCAGCTCGACATGGCGGTGGCCGCCATCACCGAGCCGCCGGGCGGGCTCGAATGCGTGGACCTGTTCCGCGACCCACTGGTGCTGGTGGTGCGGCGCGACCATGCGCTGGCCGCGACCGGCGAGACGGACTGGGAGCGCATCGGCCGCGAGCGGCTGGTGCTGTTCGAGAGCGGCAGCATGCCGGCGCTCGGCAATCCCGCGCGCGCCCAGTTCGCGCAGGGGCTCGAGCCCTTGCGCGTGAGCTATTCCGAAACCCTCTATGCGCTGGTGCGCGGCGGGCAGGCGCTGGGGCTGATGCCGCGCCTGTACACGGCCTCGCTGCGCGATCCCGAACTGGTGGTGCTGGCGCTGTCGAAGCCGCGCATCGAGCGCCGCGTGGTGCTGGCCTACCTGCCGGGGCCGATGCGCAACGTGGCGGCGCAGGCGCTGATCGACTTCCTGCGCGAGCGCCTGCCGCAGGCCGGCGAACGGCCGGTGCGGCGGGTCGCCAAGGGCGCGAGAACCCACCGTAAACCGTAGTTCTCAGTGCGCCGAATACCTGCGTAAAGGTCAACGAATTGTTTCTTAGACAGGGTATCTGCCGCTAAGATTTCGCGGTCATGTCTCGCCCGCTCATCGCGCTCGTCCTCGCGGTCCTTCTGTGCTGTCAGGCCGTGGTGGTGTTCGCGCAGATCCTCGTCGAAGCCGGCCTGCATCACGACCTCGTCGCGCAGACGCTGTGGTCGGATGCCTCGGCCTCCAGCGATGACTTTCCGCGCGGCGCGGGCACCTCCGTGTCCGCCTCGGTGTCCACCGACGACACGGACATCGGCCACGGCATCGAGGTCGCGTTCGACGGCTACGCGCTCGAACTGATCGTGCTGCCCGGCGTGCTGCCGCGCTCCTTCGCCTCCTTCTCCTCCTCGACCTTCCTCGCGCCGCCCAAGCGGCCGCCACGGATTTCCGCCTTCCTCGCCTAGGTCCGGCCCCGTGCCCGGATCGCGCTGCCGCTTCGGCGTGCAGCGCCTGCGCAGCCATTGCGCATCGCCCGCGCGCGCGGGCCGGCGCCATCGTCCGCGATGGCCATTCATCCAGAGGAACCGAGGAGAGAGAGCCGTGAACCAATCCAAGGACGTCATGTTCGCCCGGCTGGCGAACTTCAAGATCGACATCGACGCGCTGCGCGCGCATTTCCTGGACCACGTGAAGACGTTGCCGTCGATACCCTACCGAGACAACCGCGTGGACTACATCGGCTGGGCCGTGACCAGCCGCGACGGCACGATAGAGGATGGGATCCGTCGCATCTCCGGTGGCCCGAGCGTGCGCGGCGTCACACCGACCGACGCCTGCTCCGGCTACCTGGGCCGAACGATGGACGCGTTGCTCAATTCCGGCCTGAAGCCCTACCGGGCTCGCATCATGCAGCTCGAGAGCGAGGGCGTGGAGATGCCGCTGCACACCGACGCCAACAAGGAAACCTGGCGACTGCACATTCCGATCATCACCAACCCCAACTGCTTTTTCGAATGGCAGCGTGCCGACGGGCGCATCGAGAGCGTGCACCTGCCGGCCGACGGGTCGGCCTGGCTGGTGCGGGTGGACCTGAGCCATCGCGCCGTCAACCGCAGCAACGAGCCGTCAAATCGGGTTCACCTGCTGATGGGATTGGGCATCACGCCTCCGTTCAGGGCGCTCGCGCAGCCGTGGCTGCCCGCGGACGAGCAGGCCAGCCCGGTCGAACTCGGTGCCTTCTCCGCCAATCCACAGCCTCTCCGGCAACCGATGGCGGCGTGATGACGCAGATGCAAGAGATGCCGCCACCGGTCAGCGCCGCTCCTGGCGGCGCATCCGGCTGGTCGGCCGCCGAGTTCGCCCATGCGGCGGGTGGTCAATGGGTGATCCCGCCAGCGAGCGACGCCTGGCGCGGTTTCGGTATCTGCGTGGAGCCGAGCCAGTTCAGGACCGGGCAGCTCATGCTCGCAGCCGCGGGCGGCGACGGGCTGACGCACGCCGCGATGGCGCGCATGCTCGAGCGCGCGTCAGGCATCGTCGCCCGGATGGACATGGCGCCGGCCTATGCGCGGGCCGGCCTGCCAGTGCTGGCGGTGGCGGATCCACGCGAAGCCATCGCCAGCCTCGCCGGCGATGCGCGTCGCCGCTTCGCCGGCACGGTGGTTGCCGTGACGGGGAGTGTGGGCAAGACCTCGACCGTCGCCATGGCCGCGCATGCGCTGGCCAGCGCGGGCGAGAGCGACCGCAGCCGCACCACCGCCAATTCGCCCCATGGCATCGGCTGGAACTTCGCGTCGATGAGCCGCAGCGCCGCCTTCTGGGTGCAGGAAGTGGCGGTCGCGCGCATGGACGTCAGCAGCCGGCTGATGCAGGCGCACGTGGCCATCGTGACCGCCATCGCGCCGGCCCACATCGGCCGCTTCGGCAGCACGGAAACCATCGCGAAGCAGAAGGCGCAGGTCTATGGCGGCATGGCACCGGGCGGCATCGCGGTCATCAATGCCGACATGCCGGAGTGCGGGATTTTCGAAGCGGCGGCATCGGCCGCGGGCCTGCGGGTGGTGCGTTTCGGCAGCCATCCAGGTTGCGACGCGCGCCTGCTCGGTGTCGAGGGCGCGATGGTGCGTGCCGAGATAGAGGGCACCCGCCATGCCTTCGCGCTGGGTGCGGCGGGACGCCACATGGCGATGAATGCCACCGCCGTGCTGGCGGCCGTGGCGGCGCTCGGGCTGCCGGTGGCGCCCGCGGCGGCGCGGTTCGCGAGCTTCGAACCGCTGCGCGGACGCGGACGACGCCACGATGTGCTCCATGCGGGCAAGCGGGTGCAGGTCTGGGACGAGTCCTACAACGCCAACCCGGCGTCGATGCGGGCGGCGCTGCAGATGCTGCGCGATGCGGGCGACACGGTACCGCCGGCATCGCGCGTGCTGGTGCTGGGCGACATGCTGGAGCTGGGGGGCGCTGCCCAGGGCTTGCATCTCGCGCTCGAGAACGATATCCGCGACCTGCGCCCGGACCGGGTACTGCTGTGCGGCCCGCAGATGCGAGCATTGTGGGAACGCCTGCGGACGGACATGAAGGGCGACTGGTATCCGGACATCGGGGCGCTGCTGCCCGAGGTGGGGGCGTGGCTGCGCGACGAGGACGTGGTGCTCGTGAAGAGTTCCAACGGCACTGGCCTGGCTCGGGTCGTGGGGCTGTTGACGGGCCCGCCCCGAAGCCCGGCGCGGACCATCGAAACCGGCCCGTCGACGGCCGTGCACATCGCGTGAGCGCGCGTTCGCGGGCGCGATGGCTGGCATGCATCGCCGCCTGCATCCTCCTGCCCGCCGCTGCGCAAGAAGCCGCGAGCGCCGATTGCCGCGAAGGGCGCAATGCGGTGCTTTCCGGGCTGAGCCGCAGCCACGTGCGCGAGGAGTTCCGCATCTTCTACGCGCTGGAAGGCCCGCATGCCCTGCCGGACACCCGCGACCTCGACGGCAATGGCGTCCCCGACAAGGTGGAGGACGTGGCAACGCAGCTGGTCGTGGGGCGGCGACTGTTCACCGAGGTGATGGGGCTGACCCATCCGCTGCGCCAGCCGCGCTATGCGCGCGCAGCCTCGATCGACGTGTTCCTGCTGAAGATGGAGAAGGGCAACGGGCTCTCCTACGACGAACCGATGAACTACCGCCTGGACGGCGACGGGCCGGCGGGCCGTTGCGCAACGCGCATCGACCTGCTGAACAGCCATTCGAACCAGAACGTGACGCCGATCCACGAACTCTTCCATCAGTACCAGTACGCCTACACCATGTTCAAGCCGCGCTGGTTCCTCGAAGGAACCGCGCGCTGGGCCGAGCATGCATTGCGCGCGGGGGAGGCGCCGCAGCGGCAACTGCCCGCCACGCCGCAGGCGCTGCGGGAGCAGGTGTTCTCGCAGACCTACGCGACCAGCGGAATGTGGAACCGGATCGCGGCCATCCTCGATCCGGCCGGTCGGATCGATCTTCCGCCGGACCTGGCCCGCGCCACCTACGTGGACGGCAGCCCGGTGGTCCATGACGGCCGGTTGCACGGCGCTGCCTTCGTCAAGGCGCTGCTCGAGGCGCTGGGCCCGCTCGACCACCGGATCGCCGCGCGCAACGGCTGGCGCGTCTTCGGCTGGCGCGAGGACGACCAGCGCTCGTCCGTGAACGACGGCGAAATCTTCAGGCAGGTGCTCCAGGTGGTACGCGACCAGGCCAGGGTGTCGGGCGTGCCCCGCTCCGGAGAGCTGGAGGACTTCCTCGCACTGCAGGCGGCCTTGCCGTGAGGCGCGCAACGGCACCGCACGCGGTCCATCGCTGTCAGTCGCGGGACACCTCGCATATCCTCGCATCCAATGATCTCTCTCCTCGAATTCCATGAGCCTCGGTGAACTGCTGGCCTCGGCCAAGCCCGCGTCGGCCATTGCGTGGGACGAATGCATGGGCGCTCGCGCTGGCGGCGACGACGCCGGCGCGGGCGTGCTGTTCCTGTCGGCCTGCAACGGCAAGGAGCGCGCGCACGTGGTGACGGTGCGCGGCAGGAACTTCGACGAGGTGTGGCGCCGCGGCGCGCAACTGCTGCAGACCTGGCTGCGCAAGCAGAGCACGGCGCCGATCTGGCTGCGCGCGGACGTGGTCCACACGGTGCAGGCGATGCACTGGAAGGGGCTGCAGCAGGCCTTGCTGGCCACCAAGCGCAACTACTTCCGCAGCGGCATCGCCTTCGACGCCGACCTGTCGGTGGCCATGCTCGAGCAGGACATCGGTGCCCATGCCGTGCTCTACGACGGCAAGTTCGACGAGGCCACGCCCAACGCGGCGAACCTCCGGCTGTTCGGCCAGCACCGCTACGGGCGCGAGCTGAGCTGGCCCACCGATCCGCAGCAGCCGGTGTGGGTGTTCGACACGCGCGCCGTGTTCACCGACGGCAAGGAGGCGCACCGCATCGAGCACGAGGGCGTGGGCCGCGGCTACCGCCGGCTGCCGGCCTGGGACGCGGCGCGCGTGCGCCGGATCGTCGAGACCAGCACCGCCTACCTCGCGCGCCAGGTCAAGAGCTCGGGCGCCTACCACTACGGCTGGTTTCCCTGCTTCGACCGCACCATTCCCACCTACAACGCGCTGCGCCACGCGAGCTCGACCTATGCGCTGATCGAGGGCTGGGAGCTGACGCGCAAGCCCGAGCACAAGGCGGCGATCGACCGCGCGCTGGGCCACCTGACCGGCGAGCTGATCCGGCCCGCCACCTTGCCCGATGGGGCGCAGGCCGCGTTCCTGGTCGATATCGAGGACGAGATCAAGCTCGGCGGCAATGCCGTGTGCCTGCTCGCGATGGTCAAGTACACCGAGCTCACGGGCGATCGGAAGTACCTGCCGCTGATGGAGCAGCTCGCGCTCGGCATCCTGCACATGCAGGACCCGGCCAGCGGCCGCTTCGTGCACGTGCTCCACCATCCGGACCTGCGCGTGAAGGAGGAGAACCGGATCATCTACTACGACGGCGAGGCCGCCTTCGGACTGATGCGGCTGTACGGCCTGACGCGCGACGAGCGCTGGCTGCGCGCGGTGGAGAAGGCCTTCGCGCACTTCATCGAGGCGCGCCACTGGGAGGCGCACGACCACTGGCTCAGCTACTGCGTCAACGAGCTCACGCTGTACCGGCCGGAAGAGCGTTATTTCCGCTTCGGCCTGGACAACGTGCGCGACCACCTCGAGTTCGTGCTCAACCGCATCACCACCTTCCCGACCCTGCTCGAGCTGATGATGGCGGCGCAGAAGATGGTGACGCGGCTGCAGGCCGACCCCGCGCATGCGCACCTGCTCGAGGGCTTCGACATCGAGAAGTTCTACCGCGCGCTCGAGCAGCGCGCGCGCTACCTGCTGAGCGGGCACTTCTGGCCCGAGCTCGCGATGTTCTTCCGCAATCCGCAGCGCATCGTGGGCAGCTTCTTCATCCGCCACCACAGCTTCCGCGTGCGCATCGACGACGTGGAGCACTACCTCTCGGGGTACGTGGCGTACTGGAAATACCTGGAGGCGGGAGGGCGACCGGCGCAGCCGGCCGCGGTGGAGGCCGCGCTGCCGCAGCCGTAGCTCAGTGCAGCTCGGCCGCTGCGTGGATGGTTTCGCGCACGCGCGGATAGATCTGGGCGTTCCACTTGCTGCCGCTGAACACGCCGTAGTGCCCCACGCCGGCCTGCAGGTGGTGGGCCTTGAGGTAGGGCCGCACGCCGGTGCAGAGGTCTTGTGCGGCCACTGTCTGGCCCACCGCGCAGATGTCGTCGCGCTCGCCCTCGACCGTGAGCAGCGCGGTGCGGCGGATCGCGGCCGGGTTCACGGTGCGCTCGCCCACGGTGAGCTGGCCGCGCGGCAGGTCGTAGGTCTGGAACACGCGCTCCACGGTCTCGAGGTAGAACTCCGCGGGCAGGTCGTTGACCGCCAGGTACTCGTCGTAGAAGTTGCCGATGGTGTGCGCCTTCTCGAGCTCGCCCTCGACCAGGTGGCGGTACATGTCCTCGAACTGCTTCTTGTGGCGCTCGGGGTTCATGCTCATGAAGGCCGCGAGCTGCAGGAAGCCCGGGTACACGCGCCGCATCGCGCCCGCATGCGGCCACGGCACGTGGCTGATGAGGTTGCGGCGGAACCAGTCGATGGGCCGGTCGGTGGCGAGGCGGTTCACCGCGGTCGGGTTGATGCGGCAGTCGACCGGCCCGGCCATCAGCGTGAGGCTGCGCGGGGTGGCGGGGTTGTCGTCCTCGGCCATGAGCGCGGTGGCGGCCAGCGCGGCCACGCAGGGCTGGCACACCGCCACCATGTGGACGCCGGGGCCGACGGCCTCGAGGAAGGCCATGAGTTGCAGCGTGTAGTCGTCGAGGCCGAAGCGGCCTTGCCACAGCGGCACGTCGCGCGCGTTGTGCCAGTCGGTCAGGTAGACGTCGTGGTCGCGCAGCAGGGTGCGCACGGTTTCGCGCAGCAAGGTGGCGAAATGGCCCGACAACGGTGCAACCAGCAGCACGGGCGGGTGCGTGGGATGGTCGCCGTCCTTCCTGAAATGCAGCAGGGTGCCGAAGGGCGCGCTCAGCGCCACCTCCTCGTGCACCGCGACCTCGTCGCCGTCGACCGGCACGCTGGCGATGCCGTAGGGCGGCCGGCTGTGGGTGAGCCGCATGCGCGAGAACACCTCGCACTGCGCCGCCAGCCGCCGCTGCATGGTGCGCTCGCTGCCGTCCTGCCAGAGCGCGCGCGCCATGTACTGGGAGGCGAGCCGCAGCGGGGAGAGCAGGTCGGCCTGGTTCTGGTAGACGCGGTAGAGCATGGTTGTGGTGCGTTGCAGTGGCAGAGGCAAGTTGCGGGCCAAGGCCGGGCGCACCGGGATGGAACGGGTGGCACAGGGCTTGCACGTCGCAGGCCACCGGCGGCGCTTGCCGGCACCAAGGAGCACACCCGATGGCCAAACCCGTTCTCACCATCAGCAGCAAGAACTACGGCGCGTGGTCGCTGCGCGGCTGGCTGATGTGCAGGCTGGCGGGCCTGGACTTCAGCGAGAAGATCATCCCGCCCGACGACCCGGCCATGAAGGCCGAGATGCTGCTGCTGTCGTCCTCGATGCTGGTGCCCTCGCTGCAGCATGGCTCGGTCAAGGTGTGGGACACGCTGGCGATCGGCGAGTACCTCAACGAGATCAAGCCCAAGGCCGGCCTGCTGCCCGCCGACGTGGCGGCCCGCGCCCACTGCCGCGCGATCTGCGGCGAGATGCATTCGGGCTTCGCGGCCATGCGCGGCGCGCTGCCGATGAACATCAAGGCCCGTTTCAAGAACTTCAAGGTGTGGTCGCGCGCGCAGGCCGACATCGACCGCATCGTGGCGATCTGGCGCGAATGCCTCAAGGCCTACGGCGGCCCCTACCTCTTCGGCGAGCAGCCGGGCATCGCCGACGCGATGTACGCGCCCGTGGTCACGCGCTTCCTGAGCTATGACGTGGCGCTCGACAGCGCCTGCACGGCCTACTGCAAGCGCGTGATGGAACTGCCCGCGATGAAGGAATGGGTGGCGGCGGCGAAGCAGGAGCCCGACGAGATCGACGAGCTCGACGCGGAGTTCTGATTCAGCCCGGGGGCGGCGCCGGCTCGAAGCCGGCCTGCCGCAGCTTGCGCTCGATGCCCTGCGCGGCCGCCTGCAGGTCGGCCAGGTGCTGCGCCACCATCTCGCGCTCGCTGCGCACCGAGGGCAGCCAGGCGCAGCTGATGCAGCCAACCACGCGCTCGTCGAGTCGTACCGGCACCGAGATGGCGCCGAAGCGGTCGGGCGAATCCATGCTGGTGGCGGTGGGGTCGCGCGACACGTAGCCCTGGGCGCGCGCGTTCGCCACCATGCGGCGCACGTTCTCGGGCCGCCGCGCGTCGCGGTCGACCTGGTGCGGCGAACGCGCGAGCGCCGCGAGGAGCTGGCGCCGTTCGTCCTCGGGGCAGAAGGCAAGGTAGCAGCGCCCGAGCGATGACATCAGCATCGGCGGGCGAAAGCCCAGCACCCGGTAGTTCACGGCCAGCCCGTTGATCGGGCGGTGCGCGTCGAGGATCAGCATCGCGCTGCCGTCGCGCACGCCGAGGTCGGTGGGCCAGGGCACCTTGCGCTGCAGCGTGGCGCGCGGTTGCGCCGCCAGCGCCGACAGCCGCGCGCGCCACTCGACGAGCGGACCCGGGGCGCCGGCGGCGGAGGTCGGCACGTAGCGCTTCTCGAGTTCGTTGCGCTCCACCCAGCCGGCCTGCTGCAGCGTCTTGAGGATGCGCAGCAGCGTGGCCTTCGACAGCCCGGTCTGGCGGCTGAGTTCCGACAGCGTGGCGGCCGAGGAGCGCTGGATCGCGAGCATCACCTCGAGCCCGCGGCGCAGCGCGTCGATGGATTTCACGCCCTGCGCGCCCTGGGTGTCCGACATGCCGCGGCCTCCGAAGTGGTTCACTCAGTGAAACTATATCTTCTGGCCCCGCGCCCGGCTTCCTACATTGCACTGGCCCCGATCCCGTGGCTCCACGCACAGGCAAGAAAGGAAAGCCCATGATGAATCCACTCCGGCGCCGGACGATGGCGGCCGCGACGCTGTTCTCGGCGCTGAGCGCGTTCGCCGCCACCGCCACCGCCGAGACCTGGCCCGCGCGGCCGATCACCATCGTCGTGGCCTACCCGGCCGGCGGCGACACCGACGCCATCGCGCGCACCTATGCCGAGAAGCTGTCGCAGCGCGTCGGTCAGCCGGTGCTGATCGACAACCGGCCCGGCGCGAGCGGCATGATCGGCAACGCCTGGGTGGCGAAGGCGCCGGCCGACGGCTACACGCTGCTGTTCACGCCCAGCACCTTCCCGATCGCGCAGCACGTGCTCAAGGCCGGGCCCGGCGTGGCGCACGACGTGGTCAGGGACTTCACGCCGATCGTGAAGACCGGCGACATCCCGCTGCTGCTGGTGACGGCGCCCTCGACCGGCCTGCAGAGCGCGACCCAGCTCGTGGCCGCCGCGAAGGCCGGGCGCGCGCTGACCTACGGCACGCCGGGCGCGGGCTCGCCGATGCACATCGCGGGCGAGCTGTTCAACCGCGACGCCGGCATCGCGCTCGTGCATGCGCCCTATCGCGGCGTGGCGCCGGTGGTCAACGATGCCCTGGGCGGCCATGTGAGCGTGGGCTGGATCACGCCCGGTGCCGTGGCCAGCCACATCGCGGCCGGCAAGCTGCTGCCGCTCGCTGTGGCGCAGCGCCAGCGCGCGGCCCTGCTGCCCACGGTGCCCACGCTGTACGAGCTCGGCTGGCGCGACGTGGACCTGAACGCCTGGATGGGCCTGCTCGGGCCGCGGGCGATGCCCGAGGCGATCGTGCAGGCGCTCAACGCGCACTTCAACGAGATCCTCCGCATGCCCGAGGTGCAGGCGCGCATGGCCACGCTGGGCATCGAGCCGGTGGGCGGCGCGCCCGCCGTGCTGGCGCGGCAGATCGCGCAGGACGACCAGCGCTTCGGCCGGCTCGTGCGCGAGTTCGGCATCCGTGCGGATTGACCAGGAACCAGGAGACGACGATGCTGAGCGAAGAGAAGAACCGCCTGCTGACCGAAGTGGGCCCCGGCACGCCGATGGGCGACTACCTGCGCCGCTACTGGCACCCGGTCGCCGGTGCGAGCGAGTTCGATGCGCAGGCGGTCAAGCCGCTGCGCATCCTCGGCGAGGACCTGGTGCTCTACAAGGACCTCGGCGGCCGCTACGGGCTGGTCGACCGGCGCTGCCCGCACCGCAATGCCGACATGGCCTACGGCTACGTCGAGCAGTGCGGGCTGCGCTGCAGCTACCACGGCTGGCAGTACGACGCGGGCGGGCAGTGCGTGCACCAGCCCTTCGAGGAGACGCTGGACCCGGGCGCGCGCATGCGCCGCAGCACGCGGATCAAGGCCTACCCGGTGCAGGAGAAGGCCGGCCTGCTGTGGGCCTACATGGGGCCGCAGCCCGCGCCGCTGCTGCCCGACTGGGAGCTGTTCAACTGCGCCAACGGCTTCGCGCAGGCGGTGTTCGCCGAGATCCCGTGCAACTGGTTCCAGTGCCAGGAGAACTCGATCGACCCGGTGCACTTCGAGTGGACGCACAACAACTGGACCACGCGGCTGCAGGGCGAGGAAGGTCCGTACGTGCCCACGCACCTGAAGCTCGCGTTCGAGGAGTTCGAGCACGGCTTCGTCTACCGGCGGCTGCGCGGCGGCGAGCGCGAGGACAACCCGATGTGGACCGCGGGGCGCGTCACGCTGTGGCCCAACGGCTTCTTCCTCGGCCATCACTTCGAATGGCGCGTGCCGATCGACGACCACCACACGCTGAGCGTGCTGTGGGTGTTGAGCCGCGTGCCGACCGAGCAGGAGCCCTATGTGCAGGAACGCATTCCGTCGTGGTACGGGCCCACCCGGGATCCGGTCACGGGCCGCTGGATCACCAGCCACGTCGCCAACCAGGATTTCGCCGTGTGGGTGGGGCAGGGTGCCGTCACCGACCGCACGCGCGAGAAGCTCGGCCAGAGCGACAAGGGCATCGTGATGATGCGGCGCCGCTTCTTCGAGGAACTGGAGGCGATGCAGGCCGACCCGGCGCACGAGCCCAAGGGGCTGATCCGCGATCCGCAGAAGAACCGCGACGTGTTCCTGCCCTCGGCCTGTCGCGAGGAGATGGCCAAGGGCCTGCCGCGCCGGGAGCTCGCGGCGCATCCGTTGCTCGGCCCCTATCTCAAGGATTTCTTCGGCCAGGCCGGGCAGCCCGAGGCGGTGCGCGCGGCCTACGAGCAGGCGATCGGGCAGAAGGTGGAGGGGGCGCGCTTCTTCAAGGTGCACGGCGCGGCGGAGGACGCGCCGTCCCGGTCAGTGCCGGAACATCCTTAGGTCGAGCGCGCTCTCGTTGCCCAGCCACATCGCGTGGTCGGTGTGGTCGGCGAGGTCGTTGCCGGTCACGCCGTGCACGAACACGTCGAGGCCGTCGCGGTGGCTGTCGAGCCAGCCGATGACCGCGTCGAACTCGGCCGCGTCGAAGGCGAGCTGGCAGCTCCAGTGCGGATGCGGGCCGACCGGGCGCTCGTGCACCCGGCCCACCACCACCATCAGCTCGCGGCCCGCCTGCTCGCACAGCGCGCGGGCCTGGGCCACGGTGGCGGGGCCGAAATAGACGTGGGCGTGGTACTGCGGGTAGAGGTTCTCGGGGCGGCGCGGCATGGTGGGGCGATTGTGGCGCCGGCGCGGATCACCTGGGGCCGGGAAGGTCGTCGGGCAGGCGGAAGCTGCCGCTGTAGCGGAACACGTCGCCGAACCAGCGGTGGCGCAGCAGCATCCGCATGCTGAAGGCGTCGGGGTCGCGCGGGTCGGGCCGCTCCTCGACATAGGCCGTGCCCATCAGCAGGCCCAGCGGCAGCGGGATGCGCAGGCCGGCCACGCGCCAGATGTAGCCGCGGTCGCGGAACACCAGCGCACCGTCCTCGGCGCTCACCGCCAGGCGCATGCCGATACCGAAGCGCACGTACTCGATCACCAGCGCGCCGTCGGCCGCGTCGTGCTCCATGTGCGAGCGGAAGTGGAAGGGCGCGCGGCCCGCGAAACGGAAGATGCGGTCCCAGTAGAGGTGCGGGTCGTCGGGCCGGCAGCGGTAGTGGACCTCGATCGGCACCTCGCGCCCGGTGTAGGGCACGAGGGCGCCGAACAGCCGGCCGAAGGGCATCAGCAGCGCGGCCCAGGGCGCATGGTGGACCTCGTGCATGGTGCCGCGCACGCAGACGTGGTCGTTCGAATGCGGGGCCATCGTGTAGTGGCGGCGGATCGCGTCGCCCAGCCGGTCCCAGGCGGGGCCGAGCGCTTGCTGGAAGACCGGGCGGGTGTCCTTGTTCATGGACGGATCATGGCGCCTGCCGTGGCCGTGCCTTCGCTGCGGGCCTTGTAGAAACGCAGGATGTTCTCGGACGCGTCGTCCAGCAGCAGGTGCATGACGCGGTCGGCGTACCAGTTGAAGCTGGTGCTCAGCCGCCACGAGACCTCGACGCGCAGCTCGGTGCCGCCGTCGCGCGGGGTCAGCGTGTAGGTGGCGTCGCGCAGGTCGAAGTACTGGCCGCCGATCATCACGTGGTCGTCGAGCGCGCCGGCGGGAAAGGAGTCGGGCGAGAAACGGAAGCGCCATTGCAGCCGGCGGTTGGGCTGCCAGTCGGTGATGACCTCCTCGAAGTGCACGTTCTTCTGCCACTGCACCTGGCGCACGCGGCCCTCGGGCGTGTCGACCGTGACGCCCGACACCGGCATCGGCACGCCGACCTGGTAGGCCCAGGCGCCGTCGACCTCGGCGGGGCGGATGTCGCGCGCGGCGTTGAGCTCGTGCCACACGCGTTCGGCCGGCGCGGCGATGAAGAGCGTGCGCGAGGTGTTCGAGAACCGGTCGGGGTTGGGCAGGTTCGGCTCGATGGCACCGAGCACCAGCGGCAGCAGCGCGAAGCCGTAGAGGGTCTGCTTCGGCCAGTGGGTGATGCGGCACACGATGCCCATGGCCAGTCCGCCGATGCTGCCCATCACCGCGAACAGCGGCACGATGAAGGCGGCGCAGATCAGGCCCTCGATGAACACCGCCAGCGTGCCGCCGACGAACAGCGCGGCCGCCACCCAGGGCGCCCAGAGGTAGTAGCCCCAGCTGCGCCGCTCGATGCGCTCGGCCATGTAGACCGTGACCGCGCCGCACAGCGCTGGCGTCAGGTAGACGAAGGAGCCCAGCATGGCCGAGTAGAGCTGGCCGGGGCCGCCGCTGAAGATCAGGCGCAGCACCAGCGCCATCGCGGCGCCGATCCCCATCGGCCAGAACCAGCCGAAGGGCATGCCGTGCACGGGCTTCCTCGCCGGCGGCTCGTCGCTCGCGGCCGGTTCGATGGGCGCCAGCTCGACGAGCCGGCTGTCTTCGGGATCGGTGTGCATGGAAGTCCTCTTCTCCTCGGTGCGTTTGTTCGTGTGTTCAGTCGGCGCGCCGCGTGGCGCTGACCATGCAGTAGTCGAAGTCGCGCCAGAACAGGCCCAGCGCGAGCGCGCAGTAGCTGGCCACGATGTGCTTGCGGCGCCACGGGCTCAGGCGTCCGCGCGCCTTCCAGAGTTCGGCCAGCGTGAAGCGGGTGGCGAGCGCGGGGATGTGCAGCGCGCTCGGCGCGACGCGCCAGCGCAGCGAGCGCAGGTCGATGTCCTCGAAGCCGTGTTCGCGCAGCGCGGCCACGAAGTCCGCGCGCACGGCGAGCGTCGGCACGGCCCAGCTGTCGGCCCACAGGCGGTGCAGCCAGCGCGCGAGGCGGCCGGGCTCGCGGCGCAGCAGGAAGCCGTCGACCACCACCAGCCGCGCGCCGGGCTTGAGCAGGCGCGCGGCCTCGCGCACGAAGTCGGCCTTGGCGGTGCCCTCGGCGTAGCAGGCGCTCTCGAGCGCCCAGGCGCCGTCGGCCTGCGCGGCCGGCAGGCCGGTGCGCGTGTAGTCGGCCTCGAGGTGCGCCATGCGGTCGGCCACGCCGGCCTGCGCGTCGAGGCGCGCGGCGATGCGGTTCTGCACCGGCACGTTGGTGACGGTCACGGCATAGAGACGGCGGTCGTCGCCCACCAGCGTGCGCGCGGTGGCGCCGGCGCCGCAGCCCAGGTCGAGCACGCAGTGGCGGCCGTCGGCCGTGGGGCGCTCGCCGAGCCGCAGCGCGCGGCCGACCTCGCGGTTCATCTCGACCAGCATGCCTTCGCGGCGCAGCGGATTCAGGCCCGCGCGCCAGTAGCCGAAGTGCATGTTGTAGCTGGGGCTCCAGGCGCCGTAGTCGGTGGCGACCTCGGTGAAGTAGTCCTGCGTGTCGGCACGGCTGACCGGGGCCGAGGCATCGGCGGTGTGCGGCAGGCGGAAATCGGGCTGGAAGACGCTGGGCATGCGATGAACTCCTCGTGGGGAAGGCGGTGCGGGTGTCAGAGCCGGCACTGGCCGTCGGCGCAGGTGCGCGAGGCCTTCGCGGCCGGGCCGGCGAGCAGGGTCACGAGCCAGCCGGGCAGGCGCTGGCGGTTGCGCGCCAGCGCGGCATAGGCGCGATCGGCCAGCGGCGCGACCAGCGGCAGGTCGAGCAGGGGTCCCCCGTTGGGCAGGCCGACCGCCTCGCGGCAGGCGCGGATGGCGGGCACGCCGACCTGCACGCGGCCGGCGGCATCGACCACGTGGATCGCGGTCATCAGGGCCTCGCGCGGCGCCGGGCCGGCATCGAAATCCGGCGGCGAGCAGTCGACCAGAACGAGCCGCGCGGCCGCGTCGCGCGCCTTCATCGCGCCCATTTCGGCGCTGCACAGGCGGCAGGTGGCGTCGTAGTAGACGGTCAGCGGGTAGGCGATGGCGGTGGGACGGGGCATGGTGTTCTTTGTTCTCGATATTTCTGTCAAAAGAGAAATTGATGGGCAAAAAAAGAGCCGACCTCAGATCATCGGCAGGCTCGCATGGTGGGCGTCGGGATCGTCCTTGCCGGTGGCGGGCGCGGGCGCATCGCCGCGAACGAACTTCTGCACGCTCGCGCCCAGCGTCAGCACCTTGTCGAGCGTGCCGGGCGACAGCCGCAGCATCTCGTCGGCCCAGGTCGCGAGCTTGGCCATCAGGTCCATGGTGGAGCGGATGCGGTCCTGCGCATCGGCCGATTCCTTCTGGAAATCGGGGCTCGCGACGATCTCGCGCAGCACGCGGATGGTGGGATCGAACTCGCGTTCCTTGCGCTCGCGCACCACGGTGCGGAACAGCTCCCAGACGTCGACGCTGGTCTCGAAGTAGTCGCGCCGGTCGCCCAGCATGTGGGTGACGCGCACCAGGTTCCAGGCCTGCAGTTCCTTCAGGCTGTTGCTCACGTTGGAGCGCGCCACGCCCAGCGTGTCGGACAGCTCCTCGGCATGGATCGGCTTGCCGTGCACGAACAGCAGCGCATGGATCTGCGAGACGGTGCGGTTGACGCCCCACATGGAGCCCATCTCGCCCCAGTGGAGGACGAACTTGCGTTGGATGTCGGTGAGTTCCATGCGCTGGAGTCTAGGACTTCCGAAATTTCTGTCAAGAAAGAAATAGAAAAATCGCCGTGGCCCGGTGGAATGGTGAAATACTGTATGTTTAAACAGTGATCCGATCCGCGAAGGAGTTGCGCCATGCCACCCGCCGCCTACATCCCCATCCAGGCCATCAAGGGCCGCGGCGCCGCCACGCGGCTCGCGCACCGCTTCTCGAAGGACGAGCGCGATGCCTTCGACGATGGCTGGGGCACGCTCGAGGAGAACGCCGCCGAGGCCGACGAGCTCGAGCCGCTGGCCACCGAGGTGCGCTTCGAGGACGTGAAGTCGGCGATGAACGAGAACGACTCGCCCGACATCTACTTCGACCGCTCGATCAACCCCTACCGCGGCTGCGAGCATGGCTGCATCTACTGCTTCGCGCGGCCCACGCACAGCTACCTCAACCTGTCGCCGGGGCTGGACTTCGAGACCAAGCTGATCGCCAAGCGCAACCTGGTCGAGGTGCTGCGCCGCGAGCTGGGCCGCAAGAGCTACCGGCCCAGCCACATCGCGATCGGCACGGCCACCGACTGCTACCAGCCGATCGAGCGCGAGCTGCGCATCACGCGCTCGCTGATCGAGCTGCTGTCGGAGGTCAACCACCCCTTCGGGCTGGTGACCAAGTCCAGCGCGATCGAACGCGACCTCGACCTGATCGCGCCGGCCGCCGCGCGCGGCCTGGCGGCGGTGTACGTGACCGTGACCACGCTCGACGGCGAACTCGCGCGCAAGCTCGAGCCGCGCGCCGCGGCGCCGCACCGGCGGCTGCGCACCATCCGCACGCTGGCCGAGGCCGGCGTGCCGGTGGGCGTGAGCGTGGCGCCACAGATTCCGTTCGTGACGGAAGACATGGAGCAGGTGCTCGAGGCGGCCTGGGAGGCGGGCGCGCGCAGCGCCTTCTACACCATGATCCGGCTGCCCTGGGAGGTGGCGCCGCTGTTCAAGCAATGGCTGGCGCTGCACTACCCGCAGCGCGCGGACCGCATCATGGCGCGCATCCACGACGTGCGAGGCGGCAAGGACTACGACGCCGACTTCGCCACGCGCATGAAGGGCACCGGCCTGTGGGCCGACCTGCTGCGCCAGCGCTTCGAGAAGGCGACCGCGCGCATCGGCTTCAACCGCGAGCGCATCGCGCTCGACCTCAGCGCTTTTCGGCCACCTGGCGCGCCGGGGCAGGGCAGCCTGTTCTAGATGCGAGCGCGGCGTCCGCGTTGCCGTCGCCGCACCAGTCGCCGCCCAGCGCCTTCACGAGGAACACCGAGGTCAGCAGGCGCTGGCCCTGCAGCTGCGCGGCCTGGCGCTCCACCGTCAGCAGCGACTGCTGCGCGGTGATCACGTCGAGGTAGGTCGAGGCACCGCCCTCGTAGCGGCTGTTGGCCATGTCGAGCACGCGCCGCGCGGCCGCCACGGCCGACTGCGCCTGGGCGGTGGCGCGTTCGAGTGCCGCGAGGCCGTCGATGCCGTCCTGCACCTCCTGCATCGCGGTCAGCACCACGCGGCGGTAGTTGCCGACGGTGGCGTCGTAGCCGGCCTTCGCGAAGTCCACGCCCGCGCGCACGCGGCCGCCGTCGAACAGCACCTGCGTGGCCGACACGCCGACCGACCACAACAGGCTCGGCGCATCGAACAGCGATTCGATCAGCCGGCTGTCGACGCCGACCGTGGGCGCGATCAGGATGCTCGGATAGAAGGCCGCGGTCGCCACGCCGATCTGCGCATTGGCCGCGGCCATCGCGCGTTCGGCCGAGGCCACGTCGGGCCGGCGCTCGAGCACGTCGGAGGGCACGCCCAGCGGCACCGCGGGCGGGCGGATCTCGCGCAGGTCGGTCGCCAGCGCGAACGAGGGCGCGGGCGTGCCGGTCAGGGTGGCGAGCGCATGCTCGTACTGCGCGCGCTGCTTCTTGAGCACGTCGACCTGCGTCAGCGTGGTCTCGAGCAGCGCCTGCTGCTGCGCCACGTCGAGGCCCGAGACGGCGCCCAGGTCGTGCCGCGCCGTCACCAGCTCGAGCGCGCGCCGCTGCAGCGCGATCGAGCGCGTCAGCACATCGAGCTCGATGTCGGTGGAGCGCAGGTTGAAATAGCTGCTCGCCACGTCGGCCGACAGCAGCAGCCGCGTGTTGGCGAGGTCGGCCGCCGACTGCTCGGCCGAGGCGCTCGCGCCTTCCACGCTGCGCTGCACGCGGCCCGCGAGGTCGAGCTCGTAGCTGGCGTTGAGCGAGAGCGCGAAGTCGTTCTGCACCGTCGAGGCATTGGCGGTGTTGTAGTTGGTCAGCGGCCGGTTGGCCGAGATCTTGAGCCGCGAGGCACGCGTGCCCAGGCCGAGCTGCGGATACTGCGCGGCCGAGCTCGAGGCCAGCGTGGCGCGCGCCTGCGCGAGCCGCGCGCCGGCGATGGCGAGCGTGGGGCTGCCGGCCACGGCGCGGTCCTGCAGCGCATCGAGCTGCGCGTCGCCGTAGCGCTTCCACCACGGGCCCTTGTCGGCGATGTCGTTGGGCGTGCCTTCGCGCCACGGCGCCTCGAGCTTCCAGCTCACGGGCAGCGGGGTTTCGGGCGCCTTGTAGTCGGGGCCGACCGCGCAACCCGCGGCCAGCATCACGGCGGCGAGCGCGATCGCCGCGAAGGCGGGACGGCGCATGCTCACGCGGGTTCCTTCTTGGCCGCCGCCGGTGCTGCAGCCGGTGCCACGCCGGGCTTGGCGCCATCGGCCGGCGCATCGGGCGCCACCGCGACCACGTCGCCATCGGCCAGCGAGTCGGAGGGATTGAGCACCATGCGGTCGGTGCCCGCGAGCCCGTCGACCACCTCGACGTTCTCGCCGTAGTTGCGGCCCAAGGTCACGGGGCGCAGGCCGACGCGGCCCTGTGCGTCGACGATCGCCAGCCGCGTGCCCTCGGCACGGAACAGCAGCGCGTTGGCCGGCACCGTGAGCGTGCCGCTCGCGGCCAGCGGCAGCTCGACCTGCACGTAGGCGCCCGGCAGCAGCGCGCCGTCGCGGTTGGGCAGCGAGACCTCGACCTGCATCATGCGCGTCGTGGTGTCGATGGCGCCCGCGGTGCGCGCGACCTGGCCGCTGAACTTCTGGCCGCGCAGCTCGGCCTGCGTCACCACCACCGGCTGCCCGGCCTTCACGAGCTGGGCATAGGCCTGCGGCACGTTGATGTACACGCGCAGCGGATCGGTCTGCGCCAGCACGAACAGCGCGCGGCCCGCGCCGCCACCGGCGCCGGCATCGATCAGGTCGCCGGTGTCGACGTTGCGCCGCGTGATCACGCCGGCGAAGGGCGCGACCACGCGCTTGAAGCCCTCGGTCTGCCTGAGCCGCTGCACGTTGGCATCGGCGGCCGCCACGTTGGCGGTGGCCTGCGCGACGGCGCTGCGGCGCTCGTCGAGGTCCTGCTGCGAGACCACGTCCTTCTTGCGCAGGTTCTCCCAGCGCGCGGCCGTGCTCTGCGCGAGCTCGAGGCCCGAGGCCGCCTGGTTGCGCGCGGCGATGGCCTGCGACAGCTGCTGGTCGATCTCGGGCGTCTCGATCTCGGCCAGCAGCTCGCCCTTCTCGACGCGGCTGCCGATGTCCTTGGTCCAGCGCTTGAGGTAGCCGCTGGCGCGCGCCGAGATCGGCGACTGCACGTAGCCCTGCAGCGTGCCCGGCAGCGCCAGCTTCTGGCCCGCGGTGGGCGTGCGCGGCAGCGCGGTCTGCACGTACTGCTTGGCGTGCTCGACCGTGCTGGCCTGCAGCTCGCGCGCGTTGGCGATGCGCACGAACACCGTGCGCGCCGCGCCGAGCGCCAGCAGCACGAGCACGATCAGCACCAGCCAGCGGGTGCGCCGCACGATCTGGCGCCGCCGCAGCAGCTCGGGGCCGTCGCCGTCGTCGGCGGCGATGGGGTGGATGGCCAATGCCGAATGGCGTTGCTCTGTCATGCGCTATACGGCGCGGGGCCGTTTCCGTGGCGGGCCGCGCGGCCGTGGGAGGGCTGGGTGCGCGGCAGGTACAACAAGTCGAACATGGTCTCGAGACGGTCGGATGGCGCGGGCATCGCTCAGTGCTCCTGCGCGGTGGCGCCGGCCGGCGGATGGGCGCCGCCGCCGTGCGCGGCGCGCCGGTGCGCGAGCCAGCTGTGCACGCCCGCATAGACCGCGGGCACGAAGAACAGCGTCGACACCGTCGCGAACAGCAGGCCGCCGATCACGGCGCGGCCCAGCGGCGCGTTCTGCTCGGCGCCTTCGCCCAGGCCCAGCGCCATCGGGATCATGCCGATGATCATCGCCAGCGCCGTCATCAGCACCGGGCGGATGCGGGTGGCGCCGGCCTCGAGCGCAGCCGACAGCGGCGGAATGCCCGCGGCCAGCCGCTCGCGCGCGAAGGACACCATCAGGATCGAGTTGGCCGTGGCCACGCCCATGGTCATGATCGCGCCCGTGAGCGCCGGCACGCTCAGCGTGGTGCCGGTGATGAACAGCATCCAGGCGATGCCGGCCAGCGCGGCGGGCAGGGCGGTGATGATGATCGCGGCGTCGAGCCAGGACTGGAAGGTCACGACGATCAGCAGGTAGACCAGCACGATCGCCATCGCCAGGCCCACGCCCAGGCCGATGAACGAGGACTGCATGGTCTGCACCTGGCCGCGGATGTCGACGCGGCTGCCGCGCGAGAGCTTGGGCCGCATCTCGTCGACCAGCGCCTGCACCTTGCTCGCCACGCTCGCGAGGTCGGTGCCCTGCACGCTGACGTAGACGTCGATCACCGGCGCGATGTTGTAGCGCGACTGGATCGCCGGCTGGCGCGCCGCGCGCGCGTCGACCAGGTTGCCCAGCAGCTGCTGCGCCCCGCCGGCCGCGGCCGCGCCGCCCGCGCCCACCGGAATGTTGAGCAGCGAGTCGAGTGAGTCCACGTTGTACTGCGGCGTCTGCACCGCGATGCTGTAGACCACGCCGTTCTGCGGATTGAGCCAGTAGGCCGGCGCCGTCTGCGAGCTGCCCGACAGCGCGATCAGCACGTTCTGCCCCACATTGGAGGCGGTCAGGCCGTACTGCTGCAGCCGCGAGCGGTCCATCGTCAGGTCCACCGAGGGCCCGTCGAGGCGCTGGTGCACGTGGGCGTCGACCGCGCCCGGGATCTGCCGGATCGCCTTGGTGAGCTCGGCCGCGCGCGCCGCGTTGCCCGCGATGTCGTTGCCGCTGAACTGCACGTCGATAGCCGCCGGCAGGCCGAAGTTGAGGATCTGCGTGACGATGTCGGCCGGCTGGAAGAAGAACTCGATGCCCGGGAAGCGCTTGGGCAGCTCGGCGCGCAGCGTGGTCACGAACTCCTCGGTCGGCCGGTGGCCGTCCTTCAGCGACATCAGGATCTCGGCGTCGAAGGTGCCGATGGTGCCGGCATTGCTGTACGACAGGTTGATGCCGCTGTTCGGCACGCCGAGGTTGTCGAGGATGGTCTCGAGCTGGTCGGGCGGCACCAGCTCGCGGATCGCGGCCTCCACCTGGTCGGTGAGGCGCGCGGTCTCCTCGATGCGGGTGCCGGTGGGCGCGCGCATGTGCAGCCGGATCTGGCCGGCGTCCACGGTCGGGAAGAAGTCGCGGCCCAGTGCCGGATAGAGCAGGCAGGACAGCAGGCAGAAGCCGAGGAACACCGCGATGAAGCCGCCGCGGCGCGACAGCAGGGCCGACAGCAGCAGCGTGTAGGCGCGGCGCACGCGCTCGAAGCGGCGGTCGAAGGCGCGGTACACGCGCTGCAGCGCGCTCGGCCTGGCGTTCTCGTCGGCCTGCTGGCCATGCACGCCGCCCATCAGCAGCATCACCAGCGTGGGCACCAGCGTGCGCGACAGCAGGTAGGAGGCCAGCATCGCGAACACCACGGCCTCGGCCAGCGGCACGAACAGGAAGCGCGCCACGCCCGAGAGGAAGAACATCGGCACGAACACGATGCAGATGCACAGCGTGGAGACGAAGGCCGCGTTGCCGATCTCGCCGGCGCCGACCTCGATCGCCTCCTTGAGCGGCGTGCCCATGTGCAGGTGGCGCTCGATGTTCTCGATGGTCACGATCGCCTGGTCGACCAGGATGCCGACCGAGAGCGCGAGCCCGCCCAGTGTCATCAGGTTGAGCGTTTCTCCCAGGCCGTAGAGCACCAGGATCGAGGCCAGGATCGACAGCGGGATGGTCAGGCCGATGATCAGCGTGCTGCGCCAGTTGCCGAGGAACAGCAGCACCATCGCGGCGGTGAGCGCGGCGGCCAGGATGGCTTCGAACACCACGCCCTTGACGGCCGCCTTCACGAACACCGACTGGTCGAACAGCGGCGTGATCTTGATGTCCTGCGGCATGGTCTGCGCCGCCACCGGCAGCATCGCGCGCAGATTGGCCACGATGTCCAGCGTGGAAGCGCCGCCGTTCTTGAGCACCGACAGCAGCACGCCGCGCACGCCGTCCTGGCGCACCACGTTGGTCTGCGGCGAGAAGCCGTCGCGCACGTAGGCCACGTCGCGCACGTAGACGGTGGCGCCGTTCACGGTGCGGATCGGCAGGTCGTTGAGGCCCGCGATCGCATCGGGCGAGCCGTTCATGCGCACGCCGTACTCGGTGGCGCCGAACTTGGCGGTGCCCGAGGGCAGGATCAGGTTCTGCGTATTGATCGCGTTCACCACGTCCGACGGCGACAGGCCGCGCGCCTGCAGCGCCTGGGTGTCGAGGTCGACCGAGATCAGCCGGTTCTTGCCGCCGTAGGGAAAGGGGATCGCCGCGCCGGGCACCGTGATGAGCTGCGGGCGCAGCTGGTTCACGGTGGCGTCGAACAGGGAGTTCTCAGAGCGCGTGGGGCTCGACAGCGCGAGCTGGATCACGGGCACGCTCGAGGCCGAGTACTTGATCACCAGCGGCGGCGTGATGCCCGGCGGCAGCTGCCGCACCTGGGCCTGCATCGAGGCCACCACCTGTGAGATCGCCATCTCGATGTTGGCGGTGGGCTGGAAGAACACCTTGATGATCGACACGCCCGCCAGCGACTGCGATTCGATGTGCTCGATGTCGCTGACGGTGGTGGTCAGGCCGCGCTCCACCTGGCCCGAGATGCGCTGGCCCATCTCCTGGGCCGGCAGGCCGGTGTAGTTCCAGATGACCGACACCACCGGGATATTGATCTCCGGAAAGATGTCGGTGGCCATCCGCAAGAGGACGAAGGGCGTGGCCAGCACGATCAGCATCGCCATGACGATGAAGGTGTACGGACGACGCAACGCGAGCTGAACCATGGACGGGTCTCTCTGCTTCCGGCGAAAAAAGGTTTCGCATCATAAGGAAGTAGTTTTAAGTTTGTTTAACTTGGTTACTTGGCCCCTTTGGTGCGCTTTGGAGGGCGGTTTGGGCGCGCCCGGTGGGTGGGGAAGGGCGACGCATGGAGCGTGCCGGGCGGGGTGACGACGGTCTGAGATTGTTTTGAGCGGTACTCAATAAATGGCGTCCTGGATTCTGCAGTATGCTCAGATGACCGTCATTTGCTCGCGATGTATGATTGAGTGAAGCTCAAAATAATGCTCCATTTCGACAGTCGAACCCTTGCGCCCCGCGGCGGACCCGCCGACCGGCACGTCGAAAGCCTGCTCGCCGTCGCGAAGAAAGTCTTCGCCGAAATGGCTTCGAGGGCGGCACGCCGGCCGAGATCGCGCAGCGGTCCGGGGTGTACGGAGCGACCGTCTTTACATACTTAGTTAGGCATTGACCGCACCGCCGCGGCCGGCTTCCCGATTTCCTTCCCTCCTTCATCCTCCCCTCATGAGCCAGACCGATCCCTCTCCCGCCGCTGCCGCGCTGCCCGAGCGCTGCGTCATCGTCGTCGACGCTTCGCTGCCGCCCGGCCTGGCCGCCAATGCCGCGGCCGTGGTGGCGCTGACCGTCGGCCAGCGCCACCCGGGCCTGGTCGGCGCGCCGCTGGTCGATGCCTCGGGGCAGGCGCATCCGGGCCTGATCCCGATCGGCATCGCGGTGCTCGGCGCCTCGCAGGACGAGCTCGCGGCCGTGCGGCAGAAGGCGCTCGCCAACACCGAGTGCGACGTGATCGACTTCCCGGTGCAGGGCCAGCAGACCACCAACTACGCGGCCTTCCGCGAGGCGGTGGCGAGCGTGCCGGCCGAGGCGCTGCGCTACGTGGCGGTCGGCTTCGTCGGCGAACGCAAGCCGCTGGGCAAGGTGGTGTCGAAGCTGGGGCTGCTCGGGCAGTAGCGGCCCGCAGCGCTCAGGGTGCCGGGGCGTCGAGCGCGAGGCGCAGCCGGCTGACGTTCGGATTGCCCGCATCGCGCTGCACCTTGAAGCCCAGCCTGCGCGCCAGCGCGATCATCGCGAGGTTGTCGTAGAGCGTGATGTCGGCCAGCTGGCGCACGCCCGCGTCGCGCGCCGCCGCGATCAGCACGCGCATCAATTTCTCGGCCAGGCCGTGGCGCTGCCAGGCATCGGCGATCACCACCGCGAACTCGGCCACCTCGGCCGTTTCGGGCGTGTCGCCGCGCACGTAGCGCACCACCCCCATCTGCTGCTCGGCGCCATCGACCTCGGTGGTGGCGATCAGCGCGAGCTCGCGCGCGTAGTCGATGTGGGTCATGCGCCAGAGCTCGTCGGGCTGCGGCTTGCGCGGCGAGAGCAGGCGGTGGTAGCCGGTGCGGTCCGACAGGCCCGCGACGAAGGCCGTGTGCATCGCGAGATCGTCGGCATGGATCGGGCGGATGCGCACCGCGCGGCCATCGCGAAGCCGCCAGTCTTCGACGAGGTGCGCCGGATAGGCGCCGGGTTCGGCCGTTGCTGCCATGGCCGCCGTTGTGCCACGGCGGCGAGTCGCGGGTCAATGCGGTCGATCCCCCGGCTGACCCGAGACACACTTGGTCTCAAAAAAAAGAGAGTGAATGCTCTCAAAAAACCACAAAGCACAAACTTGGTGCGTGAACAAGTTAATGCTTTTTGCGTGTTTCTTGTTGGATAGGCGACTCAATGGCCGATCTCAGAGATGAATGCTCGATGGAATGGAGAATAATTGTTCATTCTCTTTTCTGGCGTGAGAAGATGTTGCAGCGACGTCTTGCGAGCGCCGGTTGGTTTTTCAATCTTGCGGAAGGCTGAGGTCGTTCATGTCTATCAATGGTGCGTTTCGTTTGAATTCGTTTGTCGGACCCGTGGCCCGGCTGACCGTGCGGCTGAGCCTGGGGCTCGGCGTGGTCATCGCGCTGAGCGGAGGCGGCCTGGCCTCGGCGCAGGGCGTGCAGGCCGCGCCCGTGGTGGCTGGGGTGGCCCAGGACAAGGGCGTGGCCGTGGTGCTCAAGCAGTCCAAGGTCATCAAGGACCCGCAGGGGAAGGAACAGCTGGTGGAGGCCGCCTCGGTCAAGCCGGGTGACATCCTGGAATACACGGCGACCTACACCAATCACACGGGTCGCAGCGTCAGCGGCCTGGTGGCCAATCTCTCGATTCCCGAAGGGCTGGAGTACCTGCCCAAGACCGCGAAGCCCGGCGCGACGCTGGTCAAGGCGGCGACCAAGGAGGGTGTCTTCGCGGCCGAGCCGCTGACGCGCCAGGTGAACGGCAAGGCGGAACCGATTCCCTATGCCGAGTACCGCGCGCTGCGCTGGGAGCTGGGCCAACTGCCCGCCAAGGGCGTGACCGCAGTCACGGCGCGCGCCAAGGTCGAGGAGGTGGTGCCTCCCGCCGCACCCGTTGCTTCTGCTGCCTCCGCGGTGGCAACTGAGCCAGCGAAGGCCGCGCGCGCCGCACGCTGAGCCCGCGCCGTTGACGGCCCCCGGCCTCGCGCCGCGCTGAGGGCCGGTTCTCTTTCTTTCCCCGCCCGTTTTTCTTGCCGGTTTCCGTTCGTGGAAATCGCCGGCCGGGGTGCGTTCGTCTTTTTTCAGACCCTTAACCACAGAGGAGAAACCCCGTGATTCCTACCTTGTCAGCCCGTCGTGCCGGCCATGTGCCGCGCGCGCTCTGGGCGGGCGCCGCAGCTCTGACCATGAGCTTCCTTTTTGGAAGCTCCGATGCGCTCGCTGCGGCTCCGCCTGCCAACACCATCATCGGCAACCAGGCTTCGGCCACCTACCTCGATCCGAACGGTGCCAGCCAGCTCGCGACCTCGAACCTCGTGCAGACGACGGTGCAGCAGGTCGGCTCGTTCAGCCTGGACGGCCGGACCACGGTCACCACGGACGTGATCAACAAGAAGATCGGCGCCGCGGGTGCGATCGTCTATGCGCCCCACGTGCTGACCAACACCGGCAACGGCGCCGACAAGTTCACCATCACGATCGACACGACCACGGCACCGCCGAACGGTTTCTCGAAGATCGAGGTGTTCGCCGATGCCAACGCCGACGGCGTGCCCGACAGCACCAATGCACTGTGCTCGGTCACGCCGGGCGCCGTCTGCACGGTGCCCGCGCAGACGGTCGCGGGCGGCAACGGCACCTTCCCGTTCGTCGTGGCGTACTCGATCCCGAGCACGGCGACGGCGGCCAACTTCACGTCGCCGCAGCCCGCGACCATCAACGCGGTGCCCGCCACGCTCGACCTGTACGAGCTGGCGAACCAGAAGGTGGCCGACCTCGACAACGTGGTGCTCACCACCGACGCGGCCTTCAACGCCTCCAAGAGCCTGAGCGTTCCCGCGGTCAGCTGGGTCGCCAACGGCGGTGTCTGGCCCGCGGCCAGGACCAGCGGTCCGCGTTCGGCGGCCTCCTGCCCGGCAACGATCGCCGGCGCGACGTCGAACGATCCGAACTGCCTCTACACCACCTACACGCTGCGTTTCAACAACACGGGTGGCGCGGCCGGCAAGTTCTACATGGCCGATACCTTGCCGAGCGGCTTCACCTACGTGCCGGGTTCCGCGGTCTGGAGCAGCGCGCCCGGTACCGCGCTGGGTGACGGCGCGGGCGGCGATCCGGTCGGCATCGACTTCCTGGCCGACGGCCAGCGGCTGAGCTTCCTGGTGGCCTCGCTGCCCCCGAACGTGACGCAGACCGTGAGCTTCGTGGTGTTGATCAACAGCACCGCCGAAGTCGGTGGAACGACCACGACCAACAAGGCCGAGTACGTTCCGACCAAGGTGCCGGACGACAAGACGACCACCAACCCGCCGACCGACCCGACCACGCCGACCAACCCCTCGCCCTTCGAGGTGTCGGGCAGCTACGGCATCGTGCTCGGCTCCACGCACGCCTCGGCGAGCCCGGTCGCGTCGAAGGACGCCACGGCAGGTACGCCGCTCACGACGGATGCCGACCAGACGACCCTGGCCTCCGGCGTCGCGGGCTCCACGGTGAAGTTCCCGCAGACGGTGTTCAACACCGGCAACGCGGACGACACGGTGAATCTCACGGCCGACGTCAGCCGGTTCCCCGCGGGTTCGACCTTCCGCTTCTTCGCCGACGGTGGTTCCGCGCCGCTGATCGACACCAACAACGACGGCATCGTCGACACCGGCCCGATCCGGCCCGGCCAGAACGTCAGGATCGTGCTGGCGGTCACGCTGTCGGCGCCCACGCCGCTGCCGAGCGGACCGTTCGAGGCCATCATCCGCGGTACCTCGACCAAGGACAGCACCAAGTTCGACGCCACGCGCGACATCCTGACGAGCCTGATCGGCGTGCTGGTGGACATGACCAATACCGCCAGCGGTAACGGCACTTCCGGCAACACCGGCAACGGCGACGTGGGCACGGGCCCGAGCCCGACCCCGACGACCACGACGACGACACCGGCCGGTACCCCCGCCGTCTTCAACCTGTTCATCAGGAACAACGACACCAAGGACAACGCCTTCAGCCTCGCGGCGAGCCAGACCAACAACTTCCCGGGCAGCCTGCCCAGCGGTTGGACGGTGAAGTTCGTGGCCGGCGGTGCCGCCTGCTCGGCGAGCGGGATGACGACGGTGAACGTGGCTGCCGGTGCGCAAGTGGCGGTCGATGCCTGCGTGACGCCGCCCGCGTCGCAGGCGTCGGTCGACGCTCAGCTGATCTACTTCCAGGTGAAGTCGACCGGCCCGACCTCCACCGGCGCCGTGGCGATCGACACCAAGCTCGACGCGGTGAAGGTGATCGCGGCCGACACCTACGGTGCCACGCTGACGCCGAACAACGAAGGCCAGGTCGCTCCCGGCGGCTCGGTCATCTACGCCCACACGCTCACCATCACCGGCGCGCAGAGCTGCGGCACGCAGTTCAACATCAAGGCGGTCCTGCCGGCTGCGGACGTGACCGCAGGCTGGACCACCGCGCTGTACATGGACAACAACGGCGACGGCCAGATCGATGCCGGCGACACGCTGGTGGGCGCGAACGGCCAGGTCGGCCCCACGGTGGACCTGAGCGGTGGCAAGGCGCACAAGCTGCTCGTCAAGGTGTTCGCACCGGGCGGCGCGACGGCCGGTGCCACCGACACGGCGACCGTGACCGTGACCTTCCCGGACCAGGCGAAGTGCGGTACGCCCTCGGCGACCGACATCAGCACCGTCATCTCGGGCCAGATGCGCCTGATCAAGCTCCAGGCGAAGGACGAGGAGTGCAAGGGCACCATCGTGCCGAGCTCGTCGGCGGCACTCACGGTGAAGCCGGGCCAGTGCATCGTCTATCGCATCGTCGCGACCAATGAAGGCGCCTCGCCGGTGACCAACATGTCGATCAACGACGCGGTGCCGGCCCATACGAGCCTGACGGCCGCGCCGGACGGCGCGCAACCGCCGGACCAGTGCGCTTCCGCGGGCGTGACGCCGGCCTTCGCGCAAGCGAACTACGCCGCGACCCCGACGTCCGTGTCCTGCGGCAGCGCGACCAACACGGTCGCGCCCGGCGGCAAGGCCACGCTGACCTTCTCGGTGAAGGTCAACAAGTAAGCGTCGGCTGAACGATGGGATCGGCGGGCTTCGGCCTGCCGGTTCCTTCTTCCTTCCAAGGCTGTTCGCCTTTCCCTTGCGTCCTCGTGCGAAGGCGCAAGGGAAAGGGAGCCCCCGTTCGTCTCCCTTTCCTTTTTTCTTCCGGCCCGTTGCCGGGTTTTCCAAGAGTTCACCGCATGTTGTCGACTTCCAAGCTCAGAGGCTCCAGCCTGCGATCGTGGCGCGGATTCGCTGCCGCGCTCGCCGCAGGCATGGTGTTTCTGCTCGGCGGCATGGCACAGGCGAATGCCGCGGCCGCGCCGGGCGGCACGGTCATCCGCAGCATCGCCACCGGCACCTACGTGCCCGGCGGCATGGCGCAGACCGAGACCATCTCCTCCAACGAGGTGATCGCCACCGTGCTGCCGGTCGAGGCGCTGATGCTCACGCAGGACCAGACGCTCAGCCGCCCGCCGGGCAGCATCGTCACGCTGAACCACCTGCTGACCAACACGGGCAACGTCGCCTCGAGCTACACGATCGCGCTGGCGAACAACGCGGCCGGCTGCGCCGCCGACACGCTCGACCTGTCGGCGCTGCGCGTGCTGCGTGACGCCAACAACAACGGCGTGTCCGATCCCGTCGACCCGGTGCTCGCGCTCGACAAGCCGGGCGCGCTGGCGCTGAAGCCGGGCGAGGCGGCCGCGCTGCTGGTGCAGGGCACGATCCCGATGGTGGCGCGCGGCACGGCCTGCCTCGGGCTGACGGCCACCACCGCGCTGCAGCGCCTGCAGGCCAGCAACCGCGACACCGTCGTCGTGGGCGATGCGGCGGCGCTGAGCCTCGTCAAGTCGGCGAGCTACCCCGGCTTCGTCGTGCCGGGCCAGACGCGCATCGACTTCACGGTGTCGGGCACCAACATCGGCGCGCAGGATGCGAAGCCGAGCGGCATCGTGGCGCCGACCAACACACCGCTGCTCGTGGACCGCGTGCCGATGGCGCTGGTGTTGATCCGCGACAAGGTGCCCGAAGGCACCCAGTACATCGTGGGCTCGCTGCAGACCGCGGCGGCCGGCGCGATCAAGCTCTATCGCTTGCCGGGCGACGCGGAGTTCAGCTACCGCAAGGAGCGGGCAGAAGACGCCTCGGTGATCGAGGTCGCGATCGGCATTCCCGCGCCGCTGGTGCGCAACGGATCGATCGCGATGCAGTTCGCCGTGAAGGTCAACGCCGACCATGGCGACGACATCCGCAACACGGCCCAGGGCCAGTACGACGATGGCACCGGCCCGGCGACCGCCCCGTCGAACACGGTGGTGATCACCACCAGCCAGGCGCGCATCGGCGTGGCGAAGGCCGCCTCGGCGCCGCGGCTCAACCAGGGCGCGGACGGCAAGCCCGACGGCACCGCCAACGTGCGCTTCCGCGTCAACCTGCGCAACTACGGCGCCTCGTGGCTCTACGACGCGCAGGCCACCGACCTCATGGAAGGGCCCGGCGAGACCCAGTTCGGCAGCTACACGGCCGCGGCCGTGCCGGCTGCGAACCAGTACACCATCGTGCCGGGCTCGGTCGCGATCGTGCCGGCGCCCAGCGGCAACGGCGGCGGCCTCGTGGCGGTGGCGAACCCCGCGTTCAAGGGCACGGCGAACGCGCAGAAGCTGCTGGCCGAGGGCGCCGTGCTGCCCGCGGGCGCGCAGGTCACGGTCGAGTTCGAGGCGCGCATCAACTTCACGGGCCGCACCGGCACCCTGCTCAACAGCGTGAAGGCCTCGGGCGCGTTGTCGGCCGGCGGCGCGGCCGTCGCCTTCGACGATTCGATGAATGGCGACAACCCCGACCCCGACGGCGACGGCAATCCCGGCAACAACAGCTTGCCCACGCCGGTGTCGACGCAGTTGCCGACGCTGCTGCTGAGCAAGCAGGCCTCGATGGCGCGGCGCGTGGCGCCGGGCGTGTTCGAGCTCGACTACGTGCTCAAGGTCAGCAACATGGGCGCGGCCGCCGCGCCGAGCCTGCGGCTGATCGACAACCTCAACTGCAGCTTCGACATGGACAAGGCCGAGGGCCAGATCGCGTCGTGGGAGCTGGTGGGGCGGCCGAAGGTGGCGGGCGGCCGCCTGGTGGCGGCGCCGGGCTTCACGGGCCGGGCCACGTGCAACCGCGCGCACCACGACAGCGCCGATCCGTTCCAGTTCCCCACCGAGGTCGCGCTGAGCCTCACGGACGGCAGCCGCGCGCTCGAGGCCGGCCAGAGCGAGCAGTTGAGCTTCACCGTGCGGGTCACCGAGAAGCCGGCCGCGATCGGCAGCCGGGTCGCGCTGAACAACAAGGCCTGGGCCGCGGCCTTCGAGCAGAACACGGTCAACGTCACGCCGCGCTCGGTGGTGGCCGCCGCCATGGCCACGGTCCGGTCGCTGCTCGTCGATCCGCAGGGCGTGGTCTACAACGCGCTCACGCGCCAGCCCGTGGCCGGCGCGGTGGCGACCTACGCGCGCCAGTCGTGCAGCAGCGGCGCGACCACGCCGATCACCGCGGCCGAACTCAACGGCGGCACCTCCGGCCTCTACACCTTCAACCCCGACGGCAGCGTCTCGATGAGCACCGGCGCCGATGGCGCCTACCAGTTCCACATGCAGCCGCCGCCGGCCGGCGCGATGTGCAGCTACGGCCTGAAGGTGGCGCCGCCCGCGGGCAGCGGCTACGTCGCACCGTCGCAGCTCCTCCCCGCGACCGCCGGCAGCTTCGCCAGTTGCGGCGCCGTGGTGCCCAACCCCGCCGCGCCGCAGAACGGCGAACCCACCACCCACTACCTCCAGCTGCGCACCGGCACCCACAACGACGGCTCGGCGTGCGAGGTCGCGAACAACCACATCCCGCTGGACCCCGGCAACATCCTGGGCCTGGTGTTGCGCAAGGACGGCAGCAAGCGGCAGGCCGAGTTCGGCGACTTCGTCGACTACGCGCTCACCGTCACCAACAAGACCGGCTTTCCCGTCACCGGCGTGACCTTGAGCGACACGCTGCCGCCGGGCTTCGCCTACGTCGCCCACAGCGCGCGGCTCAATGGCGCCATCGTGCCGAATCCCGCGGGCGGCGCCGGCCCGGGGCTGCGCTTCGACTATCCCGCGTTGGTCATCGCGCCCGACCAGTCGGCGATGGTGCGCTACCGCGTGCGCATCGGCGTCGGTGCGCCGACCGACGGCGACGCGATCAACCGCGCGCGCGCCAGCTCGGGCCCGATCCAGTCGAACCTCGCGAGCTGGACGCTGCGCGTCACCGGCGGCGTGTTCGCCGACGACGCCTTCGCCTTCGGCAAGGTCTACATGGACTGCAAGCGCGACGGCAGGCAGCAGGGCGCCGACGAGATCGGCGTGCCGGGCGTGCGGCTGTACCTGGAGGACGGCACGCATGTCGTGACCGACGTCGAGGGCAAGTGGAGCCTCTACGGCCTGAAGCCGGTGACGCACGTGCTGCGCGTGGACCAGCTCACCTTGCCCGCGGGCGCGCGCCTCGAGATCCTCGACAACCGCAACGCGGGCGCGCCCGAGAGCCGCTTCCTCGACCTCAAGAAGGGCGAGTTCCACAAGGCCAATTTCGTCGTCGCCAACTGCGACGACAAGGCGGTGCTCGACGACGTCGCGGCACGGCGCGCCGCGATCGCAACCAAGCCCGACACCGAGGCCGAAGCCCAGGTGCGGCTGCGCCTCGATCCCGAGGGCCGCGTGGTGCCGGCCGGCGATCTGCGCGGCCTGCCGGCCTCGGGCCAGGCGCTGGCCGGCGGCAGCACGGGCACGGTGCAGACCACCTCCGTGCCGCTGATCGCGCTGCCCGCGCCGCCGGCCAACCCGAGCACCTTCGTCGGCGGCGCCGGCGGCTCCATGGGCGGCACGCTCGGCAACCAGCTCGGTGCCAATGCGCCGCTGGGTGGCACGCCGTCGACAAGTCCCGCCGGCAGCCTGTTCGCGCCGGTCGGCGGCACCCCGCCCGCGCGCCCGATCGGGCTGGGCGGCGCGATGCTCGAGCCGCGCAATGTGCCCTTGCTGGCGCCGGCCGCGCCGAGCCCGGTGGAGCTCGAAACCCTGCTGCCGCAGATCGAGAACAACGCGCTGGGCTTCATCGACCTGAAGGACCGCGACACGGTGGCCGGCACCTCGATCAACGTGCGTGTCAAGGGCAGCGATGCGGCGGGCTTCCGCCTCAGCGTGAACGGTGCCGCGGTGGAGGATCGCCGCGTGGGCAAGAAGTCGCAGCTGCCCTCGAAGCAGCTCGCGGCCTGGGAGTACATCGGCGTGACGCTCAAGCCCGGCGCCAACACGCCGCGGCTCGAGGCCGTGGACGGCTTCGGCAACCTGCGCGGCGAAGCGCGGGAGATCACCGTCGTCGCGCCCGACAGGCTCTCGGCGATGGAGATCGACCTGCCCGAATCGGCCCAGGCCGACCTGCGCACGCCCATCGTCGTCACCGTGCGGCTGACGGACGCCGCCGGCGTGCCGGTCACCGCGCGCACCCAGCTCACGCTGGAGGCCGACCGCGGCCGCTGGCTCACCGAGGACCTGAACCCCGAGGAACCCGGCACCCAGGTCTTCATGGAAGGCGGCCGCGCCGAGTTCCGGCTGCTGCCGCCCGGCGAGCCCGGCGACGCGCGCATCCGCGTCACGGCCGCGAACCTGGTCAAGGAAGTGCGTCTCGCGCTGACGCCCGAGCTGCGCCCGATGATCGGCGTGGGCATCGTCGAGGGCGTGCTCGACCTCACCAGGCGCGGCAAGCTGCCGCTGGGCGCGATGCCGGCCGGCGCGGCCTTCGAGTCGGAGCTCACGAGCCTCGGCAGCGAAGGCGGCAGCAGCCGCGCGGGTGGACGCGCCGCCTTCTTCTTCAAGGGCGCGATCAAGGGCGAGTACCTGCTGACCGCGGCCTACGACTCCGACAAGCAGCGCAAGGGCCGCCTGTTCCGCGACATCCGGCCCGACGAGTTCTATCCGATCTACGGCGACTCCTCGGTCAAGGGCTTCGATGCGCAGAGCACGCAGAAACTCTATGTGCGCATCGACAGGAACCGCTCCTACCTGCTGTACGGCGACTTCACCACCACCAGCAGCACCGAGGTGCGCAACCTGAGCCAGAGCAACCGGTCGCTCACGGGCCTGAAGCACGTCTACGACGACGAGCGCGTGCGCGCCACCAGCTACGCCTCGCGCACCGCGCAGACGCAGCAGGTCGAGGAGTTCCGCGCCGTCGGCACCTCGGGGCCGTACTACCTGAGCGGCAGCAACGGCGAGTTCGTCGAGAACAGCGAGCAGGTCGAGATCGTGGTGCGCGACCGCAACCAGCCGAACATCGTGCTGCAGCGCACGGGGGTCACGCGCTTCGTCGACTACACGGTCGAGCCGCTGACGCGCCGCATCCTGTTCACGCGCGCGATCGCCTCGGTCGACCAGAACCTCAACCCGCAGTCGATCCGCGTCACCTACGAGGTCGACTCGGGCGGGCCGAAATTCACCGTGGCGGGCGTCGACGTGCAGCTCAAGGTCGCCGAGACCGTGCAGGTCGGCGTGGTGGTCAGCACCGACCGCAACCCCGAGAACAGGCGCAAGCTGCAGGCGGTCACGGGCATCGCGCGCATCGGCGAGAACACCACCGTGGCGGGCGAAGTCGTCAAGACGCAGTCCGACGAGAAGGGCAGCGGCCATGGGGCGCGCATCGAGGCGCGCTACCAGGACGAGAAGCTCGCCGTGGTGGCGCTCGCGACCAGGACCAGCGAGGGCTTCGACAACCCCGGCGCGAGCTCCTCGGCGGGGCGCACCGAGGCTTCGGCGCGTGCCGAATACCGCATCGACCCCACGCTGGCCGTGCGCGCCGAGGCGCTCTACAGCAAGGACGCCGCGCAGACGGACGAGCGCAAGGGCCTGACCCTGAGCGCGCAGAAGAAGCTCGGCGAGCAGACCGCGGTGGAAGTGGGGCTGCGCCATGGCCAGAGCAACGAAGCGATGGGCTCGAACTCGGGCTTCGACTACGGCCAGATCTCCACCTACAACGCGCAGACGAGCAGCAGCATCGGTGCCAACAGCGTGACCGTGCTGGGCGCGGCCGTGGCCGCCAACGGTGTCGACGCGCAGACCCTGACCACCCTGCGCGCGCGGCTGTCGACGCAACTGCCGTGGGTGCCGAACGCACAGCTCTTCATCGAGGGCGAGCAGGACCTGAAGCACAGCGACAAGCGGGTGCTGGCCATCGGCGGCAACTACGCCGTGACCGACAAGACCCGCGTCTACGGGCGCTACGAACTGATCTCCTCGCTCTACGGCCCCTATGCGCTCGACAGCGCGCGGAACAACAACACCGGCATCGTCGGCATCGAGAGCAACTACATGGAGGGCGGTCGCGTGTACAACGAGTACCGCCTCGCCGACGGTGCCGACGGCCGCGGCGTGCAGGCCGCGATCGGCGTGCGCAACACCGTCAAGCTCACCGAACGCATCAGCGTGACCGGCGGCATCGAGCACACGCGCAACCTGGGCGGCTACGCCAACAGCGGCAACAACGGCACCGGCTATGCGGGCGGGCTCGGGCAATCGACCGCCGTCACCAGCGGCATCGAGTACATGACCGACAGGCTCAAGACCAGCGGCGTGTTCGAAGTGCGCCGCGGCGACGACGCCAACACGCGGCTGTTGAGCGCGGGCTTCGCCTACAAGCTCGATCCTTCGTGGAGCCTGCTGGCGCGCAGCATCATGAGCAGCAGCGAAGGGCAGGGCAGCAACGCCGGCAACGAGCGCCACCTGCAGCGCCACCAGATCGGCGTGGCTTATCGCCCGGTGGACGACGACACCTGGAACGCCCTGGCGCGCTACGAGCGCCGCTCGGAGAACGTGGTGGGCGCGGGCAACGCGGCCGGTGCGCTGCAGGGCAGCAGCGTGTTCGGTGCCGACAACGGCGCCAGCCTGCCGGGCAGGACCAGCGCCGACATCGTCTCGGCCCACCTCAACTACAACCCCGCGCCCGGGCGCGTGGTGATGGCGCGCTACGCGGGCAAGCTCAGCCGCATGAGCGACGGCCTGCTCGCGAGCACGTACTGGGCGCATCTTGTGCAGGCGCGCTACACGCAGGACATCAACCGGGACTGGGACTGGGGCGTGCAGGCCGGCCTGCTCTACGGCAAGGGCGGCGGGTTGCAGAAGACCTTCGGTGTCGAGCTCGGCTACCAGGTCTACAAGAACCTGTGGCTGTCGGCGGGCTACAACTTCGTGGGCCTGAACGACCGCGACCTCACGGCCAACGAATACACGAGCAAAGGGGCCTACGTGCGGCTGCGCTTCAAGTTCGACGAGACCACGCTGGGCTTCCCGTCGACGGGCGGGGCCGCTTCCGCACCCGCTGCGAGCCGGGACGCCGGGCGTTCGAACGAGGCGCAGTGAGCCCATGGCCGCTTCTCGGAAGACGTTGTCAACATGGATCAAAGCGCCGGATCGGCTGCGCGTCGATCACGGATGGTGGTTGGGAAACATATGAATTGGCGTTCTGCACGATACCGCGCAAGCACTTCCGAACATGGCGCGACCGCCCCTCGGGACGTGGCGTCGACCCTGCAGCGCATGGGGCGCCGCGGGATGGCCCTGGCCGTGTCTTGCGCGGCCCTCGTCAAATCCGCGCCACGCGCCCTGCTGCTGATGGTGCTCATGATGTCCGCCACGGTGCAGGCCCATGAGCAGATGGGTCCCACGGACGCGTCGGGCCTTCGGGCGACCATGCCGTCCGGTGTCACGGTCACGGTGACGCGGTCCGATCCAGGTTCGCTCTGGACGCTGCCAGGCTACCGATTCCGCGCCAATGCCGCTCCGGCTTCAAGCTTTTCCCCGAGCGGCGTGCCCACGGTCGCCACGGATGGATACGGCACGTTCTATCTGCTTTCCTATAACCCTTCTGACCCTTCTTCTCCTTACGGGCCTCGTCAATCATCAGCCCCGAACGCCAGTTTTCCAATGGGGACGGTGACGGTCACCTTCAGCCGCCCGGTGAAGAATCCTCGGCTGCACTTTGCCTATATGGGCACTTTTTACCCTTGGGTACGCCGTGACGCTACCGTCGGATTCTCGTTTGCCTCTCTGCAGTTCGAGCTGATGAACGGAGCGACGGGCGGCAGCGGCGATCTGACCGTGTTCGGCTCCAGCTTGAAGGTCCAGGACGTGAATGGCGCGGCTTCGCAAGGTCTGCGCATACGGCCGGCGAGCGATCGGGCTACCGAGGGCTGCAGTCCCTATGCAGACAGTGCTGGTTGCGGGACCGTCCTTTTCAACGGCACCTATACGCAGCTGACCTTCAAGGTCGACCTCAACAGGACCGCTTGTGATGATGGCTGCATCATTGCGCCAGGATCAGGGGGAGCGGAAGGTGATCCGGAGCCCTTGCCTGCGGGATGGGCGCCAAGGGTCTACGACGAGACCATGTTCGCGGTCAGTTTCGACGAGGACCTCGGCGACGCGCCGGCCAGCTATGGCGGTGCGGGCCATGCCTTGGGCTCGGGGCTCACGCTCGGGCCGGATGTGACGCTGGATCAGCCCGCAAAAGTCTATAACGACCTCGTCGCCGCCACCGACCTCGCCGGCCCCGCCGCGGATCGCGACAGGGATGACGCGCTGCCTGGCGGCCTTGCCAATGTCATCGGCAGCGAAGCCGCCCATGAGATCAAGAACATTCCCGTCAGCGGCAACACGGCCGCCGCCAACCTGTGCGGCTGGATCGATTTCAACCGCGACGGCGTTTTCAACGATGCGACCGAGCGCGCCTGTACCGTGGTGCCCCCAGGCGCCGCGAGCGGCAACCTCCGATTCACCGTGCCTCCCGGTGCGGGCTATGTGGCGGGCAAATCCTATGCGCGGCTGCGGCTGAGCTATTCCCCCCTGCCCAGTGCCAGGGGCGGTGCCGACAGCGGCGAGGTCGAGGACTACCGCATCACGCTGATGCCGCGCGTGCGCCTGGCCAAGAGCCTGGTACCGGACTCGGATGCCGGCAGGTTCGATCTCGCCATCGACCCCACGATCCGGCCCGATGGCACGACCGGCACGGCGACCGTGGCCGGTGCCGGCCATGGCGGCGCCGTGCCCAGTGCCAGCGGCTTCGCGACCGTCGACCTCGGCGCCCAGATCACCGTCAGCGAAACGGCGGCCGCCGGTACGGTGGGGCGCTACCAGTCGTCGCTGCGCTGCGTCGACCGTGCCGGCAACGCAGTCCTGACCCTGCCGGACGCCATGAGTGGCAAATTCACCGCCATGACCGGTGCCAGTACCAGTGGCAATGACACGCCGGCTACGCAGAAGAACATCGACGAGACCGACATCGTCTGCACCTTTTCCAACACCCGCGTGGCGACTTTCAACTTCGGAAAATCCATCGGCAGCGCGGCTGAATCGCCCGCCCCCAGCTTTGGCTTCTCCTTCTCGGGGGTGAGTGGGGCCGTTGATGAAACGATCACGGTTCCTGTGATTCCCAGCCTCTATGGCGCCGGCTCGGAGAACTGGTCGCAGGGGGTTTTGCCAATCACCCCGGGAGCCGATGTGGTGGTCACGGAAAAGACCGTCTACGCAGGCTGGCCGCTTTATGCATCCACATCGCCGGAAGGTGGGTGCAAGGACCTGAATGCGGGGGTCGACGGCAACACCAATCCATTCGACGTCTCCGTTCCGTGGAGGGTCGAAGGAAACAAGTTCACGCTGGATAAGAAGTACGTTCTTCCGAACTCGAACTTCAAGTGCACCATCTTCAATTACCGGCCTTCCTTCGGATTGATCAACCGTATCGTCGGTGCTCCGTTCGACGCGGGAAAATTCGATCTGAACTTCTCTGGCGTCAATCTCCAGACTTTCAGCGAGACGGGGACTCCCTCGGTGAAGGACGTGGGTGACAGCGGGCAAACGGGCCGGTTGGGCATCGACGTCAACACGACGATGAGCTTCAAGGCGGCGGCCGGAACCGGAACCTCCCTGGACAACTATGTCCAGACCTTCTCGTGCGAGGGCTACGAAAAGCTGCCGTCGAGCAACCTGGCCAATCCGTCCAGGGGCGTCTACACCATGACCTCGCCCGCGGCCACCGTCACGGACATCGATGTCCGCGAGAAGATGTGCACGGTGACCCACACCGTCAGGCCGCGCGTGCGCATCGTCAAGAACTCGTTGGGCGGCACCGGCACCTACGACTTCCGACTCACGGGCACGGTGGTGGCGAACGCCACCGACAGCGTGACCACGAGCGAGTCGAACGTGCCCATGCCGTCGAAGACCGCGCACCACCTGGGCACGCCGGGCACGGCCGTCAGCATCACCGAAACCGCGGTGCCCGATGCCACGACGCAGTCGGTCTGCGTGAACGGCGCGAGCCGCACCGTCGTCGGTACCGGCACGGTGGCGCTTTCCGCCGCCGACATGTCGGCCGGCGCGCTCTGGACCTGCACCTTCACCAACACCCATGCCCGCGTCAGCACCATCGTGAGCGGCCGCGTGTTCCTCGACAACGGCACGGGCGGCGGCACGGCCAACGACGGCGTGGCCAACGGCGGCGAGGTGCCGCAGCGCGGCGTGAGCGTGCGACTGACCGACTGCGCCGCCGCCGTGCACGCGAGCGCGGTCACCGACGCGGCGGGCAACTACACCCTGCCCGTGCCCGACGGCATGGCGAAGGGCGCCGCGATGTGCGTGGAGGAGTTCAACAACCCCGCCGCGCGCGTGTCGACGGGCGCCTCGGTGGGCCGCGTGGCCCTGCCGTCGGGGGCCGCGGTGGCCGCCGGCACGGACACCTACACCTACACGCGCACCGGCACGCCCGATCGCATCGCGTTCGCGTGGAACGGCGTCGGCCATGCCGAGCTGAACTTCGGCGACGTCGACAACGGCAGCTTCGCCGCCGACGGGGCCAAGACCGGCATGCCCGGCAACAGCGTGACCTATGGCCACGGCTTTGCCGCGGGCACGGCCGGGAAGGTGCGCTTCGGCATCGCGAGCGAGACTGCCACCCCCGATGTCGGCGGCTGGAGCGTGCAGATCTTCGCCGACACGGGCTGCACCGGCAGCCTGCAGCCCGGGGCGGCGCAGCTCTATCCGCCGGCGGGCGCGGGCCAGGCCGTGGCCTTCGAGGGCCGGGTGTGCGTGATCGTGAAGCAGTTCATTCCGGCGGCTGCGCCGCTGGGTGCCTACAACAAGGTCGTGGTGCAGGCCGAGTTCGACTACGCCAACGCCTCCCCGGCACTCAACGGCCGCTACACCCTTCAGGACATCACGACCGTGTCCGATGTCGCGCTGGAACTGCGCAAGGAGGTGCGCAACGTGACGCAAGGGGTTTTGACCTTCGGCCTGAACAACCGGGCCAAGCCGGGCGAAACGCTGGAGTACCGGATCACCTACACCAACAACGGCGACGCGCCGATCCGCAACCTCGCGGTGAACGACACCACGCCGGCCTACACCAGCTTCGTCGGCGCGACGGCGGGGGAGACGCCCGCGACGCTGACGGGATGCATGAAGAACACGCCGGCGAATGCCGCGCCGGCGCCGGCGGTGGCGTGCACCGAGGCACAGCCTGCCGGCAAGGCCGGGCCGGTCGACTGGCGCTTCAACGGTTTCGTGGCGCCGGGCGGATCCGGATCGGTGCTGTTCCAGATCAAGGTGGATTGAGGCGGGCCGCCGAGGGCCCGCCGCAGGAGGACGGGCCCTCGGCGTTCGAGAAGGACACGGCCCTCAGCCGATGACTTCCGGCCACTCCGTGTGGAAGAACTGCCCCTCGGGCTTGTCCACGCGCTCGTAGGTGTGGGCGCCGAAGAAGTCGCGCTGCGCCTGCAGCAGGTTGGCGCTGAGGCGCTCGGTGCGGTAGCTGTCGTAGTAGGCCAGCGAGGCGCTGAAGGCCGGCACCGGGATGCCGTTGCTCACGGCCAGCGCCACCACCTCGCGCCAGTTCTGCTGGGTGCGGTTCAGCAGGTCCTTGAAGAAGGGATCGAGCATCAGGTTGGCCAGCGCCGGATCGGTGCGGAAGGCGTCGGTGATGCGGTTGAGGAAGCGCGCGCGGATGATGCAGCCGCCGCGCCAGATCGCCGCGATGCGGCCGAGGTCGAGGCCCCAGCCCTTCTTGTCGCCCATGGTCTTGATGAGGTCGAAGCCCTGGGTGTAGCTGATGACCTTGGAGGCATAGAGCGCGTCGTGCACCTTGGCCACCAGCGCCTTCTTCTCGAGCGAGAGTTCGACCTTCGGGCCCTGCAGCAGCTTGCTCGCGCCCACGCGCGCCTTCTTCTGCGACGACAGCACGCGCGCCTCGACGGCGGCGTTGATGGTGCTGATGACCACCGCGTTCTCGGCCGCGTTGATCAGCGTCCACTGGCCCGTGCCCTTCTGGCCGGCCTTGTCGAGGATCACGTCGACGATGGGCTTGCCGGTTTCCGGGTCCTTCTGCTCGAGCGCCTTGGCGGTGATCTGGATCAGGTAGCTCTGCAGCTCGCCGTCGTTCCACTCGTTGAAGATCGCGGCCATCTCGTCGGTCGTGAAGCCGGCGGCCTTGAACAGGCTGTAGGCCTCGCAGATCAGCTGCATGTCGCCGTACTCGATGCCGTTGTGCACCATCTTCACGTAGTGGCCGGCGCCGCCCGGGCCGATGTGGATCACGCAGGGCTCGCCGTCGACCTTGGCCGCGATGCTCTCGAAGATCGGCTTCATCACCTCCCAGGTCGAGGCCGGGCCGCCCGGCATGATCGACGGGCCCTTGCGCGCGCCTTCCTCGCCGCCCGAGACGCCCGCGCCGATGAAGCGCAGGCCCTTGCTCGAGAGGTAGGCGTCGCGGCGCTCGGTGTCGGTGTAGAGACTGTTGCCGCCGTCGATGACGATGTCGTCCTTGTCGAGCAGCGGGATGAGCTGCTCGATCACCTGGTCGACCGGCGCGCCGGCCTTGACCATGATCTGGATCTTGCGCGGCTTGGCGAGGCTCTGAACGAATTCCTCGAGCGTCTTCGCACCCACCAGCTTCTTGCCGGGGTTGGCGGCGATGAAGGCCTCGGTGGTGGCTTCGGTGCGGTTGTAGACGCTGACCTGGAAGCCGCGGCTTTCCACGTTCAGCACGAGGTTCTGGCCCATCACGGCCAGGCCGATCAGTCCGAAGTCGCTTTTGTTGGTGGTCATGGCCTGGGTGTTTCCTTCCTTGTGCGCACGCCGGCGGCGGCCGGTGCGCGGGGTTGATGCAGCAGGCCATTGTGCCGACCGCCCGCCGGCCGCGCCGTCAGCCGCCGCCTATAACCGGACCGCCTTCCCGGGCGAGCCCGCTTGGCAAGCCCCGCCGGCTTCGGTATGTTGCAGCCGACCCATCCACGGGGAGAACCCTCCATGCCCACCCAGCCCCACGCCGAAGCCCATCGCCCGCCGGCCGCGATCGAGCGCTGGTCCACCGACGCGGTGTCGCCCGCGCAGCGCCTGGACTACTGGGTCGGCGCGGTCTGCGAGGGCTTCCTCGAGATGGAGGTGACCAGCCCGCAGGCGCGGCATTTCGACGCCACGCTCGAATCGGCGCCGCTGGGCACGCCGGCGCTCGGCATCGGCGTCAACCGCGTGCGCGGCAGCGCGCAGGACGTCTACCGCACGCGCCGCGCGATCGAGCGCAGCCGCAGCAACTTCTACTACCTGCTGTGCAAGACCGACACCGCCTGGAGCGTCGAGCAGGAAGGGCGCAGCGCGCGCATGCTGCCGGGCGACGCGGTGCTGGTCGATTCGCGGCGCAGCTATGCCTTCCACTTCGTGCAGTCGGCCGACACCATCTCGCTCGAGCTGCCCACGGCCTGGGTCGAGTCCTGGCTGCCCGACGCGCCGGGCCAGCTCGCCTGCCGCATCGACGGCAGCGCGGGCTGGGGCAGCGTGCTGAGCCGCTTCGTGCAGCAGCTCACCCCCGAGGCCGCGAGCGCGCCGCCGCTGCCGCCGCGCCTGCTGGCCGACCAGCTCGGCGGGCTGCTCGCGCTGGCCACCGGGCCGGGCGTGGCCGCGGCGGTGGAACCGGGCGCGCGCGCCGCGCTGCGCCGGCGCGTGCTCGAGGCCACGCGCGAGCGCCATGCCGAGCCCGGCCTCACGGCCGAGGCGGTGGCGCGCGACCTCGGCATCTCGCAGCGCAGCCTGCACCGCTGCCTGGCCGAGCGTGGCGAAGGTAGCGAAGGCGGCACCACCTTCGCCACCGCGCTGCTGGGCTTTCGCATGCAGGCCGCGCGCCGCATGCTGGGCGACGCGCGCTTCGACCGGCTGGCCGTGGCGGAGATCGGCTTTCGTGTCGGTCTGCGCGATGCCTCGCACTTCGTGCGCCTGTGCCGCCAGCAGCTGGGCGCCACGCCGGGCGCGCTGCGGCTGGCGCGAATCGGCCATCGCGCTGGCGGCTAGCGGCCAGCGGCGGCGCAGCGGGATTTCTACAGTCGCTGCGTTCGATCGCCAGCAACCCGCATCCACCCAACGAGGAGACCCCCATGTCCGACACCTATGTCCTGATCCACGGCGCCTGGCACACCGGTGCCGAAATGGAGGCCGTCGCGAACGGCCTGCGCGAGGCCGGCCACACCGTGCACTGCCCCACGCTCGCGGGCAACCGGCCCGGCGACGACCGCGCGAAGATCGGCCTGGCCGACGCGATCGATTCGGCGCTGCAGTACATCGAGGAGAAGAATCTCTCGCAGCTGCGGCTCGTGGGCCACAGCTATGGCGGCATGGTGATCACGGGCGTGGCCGACCGCCTCGCGCAGCAGCCGGGCAGGATCGCGCGGCTGGTCTACGTGAATGCCTTCGTGCCGCAGCCCGGCGAGTCGCTCAACGACATGGTGCCGCCGCACTATGTGGCGCTGTTCGACGCGGTGGCGGGCGCCAACGACCAGGCCGTGACGCTGCCCTTCGAGATCTGGCGCGATGCCTTCATCAACGACGCCGACATGGCGCTCGCGCGCTCGGCCTACGAGCAGCTCAACCCGCACCCGTACCGCACCTTCACCGACAAGATCGTGCTGAGCCAGCCCATGGCCGCGCTGCAGGTGGGCAAGTCCTACGTCAACTGCCAGCAGGACATCGCGCTGCCGCACAGCCTGCCGTGGCATCCGCGGCTGTCGGAGCGGCTGGGCCTCTTCAGGCTGGTCGAATGCCCGGGCAGCCACGAGATGTTCTTCTCGAACCCCAAGCGGCTCGCGCAGGCGATCCTCGAGGCGGGGCGCGACTGATCAGTCGCGCGGCAGCAGCGCGTCGAACACGCGGATCGACGCATAGGCGTCGTTGGCCGCATAGCGCAGCTGCGCCTCGCTGAGCCGGTGGCTGGCCCAGTTCGAGGTCGTGGCCTTGCGCGACTTGGTGAAGCGCTGGCCGAACACCAGCGCCACGGCGGTCTTCACGCCGACCGAGCGGCGGTAGCCGCGGCGGCGGAACTCGTCGTCGATGTCGTAGACCGCGCGCGGCTCCACCTTGAGCTTCTGGCGGATCAGCGAGAGATCGCTCGAGAGGCCGAAGCCCACCTTCCGCAGCGCCTCGGAGCCGATCAGCGCGCCCAGCACCTCGTTGCAGTCGCTGCGATGCAGCTGGAACAGCCACGCGGTCTCGCGCGTGGCGAACTGCACCAGGTGCGGGCCGGTCGAGACCTCGTTCTTGGCGAAGGTGGGCTTGGACTCGGTGTCGAAGCCGACCACGCCCGCGGCCAGCAGCGCGGCGGCCGCGCGCTCGGCATCGTCGCGCGTGGCGACCAGCACGATGTCGTTCAGGCCCAGGCCCTCGAAGGGTTCGAGCAGCGCGATCTCCTCGCGCTCGGGCAGCGGGGGCAGGGGTGTGCGCGGTGCGTTCAACGGGGGGCCGCCTTCCGGGCCGTCTTCGCCGGCGCGGTCTTCTTCGCGGCGGTCTTCCTGGCCGGTGCAGCCTTCTTCGCGGCGGTTTTCTTCGCCGCCACCTTTTTGGTGGGCGCCTTCTTCGCCGCCGCCTTCTTCGCGGCGGCCGCCTTGCGCATCGCCTTCGGCACCGTGCCCGAGCGCAGCGCGGCCTCGTAGGCGCGCCGGCCCCACAGGGCCGCTTCCTCGCGGTCCTCGAACAGCTCGGGCGGCGCCTCGCGGTAGGACATCGGCATCTGCTGGCCCTGCCGTTCGTAGGTGAAGGGGGCGAGGTTCAGGCGGTCGAAATGCGCGGCGCTCTCGGCGTCGGACTTGAGGTAGAGGGTGTCGCGTATCACCAGCGCGAACATGCGGCCCTCGTGGTAGATGCCGAAGCCGCTGAACATGCGGCGGATGTCGATGCGGCCGAAGCGCTCGAAGGTCTCGTGCAGGCTGTCGGCGAAGGCGTTCTTCATGGCGTGCCGCCCGCGGCGGGCCGCACCGGCGTCGAGGCCTGCGCGCCGACCACCGTGTTCCAGGCCTTCACGCGCCAGCCGGTCACGATGCCGTTCGTCACGTAGGGATCGGCCTTGGCGAAGGCCTCGGGCACCGCGGGCGAGGCGGCCTCGAACAGCAGCAGCGCGCCGTCGGGCGGGTTGCCGGTGGCGCCGCCGAGCAGCAGCTCGCCGCGTTCCACCGCCTGCCAGGCCAGCGCCAGGTGCGCATCGCGGAATTCGCCGCGGCGCTCGAGGTAGTCGGGCGCGGTGTCGTAGATCAGCAGGTAGTGCATGGGGTGTTCGTGGGGTTCAGGCCGTGATCTCGATGCGGTTGCCGTCGGGGTCGAGCACCACGCTCTCGTAGTAGCCGTCGCCGGTGCGGCGCGGGCCGTCGAGCAGCGGGTAGCCGTCCGCCTGCAGCCGGCGGCTCAGCGCGTCGACCGCTTCCTCCGAGCCCACGCTGATCGCGAGATGGGTCCAGCCCATGCGCTGCGCGCCGGGCTCGGCCGTCACCGGAGAGAGCGTGCGGGTGGTCATGGCCTCGATGCGGGCGCCGTCGCCCAGGCTCAGGAAGCAGGAGGCGAAGCCCTTCGCGGGATTGACGTAGCCCTCGCCCGCGGCGGCGCCGAAGTAGTCGACATAGAAGCGCTTGCAGCGTTCGAGGTCGGTGGTCCAGAGGGCGATGTGGTCGATGCGCATGGTGAAGAAGACGGCGAATGGGTTCAGGCCTTGCGCCAGGGCGCGCGCGCCGGGTACCAGTGGTAGCTGATGCGTTCGCGCCCGCTGGTCGGATGGCGGTCGACCGTGCCGCGCGCGAGGCCGTAGCGCTCGTAGAAGCGCTGGGCCGCGGTGTTGGTGAGCGCCACGTGCAGCCGCCAGCCGGTGGGCATGCGCACGCAGGCCTCGTCGAGCAGTGCCTGGCCCAGGCCCTGGTTGCGCAGGTGCGGATCGACGAACAGCTGCGCCACGTACTCGCGCCGGTCGTGCAGCACCATGAAGGCCAGCGCCTGCGCGTCGCGCTCGGCGATCACCACCTCGGCCGGCGCGACGAACTCGGTGCGCACGCGCTGCAGCCAGTGGGCGATCGGCTCGATCACGGGCGTGCCCGGATGCGAGGCCGCCCAGGCCCGGCGCCAGATGCCGGCGAGCACCATGTTCTCCTCGGCCGCGCCATCGCGCAGTCGCAGGTGGAAGGCGGGCGTCTGGGCGTCGGACATGGCCGTTCGTTCAGCCGCGCAGCACCTGCGCGTGGTGCGCCAGGTGGTCGGCCATGAAGCTCTGGATGAAGTAGTAGCCGTGGTCGTAGCCCGCGTGGCGCCGCAGCGTGAGCGGCTGGCCGGCGGCGAAGCAGGCGGCCTCGAAGGCTTCGGGATGCAGTTGCTCGGCGAGGAATTTGTCGGCCAGGCCCTGGTCGACCAGGATGCCGTGCGGATAGGGCGCCGCGACCTGCGACTGCATCAGCGCGCTGGCATCGTGCGCGAGCCAGGTCGCGCGGTCGTCGCCGGGTTCGCCGAGGTAGCCGCGCAGCGCCTTGTCGCCCCAGGGGCACTGGGTGGGCGCGCAGATCGGCGCGAAGGCCGACAGCGAGAGGAAACGCCCCGGATGGCGCAGCGCCAGCGTGAGCGCGCCGTGGCCGCCCATCGAGTGGCCGAAGATGCCCAGGCGCGCGGTGTCGATCGCGAACTGGCGGCCCACCAGCGGCAGCAGCTCCTGCACGATCCAGCTCTCCATGCGCCAGTGGGCGGCCCAGGGCGCCTCGGTGGCGTCGAGGTAGAAGCCGGCGCCGATGCCGAAGTCCCAGCTCGCGTTGGCGCCCGGCAGCGCTTCCACGGCCGCGCCGCGCGGGCTGGTGTCGGGCGCGATCAGTGCCAGGCCGAGGCTGGCGGCCATGCGCTGCGCGCCGGCCTTGATCGCGAAGGTCTCCTCGTTGCAGGTCAGGCCCGCGAGGTACAGCAGCGCCGGCACGCGCTCGTTCGCCGCCTGCGGCGGCAGGTAGACCGAGAAGCGCATCGGCAGGCCGATCTCGTGCGAGGCCTGTTCGTAGAAGCCCTGCACGCCGCCGAAGCAGTGGTGCTCGGACAGGGTCTTGAGCAGATCGGTCATGCGGCGCCCCGCACCAGTTCGAGCACCGCGTCGGCGAAGGCGCGCGGCGCCTCCTGCGGCAGGTTGTGGCCCACGCCCGGCACCAGCCGGTGCGAGCGCGGTCCGCTGAAGCGCGGCGCATGCGCCGATGCGTCGGCCGGCGGTCGCACGCCGTCGTCGATGCCGTCGAAGGTGATCGCGGGCACGCGGATGACCGGCTGCGCGGCCAGTTGGCGATCGATGTCGGCGTAGGCCGGATCGCCCGCCACCAGGCCGAAGCGGTGGCGGTACGAATGGATCACCACCTCCACGAAGTCGGGATGGTCGAAGGCCGCGGCGCTGCGCTCGAAGGTGGCGTCGTCGAAGCGCCAGGTCGGCGACCACAGCTTCCACAGCAGCTTCGCGATGGCCTTGCGGTCCTTCAGCAGGCCGGCGCGGCCGCGCTCGCTGTGGAAGTAGTACTGGTACCAGAGGCTGTGCTCGTTCTCGGGCGTGTCGGGCTCCATCGCCCTGGCGATGTTCTGGATGTTGTAGCTGTTCAGCGAAACCAGCCCCGCGCAGCGCTCGGGCCACAGGGCCGCCACCACGCAGGCGGCGCGGCCGCCCCAGTCGTAGCCGGCCAGCACGGCGCGATCGATCTCGAGCGCATCGAGCAGCGCCAGCAGGTCGGCGCCGAAGGCCGCCTGTTCGCCCGAGCGCGGCGTGTCCTTGCTCAGGAAGCGCGTGCCGCCGTAGCCGCGCATGTACGGCACGATGGTGCGGCAGCCCTCGGCCGCGAGCAGCGGCGCGACCTCGGCGTAGGTGTGGATGTCGTAGGGGAAGCCGTGCATCAGCAGCACGGGCGGTCCGTCGGCCGGGCCGCTCTCGTGGTAGGCGACCTCGAGCACGCCGGCTTCGATGCGGCGCAGGGGCTCCATGCGTTCCATGGTCGGCACCCGCGGCGTCAGTAGAGCACCACGCCGCGGATCGACTCGCCGCGCTTCATGAGGTCGAAGCCGTCGTTGATCTTCTCGAGCGGCATGGTGTGGGTGATCAGGTCGTCGATGTTGATCTTGCCTTCCATGTACCAGTCGACGATCTTCGGCACGTCGGTGCGGCCGCGCGCGCCGCCGAAGGCCGAGCCTTCCCACTTGCGGCCGGTGACCAGCTGGAACGGCCGCGTGCTGATCTCGGCGCCCGCTTCGGCCACGCCGATGATGATGCTGCGGCCCCAGCCCTTGTGCGTGCACTCGAGCGCCTGGCGCATCACCTTGGTGTTGCCGATGCACTCGAAGCTGTAGTCGGCGCCGCCGTCGGTCAGCTGCACGATGGCGTCGACCACGTTCTCGGTGTCCTTCGGGTTGATGAAGTGCGTCATGCCGAACTTGCGCGCCATGGCCTCGCGCTCGGGGTTCAGGTCGACGCCGATGATCTTGTCGGCGCCCACCATCTTCGCGCCCTGGATCACGTTCAGGCCGATGCCGCCGAGGCCGAACACCACCACGTTGGCGCCGGCTTCCACCTTGGCCGTGAAGATCACCGCGCCGATGCCGGTGGTGACGCCGCAGCCGATGTAGCAGACCTTGTCGAAGGGCGCGTCCTCGCGGATCTTGGCCAGCGAGATCTCGGGCGCGACCGTGTAGTTGCTGAAGGTGGAGGTGCCCATGTAGTGGGCGATGGGCTTGCCGTCGAGGCTGAAGCGGCTGGTGCCGTCGGGCATCAGGCCCTTGCCCTGGGTGCCGCGGATCAGCTGGCACAGGTTGGTCTTGCGCGACAGGCAGAACTTGCACTGGCGGCATTCGGGCGTGTAGAGCGGGATGACGTGGTCGCCCTTCTTGAGGGTGGTGACGCCGGGGCCGACGTCGACCACGATGCCTGCGCCTTCATGGCCGAGGATGGCGGGGAAGATGCCTTCGGGGTCGGCGCCCGACAGGGTGTAGTAGTCGGTGTGGCAGATGCCGGTGGCCTTGATCTCGACGAGCACTTCGCCGAACCGGGGGCCGTCGAGGTCCACGGTTTCGATGGTCAGGGGGGCTCCGGATTTCCAGGCGACGGCGGCTTTGGTTTTCATGGCGTGTTCGGGGGGAAAGGGGGGAGGAGGGAAGGAATGGGGGCCGGAAGACGGCGCGAGGCCCCAAGGATACTCAGGCGGGGCCAGCGGGGAAGATACCCGACATGCCGATGAACCCGGGCAGGTGTCGGAAATCCCAGACCCAGTGTCGCAGGGCGGGATATTCGTCGAGCGAAATGCCGCCTTCGCCGGCCAGCGCCACGTAGGGGAAGCAGGCCAGGTCGGCGATCGTCGGCTCGGCCGCCGCGGCCAGCCAGCGCTGGCCGGCGCTGGCCTGCTCGGCCAGGTGGTCGTCGAGCACGCGGAACACGGCGCGCGCGCCGGCGCGGCAGGCCTCGATGTCGAGGTGGCGGTAGCCCAGCGCGTCGTGCAGCCGCGCGGCCGAGGCGGTGCGCGTGATCTCGTCGGCCGTGGCGAGCCACATCGCGACCTGGCCGCGCAGCTTCGGATCGTCGGGGTACCAGCGCCGCCGGGCGTCGTGGCGGCTCGCGAGGTAGACCAGGATGGCCTGCGCGTCGCGCAGCACGAAGCCCTCGTCCTCGATCACCGGGATCTGGCCGAGCGGGTTGAGCTGCGCGAGGAACGCGGCCGACTTGTGCGCGCGCCCCGGGTAGAAATCGACCGGCACGGCCTCGTAGGGAACGGCCAGCCAGGCCAGCAGTTGCCGCACCTTGAAGCAGTTGCCCGAGAGCGGGTAGTCGTGGAGCCTGAGCAGCGTCGTCATGCGGCGGCCCTCGTGCCGAAGCGCATGCCGCGTTCGCGCAGCCAGCGGCGGTAGGTGACGGAGGTGGTGTCGCCGCGCGTCGGCGTCTCGGCGCGGCCTTCGAGCGGCATGCGCTTGAAGGCATGGTTCTCGAGGATCGGCTTGTCCTGGCCGAAGATGGTGTGCTGGAACGCGATGAGCTCGGCCTCGCTCGACACATCGTCGAAGTAGGCCAGCACCGTGTGGGCGATCACGTGCTCGTCGTCGAGCGGCTGCAGGAACAGGCCGATCGCGTCCTGCGCCTCGGGCCGCAGGCTCGACTTGTAGAGCATGGCCGAGAAGGGCTGCATCACGCGGTAGGTGTAGCGCACGTCGGCGCCGCTGTCGTGCGCGGCCGAGGCGCGCGGCTGCCAGAAGCGGCAGTCGGTGGCCCAGATCTCGCCGGTGGCGGGCTCGATCGCCACCTCGTACCGGGCGACCTCGGTGTGCGGCACCTTGCCGAGGTAGTCGGCATGCACGAAGGGAAAGTGCGCCATGTCGAGGAAGTTCTCGATCACGCGCAGCCCCGACACCGCGACGCCGATGCCGCCGCAGTCGACGAGGCGGCGCCCGGGCTCGGCGTATTCCGGAAACGCGAACAGCGGGCGCGCGGGCCGGCCGCTGGGGCAGACCCAGAGGTAGCCGTAACGCGATTGCACGGAGAGCGGCTGCGTGCCGAGCCGGCATTGCGGCGTGCCGTCGGCCTCGGCCCACAGCGAGAGCGCGGCGCCGAGCAGGCAGGTGCCGTAGGGCTGCCGCTGCGAGCGGCCGGCGAGCGCGCTCGCGGGGCCGACGACCAGCCAGTCGTCGAGCATGTTGGGATCGTCGGTGACGAAGGGCATCGTGCTTCCTTCAGGTCTCGGGTTGTTCGATGTCGCCGCGCAGGGTTCGCGCGGCCGCGTGCAGGGTCTTCATGGCCTCGGAGCCCGGGGCGGCCTCGGTCCACAGGTGGACGAAAGCCAGTTGCGCTTGCGCGTCGAGCAGCAGCGCGACGGTCGGCGTGCCGCCGAGCGTGCCGCGCCAGGCGCCCGGGGCGGCGCCGGCCGCGAAGCCCAGCCGTGGGAGTGCCTCGCGCACCTGTTGCGCACCGGCGCGCAAGGTCAGCGTGCGGCAGAAGTGCCAGCCGGCCGGCACGGTATCGGCCAGTGCCTGCGGCGCGGGCGGCGGCGCGTCGCCCTCGTGCGCCAGGTTCACCCACAGCATGCCCGCCGCGTCGACCGCGCCGAACACCCTGGCGCAGACGTTGCGCGGCGCGGGCATCGCCGGATGGGCGGGAATGCCGACGCACTGCCCGTTGCCCGCGGCGTACTGCCAGCCGTGGTAGGCGCAGGAGAGGCGGTTCTCGACCACCTGGCCCAGCGTGAAGCGCACGCTGCGGTGCGGACAGCGGTTCTCCCAGGCCTGGGCCGCGCCGTCGGCCGAGCGCCAGAGCGCGAGCTCCTGGCCCTCGGCGAAGCCGGCGACGATGTTGGCGCCGGGGCGCAGTCCGGCCGAAGGGGCGACGGGGTGCCAGGGGGCGGCGATGGGATGCGTCATGGGGTTCTCCATGGCCTTCAACGCGAGCCGCCCACCACGCCCTCGGCGAACCAGTCCATCCGGCCGAGGTCCGCGTCGGCGACGCGGGCGCCCGCCGCCACGCGGACCGCGCCCTTCTGGTCCTTGATGGGGCCGGCGAACACCTGCAGCTTGCCGCTGGCGATGTCGCGCTCCTTCGCCTGCACGAGTTCGGCGACGTCCTTCGGCACGCGCGGGCCCATTGGCGCCATCTTCACCACGCCGTCGCCGATGCCGCCGAGGTAGAGGCCGGGCTTCCAGCTGCCGGCCATCACCTCGCGCGCTACCCGGGTGTAGAAGCCGCCCCAGTGGTGGGTGACGCCGGTGAGGTAGTTCCTGGGCGCGTGGTTGCGCATGTCGGAATGGAACGAGATGGCGCCCACGCCGCGCGCCTCGGCGGCGGTGGTGACCGCGGGCGTGTCGGTGAAATGCGTGAGCACGTCGGCGCCCTGGTTCATCAGCGCGACCGCGGCGTCGCGCTCCTTCGGCGGGTCGAACCACGAATTGACGAACACCACGTGCACCATCGCCTTCGGGTTGACGCTGCGCGCGCCGAGCGCGAAGGCGTTGAGATACCACATCACGTCGGGCACCGGGTGGGCGCCGACGAGGCCGATGATGTTGGAGCGCGTGGTCTGGCCCGCCACGATGCCCGCGAGGTAGCCGCCCTCGTGCCAGCGCGCGTTGTAGCCGCCGAAGTTCTTCGCGGTCTGGTAGCCGCTCGCGATCAGGTACTGGATGCCGGGGTTGTCGTTGGCGACCGTGAGCATCGGCTTCATGTAGCCGAAGGAGGCGCCGAAGATCAGCTGGCAGCCGTCGGCCGACAGCTCGCGCGCCACGCGCTCGGAGTCCGGGCCTTCGTTGGTGTCGGGCACGGTGCGCACGCTGACCTGGGCGCCGAGGTTCTTCTCGAGCTCGCGCCGGCCGAGGTCGTGCTGGTAGGTCCAGCCCGTGTCGCCGACCGGGCCCAGGAAGACGAAGCCGATCTTGAGCGGGCCGGCGGCCCAGGCGCTGCGCAACGGCAGCAGGGAGGCGGCAACGCCGGCGGAAAGCAGGGTGCGTCGGGCAGGGCTGTGCATCGGGGGTTCTCCTGTCGTGGGGAGTGGGGCTCGGGTCTCGAGGGCTCGAGGGGTGGCGGGGCATGGCATAGCATTCGCTACGCCCGCGCAGACCGTACCGTTTCCCGCCCTTCGATGAAAGCCACATGCCGAGACGCAACTTTTCATTTCTGAAACGGCCGACCCTCGCCGACAGGGAGCGCGCGTGACCGGCATCGACCTGGCGCTGGTGCAGGCCTTCGTGCTCGTCGTGCAAAGCGGCAGCCTCACGCGGGCCGAGAGCCTGTCGGGGGTTTCGAAGGCCACGCTGAGCCGGCAGCTCACGCGGCTGGAGGAACTGCTGGGCGCGCAACTGCTGATGCGCAGCTCGCGCCGCATCACCGCGACCGAGGCGGGCCGCGCCTTCTTCGTGCGCTGCGAGGACCTGCTCGGCGAGGTCACGGGCCGGCTCGAGACGGCGCGCACCGAGATCCAGGAGATCACCACCGGCGTGTCGGGCAGCCTCTCGCTGCTGTCGGACACCCAGTTCGGCACCTCCTTCGTCTGCCACGTGGTGAAGCTGTTCCTGGAGTCGCATCCCAACGTGCGCTGCCAGCTCGACGTGGCGAGCCGGCCGAACGCGCCGGGCATCGGCGACGTGGACTGCTACGTGTGCTCGGAGCCGCCCGACGCGCCGAACCTCGTCGCCAAGCTGCTGGGCCAGCTCAACCACGGCCTCTATGCGAGCCCGCAGTACCTCGAGCGCCAGGGCACGCCGCGCACGCCCGACGACCTGGCGGCGCACCGCGCGATCGTGATGAAGGAGGCCGCGGGGCCGTCGCAGGTGCTGCTGGTGTCGGGCGCGTCGGGCCGCCATGCCTACCGACCCGAACCCGCCTTCGAGACCAACGACCACTGGGTGATGAAGACCTTCTGCATCGACGGCCTGGGCATCGCGCTGCTGCCGGCCTTCTTCGTGCGGCCCGAACTGGCGCAGGGCGTGCTGGTGCCGGTGCTGCCGCAGTGGCAACCGCAGCCGCGGCGCATCTACTGCGCCTACCAGCGGCAGCGCTACATGGGTCAGAAGCTGCGCGCCTTCGTCGACCTGATGGCGCGCTGCGTGGTCGACATCGACTCGTACAACTACTACGTCGGCTCGTCCACGGCCCGGCGGGGCAGGGCGGGTGCCAGACCATAATGGCGGCCCGTCCGACGCGTGCTGCCAGCCCGATCCATCATGAAGAAAATCCTCGTCCTCAACGGCCCCAACCTCAACCTCCTGGGCACGCGCGAGCCCGAACAGTACGGCCGCGACACGCTGGCCGACGTGGAGCGCCTGTGCCATGAAACGGGCGCGAAGCTCGGCGTGGCGATCGAGTGCCGCCAGACCAACCACGAAGGCGTGCTGGTCGACTGGATCCAGGAAGCGGGCCGCGAGGTGGCGGCCGGCACCATGCTCGGCGTGGTGATGAACCCGGGGGCCTACACCCACACCTCGATTGCGCTGCACGACGCCATCAAGGGCGCGAGCGTGCCGCTGATCGAGCTGCACATCTCGAACGTGCACGCGCGCGAGGAGTTCCGCCACCGCTCGTACATCTCGCCGGCGGCGCGCGGGATCATCGTGGGGCTGGGCGTGAAGGGCTACACCCTGGCGATCGCCGCGCTCGTGCCCTGAACCTCGGCTAGTACAGCGCCCGCGGCGCCGAGGCCTTCCAGCTGCGGCTGATGCGGCCCTGCGCATCGACGCTCTCGAGGTGCACGTCGAAGCCCCACAGCCGCGCCACGTGCTTGAGCACCTCCTCGGCATCGTCGTGCAGCGGCAGGCTGTTGCGCTGGGTGTGGCGCAGCGTCAGCGAGCGGTCGCCGCGCATGTTGACGTTCCAGACCTGGATGTCGGGCTCGCGGCTGCCGAGGTCGTACTGGCGCGACAGCGATTCGCGCAACGCCTGGTAGCCGCTGTCGTCGTGGATCGCCGAGACCTCGAGCTCGGATTCGCTCTGGTGGTCGCGGATCGCGAACAGGCGGAAGTCGCGCATGGTCTTCGGGCTCAGGAACTGGCCCACGAAGCTCTCGTCCTTGAAGTTGCGCATCGCGTAGTCGAGCGTGGCCACCCAGTCGCTGCCCGCGAAGTCGGGGAACCAGCGCCGGTCCTCGTCGGTGGGCTTCTCGCAGATGCGGCGCAGCTCGGTGTACATCGCGAAGCCGAGCGCGTAGGGGTTGATGCCGCTGTAGGCGCGGTGGCCCACCGGCGGCTGGAAGATCACGCCGGTGTGCGAGCTCAGCCACTCCATCATGAAGCCGTCGTCGAGCTGGCCGCGGTCGTACATGGTGTTGAGCAGCGTGTAGTGCCAGAAGGTGGCCCAGCCCTCGTTCATGACCTGGGTCTGGCGCTGCGGGTAGAAGTACTGCGCGATCTTGCGCACGATGCGCACCACCTCGCGCTGCCAGGGTTCGAGCAGCGCGGCGTTCTTCTCGATGAAATAGAGCAGGTTCTCCTGCGGCTCGAGCGGAAAGCGCGGCGCCGATTCCGAGCCGGCGTTCTGCTCGCTGCGCCGCGGCAGCGTGCGCCAGAGGTCGTTGACCTGCTGCTGCATGTGGCGCTCGCGCTCGGCGCGCTGGGCACTCTCCTGCGCCAGCGAGCGCTTCTGCGGCCGGCGGTAGCGGTCCACGCCGTAGTTCATCAGCGCATGGCAGGAGTCGAGCAGCTTCTCGACCTCGTCCACGCCATGGCGCTCCTCGCATTCGGCGATGTAGTGCCGCGCATAGACCAGGTAGTCGATGATCGAGGACGCATCGGTCCACATGCGGAACAGGTAGTTGCCCTTGAAGAAGCTGTTGTGGCCATAGGCCGCGTGCGCGATCACCAGGGCCTGCATGGCCATGGTGTTCTCTTCCATCAGGTAGGCGATGCAGGGATCGGAGTTGATCACGATCTCGTAGGCCAGCCCCATGTGGCCGCGGCGGTAGTTCTTCTCGGTGGCGATGAACTGCTTGCCGTACGACCAGTGCCTGTAGATCATCGGCATGCCCACGCTCGCGTAGGCATCCATCATCTGCTCGGCCGTGATGATCTCGAGCTGGTTCGGGTAGACGTCGAGGCCGTAGCCGCGCGCGGTGCGCGCGATCTCGGCGTGGTAGCGCTCGATCAGGTCGAAGGTCCAGTCCGAGGGGCTGGGCAAGCGCTCGAGCTTGCCTTGCGGGATGGTGGCGGCGGTCGGCAGCGGCGGTGCCGAAGGAGGGCGATCGGCGGTGGTCATGCGCTGGCTCCTTCCTTCTTGAACAGGTCGCGGAACACGGGGTAGATGTCGCTGGCTTCGGACACCTTGCGCATCGCGAAGTTGGGCTCGATGCCCTCGAGCTGCGCGTATTCCTGCCACAGGTTCTGCTCGGTCTCGGCCACCTGCACGTAGGCGTAGTAGCGCACCTTCGGCAGGATGTTCTCCTCGAGCAGCTGGCGGCAGCGCCCGCTGTCCTGGTGCCAGTTGTCGCCGTCGCTGGCCTGCGCGCCGTAGATGTTCCATTCGCCGCTGGGGTAGCGCGCGCGCACGATCTCGTCCATCAGTACCAGCGCGCTCGACACCACGGTGCCGCCGGTCTCGGTGGCGTGGAAGAACTCGTCCTCGCTGACCTCCTGCGCCTGCGTGTGATGGCGCAGGAACACCAGGTCGATGGTCTCGTAGTGCCGCGTGAGGAACATGTACAGCAGCATGAAGAAGCGCTTGGCCATGTCCTTGCGCGCCTCGTCCATCGAGCCCGAGACGTCCATCAGGCAGAACATCACGGCCTTGGCGCTGGGCACCGGCGTCTTCACGCGGTTGCGGTAGCGCAGGTCGATCGGATCGATGTAGGGCACGTGGCGCGCGGTGCGACGCAGCTCCTCGATGCGTGCCTCGGTCTCGGCGATCTCGTTCTGGATGAAGGGCTGCGTGGCCTGCGGATGCGCCCTCAGGTGCAGCAGGTGCGCCTCGAGCCGGCGCAGTTCCTTGCGCGGTTCGCCGCCGAGCGCGATGCGCCGGGCCAGCGCGCCGCGCATCGAACGCACCACGTGCAGGTTGTTGGGCGTGCCGTCGCTGGTGAAGCCCGCGCGGTGGCTCTTCCATTCGGGCACGTCGGCGATCTGCGTGCGGATCAGGTGCGGCAGCGCGAGATCGTCGAAGAACACGCGCATGAACTCCTCGCGCGTGAGGTGGAACACGAAGTCGTCGTTGCCCTCGCCGCTGTCGCTGGCCTCGCCGCTGCCCGAGCCGCCGCCCTGGCCGCCCTCGGGGCGCTTGATGCGGTCGCCGCGCACGTACTCCTGGTTGCCCGGGTGCACGTACTCGCGGTCGCCGCCGCGCGCATGGCCGAACACCGGCTCCGACACATCGTGGCGCGGCAGCGTCACATCCTCGCCCTGTTCCAGTTCGCGGATGTTGCGGCCGCTCACGGCCCGCCGCACCGCCTCCTGGATCTGGCCGCGGTAGCGCCGGAGAAAGCGCTCGCGGTTGCCGATGGACTTGTTCTTGCCCGAGAGCCGGCGGTCGATGATCTGCTGCAGGATGGCCACGATGGTTTCAAAGCTCCTTGCAAAACGATGGGCGTTGGCGTGCTCCGTTGGCGGTGCGCGCTACGAGCTCTTGCGCACGCGCAGGTACCACTCGCACAGCAGGCGCACCTGCTTGGCGGTGTAGCCCTTCTCGACCATGCGCGTGACGAAGTCCTCGTGCTTCTTCTGCTCGTCGGCGCTGCTCTTGGTGTTGAAGCTGATCACCGGCAACAGCTCCTCGGTGTTGGAGAACATCTTCTTCTCGATCACCGCGCGCAGCTTCTCGTAGCTGGTCCATGCCGGGTTGCGGCCGTTGTTGCCGGCCCGCGCGCGCAGCACGAAGTTGACGATCTCGTTGCGGAAGTCCTTCGGGTTGCCGATGCCGGCCGGCCGCTCGATCTTCTCGAGCTCGCCGTTGAGCGAGGCGCGGTCGAAGACCTCGCCGGTGTCCACGTCGCGGAACTCCTGGTCCTGGATCCAGTAGTCGGCGTAGGTCACGTAGCGGTCGAAGATGTTCTGGCCGTACTCGCTGTAGCTCTCGAGGTAGGCGGTCTGGATCTCCTTGCCGATGAACTCGGCATAGCGCGGCGCCAGCAGCTCCTTGATGTAGCTGATGTACTTCTGCTCGACCTCCTGCGGGAACTGCTCGCGCTCGATCTGCTGCTCGAGCACGTACATCAGGTGCACCGGGTTGGCGGCGACCTCGGAGCTGTCGAAGTTGAAGACCTTGGAGATGATCTTGAAGGCGAAGCGCGTGGAGACGCCGCTCATGCCCTCGTCGACGCCCGCGTAGTCGCGGTACTCCTGGATCGACTTGGCCTTGGGGTCGGTGTCCTTGAGGTTGTCGCCGTCGTAGACCTGCGACTTGCTGAAGATGCTCGAGTTCTCGGGTTCCTTGAGACGCGTGAGCACCGACAGCTGCGCCATCATGCGCAGGGTTCCGGGTGCGCAGGGCGCCTGGGCCAGCGAGGAGTTGCGCACCAGCTTCTCGTAGATCTTGATCTCCTCGGACACCCGCAGGCAGTAGGGCACCTTGACGATGTAGATCCGGTCGAGGAAGGCCTCGTTGTTCTTGTTGTTGCGGAAGGCCTTCCACTCGCTCTCGTTGCTGTGGGCCAGCACGATGCCGTCGAAGGGGATCGCGCCGAAACCCTCGGTGCCCTTGAAGTTGCTTTCCTGCGTGGCGGTCAAAAGCGGGTGCAGCACCTTGATCGGCGCCTTGAACATTTCCACGAACTCGAGCAGGCCCTGGTTCGCGAGGCACAGGCCGCCCGAGTAGGCGTAGGCGTCCGGGTCGTCCTGGGCATAGGTCTCGAGCTTGCGGATGTCGACCTTGCCGACCAGCGAGGAGATGTCCTGGTTGTTCTCGTCGCCCGGTTCGGTCTTGGCCACCGCGATCTGGCGCAGCACCGACGGGTAGCGCTTCACCACCTTGAACTGGCGGATGTCGCCGCCGTACTCCTCGAGCCGCTTGACGGCCCAGGGCGAGAGGATGCGCTGCAGGTAGCGGCGCGGGATGTTGAATTCCTTCTCGAGGATCTCGCCGTCCTCGGCCGCGTCGAACAGGCCGAGCGGCGATTCGTTCACGGGCGAGCCGTGGATCGCGTAGAAGGGCACGTGCTCCATGAGCTGCTTGAGGCGCTCGGCGATCGAGCTCTTGCCGCCGCCGACCGGGCCCAGCAGGTAGAGGATCTGCTTCTTTTCCTCCAGGCCCTGCGCGGCGTGGCGGAAATAGGACACCACCTGCTCGATGGCCTCCTCCATCCCGTAGAACTCCTTGAACGCCGGATAGATCTTGATGACCTTGTTGGCGAAGATGCGCGAAAGGCGGGAGTCGTTGCGGGTGTCGACCAGTTCGGGGTCGCCGATGGCCTTGAGCATGCGCTCGGAAGCCGTGGCATAGGCCATCGGATCCCGTTTGCAGAGTTCCAGGTAGTCCTGCAGTGAAAGGACCTCTTCGCGAGTGCGCTCGTAACGCGCTGCAAAGTTGCTGATCACATCCATGGTCACGCCTCCGTCAAGTCAGCGGGCCTTTAAAGCCCGAAATCCTGCAGTCCGAAAGCGTCGCATCTTTTGAAAAAGGTGTGGCCGCCCAGGGCTGCATGCCTTGGAAAACTCCCTTAAACACAATCTGCACAATCAGCATAAAGCAAAGAGTGCACCCAGGAAATAGTTGTTAATTCAGAACCACAGTCACGAGTAAAGTTCAACAAAAAATTCGTGCACGAGTTTGCGAATTCCAGCTAAATTCCCAGGTTCCGCAAACGGGTTCGGGTAAACCAGTTTGCCAGTGAAAATACCTATGGCAATCGACATATGCGTCCTTTGCGTGTTTTAACGGCAAGCACCTCCTATTGAGCCCACTGACTCAAAAAAACAACGCTGTCCTTCAATAACGCGGCAGCTCCCGTTTGGGTTTATTGCACATTCAAAAAATATCTAAAAGCAATCTACGCGCCATCTTTTGATGAGCAGCGCGCGCGCCGCGGCGTGGGAAAGCGCGCCAGTTGCGAGTCGGAGGGAAGCGGGAGAAGACGCCGTTGTGGTGCGTGGCACCGAAGACGTTCGAGAAGCACCGTTTGCGTGCGCGGCCGCAAACCAAAGGGTTACGAGGCTCAGGCCAGCGGCAGGACGCGGCGCGCCACGGTGTAGCCCAGCGAAATCTCCTCGCCGGGCGCGTGCTCGCAGAAGTCGGGGTCGTGCCAGGCGCTCGCGAGCGGCAGCCAGCCCGAGAGAAAACCGGCGCCGCCGCAGATGGCGCAGCCGCCATCGCCGCCGCGCGTGAGGCCGCGTTGCGCGGTCAGTTCGTACTTGTAGGGGTCGGCCGCGATTTGCAGGCCCCAGGCGTTGGGCAGTCGGTGGAATTCCCAGTCGCTGGCGAAGCCCGCCGCCGGTTTCTCGAGCTGGCCCGCGGCCCGCACCCATTGGCGGCGCCATTCGGCTTCCTCGGGGCTGGTGTCGGTGGGGTAGCGGTCCATCGGCGCCTCGTCGCCCCAGCGGAAGAAGCCGCGCGCACCGGCCGCGCACAGGTGCTCCCATTCGTCGGGGCTCGGCAGGCGGAAGCCCTGCGCGGCGAAGCCGTCGGCGACGAGCGCATGGCTCAGCGCGTCCTCGTCGGCCTGCCAGGCGCTGACGCGGCCATCGGGCGCTACCTCGACCCGGGTCACGATGTCCGCATGCTCGGTCACGCCGCGTGGGTGCTCGGCCAGCAGCGCCCGCACCTTCTCGCCCGCGGGATCGACGGGCTGCCAGCCGACCTCGGCATGAAGGGTCTCGGCCAGCAGTGGCGGCAGCGCCACCTCGCGCACGCGGGCGCTGCGCGCGGCCAGGTAGTCGGCCAGGCTTTCCTCGAGGCCGTATTCCTCCGCCATGCCCTGCCAGCTCTCGTGCATCGCGGGCGTGGACCGCCAGCCGCCGACGTCGAAGCCCAGCATGGCCGGGCCGCCCGGAATCAGGGAGAAGAGGGCGCCGCCGGCCGTGTACTGCGCCACCTCGTGCGCGACATCGCCGAGCGCGAAGCGCCGGATGCCGTCGAAGGCGAAGCCCGCGGGCAGCTGCGCCGCCAGGTCCCGCGCGGCGGCTTCACGCTGCGCCGCGGTGGCGCGGCGCCAGGCCGCGAGTTCGTCGAACAGGGCCATGGATCGGAGTGCGGTGGATCGGAGCGCGCGCCGCGCGTCCTCAGCTGAAGAATTCCTTGGCCTTGTCGAACCAGCCCTTGTCGGTGGGGCTGTGCTTCTCGCCGCCCTTCTTGAGCGACTCGTCGAGCTCCTTCAGCAGCTTGCGCTGGTGCTCGGTGAGCTTGACCGGCGTCTCGACGCGCACGTGGCAGTAGAGGTCGCCCGGGTAGCTCGAGCGCACGCCCTTGATGCCCTTGCCGCGCAGGCGGAACTGCTTGCCGCTCTGCGTGCCGTCGGGAATGTCGATGGCCGCGTTGCCCTTGAGCGTGGGCACGTTGATCTCGCCGCCGAGCGCCGCGGTGGTGACGCTGACCGGCACCACGCAGTGCAGGTCGTCGCCGTCGCGCTCGAACAGCTCGTGCTTCTTGAGCCGGATCTCGATGTAGAGGTCGCCGGGCGGGCCGCCGTTGGTGCCGGGTTCGCCGTTGCCGGTGCTGCGGATGCGCATGCCGTCGTCGATGCCGGCCGGGATCTTCACTTCCAGCGTCTTGTTGTTCTTGATCTTGCCCTGGCCGTGGCAGGTCGCGCAGGGCTCGGGAATGATCTTGCCGCTGCCGTGGCAGGTCGGGCAGGTCTGCTGCACGCTGAAGAAGCCCTGGCGCATCTGCACCGCGCCCGCGCCGTGGCAGGTGGTGCAGGTGATCGGCTTGGTGCCCGGCTTCGCGCCGGTGCCCTTGCAGGTGCCGCAGTCGTCCCAGCTCGGGATGCGGATCTGGGCTTCCTTGCCCTCGGCCGCTTCCTCGAGCGTGATCTCCATCGCGTAGCTCAGGTCGCTGCCGCGGAACACCTGGCGCCCACCGCCGGCACGGCCGCGGCCACCGCCGCCGAACACGTCGCCGAAGATGTCGCCGAAGGCTTCCGCGAAGCCGCCGAAGCCTTCCGCACCCGGGCCGCCGCGCATGTTGGGATCGACGCCGGCGTGGCCGTACTGGTCGTAGGCCGCGCGTTTCTGGCCGTCCGACAGCATTTCATAGGCTTCCTTCACCTCCTTGAACTTGGCCTCGGCGTCCTTGCTGGTGTCGCCGTGGTTGCGGTCCGGGTGGTGCTTCATCGCGAGCTTGCGATAAGCCTTCTTGATTTCGTCGTCGCTCGCGTTCTTGGGAACGCCGAGGGTTTCGTAGTAGTCGCGTTTGGTGGCCATGGCAGGTTCGATCGGGCGGCGGGGCGGTCTTCAGGTCTCTTCGGGAACGGGGATCGATCGAAGCGAGAAAGGCTGGAGCACCCTTTCAGGTGTTCCAGCCCCGTTCGACCGAGCGGACGCTCAGTCCTTCTTCTTGACTTCCTTGACCTCGGCGTCGACCACGTTGTCGTCGGCCGGGGCGCTGCTCGCAGCTTCCGCGCCAGCCGAGGCACCCGGGCCGCCGGCGGCACCGGCCGCGGCCTGCGCGTCGGCGTACATCTTCTCGCCGAGCTTCTGGCTCGCGGTCATCAGCGTGTTGGTCTTCTCTTCGATCGCGGCCTTGTCCTCGCCCTTGACCACGTCCTCGAGTTCCTTGATCGCGGTCTCGATCTTTTCCTTCTCGCCGGCGTCCAGGCTGTCGCCGTGCTCGCCCAGCGACTTGCGCACGCTGTGAACCATGGCCTCGCCCTGGTTGCGGGCCTGCACCAGCTCGACCTTCTTCTTGTCCTCGGCCGCGTTGAGCTCGGCGTCCTTCACCATGTTCTGGATCTCGTCCTCCGACAGGCCCGAGTTCGCCTTGATGGTGATCTTGTTTTCCTTGCCGGTGCCCTTGTCCTTGGCGCCGACGTGCAGGATGCCGTTGGCGTCGATGTCGAAGCTCACCTCGATCTGCGGCGTGCCGCGCGAGGCCGGCGGGATGCCCTCGAGGTTGAACTCGCCGAGCAGCTTGTTGCCCGCGGCCACTTCGCGTTCGCCCTGGAACACCTTGATCGTCACGGCCGGCTGGTTGTCCTCGGCGGTCGAGAAGGTCTGCGCGAACTTGGTCGGGATCGTGGTGTTCTTCGTGATCATCTTGGTCATCACGCCACCCATGGTCTCGATGCCCAGCGACAGCGGGGTCACGTCGAGCAGCAGCACGTCCTTGCGGTCGCCCGAGAGCACCTGGCCCTGGATGGCGGCGCCGACGGCCACGGCCTCGTCGGGGTTCACGTCCTTGCGCGGGTCCTTGCCGAAGAAGGCCTTGACCTTGTCCTGCACCTTGGGCATGCGGGTCATGCCGCCGACCAGGATCACGTCGTTGATGTCGCTCACGCTGATGCCGGCATCCTTGATGGCCAGGCGGCAGGGCGCGATGGTGCGCTCGATCAGCTCGTCGACCAGGCTCTCGAGCTTGGCGCGCGTGAGCTTGATGTTCAGGTGCTTCGGACCGGTGGCATCGGCCGTGATGTAGGGCAGGTTGACGTCGGTCTGGGCGCTGTTCGACAGCTCGATCTTGGCCTTCTCGGCCGCTTCCTTCAGGCGCTGCAGCGCGAGCACGTCCTTGCTGAGGTCGACGCCCTGTTCCTTTTTGAACTCGCCGATGATGTAGTCGATGATGCGCTGGTCGAAGTCCTCGCCGCCGAGGAAGGTGTCGCCGTTGGTCGACAGCACTTCGAACTGCTTCTCGCCGTCCACGTCGGCGATCTCGATGATCGAGACGTCGAAGGTGCCGCCGCCGAGGTCGTACACGGCGATCTTGCGGTCGCCCTTGTCCTGCTTGTCGAGGCCGAAGGCCAGCGCCGCGGCGGTGGGTTCGTTGATGATGCGCTTGACGTCGAGGCCCGCGATGCGGCCGGCGTCCTTGGTGGCCTGGCGCTGGGCGTCGTTGAAGTAGGCCGGCACCGTGATCACGGCTTCGGTCACGGCTTCGCCGAGGTAGTCTTCGGCGGTCTTCTTCATCTTGCGCAGGATGTCGGCGCTGACCTGCTGCGGCGCCATCTTCTTGCCGCGCACTTCCACCCATGCGTCGCCGTTGTCGGCCTTGGCGATGGTGTAGGGCATCAGGTCGATGTCCTTCTGCACTTCCTTTTCCTCGAACTTGCGGCCGATCAGGCGCTTGATCGCGTACAGCGTGTTCTTGGGGTTGGTGACGGCCTGGCGCTTGGCCGAGGCACCGACCAGCACTTCACCGTCTTCCTGGTACGCGACGATCGAAGGCGTGGTGCGCGCGCCTTCCGAGTTCTCGATCACGCGCGTGGTGTTGCCTTCCATGATCGACACGCACGAGTTGGTGGTGCCGAGGTCGATGCCGATGATCTTTGCCATGTTCTGTACTCCTGAAACCTGAAAAATATGTTGTTATGAACTTGTGGATAACCCGGGTCTATTCAAGGGAAGAGACGGGGTTTTCCTGTGGAATTCGTGTGGACGGGGAGAAGGGCGCAGCGGCTTACTTCGGGGCGCTGACGGTGACCAGCGCGGGGCGCAGCACGCGCTCGGCGATGGTGTAGCCCTTCTGCAGCACGCCCACCACGGTGTTCGGTTCCTGGTCGGCGGGCACCACCGAGATCGCCTGGTGCTGGTGTGGATCGAACTTGCTGCCGGGAGCCGGTGCGATCTCGATCACCTTGTTGCGCTCGAGCGCGCTCTTGAGCTGGCGCAGCGTGGCTTCGGCGCCTTCGCGGATCTGTTCGGGGGTGGCGTCCTTGATGGCGAGACCGGCCTCGAGGCTGTCGGTCACCGGCAGCAGGCTCTCGGCGAAGGCTTCGACCGCGAACTTGCGGGCCTTGGAAATCTCGTCGTCGGCGCGGCGGCGGGCGTTCTGCACGTCGGCCTGCGCGCGCAGGTACTGGTCGGCCAGTTCGGCGTTCTTGGCCTGCAGGGCGGCGAGCTCGCCCTGGGCCGCGGCCAGCGCATCCGCCTCGTTGGCGGCTTGCGCGGCCTCCAGCTCTTCAGGGCTGGGTTCGCCGTGCAGGGTTTGCGAATTCGGGGCGGATTGTTGCGGATCGGACATCTTTTGAAGCGGATTGATCGATGGGCTGGAAACAAACGATTGCGGGCCAGTTGGGGCCCGCCGGAGGCTTTTCAAGCGAAAAAATGCGGCCGAAAAGGCCGCACGGGCATGAAAGATGGCCCCCGAGCTCCCTCACTCCGTGAGGTCGCTGCCCCCAAGTGGGCGTTTTCCATCTTGGGGCGGCCCGGCGATGAAAAAGGCCCTTCGCAGGGCCTTCGAGCCGACGGGCCCGCGCTCGATCAGTGGGTGTCGAGCAGCTCGACGTCGAACTTCAGGGTGGCGTTCGGCGGGATCACGCCGCCGGCGCCGCGGGCACCGTAGCCCAGCGAGGCCGGGATGATGAGCGTGCGCTGGCCGCCGATCTTCATGCCGGCCACGCCTTCGTCCCAGCCCTTGATGACCTGGCCGGCGCCGAGCGAGAACGCGAACGGGTCGTTGCGGTCGCGGCTCGAGTCGAACTTGGCGCCCTGCACGCCGTCGTTGTAGAGCCAGCCGGTGTAGTGCACGTGCACGTGGTGGCCGGGCTTGGCTTCCGCGCCGTCGCCGACGACGGTGTCTTCGTATTGCAGGCCGGAGGGAGTGGTGGGCATGGTGAACGCTCCTTGCGTCGGTATGTTCGCGAGATGAAAGAAGGGCATCGATCCGGGGATCGAAGGCGCGGAGTTTACCGAGGCCGGCGGACGGCGCTTGCCGGACGGGGCGCCGCCGGGTTCAGTCCGAGATCGGCGGCGGGATCGGCGATGAGGGCGGGGAGGGCGGCGGCGAGGCGGGCGCAGGCAGCGGCGGCGAGGCCGGCTGCGGCGCGGGCGCGACCGATGGCGCCGAGGCGGAGGCCGCAGGCGGCACCGCGGCGGCCGGTTGCGCCGCCGCCTTCTTGGCCTGGCCGAGCTGCCACTTGCTCGCGAAGGCCTGCAGGTCGGACAGCCGCTTGAGCAGGTCCTGGCCGCTGAGCGTGAGGCTGTAGCCGTCGCCGCCGTGGCTCACCACGCCGGCTTCGCGCAGTTCCTTGATCCGGGTGTTGAGGGTGTTGGGAGTGATGCCGCCGACGCTGTCCTGCAGCAGCCGGAAGGTCTGGGCATGGCCGTCGCGCAGGGCCCAGAGCACACGCAGCGCATAGCGGGCCTCGAGCAGCGCGAGCAACTGGCTGATGGCTGCGTTTTCCTTGGAACTCATCGTCATCATCTCCTCTGCGATCTGTGCTGCGCGGGAGGCCGGCTGGTGGGCAGTGCCTCGGCCTCGCTCTTTTTTGATGGTTGGCGGACCGCTGTCCGGCCTTCGCTCCGGCCGGGGACTATAGCTCAAATGATTACGATGCTACTAGTTTTATAGCTGTGGGCGTACGCTGCATGCGGCTCCAGAGACAAAGCGTCACATCTTTGAAAAATTCGCCATGGCTTCGCCCAGCCGGATGGCGCGCGCAGGCGCCCATTCGGAATTGAAGGCCACCGCGGGTGCGGGGAACAGCATGACGACGGTCGAGCCGAGCAAGAAACGGCCCATCTCCTCGCCCTTGCGCAGCGCGATCTGCCGGTCGTCGTAGCGCCATTCGCGCAGCTCGCCCCCGCGCGGCGGGTTGACCACGCCGTGCCACACGGTCGCCATGCTGCCGACGATGGTGGCGCCGACCAGCACCAGCACGAAGGGGCCGTGGGCCGATTCGAAGACGCAGACCACGCGCTCGTTGCGCGCGAACAGCCCCGGCACGCCGCGCGCGGTGGTCGGGTTGACCGAGAACAGCTCGCCCGGCACGTGGATCATGCGCAGCAGCCGCCCGTCGCAGGGCATGTGGATGCGGTGGTAGTCGCGAGGGCTCAGGTACAGCGTGGCGAAGCTGCCGTGCGCGAACTGCGCCGCGAGCGCCGCGTCGCCGCCCACCAGGGCCGTGGTGCTGTAGTTGTGACCCTTGGCCTGGAAGATCTGGTCGCCCTCGATCGCACCGAACTGGCTGATCGCACCATCGACGGGACAGATCAGGTCGGCGTCGGCGAGCGGGCGCACGCCGGGCTTGAGCTCGCGCGTGAAGAACTGGTTGAAGCTCTTGTAGTGCGCGATATCGGGTTCGAGCGCCTCGTTCATGTCGACGCCGTATTTGTCGACGAAGCGCCGGATGATCCAGGTGGTGACCGCTCCCCGCTCCTTGCCCGCGACCCAGCCGGCGAAATTGGTCAGTGCCTGCTTGGGGAACAGGTATTGGGGCAGGACAGCGGAGCGATCAGACACGTGCGGAGCTTCTGGTTCTTTGATGGGAGGGGCATTCTATAAAGCGGGCCCGGCCCGGGGCGTAGGAAACTTCCCTCGGGATTTCGCGGGGACGAATTGCGCGGAATTTCCCGGCCGCGCGGCCGCTGGGCGTTTTTCCGCTACTCGGCCTTGATCCCCGCCGCCTTGATCACCTGCGCCCATTTCTCGACCTCGGCCTTCTGGAAGGCCGCGATCTGCGCCGTGCCCAGGTCGGTGGGCTCCATGCCGAAGCCCTTGAGCTTGTCCTGCATCTCCGGTGTCGCGAGGATGGTGCGGATCTCCGTGTGCAGCCGCTGCACCACCGGCGCGGGCGTGCCCGCGGGCACGAAGATCGCCTGCCACGAGACCACCTCGAAGTCCTGCAGGCCCGCGATGCCCGACTCGGCCACCGTCGGCACGTCGGGCATCGAGGCCAGCCGCTTCGCCGAGGTGACGGCGATCGCGCGCAGCTTGCCGCTCTGGATGTGCGGGCCGGCCACCACCGTAGTGTCGAACATCATGTCGACCTGGCCGCCGATCACGTCCTGGATCGCCGGGCCGCTGCCCTTGTAGGGGATGTGCGTGAACTTCACGCCCGACTTGTAGGCCAGCAGTTCCAGCGCCAGGTGCTGCGAGGTGCCGGTGCCGGCCGAGGCCGACGAGAGCCCGCCCGCCTTGGCCTTGCTCGCTTCGAGCACGTCCTTGAGCGTCTTGTGCGGGCTCGCCTGGTTCACCACCAGCACCACCGGGTTGGTGCCGATCAGCGTGACCGGCGCGAAGGACTTCTGCGGGTCGTAGCCCAGCTTCGGATAGAGGCTCACGTTGATCGCGTGCGAGCTGATGGTGCCGCCCACCAGCGTGTAGCCGTCGGGCGCGGCGCGCGCGCCGATCTCCGAGCCCACGCTGCCGCCGGCACCGCCCTTGTTGTCGATGATGACGCTGGTGTTGAGCACCGGGCCGAGCTTCTGGCCGATCAGCCGGCCCAGCACGTCGGTGGTGCCGCCGGCCGGGAAGGGCACGAGGTAGGTGATCGCCTTGCCCGTCGGCCAGCTGCCCTGGGCGAAGGCATGGGGCAGGGCGGCGAGCAGCGGCGTGGCGAAGGCGCTGCGAATGAGGGTGCGGCGTTGCATGGCGATGTCTCCTTATGGTTGTGGCGAAAGGGTTCAGGGCAGATCGACGATCTCGATCCAGTTCGGGTTCTTGCCCACCGCGAGCCGTTGCGCGGTGCCGAGCGCGCCGGTCGCGGCATCGATGGTGTGCAAGGTCAGGCCGTGCGAGTCCTGTCCGGCCGCGATCAGGTAGCGCCCGCTCGAATCGATCGCGAAGCCGCGCGGCGTCTTCTCGGTCGGCGTCTGGCCCAGCGGTTGCAGCCGGCCGCTCGCCGCGTCGACCCGGAACGCCGACAGCGTGCTCGAGGTGCGCTCCGAGGCGTAGAGATGGCGGCCGTCGGGCGTGAGGTGCAGGTCGGCGGCCCAGGGCTTGCCCGCGAAGCCAGCGGGCAGCGTGGTCGTGCTCTGCTCGAGCTTCAGCGTGCCGCGCTCGGCATCCCAGGCGTACACGTGCAGCGCCGCGTCGAGCTCGTCGAGCAGGTACAGGTGGCGCTGCGCCCGGTCCCAGACGAAGTGGCGCGGCCCGGCCTGCGCCGCGGTGCGCGTGAGCGGCTGATCGTTCGGCGAGAGCAGGCCCTTCTCCGCATCGAAGCGCCAGGCCGAGAGGTTGTCGCCGCCCAGGCTGGTCGCGAGCACGAAGCGGTTGTTGGCGTCCGCATGGATCGCGTGCGCGTTCGGCGCGGTCTGCACCAGCTGCTGGATCGCGCCCACCGTGCCGTCCTTGCCGATCGCGTTGACCGAGATCTTGCCGCCCTGGTAGGAGGCCGCGAACAGCCAGCGGCCGCTGGCGTCGAGGTCGATGTTGGCCATGCTGTCGGCCAGCGGTGCCTCGCCGAGCTTCTGCAGCCGGCCGGTGGCGGCGTCGATGGCCAGCGTGGCCACGCGGAACGGCTGCGAGCGCAGCGCCGCGTAGAGCAGGCGCTTGTCGTGGCTCACCGCCATCGGCATCACCGTGCCGCCGACGGCGAGCGTCTGCACCGGCGCCAGCGTGCCCTTGTCGCGGTCGAGCGCGAGCACCGAGATCTCCTGGCTGTCGGCGTTCGCCACGTAGACCCAGGTCGCGGCCTGGGCCTGCCACACGGCCGCCGACAGCAGCGCGGCCGCGGCGAAGCGACGCGCGCGGTGCGTCGTTGTGCTCATGGCTTGATATTGAGCTTGGTGATCAACGCCTTGAAATAGGCGTTGTCCTTGGCCAGCGTCTCCTTGAAGGCCGCGCCGTCGGTGTAGACGTAGCCGAGGTTCTGCTTGTCCATCACCTCGTGCATCAGCGGCTCGGCCGCTGTCTTGGCCGTGATCTCGCGCAGCCGCGCCATCACCTCGGGCGGCGTGTTCTTCGGCGCGCCCAGACCGCGCCAGGTGCCGATCGTCAGGTCGATGCCGCGCTCCTTCGCGGTCGGCACCTTCTCGAAGCCCTTCACGCGCTGGTCGGCCATCACCATCAGCACCTTGAGCTTGCCGCCCTGCACATGGGTCGTCACTTCGGCCGGGCTCACGGCCACGGCGTCGATGTGGCCGCCGAGCAGCGCGAGCACCGCGGGCGCCGCGCCCTGGAACGGGATGTGGCCGAACTTCGTGCCGGTCTTGTCCTCGAGCGCGGCCGCGGCCAGGTGCCAGATCGAGCCGTTGCCCGAGTTGCCGACGTTCACCTTGCCCGGGTCCTTCTTCGCTGCGGCCAGGAAGTCCTCGATCGTGTTCCAGGGCGAGTCGGCCTTCACCGTGATCGCGGCCGGGTCGGCATTGAGTTGCGCGATCGGCTGGAAGTCGTCGTAGTTGAACTTCGCCAGGCCCAGGTGCGGCAGCGTGAGCAGCTCGACCGTGAGCACCGCGAGCTTGTAGCCGTCGGGCTTGGAATTGATCACCTCGGTCCAGCCGATGGCGCCGCCCGCGCCGGGGCGGTTGACGATCACGATGGGCTGCGAGATGTGCTTGCGGCTCGCGTCCGCGAAGGCGCGCGCCAGGCCGTCGGTACCGCCGCCGGGCTGGTAGGGCACCAGCAGCTCGATGGTGCGGTTCGGATAGTCGCCGGCCTGCGCCGAGGCCGTGGCGGCCAGGCCCAGCGAGAGCGCGGCCGTCGCCGAGAGGGCGGCGAGGCCGCGGAGGAAGTCGTTTCTGTTCATGCTGTCTCCAGTGGTTGTTGTCGATCGAAATCCATGCGCGCCCTGAGAGGGCGCCGTCGCTCAAAAAACTCAGGGCATGTACTGCCCGCCGTTCACCTCGATGACCTGCCCCGTGACATAGCCCGAGAGCTGTTCCGAAGCGAGGAAGAGAAAGGCGCCCACGCACTCCTCGGGCTCGCCGAGGCGGCCCATCGGGATGCCGGCCCTGAAGTTCTCGAGCATCGCGGGGGTGGAGAAGCGGTCCTGGAACGGCGTCTGGATCACGCCCGGCGCCACCGCGTTGACGCGGATGCGGTCGCCCACCAGTTCCTTGGCCAGCCCGTGGGTGGCCGTGCTCACGAAGCCCTTGGCGCCCGCGTAGAGGTAGGCGGCGGGGCCGCCGCCGGTGCGCGCCGCGACCGAGGTCACGTTGATGATGTTGCCGCTGCCCTGCTGGCGCATCAGCGGCACCGTCTCGCGGCAGAAGGCGAGCACCGAGCGCGCGTTGACATGCAGCACCTCGTCGAACAGCGCATCGTCGAACTCGGCGATCAGCACCCGCTTGACCAGGCTGCCGGCGTTGTTCACGAGCACGTCGATGCGGCCGAATTCGGCGGCGGTGCGCTGCACGCAGTCGCGGATCGCGGCCGTGTCGCGCACGTCGGCCTGCACCGCGAAGGCGCTGCCGCCGGCGGCGCGGATGGTCTCGACCACCTGGTTCGCGGCGTCGGCCGAGCTGTTGTAGTGCACCGCCACGCGCATGCCGCGCGCGGCGAAGGCGATGGCCACCGCGGCACCGATGCCGGTGCTGGCGCCGGTCACGAGGGCGGTCTTGTTCCTGAGGTCTTCCATGGGGCTTGTCGTCTTTGGAGAAAAAAGCCCGGCCGTCTCGCGGCGGCCGGGCGGGGGGTCACTTGGGTGCGATGCCCGCCACGCTCGGCGAGCGGTACTTGAGCACCCACTTGATCGTGAGCGGCGCGGCCAGGCTGAAGGCCGGCGTGCTGCAGCGGATGCTGGTCTTCAGCGCGCCGGTCGGCGTGTTGTAGTCGACGTTCTCGCGCACGTCGACCGCCGCGCAGTCCTGCAGGCCCTCGACCTCGAAGCCCTGCACGTCGCCGTTCGCGAAGGCGAAGCGGTTGCCGCCGAGCGCGCTGGCGCCGTCGGAATAGCTGCCGAACTCGAGCTCGAGCTTCGCGATGTCGAGCGCGGCCGATGGCGTGTAGGTGTCGACGCGCGTGATCCGGCCGGGCTCGAAGGTGTAGCGCGTGCGCGAGGTGATGCGCGTGTCCTTGATCGGGTCGTTGCCCGAGGTGGCCCGGTCCATCGCATCCTGGTCGTAGCTCACGGTGAGCACCTGGCCGGCCTCGGCGATCTTCAGGTTCTTCTGGTAGGCGGCGGGGATCAGCGGCTGCGAACCGGTCGCCACGGTGAAGCGCGGCTGCAGCTGCGGCCACTGGGTGTCGGCCACGCCCGAGAGCATGTTGTAGGAGTGGGGGATCGCGAAGTAGGGGTTGGTGTGGTGGTAGGTCTTCGCACCGTTGACCACCGGCAGGCTGATCACGCGCAGGCCGTCGCGGTAGGTCACCAGGCCGCGGTCGTAGGTCGAGGCACCGCCGTCGAAGCCCGCGAACTTCGTGAGCGTGGCGCGCGGCTGCCTGTCGAGGTAGGCCAGGAAGGTCTGCGTCGACACCGGCGCCTTCTGCGCGTAGCCGGCCGACTTCCAGAGGTTGTTGGTGTAGATCAGCTGGTGCGACAGGCTCAGGTTCTCGCCGAGCACGCGGTCGATGCCGCGGTAGCTGTCGACGCGCCGGCCCTTCTGCCACATGTTGAGCGAGCCGAGCTCGGCGTCGTACCAGAACTCCACGTACTTGGCCGTGACGCGCGTGGCGAAGGCATAGGCGATCTGCTTCTCCTCCTCGTTCAGCACGTTCATGTGCTCGGCCGCCGACAGCACCTCGGCGAAGGCCGTGTCGGCATAGCCCGCGAGGCTGCGGCCGTAGTCCACGCCGTTGCCGGCCGGGTTCAGCCGCACCTTGATCACGTCCACGGACTGGCGCAGCCAGCCCTTGAGCGAGGCCTCGTCCTCGGCCGACACCGTCATGCCGGTCTCGATCAGCCGCTGCATGATCTCGCCGATCAGCAGCACGCTGTAGCGGTCGAAGCGCCCGCTGCCGTCGGTCTCGTCGGAGAAGCCGAAGGCCGAGAAGGTCTTGTAGTGGTTGATCATCTTCTGCAGCAGCGCCTCGCTGGCCTCGGGGCCTTCCCAGCCCATGAGGTGGCGCAGGCGCGCGATGCTGAAGGCCACGCCGTAGTAGTTGGTCGGCAGCCCGATCAGCGAATAGTCGGCCGGGTTGACGAAGGCGGTCCAGTTGAGTTTGGTCTTGAGCTTGTCGAGCGTGGCCGGCGAGATCGCGGCGCCGCTGCCCTCGAGCAGCCCGGCCTTCTTGAGCTTCCAAAGCGCCGACATGTAGTAGTAGATGCCCCAGCTGTCGTTGGTCACGTCGATGGTCGCGTCGGCGATCTCGCGGTAGCCGTCGATGTACTCGCGGTACTTGGGGTCGGAGCTGGGCGTGTTCAGCAGGATGTAGGAAAAGCCGATCGCCACCTTGCCGGGCAGGAACTTGTCCTTGCTGCCGGGCGCGAACACCTTCTGCCCCAGCAGCACGGTGTCGAGCTTCTGCGTGCGCACCTGCGCGAACAGGCGCTCGATGGTGGGCAGCAGGTGGCTGCTCACGATCTCGTCCATCGGCGTGTTCGACAGCTTCGGCTGGGCTGCCTGCACCTCGGGCGGCACGGGTGTTTCGGGCGGCGGGTTGTTCGCCGCGGGCGGCAGCGGCACGAAGCTCGCGCCACCACCGCCGCCGCCACACGCGGCCAGCAGGGCGGCGCCTGCGATCATGCTCGCCACCAAACGGGTTCTTTGCATCCTCGGTCTCCTCTCTCGGTTGAAAGAAGGACGCCCGGCCCCCTTTGCCGGGTCGTCCGGAATACCCGCGCCTGCCTCTTTTTTTTCAGGTCACGGGAGCCGGGTTGAAGAGCACCAGCGCGTTGTGCAGCTGCCAGTGCTCGGCCCAGGTTTTCTTCCGGCCGCTGGCGACGTCGAGCATCAGGCGGAACAGCTCCCAGCCCACCTCCTCGATCGTGGCGTCGCCATCGGCGATGCGGCCCGCGTTCACGTCCATCAGGTCGTGCCAGCGGCGCGCGAGGTCGCTGCGCGTGGCGACCTTGATGACCGGTACCTCGGCCAGCCCGTAGGGCGTGCCGCGGCCCGTGGTGAACACGTGCAGGTTGATGCCGGCCGCGAGCTGCAAGGTGCCGCAGATGAAATCGCTGGCCGGCGTGGCGGTGTAGATCAGGCCCTTGTGCGTGGCCTTCTCGCCGGGCGCGAGCACGCCCGAGATCGGCGCCGAGCCCGACTTCACGATCGAGCCCATCGCCTTCTCGACGATGTTCGACAGGCCGCCCTTCTTGTTGCCGGGCGTGGTGTTGGCGCTGCGGTCGACGCGGCCCTTGCGCAGGTAGTCGTCGTACCAGGCCATCTCGCGGATCATGGCCTCGGCCACCGCGGGCGTGCTGGCGCGCGCGGTGAGCTGGTCGATGCCGTCGCGCACCTCGGTGGTCTCGGAGAACATCACGGTGGCGCCCGCGCGCACCAGCAGGTCGGTGCAGAAGCCCACGGCCGGGTTGGCGGTGACGCCCGAGAAGGCGTCGCTGCCGCCGCACTGCACGCCCACCACGAGTTCGCTCGCGGGCACGGTCTCGCGCCGGCGCGCGTCGAGCCGCGCGAGGTGCTGCTCGGCCTGCCGCATGACCGAATCGATCATCGACATGAAGCCCACGTGTTCGTCGTCCTGCAGGCAGACCACGTCGAGGTCCGCATCGCGGCCATCGGCGATCGGGATGCTGCCAGGCGGCAGCAGGCGCTCGGGCTGCAGCTTCTCGCAGCCCAGGCTCACCACCATCACCTCGCCGCCGAAGTTCGGATTGAGGCTGATGTTGCGCAGGGTGCGGATCGGCACGATCGCGTCGGGCGCGTCGATCGCCACGCCGCAGCCGTAGCCGTGCGCGAGCGCGACCACGTCGTCGACGTTCGGGTACTTGGGCAGCAGCTCGCGCTTGATGCGCTGCAGCGCGAATTCGGTGACGCCGGCCACGCACTGCACCGTCTGCGTGATCGCGAGGATGTTGCGCGTGCCCACCGAGCCGTCGGCATTGCGGTAGCCCTCGAAGCTGAAGCCCTCGAGCGGCGCCATCGGCGGCGGCCTGACGGTGGCGATCGGCAGGCCGTCGAGCTCGGGCGCGGTCGGCATGCGCATCACGCGCTCGTGCACCCAGCTGCCGCGCGGCAGCGCCTTCTGCGCATAGCCGATCACCACGTCGTAGCGCCGGATCGCATCGCCCTCGGCGAGGTCGGCCAGCGCCACCTTGTGGCCCTGCGGCACGTTGTCCACCAGCGCGAGGCCGTCGGCGAACACCGCGCCGGCCTTCAGGCCGCCGTCGTTGGCGACGATGGCGACGTTGTCCGTCGGATGGATGCGGATGTACAGCGGCGGACGCACGGGCTCGGTCATCAGCGCACGACCATGAACATGCTGGGCAGCCAGGTCGAGAAGGCCGGCACGAAGGTCACGACACCGAGCGCGAAGATCAGCGCGCCGTAGAACGGCCAGATGGTGCGCATCACCTGGCCCACCGACACGCCGCCGATCGCGCAGCCCACGAACTGGGTGGTGCCCACGGGCGGGGTGTTGAGGCCGAGCGCGCAGTTGATCAGCATCACCACGCCGAACTGCACCGAGCTCATGCCGTAGTGCTGCGCGATCGGCAGGAAGATCGGCGTGCACAGCAGGATGGTGGCCGCCATGTCGAGGAAGGTGCCGAGCACGAACAGGATGATGTTGATCAGCAGGAAGATCATCCACGGCGTGGTCGTGACCTGCGACAGCATCTGGCCCGTGAGCTCGGCCACGCCGTAGAGGCTGATCAGGTAGCCGAAGGTGCTCGAGATGCCGATCAGCAGCAGGATCACGCCGGTGGTGCGCACCGCCTTCGAGGCCGCCTTGATGAAGTGCTCCCACTTCAGCGTGCGGTAGACGCAGATCGTGAGCGCCAGCGCGTAGAGCACCGCCACGGCGGCCGACTCGGTCGCGGTGAACACGCCCGAGAGAATGCCGCCGAGGATCAGCACCACGATGAACAGGCCCGGCAGCGCCGCGGCGAGCGAGCGCCAGACGATGTCCCAGCCCGGGAAGGTGCCCGCGGGATAGCCGCGCTTGACCGCCACCAGGTAGGCGGCCGCGAGGTTGCTGAGCGTGAGCACCGCCGCCGGCAGCAGCGCCGCGAGGATCAGCGCCGCGATCGACACCTTGCCGCCCGCGGCCAGCGAATAGATGATCAGGTTGTGGCTGGTGGGCATCAGCGCGCCGACCAGGGCCGCGTGGGTCGTCACGTTGACCGCGTAGTCGGCGTGGTAGCCCTCCTTCTTCATCATCGGGATCATCACGGCGCCCATGGCCGAGACGTCGGCCACGGGCGAGCCCGAGACGCCGCCGAACAGCGTGCAGGCCACCACGTTCGACATGCCGAGGCCGCCACGCACGTGGCCCACCAGGGCGCGCGCGAAGTTGACGATGCGGTCGGCGATGCCGCCGTACAGCATGAGTTCGCCCGCGAAGATGAAGAACGGGATCGCGAGGAACGAGAAGATGCCCATGCCCGAGGTCATCTGCTGGAAGCCGACCGCCAGCGGCAGGCCTTCGTAGAGCAGGGTGGCGAGCGCGGACAGGCCGATGGAGAAGGCCACCGGCACGCCGAGCAGCAGGAACAGCGTGAACGAGAGGCAGAGGATGAGGAGCGGGATCGTCATGATGGCGGCTTATCCCCAGGCGGGTTCGACTTCGCGGCCCTGTGCGAGCGCGATGAGGTGTTCGATGGAAAACAGGACGATCAGCACGCCCGAGACGGTGGCGGGAACGTACTTCCAGCCTTCGGAGATCCACAGCGTGGGCAGCCGGTAGTCCCAGACCGAGGCGGCCAGCTCGGCGCAGTTCCAGGCCATGGCGGCGCCGAAGATCAGGATCAGCGCGTGGATCAGGTATTCCATCTTCAGCCGCAGCCAGTCGGGCGCGAGCACGAGGAAGGATTCGAGGCCGATGTGGCCGGCGTCGCGCACGCCCACGGCCACGCCGAGCATGGTGACGTAGAGCACCAGCAGCAGCGCCAGGCTCTCGGCCCAGGTCGGCGTGTTGTTGAGCACGTAGCGGCCGAACACCTGCCAGCTCACCGCGCAGATCACCGCGACGAGTCCGAGGATGCCCAGCCACATGCAGGCACGCGCGAGCGTGCGGCAGAGTTTGGTGTACATACGATGTGAAGCCTTCTGTCGTCCTCCCTCCCCCTGTGGGGGAGGGTTGGGGTGGGGGCGCCGGGCGGCGGCAAGCGCGCGGCGATGGATGCGCCCGCTGCCCCCATCCCTGCCTTCCCCCAGCGGGGGAAGGAGCCAATTCAGCAAACCGGTCCGGTTACTTCGTGTCCTGCACGCGCTTCACGAGGTCCTTGAGCTTCGCGTCGGTGATGAACTTGTCGTACACCGGCTTCATCGCGGCCTGGAACGGGGCCTTGTCGACCTCGATGATCTCGGCGCCGCCGGCCTTCACGGTGGCCAGCGACTTCACCTCGCGCTCTTCCCACTGCTTGCGCATGTAGGGCACCGACTCCTTGGCGGCCTGGCGGATCCAGCCCTGCTCCTCGGTGGAGAGCTTGTCCCACACGCGCTTGGAGAACAGCAGCATCTCGGGCGCCATCGAGTGCTCGGTCTTGCTGTAGTACTTGGCCACCTCGAAGGCGCGCGCGCTCTCGTAGGTGGGGTAGTTGTTCTCGGCGGCGTCGATCAGGCCGGTCTTCAGGCCGGTGTAGACCTCGCCCATGGGCATCGGCGTGGCGTTGGCACCCATCGCTTCGAGCATCGAGACCCAGAGGTCCGACTGCTGCACGCGCACCTTCAGGCCCTTCATGTCGGCGAAGCTGCGCACCGGCTTCTTGGCCGTGAACATCGAGCGCGCGCCGCTGTCGTAGTAGGCCAGGCCGACGAAGCCCTGCTTCTCGCAGGACTTGAGGATCTCCTCGCCGATCGGGCCGTCGAGCACCTTGTGCAGGTGGTCGACCGAGCGGAACAGGAAGGGCATGGTGGGCACCTGCGTCTCGGCGCAGATGTTGTTCATCGGGGCGATGTTCACGCGCACCATCTGCAGCGCGCCGATCTTGGTCTGCTCGATGGTGTCCTTCTCGCTGCCGAGCGCGCTGTTGTTGAAGACCTTGATGCTGTGCTTGCCGCCCGACAGCGCCTTGAGGCGCTCGCTCATGAACTTGACGGCGGTGACGGTGGGGTAGTCGTCGGGATGGATGTCGGCCGAGCGGAACTCGGTGGCGCTGGCGGCCAGGGTGGTCAGCATGGCCGCGGCGCCGACTGCAAGTGCGATGAGTGTCTTCTGGAGTTTCATGTCTGTCTCGTCCTCTGATCGTTGGTTGTCGTGAAAATGAAAGCGCAAAGACTCAGGTACCCAATCAAGTGCCGTACATCGGCTCGGGAAACCCCGTGACGCCCGGCCGCAGCGCGAACACCCCGCCGGCCAGCGACTGGTCCGACAGGTCGGTGTTGCCCGGCCGGATCGATGTGACGAACAGGGTGTCGAGGCCCGCGCCGCCGAAGGCGCACATCGCGGGCTTCTTCACCGGCACCGCGAGCGAGCGGTCGAGCCGGCCCCCGGGCGTGAAGCGGTGGACCAGGCCGGCGTCGTTGCCGCAGATCCAGTAGCAGCCCTCGGCATCGATCGCGGCGCCGTCGGGGCGGCCGGGCAGGGGCTTCATGTCGACGAACAGGCGGCGGTTCGACGGCGTGCCGCTGGCGGTGTCGTAGTCGAAGGCCCAGACGGCCTGCACGCTCGGGTGCGAGTCGGAGAGGTACATCGTGCGGCCGTCGGGGCTCCAGGCCAGGCCGTTGGGCACGATCAGGTCGTCGAGGCGAAGGGCGGCACTCGCATCGCCCTGGCCATGGCTGTAGAGGCGGCCGACGCGCGCGCCGGCGGCCATGTCCAGCAGCATGGTGCCGGCCCAGAAGCGGCCCTGGCGGTCGCAGCGGCCGTCGTTGAAGCGCATCGCGGGAGCCGCGTGCTCGACCGGCGCGACCGACGTGGCGGCCAGCGTGCCGTCGGCCCGTGGCTCGAGAGAGAACAGGCCGCTCTCCAGGCCCGCGATCCAGGTGCCGGGCCGGTCGGCGCGCGGCGCGATGCAGGCGATCATCTCGGGCGCGGTCCAGCTGGCATGGCCCTCGGTGGCATGCCAGCGGTGCAGCGCGCGCGCCGGGATGTCGACCCAGTAGAGCGCCTGTTCGGCCGCCTGCCAGACCGGACTTTCGCCGGTGCCGTTGCGCGCGTCGAGAACGAGTTCGGCCTGCATGCTGGGCGTGCCGCTCAATCGCCGAACGGGCCCTGCGCCGTGAAGGCGCCGCCCTGGTAGATCGCGTTGGGATCGGTGGGGGCCACCGGCGGCTGCTGCTCGACCTTGTCGCGGAACACCTCGGAGCCGTCCTGCGGCACGAAGCCCAGGTGCGCGGCCGCGCTGTTGTCCCACCACACGTCGCGGTTGGCCGACATGCCGTAGACCACCGTGTGCTTCACGCCGGGCGTGAACAGCGACTTCTCGATCAGCGTGGTGAGGTCGCGGTAGCTGAGCCAGGTGCTCATCATGCGGCGGTTCACCGGCTCGGGGAACGAGGAGCCGATGCGGATGCTCACGGTCTCGATGCCCCAGCGGTCGAAGTAGAACTGCGCCATGTCCTCGCCGAAGGACTTCGACAGGCCGTAGTAGCCGTCGGGCCGGCGCGCGGCATGGGCGTCGATGTGCTCGTCCTGCCGGTAGAAGCCGATCACGTGGTTCGAGCTCGCGAACACCACGCGCTTCACGCCGTGGCGGCGCGCGGCCTCGTAGACGTTGAAGATGCCCTTGATGTTGGCCTCGAGGATCTCCTCGAACGGCCGCTCGACCGACACGCCACCCAGGTGGACGATGGCATCGCAGCCCTCGACCAGCGCATGCACCGCGGCCTTGTCCGCGAGGTCGCAGGGCACCACTTCCTCGCTCGCGTCGGCGGCCGGCGCGAGCGCCGCGATGTCGGACACGCGCAGCACGCCCGCGCAAGGCTTGAGCCGTTCGCGCAGCACCTTGCCGAGGCCGCCGGCCGCACCGGTCAAAAGCAGCCGGTCGAGTTTCTTGTTCGATTCCATCCGTCGCTCGTCCTTACAGCTTGGTGATGCGTTCCGGGAGATCGCGGCCGTGGTACTTCTTGTAGATGGCGTTGAGCTTGCCGTTCTTCTGGTTCGTCACGACCCAGTTGTTGATCCACTCCTTGAGCTTGGGCTGCTCCTTGTTGAGCGCGATGCCCAGGTCGAAGTCCTTCTGCGAGAACTTCAGCTCGAGGTTCTTGGCCGGGGCCTGCTTGATCATCTCGCTGAGGTTCGAGGGCGTGCTCGAGAACAGATCGATCTGGCCCGTGACCATCGAGGTGATCAGCGTGGCGTCGTCCTCGTAGCGCACGATCTCGGCACCCTTGGCCTGTTGCGTGGTCAGCGTGTCGTTGACGGTGGCGCGCGTCAGCCCGATGCGCTTGCCGTTGAGGTCGGCGTAGTCGGCGACCTTGATGCTCTTGGGGCCGCCCACGATGATGCTGATGACGGCGTAGGGCGTCGAGAAGTCGACCACCTTCTCGCGCTCGGGCGTGATCGACAGGTCGGCCACCACGATGTCGGCGCGCTGCGCCTGCAAGGTGGGCACGCGCGCGGCGTTGGTGACCGAGACGATCTCGAGCTTCACGCCCAGGTCCTTGGCCAGTTGCGTGGCAGTGTCGACGTCGGAACCGGTGGGCTGCAGGTTGGCGTCGGCGAAGCTGAACAGCGGCGTGCCCATGGCGATCGCGACGCGGATCTTGCCGGCCTTCTTGATGTCGTCGAGCTGGTCGGCCATGGCGGCCTGTGCCACGCCGGCCACGAGGGCCAGCGCGATGCAGCTGCGGGTGAAGGCTTTGCCGAGTTTCATGAATATCTCCTGGTGTGGTTTGGTATGGGAGTAAAGAGAAAGACCCGGGCTGCCTGTCTACAGCCCGTTGTTCAGGAAGGCATGCAGCTCCGGCGTGCGGGGCGCGTCGAGCATCTCGCCGGGGCCGGTTTCCCACACGGTGCCCTGGTGCATGTAGATGATCCGGTCGGCCACGCGCTTGGCGAAGGCCATCTCGTGCGTCACCAGCAGCATGGTCATGCCGCCGGCCGCGAGGTCCTCCATCACGCGCAGCACCTCGCCGGTGAGCTGGGGGTCGAGCGCCGAGGTCACCTCGTCGAACAGCATGACCTTGGGCGACATCGCGAGCGAGCGCGCGATGGCCACGCGCTGCTGCTGGCCGCCCGAGAGCTGCTCGGGATAGGCGTCGGCCTTCTGCTTGAGGCCCACCTGGTCGAGCACGCGGATCGCGACCTCGGCGGCCTCGCCGCGCGAGAGCTTCTTCACGTGGCGCAGCGCCAGCATGATGTTCTCCTGCACCGTGAGGTGGGGGAACAGGTTGTAGCTCTGGAACACGATGCCGACCTCGAGCCGCAGGCGCTTGAGGTCGACCGCGGGATCGTCGACGCGGATGCCGCAGACCTCGATGCTGCCGCGGTCGATCACCTCGAGCCGGTCGATGCAGCGCAGCGCCGTGCTCTTGCCCGAGCCGCTGGCGCCGATGATGGCGATCATCTCGCCCTTGGCGACCTCGAACGAGACGCCCTTGAGCACCTGGTTCGCGCCGAAGCTCTTGTAGACCTGGTCCAGGCGCACGATGGGCGAGGAGCCCGGGACCTGCGCGGCACCGCCGCCGGCTACGCCGACGCTGGCCTCCATGAAGGGGGTGCGCAGGGATTCAACGATTGGCGACATTGAGCTTCTTCTCCATCGCTTCGCTCCAGCGCGACAGCGGATAACACAGGGCGAAATAGAAAGCGCCGACCAGGAGGAAGACCAGGAAGGGCTGGAAGATGGTGTTGTTGATGATCTGGCCGGCACGCGTGAGCTCGACGAAGCCGATCACCGAGGCCAGCGAGGTCATCTTGATGATCTGCACCAGGAAGCCGACCGTGGGCGGCAGCGACAGGCGCACCGCCTGCGGGATGATCACCAGGCGCAGCGTCTGCCAGCGCGTGAAGGCCAGGCATTCGGAGGCTTCCCACTGCGGCTTGGGCATGGCCTCGACGCAGCCGCGCCAGATGTCGCCGAGGTAGGCGCTGACGTAGATCATCATCGCGATGCCGGCCGCGATCAGCGAGGGCAGCGCGAGGCCGTAGACCGAGAGGCCGAAGTAGACGATGAACAGCAGGATCAGCAGCGGGATGCCCTGGATGCACTCGATGTAGACCAGCGCGAGCCAGCGCAGCCACGGCCGCGGCGAGATGCGCGCGAGCATCAGGCCGAAGCCGCCGATGGCGCCGAGCGCGAAGGCGATGGCCGAGAGCACCAGGGTCCAGCCGATGGACTGCACCAGGTACATCAGGTGCGTGAAGGTGAAATGACCAATGCTCATGCCGCGCCTCCGTGGATCGCGACGGCGGCGGCGCCCGCGGCCGGCTGCGCCTTGCCGGCCTGCGCGGCCGCGCGGCGCACCACGCGGCGGCGGCGGAACATGTACTCGCCGAGCGCCCAGGTCACGAGCTTGATGAACAGCGACAGCACCAGGTAGAGGGCAGCGACCACGATGTAGGTCTCGAGCGAGCGGAAGGTGTCGGACTGCACGGTGTTGGCGATCGCCGTGAGCTCCTCGGCCGAGATCTGCGAGGCCATCGCCGAGGCCTGCATCATCAGCAGGAACTGGCTCGTGAGGGCGGGGTAGACCTTCTCGATCGAGGGCTGCAGCATCACGTGCCAGCCGATGCGCCACTTCGACAGGCCCAGGCATTCGGCCGCCTCGATCTGCCCGCGCGGCACCGACTCGAGGCCGGCGCGGATGATCTCGGCCGCGTAGGCCGCGATGTTGATCACCATCGCCAGCACCGCGGCCGCGAAGGTCGGCATGCGCAGGCCGAAGCTCGCGAGGCCGAAATACAGCAGGAAGATCTGGACCAGGAACGGTGTGTTGCGCACCACCTCGATGTAGATCGAGCAGGCGCGCGACAGGGGCCGGATGCGGCTGCGCTTGGCGAAAGCCACCAGCGTGCCCACGCAGACGCCGATCAGCACGGCCAGCGCGGTCATCTTCAGGGTCAGCCATGCCCCGTTGACGAACACGGGCCAGTACGATGCCAGCGGAGAGAAATCGAGCGAATACTTCATGTGAATGCCGCTTCGACGAGAACACCCGCAGAGGTGCGAAGGCGGCGATCTGGCAGGTTTTGAGTGATAGGTTATCTGTTGTCGTACAACTGATGGGAGATTATGATCGTGGGTATGGACCAGACGACTGCGGGTAATCCCTTGGTTTCCGATGCGCCGGAAGCCGGTGTTTCCGCCTCGAAGGGCGGCAGCGCCTTCGTGGGGCGGCCGCGCCAGCGCGCGCGCGGACTGGCGCACGGGCTGGTGGAAGACCTGGGCGAGAAGATCCGCAGCCAGGTGCTGCGGCCGGGCGACAAGCTGCCGACCGAGTCGGCCATCATGCAGGCCTATGGCGTGAGCCGCACCGTGGTGCGCGAGGCGCTGTCGAAGCTGCAGGCCGGCGGGCTGGTGGAGACCCTGCATGGCGTCGGCACCTTCGTGCTGCAGCCGCGCCCGGGCGGGGTGTTCCGGCTCGAGCCGGGCGAGATCGCGACCTCGGTCGACGTGCTGGCCGTGCTCGAGCTGCGCATCAGCCTCGAGACCGAGTCTGCCGGGCTGGCCGCGAGCCGCCGCACCGAGGAGCAACTGGTCGCGATGCGCCAGGCGCTCGACGATTTCGAGCACAACGTGACGGTCTCGGGCGACACCGTAGCGCCCGACTTCCGCTTCCACCTGCAGATCGCCCAGTCGACCGGCAACCCCTATTTCGCCGACATCATGCGGCACCTGGGCACGACGATCATCCCGCGCACCCGCATCAGCGCGATCCGCCACCAGGAGGGCGGGGCCTACCTCAGCCGCGTCAACCGCGAGCATGAAGAGATCTATGCGGCGATCGCGCGGCGCGACCCCGAGTCGGCCCGCGCCGCGATGCGCATCCACCTGACCAACAGCCGCGAACGGCTGCGCATGGCGCAGGAAGCGGCGCAGAAGAAGGCCGAAGCGGCCAAGTCCTCCGATAACTAGTCCATTGAACCCCTTTCGGGGTCCGTGATGCTGGACAACTTGTTTTTCTAGTTGTACGATGACTGATAACTCGCAAGACCAACGAGCGAGGCATCGACCATCGAGACAACTGGAGGCAGAGGATGACCATCAAACGCCGCGGCGCGCTCAGCGCCGCACTGGCCACGACGTTGGCCGCAAGCCTGCCGGGGTTCGCCCTGGCGCAAGCCGGCACCGCCGGCTGGCCCGCGAAGCCGCTGCGCATCGTGGTGCCGTACCCGCCCGGCGGTTCGTCGGACATCATCGCGCGCGCCATCAGCCAGCCCTTGTCGGAAGCGCTGAAGCAGCCGGTGATCGTCGAGAACAAGCCCGGTGCCAACGGCAACCTGGGCGCCGACTTCGTCGCCAAGTCCGCACCCGACGGCTACACGCTGCTGTTGTGCGACGTGGGCGCGCTGGCGATCAGCCCCTCGGTCTACACCAGGCTGTCCTTCGATCCGTCGAAGGACCTGCGCGGCGTGACCATGCTGGCCTATTCGCCGCACCTGCTGGTGGTGCATCCGTCGGTGAAGGCCAACAACCTCAAGGAACTGGTCGCGCTCTCGAAGACCTCCGAGCTCAATTTCGCCGTGACCGCCACCGGCAGCGCGCCGCACCTGGCCGGCGTGGCGCTCGAGCGCGCCAGCGGCGCCAAGTGGACCTACGTGCCCTACAAGGGCGGCGTGCAGGCGGTGCAGGACACCGTCTCGGGCCAGACCCAGGTGCTGATGAACGGCATGCTCGCCACCCTGCCGCAGGTGCAGGGCGGCCGCCTCAAGGTGCTGGGCGTGTCCAAGGCCACGCGCATGCCGCTGATCGGCGACGTGCCGACCATCGCCGAGCAGGGCGTGCCCGGCTACGAATCGGGCACCTGGCAGGGCGTGCGCGTCGCGCGCGGCACGCCCGAGGCGATCGTGCAGCGTCTCAACAAGGAACTGATCGCCGTCATCCGCACGGCCGACATCCGCTCGCGGCTCGCGGGGCAGGGCGCCGAGGTGGTGACCATGACCCCGGCCGAGGAGGAGCGCTTCTTCGACAAGGAACGCGCGCGCTGGGCCAAGGTGGTGGCCGACGCCAGCATCAAGCTCGACTGAACGCGCTCGCCGCTTCCAACCCTTTCTTCATTTCTTTCACTGGACGTTTTCTTCGATGAACCCGCAAGAACTCAAAAACATCATGGGCTCCGGCCTGCTCTCGTTCCCGCTGACCGACTTCGATGCCAACGGCGACTTCGACCAGAAGGGCTACATCGAGCGCCTCGAATGGCTCGCGCCCTACGGCGCCAGCGCGCTGTTCGCGGCCGGTGGCACGGGCGAGTTCTTCTCGCTGACCGGCGAGGAGTACCCCGGCATCATCCAGACCGCGGTCGACACCTGCCGCGGCAAGGTGCCGATCATCGCGGGCGCCGGCGGCCCCACGCGCTTCGCGATCCAGTGCGCGCAGGCGGCCGAGAAGGCCGGCGCGCACGGCATCCTGCTGCTGCCGCACTACCTGACCGAAGCCGGCCAGGACGGCATCGCCGCGCACGTCGAGGCCGTGTGCAAGAGCGTGAAGTTCGGCGTGATCGTCTACAACCGCGCCACCAGCCGCCTCAAGCCCGACACGCTGGCGCGCCTGGCCGAACGCAACCCGAACCTGGTGGGCTTCAAGGACGGCGTGGGCGACATCGAGGCGATGGTCGCCATCTACCAGAAGATGGGCGACCGCTTCGCCTACCTGGGCGGCCTGCCCACGGCCGAGGTCTATGCCGCGGCCTACAAGGCCATGGGCACGCCGGTGTATTCGTCGGCCGTCTTCAACTTCATCCCGAAGACCGCGATGGACTTCTACAACGCCGTCGCCAACGACGACCTGCCGACCCAGCACCGCCTGCTGAAGGACTTCTTCATGCCCTACCTCGAGCTGCGCAACCGCGTGCCGGGCTACGCCGTGAGCATCGTCAAGGCCGGCGCCAAGATCGTCGGCCACGACGCCGGCCCGGTGCGCGCGCCGCTGACCGACCTCAAGCCCGACGAGGTCGCGCAGCTCGCCGCGCTGATCGAGAAGCTGGGCCCGCAGTAAGCGGCGGCGCCGTCGAACAAGAAACACATACAACACCGGAGATGACGACATGCTGAAGAAACTGTTCCTCGTTGCCGCCGCCGCGGCGCTGTTCTCGGGCTGCGCCAACGTCATGCCCACGGGCGGCGGCAGCGCCTCCGATGCGGCCGACGTGGCCGCGGCCGCCGAGCGGCTGCGCATCGCGATGGTCGACCCGACCCGTCCCGCGCTGTCGGCGCTGGTGGCCGACGAGCTCAGCTACGGCCATTCGGGCGGCAAGGTCGACACCAAGGAAAGCTTCATCGCCGACCTGCTCGACGGCAAGTCCGACTTCGTGACCATCACCATCACCGAGCAGACCGTGAAGGTGGTCGATGCCCGCACCGCCATCGTGCGCCATGCGCTGGCCGCCGACACCAACGACTCGGGCAAGCCCGGCAAGGTGGCGCTGAAGATCCTCGGCGTGTGGCAGAAGCAGGGCGGCGACTGGAAGCTGCTCGCGCGCCAGGCCGTGCGCGCTTCCTGATCCGCGGAAGGCACGCATGAAGCGCAGAGCATTGCTCGCGGCCGGCCTGGTCGGCCTGGCCGGTGCGGCCTGGCTGCCGATGGCCGCGTCCGCACAAGGTGACTGGCCGCTGCAGAAGCCCGTGACCGTCATCGTGCCGTTCCCCGCGGGCGGCTCCACCGACATGGTGGCGCGCGCGCTGGCGCTGCAGCTGCAGACGAAGCTCGGCGGCAGCTTCGTGGTCGACAACCGGCCCGGTGCCACCGGCACCATCGGCACCGGCTTCGTCAAGCGCGCGGCGCCCGACGGCTACACCCTGCTGGTGTCTTCGCTCGGCGCCTTCGTCGTCACGCCGCACCTGCAGAAGAGCGTGCCCTACGACGCGACCAAGGACTTCGACTACATCAGCGTGCCGGTGCAGGCGCCCAACGTGCTGGTGGCCAATGTCGCGCGGCCCGAGAAGACCGTCGACGAGGTGCTCGCGCTGCTGCGCAAGACACCGGGCAAGGTCTCGTTCGCGAGCTCGGGCAACGGCTCCTCCGATCACCTGTCGGCCGAGCTGTTCTGGCAACAGACGAAGACCGAGGGCGTGCACGTGCCCTACAAGGGCGGTGCGCCGGCGGTCAACGACCTGCTCGGCAACCAGGTCGACTTCTCGTTCCAGAACGTCAATGCCGTGCTGCCGCACATCCGCGCCGGCAAGCTGCGCGCCATTGCCGTCACCGGCGACAAGCGCTCGCCCGTGCTGCCCGAGGTGCCCACGCTGGCCGAGGCCGGCGTGAAGGGCGCCGAGGTCTATTCGTGGCAGGGCGTGGCCGCGCCGCGCGGACTGTCGCCGGCCACGAAGAAGAAGCTGGCCGATGCCGTGGTGGCCGCGATGCAGGATCCCGAGACCAGGAAGCGCATGCTCGAGCAGGGCCTCGAGATCGTCGCGAGCACGCCCGAGGAATTCACCGCCTTCCAGGCGCGCGAATGGACGCGCTGGAAGACCCTGATCGACACCCGGCACATCACCGCCGATTGATCACGCCGATTGACAAGGGCCCCGCGGGCCCGCAGCCTTCAGAACCGACGCCAAAGCCATGACGCTCCCGGACTCCCGTTCCTCCACCCCCGTCGTCACCGAGATGCAGGTGATCCCGGTCGCGGGCCGCGACAGCATGCTGATGAACCTCAGCGGCGCGCACGGTCCCTTCTTCACGCGCAACCTGCTGATCCTCACCGATAGCGCCGGGCGCACCGGCGTGGGCGAGGTGCCCGGCGGCGAGAAGATCCGCCAGACGCTCGAGGACGCGCGCGCGCTGGTCGTGGGCCAGCCCATCGGCAACCACAACGCCGTGCTCAACGCCATGCGCCGCGAGTTCGCCGCGCGCGACAGCGGCGGGCGCGGCCTGCAGACCTTCGACCTGCGCGTGACCATCCATGCGGTCACGGCCGTCGAGGCCGCGCTGCTCGACCTGCTGGGCCAGTTCCTCGAGGTGCCGGTGGCGGCGCTGCTCGGCGAGGGCCAGCAGCGCGATGCGGTGCAGATGCTCGGCTACCTGTTCTACGTGGGCGACCGCGCGAAAACCGACCTGCCCTACGACAGCGACCCGGGCGCCGATAACGACTGGTTCCGCCTGCGCCACGAAGAGGCCATGACCCCCGAGGCCATCGTGCGCCTGGCCGAGGCCGCGCATGCGCGCTACGGCTTCACCGACTTCAAGCTCAAGGGTGGCGTGCTGCGCGGCGAGGAGGAGGTGGAGGCGATCCGCGCGCTGCACGAGCGCTTTCCGCAGGCGCGCGTCACGCTCGACCCCAACGGCGGCTGGCTGCTGGCCGACGCGGTGCGGCTGTGCCGCGACCTGCATGGCGTGATGGCCTATGCCGAGGACCCGTGCGGTGCCGAGGGCGTGTTCTCGGGCCGCGAGGTGATGGCCGAGTTTCGCCGCGCCACCGGCCTGCCCACGGCCACCAACATGGTCGCCACCGACTGGCGCGAGATGGTCCACAGCCTGTCGCTGCAGTCGGTCGATATCCCGCTGGCCGACCCGCACTTCTGGACCCTGGCCGGTTCGGTGCGCGTGGCCCAGCTGTGCCAGGCCTGGGGCCTGACCTGGGGCTCGCATTCGAACAACCACTTCGACGTCTCGCTGGCCATGTTCACGCACGTGGCGGCCGCCGCGCCGGGCAAGGTCACGGCCATCGACACGCACTGGATCTGGCAGGACGGCCAGCGCCTGACGAAGGCGCCGCTGCGCATCGAGGGCGGCTTCGTGAAGGTGCCCACGCGCGGCGGCCTCGGCGTCGAGCTCGACATGGACGAAGTCAAAAAAGCTCATGCGCTCTACTTGAAGCATGGCCTGGGCGCGCGCGATGATGCGCAGGCGATGCAGTACCTGATCCCCAACTGGCGCTTCGACAACAAGCGGCCCTGCATGGTCCGCTGAGACCGCCGGCCTGACCCCTCATTCCGTTCTTTCCGCAGCAACAAGGATGCATTCCATGCAGAACCACGACAACCTGATCGGCGGCGAATGGCGCGCCGGCGCGAGCTACAGCCCCAACGTCAACCCCAGCAACCTCGGCGACGTGCTGGGCCACTACACGCAAGGCGACGCGAGCCATGTCGAAGCGGCCGTGGCCGCCGCCACCGCCGCCTTCCCGGCCTGGGCCACGGGCAGCGTGCAGGCACGCTCCGACGCGCTCGACAAGATCGGCAACGAGATCCTCGCGCGCAAGGAGGAACTCGGCACGCTGCTCGCGCGCGAGGAAGGCAAGACCAAGGCCGAAGGCATCGGCGAGGCCACGCGCGCGGGCCAGATCTTCAAGTTCTTCGCGGGCGAGTGCCTGCGCCTGTCGGGCGAGCTGCTGCCCTCGGTGCGGCCCAACATCGGCGTGGAGATCACGCGCGAGCCCGTGGGCGTGGTCGGCCTGATCACGCCGTGGAACTTCCCGATCGCCATTCCCGCCTGGAAGATCGCGCCCGCGCTGGCGTTCGGCAATTGCGTGGTGCTCAAGCCCGCCGACCTGGTGCCGGGCTGCGCCTGGGCGCTGGCCGAGATCATCAGCCGCTCGGGCATTCCGGCCGGCGTGTTCAACCTCGTGATGGGACGCGGCAGCGTGATCGGCGATGCGCTGGTCAACCACCCGGGCATCCATGCGATCAGCTTCACCGGCTCGGTGGGCGTGGGCCGCAACATCGCGGTGCAGTGCGTGAAGAACGGCAAGAAGGTGCAGCTCGAGATGGGCGGCAAGAACCCGCAGGTGGTGCTCGACGATGCCGACCTCGCGCAGGCGGTGGAGCTGAGCACGCAGAGCGCCTTCTACTCGACCGGCCAGCGCTGCACGGCCTCGAGCCGGCTGATCGTCACCGAGGGCATCTATCCGAAGTTCATCGCGGCGATGAAGGAACGCATGGCCAAGATCAAGGTCGGCGACGCGCTCGCGCAGGGCACCGACGTGGGCCCGGTGTCCTCGAAGTCGCAGCTCGAGCAGGACCTGGAGTACGTCGACATCGGCAAGGCCGAGGGCGCGGTGCTGGCGGCAGGCGGCGAGCGCCTGAAGCTGGCGACCGACGGCTACTACATGTCGCCCGCGCTGTTCAGCGAATCGGCCGCGGCGATGCGCATCAACAAGGAAGAGATCTTCGGCCCGGTGGCGAGCGTGATCCGCGTGAAGAACTACGAGGAGGCGCTGGCCACGGCCAACGACACCGAGTTCGGCCTGTCGGCCGGCATCGCGACCACGTCGCTCAAGTACGCCACGCACTTCAAGCGCCACAGCCAGGCCGGCATGGTGATGGTGAACCTGCCGACCGCGGGCGTGGACTACCACGTGCCCTTCGGCGGTCGCAAGGGTTCGAGCTACGGTCCGCGCGAGCAGGGGCGCTATGCGCAGGAGTTCTTCACCACGGTGAAGACGGCCTACACGCTGGCCTGAGGCCGTCGAAGGCGGGGTCGGGCAGCCGAACGCAGAGGTCGCGAAGGTTACGCAGAAGTCGCAGAAGGAAAACCAAAAAGGGTTTTCTCTGCGACTTCTGCGTTTCTTTTGACTTCCTTCTGCGTTCGGCTGTCCGATCCCGTTTTCAGCGCAACCCCCGCAACCCCATCGCCACCCACAGCCCCGCCACGCTCGCGAGCGCCACGATCGCGGCGGCGGCCGGCCAGCCCAGCGCCTCGACCGCGCCGCCGACCAGCACCGGGCCGATCATCTGGCCGACGTTGTTGCCGGTCATCAGCAGGCCGACCGTGAGCGGCGCGAGCCGCGATTCCGGCGCGGCCCGTTCGGCCGAAGCCAGCAGGGTCGCGGGCAGCAGCCCGCCGGCGCCCGAGAACAGCAGGCACAGCACGAAGGTCGGCAGCGCCGCCAGGAGCGGCAGGAAGATGCCGAGCGCGGCGATGCCCATGGTGGCGGTCGCGATCGCCACCAGCAGCCAGCGCGGCGTGCCGCGCGCCAGCAGCAGGCCGGCCGCGAGGTTGCCGCCCACGTTCGCGAGGCAGGCCAGCGCGCTCAGCAGCCCGGCCGTGGCCACGCTCGCGCCCATGCGCTCGATCAGCAGCACCGGCAGGAAGTTGAACAGCGCGAAGAACTGCAGGCTGTAGATCGCGAAGGACAGCGCGAGCCGCAGCGGCGCGGGCGCCGCAAGCGTGCGGGTGGTGTCGCCCGCGATGTCGCGCCACGACAGCCGGCGCGCGTCGCGCTCCCCGCGCGGCACGGCCGCCAGCACCAGCGCCAGCAGCACCAGCGCGAGCAGGCCGTTCGCGAGCCAGAAGCCGCGCCAGCCCTCGAGCACCGAGCCGACGAAGAACGCGATCGCGATGCCGACCGGCATGAAGCAGCTCCAGATCGAGAAGGCCAGGTCCTTGGCCGCGGGCGCGACGATGCGCTGCAGCAGCGCGGGCCCGGCGATCACGATCAGCAGGAAGCCCAGGCCCTCGACCACGCGCGCGAACAGCAGCGCGGCCAGGCTGCCGGCGAGTGCGCCGATGGTGCTGCCGACGGCCAGCGCCAGCAGGCCGGCCGCGAGCAGCCGGCGGTCGCCCGCGCGCGCGATCCAGGCGCCGACCGGAATGGCGCCGAGCACGCCGAGCAGCGAGAACACCGCCATCAGCCAGCCGACCGCCGACAGGCCGAGCCCGAAGTCCTCGCGCAATTGCGGCACCGCGATCGCGACCTTGCCGACCTGCAGCGCGGCGATCACGCCCGCGGCGACGACCAGGGCGACGCCGGTCCAGGCGGTGGTGGTGGCGGCGGAGGAGGGCAGCGGCGCGGGCGTGGAGTGCATGGGCGCCAGTCTGGCCTTCGAATCCGATCGATGAAAGCAAATAATATCGGTCGACTTCATCGATCGAACCGATCGGGTTGCGTTGCTCGAACGAGGAGAAGCCCATGCTGGATGCGCTCACGCTGTCCCAGATGCAGATGTTCGCGGTGGTGGCCGAGGCGGGCAGCTTTCGCGCGGGCGCGGACCGGCTGCACCGCGTGCAGTCGGCCGTGAGCCAGGCCGTCGCCAACCTCGAGCAGCAGCTGCAGGTGCTGCTGTTCGACCGCTCGGGCCACAAGCCGGTGCTCACGCCCGCGGGCCGGGCGCTGCTGGGCGACGTGCGTCAGATCCTCGCGAAGGTCGATGCCTTGCGCGCCCGCGCGCAGGGGATCGAGCAGGGCATCGAGCTCGGCCTCTCGATCGCGGTCGACACGCTGTTCCCGATCGACCTCGTGGCGGTCGCCATCCGCGGCGTGCACGCGGTGCATCCGGGCATCGCGATGCGCATCGAGTGCGGCTCGATGGGCGCGCCGGTCGAGGCGCTGCACAGTGGCCGCTGCGAGCTCGCGATCTCGGCCTTCTCGCAGCTCGACGAGCGCATCGCGCGCGAATTCCTGATGCCGCTGTCGATGGTGGCGGTGGCGGCCGCCGCGCATCCGCTGGCGATGCTCGCGAGGAAGAAGGCCCGCGGCTCGCTCGACGACGCGGCCGCGCGGCATCTGCAGATCGTGGTGGAGGATGCGAGCGCGCTCAGCGCGGGCCAGGACTTCGACGTGCTCTCGCCCACCACCTGGCGCGCGGGCGACATGCAGATCAAGCTCGCGTTGCTGCGCGCCGGGCTCGGCTGGGGAAAGATGCCGTCATGGCTGGTGGCGGCCGACATCGCCGCGGGCACGCTGGTGCAATTGCCGGTGGGCCGGCTCGGCGTGGACGGCGAGACCGGCCACCGCGCCTACTTCTGCCACCGCGCCGACAAGCCGCTGGGTGTGGGCGCGCGGCTGCTGCGCGAGAGCCTCAAGGCACTGTCGATGCCGGCGGCGCGCGCCGGCGCCGGCGCAGCCAGAACTCCACCAGCTCGAACACGCCCTCGCTCAACAGTGCCAGCGCCGCCGCCGGCAGCGCGCCCGCCACGAGCAGCTCGCGGTCGTTGAGCGCGAGCCCGGTCACGATGCGTTCGCCGAAACCGCCCGCGCCGATGAAGGCCGCGATGGTCGCGGTGCCGATGGCGATCGCCGTGGCGGTGCGCACGCCCGCGAGCAGCGTGGGCAGCGCCAGCGGCAGCAGCACCAGCCGCAGGCTCTGCTTCGAGGTCATGCCGAGCGCGGTGCCGGCCAGCCGCAGGCCGTTGGGCACCTCGGCCAGGCCGGTCACGGTGTTGCGCATGATCGGCAGCAGCGAATAGAGCGTGAGCGCGATCAGCGCGGGCAGGGTGCCGATGGCGCCGAGCATCGAGATCAGCACCGCGAGCAGCGCCAGCGAGGGCACGGTCTGCATCAGGCTCGCGACGCCCAGCACCAGGGCGCGCAGCCGCAGGTGCGGAAACACCAGGATCGCGATCGGCACGCCGATGAGGATGGCCACGCCCACCGACAGCGCCACCAGCAGCAGGTGCTGGCGCGCGAGCTGCCAGAGGTCGGGGCCGAAGAGCTTGGCCGTGAAGCCGCGCCGCGTGTCCTGCGGCGCCGCGCCGTCCTTGCCGGCGCTCGCGAGGAAGTCGCGCGCGATGGTGTCGAAGGGCACGCTCTGCAGCTCGGCGCGCGCGTTCATCGCGATCATCGCGTGCTCGTCGACGCGGCCCTCGAGCTTCTGCAGCGCGGCCCAGGCCTTCGGCAGGCGCTGCGGCAGGTCGAGCTTGTAGAGCACCACCGCGTCGTAGCGCGGGAAGTACTGGCGGTCGTCCTCGAGCACGCGCAGGCCCAGGTGGTCGATCTTGGCGTCGGTGGTGTAGATGTCGATCACGTCGACCTGCTTCGCGCCGATCGCGTCGTAGGCCAGGCCATGGTCGAGGCCGGTGGGCGTCTGCGTGAAGCCGTAGCGCGCGGCCAGGCCCTTCCAGCCGTCGGCGCGGCCGATGAATTCGTTCGACAGGCCGAGCTTCAGCTCGGGATGCTTCGCGAGGTCGCCGAGGCTGCGCAGCCCGAGCCGGTCGGCATCGGCCGCGCGCACCGCGAGCGCATAGCCGTCGTTGAAGCCCAGCGGTATCGCCACGCCCAGGCCCAGCGGCGCGAGCGACGCATTCATCTGCTCGCGCGTGGCCGCGGGCGAGCCCTTGAGGATCTCGAGCGCGATGGTGCCGGTGTATTCGGCATAGAGGTCGATCGCGCCCGAGCGCAGCGCCTCGTAGACGATGGCCGTGTTGCCCAGGCCCTGGCGCACCACCGGCTTGTTCGCCAGGTGCGGCGCGGCGGTCTGCGCGAGCAGCTCGGCCAGGATGTACGACTCGGTGAAGCGCTTGGAGCCGACGCGCAGCGTGCCGTCGTCGGTGGCCGCGCGGGCCGGTGCCGCCAACCACAGGCAGGCGATGGCCGCCAGCAGCACGAGCACGAGGGGCAGCGCGACGCGCCGGAGGGAGTGGGGCGGGTGCATCGCGGCCAGTGTATAGACAAGCCCGCGCGCGGCGTACCCGTCGGCGTCCTACAGCCTGCCGTGCGCGGCGCCGATGCGGCGCGGCCCTTGGCGCGGCCACACTGGGTCCATGAAGAAGTCCACGACCGCGACGACCGCGAAGAAGAAGCCGAAGTCCGAACCGGCTACGCCGAAGAGCAAGCGCAAGGCCGGCGATCCGTCCGCGTCGCGCATCGATCTCCCCGGCCCCGACGTCCACGGCCTGCGCGAGCTGCCCAAGCTGCAGGTCGACGGCTACAGCCTGCAGTTGCGCGACAACGAGGGCTTCGTTGGCGACCAGGCGAGCCAGACCGCGTTTCGCGCATTGCTCGAGCGCTGGCGTCGCAAGCACCGCAGCGACGGCACCGATCCGCTGGGCCTGCGGCATTCGCGCGACATGAGCAAGAAGGAGCTCGATCGGCTGCTGCGCGGGCAGAAGGTCAGCGACGCGGCCAACGTGATGCACAGCGCGATCGGCGAGTTCGCGCAGGAACTCGCGGCCGTGATCCAGCGCTTCCTGCATCAGCCTTCATGGGAGAAGGTCGAGCGCATCGTGGTGGGCGGCGGCTTTCCCGAGAGCGAGGCCGGCGAGCGCGCGATCCTCGAGGCCGGCGCGATCCTCGAGGAGATGGGCGTGCACGTGCAGCTCGGCCGGCTCTCGCACGAGGTCGACGACGGCGGGCTGATCGGCTGGGTGCACCTGACGCCGCCCGAGATGCTCAAGAAGCACGACGCGATCCTCGCGATCGACATCGGCGGCACCAACGTGCGCTGCGGCATCGTGAAGACGCGGCACCGCAAGGCGCGCGACTTCTCGCTCGCGAAGGTGGTGCGCCGCGAGAAGTGGCGCCATGCCGACGAGAAGCCCAGCCGCACCAACTTCGTCGAGCACGTGGCCGGCATGCTCGAGGACATGGTGCGCTATGCCGAACGCAAGAAGATCCGGCTCGCGCCCTTCATCGGCATCGCCTGCCCGGGCCTGATCCGCAAGGACGGCTCGATCGCGCGCGGCGCGCAGAACCTGCCGGGCGACTGGGAGAGCGAGAACTTCCACCTGCCGAGCGCGCTGTGGCGCCGCATGCCGATGATCGGCTCGGGCCCGACGCTGGTGCTGATGCACAACGACGCGGTGGTGCAGGGCTTGAGCGAGTTGCCGTTCATGCGCGATGTCGGCCACTGGGCGGTGCTGACGATCGGCACCGGGCTGGGCAACGCCAGCTTCACCAACCGGAAGTAGTTAGACCGCCAGCGCCCGCCGCCGGAGCCGCATGAAGCTGAACACGGCGGCGCTCGCCGCGCACGCGGTGCCCAGCCACAGCGCGTACACCGCGCCATTCGTGCTCGACACATGGAAGCAGGCCGCCACCAGCGCCGCGCCCGAGGACTGGCCCAGCAACCGCACCGTGCCGACCATGCCGCTGGCACCGCCGCTGCGCGAGGCCGGTGCCGATCCCATGATGGCGCGCAGGTTCGGCGACTGGAAGAAGCCGAAGCCCGCGCCGCACAGCGCCATGCGCCAGACGATGCCGGCCACCGTGGGGTGCGGCGGCAGCAGCGCCAGCGACAGCAGGCCCAGCGCGAGCAGCGCCAGCCCTACGCCGCAGAGCATGCCCGACTCGTAGCGGTCCGACAGGCGCCCGGCCACGGGGGCCATCGCGGCCACCACCAGCGGCCACGGCGTGATGAGGAAGCCGGTCTCGACCTGCGAGTAGCCCAGCAGCGCCTGGAACAGGAAGGGCAGCGAGATGAAGGCCAGGGCCTGCGCCGCGAACGAGCACACGGCCGTGGCCGCCGACAGCGCGAACACGGGATTGCGCAGCAGGTCCACGGCCAGGATCGGCGCCGGGTGCCCGGACTGGCGCTTGAGCAGCCAGGCCAGCAGCCCGAAGCCCAGCACCGCCTGCACGACCACCGACTCGACGGTGGCCTGGTGCGCGGCCTCGGTGAGCGTGGAGGCCAGCAGCGCGAGCGCGGCGGCGCACAGCAGCGCGGCCAGGCCGTCGAAGCCGTGGCCGTGGCGCTCGGTGGCCGGCAGGAAGCGCAGGCCGTAGAACACCGCCACCGCGCAGATCGGCACGTTGATCAGGAACAGCCAGTGCCACGAGCCCAGCAGCAGCACCAGCGATGCCGCCGTGGGCCCGCCCGCGAAGGCCAGCCCCACGACGAGCGCGTTCACGCCCAGCCCGCGCCCCAGCATGCCCGAGGGATAGATGACGCGCACCAGCGCGCCGTTCACGCCCATCACACCGGCGGCGCCCAGGCCTTGCACCACGCGCCAGCCGACCAGCGCGGGCAGCGAATCGGCCAGGCCGCAGCCCAGCGAGGACACGGTGAACAGCACCAGGCCCCAGAGGAACACGCGTCGGTGGCCGAGCACGTCGCCGAGCGCCGCGGCCGGCAGCAGCGCGGCCACCATCGCGAGCTGGTAGCCGCTGACGACCCAGGTCGAGGCCGCCTCGCTCACGCGCAGTTCGTTGGCGATGGTGGGCAGGGCGGTGTTGGCGATCGCGGTGTCGAGGCTGGCCACGCACACGCCCAGCATGACGGCGAGCAGCGAACCGAAGCGTTCGTGGGCCGGCAGGCCCGGGCCGACCGCATGGATCTCTTGACGGGAAAACAGGGAGGCCATCGCTCGCGGAAAGAAGAGTGCTGCGGCGTCCGGCGACGCCGTGGGAGGATGCGAAGGCTAGTCTTAAGGGGAAACCCTTGCAGGCGCTCGGAGAAGCGCGTCGCGGGCCCGCGGCGCCCGCCCGCCGCTCATTCGGGCTTGGCGCCCGTGGCCGCCACCACCTTGCCCCAGCGCGTGATCTCGCTGCGCACGAAGGCGCCGAACTCGTCGGGGCCGGTGCCCATCGGCACCAGGCCTTCGTCCCTGAAGCGCGCGCGCATGAGCTCGGAGCCCAGCGCGGCGCGCGCGGCGTCGGCGATGCGCGCCACCAGCGGCGCGGGCATCTGCGCCGGCCCGAACAGGCCATACCACGAGCTGTACGCATAGCCGGGCAGCACTTCCGCCACGGCCGGCACGTCGGGAAAGGCAGCCAGGCGCTTCTCGCTCGTCACGCCCAGGGCCTTGAGGCGCCTGGCCTTCACGAGCTGCTGCACCGTGGCGACACCCGCGAAGGCCAGGTCGATCTGCCCCGCCACCACGTCGGCGATGGCCGGGCCGGTGCCCTTGTAGGGCACGCCCACGATGTCGATGCCCGCGTCGCGCTTGAGCATCTCGCCCGCGAGGTGGTTGGCGCTGCCCATGCCCGCGATCGCCACGTTGAGCTTGCCGGGCTCGCGCCTGGCCAGCGCGATCAGCTCGCGCACGTCGTTGGCCGGGAGCGTGGGCCGTGCGATCAGGATGGCCGGCAGGCTGGCGATGCCCGCGAGCGGCGTGAAGTCCTTCTGCGGATCGAAGGGGAGGCTCGGGTACAGCGAGGCATTGATGGCGTGGCTGGTGTAGCTCAGCAGCAGCGTGCTGCCGTCCGTGGGCGCCTTGGCCACGGCCAGCGCCGCGATGTTGCCGGCCGCGCCCGGGCGGTTCTCGACGATGAACTGGTGGCCCAGGCGCGTGGTGAGCTCCTGCGCCAGCGCGCGCGCCACGATGTCGGTGCCGCCGCCGGGCGTCGCGCCCACGAGCAGGCGCGTGACCTGCTGCGCGCGAACGCCGAAGCTCGCGAGGGCCAAGGCGCTGGCGCCCGCGGCGATGAATCTGCGTCGAAGCATGCTTGTCTCTCTTTCGTTGTCATCGGGGGCCGGGCCGGCCGGTGCCGGCGCGCGGTTCAGGCCAGGGCGTCCGCCGCCAGCCGTTTCGGCCGCCAGGGCTCGAGCCGCATGTTCAGGGCCCGGGCCTGCCGTTGCTCGTAGGCCAGGAACTCGGAGGTGATCGCGTTGCCGCGAACGCCGCCGCGCACCGCGCCGGCACGCACGTCGCCGTAGTACTCCTCGAAGGCAGCGGGCAGCGGTTGCGACGAGGGGATCGCGAGCCACAGGCGCAGCAGGTGGCGCTTGTCGTCGGGCGCCTCGAAGTCCTCGAAGGGCGTGCGCGAATGCAGGGTCACGTAGTTGTTGAGCAGCTGGAGGTCGCCGCGCTCCAGGGTCATCGAATAGCAAAGCAGCGGGCTCGGCATCAGCTCGTCGAGCAGGTCGAGGGCCTCGACTTGCTGCGGCGTGAGGCGCGGCACTTCGGGGAAGTCGCGTTGTGCCGCATCGGTGTTCTTGCGGTTGGTACGCGCGGCGAAATGCACCGGGTCGCTGCCGAAGATCGGGCAGCGGTAGAACGGCGGCTGCGACGGATCCTGCGTGCCCTGGTAGCTGTGGAAGAAGGGCTGCTGCAGCACCGGGATCAGGTCGGGGCGCAGGCGCTGAACCTCGTCGCGCAGCCGGATCGAGCTGATGACCTTGCTGGTGCCGCCGCTCTTGGCCGTGCGCCGGCACAGCAGGCCCACCACGTCGCACGAGTCCTGGTGGAAGTCGAGGCCGGCGCTGGTGTTGTAGCCGCGGCCGCCCTTGACCTTGTAGTCGCCGCCTTCGTCGCGCACGTCGTTCATGACCTGGCTGGCGCGGTTCTGCGTGCGGCCGACGCCCATGTGCAGGCTCATGCCCCAGTAGGCGGTGCGCGTCTCGTCCTCGCTCCATTCGTCGACCGGGAAGCCCTTGAGCAGGCACATGCCCCAGCGGCCCTGCGTGGTCGCGACGGCGCGGGCCAGCGCTTCGCGCGAGGCCGCGGGCAGCGGGAAGTCGGCCTGCGTCATCGAGAGCAGCGGCTTGCCGAGGGCGGCCGCATGCCGCAGCGCCGAGCGGAAGCCGTCGACCTCCGTCTCGCTGAGGCGCTGGATCCAGGAGCTGTCCTGGCGTACCTCTTCGGCGGTCCAGGCGAGAGGGGCGGCGGCGGGTTGCGTGTCTTTCATTCGATCGGGTCCTCGGGTGTCGTGCCAAAAAGTCTAGGACCGCGCGATGCAAAGAAAAAGCGACACTATTTCAAGTCTTAGATAAGGAAATTTGATGAAGATCGATGCCTTCTCCACGCTCGACGCCGTGCTGCGCGGCGGCACCCTGGCGGCCGCCGCGCACGAGATGAACCTCACGCCCAGCGCCATCAGCATGCAGATGAAGCAGCTCGAGGCCTACCTGGGCCAGCCGCTGTTCGACCGCTCGGGCCTGCAGGTCAAGCCGATGAAGCTGGCGCACGAGGTCTCCTCGGTCATGCGCGATGCGCTGCAGCAGCTCGAGTCGCTGCGCAAGCGCGCGACCGTGAGCATCGAGGGCAGCGTGCGGCTCGGCGTGATCGAGTCGATGCAGCCCATCGTGCTGCCGGCCACCATGCGGCTGCTGCGCGAGCGCTATCCGCGGCTGGAGCTGCGCCCGGCGCGCGGCCGCAGCGCGTCGTTGATCGCGGCGGTGAAGGCCGGTGACCTCGATGCGGCGCTGGTGGCGCAGCCCGAGAGCGGCGGTTCGGCGCGGCTGCGCTGGCAGCCGATGCTGCGGCGCGAGCTGGTGCTGGTGGCGCCGCCCACGGCCACCGAAAGCTCCGTGGCCGCGCTGTTCAAGCAGTACGACTGGATCCGCTACGACCGCTCCACCGTCACCGGCACGCTGGCCGCACGCTTCGTGAGTACGCAGGTGCGAGAGAAGCGCGGCACGCTGGAGTTCGACAGCACGCCCGCCATCGTGGCCATGGTCAGCGGCGGCCTCGGGATCTCGGTGGTGCAGATCGCGGACCCGGGGCTGGTGGCCACCTACCCGGTGCGCATCGTGCGGCTCGGCCGCGGCGCGCCGATGCTGCAGCTGTCGCTGGTCACGCGCAAGACCGACGATGACAGCCGCACGCTGGCGGCCATGCGCGAGGCCATGCACACGGCGCTGATGACGGCGCAGCGGCAGCGCAGCGACCGGGGCATGTAGGGTTGCGCTACAGGTCCTCGGGCCGCAGGCCGCCCTACAAGTCCTCGGGCCGCAAGCCGCCCTCGACGCGCACCCCGCCCGACACGGCCGCGATGTTGCCGGCCGCGTCCGAGGCGCGCACCTCGATCACCGCATGGCCCGCACGCGAAGGTGTCCAGGTGCAGGCGTAGGGCGCGGCGCGCAGCGTGCAGACGGTGCGGCCGTCGGCGATGAACTTGAGCTCGGCCACCGCCACGTTGTCGGCCGCGCTCGCGGCCAGGCGCAGCGGCAGGCCGGCCGCTGCGGTCGGCGGCGCGACGAAGGCCACGGCGGGCGGCAGCGTGTCGGCCGGCGGGTTGACCATCACGTTGGCCGAGGCCACCGCCGTGTTGCCGGCCGCGTCCATCGCGATCACGCGGATGGTCTGCATGCCCGGCGCGGTCGGCGTCCAGCTGCAGGTGTAGGGCGGCGCGGTGAAGCTGCAGATCGGCAGGCTCTGCGCGCCCATCACCTTGAGGCCCCACACGCCCACGTTGTCGACCGCCACCGGCGCCAGCGTCACCGGCTGGCCCACGGTGGCCATGGCCGGCGCGGCCAGCGAGACCACCGGCCTGTGCTCGTCGGGCAGGCCCAGCGGCAGGTCGATGGAGAACATGGCCTGGCCGCGCACCGCCTTCTGCTCGAAGGCATCGAAGATGGTGAACCAGCTCGCGCCCGGCGCGCGGCCCGGTGCCTGCGCCTTGACCAGCAGGTTGGTCTTGCCGACCGCGAAGCAGGTGAAGCCGCAGCGCCAGTCGAAGACGAAGCGCCCGCCCGCGTCCGACACGCCCTGCGCGATCGGCTCCAGCGGCTTGCCCGCGCCCGGATCGCGCCACACCCAGACCTGTGCGCCGGGCAATGCCGCTCCGCCCTCGCGCTCGCTCACGCGCACCTGGGTGGCGGTGGTGCCGGCCATGAATTTCGAACTGCCGAGCTTGGGCCAGTTGCTCCAGTCGGTGTCGAGGTTGGCCTTGGTGCCCTCGGTGAAGCGGATCATCTCGAGCGTGGCCACGCGGTTGGCCGTGGGGTCGAAGCGCTCCTCGAACACCGTGCCCAGCAGCGGGTCGAGCCGCCAGTGCTGGCGCGGCCACCAGTAGCGGTCGGCGGGCTTCGTGAGGTCGAGGTCGGCCTTGGGCGCGACGTCGGTGGTGTCGGCCACCGCGATCGCGTTGTAGTACTCGCCCGAGCCGGCGCCGAACACGTGCTCGAGCTCGTGCAGCAGGGTCTTGAGCTGGCGCCCGAGGTAGTCCTTCTCGGTCGACTCGACGGCGCCGGGCGCGATGGCACGCGACAGGCGCAGCGGGTCGTGGATCGCGGTCCAGTTGAGGTTCCAGGTCGCGCCGCGCGCCGGAAAGGTCCAGCTCATCGTCAGGCCGCCATGGCTGTAGCCGCGCGTCGACTTGTTGATGCAGACCGCGATCTCGCCGTTGACCAGGCCGTTGAGGCTGCACTGCGGCGCCTGGGCCGGCGCGATCCATTGCAGGTCGGCGGCGGGATCGAAGCCGAAGCCGCGCACCGATTCGCGCGTGAAGACGGTGTTCACGTCGGCCACGTACTGCGCCAGCCGCCGGCCGGCCTCGGCGCCGCCGATCTCGGCCGCGAGCTGCGGATCGACGAAGAACTTCAGCCGGTGGACGCTGGCGGTGCCGCGGCCGATCTCGTCGAGCACGACCGCGCCCGAGGGCGATGCGACCAGCAGGGCCACCGCCCCCAGCAGGGCGGCGCACAGCCGGCGTGCACCGGCTTGCAGCGAGGAGAAGGCTCGCATCGGTCTTCCCCGCGGCGGGGGCGCAAAGCGCGAACGGTCGGCGCCGGGAGCCGGCCGTTCGCCGTGCGCGACCCCCGTCGGGCGGCCCTGCGATGCAGGGGGTGCCGGGAGTGCCGATCGGGCCGCGCCTCAGGGGCGCGCGGACAAAACCCATCCGTCAACTACCGAAACCGGTAGTAATTCTAGATGGATTGTGTGTTTGTGTTTCAAACGTTGTTGCAATGTATCAAATTGGCGGCCCCGATGCCGCCGCGGCGACCGCTTCCTCGGGCGGCGCGCTGCCCAGCGCCTTGCAGACCGCGACCCAGTCCACGGCCAGCCGGCTGCGGCTCTGGGCCCGGTCGCGCTGGGCCTGCAGCAGGGTGCGGCGGGCATCGAGCGCCACGCCGAAATCGGTGAGACCGCCCGCGTAGCGCGCCTGCGCGAGCGCCAGCGCATCGGCGCTCTCGCGCTCGCGCTCGGCCAGCTCGGCCTGGCGGCGGCGTTCGGCCGCATAGGCGCTGAGCGCGCCATCGATCTCGTGCCAGGCCTTGAGCACCGTCTGCTGGAAGGCCACCGCCGCTTCCTGCTGCTGCAGCTCGCGCAGGGTCACGGTGCTGCGGCGCCTTCCCATGTCGAAGATCGGCAGGCTCAGCGAGGGGCCGACCTGCCACTGCCGGCTGCCCCAGTCGCCGAAGCGCTCGTGGCCCACCGATTCGTTGCCGAAGCTCGCGCCCAGCGTCACGCGCGGATAGAGCTCGGCCACCGCCACGCTCACGCGCGCGGTGGCCGCATGCAGCTGGGCCTCGGCCGCGGCGATGTCGGGTCGACGGCGCGCGAGTTCGGCCGGCAGGCCCAGCGCGAGTTCGGGCAGGGCGCGGTCTTGCGCGGTGGCATCGGCCGGCGCCGCGAGCTCGGTATTGAGCGCGCCCGGCGCGGCGCCGAGCAGCAGCGTGATCTGGTTCATCGCCTGCGCTTCCTGCTGCAGCAATGCCGGGATGCGGCCGCGCAGCTCGGCCAGCAGGCCGCGCTGGCGCACCGGGTCGAGCTCGGTCACGAGGCCGCCGCGCGCGCGGGCCTGCACCAGCTCGAGCGACTCGCCGGCGGCCGCGAGGTCGGCGCGCGCCAGCTGCAGTTCGCGCTGGCTGCCGCGCAGCTCGACGTAGTTGCGCGCGACCTCGGCCTGCACGCTGAGCTGCGCCTGCCGCAGCAGCGCGGCCGAGGCGGCGCTGTCGGCATCGGCGGCCTCGACCGCGCGCCGCACGCGGCCCCAGAGGTCGATCTCCCACGAGGCGTCGAAGCCGGCCTGGTAGAGGTCGAAGGGTTGCGACAGCGAGCGGATCAGCTGCTCGCGGTTGCTGGCCGAAGAACCGATCGCGTCGATCATGCGCGTGGCCGCGCCGCTCTCGCTCTGCCGCTGGCGGTTGACGCCCGCGCGCGCATCGAGCTGCGGCCCTTGCTGCGCCGCGGTGGCGCTGCGCTGGGCGCGGCTCTGCGCGAAGCGCAAGGCGGCCGTCTGCAGGTCGTGGTTGGCCGCGAGCGCGCGCGCCTGCAGGCGCTCGAGCAGCGGATCGCCGAAGGCCTGCCAGTCGCTGGGGGCGGCCGAGGTGCCGGCGCGCCGCTCGGCGCCCAGCAGCGCATCGGCGCCGCCGTGCCAGGCCGACCAGTCGGCGGGGGCCTGCGGCTCGGCGGGCCGATGGTCGGGGCCGACCGCGCAGCCCGACAGCGCGAGGGCGAGCACCAGCGGCGCGAGGGCATGAGGGATGGACATGTCTTCTTCTCCAGACGTGGGATGGCGCGCGTTCAGGCGAGCCGGTTCCGGAACAACCAGGCGGCGAGTGGCAGCGTGACCACGGCGATGACCGAGAGCGGAATGAGATTGGCCGCCACCGTCGAGAGCCCGACGCCCTCGAGGTAGACGCGCTGCACCAGGTCGATCGCGAAGCGCAGCGGATTGGCCAGCGTGGCCATCTGCAGCAGCTCGGGCATGTTGCGCACCGGCGTGGTCAGGCCCGACAGCAGCATCATCGGCATCAGCAGCACGAAGGTGTAGAGCATGGCCTGCTGCATGTTGGCCGACACGGCCGAGATCGACAGCCCGATGCCCACGCTCGCGACGGTGAAGAACACCAGCCCGGTGTAGAGCGTGAACAGCGAGCCCGCCATCGGGATGCCGAACCAGAAGCGCGCCACCAGCAGCACCAGCGAGGACTGCACCAGCCCCACCAGCACCGGCGGCAGCGCCTTGCCGACCATGATCTCTAGCGGCGACATCGGCGTCACCAGCAGCTGGTCGAAGGTGCCCTGTTCGCGCTCGCGCGCCACCGACAGCGCGGTCAGCAGCAGCGTCTGCACCATGCTGAGCGCGGCGATCATGCCGGGCAGCAGGTTCCAGCGCGTCTCGAGGTTGGGGTTGAACCAGGCGCGCGACTCCACGGCCAGCGGCGCCGGCGCCAGGCCCGCGCGGCTGCGCAGCTCGGCGTTGTAGCGCTCCACCACCGCGCCCACGTAGCCCGCGGCCGAGCCCGCGGTGTTGGAGTTGCGCGCATCGAGGATCAGCTGCACCGGCGCGCGCTGGCCGGCCGCGAGCCGCTGCTCGAAGTCGGGGCCGAGCTGCACCACCAGCAGCGCCTTCTGCGTGTCGATGACCTCGCGGATGTCGGCCTGGGTGCGCAGCGTGGCGACGCGGTGGAACACGCCGGTGCCGTCGAGCCGCGCGACCAGCTCGGTGGCCGCGCCGCCATGGCTCTGGTCGAGCAGCGCATAGGGCACGTTGCTGAGGTCGTAGGTGGCGGCATAGCCGAAGATCAGGCTCTGCATCAGCGCCGGCACGACCAGGATCACGCGGCTCGCGGGGTCCTTGAGGATCGCGAGCAGTTCCTTGCGACAGAGGTTGGCGATGCGCAGCAGGAAGTCGAGCATGGTGCGGGTCCTTTCAGTCCAGGCGCTTGCGCGTGACCGCGCGCGCCAGCGCCAGCAGGCCCACCGCATAGGCGGCGAGGATGGCGCAGTCGCGCCAGATCAGCGGCCAGACGTCGCCCGCGAGGAACAGCGTCTTGACCAGTTCCATGAAGTAGGTGGCCGGCAGCGCATGCCCGATCACCTGCACCGCCAGCGGCGTGTTGCGCAGGTCGAACAGGAAGCCCGACAGCATCATCGAGGGCAGGAAGGTGGCGATCAGCGCCACCTGGCTGGCGAGGAACTGGTTGCGCGTGACCGAGGAGATCACCAGGCCCAGGCTCACCGCCACGACCAGGTAGAGCATCGAGCTCAGCACCACCACGACCAGCGAGCCGTACATCGGCACCGCGAACAGGAAGCGCGCGGCCAGCAGGCACAGCGCCAGCCCCAGCATGCCGACCGCGAAGTAGGGCACGATCTTCGCCAGCAGGATCTCGACCGGCCGCACCGGCGTGACGAACAGCGCCTCGAGCGTGCCGCGCTCCCATTCGCGCGCCATCACCAGCGCGGTGAGGAAGGCGCCGACCAGCGTCATGATCAGCACGATCAGCCCCGGCACCAGGTACCAGGTGCTGGTGTTGGCGGCGTTGAACCACATGCGCTGCTCGACCGTCACGCTGCCGATGGCGGGCGCGGCGCTGGCGTCGCCGCCGCGATCGGCCTGCCGCAGCGCCGACTGGCCGATGGCCGCGTTGAGGTACTGCAGCACGATGGTCGCGCGGCCCGCGTCGGCGCCGTGCACGATCACCTGCACGCGCGCCTGGCCGGCCGCGAGCGCGCGCGAGAAGTCCGAGGGCACGCGCACGATGGCGTCGATGCGGCGCTCGCGCATCAACCGTTCGGCCTCGTGCATCGAGGCCAGCGGGATCGGCGCGAGCGTGGGCGAGAGCTGCAGCCCGGCCATCGCCTCCTGCGCACCGGGCGAGGCGTCCTCGAACACGATCGCCACCGGCGCATGCTTGACGTCGAGCGACATGCCGTAGCCGAAGATCAGGATCAGCACCATCGGCAGCAGGATGCCGATCGCGAGGTTGCTGCGGTCGCGCAGCAGCTGGCGGAACTCCTTGCGCGTGAGCGAGACCAGGCGGGACCAGAAGCCGCTCATGGCTGCACCTTCTCCTTCCGTGCCTTCTCGACGATGCCGATGAAGGCCTGCTCCATGTCGATGCGGCGCGCATCGTGCTCGCCGTGTTCGTCGCCCAGCGCCTGCGCGCGCACCTCGCGCGGCGTGCCGATGGCCAGCAGCCGGCCCGCGTCCTGGATCACGATGCGGTCGCAGTACTCGGCCTCTTCCATGAAGTGGGTGGTGATCACGACCGTGGTGCCGGCCTCGGCCAGCGCGGTGATGCGGCGCCAGAACTCGCGTCGCGCGAGCGGGTCGGCGCCGCTGGTGGGCTCGTCGAGGAACAGGATCTCCGGCTCGTGCAGCAGGCCGGTGGCCATCGCCAGGCGCTGGCGGTAGCCGCCGGGCAACTGGCCGCTGGGCGCGTCGATCTCGCGCGCCAGGTCGAACTGGCGCAGCACCGCGTCCATGCGTTCGCGCAGTCGCTGGCCGCGCAGGCCGTAGGCGCCGCCGAAGAACTCGAGGTTCTCGCGCACGCTGAGGTTGCCGTAGAGCGCGAACTTCTGCGAGACGTAGCCGATGCGCCGGCGCGCCTGCGCGCGCGCATGGCGCAGGTCGACGCCGGCCACGCGCAGTTGCCCGCCGCTGGCCGGCAGCAGGCCGCAGAGCATGCGGAAGGTCGTGGTCTTGCCCGCGCCGTTGGGGCCCAGCAGGCCGAAGATCTCGCCGCGGCGCACGCTGAAACTGGTGCTGGCGACGGCGGTGAAGTCGCCGAAGCGGCGTACCAGGTCCTTGACCTCGATGACGGTGTCGCCGGGCGTGGAGGAGGAGGGCACCAGCTGCCGCGCGATCGGCTCGGCGGGCTTCGGCGCCGGCTCTTCCTGCGTGCGCAGCAGCGTCATGAAGCCGTCCTCGAGCCGCGGCGCCACGGGCTCGGCGGCCGCGCCATCGAGCAGTTTGTCGATACCTGCCTCGTCCGCGTTGTCGCGCCGCACGAAGCGCACTTCGCCGCCTTGCGGGACCGCGTCCACGATCTCGGCGCGCGCATCGAGCAGCCGCGCCTGCAGCCGCCGCGGCGGCTCGCCGGCCGGCGGCGCCGCCACGAAGCACAGGCCCTGCGCGCGGTCGCGGATCTCTTCGGGCGCGCCTTGCGCCACGAGCCGTCCCTCGCGCAGCACGAACACGCGCGCGCAGCGCTCGGCCTCGTCGAGGTAGGCGGTGCTCACGATGACCGAGAGCTTCTCGTCGTCCACCAGCTGCTGCACGATCTGCCACAGCTCGCGCCGCGACAGCGGATCGACGCCCACCGTGGGCTCGTCGAGCAGCAGCAGCTCGGGCGAGCGCACCAGCGTGCAGGCCAGCCCGAGCTTCTGCTTCATGCCGCCCGAGAGCTTGCCCGCGGGCCTGTCGGTGAAGCGGCCGAGGTCGGTCATCTCCATCAGCCGGCCGTAGCGTTCGCGCCGCTGCTCGCGCGGCACGCCGTGCAGGTCGGCATAGAGGTCGAGGTTCTCCTGCACGCTGAGGTCGTCGTAGAGGCCGAAGCGCTGCGGCATGTAGCTGATGCGGTCCTGCACCGCCTGCGGATCGGTGGCCACGTCGATGCCGAGCACGCGCAGCTCGCCGGCATCGACGCGCAGCAGGCCGGCCATCAGCCGCAGCAGCGTGGTCTTGCCGGCGCCGTCGGGGCCGACCAGCGCGGTCAGCGTGCCGGGCGGCACCTCGAGCGCGATGTCGTCGAGCGCGTGCACGGTCTTCTTCGTGGGCTTGACGACGAAGCGCTTGTGCAGGCCGCGCGCGAGGACGGCAGGGGCGTTCACTTGCCGGCCGTTCCGGAGGACGCGAGCCGCAGCGTGACGGTGGCCGGCATGCCCAGCCGCAGCCGGTCGTCCCTATCGTCGACCATCACGCGGATCTCGTAGACGAGGCTGCTGCGCAGCTCCTCGGTCTGCACGGTCTTGGGCGTGAACTCCGCCACCGAGGCGATGTAGCCCACCTTGCCCGCGATCGCGCGATCGGGCTGGCTGTCGGTTGTCACGCTGGCTTCCTGCCCGGCCTGGATGCGGCCGAGGTCGGGCTCGGCCACGTAGGCCCGCACCCACTTGGGATCGGTGATCGCGAGCGTGAAGGCCGGCCGCTGCGGCGAGGCCATGTCGCCGGGCTCGAGCAGCCGCGCGCGCACCACGGCGTCGATCGGCGCCTTGAGCTCGGCCTCCTCGAGCTCGTGCTTCATCAGCGCGAGCTCGGCGCGCGCCGCCTCGAGCTGGGCCTGGGCCTGGCCGATGTCCTCCTTGCGCGGCCCGCTCACCACCAGTTGCCGCGCCTTGCGCGCGTTGTCGAGCTGGGCCTGCGCGACCTTGCGCCGCGCCTGCGCGCTCTCGAGGTCCTGCTGGCTCACCGCGCGGCCCGCGGTCGACTGGCCGATGGCCTGCAGCCGCGCGAGCTGCTGCGCCGCGAGTTCCGCATCGGCCTGGGCGGCGCTCACCTGGGCTTCGGCCTGCGCGATCTCCTCGGGCCGGCTGCCGGTCTTCAGCCGCAGCAGCGCCTGTTCCTGCACGCCGATGCGCGCCTGCGACTGCGCCACGCGCAGCGCCAGGGTGCGCGTGTCGAGGCGGCCGATGACCTGGCCCGCGCGCACCCGGTCGCCCTCGCGCACCGCGAGCTCGGCCACGCGCTCGCTGCCGCTGAAGGCCAGCGACACCTGGCGCAGGTCGACGTTGCCGTAGAGCACGATGCGGTCGGACGGTGCCGGCGAGCGGCCGAAGTACCAGGCACCGGCGGCCGCGGCGGCCAGCACGACGACGGCGAGGGCGATCAGGGGTTTCTTGGTCATGGCGTTTTTTGGCGAAAGCGGAAGGAGCGCCTGGATCGTATCAAATTCAAATTTGAATTTGAAGTAGGCCGGAAGTTGGGGTAGGCTCGCGCCATGGCCAGCCGCTCCCGTTCTCCTCGTTCGACCGCTTCCTCCGCACCGCCCGCCGCCGAGGCCGAACCGGCCGTGCGCGCGCCGCGCACCGACGGCAACACGACCCGCGCCCACATCCTCGAGACCGCGGGCCGGCTGTTCGCCGAACGCGGCTTCGCGGCCAGCACCAGCAAGGAGATCTGCACCCGCGCCGGCACCAACATGGCGGCGGTCAACTACCACTTCGGCGGCCGCGACGGCCTCTACGAGGCGGTGCTGGTCGAGGCGCACCGCCAGATCGTCAGCGTGGACGAACTGGTGGCGCAGGCGGGCAGCGGCGCCGATCCGCGCGAGCGGCTGCGCGCCTTCCTCGGCCACCTGGTCGAGATGGGCCACCAGCCGCAGGCGCCCTGGGGCTTTCGCGTGATGCTGCGCGAGGCGCTGTCGCCGTCGAGCGCGATGCCCGTGCTGATCCAGAAGGCGGTGCTGCCCAAGGCCAAGGTGGTGCGCGGGCTGATCGGCGAGATCATGGGCCTGCCGGACGACCATCCCTCGGTGCAGCGCAGCGTGATGTTCACGGTGCTGCCGTGCATCGTGATGATGGTCGCGCCCAAGGAGCTGGGCCAGCGCGTGCTGCCCGCGGTGCGCGACACCGAGGCGCTGGTCGACGACCTGATGCGCTACGTGCTCGCGGGCCTCGACGCGGTGGCGCGGGAGGCGGGCGGCCAGCAGGCCGCCGCGCCCGTCAAAGCTGGAAGGCGACGGTGAGCAGCAGCCCCTCGGCCACGTCGCGCAGAAGGCCCGGGCGCCGCGCGCGGTAGGCCTCGCCGGCCGAGGCCGTGGTCTCGATCCACTCGGCCAGCCATTCGATCTCGTGCTCGCCGTAGAACACGACATTGGCCTCGTGGTTCAGCAGCAGGCTGCGCAGGTCGAGGTTGATCGAGCCGCACATCGCGAGCTGGTCGTCGACCACCACCGCCTTGGCATGGGCCATGAACGGCAGCATGCGAAAGCTCACGCCCGCGCGCGCCAGGTCGCGCATGGCGCGCGCGCGCACGAAGTCGGCCAGCCGGTGGTTCGACTGCGCGGGGATCGCGATCGTGACCTGCACGCCACGCCGCGCGGCCAGCCGCAGCGCGTCGCGCAGGCCGTCGCCGGGCACGAAGTAGGGCGTGATCGCTAGCAGCCGATGCTCGGCACGGAAGCAGGCGTCGATCAGCAGCGCATGCGCGGTGTCCTCGGTCTGGTCGGGGCCGCTCGGCAGGAACTGCGCCATCGCGGCACCCGGGCCCTCGGGCACGTCCTCGGCCGTGATGGCGCGCGGCTTGCGGCTGCGCACCGAGGCCCAGTCGTGGTCGAACTGGCGAGCCGCGGCGGCCGCCACGCTGCCGCGCAGGTCGAACGAGAGATCGTGCCAGGCCTCGGGATGGGCGGCGTCGCCATTGAAGTATTCGCAGGCGAGGTTGCGCCCGCCGGACCAGAGCCAGCCGTCGTCGGCGATGGTGAACTTGCGGTGGTTGCGCAGGTTGCGCGGCCCGATGCGGCGCAGGCTGAAGAAGGGCCGGAACACGGCCACCTCGCCGCCGGCCGCGCGCAGCGGGTCGAAGTGGTGGCGCGGCAGCGTGAGCGCGCCGAAGCCGTCGAGCAGCACCCGCACCTTGATGCCCTCGCGCGCGCGCCGCGCGAGCCGCTCGATCACCGAGCGGCCGAGTTCGTCGTTGCCGATGATGAAGGTGCAGACGTCGAGCCGTTCGCGCGCGCCGTCGATCACCTCGAACAGCGCGAGCCGCGCATGCTCGCCGTCGGCATGCAGCCGGATCGCGCTGCGTCCGGGCGGCGCCAGGCCGAAGCTCTCGATCAGGTCGGCCGCCCAGTGGCCGGCCGGCGCCGAGCGCGGCGGCCGCGCCGAGCCCGCGGGGCGCAGCTTGCGCTGGCCGAACAGCAGGTACATCGGCAGGATCAGGTAGGGCAGCAGCACCAGGCCCATGACCCACGCGATGGCGGTGGTGGGCGCGCGCTGCTCGCGACGCGCGCGGGTGGTCAGCACGTAGACCAGCAGCGCGAAGGTGACGACGAGGAAATGCTGGGACGGAGAGGGAAGCCAGTCGAACCCGTTTTTCGGCATGGACCGATGATGCCTGAGCCCGCCGCGCGCCGCCGCGCTTGCCCCCTCAGCGCCGAAGGAAGGCCGGCACGCCGCGGCCCTGCGAGGCCAGGAAGTCCATCATCGGATCGACCACCGCGCGCACCGCGGGCCGCTCGCCCACGCGGTCGCGCCAGGCCACGAGACGCGGCGTCTCGTCGGTCATGCCCGCGCCCTTGCGGTCGGCGAACACATGGGCCATGTAGAACGCGATGTCGGCATAGCCGTAGTCGCCGGCCAGGAACGCGCGGCCGTCGGCCAGCAGGGTGTCGAGCTGGCCGTAGAAGCGCGCGCAGGCGGCGCAGGCCTCCACCGCGGGCGGGCTCTGCATCGCCTCCTGCAGGCCGAAGAGCCTGACCACCTGCGGGAAGAAGACCTCGTCCGAGCGGTGCTCGAGCTGGCGCGCGCGGGCCCGCGCGGCTGCTTCGGCGGGCCACAGCGCGGGCTGCGGATGCCGGTCCTCGAGGTACTCGAAGATCTGGGTCGAGTCGAACAGCTCGACCGCGTCGTCGATCAGCACCGGCACCTGGCCCTTGGGGTTGATGCGCAGCACCTCGGGGTGCCTGGGGCGGTAGTTGTCGTCGCGGTCGAAGGGCACCATCACGAGCTCGAAGGCGATGCCCTTCTCGAGCGCCGCGATCTGGACCTTGGCGCCGAACATGCTGAGGGGGCCGGAGAAGATGTGGGTCGTCATGGCCCCGAGTTCAGCAGAAAGCGCGGCTCAGGTCGATCCCCAGACCTCCTGCGCGGTCTCGACCACCAGCCGCAGCTTGGCGCGCTGCGCCTCGACCGCGATGTTGTTGCCGTGCACCGTGCTCGAGAAGCCGCACTGCGGCGACAGCGCGAGCTGCTCGAGCGGCGCGTACATGGCGGCGTTCTCGATGCGGCGCTTGAGCTCGTCCTTGTCCTCCATCTGGCCGAACTTGGTGGTCACCAGGCCCAGCACCACGGTCTTGCCCTTGGGCAGGAAGCGCAGCGGCTTGAAGTCGCCCGAGCGCGCGTCGTCGTACTCCATGAAGTAGGCGTCGAGGTCCATCTCCTGGAGCAGCGCCTCGGCCACCGGCTCGTAGTTGCCGGCCGCGGCATGGGTGCTCTTGAAGTTGCCGCGGCACAGGTGCATGGCCAGCAGCATGCCCGGCGGTTTCTGCGCCACCACCTTGTTGATGAAGGCGGCGTAGCGGTGCGGCAGCTCGTTCGGGTCGTCGCCGCGCTTGCGGGCCGCCTCGCGCATGTGCTCGTCGCAGAGGTAGGCGAGGTTGGTGTCGTCCATCTGCACATAGGTGCAGCCGGCCGCGGCCAGCGAGCGCAGCTCGTCGCCATAGGCCTGGGCCACGTCGTCGTAGAACGCGGGATCGAGCTCGGGGTAGGCCTCCTTGCTGATGCCGGCGCGGCCGCCGCGGAAGTGCAGCATGGTCGGCGAAGGGATCGTGACCTTGGGCGTGCGGCCGGCCGAGACCTGGCTCCTGAGGTACTCGAAGTCGGCCAGCTGGATGTTCTTGACGTGGCGCACCTTGTCGATGACGCGCATCGCGGGCGGTGCCAGTTCCTCGCTGCCGTCGGGCTTGCGGATCGTGACCGGGATGTCGGTCTTCACGCCGCCGAGCTGGTCGAGGAAGTCGATGTGGAAATAGGTGCGGCGGAATTCGCCGTCGGTGATGCTCTTGAGGCCGATGTCTTCCTGGAACTCGACGATCTCGGCGATGGCCTTGTCCTCGACCGTGCGCAGTTGCTCGGGCGTGATCTCGCCCTTGGCCTTCTGCTCGCGGGCTTCGAGCAGGTATTGGGGACGCAGGAAGCTGCCCACGTGGTCGTAGCGGGCGGGCAGGGTGGCGTGCTGGGACATGAGGATGGAACTCCGGCTTGTCTGAACGAAAGAGGTGGAACGGAACATCGTATCGCCTTGTGTGGCGACGTCGATGTGTACAAAGGGATCGGTGTTTTCCCTTGATTCGGCCGAATCGGCTGGAAATTCTCGTATTTCTGTATACATTGAGTATCCATGGACACGCGATCGCCCCATTTCCCGCTCAACGCCTGGTATGCCGCCGCCTACGACGTGGAGGTGCGGCATGCGCTGCTGCCGCGCACCGTCTGCAACCAGAAGCTGGTGCTGTTCCGCCGCACCGACGGGCAGGTGGCCGCGCTCGAGGACGCCTGCTGGCACCGGCTGCTGCCGCTGTCGATGGGGCGGCTCGAGGGCGATGAACTGGTCTGCGGCTACCACGGCCTGGTCTACAACAGCCAGGGCCGCTGCACCCACATGCCGAGCCAGGAGACGCTCAACCCTTCCGCCTGCGTGCGCAGCTTCCCGGTGGCCGAGAAGCACCGCTTCATCTGGATCTGGCCCGGCGATCCGGCGCTGGCCGACCCCGCGCTGGTGCCCGACATGCACTGGAACGACGACCCGGCCTGGGCCGGCGACGGCAAGATGATCCGCGTGAACTGCGACTACCGGCTGGTGGTCGACAACCTCATGGACCTGACGCACGAGACCTTCGTGCACGGCTCCTCGATCGGCAACCGCGAGGTGGCCGAGGCGCCCTTCGTCGCCACCCATGGCGACCGCTCGGCCACCGTCACGCGCTGGATGGAGAACATCGAGGCGCCGCCGTTCTGGGGCGGGCAGATCCGCCATGCGCGCGGCTACGCGGGCAAGGTCGACCGCTGGCAGATCATCCGCTTCGAGGCGCCGTGCACGGTCAACATCGACGTCGGCGTGGCCGAGGCCGGCAGCGGTGCGGTGCCGAAGAACGGCAACCCGGGCGACCGCGGCAAGGGCGTCAACGGCTACGTGCTCAACACCATCACGCCCGAGACCGACAAGACCTGCCTCTACTTCTGGGCCTTCGCGCGCAACTACTGCCTGGGCGAGCAGCGCCTCACGCACGAGCTGCGCGAGGGCGTCTCGGGCATCTTCCGCGAGGACGAGCTGGTGCTCGAGGCGCAGCAGAAGGCGATCGACGAGCATCCCGACCACCGCTTCTACAACCTCAACATCGACGCCGGCTCGATGTGGGCGCGGCGGCTGATCGACCGCATGGTCGACAAGGAGCGGCCCGCGCGCGCCGCGATCCCGATCCGCGTCGACCAGCGGCAGGCCGCATGAAGGTCGCCGCCAGCAGCAGCGCCGGCGAGCCCGGCGACAGCGGCGCCTCGCAGGCCGTGAAGGCGCAGCTGCGGCTGCGCGAGATGATCCTGGCCGGCGAGCTGCCGGGCGGCGCGCGCATCGCCGAGGTCGCGATCTCCGAGCAGCTCGGCGTGTCGCGCACGCCGGTGCGCACCGCGCTGATGCGGCTCGAGCAGGAAGGCCTGCTCGAGGCCCTGCCCAACGGTGGCTATGCGGTGCGCACTTTCTCCGAACGCGACGTGGCCGATGCGATCGAGCTGCGCGGCACGCTCGAGGGCCTGGTCGCGCGGCTCGCGGCCGAGCGCGGCGCGGCGCCGGTGGTGCTGCGCGAGGCGCGCGGTTGCCTGCAGCGCATCGACGAGCTGCTGCGCGAGCCCGCGCTCGACGACGCCGCCTTCTCGCGCTACGTGACGCACAACGAGCGCTTCCATGCGCTGCTGTGCGAGATGGCCGGCAGCCCGGTGATCGCGCAGCAGCTCGAGCGCGTGGTCAACCTGCCGTTCGCTTCGCCCTCGGGCTTCGTGATCGTGCAGGCCAATTCGCCGGCCGCGCGCGACATGCTGGTGATCGCGCAGGACCAGCATGTGCAGGTGCTCGATGCCATCGAGTCCGGCGAGGGCTCGCGCGCCGAGGCGCTGATGCGCGAGCACAGCCGCATCGCGCGGCGCAACCTGCGCGAGGCGCTGCACGGCGCGCCCACCGAGCAGCAGCGTCCGCTGCCCGGCGTGCAACTGATCCGCCGCCGCGGCTGAGCGGCTTCCTTCTTTTTCCCGGTCCTGGTTCTCCGATGAAAAGCGATCTCCAATGGATGCAGGCGCAGGTGGTGGCGCTGCGCGACCTCACGCCCACCGTGCGCGAATTCGAGCTGCGGCCCGAGGCGGGCACGGCCGGCGGCCACGAGCCCGGTGCCCATCTGCAGGTGCAGGTGACGAGCGCGCAGGGCCAGTTGCAGACGCGCTCGTATTCGCTCGTGGGGCAGGGCGAGCAGGGCGGCTGGCGCATCGCCGTCAAGCGGCTCGACGACGGCCGTGGCGGTTCGCTCGCGATGTGGCGGCTGGCCGTCGGCGACCGCCTGCAGGTCAGCGCGCCGCAGAACCACTTCGCGCTCGACCTGTCGGCGCCGGGCTACCTGCTGGTGGCGGGCGGCATCGGCATCACGCCGCTGGTGGGCATGGCGCAGCGGCTGAGCGCGCATGCGCGGCGCAGCGGCGTGCCGCTGGCCATGCACTACGGCGCGCGCCATGCGGGCGAGTTCGCCTACCTCGACGAGCTGCGCGCATCGCTCGGCGACGAGAAGCTGCAGACCCACGAAGGCGCCGCGGCCATCGACCTCGCGGCCGCCATCGCCGCGCTGCCCGCGGGCGGCCAGCTCTACACCTGCGGCCCGGCACCCATGCTCGAGGCCGTGCAGCGCGCCTGGGCGGCGGCCGGCCGCGCCGCGGCCGACCTGCGCTTCGAGACCTTCGGCAGCAGCGGCCGGCTGGCCGCGCAGGCCTTCACCGTGCGCGTGCCGCGGCACGACCTCGCGATCACCGTGCCGGCCGACTGCTCGCTGCTCGATGCGCTCGACGCCGCCGGCGTGCAGACCCTGTGGGACTGCCGGCGCGGCGAATGCGGGCTGTGCGCGATGGACGTGCTGGCGGTCGACGGCGAGATCGACCACCGCGACGTGTTCCTCAGCGCGCACGAGAAGCAGGCCACCACCCGCATCTGTGCCTGCGTGTCACGCGCGGTGGGTACGCTCACGCTCGATTCCGCGTACCGCGCGGACGCCTGACCGGCACCGATCCACCCCGTTGCGCGATCATCGCGCAGTTCATTTGTCTATCGCGCAACAAAGCGCCGCGCGGGCCCGCGCCTAGGTGAAGGCCCGCGACAAGGAATGTTGCAAAGTGTTGAAAAATAGGCCGATTCCGCTCGTCGCCCCCAAAGGAGAACTCATGCAAAGGCGTCAACTCATCCAGTCCGCGAGCCTCGCCGCGCTCGCGCTTTCCGGCGCGCTGTCCGTGACGGCCGCCCAGGCCCAGGACAACAAGTTCAAGATCGGCCTGATCCTGCCGATGACCGGCCAGTCGGCGTCGACCGGCCGCCAGATCGAGGCCGCCGCGCGCCTGTACATGGCGCAGAACGGCGACACCGTGGCCGGCAAGAAGATCGAGCTGATCGTCAAGGACGACACCGGCCTGCCCGACGTCACCAAGCGCCTGGCGCAGGAACTGGTGGTGAACGACAAGGTCAACGTGCTCGCGGGCTTCGGCCTGACGCCGCTGGCGCTCGCGGTGGCGCCGATCGCCACCCAGTCGAAGACGCCGCAGGTCGTGATGGCCGCGGCCACCTCGAGCATCACCGAGGCCTCGCCTTTCATCGTGCGCAGCGGCTTCACGCTGCCGCAGGTGTCGGTGCCGATGGGCGACTGGGCGCCGAAGAACGGCATCAAGACGGTGGTCACGCTGGTCAGCGACTACGGCCCCGGCAACGACGCCGAGAAGTTCTTCAGCGAGCGCTTCGCGCTCAATGGCGGCAAGGTGATCGACAAGCTGCGCGTGCCGCTGCGCAATCCCGACTTCGCCCCCTTCCTGCAGAAGGTGCGCGACGCCAAGCCCGACGCGCTGTTCGTCTTCGTGCCCTCGGGCGCGGGCGCGGCCGTGATGAAGCAGTTCCTCGAGCGCGGCATGGACAAGGCCGGCATCAAGCTGATCGCCACCGGCGACGTGACCGACGACGACCAGCTCAACGACATGGGCGACGGTGCGCTCGGCGTGGTCACCTCGCACCACTACTCGGCTGCCCATCCCTCGGCCGCCAACAAGAAGTTCGTCGAGGCCTTCGAGAAGGCCAACCCCAAGCTGCGCCCCAACTTCATGGCCGTGGGCGGCTACGACGGCATGCGCGTGATCTACGAGGCGCTCAAGACCAGCAAGGGCCAGGGCGGCGGCGAGGCGCTGCTGGCCGGCATGAAGGGCCAGGTCTTCGAGAGCCCGCGCGGCCAGGTGCTGATCGACGCCCAGACCCGCGACGTGGTGCAGGACGTGTACCTGCGCAAGGTCGAGAAGAAGGACGGGCAGCTCTACAACGTCGAGTTCGACGTCATCAAGGGCGTGAAGGACCCGGGTAAAGCCAAGTAAGGTCCGAACGGCCGGGCCCCGGCCGTTCGGAGCCCCCGACCGTTCGGCCTGAGCCTGTCGAAGGCTTGCGCAGGAGGCGCCCCGGCTTCGACAGGCTCAGCCTGAACGGTGGGGGCGCGAATCCGAAACGGCGATAGAGAGAACCGGCGGTTTTCAGAACTCCCATGCTCACCATTCTTTTCGACGGCATCGCCTACGGCATGCTGCTGTTCGTGCTCGCCGTGGGGCTGGCCGTCACGCTGGGGCTGATGAACTTCATCAACCTCGCGCACGGTGCCTTCGCGATGGCGGGCGGTTATCTCACCGTGTTCGCGATGCAGAAGTTCGGCGTGCCGTTCATGCTGTGCCTGCCGCTGGCCTTCGTGGTCGTGGCGCTGGCCGGCGCGCTGCTCGAGCGCACGCTCTACCGGCCCATGTACGGCAAGCCGCACCTCGACCAGGTGCTGTTCTCGATCGGGCTGGCCTTCATGGCGGTGGCCGCCATCGACTACTTCGTGGGCTCCTCGCAGCAGAACGTGCAGCTGCCCGAATGGCTGCGCGGGCGCACCGAGCTCGGCGACGGCGCGCTGATGCTGGGCATGGGCCACTACCGGCTGTTCATCATCGCGGTCTGCGCGGTGCTCACCGTGGTGCTGCAGCTGATCCTCTCGAAGACCCGCTTCGGCAGCCGGCTGCGCGCCGCAGTCGACGACCCGCGCGTGGCCGCGGGCCTGGGCATCAACGTCAACGTGGTGTTCCTGCTGACCTTCGCGGTCGGCTCGGGGCTCGCGGGGCTGGGCGGTGCGCTCGGTGCCGAGATCCTCGGCCTCGACCCGACCTTCCCGCTCAAGTACATGATCTATTTCCTGATCGTGGTCTCGGTCGGCGGCACCTCGTCGATCACCGGGCCGCTCGCGGCCGCGCTGCTGCTGGGCATCGCCGACGTGGCCGGCAAGTACTTCATTCCGAAGATGGGCGCCTTCACCGTCTACCTGCTGATGATCCTGATCCTGATGTGGCGCCCGCAAGGCCTGTTCACGCGCAAGGGGGGCCGCTGATGGGCGCGCCTTCTTCTTCCTCCTCCGACTTCCAGTCGCCGCTGCTGCGCAAGGCGCGCTGGCATCCGGTCGAGTTCGTGGCGTGGGCCGTGGCCTTCGCGCTGCCGCTGATCACGCCCTCGCACTCGCTGCTGGTCAACGAGATCGCCATCGTCGCGCTGTTCGCGATGTCGCTCGACCTGATCCTCGGCTACACCGGCATCGTTTCGCTGGGCCATGCGGCCTTCTTCGGCTTCGGCGCCTATGCCGCGGCGCTGTTCGCCAAGCTGGTGATGCCCGACCCGACCGTGGGCCTGCTGTTCGCCATCGTGCTGTCGGCGCTGCTCGGGCTGGTGGCCAGCGTCACCATCCTGCGCGGCAGCGACCTCACGCGGCTGATGGTCACGCTCGGCACCGCGCTCTTGCTGCTCGAGCTCGCCAACAAGCTCGACTGGCTGACCGGCGGCGCCGACGGCCTGCAGGGCGTGGTGATGGGGCCGGTGCTCGGCCTGTTCGAGTTCGACCTCTACGGCCGCACGGCCGCCTGGTATTCGCTCGCGGTGATGCTGGTGCTGTTCCTCGTCATGCGCCGGCTCGTGCATTCGCCCTTCGGCGCCACGCTCAAGGCGATCCGCGACAACCGGCTGCGCGCCATGGCGATCGGCATCCCGGTGGTGTCGCGGCTGGCCGTGATCTACACCGTGGCGGCCGGCGTGGCCGGCGCCGCGGGCGCGCTGCTCGCGCAGACCACCGGCTTCGCCTCGCTCGACGTGCTGGCCTTCGACCGCTCGGCCGACGTGCTGCTGATGCTGGTGATCGGCGGCGTGGGCTGGCTCTACGGCGGCGTCGCGGGCGCCATCGTCTTCAAGCTGCTGCAGACCTGGCTGTCGTCGGTGACTCCGCAGTACTGGATGTTCTGGATCGGCCTGATCCTGGTGCTGCTGGTGCTCGTGGGCCGCGATCGTCTGCTCAAGCCCTGGACCTGGTTCGGTGCCGGCAAGAAGGGCGGTGCGGCATGACCGACACCGTGCTTTCCACCCACGGCCTGGTGATGCGCTTCGGCGGCATCACCGCCACCAACAACGTCTCGATGGAGCTCAGGCGCGGCGCGCGCCATGCGCTGATCGGCCCGAACGGCGCCGGCAAGACCACCCTGATCAACCAGCTCACGGGCGTGCTCACGCCCTCCGAGGGTCGCATCACGCTGCTCGGCGAGGACATCACGCGCCTCGCGCCGCACAAGCGCGTGGCGCGCGGGCTGGTGCGCACCTTCCAGATCAACCAGCTGTTCGACTCGATGACGCCGCTCGAGACGCTGGCGCTGGTCGTGTCGCAGCACCAGGGCATCGGCGCGCAATGGTGGCGCCCGCTCGGCGCGACCAAGGCGGTGGCCGAGCGCGCGGGGCAGCTGCTCGAGCAGTTCCACCTGGCCGATGTGGCGCACCAGCAGACGAAACATCTGGCCTACGGCAAGCGCCGGCTGCTCGAGATCGCGATCGCGCTGGCCTGCGAGCCGCGCGTGCTGCTGCTCGACGAACCCGTGGCCGGCGTGCCCGCGGGCGAGCGCGAGGAGCTGCTGCAGACCGTGGCCGCGCTGCCGGCCGACGTGTCGGTGCTGCTGATCGAGCACGACATGGACCTGGTGTTCAGCTTCGCCGACCGCATGACGGTGCTGGTCAACGGCACCCTGCTGACCGAGGGCGATCCCGAGGCCATCGCCAACGACCCGCGGGTCAAAGAGGTCTACCTCGGCCATGGCCAGTCCGCGGAGGCCGCCCATGTCTGAGCTGCTGCGCATCGAGAACCTCAGCGCCGGCTACGGCGAGGCCGTGGTGCTGCACGACGTGTCCTTCGCGCTCGGCGAGGGCCGCACGCTCGCGCTGCTGGGCCGCAACGGCACGGGCAAGACCACGCTGATCAACACCCTCGCGGGCGCCACGCGCCAGCACGGCGGCAGCATCGCGCTCGGCGGCCAGGCGCTGCACCGGCTCGCGCCGCACCAGCGCGCGGCCGCCGGCATCGGCTGGGTGCCGCAGGAGCGCAACATCTTCAAGTCGCTCACCGTGCACGAGAACCTCACGGCCGTGGAGCGGCCCGGGCCGTGGAATCCGCGCCGCGTCTACGAGATGTTCCCGCGCCTGGCCGAGCGCAAGACCAACCTCGGCACCCAGCTGTCGGGCGGCGAGCAGCAGATGCTGGCCGTGGGTCGCGCGCTGGTGCTGAACCCGAAGCTGCTGCTGCTCGACGAGCCGCTCGAGGGCCTGGCGCCGATCATCGTGGAGGAGCTGCTGCGCGCCATCCGCCGCATCACGCGCGACGAGGGCCTGGCCGCGATCGTGGTCGAGCAGCATCCGCAGGCGATCCTCGCGATCTCCGACGAGGCCGTGGTGCTCGACCACGGGACCATCGTGCATGCCGACAGCGCGGCCGCGCTGCGCGCGCAGCCGCAGGTGCTCGATCGCTTGCTGGGCGTGGCGCGCTGAGTCGCGTGCCCGCGCGCGTTCGGGCGTTCAGAACTGGTACTTCGCGCTCGCGACCACCGCGCGGTCGCTGCCGGGGTAGTACTTGCCGTAGGCCCGCGAGGCGGCGTACTGCCGGTTGGCGAGGTTGGTGGCGCTCAGCGCGAAGCGCCACGGGCCGCGCTTGTAGTGCACGGTGGCATCGATCAGCGCCACGCCGCCTTCCGACGAGGTGTTGCCCACGTCGTTCCAGCGCTTGCCGATGTAGCGCAGGCCGCCGCCGAAACCGAAGCCGTTGCCCAGCGTGTAGTCGAGCCAGAGCGAGGCCGTGTTCCGCGGCACCTGGATCGGCGTCTTGCCGCGCTCGGTGGCGTTGGCGCTCTCGCGCACCTTGGTGTCGAGCCAGGTGTAGGAGGCCGTGAGGTTCAGGTCGCGCGCCAGCTCGGCCTTGGCCTCGAGCTCGAGGCCGCGCGAGCGGATGCGACCGATCTGGCGGGCCTCGAAGGTGTTCTGGTCGTAGGTCACGACGTTGGACTTGCGCACGTCGAACAGGGCCGCGGTGAACAGCGAGCGCGCGCCCTCGGGCTGGAACTTGAGGCCGGCCTCCACCTGCTTGCCGCGGCTCGGGCGGAAGGGCTCGTTGTTCAGGTCGACGCCGCTGGTCGGCATGAAGGATTCCGAATAGCTGAGGTAGGGCGCCCAGCCGTTGCCGACCAGGTAGCTCAGCGCGGCGCGGCCGCTGAACCGGTCGTCGGTCTGAGTCGTGCGGCCGCTCTTCAGGCGGTCGAAGGTGGTGGACTTCACGTGGTCCTGCCGGCCGCCGAGCGTGAGCAGCCAGTGCGGGCCGAACTTGACCTGGTCCTGCGCGTAGACGCCGAGCTGCTCGGTGGTCTGGGTGAAGTTGCTGTCGGGCTGCATGGGCTCGGCGATCGGCAGGCCGTTGACCGGAAAGCGCAGGTCGAGGCTGGGGGCCGGCCCCGAGAACTGCTTGGCCGTGTACCGCACGCGCGACCAGTCGACGCCGAACAGCAGCGTGTGCTCGACATCGCCGGTGCGCACGCGGCCCTGCAACTGCGTGTCGGCGGTCCACTGGTTGACCCACTCGGGGGCGAAGCGGGCCGTGCGCCGCAGCGTGTAGCCATCGGGCGCGAGGTTCACCACCACGTGGTGCTTGTCGGTGTCGAAGCCGAAGTAGCGCATGTTCTGGCGCACCGTCCAGTTGTCGTCGAGATGGTGTTCGAACAGGTAGCCGAGCGAGGATTGCTGCTGCTTGATGCGGCTGTAGTTCGGCTCGCCCTGGATCAGGCCGGTGTCGCGGCCGCGTGCGTCGGTCACGTTGAAGGTGTCGTCGCTGGCGTCGCTCTTCAGGAACTCGCCGAGCAGCGTGAACGAGGTGGCGGCCGAGGGTTGCCAGCGCAGCGAGGGTGCGAGGTAGCTGCGCTTGACCTCGGCGGGCGCGCCGTTGGGGTAGCGCTGCTGGCTGTCGCTGTCGAGCTCGACGCCCACCAGCCGGTAGCTCAGCGTGTCGCTCAGGGCGCCGCCGAGGTCGACCGCGAGCTGCTTGCGCTGGAAGCTGCCGTACTGGACCTCGATCTCGCGCGTGGTCGTGGTGCCGGGCATCTTGCTGACGCGGTTGATGATACCGCCGGCGTCGCCCAGGCCGAACATCACCGACGAGGGGCCGCGCAGCACCTCGACGCGCTCGAGGCCGTAGGGCTCGGTCAGCGAGTAGGCGGGCAGCAGCATGCCGTCGCGGTACATGGCGTTGCCGGCCGTGGCATCGAAGCCGCGCAGCAGCAGCCAGTCGATGCCGCGGGCGTCGTAGCCCCAGTTGCCGGCCACCACGCCCGGCGCGTAGCGCACGGCTTCCATGATGGTCTGCACGCCGCGGGCCTCGAGTTCCTCGCGCCCGATGACGGACAGCGACTGCGGCACCTCGACGATCGGCGTGTCGGTCTTGGTCGCGGTCTGGCTGCGCCGCGCGACATAGCCCGGCACCGGGCCGAGGCCGGTCTCGCGCTCGGCGGCGGCGTTCACGGTCACGGTCGGCAGCGCGGCGCCGGTGGCATCGCGCGCCTTCTCGATCACCAGCGTGCTGCCCGTCACGCGGCCGGCCAGCCCGCTGCCCTGGAGCAACTGCGCGGCCGCGGCGTGGACCGCCAGGCTGCCCTGGACCGGCTGTCCGCGCAGCCCCTGCAGCAGCGCCGGGGCGGCCAGCAACTGCAGGCCGGCCTGGCGCGCGAACTGGTTCAGCGCCTGGTCCAGCGGCTGCGCGGGGATCGAGAAGGCCACGACGGCGGCGCCCGCCATGGCTTGGGCGTCGACGGCGGCCGGGCTGTTCTGGGCCCAGGCGCCCGTGCCGGCCTGGGCGACCAGGGACAGCGCGGCGGCGGCGACCAGATGGCGTCGAAGGGTGGGGGCGGGACGGTGGCGGGAAGGCATGCGGTTCTCTGGCTTCGGGTCGGGTTCATGAATTCCCCGGGCTTCCGCGTGGCGGATGTTCCGGGCTCCATGGACTGATACGAGCGAGCGGCGGCGATCCCTCACGCGCGGCGCCAAAAAAAACGCGGCGAGCGAAGCCGGCCTTCAGGAGGGCCGGCGTTCGATGACCAGGGCGCGGTCGGCCCCGTCGTCTTCGCGCACGCGCACCGGCAGGCTGCGCGGCAGCAGCCGCAGCCAGGCGCCAGCCTCGGCGATGCGCACGCGGCCGAACACCGGGAGCTGCGCGGCCTCGGGCGCCACGCGCAGCGGGCGCGGGCTGTAGCGCGCCAGGCGCTCCACCACCTCGGCCAGCGGCTGGCGGTCGAAGTCGAGCCAGCCTTCGCGCCACGGCGCGACCGCGGCCGGGCCCGCCGGATGCGAGGTGGAGAGCGGCCGCACCGGATCGATGAAGGCGCGGTCACCCGCGCCCAGGGTGCGTTCCTCGCCGCCGGCGCTGCGCACCCGCACCTGGCCCGATTCGACCGCCACGCGCACGCCGCCGTCCTGCAGCGCGACCTCGAAGCGCGTGCCGAGCACCGTGATCTCGTGGCCCAGCGCATGGACCACGAAGGGTCGCGCCTCGTCGCGCGCCACCTCGAAGAAGGCGCTGCCGGCCAGCAGTTGCACGGTGCGGCGCGTGGCGTAGTAGACGACCTCGGCGCGGCTCGCGGCATCGAGCGTGAGCTGGCTGCCGTCGGGCAGCGCCTGGGTCCGGATGCGGGCGATCGGGGTCGACAGCAGGGCGCTGTAGCCCGGCACCCACTGGCGCCATGCCTGCCAGAGCGTGGCGCTGCCGACACCCAGGCCGCAGACGCCGAGCAGCGCCGACAGCGCGCGGCGCCGGCCGGTGCGCGCGGGCGCCGCCTCGCCGCGCCAGCGGTGCAGCGCGGCCTCGACGCTGTCGAGCGCCCGCATCACTTCGCGCTCGACGGTCTTGACCGACACGCCATGGCGCAGCGCCAGCTCGGCATGGCAGGCGCCCTCGAGCCGGTCGGCCAGGAAGATGTCGCGGCTGCGCGGCGGCAGCGCGCGCAGCGCGGCATCCACCGCGTCGAGCGCCTGCCGGTGGGCGACGCCGTCGGCCACGTCGCGCGCGCTGGGGCCGTGGGCGGCCGGTTCCGCCTCGATGTCGACGGCCGCCGGGCTGAAGCGCTCCGCGCTGCGCTGGCGGCGGCGCAGGTGGTCGATGGCGATGTTCTCGGCCACGGCGTAGACGTAGGCGCGCGCGGCGCCTTCGTGCGGCGCGGTCTCGGTCTCGCGCGTCTCGGCGCGCTCGGCCAGCCGGACCCAGGTGTCGTGCGCCAGCTCGCGCGCATCGTGCGTGCTGCCGGTGCGGCGCGCGATGAACCGCACCAGCTCCTGGTAGCTGTCCTGGAAGGCTTTCAGCAGCGGGCTGGGGGAGAGTTGGGCGGACATGGGAAGGGGGATGGCGCGCGGATCGCCGGCGGATTATTGTCGAGAATAGTTCTCATTTGTCCGCGAAGCCTCCGAATTCAGCGCTTCCGCGACGAAACACGGCCGCCGGCTGTCCAGGCCGGCGGGCGGTTTTCAGATCGCGCAGCCGTCGGGGCCGCAGCTGCCCAGGGTCGGATTTCCCGGCGCGGACGGCGCCGCGAAGCTCGCGAGCTGCGCCTTCCATGCGTCCGGCCGGCCCAGCCACGGGCCGATGTCGACCCGGCTCGCGCCGCCATCGGGCCGCGCGAGCACGAAGGTCGGAAAGCCCTGGCCGCCCGCGCGGCGCAGCAGCGCGCGGCTGGCCTCGATGTGTTGCGCAGTCGCCTCGCCCGAGAGCCGCGCGAAGGCCGCGGCGAAGGCTTCGCCGTCGAAGCCCAGTTCCACGGCCAGCGCCTGCAGCACCTCGGCATCGGCGATGCGCCGGCCCTCGGCGTAGTGCGCGCGCTGCACGCGATGCGCCATGTCGAGCGCGCCGCCCGCGCGCAGCGACTCGGCCGCGAGGATCGCGGTGGTCGGCGGCTCCGAGTCCATCACGGCCGTGCCGTCGCGCAGCAGGCCTTCGAAGTAGGCCTCGCCGAAGGGCTGGCCCGTGAGCTCGGCGATGCGGCGGTCGTGCGGCAGCACGTAGTCGCGCCATTGCGGCGTGATGGCGCGGCGATTGGCGCCGGTCATCATGCCGCCGCCATGCAGTTCGACCCGCAGGCCCGGCACCTCGCGCGCCGCCTCGACCAGCGGCGCGGCGGCATAGCACCAGCCGCACAGCGGGTCGAAGATGCAGTGCAGGGTGGCGCCGTCGTGGCTGCCCGGGTTCATTGCGGCCATTTCATCTCTCCCTTGATGACCTTCGCGCTCAGTTCGAGCGAGGAGGCGTCTTCCAGCTTGGGGTAGCGCTTCTTCATCGCGGCGATCAGCGCGGCCGAGTCCTTGGCCTTGGCGGCCTCGGTCTCGAAGGCCTGCAGGTAGGCGCGCGTGAAGTTCACCGAAGCGAGCGTGGAGGGCGTCGAGCCGTCGGCGTTCGGCAGGTAGTGGCCGGGCACCACGGTCCTCGGCTTGAGCGCCGCGATGCGGTCGAGCGTGCGGCGCCAGTCGCGGCGCGACTCGGGCGTCTGCGTGTCGGCCACCCACAGGTGGATGTTGGCCGACACGGGCACGCCGCCGACCACGGTCTTGAGCGAGGGAATCCAGGCGACGGTGCGCGCGGGCGTGGGACCGACGACCTGGATCTTGCGGCCCTCGAGCTCGATCGTGTCGCCCGCGAGCGGCTCGGGCACGACCAGCGACTGCGGCGCGTTGTCCTTGAGGATCGGGCCCCAGTGGGCCAGCTTGCCGTCCTTCGAGGCCTGGATCGCTGCCACGGTCTGCGGCGTGGCGACGATCTTCGCGTCGGGGAAGGCGGCACGGATCACGTCGAGGCCGAAGTAGTAGTCGGGGTCGCTGTGGCTGATGTAGACGGTGGCGAGTCTGCGGCCGCCGGCCTGGATCTTCTTCACCAGCGCCTGCGCGTCGTTGCGCTGGAACTGGGCGTCGATCAGCACGGCCTCCTTCTCGCCCGAGACGATGCTCGAGGAGACGGGAAACAGCGAGGCCGCGCCCGGGTTGTAGACCTCGAGCCTCAGGGGCGCGGCGGATGCGGCGATGCCGAAGGTGGGGAAGGTCGAGAGGGCGGAGAGCGCGGTGGCGGCGAGGAAGCTGCGGCGGAACATGGCGATTCTTTCTGCGGATGAGGGTGTGACAGGTGAAGCCCGCAGTGTGGATTGCGCCGAACGAAACAAAAACCGGCTCCCGCGCAAAGGATCGTTTCGAAATCCGGACGAATGAACCGGCTCAGTCGCGCCGCGCCAGCTTCTCGAGGTGCGCCACCAGCAGCTGCGCCGCGGGCGAGAGCGAGGCCTCGTCGCGAAAGCAGATAGCGAAGCGGCGCTTCGCCCACGGGTCGGCCAGCGGCATCAGGCACAGGCCGTAGGCCGCGGTGAAGGGCTGCGCCACCTCGGCCGGCACCACGCTGATCGCGAGGCCGGCGCGCACCACGCGCAGCGCGGCGTCGAAGTTCGACACCAGCACGCGGTGCACCAGCGGCTTGCCCGCGGCCGTGGCCTCGCGCGCGAGCAGCAGCTGCACCGCGCTGAGCGCGGGCATGCCGACGAACTCGTGGTCGAGCAGCTGCTCGAAGCGCACCTCGCGCATCCGCGCCACCGGGTGCGAGGGATGCGCCACCACCGCGAGGTGGTCGCTGCGGTAGTCGCGCCGCTGCAGGCCCTCGAGGTCGGCCGCGTCCCAGCACAGGCCGATCGAGGCCACGCCCTCGCGGATGCCGCGCACGATCTCGGGGCTCACGCGCTCTTCCATGTCGACGCGGATGTTGCGGTGCGCGGGGTCCTGCAGGAAGTCGGCCACGTCCTCGGCCAGCGACTCGGCCATCACCGAGGCCGAGGCCAGCATGCGCACATGGCCGCGCATGCCGCCGGCATAGGCCGCCATGTCACGCTCGATGCGGTTGACGCTGCCGAGCATGGCGCGCGCATGCTCGAGCAGGGTTTCGCCGGCGGCCGTGGGCACCACGCCGCGGCGGCGCCGCACGAACAGCGGCGTGCCGAGCGTGTCCTCGAGCTGCGCCAGCCGCTTGCTGATCGCCGAGCCGACGATGCTGGCCTGAGCGCCGGCGCGCGCGATGCTGCGGGTCTCGCAGACCGAGACGAACAGGCGCAGGGTGGTGAGGTCGAGGTCGCGCATGGCGTCGGCTCCGTGGTTTTCGTGGTGTTCCGATTCGGAACGGATCGGCTTCCGAAATATAGCTTCTGCATCGAATCGGAAAGTCTAAGAATGACGCCGATTCCAGACACCCATCCCACGGAGACACCGCCTTGACCGAACCTTCCGCCCCGGCGCGCCCGCACGCCTTCCTGCCGCCGCGCGCCACCGTGCGCGAAGTGGGCCTGCGCGACGGCCTGCAGAGCGTCGCCCGCACCCTGCCCACCGCGCACAAGCGCGAATGGATCCGCGCCGCCCACGCGGCCGGGCAGCGCGAGATCGAGGTCGGCTCCTTCGTGCCCGCGCGGCTGCTTCCGCAACTGGCCGACACGGCCGAGCTGCTGGCCTTCGCGAAGACGCTGCCGGGCCTGTTCGCCTCGGTGCTGGTGCCCAACCTGAAGGGCGCCGAGCGCGCCATCGAGGGCGAGGCCGACCTGCTGGTGGTGCCGCTGTCGGCCAGCCATGCGCACAGCCTCGCCAACCTGCGCAAGACGCCCGACGAGGTGGTGGCCGAGGTCGGCCGCATCCGCGCCGCGCGCGATGCCGCGGGCTCGAGGACGCTGATCGAGGGCGGCGTGGGCACCGCCTTCGGCTGCACGCTGCAGGGTCCCGTGGCGCCCGAGGAGGTGCTGCGGCTGATGCAGGCGCTGCTCGACGCGGGCGCCGACCGCGTGAGCCTGGCCGATACCGTCGGCTATGCCGACCCGGCGATGGTGCGCCGCCTGTTCGAGCGCGCGCGGGCCATCGCGGGCGAGCGGCTGTGGTGCGGCCATTTCCACGACACGCGTGGGCTGGGGCTGGCCAACGTCTATGCGGCGCTCGAGGTCGGCATCGCGCGTTTCGACGCCTGCCTGGCCGGCATCGGCGGCTGCCCGCATGCGCCGGGCGCCAGCGGCAACGTCGACACCGAGGACCTGCTGTTCATGCTGCAGAGCATGGGCGTGGCCACGGGTGTCGACCTGCGGCAGCTGCTCGCGCTGCGCGGGCGCGTGGCGCAATGGCTGGATGGCGAGACGTTGCAGGGCACGCTGTGGCGCGCGGGCTTCCCGAAGACCTTCGCGCAGGAAGAGGTGGCGGCATGAGCGCCCCCGAAGAGAAGCGCCTGCCGCTGGCCGGCATCCGCGTGGTCGAGTTCACCCACATGGTGATGGGCCCGACCTGCGGCATGGTGCTGGCCGACCTCGGCGCCGAGGTCATCAAGGTCGAGCCGATCGAGGGCGACCGCACGCGCCAGCTGCTGGGCGCGGGCGCGGGCTTCTTCCCGATGTTCAACCGCAACAAGAAGAGCATCGCGCTCGACCTGCGCCATGCGCAGGGGCTCGAGGCCGCGCTGCGCCTGTGCGCCGGCGCCGACGTGGTGGCGCAGAACTTCAAGCCCGGCACCATGGGGAAGTACGGCCTCGACTATGCCGCGCTGCGCCGGCTCAACCCGCGGCTGGTGTACGTCAACCACACGGGCTTCCTGCCCGGCCCTTACGAGCACCGCACGGCGCTCGACGAGGTGGTGCAGATGATGGGCGGGCTGGCCTACATGACCGGCCGGCCCGGCGACCCGCTGCGCGCGGGCACCAGCGTCAACGACATCATGGGCGGCATGTTCGGCGCCATCGGCGCGATGGCCGCGCTGATGCAGCGCGGCCAGACCGGCGAGGGCCAGGAGGTGCATTCGGCGCTGTTCGAGAACAACGTGTTCCTGGTCGGCCAGCACATGCTGCAGTACGCGATCACGGGCCAGGCCGCGGCGCCGATGCCCGAGCGCATCTCGGCCTGGGCGCTGTACGACGTGTTCACCGTGAAGGACGGCGAGCAGATCTTCCTGGCCGCGGTCAGCGACGCGCAGTGGCAGAGCTTCTGCGATGCCCTGGGCTTCGACGACCTCAAGGCCGACCCGGCGCTGCGCACCAACAACGACCGCGTGCGGCTGCGCCCGACCCTGCTGGCGGACCTGCGCGCGCGGCTGGCTTCGCGCCCGGCCGCCGAGCTGTCGGCGCTCTTCGAGGCGCGCGGCCTGCCGTTCGCGCCGATCGTGCGGCCCGAGGACCTCTACGCCGATCCGCACCTGCTGGCCACCGGCGGCCTGGCCGACATCCGCCTGCCCGACGGCGAGCGCGCGGGCCAGACCGCGCAGACCACGCTGTTCCCGATCACGCTGGGCGGCGAGCGCCTGGGCGTGCGCCTCGATCCGCCGACGCTGGGCCAGCACACGCGCGAGCTGCTGGCCGAGCTCGGCTACGGCGAGGCGCAGATGCAGGCGCTGCTCGACGACGCGGCCGTGGCCTAGGCCGGTTTTTTCTTCCCCACTACAACGAGAGACAAGACGATGCGCAACCCACTGCCTTCCTTCATCAACCGCCGCGCGCTGCTGGGCCTGGGCGCCGGCGCGGCCGCGCTCGCCGCCTGGCCCGCCTGGGCGCAGGGCGACCGGCCCGTGCGCTTCATCCTGCCGATCAGCGCGGGCTCGGGCGTGGACGCCATCGTGCGCGCCGCCACGGTCGCGCTCGGCAAGGCCTTCGGCCAGCCGGTGGTGGTCGAGAACCAGCCGGGCGCGGGCGGCATCACGGGCACCTCGACCGTGGTCAAGGCCGTGCCCGACGGCTTCACCCTGGGCATGGTGTCGAACAACCACGTCATCAACCCGGCGGTGTTCAGGAAGATGCCCTTCGACCCGATCGCCGACGTGACGCCGATCAGCGTGGTGGGCGCCACGCCGCTGGTGCTGGCGGTGAACCCGAAGCTGCCGGCGAAGAACGTGAAGGAGCTGGTGGCGCTGCTGCGCGCCAAGCCCGAGGGCTACAACTACGCTTCCTCGGGCAACGGCACCATCATCCACCTGGCCGGCGAGATGTTCATGGACGAGGCCGGCGTGAAGGCGCGGCACATTCCCTACAAGGGCACGGGCCCGATGGTCACCGACATGATCGCGGGCCAGGTCGAGATGGGCGTGGTGGCGCTGCCGGCCGTGCAGCCGCACCTGAAGAGCGGCGCGCTGCGCGCCATCGGCCTGTGCGGCCCGGCGCGCTCGCCGGCCGCGCCCGAGATGCCGACCATCGCCGAGCAGGGGCTGCCGAACTACGTGGTCGAGGGCTGGTTCGCGGTGATCGGGCCCGCGAAGATGCAGGCGGCCGAGGTGCAGCGCGTGCACGATGCCGTGGCCGCGGCCTTCGCGAGCGCCGAGGTGCGCGAGGCCATGGACAAGCAGGGCAACCTCATCAAGCCCACCACGCCCGAGCAGGCCGCGGCCTATTTCCGCAGCGAGGCGGCGCGCTACGCGGCGCTGGTGAAGAAGGCCAACGTGGTGCTGGAGTGAGCGCGCGGGCGCTCAGTGCGCGCTCGTGAGCTTCAGGCCCAGGATGCCCGCGACGATCAGCCCGACGCAGACCAGCCGCGCGGCATTCGAGGGTTCCTGGAACAGCACGATGCCCAGCACCACGGTGCCGACCGCGCCGATGCCGGTCCACACCGCGTAGGCCGTGCCCACCGGCAAGGTGCGCATCGCCCAGCCGAGCAGCACCACGCTGAGCGCCATCGATGCGATGGTGCCGACCGAGGGCCAGAAGCGGCTGAAGCCCTCGGTGTACTTGAGGCCGATGGCCCAGCCCACCTCGAGCAGGCCGGCGAAGAACAACACGATCCAGGCCATGCGCATGCCTCCTTGAAGAAAAAGGGGAGTCAGTTCCCGGGCCGCACCGCGCTGTAGAGCGCGCGCACGAAATCCGACTGGGTGATCATGCCGGCCAGCCGCTTCTCGGCGTCGATGATCGGGATGTGGTGGTGGCCGCCCTCGGAGAACAGCGGCACCAGCTCGACCACGGGGCGGTCGGCGCTGGCCACGCGCACCTGGCGCGTCATGATCTGGCCCACCACCTCGGGCTTGTTCGACACCACGGTGCGGGTGGCGCGGATGAAGTCGCGCAGCCGGCCCGCGATGCCTTCGTGGTGCGCCAGGTCGAGCTGGCGGAAGAAGTCGGCCTGCGTGACGATGCCCACCACGCGGCGCGTGCGGTCGACCACCGGCAGCGCCTTGATGCGGCGCTCGTGCATCAGCGCCCAGGCCTCCTGCAGCGGCGTGCCGAACTCCACCGTGATCGGCGTGCGCGACATGATGTCGTCGCAGTGCAGCGTGCCGAGCCGCCGCTTGTAGCTCTCGAGCTCGGTCTGCTGGATCAGCGACTCGAGGTCGTCGCGGCTGATGTCGAGCACCTGGTTGTAGCGCGCCAGCACGGCATCGATGTCGGCCTGGCTGAAGCGCGCGTCGGCGCGCGGCGGCTGCGCCACCTGCACGTGCGGATAGCGCCGGCCGGTGAAGCTGTTGTAGGCCGCGCCCGCGAGCACCAGCAGCAGCGAGTTGACGAAGAAGGGGAAGAAGGCCGACGACAGGTGCGTGGTGTGGGTGAGCACCGCGAGCAGCGCCGCGGCGCCGCCCGGCGGATGCAGGCAGCGCGCGACGAACATCAGGCCGATGGCGCCGCCGACCGCGACCGCGGCGGCCACGGCCGGGTCGGGAATCCAGTTGACGCTGGCGATGCCCACGATGGCCGACAGCGTGTTGCCGCCCACCACCGACCAGGGCTGCGCGAGCGGGCTGGCCGGCACCGCGAACACCAGCACCGCGCTGGCGCCCAGCGGCGCGATCAGCCACACGGCATTGCCGCCGAGGGTCTGCGCGATCCAGCGGCAGATCAGCGCCGTGATCAGCAGCCCGAGCGCCGCGCCGCCCATGGCGCGCAGGCGCTCGCGCGCATCGACGGTGGTGCGGCCCGGCAGCCAGGCGCGCAGATAGACGAGGAGCTTGTTGGCGGAGGACATGCGGATCGAAGAGTGTCTCTGTGTTGTTCTTGTTCGTTCGCCTGCCGCCGCTTCAGCCCTCGTGGGCGACGCGCCGTCCGATGTCGGGCCAGCGGCCGTGCAGCCAGACCCAGGCCACCAGGCCGATGGCCAGCATCAGGGTCGAGGTCAGCGCGAGCGCCAGCGTGGAATGCATCACCAGCGGCGCCACCGCGCCGGCCACGATGCCGTTGGCGGTGGAGCCGATCACCGCCTGCAGCGAGGAGGCCATGCCGCGGCGTTCGGGATGCAGGTCGAGCACCAGCAGCGTGACCACCGGCACCATCAGCGCCCAGCCGAAGGCGAACACCGCGAGCGGCCACAGCGCCCAGGCCACGTGGGCCTGGAAGAAGGTGTTGGCGATCACGTTGACCACCGAGGTCACCAGCATGATCAGGAAGCCGTCGCGGATCTGGCGCTTGGGCGCCACCTTGCCGGCCATGCGCCCGCTGGCGCGCGCGCCGAGCATGATGCCGCCGATGGTCAGCAGGAAGAACCAGAAGAACTGCTGCGGCTGCAGCGCGAGGTGGTCGCCGAGGAAGGCCGGCGCCGCCAGCACGTAGAGGAACATGCCGTTGAAGGGCACGCCGCTGGCGAAGGCCAGCAGCAGGAAGCGCGGGTCGGAGCACAGGTCCCAATAGCCGCGCAGCAGGTGGCGCACGTGGAAGGACTGGCGGTGCGAGGGATGCAGCGTCTCGGGCAGCAGCTTGTAGTTGGCGGCGAACAGCACCACGCCCACGGCCACCAGGAACCAGAACACCGCGTGCCAGCCCGCGTGCACGAACAGGAAGCCGCCGACGATCGGCGCGATGGCGGGCGCCACGCCGAAGTAGATCGTGACCTGGCTCATCACGCGCTGGGCCTCGGCGGGCGGGAACATGTCGCGGATCACCGCGCGCGAGACCACGATGCCCGCGCCGGTCGACAGGCCCTGCAGGCCGCGGAACAGCACCAGCTGCGTGATCGTCTGCGACAGCGCGCAGCCCAGCGAGGCCAGCGTGAACACCGCGAGGCCCCACAGCACCACCGGCCGACGCCCGAAGCTGTCGGACAGCGCGCCATGGAACAGGTTCATGAACGCGAAGCCGAACAGGTAGGCCGAGAGCGTCTGCTGCATCTCGGCCGGCGTCGCGCCGATCGAGCGCGCGATGCCCGAGAAGGCGGGGATGTAGGTGTCGATGGAGAAGGGCCCGAGCATGCCGAGCACCGCGAGCAGCACGGCCAGCGCCCAGCGCGGGGCTTGCCAGAGTTTGTCTGCATCGGGATTCATGATGAGGATTGCTCCATTCTTCTTATCTTTGCATCTGTCGCAGAGGGGCCCAAAAAAGAAAGCGCCCTTGCGGGCGCCTCCTTGTCGGGGAAATACCGGGAGACCGGCTCAGAGCGTATCAATAAAGCTGCGCAGCTTGTCCGAACGCGACGGATGCTTGAGCTTGCGCAGGGCCTTCGCCTCGATCTGGCGGATGCGCTCGCGCGTCACGTCGAACTGCTTGCCGACTTCTTCCAGCGTGTGGTCGGTCGACATCTCGATGCCGAAGCGCATGCGCAGCACCTTGGCTTCGCGCGGCGTCAGCGAGTCGAGGATGTCCTTGACCACGTCGCGCAGACCCGCCTGCATCGCGGCCTCGATCGGGGCCGTGTTGCTGCTGTCCTCGATGAAGTCGCCCAGGTGCGAATCGTCGTCGTCGCCGATGGGGGTTTCCATCGAGATCGGCTCCTTCGCGATCTTCATGATCTTGCGGATCTTGTCTTCCGGGATCTCCATCTTGGCGGCCAGGATGCCGGCGTCGGGCTCGAAGCCGAACTCCTGCAAGTGCTGGCGCGAGATGCGGTTCATCTTGTTGATGGTCTCGATCATGTGCACCGGGATGCGGATCGTGCGCGCCTGGTCGGCGATCGAGCGCGTGATCGCCTGGCGGATCCACCACGTGGCGTAGGTCGAGAACTTGTAGCCGCGGCGGTATTCGAACTTGTCCACCGCCTTCATCAGGCCGATGTTGCCTTCCTGGATCAGGTCGAGGAACTGCAGGCCGCGGTTGGTGTACTTCTTGGCGATCGAGATCACGAGGCGCAGGTTGGCCTCGATCATTTCCTTCTTGGCATCGCGCGAGGACGATTCGCCCTCGTTCATGCGCTTGTTGATGTCCTTGAGCTCGGTCAGCGGCACCACCACGCGCGACTGGATGTCGGCCAGCTTCTGCTGCAGTTCCTGCACTGGCGGGATGTTGCGCGCGAGCACGGCGCTCCAGGGCTTGCCGGCGGCGGCCTGCTTCTCGACCCACTTGAGGTTCAGCAGGTTGGAGGCGATGCGGTTGCCGTTCTTGTCGAAGCCGCTGAAGTCGCGGATGAACTCGTCCTGCGGGAAGCCGCACTTGTCCACGATGATGCGGCGCAGCTCGCGTTCCTTCTTGCGCACGTCGTCGACCTGGGTGCGCACGAGGTCGCACAGGCGCTCGATGGTGCGCGCGGTGAAGCGGATGGTCATCAGCTCGTCCGACAGGGACTGCTGGGCCTTGGTGTACGAGGGCGTGCCGTAGCCTTCCTTGTCGTAGACCTTGTGCACCTTCTCGAACATCTCGGCGATGCGGTCGAAGCGCGAGAGGGCCTCGTTCTTGAGTTCCTCGAGCTTCTTGGTCAGGGCCTTGGAGCCGCCCTTGCCGTCGTCGTCGTCTTCCTCGTCGAATTCGTCGAAGTCTTCCTCGGCCACGTAGTCGTCGGCCTCGTTCGGGTTCGAGAAGCCGTCGACGATGGTCGAGATGACGACCTTGCCTTCACGGATCTCGGCGGCCAGGCGCAGGATCTCGGCGATGGTGGCGGGGGAGGCCGAGATGGCCTCCATCATCGCCATCAGGCCGCCTTCGATGCGCTTGGCGATCTCGATTTCGCCTTCGCGGGTCAGCAGTTCGACCGTGCCCATTTCGCGCATGTACATGCGAACCGGGTCGGTGGTGCGGCCGAATTCGCTGTCCACCGTGGAGAGAGCCGCTTCGGCTTCTTCTTCCGCTTCCTCCACCGTGGTCGCGGTGGGGGCGGTGTTGTTCAGCAGCAGGGTTTCGGCGTCGGGGGTCTGCTCGTAGACGGCCACGCCCATGTCGTTGAGCATGGTGACCACGACTTCCATGGTCTCGGCGTCGACCAGCTTGTCGGGCAGGTGGTCGGAGATTTCGCCGTGCGTCAGGTAGCCGCGGGTCTTGCCCAGCGTGATCAGGGTCTTCAGGCGCGAGCGGCGCTTGGCGAGGTCTTCCTCGGACAGCACGGTCTCGTCGAGGCCGAATTCCTTCATCAAGGCGCGTTCCTTCGCCTTGCTGATCTTCATGCGCAGCGGCTTGACCTTCTCTTCGGTCGTCGCCACGGCCGCCACCGGCTCGTCACCGGCCAGGTCGTCCTCGATGTCCGACAGGTCGACGTCGCTCTCGGGCGCATCCTTGTCGGCCTTGGGCTTGCGGCCACGCTTGGCGCCGGTGGCGGGCGCGGCGGCAGCGGTGCTGGCGGCCTTGGGCGGGCGGCCGACCTTCTTGGCGGCGGGGGCGGCAGCGCCTGCCGCAGCCGTCTTGGCGGCTGTCTTCTTGGTGTCGTCGGTGGTGGTCGTCGATTTCGTGGGCACGGTTTTCACTTTCGTTGCGGCTGCCGCCTTTGACGCGGCTGCACCCGTCTTAGTTGCCGGCAAAGCGGCTGCTTTCAACGGTTTTTCGGCTGCAGGCTTGGCGGCGGCGCTTTTGGCGGGTGAAGGAGCAGGCTTCTTTGAACTGGGCATACGACCTCGTTACAACAAGAATGGACAAGCGGGATCACACGAAATCACACGGGCGCGGTCCGCGAAGACAGCGCCGCCAGCCCGGCACAGCCGGACAGGAACAATTGGGCAAAAGAGGAATAAATCCTCAATAGGCAAGATGTCGGGCGATCATTTGGTGTGCAGTCCTTGCGGTTATTGGCCCTTTCCAGCGGGGTTGCCGTGGAGTGCGTTGCGCGAGGGGCCGGTCCGGAGGTGCTGCTGTCGCTCTTGCCGATTTCGCCAGTTGCGAAGCCCTACATTATAGCGTCTTGCGCAAATTTCAAGCAATTACACCGTCTTCGGACGCATGCGGGCGCGCAATTCGAGCCGCCGCGCCTCGAGCGCCTTGTAGCGTTCGAGCGCCTTCGGGTCCTTGCCGACGGCCGCGATGGCCTCGCTCTGCTGGAACTTGAGGCGGTCGTCGAGCATGAAATCGAGCACGCTGCCCAGCTCGCGGGCGGCTTCGGCCAGCAGATCGTTCTCGCTCGCTTCCGGATCGGCGGGGGCGCCGCCTTCCGAGGCCGTCATCAGCTTGTCGGCCAGCGCCTCGAACTCCTGGCCGCGCATGCCTTCGCGCAGCGCCGCCCACGGCTGGGCGCCGTGCTCGTGCAGCTGGCTGTCGAGCCAGGTGAACAGGGCGCCGTGCGGCCCGGGCAGTTCGCACAGCATCAGGTGCACCTCGTGCGACAGCGGCTCCCACTGCGCCATGTTGGCGAGCAGCAGGCGCACCGCGATGTCGGGCCGGCTCAGCGGCTGGCTGCGCCCGCGCATCGGTTCACGCGGCGGCTCCTTGCGGCCGAAACGCTTGTTGAATGGCCGCTTTTTGCTATCGTTTTCGTAGTAACGCTCGCGCTCTTCGTAGACCGGCGGTTCGGGGAAGTAGCCGTCGTCGTCGGGCGGGCGTTCCTGGCTGCGCTCGGCCTGGCGCGAGGCGCCGCCGCCGCGCGGTGCCGCCGCCGTGGCCCAGAGGTCCGACAGCGCGGCCGCGTCGAGCTGCACCAGCGTGGCGATCTCGCTCAGCAACTGGCGCTTGAGGGCCCCGTCGGGCAGCGCGCTCCAGAGCGGGCGCACGTTGCTGCTCATGTGGGCGCGGCCCTCGGCGGTGCCGAGGTCGCAGCCCTCGCGCGCGGCCTCGATCATGAAGCGCGACAGCGGCGTGGCCTCCTGCACGAAGCGCGCGAAGGCCTCGGCACCGAACTCGCGGATGAAGCTGTCGGGATCGTGCTCGGCCGGCAGGAACAGGAACTTGATGCTGCGCGTGTCGGTGGCATAGGGCATGGCGCCGTCGAGCGCCTTGCGCGCCGCGCGGCGGCCGGCGGCGTCGCCGTCGAAGCTGAACACCACCGACTCGGTGAAGCGGAACAGCTTCTGCACGTGCTCGGTGGTGCAGGCCGTGCCCAGCGTGGCCACCGCGTTCGGGAAGCCGAGCTGGGCCAGCGCCACCACGTCCATGTAGCCCTCGGTGACCAGCGCGTAGCCGCGGTCGCGGAACGCCGCGCGGGCCTCGTAGAGGCCGTAGAGCTCGCGGCCCTTGCTGAAGACCGGGGTCTCGGGCGAATTCAGGTACTTGGGCTTCTCGTCGCCGAGCACCCGGCCGCCGAAGCCGATGCATTCGCCCTTGACGTTGCGGATCGGGAACATCACCCGGTCGCGGAAGCGGTCGTAGCGCTTGGCCTCGCTGGCCTCGACCTGGCCGTCCTCGGTGTTGACGATCACCAGGCCGCTCTCGGCCAGCAGCGGGTCCTCGTAGTCGGGGAACACGCCCGCGAGCGTGCGCCAGCCCGGCGGCGCGTAGCCGATGCCGAACTGCTTGGCGATCTCGCCCGAGACGCCACGGCCCTTCAGGTAGTCGATGGCGCCGGGCGCCTGGCGCAGGTGCTTGCGGAAGGCGTCGCCGGCCTTCTCGAGCACGTCGGTCAGCGTGGCCTGCTTCTGGCGCTGGCTGGCGGCGCGCGCGCGTTCGGCCGGCGAGGCGTCGTCTTCCGGCACCTGCAGGCCGTACTGGCCCGCGAGGTCGTGCACGGCCTCCACGAAGCCCATGCCGGCATGCTCCATGAGGAAACCGATGGCGTTGCCGTGGGCGCCGCAGCCGAAGCAGTGATAGAACTGCTTGGTCGGGCTGACCGAGAAGGAGGGCGATTTCTCGCCGTGGAAGGGGCACAGCCCCATGAAATTGGCGCCGGCCTTCTTGAGCTGCACGTAGCGGCCGACGATTTCCACCACGTCGGCGCGCGCGATGAGTTCCTGGATGAATGAAGCGGGGATGGTCATGTAGGCGGGGAGCGGCAAATCATACGCAAGCCGCGGGTCCCCCGCGACCCGACGGCATACTGGCGGCGACCGACCACCCCGCCCGCATGACGACGATCAATCCGCTGAAACACGCCGCCCCGCTGCTGCGCCACCCGCTTCGCTTCGGCTGGGACGCCCTGAAGGAGTTCCGCGCCAACCAGGGGCTGCTGCTGGCCGGTGCCGTGGCCTATTACGCGCTGCTGTCGATCGTGCCGCTCTTGATCGTCAGCGTGATCGCGCTGTCGCACGTGATCGACCAGGCCGAGCTGCTGCGCACCATCGGCCGCTACCTCGAATGGCTGCTGCCGGGGCAGTCGAAGGCCATCGTGGCCGAGCTCTCGAGCTTCCTGGACCACCGCGACGTGCTCGGGCCGGTGCTGCTGGTGACGATGGTGTTCTTCAGCTCGCTGGCCTTCAGCGTGCTCGAGAGCGCGATGGCGGTGATCTTCCACCACCGCAAGGCCGACCACAAACGCCATTTCCTGGTGTCGGTGGCCATGCCCTACGTCTACATCCTGTGCCTGTGCGTGGGGCTGCTGCTGGTCACGCTGGTGTCGGGCGCGCTGCAGCTCGTGGGGCAGGAGAGCGTCGACCTGCTCGGGCGCAGCTGGTCGCTGTCGGGCGTGTCGGGGCTGCTGCTGTACCTGCTGGGGCTGGGCGGCGAGATCTTCATGCTGACCTCGCTCTACCTCGTGATGCCGGCCGGGCGCATGTCGCTGCGCCACGCGCTGCTGGGCGGCATCACCGCCGCGCTGCTGTGGGAGGCCACGCGGCGGATCCTGATCTGGTACTTCTCGACGCTGTCGCAGGTGAACGTCGTCTACGGCTCGCTGACCACGGCGATCGTGGTGCTGCTGAGCCTGGAGATCGCGGCCACGCTGGTGCTGCTGGGCGCCCAGGTGATCGCGAACTACGAGCGCCTGGACCGCACCGGCAGCGCCAAGCCGCCGCGTGCGCCGCTCAGCGGGGCGGGAGTCGAATCGCTCCGTCCAGCCGAATCACCTCGCCGTTGAGCATGTCGTTCTCGATGATGTGCTTGGCGAGTTTCGCGTAGTCGGCGGGGGTGCCCAGGCGCGAGGGGAAGGGCACGCTGGCGGCGAGTGCGTCCTGCACTTCCTGCGGCATGCCGAACAGCATGGGCGTGCCGAAGATGCCGGGGGCGATCGTCATGTTGCGGATGCCGTTGCGCGCCAGGTCGCGCGCGATCGGCAGCGTCATGCCGACCACGCCGCCCTTCGAGGCGCTGTAGGCGGCCTGGCCGATCTGGCCGTCGTAGGCCGCGACCGAGGCGGTCGAGATCAGCACGCCGCGCTCGCCGGTGGCTTCGGGCTCGTTCTTGCTCATCGCGTCGGCGGCCAGCCGGATCATGTTGAAGCTGCCGATCAGGTTGACCGTGACGGTCTTGCTGAACACCGCCAGCGCGTGCGGGCCGTTCTTGCCCACGGTCTTCTCGGCCGGCGCGATGCCGGCGCAGTTGATCAGGCCGACCAGCTTGCCGAGCTGCAGCGCGGCCGCCACCGCGGCCTGGCCGTCGGCTTCCTGGCTCACGTCGCACTTCACGAACACGCCGCCGATGTCGCGCGCGACGGCTTCGCCCTTGTCGGCCTGCATGTCGGCAATGACGACCTTGGCGCCGTTGCCGGCCAGCATGCGTGCCGCGCCTTCGCCGAGGCCCGAAGCGCCACCGGTCACGATGAAAACCTTGCCGTCGATCTGCATGTAGGAGTCTCCTGAGGAAGAAAAGCCTTGCATTATCGAAGACGGCCCGGTGCGCGACTGTTTCGGCGCGCGCATAAAAAAAGGCCCCGTCCGAAGACGAGGCCCTGAATTGGATCCGTGAGGACCCAAGGAGACAACTGGTGGTGGTCGGCGGCTTAGCGCTTGCGCGACGAAGCGGTCGCGGTCTTGGCAGCGGCGACGGCTTGCGTGGACACGGCGTTGAAGTTGGCTTCGGCGACGTCCGACGCTTGCTTGACGGCCTTTTGCACCGATTCGAAAGCGTTGTTGGCGGCGGCGACGGCGCTCTTCAGCACGGCGACGGCGGTTTCCGAACCGGCGGGAGCGTTCTTCGAAGCGCTGTCGACCAGACCGACGAAGGCTTGCTGGGCTTCGCTGGCCTTCGATTCGAAGGCCTTGGTGAATTCGGCGCCGGTGCCTTGGGCGATTTCGTACAGGTGACGGCTGTAGGCGGCGGTCTTCTCGGCCAGGGGCTGGAACAGGCTGGCTTGCAGCGTCAGCAGTTCTTGCGCGTCCTTCACGCTCAGGGCGGCCTGGGCGGTGGTGGCGGCTTCGGACAGGGCGGCCTTGGAGGCGGTCACGTTGAGTTCGACGAGCTTCTCGACGCCTTCGAATGCCTTGGTGGTCAGGCCGAACAGGGTTTCGAGGTTGGCTTTTTGGGCGGCGAGGATCTGGTCAGCGGTCAGGGCCATTTGGAATCTCCGGAAGGGATGATGGTTGGTCTATTCACGTTGCGCTGCGCCTCGTCGGCTTTGTTGCGGTGCAGCATGGGCTCAAGTATAGGCAGCTGAAATCTCCGGGCAAGGGGTTTTTGTTGCTTTGCAGCAATTTAGAAGCGGCTTTCTAAACCGGGGCGGCCGGCCTTGAAACGCGATGGCGGCCGCGGGTGTCGCGCAGTCGCCTGGAGCCGGCGAGGGCCGCTGGCAGAATCTCGCGCGATGACGACGCCTGCCTCTCCCAGCCCCAAGCCCGTGCCGCAACCGCGCGCCAGTTACCCCGTCTTCCGCAGCATTCCCACGCGCTGGATGGACAACGACATGTACGGCCACGTCAACAACGTCGTCTACTACAGCTGGTTCGACACGGCGGTGAACGCGCTGCTGATCGAGCGCGGCGCCCTCGACATCCACCAGGGCTCGACCATCGGCTTCGTGGTCGAGACGCAGTGCAACTACTTCGCGCCGCTCGCCTTCCCGCAGACCGTCGAGGCCGGCATCCGCGTGGCGCAGGCTGGCCGTTCCAGCGTGCGCTACGAGGTCGGCCTGTTCGCGCAGGGTGCCGACACGGCGGCGGCCCAGGGGCATTTCGTGCATGTCTACGTCGACCGCACGACCCAGCGGCCGGTGCCGCTGCCCGAGGCGCTGCAGCGCGTGGTCGATTCGCTGCGGGCCTGAGCCTCAAGAGAAACGGCGCCCCTCGAGGCGCCGTTGTCGTTGCGAGGTAAGAGAAGCGGCTTACTTCTTGGCCATCGCCTTGATGTCGGCCTTGCCCTTGTCCTCGTCGGCCTTGGCCTGCTTCACGCAGGCGGACTTGGCATCGCCGGTCTGGTCGTCGCACTTTTCCTTCGCGACTTCATAGGTGGCCTTCACCTTTTCCTCGGCCACCTTGCGGGCGTTGCTGTCGCTGGGCTTGAACTGCTGTTCGAGCTCGGCCTTGGCGACGTTCTCCTTGCCCTTGGCTTCCTTCTGGCAGACGTCCTTGGCGTTGTCCTTCAGCGTGTCGCACTGGGTCTTGGCGACCTTGTAGTCGGCCTCGATCTTTTCCTTGGCGACCTTGTGCTCGTCCTTGTTCATCTGGGCGCCGGCCTGGGTGGCGACGAAGCAGGTGGAGGCGAGCGCGAACATGAGCAGGTGTTTTTTCATTTTGGAGTTCTCCTAGTCGATGGATGAGGGAAAGCGGAAGTCAGGACCTCAGTAGCGTTCGAACCAGAGCGCGTCGGGCGTGCGGCCGTCGCGCGACTCCCAGTCCTTGACCTGCTTCTCGGCCTCGTCGCGGCTGATGCCGTGGCGTTCCTGGATGCGGCCCAGCAGTTGGTCGCGCTTGCCGGCGATGACGTCGAAGTCGTCGTCGGTCAGCTTGCCCCATTGCTCCTTGACCTTGCCCTTGAGCTGCTTCCAGTTGCCTTCGATGGTGTCCTTGTTCATGCGAATCTCCTTGAGAGGTTGATTCGGCGGTCCGTTTTCGCCGCCGTGAAGACACTGTCTCCAGGCGCATTCACCCCAGTGGTAGGACGTGCAGTGCAGGGTCCGTAGGCACAGGCCGACGGGGGCCGTGATAATCGAGCGGCGCCCGAAAAACTTCGGGCCGGGACGACAGAGAGACAACGCGCGCCGCACCATGATCATCCACAGCCTGCTCGACACCGACCTCTACAAGTTCACCATGATGCAGGTCGTGCTGCATCACTTCCCGGGGGCACGCGTCGAGTACCGCTTCAAGTGCCGCAACCCCGGCGTCGACCTCGCGCAGTTCGCCAGCCAGATCCGCGAGGAGGTGCGCAGCCTCTGCTCGCTGCAGTTCCGCGATGCCGAGCTGGCCTACCTGCGCTCGATGCGCTTCATCAAGAGCGACTTCATCGACTTCCTCGGGCTGTTCAGGCTCAACGAGAAGTACATCAACATCATTCCCCAGCCCTCGGGCGAGCTCGAGATCCGCATCCAGGGGCCGTGGCTGCACACCATCCTGTTCGAGATCCCGGTGCTGGCGATCGTCAACGAGGTCTACTTCCGCAACACGCAGAAGCGCCCCGACCTCGACGAGGGCCGACGCCGGCTCGAGATCAAGATCGCGCAGCTGCAGGAGGCCGGCCTCGGCGACCTCAAGATCGCCGACTACGGGACGCGGCGCCGCTTCTCGAAGGACTGGCACGAGGAGGTGCTGCGCACCCTCAACGCGCGGCTCGGCGCGGTGACCTCGCCGCCCTCGAGCTCGCAGCCCGGCGGCCGGCTGCCGCAGCTCGCGGGCACCAGCAACGTGCTCTACGCGATGAAGCTCGGGCTGATCCCGCTGGGCACCATGGCGCACGAATACCTGCAGGCCTGCCAGGCGCTGGGCCCGCGGCTGCGCGACAGCCAGATCTTCGGCTTCGAGAGCTGGGCCCGCGAGTACCGCGGCGACCTGGGCATCGCGCTGTCCGACGTCTACGGCATGAGCGCCTTCCTGCGCGACTTCGACCTGTACTTCTGCAAGCTGTTCGACGGCGCGCGCCACGACAGCGGCGATCCGTTCCAGTGGGGCGAACGCATGATCGCGCACTACCTCGCGAACCGCGTCGACCCGCGCACCAAGACGCTGATCTTCAGCGACGGCCTCACGGTGCCGCGCACCATCGAGCTCTACCAGCAGTTCCGCGGCCGCTGCCAGCTGGCTTTCGGCATCGGCACCAACCTCACCAACGACCTGGGCTACGAGCCGCTGCAGATCGTGATCAAGATGATCCGCTGCAACGACCAGCCGGTGGCCAAGCTCTCGGACACCCCGTCGAAGAACATGTGCGAGGACGAGAAATACCTGGCCTACCTGCGCCAGGTGTTCGAGATCGAGCAGCCTGCCGCCTGATGCGGATTCCGGCGACGGAACCGGGGGCTCTGGTACGGTACGGCCCCATGAAGACCACGATGCGTCCCGCGGTGTCGATGGCGCTGGCGACGCTGGCGTTGCTCGCTCCCGGCCTGGTCCTGGCGGCGGACTTCGACGGCAGCACGATCTCGCCGCTGTGGGGCGTGCCCTTCGCGGGCATCCTGCTGTCGATCGCCTTGCTGCCGCTGCTGGCGCCGGCCTTCTGGCATCACCACTACGGCAAGGTCGCGGCCGCCTGGGCGCTGGCCTTCCTGCTGCCCTTCGCCGCCACCTTTGGTGCATCGCTCGCGGGCGGGCAACTGGTGCATGCGCTGGTGGCCGAGTACATCCCGTTCATCCTGCTGCTGACCGCGCTGTTCACGGTGGCCGGCGGCATCCACATCCGCGGCAACCTGCGCGGCTCGCCGGGGCTCAACACCGCCATCCTCGCGATCGGCGCGGTGCTCGCGAGCTTCATGGGCACCACCGGCGCGTCGATGCTGCTGATCCGCCCGCTGATCCGCGCCAACGACGACCGCGTGCACCGGGTGCACGTGATCGTGTTCTTCATCTTCATCGTCTCGAACGTGGGCGGCTCGCTCACGCCGCTCGGCGATCCGCCGCTGTTCCTCGGCTTCCTCAAGGGCGTGAGCTTCTTCTGGACCGCGCAGCACATCCTGCTCGACACGCTGTTCGTGCTGGCCGCGCTGCTGGGGCTGTTCTATTTCATCGATCGCCACTACTTCCGCAAGGAGGGCGTGCTGCCGGTCGACCCCACGCCCGACACGCGGCGCCTGGGCTTCGACGGCGCGCTCAACTTCTGGCTGCTCGCGGGCGTGGTGGCGCTGGTGCTGCTCAGCGGCTTCTGGAAGTCGCCGCTGCGCTTCGACGTCTTCGGCACCGAGGTCGGCCTGCCGGGGCTGGTGCGCGACGCGGGGCTGATCGTGCTCACGCTGGTCTCGCTCGCGATCACGCCGAAGGCGGTGCACGCGGCCAACCAGTTCGAATGGGGCCCGATGGCCGAGGTCGCCAAGCTGTTCGCGGGCATCTTCCTGACCATCGTCCCGGTGATCGCGATGCTCAAGGCCGGCACGCAGGGACCGTTCGGCGCCGTCGTCGCGGCGGTCACGCGGCCCGACGGCCAGCCCGACCCGGCGATGTACTTCTGGGCCACCGGCATCCTCAGCTCCTTCCTCGACAACGCGCCGACCTACCTGGTGTTCTTCAACACCGCGGGCGGCGATCCGCTGACGCTCATGACCACCCATGCGGCGACGCTCGCGGCCATCTCGGCCGGCGCGGTCTTCATGGGCGCCAACACCTACATCGGCAACGCGCCCAACCTGATGGTCAAGGCCATCGCCGAGAGCCGCGGCGTGCGCATGCCGAGCTTCTTCGGCTACATGGCCTGGTCGATGGCCATCCTGCTGCCGCTGTTCGTCCTCTCCACCTTCCTTTTCTTCCGCTAGCGAGACAAAGCCCATGAGCAAGCCCAAGATCCTGGTCGCCCGCGCGATCTTCCCCGAGACCCTCGAGCGCCTGGCGCAGCATTTCGAGATCGAGTCGAACCAGTCCGACGAGAGCTGGACCAGGGAGCAGCTCGCCGCGAAGCTGCAGGGCAAGCAGGGCGCCTTCACCACCGGCAGCGAGCGCATCGACGCCGCGCTGCTCGACGCCTGCCCCGACCTGAAGATCTGCGCCAACATGGCCGTGGGCTACAACAACTTCGACGTCGACGCGATGGCCGCGCGCGGCGTGGTCGGCACCAACGCGCCCGACGTGCTGACCGAGACCACCGCCGACTTCGGCTTCGCGCTGCTGATGGCCACCGCGCGCCGCATCGCCGAGAGCGAGCATTTCCTGCGCGCCGGCAAGTGGCAGAAGTGGAGCTTCGACATGTTCGCGGGCTCCGACATCCACGGTGCCACGCTGGGCATCATCGGCATGGGCCGCATCGGGCAGGGCATCGCGAAGCGCGGCGCGCACGGCTTCGGCATGAAGGTGATCTATCACAACCGTTCGCGGCTCGACGCCTCGCTCGAGGCCGAATGCAAGGCCACCTACGCGAGCAAGGAAGAGCTGCTCAGGACCGCCGACCACGTGGTGCTGGTGGTGCCGTACTCGGCCGCCTCGCACCACACCATCGGCGCCGCCGAACTCGCGCTGATGAAGCCCACCGCCACCCTGGTGAACATCGCGCGCGGCGGCATCGTCGACGACGCGGCGCTGGCCGTGGCGCTGCGCGAGCAGCGCATCGCCGCCGCGGGGCTCGACGTGTTCGAGGGCGAGCCCAAGGTCCATCCCGACCTGCTGACCGTGCCCAACGTCGTGCTCACGCCGCACATCGCGAGCGCCACGGTGCCCACGCGCAAGGCCATGGCCGGGCTCGCGGCCGACAACCTGATCGCCTTCTTCACGGGCAAGGGCCCGCTGACGCCGGTCACGCCGGTGGCCGCCAGGTAAGCCATCCCCGTCGAACAAAAAAGAATAGAAAGCGCCCCGCGATCCCCTTGGAACTCACCGACTTGATTCTTCTGGCCCTGGCGGTCGTGGCCGTCATCCAGCTCGTGCTCCTCGTCTGGCTGCTGGCCCGCCGGCCGCCGCCGCCCGATCATGGCGAACTGCTCGCCGCCAACGAGCGCACCGAGCGCGAGCTGCGCCGCGAGATCGCGGAGAGTTCGCGCGGCGGACGGCAGGAAACCGCGCAGGCCTTCGCCACCTTCCAGCAGTCGCTGGTGATGCAGGGCGCCGAGGCCACGCGCACGCAGAACGCCCAGCTCGATGCCTTCGCGCTGCAGCTAGCCGCGCTGCAGAAGACGCTGGCCGACACGCTGGCTTCGCAGCTGCAGGGCCTGTCGGAATCGAATGCGCGCCGTCTCGCCGAGGTGCGTGCCACGATGGAAAGCCAGCTCACGCAACTGCAGCAGGGCAATGCCGCCAAGCTCGACGAGATGCGCAAGACCGTCGACGAGAAGCTGCAGAGCACGCTCGAGGCGCGCCTCGGTGAGAGCTTCCGGCAGGTGGCCGAGCGGCTCGAGCAGGTGCACAAGGGGCTGGGCGAGATGCAGACGCTGGCGGTCGGTGTCGGCAGCCTGCAGCGCGTGCTGACCAACGTGAAGACGCGCGGCATCTTCGGCGAGGTGCAGCTCGAGGCGCTGCTCGAGCAGGTGCTCACGCCCGAACAGTACGCGCGGCAGGTCGAGACCAAGCCGCGCAGCGGGCAGCGGGTGGACTTCGCGATCCGCTTCCCGGGCCGCGGCGACGAGGGCGCGCCGGTCTGGCTGCCGATCGATGCCAAGTTTCCGCGCGACGACTACGAGCGCCTGATCGAAGCCCACGAGCAGGCCGACGCGGTGGCCGCCGAACTCGCCGCCAAGGCGCTCGAGGCGCGCATCCGCGCCGAGGCCAAGTCCATCGCCGAGAGCTACCTCGCGGCGCCGCACACCACCGATTTCGCGATCCTCTTCCTGCCGGTCGAGAGCCTCTATGCCGAGGTGCTGCGGCGTCCGGGCCTGATGGACGCGATCCAGCGCCAGCACCGCGTGACCCTGGCCGGCCCGACCACCTTGCTCGCGATGCTCAACAGCCTGCACATGGGCTTTCGCACGCTGGCGCTCGAGCGCCAGGCCTCCGAGGTCTGGAAGGTGCTGGGCGCGGTCAAGACCGAGTTCGAACGCTATGGCGAGTGGGTCGAGCGCGTGAAGGAACAGGTGGCGAAAGCCTCCGACACGCTCGACAAGGCCGATACGCGCGCCAGGCAGATGCGCCTGGCGCTGCGCAAGGTCGAGGCGCTGCCCGAGGGCCAGGCGCAGGCGCTGCTGCCGCCGCTGGCCGCGGGCGCCGAAGGCATCGACGCCGATCCCGACAGCGGCGGAAAGCCGTGAAGGGCAGCGAACTGCTGCGCGTCATCGGCGCGCAGGTCTGCCTCCACGCCACCATGGCCGGCATGCGGCTGGCCACGCCGCTGCTGGCGCTGCAGCAGGGCTACAGCGCGGCGGCCGTCGGCGTGCTGATCGCGCTGTTCGCGCTGACCCAGGTCTTCCTCGCGCTGCCGGCCGGGCGCTTCGCCGACCGCCACGGCTTCAAGCGGCCGCTGCTGCTGTCGGTGATCGCGGCCTCGCTCGGCGCGGGGCTGGTCTGGGCGTTCCCGGTCTTTCCGGCCATGTGCGTGGCGGCGCTGCTGACCGGCGGCGCCACCGGCGCGACCGTGATCGCGCTGCAGCGCCACGTGGGCCGCTCGGCCACCACACCGACCGAGCTCAAGCGGGTGTTCAGCTGGCTCGCGATCGCGCCCGCGGTGGCGAACTTCGTCGGCCCGTTCCTGGCCGGGTTGCTGATCGACCACGCGGGCCGCGCGGCGGCCGACATGCTGGCCTTCCGCGTCTGCTTCGCCGCCATGGCGCTGCTGCCGATCCTGTGCTGGCTGATGGCGCGCGGCGCGCACGAACCGCCGCCCACGCCGCCGTTGCCCGGGGCCGTGCCTACGCGCGCCTGGGACCTGCTGCGCGAACCGATGTTCCGCCGCTTGCTGTTCGTGAACTGGCTGCAGTCCTCGAGCTGGGACGTGCATGCCTTCGTGCTGCCGGTGCTGGGGCACGAGCGCGGCATCAGCGCCTCGGTGATCGGCTCGATCCTCGGCGCCTTCGCGATCGCGGCGGCCGTGATCCGCATCGTGCTGCCGGCGATCGCCTCGCGCGCCTCCGAGCGCAGCGTGATCCTCAGCTCGACCCTGGTCACGGTCTGCGTCTTCCTGGTCTACCCGCTGCTGCCGACGGCCTTGAGCATGGGCGTGTGCTCGGTGGTGCTTGGCTTCGCGCTCGGCGCGGTGCAGCCGATGGTGATGAGCATGCTGCACCAGATCACGCCGCACAGCCGCCATGGCGAGGCGCTGGGGCTGCGGCTGATGACCATCAATGCCTCCAGCGTGGCGATGCCGATGCTGTTCGGCTCGCTGGGCGCGCTGATCGGCATCGGCGGCGTGTTCTGGGTCGTGGGCGGGGTGGTGGCGCTCGGCGCGCGCGCGACCTGGGGCTTGCAGGTGCGGGAGGAGGGGCACTGAACGGCCCGAAGCCACTGCCGCCTTCCGGGAAACCCTGATCCAAATAAGATCAATTCTCATCTGATTGACAAGATAGTGACTTGAAGTCAGTATCGCCGCCTCTTCAACGAATCCCGAAGGCGGTCCCATGGACTCCCCATCCCGGGCGGCGATCGACGATCCGCGCCGCCGGCTCGCGCTCGTCGCCGCGGTCTATCTCGGCAGCTTCATCGCCACGCTCGACGTGAGCATCGTCAACGTCGCGCTGCCCACCCTGCAGCGCGCGCTCGCCACCGACCTCGCGGGCCTGCAGTGGGTGATCGACATCTACGCGCTGTGCCTGTCGGCCTTCATGCTCTCGGCCGGTCCGCTCGGCGACCGCTACGGCCGCAAGCGGGCCTGGCTGGCCGGCGTGGTGGTGTTCACCGTCGGCTCTGCGATGTGCGCGATGGCCGGCAGCTTGAGCACGCTGCTGGCCGGCCGCGCGGTGCAGGGCATCGCGGGCGCGCTGCTGATCCCGGGCGCGCTGTCGATCCTGGCCCATGCCTTTCCCGAGCCGGCGAGCCGCGCGCGCGTGATCGGCGGCTGGTCCTCGTTCACCGCCATCTCGCTGATCCTCGGGCCGATGCTCGGCGGCCTGCTGGTGGACCACACGGGCTGGCAGAGCATCTTCCTGATCAACCTGCCGATCGGCCTGCTGACCGTGGGCCTGGGGCTCTGGGGCATCCGCGAGACCTCGCACCCCGAGCATGCGGCGCTCGATCCGGCGGGGCAGGTGCTCAGCGTGCTGTGGCTCGGCGCGCTGACCTTCGGGCTGATCGCGGCCGGCGAGCACGGCTGGCTGTCGGGACGCACCACGGTATCGCTGGCGCTGGCCGCGCTCGGGCTCGTGCTGTTCCTGGCGGTGGAGGCGCGCGTGCAGCGGCCGCTGCTGCCACTGGGCCTGTTTCGCGACGCGCGTTTCTCGGTCACCAACTTCGCGTCCTTCGTGCTGGGCTTCTCGGCCTATGCGAGCCTGTTCTTCTTCTCGCTGTTCCTGCAGCAGGTGCAGGGCTGGTCGGCCACCGACACCGGCTGGCGCATGGTGCCGCAGTTCGTCGCGACCGGCATCGTGTCCTCGCAGTTCGGCCGGCTGTCGCGGCGCCATGGCGTCCATGCGCTGATGGTGGCGGGCTACGGCCTGATCGGCGCCGCGATGCTCGCGATGACGCTGCTCGCGGCGGACACGCCCTACGTGGTGCTCGCGCTGCTGTTCGTGGTGCTGGGCGTTGGCACGGGGCTCGCGGTGCCGGCCACCAGCACGGCGGTGATCGCCTCGGTGCCGGCGCAGCGCTCGGGCATGGCCTCGGCCACGATGAATGCGCTGCGCCAGGCCGGCATGCTGATCGGCATCGCGCTGCTCGGCACGCTGATGAGCGGCCGCGCCACCGCGCTGCTGGCGGCGGCACTCGAGCGCAGCGGCCTGCCGGCGGCGCGCGCGCAGGAGATGGCGGTGGCCGCCGTGGCGCGGCACGACACCGCCGCGCTGGGCGCGCTCGATCCTTCGCTGGCCCATGGCCTGGTGTCGGGCGCGCTGGCCGGCGGCTTCCACGCGGCCGTGGCCTGTGCCGGGCTGGCCGGCCTGCTGGCGGCCGGGCTGCTGCTCGGCGTCAGGCCGCGCACCGCCGCGCTGCCGGCCCGCGCCTGAGGAGCTTCTCTCCATGCCCGCCGCGCGCGTGCCGCTGCGCCTGTCCGCGCGTCGCCTTCCCGTTCTTCGTTCCCGGACTTTCATCAAGGAGTTGTCCATGATCCATCACGAACTCGGCCAGTGGCCGCTGGTCATCAGCGTGTCTTCGGGGTTGCAGACCCTCGAGGACATGCAGGTCTTCACCGAGGACTGGAACCGCTGGCTCGACCGTGGCGAGCCTTTTGCTTCGCTGCGCGTGTTCGCCGACGCCGATGCGCTGGTGCATCCCGAGGGCAGCGCGCAGAGCGCGAAGCAGTGGCTGCAGGCGCGCGGTGCCGACATCCGGCGCCATATGATGGGCATGGCCAGCGTGGTGCCGCCCGATCAATACGAGAAAATCCGCAAGATGAATGTCGAGAAGCTCTTCGGCGTGCCGGCCGACACCTTTGCGCGCACCGACGAGGCCATCGCCTGGCTCGGCGAGCGCGTGCTGGCGCCGCGCGGCCTGGCGCTCGACGCGGCCGCGGTGAACGCGGCCATCGCGGCGGCACGTGCCGCCGCAGCCACAACCTGAGGGAACCGAATGACGACGGGGCGCCGCAACATCACTTCTTCCACGCCCGATGCGGCGGACCCGTCACCGCCTTCGGAGGCGTCCGAACCGCGCCGTCGCGTCAAGGCGCCCGAAACCCGCGCCGCGGCGCTGATGGACGCGGCCGAGCGGCTGTTCATCGAGAAGGGCATCGCCACCACCAGCATCGACGACATCGCGGCCGGCGCGCAGGTGGCCAAGGGCACCTTCTATCTGTACTTCCCGTCGAAGGAGGCGCTGCTCGGCGCGCTGCAGCAGCGCTTCGTCGACAGCTTCTGCGCGCGGCTGCAGGAGGCGATGGACCGCCACCGTCCCGAGGACCACCATGGCCGCATCAAGGCCTGGGTCGAGACGGGGCTCGAGACCTACCTCGACAACGTCGCGCTGCACGACGTGGTGTTCCACGAGTACCGGCCCGAGGACCGGCGCATGCGCAACGACAACGCGGTCATCACGCAGCTGGTCGGCCTGCTCAAGCATGGCGACGCGGCCGGCGTGTGGGAGGTCGAGGACCCGACGCTCACGGCCGTGATCCTGTTCAATGCGCTGCACGGCGTGGCCGACGATGCCGTGGCCATGGGCCTCGCGACCGGGCCGGGGCCCGAGCGGCGCCGGCGTGCCAAGGCGCTCACGCGCTTCTTCGAGCACGCGCTGCGGCCCGATGACGACGATGGCGACGACGAGGCCGCCTAGTCGAGGCGCGGTCCGCGCCCGCTCGGATCAGAGCTTGTAGAAGCGCTTGATCGCTTCCCACGCGTCTTCGGGCGCGTCCACGTACTCGAAAAGCTTGACGTCGCCGGGCGAGATCACGCCTTCGTCGACCAGGAAGTCGAAGTCGATCAGGCGCTTCCAGTAGTCCGAACCGAACAGCACGATCGGCACCGGCTTCGACTTGCGCGTCTGCACCAGCGTGATCACCTCGAACAGTTCGTCGAGCGTGCCGAAGCCGCCCGGGAACGCCACCAGCGCCTTCGCACGCATCATGAAATGCATCTTGCGGATCGCGAAGTAGTGGAACTTGAAGCTCAGCGCGGGCGTGACGTAGGGATTGGCCGCTTCCTCCATCGGCAGCGCGATGGCCAGGCCGACCGACAGGCCGCCGGCCTCGTGCGCGCCGCGATTGGCCGCCTGCATGATGCCGGGGCCGCCGCCGGTGCAGATGAAGAGCTTGTCCTGCGGCTCCTTGTTCTCGCTGTGGCGCGCGACCAGCTTGCCGAAGGTGCGCGCCTTCTCGTAGTAGTGCGAGCTGCGCGCCAGCCGGCGCCAGCGCTCGGCCGCGGCGGTGTCGCCGGCCTTGTCGGCCTCGACGATCAGCGCGGCGGCTTCTTCCTCGCTGCGAAAGCGCGCGCTGCCGAAGACCACGATGGTGTTCTCGATGCCGTGGACGCGCTGCTCGAGGTCGGGCTTCATCAGCTCGAGCTGCATGCGCACGCCGCGGGTTTCGCGGCGCAGCAGGAACTCGGGATCGGCGAAGGCGATGCGCGAGGGATCTGGATCGAGCGGCAGCCCATGGTCGGCATGGGCCTGAAGCGTGGCCCAGGCATCGGCGAGGCGCTTGTCGTGGAGGTCGTGCGTGCTGTTGGTCATAAGGATGGGATTGTGCAGCGCGGGATTCGTTGCGTGCGGCGGGCCGCAAAGACAAAAGGCTCCTTGCGGAGCCTCTTGCGGGTGGTGGTCAGCCGGGGAAAGCGAGGCTCAGACGCGCTTGCGGTATTCGCCGGTGCGCGTGTCGATTTCGATCTTGTCGCCTTGCGAGACGAACAGCGGCACGGGCACTTCGAAGCCGGTGGCGATCTTGGCGGGCTTCAGGACCTTGCCCGAGGTGTCGCCCTTGACGGCCGGCTCGGTCCAGGTGATTTCGCGCTCGACGCTGGTCGGCAGTTCGACCGAGATCGCCTTGCCGTCGTAGAACACCACTTCGACGGCCATGCCGTCCTCGAGGTAGTTCAGGGCGTCGCCCATGTTCTCGGCTTCGACTTCGTACTGGTTGTAGTCGGCGTCCATGCAGACGTACATCGGGTCGGCGAAGTAGGAGTAGGTGCAGTCCTTCTTCTCGAGCACGATCTGGTCGATCTTGTCGTCGGCCTTGAAGACCACTTCGGTGTTGAAGTTGGCGATCAGGCTCTTCATCTTCATGCGCACGGTGGCGCTGTTGCGGCCGCCGCGGCTGTATTCGGTCTTGAGCACGACCATCGGATCCTTGCCGTGCATGATGACGTTGCCGGCGCGGATTTCTTGAGCGATTTTCATATCAGGGTCTCTGGATGTAAGCCGCTCGGTGCGCGGGACTTCCAGAATCCGGGCAGGAGTGCCGGTTGGAAAAAGCCCCGCGGTACATGTCCCGCGGCAGGTTCAGCGGAGTGCATCTCGAACCCCCAGGAATTTCCCAGGATCCGGGCCGAAATCCGCAAAGCCCGCTATTTTAGCTTTTTCCGGCGACGAAATGCTGCAGTTGGGTCACGAGATCGTCCTGCGCGAGCAGGCGCTCGCGCCCTCGGGTCACGGCAAGACGCCATTTTTCGCCGATGTCGGCGAGCGACAGGGACGCGTTGCCGAAGCCGTTCCAGGCTTGGTGGAAGCGCCGCATCGAGGCCGGCGCTTCCAGCCAGTCGAGCCAGGCGTTCAGCTTCACGTGGTGCGCGTCGTCGTCCTGCGCATAGATCTGCCAGACCAGCGGCGCGCCGGCCCAGAGGGCCCGCACCAGCGAATCCTCGCCGCGCACGAAATTCAGGTCGCAGGCCCAGAGCAGGTGGTCGAAATCGGGCTGGTCGAGGTGCGGCAGGTATGAAATCGATAGCGCACTCGCCTGGCTGGGCGAGCGTTCGAGCCATGGTGCGCTCGAAAGACAGGCCTTGACGGCCTCGGTCGCCCGCCCCGGCGTCACCAGCAGCCGGGTCGGCGTGCCGTCATCGGCCAGTTGCGCCAGCAGCGCGGCCAGGGCCGGCGGCTCGTAGCAGAACAGCGACACCAGGCGTTCGCCTTCGCGCCAGGGCAATTGCCGTTGCGCCAGCCAGGCAGCGCGATCGAAGGCCGCGCGCCGCCGGGCCAGGTCCGGTTCGCGCACCAGGCCGCCGGTGGCCTCGGTGAAGCCTGGATAGAAGAAGCGCTTGGTGAGCCCGGCACCCGGCTCCCTGAAGACCGGCGAGGGCAGGCCATGCAGCCGCTCCACATAGGGTTCGGCCGAGAGGTATTCGAGGTTGATCCAGGCGCGCGGGGCACCGTCGGCGGCCGAGGCCGCGGCGAAGCGCGCGATCAGCGCGGGCGCCGGGTCGCAGCCGAAGGCCTCGATCAGCACCTGGGGCGCCGGCTCGGCCGCGGCCGCGCCCACCGCGGCCGGGTCGCTCCAGTCGATCACGCGCACGCCCGCGCAGCCTTCGGGCGCCATCCAGGCCAGCGCGCTGGCGTCGTCGACCCAGAGCCGCACCCGTTCGCCGAGGCCGGCGAGCTGGCGTGCGAGCCGCCAGCAGACGCCGAGGTCGCCATGGTTGTCGATGACCTTGCAGAAGATGTCCCAGTCGCGTTGCATGGCCGCGAGTGTGCACCTTGCGCCTTTCTTCTGAATGGCCCTCGCGCGGGGCCGTCGCTATGCTGGCCGCACACCACAACCACAACGGAGAGAGCGAATGAGCCTGAAGAAGAACCGAGCCCGCCATCCCGGCGCCGCCTTGCCCGCGACCTCGCGACTGCGCACGTTGCGCAGCGCGCTGGCCCTGTCCCTCGCGCTCGGCGGCCTCGCCACGGCGGCGGCCCAGACGCTCACGCCGCAGCAGCAGCGCTTCCGCGAGATCTACAAGGAGCTCATCGAGGTCAACACCACCCACTCGGTGGGCGACAACACGCAGGCCGCGCGTGCGATGGAAAAACGACTGGTCGAGTCGGGTTTCGCGCCCGCGGACATCCAGATCCTCGAGCCCTTCCCCAAGAAGGGCAACCTCGTGATGCGCTTCAAGGGCGACGGCTCGAAGAAGCCGTTGCTGCTCTTGGCTCATATCGACGTGGTCGAGGCCCGGCGCGAGGACTGGAAGACCGATCCGTTCAAGCTGCAGGAGTCGGGCGGCTACTTCACGGCGCGCGGTTCCATCGACGACAAGGCCATGGCCTCGGCGCTGGTGTCCGTGCTCGGCCAACTGAAGCAGGAGGGCTTCAAGCCCAGCCGCGACATCATCCTCGCGCTGACCGCCGACGAGGAACGCGGCGATGCGCTGAGCAACGGCGCCTTCTGGCTCATCAACAACAAGCCCGAGCTGCTGCAGGCCGAGTTCGGCATCAACGAGGGCGGCGGCGGCGAACTGCGCAACGGCAAGCCGAACCTGCACCGGCTGCAGGTGGCCGAGAAGATGTACACCACCTACATGCTCGAGGCGCGCGACGTCGGCGGCCACAGCTCGGTGCCGACCAAGAACAACCCGATCTACGCGCTGTCGGCCGGCCTGGAGCGGCTCGGCAACTACGCCTTCCCGATCAAGCTCGCCGACGTCACGAAGACCTATTTCGCGCGCAGCGCGCCCTTCGCCACCGGCCAGCTGGCCGAGGACATGCGCGCCGTCGGCACCGGCAACCCCGACGCCGGCGTGCTCGAGCGCATGACGGCCAACCCGGCCTACAACGCCCAGCTGCGCACCACCTGCGTGGCGACCATGGTGCAGGCCGGCCATGCCGAGAATGCGCTGCCGCAGTCGGCCAAGGCCACGGTCAACTGCCGCATCCTGCCGCACGACGATCCCGACGAGGTCGAGCGCCTGCTGACCCAGGCCGTGGGCAACGACAAGATCGTGGTGCGCAACCTCGGCAAGCCGCTGCGCAGCCCGGCGTCGCCGCTGCAGGGCGACCTGGTGAAGACGGTGGAGCGGCTGACCGAGCAGATGTGGCCGGGCGTGCCGGTGATTCCCGCGATGAGCACGGGCGCCACCGACAGCCGCTTCCTGCGCAATGCCGGCATTCCGATGTACGGCGTGACCGGCATGTTCCTCGAGCCCTCGGATGCGCGCGCCCACGGGCTGGACGAACGCATCGAGATCCAGCGGCTCTACGACGGGCGCGAGTTCCTCTACCGGTTGGTGAGCGAACTCGCGAAGTAGGCGTCGCCGGGCTTCGGGCCCGGATCAGGGCGTGAAGGTATCGCCGAGCACGATGCCTTCGCGCCGCGGATCGGCGCCGCCCGTGAGCACCGACTGGCCACCGACGTTGGTGCGGATGATGGTGCTGATGCCGCTGGACTGGGCGCCGAAGTTCACCGTGTGGCCGAGCGCGCGCAGGCCGGTGATCAGTGGGTCGTTGTTGCCCGAGTTCGAGGTGTCGATGGCTGGGTGCTCGCCGCCCACGTTGGTGGTCACGCTGTTGGTGGCGCCGAAGTCGACCAGCGAGGTCGCCTGTTGCGCATCGAGGCCCCAGTCGAGCGCGCCGACCACGGTCTTCACCACGTACTGGATGATCGTGCCGCCGCCCGGCGAGCCGGTGCCCATCACGAACTCGCCCATGCTGCCGTCGGTGTTCTTCTTGAACACCAGGGTCGGCGCCATCGTGCTGCGCGGACGCTTGCCCGGGGCGACGCGGTTGGCGACCTTGATGCTCGGGTCGGTGGTGTCGTTCGGGTTGGCCGAGAAGTCGGTCAACTGGTTGTTCAGCATGAAGCCCTGCGTCATGTGGAACGAGCCCAGCGTGCTCTCGACCGTGGTCGTCATCGTCACCACGTTGCCCTGCTTGTCGACCACCGTGAAGTGGGTCGTGCCATGCTCCTCGGTCTTGTCGATGCCCAGCGGCACGCTGCCGAGGTCGCCGGCCGCGGCCACGCCCATGCTCTTGGACAGGCTGATCAGGCTGGCCCGCTTCTGCAGGTACGGCTTGTTGAGCATCGTGTCGGCCGAGCCGCCGGGCAGCGGGATGAAGTCGGTGTCGGCCACGTACTTGTCGCGGTCGGCGTAGGCCAGGCGTTCGGCCTCGCTCACCAGGTGCACGCCCATCACGCTGGGCTTGCCGCCTTCGATGTCGATCGCGCTGGGCTTGTACAGGCTCAGGTTGAAGGTCTCGAGGATGCCGAGCGCCTGCACCACCGCGATGCCGCCGGACGAGGGCGGCGACATGCTGCAGACGTAGTAGTCACGGTAGGTGCCGCAGACCGGGTCGCGACGCTTGGCCACGTAGTTGGCCATGTCGGCCATGGTCGTCACGCCGGGCGTGATGGCCGAGCCGTCGTTGGCCGCGGTGGTGATGCCGATCTTGTCGACGATCGCCTGCGCGAGAGGGCCGGTATAGAACGCGTTGGCGCCCTCGTTGGCGAGCGTGGTCAGCGTCTTGGCGTAGGCCGGGTTCTTGAGCTTGGTGCCCAGGGCCTTCGGGGTGCCGTCGTCGTTGAAGAAATAGGCGGTTGCGTCGGCGTCGCGCTTGAGGTTGGAGGCCGACGAGGAGATCGCTGCGGCCATGCGGCCACCGATGGGGAAACCATCGGAGGCCAGCGTGATGCCGTAGCTGAAAAGGTCCTTCCATGGCAGCTTGCCGTGGTCCTTGTAAGCGACGTCGAGCATGCGCACGGCGCCCGGCGTGCCGATCGAGCGACCGCTGGCGCGGGCGTTGGGCTTGGGCGCTCCACTGGCGGAATCGGTCTGCACCGCGTAGCGCAGGTAGTTCTCGGTGGCCGCGGCGGGCGCCATCTCGCGTCCGTCGTAGGCCTGCACCTTCTTGGTCTTCGCGTCGTAGTGCAGCATGAAGGCGCCGCCACCCAGGCCGCTGGACTGCGGCTCGACCAGCCCTAGCACCGCCTGCACCGCGACCGCGGCGTCGACCGCGCTGCCGCCGGCCTTGAGGACGTCGCAGCCCGCGCGCGTGGCCAGCGGATGGTTGGCCACCACCATGTAGTTCTTCGCGTAGACCAGCTTGTGGCCGACCACGTAGCCCGAGGCCGGTTCGGGCGCGGCCGGATCGCCGGGATCGCCCGAGCCCACCACCACCTGCGTACCGCCGTCGCCGATCAGGCAGCCCTTGTCGGCTGCGGGCGGTGGCGGCGGGGTGTTGGCTGCGTTGATGGCGGCGATCGTCGCGATCAGCGCGGCGTTGTCCTGGCCGCCACCGCCGCCGCCGCCGCAACCGGCCACCGTCAATGCCAGCGCCAGGGGCGAGAGCGCCCACCAGGCGCGCGACTGGATCTTCTTCGTCATGGAGAGAGTTTCCCGAGTAGTTGTGTTGAAACGAGACGGGCGCTCCTCGCGCCCGCAACCATCATCAGCACATTTCATTCCACCCACCACGGGGTTTGCGCGCAGGCGCGCCATGGGGCCGCGCGCCGCGCGCCACAATAGCCGCCATGTCAGACGTGCATTCCGATCAACTGCTCAGCGAAGTGGCGGCCCTGCCGCAGCTGCCGGGCGTCTACCGCTACTTCGACGCCGGTGGCGCCGTGCTCTACGTGGGCAAGGCGCGCAACCTCAAGAAGCGGGTCGCCAACTACTTCCAGAAGAGCCACGGCGGCACGCGCATCGGCCACATGATCTCGAAGATCGCGCGCATGGAAACCACCGTGGTGCGTTCCGAGGCCGAGGCGCTGCTGCTCGAGAACAACCTCATCAAGACGCTCAAGCCGCGCTACAACATCCTGTTTCGCGACGACAAGAGCTACCCCTACCTCAAGATCGCCTCGCACCAGTTTCCGCGGCTGGCCTACTACCGCGGCGCGGTCGACAAGAAGCACCGCTACTTCGGGCCGTACCCGAGCGCCTGGGCCGTCAAGGAGTCGATCCAGCTGCTGCAGAAGGTGTTCAAGCTGCGCACCTGCGAGGACACGGTCTACGCCAACCGCACCCGGCCCTGCCTGCTCTACCAGATCAAGCGCTGCACCGGTCCCTGCGTGGGCCATATCTCGACCGAGGCCTACGCGCAGGACGTGGCGAGCGCCGAGGCCTTCCTGCGCGGCGACACGCAACTGGTGCTCACCACGCTCGAGCAGCGCATGACCTCGCATGCCGAGAAGCTGGAGTTCGAACAGGCGGCCGAGCTGCGCAACCAGATGTCGGCGATCTCGCGCGTGCTGCACCAGCAGTCGATCGAGATCGCCTCCGACAAGGATGTCGACATCCTCGCGGTCAAGGTGCAGGGCGGCAAGGCCTGCGTGAACCTGGCGATGGTGCGCGGCGGCCGTCATCTGGGCGACCGGCCCTATTTCCCGGTGCACGTCGAGGATGCCTCGTTGATGCAGCACGGTGAACTCGACAACGACGAGGGCGAGGGCGCCGCGCCCGCCGTCACCGATTCGGTCGAGGTGCAGGTGCTCGAGGCCTTCATCGCGCAGCACTACATCGACGTGCCGGTGCCGGCCACCTTGGTGCTCAGCGAAACCGTGGGCCGCGAGCTGATCGAGGCGGTGTCGCTGCAGTCGGGCACGCGCGTGACGGCGGTGTTCCAGCCGCGCGAGCAGCGCCGCCACTGGCTCGAGATGGCCGAGAAGAACGCCAGCCTGCAGCTGGCGCGGCTGCTGGCCGAGGAGGGCTCGCAGCAGGCCCGCACCCGCGCGCTGGCCGATGCGCTGGAGCTCGCGAGCGACGACCTCGACAACTTCCGCGTCGAGTGCTTCGACATCTCGCACACGGCGGGCGAGGCCACGCAGGCCTCGTGCGTGGTGTTCGAGCACCACGCGATGCAGAACAAGGAATACCGCCGCTACAACATCGACGGCATCACGCCCGGCGACGACTATGCGGCGATGCGCCAGGTGCTCCATCGCCGCTACGGCAAGCTGGCCGAGGCGATGGCCGCCGAGACCGAGGCGCTGCCGCCCGGCGATGCCGAGAGCGAAGGCGCCGAGGGTGTCGAGGGTGCCGCGGCGCCGGCACGGGCCCGGGGCGCGCGCATGCCGGAGCTGGTGCTGGTCGACGGCGGCAAGGGCCAGGTGTCGATGGCGCGCGAGGTGTTCAGCGAGCTGGGCCTGCCGCTGTCGCTGATCGTCGGGGTCGAGAAGGGCGAGGGCCGCAAGGTCGGCCTCGAGGAACTGGTGTTCGCCGACGGCCGCGAGAAGGTCTACCTGGGCAAAGATTCGGCGGCGCTGATGCTGGTGGCCCAGATCCGCGACGAGGCGCACCGCTTCGCCATCACCGGCATGCGCGCCAAGCGCGCCAAGGTGCGCGTGGGCGGCAGCCAACTCGAGGACATCCCGGGCATCGGCCCGAAGCGCCGGGCCCGGCTGCTGCAGCGCTTCGGCGGCATCCGCGGCGTGGCGGCGGCGAGCGTGGAAGACATCGCCTCGGTCGAGGGCATCGCCTTCGATCTGGCCGAGGAAATCTACCGTGCGCTGCACTGAAGCCGGCGGCGCGGAAGCGGGGCGCCGGCACGGCTTTGTCCCCGTTCTCGATTCCGGCGTTTTCGCGTGACACAATCGAGCGCATGTTCTGGACCCTGCCGACCATCATGACCTGGACGCGCATCGTCGCGATCCCCCTGATCGTCGGCGTGTTCTACCTGCCCATCGCCGACCCGATGCGCAATGTGATCGCCACGGTCATGTTCATCGTGTTCGCGGCCACCGACTGGCTCGACGGCTTCCTGGCGCGCAAGCTCAACCAGACCTCGGCCTTCGGCGCCTTCCTCGACCCGGTGGCCGACAAGTTCCTGGTCTGCGCCTCGCTGCTGGTGCTGGTGCACCTGAACCGGGCCGACGTGTTCGTGGCGCTGATCATCATCGGCCGCGAGATCGCGATCTCGGCGCTGCGCGAATGGATGGCCCAGATCGGCGCCAGCAAGAGCGTGGCGGTGCACATGATCGGCAAGGTCAAGACGACCGTGCAGATGGTCGCGATCCCGTTCCTGCTCTACGACGGGCAGCTGTTCGGCTTCATCGACACTGGCCTGTGGGGCCAGTGGCTGATCTGGGTCTCGGCCGTGCTCACCGTGTGGTCGATGGTCTATTACCTGCAAAAGGCCATTCCCGAGATCCGGGCCCGGGCCAAATGAGCGCCGCCTCAGCCCGCGAGGCGGGCTGGTTGCGGGCCATGCCCGCGGTCTTCGTGCTGATCTGGAGCACGGGCTTCATCGTCGCGCGCTACGGCATGCCGCATGCGCCGCCCTTCAAGTTCCTGGCCGTGCGCTTCGTGCTCTCGTTCCTCTGCTTCGGCCTGTGGGTCGCGCTGGCGCGCGTGGCCTGGCCTTCGACCCGGGCGCAGTGGGGGCACCTCGCGGTCACCGGCATCCTGATGCAGGCCGGCTACCTCGGCGGCGTCTGGGCCGCGGTGCGCGCGGGCATGGGCTCGGGGCTGGTCGCGCTGCTGGTCGGCATCCAGCCGGTGCTGACCGCGATCTGGATGTCCTTCAACGGCGGGCGCGTGTCGCCGCGGCAGTGGCTGGGTCTCGCGCTGGGCTTCGCGGGGCTGGTGCTGGTGGTGTGGCGCAAGCTGGGCGACGGCTCGGAGGTCAATGCCGAGACCATGAGCCTGGCGCTCATGGCGCTCGGGGCGATCACCGCGGGCACTCTCTATCAGAAGCGCTTCGTCGCGCCCTGCGACGTGCGCAGCGCCAGCGCGGTGCAGATGGCGGCGGCCGTGGTCGTGACCTTGCCGTTCGCGCTGCTCGAGCCCGAGGCCATCGCGTGGAACGCGCATTCGATCGGCGCGATGGCCTGGTCGGTGCTCGCGCTGTCGCTGGGTGGGAGTTCGCTGCTCTACATACTGATCCAGCGCGGCACCGCGACCGCGGTCACGAGCCTGCTCTACCTGGTGCCGCCTTGCACGGCCCTCATGGCCTGGCTGCTGTTCCGCGAGCAGATCACGCTGGCCACGCTGCTGGGCACGGCGCTCACGGCGGTGGGCGTGAGCCTGGTGGTGCGCGCGGCCCGCTGAGGCGCGAGGGGCGTTCGCCTAGCGCGCGGGCTTCCAGGGCTCGCCACGAAAGCGTTCGGCCAGGTGGTCGACCAGCAGCCGCACCCGCCGCGGCGTCTTCGGCCGCCAGGGCGCGATCCAGTGGATGTCGGCATCGGGCATCGCGTACTGCGGCAGCACCCGCACCAGCGCGCCCGAGGCCAGTTGCGGCGCGATGTCCCAGAGGCTGCGCAGCATGATCCCGTGGCCCGCCAGGCACCAGTCGCGGACCATCTCGCCCGAATTGCTCGACAGCGGCCCCTGCACCCGCACGCGCGCCGTGCTGCCGTCGCGGCCGTGCCGCAGCGACCACAGCGCGTATTCCTGCCGATGGATCTCGCCGTTCTCGCGCGCGACCAGGCAGTCGTGCGTGGCCAGGGCCTCGACGCTCGTCGGCGTGCCGCGGCGCGCGAGGTAGGAGGGCGCGGCCGCCAGCACGCGCTGGTTGCGCGCGATGCGGCGCGAGACCCAGTCCGAGGCGTGGCGCTGCTGCACCGCCCACAGCCACAGCGCACCGTCGTAGCCTTCGGCGCCCAGGTCGGGCAGGCGCTCGGTCAGTTGCAGCTCGATGCGCAGGGCTGGATGGCCGGCCTGGAATTCCGCCAGGGCCGGACCGAGCCAGCGCCGGCCGAAGCCGAAGGTGGCGGCCAGCCGCACCGCGCCCGTGAGTTCGTTCTGGCGCTCGCCGAGTTCGCCCTCGAGCGCCGCGAAGCCTTCTAGCAGCTGCTTCGCATGCCGGCACACGGCCTCGCCCTCGGCCGTGACGCTGAGCCGGCGCGTGGTGCGGTCGAACAGCCGCTGGCCCAGCCGCGCCTCGAGCGCGCCGAGCCGCTTGGTGACCACCGAAGGCACGACGTCGAGCGCGCCGGCCGCGCCCGCGAGGCTGCCGTGTTCGCGGATGGCGAGCGCCAGTGCCAGGTCGCCGCGCTCCAGTGCCAATGAATTCATGCCAGAACGGAAAGTATGAATTGGCCGATTGTTGCTTGATGGACCCGGGTGCGCAACGCACAATCGCCGCGTGACCGCCTCCTTCCTCGACTTTCCCGTCTTCGACATCGAACGCGATGGCGTGCGCGTGCATGGCCGCATCGGCGGCAGTGGGGCACCCCTGCTGTTGCTGCACGGACACCCGCAGACGCACGCCATCTGGCACCGTGTCGCGCCCGCGCTGGCCGAGCGCTTCACCGTGGTGGCGATCGATCTGCGCGGCTACGGCGATTCGGGCCGGCCCGCGGCCGATGCCGCGCACGAGAACCACGGCAAGCGCGCGATGGCGCTCGATGCGATCGCGGCGATGCGGCACCACGGCTTCGAACGCTTCGGCGTGCTCGCGCACGACCGCGGCGCGCGCGTGGCGCACCGGCTCGCGGCCGACCATCCAGCCGCGGTCGAACGCATGCTGCTGCTCGACATCGCGCCCACGCTCGCCATGTACGAGCACACCTCGGAAGCCTTCGCGCGCGCCTACTGGCACTGGTTCTTCCTGATCCAGCCGCCGCCGCTGCCCGAGGCGCTGATCGCCTCCGATCCGGTGCGCTACGTGCGCAGCGTGATGGGCGGGCGCCACGCGGGGCTCGCGCCCTTCGCGCCCGAGGTGCTCGCGGAGTACGAGCGCTGCGCGGCCATTCCGGGCAGCGCCGAATCCATCTGCGAGGACTACCGCGCCTCGGCCGGCATCGACCTCGATCACGACCGCGCCGACATCGCCGCGGGCGCGCGGCTCGCGATGCCGCTGCGCGTGCTGTGGGGCGCGCACGGCGTGGTCGGACACGCCTTCGACGTGCTGGCGCTGTGGCGCGAGCGCGCCGACCGGGTCGAGGGGCATGCGCTGCCCTGCGGCCACTACGTTCCCGAGGAGGCGCCGGGCGAACTGCTCGCCGAGGCACTCGACTTCTTTGCACCGCTCATCCCATCGGAAGGACCCAGACCATGACCACCCACAGAATCGCAGTCATCGCCGGCGACGGCATCGGCAAGGAAACCACGCCCGAGGGCGTGCGCGTGCTCGATGCGGCGGCGCGCAAGTTCGGCATCGACCTGAAGTTCGACCACTTCGACTTCTCGAGCTGGGACTACTGCGAGAAGCACGGCAAGATGCTGCCCGACGACTGGAAGGACCAGATCGGCGGCCACGATGCCATCTTCTTCGGCGCGGTCGGCTGGCCCGAGAAGATCGCCGACCACATCTCGCTGTGGGGCTCGCTGCTGCTGTTCCGCCGCGAGTTCGACCAGTACATCAACCTGCGTCCCGCGCGCCTCATGCCCGGCATCGTCGCGCCGGTGGTGCGCCGCGACGGCTCGCCGCGCCAGCCCGGCGAGATCGACATGTACATCGTGCGCGAGAACACCGAGGGCGAGTACTCGAGCATCGGCGGGCGCATGTACGAAGGCACGCCGCGCGAGATCGTGGTGCAGGAGACCGTGATGTCGCGCGTGGGCGTGGACCGCGTGCTCAAGTTCGCGTTCGAGCTCGCGCAGTCGCGGCCGAAGAAGCACCTGACCAGCGCCACCAAGTCGAACGGCATCTCGATCACCATGCCCTACTGGGACGAGCGCGTGGCCGAGATGGCGAAGGCCTATCCGGGCGTGACGCTCGACAAGTTCCACATCGACATCCTCACCGCGCACTTCGTGCAGCGGCCCGACTTCTTCGACGTGGTGGTGGCGAGCAACCTGTTCGGCGACATCCTCTCCGACCTGGGACCTGCCTGCACCGGCACCATCGGCATCGCGCCGAGCGCCAACCTCAACCCCGAGCGCACCACGCCCTCGCTGTTCGAACCGGTGCATGGCTCGGCGCCCGACATCGCGGGCAAGGGGATCGCCAACCCGATCGGCCAGATCTGGTGCGGCGCGATGATGCTGGAGTTCCTCGGCCACAAGGACGCGCACGACGCGATCCTGTCGACCATCGAGAAGGTGCTCGCGCCCGGAAGCGGTGCGCCGCGCACACCCGATATCGGTGGCAAGGCGAGCACCAGCGACCTCGGAAAAGCGATCGCCGAGGCCTTGTGAGACGGCTGCGGCCCCGGCGGAAAAAGGTCTTCGCGAAACGCCCCTAGAATCGCGCGCTCCGCTGCGCCGCACGGGCTGATGTCGTATTGACACCCCGCAGGCCAGTGGTTGTAATCCCCGATGGCAGCGCGCTGCCGGGGCGTCAGGCCTGCCAAGCTTCTGCGTCGCACCACGTCGCGACCGACTCGCCAGCCGACGAAAGCCGACCAACTTTTTTCTACAAGGGGCCCTTGTGAACAAGACCGAACTGATTGAGCACATCGCAAAGAACGCCGATATTTCCAAAGCAGCCGCCACGCGCGCGCTCGAATCCACCATCGGCGCCATTCGTACAACGCTCAAGAAGGGCGGCTCCGTGTCGCTCGTCGGTTTCGGTACTTTTGCAGTCGGTAAACGTGCGGCCCGTACGGGTCGCAATCCCCGCACCGGCGACGCGATTAAAATCAAGGCCGCCAAGATTCCGAAGTTCCGTCCCGGCAAGGCCCTCAAGGACGCGTTGAACTAAGTCGACGACGAGAACTCGGAAGAAAAGTATTCCCGGTGGGGTGCTTAGCTCAGCTGGTAGAGCGGCGCCCTTACAAGGCGTAGGTCGGGGGTTCGAGCCCCTCAGCACCCACCACCACCCGATGCAAAGGCGAACAACGGTTCGCCTTTTTTATTGCCGTCCGACAGCCACCGCATGAGAGTGTTCAAGCATGTTTGATTTCTTCCGCAAGTACAACAAGATCATGATGATTGTCTTGTTCTTGCTGATCATCCCGTCGTTCGTGCTGTTCGGCGTCGAGCGCTACCAGGGCTTTTCCAAGGACGAGGCCGTCGCGCATGTCGATGGCGCCAGCATCACGCGGCCCGAATGGGATGCGCAGCATCGCGTGGAAACCGACCGCATCCGCCAGCAGTCGCCCAACGTCGACCCGCTGGTGCTCGACTCCGATGCGCTGCGCTACGCCACGCTCGAGAAGATGGTTCGCGACCGCGTGCTGACGGTGGCGGCCAACAAGGCCAACATGACGGTCTCCGAGGAACGCCTCTCGCGCATCTTCGCGCAGGATCCGGGCCTCGCGACCTTCCGCACGCCCGAGGGCAAGTTCGACCGCGACGCCTTCCAGCGCGTGACCGGCCGCACCCCCGAGCAGTACGAGGCCTCGATGCGCGCCGAACTCGCCACGCAGCAACTGCTGCTGGGCGTGTCGGGCACCACCTTCACGCCGCCCGCGCTGGCCGCCGCCACCATCAACGCGTTCTACGAGCAGCGCGAGATCCAGGTGTCGCGCTTTGCGCCCGAGGGCTTCGCGTCGAAGGTCACGGTCAGCGATGCCGACATCGAGACCTACTACAAGGACCACACGTCGCAGTTCCAGGCGCCCGAGCAGGCGAGCATCGAGTACCTGCTGCTCGACCTCGAAGCGGCCAAGAAGAACGTGACTGTCAACGAGGCCGAGCTCAAGAGCTACTACGACCAGAACACCTCGCGCTTCGGCACCAAGGAAGAACGCCGTGCGAGCCACATCCTGATCACCGCGGCCGCCAGCGCGCCGGCCGCCGATCGCGCCAAGGCGAAGGCCAAGGCCGAGCAACTGCTGGCCGACGTGCGCAAGGCGCCCAACACCTTCGCCGATGTCGCGCGCAAGAACTCGCAGGACCCGGGCTCGGCAGAGAAGGGCGGCGACCTCGACTTCGTCACGCGCGGCGCGATGGTCAAGCCTTTCGAAGACGCGATGTTCGCGTTGAAGAAGGGCGAGATCAGCAACGTCGTCGAGACCGAGTTCGGCTATCACATCATCCGCCTGGACGACATCAAGCCCGCCGTGGTGCCGCCGTTCGAGCAGGTGCGTGCCACCCTCGAGAACGACTACCGCGCCCAGCAGGCCACGCAGGAGTTCGCCAAGGCTGCCGAGACCTTCACCGATGCGGTGTACCAGCAGCCCGATAGCCTGAAGCCGGCGGCCGAGAAGCTCAAGCTCACGATCCAGACCGCGACCAATATCGGCCGCACGGCCGCGCCCGGTGCGACCGGGCCGCTCGCGAGCCGCAACTTCCTGAGCGCGCTGTTCTCGCCCGATTCGCTGAGCCGCAAGCAGAACACCGAAGCGATCGAGGTCGGCACCAACCAGCTCGCCTCGGGCCGCGTGACCCAGTACTCGGCCGCGCATCCGATCCCGCTGGCCGACGTGAAGGACAAGATCCGCGCACAGCTCGTCACCGAGCGCGCGGCAGCGCTCGCGAAGACCGAGGGCGAGGCCAAGCTCGCGGCCTGGACCACGAAGGCGGACGGCGCCAACTTCGCGGCGCCCGTCACCGTGTCGCGCACCGATGCGAAGGCGCAGCCGGGCGTGGTGGTCGAGGCCGCGCTGCGTGCCGACGCCAGCAAGCTGCCGACCCTGGTCGGCGTCGACCTCGGCACGCAGGGCTATGCCGTGGTGCGCGTGACCAAGGCCGTGCCGCGCACCGCGCCGACGGCGGAAGTCGCGAAGCAGGAGAACGCGCAGGTCGGCCAGTCGATCGCCGCCGCCGAAGACGCCGCCTACTACAACCTGCTGAAGGACCGCTACAAGGCCGAGATCCTGGTGCCGCGTCCCGCGACCGACGGACTGCCGTTCGCCGGCGCACGCTGACCGGTCGCGCCGCGAGGCGCTTCCTCTTCTCTTCGCGGGCCGCCTTGTGCGGCCCGTTGCTTTTTCCGTCTCGCGTGGGACAAGCGCCGCGGTCGCTTCTTGCCAGAATCCGCGCATGGGAACTCTCTACCTCGTGCGCCATGGCCAGGCCAGCTTCGGCGCTGCCGACTACGACAACCTGAGCGAACTGGGCCACAGGCAGTCGGTGCGGCTCGGCGAGTACTGGCGCGAGCGCGGCATGCGTTTCGACGCCGTGATCACCGGCACCTTGCGCCGGCATCGGCAGACCTGGGAAGGCATCGCGCAGGGCCTCGGTCTGACGCGCGACGACGTGCTGCCGTGGCCCGGCCTCAACGAGTACGACAGCGAGGCGGTGATCGCCACCATCCACGAAGGCAAGCTCGAGAAGCCCGATTCGCCCGAGATGTACCGGCATCACTTCCGCCTGCTGCGCGAAGGACTGGGTGCCTGGATGCAGGGACGCACGAAGCCGGTCGGCATGCCCAGCTACGTGGACTTTCTCGCGGGCGTGACCACCGCGCTCGACCATGTGCGCGACAAGCACCATGGGGCCAAGGTGCTCGTGGTGTCGAGCGGCGGCCCGATCAGCACGGCGGTGGGCCATGTGCTGGGCACCAGCCCCGAGACCACGATCGAGCTCAACCTGCGCATCCGCAACTCGTCGGTGACCGAGTTCGCCTTCACGCCCAAGCGCCACATGCTGGTGACCTACAACACGCTGCCGCATCTCGACGGGCCGGCGTACGAGGACTGGGTCACCTATTCCTGAAGCGCGCCTTCGCGCTCAGGCCTGCCAGACGCCGTAGCCCGCCTTGCGCAGGGCGATGCCGAGTTCGACTTCCATCGAGCGCGCGTCTTCGTAGTTCATCGGGTTGTAGCGCTCGTAGAGCGCGGGCAGCAGGTGCAGGCCGTAGTCCTGTACGAAGCTGTTGGCCTGGATGCCGGCCTTGTGCTTGTCGAAGCGGATGTCGGGATCGAGCCCGGTCATGCCCACGTAGACGAAGGGCTTGCCGAGCTGGTAGTCGGGATTGGCGCGCCGGAAGCGGCCGATGTTCCAGACGCGGTCGTCGAGCTCGACCACGTAGACATGGTGGTGCGCGCGGGGTTTGCGTGGCATCGGCCCCGCCCGATGGCCCGGCGGCTCAGCTCTTGCGCTTGATGAGACCGTAGAGGATCAGCAGCACGATCGCGCCGAGCACCGACGCGATGAAGCCGGCGCCCTGGCCGGCGGTGTACCAGCCGAGCGACTGGCCGACGTAGGTGACGATCAGCGAGCCCGCGATGCCGATCAGCGTGGTGACGATGAAGCCCGCGGAATCGTCGCCCGGCTTGACGGCGCGTGCCACCAGACCTACGACGAAACCGATCAGGATGGTCCAGACGATGCTCATGAGTGATCCCTTTGGTTCGTGAATGAAGCGGCGCCCGCATGGCAGGGCGCGGCCATGATAGCGGCCGGATGCGCCGCGCGGGCGCTGCGAAAGCGCGTGCCGGCGAATCGGGATGCAAGGCTGCGCAATTTGGCGCCGCCGGCTGCGGCCGGCCCGCTGTGGCGTCCTACAGGGCTGCGGCGAACGGGGCGCTATACCCTTGGCATGCTCGAAAAGTTGCCCGAAGTCATCGGCCAGGCCCTGCACGGCGTGCGTGCCGGCCTGGACAAGATCGTTTTCAATACGCTCGGCCTGCGCGAAGGCATGGCCTCTATTTCACTGACCAGCGTGGCCTTTGCCGATCACACGCCGATTCCGCCGCGCTACACGGCTGATGGCGAAGGACTGTCGCCGCCCCTGCAGTGGGAGGGCGTGCCGCAAGGCGCCGCCTCGCTGCTGCTGGTGGTGGAGGACGCGGATTCGCCCACGCCGAACCCGCTGGTGCATGCCATCGTCGTCAGCCTGCCGCCCGGCGACACCCGGCTGGTCGAGGCGGCGCTGCCGAGCCAGGGCAACGAAGGGCAGGACACGGTGCATGCCGGGCGCAATTCCGGGCTGCAGGCAGCCTGGCTGCCGCCCGATCCGCCGCCCGGCCATGGCGTGCATCGCTATGCCTTCCAGCTGTTCGCGCTCGACCGGGCACACGAGTTCTCGGTGGCGCCCGGGCGGGACGAGGTGGTCGACGAACTGAAGGCGCATGCGATCGCCAGCGGCCTGCTGATCGGCACCTTCGAGCGATCGGATGGTTCGATCCGGCAGAAGGACGCCGCGCACGAGGAGGCGCCACAGGTGGCGCCTTCCGGCCCGCTGGCGGCGGGTTGAGTGGGCCGCGCGCATCATTCTTTCAAACCGGGGTCGGGCGCGCGGCTTTTATGGCTATAATCGTGGACTCTATTACGGTGGCTGTAGCTCAGCTGGTAGAGTCCCAGATTGTGATTCTGGTCGTCGTGGGTTCGAGTCCCATCAGCCACCCCATATGAATTCCGAAGAAACGGCCCTGGAGCGATCCAGGGCCGTTTTTCTTTTGGGGCGCGGCTATAGCGCCTTTTGCATGCAATGCCGGGCCGGGCATTTCTTTCCTGCTTCCGAATAGGCGCGAACGAGCCGAAACGGGCCGCCGCGGTACCGCGGCATTCAATTTTTTCGCTCTGCCATTGCCGCCGAGCGTTCAAAACCCTGGTCCAGCCTTCGATCTCGCCCAGGAACGGGGCGTTTTACCCCCTCGGCTGTTGTAAAACGCCAAGCGGCCCGGATTTTTCTGCTCGGGTTTGCTCAAAATCAATTGCAAACTGAATTAAACTGCGGGCGTTTTCATTTACAGGAGTTCGCCAATGGCCTCGACGCTCGCAGATATCAATTCCCAGATCCAGAAGCACGACGAACAGATCGCGCAATTGCGCAAGCAGGCCGAAGAACTGCGCAACCATGAACGTGCCGGGGTGATCGAGGAGATTCGCAAGAAGATCGCCGACTATGGTCTGACCGCGTCGGATTTGAAGCTTTCGGCCGGCCGTGCCGTTTCCGTCAAGCGCGCCGCCAGCACGCCGGCGCCCAAGGCCGCCGCCAAGTACCGCAGCCCGACCGGCGAAACCTGGTCCGGTGGCCGTGGCCGCAAGCCGCGCTGGGTGACCGAGGCGCTGGCCGCCGGCAAGTCGCTGACGGATTTCGAGATCAAGTGAGCGTGGTGCGCGAACACGCGCTGGCCGACTCCGCAATAAAAAAGCCCGCATGCGCGGGCTTTTTTATTGCGTGCATGGACACCCGTCTCGCGATGCCCAGGTCCGTGGCGATCAGTTCACCATCACGAGCTTTCCCTTGACGCCACGCGAGCCCATGTGCGCGTAGGCGGCTTTCAATTCGGCCATCGGCATCGTGCTGTCGATCACCGGCTTGATCTTTCCCTGGCCATACCATTGCGCCAATTCCGCCATCATCTGCGCGTTGGCCTTCGGTTCGCGCTTGGCGAAATCGCCCCAGAACACGCCGACCAGCGACGCGCCTTTCAACAGCGTGAGGTTCAATGGCAGCGAGGGAATCGGGCCCGACGCAAAACCCACGACCAAATAGCGGCCGCGCCATCCGATCGAGCGAAATGCGGGTTCCGCGAAATCGCCGCCGACCGGGTCGTATATGACGTCCGGGCCTTTGCCGTCGGTCGCGGCCTTGATGGCATCCCTGAAACCGTTCGGCAGCGCATGCGTGGTGTAGTTGATCGTCGCGTCGGCACCGATCGAACGGCACAGCTCGCATTTCTCGTCGGTGGAAGCCGCCGCGATCACCTTGGCGCCGGCCGCCTTGGCGATCTGGATGGCGGCCGTGCCCACGCCGCCCGCCGCGCCGAGCACCAGCACGGTTTCGCCGGCCTTGAGCTGCGCGCGGTCCATCAGGGCATGCCACGAGGTCGCGTAGATCATGATGAAGGCGGCCGCGTCGACATGGCCGAAGCCTTCGGGCAGCGGCATGCACAGTGCCGCGGGCGCCAGCGTGTGGGTGGCGAAGCCGCCGGTGCCCGAGAGGCAGGCGACGTTCTGGCCGACCTTGAGGTGCGTGACGCCTTCGCCCACGGCCTGCACGATCCCCGCGTACTCCGAGCCGGGCACGAAGGGCAGCGGCGGCTTCATCTGGTACTTGTTCTGCACGATCAGCAGGTCGGGGAAATTCAGGCTCGCGGCCCGGATCTCGATCAGCACCTGGCCCGGGCCGGGTGTCGGCGTGGGCAGCTCTTTCCAGGTGAGCGCGTCGACGCCGACGGGGTTCTCGCAAAGCCATGCGTGCATGCTCGGTCTCCTTCGAAACGGGTAGTAATGTTGAGGCAATGAAGCGCGCGATGATAGGCGTCGCCCTCGCGTGTCCTTGTCCCTGCTGCGACGCACCCGACGCCTACAATCCGTTGCACCGCACCGCATCATGAAGATACTCATTTCCAACGACGATGGCTTCCAGGCGCCAGGCATCGTCGCACTGCACGACGCGCTCAAGGATCTGGCCGACGTCGAGGTGGTGGCGCCCGAGCACAACAACAGCGCCAAGTCGAATGCGTTGACGCTGGCCGCACCGCTCTACGTCCACACCGCGCACAACGGCTTCCGCTACGTGACCGGCACCCCGGCCGACTGCGTGCACATCGCGCTCAAGGGCCTGCTCGGCTACCGGCCCGACCTCGTGGTCTCGGGCATCAACAACGGCGCCAACATGGGCGACGACACCATCTATTCGGGCACCGTCGGCGCGGCCATGGAGGCCTACCTGTTCGGCATTCCCGCGATCGCGTTCTCGCAGATCGAGAAGGGCTGGGCCCATGTCGACGCGGCGGCCCAGGTGGCGCGCCGGCTGGTGCAGCGCATCGAGCGCGAGCGCATGCTCGAGGGTGGCGCCTTTCTTTTGAACGTCAACGTGCCGAACCGGCCGTTCGACGAGCTCAAGCCGGTGAAGGTGTGCCGCCTGGGCCGCCGCCACGCGGCCGAGAAGGTCATCACGCAGGAAAGCCCGCGTGGCGACACGATGTACTGGATCGCCGGCGCGGGCAGCGCCAAGGACAGCGGCGAGGGCACCGACTTCCATGCCACGGCCGAGGGCCACGTGGCGCTGACGCCGTTGCAGATCGACCTGACCGACCACGCCAACCTGGGCCAGTGGCGCGACGCGGTGGTCCGGCTCGCCGACTGACATGGCGACCCAACGGCCTGGATTTCCGGCTCGCCTCGCGCCCACCGTCTCGGCTTCGACGCCGGCTTCGTCCGCGCTGCGCGGACGGCAGCCCGCCGTGTCGCCCAAGCCGCCGGTCCCGTCGACGCCATCGATGGCCTCCGACGCGGTGCGCGCGCGCATGGTGCAGAAACTGGCCGCGCAGGGGATTTCGGATGCGCGCGTGCTGCGCGCCATGGGCGCGGTCGAGCGGCATCGCTTCGTCGACAGCGCGCTGGTCAACCAGGCCTATGAAGACACCAGCCTGCCGATCGGACTGGGCCAGACCATCTCCAAGCCCAGCGTCGTTGCGCGCATGATCGAACTTTTGCTCGCGGCCCCGGCTCTGAGTGGCAAGCCGCAGGACCGTCTGGGGCGCGTGCTCGAGATCGGCACCGGTTGCGGCTACCAGGCCGCGGTGTTGAACCACGTGGCCACGGAGGTCTACAGCATCGAAAGGTTGCGCGGCCTGCACGAGCGGGCACGGACCAATCTGCGGCACTTCCGGCTGGCCACGGTTCACCTGATGTTCGGCGACGGCATGGTCGGCTACGCCAAGGGCGCACCCTATGCGGGCATCATCGCCGCCGCCGGTGGCGAGGCGGTGCCCGAAGCCTGGATCGAACAGCTCGCGGTGGGAGGGCGGATCGTCGCGCCGACGCACTCGGCGAAGGGCGGCCAGGCCCTCGTCGTGATCGACAAGACGGCCCGCGGTCTCGAGCGCCTCATTCTTGAGGCGGTTCACTTTGTCCCCCTAAAATCGGGCGTTGCTTGAAGGAATAACAAATGCAGGGTTTTGGCAATCGGAGTTGGTACGCTGGCGTCACGTTGGCCGTCGTGCTCGTGATCGCGGGGTGTTCCACGCCGCGGGGCCCGGCACCGGTCGAAGACCGCGGCACGATGACCCGCGCCCCCGGCGCGGCCGCGCCCGTTCCGGGCGGTCCGACCATCACCACCGACGCCTCGGGCAAGCCGCTGGCCGGCATCGAGAACTTCGGCAAGCCGGGCTACTACGCCGTGCGTCCCGGCGACACCATCCGCCGCATCGCCAACGACACCGGCCAGACCTGGCAGAACCTCGTTCGCTGGAACAACCTCGACAACCCCGACCTGATCGAGGTGGGGCAGGTGCTGCGCGTGATTCCGCCCTCGGGCCCGGGTTCCACCGTGGCCGCCGCGCCGTCGGCACCGAACGAGAACGGCGTCGTCACCAAGCCGGTGACGCCGCAGCCCGCGGTCGTGCCTGGCGCGGCCGCGAGCGGTGCCGCCGCTGCGGGCGCCAAGCCGCCGGTCACGGCCTCGCCCTCGAGCCCGGCTGCATCGGGTGGCGACGAAGACATCGGCTGGATCTGGCCCGCCCATGGTTCGCTGATCGCGGGCTTCGACGATGCCAAGAACAAGGGCTTCGACATCAGCGGCAAGGCCGGCGACCCGGTGCTGGCCGCGGCCGACGGCCGCGTGGTGTATGCGGGTGCGGGCCTGCGCGGTTACGGCAACCTGATCATCCTGAAGCACAACAACACCTACCTCACGGCCTACGCGCACAACCAGACGCTGCTCGTGAAGGAAGACCAGTCGGTCCAGAAGGGCCAGAAGATCGCGGAGATGGGCAGCAGCGATGCCGATCGCGTGAAGCTGCACTTCGAGATCCGTCGTCAGGGCAAGCCGGTCGATCCGGCGCGCTACCTCCCGAACCGGTGATGCCATGGCCGGTTCCCGCTCCCGTCGCACGCTGCCCGTGCGTCGGTCGGCGGGCAGCACGGCCGAAGCGGTATCCGGCGGTGAGGCCTCACCGCCTGTCTCGTCCCCCGACGGCCTGATCGCGCCCGAACCGAACGCCGAAGCGCTCGCGCGCACAGGCGACGACACGGCCGACGCGCTCACCGTCTACCTGCGCCGCATCCGGCGCACCGAGCTTTTCACCCCCGAGCAGGAATACGCGGCTGCCTGCGCCGCGCGGGCCGGCGACTTCGCGGCGCGCCAGTCCATGATCGAGCACAACCTGCGGCTCGTGGTCAACATCGCCAAGGCCTACCTCAACCGCGGCGTGCCGTTCTCCGACCTCATCGAGGAGGGCAACCTCGGCCTGATGCACGCGATCACCAAGTTCGAGCCCGAGCGCGGCTTCCGTTTCTCGACCTATGCGACCTGGTGGATACGCCAGTCGGTCGAGCGCGCGCTGATGACCCAGTCCCGCACGATCCGCCTGCCGGTGCACATCGTGCGCGAACTGCAGCAGGTGCTGCGCGCGCGCCGCACGCTCGAGGGCGATCCCGAGTTCCTGGCGCGCCGGCCCGACGGGGTGCGCGTGGAAGACGTGGCGGCGCTGCTGGGCTCGGACGTGCAGTCGGTGGCCGACCTGCTGGCGCTGGCCGAGGCGCCGCGCTCGCTCGACGCGGGCGAGTCGTATGGCGAAGAGAGCTACGCGCTGTCCGACTCGGTCGCTGCCGACAGCGAGGAGAGCGATCCCACGGGCGCGACGCAGGCGCACGAGGTCGAGCGCCTGCTCGACAGCTGGGTGACCGCGCTCGATGCGCGCGAGCGCGAGGTGCTCGAAGGCCGCTACGGCCTGCACGACCGCGAGCCCGAAACGCTCGAGGTGCTCAGCGTGCGGCTGGGCCTGACGCGCGAGCGCGTGCGCCAGATCCAGAACGAGGCGCTCGCGAAGATGCGGCGCCAGCTCGCGCGTTCGGGCGTGGGTCGGGACGCCTTGTTCTAGCCCTGGCGGGTTCCGCGCGAGGGCCTCTTCCCACGCTGAGACAATCGGGGCATGACGGAATCCATCAAGAAAGATAAATCCCCCACGGACACCCCCACGAACGCCGGCGGCGAATGGCTGCACGTGGAATCGCTGGACCTCGATGCGCAGGGCGTGGCGCACAAGGCCGACGGCATGGTCGTGTTCATCGAGGGTGCGCTGCCCTTCGAAGAGGTGCAGCTCAACGTGCATCGCCGCAAGAACAACTGGGAGCAGGGCACGGTCACGCAGATCCGGCGCGAGTCCTCGCAGCGCGTGCGGCCCGGCTGCCCGCACTTCGGGCTGCACACGGGCGCCTGCGGCGGCTGCAAGATGCAGCATCTCGACGCCGCGGCGCAGGTGGCGGTGAAGCAGCGCGCGCTCGAGGACAACCTCTGGCACCTCGGCAAGGTCCGTCCCGAGAACCTGCTGCGTCCGCTCGAAGGCCCGGCCTGGCACTACCGCTACCGCGCGCGACTGTCGGTGCGCCACGTGGTCAAGAAGGGCACGGTGCTGATCGGCTTTCACGAGCGCAAGAGCCGCTACCTGGCCGACATGCAGGTCTGTCCCGTGCTGCCCAAGCAGGTCAGCCAGATGCTGATGCCGCTGCGCGCGCTGATCGCCTCGCTCGACGCGCGCGACACCTGCCCGCAGATCGAATTGGCCTGCGGCGATGCGCCGGGCACCCAGGCGCTCGGCACCATCGCGCTGGTGCTGCGGCATCTCGAGCCGCTGTCGGGCGCCGACATCGGTCGCCTCAAGGCCTTCGCCGCGAAGAACGAGCAGGTGCAATGGTGGTTGCAGCCCAAGGGGCCCGACACGGTGCGGCTGCTGGAGGAGGGCGGCACGCCGCTGGCCTACGGGCTGCCCGAGTTCGGCGTGACGATGCCGTTCCGGCCCACCGACTTCACGCAGGTCAATCCGCACATCAACCGCGCGCTCGTGGGCAAGGCGCTGCGCCTGCTCGACGTGCAGTCCGACGAGCGCGTGATCGACTGGTTCTGTGGCCTCGGCAACTTCACGCTGCCGCTGGCGAGCCGCGCGCGCGAGGTGCTGGGCATCGAGGGCAGCGACACGCTGGTGGCGCGGGCCACCGAGAACTTCCGCAAGAACCAGCCCGCGACACCGGCACGGCGCGCGCTGTCGCCGGCGTCGTTCGTGGCGCGCAACCTGTTCGAGATGACGCCCGAGATGCTGGTCGCCGACGGGCAGGCCGACAAGTGGCTGGTCGACCCGCCGCGCGAGGGCGCCTTCGCGCTGGCCAAGGCGATGGCCGACCTGCACCAGCAACCCGAGCTGCGCACCGGCGGCTGGACGCCGCCGAAGCGCATCGTCTACGTGAGCTGCAATCCGTCGACGCTGGCGCGCGATGCCGGCTTGCTGGTGCACCAGGCCGGCTATCGCTGCACGCACGCGGGCGTGGTCAACATGTTCCCGCACACGGCGCACGTGGAGTCGATCGCGGTGTTCGAGCGCGAATGAGGCGGGCCTGACGCCGCAATGAGAAAGGGCCCCGAAGGGCCCTTTCTTTTTTCACCGATCGATGGCCGCCGGGCCATCGAAAGAGGAAGCGTCAGTCGCGTTCACCGCCCGCGAGGCCCAGCAGCGCCAGCAGGCTCTGGAACACGTTGAACAGGTCGAGGTACAGGGCGAGGGTCGCGCTGATGTAGTTGGTTTCGCCGCCGTCGATGATCTGCTTCAGGTCATAGAGCATGTAGGCCGAGAAGATGCCGATGGCGGCGACCGAGATTGCGAACATGCCGGCGGTCGAGCCGACGAACACGTTGATGACCGCGCCGACCATCAGCACCATCGCGCCGACGAAGAGCCACTTGCCCATGCCCGACAGGTCGCGCTTGATCACGGTGGCCAGCGAGGCCATCACGAAGAACACGCCGGCGGTGCCGCCGAAGGCCGTCATGATCAGTTCGGGACCGTTCTTGAAGCCCAGCACCATCGAGATCAGGCGCGAGAGCATCAGGCCCATGAAGAAGGTGAAGGCCAGCAGCACCGGCACGCCGGCGGCCGAGTTCTTGGTCTTCTCGATCGCGAACATGAAGCCGAAGGCACCGCCGAGGAAGACGATGAGCCCGAGGCCGCCGGTCAGCGAACGGGTGATGCCGGTCTGCACGCCCAGCCAGGCGCCCAGCACGGTGGGAAGAAGGCTCAGCGCCAGCAGCCAGTAGGTGTTGCGCAGCACGCGTTGGCGGTCAGCCTGCGGCAGCACCTGGCCGTAGCCGGTGGAAGTGTCGAGGGTTGTAACGCGGTCGTTCATGGCCGAAGCTCCTGTGGTTGCTGCCGTAGCAGTTGGGCGCATTCTAGAAGTCTGCAAGAGCGCGGCTCGCAAAGACCGTATGGGGGGTGTTCCTTAGACGGCGCGCCGTCCGACAGGGGGAGGCCGCACGGCGGGCCGGTATGCTCTGGGGTTCGACGCAACAAGACTTTGATCACCATCATGCAAACCAAATCATTCCTTGAACTCGCCGATGTCAAGCTGATCGCCGCCGCCGCCGAAGCCGAGGCGCTCAAGAACAACTGGGCCGTGACGATCGCCATCGCCGACGACGCGGGCAACCTGCTGTGGCTGCAGCGCCTCGACGGCGCGGCCGCGCTGTCCTCGCACATCGCTCCGGCCAAGGCCCACACGGCCGCCCTGGGCCGCCGCGAGAGCAAGGTCTACGAGGACATCATCAACGGCGGCCGCACTGCTTTCCTGACGGCACCGCTGGTGCACGGCCTGCTCGAAGGCGGCGTGCCGATCGTGAAGGACGGCCACGTGATCGGTGCCGTGGGCGTGAGCGGCGTGAAGTCGAACGAGGATGCGCAGGTCGCCAAGGCCGGCATCGCGGCACTCGGCCTCTGAGCTGCCGCACGGGCGCCTCGGCGCCCTGCACGAACGAAAACGCCGACTCGAGAGTCGGCGTTTTGCATTGGACGTTCAGCGTGAAAAAAAGCTTGGCTAGTCGGCGAACCGTTGGCTAGCAAAAAACGACCCTTCGGAGAAATGAATCTCCTGGAGTCGCCCCACGATGAAACTTGCGCGAGGGGCGGGCTGACCGGGACCTACTTGGTCAGGATCAGCTTGCCCAGTTTGGTGGCCTGCAGGCGGTACAGCGAGCCGTTGTGCATGATGCCGACGGTCTTGCTGCCCTTGAGCAGCTCGGTGCTCTCGACCATCGGAACCGGTCGTTGAGCCTGGATGGTGGCGTGACCGCCGCCCGATTGATCGAGCGAAGGGTGGCTCAGAACAGCAAAGGCGTTGGTGGTGGCTGGCATCTCGAATTCCTCTTATCGAAGCGATGATTGAATGATAATAATTCTCAACAAGAAGTCAATCGCTGCGATGAAAAATTTTGTGACCCGCGGAGCAGTTATTTCGCGTCGGGTTCGGTGATGAAACCGATCTTGCGCACGCCGGCTTCGCGCGCCTCCGACATCGCCTTGGCCACGCGCTCGTAGCGCACCGCCTTGTCGCCGCGGATGTGCAGCTCGGGCTGCGGCTCCTTGGCGGCCTCGGCGGCGAGGCGGGTGGGCAGCTCGCTGTCGGAGATCTTCTGATCGTTCCAGTAGTAGTCGCCCTCGGCCGTCACGCTGAACAGGATGTTCTCGGGCTTCGGCTGCTCGGGTTCGCTGGTGGCGCGCGGCAGGTCGATGTTCACCGCGTGCTTCATCACCGGCACGGTGATGATGAAGATGATCAGGAGCACCAGCATGACGTCGACCAGCGGCGTCATGTTGATCTCGTTCATCACCTCATCGGGTTCGTCTTGGGTTCCGAAAGCCATGATGCTCAGCCCTTCTTGAGCGGAACCACGATCGATTCGGCACCGCTCTGGACACGGGCACCGGTCACGAAGTAGGCGTGCAGGTCGTGCGCGAAGGCGTTGAGCTTGGTCAGCACGAACTTGTTGCCGCGCACCAGGGCGTTGTAGCCGAGCACGGCGGGGATGGCGACCGCGAGGCCCAGGGCCGTCATGATCAGCGCTTCGCCGATCGGGCCCGCGACCTTGTCGATCGTGGCCTGGCCGGCCGAGCCGATGCTCATCAGCGCGTGGTAGATGCCCCAGACGGTACCGAACAGGCCGATGAAGGGCGCGGTCGAACCGACCGACGCCAGCACGGCCAGGCCGGTCTGCAGGCGCGCGGTGAAGGCGTCGATGCCGTTGCGCAGCGAACGCGTGATCCAGTCGCTGACGTCGAGCGCGTCATGCAGGTGCGCCTTGGTGTTGCGGTGATGCGCGGCGGCTTCGCGGCCCTCGAGCGCCAGGGCGCGGAAGGGGTTGCTGTCGTCCTTGCCGAGCTTGTTGAGCGCGGTGGCGAAATCCTCGCTGTGCCAGAAGTCCTGCGACTGCTTGGCGAGACGCTTGTAGCGGATGACGTCGAGCGCCTTGACGATGATCACGATCCACGACGCGAGCGACATGGCGATCAACAGCACCGCGACGGCCTTGGTGACGAAGTCGCCTTGGTGCCAGACATTCATCAAGCCAAATTGGGAATCCATAGGGGTCTCAGTTACTTAGGTTGGTTGAAAACGATGGGCGCGGGCAGCATGAAGAGGGTCTCGTCGCTCGCGTTCGGATAGTTGCTCACGGTCACGGACGACTTCAGCACCGCATCGCGGGCCGCGCGGTCGAGGCGGTCGTAGCCGCTGGACTTGAGGATTTCGGCACGGCGCACGAGGCCGCTGCGGTTGAAGTACACGGCAATGGTCACCGTGCCGGCCTCGCCGAGACGCGAACTCAACTGCGGATAGACCGGAGCCGGAGGACGCAGCCACTGCGCCTGCGCGGCCGTCACTTCGACCACCTTGGGCGGTGCGGGCGGCGCCGGCGGAGGAGCCGGCGGCGCGGGAGGCGCGGGCGGCGGCGAGGGCGGTGTCGGTGCAGGCGGCGGTGGTTCCGGATCGCCCACTGGGGCTTGCGGCGCCGGCGTGGGCTTGGGCTCGCGGATGGCCTGCGGCCGGGGCGGCGGCGGCGCCTTCACGCGCGGCTGGGGCGGCGGCGGTGGGGGAGGTGGCGGCGGAGGCGTGGGCTTCGGCGGCTCGACGAACTGGCTCATGATCTCGACCGGGATCACCACTTCGGCGGCCCGGCGGAGCAGGCCGCTCTGCAACGCCCAGAGCGCGGCGGCGTGGAAAACGATCACGCCGCCGGCGATGGCAGCGTTGCGCGAGAGGCCGAAGACGGAGGGAGGGGGGGCAAAGCGGTCAGACACGATCAACCATTCGAGTGCGAGCACGTGGGTACGTGCCCCGATTGCAGCAAAACCGCTACGACGACGTCTACTTCTATTTACGAAGGATCCACCAGACGGAGCCCGCCACCAGGATCAGGCTGCCGCCGAGTGCAGAGACGAGTTCCATGCTTTGCTTTCCTTGATGGAGTTGGCAAGCTGGATCGACTTCGGTTCCGATTCGCAGTGCAGGGCCGCGACCGGGTGCGAAGCGCTGCACTGCGCGACGATATCGCGCGCACATCCTTCACATTGGCCACACTGGGTGGCCACGCCGAGTTCGAACTGCACTTCGTCGAAGGTCATCCCCGCGCGCACATGGCGTGCGATTTCGCGGTCGGAGACTCGGCGGCAAATGCAAACGATCATGGCTGTGAAAGCGGCAGTTTGGCTGGCTGTTGGATGTAGCGATTATAAATAAGAATCCCTCGCATTTGCAATAACTATCGTATTCGTCAGCGCCCGGCGCGACAGCTATTCGCTATGAGGGGTGGTCCGGCTATATCTCCGACCAGAGCCGAAGCAGGTTGTGATAGTGGCCGGTCAGGGCCACGGTTTCCTCGGATTCGCCCAGCCGGGCGCGCAGTTTCTGGATGTTCTGGTCCAGTTCGAACAGCATCGCGCGCTGCTGGTCGTTGCGCACCATGCTCTGGGCCCAGAAGAAGGCGCACACGCGCGCGCCCCGGGTCACCGGGTGCACCCGGTGCAGGCTGCTCGACGGATACAGGATCAGGTCGCCGGCCGGCAGCTTGACCTCGTGCGAGCCGTAGGTGTCGACCACCTCGAGCTCGCCGCCGTCGTAGTCGTCGGGGTCGCAGAGAAACAGGGTGCACGACAGGTCGGTGCGCAGCGGCTGCTCGCTGCCGGGCACGGCGCGCACCGCGCCATCGACGTGCAGGCCGTAGTGCTCGCCGCCCTCGTAGCGGTTGAACAGCGGCGGCACGAAGCGCGCGGGCAGGGCGGCCGAAAAGAACAGCGGATTGCGCGCCAGCGCGGCCAGCACGGTCTTGGCGAGCTCGCGTCCGACCGGCGAATGCTCGGACAGCTGCCGGTTGCGCTTGACCTGCGCGCCCTGGTCGCCGACGGTCTCGCGCCCGTCGACCCACTGGGTGGCATCGAGCGTGGCGCGCATCCTGCGCACCTGGTCCGGGCTCAGCACTTCGGGCACATGCAGCATCATCTTCGGGGACTCCGGAAGGAAAAAAGCCCCGGCGCGGGCCGGGGCTCGAGTGTCGCACCGCGGCGCACCGGCCCTGGCCGGCGGCTCGCCGTGGCGAACGATCAGAACGCGAAGTTCGCGGTGACCTTGAACGAGCGCGGCGTGCCCGGCGTGTAGCGGTAGCCCGACTTGTTGATGGCCGCCACGTAGTCCTTGTCGAACAGGTTGTAGACGTTCAGCTGCAGGTCCACGTTCTTGTTGATCCGGTAGGACGCCATGGCGTCGACCACCCAGTACGACTCGACGTAGGCCGGCGTGCCGACCGCGCCGTCGGTGCCGCGGTACAGCTTGCCGTTGTAGCGCGCGCCGCCGCCGATCGTCAGGCCGAACGGCAACTGGTAGGTGGTCCACAGCGTGAAGGCGCGCTTCGGGGTGTAGGCCAGCGAGGTCGAGCCGTCGGCCAGCACCGAGGGGCCGCTGAGCACGCGGGTGTTCATCGTCGTGAAGCCGGTGGTCACGCCCCAGTTGTCGGTGATCGCACCCGACACGCCGAGTTCGATGCCCTGCACGCGCTTCTTGCCGGTCTGGTAGTACTGCTGCGAGATCGAGTCCTGCACCACCTCGTTGCTGACGTCGGTGCGGTAGAGCGCGGCCGTCAGCGCGAGGTGCTTGTTGAGCACGTCCCACTTGGTGCCGAGTTCGTAGGTCTTGGCCTTCTGCGGCAGGAAGTCGGTGCGCGCGGCGCTGTTGCCGGTGCCGCCTGCTGCGAGCTGGAAGTTGGCGCCACCCGGGGGCTGTGCCGCCGTGCCGTAGGCCGCGTAGACGCTGCTGTTCTCGGTCGGCTTGTAGACCAGGCCAATCTTGCCCGACCAGAGGCTGTCCGACAGCTTGAGGCGCGTCGGTGCGATGGTCGCGGTCTGCGGGTTGTTGCCGGTGCGTGCCAGGGTCAGCGCGGTCGCGTCGTAGTTGGTCGAGTAGTGGTCATAGCGCAGACCACCGGTGAGCTGCCACTGCTCGTTGAACTTGATCGTGTCGAAGGCGAAGAGGCCAATCGTGTCGGTGCTGCCGTCGGAGCCGGTGCCGTTGGGGATCCGGTTGTAGCCGAGCACATTGCGATCGGGCGCGTATAGGTTGGCTGCGGGCCAAGAGCCAGCCAGCGCGAAAGTAGTGCCGACGGTCGGATAGCCCGCCGCGTAGTAGTTGTTCGCGCGCTGGGTTTCGCGGATGAACTCAAGGCCGCCGTTGAAGGTGTGGCTGATGCTGCCGGTATTGAACTTCGCCGAGACGCTGGTCTGGTTGGTGAAGATCGTGTTGGTCTGGTCCTTGTTGGTGGGCAGGTTGCGCGTGATCGTCCAAGTCGCGGGATTCGTGGGCACCACAGTGTTGATGAAGCCGGAGTTCACCGCGGGCAGTTGGCCGACGCCGGCCGTCGACGCCGTGAGGCCACCGCCCATGAACGCGGTCAGCATGTAGTCCTGCTGCGTTTTCGCGTAGCGGGTTGTGTTGCGGATCGTGATGTCGGGCGTGAGGTCGTGTTCGACGCGCGCGGTGAACATGTCGGTGGTGACATGGTCGAAGTCCGAGCTGGTGCCGTAGAAGTTGCTCGAGTCGACGCGCTGCGCGTAGTTCAGGTAGTTGCGGCGAGCGAGGCCGCTGCGGATGGCCGTCGCATCGGGCGTCGAGTAGCCCGGCAGGCCGATCGTCGGTACACCGCCATCGGGCACGTTGTTCTGCTTGACGTGCACGTAGTCGAGGTACACGCGCGTCGGGCTGTTGAGACCGAAGGCCAGCGAGGGTGCGATCGACCAGCGCTTGTTCTTCACGAAATCGCGGCCGGCCACGCCGGCGTCTTCGGCCACGGCGTTCAGGCGGAAGGCCGCGCCGATGCCGTTCTCGCCGCTGAGCGATTTGTTCCAGTCGATGCTGCCGCGCTTGAAGTCGGCGCTGCCGAAGCCCAGCGAGCCCGTGAAGCTGTCGTCGAGCTTGGGCTTCTTGGTCACGAGGTTGATGTAGCCGGTGGGCGAGGTGCGGCCCACGTCGGTGCCCGAGGGGCCCTTCACGACTTCGACCTGGTCGATGTTGAAGGTGTCGCGCGAAACGGAGCCGAGGTCACGGATGCCGTCGACGAAGATCGCGCTCGAGCTGTCGAAGCCGCGCATGAACACCGCGTCGCCCGTGTTGGTGTTGCCGTTCTCCCCGAGGAAGAAGGTGCCCACGCCGGGGGTGTTGCGCAGCGCTTCGGTCAGCGTGGTGGCGCCCTGGTCGCGCAGGACCTGTTCCTTGATCACCTGCACGGTCTGCGGCGTGTTCACCAGCGGTGCCGTGAACTTGGGATTGGCCGAGGTGTCGGCCTTGAAGTCGGCGGCGACCGAGCCCTCGACGCGGATCTCGGGCAGCACGCGCGAGGGCTGCTGCTGGGCGATGGCGGGGGCGGAGAGGGCGATCAGCGTGGCGGCTGCGGCGCCCGAGACCTGGGGAACGGCGCGCGCGACAGCGTGCTTCCGGCTCTTGATATAGGAGTTGGCCATGAAGGTTCTCGAAAAAGGAAAAAACGGCCCTGAGAACTCGACTGGCGATGCCCTGCACGTGTGCCGAGGAGGCACCGGGGGCTGGCTGGGTGAGTTGACCTGCGGGAGGGCAAAGGTAAAAACCGTGTCAAATGATAATGTTTATCAATACGCGACTTAGTACTTTTGCCGGCAGGCACTTTGTAAAGTAGATACTTTGTTGCACTGAAGCAACTCTAATTCTGGGGGAATTGTTGACAGCTCGGAGTCGCTGGTAGGCGTGCCGTCAGACCTCCACGGAGGCCGGTGGGCCTCGTGCGGCTCAAGCTCAGTACACGTCGCGTCGATAGCGTCCCGAGCCGACCAGTTCGGCCCACAGCGCCTCGCCCGCGACCTGCCGCAGCGCCGCATCCACGCCCGCGGCCATCCCTTGCAGGCTGCCGCACACGTACACCGCCGCGCCACGCGCGAGCCATTCGCGCAGCGCATCGGCGCGCTGCAGCAGCCGGTGCTGCACGTAGAGCCGCTCGGCCTGGTCGCGCGAGAACACCATGTCGAGCGCCGTCAGCGCGCCTTCGCGCTGCCAGGCCTCGATCTCGTCGCGGCAGAGGAAGTCGTGCGCCGCGTGGCGTTCGCCGAACACCAGCCAGTTCTCGTGCCGGCCCGCCGCGACGCGCGCGCGCAGGTGGGCGCGCAGGCCGGCCAGTCCGGTGCCGTTGCCGATCAGGATCAGCGGGCGCGAAGCATTGCCCTCGAGGCGGAAGCCGCGGTGCGCGCGCAGGCGCAGCGCCACCGTGTCGCCGATCGCCAGCGTCGAGGTCAGATGGCCCGAGGCCGTGCCCAGCGTGCCGTCGGGGTGCTGTTCCTGCCGCACCAGCAACTGCAGTTCGCCGTCGGCGGACAGCGAGGCGATCGAATAGTCGCGCGGTCGCGTGGGATCGCTCGCGACCGCCATCTGCACCAGGTCGCCCGAGTCCCAGGCCGGCATCGTGCCGGCCTGCGGCACCAGGCCGAGCAGGAAGACCGGTGCGCCCGCGCTGCCGGGATTGAGCAGGCTGCGATGCACGAGACGCCACGGAACGAAGGCGCCGCTTTCTTCCTCGGCGGACGCGACCTCGGCATCTCCCCATTGGGCATGCCATGTGGCCAGCGCTTCGGGATCGCCGTTGTCGACCTCGACGCGCGCGAAGGAGGGCGTCGCGCCCCGGCCTTGCAGCCAGCCGTCCAGCTGGCGCCCGAAGCCGCAGAAGTTCGCGTACTGGCGGTCGCCCAGGGCCAGCACCGCATAGCGCAGCGCGGACAGATCGGGCTGCTCGGCCATCGCCTTTTCGGCGAACAGGCTGGCGTCATCGGGCGCATCGCCTTCGCCATAGGTGCTGGCAACGAACAGGGCCTGCTTCGCGTCGCGCAGGGTGGCGGCGTCGAGCGCATTGAGTTCCATCACGCGCACCGGCGTGCCGGCCGCGCGCAGGCGGCGCGCGGTCTGCCAGGCGATGGCCTCGGCCTGGCCGGTCTGGCTGGCGAACAGCACCAGCGTCGAAGGCGTCGTGCCGTCGCCCGCCAGCGCCTGCGCCGCGCGCGCGGTGGCCGCGACGGCGCGGCGTTCGCGCGTGTAGATCGCCAGGCACATCGCGCCGTAGGCGGCCACGGTGGAGCCCGCGGCCAGCGCGCGCAGCAGCGTGTCGTTCATGCGGAGGCGGTCCGTTCGGTCCAGGCCGGGGTCGCGCGCAGGCTCGGCGGTGCGTCGCCGTCCGCCGCATGTGCGACGAACAGCGCCGCGATGCCGCGCGCCTCGGCGAAGGCGAAGCCTTCCTCGGGCCCGAGCACCGTCAGCACCGTGGCCAGCGCGTCGGCGTGCATGCACTGCGCATGCAGCACCGTGACGCTCGCGAGCCCGGCGGGCACGGGCTCGCCGCTGCGCGGATCGATGGTGTGCGACCAGCGGCGGCCTGCGTGCTCGCGCTGGTGCCAGCGATCGCCGGAGGTGGCGATCGCGAGGCTGTCGAGCGCCACGTGCACCGGCGCGGGCAGTTCGCCGTCGACCTGCACGCGCCATGGCTGTCCGCCGGGGCGGCGGCCCACGCCGCGCAGTTCGCCGCCGATCTCGAACAGGAAATCCTCGAGGCCCAGTGCCTGCAGGGCCTCGACGCCGTGATCGACCGCGAAGCCCTTGGCGATGCCCGACAGATCGAGCGCGAAGCCACCGGGTTGGGTCAGCGTGGCCGTTGCGTCATCGGCCAGGTCGAAGGCGAGCTTTCTCCAGCCTGTGCGCTCGCGTGCCGCTTCAAGGGCGTCCATGTCGATGGGGCCATCGTTTGCATCGGGGCCGAAACCCCAACTGGCGACCAGCGCGCCGACCGTCGGATCGATCGCGCCGCCGCTGTCCTCGGCCCATTGCAGCGCGCAGGCCATCACGCGCGCGAACTCGGTCGACAGCGTGTGCCGCGTGCCCGCCGGCGCACGGTTGAAGCGCGAGATCTCGGCGTCGGCCTCCCAGTGGCTCATCTGTGCGATCACGCGCGCGAGTGCCGATTCGACCGCCTCGCGCACTTCGGTCAGCGGCCGCATGCCGGGGTTGTCGAAGCGCAGCGACCAGGTCGTGCCCATGGTCCGGCCGGCCAGCTGGTGCAGGCGGGCCGGATCGGCGAGGCGCGGCACGGCCGCGTCGGCGTAGCCGCCGTGCCAGGAACTGCGGGAGGCGAACGAAATGCCCAAGGCGGTGCGCGAAACGTCGCTCGGGTTCAGGGCATCACTTCGAGCGTGGCCGCGTAGCTCAGGCGGCGCTCCTTGGCGTTCGGCACGGTGGTCTTGTTGTCGCGCGTGGACACGTCGAGCCAGTACATGCCGGCGCTCGGCCAGGTCACGCTGAACTGTCCTTTGTCGTCGGTCTTGACCTTGAGCTCCTCGAGCTTGTCGCGGTACTGCGTGTTGCCCGCGGTCACCGTCACTTCGAGGTCCTTGGCGGGCTGGCCGTCGAGCTGCAGCGTGAAGCTGGCCTTCTCGCCCTTCACGAGGTCGGTTGGGCTGCCGCTGGCGATCAGCTCCAGGCCCTGGCCGATCGGCTTCAGCGCCGAGGGCTTGCCGACGGTGACGAAGGTCTCGATGCGGCCCGCCGACTGGGTGATGGTCACGTCCTGCGCGTCGGCCGGGATTTCCTTGGCGATGGTCTCGGGCGTGCCGCGTGCGCGCTTGTTCTGGCCGGTGGCCTTGTCCTTCCAGCTCGCGAAGGCGCCGCCGTTGATCACGGCGATGCGGTAGGTGCCGGGCTGCGCGACCGGCACGTCGAACACGTTGCGCTGCTTGAGCTTGGCTTCGCTCTCGGGCTTGATGGCGCTGCCGTCGGGCGCGGTGATCTGCAGGCCCTCGAGGCGCAGCGGCGCATGGTTGGCGACGAACAGATCGTTCGACACCGCGGCATCGACGCTGACGGTGTCGGCCTTCGAGAACACGGTGCCCGAAGGCAGCAGCCAGGCGTTGTGCGCGTGGGACAGCGGGGCGATGGCGACGAAGGCGGCGGCAATGGCGGCGGCGCGCAGGCGGAGGGTGTTCATGGCGATTCCTTGAGATGGGGCTGCGAAGGTGCGGGGCGGTGCGGCGGTCAGGGCTTGAGCTCGAGCTTGATCTCGCCCAGTTCTTCCTTGCCCGAAGCGCTCGGCTGCGAGGCGCTGGTCGGCGGCCACTGGAAGGGGATGCTCACGACCTCGCGGCCGCCGACTTCGCGTGCGGCCTCCACCACCAGCTTGTAGCTGCCCGGCGCCAGTTGCGGCATCGGCGCGCTGCCGTCGCTGAAGTTCAGCTGGTGCTTGCCCGCGGGCTTGGTCGCCCCGGTCACGCCGTCGATCGGCACCGACAGGTCGCGGCCGCCGCGGCGCCACCACTGGCGCATGTCCTTGAGCCACTTGGTGCCTTCGCCCTCGGGGTTGTTGGTCTTGGTGCGCACGTCGTACCAGACCGCCAGCGTGCCGGCCACGGTGTTGTCGGCGCGTTCGATCCAGGTCGCGATGTAGGGGCGGTGGTACTCCGACACGTTGAGGCGCGGCACCTCGATGTTGACGCCGAGGCTGGCCGAGAAGGCCGGGGCGGCGAAGAGCGCCGACATGGCGAGCGGTGCGAGCGAGTAGCGGATGTGCACGAGAGGAACCTCTTTCACGAAACGGACGAAACCAAAGTCAGTGGATGAAAAGCAGCGCGAGCAGCACCGGCACCACCAGCCCCATGCCCACCATCGGCCAGGTGAAGGGGCGGTTGCCCGCATGCATCTTGAGGATGAACAGGCCGGTGATCGAGAAGACCAGCGCGGCACCCGCGAAGATGTCGATGAACCAGCTCCAGGCGGTGCCGGTGTTGCGGCCCTTGTGCAGGTCGTTGAAGTAGGAGAGCCAGCCGCGGTCGGTGCGCTCGTACTCGGCCTCGCCATCGGCCAGGCTCAGGCGCAGCCAGGCGTCGCCGCCGGGGCGGGGTAGCGACAGGTAGATCTCGTCGTCCGACCATTCGGCCTCGCGGCCGGCGGTGTCGATGTCCCAGCGCTGGCGCACCCAGGCCTGGAGTTCGGCGGGCAGCGCGGCCTTGCCCTTGATCGCGGGGTTCGACTTGACCTCGGCCATGGCCGATTCGAGGCGGGTGCGCAGCGCCTCGTCGATCGCCGCGTGCAGCCGCGTGACCTGCGGCTTGCCCTCGATCTGGCCCGCGTGGTTGAGCGTGAAGCCGGTGACGCTGAACAGCACCATGCCGATCAGGCAGATGGCGGAGCTGACCCAGTGCCATTCGTGCAGGGTCTTGAGCCAGTAGGCACGGCGGCGGTTGTCGGTCGGGGCGGCATTCATTGGCGGCCGGGATTTTAGGCGCGCAAATGAGAATTGATTTCGTTTGACAATCGGGCCCGACCCTTGCCGAGACGGTCGATCCGGCGGAATCGAAGGTAAATCCTTTGTCTTATGCTATCGATTCAATAGCATGTGAAGTTTGGTAAAGCGAAAACGCCGGGCCAAAAAAAGCGGGACCGAAGTCCCGCAGTTGTTCGTGGCGTGCCGTGCGGCTTGCGAGGGCGAGGCTTACTCGAGTTCGCCCATCTGCGACTGCAGGTAGTTCTGCAGGCCGACGCGGTCGATCAGGTCGATCTGGGTTTCGAGGAAGTCGATGTGCTCCTCGGTGTCGTCGAGGATCTCCTGCAGCAGGTCGCGCGAGACGTAGTCGCGCACCGATTCGCAATGCGCGATGCCGTCCTTGATCGTGGCCTGCGCGCCGGTCTCGGCACCGAGGTCGCAGCGCAGCAGTTCGGGCACGTCTTCGCCGATGTTCAGCTTGCCGAGGTCCTGCAGGTTCGGCAGGCCGTCGAGCATGAAGATGCGGTCCATCAGCTTGTCGGCATGCTTCATCTCGCCGATCGATTCTTCGTATTCCTTCTTGGCCAGCTTGTCGAGACCCCAATGCTTGAGCATGCGGTAGTGAAGGAAATACTGGTTGATCGCAGTCAGCTCGTTCTTGAGCTGCGCCTGCAGATGCTCGATGACCTTGGGATCGCCCTTCATGGTGTTTTTCCTTGTTATGAAAGCAGTAAAGGCCGCGATTGTCGGAGCGCGAAGGAGGGTGGCGCAAGCAAAGCCATGCATTCGCGCTCTGCATGCGTTTGATGCTGATACACGTTCGTATCCAGAGGGGGACTCATGCCGCCAGGCATGCGGTCCGCCCATCGCAAGACATAGGGGGCTGCAATGCAATCAATAGCTATGAACTATTGAAAGATGTCATTTGGTAGCTATACTCATGGTTCGCTTTTTTCATCACCACCAAGGAAACCAGCAATGTCCCTGATCAACACCCAAGTCCTGCCCTTCAAGACCCAGGCCTACCTCAACGGCAAGTTCATCGATGTGTCCGACGAGACGCTCAAGGGCAAGTGGTCCGTGCTGATCTTCATGCCGGCGGCTTTCACCTTCAACTGCCCGACCGAAGTCGAAGACGCGGCCGACAACTACCCCGAATTCCAGAAGCTGGGTGCCGAGGTCTACATCGTGACCACCGACACGCACTTCTCGCACAAGGTCTGGCACGACACGTCGCCGGCCGTCGGCAAGGCCAAGTTCCCGCTGGTGGGCGACCCGACCCACACGCTGACCAACAATTTCGGCGTGCACATCCCCGAAGAAGGCCTGGCACTGCGCGGCACCTTCGTGATCAATCCCGAAGGCATCATCAAGACTGCCGAAGTGCACTCCAACGAGATCGCCCGCGACGTCAAGGAAACCCTGCGCAAGCTCAAGGCAGCGGTCTATACCGCCGCCCACCCGAACGAAGTCTGCCCGGCCAAGTGGAATGAAGGCGACAAGACCATCGCCCCGTCGTTCGACCTCGTCGGCAAGATCTAAGGCGCTCCGCGCGAAAGCCCGGGCGCTCACGAGGCCCCCGGGCTTTCTTGTCCCCAGTTGATAGTTTCCAGTTATCGAAAGAGAGTTCCTCATGCTCGACGCCAGCACCAAAGCCCAATTGAAGAGTTACCTCGACCGCGCCACGCAGCCGATCGAGATCGTCGCCTCGCTCGACGACAGCAAGGCCTCGGACGAAGTGCTGTCGCTGCTGAAGGACGTGGCCGAAGCCTCGCCGCTGGTCCGCCTGAGCGAAAGCCGCGACGACAACCACCGCAAGCCCTCGTTCTCGGTCAACCGTCCGAGCGAAAACCACGGCCCGCGCTTCGCCGGCCTGCCGATGGGCCATGAATTCACCTCGCTGATCCTCGCGCTGCTGCAGATCGGCGGTTACCCGCCGAAGGTCGAGCAGGCCGTGCTCGACCAGATCAAGGCGCTCGACGGCGATTTCGAGTTCGAGATCTACGTCTCGCTGACCTGCCACAACTGCCCCGACGTGGTCCAGGCGCTGAACCTGATGGCGGTGCAGAACCCGCGCATCCGTACCACGATGATCGAGGGCGGCACCTTCCAGGAAGAAGTGAAGGAACGCCAGGTGATGGCCGTGCCCACCGTGTTCCTCAACGGCACCGAGTTCGGCCAGGGCCGCATGAGCCTGGAAGAGATCCTCGCGAAGATCGACAACAGCGGCGTCGAGCGCGAAGCCAAGAAGATCGCCGCCAAGGACCCGTTCGACGTGCTGATCGTCGGCGGTGGCCCCGCGGGCGCCGCGGCGGCCGTGTATGCCGCGCGCAAGGGCATCCGTACCGGCGTGGCCTCCGAGCGTTTCGGCGGGCAGGTGCTCGACACCATGGGCATCGAGAACTTCATCTCGATCAAGGAGACCGAGGGACCGAAGTTCGCCCATGCGCTCGAGGAGCACGTGCGCGACTACGAGGTCGACATCATGAACCTGCAGCGCGCCAAGGCGCTGATTCCGGGCGAGGGCCTGATCGAGGTGCAGCTCGAGAGCGGCGCGTCGCTCAAGAGCAAGTCGGTGATCATCTCGACCGGCGCGCGCTGGCGCAACATCAACGTGCCCGGCGAGCACGAGTTCAAGAACAAGGGCGTGGCCTACTGCCCGCACTGCGACGGCCCGCTGTTCAAGGGCAAGCGCGTGGCCGTGATCGGCGGCGGCAACTCGGGCGTCGAGGCGGCGATCGACCTGGCCGGCATCGTGGGCCATGTCACGCTGATCGAGTTCGACACGCAACTGCGCGCCGACGCCGTGCTGCAGCGCAAGCTGCACAGCCTGAAGAACGTCGACGTGTTCACCAATGCGCAGACCACCGAGATCACCGGCGACCAGAAGGTCAACGGCCTGGTCTACAAGGACCGCGCGACCGGCGAAGCCAAGCGCGTCGACCTCGAGGGCGTGTTCATCCAGATCGGCCTGGTGCCCAACACCGACTGGCTCAAGGGCACGATCGAACTGTCGAAGCACGGCGAGATCGTGGTGGATGCGAAGGGCCAGACCTCGGTGCCCGGCGTGTTCGCCGCGGGCGACGCGACCACGGTGCCGTTCAAGCAGATCATCATCGCGGCTGGCGACGGCGCGAAGGCGGCACTCGGTGCATTCGATCACCTGATCCGCACTTCAGCCCCAGCTTGAGTGGGTACATCGGCGGTCAGATGAGAATTATTCTCATAAAATAGTTTTCAGAGGCTCGCACGCCGCGCATCGCGGCGAGAACACCAAGAAAAGGGAACCGAGCCTCCCGCCGCCAGCCAGGTCAGCCGCGCAGCTTCTGCTGCGCCGAGGTCCAGCAAGCCGTTGTTCATTCCAACGCTTGCCGGACCTTTTTCGTGGCCGCCACCTCTACCCGTTCCTCGCGCTTCGAGCGCCCGTTCTCTTCCTCTTCCCGACCCGTGCGCGCTCGCCGCGCGCTGCTGCCCTGGCTGATCGCCAGCGGCTTCGGCGCCGCGGCGCCCGCCTGGGCCCAGCAGCCGCCTCCGCAGCAGGTCGCCGCGCTCGGCGAGATCGTGGTCAGCGGCTCGCGCTCCGAACAGGAGAAGGACGCGCTGCCGGTCAGCGTCGAAGTGCTCAACCGCGAGACCCTCGAGTCCAAGCAGATCAACGACATCCGCGACGCGGTGCGCGACCTGCCGAACGTCTCGGTCAAGCGCTCGCCGGCGCGCTTCGGGCTCGCCCAGGGCAACACCGGCCGCGACAACAACGCCGGCTTCAACATCCGCGGCCTCGACGGCAACCGCGTGCTGCTGCTGACCGACGGCATTCGCACGCCGCGCAGCTACGTCTTCAGCGCCAACGCCTTCGGCCGCGACTACTTCGACATCGGCCTGATCGAGCGCATCGAGATCCTCAAGGGCCCGGCCTCCGCGCTCTACGGCTCCGACGGCCTCGCGGGCCTGGTCAACTTCATCACGCGCGATCCGTCCTCGTTCCTGCGCGACGGCAAGAGCTTCGGCGGCAGCGCCAGCCTGGGCTACAGCGGCGACGACAACGGACGGCGCGCCGGCGTCACGCTCGCGGGCAAGCCCAGCGAGACCTTGCAGTGGCTGCTCTCGGCCAACCTCGGCCGCTCGCACGAACTCGAGAACCGCGGCAGCTACAACGCGCCCAATGCCGACCGCACCACGCCCAACCCGCAGCGCGACCGCAGCGGCGCGCTACTGGCCAAGGTCATCCTCACGCCCGATGCCGACCAGCGCCACGGCTTCACCTTCGAGCACATCGAGAAGACCAGCCGCTACGACCTGCTGTCGGGCCTCGCGAAGCCGCCCTATGCCTCGACCTCGGTGGTCGGCCTCAACGCCCGCACCGACCTGCAGCGCGACCGCTTCACCTACGATGGCCGGCTGCGGCTCGACTCGGTGATGGCCGACAGCCTGCAGGCCACGGTGAGCTACCAGAAGTCGAAGTCGCGCGAGTACATCTTCGAGGACCGCTTCAGCGCCGCCGACCGCTCGCGCGACGTCACCTACGACGAGAGCACCTGGCAGTTCGGCCTGCAGGCCGACAAGCTGGTGCGCACGGGGGACTGGGCCCAGAAGATCACCTACGGCTTCGACTACGCGCGCACCAACGTCGAGAACCTGCAGACCGGCCTGGTGCCGCCTGCCGGCGAGAGCTACCCGCTCAAGCGCTTCCCCGACACGCGCGAGACCTCCTCGGCCTTCTATGTGCAGGACGAGTTCATCCATGACCGCTGGAGCATCACGCCCGGCATCCGCTTCGACCGCTTCTCGCTCGACGCCGACCAGGCCGGCTTCAGCGCACAGGCGGTCTCGCTCTCGGGCTCGGCGGTCTCGCCCAAGCTCGGGGTGCTGTTCCGCGCCACGCCGCAATGGAGCGTCTACGGCAACTACGCCTCGGGCTTCAAGGCGCCCAACGCGTTCCAGGTCAACAACTTCTTCGAGAACACGATCTCGGGCTACCGCACGATCCCGAACCCCAACCTCAAGCCCGAGAAGAGCCAGAACGTCGAGCTCGGCGTGCGCGGGCGCACCGGCCTGCTGAACTTCGACGTCGCCGCCTTCAGCGGCAACTACAAGGACCTGATCGAGAACGACCGCCAGGTCGGCGGTGTGTTCGGCTCGCGAGTGAACCCGGCCACCTTCCAGTCGGTCAACATCGGCCGCGCGCGCATCAGCGGCTTCGAGGTCAAGGGCGAGCTCGACTTCACCGACAACGGCATGGGTTTCTCGGTGCCCTTCGCCTGGGGCCAGACGCGCGGGCGCGACCGCAGCAACAACCGGCCGCTGAACTCCATCGATCCGCGCAAGATCAACCTCGGCCTGGCCTACAAGGCGCCGGCCTGGTCGGTGCGGCTCGACGCGGTGCACCATGCGGCCAAGAAACGCTCCGACGTGGATTCCGCCGAGATCACCACCGGCGGCGTGCAGTTCCTCACGCCCTCGGCGACCACGCTGGACCTGAGCGCCCAATGGCGCATCAACCGCGACCTGCGCCTGAACGCCTCGATCACGAACCTCACGAACAAGCGCTACTGGATGTGGAGCGACGTGCGCGGCCTGACCTCCACCGCGCTGATCCGCGACGCCTACACGCAGCCGGGACGCAGCTTCAACGTCTCGCTCGTGGCCGACTTCTGAGCCACCGAATTCAACCCAGGAAGGACCACCAACGATGAATGCCGACGACATCCGCCACCGTTTCGCCGAGCTGCGCGCCAAGGGCATGCGCCACAAGGACGCCGCCGCGGCCATGGGGCTTGCCGAGGGCGCCGCGATCGCGGCCCATGTGGGCGCGCACGACAAGGCCCTGCACGCCACGCCGCTGCGCGGGCCGTGGCTGGCGCTGCTGCAGTCGCTCGAGGCCTGCGGGCCGCTGCTGGCGCTCACGCGCAACGAGACCACGGTGCACGAGAAGACCGGCATCTACGAGAAGCTCTCGGGCGGCGAAGCCATGGGGCTCGCGCTCGGCGAGGCGATCGACCTGCGGCTGTTCTTCAGCCGCTGGCACGCGGGCTTCGCGGTGGACGAGGCGGCCGCCAACCCCGGCGTGCCGTCCTCGCTGAGCCTGCAGTTCTTCGACGCGCACGGCCTGGCGGTGCACAAGATCTTCGTGCGCGAGGCCACCGACCGTGGCGCGCTGCAGGCGGTGATCGATGCGCATGCGGCGCCGGAGCTTCAGGTGGCGTTCAAGCCGGCCGAGCCCAGGCCCGTGCCGCGCGCCGACGCCGCCATCGACGCCGCCGCGCTGGCCGAGGCCTGGCGCGGCATGCAGGACACGCACGAATTCTTCGGCCTGCTCAAGAAGTTCGATGCCGAGCGCCAGCAGAGCTTCCGGCTCACCGAGGGCGAGTTCACGCAGCGCGCCGCGCTGCATGCGGTGGGCGACCTGCTGCAGGGAGCGGCCTTCAGCGGCACGCCGATCATGGTCTTCGTCGGCAGCCCCGGCTGCATCCAGATCCACACGGGGCCGGTGGTGCGCGTCGAGCCGATGGAGATGCCGGCGCGTGGCGACGCCGCGCCGATGCGCTGGCTCAACGTGCTCGACCCGGGCTTCAACCTGCACCTGCGCGAGGACCGCATCGCGAGCGTGTGGATCGTCGAGAAGCCCACCAGCGACGGCCATGTGACCTCGGTCGAGGCCTTCGACGGCGAGGGCGAGCTGATGGCGATGTTCTTCGGCGCGCGCAAGCCCGGCGTGCCCGAGCGTGAGGACTGGCGCAAGCTGGTGCGCGGGCTCGCGCGGTTGCCCGCGGCGGCACCGGCCGCCTGATCGCGCAGACGTTTTTCTCCTTGCCCCACGTTTTTTCTCCATGACCGAAGAACGCATCTCCCCCTCCCTCGTCCGCCGCCGCGACGCACTGCGCCTCGCCGCCGCGGCCTCGTTCGGCACCGCCGCGCTGCCGCTATTCGCCCAGTCGCCCGAGGCGAAAAAGCTGCCGCGGCTCATCACCGTGAGCGGCGCCATCACCGAGGTGGTGTACCTGCTCGGCGCCGAGGGCCAGCTCGTCGGCACCGACACCACCAGCCTCTATCCGGCCGCGGCGCGCGGCACGCCCAAGGTGGGCTACATGCGGCAGCTCTCGGCCGAGGGGCTGCTGTCGCTCAAGCCCGATGCCGTGATCGCCACCAACGAGTCGGGCCCGCCGGTGGTGCTCGACCAGGTGCGCTCGGCCGGCGTCAAGGTCGAGATCGTGCAGGCCGACCACAGCTGGGGCGAGGTGCAGCGCAAGATCCAGGTGGTGGGGCGCGCCGCGGCCCGCGAGGCGCAGGCGCGCGCGCTGCAGGCCGGGCTCGATGCCGAATGGGCGCAGGTGCAGCAGCGCGTGGCCGCCGCGCAGGGGCGCAAGCCGCGCGTGCTGTTCGTGCTCTCGCACAGCGCGAGCCCGCAGGTGTCGGGCGAGAAGACCGCCGCGCACGCGGTGATCGGCTATGCGGGCGGCGTCAATGCGCTCGGCGGCTTCGAGGGCTACCGGCCGATGACGGCCGAGGCCATGGCCACGGCCGCGCCCGACATCGTCATGACCAGCGACCAGAGCATCGAGGCCCATGGCGGCATCGAGCGCTTCTGGCAGCGGCCCGAACTGGCGCTCACGCCCGCGTTCAGGAAGCGCTCGCTGGTCACGCTCGACGCCTTGCTGTTGCTGGGCTTCGGCCCGCGCATGCCGGCGGCGATCGCCGAGCTGCATCCGAAGTTCATGGCCGCGGTGGCATGAGCCAGCGCTTCCCGCCGCGGGCCGTGCTGGCCGGCTGCGCGCTGCTGCTCGCCTTCGCGCTGGCGCTCGGCGCGGTGTCGGGCGCCTACGCGATCAGCCTGCCGCAACTCTGGAACGTGCTGAGCGCGCTGGGGCAGGGCGCCGCGGCCGACAGGTCGCCCGAATACCTGGTGTTCGTCAACATCCGCCTGCCGCGGCTGGTGCTCGGCGTGGCGGCCGGCGCGGGCCTGGGCATGGCGGGCACGCTGATGCAGGGGCTGTTTCGCAACCCGCTGGCCGATCCCGGCCTGGTGGGCATCAGCAGCGGCGCCGCGCTGGCGGCCGGCGTGACCATCGTGCTGGGCGCCTGGTTCATGCCGGTGCTGCCGCGCACGCTCGGCAGCTGGACGCTGGTGATGATGGCCTTCGGCGGCGGCCTCTCGGTCACCCTGCTGATCTACGCGCTGTCGCGCAGCGAGGGCGGCACGCGCATGGCGCTGATGCTGCTCGCGGGCATCGCGGTCAATGCGCTGGCGGGCGCGGGGCTCGGCTTCCTCAGCGTGATGGCCACCGACGAGCAACTGCGCAGCCTGCAGTTCTGGCTGCTCGGCAGCCTGGGCGGCGCGCGCTGGAGCGCGGTGATCCTGGTCGGCGTGGCGGTGCTGCTGTCCTGCGTGGCGGCGGCCTCGCTGGCCGCGCCGCTCAACGCCATCGCGCTCGGCGAATCGCAGGCGGCGCTGCTGGGCGTGGACGTGGAGCGCATCAAGCGGCGCGCCATCGTCGTCACGGCGGTGGCGGTGGGCGCCGTGACGGCCACCACCGGGATCATCGGCTTCATCGGCCTGATCGCGCCGCACTGGGTGCGCATGGTGGCCGGGCCCGACCACCGCGTGGTGTTGCCCGCCTCGGCGCTGCTGGGCGCTGCGCTGGTGCTGGTGGCCGACACGGTGGCGCGCACCGCGATGGCGCCGGCCGAGCTGCCGCTGGGCGTGCTCACGGCCTTCATCGGCGTGCCGATGTTCCTGCTGATGCTGCGGCATTTCCGGGGGCGCATATGAAGGCGCCGGACCTGAACCAGGGGCTGCACTGCGAGGATGCCGAGGTGCGCATCGGCGCCAAGGCGCTGCTCTCGCGGGCCACGGTGCAACTGGCGCCGGGGCGGGTGACGGCGATCCTCGGTCCCAATGGCGCGGGCAAGTCGACCCTGCTGTCGGTGCTGTCGGGACAGCGCGAGCCCACGGCGGGCCGGGTGCTGCTCGACGGCCGGCCGCTGCGCGCCCACGGCATGCCGGCGCTCGCGCTGCGGCGCGCGCTGATGCCGCAGGAAAGCGCGGTGGCCTTCGACTTCAGCGCGCGCGACGTGGTCGCGCTGGGCCGCTATCCGCACCGGCTGGCGCCCGCGCCCGACGAGGACGCGATCGTCGCCGCGGCGATGGCGCTGACGGACGTGTCGGCGCTCGCGCCGCGCGTCCTCAACACGCTGTCGGGCGGCGAGAAGGCGCGCGTGCACATGGCGCGGGTGCTGGCGCAGCTGTGGCATCCGCGCGCCGACGGAGCCGCGCGCTGGCTGCTGCTCGACGAGCCGACGGCCGCGCTCGACCTGGCCCACCAGCATGCCGCGATGCGGCTGCTGCGCGGCTGGGCCGGGCAGGGCGTCGGCGTTGTGGTGGTGCTGCACGACCTGAACCTGGCGCGGCGCTATGCCGACGAGGTGGTGGTGCTGGGCGTGCCCGATATCCCTGGGGGGTTGTGCCAGGGCCCGACCGGCGAAGTGCTGGCGCCCGCGCTGATCGAGGCGGTCTGGCGCATGCCGTGCCAGAGCGTGGTCGGCGCGGACGGGACGGTGCAGTACCTGTTCGGCTAGGACCGCGGACGGGCGGTCAGCCGGTCAGTAGGTCAGTAGGTCAGTAGGTCAGTAGGTCAGCCGCTCCGGCCGCAGCTCCTGCAGGATCGTGGTCGCGATCTCCTCGATCGACTTGGTGGTGGTCGAGAGCCAGCGGATGCCGGCGCGCCGCATCATGGCCTCGGCCTCGCTGACCTCGTGGCGGCAGTTCTCGATGCTGGCGTAGCGCGAATTCGGCCGGCGCTCGTTGCGGATCTCGCTGAGCCGCTCGGGCTGGATGGTCAGGCCGAAGATCTTCTTGCGGTGCGGCATCAGCGCCGGCGGCAGCTGGCGGCGGTCGAAGTCTTCCGGAATCAGCGGGTAGTTGGCCGCCTTCAGGCCATGCTGCATCGCCAGGTAGAGCGAGGTGGGCGTCTTGCCGCTGCGGCTCACGCCCACCAGGATGACGTCGGCGCCCTGCAGGTCGCGGTTGCTCTGGCCGTCGTCGTGCTGCAGGCTGAAGTCGATCGCGGCGATGCGGTCGTTGTATTCCTTGCTCTTGCTGACGTCGCTGAAGCGGCCGATGCGGTGGTTGGACTTCATCGCCAGCTCGATCTCGAGCGGGCGCACGAAGGTGCCGAACATGTCCAGCAGCATGCCCTTGCAGCCGGTTTCGATCACTTCCAGCACGTCCATGTTGGCCAGCGTGGTGAAGACGATCGGGCGCACGCCCTCGAGTTCGGCCGTGTGGTTGATCTGTCGCACCGCCTGGTGGGCCTTGTCGACCGTGTCGGTGAAGGGCAGCCGCACGTGGCGCGGTTTCATCTCGAACTGGGCGAGCACGGCGTTGCCGAAAGTCTCGGCCGTGATGCCCGTGCCGTCGGAAACGAAGAAGACAGTTCGTGTGTGCATGGTCTGGCGGTGTTGTCCTGCGACGCGCGCGGCCCCGGCGCGCCTACAATCCGCCCCATTATCGGGATTCCGCCCCTCGGCACCCACCGTATCTTTCCTTCCATGCCCACCGCGTCCGCACCCAAAGCAACGACAACGATCGTGCCGCGCCGTCCGCATGGAATGCAGCAGGTTTCAACTTCTGGAGCTTTCCCATGTCTGCACTTTTCGACGCGACCGCCCTGGTCGTACCGTTTGAAAACCTGAGAATGACCGACGTCGAGGCGGTTGGCGGCAAGAACGCCAGCCTCGGCGAGATGATCTCGCAACTGCCCCAGGGCGTGCGCGTGCCTACGGGCTTCGCGACCACCGCCCATGGCTTCCGCCAGTTCCTGGCCCACGATGGCCTGGCCGACAAGATCAGCAAGCGCCTGGCCGCGCTCGACACCGAGGACGTGCGCGCGCTGGCCACCGCCGGCGCCGAGATCCGCGCCATGGTCGAGGCCCAGCCGTTCCCGGCCGACCTCGAGAAGGCCATCCGCGACGCCTTCGCCGCCCTGAGCGCCGGCAATCCGCAGGCCTCGTTCGCCGTGCGTTCCTCGGCCACCGCCGAGGACCTGCCCGACGCCTCCTTCGCCGGCCAGCAGGAAACCTTCCTGAACGTCGTCGGCATCGAGGACGTGCTGCACAAGATGAAGGAGGTGTTCGCCTCCCTCTACAACGACCGCGCCATCAGCTACCGCGTGCACAAGGGCTTCGCCCACGACGTGGTGGCGCTGTCGGCCGGCGTGCAGCGCATGGTGCGCTCCGACCTCGGCGCGGCCGGCGTGATGTTCACCATCGACACCGAGTCGGGCTTCGAGGACGTGGTGTTCATCACCTCGAGCTACGGCCTGGGCGAAACCGTGGTGCAGGGCGCCGTGAACCCCGACGAGTTCTACGTCCACAAGCCCACGCTCAACGCCGGCAAGCGCGCGGTGATCCGCCGCAACCTGGGCTCCAAGCTGATCCAGATGGAGTTCGCCACGCCCGAGGAGAAGAAGGCCTCCGGCAAGCTGGTCAAGACCACCGACGTGAAGGCCGAGCAGCGCAACCGCTATTCGCTGACCGACGACGAGGTCGAGCAGCTCGCCAGGTATGCGCTGGTGATCGAGCAGCACTACGGCCGTCCGATGGACATCGAGTGGGGCAAGGACGGCACCGACGGCCAGATCTACATCCTGCAGGCGCGTCCCGAGACCGTGAAGAGCCAGCAGCAGGGCAAGGCCGAGCAGCGCTTCAAGCTGCTGGGCCGCGGCGCCGTGCTGGCCGAGGGCCGCGCGATCGGCCAGAAGATCGGCACCGGCCCGGTTCGGCTGGTCCACAGCATCAGCGAAATGGACAAGGTGCAGGCCGGCGACGTGCTGGTCACCGACATGACCGACCCGAACTGGGAGCCGGTGATGAAGCGCGCCGCGGCCATCGTCACCAACCGCGGCGGGCGCACCTGCCACGCGGCCATCATCGCGCGCGAACTGGGCATCCCGGCCGTGGTCGGCTGCGGCGACGCCACCGACCTGCTGAAGGACGGCACCCTGGTCACCGTGAGCTGCGCCGAGGGCGACACCGGCTACATCTACGACGGCCTGCTCGAGACCGAGGTCACCGAGGTCCAGCGCGGCGTGATGCCCGAGATCGACATCCAGCTGATGATGAACGTCGGCAACCCGCAGCTGGCCTTCGACTTCGCGCAACTGCCCAACCACGGCGTGGGCCTCGCGCGGCTCGAGTTCATCATCAACAACAACATCGGCGTGCACCCGAAGGCGATCCTCGACTACCCGAACGTCGACAACGACCTCAAGAAGGCCGTCGAGTCGGTGGCCCGCGGCCATGCCTCGCCGCGCGCCTTCTACGTCGACAAGGTGGCCGAGGGCATCGCCACCATCGCCGCGGCCTTCTGGCCCAAGAAGGTGATCGTGCGCCTGTCGGACTTCAAGTCGAACGAGTACCGCAAGCTGATCGGCGGCAGCCGCTACGAGCCCGAGGAAGAGAACCCGATGCTGGGCTTCCGCGGCGCGGCGCGCTACCTCAGCGAGGACTTCGGCCAGGCCTTCGCCATGGAATGCGAGGCGCTCAAGCGCGTGCGCAACGACATGGGCCTGACCAACGTGCAGATCATGGTGCCCTTCGTGCGCACGCTGGGCCAGGCCGAGCGCGTGACCGGCCTGCTGGCCAAGTACGGCCTGAAGCGCGGCGACAACGATCTCAAGCTGATCATGATGTGCGAGGTGCCGAGCAACGCCATCCTGGCCGACGAGTTCCTCGAGTACTTCGACGGCTTCTCGATCGGCTCGAACGACCTGACCCAGCTCACGCTGGGCCTGGACCGCGACTCGGGCCTCGAGCTGCTGGCGGCCGACTTCGACGAGCGCGACCCGGCCGTGAAAGCCATGCTGAGCCGCGCCATCAAGGCCTGCAAGGACAAGGGCAAGTACGTCGGCATCTGCGGCCAGGGCCCGTCGGACCATCCCGACTTCGCGCTGTGGCTGGCGGAGCAGGGCATCGAGTCGATCTCGCTCAATCCCGACAGCGTGATCGACACCTGGCAGCAGCTCGCCAAGCGCTGAGCCGGCGACCGACCTGCGGGAATCCCCATCGGGGGATTCCCGTGTCAGGCGGGTGCCCATCTTCGGGAATGGCGTTTCCGGTGTCAGACTCGTGAAATTCATCACGAAGCGGCGCGCACCGGCCTTCCTTCCGTGGCGCGCGGCGATCCCGCGCGCAGCGGGCGTCGGTCACAGCACCGTCGGGAGACACGCATGATTCTTGTCAAGACGGAGACCGGCCAGCAGGTCCTCAAGGACCGCTCGGTCCCGCTGTCGCCGCGGCAGCGCACCGCCTTCATCTTGTTCGACGGCAAGCGTTCGGTCGACGACGTGATCGCGGCCGGCGCGGGCATCGCGCGCGAGGACATCGACCAGATGGTCGCGCTGGGCCTGCTGAGCCCGCTGGGCGGCGCCGTCGCGGAAACGCCCGCGAGCTCCGCCGAGGGCGCGCCCAAGGCCGGTTCCGGCCGCAGCAGCCAGCAGCGCTACACGGACGCCTATCCCATCGCCACGCGGCTCACGGCCAGCCTCGGGCTCAAGGGCGTGCGGCTCAACCTGCAGGTGGAGGGGGCAGGGGGCTACGAGGACCTCGTGGCGCTGGCGCCGAAGATCCGCGCGGCGGTCGGGCCCGAGAAGGCCGAGCCGCTGGACCGGGCGCTCTACGACTGAATCTGGGCGGTCATCCGGGCCGCTCGAGCGCCCGATTTGGCGTTTCGCCAAAGATATGGCTACAATAGCCGGCTTTGCCTTGCCACACTGCGCCGACGCTGCGGGTGGCTTCAACCCCTTCTTCCGGGCAAAAAGCGGAAGAAGAAACCCACAAGGAGTGCCATGCGTCACTACGAAATCATTCTGCTGATCCACCCGGATCAAAGCGAGCAAGTTCCGGCCATGCTGGAGCGTTACAAGGGCCTGATCACGACCGGCGGCGGCAAGATCCACCGCGTCGAGGACTGGGGCCGTCGTCAACTGGCTTACCAGATCAACAAGCTCAACAAGGCGCACTACCTGTGCGTCAACATCGAAGCCGAACAGGCCGTGATGAGCGAACTGGAACACGCCTTCAAGTTCAACGACGCCGTGCTGCGCCACCTGACCGTTCAGAAGAAGAAGGCCGACACCGGTCCTTCGTCGATGATGAAGACGGTCGAGCGCGAAGAAGCCCGCAAGGCTCAACAGGCCGAATACGCCGCCGCCAACAACAACAACTGATGTCGGCGTGAGTGCTGCCGCTGCGGCAACCGGGGTCAACCAGCTTCTGCTGTCCGCCCATGTTGCCGAACTCGGTGCCTTGCGATTCACCCCGGCCGGTTTGCCCGCCATCGACCTGAAGCTCGAACACGAGTCGACCCTTCAGGTGGCGGGACAGTCCAGGCAGGTGAAGACGGCCCTCAAGGCCGTTGCGTTCGGCGCCATCGCCGAGCGGCTCGCAAAGCAGTCGATGGGAAGTCTCTGGCGATTCCAGGGGTTCCTCTCGACACCGGCCAACGGCAAGCTTCCGGTCCTGCACATCCAGGATTTTCAGCAAGATTAATTTTCGACAAGAGGTCCCACAATGGCCACGTTCAAGAAATTCAACAAAGACAAGCGCCCGAAGCGCAACACCCAGTCGCTGCTGTTCAAGCGCAAGCGTTTCTGCCGCTTCACCGTCGCTGGCGTCGAGGAAATCGACTACAAGGACATCGACACGCTGCGTGACTTCATCAGCGAAAACGGCAAGATCATCCCGGCCCGCCTGACCGGCACCCGCGCGATCTACCAGCGTCAGCTCAACACCGCGATCAAGCGCGCCCGCTTCCTCGCCATGGTCCCGTACAGCGACCAGCACCGCGTCTAAGAAGGAGACACAGCATGCAAGTCATTCTTCTGGACAAGGTCGTCAACCTCGGCACCCTCGGTGAAATCGTCAAGGTCAAGGACGGTTACGCCCGCAACTTCCTGATCCCGTCGGGCCGCGCCCGCCGCGCCACCGCCGCCAACAAGGCCGAGTTCGAAGCCAAGCGCGCCGAACTCGAAAAGGCAGCCGCTGCCAAGCTGGCCGAGTCGCAAGCCCAGGGCGAAAAGCTCGGCGGCACGACCGTCAAGCTGACGCAGAAGGCTGGCGTCGACGGCCGCCTGTTCGGCTCGGTCACCAACAGCGACATCGCTGAAGAGCTGGGCAAGCAAGGCTACAAGGTCGCGAAGTCGCAAGTTCGCCTGCCGAACGGCCCGATCAAGACCGTCGGCGACACCACCGTCAGCGTCTCGCTGCACACCGACGTGGTGGTCGACATCAACGTGACGGTCTACGGCGAAACCGCCTGATCGTTCCGGCGCGTCCTAGATGCGCTGCCAGAAGCCGCCTTCGGGCGGCTTTTGTTTTTTGTGCCCGCCGGCGGAAGTTGTCCCGCCCGCTGCACCGGAAGTTCACCTGTTATTCACAACCTTGTCCACGTGACGCCGCGGGGTGCGCGGGCTAGCATGGAGGGTTGCAAGGAAGCCCATGGCCGCCGTCTTCTCCTACGCCGACAACGATCCCTCCGACCGCCAGGTCGCGCAGCTGCGTATTCCGCCGCACTCGATCGAGGCCGAATCGAGCGTGCTGGGCGGCTTGCTGCTCGACAACACGGCCTGGGACCGCATGGGCGACCTGCTGGTCGACGGCGACTTCTACCGCCATGAGCACAAGCTGATCTTTGCCGCCATCGGCGGCCTGATCAACGGCAGCAAGCCCGCCGACGTGATCACGGTCTACGAGCAGCTGCAGACGCTCGGCAAGGCCGACGAGAGCGGCGGGCTGGTCTACCTGAACTCGCTCGCGCAGTACGTGCCGAGCGCGAGCAACATCCGCCGCTACGCCGAGATCGTTCGCGAGCGCTCGATCCTGCGCAAGCTGGTCTCGGCCAGCGACGAGATCGCGACCAACGCCTTCAACCCGCAGGGCAAGACGGTCGACAAGATCCTCGACGAGGCCGAGCAGAAGATCTTCAACATCGGCGAGGAAGGCACGCGGATGAAGCAGGGCTTCCAGAGCATGGATGCCCTGGTGGTCGAGCTGCTGGACCGCGTGACCGAGATGGCCGACAACCCGAACGACATCACGGGCGTTCGCACCGGCTTCTACGAGTTCGACAAGATGACCTCGGGCCTGCAGCCCGGCGACATGATCGTGCTGGCCGCCCGTCCGTCGATGGGGAAGACCTCGCTGGCGATCAACATCGCCGAGCACGTGGCGCTCAACGAGGGGCTGCCGGTGGCGGTGTTCTCGATGGAAATGGGTGCCTCCCAGCTCGCGGTGCGTATCGTCGGCTCGATCGGCCGCATCGACCAGGGCCACCTGCGCACCGGCAAGCTCACCGACGAGGAATGGCCGCGCCTGACCGAGGCCATCGAGAAGCTGCGCACCGTGTCGCTGCACATCGACGAGACCCCGGGCCTGTCGACCAGCGAACTGCGCGCCAATGCGCGCCGGCTGGCACGCCAGTACGGCCGCCTCGGCCTGATCGTGGTCGACTACCTGCAGCTGATGTCGACCAGCATGTCGGGCGACGAGAACCGCGCCACGGCCGTGGGCGAAATTTCGCGCGGCCTGAAGATGCTGGCCAAGGAACTCAAGTGCCCGGTGATCGCGCTGTCGCAGCTCAGCCGCGGCGTCGAGAGCCGCACCGACAAGCGCCCCATGATGAGCGACCTGCGCGAATCGGGCGCCATCGAGCAGGACGCGGACATCATCATGTTCATCTACCGCGACGACTACTACAACAAGGAGTCGAAGGAGCCGGGCGTGGCCGAGGTGATCATCAGCAAGCACCGGAACGGCCCGACGGGCACCGTCAAGCTGGCCTTCCTGAAGCCCCTCACCAAGTTCGAGAACATGGCGATGGGCAGCGACGACTTCTGAGAAGGCGTGAATGAACCTGCTGCGCGCCCCGATCTCGCATCTGCGGTCTCGCCGTACGTGAGTACGGCTCCAGTCCTCGACGCGACCTCGGGGCGCTCGCGACGGTTCCTTCACGCCTTCTGAGTTCTCGCGCCTTCAGCGCGGCTCGGTGGAGCGCGCGAGCGCGACGCCCGCATCGGGCGCGGTCGGAACGCCCTCGGGCCAGCTCTTCTGCAGCCGCTTCGCCTCGGCGGCCTCGGTCTTCACCTGGCGCAGCATGTCGGCCATCGTCTTGCCGGGCTCGTCGCGAAAGCGCTCGGCCAGCACTTCGACCGCGTCGATGCGGTCGATGCGAAAGCCGCGGAAGTCCTCGCGCAGCTCGCACCAGGTCGACAGCGTCCAGACCTTGCCCCAGTAGAAGCAGCCCAGCGGCCGCACCGTGCGCTCGCTGGGCTCGCCCGCCACGTCGCGGTAGACCAGGTGCAGCTTGTGGTGCGACTGCACCGCTTCGCGCAGCGTCTGCAGGCGTTCGCGCAGCAGGTCGCTCAGGCCCAGCGCGGGCGCGTAGAGCGCGAGCGCCTCGGCCGACACGCGTGCCGAAGGCGGCAGCACCGAGAGGATCTTGCCCAGCCCGGTCTCGATGTCGCGCGCCATCGCCGGGTCGACCCAGCTCTGCGCGAGCCGGGCCGCGGCCACCAGCGCCGAGGCCTCGTCCTGGGTGAACATCAGCGGCGGCAGTTCGAAACCCGCGCCGAGCCGGTAGCCCACGCCGGCCTCGCCCTCGATCGGCACGCCCTGGTGCTGCAGGTCGGCGATGTCGCGATAGACCGTGCGCTCCGAGACCTCGAGCCGCTCGGCCAGGAAGGCGGCCGTGGTCAGGCGCCGGCCGCGGATCAGCTGGACGATCTGGAACAGGCGATCGGCGCGGCGCATCAGCGCGTTCCCGCCAGCTTCTTCGCGAAGTCTTCGACGAAGTAGCGCTTGCCGCGCTGCACCACGGTGTGGCCCTCGGCCTCGAGCCGGGACATCTGCGCCTCGATGCCGCCGGGGTAGTTCGCATTGAGTTCGCCGCCGCTCTTGAGCGTGCGCCACCAGGGCACGGCGGCATCGCGCGCCGTCCCCTTGCTGCCGGCCGATTCCTCCACCGCGTGGGCCACCATGCGCGCGAAGATCGCCGTGGTCACGGTGCAGCCGATGCTGGCCTGGTGCCGCGCCGCGATGTCCTCGCCGATGCCGAAGACCGTGGCGAGCCGCCCTTCGGGCACATCGCGCATCGCCGCCTCGACCTCGGCCGGCGAAGGCGTGGCGATGGTGCCTTCGCCGCGCCGCGCGCGCAGCGCGTCGGGGATCGGCTTGACGCTCGGCAGGTGAGGGTAGCTGGCCAGTCGGTCGCGCCAGCGCTTCGGGGGGCTCATGAAACTCCGATGTGGATCGCCACCTTGTCCGGCCCGTCGTAGGCTTCGAAATCGCTGCGGTAGCGGCGCGCGATGTCCGGGTGCGCCTCGAAATACTGCCAGATGCGCTGCCAGGTGGCGATCACCATCTGCGGCATCTCGCCCTGGCCGTCGAAGACCAGGTAGTCGCCGGCCTCGATGGCCACGCTGTCCGCGCCGCCCGAGACGGCCACGCCCACCGTCACGTCGAAGGGGCCATGGGCATCGGATTCATAGGCGGCATAGACGCCGAAGATGCGCGTGTCGCCCGTGCGATGCGGCGTGGCTTCGTAGGTCTGCTCGCCGAAGAAGCGCCCCCACAGTGCGCCGATGCGGGCGGTCGCGGGGTCGTTCTCTTCGCGGTTGGTGGTGCGGACCGTGAGGCCTGCGACCGCGAAGGCGTCGTGATGTAGTCGCACGGGTTCCATGGGGGTCTTCTCCTGCGGAGGTGTTCGGGTCGTGTGGTTCAAAGCGCCAGTGTCTTCAGGTCGGCCTTCATGCAGCGCGCGATCAAGGCCATGTCGGCATCGCCGATGTCGAACAGGCCGAAGCGGAACTTGTAGCCCCATTGCTTCGGGTTCTCGATGAAGGCGAGGCGCTCGATCATCGGTGCGATCGGTGTCTCGTGCGCGACGGCATAGCGCACGTCGCGGCGCCAGGGCACGAAGCCGCCGCCCATGTCGAATTCGTAGACCTCGCCAGGCTGCACGATGCCGATCGACACGAAGCTCTGCAGCCTGTCGGTGCCGCCGAACACCGTGGCCGGCGAATAGTAGGCCACGCGGTCGCCCGCGGCGACCCGCCGGAGCGGGCCCGGTTTGCCGTGGCAGGTCTGCATGAAGCCCTGCGGTCGGTGGTCGCGCCCGCGCCGGGCATGCTCGGCGCTCGCGACTGCAATCCAGTTGCGCTGCGGCATGGCGCTTCAGGCGAGGGCGTGCAGGCCGACTTCGTTGCCTTCGGTGTCGCGCAGATGGGCAATGAAGCCCATGCCGGGCGGCAGCGCCGACTTGGGCGCCACGATCTGCCCGCCGGCCGCCTCGATGCGCGACAGCACGGCGTCGATGCTGGGTGCGCAGTCGAGGTAGATGCGGATGCCGGTGCCCGCCTTCGCCGCCCCCTTTGCGCCGGCTTGCAGGGCGCCGCCGGTCGCGGGATCGTCGTAGGGGAACACCGCCAGCGGGTCGCCGCCGAGGGTCTCGCGGCGCAGCTTGCGGCCGAGCACGGTTTCGTAGAAGGCCTGGGCACGGTCCAGGTCGGCGACGGGGATCTCGAACCAGCTGATGGTCTTGGACATGAAGGGCTCTCTTTCGTTGGTGATGAAGAGCCTCGATGGTGCGGACCGGCTCCTGACAACGTCTTGTCAGGAGCCTGTCATCGCGGGACGAAGAAAAGCCCGCGCTGCTCCGGGGAGCGGGCGCGGGCTTGGGGCCGACGAGGCGGTGTCTTAGAGCACGTCGCTCGCGAAATCGGCCAGTCGCGAGCGTTCGCCGCGCGCCAGCGTGATGTGCCCGCCGTGCGGCCAGCCCTTGAACTTGTCGACCGCGAAGGTCAGGCCCGAGGAGCCTTCGGTGAGGTAGGGCGTGTCGATCTGCGCGAGGTTGCCCATGCAGATGATCTTGGTGCCCGGACCCGCGCGCGTGATCAGCGTCTTCATCTGCTTGGGCGTGAGGTTCTGCGCCTCGTCGATGATCACGTACTTGTTGAGGAAGGTGCGCCCGCGCATGAAGTTCATGCTCTTGACCTTGATGCGGCTGCGGATCAGCTCGTTGGTGGCGGCGCGCCCCCATTCGCCAGCACCACCGCCGTCGCCCTTGGCGAGGAACTCGAGGTTGTCGTCGAGCGCGCCCATCCAGGGGCCCATCTTCTCTTCCTCGGTGCCGGGCAGGAAGCCGATGTCTTCACCGACGCTCACGGTGGCGCGGGTCATGATGATCTCGGTGTAGCGGCGGTCGTCGAGCACCTGCGTGAGGCCCGAGGCCAGCGCCATCAGCGTCTTGCCGGTGCCGGCCGTGCCGGTCAGCGTGACGAAGTCGATCTCCGGGTCCATCAGCAGGTTCATCGCGAAGTTCTGCTCGCGGTTGCGCGTGTTCACGCCCCACACCGCGTTCTTGCCCGAGCTGTAGTCCTTGAGCGTCTTGAGCACCGCGGTCTTCTCGCGGATCTCGGTGACGCGCGCATACATGCTCGGCTCGCCAGGCGCCTCGAAGAACACGAACTGGTTGATGTAGAGGTTGGGCACGATCGGACCGCTGATGCGGTAGAAGGTGCTGCTGCCGCTCTGCCAGCTCTCCACCGTCTTGCTCTGGCGGGTCCAGAAGTCGGGCGGCAGGGCGAGCGAGCCCGAATAGAGCAGGTCGCCGTCTTCCAGCGTCTTGTCGTTCTGGTAGTCCTCGGCGTCCAGGCCCAACGCGCGCGCCTTGACGCGCATGTTGATGTCCTTCGACACCAGCACCACCTCGCGCCTGGCGTGGTCGGGCGCTTCCTTGGCGTAGAGGTCGCGCAGCGCATGCACCACGCCGAGGATCTGGTTGTCGGCCTTGCCCTGCGGCAGGCTCAGCGGCAGCGCGTAGTCGAGCGGCTCGGTCTGGAAGAACAGCTTGCCGCCGGCCTCGCGATGGCCGGTGGTGTCGAGCTTCAGGCCCTTGGCGATGTCGGCGTCCTGCGCGGCGGCCAGGGCATCGAGCGTGCGGCTGGTCTGGCGGCCATTGCGCGCGACCTCGGTCGTGCCCTTCTTGTGGCCGTCGAGCTCCTCGAGCACGATCATCGGCAGGTAGATGTCGTGTTCCTCGAAGCGGAACAGGCACATCGGATCGTGCAGCAGCACGTTGGTGTCGAGCACGAAGAGCTTGGCGGGGCCGCTCGAGCGGCTGCGCTTGGGCTTCGGTGCCGGCTGCGGCGCGGGCGCCTCGGCACGCGGGGCTTCGGCCGGCGCCGAACGGGTCAGGGCCTGTTGCTGCTGTGGCGCCGGGGTGGGCGCGGGTGCCGAGCGGGGCTTGCGGCGGGGGCGGGCGGCCGGTGCCGGCGGGGCTTCGAGGCCGCCGCCGGGGACTTCGGCCGAATGCCGGTCGAACAGTTCCAGCGCTTGCGGTCCGCTCGGCGCCTCGGTGTCGGCGCGTGCATCGCCGGACCGGCGGGACCCCCTGTGCGAAGAACGGGCGGGCGCGTCAATCGCGTCCGGAGAAAGCAGTGCGGCACGTTTCGTGGGGGCGGGGGGCAATGGCATGTGTCAGGTCGCTCGCAAAAAGGTGGGAACCAGAAAACGAAAAAGCCGCCTGAAGACCCAGGCGGCTTTGTTCGGAGGATGCGGTCGTGGAGCTCAACAGCATGCGGCCATTATGCACACCGCCTCAGGGGCGTCAGGACCACTTTACGCCGTTCGTTGGACATTCCCCACGCGAAAGCGCAATTGCGCACGCCTGACACGTGGGTGAAACCTTCGACCGGGCGGACTCGGTGGCTCAGGCCGGCTTCTTCAGGGTCTTGACGGCCTTGAGGACTTCATCGACGTGGCCCGGCACCTTGAGGCCGCGCCATTCGGCCTTCAGGATGCCGTCGGCGCCGATCAGGAAGGTGCTGCGCTCGATGCCCTTGACCTTCTTGCCGTACATGATCTTGTTCTTGACCACGCCGAACATGTGGCACATCTTCTCTTCCGTGTCGGCGATCAGTTCGAACGGCAGCTCGAGCTTGGCCTTGAATTCGTCGTGCGACTTCATGTTGTCGCGCGAGACGCCGAACACAGTGGCGCCGGCTTTTTCGAAGTCCTTGTAGCGATCGCGGAATTGCATGGCTTCGGTCGTGCACCCCGGAGTGTTATCTTTCGGGTAAAAATACAGGACCAGGACATGGCCGAGGTGCGAAGTATTCGAAACCTTGAGGCCACCGGTGGCGTTGGCGTCGAATTCGGGAATGGGTTTGTTGACAACGATCGCCATGAAACTTGTTTTCTCCGTTTGTTTCCACTGCCCGAGCCTGCCTGTGTCGAGCTGAAGCGCCTTTCGGTGCCGCTCGCCAAAATCTCGGGTCCTCGGTTGATGGAAGATTGGTCGTTGCTAACTCTGGGTGCCCGGTGGCTCCCAAAAGGAGCGCGCCAGGCGGTTCGCAACCCGAGATTTTACCCCGAAAACCCCTCTCTCAGCCACCCTGGGGCCGCTCGACCAGCAGGGCCGCGACCACGTGCCGGCCTTCGCCGGCCAGGATGTTGTAGGTGCGGCAGGCCGCGGGGGTGTCCATGGTCTCCACGCCGGTGCGCTGGGCCATCAGGGGTTTGAGCCACGCGGGCTGCGGGAAGCGGATGCGCGCGCCGCTGCCGAAAATGACCAGTTCGGCGCCCAGCGCGGCCAATTGGGCGAAGTGCTCGGGACCCAGGTCCTCGAAGCGGCTGCAGTTCCATTCGAAGCGCTCGCCGCGCGAGCCGACGACCACGCTGCCCTCGACCTTTTCGTTGTTGATGGCGACCCAGCCCGGGCCGTGCGCGGTGAGGGTCTGGGTGTCGGATTTGTCGGGCTGGAGCTTCATCGGGGCACTGGGAACTGTGGTCAAATTATAGGTTTTCCCTAGTGACACGAGGCTCGCCAGGGCCTTTGCGGGCCGCGCGGCGATCCACGCAGTCTTCACACTTTCTTGCATGAACCGCGCCCGGGAGGGCCCTTTGAAGCAGCTCAGGAAATCGGCCAAGCTGGCCAACGTGCTCTATGACATTCGCGGTCCGATCATGGACGCGGCGAAGCAGATGGAGGAGGACGGCCAGAAGATCATCAAGCTCAACATCGGCAATCTCGCCGTGTTCGGCTTCGATGCGCCCGAGGAAATCCAGCAGGACATGATCCGCAACCTGCCCACCTCGGCCGGTTACTCGGACAGCAAGGGCGTCTTCGCCGCGCGCAAGGCGGTGATGCACGAGACGCAGAAGCAGGGCATCGCGGGCGTGACCCTCGACGACATCTACCTGGGCAACGGCGCCAGCGAGCTGATCGCCATGTCCACCAATGCGCTGCTCAACGATGGCGACGAGCTGCTGCTGCCGGCCCCCGACTATCCGCTGTGGACCGCCTCCACGAGCCTGTCGGGCGGCACGCCGGTGCACTACCTGTGCGACGAGGACAACGGCTGGATGCCCAACCTGGCGGACATCCGCGCCAAGATCACGCCGCGCACCAAGGGCATCGTGGTCATCAACCCGAACAACCCGACCGGCGCGCTCTATTCCGACGCGCTGCTCAAGAGCATCGTCGAGATCGCGCGCGAACACGGCCTCGTGATCTTCGCCGACGAGGTCTACGACAAGGTGCTCTACGACGATGTGAAGCACACGGCGATCGCCAGCTTGTCGAGCGACGTGCTCACGCTGACCTTCAATTCGCTGTCCAAGAGCTACCGCTCCTGCGGCTACCGCGCCGGCTGGCTCGTGGTGTCGGGCGACAAGCGCGCCGCGCGCGACTACATCGAGGGCCTGAACATGCTCTCGAACATGCGGCTGTGCGCCAACGTGCCCGGCCAGTGGGCGATCCAGACCGCGCTCGGCGGCTACCAGAGCATCAACGAGCTGGTGGGCGAGGGCGGCCGGCTGCGCCGCCAGCGCGACCTGGCCTACGAGCTGATCACCGCGATCCCCGGCGTGAGCTGCGTCAAGCCCAGCGCCGCGCTCTACATGTTCCCGAAGCTCGACCCGAAGGTCTACCCGATCGAGGACGATCGCCAGTTCTTCCTCGAGTTGCTGAAGGAAACCCGCGTGATGCTGGTGCAGGGCACCGGCTTCAACTGGGCCACGCCCGACCACTTCCGGATCGTGTTCCTGCCCCACGAGGACGACCTGCGCGAAGCCATCAACCGCATCGCGAAGTTCCTGGAGCAGTACCGCCTGCGCCGCAAGACGGAGTCATGAAAGCCGCCTGCGCCGCCGCGGCCCTGTCGCTCGCCGCGTTGTCCGCCTCGGCCGCCGGGCCGGCCGCCAAGGCGCCGGTGTCCTTCACGCACAACGACTGGGAACTGGCCTGCGACAACACGCGCACCTGCCGCGCGGCTGGCTACCAGTCCGAAACCGGCGCCAACGAGCCGGTCTCGATGCGCATCACGCGTGCCGCCGGGCCGGGCACCGCGCTCGAGATCGACCTGCAGATCGGCACCGAGGACGTCAAGGGCCCGTTGCGCCTGACGGTCGGCAAGGCCGTGGTGCCGGGCCTGAAGAACGATGCCCTGAGCCTCGATGCCGCCCAGATCCGCGCCGTGCTGCCCGAGCTGCTCAAGGTCGACAGCGCCAAGCTCACGGCCGGCGGCGGCCGCGAATGGCAGCTCTCGCTCTCGGGCCTGAACGCCGTACTGCTCAAGATGGACGAGGCCCAGGGCCGCATCGACACTCCCGGCGCGCTGGTGCGCCCCGGCGGCAAGGCCGAATCGACGGTGCCGGCGGCCGTGCCCGCGCCCGTCGTGCGCGCGGTCCAGCCCGCGAAGCCGAAGCCCGGCGACGACGCCCTGGCCGCGCGCATCTTCCCCTCGCTCGACCTCAAGAAGGCCATCGAGTACTGCAACAACAGCGAGAAGGTCGACCCGAAGTCGCTCGAGGTGCATCGCCTCACCGGCACCAGGGTGCTGCTGTCGCTGGGTTGCGGCATGGGTGCCTACAACTACTCCAGCCTGCAATGGCTCGCCAACGACAAGCCGCCCTATGCGCCGGTCGCGCTCGAGGCCAACGGCGAGTACGACGACAAGGACGCCAGCATCACCTCCAGCTTCAAGGGCCGCGGCATCGGCGACTGCTGGTCCAGCGAGACCTGGCATTTCGACGGCCAGGGCTTCGTGCGCACGGCCGCCGAGAGCGACCAGATGTGCCGCGGTTTCGCCGGCGGCGCCTGGTCGCTGCCGCGCTACGTCAGCCGCGTCGTGAGCGCCGCGCCGTCCACCACCCCATCCAAACCATGAACGCGACTCTCCCCATGAAACCCATCCAAGTAGGCCTGCTCGGCGCAGGCACGGTCGGCAGCGGCACCTTCAAGGTGCTCCAGCGCAACCAGGAGGAAATCAAGCGCCGCGCCGGCCGCGGCATCGAGATCACCATGGTGGCCGACCTCGACACCGCGCGCGCCCGCGAAGTGGTCGGCGACGGCGTCAAGGTGGTCGGCGACGCGCGCGAGGTCATCGCCAATCCCGACATCGACATCGTGATCGAGCTGATCGGCGGCTACGGCATCGCCAAGCAGCTCGTTCTTGAGGCCATCGCGGCCGGCAAGCACGTGGTCACGGCCAACAAGGCGCTGCTCGCGGTGCACGGCACCGAGATCTTCGCGGCCGCGCATGCCAAGGGCGTGATGGTGGCCTTCGAGGCCGCGGTGGCCGGCGGCATCCCGATCATCAAGGCGCTGCGCGAAGGCCTCACGGCCAACAGCATCCAGTGGCTGGCCGGCATCATCAACGGCACCACCAACTTCATCCTGTCCGAGATGCGCGACAAGGGCCTGGACTTCGCGACCGTGCTCAAGGAAGCGCAGCGCCTGGGCTATGCCGAAGCCGATCCCACCTTCGACATCGAGGGCGTCGACGCCGGCCACAAGGTCACGCTGATGAGCGCACTGGCCTTCGGCATCCCGGTGCAGTTCGACAAGGCCCACATCGAGGGCATCACCAAGCTGGCCGCGCAGGACATCAAGTACGCCGAACAGCTCGGCTACCGCATCAAGCTGCTGGGCGTCACCAAGCGCACCGCCAAGGGCATCGAGCTGCGCGTGCATCCCTCGCTGGTGCCGAGCAAGCGCCTGCTGGCCAACGTCGAGGGCGCGATGAACGCCGTGGTGGTGCATGGCGATGCCGTCGGCACCACGCTCTACTACGGCAAGGGCGCGGGCAGCGAGCCCACCGCCAGCGCGGTGATCGCCGACCTGGTCGACATCACGCGCCTGCACACGGCCGATGCCGCGCACCGCGTGCCGCACCTGGCCTTCCATCCCGATGCGCTGAGCGACCTGCAGGTGCTGCCGATGGCCGAGGTGGTCACCAGCTACTACCTGCGCCTGCGCGTGGCCGACCAGGCCGGCGTGCTGGCCAAGGTCACGGGCCTGCTCGCGACCGCCGGCATCAGCATCGACGCCGTGCTGCAGCGCGAAGCCGACGAGGTCGGCGGCGAGGGCTCGACCCAGACCGACCTGATCATCCTCACGCACGACGCGCGCGAAGGCACGGTCGACGAAGTCATGGCCGAGCTGCAGGCGCTGCCGACCGTGCTCGAGCCCATCGTGCGCATCCGCAAGGAAGAGTTGAAGTGAACTACCTGAGCACCCGCGGCCATCCCGACCGCAAGCGCTTCTGCGAAATCCTGCTCGAGGGCCTCGCGCCCGACGGCGGCCTCTACCTGCCCGAGCGCTATCCGCAGGTCGATGCCGCCACGCTCGCGAAGTGGCGCTCGCTGTCCTATGCCGAGCTGGCCTTCGAGATCCTGTCGCTCTACATCGACGACATTCCGCCGGCCGACCTGAAGGCGCTCTGCGCGAAGACCTACACCGCCGAGGTCTTCGGCTCCGAAGAGATCGTGCCGCTGCGCGAGCTCGAGGACGGCGTCTACCTCGAAGCCCTGTCCAACGGCCCCACGCTGGCCTTCAAGGACATGGCGATGCAGCTGCTGGGCAACCTGTTCGAGTACGAACTGGCCCGCCGCGGCGCCGAGCTCAACATCCTGGGCGCCACCAGCGGCGACACCGGCAGCGCGGCCGAGTACGCGATGCGCGGCAAGAAGGGCGTGCGCGTCTTCATGACCTCGCCCGACGGCCGCATGAGCCCGTTCCAGCAGGCGCAGATGTTCAGCCTGCAGGACGAGAACATCCACAACATCGCCATCACGGGCGTGTTCGACGACTGCCAGGACATCGTGAAGGCGGTCTCGAACGACCTCGCCTTCAAGCGCAAGTACCGCATCGGCACCGTCAACTCGATCAACTGGGCGCGGCTGTTGGCGCAGGTGGTCTACTACTTCGCCGGCTACTTCCAGGCCACGGCGAATGACGAGCAGCCGGTGAGCTTCACCGTGCCCTCGGGCAACTTCGGCAACATCTGCGCCGGCCACGTGGCGCGCATGATGGGCCTGCCGATCCACACGCTGGTGGCCGCCACCAACGAGAACGACGTGCTCGACGAGTTCTTCCGCACCGGCGTCTACCGTGTGCGCGGCGCCGCCGACACGCACGAGACCTCGAGCCCGTCGATGGACATCAGCAAGGCCAGCAACTTCGAGCGCTTCGTGTTCGACCTGGTCGGCCGCGACAGCGGCAAGCTGCGCAGCCTGTTCGTCGACGACCTGGGCCGCCAGGGCTTCTTCGACCTCAGCGCCGATCCCGCCTTCGCGCAGGCCGCGTCGCGCTTCGGTTTCCGCAGCGGCCGCAGCACGCACGCCGACCGCCTCGCGACCATCCGCGACACCGAGAAGCGCTTCGCCACCCTGGTCGACCCGCACACCGCCGACGGCCTCAAGGCCGCGCGCGCGCACCTGGCGCCGGGCGTGCCGATGGTGGTGCTCGAGACCGCGCTGCCGATCAAGTTCGCGGCCACGCTGGTCGAGGCGCTCGGCGAGGAGCCCGCGCGGCCCGCGAAGTTCGAGGGCATCGAGGCGCTGCCCAAGCGCGTGGTCAAGCTGCCGGCCGATGCCGAAGCGGTGAAAGCCTACATCGCGGAACACTGCGACTGAGCAAGCGAAAAGAAGGGGTGGCCGCGCGGCCGCCCCGGTCGGCAAATCAAAGCTATCCCCTGAATAGCATCGGAGACATCGGATGAAAGTGGTCGGCTTCGCCGGTTACTCGGGCGCCGGCAAGACCACGCTGGTCGAGCGGCTGATTCCCGTGCTCAAGCGCGCCGGACTGCGCGTGTCGGTGGTCAAGCACGCGCACCACAAGTTCGACATCGACCATCCGGGCAAGGACACCTGGCGCCACCGCGAGGCCGGTGCCTTCGAGGTGGTGGTCGCCTCCGACCGGCGGCTGGCGCTGATGCGCGAGTTCGAGACCCCGGTCGATCTGGACGTGCACCAGCTGATCGCCGAGCTCTACAGCGGCGCCGACTGGGTGCTGGTCGAGGGCTTCCGCCACAGCGACCTGCTCAAGATCGAGGTCTGGCGCACGTCCGGCGAGGGCGAGGATCCGCGGCCCTCGCTCTATCCCGAAGATCCCTTCGTCGTCGCGATCGCCGCCAACGCCGGCCTGCCGGTCCCGACCGAGCGGCCCGTGCTCGACCTCGACGACGCCGAGGCCATCGCGCGCTGGCTGATCGACAGCGGCGAGCGCTTCGACTACAACCCCGAGCACCATGGCTGACTCTCCCGCTGTTCCCTTCGCCGCCTCCTCGCGCCGGCCGCCGCTGCTGCCGCTCGACGACGCGATCGCCCAACTGCTCGCCAAGGCCCGGCCGGCACTGCCGTCCGAGCTGGTCAGCACCTTCGATGCCGACGGCCGCGTGCTGGCCGCGGACCTCGTGGCCGGCCTCACCGTGCCGCCGCGCGACAACAGTGCGATGGACGGCTACGCGCTGCGCGTGGCCGATTGCGCCGCGCCCGGCGCGCTGCTGAAGGTGGCGCAGCGCATTCCCGCGGGCACCGTCGGCACGCCGCTCTTGCCCGGCACCGCGGCGCGGATCTTCACGGGCGCGCAGATTCCCGAGGGCGCCGACGCGGTCGTGATGCAGGAAGACACCGCCGCCATCGCCGAGGAAGGCGGCCTGGGCAGCGTGCGCATCGAGATCGTGCCCGCGGCCGGCCAGTGGATCCGCCGCGCCGGCGAGGACGTGGCGGCCGGCGACGTGGTGCTGCGCAAGGGCGAGCGCCTCACGCCCGCCGCGCTGGGGTTGGCGGCCAGCATCGGCTTCGACCGGCTGCCGGTCGCGCGCAAGCCGCGCGTGGCGCTGCTGTCCACCGGCGACGAGCTCGTGATGCCCGGCGAGGTCGCGCCCGAGGCGATGAAGCCCGGCGCGATCTACAACTCCAACCGCTTCTTCATGCGCGCGCTGCTGCACCGGCTGGGCTGCGAGGTCCACGACCTCGGCATCGTGCCCGACCGGCGCGAGGCCACCATCGAGGCGCTGCGCGAGGCGGCCGACCACAACGACCTGATCATCACCACCGGCGGCGTGTCGGTCGGCGAGGAGGACCACATCCGCGCCGCGCTGCAGGCGCTCGGCGAGATCGAGCTGTGGTCGCTCTCGATGAAGCCCGGCAAGCCCTTCGCCTACGGCTCGATCCCGCGCTCGGGCCGGGGCGACGCGCAGGGCCACTGCCACGTCACCGGGCTGCCCGGCAACCCGGTGTCGAGCTTCCTGACCTTCCTGATGCTGGTTCGGCCCTTCCTGCTGACCCTGCAGGGCGCCAGCCGCGTCACGCCCGAGCCGGTGCGCATGCGCGCCGACTTCGACTGGCCGCGCGCCGACAAGCGCCGCGAGTTCCTGCGCGCGCGCCGCAATGCCCAGGGCGGGCTCGACCTGTTCGGCAACCAGAGCTCGGGCGTGCTGACCTCGATGGTCTGGGGCGACGGACTGGTCGACAACCCCTCGGGCCAGACCATCCGGGCCGGCGATCCGGTCGAATTCATTCCCCTCGCAGCCCTGCTGTCCTGACGCGCATGAAGGTCCATCTCCGTTATTTCGCCTCGGTGCGCGAAGCGCTCGGCAAGAGCGACGAAACCATCGACACCGCGGCGCCCACGCTGGCCGCGCTGCGCGACGAGCTGATCGCGCGCGGCGGCGCCTACGCCACGGTGCTCGCGCGCGGCCGCGCGCTGCGCATGGCGCTCGACCACACCATGAGCGACGAGGCCGCGGCCCCGCACGAGGGCTGCGAGGTCGCGTTCTTCCCGCCCGTCACGGGCGGCTGAGGGCCGCGTCCAGCGCCACCAGGCGCTCGCGCAGCGCGTCCGAGGCGCGCGTCATCGGCGAGCGCAGCTCGTCGCGCAGCGCGCCCTGGTGTGCCAGCAGGGCCTTCAGCGGGCCCGGATTGGCTTCCGTGAACAGGCCCTCGACCAGCGGCTGCAGCGGCTGCCACAGCGCGCGCGCCTCGGCCAGCCGGCCCTCGCGCAGCAGCGCGATCAGCCGCACGAAGCGCGCCGTCTGCACGTGGCCGCTGGCCGCGATCGCGCCCACGCCGCCCTCGGCCACGGTGCCGAAGATCTGGCCGTCCTCGCCCGCGAGCACCTGCAGCCGGCCATCGGCGATCACGGCGCGGGTCTTGCCCGCGTCGCCGCCGCAGTCCTTGATGCCGCGGATGCGCGGGTTGGCGGCCAGTGCCAGCAGCGTGTCGCGCGCGATCGTGGCGCCGGTGCGGTAGGGGATGTCGTAGATCAGCAGCGGCGCGTCGCTGGCCTCGGCGATGGCGCCGAACCACTCGAGCAGGCCGGCCTGCGAGGGCCGGATGTAGTGCGGCGCCGGTACCAGCAGGCCCGCGAGCGGGCGCTGCGCGAGCCGGCGCACCCAGGCCGTGGTCTTGCCCAGGTGGTAGCCCGAAAGGCCCATGATCAGCGGCAGGCCGCCCGCGGCTTCGGCCACCGTGTCGAGCGCGGCGAGCTGCTCGGCCTCGTCGAGCGCCGCGGCCTCGCCGGTGGAGCCGCAGACCACGAAGCCGGCCACGCCATCGGCGGCCAGGCGGCGCGTGAGCGCGGCCAGCGCCGCATGGTCGAGCGCGCCGTCGCGAAACGGGGTCACGAGGGGAATCCACAGGCCCGAGAAATCGGGAATGGCGGTGGCGGAGGAGGAGGGATGGTTGGCGGGCACGCGGGCGTCCTTTCGACGATCGACCGATGGAAGGAACCATCGTCCGATGCGCGCGCAACCCATGCGGGGCCAGTGCCTGTGCCGGTTCCGTCGCTCATCCGACGACGGAACCGAAGCTCCGGTCAGACGAGCTTTGGTTTTTTGGCTTTGCCGCCCAGGCGCGCGCCGTTCGTGCCTTCGGTCGAAGGTGCGGGCGAACGTGCGGTCAGGGCGAACATGGGGCTGGAGTTTAGCCGCGAGCGCCGCGGTGCCACAATTTGCACATGGCATTTCCGCAACGCGTCACCATCCAGTCGGCCGATTTCGATCTCGGCGCCGAAGTCGCCGCCCTGCGCGCGAGCGACGCGCGCATCGGCGCCGTCTGCAGCTTCATTGGCACCGTGCGCGATCGCAACGACGGCGCCGATGTCGCGTCGATGGAGCTCGAGCACTACCCCGGCATGACCGAGAAATCGATCGAGGCCATGATCGACGAGGCCCACGAACGCTTCGACATCCTAGGCGTGCGCGTGATCCACCGCGTGGGCCTGCTGCAGCCGCTCGCGCAGATCATGATGGTGGCGGTGGCCTCGGCGCACCGCGGCGAGAGCTTCCAGGCCTGCGAGTTCCTGATGGACTACCTCAAGACCCAGGCGCCGTTCTGGAAGAAGGAGCAGACGCCCGAGGGCGCCCGCTGGGTCGATGCGCGCGTCGCGGACGACGCGGCGCTCGCGCGCTGGGGCATCAGCGCGTCGAACGCCTGAACGCGCTCACAGCGGCTTGAAGCCGCTCGACTGGATGATCCGCTCCCAGGTCTGCGTGTAGCTGCGCACGCGGCCCGCGAACTGGCCCTGCGGCTCGTAGCCGACCGTCAGGCCCAGCGTGGTGAGCTTCTGCTTCACGTCGGGCATGGCCAGCACCTTCTGCAGCGCCTCGCCGTACTTGTCGATGATCGGCTGCGGCGTGCCCACGGGCGCGAAGATGCCGTAGTAGGGCAGGTCCTCGAGGTTCGCGAAGCCCAGCTCGGTGAAGGTCGGCACGTTGGGCAGCAGCGCCTGGCGCTTGGCGCCGATCGAGGCCACGATGCGCAGCTTGCCGGCCTTGTGGTTCTCGATGAAGTCGGGCACCGAGGCGATGCCGGCCGTGATCTGGTTGCCCAGCATGTCGGCCGTCATCGGCGCGCTGCCGCGGTAGGGCGCGGGCTGCACGTCGATCTTGTACTTGTCCGAGATCATCTTCACGAGGAACTCGGGGATCGAGGCCGGCGCCGGGATGCCGATGGTCTCCTTGCCGCCCTTCTGCGTGCGCACCCACTTGACGTACTCGTCGATGCTCTTGGCCGGCGTGCCGCCCGACACCGCCAGCACGTTGGCGAAGGTCGCGAAGCCGGCCACGGGCACGAAGTCGGTGGCGGGATTGAAGCCCGGGTTCTTGACCACCTGCGGCAGGATCGAGATCGTGTGGTCGTGCGTGAGGAACAGCGTGTGGCCGTCGGCCGGCGAGGACTTCAGCACCTGCGCGGCGATCTGGCCGCCCGCGCCCGCGCGGTTCTCGACCACCACCGGCGCGCCGAGCTCGTCCTTGAGCTTCTCGCCCAGCGTGCGCGCGATCGCGTCGGTGCCGGCGCCGGCCGGGAAGCCGACCAGGATGCGGATCGGCGTGCCGCTCTGGGCCTGTGCCAGCCCGGCCATGCCCAGGGCAGCCGCGAGGAGGCCCACGCCGAGCGCGCGGCGCACCGGTTGGACGCGCTGCATTGAAAAAACCATGATCGACTCCATTCGAGAAGAGAGAAATGCCTACGGGCGGAAGGGTGCGGGCATCGTGCAATAGCCGTGCCCGCCACGCGGGCCCGGCCCGCAACCTTGAATCGTGCCCGAACAGCCCTATTTTGGATGCAGGAATACCACCATGCGACAAGACAAACTCACCACCAAGTTCCAGGAAGCGCTGGGCGACGCGCAGTCGCTCGCGCTCGGCAACGACAACGCCTACATCGAGCCGGCCCACCTGCTGGCCGCGATGCTGCGCCAGGACGACGGCCCGCGCGCGCTGCTCGAGCGCGCCGGGGTCAACGTGCCCGGCCTCGCCCAGGCCGCCGAGGCGGCCATCAAGAAGCTGCCCCAGGTGCAGGGCCACGACATCGTGCAGGTCGGTCCCGAGCTCGGCAAGCTGTTGCAGGCGACCGAGAAGGAAGCCCTCAAGCGCAACGACCAGTTCATCGCGGGCGAACTCTTCCTGCTGGCCGTGGCCGACAGCAAGAGCGACGTCGGCCGGATCGCCAAGGAGAACGGCCTCTCGCGCAAGTCGCTCGAGTCCGCGATCGACGCGGTGCGCGGCGGCCAGGGCGTGAACAGCGCCGATGCCGAAGGCCAGCGCGAGGCACTGAAGAAATACACGCTCGACCTCACCGAGCGCGCGCGCCTGGGCAAGCTCGACCCGGTGATCGGCCGCGACGAGGAGATCCGCCGCGCGATCCAGGTGCTGCAGCGCCGCACCAAGAACAACCCCGTGCTGATCGGCGAACCCGGCGTGGGCAAGACCGCCATCGTCGAAGGCCTCGCGCAGCGCATCGTCGCGGGCGAGGTGCCCGATTCGCTCAAGGGCAAGCGCGTGCTGTCGCTCGACATGGCCTCGCTGCTCGCGGGCGCCAAGTTCCGCGGCGAATTCGAGGAACGGCTGAAGACCGTGCTCAACGAACTCGCGAAGGACGAGGGCCAGACCATCGTCTTCATCGACGAGCTCCACACCATGGTCGGCGCCGGCAAGGCCGAGGGCGCGATGGACGCGGGCAACATGCTCAAGCCCGCGCTCGCGCGCGGCGAGCTGCACTGCGTGGGCGCCACCACGCTCGACGAATACCGCAAGTACATCGAGAAGGATGCCGCGCTCGAGCGCCGCTTCCAGAAGATCATCGTGGGCGAGCCCAGCGTCGAGGCCACCATCGCCATCCTGCGCGGCCTGCAGGAGAAGTACGAAGTGCACCACGGCGTGCAGATCACCGACCCGGCCATCGTGGCCGCGGCCGAGCTCTCCGACCGCTACGTCACCGACCGCTTCCTGCCCGACAAGGCCATCGACCTGATCGACGAGGCCGCGGCCAAGATCAAGATCGAGATGGACTCCAAGCCCGAGGTGATGGACCGCCTCGACCGCCGCCTGATCCAGCTGCAGATCGAGCGCGAGGCCGTGCGCCGCGAGAAGGACGAGGCCTCGCAGAAGCGCTTCGGCCTGATCGAGGACGAGATCGCCAAGCTGCAGAAGGAGATCGCCGACTACGACGAGATCTGGCAGGCCGAGAAGGCCCAGGCCCAGGGCAGCGCGCACGTGCGCGAGGACATCGACAAGATCAAGTTCCAGATCGAGGAATGGAAGCGCAAGGGCGACTTCAACAAGGTCGCCGAGCTGCAGTACGGCCAGCTGCCGGCGCTCGAGAAGCGCCTGAAGGAAGCCGAGGCCAGCGAGGCCAGCAAGGGCAAGTCGAGCGCGCACACGCTGCTGCGCACCCAGGTCGGCGCGGAAGAGATCGCCGAGGTCGTGGCGCGCGCCACCGGCATCCCGGTCGCCAAGCTGATGCAGGGCGAGCGCGACAAGCTGCTCGTGATGGAAGACAAGCTGCACGAGCGCGTGGTGGGCCAGGACGAGGCCATCGGCGCGGTCGCCAATGCGATCCGCCGCTCGCGCTCGGGCCTGTCCGATCCGAACCGCCCCACGGGTTCGTTCCTGTTCCTCGGCCCCACGGGCGTGGGCAAGACCGAACTCTGCAAGGCGCTCGCGGGCTTCCTGTTCGACAGCGAGGATCACCTGATCCGCATCGACATGAGCGAGTTCATGGAGAAGCACTCGGTGGCCCGCCTGATCGGCGCGCCGCCCGGCTACGTGGGCTACGAGGAGGGCGGCTACCTGACGGAAGCCGTGCGCCGCAAGCCCTACAGCGTGGTGCTGCTCGACGAGGTCGAGAAGGCGCATCCGGACGTGTTCAACGTGCTGCTGCAGGTGCTCGACGATGGCCGCCTGACCGATGGCCAGGGCCGCACCGTGGACTTCAAGAACACCGTGATCGTGATGACCAGCAACATCGGCTCGCCGATCATCCAGGCCATGGTGGGCAAGCCGGGCGAGGAGATCAAGGAAGCGGTGTGGGACGAGCTGAAGAACTACTTCCGCCCCGAGTTCCTCAACCGCATCGACGAGACGGTGGTGTTCCATGCGCTCGACGCGAAGAACATCGAATCGATCGCCGCGATCCAGCTCAAGGTGCTGCAGGCACGGCTCGCGAAGATGGACCTGGGCCTCGAGGTGTCGCCGGCGGCGCTGGCCGAGATCGCCAAGGTCGGCTTCGACCCGGTGTTCGGCGCCCGTCCGCTGAAGCGCGCGATCCAGCAGCGCATCGAGAATCCGCTCTCGCGGCTGCTGCTCGACGGCAGCTTCGGGCCGAAGGACACGATCGAGGTCACGACCGACCCGATCCGCTCGCCGGGCCAGTTCGGCTTCGCAAAAGCAGGAAATCCCGGAAAAACCGGGGAACCTGCGGCCGAACCCTCGGCCTAAGATGGAATGATGAACTTCATTCTTCGCGTGATCCTCGTGATGCTGGGCCTGGTCTTCGCGGCCAGCCTGGCAGTTGCCGTGGTGCTGCTGGCCGCGGTGTGGGGCGTGCGCTACGCCTGGGGCCGTCTCACGGGCAAGCCCGTGACGCCGTGGGTGATGCGCTTCAACCCGCGTTCGGGCTTCGAACGCTTCCGCAGCGCCGCCCAGCCGGCCGAGCCCTCGGCCGCCGACGTGGCCAATGCGCGCGCGCGTGGCGAGTCGGTGCGCAGCCCGCTGCTGCGCGAGCGCGGCGGCAACGTGACGGACGTGCAGGCCCGGCCCGCGACGCGCGGCGAGTAAGCAGCTGCAACACGGCTGCAGTTTTTTTCAGATCACGAAAGGCCGGCTTCGCGCCGGCCTTTTCCTTTCTGGCGACCCTCAGGCGTACAGCGCCTCGATCTCCCCCGCATAGGTCTTGTAGATGCTCGAGCGCCGCACCTTCATGGTGGCGGTGACCTCGCCATCGTCGTGGTCGAGTTCCTTGGTCAGAAGGTGGAAGCGCCGCACCTGCGCCACCTGCGCGAGGCGCGCATTGCCGCGCTGCAGCTCGGCGTCGATCAGCTCGCGCACGCGCGGCAGCTCGACCAGCGAACGGAAGTGCGTGAAAGCCAGGCGCTGCGCCTCGGCCCATTTGCCCACGGTCTCGTAGTCGATCTGCACCAGTGCCGAGACGAACTTGCGCCCCTCGGCGATCACTATGCATTCCTTGACGTAGGGGCTGGCCTTCATCGTGTTCTCGATCTCCGAGGGCGTGAGGTTCTTGCCGCCCGCGGTGATCATGATGTCCTTGAGCCGGTCGACGATGCGCAGCTGGCCGCCTTCCTCGGCCACCACGTCGCCGGTGTGCAGCCAGCCGTCGCGGATCGACGCGGCCGTGGCCTCGGGGTTCTTGTAGTAGCCACGGAACACCATCTCGCCGCGGATCTGCAGCTCGCCCTGGTCGCCCACGCGGTGCTCCACGCCCTCGGTCGCCGGCCCCACGGTGCCCACCTTCACCTGGTCGAGCCGGTGGCCGCTGACCATGCCGGTCGATTCGGTGAGGCCGTAGACCTCGACCAGCGGCACGCCCAGCGTGCGGAAGAAGCGCACCACGTCGGGCGGGATCGGCGCGGCGCCGGTCAGCGCCACGCTCGCGTTGCGCAGGCCGATGAAGTTCTGCAGCGCGCGCAGCACGCTCCAGTAGGCGAGGCCGAAGCGCAGCCGTTCACCCGGGGTCCACTGCGCGCGCGGCTTCTCGGCCAGCGGCGCGCAGGTGGCCAGCGCGCGGCGGTAGAGCGCCTGGCGCAGCCGGCCGGTGTCCTGCATCTTGATGCTGATGGAGGCGTGCAGCTTCTCCCAGATGCGCGGCACGCCGAGGAACATGGTGGGCGCGACCTCGCGCAGGTCCTCCTGCACGGTGCGTATCGATTCGCCGAAGTTGACCTGCGAACCCAGGTACAGCGGCACGAAGCTGGTCAGCATCTGCTCGGCCACATGGCACAGCGGCAGGTACGACAGGTGGGTGGTGCGCGCATCGAGCTGCAAGCGCTCGACGATGCCCGGCACCACGCCGCGGATGTTGCGCCACGAGATCATCGCGCCCTTGGGCGCGCCGGTGGAGCCCGAGGTGTAGATCATGAGGCCGATGTCGTCGAGCGACTGCGTGGCCAGCGCGGCGTCGACGCGCGCGTCGCCCTCGCGCGCCTGCAGCGCGGCACCGGCGGCCTCGAGCTCGGCGAAGCTCAGGATGCGCTCGCGCGCTTCGGGCCCGTAGCTCGCGAGGCCCTTGGTCTCGATCACGACGATGCGGCGCAGCCGCGGCAGCGTGTCGATGGCCTCGAGCACCTTGTCGGCCTGTTCCTGGTCCTCGCAGACCACGATCTCGATGTCGGCATGGCCGACCACGTAGGCCACCTCGTTGGTCGGGCTGGTGGGATAGACGCCCACGGTCACGGCGCCGATCAGGCCCGCGCCCATTTGCGCCAGCACCCATTCGACGCGGTTCTCCGAGATCACGCCCACATGGCCGCCGCGCGCCAGGCCCAGCGCCGCGAAACCCAGGCCGACGTGGACCGCGCGCCGGTGGTAGTCGGCCCAGCTCAGCGGATGCCAGATGCCGAAGTCCTTCTGCCGGATCGCGATGCGCGCACCCAGCGCGCGCGCCTGCTCGCGCAGCATCTGCGGCAGGCTTCGTTCGGGGAGGGGATGCGTCATGACAACCAGCGCTTGCGCCGCTTGTAGTGCTTCAACTCGCGAAAGCTCCTCGATTCGCCGGCACCGCCGACGCCCAGGTAGAACTCGCGCACGTCGGGGTCGGCCGCGAGCCGCTCGGCGCTGCCGTCGATCACGATCTTTCCGTTCTCCATGATGTAGCCGCTGTCGGCCACGGCCAGCGCGAGGCTGGCGTTCTGCTCCACCAGCAGCATCGACACGCCGCGCTCGGCGTTGATGCGCGCGATGATCCCGAAGATCTCCTCCACCAGCTTGGGCGAGAGGCCGAGCGAGGGCTCGTCGAGCAGGATCAGCTGGGGCTCGGCCACCAGCGCGCGGCCGATCGCGAGCATCTGCTGCTCGCCGCCCGAGAGGTAGCCCGCGAGGCCGCGGCGTCGCTCGTGCAGCCGGGGGAAGTAGGCATAGACGGCGTCGAAGTCGCGTGCCTGCGCGCCGCGGCCGGCGCGCGCGTAGGTGGCGGCCACGAGGTTCTCCTCGACCGTCAGGTCCTCGAACACGCGCCGTCCCTCCATCACGTGCGCGAGGCCGCGCCGCACCAGCTGCTGCGGCGCGAGCCGCTCGGTGGGCTGGCCGTCGAAGGCGATGCGCCCGGCCTCGAGCTCGCCGTCCTCGAGCGGCAGCAGGCCCGAGATGGCCTTCAGCGTGGTCGACTTGCCGGCGCCGTTGCTGCCCAGCAGCGCCACGATCTGCCCGCGCGGCACGGCCAGCGACAGGCCGCGCAGCACCTGCACGACCTTGTTGTAGACCACCTCGATGTTGTTGACCTCGAGGATGGGGCTGCCGCCGCCGGTGTTCATCGCCGCCGTCCGCTCACTTGTCGAGCGAGATCCAGTCGGATGCCGCCACCATCTTCTGCGCCTTCATGTCGGCGCGGTAGACGCGGCCCACCGGAATGGAGTTGCCCTTGATGGTGATCGGCACGCCGATCAGGCCGCCGGTGTCGAAGTCCTTGATGCTGTTGAGCGCGGCCTTGAGGTTCTTGCCGTCCAGCGGCTTGCCGGCGTCGAGGGTGCGCTTGGCGGCCTCGGTGAACAGCATGGCGGTGAGGAAGCCCTGGGTGTAGGCGGTGCTCTGGTACTCGGGGCGCAGGGCGCGGATCTTCTCGAGCATCGGCGCCTTGGCCGAGGTGTCGTAGTAGTAGCGGTAGGGCATGACGCCCATGAAACCGTCGCCGGCCTCGCCCATCTTCATGACGGTGGAGCTGTCCATGGTCCAGAAGGTGCCCATCCACTTGGTGGTCATGCCCATCTGCTTGCCCTGCTGCACGAACTCGGGAATGGGCGCGAGCACGTAGCCGTGGAAGATGGTGTAGTCGGGCGCTGCGCGGCGCAGCTTGATGACCTCGGTCGAGACGTCGACGCTGCCGGCGGGCGTCATGATCTTGACGGGCACCGTGAGGCCCAGCTTCTTGGCGGCGGCCTCGCTCGACTCGATGGGGTCGCGGCCGAACTCGGAGTCGGAATAGACGAAGGCCACCTTCGCGCCCGGCTTCTCCTTGGCGATATGGCGCAGCAGGATGCCGATCATCTCGGTGTAGTCGGGGCCGACCAGGAACTGGTTCGGGTACTTGGCCGGGTCGTTGAGCTCGGTGGCGAACGAGGCGCCGGCCATCAGGATCTGGCCGCTGCGGTCGAGCTCGGGGTTGATGGTCTTCGAGAAGCCGGTCGAATCGCCGTAGTAGAGGTTGACCTTGTTCTGGCTGGTGATCTTCTTGTAGGTGGCGACCGAGACGTCGACCTTGTAGCCGGTGTCCTCGGGCACATAGCGCAACTTGCGGCCCTTGATGCCGCCGCCGTCGTTGACGATCTTCACGTAGTCGGCGATGCCGGCGTTGATGCCGATGCCCGCGAAGGCGAACACGCCGGTCATCGGGATCGAGCCGCCGATGACGATGTCTTCGCCCGACTGGGCATACACGCTGAGCGGCGCTGCGAGCGCGGCGCCGGCGGCCACGATGAGTTCGCGGCGGCGCAGGACGGGGGTCTTCTTGTCGGATGCCATGCTTCGTCTCCTTGTCAGTTCTTGAAAGGCCACAGATGAAAGAAACGGCGGATGCGCCGCCACACTTCGGCGAGCCCGTGCGGCTCGAACACCAGGAAGCCGACGATCAGCAGGCCGAAGACGACCGTGCGCACCGGCGACAGGAAGACGGTCATCTCGTGGCCGCCCGGCAGCAGGTCGAACACCAGCTTGAGCAGCTCGGGCACCATGGTCATGAACACGGCGCCGAGGATGCCGCCGAGGATCGAGCCCATGCCGCCGACGATGATGGCGGCGAGGAAGAAGATCGACATCAGCAGCGGAAAGCTCTCGGGCGTGACGACGCGGAAGAAGTAGGCCCAGAGGCCGCCGGCCACGCCGGCATAGAACGACGAGAGGCCGAACGAGAGCAGCTTGTAGCGCAGCAGCGGAATGCCCAGCACTTCGGCCGAGATGTCGCGATCGCGGATGGCGATGAAGGCGCGGCCCACGCGGGTGCGAAACAGATTGGCCGCACCCAGCAGCATCAGCACGGTGATCGGCAGGATCAGCCAGTACAAACGGAACGAGGTGTCGAGTGCGATGCCGAAGAGCTGCGCGGGCGGCAGCGACAGTCCGGTGGTGCCGCCGGTGAGCTTGAGGTTGGCGAACAGGAAGTGGGTGATGAACGAGGCCGCGATGGTGGCGATGGCGAGGTACAAACCCTTGACCCGCAGCGAGGGAATGCCGACGACGAGCCCGCCCACCATGGCCACGACGCCGCCCGCGAAGAGGTTGAACAGGAAGGGCGTGCCGAAGCGGATCTGCAGGATGGCGACGGTGTAGGCACCGAGGCCCATGAACGCGGCCTGGCCCATGCTCACGAGGCCGGTGTAGCCGGTGAGGATGTTGAGACCGGTGGCGCTCGCAACGTTGATGGCGACGAGGCAGGCCAGGTAGAGCCAGTAGTCGCTGGCCATGAAGGGGAACAGCACGAGCAGGGCGGCGCCGATCCACAACCAGGTCTTCTGGGTGCGGGAGTCGAACAGTGCGGCGTCGGCGATGTAGCTTTGCTTGAGGGTGCCTATGCGCATCGGGTCACCTTTCGATGAGGCGCGAGGATGCGTCGGGGCGCGTGCACAGGACGCCGGGTACTTCCCTCCGCGAATGTCCCCCGCCCTTCGGGCTCCTCCTTTATTTCGCTGCGGGAAGCACCCGGCATCCTGTGCACGAGAAGCGCAGCGGTGGTGCGGCCGGTTCGACCAGCGTGTCCAGGCGCACGTCGATGGGGTACTCCCCGCAGCGAAATCAAGGAGGAGGCCGCAGGCCGGGGGACATTCGCGGAGGGGAGTACCCCGTCGGCGTGAGCCCACCCCGAACAAAGCGATCGTGTGAAAGAAGAGACCCTCATTCAGAGCCTCTCGATCTCATGCGTACCGAACAGCCCGTAAGGCCGGATCATCAGCACGATCACCAGCACCACGAAGGTCGCGAGCAGCTTGTATTCGCCGCCGAGGTAGGACCCGGCCAGCGCCTCGACCAGCCCGATGAAGAGACCGCCCACCAGCGCGCCGAGCACGCTGTCCAGACCGCCCACGATCACCACCACCAGCACCGAGAGGCCGAAGATCCCCATCGACGAGGAGATGCCGCCGATCGCGCCGACCACGATGCCCGCGACCGCCGCGATCATGGCCGAGGCCACCCAGGCCAGCGAGAACACGCGCGGCACGTTGATGCCCATCATGTAGGCCGCGCCCTGGTCCGACGCCGTGGCACGCAAGGCCACGCCGCCGCGCCAGAAGCGGAACAGCAGCAGCACCAGCACGATCAGCACCAGCGCTGCGAGCGCGCCGTAGGCCACCTTGGGCGCGAGGAAGGCTTCGCCCACCATCACCGGCGCGCTCGGCATGAACTCGGGCAGCCGGCGCTGGTCGGCGGTCCAGACGATCTCGACCAGGCCCACCAGCACAGAGGCCAGCCCCACCGTCACCATGAAGGCCGAGATCGGCGGTTCGCCCAGCAGCGGGCGGATCATCGTGCGCTCGATCACCGCGCCCAGCAGGCCCGTGCCCAGCACCGAGCCCAGCACCGCGAGCCAGATCGGCAGCGAGAAGGTCGCGGCGAAGGCGAAGAACAGGTAGGCGCCGATCATCAGCATCTCGCCGATCGCGATGTTGACCACCCGCGTGGCCTTGTAGACCAGCACGAAGGCCAGCGCCGCGAGCGCATAGAGCCCGCCGCCGGCCAGGCCGGTCAGTGCGATCTCGAACAGGTAGGCCCAATCCATCACGCCACCGCCGTTGCCGCGGTGGCCGCCGCCTGGCCGCGCAGCCTGCGCCGCAGCTCGCCCACGTCGCCCGCGCCCAGGTAGGCGCGCACCACCTCGGGATCGGCCTGCACCTGCGCCGGCGTGCCCTGCGCGATCACCTGGCCGAAGTTGAGCACCACCACATGGTCCGACAGGTCCATCACCATCCCCATGTCGTGCTCCACCATCAGCACCGTGATGCCCCATTCGCGCCGCACGTCGAGGATGAAGCGCGCCATGTCCTCGGTCTCCTCGCGGTTCATGCCGGCCACCGGCTCGTCGAGCATCAGCACCTTGGGGCGCATCGCGAGTGCGCGCGCCATCTCCACGCGCTTCTGCAAACCGTAGGGCAGGGCGGCCACGCTGGCATGGCGGATGTGGTCGATCTCGAGGAAGTCGATGATCCGCTCCTCGATATCGCGGCGCAGCTCGGCCTCCTCGCGGCGCGCGCGGCCCAGGTAGAACAGCGCATCGAACACGTTGGCCTTCAGGTGCACGTGGCGGCCGAGCTTGATGTTGTCGAGCACCGTCATGCCGCGGAACAGCGCGATGTTCTGGAAGCTGCGCGCCAGCCCGAGCGCGGCGCGCCTGGGCGCCGGCAGCCGCGTGATGTCCGCGCCCTCGAAGACCACGCGGCCGGCGGTTGGCCGGTAGAAGCCCGAGACCGTGTTGAACAGCGAGGTCTTGCCCGCGCCGTTGGGGCCGATCACCGCGGTGATCGAGCCGGGCTGCACGTCGAAGCCCACGCCGCTGAGCGCCTTCACGCCGCCGAAAGCCAAGGTGAGCGCCTCCACGCGCAGCACGGGCGCGGCGGCGCTTCCGTCGGCGGGCGAGGTGGCGCGCGGGCGCTCGGTGTCGGCGTGCATGGCGTCGAATCGTGTCCTGTGTCCGGGCTTCTGGACGAGAAGAGAAAAAAGCAAGTGAGCGATGCGCCGCCGCCTCAGGGTTCCTCCGGCATCCGCATCGCGGGCTACTTGCCCGTAGAATTTCTACTCCTCGGTAACGTCCGCGATCTTCCAGACGCGACTTCGCCGCGGCATCAGGACTTACCCCTGCGCGCAAACCCGGATCGCCCCATGACCCTCACCAAGCGCCGTGCCTCCGCCGCCAAGGCCTCTGCCATCGAGGCCGCCGACGAATCGCCCTGGGTGCCCTCGGCCCAGCGCGCGATGCAGCGCGAACTCAAGCGCCAGGCCGTGCTGCAGACGGCGGCGCAGCTGTTCAACGAGCGCGGCTTCCACGCCACCTCGCTCGACGACATCGCCGAGCGGCTGCACGTGACCAAGCCCACGCTCTACTACTATGTGAAGAGCAAGGACGACATCCTGCTCGAGTGCGTGCGCGCCGCGCTGGGCATGATGCAGGAGGGCATCGACGAGGTGCGCCGCAACGGCGGCCGCGCGCTCGACCAGCTCATGGCCTGCATGCGCAGCTACTCGGCCATCGTCTGCGAGGAGTTCGGCAAGTGCGTGATCCGCATCGGCGAGGACCCGCTGCCCGAGCCGCTCAAGAAGGAGCTGCGCCGCCTCAAGGCCGGCATCGACCACGAGTTCCGCCGGCTGATCGACGAGGGCATCGCCGAGGGCTCGATCGCGCCCTGCGACCCGAAGATGGCCGCCTTCATGCTGGCCGGCGCGCTGAGCTGGATCGGCCGCTGGTACCGGCGCGACGGCGACCTCACGCCCGAGCAGATCGCCGACCAGGCGATCGCGCTGCTGCTCAACGGGGTGCTGCAGCAGGTGCCCGCGGCACCGGCGCGGCGCAAGACAACCCGGGCGACGGCGGCCTGAAGTCCTTCCCCTCTCATGGAGCAGACGACGATGACCCAGACAACCACCCCCGACACCCCGCTCGAGTTCGGCCGCGAAGGCGCGGTCGCCACGCTGCGCTTCAACCGCCCGGCGGCGCTCAACGCCATCGACGTGCCGATGGCGCAGGCCTTCCTCGCGGCGGTGCGCGCCATCGCGGCCGACCGCTCGGTGCGCGCGGTGCTCATGAGCGGCGCCGGCAAGGGCTTCATGGCCGGCGGCGACCTCGCGCTGCTGAGCGCCGATCCGCAGGGCGGCGCGGCCGCGCTGATCGGCCCGCTGCACGAGGCGCTGGAAGTGCTCGCCACCATCGACGCCCCGGTGGTCGCGCAGGTGCACGGCGTGGCGGCCGGCGCGGGCCTGAGCCTGATGCTGCAGGCCGACTTCGTGCTCGCGGCCGAGGGCACGCGCTTCAACCTGGCCTACGTCAACATCGGCGCGAGCTGCGACGTCGGCGCCTCGTGGGCGCTGCCGCGCTGGGTCGGGCTGCGCCGCGCGCTCGAGATCGCGATGCTCGGCGACATGCTCGACGCGCCCGAGGCCGAGCGCATCGGCCTCATCAACCGCGTGCTGCCGGCCGATGCGCTGGCCGGCGAGGCGATAGCGCTGGCGCAGCGCCTGGCCAACGGGCCGACCGTGGCGCTGGGCCAGTTGCGGCGGCTGATGCGCGGCAGTTTCGAGCGCGAGTTGCCGACGCAGCTCGCCGCCGAATCGGCGGCCTTCCAGGTCTGCGCCGCGAGCCAGGATTTCCGCAGCGGCGTCGACGCCTTCTTCGCGAAGAAGCCGGCGCGCTTCGAAGGCCGCTGATCCCTTTTTCCCTTTCTTGTTCATTTCATCCAGGAGCAGTTCATGACCTCTCGCGAGATCTTCGTCGTCGGCAGCGCCCGCACGGCCATCGGTACCTTCGGCGGTTCGCTGAAGGACGTGCCCAACACCCAGCTGGCCACCACCGCGGTCAAGGCCGCGATCGAGCGCAGCGGCGTCGCGCCCGCGGCCATCGGCCACGTGGTGATGGGCAACGTGATCCCCACCGACACCAAGGACGCCTACCTCAGCCGCGTGGCCGCCATCGATGCCGGCTGCCCGATCGAGACGCCAGCCTTCAACGTCAACCGCCTCTGCGGCTCGGGCCTGCAGGCCATCGTCTCGGCGGCGCAGGCGATCGCGCTCGGCGACTGCGACATCGCGATCGGCGGCGGCTCCGAATCCATGAGCCGCGGCCCGTACTTCGACACCGCCGCGCGCTACGGCGCGCGCATGGGCGACGTGCAGCTGGTCGACTACATGCTCGGCATCCTCCACGACCCGTGGGAGAAGATCCACATGGGTATCACGGCCGAGAACGTCGCCGCGCGCTACGGCATCACGCGCGAGCAGCAGGACGCGCTGGCCGTGGCCAGCCAGCAGCGTGCCGCGGCCGCCATCGCCGCGGGCCGCTTCAAGGAGCAGATCGTTGCGGTCGAGGTCAAGACGCGCAAGGGCGTGGTGCTGTTCGACACCGACGAGCACGTGCGCGCCGACACCACGCTGGAGACGCTCGCCAAGATGAAGCCGGCCTTCAAGAAGGATGGCCTGGTCACGGCCGGCAATGCCTCGGGCATCAACGACGGCGCCGCCGCGCTGGTGCTGGCCGAGGGCGCGCGCGCGAAGGCCGAGGGCCTGAAGCCGCTGGCGCGGCTCGTGGGCTATGCGCACGCGGGCGTGGAGCCGGCCTACATGGGCATCGGCCCGGTGCCGGCCACGCGCAAGGTGCTCGAGCGCACCGGCCTCAAGGTGAGCGACTTCGACGTGATCGAGTCGAACGAGGCCTTTGCGGCCCAGGCCTGCGCGGTGATCCAGGAGCTGGGCTTCGACCCGGCCAAGGTCAATCCCAACGGCTCGGGCATCTCGCTGGGCCATCCGGTGGGCGCCACGGGCGCGATCATCGCGGTGAAGGCGATCGCCGAGCTGCACCGCGTGCAGGGCCGCTATGCGCTGGTCACGATGTGCATCGGCGGCGGTCAGGGCATCGCCGCGGTGTTCGAGCGCGTCTGATCCGGCGCGAGCAACGGAACGCGGTGTGTGGCGGCATCCTCCACAAGGAGGATGGCCCGAAGCGACACCCCCGCTAATCTTCTGCCTGCCCGGAGAGGAGGAGCGAGTGATCGAGGAGAGGACTCCGGGTGTGTGCAGCGCGTCGGGCGGGGTGGTCTGCCCGACGCGACATGCCTCCTTCCGGACCGCTCTCCCCACGCTCCCCCCCGCTTCGCCGCACCGCGCACAATGCAGCCCGTGCAGCGCCATCCCCCCATCCTCGTCGACGAATCCGAGATCGATTTCAGCGCGATCCGTGCCCAGGGCGCGGGCGGGCAGAACGTCAACAAGGTCTCGAGCGCAGTCCACCTGCGCTACGACATCCGCGCGAGTTCGCTGCCCGAGGACATGAAGGAGCGGCTGCTCGCGCTGCGCGACAGCCGCATCACGCAGGAGGGCGTGCTGGTGCTAAAGGCTCAACAGCACCGCAGCCAGGAGATGAACCGCGCCGATGCGATCGCGCGCCTGCAGGCCGTGGTCGACAGCGTGGCGACGGTGCCGCGCGTGCGGCGCGCCACCAAGCCCACCTACGGTTCGAAGCAGCGCCGGCTCGAAGGCAAGAGCCAGCGCTCGCAGGTCAAGAGCCTGCGCGGACCGGTCCGGGGGGACTGAGCGGTGCGGTGCCGCCGCGCAGCCGCCGGATCTGCAGGCTCAGGCCCACCGCATAGAGCACCAGCAGCACGCCGGTGATCGCCTTGAGTTCGGGCGCATCGGGGCTCGCCAGCAGTGGCGCGCCGAGCGGCAGCCGCGTCAGCGTTTCGGTGAAGGTCGGAATCCAGTGGAACATGAAGGTGGCCGAATAGGCCGCCAGCTCGGCATGGCGCGCGAAGCGCCCGAAGAGCCGGCCGCGCCCGGCCTGGAAGCCGATGGCCAGCGCCAGCAGGGTCACGATGCCCAGCACGTGCGGCCGGCCGAAGCCGCCATGCTGGAAGATGCCGAAGCCCGTGAGGCAGGTCAGCACCGTGGTCCAGACGTAGAGCCGGCCGAGGCCGGTGCGCCAGGAGATCTCCTTGTAGCGGATCAGGGCCAGTGCCCCGGCCGCCAAAGCCACCAGGCGAGGGCCTGTTCACCCTACGCAAGGGGTCGCGAAGCTCACCAGAGCCCGCCCATCAAGGCGCGCGACGCCGCGTGTGCGTCCGCACACGCTAGGAGCGCAACGCCGAGGGGCGGGCTCTGGTGAGCTTCCCTTCGGGCTGCTTCGCAAAGGGGCCGTCTGCGGCGTTGCCCGCGCTTGCAAGGCATCAGCCTTGCTGCGCGCGGGCGCCTTGCATCCAGCCCCTTTGCGAAGCAGCGCGACCCCTTGCATAGGGTGAACAGGCCCTCTCGCCGTATGGACGATCCCCAACGAAGTCAACCCCAGCCAGACCGTTGCCGCCATGTGCTGCTCCTCATGTTTCGTGGTGCGCGCGATTCTGTCGTGTTCGGCCGGTTTTGGGGAGGGGCCGGTTAAGTCCTGCTTAAACCTGCGCCAGGGCGCTGCTTGCACAATCCAGGCCATGACCGCTTTCCCGATGCATTGGCGGCCCGTGCGGGCCGTCGCCCTCTCGCTGGCACTGGCCGCGGGGCTGCTGGCCGGATGCGGACCCGAGCGTGCCGCGCCGGCCAGCGCGGCCGCCGGCGTGGCGCCCGAGCTCAAGTGGGAGGAACTGATCCCCAAGAGCTGGGACCCGACCCAGCGCTACCGCAACATCAGCCTCGAATCGCTGCGCGACAACGACCCGCGCGCGATCCAGATGCTCGACGAGATGCGCGCGGTCTGGGACAACGCGCCGGTGAACGTGGCGCTCGACGGCGTCGACGGCCGCCTGACCGGCTTCGTGGTGCCGCTGGACGCCTCGCCCGACGGCATCCGCGAGTTCCTGCTGGTGCCGTACTTCGGCGCCTGCATCCACACGCCGCCGCCGCCGGCCAACCAGATCGTGCGCGTGATCGCCCACGAGACGGTGAAGGGCCTGCATGCGATGGACACGGTGCATGTGCGCGGCACCCTGCGCGCGGCGCGCTACGCCTCGGCCGACATGGGCGTGAGCGGCTACGAGATCCGCTCGGCGGCGGTCGAGCCCTTCGTCGCCAAGGCGCAATAGGCGCAAGCGAGCGGCGCGATTCAGTCCGCGAGCCGCTCGGCCAGGAAATCCAGGAACGAGGTGATGCGCGCCGACAGCTGCGTGTTGCGGTAGTAGACCGCGTTGACCGGCTGGCGCACGTCGACCGTGTCCCTGGCCAGCACCTGCACCAGCGCGCCGCTCGCGCGGTCGGCCGCGGTCATGAAGTCCGACAGGCACACCATGCCCACGCCGGCCAGCGCGAGCTGGCGCAGGGTCTCGCCGCTCGAGGCCGCGAGGCCGGGCACGATCTGCCATTCGTCGCCATGCGGGCCGCGCAGCGGCCAGCGGTTGAGCGACTCGGGCTGGGTGAAGCCCAGCAGCGTGTGCGTGGCGAGCTCCTCCACCTTGCGCGGCCGGCCATGGGCCTCGAGGTAGGCCGGGCTCGCGAGCACGCGCAGCCGGTGCGTGCCCAGCGGCCGCGCATGCAGCGTGGAGTCGCGCAGCGGGCCGATGCGGATCGCGATGTCGGTGCGGCGCTCGAGCAGGTCGATCGGCAGGTCGTCGGTGTCGAGCTCGAGCTCGATCTGCGGATAGCGGCGGCGGAACTCGGCCACCAGCGGCACCACCGCATGCAGCATGTAGGGCGAGGCGGCATTCACGCGCAGCCGGCCCGCGGGCTGCCCGCGGCGCGAGGCCATCTGCTCCTCGGCCTCGTCGATGGCGTCGAGGATGCTGCGGGTGCGCTGCAGGAAGGCCGCGCCTTCCTCGGTCAGCTCGAGCCGCCGGGTGGTGCGGCGCAGCAGCGTGGTGGCCAGCTTCTGCTCGAGCCGGCTCAGCGCGCGGCTCACGCCCGAGACCGTCTGCGAGAGCTGCTCGGCCGCGGCCGTGATCGAGCCGGTGTCGACCACGGTGCGGAAGGCCAGCAGTTCCTCGATCGTGGTCTTCATGGACGCTCGCTCAGTGCGCGGCCTGGGCCTCGGCCTCGGTAGGCAGCGGCACCTCGATGCGCGGCACCAGCGCCGCCAGCGCCTCGCCGTCGGTGCGGTAGCTGAACAGCAGCGGCCCCGGCGCGAGCAGGCCGGCGCGTTCCAGCACCTGCATCGCAGGCAGCTTGAGGCCGCTCAGGTGCAGCCGCACGCCGCGCGACTCGAGCATGCGGCGGATCGAGCCGAACACCTCGGCGCCGGTGATGTCGATGCGGTTGATCGGCTGGGCGAACAGGCACACGTCGGTCAGGTCGGGCCGGTCGGCCAGCGCCACCGTGAGCGCGCGCTCGAGCGTGGAGGCCGAGGCGAAGTCGAGCTCGGCGTCCATGCGCAGCGCATGCAGGTGCGGCGCCAGCGGCGGCAGCTTCCACAGGTGGCGGTCGCGCAGGCTGCCGTCGGGATGCAGGCCGACCTCGATGATGCGCGGGTGCAGGTGGCGGTACATGTAGTTCGCCAGGCTCGCGAGCAGGCCGCCGAGCACGCCCCAGTAGATGCTGGGCGCGGTCGCGATGGTGAGCACGAAGGTGCCGATGGCGATGCCGGCCTCGAGCCGCGAGATGCGCCACAGCGCGGTGAAGCTCGAGGGCTTGACCAGCCCGAGGATGGCCGTCACCACCACCGAGGCCAGCACCGCCTGCGGCACGTGGTAGAGCAGCGGCATCAGCCACAGCAGCGCGCCGGCCACCACCACCACGCTGAACAGCGTGGCCCAGCCGGTCTGCGCGCCGGCGTAGAGCGTGATCGCCGAGCGCGAGAACGAGGAACTGGTGGGAAAGGCGCCCGTGAAGCCCGAGGCCAGCTTGGCCAGGCCCTGGCCGATCAGGTCCTGGTTCTCGTTCCACAGCGTGCCGGCGCGCGCGTTGTCGACCTTGGCACTCGAGGCGGTCTCGAGGAAGCTCACCAGCGTGATCATCAGCGCCGGCAGCACCAGCGCGCTGAAGGTGCTGGCCGGCAGCAGGCCGGGCCAGTAGAAGTCGGGCAGGCCCGAGGGCAGGCTGCCGACCACCGCGCCGCCGCGCAGCGCATAGCTGATGCCCCAGCTCAGCGCGGCCGCGCCGGCCACCAGCGCCATGGTGGTTGGAAAGCGCGGCACGAAGCGCTTGCCCAGCCACAGCACGGCGATGCCGCCGAGGCCGAAGGCGATGGCCGTGAGGTCGGGCAGCGGGCCGTCGCCGCGCAGCACCTGCGGGATGGTGCGCCCGGTGAAGCCCAGCAGCGCCGGCAACTGCGAGATCGCGATCAGCACCGCCGCGCCCTGCGTGAAGCCGATCAGCACCGGCGAGTTCACCAGCCGCAGCATCCAGCCGAAGCCGCCCGCGCCCAGCACGATCTGGATCGCGCCCGACATCAGCGTGAGCCACACCGCCATCGCCACCCATTCGGGGCTGCCGGCCACCGCCAGCGGCGCGAGCGAGGCGCCCACGAGCAGGCTGGTGAGCGCGGTCGGACCGACCGACAGCCGTTGCGAGGAACTGAACATCACGGCGATCAGCGCCGGGAACAGCGCCGCGTAGACGCCGGTGACCAGCGGCATGCCCGCGAGCGCCGCATAGGCCACGCCCTGCGGGATCACCATCAGCGCGACCGTGATGCCGGCCATCGCCTCGCCGCGCAGCAGGGCGGCGGAGGGGCGCGGCCAGCCCAGACAGGGAACCCAGCGCGCCAGGCGCTGGCGCAGGGACGGGGAAGAAGCGGAGGTGGCGGGTGGCGGCGTCATGGAAAGCGGTCTGTCGCGCACGCGGGGCGTGGGCGGACGCGGCACGGGAACGAAGGGAAGAGGAAAAATGCCGCGACCGTGCGATGTTAGTGCGCCGCACGGTGCCGGCGCAGCACGGTTTACCCCGGCATCGCCGCTGCCGGGGCCCCGGGCCTCAGAGCAGCTTGGTCGCGTTCTTCAGCACGTAGTCGCAGCCCTTTTCCTTGACCTTCGAGGTCAGCAGCTTGAAGTTGAGCGTCTGGCCGTCGCCGCCCTTGAGCAGGCCCTTGGCGCCGTTCGCGAAGCCGGTCTGCTGCTGCTTCTGGCCGGTGATCTTGGCCAGCAGCTTGTCCTTGACCGAGGCCGCGTCGCCGCCGCCCAGGTAGTTGTTCTTGATGCAGTACTGCAGCACGCCGGCCGCGTTGCCCATGGTGTTGTTGCCGATCGCGGGCATCGAGAAGCCGAGGTTCTCGGCCAGCCCGGCGGTCGCGCCGCCGCTGCTGCCACCGTTGCTGCCGGCGCTGGCCGCGCCGCCGCCCATCTGGTTCTTGAGCTGGTCGAGCAGCTTCGATTCGGCGCTGGCCGAGACGCCGGCCGCGAGCAGGGCGAGCGCGATCAGGGTGGAACGGAACTTCATGGCGACCTCCTTGGTGCGAATGGATATGCGGGCACAGCATACGCCGCCCCGGTGGCGAAAGGAGGTCGCCGCGCGGACCGGCTCAGCGCGTGCGCGCCGGGCGCTTGGGCAGCAGCGGCTCGCTCACGCCCGCGACGCCGACCAGCCCGAGCACGGTCACCAGCGAGTTCTGCGCGCCCTTCCAGCCGTCGGTCACGTCGATCCACTCGCTGAGCGCGTGGAAGCCGCCGGTCTTGCCGCCGCCGCCGATGATGATCGCGGGGATGCCCAGCGAGATCGGCACGTTGGCGTCGGTGCTGCCGCCGCGCAGCAGGGTCTTGTGGCCGAAGGCCGCGTTGGCGCGCGTGGCGGCCTCGACGATCACCGAATCCGGTGGGGTGCGGCCACCGGGCCGGTCGCCGATCAGCCTGGTGCTCACGCTCAGCGTGTTCACGTTCCAGCGCTTGTTCTCCTCGGCCACGGCTTCGTCGAGCGTGGCGAGGATCTTCTTCTCGGCCTCGAGCAGCGAGGCCATGTCGTCCGAGCGGATGTCGATCGCCATGCGCGCATCGGGCGCGATGGTGTTGACCGAGGTGCCGCCGCCGACCGTGCCGACCGTGAAGGTGGTCTTGGGGAAGCTCGGCGTGCGCACCTCGGCGATCTTGGCGATGGCGCGGCCCATGCCGTGGATCGCGCTGGGCACCTGGCCGAAGGCGCCGAAGCTGTGGCCGCCCGGGCCCTTGAAGTTCACCTCGTAGCGATGGCTCGCGGTGCCCAGCACCAGCACGTTGCCGTCGGGCGAGGGCTCGAGGCCGACCATGCCGTCGATGTCGAGGTGGTCACGGAAGATCGCCTTCATGCCGCGCAGGTTGCCGAGTTCCTCCTCGCCGACATTGCCCACGAACAGCAGGTCGCCGCGGGTCTGGATCTTGTTGTCGTTGAGCACCTTGAGCCAGGACAGCAGCACCGACAGGTCGCGCGTGTCGTCGGAGATGCCCGGGGCGAACAGCTTGCCCTCGCGCTCCTTGACCTTCACGTCGGTGCCGGCGGGGAACACGGTGTCGAGGTGCGCCGAGACCAGCAGCTTCGGACCATTGCCCGTGCCCTTGCGCAGGCCGACCACGTTGCCTTCGGCATCGATCTTCGCGTCGGCCAGGCCCAGCGCCTTCATGCGCGCGAGGAAGGCCTCGGCACGCTTCTGTTCCTTGAACGGCGGCGCCTCGATCTCGGTCAGCAGCTTCAGGTCTTCCACCGAGCGCTCGTGGTCGGCCTTCACCGCCTCGAGCAGCTTCTGGACCGTGGGCGCGGCCATCAATTGCGTGTAGGCCTTCTCGACCTCCGGGCTCACCTGGGCCGGCGTGGGCGCCACCGCCGCGCTCTGCGCATGGGCGAGCGGGGCGGTGCCGAACACCGCGAGGGCGAGGGCGAGCGGGGCGAGGCGGAGGGAAGAGGGCGCGAGACGGGGCATGCGGTAGTCCGGGAGTGAGGGATCCTGTTGAAAGAAAAACCGTCGTTCGACGGAGCCGGAGGGATTCGAACCCCCGACGACGGCATCACCGGTTCGCCGAGGACGAAGCGTCGGCGATTCTTCCTTTCAGTCGCCTGTCGTGCTGGGGTTTAATCTTCGACTCCGTCAGTTTTTCTAACGAACACCATGCGACGTCACATCCCGAGCACGCGCGCGCTGCTGGTCTTCGACGCGGTCGCGCGCCAGCACGGCGTGAGCCGTGCCGCCGAGGAGCTGTGCCTCACGCACAGCGCCGTGAGCCAGCAGCTGCGGCTGCTCGAAAGCCAGATCGGCGTGCGGCTGGTGCAGCGTTCCGCGCGCGGCACCACGCTGACCGAGGCCGGCCGGCGCTACCACGGCCAGATCTCGGGCGACCTGATCCGGCTGCAGGACCACACGCTCGAGGCGATGGCGCGGCGCACCGACGGCCTGCGGCTGATCGTGGGCGCGGTGCCGGTGCTGGCCGAGGGCTGGCTGCTGCCGCGGCTGCCCGGCTTCACGGCGCTGCAGCCGGGCTGCAGCCTGCACCTGCAGGTCTTCCCGACGCTGCGCTACATGGAGGACCTGCCCTTCGACGTCGGCGTGCAGTACGACGACGCGGTCTGGCCCGGCGCCCACACGCAGCCGCTGATGGCCGAGGCGTGCGTGGCGGTGTGCGCGCCCGGTGCCCGCGGCCGCGCCGAGATGGCGCGCGGCGATTTCCGCGCGGCGCCATTGCTGCAGCTCCGCAGCCGGCTCGGTGCCTGGGAGGAGTGGTTCGCGCAGGCGCCCGCCGCGATGCAGCCGCCCGAGAACCTGATCGCGGGCCATCGCTTCGACCTGTTCTCGATGCTGGTCGAGGCGGTGCGGGCCGACCTCGGCGTGGGGCTGGTGCCGCGCTACTACGTCGAGCGCGCGCTGCGTTCGGGCGAACTGGCGCTGGCCTGCGAGCACGAGGCGCCCTCGCGCCGTGGCTACAGCGTGTTCGTGCCGCCGCAGCGCGCGGCCGATCCGCTGGTGCAGGCCTTCATCGACTGGGTCTGCGAACTGCCGACCGCTTGAGGCCGGCGCGATTCAGGCGCGGCGGAACAGCAGCACCGAGTTCGTGCCGCCGAAGGCGAAGGAGTTGCTGATCGCCGCCTCGAGCGCGGGCGCGTCGGCGTCGCCTGCGGCCACGAGGTTCAGCGCGCAATCGGGATCGGCCTGGCCACCGTTCACGTTCGGCGGCAGCCGGCGTTCGCGCAGCGCGAGGATGGTGATGACCGCCTCGAGCGCGCCGGCGCCGCCGAGCAGGTGGCCGTGCAGCGCCTTGGTCGAGCTGGTGCGCAGGCCGTCGAGATCGTCGCCCCAGACCGCGGCCAGCGCGTTGCGCTCCACCGCGTCGCCGATGCGGGTGGCGGTGCCGTGCGCGTTGCAATAGCCCACGTCGCGCGGCGCGAGGCCGGCCTGGCGCAGGGCCGAGCGCAATGCGCGCGCCTGGCCGGGCGCGTCGGGCTTGGTGAGATGGGTGGCGTCGCTGCTCAGGCCCCAGCCGGCGAGCAGCGCATGGATGCGCGCGCCGCGCCGGCGTGCGCGTTCGGCCGACTCGAGCACCACGAAGGCCGCGCCCTCGCCGAGCGCGAAGCCGCTGCGGTCGGCCGCGAAGGGCTTGACGGCCTGCGCCGCCTCGCCAGGCTGGAAGCCGGCCAGCGTCATCATGGCCTGCCAGGCCAGCACCACGCCGGGCACGATCAGCGCCTCGCTGCCGCCCGCGATGGCGAGATCGACCTCGCCGCGCTGGATCGCCTTGGCGGCCTCGGCGATCGCCACCGACGACGAGGCGCAGGCCACCGAATAGGTGAGCACCGGGCCCTGCACGCCCTGGCGCATCGACACGTGGGCCGCCGGCGCATTGGGCATGAAGGCCGGAATGGTCAGCGGCGACACGCGGCCGTTGCCGCGGTAGGCGGCCTCGAGCGCCGCCGCGCCGCCCATGCCGCAGCCGCCGTAGACGCCCACGCGTTCGGCATCGAGGCCGCTGTCGGCGAGGGCGGGAATGCCGGCATCGCGCATCGCGAGGTCGGCGGCGGCCACCGCGAGCTGGCTCACGCGGTCGACGCCCGCGAGCTGCAGCTTGGTGAACCAGCGGCTCTCGTCGAAGGCGACGGTGGCGGCGGCGGCCGGCTTGGGGAGTTCGGGAAACACCGGCGCGATGGCCGAGCGGCCCTGCAGCAGGGCCTCGAACAGGGTGTCTGGATGGTCGCCGTGCGGGGCGATGACGCCCAGCCCGGTGACGGCGACCTCCGAGGGCGTGTTCACGCTGGCTTGGCGGCGCGGACCTTGTCGACCAGCACGGCCAGTTCGGCCAGCGTGTCGATGTTGGCGTCCTCGTCGGGCATGGTGATGCCGAAGTGGTCTTCGATGGCGAACAGGAATTCGGCCAGCGCCAGCGAATCGAGGCCGCCTTTCTCCCGCATGGAGGCATGGGGGTCGAGGGTCGACGGTTCGATGCCGTACTTCTCTTGGATCAGGTCCTGCAATTCCTTCAGCGAACTCATCGTGCGATGCCTGTGGTCTCTCTTGCCAGCCGCTGATCGATTGCAATCGATCCCTTCCTCGCTCGGCGTATGTCTAGGGTCGGTGAGCGCCAATGATATCCGCTCCCACCGCAGGGACATGCCGGCCGGAAGGGGGAGTCAGCGTGCTCGGTAACCCGGACGCCAGCGCAGCGAGGGCAGCGCGAAGGCCAGCCCGAGCAGCGCGCCGGCCAATGCATCGAGCGCCACGTGCTGCTTGACCGCCAGCGTCGACCAGGCGATGGCCGCGAACCAGAGCCAGTTCAAGAGCCGCGGCCACAGCGGCGTGCGGGCCTCGCGCAGCACGTGCTCGAGCCGCACCGCGGTGAAGATCGCCACCGCCACGTGCATCGACGGGCAGGCGTTGCCGGCCGCGTCCACGCCCTGCAGCATCTCGAAGCCCGGATAGCCCGAAACGTCGATGGCCAGAGGAGGTATCTGCGTCGGCCACAGGTAGAACAGGCCCAGCCCGGTGAGGCACAGCCCGCCGACCCAGAAGCCGTAGACCAGCAGCTCGCGGAAGTTCGGCTGCAGCCCGGGCGCCACGCCCACGTAGAGCCACAGCGACAGGTAGGCACCCAGGAAGTGGGGCTGGAACGGGACCAGCGCGTCGAGCGCGGTCAGCGGCATCACCGTGACCGGGAAGGCCGGGTTGCGCAGCAGGTGGAAGTAGCCGATGAAGAACAGCCAGGTGAAGACCGTGGTGCCGACCGCCTTCAGCAGGAACAGGCTGCGCACGCGGCGCCCGATCTCGGCGCCCCAGGTGGGCGTGGCCGGTGCGGCGGGCAGGGGCAGGGGGAGCGGTCGGTTCATGGCGGGCTGGCGGCCGATCTTGCCAGAGCCCCATGACCGGACGCCGCAAAGCACCTCAGGCGTGCGCGGACGAGGGACCGCGCTTGCGGTGCTGGAACGAGGTCGGCGAGCGCCCGGTGGCGGCCTTGAACATGGCGCAGAAGGCGCTGTCGGTGGCGTAGCCGCTGGCGGCCGCCACCTGGCTCACGGCCATGCCGCGCGCCAGCAGCGGCAGCGCATGCGCCATCACCGCCTGCTGGCGCCACTGCTGCCAGCTCATGCCGAGCTGGTCGCGGAACATGCGCGCCACCGTGCGTTCGCTGGCGCCGATGCTGGCGGCGCGCTCGGCCAGGGTGGCGCGGTCGGCTGGGTTGCGCAGCAGCGCCTCGCAGAGCTGGCGCAGCCGCTTGTCGGCGGGCAGCGGCACGTCGATGCGGATCTGCGTGGCGCGCTCGAGTTCGTCGACCAGGAGCGGCGCGATCATGCGTTCGCGCTGCGGCGCATGCGCGTCGGTGGGCGGCAGGCCGTCGGGCGTGGTGTCCAGCGCCAGCATCAGCGCGCGCAGCAGCGGGCTGATCTCGAGCACCTCGCATTTCTCCCAGGCCGGGCCCAGCCAGGCATGCAGGTAGATGGTGCGCAGCTCGGCGTCCTCGATCAGCATGATGCTGTGCGGCATGTCGGCCGGCACCCAGACTGCGCGCGAGGGCGGCACGATGTAGCTGCCGTCCTGGGTGTTGAGGCGGATCACGCCGCGGGTCGAGAAGGTGAGCTGCGGCCACGGATGCTGGTGCAGCTCGACGAAGGTGTCGGCGCTCAGGAAGTGTTCCTTGGCGCGCAGCGGCCGCACCGCGTCGGGCGCGTACAGGTGCGGCGTGAGCGAGGCCACGCTGGTGACCGGCGCGGGCACCGGGGCCGCGCGCGGCTTGTCGGGTCGCGGAACGCCGTCCGCAGGGGTGGGGGGCTCGCTTGGCATAGTTTCGACAAATGTTGTCGCGGTATCGCCATTCTGCCGCCGAGCCCGGACATAGCATCGGGGCTTGCCCCGGTTTTTTGTAGCAATCCATGTCTTCCTCCGCCTCGACCACTCCCAACGCCACCGCCCCGACCACCCTGCGCAACGACGCCCAACTGATCGGCCTGGTCGGGCTGGCGCATGCGATCAGCCACTTCAGCCAGCTGATCCTGGCGCCGCTGTTCCCCTGGCTCAAGGACGCCTTCGGCGTGAGCTACACCGAGCTGGGCGCGGTGCTGACGGTGTTCTTCGTGGTCTCGTGCATCGTGCAGGCCGCCTCGGGCTTCATCGTCGACAAGCTGGGCCCGCGGCCGGTGCTGTTCGTGGGCCTGGGCGCGCTGGGCCTGGCCGCCTTCGGCTACGCGGCGGCGCAGAGCTACTGGATGCTGCTGCTGTGCGCCGTGGTCGGCGGCATCGGCAACGGCGTGTTCCACCCGGTCGACTACACGCTGTTCAACCGCAAGGTCGCGCCTACGCGCCTGGGCCATGCCTACAGCGTGCATGGCATCACCGGCAGCCTGGGCTGGGCGCTGGCACCGGCCCTCGTGGTGCCGATCGCCATCGCCACCTCGTGGCGCGTGGCGCTGGCCTCGGCCGGCGTGCTCGCGATCGTGGTGCTGCTGGTGCTGTGGGTCTACCGCCGCGTGCTCGACCTCGACGTGAAGGCCGTGCACAAGGCCACCGGCCAGGGCGAGGCCGCGGTGGGCGGGCAGTTCGACTTCCTGCGCATCCCGGCCGTGTGGATGTGCTTCGGTTTCTTCTTCTTCTATGCGGCCGTGATCAGCGTGGTCCAGACCTTCGCGCCGGTCGCGGCCGGCCACCTGCACGCGGTGCCGGTCGGCATCGTGGCGGTGTGCCTCACGGTCTACATGGTGGCGAGCTCGGCCGGCATGGTGGCGGGCGGCTTCCTGGCCTCCGATCCCTCGCGCTGCGAGCGCATCGTGGGCCTGGGCTTCGGCATCGCCGCCGCGCTGGCCTTGGTGCTGGCCTTCGCCGACTTCCCGCCGCTGGTGGTGCCGGTGCTGTTCGGCGCCATGGGCTTCGTCTCGGGCGTGGCCGGTCCCTCGCGCGACCTGCTGGTCAAGCGCTCGACGCCGCCCAATGCCACCGGCCGCGTCTATGGCGTGGTCTACGCCGGCCTCGACATCGGGCAGGCCGTGGCACCGCTGATCTTCGGTCGCCTGATGGACCATGGCCAGTACGTGGCCGTGATCGTGGGCCTGGCGCTGGTGCAGGGCGTGCTGATCGCGAGCGCCTTCAACGTGACGCGCGTGCGCCGCACGGCGCTGGTGCCGGCCTCGGCCTGAGTCCCTTCTCTCGCAGGGGCGGCCGATATCATCGGCCGCATGCAGGCCTTGTATCTCTATGTGATCGTCGGCGCGGTGCTGGCGGGATTCGTGCAGGGCCTGTCCGGCTTTGCGTTCAGCATGGTGGCGATGTCGGTCTGGGCCTGGACCCTCGACCCGCAGCTCGCGGCCATCCTCGCGCTGTTCGGCGGCATGACCGGGCAACTGATCACCGCCTTCAGCGTGCGCCGCCGCTTCGACCGCCACCTGCTGTGGCCCTTCGTCGCCGGCGGCCTCGCGGGCATTCCCTTCGGCGTCTGGCTGCTGCCGCACCTCGACGTCGAGCTGTTCAAGGTCTGCCTCGGCGTGGTGCTGGTGCTGTGGTGCCCCGCGATGCTGATGTCGCAGCGGCTGCCGCGCGTGCGCTTCGGCGGCCGGGTGGCCGACGGCGTGGCCGGTGCCATCGGCGGCGCGATGGCCGGCATCGGCGGCTTCTCGGGCGTGGTGCCCACGCTGTGGTGCACCCTGCGCGGCTTCGAGCGCGACACCCAGCGCGCGGTGATCCAGAACTTCAACCTCACGATGCTGGTGGTGGCCTTCTCGCTGCACGTTGCGCGCGGCGGCGTCGCCATATCGACGATCCCGCTGCTCGGCCTGGTCGCGGTGGCCGTGTTCGTGCCGGTGCGGCTCGGCGCGCGGCTGTACATCGGCATCAGCGAGGCCACCTTCCGCAAGATCGTGCTGAGCCTGCTGACGGCCTCGGGCGTGGCGATGCTGGCCTCGGCGCTGCCCGCGCTGCTGCGGCGCTGAAGAAGACAGAGAAAGAAAAGTCGCGGAACCTTCGCGCGAGGCCCGCCTCCAAACCGGCCCGGGGCCTTTCAGGGCCCTTTCGTTTTTTCCGGAGCGTCCCCCCGAAATGCGCCTTTGAGCCTTCCTTGATCGCCGCGATGCATGACCACCGTGCATCGCCTTGCCAACGATTCATCGGAGGGCCGGCATGGCTCATCGCACGCACGCACCGCGCCCGGGTTCAGGGCCGGACGCTTCCTTTTCTCTTTCCGCCACCGCGGGCTTCGAGCTGCGCCACGCCAGCCTCGCGCTGCCGGGCGGGTACCTGTTGTTCGACGATCTCTGCGAGACCTTCCAGCCCGGGCGCATCGGGCTGGTCGGGCGCAATGGCGCCGGCAAGTCGATGCTGCTCGACCTGCTCGCGGGCCGGCGCGAACCCACCACCGGCGCGATCGTGCGGCCGTCGCGCCGTGTGCACGTGGCGCAGAACGCCGGCGCCGCGCCGGATGCGGACCTGGCCGCGCTCGCGCGCATCGAGGCCGGGCAGGGCACGCCCGCCGACTTCGACGATGCCGAGGGCTGCTGGGACCTGCCCGCGCGCTTCGCGGCCGCACTCGCCGACGCGGGCCTGCCCTTCGCCATCGACCGCCGCGCCGACAGCCTGAGCGGCGGCGAGCGCACCCGCGTCGCGCTGGCCGGTGCCTTTCTCTCGGGCGCCGATGCGCTGCTGCTCGACGAGCCCAGCAACCATCTCGATGCCGATGCGCGGCGCTGGCTGCGCGAGCGGCTCGCGGCCTGGCGCGGCGTGGTGGTGGTCGCGAGCCACGACCGCGAACTGCTCGAGGGCATGGACCGCATCGTCGAGATCACGCCGGCCCGCGGCCTGCGCGGCTGCACCGGCGGCTGGCAGGCCTACAGCGCCTGGCGCGAGCGCGAGGCCGATGCCGCGCAGGCCCGGCTCGCGCATGCGCGCAACGAGCGCGACGTTGCCTTGCGCGAACTGCGCCGGCAGCACGACGCGCAGCAGCGCCGTGTTGCACGCGGCGCCGCCTGGGCACGCGATGCCAATCTGGGCGGTCTCCACCTGGGCCGCCTCCAGGGCAATGCCGAGGCCCACGCGGGACGCGAGCACGAGCGGCAGCGCGAGCGTCGCGCGGTGCTCGATGCCGCCGTGCGCGAGGCGGCCGCCGGCGTGGCGCCACCGTCGGCGATCGCGCTCGCATTGCCGGGTTCGGTGGTGCCCGCGGGGCGCCGCGTGCTGTGGCTCGAGGGCGCGGTGCCCGCGCAACCGGCCGGCGCGAAGCCGCTGGACCTGTGTCTGCAGGGCCCCGTGCGCATCGGCATCGGCGGCCCGAATGGCTGCGGCAAGACCAGCCTGCTGCGCATGCTCGCGGGACAGCAGGCACCGATCGCCGGGCGTTGCGAAGCACCGCTGCGCTCGGCATGGCTCGATCAGGATGGCGGCGCCGCGATGCCGCTCGACAGGTCGTTGCTGCAGCAGCTCGATGCGCTGCATTCGCCGCTGCCCGAAGGCGAGCTGCGCACCCGGCTCGCGCTGCTGGGGCTCGGTGCGGCCGAAGTGCTGCGGCCGCTGGCGCAACTGAGCGGCGGCGAGCGACTCAAGGCCGCGCTGGCCTGCGCGCTGTGGAGCGGCGCTCCGGCCGAGATGCTGTTGCTCGACGAGCCCACGAACCACCTCGACATCACCTCGGTGCTCGCGCTCGAGCAGGCGCTGAGAGGCTTCCCGGGCGTGCTCGTTGTCGCTTCGCACGATGCGCGCTTCCTCGACGCGCTCGCGCCGACCCATCGGCTGGTGTCTCGCGACAACGGCTGGACGCTGCGCGAGGCGGACAGCCCTTAGGCCGCAGGCAGGATCTCGCGCACCCGTTCCCAGGGCCGGCACATCAGCGTGCCGCGCGGCGACACCACGATCGGGCGCTGCAGCAGGATCGGATGCTCGACGATGAAGCCGAGGATCTGGTCGTCGCTCCACGTCGGGTCGTCGAGATTCAGCGCGGCGTACGGTTCTTCCTTGGTGCGCAGCAGTTCGCGCGCCTTCAGGCCCATCGCGTCGGCGAGCTCGCGCAGCTTCTTCTTCGACGGCGGCGTCTTCAGGTACTCGACGATCTCGGGCTCCACGCCGCTTTCGCGGATCAACGACAGCACGTTGCGCGAGGTGCTGCAGTTGGGCTTGTGGTAGATCGTCATCGGGTAGTCGGTGGTGGCTTCTTTGCGGGTCATGGCGCGATTATCGGAAGCCGCGGCCCGACGGGCATCACCCGCCGCGTTCCCAGCCCGGCGTGAACGGAAAGCGCTCGGCCCAGAACGCGGCCAGCCGCGGTTCGGCATCGACGCGCTTCACCACCTCGGCCATGCGCGGCGCCTCGCGGTAGAAGCGTTCGCGGCAGGGTGTCCAGCGCGACATCACGGCCACGTAGAGGTCGAGCATGCCGATGCGCTCGCCGAGCAGGTAGGGCGAGGGCGGGTCGATCTGCGTGTCCATCAGGTGCCAGCAATGGGCCACGCGCTCGGCCGAGCGCTCGAGCATCGCGGGCTGCGCCGCCTTGTCGGGCACCAGGCGCGCGGGATCGTCGCGCACCCAGAACATCGAATAGATGGCGGCCGGCAGGTAGACCATCCAGCGCAGGTACTGCGCGCGCAGCGCATCGCCGGGCGCGGGGCAGAGGCCGGCCTCGGGATGGCGGTCGCCGAGCCAGATCAGGATCGCCGCGCTCTCGGTCATCAGCTCGCCCGAGGGCAGCACCAGCGCCGGCACCTGGCGCATCGGGTTGAGGCCGGCGATGCGGTCGCGCTCGGCATCGCCTTCCCAGGTCGCGATGTCGACCGTGTCGACCCGGTCGCCGAGGCCGATCAGCGTGAGCGCCGCGTGCACGGGCGTGGCGCCCGAGCCGGGCGCGCCGTAGAGCGTGTAGCGACCGGGTGCGGCGGAAGGTGGGGTGGTGGGGGATGACGGGGAGGCCATCCGCCCAGACTAGCGCGCCCGCGTTCAGGCCGCCAGCAGCGTTTCGACCTCTTGCAGACCTTTCAGCGTCTTGACGCAGGCCTCGGCCACCTCGGAGCCCTTGACCGCGAAATGGCGGTGGAAGTACTTGCGGTGCTCCACGTGCTCGTGGAAGTGGTGCGGCGTGAGCACGGCCGAGAAGATCGGCACGTTGGTCTCGAGCTGCAGCGACATCAGCGTGCTGACCACCGTGCTGGCCACGAACTCGTGGCGGTAGATGCCGCCGTCCACCACCAGCGCGCAGGCCACGATGCCGGCGTAGCGGCCCGACAGCGCGAGCCGCTTGGCATGCAGCGGGATCTCGAAGGCACCGGGCACGTCGAAGACGTCGATGCGATCGCGCGGCACGCCCAGGCGCTCCATCTCCTCGAGGAAGGCGTCGCGCGCCTGGTGGACGATGTCGGAATGCCACTGCGCCTCGACGAAGGCGATGCGCTGGCCGCGCGGCGCGTCCGTCGCGGCGATGGCGGAAAGGGGAAGGTCGTTGATCTGACTCATGGTGTGCCTCTTCAAAAGCAGGTTTCCTGAATCAGGGCGCACGAAACCACGGAGCAGACCGCACGCTCCATGGAAGAAGCGCGCGGGCCGGCCCGCATTTCGCGCTCTCTTTCATCCGGACTGTGACCGTCGGCCCCGGGATCGCACCGGGTCTGCTGACCCCGCGGCTCATTGCAAGCCACGGGCGCTCGCGGGCTCATGCGGCGCCTTCGGTTCGAAGAACGCCGCCATCACCGCCGGTGGGGAATTGCACCCCGCCCTGAGAACGCTTGCCCCGGCTCGCACCGGGGCGAGGGCGATTCTAGGCAGGCGCCGCGGCCGGCCCTGTCGCGCACGGGCCAAGACCCCAGGCCGCCGGGGGTGGCCCGCGGCCGGCTCAGCGCGCCGCGAGGAACTCGGCCATGCGCCCGAGCTCGTCGTCGAGCGCCGCGCGGAAGGCCGCGCCGTGCGGCTTGCGGCCCTCGACGTAGCCGAAGGCGGGCTGGGGCCGTCCCTCGGGTGCGCTCACGTTGGCCCAGCCGATCACGCGGTCGTGCCACAGCAGCGGCAGCGCGTAGTAGCCGAACTGGCGCTGCGGCGCGGGCGTGTAGGCCTCGAACTTGTAGGTCCAGCCCCAGAGCAGCTCGAAGCGGCGGCGATCCCACACCACGGGGTCGAAGGGCGCGAGCAGGCGCACCGCGTCGTCGGGCGCATGGCGGCGCGAGGCCGGGTTCTCGTCGGCCGGCCAGTACCAGGTGGTGCCGTCAATGCGCAGGCTCGCGAGCTCCTCGCGCGCGAGGCGCAGCGCGGCCTGCGTCTGGGCCGACAGGTGCGGCGCGCCGTAGCCGAGCAGCCGCACCAGGTAGGTCAGGCTGCCGGCCGGCAGCGGCGCGTACTTGCGCACGATCAGTTCGATCAGCGCGGCCGCGCGGCGCGCGCGGCCGGCCGGGCTCTCGTCGGCCGGCGCATGCTCGACCGCCTCGTAGATGCGCGTGCCGCTGTCGCGCCGCACCACGCGCAGCAGGCCGCGGTAGTGCATGCCGTCGAGCAGGTGCGTCGACGCATTGCCCGAGCCGCCCCAGTAGTTGCGCATGCGGCCGTGCGCGAAGTGCTGCTCGACCTCGCGCGGATGCACGCGGCCGCGCTCGCGCACGAAGGCCAGCACCTCGGCGGCCTTGCGCCGCGTCTCCGCGTCCCAGGGCTTGGCGGCCTCGCGCGGATGCATCAGCGCCAGGTGCTCGCGCGGCAGGAAGCCGTAGTTGACCAGGCAGTCCTCTTCGATCGCGAGCCGCGTGTAGCGCCGCTCGAGATCGCCCGCGCGGTAGTCGTTGACACGGTGGCGCAGCGTCAGGTCCTGCGCGCGCGCCGGGGCGCGGATCGGATCGGCCTGCACGAAGCCGAGCTTCTTGATCGCGCCGGGGAGCGTGGTGGGCTTGAACAGAGTGCGCGCCACGGCGTAGCGGCGCAGGTCGTCGAGGCTGGGGGCGGGCATGGGCGCATTGCAGCACAGGCGCGGCCTGCTCGCAGCGCTCAGCTCAGGTGCGCGTGCACCGCCTGCGCGGCCGTCAGCACCAGTGCATCCGCATGGCTCGGACCGATCAGCGACAGCCCGACCGGCGCGCCGTCCACCGCGATCCACGGCAGGCTCGTCTGCGGCAGGCCGGCCAGCCCGGCGATGCACAGCAGCGCCTGCGAGCGTGCGCGGATGGTGTCGACCGCCTCGCGCGGCGCACCGAGGGCCGGCGCCGCAGTCGGCACGGTTGGCAGCAGCAGGAGGGCGTCGTCGGCCAGCAGCGTGGCGATGCGGCTTGCGGCGGCCGCACGCACGGGCTGCGCGGCGGCCACCTGCGCGGGCGCGATGCAGGCCGCGGCCTCGAAGCGCTGTCGCACGTCCTCGCCCAGCGACTGGCCGTGCGCGCGCACCCAGGCGCCGTGCTGTTGCCAGATCTCGGCCGCCTGCAGCGTGCGGTGCGCCTGCGCCCAGTCCGCGAGCGGCAGCGTGCCGGCGGGCACGGCCGCGATTCGGAACAGCGCGTCGCCGAGCTGCTTCGGCAGCGCCTCGAAGGCCGTCCGCACGGGCGCGTCGCACCAGGGGGCAGCGTCCTGCACCGTCAACAGGTTCACCGTCCGCGACAGTGGTGTGGACACCTCCGTGCCCGTCAGCGCGGCGAACACCGCCGCCATCTGCGCGCCGGTGCGCGTGAACCAGCCCACGGTGTCGAAGCTGTGCGCCAGCGAGAAGCCGCCGTTCTTCGCGACCAGCCCCTGCGTCGGCCGGAAGCCCCACACGCCGCAGTAGCTCGCGGGCAGCCGGCACGAGCCGCCGCAGTCCGAGCCCAGGCCGATGTCGGCATCGCCCGCGGCCACCGCGACCACCGAGCCCGACGACGAGCCGCCCGCGATGCGCCGCGGCGCGGCCGGATTGACCGGCGCGCCGTAGTGCGCATTGACGCCTGCGAGGCTGTAGGCCAGCTCGTCGGTCACCGTCTTGCCGACCCATCGTGCGCCGGCTTCGAGCAGCCATTGCACCGCGTGGGCCGAGGCACGCGCCGGCGCCTGCTGCGCATGCCACAGCGGATTGCCCGCGCCGGTGCGCAGGCCTTCGACCGCGAACACGTCCTTGACCGCGAGGCGCAGGCCCGCGAGCAGTTCGGAGCGGTGCGCCACCGCGGGGCCGTCGCCGAAGCCTTCCGCGAGGAATGCGCCGTTCAGGCCGGGTTGGAGAAGCGATGCCATGGACACGCCTCAATCCTTCGCGAGCTGCAGTTCGGCGATCAACTGCTGCCAGGCGGTTTTCTCGCTGCGCAGCTGCGCGACGAAATCGGCCGCGCTGCCGGCCGCGATCTCGGTGCCGTTGTCGGCGAAGGCGCGCCGCACGTCGGCATCGCTGTCCAGCAACCGGCGCAGCTCGCGCTCGTACAGCGCGAGCACGTCGCGCGGCGTGCCCTTGGGCGCGAACATGCCGATCCACACCCGCACGTCGACGCCGGGGATGCCGGCCTCGGCGAGGCTGGGCACGGACGGCAGCAGCGGGGAGCGCCGACTGCCGGTCACGGCCAATGCGCGCACGCGGCCCGCATCGATGAAGGCCTTGCCGGCACCGATGCTGTCGAACATCAGGTCGATCTCGCCCGCGATCAGCGCCGTGGCGAGCGCCGCCGAGCCCTTGTAGGGCACGTGCACGATATCGATGCCGGCCTTGCGCTTGAACACCTCGCCCGCGAAATGCGTGACGCTGCCTTCGCCGATGCTGCCGAAGTTGAGCTTGCCGGGCTGCTTCCTCGCGAGCGTCACCAGCTCCTGCGGCGTGCGCGCCGCCACGGCGGGATTCACCTGCAGCGCGAGCGGATAGCTACCGAGCAGCGCGACCGCCTCGAAGTCGGCCACCGGGTCGTAGGGCGGCCTCGACTTCAGCAGCGGCGCGATCACCTGGCTGCTGTTGCTTGAGACCATCAGCGTGTAGCCGTCGGGCCTCGCGCGCTGCAGATAGGCAGTGCCGATCAGGCCGGTGGCGCCTGCGCGGTTGTCGACCACGAAAGGTTGCCGCAGCGCGACCGAGAGCTTGCGGCCGAGCACGCGCGCGAACACGTCGCTCGCGCCGCCGGCGGGGAATGGCACGACCAGCGTGACCGCGCGTTCGGGATAGGCCCCCTGGGCGTGCGCGCCGCCGACGGCCCAGGGCGCGGGCAGCGCCAGCGCGGCGCATCGTTTCAACAGGTCTCGGCGGTCCATCGCATGTCTCCTCGATCATTCGTGTGTACGGGGAGGCGAAGTATCGAAACGGGCGGTCCGCGCGAGAAGCGAGCATTGGCAAAGCCGGCGTTCGCGGCGCGCGAACGCTGGTGCGCACGAACCGTGGCGGGCTACGATGCCGTGCCTTGAACCGCTACGACCTGACCGACCTGCGCATCTTCCTGGCCGTTGCCGAGGAAGGGAATCTCTCGCGCGGCGCCCGGCGCTGCCATCTGGCGCCCTCGTCGGTGAGCCTGCGCCTCAAGGGGCTCGAGGACGCGATCGGCGTGCCGCTGCTCGAGCGCCAGGCCCGCGGCGTCGCGCTGACACGCGCGGGCACAGTGATGCTCGAGCACGTGCGGCGCTGCCTTTCACAACTCGAGCAGATGCATGTGGACCTGCAGCCTTTCGTGCAGGGGCTCACGGGCCACCTGACGCTGTTCGCCAACAACAACGTCATCCACTCGCACCTGCCCGACGACCTGGCGCGTTTCTTCCAGGCCTTTCCTTCGGTGCGCGTCACGCTCGAGGAGCGGCTGGGCACCGACATCGTCGCCGCCGTGGCCGAGGGCCGCGCCGATCTCGGCGTGGTCGCAGTCGAGCCCGCGCATCCGGGGCTGCGCTTCATTCCCTACCGCGAAGACCGCTTCGTCGTGCTCGCGCCGCCGGACAGCGCGCCGGCGCGCGCGCAAAAGCCGCTGCGCTTCGTCGATTGCTTCGGCCAGCCCTTCATCAGCCTGCAGAACGGCACGGCGCTGCACACCTACCTGATGAACCAGGCGGCCGCGCTCGGCGGCCGGCTCGACGTGCGGGTGCAGGTCTCGGGCTACCGCGCGATCGCGCGGCTGGCGGCTTCGGGCGCGGGCATCGGCATCGTGCCGCAGTCGGCGCTCGAGGCGGCCGACAAGGAGCGGCTCGCGGTGCTGGCCCTCGACGAGCGCTGGGCCGCGCGCCATCACCAGGTCTGCGTGCGGCCCGAGGCCTTGGCTTCGAACCGCTTCCTGCGGGCGTTGGTGGGGGTGCTGTGCCCGGGTGATGCGAAGTCCGATACCCGCAGTTCATCTCTTCGATCCGAGTCCGAATGTCGTCGATGAGCCGAAGCTGGACCGAGTTCGAGGCGCGGGTGCTTTTGCGAGCGATCGATTCGATCAGCACGTTTTCGAACTTGACTGGGTTCGCTCTGCGTGGTGCGTTTCATTCGCTGGAGCACTGCTACGCGCGCGACGTGCTGGTTGCAGTCAACGTTCCCCGTCAGCTGTTGGGATTGGACGCGAAAGGATGTCCTGGAGACATCGATCTGTTGCTCGTACCGCTCGGCGACTCGCTGATGGTGGATCGTGCGATCGGCATCGAGGTCAAGGTCGTCCGGCCAACGATGGAGAATCCTTCGCGCAATGCCAACTCAACAGGGCAGAAGCAGGCACTCGGGTTGGTGCGTGATGGCTTTCCTTTTGTCGGGTTGGCGCACATCTGCATCCCGGAGCGCTTTCCCGATGAACTGCATCTGCGTGTTCCCTGGATGTCGACGAAATTCGGTCCGACAGGAGAGGTACAGATGCTGGACAAGCACATGAATGTCGACCCCTTTCCGTTGATCTGCGCTCAACGGCAGTTCGGTCGCTTGCGCGCGATGAATCTCCCTCGAGAAGTCGGCTACAAGGTGCTGTCCGTCGAGCTTTCGAGAGATGGTCAACGGTTCGCGGGCTACAACATGAATGAAGAGAGGATGCCGCTACGCAATCCGTGCTCATCGCCCGCGCTTGTGGACGCCGTCCGACAGCTCTGTGATCGACGGGCCGACCTCTTCCGTCGAATCAGGTCGTAGCCGTCGAAGTGCGGCGCATCGTCCATGCCGCCGCTTTTCGGAGCTCAGACCGCGCTGCGATGCCGCTCGATGCAGACGTCGAGCGTCTCGGCCCCCGGCCGCTGCCACCAGTCGAGGTTCGAGAAGATCTCGACCTCGCTGAAGCCCGCGAAGCCGGCTTCCTCGACCCAGCCGCGGATCTTCTTGAGCTCGACCACGCCGTCGCCCATCATCCCGCGGTCGGACAGCAGGTCGCGCGTGGGCGTGAGCCAGTCGCAGACGTGGTACGCCAGCAGGCGCTCGCGGCCCGCGCGCGCGATCTGCTGCTGCAGCTTCGGGTCCCACCACACGTGGTAGACGTCGAGCGCCACGCCGAGCATGCCGCTCCTGCCGGCATCGAGCTCGTCGCAGAGGTCGAGCGCATGCTCCAGCGTGTTGATGCAGGCGCGGTCGGCCGCCTGCATGGGGTGCAGGGGCTCGATGGCCAGCGGCATGCCGACCTCGCGCGCGTACTCGAGCGAGGCCGCGATGCCGTCGCGCACCTCGCCACGTGCGCGGGCGATGTCACGGTAGGCCGCCTTGCCGTCGAGCGCGCCGGGCAGCGCGCCGACCACCAGCACGAGGCAGGGCGCGTCGAGCGTCTTGGCCTCGTCGATGGCACGGCGGTTGTCGTCGAGCGCTGCCTTCAGGCCCGCAGCATCGGGCGCCGGGAAGAAGCCGCCGCGGCAGTAGCCCGAGAGGCCGATGCCGTGCGCCTTCAGTTGCCGCGCGATCTTGTCGATGCCGACGGCCGCGACCTGGTCGCGCCACGGGCTGATGGCGCGGATGCCGCGCTCGGCGCACTGGTCGACGATGCGGTCGAGCGGCACCTCGGCGCCCGACTGCTTGCGCACCGTGGCGGTGTTGATCGAGAGCCAGTCGTGGTTCTGCGAGAAGTCGCGCATGGACGGGCTCACTCCACGCCGTGCAGCGACAGCAGCGTCTTCATGCGCCGCACCGCGAGCTCGGGCTGCTCGAACAGGTTGGCCGCGTCGGCCAGCCGGAACAGCTCGGCGAAGTGCTGCAGCGAGCGCGTGCTCTGCTGGCCGCCGACCATGGTGAAGTGCTTCTGGTGGCCGTTGAGCCAGGCCATGAAGACCACGCCGGTCTTGTAGAAGCGCGTGGGCGCGGCAAAGATGTGGCGCGACAGCGGCACGGTGGGACCGAGGATCTCGTGGAAGCGCTCGACGCGGCCCGCGGCCAGTTCGCCGAGGGCGGCGCTGGCGGCCGGCGCGATGGCGTCGAAGATGCCCAGCAGCGCATCGCTCTTGCCATGCGTGGGGTGGCTGCCGTGGCCGTCGCCCGCGATCAGCTCGGCGTAGTTGAAGTCGTCGCCGGTGTACATGCGAACGCCCTGGCCGTCGGGACCGCCGGTGGTCGGCAGGCGCCGGCGCATCGCGATCTCCTTGTCCTTGTCGAGCAGCGAGATCTTGATGCCGTCGACCTTGTCGGGATGGGCCGCGATCACGCCGAGCGCGGTCTCCATCGCGGCATCGACGTCGGTCGTGCCCCAGTAGCCGGCCAGCGCGGGGTCGAACATCTCGCCGAGCCAGTGCAGCACCACGGGTTGCTTCGCCTGGCTCAGGATGCGGTCGTACACGCGCTCGTAGTCGGCCGGGCCCTTCGCCACGCGCACCAGCGCGCGGCTGCACATCACGATCAGCTTGCCGCCGAGCTTCTCGATGGCGGCCATCTGTTCCTCGTAGCCGCGGATCACGTCGTCGACGCTCTTCACCGCATCGAGGTCGAGGTGGTCGGTGCCGCAGCCCGAGGCCACGAGCGCGCCGGGGATGTCGCTGGCGGCGTCGATCGAGCGGCGGATCAGCTCGAGCGAGGTCGGCCAGTCCAGGCCCATGCCGCGCTGCGCGGTGTCCATGGCCTCCGCCACGCCCAGGCCGAGCGCGTAGAGGTGGCGCCGGTAGGCGAGGGTAGCGTCCCAGTCGACCGCGCATTGCAGCCAGGGATCGATGGCCGCGAGCGGGTCGGCCACGACGTGCGCGGCCGAGTAGGCGATGCGGTCGAAGCGAACGCCCGCGGGCGGCTTCGGCGGCGTGCTGCCGCGCAGCGCGTAGTCGGCGAGCGCGCCGCCGGCGGTGGGGAGCTTGAGCGAGAGGGCCATGCGGTCGGGTCTCCGGGTCTCAGACCTTCAGCGCGGGCACGTCGACCCAGCGGCGGTCCTGCCACGATTCGAGCGCGGCCTCGACCAGCTGCACGCCCTTGGCGCCTTCGGGCAGGGTCCACTTGTAGGGCGCGTCCTCCACCACGTGGCGGATGAAGTGTTCCCACTGGATCTTGAAGCCGTTGTCGTAGAACTGCGAGTCCGGAATCTCCTGCCACTGGTCGAGGAAGTTCATGGTCTGCTTCTCGTCGGGGTTCCACACCGGGCGCGGCGTGGCCACGCGCGACTGGGCGCGGCAGCTCGACAGGCCGGCCACGGCCGAGCCGTCGGTGCCGTCGACGTGGAAGGTCACGAGGTCGTCGCGGCGCACGCGCGTGACCCAGCTCATGTTGATCTGCGCGATCACCGGCTCGCCGTTGTGGCCGGTGAGTTCGCAGGTGGCGTAGGCGGCGTCGTCGGCGGTGGCCTCGTAGGGCTGGCCGGCCTCGTCCCAGCGCTTCGGGATGTGGGTGGTGCCCAGGCACGACACCGACTTGACCTCGCCGAACAGGTTGTCGAGCACGTAGCGCCAGTGGCACATCATGTCCAGGATCATTCCGCCGCCGTCTTCCTTGCGGTAGTTCCAGCTCGGGCGCTGGATCGGCTGCAGGTCGCCCTCGAACACCCAGTAGCCGAACTCCAGGCGCACGCTGAGCATGCGGCCGAAGAAGCCGGCGCGGCGCAGCATGTCGAGCTTGCGCAGGCCGGGCAGGAAGAGCTTGTCCTGCACCGCGCCGTGCTTGAGGCCGTGCTTCTCCTTGGCTTCCTCGGCCAGGCGCGCGATCTCCACCGCCTCGTTGAGGTTGGTGGCGATGGGCTTCTCGCAGTAGACGTGCTTGCCGGCGCGGATCGCCTTGGCCAGCAGGGTGGGTCGCATCTGCGTGGTGCCGGCGTCGAAGAAGACGGTGTCGTCCTTGTTCTCGAGCGCCTTGTCGAGGTCGGTGCCCCAGCGCTGGATGCCGTGGGCCTTGGCCAGCGCCTCGATCTTCTCGGCGTTGCGGCCGATCAGGATCGGGTCGGGCATCACCTTGTCGCCGTTCGACAGCGTCACGCCGCCCTGGGCGCGAATGGCGCAGATCGAGCGGATCAGGTGCTGGTTCATGCCCATGCGGCCTGTGACGCCGTGCATGATGATTCCTAGACGTTGGGTGGGCATGTTCTTTCCTTGAGTGAGAGAGAGGGGCAGAGAAGCGCTGCTTCAGTAGACGGAACGCATGGCGTCCCACGAGATGCCCGCGCCGGGCTGGCTGGTGGCGAAGCCGGGCGCGGAAGCGAGCGAGGACAGGGCGAGCTGGCCGCCGCGGATCGCGAGGCGCACCGCGCCACCGCTGGATTCGTAGAGATCGGGGTGGGCGCGCAGCAGTGCCTGCTGCTCGGCCTCGGGCACGGCCGCGAGGCCGTTGACGTAGTGGTGGCCGTTGCGCTCGACATGCGAGAGGCCGAGCCAGCTCACGAGCGCCAGGTCCTGCTGCACGCCGAGGCCGGCCTGCATGGTCAGGTCCTCGCCCGAGAGAAAGTAGCGCGTGCCGTCGTCGGCTGCGTTCCAGCGCGCGCAGCGCGCCGCGTTGACGGCCGATTTGTAGAAGCCCTTGCAGCTCTTGCTCGACACGCCGGTGTAGCCGAGTTCGCGCGCCCGCACGAAGGCATCGAGCGTGGCATCGGATTCGTCGATGAGCAGCGGGATGCGCCGGCCGAGCGCGCGCACGTCGCGCTCGAGCGCGGCGTCGCGCCGGATCGGCTGCTCGACGAACACCGTCTTCTTCGCCAGCGCCCACAGCGCGGGCGTGGACAGCAGGCGGTCGAGGAAGGCGCCGAAGGCGTCGGCATCGGCGTACTGCTCGTTGCCGTCGAGCGTGACCAGCTGCGCATGGCCGTCGATGGCGCGCGCGATGCGCTCGAGCCGGTCGATGTCGCGCGCGGTGTCGCCGCAGAGCTTGAGCTTGAAATGCGTGAGGCCGTAGCGGCGCACGGCGGCCACGAGCGTGGTGGGCAGGCCGTCGGCCGGTGCGTCGGGCAGGGCATCGTCGTCGTCGATCGCGTCGGCCAGGCCCACGGTGTGGCGCGCGGCGATGCGCTCCGCGGGGCGCTGCCGCGCGAGGAAGCCGGGCATGTCGAAGCCCGCGAGGTCGTCGGCCAGGCCGCTGCCCGCGATGTCGATGCCGCCGAGGTTGGCGCTCATCGCGGCGGCGAAGCCGGCGCCGGCACGCAGGCACAGCGCATCGAAGATCGCGCGGTCGATCAGGGCCGGCCCATAGCCCGCCACCAGCGGCTGCAGGCCCTTGGCACGGGCGCGCGCCATCAGCGCGGCGTAGTTGGCGGCGAAATGGGTCCACGCGGTCTGGGCATCGGCCTCGCCGGTGTAGGCCTCGCGCGCGTCGCGCAGCGCGAAGCGCAGCTGCTCGAAGTTCTGTTGGTTGGTGAGCGCCGGGTTCTTGTCGAACCACTTGGGCACCATCATCTCGGCCGCGCAGCCGCTGGCCGTGCGGCCGTCCTCGAAGCGGATGCGCGCGCGCACGTAGACCTGCGGGCAGGCGGTGACGGTGGCGGCGCCGAAGCGAAACGGCAGCCGCAGCGCGACGTCGCGCTCGGCGAAGCGGATCTCCTCGACGTGGAAACGGGGCGCGTCCATGGTCAGTGGTCCAGGATGCCCTGCGAGAAGAAATGCGCGCGCACCAGCTTCGTGTAGTGGCCGAACTCGCTCGAGGCCATCATGTCGAGGGTGCGGGCGCGCGGCAGTTCGATGTCGTAGACGGCCGCGATCGAGCCGGGGCGCTCGCTCATCACGATCACGCGGTCCGACAGGAAGATGGCCTCGGGGATGCTGTGGGTGATCAGCATCACGGTCTTCTTCGAGGCCATCCAGATGCGCTGCAGCTCGAGGTTCATCTTCTCGCGCGTCATCGCGTCGAGCGCGCCGAAGGGCTCGTCCATCAGCAGCACCGACGGGTCGTGCAGCAGCGCGCGGCAGATCGAGGCGCGCTGCTGCATGCCGCCCGAGAGCTGCCACGGGTATTTGCGCTCGAAGCCCTTGAGGCCGGCCATGGCCATCAGCTCGTGGGCGCGCGCCTTGGCGGCGTCCGTCGGCAGGTGGCGCATCTCGGCCTGCAGCAGGATGTTGTCCTCCACGCTGCGCCAGGGCAGCAGCACCGCGCTCTGGAACACGATGCCCACGTCCTTCTGCGGTCCCTGGATCGGCTTGCCGGCCAGCGTGAGGCTGCCGCCGCTGATCGGCAGCAGGCCCGCCACCATCTTGAGCAAGGTGCTCTTGCCGCAGCCCGAGGGGCCGACGACCGAGACGAACTCGCCCTCGCGGATCGCGAAGTCGAGCGGCTTCAGCGATTCGACCGGGCCATCCTTGCTCTGGTAGGTTTTCGAGACGCCGCGCGCTTCGATCAGGTTGACTTGGGACATGGGTGCGTGTGGGAGGTCGGGATGCGGGCGCGCGGGCGAAGGGAGATCAGTTCGGCAGGAAATCGAGCGTCACGTAGTCCTCGGGCTTGCCGCGCGTCGAGGCTTCCATGCCGCCGTACTGCACCAGCAGGTCCAGCGACTCGTTGACATTCTTCATCGCCACGCGGAAGGGGCGCTGGTTCGCCGTGTCCTTGGTGTGATAGAGCGCCACGCTCTGCTTCATGCCCACGATCAGCGTGTCGCGCACGCCGGCCTTGGGGTTGGCCTTGAGCATCGCGTCGACCGCGGCCTCGGGGCTCTTCTCGGCGGCTTCGGCGGCCTTGGTCGAGGCGCGCATGAAGCGCTTCACCAGGTCGGGGTTCTCGGTCAGCAGGTTCTTGTTGGTGATGATCCCGGAGCTGATCTGGTTCACGCCCGAGTCGGCGAAGCGGATCGGCGACACCGGCTTGCCGGTGGCGTCCTGCAGCTTGATGGCCTGGTCCATCACGTAGCCCAGCAGCAGGTCGGCCTGGCCGTTGATCACCGCATTGAGCTTGGTCTGGCCGTCGCCCGAGACGATCTTCACCTGGTCGGGCTTGATGTCGTTGACCTTGAGGAACAGCGGCCACATCTGCGACATCGAGTCGCCCGGCGTGACGGCCACGGTCTTGCCGACGATGTCCTTCGGCGTCTTGATGTTCTTCTCGGTGAAGCCCATGACCGACATCGGGCTGACCTGGAACAGCACGCCGGTGGACTTCAGCGGCGCGCCCTTGGCGGCGGCCTTGATCATGGTCGTGACGTCGATGTAGCCGAAGGTCGCCGACTTGGCGGCCACCGCCTGCGCGGTGACGGCGGAGCCGCGGCCCTCCTGGATGTCGAGGTCGATGCCTTCCTCGGCGTAGAAGCCCTTTTCCTTGCCGAGGAAGAAGGGCGCGTGCTCGCTGTACAGATACCAGTTGAGCATCAGCGTGACCTTGTCCTTGGGCTTGTCTCCCTGCGCATGGGCGGGAGCGATGGCGAAGGTGGCGAGCGCGGCGGCGAGCAGCGAGGGAAGCAGTTTCTTCATGTCTTGTCTCCAGGGAGTTGTTGGCGTGGGCGAAGGAACCAGAAAGCAGAAAGAGGGCGGGATGGATCAGTCCGCGTGGCGCTGCGAGGCGTGCCAGGGGATCATCAGGCGCTCGACCAGGTCGACCGCCACGAACAGGATCACGCCGATGCTCGAGAGCACGACCAGCGCGGCGAACATCAGCGGCAGGTCGAAGTTGCCGTTGGCCACCTGCAGCACGTAGCCGATGCCCGAGTTCGAGCCGACGAACTCGCCGACCACCGCGCCGACGACGGCCAGCGTGACCGAGACCTTGAGGCCGCTGAAGATCTGCGGCAGCGCCTGCGGCAGGCTGATCTTGAAGAAGGTTTGCAGCCGGCTCGCGCCCATCGAGCGCGCGAGGTCGAGCATGTCGGGCTCGACCGACTTGAAGCCCATCACGGTGGAAACCACCACCGGGAAGAAGCCCAGCAGGAAGGCCGAGATCACCTTGGGGAAGATGCCGAAGCCGAACCACACCACGAACAGCGGCGCGATGGCGACCTTGGGGATGCTCTGCGAGAACACCAGCAGCGGATAAACATAGGACTCGACCAGCCGCGAGTAGGCGATGACCATCGCCATCGGAATGCCGATGAGGATGGTGAGGCCGAAGCCGCCGAGCGTGGCCAGCGTGGTCTTCCAGCTCTCGGCCAGCAGGCGCGGCCATTCGTTGATCAGCTGCTTCACCACCTCCCACGGCGGCGGGATCAGGTAGGCCGGGATCTTGAAGAGGCGGATAGCCAGGTCCCACAGCACCAGCAGCAGCAGGATCAGCAGGAAGGGGCGCAGCGCCGGGGAGAGCAGGAGTTTGCGGATCATGGAGAGCGCGCCGGTGGCGGCGCGGGACGTTCGGTCGGAGGTCGGTGGGCTGCGGGCGGAGCGGGGGAGGCGGGCGCTGGCGGAAGCGGCGTTACTGCTGGACCGCGAGGCCGGCGGCCTTCACGAGCTCGGCATTGCTCGCGATCTCCTGCTTGATGTAGGCATCGAACTGCGCGGGCTTGAGCGTCCAGGCATCGGCGCCGAGCTTGAGGAAGCGCTCCTTCACCTCGGGCGTGGCGAGGGCCTTCGCCACCTCGTCGTGCAGGCGGTCGACCACGGCGCGCGGCGTCTTCGCGGGTGCCATCATCCCGATCCAGAAGTTGAACTCGGAGCCGGGCACGCCGGCCTCGGCGGTGGTGGGCACGTCGGGCAGGGCGGCCGCGCGCTTGGGCGAACCCACGGCGAGCGCCAGCAACTGGCCTTCCTTGATCTGGCCGATGACCGGCGCGATCGGCGAGAAGTAGTAGTCGACGCGGCCCGAGAGCACCTCGGTGACGGCCTCGCCCGATCCCTTGAAGGGGATGTTGGTGGCGTCGATCTTGGCGGCCATCTTGAACTTCTCGGCGTTCAGGTGGGTGGCGCTGCCCTGGCCGGCCGAGGCGAAGTTCATGCTGCCGGGCTTGGCGCGCGCGGCGGCCAGCAGTTGCGGCAGCGTCTTGATGTTCTTCGAGGGCGCGATCACCAGCGCGTTGGGCAGCGAGGAGATCGGCGTGACGCCGGCGAAATCGTTCACCGTGTCGAAGGGCAGCTTGGCGAAGGTGGAGGGGCTGACCGTGTGCGACGACGAATGGATCATCACCGTGTAGCCGTCGGCCGCCGCGGTGGCCACCGCCTGCTGGCCGATGGTGCCGCTGGCGCCGCCGCGGTTCTCGATCACCAGCGGCTGGCCCATGCTCGCGCCCATCTTGTCGGCGATGGCGCGGGCAATGATGTCGGTGGTGCTGCCGGCCGCGAAGGGCACGATCACGCGGATCGGCTTGCTGGGGTAGGCGGCTTCCGCGCCGGCGAGGGCGGGGAGCAGGGCGCCCAGGCCGACGATCGCGGCCAGCGTGGCGGTGCGTGCGAGTTGCTTCATGGGTGGTGTCTCCGCGCGGCCGGGCCGCTGGTGTCGTTGCGAGCTTAATTCACCAATAAGTGAATTGCTGATTCTAGGAACGCGGGCGCGGCAGCGTCAACGGGTGGACCCTGGTGGATACCCGTAGATCTTTGAAGCGATGGGGGTCGTCGTGCGCGGCGATGGCGCGCGGCCCCGCCGCCGCGCGAGGAGCGGCAGGAAGCGACGGAGCGCGGCGGGAAGGGCTCTTCAGTGCAGCACGTAACCGAGCACGAGGTCGGTCATGTGCGAGAGGCGCTGCGCCATCGCCTTGGGCGCGCGCAGGTCACGGCCGAAGATGGCCGAGAGCGTGTGGTTGTTCGAGAGGTAGAAGTAGCACAGCGAGGCGATCGAGATGTAGAGCTGCACCGGATCGACGCCCGCGCGGAACAGGTTGTCGCGCCGGCCGCGCTCTAGCACCGTGTCGAGCAGCTGCACCAGCGGCGAGTTCATCTCCTGGATGCGTTCCGAGCGCTTGAGGTGCGAGGCCTGGTGCAGGTTCTCGCTGTTGAGCAGGGTGATGAACTCGGGATGCTCGAGGTAGTAGTGCCAGGTGAACGACACCAGCTGGCGGATCGCCTCGACCGGATCGATCTCGTCGAGGTGCAGCCGCTGCTCGGCTTCGCGGATGTCGGCGTAGGTGCGCTCGAGCACCGCGAGGAACAGGTCGTCCTTGCTGCCGAAGTAGTAGTAGATGAGCCGCTTGTTGAGGCCCGCGCGCTCGGCGATGCTGTCCATGCGCGCACCCGCGAGGCCGCGTGCCGAGAACTCGTCGCGCGCCGAGGCGAGGATCGCGAGTTGCGAACGGTCGGCATCGCGCGAGCGGGGTTCCAGCGTGTCGGGGGCGGTGGCCTTCATGGCGCGAATTTAACCATTTGGGGAATTAAAACAAGGGAGGCGGGGCGGGCGCACATAATCGCCGCGGACAAAGTGTTGGAGTTCTACTGCTCATGAGTACATCACAACCCGCAGGCCACCTGATCGTCGAGTGCCTGCTCGAACAGGGCATGGAGATCGCGTTCGGCGTGCCCGGCGAGAGCTTCCTCGCGGTGCTCGACGGCTTCCATGCCTACGGCGAGCGCGCGCGCTTCATCGTCAACCGGCAGGAGGGCGGCGCGGCCTTCATGGCCGAGGCGCACGGCAAGCTCACGGGCCGTCCCGGCATCTGCTTCGTGACGCGCGGCCCGGGTGCCACCAATGCGTCGATCGGCGTGCACAATGCCTTCCAGGATTCCACGCCGATGGTGCTGTTCGTCGGCGACGTGGGCAGCGACTTCCGCGACCGCGAGGCCTTCCAGGAGGTCGACTACGGCAGCTTCTTCGGACCGAGTACCAAGGGCTTCGCCAAGCGCGTGGAGCGCATCGACGATGCGAACCGCATCCCCGAGTACGTCGCGCGCGCCTTCTCGACCGCGATGAACGGCCGCCCCGGCCCGGTGGTGCTGGTGCTGCCCGAGGACATGCTGCGCAGCGAGACCGCCGCGCGGCCGCTGCCGCGGGTGGAGGCGGTCGAGCCCTGGAGCGACCCGGGCGCGCTGCGCACCCTGCGCGAACTGCTGCTGAAGTCGCGCCAGCCGCTGGTGATCGCCGGCGGCGGCGGCTGGACCGCGCAGGCCGCGCAGGCGCTGCAGCGCTTCGCCGAGAACTGGCGCCTGCCGGTGGCCAATGCCTTCCGGTTCCAGGACACCTTCGACAACCACCATCCGCTCTATGCGGGCGACGTCGGCATCGCGATCAATCCGAAGCTGGCGCAGCGCGTGAAGGACGCCGACCTGATCCTCGCCATCGGCCCGCGCCTGGGCGAGATGACGACCGGCGGCTACACGCTGCTCGAGGCGCCGAAGGCGAAGCAGACGCTGGTGCACATCCATGCCAGCGCCGAGGAGCTCAACCGTGTCTACCAGGCCGACCTCGCGATCAATGCCGGCATGAGCGCCGCGGCGCGCAGCCTCGAGGTGCTGAGCGCGCCGCCCACGCTGCCCTGGGAGGACTGGGCGCTGCAGGCGCATGCCGACTACCAGGCCTGGCTCGAGCCGCAGGCACTGGCCGGCATGCCCGCGGAAACGCCGCGCGGCGCGGTCGACATGGCGGCGGTGGTGGCGACGCTGCAGGAGCATCTGCCGGCCGATGCCACGATCACCAACGGTGCCGGCAACTTCGCGAGCTGGGTGCACCGCTACTTCCGCTACCACGGCCTCGCCAAGGGCCACAAGACGCAGCTGGCGCCCACCAGTGGCGCCATGGGCTACGGCGTGCCGGCCGGCATCGCCACCAGCCTCGCGACCGGCCGGGTGGCCTTCACGATCGCGGGCGACGGCGATTTCCTGATGACAGGCCAGGAACTGGCCACGGCCGCGCAGCATGGCGGCAGGAGCATCGTCGTGCTGCTGAACAACGGCATGTTCGGCACCATCCGCATGCACCAGGAGCGCGAGTACCCCGAGCGCACCAGCGGCACCGCGCTGCGCAATCCCGACTTCTGCGGGCTGGCGCGCGCCTACGGCTACGCGGCCGAGCGCGTGACCGAGACCGCGCAGTTCGAGGCCGCGCTGCTGCGCGCACTGGCGGCCGACACCGGCACGCTGATCGAGATTCCGCTCGACCCCGAGGTCATCACCACGCGCGGCACGCTGTCGTCGATCAGGCGCGCGGCGCAGCAGCAGGCGCAGGGCTGAGCGCGGCGCGATGCCTCGCGACCTCCGCGCGCAGGGCTGTGGAGCGCAGCTCGAACACCTCGAACAGGCCGAGCGCCTCGAGCGCGGGGATCAGCGCGACGAGGTCCTCGTGCGCGGCCTGGCGCTGCGCCTCGCCGGCCTGGGCGTCCTCCAGCACGCGCACGTTGGCGAGGAAAGCACCGACCGAGCCCTTGCGCACGGGCTGGCCGTTGAGGACGGCGAAGTTCTGGTCATCGGGCAGGACATCCTGGGCTTTCATGGCGACTCCTTGAAGAAGAGAGGGAAGGGTGGATCGATGGCTTCGATGCTAGGCAGGCGCCGCGTTGCGGGCTTGCGGCGCGGTGCCAATCGGTATCGCCATCGGGCCATGCCGCAGATGGAGCGGTGCGATGGCTGAGCCCGCGGTGCGGCTCGATCTCAATGCCTACGAGACGGCGCGCACCACGGGCGCGCATGCGCACGAGGAAGGCCAGCTGTTTGCGCTGCGCGCCGGCCTGCAATTGATCGAGACCAGCGCGGGGCGCTGGGTGCTGCCGCCCGGATGGATCGGCTGGATCGCGCCGCGCTGCGCGCATGCGGCGCAAAGCCATGGCGCGACGGCCGGGTGGAGCCTCTATCTCGATCCGGCGCTGACGACGGCCTTGCCCGCGCAGCCGCATGTGTTCGCGTCGACGCCGCTGATCCGCGAGCTGGTGGGGCGGCTGGTGTCGCTCGGCGAAGAGGGGGAGGCAGCGCGCCGCCTGCGGCTGGTGGCCGTGCTGGTCGACGAACTGGCGGCGGGCGCGCGGACCTCGCTGCACCTCGCGCTGCCGCAGGAGCGGCGCCTGCTCGCGCTGGCCACCGCGCTGGCCGACGATCCCGCGCGCGACGACACGATCGAGCAATGGGCCGATCGCATCGGCATGGCACGCCGCACGCTCACGCGCCGCTTCGCCGCCGAGACCGGCCTGAGCTTCGCGCAGTGGCGCCAGCAGGCGCGGCTGCTCAAGGCGGTGCAATTGCTGGGCATGGGCGAGCCCGTGACGGCGGTGGCGCTGTCGGTGGGCTACAGCTCGGTGAGCGCGTTCATCGAGACCTTCCGGCGCCATTTCGGCTGCACGCCCTCGCGCTTCTTTGCGCAGGGTGCCGACGCAGCGCGCTGAGGCGATCGCAAAAGGCACGGACGAAAAAAAGCCGGCTGTCGCCGGCTTTCCTGATCGACCCGGAGGTCGTTCGAGTGGTGCGCTTACTTGACGTGCTTGCCGATCAGCGCGGCCAGTTCGAACATCGACACTTGGGCCTTGCCGAAGATTTCCTTCAGCTTGGCGTCGGCGTTGATGTTGCGCTTGTTGGCCTTGTCTTGCAGGTTGTTCTTCTTGATGTAGTCCCACAGCTTGCTCACGACGGCGGTGCGCGGCAGCGGCGTCGAGCCGACCACGGCAGCCAGTGCGGGGCTGGGGGTCAGGGCCTTCATGAAGGCAGCGTTCGGGGTGCGCTTCTTGGCGGGAGCCTTCGCAGCAGCCTTCTTCGCGGGTGCAGCCTTCTTGGCAGGAGCAGCAGCCTTCTTCGCCGGTGCAGCAGCCTTCTTGGCAGGAGCAGCAGCCTTCTTCGCCGGTGCAGCGGCCTTCTTCGCGGGAGCAGCAGCCTTCTTCGCGGGAGCAGCGGCCTTCTTTGCCGGAGCTTTCTTGGCCGGAGCCTTCTTTGCAGTTGCCATGGTTGATTTCCTTTTTTGGTTGAACAGTCACCAATGAAAAACAGGGTCTCCACTGGCATCGCGGATGCTAAATGAGAAAAAACGCGTTTCCAAGGGAAAAAGCGGTTTTTTCATTGGAGGCTGTTGTTTTTTCAGAGGGGAGAGCGCCCGTTTTGCCTGCGGCGCGTGGGCCAGGTCGCCAGGAAGACGCCAGCGAGAGCGAGCGCGAACGCGAACAGCTGCACCAGGGAGAGGCTTTCGCCGAGCACGAGCACGCCCACGAGGGCCGCGCTCACGGGCAGCATCACGGCGAAAACACCGGCCTGCGCGGCGGGAATGTGGCGCAGTCCGGTCATCCAGAGCCACACCGTCCAGATGCTCGCTGCGAGGGCGTAGGCGACCAGCAGCAGCCACAGGCCGGGACGCACCGCGGCGAAGTCGAACTGCAGCGCGAACCAGATGCCCAGCGGCGTGCTGAGCACGAAGCCCCAGAGGTTGATCAGCGAGGAGATCCGCTTGGGGCCGAGCCGTCCGGTGAGCGACTTGCCGATCACCGCGTAGGCGGCTTCGCAGAGCACTGCGCAGAACACCAGCAGGTTGCCGAGCCACGGCATCGACGAAGACGCTCCCGTGCCCGGGTGCGCGCTCGCATGCGCCGGCGCGAGCGCGAGCAGCCCGATGCCGATCGCCGCGCAGAGGATCGCGAGGCCGATGCGCAGCGTGATGCGTTCGCGCAGGAACAGCCAGCTCGCCACCGCGACCGCCGCCGGGATCGACGCCATGATCACGCCCGCCGAGACCGCGCTCGTGAGGCTCACGCCGAACAGCATGCAGATCGAGAACAGGAAGTTGCCGAGGAAGGACTCGAGGAACACCAGCCAGCGCGTGCGCGCCGTCATCGGCGGTTCGTCGGGCGCGCGGCGCAGCCAGTGCGGCATGGCGAGCGCCGCGATGCCGAAGCGCAGCCAGGCCAGCAGCAGCACCGGGAAGGCCGCGACCAGCGGCTTGGAGAGAGCGACATAGCAGCCGACGAGCGACATGCTCAGCGCGAGGCAGCCGTAGGCCATGAGCCGGCCTGGGGCGGGTGCGGCGGGGTTCAATAGACTGGGGTGATTTGGAGAAAGGAAGCATCGATGATGCCGCAACCGACGCACGCGCCGGGCGTTCGCCACGTCTTCGTCTACGGCACCTTGCGCGCGGGCGGGCGCAACGACATCGCGCGCTTCGCGCCGCTGCCGCGCCGCGTGGCCGATGCCGAGGTCGCGGGCACGCTCTACGACCTCAGTGCCTATCCGGGCATGGTGCTCGGCGGCGAGGGCCGCGTGAAGGGCGAGATCTACGCGATCGATGCGCAGGTGGAGGCCGCGCTCGACCGGCTCGAGGAAGTCGCCGACGACGATTCGGGCGAGTACATCAAACGCTGGCTGTGCGTGCAGGCCAGCGACGGCCGCGCGTTCGATTGCCTGGTCTACGAGATCCATCCGTCGCGCATCGAGGGGCGCGCGGTGATCGTGGGTGGCGACTGGATCGTGCATTCGCGGCGTTGACGGCGCGCGTTCCGGCCCGCGTTTTTCACAGACGAAAGGGTGGTTTCGCATCGTGAAAATTGCCGCTGCTGCACCGCAGTATTTTTTCTCGATATGAGAAAGTTGTTTTCTCATTGAGAAATATCTCCATAAGTTGTTGATTTCGTTGATGCAAAAATATGTCTTCTATAAGACATAAGAGTGGGCGACGCGATTACAGTAAGCCCATGGCCGCAGCGCCGAAACGCTCGAAACCAACCCTTCAATCAACTCACGGAGTGACCATGCCCCAGACCCTCACCGAACAACTCAGCCGCGAACAGCAGATTGCCGCCCTCGAGAAAGAATGGGCCACGGACCCCCGCTGGAAGGGCGTGAAGCGCGGCTACAGCGCGGCCGACGTGGTGCGCCTGCGCGGTTCGTTCCCGATCGACTACACGCTCGCCAAGCGCGGTGCCGAGAAGCTCTGGGACAAGATCAACGGTGGTTCGAAGAAGGGCTACGTGAACGCCTTCGGCGCGATCTCCGCCGGCCAGGCCATGCAGCAGGCCAAGGCCGGCCTCGAAGCCGTGTACCTGTCGGGCTGGCAAGTGGCCGCCGACGGCAACAGCTCGGAAACCATGTACCCCGACCAGTCGCTCTACGCGTACGACTCGGTGCCCACCATGGTCCGTCGCATCAACAACACCTTCCGTCGCGCCGATGAAATCCAGTGGGGCCGTGGCGTGAACCCGGGCGACAAGGAGTTCATCGACTACTTCCTGCCGATCGTGGCCGACGCGGAAGCCGGTTTCGGCGGCGTGCTCAACGCCTTCGAACTGATGAAGAACATGATCGCCGCGGGCGCTGCCGGCGTGCACTTCGAAGACCAGCTCGCCGCCGTCAAGAAGTGCGGCCACATGGGTGGCAAGGTGCTGGTGCCGACGCGCGAAGCCTGCGAGAAGCTGATCGCCGCGCGCTTCGCCGCCGACGTGCTGGGCGTGCCCACCATCGTGCTGGCCCGCACCGATGCCGAAGCCGCGAACCTGATCACCTCCGACCACGACGCCAACGACAAGCCCTTCCTGACCGGCGAGCGCACCTCGGAAGGCTTCTACCGCGTGAAGAACGGCCTCGAGCAGGCCATCAGCCGCGGCGTCGCCTACGCGCCCTATGCCGACCTGGTGTGGTGCGAAACCGGCGTGCCGGACATCGGCTTCGCCCGCGAGTTCGCGCAGGCCGTGCATGCCGCCTGCCCGGGCAAGCTGCTGTCGTACAACTGCTCGCCGTCGTTCAACTGGAAGAAGAACCTGGACGACAAGCAGATCGCCACCTTCCAGGAAGACCTCTCGGACCTGGGCTACAAGTACCAGTTCATCACGCTGGCCGGCATCCACGTCAACTGGTACAACACCTTCAAATTCGCGCACGCCTATGCACGCGGCGAGGGCATGAAGCACTACGTGAACATGGTGCAGGAGCCGGAATTCGCGGCGCGCGAACAGGGCTACACCTTCGTGTCGCACCAGCAGGAAGTCGGCGCGGGTTACTTCGACGACGTGACCACCGTGATCCAGGGCGGCCAGTCGAGCGTGAAGGCATTGACCGGCTCGACGGAAGAAGAGCAGTTCCACTGAGCAACTGACTCGACATTCGCTGTCACCTTGAAGCCCGGCCGCGTGCCGGGCTTTTTTTCGTCCGTGCCCGGCCCGCCTCAGTCGCGCATGCGCACTTCGCGCACGCCGCGGCCCAGCTTCTGGCGCAGCAGGGTGCGCAAGGTCACGCCGTCGGCATAGCCGACCAGCGCGGCGATCTGCTCGAGGCTCCGGTCGCTGGTCTTGAGCAGGTGCACCGCGCGCTCCACGCGCAGGTCCTGCACGTAGCCGAGCGGGCTCTTGCCGAGCACCTGCTGCAGCCGGCGCGCCAGCGTGCGCTTGCTGGTGCCGACGGCGCGCGCCGCGTCGTCGAGCGAGAAGCCGTCGGCCAGCCGCGCGCGCGCCCAGCGCTCGAAGCGCTCGACCATCGGATCGGCATGGCTCAGGTGGTCGTGGATCACGTAGGCGGATTGCGCGGGCCGCGAATCGACGATCAGGTAGCGCGCCACCGTGGCGGCCAGCTCGGGACTGACCTGGCGCACCAGCCACAGCGCCATGTCGACATGGCCGAGCGCCGCGCCGGCGGTGACCAGCGACGGGCCCGAGGGCACGAGCATGCGCGTGTCGTCGAGCCGCACCTCGGGATAGCGCTGGCGGAACATCGAGGCGAGCCACCAGGTGGTGGTGGCCTGCTGACGATCGAGCAGGCCCGATTCGGCCAGCACGAAGGTGCCGATGCAGGCGGCGGCGATCTTCGCGCCCTCGTCGGCACGTTCGCGCAGCGCGGCGCCGGCATCGGCGATGTCCTTGCGTTCGAGCGCCCGCGCCAGGCCCGCGGGCATCTTCTCGCCGATGGCCGGGATCGCGATCCAGTCAGGTGCCTTGGCAGCGGCGAACGGCACGACCGGCACGCTCAGGCCTTGCGCGGTGCGCACGCGCTTGCGCAGGCCGGCAAGGCGGACCTCGAAGGGCGGCACGCCGAGCGCGAGCAGGCCCGCCAATTCGTTGGCGGTGGTGAAGACGTCCGCCACCGTGGCCAGGCCGGTGTCGAACACGCCGTCGAGCGCGAGGATGTCGAGTCGAATGGCAATAACAATATCGAAGATGTCAAAAATGCCAATAGGTGAGAGCGAGGGGCAACTCTAGAGTCGCCACCGCGGTTGCGATCCGCGCACCGCTTCCACCTTGCAACGACCGGAGATGTCCATGATCAAGTTCGCCCTGTTCGCCCGCCTCGAAGCCAAGCCCGGCAAGGAGGCCGAGGTCCAGCAGTTCCTCGAGGCCGGCCTCGCGATGGCGCGCGACGAAGCCACCACGCCGATCTGGTTCGCGCTGCGGCTGTCGCCGACCACCTTCGGCGTGTTCGATGCGTTCGAGACCGAGGCGGGCCGCCAGGCGCACCTCGTCGGCCCGATCGCACAGGCGCTGATGGCGAAGGCGCCCGAGCTGTTCGCCAAGCCGCCAGCGATCGAGCCGATCGACGTGCTGGGGCTCAAGAACGCGGCGGCCGCGGCGTAATGGGCTAATGGGCCGCTCGGCACGGCCCGCGCGCCGAGCGGCTAGAATCCGAGGCTCCACTGTCAACAAGGGCGAGAAAGGCACTTTGGTTATGACACCGCGAACTACTCCGCAAGCCACCTGCGGTGTTTTCTTCTTCGAAGGAAGCGCCCGCTAAACCGCGCGCGCTGGTTCGAGCCAGCTTCCCTGCCACAGCAAAGCGCGGTCATCCACCGCGCTTTTTTGTTTTTCGCCCGAGGTTTTTCATGATCCACATCACGCTCCCCGACAACTCGCAGCGCGAGTACCCCGGCCCGGTCTCGGTGGCCGACGTTGCCAAGTCCATCGGCCCCGGCCTCGCCAAGATGACGGTGGCCGGCAAGGTCGACGGCCGTCTGGTCGACGCCAGCGACGTCATCGACCACGATGCCAAGCTCCAGATCATCACGCCCAAGGACGACGAGGGCCTGGAGATCATCCGCCACTCGACGGCCCACCTGGTCGGCCACGCGGTCAAGCAGCTCTATCCGACGGCCAAGATGGTGATCGGCCCGGTGATCGAGGAGGGTTTCTACTACGACATCGCGTTCGAGCGCCCCTTCACGCCCGAGGACATGGCCGCGATCGAGGCGCGCATGCGCGAGCTGATCGCGCAGGACTACGACGTGGTCAAGAAGATGACGCCGCGCGCCGAGGTGATCGAGGTCTTCAAGTCGCGCGGCGAGGACTACAAGCTGCGCCTGGTCGAGGACATGCCCGACGAGCAGGCCATGGGCCTGTACTACCACCAGGAATACGTCGACATGTGCCGCGGCCCGCACGTGCCTAACACGCGCTTCCTCAAGGTCTTCAAGCTCACGAAGCTGGCCGGCGCCTACTGGCGCGGCGATGCCAAGAACGAGCAGCTGCAGCGCATCTACGGCACGGCCTGGGCCGACAAGAAGCAGCTCGACCAGTACATCCAGCGCATCGAGGAAGCCGAGAAGCGCGACCACCGCCGCCTCGGCAAGGAACTCGACCTGTTCCACATCGACGAAGTGGCGCCGGGCGTGGTGTTCTGGCATCCCAAGGGCTGGGCGATCTGGCAGCAGGTCGAGCAGTACATGCGCGGCATCTACCGCGACACGGGCTACTGGGAAGTGAAGGGTCCGCAGATCCTCGACAAGAGCCTGTGGGAGAAGACGGGCCACTGGCAGAACTACCGCGACAACATGTTCACGACGGAGTCGGAGAAGCGCGAGTACGCGCTCAAGCCGATGAACTGCCCGGGCCATGTGCTGATCTTCAAGAGCGACCTGCGCAGCTACCGCGACCTGCCGCTGCGCTACGGCGAGTTCGGCCAGTGCCATCGCAACGAGCCGAGCGGCGCGCTGCACGGCATCATGCGCGTGCGTGGCTTCACGCAGGACGACGGCCACATCTTCTGCACGGAGGACCAGATCCTCGACGAATGCATCGCCTACACGGCGCAGCTGCAGAAGGTGTACGCGGACTTCGGCTTCACGGACATCCTCTACAAGGTCGCGACGCGGCCCGAGAACCGCGTGGGCTCCGACGAGCTCTGGGACAAGGCCGAGCACGCGGTGATGGAGTCGCTGCGCCGCTCGGGCGTGGAGTTCGTGATCGCCCCGGGCGATGGCGCCTTCTACGGACCGAAGATCGAGTACACGCTGCGGGATGCGATCGGCCGCCAGTGGCAGTGCGGCACGATGCAGGTCGACTTCAACACGGCCGAGCGCCTGGGCGGCGAGTACGTGACGGAGTCGAGCGGCCGCGCGCACCCGGTGATGCTGCACCGCGCGATCGTCGGCAGCCTCGAGCGATTCATCGGCATGCTGATCGAACACCATGCCGGCGCGATGCCCGCCTGGCTCGCGCCGGTGCAGGTGGCGGTGCTCAATATCAGCGAAGGACAGGCCGACTACGCTGCGCAAGTTGCGAAAACGCTGCAAAATCAAGGGCTTAGGGTCCAGCTTGATCTGCACAACGAGAAGATTACGTATAAAATACGCAAGCATTCGTTGCAAAAGCTCCCTTACATCGTTGTCGTGGGTGACAAGGAAAAGGAAGCTGGCGCCGTCGCAGTGCGCGCCCGGGGCAATCAAGACCTCGGTGCAATGTCCCTCGAATCGTTCGTGCAACGGGTCGTTCAGGACATTGCTGACAAGCGTTGATTTGTCGTCGAAACACCCCACATGTTTCTGTGCCAAATATACCGCTTGCCCGCGAGGACTGAGCGGCTTTCGCTACTTTTTTTGTAGCAAAACTTAGAGGATACCAACCATCGCTACTGCATTTCGCGACCGCCGCCACCGCGAGGAACGCCAACATCGCCTGAACCGGGAAATCATGGCCCCGGAAGTCCGCCTGATCGGCCCGGATAACGAGCAATTGGGTGTTGTGAGTCTTGCGGAGGCCTTGCGTCTCGCCGGTGAGCAGGACGTGGATCTGGTGGAGGTCGTCGCGGCGGCCAATCCGCCGGTGTGCCGCCTGATCGAGTACGGCAAGTTCAAGTACCACGAGCAGAAGAAGGCGGCCGAGGCGAAGTCCAAGCAGAAGGTCATCGAGGTCAAGGAAATCAAGTTCCGGCCCGGTACCGACGATGGCGACTACAACATCAAGATGCGCAACATCCGGCGCTTTCTTGAGGATGGCGACAAGTGCAAGATCACGCTGCGCTTCCGGGGGCGCGAGATCACGCACCAGGAACTCGGTCTGGCCCTGCTGCAGCGCATCCGCGACGAGCTCGGCGACACGATCCTCGTCGAGCAGTTTCCGAAGCTCGAAGGCCGGCAGATGATCATGATGATCGCGCCGGGCCGCAAGAAGCCCGGCAGCGCTCCGGCAAAGTCGGCGACGGAAGCCGCCGCGGCACCGACCACCGTCGGCGCCTGAGCGAAGGATCCGGCCGGGCCCGGCGGCGAAAGCCCCGGGTGCCGACGGAAGTGAGAATTTGAAGGGATTTCGCCGATCGCCGGCGCGCGCCGAAAGGCAAGCGCAGGCGGTGGCGGGATGAAGAAGTGTCTCGGGGCCAACAAGTCCATGGAGTTCATCCAAGGCGCCTCACGAGCACAAATTAAAGGAGCATTCACATGCCCAAAATGAAGACCAAGAGCAGCGCGAAGAAACGTTTCCGCGTTCGTCCCGGTGGCACCGTCAAGCGCGGTCAAGCCTTCAAGCGTCACATCCTGACCAAGAAGACCACCAAGAACAAGCGTCACTTGCGTGGTGCAGTGTCGGTGCACGAAACCAACATGGTTTCGATGGCCGCGATGCTGCCCGGCATGGGCATTTGATCAACTGACGAACAAGGAGTAATCACATGCCTCGCGTCAAACGTGGTGTAACGGCTCGCGCCCGCCACAAGAAAGTTCTCGCACTCGCCAAGGGTTTCCGCGGTCGCCGCGGCAATGTCTTCCGCATCGCCAAACAGGCGGTGATGAAGGCGGGCCAATACGCCTACCGTGACCGCCGCACCAAGAAGCGCGTGTTCCGTCAACTGTGGATCGCGCGTATCAACGCCGCCTCGCGTGAACTGGGCCTGACCTACAGCCAGTTCGCCAACGGCATCCGCAAGGCCGGGATCGAGATCGACCGCAAGATGCTTGCGGACATCGCCGTGCACGACAAGGCCGCTTTTGCGGGCATCGTGGAGCAGGTCAAGGCCAAGCTGGCTGCTTGATTCTGCACAGCGGGAGACTGTCCCCGGACAGTTTCCTGCGCCCACGGTACAAGGGCTGGCGCTTGAAAGAGCACCAGCCCTTTTTTATTTTTCCCCGAAGAAATCTGTTGTTGCTATGAACGAGTTGGACTCCCTGGTCGACACCGCACGTGCCGCCTTCGCGCAGGCGAAGACCCCCGCTGAGCTCGAGAACGCCAAGGCCCAGTTCCTGGGCAAGTCGGGCCGCATCACCGAGCTGATGAAGGGCATGGCCGCACTGAGCGTCGACCAGAAGAAGTCGCGCGGTGCCGCCATCAACGTGGCCAAGCAGGCGATCGAGTCCGCCCTCAACGAACGCCGCCAGCAACTGGCCGACGAGGAGCTCTCGCAGCAGCTGCGCGCCGAGGCGCTCGACGTGAGCCTGCCCGGCCGCCGCCGCATCCCCGGCGGCCTGCACCCGGTGAGCCGCACCCTCGAGCGCATCGAGGAGATCTTCTCGAGCATGGGCTTCGACGTGGCCGACGGCCCCGAGATCGAGAGCGACTGGCACAGCTTCACCTCGCTCAACAACCCGCCGAACCATCCGGCGCGTTCGATGCAGGACACCTTCTACGTCGACCTGAACGGCGAGGACGGCATCCCCTACAACCTGCGTCCGCACACCAGCCCGATGCAGGTGCGCTACGCCCACCAGCACATCAAGAAGTACGCGGCCGAGTTCGCGGCCGCGGCCGCCGACACCACCGGCACGGTCAAGGCGCCCGAGATCCGCGTGATCGCGCCGGGCCGCACCTATCGCGTCGACAGCGACGCCACCCATTCGCCGATGTTCCACCAGTGCGAAGGCCTGTGGCTCGGCGAGAACGTGAGCTTCAAGGACCTCAAGGTCGTCTTCACCGACTTCTGCCGCACCTTCTTCGAGCGCGACGATCTCGTGCTGCGCTTCCGGCCGAGCTTCTTCCCGTTCACCGAGCCCAGCGCCGAGATCGACATCCAGTTCCAGAGCGGTCCGCTGGCCGGCCGCTGGCTCGAAGTGTCGGGCTCGGGCCAGGTGCATCCGAACGTGGTGCGCAACATGGGCCTCGACCCCGAGCGCTACATCGGCTTCGCCTTCGGCATGGGCCCCGACCGCCTCACGATGCTGCGCTACGGCGTGAACGACCTTCGCCTGTTCTTCGACGGCGACCTGCGCTTCCTCTCGCAATTCCAGTGATCGGCTGACGCGCGAGACGAAACGAGACCTTCCACACCAGAAAAACAGATCGAGATCGAAGAGATGCAATTCCCGGAATCCTGGCTGCGCGAGTTCTGCAACCCGCCCATCGACAGCGCCGAACTGGCCGAGACCCTCACCATGGGCGGCTTCGAGGTCGAGGAGCGCCGGCCGGCGGCGCCGCCCTTCACGCGCATCGTGGTGGGCGAGATCAAGGAAGCCGTCCAGCACCCGAACGCCGATCGTCTGCGCGTCTGCCAGGTCGACGCGGGGCAGGGCGCCTTGCTCAACATCGTGTGCGGCGCGCCCAATGCGCGCGTCGGCATCAAGGTGCCGTGCGCGCTGGTGGGGGCCGAACTGCCGCCCGGCGAGGACGGCAAGCCCTTCCTCATCAAGCTCGGCAAGCTGCGCGGCGTCGAGAGCCAGGGCATGCTGTGCTCGGCGCGCGAACTGCAGCTGAGCGAAGACCATGGCGGCCTGCTCGAACTCGCGGCCGACGCGCCCATCGGTGTCGACGTGCGCGAAGTGCTCAAGCTCGACGACACGCTGCTCACGCTGAAGCTCACGCCCAACCTCGCGCACGGCCTCAGCGTCTACGGCGTGGCGCGCGAACTCGCCGCGCTGACCGGCGCGCCGCTCAAGCCGCGCACCGTGGCGCCGGTCGAGGTGGCCTTCGCCGACAAGCTGCCCGTGAAGGTCGAGGCGCCCGAGCTCTGCGGCCGTTTCTCGGGCCGCATCGTGCGCGGCGTCGACACCCAGGTCGCCACGCCGGCCTGGATGGTGGAGCGCCTCGCGCGCTGCGGCCAGCGCAGCGTCACGCCGCTGGTCGACATCTCGAACTACGTGATGTTCGAGTACGGCCAGCCCAGCCACATCTTCGACCTCGACAAGATCCACGGCGGCCTCACCGTGCGCTGGGGCAAGGCTGGCGAACAGCTCAAGCTGCTCAATGGCAACACCATCTCGGTCGACGACAAGGTGGGCGTGATCGCCGACGCGCGCGAAGTCGAATCGCTCGCGGGCATCATGGGCGGCGACGCCACCGCGGTCTCGGACGACACGCGCAACATCTACGTCGAGGCCGCGTTCTGGTGGCCCGAAGCGGTGCAGGGCCGCTCGCGCCGCTTCAACTTCTCGACCGACGCCGGCCATCGCTACGAGCGCGGCGTCGACCCGAGCCGCACCGTCGAGATCATCGAGCGCATCACGCAACTGATCGTCGAGATCTGCGGCGGCCAGGCCGGCGCCATGGACGACCAGATCCTGCGCGTGCCCGAGGCCCTGCCCGTGACGCTGCGCGTGGCGCGCGCCGCGCGCGTGATCGGCATGCCGCTGACCCAGGCCCAGTGCGTGGACGCGCTGCGTCGGCTGGGCTTCGCGCTGACCGAGGGCGATGGCACGCTGACCATCGCGCCGCCGCCGCACCGCTTCGATCTGCTGATCGAGGAAGACCTGATCGAAGAGGTCGCGCGCCTGATCGGCTTCAACAACCTGCCGACCACCGCGCCGCTCGCGCCGATCACCGCGCGCGTGCGTCCCGAGGCGCAGCGCAGCCGCTTCGCGGTGCGCCGCGGCCTCGCCGCGCTGGGCTACCAGGAAACCATCAACTTCAGCTTCGTCGAAGCCGACTGGGAAAAGGAGCTTGCAGGCAACGACAACCCGGTCAAGCTGCTGAACCCGATCGCGAGCCAGATGAGCGTGATGCGTTCGTCGCTGCTCGGCTCGCTGCTGCAGGTGCTCAAGTTCAACCTCGATCGCAAGGCGCCGCGCGTGCGCGTGTTCGAGGTGGGCCGCGTGTTCCTGCGCGACGACAGCGTGGCCACCACCGACAGCACCGTGCGCGGCGTGCATCAACCGATGCGCGTGGCCGGCCTCGCCTGGGGCGATACCGACGAGGCGCGCTGGGACGGCAAGGCGCAGCGCGTCGATTTCTACGACGTGAAGGGCGACGTCGAGGCGCTGCTCGCGCCGCTGGTCCCGCGCTTCGAGCCTGCCGAGCATCCGGCGCTGCATCCGGGCCGCTCGGCGCGCGTGACGATCGACGGCAAGGCCATCGGCTTCGTCGGCGAGCTGCATCCGCGCTGGCGCCAGAAGTGGGATTTCGCGCAGCCCGCCGTGCTGTTCGAACTCGACCTCGATGCGGTCACCGCGCGGCCCGTGCCGGTGGCGCAAGCCGTGCCCAAGCACCAGGCGGTCGAGCGCGACATTGCGGTGGTGGTGGCGGAAGCCGTCACGCACGATGCGCTGATCGACGCCATCCGTTCGACAGGTGCCGCGCAAGGCCTGCTGCGCGACGCCGTGCTGTTCGACATCTACCGTCCGCAGCCCGCGCGCGACGGCACGGTGGCCGCGGCCGGTGGCCTGCAACCCGGCGAGAAGAGCATGGCGGTGCGCCTGAGCTTCCAGGGCGACAGCGCCACCCTGACCGATGAGCAGGTCGAGCCGGCCGTGCGCGCCATCGTCGATCAACTGGCCGCGAAGGTGGGCGGACGCCTGAGAGGATGACCCGAATGAATGCCGTCGAATTCACGCTCGAAGCACTCGAGACGCCCGCGCTCACCAAGGCGCATCTGGCCGACCTGCTGTTCGAGCAGATCGGCTTGAACAAGCGCGAGTCCAAGGACATGGTCGAGGCTTTCTTCGACCTGGTCGCCAACAGCCTGATCGAAGGCACGGACGTGAAGATCTCGGGCTTCGGCAACTTCCAGATCCGCGTGAAGGCGCCGCGCCCCGGGCGCAATCCGCGTACCGGCGAAGCCATTCCGATCGGTGAGCGTCGCGTCGCGACCTTCCACGCGAGCGCGAAGCTCAAGGAACAGATTCACGGAAACATCGATCCGAACGCCGCACCCGAGGTCGAGTGGAGCCTGGGTTCCGAATAGGGCTTGTTCGTGCGCGCTTCCGTGGAGTAACCTCTGAGGTTTGCCGCGCGCAGACTTGATTTCAATGGAGAACATGGCCGACAAGGCACTCCCGCCCATTCCCGTCAAACGCTACTTCACCATCGGTGAGGTCGGCGAACTCTGCGGGGTGAAACCGCATGTGCTGCGCTACTGGGAGCAGGAGTTCACGCAGTTGCGCCCGATGAAGCGGCGCGGCAACCGGCGCTACTACCAGCATCACGAGGTGCTGATGATCCGCCGCATCCGCGACCTGCTGTACGACCAGGGCTTCACGATCAGCGGTGCACGCAACAAGCTGCAGGAACTGGTGCAGCACGAACGCGACCGCCGCAAGGCCGGCGAGGTTCCGCTCGAAGGCATGGAGGCCGTCGAGATCGATCACGAGGAGTTCGAGGCCGCGCTGCACGACGAAGAAGCTGCACCGAACGCGGCCCGCAGTGTCGACCTGTCGCAGTTGTTGCAGCTTCGCCGCGAGCTTTTTGAAATTCGTGAGTTGCTGACTGTCGGACGCTGAAAAGAGAAGGCTATAATCGAGAGCTTCGGTGTGTGGCGCAGCCTGGTAGCGCACTTGCATGGGGTGCAAGGGGTCGAAGGTTCGAATCCTTTCACACCGACCAACAATCATCGTCAGATGGAACAACGGGTCAGAGCCACAAGCTCTGGCCCGTTTTTCTTTGGTGCTTCCGAGAGGCGTGCGTTTCGCCAAGCCCGATCAGGCGGGCGATGAGTCCGGCGCGCTCAGCTCGCCGTTCCACGAATTGAACAGGTAGCCGCCCGTCGCATCTTGCAGCGTCGCCTGGACCTCGATCAGCGTGTTGATCTCGTCGAGCGTTTCGTCGAGGTCGTCGATGTCGATCTCGAAGCGTGCATTGCACCTGCTCATGCCGGCGGCATGCGCCGTGCCTTCGGCGATCTCGACGGCCTTCGCATTCACGTGCGGCGCGGCGGACAGCCTGATCCGAAGGGCGGGCCCGTCGTCCTCCCATTGAACGACGAGCGCCTCGCCATCGGCGGCGACATCAAGGCCTTGCTCGGTCAACAGGCGCGCGGCCTCGTTCAGATCGGGGCTGGAGGCGCTCGATGCGAAGAAGACCATGGAGACGTCGTCGGCCATAGGCGGAGGTTCCTCGGGACTGGGATGGGAGGTCATTGTGCCGGGCCGACCGAGCCCATCCCTCGAGCGCTATGCCGTCGCCCGAACCTCGAAGAACGCTTCGTCCGTATCGCCCAGATCGCGGAAGCCTGCTGTCCTGGCCGTGTCGTAGGCCTTGGCCCAGCGGCGCGCGAGCACGATGTCGGCTTTCGAGAGTTCGTTCTCGCTCGATTCGCTCGCGTTCTGGAAGGCGCGCAGCGCCGGCAGCACGTCGCTGCCCAGTTGCCGCTCGAGCTCGCGCTGGAAACGCCGCTGCGCCAGGCCGATGGCTTCGTCGCTGGCGTGGGCATAGTCGGCCAGGAGCACCTCGTAAGCGGCGGGAGGCTCGGTGTCGAGTTCCGTGGAAGACGGCGCGGGCCCGGCTTTCTGCCGCGCTGGCGGTGCTTCTTCGAAGGGCTCTGGAAGGGCGCCATCGACGATGGCCGGTTGATGGAACAGCTCAACTTGGGTCATGGGAAGAATCGGCGTGGAAATACTGTTTGAATATACAGTGATTTCGCGACGAACAGGTGTCTGAACGCGATAGGCCAACCCTTGCCGCCTGAAGCCGCGCGCCCGCGCGATATCGCCGCCAACCCTTTACCGACCGTCACAACTCCGCCGGCGCCTGACATGTTCCTGAGACCTTGTCGCGAGAATAATCCCGCACTCAAGAAAAAAATGGACATCCGATGCAGCACATCGAAATCCTCAAGAAGGGCGGCTTCGTTGCACGCCGCCACATCCAGGACCGAGAAAATGGCGAATGGCCCGCGTGGGTGACTTTCGAGAAGGAAGGCCAGGCCACTCGGCGCATCCGCCACGGCATCGGCACCTTCAGGTCCGAAGAAGAGCTTCTCTCGAATTGCGTCGCCTTTGCCCATCGCATGATCGACGAAGGAAAGACGGGCTTTCGCCTCTGAACCGCGGGGCCTCGACGCTGGGCCCTCGCACTCTCAGGCGGCGCGCAGGCTCACAGCGCCGCGTTTGACGCTCACCGAACCGCCGCCGGGCCTCTCAGAGGCTGCCGAAGCCGGTCTGGCCGATGACGACATGCTCGCGTTCGACCCGAGGCTTCGGCTGTCGTCGCGGCTTCTCCGCCCGCAGGATGGCCAGCATGGCCATGAGGGCAGCGCCGGCACCGATGCCGGCTATGAAAACGAAAGCGATAAAGAAAGGGTCGGATGCTCGCATGCGGTCCTAACGTAAGTTCGCACCCCACGGTTTACAGGGGGTTACACATATACGTTTGTACCGCAAGCCAGCAGGGACCGGAAGAGCAGAGCCCCCACCCGTGACGGGCGTGCTACAGAACCCTGGCCCGCTTGGGTGGGCCCCGGCGCGCAGGCTTCCTGCTGCTCAGGCTGGCGAGGGCCCGTTCCACGTCCCGCTGGGGCAGCAGCTGCGATTTGCCGCAGTTCTTGCAGCGGTAGGGTTTCAGCCACGGAAAGAAGCGCATCCAGGCCTGCTGCGGGCTGCTGTCCAGATGCTCGATGCTGCAGGGGCAGGGCGAAAACGGGTTGGCCATGAAATTCCCGGCGCGGGCGCGATGTTGCGTGGTCCCTGGGAGGCTCTCCGGCCATCCGCCGAGAATTGTTGCAGTGCATTGTTAAATCTCTCTTAGAGGCGCCCGCCGACATCAGACCTGTCCTTCCCGCTTCGAGCGCATCGGTGCTATGCGCCCCTGCACCAGGCTGCGCCAGGCCCATTCCAGGGGGCCGAGCCGGTAGCGCCGCAGCCACCAGCAGCTCGCGGCCGCTTGCAGTGCCAGGATCGCCATGCAGGCCACGGCGAGGCCCGCCACGCCGAACTTCGGGCACAGGCCCGGGCCGACGCCGTAGAACAGGCTCAGGCCCACCAGCATCTGCACGAGACCGTTGCTCCATGCCATGCGCCCCAGCGGTGTCAGCTTGCGCAGCCGGCGCCGCCAGGCGGCATGCTGGAACAGCAACACGAAGGCCGCGATGCAGAAAAGCCCCTGGGCCAGCGCCGCCGCCGCGTGCGGCAGGCCGGTCGTGAATCGGCCCGTTGGAACGTGCAGTGCGAGCAGCAAACCCGTCGCGAGGCTCGCCAGCAGCAGCCGGCGCCAGAACCGCCGATGAGCCACCGACTGCCGCAGCACCTCCGCATGGCCGAAGACAAAGCTGGTCAGCAGTGCCCCCAGCACGAGGAGCGGCCACGAGACGGCGGCGCCCGTGAAGTCGAGCGGCGAGAGGCCGCGCAGGTCCACGACCGGCACGCCGAACAACACGAAGCCGCGCAAGGCATCGACGAGTTCGAGCCGGCGCGGCCTGGCGGCTTCCGCGGTGGCGGCAGTGCGGGTCATCGGCCAGGTCGAGGAAAGAGGAAGAGGCGGCGTGGCGAGTCCGAGGGTCATCGATGTGCGGCAGGGTCTGCGAAGCGATGGAGGGAACCCGGCATGGCGCGGCAGGCCGCCAGGTGCGAGACGCCATGGCCGTGGGCGATGCGCGTCGGCCACCGATGCTAGGCCGGCGCATTGCCTCAACATTACGCAGGCTGCGTGGGGTCGTCGCCGCGTGGTAGAAACCGCCGCCCGCATCGCCTTCCGGTGCGTCCATCCCCTTGCCACACCCACCCGCTTCGTCCGCCTCTTTGCCCGCAGACCGCATCGGCCGCGCAGGGCCGATGCTCGTCCTCTGGCTCACGCTCGGTTTCGCGCTGCTGCTGGGCGGTTGCGCGGGCCTGCCCACCGAGGTCGCGCGCCGGTCGTCGGTGACGATCCCGAACGGCGCCGACACCACGCTCGGCCGCCTCGTGGCGGCGACCGCACCGCGCAGCGAAGACGAGCCGCTCAGCGGTTTCCGTCTGCTGCCGATGGCGCAGTTCTCGCTGCATGCGCGCATCGAGCTGATCCGCCGCGCCGAGCGTTCGATCGACGTGCAGTACTACCTGGTGCAGAACGACGAGACCGGCCGCTACCTGCTGCGCCACCTGCGCGACGCGGCGAAACGCGGCGTGCGTGTGCGCCTGCTGGTCGACGATCTCTACACGGCCGGTGCCGATCCGCTGTTCCGGGGCCTGGCCGCGTATCCGAACGTCGAAGTGCGGATGTTCAATCCGTTCCCTGCCGGGCGCGAGCACTTCGGCACGCGCTGGACCGCGTCGCTGCTCGACTTCAACCGCGTGCACCGCCGCATGCACAACAAGCTGTTCGTGGTCGACGACACGATGGCGGTGATGGGCGGGCGCAATATCGCCAACGAGTACTTCCTGCGCGACGGCGGCTCGAACTTCATCGACATCGACACGCTGGTGGCCGGGCCCGTGGTCCACAAGCTGTCATCGCTGTTCGACATCTACTGGAACAGCCCCTACGTCTATCCGATCGAGTCGCTGGTGTCGGCGGACGGCGCATCGCTGCAGGCACTGCGCTCGCGCTTCGACGAACTCACGAGCGGGCCGGGCACGCCCGAGCCCGAACAGCCCTCGGCCACCGACCTGCTGGGCCACCATCCGCTGGCCGCCGACCTCGACGCAGGCCAGCTGCAACTGGCCTGGGCGCGCGCCGAGGCTTACGCGGACGCGCCCGCCAAGGCGCTGGCACCCGAGGAGAGCCGCGGCGCGCCGGCCGACGTCTCGCCCGACAGCGTGCAGTTCAACCTGCAGCGCCACTTGCGCGGCGCGCGCACCGAGATCATGCAGACCACGCCCTACCTGATCCCGGGCCGCGGCGGCATGGAAACCATCCGGCATGTGCGCGGCAACGGCGTGGGCTACATCATGGTCACCAACTCGCTGGCGGCCACCGACGAGTCGCTGGTGCACATCGGCTACCGTCGCTACCGCGCCGAGATGCTGCGCCTGGGCGTGGCGCTCTACGAGCTCAGCCCCAAGCGGGTCGAGCAGAGCCGGCGCTTCGGCATGTACGAGACCTCGAGCGGCCGGCTGCACGGCAAGTCGGCGGTGATCGACGGGCGCACGGTCTTCATCGGCTCGATGAACTTCGATCCGCGCTCGGTGCTGCACAACACCGAGATCGGGCTCTTCATCTTCAGCCCGCAGATCGCGCAGCAGCTCAACAGCCTGATCGGCTTCATCCGGCTCGACGGCGCCTACCAGCTGCAGCTCGGGCCGCGCGGTGGCATCGAATGGGTGAGTCCGGCCGCGGGCGATGGTGCCGACACCATCCTGCACACCGAGCCCGAGACGAATTTCTGGGCGCGCTGGCGGCTCGAGCTGCTCGCGCCGCTGGTGCCCGAGAGCCTGCTGTGAGGCTCGCCTACTGCTGCAGCCGGCCGCTCAGGTAGGGCTCGGGATCGACGGCCACGCCGTTCTTGCGGATCTCGAAGCGCAGCTTCACGCGGTTGGCATCGCCGCCCGATCCCATCTCGGCGATCTTCTCGCCCTGGCGCACCACCGCGCCTTCCTTCACGAGGATGGTGCTCGCGTGGGCATAGGCGGTGAGGAAGGTCTCGTTGTGCTTGATGATGACCATGTTGCCGTAGGCGGCCAGCTCGTTGCCCACGTACACCACGCGGCCGTCGGCCGAGGCCACGATCGGGTCGCCGAGGTTGCCGGCGATGTCCACGCCCTTGTTGCGCACGCCGTCGAAGCGGCCGATGGTGGTGCCGGCGGCGGGCCGGATGAACATGGCCTGGCGTTGCGGCAGGGCCGTCGTGGTGCGACCGGGCTGCTGCATGGGCGGCAACGGCGTGGTCGTGCAGGCGGCGATGCCGGCGGCGAGCAGCGCCGCGGCGCCGATTCGGAAAACGGAAGTCTGAAGGTGCATGGCGCTCGGTTGGAACGGGGGCGTTCTGAAGGGTTCCTTCGGATCTCGGGGCCGGGTGGTCCCGGCCGGTCGATGCTAGCAAAGTCGCCGGCACGTTCCCATCGGGCCGGCAGGGACTTCCCGCGCGCGGAGGGCCGCGCGGCTTCAGGCGATCACTTCAGCGGGATCGGCGTGCCGCGGTCGATCGGCACCGCGGTGACGCTGTTCTTCGGCGAGCCGTCGATCAGCAGGTCGGAGTAGGTGAGGTAGACCAACGTGTTGCGCCGTGCGTCGACCATGCGCACCACGCGCAGCCGCTTGAACAGCACCGACAGCCGCTCGCTGTAGACCTCCTCGCGCTTGGGCAGCGGCTGCGTCACGTTCACCGGGCCGACCTGGCGGCAGGCGATCGAGGCCTCGGCCTTGTCCTCGGCCACGCCGAAGGCGCCCGCGATGCCGCCGGTCTTGGCGCGCGAGACATAGCAGGTCACGCCGTTGACCTTCGGGTCGTCGTAGGCCTCGATCACGATCTTGTGGTCGGGGCCGATCAGCTTGAAGGCGGTGTCGACCTCGCCCACGGTCTCGGCATGGGCCGCGGAGGCGGCCAGCAGGGCGGCGGCGAACGCGAGCGCCGCGCCGCGTCGAAGGGAGATGGCGTGCTTCATCGGTTCAGACGATGTCGATCGTGTGGACGCGGTCGAAGCTGCCGCGGCGCCGATCCTCGAAGTAGTGCTGCAGCGCCTCGCGCACCGTGCGGAAGGCGATCTCGTCCCAGGGAATCTCCTCTTCGGCGAAGAGCTTCGCCTCGATGGTCTCGTGGCCCGGATCGAAGCGATCGTCGAGCAGGCGCGCGCGGTAGAACAGGTGCACCTGTCCCACGCGCGGCACGCTCATCACCGCGAACAGGCCCTCGATCTCGAAATTCGCACCGGCTTCCTCGTCGGTCTCGCGTGCCGCGCCCTGGGCCGTGGTCTCCTCGAGTTCCATGAAGCCCGCCGGCAGCGTCCACTTGCCCCAGCGCGGCTCGATGTTGCGCTTGCACAGCAGCACCTTGTCGCCGAGCACGGGGATGGTCCCCACCACGTTGAGCGGGTTCTCGTAGTGGATCGTGTTGCAGGCCGGGCAGACGGCGCGTTCCTTGGTGTCGCCGTCGTCGGGCACGCGGTAGACCACCGCGGTGCCGCAGTTCTTGCAATGCTTGATGGGGATGCGCAGCAGCATGGGGCGGGCGTGCTCGCGGCCTCAGACGATCTTGACGGTCAGCACGGGCAGGCCGGCGACCTCGCCCACCAGCGTGTCGCCCGCGACCACCGCCGCCACGCCTTCGGGCGTGCCGCTGTAGATCAGGTCGCCGGGCTGCAGCTCCCAGGCGGCCGACAGGTGCTCGATGGTCTCGGCCACGTTCCAGATCAGCTTGCTCACGTTGCTGCGCTGGCGATCGCTGCCGTTCACCTGCAGCGAGATCTCGGCCTTCTCGGCGTCGCCGGCCTGCGCCACCGGCACGATCGGGCCGATCGGCGCGCTCTGCTCGAAGCCCTTGCCGATGTCCCAGGGGCGGCCCTGCTTCTTCATCTCGTTCTGCAGGTCGCGGCGGGTCATGTCCAGGCCCACGGCGTAGCCGAAGATGTGCTTGTGCGCGTCGGCGGCCGCGATGTTCTTGCCGCCGGTGCCGATCGCCACCACGAGTTCGATCTCGTGGTGCAGGTTCTTGGTCAGCGTGGGGTAGTCCACGGTGCCGGTCTGGCCGGCCTCGACCACCACGGCGGCGTCGGCCGGCTTCATGAAGAAGAACGGCGGTTCGCGGCCGGTGAAGCCCATTTCCTTGGCGTGATCTTCGTAGTTGCGGCCCACGCAGTAGATGCGGTGCACCGGGAAGCGGGCGGTCTGTCCGACGACGGGAACGGAAACGGTCGCAGGCGGGGCGAAGACGAACTCGGAGGCCATGGAAAAGTATCCTTTGGAGGCGAAGCGGGAGAGGGGGAAGCCGGCAGTGTGCCAGAGGCGCCGGCCGGCCGCCGGGCACCGGGGCCGGCCCATCGGGGTATGCGGGCCGAGGTGCCGCGTTCAGGGCGCAGAATACGGCCCGTTTTCCGCCCCGCCACCGCTTCGCTCCTCCCCATGCCCCTTCGATTCGGAAAAGCCGGCAAGGCCCAGGCCTGCAACGACCTCGGCAACACGCGCCAGGACGACGGCGACGAGGACGGCGCGCTGCAGGCCTATGCCGAGGCCAGCAGCCACCGTCCCGACTGGGCCGTGCCCTGGTACAACGCCGGCCTGATCCACAAGTACCGCGGCGACTGGGCCGCCTCGCTCGAGGCCAATGCGCGCGCCGTGCAGTGCGATCCGGGCAACGAGGGCGCGGTCTGGAACCTCGGCATCGCCGCCACCGCGCTCGGCGACTGGACCACGGCGCGGCGCGCCTGGCGCCTCTACGGCATCCCGCTGGCCGAGGGCGAGGGCCCGGTCGACCACTTCGCAGGCCTGACGCCGATCCGCGTGCACGGCGACGAGGCCAGCGAGGTGCTGTGGGCCGACCGCATCGATCCCGCGCGCGCCATCTTGCGCAACGTGCCGCTGCCGGGCTCGGGCCACCGCTACGGCGACCTCGTGCTGCACGACGGCGCGCCCAACGGCTACCGGCTGCACCAGGGGCGCGAGGTGGCGGTGTTCGATGCGCTCGCGCTGATCGCGCCTTCCGACTACGCCACCTTCGAGCTCTGGATCGAGGAGGCGTCGCAGGACGAGATCGACACCCTGATCGCGCGCTTCCACGCGGTAGGCGACGGCGCCGAGAACTGGAGCCTCGGCATCCGCATGCTGTGCGCGGCCTGTTCCGAAGGCCGGCCCTACGGCGACGGCGAGGGCCACGAACATCCGGCCGACCAGACCGTGGGCCCGCGCGGGCCCTGGCGCCTGGGCCTGGCCACGCGCGGGGAGGCTGCGGCGCGCGCCCTGCTCGACGTCTGGCAGCGGGAACATCCCGCGGCCGCCCCGCGCGACCTGCGCTGCGTGCTTGCCGCAGCGTCCCGCTCATGAATCGCACCGACGCTATCCTCGAAACCATGACCATGAAGCTGCACAACTACTTCCGCTCCTCCTCCTCGTTCCGCGTGCGCATCGCGCTCGAGCTCAAGGGACTCGACTACGAATACATCCCCGTGCACATCGCGCGCGGCGAGCACCGCACCGGCCCGTATGCGGCCATCTCGGCCGACAAGCTGGTGCCGATGCTGGAGGACGACGGCGAGCGCTTCTCGCAGTCGCTGGCGATCATGGAGTACCTCGACGAGGTGCATCCCGAGCCGCCGCTGCTGCCCAGCGATCCCGCGGGCCGCGCCCATGTGCGCGCGCTGGCGCAGTCGATCGCCTGCGAGATCCATCCGCTGAACAACCTGCGCGTGCTCAAGTACCTCGTGAAGGAACTCAAGCTCGACGAGGAAGCCAAGAACGCCTGGTACCGCCACTGGGTGCGCGACGGCATGCTGGCCTTCGAACGCCAGCTCGCGCTGCAGCCCGCCAGCACCTTCTGCTGGGGCGAGAAGCCCACGCTGGCCGACTGCTGCCTGGTGCCGCAGGTCTTCAACGGCCGCCGCTTCGACTGCGACTTCAGCGACCTGCCGCGCAGCATGGCCGCCTTCGACGCCTGCATGCAGCTCGACGCCTTCCAGCGCGCGCAGCCCTCGCAGTCGCCAGACGCGGAGGCCTGATGGCGCAGCCCTGGCTGGTGCCCGACTGGCCGGTGCCGGCCCATGTGCGCGCCGTCTGCACCACGCGCGAGGGCGGCGTCTCGCAGGGGCCTCAGGGGCGTTACGCCAGCTTCAACCTCGGCGACCACGTCGGCGACGACCCGGCCCATGTCGCGGCCAACCGCGCGCGGCTGCGCGAGGCGATCGGCACGCGGCCGGTGTTCCTGCAGCAGGTGCACGGCACGGGGCTGGTGTCGCTCGACGCGCCGGACGTGGCCGACGGCACCGCGGCCGATGCCTGCACTGCCACGGTGCCGGGCACGGCCTGCACGATCATGGTCGCCGACTGCCTGCCGGTGCTGTTCTGCGACAGCGCGGGCCACCGCGTGGCGGCCGCGCACGCGGGCTGGCGCGGGCTCGCGGGCGGCGTGCTGGAGCAGGCCTTCCGCGCCTTCCAGGACGACGGGCAAGCCGGCAGCGAGGTCATCGCCTGGCTCGGCCCCTGCATCGGCCCGTCGGCCTTCGAGGTCGGCGCCGAGGTCAAGGCCGCCTTCGAGGCCCATGTGCCCGAGGCCGCCGGCTGCTTCCGGCCGGGCGCCGCGCCGGGCAAGTGGCTGGCCGACCTGCCCGCGCTCGCGCGCCAGCGGCTGCGCGCGCTCGGCATCGATCGGGTCCACGGCAACGACGGCGGCGACGCCTGGTGCACCGTGCGCAATGCCTCAGGGTTCTTTTCGCACCGTCGCGACGGGGTCAGCGGGCGTTTCGCCGCGCTGGTCTGGAAGGTCTGAATGCCCGGCCTGCGCCGCCCGTTCCTCGGCGGCCGCGCGCCGCGCCGCCTCCTGCGCGGCCAGTTCCTTTTCCTTCAGCGCCCGGCGCCGCGCGGGCGTGCTCATCAGGTAAACCACCAGTGTCACGGGGGCGAGCCCGTACAGTAGAAAGGTGATGATGGCGCCGAGCACGGTGCCGGTGGTGTTGGTGGCCTCGGCCACCGCCATCATCAGCACCACGTAGAGCCAGCCGATCACGACGAGATGAATGAACATGGGGAAGGAGAGCGGGGCGAACGAAAGAGGAAGTAAAGCGTGTTTCCACACCGGCCGTGCGATGACGGCCACCGGGGTCCGGACCGCGCCGGCGCGGCGTTGTGAGCGTCTTGCGAATGCAGCATACTCAAACGACGCAAAGCCATCCGGATCGATTTCAGGCGAGGAGCAGGAGACACCATGACGAAAGCAACGGGGGCCGACGCGTTCGAACCCTTTCAACAGGCGCTCACCCAGGGGTGGCGCAAGGCGCTGGAGTCCTTCCAGCAGCCGGCCGGGCAGGGCGCCTGGACCGGCAATGGCAAGCCGCTGTGGCAGATGCCCGAAATGCCCGGCATCCCCGGCATGCCCCCCCTGGGCACGATGCCGGAACTGCCCAAGTTCTCGATCGATCCCGCGGCGCTGCAGGCCATCCAGCAGCAGTACATCGCCGAGGCCACCGCGCTCTGGGGCCAGGGCTTCCAGGCCAGGCCCGAGGGCGACCGGCGCTTCGCCGGCGAGGCCTGGAGCGGCAACCCGCTGTCGGCCTTCTCGGCCGCGATCTACCTGCTCAACGGCCGCACGCTGCTGAAGATGGCCGAGGCCATCGATGCCGATGAGAAGACCAAGGCGCGGCTGCGCTTCGCGGTCGAGCAGTGGATGGCGGCCTCGTCGCCGAGCAACTCGCTGGCCTTCAATGCCGAGGCGCAGAAGAAGGCCATCGAGACCCAGGGCGAGAGCATCGCCAAGGGCATCCAGAACCTGCTGCACGACGTGCGCCAGGGCCACCTGAGCATGACCGACGAGAGCGCCTTCGAAGTGGGACGCAACGTCGCCACCACCGAGGGCGCGGTGGTGTTCGAGAACGCGTTCTTCCAGCTGCTCGAGTACAAGCCGCTGACTGCCAAGGTCTACGAGCGCCCGTTCCTGCTGGTGCCGCCGTGCATCAACAAGTTCTACATCCTCGACCTGCAGCCCGAGAACTCGCTGATCCGCTATGCCAACGAGCAGGGCCACCGCGTGTTCGTGGTGAGCTGGCGCAATCCCGACGAATCGCTCGCGCAGGCCACCTGGGACGACTACATCGAGCAGGCAGCGATCGAGGCCATCCACCGCGTGCAGGAGATCAGCGGCAGCCCGCAGATCAACACGCTGGGCTTCTGCGTCGGCGGCACCATCCTGTCGACGGCGCTCGCGGTGCTGGCCGCGCGCGGCGAGAAGCCGGCCGCCTCGGTCACCTTGCTGACCACCTTCCTCGACTTCAGCGACACCGGCATCCTCGACATCTTCGTGGACGAACCCATGGTGCAGTACCGCGAGATGCAGCTCGGCAAGGGCGGCCTGCTGCCCGGCGGCGACCTGGCCTCCACCTTCAGCTTCCTGCGTCCCAACGACCTGGTCTGGAACTACGTGGTGGGCAACTACCTCAAGGGCGAGACCCCGCCGCCCTTCGACCTGCTCTACTGGAACAGCGACGCCACCAACCTGCCGGGCCCGTTCTACGCCTGGTACCTGCGCAACACGTACCACGAGAACAAGCTGGCCGAGCCCGATGCGCTCACGGTCTGCGGCGAGAAGATCGACCTGCGCCGCATCGACATCCCGGCCTACGTCTACGGCTCGCGCGAGGACCACATCGTGCCGATCGGTGGCGCCTACGCCTCGACCCAGATCCTGCCGGGCAAGAAGCGCTTCGTGATGGGCGCCTCGGGCCACATCGCGGGCGTGATCAACCCGCCGGCCAAGAACAAGCGCAGCCACTGGATCCGCGCCGACGGCAAGCTGCCGAAGACGCAGGCCGAATGGCTGGCCGGCGCGCAGGAGCATCCGGGCAGCTGGTGGACCGACTGGTCCCAGTGGCTCAAGGGCCACGCGGGCAAGCAGATCCCCGCGCCCAAGACCTACGGCAAGGGCAAGGCCTACCAGGCCATCGAGCCCGCCCCAGGCCGCTACGTCAAGGCCCGCGCATAACATGGCTCGCCCCCAGGCTTGCCCACTTCGTGTGGCCTCCAACCCCCTTCCGGGGGCAACACCAGCGGCCCGGCAAAGCCGGTTCCGCGGTGTTCCTGGCCTGAGGCCTTTGTGTGGCGTGGTTTGCGCCTGAAGCCGGCAAGCGATTTTTTATTTAGTTACCTCAACGGAGAACCTCATGGAAGACATCGTCATCGTTTCGGCCGCGCGCACCCCCGTCGGCAAGTTCGGCGGCTCGCTCGCCGGCATCGCGGCCACCGAACTGGGCGCCATCGTCATCAAGGAAGTGATCGCGCGTGCCAACCTCACGCCCGAGCAGGTCGGCGAAGCCATCATGGGCCAGGTGCTCGCGGCCGGTGCCGGCCAGAACCCCGCGCGCCAGGCGTGGCTCAAGAGCGGCGGCGCCAAGGAGACGCCCGCGCTCACGATCAACGCCGTCTGCGGCTCGGGCCTGAAGGCCGTGATGCTCGCGGCCCAGGCCGTGGCCACGGGTGACAGCGACATCGTCGTGGCCGGCGGCCAGGAGAGCATGAGCCTCGCACCGCACGTGCTGCCGAACTCGCGCAACGGCCAGCGCATGGGCGACTGGAAGCTGGTCGACACCATGATCGTCGACGGCCTGTGGGACGTCTACAACCAGTACCACATGGGCATCACGGCCGAGAACGTGGCCAAGAAGTACGGCATCGACCGCGCCGCGCAGGACGAACTGGCGCTCGCCAGCCAGACCAAGGCCGCCGCCGCGCAGGACGCCGGCAAGTTCAAGGACGAGATCGTTCCCGTCACCATCCCGCAGAAGAAGGGCGACCCGGTCGTCTTCGACAAGGACGAGTTCATCAACCGCAAGACCAGCGCCGAGGGCCTGGCCGGCCTGCGTCCCGCCTTCGACAAGGCCGGCGGCGTGACCGCGGGCAATGCCTCGGGCCTGAACGACGGCGCCGCCGCCGTGCTCGTGATGACCGCCAAGAAGGCGGCCGCCCTCGGCCTCAAGCCGCTGGGCCGCATCGCCAGCTACGCCACCGCCGGCCTCGACCCCGCGATCATGGGCATGGGCCCGGTGCCCGCCTCGACCAAGGCGCTGCAGCGCGCCGGCTGGAAGGCCGCCGACCTCGACCTGCTCGAGATCAACGAAGCCTTCGCCGCGCAGGCCTGCGCCGTGAACAAGGAAATGGGTTGGGACATCAACAAGGTCAACGTCAACGGCGGTGCCATCGCCATCGGCCATCCGATCGGCGCGTCGGGCTGCCGCATCCTGGTGACGCTGCTGCACGAGATGCAGCGCCAGAACGCCAAGAAGGGCATTGCCTCGCTGTGCATCGGCGGCGGCATGGGCGTGGCGCTCACCATCGAGCGCTGACCCCTCGGCGCGCCGTCGTCGTCGCTCAGAGCGACATCGACGGCCGCTGTGCCATCGCCGCGCGCCAGCGCACCAGCTCGGGGTGCTGTTCCCCGGGCTTCACGCGCACGATGCGCGCGAAATCCACCGCCACCACGGCGGTGATGTCGGCCAGGCTGAAGCGGTCGGTCGCGATGAACTCGCGGCCGGCCAGCCGGTCGTTCAGCGTCTCGAAGAAATGCTGCACCCGCGCCAGCCCGCGCTGCGCGAGTTCGGGGATCTGCGCGTAGTTCACCGGGCCCGGCAGCGCACGGTCGGCCATGGCCGGCGAGCCGTTGCGCAGGGTCTCGGCGATCGCCAGCAGCCCCTCGAATTCCACGCGCCAGTGCCAGCTCGCGACCTCGGCCTTCTCGGCCGGCGTGCGGCCCATCAGCGGCGGCTCGGGATGGCGCGCCTCGGCCCAGGCCGCGATGGCGGCGTTGTCGGTCAGCAGGCCGTCTTCCTCGGTGCGCAGCGCCGGCACCGTGCACTGCGGATTGATCGCGCGGTAGGCCGCGCCCATTTGCTCACCACGAACCAGGTCGACCTGCACCGTCTCGTGAGCAATGCCCTTCTCGGCCAGCAGGATGCGCGCGCGGCGCGGACTCGGCGCTGTGGCGCAGTCATAGAGAATGATCATCGTCTGTCCAACTCCTGGAACGCATTGCATGAATGGCACGACCGCCTATACGCCGCCCACCGTCTGGTCCTGGAGCAAGGAAAGCGGCGGCCGCTTCGCGAACATCAATCGCCCGATCGCGGGTGCCACCCATGAGAAGGACCTGCCGGTGGGACGGCATCCGCTGCAACTCTATTCGCTGGCGACGCCCAATGGCGTGAAAGTGACGGTGATGCTCGAGGAACTGCTGGCGCTGGGCCATGCGGGCGCCGAGTACGACGCCTGGCTGATCCGCATCAGCGAGGGTGACCAGTTCGGCAGCGGCTTCGTGGCCGTCAATCCCAACTCCAAGATTCCCGCGCTGCTGGACCGCAGCGGCGCCACGCCGATCCGCGTGTTCGAGTCGGGCGCGATCCTGCAGTACCTGGCCGAGAAGTTCGGCAATGCCTTCCTGCCGACCGAGCGCGCGGCGCGCGCCGAATGCCTGTCGTGGCTGTTCTGGCAGATGGGCAGCGCGCCCTACCTGGGCGGCGGCTTCGGCCACTTCTATGCCTATGCGCCGACCAAGATCGAGTACGCGATCGACCGCTTCGCGATGGAGGTCAAGCGCCAGCTCGACGTGCTCGATCGCCGGCTGGCCGAGAGCCGCTACCTCGCGGGCGACGACTACACCATCGCCGACATCGCGGTCTGGCCCTGGTACGGCGCGCTCGCCAAGGGGCAGCTCTACGAATCGGGCGAGTTCCTGCAGGTGAGCGAATACAGGAACGTGCTGCGCTGGAACGACGAGATCGCGCAGCGCCCCGCGGCGCAGCGCGGCCGCATGGTCAACCGGGCCTGGGGCCAGCCCGAGAGCCAGCTGCACGAGCGCCACGACGCGGGCGACTTCCAGACCCGCACGCAGGACAAGCTCGGCGCCAACCCGGGCTGAGCCTGTTCATCTTGTACACCGCCCGTTTTTTGAGCAAAGTGTGGAATTCCTTTATAAAACAATGACTTAAATTCGTTTTACAAGGCTCCACATGAGTTGTCCCCAAAGTTGTGCACAGAAAGTGGGGATGAAGCGGCGGAACTCAGGAGTCGCGCGCAAGTAGGCGCAGTCCCACGGAAAACCTCCCTCAGGCGCCGGCCGCATCGGCCGCGTAGTGGCGGCACAGCGTGTCCACCAGCGCCTGCGCATACACCGGCAGCGCCGCGCGCTCGCGCACCAGCAGGTAGCGCTCGCGCACGCACCAGGCATCGCTGAGCTCGATCAGCGCGAGCTTCATGCCCTCCTGGTTGCGGCGCGCGGCCGACTCGGGCACGACGCCGATGCCCACGCCGCTGCCGATCATCCGGCACATGGCGTCGAAGCTGCCGAGCTGGATGCGCAGCTTCTGGCGCTTGCCGATGCGGTCCGTGACCTGCCCCAGGAAGGCCTGCAAGGTGCTGCCCTGCTGCATGCCGATGGCGTCCTCGTCGAGGGTCTCGGCGAAGGCGATGGTGCGCAGGTGCGCGAAGCGGTGCTGGCGCGAGGTCACGAGCACCAGCCGGTCGGTGCTGAAGTGGATCGATTCCAGGCCCAGGGTGTCGACGCTGCCCGCGACGATGCCGATGTCGGCGCGCCCGTCGCGCACGCCGCGCGGGATCTGAGCGTTCGGTTTTTCTTGAAGGTCGACGTTGATGCGCGGATTGGCGGCGAGGAAGGCCGGCAGGATCTCGGGCAGGAAGTCGGTCACGGCCGTGGTGTTGGCGAACACGCGCAGGTGGCCGCGCAGGCCGCCGCCGTATTCGAGCAAGTCGGTGCGCAGCTGGTCGGTCTGGTTCAGCAGCAGCCGCGCGTGATGCAGGAAGGCCTCGCCCGGCGGCAGCAGGCGCACGCCGCGCGCCTCGCGCTGCAAGAGTTGAAGGCCGGCCTGGTTCTCAAGCGCCTTGATGCGCGCACTGGCCGCGGCCAGCGACAGGTGCTGCCGGTCGGCCGCGCGCGTGAGGCTGCCGAGCTCGGCCGTGGCCACGAACAGGCGCAGGTCGGTGAGGTCGAAAAGCATGGCCCGATGGTAGCAAGCGACCGCGAGGCTTCGGCAAGGCCGAAGGCTGGGTTCCGAAATCGGAGATTGCGCCGAGGTGGAGGCGCGGCGCACCATGCCGCCATGGCCGGGGAGCACCGCGGCCCTTACAACACACCGGAGACAGGCATGGGTTCTCGCGCAACGGCGCTTTCTTCTTCTCTTTTCTCGTGGTTCGCGGCGGCATCGATCGCCGTGCTGTCGGCCGGCGCCTCGGCGCAGCCGGCGGCCAGCACCTATCCCACGCGCCCGGTCACCTTGATCGTGCCGCAGGCCGCGGGCGGCACCAACGACATCGTCGGCCGGCTCGTGGGCCAGAAGCTCGGCGAGCTGCTCGGCGTCGGGGTGGTGGTCGACAACCGCCCGGGCGCGGGCGGCAACATCGGCACGCAGCTCGCGGCCAAGGCACCGAAGGACGGCCAGACCCTGTTGATGACCATCAGCAGCAGCCAGGCGATCAACCCCGCGCTCTATCGCAACCCGGGCTTCGATCCCGAGAAGGACTTCAAGCCCGTGGGCCTGATCGGCGCCGTGCCCAACGTGCTGCTGGTCAACCCCGGCTTCGCCGCCAAGACCCTGCCCGAGCTGCTGGCGCTCGCGCGGCAGAAGGGCGCGCACTACCAGTACGCCTCGGCCGGCAACGGCACGCTCAACCACCTGCTCGGCGAGATGCTCAACAGCATGGCCGGCCTTTCGCTCGAGCACGTGCCCTACAAGGGCGTGGCACCGGCCATCAACGACGTGCTCGGGGGCCAGCTGCCGATCGTGTTCGCGAGCCTGCCCTCGGCGCTGCCGCACATCAAGGCCGGCAAGCTGCGCGCGCTGGCCGTCAGCGGCGCGAAGCGTTCGCCGGCGCTGCCCGACGTGCCCGCCATCGCCGAGGCGGTGCCGGGCTATGACGGCACCCTGTGGATCGGCCTGTTCGCGCCCGCCGGCGTGCCGAGCGAGGTGCTCGCGAAGCTGCAGGACACCATGCACAAGGCGCTGGCCGCGAAGGACCTGCGCGAGAAGCTCGAGCAGCAGGGCGTGGAGGTCGCGCCGCCGACCTCGCCCGAGCAGTTCGCGGCGCTGCTGCACGACGACCTCGGCAAGTGGGCGCGCATCGTCAAGCAATCGGGCGCCTCGGTCGATTGACCCGGATTCAGGAGAACGGATGACCCCACACGACACCCCCGCCATCGACGCCGCCGCGCTCGCCGGCCTGCAGGCCTGGCAGGGCCGCAGCGAAAGCCTGCACGACCAGATCGTCGCGAGCCCGGTGCGCGCGCTCTCGGCCACGCTCGACCGCGACGATCCCGCGCCGACCGCCGGCACGCCGCTGCCCGCGCTGTGGCACTGGCTCTATTTCCTGCCGCACCACCGGCAGTCCGAGATCGGCCCCGATGGCCATGCGAAGCGCGGCGGCTTCCTGCCCCCGGTGCCGCTGCCGCGCCGCATGTGGGCCGGCGGCCGGCTGCACTGGGAGGCCGGCAATCCGCTGGCCGTGGGCGACACGGTGGAGCGGCGCTCGACCATCGTCTCGGTCGAGCACAAGACCGGCCGCAGCGGCGAGCTGGTGTTCGTGCTGGTGCGCCATGAGGTGCACAACGCGCGCGGCCTCGCGCTGACCGAGGAACACGACATCGTCTACCGCGCCGCGCCGCAACCCGGCGAGGCCGCGCCGGCGCCCAAGGCCGCGCCGAAGGACGCCGCCTTCAGCCGCGACATCGTGCCCGACGACGTGCTGCTGTTCCGCTACTCGGCGCTCACCTTCAACGGCCACCGCATCCACTACGACCGGCGCTACGTCACCGAGGTCGAGGGCTATCCGGGCCTGATCGTGCACGGCCCCCTGATCGCGACCCTGCTGGTCGACCTGCTGCGCCGGCACACGGGCGATGCGCCGCTCGCGCGCTTCGAGTTCCGCGCCGTGCGGCCCACCTTCGACATCGCGCCGTTCCGCGTGCATGGCAAGCCCGGCGCCGACGGTGGGAGCTTCGCGCTCTGGGGCGAGGACGCCGAGGGCTGGCTCACGATGCAGGCCACCGCGGTGTTGGCCTGAGCTTCTTCTTTTCTCGGGAAATCAAGCAATGACAAGACCCCTCGACGGGATCACGGTGGTGTCGCTCGAACATGCGATCGCGGCGCCTTTCTGCACCCGCCAGCTCGCCGACCTCGGCGCGCGCGTCATCAAGGTGGAGCGCCCGGGCGTGGGCGACTTCGCGCGTGCCTACGACCAGCGCGTGGCCGGCGAGGCCTCGCACTTCGTCTGGGTCAACCGCTCGAAGGAAAGCATCTCGCTCGACCTCAAGCAGCCCGCCGCGCTCGAGGTGCTGCAGGAACTGGTGGCCGGCGCCGACGTGCTGGTGCAGAACCTCGCGCCGGGCGCCGCGGCGCGCATGGGGCTGGGCGCGCCAGCGCTGCAGGCGAAATATCCGCGGCTCGTCGTCTGCGACATCTCGGGCTATGGCGAGGATGGCCCGTACCGCGACAAGAAGGCCTACGACCTGCTGATCCAGAGCGAAGCCGGCTTCCTCTCGGTCACCGGCACGCCCGAGGAGCCCTGCAAGTCGGGCAACTCCATCGCCGACATCGCCGCGGGCATGTATGCCTACACCGGCATCCTGGCCGCGCTGCTCCAGCGCGGCAAGACCGGCAAGGGCTCGCACATCGACGTCTCGATGCTCGAGTCGCTGGCCGAGTGGATGGGCTTCCCGATGTACTACGCCTACCAGGGCGCGACGCCGCCGCCGCGCAGCGCCGCCTCGCACGCCACCATCTATCCCTATGGCCCGTTCCCCGCGGGCGACGGCGGCACGGTGATGCTGGGGCTGCAGAACGAGCGCGAGTGGAAGCTGTTCTGCGAGAAGGTGCTGCTGCAGCCCGCGCTGGCCACCGATGCGCGCTTCGACAGCAATGCGCGGCGCAACGAGCACCGCGAGGAGCTGCGCGCCATCATCGTCGGCCTGTTCGGCGCGCTGAGCACCGCCCAGGTGCTCGAGCGCCTCGACGCCGCCCAGATCGCCAATGCGCGCATGAACGACATGGCCGGGCTCTGGGCGCATCCGCAGCTGCAGGCGCGCGAGCGCTGGCGCCAGGTGGACTCGCCGGCCGGGCCCATTCCCGCGCTGCTGCCGGCCGGGCGCCAGAGCGCCTTCGACTACCGCATGGACGCCATCCCCGCCGTGGGCGAGCACACCGACGCGATCCTGCGCGCGCTGGGCCGCAGCGAGGAACAGATCGCGGCGCTGCGCGAGGCCAAGGCCGTATGAGCGCCCAGGCCCTGGGGCTCGCGCGCACCTTCCTGTTCGTGCCGGCCGACCGGCCCGAGCGCCATGCGCGCGCGCTGGCCAGCGGCGCGGGCGCGGCCATCGTCGACCTCGAGGACGCGGTCGCACCCGAGCGCAAGGCCGCCGCGCGCGAGGCCTTGCCCGAGGTCTTCGCCGCGCTGCCCGCGGCCGACCGCGCGCGTCTGCTGTTGCGCATCAACGCGCCGGGCACGCCCTGGCATGCCGACGACCTCGCGCTGGTCGCGCGGCTCGCCGCGGCGCGCGCCATCGCGGGCGTGGTGCTGCCCAAGGCCGAAGGCGCCGACCAGTTGGCACGGCTGGCCGAGGCCGCCGGCCCTGAGGCCGTGCTGGTGCCGCTGATCGAATCGGCCGCGGGCCTCGCGGCCATCGATGCGATCGCCGCCGCGCCCCGGGTGCTGCGGCTGGCCTTCGGGCACCTCGATTTCCAGGCTGACCTCGGCATGGCCTGCGACGCGCAGGAGGCCGAGCTGGTGCCGGTGCGGCTCGCGCTGGTGCTGGCCTCGCGCCGCGCCAACCTGGCCGCGCCCATCGACGGCATCGCGACCGACTGGCGCGATACCGAGCGGCTCGCGGCCGAGGCGGCGCGCGCGCGGCGCGGCGGCTTCGGCGCCAAGCTCTGCATCCATCCCGCGCAGGTCGCTGCGGTGCATGCGGCGCTCGGGCCCGGCGCCGAGGAACTGGCGTGGGCGCGGCGCGTGGTCGAGGCCGTGGCGCTCGCCGGCGGCGGGGTCGTGAACCTCGACGGCCGCATGGTCGACGCGCCGGTGGTCAGGCTCGCGCAGCGCCTGCTCGCGCTCGATGCGCAGGCCTGAGCCTTCCCAGGACATTCATTCGTTCATCAACCCAAGGCAAGAAGAAGGAGACAAGAGACATGAATGCATCGAACCCCGCGCGCCAGCGCCGCCCCCTGCGCCTCGCCGCGGCCGCCGCCCTGGCCATCGGCCTCGTGGCCGCGCCCTGGAGCGCCTCGGCCCAGGGCGCCTGGCCCGACAAGCCGATCGTGATGGTGGTGCCGTACTCGGCCGGCGGCCCCACCGACGTGGTGGCGCGCATGCTCGCGGTGCCCATGGGCAAGTCGCTGGGCCAGACGGTGGTGGTCGAGAACACCGTGGGCGCGGGCGGCACCATCGCGCCGACGCGCGTGGCCAAGGCCGCGCCCAACGGCAACACCATCCTGATCCACCACATGGGCATGGCGACCGCGCCCGCGCTCTACAAGAAGCTCAACTACGACCCGCTCAAGGACTTCGAGTACATCGGCCAGGTGATGGACGTGCCGATGACCCTGCTGTCGCGCAAGGACTTCCCGGCCAACAACTTCCAGGAGCTGCTGGCCTACGTGAAGGCCAACCGCGACAAGGTCTCGCTCGCCAATGCCGGCATCGGCGCGGTCTCGCAGCTGTGCGGCATGCTGTTCGCGCACCAGATCGGCGTGCAGCTCACGACCGTGCCCTACAAGGGCGCCGGACCCGCGCTCAACGACCTGATGGGCGGGCAGGTCGACCTGCTGTGCGACCAGACCACGCAGACCGCGCCGGTGATCAAGGACGGCACGCGCGTGAAGGTGTTCGGCGTGACCACGCCCAAGCGGCTGTCGAGCATGCCCAACCTGCCCACGCTCGACGAGCAGGGCCTCAAGGGCTTCGACGTGAAGGTCTGGCACGGCATCTACGCACCCAAGGGCACGCCGCCGGCGGTGCTCGAGAAGCTCAACGTCGCGCTGCGCGCGGCCCTGCAGGACGACATGGTGAAGCAGCGGCTGGCCGAGCTGAGCTCGGAGATCGTGCCGCTCGACAAGCAGACGCCCGAGGGCCTGCGCACCCATCTGGTGGCCGAGATCGACAAGTGGGGCAAGGTGATCAAGGCGGCCGGGGTGCAGGCCGACTAAGGCATGAGGTAGGTCAGCCCGCGCGCAGCACCTGCTCGAACAGCGCGAGCAGGTGGCGCGCGAACAGGTCCATGTTCGCGGGCCGGTCGTTGCCGCCGGTCTCGATGGTGCGGCTCCGGGACACCGCGTCCGGCCCGCCGACCACCGCGAGGCACACCCGCCCGGGCGGATCGCCATAGGGGCTGCCCGAGGGACCGGCCGCGCCGCTCTCGGCGATGCCCCAGCCCGAATGGTGGTTGTCGCGCACGCGCTGCGCCACCAGCAAGGCATAGGGCTCGGTCTCGCCGCGCAGTCCGGTCATGTCCTCGGCCGTGAGCCCGAGCAGCGCGCGGCCCGCGCGCCGCGAATAGACCACCGCGCCGCCACGGAAGTAGGCCGAGGCACCGGGGATCGCGAGCAACGCGGCCGACACCAGGCCACCGGCCGAGGACTCGACCACGGCCACCGTCTGGCCGCGCTCGCGCAGCAACGCACCGACGCGCGCGGCGAGCACCGCGAGCGGCTCAGGGTTTGCCGCCTCGGGACTTACGCTGACATCGCCATTCATACTTTGGAACTCCTTCGAAACGAAGCGAACGCAAGAGCGTATCTGCCCGCGTGGAGAATGGATGGAACGCCGTACCGCGAATACATCGTGACACCCGATAAACACGGCGGGTCAGTGTTTTTCCCGAGACGGAGGGTGGTCCGAAACTCGCTAGAGTGAAGGCGGCCGTTCAAAGGCTTTCGACAAGTACACACAAGGAATTTCTCATGAGCAAGAAAGTTGCATATGTCACTGGAGGCATGGGTGGCATCGGAACAGCCATCTGCCAGCGTCTCCACAAGGACGGCTTCCGCGTCGTCGCCGGTTGCGGTCCCACCCGCGACTATTCGAAGTGGCTGGCCGAACAGAAAGCCCTGGGCTTCGAGTTTCACGCCTCGGTCGGCAATGTCGGCGACTGGCAATCCACGGTCGAGGCCTTCTCGGCCGCGAAGGCGGCGCACGGCGCCATCGACGTGCTGGTCAACAACGCCGGCATCACGCGCGACCGCATGTTCCTCAAGATGACGCCCGAGGACTGGAGCGCGGTCATCGAGACCAATCTCAACAGCATGTTCAACGTCACCAAGCAGGTGGTGGGCGACATGGTCGAAAAGGGCTGGGGCCGCATCATCAACATCAGCTCGGTCAACGGCGCCAAGGGCCAGGCGGGCCAGACCAACTACTCGGCGGCCAAGGCCGGCATGCACGGCTTCACGATGGCGCTGGCCCAGGAGCTCGCGGGCAAGGGCGTGACGGTCAACACCGTGAGCCCCGGCTACATCGGCACCGACATGGTGAAGGCCATCCGCCAGGAAGTGCTCGACAAGATCGTCGCCACGATCCCGGTCAAGCGCCTGGGCGAACCGAGCGAGATCGCTTCCATCATCGCGTGGCTGGCCACCGACGAGGGCGGCTACTCGACCGGTGCCGACTTCTCGGTCAACGGCGGCCTGCACATGCACTGAGCGAGCTTCGCGAGAAAACACAAACCCGCTTCGGCGGGTTTTTTCATGCCCGCAGCTTCCCAAGCGGACCACCGGAGCACAGCGCTTCCCGTGCACAGGGCACCGGGTACTCCCCGCAGCGAAATCAAGGAGGAGCCCGAAGGGCGGGGGACATTCGCGGAGGGGAGTACCCGGTGGCCTGTGCACGCGCCCCCGCCATACCCCGAGAAATGCAACCGCCTTGCATACGTGTAATGAAAGAACCTCCCACGTTCCTGCAAAATCGGCCGATGCCCCACAGCGTCTCACTCATCAACACGATCGCCGCCGGCCTCGGCCTGGCCCTGGTGTTCGGCTTTCTCGCCGCGCGCCTTCGCCTGCCGGCGCTGGTCGGCTACCTGCTGGCCGGCGTCATCATCGGTCCCTTCACGCCCGGTTTCGTGGCCGATGCCGGCATCGCCGCGCAGCTGGCCGAGATCGGCGTGATGCTGCTGATGTTCGGCGTGGGGCTGCATTTCTCGCTCGACGACCTGCTGGCCGTGCGCAAGATCGCGCTGCCCGGCGCGCTGGCGCAGATCACCGTGGCCACGCTGCTCGGTGGCGGGCTCGCGCTGTGGTGGGGCTGGAACCTGGGCGCGGCGCTGGTGTTCGGGCTGGCACTCTCGGTCGCTAGCACCGTCGTGCTGCTGCGCGCGCTCGAGAGCCTGGGCATCCTCGATTCCTTCACCGGCCGCGTCGCCGTCGGCTGGCTGGTGGTCGAAGACCTCGCCATGGTGCTGGTGCTCGTGCTGCTGCCCCCGCTCGCCGAAACCCTTGGCGGCCGCGCCGCCGGCACCGACGCCTCGCCGCTGTGGCAGACCCTGGGCCTCACGCTGCTGCAGGTCGGCGGCTTCGTCGCCCTGATGCTGATCGTCGGACGCCGCGTGTTCCCGTGGATCCTCTGGCAGGTCGCGCGCACCGGCTCGCGCGAGCTGTTCACCCTGTGCGTGGTGGCCGCCGCCGTCAGCATCGCCTTCGCCTCGGCCGCCCTGTTCGGCGTCTCCTTCGCCCTCGGCGCCTTCTTCGCTGGCATGGTGATGCGCGAGTCGCAGTTCAGCCACCGCGCCGCCCAGGAGTCGCTGCCGCTGCGCGACGCCTTCGCCGTGCTGTTCTTCGTCTCGGTCGGCATGCTGTTCGATCCCTCGGTGCTGATCGAGCGCCCGCTGCAGGTGCTGGCCGTGGTGCTGGTCATCGTGCTGGGCAAGTCGCTCGCGGCCTCCGCGCTGGTGCTGGTGCTGCGCTATCCGCTGGCCACCGCGCTCACCGTCAGCGCCAGCCTGGCGCAGATCGGCGAGTTCTCGTTCATCCTCGTGGGCCTAGGCGTCTCGCTCGGGCTGATGCCCGCCGAGGGCCAGAGCCTGATCCTGGCCGGCGCGCTGATCTCCATCGCCACCAACCCGCTGTGGTTCAGCCTGATCGCGCCGCTGCAGAAATGGCTGCATGCCCATTCCTCGTTCGCGCGCCGCCTCGAGGCGCGCGACGACCCGCTGGCCGAGCTGCCGATGAGCACCGAGGCGCGCTACCTCTCGCGCCAGGTGGTGCTGGTCGGCTATGGCCGGGTCGGGCGCCGCATCGCGGCCGAGCTCAAGGCGCACGACATCCCCTACGTGGTGGCCGAGCAGAACCGCGAGCTGGTCGAGAAGCTGCGCGAGGAGGGCGGTGCCGCCGTCTATGGCGACGCGGCCGATCCCGCCGTGCTGATCCAGGCCCACATCGCGCGCGCCCGCGTGCTGGTGGTGGCCACGCCGGCCGCGCTCAACGTGCGGCAGATGATCGAGACCGCGCGCACGCTCAACCCCAGCATCGAGACCGTGATCCGCAGCCACAACGAAGCGGAAGCCGATCTGCTCACGCGCGAGGTCTCGGCCACCGTGTTCCTCGGCGAGCACGAGCTGGCCCAGGCGATGGCGCGCGACGTGGTGCGCCGCGCCGTGGCGCCGCCCGCGCCCCATGGCGCGAACGGCGCGCCCACCGTGCCGGGCGCGCCGGCCTGAACGTGCGCTAGTTAGAGGTCCTCGATCACCAGCATGCGATAGCGCTGGGCGATCGAGTACGGCACCGTGCGCACCACCTCCATCATGCGTTCGGCATCGTCCTGTTCCTCGGTGCGCACCAGCAGTGCCGTGTGGCCTTCGCGCGCCAGCTTGGTGTAGGCACGCACCGTCGCGCCCTCGGTGCCCGCGGAGGGCAGGGGGTTGTCCGCATCGGCCACCGTGGGCGTGATCTCCGCCAGCACCGTCCGGGGCGGCAGCAGGAAGATGTCGTCCGCGCTCACGCCCTGCTCGACGAGCTGGCGGCCGACGCGCTCGGCGTCCTCGGCGCTGGCGAACATCACCACCGAGTAACCGGTGGGATAGAACGCGCCGCCAATGGTCGCTCGCATCGAGGGATCCAGGGTGAATCGCTTCATGGGGCCTCCTGTCGTCTGGGCTTGCGGCGTGCCGCGGGTGTTTGATCCATGGGCAAAACTTAGGTCGCGCACCAACGCCCGCCTGTAGGAGAAGCCCGGAAGCTGGGAACGGTCGGGGCCACCGCCTGCCGCAGGAAGCACACAGGGTTTTCGCCGGCGGTGAACGTGATGAAGTGCCCGCGCGTTGTGACAGGGCGTGTCTACGATTCCGGCGCTGCGCCGCTTTCGCCAACGCCCACCTTCCAGAGCTTCGCGTGAACACCATCCCCGCCACCCTGTCGCCGTCGCCCCGCAACCTCGCGCTGACCGTCCACGAGCTGGAGCCCGGCGAGTTCTACTGGGTGCTGATGGAGGCGGTCGACGATGCCGCGGGCGAGGGCGCGGTGCATTCCTACCTGCCGCTCGAGGCGGCCATCGAGCCGCATTCCAGCTATTCCAATGCGCTGGTGGCCGGCGTCAGCGTGCTGCGCCGGCTGTTCGGCACCGAAGGCCCGGGCCGGCCGCAGGACACCCGCACGCCGGACGTCCCCGGCGGCACCCGCTCCCTATAATCCCCGCCGTTCGGTGCAGTCTTTCTTCTAAAAACAAAGACCGCATCGGCACCACGGTTCGAAGGTGCCCCGCCAGCCATGCATGCCATGGCCACGGGGTTAAACGGGAAGCAGGTGCGACGCGTCGGTTCACGGATCGACGCCTCCATTCCTGCGCTGCCCCCGCAACGGTCAGCGGATCTGGAAGTCCTCACGCCATGCCTCCAGGGCATCGGCAGCCACTGCGCCCCCAAGGCGTGGGAAGGCGAGGGCTTCCGCAACGGCGCTGCAGTTTCGACTGCGCGCCGCTGCGCTCCGCGAGCCCGGATACCGGCCTTCGTCACCGCCTCGGACGCTGCGGGAGTGCGTGTCCGGGCCGCCGGCCGGCGAAGCGCTTGCTTTTCCCGCCGCCGGTCCCGGCCATCGAATGACTTCCCGCCGTGTCCACGTTCGGTCAGAGAGCCTGCGGGGACGCGGGCCGGAGGAGAAGTCACATGGATCACGCATCGCCGTCGGGCGATCGCGCGGGCGCGGCCGGCCGCCGCCCGCACCGCCACCGGGGTCGCCCCGCCGCCCGCCGCCTCGGCGGCATGTCCGCCGCCATCGGCCTGGCCTTCGGCGCCGGCAGCGGCTTCGCGCAGCAGGCCGCCACCAGCCTGCCGCCGGTGCAGGTCGAGGCCGGTGCCCAGGCCGCGCTGTCGCTCGCCGAGCCCACGCAGACCGGCAGCCGCCTCGGCCTCACGCCGCTCGAGACGCCCGCCAGCATCGAGGTGCTGACCGGCGAGACCATCCGCGCGCGCGGCGACGTCTCCGTCATCGAGGCCGCCACCCGCGCCACCGGCATCACGGGTTCGCCCGCGCCGGGCAACGGCAGCACCTCGATGGCCGCACGCGGCTTCTCGGGCCATGGCTCGGTGATGCAGCTGTTCGACGGCACGCGGCTGTTCGCGGGCGCGGGCACCGTCACCTTCCCGTTCGACACCTGGTCGGTCGACCGCATCGAGGTGCTGCGCGGCGCGGCCTCGGTCATGTATGGCGAAGGCGCGATCGGCGGCGCGATCAACGTGGTGCCCAAGAAGCCCACGCGCGGACCGATCCACAACGAGGCGCTGCTGAGCTACGGCTCCGACGCCACGCGCCAGGCCGCCTTCGGCAGCGGCGGCGCGATCAACGACAAGCTTTCGTACCGCTTCGACATCAGCCACCGCGCCACCAACGGCTTCATGGCGCGCGGCGAGGGCGAGAGCCTGGCCGTCGGTGGTGCGCTGCGGCTGGACGTCTCGCCCGAGCTGCAGTTCACCCTGTCGCACGACGAGGGCCGCCAGTCGCCGCAACGCTACCAGGGCGTGCCGCTGATCGACGGGCGCCTCGACGGCCGGACCCTGCGCCAGAACTACAACGTCGACGACGCCGAGCTCAAGTACGACGACAAGTGGACCCGCCTCGACGCGCTCTGGACGCCCAGCGATGCCGTCACCGTGCACAACCAGCTCTACCGGCTCGCGAGCCAGCGCCACTGGCGCAACAGCGAGACCTACACCTTCAATGCCGCCACGCGCCGCGTGACGCGCGGCGACTACCTCGAGATCGGCCACGACCAGGAGCAGGTCGGCAACCGCACCGACGCCACCTTCCGGCACGAGCTGTTCGGCATGAAGAACCAGGTGCTGGTGGGCTTCGACGTGAACCGTATCGACTTCCTGAACTCGAGCGACTCGCCCTACGGCGGTCGCTCGGTGGTCGATCCCTTCGTCTTCCTGCCCGGCTACTACCAGTCGCCGTCGCCCTACCTGCCGCGCTACCGGACCCGCACCAGCACCTATGCCGTGTTCGCCGAGGACAAGCTGGCCTTCGACGAGCGCTGGTCGCTGGTCACCAGCCTGCGCTGGGACCATGCCAAGGTGGCGCGCACCGACCTGTCCAACGCGGCCAACAGCCTCACGAAGACCTTCGAGTACGCCACCGGCCGCATCGGCGCGGTGTATGCGCCCGATGCCTCGCAGTCCTTCTATGCGCAGCTGGCGCACGCGGCCGATCCGCTGACCTCGCTGATCAGCACCTCGACCACGCAGGCGCCGTTCGACCTCAGCACCGGCAACCAGGTCGAGGTCGGCTACAAGCGCCAGCTGGCCGACAACCGCGGCGCCTGGACCGTGGCCGCCTACCGCATCGAGAAGAAGAAGCTGCTGTCGCGCGATCAGAACAACCCCACCGTCTCGCAGCAGGTCGGCAAGCAGTCGTCCGAGGGCATCGAGGCCACGCTCGACCTCGCGCTGACGTCCACGCTGCGGCTCGAGGCCAATGCGGCCAAGCTGCGCGCGCGCTACGACGACTTCAACGAGGTCGTGAGCGGCCGGCTGGTCTCGCGCGCCGGCAACACGCCGTTCGGCGTGCCCGAGGAAGCGGCCAACCTGTTCCTGCACTGGCATTTCCTGCCGCAGTGGGAGGCCGAGTTCGGTGTGCGCTACGTCGGTTCGCGCCAGGTCGACGCGGCCAACTCGCGCAAGATCGGCTCCTACACCGTGGCCGACGCCTCGGTGAGCTGGCAGGCCAACAAGTCGCTCAAGCTCGCGCTGCGCGGCTACAACCTCGGCGACCGCCGCTATCCGCTGTCGTTCTCGAACAGCGGCAACCAGTGGCTGCTGGGCCGTCCGCGCTCCTTCGAGCTGTCGGCGCTGGTGAACTTCTGAGATGACGCACGCCGCGCGCCGCGCCCGCGCCGACCGCACTGCCTGGCAGCGCGCGTGGCCGCTCGTGCGCCACTGGCTCTACTGGACCCACCGCTGGCTCGGCATCGGCGGCTGCCTGCTGTTCGTCATGTGGTTCGTCTCGGGCGTGGTGATGATGTACGTGGGCTATCCCACGCTCACCGAGGCCGAGCGGCTCGCGGGGCTGCGCGCGCTCGACGTCGGCCAGGCCAGGGTCTCGCCCGTGGCCGCGCTCGAGGCCCTGCCCGAAGCAGCGCGCCAGCAGCCGCCGCGCCGCGTCGCGCTCGAGATGCAGGGCGGCGCGCAGCCGCAGCCGGTGTGGCGCATCGTCGATGCGCGCGGCGGTCGCCATGCGGTGTCGGCGCGCGATGGCCGGCTGCTGGCCGGCACCGACGCCGCGCAGGCCGAGGCCGTGGCGCGCGACTTCTCGGGCCAGCCCGCGGCGCGCTGGGCCGAGACGCTCGAGCGCGACCAGTGGACCGTGCCGCAGGGCCTGAATCCGCTGCGCCCGCTGCACCGCATCGAACTGAACGACGCGGCGGGCACCGAGCTCTACGTGTCGGCGCGCACCGGCGAGGTGGTGCGCGACACCACGCGCTCCGAGCGCTTCTGGAACTGGCTCGGCTCGGTGCCGCACTGGATCTACTTCACGCCGCTGCGCGCCGACCCGCCACTGTGGCACGACGTGGTGGTGTGGCTCTCGGCCGCCTGCATCGTCTCGGCCGTGACCGGCATCGTGATCGGCATCCTGCGCCTCCGGCTGCGTCGGCGCTTCCGCAACGGCGCCGTCACGCCCTACACCGGCTGGATGGCCTGGCACCACATCGCGGGCCTGGTCGGCGGCTTCTTCGTGCTGACCTGGATCGTGAGCGGCTGGCTCTCGATGAACCCGAACCGCTGGTTCGAGCGCAACCCGGTCGACGCGGCCGCGATGACGCGCTACACCGGCGGCGAGATATCGACCTTTCCGTGGCCGCCCGCCATGCCGCCGGCAGGCGAGGGCGCCGCGGCACCGCGCGAGGCGCTGCTGCAATGGTTCGACGGCCGGCCGCTGCTGCAGCTGCGCGATGCGCAGGCACGCGTGCGCGTGGTCGATGCCGCGAGCGGCACGCCCGCCTCGATCGCGCGCGAGGACATCGTGCGCGCAGCCGCCCGGCTGCGCCCCGGCGCCACGGTGAGCGAGGCCGTGCTGCAGACCGCCTACGACTTCCACTGGTACGGCCACCACCGCGAGCGCGTGCTGCCGGTCTGGCGCCTCGCGTTCGATGACCCCGCGCGCACCCGGCTCTACATCGACCCCGCCAACGGCCAGCTGGCCGGCAGCAGCGACCGCAATGCGCGGCTGCGGCGCTGGCTGTTCAACGCCGCCCACAGCCTCGACTTCCCCTGGCTGATCCAGTACCGGCCGGCCTGGGACCTGGTGGTGTGGCTGCTGTCGATCGTCGGCGCCGTGGCCTCGGCCAGCGGCGTGGTGATCGGCTGGCGCCGGCTGCGGCCGCGCTCGCGTTCTCCCACCGTGGCGGGCGCGCGGCGCCTGCCGCAACGTTCATGACGCGGACCTGCCATCGCGGGTCCATGATCCAATCCACTTTCGCACTGCGGTGCCTTTCAGGAGCTGTCCCATGCACATCGAACCCGGTCTCGTCGACGGATCCAAGATCTTTCTCAGCTATGCCACCGGCGCCGCGGCGCTCGCCTACACCGGCAAGGTGGCGTTCGACACCCTGCTGAAGGACGGCCTGGCCGCCCTGGCATTGCGCTCGGCGATCGCCGTGGCGCTGGTGTTCTGCTTCTTCGAGGTGCTGCCGCACCATCCGGTGGGTGTGTCGGAAGTGCACCTGATCCTCGGCACCACCTTGCTGCTGGTGTTCGGGCTCGCGCCCGCGGCCATCGGCCTGGCGGGCGGGCTGCTGGTGCAGAGCCTGTTCTTCGAGCCGCAGGACCTGCCGCAGTACGGCATGAACGTCACGACCCTGCTGGTGCCGCTGTTCGCCACCGCAGTGCTCGCGCGCCGCATCATTCCCGAGAAACTGGCCTACGTGGACATCGGCTACCGCGAAGCCTTCAAGCTGTCGGTGGCCTACCAGGGCGGCATCGTGGTGTGGGTCGGCTTCTGGGCGCTCTACGGCCGCGGCACCGGGCTCGCGAACCTCGGCGAGATCGCCAGCTTCGGCGCCGCCTACATGACGGTGGTGCTGGTCGAGCCGCTGGTCGACCTCGGCGTGCTCGCCGGTGCCAAGGCCTGGCGCCGGCTGCAGGGCTCGGCCTTCGTCGAACGTCGCCTCTACACCGGCGCCTGAAAGAAATAGAAATCTCCATGACCACCAGCAACGCAAAAATCCCCGTCACAATCGTCACGGGCTTCCTCGGCAGCGGCAAGACCACCTTGATGCGCCACATCCTCGGCAACGCCGAAGGCCGCCGCATCGCGGTGATCGTCAACGAGTTCGGCGAGCTCGGCATCGACGGCGAGATCCTGCGCGGTTGTGGCATCGGCTGCGACGACGAGGGCAACGAGCGCGAGGGCGCGCTCTACGAACTCGCCAACGGCTGCGTCTGCTGCACCGTGCAGGAGGAATTCCTGCCCGTGATGCTGCAGCTCGCCGAGCGCCGCGACCAGCTCGATGCCGTGCTGATCGAGACCTCGGGCCTGGCGCTGCCCAAGCCGCTGGTGCAGGCCTTCCAGTGGCCCGACATCGCCAACGTCTTCACCGTCGACTCGGTCGTGACCGTGGTCGACGGCCCGGCCGCCGCGGCGGGCCAGTTCGCGGAGAACCCGGTGGCGGTCGACGCGCAGCGCCGCGCCGATCCCAACCTCGACCACGAGTCGCCGCTGCACGAGCTGTTCGAGGACCAGCTCTCGGCCGCCGACCTGGTGGTGCTCAACAAGGCCGACCTGCTCGACGAGGCCGCGCGCGCGCGCGTCGAGGCGCTGGTGCGCGAGGAGCTGCCGCCCGAGGTCAAGATCGTGACGGCCACCGAGGGCAAGCTGCCGCTCGCGCTGCTGCTGGGCCAGGGCCGTGCCGCCGAAACCACCATCCACCTGCGCGAGAGCCACCACGACCACGAGGAAGACCACGACCACGACGAGTTCGACTCGCTGGTGATCGACCTGCCCGCGATGGACCGCGAGCGGCTGCTGGCCGCGCTGGCCGCGCTGGTCGAGCGCCACACCATCTACCGCGTCAAGGGCTTCGTCGCCGTGCCGGGCAAGCCGATGCGCCTGCTGGTGCAGGGCGTGGGCCGGCGCTTCGACCATCACTTCGACCGCCGCTGGCGCGACGGGGAGGCGCCGCGCACGCAGCTGGTCTTCATCGGCGAGGACCTGGACGAGGCCGCACTGCGCGAGGTGCTCGAGGGCGCGGCGCTGCCGGCCTGACGATGCACCTGCTGAGCACCCAGCCCGGACGCTTCGTCGAGGACGATCCGGGCGTCGTCACCCGGCTCGACCAGACGCCGGGCGAGATCGTGGTGCTCAGCTCGGCCGATACCACGCTGGCCCTGCTGTCGGCCGCGCGCGGCGCGCTCGCGGCCAGCGATCCCGGCTATCCCTCGCTGCGGCTGGCCAACCTCATGTACCTGCGCCAGCCGGCCTCGTTCGACCTCTATGCCGACGAGGTGCTGCGGCATGCGCGCGTGGTGGTGGTCGACCACCTGGGCGCGGCCTCGGCCTGGCCCTACGGCCTGCAGCAGCTCGAGAAGCTCGCGCGCCGGCACGGCCAGCAGCTCGCCATCTTCTCGGGCGACCTGCAGGAGGATGAGGACCTGCTCGCGCGCAGCACCTCGCCGCGCGCCGTCTGTCACCGGCTGTGGCAGTACCTGCGCGCGGGCGGGCCGGCCAATGCGCTGCAGTTCCTGCGCGCGGTGGCCTTCCATGGCCTGCGCCATGGCGACGAGCCGCTGCCGCCGCGCAGCCTGCCGCAGGTGGCGCTGCATGTGCCGGGGCTGCCCGCCACGTCGGCCGTGCCCGGCATCGACGACCTGCGCGCGCGCTGGCGGCCCGGCGCGCCGGTGGTGGCGCTGGTGTTCTACCGCTCGCACCTGCTGTCGGGCAACACGGCCGCCTTCGATGCGCTGGCCGAGGCGCTGTCGGCCGAGGGCCTGAACCCGCTGCCGCTGGCGCTCGATTCGCTCAAGGACCCGCTGTGCCTGTCGGCGCTGCGCGAACTCTGCGCCACGCATGCGGTGCAGCTGGTGCTCAACACCACCGCCTTCGCGGCGCTGGGGCATGACGGCGGAGAGGGCGGTGAACCGGCGCTGGCCGGCGACGCGCCCGTGCTGCAGGTGATCGTGAGCGGCGGCAACCGCGAGGACTGGCTGGCCGACAGCCAGGGCCTGCGGCCGCGCGACATCGCGATGCAGGTCGCGCTGCCCGAGATGGACGGCCGCATCGTGACGCGCGCCGTGAGCTTCAAGGGCCTGCTGCATCGTTGCGAGCTGACGCAGACCGAGGTGGTCGGCTACCGCGCCGAGCCCGACCGCGTCGCCTTCGTGGCCGAGCTCGCGCGCCGCTGGTGCCGCCTGCGCAGCCTGCCGGCGGCCGACAAGCGGCTCGCGCTGGTGCTCGCCAACTACCCGGGCAGCGAGGGCCGTATCGGCAGCGGCGTGGGGCTCGACACGCCGGCCTCGGTGATCGCGATCCTCCAGACCTTGCGCGCCGAAGGCTATGCGCTCGGCGATCCGAAGGCGCTGCCGGCCGATGGCGACAGCCTGATGCAGACCCTGCAGCAGGGCATCGCCAACGACCCGCGCGAATGGCCCGCGCGGCCCGCCTGGCAGAGCTACGCGCTGGCCGACTACCGCGCGCGCCTGGCCGCGCTGCCCGAAGGCATGGCCGCGGCCATCGACGAACGCTGGGGCCCGCCCGAGCAGGACCCGATGCTGCGCCAGGGCCGCTTCATGATCGCGGGCCTGCGGCTGGGCCAGGTCTTCGTCGGCATCCAGCCCGCGCGCGCGCTGAACCTCTCGGGCTCGCAGGACTACGCGAGCTACCACGACGCCGAGGCCGTGCCGCCGCACGGCTACCTGGCCTTCTACTTCTGGCTGCGCGACATGTTCGGCATCGATGCGGTGGTGCATGTGGGCAAGCACGGCAACCTCGAATGGCTGCCGGGCAAGAGCATCGCGCTGACGCAGGCCTGCTGGCCCGACGCGGTGCTCGGGCCGCTGCCCAACGTCTATCCCTTCATCGTCAACGACCCGGGCGAGGGCGCGCAGGCCAAGCGCCGCACCCAGGCCGTGATCGTCGACCACTTGATGCCGCCGCTCACGCGCGCCGAGAACCACGGCCCGATGCAGGACCTCGAGCGCCAGGTCGACGAGTACTACGACGCGCTGCTGGTCGACGCGCGCCGCGCGCGCGTGCTGCGCGCGCAGATCCTCGCGGCCGTGCGCGCCCAGCACCTGGTCGACGAGCTCGACGCAGCGGGCGCCGAGGACGATGCCGTGCTCGCGCGCGTCGATGCCTACCTCTGCGAGCTCAAGGAAACCCAGATCCGCGACGGCCTGCATGTGTTCGGCGCCTCGCCCGAGGGCCGGCTGCGGCGCGACACGCTGCTGGCGCTGGCGCGCTATCCGGCGGGCGACGGCAGCGGTGCGGACGCGGGGTTGCTTGGTGCGCTGTCGCACGACCTGCTGCCCGGCGAGCATTTCGATCCGCTCGACATCGAGCCCGCAAAACCCTGGCAGGGCGCGCGGCCCGCGCTGCTGCAGGCGGTGAGCGACGACCCCTGGCGCCACCAGGGCGACACGCGCGAGCGGTTCGAGCTGCTGGCCACGCAACTCGTCGAAGCGGGCGAATGCCCGGCCGGCATGCCGCGCACCGCCGCCGTGCTGGGGCGCATCGCCAAGCGCCTCGCGCCCGCGCTCGATGCCTGCGGCACGCAGGAGCTGCTGCAGCTGTCGCGCGCGCTGCAGGGCCGCTTCGTGCCGCCCGGGCCCAGCGGCTCGCCTTCGCGCGGCCGCCCCGACGTGCTGCCGACCGGGCGCAACTTCTACGCGGTCGACACGCGCGCCATTCCCACCCCCACCGCCTGGATGCTGGGCCTCAAGTCGGCCGCCCAACTGGTCGAGCGCCACCTGCAGGAGCATGGCGACTATCCCGCGGGCATCGGCCTGTCGGTCTGGGGCACGGCCACCATGCGCACCGGCGGTGACGACCTCGCGCAGGCCTTCGCGCTGATCGGTGTGCGGCCGAAGTGGGCCGCGGGCAGCCAGCGCGTGGTCGACTTCGAGGTGCTGCCCACGGTCGGCCTCGGGCGCCCGCGCATCGACGTCACGCTGCGCATCTCGGGCTTCTTCCGTGATGCCTTTCCGGCCGCGGTGCAGATGTTCGACGCGGCCGTGCAGGCCGTGGCCGCGCAGGAGGACGAGGATGCCGAGCGCAACCCGATCCGCGCGCGCATCCTGCGCGAGGCCGCCGCGCTCGAGGCCGGGGGCCTGCCGGCCGAGGCCGCGCGCACCCAGGCCGGCTGGCGCGTGTTCGGCTCGGCGCCGGGCCATTACGGCTCGGGCCTGCAGCCGCTGTTCGACAGCGGCGACTGGCAGAGCGACGACGACCTCGCCGGCGCCTATGTCGGCGGCAGCGCGCATGCCTACGGGCAGGACAGCGAGGGCGTGCCCGCCACCGAGGCGCTGGTGCGGCGCCTCGGCGAAATGAACGTGGTGCTGCAGAACCAGGACAGCCGCGAGCACGACCTGCTCGACTCCAACGACTACTACCAGTTCCAGGGCGGCATGGCCGCCGCCGTGCGCCACCTGAGCGGGCGCCAGCCGGCCATGTACCACGGCGACCATGGCAATCCGCAGGCGCCGCGCGTGCGCACGCTCAAGGAGGAGATCGGCCGCGTGGTGCGCGCGCGCGTGGTCAATCCCAAGTGGATCGCGGGCGCGCGCCGCCATGGCTACAAGGGCGCCTTCGAGATGGCGGCCACGGTCGACTACCTGTTCGGCTTCGACGCCACCGCGCGCGTGGTCGGCGACCACCAGTACGCGATGGTGGCCGACGCCTACGTGCTCGATGCCGATAACCGCGATTTCGTCGACACGCACAATCCACGCGCGCTGCACGACATGCTGAGCCGCCTGCTCGAGGCCATGCAGCGCGGCCTCTGGCAGTCGCCCGGCGACTACCGCGAACGCATCGAGAACCTGCTGCTCGCGCACGAGCAGCGGATGGAAGGACATACGCGATGAACACACAGGCCGCGCCGCTGCCGGCGTCGTTCCCCTTTTCCGCCATCGCCGGCCAGCCGCTGCTGCGCGAGGCGCTGCTGCTGGCCGCGGCCGATCCCGCGCTCGGCGGCGTGCTGATCGAGGGCCCGCGCGGCACCGCAAAGACCACGGCCGCGCGCGCGCTGGCCGAGCTGCTGCCCGGCGCGCCCTTCGTCACCCTGCCGCTGGGCGCCAGCCTCGAGCACCTGGTCGGCACGCTCGACCTCGGCCAGGCGTTGGCCGGCCATGCGCTGAAGTTCGCGCCGGGGCTGCTCGCGCGCGCCCATGGCGGCGTGCTCTATGTCGACGAGATCAACCTGCTGCCCGATGCATTGATCGATTCGTTGCTCGATGCGGCCGCCAGCGGCGTCAACGCGGTCGAGCGCGACGGCATCTCGCACCGCCATGCCGCGCGCTTCGTGCTCGTGGGCACCATGAACCCGGAGGAGGGCAGCCTGCGCCCGCAACTGCTCGACCGCTTCGGCCTCTGCGTGCAGCTGCGCAACCTCGAGGACCGGGCCGAGCGCCAGGCCGTGGTGCGCGCGCGGCTGGCCTTCGACAGCGATCCCGAGGGCTTTCGTGCGCGGCATGCGGCGGCCGAGGCCGAGCTCGCCGCGTCGCTGCGGCGCGCGCGCGCGACGCTGGCCGATGCCACCGCGCTGCCGTATGGCGATGCGGTGCACGAGGCCGTGGGCGCGCTGTGCATCGCCGCGCAGGTCGATGGCCTGCGCGCCGACCTCGTGATGCTGCGCGCGGCGCGCGCGCTGGCCGCGCTCGAAGGGGCGGAGGCCATCGGCGAGCAGCATGTGCGGCGCGTGGCCGAGGCCGTGCTGCTGCACCGGCGCAAGCCGGGCGTGGAGGCGGCGCCGCCCGCGCAGGCGCCGAGCGCGCCGCCGCCCTCGGCCGCCGAGGGCGAGAGCGCCATCGATAACGGTGCCCATTCCGGTGACGGCGGCGACGGCGGCGACGGTGACTGGGGCGCGCTGCCGCCCGAGCCCGTCGGCGTCGCCCGCGTCAAGCCGCTGCGCCCGCTGATCCCGGCCGCCTCGCTCGCAAAAAAAGCCTGAGCCTCCGGAACACCGCACCCGCTGGCGCGCGCCAGGGTGACCGGAGGCAGGCGTCATCGGGACCGGGCCGCGAGGCTTGGCACGGCATCGCCGCCGCCGACGCGGCGCTCGACTGGCCACGCACGCTCGCCGCGCGCGGCGCCGGCCCGCTGCGCCGCGAGCACCTGCGCCGCCGCCCGCGCGAGACGCGCGAGGGTGCGCTGCACTGCTTCCTGCTCGATGCCTCGGCCTCGATGCGCAACGACGGCGGCCTCGCGCGTGCCAAGGGCCTGCTGCTCGCGCTGATGGACGAGGCCTACCGCCGCCGCGACCATGTCGCGCTGCTGTGCTTCGCGGGCTCGGTGGTCGAGCTGCGGCTGCCGCCGCGCCGCGCCAGCGCCTGGAACGACGACTGGATCGCGCCCATCGGCGCCGGCGGCGGCACGCCATTGGCGCTGGGAGTGCGGCGCGCCGACGAGCTGCTCGAGCGCCATGCCGATCGCCGGCGCTGGCTCTGGCTGCTGACCGATGGTCGCAGCGCCGAATCGCCCGCGCGGCCCGGGTCGGCCGACGTGGCCTGCGTGGTCGGTTTCGAGACCGCGCGCGTGCCGCTGCATCGCGCGCAGTCGCTGGCCGCGGCGTGGGACGCGCGCTACCTCGACGCGGCCGCGTTTGACCCGGCCCAGGCCTAGCGGCTAGGATGCCGGCCATGTCCACCCGTCCTTCCCTCCACATCGCCGGCACCTGCTGTCGCGCTCTGCCATGGGGAGATGGCGGCTAGAGCGACTTCGCGCGAACCCGCATGCCCGATGGCCACCCGTTGCAAGACCGGTGGCCTTTTTGTTTTCTGCAACGACCTCGAGAGTCCACACGCATGTCCCTCGTCCTCCACGACACCTGGTCGCGCTCCCTGCGCCCCTTCGTTCCGCGGCGCCCCGGCCCGGTGGGGCTCTACTGCTGCGGTCCCACGGTCTACGACCATGCCCACATCGGCAACCTGCGCACCTACGTGTTCGAGGACCTGCTGCGCCGCGTGCTCGAATTCGGCGGCCACGAGGTGCGGCACGTGGTCAACATCACCGACGTCGGCCACCTGGTCTCGGACGCCGACGAGGGCGAGGACAAGATGGAGAAGGGCAGCCGGCGCGCGGGCGAGTCGGCCTGGGCCATCGCCGAGCGCTTCACAGCGGCCTTCCGCGCCGACTGGCGCGCGCTGAACCTGCGCGAGCCCGCCGAATGGCCGCGCGCCACCGACCACATCCCCGAGCAGCTCGCCTTCATCGCCGAGCTCGAGCGCAAGGGCTTCACCTACCGCACCGCCGACGGCATCTACTTCGACACCTCGAAGCAGGACGACTACGGCCACCTCGCGCGGCTGGACAAGGCCGGCCTGCGCGCGGGCCAGCGCGTGGCGATGGGCGACAAGCGCGAGGCCACCGACTTCGCGCTCTGGAAGTTCAGCCCGCCGGGCACCCAGCGCCAGATGGAATGGGACAGCCCCTGGGGCCGCGGCTTCCCGGGCTGGCACATCGAGTGCTCGGCCATGTCGGCCCGCTACCTCGGGCCGTGGTTCGACATCCACTGCGGCGGCGAGGACCACATCGGCGTGCACCACAGCAACGAGATCGCGCAGACCCAGGCCTGCCATGGCACGCGCCTGGCCAACTTCTGGCTGCACGGCCATTTCCTCACGCTAGACGACGACGTGAAGATGTCGAAGTCCGACGGCGACTTCGTGCGGCTGCAGACGCTGGTCGACCGCGGCATCGATCCGCTGGCCTACCGCTACCTGTGCCTGGGCGCGCACTACCGCAGCAGCCTGCGCTTCAACGAGGCCGCGATCGCGGGCGCGCAGTCGGCGCTCGACCGGCTGCGCCGCGCCTATGCGGGCTGGCCGGTGGGCGGCACGGCCGACGCGGGCTTCGTCGCGCGCTTTCGCGCCGAGGTCGAGCAGGACCTGAACCTGCCGCGCGGCCTGGCCGTGCTGTGGGAGCTGGTGCGCAGCGACCTGCCGGCGGCGACGCGGCGCGCCACGGTCGATGTGTTCGAGGCGGTGCTGGGGCTGCGGCTGGCCGAGTGGCGCGAGGAGGGCGAGGTGGTGCCCGAGGCGATCGCGGCCCTGGCGCGCGAGCGGCTCGAGGCCCGTGCGGCCGGCGACTGGGCTCGGGCCGACCGCCTGCGCGAGGCCTTGCGCGCGCAGGACTGGCAGGTCGAGGACGGCGCCGCCGGGCCCCGGCTCAGCCGTGGACGCGGGTGACAGCAAGGCGACGCCCGCGGACCGACAATCGCTTCCCATGAACGCCACGCCGCCCAAGCCACGCCCGATACGCACCGCCGCCTCGCTGATCCTGTTGCGCGACGGGCCCGGCGGCCTCGAGGTGCTGATGCTGCGCCGGGCCGACAAGCCCGACGACCAGAACAGCGGCGCCAGCGTGTTCCCGGGCGGCGTGGTCGATGCGCACGACCGCGAGCTGCACACGCGCTGCGCGGGCCTCGACGATGCGGCCGCGAGCGCGCGACTCGCGCTGCCCGCAGGCGGCCTCGACTACTACGCCGCCGCGGTGCGCGAATGCTTCGAGGAGGCCGGCGTGCTGTTCGCGAGCGACGCCGACGGCGCGCTGGTCGCGCTCGATCGCGTCGATCCCGAGCGGCTGGCCGCGATGCGCGCCGCCGTGGCCGACAGCACCGAGGCGCTGCTCGCGCTGTGCGACGCTCAGGGCTGGCGGCTCGCGGTCGACCAGCTCGCCTACTTCAGCCACTGGCTCACGCCGCCCGGCATGCCGCGCCGCTTCGACACGCGCTTCTTCGTCGCGGCCATGCCCCCCGGGCAGGAGGTGCAGGTCGACGGCTTCGAGATCGTCGAGCACCGCTGGCTGCCGCCGGCCGAGGCCGCGAGCCCGGCACTCGGGCTCAAGCTGATGAACGTGACGCGGCGCGTGCTGCTGGAGCTCGCGGGCTTCGCCTCGGTGGCCGATTGCCTCGCGCAGGCGCGTGCCCGTGCGCGCGTGCGGCTCGACATGCCGCGGCTGGCCGACGGACCCGAAGGCCGGCGGCCCGTGAACGTGGACGAAGCGCCCTACGACGAGGTGGCGCTGGTCGATCCCGACGGGCAGGGCGGCGGGCGCTATGCGCACGAGGCGGGGCTGTCGATGCGGCTGTCGGCGCGCGTGTGGCGCGTGACGGGCGGCGATGGAACGCACAGCCATTTCGTGGGGGGCGACGAAGGCTGGGCGCTGATCGATCCGGTGCCGGGCGAGGCGCTGCGGACCGCGGCGCCGGGGCCGGTGCGCTGGGTGCTGGCCACGCGCGGCGAGGCAGCGGCCGCCGGCTGGCCCGAGGCGCGTGCGGTCGCGCCGAAGACCGGGGAGTCGCTGGACCTCGGCGGCGCGACGCTGCGGGTGCTGGGCGGCGACGAGGCCGCAGCGCGGCGCTTCCTGCTGGTCGAGGAGCGCCTGCTGTTCTCGGGCAGCGCGCAGGGCGCGGCCGTGGCGTGGCCCGAGGATGCGGCGGTCGAATGGATCGCGCCCGTGCGTGGATTCGTCGTGCGCCACGCGCCCGACTGAGCGCGACCCGCCGTCTCAGGAGCGCGGATCGCCGAGCCGCAGCAGGCAGTCGACGACCGCATCGGCCGCCTCGTCCAGCCGCGGACCGGGCCGCATCATCAGGTCGAAGCGCGCCGACGCGAAGCTGCAGACGCGGCCGCGCTTGATCGCGTTCATCGCCGACCAGCCGGGCCGCGCGGCCATCGCCGACAGCTCGCCGAGCGCCGACACCATCAGCACGTCGGGGTCGGCGCGCACCACGAACTCGGGGCTCATCTTCGGGAACGGCCCCAGCGTGCCGGGCACCGCGTTCGCGAGGCCCAGGCGCGCGAGCGTCTCGCCGATGAAGGAACTCTCGCTCGCGGCCGCCATGCCGCCATGCACCTCGAAGTAGACGCGCCGGCCCTGCCAGCCCGCGGGCACGCGCGCGCGCGCCGCGTCGAGACCGGCATCGAGCCGGCGCCAGTAGGCCTCGCCCTTGCCGGGCTGGCCGGTGGCGCGCGCCACGGTCTCCATCACGCGGCGCATGTCGGCATGGGTCTTGGCGTCGAGCGCCAGCACGCGGATGCCGAGCCGCTCGAGCGGTTCGGCGGCACGGCTGCGCGGGCGCAGCAGCACGAGGTCGGGCTTGAGCGCGACGATGCGCTCGATGTTCGCGTCGTCGATGCCGCCCACCTGCGGCAGCCGCTGCACCGCCGCCGGCCAGTTGGCATGGCGGTCGATGCCTACCAGCCGGTCGCAGGCATCGAGCGCGCAGACGGTCTCGGTCAGCGAGGGCATCAGCGAGACGATGCGCCGCGCGGGCGCCGGCAGCTCGAGCACGCTGCCGCGGTCGTCGTCGAGCCGCACGCCCGCATGGACCAGCGCCGGTCCGCCGAGCGCGAAGGCCGCGGCCAGCGAGAGCGCCGAGGCGAAGTGGCGCGCGGGACGCGGGGAGGGCGCGAGGTCGGGAGGCTGGAACATCGTGGAGGAGGGGGGCCGTGCTGCGCCGATTGTCGCCGCGGGGCTCAGGGCTCGCCCCGGTTCGCCAGCCGCTCGCGCCGGAGCGCCTCCTCGGCGCGCGCATCGTTGACCGCGCGCAGCACCTCGCCGAGGTCGACCGGCCCGGTGTCGCGCGGCGGCGCGCCGCTGAGCTGCGTCTCGGGCCGCAGCAGGCCGCGCTCGTAGAGATGCCAGATCTCCTCGCCATGGCGCGTCTGGTGCAGCTCGGGCGCGAAGCGGCCGAAGAACTCGCGCAGGTTCGCCAGGTCGCGCAGCAGCATGCGCTGCGCATGGTTGTTGCCCGCGGCATCGACGGCCTGCGGCAGGTCGATGATCACCGGGCCGCCGGCGCCGAGCAGCACGTTGAACTCCGAGAGGTCGCCGTGCACGATGCCCGCGCACAGCATGCGCATCACCTCGCGCACCAGCGTGGCGTGATGGCGCCGCGCATCGTCGGGCGTGAACTCGACGTCGTTGAGCCGCGGCGCGGCCGTGCCCTCGGCATCGGTCACGAGCTCCATCAGCAGCACGCCTTCCCAGAAGCCGAAGGGTTCGGGCACGCGCACGCCCGCGTCGGCCAGCCGGTGCAGCGCATCGACCTCGGCGCTCTGCCAGTGGCTCTCGGTCATGCGGCGGCCGAAGCGCGTGCCCTTGGCGATGGCGCGGCGCTCGCGCGAGTTGCGGATCTTGCGGTTCTCGGTGTAGTCCACGGCCTGGCGGAAGGCGCGCTTGTCGGCCTCCTTGTAGACCTTGGCGCAACGGGCTTCGTCGCCGCTGTGCACGACGTAGACCATCGCCTCCTTGCCGCTCATGAGCTGGCGGCTGACGCTGTCGATCAGGCCTTCGTCGACCAGGGGTTGGAGCCGGGGCGGGATCTTCATGGGGCCACCTCCTTCCTTGCGTGGGCGGGGAGGATGGCGATGCGGACGGTCGAGAGAAAAACGAAACGATGCCGCGCGTGGGCGGCTGCTGTATCGAGCATGGGTGTGGGCACCTTGATTCGGAAACGAAAGACCGGGCGCCGCACGCGATGGCGCGCGCGGCGGGCTTGGCGAATCTCGGGCGGGGCGGCGTCGCGTGCAGCGCGGGGGCTGCGACGCTCAGCGAGGCGAAGGCCTCAGCGGCGTGTGCGCAACGCGATCGAGCGGCCGGGCACCGAGACGGTGGTGGGGGCAAGGACTGGCTTGTTCATTGCGTACCTCCTATGGTGCGTGGTTGTCGAGGGATGCGAATGTAGTCGCATGCGCGCGAACTGTGAAGCCCATCGTTCGCGCGGGGCCGGCGCTGTGTTCGGCGCGCGACAGCGCCACTTAACGCACGCGGCTTAAGGATTCGACAAGGAATGCATGGTGCAGGCGCTTGAAAGCATCGTCTTCGCAGCAGGCAATTGCTAAACTGGCCGCGACAAGAAGATGCATGAGAAAGCACCGTCGCGTGCCACTTCTCCCGATCCGATCCGCATTGCTTTCGAGATCTTTTCAAATGACGCCTGAACAACGACTGGACCTGTGGCTCTCCGAGGAACGCGAGGTAGTCGAACTGCTTAATTCGGGTCCCGGTGTCGGTGTGGCACGGCCCGCGCAGCTCGTCGGCAAGAGCGGCCTCGAAGTGATGCACGCGATGATGAACGGCCAGCTTCCCTATGCGGAGTTCGCCAAGCACCTGACCTTCTATGCGATCGTCGCGCGCCCGGGCTCGGCCGTGTTCCAGGGCACGCCGCAGCGCGAGTACCTCAATCCCATGGGCACCATCCACGGCGGCTGGATGACCTCGATCCTCGATTCGGCGCTGGGCTGCGCGGTGCTCGCATCGCTGCCGCCGGGGCAGGTCTACACCACGGCCAGCCTCGAGACCCGTTACCTGAAAGGCCTCACGCTCGATGTGCGGCGCGTGCGCGCCGAGGCCACGGTCACGCGCATCGAAGGCCGCGTGGCGCTGGCCGAAGCCAGCCTCGTGGGTCCGGACGGCACGCTGTATGCCAAGGCCACCACCGAGTGCCGGCTGTTCGACATGCGTGCGCCGGCGCAGGCGCAGGCACCCGCGGTGGCATCGCGGCCGTCGACATCGGCCGCGTCCTAGAAGCGAATCGCCCTTCGGGGCGATTCTTCTTTTGGGGCCGGCCTTTTCAGGACCACATCTTGCGCAGCACCGCCGAGAGTCCAGAGCCGGCGATCAGCGCGATGAAGAAGCGCATCCAGCCGGCTTTGCGCTGGTAGATGTTGGCGACCCAGATCGCGCCCGTCACGAGGCCGATCAGCCAGGCATCGCGCAGCGACAGCAGGAAGCCCAGCACGTAGGTGCCCTGTATCGCGATGCTGACCCACAGGCCCAGCAGCGACAGCGCGCTGCGCGGCTTCGCGGGTTGCGCTGCCGTGGCGGGCTCGGCGGCGCGCGTGTCGTTGCGTGGCGGTGCCTGTTCGCGCCGCTGCGTGTCGTCGAGCGCGCGCTGGCGTTCGCGCTCGGCCTCGCGCTTCGCCTTCTTCTCGGCCGCGATCTGCTCGGGTGTCTTCTCGAGCACCGGCTCGGGCGCGCGCGCGGGCTGCCACCACGTGGGCAGGGGCGCGAGCCCGGCGGCCGACTGCTGGCGGAAGTGGCCCGCGGGCAGCGGCGCGCGGGCCGGTGCCGGCGCGACGGTGGGCGTCGACGCATGCTTCGCGGCCAGCGCCTTCACGCGCCGCAGATAGGGCTCGGCGCGCGCCGGGTCGGCCATCGCGATGAAGTTCGCATAGCCGCGCAGCGCGGCGATCAGGTCGTGCTGGCCGTTCCAGTGCAGACCCTGCGGGCCGTGGCGCTCGGCCTGGTGCAGCACGGCGCGAAAGCGCCGCAAGGTGTCGCGGTCGGTCGAGAGCTTGTCGTTGACCACGATGCCGGTCACGTGCTGCTGCTGGTGGCGGCGCATCACCTGCTGCTTCTCGGGATGCACCACGAGGCCTTCGCTGGCCACGATCTGCTTGGCGCGCCACAGCAGCTTGCCGACATCGCGGCCATGCTCGGCATCGGCCGAGAAGCTCAGGTCGTCGGCATAGCGCGTGTAGCGAAAGCCCAGCTTGGCGGCGCAGGCGGCCAGCCGCGCGTCGAGCCGGCGGCACAGCACGTTGGTGAGCATCGGGCTGGTGGGCGCGCCCTGCGGCAGCACGCGCTCGCCGCGCGCGACGAAGTAGCGCTCGCCGTCGAGCTCGACCTCGTCGGTCGGCGCCTCGGTCGCGAGCAGCGCGAACAGGGTCGCGACCTGCGGCGAGTAGCCGAGCTGGCGGAACACGCCGCGCACGCGGCGCAGGCCGATCGAGGGAAAGAAGTCCTTGAGGTCGAGGTTGACCACCACCGCCTGCCCCACGTGCGGCGCGGCATTGCTGAGGATCGAGCGGCCCGGCAGGAAGCCGTGCACCGCTTCGTGCACCGGCACCTTGGCCAGCACGTTGTCGAGCACCCAGTACTGCGCGCGCTTGAGCCGCGGCATCGGCGCCGAGATCCGGCGCTCGCCGCCGGTCTTCTTGGGCACGGTGAAGCGCTGGTAGTGGCTCACGCGCGCGACCTCGCGGTGCCAGGCCAGGAAGCGCAGCTCGCCCAGCTCCAGGCCCATGGCGCGCGCGAGGTCGGTGGCGTCGTGCAGCGCCGGCAGCGCATGGCGCGCGAGCGCCTGCTCGTCGCTGCGCGCCGCGTTGAGTCCGCCCGAGACGCCTTCGCCCAGGTACAGCAGTTCGCGCTGGCGCCGGCCATGCCAGTCGAGCGCGCGCGCATGGCGCTGTTGCGCGAGGCGCTGGCGGGTCTCTTCGCGACGTTCGCGCGCCCGCGCCATGCGCTCCTTGCGCATGGCCTTGAGCGCGGTCTCGCGGTCCTCGATGCCGCGCAGCTCGTCGCCGAGATCGCGCAGCGCGGTCTGCAGCTCGCCCTCGCGGCGGATCAGTTGCGCCTCGACCGTGGGCTGCGCCGTGTCGCGCGGCCAGAAGCCCAGGCGCTGCATCTCCTCGAGCACGACCTCCTGCTTGGAGCTCCCGCGGATGCGTGCGTAGAGTTCCTCGCGCGTGAGCGCCGAATCGGGTACGGAAGAGGGAGAGGGTGGGGTCATGGGCGGTGTGCGCCGCATGGACCGATGCACTGGAAGAAAAAGATGCGAACGGGACGGGAATCTCGTCGAAGAGCCTGAAGACTGGACAGCTCCACTCGACGCCGTACGCGCATGGTGGCGCGATGAGCTTCGAAGAAGCCGCACCGTCATCGCGCCACCATGCGCGTACGGCACAGTGAAGAGATGTCCAGTGAAGCCTGGGAAGTGCTGAGATCGAGGATGGCGATGCGCCATCCGGATTGCAAGAGCCTTCCCGCCCCGTTCGCAAAACCAGTGTATCAGCCGATGCTTGCAGTCCTTTCTTCCGAGTCGGTCGCGGGCGTCGGTACGCCCGCGGTGGTGCCAAGGGCCAGCGCGGCCGAGGCCGTGGCCAGGCGCAGCGCGAGCATGTGTTCGCACGGCCCCTTCGTCATGCGCAGGCGGATGAAGTGGTCGCACTGGCATTCGCCGGTGGCCACGCGCTGGTCGGCATCGAGCTGCAGCCGCACCTGGTACTGGCGCGAGGACTTGGTGCCGCACAGGCCGCTGAGCAGCAGCCCGCCATCGGCACGGGCCTCGACCTTCGTGTCCTTCAGGCGCCCGGCCTGCACCAGTTCGGCCGCGGCCGCTTCCTCGGGGCTGGCATGGCGCAGCCGTTCCATCGGCAGCGGTTCGCGGCTCAGCTCGCGCAGCCGCCACACGCCGTGCGCGATGTCGTACACCACGCGCCCGGCCTGCACATAGCCGCCGAGCGCCGACTCGACCGTGAGCGGCGAGAGCCCGGTGGCCGCAGCCAGTTCGGCGGTGGTGGCGCGCCAGCGCTCGCCGAGCGCCGCGAACACGCGCAGCAGGCTGTCCTGGTCGACGTCATGGCGCGGCTGCAGCAGCTCGAAGTGGCCGTTGCGCGACCAGTCGTTGGCGGTCCAGCCCGACAGGCCCAGCGTGAACTCCATGTCGGGCAGCCGCGCGACCCAGAAGCTCGGCATGCCGGTGCCCAGCAGGTGCACCGTGAAGCCCTGCGCCACCGGCACCAGCCGTTCGAGCTGCAGCAGCCGGCGCCGGCCCCAGACGCGGATGTCGATGTCGGCGGGCGCGTCGTGCGAGGAACGCGGGCACACCAGTTCATGGCCCCAGGGCTCGAACAGGATGCGCACCGGCTGCCCGGGCCGCAGGATGAAGCGCAGCGAGCGCGGACCCGCGCGCTCCTTGCGCCGCCTCAGCACCAGGCAGATGTTGTGCACGTCCATCGGGTGCAGCTGCAGCCTGTGCGCGGGCAACAGCATCGCGCTGCTGACCTGCAGGAAGCCGCGCACCCAGCTGTCGGGCACCTCGATCTTGGGTTCGTGGAAGGCCGGGTCGTTGCCGCTCTGTACCTGGAAGCCGCCGGGATCGATCGCCAGCCGCGTGGCCTTGTAGTCGCGGATCTTCTGGAACTCGTCGTAGAGCGACTCGGAGTAGTCGACGTTGGTGGTGCCGAAGGCATGGTCGCTCACGCGGTCGAAGACCTCGTGGCCGCAGGAGAACATGCCGTAGCTCGACTCGTCCTGGCTGAAGCACTCGAAGAACACGCGGTCGGGATGCACCGTGATCACCGGGTCGAGCACGAACCAGGCTTCGCGGTTGACCTTGTAGAGGTGGTCGAAGTAGCGCTTCTGCGCCTTGTAGAAGGGCTGCAGCATGGCCGACTTGCGCTGGCGCAGCACGTCGAGCTCCTCGCGCAGCGGCGCCATGCGGGCCTTGAGCTCGTCGCTGCGCGCCATGTATTGCGCGAGCAGCTCGCCTTCCTGGCTCGCGAGCCATTCGAGGTAGGCGCTCTTGTCGCGCGGCTGGAAGCGCAGGTCGCCCACCACCACGTCGTGCAGCGCCGACATGCCTTCGCGAAACGGCAGGTGCCGGTTGACCTCGCCGATGAAGTGCACGGGCGCGCGCAGGGTGTCCGGCGCGAACTGCAGCGCGGTGCTGGTGGGCGTCTGCTGCGCGCCCGAGTGGCCGAAATAGCGGTACTGGAACTTCATGCGGCGGGACCTCCGGCGACGGCGGCCCGGCGCGGCGCGACGGCGCGCACGGGCGCGGCCTGCAGCGGGTTCTCGAGCGCCGGATAGCGTTGCTGGATGCTGCGCAGTCCGGCCACGTAGCGGGCGCGCTCGGTGATGGCGCCGCTCACGGCCTGGCGCGCGAACACGCGCGCGACGATGCGCGCCGCCTGTTCGGACTGCTCGGCCTGCGCCGCGAGGAATTCGCTCACGCGCGCCTTTGCGAGCCGGCCGCGGTTGGCCTGCGACAGCACGGTGAGGAAGTAGGGCTCGAGCCGCGCCAGCACCTCGGGCTTGCCGCCCGCGGCGGCCGCCAGCCAGTTGGTCACGAACAGCTGCATGCCGCTCGAGGGATGCTGGCTCAGCTGCAGCATGTAGGTGGTGACGTCGGTGAGTTCGAAGTGCGCGGTCAGCAGCTCGCGGCCCAGGCGCTGCGCGCCGGGATCCTTGTGGTCGCACAGGCGCACCAGCAGCGCGGGCGTCCATTGCGGCGACTGGCCCTGCGCCGCGAACCACTGGCGCGCCCAGGCGAGCGCGTCGTCCCAGCGGCTGTCGAAGATGCGCAGCGCGTCATCGAGCTGCGCGAGCGTGCGTTCGGGCCGCGCGGCGAGCCGTTCGCAGGCCCATTGCCGCGCGGCGGCGGCATCGACCAGCCCCAGGCTCGCGGTCTGCAGCACGTCGAAGGCCTCGGCCGGCTGCTGCGGCAGCAGCCAGACGCCCAGCCGTTGCGCGCCCTTGCTGCGCGCCTCGAGCAGCCGCACGGTGGTGGCGCTGTCGCCCGCACGCGTGTGCTCGGCCAGCGGCCCGCACAGCCACTGCAGCAGCGAATCGAACACGCCCTCGGCGGCCTCGCTGCGGAACAGCTCGTCGCGCAGCATCGGCATCAGCGCCGCGCCGAAGTCCGGATGGCTGGGCAGCAGCTGCGCGAGCTTGGGCGCGACCGCGCTGCGCACGCGCGGCATCGGGCTGGCGCAGAACACGGCGAACAGCGCCGGCTGCGCGAGCAGCGTGTCGTCGGGCAGCGCGGTGAACAGGCGCACGCCGGCGCCGCGCAGCCGCTCGTCGTCCGACTGCAGCAATCGCGTCAGCACCTCGATCGGCAGGCCTTGCACGGACGCCGGATGCAGCAGCAGCCACTCGGCCGCGAGCGCCACCACGTCGGGGCTCGCGTGGTCGAACAGGGCCAGCAGCGCGGCCAGCGGCGCCTTCGCGCCGGCTTCGCGCAGCGGGTTCTGCAGCGCCCATTGCAGGTTCTCGCAGATGGGGGCGAGCTCGGGCGCCTGCGCATCGCAACGCGCGAGCCAGCCGAGCAGCGCGGTGCACAGTGCCTCGAAACCGTCGGCGGCCTCGGGCTGGCCGGCCGCGGCCTGCAGCAGCAGGCGCGAGGCGCGGCGCACCTCGGCGTCGGCCGAGACCAGCAGGCGCAGCAGCAGTTCGACGTCGCGGCTGTAGCGCGCCGGGTCCTCGGCGATCAGGTCGAGTGCATGGCGACGTGCTTCATCGAGTGGCGAATCGATCAGCGGCACGAGCCACGGGCCGGCCGGCTCGCCGGCCTCGATGCGCTCGCGCACCAGCGTCAACGCGAAGCGCGCCGTGTCGTTCCAGGCGCTCGCGAGCAGCTCGCGCAGGACTGCGCCATCGAGTGCCTGGCAGAAGGCGCGGTTGTCCTGCAGCGCGCGCGCCGCGAAGGCATGCACGCCGGCGCAGCGCGACTGCTGCATCAGCTGCAGCAGCGCCTCGGGATGGCGGTCCCAGCGTTCGGGCCAGGCCTCGCCGCGTTGCGCGCGGTGCTCGGCCGGCGGCGTCTCGCGGCGCCAGTAGAGGCCGCCGGCCAGCGCGGTCCATTCGGGGTCGTGGCGGTGCAGCAGCTGCATCACGACCAGCCAGCGGCTGTAGGGACCGCTGTGCCAGACGCGCGTCTCGCGGTTCCAGCCCGCATCCTCATGGCGCGCCGCGACGGCCGCATTCGCATCGTCGGCCGCGAGCAGCACGCCCATCGCGAGCCGCAGCCAGTCGCGCTCGTCGGCCGCGCCGCGCAGCGCGAGCCGGCGCAAGGTGCGCCAGGTGCGGCGGCGCAGGTAGTCGTGCGTGCGCTGGCTCAGCGCGAGCCGGCTGTCGGGGCGCACGATCTCCTTCGCGATGTCGACGTAGCGGCCGTTGAGCATGGCCCATTGGCTGGTGCCGCGAAAACCCGCGCGCTGCGTTTCGAGGCGCTGGTTCAGCAGGCCCAGCAGGCGGTAGTCGCCCGCGAACTCGGCACCCTTGTAGAGCCGGCGCCAGGCGCGGAAGCTGCCCGCGGCCAGCGACAGCTGCTGCGCCACGTCGTGCAGCGCACTGCGCGCCAGGCCGGCGGGCTGGTCCTCGTCGAGGCCTTCGAGCAGCGCGAGTTCGAACAGCTGTTGCGTCCAGTCGGTGTGCGCGAGGCTCTGCCAGTGCGCGGGGTCGGCGAGCCGCTCGCGCAGCAGCGCGGCGGCTTCGGCCACCGGCACGACCTGCGCGTCGGTCCAGGCGCGGCGCAGCGAGCCGGGCCAGTCGTCGACGATGCGCTCGGCCTCCGCGGCACGCCGTTCGGCCGGCCACAGTGCGAGCGCGGCCCAGCGCGCGATGCGCGTCACCTTGGGGTCGGTCGCGCGGCGCGAGAGTTCGACCATCGCCTCGAAGGCGCCCGCGTCGCCGCAGCGGCCGATGGCCCAGGCGATGCAGTAGTCGAGCATCGCGTCGCCGGTCTCGATCAGTTCGACCAGCCGCGGCACCGCCTGCGCGAGCCGGCGTTCGCCGAGGCGCCACACGGTGCGGCTGCGGCGCAGCGGCGGGAGCAGGCGCCAGGCATCGGGCGCGATGCGGTCTAGAAGAAGGGTGTCGGCAGGGGAAGGGGAAGCGGCGGCGATGGGCGCGGCCGGTGCCGATGCAACGATCGGCGCGCCTTCGAGCGCGAGGCCGCGCGCGAGCTGCGCGGCGAGCGCATCGCCGAACACCGCCATCGCCTTGTCGAGCGCGAGCGGCGCGGGCGTCAGCACGGTCTCGCGCCACTGCAGTCCGTCGCGGCTGCTGCTCAGGTGCACCACGTGCCCGGCATCGGCGGGCAGCTCGAACAGTTCGATGGTGACGTGTTCCGTGACCGTCGATGTCCCCGGTCTCGTTCGTGTGAGTTTCTCGGATCGAATGCGCTTCACGCGGAGGCCTCCCTGCCTTCGGTTGAATGCCCTCGATCACGCGGTGTGGCCGATCGGGGCATCCGCCTATCTTAGGCCCTGTGCCCGCATGCTTCGATGACGCGCGAATGAGCGGCGGCTCACCACGCCATCTGCCGCCAAGGGCTGTGCTCGTGCGAGAGCAGGTGGGCCGTGGCGCGCTGGAAGGTGTCGGTGTCCTCGGCGATGCGGTCGAGGTCGTGGGTGGCGAGCCAGAACGCGCGCCCGACCACGAAGCTGTCGCCGAAGTCGCGCCACGACTGGTAGGCGGGCTGCGCGAGGCGCGCCGCGCTCGCGATCGCGTTCCACGATTCCTCGGCGCGCAGCAGCCGTGCGTCCTGGATCAGCCGGTGCAGTTGCACCAGCCGGCCCATGTCCCAGGCCATGATGCTCGCGGGCAGCGGCCGCGGCAGCTTGTCGAACAGGCCTTCCTCGGCGGCCTCGTGCCAACTTTCGTAGTAGTCGCGCGTGCTCTCGAGATCGAGGCCGCGTGCCACGGCCTCGCCGGGCAGCGCCGCGAGGTTGGCTTGCGCGACCGCCGCCGCGTCGCTTCGGCTGCCGCGGTGGAGGCGCTCCACGCGCGGGTTCACCACCGCGTAGTGGGCGCGATGGCCTTGCGAGAGCAGCGACTCCGTGACCTCGCGCGCGCTGCCGGCACCGGTGACGCCCCAGGCCGAGGCCAGCAGCGCCACGGCGGTGGCGCGGTCGGATTCCGCGGTGAGCGCGTTGATCGGCAGGTAGGACTCGGCCGCATAGACCGCGCCGAGCGCGAGGCCGCGATGCTGCGCGGGCGTCAGCGGCGTGCCGTCCTCGAGCCGATTGAAACTGAATGAAAAAAGCTTGCGGACCTTGTCCAGAAATCCCATGGCGCCGTCCCCTTGTGTTCGCCTGTGCGGGCGTAGGCTAGGTGCGCCGGGCGCGCGGCACCAGTGCCTAAAGTCATTCGGCGGCGCGGCGCGTGCTGTGTAGCATCGCAGCGTCGTGCAATGCCACGGCGCCGTTCGTTCCATCGCATCCGCCGCCATGTCCAGCACCGAACCTCTCGCGCAATCCAGCTTCCTCTACTTCACGGGCCAGGGCTCCGACAAGGTCTACCAGGTCCACCTGCGGCCGAAGGACGAGGGCTGGGTGGTCGACTACGGCAATGGCCGGCGTGGCGGCACGCTGGCCACCGGCACCAAGACCAGCAGCCCGGTCGGCTACGAGGCCGCGCTCAAGATCTACCAGAAGGTGGTGAAGGAGAAGACCGGCAAGGGCTACACCACCGATGCCTCGGGCGCGCTCTACACCGCGTCCGAGTTCGCGGGTCGCAGAAGCGGCGAGCTGCCGCAACTGCCGACCCTCATCGCAGAGACGCAGCTCGCGCGCTACCTCGACGACCCCGGCTGGGGCCTGCAGGAAAAGGCCGATGGCGAGAACCGCATGCTGCTGATCGAGGAGGGCGCCGTGCGCGGCACCAACCGCCGCGGCCTGTTCGTCGACATCCCGCAGGCCTGGGTCGCGACCGCCGCGCTGCCGGCGGGCCGCGCGGTGATCGCGGGCGAACACGTGGGCGACGGCTTCCTGGCCTTCGACCTGCTCGAGGCCGGTGGCGAGGATCTGCGCGCGCAGGCTTTCGTCGAACGCTTCCGGCGGCTCGAGGCCTTCGCGACCGCATTGCCATGGATGGCCGTGCTGCCGCTCGAGACCGAGGCTTCGGCCAAGCACCGGCGCGCGGCCGAGCTGCGTGCCGCGCATGGCGAGGGCTTCGTGCTCAAGGCGCTGGCCGCGCCCTTCGCTGCGGGGCGCAGCAACGCGAGCCTCAAGTTCAAGTTCCAGCAGAGCGCGACCTGCGAGGTGCTGCGCGTCAATGCGCAACGCTCGGTGGCCGTGGGCCTGCGCGACGAGGCCGGCGTGCTGGTCGATCTCGGCAACGTGACCGTGCCGCCGAACGAGGCGCTGCCCGCGCCCGGCACGCTGGTCGAGGTGCGCTATCTCTATCGCTATGCGGGCGGCAGCTTCGAGCAGCCGGTCTATCGCGGGCAGCGGCCCGACATGGCGGCCGAAGATGCACTGCTGTCGCAGGTCACGCGCATCAAGGACCGTAGCGCCGTCGCGGAAGAAGAGCGCGACGACGGGAGCGAGGCCGCGTGAAGGGCGCGCATCGCATCGCCTGCGGCCTGGCCCTAACCGTCGCGCTCGCGGGCTGCGAGAAGCCCGCGCCGCCGCCGCCACCGCTGAGCAAGGAGGCACAGATCACGCGCGATGCGCCGCCCGAGCTGATGTTCCGCGGCACCTTTGCCGGGCGGCCGATCCACCTTGTCGTGAACGACTGCGAGGTCTACAGCGTGCGCAGCCTCGAGGGCGGCGAGGTCGAATGGACCTCGGTGCTCAAGCCCGACTTCTATCCCTTCTTCAGCGTCTGCCAGCGCGAGTCGCTGCAGGTCGAGGGCAGCGTGATGACGGCCCGACTGGGCCGCATGGCGGTCGGTGCCGGCGGTTGCTGCGCCACCGGCGGCACCTACCGTTCCACCGACGGCATCGCCTGGAAGCGGACCGGGTACTGACACCCGGCAGCCGCGTCGCGCCTCAGGCCACGACGATGCGGCCCGGGTCCGCCGAGCGCAGGATCTCGGCGCGATCGCCGGTGGGCGGATAGATCCACTCGGTGTTGATCTGGTGCTTGAGCGCCTTGGCCTCGGCACCTTCCATCTTCACTTCGCGCGACCAGCCTTCGGTGTACACGGCGCCCCAGGGACCGAGGTCCAGGCAGGTCACGTACTTCGGCTGCGAATAGGCGATCTTCGGCAGGCCCAGCAGATCGGCCGCGACGTTGTGGCCGGCCGAGCGGCCCAGCGCCATCGCGTGCTGGCACGACATCATCGCGACGTTGCCCTCGTCGTCGGTGGCGGCACGCGCTGCATCGCCCGTGACGAAGACGTGCGGAACGCCCGGCACCTGCAGGTTGCGGTCGACGAGGATCCGGCCCGCGGCATCGCGCTCGGCGGGGATCTGCTGCGTCAACGCGGTCGCGCGCATGCCGGCGGTCCAGATCACCGTCGCTGCCTCGATGCGCTCGCCGCCCGAGGTGGTGATTCCCTCGGCGTCGATGCTCTCGACCTCCACGCCCAGCCGCCAGCTGACGCCTTGCGACTTCAGCGCCTTCTCGATCACGGGCCGCGGGCCCGGTCCGAGGTCGGGGCCGATCGCATCGGCGCGCTCGACGACGATCACGCGCGGCTCGATATCGCTGCCCATGATCTCGCGCAGCCGCGCGGGCATCTCGGCCGCGGTCTCGATGCCGGTGAAGCCGCCGCCGACCACCACGATGGTGTTGCGCGCGAGCGAGGAGGGTTGCCTGGCGAGCGTGCGCAGGTGCGCATCGAGCGCCACGGCGTCCTCGTACTGGTCGACGCTCAGCGCGTGCGCATGCAGGCCGGGCACCGGCGGGCGGAAGAGCTGGCTGCCGGCCGCGAGCACCAGCCTGTCGTAGGAGAGCGTCTGGCGCGCGCGCGCGGCGTCGACCACGTCGACCTCCTGCGCATCGGTGCGGATGTGGTCTACGCGGGCCGCGAGAAAGCGCACGCCGACGGTATCGAACACGGACTGCAGCGGCGCCTTCATCGCCTCCTGCGGCACTTCGTAGAGGCGAGGGCGCACATGCAGCGTGGGCTCGGGCGCGACCAGCAGGATCTCCACGCCGTCGTTCGCATGGCCTGCCATGTCGAGGGCGCGCGCGGCGCTCAAGGCGCTCCACATGCCGGCAAAGCCGGCGCCTACAACCAGGATTCGTTGGGTCATTTGGGATGGTTCGGTTCTGTGAGGTTCACGTCCCGCGGCGCATCGCGAAGGGTGCGGTGCGCGCGGGGTCTTCAAGACGATCCGGTGTAGATCGCTTAACTACGACTATACTGGTCGTAGTAAAAAATTCAATCGCCGATTTCATGAACCGACCCCTCGCCATGCTGGGCGCGTACACGAACATCCTTCGATGCGAGTCCGCGATCGCGACGGGCGACGAGACCTGGCGCGCGATCGCCGCGCTGATGCTGCCGTGCTATCGCAACGTGCTGAAGGTGTTGGCCCAGGGGCTGAGCCCCGAGGAGCAGCGAACGTTCGAACGGCTGGTCGTCGATGTCCATGTCGACGGCGAATCCATGCGGGTCGCCGCCAACGACCCGAGTTAGACGCACGGCATCGGCTCGTGCATATCCGCAACGCCAACCCAAGGAAGACCTCTCATGAAAACTGCATCGCTCGCACTCGCTCTCTTCGCCTTCACCGCAGCAAGCACAGGCACCGCCGTCGCGGCACCGCCCGAGCCGCAGCGCGAAGTCATCGTTCCGGCCTTCGCCCACGCGATCGCCAACGTGCCCGGCAAGACGCTCACGGCGCTGGTCGTCAGCTATGCACCCGGCGCGAAGACGCCCGCGCATCGCCACGGCCAGGCCTTCGTGGTGGGCTATGTGCTGGAAGGCGCGATCCGCAGCAAGCTCGACAACGGCCAGGAGGTCGTCTACCGCGCGGGCGAGAGCTGGACCGAGCAGCCAGGTGCCCACCACGCGGTGAGCGACAACGCGAGCGCCACCGAGCCCGCGAAGCTGCTCGCGATCTTCGTGGCCGATTCGAAGGAGAAGAACCTGGTCACGCTCGACAGGAAGTGAGCGCCGCCGCGCGTCGCGCAGCGCGAGGGGTGGCTCAGTTACGATCCGCCCCTCCATTCCCACGGGAGCCAGCTTGAGCCACATCAGTGCCGGTGTCGAATACGGACTGCATTGCCTTCTCTATCTGTCGGGGCCTCCCACCGGAGGCACCGAGGCCAGCGTGCGCGACCTCGCCGAGCTCCAGGGCCTGTCGGTGGAGTTCGTGGCCAAGCTCTTCACCAAGCTGCGCAAGGCCGGCCTGACCGAGGCGACCGAGGGAAAGAACGGCGGCTTCCGCCTGGCCAGGCCCGCCGACCGGATCAGCGTGCTCGACGTGGTGGAAGCCATCGACGGACCGAAGGCGCTGTTCGAGTGCCGCGAGATCCGCGGACGCTGCGCGGTCTTCGACGGCGCGGCGCCGCGCTGGGCGATGGACGGTGTCTGCTCGATCCACGCGGTGATGCTCGAGGCCGAGGAGCGGATGCGCCAGGTGCTGTCCTCCCAGACGCTGGCCGACCTGGCCCGGCGCGTCGGCGCCAAGGCACCGCACAGCCATGCGGGCAAGATCGTGCATTGGATCGAGACGCGCAAGGAACAGGCTTGATGCCTTCCCGCTGAGTCCCCGGAAGAGAACCGGCGACCGAAGCCAGGCCCCCGCGAAAACGCGCTCCCCGCGCGCCGCACCGTGTCGCACAATGCGGGCCGACACGCCCCCAAGATCTAGGAGACACCCCGTGGGAGAACTTCTCTCGCTCCTGCGCTTCAGCGCCGGCTCGGGCCATATCTGGCTGGACGAGCAGCGCATGCTGCTCCTGCACGCGCGCGCCTTCGCCGAGCTGCGCAAGGAACTGCTCGACTCGCTCGGCATCGAGCGTGCGCGCGGCCTGCTGGTGCGCATGGGCTTCGCGTCGGGCCTGCGCGACGGCGAGGTGGCGGTGCGCGAGCGCCGCGCCGGCATGCGGGCCGAAGACGCCTTCATGCTCGGCCCGCGCCTGCATTCCATCGAGGGCATCGTCTCGGTGCAGAAGACGCAGCTCGAGTTCGACATCGCGACCAGGCAGTTCTATGGCGAATTCCTCTGGGAGAACTCGTGGGAGTGCGAGGCCCACGTGGCCGACTTCGGCTATGGCGAGGACCCGCAGTGCTGGTCGCAGATCGGCTATGCCTCGGGCTACACCACGGCCTTCATGGGGCGCATGGTGGTGTTCAAGGAGGTCGAGTGCACGAGCATGGGCGACAGCCGTTGCCGCATCGTGGGCCAACCGGCCGAGGACTGGCACGACGACCACTATCTCGACTACTTCCGCCAGCACCACGTGGCCGAGAACCTGATCGAGTTCAACCTCGGGCTGCAGCACATCCGCCGGCTGCAACCGCGGCGCGAATACGACCAGAAGCTGGTGGGCGTGTCGCCGGGCTTCCGCGCCGCCTTCGAGCTGATGCGCAGCGCGGTCGACAGCGCCATCACGGTGCTGCTGCTCGGCGAGACCGGCGTGGGCAAGGAGGTGTTCGCGCGCTGGCTGCACGACAACGGCCCGCGCGCGCGCCAGCCCTTCATCGCGGTGAACTGCGCCGCGATCCCGGCCGAGCTGATGGAGGCCGAGCTGTTCGGCGTGGAGAAGGGCGCCTACACCGGCGCCCACCATGCGCGCGCCGGCCGCTTCGAGCGCGCGCACGGCGGCACGCTGTTCCTCGACGAGGTCGGCGACCTGCCGCTGGCCGCGCAGGTCAAGCTGCTGCGCGTGCTGCAGACTGGCGAGGTCGAGCGCCTGGGCGCCGAGCAGCCGATCAAGGTCGACGTGCGCATCGTCGCCGCCACCAACGTCAATCTGCAGCAGGCGATGCAGGCCGGGCGCTTCCGCACCGACCTGTTCTATCGGCTCAACACCTTCCCGATCTCGATTCCGCCGCTGCGCGAGCGCACGGCCGACATCCCGGCGCTGGTGACGCGCTTCGTCGAGAAGTACAGCGCGCTCTATGGCAAGAAGCTGCGCGGCTTGACCGACAAGGCCGCGCGCGACGTGCAGAAGCACGCGTGGCCCGGCAACATCCGAGAGCTCGAGAACGTGGTCGAGCGCGCCGTGCTGCTGGCACCCGACCATGGCGACATCGAGGCCAGCCACCTGTGGATGTCGCCGCCCGGCACGCCCGACGGCAGCGGGCTCGATGCCAAGGGCCAGGTCGGCGCGCCGGCCGAGGCCGCGGGCGAGGGCAGCGAGCTCGACGCGCTGTGCCAGCGCGTGCTCGAGCAGAACATCGACATCGCCTCGCTCGAGCGGCGCCTGATGCAGACCGCGATGCAGCGCGCCAAGGGCAATCTCTCGCAGGCCGCGCGCCTGCTGGGCATCACGCGGCCGCAGCTGGCCTACCGCCTCAAGAAGGAAGGCCTGCCGGCCTCCTGAGCCGTTCGCGGCGTTTTCACCATTTGATCAAGCTGCACCGCAGCAAATGATCAAACGAGCATCCGGGACTACCCGGTGCTCGCGGCCCGCCGGCATCGTGGGCCTTTTCAAATCAATCACTTAGCCGTGCTGGCACGCCCGTTGCCCCTATAGGCACGGGCGGCGCCGTTGTCGTCCACCAAGTGATGGATTGAACAAGTGATGCCTTCGATGCCTGCGAGCCACCCCAGCGACAGCGCGGCCCGGATGACCGGCCAGCCCTGTTTCGTGCGCGTGACCGGTACCCGCGACGCCCGCTTCGTCGAGTTCGAGTTCGCCATCGGCGACCCCGAGCTCGCGGTCGAACTGGTGCTGCTGTTCGACCAGTTCCGCGAGTTCTGCGCCCGCCACGAGGTGCGCCACCTGACGACCGAGGAGGGCGCGCGCCTGGACTTCGAGCGCATGAAGTGGCGCTTCGGCGCGCCCGGCATCGAGCACTGACACGCCCACCCACCGTTTTCCCGAAGACAACCCAAGGAGACCCCACCGTGCAAGTCGACATCAAGACCTCGGACATCCGGCCGATCCGCCAGACCTTCTCGCACGTGGCGCGGCGGCTCGGCGACAAGCCGGCCTCGCGCTACCAGGAAGCCACGCTGGACATGCAGCCCACGGCCAACTTCCACTACCGGCCGCTGTGGGATCCGCAGCACGAGCTCTACGACAAGCGCCGCACCGCGATCGTCATGGCCGACTGGTATGCGTTCAAGGACCCGCGCCATTTCTATTACGGCGTCTACACGATGACGCGCGCGCGCCAGCAGGAGGGCGCCGACCGACAGTTCGAGTTCGCCGACAAGCGCCAGCTGCTGGCGCAGGCCGATGCCGGCGTGCGCGAGTCGCTGCAGCAGGTGCTGGTGCCGCTGCGCCACTACGAGTGGGGCGCCAACATGAACCACAGCTACTGCTGCGGCTACGGCTACGGCACCGCGATCACGCAGCCCTTCGTCTTCGCGGCCATGGACCGGCTCGGCATCGCGCAATACCTCTCGCGCATCGGCCTGCAGCTCGACGGCAACTCGGGCCAGGCGCTCGACGCGGGCAAGGAGGCCTGGATGTCGCACCCGGCCTGGCAGGGCGTGCGCCGCACGATGGAGAACCTGTTCGTCACGAAGGACTGGTTCGAGCTGTTCGTGGCGCAGAACCTGGTGTTCGACGGCCTGCTGTACCCGCTGGTCTATCGCCACTACGTGAACGCGCAGGGCGCGGCCACCGGCTATGCGCTGGCGATGCTCACCGAGTTCATGAACGAGTGGTTCGAAGAGAACGCGCGCTGGGTCGATGCCACGCTGAAGACCGCGGCCGACGAGTCGCCGGCCAATGCCCGGAAGCTCGCGACCTGGTACGCCGACTGGCGCGCGCAGATCGCCGAGGCGCTTGCGCCGCTGGCCGCGCTGGCGCTCGGCGCCCAGGGCGCACCGGCGCTGCAGGAACTCGCCACGGCGCTCGACGCCCGCTTCGCGCGCTCGGTGCGCACCGCCTGAATCACCACCGCAAGGAGACCCATCCCCATGACCACCGCCACCGCAGAACTCTCCCGCACGCCGGTCTTCATCGCGCTGCAGATCAGCGAGAGCGCCCGCGCCATCGTCGAGGCCATCGTGGCCGACAACCCCGAGGCAACCGTCAGCGAGTACCCCGCCATGGTCAAGATCGACGCGCCCGGCCGGCTCACGCTGCGCCGCGCCACGGTCGAGTCGCTGCTCGGCCGCCGCTGGGACCTGCAGGAACTGCACCTGAGCCTGATCTCGCTGTCGGGAAGCATCGAGGAGACCGACGACGAGTTCACGCTGCACTGGGGCGCCTGAGCGCGCGCACCCCGACGACCACCGCACCCACAACGACAACGCACAGGACGACAACGCCATGACGACCCCCAACAGCAGCACCGGCAAGCGCCTCGGCCTCAAGGAACGCTACGCCATGATGACCCGCGGCCTCGGCTGGGAGACCAGCTATCAGTCGATGGACGACGTGTTCCCCTTCGACCAGTTCGAGGGCATCAAGATCCACGACTGGGACCAGTGGGAGGACCCGTTCCGCCTCACGATGGATGCCTACTGGAAGTTCCAGGGCGAGAAGGAGAAGAAGCTCTACGCGATCATCGACGCGTTCCAGCAGAACAACGGCCAGTTCAACATCAGCGACCCGCGCTACCTGAACACGCTGAAGCTGTTCCTCACGGGCGTGTCGCCGCTCGAGTACGCAGCGCACCGCGGCTATGCGATGGCCGGGCGGTCGTTTCGCGGCGTGGGCGCGCGCGTGGCCTGCCAGATGCAGTCGATCGACGAGCTGCGCCATGCGCAGACGCAGTTCCACACCATCAGCCACTTCAACAAGTACTTCAACGGCCTGCACGATCCGCAGCACATGCACGACCGCGTGTGGTACCTGTCGGTGCCCAAGAGCTACTTCGAGGACGCGATGAGCGCCGGGCCCTTCGAGTTCGTGACCGCGATCTCGTTCTCGTTCGAGTACGTGCTGACCAACCTGCTGTTCATGCCCTTCATGAGCGGCGCCGCCTACAACGGCGACATGGCCACCGTGACCTTCGGCTTCTCGGCCCAGAGCGACGAGTCGCGCCACATGACGCTGGGCCTGGAGGTGGTGAAGTTCATCCTCGAGCAGGACCCGGGCAACGTGCCGATCGTGCAGAAGTGGGTCGACAAGTGGTTCTGGCGCGGCTATCGGCTGCTGACGCTGGTGTCGATGATGATGGACTACATGCTGCCCAAGCGGGTGATGAGCTGGTCCGAGGCCTGGGAGATGTACTTCGAGAAGAACGGCGGCGCGCTGTTCCAGGACCTCTCGCGCTACGGCATCCGCATGCCCAAGTACCACGAGGTGGCGAGCAAGGAGAAGGGCCGCCTCTCGCACGAGGCCTGGGCCATCTTCAACAACTACGGCCACGCGGCCAACATCAACGTGTGGGCACCGCGCCCCGACGAGATGGAGTGGCTGTCGGCCAAATACCCCGACACCTTCGATGCGCTGTACCGCCCGCGCTTCGAATGGCTGGCCGCGCAGGAGCAGCAGGGCAAGCGCTGGTTCAACAACACGCTGCCGATGCTGTGCCAGACCTGCCAGATCCCGATGGCCTTCACCGAGCCCGACGACCCCACGAAGATCTGCTACCGCGAGAGCAGCTACCACGGCATGAAGTACCACTTCTGCTCCGACGGCTGCAAGGACGTGTTCGACGGCGAGCCCGAGAAGTACGTGCAGGCCTGGCTGCCGGTGCACCAGATCTACCAGGGCAACTGCTTCCCCGAGGGCACCGACCCGACGGTCGAGGGCTTCAACCCGCTCGCGGCGGTGCTCGACTACTACCACATCAACGCGGGCGCGGACAACGGCGAGTTCAACGGCTCTCCGGACCAGGCGAACTGGGATCGGTGGACGGGACAGGACACCTCGACAGAGCGCCGCGCCCCGCCCGAGCAAGAGGCGATCGTCGCTTGAGCCACAAGGCGAAGCCGCGCTGCCGAAGCCGTCATTCATCCAGGAGAAAAAACATGTCCGTCATTGCACTCGCCCCGGGCTACACCGGCACCGTCGCCGATGCCGAGGAGCGCTTCCACGGCAACCGCCTGCTCTACATCGGCTGGGAAGACCACCTGCTGTTCTGTTCGCCCGTGTGCCTGCCGCTGCCCGCGGCCATGCCCTTCGGCGCGCTGCTGTCGCAGGTGCTGCCCGGCGTCTACGGCAGCCATCCCGATTTCGAACAGATCGACTGGACCACGGCCGAGTGGTTCGACTCGGGCAAGCCCTTCGTGCCCGATGCCGCGAAGTCGCTGGCCGACAACGGCCTGGTCCACAAGTCGGCGATCCGCTTCCGCACGCCGGGCCTGCGCGGCATCGAGGGCTCGTGCAGCTGAGGCCGCACACCGAGCAAGGAGCGATGCCATGAGCTTCCAGATCATGATCGAGCCGCTGGGCCAGGGCGTGGCGGCGCGCGACGGCCAGACGGTGCTCGATGCCTGCCTGCGCGCGGGCGTGTGGCTGCCGCACGCCTGCGGCCACGGGGTGTGCGGCACCTGCAAGGTACAGGTGCTCGAGGGCGAGTGCGACCACGGCGAGGCCTCGAACTTCGCGCTGATGGATTTCGAGCGCGACGAAGGCAAGATCCTGGCGTGCTGCGCGATGGCGCAGGCCGACCTGGTGATCGAGGCCGAGATCGACGAGGACCCCGACGCGCGCTTCCTGCCGCTCGAGGACTTCGACGCCGAGGTGGTGGAGGCTCGCATGCTGACGCCCACGATCCGCGGGCTGTGGCTGCGCACGGAACGCGCGGCCTCGTTCCAGGCCGGACAGTACGTGATGCTGCAGGTGCCGGGGGTGGAAGGGGAGCGCGCCTTCTCGATCGCGAATGCGCCAGGCGATGACCTGATCGAGCTGCACATCCGCCGCGTGCCCGGCGGCCGCGCGACGGGCTGGCTGCACGACGAGCTGCAGCCGGGCCAGCGGCTGCGCTTCACGGCCCCCAACGGCCGCTTCTTCGTGCGCAAGTCGGCGCGGCTGCCGATGATCTTCGTGGCCGGCGGCTCGGGGCTGTCGAGCCCGAAGTCGATGGTGCTCGACCTGCTGGCCGAGGGCTGCACCTTGCCGATCACGCTGATCCAGGGGGCGCGCAATGCCGAGGAGCTGTACTACCGCGAGCTGTTCGAGCAGCTGGCCGATGCGCATCCGAACTTCACCTATCTGCCGGTGCTGTCGGACCTGCCCGAAGGCTCGGACTGGGCCGGTGCGCGGGGCTATGCGCACGAAGCGTTGAAGGCGCATTTCGCGAACGACTTCCGGGGGCACAAGGCCTATCTGTGCGGTCCGCCGCCGATGACCGAGGCCTGTATCGCAACGCTGATGCAGGGGCGGCTGTTCGAGCGCGATATCTATACCGAGAAGTTCTTCACGGCGGCGGATGCGGCTTCTGCCGCGCCTCGCAGTCCCCTGTTCAAGGCGCTCTAGATGCCGTGGCTTCGTTTCATCGAGGAGACGTCGGGGCGGGCGCACGCCGACGGGGTACTCCCCTCCGCGAATGTCCCCCGCCTTCGGCTCCTCCTTGATTTCGCTGCGGGGAGTACCCCATCGACGTGCGCCTGGACGCGCCGGTTGTTGAACCGCCCGCACCACCGCAACGCCCACGTGCACAGGGCAGTGGGTGCTTCCCGCAGCGAAATCAAGGAGGAGGCCGAAGGCCGGGGGACATTCGCGGAGGGAAGTACCCGCTGTCCTGTGCACGCGCCCCGGCCTACCTCAAAAGAACAAGGACGAAAGATGGCAAATCCAGCGAGCTTCTCCGTAGCCATAGGCAACACCGGCGAACGCTACCCCTGCAAACCCGACCAGACCCTGCTCGGCGGCATGGAGCAACTGGGCCGCAAAGGCATCCCCGTCGGCTGCCGAGGCGGCGGCTGCGGCGTCTGCAAGGTCCGCATCGAATCGGGCCACGTGCGCCACGACCGCATGAGCCGCTGCCACGTCAGCGCCGCGGAAGAAGCCCAGGGCTACGTGCTCGCCTGCAGGGCCTATCCGCAAAGCGACCTCGCCTTGCGCGCCGTCGACAAGTTGGCCCGCTGCATCGAGCGGCATGCGGCAACGGCAACGGCTTCCAGAAATTCCAGTTCCCCCACCTGAAATCTTTTCAACCACCAAGGAGACTCTCATGGCAATCACCGGCGTCATCCGTCCCGGACACGTGCAACTGCGCGTGCTCGACATCGAGGCCGCGCTCAAGCACTACCGCGACGTGCTGGGCCTGATCGAAACCGCTCGCGACCCGCAGGGCCGCATCTACCTCAAGGCCTGGGACGAGCACGATCACCACAGCGTGGTGCTGCGCGAGGCCGACGAGGCCGGCATGGACTTCATGGGCTTTCGCGTCGACTCGCCCGCCACGCTCGAGAAGCTCGCGGCCGACGTCAAGGCCAGCGGCCTCGCGACCGAGCCGCAGTGGATCGAGGCCGGCGAGCACCTGCGCACCGGCCGGCGCTTCCGCTTCACCGTGCCCACCGGCCATGCGATCGAATTGTTCGCCGAGAAGGAGAAGGTCGGCAACGGCATGTCCTACGAGAACCCCGAGGTCTATCCCGACGATCTCAAGGGCATGGCGCCCTCGCGCTTCGACCATTGCCTGCTGTACGGCGACGACCTCGACGGCACCATGAAGCTGTTCATCGACGTGCTGGGCTTCCAGCTCGCCGAGAGCGTGGTGGCCGGTCCCGAGCGCATGTACATCGCGGCCTTCCTGACCTGCTCGACCAAGCCGCACGACATCGCCTTCATCCGCCATGCCGAGAAGAACAAGTTCCATCACGCCTCCTTCCTGCTCGACAACTGGGGCGAGGTGCTGAAGGCGGCCGACATCATCTCGAAGAAGCGCGTGTCGCTCGACATCGGTCCCACGCGCCACGGCATCACGCGCGGCGAGACCATCTATTTCTTCGACCCGAGCGGCAACCGCAACGAGGTGTTCTCGGGCGGCTACATCTACTACCCCGACAAGCCGCCGCTGGTGTGGACCGACGACGAGCTCGGGCGCGCGATCTTCTATCACGACCGCAAGCTCAACGAGAACTTCCTGAGCGTGCTGACCTGAGGAGCGGGCGATGAAGCAGTTCATGAACTTCATCGGCGGTGAGTTCGTCGCCGGCGCGAAGACCTTCGAGAACCGGGCGCCGGTCGACAACCGCCTGATCGGCCTGGTGCACGAAGCCGGCGCGGCCGAGGTCGATGCTGCCGTGCGCGCGGCCCGCGCCGCGCTCGACGGCGAGTGGGGCCGCATGAGCGTCGCGCGCCGCGTCGAGCTGCTGCATGCGGTGGCCGACGAGATCAACCGGCGCTTCGACGACTTCCTCGCCGCCGAGATGGCCGACACCGGCAAGCCGCATGCGCTGGCCTCGCATGTCGACATCCCGCGCGGCGCGGCCAACTTCAAGGTGTTCGCCGACATCGTGAAGAACGTGCCCACCGAGAGCTTCGAGATGGCCACGCCCGACGGTGGCCAGGCGCTCAACTATGCCGTGCGCTCGCCGCTGGGCGTCATCGGCGTCGTCTGCCCCTGGAACCTGCCGCTGCTCCTGATGACCTGGAAGGTCGGCCCCGCGCTGGCCTGCGGCAACACCGTCGTCGTCAAGCCCTCGGAGGAAACGCCCGCCACCGCCACCCTGCTCGGCGAAGTGATGAACGCCGTCGGCATTCCGCCGGGCGTCTACAACGTGGTGCACGGCTTCGGACCCGAATCTGCCGGCGAATTCCTGACCCGGCATCCGGGCGTGAACGGCATCACCTTCACCGGCGAGACCCGCACCGGCGAGGCCATCATGGCCGCGGCCGCCAAGGGCGTGCGGCCCGTGTCCTTCGAGCTCGGCGGCAAGAACGCCGGCATCGTGTTCGCCGATGCCGACTTCGACAAGGCCGTGGCCGGCATCACGCGCTCGGCCTTCGAGAACTGCGGCCAGGTCTGCCTCGGCACCGAGCGGGTCTATGTGCAGCGGCCGATCTTCGACAGGTTCGTCGCGGCGCTCAAGGCCAAGGCGGAGGCGTTGAAGCCAGGTCCTTCGGAAGAGCCCGGCGTCGGCCTCGGCCCGCTGATCTCGCGCGAGCACCAGCGCAAGGTGCTGTCGTACTACGAGAAGGCCGTGCAGGAGGGCGCCACCGTCGTCACGGGCGGCGGCGTGCCGGCCATGAAGGGTGCGCTGGCCGAGGGCAACTGGGTGCAGCCGACCATCTGGACCGGCTTGCCCGAAACGGCCGCCGTGATCCGCGAGGAGATCTTCGGCCCCTGCTGCCACATCGCGCCCTTCGACACCGAGGAGGAGGCGATCGCGCTCGCCAACGCCACCGACTACGGCCTCGCCACCACCGTGTGGACCGAGAACCTCGGCCGCGCGCACCGCGTCGCCAAGCGTGTCGAGGTCGGCATCTGCTGGGTCAACAGCTGGTTCCTGCGCGACCTGCGCACCGCCTTCGGCGGCGCCAAGGCCTCGGGCATCGGCCGCGAGGGTGGCGTGCATTCGCTGGAGTTCTACACCGAGCTCCGCAACGTCTGCATCAAACTCTGAGGACACGGCAGTGACCGATCCCGAGATCGCCCACAGCGTGCGCACCGGCGGCTTCGCCACCAACGTGCACGACCTGGGGCAGGGCGCGCCCGTGCTGCTGATCCACGGCTCGGGCCCGGGCGTCAGCGCCTGGGCCAACTGGCGGCTCGTGCTGCCGGTGCTGGCCGCGAGCCGGCGCGCGATCGCGCCCGACATGGCCGGCTTCGGCTTCACCGAGCGCGTACCGGGCGCGCGTTACGACATGGACGGCTGGGTGCGCCAGGCGCTCGACCTGCTCGATGCGCTCGACATCGAACGCACCGACCTGATCGGCAATTCCTTCGGCGGCGCGCTCGCGCTGGCGCTGGCCATCCGCGCGCCGCACCGGGTGCGCCGGCTGGTGCTGATGGGCAGCGTGGGCGTGCCCTTCGCGATCACGCCGGGCCTCGATGCCGTCTGGGGCTACACGCCCTCGTTCGAGAACATGCGCCGCATCATGGACGTGTTCGCCTTCGACCGCACGCTGGTCAGCGACGAACTTGCGCAGCTGCGCTACGAGGCCAGCATCCGGCCCGGCTTCCAGGAGTCCTTCGGCGCGATGTTCCCGGCGCCGCGCCAGCGCTGGGTCGATGCGCTCGCCAGTCCCGAGGCCGACATCCGCGCGCTGCCGCATCCCACGTTGCTGATCCACGGCCGCGAGGACCGCGTGATCCCGCTCGCCACCTCGCTGACCTTGTCCCAGTGGATCGCCGACAGCCAGCTGCACGTGTTCGGCCGCTGCGGCCACTGGACCCAGATCGAGCATGCCGCGCGCTTCGCGCGGCTGGTCGGCGACTTCCTGGCCGAGGCCGACTGATTTCTTCCATCCCAACGCAAAGAGAGACCATGGACCCCACACTGATCCAGCAGCTCGGCGACGAGCTCTACGAGGCGCTGCGCGCGCGCGGCGTCGTCGATCCGCTCACCAGCCGCCACGAGGGCATCACCGTGGCCGATGCCTACGGCGTGCAGCAGCGCATGATCGCGCGCCGCCTCGAGGCCGGCGAGCGCATCGTCGGCAAGAAGATCGGCGTGACCTCGCGCGCCGTGATGAACATGCTCGGCGTGTTCCAGCCCGACTTCGGCTACCTGCTCGACGGCATGATCGTCGGCGAGGGCGAGTCGATCGACAGCACCACGCTGATCCAGCCCAAGACCGAGGGCGAGATCGCCTTCATCCTCAAGCGCGACCTGATGGGCCCGGGCATCGGCAATGCCGACGTGCTGGCCGCCACCGAATGCGTGATGCCCTGCTTCGAGATCGTCGACTCGCGCATCCGCGACTGGAAGATCAGGATCGCCGACACCGTGGCCGACAACGCCTCCTGCGGCGTGTTCGTGCTCGGCGACAGCGCGGTCGATCCGCGCCGCGTCGACCTCTCGACCTGCGGCATGGTGCTCGAGAAGAACGGCGAGATCATCGCCACCGGCGCGGGCGCCGCCGCGCTCGGCTCGCCGGTCAATGCGGTCGCGTGGCTGGCCAACACCCTCGGCGCGCTCGGCATCGGCCTCAAGGCCGGCGAGGTGATCCTCTCGGGCGCGCTCGCCGCCATGTTCCCGGCCCAGGCCGGCGACAACTTCCGCGTCTCCATCGGCGGCCTCGGCGGCTGCTCGGTGCGCTTCCATTGACGGAGAAAAACCCATGACGAACAAGATCAAGTGCGCGCTGATCGGCCCGGGCAACATCGGCACCGACCTGCTCGCGAAGCTGCAGCGCAGCCCGGTGCTCGAGCCCGTGTGGATGGTGGGCATCGACCCCGGGTCCGATGGCCTGAAGCGCGCCCGCGAGATGGGCCTGAAGACCACCGCCGAGGGCGTGGACGGCCTGCTGCCGCACGTGAAGGCCGACGGCGTGCGGATCGCCTTCGATGCCACCAGCGCCTACGTGCATGCCGAGAACAGCGCCAAGCTCAATGCGCTCGGCGTACTGATGATCGACCTCACGCCCGCGGCCATCGGCCCGTTCTGCGTGCCGCCGGTGAATCTGCAGGCGCTGATGGCCGATGCCGGCGAACGGCCCGCCAACGTCAACATGGTCACCTGCGGCGGCCAGGCCACCATCCCGATGGTGGCGGCGGTGTCGCGCGTGCAGCCCGTGGCCTACGGCGAGATCGTGGCCACGGTGGCCAGCCGCTCGGTCGGCCCGGGCACGCGCAAGAACATCGACGAGTTCACCCGCACCACGGCCGGCGCGGTCGAGCGCGTGGGCGGCGCCGCGAAGGGCAAGGCGATCATCATCGTCAACCCCGCCGAGCCGCCGCTGATCATGCGCGACACGGTGCACTGCCTGACCGAGGACACGCCCGACGAGGCGCGCATCACCGCCTCGGTGCACGCCATGATCGCCGAGGTCCGGCGCTACGTGCCGGGCTACAAGCTGGTCAACGGGCCGGTGTTCGACGGCAAGCGCGTGTCGATCTACCTCGAGGTCGAGGGCCTGGGCGACTACCTGCCCAAGTACGCCGGCAACCTCGACATCATGACCGCCGCCGCGGCGCGCACGGCGGAGATGTTCGCCGAGGCGATGCTCTCCGGCGCCCCGCAACCCGAAGCCGTCGCGGCATAGGAGCACCCCCCATGAACACCAACACCCTCAAGGGCCGCCGCGTCACCGTGCACGACATGACCCTGCGCGACGGCATGCATCCCAAGCGCCACCTGATGACGCTCGAACAGATGAAGCACATCGCCACCGGCCTCGACGAGGCGGGCGTGCCGCTGATCGAGGTCACGCATGGCGACGGCCTGGGCGGCAGCTCGGTCAACTACGGCTTTCCGGCCCACTCCGACGAGGAGTACCTCGGCACCGTGATTCCGCTGATGAAGCGCGCCAAGGTCTCGGCGCTGCTGATCCCGGGCATCGGCACCGTCGACCACCTGCGCATGGCGCACGGCCTGGGCGTGCACACGGTGCGCGTGGCCACGCACTGCACCGAGGCCGACGTGTCGGAGCAGCACATCGCGATGGCGCGCAAGCTCGGCCTCGACACGGTTGGCTTCCTCATGATGGCCCACATGGCCTCGCCCGAGCTGCTGGTGCGCCAGGCGCTGCTGATGGAAGGCTATGGCGCCAACTGCATCTACGTGACCGACTCGGCCGGCCACATGCTGCCCGAGGACGTGAAGGCGCGGCTGGGCGCGGTGCGCGCGGCATTGAAGCCCGACACCGAGCTGGGCTTCCATGGCCACCACAACCTCGCGATGGGCATCGCCAACTCGATCGCCGCGGTGGAGGCGGGCGCGAACCGCATCGATGCCGCCGCCGCGGGGCTGGGCGCGGGCGCGGGCAACACGCCGATGGAGGTGTTCGTCGCGGTCTGCGACCGCATGGGCATCGAGACCGGCGTCGACGTGTTCGGCATCCAGGACGTGGCCGAGGACCGCGTCGTGCCGATCATGGACCACATGATCCGCGTCGACCGCGACTCGCTGACGCTGGGCTATGCGGGCGTGTACTCGAGTTTCCTGCTGTTCGCCAAGCGCGCCGAGAAGAAATACGGCGTGCCGGCGCGCGAGATCCTGGTCGAGCTGGGCCGGCGCGGCATGGTCGGCGGGCAGGAGGACATGATCGAGGACACGGCGATCACGCTGGCGCGCGAGCGCCGGGCGCCGGTGCCGGTGCCGGTGCCGGTGGCCGCCGAGGTCGTGCAGGAGGTGGCGGCATGAAGCTCGATGCGAAGACCATCGCCGCGCTCGCCGAGCACCTCGAGACCTGCGAGCTCGAGGCGCGCGACACGCCCAAGATCACCGACGAATACCCGCAGATGGACTGGGACGACGCCTATGCGATCCAGGACGAGATCCGCCGCCGCAAGACGTCGCGCGGCCTGCGCATCGTCGGCCTCAAGGCCGGCCTGACCTCGCACGCCAAAATGAAGCAGATGGGCGTGACCACGCCGGTCTTCGGCTTCATGGCCGAGAACTACGCCGTGCCCGAGGGCGGCGAGTGCCGGGTGAGCGAGCTGATCCATCCGAAGGTCGAGCCCGAGATCGCCTTCGTGACGAAGCGCGCGCTCAGGGGCCCGGGCTGCCACATCGGTGCGGTGCTCGCGGCCACCGACTTCGTGCTGCCGGGCATCGAGGTGATCGACAGCCGCTACCGCGACTTCAAGTTCGACCTCAAGAGCGTGGTGGCCGACAACACCTCGGCCTCGCGCTTCGCGGTCGGCGGCCGGGCCGTGCCCGCGAGCGAGGTCGACCTGCGCACCACGGGCATCGTGCTCGAGAAGAACGGCCAGCCCGTGGCCTTCGGCGCCGGCGCGGCGGTGCTCGGCCATCCGGCCGCGGCCATCGCGATGCTGGCCAACCACCTGGGCGCGCGCGGCGAGGAGATTCCTGCCGGCACGCTGATCCTGTCGGGCGGCATCACCGAGGCGGTGGCCGTGCAGGCGGGCGACGCGGTCACGCTCAAGGTGCAGGGCATGGGCAGCGTCGGGCTGCGCTTCGTCTGAACACGGAAGGAGCCGGACCATGCCGTTTGCACAGATCTACCTGATCGAAGGCCGCACCGAGGACCAGAAGCGCGCGCTCATCGAGAAGGTCACGGCCGCCATCGTCGAGGCCGTCAACGCGCCGAAGGAGAACGTGCGCGTGTGGCTGCACGACGTGCCGAAGGAGAACTGGGGGATCGCCGGGGTTTCGGCGAAGGACCTGGGCCGCTAGCAGCCTCGTCGTTGCCGGCGAGGGCACGGCGCAGCGCCGGCGCCTCGGCCTCGATGTGGGCCCAGAGCCGGCTCGCGACCGGCCCCGGCGAGCGGTCGCGCCGGCGCGCCGCCACCAGCTCCTCGACGCTGCCGGGCAGGTGGCGGCCCGCGATGGAGCGCAGCCGGCCGTCGCGCAGTTCCTCTTCGATCAGGAAGCGCGGCATGTGGCCCCAGCCCAGGCCCAGCAGGATCACCTCCTTCTTCATGAGCTGGTCGGCCACGGTGCACTGGTGCGCGCCCTCGATCAGGAAGTGGTCTTGGGGCGGCGTGTGGCGCGCGGTGTCGCGCATCACGCACTGGGTGTAGGCGCGCATGCGCTCGGGCCCCGGCGCGCGCGGCAGCGGCTGGGCCAGCAGGGCCGGCGCCACCACGGGCACGAAGGGCACCTTGCACAGGTCGATCCATTCGAGCCGCGGATCGCGCTTGTCGATGCCGTGCAGGATCAGGTCGGCCTCGCCGTCGAACAGCCGCTCGGCCGGACCGGCCACCGCCTCGAAGTACAGCGCGAGCCGCGTGCCCGGGCACTGCGCGAAGAAGCGCGCCAGCATCGCCAACACCTGCGGCCGCGGGCACAGGTCGCCGATCACCACGCGCAGCTCGCTTTCCTCGCCCACCGCGAGCTGGCGCGCATGGCCGCGCAGGCCCTCGAGCTCGCGCAGCAGCGACTGCGCGCGCGCATGGAAGGAGCGCCCGGCCTCGGTGGGCTGCACGCGGTAGCCGCCACGGTCGAGCAGCACCAGGCCCAGTTGCCGCTCTAGCTTGGCCACGGCCGCGAACACCGCCGGGTGCGAACGATGCAACTGCGTGGCGGCGGCCTGGAAGCCGCCCGCGCGCACCACCGCGTCGAAGCATTGGAGGTCGTGCAGGGTGAATTCGCTCATGTTCGATTTGCTGACAAGGATTGATCGAACTTTGTAATTTCTTTCGCCAAGGGGCGCAACTACGATTTGTGCCACGGTGATCGCCGTTGCAGGGGCCCGAGGCTCCGAAGCCATGCCAAGGAAAGCACGCCATGAGCCACTTCACCCACACCACCACCGCCGGCGACGGCGCCCGCATCGCCTACCGCTTCGATGGCGATGCCGGCAAGCCCGTGCTGCTGCTGTCGAACTCCATCGGCACCACGCTCTCGATGTGGGACGGCGAGGTCGAGGCGCTGGGCCGGCATTTCCACGTGCTGCGCTACGACACGCGCGGCCATGGCGGCTCGGGCGTCACGCCGGGCGCCTATTCGATGGACCGGCTCGGCCGCGACGCGATCGAGCTGCTCGACGCGCTGAAGATCGAGCGCGCGCATTTCCTCGGCCTCTCGCTCGGCGGCTTCATCGGCCAGTGGCTGGGCGTGCATGCGCCCGAGCGCATCGATCGGCTGGTGCTGGCCAACACCTCCTCGTGGCTCGGCCCGGCCAGCGTGTTCGACGAGCGCATCGTCGGCGTGCTCGCCGCCCCCGACATGAAGGAGACGGCCGAGGGCTTCCTGCGCAACTGGTTCCCCGAGCGGCTGCTGACCGAGAACGGCCCGGTGGTGCAGGCCTTGCGCCAGGTGCTGCTCGAGATCGACCCGCAGGGCCTGGCCGGCGCGCTCGCCGCCGTGCGCGACGCCGACCTGCGCCGGCCCATCGCGCTGATCGAGCGGCCCACGCTGGTGATCGCGGGCGAGTTCGACCCGGTCACGGCCGCGAGCCATGGCGAGCTGATCGCGGCCACCGTGCCGGGCGCGCGGCTGCTGACCTTGCCCGCGGTGCACCTGTCGAACGTGGAGTTTCCGAAGGAGTTCGTGGGCGCGGTGGTCGATTTCCTCGAGGACCGATGAAGAGGAGGCAGGAGGGGGCAGGCGGGGCGCGGGCGATCGATTGTTTCCTTCCCGTGAACGCCGCGGTTCCATTTGCCTAGGGTTTTTACCTAGGTTCGAGGCGCACAATTCATCTCACGGACCAGCCGCAGACTCCAAGACAAGCAGAAGGCAGCGACTGATCTGGGTGAACAGGCACTGACGAGGTGGCCGCCCCCGAAGGGACGGCGCCCCACCAAGACCGGTTCGAATCATCCAAAGTCAAGTCACAAGAATTGAAGGAATACTCAAATGAACGCCTCGAAGCTCCTCTCCGCCGTTGCCCTCTCCCTGCTGGCCGCTGCCGGTGCAGCCCATGCAGAAACCTATGAGGGTGTGCATCCCCTGACCTCGGCCGCCAGCCGCGCCGAAGTCGCCGGCCAAGCCGTCATCGCCGCTCGCAGCGCCGATCCCTATGCCGAAGGCGCCAACGCCGGCCCGGCCCAGGTGATCGTGTCGCAGACCAGCCGTGCTGCCGTGCGTGCCGAAGCCGTTGCCGCCGCACACAGCGACAACCCCTACGCCGAAGGCGCTTCGTCGGGCGTGGCCCCGCTGGTCGCCAGCACCGTGGACCGCAATGCCGTGCGCGCACAAGCCCGCGCTGCTGCCCGCGGCGACTCGCTGCCGCTGTAATCGGCGCATAGACCCAGGTCGCATCGCGGGGTCAGCCCCGCGTGAGGCCCGCGGTTCAGCCAACAAGAAGCCGGCCCTTGCGAAAGCAGGGGCCGGTTTTTCATTGGAGGCGCCCGCGCGCCGTGCGATTCACGCGCCCAGCTTGCGCGCGATCAGGTCCTTCATGATCTCGCTGGTGCCGCCGTAGATGCGCTGCACGCGCGCATCCGCATACATGCGCGCGATCGGGTACTCGACCATGTAGCCGTAGCCGCCGAACAGCTGCAGGCACTCGTCGGTCACCTTGCCCTGCTGCTCGGTGCACCACAGCTTGGCCATGTAGGCGGCCTCCTGGTCGAGGGTGCCGTCGACCAGGCGCTGGATGCAGTCGTTGACGAAGCTGCGCACCACGTGCGCGATGGTGGCGCACTCGGCGAGCTTGAAGCGCGTGTTCTGGAAATCGAACACGCTGTGGCCGAAGGCCTTGCGCTGCTGCGTGTATTCCACCGTCAGTTCCACCGCGCGCTCGATCACCGCTGCGGCCGGCACGCACAGGAACAACCGCTCGTACGAGAGCTGGCTCATGAGCTGGATGAAGCCGTCGCCTTCCTTGCCGCCGAGCAGATGGTCGGCCGGCACGCGCACGCCGTCGAAGAAGATCTCGGCCGTGTCCGACGCATGCTGGCCCAGCTTCTCGAGCCGCCGTCCCACGCGAAAGCCCGGCAGGTTTTCGGTCTCGAGCACGACCAGCGACACGCCGCGGCTGCCCGCCTCGCAGGTGCGCACCGCTACCACCAGCAGGTTGCCCGAGAAGCCGTTGGTGATGAAGGTCTTGGCGCCGTCGATCACGTAGTGCTCGCCTTCGCGCCGCGCGCGGGTGCGCAGCGCCTTGAGGTCCGAGCCGCAGCCGGGCTCGGTGAGCGCGATGCCGGCCAGCAGCTCGCCGCTCGCGAGCCGCGGCAGCCAGCGCTGCTTCTGCGCCTCGGTGCCGTAATCGAGGATGTAGTGCGCGGCGAGGTTGTGCACGCCGGTGTTGGCGGGGAACTCGGCCTTCGCCAGTTCGTCCTGCACCACCATCTGGTAGGCGAGCGAGGCACCGGCGCCGCCGTAGGCCTCGTCGATCTCGGGCAGCAGGAAGCCCATTTGGCCGAACGGGCGCCAGACCTCGCGCGGAATGAAGCCCTGGCGGCGCCAGCCTTCCAGTTGCGGCGAGAGCTCGGCCGCGATGTAGCGGCGCACCTGTTCGCGAAAGGCATCGATGTCTTCGTCCATCCAGCGATGGCGCAGCAGTTGGGGCAGCATGGTTCTTTCGGGTGTTCGTTCAGGCCCTGGCGCGCGCGAGGAAGCGCGCGCAGGCGTCGTTGAAGAATTCGCCGGCCACGTGCCGGCGCTGGGCCTCGCATTCGCCGGCCAGTTGCTCGGCCAGCGTGCGGTCGGTGGCCGCGTCGATCAGCTGGCGCGTGTCGCGCAGTGCCGCGGCCGATGCGTTGCCCAGCCGCCGGGCCAGCGCATGCGCCTCGTCGAGCAGGTCGGCATCGTCGACGCAGCGCCAGATCAGCCCCCATTGCTCGGCCCGCGCCGCATCGATGCGTTCGCCGAGCAGCGCGATGCCGAGCGCCCGGCTGCGCCCGACCAGCCGCGGCAGCGACCAGGTCGCGCCCAGGTCGGGCACCGCCCCGAGCTGCGCCACCTGCGGCACGAGGAAGTAGGCCGAGCGCGCCGCGATCACGACGTCGGCCGCCAGCGCGATGCCGACGCCCGCGCCCACGCAGGGCCCGTTGACGGCCACCACCACCGGCACCGCGCTGTCGGCGATGGCCTGCGCGATGGGGTTGCCCACCTGTTCCATGCCGCGGCCGATCTGCTCCTGCGCATGCTGCGGACCACCGGCCAGCACGTCGCCGAAGTAGCCGATGTCGCCGCCGCCCGAGAAGGCGCGGCCCGCGCCGGTCAGCACGATGGCACGCACCTGCGCGTCGACCTGGCAGGCGCGCAGCGCCGCCAGCAGCGCGTCGAGCAGCGGCGGGCCCAGCGCGTTGAGGGCCTCGGCCCGGTCGAGCACCAGGGTCGCGATGCCTTCGCGCACCTCGCTGCGCACAGCGGCAGCCATCGCTCAGAACCCCGTGAGGCCGCCGCTGCACACCAGCGTCTGGCCGCTCACGTAGTCCGATTCCGGAATGCACAGCAGGTACACCGCGCCGGCCGCTTCCTCGGGCGTGCCGCCGCGGCCCAGCGGAATGCCGCGCTCCATCGCGGCCATCAGGTCGGGGTTGACGCCCACCTTGATGTCGCGGCCGTCGATATGCGCCGTGCCGCCCTCGGCCGCATTGCCGGTCAGCCGGGTCTTGATCAGGCCGTAGGCCACGCAGTTGACGGTGACGTTCATGCGGCCCCATTCCTTGGCCAGCGTCTGCGTCATGCCGACGATGCCGGCCTTGCCCGCCGCGTAGTTGGTCTGGCCCGGGTTGCCGAACAGGCCCGCCATCGACGAGATGTTGACCACCTTGCGCATCACGCGCTGCCCGGCCTCGGTCTCGGCCTTGCCGAGCGCGCGGATCACCGGCTGCGCGGCGCGCAGGATGCGGAACGGCGCCGTCAGGTGGCAGTCGATCATCGCGTACCACTGCTCGTCGGTCATCTTCTGGATCACGTTGTCCCAGGTGTAGCCGGCGTTGTTGATGACGATGTCCAGGCCCTTGAATTCGCTCACCGCCGTGCCGACGAAGCGCTCGGCGAAGTCGGGCGCCGTCACGTTGCCCACGCAGGCCACGGCCTGGCCGCCAGCCTCGCGGATGGCCTGCACGGCCTCCTGCGCGGGTTCGGCGTCGAGGTCGTTGACGACGATGCGCGCGCCTTCGCTGGCGAGCTTGAGCGCGATCGAGCGGCCGATGCCGCGGCCCGAGCCGGTGATGAGGGCGACCTTGCCTTCGAGTTTGCGTGTCATGGTGTTCTCTTTTCTTTGCGGGGGATGGGATGTCAGGGCAGGGCGACGAAGGCTTCGCCGACGATCCTGGTCTGGCCGAACTGGTTGGTGCTCTGCAGCTCGATGCGCACGCCGCGTTCGCCGTTGCGCTCGGTCTTCTCGGCGATGCGGCCGCTGCAGCGCATGGCGTTGCCCAGGTGCGTGATGCCCTGGAAGCGCGCCTCGAAGTGGCGCAGCCGGCTCTGCGGCGCCCACTGCGTGAGCACGCGGCCGAGCCAGGCCATGCCCAGCATGCCCTGCGCGAACACGTCGGGCATGCCCGAGCGGCGCGCCATGTCGGTGTCGATGTGGATCGGGTTGTGGTCGCCCGAGGCGCCCGCGAACAGCGCGAGCGTGGTGCGGTTCACGGCCGGCAGCTGCACGGCGGGCAGCGCGTCGCCGACCTGCACGGTGTCGAAGGTGGGGGAGGTCATGGGCGTGTTCCTTCAGTTGCGGCAGACGATGACGGTGCGCAGTTCGGCCACCAGTTCGTTGCGCTGGTTGGTGGCGCGCGAGGTCTTCACCACGAACTCGAGCGCGCCGTTCTTCTTGTCGTAGATGTCGCCGATGGTGGAGCGCACCGTCACGGTGTCGCCCACGCAGGCGGGGCGGTGGTAGCTGAAGCTCTGCTCGCCATGCAGCAGCTTGGCCAGCGGAATCTGCAGGTCGGCCAGCAGCCGGTCGGACGCACCCGAGTCGAGTTCGGCCGCGAACAGGAAGGTGGGCGGTGCCGGCAGGTCGGGGTAGCCGGCATCGCGCGCGGCGGCGGCGTCGGTGTAGACCGGGTCGGTCTCGCCGATCGCCTTGGCGAAGAACTGCAGCCGGCTGCGCTCGATCGGCAGCACCGAGGCCGGCAGCTCGTGGCCGATCCATTTCTTGTCGATCATGGGAAGGTCTCCTTTGTCGTTGAGGGGGTTCAGACGCGTTCGTAGAGCGTGACCACGCAGGCACCGCCCAGGCCCAGGTTGTGCTGCAGCGCCAGCCGCGCGCCTTCGACCTGGCGCTTGTCGGCCGTGCCACGCAGTTGCTCGACCAGCTCGGTGCATTGCGCGAGCCCGGTGGCGCCCAGCGGATGGCCCTTGGACAGCAACCCGCCCGAGGGGTTGGTCACGACCTGGCCGCCATAGGTGTTGTCGCCATCGACCACGAACTTCTCGGCCCCGCCCACCGGGCACAGGCCCAGCGCCTCGTAGCTGATCAGTTCGTTGTGCGCGAAGCAGTCGTGCAGCTCGACCACGTCGATGTCCTGCGGGCCGACGCCTGCCGCCTCGTAGACCTTCTGTGCCGCCTCGCGCGCCATGCTGAAGCCGACCACTTCGCGCATGTCGCGCGCCTCGAAGCTCACCGGCTTGTCGGTGGTCATGGCCTGGGCCTTGATGCGCACGCTGCGGTTCAGACCATGGCGCTGCGCGAACTCGGCCGAGCAGACGATGGCGGCGGCCGCGCCGCAGGTCGGTGGGCAGGCCATGAGCCGTGTCATCACGCCGGGCCACATCACGGGCGTGGCGAGCACCTCGTCCTCGCTCACGACGTTGCGGAACAGCGCCACCGGGTTGTTGGCCGCATGGCGGCTGGCCTTGGCGCGGATCTTCGCGAAGGTCGAGAGCTTGGTGCCGTACTGCTGCATGTGGGCCAGCCCCGCGCCGCCGAAGTAGCGCAGCGCGAGCGGAATGCCGGCTTCCTCGACCAGCTCGTCGGTGGCCCGGTCGAAGCGCTCGAAGGGACTGGGCCGGTCCTTGAACACCGCGCCCAGCGCGCCCGGCGTCATCTGCTCGAAGCCCAGGGCCAGCACGCAGTCGGCGGCGCCGCTGGCCACGGCCTGGCGCGCCAGGAACAGCGCGGTCGAGCCGGTCGAGCAGTTGTTGTTGACGTTGACCACCGGGATGCCGGTCATGCCGACCGCGTAGAGCGCGCTCTGGCCCGCGGTCGAGTCGGCATAGACATAGCCTACGTAGGCCTGCTGCACCAGCTCGTAGCCGATGCCGGCGTCGGCCAGCGCGCGGCGCGTGGCTTCGGCCGCCATCGCCTGGTAGGACTCGCTGGCACCGGGCTTGGTGAAGGGGATCATGCCGACCCCGCTGACGAACACATCGTGATGCATGGAGATTTCCTGAAAGTGGAGAGGAAGGGGAGGGGTGAAAAGGCTCAGGCGACGTTGCGCTGGCGGCCTTGCCAGAACGGCTCGCGCAACTGGGTCTTGAGCACCTTGCCGGCGCCCGACATCGGCAGGGCATCGACGAAGGCCACGCTGCGCGGGCACTTGTAGCCCGCGATCAGCGCCTTGCAGTGGGCGATGACCTCGTCGCCGGTGACGCCGTGCCCCGGCTTGAGGATCAGCGCCGCGTGCACGCTTTCGCCCCACTCGTCGCTGGGGATGCCGATGACCGCGCAGGCCGCCACGGCCGGGTGCTGGGCGATGGCGTTCTCGACCTCGGCCGAGTAGACGTTCTCGCCGCCGCTGATGATCATGTCCTTGATGCGGTCGACCACGTAGATGTAGCCGCCGTCGTCCATCCAGGCACCGTCGCCGGTGTGCATCCAGCCCTCGCGCACCGCCGCGGCCGTCTGCTCGGGCTTGCCCCAGTAGCCCTGCATCACATTGGGACCGCGCACCGCCACTTCGCCCACCGTGCCGCGCGGCACCTCGATGCCCTCGGGGTCGAGGATGCGCACTTCCATGCACACGCTCGCGCGCCCCGCGGAGCGATGGCGGCCCATCGCGTGGCCCTCGGCCGTGTAGGAACTCGGCGGATTGATGGTGGCCAGCGGCGCCAGCTCCGTCATGCCGTAGCCCTGCACGAAGGCCACGTGGGGCAGCGCGGCCATCGCGCGTTCGAGCACGGCCTCCTGCATCGGCGAGGCGCCGTAGAAGATGCACTTGAGGCTCGAGAGGTCGCGCGGCTCCTTCATGCACGGGTGGTCGACCAGCATCTGGATCATGGTCGGCACCAGCAGCGTGTTGGTCACGCGGTCGCGCTCGATCGCATCGAGCACGCCCTGCGGGCTGAACATCGGGATGATCGTGTGCGTGTTGCCCGCGGGCCAGTGCGGCATCGCGAGGCCCATGTCGCCGAGGTGGAACATCGGTGCCGCATGCAGGTAGTTGCCGCCCGATGCCGCCAGCCCTTCGGCCTGCATCGCCATCGCCGAGCTGCACAGGTTGGCATGGCTCAGCATCACGCCCTTGGGAAAGCCCGTGGTGCCGCCGGTGTAGAAGATGCCGGCCAGGTCCTCGTCGCGCCGGACCGCGTCGGCGACGGGCGAGGCCGCCGCCAGCAGCGCCTCGTAGCCATGCATGCCGCGCGGCACCTCGCCGTCTTCCACGCCGCTGCCGCAATAGATCACTTCGCGCAGGCTGCCGGACTCGGCGCGCATCTTCTCGACCATCGGGCGGAAGGTCTCGTCGACCAGCAGCAGGGTCGAGCCCGAGTCCTCGAGCGAGTAGAGGATCTCCGCGGCCGACCAGCGGATGTTGCAGGGATTGAGCACGCCGCCGCCCCAGGGCACGGCCATCTGGTATTCGAGGTAGCGGTCGGAGTTGAGTGCCAGCATGGCCACGCGGTCGCCCGGCCGCATGCCGAGCTGCTGCAGCGCACCGGCGAGGCGGGCGACGCGCTCGACATAGGCGCCGAAAGTGCGCGTGCGGCCGGCGAAGCGCACCGCCACCTTGTCGGGGTGCTGCTGCACCGCGCGGTGCAGTGCCTGGGTCACGTACATGGCATCGTCTCCTTCTCGTGGGTCTTCGTTCGCGGGCTCATGCCCATGCCGCCAATGCTAGGAATCGATCGCCGTTTGCACGATGCCGCTTTGCGTTGTTCGGATGTCGGAAGACCTCAATCCGATGTCGCCCTCGTGCCCTCGTGCGGGTCGCGGCGCTTGCCTCGGCGGTGCCTGCCGGTGCACAGTCGATGCCGTTCCGTTCCAGCGCCTTGCCCTCGATGCTTCATCCTCCCCAGACGGTCTCCATCAGCTTCGTGCACGGCATGCTGTCGGGCGTCCGCGCCAGCGGCCGGCCCTGCGAGCCCTTCCTCGCCGCGGCCGGCATCGCCCCCGAACTGCTCGCGCAGGCCGATGCGCGCGTCACGGCGCAGCAGTACGCGAAGCTGTTCCGTGCGCTCACCGAAGGCCTGGACGACGACTTCATCGGCTTGCTGAGTCGCCCCCTCAAGCGCGGCAGCTTTGCGCTGATCGCGCGCTCGACGCTGGGCGCCCCGACCCTGGAGGTCGCCATCCGCCGCGCCACGCGAACCTTTCACCTGCTGCAGGACGATGTGGTGCTCGAGGCCGTGTGCAGGGACGACCTGGCCGGCGTGGTGATGCGCTTCAACGGTCCCGCCGCCCTGCGGACCGTGTTCCTGCAGGAGGTGCTGCTGCGCACCACCTGGCGCCTGATGGCCTGGGTGGTCGGCGGCCAGCTGCCGGTCGTGCGCTTCGACTTCGCGTTCGGTCCGCCCGCGCATGCCGGCGGTTACGGAAAGATCTTCCCCGCGCTGCAGCAGTTCGACAGCGAGCGCTCGGCCTTCTGGTTCGATGCCAGGCGCCTGAACGACGCCGTGCGCCGCGACGAGGCCGCGCTGCGCAGCTTTCTCACCGATGCGCAGCTCCACATGCTCGTGCCGCGCCGGGGCAGCGACGCGGTCAGTGCGCGCGTGCGGGCCCATCTTCAGTTCATGCAGCCCGCATGGTCCGACCTCGTGGCCACGGCGAACGCGCTGCATGTCACGGTCTCCACCCTGCAGCGGCGGCTCGCGCTGGAGGGGACTTCGTTCCAGGCGCTGAAGGACGAGCTGCGCCGCGACACGGCCATCGTCCGGCTCAGCACCAGCGCCGTTCCGCTGGCCGAGCTGGCCGACGAGCTTGGCTTCGCCAACAGCTCGGCGTTTCAGCGGGCCTTCAAGGTCTGGACCGGGAGCGCGCCGGGGGTCTATCGGCGGGGTGGGGGCGCGTGAGCCGTGCTGCGCGCTAGAAGATCGAGGAAGGTGGTCGGTCAGGACTTCGGGTAGTGTTCAAACCCGAACTTGGCCCCGTATTCTTCCGCAACCGTCTGCGCCAACTGGAAAAAGCGAAGCGCTTGTTCCGTGGGCTCGAACTTGCAGTAGACATCGATGGCAATGGGGTGGCCGATGGCCTGCGGATAGGCCTCTTCGATTTCGCCGTGTTCGATGAACCCGAGGTAGCGGTTGATCTTGTCCTGCAGGAGACGGAGGCTGTGCTCGCTCCAGGGCAGGTGGTTGAAGATGCTGAGACAGACATGCCCCGTCTTCTCGTTCATTCCGATGGCATCGATGATCGATGGATTTTCTATGGTCATACGGTGGATGAGCGCTGCTTCCGGCCTTGATCGTATGGGAATGCCTCAGCGTTTCCGGCTCTCGCAGCGTCTGGACGGCCCATTGGCACTGGCGAGCTGGGATGACCCTGCTGGTGGCTCACGCACGGCTTTGTCCACGGCGCTTGCTGTGGGTGATACGGTCATTCGCTGCTCCGAGAGCCGGACTTCTCCCTTGGCGTCCGGAAGGCGTTGCCCGCATCTGCGAATCTCCAGGTCTTTCATGTCGAACGTTCCTTCGAGAGCAGGCACCTCGAACTCGTAGATCGCATCCTGTTCGTAGACCGTGAAATCGAATGGCAAATGGGAACTGCCGGTCGACCACGAAGTTTCTCGGATTTCGACGACATGACCGCTTGCCATCTTCGGTCGCACGAACGCTTCGCGATCCAGGGTCTTGCCAGCTCTGAAAAAACACCCGCCAAGCATGAGGGCCATCGACAGCATGGCAAGGAGCGCGGCGCGTGAGGAGAAAGGGTTCACGAGATTTTCGTTTCCATGGGAATTGCTTGTCTGCCAGTGCTCAGGCTCCAACCGCGAGCTTGATGCAAACGGTGTGCTCGGAGTAAAGGGAGATACCTCCTCGCGCCGTTCCGGGTTCCTAGTCTCTGATGACGGCCCTCAGTTCCAACTGATGGCAGCGCTCGATGGCCGCCAGGGAACCGGAGAAAGGTGCCCCCATGTGACCCCTGTCTCGAGCGTTGTAGACGCCTTCGAGCCGGACATAGGTCATGCCCGGGCAGTCGATCGATGCGGTCGACGTTTTCCAGTTCGCGGGAAGGTGCAGGGCGATGCCATTGGACGGGATGCTCGCCCGGAAGTCGTCCACGTGAAGGTACAGGGCATGGCCTTCGAACTCAAGGCTGAGAAAACCCGCGACGACAACGCGTTTTCCGTCGAACTGCTCCGAGTTGGCGATCAGATCCACCAGCGATACGTTGTACCGGGTGCATGTGCCTTCCTTGGGCAAGAAGTCGGCGCAACGCGGGGCGGCGATGGCACTGCTTGCGAGCCACCCCGACAGCAGTGTCATGGCGATCCACTTGGCGGCCCGGCGCAGGGTCGAGGGTGCTCTGAGCGAGGGCGGGCGTTCCGGCTCAGGAGGCAGGGACGCGGTGCGACGATTCGCCCATGCCCCAGTGGATGAAACAACCGCCGCCTCCCTGGTGCACATGGCACGTCCTCCCTTGTTCGTGGCCCCGATGCTGGCTCATCGCCGGGGTTTTGCACAAGGGGGACGTTGCGGATCAGGCGAACAACTCAGCCCGCCCGCTCCTCGACCCCATCCACCCGATCCACATAAAACGCCACGTGGTCCTTGATCCCCGCCACCGCGTCATACGGCGACTCGTAGGTCCACACCGCGTTGACCGAGCGCTCCCCGCCGGCCGGGATGCTGAAGTAGTTGCACTCGCCCTTGTACGGGCAGTAGGTCGTGTGCGTGCTGCGCTCGAGCAGCGACATGTCGACGTCGGCGCGCGGGATGTATTGCACGGCCGGGTACGAGGCCTCGCGCAGGGTGAGGGCGGCGCGGGTGTCGGCGATGGTGCGGCCGCCAAGGGTCACGACCACGCGCGCGGGGTTGGGCGCGACGGTGATCGGATGGTCGGGGCCGGGGATCTTGATGCTTCGGGGGCTGTTCATGGGGCGGGCTCCTGAGGATGGCCGGCCATCTTGCCGCCGGCCGGGCGCGGGCCGCGCCGCCCGCGCGAATCCACCTGCCCGCGCCAAGGTCAAGGCGCGGGCCGCGAGCGCGCGCCGCTCAGGCTGCTGTGGCCGCCGCGTTCGCGTAGCGCGCCGCCGGCACGCTGCGCGACAGGTTCGGGCCCAGCGCCTGGCGCGCGGCGTCGAAACGCTGCCAGTCTTCCACGTCGGGCAGCGAGGGAATGGTGATCAGCTCGCCCGCGTCGAAGCCGGCCAGCGCGCTGTCGACCAGGTCCTCGGCCGACATCACGATCTCCTGCGGCAGGTGCTCGACCGGCACGCCCGCGATGCCCCAGAAGTCGGTGCGCGTGGCGCCCGGCAGCACGGTCTGCACCTTCACGCCCTTGGCGCCGAGCTCGTGGTGCAGCGACTGGCTCAGGTTGACCACGTAGGCCTTGCTGCCGCTGTAGCTGCCGTTGAGCAGCTCGGGCGAGAGCGCGACGATCGAGGCGATGTTGATCAGCGCGCCGCCGCCGCGCGCCACGAAGCCCGGCGCCACGGCGCGCGTGAGGCGCGTGAGCGCGACCACGTTGAGCTGGATCATGGTGTCGATCTGGTCGGGGTCGGAATCGAGCAGGGTCGCGGTGGCGCCGAGGCCGGCGTTGTTGAGCAGCAGGGTGATGCGTTCGTCGGTACGCAGCCGCTCCTCGACCCGGCGCAGGTCGGCGGTGGCCGTGAGGTCGGCCGCGAGCACCTCGACGCGGCGGCCGGTCTCCCGCACCAGCCGTTCGGCCAGCGCCTCGAGGCGCTCCTTGTTGCGCGCGACCAGCACGAGGTCGTGGCCGCGGCGCGCGAGGCGCTCGGCGTAGACGGCGCCGATGCCGGTGGAAGCGCCGGTGATCAGCGCGGTGCCCTTGCCGGGGGCGGAGATGGCGATGTCTTGCGAGCTCATGGGAAAGGTCCTTGGATGTCGAAGGGGATGAGGAAAGGTGGTTTGACAGCCAGGAGTTTGGGTCGGACACTGATGTCTCAAATGACATGTTTCCCTCCTTTAAAGACATCATGACCCAGCGCATCGGCCTCGTCGTCTTTCCCGGTTTCCAGATCCTCGACCTGGTGGCGCTCTCGGTCTTCGAGCTCGCGAACGCCGAGGCGGGGCGCACGGTCTACGAGCTCGAGGTGCTGTCGGAGCACGGCGGCCCGGTGGCCAGCACGGCCGGCGTCACGGTCGATTCGCGCGCCTTCGACCGGCGCCGCTTCGACACCCTGCTGGTCGCGGGCTCGACCACGGTGCCGCCGAGTTCGGGCGGGCTGCTCGATTTCCTGCGCCGCGCGCTGCCGCGCACGCGGCGCCTGGGCAGCATCTGCACCGGCGCCTTCGTGCTGGCCGAGGCCGGCCTGCTCGACGGTCGCCGCGCCACCACGCACTGGCATTTCGCGCGCGAGCTGCAGCGCGGCTTCCCGGCGATCAAGGTGGAGGAGGACGGCATCTTCATCCAGGACGGCCCGGTCTGGACCTCGGCCGGCATGACCGCCTGCATCGACCTCGCGCTCGCGCTGGTCGAGGGCGACCTGGGCCTCGAGCTGTCGCGCGCGGTGGCGCGCAAGCTGGTGATCTACCACCGGCGCGCGGGCGGGCAGTCGCAGTTCTCGGCGCTGCTCGAGCTCGAGCCGCGCACCGACCGCATCCAGCAGGCGCTCGACTATGCGAAGAAGAACCTGCACAAGAACCTCTCGGTCGACCAGCTCGCCGAGGTGGCGCACCTGAGCCCGCGCCAGTTCAGCCGCGCCTTCCTGGCCGAAACCGGCCAGTCGCCGGCGCGCGCGATCGAGAAGCTGCGCGTGGAGACCGCGCGCATCCTGATCGAGGAGGGCGGCCAGTCGGTCGATCGCATCGCGGCCCAGACCGGCTTCTCCGATCCCGAGCGCATGCGGCGCGCCTTCCACCGCGCCTTCGGCCAGCCGCCGCAGAGCCTGCGCCGCGCGGCGGCGCGCACGCACGCACCCGCGATGTAGATCGCGGCATCCGAAGCGCCGCGGCGCGCGTACCTGTTGCCATGACCGCCGTTCGGATCGCCAATTTCGTCGTGTTCCAGCTCGCCTGGTTCGCGGCCGTGCTCGGCGCGGCGCATGGCCATCCGCTGTGGGGCACGGCCTGCGTCGCGGCGGCGATAGCCTGGCACCTGTGGGTGTCGGCCCGGCCCGCGCAGGAGGCTTGGCTGGTGGCCATCGCCTGCGCGCTGGGCGTGGTGATCGAGACCGGCCATGCGCTCGGCGGGCTGGTGCGCTATCCCTCGGGGCAACCGGTCGCGCAGCTCGCGCCGTACTGGATGGTCGCGCTGTGGGGCCTGTTCGCGATCGCGCTCAACGTCACCTTGCGCTGGCTGCGGCGGCGCTACCTGCTCGCGGCGGTGCTGGGCGCGGTCTGCGGGCCGGCGTCGTTCGTGGCGGGCGTGAAGCTGGGCGCGGCCCAGTTCGTCGACCGGGGGCCGGCGCTCGCGGTGCTGGCCGTCGTCTGGGCGGTGGCGATGCCGCTGCTGGTGTGGCTCGCGCAGCGCTTCGACGGCGTGGGCGAGCCGCCGCGCTAGAAGTCGCGCGCGAGTGCGTCGGCTCGCGCCCTGGCGCGCGCGAGGGTGGCGGCCACCGCCTCGGGCGGCGCCAGCGTCGGCGCCACGGCCAGCTCCACCACGTCGACGATGCCGAGGAACTCGAGCCAGGTGCGCATGTACGGCTTCTGGAAATCGCGCGCATGCGAAGGCAGGCCCACCGGGTAGTCGCCCGCGCTCGAATAGATCAGCGCCGCGCGCTTGCCGTGCAGCAGGCCCGTGTAGCCCTCTTGCGCCGACCAGCGCCAGTTCTCGCCCGGCAGGGTCACGACGTCGATGTAGTGCTTCAGCCGGTAGGGCAGGCCGAAGTTCCACATCGGCAGGCTGAACACGTACTTGTCGGCCGCGTTGAACTCCTGCGCGAGGCGCACGGCGCGCTGCCAGTGCAGCCGCTGTTCGTCGGTGGCGGCTTGCGCGCGCAGCACCGCGAACTTGGCGTCGATCATGGTGGCGTCGAAGGGCGGCAGGTCGAGCGCCCAGACGTCGAGGGTGCGGATCTCGGCCGCGGGGTCGTGCTCGCGCAGCCGCTGCAGGAAATGTTGCGCCGTGTCGATCGAGCGCGAACGCGTGCCCGAGGGCGAGGCCTGGATGTGGAGGATCGTCGAAGCCATGCCGCTCAGCCCTCCAGCGTGCGCAGGCCGACGGTGCCCGCCACCACCAGCGCGATGCAGGCCATGCGCGGACCCGACAGCGCCTCGCCGAAGGCGAGCACGCCCATCAGCACCACCCCGACCGAGCCGATGCCGGTCCACACCGCATAGGCCGGGCCCAACGGCAGATAGCGCAGCGACCTGGCGAGCAGGAAGATGCTCAGCAGCGCGCTCGCCACGCCGACGACCGAGGGCCAGAGCCGGGTCCAGTCCTCCGAGCGCTTGAGCGCCGCGGCCATCGCGATCTCGACCAGGCCGGCCGCCAGCAGTAACAACCATCCCATGATCCGTTCCTCCGTCGTGTGCAGGGTTGATGTGGAAACGGATAATTCCGGCCCAGGCACCAAGCCACAAGTACGCACCTTCTGGTAACCATGGGAATCGCCATGCCCGCATCGAAGAAACCCGCCGCCGTGGCAGAGTCCGCGCCCGCCGACGTCTGGAGCGCCGGCTGCCCCTCGCGCCGCGTGCTCGAGCTCGTCGCCAACAAGTGGGCGCTGCTGATCATTCCGCTGCTGCGCGACGAGCCGCTGCGCAACAACGAGCTGCTGCGCCAGGTCGGCGGCATCTCGCAGAAGATGCTCACGCAGACCCTGCGCGATCTCGAGATCAATGGCCTGGTGCTGCGCGAGGACCACCAGACCGTGCCGCCACACGTCGAGTACCGGCTGAGCCCGCTGGGGCTGTCGCTGAGCCGCACGCTGATCGCGGTCGACCGCTGGGCCGAGGCCCACCATGCGGAGATCGACCGCGCGCGGCAGGCCGCGATCGCAGCGCTCTGAAGCTGGCGTTCAGAAGGTGTGAAGGAACCGTCGCGAGCGCCCCGAGGTCGCGTCGAGGACCGGAGCCGTACTCACGTACGGCGAGGACCGCAGATGCGAGATCGGGGCGCGCAGCAGGTTCATTCACTCCTTCTCAGTCGAGCGTGATGCCCACGCGCTTGATCACGCCGCCCCATTTCTCCGATTCGCTGCGCATCAGCCGCGCGAAGTCCTCGGGCGTGCCGGGCATCACGTCGCCGCCCGCGCCGGCCAGGCGCTGCGCCACGTCGGGCGCGGCCAGCACCTTCTGCAGCGAGGCATTGAGCCGCTGCACCACAGGCTGCGGCGTGCCCTTGGGCGCGAGGATGCCGAACCAGCCGATGGCCTCGAAGCCCGGGTAGCCCGACTCGGCCACGGTCGGCAGCTCGGGCGCGATCGGCGAGCGCGTGGCGCTGGTGACCGCCAGCGCATGCAGCCGGCCGGCCTTCACCAGCGGCATCGAGGTCACCATGGTGTCGAAGGCGAAGCTGACCTGGCCGCCCATCAGGTCGGTGAGCATCGGGCCCGCGCCCTGGTAGGGAATGTTCGAGACCTCGATGCCGGCCTGCGCCTTGAAGGCTTCCACCGCCAGGTGCGTGGTGCTCGCGCGCACGCCCGAGCCGTAGTTGATCTTGCCGGGCGCGGCCTTGGCGGCGGCCACCAGCTCCTTCATGTTCTTCGCGGCGAAGCGCGGATTGGCCACCACCATCAGCGGCGTACGCGCGGCCGTGCCCACGGGCACCAGGTCGTTGAACACGTCGAAGCGCATGTCCTTGTAGAGGAAGTGGTTCACCACCACCGCGGTGCTGCCCATCAGCAGCGTGTAGCCGTCGGCCGTGCTCTTGGCCACGTAGTCGGCCGCGATGTTCTGCGAGGCGCCGGGCCGGTTCTCGACCAGCACCGGCTGGCGCAGATCCTGCGCGAGCTTCTCGCCGACGATGCGCGCCGCGAGGTCGGCCGGCCCGCCGGGCGGGAAGCCCACCACGAGGTGGATCGGCTTCGAGGGATAGGCACCTTGCGCGATGGCGTGCAGGGGCGCGGCCAGCGCGAGGCCGGCGGCGAGCAGCAGCGCGCGGCGCGGCGAGGAAGGGCGATGGCGGAAAGTCATGGCATGTCTCCAGCAAGAGGGCGTGCGGATGCGCCCTCGGGTTCGTGTTCAGGGGATGTGGCTCGGATGCGCGGCGCTTGGCGAAGGCCAGTGCGCGCGCAGGAAGGGCAGCAGCTCGGCCAGCACCGCCTCGGGCGCTTCTTCCATCATCAGGTGGCCGCAGTCGATCTCGCCGCCGCCCACGGGCGTGCCTTCGGCCGCCGCGTCGCGCCAGATGTGGACCGGCGTGCGTTCGGCCGGGAAGCGCCCGCGCTCCCACAGCACATGCACCGGGCAGCGCACGCGCTCGCCGGCGGCACGGCCATGCTCGTCGTGTTCCAGGTCGATCGACGCGGCGGCGCGGTAGTCCTCGATCATCGCGTGGCGCACGCTCTCGCGCGAAAAGGCGCGCAGGTACTCGGCATGGGCCTCGGGCGTCACCGCGTCGAAGCGCCGCACCATGTTGCGCAGCGTCCAGTCGAGGAAGTAGCCCGGGTCGGCCGCGAGCAGGCGCTCGGGCAGGTCGAAGGGCTGGGCCAGCATGAACCAGTGCCAGCTCTTGAGGCCGAAGTCCTTGTTCGCGCGCGCCCACATCTCGACGGTGGGAATCACGGTGATCGAGCCGAAGGCCGCCACGCGTTCCGGATGGTCGAGGCACAGCCGGTGCGCCACGCGCGCGCCGCGGTCGTGGCCGATCACCGCGAAGCGCTCGAAGCCCAGCGCGCGCATCAGCGCCGCCTGGTCGGCCGCCACCGCGCGCTTGCTGTGCGCCGCGTGCAGCGGATCGCCGGGCGGCCCGAGGCTGTCGCCATAGCCGCGCAGGTCGGCCGCCACCACCGTGTAGTGGCGCGCGAGCACCGGCGCCACGCGGTGCCAGGCCGCATGCGTCTGCGGGTAGCCGTGGAGCAGCAGCAGGGGCGGGCCCGAGCCGCCGATCTCCGCGAAGATCCGGGCCTCGCCCACGTCGACGAGGCGCGGCTCGAAGCCGTCGATGAAGGCGCGCGTCATGCCGCCACCTCGAGCCGCTCGGGCGCGATCGCGAGGATCGCGGGTTCGAAGAAGTCGGCCATCAGCCCGAGCTGACGCTCCATCATGTGGCGGCCTTCGTGCGCGATGCAGCCGCGCTCGCGCGCCACCTGCAGCAGCGGCGTGACGGCCGGCGCCATGATGACCTCGGCCACCCAGAGGCCGGTGCGCAGCGCGCTGGTGGGCACGGGCAGTGGATCGTCCGCGCGCATGCCGACGGGCGTGGCGTTCACCAGCAGTTCGGCCTCGCCGGGCTCGCGGCCGTTCCAGGTGCCGGCTTCGGCGCCATGCAATTGCAGCTGCCGCGCGAGCGCCTCGGCCTTTGCCGCGTCGATGTCGCACACGCGCACCGAGCGCGCGCCGGCATCGGCGAGCGCGAAGGCAATGGCCGAGGCCGCGCCGCCCGCGCCCGCGATGCAGGCCGCGCGTCCGCGCGGATCGAAGCCCGCGGCGCGCAGTCCCGCCACGAAGCCGGTGCCATCGAGCAGTTCGCCCTGCCAGCCGCCCTGCGCGGTGCGGCGCACCACGTTGGCGGCGTTGGCACGCTCGGCACCGAGCAGCAGGCCGTCGCCGAGCAGGTCCGCCACGCGCTGCTTGTGCGGCACGGTGACGATGAAGCCCGCGAGGTTGTGCAGCGTGAGCAGTGCGGGCAGCAGGGCGGCCACGTCGTCGGCGCGCACATGCATCGGCACCAGCACGGCATTGAGGCCCACCTGCTGCAGCCGGGCCGTGAGCGGCGCGGGCGCCTTCACCTGCGCGACCGGGTCGCCGAGGATGCCGAGCACCGCGGTGCGGCCGTCGAGCCGCAGCGCGGGTTGAAGAGAGACGTTCGTGTCATTGGAGGGCATGTGCGTGTTCCTGCTGCGGTCGTGCGACGGCATCGAGCCAGCGCCTGGCCGTGGTGTACGCCAGTTCGGCGCGCCTTGCCATGCCGAGGTGATGGCGGCGCACGGCCGAGGGCGCTTCGATCGACAGCACGGCATCGGCCGCCACCGCATCGAGCACATCCGCCAGCGGCAGCGCGCCTTCGCCCGGCAGCAGGCGGTGCGCGCGTGCCTCCTCGCCGGGCGACAGTGCCGGATGGCGCCGCGCGGGCGCATCGCTGAACTGCGCCCAGCCGCGCGCGATTTCCGGCGTGGGCGCGATGCGATCGGCCGCCGCGCCGCTGCGAAAGAAGTGCAGCGTGTCGACCAGCACATGCACGTTCGATCGCCCGCTTTCGCGCACCAGCCGCAGCGCGGCATCGAGCGTGGGCACGGCCGTGTAGACCATGAACTCGAGCCCGAGCGAGAGGCCGTGCGCACCCGCGATCTCGCCGAGCGCCGCGAGGTGGGCGGTGGCCCGCGCGTGATCGTCGTCGTCGCCGTTCACCACCAGCCAGCGCGCGCCCAGCGACGCCGCCACCGCCAGCATCGGCTCGAAGCGCCGCGCCTCGAAGCCGGCCGACAGCCGCACCACCTCGACGTCGTGCACCGCCACGTCCAGCGCGTTCATCAGCGCGCGCGTCTCGGCCAGCATCGGCGAGCCTTCGTGCATCGGATGCGGCGCCTCGCCCGGCCGGGCCGGATGCAGGCGCAGGCCGACCGAGCGGAAGCCCGCCTCGCCGGCCGCGCGCACCAGCTCGGGCGGCGTGGCGTCGAGCAGGCTCAGGTGCGCGAGCGACAGCGTGCGGCCCACTACAGCGTCCCCTCGAGCACGGCGCCGTCGGCGATCAGCGTGCGGCGCAGTCGTGCGCGGTCCACGTCGCGCACGTCGCCGCTCCAGCCGTCGTCGAGCGCGCACAGCGCCGCCGCGGTGCCGGCGGCCTGGCCCATCGCCATGCAGGTGCCCATCACGCGCACCGAGCTCTGCGCCTCGCGCGTGCTCGAGATGCAGCGCCCCGCCACCAGCAGCCGGCGCTGGCCGCGCGGCACCAGGCATTCGTAGGGGATGTCGTAGGAGCCGCCCTCGGCGATGGTCTCGTGCCGGTGGCCGTCGACCGCGAGGATGTCGAGCTCGTGGCCGCCCTTGGCGATGCCGTCGGCGCGCTTGCGGCCCTGCATGATGTCGGCCTCGTCGAGCACGTGCTCGCCGAGGATGCGCCGCGTCTCGCGCACGCCGATCTTCGGCGCCACCGCGGCCAGCGCCGCCCGCTCGAAGCCCGGCACGCGCCGGCGCAGGAAGGCCAGGCCCTGCGACACCTGCGCCATCAACTGCGGCAGCGCCTCGCTCAGCGAGGCCGCGCGCGTGCCGTCCACGCCCGCGAGCTGGGTCGAGTTGATGCTGACCTCCTTGCGCGCGGTCGAGGTCGGCACGATCGCGAGCACCGAGGTCGGGTACATCTCGCCGGCATCGATCGCCTCCTTGAGCAGGCCCTGCGTGCCGCGCAGCAGCACCTTGGGCTGGCCCTGGGCGTACAGCGCCTCGGCGCACTGGCGCGCATCCATGCCCAGGCCCGGGTAGTCGCCGAGGCCGAAGTGCGCGGGGTTGTCGCGCACGAAGCGCAGCAGCGGCTCGGTCTCGACGCCGCACACGCGGTAGACCAGGCTCGGCGGCTGCAGCGCGCCGCTGCCGGGCGCGCCTTTCTCGCTCGGTGCGCCCGCGGCCACGGCCACGTCGCCGTCGCCCGAGCAGTCGATCACCACGCGCGCCGCGTACCAGGCCTCGCCGCCCTTGTGCATCAGCCGCACGCGGGTTTCATCGCCACCGGTCTCGATGCCGCAGAAGAAGGCTTGCACGCGCAGGTGCACGCCGGCCTCGGCCACGGCCTGCATCACGGCGATCTTCATGAGCTCGGTGTCGAAGCACACCAGGTGCAGCGCGCGGTAGTCGAACACCGGGCCGATGTAGCCGCCCAGCGGCTTGAGCCGGTCGAGCAGCTCGGTGACCACGCCGCCCACGATCCAGTCGCCGCGCGTCGAGAGGCAGCCGAGCATCGAGATGCCGCTGATCAGCTCGCCGCCGATCATCGGCGCCGATTCGACCAGCAGGGTGCGCGCGCCGCCGCGCGCGGCCGAGATCGCGGCCGCCACGCCGGCGCTGCCGCCGCCGATCACGATCACGTCGAAGCGGTTCTCGCCGGGGATGTCCTGTCTTTGCGTCATGCCTTCTTTCATTGCTTGGGAGCCGGCAGCGCCGGGAAGATCGTTTCCATGCCCATCGCGATCGCGAGCAGCGCGCGGTCGCTGTTCCACAGGCCGTCGATGGCCAGGCCGATCGGCAGGCCCTCGTCGGACAGCGCGATCGGCACCGTGACGCCCGGCAGCACGGCCGTGCTGGTGGGGCCGGTGTTGGCGATGTAGGCGGCCAGCGTGCTGGTGGTGCGGCCGTTGATCGTCACGCTCATCTCGGTGCCGCGGATCGGCAGCGCCGGCGCCAGCGTCACGGGGTAGAGCAGGGCGTCGAGCCGGTTGCTCTCGAACGCGCCGCGCAGCAGCGCCTGCAGCTTCGGCCGCTCGACCTTGAGCGCGGTCTCGTAGGCCTCGCGCGTCGGCGCGCTGGCCGACACGATGCGGTTGCGAAAGCCCGCTGCCACGTCGGGGCTCGCGATGTCGGCCACCAGCCGGTCGAGGCTCACGCCGGTCTTGTACTTCGCGAGAAAGGCGGCGATGCCCACGCGCGCCTCGTAGTCGGTGACCGGCGCGACCCTGGCCGCGACCTCGCGCAGCAGCGGGATCTCGATCTCGACGATCTGCGCGCCCGCGCCCTTGAGCTTGTCGAGCGCGGCGTCGAAGGCGCGTCGCGTCGCCTCGTCGGCGTTGTCGTAGAAGGCCGCGCGCGCCACGCCCAGGCGCAGGCCGGCGGGCGGCTTCGGCTGCACCTCGCCGCGGCTGCCCGAGAGGATTTCGTCGAGCAGCGCCAGGTCGGCCACGCTGCGTGCCAGCGGGCCGATGGTGTCGCGCGCGGTCGAGACCGGCAGCACGCCTTCGCCCGAATAGCGGCCCGCGGTCGGCCGCAGCCCCACGATGCCGTTGAGCGCGGCCGGGATGCGCACCGAGCCGCCGGTGTCGGTGCCGAGCGCGGCCGGCACGATGCGCGCGCCCACGGCCGCGCCCGAGCCGCCGCTGGAGCCGCCGGCGAAGCGGCTCGGGTCGTAGGCATTGCCCACCGCGCCATAGGCGAAGTTGTTGCCGGTGGCGCCGAAGGCCAGCTCGTGCAGGTTGAGCTTGCCGATCACGATCGCGCCCTCGGCGCGCAGCCGCGCCACGGCCGGCGCGTCCTGCGTCGCCACATAGCCCTGCAGCGCGCGCGTGCCGCCGGTGAAGGGCAGGCCCTTGACGAGGATGTTGTCCTTGATCGCGACCGGCACGCCATGCAGCCGCCCGAGCCTGCGGCCCTGCGCCACGGCGCGGTCGGCCTCGGCGCAGGCGCGGCGCGCGCCGACGCGGTCGATGGTGATGAAGGCGTGCAGGTCCTGGTGCAGGTCGGCCGCGTGCAGCGAGCGCTCGACCAGTTCGCAGCTGGTGGTGGTTTTCTCGCGGATCGCGGTGGCGGCCTCGAGCAGCGTGGGCATGGGCGCGGGCTGCGCGTGCGCGGCGCCGGCCAGCGCCAGGCAGGCGATCGCGGCGGCGGGTTGGGGAAGGAACTTCATGGGAGCAAGAGAAGGAGGTGAGGGGAATCAGGCATGCGCATCGAGCAGCCGCGCGATCGTGTCGGCGTGGTCGACCATCGCGTCGTGGCCGCCCTGCACCTCGACGAAGGTCCAGGCCGGGTCGTTGCGCAGCCGCGCCTTGTGCGCGTCGAACACCGGCATGGCGGGCGCCGAGGCCGCGATGTAGAGCCGCTTGCGCGCCGCCGCGCCGGGCGCGGCGCGCAGCGAGATCGGCTGCAGGTAGGTGCCGTTCGGGTGGTCGGTCAGGCGCGCGTCGACCCAGGCGATGTCGGCCGGATTGCCGAGGCCGAAGGCCTTGGCCGGCAGCTTGGGCCAGCGCGGATTGCCCGCGCGGTACGCGGCCTGCAGCTCGGCCTTGCCGGTGGCGTCGAGGTAGTCGAGCATGCGTTCGCCGTTGTGCGGCGCGAAGGCATCGAGGTACGCCATCGTGTCGATGCGGCGCTCGGCCGCGAGCCGGTCGAGCGCGCCCGTGATCGGGTAGCCGCCATAGCTGTGGCCCACCAGCACCACCTGGCGCAGGTCCTGGCTGCGGATGAAGCCGGTCACGTCGGCGATGTGGGTCTCGAGGTCGATCGCGGTCGAGATCTCGCCGATGCGTTCGCCGACGCCCGCGAGCGTGAGCACGCGCACCTCGTGGCCCCGGGCGCGCAGCAGCGGGGTCAGCCGCTCCCACGACCAGGCGCCGTGCCAGGCACCGTGCACCAGCACGAAGGTCTTGCCCGAGGGGCGCGGTGCCGGCGCGGCGCTGCTGCAGCCGGGCAGGGCGGTCGCGGCCGCCGAGGCGACCGTGGCCGCCGCCGCGGCACCGAGCGCGCCGCTGCTTTCGAGGAATCGTCTGCGTTCCATTGGGTTGTCTCCAGGTTCGAAGGTCATGAAAAAAGAAAAGGGGATTCAGCGCAGCGGCGACCAGTCGGCCGGCCGCAGCACCAGGCCGGTGTGCGTGCGTTCGTATTGCCGCGCGGCGCGCGCCCAGTCGGCCCAGCCGGGCACCGCATCGGGCCGCGCCTGCAACGCCGCGAGCGCGGCGAAGTCGTCGAAGGCCCACAGCACCAGCGCCTCGCTGCCGTTGCGCAGCGCGGTCTCGTAGGCGCCGAACAGGCGCGGCGCGCCCGGGCCCTCGATGCGCGCGGCGGCCTCGCCGAGCCGCGCGAGGTAGTCGGATGCGCCGCCGGCCTCGAGGCCGATGGTCTGCTGCAGCACCACCGGCGCGCGCACGCCCTCGGCCAGCAGCCGCGCGCGGTCGATGCTGTAGTCGGCCGCCACCAGCACGCGGTCGAAGCCGCCCGTGCGCTCGCCGTAGAAGCGCTCGAGCGGCTCGTGGAACAGGTCGGGAGTGGCATCGAAGTGGCGCCCGAAGCCCTCCCAGCCGCCCTGCATCTCCCAGAAGGTCACGATCTCGGGCCAGCGGCCCGTGAGGAACACCGGCACCCAGGCCGCCATGCAGCCGTTGCTGGCCGAGCCGCGCGCATTGCCCTCGGTGCGCACCAGGCGGCCCAGGGTCTCGAGGTAGCGGGTGTGGGCGCCGGGCTGGCGCACGGGGTCGAGGATCTCGTGGAAATAGAGGCGCTGCATAAGACGGCGAGGTGTTTCGATGCTTGAACGCGAGGTGGCCTGGAATCGGTGTTTGTTCATGTATATGAACTGTTCCAGAATATAAACACGCAAGTCGCGGCTGTCAAACACCCGGCGCATCGATCGATGGGACGCGGGCCGCGCGCTTCCTAGAATCGGCGCACCTCACAGCACAGGCACCCATGGACGCAGCAGACAGCAAGCCCCCCGAATCGGCCGCCGTGAAGTCGGCGGACCGGGTGCTCGACATCCTCCAGCTCCTCGCGCGCCAGGGCGGGGCGCTGACCCATCACGAGATCGGCATCGCGCTCGGCATTCCCAAGAGCAGCCTCACGCACCTGCTGCGCAACCTGGTGGCGCGCGAGTTCCTCGGCTTCGACGGCGCGCAGAGCACCTATGCGCTGGGCCCGGCCGTGTTCGAGCTGGTGCGCGGCAGCGGCCTGCGCGAACGGCTGATGGCGCAGGCGCGGCCCATCGTCGACTGGCTCGCGCGCACCGCGGGTGAGGCCACCTCGTTCTCGGTGCTGCGCGGCGACGAGGTCGAGCGCGCCTGCGTGGCCGAGTCGCGCGCGCCGCTGTCCTACCGCATGGCGGTGGGCGACAGCTTCCCGCTCTACTCGACCTCGGCCGGCAAGGCGATCCTCGCGGCCATGCCCGCGGCGCGGCGCCAGGCCTACCTCAAGAACGTGCGGCTGCAGGCCCAGACGCCCGCCACCGCCACCACGCTCGCGGTGCTCAAGCGCCAGCTCGACGAGGTCGGCGAAAGCGGCATCGCCTATTCGCGCGGCGAGCACACGCCGGGCGTGGTGGGCATCGCCATCGCCATCGATTCGGGCGACCCGGCCGCGCCCGCGGCCTTCAACATCGTGGTGCCCGACGTGCGCTACACGCCGGAGTTCGATGCGCGCTGCGTCGAGCTGCTGGGGCAGGCGCGCGAGCGCTTCCACGCGGCGTCGCCCGCGCGTTGAGACTGCCATGGCCCGCTTGCTCCACCGCCTCGCCGCGCTGCTGTGCGCCTGCACGCTGTCGCTGGGCGCGCAGGCCCAGGACTGGCCCGTGAAGCCCGTGCGCATCGTCGTGCCCGCGCCCGCGGGCAGCTCGCTCGACCTCATTGCGCGCACCCTGGCCGACCGCCTGCGCACCGTGTGGAAGCAGCCGGTGGTGGTCGAGACCAAGGCCGGCGCGGGCGGGCTGATCGGCATGGACGCGGTGGCGAAGGCGCCGCCCGACGGCCATGTGCTGGGCATCGGCTTCAATGGCCCGATCGCCTTCGGCCCCTACATGTACGCGCGCATGCCGTACGCACCGGCGCGCGACCTGCTGCCGATCGTGCTGACCACCTCGCAGCCCAACGTGCTCGCGGTGCAGGCCAGCAACCCGGCGAACACGCTGCCCGAGTTCATCGCCTGGGTGAAGGGGCAGCGCGACCGCTTCAGCTATGCCTCGGTGGGCGCGGGCAGTTCCTCGCACCTCACGATGGAGCTGCTGCGCAGCGTCACGCACATCGAGGCGGTGCACGTGCCCTACGCGGGTTCGCCGCCGGCCGGGCTCTCGCTGGCCTCGGGCGACACGCAGGCGCTGTTCACCGTGGCGCCCGCGCTGCTGCCGCTGATCCAGGGCCAGCGCGTGAAGCTGATCGCGATCACCAGTGCGCAGCGCTTCGAGCTCATGAAGGAGTTGCCGACGGTCGCCGAGTCGGGCTACCCGGGCTTCGAGTCGCTGGCCTGGAACGGCCTGTTCGCGCCCGCCGGCACGCCGGGCGAGGTGGTGCGCCGCATCAATGCCGACGTCAACGCCGTGCTGCGCGATCCCGCCGTGCGCGAGCTGCTCGCCAACCAGGGGCTGGCCGTGGGTGGCGGCTCGCCCGAGGAATTCAGGGCCTTCATCGACAGCGAAGGCCGCAAATGGGGCGCGATCATCGCCAAGGTCGGCATCCGGCTCGACCAATGATGGCGGCCCCCGATCCGTTTCCCCACCGCATCACGAACAACGAACAAGAGGAGTGCCCCATGGCCGATTTTCCGCAGGACATCTACACCGAACCCGAGCCCGATCCGCACACGCTCGCCAACCTCGGCCCGCTGACCGGCCTGGCCGGCATCTGGATGGGCACCATGGGCCACGACGTGAGCCCGAAGGAGGACGGCCCCGAGGCCGAGGCCTTCATCGAGCATGCCGAGTTCCAGCCGATCGACGCGCAGACCAACGGCCCGCAGATCTTCTACGGCCTGCGCTACCACCTGCGCATCGTGAAGCCCGACGATGTCGAGACCTTCCACGACCAGGTCGGCTACTGGCTCTGGGAGCCGGCCACCGGCGCGCTGGTGCAGACGCTGTCGATCCCGCGCGGCCTCACGGCCATGGCCACCGGCCAGGCCGCGCCCGATGCGCGCAGCTTCCGCCTCGAGGCCGTGCGCGGCGGCGACACCAACGGCATCGTCGCCAATCCCTTCCTCGAGCATGCGTTCAAGACCCTGCGCTACACCATCGACGTGACGATCCACGACGACGGCAGCTGGTCGTACGAGCAGACCACGCTGCTCGACGTGCGCGGCAAGCCCGAGCCCTTTGCGCACACCGACCGCAACACGCTGCGCAAGATCGGCGACCCGACGCCGAACCCGACCGCGCAGGCGGCGCTGGCCGAGGCCGCGGGATCGGTGGCTTCGGCGGTCGCTGCTGCCGAAGCAGGGGACACGATGATTCCGATTCCGCCCGCCGACGACAGCGTGAAGCCCGCGGTGCCGGGCGTGCCCGACGCGCTGGCCTGATTCGGCTAGGCCGTCGGCATCCGCTCGAAGGCCTGCAGCGCGGGATCGAGCGCATCCCACGCCAGCCCGCGCACGCGGTACGTGAGCACCTGCGGCGCGAAGCGTTCGGGTTCGTCGAGGCTGCCCGCATGCACCGCGATCAGCTCGGGCATGCCCGAGAAACGCACGAACAGCGGCGTGCCGCAGACCGGGCAGAAGGCATGGCGCTTCTGCTGGCCGCTGTCGGCCGCGATCGCCCATTCGCTGGCCGCGCCGGTGATCGCCATGTCGGCGCGCGCCGGAAAGGTCAGGTACGAGCCATGCCCGGTGCCGCTGCGCCGCCGGCAGTCGCTGCACTGGCAATGGTTCTGGAAGATCGGCGCATGCGGCGTGCTGTAGCGGATCGCGCCGCAGGCGCAACCGCCGGTGTAGGGCTGGGTCATGGCGTTTCTCCGGGTGCGCGGCCTCAGGCCGCCTTGGGCTTCGCGAAGACGTCGATGCCCTCGCCGGTCTCGAGCAGCGACTTGAGGCTCGACAGCACGATCGGCCAGCCCTGCTGGATGCCCTTGGCCATGCCGCTGCCGGCCTCGAGCTCGTCGTGCGTGACGGTGAGCCGCACCATGTCCTCGTACGGCACGATGTCGAAGGCCACGCGGCTGTAGGCCTGGGGATCGGCCGCCTGCGAGGCGCCGGCCCAGGTGATGACCAGCCGCGTCGGCGGCGCGATCTCGACCACCTGGCCCACCAGCTCGACCGGGCGCTCGTCGTTGGCGCGTACGTGCTGCCACGGCGAGCCGGGTTTCCAGTCGGAGACGTTCTCGTGGCCCCAGTAGCGCCGCGCGATCTCGGGCCGGGTGATGGCCTCGAACACCTTCTCGGGCGTCGAGCGGATGTAGGTCACGTAGACATAGCTGATCTTCTCTGGCTTCATCGTCACTCTCCTTCGAGTTCCTTCTTGAGGTCGTGCAGCAGCGTGAGCCGCTGATGTTCGAACTTGCGCACCCAACGCTCGTAGACCTCGTGCAGCGGCACCGGGTTGATGAAGTGCAGCTTCTCGCGGCCGCGCCAGACCGTGGTCACCAGGTTGGCCGCCTCGAGCAGCCCGATGTGCTGCGTGACCGATTGCCGCGCCATGTCCAGGTGCTCGCAGAGCTCGCCGAGCGTCTGCCCGTTGTGGTCGTGCAGCAGATCGAGCAGCTTCCTGCGGGTCGGGTCGCCCAGTGCCTTGAAAACCTTGTCAGCGTCCATTCGTCGTTGTTCGTGCGTGAGCGGATGATATGCAGGCAAATACCTGCATGTCAAGCCGACCCATGCCGCGACGATGGCCGAGGGGTTGTCTCAGGCGATCGCCGCTTCCACGTCCGCGTGGAACTTCGCCGAGCAGCACTCGGTCGCGCCGAGGTACAGCGAGGACTGCGCGCCGCTCGCGAGCGTGGACTGCACCGACACGCCGAGCGCGAAGTCCTCGGCCAGCGCGCCCCAGTACGAGTCGAGGTTGCGGCGCCAGTGCCGCTGCGCCTTCTCGTTCGCGGGCGGCTCGGGGATCAGCATGGTCGCGATCACGCGCGAGCGCTCGGGGGCCTCGGGCAGCACGGTGAAGGCGTTCGCATGGTCGCCCTCGTGCAGGATGAAGGTGGCCGGAAAGAAGTAGTAGATGACGTTCGAATGCGGCCCGAGCTGCCACTGGTCCTCGGGCAGCTCGCTCAGCCGCTCGATGCCGCGCTTGGGCAGGAAGAGGCGCTGGTGCGCGCCCTCGTGGTCGGCGATCAGCAGGTTGTCGTGGAACATCTGCGCGATGCTGTCGCGGTGCGCGTACTGGAAGTGGTAGGTCTCGAGGTTGGCCTCGAACGGGATCTTCCAGTTGGCGGCGTTCGCGAACTCGCGCTGGTCGAACGGCACCCAGCGGTCGTAGCCCCAGTGGCGCAGGTCGGCGCCGAAGCGGCCGAGCCAGCCTTGCATGTCGATGCGCGCATCGTCCTCGCCATCGGCCACGCGCGGAATCGCCCAGACGAAGCCCAGCGCCTCGGCCACCGGCACGCGCGCGAGCTGGCAGTCGGCGGCCGGCGCATGCGGAAAGTCGGCCTCGCCGGGCCGCCCGCGCAGGCTGCCGTCGAGCCCGTAGGTCCAGCTGTGGTACGGGCACACGAACACGCGCTGGTTCGACGCGCCGGCCGGCCGCAGCCGCGCGCCGCGATGGCGACAGGCGTTGACGAAGCCGCGCAGCTCGCCCTCGCGCGTGCGCACCAGCAGCAGCGGCATGCCGGCCGCGTCGATGGCCAGCGTGTCGCCGGGCCGCGCGAGCGCGGCCGAGGGGCACAGCGCCAGCGGATGGCGGCGGAAGATGCGCTCGACCTCGCGCGCATGGCGCTCGGGGTCGAGGTAGCGCGACACCGGGCTCAGCGAGGGTTCGCCGCGCTCGCTGCCGCCGCTGGCGATCAATGCCAGCGCGCGCCGGATCAGCGCCTTCTGTTCGTCATGCTGCATGCGCCTGTGCCATCGATGCGGCCTCCACGGGTGGGGGCTTCATTGTGGCCAGCGGTGGGCGGTTCGGCTTGTCTCAACTGGTCGAGGCTTCGTCGAATCCCTCGAAGCGCGCGAAGTCCTCGACCGCGCGCCGCGGCATCGCCATCCGGTTGACCTCGGCCGACGGATCGCCCCAGCCCATCGACATGCCGCAGGCCGTGACCTCCTCGGGAGGCATGCCCAGCCGCGCGGCGATCAGCGCATGGAAGGGCGCGAACGAGACCTGCGGGCAGGTGTCGATGCCGCGCGCCTTGGCCGCGATCATCACGTTCTGCACGAACAGGCCAAGGTCGAGCCAGCTGTGGCGCGCGAGCCGCGCATCGATGCCGAAGATCAGCCCGACCGGCGCGCCGAAGAAGCCGTAGTTGCGCCGCGTCTGCCGCGCGCGGGCCGCGGCGTCCGCGCGGTCGATGCCCAGCGCGCCGTAGTAGCACGCCGCGAAGGCCGACTGGTGATCGCAGAAGGGGCCGGGCAGCGGATCGGGAAAGTGCGCGGGCGCCTCGAAATCGCCCGCCACGAAGGCCGCGTCGAGCGCATCGCCGAGTGCCTTCAGCGGCGCGCCGGCGAGCACGTGCACGCGCCAGGGCTGGGTGTTCGAATTGCTCGGCGCCGTGGCCGCCACCTGCAGGATCTCGCGCACCAGCGCCTGCGGCAGCGGCCGTGGCGAATAGGCGCGCACCGAGCGGCGCGCGCGCAGCACCGCGTCGACATGGCGTGCGCTGGCGGTGGGAGCGTCGGCCCGCTGCATCGCTCAGTCCCGTGGCGCCGGGTGGTAGGCGATGCGCCCCGCCGGCAGGAAGAACAGCGCGATCACCGCGCCGCCGCGCGCCTCGGGGTAGTGGTGGCTGCCCGGCGCGGGCGCGGTCCAGCCGGCTTCGCACCAGCCGTTGGGTCCGTTGAGCGCGGCGCCGTCGTCGAGCGGCACCACCATGTTGAACTCGCCGTAGGGATGGGCGTGGTACTGGCCGCGGTAGGCGTGGCCGGGGTTGCCCTGCGTGTTGCCGGTGCTGTCCATGTAGACGGCCGTGATGCTGAAGCCCAAGGTGCGCTCCGAGGGCTCGGCGATGCGACTGCGGCGGTAGACCGGGCCGTCGAGCTCGACATTGGCGGCCCAGCCGTCGCGCACGCCTTGCCTCACCAGCCGCGCGAGCGACCGGTAGAGCGCGCTGTCGGGGCCATGGGTGCGGTTGAGCCACTGCTCGACCTCGGTGCCCGTGGTCATGTCCTTGATCTCCTCGAGGAAGGGAAGGCTTCGCTCGATCAGTGCCTCGCGGTCGGTGTGTGTCGTGCTCATGTCTTTGCTCGTGGGGTTGGAGGGTTCATTCATCCGAGCGGAAGCCCGAGGCCCGCACCACGGGTCCCCAGGCTTCGCGCTCGCGCCGGATCTGGCGTGCGTAGTCGTCGGGCGCCAGCGTGTGGACCTCGAGCCCGACCTGGTCGAAGGCCGCGCGCAGGCCCGGGTCCTTGCTGGCCACGACCATCGCCTCGTGCAGCGCGCGCACGCCGGCCTCGGGCGTGCCGGGCGGCGCGAACACGCCGTAGTTCTCGGCGCCGCGGATCTGCGCGAAGCCCTGCTCGGCGAAGGTGGGCACGGCCGGCATGAAGCGCGAGCGCTGCTCGCCGCTCACGGCGAGGATGCGCAGCTTGCCCTGCTGCAGGTAGGGCAGGAAGTCGGCCACGAAGCCGAGGTAGGCCGGGATCTGGCCGCCCAGCAGGTCCTGCATCGCCGGCGCCGAGCCGCGGTAGCCCACGTGCTGCAGCTTGAGCCCGCCGGCCTCCGACAGCTGCCAGCCGAGGAAGTGCGCCACCGATCCCGCGGCCGGCGAGGCGTAGCTGGCACCCGTGGGCGTGGCGCGCACCCACGCCACGTAGTCCTGCAGTGTCTTCACCGAGGCCGGCACCGCTGCGCTCACCGCGAGCGCGCAGGTCGCGATCACCAGCGGCGAGACCGGCACGAAGTCGGTGGCCGGGTCGTAGGCCAGCTTGCTGTAGACATGCGGGTAGATCGTGAGCGCCGAGGCCTGCGTGCACAGCAGCACGCTCGCATCGGGCTTCTCGCGCTTGAGCTGGCCACTCGCGATGCGCCCGGCCGCGCCTGCGCGGTTGTCGACGATGTAGTGCCGGCCCTGCTTGCGCCAGGCCTCGGCGAGCTGCCGCGCCGTGGTGTCGAGCGTGCCGCCGGCCGGGTAGCCGACCAGCAGCTTGCCCGGGCTGCCCTGCGACTGCGCGAAGGCGCGCGGCAGCCAGCCGGCGGCCGGAAGGGCGAGCGCGGCCTGCGTGAAGCGGCGGCGTGTGAGTGCGTTCATGGCGGGCCTCGTGGTGTGAAGTGGCTGAATGATCGGCCGGCCCCGAATTGAATGGAACTGGCGCTTTTGCAAGCGCAAAATGCACGGCATTCAACTCACGAAGAAGCGCGCCATGAGCATCGGACGCATGGACCTCAACCTGCTGAAGGTCTTCGACGCGGTCTTCGAGGACCGCAATCTGATCCTGGCCGGCCGCCGGCTCAACCTCAGCCAGTCGGCCGTGAGCCATGCGCTCACGCGGCTGCGCGAGCTGGTGGGCGACGAACTGTTCGTGCGCACCGGCAAGGGCATGCAGCCCACCGGCCGCGCGAGCGCGATGGCGCCCGCGCTGCGCGATGCGCTGCGCCGCATCGAGGCCACGCTCGGCGTCGAGCCCTTCGAGCCCGCGCTGTCGTCGCGCCGCTTCACGATCGCGGCCAACGACCACATCACGGCGGTCATCGTCGCCGGCCTCACGCGCGCGCTGCAGCAGGCCGCGCCCGGGGTCGACCTGGTGATCCGGCCGTCGACCCGGCTCGACCTCGCCGAGCAGATCGACCTGGGCCGCATCGACCTCGCGATCGGCACCTTCTCGCAGGTGCCGGCGCGGCTCAATGCGCGCACGCTGCTGTCGCAGGGCGAGGTGATCCTGATGCGAAAGGGCCATCCGGCGGCCAGGCGCAAGCTCGCGGTGCGCGACCTCGCGAAGTACGCGCTGGTCACCACCTCGCTCGGCGGGCAGGAGGAGGGCGCCGTCGACGGCTTCATCCTCGAGCGCGGCCTCGCGCGCCAGTCCGAGATGTTCGACCGCTCCGCGCTCGCCGAGGCCCTGGCCGCGATCGGCCAGGCGCCGCGCCTGCGCGTGACCGTGCCGCATTCGCTGGCCATTCCCGCGCTGCTGCGCGAGAGCGACATGCTGTCGATCGTGCCGGCCTCGCTCGGCGCCTACCTCGCGCGCGCCGGCGAACTGCTGCAGCGCCAGCCGCCGTACCGCGCCGCCACCGTGGTCACGCGCGCGGTCTGGCACGGGCGCAACGACCACGACGCCGCGCATGCCTGGCTGCGCGAGATGGTGGCCGCGGCGGCCAGGGCGGCCGGCGGCGAGGGCTGATCAGAAGTCGTCGAGCTTGAGCTTGCCCAGCCGCGCCACGATCAGGTCGTGCAGCGTCTGCGCCGCCACCGACAGGCTGCCCTCGCTGCGCTGCACCAGGTAGACCGTGCGCGTGAGCGCGGGCAGCGGCAGCGGCCGCGTCACCAGCGTCTCGCGCCGGAAGTGGAACAGCGTGAGCGCCGGCACCACGCTGATGCCGAGCCCGGCCTCGACCAGCCCCATCACCGTGGCCAGGTGCTCGACCTCGAACACCGCGTTGAGCCGCAGCGGATGCAGCGCCACGTCGAGCGCCTGCCGCACGCTGCTGTTGCGCGCCATCTGGATGAAGGGCCAGGGCGCGAGCTTCTTGGCCGTGAGCCGGGTCTCGCGCGCGAGCGGATGGTCGGTGCGGCACACCAGGTGGAAGCGGTCGGCGCACAGCCGCTGGCCGCGCAGGTCGCTGTAGGCCGCCTCGCCCGCGCCCGAGGCCGCGAGCGCAAAGTCGGCCTGGCCGCTGCGCACCAGCGCGATGCAGGCGTCGGACAGCGCATCGTCGAGATCGATGCGGATGCCGGGCCAGGCCTGCATGAACTCGGCGAACACGCTCGGCAGCCAGCCCGCGGCCAGCGAGGGCAGGGCGGCCACGCGCACCCGGCCCTTGCGGCGCTCCACGTGGTCGGCCAGGTCGGCCATGGCGCCGCCCATGTCGTCGAGCAGCCGGCGCGCCGAGCCCTCGAACAGCCGCCCCTCGGGCGTGAGCTGCACGCTGCGCGTGTCGCGGTCGAACAGCCGCGTGCCCACCGCGTCCTCGAGCGTGCGGATCAGCGCGCTGAAGGCCGGTTGCGACAGGTGGCTGGCCTGCGCCGCGCGCGTGAAGCTGCGCAGCTCGGCCAGCGCGAGGAAGGCGCGCAACTGGCGGGTCGAGAGATCGGGTGTCTTGCGCGCGGTGGCGCTGCTGGTGCTCATCGCTTGTCTCCGGGGCTCGGCCGTTGTTATTCGAAATCCAGATCAATCGATCTGAACTTTCGATTTTACGGATCAGGTACGGGTGCCTACAGTCGCCGGCCATGGACTCCCCCGCATCGCCGCCCCTCCTGATCGGATGCGCCGCCGGTTTCTCCGGCGACCGCACCGACGCCGCCGGACCGGTGGTCGACACCCTGATCGCGCGCCTGCGCCACGGCCCCGCCGGGCAGCGCGCCTTCCTGATCTTCGAGACGCTGGCCGAGCGCACCCTCGCGCTGGCCCAGCTGCGCCGCCGTGCCGACCCCGAGGCCGGCTACGAACCGCTGCTCGACGCCATGCTGCGCCCCGTGCTCGCGCGCTGCCTCGCCCACGGCATCCGCATCGTCAGCAACTTCGGCGCCGCCAACCCGCGCGCCGCCGCGCGCCACATCGCGCGCATGGCCCGCGAGCTCGGCGCGCCGGTGCCGCGCATCGCGGTGGTGGAGGGCGACGACCTCTCGGGCCCGGCCCACCGCGCGCTGCTGCGCGAGGCGCTCGGCGCCGCGATGGACGGGCTGCAGGTGGTCAGCGCCAATGCCTACATCGGCGCCGAGCCGATCGCCGCCGCACTCGACGCGGGCGCGCAGGTGGTGGTGTGCGGCCGCGTGGCCGATCCCTCGCTGACCGTCGGCCCCGTGCTGTCGCACTTCGGCTGGCGCGCCGACGACTGGCACCGGCTCGGCCGCGCGACCATGGCCGGGCACCTGCTCGAATGCGGCGCGCAGGTCTGCGGCGGCTATTTCGCCGACCCCGGCTACAAGGACGTGCCGGGCCTCGCGGCCGTGGGCTTTCCCATTGCCGAGATCGATGCCGATGGCCACTGCACCATCGGCAAGGCCGACGGCACCGGTGGCCTCGTGAGCGAGGCCACGGTGAAGGAGCAGCTGCTCTACGAGGTGCACGACCCCGCCGCCTACCTCACGCCCGACGTGGTGGCCGACATCGCCGAGGCCGAGGTGCATGCGCTGCCCGGGCCCGACCGCGTGGCATTCTCGGGCGTGCGCGGCCATGCGCGGCCCGCGCACTACAAGGTCAACGTCTGCCACGAGGGCGGCTGGCTCGCCGAGGGCGAGATCTCCTATGCCGGCCCGCGTGCCGAGGCACGGGCACGGCTCGCGGCGCAGGTGCTGCGCGAACGGCTCGAGGGGCTCGCGCTGCGCGTGGACCTGATCGGCGCGCTGAGCATCTTCGGCGACGACGCCGGCCAGGCGCTCGCGGCCACGCCCGACAGCGGATTGCGCGACGTGCGGCTGCGCGTGGCCGCCACCCATGCCGAGCGCGCGCAGGCCGAGCGGCTGGCACGCGAGGTCACGGCCCTCTACACCTGCGGGCCCGCGGGCGGCGGCGGCGTGCGCACCGCGCTCACGCCGCGGCTCAACACCATCTCGTGCCTGCTGCCGCGCGAGGCGGTGCCGGTGCGCTTCGAGCTGCTCGATGAAGGAGAGGGCGCATGAGCAAGCCCGTGTCTTTCTCCCTCCCCCTCTGGGGGAGGGCCGGGGTGGGGGCACCGGGCCTTCGCGACCGCCGTTGCCTCTCCACCGCCCGCTGCCCCCATCCCGACCTTCCCCCAGAGGGGGAAGGAGCCAAGCCATGAACCTCGAAGTCCCTCTTTACCGCGCCGCCCACGGCCGCACCGGCGACAAGGGCGATCGCTCGAACATCAGCGTCATCGCCTGGCATCCCGCGCTCTATCCCGTGCTCGCCGAGCAGCTCACGCCCGAGCGCGTGGCCGAGCAGTTCCGCCACCGCGCGCCCTCGCAGGTGCAGCGCTTCCTGCTGCCGAAGCTGCACGCCATGAACTTCGTGCTCGACGCCGTGCTCGACGGCGGCGTCAACGATGCGCTCAACCTCGACACCCACGGCAAGGCGCTCTCGTTCCTGCTGCTCGACATGCCCGTGCGCGTGCCGAGCGAGCTTGCGCACCATCTGGCCGGCCCCTGAGCGCCGAAGCAACCCTTCACCGAATTTCCAACCATCGATCCCGGAGACAACAAGACCATGAACCGACGTTCCCTCACCCTGCTCGGCGCCGCGCTGGCCCTGGCCCCGCTGCTGGGCCAGGCGCAGTCCTTCCCCGAGAAGCCGATCACCTTCGTCGTGCCCTTCGCGGCCGGCACCGCCACCGACCAGATCGCGCGTGCCCTCGGCAACGTCATCACGGCCGAGACCAAACAGGCCGTCGTCATCGACAACCGTGCCGGCGCCAGCGGCTTCATCGCCTCGCAGTTCGTCGCCAAGGCGCCGGCCGACGGCTACACCGTGCTCATCACCACCAACACCACGCACGCGGCCAACGAGCATCTCTACAAGAAGCTGCCCTACGACCCGGTGAAGGACTTCGCGCCCGTCGCCGGCCTGGGCAAGGGCGGGCAGATCATGGTGGTGAACCCGTCCTCGAACGTGAAGAGCGTGGCCGACTTCATCGCGCTCGCGAAGAAGGAGCCGGGCAAGCTGAGCTTCGGCAGCGGCAGTTCGTCGAGCCGCATGGCCGGCGAGTTGCTGCAGCAGATGGCCGACATCAAGCTGCTGCACGTGCCCTACAAGAGCAACACCCTGGCCGTGACCGACCTGCTCGGCGGCCAGATCGACATGATGATCACCGACACCGCCACCGGCCTGCCGCAGGTCAAGGGCGGCAAGCTGCGCGCGCTCGGCATGTCGAGCGCCAGCCGCTCGCCGCTCGCGCCCGACGTGCCCACCATCGCCGAGGCCGGCGTCAAGGGCTACGAGATGGGCTACTGGTTCGCCGCCTACGCGCCCGCGAAGACCCCGCCGGCCGTGGTCAAGCGCCTCAACGAACTGCTGGTGAAGGCCGCGAAGAGCGACAGCGCGAAAACCACCTTCTACGAGCCGAGCGGCACCGAGGTCTTCACCACCTCGCCCGAGGAACTGGCGAAGTTCCAGGCCGGTGAATCGCAGAAGTGGGGCCGCATCGTGAAGGCGGCCGGCATCGAGGCCGAGTAAACGAGTTCCAGGGCCGGGGTTTTCTTCCCCGGCTCCACGACACCCGCCGACCGGCTTGCCGGCCGCGCGGCGGCGGCGCGCATCGTGCCGCACACAGGCGCCCGGCGCCGATACATCACAACCACAGGAGACAGACATGAATCGATGGAGCCTCGCGGCTGCCAGCGCGGTCACGGCCGCGCTTTTCCTGACCGCCTGCGGCGGCAGCGGTGGAGGCGGCGGCGGCCTGCTGCTGCCCCCGCCCGCCAGCAACCCGCCCGCCAGCAACCCACCGCCCGCGGCCAGCGCGCCCAAGTACACGCTCTCGATCGCCAGGACCGAGGACGTGCCCGGCAGCTTCGGCAGCGCCGGCGCCTACGAGAAGATCACCGGCACCTTCACCGGCGAGGTCGACCCGAAGGACACGCACAACGCCATCATCCAGGACCTCGCGCTCGCGCCGACCAATGCCAACGGCAAGGTCGAGTACAAGTCCGAGTTCGTGCTCTTCAAGCCCAAGGACATGAGCAAGGCCAGCGGCGTGCTGCGCTACGACGCGCCCAACCGCGGCAACATCGTCAACCTCGATCCCTACTTCGCCTCGCGCGGCTACGTGTTCCTCACGGCCGCCTGGCAGGGCGACGTGCCCGCCGCGGCCGGCAAGGTCACGCTGACCGTGCCCGTGGCGAAGAACCCTGATGGCAGCACCATCACCGGCCCGTACCGCGCCGAGCTGCTGCCCACCGTGGCCACCGGCGATTCGCTGCCGCTGCCCGGCGGCCCGTTCAATGCCGCGATGCAGGCCTACGCCACCGCCAGCCTCGACAACACCAAGCCGGGCTACGTGCTCACGCGCCGCATCAACGAGGAAGACGCGCGCCAGCTCATCCCGGCCAGCGAATGGAAGTTCGCCAAGTGCGCTGCCGGCAACCCGTTCCCGGGCACGCCCGACGAGACCAGCGTGTGCCTCAAGGCCGGCTGGGACCCGGCCTACATGTACGAGCTCGTCTACGTCGCCAAGGACCCCAAGGTCATGGGCCTGGGCCTCGCGGCGCTGCGCGACATGATCGCCTTCTTCCACCACGAGGCCAGCGATGCCGCCGGCACCGCCAACCCCGTGGCCAGCGCCATCCGCAACACCATTGCATCGGGCGTGTCGCAGTGCGGCAACTTCATGAAGACCTTCGTTCATCTCGGCTTCAACGAGGACCGCGCGGGCCGCAAGGTGTTCGACGGCGTGTTCGCGCAGATCGCCGCGCGCCAGACCAACATCAACACCCGCTTCGCCATTCCGGGCGGCGGCGGTGGCGTGCGCAGCGACCACACCGCCTTCGGCCAGGCCGGCACGCGCGGCCTGTCGAAGGACTACGTCGACGACGTGGCCCAGCGCCGCGGCGGCATCCTGTCGCGCTGCGAAGCCACCGGCACCTGCCCCAAGCTCTTCATCGGCTTCAGCGGCACCGAGTTCTACGTGCTGCAGGGCTCGCCGCTCCTGACCGACGCCTGGGGCACCACCGACCTCGCGCAGCCCGCCAATGCGCGCGTGTACTACTACGCCAGCAGCCATCACCTGCTGGGCCTGCCATCGATGCCCGGCAGCGCGGCCGGCGCGCTCTACGCCACCAACGGCAATGCCGGCGTGATCCCGGTGGTGCGCGCGCTCTACCAGAACCTCGAGGACTGGGTCGTGAAGGGCACCAACCCGCCCGACAGCCAGGTGCCCAAGCTCGCCGACAGCACCCTGGTGCGGCCGCACCAGGTGAAGTTCCCGGCCATTCCGGGCGTGGGCTACACCGGCCTGGTCAACACCTTCTCGCTGCTCGACTGGGGCCCGAGCTACCGTCCGCAGGACGAGAGCGGCATCCCCAACCAGGTGCCGCCGGCCTACCTGGGCCGCGACTACGCCATCCTCGTGCCGCAGGTCGATGTCGACGGCAACGACATCGCCGGCATCCGCAGCCTCGACGTGGCCGTGCCCCTGGGCACCAACACCGGCTGGAACTACACCAGCAAGCCCGCCACCATCGACCAGGCCGGCCTGTTCGGCGCGTACTTCCCGTTCGCCAGGACCACGGCCGCGCGCACCGGCAGCGGCGATCCGCGCCTGTCGCTGCAGGAGCGCTACACCGACCAGGCGGGCTACGTGTCGGCCGTGACCGCCGCCGCCAACGACCTCGTCGCCCGGCGCTTCATGCTGCGCGTGGATGCCGACGCGGCGATCGCCGCAGCGGCTGCGACCCCCGTGCTGCCCTAAGCCTCGGCGGCAGCCTGGGTTTCGGCCGGTGCCTGGTGCACCCCGAAGCCCGAGCGGCCCGGCGCGATGTCGGGCCGCAGGGTGAGGGCGGGAATCTCGTAGTCGCCATGGTTCTGGCGGCGAAACGGGATCGGCGCCGTGCTGAACAGCGTGTCCATCCTCGCCCCCAGTTCCTGCTCGATGCGCGCATAGGCCGCCGCGTCGACCTTGCCCGTGCGATGCACCACGTAGGGCGGCAGCACCTCGAAGCCCGGGTAGTAGAGGATCCCGTGGTGGATCGGGAACAGCAGGTCGTCCATCGGCCCGTTGATGCCGCGCGGGGCGTAGTGCGAGGCCCAGCCGCCCGTCGTGGTGACCACCATCGCGCGCTTGCCCGCCATCGAGCCTTCGCCGAAGCGGTCGCCCCAGTGGCTGTCGGAATGCTCGCCCACCCCGTAGGCGAAGCCATAGGCATAGATGCGCTCGATCCAGCCCTTGAGGATCGCCGGCATCGAATACCACCAGAGCGGAAACTGCAGGATCACCGCGTCGGCCCACAGCAGCTTCTGCTGCTCGGCCTCGATGTCGGCCGCCTGCTTGCCGGTTTCGAAGGCGCGCAGCGAATCGAGCGCGGGGTCGAAGGGGGCGGCCGCGTCGCGTGCCGGAAAGTCCGCCGCTTCGAGCGTCGGCTTCCAGCGCATCGCATAGAGATCGGAAGTGCGCACCGAATGACCCTGCGCCTCGAGCCGTTCGCGCATGAAGCGATGCAGCGAGCCGTTGAGCGAGGCGGGTTCGGGATGCGCGAGCACGAGGAGTACGTTCATGGATTCACCTGAGGTCGGAAGAAAGGAAGAGGAGCGATGACCGCAGGTTAGGCAGCGTGGCGATATATTGGAAATGAATAGTTCGAATTCCAGGAATTGCCATGAACAATTTGAGCCGCCTCGACCTCAACCTGCTGCTCACCCTCGACACCCTGCTGGCCGAGCGCAACGTCACCCGCGCGGCCGAGCGACTGAACCTGTCGCAGCCTTCGGTGAGCGTGCAGCTCGCCAAGCTGCGCGAGGTGTTCAAGGACCCGCTGCTCGTGCCCGCCCAGCGCGGCATGCGGCCCACCGCGCGCGCCGACGAGTTGCGCGAGCCGCTGCGCGAGGCCCTCGAATCGCTGGGCCGCGCCGTCGCGCCCAGCAAGCCCTTCGACCCCGCCGAGGCCACCACCACCTGGCGCGTGGCCGCCGCCGACTATGCCGAGTCGGCCATCCTGTTGCCCGCGCTCGCCGCCATCCGCGCCGCCGCCCCCCACACCCGTCTGGCCGTGGTCGAGGCCGTGCCGCTGCGCATGGCGCGGCAGCTGGAGCAGGGCGAGGTCGACCTGTTCTTTCACACCAGCGTAGGAGCGCCGCCGGGCCTGCACCGGCGCGTGCTGTTCCACGAACGCTATGTGCTCGCCGGCCGCGCCGGCCATCCGCGGCTGAAGCGTCGCCCAACCCTCGCGCAGTTCTGCGCGCTCGAGCACGTCGTGGTGTCGCTCGGCGGCGGCGGCTTCAGCGGGCCCACCGACGAAGCGCTGGCCGAGAAGGGCCTCACGCGGCGCGTGGCGCTCTCGGTGCCGCACTTCCTTTTCATGATCTCGGTACTGCAGACCACCGACATGGTCGCGATGCTGCCCGAGCGGCTGGCGCGCGGGGCCGCGGGGCTACGCGTGGTGGAGGCGCCACTGGAGGTGCCTGGGTATGAGATGGCGATGCTTTGGCATGAGAGGAAGCATCGGGATGCGGGGCATCGGTGGGTGAGGGAGAGGGTGGTGGAGGGGGTGGGTGGACGGTGACGTGGGTTGCGCACCGACGAATCAGCATCAGTCGCCAGCGGCAAGAAATGGTCGATGGCCTCGTGATCAACGACGGAAAAAGGCGTGACGCATTTCTGATGCATGAAGACAGAATGTCGTGAGGAACAGCTCTTTCTGATCTACTTGGAGCTTCGAAGAAGCGATAGGAAAACCGTAATGCTGGCGAAGCTCCACCGGTCTCGAACGGGACTACATCTCATCTTTTCAATATGTCTGGCAGGTCTGGTGGCCGCATGCACCGGAGTCAACCCCGCTTCTCTGCGTAGACCCAGCTCTCCGAACGAGATGCTTCTGACGAAGCCTGCGGAGTGGACATACCAAGAGGCCCCGTTCCGCCCCCTCACATTTCGAGGAACGATTGCTTCGGGAAGCTACGTCGCCGAATACGAAAGCGCAGAGGGAACCTACTTCAAAGGGCCGCCAGGGTGCTTCAGCTACGAAGCCATCGCGGTTTCTGCGGATGATCAACGCATCGCGCTTGGAAAGATCTTCGAGCAGCCGTGCGGAATTTTTGTCTCTAAGGCGGGAAGCCCTGAAATGCAGTTTTACGTGTATCAGGGAGCGCAGCTAAAGCTCAGGAACGGGATCACTCAGAATTCAGCCCCGCCAGATCCAGGACTTATCGGAACTCAGTTGGCCTTGAATTCGCCTGCCGCCACTCCTTCATCTGTTGCAGGTGGAGCGATCGCCGGGGTCATGGTGGGTGCGCTCATTGACGCCGAACGAGGCAACCTCCGCATCTATCATCGGCAGCCACCTTCGGGGGTCCTGAATGAATCAATGCGTCGAATTCAAGCAGATACTTCAAAGTGACTGCTCGGTGTCGTGCTTCGAGATTTTTTTCTTTTTCCAACTCTTCTTTAACGAGCTTAGACAGGAAAAATTTGTCGGAAGTCGAAGAGCAAGAAGTGTTCGACGTTGGCGGCTGAGGATACGTGCGGCTGCCGGCCAGAGTTGGATGGTCGTCAACGAGATTCGGTTGGGCCGAATGGTTGTTTGGACTCACGAAGTGACTGAAAGGAGCGCCGGCCTTGCGAGCGGAACCTTTGAATGAGATTTCCGCCCTTCTGGAAGAACTGGACGCTTGCCAGGAGGACGGTTCGACACGATCGGCGCTCTTGATACGTCTGCTGGTCGAGGAGGGGCACGACCGGCACGAGGATATTGTGTTTGAGCTAGGGCTCATCGGTGACTCGGCTGCAGTGCCCGCCATCGCAAAGGCGGTCCATATGCCTTTTCCGGAACTGGTTCGCTGGCATAACCTTCACGCGTTTCAACGGAAATGTGCCTATGCGCTGGCCCGAATCGGGACGGAGGATTCGCGTCGAGTTTTGGAAGAGCTCGCAGCAGATGAGGATGAGTACCTTCGAGAGTACGGAAAGGAAGGGCTGGAGCACTGGCCCATGCCGTTCAAGGAGTGAACTTCGCTTCGGGCCGCTGATGGTGCGTCGGCTGCAGCCGGCTCCAACCAGACAGCCGCCTGCACCCATCGTTGCAACGTGATCAGGTTTCCGATCGTTGAAACAACTCCCTCGCTTCCCGGGCCAGCTCATAGGCCAACCAGATCACATTGTTGAGATGCGCTCCCTCTGCATCTTCACGCCACCGATTCCCACTTCCATGGCAGGACCAAAGCAGCGAGTTCAACTGCTCCAACTTGTTCTCCAGAAGATCCTTCGGCCCCGGTCCGGTGTAGGCGGGTGCTGCCGCGCTGCGAGATACCGGCGTGCGACGCCGGGCCATAATCCGTCTAGCCATTTGGTGTGCTCTCTTTCCAAAGTTGTGCACGTCATGTGGTTAGACGGCCAGGGTGTGTCAGCACCTTGGCCGTCGCCTTTTGTGCCCCACGTTCGCCGCGATGCCCGATGCATCGACGGCCCGCCGCGAGGCGAAGCGGTTGATTCGTTCATCCATCCGTTCAGCGTGTCGTGTGTGCTGCCTTCCTTGCCCACATAGCGGGTCGTTGGGGGAGAAGGGCATTTACTGTAGAGATTTACAGCGCGGAGAAGGTGGCCGAATGCAAACTCGGGGCGAAATTGCAAGAGTGGCTTGAAGGTAAGCGGGCCTCGCTCGGCAACGCACCGAGCCATCGCTGCGGCCGGAAGGAGTCGCATCGCCAGACCAGTGTCCGGCGCTTGGCCCCGGACTACCTGCTTGGTCGAAACGCCCCGTAGGTTTGGAGCATGTACGACTCGAACTCCTGCGGTCCTGTGATCTCCCAGTATGAGGAATCCACTGCCACAAGCTCGAAGATCGGCTTGCCGTCTCTCAAACCAACGAATTCCCCATCCACGGTTTGGTAGATGTCGCAATACAGGCTTCGGAACTCGGCATGGGACAGGGAAAGGCCTTGAGAAGACGCCGTTTCGATCTCTTCGGCTCTTGGCCCCATGCACCAATCCACGCAGATGTGCCAAGCCTCCGGCATACACAGTCTCTCGATGTCTGCGAAGAAAGCCGACAGGTCGAATAGCTCGCCCGCGGGTCCATGTTGTTGAATTGTCACCATCGAAAACTGGCTTCCATGTGGGTTGCGGTCTCGGGCCACCAGTGTCGGGTGGATTCGCCTGGACGGATTTGCAATCCGCCAATCCGCTCCGCGGTGCTGCAGGCTACGGCCCTTGGCGCGCTTCGTACTCAGCAACGTAGTAGCCGAGGAGCGGTGCGGTGCTGGTATGCAGTACCTCGCCTGAGTGGCGATGGACGATCAACGGTGCGTTGCCCTCGGAGCGCATACACGATATTGCCAGTTTCTCGGTGTAGACGAAAACCCAGCCGAAGGGCCGCTCGATGACCTTGCCCCTGGAATTCGTATCCCATAGCCGAGCTCATGAGTTGGCCTGCCTTGGCTGATTGGCAAGCCAGCCCTGCTCGAGCCGCAGAACAGCGCCTCGCTGCAAGCGTTGTCCCAGCAGTGAGTGGATCGTTGGGGGAGAGGGGCATCTACGGTAGAGACCTACAAGGCGGAAAAGGTGGCGGAATGCAAACTCGATGCGAAGTCACAAGATGGTCTGAAGGTCAATGGATGTGGTTCCATGAAGGCAGGCCTTCATCGCGTCTAACAACGCAGGAGCGTCAGCCGCGTACCCGTATCGCCTCTTTCGCGAGGTTGTAGAGTTCTTCGAGGGCGGAGTGCGCTTCCGCACCGTGGGTGGGAAGCAATGCTCTGTAGTGCGCAAAGTCATCCTCGAGCCAATCCATTCTTCCGCGAAGCACGTCGATGGCGAATGACACTGCCCGGTAGAGGTGGGCGCCAGATGCATTGCCCGGATGATTCAGAAGCGTCTCTCGAACATGTTCGGGGTGCTCGTGACGCGCAAGGTACGGCAGAACAATGTCTTCGACGACAGCAGCGATCTCCGGCCCAGCGAGCTGCAAGCCTTCGGAACCCGTGATGGGCCAGATCGCGTGTTCAGGTTGTCGCCATCGCGTGCTGTCCAGTCCCATGCTCCCGGTTCTCAGCCATATGGTGTTGGGGCTGTTCTTGACCTGAGTGCATGAAAAAAGGTGCTTCCTGATGTCCTCCACTGCATCGATGTTCGTGCCGAACTCGAGGGTCAGGACCATCTTGGAAACGCCGAGGATGATGTAGCTGGTTCCACCTTCAAATGGCCGTCGGTACTGGGCCATGCTGCTCATGTAGCGGAAGTCCGGGAGCACCCGCTCCAGCGCGGCCGGGATCGACCGCAATATGTGCTTCTTGCCGACGAATTCGCCACCGCTGTAGCGATCGAAGCTTGCGTCCACAACGCCGGGTGGATCGTTGCCCGGAACCCCTTGGGGGAGGACTGGCATTAAAAACCTTCCACTCGACCGCTCGACCGAACCGCATCGGGGAGGGTATCGCGTTCGATGTCGTAGACCACGGTCGAAGCCGAGCCGGGCAGCTCCTTCTGCATCTTCTCGAGACATGCCCGGAGCAGCTCGGCATCGAGCGGCAGGCGGTCTTTGAGAGTCTGCCATCCGAGCAGTCGTAGCTGATGCGGCATGTCCACCAAGCCGGTGATGGCGTCCCAGAAAGCGTCCCAGTTCTTACCGTACCAGTCCGGAAACTCGAGAGATCTCGAGAGCCGTTGCTGGAGTTCGAGTGGACTGGCTACGTCGCTCAGATCTATCGTCACTTCGCTCTTGCGATCATTCATCGTTGCTCCTGTTGGGCTCGGCTCCAGAGACCGCGGATCAATTCCAGGGACCATCATGGCCGAGTTTGCCGCCAGCGCGAACGGCTACTCTTGGCTGAGCTCCCTTTCGCAGCGGGGTAAGCGTCCCGAGAAGTCATGTTGACGTCTTCTGCCGTGGGTGGGTAGCGGTCGCACAATGGTCGCTCTCAAACGGTCTGATACGTGCAAATGCTTGATCTCCACGCCCCACTTGTACCCGGAACATCTGCCGCGGGATTCGAGATTGGGCAATCGCTGTCAAGTGTTGAATCCTTGCTGCATGGTGCAAGCAGGAAGGACCATGTACCGGGCTTTCACCTCGTGGCCGCGCTGGCAGAGAACAAGGGAGCTCTTGTTCTTCGGAACTTTGGCGACCCTGGGGAAACCGCCATATTCTTTGGTTCAGACGTCGTCCGGCTAGTGTTCTCTCCCGGTGGGGTGCTCAGGTGCATTTACGTCTTCGAGGGCTATCTTGGCGCCTACGAAGGAGTGCGGGTCGGTGACATGCTGTCGCTGCTGTCACCGACTATGGAGCTCGACTTCGACGGCGGAGACGAGATGTATTACCGCCTCGATGGCGAGGGCGAGTACATCCCAGGAATCGCGATAGTCGCTGTGGAGGCCGACGTGTCACAGCACGCCTCTACACCGGTCGTCGGTTACTGCGTTCACGACTGGACGATCTTCCGAACCCAAACATGACGGAGAGTTGCCTCCGTCACCACAACTACGCCTTGCCGTGACTAAGCCGCGTCCCAGCGATGTGGCAGGAGTTCCGCTATGTCGCGCGCCCGATGCGTTGGCAATCGCGTCATGACGTCCTTGAGGTAGGCGTAGGGGTCGTGGCCGTTGAGTTTGGCGGTCTGGATGAGGCTCATGATGGCGGCGGACCGCTGCCCGGCACGAAGGCTTCCGGCGAACAGCCAGTTGTTGCGGCCTACGGCGATCGGCCGGATCTGGTTCTCCACCCAGTTGTTGTCTGCAGGCAAGTTGCCGTCGTCCAGGTAGCGCGTCAGCGCGGCCCAGCGCTTCAGGCTGTAGTTCAGTGCTTTGGCTGTCCCTGAACCTTCTGGAACCTTGAGCCGCTGCGCGATCATCCAGGCATGCAGCGCCTCGGCGATCGGTCGACCCCGCGCTTGGCGTATCCGACGCCGCTCATCGGGGTCCAAGTGTTTCACCTCACGCTCGATCTCGTAGAGCCGAGTGAAGTACTGGATTCCGGCCTCGGCGATCTGGCTCTTGTTGGCTGTGTGCAGCTCGACGAACTTGCGCCGCGCATGGGCCAGGCAGCCAGCTTCGACAACGCCCTTGGCCAGCAGGGCCTTGTAGCCGGAGTAGTCATCACAGACCAGCGCGCCGCGCCAGCCGCCCAGGAAGTTCTGCGCATGCTGGCCAGCCCGGCTGTCGGCGAAGTCGTAAACCACCGCCTTCATGTCTTCGAAGGCGCCGGGCGTGTAGGCCCACAGATACGCACGGTGAGTCTTGCCGGTGCCGGGCTTGAGCATCGCTACCGGTGTCTCGTCGGAATGCAGAACGCGGTGAGCGAGGATCGCTTCCTTGAGTGCGTCCACCAGCGGTTGCAGGCGCACACCACAGGCGCCGACCCAGGCTCCGAGCGTTGAGCGAGGGATGGCCAGGCCAGCGCGCCCGAAGATCGCTTCCTGCCTGTACAGCGGCAGATGGTCAGCGTACTTGGCGACCATCACCTGTGCCAGGAGGCCGGCTGTCGGGATGCCCTTGTCGATCACCTGTGCGGGCACCGGCGCCTGGATCAGCGTCTGGCACTTCGCGCAGGCCCACTTACCTCGAACATGCCGCTCGACGGTGAACACGCCGGGAACGTAGTCGAGCTTCTCGGCCACGTCCTCACCGAAGCGCTTGAGGGCGCAGCCGCATGCACAAGTAGTCGACTCGGGTTCGTGGTGAATGTCGACGCGCGGCAGGTCTGCCGGCAGCGCCGTGCGACGCGGCTGCTGCTTGTCCTCAGTCTTGGGTGGCGGGCGGAGCTGCTTCAGCTCCTCTTCAATGGCGGCCAGGTCGGCATCGAGCGTCTCATCCAGAAGGCTGGCCTGCGCCGCGTCGAGCTTCTCGCTGCTCTTGCCGAAGCGCAGGCGCTTGTACTGCGCGAGTTCGTGGGTCAGCTGATCGACCTTGGCGGTCTTGAACGTGACCTCGCGCGTGAGCGTCTCGATCGAGCGGTCCTTGGCCTCAAGCTGGCTTTGCTGCTTTGTGCGGTCCTTGATGAGCCGGAGGGTCACCTCGCGCAGTTGCTCTGCGTTGAGGCCCTTCAGTTGTTCGGCATCCACCATGAGCACGTATGGTGCTGACCGAGCGCACGAATGTCATCGGCGTTTGCAGCAATTGCACCGCCGCCTGCGATCACACCACGGTGATGACGCCCGCTGCACCGACACGCTGCCAGGGCAGTCCAAGCACGAGTGCGTCAAGCTGCTCACGCGTCATAGCCATCTGCGTGCCCAGACTTGCGTTAGCCCAGAGGAAGCGGCCGTGGTGCAGCCGACGGGCACACAGCCAGATGCCGATGCCGTCGTGGACGAGGACCTTCATGCGGTTGGCCCGCCGATTGGCGAACAGGTACGCATGGTTCGGATGTGCGGCACCGAACACCTTCACGACACGCGCCAGCGCCGTCTCGGTGCCAGCACGCATGTCGATCGGCTCGGTGGCCAGCCACACCGCATCGATGCGGATCAACGCAGCCACTCGCGCAGCCAGGCTGCGCACGACGAGGCCGACTCCACTGGCCAGTGCACCACCGCAGTGGCGCTGCCTCTCTTAAGCTCGATGCGGATGTCGCGAATCGGCCTCTCGGCTTCGGGCTGCACATCGAGCGCGACAAAGGCTGGCGCCGGCAACTTGGGAACCTCAAGCGCCTTCGGCGCCGCTGCCTTGCGATCGTCGGCGCGCCACCTGTGCACCACGTTCGCGTTCAGGTTGTACAGCCTCGCGATCGCCGCAGCAGACGCATCCGGTTGGCGGCATGCCTCCAGAACCTCCGCCTTGAATCTCGCGCTGTGCTTGCGACGGGTGGCCCGCTTAACCACCCCATCTATTGCGTCCACATCATTCATCGCGGACACGATGCCTGCCGACTCTCAGGCTATCAAGATGACTTCACTGCGTGCTTACGCAGCGGGTTTCAAACGCGCCAAAGCGCACGAGGAAGAGACGCGACGCACATGGGCGTTGGAAAATGGCATTCGTCATGCAGTCTGGCCGGGTGCGCAAGCAGCCGAGCCGTGCCTTGGCCAGATTGAAGTCGTCGCGCTGGCGAAGATGAAACGGCGTCCAGCGGATCTTGCGATGGGCTCGCCGCGGTCGTCTCAACCGGCGATTCGAACCCGCACCCGTACCACATTGGACGAAAGCGCGCCTCTTTCGACATGCACCCGGTAGTCCGCATTCCTCTGGGGTAGGCGAAGTACCGCCATCAGGTCCAGGTCGAAGCGCATCTGTCCCGTCATTCCGGAAACCTCGTGCGGCTGCCGGGACGGGCGCTGCATGGGATTGGGTATCTCGCTGTCTTGCGGTGTCGGCGCGGGAACGGGGCCGGCGTAGCGCTGGCCGGTGGTGCTGTCCACCGCAACAAGCCTCATCTCGGGCGGGGTGGGCACGACGATGGGCATGACTGCCAGCCCGCACACCGACACCACGGCGGCCTGTCCAGGCTTCGTCCGGACCAGGGGAGGTGCGTCGATGACGATGCCTTGCCACCCCGGATCGCGAGGGGCGGCCGGCGCGCACGCCGATGTCTGGGACAACGGCATGCCCGTGATGCCCAGGCATATGGCTGCCAGAAGCCATCGGAATCTCTTGTGCGATGTCACAGCGCGTCACTGTGCGCACGGCGACCGTCGTGCGCCAGTATCGAAAGTCACACCGGCCTTTGCCGCCTAGCTGTTGCCTGAGGCCCAACGTGAGCAATGGCTGTAGGCCGCCGTTTTCAGCTTCGAGCCCAAGCGATGAGCTTCCATACCGCGATTGCCGCCGACACGACGAGGAGGGCGAGGGAGACCAGTGATGTCGTGATCAGCGCGCTGCCATAGCCGGAAACGGGATCGTTGCACTGAAAGCCACCGAAGCCGAAGGCGCAGTAGCGCTCGTAGATCGTGTTGGATGCGGTGAGAACGACGGCCAGGACCACCGTCACCGCAATGCTTATCGTGGGGAATCGCTTTGCACGCATCGGTGTGTGGCGTCAGTGCTTTCTTGTACTTGGCGCGAGGAATGATCGCCGCATCGGAACCATCGGACAAGGCCAACCGTGGCAGAACTCGCGAGTCGCACAGAGGAATGACTTTAGGCACTGGGAGGCTCATGAAAAAGAAGCTAGCTTCGTTGGTGCCCGAGAAGAGCGGGCTGCCTGAAGGTCCGCGGGGCGGCTGCCGCCTATGTCCGATCTGGCGAGAACATCGAGCCCGCCTTGCGCATCGTCAAGAACAGAGAGGATGAGGAGTTGGACGTCGACCCCGTGCCGCCGGCCCCATCTGGCGATGGGCTTGTCCTGTCGATGGATTCGATACGGCTGCAGACGCTGCCGCACGGCAACATGTCTTCGGCGATCAAGAGCATCGTTCTTTTTCTGGGGCTCATGCCGCTGGGGATCGCGGCGTGGTTCTGCTCGATGCTCGCCGACGCATTTCGACAAGACACGGCCGACACGGCCTTCGTGCTCATCATGTCGGTATCGATCGCGGTGTTTGCGCTGATTGCAGTTGCCGCGCTGGTGCAGGCAGTGACCGCGCCCTATGCGTTTCCTACGCTCTTCAATCGGGCGAACGACAGGGTCGTTCAGCTCAGGGGCAGAGAGCGCATCGAGGCGCCGTGGGCGCAACTGGTTCCCCAGGTGGACTCAATCACGGTGGGCGGCGCGCTGCGCTACCGTCTTTGCCTGAAGGGGCCAACGGAAGTCGGTGCCGCGCAGGTGCTCCTCGTGAGCAACGCAAACAACAGTCCCGCCGATTGCCTGGCGCACTACGAGTTTCTGCGCAGGTACATGGCAGGCGACTGGCAGTGGCTGCCGAAGGTCGAATGCCTGGAAGGCACCAGAAGGCCGCTGCTGCAGGAGTTCGGCAACAACCTGTGGACGCAGATGACGAACTATCTGCCATGGGATGAAAGATCCGTGCTGGGAAAGGTGCTGTCTTCGGCCGCGTTGCTGTTGATCTCGCTGCTCTGGTGGCCGATGCTGCTGCTGACGCTGATCGGCTCTGGTCTTGGAAGGCTGCCTCGCTTATCGGCGGCCGACCTGGGTACTTGTTCGGAGTCGCTGCAAGACGTTGCGCAAGAACCTCTCCCGGTGTGCATTCTTCCGGCGCCTGCATTGGGGGGCATGGAGCGGGCGGTCTATGTCGCGATTGCAGCGATCTCCACGGCGGCGTGGTGCTGGCCTGGTGCGGGTGTACTGGCGAGAATCGCGGACATGGCCCGCGCGCTGTAAGGTACTCGACCCACTGTCCACGCCGAACATGAAAACTCGCAAGCTTCTCGAGACCGACCTGCCAGCGTTGCTCGATCTCTACAAGCACCTTCACGAGACGGACGATCCACGGCCCGCCCCGGTTGTCGTCGAAGCAGTCTGGCAAGAGATCCTGGCAAGTCGTCACTTCCACTACTTCGGTGGATTCGAGGGCGCCGAGCTGGTCTCCAGCTGCAATCTGACCTTGATTCCCAACCTCACGCGTGGCTGCAGGCCCTACGGGGTCATCGAAAACGTGGTGACGCATGCGGGGTACCGCGGCAGAGGTTACGCAAAAGACTTGTTGGCCCAAGCACTCGACACGGCCTGGGCTGCAGGCTGCTACAAGGTGATGCTGATGACCGGTCGCAAGGACGAGGCGACGTTGAAGTTCTACGAATCGGCCGGCTTCGATCGACACGGGAAGCAGGCCTTCATCGCGAAGCCTCCTTGGAAGGCCGGTTAGTCTTCTCACGCAAAGTGCCGGCGGCCATCGCAGGTGTCTGCGACCCCACCTAGGTCAGATTCAACCCGCCGTCCGACAGCAGCACTTCGCCGGTGAGGTACTCCGAGGCAACCAGCATGGCCACGGCGTGCGCAATGTCGTCCGGGCTGGCGGCCCGGTGCATGGGCGCACGCTCGCGCCACAGCGCCTGTGCGGCGGTCCAGTCGGCGGTGAGCGGCGTGTCGACCAGACCTGGCGCGACGGCGTTGACGCGAATGTCCGGCCCCAACGACAGTGCGAGCAGGCGGGTCATGTGATTGAGCGCAGCCTTGCTGACTGCATAGGGAATGGATGCGCCCTTGGGGCGAACGCCCGCGTGTGAGCTGATGTTGACGACGCAGCCTGCTTGACAGCGCCGGGCGGCGTCGCGCAAGGCCGACTCGGCCAACGCAACCAGATGGAACGGCGCCACGACATTGACCTCGTGGAGTTCGTGCCACACCGCGGAAGTGGCGGCGGCGAGGTCTGCGTGCGGAATGACTCTGCTGATGCCGGCGTTGTTGACCAGCACGTCGAGTTGGCCCCACGCGGCGATTGCTTCGCTGACGAGCCGCACCCTGTCTGCTTCCGAGGAAAGGTCGGCTTGTACATAGATGGCCTGCTTCATCTCGGCAGCCATTGCGCGACCTGTCTCCGCGGAACTTCGAGAGTGAAGGACCACGGCGTAGCCCGCGTGATTCAGCTTGCGCGCGATGGCGGCACCGATGCCGGAAGTGGATCCGGTGACCAGCGCGACACGGAGCGTGGGGTCAGTTGTCGGATTGACGTTCATCTGGAAAACCTCAGTCTTGTTGCGATCGAATGCACCGCTGCCGCCGCTCCGAACGAGCGATGAGCACGGCGATGCCCAATGAGAGCAGCGACGTGGTCGACATCGCCGCGAGCAGGGCAGTGCGTGGATGGGCTTCGTCGACGAACAGCCCGGCCGCAAAGGCGATGGCACCGGCACCGATGGCCGTCATGGCCGAAGCCAGGCCCAAGGCGGTGCCTGCGAAGCCCGCGTGGAGCGACAGCACCCGGCCGTTGGCCGCGGGCATTGTCAATCCATTGCCGAGTCCCACGCACACGCAGGGACCGAAGAACGCGAGCGGATGAGCAATCCCCAGCACCGCCAACGCCACGGCCGCCAGCAGGCCAGCGCAGGTCAGCAACCGCCCGGCAACGATGAACCGGATGGGCTGCCACCGGTGCCCGCAGCGCGCGAGCGTGAAGCTTCCGACGATGAAGCCCGCGGGAACCAGTCCCATGTAGGCACCCACCATCGCGGCGGAGGTTCCATAGGCCTGCATGGCCACGGCAGGCGCGCCGCCGATGAAGACGTAGAGCGTGCCGATGGAAGAGGCCATGCAGAGCCCATAGGCCCAGAGCTGCGCGGAGCGAAGCAACTGGCCGTAGCCGCCGAGCTGCTTCGACATCGCCGTGGAGCGATGGTGGTGGGTCTCCGGCAGGTAGCGCAGCGCCAGGCAAAACGCCATGGCGCCCATGAGCGCGAAAGCGGCGAAGTTGGCGCGCCAGCCCAGCCAGCTGTCGAGAACGCCGCCCACGGTGGGGCCGAGCATCGGGGCGATCGCCCACGCGGAGGAGACATAGCCGATCTGACTGATCATCCGCTCGCCTGCCGTGTCCCGGATCGCGGCCAGCGACATGGCGTATCCGGCAATGGCGCTGCCCTGCAGCAGCCTGCAGGCCAGGAACACTTCGATGCTGTGCGCGAAGAAGCATCCGATCGAGCCGATCACGAAGACGAGCAGCGCGACGATCAGAACGGGCTTGCGCCCGAACCTGTCGGACAGCGCGCCGGCGATCAGGTGCGTCAACGCGGTGACGACGGCGTAGCCGGCCACGGCGACATTGACCGTCGCGAACTCGGCGTCGAACTCCCTCGCGATGCTCGGCAGGGAAGGAACGAACATGTTCAGCGGCAGAACGCCGAGCGCCGACAGCGCAATCAGCAGCCAGAGGGGTGGGGCGTTTCGATGATGAGGGGGCACGGGGCAACTCCTTTGCGCGCATTCCTCTTGCGGGGATGCGGTGACCTGACAACAAGAGCCATCCGTCGAGGATGGGTACGTGGTGGCTCTCGTCGGGTCAACAGGAGCTGGGGTTCATCGGGCCTTTGGGGCTGGATGAGGGTGCGTGCGATTTGCAGCGCGTCGAGTTTGTGGACTCGGGTGGGGGGACTCTACACGACGCGGGCGCGCTTGTTTCCCATCGTGGGCGTGCGCGGCCGGCGTCGGTCATCGCCGTCGAGCCGGACTACCGCCGGGTTGCGATGAATGTCGCAGGCAGTATCAACATTCATCTGTCCGCTCGCGTGGTTCGTACGCGGCGGGGATTACGTTCCATGAACCCGGACCATTGGGTTGCCAGGTCAGAAGGCCGATCAGGTCGCCTTCTTCGCTGTAGACACGGATGTTCGCGGGGTTCAGCGCAGTCGGTGCCCTATAAACTCCACCACCGATGAATCCCCATGATTCGATGAACCCGAAGTCGCATCCCTCGTGCTTGAACAAGGGCTGCGGGACATCCATGAACAAGTAGTTGGTCCCGCCGCAACAGAGCGAACGAGGTGGATGGCGGCGGAGAAGTCGCCACCGTAGATACGTTGCGACTTGCTCCTGCACAAGTGGCGGGTCCAGATGTCCTGTCTCGAGAGGGAACTCCACCGGCCGACCCGCGCGGACTGCTGCATAGGCCTCCTCGAACACGCGCACCGCTGGAATGTCCTCGGCAAATGCAACCGCTGCGCAGTCCTTGCACCAGCACGGCCTGACAGGGACCCTGTACAACTCGCTGGATGGAATCTGCGAGCCAAATGGAGTGCGATCGAAGTTGAAGTGATAGCAGCCGTCGCTAGGCGCGACATCGAACCGCTCGCGACAACTGCTGCATTGATAGAAGCTTCGTAGCATCATGAGGTTGAGCGTTGTGTCGGATCGTAGGTTTTCTCTCGGCGGACTCTATTCGAGCGAGACCCGTCAGCAACCTCAGCGGGACGTCTTTTCGTTGCTGCGGCGCGTACGCAACGCTCCAATTGCCGGCTTTCTAAAGCAGTGTTAGCCTTCGGTACCCAAACATTGATTCGCCATTGCGTTGCGGTAGGAAAAGCCGCACCAGAACACCATGAAGCAGTTCCCAACCACCGAACAAGCACCGAAGACCCGCGAAGCCGCGGCCGTCTCACTGCGTGCCGAATTCGCAGAACTGCTTTCCTAGAGCCTTTCACACCTGGAGGCTCGGCCTCCGTGTTCCACAAGACCCGGTAGGCCTCGAGCCACCGGGTTTTTTGTTTTTCGCCTGCCCCTTTTGGAGATCCGGACATGAGCCTCGAACGAGAACGTCTTCTTTCCGCCGCATTCGCTGCCGGCGCGGTGTCGTGCGTCGAGTCCGTGGAGTGGTTCGTGTAGAGCTTCCAGGCCCTCGTGTGCCTGGAGGTCCATCCTTCAGGCCGAAAAGAAAGCCTGTCGGGTGGTCCAACCCGGCAGGCTTTTTTTCGCCCGCATGGCGGGCATCGCGAGTTTGGTGCGCGCGCACCGACAACCCGCCGAGCGTTTCGCCTGGCCAGCGGATCGCATCGGCTTTTCAACTCTGAAAACTGGAGAAAAACATGATGAACAACAAGGTTCATGTGAATGTCGGAACCATCGGTCACGTCGACCATGGCAAGACGACGCTGACGGCTGCGCTCACCTTCGTGCAGGCCGCTCGTATCGGCGGCCGTGCGCTGTCTTACGGGCAGATCGACAACGCGAAGGAAGAGCGCGAGCGCGGCATCACGATCAATACCTCGCACGTCGAGTACGAGTCGGACGGCCGCCACTACGCACACATCGACTGCCCCGGGCATGCCGACTACATCAAGAACATGATCACCGGCGCCTCGCAGATGGACGGCGCGATCCTGCTGGTGGACGGCACCGAAGGCGCCGCGCGGCAGACCATCGAGCATGTGCTGCTGGCGCGCCAGGTGAACGTCGGCCACATGGTGGTGTTCGTGAACAAGATGGACCTGGTGGCCTCGAGCGACCGCGCGGAGATCGAGCAACTGATCGAGATGGAGATCGGCGCGCTGCTGGCGGCGCACGGTTACGACGATGCCCGCTTCGTCTTCGGCAGCGCGCTGAAGGCGCTGGCCGCCGCCGAACGTGGCGACCTCGCAGGTGCCGACGTGCAATGCATCGTCGAGCTCGTGAACGCGCTGGACTCGCGCATTCCGGATCCGGTGCGCGACTACGCCGCGCCGTTCATGATGCCCGTCGAAGGCGTGCACACGATCACGGGCCGCGGCACCGTGATCAGCGGCCGTGTCGAGCGCGGCGTGATCCGCGTGGGCGACAGCCTGGAGATCGTCGGGCTCAGCTCGGTGGGCGACGAGAAGGTGGTCGTCACCGGCGTGCAGTCCTTCCACAAGGACGTCGCCGAGGGGCGTGCCGGCATGAACGTCGGCCTGCTGCTGCGCGGGGTCAAGCGCGACGATGTCGTGCGAGGCCAAGTGGTCGTGAAGCCCGGTGCGCTGAAGCCGTACCGGACGGGGCGTGCGCAGGTCTTCGTGCTGAGCAAGGACGAGGGCGGCCGTCATACGCCGTTCGGTTCGGGCTACCAGCCGCAGTTCTTCTTCGGCACGACCGACGTGACGGGTGTCATCCGCGTCGACACCGAAACCGGCCTGGTCGAGCCGGGCGCGCAGGCGCAGATCAGCTTCGAGCTGAACAAGCCTGTGGCGATCGAGAACGGCATGCGGTTCGCGATGCGCGAAGGCGGCAAGACCGTCGGCGCGGGGATCGTGACCGAGGTGCCGGGCTGAAAGGCTGAGGCCTGTTTACCCCTGTCGTCCGCTTGGCGGGCGGCAGGGGGTTTTTATTTGGGCGCGCGTTGCGCCGCGACTACCCGAGCTGCTCGGCCAGCCCCACGATGATGCCCTCGGGCCCGCGAATGTAGGCGAGCCGGTACGACTCCCCGTACTGCATCTGGCCGATGACTTCGGCGCCATGGGCCTTGATGCGCGCAACGACATCATCGAGGCCATCGACGGCGAACATGACGCGGCGAAGACCCAGGGCGTTCACCGGCGTTGCCACGGGCCCGAACCTCACGGCCTCGGGCGTGTGGAACTTGTCGAGCTCGATGCCTTGCCCATCGGGCGTGCGCAGCATCGCGATGGTGGATTTCACGTCACCGAGCCCGACGAGCTTGCCGACGTCGGGCCCTTCCACCGTGGTCTGGCCCTCGAGCGCGAGGCCCAGTTCGATGAAGAAGGCCTTCACGGCTTCGAGATCGTCGACGACGATCAGGACGTTGTCCATTCGCTTGATGGTCATGGCTGGGGTTCCTTTGTCAGGCGTGCGCCTGTCTGGCGCGGTTCAGTTCGCTCAGGTAGGAGCCGGGCTTCTGCTCGATCTCGCTCTCGGGCCCCAGCACGGCGATGACGGGCCCGTTGATGTAGACCTGAAGGTCCGCCGGAACGGCGAAGAACTTCACCAGGTCCGGCCGGTCGATGGCCAGCTGATAGAGCGGGGTCTTCGTGAAGCGTGACGGGTCTTGAGAACCTTCCTTGTCGTCGAGATCGCTGAGCCACCAGCCCGAGTCGTTTGCGTCATCAGGCTCCGCGCGCGTGAGCAGGATGCGCGATGCGGTCTTGTATTGCACGTGCACCACGACGCTCTTCTGCAAGGAAGGGAAGTCCGGCGCGATCTCCGCGGCGAGGCTCTCGACGACGTCCTTCTGGTTGCGCAGGTGCATCAAGGTGCTGTCCACCGAATCGATGAAGCGCACGGGGATCTGCTGCATGTCCGGCTCGGTGATCCGCAGGAAACCGTCGTCGGTCTCCTCGATCATCGTGTACATCCAGCCGACCTGAAGGCTTTGGCCGCCGCTGAACTTCTCTCCCTCCGCCACCCGACTTTCGAGGAAGTGGAGGAACCAGGCGACGTCCGCATCGGGAATGGCCTTGTTGCCGACGCGAATGCGGAATTCGGGGTGGCCGAAGCGTTGGCAGCCTTGGGTCGTGTGAACCGCCTCGGCTTGGGGTTCGATGGGTTTGTTCTTGCCGAGCGATGAGAAGAGGGAGCGCAGGGACATGGGGATCTGTTCGGAGCGGGTGGTGCCGGCGCGAGCGCGGCAGACCAACGAATGAATCTCATGGTTTTCCGAGCCATGGCGCCCTCGGGAGGCGTTCTGCATCCTAGCTGACTCCACGCGCCGGATGACCATGTCGCCCGGTGCCGCGCGCTCGCGCATCGTGCGATGTCCGCTGGCGCGCCCCGTTCTTCGAACCTTCTTATTACCAACAACGTCGTCGCCTTTCAGGAGCACCGAGCGCTAGACTGCTCCTCCCTCTTTTTGCAGGAGACGACAGCATGTCCCGATTGCTCGTGCGCAGCTTCGGCGTTTCGCTCGACGGTTTCGCCGCCGGCCCCGATCAGAGCTTGCAGAACCCGCTGGGCGTTCGCGGTCCCGAACTCATGAGCTGGTTCATGCCCACGCAGGTCTGGCAGCGGATGCAGAAGGGGAGCGAGGCCAGGGGCGAGACCGGCGTCGACAACGAGATCGCCGAACAGGGCTTTGCTTCGATGGGCGCCTGGATCCTCGGGCGCAACATGTTCGGGCCGGTGCGCGGTCCCTGGCCCGACGAGAACTGGAAGGGCTGGTGGGGCGACGAGCCGCCGTACCACGTGCCGGTCTTCGTGCTGACCCACCATGCGCGCGCGCCGCTGACGATGCAAGGCGGCACCACCTTCCACTTCGTGACCGGTGGCATCCACGAGGCGCTGGCACTGGCGCGCGATGCGGCGGGCGGGCGCGATGTGCGTGTGGGCGGCGGTGTTGCCACCGTGCGCGAATACCTGAAGGCCGGGCTGCTCGACGAACTGCATCTGGCCGTGCGGCCGGTGCTGTTGGGCCAGGGCGAGGCGCTGTTCGAAGGGCTGGATCTTCCGGCGCTGGGCTACAGCTGCGAGCGGCAGGTGGCGGGGGAGCGGGCTACGCACATGTTTTTGCGGCGCAAGGCGGCTTGAGGCGGTCGAGCAATGTCTGTTCGCCAGCCAATATGAACGTCTCCAGGGGCAGTCAGGACTGCACCCCGTGGTACGTCGAGACCTCCACCCGCACCTCGAAGCCCAACTGCCGCGCAAGCTCCGCCGAGCGCTGGTTGTCGGACCAGCAGTCCCAGTTCGGGGTCAGGCCATGCTGCACGCAGTGATCGATGAAGGCGCGCGCCACCCGCGTGCCGAGCCCTTGGCCGCGATGGCCGTCGGCGGTCAGGATGTCGATGTCGTGGTGGCCATTCCAGGCAAAGGCCGTGTAGCACATGCTGACGATGGCATCCTGGTGCAGCACGCAGAAGCCCAGGCCGTGCTGTTCGAAATCCGCGGCGGACCTCCAGTAGCTGCGACTGTAGGGATTGGCGACGTCGCGTATTTGCTGCATCAGGGGTTCGTCGATGCGGCGAAGTTCGTAGCCTGTCGGCATCGGATTCTCCCGACGCTCGATCCCTGCAAATCTTGCGCGATCGAAATCGAAGTCGAGGCGTCGTCGTTTTCTCACCGAGTTCCCGAAGGTGCTGTCCAGCGCCGCCTCCCATGCCTGCGGAAAGGCGTAGAGGATGAAGTAGTCGGAGCCATGAAACTCGAGCAGCCACTGGCACGCGCGCTGGACGAAGACACGATCGTTGGCGCTCCCGGCGAGCGTGCAGGCGCCGTTGTTGTAGACGAGGGCGGCCGTCGGTCGTACCAGATCGTTCGCGAAGACCCTTCCATGGCCGATGCCGGCAATGACGGAGTTCGGGATGCTGGGGCCGTACGGAAGACTGGCGAAGAGGGGAGCGACGCGGTGGAATTCCGAGGGCTTCAGTTCGAGCATGGTTGCGATCGAGTCGGTCGGTTGAACGGTACTGCTAGCCCGGAGCCCTGCAGTAGAAGAATGACTCTTCCGCTCACGCTGCGTCTGTCGTCATCGCCTGCAAGCCGCATAGATGAGGCAGTCGCGCGGCTCGACATCGATGTTCGGATGAACCGTGAAGCGGGCGAGCCGGCCTTCCAGCAGGAAGCCGCTTTTCTCCAGCACCCGCGCCGACGCGCGGTTGTCGACATCGCAGGTCGCCTCGACACGGAATATCTCTGGCAGTCCTAGCGCCTCTGCCGTCAAGGCACGAACGGCTTCCGGCATCAGGCCCCGACCCCAATGATTGCGTGCAAGCACGTAGCCGACGTTCACGATGTGCCCCTTGGTACGCGCCTCGAGCATGCCCACGAGCTCACCGCTTGTCTTCAGGGTGATGACGTAGGGACGGGCTGAACCGGTGTGCCAATGAGCGACGCATGCAGCGACGAAATCGCGCGTTGCATCCTCGGATGCGTGGGGACGCCACACCATGTACCGCGCGACTTCCGCATCCTGCGTGTACGAGGCATACATCGCCGATGCGTCGGAAAGCTTGGGGGCACGGAGTTCGAGGCGCGCGGTCTGGATGCGGTCGGGAAGCGCGGGAGGAGTCGGGGTCATCGGTCATGCTCGCTGGGAGAACGGCAAATGGGTCAGTCGACCGCCTGGAACGGTGGGAACGCAAACCGTTTCTCGTGATCGTGGTAGTGGTTCCACATGAAAGCCTCGAAATCAACGTTGCAAAGATGAATGTCCGAGGCATCGAAGTCGTGCTCGTGGTTTCTCGCAAAGAGTTCTGGCGTTGCGTAGAGCGCGTCGGTGTAAGAAGCATCGGCCCACACGATCTCGTACGTTCTGCTCCCGGGCGTGAGATGCATGAGATAGAAATGGCAGTACTGCTGGTCCGATATGAATGGGATCAGATAGCCATGGGTCGTCGGACACCTGACGGGTTGCCGGCGAAGATCGAAGAAGCCGCCGTTCACGCTCCTGAATTTCTTCCACAGGCTGGGAGAATCCATGAAGAAGAGGAAACCCTGGGGCAACTCGAGTTGAAGCGCAGAACAGGATGCGCGAAGTGACTGCAGGTCGGCCGCCAACGTTTCTTCCCGTTCTGCTCCCATGTGATGCGCTTGAGTGGCGCTCTCTTTCAACCAGAAGTAGGGCGGCCCCTTGGGCAGCGGGGGGTGATCCGTTGGCCACGTGTCGAGCTTGAATGGGCTCCCGGCCATCTTTCGGAAATGGTGCGCTTCGTCGGGATCCGCGCGCCTGGCATCGAGCTCTGCGCTGAGGATGACCTGTGCTTCTTCCGCGAGGTCGTCGAGCTCGAAGCTCAGCAGCTCCTCGGTGGCCAGTTGCGCATAGTGCTTTCTCAAATGGGCGGTGTCTGCCACATGTCCTCCAATCGTCGAGCAAGACCCGCGTGATATCGGTGAGCGCAAGGTCTGCAATGGGCCGCATTGTGCCGGCACCGCGAACGACAGGCCGTGAGAGCCAGCAGCCCCGCGGGCTGCCGTCGATACCGTGATGGCCGATTCGCACTCGCGAGCCGCGCATCACATCCGTTGGGCGCTCGTCACACAACACCCCCGACAATCCGCCAACCCTTCACCACCCAGACTCGGAACCATGCGCCTCCCGCCCAAGTCGCTCCGTCCTCTCCTGCTCGCGGCCCTGCTGCTGTGCGCTCCGGCGCTTGCACCGCTGCCTGCGTTCGCACAGGCACAACAGGCCGCCGCACCCGCCACTCCCCCCAAGCCCGGCACCCCCGTACCCGCAGGCTCGCCGCTGCAAGCCGGCCCGGTCCACGCGCAGTTCGCGATCTACTACGCGCCGCGACCCAAGGCCGATCCCATGGCCGCGTTGCGCAGCCGGCTTGCCAAGCTCGGCGACGCTCCCAAGCTGCTGGCATCGATGCCGAAGCCTTCCGAGGTCGCCGCCCCCGTGCTGTTCGCGAACTGGAACACCACGACCGTGCAACAGACCTATCGCGCACCCGAGATGGAGATGCTGCAGCGCTTCGGCCATGGCATCACGCGTGAGCAGGCCGAGGCGCTGCAGGGCAGCAGCCAGGCGCTGATCATCGATTTCGCGCATCCCTCGAAGCTGGCGCTGTCGGCCATGCGCAAGGCGCTCGAACTCACGCTGCAGGTGGCGCGCGACACCAACGGCTTCGTCTGGGACGAGGAGACGCGCGAGCTGTTCACGCCCGACGAATGGCAGAAGCGGCGCGTCGACTCCTGGGCCGGTGGCATTCCCGACATCGCCTCGCAGATCGTGATCCATGCCTACCAGGCCGACAACAAGCTCGCGCGCGCCATCACGCTCGGCATGGGCAAGTTCGGCCTGCCCGATGTGGTGGTGAGCCAGTTCTCGTGGTCGATGAACGGGCCGATGGGAACGCTGGTCAACGGCTTCGCGCAGGCGATGGTGGAGGGCGCGCAGATCGCGCGGCCCGGCCAGTTCGACCTGGACCTGCGCACGCTCAAGCAGGGCGGCCTGCGCGACCCGAAGGACAAGGAGGCCAAGGGCACCACGCCCGCCAGGCTGTCGCTGGTGGCGGGCACCTGGGAGAGCGGCGATCCGCGCAACCGTCTCTACGAGATCGGCTTCGACCGCTACCCGGGCCCCGACCGCTCGGCGCAGCAGGTGGCCCTGCTCAAGAGCACCTTCGGCGCCGCCGACGATTCGGTGTCGCGCATCAAGCACAACGAGGAGATCCTCGCGGCCAGCAAGCTCGCCCGGGCGCAACTGCCCGCACTGCGCGACGCGTTCGCCAAGGGCCTCGCGCCCGGCGAATACATCCTCGTGAAGGCACCCTTCGTCACCCGCAGCGGGGGCAACGAGTGGATGTGGGTCGAGGTCACGGGCTGGAAGGGCGACGCGATCGACGGCATGCTGAAGAACGAGCCGGTCGAAGTGGCCGACTTGCACGCGGGGCAGATGGTGAAGGTGTCGCAGGCGAAGGTGTTCGACTACATGCGGCGCTATGCGGATGGACGGGAGGAGGGGAACGAGACGGGGAAGGTGATTCAGCGCGGGGCGGCGGGGAAGCGGTGAGCGCAGGCGCGCCCTACACCCGCCCCGCCTTGAACGCCTGCAACCGCTCCCGCCGCTCCGCATCGAACGACCCACTGAGCCGCGCAGACAGTTCCTCCCGCCGCATCTCCTTCCCGCACGACTGACAGGCCGGCCCCAGCCCCGGGTCCTGCCCGCAAGGGATGTGCGTGTAGCGAATCGCGACCTCCTCGTGCTCGCCCTTGCACCATGTCTCGCCCCAGGCGCGCAGTGCGAGGAACACCGGATGGAACGAGATGCCCATCGGCGTGAGGTGGTACTCGTGCCGCGGCGGGCGCTCGCTGTAGAGGCGGCGCTCGATCAGTCCTTCGGCCTCCAGTTTCTTGAGACGGCTCGCCACCATCTGCGGCGTGGCCTGGGTCTGCACCTGGATCTCCTCGAAGCGGCGATTGCCGAGGAACAGCTCGCGCAGCACGAGCACGGTCCAGCGGTCGCCGACGATGACCTGCGCGCGCGCGATCGGGCACAGGGTCGAATGCGCATGCGTCGCCTCGTGCTCGGCGGACGCGGGTGGGGGCGATTTCTTGGTCATTGCCGGCATCATACCGCTTGTAACTATGAAAATCATAGGTATATTCGCCACCGTTCGCGAGGCGACTTGAAACCGCCTCGCGCACCGCGGAGTCGATAGGACTTCCGCGAATGCAATCGACCCCATCGAAAGGCTTCTCATGTCTGAACCTGTCAAGTTGGATCTCGCTGCCATCGCCGATCGCTACGCCTCGGCCTGGCTCTCCCACGACCCCGAGGCGATCGTGGCGCTGCACGCGCCGGACTCGACCTTTCAGGCGCACGGCCGCGGCACGGCGGTGCGGGGCAACGACGCGTTGCTGAAGGAATTCACCGAAGTCTTCGAGCGCTATCCGGGCTTCGGCGTGGAAACGCGCCGCCTGCTGCTCGGCGACCGGCACTGGACGCTCGACTGGACGCTGACCTTCCAGCCGCCGGGCAAGGAGCGTCGCGGCTTCCATGCGCTGGACGTGGTCGAGGTGGACGGCGACGGACTCGTCACGCGCAAGGACACCTTCTTCGACTACGCCGAAATCAAGGCTGCCTTGAGCTGACCCATGAGCGCCATCCTCCACAAGCAGCCACTCCTCGAGCAGCCGTTGTTCGAAGCGCTGCCGATCCGCCATCTGTGCGACCTGCGGGTCGACCTCGAAACGCCGATCGTCGTGCCCACGCCGCGCGGCACGCTGGTGCCCTACATCGGCAAGGGCGGCCGGCTCGACGGGCCGAAGCTGCACGGCCAGTTCCTGCCGGGCAGCGTCGACTGGGTCGTGATCGGCGCGGATGGCATCAGCCGGCTCGACATCCGCGGTGCCTTGCGCACCGACGACGGTGCGCTCATCTACTTCGAGAGCAAGGGCATCGCCAGGCTGCCGCCCGACGGCAGGGCGCGGCTGGCCAAGGGCGAGCGGCTCGCTTTCGGCGAGACCTACCTGCGTACCACGCCCAAGCTCGAGACCTCGGACGAGCGCTACACGTGGGTCAACGACCTGGTGCTCGTGGGCTACAACGAGCTGTCGGCAGGGCGGGTCGACTTCCGCATCTATCAGCTGCTTTGATGCGTGCGGCCCCGCGCGAGCCATCGCACGGGGCCTTCGGCGCGGGCGCGCTACTTGCCGTCCGCAGTACCGAGATGGGGCCGAAGCTCCTTGACCCTGGCATCGAGGTTGGCCGGCGTGACCTGCCAGCGCCGAGGATCCTCGTACTCGAAATCCGCGCGGACCCGCCGCGTCTGCCGGTTGAATTGAAAGAGCATCTTGATGAGGCCCTTGTCGCCTTTCCTGCCCCCGTGCAGCAGCCAGTCGCGATAGGCCTTCACCTCGCGCTCGATCGGGTCCTCGAGAAAGGCGGCCGCATGGGCCTGGCCCTGGGCGTCGTAGACATAGCCGTAGCTGCCGTTGACATCGCCATCGGCATCGAGAGAGAAGATCGCGCAGACCTCGACCCAATCGACGCCTTGCGGCTCGCCGCTGTTCACGATCTCGCGGGCGATGGCGCCCATCAGTTCCATGTTCTGCGAGACAGGCTGAGCGGGCGCTGGCGCGACCATGCCGGCCACGGTGATTGCCGCGGTCAGGAATTTGGAGAAGGGGAGTTTCATGCGTCGATGCGTGCTGGCGGGTGGTGATCGCGAGGCAGGCGATCAGGTGTTCGAGGGAGGTCGTGTCTCGTACCGAGGCAAGGTGTCGGTGATCTCGAACCACGGCGCCTTCGACCCCACGTACACATGGCACAGCGGCCGCACACCCGGATCGCCATCGAGCACACCGAGCGCGACACCCAACACGGCCGGCTTCGCATCGAGCTTGCTGATCAGGCTCGAGCCGCACACCGAGCAGAAACCGCGGTGGTCGCCCGGCGAAGACTCGTAGAACCGGACCAGTTCCTCACCCCTGAGCCAGCGGAAGTCCTTCGCCAGGATCTTGCCGCGCGTGCCGCGCGCGCGAAAGGCGGTGCCGTGCGCCTTCTGGCACATCGAGCAGTGGCAGTACAGCGGGTCCTTGATCGTGCCGTCGATCTCGAACGCGACACCTTGGCAAAGGCAGCTTCCTCTCAGCATCGGTCACTTCCTTTGAACGCGTGTTTGGAGGTGGCGGTCAGTATAGGGATGGTGAACCTGCCCGGTCGCGTGCCGATGGCGCTCGGTTGAAATCTGAGAGACTTCGAAATCGCTCGAAATGGCATGATCGTTTTCAATGAGTTCCAGATCGTTTGGGAGGGATCATTTGATGTCAAAGGCCGATCCTCATCTTCGTGATCGACGAAAACTGTTCGCCGTCGTGGGCGCACTTTTCGTTGCGGACCTGCGCATTGCGCGAGCTGAAGAGGCAAAGAGCTTCTCTCGCACCGTGGCGGGCGCCGAGATCTCCTTTCCGGTGTTGCCGGGTTTTTCCAGTCCGGACTCGGTACCGTTGTACAAGCAACAATCCATTGCGCAGAACTATCGGGGTGCGCGACTGCTTGCTTTTTACCCCGCAGAGATGGATCTCAGTGGCGTGAGCCCTGCGGGGCGATTCATCTCAGTCATCACCAAGGTCGAACCTCCGACGTCGATCTCGGTTGCCGATGCCCGCAAGATGAGCGCAATGCTTCGACAGGCTGCGATGGACACCGTTCGCAAAGACTTGCGGCCGGATGCAGCGGAGACCGAGGTTCTGGCGGAGATGAAAAGACGCTTCGACGAGCCGATGCTCAAGATTCAGGATGGGGGCGATCAGATCCTGGGCGTTTTTGACGAGCAGCCATCCGCGAGCACGTTGGTTGTCGTCCAGAAAGCGCCTGGCGGGCAGCCCATCGCCATGGCGATGACCCAGGTCGTCAAGAAGGGCGGTCTGCTCAACGTCTATGCGACCTCACCCTATCGATCTCAACGGGACGTGCGCTGGGTATTGAATGTCACGCAGACCTGGCTTTCTCAATTCGAGGATCTCAATCCGGATTGAGGCGGGGCGAAACTGCTGTGGACCGGCAAGCGGGCCATGTTGGCGAGCCGAGGAATCTTCGGGCCGGAGCGACCTGCTACGGCCGAACGGCTCGTCATCCCGCAATGTCTGCCCAAAAGGCCGATAGCAGGCGCACCAACTCAGCGGGCTGTTCCTCGGGAATGAAGTGTCCGCAGTGGGCCACCACGCCACCCCGGACGTTCCCGGCGACGGTCGTCAGCAGTTCGCGCGTCTTGTCGCCAAAGCTCGCATCGCCTCCGAGGGCGAGCACCGGAACGCGAACCTTGTCGCGCATGAAGGGCTCGGTCTGCAACTGCGTTTCGAAGATCGCCCGGTAGACGCCGAGCACGCCGCTCACGCCACCTGGCGCGGCGAACGTGCGCATGGTTTCGTCGAAAGCCTCCTGCCCGATCGCGCGGGGATTGGCACTGTAGTTCTCGTAGAACCAGGTGAGCACTTCTCGCTCGTGTCCGGAGAACAGCATCTCCGCGAGTCCGGGCGCGAATGCCATCGGCCACCACCACAGGCCGCCCCGTACGGTGCCTTGGGGCGTGAACTGCATCAGCCGTGCGAGGCACTCGCCGGTGATGATGGGTTCGTCGAGGTAGGCCAGCGTACGAACTTCCTCGGGATGCTCGCCGGCCCAGACCAGCGCCGCCGGTGCACCCATGTCATGGGCCACGATGTGGAGCGGGCCGACGCCCAGATGCCGCAACAGCGCGCGGAAGTCCGCCGCCAGCGTGCGCGCGTCATAGCCTCGAGCCGGTTTGTCCGAATCGCCGAAGCCGCGCATGTCGGGCACGATCACGGTGTGGGTCTGGGCGAGAAGCGGAACGACCTTGTGCCAGGACTGCGACGTGCCCGGAAAGCCATGCCAGAGCAGCACGGGGTCGCCTTGGCCGGCAATGGTGTAGTGCAGGTGCACGCCGTTGACGCGTGTGGTTGCTCGAGTGGAGATCATGGCTTGCCTTGTCAGGAGAGGAACGTGCTGGTCGATCGATGACACAGCGCGGTCGATGCTAGTGACGCGACTTGCCTGCCGGTAGATGGCCGGGGTGCATCACGCTGTTGTCGTGCAGGCACCAAAGAAGCGAGCGAGGCAGAAAATCTCCGCTGCCGAGACGCTTCGGGCGCGGGCTCGAGCCGTGTCGTCGCGATGACTACACGGTGCCTTTGTCGATGCCCGGCCTACCGCGCTCTCTCTCACGGCACGGCGCCGCCGCCAACATGCGCGCGGCGCGCAGGAACGCCACCGGACCGACCCAGCTGGGATTCCAGTCGTCCCCCACCGGCACCTGCCGCTTGTGCGCAATGACCAGCTCGCGTTTTGGAACGACCAGGATGTACTGGCCGTGCACGCCCCACGCCATGTAGGCGCCGTGCAGCGGCGAGTCGGACGGCTCCTCGAGCAGCCACCACAGGTAGCCATAGCCGAAGCCGCGCCGTGCCGTGTGCGGCGGATGCATCTGGCTGGACGGCGTGGTTTCGCGCGTGATCTGCCCGATCCAGTCGGGCGGCACCAGTTGCTGCCCGCGCCAGTTGCCCTGGCGCAGCATCAGGTAGCCCAGGCGCGCCATGTCGCGCGTGGACAGGTAGAACGGATAGGCGAGGTGCCGGGACCGCCTCGCATTGCCGGTGCGGGCATGGCGGGCGGGATCGAAGTCCTCGAGCTGCAGCGGCGCCGCCAGGTCCTGCGAGAAGGCCTGGTAGATGCCCAGGCCGGTCAGGCGCTCGAAGGCCGTGCCGGCGGCGTTGAAGTCCCAGTTGTTGTAGAGGAAGTAGCTGCCGGGCGCCTGCGATCCACGTGGAGGCGCGGCGGCCGAGTCGTCTCCGCCATTGGCGGCGGGATGGTAGACACCCGAACGCGCGGCGAGCAGGTCGCGCAGCCTCGCTTGCCTTTCGATCGGCAGCAGGCCGCCGACGTCATCGATGCCCAGCTCGGCCAGCGTGCGGTCGAGGTCGATGGTGCCGTTGGCGACGTACTTGCCGTACATCATCGACAACACGCTCTTGCGCACCGAGAACACGATGCTCACGGCCTGGACCGGCCCTTCGCTGAACAGCACGCGGCCGTCCTGCACGGCCATGAGGGCGGTCGTGTCGAGTGTGCGGACGTAGGCGCGGGTGGCGTCGAGGCTGCGGCGGCAGGCGCTGGCTTCTCCGGGTTCGGGGGATGTTGCCCAGGAGGTCTCAGGAAAGATCGGCGGGGCTGCGGGCGGTGCAGTTGTGCATCCGCTGGCGAGCAGCAAGAAGAGGCTGCATGCGCACCACGAGACCCATGGACTCTTGGGCCGTCTTTGCATTGCAGGTTCTTCTTCGGGGTGCGAGGTGTTGGCCGTTGGCCAGGACGTGAGTCGGTGCAATCGGGTAGCAGGGGAGGCCAGGCCTTTCTTGTCGCTGTCGGGCTGCATGCGATCCAAGTCTATCGACGGAGTGTGTCGGGCGACTGTCGCATGACGGTTGTCCTCGTTCGTCGGTCCACGCAGCTCGGCCCGTCCTCCTGCGGGCTAGACTTTGGTGACAGGCCTACCACGGTCACAGGGAGGAACGGATCGATGGCAATCACCATGTACTGCTGGCGGCGCAAGATGGACATTCCGATGCTGACGGAAGAGGAATGGCAGCGGGTCCATCCGAACAGCTATATCGAGCAGTTGAAGAAATATCGGGAAGAGACAGGGCGCTCGCTCTCGCAGGCCAAGGAGGCGGGTCTTGGCCATCTTTCGCTGGCAGCCTATGAGCAGATCACCGGTTGCAAGGAGACGAATCCCCTTGCCCTTTTTCATCATCGCGCGAGTCTGTATGGCCCGCCTTGCCACGCATGCGGAAAGCCACTGCGTACGCCCATTGCCAACCATTGCGCGGCTTGTGGTGCGAAGCGGCCCGTTGATCTGTAGTTGGTTGGAGCATCACCGTATGAGACCGGAAGCCTATCCTGTGGTCGGAATATTCAAGAACGAAACCGCCGTCGCCATGACGCTGTATCTTGAAATGATCCCGGAGGAAGTGATCCTCGATCCAGGGGATGAGGTCGAGCTTCTTGCTCGCCCCAGCGATCGGCTGTTGCCCCTTGATGTGGCCCCGGTCGAGGGCGGCTTTCATGTGCATGCACACAAGGAGTGGGACCCGGACTGGCACGTCAGATTCCGGGGGGGAATCATCAAGGCCGGTCATCCGACGCGCCTCGCCGACTACCGTTGATCCTGACCTTGGTGGTCGTGAGGCAAACGGCCGAAGAAGAGGACGGCTCTTCTTGAAAGCGCGCCCTCAAGCTCATGCTGGACCCCAACAAAATTCCCCCCCTCCGTCGAGCTCGTCCTCTGTCTTTCGCCGACTTGGTCGAGCAGTTCGGAATCGCGGGCGATGGCGAACGAACCAAGGCATTGAAAGCCGCCTCCCGTCACGATTTGGACCGCCTTCGAAAGGCCGTCGAAGTTCACGCCGACGCGCTCGACGAGTGGTTGGCCGGTCCCGAAGCTATCGGCCCCGGCTGGACTGATGAGTACATCGCTTTCAGCGCCATGGGAATGGCCGCCGATGCGGCTGCGGGTCGTCATTGACGACGAAGTAGCTCTTGCTCCCGACGATCGGCGCGAAGCCCGATCTCTCCCTGAAAATTTCCAGGAATCATCGCGCCGTCCGAATCCCCCCACCCGACGATCCACCGGAACGCGGGCACTCCCCGTACTCCTTGCTGTTGCCCAGGCCCGGTTGGCACGCGCAGGCTTCCCGATCGCCGATGCAGCGCCCCGTCACGGGGTCGTAGGAGATGGTGGGCGTGCGTGGCGTGCTGCCGACGGTCGAGGCGTTGGCCGGCGGCGTGCTCGTCGCTCTTGCGGCGGTGTGAACCTGGGGCGTGCATCGGCGCCCTCCGGACTGCACTGCGTTGCAGGCGCTCTCCGCGGCCGCATATTGCTGCTGGCGCAGCTTGCGTTCCGCTTCGATCTGCGCGGGCGTCACGCCGGGTTCGGTGGGGCAGTTGCCGTCGATCATGTCGAGCACCGTCTTGGTCATGAACATCACGGTCTCCTGGCTGGCGGTGATCGAGGCGTTGGGCGGCACCTTGGTCGCGATGACGGTCTGCTTCATGGCCTCGCAGGCCTGGCTCGAGAGTCGACCTCCCGCGGGGCGGGCGGGAGCGGCGGAAGCGGTGCTCGTGCCGGCCGACGAACCGGTGCCGGCGCCGCCCGCCATCTGCTGCGCGGCGGTGGCGGCCAGCGGGTGGTCGGGGAAGCGGCTCACGAGGGTGCGCTGCACTTCGCGGGCACGCGCCTTGTCGCCCTGCGCATTGAGTTCGTCGGCGCGCGCGAAGAGTTGGCCGGGGTTCATGGCCTGCAGGCTGGTGCGGAACTGCTGTTCGGCCTGCGCGGCCTGCTCACGCGCGCGCTGCTGTTCTTCCTGCGCTGCCGTGCGGGCGGCGGCCGCGCGCTCGGCGGGAAGGTTGACGTCGGTGCGTGCGCCGGCTGCGTCGTAGCTGACGCCCACCGACAGCTTGCCGTCCTTTTCGAAACGGCCTTCCTCGGCCAAGGCGCCATCGGGGCGGTACTTCTTTCCTTCGAAGACGCCGTTGCGCCAGGTGCCGAGGTTCATGGCGCCATCCGGGGTCGCGGAGGCGGTATGGAATGTCGGGTCTCCGTGCACGTATTCGGTGATCATCCTGCCGCCGTTGGGCATGAGGATGTCCTGCCTGGCCTGTACGAGACCGTAGGTGTATTGCCCTCGCACCACCTTGCCGTTCGAATAGAAATACGTTCCCCAACCGTCTTCCTTGCCGTCCTTCGTCTGGCCGTAATAGGCCCAGGGGATCTTGTCGTAGCCCATACCCGTCAACGGGTCGCCGGCACCGACATTCCGCACCTGCGTGGCGATGTCCTCGATCCGTCGCTTCGCCTCGGGCAGCTTCTCCAGGTTGCGCGCGCCGCGTCTCTCCTCGTCGCTCAGTACGGCCGTGAAGATCGCATCGGGCGTCACCTCCTTGCGATGGCCGAAGAGCCCTCGCGTGCCTTCGCCGATCGCCGCCTGCAAGCGCCCGAGATAGCCCTTGGCCTGCGCACAGGTCTTCTGCACGTTCAGCACGAAGCGGCAGCCGATGTGGGCCGCGCAAAGGTCCGCCTGGGTGACGGTGGCCTCGTCCTTGAGTTCGCTGCAACTGGCGATCTCGGGATTGACCTGGGCCTTGGCTCCGACGGGAGCGAGGAGGGCGCAAGCCGACAGCAGGGCCGCGGCGAGGAGGGGGCGTTGCCATCGCGCCGCCGGCTGGATCGGCCTGCATGCCATGCGGCCGACGGGGTTGAGGGCGGGCTTCGGCGCGATGTTCGTCCGGGTCATGACGTCTCCTCGTCAATGTGGGCCCCAATCTAGCAAGAAATTCTGAAAACGAAATACCTCCATCGGCGTATGCACGGTGCGCGGATGACGCGGTGTTCTCCGCGGGGCTTTCGAGAAGGATTCCGAGGAAGGGGATGGCAGGCGCCTACAAGGCCGGTTGGCGCGGGCATCTATGAATGGCTGAAGACAACAAGGACTTCCAGCCATGACCCTCGAACACACGATCGACAAGTTCAAGCAGGTCGACGCCGCCCGCGCCGACTACCCCGGCGAGCACCTGATCGTGCTCGGTGCCGGTGTGTTGCTGCTGCTGGCCGCCGGCCGCAGCCGCTCGTTCCTCACGCGCATCGTCGCCGGTGCGGCAGGCGGCGCGCTGATCGGCCGGGCCGCGAGCGGCACGGGCGGCATCGCGAAGCTGGCGGGTGCATTGCAGTCCGGAGGTCTGGCATGGCCGCGCCGCTGATGGAATCGCTGCGCGCGGTTCGCGCGCCGAGGTACTGGGCGGTGGGGCTGGGCGTCGCCTTGCTCGCGGTGTTCCTGTTCTACCTCGCGCTCAGCAGCCTGGTGCACGAGAGCGCCGGGCGCGCGCCACGGCTGCCGCCGTCGATCATGCCGGAGCAGGCGAAGGCGCCCGCGCCGGCCATCGACAGCGCGCCGGCGGTCCAGCCGGTCCGCGCGTCCGTCGTGCCATCGATCGCCAGGCTGGACACCACGATGGCCAGCGCCGAAGCGGCCACGAAGAAGGCCGCCCCGGCCTTCATCGAGGTCCAGAAGTGCGTCATGCCCGAAGGCGATGCGGTCTACTCCGATGCGCCGTGTCCGCCCGATGCCCAGGCCAGCACCCTGCGCCTGCCGAGCCACCCGAACGCCGCGGCTCGTCTCTGAGCAGCAGAGCCGGCAGCGCTCAGCCCGCGAGGGGCGCGACCTCGCGCTCCAGCGGCAACCACAGCGTGAATCGCGTCCCCGCGCTCCCCGACTCCCACCCCACGGTCCCGCCGATCGCCCGCGCGCGCTGCTGCTGATTGCGCAGCCCGCGCCCGCCGCGTTGCAGCGCCTCGGCCACGTCGAAGCCCGGCCCGTTGTCCTCGATCGTCACGCACACGAGCTCGTCGGTGGCCGCGGTGCTCACGCGCAGGGTGGTGGCGCGCGTGTGGCGCATCACGTTGGCGATGCACTCCTGCATGATGCGCAGGATATGCAGCGCGCTGCCCGGGTCGAGCCAGGGCAGGGGCGGCACGGGCTGCACCTCCCAGCGCAGTGCGATGCCGGCGCCCTCGATGCGCGGCGCGAGCCGGAAGCGCAGGGTCGCGAGCAGCAGCAGCAGGTCGGCGTCGACGCTCTCCATCGAATCGATGGCGAGCTTGAGGTCGTCCATGCAGCCCTTGAGCATGTCGGCGATCCCGGCCTCGCTCATGCTGCCTTGCTCCACCGAGCGGATGGCGCCGATCAGCGAGGAACCCAGGCCGTCGTGCATGTCCTGCATCAGGCGGCGGCGCTCGGCGTTGAGCATCTGCTCGTTCTCCACCACGCGCAGCCGTTCGTAGCTCTGCTTGAGCTCGTCCTCGCGCTCGCGCAGCCGGTGCGCCAGGCCCTTGTTGAGCCGCGCCACCTCGGCGAAGGCGCCGGTGTAGCGCAGGAACATGATGTACGAGAAGACGAAGAACAGGCCGATGATGGCGTAGGGCGAGGTGTAGACGCTCTCGGGGCTCACGAGGTTGTTCTGCAGCAGGGCGTCGTAGCCGGTGAAGGCGACGGCGAACATGGTCCAGCCCGCCACCAGCCGGCCCTCGGGCAGTTGCGCGCGATAGGCCTTGCGCAGGTTCACCGAGAAGATCAGCACGGCCACCGGCAGCACGGCGAGGTTGAGCAGCGGGGTGAACAGGTAGAGACTGACGATCGATCGCGAGACGTGCGGCAGGGTCGCGAGGTTGCAGGCCAGCGTGAGGCCGACCGACAGCCACGTGAGCCAGGGCGAGGGCTGCCGGTGCAGGCGCTCGAGGAACAGGTGGACGAACAGGATCAGCCACAGCAGGCTGGCCACGGTCATCCATTCGAACCAGTCGTCCGACATCGGGATGTAGCTGCCACCCACGTAGTAATGGAGCATGCGCAGGAAGGCGGCCGCCGAGATGGCGAAGAACAGCAGGTAGAGCGGCTCGCGCCGCTTGCCCAGCCACACGGCGAAGGCGAAGGCGCCGACCGCGAGGAAGGCGGCGCTGCCCATGAACGGCAGTTGCACCTGCAGCAGATGGCGCGCCTGGTAGCGCCAGGACAGGTCGTCCTCATGGCCCACCCACACGGTCGAGACGCCGCTGCCGCTGTTGCGCAGCCGGTCGACGCGGATCAGCACCGACGCGGGCGTGGGTGCCTGGGCCGCGGGGTTGAGCGGCAGCAGCAGCGGATGGTTGTAGCCGTTGTGGATCGGGCTGCCGTGCGACTGGTAGATGAGCACGCCGTCGCCGTACACGGCGATGTGGCCCAGGGTCTTCCAGCGCGGCAGGTAGAGCAGGCGCGGCTGCGTCGAGGGCGGCAGCCTGCCGAGGTCGAGGCGGTACCAGTCGGTGACGGTGCGCATGCCACTGGAAGCGGTGGGCACGAGCTCGCGGTCGGCGGTGTAGGGCAGGCCGACCGGCTTCCAGCCGCCGCGCGGCAGTTCGGCATCGACGGCGAGCAGCGGCGGCGCCGAGAAGCCGGTGCCGGTCACCGACTGCAGTTCGGCCTCGGTGATGTGGAGGGCCTGGTCGTCCGGCTGCGCGGGCGCCGCGGCAGGGGTGCGCGCGCAGCACAGCAGCAGCACGATCAGCGGCAGCGCGCGCCAGAAGGCCGCGATCCCCCGACCGGCTCTCCCGCCGTCGTTGTTGCCCTGTCTCATCGAACGCTTGCGCCTTGGAACTCGCTGTCGGCTCGCGGCGCGCGCCGGACGGGCGCCGGCCGCTTGCAGCGAGGGGCGCACCCATGGGCCGCCGGTTTCTCCCCGATCGAACGGCCGCGCGCACCGGCGGCTCGTTCGCTGTCCCGTCTTCGCGGGTCGGGGGCGATTATCCCCGTGCCGATCGCGTCGCCGGCCCTTGCCCTCACATAGAACGCGGGCCAAAGGTGTGCGCGCGCCACATTGGAATCGGAGCCGACCGTGCCGAGACTCGTGGATGGTCGTCGGTCCCTGGGACCGGCGGCCATCACCACTGGAAAAAACAGGAGACTTCATGACGATTCGCCCTCTGCGCGCCGGTGCCGCCTGCGCCGTTCTCGCCCTGCTGCAACTCACGGCCTGCGGCGGCGGTGGAGGCGGCGGTGCCGGCTTCGTGGCCTTGCCCCCGCCCACGACGAGCAACCCGCCGCCCGACACGCCGCCCGCGCAGTCCCCGGTGCTGCGCACCACGGCCTACGGACCCGTGCAGGGCAACGACGACTCCGCGACCAACGGCACCTATAGCTGGAAGGGCGTGCCCTTCGCGAAGCCGCCGGTCGGCGCGCTGCGCTGGAAGGCGCCGGTCGACCCCGAGCCGTGGACCGCGACGAAGACGACGCAGAAGCTCGGCAATGCCTGCGCGCAGACGGGCCGGCTCTACGGCCCGGGCCAGAACAACCGCTACGACGAGACCATCGGCAGCTCGATCGGCAAGACCACGGGCTCCGAGGATTGCCTCTACCTCAACATCTGGACGCCCTCGACCGCGGCCGCGACCGACAAGCTGCCCGTCATCGTGTTCGTCTACGGCGGCAGCAACATCACGGGCTACACCGGCGATCCGGTCTACGACGGCGCGGCGCTCGCGAAGGCGGCCAACGCGGTGGTGGTGTCGATCAACTACCGGCTCGGCATCCTCGGCTTCCTGGCCTCGCCGCAGCTCAAGGCCGGCGTGGACGCGAACGACGACTCGGGCAACTACGCGATCCTCGACCTGATCAAGGGCATGAAGTTCGTCAACGCGAACATCGCGCGCTTCGGCGGCGACCCGGCCAATGTGACGCTGATGGGCCAGTCGGCCGGCGCCGTGAACATCTATGCGCTGATGGTCTCGCCGCTGGTGGTCAACACCAAGCCCGCGCTGTTCCAGCGCCTGGTGCCGCTGAGCGGCGGTGTCGCCACCGCGACCACGGTGCCGAACCAGAACAACGCGCTGCTGGCGGCGCTGCTGGTGGCCGACGGCACGGTGAAGGACACGGCCGCGGCCACCGCCTACATCGCGTCGCAGAGCAATGCCGACCTCGCGGCCTACCTGCGCTCGAAGAGCGCCGACACGCTGCTGCAGACCGTGCTGAACAAGCTGGCGCCGCAGGGGCTGTCGGCCTCGAATCCGCTCAACGACGGCGTGGTGGTGCCGACCAACCCGATCGCGGCGATCAACGCGGGCGAGTTCCTCAAGGTGCCGGTGCTGGCCGGCTACACGCGCGACGAGACCAAGCTGTTCCCGCAGAACCTCGCGACCTCGCCCGCCTTCGGCGGCATCAGCGGCCGGCTGCTCGACGACCCGACGGTGTTCTCGATGGCCTACAACTACGACCCGAACGCGGCGCCGACGACCTCGCTCGAGCAGTGGATCCCGGGCCAGTACCTGCCCGTGACGACCCCGGTGACCGGCTTCAACGCGCGCACCGACCTCTACAACCAGTACTTCTTCATCGCGCTGCGCAAGCAGATCTTTCCGGTGCTCGCGGCGCAGAAGGTGCCGCTGTGGTGGTACCAGTTCAACTGGGACAAGTCGCCGGCGCCGTTCAACGACATCTTCGGCGCGGCCCACACCTTCGACCTGCCGTTCGTGTTCGGCAACTTCGGGCCGTCGCTCTATTCGAAGTTCGCCAACTCGAAGGCCAACGAGCCGGGGCGGCTGCAGCTGTCGGACGCGATGATGAAGAGCCTGGCGGCGTTCGCGCGCGGCGGCGATCCGAACAACGCGGCGCTGGGCGTGAACTGGCCGCAGTATCCGGCGATGCTGAACTTCGATGCCTCGCTGACGGCGAAGGCGATCACGGTGCAGCAGTAAGGCCGCGGCGCGCGAGCGCCCGAGCCGCCCGGGGCCGGACCTGCCGGCCCGGGCGGCTTTTTTCCTTTCAGAGGATCGGCATGCTCGCTTCCTTCAGCACCCGCAGCACGAAGTGCGACTTGCTGTGCCGGATGCCGGGGATCTTGTAGAGCTTCTCGCGCAGCAGCCGCTCGTAGTCGCGCGTGTCGCGCACCGCGATCCGGATGTAGTAGTCGTAGTCGCCCGAGACCAGGTAGGCCTCCTGGATCTCGGGGATGGTGGCCAGGGTGCGGCCGAAGTCGTAGAGCGTCTCGTCGGTGTGGCTCTCGAGCGTGACCTGCACGATCACCGAGTCCTGGTAGCCGAGCTTGGCCGGATCGATGTCGACCGTGTAGCGCTTGATCACGCCCTGGGCCTCGAGCTTCTTGATGCGCGTCCAGCAGCTGGTGGGCGAGAGGCCGACCTCGGCGCTGATGTCCTGCAGGGTCTTGCGCGAATCGAGCAGCAGCACCCGGAGGATCGCCATGTCGATCTTGTCGAAAAGTCCTTCGTCATCTTGCGAAGATTTGCGATTGATTTTCATGTTTTAGGCCTGAATATCCAAAAATCAGAAGCAAATTCTGCCTCAAACCCGGAAGAATTGACGGCATGAGACTGCTCGACCTCCCCAACGACCTCGCCCTGACGCTGGATGCCGAAAATCTTTCGGACATCGGCGCGGCCACCGACCTGCCCCTCGATGCCGCGCTCGCCATCGACACCGCGCCGCGTGTGCGCAACGGCGCCGAGGCGCTGCTCGACACGCTGGTTGCCTGCGGCGTCGACACCCTCTTCGGCTACCCCGGCGGCGCCGCGCTGCCGCTGTACGACGCGCTGCACGGCGAGCCGCGGCTGCGCCATGTGCTGGTGCGCCACGAGCAGGCGGCCGTGCACGCGGCCGAGGGCTATGCGCGCACCACCGGCCGCGTGGGCGTGGTGCTGGTCACCTCGGGGCCGGGCGTGGGCAACACCATCTCGGGCCTGCTCGACGCGATCAGCGATTCGGTGCCGCTGCTGTGCATCAGCGGCCAGGTGTCGACCGCGGTGATCGGCACGCAGGCCTTCCAGGAGAGCGATGCGCTGGGCATGTCGCGCCCGGTCACCAAGTGGAACCACCAGGTGCGCACGCCCGACGAGGTGCCGACGATGGTGCGGCGCGCGCTCGAGATCGCGGCCGCGGGCCGGCCGGGCCCGGTGCTGCTCGACGTGCCGAAGGACGTGCAGCTCGCGCTGCCGGGGCAGGGCGCGCCGGTGCCCGTGCCGCGCCCGCTGCGCACGCACCGCTCGCCGGTGCCGCCGCGCGCCTGCATGCAGCGCGCGGCCGACCTGATCTCGACCGCGCGCCGGCCGGTGCTCTATGGCGGCGGCGGCCTCATCAACGCCGGCCCCGCGGCCTGCGAGGCCTTCACGCAGCTGGTGCGCAGGCTGCATGCGCCGTGCACGCTCACGCTGATGGGGCTGGGCGCGTTCCCGGCCTCCGACCCGGCCTTCCTCGGCATGCTCGGCATGCACGGCACGCTCGAGGCCAACCTCGCGATGCACGAGGCCGACCTCGTGGTCTGCGTGGGCGCGCGCTTCGACGACCGCGTGACCGGCAAGCTCGACCGCTTCTGCCCGCACGCACGCAAGATCCACATCGACATCGACCCGAGCAGCATCAACAAGGTGGTGCAGGTCGACGTGCCGATGGTGGGCGACTGCGCGGCCGTGCTCGAGGCGCTGCTCGCGCTGCTGCCCGAGCGCTTCGAGGCCGCGCGGCTCGCGCCCTGGTGGCAGCGCATCGAGCGCTGGCGCGCCGAGGACTGCCTGGGCTTCGCCCCGCGCGCCGACGCGATCCTGCCGCAACAACTCATGGCCTCGCTGCAGCAGGCGATCGGCGACACGGGAAGCGACACCATCGTCTCGACCGACGTGGGCCAGCACCAGATGTGGGTCGCGCAGTACCTGCGCTTCGACCGACCGCGCCGCTGGCTCACCTCGGGCGGCGCCGGCACCATGGGCTACGGCCTGCCGGCCGCGATCGGCGCGCAGGTGGCGCATCCCGAGGCGCTGGCCGTGTGCGTGAGCGGCGACGCCTCGGTGCTGATGAACATCCAGGAGCTGTCGACCGCGGTGCAGCACCGCGCGGCGGTCAAGCTGGTGCTGTGCAACAACGGCTACATGGGCATGGTGCGCCAGTGGCAGGAGCTCAACCACGGCAACCGCCTGAGCCACAGCTGGAACGAGGCGCTGCCCGATTTCGTGGCGCTGGCCAGGGCCTTCGGCTGGGGCGCGCGGCGCGTGAGCGACCCCACCGAGCTGCCCGCGGCGCTGGCCGAATGCCTGGCGAGCGAGGGACCGTTCTTCCTCGACGTGCAGGTGGCGGCGCAGGAGAACTGCTTTCCGATGATGCCGGCCGGCGCGGCGCACAACGAGGTGATGCTGGCCAAGGACCGCTGGTACGAACAGAAGGAGGCCTGAGCCCACGATCCTCCGCGCTGCGCTATCTTCCCCAACGCGCGCCGCTTACCCGCGGCGCGTGTTCCGCCCGCAGGCCGCTTACCGGTGGCCGAACGGGCATCTCTCGCGACTCTTACCGGAGCCTTCTTTCATGTCCCACGATCTCGCCAGCGTCTCGCTGGACGACAAGTACACCTCCACGTCCGGCCGCGTCTACCTGAGCGGCATCCAGGCATTGGTACGCCTCATGCTCGTGCAGCGATGGCGCGACCAGGCCAATGGCCTCGATACCGCCGGCTTCGTCTCCGGCTACCGCGGCTCGCCGCTCGGCGGGCTCGACGAGGCGCTGTGGAAGGCGCAGCCGCATCTCGATGCCAACCACGTCAAGTTCCTGCCCGGCGTGAACGAGGAACTGGCGGCCACCGCCGTCTGGGGCACGCAGCAGGTGCACCTGACCGGCGAGAGCGCGGTCGATGGCGTGTTCGCCATGTGGTACGGCAAGGCGCCCGGCGTGGACCGCTGCGGCGACGTCTTCAAGCACATGAGCCACGCGGGCACCTCGCCCCATGGCGGCGTGCTGCTGGTGGCGGGCGACGACCATGGCGCGTATTCCTCGACCCTGCCGAACCAGAGCGACCACCTGTTCGCGGCCTCGATGATCCCGATGCTCTATCCGCAGAGCGTGGAGGAGTACATCGAGCTGGGCCTGCACGGCTTCGCGATGTCGCGCTTCGCCGGGCTGCCCGTGGGCTTCAAGGCGCTGGCCGACACGGTGGAATCGTCGGGCTCGATCCCGGCCGACGCGCAGAACGTGCGCACCCTGCTGCCCGAGGATTTCGTGCCGCCCGCGGGCGGCATGCATGCGCGGCTGTCGACCGACACGCTGGGCGTGCAGGCGCGCAAGCAGGAGGCGCTGATGCAGGACGCGAAGATCTACGCGGCCATCGCCTATGCGCGCGCCAACCGGCTCAACCGCGTGACCATCGACGCGCCCTCGGCGCGGCTGGGCATCGTGGCCTCGGGCAAGTCGTACCGCGATGCGCTGGAGGCGCTCGAGGAGCTGGGCATCGACGCGGCCGAGGCGGCGCGCATCGGCATCCGCGTGTTCAAGGTGGCGATGCCCTGGCCGCTGGAGCCCGACTCGATCCGCGAGTTCGCCGACGGGCTCGACGAGATCCTGGTGATCGAGGAGAAGCGCCAGATCGTCGAGTACCAGCTCAAGGAGCATCTCTACAACTGGCGCGAGGACGTGCGCCCGCGCGTGATCGGCAAGTTCGACGAGCGCGGCGAATGGGGCGCGCATCCGCGCGGCCAGTGGCTGCTGCCGGCCACGGCCGACTTCTCGGTGGCGCAGATCGCGCGCGTGATCGCCGCGCGGGTGGCGCGCTTCCACACCAGCGACATGATTCGCACGCGGCTGGCGATCCTCGACGCCAAGGACGTGGTGCTCGGCAAGGCCGTGGCCACGCCGGCGCGGCCGGCCTGGTACTGCTCGGGCTGCCCGCACAACACCTCGACCAAGGTGCCCGAGGGCAGCCTGGCGCTGGCCGGCATCGGCTGCCACGTGATGGCGACCGCGATCTATCCCGAGCACAACCGCACCACGACCCACATGGGCGGCGAGGGCGCGCCCTGGCTCGGCCAGGCCTGGTTCTCGAAGCGCCACCACGTGTTCGCCAACCTCGGCGACGGCACCTACTACCACTCGGGCTCGATGGCGATCCGCGCCGCCGTGGCCGCGGGCGTGAACATCACCTACAAGATCCTCTACAACGACGCGGTGGCGATGACCGGCGGCCAGCCCGTCGACGGGCCCGTGAGCGTGCCGCGCATCGCGCACCAGGTGGCGGCCGAGGGCGTGCGCCGCATCGCGCTGGTGGCCGAAGACCCGACGCGCTGGCGCGACCGCTCGCCGCTGCCGGCCGATGGCGGCGGCTTCGTCCTCACCGTCCACCACCGCGACGAGATGGACGCGGTGCAGCGCACGCTGCGCGACTACGAGGGCGTGTCGGTGCTGATCTACGACCAGGTCTGCGCGGCCGAGAAGCGGCGGCGCCGCAAGAAGGGCGAGTTCCCGCAGGCCTCGCACCGCGTGTTCATCAACGAGGCCGTGTGCGAAGGCTGCGGCGACTGCGGCGGGCAGTCGAACTGCACCTCGCTGCTGCCGCAGCCCACGCCCCATGGCCTGAAGCGCCGCGTGGACCAGAGCGCGTGCAATGCCGACTACTCGTGCGTCAAGGGCTTCTGCCCAAGCTTCGTGAGCGTGGAGGGCGTGAAGCCGCGGCGCATCAAGCCGGTGGCCGCGCGCGGCGCCGAGGCCGACGCGGCGCTGCCCGAGCCGCCCGTGCATGCGATCGAGGGCATGCACAACATCCTGATCACCGGCATCGGCGGCACCGGCGTCATCACCATCGGCGCGCTGATCGGCATGGCCGCGCACCTCGAGGGCCAGGCCGCGAGCGTGCTCGACATGACGGGCATGTCGCAGAAGAACGGCTCGGTGACCTCGCACGTGCGGCTGGCGCGCGACGCGGCGCAGCTCAAGGCGCAGCGCATTCCCACCGGCGAAGCCGACCTGGTGCTGGGTTGCGACATGCTGACCGCGGGCGCGCCCGACGCCATCGCCAAGATGCGCCCGGGCCGCAGCTATGCGCTGGTGAACACCTTCGAGCAGCCGACCGGCCATTTCGCGCAGGACCCCGACTGGACCTTCCCGGCCGGCCAGGTGCGCGCGCTCATCGAGGAGTCGGTGGCCGGCAAGGTCGACTTCATCGACGCCACGGGCCTCGCGACCCGGCTCATGGGCGACGCCATCGCGGCCAACCTGTTCCTTTTGGGCTTCGCGTTCCAGAAGGGCTATGTGCCGCTGAGTTCGGCGGCGCTGCTGCGCGCGATCGAGATCAACGGCGTGGCCGTGAAGGCCAACCAGCAGGCCTTCCACTGGGGCCGGCGCGCCGCGCTCGACCTCGCGGCCGTGGCGCGCGAGGCCTCGCCCGCGCAGCCGGTGGCGCTGCAGCTGCCGCAGGGGCTCGACGCCTTGCTCGCGGACCGCACCGCCTTCCTCACGGCCTACCAGGACGCGGCCTATGCGCGGCGCTTCTCGGACTTCGTGGCGCGGGTGCGCGGCGTCGAGCAGGCCCGCGGCGGCGGCGACCGCTTCACGCGCGCGGTGGCGTCCAACCTGTTCAAGCTGATGGCCTACAAGGACGAGTACGAGGTCGCGCGCCTGTACACCGACGGCGCCTTCATGAAGAAGCTGCAGCAGGAATTCGAGGGCACGCCGAAGCTGCGCTTCCACCTCGCGCCGCCGATCCTCGGCCAGCGCGATGCGCAGGGCCGGCCGGTCAAGCGCGCCTTCGGGCCATGGATGCTGCAGGGCTTCCGCGTGCTGGCCGCGCTGCGCCGGCTGCGCGGCACGGCCTTCGATCCCTTCGGCCGCACCGAGGAACGCAGGACGGAACGCCGCCTGATCGAGGAGTACCGCGCGGGCATCGAGGACATCCTCGTGCGCTGGGACGAGGTCGATGCAGAGACGGCGCTGGCGCTCGCCAAGCTGCCCGAGCAGATCCGCGGCTACGGCCATGTGAAGGAAGCGAGCATCGCCGCCGCGCAGGTGAGGCGCGATGCGCTGCGCTCGCGGCTCGTGGCGCCGCGCGCCGAGGCGGGCCCGGTGGCGCGCGAGGCGGTGCCGGCCTGAGGGGGAAGGGCGAAGGCGAGTCCGGAATCACCTGTTTTGGACAGGGTGATCCGGAATCGCTAGACTCGCCCGCCATGGCCCGACCCAAAGCCTTCGACCGCAACGCCGCCCTGCAGGGCGCGATCGCCGTGTTCTGCGACCACGGCTACGACGGCACCTCGACCGAGATGCTGCTCGCCGCCATGGGCATCAGCCGCCAGAGCATGTACGACACCTTCGGCGACAAGCGCAGGCTCTATCTCGAGGCGCTGCAGCAGTACGCCGTGGGCCATGTGTCGCAGCACATCCGCGCGCTGCATGGCGCTGCCTCGCCGCGCGCGGGGCTAGCGGCCATGCTCGACGGCATGGCGACGCATTTCGGCGCGCGGGGCCAGCCGGGCTGCATGGGCATCGGCGCGCTCTGCGAATTCGGCCGCGGCGATGCCGAGGTGAGCCTGCTGACCGACACCGCGGGCCGCATGCTGCAGTCGGCCATCGAGGGCCGCATCGGCGAGGCCCAGGCCGCGGGCGAGATCGATGCCGCGCTCGCGCCGCGCGCGGCCGCGCAGTTCCTGATGGCCACGCTGTCGGGGCTCAAGCTCTCGGGGCGCGGCGGCGCTTCGGTCGAGGACCTGCGCGACATCGCGCGCATGGCGATGCGCGGCCTGCGTTGAATGTTTGTGCGCGCGCCCGGTTTCGGGTGCGCTTTTTTTTGCTCTATTCTGGATCGATCGATCCATTAAAAAAGGAAGTCGACATGACGAAATCCCTCTCCGGCAAGGCCGCCCTAGTGATGGGCGGCTCGCGCGGCATCGGCGCGGCCATCGTGCGGCGGCTCGCGAACGACGGCGCGGCCGTGGCCTTCACCTATGCGTCGTCGGACGCGGCGGCGCGCGCGCTCGTGGCCGAGATCGAAGGGCAGGGCGGCCGCGCGCTCGCGCTGCGCGCCGACAGCGCCGATGCGCAGGCCGTGCGGCAGGCGGTCGACGCCGCGGCCGAGGCCTTCGGCGGGCTGCACCTGCTGGTGAACAACGCCGGCATCCTGGTGGGCGGCATGGTCGAGGACTACGCGCTCGCCGACTTCGACCGCATGTTCGCGGTCAACGTGCGCTCGGCCTTCGTGGCGGTGCAGGCGGCGCTCAAGCACATGGAGCGTGGCGCGCGCATCGTCATCACGGGCAGCGTGGTGGCCGAGCGCGTGGGCTTCGCGGGTTCGTCGGTCTATGCGATGACCAAGGGCGCGGTGGCCTCGATGGCGCGCGGCCTCGCGCGCGACCTCGGGCCCAGGGGCATCACGGTGAACGTGGTGCAGCCCGGGCCGACCGACACCGACATGGCGCCGAAGTCCGAGTACGGCGAGCGGCTGGAGCCGTTGATGGCGCTGGGCCGCATGGGGCACGACAGCGAGATCGCCGGCATGGTCGCCTACCTCGCTGGACCCGACGCCAGCTTCGTCACCGGCGCGGCGCTGACGGTGGACGGCGGCTACCTGGCCTGATCAGGCCGGCGGGCGACCTGCGCGGTAGCCGCCCGGCGTGGTGCCGAAGCGGTCGCGGAAGGCGCGGCTGAAATGGCTGGGGTCGTTGAAGCCGTTGCGGAACGCGATCTCGGTCACGCTGAGTTGCGCGAGCCGCTCGTTGGCCAACTCCTCGGCCGCGCGCTCGAGGCGGCGCTCGCGCAGGTAGGCGCCGTACTGCGTCTGCTGCGTGGCGAACAGGCGGTGCACCAGCCGCTTGGAGATGCACAGCTCGCGCGCGATCGCCTCGACCGAGAGCTCGGGGTCGCAGAGGTTGGCCTCGACGTAGGCCGCGAGCCGCTGCCAGCGGTCGCGCTCGTGGCGCCTGGCCGCGCCGGCATCGCCGGCCTGCGGCGCGCCGGCCACCGCTTCGCAGTAGATGGCCGCGAGCAGCGAGACGAAGGACTGCTCCGAGAAATAGGCCAGCGCCGGATGCGGTTGCGCCTGCACCGCGAACAGGCGGTCGAGCTGCTGGCGCGCCGACTCGGCCAGCATCGAGCCGGGCTGCGCCAGCGAGGGCTCGAAGTGGTCGCGCAGGTCGGCATAGATGCCGAAGAAGCGCCCGGCCGGCAGCCGCAGTTGCACCAGCCGGCCCGATTCGTCGAGCGCGCAGGTCGAGGGCAGCCGCGTGGTGCGGAACACGATGTCGCCCTTGCGAAAGGGCAGCCGGCGGCCGGCCTGCTCGATGGTGCCCTGGCCGTCGACCGCGATCATCGCGAGCACCTCGCCCGCGCCGTCGTGGCCGGACTGGCCCGCCGCATGGCGCACCTGCATCGGCGTGGAATCGAAGCTGACCGCGATGCCGCCGCCCACGAGCCGGCAGGCCTCGAGGTTCATGCGCGGATGGCTGTGCTGCACGCTGAGTTCGCCGGGGTAGACCAGCGCGTCGAGCGTGGTCGAGTAGCCGCGCAGGTCGCCCGGGTAGAAGGGGCGCAGGTGCGGCGCGAAGCTCAGGTGCGGGGTCGGGTCGTGGTGCATGGTGGGGTGGGAGCCGGGCCGCGTGCATGGTTCGTGCCAAGGGCGGTCCGCGCCCGCAGTCTGGAGGGCGCGCCGCCGCGGCACATCGAGACTTTCCACTAGCGGGCGAGCTGCGGCCCCATCGCGTTGGCGCGCTGGATCAATGCGCGTGCGCGCAGGCGCAAGGCCCGGCGCCGCATCGCTTCCTACATTGGCGGCCATCGACCACCGATGAAGGAACCCCGCGTGAACCCCACCGTCACAGACGCCCCCTCCGCCGACGTGCCCCTGAAGCTCGACGGCCTCACCGTCGGCCACTGGAGCGATACCGAGAAGCTCGCGCTGAGCTGCCGCATCCTCGCGAAGGAGGGCCATTCCGAAACCCTGGCCGGCCAGATCACGGTGCGCCAGCCCGACGGCAGCTTCCTCACCACGCCGCTGGCGCATGCGTTCGGCGAGATCCGCGCGGGCTCGGTGATGCGCATCGACGATTCGCTGCGCGTGCTCGAGGGCCACGGCGTGCCGAACCCGGCCGTGCGCTTCCACCTCTGGGTGTACCGGCGCCGGCCCGACGTCAACTGCGTGATCCACACCCATCCGCCCTATGTGTCGGCGCTGTCGATGACCGGCGAGCCGCTGCAGGTCGCGCACATGGACGCCACGCCCTTCTTCGACGACTGCGCCTTCCTCGCCGAATGGCCGGGCCTGCCGATCGCCGACGTCGAGGGCGAGATCATCTCGGCCGCGCTCGGCGCCAAGCGCTGCGTGCTGCTGGCCAACCATGGCTTCCTGGCCGCCACCTCGAGCGTGGAGGAGTCGCTCTACCTCTCGGTGCTGATCGAGCGCGCCGCGCGCAACCAGCTGATCGCGCAGAGCGCCTACGGGCGGCTCAAGCTGGTCGATCCGGCGCTGGCCCGCGAATCGCACGACTTCCTGCTGCAGCCCAGCATCGTGAAAGCCAGCTTCGCGATGTTCGCGCGGCAACTCGACACCAAGGAGATCTGAGATGAGCGAGGACCTGCATTTCCTGGAACTGACCGAGGTGGCGCAGCGGCTGCGCGAGCGCGCGCTGTCGCCGGTGGAACTGACCGAGCGCATGCTGGCGCGCATCGAGGCCGTCGACCCCGCGCTGCATGCCTATGCGCGCACCATGCCCGAGAGCGCACGCGCCGAGGCACGCCGTGCCGAGGAGGAGATCGCGCGTGGCGGCTGGCGCGGTCCGCTGCATGGCGTGCCGGTGGCGGTCAAGGACAACTGCCATGCGGCCGGCGTGATCTGCGCCAACGGCACCGAGGTCTACGCCGACTTCAGGCCCGAGCGTGACTCGACCGTGGTGCGCAAGCTGCGCGAGGCCGGCGCCGTGATCCTCGGCAAGCTGCAGCACACCGAGGGCGCGTTCGCCGAGCACCACCGCAGCATCGTCGCGCCGGTCAATCCATGGAACGCGGACCAGTGGCCCGGCGCCTCCTCGAGCGGCTCGGGCGTGGGCACGGCCGCGGGCCTGTGCTTCGGCTCGCTGGGCACCGACACGGGCGGATCGATCCGCTTCCCCTGCGCGGCCAACAACCTCACGGGCCTGAAGCCGAGCTGGGGCCGCGTGTCGCGCTTCGGCGTGTTCGAGAACTCGGCCTCGCTCGACCACGTGGGGCCGATGACGCGCAGCGCGGCCGACGCCGCGGCGATGCTCGCCGCGCTGGCCGGTGCCGACGATGACGATCCCACGGCGCTGCCCGATGCCGTGCCCGACTACCTGGCGCTGTCGGCCCAGGGCGTGGCGGGGCTGCGCATCGGCATCGATGCCGACCACATCGCACGCGACGTCGATGCACCCACGCGCGCCGCGATGCAGGCGGCGCTGGCCACGCTCACCGGGCTGGGCGCCACGCTGCGCGAGGTGCGGCTGCCCGATCCGTCGGAGGTGATCGCGGGCTGGCTGCGCTTCTCGGCCGTGGAAATGGCGGCCGCGCACGAGGCCACCTATCCGGCGCAGAAGGAGCGCTACGGCCCGGTGCTCTCGGGCTTCATCGAGGTGGGCCGCGCGCAGTCGGGCATCGAGCTGCAGAAGCTGCTGATGCAGCGGCTGAACTTCCGCGGCGCGTTGACCAAGCTGTTCGGCGACATCGACCTGCTCGCGATTCCCGTCACCTGCGACGCGGGCTTCAGCAATGCGCGCGTGGCCACGCTGGGCACCGACGAGGGTGACCTGCTCAAGCTGCTGCGCTTCACCGCGCCCTACGACATGAGCGGCCATCCGACGCTGACCTTGCCCTGCGGCTTCACGCCCGAGGGCCATCCGATCGGCTTCCAGCTCGTGGCGGCGCATCTGCAGGAAGCCACGATGCTGCGCGCCGGCCGCGCCTACCAGGGCGCGACCGACTGGCACCGGCGCCATCCGGCATCGATTCAGGACCGCAACGAGGAGCACCCCGCATGAACACGATCGCCACACCGGTGGGCGCCGCCGCGCCCGCGGCCGCCAAGCCGCAGAGCGTCTGGAAGGTCGGCGCCGCCACCATGGCCGGCACCGCCATCGAGGGCTTCGACTTCCTGGCCTACGGCACGGCTGCCGCGCTGGTCTTCAACAAGCTGTTCTTCCCGAACTTCGATCCGGTGACCGGCACGCTCGCGGCCTTCGGCACCTTCGCGAGCGGCATGCTCGCGCGGCCGATCGGCGGCATCGTCTTCGGCCACTACGGCGACCGGCTCGGCCGCAAGGCCATGCTCACCTTGAGCCTGCTGATGATGGGCATCTGCACCGTGCTGATCGGCGTGCTGCCGACCTACGAATCGATCGGGCTCTGGGCCGCGGTGCTGCTGGTGCTGCTGCGCATCGGCCAGGGGCTGTCCTTCGGCGGCGAGCTCGGCGGCGCGATGCTGATGGCGGTCGAGCATGCGCCACCGCGCTGGCGCTCGCTGGTGGGCAGCATGCCGCAGATGGGCGCGCCGATCGGCGTGCTGCTGTCCTCGGGCGCCTTCGCGCTGGTCACGCAGCTGCCCGAGGACGCCTTCCTGCACTGGGGCTGGCGGCTGCCGTTCCTGGCCAGCGCGCTCTTGATCGCGGTGGGCATCTTCATCCGCACGCGCATCGACGAGTCGCCCGAGTTCGAGGCCGTGAAGGCGCACCGCAAGACCGCCGCGCTGCCCGCGCGCGAAGTGGTGCTGGCGCACTGGCGGCCGCTGCTGCTGACCATCGGCGGCAAGCTGGCCGAGGTCACGCTGATCTACACCCTCCTGGTGTTCTCGATCTCCTATGCGGTCACGCGGCTGGGCTTCTCGCGCGGCGATGCGCTGCATGCGCTGGTGCTGGGTTCGTCGCTGATGGTGCTGACCATTCCGCTGTTCGGCTGGCTGGCCGACCGTGTCGGCGCGCGGCGGCTCTACGTGTTCGGCGGCGCGCTGCTGGCCTTGATGGCGCTGCCGCTGTTCCAGGCCATCGGCAGCGGCTCGCTCACGGCCTACACGGTGGCGATGGTGGTGGCGCTCGCGCTCAACTACCCGCTGATGTTCGCGCCGCAATCCAACCTGTATGCGGCGCAGTTCCCGGCCGAGCTGCGCTACTCGGGCATCTCCATCGGCATCCAGATGGCGGCCGCGCTCGGCGGCGGGCTGGCGCCGATCATCGCGGCGACGCTGGTCGCGAAGTTCGGCAGCATCGTGCCGGTGGGAGCGTATGTGGCGGTGCTGGGGGCGGTGGCGGCGCTGTCGGCGTGGAAGATGCGGCCGGCGGCGAACGAGGGGTGACTCTTTTCTGGACTCCTTCCCCCTTTGGGGGAAGGTCGGGATGGGGGCACCGCGCGGCCGATGTTCGCGGGGCGATGGATGCGCCCGGTGCCCCCACCCCGGCCCTCCCCCAGCGGGGGAGGGTGAAAGTCAGGAGTGGCCGTCCACGCGCATCTGGAACAGGAAGTACGGCGGGATGCACGCCCCGCGCCCTTCGGGCTGGCCTTCGGCCTGCGCGCAGATGTAGTCGTCGCGGCAGGGCGCGGTGGCCGAGCAGCTGCGCAGGTTGCCGGGGCGCGTGTGCTTCGCGAGGCATTCGCCGAAGGGCCGCCTGGCCGCGAGGCACTGGTTGAAATCGCTGAGGATCGCGATGCCGCCGCACGTGCCGTTCGGGTCCTTGGGATCGCAGGGGCCCGAGCACATGCCGCCCGGGAAGCCGACCGAGGTCTTCTCGCAGACCGAGGCGGCGCCTTCGCAGGCGGTGCGCGGCATCTTCTCGGCGCGGTCGAGCCAGGGGTTGGCCGAGGCCGTGATGCGCGTGGGTTCGCAGCGCGCGCCGACGATTGCCGGCTCGGGTCGTGTGTTCGCATCGAGCGGCTCGGCGAGCGGCCGGAAGGGATCGGGCTTCGGCGTGGCCAACGCTGCCTGCAGGTAGCGTGCACGCCGCGCGAGTTCGTCCTGCAGATGCGGCGAGTGCGGCACCGCGAGCGCATTGCCGGGCGTGAAGCTGCGCGAGGCGCCGCGGCGATCGACGCCCAGCAGATGGAAGCCCGCGACCGCGCGGCTCTGATGGCAGCCCATGCAACTCAGGTCGTCGAGCCGGCGCAGCAGGGCGCGTGGCGACTGCAGCGTGCGACTGCCGGGCACGGCCTGCCATTCGCTTTCGGGGAAGAGCTGCTCGAACGGACGGTTGGCGAGGCGCTCGAGGCCGCGCGGCGCGACCGAGATGGCCTCGGTGGCGAGGAATCGCTCGGGAATCCTGAGCGTGGCTTCGTCGAGCGCGCGCAGGTTCCCGGGCTGGCGAATCCATTGCTCGAGTTCCTGGCGCAGCGGCGCGCTGGCCTTGAGCTTCGCGACGTCGGGCGTGTTCTCGAGCGGGCCCACGTCGTAGCGCTTCGCGGCTGTATTCCAGCGGAAGGCACGCAGCATGTATTCGGCATGGCCACCGAGGTCGGGCCGCACGGCCGAGGGCCAGCGCACGCTCTGCAGGTTCACCGTGAGTTGCGAGATGCGCGCGGGCGCGAGCCGCTGCGGCGCGAGCGGGCCGTCGGCCGACACCAGCCAGCGGCCCAGCGCCTCGTCGGCCATCGCGGCCTGCGGCGGCTGCCAGCGCTTCGCGGCCGAGGCGCAGCCGCCATCGGCATCGGGCGCGTCGCCGCGCAGCTCGACGTTGACGGTCATCGGCAGCCGCGACTGCATCGCGCTCGTGCGGTAGGCGAGGCGGTACACGAGCCGGGTCTCGCCGCAGGCGCCGTCCTGGAACGGGCGGCGGTCCATGCGGTTGGCCACGCCGACGAGTTCGAAGAAGGCATCGGGGCTCGCGAGCCAGCGCGCGTCGAACAGGCGGTGGGGGTACTTCGCGATGCCGACGCCGGCCTGCTTGTCGCGGCGCTGGATGGCCGCGAGGCTGGCGCCGAGGGGCTCGGCGATGGAGCGCCAGGCCTTCGAGCGCATCAGCGCCTCGTTGCTCGCGATGCCGTCGGCGCCCGGTGTTTCGGCCAGCCAGTGGGGGAAGTCGGCGCCGGATTTCTCGGCTGCCTGCAGCGCCGCGGGCGCGGTGACGAGCAGCAACGGCTCGGCCGCGTGGGCGGTGGCGAAGAGGGAGGGCAGCGCGAGGCCGGCGAACAGGCGGAGAAGAAGCGGCACGCGGACCATTGTGCCGCGACGGTTCAAGCGCTCGTGATGGTCTCCAGCCGCTCGCGCATCATCCGCGCCACGGCCACGCCCTGCGGCTCGCCGAGCCGTTCGAGCGCGGCGATCACGCCGCGCCGGTCTTCCTCCGAGCGGTCCTGGTTGAGCTTGAACTTGCCCTCGAGCGATTGCACGGGAATCTCCACCGCCGCGATCATGTCGAGCCGCGGCGCGACGAAGTCGAAGGGCATGGCGTCGAAGTCCCAACTGCCCGCGCATTCGGCGCGCAGCGGCGTGTCGTAGACCGCGACGGTGCGGCGCAGCACGGCGTGGATCGCCATGCGCTCCTCGATCACGCGCGGCGTGCCGCGCGCATGGATCGCGCTGTAGTTCCAGGTCGGAAATGTGCTCTGTTTGACGTACCAGCTCGGCGTGACGAAGGCATGCGGGCCCTGGAAGATCACCAGCGCCTCGCGGCCCGCGCGCAGGTCCTCGAGCTGCGGGTTCTTCCGCGCGAGATGGGTGGTGAGCAGGCCGGCCTCGCCGTCTCGCGCATCGAGCAGGAAGGGCAGGTGGGTGGCACTGGCGCCGGCCGGGCCGACGGTGACCAGGGTGGCGAAGCTCCAGGCGCGCATGCCTTCGTGCAGCGTCGCGAGCTCGGCCTCTGCATAGGGCTTGGGCGTGTACATGCGGCGGCTCAGCGCGTGGCGAGGTCGTGCAGCCAGCGCACCGAATCGTCGAAGGCGCGGCCGGCCACGTCGGCGACCGAGACCGCCTCGAGGAAGCCGTGGATGGTGCCGGGGTAGAGCGTCTCGCTGACCGCCACGCCGGCCTCGCGCAGTCGCGCGGCCATCAGCCGGTTGTCGTCGTACAGCGGATCGCATTCGGTGACCACCATGCAGGCCGGCGGCAGGCCCTCGAGCCGGGCCGAGAGGCTGTGCAGGCGCGGGTCGGCGAAGTCGGCGGGCCCGCGTGCATAGAGGCCGTAGAACCACAGCATCATGTGCAGCGACAGGCCGTATTCGCCCGCGCCGTAGCGCACCACCGATTCGCGGTAGAGCTCGGTGCTGTAGGCGCCGTAGTTCAGCAGCATGCCGCGCGGCAGCGCGTCGCCCTCGTCGCGCAGCACCAGGCAGGCGCCGACCGAGAGGTTGGCGCCGGCCGAGTCGCCGCCGATGAAGAGCTGCGCGGGATCGATGTCGAGCGTGCCCGCATGGGCGGCCAGCCAGCGCATCACGTCGACGCATTCGTCGTGCGGCTGCGGAAACCGCGCCTCGGGGGCGCGCGTGTAGTCGATGCCGATCACCGCGATGCCGGCGCGGCCCGCGTACTCGCGCATCACGCGGTCGTGGGTGTCGAGGCTGAACAGCACGAAGCCACCGCCGTGGATATAGACCAGCGCACCCTGCAGCGCGCGCTGCGCGGGGTAGTGCACACGGATGCGCACCTCGCCGTGGCGCGTGGGCACGCGGTGGTCGACGCTGCGCGCCATCTCGGGCCCGCCCTGCGTCCACGGCGCGCGCACCTTCTCGGCATTGGCGCGGCCCTCGGCGATGGGAATGGTGTGGCGCTTCGGATAGCGCGCGCCCTCGGCGCCCATGAGGCGCATGAACTCGACGATCTGCGGATCGAGCGGCGGCGGGGCGCTGGGATGCTGCCAGCTGTAGGGCAAGGGGGAGGTCACGCGAAGGCTTTCTCGGGAACGGGTTGGATGTCGATGGCGGGTTCGGCCAGCTCGTGCAGCGGCCGCGGCGTGGCCGCCAGCAGCGCCTGGGTGTAGGCATGGCGCGGCTGGTCGAACACCGCGTCGCGCGCGCCTTGCTCCACGATGCGGCCGCGCTCCATCACGATCACGCGGTCGGCGATCTGCTCGACGGCCGCGAGGTCGTGGCTGATGAACAGGCAGGCGAAGCCATGGTGCTGCTGCAGGCTCTGGAACAGGCGCAGCACCTGGGCCTGGATCGTCATGTCGAGCGCGGACACCGGCTCGTCGGCCACCACGAAGGCGGGCCGGCGCACCAGCGCGCGCGCGATCGCCACGCGCTGGCGCTGGCCGCCCGAGAGCTCGTGCGGATAGCGCGCGCCCAGGCCGTCGAGGCCGACCTCGTCGAGCGTCTCGGCCACGCGCCGAAGGCGTGCCGCCGCATCGAGCTCGGGCAGGTGGCGCAGCGGCTCGGCCACGATCTCCTGCACGCGCATGCGCGGGTCGAGCGAGGAGAAGGGATCCTGGAACACCAGCTGGCAGGCCAGCCGGAAGCGGTGCAGCGCAGCGCGGCCGGCGGTGCGCACGTCCTCGCCACGGAACAGGATCTGCCCGGCGTTCGAGGGCGCGAGCCGCAGGATGGCGCGGCCCAGCGTGGTCTTGCCCGAGCCGCTGCCGCCCACCAGCGCGACCATCTCGCCCGGGTGGATGTCGAGGTCGAGCGCATCGATGACGCGCACCGGCGGCTGGCGCTTGAAGAAGCCCAGGCGCGCGCCGGGGTAGCTCACGCCGAGGCCGCGCACCTGCAGCAGCGGCTGGCGCGTCTCGGTCGCCGCCGGCTTGGCGGCCTGGCGGCGCGGCAGCGCGTCGACCAGCTTGCGCGTGTAGGCCTGCTTCGGCGCGACCAGGATCGACGGCACCTCGCCGGTCTCGACCAGCCGGCCCTTCTCGAGCACGATCGCGCGCTGCGCATAGCGGCCCACCAGGCCGAGGTTGTGCGTGATCAGCAGCACGGCCGTGCCGTTGTCGCGCGCCAGTTCGACCATCAGGTCGAGCACCTCGCGCTGGCTCAGGGTGTCGAGCGCGGTGGTGGGCTCGTCGGCGATCAGCAGGCGCGGCTTCAGCAGCATCACGCTCGCGAGCATGATGCGCTGGCGCATGCCGCCCGAGAACTCGTGCGGATAGGCCTGCATGCAGCGCTCGGGGTCGGCGATCTGCACGCGGCGCAGCATCTCGAGGCTGCGCGCGCGGATCTCGGCGGCCGACAGCCGGTGGTGCATGCGCAGGCCCTCGGCCATCTGCTCGCCGATGCGGTGCACCGGGTTGAGCGAGACCATCGGCTCCTGGAACACCATGCCGATGCCCGGGCCGCGGATCGGCCGCATGGCCTGCGCGTCGTGCCGGCTCAGGTCCTGGCCGTCGAACAAAATGCGCCCGCCGGTCTGCGCGATGCCCGGCGGCAGCAGCTGCAGGATGGCGCGCGCGGCCATGGTCTTGCCGCTGCCCGATTCGCCGACCACGGCGAGGAATTCGCCGGGCCGGACCTCGAACGAGAGGTCGTGCACCAGCGGCTGGGTGCCGTGGCGCAGCGCGATCCTCAGGTGCTCGACCGAGAGGACGGGAGAAGTTGTGGAAGGCGCGTTCATGACTTCTCCGTCCGCGGATCGAGCCGGTCGCGCAGCGATTCGCCCAGCAGGTTGATGCCCAGCAGCGTGAGCGCGATGCACAGGCCCGGCACCACGCACAGCCAGACGGCCGAGACCATGTAGGGCCGCGCGCTCGAGAGCATGTTGCCCCAGGTGGGCGCCGGCGGCGGCACGCCCAGGCCCAGGAAGCTCAGCGCGCTCTCCGACAGCAGCACCCAGCCGAACATGCTGGTGGCCAGCACGGCGACCGGCGCCACGCAGTTCGGCAGGATGTGGCGCCACATGGTGTAGATCTCGCCGTTGCCGATCATGCGCGAGGCCTCGACGTATTCGCGCTCGCGCAGCGACAGCACGGTGCCGCGCACCACGCGCACCACCGAGGGCGCGTAGGCCAGGCTCAGCGCGAGCACGATGCCCCACTGGTTGGCGCCCACGATCACCATCACGGCCAGTGCCAGCAAGAGGCCCGGGAAGGCCAGCAGCGTGTCGTTGAAGGCCATCAGCACGCGGTCGGTCCAGCCGCGCACGAAGCCCGCGACCACGCCCACCACCAGCCCGATGGCGGTGGCCAGCGCGACCGTGAGCAGCGCCACCAGGCAGCTGGTGGAGGCGGCGCGCATGGCGCGGCTGGCCACGTCGCGGCCGAACTCGTCGGTGCCGAGCCAGTGCGCCATCGAGGGCGCCTGCAGCTTGGACTTGAGGTCGATGCCGACCGGGTTGTAGGGCGTCCAGACGGCCGCCACCACGGCCAGCACCAGCAGCGTGGCGATCAGCACGCCGCCCACCAGGGTATGGGTCTTGATCTTCATCACTGCACCGACACCCGCGGATCGAACAGGGGATAGCACATGTCCACGACCAGGTTGATGACCACATAGATGCAGGCGGTGAACAGCAGGCAGCCCTGCAGCACCGGGTAGTCGCGCGCGAAGATCGAATCGATCATCAGGCGCCCGAGGCCGGGCAGGGTGAACACCGTCTCGAGCACCGCGATGCCGCTGAGCAGGTGGCCGAGGATCAGCCCGATCATGGTCAGCGTGGGATTGAAGGCGTTGGGCAGCACGTGGCGGCGCAGCACCTGCGACTCGGGCACGCCCTTGGCGCGCGCATGCGTCACGTACTCGAGCCGCAGGATCTCGATGGTGCTGGCGCGCGACATGCGCGTGAGCACGCCGGTCTCGACCAGCACCAGCGTGACGATCGGCAGGATCACGTAGAGCACGCCCTGCGAGAAGCTCTCGGACAGCGGCACGTAGCCCACCACCGGCAGCCAGTGCAGGTACTGGCCGAAGAACATCAGGAGCAGCAGGCCGAGCCAGAAGCTCGGCACCGAGAGCATCAGCGTGGCCGCGCCGATGATGGCGAGGTCGGTGGGGCGGTCCTTGCGCCAGGCGGCGACCAGGCCGGCGGGCACGGCGATCAGCGAGGCCAGCGCCACCGCGACCAGCACGATGACGGCGCTGACCTGGAAGCGTTCCCAGACCAGCGGCAGCACCGGCAGGCCGTTGGTGGTGGAGACGCCGAGGTCGCCGCCCAGCGCCTGGCGCAGCCAGACCAGGTATTGCAGCGGCAGCGGCTGGTCCAGGCCCATCTGGCGGCGCATCGATTCGAGCTGGGCCGGGTCGGCCCCTTCGCCGAGCATCAGCAGCACCGGGTCGCCCGGGATCAGCCGCATCAGCGTGAAGACCGCGATGGAGACCAGCAGCAGCGTCGGGATCGTCATCGCGATCCGGCGCAGGAGGTAGGCGGGCATGAAGGCGCGGCCTCCGCTCAGCCGCCGGCGGCTGCCAGCCGCACGTTCCAGAAGCGCGGCTTGGCCGGCGCCCAGCCCTTGAAGCCGACCACGTTCTTGCGCATGGCGGTGGCGTCGCTGGCGTTGAACAGCACGATCATCGGCACGTCCTGCAGCATCTGCTGGTGCATCTCGTCGAACAGCACCTGGCGGCGCGCCTTGTCGCGCGAGACCATGGTCTCGGCCAGCCGGGTCTGGGCGAAGGCGCTGTCCCAGACCTTGCGCGGCTGCGCGGCCTTGTCGCCCGACACCATCTCGTAGTTGAGCGCGGGATCGATGCGCGCCGAGTAGACGAAGGCCATGCTCTGGTACTGGCCCTTGGTGTAGCGGTCGAGCTGGGTGGCCCAGTCGAGCACCTCGAGCTCGATGTTGATGCCGGCCTCGGTGGCCATGGCCTGCACCAGCACGGCGGCCGAGTAGAGCGCCTCGTAGCGCTTGTTGGCGATCATGCGGATCGGCTGGCCGCGGTAGCCGGCCTCGGCCAGCAGCTTCTTCGCGGCGGCGATGTCGCGCTTGAAGCCGCCGGCCTGCGCCGCGTCGTAGTAGGGGCTGGTCGAGGGCACGACCGAGTTGTTGACGGCCGACAGGCCCTCGGTGACCGAACGCGCGATCTCGGGCGTGTCGAGCGCCAGTGCCAGCGCGCGGCGGATGCGCACGTCCTTGAGCACCGGGTCGTTGGTCTGCAGCAGCAGCGCGACCATGGTCATCACCGGCGTGGTGTCCACGCGCACGTCGGCGCGGCCGCGCATCTCGATCACGTCCGACGGGCTGGGGCTGATGAAGGCGTCGATGCCGCCGCTGTAGAGCGCGGCCTTGGCCGCGGCCGAGTCGGGGATGACGACGAAGCGCAGGTTCTCGACCTCGGCCTTCTTGCCGCCCGTGAGGCCGTCGCGCGGCTCGGCGCGCGCGGTGTAGCCGTCGAAGCGGGTCAGTTCCACGTACTGGCCGCGCTTCCATTCCTTGAGCTTGTAGGGGCCGGTGCCCACCGGCTCCTTCCACTGGCCGTCGGCGCCGACCGAGCTGCGGTGCAGGATGGCCGCGCCGCCGCAGTCGGGCCGCGCCATCATGGTGAGGAACAGCGCGCTCGCGCGGTCGAGCTTGAACACCACCGTCTTCGGGTTCGGCGCCTCCACCGAGAGCACCTTGGTCATGCCCTTGCCGTCGAACTCGCTGAGGCAGCGCCAGCCGCTTCCGGGCTTGAGGTAGCGCTGCCAGCTCCAGACCACGTCGTCGGCCGTGAGCGTGGCGCCGTTCTGGAACTTCACGCCGTCGCGCAGGGTGAAGGTGTAGCTCAGGCCGTCGGCCGAGGTGTCGACCTTGCTCGCGAGCATGGGGCCGACCGAGGTGTCCTCGCGCAGCGCGACCAGGCCCTCGCCGACGTGCAGCAGCACGTTGTCGGTGTTGTCGTCGCGGTTGCCGCCGGGGTCGGTGCTGCGGATGTCCGAGTTGATCTGGATGCGCAGCGTCTGGCCGGCGCCGGGCGCGCCCTGGGCGAAGGCGGTGCCGGCGGCGAGGCCGAGCGCGAGCAGGGCGGCGGCGCGCGAGACGGAAGGCGGGCGGGCGGGGGGCACGGGTGGGTTCATGGCAAACACTCCTGGCGGGGGCTGGGCCGGTCGGGATCGGATCGGGAGGAACTCAGAGGGAATAGTCGGTGAAGCGGTGGGCCTTGAAGGGCGCCGGCGCGATGCGCATCTTCCGTGCCGCCGGGTCCATCACGATGGTCGCCACGGTGGCCGAGGAGGCGCCGCCCGGGCCCGCGCTCGGGCTGCGGCAGACCGCGCGCGGCGCGCCGAAGCGGTCCTGCAGCGCGTCGAGCACGTCCTGCTCGGTGAGGTCGCCGGCGCGCTTTCGCAGCGCCTCGGTCACGCGGCGGTCGCGGTAGAGCGAGTCGGGCGTGGTCTCGAGGCTGCGGTCGACCACGCGCGCCAGCGCGGCCGGCGTCTTGAAGTGGTTGGCATGCACCAGCACGCCGTCCTCGGGCTGCTGCCAGAACACCTGCTCGGGGCAGGTCTCGAGGCTCACGGCCTCGCCCTCGGCATGGGTCAGGATCATGTTGTTGGAGATCGAGCGCGCGCTGCGGCAGACCACGCCGAGCGCATTGGCGTAGAGCTCGGACTGCAGGATGCCGCGGCGGATCAGCGCCAGCGGCACGCCCTGCTGGCGGCCGTCGCTGTCGGCCTTGATGAAGTTGCCGGTGACCGCGATGCCCGCGCTGTTGAGCCCGGCGCGCGCCAGCGTGCCCGCCTCGGCGAAGGTCAGGATGGCCGGGCCCCTGGCCGGCTGGATGCGCAGCACCACGCCGAGCTCGAGGCTCTCGACGCGCCAGTCCCAGTTCTGCGCGTGGATCAGCCTGCCGTCGCGCGCGGCCGAGGGCATGACGACCACGCCGGTGCAGCCGTCGGGCGGCTCGGTGGCCTCGAGCTGCTGGAAGGCATAGAGCATCTCGCTGCGCGCGTTGAGTGCCACGATGTCCTCGGCCGGCACGCCCGCGCCCTCGGCCACGCCCTCGATCTCGCGCAGCATGCCGGCGTCGAAGGCCTCGACCAGCGGCATGAAGCGGCGCGCCAGCGCGCGCGTGCGTTCCCAGTTCAGGCCCACGCGCTCGAAGGCGGCGCGGTAGGTGCGCAGGCTCAGGTCGATGCGGTCGCCGGCCGCGCGGCCGTACTGGCGGCCGCACTGGGCGGCGTCGCCCTCGATGTCGTAGAGGGGGAAGGATTCGATGTCCATGGGGTGCGGTCCTCGGGAATTCAGGCGGGCGTGTCGGTGGGCTGGGCGGTCTGGGCGATGGCCTGGCGCAGGCTGTCGACGATCTGGTCGACGTGGCGGCGCTCGAGCGTGAACGGCGGCGACAGCGCGATCGTGTCGCCGACCGAGCGCACCAGCACGCCGGCGTCGAGGCAGTGCTGCGCCACGGCCTGGGCGTGCGTGCCCGGGCCGGCGGCCCAGGGCTGCAGCTCGATGCCGGCCAGCAGGCCGACGTTGCGCACGTCGATCACGCCGGGCAGGCCGCGCAGCGCGTGCAGGCCTTCCTCGAAATAGGGCGACAGCGCCGCGGCCTGGGCGATCAGGCCGTCGTGCAGGTAGGCGTCGAGCGTGGCCATGGCGGCCGCGCAGGCCAGCGGATGGCCCGAGTAGGTGTAGCCGTGCGAGAGCTCGACCGCGCTCACGCTGCCCTGCATGAAGGCGTCGTGCACCGCGTCGCGCATCAGCACCGCGCCCATCGGCACCGCGCCGTTGGTCAGGCCCTTGGCGGTGGTGATGAGGTCGGGCTTCACACCGAACAGGTCGGCCGCGAAGTTGGTGCCCAGGCGGCCGAAGCCGGTGATGACCTCGTCGAAGATCAGCAGCACGCCGTGCCGGTCGCAGATCTCGCGCAGGCGCTTCAGGTAGCCGCGCGGCGGCGGCAGCACGCCGGTGGAGCCGGCCACCGGCTCGACGATGACGGCGGCCACGGTCGAGGCGTCGTGCAGCGAGATCAGCGCCTCGAGCGCGTCGGCCTTGTCGAGGCCGTGCGGTGGCTCGCCGCGCGAGAAGGCGTTGCGCGCCAGGTCGTGCGTGTGCGGCAGGTGGTCGACGCCGTTGAGCAGCGGCCCGAAGGTGCTGCGCTGACGGCCGATGCCGCCGACCGAGATGCCGCCGAAGCCCACGCCGTGGTAGGCGCGCTCGCGGCCGATCAGGCGGTAGCGGCCGGCCTCGCCGCGCGCACGGTGGTAGGCCACCGCGATCTTCAGCGCGGTGTCGACCGACTCGGAACCCGAGTTGGTGAAGAACACGTGGTCCATGCCCTCGGGCGCCATCCGGGCGAGCCGCTCGGCCAGCGTGAAGGCGGCCGGGTGGCCGATCTGGAAGTTCGAGGCGTAGTCGAGCACGTCGATCTGCGCCTTCAGCGCGGCGCTGATGCGTGGGTTGCGGTGGCCGGCGTTCACGCACCACAGGCCGGCGATGGCGTCGAGCACGCGGCGGCCGTCGGCGAGGTCGTAGTAGAGGCCTTCGCTGCCGACGATCAGGCGCGGCGATTGCTTGAACTTGCGGTTGGGGGTGAAGGGCATCCAGAACGCGTCGAGAGACGCGGGCAGGGCGGGCAGGGCGGGCGACGCCGCGGCGGCGTCGGGGTTCGAAAGGGTGTCGGCTGCGGCCACGAGGGTTTTCTCCGTTGGGACGCGACCCGGCGCTCGGGTCGTCGTGGGCCGATCTTGGAGCGTGGATTGTATTTTTGTCGCAAGATGTACATGGTTTTTTGCGGTCAAAAATACAAAGTCGGCGCGATGATCGGCGCCGATCCCGCGATTCCTCCCCGGAGAACCTTGGATGGCCGAAGCACAGATGGACACGCCCCCGGCGCCGCCAGCGTCGCAGATTGCGCCGCTCGCGCAGCGCGTGAGCCGCTACATCCTCGACCAGGCCCTGGCCGGCGGCTACGAGAACGGCCGGCACATGACCGAGGCCGACCTCGCGAGCCGGCTCGGCATCTCGCGCACGCCGGTGCGCGCCGCGCTGCGCTTCCTGCACGAGCGCGCCTTGCTGGCCCACGTGCCCAACCGCGGCTACACGCTGGTGGCCGACCGCGAGGCGCTGGGCCGCGCGCGGCGCGAGATGCCCGAGGACGAGGAGAAGACCCTCTATTACCGGCTGCTGCGCGACCGCCTCGCGGGCAAGCTGCCGACGCGCGTCAACGAGCTCGAGCTGGCGCAGGCCTACGACGCGCCGCGGCCCCTGCTGCGTACCGTGCTGACCACGCTGCTGCAGGACGGCGTGCTGCGCGGGCGCCACTACCAGCGCTGGGAGTTCACCGAGACCCTCGACTCGGTCGAGAGCGAGCGCGAGAGCTACCGCTTTCGCCTGATCGTGGAGTGCGCCGCGCTGCGCGAGCCGGGTTTCCGCATCGACCATGAGCGGCTGCTGGCCTGCCGCGAGCGCCAGCAGAGCCTGCTGGCCCAGGCCGCGCGCTACAACTGGATGGACTTCTTCGAGGCCAACGCGCAGTTCCACGAGCTGCTGGCCAGCTTCTCGGGCAACCGCTTCGTGCTCGACACCGTGCAGCAGCAGAACCGGCTGCGCCGCATGTCGGACCTCTCGGACTATCCGCTCGTGAACGTCGACCTGTTGCACAAGTCCTGCCGCGAGCACCTCGAGATCCTCGACGCGGTCGAGGACGGCGACCTGGCCCGCGCCGCCGAAGGCATGCGGCTGCACCTGAGCCGCGCCAGCGACCTGCTGGAACGGCGGGTGATGGGCGTGCTCGGCGATTGACTGAATCCGCAACCCACCCTTTTTCTCTCCTCTTCTCATGACGCAAGACAACACAGCGCTGGCCGCCGGCTGGCGCGACGGATTCCCCACGGCCGGCGCGCCCGTCACGAGGCCGCGCGAATGCCCGGTGTTCCAGCCGCCGCACAACCGCTGGGCCTTCTCGCACCTGCGCGAGCTGCAGCCCACGCGCAGGGTGGGGCGCGGCGGCGCGCCGGTGGCCGAGTTGCCGCGCGCGATGCGCAGCGAGATCGATGCGCTGCCCTTCGCGCGCTTCGGCGATGGCGTGCCCACGACCTGGCTCGCGGCGCTCGAGGCCATCCATGCCGATGGCGCCGTGGTGCTGCACCGCGGGCGCATCGTCTACGAGCGCTACTTCGACGCGCTCGACGCGCAGGGCGAGCACATGGCGATGTCGGTCACGAAGTCGGTGGTGGGCACGCTCGGCGCCATGCTCGCGGCCGACGGCACGCTCGACGAGAACGCCTTCGTCACGCACTACATCCCCGAGCTGGCCGACAGCGCCTTCGGCAGCGCGACCGTGCGCCAGGTGATGGACATGACCACGGCCATCGACTATTCGGAGGAGTACGCCGACCCCGATGCGGGCGTGTGGAAGCACGCGCGCGCCGGCGAGCTGCTGCCGCGTCCGGCGGGCTACGCGGGCGCCGAGGGCTACCGGCAGTTCCTGCAGAGCGTGGGCGCCGCGCGCGACGGCACCGTGCACGGCCAGGCCTTCGCGTATCGCACCGTCAACACCGACGTGCTGGGCTGGCTGATCGCGCGCGCGGCCGGGCAATCGGTGGCCGGCCTGCTGGGCGAACTGATCTGGTCGCGCCTGGGCGCCGAGCAGGACGCCAGCTTCGCGCTCGATGGCCAGGGCGCCGAGTTCGCGGGCGGCGGCTTGTGCACCGGCCTGCGCGACCTCGCGCGCTTCGGCGAGGCGATGCGCCTGGGCGGTTTCTACAACGGCGCGCAGATCGTGCCCGAGGCCGTGGTCGCCGATATCCGCCGCGGCGCCGACCCGGCGCGCTTCGCGCTCGCGGGCTACACCCGGCTGGCGGGCTGGAGCTATCGCAACATGTGGTGGGTGGCGCACGACGCGCACGGCAGCTTCACCGCGCAGGGCATCCATGGCCAGGCGCTGCACATCGATCCGGTGGCCGAGATGGTGGTGGCGCGCTTCGCCTCGCATCCGCTGGCGGCCCATGCGCACCTGCCGACCTCGATGCCGGCCTTTCGCGCGCTGGCCGCGCACCTCATGGGCGCGGGCTGATCAGCCGGCGATCAGCGCGGCATCGACCACCCGCACGCGATGGTCGATGTAGTAGCCGCCGAACTCGGTGTAGCGCAGCACCAGCCGCGCGCAGGCGCTGCAGCGGTAGACGTCGCAGCGGTTGTACGGGAAGTGCGCGACCGAGATCGGTGCCTCGGGCGAGTCGTAGCGCGTGCCGGCGGGATGGAACTCCTCGAACGTGGGTTCGTAGGCCTCGGGGTCGCGCAGCGTGCCGACCTGCTCCATCAACGCCTTGGGCCAGCGTTCCTCGGTGATGCTCTCCCAGGCCCTGGCGTCCTGCAGGCGGCAGGCGCAGGTGGGACGCGTGGGCGGGGCGGCTTCGGCGAGCCGGCGGAGGGCGGGGGTGTCGAGCAGGGTCATGCGCGAAGGGAGTCTAGTGCGCGCGCCATGTCCGAGCGTGGCGCGGGCTCAAGGCGGGTCGTCGAGCAGCACCGCGCCCGGCCCCGCGGCGCCGAGCCTGTCGCCGGGATTGCGCAGCGGGCAGTCGGTCATCGACAGGCAGCCGCAGCCGATGCATTCGCCGAGGTCGTCGCGCAGCCGGGTCAGCACGCGGATGCGCGCGTCGAGCTCGTCGCGCCAGTGCGCGGACAGCGCCTTCCACTGCGCGGCATTGAGGATGCGCCCCTCGGGCAGCCGCGACAGCGAGTCGCGGATGGTCTCGAGCGGAATGCCCGTGCGCTGCGCCACGCGGATCACCGCGATGTGGCGCAGCACCTCTCGCGGATAGCGGCGCTGGTTGCCCTCGCTGCGCCAGCCCTTGATCAGCCCCTTCGATTCGTAGAAGTGCACCGTCGAGACGGCGACGCCGCTGCGCCGGGCGACCTCGCCGACGGTCAGGACCTTGGCGGGCTCGGCGGGATGGTTCTCTGGCATGACGGAAAGGCTCGGAGTCGGATCGGCGTCTTATAGGCGATATGGGCGATGTGGTGCTCAGCCGCCGAGTTGCCGCCGCAGGTGGCTCGCGATCGCCGCCGCGAGCAGCCCGCCGATGATGGAGACGTGCTCGAGCGCGAAGTACAGCGACAGCGTAGCGCGCGGTTCGGGCAGGGACCAGAAGCGATGCACGATCGCGATCGTGAGCAGCAGGAACACCGAGAGCGCGCCGGCGCCCAGCCACACGGCGCGGTCGACCAGCAGCAGCAGCGAGCCGGCCAGCAGCACGAAGATGGTGGCGACATTGAAGGCCCAGGCCGGCTCGAGGCCCACCGCGCGCATCTCGCCCACCCCGCCCGCGAAGTTCAGCGCCTTGGCGAGACCCGACGCGGCAAAGACCACGGCGAGCAGTATCCGGGCGGCCAGCCACAGCAGTTGGCTTTCCAACGCGGCATCGATCCACGACCTCATCAACATAGCTCCTGATTTCGGCGGGACATTCGTTGCCGCCATGGGTTCATCGGTGAAGCCCACGCGGGTATTCGGGTGAGCGCGGCGGACTGTAAAACCTCAACCAAACTTGAGGTCAAGCGCTGTCGGCACGGATCTAAATGGCCGGGTGCGCTACGCTCGCGCCCTGCGCGTTTGCAACCGAGAGAAGCGGCGGCGCCCAAAGAAATCGAATGACACCGAACGAGAACCCAGAAAACGCCGGGCCCGGGCCCGATCCAGTGCGAGGCCCTGAAGCGGCCCAGGCGCTCGAGGCGATGCGCCTGTCTGTCGCGCCGATGATGGACTGGACCGACCGCCATTGCAGGTATCTGCACCGCCTGCTGAGCCGCCACGCGCTGCTCTACACGGAGATGGTGACGACCGGCGCGCTGGTCCATGGCGACGTGCCGCGGCACCTGCGCTTCAACGCCGAGGAGCATCCGCTGGCGCTGCAGCTCGGCGGCAGCGAGCCGGCCGATCTGGCGCATTGCGCGAAGCTCGGCGAGCAATGGGGCTACGACGAGATCAACCTCAACTGCGGCTGCCCGAGCGAGCGCGTGCAGCGCGGCGCCTTCGGTGCCTGCCTGATGAACGAGCCGCAGCTGGTGGCCGACTGCGTGAAGGCGATGGTCGACGCGAGCAGCGTGCCGGTGACGGTGAAGCACCGCATCGGCATCGACAAGATCGAGAGCTACGAGTTCGTGCGCGACTTCGTGGGCCAGGTCAGCGAGGCCGGTTGCAAGACCTTCATCGTGCATGCGCGCAATGCCTGGCTCAAGGGCCTGAGCCCGAAGCAGAACCGCGAGATCCCGCCGCTGCGCTACGCGCTGGTGCACCGGCTCAAGCACGACTTTCCGGCGCTGAAGTTCTCGATCAACGGCGGCATCACGCTCAATGCTCAGGTGCATGAGCACCTGCGGCTGCTCGACGGGGTGATGGTGGGGCGCGAGGCGTACCACAACCCGTGGTGGCTGGCCGAGTGGGACGCGGAGTTCTTCGGCGCGGCGCCCTTGGAGCGCACGCGCGAGGAGGTCGAGACCCTGATGTGCGACTACATGGTGCGCGAGGCGGCCGAGCACGGCACGCCGTGGTCGAACATCGCGCGCCACATGCTGGGCCTGCGCAACGGGCTGCCGGGCGCGCGCCGCTGGCGCCAGGTGTGGAGCGACCACCGCATGAAGAGCAAATCGCCGCACGAGGTGATGGCGATCGCGCACGAGCCGGTGGCGCAGGCGGCCTGAGCCGCGCTCCCGCTTCTTCTCAGGCCGCCATCAGCGTGGCCTCGGGCACGTCCTCGATGGTGGTGCGGCGCAGCTCGCGGCGCTCGGCGATGTCGTAGCGCCGGCCGCGGTGCAGGGTGCTGCGGTTGTCCCACATCACGAGGTCGTGCACCTGCCATTCGTGGCGGTAGACGAACTCGCGCTGGGTCGCGTGCTCGAGCAGGTCCGACAGCCGCATGCGGGCCTCGGCCACGGGCCAGCCGACGATCTCGCGCGCATGCACGCCCACGAACAGCAGCTTGCGTCCCGAGCCCGGGTGCGTCTGCACCAGCGGCCAGGCGGCCGGCGGGATGGTCTTCTTCTGCTCGTCGGTGTAGGCCTCGTCGCCCAGCAGGATGCGCGTGTGCAGCGCGTAGTGCTCGGCGCTCAGGCCCTCGAGTTCGGTCTTGTCGCGCTCGGGCAAGGCGTCGTAGGCGGCGCGCAGGTCGGTGAACTCGGTGTTGCCGCCCCAGCTCGGCAGCACCAGCGCATGCAGCATCGAATAGGCGGCGCGCGGGTTCTGGAACGAGCTGTCGCTGTGCCAGAGCTGGTTGGCGAAGTTCGAGAGGTTCTTCGGCGAATCGCGGCGCGCGACGTTGCCTTGCGCATCGACGTTCGAGATGTCGATCAGGCGCTCGTCCTCGAGCCGCTCGGGGCGCTTGAACACCTTCTTGAGGCCGAGGTCGAGCGGCCCGAAGGCCTTGGCGAAATCGATCTGCTGCTGGCCCGTGAGCGGCTGGCCGCGCCACACCAGCACGGCGTAGCGATTCATCGCGGCGTTGATCTGCTTGACCTCGTCGCTCGAGAGCGGCCGGGCGATGTCGATGCCGCGCGCTTCGGCGACGAAATGTGGATGCAGGGGGGTGAGTGCTAGGGGCATGGGAAGGGTGTCCGGATGGAAGAGGGGCTCACTCGGGCTGGATGCCCGCGTCGGCGATGACGCGCGCCCAGCGCTTCATCTCCGACTGCATGAAGGCGTCGAACTGCGCGGGCGTGGAGGCGACCACCTCCATGCCCTGTTCCTCGACGCGCTTGCGCATCTCGGGGTCGAGCAGCACACGACGCGTGTCCGACTGGATCTTCTCGATGACCGCCGGCGGCGTGCCGTGCGGCGCGATGAAGCCAAGCAGCGCGTTGACATGGAAGCCGGGCAGGGTCTGCGCGACGGTCGGGTAGCTGAAGCCGGGCACCGGCTTGTCGCCGAGGGTGGCGATCAGCTTCATGCGGCCGGCCTTCACGAAGGGCAGCACCGAGAGGAAGGGGTCGACCACGAGGTCGATGCGCCCGCCCATGAGCTCGGTGTGCGCGGGCGAGCTGCCCTTGAAGGGCGCGTGCAGCATGTCGAAGCCGGCCTCGCGCTTGAGCAGCTCGGCCCCCAGGTGCGTGGTGCTGCCGGCGCCGGGCGTGCCGTAGGTCAGCTTGCCCGGGTTCTTCTTCGCATAGGCGATCAGCTCGGCCAGCGTGTTGAAGGGCGCGTCGGGCCGGGCCACGATGGCCAGCTGCAGGTTGGCGATCTGGGTGATGCCCGCGATGTCCTTGAGCGTGTCGTAGGGCAGGGTCTTGCGCAGCGAAGGGTTCACCGCGAACGAGGAATTCACCATGCCGATGGTCAGCCCGTCGGGCGGGGCCTTGGCGACGAAGTCGGCGCCGATCGCGGTGCCGGCGCCGGGCTTGTAGTCGACGATGACCGGCTGGCCCCAGCCCTCCTGCAGCTTCATGGCGATGAGCCGGCCGACGGTGTCGGTCGGCCCGCCGGGGGCGAACGGCACGATGAGCTTCACCGGTCCCTTGGGGAATGCGGCCGGCGCGGCGCCCCGCGCGAAGCCCGGAAGGCCGGCGCCGGCCAGCAGGCCGAGGCCGGTGCCAAGGAGCTCGCGGCGGCGCGGCGACGGCGGGGAGAAGTGGGGGTTTTGTCTCGTCATCTCATTATTTTGAAACTGTGTTCCGAAATAATGATCTCCCAAAGTTCTCGCGTCAACCCGTTTTTGCTGAAAAATGGCAACAAAGATCAATCAGGGAAGCAAAGGTTTCTAAAAATGAATGACGCGATTGGCGGCAGGGAAGAGGTGAGCGCGCTCGCCAGGGGACTGGCCCTGCTGAAGGTGATCGGGATGGCGGCGGCGCCGATGGGCAATCGCGAACTGGCGGATGCGACGGGCATTCCCAAGGCGACGGTGTCGCGGCTCACGGCCACCCTGGTCGGGGCGGGCTACCTGCGGCAGTCGCAGGACAGCGAGCGTTTCAGCCTGGGGCCGGCGCTGCTCGACATGAGCAGCCGCTACCTGCGGCACTTCGACCTGCGCACGGTGGCGCGCCCGCATCTCGCGGCGCTGTCGGATTTCGCGGGCGCGAGCGTGCACATGGGCGTGCGCGACGAGCTCGACATGCTGATCATCGATTCGCTGCGCCCGCGCTCGGTGATGATCAGCTCGCGCATCGAGGTCGGTTCGCGCATGACGATCGCCACCTCGGCCGCCGGACGGGCCTACCTGGCCTCGCTCGCGGCGCCCGAGCAGGAGGCGCTGCTGGCGCAGATCCGGCAGGAAAGCGGCGAGAACTGGCCGCGCATCGAGCCGGGGCTGATCGCCAGCATCGAGGAGTACGCGCGCGTGGGCTACTGCGGCTCGTTCGGCGAATGGCATCCGCACATCCACGCGCTGGGCTTCGCGCTGCGCGGTCCGCGCGGCGAGCGCTACGCGGTGAGCTGCGGCGGCCCGGCCTACCTGCTGCCCAAGGACACCATGCTCGCGCGCGTGGCGCCGCGGTTGCTCGAGACGGCGCAGCGCATCGCGGCCGAGGCGGGCACGGTCGATCTCGATTGAGTGAAGAGGCGCGGGCCGCCGCGCGGCCCCGCGGCGGACGCTAGGCCGCCGCTTCCAGCCCGTTGCTGAAGTGCTCGCGCATGCGCGCCATGGCGGCCTCGCCGTCGCGCGCCTCGATCGCGGCCATCACCGAGCGGTGCTCGGCCAGCGACTCCCCGATCCGCCCGGCCTTGAGCAGCGAGTTGTGGCGGTTGAGCTTCATCACCTTGCGCAGGTCGGCCACCATCTGGTCGCGCCACTTGTTGTTGGCGATGGCCAAGAGGCGCATGTGGAAGCGCTCGTTGACCGCGAAGAAATGCTCGCGGTCTTCGGGCGCGGCCGCGGCCTCGAGCTCGGCATGCAGCGCGCGCAGCTCGGCGAGCTGGGCCTCGGTGGCGCGCTCGGCCACCACGCCGGCGGCATCGCTCTCGAGCAATGACAGCAGGTGGTAGACGTCGGCCAGGTCCTGCTCCGACACCTCGGTCACATAGGCGCCACGGCGCACCTTCATCGTCACCAGGCCCTCGGCGGCCAGCACCTTCAACGCCTCGCGCAGCGGCGTGCGGCTGATGCCGTATTCCTCGGCGAGCTTGAGTTCGTCGATCCAGCTGCCCGGTTCGAGCTCGCGGCGGAAGATCCGCTGGCGCAGCAGCTCGGCCACCTCTTCATAGAGGGCGCGCGGGGTGAGGGTGACGGCGGACATGGGCGGGACTGTACTTCAAAAATCTCGTTTGAATTAATAATTATGGATCGGTTAGACTCGCGGCCGGCCTGCAAATCCCTGCGGACCCCCAGCGATTCCAGCGAATCCTTTCCTCCAGCAGCACACCCCCTGCACGACACACTGCGAAGCGGCGCCTCCATGAGCAGCAAACCCGAACCCTCCTTCAAGCCCGCCACTCTCGAGGCCTGGGCCAAGGCCGCCGCCAAGTCGGCCCCCGGCGGCGACGTCGCCGCGCTGAACTGGATCACGCCCGACGGCATCAGCGTCAAGCCGCTGTACACCGCAGCCGACCTGCAGGGCCTGAAGTACACCGACACGCTGCCGGGCTTCGAGCCCTACCTGCGCGGCCCGCAGGCCACGATGTACGCGGTGCGCCCGTGGACCATCCGCCAGTACGCCGGTTTCTCGACCGCCGAGGAGTCGAACGCCTTCTACCGCAAGGCGCTGGCCGCCGGCGGGCAGGGCGTGAGCGTGGCCTTCGACCTCGCCACCCACCGCGGCTACGACAGCGACCATCCGCGCGTGACCGGCGACGTGGGCAAGGCCGGCGTGGCGATCGATTCGGTCGAGGACATGAAGATCCTGTTCGACCAGATCCCGCTCGACAAGGTCAGCGTGTCGATGACCATGAACGGCGCGGTGCTGCCGGTGCTCGCGGGCTACGTGGTGGCGGCGGAAGAACAGGGCGTGGCGCAGGACCAGCTCAGTGGAACCATCCAGAACGACATCCTCAAGGAGTTCATGGTCCGCAACACCTACATCTTCCCGCCCGCGCCGAGCATGCGGATCATCGGCGACATCATCGAGTACACGGCGCAGAACATGCCGAAGTTCAACTCGATCTCGATCAGCGGTTATCACATGCAGGAAGCCGGCGCCAACCAGGCGCTGGAGCTGGCCTTCACGCTGGCCGACGGCAAGGAGTACGTGAAGACCGCGCTGGCCAAGGGCCTCGACGTCGACGGCTTCGCCGGGCGCCTGAGCTTCTTCTGGGCCATCGGCATGAACTTCTACCTCGAGGTGGCCAAGATGCGCGCGGCGCGCCTGCTGTGGTGCCGGATCATGAAGGAGTTCGAACCCAAGAACCCCAAGAGCCTGATGCTGCGCACCCACTGCCAGACCTCGGGCTGGAGCCTGACCGAGCAGGACCCCTACAACAACGTGGTGAGAACCACCATCGAGGCGATGGCCGCGGTGTTCGGCGGCACGCAGAGCCTGCACACCAACGCGCTCGACGAAGCCATCGCGCTGCCGACCGAGTTCAGCGCCCGCATCGCGCGCAACACGCAGCTCATCATCCAGGAAGAGACGCACATCACGAACGTGATCGACCCCTGGGCCGGCAGCTACATGATGGAGAAGCTCACGCAGGACATGGCCGACGCGGCCTGGACCATCATCGAGGAGGTCGAGGCCATGGGCGGCATGACCAAGGCGGTGGACAGCGGCTGGGCCAAGCTCAAGATCGAGGCCGCGGCCGCCGAGAAGCAGGCGCGCATCGACTCGGGCAAGGACGTGATCGTCGGCGTCAACAAGTACAAGCTCAAGAACGAGGACGCGATCGAGAGCCTCTCGATCGACAACGTGAAGGTGCGCGACCAGCAGGTGGCGCGGCTGCAGAAGATCCGCGCCGCGCGCGACGGCGCCAAGGTGCAGGCCGCGCTCGACGCGCTGACCGAGGCGGCCGAGAACGGCAGCGGCAACCTGCTGGCGCTGAGCATCGACGCGGTGCGCCTGCGCGCCACCGTCGGCGAGATCTCCGACGCGCTCGAGAAGTCCTTCGGCCGCCACCGCGCCGACACCCAGAAGGTGACCGGCGTCTACGCCGCCGCCTACGACTCCGCCGAGGGCTGGGAGAACCTCAAGACCGAGATCAACGCCTTCGCCGAGGAGCAGGGCCGCCGTCCGCGCGTGATGATCTCCAAGCTGGGCCAGGACGGCCACGACCGCGGCGCCAAGGTGGTGGCCACGGCCTTCGCCGACCTGGGCTTCGACGTCGACATGGGGCCGCTGTTCCAGACGCCCGAGGAGTGCGCGCGCCAGGCGATCGAGAACGACGTGCATGCGGTGGGCGTGAGCACGCTCGCGGCCGGCCACAAGACGCTGGTGCCGGCGATCATCGCGGAGCTGCGCAAGCAGGGCGCGGACGACATCATCGTGTTCGTCGGCGGCGTGATCCCGCGCCAGGACTACGACTTCCTCTACGAGGCCGGCGTGAAGGGCATCTACGGACCGGGCACGCCGATCCCGGCGAGCGCGAAGGACGTGCTGGAGCAGATCCGCGCGGCGGTCGCGGCCTGAGCAGCGTCGTGGGCGATCTCCTGTCGCGGCTGTCGCTGCAGCCCGTGGAATCCAGCGATTTCGAGGACATGCTGGCGCTGCGCATCGATGCGATGCGACCGAGCCTCGAGCGTGTCGGCCGCTTCGACCTCGCGCGCTCGCGCGAGCGGCTCAGCGCCGGCTTCGTGATCCCGTTCATGCACCACATCGTGCTCGACGGCGACGGGCGCATCGGCTTCGTCACGCTCAAGCCCGAGGGCGCCGATGCGCTGCGGCTCGACCACCTGTACCTGCGCACCGGCTTCCAGGGCCTGGGCATCGGCGAATGGGTGATGCGCTGGGCCAAGGCGCAGGCGCGCGCGCAGCAGCGCGACATCAAGCTCACGGCGCTGGTGCGCAGCGATGCCAACCGCTTCTACCTGCGGCACGGCTTCGTGCTCAAGGGCGAGGAGGGCGTCGACCTGCACTACCGCTGGCGCCTGGCCGTGGAGGCCGCGTGCTGAACACGGCCCAGGCGCTTGAGCGCGCGATCGCCGAGACGGACGGCATGGCCCAGCGCCGCGCCATCGCCAAGGCCATCACGCTGCTCGAATCCACCCGCGCCGACCACCGCGCGCAGGCCGACGAGCTGCTCACCGCGCTGCTGCCGCGTACCGGCAACTCGTTCCGGCTCGGCATCTCGGGCGTGCCCGGGGTGGGCAAGTCGACCTTCATCGAGACCCTGGGCCTGCTGCTGATCGACAAGGGCCACCGCGTCGCGGTGCTCACCATCGACCCCTCGTCCACCGTCTCGGGCGGCTCCATCCTCGGCGACAAGACGCGCATGGAACGGCTCTCGGTGCACGAGCGCGCCTACATCCGCCCCAGCCCCTCGAGCGGCACGCTCGGCGGCGTGGCCGAGAAGACGCGCGAGGCGATGCTGGTGTGCGAGGCCGCGGGCTACGACGTGGTGATCGTCGAGACCGTGGGCGTGGGTCAGAGCGAAACCGCGGTGTCGGGCATGACCGACATGTTCGTGCTGATGCAGCTGCCCAACGCCGGCGACGACCTGCAGGCGATCAAGAAGGGCGTGATGGAGATCGCCGACCTGGTCGTCATCAACAAGGCCGACATCGACAAGGACGCCGCCACGCGCGCGCAGGCGCAGATCACCTCGGCGTTGCGGCTGTTCGGCCAGCATGGCCATCCCGACCATGCGCGCCACGACGAGAGCTTCTGGCATCCACAGGCGATCCAGCTCAGCGCATTGCTGGGGCAGGGCGTCGACGCGTTCTGGGCGCAGGTCGAACGTTTTCGCGCGCTGCAGGGCGCCAACGGCCGGCTGATGGCGCGCCGCCAGCAGCAGGCCAAGTCGTGGATGTGGGACCGCATCGAAGCCGGGCTGCGCCACGCTTTCCGCCACCACTCTCGGGTGAAGGAAGAATTGCCGGCGCTGCTGGGGCAGGTGGGCGCGCTGGAGCTGGCGCCATCCACCGCGGCGCGCCGTTTGCTCGGCCTTTACGCAGGCGACGAGGCCGCATGGACTGGCTGAACCCCGAGAGCCTTGCGAGCGGCTTCGACACCGCGGCGGGCACCTTCCCCTGGGGCACGACCTTCGAGCAATTGGAGGCGTTGGGCGTGCGGCCTGCGTATGCGGAATTTGGCGTCAGCGTCTGGCACGTGCCGGGCGCGGATGTGCTCGGGTTGCGCAGCAGCCGCACGGAACTCATGGTGCCCTACAGGGGGCGTCCGGTGATGAGCGTGCGGCACCGGATCGATCTGCCCGAGGGCGAGTCGCACGTCAACTTCGTGCTGCGGGCGCACGCACAGCTCGTCTCGCAACTCGCTGTGCCCGACTACGGCGAAATGCAGCCGGCGCGCTTCAAGGAAGAGAACGCCTGGAATGTCGCCGTGAGCGCCGGGTGGCGCGTGGGCAATGTGAGTGTGGGCATCTCATGGTATGGCGCGCCACGCAATGACGAGGCCGAGGTGAAGACCAGCGGTGTTCTGTTCCTGGATTGGGACGACGAGATCGCCGCCGCCGCGCCGTGGCTCGATGCGTGGCAGCAGGAACAAGTGGCGCTCGAAGCGATGCTGCGCGAGGCCCACGCGGTGGCGAAGTTGCAAGCCGGCCCCGCGCATGAGCAGGCGCTGTACCGCGGCAACCCGAAGGACATCCGCGCACTGATCACGGCGCAGCGTGTGTTGCGCGGGCCGTCACTGCACTTCACCGTGCCCGACTTCGCGCTGCTGAAAGGCGATGCCGCCGCTGACCACCAGTTGGTGCTGTGGTCCGCGGCCTCCCTCGAGGCCTGGGGCGTATCGGACATCCACAACACCGTGTATTGCCGCCGCGGCGAAACACTGCGGGCGCAATGGGTGCAGGTGCTGCCGGCCAAGGGCGGCGGCAGCACCGATCTCTCGTTCGGCCCGCTCGCCAACACGTCGCCCTATCGCCCGCGCGAGCGGTGCGGCGCGATCGCGCAATTCATGGACATCCTGGCCACCATGCCGGGGGCATCGTTCCAGTACAGCGAAACCTATGACTGCTGATTTTTCAAAGAGGCTTTTCTCATGCAAGAACTGATCGACGAACTCGAAAAGCGCCGTGCGCAGGCCCGCCTGGGCGGTGGACAGAAGCGCATCGACGCGCAGCATGCCAAGGGCAAGCTCACGGCGCGCGAACGCCTCGAGCTGCTGCTGGACGACGGCACCTTCGAGGAATGGGACATGTTCGTCGAGCACCGCTCGACCGACTTCGGCATGGCCGACAACAAGATCCCGGGCGACGGCGTGGTCACGGGCTACGGCATGATCAACGGCCGCCTGGTGTTCGTCTTCAGCCAGGACTTCACCGTCTTCGGCGGCGCGCTCAGTGAAGCGCATGCCGAGAAGATCTGCAAGGTGATGGACCAGGCGATGAAGGTCGGCGCCCCGGTGATCGGCCTCAACGACTCGGGCGGCGCGCGCATCCAGGAAGGCGTGGCCTCGCTCGGCGGCTATGCCGACGTGTTCCAGCGCAACGTGATGGCCTCGGGCGTGGTGCCGCAGATCAGCATGATCATGGGCCCGTGCGCCGGCGGCGCGGTGTACTCGCCTGCGATGACCGACTTCATCTTCATGGTGAAGGACTCGAGCTATATGTTCGTCACCGGCCCCGAGGTGGTGAAGACCGTGACGCACGAGAGCGTGACGGCCGAGGAACTGGGCGGCGCCGTGACCCACACCACGCGCAGCGGCGTGGCCGACATGGCGTTCGAGAACGACGTCGAGGCGCTGATGATGCTGCGCCGCCTCTACAACTACCTGCCGCTGAACAACCGCGAGAAGCCGCCGGTGCGCCTGGGCAACAACGGCCAGGGCGACCCGGCCGACCGGCCCGACTATTCGCTCGACACGCTGGTGCCCGAGAACGCGAACAAGCCCTACGACATGAAGGAGCTGATCTTCAAGGTCGCGGACGACGGCGACTTCTTCGAGCTGCAGCCCGACTACGCGAAGAACATCGTGATCGGCTTCGCGCGCATGGAAGGCCAGACCGTGGGCATCGTCGCCAACCAGCCGCTGGTGCTGGCGGGCTGCCTCGACATCAAGAGCAGCATCAAGGCCGCGCGCTTCGTGCGCTTCTGCGATGCCTTCAACATCCCGGTCGTGACCTTCGTCGACGTGCCTGGCTTCATGCCCGGCACCGGCCAGGAGTACGGCGGCATCATCAAGCACGGCGCCAAGCTGCTCTACGCCTATGCCGAGTGCACGGTGCCGAAGATCACCGTCATCACGCGCAAGGCCTACGGCGGCGCCTACGACGTGATGGCCTCCAAGCACCTGCGCGGCGACGTGAACCTGGCCTGGCCGCGCGCCGAGATCGCGGTGATGGGCGCCAAGGGCGCGGTCGAGATCATCTTCCGCGAGGACAAGAACGATCCGGCCAAGCTCGCGGCGCGCGAGGCCGAGTACAAGGCCCGCTTCGCCAACCCGTACGTGGCGGGCGCGCGCGGCTACATCGACGACGTGATCCTGCCGCACGAGACGCGCAAGCGCATCTGCCGCTCGCTGGTGATGCTGCGCGAGAAGAAGCTCGAGAACCCGTGGCGCAAGCACGGCAACATTCCGCTTTGAGCCGCACGGAGAAGAACATGTTCAAGAAGATCCTGATTGCGAACCGCGGCGAAAGCGGCCGCAAGGCCGCTTCGGCGAAGCCAAATTGCATGGCGCGCGTAGCGCGCGCAGGCGATTTCCACGCGGAGACCCAGAATGTTTAAGAAGATCCTGATTGCGAACCGCGGGGAAATCGCCTGCCGTGTGATCCAGACCGCCAAGAAGATGGGCATCCTCACGGTCGCCGTCTATTCCGACGCCGACAAGGAAGCCCGCCACGTCGAACTGGCCGACGAGGCCGTGCACATCGGCGCCGCGCCCAGCCGCGAGAGCTACCTGCTGGCCGACCGCATCATCGAGGCCTGCAAGAAGACCGGCGCCGAGGCCGTGCATCCGGGCTACGGCTTCCTGTCGGAGAACGAGGGCTTCGCGAAGAAGGTCGAGGAAGAGGGCATCGCCTTCATCGGCCCCAAGCACTACTCGATCGCGGCCATGGGCGACAAGATCGCCTCGAAGAAGCTCGCCAACGAGGCCAAGGTCAACACCATCCCGGGCTGGAACGACGCCATCGAGACCGCCGAGCGCGCGGTGGAGATCGCGAAGGACATCGGCTACCCGGTGATGATCAAGGCCTCGGCCGGCGGCGGCGGCAAGGGCCTGCGCGTGGCCTTCAACGACAAGGAGGCCTTCGAGGGCTTCACCTCCTGCCGCAACGAGGCGCGCAACAGCTTCGGCGACGACCGCGTGTTCATCGAGAAGTTCGTCGAGGAGCCGCGCCACATCGAGATCCAGGTGCTCGGCGACTCGCACGGCCACGTGATCTACCTCAACGAGCGCGAATGCTCGATCCAGCGCCGGCACCAGAAGGTGATCGAGGAGGCTCCGTCGCCCTTCATCAGCGACGCTACGCGCAAGGCGATGGGCGAGCAGGCGGTGGCGCTGGCCAAGGCCGTGAACTACCAGAGCGCGGGCACGGTGGAGTTCGTGGTCGGCAAGGACCAGAGCTTCTACTTCCTCGAGATGAACACCCGCCTGCAGGTGGAGCATCCGGTGACCGAGTGCATCACGGGCCTCGACCTGGTGGAGCTGATGATCCGCGTGGCGGCCGGCGAGGAACTGCCGCTGACGCAGGAGCAGGTCAAGCGCGACGGCTGGGCCATCGAGTGCCGCATCAACGCCGAGGACCCGTTCCGCAACTTCCTGCCCTCGACCGGCCGGCTGGTGAAATTCCAGCCGCCGACCGAGACCATGTTCGCGAGCGACACCGAGCACCTGCAGGGCGTGCGCGTGGACACCGGCGTGTACGAGGGCGGCGAGATCCCGATGTACTACGACTCGATGATCGCCAAGCTCATCGTGCACGGCAAGGACCGCAACCACGCGATCGCCCGCATGCGCGAGGCGCTCAACGGCTTCGTGATCCGCGGCATCAGCAGCAACATCCCGTTCCAGGCGGCACTGCTCGCGCATCCGAAGTTCGTGGCCGGCGACTTCAACACCGGCTTCATCGCCGAGCACTACGGCAAGGGTTTCCACGCCGAGGACGTGCCGCACAGCGAGCCCGATTTCCTGATCGCGCTGGCGGCCTACGTGCACCGCCGCTACCGTGCGCGCGCCTCGGGCATCAGCGGCCAGCTCGAAGGCCACGGCGTGAAGGTGGGCGAGCAGTTCGTGGTGGTCGAGCTCGGCGCGCAGGGCGAGCACGTGCACCACCCGGTGACCGTGAGCGACTTCCACGGCAAGACCGGCGCGAGCGCGGTCACGGTCAACGGCAAGACCTACAAGATCGACAGCAGCCTCGCGCTGGGCGCGGTGCGCGTGCAGGGCATCGTGAACGACAAGCCCTTCACCGCGCAGGTGGAGCGCGGCGCCGGCAAGAATCCGCTGGCGCTGCGGGTGTCGAACGACGGCCGCCAGATCGAGGCCATGGTGCTGTCGCCGCTGGGCGCGCGCCTGCTCGCGCTGATGCCGCACAAGGCACCGCCGGACCTCAGCAAGTTCCTGATGTCGCCGATGCCGGGCCTGCTGGTCGAGGTGGCGGTGCAGCCGGGCCAGCAGGTGCAGGCCGGCGAGAAGCTCGCGGTGATCGAGGCGATGAAGATGGAGAACGTGCTGTTCGCCGCGCAGGACGGCGTGGTCGGCAAGATCTCCGCGGCCAAGGGCGAGTCGCTCGCGGTCGACCAGATCATCCTGGAGTTCAACTGATGGGGGCCAGCGACCTGCAGGCGGTGGTGCTGCACCGGCCCGCGAAGCCGGCGCCCGAGGGCCGCTGGTCGGTCGAGGCGATCCAGGCGCTGCTCGACAAGCCGCTGATGGAGCTGCTGTTCGAGGCCCAGACGGTGCATCGCCGGCACTTTCCCGCGGGCGACATCGAGCTGGCCACGCTGCTGTCGGTGAAGACCGGCGGCTGCCCCGAGAACTGCGGCTACTGCCCGCAGTCGGCCGAGTTCGACACCGGCGTGAAGGCGCAGAAGCTGATGGAGGTCGACGAGGTGCTGCGCGCCGCGCAGGCGGCCAAGGACGCGGGCGCCACGCGCTTCTGCATGGGCGCGGCCTGGCGCGCGCCCAAGGACCGCGACGTCGAGAAGGTGGCGGTGCTGGTCGAGGCCGTGAAGGGCCTGGGCCTGCAGACCTGCGCCACGCTCGGCATGCTCGAGCCGCACCATGCGCAGCAGCTCAAGGCCGCCGGCCTCGACTACTACAACCACAACCTCGACACCGCGCCCGAGTACTACACCGACATCGTCGACACCCGCAGCTACCAGGACCGGCTCGACACGCTGGCCCATGTGCGCAGCGCCGGCATCAGCGTGTGCTGCGGCGGCATCGTGGGCATGGGCGAGGCGCCGGTGCACCGCGCGGGGCTGATCGCGCAGCTGGCCAACCTCGATCCGTACCCCGAGTCGGTGCCGATCAACAGCCTGGTGCGCGTGCCCGGCACGCCGCTGGCCGACTCGGAACCGATCGATCCCTTCGACTTCGTGCGCATGATCGCGGTCGCGCGCATCACCATGCCGACCGCGCGCGTGCGCCTGTCGGCCGGCCGCCAGCAGATGGGCGAGGCGGTGCAGGCGCTGTGTTTCATGGCCGGCGCGAATTCGATCTTCTACGGCGACAAGCTGCTGGTCACGGGCAATCCCGACGTCGAGGCCGACGTGCAGCTGCTGCGCAAGCTGGGGCTGCGCTCGCACCGCACCTCGACCGAAACGAACCCGGAGTCCTGCCAATGACGAGCGCCATCCAACGTCCCTTCCGCGTGCTGGGCATCCAGCAGATCGCGATCGGCGGTCCCGACAAGACCCGGCTGCAGAAGCTCTGGGTCGACATGCTGGGGCTCGAGGTCACGGGCACCTTCCGAAGCGAGCGCGAGAACGTCGACGAGGACATCTGCGCGATCGGTACCGGCCCGTTCAAGGTCGAGGTCGACCTGATGCAGCCGCTCGATCCCGAGAAGAAGCCCGCGGTGCACGCCACGCCGCTCAACCACGTGGGCCTGTGGATCGATGACCTGCCGACAGCCGTCGAATGGCTGACGTCGCAGGGCGTGCGCTTCGCGCCCGGCGGCATCCGCAAGGGCGCGGCGGGCTTCGACATCTGCTTCCTGCATCCGAAGGCGAACGACGAGTTCCCGATCGCGGGCGAGGGCGTGCTGATCGAGATGGTGCAGGCGCCGCCCGAGGTGGTGAAGGCCTTCGACGCGCTCGCGGGCCGCTGAGCCCCGGCGCCTTCAGGCGTTCACGACCTTCCTGATCGGCGGCTTCACGTCCGAGCGGTGCGGCGGCAGCATCGGCTGGTGCTCGCGCGCCGGGTTCAGGATGATCGAGGTCGCGGTCTCGGTGAGGATGCAGAACTTGGTGACCACCGCATCGAGGTGGCTCACGTCGATCACCGCGATCTCGAGGATCCAGCTGTCCTCGCCGGTCACGTTGTAGGCATTCACGCACTCGGGCGTGTCCTGCACCAGCTTCACGACGCGGTCGTAGTCGGCGCGGCCGACGCGGATCATCGCGCGGATGCCGTAGCCCAGCTTGCCCAGGTTGACGGTGGCGCGGTAGCCGCTGATCACGCCCGCGGCCTCGAGCTTCTTCACGCGCTCGGTCACCGCCGGCTGGCTCAGGTGCACGCGGCGGCCGAGCTCGGCCATGGTGAGGCGCGCGTCCTTCTGCAGCTCGGCCAGGATGCGGGTGTCGTGGGCATCGAGCGTGGGGTTCAAGGTGGATTCCATCGAAGTCCTTCAAATCGACGGCCGCGAGCCGCCAGAACCGTGATTTGCGCATGGAAGCGCGGCGGCGGCCTTCATATCATGGAGCCGGCCAGGTTCACAACAACAGACACCCTCGACATGCTCTCGCTCGCCACTTCCACGCCGTCCGCGCGCGGCGGACTGCTGCCGATCATCTGGCTCTGCCTCGCCGCCACCTGGCTGGTCTGGGGCTCGACCTACCTCGCGATCAAGTACGCGCTGATCAGCTTCCCGCCCTTCCTGCAGATGGGCTCGCGCTTCCTGTTCGCGGGCCTCCTGCTCGCGGCCTGGATGCGCTGGCGCGGCGCGCCCTGGCCGAACCGGCTGCAGTGGCGCAACGCGCTGGTGGTCGGCACGCTGATGCTCGGCGGCGGCATGGGCGGCACCGCGCATGCCGAGGTCTCGGTGGGCTCGGGCCTGGTGGTGGCCTTCATCGCGGTGGTGCCGCTGATCATCGCGCTGCTCAACCTGATCTGGGGCATCGTGCCGACGAAGCTCGAGGCGATCGGCATCGCGCTGGGCCTGGTCGGCGTGCTGATGCTGACCCAGGGCAGTGGCTTCCAGGCCTCGCCGGCCGGGCTGGCCGCGATCTCCATCGCCTGCGTCTGCTGGTCGGCCGGCAGCGTGCTGAGCCAGCGCGCGCTGCCGCTCGCGCCGGGTGCGATGGGCTTCGCGAGCGAGATGGTCTGCGGTGGCGTGGTGCTGCTGGTGCTGGCTGTTGTCTCGGGCGAGAGCCTCGCGTGGCCGCCCGCGCCGCAGGCCACGGCGGCCTGGTTCTACCTGGTGGTGTTCGGTTCGCTGATCGCCTTCAACGCCTACATGCTGCTGCTGGCGCGCGCGCCGGCCGCGCTGGCGGCCAGCTACACCTTCGTCAATCCGGTGATCGCGATGCTGCTGGGCGTGTGGATCGCGGGCGAGACGGTCACGCGCTTCGAGTGGTACGCGGTGACGGTGATCCTGGCGGGCGTGCTGATGCTGCTGCTCAAGCGCTCGGCCAGGAACTGAGCGGGCCCGTGGTTCAGGCGCCCGGGCGGCGCCACACCGCGAGCGTGGCCGCCAGCAGCCACATGCCCACGGCGCAGCCGCGGTTCAGCGCCTTGAGGCCGCGCTTCGAGAGCCAGCGCACGGCCTGCGTGCCGGCGCCGGCATAGGCCAGCATCACGCAGGTGTCGAGCAGCACGAAGATGCCGCCCAGCAGCAGGTACTGCGGGCCCTGCGGCTGCGCGATGTCGACGAACTGCGGCAGGAAGGCCGCGAAGAACAGCAGCGACTTGGGGTTCGACAGCGCCACCGCGAGGCTGCGCAGCAGCGCGATGCGGCCGTGCAGCCGGCTCTCGGGCGAGGACTTCGCGAGCGCGGCGCCGAGGTCGGTGGCGTCGCTGCGCCAGAGCTTGATGCCGAGCCACACGAGGTAGGCCACGCCCGCCACGCGGATCGCGTTGAACAGCCATTCCGAGGCCGCCAGCAGCGAGCCCAGGCCCAGCGCGACGACGGCGATCACGATGCTGCTGCCGAGCGAGGCGCCGACGATGCCCCAGCTCGCGCGGCGCATGCCGCCGTCGATGCCGTTCGACAGCGCGAGCAGCATGGTCGGGCCCGGGATCACGGCGAGCGCGAGGGAGGCGAGCACGAAGACGAGCAGGGTGTCGAGGTTCATGGCTTGGGTGTGGAAGGACGTTGGGAGGCGGCACGGGCGCGCGCGAGCGCGGCCTCGACCACCGAGCGCTTGCGGGCCTCGGCGCTGGGCGCCGCGACCTCGACTTCGGGGCGCTTCTTGCCCTGGCGCGCATCGGTGGGCCGATGCTGGCCATGCAGGGCATAGCGCGCGCGGGCATGGGCCGCCTGCGCGGGCGACCAGGCCTGCCAGCCGGTGCGGCCCGGCGTGGCGTCCTCGAGCGAGATGCAGTCGACCGGGCAGACCGGGATGCAGAGTTCGCAGCCCGTGCAGTGCGCGTCGATCACGGTGTGCATGCGCTTGTTGATGCCGAGGATGGCGTCGGTCGGGCAGGCATCGAGGCACAGCGTGCAGCCGATGCACCAGGCCTCGTCGATCACCGCCAGCCTGCGCGGGCCCTCGGTGCCGAAGGCCGGATCGAGCGCCTGCGCGGGGCGGCCGGTGAGCTGCGCGAGCCGCTCGACGCCCTCGGCGCCGCCCGGCGGGCACTGGTTGATCTCGGCCTCGGCGCTCGCCACGGCCTGCGCATAGCCCTCGCAGTCCGGGTAGCCGCAACGGGTGCACTGCGTCTGGGGCAGTGCGTCGTGGATGCGTGCGGCCAGTCCGTTCACGGGAGGAGGAGGGCGCTCAGCGCGCCGCGGCGGCGGTCTTGCGCGCCACGGTCTTCTTCGGGGCGGGCGCGCGCTTCGCAGCGGCCGGTGCCGCCTTCTTGGCAGCCACGGCCTTCTTGGCGGGCGCCACGGTGGTGGTGGCGGCCAGCTTGCGGCCGGGCTTGACCTGGTCCTCGGCCGGCAGGCTCTCGCGCGCGCCGGCGCGGCTTTGCGGCTGGTCGTTGGCGGCGATGAACTTCTGCATCTTCGGGTAGACCAGTTCGCGCCAGCGGCGGCCGCTGAAGATGCCGTAGTGGCCGGCGCCCTTGACCTCGTAGTGCTCGCGCTTCGCATCGGCGATGCCGGTGCACAGCTCGTGCGCGGCCTCGGTCTGGCCCGAGCCCGAGATGTCGTCGAGCTCGCCCTCGACCGTGAGCAGCGCGGTGGCGCGGATGTCCTGCGGGCGCACGCGCTCGACCTCGCCCGTGGGGCTCTTCACGTCCCAGGTGCCGTTGACCAGGTCGAATTCCTGGAACACGGTGCGGATCGTCTCGAGGTAGTAATCGGCGTCCATGTCGAGCACGGCGTTGTACTCGTCGTAGAACTTGCGGTGCGCCTCGGCGCTCGCGTCGTCGCCCTTGATCAGGTCCTTGAAGTAGTCGTAGTGGCTGCTCGCGTGGCGGTCGGGGTTCATCGCGACGAAGCCCGTGTGCTGCAGGAAGCCCGGGTAGACGCGCCGGCCCGCGCCCGGAAAGCCCTGGGGCACGCGGTAGATCACGTTGTTCTCGAACCACTCGAAGCTCTTGTTCATCGCGAGGTTGTTGACCGCCGTGGGCGACTTGCGGGCATCGATCGGGCCGCCCATCATCGTCATGGTGAGCGGCAGCGCCTCGCCGCGGCTGGCCATCAGCGACACGGCGGCCAGCACCGGCACCGTGGGCTGGCACACGCTGACCACGTGGCAGTTGCCGTACTCGGCCTGCAGGCGGCGGATGAACTCCTGCACGTAGTTGATGTAGTCGTCGAGGTGGAACTCGCCGTCCGACAGCGGCACCAGGCGCGCGTTCTTCCAGTCGGTGATGTAGACCTTGTGGTCCTGCAAAAGGGTGCGCACCGTGTCGCGCAGCAGGGTGGCGTAGTGGCCCGACAGCGGCGCCACCACCAGCACCACGGGCTGGCTCTTGAGCGTCTTGAGGATGTGCGGTTCGTCGGTGAAGCGCTTGAAGCGCCGCAGCTGGCAGAACGGCTTTTCCAGCTCGATCACTTCCTGGATCACGACGTCGTCGCCGTCGACCTTGACCGACTTGATGTTGAACTCGGGCTTCTCGTAGTCCTTGCCGAGGCGGTAGAGCAGGTCGTAGCTCGCCGCCATGCGCTGCGCTCCGGGCAGCTGGCTCCAGACGGCGCCGGGGCTGTAGAGCTTGGAGGCGGCCTGGGCGAAGTCCGCGAACGGTTCCATGAGGGAACGCTGGGCTTCGTAGAGTTGGTAGAGCATCGCTGTGTCGAGTTGGAATGTTGCGGTGCAATATATCAGCGCATTTCGACACGCGCAGGGGGCCTAACCCTAGGCCCGGGAAGGCCCTCGGAGATGGCCGCGGGCTTCGTGAACAAGTTGTGTCGCGCAGGTGACTCGAGCGAGTCACCTGCGGCCGCAATCGCTCACGCGCCCGCGGCGCGGGGTCTCAAATGACCTTGGCGATCGACGCGCAGACGTGGTCGATGTTCTTGCTGTTGAGCGCGGCCACGCACATGCGGCCGGTGTCGGTGCCATAGACGCCGAACTCGTTGCGCAGGCGCACCATCTGGTCCTTGGTCAGGCCCGAGTAGCTGAACATGCCGATCTGGGTCGTGATGAAGCTCATGTCTTCCTTCACGCCGGCGGCCTTGAGGCCGTCGACCAGCTTCTGGCGCATGGCCTTGATGCGCACGCGCATCTCGCCCAGTTCCTTCTCCCACAGGGCGCGCAGCTCGGGGTTGCCGAGCACCGCGGCCACCACGGCGCCGCCGTGCGTGGGCGGGTTGCTGTAGTTGGTGCGGATCGCGATCTTGAGCTGCGACAGCACGCGCGCGGCTTCTTCCTTGTTCTCGCACAGCACCGACAGGGCGCCCACGCGCTCGCCATAGAGGCTGAAGCTCTTGGAGAACGAGGTCGAGACGAAGAAGGTCAGGCCGGCGTCGACGAACTTGGCGACGGCCGCGCCGTCTTCCTGCAGGCCATAGCCGAAGCCCTGGTAGGCCATGTCGAGGAAGGGCACCAGGCCCTTGGCCTTGACGGCGGCGACGACCTGGTCCCACTGCGCGGGCGTGATGTCGTAGCCGGTCGGGTTGTGGCAGCAGGCGTGCAGCACGACCACGGTGCCGGCCGGGGCGGCGTTGAGCGCGGCCAGCATGCCGTCGAAGTCGATGCCGCGCTTGGCGGCGTCGTAGTAGGGGTAGCTCTCGACCTCGAAACCGGCGTTGGTGAACAGCGCGCGGTGGTTTTCCCAGCTCGGGTCGCTGATCAGCACCTTGGCGGCGGGGTTGAGCTTCTTGAGGAAGTCGGCGCCGACCTTGAGGCCGCCGGTGCCGCCGATGGCCTGGATCGTGGCCACGCGGCCCGAGGTGACGGGTTCGCTGTCGGCGCCGAAGACCAGCACCTTGACGGCGTTGTCGTACGCCGCGATGCCGTCGATGGGCAGATAACCGCGCGCCGTGGGCGCTTTCATCATGTTCTGCTCGGCCGCCTGCACGCACTGGAGCAGGGGCAGCTTGCCGTTGTCGTCGTAGTAGACGCCGACGCCGAGATTGACCTTGCTGGGGTTGGTATCGGCGGCAAATTGCTCGTTGAGGCCGAGGATCGGATCGCGCGGTGCCATCTCGACCGCGGTGAACATAGACATGGAAAGGTCCTTTGGGATGAAAGCTTCGCTGGCAACCGCTCGAGGCTTTAAGCTTTGCGGTTGCCTTGAATTTTACCGGCGCCACGCCACCTGACGGGTACAGCCATGCCAGAGATCAACGAAGCCATAGCAGACTCGAACAACGCCGACCCCGTGGGCCCGGTTCCCCAGGGTGAATTCATCAGCTTCCCGGGCTCGCCTTTCGAGCTGTACCAGCCCTATCCGCCGGCCGGCGACCAGCCGAAGGCCATCGAGAAGCTGGTCGAGGGCGTGAGCGACGGCGAGGTGTTCCAGACCCTGCTGGGCGTGACCGGCTCGGGCAAGACCTTCACCATGGCCAACGTGATCGCCCGCACCGGGCGCCCGGCCATCGTGTTCGCGCCCAACAAGACCCTGGCGGCCCAGCTCTACAGCGAGTTCCGCGAGTTCTTCCCGAAGAACGCCGTCGAGTACTTCGTCAGCTACTACGACTACTACCAGCCCGAGGCCTACGTGCCGCAGCGCGACCTGTTCATCGAGAAGGACTCCTCGATCAACGAGCACATCGAGCAGATGCGGCTGTCGGCCACCAAGAGCGTGCTGGAGCGGCGCGACACCGTGATCGTGGCCACCGTGAGCGCGATCTACGGCATCGGCACGCCCGAGGACTACATGGAGATGCGGCTGATCGCGCGCGTGGGCGACAAGGTCGGCCAGCGCGACCTGATCGGCCAGCTGATCCGCATGCAGTACACGCGCAACGAGCAGGACTTCGCGCGCGGCACCTTCCGCGTGCGCGGCGACACCATCGATGTGTTTCCAGCCGAGCACAGCGAGCTCGCGATCCGCATCGAGCTGTTCGACGACGAGATCGAGTCGCTGCAGCTGTTCGACCCGCTGACCGGGCGCATCCGCCAGAAGGTGCCGCGCTTCACGGTCTACCCCTCGAGCCACTACGTGACGCCGCGCGACAAGGTGCTGGCCGCCGTGGAAACCATCAAGATCGAGCTCGACGGGCGGCTCAAGGAGCTGGTGGCTGCGGGCAAGCTGGTGGAGGCCCAGCGCCTCGAGCAGCGCACCCGCTTCGACCTCGAGATGCTGGCCGAGATCGGCCACTGCAAGGGCATCGAGAACTACACGCGCCACCTCTCGGGCGCGGCGCCCGGCGACCCGCCGCCCACGCTGACCGACTACCTGCCGAAGGACGCCCTGATGTTCCTCGACGAGAGCCATCAGATGATCGGCCAGCTCGGCGGCATGTACAACGGCGACCGGGCGCGCAAGACCACGCTGGTGGAGTACGGCTTCCGGCTGCCGAGCGCGCTCGACAACCGGCCGCTGAAGCTCGAGGAATTCGAGAAGCGCATGCGCCAGTGCATCTTCGTGTCGGCCACGCCGGCCGACTACGAGAAGCAGCACGCCGGCCAGGTGGTCGAGCAGCTGGTGCGGCCCACCGGCCTGATCGATCCCGAGGTGGAGGTCCGGCCGGCCACCCACCAGGTCGACGACGTGCTGCAGGAGATCCACGTGCGCGTCGAGAAGAACGAGCGCGTGCTGATCACCACGCTGACCAAGCGCATGGCCGAGCAGCTCACCGACTACCTGGGCGACAACGGCGTGAAGGTGCGCTACCTGCACAGCGACGTCGACACGGTCGAACGCGTGGAGATCCTGCGCGACCTGCGCCTGGGCACCTTCGACGTGCTGGTGGGGATCAACCTGCTGCGCGAAGGGCTGGACATTCCCGAGGTCTCGCTGGTGGCGATCCTCGATGCCGACAAGGAAGGCTTCCTGCGCGCCGAGCGCTCGCTGATCCAGACCATCGGCCGGGCGGCGCGCAACCTGAACGGCAAGGCCATCCTGTATGCCGACCGGATGACCGAATCGATGAAGCGCGCCATCGGCGAGACCGAGCGTCGGCGCGCGCGCCAGATCGCCCACAACGAAGCCAACGGCATCACGCCGCGCAGCATCGTGAAGCAGGTGCGCGACCTGATCGACGGCGTCTACAGCGAGAAGACTGGCAAGGAAATGGCCAAGCTGGACCTCGAGCGCGCCAAGGTCGAGGACATGAGCGAGAAGGACATCGCGCGCGAGATCAAGCGGCTCGAGAAGCAGATGCTCGAGCACGCCCGCAACCTCGAGTTCGAGAAGGCGGCGCGGGTGCGCGACCAGCTGGCGCTGCTGCGCGAGCAGGCCTTCGGCGCCGCGGGCAGCGACAACATCGCGATATCGCCGGCCAAGTAGGCCGAAGGTTTGCGCCGACGGCGCCCCTGATCGCCCGGAATCGGGTTTACCCGAGCAAACCCGGGGGGCTTCTGATATACTTGAGCGAAACACTCAACAAAAAAGAAACTTCGCGATGAAGGACCGACTCACAACCACTGGCTCACCAGTGTCAAGAGTCGGGCAGGGCGGAGACGAGATCACCGTGGCTCCCGGGCAACGGTGTCATTTCAACGGTAAGCGCTAAAAAGGAGCTTGCGATGCGTCTCACTACCAAAGGCCGTTTTGCGGTCACAGCCATGATCGATCTGGCTCTGCGTCAGAACACCGGTCCGGTCACGCTGGCCGCGATCAGCCAGCGGCAGCAGATTTCGCTGTCGTACCTCGAACAACTCTTCGGCAAGCTGCGCCGTCACGAACTCGTCGAATCCACCCGGGGTCCGGGCGGTGGCTACAGCCTGGGCCGCAAGGCCGCCGACATCACCGTGGCCGACATCATCGTGTCGGTCGACGAACCGATCGACGCCACCCAGTGCGGCGGCAAGGAAAACTGCCTCGGCGAACAAGGCCGCTGCATGACCCACGAACTCTGGGCCTCGCTGAACCAGCGCATGGTCGAGTTCCTCGATTCGGTCACCCTGCAGAAGCTGGTCGACGACCAGATCGCCAAGGGCGTGCAGATCGAGAACAAGCCGGTCGTCAAGCGCGCCATTTCCGCGCAGCCGGTGGTCAAGCCGATCCGCGTCAATGCACCGAACTCGGTGTTTGCCCTGGGCAACGTCTTCGCCAAGTCCTGAGGACCGCGCGACGCCGAAGCTTCGAGCCTAGACCGACGCGGCGCCCACCGGGCGCCGCCAGCGAACGAACAGCGACCAAGAACAACCCCCCCACGCCAGCACGAGCCAGCCATGGACGTAACTCCTCATTTCCCGATCTATCTCGACTACGGCGCGACCACGCCGGTCGACCCGCGTGTGGTCGACGCCATGATTCCCTGGTTGCGTGAGCACTTCGGCAACCCGGCGTCGCGCAGCCACGCCTGGGGCTGGGAAGCGGAAGAGGCGGTCGAGAAGGCCCGCGGCTACGTGGCCGAACTGATCGGCGCCGATCCGCGCGAGATCGTCTGGACCTCGGGCGCCACCGAGTCGAACAACCTCGCGCTCAAGGGCGCGGCGCAGTTCTACAAGGGCAAGGGCAAGCACCTGATCACGGTGAAGACCGAGCACAAGGCCGTGCTCGACACCATGCGCGAGCTCGAGCGCCAGGGCTTCGAGGTGACCTACCTCGATGTGCAGGAAGACGGTCTGCTCGACCTCGAGAAATTCAAGGCCGCGATCCGTCCCGACACGATCCTCGCGAGCGTGATGTTCGTGAACAACGAGATCGGCGTGGTGCAGGACGTCGTGGCGCTCGGCAACATCTGCCGCGAGAAGGGCGTGATCTTCCACGTCGACGCCGCGCAGGCCACCGGCAAGGTCGAGATCGACATCGCCAAGCTGCCGATCGACCTGATGAGCCTGGCGTCGCACAAGACCTACGGCCCCAAGGGCATCGGCGCGCTCTACGTGCGCCGCAAGCCGCGCGTGCGGCTCGAGGCCCAGATGCACGGTGGCGGCCATGAGCGCGGCATGCGCTCGGGCACGCTGCCCACGCACCAGATCGTGGGCATGGGCGAGGCCTTCCGCATCGCCAAGCTCGAGATGAAGGAAGACATCGCCAAGGCCGCGCGGCTGCAGAAGCGTCTGCTCGACGGCCTGAAGGACGTGGAACAGGTCTTCATCAACGGCGACCTCGAGCACCGCGTGCCGCACAACCTGAACATGAGCTTCAACTACGTCGAGGGCGAGTCGCTGATCATGGGCATCAAGGGCCTGGCGGTGTCGTCGGGTTCGGCCTGCACCTCGGCCAGCCTCGAGCCCAGCTACGTGCTGCGCGCCCTGGGCCGCAGCGACGAACTGGCCCACAGCAGCCTGCGCATGACCATCGGCCGTTTCACGACCGAGGAAGAGATCGACTACGCCATCTCGACCATCAAGCACAACGTGGCCAAGCTGCGCGAATTGAGCCCCCTGTGGGAAATGTTCCAGGACGGCGTCGACATCAGCACGATCCAGTGGTCGGCGCACTGAGGCAGTGACGCGAGATCGCTCCGAAGCTCCACGATTGAACACAGTTTGAGAGGTACACCATGGCATATTCTTCCAAGGTCATCGACCACTACGAAAACCCGCGCAACGTCGGCTCCTTCGAAAAGGGCGACGACTCGGTCGGCACCGGCATGGTCGGCGCGCCGGCATGCGGCGACGTGATGAAGCTGCAGATCAAGGTCAACCCCGAAACCGGCGTGATCGAAGACGCGCGCTTCAAGACCTACGGCTGCGGCTCGGCGATCGCCTCGTCGTCGCTCGTGACCGAATGGGTCAAGGGCAAGACGCTCGACGAAGCCGCCGCGCTCAAGAACGCGCAGATCGCCGAGGAACTGGCGCTGCCGCCGGTCAAGATCCACTGCTCGATCCTCGCCGAGGACGCGATCAAGGCGGCCGTGAACGACTACAAGGCCAAGCACGGCGCGAAGAGCGCCGAAGCCGCAGCAGTGCACTGAGATGGCCGTCACGCTGACAGAAGCCGCCGCGCGCCATGTGAATCGCTACCTCGGCAAGCGAGGCAAGGGCGTGGGCGTGCGGCTGGGCGTGAAGACCACGGGCTGCTCGGGCTTGGCCTACAAGCTCGAGTACGTGGACGAATTGACGCCCGAGGACGTGGTGTTCGAGGACCACGGCGTGAAGGTGCTGGTGGACCCGAAGAGCCTGGCCTACATCGACGGCACGCAGCTGGACTTCGTGCGCGAGGGCCTCAACGAGGGCTTCAAGTTCAACAACCCGAACGAGCGCGACCGCTGCGGTTGCGGCGAAAGCTTCCGCATCTGATGCGCAGTCGCTGACCGCGACAACAGCCGCCACCATGTCATGTGCTGGCGGTTTTTTCATGCCATGAACCTGAACGACACCGACTTCGAGCTGTTCGCCGTCCCCGCGACTTTCGCGCAGGACCGCGCGGCGCTGGACGCGCGCTGGAAAGAGCTGCAGCGCGAAGCTCATCCCGACCGCTTCGCGGCGCAGGGCGCGGCCGCGCAGCGCGTGGCCATGCAATGGTCGGTGCGCATCAACGAGGCCTACCAGCGGCTCAAGGACCCGGTGCGGCGCGCGAGCTACATCTGCGAGCTGCACGGTGCCCCGGTCAATGCCGAGAACAACACGGCGATGCCGCCCGACTTCCTGATGCAGCAGATGGAATGGCGCGAGGCGCTCGACGAGGTCGAGACCGTCGCCGCGCTCGACAAGCTGCAAGCCGAGGTCGACGCGGGCCGCGCCCGCGCGCTCTCGTCGCTCGACTGGCTGATCGACGAGAAGGGCGACTACCCCGCCGCCGCGCAGCAGGTGAGAGCCCTCATGTTCATTGAGCGCTTCGGCCACGACGTCGAAGCCAAATCGGATCAATTAGGACAATAAGGGCATGGCTCTCCTCCAGATTTCAGAACCCGGCCAGGCGCCCGACCCGCATCAGCGCCGCATCGCCGTCGGCATCGACCTCGGCACCACGCATTCGCTGGTGGCCTCGGTGCGCAACGGTGTGGCCGAATGCCTGCCCGACGACCAGGGCCGCGTGCTGTTGCCCTCGGTGGTGCGCTACCTCGACAAGGAGCGCCGCCAGATCGGTTTCGACGCGGTCGCCGCGCGCGCGCAAGACCCCTCGAACACCATCACCTCGGTCAAGCGGCTCATGGGCCGCGGGCTGGCCGACGTGACCCACCGCGAAGCGATGTCCTACGCCATCGGCGGTGGCGACGGCGGCATGGTGCGGGTGCACACCGCAGCGGGCGACAAGTCGCCGGTCGAGATCAGCGCCGAGATCCTCGCGACGCTGCGCTACCGCGCTGAGGACACTTTCGACGACGAGCTCTACGGTGCGGTCATCACCGTGCCCGCCTATTTCGACGAGGGCCAGCGCCAGGCCACGAAGGACGCGGCGCAGCTGGCCGGCCTCAACGTGCTGCGGCTGATCAGCGAGCCCACCGCGGCCGCCATCGCCTACGGCCTCGACAATGCGAGCGAGGGCGTCTACGCGGTCTACGACCTGGGCGGCGGCACCTTCGACATCTCCATCCTGCGGCTCACGCAAGGCGTGTTCGAGGTCATCGCGACCGGTGGCGACTCGGCGCTCGGCGGTGACGACTACGACCATGCGCTGGCCGATTTCGTGCTGGCGCAAAGCGGCGTCCAGACCGCGAGCGAGACCGACAAGGCCGCCGTGCTCGTGGCGGCACGCGCCGCCAAGGAAGCGCTGACCGATGCCGACACCGTGACCTTCGCCGCGGACGTGGGCGGCCAGCCGCTTCGCTTCGCGCTGCAGCGCGCGCAGTTCGATGCGGCCACCAAGGCGCTCACCGACCGCACCCTGGCCGCCGTGCGCAAGGCGCTGCGCGACGCCAGGCTCAAGGCCGACGACCTGCAGGGCATCGTGCTGGTGGGCGGGTCGACGCGCATGCCGCAGGTTCGCGAGGCCGTTGCCGAGTTCTTCGGGCGCGAGCCGCTGGTCAACCTCAACCCCGACGAGGTCGTCGCGCTCGGCGCCTCGATCCAGGCGAACCAGCTGGCCGGCAACAATGGCGCGGGCGAGCTGCTGCTGCTCGACGTGATTCCGCTGTCGCTGGGCCTCGAGACCATGGGCGGGCTGGTCGAGCGCATCGTGCCGCGCAACCAGACCATCCCGACCGCGATGGCGCAGGACTTCACCACCTACCAGGACGGCCAGACCGCTCTGGCGCTGCACGTGGTGCAGGGCGAGCGCGACCTGGTGGCCGATTGCCGCAGCCTCGCGCGCTTCACCTTGCGCGGCATTCCGCCGATGACCGCGGGCGCCGCGCGCATCCGCGTGACCTTCACGGTCGATGCCGACGGCCTGCTGAGCGTGAGCGCCAAGGAGCAGATGAGCGGCGTCGAAGCCAGCGTCACCGTCAAGCCTTCCTACGGCCTGTCCGACGACCAGATCGCGACCATGCTGCAGGAGAGCTTCTCGACCGCACAGCAGGACATGCAGGCGCGCGCGCTGGTCGAGGCCCGCGTCGATGCCGAACGCATGCTGCTCGCGACGAAGAGCGCGCTCGATGCCGACGGCGACCTGCTCGACGCGCAGGAGCGCGCGGCCATCGATGCGTCGATGAGCGCGCTGCGCCTGGGCGCCCAGGGCAGCGACGCGGCCGCGATCGAGGCCGCGACCAAGGCGCTGGCCGAGATCACCGAACCCTTCGCCGCGCAGCGCATGAATGCCGGCATCGCCCGCGCGCTCTCGGGGCGCAAGGTCGAATCGCTTTAGTCCACGGTCCAGAACACCGCAAGAACGACAACGCAGCACTGCATGCCCACGATCAAGATTTATCCGCACCCCGAGTACTGCCCGCAAGGCGCCGAGATCACCGCGCCCGCGGGCACCTCGATCTGCGAGGCCCTGCTCGACAATGACATCAACATCGAGCACGCCTGCGAGATGAGCTGCGCCTGCACCACCTGCCACGTGATCGTGCGCGTGGGCGGGGGCTCGCTCAACGAGGCGGAGGAGGGCGAGGAAGACCTGCTCGACCGCGCCTGGGGCCTGGAGCCGCAATCGCGCCTGAGTTGCCAGGCGATCCTGGCGCAGGAGAATGTGACGATCGAGATTCCGAAGTACTCGATCAACCACGCGAAGGAAAACCACTGATGAGTCGTCTGATCGTTCTCGATACGGAAACCACGGGCCTGTCGGCCGAGAACGGCGACCGCGTCATCGAGCTGGGTTGCGTGGAGCTGTTCAACCGCAAGCTCACCGGCAACGACCTGCACATCTACTTCAACCCCGAGCGCGAGAGCCACGAGGACGCGCTCAAGGTGCACGGCCTGACGACCGACTTCCTGCGCGACAAGCCGAAGTTCGCCACCCTGGCCAACGACATCGTCGAGTACCTGCGCGGTGCCGAGCTGATCATCCACAACGCGGCCTTCGACGTGGGCTTCCTCAACAAGGAATTCGAGCGCGCCGGCCTGCCGCCGCTCAAGACCTTCGTGAGCGAAGTGACCGACACGCTGGCCATGGCCAAGCAGGTGTACCCGGGCAAGCGCAACTCGCTCGACGCGCTGTGCGACCGCTTCGGCGTCGACCGTTCGAACCGGACCTTCCACGGCGCCAAGCTCGACGCCCAGTTGCTGGCCGACGTCTACATCAATCTCACGCGCGGCCAGGACGCGCTGCTGATCGACGTGGCCACCACCGAGCCCGAAGTGGGCACCACGATGATCGCCATCGACCTCCGCAGCATCGAGCTGCCGGTGCTGGTGGCAACCGAGCACGAACTGGCCGAGCACGACGCCGTGTTGTCGCAGCTCGACAAATCGAGCAACGGTCGCACACTCTTTCGCCAAAACGCTTGAAAAGCTGTGGCATAATTTAAGGCTTCGCAGAACGCGATTCATCCAGGCGCTGAAGCCCATCGAAAAGATCGGGCAGAGGCGTCAGGGGCGGTTAGCTCAGGGGTAGAGCACAGCATTCACACTGCTGGGGTCGGAGGTTCGAAACCTCCACCGCCCACCATTTTCCCGGTTCCATTTCTCTTTTCCGTCGGCGCATCGGCCCCGACGGCATTGCCGTTGGCCTGTCGGTGCGCACCGACGCCAACTGCCGTCGCGGGCTGCTGGTTTCGCATGCCTTCGCGCCTAGAACCGATGGCACGACCGCAACCCAGGAGAACAGATCATGGCGACCGCTCCCGATCTTCCGACGCCGATCACGCCCACGCCGGGCCTGCCCGTGGAGCCCGACGAAGGGCCGGGCACGCCGCCCGACGAGCCCACCGATCCCGAGCCGCCGCCGACCGCGACCTGATCTCCCCGAGCGCGGCGGCCGCGCTAAGCTCGCCGCATGGACGATCTCGATTGCGCCGTCATCGGCGGTGGTGTGGTGGGTTTGGCCGTGGCGCGCGCACTCGCGCTCGCGGGCCGTGAAGTGATGGTGCTCGAGGCCGAAGGCGCCATCGGCACCGGCACGAGTTCGCGCAACAGCGAAGTCATTCATGCGGGGATCTACTACCCGCAAGGCTCGCTGAAGGCGACGCTGTGCGTCGAGGGCAAGCAACTGCTGTATGCCTACGCCGAAGCGCGCGGCGTGCCGCACCGGCGCTGCGGCAAGCTGATCGTCGCGACCTCGGCCGAACAGGTGGCGGAGCTCGAGGCGATCCGTCTCAAGGCTGCGGCCAATGGTGTCGACGACCTCGAACAGATTTCGGCGGCGCAGGCCGTCGCGCTGGAACCGCAACTGCGCTGCATGGCCGCGCTGGTCTCGCCGAGCACGGGCATCGTCGACAGCCATGCACTGATGCTGAGCCTGCTCGGCGATCTCGAGAATGCGGGCGGCATGCTGGCGTTGAAGTCGGCCGTGACGCGGGCTGAGCTGGAGGAGGGTGGCATCGTCTTGACGGCGCAAGACGGCACGCGGTTGCGCTGCCGCAGCGTGGTCAACGCAGCCGGCCTGGGTGCGCCCGATCTGGCGCGCCACTTCGGAGGACTCGCCACCGAGACCGTGCCCACCGCTCATTTCGCGAAGGGCAACTACTTCACCCTGTCGGGCCGCGCGCCCTTCGGCCGGCTGGTCTATCCGGTGCCCGAGCCCGGCGGCCTCGGCGTGCACCTGACGATCGACCTCGGCGGGCAGGCCAAGTTCGGACCCGACGTGCAATGGGTGAGCTCGCCCGACGACCTGGTGGTGGACCCGGCGCGCGGCGATGCCTTCTATGCCGAGGTGCGCAAGTACTGGCCCGCGCTGCCCGATGGCGCGTTGATCCCGGGCTATGCAGGCATGCGGCCGAAGATTTCCGGCCCTGGCGATCCCGCGGCCGACTTCCGCATCGACGGACCGCGCGCGCATGGCGTGCGAGGCCTCGTGAACCTGTTCGGCATCGAATCGCCGGGGCTCACGAGCAGCCTCGCGATCGGCCGCCACGTGGTGGACCTGCTCGCGGCCGAGGACTGAATTCCGCGTCGATCGCGAACGATCTCTTGCAGAACTCTTTGTGGATGCAGGCCTGTGTGGCCGATGGAGCCTGTAACATGACAGCACGCCATTTGTAGGCGTGAAGCCGCCGGCGCGGTGCCGGTGTCATCACGGAGGAAGGTTTCCAATGAGTGCATCCAAGAATCTCGAGGCGGCAGCCGAGGACATCGCGAGCGACGTGCGTGGCGTGCTCGCCAGCAAGGACCTGGATTCGGTTCCCCACATCAAGGCGCTGCGCCAGCGCATCGACACCAAGCTCGCGATCGCCCGCGAGCTCGCCGCCGAGAAGAGCCGCCTTGCCGCCAAGAAGGCCCGCGAAGCCGCCTCGGCCACCAACGCCTATGCCCACGACGAACCCTGGCAGATCGCCGCAGGCGCGCTGGCCGTCGGTGTGCTGGTGGGCCTGCTGCTTGGTCGCCGCTGACCGAACCATGATGACGGGGGGCTGCCGATGAGGTTGCTCTCCCTGCTCGGACTGGACCGGCGCCTGCGCCGGCTGCGCATTGCCGCAGCCGAGGGCGCGATGGCCGCCGAAGACCGTGTGCAGCTGCTGCGCATGGCCTGGGAGGAGGAGAAGCAGCGGCTCAAGCTGGTGCTGGTCCTCGCGATCGTGCTGCTGGGCCTGACGACGATCGCCGTCGCGCTGCTGTCCGTGGCCGTCGTGGTCCATTTCTGGGACACGCCGCAGCGCACCACCGCCGCCTGGTCGGTGGCCGCGCTCTGGATCGTGCTGTGGCTCGCGGCCGCCTGGGGCCTGTGGACCCAGCTGCGCGGTGCCTCGAACAGCTTCACGCCGACCCGCGAGGAACTGGCGCGCGACTGGACCTGGGTGCAGGAGCGCTTCGGGCTCGGCGACGAGCCCGGTGAAGAGGACGAGCCGGCGCCCCGCCGCCCGGCCACGCGCGAGGAACTGATCGAACGCATCGAACGCCAGCGCCTGCGCATCGCGACCTTGCAGGGTGGCGGTACCGCCGCTGCGCACGGTGTGGAGCAGTCTGCGCCTCCGCCGCCCGACGAAACCCCGACCGCCACGGCGTTGCGCATCGCGCGCGAGCATCCGGTTGCCACGGGTGTGGCCGTGGCGGCGGCGCTGGTGGTGGTCCGCCCGAAGCGCCTGCTGCGCTGGGCGACCTTCGTCGCGCCGATCCTCTGGCGCATGCGCTGAAACAGCCGGCGAGCCACGCTCGCCAGATATCCCGCTGAAAAAACTCAGGCGCTGCCGCGATCCCGCTGCAGCGCCTGCGCCGTTTCATGGACCAGTGCCGGGCCGCGGTAGATCAGGCCGGTGTAGATCTGCACCACGTCCGCGCCCGCCGCGATCTTGGCCTTGGCATCGGCCGCGCCCAGGATGCCGCCCACGCCGACGATCGGGAAGTCCGCGCCCAATGCGGCGCGCAGCTGGGCGATCACGCGGTTGCTCGATTCGCGCACCGGCGCGCCCGACAGGCCACCGGCTTCCTTCGCATGCTGCAGTCCCTCGACCGCGTCGCGCGCCAGCGTGGTGTTGGTGGCGATCACGCCATCCATGCCGTGGCGGCGCAGCGTGGCGGCGATCACCGCCACCTGGGCCTCGTCGAGGTCGGGCGCGATCTTCACGAACAGCGGCACGCGGCGCGGCGCACCGCCGAGGGGCTGGCGCGCCAGCGTCTCGCGCCGCTCGGCCACGGCGCCCAGCAGCGCGTCGAGCGCTTCGTCGCTCTGCAGGCTGCGCAGGTTGGCGGTGTTGGGGCTCGAGATGTTGATCGTCACGTAGTCGGCATGCGGGTACACGCCGTCGAGGCAGGCGATGTAGTCGTCCACCGCGCGCTCGATCGGCGTGGCGGCGTTCTTGCCGATGTTCAGGCCCAGAAGCATCGGCGTCTTCGCGCGGCCCGCGTTGCGGCGGAAGCGCGCCTTCTGCACGTTGGCCAGGAAGGCGGCCAGCCCGTCGTTGTTGAAGCCGAGCCGGTTGATCAGCGCCTGGCGTTCGGGCAGGCGGAACATGCGCGGGCGCGGATTGCCGGGCTGGCCCTTGGGCGTGACGGTGCCGACCTCGACGAAGCCGAAGCCCATGGCGGCGAAGGCATCGATGCAGCGCGCGTTCTTGTCGAGGCCGGCGGCGAGGCCGACGCGGTTCGGGAACTGCAGGCCGGCCAGGGTGACGGGATCGTCGACGCGCGGCGCCGAATAGGCGCAGGCCAGCGGCGTGTTCTGCGTGCGCGCGAGCCCGTCGAGCGTCAGTTCATGGGCGTGCTCCGGGTCGAAACCGAACAGGAAAGGGCGGGCCAGGCCGTAGAGCGAGGAGGGCAGCAGGGACATCGTCGGATAATTCGGGGCTTCAATGAGCCCAGGATTCTCCGCGATGACCGCACCCCTTCCTTCTTCTTCCGCCGCAGCCGCCACCATCTCCCAGGACGAACTCAAGGCCCAGGTGGGCCGCGCCGCCCTGGCCTACGTGGTGAAGAGCGAGATCGTGGGCGTGGGCACCGGCTCGACGGTCAACAAGTTCATCGACGCGCTGGCCACGATCAAGGACCAGATCCGCGGCGCCGTCTCGAGCTCGATCGCCTCCACCGAGCGCCTGCGGGCGCTGGGCATCCAGGTGTTCGACAGCAACGAGGTCGAGGAGCTGGGCGTCTACATCGACGGCGCCGACGAGATCGACCCGCGGGGTTTCATGGTGAAGGGCGGCGGTGCCGCGCTCACGCGCGAGAAGATCATCGCGGCCCAGTCGCGCCGCTTCGTCTGCATCGCCGATGCCTCGAAGCTGGTCGACACGCTCGGGGCCTTTCCGCTGCCGGTCGAGGTGATCCCGATGGCGGCGCGCCGCGTGATGCGGCAGTTCGCGGCGCTGGGCGGCCAGGCCCAGGTGCGCGAGAAGGACGGGCTGCCGCTGGTCACCGACAACGGCCAGCACATCGTCGACGTGACGGGCCTGAAGATCGCCGATCCGCTGGCCTTCGAATCCGAGGTGAGCCAGTGGCCCGGCGTGGTCACCGTCGGCGTGTTCGCGCACCAGAAGGCGCATGTGTGCCTGCTCGGCACGCCCGAGGGCGTGCGCACGCTGGACTTCGCCTGATCAGAACTTGATGCCGGCCGGGTTTTCCGGCGTCGGGCCGCTCGGCGGTGCCGCGGGCAGTGGTTGCTCGTCGGGCGCCGCGCGCGGGGCGGCGGGTGCGGGCACCGGTGCGCGCGTGACCTGCGCGACCATCGGCTGCGCCGGCGGATTGCGGTAGCCGCTGGGCAGGCCGTTGCTCCTGGGATAGCCGGCCGCGTCGAGGTACTGCGCCCACTGCGTGTCGGAAAAGCCGGGCAGTTGCTGCGTGCCGATGGTCAGCAGCGGCAGCGAGTTCTGGCCGCTGAGCTTCTGCAGCGCCTCCACGTCCTGGTTGCCGTTCACCGTGCGTTCCTGGAACGGGATGCCGCGCGTGGTGAGCAGCGTGCGTGCCATCGCGCAGGGGCTGCAATCGTCGCCGCTGTAGAGCGTGACGGGATAGCGCTGCGCGATCTGGCGCAGCTCGTAGGGCAGGCCCGCGTTGGCGCCCGTGGCGGGCGCCGGCTGCGCATTGGCGGCGGGTTCGGTGCTGGCGGTGGGGGCGCGGTCCGAGAAGGTGACCCGGCCGTTCTTGTCGACCTGCCGGTAGACCGGTTGCGCCATCGCGCCCGCGACGGCGAGCAGGAGGACGAAACCGGTCAGGCGACTTGGTGAGAATTTGTAAATCGGGCGCATGGCCCGAGTATCTCAAGCTTCAGCGCCGCATCAAGCCGGCTGCGGCTCGGCCATGCCCTGGTGTCGCAGCAGCGCATCAAGCTGGGGTTCGCGGCCGCGGAAGGCCTTGAACGATTCCATCGCGCTGCGGCTGCCGCCAGCCTCGAGGATGGCCTGGCGGTACTTGCGGCCGGTCTCGATGCTCGGCTCGCCGTTGGCGCCCACGGTTTCCTCGAAGGCCGCGTAGGCGTCGGCGCTCAGCACCTCGGCCCACTTGTAGCTGTAGTAGCCGGCTGCATAGCCGCCCGAGAAGATGTGGCTGAAGGTGTTCGGCGTGCGGCTGAAGGGCGGCGAGGGCATCACGGCCACCTCGGCGCGCACCTGGGCCAGCAGCGCGAGCACGTCGCCGGGCTTCGCGGCCGCGGCGTGGTACTCGGTGTGCAGCAGCATGTCGAACAGCGAGAACTCGATCTGGCGCAGCGTCTGCAGGCCGCTCTGGAAGTTCTTGGCCGCGGTCATCTTGTCGAACAGCGCGCGCGGCAGCGGCTCGCCGGTGTCGACGTGGGCCGTCATGTGGCTCAGCACGTCCCACTCCCAGCAGAAGTTCTCCATGAACTGGCTCGGCAGCTCGACTGCGTCCCATTCGACGCCGCTGATGCCCGAGACGTCGCGCTCGTTCACCTGCGTGAGCATGTGGTGCAGGCCATGGCCGAACTCGTGGAACAGCGTGGTCACGTCGTCGTGCGTGAGCAGCGGCGGCTTGCCGCCCACGCCCTCGGCGAAATTGCAGACCAGTTGCGCGATCGGCGTCTGCAGCCGGCCGTCGTCGGGCCGCAGCCAGCGGGCGCGCACGTCGTCCATCCAGGCGCCGCCGCGCTTGGCGGCACGCGCGGAGGGGTCGAGATAGAACTGGCCGACCTTCTGGCCGGCGCGCTCGATGCGATAGAACTCGACGCTCGGATGCCAGGTCGGCGCGCTGTCGCGGCGGATCGAGACCTCGAACAGCGTCTCGACGATCTTGAACAGGCCCGCCATCACCTTGGGCGCCGGGAAGTACTGCTTGACCTCCTGCTCGCTGAAGGCGTAGCGCGCTTCCTTGAGCTTCTCGCCGACGTAGCTCCAGTCCCAGGGCTGCGGATCGGCCAGGCCCAGCTGGGTGGACGCGAAAACGCGCAGGTCGGCGAGGTCGCGCTCGCCGTAGGGGCGGGCCTTGGCGGCGAGGTCGCGCAGGAACTTCACCACCTGCTCGGGCGACTCGGCCATCTTCGGCACCACCGAGAGCTCGCCGAAGTTGCGGTAGCCCAGCAGCTTGGCCTCTTCCTCGCGCAGCGCGAGGATCTCGCCGATCAGCGCCGTGTTGTCGAAGGCCGGGTCGCCGAGTTCGCTGGCGCGCGTGACGTAGGCGCGGTAGAGCGTCTCGCGCAGCGCGCTGCTCTTGGCGAACTGCATCACCGGCAGGTAGCAGGGCATCTTGAGCGTGAGCTTGTAGCCATCCTTGGCCTCGGCTTCGGCCGCGGCGCGCGCGGCATTGACCACGTCCTCGGGCACGCCCTCGAGCTCGCCGAACTGCGCGTAGTAGGCGAAGGCATCGGTCGCGTCGAGCGCGTTCTCGCTGAACTTCTGGCTCAGTTCCGCCTGGCGTTCCTGGATCTCGGCGAAGCGCTGCTTGGCCTCGCCCTGCAGCTCGGCGCCGCCGAGCACGAAGTTGCGCACCGCGTTGCGATGCGCCTGGCGCTGCTCGGCATCGAGCGTAGTGACGTCGATCGCCTTGTACTTCGCGTACAGGCGCTCGTCGGAGCCCAGGCGGGTCCAGAACGCGGTGACGCGCGGCATCGCCTCGTTGTAGGCGGCGCGCAGCTCGGGCGTGTCGGCCACGGCGTTGAGATGGCCGACCGCGCTCCAGGCGCGGCTGAAGCGCTCCGAAGCCACGTCGAGCACCTTGGAGATCGCGCTCCAGCTCGCGGGGAAGTCGGGGGCCGTCACCGTCTGCAGCGCGGTCTCGGCATCGGCGAGCAGCACGTCGACCGCGGGGGCGACGTGTTCGGGCCGGATGCGGTCGAACAGCGGGAGGTCGGTGAAATCGAGGAGGGGGTTGTTCGAGGTGGCCATGGTGTTCACTTGGCGACGCGTTCGGCCGCTTCAAGGGTGTTGGCGAGCAGCATGGCGCGCGTCATCGGGCCGACGCCGCCGGGCACCGGCGTGATCCAGCCGGCGACTTCCTTCACGCCGTCGAAGTCGACGTCGCCCGCGAGCTTGCCGTCTTCCTTGCGGTTCATGCCGACGTCGATGACCACCGCGCCGGGCTTGACCATGTCGGCCGTGAGGAGGTTGAGCTTGCCGACGGCCGCGACGATCACGTCGGCCTGGCGAGTGATGGCGCCCAGGTCCTGCGTGGCGCTGTGGCAGATGGTCACGGTGGCGCTCTTGGCCAGCAGCATCATGGCCATCGGCTTGCCGACGATATTGCTGCGGCCGATCACCACCGCGTGCTTGCCGCGCAGGTCGTAGCCGATGGACTCGAGCATCTTCATGCAACCGAAGGGCGTGCAGGGCCAGAAGCCCGGCGCGCCGGTCATCAGCGCACCGGCGCTGGCGACGTGGAAGCCGTCGACGTCCTTCGCGGGCGAGATGGTCTCGATGACCTTCTGGCTGTCCATGTGCTTGGGCAGCGGCAATTGCACCAGGATGCCGTGCACCGCCGGGTCGTCGTTGAGCACGCGGATGCGCGCGAGCAGGTCGGCCTCGCTCAGGTCGGCCGGGTAGGTCTCGAGCGTGGCCGAGAGACCGGTCTGCGTGCTGTCGTTGACCTTGTGCTTGGTATAGACCTGGCTGGCCGGGTCCTCGCCCACGAGGATGATGGAAAGGGCCGGGTTCACGCCGCGGGCCTTGAGCGCCGCGGTGCGGCCGGCGACTTCGGCGCGGATGGTTTTGGCGAGGGCGTTGCCGTCGATCAGTTGGGCGGTCATCGGTTTCGATTTTCCAAGTAAAAACGCCCGCTTGCGCAGGCGTGGGAGTCATGCATCGCTATCGAACAGATAGCCGGCGTCTAGGCCTTGGCAGCGGGCGCCGCCTGTCCGAGCGCGATCTTCAGCAGATCGGCCACGGTGTTGGCGTTGAGCTTCTCCATGATGTTGGCGCGATGCGCCTCGACGGTCTTGATGCTGATGCCGAGGTCGTCGGCGATCTGCTTGTTGAGGCGGCCGGCGACGATGCGCTCGAGCACCTGCGCCTCGCGGCCCGTGAGCTTGGACAGCAGCGCATCGCGGCTGGCCGACTGCTGGTGCTGCGTGAAGGCGCCGCGCGCGTGTTCGAGCATGCGCTCGACCAGCGCGACGAGTTCCTCGTCGTTGAAGGGCTTCTGGATGAAATCCATCGCGCCCTTCTTCATGCTGTCGACGGCCATCGGCACGTCGCCGTGGCCGGTGATGACCACGATCGGCAGCGGCGAGCGGCGCTCGATCAACCGGTCCTGCAGCTCCAGACCCGTCATGCCACCCATGCGGATGTCGACGATCAGGCAGGCCACCTCGCGGGGGTCGTAGCGGGAGAGGAAGGATTCGGCGGAATCGAAACAGCGGACCCGGTAGTCCTTGCCTTCGAGCAGCCATTGGAGCGAATCGCGTACCGCTTCGTCGTCATCGACGACATACACAGTGCCCTTTTTCGGAATCAAACTCATGCAGGTACCTTTACCTCGTCACTTGCTAGGGAACTGATAGCGTCCAACACCGGAATCCAGAAGGAAAAACGGCATCCGATCACATCCGGGCCATTGTAGATGTTCTCCGCCTGCATCCGGCCGCGGTGCGACTCGACGATGGTGCGGCACAGGTTCAGCCCGATGCCCATGCCCTCGGGCTTGGTCGAGAAGAAGGCCTCGTAGAGCCGGTCCATGACCTCGGGCGCGAGGCCCTTGCCGGTGTCCTGCACCGAGAACTCGATCGCGTTGTGGCCCTCGATCACCTTCGGCAGCACGCGCAGTTCGACGCTGCGCCGCGCCAGCGGGCGCTCGGCGAGGTCGATCGACTCGGCCGCGTTCTTCAGCAGATTGACCATCACCTGCTCGATCAGGATCGGGTCGACGCGCACCATCGGCAACCGCGCGGCCACGTAGTGGTTCAGGCGCACGTTGCGCCGGCGCAGCTCGATGCCGGCCAGCTCGACCGCCTCGCTGACCATGGTCGCCACGTCGGCCGGCGTGCGGTTGGGTTCGCTGCGCTTCACGAAGGAACGGATGCGCTGGATGATCTGGCCCGCGCGCTGGGCCTGCTTCGAGGTCTTCTCGAGCGCGGCCAGCAGCGCATCGTTGTCGATCGACTGGCTCTTGATGCGCGACATCATCCCGTTGCAGTAGTTGCTGATCGCGGTCAGCGGCTGGTTGAGCTCGTGCGCCACGCTCGAGGCCATCTCGCCCATGGTGATCAGCCGGCTCGCGGACTGCGCGCGGTCGGCCTGCGCGGCCGCCTGTTCCTCGGCATCGCGGCGCGGCGTGATGTCGGTGGCGATCACCAGTTGCGCCAGGCGCCCGTCGACCCAGGTCAGGTAGCGCGAGCGCACCTCGAGCCACTTGCCGAGCTCGGGCACGAAGATCTCGTTGTTGGCCGCTTGCGCCGCCGTCAGCGTGTCGATCGGCAGGCCGGCGTAGGGGTCGACGTCGTCCAGACCTTCGTCGTGCGCGTTCGAGGCCGGCACGCCGGCCTGCGCCACCATGCCCAGGTGGCCGACGGTGTCGGAGCCGAACCACAGGCGGTAGAGCTTGTTGGCGAACAGCAGCTCCTCGCTGCCGATCGGCGCCACCGACACCGCGGCGTCGAGCGCCTCGAGCACGGTGGTGAAGCGCTCGTACGAGGCCGAGAGCTGCTCGCGAATCCGGGTGGGCTCGGTGATGTCGGTCATCGAGGTCATCCAGCCGGTCTGGTGGCCGCGCGCGTCGATCAGGGGCGAGACGTACAACCGCGCGTCGAACACGCTGCCGTTCTTGCGCTTCACGCGCACCTGGAAGCCGCCGGGCAGGGCGCGGCCGTGCAGTTCCTCCTCGAGCCGCTCGTTCATGATCTCGCGGTCGGACTCGAGCCAGTAGGGGAAGGGCGGTGTCTGGCCGACCAGCTCCTCCTCGGCCCAGCCGGTCATCGCGCAGAAGGCGGCGTTGACGTAGGTGATGCGGCCCTGCAGGTCGAGCACCCGCATGCCGGTCAGCATCGAGTTCTCCATCGCGCGGCGGAAGTTGGTCTCGGCCACCAGCCGCTGCTGCGCCTGCAGCCTGCGGCGCGTGTGGCGCCAGGTGCCGATCAGCATCCAGCTGGTGAGCACGCTGAGCGCGCAGACCAGCCAGAACAGCCCGTTGCCGACCACGCCCTGCGAGGTGCGGTAGGCCTGGGCACGCAGCACCAGCGCGTTGCCCACGGGCGAGACCGGCACCTCGTATTCGTTGGTGCGTTCGCTCCAGGGCAGGAGGCGCGCGCCGGTCTCGCGCAGGTTGGCGGTGTTGCCCGCGATCACCTTGCCCTTGGCGTCGAGCAGCGACACCGCATAGCGCGCCTGCACCTCGGACGGCATGCCGTAGCGCAGCAGGCCGTCGACCGAGAACTCGCCGAGCACCACGCCCGCGAACAGGCCCTGGTCGAACAGCGGGATGTGCAGCTGCAGCATGGCCGGCGGATCGCCGCCGGCCGAGGGCTGGGAGAACACCGGCTGGCGCAGCTCGCGCGCCAGCGCGTAGTTGCTCTCGATGTCGCCGGGGCGCAGCACGTCGCCGATCAGGTGCTGCTGCGCCGGATGCACGCTGGGCGCGGCATAGCCGGCCTTGAAGCGGCGACGGTCGTCGATCCACGTGATGGTCTGCAGCTCGGGGAACTGGCTGACCAGCGATTCGGCGCGGCTGGTGAACTCGATCGGGTCGATCTCGCGGTTGGAGGCATCGCGCGCGATGCGCATCAGTTGCTCCTGGCGTTCCAGCAACCGCAGCCGCAGGCGCTGCTGGGCGTACTCGACGTCGCGGCGCACCGATTCCTGCTCGCGCTCGACCTCCTCGGTGCGCAGGTACCAGAAGGCGGTGACGATCGCCGCGAGGAACAGCAGCACGGCGGCCATCGGGGCCAGCATCGCGACGGCGTCCTGCAGCACCGGGGTCTGGCGGCGCCACCAGCGGCGCCACCACGACAGCGGCGAGGCGTTGACGGCACTGCGGGCCACGGCCAGCGGGGAGGAAAAAGGCATTGCGGGAGTTTATTAGGTGGCGGGCTTCCCAAGGCCCGGGTTATCGACGGTGGCACTGGTCCCGGCACGGTCTAGGGCCGGCTGAAAATCGTCAAAATGTCACATTAAGAAATCTATACGCACTATTTGAAATCTCATTATTTCTGTGCGACACTCCGCGCGCTCACACGCAGAGCGCCTAAATTACGCCCACAGCCCCAAAAGGAGAGACAAGCATGTCGGCAAATCCCGAGAAGCAATTCGGCCCGGCCGCGAACGACGCGGATTCCCAGGAAACGCGCGAGTGGATGGATGCCCTGTCCGCCGTGATCCAGAGCGAGGGCCCCGAGCGTGCGCACTTCCTGCTCGAACAGCTTCTGGAACACGCCCGCCAGAACACGGTCGACATGCCGTTCTCTGCCAACACGGGCTATGTCAACACCATCGAAACCTCGCAGGAAGCCCGCAGCCCCGGCAACCTCGAGATCGAACAGCGCCTGCGCGCCTACATGCGCTGGAACGCGATGGCGATGGTGGTCAAGGCCAACCGGCACCACCCGGCCGAAGGCGGCGACCTCGGCGGCCACATCGGCTCCTTCGCCTCGCTGGCCAGCATGTTCGGCGCCGGCTTCAACCATTTCTGGCACGCCGAGAGCGAAAACCACGGCGGCGACCTGCTCTACATCCAGGGCCACGTCTCGCCCGGCATCTATGCCCGCGCCTACCTCGAAGGCCGCCTGACCGAGGAGCAACTGCTCAACTTCCGCCAGGAAGTCGACGGCAAGGGCCTGTCGAGCTACCCGCACCCCAAGCTGATGCCCGAGTTCTGGCAGTTCCCCACGGTGTCGATGGGCCTGGGCCCGCTGATGGCGATCTACCAGGCACGCTTCCTCAAGTACCTGCATGCCCGCGGCATCGCCAACACCGAGAACCGCAAGGTCTGGGTCTTCTGCGGCGACGGCGAGATGGACGAGGTCGAATCGCTGGGCGCGATCGGCCTGGCGGCGCGCGAGAACCTCGACAACCTGATCTTCGTCATCAACTGCAACCTGCAGCGCCTCGACGGCCCGGTGCGCGGCAACGGCAAGATCATCCAGGAGCTCGAAGGCGAGTTCCGCGGCGCCAACTGGAACGTGGTCAAGCTGATCTGGGGCAAGGGCTGGGACGCGCTGCTCGAGAAGGACCATGACGGCGCGCTGCGCAAGATCATGATGGAGTGCAACGACGGCGACTACCAGTCGTTCAAGGCCAACGACGGCGCCTATGTGCGCAAGAACTTCTTCGGCCGCGATCCGCGCACCTTGAAGATGGTCGAGCACCTGAGCGACGACGAGGTCTGGAACCTGCAGCGCGGCGGCCACGACTCGCAGAAGGTCTACGCGGCCTTCCACTCGGCCCAGAACCACAAGGGCCAGCCCACGGTGCTGCTCGTCAAGACCGTCAAGGGCTTCGGCATGGGCAAGATCGGCGAGGGCAAGAACACGGTCCACCAGACCAAGAAGCTCAACGACGACGACATCCGCGCCTTCCGCGACCGCTTCAACATCCCGATCCCCGACAGCCAGATCGCCGAGCTGCCGTTCTACAAGCCGGCCGACGACACGCCGGAAATGCGCTACCTGCACGAGCGTCGCAAGGCGCTGGGCGGCTACCTGCCGCACCGCCGCGTCAAGGCCGAGGAGAGCTTCACCGTGCCCGCGCTCGACACCTTCAAGGCGGTGCTCGAACCCACCGCCGAAGGCCGCGAGATCTCGACCACGCAGGCCTACGTGCGCTTCCTCACGCAGCTGCTGCGCGACCAGGCCCTGGGCCCGCGCGTGGTGCCGATCCTCGTGGACGAGGCGCGCACCTTCGGCATGGAAGGCCTTTTCCGCCAGATCGGCATCTACAACCCGCACGGTCAGCAGTACACCCCGGTCGACAAGGACCAGGTCATGTACTACAAGGAAGACAAGGCCGGCCAGATCCTGCAGGAAGGCATCAACGAGGCCGGCGGCATGTCGAGCTGGATCGCGGCGGCGACCTCGTACAGCACGAACAACCGCATCATGGTGCCGTTCTACGTGTACTACTCGATGTTCGGCTTCCAGCGCATCGGCGACCTGGCCTGGGCGGCCGGCGACATGCAGGCGCGCGGCTTCCTGCTCGGCGGCACCTCGGGACGCACCACGCTGAACGGCGAAGGCCTGCAGCACGAGGACGGCCACAGCCACATCCTGGCCAACACCATCCCGAACTGCGTGAGCTACGACCCGACCTTCGCGCACGAGGTCGGCGTGATCCTGCACCATGGCTTGAAGCGCATGGTCGAGAAGCAGGACAACGTCTACTACTACATCACGCTGCTCAACGAGAACTACCCGATGCCCGGCCTGCAGCCCGGCACCGAGGAACAGATCATCAAGGGCATGTACCTGACGCGTCAGGGCCCGGCGATCAAGGCGGCCAAGGGCAAGGAAGCGCCGACCGTGCAACTGCTCGGCAGCGGCACCATCCTGCGCGAGAGCTTCTTCGCGCAGGAGCTGCTCGAACAGGACTGGGGCGTCTCGGCATCGGTGTGGAGCTGCCCGAGCTTCAACGAGCTGACGCGCGACGGCCAGGACGCCGACCGCTGGAACCTGCTGCACCCGACCGAGGAGGCGCGCGTGCCCTTCGTGGCGCAGCAGCTCGCAGCGAGCACCGGCCCGGTGGTCGCCTCGACCGACTACATGAAGGCCTACGCCGAGCAGATCCGTCCCTTCATCCCCAAGGGCCGCAACTACAAGGTGCTGGGCACCGACGGCTTCGGCCGCAGCGACTTCCGCAACAAGCTGCGCGAGCACTTCGAGGTCAACCGCCACTACATCGTGGTGGCCGCGCTCAAGGCCCTGGCCGAGGACGGCGTGCTGCCGGCCGCCAAGGTGGCCGAGGCGATCAAGAAGTACGGCATCAATGCCGACAAGGTGAACCCGCTCTACGCGTAATCACGATTCCCCACAACCAGGACGCGCCTTCCGGCGGGAGACAAACGATATGGCAGCAGTGGAAGTCAAGGTACCCGACATCGGCGATTTCGATGAAGTCGCGGTGATCGAGGTGTTGGTGAAAGTGGGCGACACGGTCAAGCCCGAGCAGTCGCTCATCACCGTGGAGTCGGACAAGGCCTCGATGGAGATTCCGTCGTCGTCCGCCGGCGTGGTCAAGGAACTCAAGGTCGAGGTCGGCAGCAAGGTGAAGGAAGGTTCGGTGGTGCTGGTGCTCGAGGCCGAAGGGGCCGGCCAGGCCGCCGCGCCGGCGCCCGCGGCCAGTGCTCCGGCACCCGCGGCCAGCGCGCCGGCACCGGCCGCTGCGGCACCCGCACCCGCTGCGGCGGCTGCACCGACCGCCGCCGCCGCCGGCCCGGTCGACGTGAAGGTGCCCGACATCGGTGACTTCAAGGACGTCGCGGTGATCGAGGTGCTGGTCAAGCCCGGCGACACCATCAAGGTCGAGCAGTCGCTGATCACGGTCGAATCGGACAAGGCCTCGATGGAGATCCCGTCGTCGGCCGCCGGCACGCTCAAGGAACTCAAGGTCAAGGTCGGCGACGTCGTCAACATCGGCGACCTGATCGCGGTGATCGAAGGCGCTGCCCCCGCTGCAGGCGCCGCACCCGCACCGGCGCCGGCTCCCGCGGCTGCAGCCGCCGCTGCGCCCGCTACCGCGTCGGCCTCCGCGCCCGCACCGGCTCCGGCTGCTCCCGCGCCGGCTGCCGCCGCGCCGCACGATCCGACCAAGAGCCCGTCGGCCGGCCTGCCGCACGCCTCGCCCTCGGTGCGCAAGTTCGCGCGCGAGCTCGGCGTGCCGCTCGAGGAGGTCAAGGGTTCCGGTCCCAAGGGCCGCATCACGCAGGAAGACGTCCAGGGCTTCACCAAGGCCGTGATGAGCGGCCAGGCCACCACCAAGGCTTCCGCCGCGGCCAAGCCCGCGGCCGGTGGCGGTGCCGACGGCGCCGCGCTGGGCCTGCTGCCCTGGCCTAAGGTCGACTTCACGAAGTTCGGCACGGTCGAGCGCAAGGACCTGTCGCGCATCAAGAAGATCAGCGGCGCGAACCTGCACCGCAACTGGGTGATGATCCCGCACGTCACGAACAACGACGATGCCGACATCACCGAGCTCGAAGCCTTCCGCGTTGCCACCAACAAGGAGAACGAGAAGTCGGGCGTGAAGGTCACGATGCTGGCCTTCGTGATCAAGGCAGTGGTCTCGGCGCTCAAGAAGTTCCCCGAGTTCAACACCAGCCTCGACGGGGACACGCTGGTCTACAAGCAGTACTTCCACATCGGCTTCGCGGCCGACACGCCCAATGGCCTGGTGGTGCCCGTGCTGCGCGATGCCGACAAGAAGGGCATCCTGCAGATCAGCCAGGAGATGGGCGAGCTCGCCAAGAAGGCGCGCGACGGCAAGCTCGGCGCGGCCGACATGCAGGGCGGCTGCTTCTCGATCAGCTCGCTCGGGGGCATCGGCGGCACGCACTTCACGCCGATCATCAATGCTCCCGAAGTGGCCATCCTCGGCCTCTCGAAGAGCGCGATGAAGCCGGTGTGGGACGGCAAGCAGTTCGTGCCGCGCCTGACGCTGCCGCTGTCGCTGTCCTACGACCACCGCGTCATCGACGGTGCCTCGGCGGCGCGTTTCAACGCCTACCTGGGGCAGGTGCTCGCCGACTTCCGCCGCGTGCTGCTATGAGCGCCCAGGCTGCTTCGGCGGCCTCGGCGCCCCTGGCGAACCGGCGCGAGGCTCCATGACCACGGTCGTGGCCGTCCGCAAGAACGGCCAGGTCGCCATGGCGGCCGACGCGCTCGTGACCTTCGGGGACACGCGGCTCACGCACCGGCAGGAGGCGAACCAGAAGATCTTCTCGATCGAGGACGCCGCCGGCCACAGCCTGTTCGCGATGGCCGGCGCCGCGGCGCACTTCCTGGTGCTGCAGCATGCGCTGGCCGCGCAGCCGCGCGAGTCGCTGCTGTTCGGCAGCAAGCACGAGGTGTTCCGCACCTTCACGATGCTGCATCCGGTGCTCAAGAGCTCGTTCTTCATGGAGACCAAGGAAGACGACCACGAGCCCTACGAGTCGAGCCAGTTCACGATGCTGCTGGCCAACGCGAGCGGAATCTACGGCATCTACAGCTACCGCGAGGTGTTCGAGTTCAAGCAGTTCTGGAGCATCGGCTCGGGACGCAGCTTCGCGCTCGGCGCCATGCATGCGGTGTACGACCAGAAGTCGCGCTCGGCGCGCGACGTGGCGGAGGCGGGGATCGCCGCCGCCTGCGAATTCGATCGCAATTCGGCCGGACCGGTCGACTCTCTCACACTCAAACTGAAAGTGTCCAAATGAGCGAACAACAAATCAAGGTGCCCGACATCGGCGACTTCGACGAAGTGGCGGTGATCGAGGTGCTGGTGAAGGTGGGCGACACGGTGAAGGCCGAGCAATCGCTGATCACGGTCGAATCGGACAAGGCCTCGATGGAGATTCCGTCGTCCGCGGCCGGCGTGGTGAAGTCGCTGGCGGTGAAGGTGGGCGACAAGGTCAAGGAAGGCTCGGTGGTGCTGACGCTGGAGGCGGATGCCGCCGCCGCGCCTGCGCCGGCTGCATCGGCCCCGGCGCCTGCCGCCGCGGCGCCCGCGCCCAAGGCCGCGGCGCCCGCACCGGTCGCGGCGCCCGCGGCTTCCAGCTATGCCGGCAAGGTCGACCTCGAATGCGACGTCATCGTGCTCGGCGCCGGCCCCGGCGGCTACTCGGCCGCCTTCCGCGCCGCCGACCTCGGCCTGAAGGTCGTGCTGATCGAGCGCTACGCCACCCTCGGCGGCGTCTGCCTCAACGTCGGCTGCATCCCCTCGAAGGCGCTGCTGCACGTGGCCTCGGTGATGGACGAGGTCAAGCACTTCGCCGACCTCGGCGTGAGCTTCGCCGCGCCCACGGTCGACCGCGCCAAGCTGCTGGGCCACAAGAACAAGGTGGTGAGCAAGCTCACGGGCGGCCTCACGGCCATGGCCAAGATGCGCAAGGTCGCGGTGCTGCGCGGCGTCGGCAACTTCGTCGACCCGCATCACATCGAGGTCGAGGAGACCTCGGGCACTGGCTGGGACACCACCGGCAGCAAGCAGACCGTGAAGTTCCGCAGCGCAATCATCGCCGCCGGCTCGCAGGCCGTGAGCCTGCCCTTCATGCCGAAGGACCCGCGCGTGGTCGACTCCACCGGCGCGCTCGAGCTCGGCACCGATCCCAAGCGCATGCTGATCCTGGGCGGCGGCATCATCGGCCTCGAGATGGGCACGGTGTATTCCTCGCTCGGCGCGCGCCTCGACGTGGTCGAGATGCTCGACGGCCTGATGCAGGGCGCCGACCGCGACCTGGTGAAGGTCTGGCAGAAGATGAACGCGCCGCGCTTCGACAACCTCATGCTCAAGACCAAGACGGTCGGCGCCGAGGCCACGAAGGAGGGCATCAAGGTCACCTTCGAGGGCGAGAACGCGCCCAAGGAACCGCAGGTCTACGACCTGGTGCTGCAGGCCGTGGGCCGCAGCCCCAACGGCAAGAAGATCGGCGCCGAGAAGGCCGGCGTGGCCGTCGGCGAGCGCGGCTTCATCCCGGTCGACATCCAGATGCGCACCAACGTGCCGCACATCTTCGCCATCGGCGACATCGTCGGCCAGCCGATGCTGGCCCACAAGGCGGTGCACGAGGCGCACGTGGCGGCCGAGGTGATCGCGGGCGAGCTCAAGGGTGACAAGGAACTGGCGAGCGCGGCCTTCAATGCCCGCGTGATCCCGAGCGTGGCCTACACCGACCCCGAGGTGGCGTGGGTGGGCCTCACCGAGGACCAGGCCAAGGCCGAGGGCGTGAAGGTCAAGAAGGGCCTGTTCCCCTGGACCGCCTCGGGCCGCGCCATTGCCAACGGCCGCGACGAGGGCTTCACCAAGCTGCTGTTCGACGCCGAGACGCACCGCATCCTCGGCGGCGGCATCGTCGGCACCCATGCCGGCGACATGATCGGCGAGATCGCGCTGGCCATCGAGATGGGCGCCGACGAGATCGACATCGGCAAGACCATCCATCCGCATCCCACGCTGGGCGAGAGCATCGGCATGGCGGCGGAAGTGGCGCACGGCACCTGCACCGATCTGCCGCCGCAAAAGCGCTGAACGATCGGAGGCCGCCTCGCGGCCTTCGCCCCAAACAAAAAATCCCGCGGCTGCGGGATTTTTTTCGTCCCGGCCCCAGTGCGAAGTGGGCCGAAGGAGGGGAATTCAGTCGCCGGTGCGGGCCGACGCCGCAGCGGCGCGGATCTCGTCGTTCGATCCGCCGCCGAGCACGCGGCGGGCGCCGTCGAAGCGGCGGCTCCAGTAGCTGCCGTTCATGTCTTCCACGCGCACCTGGGCGCCCGAGCGCGGCGAGTGGATGAACTTGCCTTCGCCGACGTAGATGCCGACATGGCTGAAGGCGCGGCGCATGGTGTTGAAGAACACGAGGTCGCCGGGCTTGAGTTCGCTGCGGTCGATCTTCTCGGTGGCGGCGGCCTGTTCTTCCGCGCGGCGCGGCAGCATGTGGCCGACCGTCTGGTTGTACATGGCGCGCACGAAGCCGCTGCAATCGAAGCCGGTGTCTTCCGAATTACCGCCGCGGCGGTACGGAACACCGAGGAAACCGATGGCAGTCATCACGAGGTCGGAGGTGCGCTCCGTGACGGTCTGGCGGACTTGCCTCAGTTGCCCCACCAGGCCCTTTTCGGCCAGCAGTTGGCCGACTTCGTCGGACCGGTCCGGTGGTTGGGGAGCTGCGTGGGCAGCGACGGCAATCAGGAGGGACGCGGGTAGGACGAAAAAACGCATGGCGCGTAGGATATTGATGACGGCGGGCACTGTCAATTTGATCTGAATTAGAGATTGTGCCGCCAACCCGTTGATTTACTTGAAAAATTTGAATCATCGGACAACTAAAATGTAACGGCCGACCGGTGATGCCGGATAAACAGTTCGGCCTCCAAGACCCTTCGAAGTCGACAACTGTCTTCATGTGGGTTTGAAAAACCGCCAAGATCATTCGTTTTGCGGGGAAAACACATGAAATCGCTGTCAGAGACTTCCCGGCGCGTCCTCGGCCGTGTTTTCGTCATGTCGGGTTTGATCTTTGGCGCGGCCGCCATGGCGCAGGGGCGATCTGAGACGGTGGCCTCGGGGCTCGAGAGCCCCTGGGGCGTGGGCTTCCTGCCGGGCGATCGTTTCGTGGTGACCGAGAAGCCGGGACGCATCCGCATCGTGGCGAAGGACGGCAAGCCGGGCGCGCCGCTGGCGGGCCTGCCGCCCATTGCGGCGGGCGGGCAGGGCGGCCTGCTCGACGTGCTCGTCGACACGGACTTCCGCAGCAACCGCACGCTGTACTTCTGCTTCTCGGAGCCCGATGCCGGCGGCAGCGCCAACAGCACGGCGCTCGCGCGGGCGCGGCTGTCGTCCGACGACACGCGGCTCGAGAACCTGCAGATCATCTTCAGCCAGAAGCCCAAGGTCGCGAGCCGCGCCCACTTTGGCTGCCGCATCGTCGACGGCGGCGACGGCACGCTCTACCTCACGCTCGGCGACCGCTTCAGCCGCAAGGAAGACGCGCAGCGGCTCGACAACCATCTCGGCAAGATCGTGCGCATCCGCAAGGACGGCAGCGTGCCCGACGACAACCCCTTCGCCGGCCGGCCCGGTCCGCTGCCCGAGATCTGGAGCTACGGCCACCGCAACGGCCAGGGCGCCACGCTCGGGCCCGACGGCCGCCTGTGGATGACCGAGCACGGCCCGCAGGGCGGCGACGAGATCAACGTCGTGCAGGCCGGCCGCAACTACGGCTGGCCCGTCATCACCTACGGCGAGAACTACGGCGGCGGCAAGATCGGCGACGGCATCACGGCCAAGGAGGGCATGGAGCAGCCGCTGCACTACTGGGTGCCGTCGATCGCGACCTCGGGCATGGCCTTCCTGACCAGCGACCGCTATGGCGCCGCGTGGAAGGGCAATCTCTTCGTCGGCTCGCTGAAGTTCGGCTACCTCGACCGCATCGAACTCAAGAACGGCAAGGTGGTGGCCGAGCACAAGCTGCTCGAGGACGGACGCGCGCGCATCCGCGACGTGAAGCAGGGGCCCGACGGCCTGCTCTACGTGCTGACCGACGAGTCGAACGGCAAGCTGCTGCGGTTGCGGCCGAACTGAGCGTCAGCCGGGGCAGCCGGGCAGCGACAGCGTCGGCAGCATCCGCTGCCACAGGCGCCGCCATTCGGGCCAGTCGTGGCCGCCCTCGGTGGTGAAGACGCGCGGCGCCGGCAGCACGCCGGCCAGCAGCCGGTGGCTGAAGGCGAAGCGGTCGTCGAGGCCATAGCCCAGGTACAGCGGCGGGCGTGCGCCTGCCGTCTGCGTGTGGCCCGCGTAGCCGCGCAACCATTGCCACAGCTGGGTTTCGTTCGGCGTGCGCGGGGGCGCGGTGGCCGTGTCGAGCGGCCCGTTCCATTTCGCGAGTCCGCCCGCGTTGGCGATGTCGGTGCTCAGCGTGCGTTCGCCCAGGTAGGGCGCGATCGCCACCACGCCGGCCAGCTCGCCCGGATGCGTCTGCGCATAGAGCAGGCCGCCGAAGCCGCCGAGCGAGATGCCGACGATCCAGATCTGGCGGTAGCCCTGGCGCCGCGCGGGTGCGATGACGTCGGCGTTCAGCCGCTCGAGCACGGTCCTGTCGTTGTAGTAGCCCAGGTGCGCGTCGACCAGCATCACGTCGACCGCGAGCCGGTTCTCGCGCACCGCCTCGACGAAGCCTTCGCGCTCGAATTCGTCGGGCGTCGAATAGGCGCCCGGCAGCATCACGAGCAGGGTGTCGGCCTGCCGCGTGCAGCGCTGGGTCTCTAGCACGTTCGCCAGCGGCACGGTGCTCTTGCGCACGCCGCCGCAGCCGGCCAGCAGCAGCGCGGCGCCCACGCCGAGGGCCGCGAGGCAGAGCCGCTTCGTCAGGACTTTCATCCCGCCGAGTCTAGGCGGCGCGATGAGGCTTGGGCAGTTCGACCATCACCGGCTGCCCGGGCGTCGTGCAGCCCGTGTCGCAGCACTTGCCGGGCTGGCGGTTGCGCGTGATCGCGCGCTGCGGATCGTGCGGCGCGGCCGCGGGCGAGCCGTCGGCGGCGATGCCGCGCTCGAGCAGCCGCTCGACCAGCTCCACCTTCGAGCCCACCGGGTAGTGGCGCCAGATCTCCTGCTTCATCGCCGCCGGCGAGCCACCGCCATGCAGGCTGATCACGCTGTACCAGCCGCCCTGGTAGCCGGCCGTCAGGTCCTCGATGAAGCGGGCCGCCTCGATGCGTTGTTCGTAAGGCACGGCCGGATTGGCGCGCAGCACGTCCGACAGCCGCGCCGCGGTCTCGGGGTTGTGGTCCTCGTCGGGGCCGGGCAGGGTGACGATAAGGCCGCCGCTCACGGTGTGGGCGATGCGGTGCATGTCGTAGATCTTGGTTGCCAGCAGCAGCTTGCCGATGTTGCTGAACACCGGGTCGGGCATGAAGACCGGGCAGTGCTCGTCGGCCTTGCCGTAGACGCTGGCCGCCACGCCGCAGGCGAAGAAGCCCTCGGTGATGCTGATGAGCTCGACCATCTGCTCGCGCAGATGGCTCTCCTTGCCCGGGTCGAAGCCGTTGGCCTCGCACATCAGCGCGCCGGCACCGATCAGCAGGTCGCCGAAGCCCGCGCGCGCGCCGATGCAGCTGTGGCGGTGGTGGGTGGCGTAGCTGTAGGTGAGGTGGCCCGAATGTTCCCAACTGCCGTCGGAGCCGTCGTAGAACACGCGCTCCCAGGGCACCAGCACCCGGTCGAAGATGCACACGCCGGTGCTCTGGCCGTACTTGCGGCTGAACAGGGCGTCGCCATGCTCGAGCTTCTCGCCGGGTCGCCCGGCCGGGCGCGCCACGATGGTCAGGCCCGGCGCGTCGAGCGGCACCGCGCAGCAGACGGCGAAGTCGGCGTCCTCGCGGCCCATGTTGCGGCAGGGCATGACAAGCAGCTCGTGCACGTAGGGCGCGCCGGTCACGATGGCCTTGGTGCCCGAGATCACGATGCCGCGCGCGTTGCGTTCCACCACGTGCACATAGCTGTCGACGTTGGCCTGCTCGTGCGGCCGGCGGCTGCGGTCGCCCTTGGCGTCGGTCATGGCCACGCCCAGGGTCAGGTCCTGGTCCTGGACGCGGTGCAGGTATTCATGAAAGCGCGCCGTGTGCTCGCCGCCGCCGCGCGCGTCGTCGATGCGCGCCGACACCTGGGCGATCGCGTTGAGCGCGTCGTGCGTGAGGTAGCGCTGCGCGCAGCCGGTTTCCTGGCACACCAGCCGCACCGCCTCGAGCTTGTTGAGCAGGTCGCCGGCGCTGGTGTTGATGTGCGAGAGCCGGTTCACGCGCTTGCCGCTGGTGTGCTGCACCGCGGTCATCAGCGGTTCGTACTGCGCCTTCAGCGCATGGTCGTAGGTCAGGGTGATGGCGTTGATGCCGGGGCGGAACGCGGGCTCGTCGGCCACGCTCTCGACCCGCCGGCCGTCGACGTAGACGACGGGCTTGTAGCGGCGCAGCGATTCGCGGTAGTCGGCGCCGGACATCAGCGCGGCCGAGGGGAGCGGGGCGTTCATCGTGGGTGTCTCCGGTGGTTGTCGTGCAGGCCGGAACGGGCCGGCTTCGTGAAATTTAAACACTGTTCAAAAAATTGATCAACCGTTAAGAAAAATGAGCAACACTTAAAAGAAGGGCTACAGTCCAGCCCATGCAGGCCAAGCTCCAACGACGACAGACCCTGAGCGACGCGCGCCGCGCGCTGGTGCTCGACGCGGCGCGGGCCGTGTTCTCCGAGGCCGGCATCGAGGGCGCGAGCATTCGCGAGATCGCGCGCCGCGCCGGCTACACGCCCGGCGCCATCTATTCGTACTTCGAGAGCAAGGAGGCGATCTACGCCGCGCTGCTCGACGAATCGCTGCTGCGCCTGTGCACCGCGGTGGCCGAGGCCGAGGCCTTCGCGGACCGGCCCGCGCTGACATTGGCGTCCAAGGCGCGGGCCTGGTTCGGCTTCTACGCGGCCCATCCGCGCGAGCTCGACCTCGGCTTCTACCTGGTGCACGGCATGAGGCCGCGCGGCCTGACCAGCGAGCTCGATCACGCACTCAACGACCAGTTGAAGGAGGCCCTGAACCCCTGCGAGGAAGCGCTGCGCGCCATGGGCCTCGATGCCGCCGACGCGCTGCGCGAGAACACCGCGCTGTTCGCGCACGGCGTGGGCCTGCTGCTGATGCGGCACACCGGGCGCATCCGCATGTTCGGGCAGTCGGCCGATGCGCTGTTCGAGGCCTACATCGGGCAGCTCGTGGCCCGCGTCGGGGCGCCGGCCGCCTGAGCCGGTCCGCGCGCCGGTGCTTTGGTGTTAGTTTCCAGGGTTTCGGGCGCACGGCCGCCCCGCAACCCTCGTCAGAAGAAAGAACCCCGCCCATGCTGCTCGACGCATCCCAATCCCAACTCGTGCTGGTCGACTATCAGGCTCGACTGATGCCGGCGATCTTCGAGTCGGAGGCGGTGGCGCAGAACGCGGTCCGCCTCGGCAAGATGGCCCGGCTGTTCGACGTGCCCGTCTTCGGAACCGAGCACAACCCGTCCAAGCTCGGCGAGAACCTGCCCGACATCCGCGCGCTGTGCCGCCGCACGCTGCCGAAGATGCACTTCAGTGGCGTCGAGGAAGGCCTGGGCGAATGGCTGCGCGTGCCGGCCAAGGCGCCGCAGGGCAATGCGCGCAGCCTGCCCAAGCACCTGCAGAAGCCAGCCGCGGCCGCCGAGGAGCGCAACACCATCGTCATCGCCGGCTGCGAAGCCCATGTCTGCCTGCTGCAGACGGCGCTCGACCTGCTGGAGGACGAGTTCGAGGTCTGGGTCGTCACCGATGCCTGCGGTTCGCGCACCGAGCGCAACCGCGACGCCGCCTTCGACCGCCTGGCCGGCGCGGGCGCCGAGCTGGTGACGACGGAGATGGTCGGCTTCGAATGGCTGCGCACGGCCGAGCATCCGGCCTTTCCGGAGCTGCTCGCGCTGGTGCGCTGAGAGGGCGGGGCGCCCGCCACCCCCGCCACTAGAGAGGCCGCTCGCCGGCCGACCCCGGTCTCATCCGCTTGTGGCGCGTGTCAGCCTGCTGCAAGATCGGTCTCCATAATTATGAATTCAGTTTTGGCGTCGCCCTTTGCCGAGCGGTGCCGGACCGATTTCCCAAGATCAGGAGACAACACCGATGAGCCGCTACGAAGAATTCCACCGCCAGTCCATCGACGCGCCCGAGGCCTTCTGGGCCGAGCAGGCCCGGCTCATCGACTGGCAGAGCCCGCCGCAGCAGATCCTCGACGCCAGCCAGCCGCCGTTCGCGCGCTGGTTCGTCGGCGGCACCACCAACCTGTGCCACAACGCCGTCGACCGCCACCTCGCCGAGCGCGGCGACCAGCCGGCGCTGATCTTCGTCTCGACCGAGACCGGCACCGAGAAGAGCTACAGCTTCCGCGAGCTGCATGCCGAGGTGCAGCGCACCGCCGCCAGCCTGATCGACCTGGGCGTGGGCCGTGGCGACCGCGTGCTGATCTACATGCCGATGATTCCCGAGGCCGCGTTCGCGATGCTGGCCTGCGCGCGCATCGGCGCCATCCACTGCGTGGTGTTCGGCGGTTTCGCCAGCGGCTCGCTGGCCACGCGCATCGAGGACGCCGAGCCCAAGGTGGTCGTGAGCGCCGACGCCGGCTCGCGCGGCGGCAAGGTGATCGCGTACAAGCCGTTGCTCGACGAGGCGATCCGCCTGTCGAAGCACAAGCCCGACGCGGTGCTGCTGACTGACCGCGGCCTGGCCCCCATGGCGCTGGTGGCGGGGCGCGACCATCTGGCGAGCGAACTGCGGCAAAAGCACCTCGACGCGCAGGTGCCCTGCACCTGGCTCGAGTCGACCGAGATCAGCTACACCATCTACACGAGCGGCACCACCGGCAAGCCCAAGGGCGTGCAGCGCGACGTGGGCGGTTACGCGGTGGCGCTGGCCGCGAGCATGAAGCACATCTTCGACGGCCGGCCCGGCGAGACCTACTTTTCCACCAGCGACATCGGATGGGTCGTGGGCCACAGCTACATCGTCTACGGCCCGCTGATCGCCGGCATGGCGACGGTGATGTACGAGGGCCTGCCCACGCAGGGGCTCGACGGCCAGCCCGACGGCGGCATCTGGTGGCGGCTGGTCGAGAAGTACAAGGTGACGGTGATGTTCAGCGCGCCGACCGCGGTGCGCGTGCTCAAGAAGCAGGACCCGGCGCTGCTCAAGAAATATGACCTGTCCACCTTGCGCGCGCTGTTCCTGGCCGGCGAGCCGCTCGACGAGCCCACGGGCCGCTGGATCGCCGAGGGCCTGGGCGTGCCGATCATCGACAACTACTGGCAGACCGAATCGGGCTGGCCGATCATCACCATCGCCAACGGCATCGAGAAGAAGCCCAGCAAGTTCGGCAGCCCCGGCGTGCCGATGTACGGCTACAAGGTGAAGATCCTGCACGAGTCGACCGGCGAGGAACTCACGGCGCCGAACGAGAAGGGCGTGGTCGTCGTCGAGGGGCCGACGCCGCCGGGCTTCATGCAGACCATCTGGAAGGACGACGCGCGCTTCGTCAACACCTACTGGAAGAGCGTGCCCGGCAAGATGGTCTATTCGACCTTCGACTGGGGCATCCGCGACGAGGACGGCTATTTCTACATCCTCGGGCGCACCGACGACGTGATCAACGTGGCCGGCCACCGGCTCGGCACGCGCGAGATCGAGGAAAGCATCTCGGGCCACGCGGGCGTGGCCGAAGTGGCGGTGGTGGGCGTGGCCGATGCGCTCAAGGGCCAGGTCGCGATAGCCTTCGTGGTGCCCAAGGACGGGCAGGCCGTGAGCGACGACGCCGTGGCGCTGAAGCTCGAGGGCGAGATCATGAAGACCGTGGCCGACCAGCTGGGCGCGCTGGCCCGGCCGGCGCGGGTGCGCTTCGTGGGCGGGCTGCCCAAGACCCGCAGCGGCAAATTGCTGCGCCGCGCCATCCAGGCGGTCTGCGAGGGCCGCGATCCGGGCGACCTGACGACCATCGACGACCCCGCCACGCTGCAGCAGATCAAACTGTTACTGACCCGGGGCTGATCTCTTCCCGATGGGGGGTTGTGCATCCCCTTCGAACCGTCATATGGTTGGCGTGGCACAATCGCCCGGTACTCAGGCCCTTCCCAGCCACAGTCGCATCCGCCAATCGGTTCAGCCGTGTCGCGGAAGGTTTCTTAAACCAGCTCGTGCTTCCCACAGGGAAGCGAAGGTCAGCGCAATATGAGCGATTCATCGACTCCATCGGTGTATGCCGCCTACCAAGGCAACACCTATCTCTTCGGCGGCAACGCGCCCTATGTCGAGGAGATGTACGAAAACTACCTCGCCAACCCCGGCAGCGTGCCCGACAACTGGCGCACCTACTTCGACGCGCTGCAGCACGTCCCCGCCGCCGACGGCACCAACACCCGCGACGTTCCGCACCAGCCGGTCATCAACGCTTTTGCCGAACTGGCGAAGCAGGGCACGACCAAGGTCGTGCAGGCCAGCGGCGCCGACTCCGAACTCGGCCGCAAGCGCACCGCCGTCCAGCAGCTGATCGCCGCCTACCGCAACGTCGGCGCCCGCTGGGCCGACCTCGATCCGCTCAAGCGCGCCGAGCGTCCCGCCATTCCCGAACTCGAGCCCTCGTTCTACGGCTTCACCGACGCCGACCTCGAGACGGTGTTCAACACCAGCAACACCTTCTTCGGCAAGGACACCATGTCCTTGCGCGACCTGCTCAACGCACTGCGCGAAACGTACTGCGGCACCATGGGTGCCGAGTACATGTACACCACCGACCAGAACCACAAGCGCTGGTGGCAGCAGCGGCTCGAAAGCGCCCGCACCAACCCCAAGCTCAGCGCCGAGCAGAAGAAGCACGTGCTCAACCGCCTGACCGCGGCCGAGGGCCTCGAGCGCTTCCTGCACACCAAGTACGTCGGCCAGAAGCGCTTCTCGCTCGAAGGCGGCGAAAGCTTCATCGTCTCGATGGACGAGCTGATCAACCAGGCCGGCGCCAAGGGCGTGCAGGAAATCGTGATCGGCATGGCCCACCGCGGCCGCCTCAACGTGCTGGTCAACTCGCTCGGCAAGATGCCGGCCGACCTGTTCGCCGAGTTCGACCACACCGCGCCTGAAGACCTGCCCAGCGGCGACGTCAAGTACCACCAGGGCTTCAGCTCGGACGTGACCACCCCCGGCGGCCCGGTCCACCTGAGCCTCGCGTTCAACCCCTCGCACCTCGAGATCGTGAATCCCGTGGTCGAAGGCTCGGTGCGCGCGCGCATGGACCGCCGCGCCGACCCGCTGGGCAAGCAGGTGCTGCCCGTGATCGTGCACGGCGACGCCGCCTTCGCGGGCCAGGGCGTCGTGATGGAAACGCTGGCGCTGGCCGAGACCCGTGGCTACTCCACGGGCGGCACGGTGCACATCGTCATCAACAACCAGATCGGCTTCACCACCAGCGACCCGCGCGACAGCCGCTCGACGCTGTATTGCACCGACATCGTCAAGATGATCGAGGCGCCGGTGCTGCACGTGAACGGCGACGATCCCGAAGCCGTGGTGCTCGCCACCCAGATCGCGCTGGACTTCCGCATGGAATTCCAGAAGGACGTGGTCGTGGACATCATCTGCTTCCGCAAGCTGGGCCACAACGAGCAGGACACCCCCTCGCTGACCCAGCCGCTGATGTACAAGAAGATCGCCCAGCATCCCGGCACGCGCAAGCTGTACGCCGACAAGCTGGCCGCGCAGGGCCTGGGCGACACGCTCGGCGACGACATGGTCAAGGCGCAGCGCGCCGCCTTCGACGAAGGCAAGAACACCGTCGACCCGGTGCTGACCAACTTCAAGAGCAAGTACGCCGTCGACTGGAGCCCGTATCTCAACAAGAAGTGGACCGACGCCGGCGACACCGCGATTCCCTCGAGCGAGTGGAAGCGCCTGGCCGAGAAGATCACCACCGTGCCGCAAGGCTTCACGGTGCATCCGCTGGTCAAGAAGGTGCTCGACGACCGCGCCGCCATGGGCCGCGGCGACGTGAACGTCGACTGGGGCATGGGCGAGCACATGGCCTTCGCCTCGCTGGTGGCCAGCGGCTACCCGGTGCGCCTGTCGGGCGAGGACTCGGGCCGCGGCACGTTCACGCACCGCCACGCCGTGCTGCACGACCAGAACCGCGAGAAGTTCGACGAGGGCACCTACACGCCGTTGCAGAACGTGGCCGACAACCAGGCCCCGTTCGTCGTGATCGACTCGATCCTGTCGGAAGAAGCGGTGCTCGCGTTCGAATACGGCTACGCCTCGAACGACCCGAACACGCTGGTGATCTGGGAAGCCCAGTTCGGCGACTTCGTGAACGGCGCGCAGGTGGTGATCGACCAGTTCATCGCCTCGGGCGAAGTCAAGTGGGGCCGCGTCAACGGCCTCACGATGATGCTGCCGCACGGCTACGAAGGCCAGGGTCCCGAGCACAGCTCGGCGCGCCTCGAGCGCTTCATGCAGCTGAGCGCCGACACCAACATGCAGGTGGTGCAGCCGACCACGGCCAGCCAGATCTTCCACGTGCTGCGCCGCCAGATGGTGCGCAACCTGCGCAAGCCGCTGATCATCCTCACGCCCAAGTCGCTGCTGCGCAACAAGGACGCGACCTCGCCGCTGGCCGAGTTCACCAAGGGCAGCTTCCAGACCATCATTCCGGAAAGCAAGGCGCTCAAGGCCGAGAAGGTCAAGCGCCTGGTCGCCTGCTCGGGCAAGGTCTACTACGACCTTGCCAAGAAGCGCGAGGAACGCGGCGACGACGACGTGGCGATCATCCGCGTCGAACAGCTCTATCCGTTCCCGCACAAGGCCTTCGCGGCCGAGATCAAGAAGTACCCGAACCTCGTCGACGTGGTGTGGTGCCAGGACGAACCGCAGAACCAGGGCGCCTGGTTCTTCGTGCAGCACTACATCCACGAGAACATGCAGGAAGGCCAGAAGCTCGGCTACGCCGGCCGCGCGGCCTCGGCCTCGCCGGCCGTCGGCTACTCGCACCTGCACCAGGAACAGCAGAAGGCACTGGTCGATGCCGCCTTCGCCAAGCTCAAGGGCTTCGTGCTGACCAAGTAATAGAACGATCCTTTTTCAACACGAACAACCCGCTCGGGCGCATGTGGCACGGCCACATCGCCCGATCCCCCACGAGGGGCGGGCCGGGCGAACCCCGGCCCCAGGGGCACACACAAATCAAAGCGGAGCAAACTCCAAATGTCTATCGTAGAAGTCAAAGTCCCTCAGCTGTCCGAATCGGTGGCCGAAGCCACCATGCTCACCTGGAAGAAGAAGGCCGGCGAAGCCGTCGCCATCGATGAAATCCTGATCGAGATCGAGACCGACAAGGTCGTGCTCGAAGTGCCGGCGCCCGCCGCCGGCGTGCTGGCCGAGATCGTGCAAGGCGACGGCGCCACCGTCGTGGCCGACCAGCTGATCGCGAAGATCGACACCGAAGGCAAGGCCGGCGCCGCGGCTCCTGCCGCCGCGCCCGCCGCTGCCGCCCCGGCACCCGCCGCCGCGCCCGCGGCAGCCGCTGCTGCTGCCACCGGCGGTGCCAAGTCCGACGTCGCCATGCCCGCCGCCGCCAAGCTGCTGGCCGACAACAACCTCAAGACCAGCGACGTGGCCGGCACCGGCAAGGACGGCCGCGTGACCAAGGGCGACGTGCTCGGCGCCGTGGCTTCGGGCGCCACCGCCAAGGCCGCGCCCGCCGCGATCCCCGCGCCGGCCGCCAAGCCCGCGCTGCCGCAGGTCGCCGCGCCCACCAGCGCGCCGGACCTGGGCGAGCGCCCCGAACAGCGCGTGCCGATGAGCCGCCTGCGCGCCCGCATCGCCGAGCGCCTGCTGCAATCGCAGTCGACCAACGCCATCCTCACGACCTTCAACGAGGTCAACATGGCGCCCGTCATGGAACTGCGCAAGCGCTTCCAGGACAGCTTCACCAAGGAACACGGCGTGAAGCTCGGCTTCATGAGCTTCTTCGTGAAGGCCGCGGTGCACGCGCTCAAGAAGTACCCGGTGATCAACGCCTCGGTCGATGGCAACGACATCCTGTACCACGGCTACTTCGACATCGGCATCGCCGTCGGTTCGCCGCGCGGCCTGGTGGTGCCGATCCTGCGCAATGCCGACCAGATGAGCTTCGCCGACATCGAGAAGAAGATCGCCGAGTACGGCAAGAAGGCACAGGACGGCAAGCTGGGCATCGAAGAGATGACCGGCGGCACCTTCTCGATCTCGAACGGCGGCACCTTCGGCTCGATGCTCTCGACCCCGATCATCAACCCGCCCCAGTCCGCGATCCTCGGCGTGCACGCCACCAAGGACCGTGCCGTGGTCGAGAACGGCCAGATCGTCATCCGCCCGATGAACTACCTGGCGATGAGCTACGACCACCGCATCATCGACGGCCGCGAAGCCGTGCTGGGCCTGGTTGCCATGAAGGAAGCGCTCGAGGATCCGTCGCGCCTGCTGTTCGACATCTGAGGAGAAAGAACCAGATGGCCAACAAACAATTCGACGTCATCGTCATCGGCGGCGGCCCCGGCGGCTACATCGCCGCCATCCGCGCGGCGCAGCTCGGCTTCAACGTCGCCTGCATCGACGAGTGGAAGAACGGCAAGGGCGGCCCGGCACCGGGCGGCACCTGCACCAACGTCGGCTGCATCCCCTCGAAGGCGCTGCTGCAGTCGTCGGAGCACTACGAGCAGGCGAACCACCACTTCGCCGACCACGGCATCAAGGTCGAGGGCCTCGGCATCGACCTCGCCAAGATGCTGGCCCGCAAGGACCAGGTCGTGAAGCAGAACAACGACGGCATCCTGTACCTGTTCAAGAAGAACAAGATCAGCTTCTTCCACGGCCGTGGCGCGTTCGAGAAGGCCGGCGACGCCGGCTACGACATCAAGGTGACCGGCGCCGCCGAGGAAACCATCACCGGCAAGCACATCATCGTCGCCACCGGCTCCAACGCCCGTGCGCTGCCCGGCGCGGCCTTCGACGAGGAGAACATCCTCTCGAACGACGGCGCCCTGCGCATCGGCGCGGTGCCGAAGAAGCTGGGCCTGATCGGCTCGGGCGTCATCGGCCTCGAGATGGGCTCGGTGTGGCGCCGCCTCGGCGCCGAAGTCACGGTGCTCGAAGCGCTGCCGACCTTCCTCGGCGCGGTCGACGAGCAGATCGCCAAGGAAGCCAAGAAGGCCTTCGACAAGCAGGGCCTGAAGATCGAGCTCGGCGTGAAGGTCGGCGAGATCAAGTCGGGCAAGAACGGCGTGAGCGTGGCCTGGACCAACGCCAAGGGCGAAGCCCAGACGCTCGAGGTCGACAAGCTGATCGTCTCGATCGGCCGCGTGCCCAACACCATCGGCCTGAACGCCGAAGCGGTGGGCCTGAAGCTCGACGAGCGCGGCGCCATCGCCGTGGACGACGACTGCAAGACCAGCCTGCCGAACGTGTGGGCGATCGGCGACGTGGTGCGCGGCCCGATGCTCGCGCACAAGGCGGAAGAAGAGGGCGTTGCCGTGGCCGAGCGCATTGCCGGCCAGCACGGGCACGTCAACTTCAACACCGTGCCGTGGGTGATCTACACCAGCCCCGAGATCGCATGGGTCGGCCAGACCGAGCAGCAGCTCAAGGCCTCGGGCCGCGCCTACAAGGCCGGCACCTTCCCGTTCCTGGCCAACGGCCGCGCGCGTGCGCTCGGCGACACGACCGGCCTGGTCAAGTTCCTGGCCGACGCGACCACGGACGAGATCCTGGGCGTGCACATCGTCGGCCCGCAGGCCAGCGAACTGATCTCCGAAGCCGTGGTGGCGATGGAGTTCAAGGCCAGCGCCGAGGACATCGCGCGCATCTGCCATGCGCACCCCTCGCTGTCGGAAGCCACCAAGGAAGCCGCCCTGGCGGTGGACAAGCGCACGCTGAACTTCTGATCCAGCGGCGACCACGCTGCGGGCGGCCATTCGCTGGTCGCCCGCAGCCCCCAACACCTAGCATTCCGATCCCTTGAGCGTCAAACAGGCCTACGAAGCGGAACTCGCCACACGCGGGTTCAAGAGCGATCCCGCACAGCTGAGGGCCGTCGAGGCGCTCGATCGCTGCGCCACGGAATGGGCCGCGTACAAGTCGCAGCGTTCCAATGCGCTGAAGAAGCTCATCAACCGGCCCGAGCTGCCGCGCGGCGTCTACATGTACGGCGGGGTGGGGCGCGGGAAGAGCTTCCTGATGGACCTCTTCTTCAACGCCGTGCCGCTGCGGCGCAAGACGCGCCTGCACTTCCACGAGTTCATGCGCGAGGTGCACCGCGAGCTGCGCGAGCTGCAGGGCACCGTCAACCCGCTCGACGAGCTGGGCCTGCGCATCTCGAAGCGCTACAAGCTGATCTGTTTCGACGAGTTTCACGTCGCCGACATCACCGACGCGATGATCCTGCATCGGCTGCTGATGGCGCTGTTCGAGAACGGCGTGGGCTTCGTCACCACTTCCAATTTCAAGCCCGACGACCTCTATCCCGGCGGGCTGCACCGCGACCGCATCCTGCCCGCCATCGAGCTGCTGAACCAGAAGCTCGAGGTGCTCAGCGTGGACAACGGCACCGACTACCGGCGCCGCACCATGGAGCAGCTGCGCATGTACCTGACGCCGAACGATGCCGGCGCCGAGAAGGAGATGCGCAAGGCCTTCGAGAAGCTGGCCGAGACGGCCGACGAGAACCCGGTGCTGCACATCGAGTCGCGCGAGATCCGCGCGCGCCGCAAGGCCGGTGGCGTCGTCTGGTTCGACTTCAAGACGCTGTGCGGCGGGCCGCGTTCGCAGAACGACTACCTCGAGATCGCGAGCCAGTTCCACACCGTGCTGCTGTCCGACGTGCCGCACATGCCGGTGCGCATGGCCTCGGAGGCACGCCGCTTCACCTGGCTGGTCGACGTGCTGTACGACCGCCGCGTCAAGCTCATCATGTCGGCCGAGGTACCGGCCGAGGCGTTGTACACCGAGGGGCCGCTGGCGCACGAGTTTCCGCGCACGGTCTCGCGGCTCAACGAGATGCAGTCGGCCGAATTCCTCGCGCTGGAACGCCGCATCGTCGACACTCGCCTCACATGAAGAAAACCCTCGTCCTTGCCCTGTGGATGTCGTTGGCCGGCCTGCCGGCCTGGGCCCAGTCCAGCGCCGCTGCCGGCGTCGCCGATCTCGAGGCCGAGCGCAACCGCCTGGCCAGCGAGCGCGCCGCCATCGAGGCGCGCTACGAGAACGAACGCAAGGCCTGCTACGCCAAGTTCGCGGTCGAGGACTGCCTGCGCGACAGCCGCGCGCGCCGCCGCACCGAGAACGACCACATCAAGCGCCAGGAATCGTCGATCAACGACATCGAGCGCCAGCGCCGCGGCGCCGCCGAGCTGCGCAAGCTCGACGAGAAGAAGACCACCGAACGCCCGCAGGATTCCGCGCAGCAGCGCGAGCAGTCCCAGCAGAACCAGCGCGAACGCGAACAGCGTGCCGCCGACCATGCCGAAGGCCGTGCCGCGACGGCTGCGGAAGCGCCCGAGCGCCAGCGCCAGTTCGACCAGAAGCAGAGCAACCAGGCTGCCGAGCAGGCCAAGGCCGCGCAGCGCCGCGCCGAGGCGCCCGCGCAGGCCCAGCGCTACGAGGAAAAGCAGCGCAAGGCCGAGGAGCACCGCGCCAGCCGCGAGCGGCAGAACACCAACCGCACCAAGCCGCGCGGCGCGCCCCTGCCGCCCGCGGAGCCGGCTGCGAAGCCCTGACCGCCGCGCAACGGCCCGCGCAGGCCGCGGAGATTTCAGGCCGCCGGCAGGGGCTCGAGCTTGAGCACCGCGATCGAGATGTTGTCGCCCGTGCCATGCGCCCGGCGGCGTGCTTCGCCCACCAGGATCTCGACCGCATCGCGCGGCGGCTGCGCATGGAGCACGCTCGCGAGTTCTTCGGGAGTGAAGTAGTGCCACAGGCCGTCGCTGCAGGCCATCAGCAGGTCGCCGGGCTGCATCCTCGGCACCTGGTCGGGTGCGATCGGCGGCGGCGTCGAGCGCATGCCCAGGCAGCCGAGCAGGATGTTGCCCTGCGGATGCACGTTGGCCTCGGCCTCGGTGATCTCGCCGCGGTCGATCAGCGTCTGCACGTACGAATGGTCGCGCGTGCGCTTGATCAGCCGGCCGTCGTGGAAGTGGTAGATGCGCGAATCGCCCGCGTGGATCCAGGCGCAGTCGCCGGTCGGGTTCATGAGGAAGGCGGCCAGCGTGCTGTGCGGTTCCTGCTCGCTCGACACGGCCGTGAGCTTGATCACCGTGTGCGCGTCCTCGAGCAGCTGGCGCAGCAGCGCCTCGGCCTCGTCGCGCGCCGGGTTGTAGCGCGCGAAGAGCTGGCGCGCGGTCATCAGCACCTGGTCGGAGGCCTTGCGTCCGCCGCTGCGCCCGCCCATGCCGTCGGCCACCACGGCGAGCACGCAGCCCGGCGTGCGCGGATGCGCGATCAGCAGCACCTGGTCCTGCTGGTAGGGGCGGTCGCCCTTGTGCAGGCCGGTGGCGGCAACGAGTCGAAAGCCTTGGGTCATGAGCGCGAATGCGCCGATGCAGCGCCGCCTGTCTTCTCTGGAGTTCGGATCACGACGTATTATCGAATGAACCCGAGCCCGAGCCGCGCAGAAGATGCGTCCGCTTCTCCCACGTTGGACTCCAATCTCCACTCCCTTTCCCGCCAACTGATCGAGCTGCGCATCGAGCATGCGGACCTCGACGCGTCCATCGACGGCCTGAGCGAGGTCGTGCCGCGGGACGAGCTGCTGCTGCGCCGCCTCAAGAAGCGCCGCCTCGCGCTGCGCGACCAGATCGTGCGGCTCGAGAACGCGATCGATCCGAAGGAGCCCGCATGAGCGCGGTGGGCATGGAAGACACGCTCGCATCGAAGGTGCTGGAAGCTTTCTCCGAGGGCGGCGTGCTCTCGCGCGCGGCCGAGCAGTTCCGCGAACGCTCGGGCCAGACCGAGATGGCGATGGCCGTGGCGCGCACCATCGAGCAGGGCGGCATGCTGGTGGTCGAGGCGGGCACCGGCGTCGGCAAGACCTTCTCGTACCTGGTGCCCGCGCTGCTGAGCGGCGAGCGCGTGCTGCTCTCGACCGCCACCAAGGCGCTGCAGGACCAGCTCTTCGGCCGCGACCTGCCGCGACTCGTGGAAGCGCTGGGCCTGCCGGTGCGCACCGCGCTGCTCAAAGGCCGCGGCAGCTACCTCTGCCTGCACCGGCTCGACATGGCGCGCCACGACGCCTCGCTGCCCGAGCGCGGCAGCCTGCGCACGCTGGCGAAGATCGAGCAATGGTCCAAGGCCACGCGCACCGGCGACCTCGCCGAACTGCCGGGGCTCGACGAGCGCTCGCCGCTGATCCCGCTGGTGAGCTCCACGCGCGAGAACTGCCTGGGCGCGCAGTGCCCGCAGTTCAAGCCCTGCCACGTCAACCTCGCGCGGCGCGAGGCGCTGGCGGCCGACGTGGTGGTCATCAACCACCACCTGTTCTTCGCCGACCTCGCGGTGCGCGAGACCGGCATGGCCGAGCTGCTGCCGAGCGTCAGCGTGGTGGTGTTCGACGAGGCGCACCAGCTCAACGAGACCGGCGTGCAGTTCCTCGGCACTAACCTCGGCACCGGGCAGGCGCTCGACTTCGCGCGCGACGTGCTCGCGGCCGGCCTCACGCATGCGCGCGGGCTGGTCGACTGGCAGGGCATCGTGGCCGGGCTCGAGCGCGCGGCGCGCGAGCTGCGGCTGGCGGTGGGCAAGCAGTGGCCGGGCGCGAAGCTGCGCTGGGCCGGGCCCTCGCCCGAGGGCATCGGCGAACACGAATGGCAGGGTGCGCTCGACACGCTGCAGATCGCCTTCGAGGAAGCGGCCGAAGGGCTCGACACCGTCAGCGAGCTGTCACCCGATTTCGTGCGGCTGCTCGAGCGCGCGCGCGAACTCGCGAAGCGCGCCGCCAAGTTCGCGCGCGCCTGCGCGCCGGAATCGGTGCGCTGGGTCGACGTGGGCACGCAGTTGCGGCTGGTGGAGTCGCCGCTCGACATCGCCGAGGCGATGCGCACGCGCGTGCTCAAGATCGCCAAGCCACGCGACGACGAGGCGCCGGCGCCCGGCGCCCGCGAGGCCGTCGACGACTACGACGCCTGGCTCGATGCGCAGGGCGGCGGCGACGACGATGACGACGAGCCGCCGCGCGCGCACGAGCCCGAACCCGCGGCCACCGAGCGCCGCCGCCGGGCCTGGGTCTTCACCTCCGCCACGCTCGGCGACGACCCCACGCTGCGCTGGTTCACCGAACCCTGCGGCCTCGAGGACGCGGAGGTGCTGCGCGTGCGCAGCCCCTTCGACTACGCCGCGCAGGCCGCGCTGTACGTGCCGCGCGCCTTCCCCAAGCCCAACGAGCCCTCGCACAGCCTGCGCGTGGCGCAACTGGCCGCGCGCGGCGCCGGCGCGCTCGGCGGCCGCACGCTGGTGCTGACGACCACGCTGCGCGCGCTGCGCACCGTGGGCGACGAGATCCGCCAGCAGATCGAGCGCCTGGGCATCGAGCGGCGGCCCGAGGTGCTGGTGCAGGGCGAACTGCCCAAGCGGGTGCTGATGGACCGCTTCCGCGAGGGCGACACGATGGGGCGACCCGGCTGCGTGCTGGTCGCCTCGGCCTCGTTCTGGGAAGGCTTCGACGCGCCCGGCGATGCCCTGCAGCTGGTGGTGATCGACAAGCTGCCGTTCCCGCCGCCCAACGATCCGCTGGTCGAGGCGCGCTCGCAGCGGCTCGAGGCGCAGGGCCGCAGCTCCTTCGGCGACTACTCGCTGCCCGAGGCCGCGGTGGCGCTCAAGCAGGGGGCGGGGCGCTTGATCCGGCGCGAGACCGACAGCGGCGTGCTCGTGATCTGCGACACGCGCCTGGTCGCGATGGGCTATGGCCGGCGCCTGCTCGGGGCGCTGCCGCCGATGCGGCGGCTCGAGACCGAGGCCGACCTCGACGCGGCGATCGCGGAGCTGGCCGTGCCGGTGCAGGACTGAGGTTCGCGCCGCGCGGGCGATAAAAAAGCCCGAGGGCTCGCGCCGTCGGGCTTTTCGTGTCTCTCGGGTCAGCCGAACCGGCTGGCCGCCGCCATCACCACATCTTCCACCAGGGATCGTCCTTGGTCTTGAAGCCCTGGGTCAGGTAGGTGCTCTGCGGGTAGTTGGAGGTCAGCACGCGCTGCGCGTCGTCGCGCAGGTCGTTCATGCCGAGCGCGTCGTACGAGCGCACGATGATGTAGAGCGCTTCCTCGACGGCGGGCACTTCGCGGTAGTCGGCGATCGCGCTCTGGGCGCGGTTGATGGCCGCCAGGTAGGCGCCGCGCGAGTAGTAGTAGCGCGCCACGTGAACCTCGTACTGGGCGAGCGAGTTCACGATGTAGTTCATGCGCTGGCGCGCATCGGGCGTGTAGCGCGAGTCGGGGAAGCGGGTGACCAGTTCCTTGAACGACTCGAACGACTCCTTGGCCGCCTTCTGGTCGCGCTCCGACAGGTCCTGGCGCGTGAGGAACGCGAACATGCCGAGGTCGTCGTTGAAGTTGACCACGCCCTTGAGGTACAGCGCATAGTCGAGCGCGGGGCTGGCGGGATGCAGCTTCAGGAAGCGGTCGATGGTGGAGACCGCGGCGGCCTTGTCGCCACCCTTGTACTGGGCGTAGGCCTTCTCGAGCTGGGCCTGCTGGGCCAGGGGTGTGCCGGCGGCGCGGCCCTCGAGCTTCTCGTACAGCGGCACGGCCTTGTCGTAGGCGCCGGAACCGGCCTCGTCCTTGGCTTCGGCGTAGATCCGGTTGGGGCTCCAGGTCGCGGTCTTGTCGTCCTTGGTGCTCGAACAGCCGGCGAGCAGCGCGAGGGCGCCGAGCGCCATCCAGGCTGGGACCGATAATTTGGCGCGAATCATCACATGCGGCTTTCGTGAAACAGTTGCCCTCAATTATATCGACCGACCCCCGCGACAACTCCCCGGAGGCGGCCGAGCTCGACGAGGGCGCCGATCCGTCCGAAGCCAGCGAGTGGCGGGATTTCGTCGTCGACCCCGCGCAGCACGGACTGCGACTGGATCGCGCGCTGGCCGCGTTGGTTCCCGAGTTCTCGCGCAGCTACCTGCAGCAACTGATCGAGGCCGGCGCCGTCGAGCTGCAGGGCCGCGCCGCCACCAAGGCCTCGGCGGCCGTGCGGGCCGGGCAGGCGGGGCGCATCGAACTGCGGCCCACGCCCCAGAGCCAGGCCTTCCGGCCCGAGCCCATGGAGATCGTCACCGTCTACGAGGACGAGCACCTGCGCGTGATCGACAAGCCGGCCGGCCTGGTGGTGCATCCCGCCCCGGGCCACTGGAGCGGCACGCTGCTCAACGGCCTGCTCGCGCTCGATCCCAAGGCGCTGCTGCTGCCGCGCGCGGGCATCGTGCACCGGCTCGACCGCGACACCAGCGGGCTGATGATGGTCGCGCGCACCCGCGCCGCCATGGACGCGCTGGTGGCGCTGATCGCCGCGCGCGAGGTCAAGCGCCAGTACCTGGCGCTGGGCCACAAGCCCTGGACCGGCCCGGCCGCGCGCCAGGTCGACGCCGCCATCGGCCGCGATCCGCGCAACCGGCTGCGCATGGCGGTGGTCGACCTGCAGCAGCACGCCGGCAAGACCGCGCGCACCCTGATCGAGCGCCTGGACAGCGAGGAGCGCGGCTGCGTGGTGCGCTGCACCCTCGAAACCGGCCGCACGCATCAGATCCGCGTGCACATGGCATCGATCGGCCATCCGCTGGTGGGCGACACGCTCTACGGCGGCACGGCCGCCGCGGGCCTCGCGCGGCAGGCGCTGCATGCGTTCCGGCTGGCCTTCGTCCATCCGGTCACCAAGGCGCCGATCGCGCTGCATTCGGCCTTGCCGGCCGATCTCGCCGAGGCCTTGCGGGCCTGGGGGCTGGACTACAATCGGGCCTGACGGCCCCCAGGGCCGCCGCGCCGGCCACTGCTTGATGCCGGCCCCGCGTTGCACTCGCCGCGTGCCGGCAACGCCTCCTTCCATCCTTCTGAACAAAAAAAGCGTCCTCCAAGGCGCCTTTTCCCGGACAACGCGAACCATGAATACGGCGGATGCCAAGCGCATTCTCGAAACCGCCTTGATCTGTTCGAGCCAGCCGCTGCCGGTGCGCGAATTGCGCGTGCTGTTCGACGACGCACTGGGTGTGGACACGATCAAGTCGCTGCTTCTCGAGCTGCAGGAAGACTGGACGCAACGCGGCCTCGAACTGGTCAGCGTGGGCAGTGGCTGGCGCTTCCAGAGCCGGCCCGAGATGCGCGACCACCTCGACCGCCTGCACCCCGAGAAGCCGCCGCGCTATACCCGTGCGGCGCTCGAGACGCTGGCCATCATTGCCTACCGCCAGCCGGTCACGCGCGGCGACATGGAGGACATCCGCGGCGTCACCATCAACTCGCTGATCCTCAAGCAGCTCGAGGACCGCAACTGGGTCGAGGTGATCGGCCATCGCGAGACCGTCGGGCGTCCGGCGCTGTACGCGACCACGCGCCAGTTCCTCGATGACCTCGGCCTGGCCTCGCTCGACCAGCTGCCGGTGATCGAGACGCCGGCGCAGCAGGCGGCGCTGGTCGATTCGCTCGAGCGCGCGGGCGGCGGCAACCAGCCGGCGCTGCCGATCGATGAGCCCGCCGCCGACGATGCAGCGGTTGCCGTGGCGGTGGAAGAGGCGCAGACTGCGCCCACCACCCCGGCAGAACAACAGCAGCCCGAAGCCCTGCAGGCGGTCGCTGACGCAGCGTCGCCCGACACGGCGCCCGAGCCCGGCGATGCCGTCGCCCTCGACGAGCGAGGCAACGGCGACGCCGAACAGCCAGCCCCCGCGGAAGCCCAGGCTTCCGCCGATACCGAACCCTCCGAAGAACCCCGCATCGATCCCGACGCTCCACCGCCGGACGCGACCGATCCTGACGCAGTCCTCCCCGGAAAGACCTCATGAGCTCATCCGACCCCGACCAAGCGGCGATCCTGCCGATCGACCCCTTGTCCAATGAAAACACGCCGGAAACCACCGGCCAGTCCGCGGGCGATGCTGCGAAAGCCGTAGCGACGGCGGAGGAGGGCGCGGCACCGAAGCGGCGTCCGCGGCGCAAGAAGGAGGCCGTGGAGGCCGCCGAGGCGCCGGCCGCGGCCGAACCCGAAGCGGCCGTGGCCGTCGAGAGCGCCGAGGAGCCGGCCAAGCCCGCCAAGCCCAAGCGCCCGCGCAAGCCGAAGGCTGTGGTCGAAGCGGCGCCCGAGGAGCCCGCAGCCGAATCCGGGCCGCCCGCGCTCGAAGCGGCACCCGAGCCCGTCGCGGCACCGGTGCCCCAGCCGGAGCCCGAACCCGCGCGTGCCGAACCGGCGCGGCTGCAGCCCCGGGACGAGGAAGATTCGGACGACCGTTCCGAGGACGAAGAGGACGAGGAAGACCCCGACGACGAGGAGGACGACCTCGACCGCGCGCGCCGCGCCGCCGAGCGCGAGCAGCGCAATGCGCCGCCGCCCGAGCCGATCCGCTTCGCCGACGTCATCTCGGGCCAGTTCGACGCCGACGAGGACAGCCCCGAGGTGCCGCCGCTCAAGCGCGTGCTGCTGCCCGAGGCCGATTCGCCCAAGCTGCACAAGGTGCTGGCGCAGGCCGGGCTCGGCTCGCGCCTCGAGATGGAGCAACTGATCCTGCAGGGGCGCATCTCGGTCAACAACGAGCCGGCCCACATCGGCCAGCGCATCCAGTACGGCGACCAGGTCAAGATCAACGGCAAGCCGATCCGCTACCGGATCGCGCCGCCGCCGCCGCGCGTGATCGCCTATCACAAGCCCGTGGGCGAGGTCGTCACGCACGACGATCCGCAGAACCGTCCGACCGTGTTCCGCAAGCTGCCGCGCCTGCACCAGGGCAAGTGGCAGTCGGTCGGCCGGCTCGACCTGAACACCGAAGGCCTGCTGCTGTTCAGCAGCTCGGGCGACCTGGCCAACCAGCTGATGCATCCGCGCTTCGGCCTGGAGCGCGAGTACGCGGTGCGCGTGCTGGGCGCGATCAGCAGCGAAGAACGGCAGAAGCTGCTCGACGGCGTGCGCCTCGACGACGGCATGGCGCAGTTCGGCACCATCGAGGACGGTGGCGGCGAAGGCTCCAACTGCTGGTACCGCGTCACCATCTCCGAAGGCCGCAACCGCGAGGTGCGCCGGCTGTTCGAGTCGGTGGGCCATGCGGTCAGCCGGCTGATCCGCATCCGCTACGGCGCGATGGTGCTGCCGCGCGGCCTCAAGCGTGGCGCCTGGATGGAGCTCGACGAGCGCGACATCCGCGCGCTGTTCCAGGCCTCGGGTGGCGCGCAGGCGCGTCCGGGCCCGCCGCAGCAGCGCGGCCAGGGTCCCGATGGCGGCGGTGGCGGCCGGAACGGCCGCAACAAGAAGCGCCGCGGCGGCCGCAACGGCGGTGGTGCCCAGGCGCGCGACGACAACCGCGAGCCGCCGATCCCCAGTCCGCTGGGCGACGGCCGTCCGCCGCGCGGCCCGCGCAACAACCGCGGCCCCGGCGGCGGCAACGGCGGTCCGCCGCAACAGCAGCAGGGCCGGCGCAACAACGGCACCAACAACGCCGGCAACCGCAACCGGCAGGGCGGCGACGACCGTCCGCCGAGCGGTGCCAACCAGCCCGATCCGATGAAGACCTCGCTGGGCTACATCGGCGCCGACAGCTTCACGCGCCAGCGCAAGGAACAGCGCCAGGGCGGTTCCGGCCGCCGTGGCGGTGGGGGCGGCGGGGGCGGTGGTGGAGGCGGCGGCTTTGGCGGGCAGGGCGGCGGCGGTGGCCGGCGCCGCGGCCGCTGAACAAAAACAGCCGCGCCCGCGCGGCCTTTCGCGGGGTTTTCACCAAGGTGGTGAATCCCGCCGGTTAAAATCGCGGGCTTTGTCGGGATACAGCGCAACAATATCGTTGCAGTTGTGACAAAAAACTTCAGAATCAAGCAAGCTCAGAAAGCACTTCCATGGCTATCGAACGTACCCTCTCCATCATCAAGCCCGACGCCGTCGCCAAGAACGTCATCGGCAAGATCGTTTCCCGCTTCGAGGCCGCCGGCCTGAAGATCGTGGCCGCCAAGCTGGTCCACCTCTCGCGCAACGAAGCCGAGCAGTTCTACGCCGTGCACAAGGAACGTCCCTTCTTCAAGGACCTGGTCGAGTTCATGATCTCGGGCCCGGTGTTCGTGCAAGTGCTCGAAGGCGAGAACGCGATCGCCAAGAACCGTGACCTGATGGGCGCCACCGACCCGAAGAAGGCCGCCGCCGGCACCATCCGCGCCGACTTCGCCGACAGCATCGACGCCAACGCCGTGCACGGTTCGGACGCTCCCGAAACCGCCGCCAACGAAGTGGCGTTCTTCTTCGCCGGCCTCAACGTCTACGCACGCTGAAGCCGCATCTCGACCGAATCCATGACCACGGCCAACCTGCTCGATTTCGATCTCGAGGGGTTGGCTGCGTTCTGCGAAAAACTCGGCGAGAAGAAATTCCGCGCCACGCAGCTGTTCCGCTGGATCCACCAGCGTGGCGCCAGCGACTTCTCCCAGATGACCGATCTGGCCAAGTCGCTGCGCGAGAAACTCGCGACGACCGCGCGCGTCGAGGCGCTGCCGGTCATCACCCAGCACGAATCCAAGGACGGCACGATCAAGTGGCTGTTCGACGTCGGTGACGGCAATGCCGTCGAAGCCGTCTTCATTCCCGAGGACGACCGCGGCACGCTGTGCGTGTCGTCCCAGGCCGGCTGCGCGGTCGGCTGCCGCTTCTGCTCGACCGGCCACCAGGGCTTCAGCCGCAACCTGAGCACGGGCGAGATCGTCGCCCAGCTCTGGTTCGCCGAGCACTTCCTGCGCAAGCACCTCAAGCGCGACGAGCGCGTCATCTCCAACGTGGTGATGATGGGCATGGGCGAGCCGCTGCAGAACTATTCGGCGCTGGTGCCCGCGCTGCGCACCATGCTCGACGACAACGGCTATGGCCTCTCGCGCCGCCGCGTCACGGTCTCGACCTCGGGCGTGGTGCCGATGATCGACCGCCTGGGCACCGACTGCGCGGTGGCGCTCGCCGTCTCGCTGCACGCGCCCAACGACCCGTTGCGCGACGACCTGGTGCCGCTGAACCGCAAGTACCCGATCGCCGAGCTGCTCGAGGCCTGCAAGCGCTACCTCGCGCACGCGCCGCGCGACTTCATCACCTTCGAGTACTGCATGCTCGACGGCGTCAACGACCAGCCCGAGCATGCGCGCCAGCTGATCGAGCTGGTGCGCACGCACGGCGTGTCGTGCAAGTTCAACCTGATCCCGTTCAACCCCTTCCCGGCATCGGGCCTGCTGCGTTCGCCGCAGCCGCGCGTGCTGGCCTTCGCGAAGATGCTGAGCGAAGCCGGCCTGGTGACCACGGTGCGCAAGACGCGCGGCGACGACATCGACGCCGCCTGCGGTCAGCTGGCCGGCGACGTCAAGGACCGCACCCGCGCGGCCGAGCGCATGGCGCAGCGCCGCCTGGCGTCTTCTGCCTCGGGAACGGAGCGAACGGTCGTGTTGCATCCGGTCCGCAAGGCCGCTTCCACCGCCTCCCAGGAGCATTGAACCGATGAGCATGGCTTTTCCGACGGCGAGTGCCGGGCTGCAACGCGTGCTGGTGGCCAGCTTCGCGGGCCTCGCGGCGCTGCTGCTCTCGGCGGGGTGCGTGAACACCCGCACCACGACCACCAGCCTCGATTCGGCCAGCTCGTCCTCGGGCCCGCAGCTCGTCACCGAGTCGGACGAGTCGAACGCCCGTCGCCGCGCCCGCCTGCGCATGGAACTCGCGGCCGGCTATTTCGAGCATGGCCAGAACACCGTCGCGCTCGACGAGATCAAGCAGGCGCTCAACGCCGATCCCAGCTATGCCGATGCCTTCGCGCTGCGCGGGCTGGTCTACATGCGCATGGAAGACGCCGGCCTGGCCGAGGACAGCTTCCGCCGCGCGCTGGCGCTCAACCCGCGCGACGGCAACACGCGCCACAACTACGGCTGGCTGCTGTGCCAGCAGAACCGCTACCGCGACGCCGCCCAGCAGTTCACCGAGGCGCTGGCCACGCCGGCCTACACCGAACGCGCCAAGACGCTGATGACGCAGGGCCTGTGCGAGATGCGCGCGGGCCAGCCCGTCGAGGCCGAGCGCTCGCTGCAGGCGGCCTACGAGATCGATGCCGGCAATCCGGTGGTCGGCTTCAACCTCGCCTCGCTGCTCGCGAAGCGCGGGGAATGGTCGCGCGCGCAGTTCTACGTGCGCCGCGTCAACAACGGTCCCTCGGCCAACGCCGAAACCCTGTGGCTGGGGATCAAGATCGAGCGCAGTCTCAACAACCGCGAGGCGGTCGCGCAGCTGGGCGGGCAGCTGCAGCGCCGCTTCCCGCAGTCGCGCGAAGCTTCGGCGTTCGAGCGCGGGAATTTCAATGACTGAACGGGTTTCCGAATTCGGCACTTCCGCGGTGATTCCGCTCGAGGAAGCCGACAACACGAACAAGTCCGCCGGCACCATGCTGCGCGAGGCGCGCGAAGCGCACGGCCTGCACATCGAGATGGTCGCGGCCGCGCTCAAGGTGCCGGCGCAGAAGCTGCTGGCGCTCGAGGCCGACGACATCGCCGCCTTGCCCGATCCGGTGTTCGCGCGCGCGCTGGCCAGCAGCGTCTGCCGCGCGCTGCGCGTCGATCCGGCACCGGTGCTCGCCAAGCTGCCGGGCGCGCCCAAGGCCGCCGTGGCGGTGGCCGACCGCAATCTCAAGACCCACATCGTCTCGGGCACCTCGCGCTGGGGCAGCGGCCGTTCGGGCGGGCTGCCGTCGCGCGCGCTGCTGACCGTGGTCGCGCTGCTGCTGGTCGGCGCGGCCGCGATCTTCTGGCTGCCGCAGTCGGTGTTCGACCGCATCGGCAGCACGGTGTCGCGCATCACCGCGCGCGGTGCGGCCGAGATCGGACCGAACGCCGGCGAGGCGCCTGCCGCCCCCGGCACCACGCCGGGCGTCGCGACCGAGAACGTGCCGGTCCCGGCCGCGGCCGTCGGCACCGCCACGCCGGCACCGGCCGTTGCGGCTGCACCGGCGACACCGGCCGCGGCAACGCCCGCCGCCCCCGCGACGGCCACGCCGCCGGCCGCCGCCGACGCGAGCGGCCAGGCGTTGGTCTTCGTGGCGCGCGAGGAATGCTGGATCACCGTCACCGATTCGGCGGGCAAGCAGTTGCTGCGGCGCAGCCTGCTGGCCGGCGAAACGGTCGCGCTGTCGGGGGCGCTGCCGCTCTCGGTGGTGGTCGGGCGCGCATCGAGCGTCGATGTGCAGGTGCTCGGCAAGCCCTTCGATCTCAAACCCTTCACGCGCAACGGCGGCGTTGCGCGCTTCGAGGTGAAATCGTGAGCGAACCCCTGCCGATCGAATCCGCGGCGCCCAAGGCGCGCCGCTCGCGCCAGGCCCGCGTGGTCTGGGGCCCGCGCGTGGTCACGGTCGGCGGCGATGCGCCGGTGCGCGTGCAGTCGATGACCAACACCGACACCGTCGACGCGATCGGCACCGCGATCCAGGTCAAGGAACTGGCCCAGGCCGGCTCCGAGATGGTCCGCATCACGGTCAACACGCCCGAAGCCGCGGCGCAGGTGCCCTACATCCGCGAGCAGCTCGACCGCATGGGCATCGACGTGCCGCTGGTCGGCGACTTCCACTACAACGGCCACCGGCTGCTGACCGACTATCCGGCCTGTGCCGAGGCGCTGAGCAAGTACCGCATCAACCCCGGCAACGTGGGCAAGGGCGACAAGAAGGACCGTCAGTTCGGCCAGATGATCGACGCGGCGATGCGCTGGAACAAGCCGGTGCGCATCGGCGTGAACTGGGGCAGCCTCGACCAGGAACTGCTGGCCAGCCTGATGGACACCAACAGCCTGCGTGCGCAGCCCTGGGATGCCAAGCAGGTCATGTACGAGGCGCTGATCACCTCGGCCATCGAATCCGCGAAGCTGGCCGAATCCATGGGCATGGCCGGCGAGCAGATCATCCTGTCGTGCAAGGTCAGCGGCGTGCAGGACCTGATCTCGGTCTACCGCGAACTCGCGCGGCGCTGCGACTATCCGCTGCACCTGGGCCTGACCGAGGCCGGCATGGGCACCAAGGGCACGGTGGCCTCGGCCACCGCGCTGTCGATCCTGCTGCAGGAAGGCATCGGCGACACCATCCGCGTGTCGCTCACGCCGCAGCCGGGCGAGTCGCGCACGCAGGAGGTGGTGATCGCCTCCGAGATCCTGCAGTCGCTGGGCCTGCGCATCTTCGTGCCGAGCGTCACCGCCTGCCCGGGGTGCGGCCGCACCACCAGCACCACCTTCCAGGAACTGGCCAAGCAGATCGACGACTACCTGCGCCTGCAGATGCCGGTCTGGCGCAAGAAATACCCGGGCGTCGAGACGATGAAGGTGGCCGTGATGGGCTGCATCGTCAACGGCCCCGGCGAGAGCAAGCACGCGGACATCGGCATCAGCCTGCCCGGCACCGGCGAGGCCCCCGCCGCGCCGGTCTTCATCGACGGCGAAAAGGCCCTCACGCTGCGCGGCGACAATATCGCCAACGAGTTCCATCAGCTCGTCGAAACCTACATCGAAAAGCGCTTCGGCCAGCCCCAGGCTGCCGACGTCGCCTGACCACTCCTCTCCCATGGCTGACAAGATCAATGCCGTCAAAGGCATGAACGACATATTGCCGGCGAGCGTGCCGCGCACCGACCGCCTCCCCGACTCGGCCCTGTGGTCGTGGTTCGAGCAGACGGTGCGCGGGCTGCTCGCGCGCTACGGCTACCAGTACATCGTGACGCCGGTGGTCGAACCCACGGCGCTGTTCGTGCGCGGCCTCGGCGAGGTGACCGACATCGTCGAGAAGGAGATGTACTCCTTCACCGACTCGATGAACGGCGACAAGCTCACGCTGCGCCCCGAGGCCACCGCCGGCATCGTGCGCGCGATGGTCGAGCACAACGCGCTCTACAACGGACCGCTGCGCCTGTGGACCCTGGGCGCGATGTTCCGCCACGAGCGGCCGCAGAAAGGCCGCTACCGCCAGTTCCACCAGCTCGACGTCGAGGCGCTGGGCTTCGCCGGCCCGGACGTGGATGCCGAGCTGATCCTCATGGTGCGCGCGCTGTGGCGCGAGCTCGGGCTGCTCGAGGGCCAGCACGTGCGGCTCGAGATCAACAGCCTGGGCCAGCCGGCCGAGCGCCAGGCGCATCGCGAGGCGCTGATCCGCCACTTCGAGGCGCATGCCGAGCTGCTCGACGCCGATGCGCAGCGCCGGCTGCACAGCAATCCGCTGCGCATCCTCGACACCAAGAATCCCGCCATGCAGGCGATGGTCGAGGCCGCGCCGCAGCTGATGGACTTCCTCGGCGAGGAGTCGCGCGCGCACTTCGCCGCGGTGCGCGCGGTGCTCGACGCCGCGGGCCTGGGCTACCACGTCAACCCGCGCCTGGTGCGCGGCATGGACTACTACAACCTGACCGTGTTCGAGTGGGTCACCGACCAGCTCGGCTCGCAGGGCACCGTGTGCGGCGGCGGCCGCTACGACGGCCTGATTGGCCAGATGGGCGGCAAGCCCGCGCCGGCCGTGGGTTTCGGCCTGGGCATCGAACGGCTGCTGCTGCTGATCCAGGAACTCGGCCTGCCGGTGCCCGGCAGCGAACCCGCGGCCTACGCCATCGTGCCCTCGGCCGCGGCGCTGCCGCAGGCGATGGTCGTGCTCGAGCAGTTGCGCGCGATCGGCGTGGCCGTGGTGCAGCATGCGGGCGGCGGCGGCATGAAGGCGCAGTTCAAGAAGGCCGATGCGAGCGGCGCGCGCTTTGCGCTGATCTTCGGCGAGGACGAACTCGCGCGTGGCGAGGTCACCGTGAAATCCTTGCGCGATGGCAGCGGTTCGCAGGTGGCCCGCCCGCTCGCGGACGTGGCCGGCTGGGCCGCCACCCTACAATCGCCGGCTCCCGGGGAATCATCGGACCGTTCCTGAGTCTTTCAGCCTCACGGAGGCACAGAATCAAAACACACGGGCGCACCCGGCGCACCGCGGCCTCGAGTCCTTCCAACCACTGACAGCGCATGGCAACCCATCTCGATCTCGAAGAACAGGAACAGCTCGACCAGCTCAAGCATTTCTGGAACACCTACGGCACCCTGATCACCTGGGTCGTGCTGCTCGTCGCCGGCGCCTTCGTGGCCTGGAACGGCTGGCAGTATTTCCAGCGCACCAAGGCAGCCCAGGCGGCGGCGCTGTACGACGAGGTCGAGCGCAGTGCCCAGTCGGGCGATGCCGCCCGCATCGAGCGCGTGTTCAACGACATGAAGGAGCGCTTCGCGGGCACCGCCTATGCGCAGCAGGCCGGCCTGCTGGCCGCCAAGACTCTCTACGACAAGGGCAATGCCGAAGCCTCGCGCGCCGCGCTCGGCTGGGTGGCCGACAAGGCCACCGACCCCGGCTACCAGGCCATCGCCAAGCTGCGCCTCGCGGCCGAACTGCTCGACGCCAAGTCCTACGACGACGCGATCAAGCAGCTCTCGGGCAACGTGCCGAAGGAATTCGAGCCGCTGGTGGCCGACCGCAAGGGCGACATCTACCTGGCCCAGGGCAAGCGCGACGAGGCGCAGGCCGAGTACCGCAAGGCCTGGACCGGCCTGGGTGCCGCTTCCGAATACCGCCGGCTGGTCGAATTCAAGCTCAATGCGGTCGGCGTCGACCCCAAGAGCCTGGCGCCCGTCATCACCGTCACCCCCGCAGTTCCTGCCAAATCCTGATCGCCAGCCATCATGAATTTCATGCGTTTCATGCCTGAATCGACCGCCGTGCGTGCGGGGTCTGCTCTTGTTTTGGTAGCGGTCCTGGCCGCGTGCTCGGGCACCTCCAAGCCGAAGCCGGCCGAATTGCCGACCAATGCCTCGCTGATCGGCGTGCGCCAGGCCTGGAGCGTGAAGATCCCGGCGGTCAAGTTCCCGCTCACCACCGACATCAGCGGCGACATCGTGACCGTGGCGGCCGCCGACGGCACCGTGGTCGGCATCGATGCCCGCGCGGGCCGCGAAACCTGGCGTGCCAGCGTCGGCGCACCGCTCACGGCGGGCGTGGGCAGCGACGGCAGCATCACCGCGGTGGTCACCACCAACAACGAGCTGGTCGCGCTGCAGGGCGGCAAGGTGATCTGGAAGCAGCGCCTCACGGCGCAGGCCTTCACCGCACCGCTGGTGGCCGGCCGCCGCGTCTTCGTGCAGACCGCCGACCGCAACATCAGCGCCTGGGACGGCGAGAGCGGTCGCCGCCTCTGGTCGCAGCAGCGCACCGGCGAGAACCTCGTGCTCAAGAAGCCGGGCGTGCTGCTCGCCGTGGGCGACACCCTGGTGGCCGGCATCGGCGGCCGCCTCGCGGGCATCAACCCGTCGAACGGCACCTCGCGCTGGGAATCGCCGATCGCGGCGCCGCGCGGCACCAACGACGTCGAGCGCTTGGTCGACCTGACCGGCAGCGTGAGCCGCGTGGGCGACACCGTCTGCGCGCGCGCCTACTATGCCAGCGTCGGCTGCGTCGACACGCTGCGCGGCACGCTGGTCTGGAGCAAGGCGGCCTCGGGCGCCGAAGGCCTCGGTGGCGACGACGGTTTCGTCTACGGCACCGAAGCCGATGGCAGCGTCACCGCCTGGCGCCGAGCCGACGGCGAACGCGCCTGGCAGACCACCACCTTCAAGAACCGCACGCTGACCGCGCCGCTGGCCGTGGGCCGCTCGCTGGTCATCGGCGACAGCACCGGTCTGCTGCTGTTCGTCTCGCGCGAGAACGGCGGCCTGCTGAACCGCGTCACGCCCGATGGCTCGGCCATCGAAACCGCTCCGGTGGTCGTGGGCAACACGGTGGTGGTCGTCACGGCCAACGGCGGCGTCTTCGGCTACCGTCCAGACTGATATTTTTTCCAGGGCATGGCCATGAATTGCGAATCCGCGAAGGAGCGGCCATGAAACCCGTCATGGCCCTGGTGGGCCGTCCCAACGTCGGCAAGTCGACCCTGTTCAACCGCTTGACCCAGACGCGCGACGCCATCGTGGCGGACTTCGCCGGGTTGACGCGCGACCGCCACTACGGCAACGGCCGCCTGGGCAAGCACGAGTTCATCGTCATCGACACCGGCGGCTTCGAGCCCGACGCGGGCAGCGGCATCTTCAAGGAGATGGCCAAGCAGACGCGCCAGGCCGTGGCCGAGGCCGACGTGGTGGTGTTCGTGGTCGACGCCCGCGAAGGGCTGTCGGCACAGGACCACGACATCGCCAACGAGCTGCGCCGCCTGGGCAAGCCCTGCGTGCTGGTGGCCAACAAGTCCGAAGGCATGCACGACGGCTCCAAGCTGGTCGACTTCTACGAGCTGGGTCTCGGCGAGGTGCATGGCGTGTCGGCCGCGCACGGGCAGGGCATCCGCGGCCTGGTCGAACTCGCGCTCGAGTCGCTGAACCTGCCCGAGCCCGAAGAGGACGAGGACGGCGAGGACGATGTCAACAAGCCGATCAAGCTCGCGGTGGCGGGGCGCCCGAACGTCGGCAAGTCCACGCTGATCAACACCTGGCTCGGCGAAGAGCGTCTCGTGGCCTTCGACATGCCCGGCACCACGCGCGATGCGATCTCGGTGCCCTTCGAGCGCAACGGCCAGCGCTTCGAGCTGATCGACACCGCCGGATTGCGCCGCAAGGGCAGGGTGTTCGAGGCGATCGAGAAGTTCTCGGTGGTCAAGACGCTGCAGGCCATCGAATCGGCCAATGTGGTGCTGCTGCTGCTCGATGCCACCCAGGGCGTGACCGACCAGGACGCCCACATCGCGGGCTACATCCTCGAGAGCGGCCGCGCGGTGGTGATCGCCATCAACAAATGGGACGCGGTCGACAGCTACCAGCGCGAGCAGATCCAGCGCCAGATCGAGACCCGGCTGGTGTTCCTCAAGTTCGCCGCGCTGCATTTCATCTCGGCCATCAAGCGCCAGGGCCTGGGCCCGCTGTGGCAGGCGATCGCGCAGGCCCACAAGTCGGCCACCCGCAAGATGTCGACGCCGGTGCTGACCCGGCTCTTGCTCGAGGCGGTGCAATTCCAGACGCCCAAGCGCACCGGCATGTTCCGGCCCAAGCTGCGCTATGCGCACCAGGGCGGCATGAATCCGCCGCTGATCGTGATCCACGGCAATTCGCTCGAGCATGTGACCGACGCCTACAAGCGCTTTCTCGAAGGGCGGTTCCGCAAGGAATTCGACCTGGTGGGTACACCATTGCGAATCGAATTCAAGAGCTCCCACAATCCCTACGCCGACAAGGACGAGTGAGTCTTGGGCACCGTTGGCGGCCGATGAGCGGCCGCCGGAACGGAAGTTCCGTCTTTTGAGAACCGTTATTTTTCAAAGGCTTTTGGCGCGGAATGCTGCAGCGCGGGAGGCCTGTGTTAAGGTCCCTTTTCCAACAACTACTCTTGAACACGGAGAATATCGTGAGCAATAAAGGGCAACTTCTACAAGACCCGTTTCTGAACACACTGCGTCGCGAGCATGTGCCGGTTTCCATTTATTTGGTGAACGGTATCAAGCTGCAGGGTCAGATCGAGTCTTTCGACCAGTACGTCGTGTTGCTTCGCAACACGGTGACACAGATGGTCTACAAGCACGCCATTTCCACCATCGTGCCGGGTCGTGCCGTCAACTTCTCGGCCAACGAGAACGACGACGCCGCAGCCTGATCGGCGCGGAGCGCGGCGGTGTCAAACCCGCCGCGCTTTTCCCCTTTTCTGATACCGCTTGTCTGAACTGAATTCCCGCCAGGAAGGCGCCGTCGTTCTCGTCGGCGTCGACTTCGGGCTGCCCCATTTCGACAGCGAACTCGAAGAACTCGGCCTGCTCGCGCAAACCGCGGGCCTCTCGCCCGTGGCGCGCCTCGTGTGCAAGCGCAAGGTGCCCGACGCGGCGCTTTTCGTCGGCAGCGGCAAGGCCGACGAGATCAAGGAGCTCGCCGCGATGCATCGCGCGAGCGAGGTCATCTTCGACCAGTCGCTGAGCCCGGCCCAGCAGCGCAACCTCGAGCGCCAGCTCGACGTCGCGGTGTACGACCGGACCTTCCTCATCCTCGAGATCTTCGCGCAGCGCGCGCGCTCGCATGAAGGCAAGCTGCAGGTCGAGCTCGCCCGCCTGCAGTACCTGAGCACGCGCCTCGTGCGCCGCTGGTCCCACCTGGAGCGCCAGACCGGCGGTGCCGGCGTGCGCGGCGGCCCGGGCGAGAAGCAGATCGAGCTCGACCGGCGGATGATCGCCGAGTCGATCAAGCGCACGCGCGAGCGCCTGGCCAAGGTGCAGAAGCAGCGCGGCACGCAGCGGCGCCAGCGCGAGCGCCGCGAGACCTTCAACATCTCGCTGGTGGGCTACACCAACGCGGGCAAGTCCTCGCTGTTCAATGCGCTCGTGAAGGCCCGTGCCTACGCAGCCGACCAGCTGTTCGCCACGCTCGACACCACCACGCGCAACCTCTACCTGGGCGATGCGCGCCGGCAGGTGTCGATCTCCGACACCGTGGGCTTCATCCGCGACCTGCCGCACGGCCTGGTCGACGCCTTCAAGGCGACCCTGCAGGAGGCGGTCGATGCCGACCTGCTGCTGCACGTGGTCGATGCCTCGAACCCGCACCATCCCGAGCAGATGGCCGAGGTGCAGACGGTGCTGCGCGAGATCGGCGCCGACACCGTGCCGCAATTGCTGGTCTTCAACAAGCTCGATGCCCTTGAAAGCACGCAACGTCCGCTGCATCTGCAGGACGACATGGACATCGACGGCGTGCAGGTTCCGCGCATCTTCCTGAGCGCCCGCAGCGGCGAGGGCTTGCCCCTGCTGCGCGCCGAGCTGGCCCGACTCTCGGGCTCGATCGCCGATACCATGACCCCTGAGGGTGACGCTGAATTGCACGGTGCCACCCATTGATTGGGCACAATCCCGCCACTGACAAGAGAACGACGCGAATGAATGCAAAGCCAGTGTGGAAAGGGTTCTTGGGCATGTTCAACCTGAACGATGGCCGATGGGGGCGTGGCGACGATTCGTCCTCCTCCAATGGCGATCGCCCTTCGGGCAACAGGCCTCCCGACGCCGATCCTCCGGGTGCCCCCACGCCCCCGCCTTCGGGCAACAACGGCAACAACAACCGCCCGCGCGGCCAGGGCCCGAACCAGGGGCCGCCGGACCTCGATGAACTCTGGCGCGATCTCAACCGCAAGCTCGGCGGCTTCTTCGGCGGTGGCCGAGGCAACAACAACCGTCCCAGCGGCGGCAACGGTGGCGGCAATGGCTACAAACCCGACATGAAGAACGCCGGCTTCGGCATCGGCCTGGTGGCCATCGTCGCCGTGCTGATCTGGCTCGGTACCGGCTTCTTCATCGTGAACGAAGGCCAGCAGGCCGTCATCACCCAGTTCGGCCGCTACAAGACCACCGTGGGCGCGGGCTTCAACTGGCGCCTGCCGTACCCGATCCAGCGCCACGAGACCGTGGTCGTCACGCAGATCCGCTCGACCGACGTGGGCCGCGACGCCATCGTGCGTTCCACCGGCCTGCGCGAATCGGCCATGCTGACCGAGGACGAGAACATCGTCGAGATCAAGTTCGCCGTGCAGTACCGCCTGAGCGATGCGCGCGCCTGGCTCTACGAGAGCAAGACGCCCGCCGACACGGTGGTGCAGGTGGCCGAGACCGCCGTGCGCGAAGTCGTCGGCAAGATGAAGATGGACGCGGCCCTCGCCGAGGAACGCGACCAGATCGCGCCGCGCGTGCGCCAGCTGATGCAGAACATCCTCGACCGCTACCAGGTCGGCGTCGAAGTGGTCGGCATCAACCTGCAGCAGGGTGGCGTTCGTCCGCCCGAGCAGGTGCAGGCCGCCTTCGACGACGTGCTCAAGGCCGGCCAGGAACGCGAGCGCGCCAAGAACGAGGCGCAGGCCTATGCCAACAACGTGGTGCCGCTGGCCACCGGTACCGCTTCGCGGCTGAAGGAAGAGTCCGAAGCCTACAAGGCGCGCATCGTGGCCCAGGCCCAGGGTGATGCCGGCCGCTTCGCCTCGGTGCTGACCGAGTACCAGAAGGCGCCGCAGGTCACGCGCGACCGCATGTACATCGACGCCATGCAGCAGATCTACGCCAGTACGACCAAGGTGCTGGTCGACAGCAAGCAGGGCTCCAATCTGCTGTACCTGCCGCTCGACAAGCTGATCCAGCAGACCGGCAGCAACCAGTCCACCCCGGTCGATGCCGCCAGCCCGAGCGTCGCCGGCACCGCGCCGGTGCAGTCCTCGGTGATCCCGGTCGCGCCGACCAACGACATGCGTGCCCGCGACGGCCGCTCGCGTGACCGCGACGTGCGTTGAACCTGGAAGGCAACAAGAACATGAACAGAATCGGATTCATCGCCTCGTCGATCCTCGTGCTGCTGGTGCTGCTGAGCTCGACCCTCTTCGTGGTCGACCAGCGCCAGTTCGGCGTGGTCTACGCCCTGGGCCAGATCAAGCAGGTCATCACCGAGCCCGGCCTCAACTTCAAGCTGCCGCCGCCGTTCCAGAACGTGTCGTACATCGACAAGCGGCTGCTCACGCTGTCGAGCCTCGACACCGAGCCCATGCTCACGGCCGAGAAGCAGCGCGTGGTGATCGACTGGTACGTGCGCTGGCGCATCACCGACCCGCAGGCCTACATCCGCAACGTCGGCCTCGACGAGAACGCCGGTGCCATGCAGCTCAACCGCGTGGTGCGCAACGCGTTCCAGGAAAACATCAACAAGCGCACCGTGCGCGACCTGATCTCGGTGCGCCGCGAGGCCCTGATGGCCGACGTGCAGCGCGAGGTGCTGACCGTGGTGAAGGGCGCCAAGCCCTGGGGCGTCGACGTGGTGGATGTGCGCATCACGCGCGTCGACTACGTGGAAGCCATCACCGAATCGGTCTACCGCCGCATGGAAGCCGAGCGCAAGCGCGTGGCCAACGAGCTGCGTTCCACCGGCACGGCCGAAGGCGAGAAGATCCGCGCCGACGCCGACCGCCAGCGCGAAGTGATCGTTGCCAACGCCTATCGCGACGCGCAGAAGATCAAGGGCGAGGGCGATGCCCAGGCCGCTTCGGTCTACAGCGAGTCCTTCGGCCGCGATCCGCAGTTCGCGCAGTTCTATCGCAGCCTCGAGGCCTACAAGCAGAGCTTCAACAAGAAGAGCGACGTGATGGTGGTCGATCCCTCGTCGGACTTCTTCCGCGCGATGCAGGGCGCGGGTTCGTCGGCCGGCGCGCCGCGCCGTTGACGCCTGCGTTCGCAGCAGTTTCGGGAACGTGAGTTCCGACACCTTCTGGAGCGCGCTGGCGCTGGTGCTGGTGATCGAGGGCATCCTGCCCTTCGTGTCGCCCGGCGGCTGGCGCCGCGGCTTCGGCCAGCTGATGCAGCTGCGCGACGGGCAGCTGCGCTTCTTCGGCCTGTGCTGCATCGTGCTCGGGCTGTGCCTGCTCTGGCTGCTGGCCTGAGGCCGGCAGCGCCGCTTTTCGACCGCCCCGCCGCCCGCTTCGAGCGGGCACCGCCGGGGCGCTTTTCGGCTGCCGGTAGAATTCCGGTTTAACCACGCCCCCGATCCCCATGTCCGCCTGGGTCCTCCCGGATCACATTGCCGATGTGCTGCCCTCCGAGGCGCGCCACATCGAAGAACTTCGCCGCCAGTTGCTCGACACCGCCCGCAGCTACGGCTACGAGCTGGTGATGCCGCCGCTGCTCGAGCATCTGGAGTCGCTGCTCTCGGGCACCGGCGAGGCGCTCGACCTGCAGACCTTCAAGCTGGTCGACCAGCTCTCGGGCCGCTCGATGGGCCTGCGGGCCGACACCACGCCGCAGGTCGCACGCATCGATGCCCACCTGCTCAACCGCGATGGCGTGGCACGGCTGTGCTACTGCGGCCCGGTGCTCCACACCCGCCCCGACCGCCCGCACGCCACGCGCGAGCCGCTGCAGTTCGGCGCCGAGATCTACGGCCACGCCGGCCTCGAGGCCGACACCGAAGTCCTGCTGCTCGCGCTCGACTGCCTCGACGCGGCCGGCCTGCGCGAGGGCGTGATCGTCGACCTCGCCGATGCCCGCATCGTGCGCGCGCTGTTCGCCGGCGTGCCGGTCGACGCGGCCGTGCTGGCGCGCGTGCATGCGGCGCTGGCCGCCAAGGACGCGAGCGAGCTGCGCGCGCTGACGCGCGATTTCCCCGCGGCTTCGCGCGAAGGCCTGCTGGCCCTGATCCAGCTCTACGGCGACGCCGCCGTGCTCGACGAGGCCGCCCGGGCGCTGCAGAGCACGCCCGCGGTGCGCGCGGCGCTGTCCGACCTGAAGCTGCTGGCCGCCGGCCTCGACGGCGTGGCGGGGCGCAAGATCAGCTTCGACCTGGCCGACCTGCGCGGCTATGCCTACTACAGCGGCATGCGCTTCGGCATCTACGTGCCGGGCGCGGCCGATTCGCTGGTGCGCGGCGGCCGCTACGACGAGGTGGGCGCCGTGTTCGGCCGCAACCGTCCGGCGGTCGGCTTCAGCCTCGATGTGCGCGAGCTGGTCGGCGTGCTGCCGAAGCGTCCGTTGCGCGCGGCGATCCGCGCGCCCTGGAGCGACGAAACCGGCCTGCGTCAGGCCATCGCCGGGCTGCGCAAGGCCGGCGAAACCGTGGTGTGCGTGCTGCCGGGCCATGGCAGCGAAATCGATGAGTTCCACTGCGACCGCGAGCTCGTCGAGCAGGCCGGCCAGTGGCAAGTCCGAACGATCTGAATTTTTAGCAATGGAACGAGCATGAGCGTAACCACCGGAAGAAACGTGGTCGTCGTCGGCACCCAATGGGGCGACGAGGGCAAAGGCAAGCTGGTCGACTGGCTGACCGAGAGCGCCCAGGGCGTGGTCCGCTTCCAGGGCGGCCACAACGCGGGCCACACGCTCGTGATCAACGGCGTGAAGACCGCGCTGCACCTGATCCCCAGCGGCATCATGCGTCCCGGCGTGAAGTGCTACATCGGCAACGGCGTGGTGCTGTCGGCGGCCAAGCTGTTCGAGGAGATCGAAGGGCTCGAGAAGGCCGGCGTGGAAGTGCGTTCGCGCCTGCGCATCAGCGAGGCCTGCCCGCTGATCCTGCCGTTCCACTCGGCGCTGGACATCGCGCGCGAGGCCTACCGCGAAAAGGGCGGCGTCGAGAAGATCGGCACCACCGGCCGCGGCATCGGCCCGGCCTACGAAGACAAGATCGCGCGCCGCGCGCTGCGCGTGCAGGACCTCAAGCACCCCGAGCGCTTCGCGGCCAAGCTGCGCGTGCTGCTCGACCTGCACAACCACGTGCTGACCGAGGTGCTCGGCTCGACCGCGATCGACTTCGACACCGTGTTCGACGAAGCCATGCGCCACGCCGCGCTGCTCAAGCCGATGATGGCCGACGTGTCGCGCGAACTGAACGACGCCCATCGCGACGGCGCCAACCTGCTGTTCGAAGGCGCGCAGGGCACGCTGCTCGACGTCGACCACGGCACCTATCCGTACGTCACCTCGAGCAACTGCGTGGCCGGCAACGCCGCCGCCGGTTCGGGCGTGGGCCCGGGCATGCTGCACTACATCCTCGGCATCACCAAGGCCTACTGCACGCGCGTGGGCGGCGGTCCGTTCCCGACCGAGCTCGACTGGGCCACGCCCGGTACCCCCGGCTATCACATGAGCACCGTGGGCGCAGAGAAGGGCGTGACCACGGGGCGCAGCCGCCGTTGCGGCTGGTTCGATGCCGCGCTGCTCAAGCGCTCGGCGCAGGTCAACGGCCTGTCGGGCCTGTGCATCACCAAGCTCGACGTGCTCGACGGCCTCGAGAAGCTCGAGCTGTGCACCGGCTACGAGCTGGATGGCGAGACCACCGACATCCTGCCGATGGGCGCCGACGAGATCGAACGCTGCACCCCGATCTATGAAACCCTCGAGGGCTGGAGCGAAAGCACGGTCGGCGTGACGCAGTACGACAAGCTGCCGGTCAACGCGCGCCTGTACCTGCAGCGCATCGAGCAGGTCACCGGCGTGCCGATCCACATGGTGTCGACCAGCCCCGACCGCGATCACACGATCATGATGCGCCACCCCTATCTGGCCGACTGATTTCCCGGCTCGACGACAACCCCAAAAAGAAGCCCCCTGCGCCCGCTGACCCGGGCGACATCCGCTATTCATCCAGGAGCCCATCCCCCATGTTGACCGAAGACGGCAAGCACCTCTACGTGAGCTACGACGAGTACCACAACCTGATCGAGAAGCTCGCGATCAAGGTGCACCAGTCGGGTTGGGAGTTCGACACCATCCTGTGCCTGGCCCGTGGCGGCATGCGCCCGGGCGACGTGCTGTCGCGCATCTTCGACAAGCCGCTGGCGATCATGTCGACCAGCTCCTACCGGGCCGATGCCGGCACCATCCAGGGCCATCTCGACATCGCGCGCTACATCACCACGCCCAAGGGCGAGATCGCCGGCAAGGTGCTGCTGGTCGACGACCTGGCCGACTCGGGCCACACGCTGCATGCGGTGATCAACATGCTGCGCAACAACTACGCGCCGATCACCGAGCTGCGCAGCGCGGTGCTGTGGACCAAGGCGCTCTCGACCTTCACGCCCGACTACTCGGTGGAGTTCCTGCAGACCAATCCGTGGATCCACCAGCCCTTCGAGGGCTACGACTCGCTGCGGCCCGAGAAGCTGATCGAGAAGTGGTCGGTCTGAGGCCCGTCTCCAGACGCGTCCGCCAGACCTCGACGCCCCGGCTTGCCGGGGCGTTTTTCATGGTGCGTCAGCAGGCGCCGTCGCCGTTCTCGAACATCGCCGTGTAGCGCCGCTGCATCTCCTCGGGCGACAGCTTCTCGATGCTGTGGCCCACGTTCCAGCGGTGGCCGAAGGGATCGCGGAACACGCCCGAGCGCTCGCCGTAGAAGCGGTCCTCGGTCGGCATCTCGAGCGTGGCGCCGGCCGCCACCGCGCGCGCGACCACCGCGTCGGCATCGTCCACGTGCAGGTGCAGGGTGACCGCGCTGCCGCCCAGCGTCTTCGCGCTCGGGATGCCGTACTCGGGGTACTCGTCCGAGATCATCAAGATCGCGCCGTTGTGGAAGTCGAGCTCGACGTGGCCGATGCGGCCGCTGGGCTCGACCAGCCGGAAGATCTCCTTGACCTGGAACACCTCGCAGTAGAAGTCGACCGCGGCCTTGGCATCGTGGACGCAGATGTAGGGGAAGAGCTCGTGGATCGCCATGGGGTGCCTCTCGTCGTGGTTCGTGGAAGAAATCGCGTGTCGGCGCCGATTCTGGAAGGCTTCAGCGCGGCCGTCTTGAACGAATTTGACCGTTGGCGGCGTTCGCGGGTGCCGCCACGTGGCGCGGCGACGTGGCGCCGGTGCGCCGCCAGGCCTGCGGCGCCATGCCCGCGAGCGCCGAGAACTCGCGGCTCAGGTGCGCCTGGTCGGCATAGCCGGCCTCGAACGCGATCTCGGCCCAGGGCCGCGCCGGATCGGCCGCCAGCGCCAGCGCGCGGTCGAAGCGCATCACGCGCGCGTACTCCTTCGGTGTGAGCCCGATGGCGCCGCGGAACAGCGCGATGAAGCGCCGGTGGCTGTAGCCGCTGTCGGCCACCAGCGCGCCGATGGCCGGGTTCTCGCCCGCGAGCGGCCCGAGCGCCGCCGCGATCGCCGGATGCAGCCCGCGCAGGCCGGCGCGCAGCGCGAGCGCCAGCCGCGCCGACAGCATCGCTTCGAACAAGGCGAGCTGCCGCGCCAGGTCGGCCTCGGCATGCAGCCGCTCGAGCGCATCCGCCGCCTCGCGCGTGCCCCAGAGCGCGTCGAGCGGCGTGTGCTGGCCCGACAACGCGTCTTCCGGCGCGCCCAGCAGCGCGCGCGCCGCGCCGGGCTGCAGCTGGGCGCCGACCGAGCGCGTGGCCACCGAGACGTCGCGCAGGTAGAAGCTGCTGCGCGCGCCGCCGACGATGGCATGGCCGTAGGTCCGACCCTCGGTGTCGGCCGCGTGGCCGAACAGCTTGAGCGGCGGCCCCGAGAGCCGGAACACCAGGTGCATGCCGCCCGTGGGCAGCACATGTTCGCGCGCGCCGGGGCGTTCGGCCCCGGCGCCCTCGGCGCCGGGCGCCCAGGCCCAGACCTGCTGCACGAAGGGTCGCAGGTGCGGCACGGGCGCGCGCGTCAGTTGCCGCATCTCAGGCCTGGGCATCCGCGTGCAGCGCGTAGACCGGGTCGGGCCAGCGCTCGGGCGCCATGCCGGCCAGCTGCGCCGCCAACTGCTCGACGAAGCGCATGTCGACATCGGGCGCCATGCTGGCCGGCCCGCGGCCGAAGGCCTCGCGCAGGCGGCGTACGGCATTGGCGGTGCCGCGCAGCACGCCCTCGGGCTGGCCGGACTGCTCGAAGACCAGCACGTTGGCCAGCAGGTGGAGGAACGAGGCCACCACGGTCGCCTCCGTGCGCTGCGTGCCGTCCAGCGCCGCCATCACCAGCTCGAGCCAGTCGACCACTTCCTGCGGAATGCCTTGGGCCGCCAGCGCGGCATAGGTGGTCGGCCAGGCGCTGACCGGTGCCTTGCGCAGCCAGGCGCCGAGTGCGCGCGGCGTGCCCGCCGGGGCCATCGCCGCGGCCTCGGCGGGCGAGTTCGCCTGCATCTTCATCATTCGCCGGGGCGCGCCGCCGGCGGCGGCCGCCACCGGCAGGCCGCGCGTGCGCATCAGCATCGGCGCCGACGCCGGTGCGGCGAGCATGGCGTCGAACTGCACGGAGCCGGCGCCGCCCCAGCCGGCCGGCACCATCTGCGCGACCTTGCGCAGTTCGGGCATGTCGGTCGCGCGCTCGCCTTCGGCGCGTTCGACCACGAGCAGGTAGTTGGTCAGGTCGGTCACGAGCTGGTAGGCCACGGCGAGGCGGCGGGCTTCCGCCACGTCCTCCGTGCCGAACTCGGCCACCCGTGCGTGCGCGGCGATCCGGCCGAGCGCGTCGATCGGTTCGGCCACGGCATTCACGCGCGCGCTGCCGATCGCTTCCTCGGCCGCGTCGCCCTCCGCGCGCACGCCGAGCAGCCGCACCTCGCCCACGGGCACCGCGTCGAACAGCGCGAACACGTTCACCGTGTCGGAGCCGAACACCGAGACCGGCAGCGCCGACGTCCACTGCGGCCGCGCGTCGCCCGGCCATTCGACGCGCAGCGCATCGAGCCGCGGCGAACGCAGGCGCGCGAACATGCGCAGCACGGCCGGCTCGACCGCCTCGCCGGGCGCGACGAAGTCGCAGGCCCCGCCCGTGGCCTCGGCCAGGCGCCGCAGGTGGCTCTCGGCCGGGCTGCTGCCGATACCGACCACGAACACGCGATGCCCCGAGGCGCGGGCCGATTCGACGGTCGCGTCGATGGCGCTGATCTCGCCGTCAGTGACCACCAGCACGTCGCTCGACGCGCCGGTGCCCAGCGCGAAGGTGGAGGCCAGCGCGCTTTCCATCTCGGTGCCGCCCAGGTCGGCCTGCAGCGCACCGATCCAGCGCTGCGCGGCCAGGCGCGTGACCTCGGTGAGCTGCCACAGGCCGCGCGAACGGTGCTCGACCGTGCTGCCGAAGCGCGAGAGCGAGAAGCGGTCGCCCGCGCCCATCTGCGAGACGATCGATTGCAGCGCGCGCCGGGCGGCATCGATGCTGTCGCCGGCCATCGAGCCCGAGCAGTCGACGAGCAGCTGCACGTCGGTGGTGGCCGGGCCGCGCGCCGGCACCCGCGGGCAGAAGCTCGCGAGCGCGACGATGCCGCCGGGCGCGACGCCATCGGGCGCCGCCACGGCCATCGAGGCCTGCTCGAGCTGGTCGACCACCAGCACGAAGTCGCGGTCGAGCGCGCCGCGGCGCGCCAGCGACACCTGCAGCAGCCCGCTTTCGGGCCGCATCGCCACGCCCACCGGATGGCTGGGCGAGGCCACGCGTGCTCGTGCCAGTTCGCCATGCAGGCGCAGTTCGATGTCGAAGGGGTAGGCCGCCACCGGGCTGTGCACGGGCGCCTGGTGCGGCTGCAGCCCGCCGTCGGCGACCGGGTCGCCGTAGCGCGGCGCGATCACTGTCGGGATCAGCAGCCGCAAGCCCTGCTGCTCGAAGGCCAGCGTCTGCGCATAGCGCAGGGTGACGATGCAGGCCTCGCTCGCCGCGAGGTTGCCGAGGTTCAGCGTGTAGCTGCGGTCGTGGTTCTTCTCCAGCATGATGGCCGCGTGGCCCTCGGCCAAAGCGCCTTCGTAGGCGGCCTCGGCCTCGGCCTTCTCGACCACCGTGCCGCACAGACGCCGCTCGCCGAGCTTCACGTCGACGCCCAGCAGCACCGCGCCCCACGGCAGCGGAAAGCCGTAGACCACCTCGACGTTCGAGGCGCTCGGGTTGCGGAAGCGCTGCTCGACCGTCATCTCGAGCAGCACGCCGCGCAGGTCGCCGCTGGCCTTCACGCCCTCGAGCAGCATGCTGTCGCCGTTCGCGGTCGTCATGCGTGCGTGTTCCTGATAGCTCATGGGATTGCCCTTTCCTGTGTCGTCAGTTCTTCTTCGGAACGTCGGCGGCGGGGCCGTCGACGGGGGAGGGGGGCGCAAGCCGCGGCGAAGGCCGCCATCACGCCCTGGATGAAACCGCGCACCTGCTCCGGCGACAGCCCGGCCCGGCCGGGTTCGATCACCACCTCGACGCCGTCGGCCACCGTCAGGTGGCTGCGCACCTCCACCGAGCCGGCCATGCGCGGGCGCGCCGGCACCGGCGCCTCCTGGCCCTGCAGCAGCTCGCGGATGCGCTCGAGCGAGACGCCGGCCGCCGTCCACTTCCTGATCAGCAGCAGCTGCTCGAGGTGACGCGCGCCGTAGCGCGCCGCGCGGGTCTCGCCCTCGGGCCGGTCGACGATGCCGATCTGCACGTAGTAGCGCACCGTGCGCGGCGGCAGGTCGGCCAGCACGCACAGGTCCGCGAGCGCATAGGAGGCCGCCGGGGAGGGTGGGTTCGATTTCATACACTTGATTTAAACACAAGAACTGTTTTTAAAAAAGCACACGAAAGCTCGGCCCATGGGGGCGCGCTAGCATCGACCGCATGAGCAAGCCTTCCACGACCCTGATCCACCACCCCTACGTGCCGCCCGCCACCTTCGACGCGCCCCAGCCCGGCGTCTACAAGGCCTCGACGGTGTTTTTCGCCGACGTGGCCGCGATGCGCGCGCGCGACTGGAAGACCAAGGCCGGCTACACCTACGGCCTGCACGGCACGCCCACCACCTTCACGCTCGAGGAGCGCCTGGCCACCCTCGAGGGCGGCACCGAATGCCTGCTGGTGCCCAGCGGCCTGGCGGCGATCTCGCTCGTGGCCTTCGCCTTCCTCAAGACCGGCGACGAGGTGCTGATCCCCGACAACGCCTACGGCCCTAACAAGGCGCTGGCCACCGGCGAGCTCGCGAACTTCGGCATCGCGTACCGCCTGTACGACGCCATGAACCCCGAGGACCTCGCGGCGAAGATCTCGCCGCGCACGAAGCTGGTGTGGCTTGAGGCTGCGGGCTCGGTGACGATGGAGTTCCCGGACCTGCCCGCGCTCGCGGCCGCCTGCCGCGCGCGCGGCGTGCTCAGCGCGCTCGACAACACCTGGGGCGCGGGCCTGGCCTTCGCGCCCTTCGACTTCAACGGCAGCGGGCAGGGCGTCGACATCTCGGTGCACGCGCTCACCAAGTACCCGAGCGGCGGCGGCGACGTGCTCATGGGCAGCGTGGTCACGCGCGACGAGCGGCTGCATCGCGCGCTCAAGCTCACCCACATGCGCATCGGCTTCGGCGTCGGCGTGGGCGATGTAGAGACACTGCTGCGCTCGCTGCCGAGCATCGGGCTGCGCTATGCGGCGCACGACCGCGCGGCGCGCGAGCTCGCGCGCTGGCTCACCGACCGCGACGAGGTCGCGCAGGTGCTGCATCCGGCGATCGAGAGTTCGCCCGGCCACCGCCACTGGCGTGCGCTGTGCGGCGAGACCGACCTCGCGGCGGGTCTGTTCTCGATCGTCTTCGACGAGCGCTACGGCACCGAGCAGGTCGACCGCTTCTGCGACAGCCTGCAGCTGTTCCGCCTCGGCTACTCGTGGGGCGGGCCGATCAGCCTGGTGGTGCCCTACGACATCGGCTTGATGCGCGACCCCGGCGTGGCGCCCTGGCCCTACAAGGGCACGCTGGTGCGCTTCTCGATCGGCCTGGAGGACGTGGACGACCTGCGCGCGGACCTGCAGCAGGCGCTCGCGCGGATGGCCTGACCGGCCTTCGCAGGAGGCGCTCCGGTTATCGCTTACAGTACCCCGACGCGCAGTCGTTCGACTGCTTCGCCTGAAGGAGAGATCAGTGGCAACACCGAATTACGGTTACGAGAAGCGGCAGAAAGAGCTGGCTCGCAAGAAGAAGAAGGAAGAAAAGCTCCGCGAAAAGGCGAACCGCAAGCTTTCCCCGAGCAGCGACGGCCTCGCGCCGGGCGATCCGGAAGACGACGTGGCCTCGCTCGAACGCGATCCGCCGACCGTTCCCGAACTGCCTACCAAGAACGGTTGAACGCTGCACCGTCCGGATTCTTTCTGTTCTGAATGACGAAGCCGCTGGGGGCCTGCCGGTCCCGCAGCGGCTTTTTGTTGGCGCACGATCGGCGCAGGGCCCGGCCCTTCGGCCCTACTTGGCGGCGAGCAGCTTGCGCAGTTCGGGCCAGACGTTGTCGAGCAGTTGCGGCTGCGCCGCCGCGGTCGGATGGATGCGGTCGGCCTGGAACAGCGACATCGCATTCGGCGCGTCGGCCACGCCCTTGAGCAGGAAGGGCACCAGCGCGGACTTGGTGGTGGACGCCACCTTGGCGAACACCGCCTCGAAGCGCCGCGTGTAGTCGCCGCCGTAGTTGGGCGGCACCTGGATGCCCACGATCAGCACCTTGGCGCCCGCGGCCTGCGCGGACTGCGTGATCTGCAGCAGGTTGGCCTCGGTGTCCGTGAGCGGCAGGCCGCGCAGCGCATCGTTGGCGCCGAGCTCGAGCACCACGTGGCTGGGCTTGTGCTGCGCGAGCAGCGCCGCGAAGCGCGCGCGTCCGCCCGAGCTGGTGTCGCCGCTGATGCTGGCGTTGACCACGGTGGCGTCGACCTTCTGCTGCGCGAGGCGCTTCTCGAGCAGCGGCACCCAGCCTTCGCCGCGCTTCAAGCCGTACTCGGCGCTCAGCGAATCGCCGAGCACCAGGATCACCGGCTTGCGCGCGGCGGCGTTCTGCGCCATCGCCCCACGCCATGCCCCGGAACTGCCGAGCGCGGCAGTGGTCAAGATAAAGTCACGTCGATTCAAAACCAAAGCCTTTCCATGTCCCAACCCCCGTCCCCAGCGATTGTCACCGTCGAGCATGTGTTCAAGTCCGTCACCGACTCGACCGGTACCCTGGACATTCTGCAGGACATCGATTTCACCCTCGGGGCACGGGAAACCGCGGCCATCGTGGGTGCCTCGGGGTCGGGCAAGAGCACCTTGCTGTCGATCGTCGCCGGGCTCGACACGCCCACGCGCGGCACGGTGAAGCTGGCCGGCGACGACATCTTCGCCATCGACGAGGACGACCGGGCCGCCTTGCGCGCGCAGCGCGTGGGCTTCGTGTTCCAGAGCTTCCAGCTGCTGGGCAACCTCAGCGCCCTCGAAAACGTGATGCTGCCGCTGGAACTGGCCAACCGCAAGGATGCCCGCAAGGCCGCGACCGAAATGCTGGGCCGCGTCGGCCTGGGCCAGCGGCTCAACCACTATCCCAAGGTGCTGTCGGGCGGCGAGCAGCAGCGCGTGGCGCTGGCGCGGGCCTTCGTGGTGCAGCCCGCCTTGCTGCTGGCCGACGAACCCACGGGCAGCCTCGACTTCGCCACCGGCGAGCAGGTGATGCGGCTGATGTTCGACCTCAACCGCGAGCTCGGCACCACGCTCGTGCTGGTGACGCACGACCGCGGCATCGCGGCCCAGTGCGAGCGCCGCATCATGATCGAGGCTGGGCGCGTGATCCTCAACGAGAAGAACGCCGACGCGACGGCCTGAGCGCTTCGGGTACAACCGGTCCTGCAGGAGGAGATTCGAGATGCAGGACGAGCTACCCCCCGATGCCCGACTCGCGCTGCAGCGCGGCAACCTGATCGAGGCCATCAAGATCGTGCGCGACCGCACCGGCCTGGGTCTCAAGGAGTCCAAGGAACTGGTCGAGCGGCATGCCAATGCGGTGGAGGGCGAACCCGCGCCCGAGACCGACGAATGGAACCGGCTGCTGAGCGGCGGCGCGCAGGGCCTGCCGGCCGAGGCGATCGCGGCGTTGGCGCAGGGCCGCAAGGTCGAGGCCGTGAAGATCGTGCGCGAGGCCACCGGCCTCGGCCTGGCCGAATCGCTGAAGCGGGTCGACGACCACATGCACGGCGAGCGCGGCCAGCCCGCGCCGCACGGCGCCTTCGATCCGATGGCCGAGCCCGGCCGCGTGCCTTCGGGTGGCGGCGCCAAGTGGCTGGCGTTCGTGCTGGTGGTCGCGGTGGTGGCCGCGGTGTTCTTCTTCGTCAGCACCTGAGCCCGATGATCGTTCCGCAGTTCTGGGCCGAAGGCCGCATCCAGCAACGCATCGACGGCCGCCAGATCACGGTGCGCCGCTTCGGCTGGTCCGACGACAGCCCGGTGGCCGCGCAGGCCCATGCCGACCAGCGCACGCGCGAGGCCTTCGAGCGCATCGCCGGCGGCGAGAAACTCGAGCGCTGCGAGCGCAAGGTGGCCTACAACGGCGCCGACGGCATGCCGATCCGCGAGGAGATCGTCGAGCGTCATGGCGAGGACATCGTCACGCGCAACGGCTATGGCGCGCGCTGCCTCAACACGCCCGACGTGCTGTTCGTCGACGTCGACTTCGAGGACGCGCAACGCGGCAATGGGCGCGGGCTCACCGTCATCGGCGCTGCCCTCATCGGCGCGCTGGTCGCGGGCTATGCCAGCAAGTCGTGGGTGCTGGCCGTGGTGGCGGCCGTGCTGGTGGCGGGCTTCGGCTTCTGGCGCGTGCGCGCCGAGGGGCTGCGTCTGGCCGAACCTCAGAGCGACCCACTCGCGGCCGTGCGCGCGCGCATCGAGCGCTTCATCCACCAGCATCCCGACTGGCACCTGCGGCTGTACCGCACCCCCGCGGGCCTGCGCGCGCTCGCCATGCACGACGTGTTCGCGCCTTCCGATGCCGCGGTCGCCGACGTGTTCCAGGCGCTGGGCGCCGACAAGGTCTATGCGCGCATGTGCCGCAACCAGAACTGCTTTCGTGCGCGCGTGAGCGCCAAGCCCTGGCGCATCGGCATCGGCGATCCGCTGCGGCCGCGCCCCGGCGTCTGGCCGGTGGCGCCCGAGCGTCTCGCGCAGCGCGAGGCCTGGGTGGCGCGCTACGAGCAGATGGCCGACCGCTTCGCGGCCTGCGAGTACCTCGAGAGCGTGGGCAACCTGCAGCGGGTGCATCCGCGCGCGCTCGCGGTGCAGCAGCTGCACGACGAACTGGCGCAGGCGCGCGGCGGCCTCCCGCTGGGCTGAGAGCGAATGAGGACGGACAAGGGCGGGCTCCCTCGATAATCGCCGCATGTCTTCTCCCAAAGTGATCTTCGGCTTCCATGCCGTGGGCGTGCGCATCAAGACCGCGCCCAAGTCCGTGCTCGAGGTGCTGTTCGACGCCAGCCGGCGCGATGCGCGCATGAAACAGTTCATGGCGCGGGCCCAGGATGCCGGCGTGCGGCTGGTCGAGGCCGACGGCGCGCGGCTCGCCAAGCTCAGCGGCAGCCACGGCCACCAGGGCGTGGTGGCGCGCGTGGAGCCTGCCGCTCAGATCCATTCGCTCGACGAACTGCTCGAGGGCCTGGAGGAGGCCGGCACCGTGCCGCTGCTGCTGGTGCTCGACGGCGTGACCGATCCGCACAACCTCGGCGCCTGCCTGCGCGTGGCCGACGGTGCCGGTGCCCATGCGGTGATCGCGCCCAAGGACCATGCGGCCGGCATCAACGCCACCGTGGCCAAGGTGGCCAGCGGCGCAGCCGAGACGGTGCCCTATTTCATGGTGACCAACCTCGCGCGCACGCTCAACGAGCTCAAGGAGCGCAGCATCTGGTGCGTGGGGACCAGCGACGACGCACCCGGCACCATCTATCAGAGCGACTTCAAGCGCCCGCTGGCGCTGGTGCTCGGTGCCGAGGGCGAGGGCATGCGCCAGCTCACGCGCAAGACCTGCGACGAACTGGTCAGCATCCCGATGGCGGGCGCGGTCGAGAGCCTCAACGTCTCGGTCGCCAGCGGCGTGTGCCTCTACGAGGCGATGCGCCAGCGCGGCGCCTGAACGCCGCGCCGCGGCCTTACTGAGACGGGTCCTTGCCGCGGGTGCGGCCCACCGCGCTGAAGATGCCGATGCCCAGCAGGATCAGCGAGCCGATGCCGATGTAGAGCGTGGGCACGCCGGCCACCGAGGCGCCCCAGATCAGGCCGGCCATGAAGATCAGAAAACCGATCATGTAGAGCGCGAACGACATGCGTGTTCCTCCGAAGCTGTGATGTCTCGCAGTATCTGGAGCGCGCGGGCCGCCCGCACCGGCCGGTGCCGCCAGCGGCTGTGGGAGCGGGCCTACTGGGGGCGCAGGTCCTGGTCGGCCACCAGCAAGTAGCGGCAGCCGCCGTCGCCCAGCGCCTCGAACACCAGCGCGCGGTCGACCCCGAAATCCAGGCAGTCGCCGCTCGCGAGCCGGAAGCGCTCCTCGCCGTAGTCGACCTGCAGTTCGCCCTCGAGCAGCCACAGGCACTGCCGGTACGGCTTGCCGCTCCAGCGCGGATAGGCGACCCGCGCCGCGCGCGGCAGCTCGACCTCGACCAGCTCGATGCCGCCGGCCGCGCCGCGCTCGAGCACCTGCCGGCGCAGGTAGCCCGCGCCCGGGTCGCGCCACACTGCCTGCGCCGCGCGGGGACGCAGCCGCTGCGTGTCGCGGCCCTCGTCCTGCGTCAGCAACTGCGCCAGCGGCACGCCCAGCCCCGCGGCCACCCGCCCCAGCAGCACGGCCGTGGGGCTGCTCTGCGCACGCTCGACCTTGGAGATCATCGCCTTGCTCACGCCCGAGCGCTCGGCCAGTTCCGCCAGGCTCAGGCCCTGCGCCTGCCGCAGCGCCAGCAGCCGCCGGGCGATCAGCGCATCGATGGGCTCGGCCGGTTCCGTGGCGGAAGAGGATGCGTCGTTTCTCATAAGAGACTATTATTCTCCTATAGTGAACAACCGCGCAATGCCGCAAAGGAGCCCCATGCGCCTGATCCCCTGCACCGAGGAAGCCCACGCCGGCACCATCCTCGCGATCCTCAACGACGCCATCGTCACCTCGACCGCGCTCTACGACTACAAGCCGCGCACGCCCGAGCAGATGGCCGGCTGGTTCGCCACCAAGCGCGCCAACGGCTTCCCGGTGATCGGCGCGGTGGACGACGACGGCCGGCTCATGGGCTTCGCGAGCTACGGCACGTTCCGCGCCTTCCCGGCCTACAAGTACACGGTCGAGCACTCGGTGTACGTCGATGCCGCCGACCGCGGCAAGGGCCTGGGCCGCACGCTGCTCGAGGCGATCGTGGCCGAGGCGCAGGCGCGCGAGGTGCACGTGCTGGTCGGCGCCATCGACGCCCAGAACGCCGGCAGCATTGCGCTGCACGAGCGCCTGGGCTTCGAGCACGCGGGCACGGTGCGGCAGGCGGGCTTCAAGTTCGGCCGCTGGCTCGACGTGGCCTTCTACCAGCGCATCCTGGCCACGCCCGCCGAGCCGGTCGACGGCTGATCGTCAGTTCACTGCCCAGAAGCGCATCACCACCTGGGCCGGCCGGCGCACCCCGGCGCCGAGGAACAGCCGTTCGGCGATCCAGGCCAGCGCGGGCGAGGCGGTCTCGAAATGCGGCGTGCAGCGGAAATACACCTGCGCCGGATCGACCGGCTCGCCGCGCAGCAGCCGCGCCATGGTCTCGCGCGAGGCGCTGCGGATCGCATGGTTCTGCACGTAGACGAGGTCGCCCGCATCGGTCTCGAGGCCATAGCGCGCATCGAGCACCGAGAGGGTCTCGCCCACGATCAGCTGGAAGTCGCTGCCGCCCGGCAGCACGCGCGCGGTCCAGCCATGGCCCTGCGCCTGGCCGCCGGTGATCGGCACCACGCGGCGCAGGCCGCCCGGCCCCTGGCCCAGCACCTGGGGGTCGCCGACCTCCACGCGCAGGTCGGCGAAGTGCTCGAGCGAAGGCGCCGCGATGGCTTCGAAGTCGCTCATCGCCGCGTCCTCAGGCGGCCGCCTTGCCTTCTTCCTCGCTCGCGCGGTCGAGCATCGCGATCGTGCCCGCGTCGAGCTTGAGCTGGGTGGCGGTCACCAGTTCGTCGAGCTGGGCGATCGAGGTCGCGCTCGCGATCGGCGCGGTCACCGAGGGCCGCGCGATCTGCCAGGCGATCGCCACCTGGCCCGGCTTCGCGTTGTACTGCTGGGCCACCTTGTCGAGCGCCTCGAGGATGCGCAGCCCGCGCGGGTTGAGGTACTTCTTGGTGGTGCTCGCGCCGCGCGCGCTCTTGGCCGCGTCGGCCTCGGTGCGGTACTTGCCGGTGAGGAAGCCGGCGGCCAGCGCGTAGAAGTTGATCACGCCGACCTCGCGCTTCAGGCACAGCGGCTCGAGGTCGTCCTCGAACACGGCGCGGTCGTAGAGGTTGTACAGCGGCTGCAGGCTCTCGTAGCGCGCGATGCCCAGGCGCTCGGAGACGTCGAGCGCCTCGGCCAGCCGCGGCGCGGTGAAGTTCGAGGCACCGATGGCGCGCACCTTGCCGGCCTTCACGAGGTCGTCGAAGGCGCCCAGCGTGTCCTCGAGCGGCGTGTTGGCGTCGTCGTCGTGCGACTGGTAGAGGTCGATGTAGTCGGTCTGCAGGCGCTTGAGCGAGGCCTCGACCGCCTCGCGGATGTAGGCCGGCGAGAGCCCGACCTTGCCTTCGCCCATCGACTTGCCGAGCTTGGTGGCCAGCACCACGCGGCTGCGCTTGCCGCTCTGCTTGAGCCACTTGCCGATGATGGTCTCGGACTCGCCGCCGCTGTGGCCGGGCACCCAGTACGAGTAGACGTCGGCGGTGTCGACGAAGTTGAAGCCGGCGTCGAGCCAGGCGTCGAGCAGCTTGAACGAGGCGGCCTCGTCGACGGTCCAGCCGAACACGTTGCCGCCGAAGGCGAGCGGGGACACCTGGAGGCCGGAGCGGCCGAGGGGGCGAAGTTGCGACATGGGAAAGCTCCTGAGGAAGGAAGAAGAGGGAGGAGGAAGGGGGCGAAGGTCAGACGAAACCGATGGCGCCGAGCGCCGCGCCGGCGCCCAGCAGCCACAGCAGGTGGATGCGCGTGCGCCAGACGATGAGCGCGGCCACGCCGGTCAGGAGCCACAGGTGCCAGGCCGGTGCGTTGCCCACGTGGTTGCCGGCGGCCAGCACCCAGCCGGTGGCGATCAGCAGGCCCACCACCACGGGCGCCATGCCCTGCTTGAAGGCGCGCACGCCGCGGCGGCTGCGGTTGCGGTGGCCCCAGCGGGTGGCGAAGTAGGTGAGGGTGGTGCTCGGCAGCATGATGCCGACCATGGTCACGGCCAGCCCGAACAGGCCGAGCAGCCAGGCCGAGGGCCCGCCGCCGATGCCGCCGCCCGCGTTGAGGCCGACGTTCCAGCCCATCAGCCCGACGAACAGCACGTTGGGCCCGGGCGCGGCCTGCGCGATGGCGACCGAGGAGGTGAACTGCGCATCGGTGAGCCAGCCATGCTGCGCCACCAGGTAGCGATGCATGTCGGGCACGGTGGTGATGGCGCCGCTGATCGAGAGCATCGACAGCAGCATGTATTGGCCGAACAGCGCGAGCCAGTCGTGCCAGTGCATGACGATGGTCATTGAAGTACCTCCGTGCGTCGCACTGCGGTGCGAGCTTGCTTGGGGCGGCCCGGCGCGGCGCTCATGGCGCGATCTTCTTCCAGGTCCAGCCGCAGGCCACGCCGCCGAGCACCAGCAGCACCCAGCCCAGCGGGATGCGCGCCCAGGCGATGGCGCCGAACACCAGCGCCACGAACGCCAGGCAGGTGGCGAAGCCCAGCGGATGCTTGCGCAGTTGCGGGATCAGCTTGATGCCGGTGGCCGCGATCAGCCCGCCCGACACCGCGCCCATGCCGCGCAGCGCGCCCGCGACCTGCGGGTTGCCCGCGTAGTGCGCGTAGAGCACCGCGAGCGCGAGGATCACGAACAGCGGCACCGTGAGCATGCCGGCCACCGCGGCGAGCGCGCCGCGCAGCCCGAAGTAGCGGTCGCCGATCATCAGCGCGAGGTTGATCACGTTGGGCCCCGGCATCACCTGGGCCACGGCCCAGTCCTCGAGGAACTGCTCGGGCGTGAGCCACTTCTTCTTCTCGACCATCTCGCGCTGCACGATCGCCAGCACGCCACCGAAGCCCTGCAGCGCCAGGAAGGTGAAGGACACGAAGAGGTCGCGCGGCGACTGCGGGTGCGAGGGCGCGGACGGCGCCGCCGCGCCGGAGGCTGGGGGAGACGGTTGCATGTTTCAGCGATTATCGTAGGCAGACGGCAAGATGCCGGGTGCCGCTCCGACAGGACGGTGCCGCCACCGACAGGAGACTTTCCGCCATGTACCTGCGACCCCTCTTCGATCTCTGCCGCCGCGCCGTCGCCTCCTGGTCGAACGACTACGCCCCGAGCATGGGTGCCGCGCTCGCCTACTACACCGTGTTCTCGATCGCGCCGCTGCTGCTGATCGTGATCGCCGTCGCCGGGCTGGTGTTCGGGCAGGAGGCCGCGCGCGGCGAGATCCTCGCGCAGCTCTCGGGCCTGATGGGCGAGCAGGGCGCGGCCGCGGTGCAGAGCATGCTGCAGGCGGTCAACAAGCCGCGCGAGGGCATCGTCGCCACCCTGATCGGCATCGCGCTGCTGGTGGTCGGCGCCACCACCGTGTTCGGCGAGCTGCAGGACGCGCTCGACCGCATCTGGCGCGCCCCCGCGCGTGCCAAGAGCAGCGGCATCTTCAACCTGCTGCGCGTGCGCCTGCTGTCCTTCAGCATGGTGATGGGCATCGGCTTCCTGCTGATGGTGTCGTTGGTGGCGAGCGCCGCGCTGGCCGCGCTCGGCAAGTGGTGGTCGCCGATGTTCGGTGCCTGGGAGACGCTGGCCCAGTGGGTCAACTTCGGGTTCAGCTTCGGCATGGTCACCGTGATCTTCGCGATGATCTACAAGATCATGCCGCGCGCGAAGGTGCAGTGGCGCGACGTGTGGGTGGGCGCGGCGGTGACGGCGCTGCTGTTCACCATCGGCAAGCACCTGATCGGCCTGTACATCGGCAAGAGCAGCGTGGCCTCGGGCTACGGCGCCGCGGGCTCGCTGGTGGTGGTGCTGGTGTGGGTCTACTACTCGGCGCAGATCTTCCTGCTGGGCGCCGAGTTCACCTGGGTCTATGCGCGCAGCTACGGCTCGCTCAAGCACTCCGACGTCGGCATCGGCGCCGGCAAGGACGATCACGTGCCGGCGCGCACGCGCTCGGGCGGCGATCTCTGAACGCGCTCAGCCCTTGAAGCCGCCCTCGGCGAGAAACTTCTCTTCCTCGGGCGTGCTCGTGCGGCCCAGCATCCGGTTGCGGTGCGGAAAGCGGCCGAAGCGCGCCACGATGTCCCGGTGCAGCACCGCGAAGCGCTGGGTGTTGGCATCGAGCGCGCTGCAGTGCACGACCGAGCGTTCCTGCTCGGCCAGCACTTCGGAGTGCATGAAGGGCATGTAGAAGAAAGGCCGCAGCACCTCCTCGAGCTGGCGGTCGAAGCCGGCTTCGACCGCATGGTGCGCAACGGCCAGCGCCTTGCCGTCGGTGGCCAGCATGTGGGCGTTGTCGCGCCAGGCGTTGCGCGGCAACTGGTCGAGCAGCACGAGGAGCGCGAGCGTGCCTTCGGCATCGTTCATCCAGGCGTCGAGCTCGCCGCGCGCGGCGGCATGGTGGGCTTCGACGAAGCGATGGGCGAACTCGGCATCGAAGGCCTCGTCCTTGGCGAACCAGCGCTTGGGGCCGGCCTCGCGCCAGAACTGCACCACATCGTGTGCAGAGGGCAGGGCGGGGGAGCTTGAGGGTGCGGGAGCGGAAATCATCGCGGCATTGTCTTCTTTCAATCGGCTTTCAATGCCAGGGCTGGCGCCGCGTGCACGGCGAATTCGGGGTGGTGGCCGACAAGGGATTGCGAATGCCCTGCCTATGCTGGTCCGCATCCATTCACGATCAGGAGACTTCCCATGAACCGATACGGCACCCTCTTGCGCGCCGCCCTCGTCGCCGGCGCGGCCAGTGCGGCACTGGCCGGCTGCGGCATGATGTCCAAGGCCAATGTCGCGAGCTTCAGCGGCACCATGAACGCGGCCAGCGAGGTGCCACCGAACATGACGCGCGGCAGCGGCATGGCCGAGGCCTGGCTCAACCGCGACACCAACGTCCTCAAGTACAAGATCACCTACACGGGCCTCAGCGGCCCGGCCACCGCGGCCCACTTCCATGGACCGGCACCGGCCGGCGCCAATGCCGGCGTGGTGCTGCCGTTCTCGAATGCGGCCAGCCCGATCGAGGGCGAGGCCACGCTCACGCCGGCGCAGGCCGCCGACCTCAGCGCGGGCAAGTGGTACGCCAACGTCCACACGGCCGCGAATCCGGGTGGCGAGATCCGCGGGCAATTGCTGCCGAAGATGTGAAACAGGTCCGCTGAACGCGGCTTCGAGTGCCCCCTGGTCAGTCGGGGGTCACGGGGCTGATGTCAAATGGGCGCATGACGACGTCCCCGAAGAAGCCCCGTTCCTCCTCTGTCTCGACTCCCTCCCGTTCCCCGTCTCCCCCCGCCCGCCGCAAGAGCCAGGCCGCTTCCGCGGCGCGCAAGCTCGAAGCCTTCGCGGCGCGGCGCGAGGACATGCGCTCCGCGCGCAAGGCGCTGGTGCTGCAGGGCGGTGGCGCGCTCGGCGCCTACCAGGCCGGGGTCTACGCGGCGCTCAGCGAGACCGAGCTGCAGCCGCACTGGATCGCGGGCGTGTCGATCGGCGCGATCAATGCCGCGCTGATCGCGGGCAATGCGCCCGAGCACCGCGTCGACCGGCTGCGCGAGTTCTGGCACCTCGTGTCCTCGGGGCCCTCGCAGCGCCTGCCGTCGTGGTTCGGCGACCGCAGCACGCAGAACCAGTGGAGCGCGACCATGGCCTCGCTGGTGGGCATTCCCGGCTTCTTCGAGCCGCGCTATTCGCCGGCCCTGCTGCTCGGCGGCGCGGCGCCGCTCCTGAGCTACTACGACACCTCGCCGCTGAAGGCCACGCTCGAGCGCCTGGTCGATTTCGACCGCATCAACCACTGCGAGGCGCGCTTCAGCGTGGGCGCGGTCAACGTGCGCACCGGCAACTCGGTGTATTTCGACAACACGCGCCAGCGCATCGGCCCCGAGCACATCATGGCCAGCGGCGCGCTGCCGCCGGGCTTCGCGCCGGTGCACATCGACGGCGACGACTACTGGGATGGCGGCATCGTCTCGAACACGCCGCTGCAGTACGTGCTCGACCTGCATCCGCGCAGCGAGCCGCTGGTGGTGCTGCAGGTCGACCTGTTCAATGCGCGCGGCGAGATGCCGCACACGCTGTCGGGCGTGATGGAGCGGCAGAAGGACATCACCTATTCGAGCCGCACCCGCATGAACACCGACGCACTGGCGGCCAACATGAACCTGCAGCAGGCGATCGCCGACCTGATCGAGAAGCTGCCGCCGCACCTGCGCCGCGACCCCGCGGTCGAGGCGGTGCAGGCCGAGCTCACGCACCACCCGATCGACATCTTCCACCTGATCTACCGCGACAAGCCTTACGAGCTCGAGTCGAAGGACTACGAGTTCTCGCGCGCGGCGGTCGAGGAGCACTGGGAGTCGGGCGCGCGCGACATGCGCCGCGTGCTCGCGCATCCCGAGACGCTGCGCAGCGATGCCGCGGTCAACGGCGTCACCACCTTCGACCTCGGCGAGGGCGGCAGCGGCCGCGTGAAGCGGCCCGGTCTGTCACGCTGACGAGAAGAATCGCCCTCACGATTCAGCCCCGGCTAAGAAACCGGCACGAGACTGGTTGCCGGATTCAAGATGCTTCAAAGGAGGAATGTCGTGAACATTGAAGACGTGCGGCGCCAGGCTTTCGCCATGCCGCTGACCAGCCCCGCCTTTCCGCCCGGACCGTACCGCTTCATGCGGCGCGAGTTCATGGTGATCACCTACCGCACCGACCTCGACGCCTTGCGCGCCGTGGTGCCCGAGCCGCTCGAGGTGGTCGAGCCGCTCGTCAAGTACGAGTTCATCCGCATGCCCGACTCCACCGGCTTCGGCGACTACACCGAGTCGGGCCAGGTCATCCCGGTGCAACTGCGCACCGCGCGCGGCCTGGAGCAGGGCGCCTACGTGCATGCGATGTACCTCAACGACCATCCGCCGATCGCGGGCGGGCGCGAGCTCTGGGGCTTTCCGAAGAAGCTGGCCTCGCCGCAGTTCGACTACGAGACCGACACCATCGTCGGCACCCTCGACTACGGCAAGCTGCGCGTGGCCAAGGCCACCATGGGCTTCAAGCACCGCGCGCTCGAGCCCGGCCCGATCCTTGCAGGCATCGCGCAGCCCAACTTCCTGCTCAAGATCATTCCGCACGTGGATGGCACGCCGCGCATCTGCGAGCTGGTGCGCTACCACATGGTCGACGTCACGCTGCACGGCGCCTGGACCGGCCCGGCCTCGCTCGAGCTGCATCCGCATGCGCTCGCGCCGGTGGCCGAGCTGCCGGTGCGCAAGGTCGAATCGGCCGTGCACTACATCGCCGACATGACGCTCGCGCTCGGCACGGTCGAGCTCGACTACCTCGCTGCTTCCTCTTCTTCGTCTTCTTCGCAACCCTAACCCAAGGAACCACCATGCAACTCAAGGACAAGGTCGCCTACATCACCGGCTCGGCCAGCGGCATCGGCAAGGAGATCGCGATCCTCTTCGCGCAGGAAGGCGCGAAGATCGTCATCGCCGACCTCAACAAGGACGCCGCCGACGCCACCGCGGCCGAGCTCAAGGCCACGGGCGCGCAGGCCATCGGCGTGGCGGTCGACGTGACCGACGAGGCACAGGTCGACGCCTCGGTCGAGGAGGCCGCCAAGGCCTTCGGCGGCATCGACATCCTGGTGAGCAACGCCGGCATCCAGATCGTGCATCCGGTCGAGGAGTTCAGCTTCGCCGACTGGAAGAAGATGCTCGCGATCCACCTCGACGGCGCCTTCCTCACGACCAAGGCCTGCCTCAAGCACATGTATGCGCAGGGCCGTGGCGGCAGCGTGATCTACATGGGCTCGGTGCACTCGAAGGAAGCCTCGCTGCTCAAGGCCCCCTACGTGACGGCCAAGCACGGCCTGATCGGCCTCGCGAAGACGGTGGCCAAGGAAGGCGCCAAGCACGGCGTGCGCGCCAACGTGATCTGCCCGGGCTTCGTGCGCACGCCGCTGGTCGAGAAGCAGATCCCCGAGCAGGCCAAGACCCTGGGCATCAGCGAGCAGGAAGTGATCAAGAACGTGATGCTCAAGGAAACGGTGGATGGCGAATTCACCACCACCGACGACGTGGCGCGCGTGGCGCTGCTGTTCGCGGCCTTCCCGACCAATGCGCTCACCGGCCAGTCGCTGGTGGTGAGCCATGGCTGGTACATGCAGTGAGTCTTCTCCCTCCCCCGCTGGGGGAGGGCAGGGGTGGGGGCACGGGCGCTCGCAAGGCGCCGCGGCGGTGGAAACGCCCGGTGCCCCCATCCCGACCTTCCCCCAGAGGGGGAAGGAGCAAGGCAGGATCAGAGCTTCAGCGACCAGGTCTCGCCGACCAGTTGCTGGCCGAAGCCCTCGTAGGCTTCGGTCTTCTCGAGTTCGAAGCCGCGCTTGGCGTAGATCGCACGCGCGGCCGTGAGGCAGCTGTTGGTCCACAGCACCATCTTGCGGTAGCCCTTGGCGCGCGCGAAGGCGATGCACTCGTCGGTGAGCCGGCTGCCCAGGCCCAGGCCGCGCGCGGCGGGCGTGAGCAGCAGCAGCCGAAGCTGTGCGATGGTGGCCGACTTGCGCACCACGAAGATCGCGCCCACGCGCTCGCCGTCGAGCTCGGCGATCCAGCCCTTTTCCCATTCGGGCTGGAGCTTGCGGAGGTACTGCGCCACGATCTCCGCGACCAGCGCCTCGAACTCGCTGTTCCAGCCGTATTCGCGCGCATAGAGCTCGCCGTGCTGCTGCACCACCCAGCCCATGTCGCCGGGCTTGGGATCGCGCAGCACCACCGTGCGCGTGGGCGCGCGCGGTGCCGCGGGGTCGAGCAGGCGTTCGATCCGCCCCATGGCCTCGACCACCTGCTCGCGTTCGCGTGGCGGCAGCGGTGCGAGCAGGGCGGCGGCTTCCTCGCGCGACTTCTGCTGCAGCGGCGCGAAGGCGGCATGGCCGGCCTCGGTCAGGGTCAGCAGGCTCTGGCGCGCATCGCGCGGGCTCGGCGAACGCACGATCCAGCCCTCGGTCTCGAAGCGCTTGAGGATGCGGCTCAGGTAGCCGCCGTCCAGGCCCAGTTCGCGCGCGAGATCGGTCGCGACCAGCGCGTCGCGGTGCGCGAGTTCGTAGAGCACGCGCACTTCGGTCAGCGGCAGCGCGCCGCCGAGGTAGGGCTCGAGCACGCCGGCCTGGCGCGTGAAGAAGCGGTTGAAACGGCGCACGGCCTTGACGGCTTCGACAGGAACAGCGGGAACGGCGGGGGATTCGGTGGTCGGCATGGGGGCGACTATCCGTCAATTGATTGACAAAAGCAAGCAATTGAATGACTGAGGCTTTCAATGCCGGCATGGCAAGGCGGTGCCTTCCCTGGGCCGATGCCCCTAATCCCGAAGCCGCGCCACCGCTTTCACGGGACAGGAAGGGTGGAAAACCCTAAAATCGCGGGTTACCCATCGCAGCCGCATCTCTCGTTTCCGTTCGAGGCCGCCTGCCGCACCACCCCCATTTGATGAACGCCCCCGTCGACGTCTCCTTTTTCGCGCGCGCCGCCAAGCCGCTGACCAGCTACCGCAAGTACTGGGCAGCCCGCTTCGGCACGGCGAAGTTCCTGCCGACCTCGCGCCAGGAGATGGAGGCGCTCGGCTGGGACAGCTGCGACATCGTGATCGTCACGGGCGACGCCTACGTCGACCATCCGAGCTTCGGCATGGCGGTGATCGGCCGCATGCTCGAGGCGCAGGGCTTCCGCGTGGGCATCATCGCCCAGCCCGACTGGCAGAGTGCCGAGCCCTTCAAGGCGCTCGGCAAGCCGAACCTGTTCTTCGGCGTCACCGCCGGCAACATGGATTCGATGATCAACCGCTACACCGCGGACCGCAAGATCCGCAGCGACGACGCCTACACGCCCGGCGACGTCGGCGGTTCGCGGCCCGACCGCGCGGCCATCGTCTATTCGCAGCGCTGCAAGGAAGCCTGGAACGACGTGCCGATCGTGCTCGGCGGCATCGAAGGCAGCCTGCGCCGCATCGCCCACTACGACTACTGGCAGGACAAGGTCCGCCGCTCGATCGTGGTCGACTCCAAGTGCGACCTGCTGCTGTACGGCAACGCCGAGCGCGCCATCGTCGAGATCGCCCATCGTCTCGCCGCGCGCGAGCCGGTGCACCAGATCGACGACGTGCGCGGCACCGCCTACGTGCGCCGCGAAACGCCCGAAGGCTGGTTCGAGATCGACTCCACGAGCGTGGACGAGCCGGGCCGCGTCGAGGCGCACGTCAATCCCTACCTGATGGTCTCGGACCAGGCCAAGGCCAACGGCGCGAGCTGCGCGCGCGAGGACGAGGCCGAGGCCGTCGCGAAGGCGGCCGAGGTCGCCGGTTCGCCGGCCGCAGCGGCAGCCGCCGCCGCGGTGGTGAACCCCGCCATCAAGCCGCTGCAGTTCGTGCCCAACCCCGCGCTGCAGGGCCGCGGCAAGACCAAGGTGCCGCCGCGCGACCGCTCGGTGATCCGCCTGCCCTCGTACGAGCAGGTGCGCGCCGACCCGGTGCTCTATGCGCACGCCAACCGCGTGCTGCACCTCGAGACCAACCCCGGCAATGCGCGCGCACTGGTGCAGGCGCATGGCGAGGGCACGACCGCGCGCGACGTCTGGATCAACCCGCCGCCGATCCCGCTGACCACGGCCGAGATGGACCACGTGTTCGACCTGCCGTATGCGCGCAGCCCGCATCCGCGCTATGCCGACGAGAACGGCAGCCACGACGGCGCGACCAAGATCCCGGCCTGGGAGATGATCCGCTTCAGCGTGAACATCATGCGCGGCTGCTTCGGCGGCTGCACCTTCTGCTCGATCACCGAGCACGAGGGCCGGATCATCCAGAGCCGCTCCGAAGACTCGATCATCAAGGAGGTCGAGGCCATCCGCGACAGCGTGAAGGGCTTCACCGGCACCATCTCCGACCTCGGCGGCCCCACGGCCAACATGTACCGCATCGGCTGCAAGTCGCCCGAGATCGAGGCCGCCTGCCGCAAGCCCAGCTGCGTGTACCCGGGCATCTGCCAGAACCTGAACACCAACCACGATCCGCTGATCAAGATCTACCGCCGCGCGCGTGCGCTGCGCGGCATCAAGAAGATCCTGATCGGCTCGGGCCTGCGCTACGACCTCGCCGTGCAGTCGCCCGAGTACGTCAAGGAACTGGTGCAGCACCACGTGGGCGGCTACCTGAAGATCGCGCCCGAGCACACCGAGCAGGGCCCGCTCAGCAAGATGATGAAGCCCGGCATCGGCAGCTACGACAAGTTCAAGCAGATGTTCGAGAAGTACTCGGCCGAGGCGGGCAAGAAGCAGTACCTGATCCCGTACTTCATCGCCGCGCATCCGGGCACCAGCGACGAGGACATGATGAACCTCGCGATCTGGCTCAAGAAGAACGGTTTCCGCGCCGACCAGGTGCAGACCTTCTACCCGAGCCCGATGGCCACGGCCACGACCATGTACCACAGCAACCGCAACCCGCTGCGCAAGATCACGCGCGAGAGCGAGACGGTGGACATCGTGCGCGGCGAGAAGCGGCGCCGGCTGCACAAGGCCTTCCTGCGCTACCACGACGCCAACAACTGGCCGCTGCTGCGCGAGGCGCTCAAGGCCATGGGCCGCGCCGACCTGATCGGCAACGGCAAGCACCACCTGATCCCGACCTGGCAGCCGCTGACCGACGGCGGCTACACCAGCGCGCGCCGCAAGAACTCGACCAGCGCGCCCCCGGTGAAGACCGCCAAGGCGGCGCCGTCGGTGAAGCTGCCGATGGTCAAGCCCTCGAAGGGCCGCATCCTTACGCAGCACACCGGGCTGCCGCCGCGCGACACCGGTTCGGGCCGCCCCTCGGCCAAGCCCGCCGGCGCCAAGCCCTCGGCGCGCAAGGTGCGCTGAAGCGGCGGGCGATCCGGCTCCGGTGATCGCCCCGGCCGCCATGGCGCAGCAACGCATCCTCCTGGTCGCCGACCCGCGCTGGCGCGTCGAGCGCGTGCGTTCGCACGCGACCGCGCCGCAATGGAGTCCCGTCTACACCGCGCCCTCGGGCCGGCTGGTGCTGCCCTTCGATGCCGCCGCGATGGAGTTCCGCGGCGACGACGGCCACGGTGCCTGGATCGATGCGCTGACGGCCCTGCGCGTGGCGCCTGCGCAGCGCTACCAGTTGCGCCCCCAGGCGCGCGAGCCGCGCTGCAGCGTGGTCGTGAGCGCCACCGACGGCGTGGCCGATGCGCCCTGGACTGGCGACGGCGCCCAGCGCCTGCTGTCGCCACGCGCCCTGTACCGGCTGCGCCTGCACTGGCGCCGCCTCGAGGCGGGGCTCGATGCCGTCGATGCCACGCCGCGACTGATCGCCGAGGCCCTCGCGGCCGGCGGCGCCGCGCACAGCGAGGGCGCGGTGGGCCGTGCACGGCGCTGCCTGGCGGCGGAGGCCGTCGACGGCCGTGCGCTGTCGCTGCACGAACTGGCCGAGGCGGCCAGCAGTTCGCCGTTCCATCTGGCGCGCAGCTTTCGCCGCCGCACCGGCCTGAGTCCGCACCAGTACCGGCTGCACCTGCGGCTGGCCGCCGCGCTCGCGCAGCTCGATGCCGGCGAACGCGACCTCGCGGGCCTGGCGCACGCGCTCGGCTTCTGCAGCCAGAGCCACCTGGGCGCGCTGTTCCTGCGCGAGGTCGGCGTGACGCCCGGCGAGGCGCGCCGCGCGCTGCACGCCGCGTAAGTCCGCACGCAGCTGCGCAGGATCTTGATAGCGCCGCCGGGCGCGCACGGCCAGACTGGCCGCATGAACCGATCCCTTCCCTGGACAGGCGTGCTCGCCGCGCTCGCCACCGCGCTGATCGGCAGCGGCTGGCAGATCGCCTCGCGCCATGGCGTCACCACCTCGCTCGGCCCGCTGGAGCTCGCGGTGCTGCGCTATGCGATTCCCGCGCTGGTGCTGCTGCCGGTGGCATGGGCCTCGCGCGCGGCGCTGCGCGCGCTGCCGGCGCGGCAGGGCGCGCTGCTGGTGCTCGGCGGCGGCCTGCCGTTCGGGCTGGTGGTGATGGCCGGCGCGCAGTGGGCGCCGGCCGCCCACATGGGCGTGTTCGTGGCCGGCAGCGTGCCGCTGTTCACCGCGCTCGGCAGCTGGTGGCTCGATGGCGAGCGGCCCGCGCGCTCGCGCTGCCTCGGGCTGGCGCTGATGGCCGCGGGGCTCGCGGTGTCCGGCCTCGGCGGCTTGGCCGCGGCCGCCTCGGCATGGCGCGGCGACCTGCTGTTCCTGCTTGCCGCGCTGCTGTGGTCGGGCTACACCCTGGCGCTGCGCCGCAGCGGCCTCACGGCCTGGCAGGGCGCGGCCGCGATCAACCTCGGCTCGACGGTGCTGCTGCTGCCGCTGCTGTGGTTCGCGGGCGCGCCGAAGCTGCTGAGCGCGCCGCTGCGCGAGGTGGCGCTGCAGGCCGTGGGGCAGGGGCTGTTCGCGGGCCTGCTGGGGCTGGCGCTCTACGGCCTGGCCGTGGCGCGGCTGGGCGCGGCGCGTGCCTCGCTTTCGGGCGCGCTGGTGCCGCTGATGACCGCCGTGGGCGCGGCCTGGCTGCTGCGCGAGCCGCTCACGGCCTCGACCTGGATCGCGCTCGCGCTGGTGCTGCCGGGCGTGGCATTGGCCGGCGGCGCCTGGGCTACGCGTACTGCATCTCTCCGTTTCCGAACGACCAGTTCTCCTTGACCACCTCGACCAGGCTGATGAACACGTCCTCGCGCCGGATGCCGAGCTTCTCGTGCAGCCCGTCGGCCACGCCCCGGTAGAAGGCTTTCTTCATCTCGATGCTGCGGCCCTGGTTCAGCGTGATCTGGATCAGCACGAAGCGCGCCGAATACTCGATGCCCAGGTAGCTGCGCGGATGCACGAGCTGCCCCGGCGGATGGCGCGCGATGACCTGGAACTTGTCGTCCTTGGGGACGTTGATGGTCTCGGTCATGACCTGGTAGATGAGATCGCCGATGGCCGGACCGAGCGTCTCGGGAGCGGTGTCGGGGAGGTCGATGCGGACGAGGGGCATGGTGTCTTCCTTGGCGAGCGGGAGGCGCTCGGCGCGATTGTGGGTGCGTCCGCGCCGGCGCGCACGGGGCAAGGGCGCGGGAAGCGCCCGAGCACGCGAAAGGCCGCGCCGTTGTATGGTGTGGTCCGATGAGCATTTCGTTCTACCGGCCGGGCCCCGGCATGTTCTCGCCAGCGCGGCACCTGTGGCGTGCCTGCGGCGCCGCCCTGTGCGGCTGGCTCCTGGCGGGCAGTCTCCAGGCCGGCGCCGCGCCCACGGCCAGCGAGCCGGCAGCCGGCGAAGCGCCCGCGCAGGCGCTGCGTGCCCGGCACAAGCAGATCAAGGACAAGCTCGAGCGCAGCAGCTTCGGCCGCCCGGTGCAGCTCGATTCGATCGAGACGCCCGACGGGCTGCAGGGCGACGTCTACGCGGTGGTGGAGCATCCGCTGTCGGAGGTCGGCAGCGCGCTCAAGGGCTCGGCCAACTGGTGCGAGCTGATGCTGCTGCACGTCAACAACCGGCGCTGCCGCGTGAGCGGCGCGCCGGGCCGCGAGACGCTCACGCTCTACGTGGTGCGGCGCTACGACAAGCCGGTCGACCAGGCCTTCGAGCTGCCCTTCGCCTACCGCGTGGCGAGCGCGACGCCCGAGCACCTGATGATCGACCTGTCGGCCGCCAGCGGCCCGTTCGGCACCAGCAACTACCACGTCACCTTGGAGGCGGTGGCGCTCGACGAGCACAAGAGCTTCCTGCACTTCAGCTACAGCTACGACCACAGCCTGATGGTGAAGCTCGCCACCCAGGCCTACCTCGCGACCTTCGGGCGCGACAAGGTCGGCTTCACGGTGGTGGGGCAGACGCCCGACGGCAAGCCCGAGTACATCCGCGGCATGCGCGGGCTGGTGGAGCGCAATGCGATGCGCTACTTCCTCACGCTCGATGCCTACCTCGCGGCCGAGGCCAAGGGCCAGTCCGAGCAGCGGCAGCGCCACTGGTTCGCGGCCGCCGAGCAGTTCCCGCGCCAGCTGCACGAGATCGACCTCGACACCTACCTCGCGCTCAAGCGCGAGGACCGGCAGCGCGAAGGGCTGGGCCGCTGACGCGGCCGCTCAGGTCCGGTCCAGGGTCAGCGGTGCCGCGGCGGCCTTCGCCGGCGGCATCCGCAGATGCCGCGTGGCGCCGGCCGTGCGCATCACGGCCGACAGCAGCGAGCGGAACCACACGTGGCCCGGCGCGCGCTGGTGGCGCGCATGCCAGAGCTGGTAGAAGCGCATCGGCGGAAAGTCGAGCGGCGCCGGCACGATCGCCAGCGGCAGCAGCGCGGCGTAGTGCTGCGCGAAGTGCCGGCTGGTGGTGAAGATCAGGTCGGTGCCGGGCAGGAGCTGCGGCGCCATCGAGAAGTAGGGCACCGTCACGGTCGGCGTGCGCGCCAGGCGCAGCGTGGCGAGGTGGCTCTCGACCACGCCGCGCTGCAGGGTGCTGTAGAGCTGCGGCACCACGTGGGCGCCGTGCAGGTAGTCGCTCAACGCGAGGCCCTGCGCGCCCGGGTGGTCGCGGTCGACCAGGCAGACGATCTCGTCCTCCATCAGCAAGGTGGTGTGCAGGTGCTCGGGCGGCTGCGGCCAGTTGCCGACCACCACGTCGAGCGAACCGTCGGCCAGCGCGGCCTCGACATCGAACTCGGGCCCGAGCGGATGCATGAACAGGCGCGCGCCCGGCGCGGTGCCGCGCAGGTACTGCACCACCGCGGCCATCAGCGGCGGCGCCAGGTAGTCGGGCGTGCCGAGATGGAAGGTCAGCCGCGTGGTCGCGGGATCGAAGCTGTCGGCCGGCGCGAGCAGGGCGTCGATCTCGCCGAGCACCACGCGCACCGAGGCTTCGAGCCGCAGCGCGCGCTCGGTCGGCACCATGCGCTGCTTGTCCTTCACCAGCAACGGGTCGCCGAAGATCTCGCGCAGCCGCTTGAGCGCGGTGCTCACGGCCGGCTGCGACTGGTTGAGGCGGGTGGCGGCGCGCGAGACGCTGCGCTCGGCCAGCAGCACGGCGAAGACGCGCAGCAGGTAGGTGTCGAAAGGATCGTTGGCGCGGGACATGGAGGGAAGGGCGCTGCACAGCTTTGGTGCCAGGCCATCGTGCAGGCCCGGCGCTTTGCTATGCCGCGCATAAGGCGCTAGCGATTGGCGTGCCATGGGCGCGTTCCTAGAGTGCGGGCATTGCTCTTGCTGGACCGCGCCATGACTTCCACCGCCCCCTCCCTCGTCCGTCCCACGCGCCGCGGCGCACTGCAGCTGCTGGCGGCCGGCGCCGCCGCGCTCGCGCTGCCGGCCTTCGCGCAGTGGCCCGACCGGCCGATCAGGATCGTCGTGACCTTCCCGCCGGGCGGCTCGAGCGACATCCTGGCGCGCGTGATGGGCGAGCAGCTCGCGCGCCGGCTCGGACAGGCGGTGGTGATCGACAACAAGCCCGGCGCGGGCGGCACCATCGGCGGCGCCCAGGTGGCGGCCGCGGCGCCCGACGGCTACACGCTGATGCTCGCGAACACCACGCCGATCGCGCTCGGCCCGTTCACGCTCGACAAGCAGCCCTACGACCCGGTCGCGGCCTTCAGCCACATCGCCGCGCTGGGCTCGGCGCCGCTGGTGGTGATGGCCAGCAAGGGCTCGGGCATCGCGAGCTTCGCCGACCTCGAAGCCCGCGCGCGCAAGGACGGGCGGCTGGACTTCGGCTCGGGTGGCCCAGGCTCGATCGGCCATATCCACGGCGAGTTGATCCGCCGCGTGACCGGGCTGCACCTGGAGCATGTGCCCTATCGCGGCGGCGCGCCGATGACCACCGACCTGATCGCCAACACCATTCCCGTGGGGATCGACGTGATCACCGCCTACGTGCCGTACTTCAAGAGCGGCCAGCTGGTGCCGCTGGCGGTCACGGGCAGCGCGCGCTCGCCGCTGATGCCCGAGGTGCCGGCCATTGCCGAAGTCGGGCAGCCCAAGCTGGTGCTCGAGAACTTCTTCGGCCTCAGCGGTCCCGCGAAGCTGCCGCCCGAGGTGGTGGCGCGCCTCCACGCCGCCTGCAACGAGGTGCTGGCCATGGCCGAGGTGCAGAAGAAGCTGATCGAGCTGGGCATCGTCGCCAAGCCCGAGACGACGGCCCGCTTCGAGGGCATCGTGAAGGAGCAGGTGGCGGTGCTCGGGCCGACGGTGAAGGCGGCGGGCATCAAGCTCTGAGGTCCGCCGGCCCTGCGGGCTTCAGTCCGCCAGCGTGAGCAGCGGCACGTCGCGCTCGCGCGCCATCGCCTCGAGTTCGGCGCGGCTGCGCTGTGCGATCCAGGCCGCCACGCCCTCATGCGTGGCCGGCGCCATCATGTCGCGCGAGGCCAGGCCCGCGGCCTCGCACAGCCGGGCGGCGAAATGCGGCTCGAGCGCGGCCACCGCCACGCGGCCGTTGGCGCAGGGATAGACGCGGTAGCCCGCATGCGCGCCGCCGACCGCGCCCTGCGGCTGCGTCAGGCCCCAGGTGCGCGGCAGCGCGAGCCAGTCGGCCGAGACATTGAGCGCGACCTCGAGGTACACGCCCTCGGCCGTGGCGCCGCGCGCGCGCAGCAGCAGGGCCTTGAGCACCGCCTCGCTCGCGAGCAACGCGCCGCCCATGTCGGCGAACAGCGTGGCCGGCAGCGCAGTGCCGGTGACCAGGCCGCTCTCGGCGAGGTAGGTCAGGTCGTGGCCTGGCTCCTCGGCGCGCTCGCCGTGGGCGCCGACGATCGCCACCTGCGACAGCGCCGGATGGCGCGCATGCAGCGCGTTCCAGTCCAGCCCGAGCTTGGCCAGCGCCGAGGGACGGAACGAGGTCAGCAGCACGTCGGTGCGCGCGAGCGCCTCGTGCAGCGCGCGCTGGCCGGCCTCGCTCTTGAGGTCGGCCGTCTCGATGGCGATGCCCTCGTGCAGCGCGGCATAGGCCGCCTGGTTGTAGAGCGCCATCGGGTCGCCCGCGGGCGGCTCGAGCTTCAGGCAATCGGCGCCCATGCGGCGGCAGCGCAGCAGCGCGGCCGGGCCGGGCAGGTTGAGCGCGAGGCTCAGGATGCGCACGCCGGCGAGCGGCTGCGAGGAGGCGTCGATGGAGTCGGGCATGGCGCCATTCTCGCCCCAGCCCCGCGTCGCGCCCGCGACCCGGCCCCCGATGCGCGCGGCGCCCGCCGCGCGTAGCATGGCCGCCGTCAGGCAAACCTCCAGGAGACGACGCATGTTCCAACCTTCCCTCATGAGCGGCCAGCGCATCCTCGTGACCGGCGGCGGCACCGGGCTCGGCCGCGCGATGGCCGAGCGCTTCCTCGGCCTGGGCGCCGACATCGCGATCTGCGGCCGGCGCCAGTCGGTCTGCGAGGAGACCGCGGCCGAATGGCGCCAGCAGTTTCCCGAACGGCGCATCGACACCTTCGGCGTCGACATCCGCGTTGCCCAGAGCGTGGACGAGATGGTCGAGAGCCTCTGGCAGAGCGGCGGCCTCACCGGCCTGGTGAACAACGCGGCCGGCAACTTCGTCTCGCCGACCGAGAGCCTCTCGCCGCGCGCCTTCGACGCGATCGCGAACATCGTCTTCCACGGCAGCTTCTACGTCACGCAGGCCGTGGGCAAGCGCTGGGTGGCCGAGGCCAAGTCGGGCCAGTGGAAGGCCGGCGATGCCTTCCGCAGCGTGATGAGCATCATCGTGACCTGGGTCGACAACGGCAGCCCCTACGTGGTGCCCTCGGCGATGAGCAAGGCCGGCATCGAGGTGATGACCAAGTCGCTCGCGGTGGAGTGGGCGCGCTACGGCGTGCGGCTCAATGCCGTGGGCCCGGGCGAGATCCCGACCGAGGGCATGAGCAAGCGCCTGAACCCCGGCGAGGAGCCCGGCGCGCGCACCATCGCGATGAGCCCGATGGCGCGCACCGGCCGCATGAGCGAGCTGCAGAACCTCGCGGCCTTCCTGATGTCGCCGGGCCAGTGCGACTGGCTCACGGGCCAGAGCATCATGATGGACGGCGCCAACGCGCTGGCCAACGGCGGCAACTTCTACGAGCTGCGCCAGTGGAGCGACGGCGACTGGCTGGCCGCGCGCGAGCGCATCGAGGCGCAGAACCAGAAGGACAAGACGCAGCGCTGAGCCTGCGCGCTACTTCCTCGGCGGCTTCGCCGCGTGCACGGTGACGTGCTTGTTCACGGGGCTCGACAGCACCAGCGAGGTGGTGACCGCGCCGTCGACCGCGAGCGCGTCCACCACGCGCTCGAGGTCGGCCGGCTCGGCGATCGCGCAGCGCACGATGAAGCAGTCCTCGCCGGTCACGCGGTCGGCGCTCAGCACCTCGGGCATCTGCTCGAACAGCTTCAGGTAGCGCGCGATGCCCGCATGCGTGGTGTCGATGCGGATGATGGCCTGCAGCCCCACGCCGAGCGCGCGCAGGTTGACGCGCGCGCCGTAGCCCTCGATCACGCCCGCGTCCTCGAGCTTGCGCACGCGCTCGCTCATGGCCGGCTGCGACAGGCCGATGCGCTTGCCCAGCGCCGCGAGGCTTTGGCGCGCGTCGGCCTGCAGGGCTTCGAGGATCAGGCGGTCTTTCTTGTCGATGTCCATGCGCGATGAGCGGAAGGGTTCGCCGATGGTCCATCGGCCGGGAGCGCCGATTTTCGATGAATGCCCGTGGCCCGCGCGCGCAGGCGCCGCTAAGGTCGTGGCTTCGTTCAAGACAAGAAGGAGGACCCCTCGATGCAACTCGTCGGCATGCTCGACTCGCCCTATGTGCGCCGCACCGCCGTCTCGCTGCGGCTGCTGGGCATTCCCTTCGAACACCGCTCGCTCTCGGTGTTCAGCACCTTCGAGCAGTTCCGCGCGATCAACCCGGTGGTCAAGGCGCCGACGCTGGTGCTCGACGACGGCGCGGTGCTGATGGATTCGACCCTGATCGTCGAGTACGCCGAGTTCCTCGCCGGCCGCAGCCTGTGGCCGGCCGAAGCGGCGGCGCGGCTGCGCGCGCTGCGCCTCACCGGGCTCGCGCTCGCGGCCTGCGAGAAGACGGTGCAGATCGTCTACGAGCGCAACCTGCGCCCGGCCGAGAAGCTGCACCAGCCCTGGGTGGACCGGGTGCTGGGGCAATTGCTGGCGGCCTATGACGAACTCGAGCGCGAGGTGGCGGTGGCGCCGTGGACCGCCGAAGAAACGGCGCTGACGCAGGACGCCGTGTCGGCGGCCGTCGCCTGGTCGTTCACGCAGCTGATGCTGCCCGAGCTGGTGGTGCCGGCCCGTTGTCCGGCGCTCGCGGCCCATGCCGCGCGCGCCGAGGCCCTGCCGGTGTTCGCGGCGCTGCCGCAGCTCTGATCAGGCCGCGATGTCGGCGCCGCGCTCGGCCAGCAGGCCGCGCAGCAGCGAGCGGTGGCAGCGCGACTCGTCCTCGCAGTAGCAGCCTACGGCCAGCGCGGTCTGGTGCGAAAGCGCCGCGAGCAGGTCGAGGCTGCGGCTCGCGTCGGCCTCGGCCATCTCGGCCTTGTACTTGCGCATGAACACATTCCACTCGGCCGGCGTCTGCGCGGCCTGGCCCAGCTTCATGGTCTCGGTCGAGGGCGCGAGGTTCGGGTACCAGACGTCGTACCAGTCCTGCGACGCGAATTCGCTCTTGGGCACACCGCGCGGCGGACGCCGCACGGTGCCCACGCGCAGGCCTTCGCCGGGGCTGCGCGGCGTGCCGAGTCGAACGATGCGGATGCTCATGGGTGGTCTCCTCTAGGTACCGACGATGCCGCCGTCGCGCCGCCGGATCACCAGCGTGGCCGAGCGCGGCCGCGCGCTGCCCGGTGCGGTGCCGTCGGGCCAGGCGCTGTTGTGGGTGGCGCTGCCGTCGTCGCGCGACTCGCCCGGATGCTGGACGTTGACGAACAGCGCGCGGCGGTCGGGCGCGACCACGCAGCCCGTGATCTCGCAGCCGCTGGGTCCGGTCAGGAAGCGCTTGATGCGGCCCGTGGCCGGGTCGGCCACCAGCATCTGGTTGTTGCCCAGGGCGGTATAGGGCGGCTTGCCGATCAGCTGGCCGCTCATGTCGGTCTGGATCCACAGCAGGCCGCCGCTGTCGAAGTGCAGGCCGTCGGGGCTGCCGAACAGGTCGGCATCGGCGCTCGGGTAGCGCGCGCCGCTGCCGGGCTGCGCGGTGTCGCCCGCGAGCACGAAATGCTCCCAGGCGAAGCCCGCGCTCGCCGCGTCGCCGTCGTCCTCGCGCCAGCGCAGGATGCCGCCGAACAGGTTGTCTGCGCGCGGGTTCGCGGCATCGGGGCCGGGCTTGCCGAGGTCGCCGCGCTGGCTGTTGTTGGTGAGCGTGACGTAGACCTCACCGCCGGGGCTGATCGCGATCCACTCGGGGCGGTCCATCTTCGTGCCGCCCACCACGTCGGCCGCGAGCCGCGCATGGACCAGCACCTCCGCCTGGTCGGCGAAGCCGGCCGTGGCATCGAGCCCGTGGCGGCCGTGCACGAGCTCGATCCAGCGGCCGCGGCCGTCGGCGTCGAAGCGCGCGACGTACAGCGTGCCCTCGTCGAGCAGCCGCGCATTGGCCGCCGCGCGCGAGCCCTCGCCGGCGGGCGCGATGCGGTCGGTGCTCAGGTACTTGTAGATGTATTCGAAGCGCGCGTCATCGCCCATGTAGACCGCCACGCGGCCGTCCCTGGTCACGGTGCAGGTCGCGCTCTCCTGGCGCTTGCGGCCCAGCGCGGTGCGCTTGACGGGCTTCGCGGCGGGGTCGAAGGGATCGATCTCGACCACCCAGCCGAAGCGGTGCGGCTCGTTGGGATGGCGGCTCAGGTCGAAGCGCTCGTCGAAGCGCCAGTACTCGACCCACTGCGAGCCCGCCACCGTGCCGTAGCGGCGCTGCGCGGGCGTGGCCTCCTTGGCCGCCTCCTTCGGGCCGCCGAAGTAGCCGTGGAAGTTCTCCTCGCAGGTCAGGTAGGTGCCCCAGGGCGTGACGCCCATCGCGCAGTTGGCGAAGGTGCCTAGCACCTCGGTGCCGGCCGGATCGAGCGCGGTGCGCAGGCGCGGCGAACCCGCGGCCGGGCCGGCGATGCGCATCGGCGTGTTGCCGTGCACGCGGCGGGCATAGGGCGAGGGCAGCACCTGGCGCCAGCCGCCCTCGGGCGTGCGCGCGATCTCGATCACCGACACGCCCATTGCATGCAGCGACTTGCGCACCTTCTGCGCGTTCCATTCCTTCGCGCCGTCGGCATGCAGCAACTGCTCGTCGGTGTACTCGTGGTTCATCACGAGCAGCGCGCGCCCGGGCGTGGCGAGCGGAAAGAAATGCATGCCGTCGTGATGCATGCCGGCCTGCAGCGCCTGGTCGGCGGCGCTGTTGCCGCCGTCGGGCGCGAAGGCGGGCATCGGCTGGCCCGCGATGCCGGTGGGCGTGCCCCAGGGGTAGAGCAGCTGCCATTCGTACTCGGGCGGCACCACGACCGCGTCGCGCAGCGAGGCCGACACGGCCGTGAAGCCCAGTGCTTCTCCGCCTTCGATGGACACCGTGGGCTTGGTGGCCCCCGCAGGGTGCTGGGCCAGCAGCGCCACCACGGCGGCGGTGCCCGATTGCAGGAAGCGGCGGCGGTCGAGGGACATGGACGGCGGTTCGGGTGTTGGGTCGGCGACAGCCGCCATCATCGCCGAGCACCGCGGCGCGCGATACTTTGCCCACGACCCCAGGAGACACACCGCATGACCGAACGCATCGAAACGATCCGCCACCCCGACGGCGTGGTGGAACTGCAGCTGGACCGCGCCGACAAGATGAACGCGCTCGACCCCGCGATGTTCGATGCGCTGATCGCCGCCGGCGAAGCGCTGCGCGCCGACGCCACGGTGCGCGCGGTGGTGATCGCCGGGCGCGGCAAGGCCTTCTGCGCGGGGCTGGACATGGCCTCGTTCCAGCGCATGGAGCAGGGCGCGGCCGGCGAGGTGCTGGGCCAGTCGGCCGGCGGCGCCGGGCTGGTGGCACGCACGCACGGCCTCGCGAATGCCGCGCAGCAGGTCGCGATGGTGTGGCGCGAGGTGCCGGTGCCGGTGATCGCCGCGGTGCACGGCGTGGCCTTCGGCGGCGGCCTGCAGGTGGCGCTGGGCGCGGACATCCGCATCGTCGCGCCCGACACCAGGCTGTCGGTGATGGAGATCAAGTGGGGCCTGGTGCCCGACATGGGCGGCATGGTGCTGATGCGCGAACTGGCGCGCAGCGACGTGGTGCGCGAGCTCACCTACACCGGCCGCGTGTTCTCGGGCGAGGAGGCGCTGCAGCTCGGTTTCGCCACGCGCCTCGCGGCCGATCCGCTGGCCGAGGCGCTCGCGATGGCGCACGAGATCGCCGGCAAGAGCCCCGATGCGATCCGCGCCGGCAAGCGGCTGCTCAATGCCTCGCTGGCGCACAGCGCGGCCGAGCTCTTGATCGCCGAGTCGGTGGAGCAGCAGGCGCTGATCGGCAGCCCGAACCAGGTCGAGGCGGTGCGCGCCAACATCGAGCGGCGCGCGCCGCGTTTCACCGCGCCCGACTGAGCGGCGCCGGGCTCAGGCGCCGACAGCGCACGTCCGCCTCGCGCGGCGCCGTCGAGCCCTTCCGTACGCATCGTCATTGCAGGTACATGCCGAGGCCGGCCCATGGCGGCGCGGCCGCGCCGGCTCGTCGTCGCGCGGGATGACAACGCCATGAACGTGCATGCGTCACATCTTTACGAATGAATTAAGTAACAAATGGACGCCTTTGCGACACAAAGATTTACGAACATGTAAAATGTAAGTATTCGTTTTGAATGCGACGGCACTGTTTGGGACGGTTTGTGTGCAGAAGGTCACGGCCGGGTGTCGTGAGCTCTGCCGCCATGGGAAATCCTTCGCATCACACTCATCAACAATTAAAAGCTTTGCCACGCGGCAGCGATCCTGCATGTCGACGACCACGTTTTTCTGCAACCTCAACGTCCCCATCCTGGTGGGCGAGGATCGCTACAAGTACGTCCCGATCGTGGGTGTGTTCCGCACCATCGCGATGGACGACGTCGATGCCTGGGTGATGCATGCCGACGGCCGTCCGCGCAGCGATCGCGAGCTCGCGGCCGAGGTGCTGGTCGAGATCCGCAAGCCGCTGGGCGCCACCGGGCGCACCGCGCCGCATGCCTTCGACGTGGCCGACATCCTGCAGCTCGACCGCGCGGCCGCGATCGTGGTGTCGACCTACCTGGCCGCCTTGCCGCGCGTCTGAGCGGCCTTCTTCCTCTTCTTCTTCAGCGCTTCCCGCGCGCATCCACCGGCCAGATGGCGACCAGCGTGTCGTCCTCGACCACGTGGTAGACGTCGTGCAGGTTCACGGTCGGGTCGCAGTGCGGCGTCACGAACTCGACACGCGCGCCCAGCGCCGGGCGCTCGTCGGCCGGCACCAGCAGCTTGCCGTGCTCGTCGCCGAAGAAGGCATAGCGGCTGCCCGCGCCGGCGCCGCGCGCCACCAGCGGCACGCCGCTGTCGGTGGCGAAGCACTTGCTGCCGCCGTCCACCGTCACCCAGTCGGCCGCCTGCGTGCTGACCACGGCGGTCTGCACGAACAGCGAGACCTCGAACTCCTGGCCGGGCGCATTGCCGGCCAGCACCTGCGCGTACTCGGCATCCATGAACACGTACGAGCCGGCCTGCAGCTCGGTGAAACCGTCGCCCTGCGCATCGAGGTCGTGGGTGCCGGTGCCGGCGCCGGTCACGATCTCGAAGCGGATGCCCTGGCGCTCCGCCGCAGCCACGATCTGTGCCACCGTTCTGCGCAGGCCCGCGGCCGAGGCGCTGCGATGTTCGCGCTCCACGATGTGCTGCAGGTTGCCCGCATAGGCCTGCAGTCCGCGCAGCCGCAGCCGCGGCTCGGCCGCGATCGCCGCGGCCAGCGCCAGCACCTGGGCCTCGGTGGCGGCGCCGGTGCGGTTGTAGCCCGCGCCGTAGTCGACCAGCACGTCGAGCGGATGGGGCAGGGCGGCGGCCGCGCGCGCGAGCTCGGCGGCATTGCGCGGATCGTCGATCACCACCATCAGTCCGCCGGGGCCGGCCTGGCGCGCGAGCTTGAGCACGCGCGCGATCTTGCTCGGCGTGACCGCGGGCGAGGTCAGCAGCACGCCCGGGATGCCGCCCGCGACCATCACCTCGGCCTCGCCCACCGTCACGCAGCTCACGCCGATGGCGCCGGCCGCGACCTGCATGCGCGCGATCGCCACCGACTTGTGCGTCTTCACGTGCGGCCGCAGGCCCACGCCGCGCGAGCGCGCGAAGGCGGCCATGCGCTCGATGTTGCGCGTCATCGCGCTCAGCTCGATCAGAAGCGCCGGCGTGTCGAGCTGCTGGCGGCCGCCGGGCACGCCGATCAGCGGCGCATTGACGGGGGAGTGGGTTTCGAGGGACACGGGATGTCTCTTTCTGTGGAGGGTCGATGTGCCGCGCCGGAACACGCGGGCGAATGCCTTGTGAAATGATCGCATCGAAATGAGCGCGCCTTCCATCGTCCCCACCGATCCCCCAGCCTTCGACGGGCGCGCGCCATGAAGGCGCTCGACATCGAGGCCGTGCAGGCCTTCGTGCTGGTGGCCGACCTGCGCAGCTTCACGCGCGCGGCCGAGGCGCTCGACGGCACCCAGTCGGCCGTGAGCCTGCGCATCAAGCGGCTCGAGGACGGGCTGGGCCGCCGGCTGCTCGAGCGCACGCCGCGCCGCGTGCGGCTGTCGGCCGAGGGCGATGCCTTCCTGCCCTTCGCGCGCAACCTGCTGGCCGCGCACAGCGGCGCGCTCGATGCCTTCGCGGCGCCGCGCCGCAGGCTGGTGGTGGGCCTGAGCCACCACATCGTCGGCGCCGAGCTGCCGCTGCTGCTGCGCCGCGTGAAGCAGGCCGAGCCCGGCGTGGTGATGGAGGTGCGCATCTCCACCTCGCGCGAACTGCTCGAGGCCTTCGACCGCGGCACGCTCGATGCCGTGCTGGTGCTGCGCCACGACAGCCGCCGGCTCGACGGCGAGGTGCTGTTCGAGGAGCCCTTCGGCTGGATGGCCGCGCCCGACTTCATCCACCGCTCGGGCGAGCCGCTGCCGCTGGCGACGCAGGCCGAGCCCTGCAGCGTGCGGCAGATGGCCGTCACGGCGCTGGCGCAGGGCGGCGTGCCGTGGTCCGAGGTGTTCGTGGGCGGCGGCATCCTCACGGTGGGCGCGGCCGTCTCGGCCGGACTCGCGGTGGCCGCGCTCGGGCGCCGCGTGGCGCCGGCCGGCACGATCGAGGTCGGCCCGGTGCTGGGCCTGCCGCCGCTGCCCGCGCGCGACGTGGTGCTGCATGCGGGCGTCTCCGATGCGCCGGCGCGGTGCGCCCTGAAGTCGCTGTCGGACGCGATGCGCGCGACGGCCGGCAGGCTCACGCGCTGAGCGCGCGCAGGGCGATGGCCGCCACGGCGGTGGCCATCGCCAGCACGGCGGCGCTCGAGAGCACGGCCAGCAGATGGCCCGCGAGCAGGTCGAAGGCGGTGCTCATGGCAGCGTCTCCAGGCCCGGCTGCGCGAGGTGCAGCACTTCGTAGATCGCGTCGCCATCGCCTGCATCGGGCGCATCGGGCGCATCCGTCAGCAGCGTGAAGCGCACGATCCGCCAGGCGGCCAGGTCGAGCGCGCTCCAGGTCGCGACCACGCCCGCCTCTGGCTCGCGGGCCTGCGCGGCGAACACCGCCGCGCGGTCGGCATCGGCATCGAGCGCGCGCTCGCTGCGCCGCAGCCAGGTCGCGCGTTCTGTGCGAGCCGCGCCGGCGCGCGCATCGAGCGGCAGCCAGCTCTCCACGCGCGGCCGGCCGAAGCTGTCGATCACGTTCTGAAAGCGCTCGCCCATCAGGAACGAAGCCGCGGCCGCGGGCTCGCGCCACAGGTAGACCGAGGCGTAGAGGTGGCCGACCGCACGGTGCCGGCCGCGTTCCTGCGCGACGAAGGCCTTGAACACCAGGCCCTCGGTGTGGTCCCACAGCGGGCCGCGCTGCGCCGCGCGGCGGCGAATGGCTTCCATGTCGTGCCTGGCCGGCAGCCGGTGCGAGTACTGCATCGCGAACATCGTGTCGCTCCTTGCATGCTTTGTTGAAGATGCAGCGAGCTTGCGATGCCGGGCGGGCCGGTTGAAGGGGCCGCGCGATATAGCTGTGATGTGGCGGCGTAATCGTCGCGTCGTTGCCGCGTCGTTGCCGCGCAGCTATGCGCGGCGCTTCGCGGCCTTCGGCGCCTGCGCGCGCAGGCCCTCGACCAGCAGGCGCCCCGTGGTCTGCAGATGCTCCGTGATCAGCGCCTGCGCGGCCTGCACGTCCTTGCCGAGCACCGCGTCGACCAGCGCCTGGTGCTCGCCGCGCACGTCGCGCCGGTCGCCGCCCAGCGGCGCCGACAGCTGCCGGTAGCGCTCGCTCTGCTGGTAGAGCATCAGGTGCATGCGCAACAGCCAGCCGTTGGGGCAGCCGCTCACCAGCGCATGGTGGAACTCGGCATGGGCGGCGGTCCAGTCCTCGCTCAGCAGGGTCTGCGGCAGCTCGTGCTGCAGTTCGGCCAGCCGCGACAGCCGGTGGTGGGCCGACACCACGCGGCCTTCCCATTCGAGGCCGCCATGGCGGATCGCCTCGGCCAGGCAGAGCTTCTCGATCTCGATGCGCGCCTGCACCAGGTCCTCGAGCTCGGGCTCGGAGATCGGGCTGACCCGGAAGCCGCGCGCGGGCTCCGACACCACCAGCGATTCGGCCTCGAGCATCGCCAGCCCCTCGCGCACCGCGCCCGCGCTCACGTCGAGCTCCTCGGCCAGCGCGGCGATGTTGAGCTTGGCGTCGGGCAGCAGGCGGCCGCCGACGATCGCGGCGCGCAGGTGGGTGAACACCAGCCGCGTCTGGCTCATGCCCTTGGTCTTCTCGTTCATCGCGTCCTTTCGCGCCGTGGCGTTGCTTCGGCTCAGATCATACTTGGCAGGCTTTTAAATCTATGATTCAATAAATAATATATTTTTCGAACAAGAAACCACGGATCCCCCCGTCCACCGGAGACAAGCCGCCATGACCGCTTCCTCGCTTCGCACCGTCAAGAACCCGCCGCGCGCCGCGCTGCAGGCCGTGCATTCGCTCGACCGCTTCGTGTTCACCGTGCCCGACCTCGCCGAGGCCGAGCGCTTCTATGCCGCCTTCGGCCTTGATCCGCGCCGCGATGGCGGCCGGCTCGACCTCCACACCGTCGGCCATCCGCAGGCCTGGGGTTCGCTCCACGAAGCGCCGGGCCAGCCCAAGAAGCTGCAGTACCTGCGCTTCGGCTGCTTCGCGGAGGACTTCGACGCCATCGCCGCGCGCGCGCAGCAGCTGGGCCTGCCGCGCTGCGCGGCCCATCCGCTGAGCGCGGGGCAGGGCGGCGAGGCCGGTCTCTGGCTGTTGCATCCCGACGGCTTCCCGGTGCAGGTCGTGGTGGCGGCCAAGAGCTCGCCCGAGGCCGCGGGCGAGCGGGTGCTCGCGCCGCGTCCGCCGCCGGGCGTCGGCGCGTCGCTCAACCGCGCGCGCATCCCGAAGGTGCACCCGCGCCGGCTCTCGCACGTGCTGCTGTTCAGCGCGAAGGTGCCCGAGGCGGTGCGTTTCTTCGAGGAGGCGCTGGGCCTGCGCGTCTCCGACCGCTCGGGCGACCTGATCGTGTTCATGCACGGCGTGCACGGCAGCGACCACCACCTGGTCGCGATGGCCAAGTCGGGCGGGCCCGGGCTGCACCACCTGAGCTGGGACGTGGCCGACATCGACGAGGTCGGCCGCGGCATGGAGCAGATGCTGGCCGCCGGCCATGTGCGCGGCTGGGGCGTGGGGCGCCACGTGCTGGGCTCGAACTACTTCCACTACGTGCGCGATCCCTGGGGCAGCTATTCGGAATATTCGTACGACATCGACTTCGTGCCCGGCGACTTCGACTGGCCCGCCGCCGACCATCCGCCCGAAGACTCCTTCTATGCCTGGGGCCCGCGCGTGCCCGAGGACTTCGTCACCAACTTCGAGATCGAGCCCGTGCCGCCGGCCGCCGATCCCGCCGCCTGATCGTTTCGCGTTTCTCTTCCTCTTTCACCCACCACAAGGAACTCCCATGCGCCTCCTGGCCTTTCAAAGCAGCGGCAAGCCCGCCCTCGGTCTTCGTCTTGGCGACGAAGTCGTGAACCTCAGCGCCGAAGGCCTGCCCGCCACGCTCGACGAGCTGCTGCGCGCCGGCCCCGAGGGCCTGGCCGCCGCGCGCCGCGCCGGCGAGAGCGCGCGCAGCCGGCTGCCGCTGGCCGGCCTCGACTGGCTGCCGCCCGTGCAGTCGCCCGCCAAGGCGATCGCGGTCGGCCTCAACTACATCGACCATGCGGCCGAGAGCAAGTTCGACCCGCCGACCTACCCCGTGCTGTTCCACCGCTTCGCCTCTTCGTGGGTGGGCCACGGCAAGGCGCTCGAGCGCCCGCACGTCTCGACCCAGTTCGACTACGAGGGCGAGCTGGTCATCGTGATCGGCAAGGCCGGCCGCTACATCGGCAAGGACCAGGCGCTCGACCACGTGGCCGGCTACTCGGTGTTCAACGACGGCTCGATCCGCGACTACCAGTTCAAGTCGGCGCAATGGATGATGGGCAAGAACTTCGACCGCTCGGGCTCGTTCGGCCCCGAGTTCGTGACCGCCGACGAGCTGCCCGCGGGCGCCGCCGGCCTCAAGCTGCAGACCCGGCTCAACGGCCAGGTGCTGCAGGACGCCAACACGCGCGACATGATCTTCGACGTGGCGACGCTGGTGTCGGTGTGCTCCGAGCCCTTCGCGCTGCAGCCCGGCGACATCATCATCGCGGGCACGCCCTCGGGCGTGGGCCTGGCGCGCAAGCCGCAGGTCTTCATGAAGGCCGGCGACGTCTGCGAGGTCGAGATCGAGGGCGTGGGCCTGCTGTCGAACCCGGTGGTCGACGGCGCCTGAGCCGAGGTCCGGGCGCGCTACACCGAGCAGTAGCGCTCCTGGATCTCGCGGTCGGCCAGCAGCTCGGCCGCGCCCGCGTGGTGCGCGATGCAGCCCTGGTCGACGATGTAGGCGCGGTCCGCGATCGACAGCGCCAGTTCGACGTTCTGCTCCACCAGCAGCAGCGTCTTGCCGGCGCGCTTCCAGGCCGCGAACAGCGCGAACATCTCGTCCACCAGCACCGGCATGATCCCCTCGCTGGGCTCGTCGAGCATCACCAGCTTGGGGTGCGCCACCATCGCGCGCGCGATCGCCAGCATCTGCTGCTCGCCGCCCGACATCGTGACCGCCACCTGCGCGAGCCGCTCCTTGAGGCGCGGGAAGGTCTGCGCCACCTCGTCGATCAGTTCCTGCTCGCGCGCGCGCCGGCCCGAGGCCAGGATGCCCAGGCGCAGGTTCTCGAGCACCGTGAGCCCGGGCACGATGCGGCGCTCCTCGAACACGTAGGCCAGCCCCTGGTGGAAGCGCCGGTGCGGCGGCAGGCCCAGCAGCGACACGCCGTCGAACAGCACGCTGCCGCGCGTGCGGCCCATCAGGCCCATGATGCTGCGCATGATCGTGGTCTTGCCCGCGCCGTTGCGCCCGATCAGGCAGACGATCTCGCCCGCGTGCACCTCGAGGTCGATGCCTTGCAGGATGTGGCTGCGGCCGTACCAGGCCTCGAGCTTCTGCACCGCGAGCAGCGGCGGTTGCGTTGGGGTCATCGGTGTTGCCCTCCATGGCCGAGGTAGACGCGCTGCACGTCCTCGTTGGCGCGGATCTCCGCGGGGCTGCCCTGGGCCAGCAGGCGGCCCTGGTGCAGCACCACGATGCGGTCGCTCACGCCCATGATCAGTTTCATCTTGTGCTCCACCAGCGCCACCGTGCGCTCGGCCACCAGCGCGAGGATCAGGTCCATCACCGAGCGCGTCTCCTCGGGGCTCATGCCGGCCGTGGGCTCGTCGAGCAGCAGCAGCTTCGGGTCGCTCGCCAGCGCCACCGCGATCTCGAGCGCGCGCTGCTCGCCGTGCGAGAGCCGCTCGGCGCGAAAGCCGCGCTTGTCCTGCAGCTGCACCCGCTCGAGCAGCCGCTCGGCCTTCTCGATCCAGTCGCGGCGCGCGGCGCGCGGGCGCCAGCAGTCGAAGCCGCTGTCGAGCGCCTGCACCGCCACGCGCACGTTCTCCAGCACCGTGAGCTCGGGGAACAGGTTGGTCACCTGGAACGACTTGGCGATCCCCAGGTGCGCGAAGCGGTGCTGGGCCAGCCCGGTGATGTCGCGGCCGTCGAAGCGGATCTCGCCCGCGCTCGGCGCGAAGGCGCCCGAGACCATGTTGAAGAAGGTCGACTTGCCCGCGCCGTTGGGACCGATGATCGCGGTGAGCTGCCCGCGCGGGAAGCTCACGCCGATGTCCTCGTTGGCGGTGAACTGGCCGAAGCGCTTGGTGAGGCCGCGCGTCTCGAGGATGGCGTCCCGATGCGTGGTCGTCATCGTTCCATCCTCGCGAGCAGCGTGCCCCAGATGCCCTTCGGGAAGAACAGCACCAGCGCGATGAAGATCACCCCGACGATCAGCTGCCAGCGCTCGGTCACGGCCGTCAGCGCATGCTCCATCGCGAGGAACACGCCGGCGCCCACGAAGGGCCCGAAGAAGGTGCCCATGCCGCCGAGCAGCGTGACCATCATCACCTGGCCCGAGGTGTGGTACGACAGGGTGTCGATGCCCACGGTGGCGAGGTTGATCGCCGTCAGCGCGCCGGCCAGCCCGCAGAACAGGCCCGAGATCACGAAGGACAGCAGCTTGGCGCGCTCCACGTCGAAGCCCGAGGCGCGGGCGCGCTGCTCGTTCTCGCGCACCGCCTCGAGCACTGCGCCGAACGGCGACTGCAGGATGCGCGACAGCAGCCACACGGCCAGCGCCACGAAGCAGAGCATGAAGTAGTAGCGGTTCAGCGGCTGCAGCAGGTCGACCTGCCAGCCGCCGAGGCGCAGCGTGGGCACGTTCACGCCGCGCAGGCCGTTGTCGCCGCCGGTCAGCGAGGTCGCGTGGAAGGCCGCGAAGTACACGCACTGCGCGAGCGACAGCGTGACCATCGCGAAGTAGATGCCGCGCGTGCGGATCGCGAGCGCGCCGATGGCCAGCGCCACCAGCCCGCCGAGCGCGATGCCCGCCGCCACGGCCAGCGGCCAGGGCAGGCCGTGGCTGGCGATCAGGATGCCGCAGGCGTAGGCACCGCTGCCGTAGAAGGCCGCGTGGCCGAACGACAGCTTGCCGGTGTAGCCGAAGGTCAGGTTGTAGCCCGCGGCGAACAGGCCGAACAGCAGGATGTTGATCGCCATCGCGTGGAACGGAACGACCAGCGGGAACAGCGCGAGCACCGCGATGCTCAGCGGCACGCGGTGGCGCGTGGCCGCCTCGCGCAGCCGTCGCGCGCCCGGGGCCGCGGCGGCTTCGGCGCGCGGCGCGCGCAGCGGGGGCGGGGAGGAGGAAGTGGTGGTGGACATGGTCTGGAAAGCGTTGGAAGCGAAGGGCGCGCCTTCAGTCGCGCGCGCCGAACAGCCCGTTGGGCCGCAGGATCAGCACCGCGGCCATCAGCGCGAAGATGGCGAGTTCGGCGAGTTCGGGCTGGAACAGCGTGGTCATCGCCACCACCACGCCCACCAGCAGGCCGGCCACGATGGCGCCGACCAGCGAACCCATGCCGCCGATCACGGTGACCACGAAGGCCTCGATCAGCACCGAGCCGCCCATCTCGGGATTCACCCCGCGCAGCGGCGCCGCCAGCAGCCCGGCCAGGCCCGCGAGCGCGGTGCCGAGGCCGAAGATCAGGAGCCACACGCGGCCCACGTCGATGCCCAGCACCTTGAGCACCAGTGGGTCGCGCGCACCGGCGCGGATCACCAGGCCCAGGCGCGTCTTCTCGATGAACAGCCACAGCGCCAGCAGCAGTGCCGCGCACAGGCCGAGCAGGAACAGCCGGTAGAGCGGGAACACGCCGAAGCCCAGGTCGACCGCGCCGCGCAGCGCCTCGGGCGTGGCGAAGGCCTCGCCCTGCACGCCCCAGACCATGCGCACGCCGTCGACCAGCACGTAGGCCAGGCCGAAGGTCAGCAGCAGCGGGTAGTCCACGCCGCGGCCGTACAGCGGCCGGATCAGCCAGCGTTCGGCCACCAGCCCCAGCAGGCCGACCGCGAGCGGCACCAGCAGCAGGCACCACCAGAAGCTGCCGGTGAGGCCGTAGGCGTAGACCGCCACGTAGGCGCCCAGCATGTAGAAGGCGCCGTGCGCGAAGTTGACCACGCCCAGCAGCCCGAAGATGAGCGACAGGCCGACGGCCACCAGCACGTAGATGGCACCGAGCGCCAGGCCCACGAAGAGCTGCTGGAGCAGCAGGGAGACGGAGAGTTCCACGGCGAGGCTCTCAGGCGTGGCCCAGCTCGGCGCAGCTGCGCATGCGCGCCTCGTCGGGTGCCTCGGTGGCGACGATGCGGAAGATGTCGTCCTTGCCCTTGGCCTGCGCGGCGGGCTTCGATTCCACGATCAGCACCGACTGCACCGACTGGTGGTCGCAGGCGCGGTAGTAGGTCGGCCCCTTGTAGGCGTCGCTCCTGAGGGCCTGCAGCGCCTCGGCCACGCGGTCGCTGTCGGTGCTTCCGGCCTGCTTCGCCGCGGCCAGCAGGTTGCGCACGCCCGCATAGCCCAGGCCCGCGTAGTCGGTCGGCGCGGTGCCGCCGTTGGCCGCGCGAAACGCCGTGTTGAAGGCGCGCGCCGAGGGCGTGCTCTCCTCCATGCCCCAGTAGTAGCCGGTGCCGCCGATGATGTCGGCATACACCTCGTGGCCGTCGACCATGCGGCCCGAGTGCATCAGGAGCGGCGCGATGATCTTCGACTTCTGCTTGACGCCGAAGTCGCCGGCCTGGCGGAAGGCGATCGACTGGTCGCGGCCGAAGTTGCAGACCACCAGCACGTCGGGCTTGAGCGCGAGGATGCGCGGGAAGTAGCTCGAGAAATCGGTCTGGCCCAGCGGATGGCGGATGTCGGCCAGCACCTCGATGCCGAAGGCCTTGCCGGCCGCGAGGAAGCCGCGCGACATCTCGTGGCCGTAGGCGTAGTCGGCCGTGAGGAACACCACGCGCTTGCCCATCTTCGGGAAGGCGTAGCGCGCCACCGCGCCCGCGGTCATGTGCGGGTTCAGGCATTCGTGGAAGGTGTACTTGCTGAAGTCCTTGGCCTCGTTGATCGAGTCGGATTGGCTCACCGAGTTGTAGATGATCTTGCGCTGCCTGGTCGCGTTGTTGACCGACAGCTGCACCGCTGCCGACACCGAGCCCACGATGAAGTGCGCGCGGTCCTTCTCGATCAGCTCGACCGTGCGCGTGACGGCCTCCTGCGGGTTGAGCTTGTCGTCGCGCACCAGCAGCTCGGCGCGCCGGCCGCCGGCCGCGTTGAATTCCTTGACCGCGAGCTCGGCGCCTTGCTGCACCGCGCGCGCCTCGGCCGCGAAGGGCCCGGTCAGCGGGATCGGCAGGCCGACGCGGAACGGTTCGTTCTGCGCCAGCGCGCGCAGCGGCAGCGCGGCACCCGAGGCCAGCAGGGCGCCGCCGGCGGCCTGCAGCACGGTGCGCCGGCGCAGCGAGGGGGAGGGAAGGTCGAGGGGCGAGGTCATGGCGTGTCTCCTTGTCGTTCGGGTCAATGCAAGCGATGAAGGCGCGGGCCCGGGGGCGCCCGCGCGGCCGGAAATCAGATGCGCCCGAGGGCGCGCAGAACTTTCTCGGGGGTCACGGGCTGTTCCGACACGTGGGCGCCGAAGGGCCGCAGTGCGTCGTTGATCGCGTTGAGCACGGCGGCTGGCGCACCCGCCGTGCCGGCCTCGCCCGCGCCCTTGGCGCCGAGCTGCGAGGTGCGCGTGGGGGTCTCGATGTGGGCCACCTCGATGTCGGGCATCTCGAAGGCCATCGGCACCAGGTAGTCGGCCATGCTGCCGTTGCGCATCAGGCCGTGGTCGTCGTAGAGGCATTCCTCGTAGAGGGCGCCGCCGATGCCCTGCACCACGGCGCCGCGGATCTGCTCGTCGACCAGCATCGGGTTGAGCACGCGCCCGCAGTCCTCCACCACCCAGTGGCGCAGCAGCCGCACGAAGCCGGTATCGACGTCGACCTCGACATACGAGGCCTGCACGCCGTTGGTGAAGACGAAGGGATAGTCGCGCTGCGCATAGTGGCGCGTGACCACCAGCTCGGGCTGGAAGCCCGCGGGCAGCAGGTCGGGGCGGAAGTGCGCGAGCCGGCCGAGCTCGGCCAGGTCGGACAGCGTGTCGCCCGTGGCCAGGCAGCGCACCTCGCCGTGCGCGATCGTCAGGCCCTCGGCCGGCCGCTTCAGGTGCGCGGCCGCGAGCGCCAGGATGTGGCGGCGCAGGTCGCGGCTCGCGAGCAGCACGGCCTCGCCGCCGATGCCCGCGCCGCGCGAGGCCCAGGTGCCGCCGCCGTAGGGCGTGGCCGCGGTGTCGCCGGTCAGCACGCGCACCGAGGCCATCGGCAGGCCCAGCGTGTCGGCCACGATCTGCGCGAAGATGGTCTCGGTGCCCTGGCCCTGTTCGCCCACGCCGGTGGCGCAGTGCACCACGCCGGTGGGATCGAGCCGCACGGTCGCGCCGTCCTGCGCCGCGATGCGCGCGCCGCCCACGCCGTAGAAGGCCGGGCCGGGATTGGTCAGCTCGATCAGCGCCGCCAGGCCGATGCCGCGGTGCACGCCGCGCTCGCGCAGCGCGGCCTGCTCGCGGCGCAGCGCGCCGTAGTCCATCAGCGTCTCGATGCGGTCCAGGCAGGCCTGGTGCGACAGCCCCTCGAGCAGGATGCCCGAGGCACCCTGGCGCGGATAGCTGCCGTCCTCCATCACGTTGCGGCGGCGCAGTTCGAGCGGGTCGATGCCCAGCTTTGCGGCGGCGAGATCGACCAGCCCCTCCGTCACGGTGCAGGCGATCGGATGGCCGACGCCGCGGTACTGGCTGGTCTGCACCTTGTTGAGGAAGGCGACATCGAGCGTGGCCTTGTAGTGCGCATGCTTGTAGGGGCCGCCCGTGATGTTGATGACCTGGTTGCCCTCGATCGCGCTGGTGCGCGGGAACATCGAGAACGGGCCGATGCCCGTGAGGTCGTCGATCTGGAACGCCAGCATGCGGCCGTCGCGCGCCAGCGCGAGCCGTGCCTTCACGCGGTGCTCGCGCGCATGCACGTCGGTGACGAAGGACTCGAGCCGGTCGGCGACGAACTTGACGGGCCGCCCCAGCAGCACCGACAGCGCCACCGTCGCGAAGTCGTCGGCATAGGCATGCACCTTGATGCCGAAGGAACCGCCGACGTCGCGGCAGACCACGCGCACGTCGGCCTCCTGCAGGCCGAGCTGGCGCGCATAGAGGTCGGCCATCATGTGCGGCGCCTGGTGCGAGTGGTGCACCACGAGGCGCCGGCCGGTGGGCGTGAAGTCGGCCAGCACGGCGCGCGGCTCCAGCGTCACGCCGGTGTGGCGGCCGAAGCGGAACTCGTCCTCGACCACCACGTCGGCGCCCTCGAACACCGCCTCCACGCCGCCGGTGTCGATCTCGCGGTGGAAGCACAGGTTGCTGCCGAGCTCGGGATGGATCACCGGCGTGGCGGCATCGAGCGCGGTGTCCATGTGCACCGCGGCGGGCAGCGGCTCCCATTCGACCTGGACCGCGTCGAGCGCGTCCTCGGCCAGCGCCCGGGTGCGGCCGAGGATGGCGAGCACCGCCTCGCCCTGCCAGGTGGCGCGCTCGATCGCCAGCGCATGCTGCGGCGGCGAGCGCATGCCCGCCAGGTGCTTGAGCGTGCCGACCCAGGGCGCGCAGACCGCCGCGAGCTGGCGGCCGTCGACGATGGCCGCGATGCCCGGCATGCGGCGCGCCGCCTCGGCATCGATGCGCACGATGCGCGCATGCGCGTGCGGGCTGCGCAGGTAGACCACGTGCAGCATGCGCGGCAGCTCGAGGTCGTCGACGTAGTTCGCGCGGCCCTGGGTGAGCCGCTGCATGTTGGGCCGCTCGACCGACTGGCCGATGTAGCGCTGCGCCTCGATCTCGCGCACCGGTGCGGGGAGGGTGAGGTCGTTCATGCCGCGCTCCCCGCGGGGCCGGTACAGCCGCCGCAGCGCGCCTGCCGTTCCTGCCCGGCCAGCGCGATCGCGTCGACGATCGCGTGGTAGCCCGTGCAGCGGCAGTAGTTGCCCGAGATCTGTTCGCGGATCGTGTCGCGGCCCGGGCAGGGCGTGCGTTCGAGCAGCGCGTGCGCGGTCAGCAGCATGCCCGAGGTGCAGGCGCCGCACTGCGCGGCATTGCGCGCCGAGAAGCTGCGCTGCAGGTCGGCGAGCGTGCCGGCGTCGGACAGGCCCTCGATGGTCTCGATGCGCCGGCCGTCGGCCTGCACCGCGAGCACCAGGCAGCCGCGCGCGATCTCGCCGTCGATCAGCACCGTGCAGGCGCCGCACACGCCGTGCTCGCAGCCCACGCGCGTGCCCTTGAGGCCGAGCTCGTCGCGCAGCCAGTCGACCAGGTGCTGGCGCGGCTCCACGCGGCAGGCGTGCACCTCGCCGTTGACCTCGATGCGCACCGCGAGCTGGAGGTCGTGGGTGTCGGTGGTGTCCATCACTGGGCGGTCTCCGGTTGCAGCACGCGCTCGACCGCGCGCCGCAGCAGCACGCCGGCCAGGTGGCGCTTGGCCGCGGCGCTGCTGTGCAGGTCGGCATCGGGCTGCATGTCCTCGTCGAGGCTCAGCACGGCGGCCTCGAGCGTGCCTTCGTCGGCCTGGGTGCCGGCCAGCCGGGTCTCGGCGCCGAGCGCGCGCATCGGCGTGTTGCCCATGCCGAAGAAGGCGATGCGCAGGTCGGACAGCCGGCCCTCGTGCACGTCGGCGGCCAGCGCGATGCCCACGATGGCGTAGTCGCCGTGGCGCCGCGCCAACTCGGCGAAGGCGAAGCGGCGCGCCGGGCCCGGCAGCGGGAACTCGAGCGCCACCAGCACCTCGTGCGCGCGCAGGTCGGTCTGGTAGAGGTCGATGAAGAAGTCGCCGGCCATCACGCGGCGCTCGCGCTGGCCGTCGCTCACGATCAGCTCGGCATCGGCCGCGAGCGCGCAGGCCGGCCATTCGGCCGCGGGATCGGCGAAGGCGATCGAGCCGCCGAGCGTGCCGCGGTTGCGGATCGCCGCATGCGCCACGTGCGGCGCGGCCTGCGACAGCAGCGGCAGCCGCTGCGCGATCAGTTCCGAGCATTCGATGTCGACGTGTCGCACCAGCGCGCCGATGCGCAGGAAGTCGCCGCGCAGTTCGATGCCGCGCAGCTCGGGCAGGGCGGCGATGTCGATCAGCAGTTGCGGCTTCGACAGCCGCATGTTGAGCGTGGCCAGCAGGGTCTGGCCGCCGGCCAGCACGCGGGCCGCGTCGCCGTGCTCGCGCAGCAGGGCCGAGGTCTGGGCCAGGCTCTGCGCGCGCAGGTAGGAGAAGGCGGGGGCTTTCATCGCGGGCTTTCCTGGCTCAGAACACGCGGCTCGCGAGCCAGCCGATGCCGCTGCCGATCGCGAGCCACAGCAGGCGCTGCAGTTCGCCGGACCAGGGGCCGAAGCCGGCCGATGCGGTGGCGGCGCGCACCGGTGCCGCCAACGTGGGGGCCGGGTCGCGCCGTGCCTCGGGCCTGTCCGTCGCGGCTTCGAGCACCTGCGCCGCGGGCTTGGGCGCGAGCTGCTCGTTGAGCGCGAGAAAGAACTCGTCGGCCATCTTGCGTGCCGAGGCATTCACGAGCCGGCCGCCGATCTGCCCGAGCTTGCCGCCGACGGCCGCCTCGACCGTGTAGGTCAGCCGCGTGCCGTTGCCCTCGGTGGCGAGCGTGACGCGCGATTCGCCCTTGGCCATGCCGGCCGCGCCGCCGCTGCCCTCGAAGGCGATGCGGCAGCTCTGCGGCTCGACCACGTCGAGCCGGCGGATGCGGCCGCTGAAATGCGCGCGCACCGGGCCGATCTTGGCGAGCAGCCGCGCCTCCATCTCGTTCTCGCCGAGCCGGCGGATCTCCTCGCAGCCGGGCACGCAGCGTGCCAGCAACTCGGGATCGTCGAGGGCGCGCCAGACCGTCTCGCGGCCCGCGGGAATCCACTGTTCGCCTTGCAGTTCCATCCGTCGTCTCTTTCTTCGGTGGCGCACCGGGAGCCGGTGCCGTTCGCATGGGTCGGAGTATTTAACGATTGGTCAATAAGATCATTGGTACTTACCATGAGGTAAATTGCGACCCTCCAACGACAACACCGAAGACAACAGCCGTTTCATGAAAGACGCATCCGAAGACCCGAAGAACGTGGCCGTCAAGCCCGCGCGCCAGCGGCTCTCGACCGAGGACCGCGAGCGCCAGATCCTCGACGGCGCGATCGCCTTCTTCTCGGAGCGCGGCCTCGACGGCCAGACGCGCGAGCTGGCGCAGCAGATCGGCATCACGCATCCGCTGCTCTATCACTACTTCCCGAACAAGCGCGCGCTGATCGAGCGCGTGTACGAGGAGGTCTACCTCGAGCGCTGGCAGCAGGAGTGGGAGGAGTGGCTGTCCGACCGCTCCACGCCGCTCGAGGCGCGGCTGGTGCGCTTCTACGGCGCTTATGCGCGCGCGATCCTCACCAAGGAGTGGGTGCGCATCCTGGTGTTCTCGGGGCTGTCCGACGGCTACGTGCCGGGGCAGTACATGGAACTGCTCAAGGAACGGCTGTTCCCGCACATCTGGCGCGAGATGCGCCACGAGCTCGGCCTCACGGGGCGCGCCAAACCCACCGAGCGCGAGCGCGAACTGATGTGGGGCATGCACGGCGGGATCTTCTACATCGGCGTGCGGCGCTGGATCTACGCCGAGGCCATGCCCGAGGACCTCGACGCGGTGCTGGCCGACCGCGTGCGCGCCTTCATGCTGGTGGCGCCCGAGGTGTTCGGCCGCAAGGGCGCGAAGCCCTCGGCCTGATCGCGCCGAAGCGGCTGCCGCTTTCAGATGCATTGGTCATAGCCATATCGCAAACGCTTCGTTGGTGAGCGCGTGGCGACTCCCTAAAGTGCGGCCTGCACTTTTCACAAGGAGTTACGCATGTCGATCCTGAGCCGCTGGTGGCGAGCCGCCTCCCTTGCCACGCTGACCTTCATCGCGAGCGCCCCCGTGGCCGTCGCCCAATCCGCGGCCGAAGCCGGCGAGGCGCTGGTGTCGACCGAGTGGCTCGAGAAGAACCTCAGGAACGCCAAGGTGCGCGTGATCGAGGTCAGCGTGAACCCCGGCCTCTACGAGCGCGGCCACATCCCCGGCGCGGTCAACTTCTCGTGGCACAACGACCTCAACGACCGCGTGCGCCGCGACATCGTGAGCCAGGCCCAGTTCGAGAAGCTGCTGTCGGCCGCGGGCGTCGACAAGGACACCACCATCGTGCTGTACGGCGACAACAACAACTGGTTCGCGGCCTGGGGCGCCTGGGTGTTCGAGCAGTACGGATTGAACAACGTCAAGCTGCTCGACGGCGGCCGCAAGAAGTGGGAGGCCGAGAACCGCACGCTCGAGAACCGCACGCCCGAGTACGCCGCCACCGCCTTCAAGGCGAGCCGGCCCGACCCGGCGCTGCGCGCGCGCCTGACCGACGTGGTGGCGGTGGCCGACGGCAAGTCGGACACCCGCCTGGTCGACATCCGCTCGGCCGACGAATACAGCGGCAAGATCTTCGCGCCGCCGGGCGCGGCCGAACTCGCGGTGCGCGCGGGCCACATCCCCGGCGCGGCCAACGTGCCCTGGGGCCGCGCGGTCAACGAGGACGGCACCTTCAAGTCGCCGGCCGAGCTGAAGGCGCTCTACGCCGCCGCGGGCATCGACGGCAGCAAGCCGGTCATCACCTACTGCCGCATCGGCGAGCGCTCGAGCCACACCTGGTTCGCGCTGCACCGCATCCTCGGCTACAAGAACGTGCGCAACTACGACGGCTCGTGGACCGAGTACGGCAATGCGGTCGGCGTGCCGGTGAACAACCCGAGCGGCACCGTCTGGGCGTCGAAGTGATTCGAGGAGAGGAGAAGAACGAGGAGGGTGCGTGAGCGCCGCGCCGGGCCGCCCCAAGCAAGCTCGCACCGTAGTGCGAAGCACGAAGGTACTTCAATGAGTCACCAGGAGTTGGGTGGCCGTCCGCCGGAAGCGCGGACGGCATTGGGCGAGCCTTCGGGCTCGTTTTTTTTGGATGGCACGGGCGCGGCGCGCTGGCCCGCGCTGGCCACGGCGTCGGTCGTGCTGGTGCTGCTCGCGGCCGGCGTGCACCTGCTCGGCGAGCGCAGCGGCGGCCGCGCGCTGGCCTTCGCGCTCGGCATCGGCGCGGTGCTCGGCATCGTGCTGCAGCGCTCGCGCTTCTGCTTCTATTGCCATGCGCGCGACTACTTCGAGCGCGGCGACGCGCGCGGCCTGCTCGCGATCGTCGCGGCGCTCGCGGTGGGCACGCTCGGCATGCACGTGGTGATGAGCGGCTGGCTGCCCGTGCCGCAGCCGGGCCGGCTGCCGCCCGATGCCCACATCGGCCCGGTGAGCTGGGCACTGGTGCTCGCGGGCCTGGCCTTCGGCGCGGGCATGGTGGTGTCGGGCTCGTGCATCAGCGCGCACTGGTACCGGCTCGGCGAGGGCTCGCCCACCGCGCCCTTCGCGCTCGCGGGCGCCGCGCTGGGCTTCGTGCTCGGCTTCAACACCTGGAACCCGCTCTACAGCGCGACCATCGCCACCGCGCCCGTGCCCTGGCTGCCGCATCACCTCGGCTATGCGGGCTCGGCCGCGCTGCAGCTCGCGGTGCTGGCGCTCGCGAGCGCGCTGCTGTGGCGACGCCTGCCGCCCGCGCAGAACGCCGCGGTGCCCGCGAGCTTCGGCGCCGCGCTGCGCGCGCTGCTGCGAGGACGCTGGCCCTACGTCTGGGGCGGCCTCGCGGTGGGCGCCATCGCCGTGATCGTGGTGCTGCGGCTGCGGCCGCTGGGCGTGACGGCCGCGCTCGGCAGCGCGGCGCGCGCGGCCGGCGAAGGGCAGGGCCTGCTGCCGCAGCGGCTCGAGGGCCTCGACGGCTTCGCGGGCTGCGTCACGGCCGTGGCGCAGAGCCTGTGGCAGACGCCGAACGCGCTGCTGGTCGGCGGCCTCGTCGCCGGCGCCTTCGCGGCCGCGCTCGCGAGCGGGCAGTTCAGTCCCGCGTGGCCGCGGCCGGCGCAGGTCGCGCGCGGGCTCGGCGGCGGCCTGCTGCTCGGCTGGGGCGCGATGACCGGCCTGGGCTGCACCGTCGGCAACCTGCTGTCGGGCACCATGGCCGGCGCGCTCTCGGGCTGGGTGTTCGGCGCGGCCGTGCTGCTGGCGGTCTGGGCCGGCCTCAAGCTGCGCTGGGGCAACTGAGCGGCATTCCAGGGCCGCGCATATCGAAGCACGCATTCCTTCTTTGTGCCGCGCCCGCGCCGTTGATACGGTCGGTCCTCTTTTCTTTCTTTGCAGCAGAGGACACGCGACATGGGCGCCAGGGATTTCGAGCGGCAGCTTCTTTCGGGCGCCGATGGCGGCACGCGCCACGAGGCCGACGTGCTGGTGATCGGCGGCGGCCCGGCCGGTGCCTGGGCCGCGGTGAGCGCGGCCGCGCGCGGCGCGCGCGTGCTGCTGGCCGACAAGGGCTTCTGCGGCACCTCGGGCGCCACCGCGCCCTCGGGCACCGGCCTGTGGCACGTGCCGGCCGAAGGCACGGCGCGCGAGGAGGCCAAGGCCAGCCGCTTCGCGATGGGCGGCCAGCTGGCCGAGCACGCCTGGATGGACCGCGTGCTCGAGCAGACCTGGACCAACGTCGAGACGCTCAAGGAATGGGGCTATCCGTTCCCGGTCGACGACCAGGGCGCGCTGCGCTGCACCTCGCTGCAGGGCCCCGAATACATGCGGCTGATGCGCAAGCGCGTGAAGGCCGCGGGCGCGCGCATCCTCGACCACAGCCCGGTGCTCGAGCTGCTGGTCGACGAGCACGGCACCGTCTGCGGCGCCACCGGCGTGAACCGGCAGACCGGCGAAAGCTGGGTGGCGCGCACCGGCGCCGTGGTCATCGCCACCGGCGGCTGCGCCTTCCTGAGCCGCGCGCTCGGCTGCAACGTGCTGACCGGCGACGGCCAGCTGATGGCGGCCGAGGTCGGCGCGGCCCTGTCGGGCATGGAGTTCTCCAATGCCTACGGGCTCGGGCCGGCCTTCTCGTCGGTCACCAAGTCGCTGTTCTACAACTGGGCCACCTTCTACACGGCCGACGGCGTGGCGATCGAGGGCGCGGGCTCGTCCAAGGGCCGCGGCGTGATCGCGCAGACGCTGCAGGCGCAACCCGTCTACGCCTGCCTCGACCGTGCCGACGCGCAGATCCGCGCCTGGATGCGCACCGCGCAGCCGAACTTCTTCGTCTCCTTCGACCGCCAGGGCATCGACCCGTTCACGCAGCACTTCCCGGTCACCCTGCGGCTCGAAGGCACGGTGCGCGGCACCGGCGGCCTGCACCTGGTGGACGACAGTTGCGCCACCACCGTGGCCGGCCTCTACGCCGCGGGCGACGCGGCCACGCGCGAGCTGATCTGCGGCGGCTTCACCGGCGGCGGCAGCCACAACGCGGCCTGGGCGCTGTCCTCGGGTTTCTGGGCCGGCGCCGGCGCGGCCGACTTCGGGCGCGATGCGCGCGCGCGTTCGCAACGCGCGGCCCTGCGTGCCGGCGGCGTCGCGCTGGCCACGCGCGGCGCGCAGGCCTGGGACAGCCAGGCCGTGGTGCGCGCGGTGCAGGCCGAGGTCTTCCCCTACGAACGCAACTGGTTCCGCGAAGGCGACGCGCTGCGCGATTCGCTCGCGCGGCTCGACGCTTTGTGGGAGCGCCTGCGTCAGGGCGCGCCGGCGGCCAGCGCGGCCGACGCGGTGCGCGCGCGCGAAGCGGCCGCCATGCTGGCCACCTCGCGCTGGATGTACCGCAGCGCGCTGCAGCGCACCGAGACGCGCGGCATGCACCGCCGGCGCGAGCATTCGGCCATCGACCCGACCCAGCGCCATCGCCTGCTGAGCGGCGGGCTCGACGAGGTCTGGGTGCAGCGCCACGCCGTGCAACGGCGCGCCGAGGAAGAGGTGGCCGCATGATCGAACTCATCAGCGCCGAACGCTGCACCGCCTGCAACATCTGCGTGAGCGCCTGCCCGACCAACGTGTTCGAGGCCGTGCCCGGCGGCCTGCCGCGCATCGCGCGCCAGGACGATTGCCAGACCTGCTTCATGTGCGAGCTCTACTGCCCCGAGGACGCGCTCTACGTCGCGCCGATCGCCGACCGCGGCGCCACCGCCGAGGAGCGCGACGTGGCCGCCCAGGCGCTGATGGGCAGCTACCGCCGCGACATCGGCTGGGGGCGCGGCCGCCAGTCGACGGCCTCGGCCGACGCCAGCTTCGAACTGCTGCGGCGCGCGCACTGATGGCCGCGCCTGTCGATACCGGCCGCCGGCGGCTGCTGCGCGGCGCCGTCGCCGCAACCGCCGCCACGCTGCCGCTGTTCTCGATTGCGCAGGGCGCATCGGGCGCAGGCGTGCTGCGCCTGGGCTACATCGGTCCGGGCAAGAAGCCCGCGGCCGCCACCGGCTGGGCGCTGCGCCAGGGCCTGTTGCAGCGCGAGCTCGCGCCGCTGGGCTTCAAGGAGGTGGTCACGCGCAACTTCCCGAACGGACCCGACCTCAACGAAGCCTTCATCTCGGGCGTGCTCGACGTCGGCATCTACGGCGACACGCCCGCCGTGGTCGCGCGCTCGCGCGGGCTCGATGCGCGGCTGATCGGCTTCGACACCGTGGGCATGAACGTCTGGCTGCTCACGCCGCGCGACGGCGTGCGCAGCGTGCGCGAGCTCGAGGGCCAGGCGATCGGCGTGGCGCGCGGTTCCTACATGCACCGCTACGTGCTGGGCCTGCTCAAGGAACATGGCCTGCAGAAGTCGGTGAAGGTGATCCACATGTTCCCGCGCGACGGCGAGGCCGCGCTCGACCAGCGCTCGATCGCCGCCTTCGCGGCCCAGATCGACGTCGGGCCGCTGCTCGCATCGCGCGGCTACCCCGTGATCGACGAGGCCGACCGCCATCCCACCCTGCGCGGCACCTCGGTGATCGTCGCCTCGTCGAAGCTGCTCGCCACCGCACCCGGCCTGCCGGCCGCCTGGACCCGCGCGCGCCGCGCGGCCATCGCCGAGATGCGCGCCGACAGCGCGGCCTACTACGCCTTCCATGCCGAGGTCAGCGGCTTCCCGCTCGAGGCGGTCAAGGCCTCGCATCCGCTGAGCCAGTATCCCGAGGCCGCCTATCCCGCCGAGGGGCTGGGGCTGATCGAGGAGGTGAAGAAGTTCCTGCTGGCGGAGAAGCTGGTGACGCAGGACTTCGCGTTGGCGCAGTGGCAGTGGGCGGGTGAGGGTTAGAAGGCGGGCCGCCGAACGCAGAAGTCGCGAAGGTTTCGCAGAAGTCGCAGAAGAAAAGCCATTTGTGGATTTCCTTCTGCGACTTCTGCGCTTCCTTGGTCTTCCTTCTGCGTTCGGCTGTCCGCTTTCCGTTCCGCTCACGAGTGGCAGACCAACCCATCCTTCAACAACGTGATCTCGAACTGCAGATTCCCCGCACGCGCCCCCCGCGCCTGCGCGAGCGTGCCGTCGGCGCGCCAGCGCCGCAGCGCGGCGGCGATGTAGTCGCGCGACACGGCGTCTCCGGCCGCGAGCCGCACGGCCGCGTCGGCCGGTGCGCGCAGGTCCTGCGCCACCGGCTTGTAGAAGCGCCATTCCTCGTTGCCCATCAGCCGCTCGAGCACCTGCGCGTCTTCGGCCAGCGCCGCGCATTCGCCGGCCATGAAGGCCGAGGCCGCATGCACCGCCGAGGGATAGTTGCGTGGCTGCGCGCCATAGCGCAGCGCCACCGCGCCCGCGTAGCCCGAGCCTTCGCCGACGCAGACCGAGGCGCCGCGCAGCGCCTCCTCGTCCTGCACGCGGCCGCGGCGCAGCGCGACCACCTGGCCGCGACCGGTGTCGTAGCTGCCGGGCGCGGCATCGATGCCGGCGCCGCCTTCGTCGGTGCGCGCGCCCTGGCCCTGCGTGGGCACGCCGGCCACCAGCAGGTCGACACGGCCGTCGCGCAGCGCCTCGTCGCGCTCGTCGGGCGCCAGGCCGACCAGCACGGCCTTCACGCCCAGCGAGGCCGCGAGCTCGCGTGCCAGCGTGGCGTCGAAGGCATCGGGTTCGGGCGGCGTGGGCGAGCCGGGCGGGGCAGGGCGCGGATAGCGCCGCACGCCGACGACCAGTTCGCCGCGCGCGATCGCGCGTGCGAGCACCGGGCCCTTGGGCAACTGATTCAGCGGCGTGGCCAGCGCGGGCACGGCCAGCGGCGGCAGCCATGCGAGCCAGGTCGCGGGGCCCGACAGGCCGCGCTCGCGCGGTGCGTTGTCGGCATTCGGCCAGGCACCGCCGGCGGCGGCCAGCACGGCGACCACCGCGAGCACCGGACCGGCCGCGACCAGGCTGGGCCAGCGGCCGATGCCGTCGAGCAGGCCGGCCACGGCCGAGGAGGAAGAAGGGCGCGGGTTCTCACTCATCGAGGCTCAACCCGCGCCGCCAGCGCAGCAGCCGGCGCTCGAGCAGCGCCAGCAGGTAATTCAGCAGCAGCCCGAGCACCGCCAGCAGCAGGATGCCGGCATACATGGTCGGGATCTGGAAGGTCTCCTGCGAGTTGAGCGTGAGGAAGCCCAGCCCCGAGTGCGCGCCGATCATCTCGGCCGCCACCAGCGCCGTGATGCTGTAGGCGCCCGCGAGCCGCACGCCCGTGAAGATCGAGGGCAGCGAGGCCGGCAGCACCACCTTGAAGAAGACGAAGCGGCGCGAGGCGCCCATCGACAGCGCGGAGTTCACGAGCAGCCGGTCGACCTGCTTCACGCCGCTCACCGTGCTCAGCAGCACCGGCCAGAACGAGGCCCAGAAGATGATCGCCACCTTCGACAGCTCGCCGATGCCGAGGAACAGGATGAAGACCGGGAACAGCGCGAAGGCCGAGGTCTGGCGGAACAGCTGCAGCACCGGGTCGACGATGGCCGCGAGCCGGCGGAAGCCGCCGACCAGCAGGCCCAGCAGCACGCCCGCGCTGCTCGCGAGAACCAGGCCCCATAGCGAGCGCTGCAGGCTCGCGGCCACGTGCTTCCAGAGCTGGCCGTTGTCGAGCAACTGGCCGATGCTCGCGAGCACGGCCGAGGGCGGGCTCAGGTAGGCGTCGCTCACGATGCCAAGGCGCGGCAGTGCTTCCCACAGCGCGAGGAACAGCACGATGCCGGCGGCGCGCTCGGCGAAGCGGCCCGCGAATCGGGCGAAGCGCGCCAGCGTGCGGCGCGGCGCGGGCGCGGCGGGCGCGCCTTCGAGCACGGCGCTCACGAGACCACCCCCAGGTTCACGCCTTCGAGCGAACGCGGCTTCAGCCCGATCTGCACCTCGTCCTTCAACACCTCCCAGGCGCGCTGGCGCAGGGCCGCGAACTCGGGCGAATGGCGCAGCTCGGCCGAGCGCGGCCGCGCGAGCGGGATGTCGATGATCGCCTTGATGCGGCCGGGCCGCTGCGTCATCACGGCCACGCGGTCGGACAGGTAGACCGCCTCCTCGAGGCTGTGCGTGATGAAGACGATGGTCTTGCGGTACTGCTCCCAGATGCGCAGCAGCTCGCCCTGCAGGATCTCGCGCGTCTGTGCGTCGAGCGCGGCGAAGGGCTCGTCCATCAGCAGCACGTCGGGCCGGTAGGCCAGCGAGCGCGCGATCGCCACGCGCTGCTTCATGCCGCCCGAGATCTCGTGCGGATAGCGTTCGCCGAAGCCGTGCAGGCCCACGAGCTCGAGGTATTCCTGCGCGGTGCGGCGGCGCGCGGCCTTGCCGATGCCGCGGATCTCGAGGCCCACCGCGATGTTGTCGAGCACCGTGAGCCACGGGAACAGCGCATAGCCCTGGAACACCACGCCCTGGTTGCGGTGCACGCCCGCGACCGGCTGGCCGTCGATGGCGATGCGACCGCCGGTGCGCTCGGTGAGCCCGGCCAGGATGCCGAGGAAGGTCGACTTGCCGCAGCCCGAGGGGCCGAGCACCGAGAGGAACTCGCCTTCGCGCACGTCGAGGTCGAAGCCCTCGAGCACGCGCACGCGCTCGCTCGCGCCGCGCGCCGCGTAGTCCATGCGCACGTCGCGCGCCGAGATCTTGATGCCGCTCATGCGCGCGCCGCTCAGGTCTTCGCCGCGGCGGGCTGCGAGGGCGCCTGCGCGAAGGGGTTGAACTCGTTGGTGTAGACGTCCTTCACCGCCACCTTGCCGGCCGGGATCTTGCCCTCGGACTGCAGGATGTCGACGTAGTACTCGATCGGCGGCTCGGTCACCACCAGGTCCTCGACGTAGGCGTAGCGGTCCACGTTCTGCAGGTCCATGTTGATGCGCTTGGCGACCAGCTTGCGCGCTTCCTCGGGATTCGCGTTGACCCAGTTGCCGGCCTTGGCCAGTGCCGTCACCACGTCGCGCACCGCCTCGGGATGCTCGCGGATGAAGCGGCCGTGCGCGCTGTAGGGCGCCATGCCGCCGAGGCCGCCGTCGAGGTCGAAGTCGCTCCACAGCCGCACCAGTGCGTCGGCATGGTCGGCGCGGCCCGAGAAGGGCGCGTGGATGATCGCGAGGTCGGTGTTGCGCGTGACCAGCGTCTGCTCGGCCTGCTCGTCGGGCACCACCACGAAGTTGATCTTGTTCACGTCCACGCCATGCTGGCGCAGGTACTTCTTGGTCACGAACTCGGCGCAGGCGCCGAAGCTGTTGAAGCCGATGGTCTTGCCCTCGAGGTCCTTGGGTTGGAGGATGCCCGAGTCCTTGCGCACGAAGTACTTCATGTGCGGCGCCTCCTGCAGCGTCTTGCCGCCGGCGGCCACCACCTTGAGGTCGGCGCCCGAGGCGATGGCCGAGATCACCAGCGGCACCATGCGGCTGCCGAAGTCGATCTCGCCGGTGCCCACGAGCGGAATGATCTGTGGTGCCGCGATCTTGCCCACGTACTGCGGCCGCGTGTTCGTGCCCTCGAAGTAGCCGAGCTGGTCGGCCAGGTAGATCAGGTCGAACGAGGGGTTGTCGGGGTACTTGAACGCGACCTTGTCGCCGGTCTTTTTGACGATGGCCGGCGCGTCGGCCGAGGCCAACTTGGCCTCGTCGCGCGAGCAGCCCACGAGCGCGGCCGCGCCGAGCCCGCCGAGGCTGCCCACCGTGCCCAGCGAGACGAGGGTTTGCAGCAGGCCGCGGCGCGAGGGCGCGCGCAATGCGACGGTTGCGGATTCGCGGGAGGGGGAGAGCTTCTCGATGGACATGGCGACCGGCAGCGGAACTGCCTCTGAACAGGGATGGCCGATGCTAGGAAGCGGCCGGTGCCGGACCAACGAAGAAATCCATGCATGGATATGCGGGGAGTGGGGAAAGCGGGGACGCCGGGCGGCATCGACTGGAGGTATGGTGCGCGGCATGCGCGTCTTCCTGCTCGCCCTCGTCCTCTTCAGTCAACTCGCCATGGCCGCTCCACCTTCGCCTTCCACGCCGCCGGGCCCCCAGGCCCGGGCGCTGTCCGCATTCATCGCCAAGAAGAAGTTCTTGCCGGAAACCCTGTACCCGGGCGCGATGAACGAGCCGGAGCGCCTGCGCTTCGAGGCCACGATCAATGCGCTGGCCGTGCAGTTGCAGCCGCTCGCGGACCGGCCGAATCCCAAGGAGAAGCTCATGGCCGCGTTCAAGGCCGCCTATCCCGCCTGGGAGAACGAGGACACCGAGGAACGCGAGCGCGCGGTGGGCTACTTCGAGGAGCTGATGGGCATTCTGGGCGTGGAGAGTTCGAACGGCGTGCTGAATCGCCTGCTCTACGGATTCGATCCGGGGCAGTCGCCGGCGGCGAGGAACGCGCAGGCCCTGGCGGCGATGACGGCCGAGGAGCGGGTCTTCGCGGCGAAGCTCGAGGCGCTGCGCGTCGAGAACGCCGAGGCTTTTCTCGTGGCGGCCCTCGGCCCGCCGACGACCGTGGCGGGTGGCATGCAGCTGTGGATGAAGCCGAACGATCCAGGGTTCATGCTGTCGTTGACGAGGCAGCCGAAGGGGGCGATCGTCTGGATGGTGAAGGATCGCTTTCTCTATACGAAGGCCTTGTGAAATCCGAGCGCTGGGGTGCTCGGCGCGGCTGCTTCCTTCCGCGCCGGCGGTCGCTTCGCATTGCTTGCGAAAATGCGGCATGCACAGCCTTCTCGCTTCCGACCCGGCAGCCGTTTCTTCCGTCCCCGACCCCCTCGCACTCCAGACGCTGCTCGAGCAACGCGGCTCGACCCGCGGCTTCACCGACCAGCCCCTGCCCGAGGGCTGCCTCGAGCAGCTCCTGGTCCAGGCGCGCCGTGCCCCCAGCGGCGCAAACCTGCAGCCCGGCGAGTTCGTCTCGCTCGAAGGCGATGCCCGCGCGCGCCTGAGCGCGGCGCTGGTGGGCGCATTCCGCAACGGCGAGCAGGAAGCCGAGGACTACAGCTACTTCCCGCGCCCGATGCCCCACAGCCTGCGCCGGCGCCAGGTCGCGGCGGCGCAGGCGCTCTATGGCGCGCTGGGCGCGGCACGCGAGGACCGGGCGGCGCGCGATGCGCAGTTCGAGCGCAACTTCCGCTTCTTCGATGCGCCCGTGGCGCTGCTGGTGGTGATCGATGCGCGCATGGGCAGCGGCTGCTACATGGACCTGGGGATGTGCCTGTTCGCGCTGATGATGGCCGCGAACGCCCAGGGCATCGGCAGTTGCGCGATCGGCGCGATCGCGTCCTATCCGGGCCTGGTGCGTTCGACGCTGGGGCTGGGCGATGAGCACCACGTCGTCTGCGGCCTGGCGCTGGGTTATGCCGATCCGCAGGCGCCCGAGAACGCCGTGCGGACCGCGCGGCGGCCGCTCGACGACTTCTTCCGCGTGATGCGCTAGCTAGAGCCGCTGCACCAGCCCCGCCGCGCCCAGACCACCCGCGCCGGCAATCGCCGCGAGGCCGTGCGCGCCCGATGGGGCATCGTGCTGCATGTCGGCGAGCAGGCGCACCAGGCTGACCGCGCCCGAGGCGCCGATCGGATGCCCGCGGCCCAGGCCGCCGCCGCCGCGGTTCAGGCGCGAGGGCTGCAAACCCAATGCCTGGATGAAAGACAACGCCTGCACGGCAAAGGCTTCGTGCAGCTCCGCGCCCCAGAGCGCGCCCGCATCGAGGCCGGCACGGCGCAGCAGCGCGTCGGCGGCGGTGGAGGCGCCGAGCATCGGCATCTCCGGCGCCACGCCGATCGAGGTGCCGCCCAGCCAATGGAAGCGCGGCGCGATCTTCAACGCGGCCGCGGCCTGTGGCGTGGCGAGCAGCACGAAGGCGGCGCCGTCGGCGCGCGGCGCGATCGCGAGGCGGCTGACGGCCGTCTCGTGGGCGACGACCGGGTCGGACAGCATGTCGGCGACCGCCTCGATCGGCATGCGCGCCATGCGCGAGGCCGTGAGTTCGCGCGCATAGCTGTCGTGCGTGGCATCGCCGATGGGCACGATCTCCCGCGACATGCGTTCGCGCCATGCAAGCGTCTTCGCATGGCTTTCTGCGGCGAAAGCATCCTGCTGCGCGCGGCCGATCGAATGCAGCGCGGCATGGCGCGCTGCGGCGAGCAGCAGGTCGGGATCGCGCGCCGGATCGGGCGCGAAGGCGGGACGGTCGTAGGGCACGGGCGCCTCGCCGGCATCGCGCGGGCGATGCTGGCGGATGGGAGCGCGGCTCCAGGCCTCGACGCCGCCCGCGATCGCGATGGCGGCATTGCCGCTGGCCAGCAGGCCGGCGGTGAGGGTCACGGCATCGAGGCCCGCGCAGCACTGGGTATCGACCGACAGCGCGGCGACGCGGTCCGGCAGGCCGGCCGCCAGCGCGACCATGCGCGCGGGATTGCCGCCCGCGCCCAGCGCGTTGCCGGCGACGACCGCATCGACCGCTTGCGCGGGAACGCCGGAGCGCGCCAGCAAGGCCTGCAGCACCGGCGCGCCGATCTCGTGCGCCGCCAGGGCGCCGAGCGCACCGCCGACCGGTACCACCGCGCTGCGAGCCCAGCCCAGGATCACGGGTGGATTCACAGCCGGCTCCATGGCGCCGCGGACGCATCGGCCAACTGTCGCGCGAGAGCGGCGTGATCCGTCTTGCCGCTCGGCGTGCGAGGCCAGGCGTCGACGCGGTAGAAGCGCCGCGGCAGCTTGAAGGGTTCGAGCCGGTCACGGCACCAGGCCTGCAATTCCTCGCGGGAGAGCGTTGCCGACAGCGCGAGCAAGGCCACGGCCTCCATGCCGCGCAGCGGATGCGGCAGTCCCTGGATCGAGGCGGCCGCGATGGCCGGATGCCCGGCCAGCACGTTCTCGACTTCCTCGGGGAACAGGTTCTTGCCCTGCACGAGCAGCATGCGCTGCTGCCGGCCGACCAGGTGCAGGAAGCCGTCCTCGTCCACATGGCCCATGTCGCGCACCGAGAGCCAGTCGCCGTCGCGCAGCACCGCGGTGCCGTCTTCCTCGGCCGTCAGCGTCACGTAATCGCTGAACACCATCGGGCTGCGCACGTAGATCAGTCCGGGCAGGGGCGGCTCGATCCTGAGCTCGACGTTGGCGAAGGGCCGGCCGACCACGTCGTCGGGCAGCGCCTCGTCGCTGTCGGTCCAGGCGATGAACGAGGTTTCCGACGCGCCATAGAACTCGATGATGCGTGCCTCGGGAAACAGCGCGCGCAGCGCCGCGGTGCGCGCGCGCGGCCACGGGGCGCCGCTGATCATCACGAGGCGCGTGCCCGTCACGGGCGCCACGCCGTGGCGCTGCGCATGCTCGAGCATCAGCAGCAACTGGCTGGGCACCGCGACCAGGCTGCCCGCGAGGCCGCGCTGCAGCGTCTCGAGCGCGGCGGCCGCCGAGAACTGGCGCTGCAGGCGCATGCCCGCGCCGGTCCACAGGCCCAGCAGCGCGCCGAACAGGAACAGCGAATGCGAGAGCCGTCCCGGCACCAGCACGGTGGTGCCGGTGGCGGGGCCGAAGCTCTGGACGCAGATCTCGAAGCTGTGGGTCCACGATCCGTGCGTGCGCCGGAAGCCCTTGGGCACGCCGGTGCTGCCCGAGGTGAAGCCGATGTAGAAGGGCGTGCTCGCGTCCGCTTCCTCGATGTCGGCGGCCGCGCCCAGGTGCTGCGCCATGCGCGCCTGCACCTTGTCCCTGACGGGCTGCGGCCAGTCGGGATCGCCGACGGCCGCGGTGCGGTTGCTCGCGAGGATCGCGAGGAAGCTCGCGAGCTGGTCGGCCGGAGAGGCGCTCGCGCTGGCCCAGGCGACCGTCGGCGTGGCCGCCTCGTTCAATGCGGCAGCTTCGGCCGCCACGCGTGCCGCGAGCTCGGCGAAACTCAGTCGCGTGTGGCCATCGTCGAGCGCGAGCGCATCGGGCGTGTGCCGCGCCCACCAGGCGAGCGGCGCATGGACGGTCCGGAAATCGGGCGCCGGGCCGGTCATCAGTCGCGATCGAGACGCCAGCTCGGAAGGCCGCGTGCCACCGTCTGCACCACCAGCGCGCACACCACGCACTTGACGAGGTCGCCCGGCACGAAGACCAGGCTCGCGAGCGCCGCCTTCTGCAGCGGCAGGTGGGCCACCAGCGACAGCCCCGCGATGCCGAACAGGTAGACCACGACGATGCCGCCGATGAACGAGGCGGCCAGCGCCGCGGCGAACAGCGTGCGTCCGCGCGCGGCGGCGAAGCGCCGCATGATCCAGCCGCAGGCGAAGGCGCCGAACAGCCAGCCCACGAGGAAGCCCGCGGAGGGCGTCACGAACGCGCCCGGTCCGCCGCGGCCACCGGACAGCAGCGGCAGGCCGAGCGCCACGCCCACGAGCAGCAGCGCCACCGCGAGAAAGCCGCGGCGCGGGCCGAGCAGGCAGCCCGCGAGCATCACGCCGAGGGTCTGCAGCGTGATCGGCACGCCCAGGGCCAGGTCGATGCGCGGAACGGCGCCCAGGGCGGCGATCAGCGCGGCGAAGAGCGCGACGTAGGACAGCGTGCGGGAGGAGGTGATCGGGGTGGAGGTGGACATGGAAATGGAATGTCGGGGAAGGTTGCGCTGCAGGCCGTGGCCTTGGCTTCCTTGCGTGGCGGACGGGCCGCGGGTGGCTGGGCCTCCACTGCCTGCACGGGGGCGGGCAGGAGGGCGCCCGAGAGCGTAACACCGTCGCCGCCGGGCCCGCGCTGGTACGCTATCCGTTCGATTTCGAACCCAGGCGCGAGGAGGCGCCGCCCCATGAAACAACAGATCTCGCGACTCTCACCGCATCAGAATGGCAAGGTGTTCGGCGTCATGATGGCGGCCACCTCGCTGGTGTTCCTCGTGCCCTTCGCGCTGCTGTTCGCGCTGGTGCAGCCGGCCGGCAAGAGCGGGCCGTCGCTGCTGCTCCTGCTGCTCGCGCCGCTCATGTACCTGGTCTTCGCCTACTGCGCGGTGGCCATCGGCTGCCTGATCTACAACTTCCTGCAGAAGTTCGTCGGCGGCATCGAGTTCGAGACCTCGACCCCCGCGAATTCGCAGTAGGCGCAGGCCCGAGCCAGGGCCTGGCGGCCAACGAAGGCCTCAGGCCTTGTCGGCTTCCGACTTCTTGTCGATCGCCGCCTGCAGTTCCCTGGCGTATGCCAGCAGCTGGTCGCGCATGGCATCGGCGCCCTGCAGCAGCGCATCCGACGTGGGCTGGCCCAGCAGGATGCCCGCCTGCTGGTTGCCGAATCGTTCCATCCGGTCGAACAGCAGTTTGGGATTGGGGTGCGAGGACATCAGGGCCAGGCAGAAGCTCTTGAGCGCGGCCACTTGTCCCTGGAGGTAGTCGAGGCGTTCTTTGTCGGTCATGGGAGAGGAGTGCGGTTGCAAGGGAGCCGTGGTGGACTCGGGCAGGGACCCCGGGGTTCCGGGTCCGGCGACGGGCCGCATTATGAGCCGCCGGCCGGCGTGGCCGGCGTGGCCGGATGACGGGCGCGCCGCCTACGCGAGGCTGCGCCAAGTGCTGCCGCACGCGGGCACGGGGGGCACGGAGACTTTGCCGTCCCTTCCCACAAACCCCAGCCCGATCACCCATACGCCATGGCCGACACCCCTCACGTTCCGACCCCCTTGACGGTACTCGAAGGCACCGCGCACCCGCTCGGCGCCAGCTTCAACGGCGATGGCGTCAACTTCGCCGTGTTCTCGGCGCATGCCACGCGGGTCGACGTCTGCATCTTCGACGAGGCCGGCATCACGCAGGTCGGCTGCGTCACCCTGCCCGAGTACACGGACGAGATCTGGCACGGCTTCGTGCCCGGCCTGCAGCCCGGCGCGCGCTACGGCCTGCGCGTGCACGGTCCCTACGAGCCCGAGAAGGGCCATCGCTTCAACCACCACAAGCTGCTGCTCGACCCCTATGCCAAGGCCTACATGGGCACGCTGAAGTGGGGCCCCGAGCTGTTCGGCTACACCGTGGGCCATGCCGACGGCGACCTGAGCTTCGACGAGCGCGACAGCGCGCCGCTGGTGCCCAAGTGCGTGGTGGTCGACTCGCGCTTCGAGTGGACGCAGACCGATGCGCTGCGCGTGCCCTGGCCCGAGACCGTGTTCTACGAGACCCATGTGCGCGGCTTCACCATGCAGCATCCGCAGGTGCCCGAGCAGTTCCGCGGCACCTTCGCGGGCATGGCGCGCGACGAGGTGCTGGCGCCGATCCGCGCGCTCGGCGTGACCAGCGTGGAACTGCTGCCGGTGCAGATGTTCCTGAACCAGTCCTCGCTGCTCGAGAAGGGCCTGACCAACTTCTGGGGCTACGACACCATCGGCTTCTTCGCGCTCGATCCGCGCTACATGGACGGGCCGCAGATCGACGAGTTCAAGCACATGGTCGACCGCTTCCATGCGCACGGCCTCGAGGTGATCCTCGACGTGGTCTACAACCACACGCCCGAGGGCAACGAGCTCGGCCCCACGATCTCGTTCAAGGGCATCGACAACGCGAGCTACTACCGGCTGCTGCCCGACACGCCGCGCTACTACATCAACGACACCGGCACCGGCAACACCGTGAACCTCAGCCATCCGCGCGTGCTGCAGATGGTGACCGACAGCCTGCGCTACTGGGTGACCGAGATGCGCGTGGACGGCTTCCGCTTCGACCTCGCGACCATCCTCGCGCGCGAGCCGCACGGTTTCGACGAGGGCGGCGGCTTCCTCAAGAGCTGCCGGCAGGACCCGGTGCTCTCGAGCGTGAAGCTGATCGCCGAGCCCTGGGACATCGGCCCCGGCGGCTACCAGGTCGGCGGCTTCCCGCCCGGCTGGGCCGAATGGAACGACCAGTTCCGCGACACCGTGCGCGCCTGGTGGAAGGGCGAGGAGGGCACCGCGGGCAAGCTCGCGCAATGCCTCACCGCGAGCGGCGAGCGCTTCAACCACCGCGGGCGCCGGCCCTGGGCCAGCGTCAACTTCATCAGCGCGCACGACGGCTTCACGCTGGCCGACACCGTGAGCTACAACGACAAGCACAACGAGGCCAACGGCGAGGACAACCGCGACGGTCATTCGGACAACCGCTCGTGGAACTGCGGCGTCGAGGGCCCCACCGACGACGAGGCCGTGCTCGCGCTGCGCGCGCGCCAGCAGCGCAACCTGCTGGCCACGCTGCTGCTGTCGCAGGGCACGCCGATGCTGCTGGCCGGCGACGAGTTCGGCCGCACGCAGCAGGGCAACAACAACGCCTACTGCCAGGACAACGAGATCTCGTGGGTGGACTGGGCCGCGGCCGGCGGCGAAGCGGGGCGTGGACTCAGCGAATTTGCGGCCCGCCTGCTCGCGCTGCGAAAGGAGTTCCCGGTGCTGCGGCGCAACCGTTTCCTGGCCGGCGCCTGGTTCGAGGACATCGGCGCCAAGGACTCGACCTGGTTCACGCCGGCCGGCGAGGAGATGCAGCCCTCGCACTGGGACGACCCGCAGACGCGCTCGTTCGCGCTGCTGCTCGACGGCCGCGCGCCGGTGTCGGCGATTCCGGTGGCGGCGCACGACGCGAGCGTGCTGCTGGTGTTCAACGCCTGGCACGAGGCCGTGCCTTTCACGCTGCCGGCCGCGCCGGCCGGCGCGTGGACGCTGGTGCTCGACAGTGCCGACCCGGCACTGGGCGTGGGCGATGACGCGGCGCGTGGCGACTATCTGGCGACGGGGCGCTCGGTGCTCGTGTTCGCGAGCCGCTGAGTCCGTGGCATTTCGGTGACGGAAGGAAAGACCGCGCGCGCCCTCGCGGGGCCGCGCGAATAGCACTTCCACGCCCGCGCGGCGCGGTGAAAACCCTCGGTAAAAAAATCACATCCGGTTGAACTCGCGGCCCGTACTCATCCAGAGCCGACGTTCGCGTCGGACGAGTCGTGCCTGCCGAATCCACCATTTACACCGAGGTGATGCCGATGAGATTCTCCCTACCGCCCGCAAGGGCCTGTGTCCTCGTGCTCAGTGCCGTGACCGCCGTGGGTGCCATCGCATCCAGCCACCGGGAGGCACCGTCGATCGCGGGCATGCCCAAGCTCGATGCCACGGACTTCTACATGTTCCGCAGCTACGAAGCCGGCCGCCAGGACTTTGTGACGCTGATCGCCAACTACCAGCCCGACCAGAGCCCGTACGGCGGTCCCAACTACTTCACCATGGACCCGAACGGCCTGTACGAGATCCACCTCGACACCGACGGCAACGCGGTCGAGGACATCACCTTCCAGTTCAGGTTCAAGAACACGCTGCGCGACATCCAGCTGCCGATCGCGGGCAAGCAGGTGTCGATCCCGCTGGTGCAGGCCGGTGGCATCAGCGGGCCGAACCAGGCCACGAGCAACCTGCGCGAGACCTTCACGCTGAACATCGTGCGCGGCGACCGCCGCAAGGGCAAGGTCGAGGCCGTGACCAAGGCCGGCGGCGGCACCGAGTTCGACAAGCCCACCGACAACATCGGCGACAAGACCTTCGGCGGGCCGACCGGTTACGCCAGCTATGCGAACCAGCACCTCTACACGGTCAACATCCCGGGCTGCGCCACGCAGGGCCGCGTGTTCGTCGGCCAGCGCAAGGACCCGTTCAGCGTGGCCCTGGGCCAGGTGTTCGACCTGATCAACCTCAATCCGCTGGGCTCGAGCTCGGCCAACCCCGACGCGCTGGCCGACAAGAACGTGACGACGATGGCGCTCGAGGTGCCGATCTCGTGCATCACGACCGCCGGCCATCCGATCGTGGGGGGTTGGACCACGGCTAGCGTGCGCCAGGGCCGCCTGATCGCCAGCCCGCCCAAGAGCGGCCACGGCACCACCGCGATCAACGGTGGCGCCTGGGCCCAGGTCTCGCGACTGGGCATGCCGCTGGTCAACGAGGTGGTGATCGGCCTGAAGGACAAGGACCGCTTCAACAGTTCCAAGCCGCAGGACGATGCGCAGTTCGCCGACTACGTGACCAACCCGACCTTGCCGGCGCTGGTGCAGACGCTGTTCTCGGCGCCCGCGCCCACCAACTTCCCGCGCACCGACCTGGTCGCGGCCTTCCTCACGGGCGTGGAGGGCGTGAACAAGCCGGCCAACGTCAAGGCGTCGGAAATGCTGCGGCTGAACACGTCCATCGCGCCGACGGTGAAGGCGAACCAGAGCAACCTCGGCGTGCTCGGCGGCGACAACGCGGGCTTCCCGAACGGACGCCGGCCGGGCGACGACGTGGTCGATGCCGAGTTGCGCGTGGCGATGGGCGTGCTGTGCGTGGCCACGGGTGCCAACGACACCTTCAAGGTCGGCTGCAAGCCGGCCGACGCGCCCGCGGGTGGTGCCCCTCTGACCGATGGCACCGCGCAGAGCCCCACGCAGTTCCCCGACGCCTTCCCGTACCTCAACACGCCGCTGCCGGGTTCGACCTCGGCCTCGGCCGCGCGCTGAGGAGGATGCCGGCATGAACCGCAACATCCCTCGCATCGCCGGCCTGCTGCTGGTGACCGCCTTCCTCGCCGGCTGCGGCGGGGGCGGCGGCGGTGGCGCCGTGTTCTATCCGTTCCCGCCGGTGAGCGGCAACCCGCCGGAGAACCCGCCGCCGCAAGCCGACGCCTACGACAGCTTCATTGCCTACGTGCAGTCGCTGGTCGCCTCGGTGCTCGACACGGCGGAGCCGGCCAACGTGGCCGCCTTCGATCCGGCGCCGACGTCGGAGACCAAGGACCCCGTCGCCACGCAATGAAGCAGGCGCAGCGTGCCGCGCGGCGGGCCGCGAACCGGCTGGCCCGCGCGGCGGCGCTGTGGTTGTTGCTGCTGGGTACGGCCGGGGTGGCGCTCGCGGCGCCCCGGGTGCCGGCCAGCGACGACGAGGTGGTCGAGAAACTGCCCGTGATCGCCGGCTGGCTCGATGCGCAACGCAAGCTGCGCCGCGAGCTGGCCCAGCGGCCCGGCGACGAGGCCACCGCGATCGAGGCCGCGACCACCTACCTCGACCTCGCGCGCTCGCAGGGCGATGCGCGCTATGCCGGCCAAGCCGTGGCCGCTCTGCAGGCCTGGGAGGCCACGCCCATCGCGCAGACGCCGCCCGCGGTGCTGGTGATGCGCGCCACCGTGGCCCAGTTCCTGCACGATTTCGATGGCGCCGAAACCCTGTTGAAAGCGGCGCTGGCGCGCCGGCCCGCCGATCCCCAGGGCTGGATCACGCTCGCGACCGTGCTGCGCGTGCGCGGGCGCTACGACCAGTCCGATGCCGCCTGCCGTGCGCTGGGCCGCGTGGGGCCGGCGCTCTATGGCGTGGCTTGCCTGGCGGAGAACGCGGGCCTGCGCGGCAACCATGCCGCCGCGCGCGATGCGCTGCGAGGCCTGCTGGCCGACCCCGCGCTGGCCGGTGCGCCACAGGCCGGAACGCGGCAATGGCTGTGGACCTCGATCGCCGAGATCGAGGAGCTCGCGGGCCGGCCCGCCGAGGCGGATACCGCGTACCGCAAGGCGCTCGCGGCCGAGCGCTCCGGCTATCTGCTGCTGGCGTACAGCGATTTCCTGCAGCGTGCGGGTCGCTCCGGAGAGATCCCCTCGTTGCTCGCGAAGGAAGCGCGCAGCGATGCGGTGCTGCTGCGCCTGGCCATTGCGCACACGCAGGCGGGCAAGCCGCAGGCACCGCGTGCCGTGGTCCCCGAAGCCGAGGAACTGCGCGAGCGCTTCGAGGCCGCCGCGCTGCGGCCCGGCACCACCGCACAGCACGCACGCGAGGAGGCGATGTTCGCGCTCGATGTGCAAGGCGATGCGAAGCGCGCCGTCGAACTGGCCCGCCTCAATGTGCGCCTGCAGCGCGAACCGATCGATCTGCTGGTGTTCGCGCGTGCGGCGTCGGCCGCCGGCGATGCGGCCGCGCGCGATGAAGCGAAGGCGCTGATGCGCGAGATCGGATTGAAGGACGCACGTGTCGATGCCATTCCCTGAACGTCGCCGCGCCGGGCTGGCCACCGCCTTGCTGTTCGTGCTGGCGCTGTTCCTGGCGCTCGCGCCGGGTGCCGCACGTGCCCACAAGGCGAGCGATGCCTACCTGCAGATCCAGCGCGATGCCGAGGGCCTGGATCTGCGCTGGGACATCGCGCTGCGCGATCTCGATGCGACGCTCGAGCTCGATCGCGATGGCGACCGTCGGCTGCGCTGGGGCGAGGTGCGCTCGCGGCTCGACGACATCCGTGCCTATGCGCTCGCGCGGCTCCAACTGCAGCAGGGCCGGTGTGCACTGGCCGAGGCCCAGCCGCCGGCGATCGAGGACCGCGTCGACGGTGCCTACCTCGTGCTGCAACTGCACGCGCGATGCGATACGGGGTCCACGCTCGAGATCGACTACCGGTTGTTTCGCGAGATCGATCCGACGCATCGCGGTTTGCTGCGGCTCGCTTCGGACGGCGGTGCCTCGCCCGCAGTGCACTCGCTCGATCCCGCCGCCGGCAGCGTGACGCTGCCATGGCCGGGCGCGGCGGCGGGGCCTTCCACGCCCGCCGCGAACGCCGAGAGCGACAGCCCCGGCTTCTTCCGCGACGGCATCCATCACATCCTGATCGGCTACGACCACATCCTGTTCCTGCTGTGCCTGCTGCTGCCCGCGGTGCTGCTGCGGCGCGGCGATGGCGGCTGGACACCGGTGAGGCATTGGCGCGACGCGATCTGGCCGATGCTCGGCATCGTCACCATGTTCACCATCGCGCACTCGATCACGCTGGCGCTGGCCGGGCTGAAGATCGTGAGTCTCTCGCCGCGCATCGTCGAGCCGGGCATCGCGATCACGATCATCCTCGCGGCCGTGGACAACCTGCGGCCGCTGCTGCGCGGCCGGCGCAAGCTCTTCAGCTTCCTGTTCGGCCTGATCCACGGCTTCGGTTTCGCGGGCGCGCTCGGCGAACTCGACCTGCCGCTGCGCGGCTTCGTGCTCGCGCTGCTGCAGTTCAACCTCGGCGTGGAAGCGGGCCAGCTCATGGTGGTGGCCGTGGCACTGGTCGTGCTGCTGTCGTTGCGTGGCTGGCGCGGCTATGCGCCGGTGGTGCTGCGCGGCGGCTCGGTCGTGGCCGTGGCGGTGGCGGCCATCTGGTTCTGCGAGCGCGTGTTCGACGTGAAGATCCTGCCGTTCGCCTGAGCGGGCGGCGGCGCGGCCGCATGGCGTGAAAGAAAAAAAAGCCCCGATCGATGTCGGGGCTCCGGAGCGTTTCGAGCAGCCCACGCAGCTTGCGCGGGCGGGTGCGCGATGGATTACTTGGGCAGCAGCACCTTGTCGACGACATGGATCACGCCGTTCGACTGGTACACGTCGGCGATGGTCACGGTCGCGGAACCGCCTTTCTCGTCGGTGATCATGACCTTGCCGCCGCTGGACTTGGCCGTGAGGCTGCCGCCGGCCACGGTCTTGAGCGTCGCCGAGCCCTTGCCGTCCATGATCATCTTGGTCAGCGCGGCCGCATCGATCTTCCCGGGCACGACGTGGTAGGTCAGGATGCCCGTCAGCATCGTCTTGTTCTCGGGCTTCAGCAGCGTATCGACAGTGCCCGCGGGCAGGGCGGCGAAGGCTGCATTCGTCGGCGCGAACACGGTGAACGGGCCTGGACCCTTCAGCGTCTCGACCAGGCCCGCTGCCTTGACCGCGGCGACGAGCGTGGTGTGGTCTTTCGAATTCACAGCGTTGTCGATGATGTCCTTGGTGGCATACATCGGTGCACCGCCGACGGTGACCTGCGCGAGCGCGGCGAACGAGCCCAAGCTCAGCGAGACGGCCAAGGCGACCGTGGCCATGCGATTGAATCTGTTCTTCATGCGAGTACTCCTGGTGAGGATGCCGGCGCGAATTGCGCATCGACTGCTGCAACTACGGGCCGGGCCACGATACAGATTCAATCTCGAGGCAAGGCGCGCGCTTTCTTTCGTTCAGAAGGTCCAGCGCGCGCTGACCCGCGCGCTGCGCGGCTCCATCGGATGGATGTGGCGCCCGTCGATGCCGTCGCCGCAGGCACCGCGCGCCACCTCGCCCGCGCTGCACGAGGCGTAGAAGTACTCGATGTCGTTGCCCTTGCGGCCCGCGAGGTTGAACACGTCCAGGCCCAGCGTGAGCTGCTTGTTGACCGCATAGCGCGCGCCGAAGTTCAGCAGCGTGGTGGCGCGCGAGCGCACCGTGTTCAGCGTGTCGAGCGCGCGCGGGCCCATGTAGCGCAGGCGAAGCGAGGCCGTCAGCGGGCCTTCGGTGTAGATGACGCCCGCGGCGAACACGCGCTCCACCGCGTTGTCGATGTAGTTGCCTTCGCCCTCGGGCGCCAGGCCCCGGAAGCGCGCGCGCGAGATCGCCGCATCGGCCTCGAAGCGCCAGCGCGAACCGAGCTTCCAGCGCAGCGTGGCCTCGATGCCGCGGCGGCTGCTGGCGCGGCCGGGCTCGGTGGTGCCGGCGTCGCCGACATAGACCAGCTCCGAATCGAGCCGCAGCTGCCACAGCGCCGTGGTGAGGCTGAAGTCTTCATCGGGCTGGAAGCGCCAGCCGATCTCGACACCGCGCCCCTTCACGAGCGCGGGCACGCGCTCGGCGGGCAGGCCGCTTGTCGGGTCGACATTGATCGTCGCGCCACGCACGTCGTTGCTGTGGAAGCCCGTGCCGACGTTGAGGTAGAGCTCGTGGGCGGGTGTCACGGTGAAGGCCAGGCCGGCCTTGGGGCTCACGAGGGAGTCGTGGCCGCGTCCGCTGTTGACCGGGCCATAGAGCGGCTCGCGCCCCTGCACGTCGTAGCGCAGCAGGTCGCCGCGCAGGCCCACGTAACCGCGCCAGCGCTCGCTGAAGTTCACGAGTTGCTGGGTGTGAACGGAGAACAGGTCCTGCTGAACCTTGTCGTTGCGCACGGTCGAAATCCGCTCGCGCGCCGCTGTGTTGTACAGGCCCACCTCGCCGATGCGATCGCCGCGCCAGCTGCCTCCGAAGCTCAGGACGCCATCGAGCCCTCCAATTTGGTTGGGACGGCTGTGCGTGCCCTGCAGCCCAAAGACCCGACGACGATCGGTCTGCTCGAACTGGTCGCCCTGCTCGGGGTTGTTGAGAAAGTAGGTGAAGTCCGAGAACAGATCGAAGCGGTAGTCGATGACATAGCCACTCAGTTGCGTCTGCCCCTCGGGGCTGTTGTCGAACCACTTGCCCGACAGGCTGAGGCGGCGCGTCTTGCCGCCATCGGTGGTGTTGAGGGAGCCGAAGCGCGAGAGCTCGCCTCTGCCGACCAGCCGCTCGGGGATCTGGTCGGTGGAGTTCCAGCGGCTCTGGTAGGCCATGGCCGTGATGCTGAGCCCGCGCACCGGCGAGCCCTGCGAATAGCGCAGCACCGCGTTGGCCTTGCGCAGCCGTTCGGGCGTGTCCCAGGGCCCGTTGTTGCCCTCGAGCTCGATCGCACCGAGCCAGGTCTGGTCCTGCACGGTGCGCGAGCCGGCCGCGAGCAGGCGGCGGAAGTTGTTCGCGCCCAGCGTGACTTCGGCAAAGGGCGCATCGAGCGCGCTCACGTAGTCGAGCGATGCCGTGCCCGCGAGCGCGAAGTCGCCGCCATCGGCGAAGTAGGGCCCCTTGCGGTAGCGCACGCCCGAGACCAGGTCGGGAATCAGGAAGTTGAGGTCCGCGAAGCCCTGGCCATGGCCGTGCGAGGGCATGTTGACGGGCATGCCGTCGACGGTGATCGCGAAGTCGGTGCCGTGGTCGAGGTTGAAGCCGCGCAGGAAGTACTGGTTGGCCTTGCCGTCGCCCGAGTGCTGGGTGGCGACCACGCCGGGCACGGCCTCGACGATGTCGCCGGGGCGCAGCTTGGGGCGGGCCTGGAACGAGGCTTTCTCCACCGCGCCTTCGCTCGCGCTGTCGGCCGTGCCGATGGCTGCGTCGCGCGGACCACTCACTTCAATGGGCGGCAGGTGGACGGGCTGAGCCCAGGCCGCGGCACTGCCGAGCAGGGCGCCGAACATCCAGGGTTGGCGCGCGAGGCGGATCGAAGCTTTCATGGGTCTCCCGCGTCTTCGATGTCCGCGCGGAGCGGGAATGCTCGTTGCCATGACGCGCCATTGATACGCGCGCAAGCCCGTTTCGGATTCGGCGCGCTGTCAGGGCTTTCGAGGCTGCAGCAAGCCCGAGTAGCACGCGGGAATCTTTTCGTCGCCCTGCACGCAGTCGGAGTGCCTGTACAAGGCCTCGATCTCGATCACCGGCACCGGCTTGCCCAGGAACATCCGCTGCCCGGCCACGCGGCCGTCGAAGCTCACCAGCGTGTATAGGGCCACGAGGTCCCGGTCGTAGTCCCCCGCGCCGCAGGCGATGAACTGCTGTTCGTCGCGGGGCCACTGCAGCACGTTCTGTGCATCGAAGGTGGCGTGCAGCAGGGTGAAGCACTGGCGAGCGCCTTCCTGTGCTTCGATGGCGTTGATGCCGCCGCTCCAGTGGATGCGTTTGCCTTGGGCTTGCGGGGTCAGGGCTTGGGCGGGGGAGAGGGTGGTGGCTTGGGGTTTGGTCGTGCCCACAGTTTGATCGGCTTGACGATCGGAAGGCGTGCTGCAGGCGCTCGCGAGGGCCGCGGCAGATAGCAGGGCAATGGCGTGTCGGTTTCGGTGGAGGGGCATCGCTTCATCGTAGCGTGGCCGCATGCTTCAACCCGGGAGGTGAGATGGCGCTGGATCATGCGGCGCAACCCGAGGTACAGGCTTTCGGTACCTGTCGAGCAAGCTGACAGTCGTTGCTGGCGTCATTCATAGACTGGACGCTCTTCATTGCCAGGGGCGCAGAGTGATTCCTTCGATATCGGCCAATGCGTGCCCTTCGGTGCGTAGAGCGCGCAGACCGTGGCCGTTCGTCGTTGCGCTCCTCATCTTCACGATTGCAGCGGCGTGTACCGCTCTGGATTCGTACGCTCAAGGACCAGGGGGCGCCGCAGGCCGGCCGCGACTGATCGATCTCCATTTCGATCGCCCAGCCACAGTGACCAACCCGGAAACCGTCGATGCTTTCCTCGAAAGAACGCGCCAAGCCATCGACGCGGGCGCCGACATCGAAGCCGAGGACGAGTATGGAAACACGCCGCTGCTGAACGTTGTCAGCTGGGCCGGATGGTCAGGGAGCGACTGGGGTGCCAATCGGATCGTGGCACTTCTGCTCGAGCGCGGTGCGGACCCGAGGCGGGCCCACAGGCTTTTATACGGAATGACCCCGCTTCATATCACTGCGTTCTCGCTCTGGCCGAATATCGAGCTGATCGAGATGCTGTGCGCAGCGGGCGCCGATTCGAAAACGCCCGTGGCGAGCGATGGCTTCGGGACGCCCTATGAAATGAGCTTTCGCATGGATCATCCCCTGCAGCCAGGGCCTCGCGCCTCGGTCCAGTCGGCATTGGAACGTTGCGGAAAGCGGTAGCTTTTCGAGGCGGCCGTCAGGGCGCTGCGCTCGGAGAGGGAGTTCCTGCAAGAAGAAAGCAGGCTTGAGATTGGCCTGCCCGGAGGGGATCGAACCCCCGACAACCTGCTTAGAAGGCAGGTGCTCTATCCAACTGAGCTACGGGCAGATTCCAGGCGGAACAGAAAGCAAAGCAGGAAAGAAGATTCTTGGTCGGGGCGAAAGGATTCGAACCTTCGACCCTCTGGTCCCAAACCAGATGCGCTACCAGGCTGCGCTACACCCCGACAAGCCTTCTATTCTAGCCCGAATATGAGGCGGTCTCAGCGCTTCTCGTACTGGGTCTTGCCGAAAAGCACTTCGCGCGCCTTGTCGTCGGTGATGGGCTTGCGCAGATCGGCCAGCACCTTCACGCCGCGCTGCACGGCGGGGCGCTCGGCGATGCCGTCGAACCAGTCCTTCAGGCGCGGGTAGTCCTCGAGGGTGATGCCCTGGTTCTGCCAGCTGCGCAGCCACGGGAAGATGGCGATGTCGGCGATGCTGTAGTCGGGGCCGGCGATGAAGCTGTGCTTCGACAGCTGCTTGTCGATCACGCCGTAGAGGCGCCTGGCCTCGTTGGTGTAGCGGTCGATGGCATAGGCGATCTTCTCGGGCGCGTAGAGGCGGAAGTGATGCGCCTGGCCGAGCATGGGGCCGACGCCGCCCATCTGGAACATCAGCCACTGCAGCACGTCGTAGCGCGCGCGGTCGCCCTGGGGCAGGAATTGGCCGGTCTTGCCGGCCAGGTAGACGAGGATGGCGCCCGATTCGAACAGCGAGATGGGCGCGCCGTCGGGACCGTCGGGGTCGGTGATGGCGGGGATCTTGTTGTTGGGGCTGATCTGCAGGAAGTCGGGCGCGAACTGGTCGCCCTTGCCGATGTCGATGGGATGCGCGCGGTAGGGCAGGCCGCACTCCTCGAGCATGATGTGGATCTTGTGGCCGTTGGGCGTGGGCCAGGAATAGACCTCGATGGTCTTCGGTTCGGGCATGTTGTCGAGTCTCCGGTCTGGATGGGGGCGGCGAAGAGGGGCTCTTCGGCGCGGCAGCCAGCATATACAGACGGCCGCGCGGGCGTGCGCCGCATGGCCAATGACCGGCGCGCGCCTCAGCCCACCTGTCGCTCGTGCGCGTTGCACCACATCCAGTCCTCGCCCGGTTCGAGCGACTGGATCACCGCATGGCCCTCGGTCTGCGAGTGGCGCGTGGCATGCCGGTTCTTCGACGAATCGCAGCAGCCGACGTGGCCGCAGTGCACGCACAGGCGCAGATGCACCCAGCTGTCGCCGGTCTTGAGGCATTCCTCGCAGCCGCGCAGGGTGTGGGGCGCGGCGATCTCCGCGGGGACGTGTTCGCAGGGCTTGAGGCGCATGCGCGGGTTCTCCTGGATGAATGGTGGAGGGATCGGGGACTCAGGCCACCGCCGAGTTGGAGGCCAGGTGCTGATGGATCAACGCGACCACCGCCGCACCTTCGCCGATCGCGCCGCCCACGCGCTTGACCGAGCCCGAGCGCACGTCGCCGACGGCGAAGACGCCGGGCACGCTGGTCTCGAGCGCGGTGGCCGGGCGCGCCGGAAAGCCGGCGCTGGCGTCGGGACCGGTCTGCACGAAGCCGTGCTTGTCGACCGCGACGCCGCAGCCCGCGAGCCAGTCGGTCTCGGGCTCGGCGCCGACGAACAGGAAGATGTTGCGCGCGGGGCAGTCGTGCTCGGCGCCCGTGCTGTGGCAGCGCCAGGTGGCACCGGTGAGGCCGTCGTCGGGATCGCCGTGCAGCCGTACCAGTTCGGTATGCGGCTGCAGCGAGATGTTGGGCGTGGCCTCGATGCGGTCGATCAAATAGCGCGACATGCTGGCCGCGAGCGAGGGGCCGCGCACCAGCACGTTGACCTTGGCCGCATGGTGCGAGAGGAACACGGCGGCCTGGCCGGCCGAGTTGCCGCCGCCGACCAGCGCGACCTCCTGTTGCGCGCAGAGCTTGGCCTCGATGGCCGAGGCCCAGTACCAGATGCCGCGGCCCTCGAATTCGTGCAGCCTGGGCACGCCGGGCCGGCGGTAGCGCGCACCGCTGGCAACGACGACGGTGCGCGCCGAAATGCGGCGCCCGTCGGCCAGCGCGATCGCGAGGCTGCCGTCGGCGTTGGTGCGCGCGCAGTCGAGCGAGGCCACCTTGGCCGGGATCAGCATCTCGACGCCGAACTTCTGCGCCTGCACGAAGGCCCGGCCGGCCAGCGCCTGGCCCGAGATGCCGGTGGGAAAGCCCAGGTAGTTCTCGATGCGCGCGCTGGCGCCGGCCTGGCCGCCGAAGGCGCGGCAGTCGAGCACGATCACGCGCAGTCCCTCGGAGGCCGCGTAGACGGCGGTCGCGAGGCCGGCCGGGCCGGCGCCGACCACGGCCACGTCGTAGAGCTCGTCGTGCGCCGCGGCATCGACCATGCCCAGGCACAGCGCCAGCGCGTCCTCGGCCGGGTTCACCAGCACCGAGCCGTTGGGGCACACGGCCAGCAGCTGGTGGCCGCCGTACTGCGCCAGCAGCGCGGCGGCGTCGGGGTCCTGGTCGGCATCGACCAGGTGATAGGGATGGCCGTTGCGGCGCAGGAAGTTCTCGAGCCGCGCCATGTCGGGCGACTGCGGCTGGCCGATCAGCACCGGGCCGGCGGCGCCCGATTCGATCAGCGCCACGCGCCGCAGGATCAGCGCGCGGGTGATGCGCTCGCCGAGGTCGGCCTCGGCCACCAGCAGGGCGCGCAGTTGCGCGGGCGGCAGCACCAGCGCCTCGACGTCCTCCTCGGCATGGCCGTCGACCAGGGCGGGGCGGCCGCTGAGCTGGCCGACCTCGGCCAGGAATTCGCCCGGCCCCTGGCGCACGATCGGCACCACGTGGCCCAGGCCGTCGCGCTGGGTGACCGAGACCACGCCCTTGAGCAGCACGAACATGCCGGCGCCGACCTCGCCGGCGGTGAACAGCCGGCTGCCGCGCGCGAAGTGCTGCACGCTGCCGAAACGCGCGATGCGCGCGATCTCGCTGTCGTTGAGTACCGGAAAGGTCTGCAACTGTCGGTTACCGCCGGCGGGAGCCGGTGCGGCGGTGGAAGCGTCGGTGAGGGCCATCGGGCGAGGACTCCAGGTCGGTGCGGGTTCGGCGATGAAAGCCATTAGACGTCAAAGAAGCGGCGGCGGAGCACCCCGAAAGGAAGGCCGGCGGCCCGTCACATCGTCATGCAATTGCCACGGCCATGACACGCGCTTTTCACCACGGGTGCCGAGACTCGCCCAGCAGAAAGGGTTTCCACATGAAAGAACTGCCCAACCCGACATTTCCGCTGTCGCAGATCGGGCTCCGCGCAGCCCTCTGGCCCGCGCCCGTTGTCGCCGGCACCGCCGCCGCCGTCATCGCGACGCCCAAGGTCCCCGCTGCCGTCAGCCCCGCGGTCGTCGTGCCGGCCCCCGTCATCGAGGCCAAGCAGGGCATCACCGTCGGTTGGGCCCGTCACCAGGACGATGTGCGCGCGGCCCAGCGCCTGCGCTATGAAGTGTTCGTCGGCGAGATGGGTGCCCGCATCTCCACCTCGCTGCCCGGCCACGACGTGGACCTGTTCGACGACTTCTGCGAACACCTGCTGGTGCGCGACGAACTGACGCAGCAGGTGATCGGCACCTACCGCGTGCTGACGCCGGCCCAGGCGCGCCGCGTGGGCAGCACCTACAGCGACACCGAATTCGACCTGACCCGCCTGCGCGACCTGCGCGAGCGCATGGTCGAGCTGGGCCGCAGCTGCGTGCACCCCGAGCACCGCCAGGGCGGCGTGATCCTGGCGCTGTGGGGCGCGCTGGCCGGTTTCATGCACCGCAACAAGCTCGACACGATGATCGGCTGCGCCAGCATCCCGATGTCGCACAACGGCGTGACCTGCGGCGACGCGGCGGCCAGCATCTGGCGCCAGCTCTCGGCCAGCCACATGGCGCCGATCCAGTACCAGGTGCAGCCGCGGCTCGCGCTGCCGGTCGAGCGCCTCGACGGCAGCCTCGACGTGGAACCGCCCGCGCTGATCAAGGGCTACCTGCGCCTGGGCGCCAAGGTGCTCGGCGCGCCGGCCTGGGATCCGGACTTCAACACCGCCGACCTGCCGATGCTGATGCGCATCGACGATCTGCCGGCGCGCTACCGCAAGCATTTCCTGGGCGCATGAAACCAGCGGTCGTCCGACCCGCGAACGGGTCGTCCGTCCTGCCGCCGGACGGGGAAGAGCAGTCGAAAGTAGGCATGTCGACGGCGTCACGGGAAAGTCATGCAAATGTCACAAACCCGCATGACACTGTCACATTCCCTTTATCGAGCACGGCCATGGTGCCGCTTGTTCCAGAATCCGTGTCCATGCCTTCCGATCCGGCCGATTCGCTGCCTTCCGTGGCCGAGACGCCGAAATTCACCTTGCTTGACCGCGACCACAGCATCCTGTCGTTCAACGAGCGGGTGCTCGACTGGGCGCACCGCCCCGAGGTGCCGCTGATCGAGCGCCTGCGCTACCTGTGCATCGTCTCGTCGAACCTCGACGAGTTCTTCGAGGTCCGCGCCGCACCGCACCTGATCGCGGGCAGCGCCGACGACCACAAGGGCACCTACACGGTCGAGTCCTTCCGCCGGCTGGCCGAGGCGGTCCACACGCTGGTGGCGCGCCAGTACGCGCTCTACAACGACGAGCTGATGCCGACCTTCGGCACGCACGGCATCCACATCATTTCGCACGGCGAGCGCAACCCCGCGCAGCGCAAGTGGGTGGCCGAGTATTTCGAGCGCGAGGTGCGCCCGCTGCTGCTGCCGGTGGGGCTCGACCCCTCGCATCCGTTCCCGCAGGTCGCGAACAAGTCGCTCAACTTCATCGTGCGCCTGGGCGGCAAGGACGCCTTCGGGCGCGAGAACCCGATCCAGATCGTGAAGGTGCCGCGCGTGCTGCCGCGGCTGATCAAGATGCCGGCCAAGGTGTCGGACGGCAAGACGCTGTTCGTGGCGCTGTCGAGCGTGGTGCGCGCGCACCTGTCCTCGATGTTCACGGGGCGCGAGGTCGGCGACTTCTCGCAGTTCCGCGTCACGCGCCATTCCGACCTCGCGGTGGACGAGGAGGACGTGAAGAACCTGCGCACCGCGCTGCGCCAGGGCCTGCAGCACCGGCACTTCGGCCAGGCGGTGCGCCTGGAGGTGTCGGCCAGCTGCGCCGAGTCGCTCGCGAGCTTCCTGCTCGAGCAGTTCAACCTGCCGCCCGAGGCGCTGTACCGCGTGCACGGCCCGGTCAACCTGGCGCGCTTCACGCAGCTGGCCGACCTGCTCGACGAGCCGAAGCTGCGCTTCAAGCCCTACCAGGCCTCCTACCCGATCACGCTGTCGCCCGCGCAGTCCTTCTTCGAGCGGCTGCAGCGCGGCGACGTGCTGATCCACCAGCCCTTCGAGAGCTTCGAGGGCGTGCTGGCCTTCCTGCGCGAGGCGGTGCACGACCCGCAGGTGCTGGCGATCAAGCAGACCATCTACCGCACCGGCGCCGACTCCGAGCTGATGGAGCTGCTGCGCGAGGCGGTGCGCCGCGGCAAGGAAGTCACCGTGGTGGTGGAGCTCAAGGCGCGCTTCGACGAAGAGGCCAACATCAACTGGGCCGAGATGCTCGAGTCGATCGGCGCCCAGGTGGTGTACGGCGTGGTGGGCCTGAAGACCCACGCCAAGATGCTGCTGGTGACGCGCCGCGAGGGCAAGCAGATGCGCCGCTACGGCCACCTGTCGACCGGCAACTACAACCCGCGCACCGCGCGCCTGTACACCGACATCAGCCACCTCACGGCCGACCCGCTGCTGACCGCCGACATGGAAGCGGTGTTCGTGCACCTCGCGAGCCAGAGCAAGCTGCCCAAGCTCAACCGCGTGTGGCTCGCGCCCTTCGACCTGCACAGCAACATCCGCGCGCAGATCGCCACGCTGGCCGCGGCCGCCGAGCGCGGCGAGCCCACGCGCATCGTCGCCAAGATGAATGCGCTGACCGACGAGGAACTGGTCGCGGCGCTGGTGCACGCGGGGCAGAAGGGCGTGAAGATCGACCTGATCGTGCGCGGTGCCTGCACGCTGCCGGCCCAGGTGCCGGGGCTGACCGACAACATCCGCGTGCGCTCGGTGATCGGCCGCTTCCTCGAGCATTCGCGGGTGTTCTATTTCCGCCATGGCGAGGACGAGTCGCTCTACCTGTCGAGCGCCGACTGGATGAACCGCAACATGATGCGGCGCATCGAGCTCGCCTGGCCCGTGACCGACCCGGTGCTGCGCCAGCGCCTCATCGACGAGTGCCTGGTCGCCTACCTGCACGACGGCCGCGATGCCTGGGACTTGGGCGCCGATGGCGTCTACACCCGCATCGACCACGACACGCACCCCGGCGAGGCCGGCGCGTCGCGTGCGATCGAGGCGCACGGCGCGCAGGCCGCCCTGATGAACCGCTATGCAGCGCGAGGGCCCCGTGACGTCGCATCCGGCGAATGAAGCCGAAGTTCGAAAGACGATGACCATGGACCTGATCTTCTGGCGCCATGCGGAAGCCGATGACTGGACCGAGGGCTGCGACGACATGCAGCGCTCGCTCACCGCGCGCGGCGAGAAGCAGGCCAAGCGAATGGCCAGCTGGCTCGACCGCCAGCTGCCCGACGGCACGCGCATCATCAGCAGCCCCGCGCGGCGCTGCGAGCAAACCGCGCTGGCGCTCGGGCGCAAGTACAAGCTGCGCAGCGAACTCGCTCCCGACACCACCGCCGATGCGCTGCTGGCCTCGGCCGGCTGGCCCAACGGCAAGTCGGTGGTGCTGATGATCGGCCACCAGCCTTCGCTGGGGCAGGCGATCTCGCTGCTGCTGGGCTTGAAGCAGGACAGCTGCCCGGTGCGCAAGGGCGCGCTGTGGTGGATCCGCACGCGCGAGCGCGATGGCGACGTGCAGACCGTCGTGGTGACGGTGCAGTCGCCCGAACTGCTCTGAGGCTGCGCGCGGCCACGCCGCTCGTTCGGTGTCAACGCCGCGGGCGGAGGTGCCGGCTGTCCGCCGGCCATCCGGCCGGGCGGCTCAGCAGCCCGCCAGGTCCACGCGCCAGGTACTGATCTTCTGCCAGGCCAGCACCTCCTCGCGCAGCAGGTGGGCCGACTGCGGGAAGGCCTCGGCCCAGTCGGGCGCGCAGGCGATCGAGAAGGTGCGGGTGCCGAGCGTCGACAGGTGCAGCGCGTCGGGCGCGGGGTCGCGGCGCGCGTGGCACAGGATCACCGCGAGCCGCAGCGCCAGCAGTTGCATCACGAAGGTCTCGTCGTCGAGCGAGGCCTCGAGCTTGCGCAGCTTGCCGCGCTGGCCTAGCACCAGCTGGGCGAGGGCGTGCAGCTCGTTCACCGCGAAGCCGGGCGCGTCGGTGTTGTCGAGGATGTAGGCGCCGTGCTTGTGGTAGTCGCTGTGCGAGACCAGCGCGCCGATCTCGTGCAGCTGCGCGGCCCAGCCGAGCTTGCGCAGCGCGCGGCCGGCGCGGCTGGTGGTGCTGCCGCCGCGCGCGGCCGGCGCCAGCTGCACGAACAGGGCGGCGGCCGTGTCGCCCACGCGGCGGGCCTGGGTGGGGTCGACCGCGAAACGAGTGGCGAGGCGCGCGACCGTGGTGGTGCGCATGTCGGCCACGCTATCGTCGCGTTCGAGCAGTTCGTAGAGCACGCCGTGGCGCAGCGCGCCCTGGGCCACCTTCATCTCCTCGATGCCCAGCAGGTCGAACACCGCGCGCAGCACGCTGAGGCCGCCGCCGATGACCGCCTTGCGGTCCTCGCGCATGCCTTCGATGCGCAGCTTGTCGGCGCCGCCGGCCTTGAGCAGCCGGTCGAGCAGCCAGTCGAGGCCCTCGCGCCTGACCACGCCGGGCTCGCCGCCGGCCGCGGCCAGCACGTCGCCGACCGCGCCGATCGTGCCCGAGGCGCCATAGGCCACGTCCCACTGGTCGCGCGTGTAGCTGCCGAGCGCGTCGTCGAGCACCGCCTTGGCCGCGACCTCGGCGGCCCGGAAGGCGGCGGCGGTGAACTGGCCCTCGGGGAAGTGCTTCATCGACCAGGCGACGCTGCCGACGCGGTACGACTCCATCAGCTCGGCCTCGAGGGCCCGGCCGATGATCATTTCGGTGGAGCGCCCGCCGATGTCGATCACCAGCCGGCGTTCGCGGTCGGAGGCGTCGTTGTGGGGCAGCATGTGCGCCACGCCCTGATAGATCAGGCGGGCTTCCTCGCGCCCGGGGATCACGTCGATGCCGAAGCCCAGGATGGTGCGCGCGCGCAGCAGGAATTCCTCGCGGTTGCGCGCCTCGCGCAGCGTCTGGGTGGCGACGGCCCGTACCTGCGAGCGCTTGAAGCCGGCCAGCCGCTCGCCGAAGCGGGCGAGGGCGTCCCAGCCGCGCTGCATGGCTTCTGGCGTGAGGTTGCGTGCGCTGTCCAGGCCGTTGCCCTGGCGCACGGTCTCCTTCAGGTATTCGGTGCGGTGGATCTGGCCGTGATCGACCTGGCCGATTTCGAGCCGGAAGCTGTTGGAACCGAGATCGACCGCTGCGAGGCGGGTGCCGTTTTGCATGTTGTAGTAAAGAAGGCGGAGCCTGATTCGTATGTCGTTGACGGTTTCCCCAACCGCCTCCAAACCCCACCGCAGCGAGGTTCGAGAGGCTAGTTCGGGCGCATGACGGTTGTGTGACAGCGTCACAGAGCCGGAGGGCTCCGCGGCCCCATTTTCCCTCGACAGAGGGGTGTCACATCGATGTCACACAAGCTTTCTAGAGTCCGTCGCAAGCCCGAAAGGGGACTACTTCTTACTTCTAAAGGAAGCTTCATGAAAACGACGTTCAAATTTGCAACCGCCGGCCTCGTCGCCGCGGTTTTCGCTCTTCCCGCGTTCGCCCAGGACGTGACCGGTGCCGGCGCCAGCTTCCCCGCCCCGCTGTATGCCAAGTGGGCTTCGGACTTCAACAAGGCCACCGGCGTCAAGATCAACTACCAGTCGGTCGGTTCGGGCGCCGGCCTGAAGCAGATCGAAGCCAAGACCGTCGACTTCGGCGCGTCGGACGCTCCCCTGAAGGACGACGAACTCCAGGCCAAGGGCCTGATGCAGTTCCCCACCGTCATCGGCGGCGTGATCCCGGTCGTGAACATCCAGGGCATCAAGCCCGGCGAACTCAAGCTCAGCGGCCAGGTGCTGGGCGACATCTACCTCGGCAAGATCACGAAGTGGAACGACCCCGCGATCAAGGCCCTGAACGGTTCGCTGAACCTGCCCGACGCTGCCATCGCCCCGGTTCGCCGCGCCGACGGTTCGGGCACCAGCTTCCTGTTCACCAACTACCTGTCGAAGGTCAATGCCGAGTGGAAGAGCAAGGTCGGCGAAGGCACGGCCGTGAACTGGCCCACCGGCGCGGGCGGCAAGGGCAATGAAGGCGTCGCCGCCTTCGTGGGCCGCCTGCCGAACTCGATCGGCTACGTGGAATACGCCTACGTCAAGCAGAACAAGATGACGTACGCCCAGCTGCAGAACGCGGCCGGCAACTTCGTCTCGCCCGACGACACCGCCTTCAAGGCCGCCGCCGCCGGTGCCGACTGGAACAAGAGCTTCTACCAGGTGCTGACGAACCAGTCGGACAAGGGTGCATGGCCGATCACCGGCGCCACCTTCATCCTGCTGCACAAGACGCAGGACAAGCCGGCCAACGCCACCACCGTGCTGAAGTTCTTCGACTGGGCCTACAAGAGCGGCGACAAGACGGCCGACGACCTGGACTACGTGCCGATGCCCGACGCCGTGAAGGCCACGATCGCCAAGGCCTGGGGTGAGGTCAAGGACGCTTCGGGCAAGCCCGTCGCGTTCAAGTAAGCCTCCTTCTTCTCCCTGATCAGAAAAAGAAAACACGGCGCGCCAATGAGCAGCAATCCGCTCGATGGCGCGCCGCTTTCGTCCTTGCCGGAGCGACACGTGTCATCCACTTTCCCCGCCGCCGCCACCGCGCTCGATCTTTCCGCCGAGCAGGGCCGCACCACCGCACCGCCGCCGATGAAGGCATCGCGCTCCGGTCCCATGGTCGATCGCCTGTTCGGCCTGGCCGCCAAGGGTGCCGCACTGCTGACGCTGGCGATGCTGATCGGCATCCTGCTGTCGCTGATCGTCGGCGCCTGGCCCGCCATCACCAAGTACGGCCTCGGCTTCCTCACGAGCAGCGTGTGGGACCCGGTCCAGAACGAATACGGCGGCCTCGTGATGATCTACGGCACGCTGGCCACCTCGGCCATCGCCCTGGTGATCGCGGTGCCCGTGAGCTTCGGCATCGCGCTCTTCCTCACCGAACTCTCGCCCGGCTGGCTCAAGCGCCCGCTGGGCACCGCCATCGAGCTGCTGGCTGCCGTGCCGTCGATCGTCTACGGCATGTGGGGCCTGCTGGTGTTCGGCCCCATCCTCTCGAGCTGGGTCCAGCAGCCGCTGCAGAAGCTGCTGGCCGGCGTGCCCTACCTCGGCGCGCTGGTGTCCGGTCCCCCGGTGGGCATCGGCATTCTCTCGGCGGGCATCATCCTCGCGATCATGATCATCCCGTTCATCGCCTCGGTGATGCGCGACGTGTTCGAGGTCACGCCCCCGCTGCTCAAGGAATCGGCCTACGGCCTCGGTTCCACCACCTGGGAGGTCGTCTCCAAGGTCGTGCTGCCCTACACCAAGGCCGGCGTCGTCGGCGGCATCATGCTCGGCCTGGGCCGCGCGCTCGGCGAGACCATGGCCGTCACCTTCGTGATCGGCAACATGAACCAGCTGAACTCGCTCTCGGTGTTCGAGGCGGCCAACAGCATCACCTCGGCGCTCGCCAACGAGTTCGCCGAAGCCGGCGCCGGCCTGCACCAGGCCGCGCTGATGTACCTGGGCCTCGTGCTGTTCTTCATCACCTTCGTCGTGCTGTCGCTGTCGAAGGTGCTGCTGGCGCAGATGAAGAAGAGCGAAGGAAAGAAGTCGTGAGCACAAGCCAATCCCTCATCAACGCCAAGACCCTGGCCGAAACCCGCCAGGCCCGGTTCGCCTCGCGCAACCGCGTCAACAAGATCGCCCTCACGCTGTCGCTCGCCGCGATGGTGTTCGGCGTGTTCTGGCTCGTCTGGATCCTCTGGGAGACCCTGCGCCTCGGTATCGGCGGCCTGTCGATCATGGCCTTCACCGAGATGACCCCGCCGCCGAACGAGCCGGGCGGCATCCTGAACGCCATCTTCGGCTCCTTCGTGATGGTGCTGCTGGCGACCTTCGTCGGCACGCCGATCGGCATCATGGCCGGCATCTACCTGGCCGAGTACAACCCCAAGGGCCTGCTGTCCTCGATCACGCGCTTCGTCAACGACATTCTGCTGTCGGCGCCGTCGATCGTGATCGGCCTGTTCGTCTACGCGGTGGTCGTGGCCTACTTCAAGAACTTCTCGGGCCTGGCCGGTGCGCTGTCGCTCGCGCTGATCGTGATCCCGGTCGTGATCCGCACCACCGAGAACATGCTGCAGCTGGTGCCCCCGGGCCTGCGCGAAGCCGCCTACGCCCTCGGCACGCCGAAGTGGAAGGTGATCCTGAGCATCACGCTGCGCGCCGCGCGCGCCGGTGTCGTGACCGGCATCCTGCTGGCCGTGGCCCGCATCGCCGGCGAGACCGCGCCGCTGCTGTTCACGGCCCTGAACAACCAGTTCTGGACCGCCGACGTGACGCAGCCGATGGCCAGCCTGCCGGTGACGATCTTCAAGTTCGCCATGAGCCCCTACGAGAACTGGCAACAGCTCGCCTGGGCCGGCGTGTTCCTGATCACCGTCGCGGTGCTCGCCCTCAACATCCTGGCGCGGGTCCTCACGCGCTCCAAGCACTGAACCCGAAGCGGCTTCCACGCAACCCGCACAGAACGAACAAGAGAAACGCAACATGGCACCCATCACCGCTCCCACCGCCGCCGCATCGCCCGCGAAGATCTCGGTCAAGAACCTGAACTTCTACTACGGCAAGTTCCACGCGCTCAAGGGCATCAACCTCGAGATCCCCGAGAACAAGGTCACGGCCTTCATCGGCCCCTCGGGCTGCGGCAAGTCGACGCTGCTGCGCACCTTCAACCGCATGTTCGAGCTCTATCCCGAGCAGCGCGCCGAGGGCGCCATCGAGCTCGACGGCGAGAACCTGCTGACCAGCAAGCAGGACGTGGCGTTGATTCGCGCCAAGGTCGGCATGGTGTTCCAGAAGCCGACGCCGTTCCCGATGTCGATCTACGACAACATCGCCTTCGGCGTGAAGCTGTTCGAGAATCTCTCGGCCAGCGACATGGACGACCGTGTCGAATGGGCGCTGAAGAAGGCGGCCCTGTGGACCGAAGTGCGCGACAAGCTGCAGCAGAGCGGCTCGGGCCTCTCGGGCGGCCAGCAACAGCGCCTGTGTATCGCGCGCGGCATCGCGATCAAGCCCGAAGTGCTGCTGCTCGACGAACCCTGCTCGGCCCTGGACCCGATCTCGACCGCCAAGATCGAGGAACTGATCGCCGAGCTGAAGAACGAATACACGGTGGTCATCGTGACCCACAACATGCAGCAGGCGGCCCGCTGCAGCGACTACACCGCCTACATGTACCTGGGCGACCTGATCGAGTTCGGTGCCACCGAGCAGATGTTCTTCAAGCCGCAGCGCAAGGAGACCGAGGACTACATCACCGGCCGCTTCGGCTGATGCAACAACGCAAAGAGGACGACACCATGACTGAAAAACACCTCTCCAGCCAGTTCGACAGCGAACTCAACGGCGTCTCGTCGCGCGTGATGGAACTCGGCGGCATGGTCGAGTCGCAGATCCACCAGGCGATCTACGCGCTGCTGCAGTTCGATTCGGACGCGGCCGACCGCGTGATGGAAACCGAGCACCGCGTGAACGCGATGGAAATCGAGATCGACCGCGAGCTGTCGTCGATCATCGCGCGTCGCCAGCCGACCGCGCGCGACCTGCGCCTCTTGATCGCGATCTCCAAGACCACCGCCAACCTCGAGCGCGTGGGCGACGAGGCCAACAAGATCGCGCGCATGGTCAAGTCGATCATCGAGAGCGGTGCTTCGCGCGTGCTGCCGACCACCGAGCTGCGCATCGCGGCCGACCTGGCGTCGAACCTGCTGCGCACCGCGCTCGACGCGTTCGCGCGCCTCGACACCGCCGCGGCGCTGTCGATCCTCAAGGACGACGACCTGATCGACAAGGAGTTCGATGGCTTCGTGCGCAAGCTGGTCACCTACATGATGGAAGACCCGCGCACCATCTCCGCGAGCCTCGACCTGCTGTTCCTGGCCAAGGCCATCGAGCGCATCGGCGACCACGCCAAGAACATCGCCGAGTTCATCATCTACATCGTCAAGGGGGCCGATGTGCGGCACACTTCGATGCAGGAAATCGAGTCGGCGCTGCAGTAACGACACCAGTACGACTGCGGCAAGACTCCCAAGAAAGCATGAAAAAACCCCGAGTCCTGATCGTCGAAGACGAGTCCTCGATCGCCGAGCTGATCGCCGTCAACCTCCGCCACAACGGCTTCGAGCCGATCTGGTCGGAGGATGGCGCGGCGGCCCAACGCGAGATCGATGCCTTCCTGCCGGACCTGATCCTGCTCGACTGGATGCTGCCGGGCCAGAGCGGCCTGCAGCTCGCGCGCCAGTGGCGCAAGGACCCCCGTACCAAGGCCGTCCCGATCCTGATGCTGACCGCGCGCGGCGACGAGCCCGACAAGGTGGCCGGCCTCGACGCCGGCGCCGACGACTACATCACCAAGCCCTTTTCCACCCAGGAAATGCTCGCGCGCATCCGCGCCGTGCTGCGCCGCCGCGCGCCCGAGGTGGTGACCGAGCGCGTCGAGATCGGCGAGCTCGCGCTCGACACCGCCACCCACCGCGTGACCTGGCAAGGCAATGCGCTGAAGGTCGGCCCGACCGAGTTCAAGCTGCTGGCCTACCTGATGCAGCACGCCGAGCGCGTCCACAGCCGGGCCCAGCTGCTCGACAAGGTGTGGGGCGACCACGTCTACATCGAGGAGCGCACGGTCGACGTGCACGTCAAGCGCCTGCGCGAATCGCTCGGTGCGGCGTCCCCGATGGTCGAGACGGTGCGCGGCGCCGGCTACCGACTGACGGCCCAAGCCACCGTTTGACCGCCGTGAGCGTCTCCGCCCGCGGGCGCGGATAATCGCCCGCCATGCCGTTTCGCATTGCTACTTTTTTAATAGCGTCTCTCCTTGGTGGAGCGGGCGTTACAGCCTTTTTTGGCTGGAAGCTCGGCTGGATCGGCGCCTGGGGCGGCGCGGTGGTCTGGCTGGCCTTCGACGGCTGGCGTGCCAAGCGGCTGCTGCAGATCCTGCGCAACGACGCGGTGGGGTTGCCCAGCCGCGGCGTCGGCATGTGGGGCGAGCTGGCCGAGCGCATCCGCAAGCTGCTGCGCGACCGCGAACAGCAGATCCGCCAGGCCGAGGACCGGCTGCAGGAATTCCTGGCCGCCATCCAGGCCTCGCCCAACGGCGTGGTGCTGCTCGACGAGCAGGGCCGCATCGAGTGGTGCAACCAGACCGCGGCGGCGCAGTTCGGCATCGATGCCGAGCGCGACCTGCTGCAGCACCTGGCCAACCTCGTGCGCGATCCGGCCTTCGTCGCCTACCTCGCGTCGTGGAACTACAGCCGCGACGTCGTCATCGACGGCCATGGCCCGGGCTCGCAGCAGCGCAGCCACACGGTGCGGCTGTCGGTGCAGGTGCATCCCTACGCGGGCAACCGCCGCATGCTGCTCACGCGCGACATCACCGCGCTCGAGCAGGCCGAGGCGATGCGGCGCGACTTCGTGGCCAACGTCTCGCACGAGATCCGCACGCCGCTCACGGTGCTCGCGGGCTTCGTCGAGACGCTGCAGAACCTGCCGCTCGATGCCGACGAGCGCGCGCGCTATCTCGGGCTGATGGGGCAGCAGTCGCACCGCATGGAGACGCTGGTCAACGACCTGCTGACCCTGTCGCGCCTCGAGGGCAGTGCCGCGCCCGGTGGCACCCAGTGGACCCGCATCCGCGCCTTGCTCGCGCAGTGCGAGGACGAGGGGCGCGGCCTGTCGGGCCGGCTCTCGCCGCAGCTGGGCCACAAGCTGTCGTTCACCATCGATGCCGATTCGGAGATGTCCGGCGCCGCCACCGAGCTGCAGAGCGCGATGTCGAACCTGCTGAGCAACGCGATCCGCTACACGCCCGGCGGCGGCGAGGTGGCCGTGAGCTGGCGCGTGTTGCCCGACGGCCGCGGCGAGTACGCGGTGAAGGACACCGGCCCGGGCATCGCGGCCGAGCACATCCCGCGGCTGACCGAGCGCTTCTATCGCATCGACCGCAGCCGTTCGCGCGAGACCGGCGGCACCGGGCTCGGGCTGGCGATCGTCAAGCACATCGCCCAGCGCCATGGCGCGGAGCTGCGCATCGAGAGCACGGTGGGCAAGGGGTCGCGCTTCACGCTGCTGTTCCCGGCCACGCGCGTGCGCGAGGCGCGGGTGCTGGCGCGGCTGCAGGCCTGAACGGCCGCGCCGCTTTCGCCGCCCAGTCGTTCGCTCAGCCGCGCACGCGGTGCGCCATGGTCCAGCGCAGCAGCGCACCGAACAGCAGCGCCGTGACGGCCAGCGCGGCGGCACCCATGATCCAGAACGCCAGCGGCGACTGCATGGCCGGCCAGGGGCCGAGCCCGCGGTAGGCCAGCAGGTAGCTGCCGCCCAGGCCCACCACCCACAGCAGCGTGCAGTAGATCGCCAGCGGCGCGAGCGTGACGCGGTAGCAGCGCAGCACGAACACGCACAGGGTCTGCAGCGCGTCGGCGAAGTGGTAGAGCGCCACCACGAGCAGCAGCGCGCCCGCGAGCGCGATCACGGCCGGCTTGTCCGAATACACGGCCGCGAGCTGGAAGCGCAGCCCCCACATGGCGAGCGCGAACAGCAGCGCGCACAGCACGGTCAGCTCGAAGCCGGTGCGGCAGGCGCGCCGCGCCAGTGCCGGATCGCCGGCGCCGAGCCAGAAGCTCACGCGCGCGCTGGTGGCGATCGCGAGCGACAGCGGCACCATGTAGGCCACGGCCAGCAGGTTGGCGGCGATCTGGTGCGCCGCGGCCGCGGTCGTGCCCAGGCGCGCGATGAACAGCGCCATCAGCGTGAACGAGGTGACCTCGACCAGCACCGCGAGGCCGGCCGGCACGCCCAGGCGCGCGAACTGGCCGATCTGCGCCCAGTCGGGCTTCTCGATCGGTTGCCAGAGCCGGTAGCCGCGGTAGAACGGGCTGGCGCGCAGCAGCCACACGGCGCAGCCGAGCATCGCCCAGTTGACGACCAGCGTGGCCCAGCCGCAGCCGACCAGGCCCATGGCCGGCAGCCCGGCACCGCCGAAGGTGAACCAGACCGACAGCGGCAGCTTGATCGCCAGCGAGCCGAGCTGCAGCCAGGTCACGAGCTGCGGCTTGCCCAGGCTCTGGCTCAGGGTGCTGAACAGGCGGAACAGCAGCGCGGGTGCGAGCCCGAAGGCCAGCACCATCAGGTAGGCCTCGACCTCGCCGCGCATCGCGGGCGGCACCTGAGTCCATTGCAGGGCCGGGCCCGGCAGCAGCAGCAGCGCCATGCCCACCACGATCGCCAGTCCCGCGAGGTAGAGCGACTGCCGCACAGAGCGGCCCACCTCGGTGCCGCGGCCGCCGCCGTGCAGCTCGGCCCAGACCGGCAGCAGGGCCTGCAGCACGCCCATGAGCGAGACGTAGACGCTGACGAAGATGGCGGCACCGACCGAGAGGGCGGCCAGCGCGTCCTCGGAATAGCGGCCGGCCACGATGGTGTCGGTCACGCCGAAGGCCATCACGGCGAGCTGGCCGACCAGCACCGTGCCCGCGTGGCGGGCGATCAGTCCGCGTTCGCCCCTCACCGCGGTGCGATCTTCTCGTACAGCAGCAGGTCGTCGGAGGGACTGCTGGGGCGGCGCAGGGTCCCCGCGAAGCGCCATTGGTCGAGCGAGATGATGGTGTGCAGCCGCTCGATGGTCTCGGGGGCCACCAGCAGCCACGGGCAGTCGGTGCCCAGCAGCAGCGGCTGCAGCTCGAAGTGGCCGTGGTATTGCAGCGCCGCGATGTGGGCGCGGCTCAGCGCGAGCTCGGCCACGCACTTGGGATGGCCCACGCGCTCGCTCACCGCGCGCACCTGCGGCGCGTAGCTGCGCGCATAGTCGATCGGTGGCAGCCACAGCGTCATCAGCAGCATCCAGCACAGCGCGGTGCCGCCGGCCGGCAGCACCAGCGTCTTCCAGAGCGCCGCGCGGTGGCGGCCGGTGCGCCAGCGCACCAGCCAGCACCAGGCGATGGTGGCGGCGAGCGCGAGCACGAAGGCGATCGGCGAGAACTCGGGCACGAAGCCCGGCACCAGCCGCGCCACGCTGGCCGCGGGCTTGGGCGGGTAGCCGGTCTGCATCGCGATCCAGTAGATCCAGCCCAGCAGCGCGAGGCCGCTGAAGAAGAGCAGGGTGAACCAGTCGACCAGCGCCGCCACGCTGCGCCGGAAGGTCGGCAGCGCGAAGGCCGCGAGCGTGGCCATCGCGGGCAGCGCCAGCATCAGCGAGCGGTCGGAGTAGTCGGTGGTCCAGGTGGCGGCCAGCGGCACCAGCGCGAACCAGAACGGCAGCGCCACGTGGCGCGCCGCGAGCTGGCGGCGCCAGCGCCACAGCGTCCACAGCGCGAGCGGCCAGGCCGGCCAGGTGAACCACAGCAGCAGCCGGGCCTGGCTGCGGATGTCGCTCGCGATCGAGGTGCCGGGATGGGCGCCGGGCAGGTCGATCTTCCATTGCAGCAGGCCGAGGCCGATCGCGAGCGCCGCGGCCAGCAGCGTCACGCCGGCCATGGTGAACAGCGCACCGCGCGTGTAGCCCGGGCCTTCGTCCTCGCCCACGCCCGACCAGCCGGTGCTCGCGGGTTCGGCGGCGCGGCGCATGCGGCGGCGCTCGTAGGCGATGAACAGCACGCTGCCGGTGGCGAGAGCCAGGCCGACGGTCGGGCCGCCGCTGAGCGTCATGCCCAGCGTGCCGACCACCAGCGCGATGACCGGCCCGGCGCGCCGGTAGGGCAGGGCGGCCACGCCGTAGAACAGGTGCGAGGCGAAGTAGAGCTGGGCCAGCGCGGGCGTGGTTTCATGGCCGAGCTGCGCCAGGCCCAGGCAGGCGATCAGCGCGAGCAGGGCGCCGTCGGCCATGGCGCGCGCGTAGTCGGTCGGCCGGGCCTCGCCGCCGAAGGCGAAGGCCACGGGCTGGGCGCGCGCGGTGCGCGCCAGGTAATAGACCGCGTACCAGGTCGCGGTGAAGGTGCCCCACAGCAGCAGCGCGAACACGATGCGCACCGCGAAGTCGGGATGCAGCCAGGCGGGCGCGATCTTGATCGCCAGCGCGCCGATCCAGTACGGCACCAGCGCGGGCGTTTCGGGCGCGATGCCCAGCAGGCGCGGATCGAACCAGCGGGCGATGCCCTCGGTGCTGCGCGCCAGTTCGGCCATGTAGCCGAAAGCCGTGATGTCGGCGCTCTTCCAGGGTCCCCGGCCGACCAGCCCCGGCAGCAGATAGGCGGCGCACAGCAGCAGCAGCGCGATGCGCGGCAGCCGGCGCACGGCATTCTGGGCAACGATCGCGGGCGTGGGCTGGTTCAAAGGGCGATGGGCGGCAACGGGTGGGGGAAACAAAAAGGGCAGCGCGGTAAACCGGGCTGCCCTCGACGCCAGGCCTGAGCCTGGGTGCGTGCCTTACTTGGAGGCAGCGGCGCCGGTCGTCTTGCCGAAGCGGTTGCGGAACTTCTCGACGCGACCGCCCATGTTGTCGACCGACTTCTGGGTGCCGGTGTAGAACGGGTGCGATTCGCTGGTCGTGTCCAGCTTGAACAGGGGCAGCTCGCGGCCGTCGTCCGCCTTGGCGGTTTCCTTCGTGTTCACGCAGGAACGGGTCACGAACTTGAAGCCGTTCGACATGTCGACGAACAGGACTTCGCGGTAATTCGGGTGGATGCCTTCTTTTGCCATGGTCTTTCCTTGGGGGTCGATGCGAGAGCCACTGGCGGGCAGGACGCCGGCCGCACTTTTCGCGAAGCCGTCGATTATCGCATACTGGGCCGATGGCGGCCAGTTCGGCCCGTCCCCAGCCAAATCGGGCCTCCCATGACCTCCAGACCCCTGCGCGCCGGCCTCGTCGGCTACGGCTTTGCCGGCCAGACCTTCCATGCCCCCGTGCTGTCGGCCGTGCCCGGGCTCGAACTGGCGGCCGTGGCCAGTTCCCAGCCGCACAAGGTGCATGCCGACTGGCCCGGCGTGGCCGTGGTGCCCGACACGGCGGCGCTGGTCGCGCGGCAGGACATCGATCTCGTCGTGGTCGCCACGCCGAACGCCCAGCACCATCCGGTCGCGAAGACGGCGCTGCTGGCCGGCAAGCACGTGGTGGTCGACAAGCCGTTCACGCTCGATGCCGGCGAGGCGCGCGAGCTCAAGCTGTTGTCCGAACGCAACGATCGGGTGCTCGCGGTCTACCAGAACCGCCGTTTCGACGCCGATTTCCTGACCCTGAAGGAACTGCTGGCCAGCGGCGAGCTGGGCCGCCCGGTCTATTTCGAATCGCATTTCGACCGCTACCGACCCGAGGTGCGCGAGCGCTGGCGCGAGCAGAAGGTGCCGGGCGCGGGCATCTGGGTCGACCTGGGCGCGCACCTGGTCGACCAGGCGGTGCAGCTGTTCGGCATGCCCGACACCCTGCAGCTCGACACCGCCGTGCTGCGCGATGGCGCCCAGGTCGAGGACTATTTCCACGCGGTGCTGCGCTACGAGTCGGGGCCGCATGCGCCGCTGCGCGTGGTGCTGCACTCGACCACGCTCGCGGCCCATGCGGCGCCGCGCTACCTCGTGCACGGCACGCGTGGCAGCTACGTCAAGCACGGCGTAGATCCGCAGGAGGATGCGCTGCGCGCCGGCCAGCGACCGCCGATGGCGGGGTGGGGCGCCGATCCGCTCGATGGCGAGCTCGTGCTGCCCGTTGCCGACGGCACGGTGGCGAAGCGCGCCTGGCCCACGCGCGCGGGCGACTACGTCGCGTACTACGCGGCCGTGCGCGACGCGATCCTCGGCCAGGGGCCGAATCCCGTGCCGCCCGTGCAGGCGGTGGCGCTGATGGAACTGCTCGATCTCGGCCGGCGCAGTGCCGAGGAAGGTCGCGCGCTGCCCGTCGCGCGCCCATGAAAAAAGCGCGCTGCATCTTGCGATGCAACGCGCTTTTTGGGGAGGCGAGCTTCGGTCGAAGACCGGCTCAACCCCCGCGACGCATCATGTCGAAGAACTCGACATTGGTCTTCGTCGCCTTCATGTTCTTGAGCATCAGCTCCATCGACTCGATCTCGTCCATGTTGTACATGAGCTGGCGCAGGATGCGGGTCTTCTGCAGGATCTCGGGCGCGAGCAGCAGCTCTTCGCGGCGCGTGCCGCTGCGGTTGAGCTGGATCGAGGGGAATACGCGCTTCTCGTAGAGGCGGCGGTCGAGGTGGATTTCGGAGTTGCCGGTGCCCTTGAACTCTTCGAAGATCACTTCGTCCATGCGGCTGCCGGTGTCGATCAGCGCGGTGCCGATGATGGTCAGCGAGCCGCCTTCCTCGACGTTGCGAGCGGCACCCAGGAAGCGCTTGGGACGCTGCAGTGCGTTGGCATCGACGCCGCCGGTCAGCACCTTGCCCGACGAGGGCACGACGTTGTTGTAGGCGCGTGCGAGGCGGGTGATCGAGTCGAGCAGGATCACCACGTCCTTCTTGAGCTCGACCAGACGCTTGGCGCGCTCGATCACCATCTCGGCCACGTGCACGTGGCGCGCGGCGGGCTCGTCGAAGGTGGAGGCGATGACTTCGCCCTTCACCGTGCGCTGCATTTCGGTCACTTCTTCGGGGCGCTCGTCGACGAGCAGCACCATCATGTGGACCTCGGGGTAGTTGGCGCTGATCGCGTGCGCGATGTGCTGCATCATCACCGTCTTGCCGCTCTTGGGCGGTGCCACGAGCAGGGCGCGCTGGCCCTTGCCGATGGGCGCGATGATGTCGATCACGCGACCGGTGATGTTCTCTTCGCCCTTGATGCCGTCGCGCTCGAGGCGCATCTGTTCCTTGGGGAACAGCGGCGTCAGGTTTTCGAACATCACCTTGTGCTTGTTCTGCTCGGGCGGTCCGCCGTTGACGGCGTCGAGCTTGGTCAGCGCGAAGTAGCGCTCGCCGTCCTTCGGAATGCGCACCTCGCCCTCGATCATGTCGCCGGTGTGCAGGTTGAAGCGGCGCACCTGGCTCGGGCTGATGTAGATGTCGTCGGTGCTGGCGGTGAAGCTGGTGTCCGGGCTGCGCAGGAAGCCGAAGCCGTCGGGCAGGATTTCGAGCACACCGTCGGCGAAGACCTGTTCGCCGGCCTTCGCGCGCTTCTTGATGATCGCGAACATCAGCTCCTGCTTGCGCATGCGGCCGACGTTTTCGATCTCAAGGGCTTCGGCCTGCTTGAGGACTTCAGACACGTGGAGTGCCTTGAGTTCGTTTAAGTGCATGGAACGACCCCTTGCGGGGGCAATCGAGGAGAAACGGAGAACAGGGGGGTGGTTCGATGTGAGACGAGAACTGCCTCACTGACCGGGGAACTCGAACCGGCTACCTGAAAGGGCCGGCGATCTGCTAAGGATTATGACAGGAAAAACGCGCCGGCCAACGCGTTGCGCGCTGGCCGGTTTGAAAGCACTCAGGCGAGTTGCTGGTCGATGAAGGCGGTGAGCTGGGCTTTGCTCATGGCGCCGACCTTGGTGGCGGCGAGCTGGCCGTCCTTGAACAGCATCAGCGTGGGGATGCCGCGGATGCCGAACTTGGCGGGGATGTCGCGGTTCTCGTCGACGTTGAGCTTGGCGATCTGCAGCTTGCCTTCGTAGGCGCTCGACACTTCGTCGAGGATCGGGGCGATCATCTTGCAGGGGCCGCACCATTCGGCCCAGTAGTCGACCAGCACGGGCTGGCTGGACTTGAGCACGTCGGCTTCGAAGGAGGAATCGGAGATGTGTTTGATCAGCTCGCTGGCCATGATGGAGTCCTTGTGCGCGGGGAGTTTCGGTGCAGCTACAGTGCGGGTCATTGTGACAGAAACCAAGGGGTGACGTGGCATGCACGAAGGCTATGGCGCCGATAGCCAGAGCCCTCGTCGCGACCCGGCCCCGCTACCGAATCCCCCGCGACAGAACATGAACGAAGGCCATCCCGTCCAGGCCCTGTGGTGCGACCCTGCCGATGGTGTGGTCGCGCGCATCGTGCGCGTGCTCGCCGAACGCCAGGCGCATGCGGCGCGCACGATGGTGCTGGTGCCCTATGCGCAGCTCATGGGCGTGGCGCAGGCCATGTGGGCGCGCTGCGGCTCGCCGGGCTTCGTGCCGCGCTTCGAGACCACGCGCAACTGGGCGCGCAGCGCGGGCGGCTTCGTCCCTTCGGGCTACGACATCGCCTTCGACATGGCGCGCGACCTCGTGACCGCGCAGGGCCTGCTCTCGCAGACCGGCTTCGGCGCCGAACGCTTCGCGCTCGCGGGCCGCGTGGTCGAGCTGGCCTACCAGCTCGCGCCGCTCGCGGCCGCGGTCGCGCCCGAGGAGCGCGGCAGTGCCTGGGCCGAGCGCGCCGCGGGCGTGGCCGATGCGGGCAGCGAGTCGGAGTGGTTCCGCATCGAGAGCGCGCTGATCCGTATCGCGGTCGCCTGGGCCGCGAACGCGAGCTATGCCACCGACGTGCTGCTGCGCGAGCCCGCGCGTGCGCAGATCGACGTGCTGATCGTGCTCGAGGGCTTCCAGACCGACCCCTTGACGCAGACCCTGTGCAGCCTGTGGGGCGAGCGCGCCGTTCGCCTGTCGCTGGTGCCGGCCATCGCGCCACTCGGGCAGTCCGCGGCCCATGTCGCGATCGATCCCGAGGACGAGGCCGAGCTCGCCGCGGCCTGTGCGCTGCGCCACCTGGCCGAGGGCCGCAGCCCGGTTGCGCTGGTCGCCACCGACCGCGCGCTCACGCGCCGCATCGGCGCGCGGCTCAAGGGGCAGGGCGTCACGGCGCAGGACGAGACCGGCTGGAAGCTCTCGACCACGCGCGCGGCCGCCATGCTGATGAGCGCGCTGCGCGCCTGCGCGCACGACGCCGGCAGCGACCAGGTGCTCGACTGGCTCAAGAGCGGCGACGACGGCGATGCACTCGCGGTGCAGGGACTCGAGTCGAGATTGCGGCGCGAGGGCGTGCGCGACTGGTCGGCCTGGTGCGCGCAGGCCGCGCACAGCGAGAAGCCGCAGGACGTCGCGCTGATGCCCTTCACGAACGAGATCGAGGCCCGCCGCGCGCCGATGGCGCGGGCGCGCCCGCTGGCCGAATGGCTGGTCGCATTGCGCGCGCTGCTCGAGGCGGCCGGCCAGTGGGAGCCGCTCGAGGCCGACCTCGCGGGCGGCAAGGTGATCTCGGCACTGTGGCTCGATGCCGGCGCGCACGGCGACGACGAGGCTTTTCCAGGCGGCCGTCACACGCTGTCCGAGTTCACGGCCTGGGTGCGCGACGTGCTCGAGGACGCGAGCTTCGTGCCGCCCGTCAATGGCGAGATACCGCAGGTGATCGTGCTGCCCTTGCACCAGCTGCTGGGCCGGGCCTTCGGCGCGATCGTGATCCCGGGCTGCGACGACCGCCGCCTGCCGGCATCGCCCGAGCCGCCCGGCAACTGGAGCGCCGCGCAGCGGCTCGAGCTCGGCCTGCCTTCGCGCGAGGCGCTCGAGGCGGCGCAGCGCGCGGCCTGGAACGCGGCCCTGTGCAATCCCTGGTGCGAACTGCTGTGGCGCAGCGCCGATGCCAGCGGCGAGCCCGTGCGGCCCAGCCCGCTGGTGCAGGGCCTCGAGCTCGACCATGCGCTCGCGTTCACCGACGATCCGCGCACGCGGCGCGAAGTGCCCGTGCGTCCCACCCTCTATCCGACGCCCTCGGGCGCGCTGCTGCCGCTGCGCAACGTGTCGACCAGCGTCTACGAGGACCTGCGCCGCTGTCCCTATCGCTTCTTCGCGCTGCGCCAGCTCGGCCTGCGCAGCGCCGACGAGCTCGATGCCGAGGTCGACAAGCGCGACTTCGGTAACTGGCTGCATGCGGTGCTCGGCCATTTCCACGAGACGCTGCAGCAGACGCCCACGCGCGACGCCGGCGAGCGCCTGCGCTTCATCGAGGACGCTGCCGTGCGCGCCACGCGCGAGTACGGCCTGTCGGACGCCGAGTTCCTGCCCTTCGCCGCGGCCTGGCCCGCGGTGCGCGATGGCTACCTCGACTGGCTAGCGGGCCACGAGGCCGCGGGCGCGATCTTCGTCGAGTCGGAACCCTGGAAGGAACAGCCGCTGGGCGCGCTGCAGCTGGTGGGCCGGCTCGACCGCATCGACCGCATGCCCGATGGCCAGCCCTTCGTGATCGACTACAAGACCGAGTCCTCGGCCGTGACCAAGGAGCGCGTGAAGGAACCGACCGAGGACACGCAGCTCGCCTTCTATGCCGCGCTGGTGGCCGACGACACGCTGCGCGCGGCCTACGTCAACGTGGGCGAGAAGTCCTCGGGCACGCAGACGGTGGAGCAGCCGGTGGTGGTGCAGGCGCGCGATGCGCTGGTGGCCGGCATCCTCGACGACTTCCGGCGCATCGCCGAAGGCACGCCGCTGCCGCCGCTGGGCGAGGGCACGGTGTGCGAGCACTGCACCGCGCGCGGCCTGTGCCGCAAGGATTTCTGGAGCGACGATGCCGGCGCCGCCGTGCTGCAGGGGAGCACGCCATGAACGGCGCCGCCTACGAACACAACGGCCAGCGCGTGCCGCGCGAGGCCTTCTACACCGTCGCCTGCGATCCGCGGCGCTCGGTGGCGGTCGAGGCCTGCGCGGGCGCGGGCAAGACCTGGATGCTGGTGTCGCGCATCGTGCGCGCGCTGCTCGACGATGGCGCCAATGCCTGCCAGCCGCACGAGATCCTCGCCATCACCTTCACCAAGAAGGCCGCCGGCGAGATGCGCGAGCGGCTCGACCAGTGGCTCGAGGCCTTCGCCGAGCGCGAGCCTGAAGAGCTGGTCAAGGAACTGGTGATGCGCGGCATGCCGCCGGTCGAGGCGCTGGCCGCCGCGCCGCGCCTGAAGGGCCTGTACCGGCACCTGCTCGAAGGCGGCCGGCCGGTGCAGTTCCGCACCTTCCACGCCTGGTTCGCGGGCCTGTTGCGCAATGCGCCGCTGGCGGTGCTGCGCGAGCTCGGCCTGCCGTCGAACTACGAACTGCTCGAGGACGATGCCGAGGCGCGCTCGCGCACCTGGCGTCCGTTCTTCGAGGCCGTGACGGCCGACCCCGACGCGCTGGCCGACTACTACGCGGTGGTCGCCACCTACGGCCGCTCGCAGACCGCCAAGGCGCTCGGCGAGGCGCTCACGCGGCGCGTGGAGTTCTCGCTCGCCGAACCGGCCGAGGCGGTGCGGCATTTCGCCGACCTGCATCCGGCGCTGGCCGGCTTCGACACGCCGACCGACGCGCTGCGCGGCGAGGCCGTGCGCCGGCGCTGGCTCGACCGCGCCGCCGCGCTCGGCCGCGAGACCAACAAGACGCCGCAGAAGGCGGCCGAGGCCGTCATCGACATCTTCGGCACCGGCGAGCCGGCCGAGTCCGCGCTGCCGGCGGCGCTCGCGCTGCTGCGCAAGAGCTTCTTCGTCGCGACCGAAGACCGGCTCAACAAGAACCTGCAGAAGTACCCGGCCGCGCAGGAGGCCGAGGTCGAGCTGCAGCTGCTGTGCGCCGCGCAGGCCCAGCACGCGGCCTGGCTCTACCAGCAGCGCATGACGCGGCTCACGCGCCTGCTGATCGATGCCTTCGCGGGCGTCAAGCGGGCCCATGGCTGGGTCGACATGAACGACGTCGAGCAGGCCGCGCAACTGCTGCTGGGCCAGTCGGCGCTCTCGGGCTGGGTGCAGGAGCGGCTCGATGCGCGCATCGCACACCTCTTGATCGACGAGTTCCAGGACACCAACCCGCTGCAGTGGCAGGCGCTCTACGGCTGGCTCAGCGCCTACGTGGGCGCGGGCGGCAGCGCGCCGCGCGTGTTCGTCGTGGGCGATCCGAAGCAGAGCATCTACCGCTTCCGCCGCGCCGAGCCGCAGGTCTTCATCGCCGCGAAGAAGTTCGTGCGCGAGGGCCTCGGCGGCGAGCTGCTCAACTGCGACCACACGCACCGCAATGCGCGCGCCGTCGTGGGCCTGGTCAACCAGGCCATGCTGGCCGCGCAGGAGGCCGGCGAGTTCGACGGCTTCCGTGCCCACACCACCGAGCGCAGCGACGAGGGCGCGCTGCTGAAGCTGCCGGCCATCGAGCGCGATGCCGCCGAGGCCGCGGCCGAGGCGGCTCCGGCCGACGACGGCATGCTGCACTGGCGCGACAGCCTGGTCACGCCGCGCGTGCTGCCCGAGGAGCAGCTGCTGCAGAAGGAGTGCGAGCAGGCCGCGCGCTGGATCGCGCAACTGATCGCCGACGGCACGCCGCCGCGCCAGATCATGGTGCTGTCGCGCCGCCGCAGCCGGCTCGCCGCGATGCAGGACGCGCTGCGCCAGCGCCACATCCCGGTGCAGCAGCCCGAGAAGAACGAGCTGCACGATGCGCCCGAGGTGCAGGACATGGTGGCGCTGATCGACGCGCTGGTCTCGCCCGCGCACGATCTCTCGCTGGCGCGCGCGCTCAAGTCGCCGCTGTTCGGCATCGGCGACGACGACCTTGTGCAGTTGGCGCTGCGTCAGCGCGCGCTGCCGGGCTGGAGCTGGTTCCGGCTGCTGCAGACCGGCGAGGACCTGCCGGCCGCGCTGGCCGAGGCCGCGCCGCGTCTCAAGCGCTGGCAGCGCTGGTTGGCCACGCTGCCGCCGCACGATGCGCTCGACGCGATCTTCCACGACGGCGACGTGCTCGCGAAGTTCGGCGCGGCCGTGCCCGCCGCGCTGCGCCAGGGCGCGCTGGCCAACCTGCGCGGCCTGCTGGCCGCGTCGCTCGACATCGACGGCGCGCGCTTCGTCACGCCCTATGCGCTGGTGCGCGCGCTGCGCGCCGGCGGCGTCCGCGCCCCGTCGGTGGCCGCGCCCGAGGCGGTGCAGTTGCTGACGGTGCACGGCGCCAAGGGGCTCGAGGCCGACACTGTGCTGATGCTCGACTGCGACGCGCCGCCGCCGCGCGCCCAGACCATGGGCGTGCTGGTCGAGTGGAAGGGCGGCGACCGCGTGCCGACGCGCTTCGTCTTCCTCGCGAGCGAGAAGACGCCGCCGGCCTGCGCGGCATCGCTGCTGCTCGACGAGCAGCGCGCGCGCCACCGCGAGGAGCTCAACGGCCTCTATGTCGCGACCACGCGCGCCCGCGCGCGGCTGGTCCTGTCGTCGGTGCGCCCCGCGCGCGCCAACGAAGGCAGCTGGTGGGCGCGGCTGGCCGAGGCCTGCGAGACCGTCGATGCCGACGAGCCGCTGGTGGCTCCGATCGTGGCGCAAGCGCAGGCCGTCTTCGCGATCCACGAGCTGCCGGCGTTCGCTTCCGCGACGCCGCCGGTACCCGTCGTGCGCAAGGAAAAGGCGGCCACCCTCGACGCGCGCGCCGCGGCCTTCGGCCAGGCGATGCATCGCTTGCTCGAATGGTCGGTGCCCGGCGAGCCCTTGGCCGCGGCCCATGTGCGCGCGGCGGCGCAGGAGTTCCTGCTCGACGCGCAGCAGGCGCGCGGCGCCGCGGCGCTGGCCGCGCGCATCCGCGCCGGCGCGGGTGCCTGGGCCTGGGACCTCGAGCGGATCGACTGGCACGGCAACGAGGTCACGCTGGTGCACGAAGGCGACACGCTGCGCATCGACCGGCTGGTGCGCGAGCGCGCCAGCGGCACCTGGTGGATCCTCGACTACAAATCGGCCGCAAGGCCCGAGCGCGATGCCGCGCTCATCGCACAGATGCAGCGCTACCGCGCGGCCGTGCAGCAGGCCCATCCCGGTGCCACGGTACGCGCCGCGTTCCTGACCGGGCAGGGCGAACTGGTGAACCTCGAATGACCTCTTCTCCCACCGTCGCCGTGATCGGCGGCGGCCCCGCCGGCCTGATGGCGGCGGAAATCCTATCCGCGGCCGGTGCGAACGTGCACCTCTACGACGCCATGCCCTCGGTGGGGCGCAAGTTCCTGCTCGCGGGGCGCGGCGGGCTCAACCTCACGCACTCCGAGCCCTTCGAGGCCTTCGTGGGCCGCTTCGGCGAACGCCGCGCCGAACTCGAGCCGATGCTCGCGGCCTTCGGTCCCGCGCAACTGCGCGAATGGGCCGCGGGCCTGGGCATCGGGACCTTCGTCGGCAGCTCGGGCCGCGTGTTTCCCACCGACATGAAGGCCGCGCCGCTGCTGCGTGCCTGGCTGCACCGGCTGCGCGAGGCCGGCGTGCAGTTCCACATGCGACACCGCTGGATTGGCGATGCCGCGGTCTCGCCCGGCGTGCTGCGCTTCGACACGCCCGCGGGCGAGGTCGAGGCCTCGGCCGACGCGGTGGTGCTCGCGCTCGGCGGCGCGAGCTGGGCGCGGCTCGGTTCCGATGGTGCCTGGGCGCCGCGGCTGCAGGCGCAGGGCGTGGCGGTGGCGGACCTGCAGCCTGCCAACTGCGGCTTCGACGGCAGCGGCTGGAGCGCGCATTTCTCGGAGCGTTTCGCGGGCCAGCCCTTCAAGTCGGTGGCCGTGTCGTTCACCGACAGCCGCGGCCGGCAGTTCGCGCGCAAGGGTGAGTTCGTCGCCACGGCGGGCGGCATCGAGGGCAGCTTGGTCTATGCCGTCTCGGCCCTGCTGCGCGACGAGATCGCCGCGAACGGCAGCGCCACATTGCTGCTCGACCTGCTGCCCGACCGCAGCGCCGAGCAGGTGCTGGCCGCGGTCAAACATCCGCGCGGCGCGCGTTCGCTCGGCAGCCATCTCAAGAGCCGGCTCGGCCTCGAGGGCATCAAGGCCGGCGTGCTCTACGAGGTGCTGAGCCGCGAGGCGATGCACGATCCGCTGCAGCTCGCGCAGGCGATCAAGGCCGTGCCGCTGCGGCTGCTGGCCGCGCGCCCGGTCGACGAGGCGATCAGCACCGCGGGCGGCGTGCGCTTCGAGGCGCTCGATGCGCAGCTGATGGCGAGCGCGCTGCCCGGCGTGTTCGTGGCGGGGGAGATGCTCGACTGGGAAGCGCCGACCGGCGGCTACCTGCTCACGGCCTCGATGGCCAGCGGCGTCGCGGCCGCGCGCGGCGTGCTTGCGCGGCTGGGTCTTGCGTGAGACCCAGGCCGTGATCGATGGAACGAGGAGCGGTTGGCGCGGCTCCCGTTTCGAGCCGAAACGAAAGCGCTGAAGAAGTTGACGAGCCTTACCCCTGGCACTGACTACGCAGTTAGGGCTGCTTGGTTCCCCACCTGACCCGGTTGGCCACTTCACCATGCAGGGAGGCCCGTCAGCGGCGATTCTAACCTCGCTCGCGTTGCCCCCTTCGTCGGGGCGGTGAATCGATCGATGAGAAACATCGAAGAGGCGGACGCCGAAGGCCCCCTTCGCGGCTTTTAGAATGGGCGCAATGTCCTATATCGTGCTCGCCCGCAAGTTCCGTCCGAAAACCTTCGCTGAGATGGTCGGTCAGGGGCACGTGGTGCAGGCGCTCGAGAACGCGCTCACCACCCAGCGCCTGCATCACGCCTACCTGTTCACCGGCACGCGCGGCGTGGGCAAGACCACCGTCTCGCGCATCCTGGCCAAGTCGCTCAACTGCCAGGGCCCGGACGGGCAGGGCGGCATCACCGCCACGCCCTGCGGCGTGTGCCAGGCCTGCCGCGACATCGACGCCGGCCGCTTCGTCGACTACACCGAGCTCGACGCGGCCTCGAACCGCGGCGTGGACGAGGTGCAGTCGCTGCTCGAGCAGGCGGTCTACAAGCCGGTGCAGGGCCGCTTCAAGGTCTTCATGATCGACGAAGTGCACATGCTGACCAACACCGCGTTCAACGCGATGCTGAAGACGCTCGAGGAGCCGCCCGAGTACCTCAAGTTCGTGCTGGCCACCACCGATCCGCAGAAGGTGCCGGTCACGGTGCTGTCGCGCTGCCTGCAGTTCAACCTGCGCCCGATGGCGCCCGAGACGGTGCTCGAGCACCTGACCTCGGTGCTGCAGACCGAGCAGGTGCCGGCCGAGCCGCAGGCGCTGCGCCTGCTCGCGCGCGCGGCGCGCGGCTCGATGCGCGACGCGCTCTCGCTGACCGACCAGGCGATCGCCTTCGGCAACGGCGAGCTGGTCGAGGCCGGCGTGCGCCAGATGCTCGGCAGCGTCGACCGCGGCCATGTGTTCCGCCTGATCGAGGCGCTCGCGCAGGGCGACGGCAAGACCGTGGTCGAGACCTCCGAGGCGCTGCGCATCGACGGCATGTCGGCCGCTTCCACGCTCGAGGAAATGACGGCGGTGCTGCAGGCCATGGCGGTGCTGCAGGCCGTGCCTTCGCGCGCCGAGGCCGCCACGTCCGCCACCGATCCCGACGCGGCCGACACCGCGCGGCTCGCGCTGCTGATGCCGGCCGACGAGACCCAACTGCTCTACAGCCTGTGCCTGCACGGCCGCGGCGAGCTCGGCCTCGCGCCCGACGAATACGCCGCGCTCACGATGGTGCTGCTGCGGCTGCTGGCGTTCAAGCCTTCTCAGAACGCGGCCGGCTCGGCCTCCGCGGAAAAAAAAACTCTGAATGAAGCCCCGGCGGCGGCGCCGGCCCCCGTTGCCGCCCCCGCGCAGCCGCCGCGGCCGATCCCGGTGCGCAGCATGTCGGCCGAGGCGCCGCGTCCGGCGCCCGTGTCCGATGCCGCGCCCATGCAGCCGCCGGCCCACGCGCCCGCGGGCCACCGCCTGCCGGTCGTCGACCAGCCCGTGCGCCGGCCCGAGGCGCGTCCGCCCGAGGACGCCCCCGAGCCCGATCCCGCCCAGGTGGTCGCCGTGCCGATGCGCGTGCAGCCGCCGCCCGGCGCGCGCGACACGCCGCGCGACGGCGCCCAGGCCCCGGCCGCGCCGATCCCGCCGAGCGAGGAGGGCGACTTCTGGTTCGCCACTGTCACGCAGCTGATCGCGGCCGAGAGCATCGCCGCGCTCACGCGCGAACTGGCGCTGCAGTCGCAGCTCGTGGCGCGCGACACCGACCAGTGGCTGCTGCGCATCGAGCGCGAGTCGCTCAACCAGCCCTCGAGCCGCGAGAAGCTGATCGCCGCGCTGGCCGCGATCGGCCACGAGGTCAAGCTCGCGATCGAGGTCGGCGGCGTGGTCGACAGCCCGGCACGCCGCAACAAGGCCGCCGCCGACGAGCGCCAGCGCATCGCCGAGGAGGCGATCCGCAGCGATCCCGAGATCCAGGCCCTGATGCGCGACTTCGACGCGAGGATCGTCCCGGGCTCGCTCAAACCGGCCTGAGCGCAGCGGGCCACGCGCAGCGGCGACAATCGGCCGTGGCCCTTGCGGCGGCGAGGCTTCGCCGCCATCTGCGCTTCCATCTCTTATCCTTCTCCATCCACCCAACCGATCCACAGGACCAACGATGTTCAACAAAGGACAACTGGCCGGCCTCATGAAGCAGGCGCAGGCAATGCAGGACAACCTCAAGAAGGCCCAGGAAGAACTGGCCCACATCGAGGTCGAGGGCGAATCGGGCGCCGGCTTGGTCAAGGTCGTGATGACCTGCAAGCACGACGTCAAGCGCATCACCATCGACCCGAGCCTGCTGGCCGACGACAAGGACATGCTCGAGGACCTCGTGGCCGCCGCCTTCAATGCCGCCGTGCGCAAGGCCGAGGAGACCAGCGAGCAGAAGATGGGCAAGCTGACCGCCGGCATGCCGGGCCTGCCCCCGGGCATGAAGCTGCCGTTCTGATGCCGCTGCGCCACCAAGGCTGACGTGTCCGACGCCGGTTCCCTCGACGCGCTCGTCGATGCGCTGCGCCGCCTGCCGGGCGTGGGCGTCAAGTCGGCCTCGCGCATGGCCTTCCACCTGCTGCAGCACGACCGCGAGGGCGCGCAGCTGCTCGCACGCGCCCTGCAGCAGGCGGCGGGGCAGGTGCGCCATTGCGAGCGCTGCAACACCTTCACCGAGATGCCGGTGTGCAACGTCTGCCTCGACGTGCGGCGCGACGCGACCAAGCTCTGCGTGGTCGAGACGCCGGCCGACCAGGCCGCGCTCGAGCGCACCAATGCCTTCCGCGGCTACTACTTCGTGCTGATGGGCAAGCTCAGTCCGCTCGACGGCATCGGTCCCAAGGACATCGGCCTGCAGAAGCTGTTCGAGCGCGCGCTCGACGGCACCGTGGCCGAGGTGATCCTCGCGACCAACTTCACGGCCGAGGGCGAGGCCACGGCGCACGTCATCGGCGATGCGCTGCGCCAGCGCGGTCTCACGGTCACGCGGCTCGCGCGCGGCGTGCCCGCGGGCAGCGAGCTCGAGTACGTGGACCTCGGCACCATCGCGCACGCGCTGGTCGACCGGCGCTGATCCCGCGGCGGCCACCGCCGCTGCGCGGCGCATCCAAGAGATTCCGGAGACACCCATGACCCTGTCGCTGCTCACCGTCGCCTACTGGTGCGTCTTCATCGCCTGCGGCCTGCCGTACCTCGCGGCCTGGATCGCCAAGGCCGGCGCGTTCCGGCCCAGCGACAACGCGCAGCCGCGCGATTGGGCCGCCAGGCAGGCGGGCTGGCGTGCGCGCGCCAATGCCGCGCAGGCCAACAGCTTCGAAGGCCTGCCGTTCTTCATCGGCGCGGTGCTCATCGCGCACCAACTGGGCGCCGCGCAGCTATGGATCGACCGCCTCGCGATCGCCTACGTGCTGTTGCGCGTGGCCTATCTCGCGCTCTACATCAAGGGCATTCCGGCGCTGCGCAGCGCGGTCTGGGCGGCTGCGTTCGTGGTCAACATCGCGATCCTGTTCCTCGCGAAATAGCGCGGACTAATCCGGCCTTTTTCACTCTGTGAGAGGCCTTCATGCTTACGTGAAAACCCGCACGGGATGACCCCGATGCAGCGACCCTGCGCGCGCCCCTAAGCTCGATTCAGTTTCGACGCATCCCAGAGCCACCCCAAGCCGCCGCAGGCCACGTTCCATGCTTCACCGCCGCACCCTCATCTCCGCCTCGGCCATCGCCGCCGCCACCATCGCGTTGCCGCGGGTGTTTGCGCAGCCGAAGCTGGAGAAAACCAAGATCTCGATCGCGGTCGGCGGCAAGGCGGCGTTCTACTACCTGCCACTCACCATCTCCGAGCAGCTCGGCTACTTCAAGGCCGAGGGGCTCGACGTCGAGATCTCCGACTTCGCGGGCGGCGCTCGCGCGCTGCAGGCGGTGGTCGGCGGCTCGGCCGACGTGTGCTCGGGCGCCTACGAGCACACCATCAACCTGCAGGCCAAGAACCAGTTCTTCCAGGCCTTCGTGCTGCAGGGCCGCGCGCCGCAGATCGCGATGGGCGTGTCGACCAAGAACATGTCGAGCTATGCCGGCATCGCCGACCTCAAGGGCAAGAAGATCGGCGTCTCGGCGCCGGGCTCGTCGACCAACATGGTGGCCAACCTCGTGCTCTCGCGCGGCGGCCTCAAGGCCAGCGACGTGAGCTACATCGGCGTCGGCGTCGCCGCCGGCGCGCTCACCGCGCTGCGCTCGGGCCAGATCGACGCCATCAGCAACACCGACCCGGTGATGACCATGCTCGAGCAGAAGGGCGACGTGAAGATCATCAGCGACACGCGCACGCTCAAGGGCACGCAGCAGGTGTTCGGCGGGCCGATGCCGGCCGCCTGCCTCTACGCGCCGGTCGACTTCGTGCAGAAGAACCCCAACACCTGCCAGGCGCTGGCCAACGCGATCGTGCACGGCCTCAAGTGGCTGCAGACCGCGGGCCCGGGCGACATCATCAAGACCGTGCCCGAGACCTACCTGCTCGGCGACCGCGCGCTCTACCTCGCCTCGTTCGACAAGGTGCGCGAATCGATCGCGCCCGACGGCATCGTGCCGTCCGAGGGACCCAAGACCGCGCTGGCGGCGATCGCGAGCTTCGACACCTCCGTCAAGGCCGACAAGATCGACCTGGCGAAAACCTACACCAACGATTTCGCACGGCGAGCGAAGGACAGGTTCAAGGCCTGACCTCGATGTCCCGCGACCCGGCTTCGGCCGGGTTTTTTCTGGGGGACGCGCATCGCCCGCCAGCCATCCAGTTCCGCCATGTCCGACCACGCACTCGAACTCCTCTCGATCAGCTGCATCTTCCATTCGAAGGACGACCCCGGCCAGCGCTATACCGCGGTGGCCGACACCACCTTGCGCGTGCGCGCCGGCGAGTTCGTGTCGGTGGTCGGTCCCACGGGCTGCGGCAAGTCGACCCTGCTCAACATCGGCGCGGGGCTGCTGCAGCCCTCGTCCGGCACGGTCAAGGTATTCGGCCAGCCGCTCGCGGGCATCAACGCGCGCGCGGGCTACATGTTCCAGACCGAGGCGCTGATGCCGTGGCGCAGCGCCATCGACAACGTGATGGTGGGACTGCAGTACCGCGGCGTGCCTGATGCCGAAGCGCGCCGCGAGGCCGAGGCCTGGCTCGCGCGCGTGGGCCTCTCGGGCTTCGGCGACCGCTATCCGCACCAGCTCTCGGGCGGCATGCGCAAGCGCGTGGCGCTGGCGCAGACGCTGGTGCTCGACCCCGACATCATCCTGATGGACGAGCCCTTCAGCGCGCTCGACATCCAGACCCGGCAATTGATGGAGAACGAGGTGCTCGATCTCTGGAGTGCGAAGAAGAAGGCCGTGCTGTTCATCACCCATGACCTCGACGAGGCCATCGCGATGAGCGACCGCGTGGTGGTGCTCTCGGCCGGGCCCGCCACCCATCCGATCGGCGAGTTCGAGATCGACCTGCCGCGCCCGCGCGACGTGGCCGAGGTGCGCACCCAGCCGCGCTTCGTCGAGCTGCACACCCAGATCTGGGAGGTGCTGCGCGACGAGGTGCTCAAGGGCTACGCGCAGCAACTGAAGAAGGCCGCATGATGTCGCGCCTGGCCCTCAACGAACGCAACGCGCGCTTCTGGCAGCTGGTGCTGCTGGTGGTGATCCTCGTGGGCTGGCACCTGGCCTCGCGCAACCAGCAGGTGGCCTTCTTCCTCGGCGAACCGATCCAGGTGGCTGGGCGCATCTGGAGTTGGTTCCTGCCCTTCGAGGTGCCGGCGAACCCGCTGTTCCCCGACGGGCTCAAGGGCAATGCCGACATCTACCTGCACCTGGGCACCACGCTGCTCGAGACCGTGCTGGCCTTCGGCATCGGCACCGTGCTGGGCCTGGGCTGCGGCCTGTGGCTCGCGCTCGCGCCCACCGCGAGCCTGATCCTCGACCCCTACATCAAGGCCGCCAACTCGATGCCGCGCGTGATCCTCGCGCCGATCTTCGCGCTGTGGTTCGGGCTCGGCATCTGGAGCAAGGTGGCGCTGGCGGTCACGCTGGTGTTCTTCATCGTGTTCTTCAACGTCTACCAGGGCGTGCGCGAGGTGAGTCCGGTGGTGCTGGCCAATGCGCGCATGCTGGGCGCCAACCAGCGCCAGCTGCTGCGCACCGTCTACCTGCCGAGCGCCACCAGCTGGGTGTTCTCGAGCCTGCACACCTCGGTGGGCCTGGCCTTCGTGGGCGCGGTGGTGGGCGAGTACCTGGGCTCGGCGCGCGGCGTCGGCTACCTGATCCTGCAGGCCGAGGGCACCTTCGACGTCAACACCGTGTTCGCGGGCATCGTGGTGCTGACGGCTTTCGCGCTCGCGCTCGACGCGCTGGTGGGCCTGATCGAGAAGCGGCTCATGAAGTGGCAGCCGCGCAGCGGCGAGACCGAGAAGCTCTGAACCGCGCGGCGGCCCGAGAACGAGCTCGGGCGCGCTCAGGCGTTCTTGCCGTGCGCCTCGGTGTTGACCTGCACCAGCGCGCGGCCCGCGAAGATGCCGCCGGCCATCTCGAGCACCAGGCGCTCCGCGTCGCGCCGCCGCAGCTCGTCGATCACCTCGTCGGCCTCGGTGTCGGAGGCGCCTAGCGCCAGCACGCCCTGGCGGCCGAAGGCCATCGCCGATTCGAAGGTCTCGCGGATCTGGAAGTCGACGTTGAGCTTGCCGATCTCGAGCATGTGCTCGCGGTCGTAGGCGCGCACCAGCAGCTGCGCATGCGGGAACTCGGCCTTGAGCAGCTCGACGATGCGCGTGGTGGCGGCCTTGTCGTTCACGCAGACCATGATGACGCGCGCGCTGTGGGCGCCGGCGGCATGCAGCACGTCGGCGCGCGAGCCGTCGCCGTAGTAGACCTTGAAGCCGAACAGGGCGGCATCGCGGATCACCTGGGTGTCGGTGTCGATGATCGCGATCGAGGCGCCGCGCGCCAGCGCGCCCTGGATCGCGATCTGGCCGAAGCGGCCGAAGCCGATCACCAGCACGTTGCCGACCAGGTCCTCGGCCTTGTCGATGCCGTCCATCGACTCGGCCACGGCCGGCGCGAAGCGGCGGTGCGCGAGCACCACCAGCGGCGTGAGCGCCATCGAGAGCACCACCACCGCCGTCATGTTGGCGTTGACCACCGGGCTGATGACGCCCGCGGCGAGCGCCGAGGAGAACAGCACGAAGGCGAACTCGCCGCCCTGGGCCATCAGCACCGCGCGGTCGAGCGCGTCGGTGCGCGAGCTCTTCGCGAGCCGCGCCACCGCGTAGATGCACAGCGACTTCACCACCATCATCGACAGCACGCCGGCCAGGATCAGCTGCCAGTTGCGCGCCACCACCGCGAGGTCGAGCGACATGCCCACGCCGATGAAGAACAGCCCGAGCAGCAGGCCGCGGAAGGGCTCGATGTCGGCCTCGAGCTGGTGGCGGAAGGTGGATTCGGACAGCAGCACGCCCGCGATGAAGGCGCCCATGGCCATCGAAAGGCCACCGAGTTGCATCAGCAGCGCGGCGCCCAGCACCACCAGCAGCGCGGCGGCGGTCATGACCTCGCGCGCCTTCGAGTTGGCGAGCACGCGGAACAGCGGGTTCAGCAGCCAGATGCCGGCGGCCACCAGCGCCGCGAGGGCGGCCAGCGCGATGCCCACGCCGATCCAGCGCGAGCCGGCCTCGACCACGTGCTGCGTGGCGTCGGGCGGCGCGATGAAGGCCACGATGGCCAGCAGCGGCACGATCAGCAGGTCCTCGAACAGCAGCACGGCGACGATCTTCTGGCCGCGCGGCGCCGCGATGTCGCCGCGTTCCCCGAGCAGCTGCATCACGATGGCGGTGGAGGTCAGCACGAAGCCCATCGCGCAGACGAAGGACACGGCGAGCGGGAAGCCGAAGGCCATGCCCACGCCGGTCAGCAGGATGCCGCAGACCACCACCTGCAGGCTGCCGAGGCCGAAGATGTCGCGCCGCATGCTCCACAGGTGCGAGGGCCGCATCTCGAGGCCGATCACGAACAGGAACATCACGACGCCGAGCTCGGCCGTGTGCAGGATGGTCTGGGGATCGGTGAAGAGGCCGAAGCCGAACGGGCCGATGGCCAGCCCCGCGGCCAGGTAGCCCAGCACCGAGCCGAGCCCGATGCGCTTGAACAGGGGCACCGCGACCACCGCGGCACCCAACAGCGTGACGACCTTGACGAGATCGCCCGCACTTCCTTCCACTGCCATGTCATGGCCCTCCTGATCTCGTTATTCGTGGCCGGCGCCGCGAAAGGTGTTGCGCCGGTCGTGCCGCCATCTCGGCGCTTCTTCAGCGCTTCTTCTTCGAGGGCGTGCCGCCGCGCTTCTCGCGCACCACCTGCTTGCTGGGCGCGCTGGCCGGCACCTTGCTCACGTTGCTGCCGCGCTTGACCTGCGCGACCGGGCGGGCGCGCGGACCGGCACCGCTGCCGACGCGCGCGGCCGGGGCTGCGCGCACCGGCAGGTAGACCACCACGCTGATGCCGCGCTTGAAGGCATGGTTGGGCTTGACGTCGTTCCACTCGGCGACGTTCGCGGGCCGCAGGTTGTAGCGCCGCGCGATGCTCGCCACGTTGTCGCTGCGCCCGGCCTTGACGGTGGTGCGGCGCGTGACGATCTCGGGCTGGAAGCTCAGGTGGCCGCTGTCGGCCACCACCGCCGCCACGTCCTCCTTGACGCGCGCGCCGCGCGGCACGATCAGCGTGGAGCCGGCCTTGATCAGCATGCGCGGCGGCACGTTGTTGAGCGCGCGCAGGTCCGACTCGCTCATGCCGGCGCGCTGCGCGGCATCGGCCACGGTCATGGTGTTGGGCACGACCCAGGCGGTCCAGCTCGCGTACTGGCCCTGCGTGTAGGCGTCGAAGTTGCGCTGGAACACGGCGGCGTTGTCCCAGGGCAGCAGGATCTCGGAGGTGCCGGCGGCGATCAGCACCGGCTTGTGGGCCGCCGGGTTGAGCGCGCGGAAGTCCTCGATGCGTACGTCGGCGAGCTTGGCGGCCAGTTCCACGTCGAGGTCGCGCGTGAGCGGCACGGTCTGGAAGTAGGGGTGGTTGGCGATCACCGGCAGCTCGGCGTTGAAGGCCTGCGGGTTGGCCACGATGTTCTTCACCGCCTGCAGCTTGGGCACGTACATGCGGGTCTCGGCCGGCATCGTGAGGTCGCTGTAGGTGGTGGGCAGGCCCAGGCGCTGGTTCTTGGCGATGGCGCGGCTCACGCTGCCTTCGCCCCAGTTGTAGGCGGCCAGCGCGAGCTGCCAGTCGCCGAACATGTTGTAGAGCTTCTGCAGGTAGTCGAGCGCGGCGCGCGTGGAGGCGACCACGTCGCGGCGGTCGTCGCGGAAGATGTTCTGCTTGAGGTCGAAGTCGGTGCCGGTGGCCGGCATGAACTGCCACATGCCGGCGGCGCGCGCGCTCGACACGGCCTGCGGGTTGAAGGCGCTCTCGATGTAGGGCAGCAGCGCCAGCTCGGTGGGCATGTTGCGCCGCTCGAGTTCCTCGACGATGTGGAAGATGTACTTGTTCGAGCGCTCGGTCATGCGCTGGATGTAGTCGGGCCGGCTCGCATACCACTGCTCGCGGTCGCGCACCAGGTCGCTGTCGAGGTCGGGCATCTTGAAGCCGCGGCGGATGCGGTCCCACATGTCGGCCGGCGGGGCCAGCGTGACCACGCTCTGCGAACGCGCCTCGCTGCTGGCGATCGGGGCGAGCTGGCCGCTCGGGTAGATGGGCGCGGCCCGGCTGGCGGCGGCGCCGCCGGCGGGGGGAGAGGAGGGGGAAGGGGAGGAAGACGAGGAAGAGGGGGTGCCGGTGCCCGCGCAGCCGGCGAGCAACAGGATGCCTGCAAGGCAGGCGGCAGCGGTGAGTTTCATCGGAAGTCGTTTTTCCATTGGCGCAGCGCCGCGAACACGTCGGCTTCGCCCGCGTCGGGGGACAGCTCGGCATGCGCGCGCACCGCTCGAAGGACAGTGGCTTCGCGGCTGCGAAGAAAGGGGTTGATCCGGCGTTCGAGGGCCAGCTGCGATGGCAGCGTGGGCTCGCCCTGGGCGCGCAGGCTTTCGCAATGCGCCCGGTACTGAGTCAGGTCGGTGTTGCCGGGTTCCACCGCCTGGGCGAAGCGCAGGTTAGAAAGTGTGTATTCGTGGGCGCAGCATACGCGGGTGTCGCCGGGCAGCGCGGCGAGCGCGTCGAGCGAGGCCAGCATCTGCGCGGGCGTGCCCTCGAACAGGCGCCCGCACCCGCCCGAGAACAGGGTGTCGCCGCAGAACAGCAGCGGCGCACGGCCCTCGGCGGCCGGCAGGAAGTAGGCGATGTGGCCGGCCGTGTGGCCCGGCACGTCGATCACCTCGAAGCGCAGGCCCAGCGCCTCGGCCCGGTCGCCCTGCACCAGCGGGGCATAGGGCTCGGGGATGCGCTCGTGCCTGGGACCCCACACCGCGGCGCCGGTGGCGGCGCGCAGCTCGGCCACGCCGCCCGTGTGATCGGCGTGATGGTGCGTGACTAGAATCGCGGCCAGTTGCAGCTTGCCGCTTGCCAGTGCGTCGAGCACCGGCCGGGCATCGCCCGGGTCCACCACGATCGCGTTGGACCCGTCCTGCAGCATCCAGATGTAGTTGTCGGCGAAGGCGGGCAGCGGAACGAGGGTCATGAGCGGTCAAATTATAGGTTTGCAGGAGTGGTTCGCGACCCCCCCCGGACGCTACCTTCTCGCCTGGGAACAAGCCCAGTTCGACCAGGCCGTGGCCGACGTTTTCGGCTACCACGCGCTGCAGCTCGGGGCCGCCCAGGTCGAGGGCCTGCGCGCCAACCGCATGCCCCACCGCTGGCTGGCGCTCGACGACCCGGCGCACCTCGCGCATGCGCCGCAGGCCGTGCTGCTGACCGATTTCGCGGCGCTGCCGTTCGCGGCCAACAGCCTGGACCTGGTTGTGCTGCCGCATGCGCTCGAGCTCAGCCCCGATCCGCACGCCACCCTGCGCGAGGTCGAGCGGGTGCTGGTGCCCGAGGGCCGGGTGGTGATCTGCGGGCTCAACCCGACCAGCCTCTGGGGCATGCGGCAGCGCCGCGCGCACCTGTACCGGCGCCTGGGCTTCGGCGAACTCTTCCTGCCCGAGGGCGGCGAGTTCATCGGCTACTGGCGCATGCGCGACTGGCTGCGCCTGCTGAGCTTCGAGGTCGAGTCGGGCCGCTTCGGCGTCTACCGGCCGTCCGCGCGCAGCGAGGCCTGGCTCGAGCGCAGCCGCTGGATGGACGTGGCCGGCGAGCGCTGGTGGCCGATCTTCGGCGCGGCCTACTTCCTGGTGGCGGTCAAGCGCGTGCGCGGCATGCGCCTCTTGAGCCCCGAATGGCGCCGCGCCAGCGCCCGCGCCACGGCGCCGGTGCCGATCGCGGGCAAGGTGCACCGGCAGGGACGCCGCGCCGACGGCGAATGACGTGAATGAATATCGACAGTGAAGAAATGAAGGAACAGAGAGCTTGAACGAAGTCGTGATCTACACCGATGGTGCCTGCAAGGGCAATCCCGGCCCCGGGGGCTGGGGCGCCTGGCTCAAGTCGGGCGCCACCGAGAAGGAGCTGTTCGGCGGCGAGCTGAACACCACCAACAACCGCATGGAGCTCACGGCCGTGATCGAGGGCCTGGCCGCGCTCAAGCGGCCCTGCAAGGTCACGCTCTACCTCGACAGCCAGTACGTGCGCCAGGGCATCACCGAGTGGATCCGCGGCTGGAAGGCCAAGGGCTGGCTCACCTCGACCAAGCAGCCGGTGAAGAACGTCGAACTCTGGCAGCGGCTGGACAAGCTGGTGCAGGAGGGCGGCCACGCCATCGAGTGGCGCTGGGTCAAGGGCCATTCGGGCGACCCGGGCAACGAGCGCGCCGACATGCTGGCCAACAAGGGCGTGGACAAGGCGCTGGGCCGCGGCTGAACACGCGGAGACTACGGGTCAGCCCTCAGAGGGAAGCGGGGCCCGCACGCTAGAGTGCGCGGGCAGGCCTCGGCAAGGGCATGGATGTTGCTTGAGGCGTTGCGATGGCCATCGCGAGATGGTTTCCAACCCTTCGCTCGCAGCATGCACCTCGACTACTCCACCGACACGGTCGACGACGCCCAGCGCTTTGCGTACTGGAGCGACGTGGTGTGCCAGCACCTGATCCCGGCCAAGAGCGTGGTGCCCGACCGCCAGCATTTCAACGCGCGCTTCAGGTTGCGCTCGCTCGGCAAGCTCGCGCTGGCCGAGATGTCGTCGCCGCGCCATGTCTGGGAGCGCGATGCCCAGCACCTGCGCAGCGGTCCCAACGAGGACTTCATGCTGAGCCTGATGGTGTCGGGCCACGGCGTGCTCTCGCAGTCGGGGCGGGAAGTGGTGCAGCGCAACGGCGACATCGTGCTCTACGACGCCGCGCGGCCCTTCAGCTTCGACCTCGCGCCCGAGTCCACGCTGCTGGTTCGCATTCCGCGCCGGCAACTGCTGTGCCGCTTTCCCGAGGCCCACAACCTCACGGCGATGCACCTGGCCGAGGGCCATCCCACGGCGCGGCTGCTCGGCCACATGATCCGCGAGGCGGCGAGCCTCGAGCTCTCGGGCAGCGAGGCCATGGAGGCCAGCCTCGCGGGCTCGATGCTCGACATGCTCTCGGCCGTGCTGCAGGTGCAGAGCGACGGCGCCGAGGCCGCGCTGTCCTCGCATGCCCAGCTCTACCAGCGCACGCGCGAGTACATCGCCGCGCACCTCGACGACTGCGAGCTCGACGTGGAGCAGATCGCCGCGGCGCAGCACGTGTCGGCGCGCACGCTGGCGCGCGTGTTCGCCGAGTACGGCAGCACGCCGATCCAGCACCTGTGGAAGCAGCGGCTCGAGGCCAGCCATGCGGCGCTCAGCGAAGGCCGGGTGCGGCAGGTCACGCAGGCCGCGTTCCAGCACGGCTTCAGCGACCTCTCGCATTTCTGCCGCGTGTTCAAGAAGGCCTACGGCGTGACGCCGCAGACCCTGCTGCGCCGCCACTGAGCACGGCCGTCCGCCGCGGCTGGCGGTTCCAGCCCATCGCGATGGCAGGCGCAGCCAAGCCGCGAACCGCGTCGTTGCCTATCGTGAAGCCAGCCCCCAGACGGGCGCTTCACGCAAGGAAACGACGATGCCTTCCTCCACCTCCGATCCATCCGGTACCCCGCCGGCGATCGACACCGCCGCGCTGGCGCGCTGCGCCGGCCTCGACCTGAGCCCCGAGCGGCTGGCCGCAGTCGATGCCGTGCTGCAGGCCTGGATCCCCGCCGCCAATGCGCTCAGCGCGCAGATGAGCGATCCCGCGCGGCAGGCGCTGATGCCGGTCACGGCCTTCACGCATGCGCACGAGCTGCCGGAGGAGGGGGCATGAGCGCCGCGCCGGGCCGCCCCAAGCAAGCTCGCACCGCAGTGCGAAGCACGGAGGTACTTCGATGAACGACATCGCGAACCTGGGCCTCGCCGAAGCCGCGCGCCTGGTGCGCGCGCGCAAGGTCTCGCCGGTGGAGCTGGTCGAGGCCTCGCTCGCGCGCATCCGTGCCCACGACGGCGTGCTCAGGTCCTTCATCACCGTGTTCGAGGAACAGGCGCTGCAGGTCGCGCGCGCGGCCGAGATGCTGTCGGCAGCGGGCCACGAGCTCGGCCCGCTGCATGGCTTGCCGCTGGCGCTCAAGGACAACGTCGCGCTGCGCGGCAGCCGCACCACGGCCGGCAGCAAGCTGCTGGCCGACTGGGTGCCCGAGGCCGACGCCACTGTCGCCACGCGGTTGCGCCAGGCCGGCGCGCTGTTCATCGGCAAGACCAACATGCACGAGTTCGCCTGGGGCGGCACCTCGGCCAACCCGCACTACGGCGCGGTGCGCAACCCCTGGGACACCGATCGCTTCCCGGCCGGCTCCAGCGGCGGCTCGGCCGTGGCGGTGGCCGCGCGCCTGTGCTTCGGCGCCATCGGCACCGACACCGGCGGCTCGATCCGGCTGCCCTCGGCCATCAACGGCATCGTCGGGCTGCGGCCCACCTATGGCCGGGTCAGCAACCACGGCGTGATCCCGCTGGCCTGGAGCATGGACACGGTGGGCCCGATGGCCCGCAGCGTGGAGGACTGCGCGCTGATGTTCGGCGCCATCGCGGGCTTCGATCCGAAGGACGCGGCCAGCGCGCCGCGCGCTGTGGACGACTACCTGCAGGACCTCGAGGGCGGCTGCCGCCACCTGCGCATCGGCATCGTGCCGGGCTACTTCTTCGAGCACCTGCAGGCACCCGTGCACGACGCAGTGAAGGCGGCGCTCGCGGCCTTCGTCGAACTGGGCGCGCAGGTGGTCGAGGTCGACATCGGCCACATCCACGGCAACATCTCGGCCCAGCTCACCATCGAGTCGGCCGAGCCCAGCGCCTACCACCAGCGCAACCTGCGCGAGCGGCCCGGCGACTACGGCGACGACGTGCGCACCCTGCTCGAGGCCGGCGAGATGCTGCTGGCCACCCACTACCTGCAGGCGCAGCGCTACCGCGCGCTGCTGCGCGCCGAGTTCCTCGAGGCCTTCCGCCGCGTCGACGTGTTCGTCTGTCCCTCGCTGCCCTTCGCGGCCACACGCATCGGCGAAACCAGCGTGGAGATCGAGCCGGGTCGGCCCGAGGACATGCTGTCCGCGATCATGCAGTTCACCGGCGTGGCCAGCCTCACGGGGCTGCCCTCGCTCAACGTGCCCTGCGGCTTCGATCCCGACGGCCTGCCGATCGGCATGCAGCTGATCGGCCGGCCCTTCGCCGAGGCCGCGCTGCTGCGCGCGGGCCATGCGTTCCAGCAGGCCACCGATTTCCACCGCCGCGCGCCCGCGCTGGCCTGAAAGCGCCAACCCACCCACCGACTGGCCGCGCCAGCACATCGCGATGGCGCTGCGAGCCAAGCCGCGAAGGCGGTGCTTCTATACCTTCGACGTCGGCGTCTTCCTACAGGCCGACCCCTTTTCCATCCACAACGAACGGAGCCTCCACACCATGCCGAACACCGATCTGCACTACCTCGAACTGCTCGAAGTCGGCCGCCTGATCCAGTCGAAGGAACTCTCGAGCGTCGAGGTCACGCAGGCCCAGCTCGACCGCATCGGGCAGGTCGACGGCGGCCTGCGCAGCTATGTGCGCGTGATGGCCGACTCGGCGCTGGCCGAGGCCAAGCGCGCCGACGCCGAGATCGCGCGCGGCGAATCGCGCGGCCCGCTGCACGGCGTGCCGGTGGCGGTCAAGGACCTGTGCTGGACCGCGGGCGTGCCCACGGCCGCCGGCATGACGCTCTACCAGGACTTCGTGCCCGAGGTCGACGGCACCGTGGTGCGCAAGCTGCGCGAGGCCGGCGCGCCGATCCTCGGCAAGCTGCAGCTCACCGAGAGCGCCTATGCCGACCACCATCCGAGCGTGTCGCCGCCGGTCAATCCGTGGAACGCGGCGCACTGGCCGGGCGTGTCCTCCAGCGGCTCGGGCGTGGCCACCGCCGCGGGCCTGTGCTACGGCTCGCTGGGCACCGACACGGGAGGATCGATCCGCTTTCCCTCGGCCGCCAACGGCCTCACGGGCCTGAAGCCGACCTGGGGCCGCGTGAGCCGCCATGGCGCCTTCGAGCTCGCCGCCACGCTCGACCACATCGGCCCGATGACGCGCAGCGCCGCCGATGCCGGCGCGATGCTCGGCGTCATCGCTGGCGCCGACGCGAACGATCCCACCGCCAGCCTGCTGCCGGTGCCCGACTACCTGGCCGACATCGGCAAGGGCCTGGCCGGGCTGCGCGTGGGCATCGACATGCGCTGGGCCACCGAGGGCGTGGACGCGCCGACGCGCGAGGTCTTCGATGCAGCCGTCGCCGCGGTGAAGACGCTGGGCGGCGAACTGCGCGAGGTGCGCTTTCCCGATCCGGCGCAGGCGCTGGCCGACTGGTTCCCGCTGTGCGGCATCGAGGCCGCGGTGGTGCACGAGAAGACCTATCCGGCACGCAAGGAGATGTACGGCCCGGCCGTGGCCGGCCTGATCGAGCTGGGCCTGGCGCAAAGCGGCACCGACTACCAGAAGATCGTGCTGCACCGCCACGACTTCAGCGGCCGCGTGCGCGCGATGTTCGAGGACATCGACCTGCTGCTGATCCCGGCCACAGGCATCGCCTCGCCGACCATGGAGCGCATGGCGCAGATGGGTGTAGACGCCGAGCTGATGGCCGCGATGCTGCGCTACACCTGCCCCTTCGACATGACCGGCAGCCCCACGATCACGCTGCCCGGCGGCTTCACGCCCGCGGGCATGCCGGTGGCCTTCCAGTTCGTGTCGCGCCACTTCGACGAGGCGCTGCTGGTGCGCGCCGGCGCGGCCTTCCAGCAGCTCACCGACTGGCACCGCCGCCATCCCGCGCTCTGAGCGCCGCGGGCTTCCCGTTTCCTCGCTCTCCCTCGTTCTTCCCTCGTTCTTTTTCTCTTCCCTCGAAAGCACCACCATGACACTACGCAATGCGCTTCTCTCCCTGGGCTGCACGCTGGCGCTGGCCACCTCGGCAATGGCCGCCGATCCGCTGAAGATCGGCCTGATGGAAGACGTCTCGGGCGACCTCGCCGTGCTCGGCAAGCCCAAGCTCAACGGCTCGCTGCTGGCCGTGGAGGAGATCAACAAGGCCGGCGGCATCATGGGCCGGCAGATCGAGCTGATCCATCTCGATCCGCAGGGCGACAACGCGCGCTACCAGGAGTTCACGCGGCGCCTCCTGAGCAAGGACAAGGTCGACCTGCTGATCGGCGGCATCACCTCGGCCTCGCGCGAGGCGGTGCGCCCGATCGTCGACCGCACGCAGACGCCGTACTTCTATACCAACCAGTACGAGGGCGGCGTGTGCGACGCCAACATGATCAGCATGGGCGCGGTGCCCGAGCAGCAGTTCTCCACGCTGATCCCCTACATGGTCCAGACCTTCGGCAAGAAGGTCTACGTGGTGGCGGCCGACTACAACTTCGGCCAGATCTCCGCCGAGTGGAACCGGACCATCCTCAAGGACCTGGGCGGCACCGTGGTGGGCGAGGAGTTCATCCCGCTGGGCGTGTCGCAGTTCGCGCAGACGATCCAGAACATCCAGAAGGCCAAGCCCGACTGGCTGCTGATGCTCAACGTGGGCGCGGCGCAGGACTCCTTCTTCGAGCAGGCCGCGGCCGCCAAGCTGAACCTGCCGATGGGCTCGTCGGTGAAGGTGATGCTGGGCTTCGAGCACAAGCGCTTCGCGCCGCCTGCGCTCAACCGCATGCACGCCACGGCCAACTGGTTCGAGGAGATCGACACGCCCGCGGCCACCGAGTTCAAGAAGCGCTGGCACGCCAAGTTCCCGAACGAGCCCTACATCAACGACATGGGCTACAACGCCTACAACACGCTCTACATGTACAAGACCCTGGTCGAGAAGGCCAAGTCGACCAAGCTGGCCGACCTGCGCAAGGTGATCGCCGCCGGCGACGCCTGCATCGAGGCGGCCGAGGGCAAGATCTGCATCGATCCCAAGAGCCAGCACGTGTCGCACCAGATGCGGCTGATCTCGGTCGACGACAAACATGCGGTGAAGGTGCTCAAGGACTACGGGACCATCCAGCCCTACTGGCTCGGCCAGATCGGCTGCGACCTGACGAAGAAGAACGACCGCAAGCAGTACACGCCCTCGGACCTGCCGAAGAAGTCCTGAGCGCGTTTGCAGCAGCCAGCCACTGACCGGGAGCCGCGGTGTTCGCCGAAATCTTCTCCTTCCTCTACCAGTTCGCCGACGTGTTCGCGTTCCTCATCCTCTCGGCGGCCGGCCTGGCCGTGGTGTTCGGGATGATGGGCGTGATCAACATGGCGCACGGCGAGTTCATCATGTGCGGCGCCTACGTCACCGTGGGCCTGGTGCATGGCGGGCTGCCGCTGCCGCTCGCGCAGCTGTGCGGCACGCTCGCGGCCGGCCTGATCGGCATGGCCGTGGAGTGGAGCCTGGTGCGCAAGCTCTACAAGCGGCCGCTCGACTCGCTGCTCGCCACCTTCGGCCTGAGCCTGATCGTCACGCAGGGCATGCTGCTGGTGTTCGGCTCCACGCTCGCGGGCGTGGGCACGCCCGAGGGCAGCTTCAGCGTGGGCGGCTACAGCTTCTCGGTCTACCGGCTGGTGCTGTTCGCGGCCGCGGTGGCGGTGCTCGGCGGCATCTACCTGGTCTTCATGCGCACCCGCTTCGGCGTGCATGCGCGCGCCACCATGCAGAACGCCTCGATCGCGCAGGCCACCGGCGTGCGCGTGGGCCGCGTGTATGCGCTGAGCTTCGGCATCGGCGCCGGCCTCGCGGGGCTGTGCGGCGCGCTCTATGCGCCGACCATGACCCTGATCCCGACCATGGGCGCGGCCTTCCTGGTCGAGAGCTTCGTCACGGTGGTGGTGGGCGGCGCCAACGTGCTGCTGGGCACCGCGCCGGCCGGCATCCTGCTCGCGGTCATCCGCACCGGCCTCAACGGCTGGGGCGGCCAGATCGTGGGCCAGATCGGGATGCTGCTGGCGGTGATCGTGGTGATCCGCATCCTGCCCGAAGGGGTGTCGGGCTGGCTGGCCCGGCGCACCCGCTGACCGGCGTCTTCCCCTGCACGGAGTCCTTCTCGCATGTTCCAACTCATCAACGGGCCGCAGACGCTGGGCGCCAGCCGCGTCTTCTGGCTTCCCTTCCTCGCCGTGCTGGTCCTGGTGCTCGCGTACCCGGCCGTCGCCGATTCGTACGACGTCGGCAACATGGCCTACCTGCTGACCTGGACCTTCATGGCCATGGGCCTGTGCCTGGTCTGGGGCTACGGCGGCATGCTGTCCTTCGGCCAGACCTTCTTCTTCGGTGTGGCCGGCTACGGCTACGGCGTGCTGGCCACCAACCTGGGCGGCGAGTCGGGCACCACCTTCCTCGCGCTGGCGTTGGCCCTCGGCCTGGCCGCGCTGGCGGCGGCGGTGCTCGGCTACTTCATGATCTGGGGCCGCGTGGGCGGCGTGTTCTTCGGCATCGTCACCTTGTCGGCCACGCTGGTGCTGGCCTTCTTCCTCGGCCAGACGGCCGGGCCCGAATGGCACATCGGCAACGCGCGGCTCAACGGCTTCAACGGCATGAAGGACATGGCGCCGCTGAACATCCCGTGGTTCGGCGGCGAGCAACTCTTCTTCGAGGGCGTGGCGCTGTACTACCTGGTGGTGGCGCTGATCCTCGTGGTCTACCTGGGCCTGCGCATCCTGCTGAACTCGCGCTTCGGCAACGTGGTGGTGGCGGTGCGCGAGGACCCGCAGCGCGCCGAGCTGCTCGGCTACGACGTGCGCAAGTACCAGCTCGCCACCTTCGTGATCGGCTCCGCGCTGGCGGGCCTCAGCGGCGTGCTCTACACCTCCTGGGGCCAGTTCATCACGCCCGCGAGCATCGGCCTGCCGGCCGCGGCGATGCCGATCGTCTGGGTCGCGTTCTCGGGCCGCGGCGACATCACGGCCACGCTGGTCGGTTCCTTCCTCGTGCTCTGGGCCTTCCAGGCGTTGACGGTCTACAGCCAGCAGGCGGCGCTGCTGCTGATGGGCGCGATGCTGCTGTGCACCGTGATGGTGGCGCCGCAGGGCTTCGTGATCGGCGTGGCGAACGCGGCGCGGCGGCTGTTCGCGCGGCGCGGTGCAACCAAGGCCGCGGCGCCGTCGAAGCTGCCCGAAGCCACGACCGCGGAGGTGCGCGCATGAGCGATGTCTTGTTGCAGACCCACGGCCTGTCGAAGCGCTTCGGCGGCCATGCGGCGGTGTCGGAGGTCGACCTCTCGGTGCGCCGCGGCGAGATCCATTGCCTGATCGGGCCCAACGGCGCGGGCAAGAGCACGCTGTTCAAGCTGATCGTCGGCACCCACGAAGCGAGCGAGGGCCGCATCGAGTTCCAGGGCCGCGAGGTGACCGGCGAGCGGCCCTACCAGCGCGTGCAGCAGGGCATGAGCATCAAGATGCAGGCGCCCAGCGTGTTCCGCGAACTGCCGGTGCGGCAGAACATCCACATCGCGCTGCAGCACCATGCGCGGCTGGCCGAGCTGCGGCGCGAGGAGGACCGGCTGCTCGAGCTGCTGGACCTCGCGGCCGATGCCGACAAGCCCGCGGGCGAGCTGGCCCACGGCCAGCAGCAGTGGCTGGAGATCGGCATGGCGCTGGCGCTCAAGCCGGTGCTGCTGCTGATGGACGAGCCCACGGCCGGGCTGTCGCCCGAGGAGACCTTCAAGACCGGCGAGCTGATCCAGAAGCTCAATGCCGAGGGCATGACGGTGCTGGTGGTCGAGCACGACATGGCCTTCATCCGCCAGATCGCGCAGCGCGTGACCGTGCTGCACTTCGGCAAGGTGTTCGCCGAGGGCTCGATCGCCGAGGTGATCGCCGATCCGCGCGTGGCCGAGATCTACCTGGGGAAGACGCATGAACACCACTGAGACCGTGCTCGAGATTCGCGGCCTGCAGGCCGGCTACGGCGCCACGCCGATCCTCCAGGGCGTCGACCTGACAGTGGGCAAGGGCGAGATCGTGGCGCTGATCGGGCGCAACGGCGTGGGCAAGACCACCACCATGCGCTGCCTGATGGGCCTGCTGCGCACGCGCGGCGGCGGCATCCGCTTCCTGGGGCGCGACATCGAGACCCTGGCCAGCGATGCACGCGCACGGCTGGGCATCGGCTACGTGCCGCAGGGGCGCGAGGTGTTCCCGCGCATGACGGTGGCCGAGAACCTGATGGTGGGCGAGCTGATCGGCGGCCCGCGCGGCCGCAAGCAGCCCGAGCTGGTCTACCAGTACTTCCCGCGCCTGGCCGAGCGGCGCGACCAGCTCGCGGGCACCATGTCGGGCGGCGAGCAGCAGCAGCTCGCCATCGGCCGCGCGCTGGTGGGCAACCCGGCGCTGATGCTGCTCGACGAACCCTCGGAAGGCATCCAGCCTTCGATCGTGCAGCTGATCTGCGACGTGCTGCGCGCGATCCGGCGCGACCTCGGCACCACCATCCTGTTCGTCGAGCAGAACCTCGACACCATCCTCGACGTGGGCGAGCGCGCCTACGTGATGGAGAAGGGCCGCATCGTCGGGCGCATCGAGCCCGGCGCCATGAACGCGCAGGCGGTGCGCGAGCACCTCTCGCTGTGAAGCAACCATCAAGGAGACACATCCCATGAGCTGGCTCGAACGATCGATCATGCAGACGCGCGGCGAGGGCCGTGCGCGCAGCGTGGCCACCCATGAACTCACCGAGGCGAAGCAGGGCACCTACCACTTCACCATCGGTCCCTACACCCAGCCCGTGCTGACGGTGAAGCCCGGCGACCGCATCGTGGTCGAGACGCGCGATGCCTTCGACGGCAAGGTCAAGACCGAGCAGGACCTGCCGTCGAAGGTGCTGACCATGCCCTTCGTCAACCCGCAGAACGGCCCGATCATGGTCGAGGGCGCCGAGCCCGGCGACGCGATCGCGGTGCACATCGAATCGATGGCGCCGCGCGGGCCCAATCCGCGCGGCACCTGCTGCATGATCCCGGACTTCGGTGCGCTGAGCGGCACCGCCTTCACCGCGCTGCTGAACCAGCCGCTGCCCGAGACCGTGCGCAAGATCGACGTGGACGAGGAGGGCGTGTACTGGAGCAAGCGCGTCACCCTGCCGTACCGCCCGCACATCGGCACCCTGAGCTGCTCGCCCGAGCTCGATTCCATCAACAGCCTCACGCCCGACCAGCACGGCGGCAACATGGACCTGCCCGACATGGGCCCGGGCAGCATCACCTACCTGCCGGTGCGCACGCCGGGCGGGCGGCTGTTCATCGGCGATGCCCATGCCTGCCAGGGCGACGGCGAGGTCTGCGGCACCGCGGTCGAGTACCAGAGCCTCACGACCATCCGCGTCGACCTGATCAAGGGCTGGAAGCTCGAGTGGCCGCGCCTGGAGACCGAGGCCATGATCATGGCCATCGGCAGCGCGCGGCCGCTCGAGGACGCGACCCGCATCGCCTACAAGGAGCTGGTGCTGTGGATGGAGGCCGAGTACGGCTACGACCGCTGGGACGCCTACATGATGCTGAGCCAGTGCGGCAAGGTGCGGCTGGGCAACTTCGTGGATCCGAAGTACACGGTGGGGGCGGGGATCTCGAAGGAGTATCTGGCGCCTTGAACCGGTCGTTCAGTCCACGGCGACGCCCGGCGTGATCGGCATCGCCGTCTCGCGCATCACGGCCTCGGGCGAGCGGTGGCGCTCGGCCATCGCTCGCTCTTCGGCGGTCTGCAACTGCGCCTGCATGTAGGCGCCGAGCGCGCGGGCATGCGCAACGATGCGCGTGCCCTCGGGCTGGCGCCTGTGCTCGTAGGCCTGCAGCGCTTCGGCGACCGGGGCCGTGCACGCGAGTGCCTCGGCCAGCGCGCTCGCGTCGTCGGCCGCCTTGCTCACGCCCATGCCGCAATGCGGCCGTGCGACGAAGGCCGCATCGCCGAGCAGCGCGACGCGGCCGAAGGCCAGGCGCGGGCTCTCGAGGTCGAAGATCGGCTGGAAGAACAGGTTGGCGGCCTTGGCGATCACCTCGGCGCACTGCGGTGACAGCACCTCGGCCGCGGCGCGGCGCGCGGCCGCGAGCACCTCGGGCCGTACGCGCGGCGGCGGTATGCCTTCGGGCCAGTGGCGGCCCTCGGCATCGGTCAGCAGGTCGCGCAGCGCGCCGTGCTCGTCGGCCGGGCGATACCAGACGAAGTTGAAGCGGCGCCGGCCGGGCACGACGCTGTTGTCGGCGCCCGCGATCGGGTAGGCGACCAGTTGCTCGTGCGGCGGCAGGTCGAAGACGAAATGCGGGAACACGCGCTCACGCACCGGCGCCGACAGCACGGCCTCGTCGACCATGCCGCGCCAGGCGACGTAACCCGCATAGCGCGGCTCGGCGCCGGGCAGCAGGCGCTTGCGGATCGCGGAGCGCAAGCCGTCGGCGGCCACCAGCAGGGCGGCTTCCTCCTCGTGGCCGTTCGAGAGGCGGATGCGCACGCGCTCGTCGTCCTGCTCGAAGCCCACGACCTCGCTGCTCGAGCGGTAGCAGTCGTCGGGCAGCGCCGTGCGCAGCAGGTGGAACAGGCGCGACCAGGCCGTCAGCAGCTGCGGCACCTCGCGATGGCCGCGCACGCTGCCGTCGCGCGCCAGCACGATCCGCTGGGCCACGCGCACGCCGAGCGAATCGTCGGCCGGCAGGCCGAGCGCGCGCAGAGCCTCGAGCAGCGCGGGATGGGTCACGATGCCGGCGCCGCGGCCCTGCAGTGCCTGCTCGACGCGCTCGTGCACTTCCACGGTCCAGCCCCGGCGCCGCAGCATGTGGGCCGCGAACAGGCCGCCGAGCGAACCGCCCGCGATCACCGCCTTCATCGGGTCTCCACCGCTTCGGCGGCCTCGTAGTTGAGCTCGATCGTCAGGCCCGACGGGTCGGCCACGAAGAGCTGGTGCAGGCCCATCGCGGGCACGGTGCGTTCGGTGAACGGCAGGCCGGCGCCGCGCAGCCGCGCGCGCATGCCGGCCAGGCCGCTGGCGAGGAAGGCGAGGTGGTCGATCGCGCCCGAGCCGTGCAGTTGCGCCTCGGGCTTGTCGCCGAGGTAGGCGGCCAGGCCCTCGGGATGGTCGCGGTCGATGCCGATCAGGTGGACCACGCCGTAGTCGGCCTGGTCGCCGTCGCGGTAGAGCCAGGCGCCCGGAAAGTCGAACGGCGGCCGTTGGCCCTCGCGCAGGCCGAGGATGTCGACGTAGAAGCGCAGCGAGGCCGCGAGGTCGGGCGTGCGGATCGAGCAGTGGTCGAGCTTGCGGATCGTCATGCGCGGGCCTCCCGCGCGAGGCGGCTCAGGCGCCGCGCTCGGCCTTCAGCACCGCCGGCACGCCCGAGAGAAAGGCACGCACGCGCAGGTCGATCACGCGCTCCACCTCGCGCGGGGTGGGCAACTGGTAGATCCACTTGCGCACGCCGAGGTAGAACACGCTCGAATGCATGGCCCAGATCAGCTCGATCTCCTCGTCGAGCGCGGCCTGGTCCTTCGGCTCGGGGATGCCGAAGGTCTGGCGCATTTCGCGCGCGATCAGCACGAAGTGGCGCTCGCGCAGCCGCGCCAGGTACTTCTGGTTGATGCCCTCGCGGCTCAGGCCGGCCTGGATGAAGATGCGCACGAAGTCGCTGCGCAGCACGAAGCGGCCGTAGTCGACCAGGTAGCGCTGGAGCCGCGCCTCTAGCGGCACCGCGCGGTCGGCCAGCCACTCTTCCCATTCGGGGTTCCAGCGCCGCACGAAGATCTCCTCGTACACGCTGTCGATCAGCGACTCCTTGGTCGGGAAGTAGCGGTAGAGCAGCGGCTGGGTGATGCCGATCTCGCTGGCGAGGTCGCGCGTGCTGGCCTCGAAGCCATGGCGCGCGAAGAAGGCGATGGCCGCCTGCAGGATCTGCTCCTGCCGGTCTTCGGGCGCCAGCCGCCGCCGCGGGGCACGCTCGGTCGCGATGGAAGGGGAGGATTTCTCGGGCATGAAAAACGAAAGGGCGGTGCACGCGGCCGACGGGCCGGCGCGTGGCCTGGGTTGCCGGAGTCATCCTACCTCCTTCGCGGCTTCGGGCACGACGGGCAGCAGCAGCCAGGCCGGGTCGGCCGGATCGAGGTGCAGCGTGCAGACGGTGTCGAACACGGCCGGCGGCCGGTCGTCGGCATCGTCGTGCACGAAGGGGCCGCAGCCGCGCATCGGGTTCTTCATGTTCGACAGCGCCGCGCTGTCCTGGCCGTGCTCGTAATCGCGCCCGAGCAGCGTGAGCGCGACGCTCCAACCCTTGGGCACCACCACCGAGGTGGGCCAGATCTCGACGTCGAGGTCGACCGGCTCGCCGGGCGCGAGCGGCTGCAGCTCGTCGTGCGTGTGGTAGGGCCGCCAGGGCGTGCTGCGCGCGGCGTCGAGCTTGCGGTGCGAGGCGCGCAGCCAGCCCTGGCCGACCGGCGTCTTGGGATCGAGCGCGCCGTAGAACAGCAGCTCCTTCCCCGCGGGATCGAACACGCGCAGCACGGCGAACAGGTCGGCATCGCGCGTGCGCGAGGACAGGCGCAGGCGCAGCGCGCTCGGGCCGGTGATCTCGGTCTCCTCGGCCATCGGGGCCGAGCGGAAGCTGAGGCCTTCGCCCATCGTGTCGTAGTCGAGCGTGGCGGCGGCGGTGGGCGGCTCGGGGCGCAGCGCCATGCCCTCGGCATGCAGGTACAGGCGGGTCCAGCGGGTGCGCGCGAGCGGCCATTCGTGCTCGGCGCGCTGCACGAAGCCGTCGACACGGCGCACGTTGAGCAGCACCGGCGGCTCGCGGTCCCAGCCGTTGTCGATGCCCTTGAGGAAGTGGTCGAAGAAGCGCCGCTGCAGCCCGATGCCGTAGTCGGTGTAGTACTCGACCCAGTGCGTGCCGCCATGCACCTCGAGCCATTTGCGCTGCGAGCCGGCCGCGAGGAAGCCCTCGATGTTGCCGCGCAGGTGCAGGCCCTGGCCGCCCCAGTTGGCGGCCGACAGCAGCGGCACCTCGATGCGCTCGGGCAGGCCGCTGCGGTCGCGGTAGTTGTCGTCGTCGAGCGGCCGGTTGATCAGCGAGGGCCAGGCATCGACGCGCAGCTTCGCGAGTTCCTCGTCGGGCACGGTCTCGGGGCCGCACACCAGTTCGCCGGTGACGGCGCTGCGCGCCCCGCGTTCGCCGCGGCCATGCTGCAGCGGCTTGACCTGCATCTCGAGCCAGTTCTTCGAGAACGAGCAGGCGATGCCGCCATGGCGCGAGGCCTCGCGGTAGCGGTCGACCGCGCCTTCCCAGATCATCAGCGCCGCCAGGTGGCGCGGCCGCAGCGCGGCCACGCGCCACTGGTTCATCGCGTAGTAGGAGATGCCGCTGAGACCTACCTTGCCACTGGACCAGGGCTGTTCGCCGGCCCATTCGATGCATTCGCGGAAGTCCTCGGTCTCGCGCAGCGAATGGCAGTCGAGCACGCCCGGCGAGCGGCCCGCGCCGCGCGAGTCGACGCGGATGCAGACGTAGCCGTGCGGCACCCACTTCTCGGGATCGCAGACTTCCCACTGCTGGTACTTGTTGCTGCTGCCCTCCAGCACCTCGGGCTTCTGCGCGGCCATGATGGTCCAGGCGGTCGAATAGCCTTCCTGGAACGCGAGTCCCTTGCCGTAGGGGCCGTAGCTTATGAGCACCGGGTAGCGGCCTTCGCCGACCGGACGGAACACGTCGGCCCGCAGCACGAGGCCGTCGGACATCTCGATCGGCGCATCCCAGTCGATGCGCATGCCGTCTCTTGTTTCGCTGTGCATGGTGTCTCTCCTTAGTCGAGGCTGATGTGGAGCGGTGCCAGCTGCTGCCTGTAGCGCTGCACCTCGGAACGGATGTAGGCCGCGAACTGCGCGGGCGTGGAGACCACCGGCGTCACGCCCTGGATCTTCATGCTGGCCTGGTAGTCGGGCAGCTTCACGGCGCTGGCCAGGTCCTTCTGCAGGCCGTCGGCCATCGCGGCGGGCATGCCGGCCGGACCGAGCAGGCCCGACCAGGCGGGCACGTCGACGTTGCGGATGCCGAGTTCCTCGAGCGTGGGCACCTCGGGCAGGCTGGCCACGCGGTGCGGGTTGGTGATGGCGAGCGCGCGCACCTTGCCTTCCTGCAGCAGCGGCTGCGCCAGCGAGGTGCCGAGGAAGGTGAGCTGCACGTGGCCGCCGAGGAAGTCCGTGAGCGGCGAGCCCTTGTAGGGCACGTGCAGCAGGCTGACGTTGGCCGAGCGCGAGAACAGCTCGCCCACCAGGTGCGTGGTGTTGCCGGTGCCCCAGGAGCCGTAGCTCACCGAGCCGGGCTTGGCGCGCGCGGCCTGCAGCACGTCGGCCACGCTCTTGTAGGGCGAGTCGGCGCGCACCAGCAGCACGAAGCCGTCGGCCTTGTGGATCTGCGTGATCGGCGTGAAGTCGGCCAGCGTGTCGTAGGGCAGCTTGTTGTAGAGCACGGCGTTGGTGGTGTGGCCGCCGGTGGTGAACAGCAGTACCGAGCCGTCGGGCTTGGCGCGCGCCACCTCGGCCGTGCCGATCAGGCCGCCGGCGCCGGGCTTGTTGTCGACGATGAACTGCCGTTGCGTGACTTGCGACAGGCTCTGCGCGAGCACGCGCGCCGAGGTGTCGAGCGGGTTGCCGGCGCCGAAGGGCACGACGATGCGCACCACCGCCGGGCCGTCGGCGGCCAGCGCGGCGAGCGGGAACGCGGGTAGCAGCAGGGCGGCCAGCGCGGCGGACAGTCGGTGGAAGGCTCTTCGGTCAGGCTGCATCTTGTCTCCTTTAAATAATCGTTTGATCAATAACTGGGCGAAGCATAGCCCGCGAGAAATAAGAATTTCTCGGTGTTAACCCGAAGGGAGTAGGAGAGGTGGGGAGAGGAGTTGCAGCTCTTTATTTATCAACTGCAACGATTTGGCGGCAGGCCGCCCGGCGGGCGCGCTAGACGATCCCGTCGAACATCATCACGTCGACCTCGTCGCCCGCGGCCACCGGGCCCTGGTCGTGGTGCAGCACCACGAGGCCGTTGGCCTCGACCATCGAACTCAGAACGCCCGAGCCCTGGTTGCCCGCCACCCGCACCTCGGGCAGCGCGCCGGGCACCGACTGCACGAAGCCGCGCTGGTACTCGGTGCGGCCCGGCTTCTTGCGGATCGGCCCGAGGCTGCGCGCGCGCAGCAGCGGCGGGTGCGCGGCAGCGGCGGCATGGCAGCCCATCATGCGCAGCAGCGCGGGCCGCACGAAGGCGAGGAAGGTGACCATCACGGCGACGGGATTGCCGGGCAGGCCGAACAGCACGGCCGATTCGTGGCCCTGGGGCTCGCGCGGGATCAGGCCCACGGCCATCGGCCGGCCCGGGCGCATCGCGACGCGCCAGAAGGCGATGTCGCCGAGCTGCTGCATCACGTCGCGCGTGTGGTCGGCCGCGCCGGCGCTGACGCCGCCGCTGGTGACGATGGCATCGGCCTCGCGCGCCGCACGCTGCACGGCGGCGGCCAGCGAGGCGGGATCGTCGCGCACCAGGCCGAGGTCGATGACCTCGCAGCCCAGCCGTTCGAGCAGGGCGGTGACGGTGTAGCGGTTGCTGTCGTAGACCGCGCCCTCGCGCGGCGCGTCGCCGATCTCGAGGATCTCGTCGCCGGTCGACAGGCAGGCCACGCGCAGGCGCCGCAGCACCGGCACGCCGGTCAGGCCCAGGCTCGCGACCATGCCGAGCGCGGCGGGCGACAGCCGCTGGCCGCGACGCAGGGCGGGCTGGCCCTGCATCAGGTCCTCGCCGGTGAGGCGGCGGTTGTCGCCGCGGCGCACCACGCGCGCGGGGAAGCTCAGGCGATCGTCCTCGACGCGGCAGAATTCCTGCGGGATCACGGTGTCGAGTCCGGCGGGCATGACGGCGCCGGTCATGATGCGCACCGCGTCGCCCGGGGCCAGCGCGCCGCGCCAGGTGGCGCCGGCCAGCGCGGTGCCCACGATGCGCAGCGAGACCGAGGCATCGCTGGGCGCATCGTCGCGCAGCAGCGCGCCGTCGAAGGCGAAGCCGTCCATGGCGGAGTTGTCGTGCGGCGGCACGCTGACGGGCGAGACGATGTCCTCGGCCAGCACCCGGCCGAGCGCTTGGCGCAGGCCGAGCTGTTCATGCTGCGCGACGACGGCGCCCTCGACCAGCCGCTCGATGAAACCGCGCACGCCGTCGACGCCGAGGTCCTGGGGGTCGTGGCAGGCGAGGCCGGCGGCGATGTCGGCGATGCGGCCCATCGGTGCGCTCATCCGCCGATGTAGCTCATCTCGACGCGGCGCTGCGTCTTGGCGCCGCCGTCGTCGGGGCCGCGCAGCGCGCGCAGTTCCGAGTAGCGGTCGGCGCGGCCCTGCCAGACATGGCCGATGGCCGAGGCGATCTCCTCGTCGCTGGCACCGCCGCGCAGCAGCGGGCGCAGGTCGTGGCCGGCGCTCGCGAACAGACACAGGTAGAGCTTGCCCTCGGTCGACAGCCGCGCGCGGCTGCAGTCGTGGCAGAAGGCCTGCGTGACGCTGCTGATGACGCCGATCTCGCCGCGGCCGTCGGCATAGGCCCAGCGCTGGGCGGTCTCGCCGGCCACGCTGGCCTCGAGCGGGCGCAGCGGGAATTCGGCGCCGATGCGCGCGACCACCTCGGCCGAGGGCAGCACCTCGTCCATGCGCCAGCCGTTGGTGGCGCCGACGTCCATGTACTCGATGAAGCGCAGCACGACCTTGCCGTCGAGCTGGTCGCGGAAGTGGCGCGCCATCGGCAGGATCTCCTGCTCGTTGGTGCCGCGCTTGACCACCATGTTGACCTTGATCGGGCCCAGGCCCGCGGCATGCGCGGCCTCGATGCCGGCCAGCACGTCGGCGACCGGGAAGTCGACGTCGTTCATGTGGCGGAACACGGCATCGTCGAGGCTGTCGAGGCTCACGGTCACGCGCTGCAGGCCGGCGGCCTTGAGCGCGGCGGCCTTGCGCTTGAGCAGCGAGCCGTTGGTGGTGAGCGTGAGCTCGAGGGGCTCGCCCGCGGGCGTGCGCAGCGCGGCCAGCTGCTCGATCAGGCCCTCGATGTTCTTGCGCAGCAGCGGCTCGCCGCCGGTCAGCCGGATCTTGCGCACGCCGTGCGCGGCGAACAGGCGGGCCAGCCGCGTGATCTCCTCGAAGCTCAGCAGCGCGCTGTGCGGCAGGTACTGGTAGTCCTTGTCGAACACGTCCTTCGGCATGCAGTAGCTGCAGCGGAAGTTGCAGCGGTCGGTCACGCTGATGCGCAGGTCGGTCAGCGGCCGGCCCAGGCGGTCGTGCAGCACGCCGGTGGCGGGCACCGCGACGCCGGGCACGGCGAGGGCCGCGCGCGCGCGGCCGATCTCGGCGATCGGGATGACGGTGCTGGAGCTGCTGCGGTTGTTCATGGGGCGAGGGGTCCGATTTTGCGCCATGGCCCAAGGGCCTGTGCCGCGCAGGCTACTGGATCGCGCCGCGGCGGACCTTGCCCGCGGTCAAGCTTCGGCGATACGGGGCCGTTCAACCGCGGCAGAGCTTGAGGTTGGTGCGGGTGGCGCGCACCACCGGCAGGTAGATCTCGGCGTCGGCCGGCGGGTATTCCTCCTGGATCTTCTCGTCGCTCTTGCCCGCGCTCTCGGCCAGCGGCGCCAGGGTCTGCAGGCAGGCGGCGCGGTCGCCGAGCTTGTACTGGGTCAGCGCGAGGTCGTTGCGCATCCAGCCCTTGCTGATCCAGTCGAGGGTCTTGTCGCACTCGGTGAGCACCGGTGCCAGCGTGGTGAGGGCGGCGGCGTAGTCGCGCGCGTCGTAGCGGCGCTTGAAGCCCTGGCGCGAGGCGGCCACGGCCTTGTCGGTGCAGGCCGGGGCCGGGCGAGTGTAGGTGCCCTCGAAGGTGGCGCGCGCGCCGCAGCTGTCGCGGCACTGGTCGGCGCCGTTGCTGCCGACCTTGACCGTGCCGCCGTTGACGGTGAAGTTCACCACGCAGCTCGAGTCGTCGAGCTTCGCCGTGCCGCGCGCCACGTTGCCGTCGAGCGCGCAGGTGTGGGCGTTGGCGCCGATGGTTGTGATGTCGAAATGGCCGTTGGGCTTGACGCGCAGCGCGCCGTTGCCGCCCTGGTAGATGTACTCGCCGGGCGGCGGCGAGGCGAACTCGGCGTGGGCGAGGCCGGCGGCGGCGAGCGCCAGCACGGGGAGGAGGCGGACGAAGGGCAGGGGGCGTGGAGCGTTCATCGGGCGTTCTTTGCGCAGGCGGCGACGGCCCGGCCAGTGTATCGGCCGCGCCCCGCCTGGCGGGTTCTCGCCATTCCCATGCAGCCTGTCTGGACATTGACAATGCGAACAATTATCATTTGTACGCCTGAGTACGTAGCGAATGGACGACGCAAAGGGCTTCTTTCAACCAGGAGCTTTGTCATCGTGCCCTACGTTCTTCCCGCCTTGCCCTATGCCTTCGACGCGCTCGAGCCCTACATCGACGCCCAGACGATGGAAATCCACCACGGCAAGCACCACCAGACCTACGTCAACAACCTCAACGCCGCGCTGAAGGACACGCCGCACGAAGGCCAGCCGGTCGAGGCGCTGATCGCCGGCGTCGAGCAACTGCCCGAAGCCCTGCGCGCGCCGGTGCGCAACAACGGCGGCGGTCATGCCAACCACGGCCTGTTCTGGACCGTGATGGCGCCCGTGGGCCAGGGCGGCGGCGGCCTGCCCGAGGGCGAGCTCGCCAAGGCCATCGATGCCGACCTCGGCGGCTTCGAGGCCTTCAAGGAGGCCTTCACCAAGGCCGCGCTCACGCGCTTCGGCAGCGGCTGGGCCTGGCTCACGGTCACGCCCGCCGGCAAGCTCGCGGTGGAGAGCAGCGGCAACCAGGACAGCCCGCTGATGCGCGGCATCGGCTCGGGCAACGTGCCGATCCTCGGGCTCGACGTGTGGGAGCACGCCTACTACCTCAAGTACCAGAACCGCCGCCCCGAATACATCGCGGCCTTCTACAACGTCGTGAACTGGGCCGAAGTGGCCCGTCGCCATGCCGCGGCGCTGCGCGGCGGAAATTCCGGCGCATGAACCCCGACAGCTCCGAGCAACCGGCAGCGGCCCCCGCCATGCACGGCCCGCGTCCCGCCCGCAGCGCGCGCGAATGGCTCGGGCTGGCGATCGTGGCGGCCGGCGCGGTCGTCGTGGTGGCGCATTTCTGGCGTTTCGTGACAGCCGACCCGGTGGTCTGGAACGCGTTCCTCGGCGGCTCGGTGGCGGCCTTCGCCACGGCGCTGGGCACCACGCCGGTGATCTTTTCGCAGCGCCTGCCCGGCCGCGTGCAGGACACGCTGTTCGGCTTCGGCGCCGGCGTGATGCTCGCGGCCTGCGCCTTCTCGCTGATCATTCCGGGCCTCGAGGCGGCCAAGTCGATCGGCGTCTTCGGCGGCGGCGACTGGGCGGCCGGCGGCGTGATCGGCGGCGCGATCCTGCTCGGCGGCATCGCGCTGATGGTGATGGACCGCGTGCTGCCGCACGAGCATTTCATCAAGGGCCGCGAAGGGCAGGCGGCGCGCCAGATCCGGCGCACCTGGCTCTTCGTGTTCGCGATCGCGCTGCACAACGTGCCCGAGGGGCTGGCGATCGGCGTCGGCTACGCGGCCAACAACGGCCTGCGCGCCGACGCGCTGGCCACCGGCATCGCGATCCAGGACGTGCCCGAGGGCCTGGTGGTGGCGGTGGCGCTGCTGGCCGCGGGCTACAGCCGCAGCTTCGCCGTGCTGATCGGCATGGCCTCGGGCCTGGTCGAGCCGCTGGGCGCGGTGCTCGGCGCGGCCGTGGTCGGCCATTCGGCGATGCTGCTGCCCTGGGGGCTCGGCTTCGCGGCGGGCGCGATGCTGTTCGTGATCAGCCACGAGATCATTCCGGAGTCGCACCGCAAGGGGCACGAGGCCTTCGCCACCGGCGGGCTGATGGTCGGCTTCGTGCTCATGATGTTGCTCGATACGGCGCTGGGCTGAGCGGCTTCGAGCCCCAAGAAAAAACGCGGCAGGCCTTTCGGTCCGCCGCGTTTTTTCTTGAAGGGGGCGATCTCAGCCGTGCTTCACCGCCACCGTCTTCAGCGTGGTGAAGCCGTACAGCGCCTCGAAGCCCTTCTCGCGGCCATAGCCCGAGGACTTGACGCCGCCGAAGGGCAGCTCGACGCCGCCGCCGGCGCCGTAGTTGTTGATGAACACCTGGCCGCTGCGCACACGCTTGGCCATGCGGAACTGGCGCGCGCCGTTCTCGGTCCAGATGCCGGCGACCAGGCCGAACTGGGTGGCGTTGGCGAGCGCGACGGCTTCGTCCTCGTCGGCGAAGGCCATGGCGGCGAGCACCGGGCCGAACACTTCCTCCTGCGCGAGGCGGTGGTTCACCGGCACGTCGCGCAGCAGCGTGGGCGCCTGGTAGAAGCCGGTCTCGGGTGCTTCGTCGACCACGATGCCCTGCGCCACCATCGGGATGCCGGCCACCTGCGCGTCGCTCAGGAAGTCCCACACGCGCTGCTGCTGGGTCTGGCGGATCAGCGGGCCGACGTCGAGGTCCATCGCTGCCGGGCCCACGCGCAGCGCCTCGAAGGCATGGCCCAGGCGTTCGAGCAGCGGTTCGTAGATGGCCCGCTCGACCAGCACGCGCGAGCCGGCCGAGCAGGTCTGGCCGGCGTTCTGCACGATGGCGTTGATCAGCACCGGGATCGCCGCGTCGAGGTTGGCATCGGCGAAGATGATCTGCGGGCTCTTGCCGCCGAGCTCGAGCGTGACCGGGCAATGACGCTCGGCCGCCACCTGCTGGATCAGCGTGCCGATCTTCGGGCTGCCGGTGAAGCTGATGTGGTCGATGCCCTCGTGGCGCGCGAGCGCGTCGCCCACCTCGTGGCCGTAGCCCGTGACGATGTTGAGCGCGCCGGCCGGGAAGCCCACTTCGGCCGCGAGTTGCGCCACGCGGATCAGCGACAGGCAGGCGTCCTCGGCCGGCTTGACCACGCAGACGTTGCCGGCCGCGAGCGCGCCGCCCACGCTGCGCCCGAAGATCTGCATCGGATAGTTCCAGGGGATCACGTGGCCGGTCACGCCGTGCGGCTCGCGCCAGGTGAAGACGCTGTAGCCGTCCTGGTAGGGGATGGTCTCGCCGTGCAGCTTGTCGCAGGCGCCGGCATAGAACTCGAAGTAGCGCACCAGCGCGAGCGCATCGGCGCGCGCCTGCTTCACGGGCTTGCCGCAGTCGCGCTGCTCGATCGCCGCGAGCTCGTCGACGTGTTCGGCGATCTTCAGCGAGAGCTTGAACAGCAGCCGGCCGCGGTCGGCCGCGCTGACCTTGTGCCACACGCCCTCGAAGCAGTCGCGCGCGGCGCGCACCGCGCTGTCGATGTCGGCGGCATTGCTGCGCTGGATCTCGTCGTAGGGCTGGCCGTCGGAGGGGTCGATGACGGGGAGGGTGCGGCCGGAGGCCGAGGGAACGTCGGCGTTGGCGATGAAGTTGAGCTGCATGGGCCGGGATTTTGCGCGAAGCGGCGAAACCCCGCGCGGCGCCTACCGTGCGGCCCTGGGCAACGCCTTCACCGCATTGAGCATGCGCTCGACATGCTTGTCGGGATTGAGGTTCTGGTAGTACGAGGCGACCTTGCCGTCGGGCGCGATCACATAGGACAGCCGGTTGGCGAAGTCGGGCCGGGTCTGCATCACCGCGTCGAAGGACTGGATCACGGCCTTCGATTCGTCGGAGGCCACGGGAAAGCGGCTCTGGCAGGACTTGACCGAGAACTTCGACAGCGTGTCGATGTCGTCGGCCGAGACGCCGATCACCGTCGCGCCCAGGGCCGCGAACTGGTCGATGGCCTCGGCGAAGGCATGGGCCTCGATCGAGCACTCGTTCGAGTCGGCGGCCGGAAAGAAGTACAGCACGACCGGCCCCTTGGCGAGCGCATCGGCCAGCGAGTAGCGGAAGGTCTTGCCGCCGAGCGCGGCGGTGGCGGTGAAGCGGGGCGCGGGGTCGCCGATGTCGAGCGCGGCGCGCGCGGGTGCGCAGAGTGCCGCCGCGGCCAGGACGAGGGTTCCGAATGCCGCGCGCGAGAAGGTCGGAAGTTGCATGGCGGTGTGCTCCGGTCGCTGTGGGGGCGGATTCTAGGACGATGCAGCCGCTGAAACCGGCGCGGCGTGCGCTCCGTACTTGCTGCAGGGGGCAGCGCTCGAAAAGAGGGAAGATGCGGCCCCGGGAGCGCGCTCATCGCGCCGATGGTGGGGAAGGACGGAAGAAATGACGAATGCCTGGATCCGGCGCGCGCTGCGCCTCGTGTACGCCCTCGGCCTGGCCGCGACGCTCGCCGCCTGCGGTGCGCTGCCACCCGCGCGCGAACGGCCCGTCGAGCATGCCGCGGCCTTCGATCCCTCGACCCGGCTGGCGAAGATCGCCGAGGCCTCGACGCCGCCCGGCGAGCACTCGGGCTTCCGGCTGATGCCGCTGGGCGTGTATTCGCTCGACGCGCGCATCCAGCTCGCGCAGCGAGCCCAGCGTTCGCTCGTGGTGCAGTACTACCAGCTCGAGAACGACGCCACCGGCCGGCTGCTGCTGCGTTCGCTGCGCGAGGCGGCCGCGCGCGGCGTGCAGGTGCGCCTGCTGGTCGACGACCTCTACACCATGAAGAGCCAGCAGCTGCTGCTGGCGCTGGCCGCCGTGCCCAACGTGCAGGTGCGGCTGTTCAATCCCTTCTGCTGCGGGCGCGGCGGCGGGCTGCTGTCGCGCTTCGCGGCCTCGCCGCTGGAGATCGCGCGGCTCAATCACCGCATGCACAACAAGCTGTTCATCGCCGACGGCGCGATGGCCGTGGTGGGCGGGCGCAACATCGCCGATGAGTACTTCGTGCTCAGCGAGGCGCAGAACTTCATCGACATGGACGCGCTGGTGGTCGGCAAGGTGGTGCCGCAGCTCGAATCGATCTTCGACACCTACTGGAACAGCCGGCAGGTCTGGCCCGTGGCCGACATCGTGACGGGCGAGGGCGGCCGTGCGCCGGCGGCCGCCGATTTCGACGCCTGGATCGGCATGGCCGCGCCGCCCCCGAAGATCGTGCTGCCGCCGGTCGACATCCTCGGCTACGGACCGATCGCCGAGGAGCTCGACGCGGGCCGCATGGGCCTCCTGTGGGGCGAGGCGCGCGCCATCGCCGATCCGCCGACCAAGCCGACCACCATGACCGCCGAGGAGGCCATCGCCACCAGCGTGACGATGAAGGTCTGGACCCTGATGCTCGATGCGCAGAGCGAGGTCGACCTGACCTCGCCCTACCTGGTGCCGGGCGAGCGCGGCATGGCCGCCTTCGAGGAGCTCACGAAGCGCAAGGTCAAGCTCACGCTGCTGACCAACTCGCTGGCCGCCAACGACGAGCCGCTGGTGCACACCGGCTACGCGCGCTACCGCGAGCGGCTGCTGCGCAGCGGCGCCGATGTCTACGAGCTGAGCCCCAAGCGCACCAGCGCGGGCGAGCGCTTCGGCATGTTCGGCAAGTCGCTGGGCCGGCTGCATGCCAAGACCGCGGCCATCGACAAGCGCCGCATCTTCATCGGCTCGATGAACCTCGATCCGCGCTCGGCCAGCCAGAACACCGAGATGGGCGTGGTGGCCGACAGCCCGCAGCTCGCGCGCGAGATGCTGCGCGTGATCAACATCAGCAAGCTGCAGAACTCCTACCGGCTGCGGCTGGCCAAGGGCACGGGCACCCTGGAATGGCTCACGACCGACGGCGAGAAGGAGCTGATCCTGACCGCCGAGCCCGAGTCGGATTTCTTCCAGCGCTTCTACAACATGCTGATCGCCCCGATCGTGCCCGAGATGCTGCTGTAGCCTCGGGGGATGGCGCAGACCTTCACGTCCCTTTCCGCCCCGCAGGTGATGCTGTGGGGGCTGCTGTTCTTCGGCGGCATCTACCTAGGCTTCGGCGCGCTCAATGCCCTGCTGACCCGGCGCGTGCTGCCGGCGCTGGGCATCGGCCGGGTGCTCGACCCGCGGCCGCTGCAGCCCGGGCAACTGCGGCGCGAGCTCACGCAATCGGGCATCTCGGTGCTGATCTTCGGGCTCGGCATGGTGTTTCCCTGGGGGCTGCTGCAGCTGGGCTGGGCGCGGCTCGATCCCGATGCGGGCTGGCGCCAGGTCGTGCTGGAGATCGTGGTGCTCGCGCTGTGGAACGACGTGCATTTCTGGCTCAACCACCGGCTGCTGCACACGCGCTGGCTGCGGCGCTTCCACGGGCCGCACCACCGCTCCTTCGTGACCACGCCCTGGGCCACCTACAGCTTCCATCCGCTGGAGGCCGCGATGCTCGGCAACGTGATCCTGCTGCCGATGGTGCTGCACGACTTCAGCTTTTGGTCGCTGGCCTCGGTGCCGGTGTTCAGCCTGTTCTTCAACAGCGTCGGGCATTCGAACTACGACTTCTTCCCGCACGTGTCGTACAGCCACTGGTTCGCGGCCAGCCGGCGCCACCACCTGCACCACGCCTGCCACAACGGCAACTACGGCTTCCAGTTCACCTTCATGGACCGGCTCTTCGGCACCCGCATCGCGGCCGACGCGGCAGAGCCGCTGTTCCGGGGCTTTCGCGACAGGCAGCGCGGCCGTGCGGCCACGCACGATGGCAGGCCGGCCTGAGATGCCGCGGCTGCGTCACTGGCGCGACTGGCAGAGCCTGTTCTACCTGGCGGCCTTGCCGGCGCTCGCCGCCTGGCAATGGGTGCATGGGTTCAGCCTCTGGCTCTATGCGCCGATGCTGTTCCTCACGCTCGGCGTCGGCGTGATCCATCACAACCACGTGCACCTGCGCATGTGGCGCGGCCGGCGCATGAACCGGCTGACCGACTTCTGGATCACGCTGCTGCAGGGCCATCCGACCTTCGTGTTCTGGCCCGCGCACGTGGCGAACCACCACCGCCATCGCCATGGCCCGAAGGACGTGGCGCGCACCTACCGCTTCGGCGGCGACACCAACCACCTGCGCGGCTACCTGCTGCATCCGTTCCAGGCCGTGTGGGTGCTGTTCCCGCTGTTCATCGCGTGGCTGGGGCGGCTGCATCGCCATCGGCGCGGGGCCTGGCGCTACTGCATGGCGCAGTACGCGCTGTGGCTGGCGAGCTGGGCCATGCTGCTCTCGCTCGACTGGCGCAAGGCGTTGCTGTTCGTGATCCTGCCGCAGCTGCACGGCCTGCACTGGCTGCTGGCCACCAACTACCTGCAGCACGCGCATGCCGACGGTCGCCGGCCCGAACGAGGGGCGCGCGGTGATACCTCGGGTACCCCGCTGAACTACGCGCGCAATTTCGAGGGCTGGGTCAATCCGCTGCTGTTCAACATCGGGCTCCACACGGCGCACCACGAGAACCCGCATGCCCATTGGTCCGAGCTCAAGCATCTGCATCGCACGCATTACCGCGCGAGGGTCGATCCGTCGCTCAACGAGGGCGGGCTGGTGCCGTACATGGCGCGCGTGTTCGTGCTCGGCGCGGTCTGGCCGCGATGGCGCAGCCGACCGCTGATGCCGGGCGATTCCTTCACTTCCTGACACATGCCAGTTCCCTTCCAACGCGTCTACCTCGAAAGCGCCGGCTACTTCATGCCGGGCGACCCCGTGCCCAACGAGCGCATGGACGATTTCATCGCACCGCTCAACCGGATGTCCGAGCGCATCAAGCGCCGCATCCTGGCCGAGAACGGCATCCGCACGCGCCACTACGCGATCGATGCCGAAGGCGCGACGCGCCACACCAATGCGCAGATGGCGGCCGGCGCGATCCGCGACTGCCTGCGCCGCGGCGGCGCCGAGCTGTCGCGCGTGTCGCTGCTGGCCAGCGGCTCGTCGGGCGGCGACACGCTGATGCCCGGCTTCGCCAACATGATCCAGGGCGAGCTCGCGGCGGCGCCGATGGAGACGCTCGCGGTGCACGGCATCTGCGCGGCCGGCGTGTCGGCGATCCAGGCCGCCGCGCAGGGCATCGAGCTGGGCGCGCACCGCTCGGCGCTCGCGGTGGCCAGCGAGATGCCCTCGCGCCTGTTCAAGCGCTCGCGCTTCGCGGCGCGCGGCTACGAGACCGACTTCGACTCGCATTTCCTGCGCTGGATGCTGTCGGACGGCGCCGGGGCGCTGCTGCTGTCCGACGGCGCGCCCGCGCTGGCCGGTTCGCCGGGCCTGCGGCTGCGCCTGAAGTGGGTGCACCAGCGCTCGTTCTCGGGCGACTACCCGGTCTGCATGCAGCTGGGCCTGACCGAGGACCGGGCGCGCGGCCACCTCGACTTCGCCTCCTGGTCCGAGGCCGAGGCGGCCGGCGCGCTGTCGCTGCGCCAGGACATCCGGCTGCTGCCGCACCTGTTCGACATCGGCATCCACGAGTACGCGGGGCTGGTGCGCGACGGCTGGGTCGATCCCAAGCGCGTCGACCATTTCCTCTGCCACTACTCGTCGGAGAAGTTCATCCCGGTGGTCGAGGACCTGATGGCCAAGGCCGAGCTGTCGATCCCGCGCGAGCGCTGGTGGAGCAACCTCGCATGGCGCGGCAACACCGGGGCGGCGTCGATCCTGGTGATGCTGGCCGAGTTCCTCCATACCCGCGCGCTGAAGCCCGGCGAGCAGGTCTTCTGCTACGTGCCGGAGTCGGGGCGCTTCATGGCGGCCTACATGCTGTTCGAGGTCGAGGCGGTGGAGGCGCCGCCCGTGATGGTCGCGCCGCGCACTACCGTGGCTACGGCCGACGACGAGCTCGTGATCGCGCCGCCGCACGACCCGGCCGCCGCGCCCGAGGGCCTGGGCGCGCTGCTGACCGAGCTGGCCGCCATCTGGCACGACTACCGCTCGCGCGTCTGGCGTACGCCGCTCGTGCGGCAGATCCGCGAGCGCCGCTTCGCGGTGCCCGACTACCTGAACTGGATGGAGCAGTGGGTGCCGCAGGTGCGCGAAGGCAGCCTCTGGATGCGCGAGGGCGCGGCCTCGCTGAGCGAACCGTACCAGGCGCTGTCTTCGCTGATCGGCGTGCATGCGGGCGAGGAGCAGAACGACTTCCAGATCCTGTTCAGCGACTACCGCAAGGCCGGCGGCACGGTCGAGCGCATCGAGGACCTGCGCCGCAATCCGGGCGGCGAGGCGCTCAACGCCTACCTGCATGCGCTGGCCGCCACGCGCGACCCGATCGGCCTGCTGGGCGCGATCTACATCATCGAGGGCACGGGCCAGCGCATCGTGCCGGCGCTGCTGCCGCTGCTCAAGGCCAGCCTGCGGCTGCCGCCCGATGCCTTCCGCTTCCTCGAATACCACGGCCACAACGACGAGAACCACCTGAACCGCTGGCTGCTCGCGGTCGAGATGGTGATGGCCGTCGAGGGCCAGGCCCGCGCCGCGCGCCAGATCGCCGACACGGCGCGCCACACGGCCGCCCTCTACCTGATGCAGTTCCAGCACATCACCGAGCGGATTTCCCATGCGAACGCCTGAATTCCTGGCCCGCGGGCACGACGAGCGCGATCCCAGCCCCTGGCTGGCGCTCTACCTCGACCAGAGCACGCCGCTGCCCGACGAGGTCAAGGCGGCCTGGCTCGCCGATTCGAGCTCGGGCTCGCGGCAGTACCTGCTGCCGTTCCTGCGGCCGATCGCGCGCGCCACCATCATCCTGATCCAGGTGGTGAAGGTGTTCGTGCCGCGCAACTGGTCTCACTCGCGGCTGCTGCACCGCATCCTGGCCTGGGGGCTCCAGCATTTCGTGTCGCCCGAGGCCAACTGGCTGATCCTGCGGCACTTCCACCTGGGCTCGCAGGTGCTGGCCTTCATCGGGCGCAATTCGCCGGCGCCGGTCGCCACCTCGCCGCTGGAGCCGCCGGACATCGAGGCGCTGAAGGACGACATGTTCCTCAAGCACGACCTGAACCTGTTCAATTTCGTGATCCGGCTGAACCAGGCGCTGCGCGACCGCGGGCTGGCGCTGGGCAAGGCGGAGGCACCCGATTTCTCGATGATTCGGGAGCCCGCGTTGCGCCTGGAGGACATGCCGCGCGGCCGCCTCAACTTCCTGGACCTGCAGAGCGCCATCGAGCTGTTCACGCCGCTCTACCAGCTGATGCTGACCGACAACGACTTCTGGCGCGCCGCCAATTCGCTGCAACTGGATGAAACCATCGGCATCTATGCCGCCACCATCCTCGCGGCGCCCGAGCACCTGATCCTGGTCAACAACAAGCATCCGCTGGTGCCGCTGTCGACCCTGCGGGCCGGGCACCGGCTGGTGATCCATGGGCTCTCGACCGAAATGCTGCACAGCCTGCTGCAGCGCATGAAGGCCGCAAGGGCCGGCGAAGGCGGCGAATCCGGCTTCGTCCCGGCCGGGGAAGGGGCTTCGGCCGACACCCCGCCACTTGCATAGGGGTATGCTGTCCCCAGATGCAGACCATGAACACGACCCACACTCCGTCCCCCAAGACCGATCTGTCGGTGACCCATGTGCTGGCCCAGTTGCTCGAGCGGCTGGAGCACAGCAAGGTGCCCGTCGGTGCCGAGCAGTACCGCTCGGTGGTCGCGCACCTGGTGCACGAGTTCGAAGACGTCGAATCGGGCGCCGACCTCAGTCGCCTGCTCGACGCCTATCCGGCCGCCGCCGAGGTGTACGAGAACCTCAACTACCAGCACGCCGGCCTGTGCCGCTCCGCGCTCGACGCCTCGCTGGCGGCCGAGACCCGCGCCAGGGAAGCGATCGCGCGCGCCATGCGCCGCCCCGAACCGAAGAAGAAGGAAGAAACCGATGGCCAAGGCTGAGGTGAAGACTGCCGTCCTGGAAGACGGCCTGCGCTACAAGTCGAAGACGCCGGGGTCCCCGTTCCGCGCCTCCGCGTCGTTCAGCGGCGCCACCATGTCGTGCTTCATGTGCGGCAAGCACCGCGTGCGCTCGCAGCTGCGCACCCGCCAGGTGCTCGGCAAGTCCCAGACCGTCTGCGCGCCGTCCTGCAAGGCGCTCGACGAGGCGCTGGAAGCCGCCGCGGCCGCGCCGTCGTCGCCCGAATGACGCAGCGCCCGCCAGGGCGTTTTTCCGCGAGCCTCGTCTAGCACGGCGGGGCGACGCCTTGGCGACATGCCCGTGCGGGCATCGCGTCGTCCGACTTCCACAGCGGCCGCAATAGTTATACAGTTAGAAACAATTGATGCATGTAATTGCATTGGTCAAAAAGTTCTAATTTCAGGCCGACATCAGATGATTTGCAGCAAGGCAATGGGTGCTTTTGGCGTAGTGCGGCTGTCCGCGCGCGCAAAAGGAAGCTGCCGTGGCTAAACCGCGTCACGTCGTCATGCAGGTGGTCAAGCGGTCTTCGGGCAGCGCGTCGCACCATGTGGAATTCGTGATGGACGACAACTTCGCCGAGCGCCTGCGGCAGTTGCGTTCGCTGGTGCCGCCGCTGGGCAGCCTCAACAAGCAGCGCGACCTGGTCATCGACAAGGTGCGGGTGCGGCTGCCCAACGCCATCTGGCGCTCGGGCCACGGCACCGACAGCAGCGTGGACGGCTCGTGCATCGTGATCGCGGCCGAGGGCTCGTTCAACTGCGGCGGCAAGGACCGCCTGACGCGCGAGAAGCTGGTGACCTACAACTTCTCGATCGCGCGCCTGGTCGAGCTGCACGGCGAGCGTCCCGAAGGCGAGACCTTCTACATCCGCGACGGCACCTTCGCCAACGACGAGCCGGCCGAGTCGCCGGCCGGCCGCTGGGTGGCTTCGATGCACGAGCTCGAGGCCGTGATGCGCGTGCCCGATGCGCCCTCGGACTTCGACACCCTGCACGAGGTGCCGCTGCGCGTCGACCCGCAGCAGCAGGCCGGCGGCACGGTGCCGCAGCACCGCACCAGCTTCTTCTGAGGGGCCGCGCTCAGGTCAGGCTGCGGCGGTGTCCGGCTGCGTCGCGGCCGCGCCGACCGGCACATAGGCCGCGCGGTTGTCCACCAGCCAGCGTTCCGACAGGCTGCTGTCCTGCTGCGCCGGATGGAAATCGGCGCGCAGGTAGCGGCGCCACATCGCGTAGTTGCCGCGCAGCAGCCCGTCGCGCGCGAGCAGGATGCGCGCGGCGCTCTTCCAGGTCGACCATTTCCACAGCTGCTTCTCGTGCCGCAGGTTGGCCAGCGTCTGGTGCATCAGGTCGCCGAGGAACATCAGCGTGACGCGGCGGAACCAGCGCGTGCGCCATTCGTCGGAACCGCCCGCGGTCCGGTAGACGTCGAAGGCCACGCTCTTGTGCTCGAGCTCCTCGGCGCTGTGCCACAGCCACATGGTGCGCAGCCGGGGCTCGGCGCCGTCGAGGATCTGCGGATGCGCGAGCAGCCACTCGGCGAACATGGCCGTGAAGTGCTCGGTGGCGGCCGTCACCGCGAGCGCGTGGCGAGGATCGGCGCCTTCCATCAGCGACAGCCGCTTGCTCGCGCGCTCGGTCCAGCGGTCGACCAGGCCCTGCTTCTCGAGATGGGCGTTGAACAGCGAATGGATGCGCCGGTGCGTCGCTTCCTGGCCGATGAAGCCGCGCACCTCGGCGCGGTACTTGTCCTGCGTCTCGGGCGGCAGGGTGGCGACGGCATCGCGCACCGCGTCGATGAAGAACTGCTCGCCGAAGGGAAAACTCATCGACAGGGCGTTGAAGAAGGCGGTGGAGAATGCATCACCGCCGCACCAGTCGCGGGCAAACGGGGCCTGGAGATCGATCAGAAGGCGGCGGACGACGAGTTCGGTGCTCATGAAGACAATCCTCGTGAATCGGAATGGTGGTGGCAAGGGGGCGTGGTACAGATGCGTACCGCAATGCCTGCATGGTGCCTCCGGGTGCTTGGTACTGTCAAGTACCAGGGCGTAGGAAAATGTTCCATTCATGAGTGCCGTCACCGACAACACCTCCCAGACTCCGGTCGAATCGCGCAACGAGCACTACCACCGGCTGCTCGAGGGCATGGCCCGCGCGGTGGCCGCCAAGGGCTACGCCGACACCACCATCGCCGACATCGTGCGCGAGGCCGCGGTGTCGCGCCGCACTTTCTACGAGCACTTCGCGACCAAGACCGAATGCCTGATCGCGCTCTACGAGGCGGCCAGCCACCTGGCGTTGCAGGCGGTCAGCGAGGCCTTCGATCCGGTGCAGCCCTGGCATGCGCAGGTGGAGCGCGCGATCACGGCCTATTTCGACTACCTCGCGCAGGACCCGGTGCTGCTGCGCACGCTGTTCGTCGAGATCCTCGGCCTGGGCATGCCGGGGCTGGTGGCGCGGCGCCGGGTCAATGACGAGATCGCGAACTTCATCCAGGCCGCGATCAACAGCAGCGGCACGACCGGCCCGGGCCCGCAGGCGCACCTGACGAGCGAGATGGCGATGACGGTGGTCGGCGGCATCAACGAGCTGGTGCTGCAGGCCATCGAGCAGGAGCGCGCGGGCGACCTGCGCGAGCTGGTCGCGCCGGCCACGCGGCTGGTGCGCGCGGTGGCGGCGGAGAGCCAGCGCTAGGCGGGTGCCGCGCGCCGCGGCGTCGCCGCGAGCCACAGCGTCAGCAGGCCGGCGAGCAGCAGGGCCAGCAGCACGCCCAGGTGCGGCAGCACGTCGTGCAGCGGCGCGCCCATCTGGTTGAGCCGCAGCGAGGCCTGGATGCCGGCCGTGCTCGGGAACAGCCAGCGCAGGGCCTGCAGCGGCGCGGGCAGGGCCTCGACCGGCCACGAGAAGCCCGACAGAAAAGCCATCGGCAGGGCCGTGAACAGCAGCACCTGCAGCGCCCGTTCGCGGTCGCGGAACCAGCAGCCCAGCAGCAGGCCCAGCGTGCAGATCGCGGGCACGTAGAAGGCCAGCAGCACCAGCGCGCCGAAGGGGTTGCCGCCGCGCGGATAGTCCTGCAGGAAGAACACCCAGCCGAAATAGAAGATGCCGCTGAGCACGCCGAAGCCCGACAGCGCCGCCAGCCGGCCCAGCCAGGCGCTCATCGAGGCGCGCAGCCGCCGCGCCTCGGCCCAGGTGCCGGCCAGCATGGCGGTGCCCATCAGCAGCGTCTGCTGCAGGATCAGCAGCGCCACCGCCGGCACCACGTAGCTGCCGTAGCCCTCGGTGGGGTTGAACAGCGCCACCAGTTGCGTGACCAGCGGGCTGCGGCTGCGCGCGGCCTGCACGGCGCTCTGGCCGCCGGCCTGCAGCTTGCGGATCTCGACGCCGGCCGAGACCGTGCCCACCGCCTCCGAGAAGCCGTAGAGCACCGCCTTGTTGAGCAGCGCATAGGCGCCGTTGCCCTCGATGCTCACCACCGCCGGCAGTCCGCGCAACACGCTGCGCTTGAGATCGGCCGGCAGCAGCGCATAGCCCTCGATCTCGCCGCGCCACAGGGCCTGCTGCGCCTCGTGCACGTCGGCCGTGACCAGGCGCACGTCCAGCCGCGGATTGGCCATCGCGAAGCGTGCGATCTGGCGCGACAGCCCGGTGTGGTCCTGGTCGACCACCGCCACCGGCACCCGGGTCACGGCCTGCGAGCCGTAGGGCCAGGGGTAGAAGAAGCCGTAGATGATCGGCGCCAGCAGCATGATCAGCAGCACGCCCTTGTCGCGCAGAACGGCCAGCGCGGTGTCGCTCCAGGCGGCGCCGAAGCGGGCGAGGGCGCGCTGCCGGTCCATCAGCGGCCGCCCCACGAATCGGGCGCGCGTGCGGCGCGGCCCAGCGCGGTGGCCGTCGCGGCCAGCAGCACGGCGCTGCCCAGCACCATCCACAGCGGCGTCGCGGCCGAATAGGCCAGCGGCGCGCCCATCTGCAACTGCTCCATCTGCACGCGGATGTAGTGGGTGTAGGGCAGCAGCGCGGCCCACAGCTGCGCCAGCGCGGGCATGGCCACCAGCGGGAAGCCCACGCCGCCGAACGCGAAGGCCGGCGCGGTGATGAAGCCGGTGGCCGACAGCGCGGTGCGCAGCGAGCGCGTGAGTGCCGCCACGAAGCCGCCGAGCGCGATCGACAGCGCGAGGAACACCACCAGCGCGAACAGCGTCCAGCCGAGCGAGCCCACCGGGTGCCAGCCGCGCCCGGCCGTGATCCACAGCATGGCGGCGATGCCGACCAGCGACAGGCTCGCGAACGGCAGCGCGAGCTTGCCCGCGAGCGCGGCCAGCGCCTCGTGCCAGCGCGGCGCGGCGCCGAGCCAGCCGCCGATGCTGCGGTCGCGCAGCTCGCGGCCCACGGCCCAGGCGCCGGCAGTCATCGCGAGGATGTGCAGCAGCGCCGGGATCAGCGCGGCGCCGAGGAACTGCTCGTAGTCGCCCGAGGTGTTGAAGAGCGCGACGGTGCTGGCCTTCAGCGGCTCCATGGTCGCGCGCGCGGCGATCATCGATTCGCCGCGCTTGTTGCGCACCGCGAGCTCGACCCCGCCCGAGACCGTGGCGACCACGGTGCGCACGTCGCGCTGGATCAGGCTCGAATGGGTGCCGAGCTGGGCGTTGTGCAGCAGCACGACCTGGCCCGTGCGGCCCTGCTTGACCTCGCGGTCGAGATCGCGCGGCAGCTGCACCGCGGCATCGACCGCGCCGCTGGTGAGTGCGCGCGCCATCGCGCCTTCGTCGTCGAAGCGCTGCACCACGCGCAGGCCCGGCGTGGCATCGAGGAAACGCACGATCTGGCGCGACAGCGCCGAGCGGTCCTGGTCGAGCACGCCGATCGGCAACCGCTCGGGCAGGCCGGCCGAGAAGATCCACCAGATCAAGAGCACCGCGAGCAGCGGCACCCAGGTGATCATCGCGAGGTCCCAGGGCCGCGTGCGCAGCAGCGCGAACTCGCGCCGTGCGCTGGCGGAGGAGAAGCCGCGAAGGCTCATGTTCTAGTCGACCAGCACGCTCATGCCGGGCCGCGCACCCTCGATCGGCTGCAGCGGCCGCGCGCGGACCTCGAAGGTGCGCACGTCGAAGCCGGCGCCGCCGCGGGTGGCGCGCCAGGTCGCGAAGTCGGGCAGCACGCCGCTGTAGTAGACCTTGAAGCGCGCCGTGCGCCGGTCCTCGGCCAGCGCGGGCAGGCGGGCCTCGAACTCGCTGCCCATCGCGAAGCGCGGCAGCCGGTCCTCGCGCACGTTGAGCACCACCCACTGGTCGGCCAGGTCGACCACCGTGACCACCGCCACGCCCTGCGGCGAGAGTTCGCCGACCTTGGCCAGCACCTTGGCCACCTCGCCGGCCACCGGGCTGCGCAGCTCGGTCTCGGCCCTGGCGGCCTCGGCTTCCGCGACCACGCCGGCCACCTGGCGCGCCTGCGCGCTGGCCGCGGCCTGGTCCTCGGGGCGTGCGCCGGCACGTGCCATGTCGTACTGCGCCCTGGCGGCGATCGCCGCGTCGCGCGAGGCCTTCCAGTTGGCCTCGGCCTCGTCGCGCTTCTGGTCGGCCACCAGGCCTTCGCGCGCGAGGCCGTCGACGCGGCGGAACGAGGTCTGCGCGAGCTGGGCCGCGGTCTCGGCGCGCTGCCACTGCATGCGCGCCATCTCGATCTCCTGCGGCCGCGCGCCGTTCTGCGCCTTCTGGGCCACGGCCTGCGCGGCCTGCTCGGCGGCGGTGGCCTGCGCGAGCTTGGCGCGCACCTCGGGGCTGTCCATGCGCACCAGCACCGCGCCGGCCTGGATGCGGTCGCCTTCCTTCACCAGCACCTCGGCCACGCGCGCCGTCACCTTGCCGGCCACGTCGGTCTCGCGCGCCTCCATCTGGCCCTGGAACACCTCGGGCGCGGGCCGCGAGGCGCGCCAGAAGCCCCAGGCCAGCAGCGCCAGCACGAGCAGCGCGGCCAGGATCGCGATCAGTTTGCGGGTCTTGGCACTCATCATTCAGTTCACCTTCACGTCGGCACGCGCGATGTAGTCGGAAAAGCGGTCGGACAGGCCCGCGCTCTCGAGCAGCTGGGCCAGCGCCTGCACGTACTCGTTGGCGGCCTGCGCGCGCTCGGTCAGCACCTTGGCCTGGTTGGTCTCGGCATCGATCAGGTCGAGCGTGGTGCTGGTGCCTTCGCGCAGGCCCGAGGTGCGCAGCTTCAGCACCTCGCGCGCCAGTTCCACCGAGGCCTGCATCTCGAGGTACTGGCGGCGCGCGTTGTCGAGCGCGCGCCAGTTGCGTTCCACCAGCAGCGAGATGTCGCTGCGCGCCTGCGCGCCGGTGCGTTCGGCCTGCTCGACCTGCTTTTGCGACGCGGCCGAGAGCGCATCGCGGTCGACCGAGTCGTACAAGGTCCAACGCACGCCCAGGCCCGCGACCCAATCGGCATTGCCGCTCTTGAGCTGGCGCGTGCCGAAGGCGATCACCTGCGGGCGCCGCAGCGCTTCCTCGCCCTCGTGCAGCTGTTCGGCCTGCGACTTCTTGGCCGCGACCTTCTCGAGGCCGGGATGGCGGTTGAGCGCCGAATCGATGAACCAGCCCAGCGGCTCGATCGGCGCGCTGATCACGAACAACGGCGTCTGCGGCGCCACGCGGCCCTCGGCGCGCACCGTGCGCGCCAGCGCCACGGCCGCGAGCGCGGCGTCGTTCTCGGCCTTGCGCGCGTTGCGCCGCGCCTCCTCGTAGGCCGCGCTGGCCTGCAGCCGTTCGACGCGCGAGATCACGCCGGCCGCGAGCATCTTCTGCGCCGCCGCGTCGTGCTGCGCGATGGTGCGCTCGGCCTGCGCGCGCAACTGCGCCGCGCGCTGCGCGAGCTGGGCGCCGAAGTAGCGCTGCACCAGCAGCGTGTCGACCTCGTGGCTGGCCTGTTCGGCATCGGCCTCGGCCTCGCGCGTCTGCGCCGACACGAAGCCGCGCACCGCATCGGTGGCGCCGCCCAGGTAGATCGGCCAGACCGCCGACACCGAGGCGTTGGAGCCGGTGTCGTGCCGGTTCAAGGTGTAGCTGTTGGGCAGTTGCGGGATCGGCACGCGCGCGATGAAGCTCTGGATCGAGGGCGGCAGCGCCTGTCCGATCTGGCCGAGCTTCTGGTTGAGCGGATCGAGGTCGAGGTTCAGGTTGGCGTTGTACGCATAGGCCAAGCCCGACACGCTGACCACCGGGCCGCCGAGCCGCTTGAGGCCATCGCTCTGCAACTGCTTGGCCTCGACCGCGGCGCGCGCGGCGGCCAGCTTGTCGGAGCGGTCGAGCATGCGGGCACGCGCGGCATCGAAGCTCATCGCGGTGGCATCGTCGGCTGGCGCGGGGGCCTGCGCGAAGGCCGCGCCGCCGGTGGCCGCGAGCAGCAACGGGGCCAGGGCCTGGAGGAGGGCGTTGCGAAGGTGAAGGTGTGTCATCGGATTCGAAATGCCTTGCGCGCAAGCGTAGCGGGCCGGCGCGGCCCGGTCACGCGAAACGTGGCGCGCGCACCTCGCTTCGATGGCGGGTGTTCCCGAAGGCGCAAGAAAAACGGGGCGACGCCGATGCAGCGTCGCCCCGTGCGGAATGGCGTTTCAGTCGGGCGCGAGCCTCAGGACTTCACTTTCACCTCGACGCGCCGCGCTTCGCCCGCGGGGCCGTCGGCCTGGGTCTGCTCGGGCTTGGCGAGCTCGATCTTGTCCTCGGGCGCGCCCGCGGCCTTGAGCGCATCGCCGACCGCCATCGCGCGCTGCTTGGCGAGCTCGGCGTTCTTCGCGGCGTCGCCGGTGGCGTCGTGGTAGCCGCTCACCAGCACCGTGTTGCCGCTCTGCACCGCCTTGATCACGTCGGCCAGCGCTTCCCTGGCATTGGGTGCGACCTCGGCGCTGCCGGTGGCGAAGTAGAACTTGACCACGCCGTTCTCGACCTTGACCGCGGCGGCTTCGGCCGCGGTCACCGCGCCCGAGGCCACGGCGCCGGCCGGCGTGCTGACCGCGGCCGGTGCCGTGGCGGCCACCGGTGCCGGGGGCGGCACGGCCGCCGTCGCATCGCCGGCATGGAACTTCACCACCAGCGGCACGATGAGCAGCGCCACGATGTTGATGATCTTGATCAGCGGGTTCACGGCCGGGCCGGCCGTGTCCTTGTAGGGATCGCCCACGGTGTCGCCGGTGACGGCGGCCTTGTGCGTCTCGCTGCCCTTGCCGCCGAAGTGGCCGTCCTCGATGTACTTCTTGGCGTTGTCCCAGGCACCGCCGCCGGTGCACATGGAGATGGCGACGAACAGGCCCGTGACGATGGTGCCCATCAGCAGGCCGCCCAGAGCCTTCGGTCCGAGCAGCAGGCCGACCACGATCGGCACCAGCACCGGCAGCAGCGAGGGGATCATCATCTCCTTGATGGCCGCGCCGGTCAGCATGCTCACGGCCTTGCCGTACTCGGGCTTGGCGGTGCCTTCCATGATGCCGGGGATGTCGCGGAACTGCCGGCGCACTTCCTCGACCACCGAGCCCGCGGCGCGGCCCACGGCTTCCATCGCCATCGCGCCGAACAGGTAGGGGATCAGGCCGCCGATGAACAGGCCGACGATCACCATCGGGTCGCTGAGGTTGAACGTGATGTTCAGGCCGAAGCTCTCGAGCTTGTGCGTGTAGTCGGCGAACAGCACCAGCGCCGCGAGGCCGGCCGAGCCGATGGCGTAGCCCTTGGTCACGGCCTTGGTGGTGTTGCCCACCGCGTCCAGCGGGTCGGTGATGTCGCGCACGCTCGCGGGCAGCTCGCTCATCTCGGCGATGCCGCCGGCGTTGTCGGTGATGGGGCCGTAGGCGTCCAGCGCCACCACGATGCCGGCCATGCTGAGCATGGAGGTCGCGGCCACCGCGATGCCGAACAGGCCGGCCAGCGCGTACGAGGCCAGGATGGCGATGCACACGAAGATCACGGGCCAGGCCGTCGAACGCATCGACACGCCGAGGCCCGCGATGATGTTGGTGCCGTGGCCCGTGGTGGAGGCCTGCGCGATGTGCTGCACCGGCTTGTACTGCGTGCCCGTGTAGTACTCGGTGATCCACACCAGCGCCGCCGTCAGCGCCAGGCCCACGAAGCAGGCGCCGAACAGCTTGAGCTGGCTGCCGCTGGCCGCGATCGCGTTGTCGGGGATGAGCCAGCTGGTGACGAACCAGAACGCGATCAGCGACAGGATGCCCGCCACCGCCAGGCCCTTGTAGAGCGCCGGCATCACGTTGGTCATGCCCGGCGAGGCCTTGACGAAGAAGCAGCCGATGATCGACGCGATGATCGACACGCCGCCCAGCGCCAGCGGATAGAGCACCGCGTTGACCGGCGCCGCCGTGACCATCAGCGCACCGAGCACCATGGTGGCGATCAGCGTCACCGCGTAGGTCTCGAACAGGTCGGCCGCCATGCCGGCGCAGTCGCCGACGTTGTCGCCCACGTTGTCGGCGATCACCGCGGGGTTGCGCGGATCGTCCTCGGGGATGCCGGCCTCGACCTTGCCCACCAGGTCGGCGCCGACGTCGGCGCCCTTGGTGAAGATGCCGCCGCCCAGCCGCGCGAAGATCGAGATCAGCGAGGAGCCGAAGGCGAAGCCGATCAGCGGATTGAGCAGCGCCGCCAGCGCATGGTTGCCGCTCGGCAGGCCTCTGGAGGCCAGGAACCAGTAGAAGATCGACACGCCCAGCAGGCCCAGCCCGACCACCAGCATGCCGGTGATGGCGCCGCCGCGGAAGGCCACGTCGAGCGCCGGCCCGATGCCTTGGGTGGCGGCCTGCGCGGTGCGCACGTTGGCGCGCACCGAGACGTTCATGCCGATGAAGCCGCAGGCGCCCGAGAGCACCGCGCCGACCACGAAGCCGACCGCGGTCGTGAGGTCGAGGAAGAGGGCGATCAGGATCGCGAGCACCACGCCCACGATGGCGATGGTGCGGTACTGCTTGGCCAGGTAGGCCGCCGCGCCCTGCTGGATCGCCGCCGCGATCTCCTGCATGCGCGCGTTGCCCGCGTCCTTGGCGAGGATCCAACTTCGGGCCCAGATGCCGTAGGCCACGGCCACGAGGCCGCAGACGATGGCGAGGATGAGGGGGGTGTTGCCATTCATGCGTTGCTTCTCCATTCGTTCGTTGTGACGTGGAGACGGAAAGCGCGAGGATCCGTTGCGTGCAACGCGCGGGAGTCGAGATTTCCGCCGCGTTGCTTCCTCGAAGCTCGCTGCATCCCGGGGAGCCGGGGTGCGGAGCCGATTGGCCAACGGCTGCAATTTACAGGCAAAAACGAAATCGCGTGCGACGGGTCCGTGACACGGAAAGTAAACTTCGGGTTTGTCCGCATCCCTCTCATACTTTTCAACTACTCGAAAAACGTCATGTCCTTCGACAAAGTCTCCCCCGGCAAGAACGTCCCCGATGCCTTCAACGTCGTGATCGAAATCCCGATGAATGCCGACCCGATCAAGTACGAGGTCGACAAGGAATCGGGCGCGATCTTCGTCGACCGCTTCATGACCACGGCCATGTACTACCCGGCCAACTACGGCTACGTGCCGCAGACGCTGTCGGGCGACGGCGACCCGGTCGACGTGCTGGTGATCGCGCCGTACCCGCTGCTGCCGGGCGTGGTCGTGCCCTGCCGCCCGCTGGGCATCCTGATGATGGAAGACGAAGCCGGCGTGGACGGCAAGGTGCTGGCCGTGCCGACCGACAAGGTGCTGCCGATCTACAGCCACTGGAAATCGGTGGACGACGTGAACCCGATGCGCCTGAAGGCCATCAGCCACTTCTTCGAGCACTACAAGGACCTCGAGGCCGGCAAGTGGGTCAAGGTGCTGGGCTGGGAAGGCATCGACGCCGCCCGCAAGGAAGTCCTCGACGGTATCGCCGCCTACAAGAAGTGATCGGGCGGGGCGTGTCGGTCGCCCGGGCAGTCACTCCTGCTCGAACGGCGACCGGCGCGCATCGCGCACGAAGGTGCCGGCCGTCGACGGGCTCGCGCATTCCGCGGCGCCCGCGGGCGTGTCGGTCACCACGATGCGGTCGGTGCTGAATTGCAGGGTGCGGGTGCAACGCCCGCCGAACGGCACCACCAGCCGCTGCCGCTCGTCGAGCCGGCCGCCGCCCTGCAGCAGCATGTTGCCGCGCGCATCGGGGCAGACGTAGAGCTCGATGTCGAGCGCGCCGTCGTTCGACGGCGTCACGTCCAGGAAACGCCCGTCCTTCGGACAGCGGCCCTCCACGTAGCGGCCGGTCCAGTGCAGCAGCGGCTCCACCAGATAGCGGATGCGCCGCTCGTAGTCTTCCCGCAGGCATTTCACGTCGGCCTTGCAGTGCCGGTTGCGCACCGCGAGCCAGTCGCGCTGGTCGCGCCTCAGGTAGGTGGCCCATTGGCCCGCATCGGGTATCGCGAGCTGCTTGCGATAGAGGTCGGCCATGCTCTCGTCCTGCAGCGAGAGCGCGGGCGTGGCGCAGATGGTCTTCTCGGTGGGGTTCGAGGCCTTGGCGCAGTCGAAGCTGGCGCCATGGGCCGGGACGCAGGCGAGGGCCGCGAGGCCCAGGGCCAGCGCCCAGGGGAAGAGGGGGCGGATCGATGCGGGCATGCGGTGCTCTCCTGTGCGCCGGGCTTGCGCGATGGCCGCATGCTCGTTCCCGCGCCGGCCGCTGTCGATCTGCCGAACGGCAGGGCCGGCTATGCCCTTGGTCGGGGCCTCGGGCTCGACCTCAGCCGCGGGCCGCGTCGCCGGCCAGCCGCATCCATTCGCGGTTGACCGAGCGGGCGTGCGAATTCCAGTGGCGCGCGGCCTGCTGGAGCTCGTCCCACTGGCGCTGCGCGGCGGCGCTGTCGCCCTGCTGCGCGAGCCAGGCCACGTAGCGCGCACGCGCCTCGACGGTGTTGTAGAGGCTCAGGGTCGATTCGAAGGCCTGGCGCGCTTCGTCGTGGCGGCCCTCGGCGGCCAGGGCGCGGGCCACCAGCAGCGCGACCTCGTCCTTGCGGTAGTCGTCGCGGGTCGAGCGCAGGCTTTGCAGCGCCTGCATCGCTTCGCCGCCCGCGCCGGGACCGCCCGCGGCCAGCAGTGCGCTCGCGAGGCCGAACTGCAGCTCGGGATCGGAGGCCAGCGGGCCCTTGAGCGCATCGCGGTAATGCCCGACCGCCTCGCCGGCCTGGCCGCGGTCGAGCGCGGCCTTGGCGAGACGCAGCTTGTTCTGCGCCGTCGGCGCGAGGTCGTAGGCCTGCTCGGCCGCGCGGTATTCGCGCTCGGGATCGATGAAGCCGATGGCCGCGCTCGCGACCTTGCCCGCGGTGCGCTGCATGCGCGAGGCGGGCAGGTACTCGACCACGAAGTAGACGATGCTGCCCAGCAGCGGAAAGCTGAACAGGATCAAGAGCCAGTACATCTGCTTGCCGTGGCGCATCGCGTGCACCGCGAAGAACAGCGCGATCAGGATGTGCAGACCCAGGCCGACGAATGGCATGACTTTTCCCCTTGTTGTTGGCGATCTGCCGGGGTTTATAGCAGCCGTGTTTGGCCGTGGCCTGACGCGGGCCCGCCGTCGCGCTCAGGCGGCCTTGAACGGGCTGCGCTCGCCGAGGTGGTCCATGTAGTTCTCGATGCCTTCGCCCTCGCGCTCGAGGAAGCGCTCGACCGCGTCGGCGAAGGCCGGATGCGCGAGCCAGTGGGCGCTGGTGGTCTTCACGGGCATCAGGGCGCGCGCCATCTTGTGCTCGCCCTGCGCGCCACCCTCGAAGCGCTGCACGCCGTGCGCGATGCACCAGGCCAGCGGCTGGTAGTAGCAGGCCTCGAAGTGCAGGCAGTCGACGCGCTCGACCGCGCCCCAGTAGCGGCCGTAGGCCACGAGCGGGCTGCCGGTGCTCTCGTCGGTGGCCAGTGCGATCAGGCTGGCGGCGATCGGCTTGCCCTCGCGCTCGGCGATGAACAGCAGCCAGGCCTCGGGCAGCGTGTCGGCCATGCGATGGAAGAAGTCGCGCGTGAGGTAGGGCGGGTTGCCGTGCTCGCGGTAGGTGCGCGCATAGCAGCGGTAGAAGAAGTCCCAATCGGCGCGCGAGATGTCGGCCCCGCGCGACCAGCGGAAGCGCACGCCGGCATCGGCGACCTTGCGGCGCTCCTGGCGGATCTTCTTGCGCTTGTCGTGCGAGAGGCTCGCGAGGAAGGCCTCGAAGTCCGCGTAGCCGGGCGCCGGGTTCTGCCAATGGAACTGCACCGTGTGCCGCAGCATAAGCCCGGCCTCGGTGCAGGCCTCGATGTCGGCCGCGGCACCGAACAGCAGGTGCAGCGATGAGAGCTCGCTCTCCTTGCACCAGGCCACCAGCGCCTGGGCCAGCAGCGCGCGCCCGGCCGCGTCGCGCGCGAGCAGCCGCGCGCCGGGCACGGGCGTGAACGGCACCGCGACCGTCGCCTTCGGGTAGTAGGCCAGGCCGTGCTGCTGGTAGGCGTTGGCCCAGGCCCAGTCGAACACGTACTCGCCATAGGAATGGTCCTTGACGTAGACCGGGCAGGCGGCCTCAAGCGTGTCGCCGCGCCAGAGGGTGAAGAACTGGGCCGTCCAGCCGCTCTCGGGCGTGGCGCTGCCGCTCTCGTGCAGCGCGGCCAGGTACTCGTGGCGCATGAAGGGCGAGGGTTCGGCCTGCGCGGCGAGCAGCGCGTTCCAGGCCTGCGGGCTCACGTCCGACGGCGACGCGACAACCCGAATGACATAATCGTTCAAGCCTGTTTCTTCCTTCCGTATGACGCTCAAGCTCGCCATCGCGCAACTCAATTTCGTGGTGGGCGATCTCCCCGGCAATGCCCGAAAAATCGTGGCGGCCGCGCGCGAGGCCCATGCCCAGGGCGCTCGCCTTCTGCTGACGCCCGAACTCTCGATCGCCGGCTATGCGGCCGAGGACCTGTTCCTGCGGCCCGCCTTCACCGAAGCTTGCGATGATGCCGTGAAAGGCATCGCCGCCGCTCTGGCCGACCTCAAAGACATGGTCGTGGTGGTGGGGCATCCGAGCGGCGGCAGCCTGCGCGGGCGCTCCGTGTCGGTGCAGCTGCGCCACAACGCGGCCAGCGTGCTCAAGGAAGGCCGCATCCTCCAGACCTACGCCAAGCGCGAGCTGCCCAACTACCAGGTGTTCGACGAGCGCCGCTACTTCGCGCCGGGGCAGGGCACCTGCGTGTTCGAGGCCGGCGGCGTGTCGGTCGGGCTGCTGATCTGCGAGGATGCCTGGTTCGACGCGCCGGCCGAGCTGGCACGCGCCGCCGGCGCCGAGGTGCTGGCTGTCATCAATGCCTCGCCCTACCACGTGGGCAAGGAGGGCGAGCGCGTGGCGCGCATGGCCGATCGCGCGCGCGCCGTGGGGCTGCCGCTGGTCTATGCCCACCTCGTGGGCGGGCAGGACGAGGTGGTGTTCGACGGCGCCTCCTTCGCGCTGCAGGCCGATGGCGCGCTCGCCATGCAGGCGCCGGGCTTCGAGGAGAAGCTGGTGCTGGCCGAGCTCGAGCGTGCACCGTCGCAGGGCGTGCGCTTCCTGCCCGAGCCCATCGCCGCGCCGCGCGACGCCGAGGCCCAGCTCTGGGATGCGCTGGTGCTCGGCGTGCGCGACTACGTCGGCAAGAACGGTTTTCCGGGCGCGATCCTCGGGTTGTCGGGCGGCATCGATTCGGCGCTGGTGCTCGCGATCGCGGTCGACGCGCTCGGCAAGGACAAGGTGCGCGCGGTGATGATGCCCTCGCCCTACACGGCCGACATCAGCTGGATCGATGCGCGCGACATGGCGGGTCGCCTGGGCGTGCGCTACGACGAGATCTCGATCCGGCACACCTTCGAGTCGTTCAAGGCGGCGCTGGCCCCCGATTTCGCGGGCCGGGCCGAGGACACGGCCGAAGAGAACATCCAGGCCCGCATCCGCGGCACGCTGCTGATGGGGTTGTCGAACAAGTTCGGCTCGATCGTTCTCACCACGGGCAACAAGAGCGAGATGGCCACCGGCTACTGCACGCTCTACGGCGACATGGCGGGCGGCTTCGCGGTCATCAAGGACCTGCTGAAGACGACAGTGTTCGCGCTCGCGCGTTGGCGCAATGCCCACGATCCCTACGGTACCGGCACCGAGCCGATCCCCGAGCGCATCATCACGCGGCCCCCGAGCGCCGAGCTGCGGCCCGACCAGACCGACCAGGACAGCCTGCCGCCCTACGACATCCTCGACGCGATCCTGGCACGCTACATGCAGGACGACGAGGGCATCGACGAGATCATCGCCGCGGGCTACGACCGCGCGGTGGTCGAGCGGGTGGCACGGCTCATCAAGATCAACGAATACAAGCGGCGCCAGGCGCCGGTAGGCATCCGGGTGACGCACCGCAGTTTTGGCAAGGATTGGCGTTACCCTATCACCAGCAAATTCAACGAAACCGCCGGAGCACGCAAACCATGAAGCAGATCACCGCCATCGTCAAACCCTTCAAGCTCGAGGACGTACGCGAGGCCCTGGCCGAAGTGGGCGTCACCGGACTCACCGTGACCGAGGTCAAGGGCTTCGGCCGCCAGAAGGGCCACACCGAGCTGTACCGCGGCGCCGAGTACGTGGTCGACTTCCTGCCGAAGATGAAGGTCGAAGTCGTCGTCAACGAGGGCGACGTCGAGCGCTGCATCGAGGCCATCGTGAACTCGGCGCGCACCGGCAAGATCGGCGACGGCAAGATCTTCGTCACGGCCGTCGAGCGCATCGTGCGCATCCGTACCGGCGAAGAGAACGAGAACGCGGTCTGAGCTGAACCGCAGGGGCCGGCGCTCGCCGGCCTTTCACCAGAGGCTCAGAGGTTCTCGGCCAGCCGGTCGTCGCGCGGATGGCGCGGCACCTCGGCACGCAGGGCCGCGAGCAGCGGCTCGGCTTCGGTGCCGGTGCGCACCAGGCTCATCTGCCAGTCGCCCATCAGGCCGTCGCGCACGCTCTGGCCGAGGAAGTCGAGCAGCTTGTCGTAGTAGCCGGCGCTGTTGAGGATGCCGACCGGCTTGTCGTGGTAGCCGAGCTGGCGCCAGGTCCAGATCTCGAACAGCTCCTCGAAGGTGCCGATGCCGCCGGCCATGGCCAGGAAGGCGTCGGCGCGCTCGCCCATCATCGCCTTGCGCTCGTGCATGGTGTCGACCACGTGCAGCTCGTCGCACAGCGGGTTGGCCAGTTCCTTGTCGACCAGTGCCTTGGGGATGATGCCGACCACGCGTCCGCCCGCGGCGCGCGTGGCCTCGGCCACGGTGCCCATCAGGCCGGTGCGGCCGCCGCCGTAGACCAGCTGGCCGCGCTGCTGGCCGATCCAGCGGCCGACCGCCGTGGCGGCTTCAGTGAACTCGGGACGCTCGCCGGGGCGCGAGCCGCAATACACGCAAATCGAAAATTCAGGGGTCATCCCCCGATCATGCCTCGCGCGGCGGGCCCGCTCATGACACGAAGCGCGTCCACAGGGCGGCGGCCCAGATGCAGGTGCACAGCGAGAGCGACAGCAGCACCGCGGCGCTGCCCATGTCCTTGGCGCGCTTGGAGAGGTCGTGCCATTCGGGGCCGATGCGGTCGATGGCCGCTTCCACCGCCGTGTTGAGCAGCTCCACGATCATCACCAGCACCGCGCTGCCCGCGAGCAGGGCGATTTCGACCCAGCTGCGGCCGAGCCAGAAGGCGGCGGGGATCATGACCATCGACAGGATGGCTTCCTGCCGGAAGGCCGGCTCGCCCCAGCCGGCGCGCAGGCCGTGCAGCGAGATCAGCGTGGCGTGCCAGACGCGATCGAAGCCCTTGCGGGCCTTCTGCGGATTGACGGCGGGATCGGGAAGTTCGGGCAGGGCGCTCATCGGCGGCTCATGGGCTTGGAGGTGATGAGCCGGGTGCCGGCCCAGGCGTCATGCCAGAACTGGCGTTGCGGATGGAAGCGTGCCAGCAGGGCCCAGATGGCCACCCAGCCGAAGACGAGCACCGTGACTTCGGGACCCGACAGCTTGAAGGGCGCGACGGCGGCGAGCGGCGGCAGGAACCAGATCCAGCTCAGCAAATAGCGCGCGAGCGCGCGGCGCTGGCTGACCGGGTGGCCGTGCGCGTCGACGATGCGGATGTTCCAGGTCTTCATCGCGAGCGTCTGGCCCTTGGCCCAGAACCAGACGAAATAGACGCCGAACACCACGAAGAGGAAGCCCTGGAACAGGTGGCGCCGCGAATCCATGGCGTCGCGCATCTGGCCCAGCGTGCTGAAGAGCCAGCCCGAAACGAACACCACCGCGAACAGCAGCATGCCTTCGTAGAGCCAGCAGGCCATGCGGCGCCAGAGTCCCGGAACCGGGTCCTGTGCCGTGGAAGAAGAAACGTCAGACGCAGGAGGGACGAGCGAAGCAGGCGAATCCGACTCCGAAACCTCGGAAGAGCTGGAAACCATCGAGACCTTGGGTCAGGGGGCGGCCGAGGGTTGCTCGAGCGTGCGCCCCGCAGAAGTGGAAGACGGTGTGGAGGATACCGAAGTCGACGGGCCGGACGATGAAGAGTACGGAGACGGCACCTGGGCTTCTGCCGGCACCGGCTGGGGCGTGAAGGTGGCGGGGGCCGCGGCCGAGGGCGTCGCCGGGGTGACGGTGGCCGCAGCCGTGCCGGACGATGCGGCTGGCGGAGTCGTGACGACGGCCGCCGCGGGCACGATGGCCGGCGTCGCGGGCGCCATCGGCGGCGCGAGCTGGATGCGGGGCGTGTGCTGCCCGGGCGGCGTGACCGTGGGCACGGCCACGAGCTTTTGGGACGACACCGGCCGTACCGGGATGGCGGCGCCCTTGGGCTTGGCCGGCGCACGCTCGGCGAGCTTGCGCTTCTCTTCTTCGCTCAGCGCCTGGTACTGCTCCCACTTGGCCTTGCGCTCGTCGGCCGGCACGCGCTTGACCTCGGCGAAGTTCAGGCGCGCCTGGACGCGCTGCTGGTTGCTGAGCGCGGCCCACTCGATCATGCGGCTGCGCAGCGTGATCTGGTCTTCTGCCGGCAGCGAGGCGTAGTTGCGCGACAGCGCGAGCCACTTGCGCTTCTGGCCGACGTTGAGGGTGTTCCAGTGCGGCGCCAGCGGTTGCAGGGCCTGCTGCTGCTCGGCGGTGAGCTCGGCCCACAGCGGCTTGGTGAGGGTGGGCGGCTTGGCGGCCGCGGACGCGGCCATGGTGCCGGTCGGCGCGGCCTTGGGCGTCTCCGCGCGAACGGCTTCCGAGCGAGCGGGCGTGGTCTGCGCGGCCGCGATCGTCAGTCCCAGTGCCGCGGCGGCCACGGTGCCGGCCCCGGCGAGACGAGCCGCCACGCCTTGCGACCACGAGCGCGAGGAGCGGGGCGAAATCGCGGGGGGCAGGGTGCGGCGTGGCATTCGGATGATCGGTCGGATGGAGGCTTCGGACAGGCGGGAAGGTCTAGGCGGCAGACGGGAGCGGCGAAGCCGGGCGCGGGGCTGGGAGGGCGGGTGAGGCCCTCGTCAGTCGGAGGCGCCGTCGGACTTGAGGAACTGCGCGAAGCCCGGGTCGGTGTAGGCCGCTGGCGGCAGGTCGCCGGTGAGCAGCGCGGAATCGACCTCGGCCAGCTCGCTGGCGCGGTCCTCGTCCTGCATCACGCTGATGGTGATCAGGCCGGCCACCAGGGCCACGAGCGGCACCACGGTGCCGATGCGCGTCCACCAGCCCCAGCCACCACCGCCGCCCAATGCGGCGGTGTTGCCCGCCTGCACCACGGCGGGCGCGGCGCGCAGCTGCGGGGCCTGCTTGCGCTGGGCCACGGCTTGCGCGCGCGCCACGCGCAGGCGTTCGCCGATGTCGTGCGGCAACGCCTGGTTGCCGGCGGACAGGCGCGCGGCCACGCGTTGACCGAATTCGTTTTCGGCGACGGAAGAAAGAGGAACCTTAGTGTTCATAGCGAAATTCCCTTGGCTTTGAGCGCCTTGCTCAGAGCGTGGACGGCGCGCGAGCAGTGGGTTTTGACGCTGCCCTCGGAGCAGCCCATTGCGGCGGCCGTCTCTGCGACGTCCATTTCTTCCCAGTAACGCATCAGGAAAGCCTCGCGTTGACGGCCCGGCAATGCCGCGATCTGTTCTTCGATCTCATGCAGGACCTGTGCCCGGCGCGTGGTGTCCTCGGCGCTCTCGGTTTCTCTGGAGTCGGTCGGCGAGGCGAAGTTCTCGAGCAGATCGAAATCGCCGTCGTCGTCGGTGGCCTCGAAATCGCTGAGGTTCGAGAACAGGGCGCGGCGGGTCTTCTGGCGGCGGAACCAGTCGAGCGTGCAGTTCGACAGGATGCGCTGGAACAGCATCGGCAGCTCGGCGGCCGGCTTGTCGCCGTAGTGCTGGGCCAGCTTCATCATGCTGTCCTGCACGATGTCGAGCGCCGCTTCCTCGTCTCGCACGTGATAGACCGACCGCTTGAAAGCGCGGCGTTCGACGCTTTTCAGGAAATCGGAGAGTTCTTGTTCGGTGGCCAAGCGTGAGAGGGGCGCCGGGCGCCGCGTGGGAATGGATGTCGGGCGGGAATGCCTCGTTGTTGGCCGCGAATTATGCCCGCCGCTCCTGACGAATCGTGTTGCGGGGCGATACGGGCTCGGCGGAACGCCGCGTCGGTGTCATAATCGCGGTCGCAAGTCAAAAGGCAAACGGGTCACGGTCCGGCGGAACAATCAGTCCGCTCATGGCTTTGGCCTCAAGTCCTGGCGCGGCCCCACAAGGGTTGGCAAGGGGCACCCAAGGTTTTTCGTTCCCGAAAAAACTCCAAAGGTTGATCATGGAAATCTCGAAGGCGGAACTCGCTTCCGCAGCAGCCGCGTCCTCCGGCGCCGGCAATCACACGCAAGAACTCATGGGCGCCGAAGTGCTGGTCAAGGCACTGCAGGCCGAAGGCGTCCAGTACGTCTGGGGCTACCCCGGTGGCGCGGTTCTCTACATCTACGACGCGTTCTACAAGCAGGACACCATCCAGCACGTGCTGGTGCGCCACGAGCAGGCAGCGGTCCACGCGGCCGACGGCTATGCGCGCGCCACCGGCGAGGTGGGCGTGGCGCTGGTCACCTCGGGCCCGGGCCTGACGAACGCGGTCACGGGCATTGCGACGGCCTACATGGACTCGATCCCGATGGTGATCATCTCGGGCCAGGTCCCCACGGCGGCGATCGGCCTGGATGCCTTCCAGGAATGCGACACCGTCGGCATCACGCGCCCGATCGTCAAGCACAACTTCCTCGTCAAGGATCCGAAGGACCTGGCGATGACGATGAAGAAGGCCTTCCACATCGCACGCAGCGGCCGTCCGGGCCCCGTGGTGGTTGACGTGCCCAAGGACGTCTCGTTCAAGAAGGTGGCCTATGCCGGCTATCCCGAGAAGATCGAGATGCGCTCGTACAACCCGGTGCGCAAGGGCCACGGCGGCCAGATCCGCAAGGCGCTGCAGCTGCTGCTCAACGCCAAGCGCCCCTACATCTACACCGGCGGCGGCGTGCTGCTGGGCAATGCCACCAACGAGCTGCGCACGCTGGTCGACATGCTCGGCTACCCGGTCACCAACACGCTGATGGGCCTGGGCGCCTATCCGGCGAGCGACCGCAAGTTCCTCGGCATGCTCGGCATGCACGGCACCATCGAAGCCAACAACGCGATGCAGAACTGCGACGTGCTGCTGGCCGTGGGCGCGCGCTTCGACGACCGCGTGATCGGCAACCCCAAGCACTTCGCGCAGAACGAACGCAAGATCATCCACGTCGACATCGACCCGTCGAGCATCTCCAAGCGCGTGAAGGTCGACATCCCGATCGTGGGCGACGTCAAGGACGTGCTCACCGAACTGATCTCGATGATCCGCGAGAGCACGACCAAGCCCGATGCCGGCGCGCTCGCCAACTGGTGGACCACCATCGAAGGCTGGCGCTCGCGCGACTGCCTCAAGTACGACCGTGGCAACAAGGACGTGATCAAGCCGCAGTTCGTCGTCGAGACGCTGTGGAACATGACCAAGGACGCCGACGCGTACATCACGTCCGACGTCGGCCAGCACCAGATGTGGGCCGCGCAGTACTACCGCTTCGACGAGCCGCGCCGCTGGATCAACTCCGGCGGCCTGGGCACCATGGGCGTGGGCATTCCCTACGCCATGGGCATCAAGCTCGCGAAGCCGGAGTCGGAAGTCTTCACCATCACGGGCGAAGGCTCGGTGCAGATGTGCATCCAGGAACTGTCGACCTGCCTGCAGTACAACACGCCGATCAAGATCTGTTCGCTGAACAACCGCTACCTCGGCATGGTGCGCCAGTGGCAGGAGATCGAGTACTCCGGCCGCTACAGCCACAGCTACATGGATGCGCTGCCCAACTTCGTGAAGCTCGCCGAGGCCTATGGCCACGTCGGCATGCTGATCGAGCGGCCGCAGGACGTGGAGCCCGCGCTGCGCGAAGCGCGCAAGCTCAAGGACCGCACCGTGTTCATGGATTTCCGCACCGACCCCACCGAGAACGTGTTCCCGATGGTCAAGGCCGGAATGGGCATCACCGAGATGCTGCTGGGGTCCGAGGATCTCTGATCCCTCGGCCTGTTTTCGACCGTTCGTTCTCAACCTTTCACTGACGAATCTATTGCCCGCCGAGCCCGCGCATTACCGTGCGCGGGGGAGGGCGGCGAAAGCGAAAGCTTCCGCGCTGGCGAAAAGAGGAGTCACGCACACATGAAACACATCATTGCCGTTCTGCTGGAAAACGAGCCCGGTGCTCTTTCCCGCGTGGTGGGCCTGTTCTCGGCCCGTGGCTACAACATCGAGTCGCTGACCGTCGCGCCCACCGAGGATGCGAGCCTGTCGCGCATGACCATTGTCACCGCCGGTTCGGACGACGTGATCGAGCAGATCACCAAGCACCTGAACCGCCTGATCGAGGTGGTCAAGGTGGTCGACCTGACCGAAGGCGCCTATACCGAGCGCGAGCTCATGATGGTGAAGGTGCGCGCGGTCGGCAAGGAGCGCGAGGAGATGATGCGCATGGCCGAGATCTTCCGCGGCCGCATCATCGACGTCACTGACAAGAGCTACACCATCGAGCTTACCGGCGACCATGGCAAGAACGACGCCTTCCTCGAGGCGATCGATCGCAGCGCCATCCTTGAGACCGTGCGCACCGGCGCCAGCGGCATCGGCCGCGGCGAACGCATCCTGCGGGTCTGACCCGATGAAAACGGAGCTCGGTCGCTGCCCGTTCGGGCCGAGCTTGTCGAAGCCTCCGCGCGAGCGGGGACTGCATTGAGCCCTTCGACAGGCTCAGGACGAACGGCACAACACACTGCAACTCGCATATCTATCTGGAGAACATCATGAAGGTTTATTACGACAAGGACGCGGACCTGAGCCTGATCAAGGGCAAGACGGTGGCCATCATCGGTTACGGCTCGCAAGGCCACGCGCACGCGCAGAACCTCAACGACAGCGGCGTCAAGGTCGTGGTCGGCCTGCGCAAGGGCGGCGCTTCGTGGGACAAGGTCGGCAAGGCCGGCCTCCAGGTCGCCGAAGTGGCCGATGCCGTGAAGTCCGCCGATGTCGTCATGATCCTGCTGCCCGACGAGCAGATCGCCAACGTCTACAAGAACGACGTGGCGCCGAACATCAAGGAAGGCGCTTCGCTGGTCTTCGCACACGGCTTCAACGTGCACTACGGTTTCGTGCAGCCGCGCGCCGACCTCGACGTGTGGATGGTCGCTCCCAAGGCCCCGGGCCACACCGTGCGCAGCACCTACACCCAAGGCGGCGGCGTGCCCCACCTGGTGGCCGTGCACCAGGACAAGAGCGGCAAGGCGCGTGACCTCGCGCTGAGCTACGCCACCGCCAACGGCGGCGGCAAGGCCGGCATCATCGAGACCAACTTCCGCGAAGAAACCGAGACCGACCTGTTCGGCGAACAAGCGGTTCTGTGCGGCGGCACGGTCGAGCTGATCAAGGCCGGTTTCGAAACGCTGGTGGAAGCCGGCTACGCGCCCGAAATGGCGTACTTCGAATGCCTGCACGAACTGAAGCTGATCGTCGACCTGATCTATGAAGGCGGCATCGCCAACATGAACTACTCGATCTCGAACAACGCCGAATACGGCGAGTACGTCACGGGCCCGCGCATCGTGACCGACGAGACCAAGAAGATCATGAAGCAGGTGCTCAAGGACATCCAGACCGGCGAATACGCCAAGAGCTTCGTGCTCGAAGCCGCTGCCGGCCAGCCCACGCTGATCAGCCGCCGTCGCCTGGGTGCAGAGCACCAGATCGAAGTGGTTGGCGAAAAGCTGCGCGCGATGATGCCCTGGATCAAGAAGAACAAGCTGGTCGACCAGACCCGCAACTGATCTCCCGGCGAGCAGGGCGCTCCGGCGCCCGATTCCCCCCAAGGGCCACCCTCGCGGTGGCCCTTTTGCTTGGAGGGCGGGCGTGCCCCTGAACTACACTCCCGGGGATGCGATCCAGTGACCGAATTGCTATCGAAGAGATAGCTGAGCCGACAATGCCCATGAGGGACGGAGACCTATCCAATGCATGACGACACCGTCCCCGACGAGGTCCAGCCGCGCAAGCGGCGAAAGGGCATCTACGTCCTGCCGAACCTGTTCACGCTGGCCGCGCTGTTCGGCGGCTTCTATTCGGTCGTGATGGCGATGAACGCGCGCTTCGACCTCGCCGCGCTGGGCGTCTTCGCGGCCATGGTGCTCGACAGCCTCGACGGCCGCGTGGCGCGCATGACCAACACGCAGAGCGCGTTCGGCGAGCAGATGGACTCGCTGTCCGACATGGTCTCGTTCGGCGCGGCGCCCGCGCTGATCGCCTACGAGTGGTCGCTCAAGGGACTGGGCCGCTGGGGCTGGATCGCGGCCTTCGTCTATTGCGCCTGCGCGGCGCTGCGGCTCGCGCGCTTCAACGTCAACACCGGCGTGGTCGACAAGCGCTGGTTCCAGGGCCTGCCGTCGCCCGCGGCGGCGGCGCTGGTGGCCGGCTTCATCTGGCTCATGACCGAATGGGGCAAGCGCGGCGGCGAGGTGCTGTACCTCTCGTGGACCCAGATCACCTGGATCACCTTCGCCTTCACGCTCTATGCGGGCCTCACGATGGTGACCAACGCGCCGTTCTACAGCTTCAAGGACGTGCAGATGAAGAAGAGCGTGCCCTTCGCCGTGATCGTGCTGATCGCGCTCGGCATCGCGGTCATCAACATCCATCCGCCGACGGTGCTGTTCGGCCTGTTCGTGGTCTACGGCCTGAGCGGCTACGTGGTCTATGCATGGCGCAAGGCCAAGGGGCAGCAGACCAGCGTGATCAGCACCTCGACCGAGGAACCCGACGAGCGCGGTTTGCACAACTGAGACAGGCATTGCGGCACCGTCTTCACAAAGTCTCGAAGCCTGTGCTAAATTCGCAACCCTCATGACGAAGATGATTTCGCTGCTGGCCCTACTAGCTCTCCCTCACGGGCGGAGACGGTAGCGCACGCGCAAATCCATCACCACGGCCCGTTCGCACCAGCAACGGGCCGTTTGTTTTTGGGGTTGCTGGTTGATCACCAACCATCACAGCAGAGAAATCGACATGTTGAAGCAACCTCAAGCCAAATACCGTGCGTTCGCGCCCATCGGTCTCAAGGACCGCACCTGGCCCGACGCCGTGCTGACCAAGGCGCCGATCTGGCTGTCGACCGATCTGCGTGACGGCAACCAGGCCCTGGTCGAGCCGATGGACATCACGCGCAAGATGCGTATGTTCGAGACCCTCGTGGCCATCGGCTTCAAGGAGATCGAGGTCGGCTTTCCCTCGGCGTCGCAGGTCGAGTTCGACTTCGTGCGCAAGCTCATCGAGGAAGACCGCATTCCCGACGATGTGACGATCCAGGTGCTGACGCAGGCGCGCGACCACCTGATCGCCCGCACCTTCGAGGCCTTGCAGGGCGCACCGCGCGCCATCGTCCATCTCTACAACGCCGTGGCGCCCGTGATGCGCCGCGTGGTGCTCGGCATGGACGAGGACGGCATCGTCGAGCTCGCCGCCTCGCATGCGCGCATGTTCAACGAGATGGCCGCGAAGCAGCCCAACACGCGCTGGACCTTCCAGTACTCGCCCGAGATGTTCTCGGGCACCGACCTCGCGTTCTCCAAGCGCGTGGTCGACGCGGTCACCGCGGTATGGGCGCCGACGCCCGAGCGCAAGTGCATCGTCAACCTGCCGTCGACGGTCGAGCACTCCACGCCGAACATCTTTGCCGACATGATCGAGTGGATGCACCGCAACCTCGAACGTCGCGATGCGATCGTGCTCTCGGTGCATCCGCACAACGACCGCGGCACCGGCACCGCCGCCGGCGAGTTCGCATTGATGGCCGGCGCCGACCGCATCGAAGGCTGCCTGTTCGGCAACGGCGAGCGCACCGGCAACCTCGACCTCGTCAACGTGGCGCTCAACCTCTACACGCAGGGCGTTTCGCCCGAACTCGACTTTTCGAACATCGACGAGATCCGCGCCACGGTCGAGCACTGCAACCAGATCCCCGTGCATCCGCGCCACCCCTACGTGGGCGACCTGGTCTACACCTCGTTCTCGGGCTCGCACCAGGACGCGATCAAGAAGGCCTTCTCGGCGCGCAAGGACGGCGACATCTGGGACATGCCCTATCTGCCGATCGATCCGAAGGACGTCGGCCGCAGCTACGAGGCCGTGATCCGCGTCAACAGCCAGTCGGGCAAGGGCGGCATCGCCTACCTGCTCGAGAGCGAGTACGGCATCGAGATGCCGCGCCGCCTGCAGATGGAATTCAGCCAGACGGTGCAGCGCGTGATGGACGTCGCGGGCAAGGAACTCACGGCCGCGGACCTCTGGCAGCTCTTCGTGCGCGAGTACGGCATCGAGTCGGTACAGGCGCTCCAGCACCGCGTGCTGCAGGAGGAGGGCAAGGACGGCGCCAACGCCTCGGTGCTTCTGCGCGGCGACCTGGCCTGGAACGGCGAGACCGTGGCCATCGAGGGCCGCGGCAACGGTCCCATCGATGCCTTCACGCACGCGCTGAGCGCCGCGACGGGCCATGCGGTGCGCGTCATCGACTACCACCAGCATGCGATCGGCGCCGGTGCCGACGCCAAGGCCGTGGCCTACCTGGAGCTGCGCGTGGACGAGTCGCGCACGCTGTTCGGCGTGGGCATCGACGAGGACACCATCGCCGCGTCGCTGAAGGCGATCGTCTCGGGCGTGGAGCGCGCCAGGGGCAACGGCGCGCACAGCGCACAATCGGAGACCGCGACCGTCTGAGCCTCGATCCGACCGAAGCGCCAGGTGGCCAGAAACGAAGGAGAACCACGATGACCGACCAACTCATAATTTTCGACACCACTTTGCGCGACGGCGAGCAGTCGCCCGGCGCCTCGATGACGCGCGACGAGAAGTTGCGCATCGCCAAGCAGCTCGAGCGGCTGCGGGTCGACGTCATCGAGGCCGGCTTCCCGGCCAGCTCGAACGGCGACTTCGAGGCGGTCAAGGCGATCGCCAACGCGATCAAGGAATCGACGGTGTGCGGCCTGTCGCGCGCCAACGACCGCGACATCGCGCGCGCCGCCGAGGCGCTGAAGGGCGCGGCGCGCGGCCGCATCCACACCTTCATCGCGACCTCGCCGCTGCACATGGAGAAGAAGCTGCGCATGTCGCCCGACGAGGTGTACGAGCAGGCCAGGCTCGCGGTGCGCTTCGCGCGCAACCAGGTGGGCGACGTGGAATTCAGTCCCGAGGACGGCTACCGCAGCGATCCCGACTTCCTGTGCCGCGTGATCGAGACCGTGATCGCGGAGGGCGCGACCACGATCAACGTGCCCGACACCGTGGGCTATGCGATCCCCGAGCTCTACGGCAATTTCATCAAGACCCTGCGCGAGCGCATTCCCAACAGCGACAAGGCGATCTGGTCGGTGCACTGCCACAACGACCTCGGCATGGCGGTGGCGAACTCGCTGGCCGGCGTGAAGATCGGCGGCGCGCGCCAGATCGAGTGCACCATCAACGGCCTCGGCGAGCGCGCGGGCAACTGCTCGCTCGAAGAGGTAGTGATGGCCGTGAAGACCCGCAAGGACTACTTCGGCCTCACGCTCAACATCGACACCCAGCACATCGTGGCCGCGAGCCGCATGGTCAGCCAGACCACCGGCTTCGTGGTGCAGCCCAACAAGGCGGTGGTGGGCGCCAATGCCTTCGCGCATGCCTCGGGCATCCACCAGGACGGCGTGCTCAAGGCGCGCGACACCTACGAGATCATGCGGGCCGAGGACGTGGGCTGGGCCGCCAACAAGATCGTGCTGGGCAAGCTCAGCGGCCGCAACGCCTTTAAGCAGCGGCTGCAGGAGCTGGGCGTGACCATGGAGAGCGAGGGCGAGATCAACGCCGCCTTCCTGCGCTTCAAGGAGCTGGCCGACCGCAAGTCCGAAATTTTCGACGAGGACATCCTCGCGCTTGTCAGCGCGGAGGAGGGTGCGAACGTTGGCGAACAGTTTGCTTTCGTTTCTCTCGCGCAGCACAGCGAAACCGGTGAACGCCCCCAGGCGAAGATCGTCTTCACCGTCCATGGCAAGGAAGTCACGGGCGAGTCGGACGGCAATGGCCCGGTCGATGCTTCCCTGAAGGCCATCGAGTCGCACGTCAAGAGCGGCGCCGAGATGGTGCTTTACTCGGTCAATGCCATCAGTGGCTCGACGGAAAGCCAGGGAGAAGTTACAGTCCGGTTACAAAACGCAGGGCGGGTGGTCAACGGCGTCGGGGCGGATCCCGACATCGTGGTGGCGTCAGCAAAGGCTTATTTGAGTGCGCTCAACAAGTTACAGAGCCAAGCTGAGAGAGTGGCGGCACAAGGTTAGGTTTTCGGGCGATCCTTGGTATTCGAATGAAGAAAAGGATGCAAGTAGCTGATATTGCGTGCCTTTTTTGATTTCGATACACTGCGGTCCTTATTCCTGCCGCTGGAGATTTTGTACATGCCCGAAGCCCGTCTCCACCGCGTTTCAAGCCTTCGCACCCTCGCCGTCGCGTTCTGCGCGACGGCTTTTTTGTTGTCCGGCGCCCAGGCCGCCAAGAAAGAGAAGGCGGCCCCTGCCAAGACGGCGGCCGTCTCGAAGAAAGCCCGCGGCGCTGCGCCGGTCGAGGTGAAGCGCAATGCCGCGTCGTCCAAGGTCGCCAAGCGTGGTGGCCGTGCCGAGCGCGACGACAAGGCCGACAAGGTGGTCCGTGGTGGTCGCAACGTGGTGGCCACCCTGCAAAAGAAGAACGGCAAGACCGTGGTGGCCGTGCAGCGCCGCTCGGTGGTCCGTGTCGAGGCGCCGCCGCGCCAGTCCTTCGGCCAGATGGCCGGCCTGCACACCACCGACGACGCGCTCGAACTCAAGTCGAGCGTCGCGCTGGTGGTCGACCAGGACACGCACGAGGTGCTGTTCAGCAAGAACGACCACGCCGTGCTGCCGATTGCCTCGCTCACCAAGCTCATGACGGGCCTGCTGATCAGCGAGGCCAAGCTGCCGAACGAAGAGCTCATCACCATCACCCAGGACGACGTCGACACCGAGAAGCGCAGCAGTTCGCGCCTGACGGTCGGCACCACGCTCACGCGCGGCGAACTGTTGCACCTGGCGCTGATGTCGAGCGAGAACCGCGCCGCCCACGCGCTGGGCCGCACCTATCCCGGTGGCCTGAGCACCTTCGTGAGCATCATGAATGCCAAGGCGCGCATGCTCGGGATGAAGGACACGCGCTACGTCGAGCCCACCGGGCTGTCGAGCCGCAACCAGTCGAGCGCGCAGGACCTGGCGCTGCTCGTGAACGCCGCCTACGCCGACGCCACCGTGCGTTCGCTGTCCACCTCGCCGGAATACCAGGTCGAGGTCGGCCGCCGCACCTTGCAGTTCAACACCACCAACCGCCTCGTGAAGAGCCCCGACTGGGACATCGGCGTGCAGAAGACCGGCTACATCTCCGAAGCCGGCCAGTGCCTGGTGATGCAGGCCCGGGTCGCGGGCCGCAAGCTGATCATGGTGTTCCTCGATTCGGCCGGCAAGTTCAGCCGCATCGCCGACGCCGAGCGCGTGCGCCGCTGGGTCGAAGCCACGCATGCCGTGCCGGGTTCGCCGGCCGCCTCGCGCGCCGTGGCGTACCAGATCGCGGGCTGAACGGGCCTGCCCAAAGACGAAAGCCGGCGGTTGCCGGCTTTTTTCATGGTGCGGGGGAAAGAGCTTCGCCCCCCGAGGGTCGCCGCAAGGGCCTGGAACGCGCCCAGGCGCGCTCAAGCCCCCACGGAGGGGGATGGGCCGCCCGGCGACCCCGAAGCGGCCGCCACGGCCCCGGCAGCGGGTGCCACGCCCTGCTTGAAGCCCAGCGCCTCCGAGATTTCGTTCGCCGTTGCCTGCAGCTTGGGCAGCCAGCCTTCGTCGAGCCGGTCGGCCGGTGCCGAGATCGACAGCCCCGCGACCAGCTTGCCCTGGTCGTCGTAGATGCCGGCGGCCATGCAGCGCACGCCCAGTTCCAGCTCCTCGTTGTCGCGCGCGATGCCGTACTGGCGCGCCTTCGACAGCTCGCGCTCGAGCGCCGGCAGCTGCGTGATGCTGTTGCGCGTGTGGCCGGCCAGCCCGGTGCGGGTGGCGTAGCTGCGCACCCGCTGCGGATCGTCCGCGGCCAGGAACAGCTTGCCGGTGGAAGTGAGGTGCAGCGCGGCGCGGCCGCCGATGGCGCGCACCACCTGCATGCCCGAGCGCTCGCTGTAGGAGCGCTCGATGTACACGATCTCGTCGCCCTGGCGCATGCTGAGGTTGACCGGCTGCTGCGTGAGCTTGTGCAGCTCGCGCATCGGGCCCAGCGCGGCGTCGCGCACGTTGAGCCGGCCCTTGACCAGGTTGCCGAGCTCCAGCAGGCGCATGCCGAGCCGGTAGCTGCCGGCCTCGGGACGGTCGACGAAGCGGCCGACCGCGAGGTCGTTGAGGATGCGGTGGGTGGTGGAGGGATGAAGCCCCGTCTTTTCGCTGATTTCCTTCAGGGAAATGGCTTCTTCGCGCGAGGCCAGCACGTCGATCAGCGCGAACATGCGTTCGATGACCTGGATGACGGGGGTGGCCGGAATGTCTGAATGGTTTTTTCTCATGGCGCTGTGCGGTGAAGACCGGGCGCCATTTTATCTTGTGAAATCGCTGGCGCGCTGCCAGCGGCCGTCGATCAGCAATTCGTGGGGCGCGAAGCGCGCCTTGTAGTTCATCTTCGGGCTGTGTTCGATCCAGTAGCCCAAGTAGACGTGGGGCAGGCCGAGCTTGCGCGCCTGCTCGATCTGCCAGAGCACGCTGTAGGTGCCGTAGGCCATGCCGTCCTCGGGCTCGTAGAAGGTGTAGACGGCCGAGATGCCGTCGTTGAGCACGTCGAGGATCGACACCATCTTGAGCGCGCCCGCGCTGCCGTCGGGCAGGGTCTCGCGGAACTCGACCAGCCGCGAGTTCACGCGGCTCTGCAGCAGGAACTGGGTGTACTGGTCGATGCTGTCGTGGTCCATGCCGCCGCCCGCGTGGCGGCCATTCTGGTAGCGCAGGTAGAGCTGGTAGTGCTCGGGCACGAAGCACAGCTTGAGCACGCGGGCCTGCAGGTCGGCGTGCTGCTTGGCGGCACGGCGCTGGCTGCGCGAGGCCGTGAAGGCATTGGCCAGCACCCGCAGCGGCACGCAGGCGCGGCAGCCGTCGCAGTACGGGCGGTAGGTGAACATGCCGCTGCGCCGGAAGCCGCTGAGCACCAGGTCCGAGTACGCGTCGTTGTGGATCAGGTGGCTGGGAGTGGCCACCTGCGAGCGGGCCTGGCGGTCCGGCAGGTAGCTGCAGGGGTAGGGCGCGGTCGCGTAGAACTGCAGCGTGTGGAGCGGGAGATCCTTGAGGTGCGTCACGTCGGGTGAGAGGGTCGCGCAGACAGGAGTTCGGACCAGTATACGGGCTCGAAACGCCAGGCGGGCCCCGTCGCTTCCCGAGCCCGGGCCACGTGTTCGACGAAGCGCGCGCGCGGCATTTCGTGCGCGCCCAGGCTCGCTAGGTGGGCCGTGTTCTGCTGGCAGTCGATCATCCGCACGCCGAAGCGCCGGCACAGGCACACCAGCGCCGCCAGCGCGGTCTTCGAGGCGTCGGGGCGGCGCGTGAACATCGACTCGCCGAACACCGCGCCGCCGATCGCCACGCAGTAGAGGCCGCCCGCGAGTTCGCCGTCGATCCAGGTCTCGACGCTGTGGGCATGGCCGGCCCGGTGCAATTCGGTATAGGCGGCGACCATGTCCGGCACGATCCAGGTGCCCGACTGGCCCGGGCGGGCCGAGCCCGAGCAGGCCCGGATGACGGCCCCGAAGTCGTGGTCGATGCGGATCTCGCAGCCCGGCGCCTGCGCGAAGCGCGCCAGCGTCTTGCGCAGCGAGCGGTGGAGCCGGAAATCGGCCACCTGCAGCACCATGCGCGGATCGGGGCTCCACCACAGGATCGGCTGGTCCTCGCTGAACCAGGGGAAGACGCAGCGGCCATAGGCGCGCAAGAGAGTATCGACGTCGAGCGAGCCGCCAGCGGCCAGCAGCCCGGGCACGGGATCGGCGATCCCCCACGCCGTCGAGGGGTCGGGCAGGGCATCGCCGGGTTCGAGCCAGGGCAGTTGTCGCATGGCCGTAGGTATACACGGCTTGCGGGGCGCATCTTCGTATCAGAGGCGAAAACCCAACGCCGGCTCCGCCGCGGGCCCCTCGGGCATGCCCCTTTCTGGTGCCCTCCCAATGCACTCGTCCAAAGGCGCACACGTTTGCTCCAGCTCACATATAGTGCGGAGCTTCCTTCGAAGAAGCACCCCATGACGGTCTCCGCGCGCCAGCGTTGTGCGCGGGCCCGGTACAAGAGGACCACGTTGACCACAGACCCCAATCCCATGCGTTTCGGCAGCGGCCAGGCCGTGCGCCGGCTCGAAGACCAGAGTCTTCTTTCAGGCGCCGGCCGCTACACGGACGATGTGTCCCTGCCGAGCCAGTCCCACCTGGTCTTCCTGCGTTCTCCCTACCCGTATGCGCGCATCGCCTCGGTCGACGCCTCGGCGGCGCTCGCGCTGCCGGGGGTGCTCGCCGTGATCACCGGCGCCGACCTGGCCGCGGCCGGCGTCAAGCCGATGCCCGGCGCCGCCGGCTTCAAGCGTGCCGACGGCGGCGACAGCGCCAGCCCCGCGCGCCATGCCATCGCGCACGAACGCGTGCGCTTCGTCGGCGAGGCCGTCGCCGTGGTGGTGGCCGAGACCGTGCAGCAGGCGCGCGACGCGGCCGAAGCCGTGATGGTCGAGTACGAGGAGCTGCCGATGGTGGTCGACCTCGCGGCCGCCACCGCCGAAGGCGCGCCGCAGCTGTGCGAGGAGGCCGGCGGCAACATCGCGGCCGAGATGCGCCACGGCAGCAGCGAGGCCGCCACGGCCGCCTTCGCCAAGGCCGCCCACGTGGTGGCGCTCGACGTGGTCAACCAGCGCGTGGTGGCGCTGACCATCGAGCCGCGCTCGGTGCTCGCCGCGCCTGACGCCGACACCGGCCGCCTCACGATCCGCATGAGCACCCAGATGCCCTCGGGCGTGCGCGACTCGATCTGCGCCGCCATCGGCCTGGCCAAGGACAAGGTCCGCGTGGTGGTCGGCGACGTCGGCGGCGGCTTCGGCATGAAGACCGGCGCCTATCCCGAGGACATCGCGGTGGCCTTCGCGGCGCTGCAGGTGAAGCGCCCCGTGAAATGGGTGGCCGACCGCAGCGAGGAATTCCTCTCGAGCGCCCATGGCCGCGACATCGAGGCCAAGGCCGAGCTCGCGCTCGACGCCAAGGGCCGCATCCTCGCGCTGCGCATCAAGACGCTGGCCAACGTCGGCGCCTATGCCACCGGCACCGGCGTCGCGATCCAGCTGCTGATCGGCCCCTGGGTGCAGACCAGCGTCTACGACATCCAGACCATCGACTTCCACTTCAAGGCGGTGCTCACCAACACCGCGCCCACCGGCGCCTACCGCGGCGCTGGCCGGCCCGAGGCGATCTTCACCATCGAGCGGCTGATGGACGAGGCCGCGCGCCAGACCGGCATCGACCGCATCGAGCTGCGCCGGCGCAACTTCATCCGCCCCGAGCAGATGCCGTACAAGAACCCGATGGCGCAGACCTACGACACCGGCAAGTTCGAGTCGGTGATGGACCAGGCGCTGGGCCTGGCCGACTGGAACGGATTCGAGGGCCGCGCCGCCGAATCGGCGCGCAACGGGCGCCACCGCGGCCTGGGCATCGCCACTTTTCTCGAATGGACCGGCGGCAACGTGTTCGAGGAGCGCGTCACCGTCTCGGTACAGGCCGACGGCGTGATCGAGGTGTTCTCGGCCGTCAATGCCATGGGGCAGGGCATCGCCACCTCGCTGGCGCAGCTCGCGGTCGACGCCTTCGGCGTGCCGATCGAGAAGGTGCGCGTGGTGCTCGGCGACACCGACCGCGGCGACGGCTTCGGCAGCGCCGGCTCGCGCTCGCTGTTCACCGGCGGCTCGGCCGTGCGCATCGGCGCCGAGCGCACCATCGACAAGGCGCGCGAACTCGCGGCCCAGGAATTCGAGGTGGCGATCGACGACGTGACCTACAGCCGCGGCGCCTTCGCCGTGATCGGCACCGACCTCGAGCTCGACCTGTTCACGCTGGCCGGCAAGCAGCCCGAGCGCGAGATCTTCGTCGACTCCACCAGCACCGTGGCCGGCCCGACCTGGCCCAACGGCTGCCACATCTGCGAGATCGAGATCGATCCGCCCACCGGCGAGATCAGCGTGGTGGCCTACAGCTCGGTCAACGACGTGGGCCGCGTGGTCAACCCGATGATCGTGCGCGGCCAGCTCGAGGGCGGCGCCGTGCAGGGCATCGGCCAGGCACTCTACGAGCAGGTGGTGTACGACCACGAGACCGGCCAGCCCGTCACCGGCAGCCTGATGGACTACGCCGCGCCGCGCGCCGATATCGTGAGCACCATGTTCCACATGGAGATGGACGAATCGACGCCCTGCAAGAACAACCCGCTGGGCGTGAAGGGCGTGGGCGAGCTGGGCACCATCGGTGCCACGCCGGCCATCGTCAATGCCGTGGCCGACGCCTTCGCGCGCAATGGCCTGGCCGCGCGCGCGCCGCGCCTGCACATGCCGCTGAGCCCTTCGCGCGTGTGGCAGGCGATGCAGACGGTCGACTGAGGACCCGCCGCACGGCCGGTACTGCGGGAGAACCACCATGCTCGTGGTCACCGAACTGCAGACCGAGCCGATCCGGGTCTCGAGCTACCGCTGCGACGCGGGCCCCGATGCCCCGCCTTTCGCCGAGATGCACGAGGGCCATTCGGTCTCGTACGTGCGCAAGGGCAGCTTCGGCTACCGCGCGCGCGGCCATGCCTACGAGCTCGTGGCCGGCTCGGTGCTCGTCGGCGCGCCGGGCGACGAGTACGTCTGCACCCACGACCACCATGTCTGCGGCGACGAGTGCCTGGCCTTCCACCTCTCGCCGGGCTTCGTCGAGCTGATCGGTGGCGGGCGCGGTACCTGGCAGGCCGGCGGCCTGCCGCCGCTGTCCGGGCTGATGGTGCTCGGCGAACTCGCGCAGGCCGCGGTCGAGGGCCGCAGCGACCTCGGCCTCGACGAGGTCGGCATGCAGTTCGCCCATCGCTTCGTCGACCTCGTGGAAGGGCGCGATGCGCCGCGGCCCGGAGCGGCCCCCGCGCGCGACCGGCGCCGCGCCGTCGATGCCGCGATGTGGATCGCCGAGGGTTCGCACGAAGACATCGGCCTCGAGCAGGCCGCGGCCGAGGCCGGGCTCAGCGCCTTCCATTTCCTGCGCCTGTTCTCCCAGGTGCTGGGCGTGACGCCGCACCAGTACCTCGTGCGCTCGCGCCTGCGCCACGCGGCGCGCCTGCTCGCCGACGGCGACCGTCCCGTGACCGAGATCGCGCTCGACGTGGGCTTTGCCGACCTCAGCAATTTCGTGCGCACCTTCCGGCGCGCCGCCGGTGTCTCGCCGGGCGACTTCCGCCGTGCCGCGCGCGGCGACCGCAAGATTCTCCAAGACCGCCTCGCGGCCTTGCTCGACGATGAGCGCCTGATCCATTCATCGACCAGGAAGCCATCGCCATGCATCACGCCATCGAACTGACAGTCCCGGCCTGCGCAGGCCGCCATCCCTGAGCGCGAAGGAGCCCGCCATGGCCACCATCCACCGGGAATTCGAACTCGCCGCGAGCGCGGCACAGGTCTGGGACGCGCTGCGCGACTTCCGCGCCGTGCACCAGCGGCTCGCGCCGGGCTTCCTCACGGCCTGCCGCATCGACGAGGAGGGCGCGCGCATCCTCGACTTCTCCAACGGCAGCGTGGCGCGCGAGCTGCCGGTGTCGATCGACGAATCGCTGCGCCGCATCGCCTACACCGTCACGGGCAGCCGCATGCGGCATCACCATGCGTCGGCGCAGGTGTTCGACGCGGGCGAAGGGCGCTCGCGCTTCGTCTGGATCACCGACGTGCTGCCCGACGAACTCGCGCCCTACATCGCCGGCATGATGGACGAGGGCGCGGCCGCGATGAAGAAGAAGTTCGAGGCCGAGGCTCAGAAGTCCTCGAGCGGCAGCCCGACGTAGTTCTCGGCCAGCGAGGTCGAGGCCGCGTGCGAATGCACGAGGTAGTCGAGCTCGGCCTCCTGGATCTTCTGGCCGAAGGCGCCGGTCTCGGGGAAGCGGTGCATCAGCGAGGTGAACCACCACGAGAAGCGCTCGGCCTTCCAGACCCGGCGCAGGCACAGGTCGGAATAGCGGTCGAGCGCCGAGGCCGAGCGCTCGCGGTAGAAGATCTCGAAGGCGCGCGACAGGTAGCCCACGTCGGCGGTCGCGAGGTTCAGCCCCTTGGCGCCGGTCGGCGGCACGATGTGCGCCGCGTCGCCGGCCAGGAACAGCGAGCCGAAGCGCATCGGTTCGGCCACGAAGCTGCGCAGCGGCGCGATGCTCTTCTCGAGCGAGGGCCCGGTCACCAGCCGCTCGCGCGCTTCCGGGTCGAGGCGCGCGCGCAGCTCGTTCCAGAAGGCCTCGTCGCTCCAGTTCTCCACCCGTTCCTCGGTCGGCACCTGCACGTAGTAGCGGCTGCGCGTGGCGCTGCGCATGCTGCACAGCGCGAAGCCGCGTTCGGTGTTGGCGTAGATCAGCTCGTGCGACACCGGCGGCACGTCTGCCAGCACGCCGAGCCAGCCGAAGGGGTAGACCTTCTCGTAGGTCTGGATCGCATCGGCCGGCACGCTCGCGCGGCTCACGCCGTGGTAGCCGTCGCAGCCGGCGATGAAGTCGCACTCGATCTCGTGCGTCTGGCCGTCCTTCTCGTAGCGCACGCGCGGCGAGCGCGAGTCGAAATCGTGCAGGCTCACGTTGGCCGCGCTGTAGACCGTGGCCAGGCACTCGGCCGCGCGCGCTTCCATCAGGTCGCGCGTCACCTCGGTCTGGCCGTACACCGTGACCTGCTTGCCGCCCGTGAGGCCGTGCATGTCGATGCGGTGGCGCGCGCCCTTGAACAGCAGCTCGATGCCCCCGTGCGGCAGGCCCTCGGCCTTGGCGCGGGCGTCGACGCCGGCACGTTCCAGCAGGTCCATCGTGACCTGCTCGAGCACGCCCGCGCGGATGCGCCCGAGCACATAGTCGCCGCTCTGGCGTTCGACGATGACGTTGTCGATGCCGGCCTTGAACAGAAGCTGGCCGAGCAGAAGGCCGGCCGGGCCGGCGCCGATGATCGCTACCTGGGTGCGCATGTCGATGTCTCCGAGAAGTTCCGCGAAGCGTAGGGCGCGCGCGCCGCCCTGGCACGCCGGCCGATGCGGCTGTGTGCGATCATGCGAATGGCTGCGCGATGATCGCGCAACTTCCCGCTTCGCCTCACTCATGACCATCGCCAGAGCCGACTTCATCGAGGGCATCGCCAAGGGAATGGCGGTGCTCGAAAGCTTCGACACCGAGCGCCAGCGCCTCAACGCCACCCTGGCGGCCGAGCGCGCCGGCCTCACGCGCGCCGCGGCGCGCCGGCACCTGCTGACCCTGGCACACCTGGGCTACCTCGAGACCGACGGCAGCTACTTCTGGATGGCGCCCAAGGTGCTGCGCTTCTCGGGCAGCTACCTGGCCTCGTCGCGCCTGCCGCGCGCGCTGCAGCCCACCCTGAACCGGCTCGCGGCGCAGACCGGCGAATCCTTCTCGGCCGTGGTGCTCGACGGCGAGGAGGTGGTGATCGTGGCGCGCAGCGGCAGCTACGGCACGCCCACGCGCGTGCTGGCCTATGGCCTGCACCTGGGCGCGCGGCTGCCGGCCCATGCCACCTCCACCGGCCGCGTGCTGCTGGCCGCGCTGCCGCCGGCCGAGTTCACGCGCTGGCTCACGGGCCGCCACCTGGCGCGCCTCACGCCGCAGACCACCACCCAGGCGCGCGCGCTGCGCCAGCTGGTGACACGCGCGCGCAAGGAAGACCACTGCTTCGCGAGCGAGGAGCACGAGCTCGGCGTGCAGGCGCTGGCCGTACCGCTGCGCGACATGCAGGGCCACACGGTGGCCGCGCTCAACGTGGTGCTGTCGGGCGCGCGCTACCAGGAGGAGGCCCTGCGGCGCGACATGCTGCCGCTGCTGTTCGAGGCCGCGCGCGAGGTGCGCGCGCTGCTTTGAACTTCGCCCGGTCCCTCCGCCTCGAACCGCCAAACCAGAACATCAGGAACCCGCCATGCGACTGCTGCTCCTCGAAGACGACGTGATGATCGGCGAAGCCGTGCTCGACCTGCTGCGTGCCGAGCAGTACGCGGTCGACTGGGTCAAGGACGGCGACAGCGCCGAGTCGGCGCTGCGCACCCAGGATTACGACCTGGTGCTGCTCGACCTCGGCGTGCCGCGCCGCGACGGCCTGGAGGTGCTGCGCAACCTGCGCGCGCGCAAGCAGCGCATGCCGGTGCTGATCGCCACCGCGCGCGACTCGATCCAGCAGCGCATCGAGGGCCTGGACGCCGGCGCCGACGACTACGTGCTCAAGCCCTACGACCTCGACGAGCTGCTGGCGCGCATCCGCGCGCTGCTGCGCCGCGCGGCCGGGCGCGCCGAGCCGGTCTACGAGCACATGGGCGTGAGCATCAATCCCGCCACCCGCGAGGTCAGCGTGGCCGGCCAGCCGGTGGTGCTGTCGGCCCGCGAATGGGCCGTGCTCGAGCCGCTGCTGGCGCGGCCCGGCATGGTGCTCTCGCGCGCGCAGCTCGAGGAGAAGCTCTACAGCTGGAAGGACGAGATCAGCAGCAACGCGGTCGAGGTCTACGTGCACGGCCTGCGCAAGAAGCTCGGTGCGGAGCTGATCCGCAACGTGCGCGGCGTCGGCTACATGGTGCCGAAGGCGTGAGCGGCGTGAGGGGCGTGATGGGACTGGCCGCGCGCATGACCGGCTCGCTGCGCGCGCGCCTGCTGTGGTTCCTGCTCGCGGCCATCGTGCTGGCGGCCGGCGCGCAGGCGCTGGTGGCCTACCGCACCGTGCTCAAGGAGGCCGACGAGATCTTCGACTACCACATGCAGCAGATGGCGCTCTCGCTGCGCGCCGGCCTGCCGCCCAGCGCGGCGGTGGGCGGCCTCGGTGGTGCCGAGCAGAACTTCGATTTCGTGGTGCAGGTCTGGACCGCCGACGGCGTGCGCATCTTCGAATCGGCCGACCAGGCCGCGCTGCCGCAGCTCGCGGTGCTGGGCTTCGCCGACGTGCGCGCGCGCGGCACCACCTACCGCGTGTTCTCGATGCAGACCCGCGGGCTGGTGATCCAGGTGGCGCAGGACATGGCGGCGCGCCAGCACATGGCCGGCACCCTGGCGCTGCGCACCGTCGCGCCGGTGGCGCTGATGGCGCCGCTGCTGATGCTGGTCGTGTGGTGGGTGGTGAGCCGCTCGCTCGCGCCGGTGGCGCGCGTGCGCACCCAGGTGGCTTCGCGCCAGGCCGACGATCTCTCGCCCGTGAGCGAGGAGAAACTGCCCGACGAGGTGCGCCCGCTGGTGCAGGAACTCAACCTGCTGTTCGACCGCGTGCGGCAGGCCTTCGAGGCGCAGAAGCACTTCGTGGCCGACGCTGCGCACGAGCTGCGTTCGCCGCTGGCCGCGCTCAAGCTGCAGGTGCAGGGCCTGCAGCGCGCCACCGACGACGGCGCGCGCGAGCTCGCCATCGGCCGATTGGTGGCGGGCATCGACCGCGCGACGCGACTGGTCGAGCAGATGCTCGCGCTCGCGCGCCACGAGGCCAGCATGGCCGCCGGCGCGCCGCCCGAGCCGGTGGCGCTCGCGGAGGTGGCGCGACTGGCCGTGTCGGACGCCGTGGCCGCGGCCCAGGCGCGGCGCATCGACATCGGCATCGCGCGCGCCGACGAGGGCGCCGCGGTGAAGGGCCAGCCCGAGGCGCTGCGCATGCTGCTGCGCAACCTGCTCGAGAACGCCGTGAAGTACACGCCCGAGGACGGCCGCGTCGACATCGCGATCGCGCGCCAGGGCGAGGCGGTCGAGCTCAGCGTCGACGACAGCGGCCCGGGCCTGCCGCCCACCGAGCGCGAGCGCGTGCTCGACCGCTTCTATCGCTCGGGCGAGCCGCAGGCGCCGGGCAGCGGGCTCGGCCTCTCGATCGTCAAGTCGATCGCCGAGCTGCATGGTGCGAGCGTGGCACTCGATGCCTCGCCGAGCCTGGGCGGGCTGCGGGTGGTGGTGCGCTTTCCGCAGCACGCCTGACACCGCGGCCGCGCCCGGCTCGATCGTTCAGCGGCGTTTAAGCGGCGCTTAAGCGAGCGCAACGACATTCCTTCCATCGCATCAGCGTCACGACGCAATGAAAGGAACCGATCCATGAACACCCGACTGACTTCGCCCCGTGCCTTGGTCCTGGCCCTGGCCACCGCGGGCGTGATCGGCGCCGTCGGCGCCGGCGCCTACACCAGCGCGCGCGCCGTGGGCACGCCCACCAACGCCACCGCGACCGCGCCGGCCGCCATGGTCACGCTGCCCGACTTCTCGACCATCACCGCGCGCGACGGCGCGGCCGTGGTCAACATCAGCGTCACCGGCACCATGAAGGCCTCGGACGACGAGGAGGCCGCGCAGATCCAGGGCATCGATCCCGACGATCCGATGTTCCAGTTCTTCCGCCGCTTCCAGGGCCAGATCAACCCGCGCGGCCAGCAGCAGCGCGACGTGCCGGTGCGGGCCCAGGGCTCGGGCTTCATCGTCGACGCCAACGGCATCATCCTGACCAACGCCCACGTGGTGAAGGACGCGAAGGAAGTCACCGTCAAGCTCACCGACCGCCGCGAATACCGCGCCAAGGTGCTGGGCGCCGATGCCAAGACCGACATCGCGGTGCTCAAGATCGACGCCAAGAACCTGCCCGTGCTCGCGCTGGGCAACACCAAGGACCTGAAGGTCGGCGAATGGGTGCTGGCCATCGGCTCGCCGTTCGGCTTCGAGAACACCGTGACGGCCGGCGTGGTCAGCGCCAAGGGCCGCACGCTGCCCGACGACAGCTACGTGCCTTTCATCCAGACCGACGTGGCGGTGAACCCCGGCAACTCGGGCGGCCCGCTGCTCAACACGCGCGGTGAGGTGGTCGGCATCAACTCGCAGATCTACAGCCGCAGCGGCGGCTACCAGGGCGTGTCGTTCTCGATCCCGATCGACGTGGCGGTGCAGGTCAAGGACCAGATCGTCGCGACCGGCAAGGCGGTGCACGGCCGCCTCGGCGTGGCGGTGCAGGAAGTGAACCAGGCCTTCGCCGATTCCTTCAAGCTCGACAAGCCCGAGGGCGCGCTGGTCTCGAACATCGAGAAGGGCGGCCCCGGCGACAAGGCGGGCCTGAAGGCCGGCGACGTGATCCGCAAGGTCGGCGACCAGCCCATCGTGTCCTCGGGCGACCTGCCCGCGGTGATCGGCCAGCAGGCCCCCGGCACCAAGGTCACGCTCGAGGTGTGGCGCCAGGGCGAGCGCCAGGAGCTGACGGCGAAGCTCGGCGATGCCAGCGACAAGCCGGCCCAGGTCGCGAAGGCCGACAAGGCCACCGGCCAGGGCAAGCTGGGCCTGGCGCTGCGTCCGCTGCAGCCCGACGAGAAGCGCGAGGCCGCGGTCGAGACCGGCCTGCTGATCGAGGACGCGGCCGGCCCGTCGGCGATGGCCGGCGTGCAGGCCGGCGACGTGCTGCTGGCGATCAACGGCACGCCCGCCAAGACCGTGGAGCAGGTGCGCGAGGTGGTCGCGAAGGCCGACAAGTCGGTGGCGCTGCTGATCCAGCGCGGCGACGACAAGATCTTCGTGCCGGTGCGCATCGGCTGACCGCCCCGGGCCGGACCCCGACGCGCGACGACCGATGAAGCCGCCGCACCGACGGTCTTCGGCCCCGCAGGCCGAACGCCTCGACCCTGCCGACAGCGCCGCCAACGGGCTGTCGGCCCACATCCTGCCGACCTCCGCCACCATGATCGGCGTGTGCATGACCGTGATGTCCATCGGGCACCTCGGTCCGCGCGACGATCTGCGGCTGGTGATCGATCGGCTGCTCGCGGTCGACGCGCTGGTCTTCCTGGCCAGCGCGTTGCTGTCGTTCATCTCGATGCGCATGCGGCGCTCGGGCGCGCGGCTCGAGGCCTGGGGCGAGGTGGTGTTCATCGCGGGCCTGGCGCTGCTGGCGCTCGGCGCGGTGGCGCTGACTTTCGCCTTGCGCTGAGCCGGCGTCGGCTCTCAGTGCTGGGGGCAGTCGATCGCGCCCGGCCACTCGAGCGTGATGCGCGTGCCGCCGGCGGTGTTCTCTTCCTGCTCGACCGCTGCGATCTCCAGCCGCGCGCCGATGCTCAGCGCGCGCGCCCGCATGTTCGCGATGCCATGTCCCGTCGTCTTCGGCGCGGCGCCCGCGGGTCGCAGCCCGACGCCGTTGTCCGTCAGCACGATGTGCACGCGCGGCGGCTGCGCCTCGGCCTGCCAGCGCGCATGCAGCACGATGCGCGTGGCGCGCGCATGCTTGAGCACGTTGGTGAAGGCCTCGAGCAGGATGCGCTGCAGCTGCAGCGCGGCCTGGGCCGAGAACGGCGCCACCGGCGGGATCACGCCCACGTCCCACACCAGCGCGATGCCGGCCGCGTCCAGCCGCGGCTGCAGCCGGTAGCGCAGGGTGGCGAGCACGGTGGCGAGGTCGTCGTGCGTGGGCTGCAGCGAGTCGACCGCCATGCGCATCTCGTCGAGCGCGAGCTTCACGTGCTCCTCGACCACCGCGCGGTCGGGCGCGGGCTGGGTCACGACGTTGAGCAGGCCCACGAGCTGCGAGCCGACGCCGTCGTGGATCTCGCGCATGATGCGCTGCCGCTCGAGCAGCACGGCCTGTTCCTGCTGCTGCAGCCGCAGCGCGTCGAAGGCCACGCGCAACTGCCCCTCGCGCTCGGCCACGCGCTCGGCCAGGGTGGCGTTGAGCGCGCCGTAGTCGGCCACGGTGCGGCTGTAGCGGTCGACCACCAGGCCCGCGAGGATCAGCACGAAGAAGAACATCGCGCGCGGCGTCTGCGAGGTGTCGGAGCCGCCGAAGAAGCCCATGCGCACCAGCAGCAGGTCGTGCATGCCCGCGAGGATCGCGAGCACGCCCGCCAGCAGCAGCACCATGGCGATCGTGCGGCGCTCGACCCAGGCGCTGCGCGCCACCACCGGCAGGCAGGCCACGCCCGTGAGGTTCAGCAGCACCAGGCCGGCGGTCCACAGCGCCGGCCAGGCCAGCACGAAGGAGGCGATGGCGCTCGCGACCGCGATGCCCATGGCCGCGTAGAGCGCGCGCACCAGCCCCGCCGGGCCGCGCTGCAGCACCAGCAGCACGAAGCGCGTGATGAGCCCGATGTGCAGCGCATAGCAGACCGCGACCACCACGCCCCAGAGCGGCCAGGGCACGTTCATGTCGGGCCGCACCCGGTCGACGTTGTGCGGCAGGCCCGAGAGCGCCGCGAGCGCGAAGCAGCCATAGAGCGCATGGCGCTGGCGCAGCCAGAGCGCCCCCGACAGGCAGCCCATCAGCGCGAGGATGGCCGCGTTGGCGATCACCGAGGTGTGGCGCCAGCGCTGGTAGGCACGGTAGCGCGGCAGCAGCTCGCGCTCGGTGCCGTACTGCAGCGTGGCCAGCGCCGCGCCGCGCTGGCGTTGCACGGTGGTGCGGATCACCAGTTCCTGCGCCGCGCCGGTGCGCTGCAGCGAGGCGGCCACCGGCACGAAGGGCGTGCCCTTGGTGTCGTAGGACGGATTGCCCAGCGTGCCGAAGCCCGCGAGCGGCGTGCCGTTGAACTCGATCGCGACCTGGTTGCCCACGCCCGCGAACAGCAGCGCGGCCGGTTCGCTCGCGGGCGCCGCCGCGGCGGGCAGGGCGATGCGGTAGGTGGCCTTGCCGCCGCGGCCCGGAAAGGCGTGGTCCCAGCGGAACGGCAGCTGCACCCGGCGCTCCTCGGCGGGCAGGCCGTCGGGCTCGAGGCGGGCCTCGGCGCTGGTGACGGTGTAGGGGGTGGCGGTGCTGCTGGCGGCGGCCGGGCCGGCAATCAGCAGCAGCGCGGCGACAAGGGCGAACAGGAAGCGCAGATCGGAAGAGGAGGCCGTGGCGGCGGAAGGATGCTCAGGGCAGCCAGCCCAGGTTGCGCGCCTCGAACACGGCTTCGGACTTGTTGTGGACATCCAGCTTGCCGTAGATATTGCGGATATGGGTTTGAACGGTCGAAGCCGAGACTCCCATCTGCGCGCCGACTTCGGCATAGGTGAAACCACGGGAAACGAGGTCCAGCACCTCCGATTCGCGCGGCGACAACCGCACCGGCGGCGTGCGCGGGAGCGCCGAGGATGCCATGGCCGAGCCGATCGTGCCCTGGGCCAGTCCCACCAGCGCGCCGGCACCGGCATGCAGGGGCGCGTCGGTGCGCGCCTGCCAGCGGCGCAGCAGCTGCCGCGCGATCACCGGCGACATCGGCGAGCCGCCCGCGCGCAGGTGGCGGATGTGGGCCGCGAGCTCGCTCTCGGTGCCGTCCTTGAGCAGGTAGCCGCTGGCACCGGCCTCGAAGGCGCGCAGCATGTTGGCCTCGTCGCCGAAGATCGACAGCACCATCACCGCGCAGGCCGGTTGCATGCTGCGGCAGCGGTCGATGACCTGCAGGCCCGGCAGGTCGGGCAGGCCCAGGTCGACCAGCAGCACGTCGACCGCGTTGTCCTCGAGCCAGGCCAGCAGCTCGGTCGCGTTCGAGGCGCTGTGGGCCAGGGTCAGCGAGGGATCGGCATCGACCACGCGGGCCAGGCGTTCGCGCATGCCGGTGTCGTCCTCGACCAGCGCGACCTGCGTGGTCGAGAGAAGGGGGGCGGCTGCGGTGTCGATGGCCATGGCGCGGGGGCTGCGGTCCTCGGTTGGGTGGAGTCCGCAGCGTAGGGGCCGACGCGCACCGTGCCCATCCTATATACGTGGGATATGTGGGGGAGCGGACCGCGGCGCTCAGCGGCCCGACATGCGAGCCAGCCGCGACGCCACCCGCTGCAGGTGCGCGCCGAGCTCGGGCGGCGACTCGACCTCGAAGTCGTGCCCGAGGCAGCCGAGCCAGACCGCCAGCGCATCGAGCGAGTTGGCCGCGGTCTGGATGCGCGTGCGATCGGGCGCCACGGCCTCGGGCACGCCGCCGACCCACGACAGTTGCCCGTCGAGCGCGGCCACGGGCGCATGCACCAGCACGCGCGCATGGTGCAGGTAGGGCGAGATCTGCAGCGCGTGCTGCATGTAGGCCGCGATGTCGCCGTGCGGCAGCCGCCGCGGCGTGAAGTGCGCGCCGGTGGGCTCGGGGTCGACGATGCGGTCGAGCCGGAAGGTGCGCCAGTCCTCGCGGTCCGTGTCCCAGGCCAGCAGGTACCAGCGCTGGCCGGTCTGCACCACGCGGTGCGGCTCCACGCGGCGGCTGCTGACCACCTCGTGGTGGTCGCGGTAGCCGAAGCGCAGCAGCGCGCGGTCGGCGCAGGCCTCGGCGAACAGCGACACCGCCTTGAGCCGGATGTCCGAGCGCTTCTGCAGCACCGGCACCACCGTGGCGCGCAGCTTGTCGAGCCGGCGGCGCAGCCGCGGCGGCATCAGTTGCTCGAGCTTGGCCAGCGCGCGCATCGAGGCGTTCTCGATGTCGTTGCCGCCGTCGCTGGAGGCCGGGCCCACGCCCAGGCCGACCGCCACCGCGATCGCTTCCTCGTCCTCGAGCAGCAGCGGCGGCAGGCTGTTGCCCGCGCCCAGCCGGTAGCCGCCGGCCACGCCCGAGGTGGAGTCGACCGTGTAGCCGAGGCTGCGCAGCCGGTCGACGTCGCGGCGCAGGGTGCGCTCGGTGATCTCGAGGCGGCGCGCGAGCTCGGCGCCGGTCCAGGCGCGCTGGGCCTGGAACAGCGACAACAGGCGGATGAGGCGGGCGGTGGCGGAGAGCATGGACGCGATGATGCCTGCGATCGAGGACAGGATCTGTCCGCAATGGTCCTTAGTCTTCGGGCCTTCCAACACCTCAGACCCTCAGGAGAAAAGCCCATGCTCAAGACCTACAACGGCAGCTGCCACTGCGGCAAGGTTCGCTTCCAGGCCGACATCGACCTCGCGGCCGGCACCGGCCGCTGCAATTGCTCGATCTGTGCCAAGGCGCGCAACTGGGGTGCGATCGTGCGGCCCGAGGCCTTCCGGATGGTCAGTGGCGAGGAGGAGCTGTCGAGCTACCAGTTCGGCTCGTACAGCACGCACCACCTGTTCTGCCGCCATTGCGGCGTGCGGCCCTTCGGCCGCGGCGACGTGGCCGAGGTCGGCGGCAAGTACGTCAGCATCAACGTCAGCTGCCTCGACGACGCCACGCCCGACGAGCTGGTGGCCGCGCCCGTGATGTACATGGACGGGCGCAACAACAACTGGTTCAACCCGCCGGCCGAGACGCGGCATCTCTGAAAGACGGGCGATAAAAAGCCCCGCGGCCTGGCGGCGGCGGGGCTGCTCGTCTCTCGCCGCGCTTACTTGCGGCGACGCGCCGGCTGCTCGGCCGGCACGTAGGTCTGCGACGGCGCCGCGCCGCCATCCACGCCGAGCCGGCCGCCGCCACCGAGGCCCTGGCCGCGCACCGTCTGCGCCTTGTAGTTGCGCAGCGAACGGACCATCTGGTTGAAGGCGTCCATGAAGGCCGCCGCGATCACCTTGCCCTGCGGCGTGCGCGTGTAGCCGCCGATGCCACCGGCCGCGCGGCCGCCGGCGAGGTCGGCGAAGCCCGCGAAGTCGGTCTTCGAGGCGCTGCCTTCCGCGGCCGCGACCTGCACGCCCGAACGGTTGTCGATCAGCGTCAGCAGCGCCGAGGCTTCCTTGGTCTGCAGGTTCGCGCCCAGGCTCGCGATGGCACGGCCGCGGCCGCCGCCGACCAGCCCGCCGATGGCGCCGCCGAGGCCGCCCGCGTCGTTGTTGCTGAACACGATCTCGGGCGACAGGCCGTAGTCCGACGCCACCATCTGGCCGCGACCGAAGTTGCTGCCGCCGCGCATCTCGCCCGACTGCTGCAGCGCGCGTTCGCGCGTCATCGCGTTCATGCCGGCCGCGCCGCGCTCGACCACCACGAAGCAGTTCGATTGCTGCACCAGCAGGCGCAGCAGGTTGGCGGTGGGCGGCAGCTTGTATTCGCCGGTCAGCACCGTGTACCAGCCGGCATTGACGTTCTCGATCAGCGAGACGGTGCCCAGCGGCGAGTCGCAGCGCTCGAGCGCGCTGCTTTCGCCCGAGGTGGCGGCGCCGGCCGCGCTGCCCGTGGCCACGGTCTTGGCCGATTGGCTGCCCATCTGCATGTCCATGGTCTGGCAACCCGAGAGGGCCAGCAGGCCGGCCAGTGCGCTTGCGAGAGAAAGTTTGGAAAAAGCCATGTCCCGATCTATCAAGTGAAACAACACGGCGCCTGCGCGGCAGGCGCCCCTATCGAACAGCCGAAGGTGGGACCGCGTGGCCAATACGAGCTCCCGATTCGATACCGCGTCGCAAGCGACCGCGCGACGATACGGACCGGTCATCCGGCACGCCAGTGTCGAAAGTCATGTGCGCATGCGCATCGTCCGCGGCGCGGATTCCGGCATGGCCTGGAGTGGAAAAACGGTTCCTCGACCTCGACTCGAACGGGGGCTCTTGGAAGGTGGCCCATCTTCGAAACGCGCCGCCTGAAGCGATGCGCGAACGGCAAGGCCCGAGGGCTTGCGCGATGCGCCGGCTGGCGGAGCGAGGCGCGATTATCCATCTTGAAATCTTCAGGAAAGATGAGCACGGCGAGGGCGTTTTCGCCGTGCGCCTTCGATGAAAACCTTCGTCGTATTTTTGACCTCCAGTTAACATTTCATCGTTGGCGGAGGGTTGTGGCGCGTGATGGATCTCACGCGACCTGCAGTCGGCTGGCGTTGTTTTGTTTTTTTCTTCACTTCCAGAATCAGGAGTTTTCAGATGGCAACCACCAAGAAGAACGTCGTTGGAGAAGCGGCAGCCGAACTCACCCGCCAGCAGGTGCAGCAGGCCCTGGCCATCGCGGGCGCTTCGGATTTCAGCGGCTCGACCGACCCGGCCTTCGTCGGCTCCGTGCTCGTGGCGCTGGCCATCAACACCAGCTCGGTCAGCGCGACCATCGACAACGCGAAGACCCGTCGCGACGCGACCGGCGGTGGCGGTCTCACGGCGCACTGATCGGACCGTCGGAAATGAAAAGGCCGGCAAGCGCAATGCTTGCCGGCCGGAGTGGATCGAGTGTCGCGGGATCGGTGCGAGCCCGACGATGCCTGTGTTTGCAAGGCCGCGGCTCAGCGCGCGGCTTGCCTCATCGCATCAATCGCAGCGGAACAGCACGCCGCTCTCGGCCGGTGCCTTGCCGAGCCAGCGCGGGGTCTGGTTCTTGTTGTCGCAGTACAGCTGCGCCTGCGTATAGGTGGTGGCGCGCAGGACGCCTTCGCGGAACTGCATCACTTCGTTCGGGGGCGTCGAGCAGCCGGCGATGGCCAGCGCGCAGGGGATCGACAGGAGGGCCAGGAGGGACGGTGCATGCCAGTTCATCGCACGATTCTCCGACATTCCCGCGTCTGCCAAGACATGCACCCTCGCGCCCGACGCTTCATCCCTGATTGGCCGCGGCCGCCGCACCCGGGTACAGGTACCGGAAGTAGGGCCCCGAGCTGCCGAACAGTCGTGCCGCGAGCTGCACCGGATCTTCGGCGCTGTGCTTCTCGTAGAGCACCGGTCCCCAGATGATGAAGCCGTCGATGCTGAGCGTGGCGGGCGCGGGCTCGATCGCCTTCCATGCGTGGGCGAATTTCGAGATCCACGAGAGGGCGTCGGTCAGCGCGTAGTTGGGCACGACCACCGGTTGTTCGATGCGGGGCATGGCAGTACTCCTGGGTTGAGAGGACTGTACAAATATACAGTAAACTCCATCCCATGGCAGGCGCGCGGCGCACCACTCTCCATTCTCCTTGACGGGTTGCCCGTCCCTTTGATGCTTGACTGCAAGAAGGCTTGAGCCCGGTCCGATGCCGGGCTTTTTTTTGTCCGCGCGATTCGTCGATCGCGTCGTCGTTGCGCTGCATGCAGGCGATGAAGAAAGAGCGGATGCGATGCGTGCGATCGGCCATCGATCGTGCCGCCGCATTCGATCATCGGCACGTGTTTGCAGGTCGATGCGCGAGCCCAAAGGAAAATGCCCCGCTACCTTGTGAGTAGCGGGGCATCCAGTAGCCTTGCGGCTTGTTTTGGCTCCTCGACCTGGGCTCGAACCAGGGACCTACGGATTAACAGTCCGGCGCTCTACCGACTGAGCTATCGAGGAACAAGCCTCAGATTATAGCGTCGTTTTTGAGGGTCTGGCAAACCGACGCAACTTTTCGCTAAAAAAGTTCAGAGCGCGATGCTCACGCCCAATCGCAGCGTGCGCGGCGCGCCCGGGAACAGGTAGACGTGACTGAACTGGTAGGGCGATTCCTTCCAGTAGCGGCGATCGAAGACGTTGTCGACGGCCAGCGACCAGCTGGTGTTCACGCCGTTGAGCTTGGTGTCGTAGCGCAGCATCGCATCGAGGCGCGTCCACGACGGCAGTCGGATCGAACCATCGGGCAGCACGTTGCGCCGGCCTTCGTACGACAGCTGTCCCGCGATCTCGAGGCCCGCCACCGCGGGCACGCGGTAGGCGATCTGCGCGCGCAGCACCTGCTTGGGCACGTTGGTCGGCGACTGTCCGTTGAGCGCGGGATCGGCCGTGCTGCCGCGGCGCTTCGCATCGATGACCGACACGCTGCCGCCGAGGCGCCACGGTCCCTGGTTCCATTGCGCGCCGGCCTCGAGCCCGCGATGCACTGCGCGGCCGTCGTTGCGCACCGTGCACGATTCGCCGCAGGCATCGAGGTTGGTCAGCGGCCGCGAGATGTCGAACCACGCGAGCTGCCAGTTGAAGGCCTCGTTGCCGCCCTTGAGGCCCAGCTCCCATTGCCGCGAGGCGAGCGCCGCGAGCGCCTGGCCCGCATTGCCGTAGAGGTCGGGCCGGTTCGGCACCACCTGCGATTCCACGCCCTTGCCCCAGCTCGCATAGGCCAGCAGCTCGGGCCGCAGCACATAGCTCACGGCCACCCACGGCGTGGTCACGTCCTGCTTGTAGCCGGTCGGGTTCGAGCCGTCGTTGCCGATGCTGCTGCGGTCGAGCCGCGTGTGGCGCACGCCGACCCAGGTGGTGAAGCGCTCGTTCCAGCGGATCGCGTCCTGCAAGGTGAGCTCGGTCGAGCGCTCGTCGCGGTTGGTCTGCGGCGTGGTGGCGTCGGGCGCCGGCGGCACGAACGAAGTCGCCCAGATGTTGCCGGTGCCCGCGTAGTTGTAGGCCTGGTTCTGGAAGCGGTTGCGCACGCGGCTTTGCAGCAGGCCGATGCCGAGCTCGTGCCGCACGCTGCCGGTCATCACGTTGCCCTTGAGGTTGAGGCTGCCCGCGGTCTGCGTGCGGCGCTCGTTCTCGCTGCGGAAGTCGTAGACGTCGAAGGTGCCGTCGCTGCAGTAGCGGTCGTAGTTGCCCTCGGCGCCGCAGCCGAAGGCGTAGGCCAGGCGGTCGTCGGTGCGCAGCCGTTGCCGGCCGATCTGCGCGCTCCAGCGCCAGTCGGCGTTGAGCGCCTGGCTGAAGCGCAGCGTGCCGGTCAGCGCATCGAATTCCGAGGGTTGCGACCAGGGCTGGTTGTTGAGGTTGATGCGCGGATCGACCGGCGCCGGCAACCGGGCACCCAGCAGGCTGTAGCCGTTCTGGCTCGGCTGTGTCTTGCGGCTCTTCTCGATCTCGAACTCGAGCACCGAGTCGCGCGTGATGCGCCAGTCGGCCGCGAGCGAGAACAGGTTGCGGTTGCCGTCGAGGTCGTGCACCAGCGGCTTGAGGTTCTCGGCCGCGACGTTGATCCGGTAGCCGAACTCACGCTGCGCACCGAAGCGCCCGCCGAGGTCGACCGCGCCGAGCAGGCTGCCGCGGCTCGTGGTCTCGATGCGCACGGTGCGCAGATCGTGTTCGGTCGGCCGCTTGACCACGTAGTTGACGAGCCCGCCCGGCGCACTGGTGCCGGCCTGGATGCCGCTGGTGCCGCGCAGGATCTCGACGCGCTCCTTGTTGTCGAGCGGGATCGAGGTCTCGGCGCTGATCGGCAGGCCCTCGCGCCGGTAGTTGAAGCGGTTGTCGAGCACGAAGCCGCGCACCGTGAGGTAGTCCCAGTAGCCGGCCGAGTTGTAGGCATCGGTCACCGAGGCATCGAACTGCGTGAGGTCCGCGAGTCGACGTGCGCCGCTCGCGCGCAGCTGGTTGCTGTCGATCACGGTGGCCGACAGCGGCAGCTCGCGCAGCGGCACGTCGCCGAAGCCGCTGATCTCGGCCGGCGGCGCGAGGGCGGCCGGGTTCACGGTCACGGCGGGCAGCGCGGTGGTGTCCTGTGCCTGGGCGAAGGCACCGTGAGCAGCGAGCAGGGCGGCCATCGCGCAGGCGATGGGGGTGCGGGAAAGAAGAGGAGAGGGATGCGTCATTCGGTCGGGTTTCAGGGCTTCGCAGCCGATGCGGTGCGGTGGGCGTCGATGGCCGCCATCCATTGCGCGGCCGTGCCTTCGGGGTCCTCGGCGGCGACCAGCGCGCGCACCACGGCGACGGAACCCACGCCGGTGGCGAGCACCTCGGGCAAGCGCAACGCGTCGATGCCGCCGATGCCCACCTGTGGATAGCCACGCAGCAGGCGCGCGTAGGCCGCGAGACGCGCTACGCCCTGCGGCGCGGTCGCCATCTTCTTGAGCGTGGTCGGGTAGACCGCGCCCATCGCGATATAGCTCGGGCCGACCGCGTCGGCGCACACCATCTCGGCATAGCCGTGCGTGCTGACGCCCAGGCGCAGGCCGGCGGCGCGGATCCGTTGCAGTTCCTCGGGCGCGAGCGCATCGAGGTCTTCCTGGCCCAGGTGCACGCCGTAGGCGCGTGCCTCGATCGCCACGCGCCAGTGGTCATTGATGAACAGCAGTGCGCCGGTGCCTTGCACGGCCGCCACGGCCGCGTGAACCTCGCGCGCCACGGCCTGCGCGTCGTCCGACTTGAAGCGCAACTGCACCGTCGGCACGCCCGCGCGCGCCATGCGGCCGACCCAGGCCGCATCGGGCAGCACGGCATAGAGGCCGAGCTGCTCGGGGCAGGGCGCGAAGGCGTTGTCGCGCGCCGCGGGCGGAAATTCACGCAAGCCGAAATCGACGGGCGCATCGGGCCAGCGCTGCGCATCGAAGCCGCCGAGGCGTTCGCTCTGCGCGCGCCAGGCGCGTGCGATGCATTCGGCGTCGATGTCGATGAAGCCGAGCGCGCCGCAGGCCTGCCGCGCGCCGCGGTAGATGGCGTCGTCGGCGCTGTAGGCGATGGCGGCCGCGGAGGCCGAGGTGGCGGCGCCGAAGCGCAGGCCATGCGCCGCGACGATCTCCTGCGCGACGCGCGCGCGGTCCAGGTGAAGGCTGTCGTTCATGGTGTCGCTCATCCCGCGTGATGCCAGAACGGCGTGCCCAGCACCGGCGTGCTCGCCTGCGCCGCATCCTGCGCGGCCATGGCGCCGGCACGGCGCGCGGCCCGGCCGGCCTGCACCGCATCGGCGAAGGCACCGGCCATCGCGACCGGGTCCTGCGCCAGTGCGACGGCGGTGTTCAGCAGCACGCCGTCGAAGCCCCACTCCATCACCTGGCAGGCATGCGAGGGCAGGCCCAGGCCCGCGTCGACCAGCATCGGCACCTCGAGCCGGTCGCGCAGCACCTGCAGCGCATAGGGGTTGACCGGCCCGCGTCCGGTGCCGATCGGCGCGGCCCACGGCATCACGGCCTGGCAGCCGACGTCGACCAGCCGCTGGCACAGCACCAGGTCCTCGGTGCAGTAGGGCAGCACCTTGAAGCCGTCGCGGATCAGCTGCGAGGCGGCATCGACCAGGTTCAGCGTGTCGGGCTGCAGCGTGTAGTCGTCGCCGATCAGCTCGAGCTTGATCCACGGCGTGTCGAACAGCTCGCGCGCCATCTGCGCGGTGGCGACCACTTCCTGCACGCTGTGGCAGCCCGCGGTGTTGGGCAGCACCGGCACCTCGAGCCGGCGCAGCAGTTCCCAGAAGCCGTTGCCGAGCTCGCTGTTGCCCGAGCCCTGGTTCGCGGTCTGGCGCCGCAGCGAGGCCGTGAGCATCGCGGGCTTCGCGCGCTTCACGGCGGCCTCGAGCAGGTCGGGCGAGGGGTAGCGCGCGGTGCCCAGCAGCAGGCGGCTGTGGAAGGTTTCGCCGTAGAGCACCAGCGGGTCGTTCGGGGTCGTGGTCATCGGTCTTGTCTCCATCAATTCGTTCAGCCGCCCGTCACGGGGCGGATCACTTCGACGCGGTCGTCGGGCTGCAGCGCGCGCGCGGCATAGGCCGAGCGCGGCACGAACTCGCGGTTCACGGCCACCGCGAAGGGCGGCGTGGCATTCAGCGCGGCGAGTGCGTCGGTCAGCGTGGCGTGCTCGGGCAGCGCGAAGGGCTTGTCGTTGATCAGGATGTTCATCGTCGTCATGGGGTCTCCAGGCCGAAGCCTTGCGCCAGCGGCGAGCGGCCCTGCGCGAGCCACTCCATCGCGGCATCGAGCAGCGCGGGCGCGATCATGAAACCGTGGCGGTACAGGCCGTTGATCTGCAGCACGCGCGGCCGCGGCTGGCGCAGCGCGGGCAGGTTGTCGGGCAGGGTGGGGCGGCACTGCGTCGCGATCTCCACGATGCGCGCCTCGGCGAAGCCGCTGTGCACCGCATAGGCGGCACTCAGCAGCTCGAGCGTGGAGCGCACGCTCGCGGGCGACATGTCGTCCGATTCGATCTCGGTCGCGCCGATCACGAACAGGCCCTCGGGCTTGGGCGCGATGTAGAGCGGATAGCGCGGATGCACGAGCCGCGTGGGCCGCGCCAGCGTCACGTCGGGCGCATGCACGCGGATCACCTCGCCGCGCACGCCGCGCAGCGCGTTCCACTGCGGCCGGGCACCGAGGCCGCGGCAGTCGATCAGCCAGTCGGGCTGGCCCGGCGAACCGGGTGCGAAGTCCTCGGGCGCGCGCGGCGACTGCCAGTGCAGCGTGACCTTGTCGTCGGCCTGCAGCGTCGCGAGCAGCGCGGCCAGCAGCGCGCGGTTGTCGAGCTGGCCTTCGCCGGGCAGGAACAGGCCGCTGGCGAAACGCCGGCCCAGCGCGGGCTCGAGCGCCTCGATGCCCGCGCCATCGAGCGTGCGCATCGGCGCCAGCTCGGGCACCTGCGTGCCGGTGTGGGCCAGCACGCGCGTGAGCCGCGCGGCCTCGTTCGCATCCTGCCGGTGCCACAGCACCAGCGTGCCTTCGCGCTGGAAGAACACCGGCCGCGCCAGCGGCGCGAGCAGCTCGGGCCAGCGCGACAGCGCGTGGTGGCCCATGCGCACCAGCGGCACCGGCGCCACCGCCGACTCGGCCAGCGGCGCGAGCATGGCCGCGGCCACGCGCGCGGCCGCGCCTTCGGCCTCGGCGCTGCCGGCCTCGTGGAGGTCGACGCGGCAGCCGGCCCGCGCGAGCGTCACGGCCATCAGCCGGCCCATGAGGCCCGCGCCGAGGATCGCCACCGATCGGAAGGGCAGGTTCATCGCCATGCTCCTTGCGCCTTCGAATCGCGTCGATAATTTTCGGCATGACCCAAGGACCCACCCAGCGCTATGCGCGCGTGCTCTCGATCGCCGGCTCCGACAGCGGCGGCGGTGCCGGCATCCAGGCCGATCTGAAGACCTTCGCGGCCCTCGGCTGCTACGGCATGACGGCCATCACGGCGCTCACCGCGCAGAACACGCTCGGCGTCACGGGCATCCACGGCGTGCCGCCGGCCTTCCTCAAGGCGCAGATCCAGGCCGTGGTCGAGGACATCGGCGTCGACGCGGTCAAGCTCGGCATGCTGCATGCGCCCGAGGTGGTCGAGGTCGTGGCCTGGGCCATCGACCACTACCGCCTGCCGAACGTGGTGCTCGATCCGGTGATGGTCGCCACCAGCGGCGACCGCCTGATCGCGGCCGAGACGGTGCAGGTGCTGGTGCGCGAACTGTTCCCGCGCGCCGCGGTGATCACGCCCAACCTCGACGAGGCGGCCCTGCTGATCGGCCATGCGATCGACGGCATCGGTGCGCTCGACGGCGCGGCCGACGAGCTGCTGGCGCTCGGTGCGCGCGCCGTGCTGCTCAAGGGCGGCCACCTGCCGGGCAGCGAGGTGGTCGACGTGCTGCTGCAGTCCAACGGCGAGCGCACGCGCCTGGCCTCGCGCCGCATCGAGAGCCGCAACCTGCACGGCACCGGCTGCACGCTGTCGTCGGCCATCGCCGCGCATCTGGCACTGGGCGCTGCGCTGCCCGAGGCGGTGGAGCGCGCGCGCGCCTACATCCTCGGCGCGATGGCGGCCGCTGTCGACGTGCAGGTCGGTGCCGGTCATGGCCCGCTCAACCACGGCTTTGCGCCAGTGCCGACGCAGCGCCTGCCGCTGCAGGCTTCGGCCGGCTGAGCCAGGCCAGCACGAAGGTCAGCGCCAGCGTCGGCAGCGCCGAGCCGAACTGCGGCGCCCATTTCGCGAGCGCGTGGTAGGCCGCGATGCCCGCGATCCAGATCAGCGCCGCCGCCAGGTCGACCTTGGGGCGCGCGCCGGCCGGCGCCACCGCGCGGCCGCCGCCCAGCCGCCCGAGGATCACGCCGTAGAGCGGCACGAACACCGAGCTCAGCAACAGCAGGAAGGGCTCGAGCGTGTGCATCGGCAGCACCAGCGCGAGCGCGATGCACAGCACGGCCAGCAGCAGGCCCCAGCGCTTCACGCTCCAGCGCGGCAGCAGGCTGTGGGTGGAGACCGAGCCCGAGTAGACGTCGCCATAGGCGTTGTCGAGCTCGTCGATCAGGATCAGGCCCAGCGCCACCAGCCCGCCCTGCGCCAGCAGCAGCGCCGTGACCAGGCTGGTGCCGGGCTCGGCCACGCTGACCACCATCACGCCCAGCGCATAGCACCAGATGTTGGCCAGCGCATAGCCGATCCAGGTGCCGCTGAAGGCGCTGCCCAGCCCGCCCGCGCTGCGCTTGCCGTGCCGCGCATAGTCGGCCACCAGCGGCAGCCACGACACCGGCATCGCGATCACGAGGTCGAGGGCGCCGAACATGCCCATGCTGCCGTCGCCCGGGCGCGACCAGAAGGCATCGAAGCCCTTGGCCTGCAACTGGGTTGCGAACTGCCAACTGAGCCACAGCAGCGACAGCACCACCAGCGGCAGCCCGAAGCGGCTCACGAAGCGCCGCACCAGCTTCACCATCGAGCCCGCGAGCAGCGCCAGCAGCACCGCGCCCCACAGCAGCGTGGTCGCCACGCCGCCCCAGGCGCTGCCGAGCCACGGCCCGGCCACCGACTGGCCGATGGCCTGCGTGCCCTCGCGCATGATCACCAGCTCGAAGGTGGTCCAGCCCACCAGCTGCACGATGTTGAGCAGCACCGGCAGCCGCGCGAAGGCGCTGCCGTAGGTGGCATGCATCAGGCCTGCGCTGGCCAGGCCGCTCTCGCAGCCCAGGCGCGCGGTCCAGGCCAGCAGCGCGGCGCCGAGGCAGGACCCCAGCGCGATCGCGATCGCCGCGTCGCGCGTGCCCACGGCCGGCACCAGGTAGGCGCCGATCTGCATCACCAGCAGGCCCACGCCCAGGCTGAACCAGAGCGAGGCATGGTCGTGCCAGCCGAAGACGCGCTGCGACACCGGCAGCGGTGTCAGCGCCTCGTTGGCGAGAGGGTTCGATGTGTCGTCGTGTGCCATCCGTTTTGCTCCGGGCAAAAGGTTTGGCAGGTGGGCGAGGCTCCAGCGGCACGGCTGGCACGCGAGAGAACGTGACAGGCCGCCGGACCAGCTTCCCTGCGCGAGGATTACCTCAATCCACACAAATAAATGCGTGGGGTGACAGGTTCAAAGGGTGTGTTCTCAGCCAGGTCGGGTGGTCCGACCTAGCACCCCTAGCGAATGGGCGGATTGTAGGCCAGACGTGAAAAAGCCCGCGACGGCGGGCTGAGAGGGGTTGGGCTGGGGGATGGTCAGGGCTTCGGCGGCGACGTCGCCAGCGGCACGCTGAGCACCCGCAAGTGGCCCTTGAGCCGCAGCATGTTGCGATAGCAGTTCACTGCCACGGCTTCGGCCTCGCGGGCCACGTCGTCGCCCGAGCTGACGATGGTCCCATCGTCGAGGACGATGGCCAGGCGCGCCGGCTTGCCATTGACGGTGGCGCGTAGACCTTCATGCGAGACAGCGCTGATCACCACGCCCTTGAGCGTGCCCGTCTTCTGTTCGCCGATCATGCGAGCTCTCCCTGAATCTGGTCGACGGCCGTCGATTCGAAGTGAGCCAGCCTCGGCGTGAACTGGCCCGCTTCGGCCGCGCTGAGCTGCAGCAGCTGCCACTCATGCAGTTCCACGGCCGTGTCGAGCTGCTCCATCTCCTGCAGGTGGATCTCGACCGGCAGCCAGGCGCCGGTTGCCAGCGCACGCCGGCGGATCTCCTGCAGGGCGATCAGGGCGCTCTGCAAATGTTCGGCCAGGCCGCGGGGCAGCACGCGCTGCTCGAGCCGCACCGCCGTCTCGATCGCGTCGCCGACGGTTACCCACTCCAGTTCGGTGGCAACGCCGATGCGCAGCGCCTTGGCGGCGGCGCGCAAGGGCTTGAGGGACGTCTCGACCTCAGTCGGGGTTAGAAGGGCTGCTGTGCGGCTCATCGAGATGCCTCCGGCATTGGGTAATCCTCGATCTCAGGCGTGCCGAACGAGCACGGTTGACGGTACGCTGGCCAGCAGCGCTCTGGATGCATGTCGAGCCACATGCAGCTGCCGCATATATCGATCCAATGCCGCTCCCACCGACCGCCGTACCAGCGGCGATACCACTGAAAGCGAGCAAAAGAGTGCTTGAACCAAAATGAACGGAAGAGCTTGGTCAACATGGCGATCACTCCACCGTTGCAGGATCTGCGCGATTGAGCCAACCCCCGCGTGTGTCTCCGAGGCGGCTGTCGAGCTGCTCTTCGGTTTCCGGCCAGAGATGGAAGTCATGCACCAGGCGCTCGTACAGCCGATTCCAGAAGAGCCGGATCTCCGCGTCCGGGTGCTTGTAGCCCAGGATCTCCGTCGCATGGAGGAAGTGCAGTTGGTAGTGATGGGGTAGGGCGTCGACCTGGCGCAGGTAGTCGTTGACGTGGACCTGCATCCGCTCGCTCCAGTGGTCTAGGTCGTCGTCACCATCGAGAGACGGCCCGGTGAACGAGCCGCCGTTCGGTTCGATCGGATTCGGCAGCACGCGGCGATCCATCGCTGAGAGAAGCACGCAGCGCCGATACCACCGGAGAAGCATCTTGGCTCCTCCGCCGTACTTAGCAAGGCCATCGGGTCCCCGGATCGCTGCCAGCAGGACGCTTTGCTGCATCATGGAAATGCCATGCACCCACGATTGCGTGACGGGGCCCGGGGCGGCGGCCTGGACTTGGTCGATCGGTGCGAACGTTCCGGGAAGTGAGGGCGCGAGGGCGGCGTCAATGTTTTGCAGCAGTGCGGTGCGGTACTGGCCGAATGTCTGGAAGGTCAAAGCGTGCGCGTCGTCGGCAATCAGATCGCGTATTTCTCGAAGAGAGCTCATGCCTGCACCTCCAGCACTTCTGCCTCGAGTTCGACCAGCTTGGGCGCCTTTTTCGGCCTCGCCAGGTTGACCACCCATTTCGTCGTGCCTTCGACGAGGTTCTTGAGAGTGCCTTCCTTGTCGTGGTACTCGGCCGCATAGCCGCTGAGAGCTCCCCGCACCCTCACCCGCTGGCCGGCCTCGAATTGAGGCTTGGCCAGCGGGCGCGGTGTACCTGAGTCCGGGAACGGCCACAGGGACTTCGCCACGAGCGTGAGGGCGCCGGCCGGAAGGACCGCGTCGCTCTCGTCATCGAAGGTGATGCGAAGCCTCCCCTTGGCCTCGAGGCGCGTCACCGTGCCCTGCTTGCCGTGCTGCGAGTACTTCGCATCGGAAACAGCAACGCGGTCGGAGACGGAGATCTCGCCGTCAGCACCAGCCCCCGCGGTGGCGACCGCAGTCGTTTCGGGCGAAGCGTCGGCCACGCCAACCACCGCCCCCTCTGGCCCAGCATCGAGCTCTTGCATCGCAGTAGCGATGCTCGCTTGAACCTCTTCCTTCGACGGCTTCTTCGCCGGCGCCGCAGGCCGCGCCTTCGATTTTTTACCCTTCGCACTTCCCTCCGGCTGCGCAGCCAGGTCGTCGGCGGCGAAAGCATTCGCGGCGCGCTCGGCCCGGATCTGTTCCTGAATTTCTGCTTTGACTCCCTGCAGGTCGATCGACAGGAGGCGAGCAAACTCTTCGATCGCAGGCGCTGAGTCGTCGTAGACGTGCTCCCCCTCCACATAGTCGACGGGCGGATCGAGATCTCCCTCCAGTAGGACTCGCAAGAGGGCGAAGCCGACCTCGGTGTCGTCGATGGAGCGGACCGACGAGGCGAGCAGTGCCTCGTCGTAGGGGGGGATCCCGAGCACGTCCGCCAGGCTCTCGCTGTTGCATCGGGCGTCTGTCGTCGAGATTTCGAGCAGCACGCGCCGCAGCAGCTGGGCACTCAGCGTGGTGATCTCGCCGGCGAGGATGCGAGGCCGGATCTGGTTGGCAGCGGCCGCGCGCCAGCGTTCTTGATACTCCTCGGCAAGCTTCCGCTTCTCTCTCGCGGCATCGAATTCGGCCTGTCGCTCAAGATCTTTCTTGAGCTCCTTGGCGACCGAGGGGTCGGCCTTGGCGGCCTTTTCGGCGATCTTGTGTCGGCCCTTCGTTTCGAGGTCGTCGGGAATGATCTCGCGCGCCTCCTGGGTATGCGGGTCAATGAACAGCTTCAACTTGCCTTTCAGGTCTCGCTCCGAAAGGACCTCTCGCAGGTCGCCGGTGAGATCGCTGTACCCATGCAGCCAGTTGGCCCACTGGTGGGGTTTGAGCTCGAGTGCCTCTTTGCCCTCAATCACTTCGACCCCACGCGCCCGCGCCTGATCAGCCAGCCTGGCTGAATGAGCCGCGCGCTTTTCCTGGAAGCAAGGGGGGTCTGTGCAGACGTCTGGACCGTCGACGTCGGAGAAGAGATCCGGCGAGGCCCCTGTGCGCTTCGGACATGCCGGACAGGTGCCTGCCGCCGGCACCAGGGTGACGTCGTCGATGGGGAAAATCGCCGTCGCCAGCTTGAGCATGACGTTCTGCTGCACCCATGCCTGGAAGGCGCGGTAGCTCAGGCGCGGCGAGCCTTGGTGGTCCTTTTGGGTGGCCTCCTTCAGCGCGTCCATCTGCAGCTTCTCATTCGGGATGCGCGCGATCAGCAGGGCGCGGCTCGCATCGATTTCTCCCGTGCGCAGCGCTTCTCGTGGGACCACGGTCAAATCCAGCAGCTTCATCCGTCCATAGACGTAGCTGCGGCTCTTGTGGATCTTGGCGCCGATCTCTTCCTTGGCCACGCCCGTGGTTTCCACGAGCTCGGCGTAGCCCTCGGCTTCCTCGAGCTCGGTGAGGCCTTCGCGTTGAAGGTTTTCGACGAGGCACGCCTCGGCGGCTTGCTGGTCGTCCAGGGCCCTGATCAGCACCGGAATCGACTTGAGACCCGCGAGGCGACTGGCCCTGAAACGACGGGCGCCGGCGACGATCTCGAACTCGGGCAGCCGCTGGCCGGGCGGGCGGTTCTCGAACGTATCCTGCAGGCGGTCCGCCGGTAGCGGTCGCACCAGGATGGGCTGCAGCACTCCGCGTCGTGCGATGTCGTTGGCCAACTCCTGCAGCGCGTCTGCGTCGAAGATGGTCCGCGGCTGATAGCGTCGCTCGACGATGAGCTCGAGCTCCAGGTCTGCAAAGGTGCGCGCGTCGGGAGCCTGCGCCTGCACTTCGGTGGCGTCGACGAGGGCGGCGCCATCGGCCGCGGCGAATTCAGTCATGGGCATGTCTTTCTCCTGAAAGCTCGGGTGAAATTGCCATCGACGGCATGGCCGCGCTTGAGCAGCGCACGCGCGATGGCGGCTTGTTCTTTGTGGCTGGCCCCGGCCTGGCGCACGAGGCCGAAATAGCTGTTGCCGGTGGCGTAGACGTCGCTCGCCGGCGCCGCCTCGATGCGCTGCAGGGCGGCGCGCAGGGTGCGCGCCCTCGTGGTGCGGCGCCAGGGCTTGATGACGTGGCCCACGAAGTCGATCCCGCGGGCCACGGGCTGGAGGATCGTCTTGCGGGGGTTGAGCTGCAGGTGCAGTTCGGCCAGCTTGCCCTCGATCTGCTCGCGCGCCCCGTTGAGCCACTGCGGGCTGCGATGCAACAACACGAAGTCGTCAACGTAGCGCACGTAGTGTGGCGCACGCAGGCGGTGCTTCACGAACTGGTCGAGGTCGTCCAGCAGCACGTTCGCGAAGAATTGGCTGCTGAGATTTCCGATCGGCAGCCCATGATGGTCGGGCGCGTTGAAGAGGCTCTTGTGCGGGGGAACCAGGGCCAATTCGTGCGGGCGCGATCGCACCTCTACGTCTTGCCGCGGATCGTGCATCAGTAGCACGGCGGCGAGCGACATCCACCAGGGCTCTACAACACGGCGTGCCAGCTGGGCGTGCAGCACCGTCTTGTCGATGCTGACGAAGAAGTTGGCGAGGTCGCATTTTAGGTAGTGCGCGGGTTCGCTCCAGTTGCTGGTGACGCTGCGCACCTGGTGCTCGAGGCGCCGAGCTGCGTACAGCGTCCCGCGGCCTGGAATGCAGGCGCAACTGTCGGCCGTGAAGGCCGCGTGGAACTGCGGCGCAATCCGGTTGTAGAGCAGGTGATGGACGATGCGGTCACGAAACTGCGCTGCCCAGACCTCGCGCGGCCGCGGCCTGGTGATGACGAAGCAGATTGATCGGCCGGGCTGGTAGCTGCCGCTGGCCAGCTCGGCGTGCAGATCGAACAGATTGCTCTCGGCCGCAGCTTCGAATGCCTGGGCGCTCGAGCTGTTGCGCTTCGTGCGTCGGCAATCGAGCCAGGCCTGCACGAGCAGGGAGAACAGGTTGGGATCTGCGGACGGCAACAGCACAACCTTCGTAGCTCTTGTGGTTGTTGTTCTGGTTGCCGTTGTTGAAGTTGCAATTCCAGGCGTACGAGGCCCTGTCGCACTATGAAGGCCGTCATGCCGAAGGCTTTCGCCGATCAGCGATGCGGCTGCACCGGACGCAGCGCGCGCAGGCGTGCTCGTATCCGTGGCGTGCATGTCGGTGGACTTGTGGTCCAGCGGCGCGACCAGATTCACTATGCGCACGGGCATGAGGGCCTTGACCGTCATGCTGCAGGCGCCCTGTTCTTCACGTTCTTGAGCCAGCCGCCGGCCTGCCGGCCGATGCTGCCCAGGAGCTCGATCGATTCGGCCCAGAGCTTGGGCGAGAGGTGCTTGCGGTCGAAGACGACGCGCAGCATCACGGTGACGGCGCGCTGCTTCGTGAGCACCTGTTCGAGATACGCTGCGCGCGTCTCGCTCTGGCTCGCATTGGCAAGCGCCATGAGCTCGAGCAGGTCCATGCAGTGCTGGATGATCTTCTCGCCCACGATGCGCTTCAGGCTGCGTGGCATTTGCTCTTGCACGCTGACAGCGAGGTTGAGCAACTGCACGCCCGTGCGATGAATGGGCAGCTTGTCGTGGACGGCCATCGGTTCAGTTCAAAAGGATTGAAGGACCGAAGGACTCAAAGTCTGCGGACGGCAACAGCACAACCTTCGTAGCTCTTGCGGGTGGTGGTCTGGAGGCCGTGGGTGAAGCCGCAACACCAGGCGTACGAGGCATCGTCCTCGTGCTCCTGGCAGGACCAGTGCCATGCGCCCTCGAGGTGAGGTTTGCAGTTGGCGAACAGCAGGGCCTGTTCCTGGCGATCGGGCAGCGTGCCGCCGATGCTTGCGGCCCACTTCATCGCGTCGTCCCAGGGCATGCGGTCGTCCGGGCGCTTGAGGATGAGCACCAGGTGGTGCTTCACGTTGCCGGCTTCGTCGAGCACGGCGCCGGCGTAGATCTCGCCGGCGCGCAGTTCGATCTTCGTTTCGGGCAGAACCTGCACGACGGTCGCTGTGGACTGGGCCTGCAGTTGCTCGATCATTGCGGCCAGTTCGGACTGGCGGGCCCTGACGGCCTCGAGGGTGACATTGCTCATGGGCATGCTCCTGAAGGATTGAAGGACTAAGCCGTGAGCGGAATCAGGCGGACGGCAACAGCACAACCTTCGTAGCTCTTGCGGCTGGTGAGCTGGTGGCCGTCGTCGAAGTTGCAATACCAGGCGTACGAGGCGTCATAGGACTCGCAGGTCCAGTGCCAGCGGGGCGTGAGCTGCGGCTTCAGGTTCACGTAGAGCAGGGCGGCCACGGCCCGCGACGGCAGTTCGCCGCCCTGGCTGGCGGCCAATTCCATGGCGTCCTTCCAGTTGATGTCTTCGGCCTTGATCGGCAGGAGGACGACGGCGACGTGCTTGCCATCGGCGAGGGTGGTGATGCCGGCGAAGGTGCCGCCCTCGAGCGACTGGCCGAGGGGCGGCAGTGCGCCGAGGGTGAGGCTCGTGGTTGCCGGGCTGTCGGCGATTTCGATGGGCACGGTGGCTCCTTCAGTTGGTGGAAGTGGAGGAAAGGGACTGGAGCGCTGCCGCGGCCTGCATGAGCAGGCGTGCCGCGCTTTCGAGCGCGCGGCCGATGTCGGCCGCGGACAGGGCAGGGGTGTTGCCCGTGTTGGTGTTGATCTCGGGGTGTGCCGAACGAATGCCGGGCACCTGGTCGACCGCGATCGGGGGAGCCGAGTGCGGGTAGGTGGGCAGGGGCACAGACGCCACGCCCAGCGAAGCGTCCGGCTGGTAGCCGGGCAGGGCGAGCGCCGTCCGCTTGCCGATGCGCAGCCGGATCAGCGCGCCGTGGAAAAGCGGCGGCTTGAAGATGGACGTGATCGAGGTCGGCGGGATGCTGTAGCGCTCGCAGATCTCGCTGTAGAAGAGATGCCCGCCGTGTTCTCGCAGGTGCGTGATCACCAGGTCAGGGAAACTGCCGCCTCGTGGGCGGTAGCCCTTGATCGCCGGTGGCGGGATGCGGTTGACATACGTGACCGTGGGCAGCGGCTGCAGAGGCTCCGGCGCCGGTGGTGGGGACCTGGGCGGTTCGCCCAGCGGCGCGGGTTCAGGCTCAGCGACGCGAGACGTGCCGCGGGAGATCGGCACCGGCGGCGCTGGCGGAAGCGGGGCGAGCAGTTCTTCGCGCTGCTGCTCGCGGGTCACCAGGCGGTCGCCCATGCGACTCGGGATCGCGTAGGCGTCGTAGGCGCCCTGCCGCGGGGACGTGCGGCGCAAGTCGTCGCCGGTGTAGATCTCGCGGGACACCGCGGTCCGGGGCGTGGCGATGCTGCCGCTCATGACCGACGCTCCGAGAAGATGCGACCGATCAGCGGAAGATCCTGCAACAGCAGCGTGCCCTCGCGCATCCGTCGGTACACCCACATGCTGGCGACGATGCCGAAGGGGCCGCCGGCCAGATAGGCAGCGACCTCCACGCCGTTGGCATCCGGTGCGAGCTTGAACAGCACCAGGTTGCAGCTGCCGATGGCAGCGCTGTTGAGGAAGGCTGCGACGTAGTGGCCGTTGTTGACCAACTGACTCTGCAGGCCCAGCGCGAAGACCAGGCCGAAGGTGCTGGCCAGCAAGTAGAGCGCGCTCACGATGCCCGCCTCGCGAGGTGGATCCGATCGATGTCGACACCGGCACCGGGGACGTGAGTGCTGATGGTCGAGACCACATCCCGTGCGCGAGCACGGATGCAGGGCGTGGCCGCGTGGCCGAGGCCTTCGGGGTCGTTGAGCTCGAGCGCGAGCGAAATCGCCGGCACCTGGTTGCGGTCGTAGATGACCTCCGCACCGCGGCGGAACGACGTCCCGAGGAACTCCATGGCCAAGGCTTCGGCGCGGGAGAGGCGCCGGCCGACGGCGGGAGGGATCGCATCCGTGCGGACGCTGACCTGGTCGTCGCCGAGGTCGATCAAGGTGATGGTGACGGATGGCAAGGTGGAGCTCCGGTCAAGCGAGGAGGGCCACGGCCTGGACATCCGGGAGGATCGTCCGCATGCCGTGGAAGGTCGTGGTGATGCGGACGCGCGCGCCCTTTTTGAGGGACGCGGCTTTGTGCTCGGCCTGCTTGCGGCTGGCCTCGCTGTAGATCTGCTCGACGTGGATGGTTCGGCCGCTGCCGACCAGTGCGTGGACGGGGCGTACCTCGAGCCAGAGCACGGGCGCTGGGCGCTTGTGCTCCCCCACGAGCGCGGTCCGCACCTGCGCGTCCTGCAGCAGGACGCCGTCGAGGTCGAAGCAGAGCGGCTCACCTTCCGTGTCGAACAGGTCGACTGCGGCGCACGGTGCAGACGTCTGTACTGCGCCCGCGGTCATGGCTCGCGCCTCCTCGCTCCGCTACGATGCGTCGTACCAAAATCTCGAGGAGATTCGATGGACGGTACTGACGAGTTCGATACGCGCCTGCAGGCGATGCAACGTGCAAATGCTCCCAAGGCCGAGGAGGATGCGGCGATCGTGGCGTACGAGCGGCTTCGGACCGCCCGCGCGATCGCTCGAAGCTTGCTGGACGACCCCACCTCGGCGGATGTGGTTGCGGTCTTCGCGGGCATCAACGCTATTGCCTCATCGCAGAGCGACGGCGGGAGCTTTTGAACCTCCACGAGTACCAAGCGCGGTTGACGTGCGTAGGGCGGGCGAAGCTCCGCCGTCATGAGTAGTCGCCCCGCTTCGAGGGTGGTGATCTCGGCGGCCAAAAGAGCGTCGCTGCGGAAAACACTGAGGGCTGCCTGGCTCATGGCGTGGGCCTTGGCAGCTGGCCCACTGCATATGCCACGAGGGCAATGCATACGGCCGAGATGAACGATGCCAAGCACAGTGTGACCGCGACGTCTGCGATCCACTCGACAGGCGTCTTCCTGGGTTGGTGCTCGTTGTGCAGCTGCTCGAGCTGCAGCGGGTCGAGGTGGCGCCTCATGGCTTGGCGCTCTTGCAAGCCGTGTAGATCATCTCGCTGGCGGTGCCCGCGGTGACCTTGTCGGCAACGTCCATGACGGTCGCGACGCCGTACAGTGCGACGATGGCGCCGGCGACGAGGATGCCTTCGAGCCAGCTCATTGCATGGCTCCGGTGCGAACCACCAGCAGTTCGCCCTGGGCGGTGAGCCCGACGCAGCGAGCATCAGCGGTTCCGTCGTCGAGGTGCTCCGAGAGTCGGTTGTGCGCGTCGTGCCACATATCGGAACGGGCGTCGGCCCACTCGGCCTCGCGCGTCAGCTGTTCCACCTGTGCCTCGAGCTCCTCGATGCGTTGAGCCTGTTCGGCGGCGTGCTGGCGCAGATGGTCGAGCTCGAGTCGTTCGAGCCGGCGCTGGATCCGGGCGGTGGCCTGCGAGTGCGTCACGCGATTCATTCCCGCACCTCGACCAGGTTGCCGTCCGCGAGGGTCCCGGCCATGGCGTGGTCGAGTCGATCAATGAAATGGGGTGCCGCCGCCGCCGCTGCGGGCAGAGCGATCACCCCGCTGGCTTGGGCATGGCGCAAGCCGCGAAGAAGGTGCGGCACCTCGCATTGATCAGGATCGTCCTCGAAGCCCTCGAGGAAGCCGACCATGCTCGCGAGCAGCGAGCCGAGCGGCTGGGGTGCCGCTTTCGCGGCGGGAAAGGAAAGAACCATGTTCGTCTCCAGGTACCGCTACGGAATGCAGCAGATGGAGACAGTATTCCCACATGTGGGATAAATGGCAACCCATATTTGGGAAAGACCATCCGCAAACCTCGGGATTCCCATTTATGGGAATTTTGGGTGGTAACCCTCACAACGTGCCGTGGTAGATGCCTCTTTACTACGGCGCGTAGTGGCGAATTTGTCCCTTTACCACCGTGCGTGGTACCACGCGGTGTTGTTGAGGGTTATTGCCTATAACGAAGTACTACGGGTTTCCTCAGTCAACCGTCAGAATCGTTTCACGATGAAACATGAGGAGAGGCGACAGATGATCGGAGCCCGGCTGAAGACTGCCCGGCTGCTGATTCGAATGAGCCAAGCCGAGGTTGCGGCTGGCTTGGGTGTGGCACAGCAGACAATTGCGAGCTGGGAGGCAGGACGATCAATGCCGCCTCCGGAGGTAATCATCGACTTATGCGAGATGTACGGCACGATGCCGAATTTCCTGCTCCTCGCAGATCCTGCTGTTCGGGTTTTGCGGTTCGAAGAATGCCCGCCCGAGGGGCGAACTAGGTGCCGTGCGCTGGGCTTTGGGGTCATGCAACAAAGGGCGACCCATTGCCTGCAAACGCACGATGGAATGCCTTTGTCGCGCTCCAGTTAAAGCTGGTGGCGATTTACCGAATGGGCATATTCTGCTGATTCAAAACTGAGCCCGGTGGTTTGGGATCTTTGGTAACGCTGTAAGGACACCGGGTGATCTTTCCATCGATCCATGGCGGCGCCGACTCCTCAAAACCCTGGTACCACTTGTGCCGGTTAAACAGCACCTTTGATCCGCTGGTACTCGGCTTAATCAATGCATTGATGTAATCCAGTCTGACCCCATCAGCAGTTCCGGAAAATCTTACTTCGCCCTCTTTTGCTTCGGGGAAATACTGGGCGGCAATTGTGCTGTCGGTTGGGTAACACTCGTTCAACGCACGAACAATATTGCGGTACGTCGTTTCGGAGGAGTAGGGAGATTCCACCTCGAAAGGGACGCTGTTAGTTGAGTCCAGTATTGAGACGCACCCGCCCAACATGGCAGCTGCGGAGATCAAAAGAGTCGTACGAATCATCGTCCCCCCTATGAACCGAGTTTTGCGAACTCCTGAGCCGCCTCCCTCGCGCGCTGCCATTTTTGTCGCTCTTCCTCTGCAACAGCCGTGAGCATCGGAGGGTTAGCTGCGTCTAGGTCAGGCACGAGGAGTTGCCACGCCTCGATTCCAAACGCCTTCGCGACCCCATCCAAATGGTCGACGCCGGTATTAACTTCAGCTTTCGTCATGCGCTCCACAACGCCTTTGCTTACGGGCGTCCCTGCGCCATCGGCCTCTTCGACGATCTGAATGATCGTCCAAGGCCGCTGGCCAGCCGCTTTGCGGGCCGCCATGAGCGCCTTGACGTTATCGGCGAGGACTTTCCGTGTGCCTGCTTCCATGCGAGAAGTGTGAGCAAATCCACTTCCCATACTCGGGATTTGGGATTTCCCAAATCTGGGTCTAAGATCAGGGATCATGGAGTCGATCATCATCTTCCTCAAGCGTCGGCTACGCGAAGTTGGTCCATCCCGATGGGAGGCGATCGCCTCAGCGACGGGTGTTGCGCGCACGCTGCCTCGCAAGATTGCTTACGGAGATCGAGAGAACCCAGGAGTTGAGACCATCCAGCCGCTCCTGGACTTCTTCTACGCTGTTGATCGAGGCGAGATCAGCCTGCCGGAACAGGTTGAAGCGAGGGCCGCCTGATATGCGCAGCACCATCACCCGCCGCGCCGGCCGCAAGCGGCAGCTCGGCCTCACTATCCGAAACGCGACGAGCGTGAATGTGTCGGTCGCATCTCGCTCCCGTGCGCCGGACGGGAGTGTTGTGATCCGGCTCGAAGCCGAGTCGAGATCCAGTCCGCCCAGATATGTGGTCGGTGGAGAGGGGGTGGCGTTGACCGTACCGCTGCCCGTCACGCAGTCCGTGCCGACATCACGCGCTGGCGTACGGACTGATGTATTCGATCGAAGTGGACCGTGCTGCGCAACGTCAGTTCGTCCAGCAATGCTTGGGAGGCTGGCTCGCTGGCTGTCGAGGCTGATTGCGAGAGCCTGCGGAGTTCGATCATGACGCGGTCGAGCCCTTCCAGGTTGCCAGCAAACATGTTGGTCAGGACGAATTCGAGCAGATATCGCTGCGTTGACAGTTGCGCGCTGAACTCCAAATCGTTGTCGCGATACCCGCGGTCTGGTGTCGTTCCTGGCCCTGCTGCGTTTTCCATGTTCGCCCCTTTCGTTGGCTCTGGTGGTGTGGAAATCCCATTGTCCAGCGGGAGAGGGCGGGCACCACTCTGCGGTTTTCCCCGCCGCCGACACGATCGGCGAGCACGTTCTTTCCTCTCTTCTCCTCCTTGGGCTGTGCGCGGGCAGGTGCACATGCTTTGGCTTGTCGAGGCGGCGGGGTCTTTGTGTTGTCGTCATGCGGGAGGCAGTTTGTCGCGCCGCAGCATTGCTGTCAGTAACGATGAAAGAGAGCCATCGCAATGGCCATGGATGTAAAAACCGCCGCGTTCAACGTCGGGCACGACTTCGAGGGAGGCGTGGTCGCACTGGCCCCGTCGATCGGCAAGAACGCCAACACCCTCAACGCGGAGCTCGCAGGCATCGGCAGCGCCAAGCTCGGCCTGGCAGACGCGGTCAAGATGACCATGCGAGCCAAGGATTACCGGATCCTCGATGCGTTCGCAACCGTGTGCGGCCGCATGTGCATCCCGCTGCCCGAGATGCTCGATGTCGAGGGGGACGACTGCATGCGCGCACTCGCCGACTCCTCGCGCGAGTACAGCGAGCTGGTCGCTGCAACATGCGCCTCGCTGGCCGATGACGGCCAGTTTTCAGCCAACGAGCTGCTCCAGCTGCAGACCGAAGCCGGCCACGCGATCGCGGCCATCAATGCGCTGCTTGCCGCCGCCACCAGGCGCCATCAGTCAGGCAAGCCGGCGGCGTAGAGGATGCCCGACGCGCAGCAGCTGCCACCGATCATCCCGCCGGTGTGGGAAGGCATACCCGCCTCCCTGGCGACCCTGCAGCATTGGGTCCTCTGGAAGTTCGAGTTCAAGAGAGAGACCGATACCAAGCCGAGCAAGATCCCGTACTACGTCGCTGGCGGCCGGCGTACGGGCGGGCAGGGAGACGACCGAGACCGGCAGCGGCTGGCGACGCTGGATGTGGTTCGCAGGGCCTTCGAGCGTCCTGGTGGTGGGTGGCACGGGGTCGGCTTCGCGTTCCTGCCAGGCGACGGGCTGATCGGCATCGATCTGGACGGGCAGCTCGAGGCGGATGGGCAGTGGTCGGATCGCTGCAAGAACATCGTCGCCGCGTGCGACAGCTTCACCGAGATCTCGCCCAGCGGCAAGGGCGTGCACAGCATCGTGCGTGGCGAGACGTCGACGAACAAGAGCAATGACATCGGCGTCGAGGTCTTTGCCAACAGCCAGTTTTTCACCGTCACAGGAAACCGATTCCCTAACACGCCGGCTGAGGTGAACCCGATCAGCGATGTGGCGCTCAGACGTCTGCACCGAACGATCGACGATGCCAAGGCCGCGGCCAAGGAAGCGAAGCGGCCGGCACCCAAGGCCCCGTCCGCGCCCGCACCCGCTGCAACGCCAGCGCAGCACGAGGACGGCGGTACCAACGATTTCCGCAGGGTCAACGACGCCGCGATGGCCAACTTCGCCGCGTGGGTGCCCGCGCTCTTTGGCGGCCGCGAGATCCCCCGGGGCGCTGGCTACCGAGTCACCTCGCAGGCCTTGGGCCGCGATCTGCAGGAGGATCTTTCGATCGATCCCTTGGGGATCTGCGACTTCGGCGTGGCGGACATGGGTGACCCGAAGGGCGGCTCTCGCACGCCGCTGGACCTGGTCCTCGAATGGCTGCCGGCGCAGAAGCCCGCAGATGCGCTGCATTGGCTCGCTCCGCTGGTCGGCGTGGCAATCAGCAAGCCGCGCGAAAAAATTCGCGTGACGCCGGCTCCCGCTGGGGGAGGCGAGGGCGGAGGGCGTGGCGGCGGACCGCCGGCGGATGTGCCGCCCGAGGGCGACGATGACGAGGCATTCGACCGGGTCGCTGACGCCCTCGTGAAGGGGCGTCGAGGCAAGCCAGAGGACTGCCGCGAGAACGTGTTCTACGCCATGCGCGATGATCCGAGGCTCAAGGGCCTGGTGCGTCGCAACGACTTCTCTCTGCTGCTCGAGCGCGGGCCGCACGCGCCATGGGGCCGTCCAGCTGGCGATTGGGATGAGGAAGACGACCTCATGCTCGGCGAGTACCTGCTGCAGGTTTACGGCCTCGGCATCAAGGGCAAGGGCACCTTGCGCGATGGCGTGCTGATGACCGCACGCCTGAATCGCTACAACCCGATCATCGACTGGATCAAGGCCGAGAAGTGGGACGGGACCCCCCGCATAGACCACTGGCTGACCGATGTCTTCGAGGTCCAGGATCGGCCCTACGTTCGGCTGATCGCGCGGTGCTTCATGATGGGCTTGGTCAAGCGAGCCATCGATCCGGGCTGCAAGTTCGACTACATGCTCATCATCAAGGGCGAGCAGGGCCTGAACAAGTCGACGGCCTTCCGCGCCCTGTCGTTCCCGTACTTCACCGACAACGCGATCCGGGTGGGCGACAAGGACTCGCAGATGGCGATGCAGCTCGCCTGGATCGTCGAGTCGGCCGAGCTCGAGTCATTGAACAAGTCCGAGTCGACGTTGATCAAGCAATTCCTCTCGGCCCAGGAGGACTGGTACAGGCCTCCCTACGGGTCGCAGATGATCAAGGCGCCGCGGCACTCAGTAAACGTCGGCACGACGAACGCGGATGCGTTCCTGCGGGACGCCACTGGCGATCGGCGCTTCTGGCCGCTCGAGGTGAAGGCCGTCAACGTCGACGTGCTCAAAGCGGCCCGCCTGCAGCTGCTTGCCGAGGCGCTGCATCGGGTCCAGGCCGGCGAGCAGTATTGGCCGACACGCGACGAGGAGAAGACGCTGGTTTTCCCCGAACAGGAGCCATTCAAACGGGCTGACCCGTGGGAGGACATCCTGAGCGCCTACGTCAACGACACGGCCCGCCATAGTGCCGCTGAGCTGCCGCGCGCCGAACGGGAGTTCTTCACCACCAACGAGCTCTACGACAAGGCGCTGCTGATCAAGGCCGACCGGATCGACGGCAATGGCCAGATGGACACGCGCGTGTCCAACTGCATGAAGCTGCTTGGCTTCATCAAGGAACGCCCCACGACGGGCCGTCGCCTGCGTGGCTGGCGTCGCGTGAAGCCGGACATGCCAGCGCAGCCCGACGCATCGTCGCCGCCGCCGGCCGATGACTTTCGAGAGGAGGGCGATGACCTTCCGTTCTGATCACCCTCGCGCGCCTGGCTGGATGCCTCGCGGTAGGTCTCGCCCCGTGTATGCGTCTGCGTGCCCGGTCCTGACGCCTCCGCCGTCCAGCCTTGTCCGCCCTTTGTCCGTGGGAGGGTGGACGGCGCAAGCCGTTGTCGCGATTGAAAAAATCCCCATCCGTCCACCCGTCCACCCCTCGGGGCCTTCCCTCGCTCATGTGTGCAGGCGCGCAGACAGGCGGGCGCGTGTCTGCGCGCGCACGCAGGGGCGCAGCTCACTCACACACCTTGGACAGGTTGGACAGATGGACGGATCTAGCAACCACGCGGGTTTGCGCCGTCCGCCCCTTGTCCATCCCCTTCACTTTCGGAGGTCAGCACCATGAGCCAGCCAGCAGCGAAGCAGCCCGATATGCGCACCGCGATGCCGATGACGGCGGCATGGATCGAACGCAAGCGCCTCGACATGGGAAAGGCCCACGTCAATGACTGCCTGCGGCGCGCGATCGCGGGCGAACCGGGCCGCTTCTATGCCCTCGAGGGCGGGCATGTCCTGGGCACGCCCTTCCCGCCGGCCTCGCCAGTCGACCAGTGGCAGCAATACGCTGTCGTCAACGGCGTTGCCTTCGCGGCCTTCATCGCCGAGCCGGCGGCCGTGCAGACGCCTGCACAGGAGCGTGCACCATGCTGACCATCGACGTGCGGCACAACTTCCCGGACGTGAAGCGGGAGCTGGGCGAGCAGCAGGCCCAGATGCCCTATGCCCTGGCGCTGGCCCTTACGCGCACCGCCAAGGACGTGAAGACCGATCAGCAGGCGGAGATGGCGGCCGTGTTCGATCGGCCGACGCGCTTCACGCTCAACAGCCTGTACGTGAAGCCTGCGACCAAACAGGACCTCATCGCGCGCGTGTGGGTCAAGGACAGCGAACGGCCCACGCACTACCTCCTGCCGCAGATCTCGGGTGGCAACCGGCCGTTGAAGCGCTTCGAGGAGATGCTGGTGCGCCGCGGTTGGATGCTGCCCTCTGAGCGCGCCGTGCCGGGCAAGGGCGCCAAGCTGGACAGCTACGGCAACATGAGCCGTGGACAGATCGTGAAGATCCTGAGCCAACTGCAGGCGTTCTACCTCGCAGGGTCCGATGCCAATGCCACGGGCAGCAAGCGCAGCACGAGCAAGCGCAGGCGTGAGGCGTACTTCGTCAGCACCGGCGTGGGCACGCATCCATTCGGCAAGCGCTCATGGAAGCGAGGGCTCAAGCAGCAGACCTTGCCGAGGGGCGTGTGGGTGCGGCGCCCCGACGGCGTGATGGGCTCGAAGGTGTCGCCCGTCCTGATCTTCGTGAAGGGCGCGAAGTATCGGCCGCGATATCGCTTCGATGAGGTGGCCCAGGCCACCGTCACGCGGGTGTACGCAGGCCATGCCCGCGATGCCGTGGCTCAGGCCCTGCGCACGGCCCGGCCGGCGAAGGGAGCGTGATGACCAACCGCGCCATGCACCAGGGTGGGGCACCCCACCCCCCCCACGACGGGTCCTCCCAAAAAAGGCCGGATGCGGGTAATTCGGACCCCGTCTCCGCGCTAGTTCTGGCTTCGGCCACGAGGTAAGTAAGCATGAGAGTCAAGGGGCAGGAACAGATCGCGGCCATGTTCGGCGTCGCGCCGAAGACCATCACCGAGTGGCAGGTGCTCGGCTTCCCGGTCGCCGTGCAGGGTGGGCCCGGCGTGCCGAGCGAATACGACGCGCCGCAGTGCATCGCCTGGCTGGTGGACCGCGAGGTGCGCAAGGTACAGGCCGAGTCGCCGAAGGATCGGCTCTCGCGGTTGCAGGGCGACAAGATCGAGCAGGAGATGCTGCGCGACAGCCGCGCGCTGATCCCCGCGGAGGAGGTCGAGCCGCTGTGGTCCAGCGCCGTCTTCAACGCGAGGGAGTTCCTCGTGGGCGAGCCGCTGCGCCTCGCGTCGCTGATCATCGGCATGGAGAAGTCGGCCGTCGAGGAACTGCTGGCCAGCACCTTCGACGACTTCCTGCGTCGGCTGGCGAACTGGAGAGCCCAGGACAGCGATGACCAGGACGAGGACGAAGACGGGACGGAGGCCGATCTCGAATGACGAACGAGTCGGGCCCGAGCGGATCTCATGTGTTGCGCGCACGCCGGGCGCTGCGCGCAACGCATGCGCGTGTGTGGAAGAAGCTCAATCCTCCCCCTGCCGTGACCTGCGCGGAGTGGAGCGAGAAGTACCGCGTGCTCAGCAACGAAGAATCCGCCCTCAAGGGGCGCTTCAGCTGGCGCGTTTCTCCAGCGCTTCGCGAGATCGCGGAGAAGGCCACGGCCGCGGCCGTGCGCAAGCTCGTAGTGCAGAAGAGCGCGCAGGTCGGCTACACCGCGGGCATCGTGTGCAACGTCATCGGGTATCACGTGCACCACAGGCCGAGCGTCATGGTCGTCGCGTTTCCACGGGCCATGGCTGCGAAGGACTTCGCGAGCGAGAAGCTCGATCCGATGATCCGCAGCACGCCGGTCCTGGCGCGTCGCATCACCCTCAACAGCAGGGCCCAGGGCAACAGCGCGTTGCGCAAGCGCTTCGCGGGAGGGCTGATCAAGCTGGTCGGCACGAACAGCCCGAGCGACGTGAAGTCCACGAGCGCGCGCGTGGTCATCGTGGAAGAGCCCGACGACGCCGCCGCCAACGTGAAGGGGCAGGGCAACTCGGTCAAGCTGCTCGGCGAACGGGTGAAGACGGATCCACGGCACCTGATTCTGATCGGCGGCACGCCCACGGCCAAGGACGCGAGCGCTGTCGAAGCGGAGATGCGCACCACCGACAAGCGCTACTTTCACGTGCCCTGCCATTCGTGTGGCGAACTCCATGCGCCGGACTGGGAATACGTCACCATTCCCGAGGACAAGGAAGCGCCGGTGCACGAGGTGTACGGCCAGTTCCTCCCCGACCAGGCCTACTACACCTGCCCGCACTGCGGCCAGATCTGGACGGACGATGAGCGCATCGCGAACCTTCGGCGCGCCGAGCGCGACGGCGGCGGATGGGCGCCGACGGCAGACAGTCCGATTCCGGGCTACTACCTCAACGAGCTGCTCAGCACCTTCGACGGCTCGCGCGTGCCTGTGCTGGCTCGCAAGTACCTCGAGGCCAAGGCCGAGCTCGACAAGGGCGATCCGACGGACATGATCGCGTTCTGGAACAGCACGCTGGGCCGGACCTGGGAGTACCGCGGCGAGCTGCCCGAAGAGGACACGCTGCGCGAGCGCGCCGAGAAGTACGCGGAGTGGAGCTGCCCGGTTGGCGGCCTGGTCGCTCTGATGTCCGTCGACGTCCAGCACGACCGACTGGCCGTGACGGTCTGGGTGTTCGGCCGCGGCGAGGAGATGTGGCTCGCCTTCTGGGGCGAGTTCTACGGCAAGACCGTCGTGGCCCACGCCGGTGCGTGGATCGAGCTCGAGCAGACCATGGGCCGCCAGGTCAAGCACGAGACGGGGGCGGGCCTTGGCATTGCCGCAGTGGCCATCGACTCGTCGGACGGCCAGACGTCGGATGCGGTCTACGCTTTCGTCCGCAAGCACGACCGCCGCGATCGCCCCGTGTACGCGGTCAAGGGTGCGCCCGATGCGGTCGGCACTGTCGAGATCTGGAGCCCGCCGAAGGCGGTCGACCCGAACAATAAATCGACGAAAGCCTCTCGCGCTGGCGTGAAGTCCAACCAGGTCGGAACCGCGAAGGCGAAGGATCTGATCCTGGGCTGGTCGGAGCAGGCCGGGCGTGTGCGGCTGGAGGGCAACGGGCCCGCGCGCATGCACTGGTATGAGGGCGTGCGGGACGACTTCTACGAGCAGCTGCTCGGCGAGATCAAGATCCCGGGGCGTCGCAACAAGTTGCGGCGGGAGTGGAAGCCCAGGACGGATCGCCGCAACGAAGCACTCGATTGCACGGTCTATGCCCTGTGGCTCTCGAGGGCGCTGCGGCTGCACCTTCGCAAGAAGCAGCAATGGGACCTCGCCGAGGTGCGCGTGCGCCAGGCACCTTTGCTTGCGGATGATGACGTTGACGGCGTGCAGACGTCTGCACCGCCGCCTGGGCCCGCTCCGGCGCCAGCGATCGAGCCTCCTGTGGTGCCGGTCAGTGCACCGGTACCGCCGCCGGTGCCTGCCCCGAGCGCCGCGGCGCCCGCACCGCCGCGGCCGCCACCACCCATCGAGCGCAGCCCCCCGCGTGCGCCGGCGCGTGTTCCTCCCCCCAATCCCTTCGCCTCCGATGACTGGAGCAGCCGCCTATGACCGAACCGACTTTTCAGAAGGACCACCAGTCCGAAGCACAGGCCGACGATGCCGCGGTGCAGCTCGAGCACGACTTCATCGCTATCGTTCGCGAGGAGATCGGCATGCACGAGGCGCTCGCTGCGATCGTGGCGCAGGCGCTGGTGCGCGGGCTGCGTCGCCGCAACGGTGGACAAAGCATCTGGATTCCGGCGCCCGACAAGTCGCAGCGCGATGCGGCAATCCGGCGCGAGTTCATGGGCGCGCGGAACCTGAAGGAGATCATGGCGAAGTACGGCATCAGCCGCTCGCGGGTCTACCAGATCGTTGGCATGCGTGAGCCCATCGAGGTTCGCATCGGCGTGTCGTCGCCGAAAAATCCAGTTCCCGGCCTTCAAACTGGACGCGTGGCGGAATAGTGTGGCGGGCATGACCATCGCAACCGACATGTTGGCCAAGTACCTGGCCGCCGAGACCGAGCTCCTCGAGGGCAAGAGCGTTGCCTTCGCTGGCCGGCAGTTGACCATGGAGAACCTCTCCGAGATCCGCGAGGGGCGCCAGGAATGGGAGCGCCGCGTTGCAGCAGAGAACGCTCCGAGCGCGCCCCGGTTCGCGGGCCTGGGCTACAGCGTCGCTCGGTTCGATCAGGAGTAGCACAATGCGCGACACCTCGATGAGCATCTTCGACTTCTGGGTGTATCTCACCGACCCGGTCGAGCGACTGAGGCGGGCCCAGGGCAAGACCGCCTTGGCCCACTACGAAGCCGCGAAGCCGAGTCCGGTGCGAAAGCGGCGAAGCGACAACCGCGCACCCAACGCGCTGGTGCAGCAGGGCGCGGCGGCCATCCGCGCGCAGTCTCGCTACCTCGAGCGCAATCACGACATCTTCCGGGGCGCGTTGCGTGTCCTGGTCAACAACACCATCGGCCCGACAGGCATCGGGGTGGAGCCGCAGCCGCGTCGCAAGGACGGCACGATCCACACCGCCTACGCGGAGGAACTGAGCGCGGCCTACAAGCGGCATTGCCGCCGACCCGAGGTGACGCGCCGTCTGAGCGAATCGCTGTCGCAGCGCATGGTCGGGTACACATGGTTTCGGGACGGCGAGTGCTTCTCACAACAGGTGTTCGGCGATGTCCCGTATCTCACGCACGGAAGCCCGGTACCGTTCTCGGTGGAACTGTTCGAGCCCGACTTCGTGCCGCTGGACTACAACGATCCTGGCCGCCGCATCACGCAGGGCATCCAGACCAACGCCTGGGGGCAGCCGGTGGCGTACAACGTGTACAGGAACGATCCGCGTGAAGGGGGGAGCTGGCTCACGCAGGCCGATCTGAAGAGCGTGCCGGCCGAGCGCGTCTGCCACGTTGCCACCTTCGATAGGCTTCACCAGTTGCGCGGCGTCTCGGAGGCGGCCAGTGTCCTGACGCGCGCCGAGGATCTCAAGGACTATGAGGAGTCCGAGCGCGTTGCTGCGAAGATCGCGGCCTCGCTCACGGCCTACGTCAAGCGGACCTCGCCCGAAGGCTACGACGGGGAGGGCGGTGCACGCGATAGCGACGGCAACCCCTTGCCGCGCGACATCCGGATGCAGCCCGGCATGATCATCGACAGCCTGCTGGTGGGCGAAGAGATCAGCCTGTTGGACAGCAAGCGGCCAAACCCGAACCTGGTGGCATGGCGCTCGGGGCAGCTCAAGGCCTTCGCCGCGGGGATCGGTGGCAGCTACTCGAGCATCAGCAGAAACTACGACGGCACCTACAGTTCGCAGCGCCAGGAACTGGTCGAGCAGTTCGTGCACTACGCCGTGCTCTCCGATGAATTCGTGGGCATGTATGTCCAGCCCAACTACGAACGCTTCGTGGAGATCGCGCACTTGAGTGGCGTGGTTCGCAAGCCCATCGACCTCAAGCCCGGCACAGAAGCAGAAGCGCTCTATCTCGGCCAGTCGATGCCGTGGATCGACCCATTGAAGGAAGCACTGGCCTGGGAGAAGCGCACGCAGGCCGGCTTCGCGAGCGAGGCCCAGGCGATTCGCGCCGGCGGCAACAGCCCGCGCGATCTGCTCGAGCAGGTGTCGGAGTTTCGGGCCGAGTCCGATCGCCGCGGGCTGGTCTTCACGAGCAATGCGCGCAACGTGGGCGGCGGCGCGCCGGGCATGCAGGAGCCGCAGAACAACCAGGACGATCTGCCGCGGCAAAACGCGTGATGAAGAAAGTCCACTTTTGCCCCTTAAAAGTGGACTGACAAATTTCGACACTGAGGGCCTTCTCCTCGAGGCCCTCAGTCCATGTCCAAGCCCAAGAATCCCTGGTTTGCATTTCACCGTCGCACCGCGCTCGCAGCTGCTGCCCTCGGTGTGGCCGCAGCCGCCGAGGTCTTCATCTACGGCGACATCGGCGAGAGCTGGTGGGAAGAGACGGTCAGCGCCTCGCAGTTCGTGACCGAGCTCGGCGAGCTCGACGTGGACGAGATCACCGTGCGCATCAACAGCCTGGGCGGCAGCGTCCCGGATGGCCTGGCGATCTACAACGCGATGCGTCGCCACCGCGCCAACATCACCGTCGAGATCGACGGCATGGCGTTGTCGATCGCCAGCCTGATCGCCATGGGCGGCGACACCGTGCGCATGGCGAGCAACGCCGTGATGATGATCCATGCACCCTGGACCTACGCTGGCGGCAACAGCGTCGAGCTGCGCGAGAAAGCCGACGAACTCGACATCTGGGCCTCGGCCATGTCCACCAGCTACGCATCGCGCAGCGGCGACAAGGCCGCGATCGCCGGCTTCCTCACTGATGGCAAAGACCACTTCTTCACGGCCGCGCAGGCGCTCGAGCTCAAGCTGATCGACGCCATCGCCGACGAGAACGTCGGCGCCGCCGTGACGGCCGCCGGCACCTTCCCCCTGAACCGATACCGCTCGCTGCCTGCAACCCTGCAGGCAGCGGGCGCCCCCGCGGCTGCTGCCGCTTCTTCCGCTGATGAGGATCCCATGAAACTCCGTACTTTCCTGCTGCTGAACGCCATCGGTGCGTCCGGCGCTGCGGCGGCCGGTGGCGGAAGCGCCGCCGCGCCCGCGCCGGCACCGGTTGCTGCGCCTGTCGCCGCTCCCGCAGCTGCACCCGACGCCGCTGCCATCCTGGCCGCCGACAAGCAGCGCCGCGAGGGCATCCGTGCCATGTTCGCCAACCACCTGAGCGTCGACGGTGTCGGCGCGCTGCAGGCCTCGTGCGAAGACGATCACGCTGTCACCCCCGAAGCCGCGGGCACCCGGCTGCTCGCGCACATCGGCCGTGGCATGTCGCCGGTCGCCGGCGGCCGCGTGCTGACCATCGAGGACGAGCGCGACAAGTTCCGCTCGGCCGTGACGCAGGCTCTGCTGGCCCGCGCGAGCGTTGCGATCGACAAGACCGGTCCCGTGCGTGCGGACGGCTCCAACCCGTACCGCGGCCGGCGGCTGCTGGCGATCGCCGAGACCTGCCTCATCCAGGCGGGCCGGCGCGTCGACGGCATGGACCCGCGCGAGATCGTCGCCGCAGCGTTCACGCAGTCGACCAGCGATTTTCCGATCCTGCTCGAGAACGTCATGCACAAGACACTGCTGTCGGCCTATGCGCTGCAGCCGGACACCTGGACGCGCTTCTGCGCCCGCGGCTCGGTCAGCGACTTCCGTCCGCACAAGCGCTATCGCACCGGCAGCTTGGGCAACCTCGATGCCAAGAACGAGCTGGGCGAATACAAGAACAAGACCATCCCGGACGGCGAGCGCGCGTCCATCGCGGCCGGCACCAAGGGCAACATCATCAACATCAGCCGCGAGACGATCATCAACGATGACCTGAGCGCGTTCACCGGTCTGTCGCTGGACATCGGGCGCGCGGCCAAGCGCACGGTGGAAGCCGATGTCTATGCCACCCTCGCGCTCAACGCAGGCCTGGGCCCGCTGCTGGAGGACGGGAAGACGCTGTTCCATGCGGATCACAACAACATTGCGGGCACGCCCGGCGCGCCGAGCGTCTCGACTTTCGAGGCCGCACGCGTACAGCTCGCCTCGCAAAAGGACGTCTCGGGCAACGACTTCCTCGATCTCACGCCCGACGTCTGGCTGGGCCCGGCGGGCATCAGCGGCCAAGCGAAGGTGGTGATCAACAGCACCTACGACCCCGACGCCAACAACAAGCTCCAGCGCGCGAACGTGGCCGCGAGCATGGTCCGCGACATCGTCGACACGCCGCGGCTGGCCGGCACCGCCTGGTACATGTTCGCGGATCCGAACATCGCGCGCGTGCTCGAAGTCGCGTTTCTGGACGGCAACGACGTGCCGTACCTCGAGCTGGAGACCGCGTTCAACACGGACGGCGCGCGCTGGAAGGTGCGACTGGACTACGGCGTGGCCGGCATCGACTACCGCGGCGCGGTCCGCAACGCCGGCTGATCGTCGAGCGTCATCTATCCGTTCGAAAGGAACCTTCATGACCACCACCTACGTCCAGCCGGGGCATGTCCTCGACTTCACGAACAATTCCGGCGCCAAGATCTCGAGCAGCGCCGTCGTTCGCATCGGCCAGCTTATCGGCGTGGCGCTGACCGATATCGCGATCGGCGCGACCGGCTCCGTGGCCATCGACGGCGTGCACCGCCTGCCGAAAGTCGCGGGCGCCGTGATCGCGCAGGGCGAGTCCCTCGTCTGGGATGCGTCGGCCGGCGCTTTCGACGACAACCTGGCGGCCCCCGCCGCCGGCGACGTCTCGGGTGCGGCCGCGGTGGCATTCGCTGGCGCCGGCAACGGCGCCACGACGCTGCTCGTTCGTCTGACCGGCGTGCCGGGAACGCTCGCGGCCTGATCGAGGATCTCGTGTCCGTCAACTTCGCCGCTCTGGAGTCGCGCCTCAACGCGAAGGTGATGCGCCGCGTCGCGAATCGCCGTGTGGTGGTGTCGGCGCCGGTGGCCGCGGAGTTCGGCGGGATCTACGAGGCCGCGGGCGTCGAGGCCTTGGACGGCCTGGCCGAGGCCACCGAGCCGCGCCTGACGGTTTCCTTGGCCGATGCACAGAAGCTCCGGCAGAACACGGCCGTAGTGCTGGTGAACCCCGTCACGGCCGTCTCGGAAGAGTTCCTCGTGGGCCGCGGCGACCCGGATGGCGCGGGATTCATCGTGTACGCACTTCGGAAGGCCTGAGCATGGTCCACGCGCAGCAGTTGATCCTCGAGGCCTTTCGCGACGCGCTCCTCGCAGCCAGCACGGCGGCCGGCTCGCGTGTGTTTCTCGATCGCGTGGATCCGCTGGAAGCGGAGGATCTGCCGGCGATCTTGATCGAGGAAGGCCAGGAAGGCGAGCGATCCGACCCGCAGACCGTCAACGGCATGCAATCGCGCGTGCTGTCGGTGCTGGTGACGGCCGTGCTGGCCCACGGCGAGGGGTACGGGGCCCAGGCCCGCGCCCTCGGACTCGAGATCGAGCGCGTACTTGGAGCTTCCACGTTCGCGGCGCCGAAGCCCGGGCGTACCGCCCTCACTGGCTCGCGCATCCGCTTCAGCGGAGAGGGCGATCGCGTGCTGGCGGCGCGCGAGCAGGCCTGGCAGACCCAGTATTTCACCCGGCGCGGGGCGCCGGACCAACCCCTCTAGCAGGAGACTCACATGTCCGATTTTCAGATCTGGTCCGAGGTGCAGGTCGACGTGCAGTCGGCTCTCGGCGCACCCGTCGCCATCACTGGCATTTCCAAGGCCAATCCGGCCGTCGTCTCCGCTGATCACGAGTTCGTTGTTGGCGATATCGTGCTGCTGCGAGTCAAGGGCATGGGCGATCTCGACTATGCCGTGGTGCGTGTGGCGACGGTCATCGCGGACACGTCGTTCGTCGCGGAAGGCATCGACGCCACGGACATGAACGGCACGTTCGTCTCCGGCTCGGCCGCCAAGATCACCTTCGGGGTCAGCGCGAACACGTTCACCGACGTGACGCCGTCGGGTGGCGAGACCAGCGACGTGCTGATCCAGACCATCCACATGAAGCGCGGCTTCAACAAGCCGGGCGCCGAGTCGCCGCTGGTCTACGGCTTCGGTTCTCTGTGGGACGTCGCAGATCCTGCCCTGCTGGCCCTGCAGGTCGGCGCGCGCAAGGGCCGTGTCCTCGCGGTGCGGTTCAAATTCCTCGACGGAACCACGGTGCTCTTCGCCGGTCTGCCCAGCACCAGCATGGCGCCGGGTGGCAGCGCGGGTGGGGCGGTCACTACGCCCGTCAAGATCAACGTGCGCGGCTGGCTGCAGGCCTACCCGGGAGCCTGACCCATGGTCGTGAACCGCAACTCGGTGCGGAAGCCCGTGCTGCCGCAGCAGATCGAACCGTGCGAGCCGCTGGGTGGCGACGTCGTCGTACGGGGCCTGCTGATGTCGGAGCGCATGGCGCTAGACGATCTGAACGAGAAGGCTGCGAAGCCGCTCGAGGGCGAATCCGAGGAACAGGCGCGTACGCGCGCCGGCAAGTTGATCGTGCCTCGCATGCTCAATGCCTGCGTGGTGGACGACGAGGGCATGCCCGTGCTGTCGATGGACGAATGGGACGTCTTCGGCGGCGCACATCGGCGGCTCACCTTCCACCTCTTCGGCATCGCACTGCGCCTCTCGGGACGAGACCCGGAAGCCGTCAAAAAAAACTAGCCGCCCAGCCCGCGCTGCGATTCGCCTTCGTCCTGGCGCGGGATCTGGGAAGCACCGTCGAAGAACTGGGCCGGCGCATGAGCGCCCTGGAGTTTGCGCAATGGCAGGTGATGTACGAGCTCGAGGGCTTCAATCCGGAATCGCGGCGGCTGCAACACGCAACGCTGCTCGCCGCAACGATGCAAGGGGCCAGCACGCGAAAGGACCGCAAGCCCTGGTCGGCGGCGCACTTTCTCGGGCCCGATCCTTGGGCGCCACCGTCGTCGCAGTCGTCCGCGTCTCGCGGGCCCAGCGTCGTCGATCAAGTGAAGGCCATGAACGCTCGCCGCAGAGGGAGGCATTGACATGGTGACTCGTGCCGAGATCATCCTCGCGGGCAAGGACCAGACCGCCGCGATGTTCGCGAGCGCGAGCCGCGGCTTCGACGGGCTCAAGCGGCAGGCCGCCGCGGTCCAGACGGGCATGGCGGCCGTGGGCACCACGCTCGCCGGTGCCTTCGCGCTTGTCGGCGCGAAAGGTGCGATCGACACGCTCGACATGCTCGACGACCTGCAGGAAAAGACCGGCATCAGCGTCGAGAAGCTGAGCGAACTCCGGTTCGCGGGCGAAGCAGTTGGTACGCCCTTCGAGGTGCTGGCCGGCGGCGTCAGTCGTCTCAGCAAACTGATGGCGGAGGCCGCGAGCGGAAACAAGGAAGCCGCGGCCACCTTCAAGGCGCTCAACGTCGAGGTGAAGAACGCGGACGGCACGCTGCGCAGCCAAGACCAGGTGCTCGGCGATCTGGCCGACCGGTTTGCTTCCTACAGCGACGGGCCCGAAAAGGCCGCCGATGCCCAGCGCCTTTTCGGGAAGAGCGGCCAGGAAATGATCCCGCTGCTCAACCAGGGTCGCGAGGGCATCGAGAAACTGCGCCTCGAGGCGGAGCAGCTCGGTGCGATCTACAGCGGGTCGCTTGCGAAGGATGCGGCCGACTTCAATGACAACCTGACGAAGCTCAAGCTGTCATCGGAAGCGGCCGCGATCGCGGTCGGTGGGCCATTGCTCAAGTCGCTGGTGGCGATCACCAACCAGATCCTCGAGGCGAAGAAGGAGGGCGGTCTCCTGAATGCAGTGCTGGTCGCTATGGGCGGTGGTGTCGCCCGCACCTTGGGTCTTGACGAGATCGGCCAGGCGCAGAGTCGTGCGCGCGGCGCCATCGGCGAAATGACGCGCCTTCAGAGCCAGATGAACGGCGTCGAGCTGCAGTTGCAGCGAGACCCGACGAACGAGATGGCCCAGCGGCGGCTCGCCACCTATCGCAGCAAGATCGAGGAACAGCAGCGGATCGCAACGGCAGCGAGCGGCGACCTCAAGCGGCTGGCAGATTCGGCAGACCCGAACGGTTCCGCGCAGAAGCGCAAGGAAGACCGAGGCTTCAATCCCGTGATTCCCGATGGCCGCGGCGCCGCTCCGGTGATCGGCGACGGTGGAGCGGCCGGCAAAAAGGCCAAGGACGACGAGGCCGCGGCCAAGCGTTACATCGACAGCCTCACGAAGCAGAAAGAGAAGGTCAAGGAGCTCAGCCAGGTCGAGATCTCACTGGCGGAGATCCAACGCATCCGCACCGCCGGCGGCGAGATCACGGATGCGCAGCAGCAGCAGATCCTGACGATCTCAGCCGAGATCGACCACCTAAAGGAAGTCGAGGATCTGAAGAAGAAGGCGGACGAGGACCAGAAGGAGCGGCAGCGGCGCCTGTTTGCGGAGCAGGACGAAGCCAAGCGGCTGTACCAGGAAACGCTCACGCCGCTCGAGGCCTACAACGCTGCGGTTGCGCATCTGAACGACCTGCGGCGTGATGGCTTGATCACGGCGGAGACCTATGCGCGCTCGATCTCCAAGGAAGGTGACGAGTTGACCGCGGCGGAGAAGCGGCTGCGCGAGCTGGCTGGCCAGTCCGATGACTTTGCGAAACAGGCTGCAGAGAATATTCAAGACAGCCTCGGCCAGAGGTTGAAGGAAGGACTCGACGGTGACTTCAGGGACATCGGCAAGAGCTTCTTGAAGATGGTCCAGGACATGGTCGCGCAGGCTGCCGCTGCACGGATCGCGCGCGCTATGTTCGGTGACCTGGTCAAAGGCGGGGAGGGAGACGGCATCTTCGGCCAATTGCTTCGCACTGCCGGTGGCGCACTGCTTGGGGGTGGAGGCGGGGGATATACGCCCGCGCAGCAACGCGATCTCGATACATTGGTTGTCGGTCTTTCTGGCCAGAACGGTTACTCGGTGACCGGCCTCGCTGGCACCCGCGCTGACGGCGGTCCCGTGGCCGCGGGCAAGGCCTATCTCGTAGGCGAGCGCGGCCACGAGGTGTTTGTACCCAAGACCGACGGCACGATCGTTCCGAACCACGAACTCGGTCGTAGCGGCTCTCTGACGGTCAACAACCTGACCAACGGCCGGGTCGATATCGCGAACCTCGATCGCACGCCGCAGGGCGACGTGCTCACCATCCGCCAGGTCGACGACTACATGTCGCGCCAGATCGCCAACCCGAACAGCCAGTTCAGCAAGGCGCTGGCCGCTCACACCGGCGCATCGCGGAGGCGCGACTGATGACCTTGGCCACCATTCCGAGCGGCTTCGTCCCGCAGGTGCAGGGCTACAACATCGGATCGCCGTCCGGCGTGCGATCAACCAGCGTCGCCGGCGGCGCCCCGCGCAACGGGCTCGAGTACGACCGTGGGCCGCAGTTGTTCCAGGCCACGTTGATCTTCGATGACCTCGAGCTGGGCGTGTGGACGGTCTGGTACCAGCGAATCATCCGCAACGGTGCCTACCCGTTCTCCATGGATCTGAACAGCGGCACGGGCCCTCAACCGCACGAATGTCAGATGGTGCCGGGCAGCTATTCGGCGGTTCCTGTGGGCGGCGGAGCGCTGTGGTCCGTGTCGTTCGTCGTCACTGCCACCTCGGCCGCCTACCAGTACTCCGATGCTGACGCGCAGGCGCTCATGGATCTGTGGGAGGGCGTGGGCACCGATCTCGACGCTCTGCTGGCCCGCCTGGCGCAGTTCGCCAACGTCGACACGTTGGTGCTGGACTTCTGATGGCACTCGATCTCCCGACCCGTCTTCGCATGTACCTGGCCTCCGCGCCGGCGAACGTTCGCGCGATCCAGGTGCTCGAACTCAGCCACCCGGCAATGTCACGTGTGTGGCACCTGTGGGCCGAGCCGTACGTCGGCCAGGTCACCGTGCAGGATCCGCTCACGCTGATCACCAGCGAAGTGGAGGTGTTGCCGATTAACCTCGAGATCGATCTCGCCGGGTCCGAGGGAAACCTCGACCAGGTCTACGAGATCACGCTGGACACGGTCGACAACAGCGACGAGTTCGGTGGTGAGATGGATCGCATCCCGCTGGACACCAATCAACGGGTGCGTGCGGTCTATCGCGAGTACCTCAGCGATGACTTGACCGAGGCCGCCGTTACGGCGCTGCTGCAGGTCGAGTCGGTGTCGTCGAACGCCGGTGCCGCGACGATCTCCGCGATCTCGCCGCGGCTCAACATCACACGGACCGGCGAGATCTACGCGCCGCGCGACGTGCCTATGCTCCGGAGCTTCACATGAACGTGGCGCACTACCAGGCCAAGCAGTATCCGAACCCGCCTTGCTGGGCGCTCGTGGCGGACGTCTACGCTACCGAGCGCCAACAAGGCGTCTCCGAGTTCCGAACCATCAACAGCTCTATCCGGGAGATCGCCTCAACCTTCCGGATCGCGCTGCACAAGGGGCAACACGGCTTCGAGCAGATCGCGGAGCCCGAGGACTTGTGCCTCGTGCTGATGGGCAAGTCCATCCGGCTGGGGCTGCATCACTGCGGGATCTTCTATCAGGGCAGCGTGCTGCATGCGCTGCCTGACGGAAACCTGTTCCAGGACCTGGCCAGCCTCGCCGACAACTATTCGCTGATGCAGTTCTGGGGGCGTGCATGAGAATTCGCGTCTACGACCACCCCCTGGCGCCGGTAGCGCCCAAGATCTTCGAGACCGACAACCTTGCGGAGTGGCTGCTCGATCGCTACTGGGTTCCAAGCCGCATCAATGCGCAGGTCTTCCGCGGTGAGCCGAGCGGGGCGACGGAGATCACTCACGATTTCGATGCACTGCTGCATGCCAGCGAGGGTGAGTACGTTGTTCTCGAAAGCCCGGGCACCGGCGCTGAATTGATCGCGATCGGCAAGACCCTCCTGGTCAGCGTCGCGCTTCAAGTCGTCACCTCGATCCTGTTCCCGCCGCCGCGCATGCCGTCGAACGTCAACCGCACGCAGCAGAGTCCGAACAACGCGCTGGGTGCGCGCGAGAACCAGGTGCGGATGCTGCAGCGCGTCGAGGACATTATCGGAACGGTCAAAGCGATCCCCTCGGTGATGATGACGACGTACACGAAGTACGTCGGCAGTCGGCAGGTGGAGTACGGGTACTACTGCATCAGCCGCGGCTATCTCGAGATCACCGACGTCAAGGATGGCGAGACGTTCATCTCGTCGATCACCGGCTCGAGTGCGGCGATCTACCGTCCATTCACGAGCCCGAACAGTGGAGATGCGCCGCAGCTGCTGATCGGTGACGCCATCATCGACACGATCATGTCGGTCCGTCGGTCGGTGGAGACCGATGGCTTCACACTGAAGGCCTACAACCAGATTCAACTCTCGGCGGCCGACCGCTACAAGTTCATCCCTGGCAGTGCTCCGGGCTACGGCGGGAACGACGTGCTCGAGCAGAAAGAGAAGAAGCCGAACTTCAACTCGGTGTCCGAGGTCGGGCAGACCATCACGATCGCGCCGTTCGACACGTCCTACACGGTGAGCCAGGAGGCGGAGTGCATCGGCGTCGATCGCAAGTACATCGACCTGGGCGTGGTCCCATCGATGTTCACCGGCGTGCGCCCAGGGGATCAGGTCACGTTCTCCGGCTGGTTCAGCCCTCAGAACAACGGCACGTTCACGGTCGCGACCAAGGCACCGGACGATAGCTTCATCACTGTGACCTCGGGCAGTCAAATCGACGAAGTGCGCGTTCTGCCTGACCAGGTGACGGTCCTCGCTACGCCGGACCTCAGTTCGTTCTCGGGCACGCGGACAATCATCGAAGTGCGCGACGGAGCGGTGGTGCTGAGCGGATCGGTGTTCGCCTATGAGCTCGACCTGGGCACTGGTGGCACCTTCGTGAATGCATCGGTCGCGAACGGCCTGAGCGATTGGACCGACCAGATCACGCTGCGCGAGCTGGACCGCACGCAGGTGTGGCTGAACATCATCGCGCCGCAGGGCTTGTATGCGGACGCCGGCGGCAAGTCGCCGGTTGCGGTGGAGTTCGAGATCCAGATCGAGCAACTGGACGGTTCGCTCAATCCGACGGGCAACGTCGAGACCATCATCAGCACAATCGGCGGCGCAGTGTCGGACCTGCTGGGCGAGACGGTGGAGCGCGTGACCGGCTGGACAGGCCCCGCACGAGTCCGCATGCGTCGCCGAACGCCATACCTGTATGACTACCCGGGAACCTTGATTGACGAAATCAAGTGGGCCGACCTGTACAGCGTGTCGCCGGTGGACAAGCTGCACTTCGGGAACAAGACCACGGTGCATACAGTCACGCAGGCCACGCAGCGGGCTACCGCGGTGCGCAGCCGGCAGTTGAATTGCATCGCGACCCGGCTGCTACCGCGTTGGACCGGCAGCGGGTTCTCCGGCGCTTTCGATGCAGAGGGTCGACACGTGTCCGGCACGCTCGAGCCGACCGCCTATCTGCACGATGTGATCGCCGCGCTCGCGCTCGATCCGAAGATCGGAAACCAGCAGCTGTCGGACCTGGACATGGTGCAGATGTCTGCACAGGTCGATCTCGCGTACGGCGTGCATCCCGAGCTGCCGACTTTCAACTTCACGTTCGATTCGGACTCGATGAGCTTCGAAGAGACGGTGCAAACCGTGGCCAACGCCGGCGCCTGCATCGCCTATCGGCAGAACGGAAAGATCCGCCTCAGCTTCGACCGCGCGCAACCCTACAGCACGGCGCTCTTCACGCATCGGAACAAGGAACCCAACGCTGAGACGTTCGTGCGGACCTTTGCCAACGATGGCGGCTACGACGGCATCGAGTTCGTCTACCAGGATCCGGACACCGAGCAGCCAGAGACGATCCGACTGCCAGCCGATGGCAGCTACACCAAGCTGAAGAAATTCGAGATCCCGGGCATCCGCAGCTTCGCGCAGGCTTGGATCCGCGTCAACCGCGAGTACCGCAAGCTGATCGGGCAGCGCATCACCGGCCGCACCAGCGTGACGACCGATGCGCGTGCGTTGCTGCCGAATGCTCGCGTCGACGTGGTCGACAACACGCGGTTCAAGGCCTACGACGGCGAAGTGATCGGCCAGGCTGGTCTCGAGCTGGTGCTCAGCCGGGACGTTGCTTTCGAGGATGGTGCTGATCACAGCATCGTGCTGATGCGCCGTGACGGAACCCCCGAAAGCATTGCAGTCGTGGCCGGGTCCGCCTCGAACAAAGTTGTCCTGCAAAGCGTGCCCAGCGAACCCATCGTGACCGCTCTCAGTGCCAACGGCATTCGCACGATCTTCTCATTCGCCAGCGATAGCGCACGCCAGCGCCAGGCGTACTTGGTCCAGCGAATCGGGCGGCCCAAGGGCGACTACGTCGAGCTCGAGCTCGTGAACTACAGCGACAGCTACTACGCCATGGACGGGGAGCCGATTCCGCCCAAGGCCTCCATCATCAATTGAGCAGAGGAAGACATGCCATTTCCGTCCATTCCGGACCTCAATGAGGCCGACATCGATGTCGAGTTCATAAAGGAGTTTGCGACTTCTGAAGAGGTCACTGCAGTAGACCGCCTGGGTCGCACTCGTCGGACCCTTGCTGGCGTGGAAGCGTACATAGGTGAGCACGGTGTCCTCGGCGAGGTGTTGGACGTGCAGGTTGCCACTGAGATGGCACGGGATCAGGCCATTGCGCTGACGAACTCGCGAGACAGCAAGGAGATCGCGCTAGCTGATTCCACCATTCCTGTAGGGGGACGGTTTGCCGCCCCATTGGCGGACGGGTCATGGCAGGCATACACGAAGACCAGTACGTCCGTGGCAACGCCGATCGGCGGCCCCGGCGCGACAGCGCAGGCTGTTTTGTATGCCCCATTGGCAACGATCAGCCCCGAGTCCACGATCACAGTGGATATGACGGCAAAGGCCGTGACGATCGCAGCGGGATCTGCATTTTTCCTTCGCAGTGGTCGACTGCCTCTCAATCCGCAGGTGATCAATTTCACTGCAGCGGACACGGGTGTCTTCATGCGGCTGTACTACGACCCTGCGACCGGTGTTGGCGGCATGTCAGTCGGGATAGGCACCGTCATGCCCATTGGTGTAGTCCTGCTCGCCTATCTCTACAAGGAGCGCCTGATTGCAGACGATCCTGACAGCCGAATCGTGGTGGTACAGGCCCAGCGACTCGCAGGACCGATGGAGCCGTTTCGACCGTTGATTGGCGGCGCCGTCGTCGTCAACATGCAAGGCCCAACCCTTCGAATCTCAACAAGTGCCGCCGGCTATGTGCCGTCGAAGCGCAATAACAACGGCGGCTTTCTGGAGATTCCCACTGGGCAGAGTGTGCCGATCTCGGCTCCGAGTGGCCTAGTTTCTATACATGCGCATCCGGTGACTGGTGCACTATCGGCGTGGAATCTCGGTGCGCCGCCTCCCCTGAACCACCCCCTGCTAGCGGTGGTGCTGAACAACGTGCTCTACAAGCCGTCGACCAGCAATATCACGCTGATCATGACGAATGGGGCGGAGTACACGGACCCCGCGCGCACGATGGCCAGTGCGTACTTCGTGGACGCAGCGCTTACGATCAACCTTGCCACCCTCACGCTTTCGTTGATCAGTTCCAGTGGTGTGGTGATCTGGAGCGATGGCTATCGCTCGATGACTTCTCAGCCGAGCGTGGCGTTCACCATGCCGTTCCTGAACGGGTTGCTGTGGGTCTACGTGAACAAAGCGACAGGAGTGATGGGGGCCATGGCCGCGGGCAGCGGTGTCCCGCCAGTTGGTAGCGCTGTGGTTGCTGAGGTCTACGGCCAGAAACTCGATGCGCCGCTCGACTCGCGGCGTCAGGTCAAGCTCATCAACGCAAGCGGCAACGAGGTACCCAGCAGCAGCGGCGCGGCCTTCGATCCGCTCGTGCAGCGCATGATCCTGCCGGACACGATGTATTTCCTGCCGAGCACGCCAATGCGCCTGTTCCGCGCGCCGTGCTTCGCCGACTACCAGAACATGATCCGCACGGACATCGCGTTCTGGCTCGACACTGGCGGCACCTCTGTCGTGGATCGCTTCCAGCCCGTTGGTGATTCCATCAAGATCGATCCCGCGCAACTCGGGGCGACGTTCCGGCTCGGCTACCGCCACAACGCGCAGCCGGACAAGCGCTACATCAAGACGATCACGCGCGCCGTGGCCGCGCCGGGGGCATTGGCCGGCAAGGCGATCAAGCTGCTGGCCTTTGGCGACTCGCTCACAGAGGAGGGCATGGTCACCGAGCTCAAGACCCAGATCGACGCCCAAGGCGCCACGGTCACGCCGGTAGGGACCTACTTCTCGGCCAGCACCAACAGCCTGCGTGGCGAAGGGCGCGGTTTCTGGGCCTACCGCAACTTCATCGGCAAGGACAACTTGTCGAACGTGAGCGGAACGCCGACGCCGCACACGCTGGCGCCGGCTGGGCCCGACACCACGAAGTTCGCCAATCCCTTCCTGCGGCTCGCGACCGGCACCGACACTACGAACACGCCGACCTGGTGCTTCCGCAACACCGGAGCCGAGAAAGAACTCTCGTACACCGACGACCCCGACAAGACCGGAAACTTCTACATCTTCGACTTCGGCTGGTATCGCACACAGCACAGCGTGTCCGCGCCGGACATCATCACGATCGCGATGTCGACGAACGATATCAACCTCGACCGTGGCACATACAGCCAGGCCGAGCGGCTGCAATTCATGCGGCTGGGCCTGGAGATCATGGTGAAGTCGATCAAGGCGGATCTGCCGAGCGTGAAGATCTTGATCATCCCGGCGCCGTCGTGGTGCGCAGACAGCGTGAATGATCCTCGCTGGCTGGCCGAGACGGCTCCGTGGGTCGAGATCTGCATCAAGGACGTGGCCGCGCTGTCGGGAACCTACTCGAATCTCTTCGTGGTCGGCGTCTGGCCGTTCATTTCCGAGGACTGGGTCTATCCCTACACGGGCTCGCCGCCCGATCTCTCGGCCAACAACAACACGAAGGTGAACACGATCGCGGATCGCGTGCACTTCGAAACTATTGGCCGTGCGCAGTACGCCACCGCGGTGACTGCGTGTGTCGCCAACGTGGCTTGAGGCGGCGATGAACGGACAGCCTTCGGTCACCGATGCAGTTGGCTTCGGCATCTTCCTCGCCGGCCTGGTCTATGCGCCCAACGTGGCCGCGGTGGTCGGCCCCTACATCGTGATCGTGCTGGCTTCGGTCATCGGCGCATCCTTCGCGCTCAAGCGCCGCGAGAAGACCTCGCGCGCCGCGGCGCTCTGGTACTTCCTCCGCGTGGCCGGCCTGGCCGTGCTGATCACCGTCAGCCTGGCCGGCATCGGCAGCAGCTACTACAGCTCGCTCACCGAGCGCGTGCTGATCACGCCGGTGGCGCTCTTGATCGGCGCCATCGGTGACGACTGGCCCAAGCTGCTCCGGGCCATCGTCCGGTTCATTTTCAAGGCCATCGACCTGGCGCGCGGCAGCAGGGGAGACACGCCATGACCTGGGACATCGCCCGTCTCTACGCCCTTGCCATCTGGCCCGCCAGTGCCGCGATCTTCGTGATCGCTGGCTGTCGGCTCAATGCGATGCCCAAGAACACGCGGTGGCCAGTGGTGGTCGAGTACGCCGTCTGGTCGGCCATCGCGTGGGGCATGGTGCTGCTGCCGCTGGTCGGCGAATGGCCGGGCCCGGGCATGGTGCTGCTGGCCTACAGCCTGGTCGTGGTGTTGCTATGCAGCGCGCGGGCGTGGGCCGGCGACGTGGCGCCGGACGAGGCCACCGACATTTTGGCGCTCGAGTCGTTGGCGCCCGTGCAGCGCATCGAGCTCTACGTGCTCCGACAGCGCGCCAGGGCCGGCGCGCTCTGGCAGCGGCTAAAGGCGAGGAGGGCACGATCGTGAACGAATCCCTGCACCTCGGCCCGGACGGCACCGAGATCTGCCACTACTACGAAGAACTTCGGCTGCGAGCCTACCCTGACCCCGCATCGCCTCGCGCCAAGGCCGAGCGGGCAGGGCGCCCCTCGGCAGGGCTGAGCGGCGCTCCCTGGACCATCGGATGGGGCGACACCGGCCCGGATGTGGTCGACGGCCTGAGCATCACGCTGGATGAGGCCAATCAGCGCTTCGCGCGCCGGATGGCGCTGGAGTTCGAGCCGGCGGTGCGCAAGGCCGTGCTGGTGCCGCTGACGCAGCGTCAGTTCGATGCGCTGGTCTCGATCTTCTACAACGCTGGCCGCGCGGCGCTAAGCGCCTCGACGCTGGTCCGGCTGCTGAACGCGGGCGACTACGCCGGCGCGGCCAGCCAGTTCCCGCGGTGGAATATGGCCGGCGGCTCGGTCATGAAGGGCCTGCAGCGCCGGCGCGAGGCCGAGCTGCTGGTGTTCCTGGGCGGCGACGCACGCAGCGCCATCGACTCGGCCAAGGCGCGATACCCATGACCGCCGACGGACGCTGGTGCTGCCTGTGTGGCGGCCAAGGCCACCGCGCAAGGAGCTGCCCGTGGCTGCGCTGACCTGGCTGCTCGCTAACTGGAAACTGATGCTGGTCGGCCTACTGATGGCGCTGCTGGGCCTTCAGACCGTGCGCGTGGCAGGGCTCGAGCAGGCGGCGGCCGACCAGCGCGCCACCGATGCCGAAAGCCAGCGCTTGGCCGAGCGCGCGCAGCGCACCGAAGAACAGCGCCGCGCCGCGGCCGTCACGAAGGAGGCCACCGATGCTCATGCCCGAATCACGACCCTGGAAGACGACCTGCGCGGTGCTCGCGCTGCTGCTGACGGCGTGCGCAGCGCGGCCGCCAGCGCAGCCGGTCGAGCCCGCGCGGGTGCCTGCACTGCCCCCAGAAGCCCGGGCGACCCTGGTGCCGACGCCATCGGAGTGCTGGCCGACGTGCTCCGCCGGGCTGACGAGCGCGCGGGCGTCTTGGCAGAGCATGCTGACCGGCTCCGGATCGCCGGCATTGCCTGCGAGCGATCCTACGGCGCGCTAACCATCCAATGATTCAGGCGAGAGGCAACGAAGGCGGGCAGTTTTCGGAAACTCGGTTCATCCGGGGTGAATATCACTTGTTGCCTTTTTGTGAATCGCTGCTGACCGAATTTCTCAACTTCGCAAAGCCTTCCGCAATTTCCTGTAGCGGTGTACCCGCGTCGCTTGGAATTTTGTAGATTCGAAGCGGATTCTCGGAGAATGTGGTGAGCGTCAATTCCAGTAGCTTAGCTTTTAGCTGTTCATTTATGTCGGCCTCACTTTTGTATCCCAGATAGGAGCGAGCAGTTGAGACTTTGAAAGAGTAATCTTCTTGCAGGCGAGAGGTGTACCCAAATTGCTTCGCGCAGAACCATGCTACCCAAATCAATGGGAGCGTCAGAAGCGCACGCGAAACTAGCAATTGCCACGTCAAGTCTGCGGGAGGTGCGGAAAGGATTTTATATGCGTTCAATGTCATACATGCCAGTGCCGCCAATAGTCCTGCGCCCCACCACCACTTTTGTGCATTGAGTGAATCTGCTTTTTTCTGAAACGCACTTTCCAATTGAATTCGATTGGATTTCCCAATCGTTTCATCAAAATTTTTCTCATAGCCACGATAGAGGTTGATTAGATCGACTAGGGCCTTTAGAGAAGATTTAGCTTCAATCGTATGATCTGTGAGGGTCGCGGCATAGTCCAACTCCAGTTGATGAACCCTCGTTTGCGAAGCGTCAATTTCCTTTTCGATGGCGTTGTTCAACCGTTTGCTCCGGCGCGCAATTCCCTCGAGATATTTGTCACCGGGCGTCGTGTCTGTACCTGAGAGGGCGTCGCTGTCGCCTTCAAGTATTTCGGGGCCATCGAGAAGCATTAGAAGATTCCAATACTTGTTATGGAAACTGTATCTGTCAGGAAGATACTGTATATAGCTATGCAGACTTGAGAAAACAGGTGACTGCTCAAGTTTCGCGAGCTCTTCTTGATCTTTTTTTAGATTCTGCTGCAAGTAATCCAAGGAGATGTATTCGGCGCCAATGAAGTGTTGATTTTTATTGCTTGAAACTTCTTCAATCGTTTCTTTGAGGGTTGTGAGTGCCGCGACGGTGTCGGAAAATACGGAATAAGGTTGCCCCATGTTCCCGGCGATCTTATTTATAAGTTCGATTAATTGAGAAATCGAATTTGATATTTCCACCAGCTTTAGGTCGGCCATTATTCAGCCCTCAGATAAAATTAACTCAAGCGGAGTGCGGTCAAGCACCGCACTCTACCTTAATGATCGCTGCTGGCCGATGCGGGGCACGCAAAAATTCTTTGCTCGTTGAGTTGGTGTCAGTTGCTTCCCCGGGAGGCGACTGAAAGTTGGACGCGTGGATTGCTGCGCTCCGGCATTTCCCAAGCTCAGCGATGCTCTGCAGACTTTTATCGAGACGTGGCAGTGGGCGGCTTGGGACAAACGCGGCTAATCAAACAGACTTGGTTGATTTGGCGGCGCCGGCGGGGCGCTCGAAGCCCCGGTGGCTTTCGGTGCGCGCGAGGGCTTGTGCGATTGCGGTGGGTCTTCGAACTCCCAAAGCTGCGCGGTCGGATCCGCCAATGGCTTTGCATCCCTCGCTGCCGCCTTCTTTGGCGTGGGCGCACGTGGCGGCAGCGGCGCCGGGAACGTGTCGAGTTGCCCATGCCATTGCCGGAAAAACTTCGTTGCCCGGTCGACGCGACAGGTCAACCACTCGTCCTGCTCGTGCGGGTCGAGAAAAATCACCATCCTTTTTTCGTCGCCCGGCCTGTGAAACCTGCTCATGACAGGGTGGCCGTCTGCATTGACGGTCAGCATCGCGAAGCTGAAGACTTCTTTGCCTGTCGCGGTTTCGGTGTACTTTTCCCACACGCCCGCGATCGCGAACGGCACCTCACCGGGCTGCTGAATGCGCCAACGCACGGGAGCTGAGTCGGCAGTTTCGTAGTACTGCTCGTAGATTCCCTCGGCGGGGACGATGCAGCGCTGGCCCATGCGCCACGCACTGCGGAAGCTGGGCTTGCTCGCCACGGTCTCAGACCGAGCGTTGTAGGTGCGCCGGCCGTACTTGACTTCCTTCGCGTACGTCGGAACCAGTCCGAAGTGTCCATCGTTGACCAGGCGGTTGCCTGACCCGTCTTCGGCCAGCCGGATGAACGGCGCCATGTCGGTCGGGAAAGCGATGATCGATTTCTCGTCACCTTCGCGCCTGGCGTCGAAGAATGAGAGCAATCGATCGGCGCGAGTCACGGCCTCGTAGTTGCTGCACATGTTCGCTCCCGAGGTTGTGCACGTCGCCCGGGCGTCAGAAGTAGCCTGGGCTTCGGTCCGGCTTTCCGGTAAACCGCTCTGGTCTGCGGCTTGATTGTCGCGTCAGGGTATCGCCGATCTCGCGTGCGTGCAGGGACTCCTCGAGCTCGAGCTCGCGAGCTCGGCGCCGTGCCTCTGCTGGGTTGCCGAAGGGGGATGGGTCCCCCTCGAATGCGCTGGTTGTCACCCGGACCGGTCGGCAGTACCAGGTCTGCGGGTAGTCGTCGGACTTGATGTTTTTTGATCCATGGCCGCGCGCGATGACCTCGACGCCGCTGATCAGGGTTCCGCCTCGGATCTCCCGCACTCGCGCTCGATCGAGTGGCGGGATGACGTAGGTCTCGCCATCGGGCTGAAGGAGCATCGCGATCATGATGCTCCGCCCCGGCCGAGGATCCCAGACGCGATGCCGGTAGAACAGCTCGCCGATTCTGTGGGTGTGCTTGATAGCCTGTTCGGACGGCAGCTTTCGCCCTTCATGCCGGGTGCGGAAGACCTCGTAGTGATGCGCAGGCTGAATTGACACTGTTTAAATATACAGTAGTATTCGCCCATGTTCGCTACTTCCGACACGCTCTGGATCCAGGCCTGCGCCCATCGCCTGCAGCGGCAGTGGCGCACGGTCGACCCGGAGGTGCTTGAAGATGTGGCGCGCGACCTGGCGCAGGATCCGAGGCTGCGAGCGATGCCGCCGGGAGAGGCTGCTGTGGACTGGCTGCGGCCGGTCAACGAGTTGGAGTAGTACATGCCGCTCGAGCAGCTTGCCATCGCGGTACTCGGCTTCGTGGCCGCCTGGCTGTCTCAGGACGGCCGGGAAGCGCGCAGGCGGTGGGCATGCTTGTTCGGTATCGCCGGCACGCCGTTTTGGCTGTACGCGAGCTGGCAGGGCGCCCAGTGGGGCGTCTTCGCCCTGAGCGTGCTCTACGGGCTCGCCTGGTTGCGCGGGATCTGGATAGGCTGGCTCGCCCCGCTCAGTCGTCTTCGACCTCTTCGGCGGTGAGCGGCTCGCCCTTCTTGCTGATCCGCAGCAGGCGCGGAGCACCGCCCCCTCTCGCCTGCAGGATCAGGTCGATGAATCGGTCATCATCAGCCGGCCGCATCCCACGGTGATACACGGCAATCTTTTCGAAGGTGTCGGCCACGAGCTGGCGGGCACGCATGCGCGCTTCGTAGTCGAGGCTGTCGACGCCTTCGATCAAGGCTTTCCACCGTTCATCGGCTCCGGTGAGGTCCGATCGCGCGGCTTCCGACAATGCACGCTCGGCCTGCCGGACTCGATCGCGGGCGAGATCGCGATCGGTTTCCAGCTCTCGTGCGCGTCGGATGAACGTCGCCGGCGCACCGTCGGCACTCTCGAGCAATGCCTCGGTGATGCGCTCGAGCTTCGTCTCGATGTCCCGCAGCCGGGCCGCCGCCACCGCCAGTTCGCTACGAGGGAGCGCGCTGCGATCACCGTCGTAAAGGGATTGAAGATTGACCATGTCCGAGCAGTAGCGCATCAGGGCGCGCTCGATCGGTGCCGAGGAGCAAGATCCCTTCACCGCACAGCTCTCACCACTGTTCACTCGGATGCACTGCAGCCGGCGGTGGCCGTCGGCCAGAGTGCCGTCGATGCGGCGCTTGTTCGCCATCGTCTGGCTCTTCAGCGGTGAGGCGCAATAGCCGCACACGGTCACCCCGAAGCCGGTGAGCAACGAAGGGATCTCGCCTTTCACGTGCTGCCTGCTGCGAAGGCCGGCCAGCTGCTGCAGTTCGGTCCACACGTCTGCATCGATGACGGCGGGGTAGTAGCTCTTGAGCACGTGCGTGTCAGGCTCGAGCACCAGGTGCTTTTCGCCCTTGAGCGCCGGGCTGGCCAGCAGACGGACCAGGTGTCCCGAAGTCGGGGCCCCGTCGCTCGTCGACATGCCGGCGTCGTGGAGCGTTTTGGCGATCTGCCCCGTGCCAATCCCGCGGCGAAACAGGTCCACGGCAACACGGATCGCCTCGGCACGCTCGGGGATGATCTCCCAATGGCCGTCGACGACGCGCAGCCAGCCGGGCGTTTTGCCATAGCGGATGAGCCCGCGGTACGTGCCTGCGATCCACCCGAGGCATTGCCGGCGGATAGCGTCGCGCACTCGCTTGCTCTTCGTGTCCGATTCTTCGTGCGCGCGGATCATCACCAGCAGGCTGTACACGAGATCCATGGGATTGGCCTTCAGCCGATCGCGGCTGTAGATCTTGCCGTCGCTGGCCGTCACGACCGATATGCCGGCCGAGATGATGGCTGTCAGCTGGGCCTGCGCTTGGATCGGTTCAGCTCGAGAGAGCCGGTCGAGGCCTTCGACGACAAGGAACGAGCCGGCGGGCACCTGGCCATCTTCGACGGCCTTCAGGAAGACGCCCAGTGCGCCTTTTTTCACGTGCTTCTCGTGGAAGGCCGAGAGGCCCTCGTCGCGCATTGAAAGCGTCTCGTCGAGGGGGAGGGCGTGTTCCTTGGCCCACGCCGCGGCGTAGGCGCCCTGGCGCTCCGAGCTCGCCCCGCCGGCTTGGCGGGCGTCGCTGAAACGCATGTAGCTGTAAACCTTGGCCGTCATGCGAGCCAGTTTACTTTGCGCGCGTAGGGCTTACCTCAATCAGGTTCAAAGGGACTTTCTCAGCCGGGACGGCAAGCCGACCCAACACCCCTAGCGAACCGCCATTTTAGGCCCGTCGCGGCGTACCGGGGGCATTCCGCGAAGTCCGGGACAATCCGCGCCACAACGAACGAGGGCGCGCACGAGCGCGCCGAAAGGGAATGACATGGCAGACGCTGCTACCGCTGCGGCCTCCGAGGAGGCCACCCGGCCGCCCCCGGCCGCGACCCGCCTGCGCCGCTTCCGGGTCGACGTCGGCACCATCATCTGCGCCGTCGCGCTGGTCCAGTCGCTGCTGCTGGTGGCGCTGGGCTACTGGGGCGCGCAGCGGCTGGTGTCGCGCGTCGGCGAGTCGGCGCACAAGGTGAGCCACGACCGCATCGAGGACAACGTGCTGGCCTTCCTCGCCAAGACCCAGGCGGTGGTGCACGCCATCGGCGATTCGCCGAGCCTGCATCCGCTGGGCGAGGACGGCGAGCGCAGCGCCGAGATGCTGTGGACCATGCTCGAGGAAGCCTCCGAGCTCGACAGCCTCGGCGTGGCCAGCGACGACGGCCACCTGCTGATGGCCGAGCGCTATCCCGTGTCGGCGATCCGCCAGGTGGTGCGCGACCCGGCCTTCAGCACCGAGACCTGGGAATACAAGCGCTCGGTCGACATCGAGGGCGGCGATCCGCGCCAGCGCTTCGCGACCACGCGCATCGAGTCATTCCGCAGCGACCACGACGCCACCGAGCGCGACTGGTACCGCGAGGCGCTGGCGCGGAAGGCGCCGGTGTGGACGCCACCGTTCCACCTGGCCGACGGCGAGGAGCTCGGCGTGAGCTACGCCCAGCCGGCCGAGCGGCTCGACGACGAGGGGCGGCACCTGCAGTCGATGGTGGTGGTCGGCCACCTGTCGCTGGGCCACCTGTCGACGCTGGTGCGCCAGTTCGGCAGCCGTGGTCCCGGCGAGAGCGTGCTGCTGAGCGACGACCACCACGTGCTCGCGCGCAGCGACCATCCCGATCCCGTGCGCGCGCTGCAATGGCCCGAGGGCGGCGTGCTCGGCGCGGTGCATGCCTACATGCTGGCCCACGGCATCTCGGAGAACGTGGAGGACGAGAGCTTCGTCGTCACCCATGCGGGCGAGCGCTACCGGGTCGAGTCCTCGCGCATCGGCCCCACGGGCTGGGAGCTGATCAGCTGGGAGCCCGAGGCCGCGCTGCTCGCCGGCGTGGAGCGCCTGGTGCGCTGGGGCCTGCTGCTGACCCTGGCCTTCCTGGCGTTCGCGCTCTTCATCTCGCTGCGGCTGTCGAAGCTGGTGACCGCGCCGATCGAGAAGCTGTCGCAGACCGCGCGCCGCATCGGCCGGCTCGAGCTCGACGACCTGCCGCAGCAGCCCAGCCGCGTGCTCGAGATCCAGCACCTGAACCAGGCGCTCGACGACTCCGCGCGCAGCCTGCGGGCCTTCAGCAAGTTCGTGCCGGTGCATCTGATCCGCCAGCTCGTGGCCGAGGGCCACGCGCTGGCGCCCGGCGGGTCGCCGCGCCGCATCACCGCCATGTTCACCGACGTCGAGGGCTTCACGAGCATCGCCGAATCGCTGCCGGCCGACCTACTGGTGCGCCAGCTCACCGAGTACTTCAACCTCGCGCAGCGCGTGTTCGCGCGCCATGGCGGCGTGGTCGACAAGTACATGGGCGACGGCATCATGGTGCTGTGGGGCGCGCCGCTCGACCTGCCCGACGCCGAGTACCGCGCCTGCCTCGCGGCACGCGAGCTGCATGCCGAGATGGCCGAGCTCAACCGCCGCTGGCAGGCCGAGGGGTTGCAGCCCTTCCACACGCGCATTGGCATGCACACGGGCGTGGTGATCGCCGGCGTGCTCGGGTCCAGCGACCGGCTCTCCTACACCGCGCTCGGCGACGTGATCAACGCCGCGAGCCGCATCGAGGGCAGCAACAAGGAGCTGGGCACGCGCACGCTGATGTCCGAAGCTACCCACGCGGGCCTGAACGGGCGGCTGCCCACGCGCCGCATCGAGGAGCAGGTGGCGCTGCGCGGCCGGCAGACGCGCATGGTGCTCTACGAACTGCTCGAGGAGAACGAGGCGCCCTAGAGATCGAGCACCAGCCGCGGCGAACGCGCACGCGAGCAGCAGGGCAGGAACTGGTCGTTCGCGGCCTGCTCTGCGGGCGTGAGAAAGAGGTCGTGGTGCGCGACCTCGCCCTCGAGCACGCGCGTGAGGCAGGTGCCGCAGACGCCCTGGGCGCAGGACACCGGGATCTCGATGCCCTCGGCCGCGAGCGCGTCCACCACGCTGAGCGCGGCCGGCACGCGCACCACGCGGCCGCTGCTGCGCAACTGCACCTCGAAGCTGCCGGCCTCTTCGACGGGTGGCAGCGCGCCCGCGAAGCATTCGAAATGCACGCGCGCCTCGGGCCAGCCCTGCGTGCGGGCCGTGGCGCGCACCGCCTCGATGAAGCCTTTCGGCCCGCAGACGTAGAGATGGCGCCCGGGCGCCGGTTCGCCGATGGTGGCGGCCAGGTCGATGCGCTGCGCGGGCGGGCCGTCGTCGTGGTGGAAGAACACCCGCTCGGCGAAGGCCGCCGCCCGCAGCCGCGCGCGATAGGCCGCGCGCGCCGCGCTGCGGCTGCAGCAGTGCAGCGCGAAGTCGCGGCCCAGCGCCGCGAGCCGGTGCGCCATCGCGAGCAGCGGCGTGATGCCGATGCCGCCGGCCAGCAGCAGGCTGTGATCGGCCCCTTCATCGAGCGCGAACAGATTGCGCGGCGTACCGACCTGCAGCAGCGTGCCTTCGGCCACCGCCTCGTGCAGCGCGCGTGAGCCGCCGCGCGATGCCGCCTCGCGCAGCACGCCGATCTCGTAGTGGCCGGGCGCTTGCGCGGGCGGGTTGCACAGCGAGTAGGGCCGCACCAGGCCGCCGGGCAGCAGCAGCTCGATGTGCGCGCCGGCCTCGAAGGGCGGCAGCGCGCCGCCGTCGACCGCCTCGAGCCGGAAGCCCGCGATGCCCTCGGCCTCGATCGTCTTGCGCGCGACGCGCACCGCGATGCGTTCGATGGCCGCGCTCATTCGCCCTGCAGGAAGTTGCCGGCCTCGAAGCGCACCGGCGGCGCCTCGGCATCGAAGCTCACGCCGGCCGGGTCGCGGCCTTCGCGCAGCGCGTCGAGCTGGCGCTGCAGCAGCCGGCGCAGCATCACGATGCCGCGGTCGGAGCTCGCCAGGTGCTCCTCCGAATGCGCGGTGATCGCGCCCTGGCTCACCTGGGCCTCGTAGTCGCCGGGAAAGCGGCGGTGCTCCTCCTCGCTGAGCTCCTCCCACAGCTTGCCGTTGAGGCGCGAGCGCACCCGAGCGAGATCGCCGGGCTCCTTCACCCGGCCCACGGTGTAGATGCGGAAGCTGTGGTCGTCGATCGGCAGCACCCAGCCGATCGATTCGACCCGGCCATAGGCCGCCACGCGCGGGTTCGGCACCACGCGCAGGGTCGGCAGCACCGGCCCGGCCACGCGGCGGAACACGCGGCCGTCCTCGAGGCGGCGGATCGAGGTGATCATCACGCCGGTCTCGGTGCTCTCGAAGTTCACCTCGGGCATCTGGCCCATCAGCGCCACGAACTGGGTGCCGCTGAAGCTGCCGTGCAGCACCGGCACGTGGAAGGGGTCGGCCACGTTCTCGTAGTGCTGCAGCCAGTTGCAGGGAATGATCCGCGGCCCGCCGCCGCCGATGCTGTTGTCGTCGGCCTCGAGCGTCTCGCCCCCGTCGAGCACCTCCAGGCAGTCGTAGCGCGGCAGCACCGGCTTCTTCTCGGCCGGGCCGAGGTAGGCCCAGACCAGGCCGTAGCGCTCCTCGACCGGGTACCAGGGCTGGCGCACGCGGCCGCGCGTGCGCGCGCCGTTCTCGGGCTCGCAGGGCTGGTCGACGCAGTGGCCCTGCACGTCGAACATCCAGCCGTGGTAGCAGCAGCGGATGCCGCCTTCCTCCACGCGGCCGTAGTAGAGCGAGGCGCCGCGGTGGGCGCAGCGCCAGTGCACCAGGCCGGGCCGGCTGCCCTTGTCGCGGAACAGGATCAGGTCCTCGCCGAGCACGCGCACCTGGCGCGGCGTGTCGGTGGCATCGGCGGCCAGCCCGATCGGATGCCAGTAGCGCCGCAGCAGCTCGCCCATCGGCGTGCCGGCGCCGACCTCGGTCAGCTCGGCCTTGTGGCTCGGCGGCTTGCGGCCGTAGGCGGTGCCGGTGTCGAAGGCGACCGGCTGCCAGCCGGACGCGGAAGAGGAAGAGGAGGGGGGAAGGACGGTGCTCATTCGGGGGTGACTCCTGCGGCCTTGATCAGGTCCGCGACACGGGGGAAATCGGCTTTCTGGCCGGCGCGGAACTCGGCCGGCGTGCTGCCCAGCGGCTCGAAGCCGAAGCCGGCCAGCCGCTCCTGCACGTCGGGCTGGCGCGTGACTGCCTGCAGCGCGGCGACCCATTCGTCGAGCACCGGCTGCGGCGTCTTCGCGGGCGCGTAGACGCCGATCCAGCTGTCGAGGTCGAAGCCCGCGAAGCCCTGCTCGGCGAAGGTCGGCACCTCGGGCATCGAGCGCACGCGGCGCTTTCCGGTGATGCCCAGCACCTTGATGCGGCCGGCCTGCGCCAGCCCGCGCGCGGTGGCCGGGTTGGCCCAGGCCACGCCCAGCGCCTCGCCGAACAGGTCGTTGTGCGCGGCCGCCTCGGCCTTGTAGGGCACGTGGATCAGGTCGATGCCGGCCTGGCGCGCGAGCAGCTCGCCGAACAGGTGGGCGTTCGAGCCGTTGCCCCAGGTGCCGTAGCTGATGCCGCGGTGCGCCTTGGCGTAGGCGACGAACTCGCGCACGTTCGAGAACGGCGCCGAGGCACGCGCGATCAGCATCGGCCCGCCGGTCGCGAGCTGCGACAGCGGTTCGAAGTCCTTCACCGGGTCGTAGGGCAGGCGCGGCTGCAGCACCACGTTGTTGATGTGCGTGAGCGGCAGCGTCAGCAGCACCGTGTAGCCATCGGGCGCCGCCTTGGCAACCGCGTCGGCCGCGATGGTGCCGCTGGCGCCGGGCCGGGGCTCGACGATCACCGGCTGGTTCCAGCGTGCCTTGAGCTTCTCGGCGTAGATGCGCGCGATCGAGTCCATCGGCCCGCCGCCCGAGCCGAAGGGGATGATGCGCACCACGCGGGTCGGGAAGTTCGGCGCGCTGGCCTGCGCGAAGGCCGGGCCGGCGGCGCCGGCCATGACGGCGCCGAGAAGGCCGAGCGCGCGTCGGCGCGTCGGCTGGGGTCGCAACGGATTCATCGTGTCTCCAGGTCGTGCTGTACTTGTGGACCCGACGATAAGTACCGCCCGTGCCCCGGGCAATTCGAAGCTTTGGATATGAGATATGGCCCGACGTGATATCCGCAGCCTGGACGTCGGCATGCTGCGGACCTTCGATGCGCTGATGCGCGAGCGCAGCGTGTCGCGCGCGGCGACGCGCCTGTTCCTGAGCCAGCCCGCGGTGAGCGCCTCGCTCAACCGGCTGCGCGAGACCTTCGACGACCCGCTGTTCACGCGCACCGCGCACGGCGTGCAGCCCACCGCGCGCGCCACGGCGCTGGCGGGCCAGGTCGAGCGCGTGCTGGCCGACCTGTCGGCCATGCTCGAGCCCGACGACCGCTTCCAGCCCGAGCATTCGCAGCGCATCTTCCGCATCTCGGGCGGCGACTACGCGAGCCACCTGCTGCTGCCGCGGCTGGCCAACGAGCTCGTGGCCTGCGGTTCGCGCGTGCGGCTGTACTGGGAGACCAGCTCCTTCCTCACGCTGACCGAGCGGCTGCGCAAGGGCGATTTCGACGTCGCCGTGCTGCCGCGGCTGCAGCCGCCGAGCGACTGCGAGTCGGCGCTGCTCTACGAGGACCGCTACGTGGTCGCGGTGCGCCGCGGCCATCCGACCATGGGCGAGGCCGCCTCGCTCGACGACTTCTGCGCCGCGCCGCACGTGTTCCTGGGCTACGGCAGCTCGGCGCTCGACGACCTGATCGACCAGGTGCTCGCGCGCCAGGGCCGCCAGCGCAGCATGAGCGTGGCCATGACCAGCTTCGGCCAGATCGTCGACCTGCTGGCGCAGACCGACCACGTGGCCGTGATGCCGCTGCGCGTGGCCGCGCGCTTCGACGCGCTGCTCGCGGTGCATCCGCTGCCCTTCGAGCTGCAGGGCTACCGCTCGGTCGTGTGCTGGAACCGGCGCTCGAATTCCGACGCCGGCGTGCTGTGGCTCAAGGACGCGCTGCTGCGCATCGGGCGCGAGGCCGATGCGGTGCCGATGCCCGTGCCTACGTCGGCCTGACGCGCCGCGCGAAGGCTTCGAGCCCGTCGATGGTCATCTGGACGTGGCGCTCGAAGCTGCTGTCCAGCGGCACCGTGCTGCCGTTGTCCCAGCGCACGATGAAGGCGCGGTTGGCCAGCAGCGGCAGGTTGCGCGAGAGTACCGGGTGGTCGAGCGGGCGGATGGTGTGGACGCGCTCGCGCAGCTCCTCGGCCCAGGTCTGCGTGTTGTCCGAGGGCAGCGGCGAGAACTCCATCGTGAGGAAGCCCAGCATCGCAGCGATCGTGCAGTTGTAGGCCTCGCGCAGCGGCTCGCCCTCGAAGCCGGCCTCGGTCAGCGCCGTGAGCACGCCCTCGACCAGCGCGGTCGGCAGGCTGCCGTTGGAAACCAGCTGCGCGCCCAGCAGCTGCGCGACGTTGGGATGGCGACGCACGGCCGCGCGGCAGCGGCGGAACAGCTCGGCGATCCAGGCCTGCCAGCCCGGCTGCGCGGCATCGGCGGGCGGCGCCACGTCGGCCATGACCGTGGCCGCGACTTCGGCCAGCAGCGCCTCGCGCGAGCTCACGTGCCAGTGCACCGTGGCCGGGTAGACGCCGAGCCGTGCCGCCACCTCGCGCAGGCTGAAGGCGCCGAGGCCGGCCTCGTCGATCAGCGCCAGCGCGACCTCGGCGATCCGGCCCTTGGTCAGCGCGGCGCCGCCCGCGGGTCGGCCGGCGGTGCGGGGCGGGGGAGCGGCTTTCTTGCGCGCGGTGGTCATCGGGTGGGTGCCATTGTTCGGTCGGTGAATTGATTGTATAAACATCGAAAAATTGAGCATCGAACAATTAACGCTGAGCCAAGCGTCAATTCCAGCCGTCCAACCCTTTCCAGGAGCCGCCATGACCCTTGCCCCCATCGACCACGCCCTGGCCGAGGCGCACCGCCGTTTCGCCGAGGCCAACCCCGCCAGCCGGCGCCAGTTCGAGGCCAATGTCGAGTCCATGCCCGGCGGCAACACGCGCTCGGTGCTGTTCTACGCGCCGTTCCCGCTGACCATCGCGCGCGGCGAGGGGGCCGCGCTGTGGGATGCCGACGGCCACCGCTACGCCGACTTCATCGCCGAGTACACGGCCGGCGTCTACGGCCACTCGGCGCCCGAGATCCGCGAGGCCGTGATCGAGGCGATGCAGGGCGGCGTCAACCTCACGGGCCACAACCTGCTCGAGGGCCGGCTGGCGCGGACCATCCGCGAGCGCTTCCCGCAGGTCGAACGACTGCGCTTCACCAACTCGGGCACCGAGGCCAACCTGATGGCGCTCACGGCCGCGCTGCACTTCACGGGGCGGCGCCGCATCGTGGTGTTCTCGGGCGGCTACCACGGTGGCGTGCTGGGCTTCGGCGACCAGCCCTTGCCCACCACCGTGCCCTTCGACTTCCTCGTGCTGCCCTACAACGACGCCGAGACGGCGCGCTCCCGCATCGCCGAGCAGGCCTCGCAGATCGCGGCCGTGCTGGTCGAGCCGATGCAGGGCGCGGCCGGCTGCATCCCGGGGCAGCCCGATTTCCTGCAGGCGCTGCGCGAGGCGGCCACGGCGGCCGGCGCGCTGCTGATCTTCGACGAGGTCATGACCTCGCGGCTGGGCCCGCGCGGGCTGGCCAACGAGCTGGGCATCCGCGCCGACCTCACGACCCTGGGCAAGTACATCGGTGGCGGCATGTCCTTCGGCGCCTTCGGCGGCCGCGCCGACGTGATGGCGCAGTTCGACCCGCGCACCGGCGCGCTCGCGCACTCGGGCACCTTCAACAACAACGTGATGACCATGGCGGCCGGCCAGGCGGGCCTCACGCAGCTGTTCACGCCCGAGGCGGCCGGCGCGCTGGCCGAGCGCGGCGAGGCGATGCGCGCGCGGCTCAACGCGCTGGGCGCGAAGGAGGGCGTGGCGCTGCAGTTCACGGGCGTGGGTTCGCTGATGAACGCGCATTTCCTGCAGGGCGAGGTGCGGCGCGTGGCCGATCTTGCGGCGGTCGATGGGCGGCTGCGCCAGCTGCTGTTCTTCCACCTGCTGAACGCGGGCATCTACACCTCGCCGCGCGGCTTCGTGGTGCTGTCGCTGCCGCTCGGCGACGCCGACATCGAACGCTACGTGGGGGCCATCGGCGGCTTCATCGCCGAGTACCGCGCGCTGCTGCCCGCTCTGGGCTGAACGCGGCTCAGGCCTTGCCGGCCACGCCCAGCAGCTCGTGCAGCCGGGTGCTGGTGGTCGTGTACTGCAGCGGGATCGCCTTCCCGGGGAACACGATCGCCGCGGCGCCCCATGCGGCCAGCGTGGCCTCGTGGAAGCCGCAGACGATCAGCTTCTTCTTGCCCGGGTAGGTGTTGATGTCGCCGACCGCGAACACGCCCGCTTCGCGCGTCTGGTACTTCTCGGTGTCGACCGGCACCTGCTTGCGCTCGAGCTCGAAGCCCCAGTCGGCGATCGGCCCGAGGCGCGGCGAGATGCCCAGGCAGGCGACCAGCGCATCGAGCGGCAGCTCGACCGTGCTGGCATCGGGCGTGGCGATGCGCAGCGTCTGGCCGTCGAAGCCGCTGGGCTGGCCGACCTGGAAGCCCAGCCGGCCCTCGGCCACCAGCGCGCGCATCGCGGCCACCGTGGCCTCGTCGGCCTGGAAGCCGTCGCGCCGATGCACCAGCGTGACCTGCCTGGCGATGGCGGTCAGCGCGATCGCGGTTTCGAGCGCCGTGTCGTCGCCGCCATTGACCACCACGGCCTGGCCCGCGAAGCGGTCGAGCGAGTCGGGGTGATAGAACAGCGATTGGCCCTCGAAGCGGCCGATGTCGTCCAGCGCGATGCGCTTGGGCACGAAGGCGCCGACGCCGGCCGCGATGAACACCGTCTTCGCGAGGAAGCGGCGGCCGGCCGAGGTGCCCAGCAGCAGCCGCTGGTCGGCCTGGCGCTCGAGCGTGGCGACCTGCTCGCCGAAATGGAAGACCGGCTTGAACGGCGCCACCTGCGCCAGCAGCGACTGCGCGAGCTCGCGCCCGCTGGTCACCGGCGTGCCGGGAATGTCGTAGATCGGCTTGTGGCCGTACAGCGCCACGCACTGGCCGCCCGCGGCGGGCAGCGCATCGACGATGTGGCAGGAGATCTCGAGCAGGCCGAGCTGGAAGGCCTGGAACAGCCCCACCGGGCCGGCGCCGATGATCAGGGCGTCGGTCTCGATGGGGGCGGGGGACTGGCTCAGCGCACCAGCTCCGAGATCTTGCCCGTCTTGTCCTTCCACTCGTCGGCGTCGGGCAGGGCGGGCTTGCGCTTGGTGATGCTCTTCCAGCCGTCGGCCTGGGCCAGCTCGGCATTGAGCTTGATGAAGGCGATCTGGTCGGCCGGCAGGTCTTCCTCGGCGAAGATGGCGTTGGCCGGGCACTCGGGAATGCAGACCGCGCAGTCGATGCATTCGTCCGGGTCGATCACCAGCATGTTGGGACCTTCGCGGAAGCAGTCGACGGGGCAAACGTCCACGCAGTCGGTGTATTTGCAACGGATGCAGGCTTCGGAGACGACGTGGGTCATTTGGCGTTGTATGCGGTCTGTGGTCGGGAAAAACCCTTGATTTTAGGCCTTTGCGGCGCTCGGCCGCACGAGCACGGCCGCCGAGGTGCGATGCGAGGCCGTATCGACCAGCACCAGCGAGCCCAGCGTGCGCGAGCGCGTGAACGGCAGCACGGCCAGCGGCTGCTGCAGCGCGAGCACCACGTCGCCGATGGCATTGGCCTCGAGCTGGGTCGCGGGCTCGGATTCGAGCGTCGTGATGTTGACCCGGTCGACGATGCGCGCGACCTTGGCCTTGACCCAGCGATGCCCCTGCAGCGCCCAGTAGACGCGGCCCGCGACCAGCGGCTCGTCGTCGAGCCAGGCCACGGTGGCGGTGATCTCGCGCACCGGCTCGAAGGCCTCGGGCGCCAGCAGCCAGTCGCCGCGCGACACGTCGACCTCGCGGTCGAGCACGATGCCGGCGCTGTGGCCCGCATGCACGGTCTTCGGCTGGCGCGCGTGGCTCAGCACCTGGGCCACGGTGGCGGTCTGGTTGCTCGGCAGCACGGTCACGCGCTGGCCCGGCTCGACATGGCCCGAGGCCACGCGGCCCCAGAACACGCGGCGGCCCTGCGAGGTATCGGCCGAGGACGAGAACTTCTCGACCCATTGCACCGGGAAGGCGAAGGGCACCGATTCGTCCTGCGCCGTCACCGGCAACTGTTCGAGCAGCTCGAGCAGGCTCGGGCCCTCGTAGCCGACCCAGTCGGCATGGCGGGTGGCCACGTTCCAGCCCTTGAGCGCCGAGATCGGCACGATCGCGGCCACCTGCACGCCCGCGGCTTCGGCGAAGGCGTTGAGCGCGGCCGAGATGCGTTCGAAGGCCAGGCCGGCATCGGCGATGGCGTCGAGCTTGTTGACCGCGAACACGATCGACTGCACGCGCAGCAGGTGCGTCAGCAGCGTGTGGCGGCGCGTCTGCGGCAGCAGCTCGCGCTTGACCACGGTGCCGTCCTCCACCTCGGCGGCCCAGGCCAGCTTGGTGGCATCGACCAGCACCACGGCGGCGTCGGCGGCCGAGGCGGCCGTCACCATGTTGCGCGTGTACTGCTCGTGGCCCGGTGCGTCGCCGATGATGAACTTGCGCTTGGCGGTCGAGAAGTAGCGGTAGGCCACGTCGATCGTGATGCCTTGCTCGCGCTCGGCCGACAGGCCGTCGGTCAGCAGCGCGAGGTCGGTCTCGCCGCCGCGCTGCACGCCAGCGAGCTGGTCCTGCAGCACGGTCTTGCTGTCGACCAGCAGGCGGCCGATCAGCGTGCTCTTGCCGTCATCGACCGAGCCGCAGGTGATGAAGCGCAGCGCGGTGCCGGTGTCGGCTGTGATTTCGGGTGGAAGCGTGGTGGCGGTCATGGGTTTCTTTCGGGAGACACCGCGGAACCGGCTTTGCCGGGCCGCTGGTGTCGCCCCCTTGAGGGGGGAGTCGAGCTACACGAAGTGAGCGAGGGACGGGGGTGGGTCAGAAATAACCGTCTTTCTTGCGTTTTTCCATCGAAGCTTCGGACGTCATGTCGTCCATCCGGGTGGCGCCGCGTTCGCTGACATCGACCGACAGCGTCTCGAGCACCACGTCGCCCGCGTCGGCCGCGAGGCTCTCGACCGGGCAGGTGGTCGTGATGTCGCCCACGGTGCGGAAGCGCACGTCGCGCACCTGCACGGTTTCGCCGTCGCGCGGCGGGGTCAGTTCGGTCACCGGCACCAGCAGGCCGCGGCGCTCGACCACCTCGCGCTTGTGCGTGTAGTAGATCGAGGGCAGGCCGACATGCTCGCGCTCGATGTACTGCCAGACGTCGAGTTCGGTCCAGTTCGAGATCGGGAACACGCGGAAGTGCTCGCCCGGTGCCAGGCGGGTGTTGAACAGGGTCCAGAGCTCGGGGCGCTGGTCCTTGGGCTGCCATTGGCCGAAGCTGTCGCGGTGCGAGAAGATGCGCTCCTTGGCGCGGGCCTTCTCTTCGTCGCGGCGCGCGCCGCCGATCAGCGCGTCGAAACGGAATTCCTCGATCGCCTCGAGCAGGGTCACCGACTGGTGCGCGTTGCGCGATTCGCCCGGGTGCGCGAGGCGCACCGTGCCGCGCTTCATCGAGTCCTCGACGCTGCGCACGATCAGCTCGGCGCCCAGTTCCTTGGCGCGCTGGTCGCGGTAGTCGGTCACTTCGGGGAAGTTGTGGCCGGTGTCGATCATCAGCAGCGGATAGGGCAGGCGGCCGACGCCGAAGGCCTTCTCGGCGCACTTCAGCAGCACCAGCGAATCCTTGCCGCCCGAGAACAGCAGCGCGGGGCGCTCGAAGGCCGCGGCCACTTCGCGCAGGATGAAGATGGTTTCTTCTTCCAGCGCATCGAGGTGCGTGTTGGACAGGTGCGCGGGCGGCAGCAGCAGATCGGATTCGGTACGGGCGTTCATCGGGTGGGGCGCTGGAGATTCGGAGTCGGTGGAGCGTGCGTTCAATGCGAGAGGTGCAGGCCGCATTCGCGGTTGTCCTCGCCCTTGGTCGGGTCCACGTAGTCGAAGTTGTTCGGCAGGCCGTGCGCCTCGCAGTAGGTGTAGAGGTCCTTGGACGACCAGTGCAAGAGCGGCGCGACCTTGATCAGGCCGTCGGGGTTGATGCTGACCGGCTCCATCTGCGCGCGCACGGCCGTGTCGGTGGCGCGCAGCGCGGTGAACCAGACCTTGGGCGCCGTTTCGCGCAGGGCGCGCGCGAAGGGCTCGAGCTTCACCTCCTCGGTGAAGGCGGCGTGGCGCGGGTCGTCGAGTGCCGGCGTCGGGCCGTCGACGGCCTCGCGGTGCGCGCGCGAGCGGCGCGGCAGGTAGATGTGCAGGTCCAGGCCCAGCTGCTTGGTCACCTCGTCGGCGAAGCGGTAGGTGGCCTCGGTGTTGTAGCCGTTGTCCATCCAGATCACCGGCACGTCGCGCTTGGCGCGCGTCACCATGTGCAGGATCACGGCCTCGAAGGGCCGGAAATTGGTGGTGACGATCGCGTTCTGGCCCAGGCCGATGGCCCAGTCCACCAGGCCTTCGGCGTTGCGGCCGAGTTCGGTGTTGATGCGTGCGAGGTCGATGCTCATGGATGAATCAGGCTTTGCTGTGGGAACTCAGTTGCCGGCCGCGAAGTGCGGCGCGGTCTGCACCGCGTCGCCCTGGTAGAAGGCCGAGAAGCGGTCGAACTGGCGCTGCGCGTCGGAGGCGTCCACGCCTTCCTTGAGCACGGCGCTCGAGAAGCCGGTGCGTTCCATCTGCACCAGCTGGTCGATCAGCACGTCGCCGGTGGCGCGGATGTCGCCCTTGAAGCCCAGGCGGCGGCGCAGCAGGAAGGCCTGGCTGTAGGCGCGGCCGTCGGTGAACTTCGGGAAGTGCAGGTCGATGCGCTCGATGTCCGACAGGCAGACCTCGATCGCGAGCGGATCGGCGTCGTTCGCCAGTTGCAGCACCTTCGGGTCGCCGTCGTCCACGTGTTCTTCGGCCGCCAGGATGTTCAGGGTCTTGTTCATGCTGCTTCCTCCACCTTGAAACGCGCACCGTTGGCCGCGGCCTTGAACGGGTCGGGTCCCACGCGGCGCAGCGTGTCGATGAAGTTCTCGCCGTTCTCGCGCGTGTCGCGGTAGGTCGTGAGCACGGCCTCGATCACGCCGGGCACTTCGGCCGCCGAGAACGAGGGGCCGACCACCTTGCCGGCCTGCGGCGCGCCGCTGAGGGCCGAGCCGTCGGAGCCGCCGAGCGTGACCTGGTACCACTCCTTGCCGTCCTTGTCGACGCCCAGGATGCCGATGTGGCCGCTGTGGTGGTGGCCGCAGGAGTTGATGCAGCCGCTGATGTGCAGGTCGATCTCGCCGATGTCGTCGAGCTCGTCGAGGTCCTGGTAGCGCTCGGTGATCGCCTCGGCGATCGGGATCGAGCGCGCATTGGCCAGCGCGCAGAAGTCGCCGCCGGGGCAGGCGATCATGTCGGTCAGCAGGTGCACGTTGGCGCTCGCGAAGCCGGCCGCGCGGGCGGCGAGCCACAGCGCATGCAGGTCTTCGGCGTGCACCCAGGGCAGCACCACGTTCTGGTCGTGCGTCACGCGGGCTTCGCCGGCCGAGAAGCGGTCGGCCAGTTGCGCGAGCGTGTCGAGCTGGTCGGCCGAGGCATCGCCGGGCGCCTGCTTCAGGCGCTTGAACGACAGCGTGACCGCGCGCAGGGCCGGGTTCTTGTGCGGCGCCACGTTGCGCGCGAGCCAGCGTGCGAACTGCACGTCCTCGGCGGCATGGGCGCGCAGCTCGGCGTCGGTCTTCTCGGCGCTCTGCAGCACGCGGGTGGCCAGTTCAGGCGGCACGAAGGAGGCGGCCACGCGGTCGAACTCTTCCTGCGTGATGGTGTGCGGCGCGCCGTCGTGCTCGAGGATCTGCTTGTACTCGGCATCGACGTCGTCGATGTAGCGCTGGCCTTCGGCCTTCACCAGGATCTTGATGCGTGCTTTGTAGATGTTGTCGCGGCGGCCATAGCGGTTGTAGACCCGGATCACGGCCTCGAGGTAGTTCATGATCTGCTGCCACGGCAGGAACTCGCGCAGCACCGTGCCCACGATCGGCGTGCGGCCCATGCCGCCGCCCACCTGCACGCGGAAGCCGATCTCGCCGGCCTCGTTCTTCACCAGCTTCAGGCCCACGTCGTGCCAGCCCGTGGCCGCGCGGTCCTCGTCGGCGCCCGTGATCGCGATCTTGAACTTGCGCGGCAGGAACGCGAACTCGGGATGCAGCGTGCTCCACTGGCGCATGATTTCGGCGTAGGGGCGCGGATCGGCCACCTCGTCGATCGCGATGCCGGCGCGTTCGTCGCTGGTGATGTTGCGGATGCAGTTGCCGCTGGTCTGGATGCCGTGCATGTCGACCGAGGCCAGCAGGTCCATCACGTCGGCCGACTTGGCGAGCGGGATCCAGTTGAACTGGACGTTCTGGCGGGTCGAGAAGTGGGCGTAGTGGGTGGGCAGCTTCTGGCTGCCGAGCTGGCCCTGGGTCTCGATGGCCTTCTTGTAGACCTCGGCCTCGGGCTCGTCGTACTCGCGGGCGATCTTCGCGAGCACGCGCACCTGCCGGCTCGAGAGTTCGCCGTAGGGCACGGCCACGCGCAGCATCGGGGCGTAGCGCTGCACGTACCAGCCGTTCTGCAGGCGCAGGGGACGGAACTCGTCTTCGTGGAGGCGGCCCTTTTGCCAGCGCTCGAGCTGGTCGCGGAATTGGGCGGCTCGTTGATGAACGAACTGGCGGTCGAAGTCTGTGTATTGGTACATCGTGCGTGAGTCTTGTCTTGAAGTGCGGTGCGTCCAGCGCGCCAGCAAGAAGCCGGGATTCTGAAAGCGTGCCTTATGGAACCAAACTATTTTTTGGTTCGCGCCTTATGCGGATAAGCTTATTCGCCAGTGTTCATGCGGGTTTGCGGGCGGTTGGATGCTTATTCTGGATAAGGGCGGGTGCGGGGGGAGGGGTGATTTTAGGAAGCCTTTGGGGTGGGGCTTGGGTTGGGGTTGTGTTCTGTTTTTAGGCTGTGGCCGGGTCTCGCCCCGGCGGGCGAGTCACTTTCTTTTGCTTCGCCAAAAGAAAGTAACCAAAGAAAAGGCGACCCACTGTCTGCGACCCTCCGCTTCGCTACGGGCAACCTGCGGTGCTCGCGTTTCGCGGGGTCTCGCAGAACTCGCTCCGCTGCGCTGCGCTCAGACAGCTGCGAGCCCTTATCCGCGAAACGCTGCGCTCCTCGGCGCAGCCAGAGGGGAGTGGTTCGGGCCATCGCTGCGCTCGGCCACCAAGACCCAACGGGCCTTCGCGTTGCTCGGCCTTGGTGAAAGATCCAGGGCCTACGAATCCCAGCACCCCACACAAGGGCGCGCCATGGCGCGTTGACCCTCATCCCCTCTGGCTGTGCCGAGGAGCGCAGGAGAAAGCGGGATAAGGGCCGCAGCTGTCTGAGCGAAGCGAGTTCTGCGGACCCCCGCTTTCTCCGAGCACCGCAGGTTGCCCGTAGCGAAGCGGAGGGACACAGACAGCGGGGTCGCCTTCTTTTGCTTACTTTTCTTGGCGAGACAAGAAAAGTAAGTCGCCCGCCGGGGCGAGACCCGGCCTACGGCCTAAGCAGAGAAAAGAAAGATCAAATCTCAGCGCAACATCGAAGACATCGCCGAGCAGCAGTTCAACATCCGAACAGCAGCCTCGACGTCAGGAGCCAAGAAACGCAGGGTTACTCCATCGACCCGCTCAAACCCCGGCCACTGGCAAAACAGATCCGCCAGCGCCGCAGTCTGCGCCCTCAAAGTCACAGTCTGCGGCCCCTCGAACACCAGCGGAAGAACCTTGACCCGTGAAGACAGCGCGACTTGAACCCCAGCCCGAATCGCTTCACGAGCCCTCTCGGGCGACAAAGAAACCCCACTGGTATTCCCAGTAGCCTTCTTCGTCTCCACGAACACAGCCTGAGGAAACAAGCCACGATTCTCTGCAATGAACACATCGTCCCCACTGCCCATCACCACCGGCACCCCATATTCCCCAGCCAGCGCCCCATAAAGCCCAGCCTCGCCCAGCTCCTGCCCGCCGAGCGAGATGCCCGCAAAGGCAAAGCTGTTGATCGTGTGCGCCAGGATCCCGCGCCCCTGCGCCCGCGAGTGGTAGCCCACCATGCAGACCGCTTCGACCCCGTCTTCCTCCACCCCCGCCACCATGCTCAGATAGCGCGGCTTCCCTTGCACCACGCGCGCCCGAGGATCGAGCACATCGGGCGGCATGTTGCGAAACCCCCCGTGCGAGTCGTTCACCAGCACCTCGTCGGCCCCCGCATCGAAGGCCCCCGCGATCGCCGCATTGGCTTCGTGCGCCATCAGCAGTCGGGCGCGTTCGTATTCGGGATTGCCTTGCCGCGTCTGCTCGGGGTGATAGACCCCCGCAACGCCTTCGATATCGGTGGAGATCAGCACTTTCATGAGGGCACCCGGCAAAAGAGAAAAATCAGAAAAAGAGGGAAGGCGACAGCAGCTCGCTCAACGCGGTCCGATGATGCCCGTCGCGCCCGGTCACCGACTTGGCCCGCCACAGCGCATGCAGGATCGCCTGCTCGGTCCCGTCGGCCGCCGCCTGGAACAGCCCGTCGAGCTGCGTCTCGTGCAGCATCGCCACGGCCGGCATCGCGCGTTCGGCGCGGTCGGGCACGGTGTAGGCGGTCGAGAAGGCCAGCACGATGTCGCCGCTGCCATGCCCGAAGACCGAGCCGGTACGCGCCAGCCCGGCCCCCGCGCGCAGCGCGAGCCGGTGCAGCTGGCGCGCATCGAGCGGCGCGTCGGTCGCGACCACGACGATGATCGAGCCCTTCTCGGGCTCCTGCGCCACGGCCCGGTCGGCCACGAGCGCTGCAAGGCGGGCGCCCACCGCGTGCCCCGCCAGCCGCAGCTCGGGCTGCCGCCCATAGTTCGCGAGCACCAGCGTGCCCACCGTGTGCAAAGCCGCTCCCACCGGCACCAGCCGCGAGGCACTGCCGATGCCGCCCTTGAGCTGGAAGCTCGACATGCCGCGTCCCGCGCCCACCGAACCCTGCGCGAAATCCGCGCCGGCATCGGCCAGCGCGCGCTGGTAGTCGGCCTCGCCCACGGCCAGCCGCTGGATGTCGTTGAGAAAGCCGTCGTTGCACTCGAACACCAGCGGATTCACGGTCGGCAGCGAGCGCCCGGTCTCGGGGTTGTGCGCGATGCAGTCGCGGATCTGCGCGCCGGCCACGGTGCCGACCGAGAAGGTGTTGGTCAGCGCGATCGGCGTCTCGAGCACGCCGAGCTCCTCGAGCTGCACGAGCCCGACGCTCTTGCCGAAGCCGTTGAGCACCACGGCGGCCGCCGGCACCTTGTCGCGGAACGGGTCGCCGGCATGCGGGCGGATCACGGTCACGCCGGTCTGCACCGGGCCCTCGGCGAGCGTGCGGTGGCCCACGGTCACGCCCGCGACGTCGCTGATCGCGTCGCGCGGGCCGGGGCGCAGGCCGCCGATGCGGGGCAGGGCGTTCGCGTTCATTGGCGGTCGATCTTCGGATCGAGCGCGTCGCGCAGGGCGTCGCCCAGCAGGTTGAAGGCCAGCACGGTGAAGAAGATCGCGAGGCTGGGGAACAGCGCCACGTGCGGCGAGGTCACCATGTCGGCGCGCGCCTCGCTGAGCATCGCGCCCCATTCGGGCGTGGGCGGCTGCGCGCCCATGCCGAGGAAGGACAGGCTGGCCGCGGTGATGATCGAGGTGCCCACGCGCATGGAGAAATACACCACGATCGAGGAGATGGTGCCCGGCAGGATGTGGCGCACGACGATGGTCCAGTCCGAGGCGCCGATGCTGCGCTCGGCCTCGATGTAGGTCTGCTGCTTGAGCACCAGCGTGTTGCCGCGCACCAGCCGCGCGAAGGCCGGCACGCTGAACACCGACACCGCCACCACCACGTTGGTCATGCTGCTGCCGAGGATCGCGACCACGCCCAGCGCCAGCAGGATGCCGGGGAAGGCGAACAGCACGTCCGAGATGCGCATCACGATGCGGTCCCACCAGCCTTCGTAGTAGCCCGCGAGCAGGCCGAAGGCGGTGCCGACGAAGCCGCCGACCAGCACCGACAGGAAGCCCGCCATCAGCGAGATGCGCGCGCCCGCGAGGATGCGGCTGAAGATGTCGCGGCCCAGCGGGTCGACGCCGAACCAGTGCGTGGCCGAGGGCCCGCTGTTGAGCATGTCGTAGTCGAAGTAGTTCTCGGGATCGAAGGGCACGATCCACGGCGCGAACACGGCGACGAACACCAGCAGCAGCACGAACAGGGCGGCGACGATGCCCACGGGCTGTTTCTTGAAGCGGCGCCAGCATTCGCCCCAGGGGGTGCGGACCTTGCCCGCGGTCTGGACCGCGGTCACGAGCGTGGCAGCGGACGTGGCGGCGGGAAGGGGGGATTCGGCAGGCACGCCGGTGGCTTGGGTCATGGCGGCGGCCTCACTTGTAGCGGATGGTCGGGTTGATGAAGCCGTACAGCACATCGACCACGAGATTGATCAGGATGAACTCGAGCGAGAACAGCAGCACCAGCGTCTGGATCACCGGGTAGTCGCGCATCTGCACCGCGTCGACCAGCAGGCGGCCGAGGCCGGGCCAGTTGAACACCGCCTCGACCAGGATCGAGCCGCCGAGCAGGAAGCCGAACTGCAGGCCCATCATCGTGACCACCGGGATCAGCGCATTGCGCAGGCAGTGCTTGATGATCACGCTGCGCTCGCGCACGCCCTTGGCGCGCGCGGTGCGCACGAAGTCCTCCTGGATCACCTCGACGAACGAGGCACGCGTGAAGCGCGCCATCACGGCCGCCACGGCCGCGCCCAGCGTGATCGAGGGCAGGATGTAGTGCTTCCAGGTGGCCGCGCCCACGGTGGGCAGCCAGCCGAGCTGCACCGAGAAGATCTGCATCAGCAGCATGCCCAATGCAAATGCGGGAAAGGAGATGCCCGACACCGCCAGCGTCATGCCGATGCGGTCGGGCCATTGGTTGCGGTACACGGCCGAGACGATGCCGATGCCCATGCCGAAGATCACGGCCCACACCATGCTGGTGACGGTCAGCATCACCGTCGGGAAGAAGCGCTCGGCGATCTCGGTCGACACCGGCCGCCGCGTGCGGATCGAGGTGCCGAAGTCGCCCTGCAGCATGTGGGTGAAGAAGTTCGCGAACTGCTGCGGCAGCGGCTTGTCGAGGCCGAGCTCCGCGCGGACCATGGCCACGGTCTGCTCGTCGGCCTCCTGGCCGGCGGCAAGGCGCGCCGGGTCGCCGGGCAGCATGTGGACGAACAGGAACACCAGCACCGCCACGATGAGCAGCGTGGGGATCAGGCCCAACAGTCGTTTGAGGAAGTAGTTCAGCATGGGGAGCAGGGGCCGCGAACGGCCGGCGGCGGGGTGCCGCCGGCCATCGCGCGGTCAGTCAGGAAACGGGAAACCCGCGATCAGTTCGCCACCGACATCGCGTCGATGTTGATGTTGGCGTCGGGCATCACGAACACGCCCGTCAGCCGCTTCGAATGCGCCGACAGGTTCTGCTCCGTCACCAGCGGCAGGCGCGGCAGGTCCTTGCGGATCTGTTCCTGCGCGGTCTTGTAGAGCGCGGCCTTCTCGGCCTCGTCCACCGACACCAGCGCCTTGGCCAGCGCGTTGTCGACCACTTCGCTCTTGTAGAACGACATGTTGTTGAGCTTCGGCGCCCACGACTCGGAGGCGAACAGCGGGCGCAGGCCCCAGTCGGCCTCGCCGGTCGACGAGGACCAGCCGGTGTAGTACAGGCGAACCTTGGCGGTCTTGGGATCGGGCCAGGCATCGACCTGCTCGGTGCGCTGGCCCACTTCGAGCGCCTGCACCTGCAGCTTGATGCCGACCTGCGCGAGCTGCTGCTGCACGAACTGGATGGTCTTCTGGCTGGTCGTGTTGTTGTAGGCGCTCCACAGCACCGACTCGAAGCCGTTCGGGTAGCCGGCCTCGGCCAGCAGTTCCTTGGCCTTCTTCACGTCGTAGGGCACGGGCGCCATCTTCTCGGCGTACTTCACGCCCTGGGGCATCACGCCCTGCGCGGGGATCGCATAGCCGCCGAAGGCCACCTTGGCCAGCGCCTCCTTGTTGATGGCGTAGCCGATGGCCTCGCGCACCTTCTGGTTGTCGTAGGGCTTCTGCAGCATGTTGAAGGCCAGGAAGCGCGTGATGATCGAGGGCGAGGCCACGACCTCGAGCTTGTCGCTCTTCTTCAGCAGCTCGGCCTGCTCGTAGGGGATCGGGAACGCGAAGTCGGCCTCGCCGGTCTGCATCATCGCGGCGCGCGTGTTGTTCTCGAGCACCGGCTTCCACTGCACGGTGTCGACCTTCGGGAAGCCCTTCTTCCAGTAGCCGTCGAACTTCTTGGCCTTGACCGCCTCGGTCTGCTTCCATTCGACGAACTCGAAGGGGCCGGTGCCCACGGGGTGGAAGGCGATGTCCTTGTTGCCCCACTTCTTGAGTGCGGTCGGCGAGATCATCGCGGCCGAGGCATGGGCCAGCGAGTTGATGAAGGGGCCGAAGGGCTCCTTCAGCGTGATGCGCACGGTGGTCGGGTTCAGCGCCTCGACCTTGCCCACGCGGTTGAACTGGTTGTAGCGCAGCAGCTTGTTGTCCTGGTTCAGCACGCGCTCGAGCGTGAACTTCACGGCCTCGGCATTGAAGTCGGTGCCGTCGTGGAACTTGACGCCGCTGCGCAGCTTGATGGTGTAGACCAGGCCGTCCTTCGAGACCTCGTAGCCCTCGGCCAGCACGTTCTGCACCTTCAGGTCCTTGTCGAACTGGAACAGGCCTTCATAGAAGGTCTTGGTCACGGCCGTCGTGATGGTGGTGTTGGTGTTGTACGGGTCCAGCGTCTCGGGCTGGTAGCCGATGGCGAGCACCACGTCTTTGGCGGCCAGGGCCGAGCCCGAGGCGGCGAGCGCGGCCAGGCCCAGCAGCGCAGAGGCCCATCGCAGGGAGGAAGAGGATGGCTTCATGGGAAGAACTCCAGTCGATTCGTGAGAGAGAGGGAGGAACAAAAAAGCAGGGGGCCCTGCGACGGAAAAACGAAGGAAGAACTCAACGGCGTCAGAAAGCGCCGCCGATGGCATGCCGCGCCACGAAATGGCCGGGCGCCACCTGCACCAGCGGCGGCACCTCGGGCTCGTCGCCCACGGCGCGGATCGGGCTCGGGATCTCGCCCTCGAGCAGCGCGCGCTGCTTGTGGCGGCGCGAGGGATCGGCCACCGGCACCGCGGCCATCAGCTTGCGCGTGTAGGCATGCTGCGGCGCCTCGAACACCGCGCGGCGCGGGCCGATCTCCACGATCTGCCCGAGGTACATCACGGCCACGCGGTGGCTGATGCGCTCCACCACCGCCATGTCGTGCGAGATGAACAGGAAGGCCACGCCGAGCTCGCGCTGCAGGTCGAGCATCAGGTTGACGATCTGGGCCTGGATCGAGACGTCGAGCGCCGACACCGATTCGTCGGCCACCACCACCTTGGGGTTGAGCGCCAGCGCGCGCGCGATCGCGATGCGCTGGCGCTGGCCGCCCGAGAACTCGTGCGGATAGCGCTGCGCCGCCTCGGGCGGCAGGCCCACCTTCTGCAGCAGCCAGTCGACGCGCTGCTGCGCCTCGGCGCCCTTGGCGATGCCGTGGATCAGCAACGGTTCCATGATCGAGAAGCCCACCGTCACGCGTGGATCGAGCGAGGCGAAGGGGTCCTGGAAGATGAACTGGATGTTGCGGCGCAGCGCCTGCAGCTCGCGCGTGGGCAGCTCGCGGATGTTCTGGCCGCCGAACTCGATCGCGCCGCTCTGGCTCTCGACCAGGCGCAGCAGCGAGCGGCCGGTGGTCGACTTGCCGCAGCCCGATTCGCCGACCAGCGCCAGCGTCTCGCCGGGGTAGAGGTCGAAGCTGATCTTCTCGACCGCATGCACGCGCCGCTTCACGCGGCCAAAGACGCCGCTGCGCACGTCGAAGCGCGTGACCAGCTCGCGCACGCGCAGGATCGGGCCGGCCTCGGCGCGCACCGTGTCGTGCGGCTCGGTGTGGGTGCAGGGCACGGTCTGCGCACCGGTCTCGGTGCGCAGCAGCTCGAACTTGGCCGGCAGCTCGGTGCCCTGCATGGCGCCGAGCTTGGGCACGGCCGACAGCAGCGCACGGGTGTAGGGATGCTGCGGCGCGCCGAACACGGTGTCCGACGGGCCCGCCTCGACCTTGTCGCCGCGGTACATCACGAGCACGCGGTCGGCGATCTCGGCCACCACGCCCATGTCGTGGGTGATGAACAGCACGCCCATGCGCATCTCCTGCTGCAGCTCGCGGATGAGCTGGAGGATCTGGGCCTGGATCGTCACGTCGAGCGCGGTGGTCGGCTCGTCGGCGATCAGGAGCTGCGGCTTGCACGACAGCGCCATCGCGATCATCACGCGCTGGCGCATGCCGCCCGAGAGCTGGTGCGGGAAGCGGTCGAGCACGTTGCGCGCCTCGGGGATGCGCACCAGCTCGAGCATGCGCAGTGCCTCGGCGCGCGCGGCCGCGTTGCTCTTGCCCTGGTGGATGCGGATGGCCTCGGCGATCTGGTCGCCCGCGGTGAACACCGGGTTCAGCGAGGTCATCGGCTCCTGGAAGATCATCGCGATGTCGGCGCCGCGGATGCCGCGCATCGTGTGGTCGCGCGCCTGCGCGAGGTCGAGCACCTCGCCGTTGCGGCGGCGAAACGCCATGCGGCCGTCGAGGATGCGGCCGCCGCCGTGCTCCACCAGACGCATCAGCGCGAGCGAGGTCACGGACTTGCCCGAGCCCGATTCGCCCACCACCGCGAGCGTCTCGCCATGGTCGACGTGGAAGGACAGCTTCTTCACGGCATCGACCGTGCGCTCCGAGGTGGTGAAGCGCACGCTGAGGTCGTCGACCGCGAGCACTCGGCCCTCAGGGAGATGGGGCAGGTTGGGCAGAGGGGGGAGGGAGGTCGCAGCGGACATGGCGGTCGGGAAAGGAAGCGGTGGCGTCAGGCGAAGATCGCCGTCTTCGGGGTCTCGCGGCCGCGCGCATGGGCGCGGTACATGCCCTCGGTGTTGAAGGGCAGCGCGAGGTTGCCGTGGCGGTCGACGGCGATCAGGCCGCCGGTGCCGCCGATGGCCGAGAGCGACTTCATCACCACCGTGTAGGCGGCGGCTTCGAGCGTGGCGCCGGCGTAGGCCATGCGCGCGCAGAGGTCGTGCGCGGCGGCGATGCGGATGAACATCTCGCCGCTGCCGGTGCACGAGACCGCGGCGGTGGCGTCGTCGGCATAGGTGCCGGCGCCGATCAGCGGTGAATCGCCAACGCGGCCCACGCGCTTGTTGGTCATGCCGCCGGTGGAGGTGGCGGCGGCCAGGTGGCCGTGCATGTCGAGCGCGACCGCGCCGACGGTGCCGAACTTGCGGTCCTCGTCGAGCGGGGCATGCGCGAGCGAAGCCATGGCCGCGCCCTCGTGGTCGACCACCACGCGGCCGGTGTCGCGCACGCGGTGCAGCTGCTGGCGGCGCGCCTCGGTCGAGAAGTACGAGGGCTCGACCATCTCGAGCCCGCGTTCGCGCGCGAAGGCCTCGGCCCCGGCGCCCGCGAGCAATACGTGCGCGCCGTCCTCGAGCACCGCGCGCGCCAGGCGCACCGGGCGGCGCACATGGCACACGCCCGCGACCGCGCCGGCGGCGAGCGTGGCGCCGTCCATCACCGCGGCGTCGAGCTCGTGGGTTTCGTCATGCGTGAAGACCGCGCCGTGGCCGGCGTTGAACAGCGGGCAGTCCTCGAGCAGCTCGACCGCGAGGCAGGTGGCGTCGAGCGCCGAGGCGCCCTGCAGCAGCGCGGCCTGGGCGGTGGCCACGATGTGGCGCAGCGCCTCGTGATAGGCCGCGGCCTGTTCGGGCGTGGTGGTGCCCGCGCTGATGGTGCCGGCGCCGCCATGGATGGCGATCACGGGCACGCGCGGGGTGGAGGCGTTGTCGTTCTGGGTGGGGCTGTTCATCGGGAGGTCTTCTTCTTCGGGGTGCTGTCTACGGGCGGCGTGGCCTGCGGGTTCGCGCCGTTCGCGCCATTCGTGCGTGGCCCGTTGCCCCCGTGCAGCCACGGCCGCACCGCCTGCAGGATGCGGCCCGCCGACTGCACCGCGCCCGGCGCGCGCAGCGCCACGGCGCTGGTCAGCGCCTCGATCAGCGCGAGCACGCTGGTCTCGCAGTTGGGGCGGTAGCTGGTCTCGGTCTGGCAATAGAGCGCCACGTCGGCCAGCGGCGCCAGCGGCGAACTCGGCCGGTCGGTCAGCGCGAGCACCGCGCAGCCCTGGCCGCGCGCGATCTGCGCCAGCGCGATGGTGTCGGTGAGGTAGCGCGGGAAGGTCACGCCGATGAACACGTCCTGCGGCCCCGCATGCATCAGCGTGCGCGCGGCATGGGTCACGCCGCTCACGCCCGAGAGCAGGCGCACGTCGCTGCAGCTGCTGTCCAGCCCGTGCTGCAGCAGGCCCGCGAGCCAGGCGCTGGCGCCGAAGCCGCCGATGTAGATCGAGCGCGCCTTGCCGATGCGCTCCACCGCCGCCTCGCAGGCCGCGTAGTCGAGCGACTGGCGCGTGGCGTCGATGTTGCGGCGGCTCTCCTCGAGCGCCGCGGCGAACACCTCCGACACCGTGGTCGGCCGCTCGAGGTTTCCGCGCAGCCGCTCGACCGGCGCCACCAGCGGCTCGAAGCCGCGCACCAGCTCGGCCCGGAAGGCCGGGTAGCCGTCGAAGTCGAGCGCGCGCGCGAAGCGGTTGGCCGTGGCCACCGACACGCCGGCGGCCGTGGCCAGCTCGTCGATCGGCAGCGTAGCCACCTGCAGCGGATGCTCGAGCACGTAGTCGGCCACCTGCCGGTGCGAGCGGGACAGCCGCGGCAGGGCCTGCGCGATGCGCTGGGCCACGGTGGTGCCTGGAGGGTCGACGTTGGTGCTCATGGGTTCGGAAGGGCGCCGGAACGGTGCAAATTTGAAAACTGATTTACAAATATAAGTCAGTTAAGAAAATTTTCTGTCATTTTTGGCCGAGTTTGCAAGTTGCGGGCCAGTGCCGTGGGGACATCGGGGCGGGTGAGGGAGGGCACCGCGCGCGTGCTTTTCCCTCTGGACGAGGGCGCGCGCGGGCACGGCCGCGAGCACGGCCTCGGGGATTTCCCTAGGGTCGCGTCAGAACGCGGTCTTCGAGGCCGCGGAGGCCGCCGAAGCCTGTTGCTCGAGCGATTGCGCGAGGAAGTCGACGAAGGCCCGCACGCGCGCCGCGAGCTGGTGGCGCTGCGGATACACCGCGTAGATGTCGGCATCGGGCGTGTGGAAGGGGCGCAGCACCTGCACCAGCCGCCCGCTGCGCAGGTAACGCGCGATGTCCCATTCGGCGCGCATCAGGATGCCGTGGCCCTCGAGCGCCCAGTTGACCGCGATCTCGCCGTCGTTGGTGGTCAGCGTGCCGCGCGTCTTCACGGCCTGCGTGCTCGCGCTCGCGCCACGTCCGCTCGACAGCCGCCACAGGCCGTAGGCCTCCTCGCCCTGGCGGATGCCGATGCAGTTGTGGCGCGTGAGGTCGTTCGGCACCTTGGGCGTGCCGTGCTTCGCGAGGTAGGCCGGCGCCGCGCACAGCAGCCGCCGGTTGGCCGCGATGCGCCGCGCGATCACGCGCGCCTCGGGCGGCGCGCCGAAGCGCACGCAGACGTCGAACGAATCCTCGGTCAGCGGCGGCGGGTTCACCGACAGCTGCAGCTGCACCTCGACCTCGGGATGCCGGCGCACGAACTTCGAGATCAGCGGCGCCACATGGCTGCGCCCGAAGCCCAGCGTGGCGTTGACGCGCAACAGGCCCTGCGGCACCGCCTTCGACACGCCGAGCTGCTCGCCCAGGCTCTCGATGTCGGCCAGGATGCGCCGCGCCTGCGCGAGGTAGAGCTCGCCCTCGGGCGTGAGGCCCATGCGCCGCGTGGTGCGGTTGACCAGGCTCACGCCGAGCCGCGCCTCCCATCTGCGCGAGGTGCTTGCTCACAGCGGCCGTGGTGATGCCGAGTTCGCGCGCCGCCGCGCTGAGGCTGCCGGCGCGCACCAGCGCCGAGAAGAAGCCGAGGTCGGCGGGTTGGATCTCGTGGGCCATCGCGGTTTTGACTGTTGACTTGAAGTTAACGATGGATTGACTTTAGGGGCGATCCGATCGCACGTCGAGTTCCTACAGTCGAAGCCATTCCAACACTTCAGCGACGCAGCTACACCATGAAGACCTACAGGATCGCAACCATTCCCGGCGACGGCATCGGCAAGGAGGTGGTGCCGGCCGGGCGCGAGGTGCTCGAGGCGCTGGCCGCCGGCAGCGAGCGCTTCGGCTTCGAGTTCGAGGACTTCGGCTGGGGCGGCGACTACTTCCGTGCCCACGGCGAGATGATGCCGGCCGACGGCCTCGACGCGCTGCGCGACAAGGACGCGATCCTGTTCGGCTCGGCCGGCGATCCGCACATTCCCGACCACGTCACCCTGTGGGGCCTGCGCCTGAAGATCTGCCAGGGCTTCGACCAGTACGCCAACGTGCGGCCCACGCGCATCCTGCCCGGCATCGACGGCCCGCTCAAGCGCTGCGGCCCCGGCGACCTCGACTGGGTCATCGTGCGCGAGAACTCCGAAGGCGAGTACGCCGGCGTCGGCGGCCGCGTGCACCAGGGCCATGCGATCGAGGCCGCCACCGACGTCTCGATGATGACCCGCGCCGGCGTCGAGCGCATCATGCGCTTCGCCTTCTCGCTGGCCCGCTCGCGGCCGCGCCGCCAGCTCACCGTGATCACCAAGAGCAACGCCCAGCGCCATGCGATGGTGATGTGGGACGAGATCGCCGTGCAGGTGGCCAGGGAGTTCCCCGAGGTGCGATGGGACAAGGAACTGGTCGACGCCGCCACCGCGCGCATGGTCAACCGGCCGGCCTCGCTCGACACCATCGTCGCGACCAACCTGCATGCCGACATCCTCAGCGATCTGGCCGCCGCGCTCGCGGGCAGCCTCGGCATCGCACCCACCGGCAACATCGATCCGGAGCGCCGCTTCCCCTCGATGTTCGAGCCCATCCACGGCTCGGCCTTCGACATCATGGGCCAGGGCCTGGCCAACCCGGTCGGCACCTTCTGGTCGGTCGTGATGATGCTCGAGCACCTCGGCGAGCCCGAGGCCGCCGCGCGCCTGATGCGTGCCATCGAACAGGTCACGGCCGACACCTCGCTGCACACGCGCGACCTCGGCGGCAGCGCCACCACCGCCGACGTGACCCGCGCCGTCTGCGCGCTGCTGGCCCCGCTGCCCGAGCGCCAGGCCGCCTGAGTTTTCCGCCCCCGGGGCCGGAGAGGGCGTGCGCGCACGGCCGGCCATTGCCACGACAAAAAAGGAGACAACCCGTGACTCAGCCCATCGTCCGCCACCGCGCGGCACTGACCGCGCTCGCCGCCGCCTTCACCCTCGGCCTGGCCGCCTCGACCGCGGCCGCGCAGGCCTGGCCGGCCAAGCCCATCAACCTCGTCGTTCCCTTTCCGCCCGGCGGCAGCTCCGACGTGCTGGCGCGTTCATTGAGCGACAAGCTCTCGCAGAGCCTGGGCCAGCCCGTGGTGGTCGAGAGCCGTCCCGGCGCCGGCGCCACGCTCGGCGCCGACTACGTCGCCAAGGCGCGGCCCGACGGCTACAACCTGCTGATGGGTGCGGTCCACCACACCATCGCCACCAGCGTCTACCGCAAGCTGCCCTACGACTTCGAGAAGAGCTTCGCCCCCATCACCACCGTCGCGCTGGTGCCCAACGTGATGGTCGTCAACGCCAGGTCGTCCGCGCGCGATGCGCAGGCGCTGATCGCCCAGGCCAAGGCCGCGCCGGCCAGGCTTTCGTACGGCTCGAACGGCAACGGCACCGTGCAGCACCTGATCGGCACCCGGCTCTCGGCCCTGTCGGGCATCGAGCTGCTGCACGTGCCCTACAAGGGCAGCGCGCCGCTCACCACCGACCTGCTCGGCGGCCAGGTCGACATGTCCTTCGACACCCTGACGCCCGTGCTGCAGCACATCCGCGCCGGCAAGCTGCGCGCGCTGGCCGTGACCACCGCCAGGCGCTCGAGCAGCCTGCCCGATGTTCCGACCCTGGCCGAGTCGGGCCTGAAGGATTTCGACCAGGGCACCTGGTTCGGCATCCTCGCGCCGGCGGGCACGCCGAAGGAGATCGTGGACAGGCTCAACGCCGAGATGGTGAAGATCATCCAGTCGCCGGAGTTCAGGAAGCGCATGGAGGAGATCGGGGCGGAGCCGGTGGGGGATACGCCGGCGCAGATGGCGGCGCGGATTCGCAGTGACACCGCGAAGTATGCGAGGCTGGTGAAGGAGGCGAGGGTGGCGATTGATTGAGGGTGTGAGGGCTTGTGTGCCTGAAATTGTCATTTGAGGAAGAACCACTTCACTGGATTCGCGGCCGGCAGGCCCGATCGGGCGCAGGCGGTTCGTCCGCAGGAATGCCGCCATGGCCACGGGAGACCCTGCGATCGTCGCGATAGTGCGGAGATCTACAGCTTGCAGCCCGAACCCACCCATTCGTGAAGGTCCTCGGCCACCTCGACGAAGTCGACGCGCGACATGCTGCCATGGCCCACCAGGTACACGGCGGTCGGCCATCGGTCCGGTGCCACGACGATGGCGCTGCCTCCACCGTCATCGCCGATCGTCAGCCAGCCGGGGCAGTACGCCCTGGTTTCGTAGGTCTCGTTGCGTTCTCGCAGGTCGGCGGGGGCGTAGAAGTGAGCGAGGTCGCCGACGGTGGTGTCGCCGAGGCTGGAGAGCAATGCTCGAAGGGGCGGCGAGATGGCGCATCCGCTCCATTCCTCTATGGCGCGAAATGGGTCTTCGAGGTTCATCGGTTGTGTGCTTGTTCGGATGGGGCGGCGTGTGGCGCTGCGGGAAGGTCCGGCGGCAGCATCAGGTCGATGACCTGGCGGCGAGGCTCGCTTTCTGCACTGTCGAGCCAGCGCGCCAGATCGGCGCACATGGCTGCGTCGTCTGAAACCATGAACAGGATCGTCCTCTGGAGTTCCTTGTCGAGTTCAATTTCTATCTCTGCGGGGCTCTGCTCGGGAGCTTCCTCGCGAATTCGCTTCATGTTGAACTCCTGCAAGGCGGTGGCTTGACGCTCGTTGCGTGCCTTCCATGACTGAAACGCTTTCAGTCGGACGCCTGCTTCTGCCGGGGCAGATGTGTTGCACTGAAGAACGATGGCCTCGGTAAATTTCACCGATCTCGTCGCGTGGAGCAATGGCCACTCGATCTGTGCATTGGCAAAGCCGGACATGAGCAGCAGGCAAATGAACAAGTTGAATCGCTGGATCGGCATCGGATACATCTCCCCAAAAAAGCAGATCAAGAGGTGGTGGCGAATCTGCGCTATCGGTTGTCAGGCATCGGCCCCCTCGAGTTCGACTTCCTGGATTCGAAACTTCATCCTGTGATCGCCGCTGAGTTTGAAACGGTGGGGTTGGTTGAACGCGACAAGTGGAGCCTGAGCCTGCGCGAGGCGGTTGTTCCCGATCGAAAACGACGGACTATCGAGGATATCGGTCGAGGATGATGTTGGACGAGGCCGGGGTGTCGTGATGGTGGAAGATGACCAGTCGGACATCCCCTCGCAGCCACGCCCAGAAGGAGAGCTTCTCGTGCACCTCCGACGCATCCGGAGAACCGTACGCTTCAGCAGCCTTCGCAACGGCTTGCACGGCATCGATCCCCACGACCAGGACACTTTCCACCTCGCCCCGCTGATCGGTGGCCAGCGAGAGTTGGTCTGCCGGCGTACCGAAGACCGCTCTGGATCTTTCCGGAAACCTGCAGGCAATGCCGCTGTTCCGGGCATCCTTGCGCACGGGCACAGAAGAGTCCGGGCAGGACTTCATCTCCTGACCGATGGCAAAGCCCGCCACGGCGAATTGAGCGCTGGCTGCGATGCTGGCGAACAGCGTTGTCGGGATGACCAGGACCTTGAATGCGCCTGTGAAGCGTGGCCGTGGCTGAGAGTGATTCATGCATGAAGACTAGGGAGCCTCCGCCGCTCGACCGCGAGATTTCAGGCAGGTAGCAGGTCTGGATACCCTGGAGGCTCGTGCGACGCTACTTCGCCAGTTTCGTCCGAGGTATCAGCGTCCCCTTCGGCGCACCACTGTCGCAGCCCGTGCCTTTCAATCGTCCTCGCGCCCGAACGCCAGCGACAGCGCAATCCCCAGCGCAAGCCCGATCCCGATCCCCACGCCGATGTCATCGATCCATGCGCCGATGCCCACGCCGGCTGCCAGTCCGGCGCCCACTCCGAGTCCTTGGTTGGCTTTCATCGGTCCAGTCTAGGTTGGCATGTGGAGAAGAGGTTCTACAGCGTGTAAGAACTGTGCGAGGCCGGCCGGCGGCCCGGCGCTATCGCGCCAGTATCCAACCCGCGATCCGCGGCACGACCTCGCCGTCGAGCCCGTTGAGCCCGTGGTAGGCCATCGCCTCGCAAGGATCGCCCCGGTTCTCGCCGCCCTGGAAGCTCAGCACTTCCTTGCGCGGCGCGTTCTCGAGCTTCGCCATCAGCGCGGGCACGCCGGCGAAGGCACAGTGCCTGCAGCCGTCCTGTTCGTGATGCACCACGAGCACGGGCACGCGGATCTTCGCGAGCGGCATGGCGGGAACGGGGCGGCCGCCATCGTCGGTGAGGATGGTGGAGCTCAGCACCACGCCGTCCGGGCCGTCGGTGCCCGAGAGCTCGGTCGCGACATAGGCCGCCGATTGCGTGCCGCGGCTGGTGCCCACGAGCCATACAGGCACCTTCGACTGCGCGCGCATCCAGGCGATGACGGCCTGGAGATCGGCCGCATGCTCGGGCCTCTGGCGAAAGCCGGCGAGGTAGGGCGGGCTCTGCCGGTCGGACGGTGCGTCGATGACGGCCACCAGCAGTCCCTGGTCGGCGAACAGTTGCCGCGTGCGGACGAGGAAGTTGCCGGCACCCCATTGGAGCGATCCGTTGGCAAAGATCCGAAGCCCGCCATGTCCGCCCGCGATCAAGATCACGGCCGCCTTCGGCGTGGGCGGGGTCAGCACGAGCATGCGCTGCGTCACGCCGGGGCGGGTGGGGATGTCCACCACCTGCTGCGTGACCTGGGCCTGCACGGGTGAGAAGCACGCGATCCACAGGGCCGCGATCCAAAGTCCCGCAAGCTGGCGCATCGACGATCTCCTGGAGGAAGGGCGGTCGATGCTACCGCCGAGTCCCCTGGCTCAGCCATTCGCGTTGCGCTGCCAGCACTTCATCCGCGGTACGGCCCATCAGTTCCGCATAGACCGAAGGCGCGGTCGCCCCCTCGGTGCTGATCAAGAGCACCTTCGACGAAGCACCGAGTCCGGCCTGCGCCTTCGCCGCCTCGGACCGTGCGAGCTGCAGCAACGCGGCCGCGCCCGCGGCGCCCGATTCCCCGCTCACCACCGGCACGTCGCGCGCCGATCCCTCGGCCAGCCGCCGCATCGCATCCACCGCCTCTTCATCCTCCAGCGTGAGGAACACATCGACCGAGGGCTCGAGGAAGCGCCAGGCCAGGGTCGAGGTCTCGCCGCAGGCCAGGCCGGCCATCACCGAATCGACGCTGCCGGTGGCCACGGCCGGCCGGCCCTCGATGGCGCTGCGCGTGAGGCAGTCGGCCTGGCGCGGTTCGGCGACGACGAGCACGGGACGGCGTTCGCCGAAGCGTTCCCAGAGGTAGCTCGCCACGCCGGCCGCGAGGCCGCCGACGCCGCCCTGCAGGATGACGTGGCTGAAGGGGCAGGCGCCGTCGGGCGCGGCGGGACGCTGTTCGAGCGCCTCGTCGACCATCGTGCCGTAGCCCTGCATCACGTCGCGCGGCACGTCCTCGTAGCCCGGGTACGCGGTATCGGACACGACCTGCCAGCCATGCCGTTCGGCGAGTTGCGCGGCATGCGCGACCGAGGCGTCGTAGTTGCCCTCGATGCGCACGATCTCGGCGCCGAAGTCGGCAATGGCACGCTCGCGCTCGGCGCTCACGTGCCGGTGCAGCACGATCACGCAGCGCACGCCCACGCTGCGCGCCGCGGCGGCGAGTGCGCGGCCGTGGTTGCCGTCGGTGGCGCTGATGACGACGAGGTCCTTCAAGGCATTCGCGTGTTCGCCGCGCAGCACTGTGTCGGCGTTCCAGTCCGGATGGCGCCGCAGCACCAGCCGCACCAGCGCGGCCGGCGCGCCGAGTGCCTTGAAGCTGCCGAGCGGCGAGCGCAGCGACTCGTCCTTGAGGAACACTTCGGCGATGCCGCAGGCCTGCGCCAGGTCGCTCAGGCGGCGCAGCGGCGTGGGCTCGGGCGCGAGCAGCGACCAGCGCGAGAGCCACGAGCGCGTGGCGCGTGCCTCGTCGATGCTGAGGATGCGGCGCAGCGCCTCGGGGTAGGGCGCGCGCACGGCGCGGGCATTGCGGACCAGCATGTCTGGTGTCTTTCGGAAGAAGAGAAGGGATTCAGCGCGGCAGCCGCAGCCGCACCAGTTCCGCGAAGTAGCGCGCGCCGATCTCGAGCACCGCGTCGTTGAAGTCGTAGCCCGCGTTGTGCAGCGGCGTGCCGCCGGGCTGGCCGTCGGCACCGTTGCCGAGGAACACGAAGGCGCCGGGCACCACGCGCAGGAAGGCGCCGAAGTCCTCCGAGGCCATCATCGGCACGGTGTTGGCGTCCACGCGCCCGGCGCCGAGCACTGCGGTCGCGGCGGCCACGGCGTGCGGCACGCATTCGGGCCAGTTCACCGTGGGCTCGAACTCGTGCGTGTACGAGAACGCGCATTCGGCGCCGTGCAGCCGGCAGATGCCCTCGCTGATCTCGCGCATGCGCCGCTCCAGCGTGGCCTGCACGGCGGGGTCGTAGCTGCGCGTGTCGCCCTTGATGACGACGTTCGAGGGAATCGCGTTGCGGATGCCGTCGGTGATGAACTCGGTGCACGAGATCACGGCCTGCGCGCCCGGGTCGAGGCTGCGCGAGACGATGGTCTGCAGCGCGAGCACGATCTCGGCGCCGATCACGATCGGGTCGATGCCCATGTGCGGCCGTGCCGCATGGGTGCCGCGGCCGCGCACGTGGATCGTGAAGTTGTCTTCGCTGGCCATGATGCCGCCCGCGCAGGTGGCGATGGTGCCGGCCGCGAGGCCCGGCATGTTGTGCAGGCCGTAGATCTCGTCGACGGGGAAGCGCTCGAACAGGCCGTCGGCCATCATCGCCTTGGCGCCGCGGCCGTGTTCCTCGGCGGGCTGGAAGATGAAGCGCACGGTGCCGTCGAAGTCCTGGCGCTCGCGCAGCAGCCGCGCCGCGCCGAGCACGATCGACATGTGGCCGTCGTGACCGCAGGCGTGCATCTTGCCGGGCGTGGCCGAGGCATGGGCGCGGCCCGGCGCCGATTCGGCGATGTCGAGCGCATCCATCTCGGCGCGGATGCCGATCGTGCCGCGGCCTTCGCCCACGCGCAGGTTCGCCACCAGCCCGGTGCCGCCGATGCCCTCGTGCACCTCGAGGCCCAGCGCGCGCAGCGTGCGCGCGACGAAGGCCGAGGTGCGGTGCTCGGCGAAGCCGGTCTCGGGAATGGTGTGCAGGTAGCGGCGCCAGCCCGAGAGTTCGGCATCGAGCGGCGCGTCGGAGGCGAGGGTGGCGGTGGTCATGGGCAACAATGCTATTTCGCCGACCCCTGAATTTGCGCGCATTGAAGGGGCTGTCGGCGCAATTTCATTCCACCCGCCACGCCTGCCGGTCCCGCCCATGCCCACGCCCCTCGATGCCTACGACCTCAAGCTGCTGGCGCTGGTGCAGCAGGACGCGCGCCTGCCGCAGGGCCAGCTGGGCCAGCAGGTGCATCTCTCGGCCGCGGCGGTCAACCGGCGCCTGAAGCGCATGGCCGACGAGGGCGTGATCGAGCGCCATGCGGCGATCGTCAATCCCGACGCGGTGGGCTGCGAGCTCACGGTGATCGTCGAGGTCGAGGTGGAGAGCGAGCGCGTCGACCTGCTCGATGCGATGAAGCGCAGCTTCCAGGCCTGCCCGCAGGTGCAGCAGTGCTACTACGTGGCGGGCGAGTGCGACTTCGTGCTGATCTTCGCGGTGCGCAGCATGGCCGACTACACGCGGCTCACGCGCGAACTGTTCTTCGAGAACAACAACGTGAAGCGCTTCAAGACGCTGGTGGCCATGAGCCGGGTGAAGGTGGGGCTGACGGTGCCGGTGGACGAGGCCCTGAAGGAGATCGCCCCTTGAGCTCGCGCGACACCGCGCTCGGCGGCCGCATCCTCAAGGTCGACCATGCGGGCGAGCAGGGCGCGGTGAACATCTACCGCGCGCAGATCCTGTCCGCGCGCTTCACCGCGCCGGCGCTGGTGCCGCAGTTGCGCGAATTCAGGTCGCACGAGGAACGGCACCGCGCCGTGTTCGCCACCGAGTTGCAACGGCGCGGCGTGCGCCGCTGCCGCAGCTACTGGCTGTGCGGCATCGGCGGCTGGGTGCTGGGCCTGGTCACCGGGCTGCTCGGCCGCCACGCGATCGCGGCCACCACCGTGGCGGTGGAGCGCGTGGTGCTGCGCCATCTCGAGGCCCAGTTGCGCGAGCTGGCGGGCAAGGACGAGGCGGCGGTGGCGGCCATCGCGCAGATCGTCGACGAGGAGCGGCAGCACCACGACCAGTCGGCGGCGCACCTCGAGCCCGGCCGCTTCTGGTCGCGGCTGCTGAGCCCGGTCGTGGCGGCCTCGACCGAATCGGTGATCTGGCTCGGCATGCGGCTGTAGACGCCATCGTGCCGTCGCGAGGCGTGTGGACATGGCGCCACAGCCTGGCCGATCCGACCGGCGAGGTTGACGCTGCCCGGTCCCCGGCGCAGCATCCCGCCCCGGCACGACGTGTGCCGGGGTCGAAGAGGAACCACATGAGACAAGAAAAATGGCGCCGCGCACTCGCGGCTGTGTGCGCTTGCGTGCTCGTCGCGGCGATGGCCGCCTGCGGTGGAGGTGGCGGCGGAGGAGGCGGTGGCCTCCCGATCCTGCCGCCGGGCCCGGCACCCGAGCAGCCCGCGCCGCCGCCATCCACCAGCGGCCGCGTGGTCAGCGAGACCGTCAGCGCCAAGGCCTACGGCGTGGACTACCGCATCGACATCTACATCCCGGCCGGCTATGACGCCAGCACCGATGCCTACGCCACCATCTATGCGCTCGACGGCGATGCCACCAACGGCCTGCCCGACACGCGCTTCACGAACCTCAAGAACATCCTGCAACGGCGTGGCACCAAGGCCATCCTGGTGGGCATCGGCGGCAGCGCGCGGCGGCAGGAGGACTACAACTTTCCGGGCGCCACCGGCTACCACGGCTTCCTCGTGAAGGAGCTGGTTCCCTACCTCGAATCGAAGTACCGCATGGACCCGAAGCGGCGCATGCTCTCGGGCCTGTCGACCAGCGGCAACCTGGCCGCGACCGCGATGTTCCTCGAGGCGCCCGACCAGCTGGTGTTCTCGTACTTCCTGTCGACCGAGGCCGCCTTCTGGCAGCAGAAGGACTTCAACTACGACCTCGAGCAGAAGATGTTCACCGCGCTGGCCGGCAAGTCGCTGCCCGCGACCATGGTGCTGGCGCGCTGCGACGCCAACTGCAACGGGCCGCTGGTGAAGGAGATGTACGACCGGCTCGCGGCCCGCAACTACAAGGACTTCAAGCTGACGCAGACGGTGTTCAACTCGACCCACGTCGGTTCGGACGTGCTGGCGTTCGAGGACGCGATCTCGAAGCTGCTGCCCTAGAAGCCCGACTGCCGGCCGGGGTTCAGTCCCGCGGCCAACAATGGCGGCCATCCGCGGGCCGTCGGCCCGCATCACCCTGGCCCGCGGGCCGAAGGAGCAGCATCTTGGAATACCGTCATCTGGGCCGATCGGGCCTCAAGGTCCCCGTCCTGAGCTTCGGCACCGGCACCTTCGGGGGCAAGGGCGAATTCTTCCAGGCCTGGGGCAGCACCGACGTGGCCGAGGCCCGCAAGCTGATCGACATCTGCCTCGACGCGGGCGTCAACATGTTCGACAGCGCCGACATCTATTCGGGCGGCGCCGCCGAGTCGGTGCTCGGCGAAGCCATCAAGGGCCGGCCGCGCGACAAGCTGCTGATCTCGACCAAGGCCACCTTCCGCAGCGGCGAGGGCGCCAACGAGGTCGGCTCCTCGCGCTACCACCTGGTCGCCGCGGTCGACGCCGCGCTCCAGCGCCTGGGCACCGACTACATCGACCTGTTCCAGCTGCACGGCTTCGATGCCGCCACGCCGGTGGAAGAGACGCTCTCGACGCTCGACGACCTGGTGCGCGCCGGCAAGCTGCGCTACGTGGGCGCCTCCAACTTCTCGGGCTGGCACCTGATGAAGTCGCTGGGCGTGGCCGATCGCTACGGCTATCCGCGCTACGTGGCGCACCAGGCCTACTACTCGCTGGTGGGCCGCGACTACGAATGGGAGCTGATGCCGCTGGCACAGGACCAGGGCGTGGGCGCGGTGGTGTGGAGCCCGCTGGGCTGGGGCCGCCTCACCGGCAAGATCCGCCGCGGCCAGCCGCTGCCGGCCAACAGTCGCCTGCACGTGACGGCCGACATGGGCCCGCCGGTGCCCGACGAACTGCTCTACCGCGTTGTCGATGCGCTCGAGAAGATCGCCGGCGAGACCGGCAAGACGGTGCCGCAGGTGGCGCTGAACTGGCTGCTGCAGCGCCCGACGGTGTCGAGCGTGGTGATCGGCGCGCGCGACGAGCAGCAGCTGCGCCAGAACCTCGGCGCGGTGGGTTGGAACCTCACGAAGGAGCAGGTGGCCGAGCTCGACGTGGCGAGCACGACGACGCTGGCCTATCCGTACTGGCACCAGCGCGGCTTCGCGGAGCGCAACCCGGCGCCGGTCTGATCAGGTATTGACTCCTTCCCCCTCTGGGGGAAGGTCGGGATGGGGGCACTGGGCGCATCCATCGCCTCGTGTTTCTCGAGCGGTCGGTGCCCCCACCCCGGCCCTCCCCCAGAGGGGGAGGGGGCAGGAAAAAGACAGGCCGCTCAATCCTTCGCGGGTTCCGGCGTCAGGCTCAGCACCCAGCGCTTGAAGTGCTCGAGCGCCCCCGAGGCCGGCCGGCCCTCGGGATAGGCGAAGTAGTAGCCCTGGCTCACGTCGAGGCTGCGGTCGATCGGGATCACGAGCTCGCCGGTGCGCAGCTCGTGCTGGATCAGCAGGCGCGGCGCCAGGCCCACGCCCATGCCGGCCGCGGTGGCGGCCGTCACCATGGTGAAGAGCTCGTAACGCGGCCCGCGCGAGGCATGCACCGTGTAGTCCCAGCCCTGCTGCGCATACCAGTCGCGCCAGGCATGGGCGCGCGTGCTCAGGTGCACGTGGCGGCAGCGCGCGAACGCGGCCTCGTCCCAGGGGGCGTTGGCATCGCGGAAGGCCGGGCTGCACACCGGCACCATCTCGCCCTCGGAGAAGATGCGGCCGCCGCGCGTGTCGGGCCAGAACTGGTCGCCGAAGTAGATCGCGGCGTCGTAGGCGTTCTCCTGGAACGAGAAGGGCTGCGAGCGCGCCGACAGGTTGACCGTGATGTTGGGATGCAACCGGCTGAAATCGGGCAGGCGCGGAATCAGCCACTGGGTGGCGAAGGTGGGCACCACCGCCACCTCGAGCACGAAGCCCATGTCGTGGCCGGCGGCGATCTCCAGCGTGTCGCGCCGGATCTGGTCGAGGTGGCGGCGGATGCGCGCCGCGTACTCGCGGCCCACGTCGGTCAGGGTGAGCCGGCGCCGCACGCGCGAGAACAGCGCCACGCCGAGCCGCTGCTCGAGCATCGCCACCTGGCGGCCGACCGCGCTCTGCGTGAGCGCCAGTTCGCTCGCGGCGCGCGTGAAGCTGCCCAGCCGCGCCGAGGCCTCGAAGGCCTGCAGCGCGCCGAGGTTGGGTATGTCTTTTCTCATCTCGCCTGCTTGTCCTGGTGGGCCGATTCTGGCGCGGCCCGCTTTCCGTCAACCAAAGCATTCATCGCGTCGCCGATCCGAGGGGCTTCCTTCCGGGATCGCACAACGTCGTGCGCATTGAGCGTTTGTTGCGCCCGCCAGCGCGACTCTATTCTGCGTTCGGGCCTCCAGCGCGGCCCGCACGCACAAACACAAGGAGACTTTCGATGACCGCTTCGCGCGTATCGCCACGGCGCCATGCCGCCGCTTCGGCCTGCTTGCTGACCGGCGTCCTGGCCGGCGCCCTGGCGCTGCCGGCCTGGGCCCAGTCCGAGCAGACGGTGCTGATCGGCCATGCCGGCCCGCTCACGGGCGGCGCCGCCCACTGGGGCAAGGACAACGACAACGGCGCGCGGCTCGCGGTGGAGGATCTCAACAGGCAGAACCTGCTGATCGGCGGCAGGAAGATCAAGTTCGTGCTGCAGTCCGAGGACGACCAGGCCGATCCCAAGCAGGCCATGGTGGTCGCCAACAAGCTGGCCGACATGGGCGTGAAGGGCATCCTCGGCCACTTCAATTCGGGCGCCGCCATCCCCGCCTCGGCCGTCTACAGCCGCGCCGGCCTGCCCGACGTGTCGACCGCCACCAACCCGAGCTTCACCAAGCAGGGCTACGACAACGTGTTCCGCATCCTCGCGAGCGACGACGACGTGGGCATGGCGATCGCGAACTACACGGTGAAGGAGCTCAAGGCCACGAAGATCGCCGTGATCGACGACCGCACCGCCTACGGGCAGGGCGCGGCCGAGGTGTTCGCGCGCGGCGTCAAGGCGCTGGGCGGCACCATCGTCGCGCAGGAGTACGGCAGCGACAAGGCGACCGACTTCATGGCGATCCTCACCAGCATCAAGGCGAAGCAGCCCGAGGTCGTGTTCTACGGCGGCATGGACGCGCAGGGCGGGCTGATCGCACGCCAGATGAAGCAGCTGGGCATCACGGCCAAGCTGCTGGGCACCGACGGGCTGTGCACCAACGAGGTCGCCAAGATCAGCGGCGGCGCGGTCGACGGGCTGCTCTACTGCACGCGCGGCGGCAAGGAGGTCGAGAAGACCACCAGGGGCGCCGAGTTCGAGCAGCGCTACAAGGCGCGCTTCGGGGTCGACGTGCTGACCTACGCGCCCTACCTCTACGACGCGATGATGGCGCTGGCCGCCGGCATGCGCGAGGCCAACTCGGTCGAGCCCGCGGCCTACCTGCCGGCGATGCGCAAGGTGAAGTTCGACGGCGTGACCGGCGCCATCGCCTTCGATGCCAAGGGCAACCTGCAGAAGCCCGACTTCACCGTCTTCACCTACAAGGACGGCAAGCGCGTGCGCGTCGCCGGTTCCTGAGGCGGCCCCGGTGCGTACGCTCGATGCGGCCGAGACGGCCGCGGCCTTGCCCTGGGGACCGCTGGTCGAGGCCATGCTGCGGATGTTCGAGCGCGAACGCCGCGGCGAGGCACGGGCCGCGCCGCGCACCGCGGTGCCGCTTGCGGCCGGCGGCACGATGCTGCTGATGCCCGCGGCCGACGCCGACTTCGCCGCGCTCAAGACCGTGACCGTGCATGCGGGCAATGCGGCGCACGGCCTGCCGGTGGTGCAGGGCGAGGTGGTGCTGCTCGATGCGGCCACCGGCACGCGGCTGCTCGCGCTCGACGGCAATGTGCTGACCGCGCGGCGCACGGCGGCCCTGTCGCTGGCCGGTGTGATGCGGGCCGGGCGCAGGGGGGCGGAACAGGTGCTGCTGATCGGCGCGGGCGTGCAGGCGCGCGCGCATGCCGAGGCGCTGGCAGAGCTGTGGGGCCTGCGGCGGCTCGCGATCCATGCGCGTACTGCTGCTCATGCCGAGGACCTCGCGCGGCACATGCGCTCGCTCGGTGTCGATGCCCAGGCGATCGCCGATGCGGACGCCGCCGCGCGCGAGGCCGACCTCGTCGTCGCCGCGACCAATGCGCTCGACCCCGTGGTGCCGCCGGACCTGCGCCCCGATGCCTGCGTGATCGCGATCGGCGCCTACCGCGCCGACATGGCCGAGGTGCCCGCCGCGCTGGTGCGCCGCGGCAGCGTGTTTGTGGATACGCTGGAGGGCGCGCGCCGCGAGGCCGGCGACCTGATCCGCGCCGACGTCGATTGGCGCGCCGTGCAGGACTTCGCGCATGCGGTGCCCGCGGCGGCCGGCGCGCCGGTGCTGGTCAAGACCGTGGGCCATGCGCTGTGGGATCTGGCGGCGGCGCGGCTGGCGTATGACGAAGGAAGGTGACGATGACGAGCGGAGCGAAAGGCATTCCATGCGGCGTGTGGTGATCATCGGCGGCGGAGCCATCGGCTCGGCCATCGCCTATTTCCTGACCCGCGATCCGGCGCAGGAGCCCTTCGAGGTCACGGTGGTCGAGCGCGACTTCTCGTACAGCCAGGCCTCCTCGGCGCTGTCGGCCAGTTCGATCCGCCAGCAGTTCTCGACCGCCATCAACATCGAGATGTCGCGCTACGGCATCGACTTCTTCCGCAGCCTGGGCCAGACGCTGCGCGTGGGCGACGACGCACCCGACATCGGCCTGGTCGAGCCCGGGTACCTCTACCTGGCCTCGGCGGCGGGCGAGGGCGTGCTGCGCGAGAACCATGCGCTGCAGAAGGCGCATGCGGTCGACGTGGCGCTGCTCGCCCCCGAGGAGTTGAAGACCCGCTTTCCGTGGCTCGACACGGAGGGCGTGGCGCTGGGTTCGCTGGGGCTCTCGGGCGAGGGCTGGTACGACGGCTACAGCCTGCTGCAGGCCTTCCGCAGGAAGGCCGTGTCGCAGGGCGCGCGCTATGTGCAGGCGCGGGCGACCGGGCTGCAATGCGAAGGGCGCCTCGTGCGCGGCGTCGTGCTCGCCGACGGCCAGGCCCTGCCGGCCGACGTGGTCGTCAATGCCGCGGGCGCCTGGGCCGCGGCGGTGGCGCGCTGGGCCGGCATCGACCTGCCGGTGCGCGGCCGTCGGCGCAGCGTGTTCAGCTTCTCGTGTCCCGAGGCCTTGCCCGGCTGCCCGCTGGTGATCGACACCTCGGGCATCTGGCTGCGCCCCGAGGGCCGCCAGTTCATCTGCGGCTTCGCGCCGCCCGAGGACCAGGACCCCGACGACGCCGCGCTCGAGGTCGAGTACGAGGCCTTCGACAGCTTCATCTGGCCCGCGCTGGCCGAACGCGTGCCGGCCTTCGAGGCCATCCGCATGACCGGTGCCTGGGCCGGCTACTACGAGATGAACCTGTTCGACCACAACGCCATCCTCGGCCTGCACCCGGACTGCGACAACCTCTACTTCGCCAACGGCTTCTCGGGCCATGGCCTGCAGCAATGCCCGGCGGCGGGGCGCGGCGTGGCCGAGCTGATCCGGTTCGGCGGCTACCGCAGCCTCGACCTGTCGGCCGTGGGCTTCGAGCGCATCCTGCGCAACACGCCGCTCTTGGAGCGCAACGTCATCTAGGGGCAAACCTCGCGGGCGTAGGATGGCCCCCGAAAGGTGTCCCGACATGACCGCCAAGACATTGACCGACACGGCCGCCGCGCTGCTGGCCGCCGACAAGGGCCTGCTCGCGATGGACGAGAGCAACGCCACCTGCAACAAGCGCTTCGCCGCGCTCGGCATCCCGCAGACCGAGGCGGCGCGGCGCGACTGGCGCGAGCTGATCGTCACGGCGCCTGGGCTGTCCGACAGCATCGGCGGCGCGATCCTGTTCGACGAGACGCTGCGCCAGACCACCCACGCCGGCGTGCCCTTCGCGCAGGCCCTGGCCGCCGCGGGCATCGTGCCGGGCATCAAGGTCGACACCGGCGCCAAGCCGCTCGCGGGCCATCCGGGCGAGACCGTGACCGAGGGCCTCGACGGCCTGCGCGAACGGCTGGCCGAGTACGCGGGCCTGGGCGCGCGCTTCGCCAAGTGGCGCGGCGTGATCGCGATCGGCGCGAGCCTGCCCAGCCGCGCCTGCATCCGCGTCAACGCCCATGCGCTCGCACGCTATGCGGCGCTGTGCCAGGAAGCCGGGCTGGTGCCTATCGTCGAGCCCGAGGTGCTGATGGACGGCGACCATTCGCTCGCGCGCTGCGCCGAGGTCACGGAAGAAGTGCTGCACCGCACCTTCGCCGAGCTGCGCGCGCAGGGCGTGCTGCTCGAGGGCATGCTGCTCAAGCCGAACATGGTGCTGCCGGCGCAGAACGCCGCCGTGCAGGACGACGTGGCCGCGGTGGCCGACGCCACGGTGCATTGCCTGCTGCGCAGCGTGCCCGCGGCGGTGCCGGGCGTGGCCTTCCTCTCGGGCGGGCAGTCGGCGCAGCTCGCCTCGGCGCGGCTCAATGCGATGAATGCCCGCTTCGGCGCGCGGCTGCCGTGGGCGCTGAGCTTCTCGTTCTCGCGCGCGGTGCAGCAGCCCGCGCTCGAGCTCTGGAAGGGCGACCCGGCCCGCGTGGCCGAGGCGCAGAAGGCCTTGGTGTTCCGTGCGCGCTGCAACCGGGCCGCGCGGCGCGGCACCTACGATGCGCGCAACGACGCGCCGCTGTAGGCCGACCCCTCATTTCCCATCCCTTCAGAAAAAGAGACGAGACGCTTCATGGACTTCCAGGACCAGTACCGCCGCAAGCGCGCCAGCGCCGCCGATGCCGTGCGCCAGGTGCGCAACGGCGACATGATCATCGTGCCCACCGGCGTGGGCGAGCCGCCCGCGCTGCTCGAGGCACTGTCCGAGCAGCGGCGCGATTTCCGCGACGTCAAGGTCGCGCAGATCCTCGCGATGCGCAAGTACGCCTACATCGATCCCGAGACGGTGGCGCACGTGCGCCATGTCGCGCTGTTCTTCGGCGGTGCCACGCGCGCGGGCGGGCAGGAGGGCTGGATCGATTTCCTGCCCAACTACTTCTCGGAGATCCCGGCGCAGATCGAGCGCGGCCAGATTCCGGCCGACGTGGTCTTCAGCATGGCCTCGCCGATGGACGCGCACGGCTACTTCGCGCTGAGCCTGGGTGCGGACTACACGATGGCCGCCGTGGCCAAGGCGCGCGCGGTGGTGCTCGAGGTCAACCCGAACGTGCCCTTCGCGCATGGCGCCTGCCATGTGCACGTGTCGCAGGTGGCGGCGCTGGTCGAGAGCGAGGCGCCGGTGCTCGAGGTGGGGCTGCCCAAGATCGGCCCGGTGCAGCAGGCCATCGGCAAGTACGTGGCCGAGCGCATCGACGACGGCTCGACCCTGCAGATCGGCTACGGCGGCATTCCCGACGCGGTGGTGATGCAGCTCACCGCCAAGCGCGACCTCGGCATCCACACCGAGATGATCGGCGACGGCATCCTCACGCTGGTGGAGAGCGGCGCCGTGACCAACCGGCGCAAGAACCACCTGCCGGGCAAGTCGATCGCGACCTTCGCGCTCGGCTCGAGCAAGCTCTACCGCTTCATGGACCGCAACCCGGCGCTCGAGATGCATCCGGTGAACTTCACCAACGACCCGGCACTCGCGGGCCTCAACGACAACCTTGTCGCCATCAACGCCACCATGCAGATCGACCTGCTGGGCCAGTGCGGCTCCGAGAGCCTGGGCCATGCGCCGTACTCGGGCACGGGCGGGCAGTCGGACTTCGTGCGCGCGGCCAACCGCTCGCGCGGCGGCAAGGCCTTCATCGTGCTGCCCTCGACCGCCAAGGGCGACACCATCTCGCGCATCGTGCCCTCGCTGTCGCCCGGCACGCACGTGAGCACGAGCAAGAACGATATCGACTACGTGGTGACCGAGCATGGCGTGGCGCAACTGCGCGGCAAGTCGGCCAAGCAGCGCGCGCGCGAGCTGATCGCGATCGCGCATCCGGATTTCCGCGCGGAACTCGAAGAGCAGGCACGGCGGCTGAGGCTGCTGTGATCTCGTTCTAGGAGTCCGCGCGCTCCAGAAAGTCCTGCAGCTCGCGCTGCGTGGGCAGCGTGCTCTGCGAGCCGAAGCCGCGCACCGCGAGCGCCGCCACCGCGCATGCCAGCCGCATCGCGCGCGGGATGCCGAGCGCCCAGTGCACCGCCAGCGCCGCGGCGAAGGCATCGCCGGCACCGGTGGTGTCGATCACCGGCACGCGGAAGGCCGGCTGCTCGTGCAGCGTGCCCTGGGCATCGACGTGCGCCGCGCCTTCGCCGCCGCGCGTCACGACGATGCGGCCCGGCCATCTCGCCAGCAGCGCGCGCCAGTCGGACTCGCCGTCGCCGAAGCCCGCCATCAGCTCGTGCTCGTTGGCGAGGAACAGATGCACCCGCCGCGCCAGTTCGGGCGGGATCGCGCCCGCGGGGGAGGGCGTCAGCAGGAAGGGCTTGCCGTGGCGGTGGGCGAGCTCGGCCGCCTCGAGCGCGGCCGCCAGCGGAATGCCCAGCTCGGCCAGCACCAGGTCGCTGCGCCCGAACAGCGGTTCGGCCGCGCGCACGTGCGCGGCACTGAGCCGGTGGTTGGCGCCCGGCACCACGGCGATGGCGCTCTCGCCCTGGCAGGCGAACACCGCCGCGGCGCCGGTGGGGGCGTCGGCCGTGGTGGCCACGTGGTCGGTGCGCACACCCTCGGCACGCAGGCGGCCCAGCAGCTCGCGGCCTTCCGCGTCGTCGCCGGTGCAGCCGACCAGCCAGGCCTCGGCGCCCAGGCGCGTGGCCGCCACGGCCTGGTCGGCGCCCTTGCCGCCGGACGCGCGGCGAAAGCTCTGCCCGCCCAGCGTCTCGCCGGTGCGCGGCAGGCAGGGTGCTTCGAACACGTAGTCCATGTTGATGCCGCCCACCACCAGCAAGCGAGTCATGGCTTGTCTTTTCCCCTTTGGCTGCGCCTCGCGGGGTCGCGAAGGCGCGGCAAGTATGCAGCATCAAATACGCACATAAACGGACATATATCGAGGGATTTCCCTGAGAATAATTTCGATATTGTTCGATTTGAAATGTTCGAATGAACAATAGAATTCGTTCGTTCTATCGAACAACCGAACGCCTGCCGGCTTCCGGCGCGCACCTTCCAGAGCATTCGAAAGGAGACAGGTCCATGAAGAAGTCGATCACCCGCTGCGTCGCAGCCGCCGTCCTCGCGCTGTGCGCGGGCCATGCATTCGCGCAGGACAAGCCGCTCAGGTCCATCGGCATCACGCTGGGCGACATGGCCAATCCGTTCTTCGTCGCGATCGGCCGCAGCGCCGAAGCCGAGGCCAAGAAGATCAATCCGGCGGTGAAGGTGACCACGGTCTCGAGCAAGTACGACCTCAACACGCAGGTCGACCAGATCGACAACTTCATCGCCAACAAGGTCGACGTGATCGTGCTGGGCGCGGCCGACTCCAAGGGGATCGCGCCGGCCGTGCGCAAGGCCCGCGCGGCGGGCGTGATCGTGGTGGCGGTGGACGTGACGGCCGAGGGCGCGGACGCCACCGTGATGTCCGACAACACGATGGCGGGCGCCGAGTCTTGCAAGTTCCTGGCCGAACGCATCGGCGGCAAGGGCAACTTCGTGATCGTGAACGGCCCGCCGGTGTCGTCGATCATGGACCGCGTGAAGGGCTGCAAGGAGACGCTGGCCAAGTACCCCGGCATCAAGCTGGTGTCGGACAACCAGGACGCCAAGGGCAGCCGCGACGGCGGGCTGGCCGCCATGGCCAACATCCTGACGGCGCAGCCGAAGATCGATGCGGTGTTCGGCATCAACGACCCGACGGCGATCGGCGCCGAGCTCGCGATCCGCCAGGCGCGCCGCACCGACATCAAGGTCACGGGCGGCGTCGACGGCTCGCCCGACGGCGAGGCCGCGCTCAAGGCCAAGGACTCGCTGTTCGTCGTCACGCCGGCGCAGGACCCGAACGAGATGGCCGCCGAGAGCGTGCGCGTGGCCTACGGCCTGCTCAACGGCCGCAAGCCCGCCAAGACCCTGAACCTGATGGCGACGCCGCTGACCACGCGCGACAACATCGCCGGCTACAAGGGCTGGGTGCGTTGAGCACGCAGGCCGCCATGGACGGGTTCGTGCTGGAGATGTCCGGGATCCACAAGCGCTTCGGCGCGACCCGGGCGCTGCGCGACATGCGGCTGCAGGTGCGCCCCGGCGAGATCCACGCGCTGATGGGCGAGAACGGCGCGGGCAAGAGCACGCTGATGAAGATCCTCTCGGGCGTCTACCAGCCCGATGCCGGGCAGATCCGCGTGGCCGGCCAGCCGGTGGCCATCCGCAGTCCGGCCCATGGCCAGCGCGCGGGCATCAACCTGATCTACCAGGAGCTCGCCATCGCGCGGCACCTCACGGTGGCCGAGAACGTGTTCATGGGCAACGAGCCGCGCGCGGCGCTCTGGCTGGTCGACCGCGCGCGCATGCTGCGCGAGACCGAGCGCGTGCTGCAGCTGCTGGGCGCGCAGTTCGGCGCCGACTGGCCGGCCGGCCGGCTGTCGATCGCCGAGCAGCAGCAGGTCGAGATCGCGCGGGCGCTGGTGCACAAGGGCCGCATCCTGATCATGGACGAGCCGACGGCCGCGCTGTCGGACCGCGAGACGGCGCACCTGTTCCGCGTCATGCGGCGGCTGCGCGACGACGGCATCGCGATCATCTACATCAGCCACCGGATGGCCGAGGTCACGGCGCTGGCCGACCGCGTGACGGTGCTGCGCGACGGCTGCCACGTGGCGGACCTGGCGCGCGACCAGATCGACGAGCAGCGCATCGTGCAGATGATGGTCGGGCGCACGCTGACCGACTTCTACCAGCACCGCGGCCGGCGCCCGCCCGGGCGCGTGATGCTGGAGCTGCGCGACCTCAGCGGGCCGCGCAACCGGCCGAGCAGCCTGCGCGTGCATGCGGGCGAGGTGCTGGGCCTGGCCGGGCTGGTCGGGGCCGGGCGCTCCGAGCTGGCGCGGCTGGTGGTGGGCGCCGACGCGCGCACCGGCGGCACGATCCTGGTCGACGGCCAGCCGGTCGACGTGCGCCGCCCGCTCGATGCCATCCGCCTCGGCCTGGGCTACGTGCCCGAGGACCGCAAGGGGCAGGGCCTGTTCCTGCAGCTCAGCGCGCTGACCAACGTGGCGATCAACGTGCTGCCGCGGCATGCGGTCGCGGGCGTGCTGAACCACGGCGCGCTCGACCGCCTGACGCGCCAGGCCATCGCGCGGCTCAACGTGAAGATCGCGGGGCCGCAGGGCATCGTGGGTGCGCTGTCGGGCGGCAACCAGCAGAAGCTGCTGCTGGCGCGCTGGCTCGAGATCCAGCCGCGCGTGCTGATCCTCGACGAGCCCACGCGCGGCGTCGACGTCGGCGCCAAGAGCGAGATCTACCGGATCATCGGCGAGCTGTCCGAGGCCGGCGTTGCCGTGGTCGTGATCTCGAGCGAGCTGCCCGAGATCGTCGGCGTGTGCGACCGCGTGCTCGTGATGCGCGAAGGCGCCATCGCGGGCGAACTCGCGGGCGATCGCATCACCCAGGAAAACATCATCCAACTCGCAGTCAACGCTCCCGAGCCGGAGCGGCACATCGCATGAACGCCTCGATCGCAACCCACCCTTCCTCCGCTTCTTCTTCGCCGCTCCAGGCCGTGGTCTTCGACATGGACGGCGTGCTGATCGACACCGAGATCGTCTGGCAGCGCGTGCGCGAGGATTTCGCGCAGAGCATCGGCGCGCGCTGGACCACCGAGGACCAGGAGTCGACCATGGGCACCAACACCGCGGCCTGGTCGCGCATCATGGTCGAGCGCCTGCGGCTGCGCGAGCGCAACGGCATGGACGAGGCCGCGATCGCGCGCGAGATCGTTGGCCGCATGCTGGCGCAGTACCGGCGCCACCTGCCGCTGCGCGCCGGTGCCGTGGAGGCGGTGCGCATGGCCGCGCGCTCGCACGCGGTGGCGCTGGCCACGGGCTCGCCGGCCGAGCTCGCGCACCACGTGCTGCAGGCCAGCGGCCTGGCACCGCTGATGCAGGCCGTGGTCTGCGGCGACGACGTCGAGCACGGCAAGCCCGCGCCCGACATCTACCTGCTCGCGCTGTCGCGCCTGGGCATCGCGCCGCAGGCCGCGGTCGGCATCGAGGACAGCGCCAACGGCCTGCGCTCGCTCAAGGCCGCCGGCATGGCCGCGATCGCCGCGCCCGGGCCCGACTACCCGCTGTCGGCCGAGGCGCTCGCGCTGGCCGACCTGCGCATCGACACCATGGAAGCGCTGACGCCCGGGCTGCTGCAGCAGGCCCATGCCAACGCCACGCGCGCGCCGCGCTGATCCGTGCCGCACAACCCCACATCACCGAACCCTCGCCATGTCCAAGACACTCGTTTCCCCGGCGCTCCCGCCGGCATCCCCCCCGGGCGGTACGCCGGCGCGCGCCAGCCGCGCGACCGGCATCCTCCAGCGCCTGGGCATGCTGCCCGCGTTGCTGATCCTCTACCTCGTGTTCTGGGGCCTCACGGTCTACCTGTCGGGCGACGGCGGCTCGAACTTCGCGACCACCGCGAACACGATGAACATCCTGCGCCAGGTCTCGATCAACCTGGTGCTCGCGGCCGGCATGACCTTCGTGATCCTGACCGCGGGCATCGACCTCTCGGTGGGCTCGATGCTGGCCGTGTCCGCGGTGCTGGGCATGCTGACCTCGCTCACTTCGCACGCGGCGCTGTCGCTGCCGGTGTTCCTCGCCGCGGGCCTGCTGATGGGGCTGCTCAACGGCACCACGGTGGCGCTGCTGAAGATCAATCCCTTCATCGTGACGCTGGGCACCATGACCGCGTTGCGCGGCGCGGCCTACCTGTTCGCCGACGGCACCACGGTGCTCAACAGCGAGATCCCGAGCTTCGGCTGGATCGGCAACGAGGACTTCCTGGGCCTGCCCTGGCTGGTGTGGATCGCCGCCGGCGTGACGCTGCTGTCGTGGGTCATCCTGCGCAAGACCATCCTCGGCCTGCACATCTACGCGGTGGGCGGCAACCCCGAGGCGGCGCGCCTCACGGGCATCGGCGTGGGTGGCGTGCTGCTGTTCGTCTATGCCATCAGCGGCCTGTTCTCGGGCCTGGCCGGCGCCATGTCGGCGAGCCGGCTGTTCGGCGCCAACGGCAACTGGGGCACCGGCTACGAGCTCGACGCGATCGCGGCGGTGGTGCTCGGCGGCACCAGCCTGATGGGCGGCGTGGGCTCGATCGGCGGCACCATCATCGGCGCGCTGATCATCGGCGTGATCAACAACGGCCTGACCATCCTCGGCGTCTCGTCGTTCTGGCAGTACGTGGCCAAGGGCGCGGTGATCCTGCTCGCGGTGATCATCGACAGATGGCGGCAGAAGCAATCGCAACACTGAGCGCCATGACCTCCATCACTCCTGTCATCGGCGTCGACTTCGGCTCCGATTCCTGCCGCTGCGTGATCGCCGACGCCTTCACCGGCGAAGAGCTCGCGAGCGCGGTGGCGGCCTTTCCGCGCTGGGCCGCCGGCCAGTACTGCGATCCGGTGCGGCGCATCTTCCGCCAGCATCCGCTGGACCATCTCGAGGCGCTGACCCAGGCGGTGCGCGGTGCGCTGTCGCAGGTGGCGCCCGCGGTGCGCGCCGGCGTGCGCGGCCTGTCGATCGCGACCACCGGCTCCACCTCGGCGCCGGTCGACGCGGACGGCCGCCCGCTGGCGCTGCAGCCGGCCTTCGCCGACAACCCGAACGCGATGTTCCTGATGTGGAAGGACCACAGCGCCACGCTCGAAGCCGAGCAGATCACCGCCACCGCGCGCGGCTGGGGCGGCGTCGACTACACGGCGCACATCGGTGGCGTGTATTCGGCCGAGTGGTACTGGGCCAACCTGCTGTGGGTGTTCCGGCACGACGCGCGGGTGCGCCAGGCCACCGCGAGCTGGGTCGAGCATTGCGACTGGCTGCCGGCCGAACTCACCGGCACCACCGCGCCCGCGCAGCTGCGGCGCAGCCGCTGCGCCGCCGGCCACAAGGCGATGTGGAACGAGCGCCATGGCGGCCTGCCGTCGCAGGCCTTCCTGAGCCGGCTCGACCCGCTGCTCGACGGCATCCGCGAGCGGCTGTACGAACGCACCTGGACCGCCGAGACGCCGATCGGCACGCTCACGCCCGCCTGGGCCGACCGGCTGGGCCTGCCCGGCGACGTGACGGTCGGCGTGGGCGCCTTCGATGCCCACATGGGCGCCGTCGGGGCCGGCATCCGGCATCACACGCTGGTCAAGATCATGGGCACCTCGACCTGCGACATCGTGCTGGCGCCGACCGAGGAACTCGGGGACCGCGTGGTCGAGGGCATCTGCGGCCAGGTCGACGGCTCGGTGATGGCCGGGGCCATCGGCCTGGAAGCCGGGCAGTCGGCCGTGGGCGATGCCTTCGCATGGTTCGCGCGCGTGCTCGAGTGGCCGCTGCAGGACGGCGAAGCGCGCGAGGCGCTGCGCGCCGAACTGCTGCCGCGGCTCGAGCGCGCCGCCGCGCTGGAGCCGCCGGGCGCGCACGGCGTGGCCGCGCTCGACTGGCTCAACGGGCGCCGCACGCCCTATGCCGACCAGACGCTGCACGGCGCGCTGTTCGGGCTGTCGCTGGGCAGCTCGGCGCCGCAGCTCTACCGTGCGCTGGTCGAGGCCACGGCCTTCGGCGCGAAGGCGATCGTCGACCGCTTCACCGATTCGGGCGTGCGCATCGACGAGGTGCTCGCGATCGGCGGCGTGGCGCGCAAGTCGGCGCTGCTGATGCAGATCCAGGCCGATGTGTTCGACCAGCGCATCCGCGTGGCGAAGTCGGAGCAGGCGGTGGCGCTGGGCGCCGCCATGTGCGCGGCGGTCGCATGCGGCCTGCATGCCGACATTCCCGCCGCGCAGCGGGCCATGGCCTGCGGCTTCGACCTGGTCTACGAGCCGCGGCCGGTGGAGGCCGCGGCCTATCGTTTACTATTCCGGCGCTATCGCGAGATGGGCGCCTTGGTGCAAGGGATGAAGCAGGAGAAGGTGGGCCATGACGCTGCATAGAGAACTCAAGCGCGAGGCCTACGAGGCCAACCTCGAAATCCCGAAGCAGGCGCTGGCGCTGTACACCTTCGGCAACGTGAGCGCCTTCGATGCCCGCCAGGGCGTCTTCGCGATCAAGCCCAGCGGCATGCCCTACGACCGGATGACGGCCGACGACATGGTGGTGGTCGATCTCGAGTCGCGCGTGGTCGAAGGCAGCCTGCGGCCGTCGAGCGATACGAAGACCCATGCGGTGCTCTACCGCGCCTTCGAAGGCATCGGCGGCGTCTGCCACACCCACTCGGTGCATGCGGTCGCCTGGGCCCAGGCGCGGCGCCCGATCCCCATCTACGGCACCACGCATGCGGACCACCTCACGGTGGCGGTGCCGGTCACCGAGGTCATCAGCGACGAGGCCGTGGCGCGCGACTACGAGGAGGAGACCGGCCTGCAGATCGTGCGGCGGATGCAGGGCATCTCGCCACAGGAGGTCGAGATGATCGTGGTGTCGTGCCACGGGCCGTTCACCTGGGGCAAGAGCGCGATGAAATCCGTGTACAACGCACGCGTGCTCGAGGAACTGGCGCAGATGGCCTATCTCACGCAATCGATCGACCCCCAGGCGCGCGAGCTGCCGAGCGCCGTGATCCGCAAGCACTACGAACGCAAGCATGGCGCCGGCGCCTACTATGGGCAGGCCCGATAGACACACGAACCCGCGATGACCCGAAACGCTTCCCGTCCCACGCCCCAGGCTTTCGAGCCGCCGTCCGATCCGTCGCGGCAGGAGGCCCTGCAGGCGACGACGGCGGAGCACCGGCACATGCTGATCCTCAAGGTGCTCGCGCAGGAGGGCGCCTGCCGGGTCAGCGACATGGCGCGCCGCTTCACGCTGTCGGAGATGACGCTGCGGCGCGACCTGCAGGAGATGCACGATGCCGGCCTGCTCAAGCGGGTGCACGGCGGCGCGCTGCCGATCGGGCGCGACACCGAGTTCGGCGTGCGCATCCAGGAGGGCTCGTCGCAGAAGCAGCAGATCGGCACGGCGGCGGCCGGGCTGATCCAGGACGGCTGGTCGATCTACCTCGACGCCGGCACCACCTCGATGGAGGTGGCACGCGCGATCCAGCAGGGCCTGAAGAACGTGAAGCGGCTCGCGATCGTCACCAACGGCATCAACATCGCCGCCGAGCTGGTGGGCCGCACGCCTTACGACATCTACGCGATCGGCGGCGAGATCTACGCCGCCGGCGTGAGCGCGGTGGGCCCGATGACGCTGGCCCAGGTCGCGAACTTCCATTTCGACCTGTTCTTCATGGGCGCGCGCGGGGTCGATGCCGAGGTGGGCTGGACCAACACCAACCACCTCGAGACCCAGGTCAAGCACGCGGTGATGGAGCGCAGCCGGCAGGTGTGCGCGATCGTGGACAGCAACAAGTGGGGCCAGCGCGCACTGGTCTCGGTGGTGCCCTTCGGCGCGGTGACGCACTGGGTGTGCGACGCCCGGCTGCCGCAGGCGGCGCGCGATGCGGCGTCGGCCCAGGGGGTGGAGCTGGTGATCGCGGGCGGCTGAGCGAGGGCTCTCAACCGGCCTTCGCCGCCGCGCTCACCAGTGCCGGCGCCGACCGATAGCTCTCGGGAAAGAGCTTCTTCAGATCGTCGATCTTGGGCCAGTCGTTGACGACGATGTAGCCGTGGTCCGGGTGCTTGGTGAGGAAGTCCTGGTGGTAGTCCTCGGCGGCGTAGAAGGGCTTGCCCGTCTCGATGGTGGTGGCGAGCGGCTTGCCGAAGGTCTTGGCCTGGTTCAGTTGCGCGATGTAGGCCTTCGCGATGCGGGCCTGCTCGGCGTTCTCGGCGAACACGGTGGAGCGGTACTGGGTGCCGGTGTCGGGGCCCTGGCGGTTGAGCTCGGTCGGATCGTGCGCGACCGAGAAATAGATCTGCAGCAGCTTGCCGTAGCTGATCTGCTTCGGGTCGTAGGTGATGCGCACCGATTCGGCATGGCCGGTGCGGCCCGAGCCGACCTCGTCGTATTTGGCGGTCTTCGCATCGCCACCCGCGTAGCCCGAGACGGCGTTGCTCACGCCCTGCACGCGCTGGAACACGCCCTGGACGCCCCAGAAGCAGCCGCCCGCGAAGACGGCGGTTTCGGTCCTGGCGGCGGGCGGTGCCACGAGGTCGGCGGTGGGGGCGGGCACGCGGCGCGCGGGCTCGGCCGACGAGGGCACGGCATGCCAGACCAGGGCCGCGGCGGCGAGGGTGGCGGCGGTGAATGCGAGGGATTTCATGGAGGGTCCTTGAGGGGAGGTTGCCGCGCGGGCGCGGCCGCCGGAGGCGACATTGCCGCCGATTCCGGCGGCCGTCAATGCCGCGTCGGGTTCGGGTGCCTTTTCCTACTTCTTCATCGCGTCCTTGCCCATGGCATCCTTCTTCATGCCATCCTTGGACATGGCGTCTTTGGCCATGGAGTCCTTCTTCATGCCGTCTTTCGACATGGAGTCCTTCGCCATCGAATCCTTCTTCATGGCGTCCTTGGACATCGAGTCCTTGGCCATCTCGTCGGCGGCAAAGGCGGAGGCGCCGGCGAAGGCCAGGCAGGTGGCGAGCAGGGTTGCGCTGAGCTTGTTCATTGGGAAGTCTTTCGGGTTGAGTTTCACTTTTCAAGAGAGGCGCGGTTCATCGAGGAACACGGCCTCGCGCTTTCATCGGCAGTCGAATCGTCGCGGGCGACGACTCAGCTCCCTCCGAACCAGTTGTAGCCCTGGTCTTCCCAGTAGCCACCTGAATAGGTATTGCTGACGAACATCGCCTGGATATGCTTGGGGTTCTTGTAGCCAAGCTTGGTCGGCATCCGCAGCTTCATCGGAAAGCCGTACTTCGGCGGCAGCACCTCGCCGTCGTAGGTCAGCGCCAGCAGGGTCTGCGGATGCAGCGCGGTGGCCATGTCGATGCTGGTGTAGTAGTCGTCGGCGCACTTGAAGCCGACGTAGCGCGCGGTGGTGTCGGCGCCGACATGGCGCAGAAAGTCGGCGAAGCGCACGCCGCCCCAGCGGCCGATGGCGCTCCAGCCTTCCACGCAGATATGACGCGTGATCTGCTCGTGCTGCGGCATGGCACGCAACTCGGGCAGGGTCCAGCGGCGCTTGTCGGCGACCAGGCCGGTCACCTCGAGCCGGTAGCTTTCCCCGTCGACCTCGCGGACCTCGTCCTCGCCGTAGTAGGCATTGAACGGAAACGGGCGCGTGATCATCGAGGCGGGATAGGTCTCGGCGAGTTGCATGGGGCTGAAGATCAGGCCTTGCACCTTGTCGTTGATGCGCGAGATCTTCGAGAGCGCGGCTTCGACGTGGCTGTCGTCGCTGATGCTGCAGCCTGTGAGCAGCGACAGGCCACCCAGGGTCAATGAGCGTTGCAGGAAGGCGCGGCGTGCGGGGTGCTCTACCTTCTTCGCGATCAATGCTCGGGCTTCCTGGACCACGGCCTCGCTGTCGACGGTGGTCATCTTTGGGGCTTTGAAGATTCTCATGTCTGGCTTGGGTTGTTTGGGGTCGGGGCGCGTGCACAGGACAGCGGGTACTTCCCTCCGCGAATGTCCCCCGCCTTCGGCTCCTCCTTTATTTCGCTGCGGGAAGCACCCACTGCCCTGTGCACGTGGACGCAGCGGTGGTGCCGGCCGATCCACTGCTGCGCGTCTGGCGCGCGCCGGCGGGGTACTCCCCGCAGCGAAATAAAGGAGGAGCCCGAAGGGCGGGGGACATTCGCGGAGGGGAGTACCCCGTCGGCGTGAGCCCACCCCGAACGCCTCCAATGAATCGCCACGGAATTCATTTGGACCCCCGAGGCAAACGCCCAAGCACCATCGCAAGCAAGGTGCGCGGAACCAGCGCCACCATCACCAGATGCACCACGACAAAGGCAACCAAAGAGGCCATCCCGAAGAAGTGAATGCGCCGTGCGAACTCGTATCCACCCAGCAGATCCCGCAACACAGCGAACTGCACCGACTTCCAGAGCACCAGCCCCGACAGCACGATCACCACGATGTCGAGCATCACGAACAGGTAGGCCAGCCTCTGCACGTTGTTGTAGCGGCGCGGGTCGGCATGCGAGAGCCGCCCCTTGAGCGCCGACAGCGCGTCGTGCCACACACCGCCCGGCGTGACCGGAAAGAACTTGGTGGCCAACCGTCCGCTCGCGATGTTGAGCGCCAGGTAGACGAAGCCGTTGAACACCAGCAGCCACATCGCCGCGAAGTGCCATTGCAGCGCGCCGCCGAGCCAGCCGCCGAGCGTGATCTCGGTCGGGATGCGGAACGGCAGGAAGGGCGCCGCGTCGTAGATGCGCCAGCCGCTCGTCACCAGCACCAGCACCGCCAGCGCGTTGAGCCAGTGCGTGATGCGCATCCACAGCGGATGGATGGGACGGGTGTCCGGGGCGGCGAGGGCGGTGCTGTTCATGGGGCGGATTCTTGGGCCCACCCCCTGGCCGATTCATCACGCAAAGTTCAAAGAATCGTGATAACTCGGGAATCCGTATCGCGGGACAATCGGCGCCATGGACACCCCCAAGCGCGTGCTGCTGGTCGAAGACGACGCCCATATCGCCGAATTGCTGCGCATGCACCTGCGCGACGAAGGCTATGCGGTGGTGCATGCGGCCGATGGGCACGCGGGCCTGCGCGAACTGGAGCGCGGCCAGTGGGACGCGCTGGTGCTCGACCTCATGCTGCCCGGCATCGACGGGCTCGAGATCTGCCGCCGCGCACGCGCCATGGCGCGCTACACCCCGATCATCATCATCAGCGCGCGTTCCAGCGAGGTGCACCGCATCCTCGGCCTCGAGCTCGGCGCCGACGACTACCTTGCCAAGCCCTTCTCGGTGCTCGAGCTGGTGGCGCGCGTGAAGGCGCTGATCCGCCGCACCGATGCGTTGGCGCGCAATGCGCGGCTGGAGTCGGGCAGCCTCGCGCTCGGCAACCTCGAGATCGAGCCGCTCGCACGCGAGGTGCGCGTGGACGGCAAGCCCATCGAGCTCACGCCGCGCGAGTTCGACCTGTTGTACTTCTTCGCACGCCACCCGGGCAAGGTGTTCTCGCGGCTCGACCTGCTCAACCAGGTCTGGGGCTACCAGCATGACGGCTACGAGCACACCGTCAACACCCACATCAACCGGCTGCGCACCAAGGTCGAGGCCGACCCGGCCGCGCCGCGGCGCATCCTCACCGTCTGGGGCCGCGGCTACAAGCTCTCGGCCACGGCCGATGGCAAGGACGAGGGCGCTGCATGATGGGCTGGGCCACGCTCTCGCGCCGGCTGTCGCTGGTGTTCGCGCTGCTGCTGCTGGTGTGCTGCGGTGCCTCGGCCTGGCTGCAGGTGCGCGCAAACGGGCGCCACGAGCAGGAGGTGATCCAGCGCCTGTCGGGCGGCCTGGCCGCGCACATCGCCGAGAACGCCGAGTTGATGCGCCCGGGCGGGCTCGACCCGGCCGCGGTCAAGCGGCTGTTCGACCAGCTGATGGCGGTCAACCCCAGCGTCGAGGTCTACCTGCTCGCGCTCGACGGCCGCATCGAGGCCCAGGCCGCGCCCGAGGGGCACCTCAAGCGCGACCGCGTCGACCTCGCACCGGTGCGGCGCCTGCTGGCCGGCGCACCGATGCCGATCCTCGGCGACGATCCGCGCAACCTGCAGACCGCCAAGGTCTTCAGCGCCGCGCCGCTGCGCATGGACGGCCGCGACGCCGGCTATGTCTACGTGGTGCTGCAGGGCGAGGACCACGATGCGCTCGTCGCCCACGTGGCGGCCGACAACGCGTTGCGCACCACGCTGTGGTCGATGGGGCTGGTGGCGCTGCTCGGGCTGGTCGCGGGCACGGCCGCGTTTTGGCTCATCACGCGGCCGCTGCGCGAGCTCACGGCCGCGGTGCGGCGCTTCGAGACCGAGGGCATCGATGCGATCGAGGGCCAGGCGCCGACGCTGGAGCGCATCGCGCGTGGCGGCGGCGAGATCGCCTTGCTGGCGCAGGCCTTCGCGCAGATGACGCGGCGCATCGCCGAGCAGTGGCGCGAACTCACCTTGCAGGACCAGCAGCGGCGCGAGCTGTTCGCCAACGTCTCGCACGACCTGCGCACGCCGCTGACCTCGTTGCACGGCTACCTCGAGACCCTGCGCCTGAAGGCCGGCACGCTCGACGAGGAGGAGCGCCGCCGCTACCTCGACATCGCACTCGACCAGAGCCGCAAGGTGGGGCGGCTCGCGCAGGAGCTGTTCGAGCTGGCGCGGCTCGAGTACGGCGTGGTCAAGCCCGAGAAGGAGAGTTTCGCGCTGGCCGACCTGGTGCAGGACGTGTTCCAGAAGTTCGAGCTCGCGGCCGAGTCGCGGCAGCAGAAGCTGCGTCCCGACATCGCGCCGGGCCTGCCGGTGGTGTCGGCCGACCTCGGGATGATCGAGCGCGTGCTGACCAACCTGCTCGACAACGCGATCCGCCACACGCCCGCCGGCGGCGAGATCGTGGTGCAGCTGCGGGCGGCCACCGGCGACGAGGGCACGGGCGTGACGGTGCAGGTCAGCGACACCGGGCCCGGCATTCCGCGCGAGCTGCAGCCCAGCCTGTTCACGCGCCCGGCCTTCACCGGCAGCGTGCGCAGCGACGGTTCGGCCGGCGGCGGGCTGGGGCTGGTGTTCGTGCAGCGCATCCTGCAGCTGCATGGCAGCGACATCCGGCTGGTGCCGCAGGCGGGGCGCGGCGCGGTGTTCCGCTTCCGGCTCTCGGGCGCCTGAGCACGGGGCGCATCGGTGCAAGCGCCGGTTGCGCGCGCGGCGGCCGATGCTACAAGCGGATGCGGGATGCAGGCACGTCGACCTGCACCCGACGATCCACCCAGGAGACACCGCCCATGCCCGACTTCCGCACCGTCGTCATCGACCAGGACCCGCAGCATCCGCGCATCGCGCGCCTCGTGCTCAACCGCCCCGAGAAGCTCAACGCCATCGCCGAGACCACGCCGACCGACATCCGCCATGCGGTGGAGTGGGCGCAGGCCGAGGACGCGGTGCACGTGATCGTGGTCGAGGGCGCGGGCCGCGCCTTCTGCGCCGGCTACGACCTCGGCGACTATGCCGAGGGCCACGGGCGCGAGGGGCAGGGCGAGCATCCGTGCCGGCAGGAGAAGACCCCCTGGGACCCGATGCTCGACTACGCCGCGATGAAGCGCAACACCGACGACTTCATGGCGCTGTGGCGCTGCACCAAGCCGACCATCGCCAAGGTGCATGGCTACGCGGTGGCCGGCGGCAGCGACATCGCGCTGTGCTGCGACCTGCTGGCCATGGCCGACGACGCGCGCATCGGCTACATGCCCACGCGCGTGTGGGGCTGCCCGACCACGGCCATGTGGACCTACCGGCTCGGCGCGCTGCGCGCCAAGCAGCTGATGTTCACCGGCGACACCATCGACGGCGCGCAGGCGGCCGACTGGGGCCTCGCCAACTTCGCGGTGCCGGCCGAAGAACTCGACGCCGCCACGCTGAAGCTGGCGCTGCGCATCGCGGGCGTGCCGCGCTCGCACCTGATGATGCACAAGCTGGTGGTCAACCAGGTCTGGCACTCGATGGGCCTCGAGCAGAGCCAGATGTTCGCCACCGTGTTCGACGGCATCACGCGCCACAACCCCGAGGGCATGTGGTTTCGCCGCCAGGCCGAGACCGAGGGCTTCAAGAGCGCGGTGCAGTGGCGCGACAGCGGGCGCGACATCCCCGAGGGCGACGAGGCGAGGGCGCTGATCGCGGTGCTTGAGGCGAAGCTGGCCGCGCGCTCCTGAGCGAGGCGTGACGGCCGTGCATGTCACGGCACCGACACATGGGGCCGCAATGATCCGGCGCCCGCTAAAAACCCATAACAACGCGCGGCGGGCGGCGACGACAACGTACCAGCCACACAGCGAGAGAGAGGGTCTCCCATGCAGTCATTTTCCCTGGCCAGGATCGCCCTGGCGGCCAGCGCCTGCGCGCTCATGAGCGCTTGCGGCGGCGGTGGAGGCGGCGGCCTGCCGTTCTTCCCGCCCGCGCCCGCGCCGGCCCCCGCACCACCGGCACCGCCGGCACCGCCTCCCCCGGCGCCGGCCCCCGTGCCCGCCGCGCTCGTGATCGGGCACCGCGGCGAACCGGCCAAGCGGCCCGAACACACGCTGGCCTCGTACCAGCAGGCCATCGACGATGGCGCCGACTTCATCGAACCCGACCTCGTGCCGACCAAGGACGGCGAGCTGGTGGCGCGCCACGAGAACGCGATCGCCATCGTCGACGCCAGCGGCAAGGTGCTCGAAGCCACCACCAACGTGATGGACGTGCCGAAGTTCGCGAGCCGCAAGACCACCAAGACCATCGACGGCCGCCCGGTCATCGGCTGGTTCACCGAGGACTTCACGCTGGCCGAGCTCAAGGAGCTGCGCGCGCGCGAGCGCATTCCGGCGCAGCGCCCGGCCAACATCTCGTACAACGACCTGTTCCAGGTGCCCACGCTCGACGAGGTGATCGAGCTCGCGAAGACGCAGTCGCAGGCCAAGGGCCGCACCATCGGCATCTATCCCGAGACCAAGCACCCGACCTACTTCCGCTCGATCGGCCTGCCGCTCGAGAACAAGCTGCTCGACACCCTGCAGAAGCACGGCCTGAACAAGGCCGATGCGCCGGTGTTCGTGCAGTCCTTCGAGACCGGCAACCTCAAGGACGTGCGCCTGCGCAGCACGGTGAAGATCGTCCAGCTGATCGGCGGCTCGGGCGCGCCCTACGACCTGGTGGCGCTCGGCGACAAGCGCACCTATGCCGACCTCGTGAAGCCCGAGGGCCTGGCCGAGATCGCGACCTATGCGCAGGGCATCGGTCCCGACAAGTCGCGCGTGATCCCGGTGGTGGCCGGCAAGCTGGGCACGCCCACCACGCTGGTGAAGGATGCGCACGACAGGAAGCTGTTCGTCCACATCTACACGATCCGGCCCGAGAACGCCTTCCTGCCCGACAGCCTCAAGAAGGAGCCGAAGGCCGACGGCACCGTGCATGGCGACACGGCGGCGGAGATCACCGCTTTCCTCGATGCCGGGATCGACGGGCTGTTCGTCGACAGCGCCGCGACCGCGGTGCCGGTGGTGAAGGCCTATAGCGCGCAGAAGCGCTGAAGGCGGGCGGGAACCGCCCGCGAAGGCGGTTCCCGTGTCTTGCCGCTCAGGGCGGGCAGGGATGCATGCCGGCCGCCACGGTGCGCGAGGCGATGCTCGTCTCGTCCACCGCGCCGAGCGGACGGGTGAACTTGCAGCCATAGGCCGGATCGGCCACCGTCGCCGCAGTCACCACGTCGTCGCCCGCGGGCTTCACGCCGTCGCGTTCCCACTTGATCATCGCGTCGAAGGCCTCGACTTGCTCGGCCTGCGTGAAGTCGCAATGGGTGATGCCGCGCACCGCGCGCTGCACCAGCCAGCCGCTGTTGCCCTTGGCCGCCACGCGCTTGTTGTAGATCTGCTCCATGCTGAAGGGCACGTAGAGGTCGCCGAGCGTGTGCAGGGTGACCACCGGGATCTTGAACTCGCCATTGGCCTTGGGAATCCAGCGCAGCCCGTCGCGGCGCAGGCGATTGGCGTCGGGCACGGCGGTGAGCTTGAGCACCGAGCCGTTGAGCGCCGTCGAGCCGGCCGCATCGCCTTCGATGGTGTAGGTGAAGCGGTTGGTGTCGAGCGTGCTCTTGTTGAGGATGCCGTTGACCGTGCCGTCGCTGCCGAGCACGCCCCACACGAAGGCGAAGGAACCGCCCGACTTGAAGCCGAGGTCGAACATCGGACGAGGCCCGCCGGTGAGGTTCTCGATCACCGAGGCGTACTTGGTGCCGGTGGGCGTGGTGGTGATGTTGGGGATCGGCGAGACCGTGAAGTCGGTGAACAGCGTGCCCGTCACCTGCGCCGCGATGTCCGACCAGTTCACCGTCGGGTACTTCGGCAGTCCCGCCAGCGCCTGTGCCGTGACCTGCGCGCCCGCGAAGTAGTCGAACAGCTCGGTGTCGCCGACCACGCCGCACATCGGCACGGCGCCGTTGTAGCGCACCTTGTGGTTGGCCGTGGCATAGGCCTCGTCCTCGATCGCCGCGGCCGTGATGTGGCCGCCCATCGAGTGGCCGGTGATGTAGATCTTCGACGGCGCGGCGAGCTCGCGGCCATTGGCCTTGGCGATCTTGTTGAACTCCAGCGCCAGCGCGTTGGTGTCCTCCACGCCCACGCGCACGTCGTAGAAGTTCTTGCTGTAGCTCGAGGCGGCCCAGGCATAGCCGTTCTGGATCAGGTAGCGGCGGATCGAGGGATTGCTGACCGCGAGCACGTTGCCTTCGCCGGCATAGCCGTGCGCATACATCACGAGCTTGCCGTTCCAGTTGGCCGGCACCTCCACGCGGTAGGCCGCGCCGCCGAGCACGCCGGCCCAGCGGCTGGTGGTCGCGTTGTCGACGGTGTCGCCGGCCGCTGCGGCCAGGGCCGTGAAGGTGGTGGCCGCGGCATCGGCCGGCGCGAAGGAATTGCGGTCGTCCTGCGCGCGGCGCTCCTCGGGCGCGGGCGGCGGCGGGGGCGGTGCCGGCGGCGCGGGGGCGGGCGCGGGTGGCACGATCGGGAAGATGGCCCCACCGCCGCCTCCGCCGCCGCAGGAAGCGGCGGCGATGCTGGCGGCGATGACGATGAGCTTGAGGCGCGCGGAATGCATGGTTCGTTGTCTCCGTTTTCTGGGGCGAGGAATGCCGGCCGCCGTCGTCCGGAGGTGCCCATGAGGCTGGCACGACCGTGCTTTTCTTGCGGACCGGCGGCGCAGCGTAGAGGCGCCGCCCCTGCAATCGGTGGGGGCTTTCCCGTAGCCGCTATCGCCTGCGCGACAGCAGCGCCGCGCGCGGCGCGCTCAGTTGCGCCGGCGCGTGACCGTCACCGTGGCCTCGAGGCCTTCGTAGGCCTCGGCCGGGCCGTACCAACTGCCCGAGATCGGGGCGCCCTGGGCCGGGTCGCGCGTCACGCCGACGCGGATCAGTTGGCCGCTGCCCATGAGGTTGTTGGTCGGGTCGAACGCGACCCAGCCCGCGCCCGGCAGGTAGGCCTGCAGCCAGGCGTGGGTGGTGCCGGCGCCGGTCATGGCCTCGCCCTTGGCCTGCACCGTGCTGTCGAGCGCGGCGTCGTAGATGTAGCCCGAGACGAAGCGCGTGGCGATGCCCAGGCGGCGCACCGCCTCCATCATCAGCAGCGCGTAGTCGCGGCAGCTGCCGCTGCCCAGCGCCAGCGTCTCGAGCGGCGTCTGCGTGCCTTCCTCGTCGCGCGCCAGGTACTCGAGGCTCTGGCCGATGTGGGCGTTCATGCGCGTGAGCACCTCGCGCGTGCTGTTGGGCTTGTCGGTGTGCAGGAACTGGTGGGCCCAGCGGATCAGCGTGCCGTCGGGATCGTCGTGATGCGGGCGCAGGTAGTGCTCGAGGTCGAGCCGGTCCTGCACCGAATAGGCGAAGGGCAGGAACTCCGCGGCCGGGTCGATCGCGAGCTGGTCCTGCATGGCCGCGGGCACGGTCTCGATGGTGAAGGCGCAGACGATGCGCAGCTCGGTGGCTTCGCCCATCGGCTGCACCAGCGCCACCGAATTCGAGTGCGGGTCCTGGATCAGCCGTGTGTGGGCCGACGGGCTCACCTGCAGGTCGGTGGCCAGCACGCGCAGGTCGTGGCTGTCGCGTGGACGGAACATCACGCGGTGCAGCCCGAAGCTGACCGGCTCGTTGTAGCGGTAGATCGTGGTGTGGCGGATGTCGTACTGGGTGCTGGGCATGGGGCATTCTCCTGCGTTCGTGTGTCGCCGGACATGTATGCGGTGATGGGCGCAGGCAGGACTGCCGCATAATCCGCGCCCCTTCGGCCCGCGTGGCCGCACCGTTCGCCCATGGAGGACCATGTACGCATCGACTTTCATCTTCGCCACCCGCCAGTTCGACGACGCCTTCCACCGGCTCGACCAGGCGATCGCCGAGGCCGCGCGCGCGCTGCCCGGCTACCTGGGCGAGGAGAGCTGGGAGAACAGCGCCAACGGGCTGGTGTCGAACGTCTACTACTGGCGTTCGCTCGAGGCGCTGCAGGCGCTGATGACGCATCCCTCGCATCTGCAGGCCAAGGCGGCGCAGGCGAACTGGCTCGACGGCTACCGGGTGGTGATCTCGGAGGTGGTGCGCAGCTATGGCGATGGGCGCATCGACCACCTGCTGCCCGCGCTCGACGCCGCGTAGCGGCCCTCAGGCCCGCGCGGTGCGCCGCGTATCGAGGGCCTTGGCCAGCGCCGCCGGCAGCGGCAAGGGTTCGCCGTGCCACTGCGCGGCCAGCAGCTCGGCGCACAGCGCGGCGAAGCTGAGCCCGCGCGAGCCGAGCGCCGTGCAGGCCCACAGGCCCTTGTCCTCGGGCACATCGTCCAGCGGCCCGACCAGCGGCCGGCGGTCGCCCGAGGCACAGCGCACGCCGACCCAGGCCCGGGCCTCGCCGCGTGCGAAAGCCTGGTCGATCGATTCGGCGCTGGCCGGATGCAGCCGTGCGGCGCGTTCGCGCACGGCCTCGGCGTCGCTGTCGCGCGGCGCCAGGTCATGGCTGTCGCGGTCGAAGGTGGCGCCGGCCAGCCACAGCGGCGCGCCGCCATCGGACTCGGGCACGCCGGCGATCAGGTGGCCGTCGCCATTCACGGGCGCGGCGGGCAACGCGGCCGCGTCGCTGCGGCCCCAGGCCACCTGGCCGCGCACCGGCTGCAGCGGCAGGCGCGGCGCCAGCAGGCCCGAGCCATGGCCCATCGCGACCACCACGCGGTCGGCCTCGGCCAGCACGGCACCGTCTTTGGCCAGCAGCCGCCAGCCGCCGGTGGCCGCATCGCGCTCCAGCCGTTCGACGCGGCAGCCGCCGCGGAACGCGATGCCGGGCTCGCGCAGCCAGGCCTCGACCAGCGCACGCGGCCGCACCCAGGCGGCGCGCGCATGCCAGAGCGCGGGTATGTCGGGCGGCAGACCCGCGGCCGCGAGCTGCGCGGCGCTCGCGGGCCAGGATTCGTTGGGCCCGTCGGCCTGCCAGCCTGTGGGCATGCGCACATCGCCATCGGGCCGGCGCTCCAGCGTGCCGGTGCCGCGCCAGTCGCGGCCTTCTTCGAGGCGCTGCGCCAGTTCGTTCCAGGTCGCGCGGATGCCGGCGCGCGTGAGCCGCGAGAGCAGGGCGTCGTCGGGCGACACATGGGGCGCGAGCAGGCCCACGGGCAGGCCCGAGGCGCCTTCGGCCGGCCGCGCGGCGGCGTCGAGCAGCTCGACCTGCCAGCCGCGCCGCGCGAGGCTGGCCGCCACGGCCGCGCCCGCGAGGCCGGCGCCGATCACGGCGCAGCGGCCGGGCGTGGCGACGGTCTCGGGCAGTGGCTCGCGCCGGCGCACGGTCCAGGCCGGCGCGAAGCGCGCGCCCAGGCAATCGCGCTTGGGCGGCAGGCCGGGACGGCGTTCGAGCTGGAAGCCGTTCTGCGCCAGCGCGTCGCGCACGGCGCGCGCATAGGTCCAGGTGCCGAGCAGGGTTCCCTGGCGCGCGAAGCGCGAGAGCGCCTTCAGCGTCTCGGGCGACCACATCTCGGGATTGCGCTGCGGGCTGAAGCCATCGAGGTACAGGCTGTCGGCCTCGAAGCGCTGCGCGCGCAGCATGGGCTGCACCTCGCCCACGCAAAGCGTCAGCAGCACCCGGCCGTCGTCGAAGGCCAGCCGATGGAAGCCCGGCAGCAGGCCGTGCCAGCGCGCGGCCAGCTCGCGCGCGAGCGGCGCGAGTTCCTCATAGGCGCCGGCGGCGCGCAGCAGGCTGTCGGCCGCGACCGGCCAGGCCTCGATCGAGACGAAGTGAAGCAGCCGCGGGCGTGCCGGATCGGCGCGCCACGCGGCCCAGGTCGCGAGGAAGTTGAGGCCCAGCCCGAAGCCGGTTTCGAGAATCCGCCACTGCGGCTGGCCGGCCCAGGCGGCCGGCAGGCCGCAGCCGCCGAGGAAGACGTGGCGCGACTGCGCGAGCGCACCGGCCTCCGTGTGATAGATGTCGCCGAAGCGCTCGCTGTGCGGTGTGCCGTCCGTGCGCCAGGCGACCGGTTCGGCCGTCACTGCAGATAGTTGCGCGGCCTCAGGCCGACGGCGGGACGTAGCCCTGGGCGACGTCGGCGCCCTCGCCGAAGAAGTGCTTCTCCATCTGGCGTGCCAGGTACTGGCGGGCGCGCTGGTCGGCGAGGTTCAGGCGGTTCTCGTTCACCAGCATGGTCTGCTGCTTGAGCCAGGCGGCCCAGGCTTCCTTGCTGACGCTCTCCCAGATGCGCTTGCCGAGTTCGCCGGGGTAGGGCGGGAAGTCGAGCCCTTCGGCTTCCTTGCCGAGCTTGATGCACTGAATCATGCGTGCCATGTCGATTGCCTTTGGGTGGGGGGAGCGCGAAAAAGCTGCTCTTAGTTGATTTAGCTATTTAGAACTGAAAACTTGGTCGTTCCAGTTCCTATATGTCGTATTGAGAATACGCAGCTTCATTGATATGCCATTCGAGAACGACACCATGAGCCTCCGCCGCGACTTTATCAAGCTTTCCCTCGGTGCCGGCGTGGCCGGCGCCATGGCCCTGTCGGCACTGCCGGCGTTCGCCCAGGGCAGCGCTGCCGGTCCGGTGACGCTGCTGAACGTCTCCTACGACCCCACGCGCGAGCTGTACGTGGACTACAACCAGGCCTTCGCCAAGTACTGGAAGGGCAAGACCGGCCAGGACGTGACGATCAAGCAGTCGCACGGCGGCTCGGGCAAGCAGGCCCGCTCGATCATCGACGGCATCGACGCCGACGTGGCCACGCTGGCCCTCGGCGGCGACGTCGACGCGTTGGTCACCCACGGCGGCCTGCTCAAGGCCGACTGGCAGAAGCGTCTGCCGCACAACTCGGCGCCCTACACCTCGACCATCGTGTTCCTGGTGAAGAAGGGCAACCCCAAGGGCCTGAAGGACTGGGACGACCTGGTCAAGCCCGGCGTGCAGGTGATCACCCCCAACCCCAAGACCTCGGGCGGCGCGCGCTGGAACTACCTCGCGGCCTGGGAATTCGCCAAGCGCAAGTACGGCGGTGATGCCAAGGCCAAGGAATACGTCGGCAACCTGTTCAAGAACGTGCCCGTGCTCGACACCGGCGCGCGCGGCTCGACCATCACCTTCGTCCAGCGCGGCGTGGGCGACGTGCTGCTGGCCTGGGAGAACGAGGCCTTCCTGGCGCTGAAGGAATTCGGCCCCGAGAAGTTCGAGATCGTGGTGCCGTCGATCTCCATCCTGGCCGAGCCCACCGTGGCGGTGGTCGACAAGGTGGTCGACAAGAAGGGCACGCGCGCCGTGGCCGAGGAATACCTGAAGTACCTGTATTCCGACGAAGGCCAGGACATCGCGGGCCGCAACTTCTACCGCCCGACCTCGGACAAGGCGAAGGCCAAGTACGAGAAGCAGTTCCCCAAGCTGACGCTGGTGACCATCGACCAGGCCTTCGGCGGCTGGAGCAAGGCCGACAAGGACCACTTCGCCGACGGCGCCTCGTTCGACCAGATCTACACCGCCAAGCAGAAGTAAGCGCGGCATTCGCCCCGCGGCGACCGACCCCGATGGCGCCCGCTGCGGCGGATGCCGGGGACCGGTTCGCTTCGACCCTTCCGATACCGCCACCCGAAAGCCTTCCGTGTCCGTTCTCCTGATTGCCGGCAGCCCCTCGGCGCCCTCGCGCTCCACCGCCTTGCTCGACGCGGTGGCCGAGCGCCTGGCGCGGCGCCATGCGCAGATCGAACGGCTCGCGATCCGCGACCTGCCGGCGCAGGCGCTGCTGCTGGCGGACTGGAACCATCCGGCCATCGTGCAGGCCATCGCCCAGGTGACGCGGGCCCGCGCCATCGTGGTGGCCACGCCGGTCTACAAGGCCGCCTACAGCGGCGTGCTCAAGGTCTTCCTCGACCTGCTGGCGCAGAACGCGCTCAAGGGCAAGACGGTGCTGCCGCTGGCCACCGGCGGCAGCCCGCACCACATGCTCGCGCTCGACTACGCGCTGCGGCCCGTGCTGCAGTCGCTGTCGGCGCGCCACATCCTGCCGGGCGTCTACGCGAGCGATTCGCAGATCGCGCTGACGCCCGAGAGCGCCTACCAGGTGCACAACGACCTGGCGGAGCGGCTCAACGAGGCCGTCGAGGTGCTGGCCACCGAGGGGCTGAAGCTGCCGGCGACACACGGCTTCGAGCCGGTGCCGTTCTCGCGCGTGCGATGTAGCGTCTGAAGCCGGCCGGCGCACGGCCCGGTCGCCACCACCGCTTCATTCCATTCCCGACCCTTCCGAACGCGACGCTGTGCGCCGCGCGGGGATGGCTTCGCCTCCAGTTTCGATTCAGTCCAAGGACCACCCCGCATGAACCCCGTTGCCACCGAAGACTCCGTGCTCGACGTGCCGCCGCGCTCGCTCTGGCGCGCATTGCGCGACCTCGCCGTCAGCATCGTCGTGGTCGCCGCGATCGCATTGATCGTGAGCTTCCTGTCCGCCACTTCCGCGCATGCGCAGGGCAAGGCCGGCGCCGCCAGGGAGCTGCGCATCGGCTACCAGAAGTCGGCCAGCCTGTTCGTGCTGCAGAAGGCGCAGGGCTCGCTCGAGAAGCGCCTCGCGCCGCTGGGCGTGGGCGTGAAGTGGGTCGAGTTCCCGGCCGGCCCGCAACTGCTCGAGGGCCTGAACGTCGGCGCCGTCGACGTCGGCTACGTGGGCGAGGCGCCACCGATCTTCGCGCAGGCCGCGGGCGCCAAGTTCGTCTACTTCGGCTACGACCCGGCCGCGCCGCGTGCCGAGGCGATCCTGGTCACCAGGGATTCGCCGATCCAGTCGGTGGCCGACCTCAAGGGCAGGAAGGTCGCGCTCAACAAGGGCAGCAACGTGCACTACCTGCTCGTGAAGCAGCTCGAGAAGAACGGCCTGAAGTTCAGCGACATCCAGCCCGTGTACCTGGCACCGGCCGACGGCCGCGCCGCCTTCGAGAGCAGGAACGTCGACGCCTGGGTGATCTGGGATCCGTTCCAGGCCGCGGCCGAGAAGGCCACCGGCGCGCGCGTGCTCGCCGACGGCACGCCGGGCGTGGTTAGCAACTACCAGTACTACCTGGGCGAGCGCGGCTTCGTGAAGAACAACCCGAAGGTGATTGAGGCCCTGTTCGAGGACTCGGTGGCACAGGGCATCTGGCTCAAGAAGAACCTGCGCCAGGCGGCCGAGCTGATCGCGCCGCTGCAGGGCCTGCCGGTCGACGTGGTCGAGCTCGCGCTGCGCCGCTACGAGTTCAACGTGAAGCCGATCACGCCCGAGGTCGCCGCCGACCAGCAGCGCATCGCCGACACCTTCTACGCGCTCAAGCTGATTCCGAAGCCGATCAAGGTCAGCGACGCCGTCGTCGCGGCCCAGCCCTGAGCACCGGTCCCCTTCATCTTTCGCAAGCCACACCAGCCATGACCACCATCTCCCTCCCGCGCCGCCGCCTGCTGCAGGGCGCCGCCGCCGCCATCGCGCTGCCCTCCGCCTTCGGTGCGCTGGCGCAGGCGCCCGCGCGCCAGTTCCGCATCGGCAACCAGAAGGGCCTGCTCAACATCCTCAAGGGCCGCGGCACGCTCGAGAAGCGCCTCGCGCCGCTGGGCGTGAGCCTCAAGTGGACCGAGTTCACGGCCGGCCCGGTGCAGCTCGAGGCGCTGAACGTCGGCTCGATCGACTTCGGCGACGTGGGCGAGGCGCCGCCGATCTTCGCGCAGGCCGCCGGCGCGCCGCTGGCCTACGTGGGCGCCACGGTGCCGCGTCCGCAGTCGGAAGGCGTACTGGTGCCCAAGGGCTCGGCCATCAAGAGCGTGGCCGAACTCAAAGGCAAGAAGATCGCGCTCAACAAGGGCTCGAACGTCCACTATTTCATCGTCAAGCTGTTCGAGAAGCACGGCCTCTCGTATGCCGACCTGAACCTGGTCTACCTGCCACCGGCCGATGCGCGCGCGGCCTTCGAGAAGGGCTCGATCGACGCCTGGGTGATCTGGGATCCGTTCCTGGCCGCGGCCGAGAAGACGCTCGAGGCGCGCGTGCTGGCCGACGCCACCGGCGTGGTGGGCAACCGCGCCTACTACTTCTCGTCGCTCGACTACGCCGCGAAGAACGCCGACGTGGTGGCGATCGCGATCGAGGAACTCAACAAGGTCGACGCCTGGGGCTCGGCCAACCGCGGCGAGCTCGCGACCGAACTGGCCGCGCTGTGGGGCCTGCCCAAGCCGGTGGCCGACCTCACGGTGGCGCGCACCGCCTACGGCACCACGCCGATCACCAAGGCCATCCTCGGCGAGCAGCAGAAGATCGCCGACACCTTCTTCGAGCTCAAGCTGATCCCGAAGAAGATCAACGTGCTCGAAGCCGCCACGGGGATCGCGTGATGCAGATCTTCTGGTTCCTGCCCACGCACGGCGACAGCCGCTACCTCGGCACCAGCGAAGGCGCGCGCCCGGTCGACCTCGACTACCTGCAGCAGATCGCGGGCGCGGCCGACCACCTCGGCTACGAGGGCGTGCTGATCCCGACCGGCCGCTCGTGCGAGGACCCGTGGGTGATCGCCTCGAGCCTGATCGGTGCCACCAAGAAGCTCAAGTTCCTGGTCGCGGTGCGGCCCGGCCTGCACCAGCCCAGCCTGGCCGCGCGCATGGCCGCGACCTTCGACCGGCTCTCGAACGGACGCCTGCTGGTCAACCTCGTGACCGGCGGCGACCAGGCCGAGCTCGAGGGCGACGGCGTCTACCTCGACCATGCCGCGCGCTACGAGCAGTCGGCCGAGTTCATCCGCATCTGGCGCGAGATCCTCGCGCGCAGCCACGACGGCCAGGCCTTCGACTACGAGGGCAAGCACCTGAGCGTGAAGGGCGCCAAGCTGCTCTATCCGCCGGTGCAGAAACCGCATCCGCCGGTGTGGTTCGGCGGCTCGTCGGCCGCGGCCCACGACCTCGCGGCCGAGCAGGTCGACGCCTACCTCACCTGGGGCGAACCGCCGGCCGAGGTGGCGAAGAAGCTCGCCGACGTGCGCGCGCGCGCCGAGCGCCAGGGCCGTCAGGTGCAGTTCGGCATCCGGCTGCACGTGATCGTGCGCGAGACCGAAGAGGCCGCCTGGAAGGCGGCCGAGGACCTGATCAGCCGCGTCGACGACGAGACCGTGATCCGCGCCCAGGCCGCCTTCGCGCGCATGGACTCCGAAGGCCAGCGCCGCATGGCCGCGCTGCATGCGGGCGGTGCCAGGCGCACGCGCGCCGAACTCGAGATCGCGCCCAACCTCTGGGCCGGTGTGGGGCTGGTGCGTGGCGGTGCCGGCACGGCGCTGGTCGGCGACGCGAAGACCGTGGCCGCGCGCATCGAGGAATACGCCGCGCTCGGGCTCGACCGCTTCATTCTCTCGGGCTACCCGCACCTCGAGGAGGCCTACCGCTTCGCCGAGCTGGTGTTCCCGCTGCTCTCGCGCAAGGCCAAGGCCCGGCTGGCCGGGGGCTCGCTGAGCGGGCCTTTCGGCGAGGTCGTCGCCAACCTCGACGCGCCTTCGCGCCTCGTCTCGCAAAGCTGAAGGACACGCCATGATGGAACAGGTTCAGGAACTGCCGGCGGTCGCGCCGGCCGAGGGCGCGGGCTCCGCGCTGCGGGGCTTCGGCCTCAATGTCGCCAGGCGGCTGGTGCCGTGGCTGGTGCCCGTGGGGCTGATCGTGGTGTGGCAGATCGCGTCGTCGCTGGGCTGGCTCAGCACGCGCGTGCTGCCGGCGCCGGTCGACGTGGTGAAGGCCGCGTGGAACCTCACGGTGTCGGGCGAGCTGTGGACGCACGTGAAGGTCAGCGCGGGCCGCGCGCTCGCGGGGCTGGCCATCGGCGGCGGCGCCGGGCTGGCGCTGGGCCTGCTCACGGGCTCGGTGAAGTTCTTCGAGACGCTGCTCGATTCCACCATCCAGATGGTGCGCAACATCCCGGCGCTGGCGCTGATCCCGCTGGTGATCCTGTGGTTCGGCATCGACGAGTCGGCCAAGCTGTTCCTGATCTCGGTGTCCGTGTTCTTCCCGATCTACCTCAACACCTTCCACGGCATCCGCAACGTCGACCCGCAGCTGATCGAGATGGGCCGCACCTACGGTCTCACGCGCTGGCAGCTCTACCGCGAGGTGATCCTGCCGGGCGCGCTGTCCTCGATCCTGGTCGGCCTGCGCTTCTCGCTGGGCCTGATGTGGGTGATCCTGATCGTGGCCGAGACCATCTCGGCCCAGGCCGGCATCGGCTACCTGACGATGAACGCACGCGAGTTCCTGCAGACCGACATCGTGCTGGTGGGCATCCTGCTGTACGCGCTGCTCGGCAAGCTGGCCGACCTGTTCGCGCGCGGCCTCGAGCAATGGTGGCTGCGCTGGCATCCGGGCTACCAGAAGAAGACGACGAAGTGAGGGCAGGGCAATGACGCACACGACCATCTCCCGCCGCCAGGCGATCGCGACGCTCGGCGCAGCCGGCGTGCTCGGCCTGACGGGCACGCCCGCCGCCTTCGCGCAGGGCACGGCCGCGCGGCCCGCCGCCGTGCGCCTGGGCTACCAGAAGTCCTCCACGCTGATCGCGGTGCTCAAGGCGCAGGGCGTGCTCGAGAAACAGCTTGCGCCGCTCAATGCCACCCTGAGCTGGCACGAGTTCACCAGCGGCCTGCCGTTGCTCGAGGCGCTGAACCTCGACAACCTCGACATCAGCGCCGACGTGGCCGATACCGTGCCGGTGTTCGCGCAGGCGGCCGGTGCCGAGCTGACCTTCATCGCGCAGGAAGCGCCGTCGCCCGCGGCGCAGGCGATCCTGGTGCGCGAGGACTCTCCGCTCAGGAGCGTGGCCGACCTCAAGGGCAAGAAGGTCGGCTTCGCCAAGGCGGCCGGCGCGCACTACCTGCTGATCGCCGCGCTCGACAAGGCCGGCCTCTCGTTCAAGGACATCGAGCCCGCCTACCTGACGCCGGCCGACGGCCGCGCCGCGTTCGAGAAGGGCGCGATCGACGCCTGGGTGGTGTGGGACCCGTTCCTCGCCGCCGCGCAGCGCCAGTCGAAGGTGCGCGTGCTGGCCGACGGCGCGGGCATCGCGTCCTACCAGCGCTACTACCTCGCGAGCACCAAGTTCGCGAAGGCGCGGCCCGACGTGCTGCGCGTGGTCTATGCCGAGCTCGAGAAGACCGGCAGGTGGGTCAAGCAGAACCCCAGGGAGGCGGCCGCGCTGCTGTCGCCGGTGTGGGGCCTCGACGCCGCCACCATCGAGCAGGCCAACGGCCGCCGCAGCTACGCGGTGCGGCCGGTGGTGCCCGAGGTGCTCGGCGAGCAGCAGCGCATCGCCGATGCCTTCCTGGCCGAGAAGCTGCTGCCCAAGAAAATCAATGCGCTCGACGTGGCGCTGTTCAAGCCTGGAGCCTGAGATGAGTGCCGTCCTCGACCGACCGCAGAACGACGCGCCGCTGGCGATTCCCGGCGGCGTGCGCCTGGAAGTGCGCGGCCTGCACAAGCGCTACGGCGAACGCGAGGTGCTGCGCAACACGCAGCTCGCGATCGAGCCGGGCCAGTTCATCGCCATCGTGGGCCGCAGCGGCTGCGGCAAGAGCACGCTGCTGCGCCTGATCGCCGGCCTCGAGGAGGCCTCGTCCGGCGCGCTCTACACCGACGGCAAGCCGGTCAGCGGCCTGCACGACGACACCCGGATCATGTTCCAGGAGGCGCGCCTGCTGCCCTGGCGCCGCGTGCTCGACAACGTGACGCTGGGCCTCTCGAAGGACGCCAGGGCGCGCGGCAAGGAGGTGCTGGCGCAGGTCGGCCTGGCCGACCGCGAGAACGAATGGCCGGCGCGCCTGTCGGGCGGCCAGCGCCAGCGCGTGGCCCTGGCGCGCGCTCTGGTGCACCACCCGCGGCTGCTGCTGCTCGACGAGCCGCTGGGTGCGCTCGACGCACTCACGCGCATCGAGATGCACCGGCTGATCGAGAACCTGTGGCAGCGCCACCGCTTCACCGCGCTGCTGGTCACGCACGACGTGCAGGAAGCGGTGGCGCTGGCCGACCGCGTGATCCTGATCGAAGACGGGCGCATCGCGCTCGACGAGAACATTGCCCTGGCGCGTCCGCGCTCGCAGGGCGACCCGGCCTTCGCGGCCATCGAAAAACGCATCCTCGACAGGGTGCTGCAAAAGCCCGGGGCAACCGAAGAGGCTGAAAGCGGCGCCGAAGCAAGCTGGCTCGGCAAGCCCGCGCACGAACTGCGCTGGGCGATCTGAGCGTTCCTTCCTCCCATCTGAAAGGCTTCGCATGTCGCAACACTGGAAATTCGAGACCCTGTCGGTGCACGCCGGCTATTCGCCCGACCCGACCACGCGCGCCGTGGCGCCGCCGATCTACCAGACGGTGGCCTACGCCTTCGACAGCGCGCAGCACGGCGCCGACCTGTTCGACCTCAAGGTGCCGGGCAACATCTACACCCGCATCAACAACCCGACGCAGGACGTGCTCGAGCAGCGCATCGCCGCGCTCGAGGGCGGCATCGCCGCGCTGGCGCTGGCCTCGGGCCAGGCGGCCGTGACCTACGCGATCCAGACCATCGCGGAAGCCGGCGACAACATCATCAGCAGCACGGCGCTCTACGGCGGCACCTACAACCTGTTCGCCCACACGCTGCCGCAGTTCGGCATCACCACGCGCTTCGCCGACCACCGCGATCCGAAGAGCTTCGAGAAGCTGTTCGACGAGAAGACCAAGGCGGTGTTCGTCGAGTCGCTCGGCAACCCGGCCGGCAACGTGACCGACATCGCGGCCATCGCCGAGATCGCCCATCACCACGGCGTGCCGCTGATCGTCGACAACACCGTGCCCTCGCCGTACCTGAGCCGGCCGATCGAGCATGGCGCCGACATCGTGGTGCACTCGCTGACCAAGTACCTCGGCGGCCACGGCACCAGCATCGGCGGCGCGATCGTCGATTCGGGCAAGTTCCCGTGGGCGCAGCACAAGCAGCGCTTCAAGCGCCTGAACGAACCCGACGTGAGCTACCACGGCGTGGTCTACACCGACGCGCTCGGCCCGGCCGCCTACATCGGCCGCGCGCGCGTGGTGCCGCTGCGTAACACCGGCGCCGCGATCTCGCCGTTCAACGCCTTCCTGATCCTGCAGGGCATCGAGACGCTGTCGCTGCGCGTGGAGCGCATCAGCGACAACGCGCTGGCCGTGGCACGGCACCTGAAGGCGAACAAGTCGGTGAAGTGGGTCAACTACGCGGCACTCGAGGATCATCCCGACCATGCGCTGGCGCAGAAGTACCTGGGCGGCAAGGCCAGCGGCGTGCTGACCTTCGGCATCGAGGGCGGCCGCGAGGCGGGCGCGAAGTTCCTCGACGCGCTCAAGCTGTTCACGCGCCTCGTCAACATCGGCGACGTGCGCTCGCTCGCCACCCATCCGGCCTCGACCACGCACCGCCAGCTCTCGCCCGAGGAACTCGCGCGCGCCGGCGTGAGCGAGGAGACCGTGCGCCTGTCGGTCGGCATCGAGCACATCGACGACCTGCGCGCCGACCTCGACCAGGCGCTGGCCGCGGCCTCGGCCTGAAGCAGGGGGAAAGCAAAACCATGACAACACTGCAATCCATTCCCGACGCCGCGCTCGACCAGCTGTTCCGCAAGGCGCGCACCGTGCATGCCTTCAAGCCGGTGCCCGTGAGCGACGAGACCATCCGCCAGCTCTACGAGCTGCTGAAGTGGGGCCCGACGGCCTACAACGCCCAGCCCGCTCGCTACGTGTTCGTGCGCAGCGAGGAGGCCAAGGCGAAGCTCAAGCCCGCGCTGTCGTCGGGCAACACCGCGCAGACGCTGGCCGCGGGCGTGACCGTGATCGTGGCGCACGACACGCGCTTCTACGATCAGCTGCCGGTGCTGTTCCCGGCCTACGACGCCAAGCCCTTCTTCGAGAAGAGCGCCGAGGCGGCGCAGGCCACGGCCTTCCGCAACAGCAGCCTGCAGGGCGCCTACCTGATCCTCGCGGCGCGCGCGCTCGGCCTCGATGCCGGGCCGCAATCCGGCTTCAACGCCGAGCTGGTCGACAAGGCCTTCTTCCCCGACGGCCGCTGGCGCGCCAACTTCCTCGTCAACCTCGGCGTGGCCGACCACGCCGGTACCTTCGAGCGCGGGCCGCGGCTCGCGTTCGACGACGTGGCCGAGATCGCCTGAGCGCCACGTCCTTCCTTCACCGATCCATCCATCCACACCATCCAACCAAAGGGAACCATCATGTCCATCCAAGCCATCAACGTGCGCAACCAGTTCAAGGGCAAGGTCCGCGAGATCATCCGCGGCGACGTCGTCTCCGAAGTCGACGTCGAGACCGCCTGGGGCATCGTGACCTCGGTCATCACCACGCGCTCGATCGACGAGCTGCAGCTCAAGGTCGGCTCCGACGTCGTCGCGCTGGTGAAGTCCACCGAAGTGTCGATCGCCAAGCTCTGAATCCCCTGGAGTGCGCGTGGCGCATTCCCCCTCGGCCCGGCGCCAGCGATGGCGTCGGGCTTTTTTTCGTCGGCTCAGAGCGGGACGAGGCGCCAGAAACCGTAGGGGTTGTGGAACAGCGAGTCCGGCCCGTAGGGCTGGTCCTGTGTTTCCTCGATGCGGCAGCCCGGCGCATCGCGCGCGACCGAGAAGGTCTGGCCCGCGCGGATCTCGGGCTCCTCTGCGTAGAGGTAGTGCGTGAACGCACGCAGCAGTTCGACGGCGGCCGCCATGTCGTCCTGGCCGTCGGTGACCGCATCGCGCAGGCCGAGGTTGTGCATGCCGCAGGAGCTCACGGGCTCGCCCGTGAGGTAGAGCACCAGCGCCCGGTGCGCGAAGAACAGGTGCAGGTGCTCGCAGTGGTCGAGCCAGGCCGCCGGCGTGTGCGCGAGGCCGGTGCTCTCGACCTTCACGCCCAGCCCGCCCGCGCGCACCAGCGCGGCGCCGGCCTCCATCAGCGACGTGGCGTTCTCGTGGCTGCCGCCGGAGCCGACCAGGTAGACCACCGAGCGGTGGCCGTCGACGGCCTCCATCTCGGGCGTGTCGCGCCAGTGCGGCGCCGCGGCGCGGAAGGCATGGGGCATGCGCTCGTCGGGACCCTCGAAGACCAGCTCGCAACTGAAGCGCGTTCGCGCGCACATCAGGATGCGGCCGGCGAACAGGTAGCCGCTGTCGTTTGCGATCAGGCCACGGATCAGTTCCGTGGTGTCGGTCCAGGGGCCTGGAATGCACAGGACCATCTCGGGGAGGTCGGCGGGCTCGCTCACGTGGGTGCCTTCTCGGTGCTGAAAGCGGCCATTCTGCCGTCGGCCCCGCAGCTCAGTACTTGATTGTGATGCCGGCCTTCACGCCGTTGTTCTGCTTGCCGTCGGATTCGACGCCGGCCGAGAACGAGGTGTTGCCGCCGGTGCTGCCGCCCACCGAATAGATCGGGCGCGAGCCCGAGGTGTCCATGCCGCCATAGGCCGCGGCGCCGCTGGGGCGCTGCACGCCGATGGTCGCGCCGAGGGTGTCGGCCGATTTCTCGGTGGGCGCGATCTTGGGCGCGACGTAGAGGATGGTGCCGTCGTCGGTCTTCACCGGGAGCTTGGGTTCGTCGGCCCAGGCGAGGGCGGCGGCCGTGCAGCCGGCGGCCAGGACCAGGGAGGTCGAGAGGAATCTGCGCATGCGTCGGGGGAGGAGGTCGTCGGGGTTCAGGAGGTGGTCCTGCTGGCGCGCCAGGGCAGGCCCGTCAGGATATCGAAGGCGTGCTCGGTCTCGCCGATCCGGATCACGAAGACGTAATCGTTTGTCAGTCCCTGCTGGCGCGCGCCGAGCACCTTGTAACCGGCGCGTCCCGAGGGCACCTCGTAGGTGGGTCCGAATTCGGCGCCCAGCGCGAGCAACTCGCGCGTGGTCCAGGTCTTCAGCAACCGGCCGCCGAGATAGAAGCCGAACGCGGCCTGTGGGCCCGCGGACGATGGCTCCAGCTCGCGGTCGAGCCGCATCAGAGCGACCTGGCCCGCGATCGGGCTCCACGCCAGCAGCAGGCGGCCCGGGTTGAACCAGGGATAGCGGTCGACGGCTTCGTCGCCGTTCCTGCGGACCCGGTAGACCGTGGTCGTGCCGGCCTCGCCCGTGTCGGATTCGGGTATGCATCGGGCATAGAAGACACCATCGGGGCCGGCCACGACGTAGGCGATGTTCGACATCGCGCGCGCGGCGAACACGCTGCCGGGCAGCCCGACGACGCCCGAGAGCAGGGCCAGCGGGGCCAGGGGCCAGAGGGATCTGCGTTGCATGAATGCACTCCCGAAGCGGTGGGCGGGGACTGTAGCGCCGGGCCCGCGGGGTGGCTTCAGCTTCCCTTCAGCACCTGGAATGACGCTTAGAACGCCCGGTTGTTAAGAATCGACTTTTCAGTCGTTTGAGGATCGCGGACGGGCTCCTACAGTGATGGTCATCGCCACCAACGGCGCATGCATCGATCCGACAGCAACGCACACCAGGAGCCCGCACACCATGTCCGTGGAAGTTGAAGACCTCGTCCTGCCCGAAGCGCTCGAGAAGGCGCGCGCCCATGCCGCCGAAGCCGGCTGGCCCCATGCCGGCGGGGTGACGCCGCCCGTGGCCTGGCAGTTGGTGCAGGAAGGCAAGGCGGTGCTGGTCGACGTGCGTTCGGGCGAGGAGCGCAAGTTCGTCGGCCATGTGCCCGAGAGCCTGCACGTGGCCTGGGCCACCGGTACCGCGCTCACGCGCAATCCGCGCTTCGTGCGCGAGCTCGAGGCCAAGCTCGCCAAGGACGGCGGCAAGGATGCCGTGGTGCTGCTGCTGTGCCGCAGCGGCAAGCGCTCGGCGCTCGCGGCCGAGGCCGCCGCCAAGGCCGGCTTCTCGCAGGTCTACAACGTGCTCGAGGGCTTCGAGGGCGAGATCGATGCGCAGCAGCACCGCGGCGGCGCCGACGGCTGGCGCTTCCACGGCCTGCCGTGGGTGCAGGACTGATCTCTCCCCACGCACGGAAGGAAGAACGGCCCATGGCCCATTTCGAAGTCGCGGAGATCGTCGCCGCGCTGCATGCGGTGCGCAACGAATGGCGCGACCTGCAGCGCCGCTCGCGCGAACCCGGCGCGCGCGAGTTTCCCTCGCGCGACGCACTGGCTCATATCGTGGAATCGCTCAAGGGCGCGCTGTTTCCGATGCGGCTCGGCCCGCACGACCTGCGCCACGAGAGCGAGGATTTCTACGTCGGCCACACGCTCGACGCCGCCTTGCAGGCGCTGTTGACGCAGGCCCGGCTGGAACTGCATTTCAACGCGCGCCATGTGCCGCGCAGCGCCAGCGAGATCGACGAGGCCGCCACCGCGGCGGTGCGCAGCTTCGCGAACCGTCTGCCCGAGTTGCGCCGGCTGCTCGACAGCGACGTGCTCGCGGCCTATCAGGGCGACCCGGCCGCACGCAGCGTCGACGAGGTGCTGCTGTGCTATCCGGGCGTGCTCGCGATGATCCACCACCGGCTCGCGCACGAGCTCTACAGACTCGACCTGCCGCTGCTGGCGCGCATCGTGGCCGAACTCGCGCACGGGCAGACCGGCATCGATATCCATCCGGGCGCGCGGATCGATGCCGGCTTCTTCATCGACCACGGCACCGGTGTCGTGATCGGCGAGACCGCGGTCATCGGCAAGCGCGTGCGGCTCTACCAGGCCGTGACGCTGGGCGCCAAGCGCTTTCCGACCGACACCGAGGGCAACCTGCAGAAGGGCCTGCCGCGCCATCCGGTGGTGGAGGACGACGTGGTGATCTACGCCGGCGCCACCATCCTCGGGCGCGTCACGCTCGGCAAGGGGGCCGTCATCGGCGGCAATGTCTGGATCACCGACGACGTGCCGCCGGGCGCGAGCGTCACGCAGGCCAGCCTGCAGAAGAACAACGCACCGAGGGGGTGAACACACCATGAATGCATTCGTCGAAGATTTCGGAGTGGCCGTGCGACAGTTGCGCGAGGCCCATGGCTGGTCGCAGGAGCAGCTCGCGGAGCGCTCGGACCTCAACCGCTCCTACGTGGGTGAGGTGGAACGCGGCCGCGTGATCCCCTCGATCGTCACCGCGCACAAGCTCGCCACCGCGCTCGAGATCAACATCGTGCATCTGCTCTCGCGCTGCGAGCAGCTCGGCCAGTCGCGCCTGGCGCGCCGGATCAACTTGGCGGCTATAGCCTGTTGAGGGGAAACCCTTGGCGCCGGGACACTCCCGCCGTCAGTCGGATTCGTTTTTTTCTTCATTCCCACGGCCTTTCGGAGTCGCCGGCACCGCTCGCGGTGACCCGGTGGGCCTGATCACATCGGAGCTTTCTTCATGACCGCAACCGTCGGTGGAACCACCGCGCTCGGCGACAACGCCGCAAGGCAGTTGGCCAATGCCACCAAGACCGTTCCCCAGCTCGAGACCATCAGCCCGCGCTGGCTGACGCACCTGCTGCAATGGGTGCCGGTGGAGGCGGGCATCTACCGCGTCAACAAGGTCAAAAACCCCGAGTCGATCAAGGTCACCTGCACCTCGCGCGAGGAAGAGAACCAGCTGCCGCGCACCTTCGTCGACTACGAGGAGAACCCGCGCGAGCACTACCTCAATGCCGTGAGCACCGTGCTCGACGTGCACACCCGCATCTCCGACCTCTACAGCAGCCCGCACGACCAGATCAAGGAACAGCTGCGCCTGACGATCGAGACGATCAAGGAGAACCAGGAGAGCGAGCTCATCAACAACCCCGACTACGGCCTGCTGGCCCAGGTCAGCGAAGAGCAGCGCATCTTCCCGCTGACCGGCGCGCCCACGCCCGACGACCTCGACGAGCTGCTGACGAAGGTCTGGAAGGAGCCGGCCTTCTTCCTCACGCACCCGCTGGCGATTGCCGCCTTCGGCCGCGAAGCCACGCGCCGCGGCACGCCGCCGCCGACCGTGAGCCTGTTCGGCTCGCAGTTCATCACCTGGCGCGGCATTCCGCTGATCCCGTCGAACAAGGTGCCGGTGGCCGACGGCAAGAGCAAGATCCTGCTGCTGCGCGTGGGCGACAAGCGCCAGGGCGTGGTCGGCCTGTTCCAGCCGGGCCTCGCGGGCGAACAGAGCCCGGGCCTGTCGGTGCGCTTCATGGGCATCAACAACCATGCGATCGCTTCCTACCTGATCTCGCTGTACTGCTCGCTCGCGGTGCTGACCACCGACGCGCTCGCGGTGCTCGACGACGTCGAGATCGGCAAGTACCACGACTACGCCGACACCTACAAGTAAGTCGCGGTGAGCTCCCCATTGACTCCAGGCGGCCTGCCTTCGGTGCCGTCGTCCGCCGAGGCGCCGTTCGATCCGGCGCTGCTCGCGCGCATGGCGAGCGCGATGTTCGCGGCGCTGCCGGGCACGCCGCCGGCTTCGCTGCAAGGCTCGTCGCCGGCAGCTTTGCTGCCGGGTGCCGCCAGCGGCCTGGTGCCGGGCGCGCAGTTCCCCGCCAACATCGCGCCGCCGGGTTCGCCGCTCGTGAGCCCGGCCGGCTTCGGGCCCAGCGTGCCGGGCACGCCGATCCCGCAGGGGCAGCTGCCGGGCACCAACCTGCTGCCGGCCTCGCCCACGCAACTGCCTTCGCTCGCGAACCGCGCGCCCGCGTTGCTGCCGCATGCGGTGGCCGGCAACGGCGTGCCCGACACGGTGCTGTCGGTGGCGCCGGCCTTCGAGCCGCGCTCGGGCGGCCACGTGCTCGGCGTGCCGCCGGTGCAGCCCTCGCAGGCCGCATCGAGCGCTGCCTCGCCGTACTACTTCCTCGGCGGCAGCCACGGCCAGCCGGCCGGTGCCGGCGGCTTCGCGGTGCACGATCCCTTCGCCGACCTCGCGGCGCTGGCCGTGTCGCGCGAGCCCGCCGTGGCGCCGTCCGCGCCCTCGGCACCGGCCAACGGCCGCGATGCGCAGTTCTACTTCGTCGACGCGGTGCGGCTGCCCAGCGGCTTCGTCACGCCGGCCAAGGCCGATCCGCGCGGACCCGAGGCGGTGCCGCTGGCCGGCAGCGGCCAGCATCCGCCGTTCGACGTCAACGCCGTGCGGCGCGACTTCCCGATCCTGCAGGAGCGCGTGAACGGCAGGCAGCTCGTGTGGTTCGACAACGCGGCCACCACGCACAAGCCGCAGTCGGTGATCGACCGCATCGCCTACTTCTACGAACACGAGAACTCGAACATCCATCGCGCGGCGCACGAGCTGGCCGCGCGCGCCACCGACGCCTACGAAGGCGCGCGGGAGCGCGTGCGCAGGTTCATCAACGCGCCCGAGGTGGAGGAAGTGATCTTCGTGCGCGGCACCACCGAGGCCATCAACCTGGTGGCCAAGAGCTGGGGCGGCCAGCACGTGGGCGAGGGCGACGAGATCATCGTCTCGAACCTCGAGCACCACGCCAACATCGTGCCGTGGCAGCAACTCGCCGCCGCCAAGGGCGCGAAGCTGCGCGTGATCCCGGTCGACGACTCGGGCCAGGTGCTGCTCGACGAGTACCGCAAGCTGCTCAACGACCGCACGAAGATCGTCGCCGTGACCCAGGTCTCGAACGCGCTCGGCACCGTGGTGCCGGTGAAGGAGATCGTGGAACTCGCGCACCGCGCGGGGGCCCGGGCGCTGGTCGACGGCGCGCAGTCGGTCTCGCACATGCGCGTGGACGTGCAGGACATCGGCGCCGACTTCTTCGTGTTCTCGGGCCACAAGGTGTTCGGCCCGACCGGCATCGGCGTCGTGTGGGGCAAGCGCGAGGTGCTCGAGGACATGCCGCCATGGCAGGGCGGCGGCAACATGATCGCCGACGTGACCTTCGAGAAGACCGTGTTCCAGCCGATCCCGAACAAGTTCGAGGCCGGCACCGGCAACATCGCCGACGCGGTGGGCCTGGGCGCGGCGATCGACTACGTCAACAAGGTCGGCATCGAGAACATCGCGCGCTACGAGCACGACCTGCTGGTCTACGGCATGGCGCAGCTCGGCGCGATTCCCGGTGTGCGGCTGATCGGCACCGCAGCCGACAAGGCCAGCGTGATGTCCTTCGTGCTCGACGGCTACAGCACCGAGGAGGTGGGCCATGCGCTCAACGAGGAGGGCATCGCGGTGCGCACGGGCCACCATTGCGCACAGCCGATCCTGCGCCGCTTCGGCGTCGAGACCACGGTGCGGCCCTCGCTGGCCTTCTACAACACCTTCGACGAGATCGACCGGCTCGTGGCGGTGGTGCGGCGGCTCGCGGGCCAGCGGCGCGCGGGCTAGTTCGACGACCCGAGGTGCTGCCTGAAGAAGGCCAGCACCTCGGCGTTGAAGGCCGCATGGAAGGCCGTGCGGTCGAAGTCCGGGCCGTCGCGGCAGATCTCCGGATTCGCCGCGAGCTGCGCGGCGGAGCAGGGCGCGAGAAAGCCGAAATGGCCGGCCTTGTCGGCCACGCGCCAGTCCGGGGCCGTGGGCAGGTTGCGCCGCACGGCCGCCACGCTGTCGGGCGTGACGCCATCGCCCCCGTATGCCGAGGCCCAGAGCTGCACCGGCACCTTCACCTGTTTCAGGCTCTCGGCATCGAACAGCATGCTGAGCGGATCCGCGATCACCGCGGCCTTGATGCGCTCGTCGTGCGCCAGCGGTGCCGCGAGCAGCGCGCGAAAGCGCTGCCGCATGGCAGTGCAGGCCGGGCCTTGTGGCGCCACGCTGCAGGGCGAGCCGGGCAGCGGCGGCAGCTTCTCGAAATCGGGCCGCGCGCCGATCAGCACCAGACCCGTGTAGCCGCCGCGCGAGAAGCCGTAGAAGCCGACCTTGCCGGCCGCGAGCTTCGCATGCGCGGGCCAGCGCGCGAGCATGTGGTCGACCAGGCGGCGGATGTCGGTGGTGCGCGTCGCGAGTGCCACGATGCTGTCCTCCGGGCCGCCGCGGATGCGGAAGTTGTCGTCCGAGTGGTTGATCGCGGCGACCACGAAACCCGCGTTCGCGAGCGCCTCGGCCGTGTCGTGGTGGCCGAGGAAGGAGCCGCCGTAGCCGTGCGACAGCACCACCAGCGGCAGCCGGTCGCCCGCGATCGGGCAGTCGCGCACGCCGGGCAGCGTGACGCGCTCGAGCTGGACCTGGCCGTCGGGCGCGGCGCAGGGCGTCCATACCGCGCCGCGCAGCGCCGGGCCGTCGGCATCGGCCGGTATCTCGAGGGTGCTGAAGCCCGCGGCCTGGGCGCAGGCCGCCCCCAGGCCAAGCGCGAGGGGAAGAAGGTAGCGAAGCAGGTTCATTGCGGCAGTGAAGGCCGGCATCAGCCGGCGGGACGGATCGGAATCAGCAGGTCGGTGCGCAACGCCGCCGGCGCGACCTGGCGCGGCGAGTTCAGGTAGTGCTCGAGCGTGGGCCGGTCGTCGGGCTCGTAGCCGCTGCCGGGCAGCCAGCGTGCGTAGAGCGCGTAGACGGCGGCGTTGATGCGCGTGTAGGGCCCGGCAAGCGTGTGCACCGCGTAGAGGCCGCCCGGCATGTCGAAGGCCTCGATCTCCGCGTCGCCGACTGGCCAGGGATCGGGCGAGGCCGCCGCCACGTAGTAGCGGAAATCCGGCCGCGCCTCGGGATTGCCGCAGGAGATGCCGAACCAGCCCGACACGCGGCGCGGGCCCAGCCGGGCGCGCAGCCGCCGGTGCGTGTGCGGGATGGTGGAGGCCGGCCCGTGGTGGCGCAGCGCATGCACCGGTTGCGCCGGGCGCTCGACGATCCGCACGGCGGGCGGTGCCTCGTCGCTCCGGTCCCGCGCCACGGGCATCGCGTCGAGCACCACCGCGTGCATCTGCTGCTGGAATTCGCGCGGCGATTGCCCGGTGAACTGGCCGAAGGCGCGCGTGAAGGCCTGCGGGCTCTCGTAGCCCACGGCCAGCGCCACGTCCGTGATGCTCTGGCCGCCGCGCACGAGCAGCCGCGTGGCCATGGCGAGCCGCACGCGCCGCACCGTGGCGGCCACGGTCTCGCCCGCGACGCTCTGGTAGATGCGGTGGAAGTGGAAGGGCGAGAAATGCGCGAGCGCAGCCAGGTCCTCGAGCCGGTGGTCGGCCATCGGGTCGGCCACGATGGCCGCGACGGCGCGCGCCACGCGTTCGCGGTAGTCGTGTTCGGCGCGGGGGGCGGTCATGCCCCGCAGTGTGCCGCCGGGCGGCGGCGGCCGCTTAGCCGACTTTGCGGAGTCCGCGACGCACAGGCTATGCTTTGCGGTCGTCGACAACGTAGCCTGTCCCTCGCATGTCCCAGCCTCCCGTTTCCACTCCCGCATCCTCGGTCACCGACGAATCCTGCGACGTGCTCGTCGTGGGCGGCGGCCCCGCCGGCTCCACCGTGGCCGCGCTGCTCGCCCAGCAGGGCCGCAAGGTGGTGCTGCTCGAGAAGGCGCAGCACCCGCGCTTCCACATCGGCGAATCGCTGCTGCCGGCCAATGTCGAGCTGTTCGACAAGCTCGGCGTGCGCGACCAGGTCGAGAAGATCGGCATGCCGAAGTTCGGCATCGAGTTCGTCTCGCCCGAGCACGAGCACCGCAGCTACGTCGACTTCGCCGAGGGCTGGGACAAGTCGCTCGACTCGGCCTGGCAGGTGCGCCGCTCGGAGCTCGACGAGCTGCTGTTCCGCAACGCCGCGGCGCGCGGTGCCGAGGCGATCGAGGGCTGCCGGGTGCGCGACGTGAGCTTCGACGCCGACGGCGCCACGGTGCGCACGCAGATGGACGACGGCGAGCGCCGCAGCTGGCGCGCGCGCTTCGTGGTCGATGCGACCGGCCGCGACACCCTGCTGGCCAACCAGTTCCGCTGCAAGGAGAAGAACCCCGAGCACAACAGCACCGCGCTGTTCGGCCATTTCCGCAATGCCAAGCGGCTCGAGGGCCGCAAGGAAGGCAACATCAGCATCTGCTGGTTCCCGCACGGCTGGTTCTGGTTCATCCCGCTGGCCGACGGCACCACCAGCGTGGGCGCGGTCTGCTGGCCCTACTACCTGAAGTCGCGCGAGAAGCCGCTCAAGGACTTCTTCTACGACACCATCGCGCTGTGCCCGGTGCTGGTCGAGCGCCTGAAGGACGCCGAGCTGGTCGACGACGCCGTGCACGCCACCGGCAACTTCTCGTACGCCAGCACCCATGCCACCGGCGACCGCTACCTGCTGCTGGGCGACGCCTTCGCCTTCATCGACCCGATGTTCTCCTCGGGCGTCTACCTCGCGATGCACAGCGCCTTCGACGGCGCCGAGGCCGTGGCCAAGGCACTCGACCGCCCGATGGAGTACGCGGGCGCGCGCGCCGACTTCGAGGCCATGATGCGCAAGGGCCCGCGCGAGTACTCGTGGTTCATCTACCGCGTGACCAACCCGACGATCCGCGAGATGTTCATGTACCCGGGCAATCCCTTCCGCGTGAAGGAGGGCCTGATGTCGCTGCTGGCCGGCGACATCTACCGCGGCACGCCGTTCTGGCGCGCGCTGGGCATGTTCAAGGTGCTGTACTACTTCATCTCGGCGATGCATCCGCGCCGCACCTGGGCCGGGTGGAAGCGGCACCGCGTCAACATCCAGGACATGGGGATGTTGAAGGGCGAGACGATCCTCAAGTCGGATTGACAGGGCGGTCGTGCTCGCCTTTGCCATTCAGCGGGGCGGCCCCGTGAATAGCAAGGTGAATAGATAAATCGCGCGGCTTCACGCGGGTTTTCGCTGGGAAAACCCGGGAAGCTGAATGGATTCGTGAATAGATACTCGGCGCGCGCCGGCCAAAGGCTCAGTTCGCCGCGCCCTGCGCGCGGGCGCGCTGCACCTCGTAGGCCTTGAGGTGCACGTAGGCGATGCGCAGCACCGAGGGCACGGCGGGCGCCGGCTGCGGTGCGCGGCTCAGCAGGTCGCCCAGGATGTGGTCGGCCTCGACGGCGCCGCCGCGCGCGAGGTCCTTGTACATCGAGGCAGTGATCGGCGAGCCGGCCGCGGTCATGAAGGCATGGCCGCGCTCGACGGCGCCGGGGCGCACCGCGAAGCCGTTGTGGGCGGCGATGGCGGCGCATTCGTCGAACAGGGCCAGCGCCACGTCCTGGCCGCCCGCGGCGACCACGTCGCCGATGGCGCCGCGCATCAGGCTGGTGAGGCCGGCGATCGAGGCGATGAAGACCCACTTCTCCCACATGTCCTGCAAGACGTTGTCGCTGGCCTTGGCCTCGAAGCCGGCGCCCTCGAACTGCTGCTGGATCGCCTGGATGCGCGGCGGGATGCCGCCCGCGCGGTCGCCGTAGGTGAGGCCGTGCGAATCGTTGAGGTGCAGCACGCGGCCCTCGTCGTCGAGCGTGGCCGAGATCAGGCACAGGCCGCCGAGCACACGGGCCTCGCCGAAGCGCTCGACCAGGGCGTCGATGTGCTGCATGCCGTTGAGCAGCGGCAGGATCATCGTCTCGGGGCCGACGGCGGGCGCGAACGAGTCCATGGTCGAGGCCAGGTCGTAGGCCTTGCTGCCGACCACGACCACGTCGTAGGGGCCGCCGATGTTCTCGGCCGACACGTGGGGCGGCGAGGGGATGTGCAGGTTGCCCTGCGGGCTCTGGATCACGAGGCCTGTGGCCGCGATCTGCGCCGCGCGTCGCGCGCGCAGCAGGAAAGTGACGTCGCGTCCCGCCGCCAGCAGGCGGCCACCGAAATAACCACCGAGTGCGCCGGCACCCACCACCAGAAATCTCATCGCGCTTGCTCCTGAATCAGACAAAGAACCGGCGGCGATGATGCCGAAGATCGCGCGAGGCTGCTTTAGGCTGCCGGCTTCTCCAGCAGCCGCTGGCGGGCAAAGGGCGAGAGGTCGAGCGTGCTCGCGCGCCCCAGCACATGATCGGCGATGGCGTCGCCGAGCCCGGCCGAGTGCTTGAAGCCATGGCCCGAGCAGGCCGAGACCACCAGCACGCCGGGCAGGCCGTCGAGCGCGTCGATGACGAAGCGGCGGTCGGGCGTCACGGTGTACATGCAGGCGCGGGCCTTGAGCGCGCGGCCCTCGATCTGCGGGAAGCGCCCGGCCACGCGCTCGCGGAACATTGCAGCGCTTTCCTCGGGCCGCACGCTGCGGTCGATGGCGTCGGGCGTGGTGGCCTCCACGTACTGCTCGGTCGCGACCTTGAGCGCGGGCTGCGCGGGGTCGGAGGACGGAAAACCGTACATGTAGTCCTCGGGCCCGTCGCCGAACATCCAGATGAAGACCGGGAAGCGGCCGGGCGCGAAGTCGGCGGCGGCCGTGCCGGTGTCGAACCAGTGCATGACCTGGCGGTGCACCGAGAAGTCGCGTTGCCAGTCGGCGCGCGCCTGCCGGCCGAGGAATTCGGGCAGCCAGGCGCCAGCCGCGACCACGACGCGCCCGGCCTCGAAGCTCGCTGTTTCGGTGCGCACGCGCACGGTGTCGCCGTTGCCCACGGGCTCGACGGCCAGCACCTTCTCGCCGGTGCGCACCTGCGCGCCCGAGGCGCGCGCCACCGCGAGTTGGACCTCGATCGCCGCCTCGGGCCGCACGAAGCCGGCCTCGCGCTCGTGGTAGCCGATCTCGTCGCCCTGCAGCTGGAATTGAGGAAAGCGTGCGCGGATGCCGGCCGCGTCGAGCACCTCGTGCGCGATGCCGAAGCGCTCGGCGCAGGCGATGGTGCGGCGCACGAAGTCGGGCTTGCCGTGGTGCTCGGCCACGCGCCCCTGCGGCGCCAGCACCAGGCCGCCGGTGGTGGTCATCAGCGAACGGCCGGTGCGCGCCTCGAGTTCGCGCCAGATGGCGTGCGAGCGCTGCACGAAGGGCACGCATTCGTCGCCTTCGCCGATCGCGAGCCGCGTGATGCGCGAATCGCCGTGCGAGGAGCCGAGCTCGTGCGGCGGCGCGAACTGGTCGATGCCGAGCACGCGCGTGCCGCGTTGCGAGAGCTGATGAAGCGTGGCGGCACCGAGGGCGCCGAGGCCGATGACGATGACGTCGTGATGGGAGCTGGAAGTCAAGGCGGACAGGGGTGTCAGACGAGGTTCAGGTCCAGGAAGGCGTCCTTCACCTCGATCGGTTTGGGAATGAGTTTGAGCTGCGCGAACACGTCGGCCAGGCCCTGCTGTTCGCGGGCGATGGCCGGCGTGAGCGCGACCACGCCATATTGACGCCGTTCGGTCGCGAGCGCCAGCACCTTGGGCTCGACCTTGAGCTGCGGCGCCAAGGTGGCCACCACCTCGACCGGATGGGCCTGGGCCCAGTCGTTGGTCTTGCGCAGCTCGGCGAACACGGTGCGCAGCAGCTCGGCATTGGCGCGCGCGAACTCGGGCTGCGCGAAGTGGTAGGTGCGGTTGCCGCTGAGGCCGGTGCCGTCGAACAGCAGGCGCGATTCGGTGGCCTGCTGCGCGCCGGCCAGGAACGGATCCCAGAGGCCGATGGCCGCCACGCTGCCCGACTGGTAGGCGGCCACGGTGTCGGAGGCGGTGACGATGTAGACCGGCTCGATGTCCTCGTAGCGCAGGCCCGCGGCCTCGAGCGCGCGGATCAGCACGTACTGCGTGTTGTAGCCGCGGCCCGTGACCACCTTCCTGCCCTTGAGGTCGCGCACAGTGCGGATCGGCGAGTCGCGCGGCACCAGGAAGCCGACGCCGCCGGGGTAGGGGCTCTCGGCCGCGAGGTAGACCAGGCCCTTGCCGCTGGCCTGCTGGAACACGCCGATGCCGTCGGAGGCATGGCCGAAGTCGATGGCGCCGGCGGCCAGCGCCTCCGACAGCTGCGCGCCGCCGAGGAACTCGGCCCATTCCACCTTCACGCCCGCGGGCGCGAGCGCCTGCTCGAGCCGGCCCGTGCCCTTGAGGATGTTGAGCGTGTTGAACTTCTGGTAGCCGATGCGCAGGGTCTTGGCACGGGTCTGCGCGAACAGCGGCATGGCGGCCGCGGCGATGGCGGCACCGGCGCCGGCGCGAAGCACGAGGCGCCGCGAGAGGGCGGAGGAGGACGGACGGGGAGTGTTCATGGCGATGCCGCGCGCGGCGCGGTGGGAGAAGTGAGCGTGGAGGCCGGCGACTCTAGGGGCCGCGCGCGCATCGCGCGACGAAGCTTTTCGCATGAGCTCATGCGCAACTCCGCGGGGCATATGCAAGCGGAAATTGCTTCGTTGGACGCGGCGCGCGCGCTGCCTAGAGTCGCGGCTTTTCATTCCCAAGAGCAGGCATGACCCGCAGCACATTCATTCTCTCGAGCCTGGCACTGGCCATCGGCTCCTTCACCCTGTCCGGCGCCGCCTGGGCCGATCGGCTCGATGACGTCAGGAAGGCCGGCGTCCTGCGCGTGGCCGCCTTCGATGGCAACCCGCCGTTCGGCTACATCGACCCGGCCAGCAAGAAGCAGGTCGGCCACGACATCGACCTCGCGACCGAGTTCGCCAAGAGCCTGGGCGTGAGGATCGAGCTGGTGCCGACCAACCCGGCCAACCGCATCCCGCTGCTGACCTCGGGCAAGGCCGACGTGGTGTTCGCGAGCTTCACCATCACCGACGAGCGCGCCAAGGCGGTGGACTTCACCACGCCGTACTTCCTGGTCGGCCAGCAGTTCCTCGCGAAGAAGGGGCTGCTGAAGGACGTGGCGCAGATCAACGAGATCCGCATCGGCACCGAGAAGGGCACGACGATGGAATCGAACCTGCGCAAGAACTACCCCGAGGCCAAGGTCGTGCTCTACGACGACTCGCCGTTCGCGCTGGCCGCGCTGCGCAACGGCAACGTGCAGGCCATCACCAACGACGGCGTGAAGCTCACGGCGCAGTGGAACGCGCTGCCCGACAAGGAGAAGTACGAGATCCCGGCGATCACGGTCTCGAAGGAGTACCTGGGCGCGGCCGTGCCCAAGGGCGAGACCCGGCTGCTCGAGGCGCTCAACACCTGGCTGGCCGAGAGCGAGAGGAACGGCCGCGCGCTGGCGATCTACGACACCTGGTTCGGCCCGAACAGCAAGGCGCCGCTGCCGCGCCTGCTGAAGATCGGCGACCAGCGCGTGGCGGCGCGCTGAAGGCGCCACGGCCTTGATCGATCTCCTGCGCGAGCAGCTGCTCGCGCCGCGCTACCTGGGCTGGCTGCTCGACGGCTGGCTGACGACGATGTGGAGTTCGCTGCTGGTGGTGGCCGGGGCCACGGTGCTGGGGGTGGCGGTCGCGGCCGGCCGTTCCTCGGACCGGCCCGCGCTGCGGCGCGCCACCGCGGCCTACGTCTCGCTGTTCCGCAACACGCCGCTGCTGGTGCAGCTCTTCTTCTGGTACTTCGGCGCGCCCTCGGTGCTGCCCGAGGCCGCGCGCGAATGGCTCTACGCCGGCCACGTGCTGTCCTTCGAGCTGCTGTCGGCGCTGGTCGGGCTCACGCTCTACGCGGCCGCCTACGTGGGCGAGGACATCCGCTCGGGCATCCGCGGCGTGCCCGTGGGCCAGACGCTGGCCGCGTCGGCGCTGGGCTTCACGCGCGCCCAGGTGCTGGCGCAGGTGGTGCTGCCGCAGGCGCTGCGCATCGCGCTGCCGCCGCTGCTGGGGCAGTACATGAACATCGTCAAGAACACCTCGCTCGCGATGGCGGTCGGGCTGGTCGAGCTGTCCTATGCCTCGCGGCAGGTGGAGGCCGAGACCTTCAAGACCTTCCAGGCCTTCGGCATCGCGACCTTGCTCTACATCGCGACCATCGGCGCGATCGAGCTGCTGGCGGCCTGGGCCGCGCGGCGGCAGGCGAGGGCGGCATGACGGTGTTCGAGACGCTGTGGGACAGCCTGCCGTACCTGCTGTGGGGCGCCTTTCCGCAGGGGCCATTGGGCGGCGCCGCGCTCACGCTGCTGCTGAGCGCCGGCTCGGCCGTCGCCTCGGCGCTGCTGGGGCTGGCCGGGGGCATCGGGCTCGCCACGGCGCGCGGCGGCCTCAAGGCGCTGCTGGTGCTGGTGCTGGGTTTTCTGCGCGCGATCCCGGTGCTGATGCTGATCTTCTGGACCTACTTCCTGCTGCCCTTCGCCTTCGGCGTCAGCGTGCCGGGCGTGCTGTCGGTGATGTGCGCGCTGTCGCTGGTGGGCGGCGCCTACCTCGCGCACGCGGTGCACGCGGGCATCCGCGGGGTGGGGGCCGGGCAATGGGCGGCCGGGCTGTCGCTCGGGCTCACGCGCTGGGGCACGCTGCGTGTCATCGTGCTGCCGCAGGCGCTGCGCATGATGCTGCCCTCGTTCGTCAACCAGTGGGTCACGCTGGTGAAGGACAGCTCGCTGGCCTACATCGTCGGCGTGGGCGAGCTGTCGTTCGTGGCCGCGCAGGTGAATGCGCGCACCATGGTCTATCCGGCCGAGATCTTCATGCTGGTGGGCGCGATCTACTGGCTGCTGTGCAGCGGGCTCGACCGGCTGGCGAACGCATGGCTGCGGCGGGCGCGTGCCGATGGCGCCGAGGCCAAGAACTTTTCCGGAAAAGGTCTTGAACGCTTCGCATAATCGCCAGCGTCATTTCGACGCCCTTCTTCACTACGACTCTCTCATCCAAGGAGCTTCACCCATGGCCCAGACCCGGATCGCCGTCATCGTCGGCAGCCTGCGCAAGGACTCGTTCAACCAGAAACTGGCGCTCGCGCTGGCCAAGCTGGCGCCCGAGGACTTCACCTTCGAGCACGTGCGCATCGACGACCTGCCGCTGTACAACCAGGACGACGACGGCAACCAGGCAGCGTCGGTCAAGCGCCTGAAGACCGAGATCGCGGCGGCCGACGGCCTGCTGTTCGTCACGCCCGAGTACAACCGCTCGGTGCCCGGCGTGCTCAAGAACGCGATCGACCATGCCTCGCGCCCCTACGGCCAGAGCGCCTGGGCCGGCAAGCCGGCCGGCGTGGTCGGCATCTCGGTCGGCGCCATCGGCACCGCGCTGGCGCAGCAGCACCTGCGCAACGTGCTGGCCTACCTCGACGTGCCCACGCTCGGCGCGCCCGAGGTGTTCCTGCAGACCAAGGACGACCTGTTCGACGACAAGGGCCACATCGGCAACGAGGCCTCGAAGAAGTTCCTGCAGGGCTGGATGGACAAGTACGTGGGCTGGATCAAGAGCCACAAGGCGGCCTGAGCACGGTCCGCACGCGGGTTCAATAGAGGATCACCAGCACGGTCTCGCCGCCGAAGGCCTCGTCGCGGGCCACGGCGGCCGTGACCGGCCGGGTGGCGACCTTGTCCGCCTTGCCGTCCTTGTCGATCCTCGGCGGCAAGGGCGCGTTCAACTGCACGTAGCGCACCTGCGCCGGCGCGGCGGCGAACTCGGCCACCGCGCGCAGCGAGGCCGCGCCGGGCGGCGGCGCCACGGCCTGCATCTGCTGGTTCACGCGCTGCGAGAGTTCCTGCAGCGCCTTGAGGTCGCCGCGTGCCGCCGCGGCCTGCAGCTCCTGCTTGATCGAATCCATCGACTTCATCGCCGCATCCTGCTGCTTTCGGCCGGGCACCTGCGAGCCGTCGAAGGTCTTCTGACCCTTGGCCACCAGCTGCAGCACCTGCTCTGGCGACAGCCGCGTGGTGAAGACCGCGCGGCCCTCGCGCGCGTCGCTCGCGAACGGGCGCCAGCGCAGCGTGGCCGCGTCCTTCGCGCCGACGGCGCTGGCCAGGCCCAGCCGCGTGGCATCGGGCTGCTCGTCGGGCACCAGCGCGCCGAAGCCGTTGCGCTGGCCGGCGCGCATCCACGGTCCCAGGCCCTTGCGGAAACGGTCGTCCTGCACCTCGAGCATCTGGCGCGCGATCGCCCGCACGCCGGGCGAGGTGTGGTCGAGCGCGGCCAGCACCGCCTCGCGGTCCTCGGACGAGCCGATCTTGCCCAGCCTGCGCAGGCCCATCTCGGCCAGCATGGGGAAACGGGCGCGCGCGGCGCTGCGCAGCACCTCGCGGTCGATCTCGCCGCGCGACTGCAGCATCTGCAGTTCGCCGTAGAGCGACAGTTCGAGTTCGGCGCGCAGGCCGGGGCAGGCGGCGTTCCAGCGGCCGTCGACGCACTGGGCCTCGAAGCGCGGCAGCACCTGCTCGGGCGGGATCTCGGTGCGCGGGCCGCCGATCAGCAGCGCGGCGCTCAGCAACAGGGCTTCGTTCATGGCGATGACTCCGGATGGGGGCTCACTGGGTGGCGCGGCGCATCGCGTTGCCCTTGGCCTTGACGTTCTTCGTCAGGGTGACGATCTCCTCGGGTGTCGGCACCACCATGCTGTTGTCGGGCTTGCGCACGTTGGTCGAGCCGGCCCACTGGCATTTGCGCGCCAGCGCCGCGATGGCGTCGCGCAGCACCCGCACGCCGGCGTCGTAGGCCTTGGCGTCGCTCTGCACGAACCATTCGACCGACTCGACCGACTTGTCGCCGGCCTTGTAGGCGGCAGCACAGGCCTTGATGTGCGTGTTCTCGTGCTCGATGGTGAATTCGGCCAGCGGCTTGCACAGCTTCTGCCGGATCTGCTGTTCGGTCACCGGCCGCGTGGTCGGCGACTGGCCCGGGCGCGGAACGTACTCCACCAGCTGGCAGCTGCCGCCGCTGATCACCGTGCCGAAGGAGGGCGCCGCGGCCCCGGCCGTGCCGGCGTCGCTGGCCGGTGGCGCGAGCACGCCGTACAGGTTGCCTTGCATGGCCGCGGTGAGCGCGCTGGTGGCCTGTGTCTGCATCGCATCGATGCTCAGGGGGTAGTAGGCCTGGGAGATCCAGGTCTGGAACTTGGCGCGCAGGAATTCCTGTTCGAGCATTTCGCGGTACAGCCGCGGCAGGTCCTGGCAGCGGTCGCAGTCGGGCGCGGCCTGGGCGGCGGCGCAGCCGAGCGCGAGCGCCAGCGCGGCCAGCGCGCGCGAGGGGCGTGGAAGCAGCTTCACGGTGAGGGGCTCCTGGAGGGAAGGGAGGGGGACGGCGCGTCGTCGTCGGCCGCCAGCGAGATCGCGAGCGCCAGTGCCTGGGTGCGCGGCGCGTCGGCATCGAGGGCCAGGGCGGTCTCGACGCTGCGGCCTGCCTCGGCATCGCGGCCCGCGGCGGATTCGGCCAGCGCGCGGTTGTGCCAGGCGCGGGCCGACAGCGGCGCGCGTTCGGTGGCCTCGCGCCAGAGCGCGGCCGGGTCGGCCCAGATGGCGGCGCGCCAGGCGCAGGTGGCCGCGAGTGCCGCCAGCAGGACGAGTCCCGGAACTGCGCGGCCGGGCCGGCGCAGCCAGGTCGCGAGCAGGGCGCCCAGCGCCAGTGCCGGGCCGATCCACGCGGGGTACAGCGGCTTTTCCACGATCCAGTCGAGCCGCGCGATCAGCGTGTGGGTCGGCGCGAGCATGGCCAGCGGCCACAGCAGCGCCAAGGTCGCGAGCGGCCAGCGCCGGCGCAATGCGAGCGCGGCGAGCAGCAGGCCCGCGAGCGCGAGCGCGCCCGGCAGCACCGCGCCCGCGCCTGGCGCCGGATGCTCGACCGACAGCGCCCAGGGCCGCAGCCACAGCGCGAGCGACAGCGGCAGCGCGGCGGCATGCCGGGCCAGGGCCTCGAGCGGATCGGCCAGCGCGAGCGAGTAGCCGGCCAGTTCGCGCAGCCGGGGGCCGAAAGCCCAGAGCAGCGCGGCACCGGCGAGCGTGGCGAACGTGGGCCCGGCCACGCGCCGCGCGATGCGGCCGGCCGTGGCGCCGGGTCGGGTGGACTCCCACACGATCAGCAGCAGCGGATAGACCAGCGCCACTTCCTTGGCCGACACCGCGAGCGCGAAGGCGACGAGCGACAGCGCTTCAAAGACGGTGCGGCGCGTGCGGACCAGGCCCTCGCGCCACGCATGTTCATGGGCCAGCAGCGCCAGCACCAGCCCCAGCGTCATCAGTCCGGTGGAGCGCCCGCTCGCGAAGCTCACCACCGCCGCGTGCGCGGGCTGCAGCGCGAACAGCGCGGCGGCCAGGAAGGCGGCCAGCGGATCGGCCAGCCGGCCGAGGGCGAGCCGCCACACGGCGAGCACCGTGGCCGCGTGCAGCGCGAGGTTGGTGGCCAGGAAGCCGGTGCCGTCGAAGCCCCACAGCGCATGGTCGGCGACGTAGCTCAGCCGCAGCAGCGGCCGGAAGCCGTTGGCGAGCCGCTCGCGCAGGGCCTCGCCGCCGGCCGTGGCCGGGTCGAGCACGATGTTGGGCAGGTCGTCGTACTGGAAGCCGCCGGCCAGCCCGGCGGCCCAGGCGGAGAAGCACAGCGCCAGCAGCGCGACCGCCGCCATGGGTTCGGTCGCGGGAAGAAGAGGGATGCGGGAAGCCGGAAGGCGGGCTGCGGGCATGCGGCGATTCTGGCGAGCGCGCCGCGCGCCAGCCATTGGCCGAAGCGCCTATGTCAGCCGTGATGTCGCCCATGAAAAAAGCCGGCACGTCGGCCGGCTTGTCGTCGGGGTGCGCCGCGAACGGCGCGCCGTCATCAGGCCGCGAGGGCCGCGACGCTCTGGTTGGCGGCTTCGGCGGTCGCCGTGCCGATGTCGCTGCGGGCCGAAGCCAGCGCGGCGTTCTTGACCGCGTCGCCCATGCCGAGGCCTTCGGCACGCACGAAGCGCACGTCGGTGATGCCGAAGAAGCCGAAGATCACCTTGAGGTAGCTCTCCTGGTGCTCGGTGGCCTGGCCGCCTTCGGTGGTCGAGTAGATGCCGCCGCGGCTCGAGGCCACGATCACGGTCTTGCCGCCGGCCAGGCCGACCGGGCCCTTGTCGGTGTACTTGAAGGTGCGGCCGGCCTGCGCGAGGCGGTCGATCCAGGCCTTGAGCTGGCTCGGGATGGTGAAGTTGTAGAGCGGGGCGCCCACGACCACCACGTCGGCGGCGAGGAACTGGCTCACCAGCTTTTCGGACAGCGCGTTCTCGCGCTGCTGGGCTTCGGTGGGCTGGGCCTGCACGCCGGTCTTGATGCCGAGCGCGTCGGCGCTGAAGTGGGAGGGGGTGTCGACCGCGAGGTCGAGGTACTCGACCGTGGTGTCGGGATGAGCGGCGCGCCAGGCGGCCACGGTTTCGGCGGTGAGCAGGCGCGAGGCCGAGTTGCCGCTGAGGATGCTGGAGTCGACGTGAAGCAGCTTCATGATGTTGATCGCTTTCTTTCTTTCGATGTCGGCGCTCAAAGGTGGCCGGCGTGGTCAGAATTCTATTTTTGGTGCGAGTGAGTGATAAGTAGGTAAAAATAAGCCACATCGTTTCAAAAACAGGACAGTAGAGCCATGCAGGACCTCAACGACATGGTGTTCTTCGCCGAAGTGGCCGAGCGCGGCGGCTTCGCGGCCGCGAGCCGGGCGCTGGGCATTCCGAAGTCGCGGCTGTCGCGGCGCGTGGCCGAGCTCGAGGAGCAGCTCGGCGTGCAGCTGATGCAGCGCAGCACGCGGCGGCTGTCGCTCACGCCGGCTGGCGAGATCTACCTGCGCCACGCGGCCTCGGTGCGCGACGCGGCGCGCGCCGCCTCCGAGGCCGTGGCGCAGGTGCAGACCGAGCCCAGCGGCCTGGTGCGGCTCAGCTGCCCGGTCACGATCTCGCACAGCGGGCTGGCGCAGGTGCTGCCGAGCTTCCTCGAGCGCTATCCGGCGGTGCGCATCGACATGCGGGTGATCAACCGGCCGGTCGACCTGATCGAGGAGGGCATCGACATCGCGCTGCGCGTGCGGCCGCAGATCGAGGACAGCGCGACCCTGGTGGCGCGCACCTTCGGCACCAGCCGCGGCGTGCTGGTGGCAACGCCCGAGCTGGTGCGGCGGCTGGGGCCGATCGAGGGGCCGGAGGATCTCGCGAAGCTGCCGACCGCGGCGATGTCGGTCAACGGGGAAGGCCGCAGCGAATGGCGGCTCGAGGGCCCCAAGGGCCGGATCCACGTGCATGCCCACACGCCGCGCTACGTGGCCGACGACCTCGCCACCCTGCAGTACGCGGTGCTCGGCGGCGTGGGCGCGACCCTGCTGCCCGACTACATGTGCCGCGCCGACCTCAACGAAGGGCGGCTGACCCGGGTGCTGTGCGACTGGGGGCCGACGCCGGTGGTCGCGCACATGGTGTTTCCGGCGCGACGCGCGCTGGTGCCGGCGGTGCGGCGGCTGATCGACTTCCTGGTCGAGCACCTGGAACACGGGGCGCACCGCATGTTCTGACGGCGATTTCGAGGCCCCGGACCGGGTCGATATGCAAAAAACGTCATAACCAAACAATCAGATATTCGTTTGGCATCCTTGGCGGGGTTCGGACAATCCAGGTCTTCCATTCCATCCAAGGAACGACCATGGCAACCCTCCGTCTCGGCGACAGCGCCCCCGATTTCACCCAGGATTCCAGCGAAGGCCCGATCAGATTCCATGAATGGGCCGGCGATTCGTGGGTCGTGTTCTTCTCGCACCCGGCCGACTTCACGCCCGTGTGCACCACCGAGCTCGGCAAGACGGCGGCCCTGTCGGGCGAGTTCCAGAAGCGCGGCGTGAAGCCGATCGCGCTGAGCGTGGACCCGGCCGACAAGCACAAGGAATGGATCGGCGACATCAACGACACGCAGAACACCACGGTCAACTTCCCGATCGTGGCCGACGCCGACCGCAAGGTGTCGGACCTCTACGACCTGATCCACCCGAACGCCTCGGCCACGGCCACGGTGCGCAGCGTGTTCATCATCGATCCGAAGAAGACGATCCGCACCATCATCACCTACCCGGCCTCGACCGGCCGCAACTTCGACGAGATCCTGCGCGTGATCGACTCGCTGCAGCTCACCGACAGCCACAAGGTGGCGACGCCCGTGAACTGGAAGGACGGCGACGACGTGGTCATCATCCCGAGCCTGCAGGACCCGGCCGAGATCGCCCAGCGCTTCCCCAAGGGCTACAAGGCGGTGCGTCCCTACCTGCGCCTGACGCCGCAGCCGAACAAGTAAGCCGGCGGCATCGGCCCAGGCCCACCACCTTCGCATGCAGACCCGCATCGTCATCGTTCCCGGCTGGCGCGACTCCGGCCCCGGCCACTGGCAGAGCCTGTGGCAGGAGCGCATTCCGGGTGCCGCGCGCGTGCAGCAGGACGACTGGGCCTCGCCGCGGCGCGAGGCCTGGGTGTCGACGCTGGCGCGGCTGGTGCTCGAATCGCCGCAGCCGGTGGTGATCGCGGCGCACAGCCTGGGCTGCATCGCCACGGCGCACCTGCCGGCGGAGGCCGCGGCCCGGATCCAGGGCGCGCTGCTGGTGGCGCCGGCCGATCCGGAACGCCGTGCCGTGCTGTCGGACTTCGCGCCCGTGCCCTACGCGGCGCTGCCGTACCGCAGCATCGTGGTGGCCAGCAGCAACGACCCGTACTGCCCGATCCGCCTGGCCGGCGCATACTCGCGCGCCTGGGGCAGCGAGTTCGTTCGCATGCAGAATGCGGGCCACATCAACGTCGACTCGGGGCACGGGGAATGGCCGCTCGGCCTGGCCCTGCTCCAGTCGCTGACCGACGAGCCCGCCCCCTGGGCGGCGGGCCGTGATTTTTCAGAAACCTTGGCAACCACATGACTTCCAGAATCAAGACCTTCGCCGCCGTGCTCGCGCTGGCGTCCTCCGCACTCGTCGGCAGCAGCGCCCTGGCCCAGGGCACCGGCCTGCTGAACGCCTCGTACGACGTGGCGCGCGAGTTCTACAAGGACTACAACGCGGCCTTCACGGCGCACTACAAGAAGGCCACCGGCAAGGACGTCAAGATCGACCAGTCGCACGGCGGCTCCAGCGCCCAGGCGCGCGCGGTGGCCGACGGCCTCGATGCCGACGTGGTGACCATGAACACCTCGACCGACATCGACTTCCTGGCCAACGCCGGCGTGGTCGCCAAGGACTGGACCAAGAAATTCCCCGAGAACGCATCGCCGACCACCTCGACCATGCTGTTCCTGGTGCGCAACGGCAATCCCAAGGGCATCAAGGACTGGGACGACCTGGTCAAGCCCGGCGTGCAGGTCGTGATCGTCAACCCCAAGACCGGCGGCAACGGCCGCTACGCCTACCTGGCGGCCTGGGGCTACGTCAAGAAGAAGGGCGGCACCGACGCCCAGGCGGCCGAGTTCGTCGGCAAGCTGTTCAAGAACACGCCGGTGCTGGCGCGCGGCGGCCGCGATGCCACCACCGCCTTCCTGCAACGCAACATCGGCGACGCGCTGATCACCTTCGAATCCGAAGTGGTCTCGATCGACCGCGAATTCGGCACCGGCAAGGTCGACTCGGTCTATCCGTCGATCAGCATCGTGGCCGAGAACCCGGTGGCCGTGGTCGAGCGCACGGTCGCCAAGAAGGGCACCGGCGAACTCGCCAAGGCCTACCTCGACTGGCTCTATTCCGAAGAAGCGCAGGAAATCGCCGCCAAGCACGCGCTGCGCCCGCGTTCGCAGACCGTGCTCAAGAAGTACGCCGCGACCTTCAAGCCGCTGCAGCTGTTCACGGTGCAGGAACTGTTCGGCAGCCTCGGCGAAGCGCAGAAGGTGCACTTCAACGACGGCGGCCAGTTCGACAAGCTCTACACGCCCGGCGCCCGGTAAATGAGCGGGGCAACCTCCTCGGCGCTGTCCTCACCGGCAGCGCCGTTTTCGCGTGCGGTCGGCGGCGGTGGCGCCAAGCGCGTGCTGCCCGGCTTCTCGATGACGCTGGGCTTCGCGGTCTTCTACCTCTGCCTGATCGTGCTGATCCCGCTGTCGGCGCTGGTCTTCAAGACCTTCACGCTGAACTGGGACCAGTTCTGGGTCGCCGTGACCGCGCCGCGCGTGCTGGCCTCGTACCGGCTGACCTTCGGCGCCTCGCTGCTCGCGGCGCTGGTGAACCTGGTGTTCGGGCTGCTCGTGGCCTGGGTGCTGGTGCGCTACAAGTTCCCGGGCAAGCGCATCGTCGATGCGCTGGTCGACCTGCCGTTCGCGCTGCCCACGGCCGTGGCCGGCATCTCGCTGACCGCGCTGCTGGCCGGCAACGGCTGGGTCGGGCAGTACCTCGAGCCGCACGGCATCAAGCTCGCGTTCACGCCCGCGGGCGTGGTGATCGCGCTGATCTTCATCGGGCTGCCCTTCGTGGTGCGCACGGTGCAGCCGGTGCTCGAAGACGCCGAGAAGGAACTCGAGGAGGCCGCCACCTCGCTGGGCGCGACGCGGCTGCAGACCTTCACCAAGGTGATCTTCCCCTCGATCGCGCCGGCGCTGCTCACGGGCTTCGCCATGGCCTTCGCGCGCGCGATCGGCGAGTACGGCTCGGTGATCTTCATCGCCGGCAACATGCCGATGATCTCGGAGATCACGCCGCTGATCATCATCGGCAAGCTCGAGCAGTACGACTACGCGGGCGCCACGGCGGTCGCGCTGGTGATGCTGGTGATCTCGTTCCTGCTGCTGCTGGTCATCAACGGCCTGCAGGCATGGCAGCGTCGCCGGGCAGGAGGTTGAGATGAGCGCACCGTCCAAAGTCATCCGCCGCACCCAGGCCGGCACCACCGAAGCCGCCTGGGTCCGCTGGCTGCTGATCGGCCTCGCGCTGGTCTTCATGTTCCTGTTCCTCGTGCTGCCGCTGGCGGCCGTGGCCACCGAGGCACTGCGCAAGGGCCTCAACGCCTACCTCGAGGCGCTCAAGGAACCCGATGCCTGGAGCGCGATCCGCCTGACGCTGATCACGGCCGCCATCGCGGTGCCGCTGAACCTGGTGTTCGGCGTGGCCGCGGCCTGGGCCATCGCCAAGTTCGAGTTCCGCGGCAAGGCCTTCCTCACCACGCTGATCGACCTGCCGTTCGCGGTGTCGCCGGTGGTGGCGGGCCTGATCTACGTGCTGGTGTTCGGCGCCCAGGGCTGGTTCGGCCCGTGGCTGGCCGCGCACGACATCAAGATCATCTTCGCCGTGCCCGGCATCGTGCTGGCCACCGTGTTCGTGACCTTCCCGTTCATCGCGCGCGAGCTGATCCCGCTGATGCAGGCGCAGGGCACCGACGAGGAACAGGCCGCGATCGTGCTCGGCGCGAACGGCTGGCAGACCTTCTGGCGCGTGACGCTGCCCAACATCAAGTGGGGCCTGCTGTACGGGGTGATCCTGTGCAATGCGCGCGCCATGGGCGAGTTCGGCGCGGTGTCGGTGGTCTCGGGCCACATCCGCGGCCAGACCAACACCATGCCGCTGCACGTGGAAGTGCTCTACAACGAATACCAGTCGGTGGCCGCCTTCGCGGTGGCCTCGCTGCTGGCGATCCTGGCGCTGGTGACGCTGGTGATCAAGTCGGTGATCGAATGGCGCCATGAGCGCGAGATGAAGGCGATCGCCGAGCTGCCGCCGGAACGGCCGACGGCGGCCTAGGAAGAAAGAATTTCATGAGCATCGAAATCCGCAACATCAGCAAGCAGTTCGGCACCTTCCGGGCCTTGAACGACGTCAACCTGAACGTCGAATCGGGCGAGCTCGTCGCGCTGCTCGGCCCCTCGGGCTGCGGCAAGACCACGCTGCTGCGCATCATCGCCGGGCTGGAAACGGCCGACGCCGGCAGCATCCTGTTCTCGGGCGAGGACACCACCGACGTGCACGTGCGTGAGCGCCAGGTCGGCTTCGTGTTCCAGCACTACGCGCTGTTCCGCCACATGACCGTGTTCGAGAACGTGGCCTTCGGCCTGCGCGTGAAGCCGCGCAAGGAGCGCCCGAGCGAAGCCCAGATCAAGGCCAAGGTGACCGAGCTGCTCAAGCTCGTGCAGCTCGACTGGCTGGCCGACCGCTATCCGCCGCAGCTCTCGGGCGGCCAGCGCCAGCGCATCGCGCTGGCCCGCGCACTCGCGGTCGAGCCCAAGGTGCTGCTGCTCGACGAGCCCTTCGGCGCGCTCGACGCCAAGGTGCGCAAGGAACTGCGCCGCTGGCTGCGCCGGCTGCACGACGAGCTGCATGTCACCTCGATCTTCGTCACCCACGACCAGGAAGAGGCGCTGGAAGTGGCCGACCGCGTGGTGGTCATCAACAAGGGCCACATCGAGCAGGTCGGCTCGCCGCAGGAGGTCTGGGACCAGCCCGCGAGCCCCTTCGTCTACGGCTTCCTCGGCGACGTGAACCTGTTCCACGGCCGCGCCGACAACGGCTCGGTGCAGCTGGGCGACGTGCGCCTCGATTCGCCCGAGCACAGCGGCGCGCGCGACGCCAAGGCGCTGGCCTACGTCCGTCCGCATGACCTGGAGGTGACAGCCCACGTACCGGGCGCAACGAGCGGCATCGTCGCCACGCTGGCGCGCGCGATCGTCGTCGGTCCGATCGCGCGGCTGGAACTTGAACCCGTCGACACGAATCCAGACAATCCGGGCTCCGGAACCATCATCGAGGCGCAACTCCCTGCGCAACAGTTCCGTGACCTGGGCTTGAAGGAGGGCGACACCGTCGTCGCCACGCCACGCAAGGCCAGGGTGTTCGTAGAAGAGGATTGGGTGTCTCCTTGATCGATTGGTACTTCGGCGCGCCGCGCCGCGCTTACGGCCTGATCTGCCTGGCCTGCGTGCTCATGCTGGCCTTCGGGCTCTACCTGCAGCACGTGGTGGGGCTCGAGCCCTGTCCGATGTGCATCGTCCAGCGCTATGCGCTGGTGCTGGTGGCGGTGTTCACGGGGCTGGCCGGGGCTTTCCGCGGCCGCGCGCTGCAGGTCGGCGGCGGCCTGCTGGCCCTGCTGTCGGCCCTCGGCGGCGCCTACACGGCGGCCTCGCAGAGCTGGCTGCAGTGGTATCCGCCCGAGGTGGTGTCGTGCGGCCGCGACCTCTACGGCATGATCGAGACCTTCCCGCTCAAGCGGGCGCTGCCGATGATCTTCCGCGGCGGCGGCGACTGTTCCAAGATCGACTGGACGCTGTTCGGCCTGACGCTGGCGAACTGGTCCTTCATCGCCTTCGCGGTGCTGACGGTCCTGCTGCTGGTGCTGCTGTTCCGCCGGCGCCCGGTGCGCTGAGCGCGGCGTTCGCCGCATCGGCCTTCCAAGGCGGACCGCGGGTCCGCCTTTCGTCTTTGTGGCGCCCCGTACGGTGATGAGGGCGGCGAGGGCGGAGTAACCCCGCCGCGGAACTCCGTCTTTAGGAACGCTTCAGACAGCGGGACTAGGATGCTCCCATCCCCCTTGCATGGCGACCCGGCCGCAGAGCCCGGCGAATGCATCCCCCGCCCGTTCCACTTCCTTCCCGCTGCATGCCCCAGACTCCCCCCCGGCGTTCGCGCAAGCTCCTCTACGGCATCCTGGCCCTCGTCGTGCTCGGCATCGCGGCCGCGATCGTGCTCACGCCGGCCAAGAAACCCGAATACCTGACGGCGACGGTGCAGCGCGCCGACCTCGAGAACGCGGTGCTGGCCACCGGCGTGCTGCAGGCGCTGCGGCAGGTGGAGGTGGGCGCGCAGGTCACGGGCCAGCTCAAGTCGCTCAAGGTGTCGCTGGGCCAGACCGTGAAGAAGGGCGACTGGCTGGCCGAGATCGATCCCGCGATCTCGCAGAACACGCTGGCGCAGGAACAGGCCCGGCTCGACAACCTGCAGGCCCAGAAGGTGGCGAAGGAAGTGCGCGTGAAGCAGGCCGAGCTGGCCTGGGCGCGCCAGCGCGAGATGCTGGCGCAGGACGCCTCGGCGCGGCAGGACATGGAGAGCGCCGACGCCGAACTGCGCGCGCTGCGCGCCGACGCGGTGTCGCTCGACGCGCAGATCCGCCAGCAGCGCCTGGCCGTGTCCTCGGCCCAGACCAACCTCTCGTACACCCGCATCATCGCGCCCATCGACGGCGACGTGATCTCGATCAAGACGCTCGAGGGTCAGACCGTGGTCGCGTCGTTCCAGGTGCCCACGCTGATGACCCTGGCCGACCTGTCGACGATGACGATCAAGGCCCAGGTGTCCGAAGCCGACGTGGTGCGCGTGCGCGCCGGGCTGCCGGTCTACTTCACCATCCTCGGCGACCCCGACAAGCGCTACCACGGCACGCTGCGCGCGGTGCAGCCCTCGCCCGAGAAGATCAACAACGCGGTGTTCTTCAACGCGCTGTTCGACGTGCCGAACCCCGATCGCACCCTGCGCGTGGACATGACGGCCCAGGTCGCGATCATGCTCGGCGAGGCGAAGCAGGCGCTGACCGTGCCGCTGACCGCGCTGGGCAACCGCGACAAGGAAGGCCGCTACGAGGTGCGCGTGCTCAAGGCCGACCACACGCCCGAGACGCGCAAGGTGCGCACCGGCATCACCAACAACTTCCAGGCCCAGGTGCTCGAGGGGCTGAAGGAGGGCGACCAGGTCATCACCGGCGACGCCTCGGCCGTGGAGCCGCGCGAGGGCGAGGCCAACGGCGGCGAGCGCCGCGGCAAGGGCCCATGACGCAGCCGCCACGGCAGGCCCTGCTGTCGCTGCGCGGCATCGGGCGCAGCTTCCCTTCGGGCGAGACGCGGGTGCAGGTGCTCGAGGACGTGAACCTCGACATCGGCCACGGCGAGATGCTCGCGATCGTCGGCGCCTCGGGTTCGGGCAAGTCGACGCTGATGAACATCCTGGGCTGCCTCGACCGCCCCAGCAGCGGCAGCTACACGGTCTCGGGCCACGACGTGGGCACGCTCGACAGCGACGCGCTGGCCGAGTTGCGGCGCGAGCACTTCGGCTTCATCTTCCAGCGCTACCACCTGATGCAGCACCTGACGGCCACCGGCAACGTCGAGGTGCCGGCGGTGTACGCGGGCACCGACGGCGCGACGCGCGAGGCGAGGGCGCGGCAGCTGCTCGCACGGCTGGGCCTGGACGACCGCGGCGACCACCGGCCGAGCCAGCTCTCGGGCGGCCAGCAGCAGCGCGTGAGCATCGCGCGCGCGCTGATGAACGGCGGCCAGGTGATCCTGGCCGACGAGCCCACGGGCGCGCTCGACAGCCGCAGCGGCCAGGAGGTGATCGCGATCCTGCGCGAGCTGCATGCGCAGGGCCACACCATCATCATCGTGACCCACGACATGCAGGTGGCGAGCTGCACCGAGCGCATCATCGAGATCGCCGACGGCCGCATCGTGGGCGACCGGCCCAACGTGCCGACCGTGCCCGCGCCCGAAGCGACCGGTGCCGGCGAGGCACCGCAGCCCGTGACCCGGCCCGCCACGGGCGGCCGGCTGAGCACCGGCTGGTCGCGCTTCGCCGAGGCCTTCCGCATGGCCTGGCGCTCGATGATGTCGCACCGCATGCGCACCGCGCTCACCATGCTGGGCATCGTGATCGGCATCACCTCGGTGGTCTCGATCGTGGCGATCGGGGAGGGCGCCAAGCGCTTCGTGCTGTCCGACATCCGCGCCATCGGCACCAACACGCTCGACATCTACCCGGGCCGCGACTTCGGCGACGACAAGGCGCAGAGCATCCGCACCCTGGTGCCGGCCGACCTGCAGGCGATCGCGGCGCAGCCCTTCGTGCACAGCGTGACGCCGGCCACCATGCGCAGCCTGCGGCTGCGCTACCGCAGCATCGACATCAACGGCAACGTCAACGGCGTCAGCGACAACTACTTCGCGGTGCGCGACGTGCAGATGGCCAGCGGCATCGCCTTCAACGCCAACGACGTGCGGCACCAGTCGCAGGTGGTGGTGATCGACCAGAACACGCGCCGCAAGCTGTTTCCCGAGGGCGTGGATCCGCTCGGCAAGATCATCCTGGTCGGCAGCCTGCCGTGCACCGTGATCGGCGTGGCGCAGGAGAAGAAGAGCATGTTCGGCGAGAACAAGCAGCTCAACATCTGGCTGCCCTACAGCACGGCGGCGAGCCGGCTGTTCGGCCAGCAGCACTTCGACGGCATCACGGTGCGCATCCGCGACGAGCAGCCGACCAAGGCGGCCGAGGACGGCATCGTGAAGCTGCTGACCCTGCGCCACGGCGGCAAGGACTTCTTCACCTTCAATATGGACAGCATCGTGAAGACGGCCGAGCGCACCAGCCAGTCGCTGACCCTGCTGCTGTCGCTGATCGCGGTGATCTCGCTGGTGGTGGGCGGCATCGGCGTGATGAACATCATGCTGGTGTCGGTGACCGAGCGCACGCGCGAGATCGGCATCCGCATGGCGGTGGGCGCGCGCCAGAGCGACGTGCTGCAGCAGTTCCTGACCGAGGCCGTGCTGGTGTGCCTGGTCGGCGGTCTGATCGGCGTGCTGCTGTCCTATGGCATCAGCTTCCTGTTCTCCCTGTTCGTGAAGCAATGGCAGATGATCTTCTCGCTCGGTGCCGTGCTGTCGGCCTTCTTCTGCGCCTCGCTGATCGGCGTGCTGTTCGGCTACCTGCCAGCACGCAACGCGGCGCGGCTCGACCCCATCGAGGCACTGGCCCGTGAGTAAGGCGCGCCTGTTCCCCCTGGCCCTCGTGGCCGCGCTGGTCGCGGCCGGCTGCACCGCGTTCCAGCCCGAGCGCCGGCCCGAGAAGCCGCTCGAGCTGCCCTCGGCCTGGCAGCAGCCGCAGCCGGGCACGGCCAGCGCGGCGGCGGTGTTCCCGGCGAAGTGGTGGTCGGCCTTCGGCGATCCGCGGCTCGATGCGCTGGTCGACCAGGCGCTGCAGGTCAACAACGACCTCGCGGCCGCCGGCATCCGGGTGCAGCGCGCGCAGCTGCAGGCCGGCCTGGCCGACACCAACCTCACGCCCGGCGTGGTCGGCCAGGCTGCCACCAGCCGCGGCTACGACCTCAAGCGCGGCGGTGTCGCGGGCTCGAGTTCGAGTTCGCTGGTGACGCTGAGCTACGAGCTCGACCTCTGGGGCCGGCTCGCGGCGGTGCGCAGCGCGGCCGACTGGGAACTGAAGGCGACCCAGTCCGACCGGCAGGCGACGGCGCTGGCGCTGGTCGCGACCACCGCCAATCTCTACTGGCAGACCGGCTATCTGAACCAGCGCATCGCGCTGAGCGAGGCCGGCATGGAGGACGCGCGGCGCATCGTGGCGCTGGTGCGCGCGCGCTACGAGGCCGGCGCGGTCTCGGGCCTCGATGTGGCGCAGGCCGGCCAGAACCTCGCGAGCCAGGAGGCGGCGCATACGCAGCTGCTGCAGCAGCGCGTGGAAACGCGCAATGCGCTCGCGATCCTGTTCGACCGTCCGCCCGAGGTGGCGGCCGAGGAGCCCGCGAGCCTGCCCGACGCGGCGCTGCCCGCCATCGACGCGGGCCTGCCCGCCAGCCTGCTGGGCCGGCGTCCCGACCTGCGCGCGGCCGAGCAGCGGCTGCGCGGCGCGCTCGCCAACGTCGACGCGACGCGCACCGGCTTCTATCCGGCGCTGAGCCTCACGGGCTCGCTCGGCACCTCGAGCACGGCGCTGGGTCAACTGCTGCGCAACCCGGTCGCGACGCTGGGCGCGGGCCTCGCGCTGCCCTTCCTGCAATGGAACACGGCGCGGCTGACGGTGGCGGTGTCGCAGAGCCAGTACGAGGAAGCGGTGGCGGGCTTCCGGCAATCGCTGTACACGGCGCTGTCGGAAGTGGAGAACGCGTTGTCGTCGCGCACCCAGTTGCGCGACGAGAGCGCGAAGCTGGTGGTGGCGCTGGAGCTGGCGCAGCGCGCCGAGCGGCTGTCGGAGGTGCGCTACCGCGCGGGGGCGACGGCGCTGCAGCCGGTGCTCGACGCGAAGGACCGGCGGCGCGCGGCCGAGGTGTCGCTGGCGCAGAACCGGGTCAACCAGCTCAACGCGACGATGACGCTCTACAAGGCGCTCGGCGGCGGAGCCGTCGAATAGCCGGCGCGGTGGATCAGGCCTGGAACGGCGGCGCGCCGCGCAGCTTGCGCCAGAGCAGGCCCGGCAGCCGCAGCACGAACTCCACCATCAGCCGCGTGTGCATCCAGGTCAGCAGCACGTTGTCGCGCCCGTAGCGGAAGTGCGAGACCCCGCCTTCCTCGGCCGTCAGGTACTTGACCGGCGCATCGATGTTGACCGGCTTCACGCCGCGCCAGGCCAGCCGCACCACGGCCTCGGTGTCGAAGTCGAAGCGGCGCATCCAGGGCTGGCGCTGCATCACCGCGATCAGGTCCTGCACCGGGTAGACGCGAAAGCCGTAGAGCGAATCGCCGACGCCGGCGAACAGCGTCTCGAGCTGGGTCCAGCCGTTGGAGACGCGGCGCCCGCGCACGCGCAGCAGCGGCGCGCTGGCGTCGAACACCGGGCGGCCCAGCACCATGGTCTCGGGCCGTGCCAGCGAGGCCTGCATGAAGGCCGGGATCAGCGGCGCCGGATGCTGGCCGTCGGAGTCCATGGTGAGCGCATGCGTGAAACCGGCATCGCGCGCCGCGCGCAGCCCGTGCAGCACCGCCGCGCCCTTGCCCTGGTTCTCGGGCAGCAGCCACACGCGCAGGCCGGGGCGGTCGGCGGCCATCCGCTGCAGCCGCTCGCCGGTGCCGTCGTCGCTGCCGTCGACCACCACCCACACCGGGCTCCATTGCGCGAGCGCCGCCTCGACGGTGGAGAACAGGCGCTCGCCCGTGTTGTAGCTCGGGATCAGGACAAGGTGGGTGCGCGAGGCGTCTGGCATTCGGGAGAGTCGGCGTCGGCGGCGCGCCGTTCCAGGTGGTGGCGGAAATATTGTTCGAGCTCGGATTGCAGCACGTCGCTGTCCTGCGTCGGCGCGAAGCGCTGGCCCAGGCGCAGCTTGAACACGATCGGCAGCGGCGGCACGCGCCAGATCGGCCAGCCCTTGCCGAGGTAGGGCGAGTCGGTGTCGATGAACACGGTCTGGATCGGCGCCTGCGCGAGCTTGGCGATCAGCGTGACGCCGGGGCGGAACGGATTGAGCGGCGGCGTGACGGTGCGCGTGCCCTCGGGAAAGATCACCAACTGGCCGCCTTCGCGCAGGTCGGCCACCGCCAGCCGCACCATGGTGCGCGCCGATTCGTTGCTGATGTAGCGCGCCAGCCGCGCGCCCGCGCCCAGGAAGATGTTGTGCAGCAGCTCGGCCTTCATGATGCAGGCGCTGCGCGGCAGCCGCGCCACCAGCAGCAGCGCGTCGAGCATGGTCGGGTGGTTGGCCACGAAGATCACGCCGGGCTCGTCGCGCAGCGCGTCGAGGCAGCTCGCGTCGATGCGCATCATGCCGGTGACCGAGGCCAGGCCCCAGAAGGTGCGGTAGGCGAAGGCGATGGTGGCGCGGCCCAGCGCGCGCGCCGGCTTCACCGGCATCACCGGATGGATCAGCATCGCGAAGGCGTTCCAGACCAGCGAGATCACGCCGAGGAACAGCAGCAGCGCATAGAGCATCAGCGCCAGGGGAACGGCCGTGAGAATGCGCAGCACGCGGAGGATCATCGGGAAAGGTGGGGCTGCCGTTCGAGCGTCAGTCCCGCCGCCGCCCGGGGGCGGTGGCATGGGCTTCGATCTCGACCAGCAGGTCGCCGCGGCAGATGTCGGCCTCGAGATATACCGCGCCGCGCACCATCGGCGCGTCGGACCCGAGCGCGTCTTCGAGCACGCCGCGCACGGCTTCGAGATCGCCCGGGTGGCGCACGTAGACCACGCCGTCGAGCGCCGCGACCGAGAAGCGCGCCGATCCCTGCGCGTTGGCGGCATGCACCACGGCCTCGAGGTTGCGCAGCGTCTCGCGGGTCTGCTCGCGCACGTCGCCGCGGTGCACGGTCTCGTGGCCGACGATGCTCGCGGTGCCCGAGATGAACAGCGCGCAGCGTTCGTCGCCGATGTCGGCCAGCGCCGCGCGCGAGAAGGTGGGGGCGCGCGGCCCGTAGGTCGAGGGATAGCGGTAGGCCGAGACCTGGCGCGGGTTCTCGATCGGCAGCGGGGCGCGGCGCCCGGCCAGGAAGCGCACCGACAGCGCGCCGCGGTGGATGCCCAGCGCGCAGGCGGCCGGCGCGCCCTCGAAGGCGGCGCGGCCGGCTTCGAGGAAGGCGTCCTGCCGGCCCAGGTTGAACTGGCGGTAGCGCTCGAGCCCGCCGCCGTCGCCGTTGATCTGCGGCAGGTAGTTCCAGATCCGCAGCGGATGGGCGATGCCGCTCTGGTCGAGCGTGGCGAACAGGTCGCGGTAGGCGCGGTGCGCCAGCTCGGCCAGGCCCTGCTTCTCGACGCTTTCGTCGAGGTCGATCGCGCCGAGCAGCCAATGGTCGTCGGCGCGCCAGCGCACGAGGCCGGTGCGGCCGGTCTGGACCGCCGGGCCGGCGGCATGCCAGACGTCGGCCACCGCGCCGCGCTCCGACAGCACGCTGGCGTCGACCGGCGGCATCCAGTCGAGCCGCTCGGGCGTGCCGTAGCCGATGGCGGCGAAGGGCGCCGGTCCGTCGGCGGCCAGCGCCAGGCTGTCCGCGAGGGAAAGGCGCTCCACGCGCAACGAGGAAGAGGAGGGTGTTTCGCCCTGGAAGCGCACGATCAGGAAGCCTTTGCGAGGGGATCGGGGCCTGCCTGCGGGGTGTCCGCCCGGCTCGCACGGCGTGCGTGGCGGGTGGGCGGCAGCGTCGGATGTCCCGACCCGGCGAAAGGCAATGGCGTCATCGAGGGATTATCACCAAAAGGTTTGACCGGCCCGCCCGCCCGCGGCGCCGGTCCGTTGTGCGCGCCGGACAGTAAACTCGCAGCCTGCTTCGAAAACACAGGACAGCGAGAGAAAAGCCATGGCCGGACACAGCAAATGGGCAAATATTCAGCACCGGAAGGGCCGGCAGGACGAAAAACGAGGGAAGCTCTGGACCCGCGCCATCCGTGAAATCATGGTGGCGGCCCGGGCCGGCGGCGGCGACCTGAGCGCCAACCCCCGCCTGCGGCTGGCGGTCGAAAAGGCCAAGGCGGTCAATCTGCCGGCCGACACCGTCAAGCGCAACATCGACAAGGCCACGGGCAACCTCGAAGGCGTCAATTACGAAGAAATTCGTTACGAAGGGTACGGCATCGGTGGCGCGGCGATCATCGTCGACACCATGACCGACAACCGCGTGCGCACCGTGGCCGAAGTGCGCCACGCCTTCGCCAAGCACGGCGGCAACATGGGCACCGAGGGCTCGGTGGCCTTCCAGTTCAAGCATTGCGGACAGTTCGTCTTCGCCCCGGGCACGGACGAGGACAAGGTGATGGAAGTGGCGCTCGAGGCCGGCGCGGAAGACGTCGTGACCGACGACGACGGCGCCATCGAGGTGATCACCGCGCCCGGCGACTTCGAGGCGGTGAAGAACGCGCTCGAGGCGGCGGGCCTGAAGCCCGAGGTGGCCGAGGTCACGATGCGGGCCGAGAACACCATCGACGTCGTCGGCGAGGACGCCGCGAAGATGCAGCGGCTGCTCGACGTGCTCGAGGACCTGGGCGACGTGCAGGAGGTCTATCACAACGCCTCGCTGTCCGAATGAGGACCGGCACCCGGCAGCAGCAATGATGGAAAGAACACAGCGTATGAAGGCCCGAGAATGAAGGTACTGGTGATTGGGGGAGGGGGCCGCGAACACGCCCTGGCATGGCGGCTGGCACAGGCCACCCGGGTCAGCCGGATCTACGTGGCGCCCGGCAACGGCGGAACGGTCACCGACCCGCGCTACGACAGCATCGACATCACCGAGCCCGCCGCGCTGCGCGAGTGGGCGCTCAAGGAAAAGATCGCGCTGACGGTGGTCGGCCCCGAGGCCCCGCTGGCCGCGGGCGTGGTCGACGAATTCCGCGCGCACGGCCTGCGCATCTTCGGCCCGACCAAGGCCGCCGCCCAGCTCGAGAGCTCGAAGGCCTTCTCCAAGGCCTTCATGAAGCGCCACAAGATCCCGACGGCCGAGTACGAGGCCTTCACCGACGCCGCCGCCGCCCATGCGTACATCGACGCCAAGGGCGCGCCGATCGTGGTCAAGGCCGACGGCCTGGCCGCCGGCAAGGGCGTGGTGGTGGCCATGACCGCGCAGGAAGCGCACGACGCGGTCGACTTCATGCTGGTCGACAACAAGTTCGGCGTGTCGCACAACGAGGGCGGCGCGCGTGTCGTGATCGAGGAGTTCCTGCAGGGCGAGGAAGCCAGCTTCATCGTGCTGTGCGACGGCAAGAACGTGACCGCGCTGGCCACCAGCCAGGACCACAAGCGCCTGCTCGACAACGACGAGGGCCCCAATACCGGCGGCATGGGTGCCTACTCGCCCGCGCCCGTGGTCACGGCCGAGGTGCATGCGCGCGCCATGCGCGAGATCATCCTGCCGACCATCCGCGGCATGGAAAAGGACGGCATTCCCTACACCGGCTTCCTCTATGCCGGCCTGATGATCGACGCGCAGGGCCATCCCAAGACGCTCGAGTTCAACTGCCGCATGGGCGACCCCGAGACCCAGCCGATCATGATGCGGCTGAAGTCCGACCTGTTCGAGGTGTTCTGGCACGCCACCGACGGCACGCTCGACCAGGTCGAGCTGCAGTGGGACCGCCGCGTCGCGCTCGGCGTGGTGATGGCCGCGCACGGCTACCCGCTCTCGCCGCGCAAGGGTGACCGCATCGACGGCATTCCCGCCGAGGCGCCCGATGCCGTGGTGTTCCATGCCGGCACCACCGTCAAGGACGGCGAGCTCCAGACCAGCGGCGGCCGCGTGCTCTGCGTGACCGTGCTGGCCGACAGCGTGAAGCTCGCGCAGCAGCGCGCCTACGAGGTGGCGGCGCGGGTGCGCTTCGACGGCGCCCAGTACCGCCGCGACATCGGCTTCCGTGCCGTGCAGGCGCGCAGCCACGGCACCAACGGTTGATGCAGCGGCAACCCTCCGATCCCCAGGCGGTCGGCGACTATCTGCGCGGGCTGCAGCAGTCCATCGTCGCCGCGATCGAGGCGGCCGATGGCGGTACCGCGGTGCGCGATGCCTGGCACAAGGCGCCCGACGAGCCGCTGCAGGGCAGCGGACTCACCTGCATCCTCGAAGGCGGCGAGCTGTTCGAGCGCGCGGGCTGCGGCTTCTCGCAGGTGCGCGGCCCCAAGCTGCCGCCCTCGGCCACGCAGAACCGGCCCGAGCTGGCCGGCGCGCCCTTCGAGGCGATGGGCGTGTCGCTGGTGTTCCATCCGCGCAACCCCTACGTGCCGATCGTCCACATGAACGTGCGCATGCTGGCCGCGCTGCCGGCCGGCGGCGAGCCGGTCTGCTGGTTCGGCGGCGGCATGGACCTCACGCCCTGCTACGGCTTCGCGGAAGACGCGGTGCATTTCCACACCGTCTGCCGCGATGCGCTCGCGCCCTTCGGCGAGGACAAGTACCCGCGCTTCAAGACCTGGTGCGACGAGTATTTCTTCCTCAAGCACCGCAACGAGCAGCGCGGCATCGGCGGCATCTTCTTCGACGACTTCGCCGAGGGTGGCGTCGACAACGGCTTCGCGCTGATCCGCTCGGTCGGCGACGCCTTCCTGCCGGCCTACCTGCCGCTGGTGGAACGCCGCCGCGGCATGGCCTGGGGCGAGCGCGAGCGCGCGTTCCAGCTCTACCGGCGCGGGCGCTACGTCGAGTTCAACCTCGTGTGGGACCGCGGCACGCACTTCGGGCTGCAGTCGGGCGGCCGTACCGAATCGATCCTGCTGTCGATGCCGCCGCAGGCGAGCTGGGCCTACCGCCGCGAGCCCGAGCCGGGGTCGCCCGAGGCGGCGCTCTACAGCGACTTCATCGTGCGCCGCGCGTGGCTGCCGTGAACGCTTCGAAGAACGCGCCGCGCATCGGCGTGTTCGGCGGCGCCTTCGATCCGCCGCACCGCGCCCACGTGGCGCTCGCGCGGGCGGCGCTCGAGCAACTGGGCCTCACGGCGCTCTATGTCTTTCCGACCGGGCATGCCTGGCACAAGGTGCGCGAACTCACGCCCGCGAAAGACCGCCTCGCGATGGCGCAGCTGGCGTTCGGAGACATCCCGGGCGTGGTGGTCGATTCGCGCGAGATGCTGCGCGACGGCCCCACCTACACCATCGACACCCTGCACGAACTGCAGCAGGCGCAGCCCGACGCCGAGCTGGTGCTGGTCATGGGCGCCGACCAGGCGCGGGCCCTGCCGAGCTGGCACGGCTGGCAGGATATACTCGCGGTCGCTACTATTTCTGTAGCGTATCGCGCACTATCGACGGCCGACACCGCCCGTTTTGATCCGAATACGCTGCCCGGCCTCCCGGCCGGCGCGCGTTTCGAGGCGCTCGAACTGCCTGCCATGGACATCAGCGCCACCGACATCCGGCGGCGTGCGTCGCTGGGCGAGGAGATTTCCTCACTGGTTCCGTCCACGGTTGCACGCTATATTGACCAACACTTCCTCTATCGCTCTGCCTGATGACCACTGAAGCCGCCGCCAAGAAAGACACCCAGAAACTCCAGCGAGCCATCATCGATGGGCTCGAAGACGTCAAGGCGCAGGACATCCAGGTATTCGACACCGAGCATCTCTCGCCCCTGTTCGAGCGCGTGATCGTGGCCTCGGGCACCTCGAACCGCCAGACCAAGGCGCTGGCCGCGAGCGTGCGCGACGCGGTGCGCGATGCCGGCTTCGGCAAGCCGCGCGTGGAAGGCGAGGAAAACGGCGAGTGGATCATCGTGGACTGCGGACAGGCCGTCGCGCACATCATGCAGCCGGCGATCCGCCAGTATTACCACCTCGAGGAAATCTGGGGCGACAAGCCCGTGCGCCTGAAGCTCGGCGCGAGCAAGCCGGCCCGTGCCTCCGAGGACAAGGAAGCCAAGCCCGCGGCCGCCAAGGCGCCGACCTCGCTGCGCCGCGCGAGCGCCGCCAAGACCGCGATCCGTGCCGCCGAGCGCGAGGCCAAGGAAGCCAAGGCCGCGCCGAGGAAGGCAGCGGGCAAGACGACTGGCGCCAAGACCGCAGCGAAGAAGGCACCGGCCAAGAAGGCCCCGGTGGTGGTGGTCGGCAAGCCGGTGGCCAAGAAGGCCGCCGCCAAGACGGGCGCGAAGCCGGCGGCCAAGCCCGCGGCGAAGAAGGCGCCCGCGCGCAAGACCGCTTCGCGCAGCGCATGAAGCTGCTGGTGGTCGCAGTCGGGCAGCGCATGCCCGACTGGGCACAGACTGCCTGGGACGACTACGCCAAGCGCTTCCCGCCCGAACTCAAGCTCGAACTGCGCGCGGTCAAGACCGAGCCGCGCGGTTCCAAGTCGCTCGAGACCCTCTACGCCGCCGAACGCGAACGCATCGAGGCCGCCATCGCGCGCGGCATGCGCATCGTGGTGCTCGACGAGCGCGGCACCGCGCTGACCACCAAGGCGCTGGCCGCGCGGCTGCAGAGCTGGCAGGGCGAGGGCGACGATGTCGCGCTGGTGATCGGCGGCCCCGACGGGCTCGACCCGGCCTTCAAGGCCGCGGCCCACGAGCGCATCCGCCTGTCCGATCTGACCCTGCCGCATGCGATGGCGCGCGTGCTGCTGGTGGAGCAGCTCTACCGCGCATGGTCGGTCAACGCGGGCCATCCCTACCACCGCGAATGAGCGGCCCGTCGAGCCGCCGCGCGACGAGAACCTCGCCGCGTTCCTCCATCGACCCCGTCTTTTCTTCCGCTTCACAGAGACGACCGCCGTGCCGACCATCCCGACCTTCCTCTACCTCGCCTCGCAGAGCCCGCGCCGCGCCCAGTTGCTCGGCCAGCTCGGCGTGCGCCATGAACTGCTGCTGGCCGCCGCCGACGAGGACGCCGAGGCGCTCGAGACCGTGCTGCCCGGCGAATCGCCCACTGCCTACGTGCAGCGCGTGACGGCGCTCAAGCTCGATGCCGCCGTGGCGCGCCTGCGTCGCCGCGGCCTGGCCGATGCGCCCGTGCTGTGCGCCGATACCACGGTGGCGCTGGGCCGCACCATCCTCGGCAAGCCCGAGGACGCGCGCGATGCCGAGCGCATGCTGGGGCTGCTGTCGGGCACCACGCACCGCGTGCTGACGGCCGTGGCGCTGCAGCAGGGCCGCCGTCGGCAGGCCGCGCTGAGCGCGTCGCGCGTGCGTTTCGCGCCCATGAGCCGCGCGCAGATCCGCCGCTACGTCGAAGGCGGCGAGCCGCTGGGCAAGGCCGGCGCCTATGGCATCCAGGGCGCGGCGGCCGCCTTCGTCGAGCACATCAGCGGCTCCTATTCGGGCATCATGGGCCTCCCCATGTTCGAGACCGCGCAACTGCTGCGGCGCGCCGGTTTCCCCACTTGAGACAACCGAGAACTCCATGCAAGACATCCTGATCAACTGGTCCCCGCAGGAGACCCGCGTGGCGGTGGTCGAGCACGGCGCGGTGCAGGAGCTGCACGTCGAGCGCACGCTCGAGCGCGGACTGGTCGGCAACATCTACCTGGGCAAGGTCTCGCGCGTGCTGCCGGGCATGCAGTCGGCCTTCATCGACATCGGACTCGAACGCACCGCCTTTCTGCACGTGGCCGACATCGTGGCCCCGTTCACGCCGGGCTCGCGGCCCAGCGCCGCGCCGGCCGAACGCGACCACCGCAACGGCGGCACCATGGTGCCGATCGAGAAGCAGGTGTTCGAGGGCCAGTCGCTGCTGGTGCAGGTCATCAAGGACCCGATCGGCACCAAGGGCGCGCGGCTGTCGACGCAGATCAGCATCGCGGGCCGGCTGCTCGTGTTCCTGCCGCAGGACAACCACATCGGCGTGTCGCAGAAGATCCCGGCCGACCTGCGCGATGCGCTGCGCTCGCGCATGCTCGCGCTGATCGAGGCCGCCGCGGCGGCCGACAGCGGCGGCGTGGTGCCCGAGAACACCGGCGGCTTCATCCTGCGCACCAATGGCGAGGATTCGACCGACGCCGAGCTCGCCGACGACATCGCCTACCTGCGCAAGACCTGGTCGCGCATCCGCGAGGCCTCGACACGGCTGCCGCCGATGTCGCTGCTGCACCAGGACCTGAGCCTGCTGCAGCGCGTGCTGCGCGACCTCACCACCGAGGACACGCAGACCATCCGCATCGATTCGCGCGAGCAGTTCGAACTGCTGCTGAAGTTCGGCCTCGAGTTCATGCCCAAGGCGTCCGGCAAGCTGCAGCACTACCGCGGCGAGCGGCCGATCTTCGACCTCTATTCGGTCGACGAGGAGATCGCGCGCGCGCTCGGGCGCCGGGTCGATCTCAAGTCGGGTGGCTACCTCGTGGTCGACCAGACCGAGGCGCTGACCACCATCGACGTGAACACCGGCGGCTTCGTCGGTGCGCGCAACTTCGACGACACCATCTTCAAGACCAACCTCGAGGCGGCGCAGGCCATCGCGCGCCAGCTGCGGCTGCGCAACCTGGGCGGGATCATCATCGTCGACTTCATCGACATGGCGCGCGACGACCACCGCGAGCAGGTGCTCGGTGAGTTCCGCAAGCAGCTCGCGCGCGACCGCGTGAAGACCACGGCCGGCGGCTTCTCGCAGCTCGGCCTGGTCGAGATGACGCGCAAGCGCACGCGCGAATCGCTGGCCCACATGCTGTGCGAGCCCTGCGTGGCCTGCGGCGGGCAGGGCATCGTGAAGACCGCGCGCAGCGTGGCCTACGACGTGATGCGCGAGATCCTGCGCGAGGCGCGGCAGTTCACGCCGCGCGAGTTCCGCATCGTCTCGTCGCCGCAGGTGATCGAGCTGTTCCTCGACGAGGAGAGCCAGCACCTGGCCGGACTCAGCGACTTCATCGGCAAGCCGATCTCGCTGCAGTCCGAGCCGGCGATCGGGCAGGGGCAGTACGACATCGTTCTGCTTTGACGACTCACGGGGTGCCACTCCGTTTCAGTTGCCATGTATAAGTGATTGTTCTGTAAGGAGTTTTCGGTAGGTAAGCTGTCTTTTAGTGTCACGGAGTGCCACCCTGTTTCAACAAAATTGGGTGACCTGATGGGTGACCAGCCGGACGATCCGGCCAAGCCCGTCGGCACTAGGAGAACGAACATGGCAAGCAAAGGCGGGCTGCTTTCTGACCTACAGCTCAGGCAATGGATCAAAGCGGGCAAGCCGCTATCGATGAGCGACGGCGGGGGGCTGATCTTCACGTTGTCGGCCGCAGGCAATGCGGCGTGGGTACTGCGATACCGACACGGCACACGACGACCCGAGATGACCCTTGGGCCCTATCCGGCCATCGGTCTGTCCGAAGCGCGGACGATGGCCCTGGTCAAGCGGGCCGAGATCGCACAAGGCAAGAACCCGATGGCCGAGCGGATCAAGGCCAAGGCAGCATTGGCGAAGGACTGGACGGTCCGTCAACTGATCCAGGACTATCGCCAGAAGGTACTCGTCACGTTGGCCAAGAGCACACGGGTCTGCTACTCACGCCACCTCAAGCGCATCGAAAACCGGTTTGGCTCGCTCAGCGTGCGTGAAGTCGAGTCCAGCGACATCGTGGCACTGATCGACGACAGCAAGCTCACCTGGGGTGAGTCGAGCCTCCTGCACATCACGGCCAAGTGCCTGTTCACCCATGCCTGCGGCAAGCGCCTCGTCAACGCCAACCCCTGTGTGGGCATCATGATCAGTGCTCTGCTGGGCCCCAGACCACCGGTTCGCAAACGCTTGATGCTGACCCGCGAGGAACTGCACCTGCTGCTTAACGCGCCGATGCGCCGACCAAACACACTCGCAATCCGCATCCTGCTGGCAACGGGCGTGCGAGGAGCAGAACTCTTCACGGCCAAGTGGAAGGACGTGCATCTCGACGAGGCCCGTTGGCACATTCCCGCGAGCAAAACCGGGCCGGCCATGGATGTGCCGCTCGCCCCGGAGCTCATCGATTGGTTCAAGGAACTGCGTACGTTCGCCTTCCGGTCGGCCTATGTTTTGCCGGCGAGGGCGCACAGCCGTACTGAGCGAAACGGAGGCGACACCCATCTGAGCAAGGACACCGTGCGCGAGTCGATCGACTACTGGATCAAGCAGTACAAGCCCCAAGTGCGCCGCTTCACGCCGCATGACCTGCGCAGCACGATGAAGTCCCACATGCGCGCACTCGGTGTTCCCAGAGATATCTCCGAGATGTGCCTGAACCACAAGCTCACGGGCGTGGAGGGCATCTACGACCAGCACACCTACTACCCGGAGCGTCGGCAGGCGCTGCTGACCTGGATGCAGTTCCTGATGGACTGCGAGGCGGGAGATGGGAGCGTTGTCAAGGAACTGGAGTTGATTGTGTAGAGCAGTTTGCCGGTCGGCTTCGTGGCTGCACTTATGCTGCAGCGTCAGCGAAGAAGAGAGGGACCTCTCAAGAAACACCAGATAGCTGATTGATTTTCCTGGTGTTTTCAAGCGGGGTTGTCGGAAGGGACGAGCTGCATGCCCATGGCCTTGGCCTTCTGGGCGAGGTTGTGCAAGACCCGTTGGCGGTAGCGCTCCTCGAAGTAGTCCTGCCCTCGGTCGGTGTATTCCTGACCGTGGGTGAGCATGGCGTAGATCAGTCGGGCCAGCTTGTGTGCCGCTGCTGTCACGGCCTTGGGCTTGTCCATGCGTGCGCACATACGCCGGTAATAAGCCCCCGGCGCCGAGTGGCTCGAGCGCAAGACCGCTGCCGCCAGACGCAGCGCTTGGGCCGCACGGTTGGCGCAGCGCTTGGTCTTGCCGCTCATGACCTTGCCTCCGGTGATCTTGGTGCCCGGACACAGGCCCAGCCAGGAGGCGAAGTGTTTGTCGCTGGGGAACTTGCCCATGTCCGCGCCCACCTCGGAGACCACCACCAGCGCGGTGATCACATCGATGCCGTCGATGCGCGTGAGGTCCACGCCGCACATCTGGAAGAGCTGGGTGCGCAGATCGAACTTCGGGGCATTGCGGGCGCGCCCGCGCTTCTTGCCTTGAGCCGGTTCGTCCTCTCGCACATGCAGGGCCTGCAACTGCGCCTGAATCTGCGCGTCGCACTCGGTCAGCTGGGTGCCACAGAAGTCAAACGCGTCCAGCGCCTGCCTCAAGGCAAAGAGGTGCTCGGCGCGCCAGCTACCTTGCAGGCTCCTGGCGATCTGTTCCTCGCTGGCGCGGATGCGCGCGTTCCTGAGCTTGGCCAGGGCCTGCCCATCGCGCTCACCGGCGACGATGGCGTGCAGGATCTTCTGGCCGCTCTCGCCGGCCACGTCTGCGATGACGTTGGCCAGCTGGATGTTCATCTGCGTCAGGGCCTTTTGCATGTGCTGCACGAAGCGGCCCTGGCTGCGCAGCAGCATGGCGCGTTGGCGGGAGAGACAGCGCAGCACGCAAACCTGCTCAGCCGGGCGGAAGGCGCCGCGCAGCAGGCCAAAGCTTGCGTATTCCACGCCATGGCGGACACGATTCCACGCTGATGGCGGACAGTGTTCCAGCGGGATGGCGGACACCGTTCCACGGTGAAGGCGGACAGCATTCCAAACTGATGGCGGACACCTGAGGGGTGTTCTGAGTGACCCGAACGCGGCATACGCTGCCCGGTTTTTTGACCGGAACCAGCGATGCCCACACCCAGGGTCACCATGAGCAAGATACGACACACACTGCAACTGCTGCACGGCGGTGCCTTGAGCACCCGCCAAATCGGCGCCGCTCTCGGCATCTCCAAATCCACTGTCAGCGAAATCGCCAGCTACGCGCGCGTGGCCGACGTGGACTGGGCGCTGGCCCAGACCTTGAGCGACGAAGAACTCCAGGCCCGGCTCTACAAGCCACCGGTGCCCCGCGCGTCGCGCCACCTCGAGCCCGACTGCGCCCGCATTCACATTGAGCTGCGCCGCCCCGGCGTCACACTGCAACTGCTGTGGGAGGAATATCAACAGCAGCACGCCGGTCAGGCCTACAAGTACAGCGCCTTCTGCGAGAAGTACCAAGCCTGGTCCCGGCGATTGAAGCGCTCCATGCGCCAGACCCATGAGGCCGGCGACAAGCTCTTTGTGGACTACGCCGGTCAGACAGTGCCCATCGTGGACGCCAGCACCGGCGAGATAACGCAGGCCCAGATATTTGTGGCGGTGCTGGGCGCCTCGAACTACACCTATGCGTGCGCCACCGCCAGCCAGAAAGCCACCGACTGGGTGGCCGGCATCATGGCTGCGCTGGAGTTCATCGGCGGCGTGCCCCGCTTGCTGGTGCCCGACCAGCCGCGTGCCTTGATGGCCCGTCCTGACCGCTACGAGCCGACCTCGCACCGCCTGCTCGAAGAACTCTCCGCCCATTACGGCCTGCCCGTCATGCCCGCGCGCCCAGCCAAGCCACGCGACAAGCCCAAGGTGGAGGTGGGCGTGCAGGTGGTCGAGCGCTGGATTCTGGCGAGGCTGCGCCACCAGACCTTCTTCGGCCTGGCCGCGCTCAACCGGGCGATTGCCGCCTTGCTGGCCGACTTGAATTAGCGCCCGTTCAAGAAGCTGCCCGGTAACCGGGCCAGCGCTTTTGCCGAGCTCGACCGGCCAGTCCTGCGCCCACTGCCGGTCACGCGCATGGCGATTGCACGGTTCAAGAGTGCCCGGGTCAACATCTTGTGTGGCGTTGCCAGTTCTGTGGCCTTGACGCCGTACAGCGGCCTGTAGCGCGGGCGTAGCTGCCTTGATGGCCACAGAACTTTGGGCTACAGCGAGCGCAGGAACTGCATCAAGTCGGGTTCGATTCGTCGCCGGGTTGCCTTGCCCGAGGGCTCCAACTGGGCCACTGCGCGAGACTTCACTTCCAGATCGATCTGCGCGTAGATGTTTGTCGTACTCAGCGAGACATGCCCCAGCCATGCGCGGATGGTGTTGATGTCGACGCCGGCACGCAGCAGGTAGGTCGCTGTAGTGTGCCGGATGGTGTGAGGGCTGACGCGTTTGGCCTTGATGGCAGGAAACTTCTCCGAAATCCGGCGCGCATATCGCGCCACCAAGTCATGGACACCAAACCGTGTCATCGGTCGGCCGCAACGGTTGAGGAACACCGGCTCGGTGGACGGGCGCCCCGCGATCAAGGAGGCCAGTTCACGGGCCGTTTGGGGCCACAGCGGGCAGAGCCTGATCTTGCCGCCTTTGCCATGCAGTGAGACGAACGCATTGCGCGCCCCGTCAGACTGCGCAAGCTGCACGCTCCCGATCTTGACGTGCGCTGCCTCGTCAGCGCGAGCGCCCGTGTTGTAGAGGAACAGAAGCAAGGCATGGTCACGCATGCCCTGGGGCGTGTGCGCATCTGCCGCGGCCAGCAGGGCATCCATCTCCGGCTTCTCCAGGTACGCGATCTGAGGGCTGGCAAACTTCCTGAAAGGGATCGCAAGCACGCTTGCGGACCATTGCAGGTGTTCCGGCCCGTACTCACCCACGAAACGCGCGAACATGTGCAACGCGGCCAGCCGTTGATTGATGGTCCTCGCACCGACGCCCTTGGTAGTCGTCGTCGACGGCAAGAACGCGGTGAGCATCTCGCGACTGAGATCATCCACGCTCAGCTGGTCCACACGTTTGTGCGTCGCGCGAGCTGCGAAGCGAAGAAGCTTGGCCAGCGTGTCCCGGTAGCTGAGCTGGGTGCTTCTGGCCACTGTTCTGACGGTCACCAAGTACTCCGCCAGGAAGCGTTTGACCCAGGGGCCGAGTTGGTTCGCGGTGTTCATGGCTGATCGCCCTGCAGCGTCGCGTAGCGCTCGAACCGCGCAGAGGCCTCGACGAGCAACTCCGGCGTCAACGGCAAATAGACCTGGGTGGCTGCGATGCTGACGTGGCCGAGATACGTCGACAGCAGCGGCAGCAGCTTCTGGACATCGGCACCCTCCCTGTACCAGGCCGTCAATCGGCGAACGGCAAAGCTCGCCCGAAAGTCGTGCAGCCGAGGCAGATTGGGCAGGTCGTCGTTGCGCCGCAGACCAGTCATGGACCGAAGCCTGGCGAACGCCCGGCGTGTGCCGCTTCCTGTGAGTGGTTCGCCGTCTCTGCACACGAGCAGCGGCGAGGCCGGATCGGCGCCGCGCGATGGGTGCAGCGCATCGACATAAGTGCACAAGATTCGAACCAGATCAGGTCCGATCGGGACCAAGCGCGTCTTGTAGAACTTGCTCTCGCGCACGATCAGCAGGTTCTGCTCCAGATCGACATCGGCCAGGGTCAGATGCAGCGCTTCGCTGAGCCTCAATCCGGTTCCCAGCAAGAGCACAAGCAAGGTGCGAAGACTGTACCGTTCGATGCGCGATGTCCGAAGGGAGTCGATGGCGCCGATCAACCGAGCGACATCGTCATCGGTGTAGATGTAAGGCCGAAAGACCTGGCGACACCGCGGGGTGTGCATAGGCAGCGGCATGTGCGCCACCATGGACCGGACGAAGGCGAAGCGAAAGAAGCCCAGCAAGGCCGAATGCTTGCGGTGCCAGTACCGTGTCAGTGGTCGGGTTCCGTCGAGAAAGGTTCTCACCTCGGAGGTCAGGATCGTCTCCAACTCGCGTTCGCCACCAATCGACTTGGCGAACATGCGCAGCACACCAGCGATGCTGGTGCCGGCACAGCCACGGGCTTGGAGCTGTTGGATGTACAGAGCTTGGGCGTCGGCGAGCTTCACAGGAATCTCCTCAGATCGACGTCTGCGACACGGCGCAGGCCATGGAGGTCGACCTTCGCGTACACCGCAGTGGTGGAAGGATGGCGGTGGCCGAGGAAGTCCCCGATCTCCTTCATGCTCATCCCGCGCGCCAGCAGGCGGGTCGCGCAGGCGTGTCGCAACGCATGGGGACCATGGTGTCTGAGACCAGGATCCATCGGCCTCAGGCGCCGGCTGACCACTTGCCACAATGCACTCGTGCTCAATGGCAGGTATGGCGCGCGCATCTGCAGGAAGACTTCGCGCCGATCTGTCTTCGGTCGGACGGACCGTATGTACGTGGCAAGCGCCTGCGCTGTAGGGTGCGCCAGCGGATAACACTCGACACGCGCGCACTGTTTGGAGCGATGGACCCGAATGATGGCGTTCTCCCAATCGAAGTCATCCAACGACAGCCGCTGGACTTCGGACGCGCGCAGACCGTACAGAGCGAAAAGCATCATGATGGCGCGATCACGGACCACGCTGTCGGTCTCTCCCTGCATCGCGTCCAGCAGGCGGCAGACCACATCCCAGGACGGACCCATGGGAAGTTGCTCACCTTGGTAAACGCGCCCCGGTCGAATCGCTGCGGCCAGGCCGGGCAGGCAATGATGGCGATCTTCGAGAAAGCGGACGAAGTTGCGCAAGTCATAGGTGTACGTCTGCATGGAGGAGCGGGTCAGGCCTTCCTGGCGGCCTTTGAAGACCAGGATCTGATCCACGTCGCGCCAGCCGAACCCGACCACGTCGCGTCCCTGTTCTGCGAGTAGCCGAAGGAACTCTGCGGCGTGCCCGCAGCGGGCACGAACTGTGACCGGAGAGAGGTTGCGCTCCTCGAGCATGAAGCGCGCGTAGGCTTCGATCTGTTCACTGCCCGGATGGTTGTCAACGTTCGCCTGCAGGAGTCCAAGGAAGCGAAACCAGCCCCGCGCGGTGCACCGCAAGGCAATCTTGGTCGCATGTCCGGGGATCTTGCGGCTGTGTCGGCGGGTGATCCATCGATCCACCGCTGCTTCGACTTGCTCTGTCGTGATCGGATTCGGCAACGTCCACCGCAGCATCTCCCCAATGCACAGCATGCCGTCCGCGTATCGGATCAACGTCTTGTGTGCGGACCCGACGTCGCGCAGATGCTCCAGGTACAGGAGTCGCTCCACAAGGAGCGGTGCTGCGGTATGGCGCACAACGGCGGCGGTGCGCTTGAACAACTCGTCGAACATAGGTGACCCCTTCTGGAACAGTGGATGGAGGACCCATGCTGCTCGTGCCAGAAGTTCTGTGGCCATCGTGACGGCCACGCCCGCGCTACAGGCCGCTGTACGGCGTCAAGACCACAGAACTGGCAACGCCACACAAGATGTTTTCTGTGGTCGACCACAGAAAACATCGACTACCACGTCGAGCTCGATGGCCACTACTACTCGGTGCCCCACGCCCTGGTGGGTCAGACGGTGGAGCTGCGCATCACGGACGCCACCGTCGAAGTCCTGCACGGCAACAAGCGGGTGGCCGCCCACGCGCTCAATGGGCGCAAAGGCGCTCACACCACCACGCCTGAGCACATGCCGGCCTCGCACCGGGCGCACCTGCAGTGGACGCCGGCCAAGCTCATCGCCTGGGGCGAACGAATAGGTGCTGCCACCGCCGCCGTGGTGCGCTGGCAGATGGAGCACCGAGCGCACCCCGAGCAGGGCTACCGCTCCTGCCTGGGCCTCATGCGCCTGGGGCGTGAGTACGGGGCAGAACGGCTGGAGGCGGCCTGTGCACGGGCGCAGTCAATTCGCTCGCCGTCCTACAAGAGCGTCGCCTCCATCCTGAGTTGTGGCCTGGACCAGCGTCCGCTGGACACCCCCATCCCCATGCAGGTCAGCTTGCCGCTGCACGAGAACGTGCGCGGGCCGGGCTACTACCACTGAGACACGGAAATAGAGAAAGAACAAGCATGCTCAACGAACACACCCTCAACCAACTACGAGCACTGCGCCTGGACGGCATGGTGGCCGCCCTGAACGATGCCGCCATCCACATCACCGCCAGCGAGCTGCCCTTTGAACAACGCCTGGCCCTGCTGGTGCAGCGTGAGGTGGACTGGCGTGACAGCAAACGCCTGGAACGCCTGTTGAAAGCCGCCCGCCTGAAGGTCTCCGGCGCGTGCCTGGAGGACATCGACTGGCGGGGCAGTCGGGGCCTGAGCCGGGAGGTCATCACCAGCCTGGCCGGCGGCGACTGGCTGCGCCATGGTCACAATGTGCTGCTCACCGGCGCCACCGGTTGCGGCAAGACGTGGCTTGCTTGCGCGCTTGGGCAGCAGGCGGCGCGCCTGGGGTTCTCTGTTCTTTATGCTCGCGCGCCGCGCCTGCTGGAGGAGCTGCATGTGGCCCATGGGGACGGCAGCTTTGGCAAACGGCTGGCGCAACTGGCGCGGCTGGACCTGCTCATCCTGGACGACTTTGGCATTGCACCGATTGCCGCGCATGAGCGAAACGACTTGCTTGAACTGCTGGACGACCGGGTGGGCTCACGCTCGACGCACATCACCAGCCAGTTGCCGGTGACGGCCTGGCACGCCTGGCTGGATGAGCCCACGCTGGCCGATGCCATCCTGGACCGCATCGTGCACGGCTCGCACAAGATAGGTCTCAAAGGCGAGTCGATGAGAAAGCTGGCCAAGGCCGCCTGACCATCCCGCCCAAACGCCATTCCACGCTGATGGCGGACACTTCGGCTACGATTTGGGCGTCACTCAGGACATCCGCGCAAGGTGTCCGCCATCGCATGGAACGCTGTCCGCGATGGGAATGGAATCACTGTCCGCCATCAGTGGAATGCGCAAAAGCTCATGAGCTGCTGCAGCCACTGGCAGTCCAGCACATCGCTCTTGCGGCCCGAGACGTTCTTGACGTGGCGCGCGTTGACCAGCAACACCGTCAAGCCGCGCGATTCGAGCAGTTCGTACAGAGGAATCCAGTAGACCCCGGTGGACTCCATGGCCAAGGTGTCCACGCCGCAGGCGTCGAGCCAGTCGGCCAGGCGGTGCAGGTCGGCGGTGAAGCTGGCGAACTCGCGCACGGGCTCGTCGTCGCGGTCCGGTGGCACGGCTACGAAGTGCGCGGCGCTGCCGATGTCGATACCGGCGGCGTTGGGGTGGGTCAGAGAGATGGCCGCCTGTGTGGTGGGCCGCTTGTGTTGTGCCATGGCATCCTCCATCATGAGAAGTGGAACGTGACACCGGCTCGGGTACGTCGTCTTGATCACTCTCTCAAACGGGATGCCTGCGCCAGACCGAAGAGGCCTGGCACAGGCTCACCAATGTCGATGACGCAGCCCATGACCAAGCTCAGTCGCGGGCAATGTGTACCATTGCTGTGTCGGCCTTCGCCGGTGCTGCGTTCCACCTTCTCACATTGCGCGCGCCAACGCCAGGTGTTTCTTCGGAACGATTTGCGGCGCGGGCGGGCCGATTACTTAGTCTTACTGTGTCATAAATGGCATAATGCGATCTTCTCGACTTCGTGGCGGAGGATCGATGAATGCAGCCGAGCGCTTCGATCACTACCTGGAGCACCTGAGCAAAGGCCTGGGGCATGCAGACCGACACGCGGGCCTTCGTGGCTACTGCACCGGCTTGATGCTGCCGTTGGCTCGCAAGAGCGTGGAGCCCATGGCCGCACGTGTGGATCCGATGCACGCCAGCGCTCGGCACCAGGCGTTGCATCACTTCGTGGCCAAGGCCGAGTGGTCGGACACCCAGATGCTGCGTCGCGCGTGCCAGTGGGTGATGCCCAAGATGGACTTCAGTGAGGGCGGCTGGTGGATCATCGACGACACTGGATTCCCGAAGAAGGGTCGCCACTCGGTCGGTGTCACTCGTCAGTACTGCGGGGTGCTGGGCAAGCAGGACAACTGCCAGGTGGCCGTGAGCATCTCGCTTGCAAGCAATCAGGGCAGCCTGCCCGCGGCTTGGCAGTTGTATCTGCCCGAGGACTGGGCGGCCGATCCTGAACGCCGTGCCAAGGCCGGCGTGCCCGAGGAGGTGCGCTTCGCCACGAAGACGCAGATCGCGCTGCAGCAACTACGCGCGCTGCTCGAGGAGGGCGCGCCGCACCACTGCGTGCTGGCTGATGCCGGCTACGGTGTGGACAACGCCTTTCGCCAGGCGCTCAGCGACATGGGCCTGCTCTATGCGGTTGGCATCACCTCGGCCATCGTAGTCTGGCCACCCGGGCTGCAGCCGCTGGCGGCGTACAGCGGCCGGGGCCGCCCACCTGTGGTGCCTCGGCGCACTGCCGCCTTGCAGCCCATCAGCGTCAAAGCATTGGCGATGTCACTGCCAGCCCAGGCATTCCGGAGCGTTACTTGGCGCGAGGGAACCAATGCACCGCTGAACGGCCGCTTCGCGGCCGTGCGGGTGCGCCATGCGGGCGGCAATGTCGGCAAGGCGCGCCTGCGTCCCGAGCAATGGCTGCTCATCGAGTGGCCGGCCCATGAGGCTGAGCCGAGCAAGTATTTCCTGTCCACGCTATCCGAGGACGTCACCCTCGACGAACTCGTCGGCGTCGCCCACCAGCGCTGGCGCATCGAGCGCAACTATCAGGATTTGAAACAGGACTTCGGCCTCGGGCACTACGAAGGGCGAGGCTGGCGGGGGTTTCACCACCATGCCGCCTTGAGCATCGCGGCCTACGGATTCCTGATGGCAGAACGCCTCGTCGCCGACAAGCCTGTCGGCGGCAAAAAAAACTTCCTCGAACGCCAGATGCCTGCCCTTCCCGAGGATTACGTCCCCCGCGGCAGCCCTGCGCGCGCAGCGCCACGTGATGATCTCGATCACGACGCTGCGTTATCGGCTGAGCTATCAGCTGATCGCTCGTTTGGGGCGGTGCCCCTGCTGCGGCAGGGTAAGCACAAGGCTACTCTTGTGACATAGTAAGATTAGCTCAGTCCTAGATCGAGATCGCCAATCGCATCAGGTCGCGCCAGTGGCCTCGGTGTCGTCGTGTTCCCCGATAAACGGCGCGGGTGGCGGTCGATCCGGAGCCGTTCGGCTAAATCGCGGGGCCGGCGAAGGCTGCAGGACGCCGTCTCGCTCAAAGAAAGTTTCGCGAGCCGCGTTGTGCGGATGGCGGGCTGCCTCTTCCAGCGTCAGCACCGGTGCAAAGCAGACGTCGGTCCCTTCTAGCAAGGCACACCAGTGCGCGCTCGGTTGATTGCGGAAGATGTCGGTGATCTGGCGCTTGAGCGCCGGCCAGGCTGCCGGGTCGCGTTGCCGTTGAAATTCGGGGTCGCTGATGCCGAGCTTCTCCAGCAGCAGCGCATAGAACTGCGGCTCCAGTGAGGCAATCGAGATCCACTTTCCATCCGCACACTCGTACGTGTCGTAGAAATGCGAGCCACCGTCCAGAAGGTTGGCCTGCCGTTCGTTTTTCCACAGCCCCAGGGCTTTGAGGTCGCAGACGATCGAGGTGAGGAGGGCCGCACCGTCGGTGATCGCGGCATCGACCACCTGGCCCTGGCCGGAGGTGCGCGCTTCGAGCAAGGCGCAAACGATGCCGAACGCGAGCATCATGCCACCGCCGCCAAGGTCGCCGACCATGGCCGGCGGTGCCGCCGGCCCGCCTTCAGCGCGCCCGATCATGCTGAGCGCGCCCGACAGGGCGATGTAGTTGATGTCGTGGCCCGCAGCCTGCGAGAGCGGCCCGTCCTGGCCCCAGCCGGTCATGCGCCCGTACACCAGGCGCGGGTTGCGCGCGAGCAGCGCATCCGGGCCCAGACCCAGCCGCTCCATCACGCCCGGGCGGAAGCCCTCGATGATGGCGTCCGCGCCTTCAACCAACGCCAGGACCCGCTGTACGTCATCGGGCGACTTCAGGTCGACCGCCAGCGATCGGCGTCCGCGATGCAGCACGCTGCGCCTGCCACTGGCCAGGAAGGCCCCTTGTCCGCGGTCCTTGCCCTTGTCCGCCTTGCGATCCAGCCGGATCACGTCGGCACCCATGTCGGACAGCATCATCGCGCAGAACGGTCCGGGGCCGATGCCGCCGAACTCGATCACTTTCAACCCTTGCAGGGGACCACTCATTTGTCGTTACTCCTGAAACCGAATTTAAGCCACAGGCCAGCCGGCTGTTACCCCAGCCAGCGCTTTCGCCGCTTGTAGTGCTTGACCTCGCGAAAGCTCTTTCGCTCCCCCTCGCGGTCCAGTCCGAGATAGAACTCGCGCACGTCCTCGTTTTCGCGCAAAGCCTGGGCCTGGCCTTCAAGCACGATGCGACCGCTTTCCATCACATATCCGTAGTCGGCGATCTCGAGGACCACGCGGGTGTTCTGCTCGACGATCAGGAGCGACAGTCCCTGCTCACGCAGGTGATGCAGCACGGCGAAGACGTCCTCGACCATGCGCGGCGCCAAGCCGAGCGAGGGCTCGTCGATCAGCATGAGTTTCGGCTCGGCCATGATCGCGCGCCCGATCACAAGCATTTGCTGCTCGCCGCCCGAAAGGTAGCCGGCGGTACGCTTGCGCAGTTCGGCCAGGCGCGGAATCGCCTGGTAGACGCTGTCCATGGCCCGGCGCATGGCCTGCGTTGAGGGGAACATGTGGCCGCCGATGATCAGGTTTTGCTCGACCGTCATGTGTTGCAGCACACGTCGGCCTTCCATGACATGGACCAGACCGCTGCGCACCACCGTCGCCGGGTCATGCCCCTGATTCGGCCGCCCGTCGAAGGTGATCGCCCCACCGGAGACGCGACCGTCTTCCGAGTCGATGACGCCGGAGATGGCCTTGAGCGTGGTGCTCTTGCCAGCGCCGTTGGCACCCAGCAGCGCAACGCAGCCGCCTTCGGGAATCTGCATGGACACGCCCTTGAGCGCCAGGATCACCTCGGCATACAGCACCTCGACGTTGGAAAGCGTCAGCACCGCCGGTGGGGCGGGCACATGGGACGCGGCACCTTGATTCGGTGCGCCAGCAAGGGTTGTACTTACCATTTATTCACCATAGGGACGGTCACATCGCCTGCCGCCCTGAACACCTTGCCATCCTTCATCGTGGCAATGTTGACCTTTGAGGTGCCGGTCGGGAAGGGGGCATCGTTGCTGAAATCCATGCCCGGCAGCACACCCATCAGATCGTTGCTGGTGAACTGGCTGGCCAGCAGCGTCTCACGCACGGCTTCGCCGGTGACTTTGCCTGCGCCCTTGGCCTTGAGGGTGGCCTCGATCGAGCGCACGGCCACAATGCTCTGGCCCAGACCCATGATGGTCATTGCGTTCCAGCCCGATTTCAGGCCGTGCTTTTCCTGCAACATGCGGTAGAACTTGCGCGCGGCCGTGTCGTCTTCGGTGGCATCGGCGATGGCGCCCACTTCGAAATCGTCGGCAAAGCCGTTCGGGTCGCCAAGTGCCTTGGACGAACCCACTACCCCGTTGTGCAGCGACAGCATGATCGGAACGTTTTTACCCAGTGCCTGTAACGCCCGTTTGGCGGCCACGGCCTGGGCGGTGTTGGTCTGGATCACGATCACGTCGGTGCCGGCGTTGACCAGGCGGCGCACCGGCAGTGTCAGGTCGGTCGGTTGCACCTCGGTCCAGATGGCCTCGACGAAGGTGGCCTTGTCGGGGTTGGCCTTGGTGTAGCTTTGCAGGCCCTTGGCCATGTCGGCATAGGCGGGTGTGGCTTCGGAGGTGATGATTGCCACCTTGACGGGACGCTTGTCCTGGAGTTTGGTGGCGCGGAACCATTCCAGGAAACCGGCCGCCTCATGGGGGTAAGTGGGGCGCAGGTTCAGGACCCATTGGTTGGGCTTCCAGCCGAAGCCGTAGGCGGCGGTGCCCATGAGCATGGGTACCTTGTCATCCGGCAGGCGCTGCTGCAGCGCAGCAGCATCAGGACCGCCAAGGCCAAGCACGAGCACCGGTTTGAGTTCGGCCTTGATGCCGGGCCAGAGGCTGGCGGTTTGCGCCACGTCGTAGCGCGTGTCAAAAGTTTTGACGGCGATCTGTACATTGAGCTTGCTGCCGACTTCCTTGTTCCACCACTCGATCACGGCGAGTCGCCCACCCTGCATCTGGGGCATGACGCTGGCGTAGGGGCCGGCGAAGTCGGCAATGGCGGCGACGTTGATCGTTGTCGTCTGCGCGTGGGCCGGCGTGTTCAGCAGCAGGCCGGTTGCCAAAACGGTTGTGAGTTTGATAAAGGTGTTGCGTTGCATGGTTGTCTCCGGGCAGTGGTGGTGAAGGGAAAAAGGCACTGGGACTCGCCGTGTAGAACGGGTTCAGTGGTGAAACGGCCAGAGCCGATAGTTGGCTTTCAGGATGTTCCAGCGGTGCATCAGGCCTTTCGGTTCCAGCAGCAGGAACAGCGTGATGATGAGGCCGAGAAATACATTCATGCTGGCGAAGATCAGGTCGCTGCTCAGGCTGGGGATGCGTTCGACCAGATCAGGCCCCAGACTGGTAATGGTCTCCTGCACGCCCCGGATGAGCACGGTGCCGATCAGCGCCCCCACGAGTGACCCGAGCCCGCCGACGATCATCATGGCAATGAACCAGATCGAATTGAACAGCGTGAACTGATCGACCGAAACATAACGCACCTGGTAGGCCCAAAGGGCGCCGCCAATGCCGGCGTAGAAGGCGCCCAGCACAAAGGCGCGCGATTTGGCGCCGGCCACGTCTACGCCCATCATGCCGGCAGCCACATCGTCGTCGCGCACCGCGACGAAGGCACGCCCGTGGCGGCTGCGCAGGATGCCGAAAGCGCCGAATACCATCACCAGGGTGACGACCAGAAACAGGTAGTACAGCGAGCGGTCGGTGTTGAACACGAAGGCGCCCAGCTGAGCCGGTTGCAGACTGAAACCATTGACGCCGCCGAGCCAGTCCGATGGCAGATTCAACACCATGAAGTGGAAGATGAACTGGGCCGCGATGGTGGTCAGCGCAAGGTAAAAGCCCTTGATCCGCGCCGCCGTCAGGCCAAACAGCCAGCCGGCCAGCGCCGCGACCAGCCCCCCCACCGGCACCGCCACCCAGAACGGCAGCCCGGCCTTGACCTCGATCACACTGGCGGCGTAGGCACCGACCCCCATGAAGGCAGCCTGGCCCAGGTTGATCTGTCCGGCGTAGCCAGTGGTGATCTGCAGGCCGACCACCACGATGGAGGTGACCAGCATCAGGTTGGCTATTGCTACCAGGCGCGCCGAGGCGAACCAGGGGTAGATCAGCAGAATGCCGATGAAAAGGGCCAGCGCGACCCACTGGGCGCGCGTGCGGATCAGCGCGCGGTCACGTGCATAACTGGTGGAAAAAATGCCGGAGGGATCCATGGGTCAGACTCTTTCAATGCGTTTCCAGCCGAACATGCCGGTCGGGCGGACCACCAGCACCACCAGCATGAAGATATAGGGGACGACGGCGGCGGCGTTGCCGCCGATCAGCGGGTCGATGTAGGCGGCCGTCAGCCCCTGCACGACCCCGACGATGATGCCGGCCAAGAGCAGGCCACCGATGGATTCGAGCCCGGCCAGCAGCGCCACCGGCAGGGCGGCGAAGCCGATCTCGGAGGACAGGACGGTCAGTGATTTGCCGCTCAGGTAGACCATCGAGGTGATGACCGACAGCACCCCGCCCAGCGCCCAGGCGAAGGCGATGGAGCGGCGCACGCTGATACCCATGGCCAGCGCGATTTGGTGGTCTTCGGCCACCGCCGACATGGCCAGCCCGGTGCGGCTGCGGTTGAAGAACCAGTGCAGCGCCACCGCCGCCAGCACCGCGATGAGGCCACCGATGGCGAGCGAGCGCGGGATGATCATCTCGCCCAGGATGATGGGCGCCAGGGGAAAGATAGCGGGGAACTGACGCTCCTGCGGGCCCCAGATCACCAGCACCAGTCCGCGCATCAGGATCAGCAGCCCGATGGTGACCATGATCATCGAGAACACCGATTCGCCGATCAGGCGCCTGAACAGCAGCCGTTCAATCGCCAGCCCGATCAGCACCGAAATGCCCAGCGCGACGGCGATGCCCAGCGCCGGATGCATGCCGCGCGACTGGATCGCCCACCACAGCAGGAAGGCGCCCAGTACGATCATCTCGCCGATTGCCATGTTGAAGACCTTGCTGGCGCGGTAGATGACCACAAAGCCCATGGCGACCAGCGAGTACAGCAGGCCGAGCAGCGCGCCGTTGATTGTGTAGTTGATGAATTCGATGATCATGGTGTGGGCGTCTGGTCGATGTCGGTGGCGACTACGGTTGCGCGCAGCACGCCCTGGCGGCCGTCCTGGTAGGTCACGGCGATTTCGCAGGCGATGTCGGCGGCGCCTGCATACAGGCCGTCAATCAGCGCCCGATAGCGCACCTCAAGAAACTCGCGGCGCAACTTGCGCGTGCGCGTGAGTTCGCCTTCGTCGGGGTCGAGTTCCTTCGGAAAATTGGCGAAACGCACCACGCGCGAGCCTTCGGGCAGCAGTTTGTTGATGCGGCGGATTTCGCCCTGCACCAGTTGCCGCACTTCGGGCCGCTGCGACAGATCGGTGAAGGTGGAGAAGGCGATGCGCCGCTCCTCGGCCCAGCGGCTAGTCACCGCCATGTCGATGTTGATCAGCGCGCCAACCCAGGGCCGGGTTGCGTCGCCCAGCACCATCACGTCTTTGATGAAGGGCGAAAAGCGCAGGCGCGTCTCGATGAACTGCGGCGGATACAGGTGGCCGCTGGCGAGTTGGACCAAGTGCTCCAGCCGGTCCAGGTACACCAGTTCACTGCGCTCGGTCTTGCGCACGGCGTCACCGCTGATGTACCAGCCGTCGCGCTGGATGGCGGCGGCCTTCTCGGGCTTGCCCCAGTAGCCGAGAAAGCCGGTGCCGCCGCGCAGCAGCAGCTCGCCGTTATCCTGGATGCGCGATTCCAGCGGTGCGCCGAAGGCAGGATCCACATCGAGCAGCGGGCCCACAGTTTCGAGGTCGTAACGCTCGCCGCGGTGGCCGGCAATCAGGCCGAATTCGGAACAGCCGTAGATGTTGCGCAGTGGCACGCCCATGGCGTGAAACAGCCGGAACACGTCGGGCGCCATGGCGGTGCCGCCAGATACAGCGACCTTGCCGCGAATAAAGCCAAATTGGTCGCGCAGCGGATGAAGCACCAGCGCTTCGGCCAGCGGCAGCAGCAGCCGCGACAGCCATGGTGCCGTCCGCCCTTCGAGCCGCGTAACATGCACGTCGTGGCCGATGCGTATGCCCCAGCGGTAGATGCCGCGCGCAAGCCAGTTCGCGGCGAGCATGCGCGCCTCGATGGTGGCGGCGATGTTCTCCCACTGGCGCGGGCCGAACAGCACAATGTGCGGCGCGAGTTCGCGCAGATTGGGCAAGACTTGGTCAGGACCTTCCGGGAAGCTGACCACCAATGGCATGGTCAGCCCGAGTGTCACGCCCAGCAATTGCTCGGTGATCCAGGCCAGCGGCGTGTAGGACAGGTACTCCATACCGGGCTTGATCGGAAGCGCGCTGCTCATGCGCAATGCGTTGTCCATCAGCCAGCGGTGACTGATCATCACGCCCTTGGGCTTGCTGGTGGTGCCAGAGGTGTAGGTCAGCAGTGCCAGATCATCAGGGTGGCCGGCGGCGATTTCGCGTTCGAAGCGCTGCGGGTGCCGCTCGTGCTGGCGCCGCCCCGCGTCGGTCAAGGCATCGAAGGATTGCAGCAGCGGATGCCGGTACGACCACATGCCCGAGTTGTCCCAGTAAGCGATGCCCCGAATGTCGGGCAGCCGCTCCAGCAGCGCGAGCGCCTTGTCGACTTGCTCCTGATCCTGCGCGAAGATGAAGCGGGCCTGCGCGTCCTCGCATAGGTAATGCAGTTCGTCGACGGTGGCGTCGGGGTAGACCGACACGGTTTTGGCGCCCAGTGACTGGGCTGCAAACAGAGCCCAGTAATGCTCGGGTTCGTTCTCGCCGATCACGATCGCGGTTTCGCCGCGCTGCAGGCCCTGCGCTGCCGCGCCAAGCGCCATGCTGCGCGTGCGCTCAAACACGTCGGACCACGTATAGCAGCGCCACACGCCTTTGCGCTTGGCGCGCTGCGCCAGTCGCTGCGGATGTTCCTGGCTGTGGGCGAGCAATTTCTGTGGCAGGGTGAGTGCGGATGCAGGGGTGGGATGGTGTGCGCTCACTGAATTGCCCTTCGCGCTGTGCACCGCGGTATTCACGTTGGGAGCGGCCCGGCGGTTCATGCCGCTGCTCCCAGGTAGGCATGAATGACGGCCGGGTCGGCTTGCACCTGCGCCGGCGTGCCGTCAGCGATCTTACGGCCGAAGTCTAGTACCGCCACGCGGTCGGCCAGATCCATGACTACTCCCATGTCGTGCTCGACCAGCACCACCGGGATGCGCTTGGCCTCACGCACATCGATGATGAAGCGGGCCAGGTCTTCCTTTTCTTCGGTGTTCATGCCGGCCATCGGTTCATCCATCAGCAGCACCTTGGGGTCCATCGCCAATGCACGGCCCAGGTCGACGCGCTTGCGAAGACCGTAGCCGAGTGCGCCCACCGGCTGGTGGCGGATGTTTTCGATTTCGAGGAAGTCGATGATTTCCTCGACCACTTCCCGGTGCAGAGTTTCTTCACGCTGGGTCCAGGGGAAATAGAGAAATGCCTGCGCCAGGCTCGAGCGCATCTTGCAGTAGCGGCCGACCAGGATGTTGTCGAGCACGCTCATGTTGGAGAACAGATGGGTGCCCTGAAAAGTGCGCACCACGCCGTCGCGCGCGATTTCGTGCACCGCGCGGCCCTTGATGTCGTGCGCACGGTAGTGCACATCGCCCTGTTGTGGCTGGTAAAAGCCGCTCAGCACGTTCATCAGCGAACTCTTGCCAGCTCCGTTGGGGCCGATGATGGCCAGCAGTTCGTTGTCACGAACTTCGATGCCGACGTCAGCCAAGGCTGTAACGCCACCGAATCGCAGCGTGACGTTCCGGGCCTGGAGCACTGGAATGTCAGCTGCACGAGCGATTGAGGAAGGGGCGGAAAGGGAGGCCATGGGTCAGGAGAAACCATTGATGCCGGTCAGGGCGCGGCCAATGATGAGCTTCTGGATCTCGGTCGTGCCGTCGGGGATGGGCATCATGCGGGCATTTCGGAACAACAGCTCCACCCCAAAGTCCTTGGTGATGCCATTGCCGCCGTGAATCTGTACGGCTTTCGACGTGACGTTGACAGCCATCTCGGTGGCGTACCATTTGGCCATGGCGCTTTGCACCTCGCTGCGCACACCGTGGTCGATCAGGTTGAAGGCGCGATAGACCAGTAACCGTGCGGCATCGAGTTCGGTGGCGGCTTCGGCCAACATCCCCTGGATCAACTGGTGGCCGCCGATCGGCTTGCCATGCTGGCGGCGCTCCTTCGAATAGGACACCGCCTTGTCAAGCGCCGCCTGTGCGATTCCCACCGAAGTAAGGCCGACCATGGGACGCGCTTTCTCGAACAGCACCATCGTGTTCTTGAGGCCGGAGCCTGGCTCGATCATCATATTGGCGGCCGGTACGCGCACGCCGTCGAAGAAGAGCTGTGCGGTCGAGGTGCTGTTGAGGCCGAGCTTGTCGATGTTGCGGCTTTCGTAGCCGTGTTCGGCGCGGTCCACCAGGATCATCGATAGGGCACCAGAGCTTTCACTCGACGTGCGCACGATGACCATGCAAAAGTCGGAGTAGTGCCCGTTCGAGATCCAGGTTTTCTCGCCGGTAACGATATAGTGGTCGCCGTCGCGCTGGGCCCGGCAGGTGACTTCAGCCACGTTGGAGCCGACACCGGGCTCGCTGATGCCGCTGCAGGCGATGATTTCGGCGCGCACCATGCGCGGCAGGTACTTCTCGCGCATGGCGGTGTTGGTACACACCTCCAGTGAATAGGCGCCGAGCTGCTGAATCAGCAGCGAGATCGCCACGTCGCCGGAGACGCGCGCGAGCTGCTCGTACATCAGTGCATAGGTGAGCCAAGGCATCCCCATACCGCCGTATTCCTCGGCGATGATGCCATTGCCGCCCATGCCGTAGGGCAGCATTTTCTGGAAAATTTCGAGCATCAGCTCCTTTTCAATCAGCTTGTCGGGCTGGTAGCGTTCGACGATCGGGCGCAGTTCGTTTTCGAGGAAGCGTGTGAAGCCTTCGACGGCCATGCGCTGCTCTTCGGTGGGCAGAAAGTTCATTCAGGTGGTCTCCTTGTGGTGGCGCTGTCAGCGTGCGCTCATGCGCGCGCCAGCGTCGATGTGCAGGCAGGTGGCATTGATGTAGGGGTTCTCTATCACCGAGCGCACCAGGTGCGCCAGTTCCCCGGGCATTCCCATGCGGGGCGGAAAAAGGATCATGTGGTCGATGATCGCCTGTGCGACCTTCTTCGGTAGGCCGGCGACCATCGGCGTGTCGAACAGGCCTGGCGCAACCGCAACGCATCGAATGCCCAGCTCGGCAAGGTCACGCGCCACCGGCAGCGTCAGACCGATCACGCCGGCCTTACTGGCGGCGTAGGCGGCTTGGCCGATCTGGCCATCGTGTGCCGCGCCCGACGATAAATTTACGATGACTCCGCGTTCGTCGCCTTCGGGCTCATTGCGCGCCATCGCTGCGGCGGCCAGTCGCAGCACGTTGAAGGTACCGGTCAGGTTGACGGCGATCACCTTTTGCCACAGATCAAGCGGGAACGGCTTGCCGTCGGACACGGTCCTGGCGGCGTGCGGCACGCCGGCGCAGTTGACGCAAATGTGGATCGCGCCGAAGCACTCGAGCGCCCGGGCTATGCCCATTTGGACCTGCGTCTCGTTGGTGACATCGACGGGCTCGAATATCGCCGCTGTGCCGAGATCTGCGGCAGCGGAGACACCGTGTTTGGTGTCGTGATCAAACACGGCTACCCGTGCACCTGCCGCAACCAAGGTCTCGGCCACCGCGCGGCCCAGACCCGATGCGCCACCGGTGACAATCGCAACTTTGCCTGAGGGGTTCATCGTGGTTCCCTCAACGTCCGAGCAGGGTGATCGCGCACACAGCCTCCTCGAGGCCGAACAGGCCACCGCCGTTTTCGGCGATGGCGAGCCGTGCGCCCTGCACCTGGCGGGCCCCGGCTTCGCCCCGAAGTTGCATGACAAGTTCGTGCAACTGACCCAGACCGGTAGCGCCGATCGGGTGCCCTTTGGACTCCAGCCCTCCCGAGGTGTTGATCGGGATGCGCCCGCCAATTGTTGTGCCGCCGCTCTCGGCGAGCCATCCGCCTTCGCCGAACGCGCAGAAGCCCAGGTTTTCGCTTTGCACGATTTCGCCGATGGCGGTGGCATCGTGAACCTCAGCCAGCGAGATGTCCTGCGGGCCGATGCCGGCGAGTTCGTAGGCGAGCTTGGATGCCCTGGCGGTGATGTGCTGACCCACGTCTTCGGGTCGCCGGTTGGTGCCCGTGGCCACCACGGAGGCCAGCACTTTGATGGCACGCCTGCGGTCGGCCATCCGCATCAGCGCCGCCTCAGAGCAGACGATCGCCGCGGCTGCGCCGTCGCTGATCGGCGCGCACATCGGCAGCGTGAGCGGATAGGTGATGGGTGGCGCGGCCAGTACCTCGTCGATGGTGTAGGTGTTGCGGTATTGCGCGAGCGGGTTGTGCACAGAATGGCCGTGGTTCTTGGCCGAGACGGCGGCGATCTGGCGCTGCGTGGTGCCGAACTCGCGCATGTGAAAGCGTCCAAAGGCTGCGTAAATGTCCATGAACAGGCTATAGGGCGCCTTCGACATCGACCCTTCAGGCGGCTCCACGCCGTGCCCCATTTGCAGCAGATTGCGTTTGTTCTCCTCGACCGTTGCCACGTCCCAGGCGCCGTCGAAGACGCTGAACATTTTGGCCTTGTCGGTGCAAAACATCTTCTCGGCACCCACTGCCAGTGCGATCTCGCCCGCTCCGGAGCGCACATACTGCACCGCCAGGCTGAAGGCCGAGCTGCCACTGGCGCAGGCGTTCTCAATGTTAAAGATCGGGATGGATTCGAAGCCCATGGACCGCAACGCAATCTGGCCGCGGATCATGCTCTGGCCTTCAAGCACACCCTGGGTTGCGTTGGAAAAGTACGCCGACTGGATATCGCTGGTGGCGAACCCGGCGTCGGTCAGTGCCGCGTGCACCGCATCGGCGGTGAGTTGCTTGATACCGCGATCGAGGAATTTTCCTGTCGGTGTCATGCCGACGCCGGCAATGTAGACGGTTGAATGCGTGTGGCTCATTGTGGGAATCCTTGTGCAGAGTTCGGTTCAGTAGCCTTTGAAATCGGGCGTGCGTTTGCCGACGAAGGCCGCGAGGCCTTCGCGGATGTCGTGCGAATGGCGATGCGCGTCGAGTACCACTCGCTCCAGCCGTAGCGCCGAAGCCTGTGGTTGCTCCAGCCCGTCGGCGACCGTCTGCTTCATGCGGCGGATGACGAGCGGACTCTTGCTGGCGATGCGCGCGGCCAGTTTCTCCACCTCGCTCCCCAGATCGGCGTCGGGAACGACGCGGTTCACGAGGCCGAGTGGAACCAGTTCTTTCGCCGGCAGGGTGTCGCCGGTGAAGAGCAGGTATTTCGCGGCGGTGGCCCCAATTCGACGCGGCAGGATCGCGGCGCCACCGGCGCCGGGGAAGACGCCGAAATTGGCGTGGGCGTCGCCGATGCGGGCACTGTCGGCGGCGATGATCAGATCGCAGGCCATCGCCAATTCCAGGCCACCGGCCAGGGTCAGGCCATTCAATGCGGCAATGGAAGGCTTGGGGCACACGCGCAGCCGTTCCATCATCGTGCCAACCTGGTCGAGAAAATCTGTCATTGGGTCGATCGGCCCAGGCGAACCGCCAGCGTCCTCAAAAACGCCCTTGAGGTCGGCCCCGGCACAAAAGGCACGGCCTGCGCCGGTGAGCACGATGACGCGAATGCCGGGGTCGCGCTCAATGCGCCCGATGGCCTCCAGCAACTCGGTGCACATCGGGCCCGACAAGGCATTCATCGCGTCGGGCCGGTCAAGGGTAATCCAGGCGGTGGCGCCGCGCTGCTCGTAGCGGATTGTCGGTGTCGCTTCCATGTGTCTCCTTCGTATCGTGGTGTGGCCTCGGCCAGCATCGTGCGGCGGTCCGCAAGCGGGTTCAGCCTTTCAGCAGCTCCTCTGCGATGATCAATTTGCGCACCTCGGATGTTCCGGCGCCGATCTCGAGGATCTTGATGCAACGGAACAGCCGGTTGATCTCGGACTCCCAGATGTAGCCGCCCCCGCCATGGACTTGCATGGCCTTGTTGAGCACCCGGTTGCAGGCCTCGCCAGCAAAGAGAATGGAGGCCGCAGTGAGCTTGTGGGCTTCGCCGCGTCCGCCGCCGCCGATCTCGAGGTCATTGACGTCGGCCAGTGTGCGCCAGACGAGGGTTTTCATCGCCTCGGTTTCGGTGTACATCTCAGCCAACATGGCCTGCACCATCTGGAAGCTGCCGATAGGTTTGCCGAACTGCACGCGCGTCCTGGCGTATTCGACGCTCAATTCGAGCGCGCGTTCGCAGATGCCGACGCACAGCGCGGCCACAAGCGCGCGCTCCAAGTCGAGCCCGCTCATGACGATTTTGACGCCTTCGTTTTCCTTGCCAACCAGGTTGGCCGCCGGCACGCGGCAGTCGTCGAATACCAGCTCGCCGGTCTGGCTGCCGCGAAAGCCCATCTTGACCAGTTTTTGCGCCACCTTGAAGCCGGGGAAGTCCTTTTCGACGATGAAGGCCGAGATGCCCTTGGCGCCGAGTTCCGGGGCGGTCTTGGCGTAGACCAGCAGCACATCGGCCACCGGGCCGTTGGTGATGTAGATCTTGGTGCCGTTGAGAATGTAGTGGTCGCCCACACGGCGTGCGCTGGTGCGCATGGCGCCCAGCGCATCCGAGCCGGCGCCAGGTTCGGTCAGGCCGAGCGCGCCGATCTTGCTGCCGTCGCACAGACCGGGCAGGTATTGGCGGCGCTGCGCTTCACTGGCGTTGCGGTAGATGTTGTTGACGCACAGGTTGTCGTGCGCCGCCCACGAAAGCGCGATGGCAGGGTTCCAGCGCGCGAAGGACTGGCAGATCAAACCCGAACCGAACAGGTCCATGCCGGCGCCGCCATGCTCGGCGGGCACGGTGACGCCCATGAAGCCAGCCGCGCCGATTCTCTGAAAAATATCCGGCGGCCACCATTCCTCGTCGTCCATGCGACGCGCGTGCGGCACAAACTCATTGCGGGCGAACTTGTCCGCGGCATCGAGCACGGCGCGGTCGTCGGCGGAGAGAATGAAACTGCGGGGGGCGACCATGTGGGGGTGCCAATCAGTGTTTGGGTTGTGGGTCAATGAGTCACGACGCGCGCCAGATCGGACCGGCGCCAACGAGAACTTTTTAGGTTGCCGCAAATTTACAGGGGCGTTGCAAAACTGTCAAGCGTTAGATAAAATGCGGTGCGGACACTCAATCGAGCTACCAGAACTGGAGGCGGTATTCATGGGAGACGGAATCGGCGCTTTTTCTTTGGCCTTGGCCGACCTACGGCACAAGCAGGCGGTCGTCAGTGCCGAATCGACGGCTGTCGAAGATGCAAGGGGAGTGCTGGGCTGCCGAACGTTTGACCGGCGTGTGGGTCGATTTGCCCTGTGTACTGGCCGATGCCGAAATGACGCACCGCGTGCGCCTTGCCTCAACAGCTTCTCCGCGACGAGCACTGGCGCGACGTACCCGTGGCATTCGTCGCGCTCAAGCCAGGAGCTGCCACGGACGCGCAGGCCATGCTGCAATGGTGCCGTGCACAACTGGCCGGCTACAAAGATCCCTAGGACATTCGGTTTGTCGATGCCGCCGTGTTTCCGCGCAGCAGCACCGGCAAGATACAGCGCCACGAGATCGAGCGCCAATGGGCAAGCCTGTGATCCCGGTGGTTCGGCGCTTCAGCTTTGGCAAGCATCCCGTCACGCCGCATGCGGCGTGACCATTCATCAGCGTCAGCCGACGCTTCAACTTGAGGAGTTAGAGAGTCATGAGTCATAAAGTCATCGTCGCCGGCGTCGGCATGGTCCCGTTCACCAAACCGGGCGCCAGTGAGCCCTATCACGTGATGGGAGAGAAGGCCGTGCGCCAGGCACTGGCCGACGCGCGAGTCGAGTACCCCATGATCCAGCAGGCCTATGTCGGCTACGTTTATGGTGATTCCACCTGCGGCCAGCGCGCACTGTATCCAGTGAGCATGAGCGGCATACCGATTGTCAATGTCAACAACAACTGCTCCACCGGTTCGACCGCGCTGTTCCTGGCGCGCCAGGCGGTTGAAAGCGGTGCGGTCGATTGCGTGCTGGCGCTGGGCTTTGAGCAGATGGCAGCAGGCGCCATCAAGGCTCAGTTCGAGGACAGGCCCACGCCCTTTGAAGAATTCGACCGCGCCACCGCCGAACTGGTGGGTCACCCGGAAATCCCGCTGGCCATTCGTTACTTTGGCGGTGCGGGCAAGGCGCACATGGACAAATACGGCACGCGCCTGGACACCTTCGCCCACATCCGCGCCAAGGCCAGCCGCCATGCCGCCAACAACCCGCTCGCGCTGTTCCGCAAGGAAGTCAGCGTTGACGACGTGATGAGCGCACCAGCCGTCTGGCCCGGCGTGATGACGCGCTTGATGGCGTGCCCGCCGACCTGCGGTGCCGCCGCCGCGGTGATCTGCTCCGAAGCCTTCGCCAGGAAGCACGGGCTAGACACCCGCGTCTCCATCCGCGCCCAGTCGATGAGCACGGACTTCCCCAGCACCTTCGAATCGCACGACATGATGCGCCTGGTCGGCTTCGACATGGCGCGCGATGCGGCGCAAAAGGTTTATGCGCAAGCCGGCATCGGTCCGGACGACGTGGATGTGGTCGAGCTGCACGACTGCTTCGCACAGAATGAACTGCTGACTTACGAGGCCCTGGGCCTGTGTCCGGTGGGGGGCGCGGAGAAGTTCGTGCTGGACGGCGACAACACCTATGGCGGCAAGGTCGTCACCAATCCGTCGGGAGGACTGTTATCCAAGGGCCATCCGCTGGGCGCCACCGGCCTGGCGCAATGTTTTGAGCTGACTCACCAACTGCGCGGCACGGCGGATCAACGCCAGGTCGAGGGCGCGCGCGTGGCCTTGCAGCACAACCTCGGGCTGGGCGGCGCTTGCGTCGTCACGCTCTACCAGGCCGCTTGAGCGCAAACACAAGAAAACCAGGAGCTTGAATCCCATGATTGACAAAAAATTCATCGGGTACGAGGTGCCGCCTACGCTATGGGATGTGGAGAAGGGACGCATTCGCTTCTTCGCCGAGGTGATCGGTACCGCTGATCCGATTTACCTCGACGATGCCGCCGCCAAGGCCGCCGGTTACCGCAACGTCGTTGCGCCACCGACCTTCATCTTTGGTGCCGAGAGCGATTCGGGCGTGCTGATGAAGTTGCTCGACACGCTCAAGATCGATCTGCGCGAGGTCTTGCACGGCGAGCAGCGCTTCGACTACCACGCCCCGGTGTGCGCTGGCGACACGCTGCGCTTCCAGACCCGGGTCGCCGACATCTACGACAAGAAGGACGGCGCACTCGAGTTTGTCGTCAACGACACGAAGGTCACCAATCAGCTCGGCGAACATGTCGCCGACTTGCACTCAGTGATCGTCGTGCGCCACGCCTGAAGGAATAGCCATGAACTCTGAAACAAAAATGATCCAGGTCGGCGATGACATGCCCGTGCTGGAGTTGCCACCAATCAGCCGCACCACCCTGGCCTTGTTCGCCGGCGCCTCGGGCGACCACAACCCGATCCACATCGACATCGACTTCGCGCGCGGCGCGGGCATGAAGGACGTGTTTGCGCAAGGCATGCTGTCGATGGCCTATCTCGGGCGCGCGCTCACCGAATGGGTGCCGCAGCGCCAGATTCTCAGCTATGGCGTTCGCTTTGCAGCCATGACTCACCTGGGTGACCGCGTGCGCTGCAGCGGCAAGGTGGTCGAAACGCTCGAACACGCCGGTCGCCCCTGCGTGCGCGTTCAAATCAGCGCGGCCAAGGCCACGGGTGAAATCACGCTGGCGGGTGAGGCCTTGGTGGCCCTGAACTGAGGGCCGCGGACGGGCGGCCCAATTTACATATTTCTTTTCTTTCAATCACAAGCAAGGACACACATCATGAAAAAACTCGAAGGCAAAGTTGCGATCGTCTCCGGATCGGGTCGCGGCATTGGGCGCGCCATCGCCATGAAGCTCGCCAGCGAAGGTGCCAAGGTCGTGATCAATGACCTCGACGCAGCGCCGGCCGAGCAGACGCTGGCCGACATCAAGGCCGCTGGCGGCACCGCCGTGGCCTGCGTAGGAAGCGTCACCGCCGACGGTTTCGCTGATCGCTTCGTAAAGACCGCGATCGACAACTTCGGCGGCCTGGACATCATCATCAACAACGCCGGCTACACCTGGGACAACGTGGTCCAGAAGATGACCGACGAGCAATGGAACGCGATCATTGATGTGCACCTGACCGCGCCGTTCAAGATTCTGCGTGCGGCTGCGGAGTTCATTCGTGCCTCTTCGCGCAAGGAGGCCGAAGCAGGGCAGGAGGTGTTTCGAAAGGTGGTCAACATTTCGTCCATCGCCGGCACCGGCGGCAATGCCGGCCAGGCCAATTACTCGGCCGGCAAGGCCGGCATCATCGGTCTGACCAAGGCGCTGTCCAAGGAGTGGGGGCGCTACAAGGTCAACGTCAATGCCGTCGCTTTTGGCATGATCAAGACGCGGCTGACCGAAGCTTCGGCCGCCGGCGATGCCTCGATTGACGTGGAAGGCCACAAGATCAAAGTCGGTGTTAATCCTGATCTGCTGGAAATGATGGAGCGCACTATTCCTCTGGGTCGCGGCGGTACGCCCGAGGAAGCGGCCGGATCGGTCTATCTGCTGTGCATTCCAGAATCGAACTACGTCAGCGGCCAGACCCTGATTTGCGGCGGCGGCATCTCGATCTGAAACGCATACCACCAGCGCACAAAGGCACATGATGGACATTGATTTTAGCCCGGAAGACAGGGCGTTCCAGCAAGAGGTTCGCGGCTGGTTCAAGGCCCACACGCCAGCCGAGCTCAAGCGCAAGACCGTCACCGGGGAGATGCTGCAAAAGGACGACATCGTTCAATGGCAGCGCCGACTCGACACGCAGGGCTGGCTGGTCACCGGCTGGCCCAAGGAGCACGGCGGGCCGGGCTGGACGCCAACGCAGCGCTATATCTTTGACCTTGAACGGGCGGCGGCCAGCGCGCCGGTCGGCCTGTCGATGGGGGTGATCATGCTCGGGCCGGTGCTGGTCGCCTTTGGAACGCCTGAGCAAAAGGCGCAGTACCTGCCGCGCATCCGTCGCTGTGAAGACTGGTGGTGCCAAGGCTATTCCGAGCCGGGCGCAGGCTCGGATTTGGCCAGCTTGAAGACCACGGCCGTGGCCGATGGCGACGACTACATCCTCAACGGTTCGAAAATTTGGACCACCTACGCACACTGGGCCACCCACATGTTCTGCCTGGTGCGCACCTCTAGTACCGGAAAAAAGCAGGAAGGGATTTCCTTCCTGCTGATCGAGATGGACCGTGCTGGCATCGAGGTCAAGCCCATCGTCTCGATCGACGGCGAGCATCACCTCAACCAGGTGTTCCTCACCGACGTTCGCGTGCCCAGGAAAAACCTGGTTGGCCGTGAGGGCCAGGGCTGGGACATTGCCAAGTACCTGCTGACGCACGAACGCACCAGCATCGCCGGCGTGGCCGACTGCAAGGCGCATCTGGCCAACCTGCACGCCGCAGCGGGTGAGCGCCGCTCGGGCGGCCGACCGCTGGCCGAGGATGGCGCGATGCGCCTCAGGCTGGCGCGCGCCGAGATTGAACTGATGGCGCTTGAATACACCAATTTCCGTGTGCTCGCGGCCACTGCCGCAGGCAAGGCGCCGGGGCCGGAATCCTCACTGCTCAAGACCATGGGCACGGCGGTGCAACAGACCTTGTCCGAGCTGGACGTGGAAATCGCCGCCGAGATGGCGTGGCCCTGGCACGAGGGCGGCGAGTTGGGCCACGGGCGCTACGCGCATGCGATGCCGCGCTACTGCTTCTCACGCGCTGCCACCATCTACGGTGGCAGCGACGAGGTGCAGAAGAACGTACTGGCCAAGATGCTTCTTGCCGGCGGCGCACGCTAAAGGAAACCCCATGAACTTTGATTTGTCTGAAGAACAAACGATGCTGCGTGACGCGGCGCAGAAATTTTTGCGCGCCGAGTACGGTTTCGATGCCCGCAACAAAATCGCCGCCTCCGAGCCCGGCATGAGCCGTGAGCACTGGCGGCGATTCGGCGAATTCGGCTGGCTGGGCGTGGCGCTGCCCGAAGCGGACGGCGGTTTCGGCGGAGGCATTGTCGAGACGATCCAGGTCGCCGAGGCCTTGGGTGCGGCGCTGGTGGCAGAACCCTATCTCGCCAGCACGGTGCTCGGTGCGCAGGCGGTGGCGCGCGCAGGCAACCCGGTGCAGCGCTCGACGTGGCTGCCAGGGCTGGCATCGGGCGAGCTCATTCTCAGCTTGGCGTATACCGAGGTCGATGCGCGTCACGACCTCGCCCATGTCCAGACCCGCGCCACCGCCAAGGGCGGTGGCTGGGTGCTGTCGGGCCGCAAGAGCGGCGTGCTGGGCGCTCCCTGGGCTGACGGCTTTGTCGTCGTGGCCAGGACGTCGGGTGCGGTCAATGAGCGCCGGGGTATCAGCTTGTTTCTGGTCGGGGCCAGGACGCCAGGGGTGCAGGTGGCGGATTACAAGGTCTATGACGGCAGCCGGGCCGGCGATCTCCGGCTCGACGATGTCGTGCTCGGCGAGGGCGCGCTGCTCGGCACCGAAGGTGAAGGCCTGGCGCTGCTGGAGCACTTGATCGATCTTGGCATTGTTGCCGCCTGCGCCGATGCCCTCGGCGCGATGGGCGTGCTGCTGCGAAAAACCGGCGAGTACGTCAGTGCGCGCAAACAATTTGACGTTCCGATTGCCAGCTTCCAAGTTGTCCAGCACCGGCTGGTCGATATGTTTGCAGCCGTCGAAGCCACCCGTTCCCTGGTGTGGATGGCGGCCTTGCATGCCGAGCATCTCGATGCGGCGGTCCGTTCGCGTACCGTGTCGGCCGCCAAGGTGGCCATTGGCGAGCGAGCGCGTTTCGTCGCCCAGCAGGCGGTGCAATTGCACGGCGGGGTGGGCATGACCGAGGAGTTGGACATCGGCCATTACTTTCGCCGCCTCACCCTCTTTTGCAACCTGTTCGGCAGCTCCGACCACCACCTGCAGCGTTTTGCGGCGCTGCGTGCGGCAACTTGATGGCGTGATGGGCGACCGGTTGCGAGACGGCGACGTGGAGTCGATGAAGATGGAGATGTGCATCAACGCCGATCACGACGGCGTGGTGCGCTTGCTGTCGGTGCAGGCCGGGGAGATGGTCGAGCGCGGCCTGGTCGTGGCGGTGGTCGAATCCGAAAACGCCGGCGAATGAATGGCGAACAAGTTGATCGCAAGAGATTTGTACCAGGAGACCAAGACATGAATGAAGCAGAAACGGTTCTGTACGAGGTGCGCGACGGCATTGCCACGGTAAAGATCAACCGGCCCGAGATGCGCAACGCGCTGTCACCGGCCACGGCCAACCGGCTGCACGACCTGTGGGGCGAAGTCGATGCCGATAAAAACGTGCGCGTCGCTATCCTGACCTCGGCCGATTGCGGCACCTTCTGCGCCGGGCTCGACCTGCGCGAGGCGTCGCGCGTCAAGAAGGAAGAGGGCGTCGACATCTTGACCAAGATGAAGGATCCGTTCCACGGCCGCCAGCGCCGCGTGGCCAAGCCGATCATCGCCGCGATGACCGGCCACCTGATTGCCGGTGGCATGATGCTCAGCCTGAACTCGGATCTGCGCGTCGGCCTGAAGGGCACGAAAGTTGGCATTTCCGAAACGCGCATCGCCGGGCGCGGCAGCCCGTGGGCGATTCCGCTGCTGTGGATGCTGCCGCAGCCGATGCTGATGGAGATGGTGCTGACCGGCGACCTGTATCCGATCGAGACTTTCCATGGGCTGGGTTTCATCAACTACCTCGAAGACACGCCGGATGCGGTGCGCGCCCGCGCCACCGCGCTGGCCGAGAGCATCCGCGACAACGCGCCGCTGTCGGTGATGGCCGGCAAGGAGTCGATCCTGGCGGCCATGAGCGCGGGCTGCGACGCCGGCATGGCGCTGGCGCACAACATCTACCGCGCCGCCTATGCCAGCGAAGACGCGCAGGAGGGCCCGCGCGCCTTTGCCGAGAAGCGAAAGCCGGTGTGGAAGGGGCGCTGAAGTCGCACGGGAGAGAGGCCATGTCCAGTATTAACCCTTTGTTCGAGAACAACCGTGTCTGGTCGGCGCGCTGCGCTGCCCAGGACCCGCAGTACTTCGAGCGCCTGGCGCAGCAGCAGATGCCACGCTACCTGTGGATCGGCTGCTCCGACAGCCGGGTGCCGGCCAACGAAATCGTGGGCTTGCAGCCGGGCGAGGTGTTCGTGCACCGCAACGTTGGCAACCTGGTGGTGCACTCCGACCTGAACTGTCTGACGGTGCTGCAGTACGCGGTTGAGGTGCTCAAGGTCGAGCATGTGCTGGTGGTCGGGCACTACGGTTGCGGTGGCGTGCAGGCAGTGGTCGAACAGCGCCGAACCGGCCTGGCCGACAACTGGCTGCGTCATCTGGAAGACGTGGCGCGCAAGCATGCCGATCGGCTGGACGGCATTTCCTGTGCCGACGAGCGCGCCGCCCGGCTTTGTGAGATGAACGTGATCGAGCAGGTCAGCAATGTGTGCCGCACCACCATCCTGCGCCGCGCTTGGGAGCGCAGACAACAAGTCGAGGTGCATGGGCTGGTCTATGGCCTGCGCGATGGCTTGCTGCGGCCAGTTGGTGTCAGTGTCAACGGTGCGCAGGATGGAAAAGATCGTTACCTCCAGTCACTGGCCGCGCTGTGTCTGCCGTGAAACTTGCCACGAGCGAGGCGCATTGAAAATAATTCAAAACATCCCTGACGCCGCGCCCAGCATTGCTGCGCAGTTGGCTTCGTTCGCGCATGACCTCGAGCCCGGCATGCTGCCGACGGCCGTGGTCGAACGGTTCAAGCTGCTGATGCTCGACGCACTGGGCGTCGCACTCGCGTCGTCACAGCTGGATTTCGCGCACTGCGCCTACTGCGGCCTGCAGGCCTTGGGCGGCCCGGGGCGGCTTCCACGACGTTGGCGTTCATCCGACCGGGTTGGTGGGGGCTTTTGGTTGCACGCTGGCGGCGGGCAAGTTGATGGGGCTGGACCGGATCGGACTTGAACACGCGCAAGGCGTGGTGTTGTCCATGGCTTCCGGCAGCATGGAATTCCTGAGCGACGGCGCCTGGACCAAGCGCATGCACCCGGGCTGTGCCGGTGTCTGCGGACTGACAGCCACGGCGCTGGCCGGTGCCGGGTTTCGCGGCCCTTCAAAGCCCTATGAAGGGCGTTTTGGCCTGTACGCCAGCCACCTGGCCCCACGCGGCCTGCAGGCCGACCTGTCGCAGTGCACGCGCGGCCTGGGCGAGCGCTGGGAAGTGCTCGATGTCGCCGTCAAGCTGTATCCGAGTTGCCACTTCACGCACGCCAGCATCGACGCCGCGTTGGCGCTGCGGGCTGCCGGTCTGCGTGCCGAGGAGGTGGCGTCGGTGCAGGTGCTCCTGCCGCAAGGGGTGCACCCGGTGGTGTGCGACCCCGTTGCGGCCAAGCGCCGCCCGGTCAACGTCTATGAATCGCAGTTCAGCATCCACCACCTTGTTGCGCGGGCCCTGCTGCGCGGGGAATTGGGGCTGACCGAACTGGATGACGCCAACCTGAGCGCCCCACGGGTGCAGGCGCTGGCTGACCGCATCGAGCACGTGGCTGACTCCGAGGCCGATTACCCGGCCTTCTTTTCAGGCGAACTGCACTGGCGTGAGTCAGCGCACCGCGGCGCGCCGGGTCGGCCCATCACGGGCGCTGACATCGAAACCAAATTCATGCGCAATGCGCTGCTGGCGCTGCCACGCGATCAAGCGCTGCACTGGCGCGACGCCGTGCTGGCGGCTGACCGGATCAAAGACGCAGCCACCTTGGCGCGCACCCTGACCCTGACCCTGACCCAGTCCAACACCTCCGGAGCCCCCTGATGACCACCAGCCAGCCAATGGCCTTTGATGCTGAAAAAGAAAGTTTGGTGCTCGATGCCGTCGAGCGCTTCGTAGAGAGGGAGATCAAGCCGGTGGCGCAGCGGCTCGAACATGCCGACGAGTGGCCGGCCGACATTGTCGCCGGGATGCGCGAGATGGGCCTGTTTGGCTGCATCATCCGGGAGGAATATGGCGGCCTGGGCCTGTCGGCCAGCACCTATGCCAAGGTTGTGGAGCGCATCGCGCGGGTCTGGATGTCGGTGTCCGGCATCATCAATTCGCACCTCATCATGGCCGCTTGCGTGCAGCGCAACGGCACCGAGGCGCAGCGCCAGCGTTTTCTGCCGCTCTTTGCCAACGGTGAACTGCGCGGCGGGCTGGCACTGACCGAACCCGATTGCGGCACCGATCTGCAGGCGGTGCGCACGGTGGCGCGCCGCGACGGTGATCACTACGTCATCAACGGCAACAAGACATGGATCTCCAACGGCATCCATGGACAGGCCTTTGCAGTGCTGGTCAAGACCGACCCCCAGGCGCAGCCACGGCATTGTGGCATGAGCTTGTTCATCTGCGAGAAAGGCCCGGGCTTCACCTCCACACGCAAGCTGGAAAAGCTCGGCTACAAGGGCATTGACAGCGCCGAGCTGGTGTTCGAAAACTTCCGCGTGCCGGCCGAAAATCTGGTGGGCGGTGTGGAAGGGCAGGGCTTCAAGCACGTGATGAGTGGGCTCGAGCTCGGGCGCATCAATGTGGCAGCACGCGGCGTGGGTGTGGCGCGCGCCTGCCTGGAGGAATCGGTTGCCTATGCGCAACTGCGGCGCACCTTTGGCAAGCCGATCTGCGATCACCAGGCGATTGCGCTCAAGTTGGCTGACATGGCGACCCGGGCCGAGGCGGCGAAGCTGCTGGTTGAACAGGCCGCGCGTGCTTATGACGCCGGCCAGCGCTGCGACATGGAAGCCGGTATGGCCAAGCTGTTCGCCAGCGACGCGGCGGTCGAAAACGCCATCGAAGCACTGCGGATTCACGGTGCCTATGGTTATTCGAAAGAGATGAACGTCGAGCGCTATTACCGAGACGCGCCGCTGCTGTGCATCGGCGAGGGCACCAACGAACTCCAGCGCCTGATCATTGCCCGCCAATTGGTGGAGCGGAACCCCATTTGAGCCTTCGCCTGCGAAGCGATCGGAGCCTCACCCCGCCAGTTTTCTCTGCAGTTCGTCCACGGCCTCCGGGTTGACCAGCGAGGACAGGTCGCCTGGGCTCTCGCCCCGGTACACGGCACGCACGACGCGGCGCATGATCTTCATGTTGCGCGTCTTCGGCAGGTCGCTGACCAGCAGCACCTGACGCGGGCGGTAAGACGTGCCCATGCCTGCGACCACGGCCCCCGACAGTTCGGCTTGCAGCGCCGCTCCCGCCGCCACGCCGGGCATCGGCACGCAGACGCAGACGATGGCCGAGCCCTTGATCTCGTCGGGCACGCCGACCACCGCGGCTTCCGAGACCTTGCCGGTGCCGGTGAGCAGCGTTTCGATTTCCGACGGGCCGGTGCGCTTGCCCGAAACCTTGATCGTGTCGTCGCTGCGGCCGAGGATGTAGAACAGACCGTCTGCGTCACGCATGGCGAAATCGCCATGCACCCACAGGCCGGGGAGGGAACGCCAGTAGCTGTCGAGGTAACGCTCGTCGTCGCGCCACAGGCTTTTGGTAAAACCGATATTGGGGTTGCGCAGCACCAGTTCGCCGACCTGCCCGGGGCCGACCGGCTGGCCGCTTTCGTTCACGATGTCAACGCCCGCACCGAGTCCGCGCGCGCCAAACGAGCCAGGACGCAGAGGATGGTGCAGGGTGCCGGTGAAATTACAACCGCCGACCTCGGTGCCGCCCACGATGTTCAGGAACGGAAGCTTTGTTTTGCAGATGTGCTCGAAGAACCAGCGCCACGGCGCCTCGGTCCAGGCCTCGCCGCCTGAGCAGGTGACGCGCAGCGACGACAGGTCGTAGCGCTCGACGTCCTCGTTGCCATAGCGCATCAGCCCCCGGATCAGCGTCGGCGCCACCCCGACATAGCTGACCTTGTAGTCCTGCAGCAGGCGCCAGAACCGCCCGGTGTCGGGGTAATCGGGCGTGCCTTCGGCCACCAGCAGGCTGCCGCCAAAGTAGCTCGGAATGCAGGCGCACATGGCGCCCACCATCCAGCCCATGTCGCTCATGAAGAAGAAGCGGTCGCTGGCCTTGAAATCGGCGCAGATGTGCATGTCGCGCGTGACCATCGAGCCAAGGAAGCTGACATGCGTCCAGACGCAGCCCTTGGGTTTGCCGGTGGTGCCGGAGGTGTAGAGCAGCACGGCGGGTGCCTCGGCCTCCATTTCGGCGGTCGGGCGGTCGGCGGTTTGCTTGGCCACCAGCGTGGCCCAGTCGTGGTCTCGTCCTGGTGTCATTGGGCAGGTGAGTGCTTCGCCCAAGTGGCGCAGCACCACCACGTGCTGCACGCTTGGTGCTTCGGTCAGCGCTTCGTCGAGCACCGGCTTCATGGCCCCTGGGCTGCCACGTCGCCAAGTGCCATCGACCGTCAGCACGGCTTTGGCTTCGCCGTCGTTCAAGCGCGAGATGATCGGCTGCGGCCCGAAGCCTGAAAACAGGGGCATCAGGACTGCCCCCATTTTCAGCACCGCGAAAAACGCGATGAAGGTCTCTGGCAGGTTGGGCATGAACAGACCGACCCGGTCGCCGCGCCCTATGCCGAGCGACGCCATCGCGCCTGCCAGGCGGCAAACCTCGGCATCGAACTCGCGGTAGCTCAGGCTCCTGCGGTCTTTCGGGTCTTCTCCCTCCCAGACCAGGAAGGGCTGCTCCCACACCGGCTTGCCGCGGTGCCGGTCCAGACAATTCAAGACGATATTGGTCGTGCCGCCTACACACCAGCGCGCCCATTCGATGCCGCGCGAGGTGTCGAGCATCTGGGTGTAGGGCTTGTAGAAGCGCATGTCGCAGAAGTCGAACACCTCTTCCATAAGCCATGCCGGATCGGCATCGGCACGCGCGCTCAAGTTCTCGAAGGTGGATTCGCCAACCTTGCGAAGGAAGGCGGTGAGGTTCGATTGCGCCATCAGGTCCGGGGTCGGCACCCAGTCGAACGGCTGTTTGTTAGAAATCATGACATAATATACACTGGAGACCGCGCTGGAGTCCAGTGTGGTAGCCGTACAAATTTTTCCTATATTTGGCTTGTCAGAAGGGCGGTGTAGTCCCATGCATGTCGACGAAGCGATCCGCAGCCGAAAATCAGTCAGGCGTTTTCTGTCCACTCCCATTTCCACCTCGGTAGTGCATCACATACTGAACGTGGCGGCGCGGGCGCCGAGCGGCAACAATGTGCAGCCTTGGAGGGTTTATGCGGTGGCAGGCGAGGCCCGGCAGCGCTTGTGCGAGGCCATCATTCATGCGGCCACCCACGAAGCCGACCGCCACCTTCCCGAGTACGCCTATTACCCCACGACCTGGGTTGAACCGTATCTGGAGCGCCGGCGTCGCTGCGGCTTTGGCCTGTATGCCAGCCTGGGCATCGGCCGCGACGATATGGCGGCGCGCGAGCGCCAGATGCTGCGCAACTACCTTTTCTTCGACGCGCCGGTCGGGCTGATCGTCACGCTGGACCGCCGCCTGAACACCGGCAGCTTCATGGACCTGGGGATGTTCATCGAGAACATCCTTATCGCCGCGCGCGCCCAAGGCCTGCACACCTGTGCGCAGGCGGCGTTTGCCTGGTTCCACAAGGTGGCGCGCACCCAGTTGCCGATCGGTGACCACGAAATCCTGGCCTGCGGCATCGCCCTGGGTCACGAAGACCTCTCGGCACCGGAGAATGCCTTCATTACCGAACGTGCCGAGGTGGATGCCTTCGCTAGCTTCCATGGCTTTTGATCCTCAGGGCGTGATCGAAGTCGATCGCGCCCTGGGTTGCTTGCTTTTTTTTGGAGACCCGCAACATGATTCTGCATAGCCCAGTCACGATTGAACGCTACACGTCTGACGGATTGTGGGGCGACCGAACGCTGCTCGATGTCGTCGCAGCACACGTGGCCAATGTCCCTGAACGGGTGGCCATCGTCGACACCCCCGACCGCGAGGCGCTGATCGGCTCGCCCGCCACCTCGGTGAGCTGGCGCGAGTTCGGCCACGCCGTCGATGCAATTGCCACCGGGTTGGTCCGCCGGGGGGTTAAAAAAGACGATGTTGTGGTCGCTCAGCTGCCCAACGTCTGGGAGTTGATTGCGCTGTACTTTGCTGTTTCCCGTGCCGGCGGCGTGCTGTCGCCCGTGGCGATGCAGTGGCGCGAAACCGAGTTGCACAACGTTTTTGATGCCAGTCTGGCACGTCTGTACATCGGCGTGAAGGATTTCAAGGGCTTCAATCACATCGCCATGGCTGACAAGCTGGGTTGCGATACATTGGCGCTCGAAGACATCACTGCCATGTCCGCGCAGGCGCCGGACAAGGCGTTGCTGGACGCGATCAGTATCGGCCCCAACGATATCTTCAGCCTGTGCTGGTCCTCGGGCACCGAATCGTATGCCAAGGGCTGCCCGATGTCGCATAACAACTGGCTCTACCAGATGCGGCTGGTGCCCAACACGGCGGGCATCCATGAGGGCGACCGTGTGCTGGCGCCGGCGCCGATGGTCAACATGACTGGCGCTGTGGCCTGGCTGAGCTGGCTGGCGGCGCGCGGTACGCTGTTGTTGCACCATCCGCTCAATGTGGAGCTGTTTCTCAAGCAGATACTCACGGAGCGCGTTCAGTTCACGATTCTGGTGCCGGCGATTCTGAACATGATTCTCAAGCTGCCCAACGTTGACCAGCTTGACCTCTCGTCGATTCGCTCGATCGCCACCGGCTCTGCACCGCCGTCGCGCTGGAGCATGGAAGAGTTCAAACGACGCTGGAACATCGAAATCTGCAATCTGTGGGGGCAGACCGAGGGAACTGGCCTGGTCGGAGGACCGGTTGACGTGCCGGACTTCGCCATGCGCTCGGACCATTTCCCCTGGTGGGGCAAGCCAGGGCTCGAATGGCCTTCCAATATGGAAGGCGTGCAGGCCAAGCTGCTCGACGAGCAAGACCGGGAGTGCACGCAGCCGGGCCAGGTTGGCGAATTGGTCTACCGCGGGCCGAACGTATTTGCCGGCTACTACCGACGGCCCGACCTTGCGCAGAACTCGTTCACGCCGGACGGCTTCTTTCGAACCGGCGATTTCTTCATCGTGCGTGACGAGCGCCACATTGGCTTTTTTGACCGCAAGAAAGACATCATTATCCGCGGCGGCTTCAATATCAGCGCTGCCGAGGTGGAGAACCTGGTGCTGACCCACCCTGGCGTGCAAGAGGTTGCGGCGGTGGCTGTGCCCGACGATATCATGGGCGAGAAGACCTGCATCCTGGTCGTGCCCAAGGACAAGGCGCGGCCACCGACGCTGGAAGACATCGTCGCGCACCTGAAGCAGATCGGCGTGGCGGCCTACAAGCTGCCTGAGAGCATGAAGTTGATCGACGTGATCCCGCGCAATCCGGTGGGCAAAATCCTCAAGGCGCAATTGCGCCAGCATTTGCGCGCTCCCGCAGCCTGAGACCGCCCCCATTCTGAATCACCATGCCAACTTTCAGATCATCGTCTTCCTCGTCATCGAGACAGACGCTTCGCGGCCAGACCGCGATCATCGGCGCCGGTCTTTCGGCGGTCGGGCGCGTGCCGGGCAAGAGCGCACTCGCGCTGGCGGCTGATGCGGCCGACAAGGCGCTTGCCGACGCCGGCATCGGCAAGCACGAGGTGGACGGCGTGCTTTCAAGCGCTGCCTTCGCCTCGCCGTTCCATCGCTTCAGCGTCGCCTTCAGCGAGTACCTTGGCATCCAGCCCACATTCTCCAACACGCTACAGGTCTCGGGCGCCACGGCGGCGACGATGTTCAATATCGCCGCCGCCGCGATTGCCGGCGGCCTGTCTGAAACCGTGCTGGTGGTCGGTGGAGACAGCTTGCTGACTGGCCTGTCGCCCGACCTCGCCTTGCGCTCGATGACCGAAAGCCGGGACCAGCAATACGAGATGCCATTCGGCATTCCCGTGGCCAACACCTTCGCCATGACCGCGCACCGGCACATGAAGGAATTCGGTACCACCTCCGAGCAGTTGGCCAAGGTGGCGGTGATCCACCGTGAACACGCACGCCGCACGCCGGGGGCGCAGATGACCAGCCCCCTCACCGTTGACGACGTGCTCAACTCCGGCATGGTGACAACCCCCTATCACAAGCTGGACTGCTCTCTGATCTCGGACGGCGGCGCGGCTTTCATCGTCACCTCGGCCGAGCGTGCCAAGGCCTTGGGCATTGCCAAGCCGGTCTACATCCTGGGTGGCGGTGAATGCTACACGCACGAGCACATCTTCTTGATGCCCTCGCTCACGACCACCGGCGCGGTGCAGTCGAGTGCCAAAGCCTATGCCATGGCCGGCTGCGGACCCAAGGACATTGACGTGGCCGGGGTCTATGACTGTTTCACCGGCACGGTGATCATGATGCTGGAGGACCTTGGGTTCTGTGCCAAGGGCGAGGGCGGGTCTTTTGTCGATGACGGTCAGATGACCTACGGCGGTGCCATTCCATGCAACACACACGGCGGCCTGCTGTCGTTCGCGCACTCGGGCATGCCGGGCTCCCTGTTCCACTTTTACGAGGTCATCAACCAACTGCGCGGACGCTGCGGCGAACGCCAGGTGGCGGGTGCCGAACTCGGCTTGGTACACAGCCTGGGGGCAGGCTTCGCAACCAACGCAACGACTATTTTGGGAACGGAGGCGACGCTGTGATCAATCCCCAAGACGCCCACGTCAAGCCGCTGCCCATGCCGGACGCGGATTCGCAAACTTTTTGGAAGGGCATCAACCAGGGCGAACTGCTGTTGCAACACTGCCAGGCGTGCGGCCACGTGCAGTACTACCAGCAGGCCATCTGCCGCGCATGCAGCAGCGAGCGCCTGGAGCACCGTGCCGCAAGCGGCCGCGGCAAAGTGCATTCCTTTAGCGTCGTTCACCGGGCACCCGGGCCGGCTTTCAAGCAGGATACTCCTTATGCCGTGATCCTGGTCGAACTCGAAGAAGGACCGCGGATGATCAGCTCCTTTGCTGGCGCCGACCCTTCGCTTGTGGGTTTTGACATGGCAGTCGAGTTGGTCTGCGAGCCCGCCGGGGGCGGCATGGCACTGCCGCGATTCCGGGCAGCCTGATCGCAAGAATGCCGCAGGGTTATCGTTTGCGTGATGCTATGTCGCGCTGCCGGGTCCCGGTGAGGCGCTCTGGGTGAGGGCGTCACCGATCTGGCGCCCGGCGACCAGGTGATTCAGTGCCGATCAGATGCTTTTGACCAGCGACTTGGTATAGATGCGGTAGGTGCCGATGCCGCGCGAAACGATGTCGCCGTCGAGTGCATCGAGCGTTACTTTCACGGAGACGTAGGCCAGTGTCTTGCCGATGTGGTCTGGCGTTGCCGATGCAAATAGAATCCCCCCGTTGACTGCACGCATGAAATCCACGGTGAGCGTGACCGTCACGGACGACTGTATAAGCTGGCCGCTGCCAGGGATGGGCCGGTCAATCAGCGATCTGCCCCCGACCGCATCGAGCAAAGTCAAGGGCACGCCGCCGTGCAGCACGCCGTGGGGGTTGAGGTGGTCGCGCCGGATCGGCAGCCGGAAATACAGGCCGCGCTCGTTGTTCAGGATGTCGTATCCCACGAGCTGCTGAAACGGCCCGTGGAAGTAACTTGCCGGCGCAGAAGGGTCCTGCGCGCTCAAGTGGGTTCCACTTTGAAATAGTCCGGCTTGCCGGCAGGCCAGAACTCACCCCACAGCAGCATTCCGCCCTCGACATTGAGCACCTCGCCGGTGATGAACTTGCCGGATGGCCCCGCCAGGTACACCACCGCTTCGGCGATGTCCTGCACGTCGCCGGCGCGTTTCATCGGGTTGCAGGAATAAAAGGTGGCAACATTTTCTTCCCGGTAATTGTTGAAACCGTTGCTTTCGATGGCTCCGGCGCCGATGCAGTTGAGGCGGATGCCGTGTTCGGCCCACTCGATGGCCAGCGTGCGCGACAGCGCGATCACGCCGGCGCGCGAAGCGGTGGTGTGCGCCATGCCTGTGAGGCCGCGGTCGATGGCGGCGGTGATGTTGACGATGTTGCCGGGTCGATCCTGCTCCACCCAACGCTTGGCCGCACCCTGCATCATGTACCAGGTGCCGTTCAGGTTGGTGTCGATCACGGCGTTCCAGCCTTTGACGGTGAAGTCCATCGCATGGGCGGCGAACTGGCCGCCAGCGTTGTTGACCAGTACGTCGATGCCGCCGAAACGCTCCCAGACCGCAGCCAGCAAGGCGTCTACCTGTTCGGGGTCGCGGATCGTCATGGGGTAGATGAACACCTCGCGGCCCGACAGCGCCCTGAGTTTTTCGGCGCAGTCCTCAAGCTTGTCGACCTTGCGCCCGCAGAGGGCAATCGTGGCGCCAAGTCGCGCAAACAGGAAGGCGATGGCCTTGCCGATGCCGCTGCCGGCGCCCGACACCAGCACCACCTTGCCGGCGAAAAGGTCGTCGCGGTAAACCGTGGGCAACGCGGCCAGGGCTTCGTCGCCCGGGCCGAACCTGGGGTGTTGTGTGGCGGCCGAATTCATGCGTTTACCTTGAAGTAGTCGGGTTTGGCGATGGTCCAGGCCTCGCCCCAGAGCACACCGCCGCCATCCACCGTAAGCAGCTCGCCCGTGATGAACTTGCCGCTGGGCGCGCTGAGGTACACCACGGCTTCGGCGACGTCCTGCACGTCGCCGACATGCTTCATCGGGTTGGCTCCGGCGAAGGCTTTCACCGCCTCGGGTGAATACTGCCGGAAGCCCGTGCTGGCAATCGCGCCTGGTGCGATACAGTTGACCCGAATGCCGTATTGCGCCCACTCGACCGCGACCGTCTTGGACAGGAAGGTGACCGCGGCGCGCGCGGCGCAAGTGTGGGCCACGCCCGGCATGCCGCGCTCGAAGGTGGCGACGATGTTGACGATGTTGCCCTGGGTGCCGGAATCTCTCCAGCGGCGGGCCAGTGCCTGCATCATGTACCAGGTGCCGTTGAGGTTGGTGTCGATCACCGCTTTCCAGCCCTTGACGCTGTAGTCCAGCGCCCGTTGCGGAAACTGCCCGCCAGCATTGTTGACCAGTACGTCAACGCGGCCAAAGTGCAGCCAGACAACGTCGATCAACTGTTCGACCTGCTCGGGCTCGCGGATGTTGGTGACTTGCACCAGAACGTCGGGGCTGCCCAGCCGGCGCAACCACTCGGCACAGGATTCGAGTTTGGCCGGGTCGCGACCGCAGATCACGAGTCGGGCACCGAGCCGTGCGTAGAGGAAGGCAATGGCCTTGCCGATGCCGCTCCCAGCGCCGCTGACGATGGCCACCTGCCCCGCGAAGAGGCCTGGCTGGTAGACAGTGGGTCGGGCGGCGAGGGCCTCGTCGTCGAATCCGAAGGGGGTGGGTTCGGTCATGGGGTGCGCCCTTAGAAACGGAAGATGCCGTAGCGCGGATCGGCGATGGGCGCGTGCGAGGCCGCTGACAGGGCCATGCCCAGCGCATTGCGGGTATCGACTGGTGCCAGCAGTCCATCGTCCCACAGGCGCGAGGTGCCGAAATAGGCGTTGGACTCGCGCTCCGCCTTTTCGTAGACCCGTTGCCGCAGTACCTTCATTTCATCCGCGTCGGGTTCGTTCCCCTTGCGCCGCAACTGTGCGATTTTGACGTCGGCCAGGGTGTTTGCTGCCTGCTCTGGCCCCATCACGCCCATATGCACGTTGGGCCAGGCCCAGAGCATGCGCGGGTCCCAGGCACGGCCGCACATGCCGTAGTAACCGGCGCCGAAGGCGGCGCTGGTGATGACCGTGAACTTGGGTACCTCACTGCCAGCCTGGGCCATCAGCATTTTTGCGCCGTCCTTGGTGATGCCTTCCATTTCGTAGCTGCGGCCTATCATGTAGCCGGTGGTGTTTTGGAGAAACAGCAGTGGCGTGCGGTTCTGGTTGCACAGCGAGATGAAGTGCGCCGCTTTCTTGGAGCTGTCGCTGAACAGCACGCCGTTGTTGGCCAGGATGCCCACGCGGTAGCCCCAGATGTAGGCGTAGCCACAGATCAGCGTGGTGCCGTAGGCCGGCTGGTATTCGTGGAAACGGCTGCCATCAACGATGCGGGCAATGAGCTCGCGCTGATCGAACTGAACCTTATGGTCGGGCGAAACGATGCCATGGATTTCGTCCGGGTCGTAGTAGGGCGCCTCGGGGTCGCGCTCGGGCAGGAAGCTGCGCGACGGCGGCTTGAACTGGGCCACGATCTCGCGGCAGATTTCAAACGCATGCGCTTCGCTGTCGGCTGGATAGTCCACCGTGCCTGAAACTTGGGTGTGCAGGTCGCAGCCGCCGATCTCGTCAGCGGTGTGCTCCTCGCCGGTGGCAGCCTTGACCAGCGGCGGGCCGCCCAGGAACACCCCGCCGGTGCCACGCACGATGATACTGTAGTCGCACAGCGCCGGAATGTAGGCGCCGCCGGCCGTGCAGTGGCCGAAAACGATGGCAACCTGCGGTACGTTGGCTTTCGACAGCAGGCACTGGTTGCGGAAAACCTTGCCGCCCTCGATGTAAACGCCCGAGAGTTCTTCGAGAAAGGCGCCGCCGCTGTCGCACAGGTGGATCACCGGCAAATGGTTTTCCAGCGCGATGTCGAGCAGGCGGCTGAGCTTGCGCGGCGTCAGGGTGTACCAGACGCCGCCCTTGACGCTGGAGTCGTCGGCGTGGATCAGCACTTCGCGGCCACTGACCACACCCAGGCCGGTGACGACGTTGGCGCCCGGCACCTCGCCGTTGTAGTCATCGCAGGCAGCCAGGGCCGAGAATTCGAGGAAGGGCGTGCCGGGGTCGAGCAGCAGATCCAGGCGCTCGCGCACCAGCAGCTTGCCCTGATCGCGTACACGCTTGATCTCGTGCGCCGGGCGCTGGTGGCGGGTGATCTGCATGCGCTCACGGTACTTCGCGACAATGGCTGTCATTGCCTTGTAGTTGCCACGGTACGCCGGGGACGAAGTGTCGATGCGGGATTCGATGCGTTTCATGGTGTGAGTCAAACGTGTTGGGGCTCAGGCGTCGGCCAGCGTCAACAAAATTGCCTTGAGGCCGAAGGTGGCGCCAACGCCAAAATGCACGGCCTGTATGCGCGCCTCGCGGGGCGCGAACAGCGTGGTTTCGAGCTTCATGCTCTCGATCACCATCAGCGGCTGGCCGGCGTTCACCATGTCGCCCTCGCACACCTGGACGGCGATGACGGTCCCGGGCATCGGTGCGACCAGTGTGTCGGACGCGCCGGTGCGGGCTTGTCCGGCACCACCCGCGGCGTCCACCGTCTCGATCTCGATGGCGCCGCTGAGGTTGCTGTGCAAGAAAACCGACTTTTCACTGCAAGCGACCCAGACAGCGTGTTCCTGTCCGTCGATGTGGAAGCGCTGGCGGCCGTCGGGCAGGCCTTCGGCGCGCGCGTCAATGCGACGACCGTCTCGCACAATGGAAAATCCTCCATGGATGCTGCGGGTTACCACAACGTCATGGGTTTGTCCGTCTATCAGGTAGCGTCGGCGCATCGTCAATTCCTCCAGGCACCCATTGCGGCATGCATCGAGGGCACGCTGCGCACCGAGCGCAGCAACTCGCGATCAGACAGCACAGCCGCGACGATGGCCATGTCGGTGTCGGCCTCGCTCTGAGGTGCGGCGCGCAGCTCGTCGGCGCAGCGCATCAGCATGCCGGTGTCGGCTCGGCCTTCCACGAATTCGGGGTGCAGCAGAACACGGGTTAGGTAGCGTGCATTGGTGGTCAGGCCCAACAGCACGGTGTCCTGCAGCGCACGCACTGAACGCGCGATGGCCTCGTCGCGCGTGGCGCCGTGGCAGATGATTTTGGCGATCATCGGGTCAAAGGCGGCGGTCACGGCCTGGCCTTCGCGCACGCCTGAGTCGACGCGCACGCCAGGCCCCGCAGGTGCTTGCCATCGCAGGACTTTGCCGATGGCTGGGCGGAAGTCATGCGCCGCGTCCTCGGCATAGAGCCGGCACTCAATGGCATGGCCTTGCTGCGCGATATCGGACTGGGCGAAGGCCAGTGGCTCGCCGCGCGCCACCCGCACCTGCTCGCGCACCAGGTCGATGCCCGTGACCATCTCGGTCACCGGGTGCTCGACCTGCAGCCGTGTGTTCATCTCCAGAAAATAGAACTCGCCACCGGCGCCATAGATGAATTCAACGGTACCGGCGCCGCGGTAGCCGCATGCGCGGGCAATGCCCGCCGCAGCCTCGCAGATATCGAGCCGCTGCTTGCCGGTCAGCGCGGGCGAGGGGGTTTCCTCGATGATCTTCTGAAAGCGCCGCTGCACCGAACATTCGCGCTCCCACAGGTGGACAACCTGGCCGGATTCATCGCCCAGCACCTGCACCTCGATGTGGCGCGGGCGCTCGACGTAGCGTTCGACGAACAGGCGGCCGTCGCCAAAGTAGCGCTCGCCCTCGCGACGCGCGGTGGCAACCTCGGCCTCGAGCTGGGCCAGGTCGCGCACGATGCGCATGCCCTTGCCGCCACCACCTGCCGAAGGCTTGATCAGCAGCGGAGAGCCCACCTGGCGGGCGCGTTCAAGAAAAGTCGCCGGGTCCTTGTCCTCGATCGCGCCAGGCGCTACGGGAAATCCGCGTTCGGCCACAAAGTTGCGGGCACGCACCTTGTCACCCATCAGCTCAATGGTGTCGGCACGCGGCCCGATGAACACGATGCCTGCCTGCATCAGAGCACGGGCAAAATCCGCGTTCTCGGACAAGAAGCCGTAGCCGGGGTGTACCGCCTGCGCCCCCGTGCTGCGGCAAGCTTCGACGATTTGGGCGATGTCGAGGTAGGCTGCCACCGGCGTCGCACCGTGCAGCTCGACGGCCTGGTCGGCTTCGAGTACAGCCGGACTACCGGCATCCACCGCATGGTGAGCAACCACGGTGGAAAGCCCCATGGCCTTCAGGCTGCGGTGAATTCGCAGCGCGATTTCCCCTCGGTTGGCGATCAGAACTTTTTGGAATACCGGCATATGAGGACAGGTCAATGGCGACGCAGGTATCAGTCAAGCACCGGCAGGGGCTCGGACACACGCTCAAACCGGGCATTCTTGGCATCTGAGCGCAATACCAGAATACTGCTTGGTGAGTGCCGAACGCCGGCTGCGAAGCTGATCGGTGATGCCAAGCCATCTGTGCTGAAGTTTTTTGTCGCTTCGAGCTTGTCGACCACGCAGGCGCGCGTCAATGCCTTGCCACAGCGCTTGATGGCATCTTCCATCAACAGCGCGCCAACGTAGGCCGTGATGGAGTAGCGGTTGAGCGATTTCAGCTCGTCTGATGAAAGGTACTTCTGGGCCAGTCCCATGAATTTGGCCATTCCCGGGACAGACAGGTCTGTCAGAGGCGGCACGTAGTCGGCGACGAAGTAGCCGTCTCCAGCGGCGCCGGCGAGCGCCTGCACCGGGGTCAGGTGGGCCGAGTGCACCGCCAGAATGGTCAGCGGCATCTGGTTTTTGGCAGCTTCCTTCATCAGCGCTGAGTGCTCGGCCACCACGCCACCCGACAAGAGGAAGGTCGCTCCGGCCTGCTTCAGGCTGAGCATCTCGGCCGAGAAATCCTTGGTGCCGCGTTTGAAGGAGATATCGGACACGCTGTTGAGCCCGAGTTCCTTGACGGCCTTCTGGTAGCCACAACGCACGTCGCTGCCGAACTCGTCGTCTTGGTAGACGATCGCGAACTTCTCCTTCTGCAGCTTCTTGCTCGCCACCATGGACTTCATCGCGGTGCTGACTTCTTGGCAGTAGGTGGGCCCGACCACGAACACGGTCTTGTTGGGTGGTGTGAAATGCGCTGCCGCCACCGCCATGGCGTTGATCGTCGGGATCTGCTGCTCGTTGATGTAGGGGAGCATCGCCTGTAGCATTGCCGACCCCGAGGTGCCGATAAGCCCGAAGATGTTCTCGACCTCGACCAGTTTCTTGACACTTTGCAAGGCCCGCTGTGGCACGTAGCCGTCATCGTCCTGGCGGATATCCACCTTGCGGCCGTTGATGCCCCCGCGAGCGTTAACATCTTGTTCCCACGCCCGCAAGGCAAGCATGTGGGCCTTGCCCAGCAGGCTTGCCGGCCCGCTGACGGGTGTCACCGAGCCGAGAACGATCTTGGTGTCGGTCACGCCAGGTTCCGCGGCCACCGGTGTTGCGGCAAGGCCGACCGCCATGCCGATCAGGCTGGCGACCGCGAGTCTGTTGAGTTTTTGAATCATGAAAGGTACTCCTCTATCAATGGGTGAGACGTGGATGGAGCTCATTGCTCGACGAGAAAATCGGATGCACGTTCGAACTTGCCGATGGACACGTTAGCCTTCAGCAGGATGGGGCGCGGGCCTGACTGGCGGATACTGGGTCCAAACGTGAGCGGCACCATGATCCCGTCGCGGTTGAAGTTTTTCGTTCGCTGCAACTTCTTGACCACGCAGGCCCGCGACGGGTTGTTGCCACAGGCGACAAGGGTCGCTTCCACGAGTTGCTTGCCTCGCTGAGCGGAATCACCGCACCAAGCACTTTTTCGCTGGTCACAACTGGATCGGCTGCATGAGCGCTACCAAGGGAATAGCGGATGGCCAACGTGTGGATTTTTCGCATTTCCGGTTTTCCTTTGAGCATTTGCAGCAGTGCTTAAAAACGGAATGGCCAGTTGGTCCAATAGTGCTTGATGTCGCGCCAGCGTCCCACCAACCCGTCGGGTTCAAAACGCAGGAACAGCACGATCGCGAGCCCGTATATCACGCCTTTGATTTCGTAGGCGGCAGTGGAGCCCGCCCCGCCTAAGCTGGCGCCGATCATGCCGAACACGAAACCCAATCCTTCATTCAGCAAGACGATAAAAGCAGTACCAAGCAAGGCTCCGGCCACCGTGCCGAGTCCACCGACGATGAGCATCGAGAGTGCCTCGATCGATATCAGCAGGCTGAAGCTGTCGACATTCAGGTAGCGTGTGTAAAACGCCAGCAATCCGCCAGCGATTCCCGTGTAGAAAGCGCTGATCATGAACGCCAGCAACTTGTAGCGGATCAGGTTGACGCCCATCGCCTTGGCGGCGATGTCATGCTCTCGAATGGCCAGGAAAGCCCGGCCGATGCGACTGCGTAGGATGTTCAGGGTAATGAAGGTGAACACCACCAAGAATGCGAGAACCACGTAGTAGTAGCCGCGCTCTGCGCCAAGTGGGCGGCCGAACAATGAGGGCTGTGGGACCGTCAGGCCTTCCGACCCCCCTGTGAGGGTGCCGCCATTGAGAATCAGATGGTTGATGATCACGGCGAAGGCCATCGTCGTGATGGCCAGGTACAGGCCCTTGAGCCGCAGTGACGGTATGCCCACGATGACGCCTGCGATGGCTGCGCTCAGGCCGCCGACCAATATAGCTGGCAGCATTGACCAACCCAGCTTGCCGGCCACGATGCCGGCCGTGTAGGCGCCGACCGCCAGAAACCCGGAGTGCCCGAGCGAGATCAGCCCGGTGGTGCCGGTCAGCAGATTGAGGCCCAGCACCCCCACCGCCGTGATCAGCAGCAGCAGCAGCACAGATACGTAGTACGTGGGCAACACCAGCGGCGCAGCGAGCAGGAACGCCACCAGCACACATGACCAGAAGACGACAGCGACCGAGTCGGTCAGTGCCAGCAGTTCCCGATAGTTTTGCTTGAAATTTCCGCTACGCATCAGACACGCTCGATATCAGGTTTGCCGAACAGGCCGTAGGGTCTGACCATGAGGACGACGAGAATAAGGACAAAACCGGCGATTTCTTTCATGCCGCGGCCAATGTAACCTTCGGACAGGTTTTCGACGACGCCGATCAGAACGCCACCCAGCGCGGCACCGAACACCGAGTCCAGTCCGCCGAGAATCACCGCCGGAAAGCTGCGCAGACCCGTTGTCCACATGCCGGGATTGACGTCGTAGATGACGCCGATCAGCACACCGGCAATGGCGGCGAGACCGGCCGACAGGGCCCACGACAGCGCGAAAATGCGCTTGACATTGATCCCCATCAGCAGCGCCGCGGTCTGCAGGTTGGCGGTCGCGCGCATCGCGATGCCGACCCGTGAATAGCGGAAGAAGGCCCAAAGACCGACCAGCACCGCGGCCATGAGTCCCAAGGCGTAGAGTTGTGCCGGGTACAGACCGGCCGGCCCGATCCTGATGACTTCGGTGGACAGGCCTGTATTCAGCGGCATCGGGTCGGCGCCCCAGATGAGCACGACTACCGAGCGCAGAATCACGGCCAGCCCGATGGTCACCATCACCGTCGAAAAGACCGGCTGGCCGAGCATGGGCCGGATCAGCAAAACCTCGACCACCAGACCGATCAGTACCGAGATCGCCACCGTTGCCGCGAGCATCGGCCAGAAGCCAAAGTGCAAGGTGCCCGCCAGGGTGAATGCGATGTAGGACACCAGCATCATCATCTCGCCCTGGGCGAAGTTCACCACGCCGGTGGCGCGGTAGATCATCGCAAAGCCCATGCCGATGAAGCCATAGATCAGACCGACGGCCATACCGGAAATGAGCAGCTGAAGAAAATAGTCCATCAGGCAGTTCCCCCGCCGTAAATGATCGCGATCTCGCGAGAAAAAGTCTTTTCGATCACGTTGCGGCGCACTTTCTGGGTGGCGGTGAGTTCACCGTCATCGTGGTCGAGTTCCTTTTCCAGGATCAGGAACTTGCGGATATTTTCGACTCGCGCAAACAGTTTGTTGACGCGCTTGACGTCTTCGTCGATCAGCTCGCGCACCTCGGGCAGCAAGGCCAGGCTCTTGTAGGTGGTGTAGGCCAGCTTGCGCTCCTGTGCCCACTTGCCCACCGTTTCGTAGTCGATCTGGATCAGCGCGGACAGAAAATGGCGGCCGTCGCCCAGAATGATGGCTTCGCGCACGTACAGGCTGTCCTTGAGTGCGTTCTCGATTTCGGACGGGGCGATGTTCTTTCCCCCGCTGGTGATGATGATGGCCTTCTTGCGGTCGAGGATCATCAGTTCGCCGTTGTCGGCGAGTGCCACGATGTCGCCGGTGTGCAGCCAGCCATCGACCACGGTCTTGGCGGTGGCGCCATCGTCGTGGAGATAGCCCTTGAACACGGCGGGGTGCTTGACGATCAGCTCGCCGTCGTCGGCGATCTTCCAGTTCAGGCTGTCGATCGGCAGTCCGGTGGCGCCCAGCCTGGCCGCTTTTTCATGCTGGAAGAAGACCACCCCCCCGGACTCGGTCATGCCGTACACCTGGAACACCGGAAGACCGAGGACGCGGAAAAACTTCAGCACTTCGGGCGAGACGCTGGCGCCGCCGCAGAACCCGCAGCGCATGCGGTCCAGACCGATGAACTTTTGCAGGTTGCGAAACATCACCAGCCAGAGCAGGAAGAACTGCAGCCGGTCGGAGAGTGAGCGCCGTCCTCCTCGTGCCTCGACGCGCTCGAACAGCCGCTGTCCGGCCGCCATGCAGCGCGAGAAGGCCCAGCGTTGAAAGCGCGAGGCGTCCTGCATGCGGATCAGAATGCCTTGCTGCAATTTCTCCCAGATGCGCGGCACGCCCAGAAACACCGTGGGCGCAATCTCGCGCAAATTGACGGCGACGGTGTCGATCGATTCGGCGTAGTTGACCACGCCGCCAGTGAGCAGGTGCAAAACGGTCGAGAAGGCGCGTTCCGCCACGTGGCACAGCGGCAGGTAGCACACCACCTCGTAGTTGTGACGGTCCAGCCTGAAATGGGTCTTGAGCTTGTCCACCGTGACGATCAGGTTGCGGTGTGAGAGCATTGCGCCCTTTGGGGGTCCGGTGGTTCCCGAGGTGTAGACGAGCATGCATGTGTCGTCGGGCTGGGTTTGCTCAATGGCACGATCAAATGCTCTCGCGTTCTCGGGCGACGATGCAAAGTACTGGTCGCCGAGTTCGAGTACATCCTCGAACGACATCAGCTTGTCGAGCTTGTAGCCGCGCATGCCTTTCATGTCGGCGCAGATGATCTTTACCACATCGGGCAAACCGGTCGCGTGCTTGTCCATCGCATCGAGCACCTTGTCCACCTGCTCCTGGTCGCCGCAGACCACGAACTTGCTGTTCGAGTGATGCACGATGTACTGTAGTTCCGGCCACGGATTGGTGGGATAGATCCCCACCACCACGCCGCCGATGGCCTGCGTGGCCAGGTCGGCGAACATCCACTCCGGGCTGTCCTCGCTGGCGATGGCCAGCCGGTCGCCCTTGTCGAAGCCCAGGGACTTCAGTCCCAGGGCGAAGCGGCGCGCCGTTTCGAAATAGTGCTGCCAGGTCATCCGGTTCCAGATGCCGTAGTCCTTTTCTCGAAAGGCCAGCGAATCCGGAGTGCTCTGCGCCCAATGCTGCAAGAGTTGGGGGAGGGTGGCGTTGCCGTCGCGCAGCTTGGCGTCCAGGGCGTAGATCACGCAACCTCCTTTGTTTTGCTGCCCAGGTAGGCGTCGATCACCGCCGGGTTGGCCGATATCTCGGCGGGCGTGCCTTCGCCGATCTTGCGCCCGAAGTTGAGCACACAGATACGGTCGGAGATGTCCATCACGATGCCCATGTCATGCTCGACCATCAGCACCGAGATCCCGAGCTCGTCGCGGATGTCGAGCACGAAGCGGGCAATGTCTTCGGTTTCTTCGCTGTTCATTCCCGACACCATTTCGTCCAGCAGCAGCAGCTTGGGTTGCGTGGCCAGTGCGCGCCCGAGTTCGACCCGCTTTTGAAGCCCGTAGGACAAGGTGCCCACCGGCATGTTGCGGACCTCCTCGATTTCCAGAAAATCGATGATCTCCTCGACCTTGCGGCGGTGCTCCATTTCCTCGCGCCGCGCCCGCCCGAAGAACCAAGAGGCATCCAGCACATTCGTGGCCATGTGGCAATGGCGACCTACCAGAAGGTTGTCCACCACGCTGGCATGCTTGAATACTGCCAGGTTCTGGAAAGTTCGGCCGATGCCGATGGCGGCCAGACGATGCGCGGGCACACCCGTGATGTCGTGGCCGTCGAAATGCACCGTGCCGCTGCTGGGCTTGACCACACTGCTGATCATGTTGAACGTTGTCGTCTTGCCGGCCCCGTTGGGGCCGATCAGCGAATAGATCTCGCCGCGCTTGACGTGAAAGCTGACGCCGGCCACGGCCTCGACGCCGCCGAAGCGCTTGGACAGGGTTTCGACCCTCAGCAAATCGTCGTTCATGATGCTTCTCAGGACAGCCAGCGTTTGCGCCGCTTGTAGTGTTTGACGTCGCGCATGTTCTTGCGCGATCCGCCCTCGCCGAAGCCCAGGTAGAACTCGCGCACGTCTTCATTGCGCAGCATCTTGTCTGCCGGGCCATCAAGCACTACGCGGCCATTTTCCATGATGTAACCGTAGTCGGCGATGGCCAGTGCCATCTGCGCGTTCTGCTCTACCAGGAGAATGCCCATGCCGTCCTGACGGCAGAGGCGGGCGACGATCTCGAATATCTCTTCTGTGATTTGAGGTGCAAGGCCGAGCGTCGGCTCGTCGAGCATCAGTAGCTTCGGGGCCGACATAAGGGCGCGACCGATGGCTACCATCTGCTGCTCGCCGCCCGAAAGATAGCCCGACACCGTGGTGCGTTTGTTCACCAGTCGCGGGAACAGGCTGTACACCATGTCGATCTGGCGTTTGGCGTCGGCCCGGCTTCGCGTGTAGCCACCCATCACGAGGTTTTCCTCGACCGTCAACTGGTCGAAAAGGCGGCGCCCCTCGGGCACCATCACCGCACCCGTGCGCACAATCTCGTCCGGCGGCAACCCGGCAAGTGGACGACCTTCGAAGATGATCTGGCCGCCCTTGATTTCGCCATCTTCCGGGTAAAGCACGCCGCAAATGCCTTTGAGCGTGGTCGATTTGCCTGCCCCGTTGGAACCCAACAGCGCGACGATGCTGCCCTTGCCGACCGACAACGACGCTTCTCTTACCGCTTCGATGGTGTTGTCGTAAACGATCTGAACATTCGTGAGATTCAGCATGGCAGTTTGCTCCGTGCGCCACGCTGCGGGGGAGTGGGCATCGAGCCGCCCCTCCACCCCTCCGGGCCGGGGCAACGGTCGCGGTCATTGCCTTTGGCGTCTAGGGCATAGGTCGAAGGCGCAGTGAGTCTTTGCAAGGTTTTTCCTGTGTGGGCTGCGTCGGGGCAGGGTGGATGCCTGTCTTGTGTTTCCTTGTCAGGTAAGACACGCATTGCCCCCTGTCGATGCCTTAAATCTAACGGTAGTTAGGTATCTGCTCAACTAGGGAAATCCCTGAACTGGTAACGAGCCACCGGTTGTGATCAAAGACTCTTTCCCAGGGCCCCTGCCGGCGGTTCGTTATTGATCGGCTACATGGCGCTGTAATTCGGCCCGCCGCCGCCTTCTGGCGTGACCCAGACGATGTTTTGCTTCGGGTCCTTGATGTCGCAGGTCTTGCAATGTACGCAGTTCTGCGCATTGATCTGCAGGCGATCGGTATCGTCCGGGTTTTTGACAAACTCATAGACGCCGGCAGGGCAGTAGCGCGACTCCGGCCCGGCATAGGTGGCCAGGTTGACGCTAACCGGCACACTGGCGTCCTTGAGGGTCAGGTGTGCGGGTTGCTGCTCTTCGTGGTTGGTATTGGAGACAAACACCGAACTCAGGCGGTCAAAGCTGATTTTGTTGTCGGGCTTGGGATAGACGATTTGCCGGCACTGGGCCGCGGGTTTGAGCTTGGCATGGTCGGGCACGCGGTTGTGAACAGTCCAGGGCGGCGCTTTGAAACCGAGTTTGGGCAGCAGCCACAACTCGATGCCGTTCATGATGGATGACAGGTACAGGCCTTTCTTCATCCACTGCTTGGTGTTGCGCGAAGCATCCAGTTCTTCAAACAGCCAGCTCTTTTTAAAAGCTTCGGGGTAGGCAGTGAGTTCATCGTGTTGGCGGCCACCCGTCACCGCTGCATACGCCGCTTCCGCCGCAAGCATGCCGGTTTTCATGGCGGCGTGGCTGCCCTTGATGCGCGCAAAGTTGAGAAAGCCCGCTTCGCAGCCCACCAGTGCACCGCCGGGGAACACGGTTTTGGGCAGGCTCATCAGGCCACCGCAGGTGATGGCGCGGGCGCCATAGCTGATACGTTTGCCGCCTTCGAGGTACTGGCGAATCGCGGGATGCGTTTTCCAGCGCTGCATCTCATCAAACGGGCTCAACCACGGATTGCTGTACTCCAGGCCGGTGATGAAGCCCAGCGTGACCTTGTTGCCTTCGAGGTGATACAGAAAGCCACCGCCGTAAGTCTGGTTGTCCATGGGCCAGCCCAGAGAATGCACAACGTGGCCCGGTTTTGCCTTGGTCGGGTCAATCTCCCAGAGTTCCTTGATGCCGAGTGCGTAAGTCTGCGGGTCCTTGCCGGCATCGAGTTTGAATTTTTCAATCAGTTGTCGGCCCAGGTGGCCGCGTGAGCCTTCGGCAAAAATTGTGTACTTGCCGTGCAGTTCCATGCCAAGCTGAAAACTGTCGCTGGGCTGGCCGTCCTTGCCAATACCCAAGTTGCCGGTGGCCACACCTTTGACCGAGCCGTCCTCGTTGTAAAGCACTTCTGCAGCGGAAAAGCCCGGGAAGATTTCGACCCCCAGCGCTTCGGCCTGCTGACCCAGCCAGCGCACCACATTGCCCAGGCTGATGACGTAGTTGCCCTCGTTGTGCAGGCTTTTGGGAATCAAGAATTGCGGTGTGCCGAGCTTGCCGGTTTGGCTGAGAAACAGCATCTCGTCGCCGGTGACCGGCTGCGTCAAGGGCGCGCCCAGCTTTTTCCAGGTGGGAAACAGCTCGGTGATCGCACGGGGGTCCATCAGCGCGCCGCTCAAAATGTGCGCGCCGGGCTCGGAGCCTTTTTCGAGCACCACCACCGAGAGTTCCGTGCCCTTGTCGGCGGCGAGCTGTTTCAGCCGGATGGCGGTAGCCAGCCCGCCTGGGCCGCCGCCGACCACGACCACGTCGTATTCCATCGTTTCACGGGGGCCGTATTGCTCGATCAGGGAGGATGGCGTCATACGGAAAGAATCTGAAAAGTTTGGGGCCTTGTGGGGCCCAAGTTGTTGAAAACGGCGGTTCAGGGGCCGCTGCGGACCGGCAATGGCGGAGCGGTGCGTGGTGCACCGTCGCGCTTGTAAACCAATACCGTGCGCTTGAACGCGCAGACAATGGTGCCGTCCTGGTTGTAGCCCTCGGTACGCACCGTCACCACGCCGACGTGGGGGCGCGACCGCGACTCGCGCTTGTCAAGCACCGTGGAGCGCGAGTAGATCGTGTCGCCTTCGAACACAGGATGAGGCAGACGGACTTCATCCCACCCGAGGTTGGCCATGACGTTCTGCGAGACATCGCTCACCGTCTGGCCGGTCACGAGGGCGAGCGTGAGACAAGAGTTGACGAGGGGCCGACCGAACTCCGTCTGGGCCGCGTAGTGGGCATCGAAGTGCAGAGGTGCCGTGTTTTGCGTCAGCAGCGTGAACCAGATGTTGTCCTGCGGGGTGAGGGTGCGCCCGAGGGCATGTCGATACTCGTCGTCCACTTCGAAGTCTTCATAGAACCGGCCGCGCCAGCCTTCCTTCACCGTCATGCCCCACTCCTGTTGCAGGCTTCACGGACCGCGAGTCCCTTGACGCAACGGAGCAACAAGCCACGCGGCTCCACCGCAGGCGGCACGCTGACGGTTGCTGTCAGGCTCGGGTGTGCAGCTTGATCTACCGAAGCGGCCGGCAATGTCCGCCCGAAATGGCGTGTCATGTCATACCTTGTCATGGGTGAGGATTCCATCGAACACGATCGCTGTGATTTGGCGCGCGAAGTCCTGGAATGAACCGCGCTGGGGGTTGTACCACTCCACGGTCCAGTTCAACGCGCCGATCACGAAAAGTCGAATCATGGCCAAGCCGGTGTCTTGACGCAACTCGCCGCTGGCCAGTGCCGATTCGAACAGGCGGTCCCAGTAGTCCGCATAAGCCCGGCGGACTATCTTGTGGTGATTCTTTGCGCTGGTAGGTATCTGGCCATATATGCGGATGTTGGCGGAGGTGAAGTCACCATAGTGGAGCATTCCCCACAGGTGGCCTTCGATGCCTGCCGCGATGCGGTCACGCCAGCTTGCGTTCGCTGGTAGCGCCTCGATACGGGTGCGAACAGCATCGGCGACGATGGTGATGCCTTTGTCCAAGACTTCGACGAGGATCTCCTCCTTTGATTCGAAGTGGTAATAGATGCTGCCGGCTTTGACGCCGGCCGCGTCGGCAATCTCTCGCAGGGTGGTGGCGGCATACCCATGGTGCCGGAGCAGTCGCGCGGCTTCGAGTAGTATGCGCTCGCGGGTGTCCGCTGCTTCGGCGCTGCTGGAGGCGACATCAGCACGTGGTTTGATGGTCATTTCGGTTGTTAGTTAGGCTGAACAGACCGAGTTTAGCAGCGTGTTCCCGCGCACTTACTCGCTGTCTGCCCTGCGTGCTCCCTGCCTGAGGTGTCTGTTCTGGCTCATTTGCTGTCACCAGTCCATTGCCGGAAGTCTGGCTGGCGTTTCTCCAGGAAGGCGCGTACGCCTTCTTTGGACTCCGCAGTGTCATAGTACAGGCTCAGCGCCTGGAGGCCGAGACTGCCAATGCCCCGAATGTGCTCGGTGGAAGCGTTGAATGAGCGTTTGGCGATGGCCAGTGCGGTCGGACTCTTGTCAACGATCTCGCTGCACCAGCGTGCGACTTCGGCATCGAGCTGCTCGTGCGGAACAACGGTGTTGCAAAGTCCCATCGCCAACGCCTCCTGCGCTGTGTAACGTCGACACAGATACCAGATTTCGCGCGCCTTTTTCTCGCCGACGACATGTGCAAGATACGCTGTTCCCCAACCAGGATCGACCGAGCCGACCTTCGGGCCAACCTGGCCGAACACGGCTTTCTCGGATGCGATGGTCATGTCGCACAGGGTGGCCAGCACGTTGCCGCCGCCGATCGCGTAGCCCTGTACGCGGGCAATCACCGGCTTGGGCACGTCTCGGATGGCGCTGTGTACTTCTTCGACCGGCAAGCCAATCGTGCCGCGTCCGTCGTACTGGCCTGCGTGCGCCGACTGGTCACCGCCAGTGCAGAATGCGCGGTCCCCTGTACCCGAAAGGACGATTGAGGCAATTTTTTTGTCCCAGCCAGCCTTCAGGATGGCATGGAGCAGTTCATCCATGGTTCGGCCCCGAAATGCATTCATCACCTGCGGCCGGTTGATGGAGATGTAGGCGGTCGAGTCACGCTCTTCGTACAGGATGTCTTCGAAAATCATCTTGAGTTTTCTGGGTTAAGTTGTCGGTTGGCAACTACCGCAAGCCGTTCAGCCGATCATGCTGTAGCCACCGGAGACGGAGAGGACTTGCCCGGTCACGTGTCCGGCGACCTTGCTCGACGAAAGGAAGGCGACGGCATTGGCGATATCCTGCGGACGGCCTACCTTGCGCAGCGGCAGTGACTTGGTGACTTTTTCGAGTTGCTCGGGCGAGAACATGCTGCCGGCGTCGACCCACATGCTGCTTCCGCCCACTTCGTCCAAGGTGCTTGGGATCGTCACGCCGGGACAGACCACGTTGCAGCGGATGCCGTAGCGACCGTTTTCCTTGGCCACGGTTTTCATGAAGCTGTTGATTGCTGCCTTAACGCCGCCATAGACTGCTTCGCGCGGCTCGCCCTGACGGCTGGCATCGGAGCTGATCGAAACGATGGCGCCGGCGTTGCGCGGAATCATCACTTCCAGCGCTGTCTTAGTGCAGTTCAGGACCCCCACATAGTTGATCTGGATGACCTTTTGCCAGAACTCGGGGGTCGTTTGCGTAAAGAACATCAGTTGATCCCAGCCCACGTTGTTCACCAGCACATCAACGCCGCCGAACTTGTCCACAGCGGTCTTGAACATGGCCTGCACCTGGTCAAGTTGAGTGACGTCGGTCTTCACTACCTGGGTGGAAGCCGCGCCCAGCTGCATGGCGAAGTCGGCCGTTTTCTGCGCTTGTTCGGTGTCGATGTCGCCGATGGTGATATTCGCGCCCTCAGCGGCGAATGCCAGCACGATGCCCCGTCCGATGTTGGAGCCACCCCCGGTGACGATGATTGATTTGCCCTTCAGATCGAGATCCATATTTACTCCTGGCGCATTCGCGCGCAACATTGCTTTGTCAATAGTTTAACGGCCTAACGGTAGTTAGACAAACTAGTGTTTGATTTTTTTGTGTTTCGGGTGATTCCTGTGTGCTGGGCACTGCAACCCGCCAACTTGCGGGCTATCGGTCGCAAGTTGAAGGGTCTGGATTTGCATGCAGCTTCGAAGTCTCAATAGGTAGTTAAACCTCAATCCGGAAGTTATCCATACCCAGCAACCCCTGCGGCGGCCTCAACGGCCCGTGCAACGTGGGCTGCCCGTGGTATCCGATGGCGACGGCGAGAGCTCACCGAATGACCACGGACTACCCCGTGCCGAGACAGCCCTCGATCTTGCTCACTTGTTGGTCTTGGCGAACTCGGCCGATTCCTTCTTGATCACTTCCCAAACCACATCGTTGTAGGCCGAGATCCAGTCGGACTGCGGCACCCACTTGGCGCCGTCCCACATATCGATGCGGGTCTTGCCGCCGCCACCGTGGTCTTGGGCGGTCACGGTCACTGGGGCCATCAGTCCGTTGGCGTCGAAGTTGCGCAGATTCTCAAGACCGGTCTTGATCTTGGCCGGTGTCAGCGGTCGGCCCGCCTTGAGCCCATTGCGTACGCCTTCAAACGCCACCGAGAAAATGGCCAGGCCGGTGTTGTAGTACACATCCTGCAGGTTCTTGCGGTCGCCGTTGCCTTTTCCCTTGTCGTAGAGGTCGGCCACAATCTGCTTGATCAACGCGTGGTCCTGCCCACCGGCGACGTTGGTGCCACGCTTCATGCCTTTGGCTTCCGCAGCACCGATGTTGGCAATGTCCACTTCATTGAGCCAATTCACGCTGATCAGCTTGTCCATGGGGACGCCGTTGCGCTTCATTTCGCGCGCCGCCACCACGTGCATGGCCGATAGGTTCCAGGTGATCACCCAGTCGGGGTTGAAGCGACGGATCTGTGTCCACACCGCAGCCTGGTCTCGCCCGGGCATCGGGTTGGGAAATAGGTTCAGCTCGAAGCCCTCTTTCTCAGCCAGTGTTTTGAGGATGGGGATGGGCTCCTGGCCAAAGGCGTAGTCGGGGTATATGAAACCAACCTTGACGCCCTTGAGACTGCCTTTGTTTTGGTTCTTGATGTACTGGATGTTGTTGGCCATCTGGCCCCAGTAGGTCGGGCCGATGGGGAAAACCCACTTGAACACGTCGCCGTCGATGGCGTCGCCCCGGCCCACGAAGGACTGCAGCATGATGTTGCCGTCGGCCATGGCGCGTGGAAGCATGGCACGCGAAACCGGTGTGGACAAGGTGTCGAAGATCATCACGCCTTCGCGCTTTAGCTTCTCGTAGCACTCGATTCCGCGCTGTGGTTCGTTGCCGTGGTCCTGCACGACGATCTCGATGGGGCTCCCCTCCAGGCCACCCTTGGCGTTGAGGATGTCCGCGTAGTCCTTGGCAGCCTGCACGATCTGCGGCGTGACGAAGGTGTAGGCCTTGCTCAGGTCGTAGCACAGGCCAAACTTGACCGGCGCTTGCTGCGCCGACGCCGCGGACGCGCCCAGCAGCAGGGCGACACCTGAGAGGGTGGATAGCAAAGCTCGTTTCATCGAATGTCTCCTGCGTACGGTGGATTGAAACGTCCAATAGGCACCAAGTACGCGCATGCCTGGGACTGCGGTGGTGATCTTTCAGCTCAGCCAGCGCTTGCGTCGGCTGTAGTGTTTGATGTCGTGGAAATTCTTGCCCTCGGCGCCACCCAGGTAGAACTCCTGGATGTCGGGGTTCTTCTTCATCGCCTCGGCGCTGTCGTGCATCACGATGCGGCCGTTTTCCAGCAGATAACCGTGCGAGACCACCTCCAGCGCGGCGATGGCGTTCTGCTCGACCAGCAGCACCGACAGGCCCTCCTGCTGGTTGATGCGTTTGACGATGTCAAAGATCTCGGCCACCAGAAAGGGCGCCAGGCCCAGGCTGGGTTCGTCCAGCATCAACAGCTTGGGCCGCGTCATGAGGGCGCGGCCAATGGCCAGCATCTGCTGCTCGCCGCCTGAGAGAAAGCCCGACTGTGCAGTGCGCCGCTGGTGCAGGCGCGGGAAGTAGGCGTAGACCATGTCGCGGTTGCGGTTCATGTCGGCGCGCGAACTGCCCACCACCGCTGAGGCGGCCACAAGGTTCTCGTCGGGGGTGAGGTGTTCGAACACGCGCCGGCCCTCCAGCACCTGCACGATGCCGCGCTTGACCCGCGCCTGTGGCGCCAGGCCGGCGATGTCCTGATCCATGAAGCGGATGTCGCCGCGCGTGACCTCGCCGCGCTCGGGCACCAGCAGGCCGCTGATGGACTTGAGCGTGGTGCTCTTGCCGGCGCCGTTGGCACCCAATAGGGCCACCATGCCGCCTTGCGGCACCTCGACCGACACGCCCTTAATGGCCAAGGCCACCTTGTCGTAAATGACCTCGATGTTGTTGAGCGAGAGGATGGGGTAGTCGTTGTTCATGGTACTCGCCTCACTTGCGTGCGTAGCCAAAGGGCCAGACCAGCAGGTAGTTGCGCACGTTGCCGTACATCTTGCCCAGTCCCATCGGCTCGATGAGCAGCACCGCGATGATGGTGGCACCGTAGACCATGTGCGGGATGTGGGCCAGGGTTTCGACGCCGATGTCCAGACCGAAGACCTTGGCGATCCAGGCAATGAAGGTGTTCATCTGCCCCGGCAGTAGCAGGATGAAGGCGGTGCCGAAGAAGCTGCCGATGATGCTGCCCAGGCCGCCCACGATGACCATGGCCAGCAGCTCGATGGAGACGTTGACCGCAAACTGCTCGGGTGTGACCGCCTTGTAGAAGCCGAAGATCAGGAGCGAACCGCTGACGCCGCCAATGAAGGCCGAGGTGGCGAAGGCCACCAGCTTGAAGTAGAAGCTTTGCACCCCGATCACCGCAGCGGCAAAGTCCTTCTCGCGCACGGCCACCAGGGCGCGGCCTAGGGCGGTGCGGCGAAGGTTGAGCATGAACACCGTGACAAAGATCACCCAGGCCAACACCACGTAGTAGATGCCCGCCTCGGACGTGACGGCCTGGCCCAGCAGCTTCATGGGTGGTGATTGCAGTGTGGCTGACACGCCGCCGCTGATGGCCGGCACGTGCGAGATCACCCAGTCCATCACGAACTGCATGGCCAGCGTCGACAGCGCCAGGTACAGGCCCTTGACGCGCAACGCCGCGAACGCGAACACCACACCCACAACGGCCGCGGTGATGCCGCCCAGCACTACCGCGATCTCCCATGGCACGCCGGCCCGTGTCGCGTGCACCGAGGCATAGGCGCCAATGCCCATGATGGCCGCGTAGCCGAAGTGGAACTGCCCGGCCCAGCCCAAGATGAGGTTGAGACCCAGCACGGCAGCCGTCCAGATCAGCCAGGGCTTGAGGTAGCTGGTGAGCACCAGCGAACTGAACAGCCAGGGCGCGGCCAGGGCGATCAGCAGGATGACGATGATGGCCTTGCGCTCGAAGGGGATGGGGAACAGCCCCCGGTCGCTGGCGTAGCGGGTGTGAAAAATGCCTGCTTGACGGTACAGCATCGTTCAAATCCTTTCGATGTCGTGGCGACCGAAGAGGCCGTGGGGACGGATCATGATGGTGAGAATCAGTACAGCCGCCACCACCAGTTCTCGCGTGCCGCCTCCCAGCAGGGGGTCGAGAACACCCGAGGCCACGCTTTCCAGGATGCCCAACAGCAGGCCGGCCAGGATGGCGCCGCCCAGGCTGTCCATGCCGCCCAGCACCGCCACGGTGATGCCCTTGAGCAGCAGCATGGCCAGGGTCTGGTCCACCGTCTGCACCGAGCCCCACAACACACCGGCCGTGGTGGCCACCACTGAGGAGAGCGCCCAGGACAGCGCCACGCCACGCTCCACCGAAATGCCCACCGACCAGGAGGCGGTGTAGTCGTCGGCGATAGCGCGCAGCACCACGCCACGCCGCGTGCGGAAAAACAGCATGAAGGCGGTGAACAGCACCAGCGAGACCACCGCACCTACCACATAGGCGCGGTTGAGCAGCAGTGGGCCGAGGAACAGCGGTTCGTCGCTGATGCCGATGTCCAGCGGGCGGCCGCTGCCTCCCCAGATGGTCATGGTGGAGGCGCGGATGAAGATGTCGATGCCCAGCGTCATCATCAGAATCATCACGATGGGCCGGCCGGCCAGGCGGCGCAGCGCCACGCGTTCGATGCCCATGCCCGCGAGGAACATGGTGGCCATGGCAGCCGGGATGGCCAGCCACATGGGCAGGCCAACGCCGTTGGCAAAAGCGAGCACCATGTAGGCGCCCAGCATGGTCAGACCGCCTTGTGCCAGGTTAGGCACCGAGGATGACTTGTAGATGAGCACGATGCCCATGGCCACCAATGCGTACATCAGGCCGGCCAGACCGCCGTTGACCGCAAGTTCGAGGAGATACATCAGGTCCATGGTTCAGACTTCCTTCACGGTCAGCAGTCGTTCGGTCACGCCGATCTCGCCTGTCTCGTAGGTGATTTGCGCACGCATCGTCACCTGCTTCTGGCCGCCGTAGATGGCTTCGATGATGGGTGCGTAGCGTTCCTCCACCACGTTGCGGCGCAGCTTGCGGGTGCGGGTGATCTCGCCGTCGTCGGCATCGAATTCCTTGTGCAGGCTCACGAAGTGGCGCAGCTTCAGGCCCTCGGGCAGGGTTTCGTTGACGTGGCGTACCGCCTGCGTCAGCAGCTCGATGACCTCGGGTTTTTGCGATAGGTCGGCGTAGGAGATGTAGGAAATGCCGCGCACCTCGGCCCAGTGGCCCACCGGCTCCTTGTCGATGCAGACGATGGCCGCCAGCGTGTCGCGTCCCTTGCCCAGCACCGCCACGTCTTTCACGAAGGGGCTGAATTTGAGTCGGTTCTCGATGTAGTTGGGGATGTAGCGCTCGTTCTTTGCGGTGTAGACCACCTCGGACACCCGGCCCAGCACCACCAGTTGACCATCGGGCTCCAAGTAGCCGGCATCGCCGGTGTGCAACCAACCATCAGTCAGCGTTTCGGCTGTCGCCTTCTCATTCTGGTGGTAGCCGCTGAACACGCTGCCCGAGCGGATCAGGATTTCGCCGCTGTCACTGATCTTCACTTCCACGTCTGGCAATGGTCGACCAACGGTGTGCAGCCGCACCTCGTTGGGGGCCTGCATGGCGTTGAATGCGCTGCTTTCAGTCTGGCCGTAGAACTGACGAAGGCGCACGCCCAGTGCGCGGTAGAAGACGAAGGTGTCTTCACCCATGGCCTCGCCACCTGTAAAGGCATTGCGCAGGCGGCTAATGCCGAGCTGATCTTTGATGGGGCCGGTCACCAGCCACTCGCCGAATGGGCGCAGCAAGCGCTGCAGTGTGCTCGGAGTCTCACCTGCCAGTTTTCGTTTCTCCGACAAGATGGCATGGGCCATGAAGAAGTCGTAGAGCTTCTTTTTCAGCCAAGTCGTGTCCTCCATGCGCACTTGCACCTGGGTCAGCATGTTGTCCCAGCTGCGGGGCGCGGCCAGGTAAAAGGTGGGCGCAATCTCTCGCAAGTTGTGCAGCACCGTCTCGGGCCGTTCGGGGATGTGGATGGAGAAGTGCAGCGCCACCCCCGCGCCCATGGTGATGGCAAAGTCGCCGATCCAGGCCATGGGCAGGTAGGCCAGAATGTCTTCACCAAACTCGAAAGACTGTCCCCTGAACGCATTGGCCACGCCGCTGAGCACGTTGCGGTGGGACAGCGCAACGCCCTTGGGCTTGCCGGTGGTGCCCGAAGAGTGGATCAGCACCGCCGGATCGGCCGGAGTGGCCAGCTCGGTCAGTTGCTGTGCCAGTCCGGCCTGCGATTGCAAACGGTTGTGGCCATCGTTCATCAGCTGCTGCAGCGACACCAGGCCGGGCGCCGTGTAGCGCGACAGTCCGCGCGGGTTGTCGTAGACGATGTGCTGCAGCGACGCACCACGCTCACGCAGATCCAGCGCCTTGTCCACCTGCTCCTGGTCTTCGGCCAGTACAAACTGCACATGCACGCTATTGACCACATGCATGATTTCCTCGGGCGTGGCATCGGGGTACACCGGCGTGGCAAAGCCGCCCAGCATTCCCACTGCCAGCATGCCCAGGTACAGGTGGGGCCGGTTGTCACCGAGGATCAGCACCGCATGGCCCTTTTGCAGTCCCTGGGCCTGCAGGCCTGCGGCGCAGCGCAGGGCCTTGTCAAAGGCGGTCTGCCAGGTTGTCTCCTGCCAGATGCCGCGGTCCTTTTCGCGAAAGGCAACCGCCTGCGGCAACACGCGTGCGTTGGCAGCCAGCAGCCGAGGCAGGGTGGTATCCGGGTTCAGGTCCCAGGTGCTGGAAGGGCGCTCACTGAACGGCATGGGCACCTCCCAGATAGGCCTTGATCACACGCGGATCGGCAATCACGTCTTTCGGAATCCCGGTGTCGATCACCTCGCCATAGCTCAGCACCATCATGCGGTCGCAGATGCCGGTGATGATGTCCATATGGTGCTCGATCAGCATCACGGTCACGCCGCGCTCTTCGCGCGCATCGAGGATGAAGCGGGCCATGTACTCTTTTTCTTCCTGGTTCATGCCGGCCATGGGTTCGTCCAGCACCAGGAAGCTGGGTTCGGCCACCAGCGCGCGCGCCAGTTCCACCCGCTTTTTCAGACCCAGCGGGATGGCGTCCACCGGCTCGTCGCGCACGTTCTCCAGTTGCATGAAGTCGATCACTTCCTCCACCACCTCGCGGTGGGCGATCTCCTCGGGCCGGCTCAGCCAGGGATAGAGGGCGGTGCGCAGCACGCTGGGCTTCATGTGCACATGACGCCCCAGCAGGATGTTGTCCAGCACCGTCATGCCGTTGAACAGGGCCAGGTTCTGGAAGGTGCGGGCCACGCCCCTGCGCGCCACCTTGTGCGGCGCCAGGCCGGTGATGTCCTCGCCATTGAGCAGGATATGCCCTTTTTGCGGCGGGAAGAAGCCGGTGATGGCGTTGGTCATGGTGGTCTTGCCGCTGCCGTTTGGTCCTACGAGGCCGAAGATCTCGCCGCGCCGGATGTGCATGTCGACGCCGGTCACGGCCACCAGGCCACCGAAGCGCCGCTCCACGTCGCGGCATTCGAGCACGGGTACCCCTGCCCGTTGGTTGGCTGGCGACGGCCCATGCTCTTTCGCCGTGGTACTGGTACTGTTGGTGTTGATCACTGTAGGTGCCTATGACATTTCACGGGTGAGCGTCTGCCTGTGGGCAGATCGTTGATTTTCTGTGTTGTATAAAAGCTTTTCAAATGTAAAACCTAACATTAGTTAGATATATAGGGCTTACCCTCGTATCGGCAGGATTGACTCAAGCGGGAACGTGTTGCGACACTGTTCCCCTCGCGATCAGGGCTTCGATGGTGGCATCGCCGTAGCCATGCTCGGCGAGCAGCTCACGCGTGTGCTGGCCGAAGTGTGGCGGTGCGCTGTGGGTCCGCCCCGGGGTGCGAGACAGTTTGACCGGAATGCCAATGCCTTGCGCCCCCTCGACTTGCACCACCATGTCCCGGTGCAGGGTGTGCGGGTCGGACAATACTTGGGGGATGGCGCGCACCGCGCCGGCCGGAATGCCGGCTGCCAGCAATTGATGGCACAGCAACTCGCCATCGACCTGGAGCAGGTGCTCCTCCAGCAGGGCGCGCAGCGTGTCGCGGTTGCCAAAGCGGTCGGCGTTAGTGGCGAAACGCGGCTCGCTGGCCATCTCCGGGCGTCCGAGGAAGTCGCACAGCTTTCTCCACTGGCCGTTGTTGCCGATGCCCAGGAACACCTCGCAGGTGCGGGTCCGGAATTTGTCGTAGGGCACGATGTTGGAGTGCGCGTTGCCGCTGAGCTGCGGCGCCTTGCCCGACAGCAACCAGTTTGCACTTTGCGGGTGCAGCAGCGACACGGCTGTGTCGTACAGTGTGGCTTCGACGAATTGCCCACGCCCGGAGCGCTGGCGCTCGACCACCGCCAGCAGCACGCCGATGACGGCGGACAGACCAGTGGTGAGGTCCACCACCGGCACCCCGACCCGCATCGGGCCGGTATCCGCGGAGCCGTTGACGCTCATCAGGCCACCCAGGGCCTGGGCCACGGCGTCGTAGCCCGGGGCGCCACCCAGCGGCCCATCGGCCCCGAAACCGCTGACGCGGCAATGGATCAGGCGTGGGAAGCGCTCGCGCAGCGCCTGCTCATAGCCGATGCCCCAGCGCTCGAGGGTTCCGATCTTGAAGTTCTCGATCAGCACGTCCGCGTCCGCGAGCATTTTCAGAACAATCTCGCGTCCCTCGGCGCGCGACAGGTCGATCACGATGTCGCGCTTGTTCCGGTTCAGACCGAGGTAGTAGGCGGCCGTGCCATCGTCTGCAAAAGGGGGGCCCCAGGCGCGGGTCTCGTCGCCGGCGGGCGGCTCCACCTTGATGACGTTTGCCCCGTGGTCGGCGAGGATCTGGCCGCAGTACGGCCCGCCGAGCACACGTGACAGATCGATGACCTTCAGGCCGGCCAGCGCGCCGAAGACGGGGAGGGGAGAACGCGTGCTCTTGCTCATGGATTTGGATGCGGATCAGTACGAGCGTGGCAGGCCCATCACGTGCTCGCCGATGTAGTTCAGCACCATCTCGCGGTTCAGCGGCGCCGTGCGCAGCAAGCGCACCAGGCCGTACAGGTCGTAGATGCCGTACTCCTTGGTGAAGCCATTGCCGCCATGGGTCTGGATGGCGGCGTCCACGGCGTGAATGCCGGCTTCGGCACCGGCGTATTTGGCGATGTTGGCGTACTCGCCGGCGGGCAGGTTCTGGTCGAAGGCCCAGGCCGCCTTGAGCGCCATCAGAGAAGCCATTTCGATCTCGCTGCGGGCAATCGCCAGCGGGTGCTGCACGCCCTGGTGGGCGCCGATGGGGGTGTTGTTGAAGACCTTGCGGTCGTTGGCATAGGCCACGGCCTTTTTCAAGGCGAAACGTCCGACGCCGGTACACAGGCCCGACAGGATGATGCGTTCCGGATTCAGCGTGTCGAACAGGATGTTGAAGCCCTTGCCGACTTCGCCCAGCACATCGGCCTCGGTCAGTTCAACGTTGTCGAAGAACAGTTGCCACTGCGTCTCCGGCACCGGGAAGGCGACAGGAATCAGCGTTTTGCTGATGCCTTTTTTCTTCATGTCGACCATGAAGATGGTGAAGCCATCGGTCTTTTTCTTCACCTCGGCGCGCGCCGTGGTGCGGGTGACGACCATCACGTAGTCGGCGCAATTCGCATCGGTGATGAAGACCTTCTGGCCGTTGAGCTTGAAGCCGCCCTTGCCGTCGGACTTGGCGATGCTGGTGATCTCGATCGAGTTGGAGCCGGCGTTGGGTTCGGTGATGGCGAAGCAGAACTTGATTTCGCCGGTACAGCCGCCAGGCAGAAACCGGCGCTTCATGTCCTCGCTGGCGTGCTTGGCCAGCAAACCCATGGTCATGGTCGGGCCGACCACCAGGTTGAGCAGCGGGATGCCGTTGTTCGCCAGCCCTTCCATGAACAGCAGCATCTCGGTCATGCCCTGGCCGGCGCCGCCATAAGCCTCGGGCACCATGATGCCGAGAAAGCCGTCGCTGGTGATCTGCTGGTACAACTCGGTCGGCCTCTCATTCTTTTCGGCGTAGCCGCGCCAGTAGTTGTGGTCGAACTGCTTCGAGATACGGTCGCCGTACTCGTAAATCATTCGCTGTTCCTGGGTCAGTGTGAAGTCCATATTCATTCCTCTCGATGGGTTGATTGCGGCAAGCGCCATGCGCCGCTGATGGGTTCAGGCGCGCTGGTTGCAACGTCGCCCCACCTGTGCGGGTGCGATGTTGATGATCTGGATAGGGCTCGTGCTCAGCTGTTGGCGGAGGGGAACTTGGGCGCGCGCTTCTCGCGCACCGAGGCCACGCCTTCGGCGGCATCTTCGCCCAGGAAGCACAGCATCTCCATCGCCAGCGAGCTCTCGAAGATCGGGCGCGCGACGTTCATCCAGCCGTTCAGCGAGCGCTTGGTCAGGCGGATCGCCTGCTGGCTGCCCGCGGCCAGCTTGTTGGCCACGGCCATGGCCTTGTCCATCAGTTCGGCGCGCGGCACGCACAGGCTCACCAGGCCGATGCGCTCGGCTTCCTTGCCGCCGACGAACTCGGCCGTCATCAGGTAGTACTTGGCCTTGGCCATGCCACACAGCAGTGGCCACAGGATCGCGGCGTGGTCACCGGCGGCGACACCGATCTTGACGTGGCCGTCGGTGATCTTGGCCTCCTCGGCCATGATGCTGATGTCGGCCAGGAAGGCCACCGCCAGGCCGGCGCCGACGGCCACGCCGTTGATGGCCGAGATGATGGGCTTGTCGCAGGCCATCATGTTGTAGACCACGTCCGAGGCCTCGGTCATGGTGTTGGCGATCTCCTTGGGGTTGCCGACCATGTTGGCCACCCATTCCAGGTCGCCGCCGGCCGAGAAGGCCTGGTCGCCCGCGCCGGTGATCACCGCTACCTTGGTCTTGGCGTCGTCGTTGACGACGCCCCAGATCTTGGTCAGTTCCCAGTGCAGGCGGCCATTGGTGGCGTTCATCACCTCGGGGCGGTTGATGGTGATCAGCAGCACGCCGTTGGGCTTGTGGTCGAATTTCAGAAACTGGAAGTCAGCGTAGTTCATCTTGTGTCCTTGAAAAATAAAGAGAAAGGCAATGGGCGCTCAGCGCAACTCGGCGCGCCCGTTGTTGAGCACGACGATGTCGCGTTCGATGGCCCGGGCGCGAAACGACACGACCTTGCCTTCGATCCAGATCTCGGTGCGGATCGTCTCACCGGGATAAACCGGCGCTGAAAAACGCACGTCGATCGATTGCACGGCGGCCGGGTCACCACCGCACACGCTTTGGGTGATGGCCCAGCCAGCGATGCCGTAGGTGGCCAGACCGTGCAAAATGGGGCGCTCGAAGCTGGCCGCGCGCGCCACCGCGGGTTCGGCATGCAGGGGGTTGTAGTCGCCCGAGAGGCGATAAACCAGTGCGGCGCACGGCTGGGTGGCGAAATCAACGCCATGGTCGCTTGCGCGTTCCGGCAGTTCGTGCGCCGCCTTCACCGGTCCGGCCGGGCCGCCGAAACCGCCATCGGCGCGGCAGAAGGTGGTTGATGTCAGTGTTGCCAGCAGTTTGCCGCTGGCGGCATCAAGTACCGTGCGTTCGGTGTAGATCAGCGCGCCTTTGCCGGGGCCCTTGTCGACGATGCCGGTGACGCGCGTGCGCCCGATCACCTCGCCTTCGGGGGGCACGGGCCGGTGCAGGCGCAGGCCCTGTTCGCCATGCACCAGGCGTACCCAGTCGATGCCGGTGGCGGGGTCCTTGAGCCACATGCCGGGATAGCCCAGCACCACCGGCAGGGTCGGCAGCGCGACCAGGTTCTTCTCGTAGACGAAGCGCAATTGGGCTTCGTCGGTCGGATCGACGCCCAGGCCTATGCCCAAGGCGTAGAGCATGGTGTCGCGCTGGGTGTAGCGGTGGCGCACGTCCTCGAAAGGCCACGCCATGAGTTTGTCGTAGTTGATCGCCATGGTGTTGGCTCGCTCAGACCGGGTCCCACGAGAACACGACGGACGAGTTCTCCAGCGGCGTGAAGCTGGGCTTCATCGACGGCAGCACGCGCTCGGCGATGGTCTCGGGCGTCCAGCCCTCGGCGGTGTGCATGCCGCGTGCCGGGCGGGGCTGGCTCATCAGGAAGATTTCGTTGCCGCGCACGGCGAAGATCTGGCCGGTGACCTCGTGCGCGGCGTCGCTGGCCAGGAAGGCCGCCATCGGCGCGATCTTCGCAGTGTCCATTTTCTTCAGTTTCTCGACCCGTGCCTGCTGCTCGGGCGTCTCGGTTGGCATGGAGCCGATCATGCGGCTCCAGGCGAATGGCGAAATGCAGTTGGAGCGCACGTTGTAGCGCTGCATGTCGAAGGCGATCGAGCGCGACAGCGCCGCGACACCGAGTTTGGCGGCGGCGTAGTTGGCCTGGCCAAGGTTGCCCAGCAGACCGGAGGTCGAGGTCATGTGCACATAGGCGCCGGACTGCTGGGTCTTGAAGTGCGGCGCCGCGGCGCGCGAGACGTAGAAGCTGCCGTGCAGGTGCACGTCGATCACGGCGTGCCATTCTTCGATCGACATGTTGAAGAACAGCCGGTCGCGCAGGATGCCGGCGTTATTGACGACGACATCAATGCGGCCGAAGGTGTCGGCCGCGCACTCGATGATGCGATTGGCCGCAGCCCAATCCGAGACGCTGTCGGTGCTGAGCACCGCCTGGCCGCCCGCGGTCTTGATCTCGTCGACCACCTGCTGGCCCGGGCTGGCGTCATTGCCCACGCCACCGACCGAGGCGCCGATGTCGTTGACCACCACCTTGGCGCCTTGCGCCGCCATCAGCAGCGCGATGTCGCGGCCGATGCCCCGCCCCGCGCCGGTGACGACCGCCACCTTGTCTTGCAGCATGATGCCTTTGTTCATGAAATGACTCCTGGTTGTAGATGTAAAGAAATCAGACGGTGGCGGCCGTGCCCAGCAGGGCCGTCACCTGGCTAGAAAGAACGCCCCCGTTGCCATGGCACAGCGCCACCTCGGCGCCGCGCACCTGCCGCGCTCCGGCCTCGCCGCGCAGTTGCTGCACCGCCTCGATCAGCAGGAACATGCCGTACATGCCAGGGTGGCAGCACGACAGACCGCCGCCATTGGTGTTGACCGGCAACACGCCGCCCGGCGCGATGCGTCCGTCGCGCACAAAAGCGCCGCCTTCGCCCTTGGCGCAAAAGCCCAGGTCTTCGAGGAACAGCAGCGTGTTGATGGTGAACGCGTCGTACAGCTCCAGCACGTCCACATCCTTGGGCGAGAGGCCGGCCATGGCGAAGGCGCGCGGCCCCGACTCGGCGGCGGCGGTGACGGTCAGGTCGGGCATGGAGGCGATCTGGTGGTGCCAGGTGGCCGCGGCCGTGCCCAGCACATAGACCGGCGGCTTGGGAAAGTCGCGCGCCCGCTCGCTCTTTACAAGCACCAGGGCGCCGCCACCGTCGGTGACCAGGCAGCAATCGAGCACCGACAGCGGATCGCTGACCATGCGAGCGGCCAGCACCTGTTCGATGCAGAGCGGATCGCGCGCATGGGCCAGCGGATTGAGTTGCGCCCATCGTCGCGCCGCGACCGCGATGTGGGCCAGGTCTTCGCGTGTGGTGCCGTACTGGTGCATGTGGCGCGCGGCGGCCAGGGCGTAGCTGGAGATCGGGTAGCGTGGCGCGTAGGGCGCCTCGTACAAAGGTGTCTCGGCCATCGACTTGAGCTTGCCGAAACCCGAGCCCTGGTTGCTGCCATAGCAGATCAGCGCCACCTCGCACTGGCCGGTGTGCAAGGCCATCGCCGCGGTGAGCAGGTGGCTGACGTAAGACGAGCCGCCGACCATGGTGGCTTCGCAGAATTTGGGCTTGACGCCGAGATATTCCGCCACCGACAGGCCGGCCAGGAAGTGGTAGGACGAGCCTGTGAACAGGCCATCGACATCGGATGGTTTCAAGCCGGCGTCGGCCAGCGCGCCGTGTACCGCCTCGCCCAGGATTTCGAGCGCGCTGCGGCCGGGCGCCATGGACACGCCGCCCAGGCTGGCGCCGACGATGGCGGCGCAGCCGCGCAGGGGTGAAATGGCGCTCATTGGTTAAGCTTCGCCCCGCGCCGCCGCCACGAAGACCAGCAGTTTGCCTTGGGCCGGATCATCGATCACGCGCGCCTGCACGGCCATGCCAATGCGCACCTGCTCGGGTGGCACGCCATCGACGCGCGACATCAGCCGCGGCCCCTCGGCCAGGTCCACCAGCGCGACGTTGTAGTCGCCACCGGCCTCGGCCTTGCGCCGCACTGTGGTGCTGGAATAGACCTGAGCGGCCCCGCTGGCCTTGACCCAGCCAAGCCGTGCCGAGCCGCAATGCGGGCACAGCGTGCGCGGATAAAAGACATGCTGGCCGCAGGCGGCGCAGTGCTGAATTTGAAAGCGGCCCTGCGCCAGCGCGGCCGCGAATTGCGCGTCCGGGCCGGGGCCGGCTAAGGGCTGGCTGGCGCTGTGCGCCATCATGACGGCAGCTGCAGCACGCTGGCGGCCAGGATGTTGCGCTGCACCTCGTTGCTGCCGCCATAGATGGTGGCGGGCCTGGCGTTGTAGAAGGTGGTCAGCACGTCGGTCTTGCCGCCGGGCAGGGCGATGTCGCCAGGCATGCCGCCGCTCGAGCCGGCGATGTCAACCAGCAGATCGGCCAGCCGCGAGTAGGTTTCGGTGGCGAACAGCTTGAGCATCGAGACATCGGGCCCCAGCGTTTCACCGCGTTTGACCTGCTCGATGAAGCGGCCGTAGAGCGCGCCCAGGTCGGCCACATCAAGGGCCAGCTTGGTGTAGCGGTCCACAAAGCCGGTGTCTTGAAACAGGCCTAGGCGCTGAGCGGCTTCCTGCACCCGCGCCAGCGCGTACTGGCTTTGCTTGGGGCTGCCCAGGAAGATGCGCTCGAAGCCGAGCAGCGCCTTGGCGATGGTCCAGCCCTTGTTCAGCTCGCCGACGATGTTGGCGCGCGGCACGCGCACGTTTTCCAGGAAGACCTCGCAGAAGTCCTCGCTGCCCGCGATGTTGCGGATCGGGCGCACGCTGATGCCAGGCGTCTTCATGTCGGCCAGCAGGAAGCTGATGCCTTGCTGCTTCTTGGCCTGCTTGTCGGTTCGCACCAGCAGAAAGATGTGGGTGGCGTCCTGTGCCAGCGTGGTCCAGGTCTTTTGCCCATTGACGATGAAGTGCTCGCCGTCGGCCACCGCCTCGGTGCGCAGGCTGACCAGGTCGGAGCCAGAATTCGGCTCCGAATAACCCTGGCACCAGATGTGCTCGCCGGCCAGGATCTTGGGCAGATAGTCGGCGCGTTGCGCGTCGTTGCCGTGGTGGATCAGCAGCGGGCCGACCATGGTGATGCCCATGTCGGGCGCGCGCCCAACGCCCCAGCGCTCCTGCTCCTCGATGAAGATGATGAGCTTTTCGGGGCTCAGGCCCATGCCGCCATAGGAGCTGGGCCAGCTCGGGGCGACCCAGCCCTTTTGGGAGAGCGTCAGATACCAGTCCCTGATTTCGGCCCAGCGCAGCCGCCGTTTGGGATAGCGCAAGTCCTTGGGGTAGCGGGTTTCAAAGAATTCGCGCACGGTGGCGCGAAAACTGCTGTTGTCGAGTGCGTTCCAGTCGGTTCCGGTGGTGGTCGAGGGCTTGTTCATGGGTGCTCCTGCTCGGTGGCGTTGCGGGTGAGGTCGGCGTAGCGGCGGCGCTGGAGCGTGCCGTTGCCCAGCCAGGCGGCAAGCACCAGGGCGCGTTGCAGATACAGTCCCAAGTCGTATTCGTCGGTGACGCCGATGGCGCCGTGCAGTTGCACAGCTTCGCGTGCCACTTGCAGCCCGGCGTCCGACGCGCGAGCCTTGACGCGGCTGGCCATTGCCGAGCGTGCCGTGGCGTCGGCCTGCGGGTCGTCAAGCAGGGCGACGGCTTGCGATACCACGCTGGCGGTCAGTTCCTGCTGGATCAGAAGGTCGACGGCGCGGTGCTGCAGCGACTGGAAGCTGCCGATCGGCTTGCCGAACTGGACGCGCGTGCGCAGGTAGTCCAGCGTCATGGCCAGCATGCTGCGCACCAGGGCCAGCAGTTCGACACTGCTCAGCACCAGGGTTTCGTCATAGGCGCGGGCGAGGGCGGCCACGGCGGCCGGTCCTTCGGCCAGCAGGTGCCCGGCAGGCAGGCGAACGCTGTTAAAGTTGAGCTGCGCCGCATAGCTGCCGTCGGCCAGTGGCTGGCTCGACAGGGTGAGGCCGGAGGCATTGGCCGGCACCCAGGCCAGGGCCAGACCGTTCGCTCCGTTGGCACTGACGATGTAGCCGTCGGCGCCGGCGCCAGGGCGCACATGGCGTTTGCCACCGCTCAGCAGCAGGCCATCGCCCGCGCGCTCCAGCCGGGTGGCCGCCTGGTCGAGAGGGTCTTGCGCGCCGGTGACCTGCTCCTGCCAGGCAACGGCAGGCATGGTGCGCCCCTCGGCGAGTTCGGTCAGCAGGCGTGTCGCCAGGTCGGTGGTGCTCGCATGCGCCAGCAGCCGGCCGGCGAAGACCAGCACCGGCACCACCGGTTCGGGCGCGACCTGAGCGGCCAGGGCGGCGGCCACCTCGGCCATCTCGGCGAAGCCCTGTTCGTAGCCGCCCAGTGATCCGGGCACCAGCAGCCCGGTCCAGCCCTGCTCGGCCAGGGCGTTCCAGAAACGGCGGTCGTAGCCGGGAGCCTGGTGGCGCAGCGCGCGTGCGCGGTGCAGAGGCGACTCTTTGGTGACGAAACCGAGCGCACTCTCGCGCAGCATGTTGAGTTGGTCGGCGCGTTCGCTGTCGGTAGGGGTGGTCATGATGGGGTGGGGGATGCCATGGGTGAAAAGTGGGTGACGCCGGATGCCGCAGGAATGTCGGCGGCGAGTTCCGCAGTGAGCGTCAATAGGATTTGGGCAGGCCCAGCACCTTCTCGGCGATGAAGCACAGGATGAGCTGCGGGCTGATCGGCGCGATGCGCGGAATCATCATCTCGCGCAGGTAGCGCTCGACGTGGTACTCCTTGGCGTAACCGAAACCGCCGAGTGTTGCCATGGCGCGCTGGCAGGCATTGAAGCCGGCCTCGGCTGCCATGTACTTGGCCGCATTGGCGTCGGCGCCGCAGGGCAGGTTGTTGTCGTATTTCCAGGCCGCGCGCATCGCCATCATCTCGGCTGCTTCCAGTTCCATCCACGATTGCGCCAGCGGATGCTGGATTGACTGGTTTTGCCCGATCGGCCGATCAAAGACCACGCGTTCGCCAGCGTACTTGACGGCCACCTGCAGCGCCGCGCGGCCCAGGCCGACCGCCTCGCCCGCGATCAGCACCCGCTCGGGGTTCATGCCGTGCAGGATGTATTCGAAGCCGCGGCCCTCTTCCCCGATCCGGTCCTCCACCGGCACCCGCAGGCCGTCGATGAAGACCTGGTTCGAATCGACCGCCTTGCGCCCCATCTTCTCGATCTCCCGCACCTCTACAAAACGGCGGTCGAGGTCGGTGTAGAACAGGCTCAGGCCGAAGCTCGGCTTCTTGCAGTCTTCTGCCGCAGTGGTGCGCGCGAGGATCAGCATCTTCTCGGCCACCTGGGCGGTTGAAATCCAGACCTTCTGGCCGGACAACACATAGTGGTCGCCCTCTCGATCAGCGCGGGTTTTCAATCGGGTGGTGTTCAGGCCGGTGTCAGGCTCGGTGACCGCGAAGCAGGCCTTTTCCCGGCCCGCGATCAGCGGCGGCAGCATGCGGCGTTTCTGCTCCTCGTTGCCGAACACGGCCACCGGCTGCAGGCCGAAAATATTCATGTGCACCGCCGATGCGCCGGACAGCCCTGCACCCGACTGTGAAATGGCCTGCATCATCACGGTGGCTTCAGTGATGCCCAGTCCGCCGCCGCCGTATTCCTGCGGCAGGCAAATGCCGAGCCAGCCACCCTCGGCCAGGGCGCGGTGCAGCTCATGCGGAAAACCGCCCAGCCGGTCGCGTTCGAGCCAGTAAGCGTCGTCGAAGCGGGCGCAGATTTTGACGATCGCATCGCGTATCGATTCATGTTCTTGGTGGGGCGCGAAATCCATGGGGGTGTTTTTCGTGAGTTCAGATGGCCAGGCCGAGGCGTGTGCCCTGGTCAATGGCACGCAAGGCGTCCAGTTCGGCGGCAACCGCCGCACCGCCGATGATCTCGGGCGCCAGGCCGAGCGCGCGCAATTCGGTGGCCAGCGTGTTCTCGCTGTCCTGGCCGGCGCAAATGACGATGGTGTCCACATCGAGCGTTTGTGGCTGCCCCTGGATGCTCAGGTGCAGTCCGGCGTCGTCGATGCGCTCATAGCTGCAGCCCGACAGCATGCGCAGGCTGCGTCGTGCCAGTTCGGCCTTGAGCGCCCAGCCAGTGCTCATGCCCAGGCTACGCCCGGGTTTTTCCGGTTTGCGCTGCAACAGGGTGACCTCGCGTGGCGATGTCACGGGCAGCATCGGTTTCAGGCCCCCTGCGGCTGAGGGCGAGGTATCGACACCCCATTCAGCGTAAAACCGGTCGACCGCCTGCGGCGCACTGGCGTCCCCGGCCTGTTTTTCGTGCAGCAGGAATGCCGCCACGTCGAAACCGATCCCCCCGGCGCCAATCACCGCGACCCGGCGGCCCGCCTGCACCCGGCCCGACAGCAGGTCGGCATAAGCCACGACTTTCGGATGCTCGATACCCGGGATCTGCGGCAGGCGCGGGCGCACGCCGGTAGCGATCACGATGCGGTCGTACTGGGCCTTGGCGAGCGCTTGGGCCTCAACCCGGCTGCCAAGTTTGAGCCTGACGCCATGCCGCGCCACACCCTGTTGAAAGTAGCGCAACAGTTCATTGAACTCCTGCTTGCCCGGCACGGCCCGAGCCAGGTTCAACTGGCCGCCGATCTCTGGCGCGGCTTCAAACAGGGTGACCGCGTGTCCGCGAGCGGCGGTGCTCAGCGCGCAGGCCAGCCCGGCCGCGCCGGCGCCGACGACCGCGACCCTGCGTTGCGCCGCCCGTGGCGGCAGCCGCGAGAATTCGAGTTCGCGGCCAGCGCGTGGGTTGACTAGGCAGGTGGCGGGCCGGTCGGTGAAGATGTAGTCGAGGCAGGCCTGGTTGCAGGCGATGCAGGTGTTGATCTCATCGGCGCGACCCTGCGCCGCCTTGGCGATGAAGTCGGCGTCGGCCAAGAAGGGGCGCGCCATAGAGACCATGTCGGCATCGCCACTGGCAAGAATCTCTTCGGCCAGCGCGGGCGTGTTGATGCGGTTGGAGGTGATGACCGGAATCGATACGGACTTTTTGACCCGGGCCGCCGCGAAGCGCCAGGCGGCGCGTGGCACCACGTAGGCAATGGTGGGTATGCGCGCTTCGTGCCAGCCGATGCCGGTGTTGAGGATGTCGGCGCCGGCGGCTTGTACGGCCTGGGCTAGTTGGGCGATTTCGTCCGCCGGGGCGCCGCCTTCGACCAGATCCAGTGCCGACACACGGTACATCAGCAAAAACTGCGGTCCCACCTGTTCGCGCACGCGACGCACGATCTCCACCGGCAGGCGGTGGCGATTTTCCATGCTGCCGCCAAATTCGTCGCTGCGGTCGTTGGTGCGCGTGACGGTGAACTGGTTGAGTAGGTAGCCTTCCGAGCCCATGATCTCGACGCCGTCAAAGCCGGCGCGCTTGGCGAGTTCGGCGCAGCGCACGTAGTCGGCGATCGTTTGCCAGACTTCGGCCGTGCTCAATGCGCGGGGCCCGCGCGGATTGATCGGGGACGGAATGCCGGAGGCGCCGACCGGCCGTGCGACCTTGGCGTAGCGGCCGGTATGCAGGATTTGCAGAATGATCTTGCCGCCCTCGGCATGCACCGCCTGAGGAATGGGTTTGAGCGCATCGGCCTGCTCCGGCGTGGCGAGCAGAGGGCCGGTTTCATCCAGCAGGCCATCCTGGCAGGGCGCATAGCCGCCGGTGACAATCAGGCCGACGCCACCGCGCGCCCGCTCCGCATAGAACAGCGACAGACGCTCTATCGGCCGATCCAGCGACTCCAGTCGCGTGTGCATGGAGCCCATCAGCGCCCGGTTCCGAAGAACATGCGTACCGACCTTCAGTGGAGACAGCAGTCTTGTAAAGGGAGCTGTAGGACTGTTGGTCATGTAAAAAATCTCCTGCATATCTAACTAACGCCTGTTCGGTGCTATAGTAACAAGGAATCGCCGCGTTTTGCAATCGGGGTTTTCTTCATTTTTTGTTTCTGGCTGCTGACGGGCGCAGGAGGCAGTCGTTTTCAGCAGCAGTCAACCAGGAGATATGGCCATGATTTTTGATGACGATCAAATTGCGTTGCGTGACGTGGCGCGCCGCTTTGCACGCGAGAAGCTCAGGCCCGATTACCAAAAGCGCGAGTCGCAGCCGGGTATTGACCGGGCGCTGTTCAGGGAAATGGGGTCCCTCGGCCTGATCGGTGTCGATTTGTCCGAGGAGTACGGTGGCCTGGGCCTGAGTGGCGTCACGGCGGGCATGATCACCGAGGAAATTGCCTATGGCGACTTCAACGTGAGCTACATGCAGTTGCTGAGCTCGCTGATGGGCGCCATCATCCATGCTAATGCGTCCCCCGAGCTGGCGCGCACCTGGAACAGTCGGATCGTGGCGGGCGAGGCTATCGTCGCCCTGGGTCTGACTGAGCCGAGGGGCGGCTCGGATGCCGCCAACCTGCAGCTCAAGGCGCGCCGCGTTGGCGACGAGTACATCCTCTCGGGTGAGAAGACCTCCATCACCTTTGCCGACCAGGCCGATGCCATGGTGCTGTTCGCGCGCACCGGCAAGCCAGAGGATGGCGCGCGCGGTATCACGGCCTTGCTGGTGGATTTGAACCAGAAAGGCGTGCAGCGCACCCGCTTCAACGACGTCGGCAGCAAAATCATCGGCCGCGGCTCGGTGTTCTTCGACGACGTGCGGGTGCCGGTCGAGAACCGGCTAGGGGCGGAAGGCAAGGGCTTCACGCAGGTGATGCAGGGCTTTGACTTCAGCCGCATCCTGATCGCCCTGCAGTGCTTGGCGGCGGCGCAGGCCTCGATCGACGAAACCTGGGAGTACGTGAAGGAACGCCAGACCTTCGGCGCACCGTTGGCGCAGTACCAGGGCGTGAGCTTTCCGATTGTCGAATTCGAGACACTGATTTCCGCTTGCCGCCAGCTCTGTTACCACGGTCTGGCCTTGCGCGACGCGGGTCAAGCGCACACCGCGGAAGCCGCCATGGTCAAGTGGATGGCCCCCAAGACCTCGTTTGACGCCATCCATCAGTGCCTCCTGACCTTTGGTCACTATGGCTGGTCGATGGATCTGCCGCACCAGCAGCGCATGCGTGATGTGATGGGTCTGGAAATCGGCGACGGCACGGCACAAATCATGAAGCTGATCATCGCCCGCGAGCGTGTGGGCCGCGCTGCCGTGCAGTACGCCAAGGAGAGCAAATAATGCAAACCGGGAATCAGGCATCCCCCGTGGTGGTCAGTCGCAGCGGCGCGGTCGGCATCATAGAGCTGGCCCGTCCCGAAAAATTCAATTGCCTGTCGATGTCCGTGCATGAGGGCATCGAGGCTGCTCTTGATGAATTCGAGCGGCCCGGCTCCGGCGTGCGCGCCATCCTGATCCGGGCGCAGGGCAAGCATTTCTGTACCGGTGCCGACCTGGACGAGGTGAAGTCCTTGCGCGGCGATCCCGCCAGCCTGAAGCATTTCATCGCTTATGGCCATGGCGTGCTCAAGCGCCTGGAGCGCAGCGATCTGCCGGTGGTGGCGGCCTGTCAGGGCCTGGCCCTCGCTGGCGGCAGCGAACTGATGCTGGCCTGCGACATCATTTTCGCAGCCAAGGACGCGCGCTTTGGCGACCAGCATGCCCAGTTCGGCCTGATTCCGGGCTGGGGCGGTAGTCAGCGCATGCCGCGCATCGTCGGCCTGCGGCGCGGCCTGGACCTGTTTTTTTCGGCGCGCTGGATCGATGCCGACACGGCCGGACAATGGGGGCTGGTCAACTATGTGGTCGAGCCCGAACAACTGGGTGAAGCGGCGCTCGCCTACTGCACCAAACTCGCCACGCGCAGCCGGATCGGCATCGCCACCATGAAGCGCCTCGCCCGTCAGGGCATGGAGGGCTCATCGGAGGCCGGTCTCCAGCTCGAGGAGGATCTGGCCAGCGCCGCCTTGCTCGATGACGATGTGAGTGAAGGTTTGGCTGCGTTCGAAGCGCGTCGCACGCCTGTGTTCAAGTCCTGATGACTTTCCGTTTCGAATTGGTGCGAGAACGCAAATGACCATCCTCTCCTCACGTGTGTCGACTTCGGACGACGAATTTCGACTCAATCGCGAAGCCTATGAGGCCGTGATTGCGAATCTGCAGAGCCGTCGCCAACTGGCGCTTGCTGGTGGCCCTCTGAAAGCGCGGGAAAAACACCTGGCGCGCAACAAGATCCTGCCGCGCCATCGGGTCGAAGTGCTGCTCGATCCGGGTTCGCCCTTCCTGGAGGTCGGTATGCTGGCCGGCGAGGGTCTGTACGAAGGCGTACCGCCCGGCGCCAGCATCATCACCGGCATTGGCCTGGTGCAGGGCCGTCCGTGCATGATCATCGCCAACGATGCCACCGTGAAGGGCGGCACCTACTACGGCATGACCTGCAAGAAACACGTGCGGGCGCAGCAGATTGCCTGGCAGCACCGCCTGCCCTGCATCACGCTGGTTGACAGCGGCGGGGCGTTTCTGCCGGAGATGGCCAACATCTTTCCCGATGTTGGACAGTTCGGCAGCATCTTCAACAACCAGGTCCGCATGTCGGCCGAGGGTATCCAGCAGATTGCCGTCGTGATGGGGCCCTGTACGGCGGGTGGCGCCTATATTCCGGCTCTGTGCGACGAGGCGGTGATTGTCAAAGAGCAGGGCTACATGTACCTCGGTGGCCCTGAGTTGACGTTTGCCGCCACCGGCGAGACGGTGGATGCCGAGTCGCTGGGGGGGGCCAAGATGCACTGCAGCGTCAGTGGCGTCACCGATCATATCGCCGAAGATGACCGCCACGCGCTGGCCATCACGCGTGAGATCGTGCGCGACCTGGGTGAGCAACCCAAACCGCGCTGGACGCGTCAGCCTTCAGTGCCTCCGCGTTTCGACCCGCATGAGATTTACGGCATCATCAGCCGCGACACCAAGATTCCGACCGACACGCGCGAGATTCTGGCGCGCTTCGTCGATGACAGCCGGTTCCAGGAATTCAAGCCGATGTACGGCGACACCCTGTTGACCGGTTTTGCCCGTATCCACGGCCACGAGATTGGCATCCTCGCCAACCAGGGCGTGCTGTTCCCGGAGAGCGCGATGAAGGCGGCGCACTTTATTGATTTGTGCTGCCAGCGTGACATCCCGCTGCTGTTCATGGCCGACGTGACCGGCTTCATGGTCGGGCGCGCCGCCGAACAGGCCGGCATCGCCAAGGCCGGAGCCAAGATGATCACGGCCATGGCCTCGGCCAACGTGCCCAAGTACACCATCATCATGGGTGCCTCTTATGGCGCTGGCTACCTGGCCATGTGTGGCCGACCGTTCAATCCAACCGCGATGTTCGCCTGGCCGACCGGCCGCGCGGCCATCATGGGCCCGGATCAGGCCGCCACCGTGATGGCGCTGGTGCGCAAGCAGATCAACAAGACCGAGGGCAAAGAGTGGACGCCCGAGGAGGAAGAGGCCTTCAAGGTACCGGTGCGCAAGATTTACGAAGACTTCCAGCCCGCCACCAACTTCTCTTCCAACCTGTGGGTCGACGGTATTCTTGATCCGGTGGAAACGCGCGATGCCATGGGGCTGTTGCTCGACCTCGCTTCGCGCACCGCCGCTAAACCGACGCCGTTCGGTGTTTTTCGCTTCTAACCAGGACGCAAACCATGCAACGCATCCACACCGTCTTGATGGCCAACTTCCTTCACCGCTCTGGAGGCCTTGGGCATGCTTAAGAAAATCCTCATTGCGAACCGAGGCGAGATCGCCTGCCGCATTGCCCGTACTTGCCGCAAGCTTGGCCTGTCCGTGGCCACGGTGCATTCCAGTGCTGACCGGTTTGCCCGCCATGTGCGCGAGATCGGGGAATCGGTCGAGATCGGGGGGGCCGCGCCGAGCGAGAGTTACCTCAACATAGACGCCATCATCGCGGCGGCCAGGCGCGTCGGTGCCGACGCCGTGCATCCGGGCTACGGCTTCGTCTCCGAGAACGCGGACTTCGTGCGCGCGCTCGAAGCGGCAGGCCTGACCTTCATCGGCCCCCGGGCTGACACCATGGAGCGCGTGGGCGGCAAGGCCAGCGCCAAGCGCGAGGCGGCCCGGCTCGGCGTGCCGGTCATCCCCGGCAGTGAAGGCGGCATGAGCGACCCAGCCGAGGTGTCGCGCCTGGTGCGTGGCATGACGCTGCCGGTGCTGCTCAAGGCGGTGGCCGGCGGAGGCGGCCGCGGCATGGCGGTGGTCGAGACGCTGGAGGGGCTGGAGGCACGCATCGAGAGCGCCATGCGCGAGGCCGAAAAAGCCTTCGGCAATGGCGAACTGATCGTCGAACGCTACCTGCCGCAGGTGCGCCATCTTGAAGTGCAGGTCGCCGGTGACGGCCAGGGCCATGCCATCCACCTGTTCGAGCGCGAGTGCACTTTGCAGCGCCGCCATCAAAAAGTGATCGAGGAAGCGCCCTCGGCCGGCATCGGACCGCGTCTGCGCGAGGCCATCCTGGCCGATGCGGTGAAGCTGGCCGCCGGCGTGAACTACCGCGGCCTGGGTACCGTGGAGTTCGTTGTTGCCGGTGACGCGCACTACTTCCTGGAAGTCAACCCGCGCTTGCAGGTCGAGCACCCGGTGACCGAAGAAGTCACCGGGCTTGATCTGGTGGCGCTGCAGCTGCGCATTGCAGACACCGGGTGCTTGCCGCTGGCGCAAGCCGATGTGGTGTGCCGGGGTCACGCCTTCGAGGCGCGGCTGTGCGCGGAAGATGCCGACGCCGGTTTCCTGCCAGCCATGGGTCGGCTCGATGTCGTCGATTTTTCGCGCTCGGGCGTGCGCATCGAGTCGGGGGTGGACAGCGGGGACGAGATCTCGCCGCACTACGACTCGATGATCGCCAAGCTCATCGCCCATGGCCCCGACCGCGAGTCGGCCCGCCGGGCATTGGTGGCTGGATTGCGTGAGAGCACGGTCATCGGACTGGTGACCAACCTGCGGTTTCTGCATGAACTGCTCGAATGGCCGGAAACCCGCGACGCCAGTTTCCATACCCGCCTGATTGACGAGCGTCATGTGCAGCGGGGCGTGGTCGCACCCGCAGCCGTGCCGGTGGAGCACCTGGCGGCGGCCGCGCTGTACTGGCTGGCGCAGCGGCGCGCGGAGTCGCCCGCGTTGGGCTGCTGGACCCTGTGGGACGGTTTCACCGGCTGGCGCCTGAGCAGTGGGCCGATGCAGGCCGCGCCCCAGGCGGCCCTGGTGTTGAAGGCGGGCGCGGCAGAGTGGCCGGTCCGGTTTTCCGCTCGCGCCGCCGATGGCGCCTGCACCCTGGCCATCGGCGACGAGGTGACGCAGGCTGCGCTGCAGCCGATCCCCGGTGGGCGCCGCCTGTTGCAGTGCGGCGGGCGGGCGCTGGAGCTGACCATTCGGGGCGATGCGCAGCAGGTCGAGCTCTCCAGCGCGCTGGGCAGCAGCGTGTTCACCGCGGAACCCTATCTGGGAGGCGCCGCCGGTGACGCCGCCTCCAGCGGGCAATTGGGCGCACCGATGATGGGCAAGGTGGTCGCGGTCAAGGCGGCGGTTGGCGATTCGGTCGCCATCGGCCAGACCGTGATCGTGCTCGAATCGATGAAGATGGAGCTGCACGTCACAGCGCCGTTCGAAGGCAGCCTGAGCAGCCTGCGCTGCCGGGTTGGCGACATGGTCGAGCGCCACCAGGTGCTGGCCGAAGTCCGTCCGGTCTGATCGAAGGAGATGGCGGCAATGAGTGACTTGCCCGCCTCGGTCGAGTTCCATGAGGAGGGGCCGCGCGAGGGCTTCCAGATGGAGCCGCGGACCTATCCGCTGGGCGATCGCGCCGCGTTGATTGATGCTTTGGCGGCCTCGGGCTTGAAGCAAATCCAGGTGGCTTCCTTTGTCAGTCCGCGCGCGGTGCCGCAGATGGCCGATACCGCCGAGCTGTTCGCCGCCATCGTCAAGCGCCAAGGCACTCGCTACACGGCGCTCTGGCTCAACGACAACGGATTCGAGCGTGCGCGTGCCTGCGAGCAGGTGGACCTGGACGGCAGGCTGATGTTTTACACCACGGAGCCGTTTTCGCAGCGCAACAACAACTGCAGCGTGGCCGAGATGCGCGAACGCCAGCTCGGCTGGCTGGACCGCTACATCGCCCTGGGCATTCCGGTGGAAAAGGCCTACGTGATCACGGCTTTTGGCTGCAATCTCGGGGGTGCCGTGCCGCTGTCGTCCGTCACCGACCACATACGCTGGCTGCTTGATGCCTGCGCCGACCGAAGCGTGCCGCTGCCAGCGATTTACCTGGCCGATACCATGGGATGGGCCCATCCCGAGGAGATCAAGCGTCGCATCGGGGCGGTACGCGAGATCGTGCCCGATGCACGCATCGGGCTGCATCTGCACGACACGCGCGGCATCGGCGGCGCCAACGTCTATGCTGCCTTGCAGATGGGTGTCAGTCTGTTCGACAGTTCGGTCGCCGGTCTGGGCGGATGCCCGTTCGCCGGCCACAAGCATGGCGGCGCGGCGGGCAATATTTGCACCGAGGACATGGTGTTCATGTGCCAGGAACTCGGTATTGAGACCGGCATCGACCTGGAGTTGCTGATTGAGGCGGCTCGGCTGGCCGAGCGCATCATTGGCCGGGCATTGTCGGGCCATGTGATGCACAGTGGCTCGCTCGCTGCAATGAAGGGATGACGCAGATGACTCAGATCGAAAGCCGTATCGATACCCGCGGCGACGCCTACGCCCAGGCGCTGGGGCAGGGCCGATCACAGGCCGAGACGCTGCGTGCGCGTGTGGCCGGGGTGGCGAACGGCGGGCGCGATGCGCACATCCGGCGCCACCGCGAGCGCGGCAAGCTGCTGGTGCGCGAGCGCATCGACTTCCTCGTCGATGATGGCAGTGCCTTCCTGGAACTCTCGCCGCTGGCGGCCTGGGGCCAGTATGGCAACGAGGTGCCGGGCGCGGGCATCGTCACTGGCGTCGGCATGGTGGCCGGTCGGCCCTGCATGCTCATCGCTAATGATGCCACGGTCAAAGGCGGCTCGTTCTTCCATGAAACCGTCAAAAAACATATCCGGGCGCAGGACATCGCCGAGCGCCTACGGCTACCCTGCCTGTATCTCGTGGACTGCGGCGGCGCCTTCCTGCCGGAGCAGGACCGCGTGTTCCCTGACAAGGACCACTTCGGCAACAGTTTTCACCGCCAGTGCCGCATGTCGCAGGCCGGTCTGCCTCAGATATCGGCCGTGTTTGGCGGCTGCACCGCGGGCGGGGCTTACATTCCGGCGCTGTCCGACGAGGTGGTGATGGTGCGTGGCAATGCGCGCATCCACCTCGGCGGCCCGTCCATCGTCAAGATTGCGATCAACGAAGTGGCCGATGGCGAAACCCTCGGCGGTGCCGAGATGCACAGCCGCGTCTCCGGCGTCAGCGACCATTTGGCGGAGGACGAGCACCAGGCGCTGGCGATGCTGCGCCAGATCGTGGCCAGCCTGCCGCCCGAGCCCGCGCTGGCGCCGCCGCTGGCGCCCAGCCCGCCACGCTACGATCCGGGCGAACTCGACGGCATCGTGCCGGCTGATCCCAAGCAACCCTACGACGCGCGCGAGATCATTGCGCGGCTGCTCGACGGAAGCGCCTTCCATGAGTTCAAGCCGCTGTGGGGCGAGACGCTGGTGACCGGCTTCGGCGCGATCCACGGCCAGCCGGTGGCCGTTCTGGCCAACAACGGCGCGCTGCTGGCCGAGTCGGCCCTGAAGGGCGCGCACTTCATCGAGCTGGCCAACCAGCGTGGCGTGCCGCTGCTGTTTTTGCAAAACATTCCCGGCTTCATGGTGGGCACCGAGGCCGAGCGCGGCGGCATTGCCAAGCACAGCGCCAAGATGGTCTATGCCATGGCCTGCGCCCGCGTACCCAAGCTGACGCTGGTCGTCGGCGGCTCTTACGGCGCGGGCAACTACGGCATGTGCGGCCGCGGTTTCGAGCCCGAATTCCTGTTCGCCTGGCCCAGTGCCCGGGTGGCGACCATGAGCGCCGACATCGCCAGCAATGTGATGGTCGAGCTGGCGCGTTCCAATCTGCGCGGCCCGGCCGACGAGGCCCGCTTGGCCGAGACCGAACGCCAGGTGCGTGAGCAATACGCGCGCCAGAGCGACCCCTATTACGCCACCTCCCGGCTGTGGGACGACGGCCTGATCGAGCCTTCGGCCTCGCGCGATGTGCTCGGCCTGGCGCTGGCGCTGGCGGCGCGCCGTGCGCTGCCGGACACCGCCACCCCTGTCTATCGCATGTAACCCTGTCCATTCAGAGATCGGTCCCATGAACACTCCCGTCTACGAAACCCTGCAACTTGCCGTCGATGCGCGCGGCGTGGCCCGCCTCACGCTGAACCGCCCCGACACCCACAACGCGCTCAATGCCATCCTGATCGGCGAGCTGCGCCGTGCGGTCGAATGGCTGGGCGCTGCCGAGGGCGTGCGCGCGCTGGTGCTCACCGGCGCCGGCAAGACCTTTTGCGCGGGCGGCGACCTCGGCTGGATGCAGGACAACATGACGAAGAGCCGGGCCGAGCGCGTCAGCGAAAGCGGCGATCTGGCGCTGATGCTGCGGGCACTGAATGACCTGCCGATGCCAGTCATTGGCCGCATCAACGGCCCCGCCTATGGCGGCGGCGTCGGCATGATCTCGGTGTGCGACATGGCCATCGCGGTCGATACCGGCGTCTATTCGCTGACCGAGGTCCGCCTGGGCCTGCTGCCGGCCAACATCGCGCCCTATGTGGCGGCGCGCATGGGCGAAGCCAACGCACGGCGCACCTTTCTGACGGCGCGCCGCATGGGGGCGGCCGAGGCGCAGCGCCTGGGCCTGCTGTCCGATGTGGTGGCGGCGGACCAGCTCGACGACGCCGTCGAGCGCGAACTCGCCGACCTGCTGCAGTGCGCGCCCGGCGCGGTGGCGGCCACCAAGAAACTGATCGCCTACGTGCATTCGCATGACCTGGGCACCAACATGATCTACGCCGCCGACAAGCTGGCCGATGCCTGGGAGACCGAAGAAGGGCGCGAAGGCATCGCCGCCTTCTTCGGCAAGCGCCTGCCTGCGTGGCGGCAGGCCTGAGGTCGGGATGAATATGTTCGAAATCCCGCTGATTGCCAACCACGGCGACCAGCCGACACCAGTCGGCGCAGCGGCGCAGCCAAATTGCCTGGCGCGCGCAGCGTGCGCAGGCAATCTCGTCGCGGGAGCCGTGCATGTTTGACACGCTGCTGATTGCCAACCGCGGCGAGATTGCCTGCCGCATCGTACGCACCGCGCGCCGCATGGGCTTGCGAACCGTGGCGGTGTACGCTGACGCTGACCGCGAAGCGCTGCACGTGGCTCAGTCTGATACCGCCGTGCGCATTGGCCCGCCTGAGGCCGCGCGCAGCTACCTGGATGCCGCGGCGATCGTGGCCGCGGCGCGTGCCGCCGGTGCGCAAGCCATCCATCCGGGCTACGGCTTCCTGTCTGAAAGCCTGGCACTGATCGATGCCTGCGAAGCGGCCGGGCTCATTTTCGTCGGCCCCTCGCGTGAGGCGATCCGGCGCATGGGTTCGAAGATCGAATCCAAACGCATTGCGATGGAACACGGCGTGCCGGTGGTGCCGGGCTACCACGCTGACGATCAGGACAGCGCGGTCTTGCAGGCGGCGGCGGCTGATGTGGGCTATCCGGTGCTGATCAAGGCCTCGGCCGGGGGCGGCGGCAAGGGCATGCGGGTGGTGCGCAGCGCGGGAGAATTCTCGGCCGCGCTGGACACCGTGCGGCGCGAGGCCCAGGCGTCGTTCGGTGATGACCGTGTGCTGCTGGAGCGCTACCTGGACGAACCACGCCACCTCGAGGTGCAGTTGCTGGGCGACAAGCACGGGCATTTGGTGCACCTGTACGAGCGCGAATGTTCGATCCAGCGCAACCACCAGAAAATGATCGAGGAAGCGCCGGCGCCGCACCTGTCGCCAGTGGTGCGCGAGGCAATGTTTGCCCACGCGCTGACGATGGGACGTGCCATCGGCTACGACAGCACCGGCACCATCGAGTTCATTCATGACAGCCGCAGCGGCGACACATTCTTTCTGGAAATGAACACCCGGCTGCAGGTCGAGCACCCGGTGACCGAGCTGACCTGCGGCATCGATCTGGTCGAGTGGCAGTTGCGGGTGGCCGCCGGAGAAGCGCTCGGCTTCAGTCAGTCAGCGCTGTCGCAGCGCGGCTGCGCGATCGAGGTGCGCGTTTGCGCGGAAAATCCAACGGCCGATTTCGCGCCCGAGATCGGCACCGTGGTCGGCTACCGCGAGCCGCGCGGCGAGGGCGTGCGGGTTGACAGCGGTGTGCGCACCGGCAGCCGGGTCACCCCCTATTACGACTCGATGCTGCTGAAGGTGATTGCCCATGCCGATGTCCGGCCGACCGCCGCGCGACGGCTCGCCACCGCACTGGACGACACGGTGCTGCTCGGCGTGCACAGCAACCTTGGCTTCCTGGCCGATCTGTTGCGCCACGAGCACTTTGCGCAAAGGCTCAGTACGCACTACATCGCGCGTGCTTTCCCCGCAGGCTGGCAGCCACGCGAAGACGACGGGCTGGCCATCGCAGCTGCCGCGCTGCACGGTGTGCTGGCCACGCAGGCAGCTGCGGCCGGGCGCACGGCCTGGCAATCGCTCGGGGCCTGGCGCGTGCCTGGCGGCGGCGCTGGCGGCACGCGGGTGCTGCTCGAAGACGGGCAGCGCTGCGTGAACGAGGCCAGCGTGTCGCCGCAGGGCGAAGGCTGGCGCGTGCGCGTCGGCGAGCAGGAACGGGTGGTTGCGGCGACGCTGGTCGCAGACACCCTGGAATTGCGGCACAAGGGCGTGACGACCCGCTTCACGGTGGCGCTGGAACGGCACGCCAGCGAGGGCGAACGTCTGTGGCTGGCCGGCGCCGGCCGCACGCGCACCTGGCGCCGGCTCGACCGCTGGCAACGCGCGCTCACCGGCGCGGTGGCCGCGGACGAGCGGGGTGGCAGCCGCCTTCTCGCGCCCATGCCCGGCCTGGTGACACAAGTGAAAGCCAGCGTGGGCATGACGGTGAATGCGGGCGATATGCTGGTGCAAATGGAGGCCATGAAGATGGTGCACACGATCAGCGCGCCCGCCGCGGGCCGGGTCAGCGAGCTGCGCTGCCGCACCGGCGATGCGGTGCGCGGTGGCGATGTGCTGGTGGTCATGGATATAGAGGAAAGCTGAGGAAAAACGAAATGAACGAACCGATCTACTTTGACGAGCAACACCGGCAGTTCCGCGACAACCTGCGCCGCTTCGTCGAGCAGGAGGTAGTGCCACAGGCGGCATCCTGGGAAGACGTGGGCATGGTGCCGCGCGCGGTGCTGCGCAAAATGGGGGAGCTTGGCTACCTGGGCGTGCGCTACGCCGATACCTACGGGGGGTCGAACCTCGACACGGTGTACAGCGCGATCCTGGCTGAAGAACTCGGCCGCTCAACGTACGGCGGCTTTGCGGTGACGGTGATGGTGCATACCGACATGGCCTCGCCGCACCTGGCCAACTTCGGCACGCCCGAGCAGTTGCAGCGCTACCTGCCGCCCATCATTCGCGGCGAGAAAATCTGCGCCGTGGCCGTGACCGAGCCCGATGCCGGCTCCGACGTGGCCGGCATACGCACCCGCGCGGTGCGCGACGGCGACCACTGGGTCATCAACGGCAGCAAGATGTTCATCACCAACGGTGTGCATGGCGACGTGTATTTCGTCGCCGCCAAGACCGACCCGACGGCCAAGGGCTCGCGCGGCATCTCCATCTTTATCGTCGAAAAGGGCACGCCGGGTTTTCGCGTCGGCCGCGCACTCAACAAGAGCGGCTGGCTGTGCAGCGACACCGCCGAACTGGTATTCGAGAACTGCCGCGTGCCGGCGGCCAACCTGCTGGGCGAGGAGAATAAGGGCTTCTACCAGATCATGCGCAACTTCCAGAACGAGCGCATGGTGCTGGGCGCGCAGATGATGGGCGAGGCCGCGCGCGCGATCGAGCTGACGCTGGCCTACGCGCGCGAGCGCAAAGCCTTCGGCGCCGAACTGTGGGACAAGCAGGCGATCCGCCAGCGCCTGGCCATGCGCGCGGCGCAGGTCGAGGCCGCCCGCCAACTAGTTTACCACGCCGCCTGGCTGGACGCACAGGGGCGCGAATGCGTCAAGGAGGTGTCGATGGTCAAGGCGCTGTGCGGCGAGCTGCTCAACGACGTGGTCTATGACTGCCAGCAGTTCCATGGCGGCTTCGGCTATATGCGCGAGGCCGCAATCGAGCGCATGGTGCGCGACGCCCGTGTCCAGGCTATCGGCGGCGGCGCCACCGAAGTGATGCTCGAAGAAGTGGCCAAACGCTTGTGATCATGAGCACCTTGTCCCCCACCCCAGCCATGGACTTGCCGGTCGATCTGCCGCTCAAGGAAATCCTGCCCGGCATCCTGATGTTCACGCTGCCGGTGGACTACGGCATCGACCACGTCAACATCTACCTGATTCGCGACGGTGAAGGCTGGTGCCTGTTCGACACCGGCGCCGACTGCGAAGCGGCGCGGGCCTTGTGGCTGCGTGCCCTGGCGGGGCCGCTGGTGGGCGGCCTGACGCGCATTATCGTCTCGCACCACCACCCCGACCACCTCGGGCTGGCCGCGTGGCTGGCGCAGATCACCGGAGCGAAGATCCTGATGCGTCCCGAGGAACGGGAGGTGGCGCGTGCAATCCGCATGTTGGATGAAACGTCACGTCGCCATGGCATCGACTTCATGTTGCGTCACGGCTTGTCACTGGGCGAGGCAGAGGGGATCGTCAGCGGCGTGTTGCAGGAAAACCTGGGTTGCGACGAACCCCCGCCCGGCACCAGTCTGGAAAACGGGCAGCGACTGCAAATTGGCGACTTCGGTTTTGACGTGCTGGTGCTGGGCGGCCACAGCATCGCGCAAATCTGCTTGTACGAGCCAGCCTTGAAGCTGCTGCTCACCGGGGACCAGCTGCTTGAGCGCATCACGCCCAATGTCGGGGTCTGGCCATATGGCGAACCCCATCCGCTGCCGCGCTATATCGACAGCTTGCTGGTTATTTCGGGCCTTCCCATCGAACATGTGTTGCCGGCGCATCACCGTGTTTACCACGCGGGTGAAGCGCGCGCGCATGGGCTGCTTGCGCACCACCAGCGGGCGCTGCGGCGCTTCAAGGAAGGCTTGCGCGAAGGCATGAGTGCCGTGGATCTTGGCGAAGTGAGTTACGGAAAACAGTCCGAGGCACTGCACAGGTTCCTGTCCATGGGCGAGACACTGGCGCATCTGCTGTGGCTCGAAGGTGACGGTCATGTCAGGTCCAGCGAAGATGCTGGCGTGCTGCGCTGGGCACCCATCCAGCGGTCAGATCAGCCGACGGTTCAAATTTGAATGAGAGGAATTTTTTGATGGCAGAAACGATGAGTCCTGAAGAGGAATTCGCCCAGCGCTGGCGAAAGTTTGCGGACGTGTCCCCGTACAACAGGGAGCTCGGGCTGTTGCCACATTCCGTGCGGCCGGACTGGTGTGTGCTGAAGGTGGACTACAAGGACGACCTGGTTGGCGACCCGAACACGCGGGTGCTGCACGGCGGCGTCATCACCGCCTTGCTGGATGCTGCCTTCGGGTTCTCGATCTTTGTGAAGATCCCTCAGTTTCGCCCGATGGCTACGCTGGACCTGCGCATTGACTACCTCAGGCCAGCCACCCCCGATAAAGCGGTGCTGGGCGGCGCGGTCTGCTACAAGCTGACGCCGGATCTGGCCTTTGTCCGCGGCTGCGCCTACCACGAGTCACCGGACGATCCGATCGCCACCGCGGTAGGTATCTACATGTTCACCAGCGGATCCACTGTGATTCAAAACGAGGAGCGTCCCCGATGAAGTTTGCCGACCTCTTGATAAGCTGCAGGGCGTCCGGTGATTTGGGCCCGATGGTGCAATCCATTCCGTACGCCAACTTCCTGGATCTGCGCATCGACATCAAGGGTGACGAGTTCACCTGCATCCTGCCTTTCGAGAAAAAGCTGATTGGCAACCCTGTTCTGCCTGCCTTGCACGGCGGCGCAACCGGTGGTTTTCTGGAATGTGCTGGCTTGTTCTATCTGCTCTGGAAAATGGATACGAAGACCCTGCCGAAGACGATCGACTTCAACATTGACTACCTGCGTACCGGTCAGCCGCGCGACACCTTTGCCAATGTCGTGATGGTCAAGCTGGGAAGGCGCGTGGCCAACCTGCGCATCGAGGCCTGGCAGTCGAGTCCCGATAAGCCGATCGCACTCGGCCATTGCAACTTCATGCTTGACGCATGAAACCATCAAGGAAATGCACCCATGAGTCAATCTGTTTATCAATCCGTATTCCGTCCGGGACTCTTCGCTGGCCAAACGGTGATCGTCACTGGCGGCGGCAGCGGCATTGGCCGCTGCACCGCCCATGAGCTGGCGAATCTGGGCGCGGCCGTCGCGCTGGTCGGGCGCCGCGTCGAGAAGCTCGAGCAGGTGCAGGCCGAGATCACCGCCGCGGGCGGCCAGGCCAGCATCCATCCCTGCGATATTCGGGACGAAGCCGGCGTGAAAGCCATGGTCGCCGACGTGATCGCACGCCATGGTGTCATCAACGGACTGGTCAATAATGCCGGCGGCCAGTACCCGCAGCCGGTACGCGACATCACGCTCAAGGGCTGGGACGCGGTGGTGCGCAACAACCTGACCGGCGGCTTCCTGGTCGCGCGTGAAGTCTATGTGCAAAGCATGGAGGCCAACGGCGGCGCCGTTGTCAACATCATCGCCGACATCTGGGGTGGCATGCCGACTATGGCGCACAGCGGCGCGGCGCGCGCGGGCATGCTGTCTTTCACGGAGACGGCAGCCTGCGAATGGTCGCAGTCGGGTGTGCGCGTCAACGCCGTGGCGCCGGGCTGGGTGGCCAGCAGCGGCTTTGACACTTACAGCGCCGAGATGCAGGCCGAGCTGCGCAGCCTGAAGACCAAGGTGCCGCTGCAGCGCTATGGCACCGAATCCGAGGTGTCGGCGGCGATCGTGTTCCTGCTGAGCGAGGCGGCTGCCTTCATCACCGGCTCATGCATTCGGGTCGATGGCGGCGTGCCGAATGCCAGACCGACCTGGAAGCTGATACCGCACGAGCGTTCAAAGGCATTCAACGGTTTTACGCTGTCGCAGGCGCCCAAGTGTCTGGGCGAAGATGCGCAGGGATGATCGGGATATGAACACGCCGGCACAAACCACAAATGCGAACGACCTGTCGAACTGTCTCGCACCTGGCCGTTATGTCGACAGCGACCATCCCGCGGTGATATCGTTCGCACGCCGGGTTGCTGGCACCGCGACGACGCCGCATGACATTGCGCTCAAGCTCTACTATGCCGTGCGCGATGAGTTTCTCTATGACCCCTACCACTTCGACACCAGCATCGATGGCCTCAAGGCCAGCCATGTGATCGCGGCGGGACGCGGTTTTTGTGTGCCCAAGGCGGCGCTGCTCGCCGCCGCCGCCCGCGCGTTGGGCGTGCCGGCGCGTCTGGGTTTTGCGGATGTGCGCAATCACCTGACCAGCAAGCGGCTGCAAGAGATGATGGGCACCGATCTGTTCGTCTTTCACGGCTACACCGAGCTGTGGCTCGACTGTCAGTGGCTCAAGGCCACGCCCGCCTTCAACCGTTCCCTGTGCGAGAAAGCCGGCATTCGGCCGCTGGAGTTCGACGGCAGCGCCGATTCGGTGTTCCATGAATTCGATGTCAGTGGCCGGCGTCACATGGAGTATGTGCTAGACCGTGGTGCCTATGTCGATTTGCCGCGCGGCGATCTGATCGCCGCGTGGCGCGAGGCTTATCCCTCGTTTCCCGACTGGGGGCGGAAGTTGGGCGTCCGCGCCGATTTCGAATCCGATGTCCGGCCGGGTGCCTGACATTGGACCCCGTGGATGAAGTCCGCTGAACGGCAACGAATTTTTAATAGCCTTGCGGTGAATGGAGCCAGGCACATGAGAGTTTTATTCCTGATTTATGGGGCGGCCAGTTATCTGGCTTTCCTCCATGTGTTTGTCTATTTCATGGGCTTTGTCGGTGATGTGTTCGTGCCCCAATCCGTCAGCCATCCGGCGTCGGCCGGATTCAGCAAGGCCCTGCTGATCGACATCGGGGTGATGCTGTTGTTCGGCATTCAGCACAGCGTGATGGCGCGAGCCGGCTTCAAGTCGTTCATGGCTCGCGTGATTCCGCACACCATTGAACGCGCGACTTACGTGCTGGCCTCCGCCATCGCGTTGACGTTGCTGATGTTCTGGTGGCGACCTATCGAAGGCACGGTGTGGTCTTTGGAAAATCCGGCGGCGCGTGCAGCTGTATGGGCGCTCTTTGCGCTGGGCTGGCTATTGATTTTCACCTCCACCTTCCTGACCGACCATTTTGATCTCTTCGGTCTGCGCCAGGTCTGGCTGAGCTATGTCCGGCGGACTTACACCGACGTGAGGTTTACCGAGCGACTTTTCTATCGGTCAATTCGCCATCCGATGATGCTGGGAATCCTGATTGCCTTCTGGGCCTCGCCTGTCATGAGCGTGAGCCACCTGGTGTTTTCGATCGGAATGTCCTTGTACGTTCTGGTCGGCATCCACTTCGAGGAAAAAGGACTCCAGAAAGTCTTGGGGAGAGACTATGTTGCCTACCAAAAACGCACCAGGAAGATTGTTCCAAGCGTCTATTAACGATGACCAGCAAATGACCAGTAGGTGATGTCGTTTGCGTATCGGGACCAGGAAGCAAGACGCCTTGGTCCGTAACCCCGGAGCCTTAAAAACATGAATCTGCGATCTTTCATGCCTTCCCCGATGAGATTTCATCCATGAAAGACTTCGCTGCAGGTCGACAGCGTTCGGCCACGGCAGGCTCTTGCATGAATATCTTCGAGCGACGAGAGTTTTCCGGCTTGGACGATGGCGTTCTTGTCGCCGACGTGTATGGGCCGGTGGGTGCGCCGACGGTGCTGCTGCTGCATGGCGGGGGGCAAACGCGCCATGCCTGGGGCCGCGCCGCGCAGACCCTTGGCGATGCTGGCTGGCGTACGGTCGCCCTGGATCTGCCGGGGCATGGTGACAGCTCCTGGGCGACCAATGGCGATTACCGGATTGAGATCCTTGCCGAGCGCATGTGCCGCATCTGGCGCGAACTGGGGACGCCACTGGCCGTGGTGGGGGCATCTCTCGGCGGCCTCATCAGCATGGCTGCGGTCGGTCGCACAGACGCGCCACCGATCAACGCGCTGGTGCTGGTGGACATTGCGCCGCACATGGAAGAAGCCGGTGTCGAGCGCATCGTGCGTTTCATGCGGGCGCAGCCCGATGGATTTGCAACACTCGAAGAGGCCGCGCTGCATATTGCAGCCTACCGTGGCCGTCCCATGGAAGGCCCGATCGAGGGACTGAAGAAAAACCTGCGCCTCAATGCGCAAGGCCGTTGGGTGTGGCATTGGGACCCGCGCCTGATGAGCGAAGCCAACCACAATCACCGCCGCGACCCGGACGGCTATGAGCGGGCCTTGCGCGGACTGCAGGCGCCCACGCTGCTGCTGCGTGGTCAGCGCAGCGACGTCATATCCGAAGAAGATGCGCGTGCCCTGGTGCAAACCCTGCCGCGGGCGCGCTTTGTCGACCTGAAGGGTGCTGGCCACATGATCGCCGGAGATGCCAATGACGCCTTCGCCGCCAGTGTGGCGGATTTTCTGCACGAAGTGATGCCGCCGACGCCCGCCCCGGCGGGTGGAAACTGAACCAGGAGCATGCCATGAGTTTGCGATCTTTTACGCTGCACGATCTCATAGCGCGCAACGCGCGCTTGCACGCATCGAAAACAGCTTTTTTGTTTGGCGATCAGCGGGTAACGCACGCCCAGTACGCCGAGCGCACTGCGCGGCTGGCGGCCGGTTTGGCCGCAGCAGGCGTGCGCGCGGGTGACCGGCTGGCGATACTGGCCCCCAACTGCCTGGAGTACGTCGATTTGTTCGGTGCCAGCGCGCATCTGGGCGCGATGGTGGTGCCGATCAACTGGCGGTTGTCCGCTGAAGAAGTGGCCTATGTCATCGAGGATGTTTCACCCCGTGTGCTGATCGTGGCCGACGAATTCAAGGCACTGCTTCCGCAGCAGGGCCTGGACGACACGCTGCGCTACACGCTGGGCGCCGCGCTGGCCCCGTGGCAATCCATCAGCACGCTGTATCTGGAGCCCCATGCGCCAGCGGCGGACCTGCCAGACGTGGCCGACGACAGCGGGTTCGTCATTATCCACACCGCTGCCGTGGGTGGGAGGCCGCGCGGCGCGCTGCTCTCGCATGGCGGCCTGCTCGCCGCTGGCATGCAGACGCAACTGGCCTGGCACCTGATGCCGCAGGATATCAATTTGGGGGTCTTGCCGCTGTTTCACGTCGCCGCCATCGGTTTCATGCTGGCCACGCAGCAGGCGGGCGGGGCGACGCTGCTGCTGACACGTTTTGATCCGCCCAGCCTGGTCAAACATATCGACGAGGACGGTGGCAGCCTGATCGGCACTTTTCCGCCCATGCTCGGCGCACTGCTGGACGCTGCCGCGGCCCAGGGCTCGGAACTCGCAAACCTGCGCGTGGTGTCGGGGCTCGATGTGCCCGAAACCATCGCGCGCCTGCGCACGAACTGTCCCCGCGCGACTTTCTGGAGTGCCTACGGCCAGACCGAGACCTCGGGCTCGGTCACCCTGGCGCCCTTTGACGAGCGCCCCGGCAGTGCCGGTCGCCCCACCCTGTTGAACACGGTCGCGGTGCTGGATGATCTGGACCGTCCGCTGGCGGTTGGCGCCACCGGCGAGATCGTGGTGCGAGGACCGATGGTGTTTCTGGGCTACTGGGGCCGCAACGAAGACAACGCCTTCACGTTGCGCAACGGCTGGCACCATACCGGCGACATGGGGCGCATCGATGCCGATGGCTACCTCTGGTACAGCGGGCGCTCACCGGCCAAGGAGTTGATCAAGCCGGGTGGCGAGAACGTCTATCCAGCTGAAGTCGAGCGGGCCATTCTTGAACACCCGGCGCTGGCGCAGGCGGTGGTGTTCGGTGTGCCAGACGTTCAGTGGGGCGAGGCGGTCAAGGCCGTCTGTGTGCTGAAAGCGGGGCACACTTTGAGTGCTGAAGAATTGATCGAGTTTGTGGGCGGTCGCATCGCGCGCTACAAAAAACCCAAGCATGTGGTGTTTGTATCGGAACTGCCCACGGCAAGTGCCGATAGCATCGACCGCGCGGCGGTGAAGGCCGCGCACGGCGGGGCTTGACGGTCGTGTCTATGTCAGCCCGGTGTGCTCAAGCCGCCGTTGACGCTCAGCGTCTGGTCGGTGATGGCGTCGGATTCAGGGCCAGCAAAGAACGCTGCGGCATTGGCAATGTCCTGGCAATGCACCGGAAACAGCATGCGTTTGCGCAGGTTCTCGATCATGCCCTTGCCATGGTCTCCTTCAAGTGCTGGCGAGCCCCGGCCCCAGCGCGGCTGGGCGTCTCAGATGTAGCTCATCGCCACCGCGTTGACACGGATGCCGCCGCGGCCCAGTTCGCGCGCCAACACGTGGCACATCTGCATTATGCCGCTGGTCGCTCCGCCTATGAAAAACTCGCCGACGGTCGCTACACGGCCCGCTTCGGTGCCGATGGCGAAGACGCGTTCACCTCGGCGTGCGAGTTCCAGAGCGATGGCTCACGGTCTCGTTGCGATTTGAAATTCACACACAAGGAGATCATTGCATGAACACTGAGCGCACCGAAGAACTTCGGTTCAAGACCCACTGCCGAACCATCACCGAAACGGACATCGTCACCTTCGTCAATGTGGTGGGATTGCATGAACCATTTTTTATAGACATGGAATACATCCGGGAGAAAATGACTGGATCACATCGCAGCCGTTTCGCGCCTGGCCCCATGGTCATCTCGCTCGGCATGGGGCTGCTGGCTACCTATGTGCCAGGGATCATAAAGCAGGTGCTGGAAGGTCGCGAAGTGGGCCCTTTCGGTGGCATGACCGGTGTGCAGGCGCGCCTGCGTGGTGCGCTGTTTCCAGGCGACACCATTCATGTCGAAGGGGAGGCCCGACTGCTCCCCAAGACCTCGCGCGGCTATACCCTGATGGAGTTGCAGCACCTGGTGATCAATCAGCGTGGCGAGACCATCGCTGACTTCACCGAAACCATTACTTTTCTGCCTCAGGCCAACCAAAAGTCGCGGACCTGAACAAGTCAGCGCGCTACACATGCAAGGCAATCCACAGTCTAGCCAAGGAGTAATAGCACAATGAAAAAACGAGAAGCAGTGATCGTCGGCGTCGCCGACTTGCCGCTGAAGGACGGCAAGGCCCTCACGCCGATGTCGGTCTTGCAGGTTCAGGCGCTGGTCGCGCGCGATGCGCTCAAGGATGCCGGCATTCCCATGCGCGAGGTCGATGGTTTGCTGACCGCCGGCCTGTGGGGCGTTCCCGGTCCGGGCCAGTTGCCTACCGTGACGCTGTCGGAGTATCTGGGCATCACCCCGCGCCTCGTCGATGGCACCAACATCGGCGGCTCGGCTTTCGAGGCCCATGTGGCGCACGCCGCCACCGCCATCGAGGCCGGTCGCTGTGAGGTGGCGCTGATCACCTACGGCAGCCTGCAGCGCAGCGAGATGAGTCGAAACCTGGCGGGTCGGCCTTCGGTGCTGACCATGCAGTACGAAACTCCCTGGGGCATGCCGACACCCGTGGGCGGCTACGCGATGGCGGCGATGCGCCACATGCACGAGTACTGCACCACGTCGGAGCAACTGGCCGAGATTGCCGTGGCCACGCGCAAATGGGCCCAGCTCAACCCGGTCGCGACGATGCGCGATCCGATGTCGATCGACGACGTGCTGAAAAGCCCGATGATCTGCGACCCGCTACACCTGCTCGACGCCTGCCTGGTGACCGATGGCGGTGGTGCGGTCGTCATGACCACGGCAGAGCACGCCAAGGCGCTCGGGCGCAAACCGGTGTACGTGCGCGGCTACGGCGAATCGCACACGCACTGGACCATTGCGGCCATGCCGGATCTGGCGCGCCTGACGGCCGCCGAGGTGGCCGGCCGCGACGCCTTCGCCATGGCCGGCATCGGGCACGATGCCATCGACGTGGTCGAGGTCTACGACTCGTTCACCATCACCGTGCTGCTGACGCTCGAAGCCCTGGGCTTTTGCCAGCGTGGAGAGGGGGGCGCCTTTGTGTCCAACCAGCGCACCGCGCCGGGCGGGGCGTTTCCGCTCAACACCAACGGCGGCGGACTGTCCTACGCGCACCCCGGCATGTATGGCATCTTCCTGTTGATCGAAGCGGTGCGCCAGCTGCGTGGCGAATGCGGTCCGCGCCAGATTCAGGACGCCGTGACCGCGCTGGTCCACGGCACCGGCGGCACGCTCTCCAGCGGTGCCACTTGCATCCTTTCTACGCAGTGAACACCATGTACGACAAACCCCTGCCCGTCATCGATGGCGAGAGCCGCCCCTATTGGGACGCCCTGAAACAACACCGTCTCACACTTAAGCGTTGCCACGACTGCGGCAAGCACCATTTCTATCCGCGCGCCTTGTGCCCGCATTGCCACTCGGACGCCGTCGATTGGGTCGATGCGCGCGGAACCGGCACCATTTACAGCTACACCATCGCGCGCCGACCGGCCGGACCGGCCTTCAAGGCCGACACGCCCTATGTGGTGGCGGTGATCGACCTCGACGAAGGTGCGCGCATGATGACCCATATCGTCACCGACGATGTGGAGGCGGTGCGCATCGGCCAGCGCGTGACGGTTCACTATGACGATGTGACCGAAGAGGTCACGCTGCCGAAGTTCCGGTTGCTGTAGTGTCGAGGTAGCCCGCATGGACTTCACCACCGATCCCGATACCGTGGCGATTGCCGAGGCCGTGTTACGCTTCGTCGAGCGTGAAGTGCTGCCGCTGCAGGAGCGCCATCACGACCTGCTGGGCAGCGAACGCACCCTGTTCGACGCCAGCGGCCGCTACGTACCGGAGGTGCTGGTGCTGCGCCAGCAGGTGCGCAAGCGCTCGGCCGAACTCGGCTTTTACACCCTGTTCGGCGACGAAAAACTGGGTGGCGGGGGGCAGGGCGCGCAGGTCATGGCCCATGTGCAGGAGGCCCTGAACCACCGCGTTGGCCCCGCTCAGCCGCTGGTCCAGACGGTCGTGCTGCCATCGCCCTTCACCAATGGCCTCTCGCCGGTGCTGCGGCACCTGAACCCCGAGGTGCTTGCCCGCTACCGCGACGGCATTGCCAGCGGGGACAAGACCCTGTGCTTCGGCCTGAGCGAGCCCGACGCCGGTTCGGACGCATTCGGCATGAAGACCCGCGCCGTGCGTGATGGCGACGAGTGGGTGCTCACCGGTACCAAGCAGTGGATCACCAACTCGCCTTACGCCGATTACGCGATGGTGTTCGCGCTGACCGACCCCGAGGCTGCGGCGCGCCACAAGGGCGGCGTCACCGGCTTTTTCGTTGACACGCGAGCGCCTGGCTTTTCCGTGCCACGTGTCATCAACACCATGGGCCACCTGGGCGGTGATACCGGTGTCATCGTGCTTGACGGCGTGCGCGTGCGGGACGAGCACCGGCTCGGCGAAGTCGGGCGCGGTCTGGCGGTGGCGATGGACGGCGTCAATGCCGGGCGCATGGGCATGGCTGCCTCGTGTCTGGGGCTGGCGCGATGGGCGCTGGACCAGGCGCTTGAATACGCCAAAGTGCGCAAGACCTTTGGCGTACCGATCGCCGAGCACCAGGCGATCCAGTTCATGCTGGCCGACAGCGCCATGGACATCTACGCTGCCAAGGCCATGATCCAGAACTGCGCCTGGCGCCTCGACAGCGGCCAGGCCTCGACCGCGCAGGTCAGCATGGTCAAGGCGTTCTCGACCGAGATGCTCGGGCGCGTCATGGACCGCAGCATCCAGATCCACGGCGGCATGGGCCTGACCAACGAACTGCGGCTGGAAGAAGGCTACCGCTTCGCGCGCGTGATGCGTATCCCCGACGGCACCGGCGAGATCCAACGCCGCACCATCGCGCGCCAACTGCTGACCGGGCAGGCTGACCTGTAGGCTGTGGCCAGCCCAGCCCAGCCGAACGAATGCCGAGCCTCTGCAGTGCGCAACAAAGGGACCGATTGACATGATGAAAGAACACGAACTGTTCGCGGGCGGCCATCGGCTCGCCGCCACCACCTGGGGCGAGATCGGCGCCGGACGCCCGACCATCGTCATGATGCACGGCGGGCTGGACTGCATCACCACCTGGAAAGACCTGCCGCAGGCACTGGCTGAGGCCAGTGGCTGCCCTGTGCTGGCCTACGACCGTTTTGGCTATGGACGCTCCGAGCGTCTGGTAGGCGGACGTGAGCCGAGTTACCGGCGTGAGGAAGCCGGCCCCGTGTTGGGTGAGGTGTTGCGCCATTTCGGCATCACACACGCGCTGATGTTCGGCCACAGCGACGGCGGAGCCATGTCGGTGCTTGCGGCGGCGGCACATCCCGAACTGGTGTGCGGCGTGCTCGCTTGCTCACCGACCATTGCGCTTGATCAGTTCATGGTCGACGCCATGTCCGGCGCGCGCCGTGCCTTCGAACACGAAGGGCTGCGCGACAAGCTCAAACGTCACCATGGCGACAACACCGACACCATGTTCTGGGGCTGGTACGAGCCCTGGGCCAGCCCAAGCGCCTTGCAATGGGACATGAGTGCCGAGATTGCCGCGGTGCGCTGCCCGGTGGCGGCGCTGTTCGGCAGTGACGACGAATACGGCTGGCGCCCCAGCGCGGTTTCTTTGTTCCAGAACGGACGGATGCCGCTTGAGGTGACCGCTCTGCCGGCAGTGGGCCACCACCCGCAGCAGCGCGAGCGCGATAAAACGATTGCCATGCTGCAGTGGCTGCTGGAGCGTATCGAGCGCAATCCAATCAAAAACCAATGACGGGTCGATGATCGACACGGGAAAAGCACCGGCTCGTCGGACAGGTCTGGCCGAGCTGTCTTCCGAAAGCCATTGTGGACATGCGGGCGCTGGTGGGCGGTATCTTTAGAGAAGGCGGGCGGGCGCCCGGCGGGCCAGCATGCCTGCAAGCGGCGAGAGATCGGTCAGGGTGTCGAGCCGGGCCACCAGGTCGATCAACTCGTCGCCCTCGGACGCGTCGAGCACTGGCTCGACCAGACGACGGAACTTGTCCTCCAGCCGCTGCTGTTGTTCGTGCAGGTCCTTGGCTGGGCGTCCGCTATCGTGGCGCTGGCGCAGCATGGCGCCGGCATGGGTCTCGATCACCACCTCGCCGAGCGTCAGTCCCGGGCATTGTGGCGCGAGTTCGACTGTCACGCGCTTGCGCAGTGCCACCACATCGGGGGCTCGCACTGCGTCGTCACTGAAGCTGTCCAGGCCAGCGGTGTCGACCCCGGCCAGCGCCATCGCCACCGTGTGACGCAGGCTGAACTTGGACTCGAGCCCGGTGCGCGGCTCTGCGATGTTGCACACGCCTTCACTGGCGGCACCGACGCGCACCGTCACACGACGCACGTCGTCAGGCCGCAAGGCGTGATGCAGGCGCAAGCGGCGCGCGGCTTCGATGGCGGCATGGGTGCCGTAGCATGCAGCGTGGAACTTGAACAGGTTGTGGCGCAGGTGCCAACCGCCGTCGGGCGCGGCCGTTTCCAGTGATACTTTGCCGCCGTGTGTTGCCATGAAGCCTTGCGGACATTCAATCGCATCGGCACAGCTGGTGAAACCACGCGCGGCTAACTGAGCCGCTTGCAGACCGTCTGCGCTGGCGCGTCCGGCGTGCAAGGGCTTGCACATGGTGCCAAACATGGATTTCAGCCCGGCGGCCATCGTACTGGCGATGCCGAACGCGGTGGCGGTGTCGTCGGCGTCGAGTTGCAGCAAGCGCGCGCAGGCTGCGGCGGCACCGATCGTACCGAGCGTGGCCGTGGTATGGAAACCCTTGGCATACTGTGCTTCGCCGGTAGCCAGCCCCAACAGACACATCGTTTCGTAGCCTGCGGCGAAGGCGGTCATAAAGTCGCGTCCGCTGACGCCGCGCGACTCGGCCAAGGCCAGCAAGGCAGGGATCAGGACTACCGAGGGATGGCCGGTGCAGGCCATGTTGACGTCGTCGTAATCGAGCGCGTGCGACGCAGCGCCGTTGATCAACGCTGCCTGCCGGGTCGAGGTCGCCATGGCATGCCCAACTACCGTGGCCTGGGCGTGGCCGCCTTGCTCGTGCGCCTCTTCGGCAAGCATGTGCACCAGCGGCTCGCACGCGCCAGCCAGCGTCACCCCGATCCAGTCGAGCAGACACTGACGGACCCGCAGACGCACATCCTCGGGCAGATCGGCATAACACAGGGCGGCGTTGCGCTCGGCCAGTTCCTGCGTGATGCGGGGGGTGAAGCCTGTGGCCGACGATGGAATGCGTGTAGTCGTGAGTGTGCTCATTTCAACGGCCCTTCCACTGGGGCTTGCGCTTTTCGCGGAACGAACGCGGACCCTCAAGCGCATCTTCGCTGAGATAGACGGCGTCGAACGCGCGATTGGAGGCCCGTAGCGCGGCGGTCCGCCCCATTTCGGTGGACATGCGGACCATTTCCTTGGCCGCGCGCACCGTCAGCGGCGCGTTGGCCATGAGTCTGGCGGCCAGCTCTTTGGCCCCTTGCAGCGCCTGTCCCTTGGGCATTAGGCGGTTGATGTAACCGAGTTCATAGGCGCGCTGCGCCGTCAGCGGGTCGCCGGTCATCGCGACTTCCATCAGGATGCGCTGCGGAAGCATGTGGATGACCGGCGCAGCCCACGGCATCCCGCGCCCGACCTTGGCTTCGGTGATGGCGAACCTGGCGGTCTCGTCGGCTACGCACAGGTCGCACATCTGCGCCAGCAGCCAGCCGCCAGCATAGGCATAGCCCTGCACCGCGGCGATGACGGGCTTGGTGACTTCGACGGTGTCGCCGAGTACGGCCATGAAGCCAGGCGGCGGAATGCGCAGTTGGGTATCGGCCGCTTCGACCAGATCCATGCCGGCGCAGAAGTTGTCGCCGGCTCCGGTGAGGATGGCCACCTGGGCATCGGCATCGGCTTCGAAGCGGCGCCAGACCTCGAAAAAGCCTTCGCGCACGGCCCTGCTCAGGGCGTTGCGGCGCTCTGGGCGGTTGATGGTGATGACGGCGATTCCGTCGCTCACCTCGTAGAGAAGTTCGTTGTTCATGAGGTTAGTCTCCTTTTCAAGTCGTTGCGCGGCACCGTACCGCCTTGTCATGCCGTAAGCGGCGGATTCGAGTCGTTTTTCGGACGTGACGCGCTGCCATCTCTCGCGATGCCAGCCCCGCACTGGTATCCGAGCGCGTGAGAGATATTGGCTGCCAGCTCCACCACCAGGCGCTGCAGGTCATCGGCCGCGACGCGACCGCGCTCGATCGGTGCAGCGACGATCAGCGCCGCGTTCACGCGCCCGTCGGGTTCGAAGATCGGGGCTGAAAAGCCCGCAACGTCGGGAGCCACCTCGCCGATCGTGACGGCCACGCCGTCCAACCTGACCTTCTCGATAATGCGCGCAAGTTGCTTTCGGTCGGTGACAGAGCGCTCGGTCATTGCACGCAGGTTGGCGCTTTGCAGGTATTCGCGGCGCCATGCCTCGTCCTGGAACGCGAGCAGTACGCGACCGGCGGACGAGGCAAACAGCGGTCGCGTCGTTCCGGCCGGCACGGCGTATCGAATCGTTCTCGTGCTCTCGATGATCGGGCTGTAGATGAGTTGGCCAGCGGCGCGGTCGATCGTGGCGAGCAGGGCCGTCTCGCCGGATCGCGCCACGGCTTCGCGCAGGAACGGCATGGCCACGACGTCGAGCGAGCGTGCCGACAACAGCGAAGCCCCGAGAGAGAACGATTCGGGGCCCAATCGATACACCGCGTCGCTGCGTTGCAGGTAGCCATGGACCGTGAGGCCCCGTAACAGCGAGAGCACGCTGGTCTTCGGCGCATTCATTGAAACGCACAAGGGCGCAAGCGCCAAGCCGCCGGGCTGGTCGGCCAGCAGCCGCAGCAGTTGCAGAACGCGTGTCACCGACATCGGCGTCTGATCCACGCGGTCGCGGTGCGCAACGCCCGTTTGTTCCCGCTGGGAGGCGATTGACATGCTCATTGGATCGATGCTCACTGTTTGTTCTGATATCGGAATATCCATTCAAATATGAGAATAGCGGTAGGATGCACAGCCGTCAACCGGGTTTTCCTCACAGCATGACGCTGAGGAAGCCTCAAATCGATCGGAGGAGCTGCTGATGACGAACGGACAAGACAAGGCTGCGCTCGCAGGCCCGCTGGCTGGCGTTCGGGTGATCGACCTTAGCGCGGTGCTGATGGGGCCGTATGCGACGCAGATTTTCGGTGACCATGGTGCGGACGTGATCAAGATCGAATCCCCCGAGGGTGATTCGACGCGCCACATCGGCCCCGGCCGCAACGCCGGCATGGGTCCGATGTTCCTTCACCTGAACCGCAACAAGCGCAGCGTCGTGCTCGATCTCAAGCAGCCGGGCGGCCTGGCGGCCATGCGGCGTTTGATTGCGGAGGCCGATGTGTTCATCCACAACCTGCGACCGGCATCGATCGAGCGGCTCGGACTGGACTTCGAGAATGTCTCGGCGCTGAACCCGCGCATCGTCTGGTGCGGCATGTACGGCTATGGCGAGGACGGCCCCTACGCGGGCCGGCCGGCCTACGACGACCTGATCCAGGGAGCGGTCGGGATCGCCGATCTGCAGCGCCGTGCCGGACTGCCCGAACCGCGCTACGTGCCGCTGACCATCGCCGACCGGATGGTGGGGCTGCACGCCGCGCACAGCGTTGCGATGGCGCTGTACGCGCGAGAGCGAACCGGGCGGGGCTGCCGCATCGACGTGCCGATGTTCGAAACCATGGCCAGCGTCGTGCTCTCCGACCATCTTTACGGGCACACCTTCGAGCCGCCCAGCGGCGGCTGCGGCTATGTGAGGCTGTTGTCGCCGGGGCGGCGGCCGTACGCTACCAGCGATGGCTACATCTGTGCGCTGGTCTACAACGACGGACACTGGCAGCGTTTTCTGCGCAGCGTCGAGCGCGACGACCTGCTGGCTGATCCGCGGTTCGCCGATCTGGCGAGCCGCACCCGGCACATCGACGAGGTGTATGGCTTTCTCGGCGAGACGCTGCGCGGATGCAGCTCGGCGCACTGGCTGGCGCTGTTCGAACGCATTGACGTGCCCGCCATGCCGCTGAACACCATGGAGTCCCTGCTCGATGACCCGCACCTGTCTGCCGTCAGCTTCTTCCAGCATGTAGAGCATCCGAGCGAAGGCCCCCTACGCACCTTCGGCGTGCCCGCGCGCTGGGTTGGTCACGATGTGAGCGAACTGGCGCCGGCGCCGCGTCTTGGCGAGCACACCGCCGCCGTGCTGCGCGAGAGCGGCTGTTCGGCCAGCGACATCGAGGCGCTGGTGGCAAGCGGTGCGGCTGTCGTCACTGGGCCCTGACTTCGTTGCGGCCAAGGCCGATGTCAGGCCTTGAGCGACTGCTACGGGTTTCGCTGGGCCATGCATCGAATCATCCAAGGGTTAGCCCTGGGGCAAATTTCTTGTGCCCTCCTTTTTCAACGATAGAATCCGCCTCATCAAACAAATGACAGTTAGAAAGAAAATTCTGGAGACAAAGTGCAATTACTCCAACTGATCATCGGCGGCATCGCGCAAGGCTGCATTTACGGGCTCATTGCCCTAGGAGTCTGCGCGGCAGAGCGTTTTGCTGATGGGTTTGCGGGCTCGTTTTCGCCGCCGCAGGGGATTTGATAGTCGTTGCGGCCAACGCGGGACCTGATGCGCCCGTTCGAGCGCCTGGTGCGTGGCCTGCGCGGCCTCCTGAGAGCCGCCAATCCCCTCAAGTCCCTCGCAAACTGCACATCCTGCGCAGGTTCAGCGCCAGACACACGAGCTTGAACTCGGCCTGGACCTTCTCCAACCCCCGCAGACTGAACTGCCTGAACCCCAGCACGCTCTTGATCCACCCGTTGGGTGCCTCCACGAGCCACTTTCGCTTGCGGTAGGCCGCCTGGCCCCGTGGCGCCCTCAGCTTGGCATCCATCGCTGCGGTGTGCGGGTACTGGTTCGCGTCGATGCTCACCGCCTGCTTGCCCTCTCGCCCCAGCGCCACGATCAACTCACTCGGGCTGTCCTTGAGCTGCTCGAACACCGCCTCCGAGCGGAACCCCGCATCGGCCAGCACCTGCTCGGCGTCGTGTCCCAGGTTGGCCTTGACCGCCGCCAGCAGCACCGGCAGGCGATCACTGTCGGCGGCGTTGTTGGTGAGTTCGGCCGCCACCACGATCTGGGCGGCCTCGTCCACCGCCGTGTGCGCGTTGTAGCTGTAGTCATAACCCCCACCGGCTCGCTTCATGATCCGGCTGTCCGTGTCGGTGAAGCTCTCCTGGGCGTTGTCCTTGGGCACACCGAAGTCGCGCTTGTAGCGCCCGCCCTTGGGTTTGCCGTCCTTGTCGCGGGGTTTGCGCTGGTCGTCCGGGTTGCGCCCGCGCGCTGCATCGACCTCTTGCTGGCGCTGCTGCAGGCGCAGCTTGGCCGCCGTGATCGCGGCCAGCCGGTCGGCTCTGCGCTGGATTTCGCCGGGGATGTCAACGTCGGGCTCGTTCTTCTCCAGATCGTCAGCCGCTTTGGCCCGGTTGAGCAGTCCGTCGATCTGCGCCTTGAGCTCGACCTCGGCCTTGAGCATGCGCTCGTAGCTCATGGCCTTGTGGCGGCTGGCGTTGGCCTTGAGCTTGGTGCCGTCCACCGCCACGGTGCCCAGCTTGACCAGGCCGCACTCGCGCGCCAGGCCAACGACCTGCACGAACAGGGCCGACAGCTCTTGCAGGTGCAGTGCCCGGAAGTCACTGAGCGTGCGGTGCGCCGGATAGTTCTCGGCGGCCAGTACCCGCAAGGCCACGTCATCAAACAACTTGGCTGCGAGCTTGCGCGAACTGAAGGTGCCGGTGGCGTAGCCGTAGATCAGCACCTTGACCATCATGGCCGGGTGGAACGGCTGGTTGCGTGGGCCTGCCTTGGCGTAGCGGGCGTGAAAGGCGCTCAGATCCAGGCTGTCGACGCTGTCGCTGATGAAGTACGCCAGGTGCCCCTCGGGCAGCCAGTCTTGCAGCGCTTCGGGCAGCAGCCGTTGTTGTTGCGGTTCGTAGGGGAGGTAACTTGCGGCCATGACCGCAATCTACCAAGCCTTCTCAAACTCGTCATCCTTCTGCCGCGCAGACTCCTAGGTTTCGTTCTCATCTACAAGGCCACCGAAACCGTGAGCTTCGCGCAAGGCGAGCTGATGATGCTGGGCGCGTTCGGCGGGCTTGCCAGTATGGCCATGCTCGGTTTTCCGTTCTGGCTGGCGGTACTCAGCTCTATCGCCGGCATGGCGCTGTTCGGCGTGCTGCTGGAGAGGTTGGTGATTCGGCCCATCCTTGGGCAGCCGGCGTTTTCCATTGTGATGCTGACCATCGGCGTCGGCTATATGGCGCGCGGCCTGATCACCATGATCCCGGGCATAGGCACCGAAACCCACACCCTGCCTGTGCCGTACAAGGACATGATCTGGAAAATCGGCGGGGACGTAAACGCGCAGGGTACGTTGATCCTCAACGTCGAGCAGATGGCCGTCATCGGCAGCACCGCCGTGCTGTGCCTGATGCTGTTTGCACTTTTCAAGTACAGCAAACTCGGCATCGCCATGCAGGCCTCGTCGCAAAACCAGTTGGCTGCGTATTACATGGGCATTCCGGTCAAGCGCCTCAACGGCCTGGTGTGGGGCTTGGCTGCTGCCGTGGCGGCCATCGCCGGCCTGCTGCTGGCACCGATTACATATGTGCACGCCAACATGGGCTTTATCGGCCTGAAGGCTTTTCCGGCGGCGGTGGTCGGCGGTTTTGGCAGCCTGCCCGGCGCGATTGTGGGCGGACTGATCATTGGGACCGTCGAGTCGCTGTCGGGTTTTTACCTGCCCGACGGCTTCAAGGACATTGCTCCCTATGTGGTGGTGCTGATCATGTTGATGGTCAAACCCAACGGCCTGTTCGGCGAAAAACTCCGTAAGAAAGTATGAACCCACACGCTTTCACTTCGTGTCGCTCACCGCATCCAGAAAAACAAAAGACATGAGATTTATCTTCAAGACCGACTACGGGCAGGATATCAATCTTGCCAAGCATGGCGGCCATGTGTTCTGGTACAGTGTCCTGTTGCTGATGCTGCTAGCAGCACCGTGGCTGTTTGCCGAGTACTACTTGGCCCAGTTGACTTTCATCCTGATCTACGCCGTCGCCGGACTCGGACTGATGCTGGCGGTCGGGTTTACCGGTCTGTTTTCGTTGGGCCACGCGGCCTTTCTCGGCGTCGGTGCCTACACGCAGGCGGTCCTGACGAACGCTGGCCTGCCCTTCCCAATCGCATTGGCTTGCGCCGCGGGCCTGTCCGCCGCAGTCGGGCTGATCGTGGGGCTGCCGGCACTGCGCGTCAAAGGCATTTATCTGGGGATGGCCACACTATCGTTCGGCTTCATTGTCGAAGAAGTATTTGCGCGCTGGGAATCCGTCACCGGCGGCAATGCCGGTATCCACATCAAGGCGCCCGACCTGTTTGGCTGGAAACTGGGTAGCGGGGAAGCATTTTACTTTCTCTGCCTGGTGATCGCCATCGGCGCGACGCTGGCCATTCTCAATCTGCTGCGCTCGCCGACCGGCCGCGCCTTTGTGGCCATCCGCGATTCGGAAATCTCGGCACAAAGCATGGGCATTCACCTGGCCCGCTACAAGACGCTGTCGTTTGCACTGTCTGCCGCGCTGGCCGGCATTGCGGGTGCGCTGTATGCCCACAAGCTTCAGTTTATCTCGCCCGATCAGTTCAACCTCCTGCAGTCGATCGACCTGCTACTGATGATCGTAGTGGGCGGCCTGGGCTCGGTGCACGGCGCTTTTCTGGGCGCCATCTTCCTGATCTCCATGCCGCAGGCCATTGCGCTGGTCAAGGACTACCTCCCCGCGGCCATCGGACAGGCGCCGGGCCTGCAAGGCGTGGTGTACGGCATGGTGCTGATTGCCTTTGTTCTGCTTGAACCGCTGGGGCTGTATGGGCGCTGGTTGAAGATACGCACCTACCTGCAGACCTTTCCGTTCTACCGCAAAGGCATGTTCAAGCGTCAAAAAACCTACCAGAAATCGGATCGCTTGAAATGACCGACACCCAACAAACTGCCGACCAGCCCCTGCTATCGGCAAGAAATCTCAGCGTCCGTTTCGGTGGCGTTCTGGCCGTCAACAACGTCAGCTTCAACGTGAAGCAGGGCGAGGTGTTCACGTTGATCGGCCCCAACGGCGCGGGTAAAACCACCTTGTTCAACCTGATCAGCCGCATCTACACACCGACCTCCGGCGAGATAGACTACATGCGCGCGAAGCTGACGGATCAGCCGCCGCACAAGATTGCGGCGCTGGGCATTGCGCGCACGTTCCAGAACATTGAACTGTTTGAACATGCCACGGTGCTGCACAACCTGCTGATCGGCAGGCACACACACCGGCAGACGGGTCTGTGGAGCGAAATATTTTTCACCGGAAAAACCCGCGCAGCCGAGCTGCAGGCGCGCGAAAAAGCCGAGCAGGTCATTGACCTGCTGGGCCTGCAGCACCACCGTGACTCCTTTGTCGCCGGCCTGCCCTACGGCGTGCGCAAGGTGGTGGAGCTGGCCCGGGCACTGTGCACCGAACCCAAACTGCTGCTGCTCGACGAACCGTCCTCGGGGCTCAATGTGGAGGAAACCGACGACATGGCCTTCTGGATCCAGGACATCAAGAACGAGCTGGGCATCACCGTGCTGATGGTGGAGCACGACATGACGCTGGTCTCCAAGGTCTCCGACCGTGTGCTGGCCATGAACCAGGGCGAGGTCCTGGCCATGGGCACCCCGCGCGAAGTGCAGAACGACCCTGGCGTGATCGAGGCCTACCTCGGCTCCATCGACGATGTGTCCTCGCTGCGCCGACCGCACCAGGCACCTGATCTGCGCGGGGATGCCCAATGAGCGCCGCAACGCCGCCCGTCAACGACCAGTCCATGCTCAAGCTGCTCAACGTGGAGAGTGCCTACGGCCCGATCAAGGCCATACGCGGCGTCAGCCTGCAGGTGCGCCGCGGCGAAATTGCCACCGTGCTGGGCTCCAACGGCGCCGGCAAAACCACCATTCTGAAAACTATCTCCGGCATCATCGATCCACGCAAAGGCTCGATCGAGTTTAAGGGCAGCAACATCACGGCGCAGGACCCGGTCTACATCGTCCAGCAGGGCCTGAGTCATGTGCCGGAGGGCCGCGAGGTGTTTCCACTGCTGAGCGTGCATGACAACCTGCTCATGGGCGCCTACACACGCAGGGACCGCGACGGCGTGGCGCGCGACATGGAAACGGTGTACCGGTACTTCCCCATCCTCAAGGAGCGCGCCATGCAGGATGCAGGCCTGCTCTCGGGCGGACAGCAGCAAATGCTGGCCATTTCCCGGGCGCTGATGGCCAACCCGGACCTGATCCTGCTCGACGAGCCCAGCCTGGGCCTGTCGCCCAAGCTGACCAAGGAAATCTTCGAGATCGTGGTGCGCATCAATCGCGAGCGCGGTACCACCATCTTGCTGGTCGAACAAAACGCCAACATGGCCCTGAACGCTTCCGACTACGGCTACGTGCTGGAAAACGGGCGCATCGTGATGGAAGACACCTGTGCCCGGCTACGGGAAAAGGAAGACATCAAGGAGTTCTATCTGGGCATGAAGGAAGACGGCGTGCGCAGCGAGCGGCGCTGGAAGAAGAAAAAAACATGGAGATGAAGATGGCCGAAGAATTCGCCAAGCCGGGGCCGCAGATCAGGCTTTGCCAGTCCGCATGCGCTGCGCACCCTCGGGGGGCAGCGCAGCACACGCAGTGGCAAGCGTGGGGGCTCTATGTCTAATCTTTGGGATCTCTCCCACGTCCAGCCCGAAACCCGCGTGGTGCTTGAGGGCGAGACCATTCCGGCGATGTTCTGGAACGCGGTCGAACAGCGCCGGGACAAAATCTGGCTGCGGCAGAAAAAACTCGGCATCTGGCGCAGCTGGAGTTGGAACCAGACCGGCGAGGCCGTGCGAGAGATCGCCGGCGGCCTGCTGAGCCTGGGTTTTGCGCCGGGGCAATGCGCGTCCATCCTGTCGAACACCGTGATCGAATGGGTGCTGGCCGATCTGGCCGTGCTGAGCTGCGGCGGCGTGGCCAACGGCATTTACCCCACCGACGCTGCGTCGCAGGTGCATTACCTATGCGAAGACTCCCGAACCACCATACTGTTTGTCGAGGATGATGAACAGCTCGACAAGGCCCTCGAAGTGCGCAGCGCGCTTGCCGACCTGCGCAAGATCGTGGTGTTTGACATGGAAGGCCTGCGCGATCTGGACGAGCCCGATGTCATCAGTCTTGCCGATCTGCGCGAGCTCGGGCGCGGGTACCTCGCCCAGCATCCGGGCGCGGTCGAGGCGCGCGGCCGGGCCCGCCGGCCCGAAGACCTGGCCATCCTGGTCTACACCTCGGGCACCACCGGCAAGCCCAAGGGTGCCATGCACAGCCACAAGGGCTTGGTGTTCACGGCGCGCGGCTTCAACACGCTGATGGCGCAGGACGAGCACGATGAGCGCATGTGTTTTCTGCCTCTGTGCCATATTGCTGAGCGCATGGGAGGGGAATACCTTGCGCTCTATACGGGCGCCAAACTCAACTTTGTCGAAAACCCTGAAACCATTCCAGAAAACGTGCGCGAGATCGCACCGACCGTATTTCTGGCGGTGCCCCGCGTCTGGGAAAAGTTCTACTCCGGTGTGACGATTGCCCTGAAAGAATCCAGCCGGCTGCAGCAGGCCGCCTACGCTTGGAGCATCGGCGTGGGCAGCCGGATCGCCGACAAGATCATGGCGGATCAGCCGATCAGCCGTTGGCTCAAACTGCAGTTCATGATCGCCAGCTGGATTGCGCTGGACAATGCGCGCAAGCTGATAGGCATACACCGCGCGCGCTTTTGCGTGACCGGTGCTGCCCCGATCTCGCCCGAACTGGTCAAGTGGTACATGGCGCTGGGCGTGCCCATGCTGGAGGTCTGGGGCATGACGGAAACCGGCGGCGCCTCGACCGGCGTGCCGGCCAGCCGCATCAAACCCGGCTCCATCGGCCCGGCGGCTAGTTACAACGAAGTCAAACTGGACCCCACCACCGGGGAAATCCTCGTGCGTGGCACCAATGTGTTCATGGGTTACCTGAACCAGCCCGAAAAAACCGCTGAGGCAATTGACGCTGAGGGCTGGCTGCACACCGGCGACATCGGCCTCATGGACGAAGACGGATTCTTCCGCATCACCGACCGGATGAAAGACATCATCATCACGGCCGGCGGCAAAAACGTCACGCCGAGCGAGCTCGAAAACGAGCTGAAGTTTTCGCCCTACATCACCGATGCAGTGGTCATTGGTGACAAGCGCCCCTACCTGACAGCCATCATCATGATCGATCAGGAAAACGTCGAAAAGTTTGCCCAGGATGGGGACATACCCTTCAGCAATTACGCCAGCTTGACGCGCACCACCGAAGTACTGGGATTAATCCAGTCCGAGATTGAACGGGTCAACAAGAAATTTGCCAGAGTAGAACAGATCAAGAAGTTTTTCCTGCTCGACACGCAACTGACGGCAGAAGACGAAGAACTGACACCGACGATGAAGCTAAAACGCAAGTTGGTGGAAAAGAAGTACGCTTGCCAAATTGAGGCGATGTACCGGTAATTTTTTGATTTTTATGGAGATAAGTGATGAAACCTAAATCGACAATGACGCTTGCCGCCCTGGCACTGGCCACTGGTTTGTCGGCGACACTTGCCCAGGCCCAAAGTCAGGGCGTCAGCAAGACCGAGATCACCCTGGGCTCGATTCAGGATCTCTCGGGTCCGCTGGCGAGTGCTGGAAAGCAGGCCCGTCTTGGCATGATGCTGCGGGTGGATGAAATCAATGAGCAGGGTGGCATCAATGGCCGCAAGCTCAAACTCATTGTGGAAGACTCGGCTTATGACCCCAAAAAAGCCGTGCTGGCCGCGCAGAAGCTGGTCAACCAAGACAAAATTTTCATGATGATGGGCCATATCGGAACGGCGCAAAACCTGGCCGCCATGCCGGTGCAGTTTGACAAAAACGTGATCAACTTCTTTCCCTTGACTGCGGCCCGTGAAATGTATGAGCCGTTTCACAGACTCAAGTACTCCCAATTGGCCTCTTACTACGACGGGATGAGACTCTCCCTGCCCAGGCTCGTCAAGGAGAAGAATGCCAAAAAAGTTTGCTCGATGTACCAGGACGATGAGTACGGACTGGAAGTGCAGCGCGGCGCGGACGAAGGCCTCAAAGCCATTGGCATGACCATGGTCGAGAAGACCACGTTCAAGCGCGGCGCCACGGATTTTTCGTCGCAGGTCGCCAAGCTCAAGGCATCCGAATGTGATCTGGTGGTGCTGGGCACCGTCATTCGTGAAACCATTGGCGGCATTGCGACGGCTCGTAAGCTTGGCTACAACCCAACGTTTATCGGTTCCACGGCGACCTACGCCGACCTGATCCACAAACTCGGCGGCAAAGCCATGGACGGGCTGTACGCGACCATGACGGTGCAAAACCCTTATCTGGACGACGATTCGCAGCCGATCCGCTTCTGGGCCAACAAATACAAGACCAAGTTCAACGAAGACCCGGGGGTGTTCTCGGTCTATGGTTACAACACCATTGACATCTTTGGCAAGGCGGCTCAAAAAGCTGGCCAGAATCTGACGACCGACAGCTTCATCAAGGCGATGGATGCGATGACCTTCCCGCCTGACATCTTTGGCGGCCCGCAGATGATCTTTTCACCGACCAAGCGGCTTGGCAGCGATGCGTCGCGCCTGTCGCAAATTGTCGATGGCAAGTGGAAGGTGGTTGCCGACTACAACAAGTAAGCGGTCGGCCCGCAAATGCCCTCCGAGGGGGGTGTCTAGGAATCGAGCCTGACTCCTCTGTTGGCTATCTTGTTTCGGTGGGAGCAGACGGGCAGTAAAAATACTGGGCAACTACAAAAAGCTGTGGCCATGAGAATCCGACAACCCAGGGTAAGTTGCAAACTGGCAGCAGGCAGGTCGAGTCAAACAGTGTCAGGTTCGTTAGTCGCCATATGCTATCGCGGCGTGTCGTGCATCACCAGCGCCACCATCGCGTCGGTCAGGTCATCCAGCGAAGCTCCATTCTTTGCGTCGAACCACTGCAATGACCAGTTCAGTGAGCCGAAGATCAAATGGCGCGCCAATGGTACCTCGGCCCGCAGACAGCCGGTTGATGCGAGTTCATGGAGCACGGGCGTCCATGCTGCTTCGTAGTTGCTTTGCAGCTCTTCGATGAGGCGGAGCTGCCGAGTGTTGAGTGCGCGCGACTCGTAGAGTACTGCCCACATGAAGTCGCTGTTCGTTTCCAGTAGCGTTTCGAAATGCAAACGGATCAGCTGCCGCAGAGTGGCCGCAGCGTCGTGTTTTCCACGTAGGACAATCGTCTGGCGCGCCAGAGCGCTGCGCATGCCTTTCTGAATCACCTCGTACAACAGCGCCTCCTTGCTTTTGAAGTGACAAAAGAGCGACCCGGAACGCATGCCGGCGGCAGAGGCGATGTGACGTGTGCTTGTACCGTTGAAGCCATGACGACGAAACAAATTCGCCGCGGCCTGGATGAGGTCTTGTCGGCGGTTGCCGTCGTCGCGCTGGTCTGGTGTCTTGCGCGGTCGGCCTCGTGGCCGCTTGGCCGCTGCGGAAGTGGGTTGGGAGCGAGTGGCGCACATGTTCAGAGAGCAGGCGCCTGCACCTGCCAATAGCAACGGTGCTCAAACACGTGACTTTCTGAAAATTGCGACCGCCAGTCGAGATGCCGGGAGCCCCGGTTCGGGAGCCTGATGCAGGGGATGGCATTCATCCGGTCAACTGCGGTTTCAAGGTTCAATACGACTTCGGCAAACCCAGCACGTGCTCGCCAATGTAGTTGAGCAGCATTTCGTTGTTGATCGGCGCGATTTCCAGCAGACGAACCATAGGCCAAAGCGTCACGATGTCGTAATCGCGGTCAAAACCGTAACCCCCGTGGGTTTGCAGCGCAGCCTCGACGGCTGCAACGGCTGCTTGCGAACCCAGCAGCTTGGCCATGTTGGCGTGTGCGCCGGCATCTTCGCCGTCGTCGAAGCGCTCGGCGGCGTTGTAGGTCATCAGGCGCGCTGCCTCGATCTGGGCCTTGGCCTGTGCCATGCGGTGCTGCAGCGCCTGGTACGAGCCGATCGGTTTGCCAAAGGGCTTGCGATCCTTCGCATAGGCCACTGCCTTGGCCAGCGCATAGTCGCCCAGTCCGATGGCAGCGCCAGCGGCCAGGAGGCGCTCGGAGTTCAGGCCCTCGAACATCAGCTTGGCACCTTTACCGGCCTCGCCGATCAGTGCGTCGGCGGGCAGTTCGACGTTGTCGAAGAACACCATGTACTGGCGCTCGGCCGTTTCCACCTGGATGTTGAGTTGCGTCAGTTGGATGCCAGGCGTTTTCATGTCCAGCACGAACAGCGACATGCCTTCGGTGCGGTTCTTGACCTCGGCCGCGCGGGTGGTGCGCGCCACGACGAGCATGAAGTCGGCGTCGCGCGCGCCGGAGATAAATACCTTCTGGCCGTTGAGCGTCCAGCCACCCTTGCCGTTCGGCGTGGCGAGCGTGGTCATGGCGAAGCTGTTGGTGCCGGCGTTGGGCTCGGTGATGGCAAAGCACAACTTTTTCTCGCCGGTGCAGGTTGGGGTGACGTATTTCTTAATCTGTTCGGGCGTGCCGTTGCGCACGATGGGCACGCGCCCCAGCCCTGTGACGACGAGGAACAGCGTGGGCACGCCGGCCAGGGCCAGGGCTTCGTTGAGCGCGGTGATTTCGAGCACGCCACCGCCCGAGCCGCCGTATTCCTCGGGGATCGAGAGGCCCAGCAGGCCGAACTCACCGAGTTTGGCCCAGAGTTCGTCGGGGAAGCGGTCTTCCTTGATGCACTGCAGGATGTAGGCGCGGTCGTACTGGGCGGTCACGCCGCGCGTGGCTTCTTGAATGTCGCGGATGCGCGCTTGCATGGCCTCCATGGCGGTGTTGCGGGTGGTGGGGGCGTTCATGGACTATCTCCTTGGGGTCGTGTGGTGGGGATCGAGGGGAACTGTGCGGCCATCAGATCGCCATCTCGGCGGGGATGGGCACGGGGAAGTCGAGCAGCATCTGCGCGTAGGCCTTGGCTTGCGGGTCCATGCGGATGGATGCAATGCCGCCACCGCCCAGCGCTTCCTGCAAAAGGAAGTTCAGCGCATGCGTGCCCGGCAGGTCGAAGCGTTCGACCTTGCCTTTGACAAGGTGCGCGAACCAGTCGGCCACGGCCTGCTCGGTCAGCGCGGCACGGATGAAGGGCAGGTATTCGGGGCGGCGCGCGATGATGCCGATGTTGGCCGCGTCGCCCTTGTCGCCGCTGCGCCCCCAGGCGAGCTTGACGAGCGGCACGGGGCGCATGCCGCGCGCAAAGGCGCTCGCAGCGGGCAGCGGGCCCGTGACGGTGGGCAGGCTGGCAGGGTTGAAGGGCTGGCCGCTCCACTGCGGCGCGGGCACGGTCTGCTCGCCCATGTCTATGCTCGCCACCACCTTCGCCTTGGGCACCAGGCACGAGAACAGGCGCACGACGGGCTGCACCTTGGGACGCCCGCCGGTGAAGCCCGTGATCGCCGGGGCCGACATCAGGGCCAGCGGCGCCACTTCGCGCGAAAACAGTTCGAGCGCGTCCTTGAGCGGGTGGCGCACACCGACCTTGAGCATGACTTCACGCGCATCAGGCCGTGCATGCGGGCCGTAGGTGTCTTCGGCGCCGATGGCTTCGACACAGGTCTCTGTGAAGTCGGGCCAGCCGCGCTGCGCATAGTGGCGGCGCATGCGCGCCAGCATGGCGGCGCCGACGCGCTGCGCCTTGGCGCCGGCATCGATGCCGCCGATCATGAACAGGCTCATGGCGCGAAAGCCGTCGGCGTAGGTGACGCTGACCTTGGCCTGGTCGGTCGGTGCGCGGCCGCGCGCGCCCTTGACTTCGACGCGGTCGGGGCCGATCTGCGTGAGCGTGACACCCGTGAAGTCGCACACCACGTCGGGCAGGATGTAGGCGCGCGGGTCGCCGATCTCGTAGAGCATCTGCTCGCCCACGGTCGAGGGGCAGACCAGCCCGCCCGTGCCTTCGGGCTTGGTGACAACGAAGCTGCCATCGGCGCGGCACTCGGCGATCGGGAAGCCCATGTCGTCCCAGCCCGGCACCGTGTCCCAGTCGGTGTAGTTGCCGCCGGTGGCCTGCGTACCGCACTCGATCAGGTGTCCGGCCAGGCTGCCAAGCGCCAGGCGGTCGTATTCGTCGGCGGTCCAGCCAAAGGCATGAATCAGCGGCGCCAGCGTCACCGCGCTATCGACACAGCGTCCGGTGACGACGATGTCGGCACCGGCTTGCAGCGCAGCCGCAATTGGGAAGGCGCCCAGATAGGCGTTGGCGCTCATCACCTTCTGGGGGAACGGCGCACCGGAGAACATTTCCTGGGTGCCGGCCGCCCGCAGTGCCTCCACCTGCGGCATCAAGTCGTCGCCTAGCACGGCGGCGATCGCCAGGTCGACGCCCTCGGCCTGGGCCGCCGCAACCAGCGCGGCGCGGCAGGCGGACGGGTTGACGCCGCCCGCGTTGGCAATGACCTTGATGCCGCGCGACTTCAGCTCCTTCATCAGGGGCTGGAGGGCAGCCACGAAATCCGGTGCATAGCCCTGCGCCGGGTCTTTGGCCTTGGCGCGGCTGAGCAGGGACATGGTGATCTCGGCCAGATAGTCGAACACCAGGACATCGATGTTGCCTTGCTGCACCAATTGGGCGGCGGCGAATTCGGTGTCGCCCCAGAAGCCCGAGGCACTGCCTATGCGTAGGGTGGTCTTGGTCATGTTTGTCTCCGGTGGGTTGAGTGAAGTGGTGGGACAGGGTCTGGCGGCCGTCTGGTATCAACGGGCCGCGACAATCTTGTTGCGCGGCCAGAAGACTCGCCAGATGCCTTTGGCCGTCGCGCAAACCTTGCCGTTGGCATCGACGAAGTCGCCCTCGGCAAAGGCGGTGGACTTGCTCAAGCGCACGATGCGGCCATGCGCCTCGAAGTGCGAACCCATGGCGGCGTCGAGGAAGGTGATATCGAGATTGATGGTGAACTGGCGCAGGTCGGAGGGGTTGATTTCTTTCGCTTCGGGAATGTCCATGAGCGCCGACATGATGGCCCAGCCGAGCGCGCCGTCGAACATGTAGGAAATGACGCCGCCGTTGAGCACACCGCTGTTGAGCTCGTTGTCGGTGCCGCCGCCGCCGAGCTGGGTCGGCTGCACTTGCGGCAGGCGCACGGTGACGCGGCCCACGCCGGTTTCTTCGACTTCGAGGCCCTGGGCTTTGAGGAACGGGCTCTCGTTCCACTTTTGCTTCCAGGCGGTGATGCGATCTTGCGGGCAGGCGGGGGTACTCAAGAAATTCTCCTCTGTGAAAAACGGGGTTGCGTGGGAATGCGTCTCAGGTGCTGGCCGCGTGCGTGCGCAGCAGCGCGTCGAGCGTGCCTTCGAGCTGCACGAGCGAGTTGCACTGCCGCGCGATGTGGCAATAGGGCGCGTAGCGCTTCATCTCCGAATCGCCAAGGCCCCAGAACGAGGTGGGCTCGGGGTTGAGCCAGATCACGCGGCGCGCGCGCTCGTAGAGCAGGCGCATGACCTCGGTGTGCGCCTCGCCGCGGTTGTTGCGCGCGTCGCCGAGGAACAGGATGGTGGTGCGGCGGTCGATCTGGTCGAGCAGCTGCTCTTCGATGTCGAGCAAGGTCTGGCCATAGTCAGTGCCCGAGCCGCCCACGGCCTGGATGACCTTGTCCACGGCATGCTCGACCGGCAGCTGCGTGAAGGTGTCGCTGACATCGACCAGATGGTTGGTGAACGCATAGCTGCGCACGCCGCTCAATTGCTCGTCCAGGCTGTATAGGAACAAGAGCAAAAAGCGCGCGTACTGGCGTACCGAGCCGCTCACGTCGCAGATGGCGATCACGCGCGGTCTATCCACCACCTTGGTGCGCCAGAAGGTCTCGAACAGGATGCCGCCGTAGGCCGCGTTTTTGCGCAGCGTCTTGCGGAAGTCGAGCTGGCCGCGTACGCGCTGCTTTTTGCGCCGCGCGTGGCGCTCGGCCAGGCGCTTGGCCATTTTGCGCACGATGATGTGCATGCGCTCGAAGTCGCGTTTTTCGATGTTCGAGAGCTTTTGCGTCTGCAGAAAATCGTCGTGCAGCTGGCGCGTGGGCGCGGTGCCGTAGAGCGCGAGCTTGCGCTCGACGAAGTCGCGCACCTCGTTGAACAGGCGCTTGCGCGTAAGTTCGAGCTCTTTGGCTCGCTCGGGCGCCATGGTCTGGCGCTTGGCTTCGGAGATTTCGCGGTCGAGCAGCTCCAGCCCCATGGCCTGCTGGATTTTTTGCGTGTAGTAGCCTTTTTGCGTGAAGAACCAGATGTCGGTCAGGCCGACTTCGCGCGCGGCCACCTGCATGCGCTTGGCGAGTGCCGCCGAGTCGCCCGAGAGCAGCAGCTGCGACAGCGCCTGCCCGCCGCTGCCCTGGCAGCCGCCGGGGCCTCCCGAGCCCGTTTTGGGTGGCTCGTCCTTGGGCTGGTCAGGGTTGGTTTGATCCGCGCCTTGCGGGACGGCTTGGCCTGCGCCGGATGCGCTGCCCGTCGGTTTTTTGAACGCATCGAAGCAAAAGAAGCGGTCGAAGGCCTCGTCGAACAGCACGCGGTCTGCCGTGGTCTTGGCCAGCGTGGTGCCGAGCGCGTTTTTGAGCAGCGCGCGGTCGCTCCAGCCGACGAGCTCGACGGCGCGCGCCGCATCGACCTGCGCGTTCAGGTGCACTTCGAGGTCGCTGCCGCGCAGCGCCTTGAAAAAGTCTTCAAGCGTGGCTTGCATGGGACAGCTCCGCGTCCTTGCGGGCTTGTTGCAACAGATTCCCCATCTGCTCATTCGCCGTGGCAATGTCCTGCTCGAACTTCAGGAACACGTTGAGCGTGTCGCGCACCAGGTCCAGGCTCAGGTGTTCGGCATTGAGCAGCAGCAGCGTCTTGGCCCAGTCTATGGTTTCGCTGACCGAGGGGAGCTTTTTGAGGTCAAGCTGGCGCACCGCCTGGATGAAGGCGACCAACTCGCGGTTGAGCGTGCCGGACAGGCCCGGCACGCGCCGCTCGAGGATGCGGCGCTCGAGCGCCGGCTCGGGAAAGGTGATGTGCAGGTGCAGGCAGCGGCGTTTGAGCGCATCGCTCATCTCGCGCGTGTTGTTGCTGGTCAGGAAGACGATGGGCTTGACCTTGGCCTTGATGGTGCCGAGTTCGGGTACCGAGACCTGGAAGTCCGACAGCACTTCGAGCAGGAGGGCCTCGAACTCGGGGTCGGACTTGTCGATTTCGTCGATCAGCAGCACGCAGCCCTTTTCTTGGTGCAGGGCTTGGTACAGCGGGCGCGGCTCCAGAAAATGTTCGCTGAAAAACAGGTCGTCGTGCGCGTGCAGCCTGTCCATGGATTCGGCCAGGCCCTGGGCGCCCTGCATCATCTCGCCGAGCTTGTCCTTGAGCAGTTGGGTGTAGAGCAGCTGCTTGCCGTATTTCCATTCGTACAGCGCCTTGGATTCGTCCAGGCCTTCGTAGCATTGCATGCGGATCAGCGGCACGTCGAGGACTTCGGCCATGCCCTTGGCGAGCTCGGTCTTGCCCACGCCGGCCGGGCCTTCGATCAGGATGGGCTTTTCGAGCTGAAAGCCCAGATAGACCGAGGTGGCGATCGCGGAGCTCGCGATGTAGTCGACGGCAGCGAAGCTCTGGGCGACGCGGTCTATGGATGCGAAATGGTCGGAATGCTCTGTTTTCATGAGGAGATGGAGTGGAGCAACTGCTGCCCCGTTTGGCGTTGACGAGATTGAGCGACGCCGCGAGCGATGCCCAGCACCAGACGCAGATCACGGGCGAGAGAACGCGGGGCTACGCCGGTTTGCGCGCTGTTTTCGGCAAAGAGCGGTGCGAGAGACACGGCTTGCGACGCCCCTTCGCAGGCCCTTTCATACGCGGTCTGCCAGCGTTCGAGCAGGCGGCGCGCGCCTACGGTGGAGTAGGCCAGCGCTTCCTCGTAGCCCTGCGTTTCGAGCTGGCGGGCGACGGCGTCGCGCACGGCATGCAGCGCCTGCCATTCGAGCTGCAGCGCACCGAGTTCGCGCACGGCGTCGGTGGCGGCTGTATTGGAGACGCTGTTATCGCCCGACGTTGCGGCCGCCATGCCGAGCGCACGCGCCAGCGCTTGGAGTTCGCATTGCATGGCGCCGAGCAGCGGGCCGAGCAGCAGCGCGTCCTCGACGGCGCGCACGGGTCGTGCGATGGTTTCAAAGGCCTGCCCAGGCGCGCCTATACGCCGGCTCGCAGAAGCACGGCAAGATGCGAGCAACAGGTCGCAATGCCCCAGCGGCGCCAGACCTTGCACGCCCGCGTTCGCTTCGCGCGCGAGGCCGGGTGTTTGGGTGTCGAGCAAGAAGGCGTCGAAGCGCTTGCGCCCCTCGTGCTCGGAGCTCACGGCGAGCACGATGATGGCATCGGCGGCAGGGCCATTGCTGACGAAGGCCTTGTGGCCGTCCAGTATCCAGTGCTCGCCATCACGGTCCAGCACAGCGCGTGTGCGCAAGTGCTTGGGCTGTGCGCCCACGCCGGGCTCGGAAATGGCGAGCGCGAGCAGGCATTCACCCGCAGCCATGGACGCCAGCAGCTGTGTGAGCATTGCGTGCGATGCGCTCAATGTGCCCGATGCGCCCTGCTGCAAGAGCGGGCCGAGCACGTAGCGCCCGAGCATCTGTTGCATCATCCAGGCCATGCCCAGTCCCAGGCTGCCCGTGGCGTGCGTGATTTGCCCCGCGAGCGCACTGACCTGCACGGCGTCGGCCACAGGAGGGCGCCCATCCGCCGAAAACCCTAGCCCCAGCATGCCGCCGCGGCCCAGGTGGGCCCACCAGTCGCGTGGAAAGCCGCCGCTGTCGTCTATGCCAGGCGCCGTCTGCAATGCCTCGCGCAGGGCACGGTGCAGGTCTTGCGGCATGGCGCCGGTAGCGGATGCGGTGGCAAGGGTGGATGGCATCTTGGGCAAACCTGTTGCTACCTTATATGCAGCTGCTTGTGCAGGAAATTCGTGCACTGGAGACCGATTTCATGCATGGAAACCGAGCTGGCGAGAGGCCAGGTCGCGCATGACTTCTTCGGCGCCGCCGCCGATCGCGTTGACCTTGACCTCGCGGTAGATGCGCTCGACGGTGACGCCGCGGATGAAACCTGCGCCGCCGTGGATCTGCACGGCCTCGCTGGCGCAAAAAGCCATGGTCTGCGTGGCCTGGTTCTTGAGCAGACAAATTTCACCCACGGGATGCTCGCCCTGTTCGACGCGCCAGGCCAGCAGCTCGAGCATGGCCTGCGTGGCCTCGATGCGCATGGCCATGTCGGCGAGCTTGTGGCGCGTGACCTGCATGTCGATGAGCTTGCCGCCGAACATCTCGCGCTGCTTGGCCCAGGCGAGCGCCTCGTCCAGGCACACTCGCGCAAAACCGTTGGTGCCCGCAGCGAGGAAGATGCGCTCGCGGTTGAAGTTCTTCATGATGGCCTTGAAGCCCTGGTTTTCCTGGCCGACGAGGTTTGCCACGGGCACGCGGCAGTTGTCGAAATACAGCGTCGCGGTGTCCGAGCACAGCCAGCCCATTTTGCGCAGCGGCGTCTGCGTGAAGCCGGGCGTGCCTTTCTCGATCAGCAGCAGCGAAACACCGCCGGGTCCGGGGCCGCCGGTGCGCACGGCCACGGTGTAAAAGTCCGCGCGTATGCCCGAGGTGATGAAGGTCTTGGAGCCGTTGACGATGTAGTGGTCGCCCTCGCGCCGCGCCGTGGTTTTGAGATTGGCCACGTCCGAGCCCCCCGATGGCTCGGTGATGCCCAGCGCGCTGATCTTTTCGCCGCGCAGCACGGGTGGCAGCACGCGCTGCTTGAGCGTCTCGCTGCCCACGTTCACGATGGGCGGGCAGCCTATGGTGTGCGACAGCAGGCTAGCGAGCACGCCGCCCGCGCCGCAGCGCGCGAGCTCCTGCGAGGCGATGATGGTCATGAACAGGTCGCCGTCGTTGCCGCCATAGGCTTCGGGAAAGCCCAGGCCCAGCAGACCGACTTCGGCGGCTTTGCGGTAGAGCTCGCGCGGAAAGCTGCCGGCGTCGTCCCATTCATCGACGAACGGCGTGATTTCCTTCGCGACGAAGCGGCGCATGGCGTCGCGAAAGGCCACATGTTCGGTGGTGTAAAAAGGACTGGCTCCTTGGGCGGTGGTGGACATGGGCGTCTCCTTGAATCTTTGCTTTAGTGGTGAGGGGTTGTGTGAACGGGGCCGGCGGCTGGCTACGCGCTTTCTTCTTCGACCAGCGACACCAGAACAGCTTTGGACGGCACCTGGTCGCCTACGCGCACGAGCACCTGACCGACCACGCCCTCGCGGCGCGCGAGCAGTTGGTGTTCCATCTTCATGGCTTCGAGCACGGCCACGCGCTGGCCCTTTTCGACACGATCGCCGGGCTGCACGAACACGCCCAGCACCTTGCCGTTCATGGGCGCGACGATGCGCGCCTCGGCGCTGCCTGCGGCACCGGCGGGCGGCGCGTACGTCACGTCTTCAAAGCAGGCGCTCAGGGTCTTGAATTCGAGGTGCAGGCTGCAGTCATCGAATGCCGCCAATGCCTGCTGGCGCACGCCGTCGGCGAGCAGGCTGAGCTGGGCGCCGCTGCTAGCGAGTACGCGGATCTGGTGCACTTGCGCGCCCACTTCGATGCGGTAGTCGTGATTGTCCAGCGCGGTCACGAAGATGAGGTGGCGGCGCTCGTTTTCGCCCAGCGTCATGGGCCAGCGTGCCGGCCCGGTGGTGCGCCAGGGGCGCGCGCCCGCGGGCGTGGTGGCATCGAACCAGAGCACAGCCGCGATTGCCAGCGCGAGCGAGTCGGGCTGCGGACGCACCCACTGCGCAGCGTCGAAGTTCTGCGCGATGAAGGCCGTGTTGGCATTGCCTGCGGCGAACATCGGATGCTCGGCCACGGCTTCGAGGAACGAGCGGTTGTTCGCTAGCCCCAGCAGCTGCGTGTTGTGCAGCGCGCCGATCAAGCGCCTGCGCGCTTCTTCGCGCGTCGCGCCGCTGGTGATGATCTTGGCGATCATCGGGTCGTAGTGCGGGCTCACGGCCTGGCCTTCAATCAGGCCGTGGTCCACGCGCACGCCGGGCCCGCTGGGCGGCTGCCACACGAGCACGTCCCCGCTTTGCGGCAGAAAGTCGGCGTACGGGTCTTCGGCGTACAGGCGCACTTCGATGGCGTGGCCCGACAGCTGCACCTGCTCCTGCGTCAGCGGCAGCGCCTCGCCACGCGCCACGGCGAACTGCCAGGCGACGAGGTCCAGCCCTGTGACGCACTCGGTCACGGGGTGCTCGACCTGCAGGCGCGTGTTCATTTCGAGGAAGTAGAACTTGCCATCGCGGTCGAGCAGAAACTCCACCGTGCCTGCGCCCACATAGTTCACGGCACGGGCCGCGGCCACGGCGGCGGCGCCCATGCGCGCGCGCAACTCGGGCGAGACGGCAGGCGAGGGCGCTTCTTCGAACACTTTCTGGTGGCGGCGCTGGATCGAGCAGTCGCGCTCGCCGAGGTGGATGATGTTGCCGTGCCGGTCGCCGAACACCTGGATTTCGACGTGGCGCGGCTCGATTACGGCGCGCTCGAGGATCAGCTCGTCGCTGCCGAAGGCGTTTTGGGCTTCGGAGCGTGCACTGGCGAGTGCGTTGGGCAGGTCTTCGGTCTTGGCGACGAGGCGCATGCCACGACCGCCGCCGCCGGCCGCGGCCTTGACCATGATGGGAAAACCGATTTCGCGTGCCTGCGCGATCAGCACGGCGTCGGACTGGTCGGTGCCCTGGTAGCCGGGCACGCAGGGCACGCCCGCAGCGAGCATCAGGCGCTTGGCGCCGGCCTTGTTGCCCATGTGCAGAATGGCCTCGGGGTCTGGCCCGATGAAGACCAGCCCGGCGTCCTGGCAGGCTTGCGCGAAGGCTTCGTTTTCGGACAGAAAGCCGTAGCCCGGATGCACGGCGTCAGCGCCCGTGCTGGCCGCGGCGCGCAGCAGTGCCTGCATGTTAAGGTAGCTCTCGCGCACGGGTGGCGGGCCTATGCAGACGGCCTCATCGGCCAGGGCGACGTGCAGGGCCTGGACGTCGGTCTCGCTATGAACGGCCACGGTGCGGTAGCCCAGGGCTTTGGCCGTGCGGATCACGCGGCAGGCGATTTCGCCACGGTTGGCGATCAGGATCTTGGTAAAACGCATGGGCTTTCTCACATCCGGCCGACACCGAAGGTGTTGGGATTCAGTTGACGGGCTTCGGCGTCGCGGCACACGGCCAGGGCGGTGGCGAGCACGCGGCGGGTGTCGCGCGGGTCGATGATGCCGTCGTCCCATAGGCGCGCCGTGGCGAAGAACGCGTGCGATTCCATGTCGAAGCGCTGTAGGATTTCCTCGCGCATGGCTTGCATGGCGTCGGTCGGCGGCGTCTTGCCCGTGCGGGCAAATTTTTCTTCGGTGACGATGCGCATCACCGTCGCAGCTTGCTCGCCACCCATCACGGCCACGCGCGAGTTGGGCCAGGAAAAGACAAAACGGGGGTCGTAGGCGCGGCCACACATGCCATAGTTGCCGGCACCGAAAGAGGCGCCGATCATCAGCGTGATGCGCGGCACGGTGGCGTTGGTGACGGCCTGGATCATCTTCGCGCCGTGCTTGATGATGCCGACCTGCTCCACGTCCTTGCCCACGAGAAAGCCCGTGGTGTTCTGCAAAAAGATGAGCGGCGTGCCCGACTGGCTGCACAGCTGGATGAATTGCGCGGCCTTGGTCGCGCCCTGTGGATCGATCGGGCCGTTGTTACCCAAAAAGCCGCAGGGCTGCCCTTCGATGGCGCCCATGCCGCACACCGTGGCGCTCCCGTATAGGGCCTTGAACTCGAGGAAGTCGGAGTCGTCGATGATGCGTGCGAGCACCTCGCGCATGTCGTAGGGGTGGCGAAAATCGACGGGCACGGTGCCCACGATCTCGTCGATGGCATAGCGCGGCTCCTTCCAGATTTTGGAGGGGCGCAGCGGCAGATTGTCGTTCCAGGGCAGACGCGCCACGATGTCGCGCGCAATGCGGATGCCGTCGGCGTCGTCTTCGGCCAGGTATTCGGCCACGCCCGAGGTGGTGCAGTGCATTTCGGCGCCGCCCAGTTCCTCGTCGGTGGCGATTTCGCCCGTCGCGGCCTTGAGCAGCGGCGGGCCTGCGAGAAACGCCTTGGCACGTCCGCGCACCATGATCACGTAGTCGGACATGCCGGGCAGATAGGCGCCGCCGGCCGTCGAATGCCCGTGCATCACGCAGATCTGCGGAATGCCAGCGGCCGAGAGCCTCGCCTGGTTGGCAAAGCCGCGCCCGCCTTCAATGAAGACCTCGCCCACGTGCATGAGGTTCGCGCCGCCCGACTCGACGAGGCGGACCACGGGTAGCTTGTTTTCCATCGCGATGGCTTCGGCACGCAGGCTCTTGCGCATGCCCATGGGCGTGATGGTGCCGCCCTTGATCGCACTGTCGGACGCGATCACCACGCAGCGCACGCCCGACACTCTGCCGACGCCGGTGATGATGCCGCCGCCGAGCACGTTTTTGTCACCATCGTCGTCGTGCATGCGCAGGCCCGCGAGCGTGGAAAACTCCAGCCATTCGGAGCCGCGGTCGAGCAGCAGCGCGATGCGCTCACGCGGCAGCAATTGCTTGCGCGCGCGGAACTTGGACTCCTGGCTGTTGGAGGTGTTGCGCACGCGGTCCTCGCAGTCACGAAAGTGGTGGATCAGCGCGAGCATCTGCTCGCGCTCGCGCTGGAAACTCTCTGATTGCGGATCGATTTGGCTTTGGATGGCGGGCATGGGGGCTATCCCTCGCTCAACGGGGGTAGAAGGCGGCGTCGCGCTGGGCCATGTCGCGCAGCAACTGGGGCGGGGCGAAACGCGGGCCGACACGCTGCGCCAGGGCTTCGCAGGTCTGGACGAATTCGGCCACGCCCACGGTGTCGATCTGGCCGATCGGGCCACCGAGGCAGGGCGGGAAGCCCCAGCCCAAAATGGCGCCCACGTCGGCATCGACGGGCGCGAGCAGCACCTTTTCTTCGAGGCAGCGCGCGGTTTCGACGGACTGGATGAACATCAGGCGTTGCTTGACGTCGTCCACGCTGGGCTGCGTTGCTGCCAGCGCAAACTCCTGCGCGAGGCTGCTCCAGAGGTGTTTGGGCGCGCCTTGCGGATAGTCGTAAAAGCCCTTGCCGATTTTCTTGCCCAGGCGCCCGAGCTTGTCAACCATGCGGTCGCAGACATCGTCGATGGCGCTGCGCTGGTAGGCTGCGCCGAGATCGGCGGCGGTCTGTTTACGGATGCGCGCCATGAGTTCGAGCGATACCTCGTCGGCCAGCGCGAGCGGCCCAACGGGCATGCCGCACATGCGGCCGGCGTTTTCGATCAGCGCCGGCGCCACACCTTCGGCAAGCAGCGCCAGGCCTTCGCCGACGTAGGTAGAAAACACGCGGCTGGTGTAAAAACCGCGACTGTCGTTGACGACAATGGGCGTCTTGCGGATGGCCTTGACGAAGTCCATGGCACGCGCGAGGCACTCGTCGCTCGTCGCCTTGCCGCGGATGATCTCGACCAGCGGCATTTTGTCCACGGGCGAGAAGAAGTGCAGGCCGATGAAGTTCGCCGGGCGCGCCGAGGCTTCGGCCAGGCCGGTGATGGGCAAGGTGCTGGTGTTGGATGCAAAGACGGCGCCGGGCGCAAGCTGGGCTTCGGCTTTGCGCGTGACATCTGCCTTGATGGCGCGGTCTTCGAACACGGCTTCGATCACGATGTCGCAACCGTCAAGCGCCGCAAAATCGGTCGTGGGCTGGATCAGCGCGAGCTTGGCGTCGCGTTCGGCCTCGCCCATGCGCTTGGCGGCCACGCGTTTGCCCCACAGCGCTTCACTGTAGCCTTTACCTTTGTTCGCGGCTTCGAGGCTGGAGTCGAGCAGCACCACCTGCATGCCGACTTCGGCGCACGCATAGGCAATGCCCGCGCCCATCATGCCCGCGCCCAGGACGCCGACCTTGCGGTAGCTGGCCTTGGGCACATCCTTGGGGCGCGAGGCGAGCTTGTTCGCGTCGCCGATGCCGAAGAACAGCGAACGGATCATGTTCTTCGATTCAGGCCCCGTCGCCAGCTTCGCGAACTCGCGCATCTCGACCCTGCAGCCGGAATCCATGTCGAGTTGGCAGCCGTTGTAGACGCAGTTCAAAATCGCCTCAGGTGCGGGATAGTTGCCAAATGTTTTGGCGCGCAGCATGGCGTTGGCGGCCGTGAAGATTTCGTAGCCGGCGGGGCTTTGCACCGCGCCGCCGGGCAGCTTGAAACCTTTCTGATCCCACGGCTTGACGACATTCTTGACGCCCTCGGCCAGCAGCCATTGCCTGGCGCGTGCGAGCAACTGGTCGGCCGGCACGACCTCGTCGACCAGGCCGGCTTCGAGCGCTTTCTCGGGAGGCAACTTTTTGCCTTCGAGCAGCAAGGGCAGGGCTCCGCGCAGCCCGATCAGGCGCGGCAGGCGCTGCGTGCCGCCGCCCCCCGGTAGCAGGCCGATGGCCACTTCGGGCAGGCCGATCTGGGCCTTGGGGTTGTCGGCCGCAATGCGGCGGTGGCAGGCCAGCGCGACCTCATAGCCGCCGCCCAGCGTGGTGCCGTTGAGCGCGGCGACGAAGGGCTTGCCGCTTTTTTCGATGCCGCGCAGCAAAGTGTGCAGGCGCGCGACGAAGTCCATCAGGCCTTGCACGTCGGTGATCGCGAGCATCATGTTCAGGTCGGCACCGGCGATGAAATCGGTCTTGGCCGAGGCGATGATCACGCCCTTGACGGCGGCGTCTGCCACGGCCATGCGCACGGCCTCGCTGAACGCGGGGATGGATTGTTCGTTGAGGACGTTCATCGGCACGTCCTGCATTGCCCAGGTGATGGTGGCGATGCCTTCCGCATCCACCTTGTAGTCGATCGTCATGGTGAGAGTCCTGGTAAATGGGGTGGAACCTGCGCGTTCACGGGGGCTGCCGGGTCAGACGCGCTCGATGATGGTGGCCGTGCCCATGCCGGCGCCCACGCACAGCGTGGCCAGGCCAGTGGCCAGGTTGCGGCGCTCGAGTTCGTCGAGCAGGGTGCCCAGAATCATGGCGCCGGTGGCGCCGAGCGGGTGCCCCATCGCGATGGCCCCGCCGTTGACGTTCATCTTGTCGTGTGGGACGTTCATCACCTCCATGAAGCGCAGCACGACCGAGGCGAAGGCTTCGTTCAACTCGTAGAGATCGATGTCTGCCGCTTTCATGCCCGCCAGCTTTAGCGCCTTTTCCGCCGAGTAGGAGGGGCCGGTCAGCATGATGGTGGGCTCGCTGCCGATCGATGCGAACGAGCGGATGCGGGCACGGGCTTTCAGGCCGAGCCGTTTGCCGACCTCGGCGTTGCCGATCAGCACCGCGGACGCGCCGTCCACAATGCCCGACGAGTTGCCGGCGTGATGCACGTGCGTCATGCACTCGAGTTCCGGATAGCGCTGGAGGGCGACCGCGTCGAAGCCGTATTTCTCGCCCTGCACCTTGAACGCAGGCTCCAGCTGGGCCAGCGACTCCAGGGTGGTGTCGGCGCGCATGTGTTCATCGCGCTCGAGCACGACGCAGCCGTTCACGTCTTTCACGGGCACGATGGAGCGGGCGAAGCGTGCCTCGGCCCAGGCTTGCGCGGCGCGACGCTGGCTCTCGACGGCGTAGCTGTCCACGTCTTTGCGGCTGTGACCGTACAGGGTGGCAATCAGGTCGGCCGAAATGCCCTGCGGCACGAAATAGGTCGGAATCGCCACCGCCGGATCGGCCGCCCAGGCGCCGCCGCTGGTGCCCATCGGCACGCGGCTCATGCTCTCCACGCCGCCGCCGATGACCAGGGGCGACTGGCCCGACATCACCTTGGCGGCTGCCATATTGCAGGCTTCGAGTCCGGAGGCGCAGAAGCGGTTGATCTGCACGCCTGGAGCGGACTCGTGATAAGCGGCGGCGATGGCCGCCACGCGGGCGATGTTGGCGCCTTGCTCACCGGCGGGCTCGACACAGCCGAGGATGATGTCGTCTACGAAGGCGGTGTCCAGGGCGTTGCGCTCGCGCAGCGCCTGCAACGCCGTGATGGCCAGGCTGATGGGCGTGGTGCCGTGCAGAGCGCCTGAGCTGCGGCCCTTGCCGCGCGGCGTGCGCACGGCGTCGTAAATGAATGCACCGGTCATGGTGGGTTTCCTTTTTTGAATCGGTGGAGGCGAAAAAACGGCGGACCGCGCGTTCTACAGCGTGCGGCCGATGATTTCCTTCATGATCTCGTTGGTGCCGCCGTAGATGCGCGCGACGCGTGCATCCGCATAGGCGCGGGCAATCGGGTACTCCCACATGTAGCCGAAGCCGCCGAACATCTGCAGGCATTGGTCAAGCACTTTGCAGTGCAGGTCGGTGGTCCAGTACTTGGCCATCGCGGCGGTGGCAGCATCAAGCTGGCCGTCCATCAGCAGGCCGAGCAGGCGGTCGACAAAGACTTGTGCGACCTGGGTCTCGGTCTTCATCTCGGCAAGTTTGAAGCGGTTGTGCTGGAAGTCGATCACGCGCTGGCCGAAGGCCTTGCGATCCTTGGTGTAGGCCAGCGTCCATTCGAGCGCCGCCGCGGCGCCTGCCACCGCGCCGATGGCGATCTGCATGCGCTCCCAGGCGAGCTCCTGCATCAGCAGGAAGAAGCCCTTGCCCTCACCGCCGAGAATGTTGCCCGCTGGCACCCGTACGTTGTCGAAGAACAGCTCGGAGGTGTCCTGCGCCTTCATGCCGATCTTTTCGAGGTTGCGCCCGCGCGTGAAACCGAGGCGCCCAGTCTCGACCAGAAGCAGTGAGGTGCCCTTGGCGCCTTGCGTCGGGTCGGTCTTGGCGACCACGATCACCAGGTCGGCGTTTTGGCCATTGGTGATGAAGGTCTTCTGGCCATTGATGACCCATTCATTGCCGTCGCGGACCGCGCTGGTGCGCACGTTTTGCAGGTCGCTGCCCGCTCCCGGCTCGGTCATGGCAATGGCGCCAATGACCTCGCCGGTGGCCATGCGCGGCAGCCAGGCGAGCTTTTGCTCCTCGGTGCCGTAGGCCAGGATGTAGGGAGCGACGATGTCCGAGTGCAGCCCGAAGCCGATCCCGCTCGTGCCGGCGCGCGCGATTTCCTCGATCAGCACGGTGCTGTGCAGACGCGTACCACCGCCGCCGCCGTAGGCTTCGGGGATGGCCGGACACAGCAGACCCGCAGCGCCTGCCTTGCGCCAGACCTCACGCGGCACGATGCCATCTGCTTCCCAGCCGGCGTGATGGGGAATGACTTCCAGCTCCAGGAAGCGACGGGCCTGGTCGCGGAAGAGTTCGTGTTCTTCGCCGAAGATGGTGCGTGTCAGCATGTCTGGGCCTGTCCTTTAGGTGGTTTAAATCTGGCTTGGTCGACAGCTGTGATGGCTGCGAAGGCTTCGATCCAGCCATGCCGAATGCGCCGGAAGTGTCGAGTCCGCGACCTGAGGTCTATCAAACGCTTGTTAGATGATATAGTATATGGCATGACAAAAGTGCGTGACAACGGGCGGAAGGATGCGATTTTGGCCATTGCCGCGGGCCAGTTCCGGCGTCGCGGTTTCGAGCGCACCTCGGTGCGCGATATCGCCGATGCGCTGGGAATGACCTCGGGCTCGCTCTTCTATCACTTCGCCACCAAAGAGGAATTGCTCGTGGCGGTGATGGAGGGCGGTGTTCGCGACATCATGCAGTCGGTGCGCGACGGACTGGCCGGTGAGACCCGCTTGCCCGAGCGGCTGCTGTCGATGGTGCGTAGCCACCTGAAGGCTTTGCTGGGCCCGCGACTCGACGCGATGACGGTGCTGCTCTACGAGTGGCGCAGCCTGTCGCCCGCCGCCCAGACCCGGGTGCTGGCATTGCGTGATGCCTACGAGGCCTTGTGGATGGACCCGATCAATGAGGCTGTGGTGTTGGGCCTGGTCGAATCCGATGCCGTGCTGGTGCGACAGACGGTGCTCGGTGCCCTCAATTGGACGGCGCAGTGGTACCGACCCGAGGGGCGTCTGGATGTCGATGCGCTGGCGCAGAGCATGTTCAAGATGCTGTTTCCTCGCGTGGCCGTATCGGGCACGCTAGGAGAAACAGCAACAAGTCCGCAGTTAACCCGTCGGGTGTAGGCAATTCATGAAGCGGTCAGTCGCGGCAAGGAGGCTGATGCCAAGCTGCGCGAGGTGTAAGGATTGGAAGTAGAAGTGGATGTGAGTGGGCTGTACCCAGGCCCGTATGTGCAAGTTGTTTGAACCCCTGGAGATAACGTGAAGATATTGGTCGCTGTCAAGCGGGTGCTGGACTACAACGTCAAGGCCCGCGTCAAGTCCGACGGTTCGGGAGTCGATCTCGCGAACCAGAAGTTGTCCATGAACCCGTTCGACGAGATCGCCTGCGAGGAGGCGGTGCGCCTCAGGGAGGGCGGTGTCGCTTCGGAAGTGATCGCCGTGTCGTGCGGCCCGAGCGCTTGCCAGGAGACGCTGCGCAGCGCGATGGCCATCGGCGCCGATCGCGGCGTGCTGATTGAAACCGACGTCGGACTCGAACCACTGGCTGTGGCCAAGCTGGTGAGCCATGTCGCCACGAAGGAGGGTGTGCAACTGGTCATCTTCGGCAAGCAGGCTATCGACGACGACGCGGGGCAGGCGGGGCAGATGTTCGCCGCGCTGATGGGTTGGCCGCAGGCGACCTTTGCCTCGAGGGTTCAGATCGCGGGCGAGCGGGCCGTCGTGGCGCGCGAAATCGATGGCGGACTGGAAACCCTCGAGTTGAAGCTGCCGGCTGTGATCACGACCGACCTGCGGCTCAATGAGCCGCGGTACGTCACGCTGCCAAACATCATGAAGGCGAAGAAGAAGCCGCTGGAGATGATCAAAGCGGCCGATCTTGGCATCGACATTGCGCCGCGCACCGTTGCCCTTGGCGTCAGCGAGCCGGCGGTGCGCAAAGCCGGCATCAAGGTGGCCGATACGGCCGAACTCGTCAAACGACTCAAAGAAGAAGCTAAGGTGATCTGATGACGACACTGATCATTGCGGAACACGACAACACCGCACTCAAGGCGTCAACGTTGAACACGATCGCCGCCGCCAAACGGCTGGGCGGCGACATGCACGTGCTGGTGGCCGGTGGTAACTGTGCTGCCGTGGCCCAGGCCGCTGCGGCGGTCGCGGGCGTGGCCCAGGTGCTGCACGCCGATGCAGCCCATTACGAAGCCCACCTCGCCGAGAATCTGGCCGAACTGGTGCGGTCACGGGTGCGCTCCGATGCAGCCTACACCCATGTGCTGGCACCGGCCACCGCCTTTGGCAAGAACGTGCTGCCGCGCGTGGCAGCACTGCTGGACGCCTCTCAGGTGTCGGACGTGATCGCCATCGAGTCCGCGGACACCTTCGTTCGCCCGTTTTATGCCGGCAATGCACTGGCGCGTGTGCAATCGAAGGATGCCATCAAGGTGCTGAGCATTCGCACCACCGCCTTCGACCCGGTGGGCGCGGGCGGCACGGCAGTGATCGAGACGCTGGCCGCCGCGACTGATCTGGGCTTGAGCCGACTCGTCGGGCGTGAGGTGGTGAAGCTTGAGCGTCCGGAGCTCAGCGCTGCTTCGATCATTGTGTCGGGCGGACGCGGACTGGGGGCCGCCGAGAAGTTTCATGCCGTGCTGGAGCCGCTGGCCGACAAGCTTGGTGCCGCGCTTGGAGCCTCTCGCGCCGCCGTCGATGCCGGTTACGCCCCCAATGACTATCAGGTCGGACAGACCGGCAAGATCGTCGCGCCACAGCTGTATGTGGCGGTCGGCATCTCGGGTGCCATCCAGCATCTGGCCGGCATGAAGGACAGCAAGGTCATCGTCGCCATCAACAAGGACGCAGAATCGCCGATCTTCCAAGTGGCGGACTATGGTCTGGTAGGGGACCTTTTCGTCGAGGTGCCGGAACTGGTGGCTGCTCTGTAGCGATTCTGTAACACTGCACTAGGGCGAAGACGGTATCGGTGTGGTGCTCCCCATTTCAGCGATGACCAATTCACGGAGATACTGTCCTTGAGCAATCTGCTATCGGCTTTCCGGCTCGCCAAGCTTCCAGTGGCGACAAACCCGTTTCGCGCCGAGGTAAAAGCCTTTCTCCAGTCCAGCTTCGAACCCGGGCCGCCGGACATTCGGGCGCGGTCATGGATGGGCTTCGATGCCGCTTTCAGCCAAAAGCTGGCCGCGCGTGGCTGGGTCGGCGTGACGTTGCAGGCCGCATACGGCGGCGCCAGCCTGGACGCCTTCTCGCGCTTTGTGCTCGTGGAAGAACTGCTCGCCGCCGGCGCACCTGTGTCGGCGCACTGGATCGCCGACCGTCAGAGCGGGCCACTCATCATGAAGTTTGGCACTGAAGCGCAACGTCAGTTCTATCTGCCGAAAATCTGCGCCGCCGAGGCCTTCTTTTGCATCGGCATGAGCGAACCCAATGCCGGCTCCGACCTCGCCAGTGTCGGCACCCGTGCGACACGCTGCGAAGGTGGCTGGCGTTTGAACGGCCGCAAGATTTGGACCACCAATGCGCAGCATTGCCACTACATGATCGCCCTTGTGCGTTCCTCGGGCGAGCCGCAGGACCGGCAAACGGGTTTATCGCAGTTTATTGTCGACCTGTCCTTGCCCGGCGTGACGGTGCGTCCGATTCATGATCTGACCGGTGATGCCCATTTTTCAGAGGTCTTTTTCGACGATGTGCTGCTGGCCGATGACGCCCTGATCGGCCAAGAGGGCAGCGGCTGGGCACAGGTCAATGCCGAACTAGCCTTCGAACGCAGCGGCCCGGAACGTATCTATTCAAGCATCGTTTTGCTGGAGCACTGGATCGCCTGCCTGCGCCACACGCAGGACGCCGCTGTCCACGCCGCCACCATTGGGCGCTTCACTACGCATCTGGCCACGCTGCGCCACATGTCCATCGCCGTCACCAGCAAGCTGGTCAACGGAGACAGCCCGATCGTCGAGGCCGCGTTGGTTAAGGACATCGGTACAGAATTTGAGCAAAGCATTCCAGCCGTCATCGAGGCGGCCATCGCCATGAACCCGGACGCGCCGGTGGATGCCGACCTGTACCGTACGCTGGCCTACGTGAGCCAGATGGCCCCCACCTATTCTCTGCGCGGCGGTACGCGCGAGATCCTGCGCGGCATGATCGCGCGTGGGCTGGGCTTGCGTTGAGAAAGAACAAAGCCGTGTTTGCAGAAGCCATAGAAGACATTCTCAAAGACCAGTGCACTCCGGCTGTGGTGCGGGCCATCGAAGCGGGTGGCTCAGCCGCAGCCTTGTGGGATGCGGTGGCGGGTGCCGGATTTCTGGCCTTGATGGCGCCTGAATCCGAGGGCGGAGCCGACCTGAGCCTGGCCGAGCTGTTTCCAGTCCTGAGCCATTTTGGACGCTACACGGTACCGATGCCCGTGGCACAAACCATCGTGGCGCGCGCGCTGCTGGCCTCGCAGATGATCATGCCCGACGGCATGATCACACTGGCCTCCGCGTTTCGACGTGAAACCGGCGGAGGCATCACTTGCGAGTTCACACCTTATGGCCTGCTGGCGGACTTCGTGCTGGCCTGCGACGGTGATGTTTTGCTGCTGCTGCCTTGCGCGGCGGCCCGGCGTCAGGCCACTGGTGTGAACCGCAGCCTGACGGCAACGCTCACCTGGCCCGATGCCAGCAGCGCAGCCCGCGCGCCCCGTGGTGGCGCACTGTTGCCAGCCTTCGGGGCCGCACTGCATGCGGCCCTGCTCAGCGGTGCCATGAGCCGTGTGTTCGAGATGACGCTGCAATACTGCAACGACCGCATGCAATTCGGCAAGTCCCTCGGCAAGTTCCAGGCGGTGCAACATCAATTGAGCGTCATGGCCGAGCACACCGCAGCCGCATCCATGGCCGCTGAAGCAGCTTTTCAGGGTGCCGGAAAAGCGCCGTCCCTGCTGGCGGCCGCCATGGCCAAGTCCCGCACCAGCGAGGCGGCCGGCTTGGTCGCTTCAATTGCCCATGCCTTGCATGGCGCGATCGGGGTGACTGAAGAATACGATTTGCAGTTGCTGACCCGGCGCCTGCACGAGTGGCGTATGACCCACGGCTCGGAGGCCTGCTGGAACAAGGTGGTCGGCGAGCAGGTGCTCGCGGGCACGCTGTCGATCGTTGATTTCGTCCGCTCGGTTTGACAACCTCCGCATCGTCGGCGCAGGTGTGGCTGCTGGAATTTTAAAACTAACTAACATCTGTTATGTTACCATGATGCCATCCTCCGGTCGGTGTTTGACTTGAGGTTTCGCGCTACCCAACCGAGAGAGAGGAAAGCTTTCATGTCTGCTGAGTCACCCATTCTGTTCACGATCGATGCCGACGGCATCGGCACGCTGACCCTCAATCGTCCCGGCCAACTCAATGCCTTCGATCTGCCGATGATCGACGCCTGGCGGGCTGCGCTGGAGTCGGCCGAGGCCGACGATCGGGTGCGGGTCATCGTGGTGACGGGCGCCGGTCGTGCCTTTTGCGCCGGGGGTGATTTCGACGAAATGGCCAAGTTCAGCGAACTCGACAGCCTGGGCCGCAAGAACTTCCTGTACCGCCATGTGCATCGCATCGCGCTGACGCTGGAGCGCATGGAAAAGCCGGTCATCGCGGCCATCAACGGCGCCGCGCGGGGCGCCGGCTGCGACATGGCGCTGATGTGCGACCTGCGGGTGATGGCCAGTTCGGCCACGCTGGCCGAGAGCTACATCGACATCGGGCTGATGGCCGGCGATGCGGGCGCCTGGTTCCTGCCGCGCCTGATCGGCACGGCGCGCGCCCTGGAATTGTTCTGGACCGGCCGCACCGTCGATGCGCAGGAGGCCGAACGCATCGGCATGGTCAACCGGGTGGTGCCCGATGAAGAACTGATGGCGACCACTTACGCGCTGGCGCGCACTATCGCGGCCAAACCGCAGCAGGCGGTGCGCTTTTTCCGCCGCGCGGTTTACCAGAGCCAGACGATGGCGCTGGCCACCCACCTGGACATGGTTTCTTCGCACATGGCGGTCCTCGAGGACACGCCGGAGCACCGGGACGGCATCGCCGCGTTCCGCAGCCGGATGCGCGGCGCCAAGAAGTAAGACGAGGCGAAGGCGTGGCGGGCATTCTCCAGGGCATCACGGTCGTCGACCTGTCGCGCTTGATCGCCGGTCCGTATACGGCCATGGTGCTGGCAGACCTCGGTGCGCGCGTCATCAAGGTCGAGGCGTTGAGCGGCGAGGAGGGACGGCATTTCGGCCCGCCGTTCTACGGCGATTCAAGCGTTGCGTTCATGACCTGCAACCGTGGCAAGGAGTCTCTGGCACTGGACTTCCGCACGGACGCAGGGCGCAAGGCGCTGCTCCGACTGATCGCCCAGTCGCAGGTGCTGGTGCACAACTTTCGCCCCGATTTCGCCGAGAAAAATGCGCTGACCTACGAGGAGGTGCGACAGGTCAACCCGGAAATCATCTACACCATGGTGTCGGCCTTTGGCGAAGACAGCGAGTACCGTTTGCGCCCATCCGTTGACAGTGTTGTGCAGGGCATGGCCGGGGCTTTTTACGCCAGCGGCGAGGAAGGTGATCCACCGGTTCGCATCGGCTTGCCGATCATCGATGTGGCGTCTGGCATGTGTGGCGCCTTGGGTGTGCTGGCCGCGGTCATGCACTGGCAGCAGACCGGCCGCGGGCAGCGCGTCGAGTTGGCGCTGGCCGACACCATGTTCAACTTCATGGCAGCCAAGGTGGGCGAGCACGCCGTCGAGCAGCGCGAGCCGCTTCGCTCGGTGAACTTGCCGATCGCCGTGCCCAGCCGCCACTTCCAGGGTTCCGACGGTGCCTGGTTCAGCGTGTCGGTGGTCAATGAAGGTGCGTTCAGACGCTTTTGTGGCGTTGTCAACCAGCCCGCCTGGCTGGCCGATCCGCGCTACGACCGAAACGCCGCACGCATTGCCAACCGGCCCGCGCTGCTGGCCGAACTGGCGGCGATCTTTGTCATACGCCCGGCTGCCGAGTGGGTGACTGCGCTCGAGGCTGCAGACATTCCCTGCGGGCCGGTGAACACGGTGTCCGGGGCCATGTCTGACCCAGTGCTGGCCGACCGCTTCGTCGAGCATCCGGCGCTACCGGGTCTGCCGCTGATCCCGTTTCCAGCGCAGTTGGCCGAGGGCATGCGCCGGCCCGACGCCATGCCGCCGCCGCCCAAGCTCGGTGAACACAGCGCGGCCATTCTTGGCGAGCTGGGTTACAGCCCGGCCGAGGTCACTCAACTCGTACGAGACGGCGTGCTGAAACTGCACACGAGTTGACCACTTGTCATCCATCGATCCCCAAACTTCAACAGGAGATTCAGTTATGTCCGACAAAGAAGTCATATACGAGGTCAAAGATTTCGTCGCCACCATCACGATCAACCGGCCCAAGACGCTGAACGCGTTTACCGGTGACACGATCAAGGAAATGGAAAGCCTGTTGGCCCAGGCCGGCAGCGACCCGAAAGTCGGCGTGATCGTGCTCACAGGTGTGGGCGAGCGCGCCTTCTGCGTCGGCGGCGACGTCAACTGGGAAAAGGGAGAAGGTGGCAAGAGCGGCCTGCAGGACCTGGAGTTCAATTTCAACCGGCAAATCGCCGAGTGCCCGAAGCCGGTGATCGCGCGCGTTAACGGCTACGCGATTGGCGCTGGTCACCATATCGCCTACTTTTGCGACTTCACCATCGCTGCAGAGCACGCGATCTTCGGCCAAAATGGGCCGCGTGTGGGCTCCCCCGCAGGGGGCTACATTGTCTCGCACGCAGCCAATGTGCTGGGCCACAAGCGCGCTCGCGAGCTGTGGATGCTGTGCCGCCGCTACACCGCGCAGCAGGCTTTCGACTGGGGCCTGGTCAATTCCGTGGTGCCGATGGCCAAGCTCGACGAGGAGGTGCGCAAGTATTGCGACGAGTTGCTGTCGCTCTCGCCGACCTGCCTGAAGATCGTCAAACGTTCTTTCTATCATCACATGGCGCCGATCATGGGCCGCGACATGAACGACCTTATCCAGGAAGTGGCGCCCAACTACTTCAACACCGGCGAACAACAGGAAGGCGCCAGCGCCTTCCTCGAAAAACGCAAGCCTGACTTCAGCAAGTTCCGTTAGGCCCATCACGGATTCTTCAAAAACCGAGCATGATGAAACAAGAACGTTATCCGGAGTTGCGCGCCGCGCTGCGCGATCTTTTCAAACGCTTCCCGGACGCGTACTTTCGGAAGATCGACGAAGCGCGCGCCTACCCAGAGGAATTTGTGGACGCGCTGACCCGCGCCGGCTGGCTGGCGGTGATGATCCCGCAGGAGTACGGTGGCGCCGGTCTGGGGCTGGCCGAAGCCTCGGTGGTGATGGAAGAAGTCAACCGTTGCGGCGGCAATGCCGGCGCCTGCCACGGCCAGATGTACAACATGGGCACGCTGCTGCGCCATGGCTCGGACGCTCAAAAGCGCCGCTACCTGCCCCAAATCGCCAGCGGCGACTTGCGCTTGCAATCCATGAGCGTGACCGAGCCCACCACCGGCACCGACACCACCAAGATCAAGACCACGGCGGCCAAGCAGGGTGACCGCTATGTCGTCAATGGCCAGAAGGTGTGGATCTCGCGCATCCAGCACTCCGACCTGATGATTTTGCTGGCGCGCACCACGCCGCTCAAGGACGTGAAGCGCAAGTCCGAAGGCATGTCGATCTTCATCGTCGACTTGCACGAGGCGATCGGCAAGGGCCTCACCGTGAAGCCGATCCGCAACATGGTCAACCACGAGACCAACGAGCTCTTTTTCGACAACCTCGAAATCCCGGCGGACAACCTGATCGGCGAGGAAGGCAAAGGCTTCAAGTACATTCTTGACGGCCTGAACGCCGAGCGCACGCTGATTGCCGCCGAGTGCATCGGCGACGCCCGCTGGTTCGTCGATCGCAGCGCGCGCTACGCCCGTGAGCGCTGCGTGTTCGATCGCCCGATCGGACAGAACCAGGGCGTGCAATTCCCGATTGCCGCGGCGCACATCGAAACCGAAGCCGCCGACCTCATGCGCTGGCGCGCCTGCGAGCTGTTCGACGCGCACCAGCCCTGCGGCGCCGAAGCCAACATGGCCAAGTACCTTGCGGCGAAAGCCTCGTGGGAGGCCGCGAACACCGCGATCCAGACGCATGGCGGCTTCGGCTTTGCCTGTGAATACGATGTCGAGCGCAAGTTTCGTGAAACTCGGCTGTACCAGGTGGCGCCGATCTCCACCAACCTGATCCTGAGCTACGTGGCCGAGCACGTGCTCGGGATGCCGCGTTCGTTCTGAAAGAAGCTGCCATGCGTCCCCTGGAAGGCATGCTTGTCGTCACGCTCGAGCACGCGATCGCCGCGCCGTTTTGCACCCGTCAGCTCGCTGACCTGGGGGCGCGCGTCATCAAGGTCGAGCGCCCGGGCGAGGGCGATTTCGCCCGCGCCTACGACACCCGCGCGCACGGCCTGGCTTCGCACTTCGTCTGGTGCAACCGCTCCAAGGAGAGCCTGACGCTGGATCTCAAACAGCCGGCCGCGCGCGCTGTGCTGCACAAGCTGGTGGAGCGCTGCGACGTGCTCGTGCAAAACCTCGCGCCTGGCGCGGCGGCGCGCATGGGGCTGGACCACGCGAGCCTGGCGCCTGTCAATGCCGGCATCGTCGTGTGCGACATCTCCGGTTACGGCGAAGGCGGTCCCTACACCGAGAAGAAGGCCTACGACCTGCTGATCCAGAGCGAGGCCGGTTTTGTATCGGTGACCGGCACCCCCGAGCAGCCGTCCAAGGCCGGGCTGTCGATTGCCGACATCGCCGCCGGCATGTACGCCTACAGCAGCGTGCTGGCCGCGCTGCTTCAACGCGGTCGCACTGGGCGCGGTCAGCGGCTCGAAATCTCGATGCTCGAAGCGATGTCCGAGTGGATGGGCTTTCCGCTCTATTACACGCTGGACGGCCAGCCGCCGCCGCCGCGCGCGGGTGCCTCGCATGCGGCGATTTACCCCTACGGCCCGTTCACCTGCGGCGACGGCAAGCAGGTGGTGCTGGCGGTGCAGCATGACCGTGAGTGGGCCATTTTTTGCGATCAGGTGCTGCTTCAGCCGGAACTGGCCAAGACGTATATGGGAAATGCCAACCGGCTGGCCCGGCGCGAGCAGTTGCGCGCTGTCATCGAAGGCGTGTGCTCGACATTGACTGCCGAGCAATTGGTCGAGCGCCTGGATGCGGCGCAAATCGCCAATGCCCAGCTCAACGAGATGGCCGCTCTGTGGCGCCATCCGCAGTTGGCGGCGCGTGGGCGCTGGACCGAAATCGGCTCTCCCAGCGGCCCACTGCCGGCGCTGTACCCGCCGCATCACCTCAGTGGCAGTGAGCCGCTACCGATGGGGCCGGTGCCTGCTTTGGGTGAGCAGACCGACTCCATTCTCGCCGAGCTGGGCTACGGTGCGCCGGAGATTGCCCGGCTGCGTGCGGAAAAAGCGATCTGACTGAATGTGTAATGCCATGACCCTGGATAAAAACCCGAGCGCGACGCTGGCCGCCTTTGCGGCTGGCTTGCAATTCGACACGATTCCGGCGCCTGTGCTTCGCCGCACCGAGGATCTGTTTCTCGACTGGTACGCCTCGGCGCTGGCCGGCAAGGGCGCGCGGCCGGTTGAGGCCATCGAGGCCTATGCCCGCGAGATGGGGCCGGCCTCGGGCCGCGCCGAGGTGCTGATCTCGCGCCGCACCACCTCCCCCCATTTCGCCGCATTGGTCAATGCCGCGGCGTCGCATTTTGCTGAGCAGGACGATGTGCACAACGGCTCTGTGTTCCACCCTGGGGCCGTTGTGTTCCCGGCGGCGCTGGCCATAGCGCAAGACATCGGCGCGAGTGGCCGCGAGTTTCTGGCCGCGGTGGTGGTGGGCTACGAGGTCGGCATCCGCGTCGGTGAATTTCTCGGACGCTCACACTATCGCGTCTTCCACACCACTGCCACCGCAGGAACGTTGGCCGCCGCTGCAGCGGCCGGGCGGCTGCTCAAGCTGGATGCGCCGACCATGGTGCATGCCTTCGGCAGCGCCGGCACGCAAGCCGCAGGATTGTGGGAGTTCCTTCGCGATGCGGCCGACTCCAAGCAACTGCACACCGCGCATGCGGCGTCCAGCGGACTGGCTTCGGCTTACTTGGCGCGCGAAGGCCTGACCGGCGCGCGCCAGATTCTGGAAGGGCCGCAGGGTCTGGCCGTCGGCACGTCCAGCGACGCCGACCCGGCGCGGCTCACCGACCGACTGGGGCAGCGTTGGGCCACGGCTGAAACCTCGTTCAAATACCACGCCTCGTGCCGTCATACGCACCCCAGCGCAGACGCGCTGCTGGCGTTGATGCAAACGCACCGGCTCGTTGCGGATGATTTGGTCCAGGTGACGACCCATGTGCACCAGGGCGCGATCGACGTGCTCGGACGGGTCACCGTCCCATCCACCGTGCACCAGGCCAAGTTCTCGATGGGTACCGTGCTCGCGCTGGTGGCCGAGTACGGGTACGCCGGGCTTGACGAATTCGAGCAGCACTACCTTTCGCCGCGCGTGGCGGCCTTGCGCGACCGGGTCACGATGCAGCTCGACGAGGAGGTTGACGGCGCTTATCCACAGCGCTGGATCGGCAAGGTGACAGCAAGCACGCGCGACGGCAAAACACTCTCGGCGCGCGTCGACGAACCCAAGGGGGACCCGGGCAACACCCTCACGCGCGCCGAACTGGAGGACAAGGCGCGGCGACTGGCGGCCTACGGCAGAGGTGCCACCTCGGCAGAGATGGCCGATCTGATGGCCCGTATCTGGTCCGTTGCCGAGGCGCCGCGCGTTGAACGATGGCTGGCGGCATGAGCCGCCCGGCAGTTCCGAAGGCGAATACCGCGGCCCGCTGGGCGAAGGTTTGCCCATGAGTGCGCCGCCAGTCCTGACTCGGCTGCCGAGGTCCTATCTTTTCGTTCCCGGGGACCGCCCCGAGCGCTTTGCCAAGGCGCGCGTCGCCGGTGCCGATATGGTGATCGTCGATCTGGAGGACGCGGTCGCGCCCGAGTCCAAGCCGCGTGCCCGCGCTGCGCTGGCGGCCACACTCGACGAGGCTGCGCCGCTCATCGTGCGCGTCAACGCTGCCGGTACACAGTGGTTCGACGAGGACATCGACCTGTGCCGCCATCCCGGCGTGGCAGCCGTCATGCTGCCCAAGGTCGAGGGCATCGAAGCCATCTGCGCGGTGGTCGAGACCACCTACAAGGATGTGCTGCCGATCATCGAATCGGCGCGCGGTATCGAAGCGGTGCGCGCCATTGCCCGCGTGCCTGGCGTCGTGCGCCTGGCCTTCGGCAGCGTCGACTTGGCACTGGATCTGGGCATTGACTGCGCGCCCGACGGGGGTGAAATCGAGTTGCAGGGGTTCCGCTCAGAGCTCGTGCTCGCCTCGCGCCTGGCCGGGCTGGACGCGCCGATCGACGGCGTCAGTCTCGTGATCGATGATTTCGACCGGCTGCATGCCGATGCGGAGCGTGCCAGGCGTCAGGGCTTCGGCGCCAAGCTGTGCATCCACCCCAAGCAGATTGCCGCCGTCCAGGCGGTGTTCACTCCCTGCGCCGAGCAAATCGACTGGGCGCGCAGCGTGCGCGATGTCTTCGTTGCCGCTGGTGGTGCCGCCGTCATGTTGGACGGTCGAATGGTCGACAGCCCGATTTATCAGCGTGCGCTTGCCGTCCTGCGCAGCACCGGCCTGTAAGCCTGATTTTCTGAACCCACTGGAGATGCCCCCATGGCGCGCATAAACATACCCATCCGCTCCGACATTGCCTGGAGCACCCCCGATCGCATCGAAGTGCACGGCAAGAGTCTGCCCGACGAGATACTCGGCCACATCAACCTGGGCGACATGGCCTTCCTGCAGATCGTCGGGCGCATGCCGACGCCGCAGGAGTCGAACGTGTTCAATGCCATTGCGGTGACGCTGGTCGAGCACGGCATCACGCCCAGCGCGCTGGTCGCGCGCCTGACCTACGCCGGTGCGCCCGAATCGCTGCAGGCGGCGGTGGCGGCAGGCCTGTGCGGCCTGGGCAGCGTGTTCGTCGGCTCGACTGAAGGCACCGCCAGGATGCTGTACGAGGCGCTGCCGCCGGGCACGAAAGGCGCTGACCTGGAGCGCATCGCGCGCGAGACCGTGTCGGCTTTCCGCGAACGCGGCCAGATCATTCCCGGTCTCGGCCATCCGCTGCACAAGCCGGTCGATCCGCGCGCGCCGCGTCTGTTCCAGATCGCCGCGGACAATGACTTCTCCGGTGATTACATCCGGCTCGAACAACTGATCTGCGCCGAGGCCGAACGCGCCGCGGGCAAGTCGCTTCCCGTCAATGCGACCGGCGCCATCGGTGCCATCAGCTGCGAACTCGGATTGCCGTGGAAGATCGTGCGCGGCATCGGCGTGCTCGCACGCGCAATCGGGCTGGTTGGTCACATCCTCGAGGAGAGCCAGATGCCGATGGCGGTGGAGATCTGGCAGCGCGTGGAAGACGAGGCGACGGCGCACATCCGCCCCCGTGCCTGAACCGAGAACCCTTGATAACAATCCACCTGCACAAAACGACCACCATGAACACCTTCGAGACGCCCGCCCAGCCGATCCAATTCACCCGCCGCCTTGCGGCCCCTGCGCTCGATGCTGCCGAGGCCCCCTGGCCGGCGGCCGAGGTACTGGCGCTGTTAGAGCTGCCGTTCAACGACCTGTTATTCCGGGCCCAGCAGGTGCACCGTGAGCATTTCGACCCCAACGAAGTCCAGTTGTCGACGTTGCTGTCGATCAAGACCGGTGGCTGCCCGGAAGACTGCGCTTATTGTCCGCAATCGGTCCACTACGACACCGGAGTCGAGGCGGGCAAGTTGCTCGACGCCGCAGCCGTCTCCGAGGCCGCCCAGGCGGCACGCGAGGAGGGGGCCAGCCGATTCTGCATGGGCGCCGCCTGGCGTGCGCCGAAGGATCGCGACATCGAGAAGGTTGCCGAGCTGGTGCGGGTCGTGAAGTCGCATGGACTGGAGGCCTGCTGCACGCTCGGCATGCTGAGCAACACGCAGGCGCGCACGCTCAAGGACGCTGGGCTCGACTACTACAACCACAACCTCGACACCGCGCCCGAAGCCTACGGCCGGATCATCACCACGCGCGATTATCAGGACCGGATCGACACGCTCGGCTATGTGCGAGAAGCCGGCATTCACGTGTGCAGTGGTGGCATCGTCGGCATGGGGGAATCGCGGCGCGAGCGCGCAGGGCTGATCGCTCAGCTCGCCAATCTCGATCCATACCCTGAGTCGGTGCCGATCAACAACCTTGTGCAGGTGGAAGGCACACCGCTGCACGGCATCGATGCGCTCGAGCCGTTCGAGTTCGTGCGCACCATCGCTGCGGCGCGGATCACGATGCCGAATGCGCGGGTACGCCTGTCCGCCGGACGCCAGCAGATGGGCGAGGCGGTGCAGGCGCTGTGCTTCCTGGCCGGTGCCAACTCGATCTTCTACGGCGACAAGTTGCTCACTACGGGCAACCCTGACTGGGCCAGCGACCGACGCCTGTTCGACACGCTGGGGCTGGTGGCGCGCTGAACTTTATTGCATTGAAGGTGAAACCATGTACCGTACCTTGCTCAAGTCCAAGATACACCGCGCGACGGTGACCGCGTGTGAGCTGCATTACGAAGGCTCCTGCGCGATCGACGAAGATTTGCTGGACGCCGCCGATCTGCGGGAGAACGAGCAAGTCCACATCTGGAACATCGCCAATGGCGAGAGGTTCATCACCTATGCGATTCGTGCCGAACGTGGCAGCGGAACAATTTCGCTCAACGGCTCGGCCGCGCGCCGCGCAGCTGTGGGCGATCTGGTCATCATTGCCGCATTCGGGCTGGTAGCAGAGACCGATCTCGACAGCGTCCAGCCCCGTCTGGTCTTTATGGATGCCGACAACCGTATACGCGAACTGAGGACGACGATTCCGGTCCAGGGCGCAAAGAACTGAGAGATCGAGCGCTTTTTCGCCTGTAGTTTGAGCAGGTACGAGATCCACCAAAAAATGCGGGGGAGACACGCTTACTGCAGAAGCCCGTACAGTCGGGCAATCCGGACTGCAGTGCGTCTGTCCAGTACATCACGTGACCTTGCCCCTGAAAAGTGGAGTTCTTGGCCTTGTTGAAAATACCGACAAGGAGTCAAGAGATGACAGCAAAGCAGGTGCGTGCGCAGTACACGCAGGAATTCAAACTGGAGGCGATGCGTCAGGTGCGCGCGGGCCAGGCCATTGCGGTGGTGGCCAAGGTGCTGGGCATTCCCAAGGCCAGTTTAGGCAACTGGGTGAGGTTGGCGGCCAAGGGTCCATTGAGTGGCGCCGGTGATGCTGACAAGGCCGCGCGGGTCTCGCCCGAGCAGATGGAGATAGCGCGCTTGCGCGCTGAGGTTGCCCGGCTTCGCATGGAGCGTGACATCGCAAAAAAAAGCCGCGGCGTACTTCGCGCAGGACACGCTGCGAGGTACGCCTGGATTCACCAAATGAGGCGCCAGTACCCGGTGAGCATCTCGTGTGGCGTGCTGGAGGTCAGCGCCAGCGGCTACTTCAACTGGCTGATCCGCCCACAACAAGACCTGGCTGGCAGACCCGGCGGGCGTCACAGCGACGAGGCTGTGCTGGCCCACATCCGCGCCATCCATGTCCAGGTCAAGGGCGAATACGGCTGGCCACGCATGCACAAGGAACTGCTGGCCCGAGGCATCCGTGTGGGCAAAGACCGAGTTCGCAAACTCATGCAGCAGCACGGCATCAAGGCCAGGACGAAACGCAAGTTCGTCGTGACCACCGACTGCGATCAGCCTGAAGAAGGATGGCAAGCCCATGCCCCTCGTCGGCAAGTACGTGGTGGTCTAAAGGTTAATCGAGGGGCAGTGGAGGCGGCGTTCAGGGCTGGCGCATAGCGGGCGCAGCTGCCCCGCCGACCCTTCCACCTCAGCATGCGTCTGAATAGCTGCATCGAAGGAAGGCATGTAATGGGGTGAAAGCTCCTGTAGTGGCTGCGGAACGTCAGCGGCCGATGTCGAAAGCAACAACAGGTCCGTTGCGTGGTGACGCTCCGCGGAACCGGTCGCCGAAGGAGCTCTTGTTCCATGACTGCAAGCACAGCGGTGCCAAATGAGCCGGCACGAGACGGAGGACGCGACCTTTCGCCCGTCTCAAACGATGAGGGCAGCGCATTTGAAGGCTTTGAGCCGGATGAGGGGGCGATCGAGTCCGCGCTGGAGGTCAGGCGTATCCTGAGCGTTACCGAGATCTCCCTCGGGGCGAAGCTCATCATGGCACACAGTCATCAGCCAACCGAGGACCTGGCGCTTTACTACATCCTGTTTGCGATAGGTGCGCGGCCACTGGAGATTGCTCGCCTGGAGGTGCAGGATTACCTTGAGGCGTCAGGCGACGTTAGTCGGATCTCCTTCATACGGCCGGAGGTCGCCATCAACGGCAGGACTCGTCCCCTGTATTTCCTGAGTGCCCGCCTGGACGAGGTGATGGCGGATTACCTCGGGAACAGGGGCAGGCGCGGCGACAGGATCGGTGGTGACTCGTACTATCGCGGACTCGACCCGCGATGCCCCCTGTTCCTCTCGCCCAGCGGCCAAGGCTTCGCGATCACGTCGTACGAGGAAAAGGGGCAGCGACGCTTCCTCTGCAGGGGAATCCAGGAGGCTTACCGCAAGCTGTTACGCTACGCCGGATTCTCCGGCCTCACGGCGCTAGCCGCGCGGCAGACGCTAGCGGACCGCCTGTACTCACGCGGTGCCGACGAGGCGCAAGTCGGGCTGTTACTGGGCATCGCGGACCGCAGCGCCGTCCGAGAGCGATTTCCTCGTCGGCAGCCGACCCTGGAAGAGCTCACGAAGGACTTGATCTAGCACTCGGTGCGGCTCCCGTAGCACCACGGCGACTCGGGCACGCACAGAATCACGTTCGCTAAACGGCTTGACTTGCAGCGGCATGGTGCTAGGGTATTTCGATGCGAAAAGCTGTCTTCCTCTTCTTCCTGCTGCTGGGCATCGGTCTCGGCTACCTGTCAGCACGCCATGACGACTGGGGCCTGCGGGTTGGGATGATGGCCATGGGAGCGCTGTTCGGCGGGGCGATCGGAGGCGGGCTGTCGCAGATCGGCAAGCAGCGCCACAAGCTTCGGCCTGTTCCGACAGAAGAAGAACTCAATCCGATCTCCGGAATGGGTACCTCCAGTCGCGATCTGGCGGCGAATTATTGGCGTGACGAGGGGCATCCGCAGTTCATGAAGCCACCGCACCCTGAGTACGGCAATCGTATGCTCGATGCCGACAAAAACCTCTAGCAGGCACCCCTTTCAAGGTCTTGCCCCCGCGGCCTGCTTGAGGACACGAGCTGTGGACAACTGCTTGCGAGCCACAGCGCCAGCGACGTACCCCCCTTGGCTTTTCCTTCTTGGGGCCGCGCTTCACACTACCCGGGCTGACGTTGCCCGCCAGGCGCAGCAGGTACTGCACAACATCCCCCGCTGGCGCTTCTGACCACGGCCGCCACACCTCTGAGGGCAGCGCAATCAGCATGCCCTGATAGATAGTCACTGGCTACATGTACGCCCAGGTGGTAGGTCGAGACATTCAGATCGGGGGCTCGCTCGCTGTGCGCCTGCTCCACGCAGTGCTTGAGCAGCGCCAGCACTGCCACAGCAAACCCCAGCAGTACCGCGCGCGGGTGGCCCAAGCTCCGGATCTCGCTTTGCAGCACACCGATTCGAGCCGTCCGGACAGGCCCTCGATGCGCCAGCGTTTGCGGTACAGCTGCGCGATGGTGGCCGCGTCAATGCACGCTGGCAGATTGGAGCGTTCTGCCGCGTCGGTCATCTCCGAACGAAACCGCTGTTTTGGTTTTTCAACAGCCTGCTATCGCTTCTATTTCTTCAGGGCATCCTTGATAGCCTGCTTGGCGTCCTCGACGATGGGTGCGGCGTCTCCCTTTACCTGATTGACGGATTGCTTCATCAAGGAACGTTCGGATGCCAACGTTCCATCCGGTGTTTTGGTGATCTGCGCTTTGCGCTCGAAGGTGGCCTGATCCGCAGAGGAGCTTGCACGAATACGCAGGCCCTCTGCCTGGACATCGCTGCGCATGGCTGACGGGGATTCACCCGGAGACCCGGGCCTGGGCCCACCGCCAGAGCCGCTCACGCTGCCCTGGTTGGCGCGGTGCTGGCCTCCAAGATCCTGATCCAACGACGGACTGCTCGAGTCTTGCAGGTGCTGCGCGGAAAGGTCTCCAAAGGCGGACGGTACTGCAATACCGTCCGAGAACACGCGGTTGGGCTGCAGCGACTGCCTGGCCAGCTCCGCTTCCATCAGCACGCGCGCCGACGCGCTGTTGCCACCATACTGCTCGGCGTAGCGGGTGAACATCGCGAGATTATAGGGATCCTGGGCGATATCGATCGAGATGGTTTCGCCGCGCTCATAGGCCGTCGAGACGCGCTCAGCAAAGGCGCTCCGCTCGTTCAAGCTGGCGTCGGCGCGCTCTATCCGCGCAGTGGTCGATGTCAGCCGGGCAGACAGATCCAAGGCTTCGCGGCTGTCGCTGGTGACCATGCTGATGAAGCTCTTGTCCCTAGATACCCGGTCGCCGAACTGCTTGAACTCGGCCAGTTGCTCGCTGTTTATGGAGGTCAATACCTTTTGCTCTGCGGCAGAAAGCCCAGTCAAATAGCTCTTGTCGCCAGATGCGTTTGCTCCTAGCCCCGCAATGGGTGTATTGATTCCCACTTGACCCGTGGCGCCCAAGGCAATTCGTGCTACCTGAGATTGCGTGAGCCCCGTCGTATCAGCCACACTCTTGCTGATCTGGTCCAGACGGTTGACCGTTTCGCCAAACTGCTCGAAGCCGCTCGATGTGGTGCCGGTGCTGTTGCGCGATGAGTGCAGCTTGGCGATGCCCTTGGAAAATGCCTCTGCCAGAATCGCCGAGCGCTCGCTGCTGGCAGCCACCGCCTCGCTGCGCGCAGCATCCACCTGCCGGCTTGCATCCTGCACGTCCTGCTCAGACACCCGCATCGACACCACCCGCGACGCAAAGCCCTGGTTGCGCAGCAGGTTCACGGCCGTGCGCCCCGTCAGCGCATTGCCGGTAAAGGTGTTGCCGCTCAGGTCGTTCTGCCAACTGCCCATGAAGGCCGAGGTTCGGTTCGGCGCGAGCTGCATCTGGTCCATGGAGACATTGCCCAGCGCGGTATTGCCCACGGTGGACGCCGCCGTCGAGCCAGAGAGCATGGCCTGCAGGCCCGACAGCCCACCCACGAGGGCCGTGCCAAAGTTCTCCATGCGTTTGAGCGCGGCCCAGGCGATGAAAGGGATGCTGATGGCAAGATACCCGACGATAGCCTCTCCCGACAGCGCCCGGGAGTAGATCACCGAGGCGGTCTGCAGGGCCAGGGCCTTGCCGCCGGTACCCAGGTCGGCGGCGGCCGCCAGGTCGTAGGCGGCATAGATCGAGGCCATGTAGTTCAGGATCGCATAGAGCGGAGGCCATAGCTGGATCCAGATCAGGATGGCCGCATAGCCCTTGAAGGCCAGCATGGTATCGCGGCCGCTGGTCAACAATAGCAAGAGCACGAACAGCGGGAAGAGGGCGTATGTCACCGCCTCGATCACATTGCGGAACACCGGCAGCGCCTGTTCGGCCACCTTGCCGTAGTTCAGCCACGAGGCATTCATCTGGGCCACGGCCTGGGCGCGTCCCACGGCCAGCACCATGGCCGCCGGGTCATTGACCTTCTGTCCCACGATCTTGCCTGTGTCCTCCAGTGCATTGAGCATGGCGTTCTGGCGGATGATGTCGGCGGTGGTCGCCGAGGCATTGGCGATGCCGTTCTTCAGATAGGCCTGCTGGATTTGGCCAGCTACGGTCGCAGCAGCAGCCGTGCCCGGCAACGTCGGGTTCAGCTGGAAGGCCAGCCGCCCCTGGATGCGCTGCAGTTGCGCCGGCAACCGCCCGTTCAGGTTCCGGTACACATTTGGGCAGGTATCCACTCCTACGGTGCCGCCGGCTCCCGTCAAGGTACTGAACCGGGCCGGATTGGGCGAGCTCATCAGCGGCCAGACGTCGTCCGACGCAGAATACGCCGCCGGATCCAGCGTGCCGTCGACCAGGTCGTAGGTCGTGCAGTTGTGGATGAAGTTCACCAGGTCGGTCCTGAACCCCGGGTCCTGGAACACCACATTGCCGGTCTCGCGGATCAACCGGTTGCCGAACATCAGGCCGTTGCGTTGGTAAGACAGCTCAATTGGCAGCGCGCCGGCGCCGGGGATCGCCTGGAAGGCCGTCTCGAACAGGCCGGTCAGCGTATGGCCGATGTTGCTGGTGAGGCTCCCCAGCAGCGTCACGCCGAAGGGCACGTTGTCCACCACCTTGACCGCAGAGCCACCGGTCTTGTCGACCACCCCCACGGTTACCTTGGGCACGATCAGGATGCTGAAAATCAACATCACCGAGCCCAGCCACTTCCACCCCTGCAGCTTCTCCGGGGCAAAAGCGTAAGCGATCAGGGCCGCGACGAAGCCGCAAAAGGCGACGGCTGCGACGGCCGAGGCATAGTCGCTGGAGGCATGGATGGCCGCGGCCGCGTTGAACACGCCGAACAGGCTGTCGGCATTCTGGTAAGCGTAGATCTCCCACATGGCCGAGCCCATCCATCGGTGTCAGCGCGACAGGTAGGCCGCCTGCTGGCCCAGCATGTCCACCACGTGCTGCGGCATGCTGGAGCGCAGTTGCCGTTCCAATTGCTCCAGGTGGCTGGCTACGGCCCGGAATGAGCCGACCTTCTGGTACAGCAGGTTCTTCTCCTGCGAGATCTGCAGCAGCATGGCCTGCGCGCGTTGCCGTACCTGGTTGGCCTGGTCGCGCTGGGTCTGCTGCAGCGTGTAGTCCTTGGACAGCGCCGCCATGCCCAGGCGCAGGTTGCGTTCGAGGAAGACGTACGCATAGTCGGCCGCGATCACGTCGCGGTACTGGCCGATCAGGCTGTCGGCCAGGCCTGAACCCGGGATGCTGGTGCCCACCGAGAGCATCTTGTAGACGGGTTCGGTGGTCTGGTTCACGAAGCCCACTTCCGCCGAGTTGTTGGGAATCGGCGTGCGCGTCGCGATCTTGTCCGCGATCGAGCGCATCATGGTTTCGACCTTCGCCGTGAACGGGACGTGGCTGTAGTTGGTGTTGAGTGAGACCACGTCGCAGTTCGTGTAGTCGTTGCAGCGCAGCAGGTGCTGGACGACGTTCGTACCGGAGCCTGCGGCCTGGCCGTAGAGCAACTGGCTGATGGAAGTCAACGTGGGGGCGATGGGCTCCGGATCGCGCTTCGATTCCTCGGGGTAGTAGATGATGGTGCCGACAATGCTCATGATGAGCTCGCGCTCAGCGTCGTCCAGATAGGTGCCGGTGTACTGCAGTGCTTTCCAGGTGAGGTTGCCGACGAACGGCGCCTTGTTGCGCACATTGGCATCGGCCGACGAGCGCGCCGACGACAGGATGTTGGGCCGGTCGGTGCCGCAGCGTTTGCGCGCAGAGTCCCGGTCGCTCTCCAGGCCCATGTCGATCGCGAGATCGGCGCAGGTCTCCTGCGAGCTGTAGCCCACGGCCTCGGCTGCCGTACTGACGATGGCTTTCGCCGTTTCGCAGGAATTGATACGGGCGTTGTTGATCCAGGTCTCCAGACCCTTGGCCCATTTGGTGAGTCCGCCGAGCAGCGGCGAGACCGCCTCCAGCGCGAGCTGGAAGGCGATCCCCGGCAAAGCCGCGGTGATGTTCCGCAGCATGTTCTTGAACTCCTGCGCGGAGATGTGGCTGAAGCTGCCGCCGAACACGTCGATACCGCCGCAGCCGGCCTTCGCGCTTGGGAACTGGATGGCCGCGAGCTGGTACACCTTGTTCGGCGATCGCATCATCAGGTTGCCGCCGGTGTAGGTGTTGTAGGTCTGACCGCGAAACGCACCCGGCGCGGTGTAGTTGCCGATGGCGCCGAGGTTGTTGAACATGTCGTTGACCTCGCTGTTGAGATCGGCGCGACTGGGTGTCGCGGTGCACAGAAGCGATAGGGCGATGGCCGCAGCGGTGGCCTTGCGCGCATGAACGGTGCAGGAACGGATGGGCATGGAGACCTCCTACGGAAGAGCCAGGCGCTGGGTGGCGCTCGGCAGCATGGCCTCGCCGTTGGGCGATGAGACGGTGGCGATCCGCTCGAGCAATTGCGATTCGGACAGCACGCCGAAGCCGATCGGGCTGATCTTTCCGGTATAGGGCTGGGCCAGGAAGACGGCCGGCACCTGGGTCACCTTCAAGGCGGTGGCAATGCCGTTGTCGGGGCGCGCCCTCGGGAATCCCGGCATCGGACCTCCGTCCACGCTCACGGCCACTACCTGGATGCCATGACGGGATTCGAAGGCCTGCAGGGTTGGCGCGAACGCGTGGCAGTAGGGGCAGTCGCTGCGGTAGAAGAAGAACAGCACATGGTCGCGGCCCAGTGATTCAACGGAGGTGGAGCGGCTTGCGCGCTGCTGCTGATCGAAGACCTCCAGCGCCTGGGCATTGACCGGACGACCTTGCAGGGTAGGGTCGAGCTCCGGCGTGGCCCACGCCACGCGCTGCGCCACGTCCGCGAAATAGGAGGCCCGGTTCACCACCTGCATCTCCAGCTGCATGTAGCGCCGCACATTGCCCTCGGTCGGCCGCATGATCGCGATGTTGCGCAGGTTCTCCAGGGTCTTCTGCAGGCGCTCGAACTCCACCAGCTCAGGCGGGCGCGGTGGCGCGGTGGGCTGGGACGGGATGGCCAGCGCGGGCCGGGCGGTGGGCACGAGTTCTTCCTGGGGGGGATCCTCGTAGAAGTGCCAGCCGCGCCAGCCGTCGGACCAGTAGGGGCGGTGGGATTCACCCAGGGGCGTCGGCGGAGCAACGCCCTGCGCAGAGGCAATGCCGACCACCATGGTGGCCCCAGAGAGCACGGCGGTGGCCAGGATCGAAGGCAGACGTGCGTACATGGAGATCCCCTCAGAGCAGCGACTTGGGCGGAAGGCCCGTGGCGCAGTAGTTGATGCCGAACTCGATCGTCTGCTTGCGTGGCGCCTTGGCCTCGGGCAGGCGCACGCCTTCCTGCCAGAAGAGCACCTTCAGCCGGCTGCAGCCTGGCTCGCGGTAGCGCCGCTCGGTGGAGACGTCGATGTAGATCGGCGACGTCGCCTCGAAACGCTTTGTGATGGCGTCCGCGATTTCTCCAGCCAAGACACCATGGGCCGTGCCGTCGGCGGATTGCAACGCGGCCAGCATGACGGGGCGAGCGTCGGGAACGGGAGTGCGCACCGGCTCGGCGTGTGCCGCTGCGCAAAGCAGGCACATGGATGCCGATGCAGCGGCAGCGACGATGCGTGCGCGGATGTTCATTGGCATCTCCCTTCCGCGTAATAGCAGTTGCTCGCGCGGCCAGCGTTGCCGCCCTGGATTGCGCCGACGTTGGGCAGCTTGGGCACGATGGAGGCGTAGAACTCGGTCAGGTCCATGCGCGAGAAGTCCAGCGCCTGCAACTGGGCGATCGTGAAGCCCGAGCAGTCCGGCATCTCTGCCGTGCCCCACCATTTCATGATTTGGAGCCGGCCCTGCTCGTTGATGATCCGGGCCAGTACCGAGTTGAAGCAGCACTTCGTGGTCGTGTGCTCGATGCAGGACACGCACTTGCCCAGGATCCGCAGGCAGGAAGAGCAGTAGGTGCCGACCGTGTGGCACAGCTTCGCGCCTTCCTTCATGGCAAGCTTTCCCTCATCCTCGTTGCAGGACATCATCGACATCACGATGTAGATGACGACCGCGATCACCAGGCTCCAGGGGTCGAAGGCAATGACCAAGCTCTCGCCGGAATAGAGGACCGCCGACCCTGCCGGCAGGGCCGTGCCGTTGACCGCTACGGTGACGCCATAGCTCGTGAAGCTGCCGGAGAACCCTCCGCCGGTCAGCAGAGCCGAAAGCCCCTGGTAGACGAACTCGCGGTTGCCGGCGTTCATGAGCGTGTCGTAGACCAGGCGTGAGCCGACGCCGTAGACGCTCTGGTTGCTCATGCCCGAGCCGGCCGAGTCGGCGTAGCAGCAGTTCTTGAGCAGGCGGTCGCGGCAGCTGTTGGCCTCTCCCTTAAAGACCTGCAGGTTGTCGGTGTCGAGGTAGACACCAGCTTGGCGCCCGGCTTCCAGGAAGGACATGGACCGGGCGAAGTCGGCATCGTTCGTGTAGGCCGTGTTGAAGCAGTTGCCCGCGATGCAGAAGACGTTGGCTGGGCAGTTGCTGGCCGCCACCGTCGAGCCCGGCGCCACCGGGCAGGTGTAGCGGTTCTCGGTGATCTCGCACGCGCCGGTGGCCGGGTTGGTCTGCCTGCAGCTGGTGCCCGCCGGTGTGCAGCCGGCTGCAGCCAGCGGCGCGCATTCGTCGGTGGGTGCGCCGTACTGGCACGACATCGCGGTCTCGTAGCGCCAGCAAGCCCGTGTGACCGGCGCGCCGTCGATCTGCCGGGTCGCCGGCCCGTCCACGCAGCGCGCCGCACCGGAAATCGAGCAACGACCGTCGCCCTGGAGGTTGGGACATTGATCGTCCCACTGGTCCGATTCCGTGACCGTGGTGTGCGGCCGCTCATAGGCTAGCGTCATTTGCGGGATCGGGCCGTAGGCCGGGTTCAACTGGAATCCAACGACGGGGCGGCTCGATTGCACCGTCCAGTAGCTGCCCGAGACCGCGCCCGTGTCGTCGGAGCCGGGGTAGTCCGAGGGCCCCTGCGTCGGCGCGTAGCAGGTTGCCTTGTCCAGGTAGGTCGTCTGGCCGGAGCCGCCGTCACCGCCGCCACCGGTGGTGTACGCGATGTGGTCGCCGCTTTGCGTTCCGGCGGGGCAGGCGGCGTAGACCTCCAGGAAGGGCCGCTCGGTGGTGCAGGTCATATCACCAGCGTCCCCGCCGCTGCCGGTGCAGATCTGCCGGTACTGCTGCGTGATGAAGCCGATCAGGCGGCAGTCGTCGCCGTTGCATCGGTTGTTGGCGACCCAGACACCGTTGGCGCCGCCGCCCCACCAGTTGCCACCTGGCACTTGAGCGACCATCTGCGGGAACACGTACGCGGCGCTCATGTTCACATCGAAGAAGGCCAGCGGCACGCCGTTGCTCGTGACCCGGAAATGCTGGGCCGAGGCCGGCAGATCCGGTTTGCACTGCACGGCCAGCGCGATTCTTCCCGAGGCCGCCTGGGCGAACCAATCGCCAGGCGAGCAGCTGCTCGTGCGCGAGATCGACGCCGACAGGGTGCGCGCGCAGGATTGCGCCGTGGCGCCGCTGTACTGACGGCACACGCGGGTCTCCGTTGCCGGCGTGGCCACGGTATCGACCTGGCAGCCGCTGTAGTAGCTCGCGATGTCCTCCAACTGCGTCGACGGGTTGGCCGCGATGCGCCGGGCGCCCAGCACGGCTGGGTCGTAGGGCGAGACCGGCTCCCGCGGCGTGTTGGCTGAAGCCCGGGCGCCCAGCAGCGCCTGGCACACGGGGTCGTTGGGCGTGAGCGCGCAGGCGGCGAGCTGGGCACTGGTCTGGCCTGAGAGATTGGGCTGGCCGTAGTAGAGGCGCTCGGGCGGTGCCGCCGTGTAGCCCGGCACCACGGACGTAGCGCTGGGCGTCGTGATCGTTTCCCGGGCCACCGGGTTGGCCGCCTGCCCTGCGGCCGTACCTTCCTCGTGCGGGCCGGCCACGGCCGCCGTTTGTGTCGCAAGGAAGCTGGCCAGCGTGAAGCCGACGACGATCTGGCGCAGCAGCAGTGCAAGAGCGGTAGGCATGCAGGTCTCCTAGTTCCGCAACCGTGCGAGGAACGGGGCCGCATCGGCGCGGAAGGCAGGGGCGGCGCGCTGCATATGCTCGAGGGCGTAGTCCAGGCTCACGTCTCCGGCCGTGCGCAAGAAGGCCTCGGGCGGCGCGCAACTGCCGGAGGCGCAGGAGACTGGCCGGGTGCCGTCGCGCACCAGCACGAAGCTGGGCACCCGCACGATCGCGAAGCGGTCGAAGGCCTGCGGGTCGATCTGCACCGCGACCTGGCGTTGGCCGATCAGTGGCTGCACCTGGGCCACGGTCTGGCGCAGCGAACCGTTGGCCAGGCCGCGCAGGATGACTGAGGCCCGCGCGCGAGCAGCTTGGTCGATCAGGCGTTGCAGGGTAGACCGGGGCATCGCGAGGCTGACGAAGATGAACAGGCCGGGACCTTTTGCCAGGCCCTGGGCGGCTTCCATCGCGTCCGCCTGCGATGCATAGCCGCGCGCCAGCGCTTCGAGGTCGATCGGCGTGCGCGTCACGGGCTGCGGTAGGGCGTCGATGGAAGGGGCAATGGTCGCGGGGGCGCTCGCCGGGATGTCCATCGGGGGCAAACTGTGCTTGCGCCGCGCCTGTTCGATGTCCTGCTCGGTGACCGTGGGCTGGGCGCGGCGCGCTCGCTCGATATCGGCCTCGGTGATCGCTGAGCCGGCGGCCCAGACCGCTGGCAGCGCGCCCGCGGCCAGCAGGCAGGTGAGCGCGCGCCGCAGGAGGCTGGGGAGGTGGGAGCGGTCAGTAGCCGACACAGCAGTTCCTTTTCCTGAACAACATGAAGGCGAAGTCCTCGCCGCGCACCGGGTACTCCTTCCCGGCGCCCCAGGTCACGGTCGTGCGGCCGAAGGGCTGGCAGCACTTCCCGGCTTCCTTCGCGGTGTTCGGGATGGGATGGGTGAGCTGGGTCTTGTAGGCGGTCTTGTCCATGACCGGCGCGAAGTAGGGCCCGCACAGGCCGGCCTGGCCGTGCCAGGCCCACGCGATCAGCTCGCGGTGCATCTTGGCCGTCAGCCGCTGAGCCATCAGGGCCGCGGTGCGCACGCCGCCCATGTGGTACGGGACATGGCCGTTCATCGGGTACAGGCCGCCCTGGCAACCAGCGCACCAGAACATCTCCCGGATCCCGAAGCCCACCGAGGCGGCCACGCAGTCGGCGGCGCACGCGGCGATCGCCACCGGATTGGCGAACAGCGCCGCGTCCGGATTGATGATCAGGGTGAGTTCGTCGTCGGCCCACAGCGGATCGACCTCGGTCAGGTAGGCCAGGTCGAACGAGCCCCTCTCCAGGCACGGGAAATCGGTCACCACCTCCAGGTAATAGAGGACCGGGTTCACGTAGAAGTGGGCCTGGTAGAAGCTCCCGCCATCGCCATCCCCCTCAGGGCGGGTGAAGCGCGCCGCCTCGGGCGCCGGGATGCCGGGATCGAGGTCGATGCCGCCCAGGGACGCCAGGCAGAAGGGCTCGCGCACGGCCTCGACGTGGCGCGCGGGCTCCCAGAATCCGATCGACAGGCCGATGATGGGATTCACGCCGCAGGTGCACAGCGGGCTCGAGGGGTTGTCGATGTCCTCCTGGTCGCCGAAGTTGCCAATGCGCGCGCCGCCGATGCTCAGCGGCAGGATGCAGCTCCAGCAGATGTCCGTAATCGGATTCGGAAACTTGCCCGTGCAGGTGGCCGCGCCCGCAGCGCCTGCCGCCGTTGCCGTGGCCAGGAGCAGCACGGCCAGCAACGTTGACGCCAGCGCGCGGAGGATGCGGGTCATCGCGGCACCTCCATCTCGTCGATGCGCAGCCGCTTGCCCTCCTGTGAGACCAGGGCCGGCACTTGCGCGATGCCGAGCCGGCGCGTCAGCAGTCCCTGCTGGTCGTAGTAGACCGGGGTGCGCCAGGACTGCATCAGGTCCAGGTAAGAGCCGCCCGTGAGGATCGGCTTGACCTTGCCCTGGTAACGCGCCATCAGGTCGCGCGCCTGGCGGACCTGGCGGCTGTCGCGGGCGTCGAAGAACAGCAGATGCCGCGACAGTGACACCACGTCCAACGGATTGGCCTTGGTCCCGGCGGCGAACATCAATTCACCCTTTTCACCCAGGATGTTGCGGTCCAGCGTGTAGGTCGGGTCGAAGTAGAAGGTGCGGGGCTTGGCCGTGGTCTGCACACCCGCAACAGGCACCGGGCTGCGCACTGCCTCCGTGCCGCGGGCGCGTGCATCCTTCTCGATCCGGGCCAACTCGCCGCTGCGTTCCTTCTCGCGCAGGCGCTGCTCGATCATCTGCAGCAGATGCGGCTCGGCGATCTCGTAGGTGGGGCCGAGGGTGCCGAGGTCGGTGGCGTGCGAGGCAGCGCTGGAACAGGCAAGCACAACGAACGCGAGGGCAAGGCGGGCTTGGGGGTTCATTGCGTTCCTCCGCGTGGACAGGGAAGCTGGGCGACGAGCCGGTCTCGAGCGGCGGTGTCCTTCTGGTGGGCGGCGCGGATCAGCCCCATCAGGGCGGGATTGCCTTCGCCCTCGGACACTGCATGCCGCAGCTCGGCCGTGGTCAGCGTGCGGCCGCAGCGCAGCTGCAGGGCGCCGAGGTAGGTGCGTGCGCCGTTTTCCACGGCTGGCGCGATCTGCTTGAGCAGGCCCAGGTAGTCCGCGAGGGGCATGTCGCCCGAGGCGTCCTGGCTGGGCGTCGCGGACAACGGCCCGAACGCCGGGCTGGTCTGCGCGAGCGAAATGCCAGCGGCTAACGCCTGGCCCAACAGGAACGCGACGAGGGTGGAAACTCTGAACATGATCCGGCTCCTCAGAAGATCGGCACCACGATGCCCACCACCTGTTCGGCACGCACCAGGCCGCTTTCGGCGTACCGCGAGTCGAAGCTGTGGGGGCCCATGCCCTGGACGTAAAAATGCCCGGGTGGAATCACCGTCGGCGCGATGGGTGCCAGCGGATGTCCGTCGAAAGCCCGGACCTTGGCCAGGCCCACGGCCTCGCCGTTGACGAAGACCGCGCGCTCCGACACCGTGACGACGTCGCCAGGCACTCCCCGCACCCGCTTGAAGAAGGGTTGTCCGCGCAGGCCGGGGTAATGGGCCTGGGCCTCGCCTGCAAACGCGAAGACGATGAGGTCGCCGCGCTGTACTGCCGGGTGCTGGTACTGCATCAGCGCCAGGCGGTAGGGCAGGCTGGGCGTCCAGTTGACCAACAGGGGCAGACGCGGCGTCGGGTCGATGAAGAGCCGCACATAGGCAAAGCCCCAGATCGCGAACACCGGCAGGTAAAGGTACCAGCGTCGGCGCATATGGCGCAGAAAGTCCAGCAGGGCATTGGCACGTCGCCGCGACCAGCTTTGAGGTTGGGTGTCCAGTGCATCGAGGGAATCCAGGTGTGCGGTCATGGCAGATCCACCTTGCGGCGCAGGGTCGCGGTCAGGTCCAGCCCATGGGGCGTGCCAGCGATCGCGCTCTTGATGACGACCAGGCACCCGCATTCCTGGGGCAGCTCGTCCAGCGCCGCGGGCAGGCGCTGCGAAAAGTTGCGCGCCAGCGCGAGCGCCCGCTCGCGGTCCGCGTCGCTGCCGGGCTGGGTCAGCAGGCGGGTGAACTCGGCTTCCTTGGCGCGGTAGACCTCGGACAGGTCGACCACGCCGACCACCAATGCCGGGCGCAGCACCCAGCGGTCATAGGCCGTGATGCCAAGCGCGACCAGCAACGCCGAGACCACAGCGTTGAGCAGCAGCAGCCGGGTCATAGCGCATGCCCCCGCTGCCGCAGCAGTTCGGCAATCGCCTCGTCGATCGACAAGCCTTGGGCGCGCAGCGCATCGATGGGCGCGTTGTCCTCCAGCTTGTTCGAGAACAGCAGGTGCGTGGCCGGGTCCAAGATGTTGCGTGCCACGCCTTCGCCCACGGGCGAGGAGATGTACAGCTCAGAGAATGCCCCGGCTTCGGTGCGTAGCGAATTGAGCAGCCGTTTCTTGGGCTCGTCCATGGCCAGGCGCCCTTTGCGGTCCAGCATCTCGATGGATTCGGGTTTCTGGCGCAGCAGGAACACCCAGTCCGAGCAGTTGAAGGCGGCCTCCATCTGCGCACTGCCGTAGTAGTCGTCAGCGCTCTGGGTGGCGGTGCCCAGGGCGCCGCCGTACTTGCGAGCCCGTCGGGCGGCTTCCTCGACCACGGCAGCCTTGACCGGGTCGTCGGCACCGATGTCGCCGAGCTGCTGCTTGAGCTCGTCGATGAACAGTACCTTGCGCCGGTTGCGCGTCAGGTACATCTCGCCAGTGATCTGGTGCAGCAGCAGGATGTTGACCACCGCGTGCAGGTCGGGCCGGCGCTTGAGCTCTTCGTTCTCGATGACGATGAAGTCGTTCGAGAAGTCCACATTGGCCCGGCCCTCGAAGAAGCGCTCGTACTGCCCACCCCTGGCATACGGGTTGAGCATGATGGCCAAGTCCTTGATGCGCTGGTCATTGACGGCACCGAGTTCCTCCAGCGTGCCGGTCTTGAAGGCATCGCGCAGCCCGGTGACCGTGAGATCCTGGCCGTACTGGCGCCACAGCTTGAGGATCATGGCCGAGATGGCCTTGTACTGGACCTCATCCAGCGCATGCTGCATCGAGCACATCTTGCTGATGCCCGGCACCAGCATGTCGATATCCTCGTTGATGTCGTGCACGATGGTGAACGGGTTCAGGCAGATATCAACGTCCGGCCGGAACTCGATATAGGTGCCCTGGGCTTTGCGGCACAGCTTCTCGAAGCTGCGACCCAGGTCCAACATCCAGACCTTGGCGCCGATGGCCCGGTACGACCACGCCAGCTCGTTCATCAGCACGGACTTGCCCGAGCCGGGTGCGCCGATGATCGCGAAGTTGTAGTTGCCGAGGTCGTTGTCGAACAGGTCCAGCGTCATGACCTGCCCGCGCCGGCCACCGAACACCAAGGCCGGGTTGCGCGTGCCGCGCCACTCGGCGATCAGCGGCGCCATGTGGATGGCGTTGGCCATGGTCTTGCGCGTGACGCGGCGCATCTTGGCCAGGTCCTTGTGGAACCTCGGGGTCAGCGTCATCGGCAGGCTGGCCAGCAGCGCCTGGCGGTGCATGTAAGCGTCGGCGTTGAGCTGGAAACCCCGGGCCCGCCAGATGGCATTTGCAGCCTCGTGCGCCGAGGCGGCCTTGCCCGGCGACGTGAAGATGGCTAGCTGGTGGTACAGGCTCACCAGGCTGCCGCCGGTGTCGATCGCGTTGGCCGCGGCAGACCAGTCGTCGAGCTTCTTCCGGACATCCGGCATCACGTCGGCCATCTTGGACTTGGCGTTCTGCGTGGCGCGCACGTGGTTGGCCGTGATGATGGACTTGGTGGCGTTCGGGTCCAGCACGTGCACGCCCAGCGTGATGAGGAACGGTGCGCTGTACTGCAGCGCTGGCTGCATCAGGTCGCCGATCAGCGAGCCCATCTGCCACAGGGCAAAGCGATCGGGGAAACTCTTGATCGAATAAAAACGTGCCTCCAGCACCTCGGCGCTGGTTTCCTTCCAAAGCGTGATTCCCGAAGGGTGCGGATCCTGGATGGTGTCGAAGTCCACGATCTGGTCGCGGATCTCGCGGCCGTCGTCGTAGCGCAGCCGGTGGTCATCGTCGTAGTTCAGGTCCTCGGCATCCGAATGCGCGATGCGGTCCGGGTTGGTGAATAGCGCGCACCAGTTGATCAGGTCGGCCGCGTCGCAGACCCGGTTTGGCAGCATGGCCGAGCGCAGCGTGGCCGCCATCGAGTCGCGAAGGGCCAGCAGCGCGTCGCGCCGGTTCAGATCCTCGGCGCTCCCCGGAAACGTCACGCTCAGCATCAGCCGAAAGTCCCGCAGCGTGTAGTGGAACCCTGCGGTCAGCGAATCCTGGGTGCCGTGCAGCAGGTGGTTGACCCGCTGGCGGGCCAGCTTGCGGAACAGGTTCTCGTTGGGGACGGGGCGGCCCCACTCGCGGGCTTTCTCGGCCTGGTCCTCGTCCTCGACGCGCAGGTTGGTGTACTGGCGCAACTGGTGGCGGATGTGGGGCGAGGCAAACAGGTGGAATTGCAGTCCGGTGCCCGGTGGGCAGTTGGCGTAGAGCGAGACCAGCACCTCGGCCATGCGCTCGTCAGCGCCCGACTGCGGCATGACTTCGAGCATGAAGCCCATGCCGTCGCGGTTCACGAAGATCTTTTCATGGGCGAGGTAGGCCGAATACGGTAGCCAGTTGGCAAACTGCTCGGCCGGCGTGTCCGCGGGGGCGCCAAAGTGCAGCAGCGGTGCGGCGCGACCGCCGCTGGGTTGTGTGTCCGTGGAGGAAAACTGCATGGCGGCCTCACTGCGGACGGGCCCCCAGGCCGGCCGGCGGACGGGCGAGCGAGGGGAAGGCACTGAATGGGGCGGGGCGCTGAACGGCGCCCTCGGCAGGGGCGGCGCTGTCAGACTCGGACGGGGTGAACCCGGCAACTGCCGGCGCGCCACTGGACAGTGTGGCGGGTGCAACTGCTGGCGGCGGGCGTAGCGGGGCGTACTGGTCGCGAATGCGCTGGCGCACATGGTCGATCTGCCAGCGGCCTGCATCCACCTGGACATAGACATAGCCCTGGTCCCAGAGATCGCCGTCGGCGTCTTCCCAAGGCCTGGTCCACAGACGCAGCACGCGGGCCTGGGAGCGCAGTGCCAGGGGCGGAGCGCCATCCGCGCTGCCGTCGGCGATGCTGCGCGGCGCACCGGCCATCGGCTGGCGCACCGGCGGTGATGCGATAGTTTCCGCTGCAGTGCCCTGTGGGGCGCCGCGGGAGGCCGACGTCTGTTGGCCGGGCAGGTTGTTGTGCAGGGCGTTGGTGTAGGTGCCGGATACCGAGTCGCAGGCCACGCCTTCCGGCGCGGTGCATGAATATTTGGAGCTGCCGCTCAGGCCCGACATGTTCATGCAGCCGGCCAGCGGCAGCAGCAGGGCGGCAGAGGCCCTGCGCGCGATCCATGCGATGCGCGCGCTCATGGCCGCTTCTCCGTCTTGACCGGCTGGGCCACGGCCACCTTGCCGACCTCCGCGAACCTGGCTTCCAGCACAGAGCGCCCGACATAGCCGTCGGTGCGGCTGCCGTCCCCCCAGATCATGGTCGGCGTGCCCTGTACGCGGAGCCGGCGCGCCAGCTCAAGGTTGCGCGCGATCGGGTGCTCGCACTGCGCGCCGGGCTGCAGCAGGCTGGCATCGGCCTGCAGCATCCATTGGCGCCAGGCGCGCTCGCGGTCGGCGGCGCACCAGATGGCGACCGGCCGGGCCTCGCCCTGGAATGGGACGAGGAAGGTGTAGATGGTGACGTTGTCCAGGCCGGCGAGCTCCGGTTCGAGCTGCTTGCAGTAGACGCAGTTCGGGTCGCTGAACACCGCGAGCTTGCGCTGGCCGTTGCCGCGCACCGTCTTGATCGCATCGGCCAGCGGCAACTGATCGACTGGCACCGGCGCGGCGGAGACGGCTTCCGCCTGCGCCCGCGCATCCTGGCCCCCGCGCTGCGCGATCCTCGGGCCCGTGATGTCACGCATGACCTGGGTGTCGAACAGCCGCCCGAACACGAAATACCGTGGATTCGCCGACGCGACATAGGCGACGTTGGCGTTCATCCAGACCTCGTAGAGGCCCGAGACTTCGGTGCGCGACACCTCGGTGAACTCGGTGCCCGGATGGGCTTTGCGCAGCGCGGCGAGCAGCCGGGTCTCGTCGGGAGACGCGGCCTGGGCGGTCGCCGCCGCAGCCGCCAGCACACCGCAGAGCACTGTCGAAGCGAAGCGGTGACTCCGGCGCGCGGATTCAGTAGTTGCCATCATCGGTGGTCTCCAGGTAGCGGGTTTCGGGGGAAGCGGTGCGGCGCTGGCCGCGCTCGGCAAGGGAATGGGAGGACGCGGTCATCGGCACGTCGATGCGCACGCCCTTGGTGATCACGACGTCGATCTGGCGGCCGGCGTCCACCTCGATGACCGGGAACGTGTTCTCGGCCAGCTTGATGTAGTACTGGGCGAGTCGGTCCAGTGCTTTGCCGACGCCGCTGCCCAGGCCGGCTCGGTAGGCATCGGCATTGCTGTCGGTGCTGGCCATGGTCCCGAGCGGCGAGCTGCTGTAGGTGGTATTGGCGGTGGACAAGCCCTGGCCGATGCCGCTGACCACGCCAGCCAGCAGCGCGTTGGCCAGCATCTGGCCTTGCTTGGTGACCAGCCTCCCGCGCATGCCGACCTTGCCGTCCTCGCCGTAGACCGAACCCTGGATGCGCACTTCCAGCGTGGCACCGTCGGCGCGCACGCAGGACAGGTTCTCGGTGCGCAGGTAGGCGCGCTCGGAGCTGATGTCGCCATAGCCCGCCGCGACCACAAAGCACTCGCGGTATTCGCCGCGGAACTGGTTGGGCAGCACGCTGTTGTCCGACAGGCGGATCAGCACCGGATGCGGGTTGGCCTGGGACTGCCCGCCCGTGGGCGCATCGAGGCCGCCCAGCAGAATGCCGCGCGTGAAGCTCACGGGCAGGAAGGTGGACACCGTCTTGGGTGCGTTCGATGCCTGGCCGCCTCCCTCGGCCCTGTGGGGGCCGTCGCCGCCGGTCGTGGTGGACGAGCGAGGGCGCTCAGTGAGCGTCACGCGGGAGATCACGGGCACTGGCGGGGTGGCTGCGGCCATGCCTTGGAACGTGGGCATGCCGGAGGGCATGGCGCCCGTGCCCGGGGCGGGCGGCGCTGGCGGCAGGCCGGCCGCAGGCGGCATGGTGGTCGGGGCTGCCGGTGCGGGCACTGGTGCCGGCGCTGGCGTGGGCGCGGGAGGAGGCGATGCGGCGGCCTGCTGGGTGCTGGTCAGCCGCTTTTCCAGTTCCGCGAAGCGCTGCAGGGTCTTGTTCTCGAAGGCCTCGCGGTCCTTGTTGACCCGGCTCTGTGCCTCGCGCTCGGTCTCGTACTGGGCCAGCTTGCGCCCCGCGGTGCCGACCCACTGGTCCACCGGATTGACCTGGCCCCCCGGCGGCATCACGCCGATGTTGGTGACGTCGCCGGGCTGGGTCTGTGCCGCGCGGCCGCCGTGCGGCTTGGCATCGCTTCCCGCGAAGCTGAAGATCATCCACAGCAGGCCGATCCCGCCGCCCAGGATGGTGGTCAGCAGCGCGTACTGGCGCTGGCGCGGCGACAGCCGCTCCAGCCAGCCGCGCACGGCATGGCTGGATGGCCGTCCGGTTCCGGACGGCCCCGAAGGCATGGAAGGAGTGCTCATCGTGAACCTCCTCGCCGGATCACATAGACGCTGGTGGTCTCGCCGGGCCGCAAGTTGTGGTGCTCGATCGCGATGCCGGTGATCTCCCCGCCGGAACGGCTGTCCGGACGGTCGAACTCCTGCTCGGCCAGCACCATGGGAGCCAGGCTCACGTTCTGCAGGGCGTACTTTTCGCCGACGTAGCCGCGGCCTTCGTAGCGGCGCATCAACGTGAAGCGCGCTTCCGCCCAGAGCTGGATGGGCTTGAAGGCTTCCTCGACGCGCACGTCGGCGGGCACCCGGTCCGAGGACATGGCCACCAGGAGGCCCTTCATCGCGCGCACATGGCTGGGTGCAGGGCCGGAGGGCGCCGCCTCGGGTGCGCCGGAACGCAGCGCCACGGGCGTCTTGTCCCGGATGACGATGGTGTCGGCCGGGGTGTCCGAACGGCGCAGCAGCAGCGTGTAGGTGGCCGTGCCCGACGACACGAACAGGTTGATCGGCCGCAGCGCATCGCCGACGGGCCGGATGTAGACCTCCCCCTTGTCGCGGTCGCATTCGACGATGACGTTCCCGGCCGGGTTGACCGAGGAGGAGGTGAGCGATGCCGGGCTGGCAAGGCCGGGCGTGCTTGACGGGGTGTTGGGTGCGGCAGAGATGGCCGGCGCGGCACCGCCGCAATGGCTGGAATGGATGTTGCCGAACACGTCGGTGATCGCCGCGCCCTCGATGCGGATGCGTGTGGGCTCCTTGAGGGAGACGATGGCCTCGACCGCCACCCCGTCGCTGGCCTCCACGACCTGCAGCGCGTGGGCGTGCAGGCCGAGGGACAGGGCGGTGACGGCGAGCACCTTGCGCGCGGCCGGCGGCAATCGGCGCCAGCGCTGGTGCGACGGATTGCTGCGGGAAGTGGGCGGCAAGGCCATGCGGCTTCCGGCTGATCCCTGCAGGGCCAAAGTGCGCGAGAGCGTGCGCGGGAAATACGCGGGCCAGGGCCGCGTGAGCGTGCTGTCACTTGACCGCATAGGGCACCTCCTTGAATCCGATGACGTGCATGCGAGCCGCGGCATGGCCGAACTCGATGCGGTAGGCCTTGAGGTCGTTGGCGGTCTCGTAGCCGTTGACCAGGGTGCGCAGCCGGCCGCGCACGACGAGCGACTGGGTGTCCTCGCTGGCGACGAGCTGCTGGGGCGCAAAGGCGGTCGCGGCGTTGATGCGCTTGAGCCGCTCGGCCTCGACCTCCTGACGCGTCTTGAGCGGGCCGTACTGGGCCGGGTCGACGTAGCCCAGCAGGATGTCCTTCTTCCAGTCGATCGTGGACGGCGTCACGTCCAGGATCAGCCAGGCGACGAAGCTGCCCATCTGCTCCAGGTACTCGCTGGAAGCCCGGTCGCTGGTGACCCAGAAGCTCTTGCTGATCGAGGGCGGCACGACCACGGTGCGCACCGTGCCCAGCAGGTTGATGATGATGGTGAGCGCGAGCAGCATGCCGACGGCCAGGGCGCCGACGGCGAGCCCCAGGCCCCGGTTGCGTCGGCGCATGTCCTTGAGGTCGCCTCTGAGCCGGTCGAAGTCCATGGTGCTTCTCCGGTTCAGCCGACCATGCGGCGGATGTGCGAGGGCGGCGTGGCGCGCATGGCAGTGGCGGGATTGACCGGCAGGTGCCAGTACAGCCAGTGCAGCGCGAAGGCCGGATGCTTGTCCGACTTCAGCCGCGCGATCCAGCGCGAGACGGCGATGCCGGCCGCCATGCAGACCGCGAACGCGGCCTTGCTGGCCGACAGGTAGCCGATGAAGAAGGCCAGGACGATGGGCGCGGCGACATCGACGTCCCAGAAGCCGATCTTCCACTGGTCGTCCAGGCGCCGCGGGATATAGGTGTCCGCTTGCATGTGGGCCTCCGGGATGGTGATGCGCCGGGGCTCAGACGACCGCGCCCATGATCGCGCCGGCAATCACGAGGCCGACGGCTGCGAAGATGGCCAGGCCCACATAGAACAGCACGGGTCCGAAATTGCGCAGCGCGGACAGCGAGATCAGCGCCACCACGAAGCCGACAAAACCCACGAGAGCCTTGATGCCCGGTCCCAGTTCGGCGATCTGCGTCAGGGCCGACGTGAGCGGGCCGGTGATGCCCGTGAAGGCGACGAGATCCAGCGCATGGCTCGGGAACGCCAGCGCCAGGCCGGCCAGGGCCAGCGTGACCAGACAGAGAAAACCGAGGACCCTGCGCGCGGGGGCGCGCCGCGAGGCTGTGGTGGGAGTGGACAGGATGGCAGTGCTCATGACGAATCTCCGGAATAGGAAAAGACGGGTGTCGATCGGGTGGTGCGGTTCGGTCTGCTCAGTGGCGAGGTGGGGCCAAGGCCCGGTCGGGTGTTCGTTAGCGTTCTTGGTCGGGGAGTGACCTACCGTGCTGTGGCGCCGCCGGTGGCGTTTCCGTGCCAGGCGGCCCCTCGGTGATGGGCGTTGCCTGATGGGTCTGCTCCTCCACCTGCTCGCCGGGTCCCATCGATTCGATGAGCGGAACCGGGGCATCGGCTACGGGATCCGGCACTACCGGGGCGATGACCCTTGGTGCTGCGTTCAAGGTCTTGGTCGTGGGTTGGGGACAGGCGTCGCCACGGCACAGTGCGAACGCGGCTTGCGCTCCATGTCCGTGCTGGGCCAGCCGTGCCCAAGCCTTGGTGGCCATCGCTGCGGGCGGCTCGATGGCGCTGGGCGGCGCCGTGGTGCACGCCGAGATGGCCAGGCACGCGCACAGCGCGCAGCGGTGGTACAGCGCCGCAGGTGTCAAGCACCTCATGGCGAAACCCTCACGCGCAGGCCCTGGCCTTGCGCCACGACGGCGGTGGCCTTCTGCCGTGTACCCTGATCCACACCACGCGCTGACGGCAGATGCCGGTACACCTTCCATGCATAGGTGGCTCTGGCCTGTGTGCAGGCGGCCCCTTTGAGCTGGGTGCACGCTGCGTTGTAGGCGCCCACGGCGTTCCAGCTGACGCCGTGCCGCGCGAAGCTGTCAGCCATCAGCCACGCCCCCACCTGCAGGTTCACGCAGGGGTCGTACAGATCAGCTTCGCGTATGCCGAAGCCAGCCAGCCGGGGCAGGTGCCGGCTGTTGATCTGCATCAGGCCGATGTCGTAGCTGCCCGTGCGCTTCTCGTGCGCGCGGTTCACCGCGCGCGGATTCAGGCTCGACTCGGTACGGGCGACGGCGTAGAGCAACTCTGGCGCAATGCCGTAGCGTTGCGCCGCCGTGTCCCAGCACGTGGCCAAGGCTGAAGCGGTCGGCAGCATCGCCATCATGAAAACGGCAAGCAAGCGCATCGAACACCCCCCAGTGGTTCATGACAAGCCCGCTGCGGCGCGGGCACGGGGTGAGGGCCGGCGTGCCGGTCAAGGTCTTGGCGGGTAAGCCGGGCGGGGGCCCGGAGGGTCAATGCGGGTGAGCGGCGCCATGCCGCACGGTCATCGCTGGTGCCGCGGCCCGAGGTGGGTCAAGTGCCGCTCGACCATGTTGCGGCGTGCCTGGACGAGCACGGCTGCGCCCGAGTCATCCTGCAGTTGGCACAGCGCCACGCAGGCGGTGGTCAACTGGTCGAGCTGGAACTTGGGGTTGGGATGCCTGTTGGCAGGCGAGCATTGCAGATCGTGGAGCAGCTCGAACTGGGGGCGCCACAAGGACTCGCGCCGGCGTGGCGTGGTAGGCGAGCGCATGACCAGCGCGGTCCCGAGAAAGCCAAAGATGCGTTCCGCGGCATCTTCATTGCCGAAGACGAGAGCCACGCAGGCACTCATCAGATCCGGAATGCGGAACGTGGGAGCGACATTGCTCTCGCTGCGCAGAAGGGCATAGAGCCAGTGGTGCTCCTCCAGCCAGAGCCGCGTCTCGACCACGTCGCTGGTGCCGGCAGTTCCTTCGGGGGGCTGGCTTGCGGGGCTGGTGTTCGGCATGGCAATCAGCATGGCATGGGTCCTCGTGTCCTGGAGTTCATTGAACACGCGCGTCAGCGCATGGACAGAGAATAGGAGAGGGCTGAATGCAAGTCACCCGGAAATGAAGCTCAACTCAGGGGTGTTTCGCAATCAGCCTGCTTTGGTGTCCATGCCATAGAGAACGCGAGAGGCGAGACTGCTTGAGGACTCAGCGATTTCCACTCTGATTGGCGTCAGGGAGTGGACTGGTGAGTGTCGAACACGGGCAGCCCGTTAACGACCGGCCCCTCGGCGTCGAAAAATAGCCATTCAATGCCAGCATGGGCCGAGAGTCCCGCGATAAGTGCCAGATCAGTCTCGACGGGAATGCGGTGTGGTGGTGAACCGACGTAGACCAGTCCTCCAAACTCGGTGGGATAGGCATTCACCGACAGGTCATTCCGGTACAGCTTGGCACGTGTGGCTGGCTGCAAATGGGATAATGAGAGAGCGGTGATGGATTCCGCCAACTCCCGGAGGCGATCGATGCAGGCTGTGTTCATGGTCGTGCCCTCGACAGAGATGATGCAATGCGTCAATGCGAGACGAGTCCAGAGTTAGCGGGAACAGTCCAGCATTGACGGACACAACACCGGTCGCACGCTCTCCCACTGGTCGGCTATGTGGAAGATCGTCCGTGGTGTGATTGGCATCATATCCCCACCATGCGGGGATGCCCATTACCTCGCCTCGGCACGCCAACGACCCGGTGCTCATCGCACTGGGCGGTGCCATTCGCCGCAGCCGGCGCGCGCGAGGCATCTCTCAAGAAGAACTCGCACACCGAAGTGCCATTGATCGTTCCTACATGAGCAGCATCGAACGCGGCGGCCAGAATCCCGGGATCGTCTCGATCGCTCGCATCGCGAAAGCGATGGAGATGAGCATGACCGAACTGATGGCGGAGGCCGAGTTGTAGCGGGCAATGGCTCGGTCATGCGCGCCGATGAAAATGCGTGATCGCGCGGCCCAGCAGCACGGTCATTGCAATGGGCGAAGCGGCCAGCATGGCTGGATGCAACTGGACAGGCAGCACGAATGCGACCACCGTCGCGCAGCCGGTGATGATCAGAAGTGAGCACCACACGGCGAACATCTCCGGATCGTGCAGCAAAAACTCCTTCGACCGAACAATGCGCAGCAAGAAGCCGTCAGTGCTGGCGGCCAGCACCAGGGGGATCAGCCAAGGCAGCCATTCCAGCAAACCGGACAGGCGATAGCTCGCGAGCATCAGCAGCGCATCGACCGAGCGAAAGTAGGCGTTGTTGAACAGGCGCTGATTGACTGATCTCATCTCGGAGGCGACCGCTTGGTTGGTGCCGTGGCTCTTGGGCATGTCCCTCAGCGCCGGAAGAGGACTGGCTTCGGCGGCATTGGACTGCAGGCGTATGGCGCGATCGAGCATCCGGTAGGCGGGTTCCGCTCCCCAGAATTCAACAGCCACCTGGTGCTCGCTGCGCATTTGCTCCAGGAAGCGCTCGGGCGGATGCACGGCAGGCACGTACAGCACCAGTATGAGCAGCAGAACGAGGGAGATGACGGCGACGGCCCGGATCATGCGGCCGCTCCCCGTGGCTGTGCGTCCGCATCCGGATTGATGATCGGAAAGCGGCCCTTGATGATGCGGCCGCCCGATACCGACGCGAAGTACTGCAGGTTCGGCAGCTTGCCCAGAATATCCGCCGGCACCACCTCCTCGAAGCTCTCGGTGAGCTGGGTCGAATAGCTCGACGAGAAGTCCCCGATATGCGTGTCGGCCCCGTGGCTCAGGCCCACGCGTACCGTGTGGATCGCCGTCTTGCCAAAGGTCTCGACCACGAAGTCCTGCGTGGGCCGATCCTTGGTGCGCAGCGCGATCAGGTTGTTCAGGTTGCCCAGCGCCATGCGGGCGGCATCCTCGCTGCCCAGGCGCCGCGCCAGGTCGGCCAGGGTCTGCATGGCGCAGGTCGCGAAGATGCCGCCCTCGGCGCCCTTGTTCAGAACCTCGATCAGCGGCTGGTTGATGACGTTGCTGACCTCGTCCACGAACAGCGAGATGCGCCGGTAGGTGCCAAGGTTGTAGCGCATGCCGGCCCGGGCGGCCTGGTCGGCCAGGGCCAGGGCACCGATGGCTGATGCGACCGACGGATCGGGCAGCGAATCCAGGCACATGTAGAGCACATGGTCGCCGCGTTCGATCTTCTCGAAGTTCATGATCGGGCGCGGATCGTCGGCATCGAAGGGATCGGGCGACAAGCTGCGGCCCAAGTCGCCCGAGGTCAGCATCGAGAGGATCGGCAACAGATTCGCCGTGATCTTCTGGTAGTGCTCCCGGTTGTGTCGGAACGTGCGCACCTGGGCATCGAGCACCTTGTTGCGCTGGTTCTGCGCGACGTGGTGCTCGTAGTAGGCGACGAAGCCCATCAGGTCGGCGCTCGCCGCCTCGGAGGGCCTGCGCATGTTCCCCCGGTGCGCATCGTGCAGCAGCTTGCGCATCTCGGGCTGGTCGCGCCAGCTATGGCCCAGCAACTGCTCGTAGAAGCGTCGCAGCGAGGCTTCCAGCACCGGCTCGATGCCGCCCTCGATGTACTTCGTGAGCTTGATGAGATTCGGCCGCTCCTCCAGTTCGACCAGGCCCTGCACCACCACGTTGACGGCGTCCCAGCCGAAGGCCGTGAACGCACCGGCCGTGTCGGGCGGCATGATGGACTGGATGCGCGATGCGATCTCGGTGGGCTTCTGCCAGTTGAACGTGAAGTCCAGGCGGACGCCGCGCTCCGGAAAGGCGGGGTGGAACTCCATGAAGGTGTCCGCCTCGCGGTAGTCCTCGCAGGCCCGCTCGACGACCCGTTTGAGGCGGCGGCTGTTCTTGGGGTCGATCACGATCACGACGTCGCCGCGGCGCACGGCCTGGGTGATCAGGTTGGCCAGCGCCACGCCCTTGCCCGACTGCGTGGTGCCGACCAGGAGCGTGCCGCCCTCGAAGTTCTGCAACGGCCGGCGCAGCGCATGTTCGGTCGGCTCTACCCCGTGGATGTAGGGCAGGCCGATCTCGGCATCGGGCTGTGCGGTGCCACCTTGCCCCATGGCATGCTGCAGCCACTCGGGCACTTTGAACTCGCGGTAGTCCACCTTGGAGAGTTCGTAGAGGCGCTGCGCATGCACGGGCCTCCACTCGAAGCCGAAGCCCAGGAACACCTGGGCCGGATCGGTGCACAGTCGCCCCAGCTCCTGCGCGCTCAGCACCTGGATGCGGCGCCCGCCGAGGGATCCGCGCAGCCGCAGTATCCGTACCGCCTGGGCCATTCGTCGGCACGCCATCAGCAGGCAGGCGGCAGCCAGTCCGAGTGAAGGAAGGACAGGCAATGGGCCGGCAAGCGCAATGGTTGCGAAGTAGAGCGAGGCGGCCAGCCACACCAGCCCCGAATGGGCCTCGAAGGCGCGGCGCCAGGGCATTTCGTAACTGCGCACCAGCATGTCAGCGGCCTCGCTGCTGTGCGGCGGTAGTGTCGGAAGGGGTGACCGCGTCTCCTTCGGCAGCGAGGCCGAAGGCCGCAGGATCCAGGCCTTCGACGTGCGCGGACGCCAGGATCACGCCTACCACGGTGGTGCCGCCGATCTGGCGCGAAACCGTTGGCGGGCCGTCTGGGTGCAGGCGCCGGATCATCCGCGTATCGTCCAGCGCGCGGATCGCGATGCTGGGCTGTATGCCGCGCTGTTCGAAATCAGCCAGCGGCACAAAGACGCCCTCGGCCACCGTGGAGATATCCGACGCAGAGGCACCGTCATTGAGGGTCGCCACGATTTCGGCCAGGGCTTTGCGCACGGCAGGGTTCAGGCGCATAGGGGCTTGCAGGCATATGGCGGTTGGCTCCGCCCTCGAAGGGACTGAAGCCGGTGCTTCAACCACGGCAGCGGCTTCTTGCGGCGCAGTTTCGGGCGCATCGGTATTGCCGGTGGCATCCAGCAGCGACAGCTGTTCTGTTGGTGCGGCTGCCGCGGATACGTCGGGTGGGGGCGTGGTTGGAGGTGACGACACGCTCGTCATGGCTGCGGGCGAATCTCCAGCGACTGCGGGCTTCGCGTTGGCAGCCTGAGCAGGTGGCTTCGTTGGTGGTGAAGGCGCAGCGAGGAGGTTTGCTGTCAGGGCGGTGGGCTGTGGCTCAAGGCCCGCCAGCAAGATAGACGGATTGGCGAGCTTCACCGCTTCGATCGACGTCTTCGTTCCCGGCGGCTGGATGTCCCAGGTTTCGCGGCCGACGCCGGCCGCCACGAATACCTTCGCCTCTAGCAGCAACTCCAGCAGGGTATGGGGCGATTTCGGGATACCGACCAATTGGTCGCTTTCCAGCAGCGACAACGCATCCTCCGCAGCCCCCGGCCAGACCAGGAACAACCCCTCCGGCCCCAGCCAGACACGGCTCTTGTCGCGGTTCGGCGTCCACGTGGAATGGCCGGCGGCGAGGCGTCGTAGCGCGTCCACGAGATAGCGCTCAAGGTGAGAGCCATACTGGGGCTTGCCGTAACGGTCGGCGCTTGCCAGCAGGTTACGGTCGATGACCAGTGCCATCGACCGGCGCACGAGTTCGTCCAGAACGTTGTGCTCGCGGTACTGGGGGAGACCCGCGATGCTGGCCAACAGCTGCGGCACCACCAGGGAATTGCCATCTCCCAGCATTTGCAGCACTTCTGCCGGGACGACGTGGGCCAGGGCGAACAGGCCCACGCCCCGGGACTCTCGCGCATTGGCGCGCCAGCGCACGAAGTAGCGATCGGCTGCTCGCTGCTCCAGCCACGGCGCCAGACCTCCCAGGAATGCCGGCCACTCCTCGCCGTCCGCAGTGGTCACGATGAGGTGGGTCAGCGTCCGGTGCAGTTCGCAGCACAGTCCGCCTATGAAGGTCGCGATGCGCCAGCGCGGCTCCAGTTCACGGCGCTCGGAGATCGTCGCACGGCCGGAGAAGATGTGTGCGTCCGTGCCCTGCAGGCTGAAGAATGCCGTCTCCAGCCCGAGCTGCAGCAGACCGCCGGGCGTGTGGAAATAGTTGTCGGCGGTGGCGGGAAGCAAGTGCACGAAACGCGCATAGCCCTGAACCAATGGCATCAGCTCGCGCTCGAAGGTGGCGCGATCCGCGCCGAAGCACAGCTTGATCCGGCCCAGAAGCGCCTGGTGTCCCGCGATGACCGCGGCCAAGGGCAGTGCTTCGAAGCCGGGATCCGAGGATGCGAACGGTTGTACGCCGGTGGTGGACGATGAGGTGCCGGGAGCCATCGAAGAATCTCCATGCCCGCGCGGGGCCATGAAGATTCATTGTTCAGGAAGGGCTAGGTTTCGGCTGGCGGCAATGAAGACGAATTGGAGGGGGTTTCGCCATTGGCATCCGTGACCGCGCCAAGCACGGGCATCAGGTGTGCGATCAACTCCTCTGAAGCCGTTGGCGGTTCGGCGAAGGATGCGGTGAGGCGCGGATCGCGGGCGTGCCGATCGAGCAACTGGCAGAAAGGGCAGGGTCGTGCGGATGTGTCGGCGCCTGCGAATGTGTCCAGGAACTCGCTGTCACAGCGGGAACACGATGCCAGGCGGAAGTTGGGGGCCTTGGCGATCCACAAGCCCTCGGTATGCGCCGCGAGATCGAATGCCCGGTCAAAGCTGATGCGAGGCGGGGGCCGGTACATCGACTGGTAATAGCGGTACGCGCCAACCAGAGCTTCAGGCGCCGGAAAACCCAGATGGCGCATGCGCCGGAAGTTGGCGATGACGATGGACGCCTCGATCCGCTGCACGAGGTTCGCGCGGTGGTACCACTCGCGGGAATTCGGGGCCCTGCCACAGGGCGGCATGGTATGCGAATTGAACAGCAGGTGCAGCAACTCGCGCGGTCGCAGCCCAGTGAGATGGTGGATCGTCCGGATGCGTGCGCCCAATGCCGCGCAATCGCGGGCCAGTTGCAGCGCCCGCATGCGCTGGCTGATCTTGGTGCCCGGCATCTATCGGGACACCTGAATCTGCATGGGCGGCGCTGGGCGGGGCGGACGCGCGGCGGCCAAGGTGCCCGCAAGCGCCGGCGGCGAGTCGATCAGCGCGACAAGATCGGCCCGCGGAACGAACAGGGAGGTCTGGCCGACCGCATGCACCAGGCTCCAGACCCCGGCAGGTGTCAGGGTGCGCAGGCGTTCGGCCTGGGCCGCATGCAGGTTGAATTTGCGGCAGGTCTCCACCATGTCGCGCTCCGTGCCGACGAGGATGGCATAGAGGAATTGAAGGTTGGTGGATTGCACATCGGATAGAAGCAGGTGGCACATGATCGTTCCTCGATGCCCCTCTGGAGGGGAGTGTCAACAATGTTTCACGGGTACTCGATTCGGGGATGAGGTGGTGGTAAGGTCATAGTCAGCATATGCTGTCGACCATGAACTGGTGCGCATCAATTGCTGCTTTCTCGAGGGCTGGCTGAATTCGCCACCGTAAAGAGCAGGGGTTGGCGGTCGTTTCCGAAGTCGGCCACATCCGGTAACAAAAGTAGCGGTAAAACACGCGCTTTTGTTTTTTTTCGGCGGGAGGTCATGTGACTGCCAAGACAACGTCGTCGAGCCGCGTGGTGCCACGCTTGCCAGTGGATCGGCGTGGAAGGCTGGAGGACAGCCGTGCAGTGAGCCGCGCAGGGCGTTCCTTTGCAGCATCTCTTGATGGGGATCTCGACCTGATTCCTGGTGTGCGTGACCGCCTGCAGGCCAGGCTGGTCGCCATGGGCATTCCCGCCGACAAGACGGTTTCGCATGTGGCCGGGATCACGCAGCGCGCGGCCCAGAGCGTGCGTCGATGGTTCGATGCCAGCGAGCCTGGTTTGCCGGATCTGGAATCGTTCGCCCGGCTGTGCGCGGGCCTGGGCTGCAGTGCGGACGAGATCATCGGCGCGCTGCGACCACTCGCTGACGATGAGGCCCACTGCGCCCAGCTCATCGAGGTGGCCAACTGCATCCAGGCCATCACCGATTCTCTGGCCCACCATGGCCAACTGGGCATTCCAATGCAGGTGCCTGGGGACGAAATGGCTCCCCATCTGAAGGCGGGTGATCTGGTCTTCGTCGATTCAGCCGTGACGCAACTGGCTGGCAACGGAATCTATGCGTTCAACTGCAACGGCAGTCTGTACATCCGGCGGGTGGAACGGCGCATGGACCGGAGCATCGTGCTCAAGTGCGACAACAAGGCCTACCAGGACTACGAGTGGACAGGGACAACAGCGGCCGCAAGGCGCCGCGTGAAAATCCTGGGCAAGGTGCGCAGCGCGATCAGCGTGAAGGTGTTCTCCTGACGCCGGCATGCACAGGCGCGTGAAAACGGGCGGAAGGGGGCATCCCCTCCCGCCACGGTTTCGTCTATGGGCCGCGCACGCGGTTCATGCCGCTTCGGCGAGCGGCTTCCATTCGGCGGCCGTCAGCTCGATGAGCTTGCCGCCCAATGCCTCGAACTCGGTCGCCCGGTCGTAGTCCTCGACCTCCTGGCTGAAGTGGGTCACCGCGTTGACCAGGCCATAGCCCGACAGATCGCCTCCTGCAACCAGGTGGCGCAGCACGCCCGAGCGTTCGGTATCGTTCAGCGTGTAACGCTGGGCCAGCACTTCCACGCTTTGCACCGGATCGCCAGTCAGTTTGATGCCCATGGTCTTTTGCATCTTCACCGCCGCTTGCCGGAACGTCACGTCCGATACGGCGGCTTGCACGACGTCGCGCACCTTCAGGAAGAAGGCCTTGTCGTCGGCCTGCAAGGTGTCGTCCTGGTAGACCGTCACGCCTTCATCCTCCTGGGCGAGCGCGCGGCCGACGTGGGTTTTGCGCAGCGCCCGGTCGGCGACGATCAGGCCATTGCGGCACACCAGGCGGAACAGCAGCGGCTGCACCGACAGCGTCCCCTGGCCAACCTCGGAGTTCGAGATGGCGATCCCGGCCTGCACGATGTCGCCGGGCGCCATCTCGAATTTGAGCTGCGGCGTGACGCACTTGAGGTACATCCGCGTCTCGGTCAGCTCTACAGACTCGAATCTGAGCTCGGGCAGACCCTGCAGGATGGGCAGGACATGCTCGGCCAGGTCGTAGTTGTCCAGACGGCGATAGCGGTCGGACAGCACAGCGCGCACGCGGCCATCGAGCGTGCGCAGCAGACGGCGGTCGCCTTCGCTTTGCAGCCAGGTGTTCACATTGCGGTCCAGCAGCACGGGCTGGTTCTCGCGCATGCGCTCGAAATAGGCATACGGGATGCTCAGTTTGTCGGCAAGCTGGCGCCGGGCCAGCGGCGTGACGCCGTAGCTCGCGGGCCCACCGGCCTCTTCGATGACGAGGGTGGTGCCGCCGTCCTCGCTGGTGCTGTGGCGCACCAGCGGCGAGGGCACCACCAGATCCTTCTTGGTATCAAGCTGGCGCTGCAGTTCATGGGCCAGGCTGACCAGGGTACGTCCGCTTCTCATGAGAATCTCCTTTTGGGGAACAGAAAAAGCGGGGACGGCAGAGCCCCGACGGGGATACATCCCCGCATGGGCTGATGAAGGACCGGTGCAAACCGATCCACGATGCGCAATCGAATTGCGCGAAAAACTCCAAGGCTGCCTTCGCCGCACGATGGGTGTCGTGAACGGCCTGGTCTGGCAGCGACCAGAGGGAGAAACCTTTTCGGTACAGGCGCAGAGCGAACACCTCGAACCTGCACTGAAAGGGCCCGGGAGTGAGCGAACCCACCCCCGAAACCAACATCACGCGGCGCGCAGCACCGAGGATTCCTGGCGCTGCAGCCACACGTCAGCCCAATCGGTTCCTGCCAGCTTGGGCAGGAACACCTGGACCGTTCTCGGGCCGCTTTGTGCCTCCTCGCGCTTCACCCGGCGCGCCAGCGCGTAGGCGCTGGCCTGTCCCGTGAAATCGCCGTCGGCATCGTTGTCGCCGTAGATGCACAGGCGCTTGACGGTCTCCGGAATCCAGAGCTTTTCGAGATTGCCGGCGCTCAGGGCGCTCCACACGGGCTTGCCTGTGGCCAGGAAGACCGCAATCGCTGTCTCTATGCCTTCGCACACGGCAAGTTCCTCCGTCGCCTCGGCCAGTTGGACCGCTGCCCCGACGAAACCACTGCAGAGCACCTTCTTCGCATCGGGTGCATCCAGCTTGCGGCCTGCGTTCAGGTAGGTCCGGTGCAGCGTCACCGCGCTCTGGGCATCCCGCACGCTGGCCAGCATGGCCGGGTATTCGGCCACCTTGCGCGCCTTGGCCGCACCCTCCTTCTGGTAGTAGCCCAGGGCAGGGTGGAACCGCAGCGAGTCGGGATAGTGGCTCAAGGCCAGTCCGCGGCCGCGCAGGTAGCGGTCCACTTCATCGCCCAGCGTCACCGGACGGGCTTCGTTCCAGATGCGCTGCACCAACTTCTTCATGCGATCCGGCGCGGCTTCGCCGGCAGGTGCCGTAGGTGGCAGCAGGCCGACCAGCTTCTCGACGGCGCACAGCGCGGTGTGGAAGTCCATGTCCTTGCAGGCCTGGAGCAGCTTGAAGCCCCCGCCGGGCCCGCACTTGCGGCAGTGGTAGTTCCCTTCGCCGTATTTGTCGGTGTACTGGAAACGGTCCACACCATCCCTGCAGACGGGGCAGGGCATGGGCTTGCGCTTGAGCATGCGCTCGTCCAGGCCCAGGGCGCCGAGGATCTCCGTCCATCGGCCATGGGCGCGCTGCTTGACTGCTTCTATGCGCGCAGCATATTCAGCATTCTGCATGGCCGCCTCCGTCGGATGCGAGCGCCTCTTCCGCGCCGACCAGTTCCACCGAGCATCCCGGCATGCCGCCCACGCCCACGGTCACCTCGAAGCGCCGGCCGTGCAACAGTGCGTACTTGCCAAGGCCGAGTTCGGACAGCAGCGAGCTGAGCGTGGCGACCGGGTCCGTCGACCGCAGCCTGCGGATCAGGTCGGCCAGCGCCATGCAATCGGCCTCGGCGTCGTCATCACGGTAGTGATCGTTTCCATCGACGAAGTCGGACAGCTGCCGCATGGCTTCACCCGAGACCTCGTTGGCGGGAATCAGGAGATTGCCCTCGTGGCATACCCCGTCATCCACGAGGATGGCCTCGTGCCCGCCGAAGCGGATATTGACCGCCTCGCAGAGGACGACCTGTGGCCAGACCCAGCGGCCCTCCAACGTGATGCGCGCGGTTTCACCTTGCGGTTCGACTACGGCTTTCTCCAAATCCGGGTAACGGACATGCGGATGAAGCCAATGGTTGCTGTCCAGGCGGTAAGCCTCGGTGAGCAGCCACTGATTTTGCCGGGCCAGCATCCAGTGCGCGGCGTTCTCCTCGCTGACTGCGCCCATGGACACCAGCGTGACCTGACCGGACTCGATGTCCTCGCGGCTGGGGGCCGCAGCGGCAGGCTCGAGAAAGCCCTGCTGTCCGTAGTGGGTCTGGAAGGGGTAGCCCGAGATGCGCTGGAACAGCGCGGCGGGCAGCTCGTCCATGTCATTGAGCAGATCCTGATGCTGCCACTGGAGCATCGCGTCGAAGTAGGTTGCGACGAAGTCCTGCGGCTTGAGCTGGGTCTTCGCCACCTCGAGGATGCTGCGCCAGGACTGCTTGACCTGGGCATCGACCCGCTTGAGCTGCTGGTCGGCGTCGATCAGTTGATCCCGATCGGGGAGCCGGGCCATGAACTGCTGCGGGTCGAGATGAACGACATTCACGGAGTCCGCCTGGAAGAACCTGGGCCGATGAACGCAGAAGCCCTGAAGGAACACCAGCGTGGCATAGGTGGCCTTGCCGTCGCGGGCGCCGCTGACATGAACCACGCCAATCGGCGTGGGGCTCAACGCAATCTTGTCTTCGGCATAGCGGCGCGCCATCGGCGTGCCGTTGAACACCACGTCGACCGGGAAGCCCTCGCACAGGGTCTCCATCTGCTTGGCGAGATCGCTGATCTCGACGCCATGCAGTTCGATGACCGTGCCGTTCACGACGCGCCGCTTGGTGGTGACGTCGAAGGGCTCGCGCTGCAGGGCTGCAGCGCTATCAATGTCCACCTGCTGGCGTCCCGATGCGGCCACGATGCGTGAAGCCGCGTAGAGGCACTTGGTGAAGCCGACGCCGAAGGGATGCTCCTGGCCGGCCAGGCCCGCGTCCCAGCCGGATTCGTGGAAGCTCAGCAGCTTTTGGAAATCTGCCACGCCGTGGCCGTCATCCACAACGCGCAGCACCTGATCTTCGGGACGGTGCTCGATGGTGATGTGGCGCGCGCCGGCGCGGCGGGCGTTCTGCAGCAGCTCGGTGACCAGTGTGAAACGGTTCGTGAAGGCATAGCGCTGGTTGCGCAGTGCGCCTTCCTCGTTGAAACGGATCTGGATCTTCATCGTGATCTCCTGAAAGACCAGCGCCCGCCCGCACAGCGGGCGGGCCCGCTGGCGGGGTGAAAGAAATCAGGCGTGGGTGCCGGGCGCGCCAAATGCGCTGGACACGTGCGGCACAGGTGCCGTGAACAACTGGCCGCAGGCGAGGGCCTGGGCCAAGCTGTGCTGAGGGAACTCCCAGGGCAGCAGGTGCTGGCAATTCAGGACGTCGCCGCTCTCGTCGAGGCGCTCGACCTTGAATCCGAGCGGATGCCAGTGCACCCGATAGGACAGACGGTCGGCCCCGGCGATGACGAAGCTTCTGCCGGCCTGGCCGGTGAGCACCTCGCTCTCCTTCACCAGGTACTCGATGTCGCCCAGGGCCTGGACCGTGAGCAGGGCGGCCGGGCGGCTCGGTGTGCGTGCGATGTGGTTCATTTTTCGATCCCCTCGTGATCCTCCGGCCGGCACGCCGGTGGGGGGTGGGGTTCATCCCGGGCCAAGCGCGCAGGCGCTGGCTCGAACTGCGGCGTGGCGCAGGACGGCGGATCGTCCTGGCGCATGGCTTCTTCCATGGCGACGGCATCCTGGTAGTCCAGGTGGCCGGCCAGGCCGTAGGCGAAGAAGATCGCCAGCAGGCAAAGAACGTCCTTCATGGCGGACTCCTTTCGGACGGGGTTGATGGGCAGTCAGGCGAAGAGGTCGCCCTCGCTGGCGAAACGCCTGACTTCTTCGTTGATCCACTGCGGGTTGCGGGCCAGACGCGCTTCCACCCAGTCGGGGTGGTCCACGATGGCCTCGCGTACCCAGCTGGGGTAGCGCTTCAGGGTCTGCTGCAGCCATTGGGGGATGGCGAGACGGATGAAGTCGCGCACCTCCTCAACATCGACCAGGCCGCAGTACGGCAGGGGCGACAGCGGGCTGCAGCCCACCACGCGCAGGCAGGACACGAAGCTGAAGGGCCGGAGATCCTTGTCGCGCTCGGTGAAGACCCAGCGCAAGGTGTCGAACTTCTCTTCCAGCGGTGTTTCGGGATCGGCCAGGCGGCCGATTTCCTTGAGCAGCCGCCAGTGCAGCAGCACGACGTCTTCCTCGCTCCATTCGATGGGAGAGCCTTGGTCCGCATCCAGCGAAGCCAAGGCCGCTGCTGCCGGGGGCGGCGAAGCATCGGTTTGAAGCCTGTCGAGCAGGACGTGGAAGAAAGGCCGCTGTGGCTCGGGGCAGACGGAGGAAGCAGCTCGGAACTCGGGTGCGACGCTGGGGTGCAGCATGGTGGGCTCCTTGGAGAAAGCAGGAGCCAACGCACCAATCAAGGGGCGATGAGCCCCAAGGGGTGGATGGGTGGACGGATCCGCGAGACGGATCGGAGATTTCTGGGCTGGCTTGGGTCACGGCGGGATGCGCCATGGGGCCGGTGTGCCAGCGACCGGCGGGGGAAGCTTTCGGCGCCAGGCCGAGGGCGTTGCTACCCTCGGGGCCGGCCTCGAAAGCCGCCGGCGGGAAGCGCTACATGGAGACAGCGATCGAGCGCGTCGCGCTCAGACCGTGTCGATGGAAACTCCAGGGCTTGCCAGGGGTGCAGGGCCAGCTACTGCATGCTTCGCACAGTAGAGGGCCGCCCCTTGCGCGTCAATGCCTGATGCTCTAGCAATGCGTGCTAATGCCGAAAGCAGCCTGACTTCGTGGCCGTTTCGCGTGGCGACCCGTGGCTGCATTGCCGATCATTGATCCGGGCAGCGCTGCCTCAGGAGAACTCGATCATGGCCGACATTGATTTCGTCAAGCACGACCAAGGGGGTGTCAACGCCCGCATCCTAGCGAAGGAAACCAAGGCCGACTTCCGCCGCGTCGAAGCGGCTTCGTTGAAGATCAAGGCGAGCTTTGCCAGTGCCGAGGGCAAGCGCCTGTTCATCCGCTACTTCAACACCTTCCAGTTGGGCATTCATTTCATCTCGGTGATCTCGCGCACCCGGCTGAACCATGACGACGTCAGCAAGGTCGAGGTGCTGATCCGGTCGCAGATGGACAAGGTGGCCGAGGATCTGAACAAGGCGATCGACGGTGCCGAAGCGCTGTTCCATGCCAATGGCATCACCAGCACCGCGACCTATGACACCGTCCCCTTGGATCTGGAGGTGGGCGTCTTGTCGTCGAGCAGCCGCCGGTATCTGGAAATCCTGGGCAAGCTCGATCAGCTGATGCCCTTGCTGCAGACGCTCGAGATCCACGAAATCATCACCCAACAGGCCGTCGATGTCGAACGGGCGGCGCTCAAGCGCAAGGTGCGTGACGTGGCGAACGGGGCGCGCAATCTGGCGACACGCCTGCGGCGGGAGATGAATGCGCTCGACGCGCGCCGTCCGGCGAGTGAGGCTGGAAGCGCGGGTGATGTGGAGAGATCCCAATCCGGCGAAACGCCGCCAGCAGACGATGCCGCAGCCAGTCTTCTGCTGGAGGCCGATGCAGGGCAGGGCGTGGCCGGGGCCGACGACATCGCACCATCCCCGTCTCCGGAGGCCGACGCCGTCCCGGTGGATCCGGCATAGCATGGTGACGTCTCCACGGACAACCGGCCGCGCGCGGGGCCGTTTGCTGGCGCCGCGTTGAATGCTGCCGGTACGTCATCGGCCTGCGAGGGTAAAGTGATGCACAGGGGCTGACACTTCACCTTGGCCCCGCAGTCCACTTGGCAAGCAAGTGCGTCGCAGTCGTCACCTGCCTTCAGGCCGCGTCTCTACTACTCGGCCCCATGTATTGAACACTGCCCTCATTGCTCTGGCGGGCAGATGTTCATGATTTGCTGATTCAAGCCCCTATACACCCATTGCCCTGTGCCTGAATGGAACGCCTGCACAGAGGTAGGAGTTCTGCGTTCCTCGGCAGCGAAAGCCTTTCAAGACCGACTTCGCTGCGACAGAGCTGGTCATGCCCCTGCACCTTTGGCATTCGCCAAGACAAGGAATGATCATGCAAGTTACCTCGACCACCTCTCCCTCTGTGCCCGCCGGACTTCAGGCACAGCGGCCCACACTGCCCGAGACGGGATTCGTTCGCCAGAAGCTGCTGCTGAGCTTCGTCCCGTTTTCCAAGTCCACGCTTTGGCGACGCGTCAACGACGGCGTATTCCCTGCCCCGATTCGCCTGTCGGTTGGGATCACGGCATGGCGCGCAGAAGATGTTCGGCGCTGGATTGACGAGCAGAATTGAACGGCTGGCGTGCTCCGGCTGCATGGGCAGCCGGAGCTTCAGGTGAAGGTCAGAGGTGCTGGCCCGATGTTTTGGCCGGCAACGGCGGTATCGGAAGGGCGGTATGCCAATGCCAAGCGCCTGACTTCTCGCTGGCGTGAATCGCCTTTTCCTTGAGGGCCCGGTCCTTGGGGCTCGTGAATTCACTGGTCAGATGCAAGGGGACGGGCGTGGCGCCGCAGTCCAGCAGCAGAGCATTGGGGAAGGTCGCCGCCGCCTTGGCGTCATAGCGCAACGGTTTGAGGAAGCGCCGTCTTTGCGCGATCAAGGCATCGATGAGGGGGAGTTCGTGCACCCCTTCCACGGGGATCCACTGCTCGCTGACCAGCATCAGACTGGCAGCGTCGATCTCGTAGGTGAACTCCCGCCGCGCGTGGATCAGCGCCGCCATGGCGAGCCGGACGGGATGACCGGAATCGGCATCGCGAGCTTCCAGCAGGGCCGCGTAGGTGCGAGCCAGGCGATCCCATGCGCGTGAATCCATCAGAAGCGGAGCATCCGGCATATGGCGGATCCAGATGCGGCAGCCGTTGTCTCCCCGCTCGCAGGTCTTGAACTCGCCGATCACCAGCGCGAGCGGTGCTTGGCCGTCATGGGGTTGCAGCACCGCCAGCTTGGCGCGCCGGCGCTGCGCAATGTCGGCCTTTGCGGATTCGCTGAAGGGCTCGGGCACGTAGAGCCTTTCGGCCAGGGACTTGCCCTTGACCTCGATCTCTGCGGCGGTCTCGAGCAGGTACTTGCACAGCACCCCCTGATTGCGCTTCCCCGACATGGCAGGTGTCCACCGGTTGAAGCCGGCGCGCTCAAACAGGAAGTGCGTGACGGCTCTGAGGGTCATGCGCCTGCGCGGTACCGAAACCTCTCCCGGCTCGTCCGGCTCGCCGCGCGCCACGGCGTGTCCACGAACGCGCGTCCATGGAAAGTCGACGCGAAGCTCGACATGGCCCGGATGCGTTTCGAGCACGGCGTCGCCCACCAAGTCACCCAGTCCCGAATAGGCGTTGTCGGGCTCATACGATGGGCACAGTGGATGATGGGACTTGCCGGTGTCCGGCATTCGTTTCACGAGGTATTGGCGGTGCCGTGCCACGTACATCTCGATCCCGTCGGGCATGCACAGGCAGCGCGGCCGTTCCGCCGTGTCATGAATCCGGGCGAGTGCCTCCTGCAGGCCCAGATCGGTGATCTCCCAGACCTGGCCACGGATGGAGAATCGTTGCTCATCCGGGGACGGAACGGCTGTGATCCCGCTCATTGCCGCTACACCAGGTCGGTGGTCAGGGTGTCCAGCGATAGCAGAGGGCGGGGGAATTGGTCCCGCACCGCGCTGCGGTCGGCAATGCCCAGCAGCAGCCCTACCTGGGATTCGTCCGCGCCTCTCGCATAGAGGCGGTCGGCCACAGTATGGCGCACCGTGAGCGCGGTCACCTGCTTGAGTTCGGCGTAGCGGAAAAGCTTGCGGTAGGTTTCCTGGACGGCTCGGCACCGGAACCGCTTCTGGCCATTCGACCCATAGGGCTTGATCTCGAAGCCTTGGCCATTGGCGGACAGAAAGAGCCGGCTGGCCGGATCGAGACCTCGGTATTCTCCATCGGCACCCATTCCCTGCCGGGCGGCAATGCGTTCCGCCAGATAGGCATTCAAGGCTTCCTCGAGCCGCGTGCTGCAGAAGAAAAGCGGGCGCTCCTTCCGGGTGATGGCGACCTCAGGTCGGACAGACGAGATTCGGCGCACCGTGCCGTCGGCATGGAGGTAGTCGCGAACTTCGAGGCGAGCGATCTCCAGCGGCCGGGCGCCCGTGGCGAGCAGGATGTAGTAGAGAGCCAGATCCTCGTGAGGCTGCTGACTGCGCCCTCGAATGCGCACGGCACCTGAGCTGATTTCCTCATCGGTGAGAACGCGGATAGGCCGTGCATGGGCAGGTGGCTCAGTGCCCAGTCTGTCCAATGCCTCGCGAATGGCGTCGCGATGCAGCCGGAGACGACGAACGAAGGCCGCTCCCTCGGCATTCAGCCCCTCGATGCCTGCGGTGGACGCGACATGGATGGCGACGGCCTTGATGCGCCTCTCGACAGCCGTGCGCGTGATGCCATGCCGGGATGCGACGGCGTCATAGGTGCCGCCGTCCAGAACGCCACGCAACATTGCGATCGCGAGCGTCCAGGAACTTTGCGGTGTTCCCTCTTCGGGTTCGATGGGTTCCTCCATTTGCACGCTATCGCTCCTTGTTGCTCCAGCTTGGTCATGGCTCCATGCTGAACAAATGCCAGTCTGCGCGCCAGCCGAAATCGAGGCGAAATGCACGGGGTTTCGGCATCAGCCAAGTGTGCGCCTTGTCCGTCAACGCTGCGTCCTGGGCAATCTTGAAGATTCAACTCGGGAATGTTGACACCGTTGGCTCTCGAGCACGCGATCGCTTGCGGGCCGGCACCAGGGGTTGATGGCGGCCACATGCGCGAGAGCATGAACCATCGGAATTCCCCGATGTTCATGAAGGAGCACTCCATGGCACAAGCCATTATCACGGTGCAGGGCGGATCGGACTCCTTGCCGACCTTGCTGGGCCAGGCCCCCGCGCGCATCCCTACCGGCGGCAAGATCCGCCCCGGCATCATGGTGCTCACGCGCAAGGCGGCCGAGCAGCCCGAGGCCAAGGCCATCTACACCCAGGGCGTGGCCGAAGGGCGATCCTTCGAGGCGATCGAGAAGGCGCTGGCGCAGGCGCTGCCCCAGCTCAAGTCCCCGCTGGTTCCGCGCAACGTACCGTGGTTCACGGTGCGCGGGGCGGACTTCCCCAATCCGGAAATCGCCCGCGAAATTCTCGACACCTACGGCGAGGATCGGGGGCAGGGCCATCGCCTGTACCGCTTCCCGGTCGTTTTCCCATCCGACCACTGGCAGACGGTGATGCCACATGAGCTGGCGGCCTGGAGCACCCATGAAAAGCGGTTCTGGTCGCAGTATTCGCCCGATGGGCTGGTGCGCCACTGCATGCACCATGCACCGGTGCCTGTGGATCACACCGGGCGCCGCACAATCCGCATCTTCGGCGGGCGCAAGACCATGCAACGGGAGGAGAACGGCGGCATCTGCAACCCGGAGTCCTGCCCTGAATACCAGGCCCACCAGTGCAATCTCACGGGCCGCTTCCTGTTCTTCATTCCCGGCATCCGTTCGATCAGCGCCTTGGAGCTGCCCACCACGAGCTTCTACGCGATGAGCGCCGCCATCCAGCGCTTCCAGGCCATCGCCCAGATGCGCGGCGGGCGCATTTCCGGCTTTTTGGGACGGGACCGCACGACCTTCTTCCTGACCAAGGTGCTCAAGGAGGTGCCGCGCATCGATGAACAGGGACGGGCGGTGCGCGTGCCCCAGTGGATCATCGAGCTCGAGGCCCCCGTGGACGTGACGGCGCTCCTGCGCGACCACGAAGACGAGGAGGCGATCGTCCAGCAAGCCCGTCTGGCGACCCAGATCCTGGACGGTGCTGCAGCGGGCGTGCAAGGTCTTGGCGAGGTGCAGGCACCAGTCGAGGCGTACGACGCCGACGGTTCGGAGAAGGCGGAGCCGTCCCCGGGACGCCCGACGTTGGAGCAGGTGCTGGCGCGCGTGCGCGGCATCGGCCTGCCGGTGGAGCGCTACCAGGCCTATGCGGATCGCCGATGGGGCCGTGGCTGGCGGGTCAACCCGCATGGCAGGGGCCGGGCCTGGGATGAACTCGAGCGCTACCGCAACGATCCGCGGGGCTATGCCGACAAGATCGACGTCGAGCTGCGCGCGTCGGCGTGAAGGAGACGACCATGCGCATTGCCCATTTTTCCGACCTGCACTACGGCAGCCGGACGTTGGTCGAGGCGGACCGCTGCTTCGGTGCGGCCATCGACCGCGCAGCGGCGCTCGGCGTCGCCGCCGCCGTCATCTCTGGCGATGCCACCGACCATGCGCTCGACCTGCACGCCCCGGCGGCCCGGCGGCTGGTGGCGCAGGTGCGGCGGCTCGCCGATCACTGTCCCGTGCTACTGCTGCAGGGCACTTACTCCCACGAGCCGCCAGGCACGCTCGGAATCTTCCGGGCGCTGGGCGGCCGCCATCCCATCCATGTGGCCGAAGGCATCGGGCAGGCGGTGCTGACGCGCGGGCGGGGCTGGCGGCGCTCTCCTGACTGGCGCTTCGAGGTGCTGCCGAGCGATGCCGTCGCCTTGTTTTCCTGCCTGCCGACCGTCAACAAGGCCGAGCTGGCGGCTGCGGTTGGGGCGGTGGATGCCGCCCAGGCCGTTGGCGAGCAGTTGGAGCGCCTGCTGGCCGGCTGGGCGCCCACCCACCGTCTGGCGCGCGAGCGAGGATTGCCTACCATCGGCGTGTCGCACGGGACGGTGTTCGGCTGCGTGAGCGAGCACGGCGTGCCGATGGCGGGCTTCGACCACGAGTTCACCACCGGCGCGCTTTTCGCGGCCGAGGCCCAGGCCTTCATGCTCGGCCACATCCACCGGCACCAGGCCTGGAGCCGGCAGGGTGACCGAGGAGAGCAGCTCATTGCCTATCCTGGGTCGATCGGCCGCTTCCACTACGGCGAGGAGGGCGAGAAAGGATTTCTGGTCTGGGAAGTCGGCGCCGACGATGCGCGCTGCACGCTGGAAGCCACGCTGGCGCGCCGCACCATCGATATCGTCTTCGAAGGGCGCCCGGACCTGGACGTGCTGCGAGACGCAATCGCGCGCCAGGACGTGACGGGCGCCAGCGTGCGCGTGCGCTGGACGGTCGCGGACGAGGACCGCGGCGCGGTCGACCGCGAGGCGATCCAGCGCATGCTGGCAGGCGCGGCCGAGGCCAAACTGGAGGGGCGCATCGTTCCTGTGGTGCGCACGCGCGCGGCCGGCATCTCCCAACTGCCACGCCTGGAAGACAAACTGCGCGCCTGGGCGAAGGTGGCAGACGTTCGCCCCGAACCCCTACTGGCCTGCATGGCCGCGCTGGACCACGAGCAGCCCGAGGTCATCGCGGCAAGGCTGATCGGAAGCAATACGGACTCAACCCCGTCGACGCACCATGTGCTACCGGAACGGTTGAGTGAGCCGGTCTGAGGATCCGGATCCGCTGTCTCAACCCAGGGTGGTTGTGCACGATGCTGGTGGTGACACAGAGGCCGGGTATGCGCTGATTGGGGGCGGTCGTGTCGGGAGTCAGTGAAACGAGGGCAGGGCGGACCATGCCGGCCGGTAGAACCGCTCCATCATGTCCGTCGCCCATTCGCTCTTGCCCTGCAGCCTGGCGATGTGGGTGAGCGCCAGCCCGAGACGATGGATGAGCGGCGGACAGTCGCTCGCGGCCGCGGCCTGGACCCAGGCGTCTCGGTCGACGCCTTGAATGTCGTGAAGCAGGAGCTCCGACATTGCCCACACGACGGGCTCCGCAATGCCGTTCCTGAAACACGACATCTCAGCCCCATCGATCTCGTGCGAATGGAACCCTTCGAGATTCCGACTGGGCCGCCGCAATACCATGGGGCAAGTTCCCAACTCCAGGAGCAAGGTCGCGGCCACGTTGGAAAGTTCTTCCTCGTTGTCGACGAAGGCCAGACGAAACTCCCGCATCTGCGACAGGATCAGCCAGCCGTCCATACTGGTCGTGGTGGTGAGATCCTCGTCGTCGACTTCCACTTGTACCGGTGCCCCATTCTTCGCGCGTGAACGCAGGGTCAGCGTGCCGTTGTCACCCACCTCGATGTCGACGAGGCCGTGGTCTGGCATGAGCGTGACCATGCGTGCACCCGCTCCCAACTGCTGTCGGCTTGGCGGCTGTTTCAGGAGGCCATTGATCAGTACCAGGTAGCCAGCGCCGCCCAGATCGTGGATGGCCCTGGAGATGGCACGTGCACCAATGGCGTCACCCAATGGCATTCGAGCGCACGTCTGGATGATCCACTTCGCGGCGTCATCCGCGCTTTTCGACACGCGCCGGGGGAGCAGCGCGGCCAGCCGAGCCGCCACCTCGAATCCGAAGAGTTCAGGAACCCGGACCACATATACCGTGTCGCCGGAGAACGCCTTTCCCCGGCGAATGAGACCGGCGCGGGTCAGGTCTCGAATGGCATCCCGTTCGATGTGCTCCTTCACCACCTCCTGCCGGATGGAGAACAGGTACATGGCGGCGAGCACATCCCCATGGTGACGATGCGTGTTCAGATCCTCAAGGTACGCCACTGCAAGTCGCCTGAAGTCATCGCGCAACTCACCGAGACTGTCGAATCTCTCGTCGGCAACCTCGAACATTTCCGCGCCGAGCAGAGGCGGCAACATGACGACCTTCTCGGGTGGGTTGCCGTGCATGCCGCTCGCGACCGCTGCGCGCAGGACCCATGGTGCCCGAAGCTCCGGCGCATATTGGGCACCATCGACGAGGCCGCCACCCAGCGCCCACAACTCGCGCTTGGCAACTTCGAACTCGTCGTCATCGTAGTTGCCGAACTTCACCAGCCCGCTGTGGCGGCCCAATCTGGTGCGTTCCCTGCCGTTGGGCTTGAGCGTCAGCCCGTCGACGTCGTTCTCGTCGACCGCCACGACGATGCGCATGCGCTCGCCGAAGGTGGTCAGCATCTCGTCCAGTTCGCTGGCCATGGCCGGGTTGGCCGTTGGCAGGGAGTCGAGGCAGAGGATGAGTTTGCGCTGGTTCTGGCTGGCGAGCTGGCGCAGCCAGACCCTGGATTCGTCCGGGGTCGCGGGCCAACCGAACTGCGCGGCGAGCACGTTTGCCAGCCTCCGGAACAGTCCCTCGCTGCAGGAGCCTCCCTCGACGAACAGGATGTCCCATGGTTCGTCATGGCTCTTCAGTGCGAGCTCCCGCAATACTGAACTCTTGCCGGACAGCGGAGGGCCGGCCAGGAGAAGAACTTTGTGGGATCCCGACCGCAAGATGGTTCTGAGATCCTTCGTGGCTTGGCGCGGCACAAGGAATCGGTCGACGAAGCGCTCGCCGGAGATCCAGTCCCCTGTCAGCTCCTCCAGCTCGGCAGATGTGATGGCCGCGACCGCGCTTCGGCCCAGATCGGTCCCGAGCAGCTTGCTGACGGCGCTGGAGACACCCGATTGCGCGGCAATCGCCGCGGCTTGGAGCCGGCGCGCCAGCTCCGCTTCGTCAACGGTCTCGCCCGACAGCCGTTCCATGTCGTACGTCTGGTAGATCCTGGTGTCCGTGCCGTTGGTGATCACCACGATGGGCGCTTGGGCCAGCAGGGCGTAGGAGCGCCCCTGCGCCTCGTCATCGGCGGTGAGGGCAAGCCCTTCCCGTTTCAGTTCCAGAACGGCCACCGCCACGTCACCCCTGTAGACGATGATGTCTGCACGGCCCTCGACGTAGTTGGCCGCGCCAGCCTCGAGGACGGTGCGCCCGACCCGCAGCTTGAATCGAGACTGGTGTCTGAGTTGGGTGACACCCGGGAAGACGCGCTCCAGCGTGGCGTCAATGCGTGCTTCAAATTCGGCTTCGGGGGGCTGGGTCGTTGTGATGGTCATGACGTGGGCATTGAGGCAAGGGGTGCCGGGGGCAGACCGGTCAGCGCAGCGTGTCCAACAGCGTGGCCGCCACCTTCTCAAAGTCCCCGAATGCCTGCTCGAATGCGGGTGTGCCGCCGCCATAGACCAGGGGCAGCAGGTTGCCGGTGAACTCCGCCTGGATCTTCGTATCCGCACGGGCTTGCCGCAGCGCGCCGCTCAGCACCTGGTGGGGTGCCGCGGCAAAGTCCGAGAACTGGACGCCAAACTCCTTCTGGTCGCCTGCGACCAGCGCGGGGAATGCCCGCTGGGCGTCGGCCAGCACGTCGGGCTGGCGCTGGAGAATGCTGTGCACGTCGTACAGGTGCCGGACCAGGGCCGTGTCCCAGGCTTGGCGCATCAGCCCGGCGCGGTGCTGGGCGTAGCGGCGCAGGAACGAGAGGACTTTTTCCGCGACTGTCTCGGCCACGGCGACCACCAGCGCCTCGAAGGCTGGATCGCTGCGGCCGGCGAGCTGGTCGGTCAGCGTGGTGATACGGCAGACCTGCGGAGGCAGAACCGGGGTGCGTGCCGTCAATTCGATCTGCAGGTGAGGACGCAGCCCGGCGGCGGAGCCATAGTGCCGCGCGTAGCTCCATTCGCTACAGAAGTACCGGTTCTCGTTGAAGGCCAGCCCCTTGGCTGGGTCCTCGACCAGACCGATGCCGGTCAGGGTTTCGGTCACCAGCGCTTTCAGCGAGGAAAGCCTGCGGCGGATTTCGGCGCGGGATGCTTGACCGGCATCCGGGATCACCACCTTCAGATCCGCGTCCTCGGACATGCGTTCGATCAGCCCATAGGCCTTGGACAGGCTGGTGCCGCCACAGAACACCAACTGCATGCCTTCGGGTTGCAAGGCGAACAGGGCCCGCAACGCATCGGTCAGGTACTCGTCCTTTTCCAGCAGGCCCGCCGTGATCCCGCCAGGCGCCGCTTCCGCGACGAGCGCCTCGATCAGTTCCCGCCGCTCGGGCGCCAGTACCCTCATGCGTGTTCGTACTGGATCGCTTTGCCGTTGAAGCCGAGCTTGCGGGCGATACGGCGCCGTCCGACGTTGAAGATGATGCCCGCGGGCACCTGGGTGCTGCGCCCGGCGTTGTACTCCTGGGTCAGGCGGCTGGCCATGACGGTCACCCCCAGCTTGTTCAGCGCCTCCGGGGCCAGAACCTCCAGCGGCCGTACCGGAATGGGCTTGCCAGTCAGCACACTTGGCTTGGCCTTGGCGTAGACGCCCAGGCCCAGGCGCACCAGCGTGCCGTCCATCAGCAACTCGCGCAGGGCACGGCCCACCTGCGCAGCACTGCCGAACTGATCGAACTCGCTGCGCAGGAGCACGTCGTCGCTGCGGTTGGCGACAGAGCGTTTGATGCGGTTGAGTGTGTTCATGGCAGCGGAGCAGTGGATCCTTGGAAGGCCATTTTACCTCTCTTGCAGGTTTCCGTAAGTTGCTGTCTACAAAAGGGATTTTTTATCTTGACTCGCTCATCCGTTGGAGCATCCGTTCGATGAGCGGCAGAGAAAGCCATCGGCACCTCCAAGCCCTTGATCTCCCCCGGCCTCGCGGGAAACTGGGATGCACCAATTCCATGGAGATCATCGCCATGCAACTTCTTTCCCTGACCCTCAAGGGCTTTCGCGGAATCCGCGACGGCCTGGGGCTGGATGTCCTGACCCTGGACTTCGAGGCCCTGTGCGATGGGGCCGAGCTGGTCGCCATCGTCGGCGCCAATGGGCGCGGCAAGACCACGGTGCTCGACAACATGCATCCCTACCTCACCATGCCTTCGCGCTCGGCAGCGGCAGGTGCGGGCGGCTTCAGCTACTACGACCACGTCTTCCTCCCGGAGAGCGAGAAGGATCTGGTCTGGGCCTTGGAGGGGCGCAGCTACCGTTCCCAGATCGTGATCCGGCTCAATGGCCGACGCCGGACGGAAGCCTTCCTGTTTGTTCTCTCCGATACGGGAGCATGGCGCCCGGTGATTCTGGAGGACGGCGCGGTATCGGACGGCAAGGTGGACACCTATACGCGCTGCGTAGAACACCTGTGCGGCAGCGCCGATACCTTTTTCACCTCGGTCTTCGGTGCCCAGGGCAAGCGCCAGCTCAGCGACTACCGCAACGCGGAAATCAAAACGCTGCTGGCCGACCTGCTGGGCCAGGAGCACATCCGCGAACTGGGCCGCAAGGCTGGCGATACGGCCAAGTTCCTGAAGGCGGGGCTGGTAGCTGTGCGGCAGGAAACGCTCGGCATGGACGCCGAGGCCAGCCGGCTGGAGGCAGCATGGGAGGAAATTGCGGATGCGCCTGCCCTGGCTGGGCGAGCCCAGGATGCCGTGACAGCCGCAGCCGCCCAACTGGAAGTCGCTCGGCATGCCTGCGCCAAGGTCACCGCGCAGAGTGACCATACCCGTGAGGCCGATGCCCGGCGGGCCCAACTGCTGGCGGAGCGGGAAGCAGCGCAGACCGCTGCTCGTAGCGCGATGCAGGAGCTGGCGGATCGGGAGAGCGGGGAGGGCCTGCGGCTGGAACGCCTGACCCGCCGGGCGGCTCAGCGGCAGGCCCAGGCCGGCCTGCGCAGGGAGCGTCTGAAGGGAGTGCAGGCGCAGTGCAATGCCTTGCTGGCCAGCGAGCCTCTGGTGCGGCGCGCGATTCGGCGCCTGCCGCTGGCCGAACACCTTCTGACGCAGCGCGCGGAGCGCGTTCGTCTGGCGAGGATTCAGTTGGCAGACCGGGAGCAGGGCCGCGGCCAGTTGCGGATGCTGGCGCAGCGAGTGCAGGGCATCGAGCGCGAAGCGGGGCAGGCGGCCCTGCAGGCGCAGGCACTGCGGCGCCGTTTCGGCCTGACCGCCGAGGTGCCCTGCAGCGGCATGCCGTTGCAGGGGCGCTGCCAGTTGCTGGCCGACGCCCGCGAAGCCCAGGCGCTGATTCCCAGTGCTGACGCGGTGCTGCAGCGGCTGGCCGACGAGAAGGCCGGGGTCGAGCGTGAGGGCCGGGCCGTCAAGGCACGCGTCTTGGCCATGAATTCCGTTGGGGCCCAGTTGGAGCTGTCAGAGCGGAACCTGGAGCGTGCACGGGATCGGGCATCCACGTTGGCGCTGCTTGCAGCGAAGGCCGACGACATGGAGGTTGCCCGGCAGCGTCTTGCCGACGCGCGGGATGAGCTGACAGGCCTCGGTGTGGCCGGCGGCGAGGACGGTTCGGCCGAAGCCCGCGCAGAGCGGGAGGAGCTGGAAGCCATCACGGCGGCGATGCAAGCCATCGGCACACAGCGGCAACAGAAGTCGGCCGGACTGCAGCAAGCGCTGGCCCGACTGGATGGAGTGCTGGCAACGCTGCCCGAGCCCTTCGACCACAAACTTCTGTCCGCAGCGAATATGGCCCTGGATCACGCCGTCACCGTGCACGAGGCCGCGCAGCGCGCCCATGTACAAGCCCTCCAACAGGTGCAGAGCTTGGCCGCACTGCGCCAGCAGCGGGAGGCATTGTCGGAACGCCAGGCGGCGGCCCGTCGGCGCAGCCAGCGTATCGAGAATGCCATCGGCGACTGGGCCCTGCTGGCACGCTGCATGAGCAATGACGGCCTGATCGCCCTGGCGATCGACGACGCGGGGCCGGCCTTGTCGGGTCTGGCGAACGACCTGCTGCTGGCTTGCTACGGCCCGCGCTTTACGGTATCCATCCTTACGCAGGCGGAGACGGCCAAGGGGGAGAAGCGGGAGGATTTCGACATCGTGGTGCACGACGCCGAATCGGGGGAAAGCAAGAGCGTGCGGCTGATGAGCGGAGGGGAGAGGGTCTGGATCAACGAATGCCTGGTGCGGGCCGTCGCGCTGTACCTGGCGCAGACCAGCGAGCGGCGCTATGAAACGCTGTTCTCGGACGAGGCCGATGGCGCGCTCGATCCTGAACGCAAGCGCATGTTCGGAGCAATGAAGCGGGAGGTGTTGCGGCTCGGAGGCTACCGGCGCGAGTTCTTCGTCTCGCAGACGCCCGAGTTGGCGGGCATGGCAGATGCAGTGATTGACCTGGAGGCGCTGCGGATGGACGCCGGTGCCGTTCCCGTCGAGTGATGGCGATGAAGATGGGCCAGTCCCCGGCGCCGAGTCGGCACCGGGGCGTTCTCATAAGAGGGGATCTTGGGGAGAGAAGGTCGGCAGTCCCTCGACGGCGGGGGCCTCGCTGTCGAATTTGAGCCAGATGATTCCGGCTCGCTCGGCGGCCTCGAAAATTGTTGCCAGGTCGGATTCCGCAGGCGAGCGATAGCGTGGTGAGCCTACGAAGACGAAGCCTCCGAAGTCGGTCGGGTAGGCATTGACGGACAGTTCGTCGTCTCGCAGCTTTTGCCGCGTGGCCGGCGTGAGATGGGTCAGCGAAAGCGCCGCCAGAGGTTCAGCCAATTCGCGCAACTGTTCAATGCATTGGGTGTGCATGGGGGTTACTCCTTGTGGGGCGATGCCGGCATGGGGTTCGGGAAGCCTTGTGGACTTCACCAACCCTGCAGAGGTAGGCCATCATGAGTGTCAACTTTCCCAGAAACATGGTTTCGGCACCGATGATGCGGTGCTGCACGAGGACGGCGTCCCCGGCGGGAATGTGGTGCGCAACGGTTGTCGGCACGGTGGTCTTTGCACGTAGCGATTGCGGCGCCGGCGACTGGCCGGAGGGCCTTTATCTGAATAGAAAGTGGGTTTGGGCAGTGTCGCCCTGGCCTCGCTGCGTCACAAGGGGGAAAACGTGTGCAGGCAGTAAACCGCGGTGAAAAACCGCTCATTCATTGCTGAATTCGGATGGCAATTGCACGCGGTGTCGCGAATCGTCAATGCCGAGAGAGTCTGATGCATGCCACTGCCGGTCTTGTGACACTCAAAAGTCACTCCGGTGTCACTCAAGATATTTTTTGATCAGGCTCCGCCAATTCGCCCTCAAGTTTGTTTTTTGGCGTCAGTATGGTGAGCATCAAGGGGGTTCACCATGATCCGCCTGGGCGCGCAGATCCGTTTGACGAGCAAGGAAATCGAGTATTTCCAATGGCTGACCGACATCGAGCCGGCCGGCATCCGCACGCTCGCGGATCTCGATGCGTATGTGGCGAAGTGCAAGGCGCACTACTGGGGCGTGTCGCACGACACGCAGTTCCTGCATTGGATGATCGACCAGGAGGTTGCGCGTTGCCTCGCGGCCTGATGGCGTGAGCGCGGTGGGGATGGGGGTGTTGTGCCTTTGGCGGCAGAAACACCGAGTTCCCCCGGCCATGGGCCAGGAGAACTTGGTGCCAGGCTCAGCCGTTGGCCTGAGCCGCTCGTGGAGCCGCATCCATCGCCTCGACAGCCACCGGTGGGGCGGGTGTCTCTGCAACGATAGATCGCGCCTTGAACGCCGCGCGTGCGGCGCGGACCTTGGGGCTTTTGCTCAAACGCTGAACCTGCGCAGCGGCCGGCTCAACGCTGCTCTCGGGCAGGCATGCTGCGGCGAAGTCACTTCCCCGGCCGATGGCACGGCGCGCGTTGGCTGGGAATCGGACGAACAGTCCACTGAGCAGCCAGCGCACGAACTGCCCGAAGCGCTGATTGCGCGCCTCGCGGGCCTGGTGCAGGCGCAGCGATTCGCGGCAGCACAGGTACAGCGCCAGGTGCTCGCGCTTCATTTCGATGTCGGCTTCGAGCTGGGCCGCCACTTCGGCGGCGATCGCCGGATCTTTGCCGGCGCGCCGGTAGAAGGACACCCAGGCGCGCTCTTCCTCGAGGCCGATGGCATTGCGCTTGGGCCGGGCCCGGGAAGCGTTGAGAGTCATGGTCGTTACTCCTTGCTTGAGGGAAGCACGCGCCAGGCCCCATTCGGGAGGCGTCAGTCTCCCAGGGGTTGCGGCGGTGTGCTGCCTTGCTAAGCTGGCATCCCACACGCCTTGAAAAGCCCACACATGCTTCGTGCAGGCCACTCACTCCGGTTCACGCCCACCGAAACCGATGAACTCCGAAAGCTCGGCATCGGTGTCGGCGGGGCGCGAACGCAAGACGATCTCGACCAGGCGCTGGCCCAATGGGCCGGCACGCTGGCCGAGGAACGTCCGGAACTGCTGGAGAAGATCGCTGCGGCGATGGCGCAGGCGAAGGGAGCCCCGTTACCCGCGCGTTTGACACGGGTGCGCTGAACTGCCTCGCTGCACGTTGACCTGGGCAATGGTGATCCAGCGGTCGGCGATCCGGTCCAGATAGACCAGATCGTCGGCCTCGATCTCACCCGCCGTGCGCAGGCGGGCGATGACTTCCTTGACCAGAAACGGATCGTCCCGGGCCAGTTCGACGACAGTGGCGGCAATGCGCCGGCGGTACAGGTCGACCGTCATGGTCAACCTCCCGCACGGCACGTAGCACACGGGAGCCCCATGCACTTGCCAAGGCAGGGCAGGGGACGCAATAGCAGCGCGAGGTTGCGCTGCGGAGCGGGCAGGGGGCTGGCGAGGCCAGTCCCGCCCAACAGCACCGGAACACGGTGCAATGCTCTGACTGCAGGGATAGCAGACATGGGGTTCTCCTTCGGTGAAAAAGGGGAACGCCCAACCCTGGCGGGGACTGGGGTCCCCGTTCGGGTGTGCCTCGCTGGCGCGAAGCGGCTCGGCACCGGCCTCGAGGGCCGGCATGGGATGAGGGCCCTACGCCTTGCGGCAAGGGCCCTTGCTCAGTAGCGCGCCACGGTGAGGCGGCGCGTCACAGAGAAAGGTCGGCGCCGACGCCGACGGACGCTCTCGGCAGCCGAAGCCGCCGCCCCGGCAGAAGCCAGGGAACTCGGGGCAGGTAACGACTGCGACGCCAGCGGAGCCGGACTTCGGCGCGGCCGAGGCCGCGAGGAAGGCTTTATGGACGCGATGTCCATGGGAAGCCTCTTCAGTATGGCGAGTACGCGGCTATATGCTCATCAGGCAGGGAGACACCCACCGCAATCGACGGTTTGGTACGGTGGTTGCGGGTGGCTATCCTCCCGCGTATCCAGCGCCTGGCTGTTGACTCGCTGCGAAACCGACCGCCACATCGTCGGGGCCGAACTCTGCGAGCAGCGTGTGCCGTCCACGCCACGTAATTTTCTAACTGAACTGGAGGCCCGACTTTGCCTTGGACTAACGACCTTCGCCTATGGACTCAAGACCTCTACATGGCCTGTCTGGCCACAAGCGGAATTCCTCACGCTTCGACGGGCGTCGCGGCGATACGGCCGACGATTCGGGGGCACACGCAGCTTGGCGTCAATCCGTTGGCACCCCCTTCCGTGCAGCACCACCCGAGTCGAAACGTGGCTCGGGCGAACTTGCACAACGCCGACTACAGGAGGGCGCGAGGCCGGTTCGCGTCGCGGCTCGCCCGCGCACTGTTAGTTGATCTTTACACAGTACTAGACATCGAAATTCAAGCCCGCTCGATTGCCGTTGGCAACAACCCAAACAGTGGCCTTGAGGCCAACGTCGCGAATCTGAAGTTGAACTGGACGCCTTACCCCTGGGCGTACGCGAGGTGTGTTGAGCTTGCTGCAGTCCGAAACTGCATCGTGCACAACAACCAGACGTGGCAGTCCGCTCAGATTAACCGGCTCTCGTCGATACCAAACTTCCCATATTGCATGCCACAGATCGGCCAGCCTATCGAGGTCGAACTGGCACACCTATTCGTCTACAAGAGCTCAGTACGACAGCTCCTAAACCTGTAGCCTTATGTAGCCGGTTCAAGTACTTTTAGGGCAGTGGCGCCTTCCCCCACGCGGTGACCTGTAGAAGTGAGCCGCAGAGCGTGTCCAGCGCGAAGACCTGGGCCATGAAGTCCATGCGCATGTCGCGATGGGCTTGCAAGGGGCATTCCGCGCATCTCCAGGGAGTGAAACGCCATGCAATTCGGCGCCGTCCGATTTCATCGCGCAAGAAAAAATGCCCCGCCACCTTTCGGTAGCAGGGCGTGAACTCAGGCAGCCTGGCGCATCGCTTCGCCGTCCAGGCTGGCATTGCCGGCCTCGTCCTTGTCGAGGTCGAGCTGTTTGAGCAGCTCGCGCTGGCGCACCAGCAGGGTGGTCAGCCGCACCTCATGCTCGAACGGCCGGGCCAGCTCCAGCTGGAGGTCTTCCAGCCGCTTGCGCCGCAGGGCGAGCTGTTCGCCCGTCCTGGACTGCTGCTCGCCGACCGAGGCCAGCGCCGCCAGCAGCGCGGACACCAGTCCGGGCCCGGTCTGGTAGGGCTCGGCGTCGTAGCGGCAGCGCCCCGCGAGGAAGAACGCCGGGACAGCCTCGGTGCCGATGGCCTGCAGGCCCAGCTCGAAGCCGCCGAAGCGGCCCAGGATCTGGCCCGACAGCAGGGCTCTGCCGTGGATCGCGGCGCGCGAGGTTTTGACGAGCTCGCGCAGGGCGTCGCCCATGGCATCCGGCCCGGCAATCCGCCGGCCTCCCAGCTCCACGGCGATCTGCGCCATGGTCTGAGGCTCCGCCTGGGCCACATCATCCACCTGCAGCATCAGCTTCTGCTCCAGCGACTCGATCAGCATGGGCAGCCGTCCCACCTCGCTCTCATTGGCCCAGCGCTGGTTGCGCCAGACCGAGAACAGGGCGGAGAGCTTGGCCACCTCCGCGTCCACGCCGGCCTTCTCGATCACCATCGGGTTGCCCGAGGCGAGCGCCTTGACCTCCGCGTAGCTCAGCGTGGCCAGCTCCACATCCTCGATCGCCCGCAGGCCCTTGTCGCCGCGCATGACCTGCGCGATGAAGCGGGCCTTGGTCTCCAGCGTCTGCCACATGTAGGCGTCGAAGCTCTGCTCGGTCACGTAGCGGAAGATCTCGACCTCCTCGCATTCGTTACCCTGGCGCAGGATCCGCCCCTCGCGCTGCTCGACGTCACAGGGGCGCCACGGCGCATCGAGGTGGTGCAGCGCCACCAGGCGCGTCTGCACGTTGGTGCCCACGCCCATCTTGCCGGTCGATCCCAGCAGCACGCGCACGCGGCCCTCGCGGACCGCCTTGAACAGCGTGGCCTTCTGCGCGTCGGTCTCCGCATGGTAGATGAATGCGATCTCCCGCTCGGGAATCCCGGCATCCACCAGGCGCTGGCGCAGGTCCTCGTAGACGCTGAAGGCCTTGCCGCCCTTGGGGCTGGACAGATCGCAGAACACCAGCTGCGCGCCGCGGAAGTCCGCCGTACGCTGCCAGATCGCCAACACCTCGCGGGCGCAGGCTCCAACCTTGCCCTCCGGATTGAACCGCGCCGCAGGCGCCACCAGCCGGAAATCCAGCGCCGCCGCCCGGCCGTCGTTCGTGACCGCGAGCATGTTGTCCTCGGTAGGGTCGACGTGGCCGTTGCGGATCGCCTCGGCCCGCGCCACCAGCGTCTGCACATAGGCCTTGAGCGCCGTGCTGGCAGGGCAGGCCACCGTGCGCGTCTTGCCGCCGCGGAGCCTCGGCACCGGCAGGTTCAGCATCTCGGCGGTGCGGATGTCCGCGACCTCCCCGAAGACAGCCATCAGCTCCGGCACATTGATGAAGCGCGCAAAGCGCGTGTGCATGCGGTAGCCGCTGCCGTCCGGCGCGATCTCCAGCGCCGTCACCGACTCCCCAAAGGTCGCAGCCCAGGCGTCGAACTGCTGCAGGCCCAGCTCCTCCAGCCGCCGGGGCTGCAGGTAGCGCTGCATGGTGTGGATCTCGGCCATGGTGTTGGCCACCGGCGTTGCCGTCGCGAAAACCACGCCGCGCTGCGCGTTGCCATGCAGCTTCATCGTGTAGCGGGTCTTCAAGTACAGATCGAACGCACGCTCCGAATTCGAGAGCGGCAGACCCGCGACCCGCGTCATCTTCGTGAACCTATAGAGGTTCTTGAAGAGGTGCGCTTCGTCGACGAACAGGCCGTCGATCCCCAACTGCTCCCAGGTCAGCAGATCGTCCTTCTTCCGGTCGGCGGCCAGCCGCTCCAGCCGTGCCTTCCAGCTTTTCTTCTGCGCCTCGAGCTGCTTGATGATTCGGTTGCTCCGGTCACCGCTTTTCTCGGCGCGCACCGCCATCTCTATTTCATGGATGACCTCCGCGATGTAGTCCTCGGTGAATTGCGGCGACATCCGGATGCGCTCGAAGCTCGAGTGCGTGATGACCACCGCGTCCCAGTCGCCTGTGGCGATGCGCGACACCAGCTCGCGCCGGCGGTCGCCTTCCAGATCCTCCTTCCCGGCCATGAGCACCGAGGCCTGCGGGTACAGGCGCACGAACTCGGCCGTGTACTGGGCCAGCATGTGGTTGGGCACCACGTGGCAGGGCTTGGACAGGAAGCCCAGGCGGCGCATCTCCATGCTGGCGATCACACACACCGCGGTCTTGCCCGCGCCGACCACATGGAACAGGCCCACGTTGCCGGTCTGCACGGCGCGCCAGACGGAATCCCGCTGGTGCGGATGCAGCTCGAAGCACTGCGAGAACCCCGGCAGCTTCAGGTGCGAGCCATCGAAGTGCCGCGGCCGCGTGGCGTTGAACAGGTCGTTGTAGACCCGGCACAGCTGTTCGCGGCGCTCGCTGTCCTCGAAGGCCCATGCCGCGAAGCGGTCCTTGAGCGCCCCGAACTTCTCCCGCGCCGCCAGCGTTTCCGCCGGATTGACGTGGTAGCGGTCCGTGGCCGGATCACGGTCGCGCACCGTCGGCACCTGCACATTCAGCGCGGCCTGCACCAGCTCGATGGCGTTCATCCGCGCCGTGCCCCATTCCTGGGTCACCTTGACGTTGTGCCGCGCGCTCCATTCGGGGTAGGTCACCGACCAGGCCCCGGCCTCGGCCGAGTACGACACCTTGCAGTCCTTGAGCTCCAGCATTTCATGGATGAAGGCCTCGACGTCGCCCGCCGGTATCCAGACCGCGCCCAGGCGCGGCTCGATGGAAGCGGGCGGCAGGTCCTCGGGCTGCACGCGCTCCAGCGCTTCCACGTTGCGGCGTAGGGCAGGGCCCGAGAGGGCCGCCTGCTTGAGCCTGGCCTTGACGTTGCCCGACAGGTAGTCGTCCGCAGTCTTCCAGGCGCCGTCGGACGGATCCAGGAAGATCTGTCCCGCGTCGGAAAGGGCAGCAAGCACTTCGTCCTCGGGCGCCGACAGCAGCCGGGCCATGTAGCCGGGATCGACCTGGCCACGCCACTGCACCGATGCCGCCAGCGCCTCGGTGGGCTCGGCGACCGCAGTCGGGGCAGACACCCTGCGCAGCGTGCGCTGGGTGAACAGCGCCGCCTTGCGAGCGGTGTCCGACTCTTCGTCGTAGTGCTCCAGCGACAGCAGCAGCGGGTAGTCCGGGTCGCGCCGGAAGGCCAGCGCGTTGGCCCGGGTGCTCAGGCAACCGTGGCGCGACACATAGCGGTCGTAGGTGCCATTGAGCATCGCCCGCAGCTGCGCCAGCCCTTCGTCGCCGTCCTGCGCCAGCTGCGCATCGAGCAGCGCCCGGGCATGGTCCCGGATCGCGCACATGCCCGCGATGCGGGCGCGCTGGGTGGCATTCAGGCTGTCATGCAGGTCGACCAGCTCGGCGCCTTCGACCCGGTGCACGCGCCCATGGTGGACGCGAAAGCTCCCGGGCCGCGCGCCGGGTTCGGCCGGCACGGCGGCGCGCACGGACGCGAGCACCACCGGCTTGGCCGGGGTATACACGCCGCTGGGCAGCAGCGCGATGCGCTCGGCCAGCGCCGGCTCGAGGTCGCCCTCGAACACCACGGTAGGCACTTCCTCGTAGCCGTTGCTCTCCTGCGTGACCTGGCCGATGCAGAACGCGGGGTTCCTGGCGTACCAGGCGTTGATCTGCAGGTATTTGTGCGGGCAGCGCGGGTGGCGCAGCCCATCCGGAACCAGCACGCGTTCCATCCAGGCACCGCTCACGGCCTCGCCGGGGTGGCGCTTGCGCAGGAACAGCATGTCCGTCTGCACGTCGGTCGAGGCGAGGCCGTCGAAGGCGCCCCGGGGCAGCCGGATCGCGCCCAGCAGCTCGGCCTGCGACGCCACGTACTCGCGCACGGCGTCGTCGCGGGCCTCCATCGTGCCGGTGCTGGTGATGAAGCACACCAGCCCGCCGGGGCGGACCAGGTCCAGCGCGCGGCCGAAGAAGTAGTTGTGGATCCGGAACCGCGCATAGGGCTTGGGGCCCGCATCGGCGGCGGGAAAGTTGCCGAAGGGCACGTTGCCGATCACCAGGTCGAACCAGTTCTCGGGTAGCGCCACCTTCTCGAACGGCGCGATGCGCACGTCGGCGCCGTGCGGCGCGTACAGCGCCTGTAGCAGCCGGCCGGAGAGCCGGTCGATCTCGATGGCGGTGACCGCGCTGCGCTCGGCGAGCGCGCGGGGCATCACGCCCAGGAAGTGGCCGACGCCGGCCGCGGGCTCGAGCACGCGCCCGCCGGTGAAGCCGAAACGCTCCACGGCCTGCCACATGGCCTCGATCACATGGACCTCGGTGTAGTGGCTGTTGTTGACCGAGGCCCGGGCCGACGCGTAGTCGTCGGTGGGCAGCAGGGCCTGGAGCTCCTCGGCGCGGCCGCGCCAGGACGGATCAGTGCCTTCGAGGTTGAAGGCAGCGGGCAGGCCGCCCCAACCTGTGAAGCGCAGCAGCTGGCCGCGCTCGGTGGCGTCCGGGGTGCGAGGCGCCAATTCGATGCCCTGCAGTGCGCGTGCGGCGGCGAGGTTGGCTTCGAACTTGGTGACGGCGCCGTTCAGACCGCTCAGGTGCTCACGGCGCAATGGCGGCCAGAGAGGTCGCGGCTCATCGCGCTTCGCACCGATGACGACGCGCCAGCTTGCACGCGTGGGCGAGCTGGGGCGCTCGCTGTGCACTTCGGCGTCGGTTTCGGTCCCAGCAAGCACGCCGGCCGCGCTGGTGTCAGCGGTGGCTTGGGACGCGTCGGGCGCAAGGTGTTCGGCAAACAGATCCGCCTCGGGGGGCAGATCGGGAAGCGCAGGTTCGTCGGGGTCGAAGCCCGGCAGCCATAGGGAAGGCGCGGTGGTGCGTGCCATCGGTGGTTCTCCGAAGGAAGGCGGGGAACGCACCGACCCCATGGGGGAGGCGAGCTCCCCGGATGGGATGAACAAATGCACGGAGCCATGCGCCCGCAGTGCGGGCGCATGGCGCAAAGTGCGTGATGAAGGGACAGCTCAGGGCTGCCGTGGCGTGGAGGCGGGTATCGACCGCGACGCCCGAGCGGACTCGGGAACGCCCGTGGGGCGTGCGTTGGCCGGAGCCAGGATGCGAGGAGCAGTGTGTGGCGCGGCGGGCTCCGGCCGCGAGTTCCTGGAGCGGCGCCTGCGCAAGCGGCAGCCCACCGGGAAGAAACCCCGTGGCGCTGTACGTCCCATCCCGGGAGTCAACCGTGAAATGCGGGGCGATACCATGTCAATGGCGTCGAGATTCGACATCGATATCCGCTGGAAAAGGCGGGTCGCAGACGCTGATGACCAAGGATGTTCTATGAGTGACTACTTCAGCGACCGCGAACTGGGTCCCAAAGCCAGGGTCGAGCAGGAGATGGGCCCTGTGACCTGGGCTGGTATCGCGGCGCTCGCGGCTTCATTGGCCAATAGCGGGGCCTTTGGGGCGAGCTATCCAGAGCGTTGCCCCGATGGGCAGGCCATCTGCGGCAATGAGATATCCGATCTGAAAAGCGCCATCGAAGCTGAACTCCACGGCTTGACATGGCCACTGCCGACCGACCAAATCGATGAGAAAAGCTTCATCCGCACCCGCGAACCGTGGGCGCCGCCGACCTTGGTGGCGCTGGACTTCGTGGAGTTCGTTTGGCGCAAGGTGGCGCTGCCTGTCGTTGGCTGGCATCACGACTATCACCGACACCACCACCTCACGTTCGACATCGAGGCTGGGCGTTCGGCATTCCGTTCGGACGTGAACCGGATCCTGGCTCGCAATGGCATGGCCTATGAACTGGGAGAGGACGGTGGGATGCGGCGTTTGTTGCCGGCCGTGCTCGGGGAGGCTCTGGTGCGGACCTACTTCCGGACCGGGGATCGGACACTGGACGTGATGCTGGAGGAGAGCCGGACGAAGTTCTCAGACCCGGATCCCCTGATTCGGCGTGAAGCGCTTGAGCGGCTGTTCGATGCCTGGGAGCGCATCAAGTCCCTGGCCGATGCCAACAAGGCCAAGTCGGTTCAGCTGATCCTGGACAGGTGCGCTTCCGAGCCCGCGTTCCGCGAGGTTCTTGAGAAGGAAGCGCGGGAACTCACGCAGATCGGCAACGGCCATCTGTTGCGCCACCATGAGCGCAACCAGACACCGGTGATCGATGTCGACCATGTGGACTACCTGTACCTCCGGTTGTTCGCATTGGTCGAGTTGGTCATTCGCCGGAACTCGCCGCGCTAGGAAGCCGATCGACGATGGCACAACTACACCGACCACCACCCTCGAGACATTGCGCGACGCGATCGCCGAAGCCTTGTGGGGCGCCGTGAGCGCGCCCGCGCTGCCCGCCGCCTGCATTGCCCTGGGCCTGCGCGACGGCGATTCGGCCGAGGCGATGAACAGCAAGCGCAAATACGTGCGCAGCCGCATCACAATATTCAAAGGGCCAGAGCTGTTCGCGCTGGCGCAGCGCGTGGTGGAGGAGTTCGGAGCTGCGGACCTGGCGGACTACGTGAGTGAGCTGACGACGCATGCCGATCACCGCATCACGGATTTCACCCGTCGCGCCGTACTTGCGGAGTTGGTCTCAGCGGGAGAATTGTTCGGCAACCTGCCAGTCTGGGACGGCGTCGCGGTGCTGTGTCCGGACCTCGAAAAGCCCGCTCAGTACTCGACCAAGTTCGCGGCCACGCTGCGAGACGACATCCAGCGGCACTATGTTGAAGACAACGATCTGAACAATGCCGAACTGCTGGAGCTGTGTGGCGCACTGACATGCTCGCAGCAGCGTTTTGTCGACATGCTGGAAAAGGTTGTCGATCCTGTCTGCCGCCGCGGGCCGGAGCAGGAACGCCTCGTTCAAGCGTTGAACCAGCTGCTGGTGGCCGACGGCTTCGTGCTTGTCGTCATCGGCGAGGTCTCGCGGCATCCGCAGTACGGTGTGCGCCGCGCGGCCAGTGGGGTGGCCGGCGCGCCGAAGAACCTGATCTTTGCCGCGATCAACTGCAAGCCGGACCTGTATTTTTCTGACGCGATCAACAACGACGTTGCCATCGCCAACGATTCCGACGCCTTGATCTACGACCGTGTGCTGTCCGATGGCGGCCTTCGCTGGGACGCTCTGGTCGACTGGTGGCGCGACCGGGAACGGCACGAGGAGGTGGCGGACGCCAGGAAGAGCCTTTTCGTGAGGCTGCGCGCCGCGGTTCACGCCGCCCAGTCGCCGGGCGAAGTGGCTATCTTTGAGGCCTACTACGCTCACTTCGCGCGAAGCATGGGCGACAAGCTGCCGGCGCTGATTCCTCAGGTCTACCTGCACTACGACCCCAGGACGGCGTCGGAGCGTGGCGCCGGCTGCGTTCTCGCGAGGCAGCGCATGGACTTTCTGCTCCTTCTGGGGCATGGCGTCCGTGTCGTGGTCGAGGTGGATGGCAAGCACCATTTCGCCAATGGAGAGGTGGCGTCGCCGGCGCGGTATGCAGAGATGGCTGCGGAAGACCGCCGCCTGCGCCTGCAGGGCTACGAGGTCTATCGTTTCGGAGCCGCCGAGTTTGCGGATGTTGAGCGCGTTGATGGGCGTTACGCGGTGGGGCCACGTTCGAGACAGCTCATCGTGGACTTCTTCGAAAAGCTGTTCGCCCGGCACCTGGATCGCGCGAGCGCATAGTCGCCGCTGACGCGCACAGCGAAGCCCAAGATGGGACTCTCGGGTCCGCCGTGCGGCCTGCGGTTCAGGCTTCACTGGAAAACACGGGGCTCGACGGTCTCGCCGCACATGAAGGCAAGGTAGCCGCCCGCCTTGCCGATATCCGCAAAGCAGGCCACGACGGTTCCGTCAAGCAACAGCTGCCAGGGCCGGTCGGTTTTGTCACGATCCTTGCGGATCGTAAGGTCGGGCGTGCGATAGGCCGGGTGCCGGTAGAGGTCGCGGCCCGATCCCCAGTCGATCAGGCGCAGTAGGCAATTCGTCAAGATGGCCGTGCCACCACCATCGGCGCCGGCCGCGATCAGCAACGGCACTTTCGTCATGCCGCCAGAACGGCCGATCCGGCCGACCACATCGTGCTCGTCCAGCCAGCAGCGGCCGGTAGCGGTGTCGCCCTGCACCAGCCGCACCTTGCAGCCATCGCGGCGACAGATCTCCAGCGCCCGGGCCGCCTTGGGATCGGTGCCCGGGTCGAAGTAGGTCTGCAGTGTCAGCTGTGAACGGCCCCAGGCGGCGATGGCGGCCTGGTACTTGGCGTAGCCGTCCAGCGAGCCGTGGTCGCTGGACGCGAAGGCCAGGTCAGGCCGTTGCAGCCGGGCGGCGATTTGGTCGGCATGGCTGCGCGCGTTGTCGAAGCCCAGGCAGGTGTAGCCATCGCCGCAGGGGATGACGTACAGCCGTTGCTCGGCATTCAGGGTCACGTTCATGGCGGGTTCCTTGAGGGTTGGGGCAGAACCCGCCCCCCAGCGGAGCGAGCCCCGCCGGGTTGGATTGGAAAAGCAGATGCCGTGGCATCCACCCGATGCTTCGGGCGACCAGCCGTTGCGGCTGGGCCCGCACCGTGGTGACGAACAGGCGCCGCAGCGCCGTCACTGCGCCAATGGTCAGGGATGCGCAGGCGCCGACCTCGGCCATGCCGGGTCGCACACCAGGATGCTGACGAAAACCAGGCAACCGCTGGTGAGGATGGACAGGTGGCGGCCTGTCGACGGACTCGGTACGCGGGGTTGGGTATTCAGCCCGCGTGCAGAACGACCGAAGGCCGGTCGAAGTGGTGTTCGACCAGTCGGTTGCCGACGTTGAAGCATTGATCCAGGAAGATGCCTTCGATCAGGCTGGCGGGAGGCTCGATGCCCAGGCTCGCCAGTTTGTCGGCCACGGTGTTGATGTCCGTCCAATCCAGGCCAGGGTCGCCCAGACTGTCGTAGACGAACGCTTCCTCCTGATGGGGATCCGCATCGTTGTCGTGGATCACGTGCAAATACAGCTCACGCAGAGGCCGGTCGTAGCCGGCCACCACGGTGAGCTTGCGGCCCTGATGGATCAGGTGCAGGAGGTGGCGGCTCATGCTGGCCGTTCCAGTGACGCAGTCGCTGCAGCAGGGGCGGGGCGCCTCGGACGGCGGGTGCGGCTGAAGTCCATGCCGCACTGGCGGCAGCGGAACCAGGTACGCAAGCCCAGCGCGCCGAGTAGCGCACCTTCACCTGGGCAGAGGGGACATGCGGGGGCATGGCGATGAGACATATGGGTGATCTCCAGAAAAAGCGGGAACACCCTCCCCACGGGAGCAGTGTTCCCAGGGGGATATGAAGCGAAAGGGCGGTTGTCCTTTCTCAGGCAGGTGACGACTGCGACGCCCGGCTGGGCCGGGAGGGCTTACGCAATGCAAGCAGGGGAATTTCCAGTATGGCTGCAATGCCACAAGATCTGTGGCGCTGGCGATCCGAAGTCAACCGGTAAGCGTCTGGATCGATGGCCGAATCACGGTGGCATAGGTGTCCGAGCTGCGCCTGGGCTGCCCCCGATGTCTGTGGAGCGTGGAAAAGCGGTAAAATGCATGAAATTTCAATGAGAAACTAGCCATGCCTGCCGTTGCTCAATCTCCTGTTGTCTCCTTGCGAGGCGGGGCTGCACACCTTGCTGGCGAGTTGCAAGCCGGGCGCGTTTACCGGAGGGAGGATCTTGCAGGCTTGTCCACGGCAGTGGATCGGCATCTGCGTGAACTGGTGGCTACCGGAAAGCTGAAGAAGCTGGCCCAAGGTCTGTACCACGCTCCGAAGCAGTCCAGCTTTGGTCCACTGCCGCCGGCCGATGAGCAAGTGGTGGGCGGGTTCCTGCGCGACAAAGATTTCCTGGTGTTCTCTCCCTCGGCTTACAACGCCGTGGGTCTGGGTACGACCCAGCTCTACAACCGCACGCTGGTCTACAACCACAAGCGCCACGGCGTCTTCAAGCTCGGCAATCGGCAGTTCGACTTCAGGATGAAGCCGCGCTTTCCCAGGAAGCTGACGCCGGAGTTCCTGTACGTGGATCTGCTGAACAACCTGGACGAACTGGCTGAGGACCGTGATGCGGTCTTGCGGCAGGCGCGCAGCAAACTGCCTTCATTTGATCCCGCCCGTCTGCAACGCGCGGCTGACAGCTTTGGCAGCGTGGCCACGCGCAAGCGTCTGCGGGAGTGGGTGGATGGCTGAGTTCCTACACGAACGACGAGACTTCGATCAGTTGCTGTCGGTGGTTGCAGACGAGCGCGGCGTCGATCCCGTGCTGGTCGAGAAGGACTACTGGATCATGCATTGCCTGTGGGGCCTTCAGGCGCAGGGCTTTCAGTTCGAGTTGAAGGGCGGTACGTCCTTGTCGAAGGGGTTCGGTGTCATCCACCGCTTCTCCGAAGACATCGACATCCGCATTGAACCTCCCGCTGGCATGGACGTGAAGACGGGGCGCAACCAGGACAAGCCGGCGCATGTCGAATCACGGCGGGCGTACTACGACGCGCTGGCAGCAAGGATTCGAATTCCGGGCATCGACAGTGTTGAGCGCGACATGCAGTTCGACGACGACAAGATGCGCAGCGCAGGCATCCGCATGATCTACGCACCGCGTGTCCCGGCGCTTGCTGGCGTCAAGGACGGCATCCTGCTGGAACTCGGATTCGATGACACCGCCCCGAACCGGCCCGTCACGATCTCGTCGTGGGCGCTGGATGTAGCCATGGAGCGCGGGGTCGCGGCGGGGGACAACCGCGCGGTGGCCGTGCCGTGCTATGCGCCCACGCACACCTTCGTCGAGAAACTGCAGACGATCTCCACCAAGTACCGCCGACTCGATGAAGCCCAGGCGTTCCCAGGCAACTTCCTGAGGCATTACTACGACGTGTACTGCCTACTGGAGTTGGATGAGGTCCAGGCCTTCATGAGGACGCCGGCCTACCAGGAGCGCAAGGCGCAGCGGTTCCGAACCGGCGATGACCAAGCCATTGCCCGCAATCCTGCTTTTTTGCTGGCCGACGCCGATCAGCGTCAGCGATTCGCGCAGGAATATCGCAAGACAGCCGCGCTGTACTACCAGGGGCAGCCTGACTTCGAGGTGCTGCTGGACAGAATCCATCAACACATCGACGTCATGTGAGAGGGCGAGGGCTTGATGCGGCGATTTCCGAATTCGGTGCCTTCCCATGTCTGCATGTCGCTGCTGTACAAAAAACCAGTGCATTGTTACGATGCATTAAGAGAGTGAACAATGGGAAAAGACACCCGTATCGAGTGGACGCACCACACCTTCAATCCATGGTGGGGTTGCGTGCGCGTGTCCGATGCGTGTGACCATTGCTATGCCGAAACCTGGGCGAAGCGCCTGGGGGAAGACGTTTGGGGCGCAAAGTCTGAGCGACGCTTTTTCGGCGATGCCCATTGGAAGGAGCCCCTGAAGTGGGACCGGGAGGCCAGGGAGAGCAAGACCAGACGGCGCGTGTTTTGTGCGTCCATGGCGGATGTATTCGAGAACCGCAAGGATCTGGTTCCGCATCGGCTTCGCCTTCTGGACCTTATCGCGGCAACGCCCCATCTTGATTGGCTGCTCCTGACTAAGCGAATCCACCTGGTGCGCAAGCAACTGCCAAAGGGCTATGAACTGCCTTCCAACGTTTGGCTTGGTGCGACCGTCGAAAACCAGGATGCCGCAGGCAAACGGCTGAAGTACCTTCTGGAGTTCGAGACGCCGGCAGTCCGGTTCCTGTCCTGTGAGCCTCTGCTCGGGCCCCTGGATTTGCGCCAGTGGTTGAAGGCACGGGAGGGCGGCACGCGTGTGGATTGGGTTATCGCTGGCGGCGAGTCGGGGCCAGGGTCGCGTCCCATGGATCCGCAATGGCCTGAAGATCTGCGCAAACAATGCAATGCGGCCGGCGTCGCCTTCCATTTCAAGCAATGGGGCCACTGGGCGCCCATCGAGCAAGCCGCCGACGCCGTGACGGGCCGGACCCCGATTCACATCGTCAGGCGTGATGGTTCAGAGATCAAACTCGCCGCTGTCGGGAAAGGCAAGGCTGGCCGCTCTTTGGGCGGCCGGCATTGGGATCAGTTTCCGAGCACGGGAAACACGGTGTAGTGTCGATCGACTTCAGTACCGCAGAAAGGCTTGCACTTGGCAAAGAGTCACTACGATTGGAGGAACGGACCGGCAGAGATCGATCCGCACAGTGTGACGAAGCATGAGGTGCTGGTTGGCTACCTGATTCGGTACTTCGAGCAGCGAACGCTCAATGCCCGCGGGCGTGAGCGACTCCGCATCACGTTGGTTGATGGATTTTGCGGGGGCGGTCTCTACACGCTCAAAGGGCTGGGTACGGAAATCCTTGGCTCGCCGCTGCGTATGCTGGATGCCGTCCGGGAGGCCAGTCTCCGCGTCAACGCCCAGAGAACGAAACCCATCGATCTGGATGTGCGGTACATCTTCATCGACAAGGATGCTCAGGCACTGTCGCACCTGAAGCAAGTCTTGCATGACAGAGGATACGGTGCACAAGTTGGCCAATCCATTCACGTCATTCATGACGACTTTGTCTCGGCGTCGCCAGCCGTGTTTCGGTTGATTGAGGCTCACACCCCCCGAGCACACACGGCGCTTTTCTTTCTGGATCAGTATGGTTACAGCGATGTGCCGGCGCCGCTGATTCAAAAGATATTTGCTGAATCACCGAAGAGCGAGGTGGTCCTGACGTTCCATGTCTCGGCTTTTGCCACCTACACCAACGATGAGTTCACGGACAAGGTTTCTGGAAAGCTGGCCATTGACATCCGTGCGGCGTTGGGAGGTAAAACGATCGAGCAAATCAAGGAAGAGAACTCGACGGATTGGCGGCGCTTCATTCAAGCCGCTCTGTACCATGCCTTGGTGAAAGATTGTGGAGCTGAGTACTTCACGCCGTTCTTCATTCGTGGAGAAGGGAGCGGTCAAGGCGAGTACTGGCTTGTCCATCTTTCGCGGCATCCGCGTGCGCAGGATGTGATGAAGCAGGTGCACTGGGAGCACCAGAACCATTCCATCCACTACGGTGGTGCGGGCCTTGACATGCTTGCGACCCACATGATGGGGTTCCGCCAGGAGTTCGAAGGGGGATTCGTGTTCGACGATGTGGCGCAGAGCCTGTCTGCCGATGTGTTGCCCCAGCACCTCGCGGAGAATATTTTTGGGCGAGGACAGCCGGTGCAGATCGGCGAGCTTTATGCCTCGACCTGCAATACGTCCCCGGGCACCTCGCTCATGTACAAGGACGCGCTTGAGCGGTTGTCCGGTGAGAAGGACATCGTCATTCGATCGGAGGATGGGGCGGTTCGGCGGCTTGCGCGATACATGCGGGATACGGATTGGATCGAACGAAACCGGCAGGGCGCTCTATTCCGCACTCCGCAAAGAGGTGGGCAGTGAGTTTTTCCCTCGCGCACAACGATGACCCTTTGCCCCATCTGCCGGTGGAATTCGGGCGGGCCGGCGAGGGTGTTGGCAGGTGGGTTCCAGAGATGAAGCACACCTTCCTGGCCAAGTATGTGGAAGGCACACGGAGAGCGCGCGAGAAGTTCAAGCAGCGCGTCTATGTCGATCTGTTCTGTGGGCCTGGACGCATTCAGGTCAAAGGCGAAACGATGACCCGTCCTGGTGGCGCACAGGTCGCATGGCAGCACTCGCTGCGCGACAAAGTGGCCTTCACATCATGTTTCGTTGGTGACCTGGACGCGTCACGAGCATCGGCCTGCGCGGAGCGGTTGCAGGCAATGGGTGCGCCGGCCACAGCTTTGCTGGGGGCAGCCGAGTCCACGGTGGATCAAGTGTTTGGAATGATTCCGAAGGGCGCTCTGTGCCTTGCGTACCTCGATCCCTACAACCTCCAGTACCTGTCGTTCAGCGTGATCGAGAAACTGGCACGGCTGAAGTTTGTTGATTTTGCGGTTCATTTCAGCACCATGGATCTGCGGCGAAACGTGCTGATGGAATACAACTCGGAGCGGGCGCGCTTCGATGCGGCAGCACCTGGATGGCGGGATCATATCGACCCGATTGCATTTGTACGTGGTGATGCAGACGAGGCGTTCTTTGACTACTGGTGCGATCTGGTGCGCGGCCTTGGATTTTCGATCAGCCGACGCATGCCGCTGGTGCGCGACGAAGGAAATCGGCCGCTGTACCACTTGGTTTTCTTCAGTCGTCATGAGCTACCCAACAGGATCTGGGGCGATGTGGCCCAAGGTCCGAACCGTGAATTCGACTTCTAGGGAAGCTCTGAGCGAATCACTTTGAGCTTGCCCCTAAAAATCGCATCCCATGCTGAGGTGTTTCAATCGAAGCGAGGAAGCAAAGATGCCGTTGTGATGGCTGTTCTTGGAAAAATATAGGGAGAAGGAATGCTGTCATTCAGGGTCGTCGATTCGACCTCTGCCCCAAGCAGCGGCAATGAGGTACTCCTCGGCCGAGACAATTGGAACGACTGGTTCACCTGGGTGACGCAGTTCCATGTGATCGTGGTCACAGAAGACCGCCGGCGGATCGATATTGGCAACGTAAAGATTGCCAGGGCGGGGATGACCTCTGAGTCTGCCGTCAGCTCGGCATTGCTCGACCCCGTGTTTTCCAGGCTCGAAGCCCCGTGGTTCTCGATGGGCCAGACCGAGAACTACTACGAACAGCTCAACGAACTCGGCGAGCAGTTGCGGGACGAGTACCTCCTTGCAATGCGTGACATGGCGCGGAACCCATCACTGCTCGAGGAATATGCCGCCGAGGAAGTTTTGCGGCGGTCACTGCTGCGCGATATCGATATCGACCGAGTGCGCAATCGCTTCCACCGGCTCGCGCTCGGCAATGTCGTGCTGACCGCGTTCGCGTTTCGCTACACGTTTCCCCAGGATCCGCGTACCTTGGACGCTCCGCCGCGACTCGATTTCCAGGTCACGCCCGAATCCAGTCCACCGACCAACGTCCACGTCGTTATCGGACGGAACGGCGTCGGCAAGACGCGCTGCTTCGACTATTTGTCGCGGGCCTTTCTTGGCCTGCAGTCGCGCGATGGAGGTGCGGTAGGCGAATTGGGGCCGCTGAATCCTCTCGGGTTCAACAGTCCGTTCGGGTACGTCAATCCGTCCCCGGGTAGGGGCCATGACTTTGCCGGATTGGTGACGGTTTCGTTCAGTCCATTCGACGAGTACGGCCCGCTGGTGCCCGCGAATACTCAACTGGCGGTGAGGTACGAATACATTGGCCTGATCCGGCAGTCCGCAGCGGATGTTCAACCAAGTGGCGTCGATGATGATGGGCAGTCGGAGCTGAGCATCAAGGGGCGTCCCGAGCTTTCTCGGGATTTTTTGAAAGGCATAGTCGCCTGTCGCGGTGCCGCGCGTCGGCGTCGCTGGCTGAAAGCGGTCGAACTGCTCGAGGCCGACCCCTTGTTTCTTGATGCGAATGCCAGGAGCGTCATCGATGACACAGGTGAGGGCTGGGAAGATCGCACGCGCAAGTGGTTTCGGCGACTGAGCTCGGGCCATAGTGTTGTCTTGCTGACGATCACGCTGCTCGTCGAACTTGTCGAGGAGAAGTCGCTGGTGCTCATTGACGAGCCCGAAGGGCATCTCCATCCGTCGCTGCTATCCGCGTTTGTGCGTGCGCTGAGCGAGCTACTGGTTAACCGCAATGGTGTGGCCATCATTGCGACGCACTCGCCGGTCGTTTTGCAGGAAGTGCCTGGTTCTTGTGCATGGGTGCTCAACCGCTCGGGCCACTCCGCGCGCGTCGACCGGCCCGAGCTTGAGACTTTTGGCGAAAACGTCGGAATCCTCACCCGCGAGGTGTTCGGACTGGAGGTTGTCCAGACTGGCTTTCACCGCTTGATCAGCGACGCAGTGCAACAAGGCGGATATGAACAGGCCATAGCGCGATTCGGCGGCCGACTCGGAGGCGAGGCGCGATCGTTGGCTCGCGCACTCAGCATGGTGCCTCCGTCTCCACCCGACGCGGCAGGCGAGGGGGCCTAACATGCGAAGTTTGCCTCTTCCTACCGACACGCAGGCGAGTGTGTTCGCGCTGTGCCTGGGCGCCACGACAGATCCTGGCCTTCAGGCCCGCCTGACGGCAATTGGTGCCAGCCTCGCTGCTTCTGGGGTGACCTATCATGCGAACGCTACGGCGGCCTCGCTCCACCACGTCGAGCGCCGGCCCTCGGTTGGCGGTGTCACCAAGGCGGAGCTGACCGGACTTTACGAGGAGCATCTGAGCAAGACGAGCGGCGCGGCTCGCGCGGTCTATGACCGCATACGCAGCGCGGCACCGAACAACCGTTGTCCGCTGTGCGGTGTAGGCAGCGTCGCCCATTGCGACCACCATCTGCCCAAGTCACGCTATCCCGACTTGTCCATTCTGCCGTCCAACCTGGTGCCCGCATGTCATTTCTGCAATGACAAGAAGCGCGCGAAGTATCCTGCCACGGCCGGACAACAGACCTTCCATCCTTATTTCGACCAGCATCTGCTGAACGTACCCTGGGTGCGCGCAACGCTCAACCCCGGGCCACCGCCGGTGCTGGTGTTCGATGCCTGCCCTCCAACTGCGTGGACCACTGTGGATCAAGATCGCGTTCGGCGGCACTTCGACGTGTGCGGGCTGGCGACCACGTTCACAACCAACGCCAATGACGAATTGCCGATCCTTCGCGACAGGCTGGCTCTGCAGTCAAGTCGCGGTGGCGTGCCTGCGATCCAGCAGTTTCTAAATGACGAGCGTGACTTGCATTCGGTACGGCCCAACAGCTGGCAATATGCGACCTATCGCGCGTTGGCCGCTGATGCTTGGTTCATGGGCGGGGGCTATCTCACGATTCCGTAAGCGAACTCGGCTCCTCCTTGCCGTGTGATGGAGTGGCCGCCTGTTGGGGAAGGCGAGTTCCTGCCAGGTGGTTCCTCGACGCGTACCTGATCGCGAACGGACAGTGAGTCGGTCAGCGCGCGCTATGCGGCGCTGATGCAGCAGCACGCTCTGCGGCTGCGGGCGTGACACGCATTGCGCTGGCGGTCGGAAGACTTCAGTTCAGGTGCTGATGCACCAGCCGCTGGAACTCGGGGCGCAGCGCGCGCCCGGGATCGAGCGACAGAGCCTCGCGCCGGCCGCTGGGCCAGGCCAGTTCGCCGTGGTGGCCATTGAGCGTCAGCACCGCGTGGTCGAAGATCCGTTTGGACGGGTTCCCGCCTGATGGCGAGGGCGAGCCTCTTGAAGGGAGGCGGAGCGGCGAGAGCATGACTGCATCCCACCCGATGCAGACAGGAGGCACCATGACCGACCCCACCCAGCCGAGCCAGCCCACCTTGCCGATCCGTAAGATCGTCCAAGGCAAGAACCCCCGCGAATACTTCGACCCCGCCGAGATGGCGGAACTGGAGGAGGGCATCCGCGCCGTCGGTGTGCTCGAACCCATCGTCGTGCGCCCCGTGCCGGGCACCGACCTCTACGAAATCATCGCCGGTGAACGCCGCTGGCGCGCCGCGAAGAACGTGTTCGGCGACGGCTACGACATGCCGGTGGTCATCAAGGACGCGAACGACGAGACGGCCGAGGCCATGTCGGTGATCGAGAACTACCACCGCGCCGCGATGTCGCCCGCAGAGGAGGCCCACGCCGCACAGCGCCAGCTCCTGCGCCAGCGTGGCGACAAGGAGGAAGCCGCCCGCCTCATGGGCTGGTCGCCCGATGTGCTGGAGCGGCGGCTGGCGCTGCTGGCCTGCACGCCCGCCGTGCTCAAGGCGCTCACCACCCGCACCATCCAGCTCGGCCACGCCGAACTGCTCTCGGGCATTCCCCCGGACAAGCAGGACAGCGTGCTCACAGGCATCGTGGCACAGAAGGTGCCGGTGGCCGTGCTCAAGGCGCAACTGGGCCGCTACGCACGGCGGCTGGCCGAAGCGATCTTCGACACCGCGCAATGCGGCGGCTGTCCGCACAACTCGGCGCGGCAGTCGGGCCTGTTCGCGGAATCCCTGGGCGAGGGCTACTGCCAGCACCCGAGCCACTTCGAGGAACTGACCCAGCCGGCCATCGAATCCCGAGCCAATGCGCTGCGCGATGAATACCCAGTCATCCGCATCGTCAAGGCCGGCGATGGCTTCGCGCCGCTTCCCGTGAGCGCCGAGGGCGACCTGGGCGTCGGCGCGCCGCAGTACACCTCCTGCCAGGGATGCCAGTCCTTCGGCTGCGCGGTATCCGCGATGCCGGGCAGCTATGGCGAGGTCACGCGCTCGCTGTGCTTCGACGCCGCATGCAACAGCCAGAAGGTTGTCCTGTGGCGCAAAGCGCAGCGCGATGCCCAGGCGGCGCAGGACGAAGCGCAGGGCAAGGGCGCGGTGAAGGCAGGCGCAGCCAAGCCCACCGGCAAGAAGCCCACGGCTGCCGCGCCCACGAACCAGACACCGCAGCGTGTCGTCAGCCACCGTGTCATGGAGTGGCGCAAGTGGCTGGCCAAGGCCCTGATGGCGCAGCCGCAGTGCAGCCAGCGGGTGCTGATCGCGCTGGCGCTGGCCGGTCGCGGGGCCGATCTGCGCGAGGCGCAGTTCCGCAACGCCTTCGACCGGCTCGCTGGTCAAGCCGCAGGTGCGGGGTTCGGCGTGCGGGGCGGGCTGCAACGGGCCGCTGCCGCGCCCGAGGCCCAACTGGAGCGGCTGCTGCAAGCCGCCACCGCCTCGGCGGCGTTCGGCGTCACTGTGACCGACCTCGAACTGCTGTTGAACTATGCCCAGGTGGATGAAGGGCGGTACTTCCAGTGGAACAAGGAGTTCCTCGACCTGTTCACGATGAGCGAACTGGAGTGCCTTGCCGAAGAAGTCGGGCTCAAGAAGGCGATGGGCTCGGGCTTCAAGGTGGCACGCGGCGGCAAGAAGCCCGACTTCATCACGGCCCTGCTCAAGGTGCCGGGCTTTGCGTACCAGGGTACGGTGCCTGCCGTGATGCGCTTCCCGCGTCAGCCGATCCTGGCCGATGCAGCGGATGAGGCCGAGAGCACCGAGGCCACACCGGCCTTGCAGCCCGAGCCTGCGCTGGCCTGACGCGCCGACCGGCCCCTGGACACCAGGGAGCCGGGTTCTAGCATGGTCTGGACGGCCTCGCATGGGGCCATGTCCCTCATTCCACCAAGGAGTTTCAAATGACGATGTTCGAGGAACTGTTCACGCTGGCTTGCAGCGCCACGCTCACGATGACGGTGAGCGCCGACGAGAAATCCGGCCGCCTGACGGTCAACGTAATCCCCAAGCCCCGGCAGGACGCGGGCGAGCCTGGGCTGACGCAGCCCCTGAGCCTCACGGCCACGCCGCAGGAGTTCGACGCGGGTTTCATCGAAGCCCTGCGCGGCTACCGCGAGGTGCGCCAGAGCCTGGCGCAGCAGGCCGAGGCCACGAAGGAAGTGATCGAGGCCGCGAAGGCGGTATCGGTCAAGCAGGCCAGTGACGCCATCGTGAAGGCGGGTGCTTCCAAGTCCGCACCGGCCAAGCCCGTGACGGCCCCGGCGGTATCCGCCTTGGGCAACGGGGCGGATGACGAGGGGGAGGACGATGCCTCGCAGGCCGCAGTGGCGGGCGCGGCACCTGCCGCAGCCGCCACCGCTGGCGGCGAATCCTTCGACCTGTTCGGGTAAGTCGGCGGGCACCCTTGATCGGGGCATCAGCAGCGGGAGACTGAACACATGGCAATCACGGCGGTTGCCGCGTTCATCCCCCAAGGAGCCCAACCCATGGCCATTGAAGTCACCCCCATCGTCCGCACCTTCACCTACAACGGCATCCTGCTGCCGGATGTGCCCGGGCTCGCGCCCCGCGAAGTGCGCGACCTCTACAGCGCCCAGTACCCCGAACTGGTCAGCGCCGAGGTCGAAGCAGGTTCGGTCGCCAACGGGCGGCAGGACTTCACGTTCCGCAAGGCCGTGGGCACCAAGGGCACGGGCAAGGCCGAGCAGCCCGGCCCCCGCCTTGCGGCGCTGCTGGCTTGCGTTCAGACCCAACTGACCGGCCCGGCCAGCGCGACGGCCAAGCTGTCCCGTGCCGTGTCGCAGCGCCCCGTGGCGAAGCGCTCGGCAGCGTGGAGCCGCTTTGCCCGCCAGACCCTGGAACAGCACCGGCACGAAGGCGCAGCCCAGCGCGCCAGCGTCACCAGCGAAATGCTCACCCCGCTGCCTTGAGGGCCACGGTCATGCCTGTCGCTCCCATGCTGGCGCTGCCCAGCCTGCAACCCGGCATTCCGTCGGCGGTCGCTTCCACGTCCCAGGCCAGCGCGAACGCGGCGCTGTGCCGTTTCCTGATCGCATCGGGCGCGGTACGGGAAGATGACCTGCCGGAGGGCGAGGCCGACCCGCTCAAAGCCTGTCAGCGTGCCATCGACGCCTGGATCAAGCGCCAGATCGGCCCGCTGCACTGCCTGGAGCCGCGCTTCGCCATCAACGTGCTCGACGAGCATGGCCACCATCCGGCCATGCGCAGCGGGCAGCCGGCCCCCTATGCCCAACTGGACGTGTACTGGTGCGAATACCGCGAGGCCGAGTGGCCGGTGGGCCGGAGCCTGGAGGCGTTGAACGAAGCCATGCCGCACCTGGGGGCCACGGTGTTGCAGGTGCTGCGCCAGCAGGGCCGCTATGTGTATCCCCTGTTCACCCCGGACATTGCCGATGACGTGGCGTCCTACGTGTACTGGCAGGGGGAAATGGATGAGGAGGCGGCGCTGGACATGATGTGCGAGGACAGCGATGACGCCGACCGCGAAGCCATGCGCGAGGAAATGGTTACGCGCAGGATGCTGGACGATGCCTATCCCGAGTGGGCGCGCCGCTGGCTGGTGCGGCCCGACAAGAATGCGGGAGGGCGCGAGTGCACCCAGGCATGGCGACCATGCAGCCTGCGCCGCGCCGCCAGGACGCTGACCGACCCGCACCAGCGCCAGATCGCCGCCGATGCGCTGGCGCTGTCCCGCCTGACGCTCACCGACGACTTCCATCCCGACATCGACGGCGAGTACATCGGCTTCGGCGCGGTGCTGTCCTGGGAAGAGGGCGACGTCACCACGCGCATCTACGACGACTTGCTCAATCTGGCGCACCAGTCCGAGTACTGCGACCGCATGGGTGAGGTGCTCATCCCGCTGGACGACCCCGGCGCGCTGCAAGCTTGGTTCCTGCGCATGGGACAGCGCTTCGAGGCCATCGCGCTGATCGACCGCTTGATCCACGCCCTGTGCCACGGACACTGACTTCATACAGATAGGAGGTAGTCCCTATGAACGAGGCGGAGTTTTCCATTCAGACGCCCACGGACAACGTGCTGGAGCTGGATCAGGCGGTGCTGCTGTACCACGGGCGCTCGGGCAGCGCCCTGGCCACGGTGCATGAGGTCACGACCGTGGATGGCGCACCCGTGATCGGCGCGGGCCGGGCCATGACCGCCCAGGCGGCAAGGGAGTTGGCTGGGGCCTTACTCCAGCGCGCGGCCCACGGCGGCTTTCTGCCCGAGACGGTGCTGTACCTCCACGGCGACCTGCTGGTGTGGTGGGTGCCACCGGCACGCAGGCATGTGGCGTTCAGGGTGGGCGCGGAGCAGGCCGAAGCGTTTGGCGGGCGCGAGCGCGGCGAGACGGTGCCGCAGCCGGGGCTGGTCTTCGCCGCCGCCAGCAAGGTCTGGAGGGTTTGGGCCGTGAAGGGCCAGAACCGCCCGATGCCGCAGACGCCGCTGTTCCAGGCCCCGTACTTCAATGTCGATGGTAAGGGCCACATCTGCCAGGGCAATGTGCCGGTGCCCAATGGCACGACCGTGGAGAAGATCAGCGCCTGGAACGACGCCTTCCTGCGTTCCTACTTCACGCACCCCAACGTGGCGGGCAAGCTGCTGCGCTACCGGGCCGGTGCCTACGCCTTCTGGCGCGACATGCTCGATGGAGCCTTCACGCGCTTCCCCGAGCGGGTGCTGGTCGATGCCAAGACCACGCTGGGCCGACTGCTGGGCGAACCAGAGGCCACATGATGGGCACGATGGACCCGAGAGACCAAGCCCTGCTCGCTGCCTGCCCGGTGATCGCCGCGCCGCGCTTCGGCGCGCTGCCGGACATGGGCAACGGCCAGCGCATCATCGTGGCGCGCAACGGGTGGTTCGTGCAGACCCGGCTCGACTGGCTCGACAGCATCGCGGCCCTAGGCCACGGCTCACTGCCCATGCGCTTGCCCTATGGCGAGGTCGCGGAGTACCTGCGGTTCAGCTTTGGCGTGCTGCCCATCCGCTTGATCGAAGCGTTCGTGGTGGCGAGCCGGGAGAGCCTGCCCAATGAAGCCGCCGGGGTGTTGATCTATTCGCGCCGCACCGGGCAGTTGCGGCTGGCGATGTGCGAGCCCGAGCAGACCTCGCCTGTCCATATCCGCTATCGGCGTCCCGCCATGGCCGACGACGAGACGGTCGCGGTGGACCTGCACACGCATGGCCGGGCACCGGCCTTCTGGTCGGGCGAAGACGACCGCGAAGATCAGGGCATCAAGGTGGCGGGGGTCTTCGGCCTGCTCGACCGGCCACGGCCCTCGGCCTGCTTCCGGCTGGTGATCAATGGCCTCTACGTGCCGCTCAACAAGCACCCCTGGCGGGAGCCGCAAGGCGAATGGCAGGAGCAGGGGGTTGTGGCACCGCGCGGCGAAGGCTGGATGCAGCGCGTGCTCTGGCGCTGGCGGGATCGCCATCTGCCTTGAACACCAGCGTTCCCGCGAGAGACTGGGTGCAGGACATTCGATTGGAGGTACTGGTGGAACACCTGATTCATCCGAAGCTGCTGGAGCACCGCGTGGCGGTGCATCTGGTGGGTGTGGGCGGCAACGGCGCGCAGATGGCCACCTGCCTCGCCCGCCTGGACATTGCGATGCGCGCCCTGGGCCATCCGATGGGCCTGCACGTCAAGGCATTCGACGCGGACCGCGTCAGCGAAGCCAACGTGGGTCGGCAACTCTACAGTGCCGCCGACATCGGCAAGCACAAGGCGTTGGTGACCATCCATCGCCTGAACCAGTTCTATGGGCTGGATTGGGAGACCCATCCCATGCGTTACGAGGAATTCGTGCTCGGCCACCGGTACGCGGCCAGCGCCGATGTGCTGGTCAGTTGCGTGGACAGCCGCTCGGCGCGGCAAGTGCTGCACCAGCTCGCGTGGCGTGACGCCAATCGCTACGGCTACTGGCTCGACTTGGGCAATACCGAGTCCACCGCGCAGGTGGTCTTGGGCGAGCCGCAGAGCAGCGCGGCATCGTGGAAGGGGCAAGGCCCACGCCTGCCGTGCGTGACAGAACTTTTCCCCGAACTGCTCGACGCCGCCGCGCCAGAGAACAACCAGCCGTCCTGCTCAGTGCGCATGTCGCTGGCCTCCCAGGGTCTGTTCGTCAACGACGTGGCGGTGCGCTACGCCGCGCAACTGCTCTATGAGTTGTTCTCCAAAGGGCGGCTGTCCGCGCACGGTGTCGTCGTCAATCTGGAATCCAAGCGCAGCGGCCCCATCGAGGTCGATCCACGCACCTGGGCGCGCTTCGGTTTTAGCCACGAGGACGCCGAGCGCCAGGAGCCGGAGCTGGAATCCGTTGCCGAGGGGTGCGCGCCATGACCATGAAGCAATGGAACGTGCGCGTGACGCGCAACGGGCATGCCGTTCATTTCGGGCAGGTAGCCGAATCCACCGAGACGCTGGCGCGGTGTGCCGCGCTGTCGCGGTATGGCCTGTCCGAGGACGAGGCCGAAGAAATGCAGCAAGACCCCATTGACCCACGCGGTCCTGCGATCTACCCGGACGAGGCGTTCGACGTGTCGCCCGCGACTTGATTCCGAGGGCCTGCTATAGACTTGACCTGTGGTCTGGGTGTTTGACTCGCCTCGCACGATCACGCATTCCAACGCATTCCAATCACAAAGGCTGCCATGGCTCGCAAATCTTCCAAACGCACGACCCAGGAAATCGACGCCGAGATCGCCAAGTTGCAAAAGGAGCGGGATCAACTCCGCGAAGACGAGAAGGCTGGCGTGGTGGGCCGTATGAAGGAAGCCATTGCCTACTATGGCATCACCGCCGCCGACCTGGGACTGGATGCTGCCAAGCGCAAGGCCCGCACCAGCGTGACGAAGGCCAAGGGCTCGAAGACCCTGCGCGCCTCAGGCCGCATCAAGTACAAGGACGACGCGGGCCACGCATGGTCGGGCTTCGGCCCCAAGCCCAAGTGGTTCACCGAGGCACTGGCCAGCGGCAAGACCGAAGCCGATCTGCGCGCCGCCTGAAGCGTCAGGCTGGCGGGTTGGCTTCCGGCCCGTCGGCGGATTGCCTGCGGCCTGCGCTTTGCGTCGGCGATGCTTGGCCTATATAGGCTCCAGCGGCTCTTTGCCTGGCATGGCCAGCTCTCTCTGATACGGCCAGTCGCGCAGCCCGATCCGAATTCGCGTCCACACAGCCGCCGCCGCGCACGGGCGATGGTGCACCTGAAAGCGATTCATACAAATCGTTCAGATTGCCATGCCGCAGGCCGTGGGCCGTGACGCCTGCCTGCCGCTTGGTGATGCCGAATTTCTCCAGGGCGTAGTCGAGCCGGCGCAGGTTGCGCTTGAGGTTCAGGGCGGGATCGCCCATGTGCGCGTCGCGGCCCGTGACCAGTGAACGTGCCAGTGCCACCGCCGAGCGCTGACCGTCTGTCTCCAGCGGCACCCAGCGCACGCGCCCGCCCTTGCCCTTGATCCATACATACTCATCCGCCTTGCGGCTTTCGAGGGGCAGGCCGGTCTGCTCGAACGGCACGACGTGCTCCAAGGGACGGAACATCACCGACTCCTTGCGCCGCAGCGCCAGCGCGTCCATCAACCGTATCGAAGCCGCGATCCGCGCATCGAACTGAGCAAGCTGGGCGAGGACCGTTTCCACATCGACGCCATGCGCGCCCCAGCTCTTGTCGCGCTGCGCCACTTCGTGGCGCTCGTATTCCTCCAGGCTCAGGCCATAACGAGCCGGTGGCCGCACGAAGCCCGGCTTTCCCAGCCAGGACGCAAGCCCCCGCAGAAAGCTCAGATAGGTCTGGATCGTGGCAGGCGCCAGCCGCTCGCGCTGCCAGACCTGCACCATCGCATGCAGGTGCTTCTGTCCCAGGTTGCGTGGGTCGGGCATGGTGTGGAAGCCGGCCTTGCGCTGGAGGTCGAGGAAGAAGCGCCGCAGAAAGCGCGCTCGTTCTGCACGGGTCTTGTGCGAGACGGTCTTCTCGCGTGCCGTGTGCCGCGTGTTGAACAGATCGATCAGGGTGTCCAGCACGCGCAGCGGATCGGCATGGCCTGGACGCAGGCGGGCAAGTATTTCCTGGGGCGTTTTGCCCGCCCAGGCTTGGGGGCGCAGCCGATCCATGCCGGGGATCCGTCCTGGGCTGACCGAATCGGCCTGTCGGGTTGAGGGTGTCGTCATCGTGCTTTCCAGGTGAGGGGTCGGCGCGCCGCCCGAACGGCGCGCTGTCAGGAATCCGGGAGGTCCAACCCCAGCGACGGATTCCGTCATCCGCTGGAGCGGGTGGTCAGGCAAGCACGGCGGCACGCGGGACCACACCGCGTGCCGCCGACCCAAGGGTTGCGCCAGCCATGCGCTTGCACGGGCCAGCTCGGTCGGTCTTAAAAATGAAAACATGTGATCCGGCTCCGTCCGCGCATTTCTGCGACCACGGAGGGGTGTGACGCGCTGTTGCCTCAAGGGCAGGCAGCCGCGTCGGCGGCGAGATCGGGTCTCGCGCCTACTGGTGGATCAATCCTGAAATTCGCAGCGCCATCCGACCGCATGGGTCCACCCCTGACCGAAAGTCCAGGGCGGTGTCGGGCGTTTGAGCGGAAACCAGCGGGGAGCCCATGAGGGCAAGCACAGCCGCTGGCGGCGTGAAATACGCATGCTCGGGTGATGGCGGGATCGGGAGCCGGCATCGGGTGCCGGGCCGGGAGATCGACGGCCTCGACGCGCTTCTGTGAGCGCCCAGCCGCAAGGGCTGGCAAAGGTCGAGGCACATGCTCTACGAAACAAACCTCGGAGCGGTCGCCTCGGGGGCGACGGCCACCCCGGCTCTGGGCCGGGGCTGCAAGGGCAGGTAACGACTGCGACGCCTGTTGCTCCGCGATGGAGCGGGCCAAGGATGGCCCTCGGGAGCCTCTAGTGGATGACGAAAAGGGCTTGATGGTCAATGCCGGCGTGGCAATGCGACGGCATGGGAAAGCGCCTTGCCGGTGGCGCTTGTGGGCACGCGACGGCGTGATAGGGGCAATTTAGTGTCCCGCAAGATCGCAGAGCAAGGCTGCATGCGGGCTTGACGGGCGAAAGTCCTGCCTCTGGTCCCGGACGGGATTCCCAAGCCCTTGCCGGGCATCTGCACGAAGGGCGCCTGATTGGCGCGCAACCAGGGTTGACGACTGCCAGTGCGATGAGACCGTGGTGACACACACGCAGTTCGCAGCGGCTTGAGTCCGGGTCTGGCGTCATTGCAATGCCACTGTTCCTTCACTCCGGTGACAGGCGGCGGCACCTGATCCCGAAACCCGGGTCATTTCGTGCGAATTGCGGGTGGCGTGGCCGCACCGCCTTGCCGATGCTGGCCGTCATGTTTCCTCACCTTGGAGCACCATCATGGAATTGATCGTCAGAGCGGTGGATGTCGGATCGGGCAACACCAAGTTCGTCACCGGCGTCACAGAGGCCGAAATCCGTTGCGCCAGCTTTCCCTCCATCGCCTATCCATCCAGCGGCGAGACGCCGCAATGGCCGACCAGCGAGCGGCGCAAGACCGTCTGCATCCCAGTCGGCCCATTGTTCTACGAGGTCGGGCCGGATGTCGGCTTGGCCGCGGACACCTTCCGCGCCAAGCAGTTGCATGACGAGTACACCGAGTCGCCCGAGTACATGGCGCTGCTGCGCGGCGCGCTCAGCATGATGAAGGTGTCCCATATCGACCTGCTGATCGTCGGGCTGCCGGTGGCGCTGTTCACCCTGAAAAAGGCAGCGCTCGAGAAGGCCATGGTCGGCAGCCACCAGGTCGGCGGCGGCAAGACTGTGACGGTGGCCAAGGCGATGGCCGTGGCCCAACCGCAGGGCGCGCTCGTTCACTACGCGGCCGAACACCAGAAGATCGAGACCATCGGCAACGAGCAGAGTCTGGTCATCGACCCCGGCTCGCGCACCTTCGACTGGCTGGTCACCCGCGGCATGCGCCTGATGCAAAAGCAATCGCACTCGATCAACCGCGGTATGTCTGACGTACTGCGCCTGCTGGCGGCCGAGATATCCAAGGACATCGGCACACCGTACCGTGATTTCGATGCCATTGATCTGGCGCTACGCACCGGCAAAGCCCCCGTGATCTTTCAGAAACCCTATGACATGAAAAAGCACCTGCCGCTGGCCGAGAGCGTGGCCCAGCAGGCGGTCTCCACGATGCGCCAGTGGATCGAGACCCCGGAGAGCCTGCAGAACATCATCCTGGTGGGCGGTGGCGCCTTCCTGTTCAAGAAGGCTGTGAAGGCGGCGTTTCCGAAGCACCGGATTCACGAGGTCAAGGAACCCATGTTTGCCAACGTGCGAGGTTTCCAGATCGCGGGCCAGAACTATGCCGCCAGCGCCATGGCCCCAGGCCGGGATCGTGGGGCAGGGGAGGCTGTATGAATCTCCGTCCTCAGAACGAGCCGAAGCCGATACGGCTGGTGTTCGAGCTGGCGCGTGCTGACAACCCGCGCCTGTACGACGAGTTGGTGCGCTTTCCGCAAGGGGCCAAGCGCGTGAACCGGCTGCGTGTGCTGGCCTATGACGGACTGCTGGCGCAGTACGGTGTGTTTGCCGTGGATGAGGCGAGGCAGGTACCTCCGCCTGCGGCCAGCGAAGCGTCGAGGTCCGCGACCGTAACCAACGACGTGTTCGGGCCCAGCCTGGAAGAGTGAGGTGGCCATGCCAAGACGCAGATGCGCGCGGCGTGATGAGGTGAGCGCCACGGAACTTGCGGAAATGGGCTTCTGCGAGAAGAGGGTGCAGCTTGCACATCTATATGGTGACCAGGCGACGCCCGAGCAGCGACAAGCCATGGCCCGAGGGCAGGCGGCCCACCAGCGGTACTTGGAGGAGGGCCTGGCGGCAACGGCGGATCGCCGGTGTTTTGTGGCCACCTTCGTGTTCGGCCCGGATGCGCGGGAGACACAGGTGCTTCGTGCATACCGTGACGCCGTGCTCTTGCGACGGCGCTGGGGGAGAGGCTTGGTCGCCGCGTACTACTGGGTGGCCCCAGTGGGTTGCCGAATCATGGCGCGATCACCTGTGATCGTGGCAGGGGTGCGCCGCATGCTGTGCGTCGTGGTTGCACGGTGTGAAAGGTCGCTGAGCGACAGGAGGTCGTCATGACTTTGTCTGCCGTGTATGTCCTTGCCGGTCTGGTATTCGCGCTGTGGCTGGCGCGGCAATGGACGCGCCGCCACACATCTTGCGAGCGCGCTTCGCGACCGCAAGAACTGGCCAATGCCGAGCTGGTCTATATGGAGAAGCTCTTTCGCATCGCGGAGCCCATCCGCCTTGTCGCGAAGGTGGATCGGGTGTACCGGCTCCCAGGGGGATCGCTGGTGCTCGTCGAACTGAAGACGCGCCGGCAGGATAGGCCTTATCTGACGGATATCATTCAATTGTCGGCGCAGCGGGTCGCCATCGAGGTTCAGACGGGCGAGGCGGTCAAGCCCTACGCCTTCGTTTCCATCCTTGGAAGAAATCGCAAGATGCGTTCGCATCAAGTTCGGCTTCTCGATGCTGCGGAAGTGGTTGACGTCTATCGGCGACGCAAGGCGATCCGCACAGGCCGGACTTCGCCTGCCTACGCCTCCACCGAATCAGCCTGCCGCGGCTGCACGCTGCGATCGAGGTGTGACCGCTTTGAGAGGTGAGCAGTGGACGCAAGGCGGTCTTCAACGACCGAATCCACGTACTCGACATGAGGCCAACTTCGATGAGAATCGAAGATGCAGGTAGTTTTCCAACGTGGATCTTTTGGTTCCATAGCGTCGCACCGACGGTGGGTGACTAGCTGGGTGGGTAAGGCGACCCAAGATGCAAAAGAGACCGCTAACCTATTGATGGATAAGCAGAAAATTCTTGCAGCAGAACGATACGACATCGTGCTGCTCTGAGTTCCTGGTCCTTCAACGCCGCGATTCGCGGCCCTGGCGCATCCCGATGCTGGCCAATGCGGCCAGCACCAGCAGCACGGCCATCGCGAGCAGGCCGTTTTTCGTGCTGCCCGTGCTCTGCTCGATCCATCCCATCACCGACGGTCCGATGAAGCCGCCCAGCAGGCCGCAGGTGTTGACCAGTGCCAGCCCGCCCGCGAGCGCCACGCCGGCCAGGCGCGAGGAAGCGAACAGGAAGATCACCGACTGCACCACGAAGAACATCGAGCCCGTGAGGCAGAAGCCCGCGAGCGCGACGGCCGGGCTCGCGAAGGCCGCGATGCCCAGCCCCACGGCCATGGCGACCAGCCCGATCAGCAGCAGCAGGCGCCCGCGCTGCGGCGTGACCGCGAGCCGCGGCAGCGCGATCGCGCCGACCGCGGCGGCGACCCAGGGCAGCGAATTGAGCGCGCCGATCTGCAGCGGCGTGAGCTTGCCGTAGGTGCCGATGATGCTCGGCAGGAAGAAGATCACCGTGTAGATGCTGATCTGGTGGCAGAAGTAGACGAAGATCGCGAGCCAGATCTGCTTGTCGACCAGGCAGGCACGGAACGATTCGCCGACCTGGCCATGGGCGGCGTCCTCGGCGCGTTCGGCGGCGAGGCCCTGCTCGATTGCCCGGGCCTGCGCAGGCGTGAGCCAGCTCGCATCGGCCGGCCCGTCGGGCAGCTTGCGCCAGACCACGAAGGCCAGCGCCACGGCCGGCAGGCCCTCGATCACGAACATCCATTGCCAGCCGTGCCAGCCCAGCAGGCCGTCCATCTGCAGCAGCGCGCCGCCGACCGGGCCGCTGAGTATGTTGGCGATGCACACGCCGAGCAGGAAGTAGCCGGTGGCGCGCGCCCGGTCCTTGCGGCCGAACCAGTAGTTCAGGTAGAGCATCACGCCCGGGAACAGGCCGGCCTCGGCCGCGCCGAGCAGCACGCGCATCACGTAGAACGAGGTCTCGCCCGTGACGAAGGCCATGCCGGCCGACAGCAGGCCCCAGGTGATCATGATGCGGGCGATCCACCAGCGCGCGCCCACGCGGTGCATCACCAGGTTGCTCGGCACCTCGAGCAGCGCGTAGCTCAGGAAGAACAGGCCCGCGCCCAGGCCGTAGGCCGCGGCCGAGATGCCGATGTCGACCGCCATGTGGCTCTTGGCGAGCGCGATGTTGGTGCGGTCGATGAAGCAGATCACGTAGGCGAGCACCAGCAGCGGCATCAGCTTGCGGAAGATCAGCGCATTGAGCGAGGCCTGCTCGTCGGTGGTGGCCGTGTCGGCCGCGGGCCCGAGACGGGCGCCGGGGATGGAGGTGTGTGCCATCGGTGTCTCTCTCTGAAGTCTTGTTCTGGTGAAGGAATGCAGCGGCGCGCCGTGCGATGCGGCGGCGCTGCGGACGATGGGAATGCGAGGGCTAGAAGTCGACCTGGGCCGCGCCCTTGAGGCCGAGGATCTCGCGTGCCTCGTCGGGTGTCGCGATGTCGATGTTCAGCGCCTCGAGCACGGCGCGGATGCGCAGCACCTGCTCGGCGCTCGAGGCGGCGAGCCGGCCCGGGCCGATCCACAGCGAGTCCTCGAGGCCGACGCGCACGTGCGAACCCATGGCCGCGCCGATGGTGGCCAGCGGCAGCTGGTTGCGGCCGGTGCCGAGGATCGACCACTGGAAGCGGTCGCCGAACAGGCGCGCCGCGGTGCGGTGCATGTGCATCAGGTCCTCGGGATCGGCGCCGATGCCGCCGAGGATGCCGAACACCGTCTGCACGAACACCGGCGCGCGCACCAGGCCGCGGTCCATGAAGTGGCGCAGGTTGTTGAGGTGGCTGACGTCGTAGCACTCGAACTCGAAGCGCGTGCCGTTGGCTTCGCCCAGGCGCAGGATGTTCTCGATGTCGGCGAAGGTGTTCTTGAAGATCAGGTTGCGGCTGTTCTCGAGGTGCTCGCGCTCCCAGTCGTGCTCGAAGGACTTGAAGCGATCGAGCATCGGGAACAGGCCGAAGTTCATCGAGCCCATGTTGAGCGAGGCCAGCTCGGGCTTGAAGGTGGTGGCCGGGCGCATGCGTTCCTCGACGCTCATGTGCGGGCTGCCGCCGGTGGTGATGTTGATCACGGCGTCGGTGGCGGCCTTGATCTTCGAGAGGAAGGGGCGGAACAGGTCCGGGTCCTGCGAGGGGCGGCCGTCCTTCGGATCGCGCGCATGCAGATGCAGGATCGCGGCGCCGGCGCGGGCCGCCTCGATCGAGGCGGCGGCGATCTCGTCGGCCGTCACCGGCAGGTGCGGCGACATGCTCGGCGTGTGGATCGCGCCGGTGGGGGCGCAGGTGATGATGGCTTTGGTGCGGGTGGCCATGGTCGGGATTCGGGTGAGGTCGGGAAGAGAGGAAGAGGGCGGGTCAGCTCAGCGCCTGGGTGTGGCCGTCGACCACGAGCTCCTGGCCGGTGACGCTGGCGGCCAGGTCGCTGGCGGCGAACAGCACCATGTTCGCGATGTCGCCGGCCGTCACCATGCGGTTGAGCGCGGACTGCGAGGTGTAGATGCGCGTGACTTCCTCGATGGGCTTGCCGAGCGCCTGGGCCTTGGCGGCGATCACGGCGCGGATGCGCGGCCCGTCGACCGCGCCCGGCAGGATCGCGTTGACGCGGATGCCGTCGGGGCCGAGTTCGAGTGCGAGCGTCTTGGTGAAGCCGATCACGGCCCACTTCGATGCCGCGTAGGGCGAGCGCCCCGGCATGCCGAGGTGGCCGGCGGCCGAGGACAGGTTGACGATCGAGGGATTGCGGCCCTGGCGCAGCCGCGGCACCGCGAGCCGGGCGCAGAGGAACTGGCCCGTGATGTTGACGGCCAGCGTGCGGTTCCAGTCGTCGAGCGACAGGGTCTCGACGCCGCCGGTCGGGCCGGCCACGCCGGCGTTGTTGACCAGCACGTCTAGGCCGCCGAGCTTGCGGTCCGCGGCCTCGAACAGCCGGGCGACCTGTTCTTCGCTCGAGACGTCGGCGAGGCAACTGCCGACCTCGGGCAGCTCGGTCGACAGCCGGTCCAGGCTCTCGGCCTGCACGTCGCAGACGAAGACGCGGGCGCCGGCGGCGGCGAAGGCACGCACGATGTCGAGTCCGATGCCGCTGGCGCCGGCGGTGACGAGCACGCGCTGGCCGGCGAGGGAATTGCCGTTCCACATTCTGAATAGCTCCTTGGGGTGTGACAGGGAATGGTCGGCATCGTAGATCTGTGATCACAGATATCGCATAGGGTATACCCCGAAACGTATACTCCCCGGCATGGAGCTCTCCGATCTCGTCACCCCGCTCAAGCGCCAGACGCTCAGCGCCAACGTCTACGACCAGTTGCGCGACCTGGTGATGAGCGGGCAGATGATGCCGGGCGAGCAGATCTCGCTGCGCAGCGCCGCCGCGGCGTTGGGCGTGAGCGTGATGCCGGTGCGCGAGGCGATGCAGCGGCTGGTGGCCGAGCAGGCCCTCGAGCTGACGCCCAGCCGCACCCTGCGCGTGCCGCGCATGACGGCCGCGCAGTTCAAGGAGATCACGGTGATCCGCACCAACCTCGAGGGGCTGGCGACCGAGGCCGCGGCCGCGGCGGTCGGCACGGTGGCGCTGCGCGAGATCGCCGAGCGCCACGATGCCTTCGTCGCCGAGATGAAGGCGGCGAGTCCCGACGGCTCGAGGCTGGTCACCTTCAACAAGGAATTCCACTTCGCGGTCTATGCCGCGGCCGACATGCCGATGCTGCTGCAGATGATCGAGGCGCTGTGGCTGCGCATCGGGCCGATCCTCAACTACGACCTGCGCGCCGGCTCGCGCCGCGTGGGCGAGAAGGTGGCGGTGGCGCACCATGCGGCGCTGCTCGCGGCGCTGAAGCGGCGCGACGGTGCCAAGGCCCGGGCCGCGCTCGAGGGCGACATCCGCAGCGCGGCCGAGTTCATCCTCTCGGCGGGCGTGCTGGTGGCGGAGGGCGCTTCAAGGCCGCCGTCGCCCGGCGGCAGGGATCAGAGCGTCGGGTCCTGACCTGCGGCGGCGCTGCGCACCGCGTTCGTCTGCAGCCGCGCATAGAGGCCGTCGAGCGCCATCAGCTGCGCGTGCGACCCCTGCTCGGCCACGCGGCCCTGTTCCATCACGATGATGCGGTCGGCATGCTGGATGGTCGACAGGCGGTGCGCCACGATCAGCGTGGTGCGGTTCTGCATCAGGCGCTGCAGGGCGTCCTGCACCAGGCGCTCGGATTCGGTGTCGAGGGCCGAGGTGGCCTCGTCGAGCAGCAGCACCGGCGCGTCCTTGTAGAGCGCGCGCGCGATCGCGAGGCGCTGGCGCTGGCCGCCCGAGAGCTGGGTCGCGTTGTGGCCCAGCACGGTGTCGATGCCCTGGGGCAGGCCCTCGACGTGGCTGCTGAGGTTGGCGGCCGCGATGCAGGCCAGCACGCGGTCGCGGTCGATCTCGGCATCGGCGCCCAGCGCAACGTTGGCCGCCAGGGTGTCGTTGAGCATCACCACGTCCTGGCTCACCATGGCGAACTGCGAGCGCAGGCTCTTGAGCTCCCATTCCGAGATGTCGTGGCCGTCGAGCAGCACCTGGCCGCCGCTGGGCAGCACGAAGCGCGGCAGCAGGTTCATCAGCGTGGTCTTGCCAGAGCCCGAGGGGCCGACGAAGGCCACGTTCTGGCCCGGCTCGATGGCGATGCTCACGCCGTCGAGGGCGGGGCGCTCGTCGTCGCCGCGGTAGTTCACGCGCGTGTTGCGGAACTCGATGCGGCCCTGCGCATGCGCCATGCCGAAGCTGCCCTGCGGCTCGGTCGGCACCTCGTCGACCAGCGCCAGGCCGCGTTCGAGGGCGGCCAGGCCGCGGGTGATCGGGCCGGCCACTTCGGCCAGCCGCCGGATCGGCGCGATCAGCATCAGCATCGCCGTGATGTAGGCGACGAAACCGCCGACGGTGAAGCCCTGCTTGCCGCTCTGCCAGAGCGCGATCATCACCACCACCGACAGCGCCAGCGAGGCCATCATCTGCGTGAGCGGGGTGGTCGCGGCCTGGGCGATGGTGGACTTCACGGCCAGCCGGTTGAGCTTCTGGCTCAGCTGCTCGAAGCGCTTGGCCTGGGCCGTTTCGGCGCCATGAAGGCGCACCATGCGGTGGGCCAGCACGTTCTCTTCCACCACGTAGGCCAGCTCGTCGGTGGCCTGCTGGCCCTGCTGCGTCAGCTTGTAGAGGCGCTTGGAGAACACCTTCATGATCCAGGAGATGCTCGGCACCAGGAAGGCCACGATCAGCGTGAGCTTCCAGTTCAGGTAGACCAGGTAGCCCAGCAGCGCCACCAGCGTGAAGCCGTCGCGCGACAGCCCCAGCAGCGCCTGCACCAGCAGCATCGCGCCGGTCTGCACTTCATAGACCACGGTGTTCGACAGCGTGCTGGCCGACTGGCGCGCGAACAGCGCGAGTTCGGCGCCCAGCAGCCGGTCGAACAGCACCTTGCGCAGCCGCTGCATGCCTTCGTTGGCGATGCGCGAGAGCGCGTACTGCGAGATGAACTGGGCGATGCCGCGCACCGCGAACAGCAGCAGCACGGCCGCCGGCACGAACCACAGCGGCATTTCGCCGCGCGTGAAGCCGCGGTCGAGCAGCGGCTTGAGGAGGGCAGCCATCAGCGGCTCGGTGATGGCGGCCAGCATCGCGCCGCTCAGTCCCAGCGCCCACCACTGGCGCGAGCCGCCGAACCAGGTCATGAGCCGCGCCAGCCGGCGCATCAGGGGAGGGCGTGCGGCTTCGCTGCCGGGGGGTGTCTGCATGGCGGCGGATTCTACGGGGCGGGTCGGAACACCCTTTCAGCCGCCCGGGCCGGTGCTTCGGACCGCTTTCCTGAAGCATTTTGAATGTAGGACCCGGCCCCGCATGGAACGTTTTGCAATGGCGCCATCAAAGCAATGTGTACCATGTGGCCCCGTTACAAGGGGAGAAACTTTTTCAACCCGAGATCTCTCCGAAACCGCATGAACAAGCCGTTGCAAGCCCTCTCTCCAACTCCTTCTTCATCGCTTTTGGGTCGCCGCACGGTCATTGCGGCCCTGGCTGCCTCTCCCGTTTTGCCCGCACTCGCCCAGTTCAAGGTCGAGGTGTCGGGCGTGGGGCTGACCCAGTTGCCCATCGCGCTCGTGCCGTTCCGCGGCCAGGATTCCTCGCCGCAGAAGATCTCCGAGATCGTCCAGGCCGACCTCGAGCGCAGCGGCCAGTTCCGCGGCGTCGATGCCTCGGGCCAGGCGCTCGACGAGGGCTCGCGTCCTGATTTCTCCGTCTGGCGCCAGCGCACCGCCGACTCGCTCGTGGTCGGCAGCGTCACGCGCCTGGCCGACGGCCGCTACGACGTGCGCTTCCGTCTCTGGGACGTGGTGCGCGGACCGAACGGTGGCGATCTCGGCGGCCAGAGCTACATCGTTCCCCAGGGCGATCTGCGGCTCGCCTCGCACCGCATCGCCGACTACGTCTACGAGAAGCTCACGGGCGACAAGGGCATCTTCTCGACCCGCATCGCCTACGTGACCAAGGGCGGCAGCCGCTACTCGCTGTGGGTGGCCGATGCCGACGGCGAGAACGCGCAGGCCGCGCTGGCCAGCCCCGAGCCGATCATCTCGCCGGTCTGGTCGTCCAACGGCCAGCAACTGGCCTACGTGTCCTTCGAGTCGCGCAAGCCCGTGGTCTACGTGCACAACGTGGCCAGCGGCCAGCGCCGGCTGGTCGCCAACTTCCGTGGCTCCAACAGCGCGCCGGCCTGGGCGCCCGACGGCAGCACGCTCGCCGTCACGCTGAGCCGCGACGGCGGCTCGCAGCTCTACACCATCCCGGCCAGCGGCGGCGAGCCGCGCCGGCTGACCCAGAGTGCGAGCATCGACACCGAACCGGTCTACTCGGCCGATGGCAGCACCATCTATTTCGTGAGCGACCGCGGCGGCGCGCCGCAGATCTACAAGATGGGTGCCAACGGCGGCAACCCGACCCGGGTCACCTTCAGCGGTACCTACAACATTTCTCCTTCCGTCAGCGCCGACGGCCGGTGGTTGGCCTACATCTCCCGCGTGGGAGGGGCCTTCAAACTCCATGTGATGGAGTTGGCCAGCGGCAATGTCACCGCCATCACCGACACCTCGGCGGACGAGAGTCCGAGTTTTGCCCCCAATAGCAAGCTGATCGTCTACGCCACGCAACTGCAAGGTCGCGAAGCCCTCATGACGACCACGCTGGACGGAAAAATAAAGGCACGGCTGGCGGGTCAGGCAGGAGACATCAGGGAACCGGACTGGGGTCCGTTTCAAAAGCAATGATTAGGTTTATCTGAGGAGTTCGAAATGTTGAAACGTACGATTTATTCGCTGGCCATCGTGGCGCTGATCGCAGGCTGCTCGTCGGGCACCAAGCTCAACGAAACGCCCGTGACCGACCGCACCGGCACCACCGGTGGCGCCGGCAACCAGGGCGCGACCACTTCCGTGGCGCCCGTCACGATCGATCCCAACGCCGGCACCGCGCAAGGCCCGGTGGGCGTCGAGCGCATCGTGTTTTTCGACTACGACAGCTACACGGTCAAGCCCGAGTTCCAGTCGCTGATCGACGGCCATGCCCGCTTCCTCAAGGCCAACGCACAGCGCCGCATCTCGATCGAAGGCCACACCGACGAGCGCGGCGGCCGCGAGTACAACCTCGCGCTGGGCCAGAAGCGTTCGGAAGCCGTGCGCCGCGCGCTCACGCTGCTGGGCGTGAACGACAGCCAGATCGAAGCCGTGAGCTTCGGCAAGGAAAAGCCCGCCGTGACCGGCGCGGGTGAAGAAGTCTGGGCGCAGAACCGTCGCGCCGAAATCCGCTACACCCGGTGATGCGACCCGCCCAACGCGCAATGTGGCGTGGCGCGGCCCTGGCGGCCGCCCTGTTGTGCGCCTCGGCCGGATCGCAGGCCGCGCTGTTCGAGGATGACGAGGCCCGCAAGGCCATCCTCGACCTGCGCCAGCGCGTGGAGGCCGTGCGCCAGCAGACCGATCAGCGCCTGACCGACGAGAACGGCCAGTTGCGGCGCAGCCTGCTCGACCTGCAGACGCAGATCGAGCAGATGCGCGGCGACCTGGCGCGCATGACCGGCCAGAACGAACAGCTCACGCGCGCCGTGAGCGACCTGCAGTCCAAGCAGACCACCATCGACGACCGGCTCAAGCAGAACGAGCCCTCGAAGGTCACGGTCGATGGCCGCGAGTTCAATGCCGATCCGCGCGAGAAGGCCGACTTCGAAGCCGCGCTCGGCGTGTTCCGCGCCGGCCAGTTCGCCCAGGCCCAGACGGCCTTCGCCGAGTTCGTCAAGCGCTACCCGCAAAGCGGCTACAACGCTTCGGCCCTGTTCTGGCTCGGCAACGCCCAGTACGCCACGCGCAACTACAACGAGGCCATCGCCAACTTCCGTTCGATGCTCTCGCTCGCGCCCGACCATGCCAAGGCCCCCGAGGCCGTGCTGTCGATCGCGAACTGCCAGATCGAGCTCAAGGACACGCGCGCCGCGCGCCGCACGCTGGAAGACCTGACCAAGGCCTACCCGCAATCGGAAGCCGCACAGGCCGGCCGCGAGCGTCTCTCGCGCCTGCGCTAGTGCCGGCGGAGCCCTCCGCTTGAGCGCCGTTCACGAGCCTGTCTCCACGACCGAACCGGCGACTGCCCCCGAGGCAGCCGCCGGTTTTGTCGCGTCTGGCGACGAAGCCATGGCACCCAATTTCGCGCGCCGCTTCGGCGGCCTCGAGCGCCTGTACGGCGTGAGCGGCGCCGCGCGCATCCGCAACGCGCACGTGCTCGTCGTGGGCATCGGCGGCGTCGGATCGTGGGCCGTCGAGGCGCTGGCGCGCAGCGGGGTGGGGCGGCTCACGCTGATCGATCTCGACCACGTGTCCGAGTCGAACATCAATCGCCAGATCCACGCGCTCGACAGCACCGTGGGCCAGGCCAAGGTCGAGGCCATGCGCGAGCGCATCGCGCAGATCAATGCCGAGTGCCGCGTGCTGCCGATCGACGAGTTCGTCGAGCCCGACAACTGGCCCGCGCTGCTCGAAGCCGCGCAGGCCGCCAACGGCCCCGTGCATGCCGTCATCGATGCCTGCGACCAGGTGAAGGCCAAGCTCGCGATGGCCGCCTGGGCCCGCGGCGTCGCACGCGGCATCGACTTCGTCACCGTCGGCGCGGCGGGCGGCAAGCGGCTCGCCCACAAGGTCGACATCGACGACCTCTCGCAGGTCACGCACGACCCGCTGCTCGCGCAACTGCGGCAACGCCTGCGCAAGTCGCACGGCGCACCGCGCGAAGGCCGCAAGATCGGCGTGACCTGTGTCTTCAGCCGCGAGAGCGTGGCCCCGCCCGATGCTTCGTGCGCCATCGAGAGCGGCGACGGTTCGCTCAACTGCCATGGCTACGGATCGGTGGTGAGCGTGACCGCGACCTTCGGCCAGTGCGCGGCGGGGTGGGTTCTCGATCGGGTGGCTGCAAATACCACGCTATAATCTCGGGCTTTGCCGCGTTTGACACAGCGGCGAAGCACCAAGAAGAACAAGAACGAGGAACTCCCTTCCGGGGGAAACCGAATTCGGGACGTTAGCTCAGTTGGTAGAGCAGCGGACTTTTAATCCGTTGGTCACTGGTTCGAATCCAGTACGTCCTACCAATCCCAAAAGGGTCAGCCAGCATTTGCTCGCTGACCTTTTTCCTTTGTGCAGTCTCTTGTTTCATCTCATCGCTGCATGGCGTGAGACGCCATCGAACGCCTGTGCCCCATCGTTGCTGGCTTGGCTATCCACCAGTTGGAGGGGACGTGCGGGCTATGCAACAGCTGCTACGAGTCTCGCGCTCGCACGTTGGAAATCTCCATATGCTGCTGCTCTCCCCGTGTAAGATTTGGACTACATAACACGAGGAGAGATTCGATGAATGGAGCGAGGAGTCTTGCGTCGGTCGCGCTTGCCGTGGCCGCGTTGGTGTCGGCATGCGGCGGTGGCGGAGGAGGAGGAGGAGGAGGCGGCTTGGTGCTGCCCATTGGTGGCGCGACGCCGCAAACGCCTACGTCGACTCCGACAACCCCTACCTCGCCGTCCACCGAAACGCCTACCAGCGTCGATGACAGCGTGAAGCTCACCTTCGACACCCAGACGCTGAAGATGGCGTACGAACTTGGCACTGCAAGTCCTGGCGGGGTCGTCCTGCATGCGGTTATCGAGCGCAAGTCGACGGCAGCCCTGTTCATCAAGGCGGCAACTCCGGACGGCGGGGTTGATCCCCACATCGGCGCTGTCGATGCGACCCTCGATGGCCTGAAGGCGCGCATTGTCGTCAAGCCGAAAGCTGGCTTGAACCCCGGTGTCTACAAGGGATCCTTCACCTTGCGCGCGTGCGCCGATGCGGATTGCAAAGTGGTCTATGCGGGCTCGCCCTGGACCATCGAGTACACGCTGACAGTGACGCTGCCGTACGCCGCACTGGATACCAGCGCGTATGGTGTTCCGCGCACAGTTGCCTACGATGCCGTACGCAATGCCGTCTACGCTTCCTACCCGACTCCTTTCGTGGGGCCTGGCATTAGTGCCGTTGCGCGCTTCCGGTTGACGGGCTCGACCTGGTCCGGCTCGACGCTGTCTGTACCTGGCCTTTACGACGTTGCACTCTCCACCGATGCCAGCGTGCTGGCGACCACGGATTCCAGCAACCAGGTCACCCTGATCGATCCCTCAAACTTCAGCATCAAGAGTACTCATCTCTCTGCCGACGGTATTGGCTCGCAGGGATCCATGACCGAAACCGGTATCGCCTTCACCAACGACGGCAAGCTTTGGATGCCCAGCCGCAGCGGCTACGATTGGCATGGTTTGGGCTACTTCGACACCCGGACTCTGCAGTTCGGCGCCTCGCCGGCTTGTGACAGTTGTTATGGCGGCCCCTTCTTTGCTGTTTCAGGCGACGGTTCCCGCATGATGTTGACGCAGTCGGCTAGCATGTCACCAACTCCGCCGATGCTCTATATGGATACGTCCGACGGCATCTTCCGGACAATGCCCATCAATGACTTCTTCTATTGGAATACGAGCCTGAGCACCAATGGCGACCGTTTCCTACATGTTGGCACCACGGTGTATGACCGGGATTTCGGAACCGTGGGGTCGGTCCCCCAGCCGGTCGATGGTACGAAGGCCGTCCAGATCTCGCCCGACGGTCGCCGGCTCTACCAGTTGAGCTACGCAGTCGGTCCGGAAGAGTCGGGCGCAGCGGTGATCGAGGTCTACGACACGAGTGCCAAGGCCGGCACGCAACTCACGCTGCCGAAGGTGGGAAGGTTCGCCCTGGCTGATGCGCCCGGCTGCCTGAGTTCAGACTACCCCTACTTCTGCCTGCACCCTGTCATGCGCGTCACGCCGGACGGCAACAACCTGGTGATCCTCGGCAACCTGAAGCTGATCGTGGTGCCGATCCCGCAGAAGCTCAGTGGTCTCGCGACCACGGAGCCTGCCGAGGCGCCGAAGAAGCCCTGAACGGCGCGTCGCGCGTCCGGAGTCGGCGGGCGCGGGCCAGTCATCTGCACGATGAAGAGGGCCGTTGCCGTGTCGCGGCGCGCGCCCTTCATCGTATGACGACAGTCGTCCAGATGACATGGTTCCGCACGATGGGAGGAGGCGGCCGCATGGTGGCTCTCGGCTGTGTTTGATGCGACCCGCAGCCGACTTTACGCATGCGGCATGTTCACTCCCAGCCTGTGCCTTGCACACCGTAGGGTGTATCCGTTGGCGGCTCTATGCTTGGGAGCGTCAGCCCTTGAGCTCCTTCCCCTCACTCCAGGTTGGCTGGAAAAAGTGCAGCCGGCGTTGCGGCTGCTCTCCGTGATTCTCAGAAGTAAGCACGCAGTGAAGTCATCTTGATAGCCTGAGAGTCGGCAGGCATCGTGTCCGCGATGAATGATGTGGACGCAATAGATGGGGTGGTTAAGCGGGCCACCCGTCGCAAGCACAGCGCGAGATTCAAGGCGGAGGTTCTGGAGGCATGCCGCCAACCGGATGCGTCTGCTGCGGCGATCGCGAGGCTGTACAACCTGAACGCGAACGTGGTGCACAGGTGGCGCGCCGACGATCGCAAGGCAGCGGCGCCGAAGGCGCTTGAGGTTCCCAAGTTGCCGGCGCCAGCCTTTGTCGCGCTCGATGTGCAGCCCGAAGCCGAGAGGCCGATTCGCGACATCCGCATCGAGCTTAAGAGAGGCAGCGCCACTGCGGTGGTGCACTGGCCAGTGGAGTCGGCCTCGTCGTGCGCAGCCTGGCTGCGCGAGTGGCTGCGTTGATCCGCATCGATGCGGTGTGGCTGGCCACCGAGCCGATCGACATGCGTGCTGGCACCGAGACGGCGCTGGCGCGTGTCGTGAAGGTGTTCGGTGCCGCACATCCGAACCATGCGTACCTGTTCGCCAATCGGCGGGCCAACCGCATGAAGGTCCTCGTCCACGACGGCATCGGCATCTGGCTGTGTGCCCGTCGGCTGCACCACGGCCGCTTCCTCTGGGCTAACGCAAGTCTGGGCACGCAGATGGCTATGACGCGTGAGCAGCTTGACGCACTCGTGCTTGGACTGCCCTGGCAGCGTGTCGGTGCAGCGGGCGTCATCACCGTGGTGTGATCGCAGGCGGCGGTGCAATTGCTGCAAACGCCGATGACATTCGTGCGCTCGGTCAGCACCATACGTGCTCATGGTGGATGCCGAACAACTGAAGGGCCTCAACGCAGAGCAACTGCGCGAGGTGACCCTCCGGCTCATCAAGGACCGCACAAAGCAGCAAAGCCAGCTTGAGGCCAAGGACCGCTCGATCGAGACGCTCACGCGCGAGGTCACGTTCAAGACCGCCAAGGTCGATCAGCTGACCCACGAACTCGCGCAGTACAAGCGCCTGCGCTTCGGCAAGAGCAGCGAGAAGCTCGACGCGGCGCAGGCCAGCCTTCTGGATGAGACGCTCGATGCCGACCTGGCCGCCATTGAAGAGGAGCTGAAGCAGCTCCGCCCGCCACCCAAGACTGAGGACAAGCAGCAGCCGCGTCGCACGGCGCTGCCGGCAGACCTGCCGCGCGTCGACATTCACCACGAACCCGAGTCGACTACTTGTGCATGCGGCTGCGCCCTCAAGCGCTTCGGTGAGGACGTGGCCGAGAAGCTCGACTACGTTCCCGGCGTGTTCACCGTCGAGCGGCATGTTCGAGGTAAGTGGGCCTGCGCGAAGTGCCAGACGCTGATCCAGGCGCCGGTGCCCGCACAGGTGATCGACAAGGGCATCCCGACAGCCGGCCTCCTGGCACAGGTGATGGTCGCCAAGTACGCTGACCATCTGCCGCTGTACAGGCAGGAAGCGATCTTCGGGCGCGCTGGCCTGGCCATCCCTCGCTCAACGCTCGGAGCCTGGGTCGGCGCCTGTGGTGTGCGCCTGCAACCGCTGGTGGACGCACTCAAGGAAGCGATCCTCGCTCACCGCGTTCTGCATTCCGACGAGACACCGGTAGCGATGCTCAAGCCCGGCACCGGCAAGACTCACCGTGCGTATCTGTGGGCCTACACGCCCGGCGCCTTCGAAGACATGAAGGCGGTGGTTTACGACTTCGCCGACAGCCGGGCTGGCCAGCATGCGCAGAACTTCCTGGGCGGCTGGCGCGGCGCGCTGGTCTGTGATGACTACTCCGGCTACAAGGCCCTGCTGGCCAAGGGCGTTGTCGAAGCTGGCTGCCTGGCCCATGCGCGGCGCAAGTTCGTCGAGCTGCACACAGCCAACAAGAGCCAGATCGCCGAGGCCGGAATCCAGTACTTCACTCGGCTCTACGAGATCGAGCGTGAGGTGAAACACTTGGACCCCGATGAGCGGCGTCGGATACGCCAAGCGCGGGGTCGACCGATCGCCGAGGCGCTGCATGCCTGGATGATCGCGCAGCGGCTCAAGGTTCCAGAAGGTTCAGGGACAGCCAAAGCACTGAACTACAGCCTGAAGCGCTGGGCCGCGCTGACGCGCTACCTGGACGACGGCAACTTGCCTGCAGACAACAACTGGGTGGAGAACCAGATCCGGCCGATCGCCGTAGGCCGCAACAACTGGCTGTTCGCCGGAAGCCTTCGTGCCGGGCAGCGGTCCGCCGCCATCATGAGCCTCATCCAGACCGCCAAACTCAACGGCCACGACCCCTACGCCTACCTCAAGGACGTCATGACGCGATTGCCAACGCATCGGGCGCGCGACATAGCGGAACTCCTGCCACATCGCTGGGACGCGGCTTAGTCACGGCAAGGCGTAGTTGTGGTGACGGAGGCAACTCTCCGTCATGTTTGGGTTCGGAAGATCGTCCAGTCGTGAACGCAGTAACCGACGACCGGTGTAGAGGCGTGCTGTGACACGTCGGCCTCCACAGCGACTATCGCGATTCCTGGGATGTACTCGCCCTCGCCATCGAGGCGGTAATACATCTCGTCTCCGCCGTCGAAGTCGAGCTCCATAGTCGGTGACAGCAGCGACAGCATGTCACCGACCCGCACTCCTTCGTAGGCGCCAAGATAGCCCTCGAAGACGTAAATGCACCTGAGCACCCCACCGGGAGAGAACACTAGCCGGACGACGTCTGAACCAAAGAATATGGCGGTTTCCCCAGGGTCGCCAAAGTTCCGAAGAACAAGAGCTCCCTTGTTCTCTGCCAGCGCGGCCACGAGGTGAAAGCCCGGTACATGGTCCTTCCTGCTTGCACCATGCAGCAAGGATTCAACACTTGACAGCGATTGCCCAATCTCGAATCCCGCGGCAGATGTTCCGGGTACAAGTGGGGCGTGGAGATCAAGCATTTGCACGTATCAGACCGTTTGAGAGCGACCATTGTGCGACCGCTACCCACCCACGGCAGAAGACGTCAACATGACTTCTCGGGACGCTTACTCTCAGAAGAGAGACTGGCAGAGGCAACTACCGGAATCCGCAGGTCCACGTCATGGCGGTCGACTTCGATGAATGGACGCGCGCGCTGTCCTTTCACGATTCAGATCGATCGCCCCCGCCGCGAATCGATGTTGCGGCCGCCACCTTGCGCATGTGATGAGCAATTCGCATGAAGTAGATGATGGTGTAGGCAAGCGACGCGACGAACACGAGCAGGCGATAAACGAAAGCCGGATCCCGAAACGTTTCGTTCGTCAGCACATGCGGCAGTCCAAAGTGCATGAGCGTCGCCACCAGAAGATTGAGGGCCAGGACCTTGAATCCGATGGGAACCGCAATGACGCAATAGCGACGAACGAAGTCGCGCCCGGAAGCCGCACCGTTCGCGACGAATGCTTCGTGCGTGCCCACGAAGCTGATGGCGAGGGTGAGGGCGGCCTCGAACAGCAAGGTCCAGTTTCTGTAGCCACCGAACCAGAGCGCCGAATAGTTCAGGATCACATAGAGCAGCGCCGCCGCCAGCATGTACTTGAGGCCATCGGTTTCATCGAGCCTGTCATGGACCAGATCGTCTCTGAGTTTTCGCGTGTTCCAGATGTGCATGCTCATGGGGATTTCGATGGCTGGGTTGAATCCAGATGTACACCCATAAGCATGCCGGATCCACCTTTGTCCGCCGGATCCAGATGGTCAAGCGGATGAAGTCCGGGCGCTCTCGGAACCACCGGGTCGATTCACGTCGCGGGCCGACTCTTCCGCGGCCAAAGCAACTCCTTCCCCGCCGGCGTCAACTGATAAGCAAACCGCCGCGCCGGCCTCGCCTGAATCCGCACCGAAGGCGTATCCACCGGCGCAATCAACCCCGCCGTCTGCAGCACCTCGAGGTGATGCCCCTCGACCTCCGGCCACGCCCCGGCGCTGACCCGCGCAAGGCAGGCGGTGACGAGCGTCTTGTTCTCGAGCATCGATGACTCCTTCTGGCTGGCCGCGATTCTGTGCCTGCCATGGAGTTCGATCCCTCCTCCGTTGGGAGGAGGAGGAGGGCGCACGCGGAGCGAGGTCCGAAGCGCGTGCAGCTAGTCGATGAACCGCGCCGCGATGTCCCCGAGCGAAGGGATATCCATCTGCGTGTGCCCGCCCGCATACCCCTTCAGGCTCAGCTTCAGGCCCTTGTAGTTGCGGCTGGCGATGGTGTCGTGCATCGCGGTGATCGTGGGGCCGCCGCTGTTGTTGAGGGCGTAGGCCAGCAGCAGCGTCGCGGGAACATCGCGGGTGCCGGCGCTGGCGTACATCTGCTTCTCGAGCTGATCCATCGGCGCGGCCAGGGGGCCGTTGAAGGGCGCTTCGGAGGAGAAGAAGTACTGGAAGGTGAATTGGCCCGTACCCTCCATGAAGAAGGCGCTCGCGACGAAGATGCCGCCGTTCGACAGGCCCGAGAGCATGCGCCTGGCCGAGTTGGCGCGGTAGTTCGATTCGACGTACGGCACGAGTTCGCGCGTGACGAAGTCGTGATACGCCGTGGAGCCGGGCGGCAGGTAGTCGGTGTTGCGGTGCGCGGTGCCGCCGATGCCGACGACGATGGCCTTCTTGCCCTGCTGCTCGAGGATGTCGACGAAGTTCTGGAAGCGCGACGTGCCGAAATTGAATTTGGCATCGCCGTCCGTCAGGTACATCGCGGGATAGGTCGATGTCCCGCCATCGTAGGCGGCAGGCAGGTAGATCTGGATCGGATAGGTGTCGCCGTTCGCGTTGGACTTCAGCGTGGCATTGATCACTCGGATCGTGCTGGACGGCGGCGGCGGGGGCGGCGGTTCACCGGCCACCGGCGGAAGCAGCGGCAGCCCACCACCGCCGCCGCCTCCACCCCCGCCACAGGCGGCGAGGCCGAGCACGAATGCGGCGGCCAGGGCCAACGTGAATCGGCGGAACATCCGATGAACCTGCATGCTGAATCTCCTCGTGCTGCGGATGCGCGGGGCATCCTGCTTGTGCTCGCCGATGCGGGATGGCATCGCGCGGCCAATGGCTTGCGCATTGGTGGAGAGCGATTGGGTCAGAAGATGTCGTCGAATGGAAGTTACGAAGATCGTTGTAGTCGGCAGGGGTGCGAGCGACGCGGGCGCACGAAGATCGGGGGTATGGCCGCGCGCTACAGTGGTCCACCTCCGGAACCACAGACCAGGGACGATCCATGACCACCCGAAGAAGCCGCCCGGCCTGCCTGCTGCTGGCACTGGCGGCCTCCTGCACGGCCGCATCGGCCGCCACCATCGTCTGCACGCCGGGGCCGGCCGCGGGCAATGCGCCGTTCAACGCGGTACGCAGGATCGCGATCGACGAGTTCTCGCGCACGGTCAATCTCGACGTGGTGCGATCGAAGACGCGCGAGACCGAGACGCTGGGCAAGATGCGCGCGGACCTGGTCGGCATGGACGAATCGTCCGGCGATCCGGTCTACGTGTTCAATTCGATCCCGACCTCCGAGGTGGAGACCACCACGCTGTTCAAGCTGTTCAAGGCCGGCGAATGGCGGCTGACCAGCGCCACGCTGAGCTTCGTGGGCAAGGTGCCCATGCTGCGCGCGGCGGACAGCGGCACGGTGTTCAACTGCAAGCGCTCGAGCCTCGGTTGACGAGGCCGCGCGCGAACGAGAGGGGCGGGCTCAGGGCTGGGTGCGTGCCTTGATGAACTGGCCACCGCGCAGCCGCACGCGTTCGACGGCCGCTTCCAGCGAAGGTTGGCGCATCACGACGAGGTCGCCCTTGGGGATGCCGTGCCAGGTGATCCGGGCCACGCCCGAATAGCTGCCGCGCACCGTCTCCCTGCAGAAGAACGAACCATTCCAGCCATCCTGGAGGTCGACGGAGATGTGGGCTGAGTGCATGGGAGGCAAGCGTAGGCGCGAGAGGCCTGCGAAGCCAGGAAATAGTACCTTGGTTCTCAATTAATTGCTACCGATTGCCGTGGGCGCTCTGGCGTCGGCAGCGGCCGGCCTTCAGGGCTCGTCTCGTCAGTTGAAGTCGGTCATGAAGTACCAGATCGGCTCGAGCTTCGCGCCGGGCGCGGGCCGGTGCAGGTAGATGTCGTAGACGATGGTCCGGGGCTGCGGCCCCCGCTTGTACGCGATGCGCACCACGCCTTCGTCGACGCTGGCCGGGTCGGTGCGCCTGAGCCGCACCAGCTTGCCGTCGCCGCGGATCTCGAGCGCGTGGTGCTCGAGCGGCACGACGGTTCCGGTGCCCTTGTCGATGAAGCTCACCCATTCGGCATCCCGCTCGCGCGCCTCCCTGGCCGACAGGTAGATGGTCGGGTAGAGCAGCCGCTGGGCCTTGGCCAGCGCGCCCATGAAGGCCTCGCCCTTCCTGTTCCCGATGTCGTCGATCAGCCGGCGATAGGCCTCGACCACCTCGGCCTCGAGCTTGGGATCGTTGGCATCGAGCGGCACGCTGCGTTCCCAGCCGGCCAGCCTGTAGGGCACCTGGGCCTCGAACTGCACGGTCTGGCTGAAGCCCCGCGGGTCGGTGAACTGCGCCTGCCTGCCGTCGCGCAGCGGGGGCAGTTCATAGAGCATGGTGTTGCGCGGCGGCGCTGTCTTGCTGCGTACGACCAGCTCCACCTTGAGGTCGTCCGTGTCGGGCAGCCGGTCCTGCCCGGCCGCGGGCAGCAGGCGGATCGTGAGCTTCTGCGGGCCGCTGCGCAGGATCGCGGGGTTGAGCGGCATGCTCATCGAGCCGATCCGCCGGGTCGGGAAGGCCTGGATCAGCAGGTCGTTGACGTACACCCGGAACGCCAGCTTCTCGGTCGAGATCCGCAGGTCATACGAGGGCTGTTGCTCCTGCTGCTTCGGCGTGGCCGCGTCGGCCGGGGCCTGGGCCGCCACCGGCACGGTGGCCTGCAGCAGCGCGGCGAGCACCGCGATGGCGGTCGATTTCCTCATTCGACGATCTCCTTGAGCCGGGGTGAGCGCTGGGCATGCAGCGCATCCTGCACGCGGTCGAGCTCGGTGCCGAGCGTGTCGATGCGTTCGAGCAGGCCGATGAAGGCGCGGCGCATGTCGTCGTCGGCAGCGCGGGCCCGGGCCCAGTGGTCCTCGAGGAAGCCCTTGGACGCGTAGTAGGCGTCGAGCGGCGTCCACACGTCGACCAGCCTGTCGCCGGCCGCCAGCACGCCGTCCACGGCGGCGTCGAGTGCCGCGTCGCCCGAGCCGTCGATGCGCGCGGCCTCGAGGTCCGAGAGGATGGGATGCAGCTCGGAGGGGTTGCCATGGAAGGCGCTCGCGTTCGGCGCCGTGCCGGGCACGTTCATGCGCAGGTAGCTGCGGTACTTCGCGGCCACGCTGCGGTTGTCGGCGACCAGCCGGTAGTAGGCCGTGCCGTAGGCGCCGCGGGTGGTGGCCTGCAGCCTGTCGAGGGTGGGGCGGGCCAGGGCCGGGGGAGCTGCGTTCGAAGGCGCCGTCGCAGTGCGGTCGCTCGGACCGCAGGCCGCGAGCAGGGCGCAGCACAGGCCCGGCAGCAGCAGGCGCGCATGCGCCACCCTCCCTCTTTCTCGTTCGCTCATGGGCGTCTTTTCTCTCCCGAAGGGCGCGGATGATAGCCACGCCCTCGGCCAGAACGGCCGCGCGACATGCAAGCAATCGCAACGTCCGCTGCTTTGCGCTTCAGGCCTCGCGGGCAGGTTTCTTGCTGCGCGAATACCTCCGTGTGCATCGCCTCAGGGCAACCGCCATGGCGGCCCGCGGCGTTTGCACGTAGATTCGCCGCCGCACAAGACGCAACAAGCGTTCGGTTCCCCACCTTGAAATCGCAGGAGTGTCCGTGGAAGCATGGTCGAGCCAGCAACTCTCGCCGCTGTACGGGCGCGAGGTCTTCCGTTCCCGCGCGGCTGACGAAACCCATGCGCGCATCGCCTGCGAGCTGAAGCCGCACCGCAGCGTCTGGCATCGCGGTGACGTCGATGCGATCTTCTGCCGCGCCGAGCTGAGCGCACTCTCGCTGTGCATCCTGCGCTATGGCTGCGACGTGGACATCGAGCCCGATGCGCTCGGCAACTTCGTGCTGGTGCAGATGCCGCTGCGCGGCCACGCCGACATCCATCACGCGGGCGGCAGCCTGCAGATCCATCCGGGGCAGGGCGCGGTGATCTCGGCCCACAAACCGGTGCGGCTGCGCTGGCATGCCGACTGCGAACAGCTGATGCTCAAGATCGAGCTGAGCCGGCTGCAGGAGGTGGCGCGCCATGCCTTCCCGCTGCGCGGCGCCGATGCGGTGGGCGAGATCGACTTCGAGATGCCGTTCCGGCTCGACGACACGGCGGGCACGCAATGGCGCCGCATGGTGGCCAGCCTCGCCTCGCTGCTGCCCGCGGCGGGCGATGCCGGCTACGACGCGCGCTGGCTCTCGCATTGCGAGGACAACCTGATGCTCTACCTGCTGTGCCACCGGCCGAACTCGGTGCGCGAGCGGCATGACGAGGCGCGGCACGGCTCGGAGGCCGCGAGCCTGCGCCAGATGCGGCGCGCCGAGGAGTTCATGCAGGAGCGGCTCGACACGCCGCTGTCGCTCGAGGAGGTGGCGCGCGCCGCCGGCCTCACGCGGCGCGGGCTGGCGCTGCTGTTCCGGCGCTACCGCGAGCTCTCGCCCGGCGAGGTGCTGCGCAACATGCGGCTCGACGCCGCGCATGCGCAGCTCGCGCGCCACGACGGCGCCAGCGTGACCGAGGTGGCGCTCAACTGCGGCTTCTCGCACCTGAGCCGCTTCGCGGCCTGCTACCGCGAGCGCTTCGGCCACCTGCCGCGCGAGACCGCGCGGCATTGAGGCACGGGATCAGGACGACTTCATCGCGCACTGCGCCGCGGTCGTGTCCTGGTAGTTCGTCAGCACGGTGCCGATCACCTTGTTGGCGATGCGGCCGCTGCCGTCCTTGGCGATCACGCGCAGGTAGTAGTTCTGCACCGGGAAGTTGTTGGCGCCATAGCGGAAGTCGCCGCGCACCGACTTGTAGTTGGCGGCCTTGATCGCCTTCAGCAGCGCGGGCTTGTCGGCCACCTTGCCGCCGACGTCGCGCACCGCCGCGTCCATCGCCATCAGCACGTCGTAGGCCTGGCCCGCGTAGAACGAGGGATTGCGGCCGTTGTTCTGTTGCCGGAACGCGGCCACGAAGCGCTGGTTGGCCGGGTTGTCGAGGTCGAAGGACCAGTGCGCGGTGTTGAACAGCCCGAGCATCGGCTCGCCGACCGCGGGGATCATGTCCTCGTCGGCCGAGAAGGCGGTGGAGATCAGCGCCACGTCCTTCGACAGGCCCGCGCCCACGAACTGCTTGATGAAGGCCACGCCCATCGCGCCCGGCAGGAAGAAGTAGAGCGCGTCGGGCTTCGAGGCGCGGATCTGCGCGAGCTCGGCCGAGTAGTCGAGCTGGCCCAGCTTGGTGTAGAGCTCGTCGCCCGTGCCGCCCTTGTAGGTGCGCTTGAAGCCGGTGATGGCGTCCTTGCCGCCCGGGTAGCTGGGGGCGATCAGCGCCACCTTCTTGAAGCCCTTGTCGCCCGCGAACTTGCCGGCCGCCTCGTGGTACGCATCGTTGGGGTACGAGGCGCCGAAGAAGTAGGGATTGCAGCGCGCGCCCGAGAGGTCGCTCGGCCCGGTGTTGCTCGACAGATAGGGCACCTTGGCCGCGAACAGCGGCGGTGCCACGGCCAGCGCCACCGAGGAGCCGACCGGCCCGGTGAACAGGTCGATCTTGTCGCGCATCAGCATGCGCTCGACCACCTGGCGCGCGGTCTCGGGGTTGCCCGCGGTGTCGGCCTCGACGAACTCGACCGGCACGCCGCCGAGCTTGCCGCCCAGCTGCTTGATCGCGACCGCGAAGCCGGCCTTCGACTCGGCGCCGCCGACGGCGAAGGGGCCCGACAGGTCCATCGCGAGGCCGACCTTGACGGTCTGCGCGCGCACCTGCGGCGACACGGCGAGCACCGCGGCGAAGGCGGCGAGGGCGATGACCGAGGGCACGGCGGCGGTGGTCGTGCGCTGGCGTCTGTACGGCATGAAGGAACTCCTCTGGCGGTGGTCCGCCGAACGTGGGTGGCAAGGCTGGATGGAAAAGAAGCGTCAGGGAAATGTACGCAAGCCGGAGTCTGGGCAGCGCCCCTCGGCGCGGCTATCCATTTCCTGCAGCGCCGCCGGCTGCCGGAAATGGACAGACAGCCGGCGCGGGCGCTCGCCAGAATCGCCGCCACGACGATCCACCCCTTCGAAAGAGACACCCCCGATGAGCCACTACATCGACATCCCGGCCGGCGACGGCGCGCAGAGCTTCCGCGGCTACCTGGCCCTGCCGGCCTCGGGCCGCGGCCCCGGCATCGTGCTGTGCCAGGAGATCTTCGGCATCAACGACTACGTGCGCGAGGTGGCCGACCTCTATGCCGAGGAGGGCTACGTGGTGCTCGCGCCCGACCTGTTCTGGCGCATGGAGCCCGGCGTCGAGCTCGGCTACTCGCCCGAGGACTGGCAGCGCGCCTTCGGCTTCTTCCAGCAGTTCGACATCGAGGCCGGCATCGCCGACGTGACCGCGAGCGTGCAGGCGCTGCGCGCGCACCCGGCCTGCACCGGCAAGGTCGGCGCGCTGGGCTTCTGCCTCGGCGGCAAGCTGGCCTACCTCGCGGCCGCGCATTCGGGCGTGGACGCGGCGGTCGGCTACTACGGCGTCGGCATCGAGGGCGCGCTCGAGCTGGTGCCGAAGATCGCGTGCCCGATCGCGCTGCACTTCGCCGAGCTCGACAAGTTCTGCCCGCCCGAGGCGCGCGCCCAGGTGCTCGAGGCCTTCGCGGGCCGGCCCGGCGCGCAGATGTACGTCTACCCCGGCGTCGACCATGCCTTCGCGCGCACCGGCGGCGACCACTTCGACAAGCCCTCGACGCTGATGGCGCACCAGCGTTCCATGGCGCTGTTCAAGGAGGCGATCGGACCGGTCTACGACCTGTCGGCGCTGTGGGACAAGCACTGCGAGTACGAGTTCGCCACGCGCGACGTGGTCGCCACCATGGGCACCATGGTCGCCGAGCCCTACGTCAACCACATCCCCACCATGACCGGCGGCGTGGGCGCGAAGGAGCTGTCGCGCTTCTACAAGCACCACTTCATTCCCACCACACCGCCCGATACGCGGCTCACGCCGATCTCGCGCACCGTGGGCGCCACCCAGATCGTCGACGAGATGCTGTTCTGCTTCACCCACACGGTCGAGATCGACTGGATGCTGCCGGGCATCGCGCCCACGGGCCGGCCGGTGGAGATTCCGCTCGTGGCCATCGTCAAGTTCCGCGGCGACAAGCTCTACCACGAGCACATCTACTGGGACCAGGCCAGCGTGCTCGCGCAGATCGGCCTGCTCGATCCGAAGGGCCTGCCGGTGGCCGGCGTGGAGACGGCGCGCAAGCTGGTCGACGAGACACTGCCGTCGAACACGCTGATGCCGCGCTGGGCCAAGTCCACCGCGCTGACCATCGCCGACCCCGCGCTGCCGCTCGGATGAGCACCGCGCCTTCCATGCTCGAGCTGGTGGTGGCCTCCGTCAGCGCGCTCACGCCGGCCATCAAGGCCTTCGTGCTGCGCAGCGCGAACGGCGAGGCGCTGCCCGCGTTCGCGCCGGGCGCGCACCTGGGCGTGCAGGTAACGCAGTCCAACGGGCAGTCCGGCCAGCGCGCCTACTCGCTGGCGCAACCCCATGGCGCGCCGGACCGCTACGAGATCGCCGTGCTGCACGAGCCCGACGGCGCGGGCGGCTCGGCCTGGATGCATGGCCTGGCCGAGGGCGCGCGCGTGCTCGCGCAGGCGCCGCGCAACGATTTCGCGCTGCGCCGGGGCGAGGCCGCGCCGCTGCTGATCGCGGGCGGCATCGGCATCACGCCGCTGCTGTGCATGGCGCGTGCGCTCGCGGCCGAGGGCCGCTCCTTCGAGTTCCACTACGCCACGCGCAGCCCCGAGGCCACGGCCTACCTCGACGAGGTGCAAGCGCTCGGCGGCCGCGTGGTGCACGACGGCGGCGATCCCGCGCGCGGCCTCGACCTGCGCGCGCTGCTGGCCGCGCCGGCGCCCGGGCGCCATCTGCATGTCTGCGGCCCGCGCGGCCTGGTGCAGGCGGTGGTCGACACCGCGCGCGCCCAGGGCTGGAGCGACGACCACGTGCACTTCGAACTGTTCGCGGGCGCGCTCGCGCAGGCCGGCGACTCCGCCTTCGAGGTGCGCACCTTGCGCTCGGGCCACGTGCTGACGGTGCCGCCGGGCCGGAGCCTGCTCGACGTGCTGATCGCCGCGGGGCTCGACCCGCTCTACGATTGCCGCCAGGGCGACTGCGGCGTATGCGCCGTCGACGTGGTCGAGGGCGTGCCCGACCACCGCGACCACAACCTGAGCCCGCGCGAGAAAGCCGACGGGCGCACCATCTGCACCTGCGTGTCGCGCGCCAGGACGCCGCAGCTGGTGCTCGACATCTGATCCCACGATTCCAGGAGACCCATCCATGACCATCGACCTGCAGTCCCTCGTGCAGCCCGACCGCGTCCACAAGCGCGTCTACACCGACCCCGCGATCTTCGAGCTCGAGATGGACCGCGTGTTCGGCCAGGCCTGGCTCTACGTCGGCCACGAGAGCCAGGTGCCCAAGCCCGGCGACTACTTCACCACCCGGCTCGGCCGCGAGCCCGTGGTGATGGTGCGCCACACCGACGGCCAGATCCACGTGATGTTCAACCGCTGCCCGCACAAGGGCGCCAAGATCGTGCCCGACGGCAGCGGCAGCGCCGGCAAGTTCCTGCGCTGCCTCTACCACGGCTGGACCTTCAAGTGCGACGGCAGCCTGCTGTCGGTACCGCTGCGCAGCGGCTACGAGGACACGGGGCTCGACCTCAAGGACCCTCAGTACGGCGTGCGCAACGTGGCGCGCGTCGCCACGCACCGCGGCTTCGTGTTCGCGAGCCTGTCGAAGGAAGGGCCCGAGCTCAAGGAGTTCCTCGGCGGCGTCGCGACCTCGCTCGACAACTTCTGCGACCGCGCGCCCGAGGGCGAGGTCGAGGTGGCCGGCGGCGTGCAGCGCGTGATCCAGCGCAACAACTGGAAGATCTTCTTCGAGAACCTGCACGACACCATCCATGCGGTGGCCACGCACGAGTCGTCGTGGCGCGCGGCCAAGGAGGAGTTCGAGGCCATGCCGGCTGGCACGCGCAAGCCCTTCGAGGTGGTGATCGTCGACGGCAACGGCGAGCCGCTCGAGTTCTGGGAGAAGCTCGAGCTCAAGGGCTACGACAACGGCCATGGCTTCATGGAAGGCATCTTCGTGCCGCCGACCGACCCGGTGAGCCTGGCCTACGTGGCCGCGCTCGAGGCGGCGCAGGGCGCCGAGCGCGCCGACCAGATCCTGCGCGTGAACCGCCACAACACCATCGTCTACCCGAGCTGCTCGCCCCACACCTCGTTCCAGCAGATCCGCGTGATCCGGCCGCTGTCGGTCGACCGCACGCTGGTCGAGATCTTCAGCTTCCGGCTCAAGGGCGCACCCGAGGCCACCTTCCAGCGCACGCTGAAATACACCAACATCGTCAACTCGCCCTCGTCGAACGTGATGCCCGACGACCTCGAGGCCTACAACCGGGTGCAGGAGGGCCTGGGCTCGGACGGCGGCGACTGGGTCAGCATGCACCGCGCCGTGGGACGCGACCAGCCGCTGCCCGGCGGGCGCGCCTCCAACGGCAACAGCGAGATGCCCGCGCGCAACATGTTCGGCACCTGGGCCAAGTACATGGGCGTGGACACCGGGAGCGCCGCATGAACTTCCTCGACTGGAACGAACAGCAGGAGATCACGCAGTTCCTGCACCACGAGGCGCGGCTGCTCGACGAGCACCGCTGGGACGAGTGGCAGCGCCTGTTCACGCCCGACGGCCTGTACTGGGTGCCGCTGGTGCACGGCCAGGCCGACCACCTCAACCATGCCTCGCTGTTCTGCGAGGACGCGCTGCTGCGCTCGATGCGCGCGCGCCGGCTCGAGCAGGCGCGTGCCTATTCGCAGCAGCCGCCCACGCGCACCGTGCACGTGGTGGGCAACATCGGCATCGAGGCGCGGGAGGAGGGTGAGAACGGCGGCTGCACCGTGCGCTCCACCTTCGTGCTGCTCGAATGGCGCAAGACCGAGCAGCGCATGTTCGGCGGCAGCGTGCTGCACACGCTGCGCCGCCACGAGGGCGAGCTGCGCATCCACCTCAAGCGCGTCGAGCTGGTCAATTGCGACGCCGCGCACGAAGCGCTGCAGGTGTTCGTGTGAAGGCCGCGCTGCTCGCGATGCACTACCAGAACGACGTGCTGCACGCGGACGGCAAGGTGCGCGTGGGCGTCGCGGCCGACGATCCGGCGCGCCCGCGCCTGATCGCCTCGGCCGGCCGTCTGATCGCGGGCGCGCGCGCCGCCGGCGTGCCGGTGATCTTCGTGCGCATCGCCTTCGCGCCCGGCTACGTCGACTGCCTCGACAACTGCACGCTGTTCCGGCGCGTGGCGCAGAGCGGCGCGGTGCAGGAGGGCAGCTGGGGCGCGGAGTTCTACGACGAGCTCGCGCCGCTGCCGGGCGAGGCCGTGGTCACGCACAAGCGCAACAACCCCTTCTGGGCCAGCGGGCTCGAGCAGGCGGTGCGCGCCACCGGCGCCGACCGGCTCTACGTGGCGGGCATCGCGACCAACCACGTGGTCGAGCACGGCGCGCGCCATGCGAGCGACCTGGGCTACGACGTGGCGGTGGTGGCCGATGCCTGCAACACGGCGCAGCCGCACCTGCATGCCGCGAGCCTGGAGAATCTGTCGATGCTCGCGCAGGTGATCGGCGTCGAGGACGCACTCGCCCAGATGGGCCCCTGAACCGATGAAGGACATCTCATGAACATGCAAGGCAAGGTCGCGATCGTCACCGGTGCGGCCGCGATGCTGGGCAGCGCCATCGTGCGCACGCTGGCGCAGGCCGGCGCGCGCGTGGTCGCGGTCGACATCGACGCGGCGCGCGGCCAGGCGCTGGCGGCCGAACTCGGCGCGGCCTGCCGCTTCGCCGCCTGCGACATCGCGAACGACGAGGCGCTCGACGCGCTGGTGGCCGATGCGCTGCGCATCGAGGGTCGCATCGACTGCCTGGTCAACAACGCCGTGGTCTACAACGATGGCGGCATGGGCGCGAAGCGCGCCGAGTGGCTGAGCGCGCTGAACGTCAACCTGGTCTCGGGCGCGCTGCTCGTGCACAAGGCGACCGAGGCGCTGGCCGCGCAGGGCGGCGCCATCGTCAACATGGGCAGCGTGGGCGGCAAGTTCGGCACCGCCGATCGCGCGCTCTATCCCGCGGCCAAGGCGGCGATCCTGCAGCTCACGCGCAACCAGGCCGCGACCCTGGCGCCGCGGCGCATCCGCGTGAATTCGGTGTCGCCGGGCTGGACGTGGTCGGACGCGCTCTCGCGCATGGCCGGCGGCGACCGCGCCAAGGCCGACCGCATGGCCGCGCCACTGCATCCGCTGGGCCGCGCGGGCGACGGCGACGACGTGGCGCAGGTGGTGCTGTTCCTGTGCTCGGACGCGGCACGTTTCGTGACCGGCGCCGACATCCCGGTCGATGGCGGCTTTTCGATGCTCGGGCCCGACCAGGGCCGCTCGGCGCGCGACTGGTTCGCGAGCTAGGGCCTGTTCACACTATTCAAGGGGTCGCGTTGCCCCTGAAAGGGGCTGGATGCAAGGCGCCCGCGCGCAGCAAGGCTGATGCCTTGCAAGCGCGGGCAACGCCGCAGACGGCCCCTTTGCGGGGCAACCCGGAGGGAAGCTCGCCAAAGCCCGCCCCTCGGCGTTGCGCTCCTAGCGTGTGCGGACGCACACGTGTCGTCGCGCGCCTTGATGGGCGGGCTTTGGCGAGCTTCGCGACCCCTTGAATAGTGTTAACAGGCCCTAGTCGAAGCGCTGCTCCCACTCCCAGTTCACCGCCGGCAGCGTCTCGACCACCGGCCGCGCGAACAGGTAGCCCTGGAACAGCCGGATGCCGAGCTCGCGCAGCGCCACCACCTCTTCCATGATCTCCACGCCCTCGGCCACCACGTGAATGCCGAGTTCGCCGCAGGTCGAGACGAAGCCCTTGACCACGGCGCGGCGCACGCCGTCGGTGTGGATGTTGCGGATCAGCTCCATGTCGAGCTTGACGATGTGCGGCCTGAGCGCGACGAACAGCTCGAAGCCCGCGAAGCCGGCGCCGAAGTCGTCGATGGCCGAGGAGAAGCCGTGCTGCTGGTGCATCTCGAAAGCCTTCACCAGGTGCGGCAGGTCCTCGACGCGCTCCGACTCGGTCACCTCGAAGATCAGCCGCTCCTTCGGGAAGCCGAAGCGCTCGGCGGTCTCGACCGCGCTCTGGAAGCATTCGCCCTGGCGCCCGGTGTCGTTGGGCATCACGTTGAGGCTCAGCCGCGAGGCCATGCGCAGCCCGGCCGCGAGCTCGATCGCCTTGGCGCGGCAGGCGCGGTCGAACTCGACGCGGTGGCGCGCATGCACCAGCCCGAGGATGTGGCCGGCGCCTTCGCCATGGATGCCGCGCACCAGCGCCTCGTGCGCGTAGACCTCGCCCTTGTCGACGTCGACGATGGGCTGGAAGGCCATGGTGAAGGCGGGGCAGCTGGCGGCGAAGTCGAGCACCGCCGAGGCATCGTTGCTGGCCTGGGTGGCCGGCTGCTGGAGGCGGTTGATGGTCAGCGCGCGCGCGGCGCTGCAGTAGCCCGGCGGGCGGGCGTTGAGATCGAGGGCCAACGACGATGCCGAACTGGACACGGATGGCCTTCAGGCCCGGGGGCCGTGGATGAAAAGTCGGTGCGGGATGCTCGACATGCTGTTCTCCGGTTCCTGGGCGCGGCCACGTGGGGCCGCATGTCCGCTTTTTCGGCGCGGCGGCGGAAGACTTGAGGAAAAAAGCGGGTCGGCAGGCAAAAAAAGAGCGGACTCCTCCCAATGGAGGAGGGCTGGTCTAGAAGCCGCCCGCGGCGATCATCCGCAGCAGCGCGCGGTTGACTTCCTCGGCATCGACCGCATGGGTGCGGCGCAGGTTGCGCAGCGCGGTCGGGTTGCTCGATTCGAGCGCGGTCGCGAGCTGCAGCGCGGGCGCATAGGGGCCGTTCTGCGCGATGGTCGCGGCCACGATGCGGTCGGTCAGCGGGATGCGGCCGAAGCTGGTGCGCAACGGCTCGCCCATCACCAGGTCGAGCTGCGAGAACAGGCCGCAGAGGTAGACCTCGCGCTTGAGGTCGTCCTCGATGCCGGCGTCCATCAGCTGCGCGACCAGGTGGCCGCGCATCGCCATCGAGGTGTTGAGCGGACGCAGGTTGGCGTCCTCGCTGGCGGTCGGCAGCTGCTGCGACAGCCAGGTGCTCAGGCGCTGGAAGCCGATCATCATGAAGCCGTGGCGCAGCGAGGCCACGCGGTTCGGCAGCCCCAGGCCCGGCGAGTTCAGGTAGAGCATCAGCGCATAGACCAGCGCGGCCTCGCGGCTCACGAGCTGATCGATGCGCTCGAGCGATTCCTCGGCGTCGATCGCGTTCATCACGCGCACGATGGCGCGCCGCGTCGGCGGCAGCGGCTGGCCGCCGTAGCCGTGCAGCACGTCCTCGCTGGGCCAGCCGGCCACGGCCCAGGCGTTCTGCTGGTCGAGCGCATGCTCGGCCAGCGCGCGGCTGGCCACGCCGTCGATCAGCGCATCGGGGCGCACCGGGCTGCTCTCGCCGGGGTGCGTCATGCCGCGGTCGAACACCGTGGTGTCGCGCTCCACCTGCGCCAGGCGCAGCGCGTCCATCGCGTCTTCCGGTGCCAGCCGCAGCAGCCGGCGCTCGAACCAGGGGGCGGCCTCGGCGTCGGGGATCTGGGTCGGCACGCCGCTCGCGACCATGCGCACGCCGCGGCGGGCGGCGGCGCGCACCGCGGGGCGCAGGCCGGCGTCCTGCATCCAGCCGAGCGGAATCTCGAGCATCGGCCCGGCCGCCTCGGCATTGCTCGCGATGTCGCGCAGGAACTCGGGCGTCTGGATCGACAGCAGCAGGGTCGGCGAATCGGCATTCCAGGTCTCGGCCAGCGTACGCAGCAGGTGGCGCCCGTCGATGCGTTGGCGGTCCTCGTGGACGAACAGCTGGACTCCCGCGAGCGCGCGCGGCCGGTTCCAGAACGGGCGGTAGCCGAAGGTCAGGCTGCCGAGTACCGATTGAGACATGAAGACGAGAAGGAGAGAAAGAACGAAAGGGCGGTCACGCCGCGTCAGCCGATGAAGTTGAACAGCGAGAGTTTCTGGATTTCGGCATAGGAGCCGAGGGCCGCGGAGTAGGCGGTCTGCTGGGTCTTGAAGTCGGACAGCGCCTGGATCGTGTCGAGGTCCTCGGCGCGCGAGCGGTCGGCCTCGAGCTGCAGGCTGCGCGAGGACTGGCGGTCGGAGATGCTGTCGACCTGGTTCAGCAGGTCGCCCGCGCGGCCGCGCGAGGCCGACAGCCGCGCGCTCGCGGCGTCGATCTGCACCAGCGACTGCGCCACGTTCTGCGCCAGTTGGCCGCTGCTGTTGCTGCCGTCCTTCACGCCCGCGATCGCCTGGTCGAGCACGCCGAACAGGCTGGTCTTGCCGCTGGGCGCGACGGTCAAAGCATTGCCGTCGGCCGGCACGCCGCTGGCCGTGAGCGAGATCCCGGCGAACTCGATCGCCTGGCCCGCGGTGTAGGGCTGGCCCGACTTGAGCGTGGCCTGCGTGGTGGTGTCGATCACGTCGTAGGTGGTCACGCCGTTGGCGACGCTGAACGCGACGCGGTAGCCGTGGCCGGTCAGCGCCGAGGGATCGACCACCTTGCCGGCGTCGCTGTAGACGTTGCGCGTGCCGGCCGCCTGGCTCACGGTGAACACGCCGTTGCCGGTGGGCACGTCCATCCAGGTGCCGTAGCCGTCGAGCATCGAGGGGATGGCGGTGTCGCTGGCGGCGCCGGCCTGGCCCGCGATGCCGTCGAAGCGCACGCCGCTGCCGTTGTCGACGAAGGGCGCGGCGGTGCTGCCCAGGCCGCCGAACAGCGACTGGCCGTTGCTGTCCTGCGCATTGGCATAGCCGAGCAGCTGGCCGCGCAGGGTGGTCAGGCGCTGCGCGATGGTGGCGCGGTCGGCCGCCGACAGCGTGGCATTGCCGGCGTTCACCACCAGCGTGCGGAACTCGGCCATGGCCGCGGTCGCGCTGCCCAGGGTCGACTCGGCCGTCGAGACCGCGTTGCGCTGCAGCTCCAGCGCGCGCTGGTCGGTGCTGACGCGCGCCATGCGCGTGATGGCGCGCTCGGCCTGCGCCGCGCCGGTCGGGTCGTCGCTCGGGCGCAGCACCTTCTTGCTGGCGCTGAGCTGTTCCTGCAGTTTCGAGAGCTGGGACTGGCGCGTGGTGAGCTGGCGCACCGCGTTGTCGTAAGTGGTGGCACTGGCGAGGCGGGTGGCGGTCATGGTTCTTCCTGTCTCCCGGGTCAGTTCATGTTCTGCAGCAGCGAATCGAAGATGCTCTGCGCGATCTGGATCATCTTGGACGAGGCCTGGTAGGCCTGCTGGTACTGCAGCAGCTTGGCGGCTTCCTCGTCGAGGTTCACGCCGGCCTGGCTGGTGCGGTCGGTCTCGAGCGAGGTGGCGATCGAGCCCGAGATCTCGGCCGCGTACTGCGCGCTCTGCGAACGCACGCCGACCTGCGCCATCAGCGCGGCATAGCCGTCGGTCATGGGGGCGCCGTCGAACACCGTCTTGTCGCGCAGTGCCAGCAGCGCCTGCGCATTGCCGGCGTTGCTGCCGCCATAGGCGGTGGTGGCGGCCTGCACGGTGATCGTGTCGCCGGCCTTGGGCGTGCCCGACAGCACGATGGTCCAGCCGTTGTAGCTGATCGGCTGGCCCGCCACGTAGGGCACGCTGGTCGGGTTGCCGGTGCCGTTGCCCGACACGTCGAAGCCGCCCGCGCCGTTGAAGGTCAGCGTGACCGGCTGGTTGAGGTTGGCGTTGGCCGAGGTCGCGGCCAGGCTGCCGACCGCCATGCCGCCGGTGTTGCCGGTGCCCACGCGCGCCTCGACCGGGCTGCCCGCGGCCAGCCCGCGCGCCGAGCGCAGCACGGTCGCCATGTCGCCGGCGGCCGAGGCATAGGGCTTGAGCACGAAGCTGTCGCCCTCGGCCGCGCTGCCCGACTTCAGGTCGAGCTTGAGCCCGTCGATCTCGATCGGCATCGGGCCCGCGAAGCTGGTGGTCTTGCCGTCCGACAGCCGCTGCACCTCGATGCTGCCGCCCGCGCCGAACTTGACCTGGTAGCTCGAGGCCGCGAGCGCCGAGGTGTTGGACACCGTGGCGCCGATCACCGCGTTGCCGGTGTTGCTCGCGGCGCCCATGGCATCGGGGATCGCGATCGGCTTGAAGAAATCGCCGCCGGCCTTGCCGTCGAGGTCCACGCCGAGCCGGTGCTGGGCATTGATCTCGGTCGTCAGGGTGAGCGCCATGCGGCCCAGGCCGTCGCGCGCCTCGGCCAGGTCCGAATTCTGGAAGCGCAGCAGGCCGGCGACCGCGCCGCCGCCGAGCGTGGCCTCGTCGATGGTGGTCGAGAGGCCGCTGCGCATCAGCGTCAGCTTGCTCTGGTTGGCGTCGTCGGTGCTCATCGCGACCTGCGCCGCCTTGTTGCCCAGCACCAGCGCCTGGCTGCCCACGAACACGCTGAGCGAGCCGTCGTCGGCCTGCACGGTGGTGGTCTGCACCTGCTGGTTGAGCTCGCGCAGCAGCTGGTCGCGCTGGTCGAGCAGGTCGTTCGGGCTCTGGCCGCCGCCGCTGGCGCGCGCGATCTGCTCGTTGAGCGTGGCCAGCCGCGCGGCCAGGCCGTTGATGCTGCGCACCGCGTCGCCGAGCTGCGAGTTCACGCCCTTCTGCAGGTCGTCGAGCCGGGTCTGGGCATCGCGCATGCGCGCGGCCATCTCGTCGGCGCGCGTGAGCACCACGTTGCGCGCCGTCACGTCGGTCGGCGCGCTCGCGATGTCGGAGAAGGCGTTGAGCAGGTCCGACACGGCCGCGCCCAGGCCGGTCTTGCCGCCTTTGAAGATGTCCTCGAGCGAGGACAGGCGCGCCGCGCGCGTGGCGTCCATGGCCTGCACCGACTGCGCGGCCGCGGCCTGGCGCGTCAGGAACTCGTTGTGGGCGCGCTCGATGGTCGTGACCTCGACGCCCTTGCCGATGTAGCCGCTGCCGGTGTATTGGCCCGCGACCTGGCCCATCACGGCGGTCTGGCGCGAGTAGCCGACGGTGCTGGCGTTGGCGATGTTGTGGCCGGTGGTCGACAGCGCGACCTGGTTCGCGAGCAGGGCGCGGGCGCCGACGTTGAGCAGACTCATGGCGGGATCTTTCTCGGGGACTGGCCTGTGCGCTTCAGGTGCGCTGGATCTTCAGCGTGGTGTGGATTGCGCGGCTGAGCTTGGCCGCGTAGGCCGGGTCGGTGGCGTAGCCGGCGCGGTGCAGCTCGCTCGCGTAGGCGCTGACCGAGCTCACGCTGGCGCGCGCCTTCTCGTAGCGCGGCGAGTTGCCGATCAGGCGCGCGTAGTCGCGGAACGACTCCTCGTAGGAGTCGTAGGCGCGAAAGCGCGCCGTCACCTTGCGCGGCTCGCCGCCGATGTATTCGGTGGTGGTCACGGCCACGGTCGGGCCGGTCCAGCTGCCGCCGGCCTTGATGCCGAACAGGTTGTGCGAGGGGCTGCCGTCGCGGTGGCGGATCTCGCTGCGGCCCCAGCCGGTCTCGTGGCCGGCCTGGCCGATCATGAAGCTGGCGGGAATGCCGGTCTCGCGCGACACGCGCTCGGCCGCATCGTCGTGCTGCTCGACGAAGCTGCGCTGGTTGGCGGCCGGCTTGATGCGCGCGGCCTCGGCGCCCAGCGCGATGGTCGGGGCCTTGGCGCTGCCGCTCATCTGCTGCGTGAGCTGGCGCGTGATCGCGTCGGTGAGGCCGCCGGGCAGGCCCGAGAGCTGCACCGCGAACTGCTGGTCGAGCAGGTCGGTGCCGAGCTTCTCGCCGTCGCTGTCGAGCAGGCCCGACTTCATGGTCGCCTCGCGCATGCTCTTGATCAGCTCGCGCATGAACAGCGACTCGAACTGCTTGGCCGCCTCGCGCACCGCCTTCGGGTCGTTGCCATTGGCTGCGAGCTTGAGCGCATCGAGCGAGCGCGCGTCGGCCGCCAGCCCCTGGCCGGTCGAGGGCGACATGGACATCGCGGACAGCGAGGTCTGCATCGACATCAGATCACCTCGAGTTCCGCGTTGAGCGCGCCCGAGGCCTTGATGGCCTGCAGGATCGCGAGCAGGTCCTGTGGCGTGGCGCCCAGCGAGTTGAGGGCGCGCACCACGTCGGCCAGCAGCGGCGCGGCCGGCACCTGGATCATGGTGCCGGGCTCCTGCCTGATCTGGATCGAGGCCTGCTCGGCCACCACCGTGCGCCCGCCCGACAGCGGCGCGGGCTGGCTGATCACCGGCGCCGAGCTGATCGTGACCGACAGGTTGCCGTGCGCGATGGCGCAGGGGCCGAGCGTCACGGCCTGGTTCAGCACGATCGAGCCGGTGCGCGCATTGATCACCACCTTGGCCGCGGGCGTGCTGGCCTCGAGCGTGAGCTCCTCGAGCTCGGCGATGAAGTTCACGCGCGCATTGGCGTCGGTGGGCGCGCGCACCTGCACCGTGCGGCCGTCCATGGCGCGCGCGGTGCCGGTGCCGAGCTTGCGGTCGATGGCCTGGGCCACGCGGCGCGCGGTCTGGAAGTCGACCGCGTTGAGGTCGAGGTTCACGCTGTCGCCGTCGAGCAGCGGCGAGGGCACGCTGCGTTCCACCTGCGCGCCGTTGGGCACACGGCCCGCGCTCAGGTGGTTGATCTGCACCTTGCTGCCCGCGGCCGAGGCGCCGGCGCCGCCCACCACCATGTTGCCCTGCGCCAATGCGTAGATCTCGCCGTCGGCGCCGCGCAGCGGCGTGGCGACCAGCGTGCCGCCCTTGAGCGACTTGGCATTGCCCATCGAGGAGACGTTGACGTCGAGCTGCTGGCCCGGCTGCGCGAAGGCCGGCAGCTGCGCCGTGACGATCACCGCCGCCACGTTCTTCAGCTGCAGCTGCGAGGCGCGGTTGTCGGGCAGCGTGATGCCCAACTGCTGCAGGTAGTTCGCCACGCTCTGCGTGGTGTAGGGCATCTGCGTGGTCTGGTCGCCGGTGCCGTCGAGCCCGACCACCAGGCCGTAGCCCGTGAGCTGGTTGCTGCGCACGCCCTGCACGGCGGCGACTTCCTTGATGCGCAGCGCATGCGCCTTTTGCGCGGGGCCGAGCGCGAGCAGCAGCATGCCGGTCACGCCGAACGAGAAGGCGGCGAGCCGGCGGCGCAGGCGGTGCTTCGGTGAAAGGGCCATGGCGTCGTGCATCCTCAGAACGGCAGCACGCTCATGAAGAAGCGGCCCAGCCAGGGCATGACCTGCGATTCCTGCTGCGCGCCGCGGCCGCGCGACTCGATGCGCACGTTCGCCACCTGCGTCGACAGCACGTTGCTGCCGGCCTGGATCGAGCGCGGATCGATGGTGCCCGAGAAGCGCAGCACGTCCACGTTCTGGTTCACGCCGATCTGCTTCTCGCCGGTCACCACCAGGTGGCCGTTGGGCTGCACGTCGATCACCGTCGCCGTGATCGAGCCCTGGAAGGTGTTGGCGCTCTCGGTGCCGCCCTTGCCCGCGAAGTTGTGGGCCGACTCGGCATTGGCGCTGGCGCGGCCGAAGGAGTTGGCGGCGAAGAAGGGCAAGGCCGCGATGCCGGTGTCGATGCTGCTGGTCTTGCCGATGGTCGAGGTCGACTTCTGGCTCGCGCTCACGTTCTCGACGATCGAGATCGTCACCGTGTCGCCGATCATGCGCGCGCGCCGGTCCTCGAACAGCGGTCGGTAGCTCGCGGTGCGGAACAGGCTGCCCGTGGCCTGGCGCGGCACGGCCGCCATCGGCGAGGCGCTCACGGGCGGCGGCGCGGTCGAGGGCATCTCGACCTGCGGCGTGTTGGCCAGCGTGGTGCAGCCGCCGGCCACGACGAGGGCGAGGGCGGCGAAGACCGCGCGAATCAGTGGAAGTCTCACAGCTGCCCCAGCTTCTGCAGCATCTGGTCGCTGGTTTGAATGGCCTTGGAGTTCATCTCGTAGGCGCGCTGCGTCTGGATCATCGAGACCAGCTCCTGCACCACGTTCACGTTCGAGGTCTCGAGGAAGCCCTGCATCACCGTGCCCAGGCCGTTGGTGCCCGCGGTGCCGCCGTTGGGCTGGCCCGAGGCGGCGGTCTCGGCATAGAGGTTCTCGCCCAGCGGCTCGAGGCCGGCCGGATTGATGAAGTTGACGATCGCCAGCGAGCCGATGTTCTGCGGCGTGGCATTGCCCGACAGCGTGGCCGAGACCGTGCCGTCGCTCGAGATGCTGACGCTGGTCGCGGTGGCGGGCACCGTGATGCCGTTGGCCACCGGCAGGCCCGAGGAGGTGACCAGCCGGCCCTGCGCGTCGACCTGGAACGAGCCGTCGCGCGTGTAGCCGATGGTGCCGTCGGGCTGCGTGACCTGGAAGAAGCCGTTGCCCTTGATCGCCAGGTCGAACTGGTTGTTGGTCTGCTGCATGCTGCCCTGCGAGAACGAGCGGCTGGTGGCGACCGTGCGCACGCCCAGGCCCAGCTGCAGGCCGGTGGGCAGCTGCGACTGCTCGGTGCTGTTGGCGCCCACCTGGCGCAGGTTCTGGTACATCAGGTCCTCGAACACCGCGTTGGCGCGCTTGTAGCCCGTGGTCGAGACGTTGGCGAGGTTGTGCGAAATCACGTCCAGCTGGGTCTGCTGGGCTTCCATGCCGGTCTTGGAGATCCAGAGCGAATTGATCATGGCGAGGGTCTTTCTCTTGCGATGGGCATCAGCCCTGGACGTTGAGCAGCTGCGCGGCCGACTTGTCGGAGTCCTGCGCGGACTGCAGCAGGCGCAGCTGGCTGTCGAACTGGCGCGCGGCGGCGATCATCCCGACCATGGTCTCGATCGTGTTCACGTTCGAGCCCTCGAGCGCGCCGGTCTCCACGCGCGCGGTGGCGTCCGAGGGCAGCGGCTCCTGCGAGGCGGTGCGGAACAGGCCGTCCTCGCCGCGGCGCAGCGGGTCGTCGGCCGTGGGCGTGGCCAGCTTGAGGCGGCCCAGGGTGGAGGAGGGCTGGTCGCCGGTCTTGGCGCTGACCGTGCCGTCGCTGCCCACCGACAGCTCCGAGCCCGGCGGCACGTCGATCGGCGCGCCGCCGTCGGACAGCAGCGGCAGGCCCGAACTGGTCATCAGCGTGCCTTCGGGCGAGACCTGGAAGGCGCCGGCGCGGGTGTAGGCCTCGGTGCCGTCGAGGCCCTGCACCGCGAACCAGCTCCTGCCCTGCGCCACCATGTCGAGCGCGCGGCCGGTGCGCTGGATCGCGCCGGGCTTGTCGTCGTGGCCCGAGGTGGCTTCCATCGCGAACACGCGCGTGCTGGCGCCGTCGCCGCGCAGCGGCACGGCGCGGAAGGTCGAGAGCTCGGCGCGAAAGCCCTGGGTCGAGGCATTCGCCAGGTTGTTGGCGAGCACGCTCTGGCGCTGCGCCGCGGCGCTCGCGCCGCTCATGGCGGTGTAGATCAGGCGGTCCATCGCGCGTCGCTTCCGGTGCGTCCGGTCAGCGCAGGTTGATCAGCGTGGACATGACCTGGTCCTGCGTCTTGATGGTCTGCGCATTGGCCTGGTAGGCGCGCTGCGTGCTCATCATGTTGACCAACTCGGCCGTGAGGTCGACGTTCGATTCCTCCAGCGCGCCCGAGCGCAGCTGGCCGAAGGTGCCCTCGCCGGGCGCGCCGCGCACCGGCTGGCCCGAGGCGGCGGTCTCGACCCAGTAGCCCGAGCCGCTGGGCGCCAGGCCCTGGGCATTGCGGAAGTTCACCAGCGCGACCTGGCCCGCGGCCTGGGTCTGGCCGTTCGAGTAGGTGGCGGTGATGACGCCGGTGTCCTCGATCTTGATGCCGGTGAGCTGGCCGGCGGTGTAGCCGTCCTGCGTCAGGTCCGAGACCGCGAAGCGCGCGTTGACCTGGGTCATCTTGCTCAGGTCCAGCGAAGCGGTGAAGGTGCGCGTCGGGTCGTTGGGCGAGGACAGCGTGATCGCAGGCACCGTCGAGGTGGTGGTGTTGAGGCTGCCGTCGGCGTTGAAGTTGAGCTGGAACGGCGTCGAGGCCGCGGGGTCGCTGCCGTTGACGCTGGTGTAGACGTTCCAGCTGTTGTTGGCGGTCTTCTGGAAGTACAGGCCGACCGGCACCTCGAGGCCCTGCGCGTCGTAGGCGGTCAGCGAGGTGCCGTAGGTGCGGATCGGCGTCGGCGGCGTGGCGGTGGAGGCGACCACGGCGCTGGCGTCGAGCGTGATCTCGGCCGCCATCTTGGTGGTCTGCTTGGCCGGGATCGGCGCGCCGGTGGGCAGCTTCAGCGGGATCGCGTCGTAGCTCTGGCGCACGCCGTTGGCGTCGGTGGCATAGCCCATCACCTGCGCGCCGCTGTTGGTGATGATGTTGCCCTGCTTGTCCTGCTTGAAGTTGCCGGCGCGGGTGTAGGCGGTGGAGCCGTCGGGCGCCTTCACCTGGAAGAAGCCGCCGCCGTTGATCGCCACGTCGAGGTCGTTGCCGGTGATCGACAGCGAGCCCTGCGAGAACTGCTGCGAGACGTCGGCCACGCCCACGCCCAGGCCCACGTTGGTGCCGCCGATGGCGCCGGCCGAGCTGGCGTAGATCTCGGCGAACTCGGCGCGCGAGGACTTCATGCCGGTGGTGCCCGCGTTGGCGATGTTGTGGCCGATCACGTCGAGGCTGCGGCTGGCGGCGTTGAGACCCGAGAGTGCCTGTTGAAAGCTCATGGAGTGGCTCCTGTGTGCTGGATGGGAAGGGGTGTCTGTCAGAGAACGGCGTGCACGTTGGCGTAGGGCGTCTTGCCCGCGGTCAGCAGCGTGAGCGTGAGGCCGCCGCTGGCGTCGCTGCCCACGGCCACCACCTTGTCGCGCATCAGCGCCACGGCATCGACCTTCTCGCTGCCGTTGGTGGCGATGACCTTGAACTGCAGCGGCGTGTCGGCCGGGTACGTGGAGGAGTCGAGCGTGAAGCCGTGCTGGCCCGCCTCGAGCTCGCCGAGCGAGACGGTGTCGATGACCTGGCCGCCGGCGGTGGTGACCTGGATCTTCACGTTGCTGGCCTTGGCCGGCAGCTCGATCGCGCCCACCGCGGTCTTGGCCGTGGTGTCGAAGGCCAGCTGGTTGCCCTCGGTCAGCACGCCGTGGCCCACCAGGTTGCCGGCCTGCAGCACCTGCATGGCCGACATCTGGGTGTTCATGTTCTTCATCGTGTCGTTGAGCTGCTGGATGCCCGTGACCGTGTTGATCTGCGCGATCTGCGAGGTCATCTGCGCGTTGTCCATCGGATTCATCGGATCCTGGTTCGCGAGCTGGGCGACCAGCAGCTTGAGGAAGCGGTCCTGCGCCTCGGCGGTGCCGCTGGCGGAGATCGACTTGCTGTCCGCGCTCGAGCTCGGCACGTAGGTGGTGCCGGTGAGGTTGGAGGTGGCGGCGGTGGAGGTCATGCGCGGGCGTCCGGAAGAGGGGTGTGCGGAGGGGTGGCGGTCACTGGCCGATCTGCAGCGTCTTGAGCAGCAGGTTCTTGGCCGTGTTCATCACCTCGACGTTGTTCTGGTAGGAGCGCGAGGCCGAGATCATGTTGACCATCTCCTCCACCGCGTTCACGTTCGAATGGGTCACGTAGCCCTGGGCGTCGGCCATCGGGTTGGCGGGCTCGTGCACCTTGCGACCGGGCGTCTGGTTCTCGGTCACCGAGTCCACGCGCACGCCGGCGCCGGTCTCGCCGTCGAGCGCCACGGTCTGGAACACCACCTGGCGCGCCTTGTAGGGCTGGCCGTCGGGGCCGGCCACCGCGTCGGCATTGGCCAGGTTGCTGGCCACCACGTTGAGGCGCTGCGACTGCGCGCTGACCGCGCTGCCGGAGATGCCGAAGATCGAGAACATCGACATGGCTTATTGCCCCTGGATGGCCGCGAGCAGCGTCTTGCCCTGGCCGTTGATGAAGCGCAGCGTGGCCTCGTAGCGCACCGCGTTGTCGGCGAAGGCCGCGCGCTCGCGGTCGAGGTCGACGCTGTTGCCGTCGAGCGAGGGTTGGGTCTGGACCGCGTAGCCGCCGCTGGCGCCCGTGCCACCGGTTCCGCCGCCCGAGGTCAGCGGGATGTGGCGCGCATCGGTGCGGCCGTCGGCGCCGGCACCGGAAGCGGCGCGCGGCGTGCCGCCGCCCGTGGCCTCGCGCATCGCGTCGGCGAAGCTGAAGTCGCGCGCCGCGTAGCCGGGCGTGTCGGCGTTGGCGATGTTGCTCGCGATGTCGCGCTGGCGGTCGGCACGCAGCACCAGCGCTTTCGCCTGGAAATCCAGTGAGTTCGTCAGTTTGTCGAGCATGGGCCAAGGTCCTCGCGAAGGGGGTGGGCGTGAGCGCCCGTGCGGAAATTGTGGGAGCCGCGCCGATTTCGGAAGCGCGGATGAAAGGCGGCTTTTTCGGCCTTATCGCGGCTTTGGGGTCGGGCCGGTCTGCCTACAGTGCGGGTCGCGGCGCGGTGGGCCGAGGCGCGCGCGTTCCGCATTTCCGTCCCTGCACATCCCGGAGGAGCCCATGGCCATCCCCGCATTCCATCTCGCCGCCGGCGCGCTGCTGCTCGCGGCCGGCACCGCCTTCAGCGCCTTCGCCCAGCAGGCGCCGTCCGAAGGCGCCGAGGCCGGCGAGGCCTTCGCCGCCAGCACCCGCCAGTGGCTCGACGACGCCGTGGCCCAGGCCCAGTCGGCCAATCCCGCGCCGCTGCGCATGGAGGTCGCCATCGGCGCGCTCGACAACCGGCTGCGCCTGGCGCCCTGCAGCCGCGTCGAGCCCTACATTCCCACCGGCCTGCGGCTGTGGGGCCGCACCCGGCTCGGCCTGCGCTGCGTCGAGGGCGGCGCGCGCTGGAACGTGTTCCTGCCGGTCACCATCAAGGCCTTCGGCCCGGCCTGGGTGCTGCGCGACAACGTGCTGCCCGGCACCGTGCTGAGCGCGGCCGACGCGGTCGAGGCCGAGGCCGACTGGGCCGCCGATCCCTCGCCGGTGATGGCCGAGGCCACCCAGTGGGTGGGGCAGGTCGCCTCGCGCTCGCTGCAGGCCGGCCAGCCGCTGCGCCAGTCGATGGTGAAGCCGGCCCAGGCCTTCGCCGCCGGCACCCAGGTGCGCGTGGTGGCCCAGGGCCAGGGCTTCGAGATCGCCACCGAGGCCCAGGCGCTGACGCCGGGCGTGGTCGGCCAGATGGTGCGCATCCGCATGGAGAATGGCCGCATCACCACCGGCGTGGTGCAGGACCCGCGCACCGTGCGCCTCTCGATGTGAGCGGCGCGGCGCAAAAAACTTCGAAAAAGTCCTCAAGTCCGTCGAACGGCGGTCGAAATCCTGGGGACGAAGCCCCCGCCCGGGGCCAGGAGCCGCCATGAAGATCAACCCGTTGCAAGATCCCGCCGTCGCGGCCGCCACTGGCGTGGCCGCGACCGCGAAGACCGGCCGCGGCGCCACGCCCGCGGTGGCCGATGCCGGCGACGCCAGCGGCACGCCGGTCAGCGTGTCGGCCTCGGCCCGCACGCTCGAGGCCGCCGCCACGGCCGGCAACGGCATCGACGCGGCGAAGGTGGCCGCGGTGCGCGCCGCCATCGCCGACGGCAGCTTCAAGGTCGACTCCGGCGCCATCGCCGACAAGCTCCTGGCCAACGCCCAGGAATTCCTGAGCCGCGCAAGGAACTGATGCCATGCCCGATACCCGTGCTTCCGCCGAGTTGTTGCTGAGCGAGGTCGAGGACCAGCTCGACCGGGTCGATGCCGGCCTGCGCTGCGACCAACCCTCGGACCTGCTGCAGGCCAGTGGCGAGCTGCGCCGCTGCGCCTCCGGTTTCGCACGCGCCCTCGAGGCCGCGCTGTCGGCCGAGGCGCTCGACGCCGAATTCCGCCGCCGCATCGAGGCCGTGGCCCAGCGGCTGTCGAACCAGCGCGACAGCGTGGCGCGCCGCACCGTCATCGTCGACCGCAGCCTGGCCTCGCTGCTGGGGCCGCGCCCCGACGCCACCTACACCATGCCCGGCGAGCGCAGGGTGTTCGCGGGCCTGCGCTCGGCCTCGATGCCGGCGCACTGACGACCAAGGCTACGAAGGCTTCGGCGCGCGCTCGAAGCGGTAGAACAGGTTGGGTTCCGACAGCAGGTAGAGCCGCCCGTCGGGCCCGACCGCCACGCCCTCGGGCTGCGGCACCTTGCGCTGCAGGCCGCCGAAGCCGCGCCACAGCGGCAGCATGCTGATCGGGCGCCCGTCGGGTGCGTACTCCACCACCAGCGCCGACTCGTCGCTCAGCAGCAGCAGGTGGCCGGTCGCATCGTGCAGCGTGACCGAGGACAGGTCGCTCATGAACAGCGAGGACGCGCGCGAGGACTGCCATTCGCTGATGTCGATGTTGAAGCCGCTGGAAGTCGTGTCGGGGTCGAGCCCGGTGATCACCAGCACGCGCATCGGCAGCTTCTCGCGCACCACGTACAGGCGCTTGTGCACGCCGTCCCAGGAGATGCCCTCGAAGCTGCTGTTGTGCAGCCGGTCGATGCCGATGCCCAGGCTCGGGCGGCCGGCCACCGACACCTGCCGCGTGTCGCGCCCGATCTGCACCCAGTACATGCGGTGGCTGTCCTCGTCGGAGATCACGTAGCGCTCGCCCTGCACGTAGGTGATGCCCTCGGGATCCTTCACGCCCTCGAGCCCGATCACGCGCAGCAGCCGGCCCTCGGTGTCGAGCTCGGCGATCTGCGGCGGGCGGTTGATCACCGTGAACAGGGTGCCGGTCTCGGTGTTGAAGGTCAGGCCCGAGGCGTTGCGCGTCAGGCCCTGGATCGGCAGGCCCTCGACCGCCACCCGGTAGTCCGGCAGCCACAGCGCGTTGTTCGCCCATTGCGCCGCGCCCAGCGTGGTGCTGAGCCAGTAGTAGCCGAGCGCGGGCACCTTGAAGTACCAGCCGAACAGCAGGCCCAGGACCAGGGCGAGGGACAGCAGGATGGTCTTGAGGGATCTCGGTCGCGGCATGCGGCCGAGTCTAGCGGCGGCCCCCATGCCGCCCGGTGCCGCCGTCGGCGCTTCAGTGGCTGCGCATCTTCGCGCGCAACCGCGCGATCGACTGGCTGTGCAGCTGCGACACACGCGACTCGGTCACGCCGAGCACGGCCGCGATCTCCTTGAGGTTCATGTCCTGCTCGTAGTACATGCCCATGATGTGGCGCTCGCGCTCGGGCAGGCTGTCGATGGCGCCCACCAGCGCCTGGCGCAGCCGCTGGTCCTTGAGCAGGCTCATCGGGTCGGCGTCGGCGTCGGCGAGGTGGCGGTCGAGAAAGCCCGATTCGCCCTCGGCGTCGGTGCCGCCACCCATGTCCTCCAGGTACACGAGCTGGGTGCCGCGCACGCGGCCCAGCAGGCTCTGGTAGTCGGCCAGCGGCATCTCGAGAGCGTCGGCGATCTCGGACTCGGCGGGGGCGCGGCCGAGCTTCTGCTCGAGCGCGCGCACCGCCTGCTCGATCTGCTTCTGGCTCTTGCGCGAGCCGCGCGAGAGCCAGTCGCCGTCGCGCAGTTCGTCGAGCATGGCGCCGCGGATGCGCTGGGTGGCGAAGGTCTCGAACTGCACGCCCTGGCTGGCCTCGTAGCGCGACAGCGCATCGGCCAGGCCGATCATGCCGACCTGGATCAGGTCGTCGAGCTCGACGTTGGGCGGCAGCTTGGCGATCATGTGATGCGCCAGCCGGCGCACCAGCGGCACGTGCTGGCGGATCAGCGCATCGCGGTCGAGCCGGCCCTTGGGCGTGTACATCTGGGAGAGCGGGGAAGCGGCCTGCATGTCGTGTCGGGGGGCGGAACGCTCCTCAGAGTTCGCCCGCGCCCGGCGAGAAGAACAGTTCGAGGTCGGCCGGCTGCGGATCGAAGGGCGAGCGCTGCGCCGCGCGCATCGAGTCGCGCACCAGCTCGGCGGCCAGCGCCGGCTTCCAGTCCTGCGAGGTGCGCGGGCCATGGGCCACGCCGCGCAGCACCAGCTGGTGGCGGATCAGCGTGTCGAGCGCCGGGCCCAGCTTCACGGCCTCGTCGGTCTTGCTCAGCACGGCCTGGCGCGCGCCGCCGATCTTGAAACTGGCGGCCATCTCGTCGAGCGTGTCGCCGTGCGCGCCGGCGTTGAGCACCATCAGGCGCGAGATGCCGGGCAGGTCGAGCAGGTCCAGCAGGTCGCGCCGGCGCGGATCGCGCGGCGCGAGGCCGGCGGTGTCGATCAGCACCATGCGCTTGCCGTGGAACAGCGCGAGCAGCTCCTGCAGCGCGGCGCGGTCGTGCGCGAGATGCGCCACCACGCCCATGGCGCGGCCGTGGGCGCGCAGCTGCTCGTGCGCGCCCGCGCGGTGCATGTCGAGCGTGATCAGGCCGACGCTGGCCGGACCGTGCAGCCGCGCGCACTGGGCCGCGATCTTGGCGGCGGTGGTGGTCTTGCCGACGCCGGTGGCGCCGACCAGCGCATAGACGCCGCCTTCCTCGGCCAGCGTGGGCGCGGCGGGGTCGAGGCCGAGCATGGTTTCGAGCGCGCCCATCATGCGGCGCACCGCGCCGGCCGCGTCGTTGTCGAGCGCGATCGATTCGAGCACGCTGCGCGCGAGCGCGGGCGAGTAGCCGGCGCGCAGCAGCTTGAGCATGAGGTTCGAATGCACCGGGTTCTGCCGCGCCGGGCCGAGCCAGGCGAGGGCGTTGAAGCGGCTCTCCATCAGCGTGCGCATGGCCTGCAGTTCGGCCATCAGCGCTTGCTGCGTTTCGCTCGCGGTGTCGGTCACGGGTGCGGGCGCGGCGACGGGAGCGGGGCGTGGCGTTTCGGTGGCGGCGGGTGCGGCGGTGGGCGCGAAGGCCGCGCGGACCGGCGCTGCCGAGGGCGTGGCGGGCACGGGCGCCGGCGATGCGGCCTCCTGCTGGCGCCGCAGCATGCGTTCGCGCACATAGTCCTGGAACGACAGCGTGCTCATGCCGAGCTCGGCCACGTCGGCCTCGACGATGGCGCGCGACTCGGCGCTCGCGAGCGGGGCCGGGGCCGGTGCCGGTGCGGCGGGTTGCGGTTGCGCGATGGCGGGCGCGGGCATCGGCTTCGGCGGCGTCCACGCGGGCGCCGACAGCGTGCCCTGCGTGCCCTGCAGGATCGCGCGGCCGGCCTCGAGCGCGCTGAGGCTGTCCTCGGCCGCGGCCACCACTTCCACACCGTCGTCGAGCTGGCGGTTCGAGAGGATCAGCGTGCCGTCGCCGAAGACATTGCGCGCCAGCGCCATCGCTTCGCGGGCGGTCGGTGCGGTGAAACGTTGGATGTTCATGCGGAGGCTCCTCGCAGGATCGGGCCGATGCGGATCGTGTGGGTTTCAGGGATTTCGCTGTGGCCGAGCACCTGCATGCGCGGCGCGGCGCGGCGCACCATGCGCGCGATGGCGTTGCGGATGGCGTCGGGCACCAGCAGGCAGGCCGGCACGCCTTGCTCTTCCTGCTTGAGCGCCACCTCGGCGGCGGTGCGCGTGAAGATCTCGACCACGCCCGGATCGAGCGCGGGCGCCTGGGCATTGCCCAGCGCCTGCATCAGCAGGCGCTCGAAGGCGGGCTCGATGGCGATCACGTCGAGTTCCTTCACCGGGCCGTAGATCTGCTGCACGATGGCCGGCGCCAGCGCCACGCGCACGCGGCGCGCGAGCTCGGCCGGGTCGGTGGTGCTGCCGGCATGCTCGGCCAGCGTCTCGACGATGGTGCGGATGTCGCGGATGTGCACCGACTCTTCCAGCAGCAGTTGCAGCACCTTCTGGAACGTGGACAGCGGCACCAGCTTGGGCACGACTTCCTCGATCAGCTTGGGCGCCAGTTTGTTCACGTGTTCGACCAGTTGTTGGGTTTCGGTGCGGCTCAGCAGCCGCGCCGCCTGCACCTGCATCAAATGTGACAGGTGGGTGGCCATCACGGTCTCCGAATCAACGACGGTGAAACCGCTCATTTGCGCGGCTTCCCGCTGCCGCTCCTCGATCCAGTGCGCGGGCAGGCCGAAGGCCGGGTCGGTGGTGGGCGTGCCGATCAGCGGGGTGGTGATGCCGCCCGGATTGATCGCCAGGTACATGCCCGGATGGGCTTCGCCCTCGGCCACCACCACGCCGCGCAGGGTGACGCGGTAGCTGCTGGGCTTGAGCTCGAGGTTGTCGCGCACGTGCACCGCAGGCGGCAGGAAGCCGACCTCCTGCGCGAACTTGCGGCGCACGCCCTTGATGCGCGTGAGCAGGTCGCCCTGGCGGCTCTTGTCGACCAGCGCGATGAGGCGGTAGCCTAGCTCCAGGCCCAGCAGGTCCACCGGCTGCAGGTCGTCCCAGGTGGCCTCGGCATCGGGCGCGGGCGGTGCCGGCGGCGCCGGCGCGGCCGGCGGCGGGCGGCGCGACAGCCGCCAGGCGCCCCAGGCCAGCAGCGACGCGATCGAGAGGAACACCACATGCGGCATGCCCGGGATCACGCCCAGCAGGCCCAGGATGCCGGCCGTGAGGCCGAGCACGCGCGGCGAGGTCAGCAACTGGTCGACGATCTGGCGGCCCACGTCGTCCTCGCGGCCCACGCGCGAGATCACCATCGCCGCGGCGACCGAGATCAAGAGGCCCGGCACCTGAGCCACGAGCGCGTCGCCGACCGCGAGCAGCACGTAGGTGTCGGCCGCCTTGCCTGCAGAGAGGCCGTGCTGCAGCACGCCGATGGCGAAGCCGCCGACGATGCTGATCACCAGGATCAGGATGCCGGCGATGGCATCGCCGCGCACGAACTTGGAGGCACCGTCCATCGAGCCGAAGAAGTTGGCTTCCTCCGACACCTCGGCGCGGCGGCGGCGGGCCTCCTTCTCGTCGATCACGCCGGCGTTGAGGTCGGCATCGACCGCCATCTGCTTGCCGGGCATGGCATCGAGCGTGAAGCGCGCCGACACCTCGGCGATGCGCTCGGCGCCCTTGGTGACCACCACGAAGTTGATCACCACCAGGATCGCGAACACGATCAGGCCGACCGCGAAGTTGCCGCCGATCAGGAAGTGGCCGAAGGACTCGATCACCGCGCCCGCGGCGCCGGGGCCGGTGTGGCCCTCGAGCAGCACCACGCGCGTGGAGGCCACGTTGAGCGACAGCCGCATCAGCGTGGTCAGCAGCAGCACCGAGGGAAAGGCCGCGAAGTCGAGCGGGCGCACCATGTAGGCCGCCACCATCATCACCATCAGCGCGACCGCGATGTTGAGCGTGAAGAAGCCGTCGAGCAGCCAGGGCGGGATCGGCAGCACCATCAGCGCGAGGATGGCCACCACCAGCAGCGGCGCGGCCGCGCGCTGGAACATGCCGCCGCGCTCGCCGAGCCACTGGCGCAGGGCGAGCGGGTTCATGGGCGCACTCCGGCGACGGGTTCGGCGGCGGTCGTTGCCGCCGGCTTGCGGTGCGGATCGAGCTCGGGCGCCACGTAGGGATCGGGCACGCCCTGCGGCATCGGGCCCTCGCCGCGCAGCGCGGCCTTCAGGCGGTAGACATAGGCCAGCACCTGGGCCACGGCGGTGAACAGGCTCGAGGGAATGGGCTGGTCGATCTCGGCATGGGCGAACAGCGCGCGCGCGAGCATCGGCGACTGCACCACCGGGATGCCGTTGGCGTTGGCGATCTCGCGGATCTTCATCGCGAGCAGGTCGGCGCCCTTGGCCACCACCTGCGGCGCGTTCATGGTGGCCTCGTCGTAGCGCAGCGCCACCGCGTAGTGGGTCGGGTTCATCAGCACGAAGTCGGCGCGCGGCACGGCCGTGATGCTGGCGCGCTGCGAGATCGCGCGCGCCGCGCTGCGCTGGCGGCCCTTGGTGTGCGGGTCGCCGTCGGATTCCTTGTGCTCCTGCTTGAGCTCCTGGTGCGACATCTTGAGCTTCGACAGGTGGAAGAAGCGCTGCAGCGGCACGTCGATCACCGCGGTGGCGAACACCACCAGCAGCAGCAGGCCCACGCCGGTGGCGAGCCAGTCGCCGAGCGCGCGCATCGCCGAAGGCGAGGGCTGCAGCACCACGCGCACCACCTCGCCGATCGAGCCGGCCACGTAGTACCAGCCGATGGCGCCGAGGATGGCCGACAGCAGCACCAGCTTGGTCACCTGCGCGACCTGCTGGCGGCTGAACAGGTTGCCCAGGCCCTTGAACGGGCTCAGGCGCGAGAGGTCGGGCGTGATCGCCTTGGTGCTCGAGACCCAGCCGCCGACCGCGAGGCTGCCCGCGACCGCCGCGCTCAGCACGATGGCCGCGAACACCACGCAGGCCACCAGGCCCAGGCCGGCGAAGGTCGACAGCCGCGACAGCATGTCGGCCGGGTCCTGCACGCTGGCCGCGTTGAAGACCAGTGCCTGCGCGAGCGTGGCGCGCAGCTGCTCGAAGGCGGTGGGCGCCAGCAGCAGCAGCGCGACCGCGCCGGTGCCCATCACCGCGAGGTGCGACAGGTCCTTCGAGCGCGGCACCTGGCCGTCGCGGCGCGCCTGGTCGATCTTGCGCTGCGAGGCGGGGAGCTGGCGGTCCTGGCTGTTCGATTCCATGGTGGTGGCGCTCGCTCAGGGCTGGGCGCGGCCCGGGGTGGCGGCGGGCGCCGCACCAGCGGGCGCGGCCGGCGCATCGGTGCCCTCGGGCTTCTTCTGTTCCTTGGCGAGCTCGGTGGCGATGGCCTTGACCGCGTCGTTGCCCTCCAGGCGCGCGTTGCCGAACAGGCGCGACTCGGCGTCGCGCGTGAGCACCACGATGCTGATGCGGCGGTTCAGCGGCGCCAGCGCGTTCTTCTTGTCGAGCAGGTCGCTGGCGGCCAGGCCGACCACGCGCACCAGCTTGTCGTCGGGCATGCCGGCGGCCACCAGCTCGCGCCGCGAGGCATTGGCGCGGTCGGCCGACAGCTCCCAGTTGCCGTAGCCGCGGTCGCCGTTGCCGTAGGGCGCGGCGTCGGTGTGGCCGGCCAGGCTCACGCGGTTCTCGATGTCGTTGAGCGCGCTGCCCACCGCACGCAGGATGTCGTGCATGTAGGGCTTCACGATCGCGCTGCCGGTGTCGAACATCGGGCGGTTCTGCGCGTCGACGATCTGGATCTCGAGGCCGTCGGAGGTCACCTCGAGCTTGATCTGCGAGCGGAACTCGCGCAGCTTGGGGTTGGCGTTGATCATCTCCTCGATGCGCGCGCGCAGGGCGGCCATGCGGCGCGCGTCCTGGCGCGCCTGCTCGAGCTTGAGGCTGTTGTCCTGGCCGATCTTCTTCGGGTCCATGGTGCTGCCGTCGGTGCGGCGCACCTCGCCGGTGGTGCGCGTGAGGTCGCGCCCGCCGCCGGGCACCACGCTCGAGGCGCTGCCCGCGCCCGAGCCGCCGGCCATCTCGACCTTCATCGGCGAGTTGAAGTAGGAGGCGATGCCCTGCAGGTCGCCCTTGGCGGTCGAGCCCAGCAGCCACATCAGGAGGAAGAAGGCCATCATGGCCGTCACGAAGTCGGCGTAGGCGATCTTCCAGGCGCCGCCGTGGTGCGCATGCGTGGTCTTCTTGACCCGCTTGATGATGATCGGCTGGAGCTTGCGGGTCCCGGGCGTGGTGGCCATGGCGTTGCCTCTTGCGCTGGGCGCTCTACTTCTTCTTCACGTGGCTCTCGAGCTCGACGAAGCTCGGGCGGTCGGTCGAGAACAGCACCTTGCGGCCGAACTCGATCGCGGTCGTGGGGTTGTAGCCCTGCATGCTGGCCAGCAGGGTGGTCTTGATGCACTGCAGTTCCTTGGTGCCTTCCTCGGCCTTCTGCTCGAGCAGGCCGCCCAGCGGCTCGACGATGGCGTAGGCCAGCAGGATGCCCAGGAAGGTGCCGACCAGCGCCGAGCCGATCATGGCGCCGAGCACCGCCGGCGGCTGGCCGACCGAGCCCATGGTGTTCACCACGCCGAGCACCGCGGCCACGATGCCGAAGGCCGGCAGGCCGCCGGCCAGCCGCGCGATGGCGGCCACGGGGGCGTGCGATTCCTGGTGGTGGGTCTCGATCTCGCTGTCCATCAGCGACTCGATCTCGTGGCTGTTGAGGTTGCCCGAAGCCATCATGCGCAGGTAGTCGGTGGTGAACTCGACCACGTGGTGGTCCTTGGCCACGTTCGGGTGCTTCTGGAACAGCGGCGAATCCTGCGGCGCCTCGATGTCCTTCTCGATCGACATCAGGCCTTCCTTGCGCGCCTTCTGCAGGATGTCGTAGAGCAGCGCCATCAGCTCGAGGTAGCGCGCCTTGGTGTACTTGGAACCCTTGAGCGCGGTCGGCAGCGCCTTCAGCGTGGCCATCAGCACCTTGCGCTGGTTGTTCACCACGAAGGCGCCGAGCGCGCCGCCGCCGATCACCATCAGCTCGATCGGCAGCGCATGCAGCACCACCCCGATGTTGCCGCCATGGATGATGTAGCCGCCGAAGATGCAGCCCAGCGCGACGAGGTAACCGAGGATGACGGACATGGGGCGATACGAGTTCCTGGAGCCCCTATTGGGCCTCGGAGCCGCCGCCCGCATTCCATGAAAAAAGGGCCCTGCAGGGGCCCTTATCTTCTGTTTGCCGTGCTCACTGCAGCTGGATGCCGCCCGCGCCCGCACCCTTGCCGGCGCGCGCCGGCGGTTCGCACAGGCCGCAGACGAAGTGCTGCGCGTTCTCGTAGGGCTCGGTCACGAAATGGCCGCCGCAGCGCGAGCAGGGCGTCATGGCGAGCATCTGGTTCTCCATGAAGCGCACCAGCCGCCAGGCACGAGTGATCGACAGCTGCGGCTCGAGGCCGCAGGCACCGGTCTGCTCGGTGTACAAGCCGTAGGCCTTGATCAGCGCGTCGACCGGTTCGAGCTCGCTGGTCTTGTGGAGGTAGGTGTAGATGTTGTGGAACAGCGAGGCGTGGATGTTCGGCTGCCAGGTCAGGAACCAGTCGGTCGAGAAGGGCAGCTGGCCCTTCGACGGCGACTTGCCCGCGACTTCCTTGTAGAGGCGCAGCAGCCGCTCGTACGACAGCTCGGTCTCGCTCTCCAGCACCTGCAGGCGGGCGCCCATCTCGATCAGATGGACCGCGCGCTCGATCTGCCGGGACTCGCCCAGCACGCTCTTCGGATTGGCCATGCCTTGTCAGCTCGCGAACGCGCGGCGCCTCAGTACGAGGTTTCCGCGAAACGGCTCGACATGACGATGTTGGCGTGCAGCTTCAGCGTCTCGTCGTTGGCCGTGCGGGTGCGCACGTTGTGGTTGGTGAGCAGTCCCCAGACCATGTCGTCGGTGGCGCGGAAGCGGCACAGCAGCATGTTGCTGGAGGCCAGCTTCATGATCTGCGCCGGCGACAGCGTGTCGATGAGGTCCGCGGATTCCTCGGAAATGCCCAGCCGGAACAGGGCCTGTGCCTTGTCTTCCCGGATGAGGCTCTGGGCCAGCATCAGGTAGGTGAGGTTGGCTTCCTTGATCTCGGCGAGCAACTGTTCATTGGTCATGAGTGCCTCCTCCTAGGCGGGCAAAAGTGCCCTTGTCGACCGTGTACTTTCAGTTTAATCACAAATGTCAGCTTCAGTAAACATTTGTTAAAAATGTACCTGAGTAGGCGGGTTCCTACAAAAAAACTTCGACCCGAAGGCATCCGATGGTAAGCGCTTGCAACCATCGCGCCCCAAGAATGTGATTTTGTTGGCTGAAATGAATACTAAGGCATACGCGATGAAAGACTTATTTCGACACTGCTAGATAAATATATCGAAAGTCAGACATTCATGGCTTCCGTCTCGCGCTTTACAAGCTGTTAACGAGTGTGACCTGCCGTGGTGCACAGACCACGAAATCCCGTGGGGGCGAAGTTGTCTTGCGTGGTGGGGAAGCTACGTGTTTCCGTGGGGGTAACACGCGGAACATGGTGGTCCCGGCGGCGCAATCGCTGTGGCACCCGTCTGCACCCGCTCGGAAATCTTGAGGGTGCGATCGCAAAAATAAATCGCTAAAGAGCAGGCCGGGACCCACCGAAAACCAGTGCAACGGGCCTTGCACCAGGGTTCGTCAGGCAGCCAGCGCTTCGCTGGCGCGACTTTGGCAGCGATGCCCGACTTATCAGTTTGAAGGAGCTCTCATGGCCTCGATCATCAACACCAACATCAGTTCGCTCACCGCGCAGCGCAACCTCTCGGGCAGCCAATCCTCGCTGGCCACCTCGATGCAGCGCCTGTCCTCGGGCCTGCGCATCAACAGCGCCAAGGACGACGCCGCCGGCCTCGCGATCTCCGAGCGCATGACGGCCCAGATCCGCGGCCTGACGCAAGCCGGCCGCAACGCCAACGACGGCATCTCGCTGGCGCAGACGGCCGAAGGCGCGCTGAGCACCATCGGCAACAACCTGCAGCGCATCCGCGAACTGGCCGTGCAGTCGCGCAACGCCACCAACTCGACCGAGGACCGCGCCTCGCTGCAGAAGGAAGTCACGCAGCTCAAGAGCGAAATCGACCGCGTCGCCAAGCAGACCTCGTTCAACGGCACCAAGCTGCTCGACGGCAGCTTCAGCGCCCAGTCGTTCCAGGTCGGCGCCAACCAGGGCGAGACCATCTCGATCGACTCGATCGCCAACGCCAGCATCACCTCGCTGGGCAGCTGGACCAGCGTGGACACCTACTCGGCCACGGTGACCGGCGCGGCGCCCGCGGGCTTCGGCGGCATCACCGCCAACGCCTTCACGATCAACGGCGTGGGCATCGGCGCGGTCAATGCCGGCACCGACGCGGCGACGCAGGGCGCCAACGTGGCGGCCGCCATCAACAAGAAGTCGAGCGAGACCGGCGTGGTCGCGACGGCCGCCGCCAGCGGCGCCATCACGCTGACCTCGAGCGGCAGCACGGCCATCACGGTCGGCGGCACGCTGACCAACACCGGCCTGACCGCCGGCCAGACGGCCGCGACCGTCACCGCCGCGGGCAGCGCGCAGACCGGCTTCTCCGGCCTGACGGTCGACACGGTGGACGGCGCCGACAACGCGATCCTCGCGATGGACGCCGCGCTGAAGGCGGTGAACTCCTCGCGCGCCGACCTCGGCGCGATCCAGAACCGCTTCGAATCGGTGGTCTCGAACCTCTCGACCTCGGCCGAGAACCTGACCGCTTCGCGCAGCCGCATCCAGGACGCCGACTTCGCGGCCGAAACCGCCAACCTGTCGCGCGCCCAGGTGCTGCAGCAGGCCGGCACGGCGATGGTGGCCCAGGCCAACCAGCTGCCGCAGACGGTGCTGTCGCTGCTGCGCGGCTAAGGCTGGAACAGGGGGCCGAAGGCCGGCCTCCTGCACGCTTCATCGCGGGGCGGCGAACGGACAATTCCGTTCGCCGCCCCGCGTTTTTTTCCGTGGGCGCAAGCGATTCCAGCATCGGAGAAACGACATGGCCACCATCACATCGACCGGCATCGGCAGCCAGCTCGACGTCGAATCCATCATCACGCAGCTGATGGCGATCGAGAAGAAGCCGCTGACCGCGCTGCAGGGCACGGCGTCCACGCTCGACAACAAGATCTCGGCCTTCGGCACGCTGAAGTCGCAACTCTCGGCGCTGTCCGACGCGGCCACCAAGCTGGCGGCCGCCGCGACCTGGAACGCGAAGACCGCCTCGAGCTCGAACGCCACCGCGCTGAGCGCGAGCGTGACCAAGGCCGGCGACGCCGTGGCCAGCAGCTTCACCATGCAGGTGTCGCAGCTCGCGCGCGCCCAGGCCGTGTCCTCGGGCGCGGTGGCCACGGGCACCGGCTTCGGGCTCGGCACGCTGAGCATCCAGCTCGGCGACTGGAACGACACCGACGCGGGCGGCCCGAACTTCGCGGCCGGCGACAAGCCGGCGATCGACATCAGCGTGAACGAGGGCGACAGCCTCTCGGCCATCGCGGCCAAGATCAACGCCGCCGGCGCGGGCGTCAGCGCCACCGTGCTCAAGGACCTCTCGGGCGAGCGGCTGATGCTGCGCTCGGGCGCCACCGGCGAGGCCGCGGGCTTTCGCGTGACCGCGGCGCCCGTGGGCTCGGGCGACGGCGCCGACCTCGGCCTGCTGGCCTTCGACGGCACGGGGCAGGGCATGGGGGCGAATCCGGTGCAGTACGCGCGCAATGCCGAGGCCACCATCAACGGCGTGGCGATCCGCTCGGACAGCAACGTGCTGGCCGACACCGTGCCGGGCCTGAGCCTCACGCTGTCGCAGGTGACGACGGCGCCGGTCGAGGTCGCCGTGACCACCGACACCTCGGGCCTGCGCAGCACGATCCAGGCCTTCGTGACGGCCTACAACACGATGAACCAGACGCTGAACTCGGCCACCGCCTACGACGCGGCGAGCAAGACCGCGGCGCTGCTGCAGGGCGACTCCACCGCCGTGAGCCTGCAGAACGCGCTGCGCAGCCTGGTCGGCGCGCCCTCGGGCGGCGGTGCGATCCAGCGCCTGAGCGACCTCGGCATCACGGTCGCCAAGGACGGCGCGGGCAACCTCGCGCTCGACACCGCCAAGCTCGACACGGCGCTGAAGAACCCGGCCGCCGTGCAGCAGTTCTTCGCCGCGCCGCAGAACACCGTGGACTCCAGCGCCACCGGCTTCGCCACGCGCCTGTCGGCCTTCACCCAGGCGGCCGTGGCCACCGACGGCACGCTCGACACCCGCACCCAGTCGCTCAAGGCCCAGCGCAAGGACAACGACAAGAGCCAGGACAACCTCAACGACCGGCTGACCCTGACCGAGAAGCGGCTGCGCGCGCAGTACACGGCGCTGGACACCAAGATGGCCTCGCTGACCGCGCTCAACACCTACATCACCCAGCAGGTGGCGCAGTGGAACAAGTCCACCAGCTGAGGCGCGAGATCGGGCGCGCGCGCCGGGCCCGCGGGCCTCAACTTCCGCACCGGAATGCCGATAAAGAAGGCATAGACACCGGAACAGGAAGCCGCACCATGTACACCTCGCCCGCAGCCCGCGCCGCCAAGGCCTACTCGAGAGTGGGCGCCGAATCGGGCGTGGACGCCTCGACGTCCCCGCACCGGCTCATCGAACTGCTGTTCGACGGCCTGCTGCAGTCGATCCACGCCGCCAGCGGCGCGCTGGCGCGCGGCGACATCGCGCTCAAGGGCCAGCAGATCATGCGGGCGGTGCGATTCCTCGAGGAGGGCCTCAAGGGTGGGCTCGACGAGGCCCGGGGTGGAGAACTCGCGGTTACACTCCGCGCGTTGTACGACTATTGCATCAACCGCCTGACGGTTGCCAACCTCCGCAACGACGGGGCGGCCCTGGCGGAAGTGGCCTCGCTGATCGCACCGGTCGCACAGAGCTGGAAACAGATCGGGCCGTCCCAGCCCGCGCAGGCCGCCTGAGGCGTCCTTGGAGTCCTTCATGCAAGAGCGACTGCTCGACTACTACAAAGCGATCGAAGCCGCGAGCAAGCAGATGCTCGAGGCCGCCCGCATGGAAGACTGGGAAGGCGTGGTGCGCTGCGAAGGCGCCTGCGCCGTGCTGATCGAGCAACTGCGCTTCAAGGCCACCTCGCTCGAGCTGCCGCGCACCGACCGCGCCGAGAAGACCCGCGTGATGCAGCGCATCCTGCGCAACGACGCCGAGATCCGGCTCTTGGCCGAGCCCTGGATCGCCGACCTCGACCACCTGTTCGATTCGCGGCTGCAGCTGATCCACTGAAGAAGAAGGACCGACACCGCCGGCAAGGCGGTGGCACGGTCCGGCAAGACGGACGGGCAGGGCGCCCGTCGCCTCACACCTGCATGTTCATGATGTCGCTGTAGGCCTGCACCATGCGGTTGCGCACGTGCATCGTGGCCTGGAAGCCGATCTGCGCCTTCTGGATCGCGACCATGGTCTGCTCCAGGCTGACGTTCGGGTTCTCGAGCTGAACCTCGCGCTGCAGCGCGCCGGCCTGGTTCTGGGCCGCGCTCACCGACTGCAGCGCGCCCGAGAGCGCGCCGGCGAAGCCGCCGCCGCTGCCCTCGGCGGCCGAGGGCGCGGTGCGCGCCGTGCGCGCGAAAGCCTGCGCCGAGGTGGGCGAAGTCAGCGGTGCGAGTCGGAGGTCCATGGGCACCGATGCTACGGGCGCTCGGCCGCCCGCGATCGCGGGGAAATGGGCAGGAAAGCAGCCCTTTATCGGGCTTATGTGGGACGGGGCCGGCCCGAATAATCGCAGCGAGCACGAAGCGCCTTCCGCGCCGTGCGAACACCCGCACCGCCGAGCCCATGTCCACCGCCGTCGCCGAACTTCCCGCCGCCCAGCCCGCGTCCCTTGCCGCCCCGGCCTGGCAGGGCCGCCTCGCGTCGCTCGACCGGCGCCAGCGCCTGCGGCTGGCGATCGGTGCCGCGCTGCTGGTGGCACTGGCCGTGGCCGCCATCGTGATGGGCCGCCAGGCCGACTGGCGCGTGCTCTACGCCAACCTCGGCGACAAGGACGGCGGCGCGATCGTCGCCCAGCTCGCCCAGATGAACGTGCCCTACAAGTACACCGAGGGCGGCGGCGCCGTGATGGTGCCGGCCGACAAGGTGCACGACGTGCGCCTGCGCCTGGCCTCGCTGGGCCTGCCCAAGGGCTCGGTGGCCGGCTTCGAGCTGATGGAGAACAACCGCTTCGGCATGACCCAGTTCCAGGAGAAGCTGAGCTTCCAGCGCGGCCTCGAGGGCGAGCTCACGCGCTCGATCCAGGGCCTGGCCTCGGTGCAGAGCGCGCGCGTGCACCTGGCGCTGCCGAACCAGAACGGCTTCTTCCGCGAGCAGCAGAAGCCCTCGGCCTCGGTGCTGCTCACCCTGCACCCGGGCCGCACGCTCGAGCGCAACCAGATCGCGGGCATCGTGCACCTGGTGGCTTCCAGCGTGCCCGAGCTCGCGCCCTCGGCCGTGAGCGTGGTCGACGACAGCGGCAAGCTGCTGTCGCAGACCGGCGACGGCGCCACGGGCGGCGCGGGTGCCGGCGAGGGCCAGCAGCTGCAGTACGTGCAGCAGATCGAGCAGCAGTACATGCGCCGCATCCTCGACATCCTCGAGCCGGTGGTGGGGCGCCAGAACGTGAAGGCGCAGGTCACGGCCGACGTGGACTTCTCGCAGAGCGAGGCGACCATGGAGGAGCACCGCCCGAACCAGGCGGCCGAGGCCGGCGCCGTGCGCAGCCAGCAGACGGTGGAGACCACCGGCCCCGGCGCGGCCGGCGCCACGCCGCCCGCGGGCGTGCCCGGCGCGACCTCGAACCAGCCGCCCGGTGCCTCGTCGGCGCCGGTCAACGGGCCGGCCGCGGCGCTCGCGCCCACCGGCGCGGCGGCCGCGGGTGCCGCGGCCCAGCGTCCGCCGGGCAAGCGCGAGTCCACCATCAACTACGAGGTCGACAAGACCGTGAAGACCGTGCGCAGCGCCAGCGGCCAGATCCGCCGGCTCAGCGCGGCGGTGGTCGTCAACTACCAGGGCGTGGCCGATGCCGCGGGCAAGGTGGTGCCGACCGCGCTGTCGGCGCAGCAGGTCGAGCAGATGACGGCGCTGGTGCGCGAGAGCATCGGCTTCAACAAGGAGCGCGGCGACTCGGTGAACCTGATGAACACGCCGTTCCTGGTCGACGCGCCGGTGCAGGTCGAGCTGCCGCTGTGGAAGCGCCCCGAAACGCTCGAGCTGGCGCGCAGCTTCGCCTGGCCCGTGGGGCTGGTGCTGATCGGCGCGATCGTGCTGTTGGGCATGGTGCGCCCCGGCCTCAAGGCCATGGCCGCGGCCAAGCCGCTGCCCGGCAGCACCACGCCGGCGCTCGGCGGTCCCGCCGCCGGCAGCCAGCTCAACGCGATGGTGGCCGACACGCCCGAGCGTCCCGCGCTCGGCGCGCCCGAGGCGGTGGCCGTGCCCTCGCCGCAGGAGCAGGTGCCCGAGCAGATGCGGCTGGAGGGCGCGCGCCAGATGGCGCGGCAGAACCCGGTGGCGGTGGCGAACATCGTCAAGACCTGGGTCCACGGCTGACCGGAACGAACGCGCATGGACGAACAGGGACTCAACGACGCGGCGATCCTCCTGATGTCGCTCGGCGAACAGGAAGCCGGCGAGGTGCTGCGGCACCTGTCGCCGCGCGAGGTGCAGAAGATCGGCGAGACCATCGCCAAGACCCGCGCGGTGTCGCGCGAGCGGCTCGGCGAGGTGGCGGACCGCTTCATCACCGCCACCGCGGGCCAGAGCCTGTTCGCGGCCGACACCGGCGACTACGTGCGCTCGGTGATGCGCCACGCGCTCGGCGAGGAGAAGGCCTCGATCCTGGTCGACCGCATCCTGCAGACCGCCGACCTCAGCGGTATCGAGAACCTCAAGTGGATGGACGCGCCCTCGGTGGCCGAGGTGCTCAAGCTCGAGCATCCGCAGATCGTGGCCGCGATCCTGGTGCACCTGGAGCCCGAGCATGCCTCGGCGATCCTGCTGCAGCTGCCCGACCTGCAGCGCGCCGAGGTGCTGCTGCGCGTCGCCACGCTCGAGGGCATCCAGCCGGCCGCGCTCGAAGACCTCAACGAGGTGATGTTCCGCGTGCTCTCGGGCGGCGCCAAGGTGCGCAAGCCCTCGCTGGGCGGACCGCGCACCGCGGCCGGCATGATCAACCTGCTGGGCAGCGGCGCCGATGCGCAGGCCATCGCGGCGATCCGCAACCACGATGCCGAGCTGGCGCAGCAGATCGCCGACCTGACCTTCGTCTTCGACGACGTGATGAAGCTCGACGACAAGTCGCTGCAGCTGGTGATGAAGGAGATCGCGTCGGAGACGCTGATCGTCGCGCTCAAGGGCGCGGCGCCGCCGCTGCGCGACAAGTTCCTCTCGAACATGTCCTCGCGCGCGGCCGAGGCGCTGCGCGAGGACCTCGAGGCGCGCGGTCCGCTGCGGCTGTCGGAGGTCGAGGCGCAGCAGAAGGAAATCCTCAAGGCGCTGCGCCGGCTCGCCGACGAGGGCCAGATCATGCTGGGCGGCGGCGATGGCGGGTTCGTCTGATGGGCGCACGCATGACGCTGGCTGAAACGACGGAGGTCCGGGCGTGAGCCGCGGCGCCTTCATCCGCGGCGAGGATGTCGCGCGCTTCGCGCGCTGGCAGTTCGCCGCCGTCGGCGCCGAGGGCAACGTGCTCGGCGGCGTGGTCGATCCCGAGGCGATCGAGGAGGCGCGCCAGCAGGGCCGCGACGAAGGCTATGCGGCCGGCCGCGCGGCCGCGCAGGCCGAGGCGCGCGAACAGATGGAGGCCTACCAGGCCAACGAGGGCCTGGAGGCCGCGCAGCGCGTGGCCGCCTTGCTCGCAAGCGCCGAGGCGCAGCTGGCCGAGGTGCAGCAGGAGCTCGCGCGCGGCACGCTCGAGATCGCCTGCGCGCTCGCGCGCCAGGTGCTGCGCCAGGAGATCGCGACCCGGCCGGCCGTGCTCGAGCCGGTGGTACGCGAGGCGCTCGCGATGCTCGCGGTCGATGGCAAGGCCAGCGCCGTGCGGCTGTCGCCGGCCGATTTCGAGAGGCTGGGCGTCGCGCTGCGCGCCGAGTTCGAGGGCCAGCCCGTGAGCGTGGTGGCCGATGCGGGCATCGCCCCCGGCGACTGCCTGGTCGAATCGGCCGGCACCGTCATCGACGGCGGCGTGGCCACGCGCTGGTCGCGCGCGGTCGCGGCGCTGGGTCTGGCGATGCCGTGGCAGGACGACGTGGCGCCGAAGGACCCGGATGCGGCTGGCTGACCCGCTCGACTGGCGCCAGTTCATGGCCGATGCGCAGGCGCGGCTGGCGCACGACGCCGGCCTCGAGGCGCGCGGCACGCTGACCCGGCTCACCGGCCTGGTGCTCGAGGCCTCGGGCATCCGCGCGCCCGTGGGCTCGCAGTGCCTGGTGCGCATGGGCAGCCAGCCCGCGGTGCTGGCCGAGGTGGTGGGTTTCTCGAACGACCGCGCCTTCCTGATGCCGGCCGGCGAGGTGCAGGGCCTGTCGAGCGGCGCCAGCGTGGTGCCCGCCGCGCCCTATGTGCCGGTGCCGCGGCTCGGCGAGGCCGATCCCGGCATCGCGCCGCGCGTGGGCGCGCTGCGCCTGCCGCTGGGCGACGGGCTGCTGGGCCGGGTGGTCGATCCGCAGGGCCATGTGCTCGACGACCTGGGCCCGCTGACCGAGGTCAGCGCCGAGCCGCTGGATCGCGCGCCGATCAATGCGATGGACCGCGACCCGGTGCGCGAGCCGCTCGATACCGGCGTGCGCGCGATCAATGCCTTGCTGACCGTCGGCCGTGGCCAGCGCATCGGCCTGTTCGCCGGCTCGGGCGTGGGCAAGAGCGTGCTGCTCGGCATGATGGCGCGCTACACCGCGGCCGACGTGATCGTGGTCGGCCTGATCGGCGAGCGCGGCCGCGAGGTGAAGGAATTCATCGAGGACATCCTCGGCCCCGAGGGCCGCGCGCGCTCGGTGGTGGTGGCCGCGCCGGCCGATTCGCCGCCGCTCTTGCGCATGCAGGGCGCGAGCTACGCGACCGCGGTGGCCGAGCATTTCCGCGACCAGGGGCTGCACGTGCTGCTGCTGATGGATTCGCTCACGCGCTATGCGATGGCGCAGCGCGAGATCGCGCTGGCGATCGGCGAGGCGCCGGCCACCAAGGGCTATCCGCCCTCGTGCTTCGCCAAGCTGCCGCGGCTGGTGGAGCGCAGCGGCAACGGCCTCAACGGCGTGGGCTCGATCACCGCCTTCTACACCGTGCTGTCGGAGGGCGACGACCAGCAGGACCCGATCGCCGATGCCGCGCGCGCCATCCTCGACGGCCACATCGTGCTGTCGCGCGCGCTGGCCGAGGAGGCGCATTTCCCGGCCATCGACATCGAGCAGTCGGCCTCGCGCGTGATGCACAACGTGGCCTCGGCCGGCCACCTCGAGTGCGCGCGCCACTTCCGCGCCATCTATTCGCGCTACCGCAAGAGCCGCGACCTGGTGCGCGTGGGCGCCTATGCCGCGGGCAGCGACCCGGCGCTCGACCAGGCGATCCGGCTGCAGCCCGCGATGACCGCGTTCCTGCAGCAGCGCATGCACGAGAGCGCGCCCTTCGATGTCAGCCTCGGTGGCATGGCCGACGTGCTCGAGGGCCGGCAGCCATGAGCGGTCTGGAGATTGCCGCCGACATGGCGCGCGACCGGCGCGACGCCGCGGTGCAGGTGCTCGCGCAGGCGCGGCAGAAGTGGCTCGCGGGCCAGGTGCAGCTCGACCAGCTCGAGAGCTATGCGCAGGAATGCACCGCGCGCTGGGCCACGCGCTCGCTCAACTGCACGCCCGAGCTGATGCGCCACCACTACCAGTTCATGGAGCGGCTCGATCACGCGATCGCGTTGCAGACCGGCATCGTGCGCGAGCTCGGCCAGGGCGTGGAGCGCGCGGCCGTGCCGGTGCGCGAGGCCGAGGCGCGGCTCGAGAGCCTGCGCCAGCTGGTGCAGGCGCGCGAGCGCGAGCTGCAGCTGCAGGCCGACCGGCGCGCGCAGAAGCAGACGGACGAGCAGGCGGCGTTGCAGCACCGCCGGCACCAGGAACGCACGGAGGAATGGCGATGAGCGTCGAAGTCGCGCGCACGAGCGTCGATCCCTTGCTGCCCGCGCGTGCGCCGGCCGCGCGCGAGCAAGGCGGCGCGGCCGATGCCTTCGACCGGGCGCTCGAGGGCGCGAATGAATCCCAGGCCTCGGAGGCGGCGGAAGCGGCCGGCGAGGAGGGCGCTTCGAGGCCCGTGAAGACACCCACCGCGGGTGCCGCCAAAGAGGACGAGAAGGCCGACGAGGCGCTTGCCGGCGCGCCAGTGCCCACAACCACGCAGCCGGCCGTCGAGCCCTGGATGCTGCTGGCGCAGGGCGCTTTCGTGAGCCGCGAGGGCAAGGCGGGGGACGCGTCCGTCGCCACGGCCGAGGCCGCGGTCGATGCCGTGAACGGCGCCGGAGCGGGACCGAAGCCCGCCAAGGGCATGCCCGCGTTGCCGGCGCCCCCCGGCACCACGCAGGACGCCGCTGTCGATGTGCCCGTCGCGCCCGCGGCCAAGCCGAATGCCACGGCGACCGCGCGCAGCACGGCGCAGCGCCTGGCGAACCTGGCGGCGGCCGATGCCGCGGCCGCGCCGCAGCGCACCGCGCCGTCGCAGGCCCTGCCGCCGAAGGAAGAACTCGCCGCCGCCTCGCTGTCCGTGCAGGCGCGAACGATCCAGACCGCGGTGACGGAAACCGTCGCCACCGTGGCCGCGCCGCGCCGCGCCGAGCGAAGCACCGAGCGCGGCAGCGCCACCGGCACGCTCGCCGATCCCGGCAGCGCGACCGCGGGCACGTCCTCCTCCGCCTCGGCATCGTCGGCCTGGATGGCACCCGTGGATGCCGCGTCCGCCGCCGCCTCGGCCGGTGGCGCCGTGCTCGCCGACCGCATGACCGAGCAGGTCAGCTGGTGGCTGGCGCAGAAGTCGCAGGGCGCCGATGTCTCGCTCGAGCTCGCGCCGGGCCAGACCGTGTCGTTCAGCGTGCAGGTGCAGGGCAACGAGGCGCAGATCGCGTTCCGCAGCGACCAGCCCGAGGTGCGCCAGATGCTGGGCCAGGCCGCGGCGCAGCTCAAGGACCTGTTCGGGCAGGAGGGGCTGCTGCTGTCGGGCGTGACCGTGGATGCGCAGTCCGCGGGCACGCAGCAGCGCGGCGAGGGCGAGGGGCGGCCCGATGCGCGCGGCGTGGTGCGCGGCGTCGCGCGGCTCGGCGCGGCCTCCGCCTCGGCGCCCGCGCCGGTCGTTGCGCGTGCGCCGCTGCCGGCGGGGCGCGCGCTCGATCTGTACGTCTGAGCGGTTTTCCCCCCTTTTATCCGCCCCTTCCCACGGCCCTCGCGATCGAATAATCGACCGCACGAGGATGGCGATGGCCGCCGTCCGTGCCCCCAAGGAAATCCAACGTGTCCGCCAAAGCCGCCGACCCCGCCATGGCCAATGCCGCGCCGCCACCCAAGGGCAGGATGAAGCTCGTGCTCGGCATCGTCGTCGCCGTGCTGCTGGCCGGCGGTGCAGCCGCGGGCGGCACCTGGTTCTTCCTCAACAAGAACGGCGCCGCTGCGCCGGCCGCCGCCGCCGAGTCGGAGCCCGAGCCCGATGCCAAGCATGTGGACGCCACCTACCTCGCGCTCGAGAACCTGATCGTGAACCTGGCCGACCCGGGCGGCGAACGCGTCGCGCAGATCGGCATGACGCTGGACGTGAAGGACGAGAAGACCGCCGCGCGCCTGAAGACGCTGATGCCTGTGGTGCGCAGCCGGATGCTGATGCTGGTGTCGCAGCGCACCTCCGAGGAACTGCTCAAGCGCGACGGCAAGGAGAAGCTGGCCGAGGACGTGATGATCGAGGTGACGCGCGTGCTCAACCCCGACGCGGCGCGCGCCGGCGACGACGAGGCGCCGCGTGCGCGCAAGCCGCGCGCGAACGGGCCGGTGCGCGGCGTGCTGTTCTCCAGCTTCATCGTGCAGTGAGCCCGAAGCGCCCATGAGCAGCAGCGAACAGGACACCGAGGCCGCGCCCGAGGCGGCGGCTCCCACCGACACCGCCGAGCGCATGGCCGACGCGGCCGCGCGCGACTACGACATCACGGCCGGCGAGGAGCGGCTGGTGCGCCGCCCCATGCCCACGCTCGACGTGGTGCACGACCGCTTCGCGCGCAACCTGCGCCAGGGCCTGTTCCAGCTCGTGAGCCGCAGCGCCGACATCGCGATCGAGCCGGTGCAGCTGCTGCGCTTCTCCGATTTCCTCGGCGCCTTGCCGCTGCCGTCCAACTTCAACATCGTGGCGATGCCGCCGCTGCGCGGCCGCGCGCTGGTGGTCTGCGAGGCCACGCTGATCTCGGCGCTGGTCGATGCGCTGTACGGCGGCTCGGGCACGGTGCATGCGCCGATCGAGGGCCGCGACTTCTCGCCGACCGAGCAGCGCGTGATCCAGCGCGCGCTCGGCGCGATCTGCCATGCCTACAACACCGCTTGGCAGGACGTGTACCCGCTCAAGCTGGTGCCCGACCGCTCCGAGACCCACGTGCAGTTCGTCGACGTGGCCGCGCCCGGCGACACGGTGCTGGTCAACCTGATCAAGGTCAGCGTCGCGGGCGTCACGGGCCACATCCACGTCTGCCTGCCGTACGCCTCGCTGGAGCCGATCCGCTCGGTGCTCTACGGCGCGCAGCAGGCGCGCGAGATGGCCGAGGACCGGCGCTGGGTGACCATGCTCACGCGCGAGATCCAGGCCGCCGAGGTCACGCTGGTGGCCGAGCTGGCCCATCCCGAGGTCACGGTGGCGCAGCTCATGAGCATGAAGCCCGGCGACTTCATCCAGTTCGACCGCCTGCCGCAGCTGGTGGCCTCGGTCGAGGGCGCCCCCGTGTTCATCTGCCACTACGGCACCCACAACGCGCGCTACGCCTTGCGCATCGACGAATGCCTGCGCGGCGACGACCCGCACTGGCTTGGAGGTTCACATGTCCACTGATCAAGCCACCCCAGACAACGCGGCCGGCGGCTGGGCCGAGGCACTCGAGGAAGTGCCCGCGGGCGCCGCCGCTTCGGGCGCGGCGCCGCTGCAGGACATCCAGCGCGTGCTCGACATCCCGGTGCAGCTCTCGGTGGAGCTGGGCCGCAAGAAGGTGCCGATCAAGCAGATCCTGCAGCTGGGCCAGGGCTCGATCGTCGAGCTCGACACGCTCGCGAGCGAGCCGATGGACGTGCTGGTCAACGGCTACCTGGTCGCCCAGGGCGAGGTGGTGGTGGTCAACAACAAGTTCGGCATCCGGCTGACCGACGTGGTCGCGCCGGCCGAGCGGCTGCGCCGGCTCAACCGGGTCTGAGGCGGCTTTTCCTCCGTTTGCCTTCATGACGCAGAGCCTGCTCACCATCGTCGTCTTCATCGGCCTGATCTGCGCCGTGCCCTTCGTGCTGCGCCGCCTGCAGCAGCGCCGCGGGCTCGGTCCGGCCGGCGCGGGCGGTTCCGCCTCGCGCCTGCTGTCGGCGGTGGCGGTCGGGCCGCAGCAGCGCGTGGTGACGGTCGAGGTCGGCCCCGAGGGCGCGCGGACCTGGCTGGTGCTGGGCGTGACCGGCCAGTCGATCACCTGCCTGCACACGCTGCCGGCCGCGTCTTCCGAGGTGCCGCATGCGCAATTGCCGCGCTAAGGCCCTCGCGGCCGTCGCGCTGCTCGCGCCCGCGTTCGCCTTCGCGCAGGAGGCCGGCGGCCAGCTGCCGCTGCTGGTGGGCTCGGGCAGCGGCGGCACCAGCTTCTCGGTGCCGGTGCAGACCTTGCTGTTCTTCACCGCGCTGTCGTTCCTGCCGGCCATCGTGCTGATGATGACGGGGTTCACGCGCATCGTGATCGTGCTGTCGCTGCTGCGCCAGGCGCTGGGCACGCAATCGGCGCCGCCCAACCAGGTGATCATCGGCCTGTCGCTGTTCCTCACGGTGTTCGTGATGGGCCCCACGCTGGACCGCGTCTACGACGAGGCCTACAAGCCCTACAGCACCAATGCCATCGGCTTCGAGGAGGCGCTCAAGCGCGCCGAGACGCCGATGCGTCAGTTCATGCTCAAGCAGACGCGCCAGAGCGACTTCGCGCTGTTCGCGCGGCTGGCCAAGCTGCCGGCCGACGTCAAGGCCGAGACCGCGCCGATGCGCGTGCTGATCCCGGCCTTCGCCACCAGCGAGCTCAAGTCGGCGTTCCAGATCGGCTTCATGATCTTCATCCCGTTCCTGGTGATCGACATCGTGGTCTCGAGCGTGCTGATGTCGCTCGGCATGATGATGCTGTCGCCGGTGCTGGTCGCGCTGCCGTTCAAGCTCATGCTGTTCGTGCTCGCGGACGGCTGGAACCTGTTGATCGGCTCGCTCGCCGCGAGCTTCGCCACATGAACGCGCAGATGGTCCTGACCATGGGGCAGGAGGCGCTGGTCATGCTCCTGACCGTGTCGCTGCCCGTGCTGCTGGTGGTGCTGGTCGTGGGCCTGGTCGTGAGCATCTTCCAGGCCATCACGCAGATCAACGAGGCCACGCTGGCCTTCGTGCCCAAGCTGGTGGCGGCCGTGGCGGTGTTCGCGCTGGCCGGGCCGTGGATGCTCGCCACGCTGGTCGACTACATCCGCCGCGTGATCGAGTCGATTCCGCAGATGGTGCTGTAGCGCGCCTTCTTCTTTTTTCGTGCTGACCTTCACCGAAGCCCAGCTCATGGCCTGGGTCACGCCCGTGCTGTGGCCCTTCCTGCGCGTGCTGGGCGTTTTCACCACGGCGCCGGTCTTCTCCTCGCGTGCCTTTCCGGTGCGCGCGCGCATCGGGCTGGCCTTCATGGTCGCGCTGTGCGCGCAGGCCACGCTGGACACGCCGCCGATGATCGGCCTCAACGACGCCGCGATGCTCGGCACGCTGGTGCAGCAGGTGGGCATCGGCATGGCGATCGGCTTCTCGGTGCGCATGGTGTTCGCGGCGGTGGAGTTCGCGGGCGAGCTGGTCGGGCTGCAGATGGGGCTGAACTTCGCCTCCTTCTTCGACCCCGTGAGCAGCGGCCAGACCAGCGCCGTGTCGCGCTTCTTCGGCAACATCGCGGTGCTGTTCTTCGTGGTGATCAACGGCCACCTCACGGTGCTGATGGCGGTGATCCGCAGCTTCGAGGCCTTCCCGGTCGGCGGCAGCCTGCTGCAGGCGCTGGCGCGCACGCGCATGCACGAGCTGGGCACCGACCTGTTCGCGAGCGCGATGTGGATCGCGCTGCCGATGATCGGGCTCCTGCTGTTCGTCAACTTCACGCTGGGCATCGTCTCGCGCGTGGCGCCGCAGATGAACATCTACGCCATCGGCTTCCCGGTCACGCTGACCGCGGGGCTGGCCGGCATCGCGCTGGTGCTGCCGATGATGGAGCAGCCGCTGCTCGCGCTGATGGAACGCATGATCACGACCGCCGCGGGCGGCCGCTGAGTCAGCCCAGGCGTTCGCGCAGCAGGTCGAGCGCGTCCTCGGCCGTGCGCGCGATGCGGATCGAGCAGGCCAGCATCAGGTTGAGCGGCAGCTCGAAGCCCTCGATCGCCATGCCGTTCGCGTCGCGCAAGGTGCCGTCGGCATCGCGCCGCGTGGGCAGCGCCGTTTCGACGCGCGCCGCGTAGCTGCCCTCGGGAATGCCGTAGCCCACCACCGGCAGGCCCAGCGCGATCGCCACCCCGACCTCGAACACCGTGCCCGAATCGGGCTCGGTGCCGCGGAACGGCGACAGGTCGGCGATCACGCCCGAGGCGCGGCGCAGCAGCGCCATGTTGGTGTCGTAGATCGCCTGCGCCACTTCGGCCGGCGGCGTGGCCGGGCCGCTCGCGTCCTCGGCCGGCGGCAGCGCCTCGAGACCGCGCGCCTCGCAGGCCTCGACCAGGCGCTGCAAGCGCGCCGTGGCATCGGCGCTGAAGACATCGGGACCGGCGAGGTAGACGCGCCGCACGCGGTCGGAAGGAGCGTTCATGGGCCGAGTATGCGGCGGCATGGCGTGCGTGTGCGTAGGGCGATGCGCCCTGGCATATCGCCGCGGACGAAAAAAAGCCCGGACGAACCGGGCCAAGACTGCTCGCAGGAATGCGCGCCGCGCCGCTTTACTTGGCGGGCGAAGGCAGCGTGATCTCGAAGGTGATGCCGCCGTTGCTCGAGCCGCTGGTGCCGCGCTGCGAGCTGAAGTACAGGCGCGTGCCGTCGGGCGAGAGGGCGGGGCCGGTGACTTCGCTGTCGTCGTGGCCCACGAGGCGCATCAGCGGCTGGGAGGTGCCGGCTTCGATGCGCAGCACGCCGATCTCGAGATTGCCCGCGTCCTCGGCCACGAGGATGTCGCCGAGCGCCGAGATCGTCAGGTTGTCGGGCTCGTCGATCGAGTGCGTGGCCGGGTCCTTGTCCTTGCCGTCGTAGATCACCTCGAGCGTCTGGTTCAGCGTGTCGTAGGCCCAGATGCGGGCATTGAACGAGGTCACGAAATAGACGATGCCGTTGAAGAACCAGATGCCCTCGGCCTTGGTGAAGATGGCGCCGGGCGGCGTGAGGCCGCCGGTGCGCATGGCGCTGCGCACGCCGGCCTGCGCCTTCTCGGGATTGATCACGTCGAGCCATTCCACGGGCTGGGGCGTGCCGTAGTCCTTGAGCTTGGCGTAGTCGGGCGCGGCGAGGTCCACGTCGTTCACGATGCCCTTGACCTTGAGCACTTCGAGCCGGCCGCTCTTCATGGCGGGACGCGCCGCGCCTTCGGGCCAGTCGCTGGCGTCGCAGACGAAGCGGTAGACGCGGCCGCCCGAAGCGTCCTCGGTCAGGTAGAGCGTCTTGTGGACCGGGTCCACGCAGACGGCTTCGTGCGCATAGAGGCCGAGCGCGGGCAGGCTGGGCGCGCTGCTGGCGTCGACCCAGGGCTTGGCGGGATCGCACTCCCACACCATGCCGCTCGAATGCTCCTCGCACGAGAGCCAGGTGCCCCAGGGCGTGGGGCCGCCCGCGCAGTTGGTGGAGGTGTTCTTGAGCACCGCGTACGAATCGACGACCACGCCATTCTTGTCGAAGCGCAGCGCGCCGACGCCGCCGTTCTTGCTGCCGACTTCCGAATTGCTCAGGTAGATCCAGCCGCCGTCGGGGCCCGGATAGACCGCGCCGCCATCGGGCGCGCCGTGCCATGCATAGCTGCCCGCGGCCGCGGTGCCCGAGCGCGCGACGATGCGCGAGCTGAAGCCCTTGGGCAGCATCACGCCGTTGGCGTCGGCGGCCTGCAGCGCGGAGAACTCGGCGAACGGGCTCTTCTTCACGGGCGGCGCCGGCGGCGGTGCGGGCGGCTCGCCCGCGGGCGGCGGGCTCGGCGGCAGGGCGCCGATCGGCGGGAAGGCCACGCCGTCGCCGCCACCGCCGCAGGCGGCGAGGAAGGCGGGCAGCGTGACGGCACCGGCGGTGGCGAAGCTCTGGCGCAGGAAGGCGCGGCGCTGGGGCAGGTCGAGGGGAATCGCGGGGAAGGCTTTTGTCATGTTCTTTGCATCGTGAAGTCAGGTCGCGGTCAGGGAGGACCGGGCGCGATTCTTCGGGGGTGCGATGGCAGAACGATGACGCTGGACGCGAGGCGTCGCGGAAAAAAAACAGCCCGCACGAGGCGGGCTGGAAGGTGACCTGCGGAGGAGGGAGGATCAGAGGTACAGGTCACAGGGAGAGCCCTTAATGTGCTCTGCGAACCTGCATGCAACCTGACCGCGGGCGCCGTTTCGCATTCCTGGAGGGATGCTCATCCTGCGCTCATTCTTCTCGCCGCGGCGCTCGACTCAGTCCTCGTCTTCCCACTTGCCGATGACCGTGCCCAGCACGGTGAACGCGAGCCGGATCGGTTCGTGCGCGGGATTGAGCGGCTGCAGCCAGCGCCGGCCGTCCTCCTGCTTGAAGGCCTTGAAGGTGACCTCGCCGCTGGCGTCGAGCCTCGCGATGATGCGTTCGCCGTCCATCGGCTGCACGCGCTGCGGGTCGACGAAGATGATCGCGTCGACGGGATAGCTCTTCAGGTGGCCGCTGGGCGCGGTCATGCTGTCGCCGCGCACGCGCAGCGCATAGGCCAGCTCGCTGTGGCGGCTCACGCAGGGAATCCACATCTCGGCCGGAACCGGCTGCGGCGGCGGCGCGGGCGGCAGCTTGCCCTTGCGCAGTTCGCGCACGTTGAGCGGCAGCGGCGGCGCGGCCGGCGGTGGCGGCTCGGGGATGGTGGGGCCGGCCCAGGTGGCAGCCTGCTCCCAGTCGATCAGCGGCACGGTGCCGGGCGTGCCGGCGCGATAGGAGGGGATCGGCGGCGGCACGCGGGTCACGCGGTAGGGGCCGTCGCGTTCGCTCGCGATGTGGCTCGAGCGCTGGAGGGTGGCTTCTTCCCAGGGCGCGCTGCACTCGCCGGTGACCAGCCAGATCGGATCGCAGTTGTAGGCGCGCGCGAGCTGCACCAGGCCCGAGGGCCGCACCGTTTCTCCGCGTTCGATCTTCGAGATGTCGGATTGCCGCACGCCCGAGAGTTCCTCGGCCTGCCGCTGCGTCAACTTGGCGTATTTGCGAGCCGCCAGCGCCCGCGCCGCGAGGGGATCTTCCATGGGCGCGAATTTAAGCGCGAAGGAATATTCACTCTCAACTCTAGAATGAGCGAAAGGGAGTCAACCATGAAGCCACAGGAGCTCGTACTGGCGCTGCGCGCCATGGGACTTACGCAGAAGCAGATCCAGAAACGGACCGGCATTCCGCAACCCACCATCAGCAAGATCGGGCGCTACGGCGAGCGCGACGTGATGCTGCGCACCTACGACGCGCTGCTCGCCGCCTACGAGCAGCAGCTCAAGGAAGGACCGGTGGCGCCAGGACCGGGCCGGGGCCGGCCATTGTCGCGCAGCGCGCCGGCCGTGACCACGGCCCCCGGCGCCGCGCCGCTCCCGACGCCCGCGGCGTCGGCCCCCGCACCGGCGCCGGCCAGGGCCGGCAGTTCGTCGCGCCGCCGGCCCGCGCCGGCCTCGGTGGTGCTGCGGCCCTTTCCGCGCGGCCCGCTGCCCTGGCCCGCGATGCACCGCGATTGAGCCATGCGCCGCGAAGCCGCGCCGGGCCTCGAGTTCGAGGGCGCGCTGCGCGGGCTGCTGATGCTGGTGTCGGTCGCCGTGATCTGCGTGGGCTCGCAGGCCGGCGACATGCTGGCGCTGGGCCTCGGCGGCTTCGGCCTGGCGGTCGGCGTGGCCCTGGCGCTGGCCACGCACGACCGCGAATCGCTCAGGCGGACGCGGGCGCTTCGGCGGGCGGCAGCGCGAGCGCGGTGCGCACGCGCACGCAATCCTTGATGTGCTGTTCGCCCAGCGCGCGCAGCGCGGCGTAGCCGAGGGCGGCCGACACCACCTGCCCGGCGATCGGCACGTACTTGGTGGCCTGCTTGGCCGTGAGCCGCATGCCCGCATGGCGCGCGAGCTTGAGCAGCAGCTCGCGCGTGACCAGCCGGCCGACCAGCAGCGCGCCGACCGTGGTGGCGGCCTTCTGCACGCGCTCGCGCTGGTGCGTGCCGAGGCGGTCGATCTGGGTCACCGAGAGCCCGAACTCGGCGCTGATCTGCGGCACCAGCCGCGAGAGCAGGGCGGCATCGGCCATCCAGTCGACGCCCGGCAGCGGCACGGCGCTGGCGGCCGCGGCCATCAGCGCCTTGCGTCCGAGCAGGCGCCGGCTGCGCAGGATGGCGGCGATCAGCTTCTCGTCGCCCTGGGCCAGTTCGATGGCGGATGGCATGCGGTGCACCTCCCGGGTGGTCGGATGGATGGGGATCTTCCGATAGATGGTCCGCCCGGGCGGTGGTTCAAGGCCTGCAGGCGTTACTGGCGTTACAGGCGTCTCAGGCCCGTCACGCGCTCAGGGCTTCCAGCTGGTCCGACAGCGCGAGCCAGCGTTCCTCGAGCTGGCCGATCTCGTCGTTGAGCGCCTTGAGCCGCTTGCCGGCGTCGGCGATCTCGGCCGGCGGCAGCGGCTCGGCCAGCCGGGCCTCGAGCGCGCTGCGCTCGCTGCCGGCCGCGGCCATGCGCTCGTCGATCTTCGTGAGCTCGCGCTTCAGCGGCTTGGCCTGCTCGCTGCGCTGCTGGCGCTCCTGGGCGTCCTGCTTGCGCTGCTGCGGGTTGCGCGACGAGGCCGCGGGCGACGAGGCGGGCGACACGGGCGCCGGTGCCGGCGCGGGCGCCGCCACCGGCGCCGGGGCAGGGGCCGCGGCCGATGCCGCCGCCGCGTTCGCCACCTTGGCCTCCTCGCGCAGCCGCTTGGCCTCGTCGAGCAGGTAGCGCTGGTAGTCGTCGAGGTCGCCGTCGAAGTCGCCGACCACGCCGCGGCCCACGAGCCAGAACTCGTCGCAGACCGAGCGCAGCAGCGCGCGGTCGTGGCTCACGAGCATCAGCGTGCCCTCGAACTCGTTGAGCGCCACGGCCAGGGCCTCGCGCGTGGCGAGGTCCAGGTGGTTGGTGGGCTCGTCGAGCAGCAGCAGGTTGGGCCGCTGCCAGACCATCATCGCGAGCACCAGGCGCGCCTTCTCGCCGCCGCTCATGGTGCCCACGGGCTGCTTCACCATGTCGCCGCTGAAGTTGAAGCTGCCGAGGTAGCCGCGCAGCGCCTGTTCGCCGGTGGCTTCCTTCACGCTGCTGCCGAGTTCGCGCGCCATGCGCACCATGTGCTCGAGCGGGTTGCTCTCGGGGTGCAGCACGTCGAGTTCCTGCTGCGCGAAGTAGCCGATGTTCAGGCCCTTGCCCTCGGTGACCTGGCCGGCCAGCGCGCCCATCTCGCGCGCGATGGTCTTCACCAGCGTCGACTTGCCCTGGCCGTTGGCGCCCAGGATGCCGATGCGCTGGCCCGCGAGCACCGAGCGGTTGACGCCGCGCAGGATGGTCTTGGGCTCCTCGTTCTCGATCTCGTAGCCGAAGCTCGCGTTGCTGATCGACAGCATCGGGTTCGGGATGTTGCCCGGCTCCTTGAACTCGAAGCTGAAGTCGGCCTCGGCCAGCAGCGGCGCCACGCGCTCCATGCGCTCGAGCGCCTTCACGCGGCTCTGGGCCTGCTTGGCCTTGCTGGCCTTGGCCTTGAAGCGGTCGATGAACTTCTGCAGGTGGGCGATCTTGTCCTGCTGCTTGGTGAAGGCCTGCTGCTGCTGCTCCATCTGCAGCGCGCGCATGTCCTCGAACTTGCTGTAGTTGCCGCCGTAGCGCGTGAGCTGGGCGTTGGCGATGTGCAGGGTCACGTCGGTCACGGCGTCGAGGAACTCGCGGTCGTGGCTGATGACGATCATGGTGCCCGCGTAGCGCTGCAGCCAGGCTTCGAGCCAGACCAGGGCGTCGAGGTCCAGGTGGTTGGTCGGTTCGTCGAGCAGCAGCAGGTCGCTCGGGCACATGAGCGCGCGCGCGAGCTGCAGCCGCATGCGCCAGCCGCCCGAGAAGCTGTTGACCGGCGCGTCGAGCTCGTGCGCCTTGAAGCCCAGGCCCAGGATCAGCGCCTGCGCGCGCGGCACGGCGTCGTGCTCGCCGGCATCGGCCAGGTCGGTGTAGGCATGCGCGAGCGCCATGCCCGCATCGGCGTCGTCGGGATCGGCCTCGTGCGCGGTCTCGGCCAGCGCGAGCGCCTCGCGCAGCTCGACCAGGCGGGTGTCGCCGCCGACCACGAAGTCGGTGGCCGACTCCTCGGTCTCGGGCATGTTCTGCGCGACCTGCGCCATGCGCCATTGCTTGGGCACGGAGAAATCGCCGCCGTCCTCGTGCAGGGTGCCGTTGAGCAGCGCGAACAGGGTGGACTTGCCCGCGCCGTTGCGGCCCACCAGGCCGACCTTCTCGCCGGGGTTGAGGGTGACGGTGGCGCCGTCGAGCAGGACCTTGGCGCTGCGGCGAAGAATGACGTTCTTGAGAGTGATCATGAGAGAGGAACCGTGGGGGCGATTATCCCGCCCGGCCCTTGCGGCTTGGCGACAAGGGACAAAGGCGCGGAAAACCAGCCCGAAAACCGGGATTCGCGGCCGATGGCCGCGAGAAGAAGGTGGAAGGGGGTTCGGTCGAGCGCAGCTAACGCACGCCGGCGCCGGCCCTCATGGCGGCGTGAGCGCCGCCAGCGCGGCGCGGGTGGCGAGCAGCACCTGGTCGTCGCCGGCCGAGGTTTCGAGCCACACCACCTCGAGCTGCGGGAACGCCGCCTCGAAGTGCTCGCGCTCGTTGCCGATCTCCAGCACCAGCACCGCGTGCTCGCTCATGCGCGCGGGCGCGTCGGCGAACAGCCGGCGCACGAAATCCATGCCGTCGGCGCCGCCGGCCAGCGCCAGCTCGGGCTCGGCGCGGTATTCGGCGGGCAGGGCGGCCATGCTCCGGCTGTTGACGTAGGGCGGGTTGCACAGCACCAGGTCGTAGGGGCCGGGCGTGGCCGCGAGGCCGTCGGATTCGATCAGCGTCACGCGCGCATCGAGTGCATGGCGCGTGACGTTGATCGCGGCCACCTCGAGCGCTGCCACCGACAGGTCGGCCGCGTCCACCCTCACCTCGGGATAGGTCAGCGCCGCGAGCACCGCGAGGCTGCCGTTGCCGGTGCACAGGTCGAGCACGCGCTGCGTGTGTTCGCCGAGCCAGTAATCGATGGAGCCGTCGGCGATCAGCTCGGCGATGAAGCTGCGCGGCACGATGGCGCGCTCGTCGACATAGAAGGACACGCCCTGCAGCCAGGCTTCCTTCGTGAGGTAGGCGGCGGGCTTGCGGCTCGCGATGCGCTCGGCGATCAGGGCCTCGACCTTGGCCGCGTCGGCCGGCGCCACCGGCGTGTCGGCCACGGCGTCGAGCTCGTCGAGCGGCAGCTTCAGGCGCCACAGCACCAGCCAGGCCGCTTCGTCGAAGGCGTTGGCCGTGCCATGGCCGAAGGCCACGCCGGCCTGTTCGAGTTGCTCGGCGCCGGCTTCGATCAGCGCGATGACGGTCTTCATGCCGCGAGCGCAGCGTCGAGCTGCTTCAGGGTGCGCAGGTAGATGTTCTTCAGCGTCTCGATCTCGGCCACCTCGATGTGCTCGTCGATCTTGTGGATGCTGGCATTCACCGGGCCGAGCTCGACCACCTGCGGGCAGACCTTGGCGATGAAGCGCGCGTCGCTGGTGCCGCCGCTGGTCGACAGCTCGGTCTCGATGCCGGTCTCGTCGCGGATCGCGCCCTGCACGGCCGCGACCAGTTCGCCCGGCGTGGTCAGGAAGGGCAGGCCGCCGACGGTCCAGGCCAGGGTGCAGTCGACGCCATGCGCGTCGAGCACGGCCTGCACGCGCTGCTGCAGCGCCTGCGGCGTGGACTCGGTCGAGAAGCGGAAATTGAAGTCGATCACCGCGCTGCCCGGGATCACGTTGCTCGCGCCGGTGCCCGCGTGGAAGTTGCTGATCTGCCAGCTCGTGGGCTGGAACCAGGCATTGCCGGCGTCCCAGCCGCCGGCCGCGTTGATCGCGACCAGCTCGGCCAGCGCGGGCGCCACCGCATGCACCGGGTTCTTCGCGAGGTGCGGGTAGGCGATGTGGCCCTGCACGCCCTTGACCGTGAGCTTGCCGCTCATGGTGCCGCGGCGGCCGTTCTTGATCATGTCGCCGCAGCGCTCGACGGCCGTGGGCTCGCCGACGATGCAGTAGTCGAGTTTCTCGCCGCGCGCGGCCAGCGCATTGCACACGACCACGGTGCCGTCGACGCCCGGGCCTTCCTCGTCGCTGGTGAGCAGCAGCGCCAGCGTCAGGCGCGGATCGGGCACGGCCTGCAGGAACTCCTCGATCGAGACCACGAAGGCGGCCACCGAGGTCTTCATGTCGCAGGCGCCGCGGCCATAGAGCTTGCCGTCGCGGTGCGTGGGCGTGAACGGGTGGCTGGTCCACTGCTCGACGGGGCCGGTGGGCACCACGTCGGTGTGGCCCGCGAACACCAGCGTCTTCGTGGCGGCCGAGGCGTCGGCCGGGCGGCGCACCGCCCACAGGTTGGTGACCCGAAAGTCCGCCGGACCGCTCTCGATGGTCTCGAGCGCGAAGCCCAGCCGCGCGAGCCGCTCGCCCAGGATCTGTTGGCAGCCCGCGTCGTCGGGGGTGACGGAAGGGCGCGAGATCAGTTGTTCGGCGAGCTGGAGCGTGCGGGACATCGGGGGGGGCGGTTCTCAGAATTTCACGTCGAGCGTGATGTCGGTGAAGGTGGGCTCGTCGAGCTGGTCGGTCAGGTGCCGCTCGTCGGCCTGGGGCTTGGGCGCCTGGCGGTTCTGCAGGCGCCACATGAGGTTGGTGGGCGAATCGGCATGCGCCAGCCCTTCCTCGCGGGTGATGCGCTCCTCGATCACGAGGCGCGCGATGTCTTCCTCGAAGGTCTGCGAGCCTTCGGCCATGGATTTCTCCATCGCTTCCTTGACGCCCGAGAAGTCGCCTTTCTCGATCAGCTCGGCCACCAGCGCGGTGTTGAGCATGACCTCGAGCGCCGGCACGCGCGCGCCCTGGGGCGTGCGCAGCAGCCGCTGCGAGACGACGGCGCGCAGCGCCGAGCCCAGGTCGCCCAGCAGCGTGGGGCGCACCTCGACCGGGAAGAAGCTCAGCACGCGGTTGAGCGCGCGGTAGCTGTTGTTGGCATGCAGCGTGGCCACGCACAGGTGGCCCGACTGCGCATAGGCGATGGCCGCGGTCATGGTCTCACGGTCGCGGATCTCGCCGATCTGGATCACGTCGGGCGCCTGGCGCAGCGCGTTCTTCAGCGCCGTCTGCAGCGACTGCGTGTCGCTGCCCACCTCGCGCTGGTTCACCAGCGAGCGCTTGTTGGTGTAGGTGAACTCGATCGGTTCCTCGACCGTGAGGATATGGCCGCTGGCGTGCTCGTTGCGGTAGTCGAGCATCGAGGCCAGCGTGGTGGTCTTGCCGGCGCCGGTGGCGCCCACCATCAGGATCAGCCCGCGCTTCTCCATGATGAGGGTCTTCAGGATGTCGGGCAGGTTGAGCTCGTCGAAGCCTGGGATGACCGAGGCGATGTGCCGCACCACCACCGCGTAGGTGCCGCGCTGGCGCATCGCGCTGATGCGGAAGTTGCCCGCGCCCTCGATGCCCACCGCCATATTGAGCTCGCCGTTGGCCTCGAGCTCCTGGATGCGCGCGGGCGGCACCACCTCGGCCAGCAGCGCGAGCGGCGCGGCCGGCGGCAGCACCTGCGCATTGATCGGCACGCAGACGCCGTTGATGCGGATCTGCACCGGGGAGTGCGCCGACAGGTAGATGTCGGAGGCCTTGCGCTCGGCCATCAGCCGAAGAATCCGCTCCATCATGTTCATCGTCGCTCTCCTTCTCCTCGGTCGTTCGGCGGTGCCGTCGTGGCACTCTTGGTGGGACAGGAAAAAGGCGGCCCCTTTCGGCCGCCGTTCGATCAGTCGCGCAGCAGGTCGTTGAGGCTGGTCTTCGAGCGCGTCTGCGCGTCGACCGTCTTCACGATGATCGCGGCGTAGGTGCTGTAGTCCTGGCCGGTCTTGGTCTTCTTGGGCAGGTTGCCGCTGATCACCACGCTGCCGCTGGGCACGCGGCCGTACGAGATCTCGCCGGTGTCGCGGTTGAAGATCGGGGTGCTCTGGCCGATGTAGACGCCCATGCCGAGCACCGAGTTCTCTTCCACGATCACGCCTTCGACCACTTCGGAGCGCGCGCCGATGAAGCAGTTGTCCTCGATGATGGTCGGGTTGGCCTGCAGCGGCTCGAGCACGCCGCCCAGGCCCACGCCGCCCGACAGGTGCACGTTGGCGCCGACCTGCGCGCACGAGCCCACGGTGGCCCAGGTGTCGACCATCGAGCCTTCGCCCACGTAGGCGCCGATGTTCACGTACGAGGGCATCAGGATCGCGCCCTTGGCGATGAAGCTGCCGCGGCGGGCCACGGCCGGCGGCACGATGCGCACGCCCGAGTCCTTGAGCTCGCTGGCCGACAGGTGCGAGAACTTGGTCGGCACCTTGTCGTAGAAGCCGAGCGAACCGGCCTGGATCTGCTCGTTGTCCTTGAGGCGGAACGACAGCAGCACGGCCTTCTTGATCCACTGGTGCACCGTCCACTGGCCCACGCCCTGGCGCGTGGCCACGCGCAGCTTGCCGTTGTTGAGTTCGGTGATCACGTGCTCGACGGCATCGCGCACCTCGGCCGAAGCGGCGGTGGCGGAGATGTTGGCGCGGTCTTCCCACGCGGCGTCGATGATTTGTTGCAGTTGCTGGGTCATGAGGACTCTCGGATGAAGAAGCGAAAAATCGGAGGCGGGGAGAGGCAGGATCAGCGGCCGCCCTGGACGAAGCGCACGATGCGCTCGGCCGCTTCGACGCACTCGGCGGTCTCGGCCACCAGCGCCATGCGGATGCGGCCCTTGCCCGGGTTGACGGGGGCGCCGCCCTGCGGGCCATGCGTGTCGCGTGCCAGATAGCTCCCCGGCAAAACCGTGACATTGTATTGAGCGTGGAGCGCGCGGGCGAAGCCTTCGTCGTCGCCGGCCCACACTTCGGGCACGCCGGCCCAGAGGTAGAAGCTGGCGTCGGGCAGGCGCACGTCGAGCACCGGCTCGAGCAGCGGCGTGACGGCCGCGAACTTGGCGCGGTACATCGCGCGGTTGTGCACCACGTGTTCCTCGTCGCCCCAGGCGGCGATGCTGGCCGCGGCCACGATGCCGCTCATGGCGCTGCCGTGGTAGGTGCGGTAGAGCAGGAATTTCTTGAGGATGTCCGCATCGCCCGCGACGAAGCCGCTGCGCAGGCCCGGCACGTTGCTGCGCTTGGACAGCGAGGTCAGCGCGACCAGGTTCTTGAAGTCGCCGCGGCCGAGCCTGGCCGCCGCTTCCAGCCCGCCGAGCGGCGGCTCGTCGCGGAAGTAGATCTCGCTGTAGCACTCGTCGGAGGCGATCACGAAGCCATGGCGCTCCGACAGCTCGAACAGCTTGCGCCATTCGTCGAGCGGCATCACGGCACCGGTCGGGTTGCCGGGCGAGCAGACGAACACCAACTGGGTGCGCTGCCAGATCGCCTCGGGCACGCTGTCCCAGTCCACGGCGAAGTTGCGCGCCGGCACGCTGGGCGCGTAGTAGGGCTCGGCGCCCGAGAGGAAGGCCGCGCCCTCGTAGATTTGATAGAAGGGATTGGGCGAGATCACGACCGGCGGATGGTCGCGGTCGCTGGGGTCGATCACGGTCTGGGCCAGCGAGAACAGCGCCTCGCGCGAACCGTTGACCGGCAGCACCTGGGTGGCCGGATCGAGCGCGAGGCCGTAGCGCTTTTGCAGCCAGTCGGTGAAGGCGGTGCGCAGCTTCAGGTCGCCGGCGGTGGCGGGGTAGGCGGCCAGCGCGCCGAGGCCGGCGCTCAGGGCCTCTTTGATGAATTCGGGCGTGGCGTGCTTGGGTTCGCCGATGCCGAGGCTGATGGGCTTCAGGTCGGGGTTCGGCGTGACGCCAGCGAACAGCTGCTTCAGCCGTTCGAAAGGATAGGGCTGGAGCCTGGAAAGCAGGGGATTCATGGGGCGCGATTATCGGCGACACGGGCCGCCGCCGCCCCGGCGCGGGCTCAGGGCGTGGCGCGGCGGTAGAAGGCCAGCGAGCCGGCCAGCGCCAGCAGCATCGCGCCGCAGGTGCGGTCGATCCAGCGCGCGGCACGCGCGGTCAGCAGCTGCATCGCCTTGGCGCCGACGAAGGCGTAGACCAGCATCACGGCCATGTCGAGGCCAGCGAACAGCACCGCGATGATCGCGTACTGCACGCCCTGCGGCGAGGCGGGATCGATGAACTGCGGCAGCAGCGCCGAGCAGAACAGGTAGCCCTTGGGATTGGTCACCGCCACCAGGAAGGACTTGAAGAAGACCTGGCGGCCGCTGCCCGGCGCGGCGGCCGCGCCCTCGGCGGGCCGCTCGAAGCTGCCGCCCTTCGAGCGCAGCATGCGGAGGCCGAGCCATGCGAGGTAGGCCGCGCCCACCCACTTGAGCATCGAGAACCAGAATTCCGAGGCCGCGAGCAGCGCGCCCAGGCCCAACGCCACCGCGCCCACCAGCACGAAGTCCGACAGCATCGCGCCGAACATGCCCGGCAGCGCGCCGCGCACGCCGCGGCGCGAGCCATTGCTCAGCGCCAGCAGCACGGTGGGGCCGGGCGTGGCGATGGCGGCCAGGGCCACGATGGAGAACAGCAGGGCGGTGGTGAGCGTCATGGTTTCTCGCGGGCAGAATCGATGGAGGGGCTCAGATCTTCTTCACCAGCACCTGGCTCTTGCGGTCCCAGTTGTACTTGCGCTTGCGCGCCTCGGGCAGCCAGTCGGGGTTGACCTGCTGGAAGCCGCGCTTGAGGAACCAGTGCATGGTGCGGGTGGTGAGCACGAACAGGCTCTCGATGCCCATGGCCTTGGCGCGGTGCTCGATGTGCTTGAGGATGCGCTCGCCATCGCCCTGGGCCTGCGACTGCGGCGAGACGGTGAGCGCGGCCATCTCGGCGGTCTTGGCCTCGGGATAGGGATAGAGCGCCGCGCAGCCGAAGATCACGCCGTCGTGCTCGACCACCGTGTACTGGTGGATGTCGCGCTCGATCTCGGTGCGGTCGCGCTTGACCAGCGTGCCGTCGCGCTCGAAGGGCTCGATCAGCTGCAGGATGCCGCCGATGTCGTCCACCGAGGCCTCGCGCAGGCTCTCGAGCTTCTCGTCGATCACCATGGTGCCCACGCCGTCGTGCACGTAGATCTCGAGCAGCAGCGAGCCGTCGAGCGCGAACGGCAGGATGTGGTTGCGCTCCACGCCGGCCTTGCAGGCCTTCACGCAGTGCTGCAGGTAGAAGGCGGTGTCGGTCGGTTTCTGCGCCGGCGGCAGCGCGGCCAGCAGCTTCTCGGCGGCGTCCAGCGGCAGCTCGGTGTCGATCGGGTTGTCCTCGCTCTCGGGCAGCTCGCTGTGGATGCGGATGCCCGGGGTCTCGGTCAGGAAGATCAGCTTGTCGGCCTGGATCGAGATCGCCACGCTGGTCGCGACTTCCTCCATCGTGAGGTTGAAGGCCTCGCCGGTGGGCGAGAAACCGAACGGCGACATCAGCACCATCGCGCCGAAGTCGAGCGTGCGGCGGATGCCGGCCGAGTCGACCTTGCGCACGAGCCCCGAATGCTTGAAGTCCACGCCGTCGACCACGCCCACGGGCCGCGCGGTGATGAAGTTGCCCGAGATCACGCGCACCGTCGAACCCGCCATCGGCGTGTTCGGCAGGCCCTGGCTGAACGCGGCCTCGATCTCGTAGCGCAGCTGGCCCGCGGCTTCCTGGGCCGAGTCGAGCGCCACCGCGTCGGTGATGCGGATGCCGTGCGAGTACTTCGCCTCGTGGCCCTTGGCGGCGAGCTGCTCGTTGACCTGCGGGCGGAAGCCGTGCACCAGCACGATCTTCACGCCCATGCTCTGGATCAGGGCCAGGTCCTGCGCGATGCTCTGGAGCTTGCCGGCCGCGATCGCCTCGCCCGCGAGCCCGACCACGAAGGTCTTGCCACGGTGCGTGTGGATGTAGGGCGCGACGGAGCGGAACCAGGGCACGAAGGTGAAATTGAAGACGGTCGACATGGGGCGTGATTGTGCATTCTTGGGCGCGTTTTGGTGCAGCGCATCAGGCCAGGGCGCGCAGCAGCCGCGCGGCGCCCCCGGCCGGCGGCGTGCCGCGGGCCTTGAACGACGCGAGCTGGGTGGCGTAGGCGTCCAGCGGTTCGGCCTCCGGCGCGGCCGGCGGGCCCGCCGTGGCGAGCGGCAGGCCGAGCAGCGCGGCGAGTTCGGCCGGCGCGATCGAGCCCTGCGCCATCAGCGCATCGACCACGGCCAGGAAGGCCGTCGCGTGCGACTCGATCAGCTCGAGCGCGCGGATGTGCTCGCGCGCCAGGATCTGCTCGATCTCCCGGTTGGTGGCTGCCACGTCGGTGTTGAGGTTGTCGTTGGCGTCGGTCGTCACGTCGGTGCGGCTCCAGCGGCTGCCGAAGGCGTGGTGGCGCACGTGGCGCGCCGCGGTCTCGGTGGCCTGCGCCAGGTCCTGCTCGGCGCCGGTGGTGGCGCCGGCATCGCCGAACACCAGCCGCTCGGCCGCGCGGCCGGCCAGGCTCACGCAGATGCTGTCGAGCGTGTTCTGCTTCGACCAGGCCTTGCGCTTCACGTAGCTGTTGTAGCCGCCCTCGAACGAGGCCACGTTGATGCGGATCTCCTGCGGCGCGCGGCCGAACAGCAGCGCATAGACCAGCCCGTGGCCGGCCTCGTGCACCGCCAGCAGCGCGCGGAAGTCGGCATTGGCGCGCTGCTTGAGCCGGTTGAGCTCGAGCACCACCGGGAACTCGCGCCGCGCGAGGCGAAAGCGCGCCACCATCTTCGCCTGGCCCTGCGCACCCGGCGATCCGTCGCCCGCGTCCAGCATCAGCCACACCGGCTCGGCGCCGTTGGCGCCCTGTTCGAGCGCCCAGAGCGCCGCGTTGACCAGGGTCGCGCTGAGGATCGCGTGGATCGACGAGAACAGCGGCCGCGTGCCCTGCGCGGGGAACACCGCGTTGGCGTAGATCTGCTCGTAGACGCTGGCGTCGAGCACGAAGCGCACGCCCGAGCTCTCCTGGATCTCGCCCACGTAGCGGTCGCAGATCGAGAGGATCAGGCGCACGTAGGTCGCGCGGTCGAACGAGGGATAGATCACGTGGTTGTTGCCCAGCCGCGCGATCTGCTCGGGCTTGAAGCGTTCGGCCAGCGCCTTCTTGACGTCGATCAGCGAGAGTTTCTTCGTCAGCGCGTGGAAGATGTCTGCGTCGGTGTCGCAGTCCTCGACCCGCTTGGCGGTCTCGGCATACATCTCGTCGAGGTTGCCCGAGACGAAGACCAGCAGCTTCGAGTAGTCGGTCTCCCAGCTCTCCTGCGAGGCGCGGAAGGCGCGCAGCCGCTCCTGAATCTCGGCCGGCTTCCAGGTCATGATGTCGAGCAGCGATTCGCGCAGCTTGAGGCAGCGCTTGAACTCCTGCGCCTCCCACGGCGAGAGCTGCAGCCGGCGCTTGCGGCGCGGCTTGCCGTCCTTCTGGTCTTCCTCGTCGTCGTCCTCGTCCACGCCCTTGCGGTCCTGGTCGTACTCGGCCCAGGCCAATGAAGACTCGATCTCGCCGAGCACCGACAGCGAGGGCGGCAGGCGGCCGTCGGACAGCAGCGCCCAGACGTCCTGGTAGCGCTCGACCTTGGCTTCCTTGCCGTGCTTGTCGACGGTGCGAAAGCGCTGGAACTCGTCGAGCACCAGGATGCCGCGCTCGCCCTCGGCGATGCCCGACTCGGCCAGCATGGCCGAGATCGAGCCGGCGCTGCGGTGCCCCGAGCCGTGGCTGAAGCCGTCCATCTGCACTTCGATGAAGCGGTCGTAGAAGCCCAGGTGCTGGGCCAGGCGGCGCACCAGCTGCGTCTTGCCGGTGCCCGTGAGGCCCCAGAGGCAGATCACGACTGGGCGGCCGATGAGCTGCGGCAGCACGTACCAGGCGCGCAGCGAATCGATCACGCGATCGATGATGTCGTCGATGCCGAAGAGCTCGGTCTTCAGCGAATGGGCCACGGCCTGCAGGTGGCGCGAGCGCTCGGCGAGTGTCGCATGCAGGTCGGAATGGATGTCGTTGGACATGGCGGTCTTTTTCTTCTTCGGATGATGTTTCGGGAGACGGGAACGCGGCCGCTTCCCCGCGAACGGGGAGAGGCTGCATGCGAGGCGCTGGTCGGGATCAGGGCGGCGCGCTTCGGACTGCTGCCGAAGCGCGCGGGCGGCGTTCCGTGAAGGAGAACGCGGCGCGCGCGGGCTTCGTCAGGCCGGGCGGGTCGACTTGACCCCGCCACGTGCACTCACGTGGCCTGCGCGCAAACGCAGCGAGGGGGGGACAAGGATGGTGGTCATGGCCGCGATCGTAGCGGCGCGGGCTCGTGGCGTAAAGAATATTTACGCCGCGGTGTGGATGTGCTGCAACATCCATCGCGCGCGCCGATAATCGACGGTTTGCCCGAAGAGAACGGGCGCCTGCGCTTGCGACCCCCTCCCTTGACGACCACGACGACTTCCTCCCTTCGCATCGACTTTCCCGAATCGCTGCCGGTCTCGGCCCGGCGCGAGGAGATCATGGCCGCCATCCAGGCGCACCAGGTGGTGATCGTCTGCGGCGAGACCGGCTCGGGCAAGACCACGCAGCTGCCAAAGATCGCGCTGGCGCTGGGCCGCGGCAAGCTCAATGCCGAGCCCGGCAAGGGCCGCCTCATCGGCCACACGCAGCCGCGCCGCATCGCCGCGAGCTCGGTGGCCAAGCGCATCGCGGAAGAACTCAAGACGCCGCTGGGCGACGTGGTCGGCTTCAAGGTGCGCTTCCAGGACCGCCTGTCGCGCGATGCCTCGGTCAAGCTGATGACCGACGGCATCCTGCTGGCCGAGACGCAGACCGATCCGCTGCTCAAGGCCTACGACACCATCATCATCGACGAGGCCCACGAGCGCTCGCTGAACATCGACTTCCTGCTCGGCTACCTGCGCGAGATCCTGCCGCGCCGGCCCGACCTCAAGGTGATCGTGACCTCGGCGACCATCGACGCCGACCGCTTCGCGCAGCATTTCGCCTCGGCCAAGGGACCGGCGCCCACGGTGTTCGTGTCGGGCCGCACCTTCCCCGTGGAGCAGCGCTACCGCCCCTTCGAGGAATCGCGCGACCACGACCTCAACGACGCCATCGCCGATGGCGTCGACGAGCTCTGGCGCGATCCGCACCACGCGGGCGACATCCTGGTCTTCCTGCCCGGCGAGCGCGAGATCCGCGAGGCCGCCGACCATCTGCGACGGCACCTCACGCACCAGCCGCTGTACCGCAATGCCGAGGTGCTGCCGCTGTTCGCGCGCCTGTCGCAGGCCGAGCAGGACCGCATCTTCGACGGCCACACCGGCCGGCGCATCGTGCTGGCCACCAACGTGGCCGAGACCTCGCTCACCGTGCCGGGCATCCGCTACGTGATCGACGCGGGCACGGCGCGCGTGAAGCGCTACAGCTTCCGCAGCAAGGTCGAGCAGCTGCTGGTCGAGCCGATCAGCCAGGCCGCCGCCAACCAGCGCGCGGGCCGCTGCGGCCGCGTGGCCAACGGCATCTGCATCCGCCTCTACGACGAGAAGGACTTCGAAGGCCGGCCGCGCTTCACCGATCCCGAGATCCTGCGCTCGTCGCTGGCGGGCGTGATCCTGCGCATGAAGTCGCTGCGGCTGGGCGACGTGTCGCGTTTTCCCTTCCTCGAGGCGCCGTCGCCGCGCGCCATCGCCGACGGCTACCAGCTGCTCAACGAGCTCGGCGCGGTCGACGATGCCAACGAGCTGACCGCCACCGGCGCCGAGCTCGCCAAGCTGCCGCTCGACCCGCGCGTGGGCCGCATGATCCTCGAGGCCCGTTCGCGCGGCGCGCTCGAGGAGGTGCTGGTGATCGCCTCGGCGCTCAGCGTGCAGGACGTGCGCGACCGCCCGATGGAAGCGCAGCAGCAGGCCGACCAGGCGCATTCGAAGTTCGACGACGAGAAGAGCGAGTTCAGCGGCTACCTGCGGCTGTGGAAGTGGATCGCCGACGCGCGCGGCGGCCATGGCGACAGCCACAAGCTCAGCAACCGCCAGTACGAGCAGCTGCTGCGACAGAACTTCGTCAACGTGCGCCGCGTGCGCGAATGGCGCGACATCCATTCGCAGCTGCTCACGGTGGTCACCGAGCACAAGTGGCGCATCAATGCCGAGCCCGCGGGCTACGAGCCGCTGCACCTGTCGATGCTGGCCGGCCTGCTCGGCAACGTCGGCTGGAAACTCGAGGACGACGAGGCCTACCTTGGCGCGCGCGGCATCAAGTTCTACAAGCATCCCGGTGCGCACCTGAAGAAGAAGCCGGGGCGCTGGATCGTGGCGGCCGAACTGGTCGAGACCACGCGGCTGTTCGGCCGCGGCATCGCCAACATCGAGCCGCAGTGGCTCGAGGAAGTGGGCGGGCATCTGCTGAAGAAGCAACTGCTCGATCCGCACTGGGAGAAGAAGAGCGCGCAGGTGGCCGCGCTCGAGCGCGCCACGCTCTACGGCCTGGTGGTCTACAGCGGCCGGCGCGTCGACTTCACGCGCGTCGACCCGGTCGCCGCGCGCGAGATCTTCATCCGCGAGGCGCTGGTCGGCGGGCAGTGGGACAGCCGCTTTCCGTTCCTCGCGGCCAACCGCAAGCTGGTGCGCGAGGTCGAGGGCCTCGAGCACAAGTCGCGCCGGCAGGACGTGCTGGTCGACGACGAGCTGATCTTCGCCTTCTACGACGCGCAGTTGCCGGCCGACGTGGCCAGCGGCACGACCTTCGAGAACTGGTACCGGCAGGCCTCGAAGGAGCAGCCGCGGCTGCTGTTCCTCTCGCGCGACGAGCTGATGCGCCACCAGGCGGCCGGCATCACCACCCAGTCGTTCCCGCCGACCTTGCGGCTCGGCGGCGTGGATTGCGCCGCGACCTACCTGCACGAACCCGGCGACGCCAAGGACGGCCTCACCGTCAGCGTGCCGCTGTTCGTGCTCAACCAGGTCAGCGAGGAACGCTGCGAATGGCTGGTGACGGGCATGCTCAAGGACAAGATCCAGGCGCTGCTCAAGAGCCTGCCGCAGCGTCCGCGCTCGCGGCTGGTGCCGCTGCCCGAGTCGGCGGCGAAGCTGGCCGAGGCACTGTCGGAGCCAGAGCTGTTCGGCACGGGCTCGCTGACCGACGTGCTGCTCAAGCGCGTGCGCGACATGACCAGCATCGACGTGAAGCGCGCCGACTTCAAGCTCGACATGCTCGCGCCGCACCTGTTCATGAACCTGCGCGTGGTCGACGAGCACGGTCGCCAGCTCGGCATGGGGCGCAACCTCGGCGCGCTCAAGGCCGAGCTCGGCGCGAAGGCGCGCGGTGCGTTCCAGGCGCTGGCCGGGCTCAACGTGAAGGCCTCGGCCGAACCCGCCAAGACCGCGGCACCCGCCGACGCGCGCCGCGCCCAGGAGGCCGCGCCAGCCGCGCCCGCCACCCCGGCGCTGCCGGCCGGCCAGCGCTACACCGCCTGGAGCTTCGGCGAACTGCCCGAGCTGATGGAGGTGCGCCGCGGCGCCCAGTCGCTGGTGGGCTTCCCGGCGCTGCGCGACGAGGGCGACGCCGTCACGATCGAGGTCTTCGACGAACCCGCGGTCGCGGCCGCGAAACACCGCGCGGGCTTGCGCCGGCTGTTCGCGCTGCAGCTGAAGGACGCGCTCAAGTACCTCGAGAAGAACATCCCCGATCTGCAGAAGATGGCCGTGGCCTACATGCCGCTGGGCACCGCGGACGAGCTGCGCGCGCAGATCGTCGAGGTCGCGATCGACCGCGCCTTCCTGCAGGAGCCGCTGCCGGCCGACGAGTTCGCCTTCAAGCGGCGGCTCGACGAGGGGCGCGGACGGCTGACCCTGATCGCCAACGAGGTGGCGCGGCTGGCCGCGACGATCCTCGCCGAATACGCCGCGGCGGCGCGCAAGATCAAGGACACGAAGATCCAGCCCGAGTCGGTGCAGGACGCCGCGCAGCAGCTGCAGAAGCTGGTCGGCAAGCGCTTCATCGCCGATGCGCCGTGGACGCAGCTGCAGCATTTCGCGCGCTACCTCAAGGCCATCGTGCTGCGGCTCGACAAGCTGCGCGGCGACCCGGCGCGCGACACCGCCAAGCTGGCCGAGCTGCGGCCCCAGGAGCAGCGCTACTGGCGGCTGGTGGCCGAGCGCAAGGGCGTGGTCGACGATCGCATGCTCGAGTTCCGCTGGCTGCTCGAGGAGCTGCGCGTGAGCTTCTTCGCGCAGGAGCTGCGCACGCCGCAGCCGGTGAGCGTGAAGCGGCTCGACAAGGCCTGGGCGCAGTTGCAGGCCTGACGGACCGTTCGACGTTCCAAAGAAAAAGCCCGCTGTCGCGGGCTTCGTCCGAAGAGGCCTTCGCCTCGTCACGAAGGGCGAGGCAGCACGCCGCCTCGCCCGCGCGTCATATCCTGCCCATCAGCACCAGGATGATCACGATCACGAGCACGAGGCCAAGACCGCCGCTGGGACCATAGCCCCAGGTACGGCTGTGTCCCCAGCTCGGCAGCGCGCCGATCAGCAGAAGGATCAGGACGATCAGCAGAATGAACGAGAGCGACATGTTTTCTCCAGGGACGTTGTTATCGAGCCTCGATGCTCGTGACCCCGGGGTGCGCGCAGCGCAAGAGAGCCGCGCCTTCGCCGGTCAGGACTGTCCTACCGTGAGCGTCGGCGCCCGCGCCGGGTAGGCTGTGCCGGTGCGGCGGCCGCGGCGATGGCGAGCACCACCACGACCACCAGGAAGGCCGTGCCCATGGCACCGAAGACGATGGACATGCCCCAGAGCGAGAAGAAGCTGTCGATGCGCGCGTTGCGCGGATTGCCGGGCGCATGCAGCACCCGCACCGCCTCGCCGACTTCGTAGGAGGGCGGGTTGCTGCTGGTCGAGGACTCGAAATCGATCGTCTCGCCCGCGGCCGTGCGAAAGCGCACGCGCGGCTTCCAGGTGCCGTCGCCGTCGTCGTCCGACTCCACGTGCAGCAGGTCGATCACCTCGCCCTGCGCGTGCACCGCGGACCGGATGAAGTAGACGGTGTGGGCCGCCACGAGCAGTGCCACCACGAACAGGGCCGCGCCGACGCCGCCGAAGACCTTCTGCAGGGTACGAAGCTGGGGATTCGCCATGGCGCGTGTCCCCCTTCAGCCGCCGCGGTGCGATGCGCCCGCAGCGAAGTCGCCGAGCAGGCCGCCGAGGCTCGCGAGCAGCAGGCAGAAGGCGAGGAAGCCCACGGTGCGCAGCAGGCCGAGCAGCGCCTGCCGCCAGGGCCGCGTGCGCAGGAAGAACACTGGGACGCCCAGCAGCGGGAACACGCCCGCGAACAGCGCGATGCGCCCGCGCGGCACCTGGCCGCGCGCGAGCAGGTCGGCGCGGCACCAGGCGTAGCACAGCGCGGTGATCAGCGGCATGTGCAGCATGTCGACGACCGAGTACTGCCGACCCGGCAGCATCGGCACGAAGGCGTCGGCCACGCCGGCGGCGAAGAAGGACAGCGCCAGCGCGCCGAGGATGAGCCGGGGCGCCTTCATCGCGTGCGGTCCCGTGGCCCGGCGCCGGTCGATGGGCTCAGAGCTTGGCGAGCCGGTCGAGCGCGGCGACCAGCGTCTCGTCCTTCTTGGCGAAGCAGAAGCGCACCACGCGCTGGTCGAAGCCGTCGCCGTAGAAGGCCGACAGCGGGATCGCCGCCACGCCGATCTCGCGCGTGAGCCAGAGGCAGAAGTCGGCTTCGGAGAGATCGCTGACCGCCGAGATGTCGACGCACTGGAAGTAGCTGCCTTCGCTGCGCAGCAGCTTGAAGCGGGTCTTGGCGAGGCCGGCGGCGAACAGGTCGCGCTTGCGCTGGTAGAAGGCCGGCAGCTCGAGGTAGGGCGCGGGGTTGGCCATGTAGCGCGCCAGCGCATGCTGCATCGGCGTGTTGACGGTGAACACGTTGAACTGGTGCACCTTGCGGAACTCGGCCATCAGCGGTGCCGGCGCGGCCACGAAGCCGACCTTCCAGCCGGTGACGTGGTAGGTCTTGCCGAAGCTGCTGACGATGAAGCTGCGCGCCGCCAGGCCCGGGAAGCGAGCCACGCTCTCGTGGCGCGCGCCGTCGTAGACCATGTGCTCGTAGACCTCGTCGGCGATCACGAACACCTCGGTGGGCGCGAGCAGCTCCTCGAGCCGGCGCATCTCGGCCTCGGTCCACACGGTGGCGCTCGGGTTGTGCGGCGTGTTGACGATGATCGCGCGCGTGCGCGGGCTCAGCGCGGCCGCGATGCGGTCGAAATCGGGGCGGAAGGTGCCCGGCACCAGCGGCACGCGCACCACGCTGCCGCCCGCGAGTTCGATGTTGGGCACGTAGCTGTCGTAGCAGGGCTCGAGCACGATCACCTCGTCGCCCGCGCGCACCACCGCGAGGATGGCCGTGATGATCGCCTGCGTGGCGCCCGCGGTCACCGTGATCTCGGCCGCGGCGCTGTAGCGGTGGCCGTAGAGCGCCTCGATCTTGGCCGCGATCGCATCGCGCAGCGCGGGGATGCCGGGCATCGGCGGGTACTGGTTGTGGCCCGCGGCCATGGCGGCCGTCACGTCCTCGAGCAGCTGCGGATCGCAGTGGAAATCGGGGAAGCCCTGGCCCAGGTTGACCGCGTTCTTCTCGGCCGCGAGCGCGGACATCACGGTGAAGATGGTGGTGCCGACGGCGGGCAGCTTGGTCGCGATCTCGGGCGTGCGGGGGGAAAGGGCGGTGCTCATGGTGGGATGCGTGGGAGGAAAGTCGGGACGAGCGCGTGAACCTCGGCGGGCGCTCAGAGTTCGTAGTCCTGCTGGTGGCCGCTCAGGGCCTTGGCGATCAGGTTGCGGTCGAGCCGGTCGGACAGCAGCTCGGCGAACTTGAACACGAAGTTGCGCAGGTAGGCGCTGCGCTTGAAGGCCACGCGCGCGATGTTCTGGCCGAACACCTGGCCCATCGGGCGCACCACGAGGTCGGCATTCGATTCGTCGCGCACCGCCATCTCGGCCACGATGCCCACGCCGAGCCCGAGGCGCACGTAGGTCTTGATCACGTCGGAGTCGATGGCTTCGAGCGCGATGCGCGGCGCAAGCTTCTTCTGCGCGAAGGCATGGTCGATGCGCGTGCGGCCGGTGAACGAGGGGTGGTAGGTGATGATCGGCTCGGACGCCAGGTCCTCGAGCGAGATGCGCTCCTTGGTCGCCAGCGGATGTTCCTTGGGCAGCACCAGCACGTGCTGCCACTCGTAGCAGGGCAGGGTCACGAGCTCGGTGTAGTCGGCGAGCGATTCGGTCGCGATGCCGATCTCGGCCACCTCGTCGATCACCATGCGCGCCACCTGGTCGGGCGAGCCCTGGTGCAGGCTCACGTTGACCTTGGGATAGGCCTCGCGCAACTTCGCCACCGGCACCGGCAGCACGTAGCGCGCCTGCGTGTGGGTGGTGGCGATCGACAGCGTGCCGCTGTCCTGGGCGCTGAACTGCTCGCCGATGCGCTTGAGGTTGCCGACCTCGCGCATGATCAGCTCGATGCTCGCGATCACGTGCTGGCCCGGCTCGGTCACGCGCTTGAGGCGCTTGCCGTGGCGCGCGAAGATTTCCACGCCGAGTTCTTCCTCGAGCTCGATGATCGCCTTCGACACCCCGGGCTGGGAGGTGTGCAGCGCCTTGGCGGCCTCGGTCAGGTTCAGGTTGCGCCGCACGGCTTCCTGAACAAACTTGAACTGGTGCAGATTCATATCAAATTCCGTCTTATTGCGGAATTTATTATGCCTTCGGAATCTATGGAAATTGCCTAATGTTCAGATTTCCACCGCAATTCGGGCCAGCAGGTCGATCACCTGCGGCGATTCCCCCACGGTGGGCGCGAGCGTGAAGGCCAGCGCGGGCCATTCGGCGCGCAGCGCGTCGAGCTGGCGCGGAATGTCCTCGCGTGCGTGCTTGCCCATGCCGAGGAACAGCGGCACCACGCGGATCGCGTGGGCGCCTTCGTCGACCAGCGCGGCCGCCGCGGTGCGCAGGTCGGGCTCGGCCAGCTCGAGGTAGGCGCAGCGCACCCGGGCCTCGGGAGACAGCGCGCGCGTTCGCGCCGCCACGGCCTCGATCGGCTCGCGCCAGCGCGGGTCGCGCGAGCCGTGCGCCAGCAGCACGATGCCCTGCACCGTCGGCGTGGCCATCAGCGTCTGAGCACCAGCCAGCTGAAGGCCGCCAGCGACATCACCGAATAGATGAGCCCGGGCGCCGCCGCCGTGATCCAGGGCGACCAGTTGCTGAGATTGCCGAGGTAGCCGAACACGTTGTTCAGCAGGAAGAAGCTGATGCCGATCATCACGCCGCCGAACACGTAGGTGGTGATGCCGGCCTGGCGGAAGTGCAGGTAGGCGAAGGGCAGGGCGAGCACCACCATCACCAGGCAGGACAGCGGATAGAACACCTTGCGCCAGAACTCGATCTCGTAGCGCTGCGCGGTCTGGCCGTTGGCGTCGAGGTGGCGGATGTAGTCGAACAGGTCGATGGTGCTCATGCGGTCGGGCCGCAGCAGCGCCACCGAGACCATCTCGGCGGTCAGCGAGGTCGGCCAGTTGAGCTCGGCCATCCGTGTGGTGGCAACATGCGCCTTGCCTTCGGCGGCGCGGGTGTCGTAGTCCTGCTGCTCGATCTCCGACAGCACCCAGTAGCCGCGCTCGATGCGCGCCGTGGCGGCGGTCATCTGCTTACGCAGGTAGCCCTTGTCGTCGAACTCGAAGATGCGCGCGGTCTTGAGCCCGCCGTTGCGCGAGATCGACAGCACGTTGACGGCGTAGGACGCCTTGTCCTGCCGCTCCTTGAGCCAGGCGCCGGTGTTGCCCACGAAGGTGAAGGTGCCCTGGTAGCGCGATTTCACGAGCTGGGCGGCGCGCTCGGCGGCAGGCGCGAGGTAGTCGCCCACCGCGAAGGTCAGCACCACGAAGCCCAGGCCCAGCACCAGCAGCGTGCGCAGCGCGCGCCAGGGACCGAGGCCGCTGGTGCGCAGGATGGTGTATTCGGAGCTTTGCGCGAGCCGCGCCATCACGAAGATGCAGCCGATCAGCACCGTGATCGGCAGCAGTTCGTAGAGATGGCTCGGCAACAGTAAGGTCACGTAGAGCAGCGCCTGCGCCGGCCCGTAGGCCAGGCTCTCGGGGCGGCCCACGGCCTGCAGCTCGTCGACGAAGTCGAAGAAGAAGAACAGGCTCAGGAAGCCGAGGGTCACGAAGGCCACGGCCTTCAGCGCCTCGATGTAGATCAGGCGACGGATGGTTCTCATGGCGTGGGCTCCAGCCGGGTGGTGGAGGGCGGCGGCGTGGGTCCGGAGGCCTGGCCGCCGCGGCTCTTGCGGCGCGCCCAGTTGTTGTTGCGCAGCGTGAGCCACGAGATGGCGAACAGCGCCACGCCGCCGTGCAGCAGCAGCATGAAGCCGCCCATGCCGTAGCGGCCCGAGCTGATCCAGCTCTGGCCCAGGTTCAGCAGGTTGTAGTAGATGACGAAGGCGAACAGCGCGAACAGCAGGTTGCCGCTGCGGCCTACGCGCGGATTGACGCTGGAGACGGCCAGGGCCAGCAGCACGAAGTTGATGGCCGCCAGCAGCATGCCCACGCGCCAGGCGAGTTCGCCGCGCGCCGCGGTTGCGTTGAAGTCGCCGAGCAGCGACAGCGTGGTGCGCGCGCGGGGCGGCGTGGCGTCGCTGGTGCCGGCGGCGCTGCCGCCGGCGCGCGTGCCGTAGGTCTCGAACTCGCTGATCTTCAGGGCGCCGTTGGGCAGCAGCGGGCGCTCCAGGCGCTGGCCATTGCTCAGCATCAGGTAGCGCGAGTTGCCGAGCGTCTCGATACGGCCGCTGCGCGCCGAGGTCGTGATCTGCAGGTTGCGCTCGACCGACCAGATGAAGACGTTGGTGGCGGTGGCGCTGTCGGCGGAGTCCTTGTCGATGAAGAACACCCGCAGCCGGCCGGCCGATTCACGGAATTCGCCGGGCGACACGCGCTCGAGGTCGCCGCGCTGCTCGTACTGCTGGCGCATGCCCATGGTCTGCGAGTTGGCCCAGGGCCAGCCGATCAGCGCCATCGCGGCGATCAGCAGCAGCACCGGCCAGGCGAAGCGGAACAGCGGCTCGACGAAGTCGGACAGCCCGCGGCCGCTGGAGAACCAGATCACCATCTCGCTGTCGCGGTACATGCGCGACAGGGTGCCGACGATGGCGATGAACAGGCTCAGGCTGAGGATGGTCGGCATGTAGCCGAGCACCGTGTAGGCCATGACGAGGAACACTTCGGACGGGTTCACGCTGCCCTTGGAGGCCAGTCCGAGCGTGCGGATGAGCATCATGGTCATCACGATGGTGACCAGGACCACGAGGGTCGCTCCGAAGCTGCGCGACAGCTCCTTGCGTAGGGAAGAATGGAATAACATCGTTCGAGGAAAAAAAGGATTATGGACTTTCAACTCAAGACCCTCACAGTCGCCCGCGCAGCGGCCGAAAAATCCGACGTCCTGATCGTGCTCGTGGGCAGTGCGCCGCTCGCGTCCAAGGACCCCCTCTCCGTCCAGATCGCGGCCGCCCGCAAGGCCGGCGACCTGCCCGACAAGGCCGGCAAGCTGCTGTCCCTGTACCGGCCCGAGGACGTGGCCGCCGCCCGCGTGGTGCTGGCGGCCATCGGCGACGGCAAGCCGGCCTCGGTGCGCAGCGGCGTGATCGCCGCGGTCAACGCCGCCAAGGCCTCGTCGCCCAAGCGCGTGGTGCTGGCCTTCGCCCAGGACGCCGAACCGGCGGCCGTGGCGAGCGCCGTCATCGCGGCCGCCGACGCCAGCTATGTCTACACCGCCACCAAGTCCAAGGCCGAGCCGCGCAGCATCCGCCAGGTGACCGTGGGCGTGGCCGATGCGGCTACGGTCGGCGCGGCCTTCGAGCAGGCACGCGCCACCGTCGAGGGCATCGAGTTCGCCAAGGAGTGGGGCAACCGCCCCGCCAACCATGCCACGCCGACGATGCTGGCCGAGGCCGCCAAGGGCCTGGGCAAGCTGCCCGGCATCAAGTGCGAGGTGCTCGGTCCCAAGGAGGTCGACAAGCTCGGCATGGGCGCCTTCGCGGCCGTGGCTCAGGGCTCGGCCGAGCCGCTGCGCTTCATCGTGCTGCGCTACCAGGGCGGGTCCAAGGACCAGGCGCCCGTGGTGCTGGTCGGCAAGGGCATCACCTTCGACACCGGCGGCGTCTCGCTCAAGCCGGCGGCCGAAATGGACGAGATGAAGTTCGACATGTGCGGCGCCGCGAGCGTGCTCGGCACCTTCCGCGCGCTGGCCGGCATCAAGCCCGCGATCAACGTGGTCGGCCTGATCCCCTCGTGCGAGAACATGAACGACGGCCGCGCCATCAAGCCGGGCGACGTGGTCACCAGCATGAGCGGCCAGACCATCGAGATCCTCAACACCGATGCCGAAGGCCGGCTGATCCTCTGCGACGCGCTGACCTACGCCAAGCGCTTCGACCCCGCCGCCGTGATCGACATCGCGACGCTCACGGGCGCCTGCGTGGTGGCTCTGGGCGGCGTGCGCAGCGGCCTGTTCTCGAGCGACGACGCGCTGGCCGCGGCGCTCGAGGCGGCCGGCGAGAGCTCGCAGGACCGCTGCTGGCGCCTGCCGCTCGACGACGAGTACGCCGAGGGCCTGAAGACCAACTTCGCCGACGTGGCCAACGTGGCGGGTCGCGCGGGCGGCGCCATCACGGCGGCCAAGTTCCTGCAGCGCTTCACGGCCGACTTCGCCTGGGCGCACCTGGACATCGCGGGCACCGCGTGGAAGAGCGGCGCGGCCAAGGGCTCGACCGGCCGACCGGTCGGCCTGCTGGTCTCGTACCTCACGCGCCGCGCGCAGGACGGCGCGACCGGCGCCGGCGAGGGCAAGGCGAAAGCCAAGGCCGAGCGGAAGACCGAGGGCAAGTCCGAGAGCAAGGCGGCGGCCCGCAAGGCGCGTTCGGTGCAGTGACGGACATCGGCTTTCACTACAACGCGCCGGACAAGCTCAGCTACGCCTGCCGGCTCGTGCGCAAGGCCGTCGCCACGCGCGGCATGCGGGTGGTGGTGGTCGGCGAGGCGCAATGGCTCGACGCGATCGACGCCGGCCTCTGGCAACTGGCACCGACCGAGTTCGTCGCCCACTGCCGCGGCGATGCGCCGGCCCACGTGCTGTCGCGCTCGCCGGTGATCCTGGCCGACGAGGGCGCCGAGTCGGCCGCGCTGCCGCACCGCGAACTGCTGGTCAATCTCGGTGCGCAGGTGCCCGCGGGCTTCGAGCGCTACGAGCGCCTGATCGACATCGTGAGCAACGAGCCCGACGACCGCCAGATCGGCCGCGCGCGCTGGCGCCACTACGCCGACCGCGGCTACACGATCCAGCCGCACGACTTCGCGAGGAGCGCATCCTGATGACCACTCCGACCCGCACGCCGCCGCGTTTCGTTCCCACGCTCACGACCGTGCTCGACCTGCCCGCCGAGCCGGTCGCGGCGCATTCGCCCTTGGCGGACAACGCGGGGCCGGATGCCGTCGCGCCGGCCATGCCCGACCCGTCCCAGGCCGTCGCATTGCCGCCCGCGGTGCAGCGTTCCGAGGCCGACATCGTGCGGCTCGAGGAGCAGTTGCTGCACCGTGTTCTGCAGCGCGTGGACTTCTCGCTCGAGGAGCGTTTGAGCGACACCGTGGCCGCCGCCGTGCAGCAGCAACTCGACGCGATGGTGCCGCGTTTGCGCGGCGAAATCGAAGCCGTTTTGCGTGCGTTGGTGATCGAGGCGATGGCCGCCGAACTCTCGGAAAACCCAGGGTCTACGCCAACTTTCGAGGGGTGAAGCTTCAGCTAAACTGCGCGCCAGGTCGGGTGGGCCAAAGCTGGAGGGTTAGGGTGGCCCGGGTCTGCGGCGCGGAACTTGCGAGGTCAGGAGCGCCCGGATCACACGACCGGTTTCTCAATCTCATCATCCATGTTCTGGAGGTTCTCATGCAATTGAAATGGACTGCGGTCGCTCTGGCTGCACTCACGCTGGTGGCTTGCGGCAAGAAAGAAGAAGCTGCGGCACCCGCTGCTGCCCCGGCGCCCACCGCGGCCGCCCCGGCACCCGCTGCACCTCCCGCCGATGCACTGGTCGTGAAGATCGGCCACGTGGCTCCGACCAGCGGTCCGATTGCCCACCTCGGCAAGGACAACGAGTTCGGCGCCAAGATGGCGATCGAGGAACTGAATGCCAAGGGCCTCAAGATCGGCGACAAGGTCGCCAAGTTCGAGCTGGTCGCCGAAGACGACGCAGGCGATCCGAAGCAAGGCACGGCCGTGGCCCAGAAGCTGGTCGACAGCAAGGTCAACGGCGTGGTCGGTCACCTGAACTCGGGCACCACCATCCCCGCCTCGAAGCTCTACAGCGACGCCGGCATCCCCCAGATCTCGCCTTCGGCAACGAACCCCAAGTACACCCGCCAGGGCTTCAAGACCACCTTCCGCGTGGTGGCTGACGACACGCAACTCGGCGGCACGCTGGGCAAGTACGCGGTCGAAACGCTCAAGGGCAAGAACATCGCCGTGATCGACGACCGCACCGCCTACGGCCAGGGCGTCGCCGAAGAATTCGAGAAGTCGGCCAAGGCCGCCGGCGCCACCATCGTGGGCCACGAATTCACCACCGACAAGTCGACCGACTTCAACGCCATCCTGACCAAGCTCAAGGCCGCCAAGCCCGACGTGCTGTTCTTCGGTGGCATGGACGCCGTCGGCGGCCCGATGCTCAAGCAGGTCAAGCAGCTCGGCCTGAACGTCAAGTTCATGGGCGGCGACGGCCTGTGCACCGGCGAACTGCCGAAGCTCGCTGGCGATGCCATCGGCGAAGACATGGTGGTGTGCGCCGAAGCCGGCGGCGTGGACGGCGACTTCAAGCAGCCGCTGGAAGACTTCAAGGCCAAGTTCAAGACCAAGAACGGCGTCGACGTCCAGATCTACGCACCGTACGTCTACGACGCGGTCAACGTGCTGGCCGAAGCGATGGTCAAGGCCGGTTCGGCCGATCCCGAGAAGTACCTGCCCGAAGTGGGCAAGATCCAGTACAAGGGCGTGACCGGCCCGATCGCCTTCGACGAAAAGGGCGACATCAAGGGCGGCGCCCTGACGCTCTACACCTACAAGGGTGGCCAGCGCACGCAGATCGCCGTGGTGCGCTGATCGGCTTCGATCCGCGTTCCAACGAGAAAGGGCCTTCGGGCCCTTTTTTCGTGGGCGCTCGAAACGGCGGGGGAGAAGAAAGAGAAGGGCGGGTGCCCGCCGTTCAGAGCGGTGCGAGTCCCGAGGGGCGGTCGGTGTTGCAGTACTCGATGAAGGCGTCGAGGTCGCGCGACTTGTCGAACACCGCGTCCGCGCCGAGCGTCTCGCAGCGCGCGCGGATGTCGGCCGTCACGTAGTTGCTCAGCACCACCGCGCGCTGGCCGGGAAGGCGTTCCTTGCAGCCCGCGAGCACGCCCAGGCCCGAGCCTTCCTTGAGGAACAGGTCGACGATCAGCAGCTGCCACTCGGCCGGATGGGCGCGCAGCCACGCCAGCGCTTCGGATTCGGTTTCGGCAAAGCCAACGACTTGGGCATTCACCAGGTCCTCGAGTGCCGGAACCAGGTTGTCCCTGATGGTCTTGTTGTCCTCGACGAGGAACGTGATGAGGGCCATGCCACGGATAGGGTGTGAGAACCAATAGCGTAGCGTGCCGCGCGCGCTTGCTGCGTAGGAGAAAGGAGACGGAGAAACGCGGCGTGTCCCTATTTCATACGATGTCCGCGGCACTCCGCCGCCGGCGCGCGGGTCGCGTCAGTCGTTCGCGCGCTTGCCTGTGCCGGGCTCGGCCGCGGTGGCCTGCCGAGCCTCGAGCTTCTTCACGCGGGCCGCGCTCTCGTCGCGCTGGGCCGTGGCCTCGATGCGCTTCTCGATCTCCTCGCTGAGCGCCGCGTTGACCTCGGCGAGCTGCTCGGCCGATTGCGCGAGCTTTTCCTCGAGCTGGCTCGTGTGCGCGATGGCCAGCGCCACCTCGCCCACCTGCACTTCCTCGGGCAGCTCCTGCTCGAGCACCGTGTTGACCACCGCGAGGTTGTCGGAGGCCTTCTGCACGTCGGCGGCGACCTGCTCGGTTTTTTCGAGCGTGCGGTCGAGCGACGTGCTGCCGTGCGGCTTGGTGCTGGGATGTCCTGCCATGCGGCGCCTCCTGGGGAACTGAAAACCTGGGGATCGTACCGCCAGACGGGTCGGGGAGGGCGGTGTGAGGTCTGCGCGGGAGGTGGGGTCAGTCCGGCGCACGATGAGGGCAAGGGGCGCGCCACGCAACAGGCGCCCACAAAAAAGCCCAAGTGCCAATGGCAACTCGGGCTTTCTGCATGTTCGCGAACGGTTGCGAACAACGACTCTCTGGCGGAGCAGGCGGGATTCGAACCCGCGGAGGGCTATTAACCCTCACACGCTTTCCAGGCGTGCGACTTAAACCGCTCATCCACCGCTCCGAAGCCCACGATTGTAGCAGTCGCCGGGGCCGTTTCCGGAAGCCTCAGGCCGTGGGACCCGAGGATTTGCCGGCCTGCACCATGCGCATGGCCGAGGCGATCAGCGCGGCGGTCTCGGTCATGTTGCTCGGCACGATCAGCGTGGTCTTGGAATCGGCCGCGACCTTGCCGTAGGCATCGACCGCGCGTTCGGCCACCTTGAGCTGCACCGCCTGCTCGCCGCCCGGCTGCTGGATCGCGGCCGCCACGCGCTCGATGGCGTCCGCCGTCGCCGTGGCCACCGCGGTGATCGCGGCCGCCTCGCCCTGGGCGTTGTTGATCTGGGCCTGCTTCTCGCCCTCGGAGCGCGCGATGAAGGCCTCGCGTTCGCCGGTGGCGATGTTGATCTGCTCCTGGCGCCGGCCCTCGGAGGCCGCGATCAGCGCGCGCTTCTCGCGTTCGGCCGTGATCTGGCGCTGCATCGCCTGCAGGATTTCCTTCGGCGGCGTCAGGTCCTTGATCTCGTAGCGCAGCACCTTCACGCCCCAGTTGAGCGCCGCCTCGTCGATGGCCGCGACCACCTGGGCATTGATGACGTCGCGCTCCTCGAAGGTCTTGTCGAGCTCCAGCTTGCCGATCACGCTGCGCAGCGAGGTCTGGGCGAGCTGGGTCACGGCCACGATGTAGTTCGACGAGCCGTAGCTGGCGCGCATCGGGTCGGTGACCTGGAAGTAGAGGATGCCGTCGACCTGCAGCTGCGTGTTGTCGCGCGTGATGCAGATCTGGCTCGGCACGTCGAGCGGGATTTCCTTCAGGCTGTGCTTGTAGGCCACCCGGTCGATGAACGGGATCAGGAAGTTGGGGCCGGGCGTCATGGTGCCGTGGTACTTGCCCAGGCGCTCGCGCACCCAGGCGTTCTGCTGCGGCACGAACTTCACCGACTGGCTGATGAAGATGATCGCGATGACCAGGATGATGATGGGGACCGAATATTCCATGGCTCTGTACCTTTCCTCTTTCGTTCTCGGGTTCTAGCTAGACCTTGTCGACCACCAGCCGGCTGCCGACGACCTCGACCACGCGGTGTTCTCCGGTGGAGGGCGCATGGCCCGCGCGCTGCACGACGGTCCACTGGGCGCCGCGGTAGCGCACGGTGGCGGTTCCGTCGGGGTTCCATGCCTCGACCTGCACGCTCTCGCCGATGTCGAGATTGAGGTCGCGGTTGGCTTCGGTGGGTGGGGGCGGCGGGCGCTTGCGCTGGATCGAGTACCAGGTCAGCACCGCCACCACGCCGACGACGGCGGCCACGAGCAGTTGCGTGACGGTGCCGAAGCCCAGGTGGGCGGAGATCGCCGCGGCGGCGAACCCGCCGGCCAGCAGCAGCAGGTAGACCGTGCCGGACAGGAGCTCGACCACGATTGCCGTGCCAGCGATCAGCCACCAGATCGTGGAATTCGCCATGACATCTCCTCTGTAGTTGTTTCAGGCGACGCCATTCTGAGGCATGCGCTCCGGGCGGCCCGGACTCGCCTGCACTTTGTGGGGGCTCCCGGCGCGGCGGCGAAAAGCGGGTCGCACCGGCATTCGGCGGACATTCGACGCGTCGGCGAATTCTTCATCTGAATTCCGTACACTTCGCGCCTCATTGCCTGTCCCGGAGCTCCGCCCCATGAAATTCCGCTTTCCCATCGTCATCATCGACGAGGACTTCCGCTCCGAGAACACCTCGGGCCTCGGTATCCGCGCGCTCGCGCAGGCCATCGAGACGGAGGGCTTCGAGGTGCTGGGCGTCACGAGCTACGGCGACCTGAGCCAGTTCGCTCAGCAGCAAAGCCGTGCCAGCGCCTTCATCCTGTCGATCGACGACGAGGAATTCACGGTCGGCCCCGACCTGGATCCGGCGGTGCTGAACCTGCGCAATTTCATCGGCGAAGTGCGGCGCAAGAACGCCGACGTGCCGATCTACATCTACGGCGAGACCAAGACCTCGCGCCACATCCCGAACGACATCCTGCGCGAGCTGCACGGCTTCATCCACATGTTCGAGGACACCCCCGAATTCGTGGCGCGCCACATCATCCGCGAGGCCAAGAGCTACCTCGAGGGCGTGCAGCCGCCGTTCTTCAAGGCGCTGATCGACTACGCGGAAGACGGTTCGTACTCGTGGCACTGCCCGGGCCACTCGGGCGGCGTCGCCTTCCTCAAGAGCCCGGTGGGCCAGATGTTCCACCAGTTCTTCGGCGAGAACATGCTGCGCGCCGACGTCTGCAACGCGGTGGAGGAACTGGGCCAGCTGCTCGACCACACCGGCCCGGTGGCGGCCAGCGAGCGCAACGCGGCGCGCATCTTCAATGCCGACCACTGCTTCTTCGTGACCAACGGCACCAGCACCAGCAACAAGATGGTGTGGCACCACACGGTGGCGCCCGACGACGTGGTGGTGGTGGACCGCAACTGCCACAAGTCGATCCTGCACGCGATCATCATGACGGGCGCGATCCCGGTGTTCATGAAGCCCACGCGCAACCACTTCGGCATCATCGGCCCGATCCCCAAGAGCGAGTTCGAGCCCGAGGCCATCAAGGCCAAGATCAAGGCCAACCCGCTGCTGGCCGACGTCGATGCCAACAAGGTCAAGCCGCGCGTGATGACGCTCACGCAGTCGACCTACGACGGCGTGATCTACAACACCGAGACCATCAAGAACACGCTCGACGGCTACGTCGACACGCTGCACTTCGACGAGGCCTGGCTGCCGCACGCGGCTTTCCACCCGTTCTACGGCTCCTACCACGCGATGGGCAAGCGCCGCGTGCGGCCGAAGGAATCGCTGGTGTTCGCGACCCAGTCCACGCACAAGCTGCTGGCCGGCATCAGCCAGGCCAGCCACGTGCTGGTGCAGGACTCGCAGAACCGCCAGCTCGACCGCGACCTGTTCAACGAGGCCTACCTGATGCACTCGTCGACCAGCCCGCAGTACGCGATCATCGCGAGCTGCGACGTGGCCGCCGCGATGATGGAGCCGCCCGGCGGCACCGCGCTGGTGGAGGAGAGCATCCTCGAGGCGCTCGACTTCCGTCGCGCCATGCGCAAGGTCGAGGAGGAGTTCGGCAAGGACGAGTGGTGGTTCAAGGTCTGGGGCCCCGAGAAGCTCGTGGACGAGGGCATCGGCGTCCCGGACGACTGGATCATGCACGGCGAGAAGAACGGCAAGAGCCGCTCGAAGAAGTCGCCGCGCAACTGGCACGGCTTCGGCGAGCTGGTCGACGGCTTCAACATGCTCGACCCGATCAAGTCGACCATCGTGACGCCGGGCCTGGACCTCGAGGGCAACTTCGCCGAGACCGGCATTCCCGCCAGCGTGGTGACCAAGTTCCTGGCCGAGCATGGCGTGATCGTCGAGAAGACCGGCCTCTACAGCTTCTTCATCATGTTCACCATCGGCATCACCAAGGGCCGCTGGAACACGCTGCTGACGGCGCTGCAGCAGTTCAAGGACGACTACGCGCGCAACCAGCCGATGTGGCGGATCATGCCGGAGTTCTGCCAGCAGCACACGGGCTACGAGCGGCTCGGCCTGCGCGACCTGTGCCAGCACATCCACCAGCTCTACGCGCGCTACGACGTGGCCCGCCTGACGACCGAGATGTACCTGAGCGACCTCACGCCGGCGATGAAGCCCAGCGACGCCTTCGCCCACATCGCGCACCGCAAGACCGAGCGCGTGGAGATCGACGAGCTCGAGGGCCGCATCACCACCAGCCTGATCACGCCGTACCCGCCGGGCATTCCGCTGCTGATCCCGGGCGAGGTCTTCAACAAGAAGATCGTCGACTACCTGAAGTTCTCGCGCGAGTTCAACACGCAGTGCCCGGGCTTCGAGACCGACATCCACGGCCTGGTGGCGCGCGTCGACGAGACGGGCAAGAAGCGCTACTACGCGGACTGCGTGCGGAAGAGCGCCTGAGCGCCGGGGCGCGAAGCGGGCAGGGTGCGAGGGGCGGCTCAGCCGTCCTCGCGCACGCGCATGAAGCGTGCGAAGCGCGGCAGCCCGCCGGCCGTGAGCCCGTTGTAGCGGTAGGTGACCCAGCTGCCGATCGCGGGCGGCTGCTCGCGCTCGGCATCGCTCAGGCCGGTGCCCAGCTTGAAGCGCTGGCCGCCGGGCATCTCGACCAGCAGCGCCCCGAGCCGATGGGCATGCCTGCCCTTGCCGGGCACGTGGCCGACCACGCGGGCTTCCGCGTCGTCATGGGTCTTGACCTTGAGCAGGTCGTTGTTGCGCTCGGCACGGTAGAGCGAGGCGCCGCGGTGCAGCATCAGGCCTTCGCCGCCCATCTTCACGGTCTTGTCGAGCAGCGCCTGCAGCGCCTCGGCCGTGGTCGCGCGCTCCTGCGGCACCGCCACCACCCAGGGCGCGTCGGTGATCGGCAGCAGCCTGCGCAGCACGCCGAGGCGGGCGGTGAAGTCGCCGCCCTGGGCCGGCAGGTCGAACACCATGAACTTCATCTCGTGCCAGGCGACGTCGTTGGGCGTCTGGCTGCGCACCGTCGACACCGCATGCGAGAAGCGTCCGCGGCCGGCCCAGAGCTCGCCGTCGAGCGGCTGCCTGGGCAGCGCGGCGGTGAACCAGGCCGGCGCCAGGATGCGCTCGCCGCCGCGCGTGAAGAGCTGCCGGCCGTCCCAGTACGCGCGCACGCCGTCGTACTTCTCGCTGACCCAGTAGTCGGCCAGCGACATGCCCGGCTTGTAGACCTCGGCCAGCATCAGCGCGGGCGCGCCGGCGTGCGCCGGCAAGGTCAGCGCAAAGCCCAGGGTGGCGAGCAGCAGGGAACGTCGATGGAGCACGGGTGCTATGAAATGAGTAGCTGGAAACGACCGATGGATGCCCATTTGTGGCCGAAGTTCCTTCGCGAGACAAGCGCCGCGCGACCGGCGCGCATCGCCGTCCGACGGGCGCGAGAGCGCGCCCGGGAGCCGGGGTGCCGCTTACTCGGCCATGCCGACGACGACGTTGCTGAAGCCGCCGTCGACGTAGGTGATCTCGGCCGTCACGCCGCTCGCGAGGTCGCTCAGCAGGAAGGCCGCCACGTTGCCGACTTCCTCGATCGTCACGTTGCGGCGGATCGGCGAGGCCTCGGCGACGGCGCCGAGCATCTTGCCGAAGCCCTTGATGCCGCTGGCCGCGAGCGTCTTGATCGGGCCGGCGCTGATGCCGTTGACGCGCACGCCCTTCGGACCCAGCGAAGCCGCCGTGTAGCGCACCGAGGCCTCGAGCGAGGCCTTGGCCAGGCCCATGGTGTTGTAGTTGGGCAGCGCGCGTTCGGCGCCCAGGTAGGTCAGCGTGAGCAGGGCCGACTTGTCGTTGAGGTAGGGCTGGGCCGCCTTCGCCATGGCCGGGAAGCTGTAGGCGCTGATGTCGTGCGCGATGCGGAAGCCTTCGCGCGACAGGCCCTCGAGGAAGTCGCCCGCGATGGCCTCGCGCGGCGCGAAGCCGATGCTGTGCACGAAGCCGTCGAAGGTCGGCCAGACCTGCGACAGGTCGGCGAACAGCTTCTCGATCTGGGCATCGTCGCCGACGTCGCAGTCGAAGATCAGCTTCGAGCCGAAGTCGGCCGCGAACTCGGTGATGCGGTCCTTGAAGCGCTCGCCGACATAGCTGAAGGCGAGCTCGGCACCCTGTTCATGGCAGGCCTTGGCGATGCCGTAGGCGATGGAGCGGTTGCTCAGCACGCCGGTGATCAGGAGTTTTTTGCCGGAAAGAAAGCCCATGGAGTTGCCTCGTGAAAATCTCGGGGCAGAATTCTCGCATGCGAGGTTGGCTGCTCTGGTTCGGTTTGGCGCTCTCGGCGGCCCCTTCGTGGGCCGCCCATGCGTACGCGCAATTCGGCGACGTCAAGTACGCGCCGGGCTTCACGCACTTCGGCTACGTGAATCCGAACGCCCCCAAGGGCGGTGAATTCAGGCTGGTGCCGCCGACCCGGCCCACCAATTTCGACAAGTTCAATCCGTTCACGCTCAAGGGCACCGGGCCCTCGGGCCTCGGCCAGCTGATGTTCGAGAGCCTGATGACCGGCAACTCGGAGGAGCCGACCACCGCCTACGGCCTGCTGGCCGAAGACATCGACGTGGCGCCCGACGGCCTCTCGGTCACCTTCAGGCTCAACCCCAAGGCCCGCTTCAACGACGGCTCGCCGGTGCTGGCGGCCGACGTGGTCTATTCGTTCCAGACCCTGATCGGCCCGCTCGCGGCCCCGCAGTACAAGACCATCTATGCCGAGGTCAAGAAGGCGAGTGCGGTCGGCGAGCGCACGGTGCGCTTCGACTTCGCGAGCCCGAACCGCGAGCTGCCGCTGGTGGTCGGCGGCATGGCGGTGTTCAGCCGCAAATGGGGCGGCGGCAAGCCCTTCGACCAGATCGTGACCGAGGTGCCGATCGCCTCCGGTCCCTACAGGCCCGCGAGCGACCGCCTGGGCCGCGACATCACCTACGTGCGCCGCGCCGACTACTGGGGCGTCGACCTGCCGGTGCGCAAGGGGATGTTCAACTTCGATCGCGTCGCCTACAAGGTCTACCTCGACGAGACCGCGCGCTTCGAGGGCCTGAAGGCCGGCGAGTTCGACTTCATGCGCGAGTTCGTCTCGCGCAACTGGGCGCGCCAGTACAAGGGCAAGCAGTTCGACAACGGCGAGATCGCCAGGCGCGCCTTCGAGAACCACAACCCCGGCGACTTCCAGGGCTACATCTTCAACACGCGCCGCGACAAGTTCAAGGACGTGCGCGTGCGCCAGGCCATCGCCCTCGCGATGGACTTCGAGTGGCTCAACCGCCAGCTCTTCTACGGCATCTACACGCGCGTGCAGGGCTACTTCCCGAACAGCGACTTCCATGCCGACGGCCTGCCCGGGCCGGACGAGCTGGCGCTGATGGAGCCGCTGCGCGCCAAGCTCAAGCCCGAGGTGTTCGGTCCCGCGCCGGTGCCGGCGAGCACCGATCCGCCCGGCAGCCTGCGCGAGAACCTGCGCAAGGCGAGGGCGCTGCTGGCCGAGGCCGGCTGGACCTACCGCGACGGCGCGCTGCGCAACGCGAAGAACGAGGCCTTCACCATCGAGTTCCTCAACGACCAGCCCTCGCTGATCCGCGTGGCGACGCCGCTGCAGACCGCGCTCAAGAAGCTGGGCATCGAGATGAGCTTTCGCACCGTCGACTTCTCGCTGTCGCAGCAGCGCATGCAGAACTACGACTTCGACATGACCTCGATGCGGCTGCCGGGCAACACCGCGCCGGGCGGCGAACTGTTCGAGCTGTTCGGCTCGAAGTCGGCCGAGACGCCGGGCTCCTCCAACTACTGGGGCATCGCCGATCCGGCGGTCGACGCCATCGTCGGCAAGGTGGTGACGGCCACCACGCGCCCCGAGCTCACCACCGCCTTGCGCGTGCTCGACCGCGTGCTCTCGGCCGGCTACTACTCGATCCCGATGTACTACGGCAGCGCCTTCCTGGTCGGCTACCGGCCGGCCGGCGTGGTGCTGCCGCCGACGATTCCGCCGTACTACGATGTCGGCGATTGGGCCCTCGCGACATGGTGGGCCTCGCCGGCCAACAAGTAGCGCCCGCCGCACGAGAAGAGATCCGGAGCACGACAACCGCATGGCCAGCTACATCCTCAAGCGACTGCTGCTGATGATTCCCACGCTCCTGGGCGTGCTGATCATCACCTTCGGCGTGATCCAGTTCGTGCCGGGCGGCCCGGTCGAGCAGATGGTGGCGCAGTTGCAGGGCCGCGATTCGGGCGGCGAGCGGGCCGCGAGCAGCGGTGCCGGCTACCGCGGCCGCCAGGGCCTCGATCCGCAGCGCATCGAGGAGATCAAGAAGCTCTACGGCTTCGACAAGCCGGCCCACGAACGCCTGTGGACCATGCTCAAGTCCTTCGCGCGCTTCGACCTCGGCACCAGCTTCTACCAGCGCAAGGACGTGTGGGAACTGGTCAAGGAGAAGATGCCGGTCTCGATCAGCCTGGGCCTGTGGACCTTCTTCATCAGCTACCTGATCGCGGTGCCGCTGGGCGTGGCCAAGGCGGTGCGCGCCGGCTCGCGCTTCGACTTCTTCACCACGCTGATCGTGCTCGTGGGCTATGCCATTCCGGGCTTCGTGCTCGGCGTGGCGCTGCTGGTGATCTTCGGCGGCCAGCTGCAGTGGTTCCCGCTGCGCGGCCTCACCTCGCCGAACTGGGAGAGCCTGAGCTGGGGGGCGCGCATCGTCGACTACCTCTGGCACATCGCGCTGCCGGTCACGGCCATGGTGATCGGCAGCTTCGCCGTGACGGCGATGCTGACCAAGAACTCCTTCCTCGAGGAGATCCGCAAGCAGTACGTGCTGACCGCGCGCGCCAAGGGCCTCGCCGAGCGGCAGGTGCTCTGGAAGCACGTGTTCCGCAATGCGCTGATCCCGATCATCACGGGCTTTCCGGCCGCCTTCATCGGCGCCTTCTTCACCGGCTCGCTGCTGATCGAGACCCTGTTCACGCTCGACGGCCTGGGCCTGCTGAGCTACGAGAGCGTGATCCGGCGCGACTACCCGGTGGTGCTGGGCACGCTCTACCTGTTCACGCTGATCGGGCTGGTGACCAAGCTGATTTCCGATCTCTGCTACGTCTGGGTCGATCCGAGGGTGAAGTTTGACTGAATCGATGCCCACTCCCGCCGCGCCGCGTCCGCCGGCCAAGTCGGACAGCCCGGGCCGGCGCGCCTGGCGCCGTTTCCGCCGCAATCCGCTGGGCTTCTGGAGCCTGGTCCTGTTCTCCGTGCTGGTGGTGCTGAGCCTGTTCGCCGAGCTGCTGTCCACCGACAAGCCGCTGGTGGTGCGCTACGAGGGCCAGACCTACTTCCCGGTGCTGCGCGACTACTCCGAGAAGACCTTCGGCGGCGACTTCGAGACCCCGGCCGACTACCTCGATCCCTTCATCCGCGACCGCATCACGGCCGGCGCCAACTGGGCGCTCTACGCGCCCAATCCCTACGGTCCGCGCACGCTCAACTACTTCGCCAAGCAGCCCAATCCGGCCGCGCCCTCGGGCGAGAACCTGCTGGGCACCGACGACCGCGGGCGCGACCTGCTGGCGCAACTGATCTACGGCTTCCGGGTCAGCGTGCTGTTCGCGCTGGCGCTCACGGTCGTGGGCGTGGTGTTGGGCATCGCCATCGGCGCGATCCAGGGCTTCTTCGCGGGCAAGACCGACCTGTTCCTGCAGCGGCTGCTCGAGATCTGGGGTTCCATGCCCGAGCTCTACCTGCTGATCATCTTCAGCGCCATCTTCACGCCCAGCGTGCTGCTGCTGCTGGTGCTGCTGAGCCTGTTCGGCTGGATGGCGCTGGCCGACTACGTGCGCGCCGAGTTCCTGCGCAACCGCCAGATGGACTACGTGCGCGCCGCACGCGCGCTCGGCGTGAGCAACCTGCAGATCATGCGGCGCCACATCCTGCCCAACAGCATGGTGCCGGTCGTCACCTTCCTGCCGTTCCGCATGAGCGCGGCGATCCTCGCGCTGACCTCGCTCGACTTCCTCGGGCTCGGCGTGCCGCCGGGCACGCCCTCGCTGGGCGAACTGCTCAACCAGGGCAAGGCGAACATCGACGCCTGGTGGATCTCGATGTCCACCTTCGGCGTGCTGGTCTTCACCTTGATGCTGCTGACCTTCATGGGCGACGCGCTGCGCGACGCCCTCGATCCACGGAAGGCCGACAAGTGAAGCCGGGCGAATCCTCCCTCGCGGCCGGCGCGCCGCTGCTCGACGTGCGCGGCCTGCGCGTGGCCTTCGGCGGCAAGCCGGTGGTGCACGGCGTCGATTTCCGGATCGCGGCCGGCGAGAAGTTCGCGCTGGTGGGCGAGTCGGGCTCGGGCAAGACCGTCACCGCGCTGTCGCTGCTGCGGCTGGTGCAGAACGCCGAGCTCTCGGGTTCGGCGCGGCTGTTCGATGCAGAGCGTGCGCAGGACGGACGTGACCTGCTGTCGATCCCCGAGCGCGAGCTGCGCGGCATCCGCGGCAAGGAGATCGCGATGATCTTCCAGGAGCCGATGACCGCGCTCAACGCGCTCTACAGCGTGGGCGACCAGATCGCCGAGGTGCTGCAGCTGCACGAGGGCCTGCCGGCACGCGCCGCGCAGGAGGCTGCGGTGCAACTGCTGGCCGACACCGGCATTCCCGAGCCGGCGCGGCGCGCGCGCGCGCTACCGCACCAGCTCTCGGGCGGCCAGCGCCAGCGCGCCATGATCGCCATGGCGCTGGCCTGCCGGCCGCGCCTGCTGCTGGCCGACGAACCGACCACCGCGCTCGACGTGACGGTGCGGGCCCAGATCCTCGAACTGCTGGCCGAGCTGCAGCGCAAGTACGGCATGGCGGTGCTGCTGATCACCCACGACCTGAACCTGGTGCGGCATTTCGCCGACCGCGTCGCGGTGATGGAGCAGGGCCACATCGTCGAGCACGGCCCGGTGGCGACCGTGTTCGAGGCGCCGCAACATCCCTACACGCGCAAGCTGATCGACAGCCATCCCACGCGCGACGTGACGCCCGCGCCGGCGCGGCCCGACGCGGCGCCGATCCTCTCGGCCTCGGGCTTGCGCGTGAGCTACCCGGTGCCCAGGCCCGGTTTCGCCGGCTGGTTCGGCAAGGGCGAGTTCGTGGCGGTGCAGGGCGCCGAGTTCCGCATCGCGCCCGGCGAAACCCTGGGCGTGGTCGGCGAGTCGGGCTCGGGCAAGTCGACCCTGGCGCTGGCCGCGCTGGGGCTGCTGCGCTTCCAGGGCGCGCTCAAGGTCGAGGGGCAGGGCTGGGGGCAGGGCCAGGCTTCGGACCTCGCGCTGCGGCGCGCGATGCAGGTGGTGTTCCAGGACCCGTTCTCCTCGCTGTCGCCGCGCATGACCGTCGAGCAGATCGTCGGCGAGGGCCTGCTGGTGCATGCGCCCGAGCTCAAGGCCGCCGACCGGCGCGCGCGGGCGCTGCAGGCGCTGGCCGACGTCGGGCTCACCGAGGCGCAGTTCCCGGCGCTGCTCGACCGCTATCCGCACGAGTTCTCGGGCGGGCAGCGGCAGCGGCTGGCGATCGCGCGCGCGCTGATCGTCGATCCGCGCCTGCTGGTGCTCGACGAGCCCACCAGCGCGCTCGACGTCACGATCCAGAAGCAGGTGCTGGGGCTGCTGCAGCGGCTGCAGCGCGAACGCGGGCTGAGCTATCTGCTGATCACGCACGACGTGGAGGTGATCCGCGCCATGGCGCACCAGGTCATCGTCATGAAGGACGGGGCGATCCTCGAATCGGGCCCGGTCGACCGGGTGCTCGACGCGCCCGAACACCCCTACACGCAGAAACTGGTGGCCGCCGCGCAACTGGCCTGACGGCGATCGCGACCCACAACAACGAGCATTGCGCGAAAAGATGTCGGAAATCGGACAAGACAGGCGCGGCGCCTGGCGGGCGGCGCTCGCCTGCATGGTGACGCTGGCGGTGGCCATGGGGCTGGGGCGCTTCGCCTTCACGCCGATGCTGCCGATCATGCTGCACGAGGGCAAGCTCGAGCTCGAGGCCGGCGGGCTGCTGGCCTCGCTCAACTACCTCGGCTATTTCGTCGGCGCGGTGAGCTGCGCCGCCATCGGCGTGCGCGCCAAGACCATGGTGCGCGGCGGCCTGCTGGCCACCGCCGTGCTGCTGATCGGCATGGGGCTCTTGCACAGCTTCGGTGCCTGGGGCGTGCTGCGCGCGGCGGCCGGCGTGATGAGCGCCTGGGTGTTCGTGTTCGCCTCGAGCTGGGGCCTGCGCCGGCTGGCCGAAACGCGTTCGCCGGCGCTCGGTGGCGTGATCTACACCGGCCCCGGCGTCGGCATCGCCATGACGGGGCTGCTGGGCGGGGCGCTCGGCCGCTGGGGATCGGAAACCGGCTGGATCGGCCTGGGCCTGCTGGCGCTGGTGCTGATCGCGGTGATCTGGCGCGTCTTCAACGACGGCGAGCAGGCCGTGGCCGGCGGCGCGGCGCCCGCGCCGGTCGCGGCGCCGAGCGCGCAGGACTCGGCCGCGGCGCGCGCCGACGCCCTCTGGCTGGTGGCGCTCTACGGGCTGGCGGGCTTCGGCTACATCATCACCGCCACCTTCCTGCCGGTGATCGCGCGCCAGGCGCTGCCGGGCTCGTTCTGGCCCGACTATTTCTGGCCGCTGTTCGGCGCCGCCATCATCCCGGGCGCCCTGATCGGTGCGCGCGCGCCGGTGCACTGGGACAACCGGCTGCTGCTGGCGATCGCCTATGCGCTGCAGGCGGTCGGGGTGGTGCTGTCGGTGGCCTGGCCCAGCGTGGTCGGCTTCGCCCTCGGCAGCTTGCTGCTGGGCATGCCGTTCACCGCGATCACGCTGTTCGCGGTGCGCGACGCGCGCCGGCTGCGCGGCAACGCGGCGGCCGGGCTGATCGGCTATGCGACCGCCTCGTACGGCGTGGGGCAGATCATCGGCCCGCTGTTCGCGGCGCCGCTGGCGCAGCGCACCGGTTCGTTCCAGATCCCGCTGCTGGTGGCGGCGGCCGCGCTGGCGCTGGGCGCGGTGCTTTTCGCGGCCGTCTGGGCGCGTTCCAGGCGCGTCGCCGCCGCCCGCGAAAGGGCCGCCACGCCCTGAGCCGTGCACGGGTGTGGCCCGCTTGCAGAAGTGGCCCTTCATTTATCACAGAAGTGGCATATAATTCGAGGCTCACGACCAAACGGGCGGGTACCAACCGCCCGTTTTTTTTGGTCCATCCGTTCTCGGATCGCTGGGCAAGACCCGGTTTCTCACGGATTTTTTATCGATCGCGCGGTACCTGGCGGGCGGGTCCTGCGCATCGTTGACTGAATAAAAGGCACCTTCGAACACGTGGCATTGCAGCAGACAGTGGAACAAACCGTGGCCGGTCTCGGCTACGACCTGGTCGAGATCGAACGCTCGGCGGGAGGATTGCTGCGCGTGACGATTGATTTGCCGTGGACGGCCCCCACATCGGAGGCTCTCGCCGCCGGCACTCCCGAGCCCTTCGTCACGGTCGAGGACTGCGAGAAGGTCACGCGACAGCTCCAGTTCGCGCTCGAGGTGGATGGCGCCGACTACAAGCGGCTCGAGGTGTCCTCGCCGGGTATCGACCGTCCGCTGCGCCACGAGAAGGATTTCGAGCGCTTCGAGGGCGAGGTGATCGACATCACGCTGAAGGCGCCGATCGGCGAGGCGGCGGCCGGCCAGGTGTCGGCCAATCGCAAGAAGTTTCGCGGCACGCTCGAGCGGGCCGCACAGGCGGAAGGGGCCGACGGCCCTCAGGGCTGGCAGATCGTCTGGAGCGACGAGCCGGAGCCCAAGCCGGGTCAGAAAGTCAGCAGGAAGCGCGCGCCGGCACCGTTGCAGGCGCTGGGCTTCGTGCTGGACGAGCTGCGCGAAGCGCGGCTGGCACCCATCGTGGATTTCAAGGGGCGCAAGCCCAGGGCCCGTCAGGGCTCGCAGGACATTGGCGGAACAAAGGTTCCGGACTGACTAGAGGAGTGGTGGCATGAATCGCGAAATGTTGATGTTGGTGGATGCGATCTCGCGCGAGAAGAACGTCGAGCGTGACGTCGTCTTCGGCGCGGTCGAGTCCGCGCTGGCGCAGGCCACCAAGAAGCTGTACCAGGGCGAGGTGGACATCCGCGTCGCCGTCGACCGCGACAGCGGCGACTACGAGACCTTCCGTCGCTGGCACGTGGTGCCCGACGAAGCCGGCCTGCAGCAGCCCGACCAGGAAATCCTGCTGTTCGAGGCCAAGGAAGAGATGCCCGACATCGAGGTCGACGAGTACATCGAGGAATCGGTGGACTCGGTGCCGATCGGCCGCATCGGCGCCATGGCCGCCAAGCAGGTGATCCTGCAGAAGATCCGCGACGCCGAGCGCGAGATGCTGCTCAACGACTTCATGTCGCGCGGCGACAAGATCTTCGTGGGCACCGTCAAGCGCCTGGACAAGGGCGACATCATCGTCGAGGCCGGTCGCGTCGAAGGCCGCCTGCGCCGCAGCGAGATGATCGCCAAGGAAAACCTGCGCAACGGCGACCGCGTGCGCGCCATGATCATGGAGGTCGACCTGACGCTGCGCGGCGCGCCGATCATCCTGTCGCGCTCGGCCCCCGAGTTCATGATCGAGCTGTTCCGCCAGGAAGTGCCCGAGATCGAGCAGGGCCTGCTCGAGATCAAGAGCTGCGCCCGCGACCCCGGTTCGCGCGCCAAGATCGCCGTGCTCTCGCACGACAAGCGCGTCGATCCGATCGGCACCTGCGTCGGCGTGCGCGGCACGCGCGTCAACGCCGTGACCAACGAGCTCGCCGGCGAGCGCGTGGACATCGTGCTGTGGAGCGAGGACCCGGCCCAATTCGTGATCGGCGCCCTGGCGCCGGCCAACGTGTCGTCCATCGTGGTGGACGAGGAAAAGCACGCCATGGACGTGGTGGTCGACGAGGAAAATCTCGCGATCGCGATCGGCCGTGGCGGCCAGAACGTGCGTCTGGCTTCCGAGCTCACCGGCTGGAAGATCAACATCATGGACGCCAACGAGTCGGCCCAGAAGCAGGCGAACGAAACCGACGCCGCGCGCCGCCTGTTCATGGAGAAGCTCGACGTCGACGAGGAAATCGCGGACATCCTGATCTCCGAGGGCTTCACCAGCCTCGAGGAAGTGGCCTACGTGCCGATCTCCGAGATGCTCGAGATCGAAGCCTTCGACGAAGACACGGTCAACGAACTGCGCTCGCGTGCCAAGGATGCGCTGCTGACCATGGAAATCGCCAAGGAAGAGGGCGTCGATACCGTCTCGCAGAACCTGCGCGACCTCGAAGGCCTGAACCCCGACCTGATTCCGAAGCTGGCCGAGGCGGGGGTGAACACCCGCGACGACCTGGCCGACCTCGCGGTCGATGAACTCACCGAGATCACCGGCCTGAGCGCCGATGACGCCAAAACCCTCATCTTGAAGGCCCGCGAACACTGGTTCGCTGGCCAAGAGTGATGGTCATGGAGGCACGAAACGAATATGTCCAGTACCACTGTCGCCGAGTTCGCGAATGAACTCAAGAAGACTCCCGAAACCTTGCTCGATCAGCTTCGCAGCGCCGGCGTGCCCAAAGCGGCCGCCAGCGACGCGCTGACCGAGTCGGACAAGCAGCGCCTGCTCGGTTTCCTGAAGGCCAGCCACGGCACTGTCGAGCCCGAGCGCAAGAAGATCACGTTGACCAAGAAGTCGACCAGCGAGATCAAGCAGGCCGACGCCACCGGTCGCGCCCGCACGATCCAGGTCGAGGTGCGCAAGAAGCGCACCTTCATCCAGCGCGACGAAGGCCCCGCGGGTGCCGTCGAGGCCCCGGCACCGGTTGCCGCCGCGCCCGTCGCCGCGCCGGCCGAGCCGGCCGCGCCGCGCATCGATGAAGCCGAACTCGCCCGCCGCGAGGAGGAAGCCCGCCGCCAGGCCGAGCTGATCCGCCGCCAGGAAGAAGAGCTGGCCGAGAAGCGTCGCCAGCGCGAGGAAACCGAAGCGCGCGAACGCGAGAAGGTCGAACGCGCCGAGCAGGCCGAACAGGCCGAGCAGGCACGCCAGGAAGCCGCGCAGGCGGCTCGCCAGGAAGCCCAGAAGAAGGCCGAGACGGCCGCCGAAGCGGCCAAGCCGGTCGCGCGCAGCTCCGCCAATAGCGCCGCCAAGGCCGAGGCCGAAGTCGCCGCGCTGAAGGAAGCCGCGGAAGCGCAGGTCGTCGCCGCCAAGCAGGCCGCCGAGGCCAAGGCCGCGGCCCAGGCCGCCGCCACGCAGGCCAAGGAAGACGCGAAGGCCAAGGCCGCCGCCGAATCCAAGGCCCGTGCCGACGAGGAAGCCGCGCGTGCGCGCGATCTCGACGAGCGCCGCCGCAAGGCTCTGGCCGAAGCCGAAGCCATCCGCGCCATGATGAATGCACCGGCCCGCGTGCTGGTGCCGCACAAGGTCGAGAAGCCGGTCGCCGAGGTCAAGCCCGCCGGTGGCGTCAAGGGCACGCTGCACAAGCCGACCGCGCCCGCGGCCCGCGCCGGAGCTCCGGCCGCGCCGGGTGCTGCGGCTGCGCCTGCCGGCGGTGCCGCCGGCAAGGAAGTGAAATCGGCCAAGCTCTCCTCGAGCTGGGCCGGCGACACCGCCAAGAAGAAGGAAATCAAGACCCGCGGCGACGCGAGCGGCGGCGTGGGCCGTGGCAACTGGCGCGGCGGTCCGCGCGGACGCCGCGGCAACGACCGTGGCCACGACGACCAGCAGCACGCACCGGCAGCACCGGTCGAGGCCCGCATCATCGAGGTGCACGTGCCGGAAACCATCACGGTGTCCGAGCTCGCGCACAAGATGTCGGTCAAGGCGTCCGAGGTGATCAAGCAGCTGATGAAGCTGGGCCAGATGGCCACGATGAACCAGGCGCTCGACCAGGACACCGCGATGATCGTGGTGGAGGAAATGGGTCACAACGCGGTGGTTGCCGCACTCGACGATCCCGAAGCCTTCACCGACGAGGACGTGTCGGCGCAAACCGCCGAAGCCCTGCCGCGCGCACCGGTCGTGACCGTCATGGGCCACGTCGACCACGGCAAGACCTCGCTGCTGGACTACATCCGCCGCGCCAAGGTGGCCGCGGGCGAAGCCGGCGGCATCACGCAGCACATCGGTGCCTACCATGTGGAAACCGAACGCGGCATGGTGTCGTTCCTCGACACCCCGGGTCACGAGGCGTTCACCGCCATGCGTGCCCGCGGTGCGCAGGCCACCGATATCGTGATCCTGGTGGTGGCGGCCGACGACGGCGTCATGCCCCAGACCAAGGAAGCCATCAAGCACGCGAAGGCGGCGGGTGTGCCGATCGTGGTCGCGATCAACAAGATCGACAAGCCCGATGCCAACCTGGACCGCGTGAAGCAGGAACTGGTGGCCGAAGAGGTGGTGCCCGAGGAGTACGGCGGCGACGTTCCGTTCGTCGGCGTCTCGGCCAAGACCGGCCAGGGTATCGACGACCTGCTCGAGCAGGTGCTGCTGCAGGCCGAAGTGCTGGAACTCAAGGCGCCGGTGGATGCCGCCGCCAAGGGCCTGGTCATCGAAGCCCAGCTCGACAAGGGCCGCGGCCCGGTCGCGACCGTGCTGGTTCAGTCCGGCACGCTCAAGACCGGCGACGTGGTGCTGGCCGGCTCGACCTATGGCCGCGTGCGCGCCATGCTCGACGAGGACGGCAAGCCGACCAAGACGGCCGGTCCGTCGATCCCGGTCGAGATCCAGGGCCTGACCGAAGTGCCGCAGGCCGGCGACGAGTTCATGGTGATGAGCGACGAGCGCCGTGCGCGCGAAATCGCCACCTACCGTGCCGGCAAGTTCCGCAACACCAAGTTGGCGAAGCTGCAGGCCGCGAACCTGCAGAACATGTTCACCGACCTGTCGGCGGGCGAAGTGCAGACGCTGCGCATCATCATCAAGGCCGACGTGCAGGGCTCGCAGGAAGCGCTCGCGCAATCGCTGCTCAAGCTCGCGACCGACGAGGTCAAGGTGCAGGTGGTGTATGCAGGCGTGGGCGGCATCAGCGAAAGCGACATCAACCTCGCGATCGCCTCGAAGGCGGTGGTGATCGGCTTCAACGTGCGGGCCGATGCCGGCGCGCGCAAGCTGGCCGAGGGCAATGGTGTCCAGCTCAACTACTACAGCATCATTTACGACGCGGTGGACGAGATCAAGGTCGCCATGTCGGGCATGCTGGCACCGGAGCGCCGCGAGGAAATCATCGGCTCGGCCGAGATCCGCACGGTGTTCGTGGCCTCGAAGATCGGTACCGTGGCCGGTTCGTACGTCACCTCGGGCTATGTCACCCGCAGCTCGCACTTCCGCCTGCTGCGCGACAACGTGGTGGTCTACACCGGCGAAGTCGACTCGCTCAAGCGCATGAAGGACGACGTCCGCGAAGTGCGCGAAGGCTTCGAGTGCGGTATCAAGCTCAAGAACTACAACGACATCAAGGAAGGCGATCAACTCGAATTCTTCGAAATCAAGGAGATCGCCCGGACGCTGTAAACGGACGGTCGAACGCGCAGGTCGCGAAGCGCCGAGCTTCGCGATCTGCGCTTTCCACATCCGGGAACGCTTCCGCATTCGCCAATGCCCAAAAGAAAAGCCGCCACTCCCAACCGCGCCTTCAAGGTCGCCGATCAGATCCAGCGCGATCTGACGGAGCTGATCGCGCGCGAGTTGAAGGACCCGCGCGTGGGCATGGTCACGTTGCAGGCGGTGGAAGTCACGCCCGACTATGCGCACGCGAAGATCTTCTTCAGCCTGCTCACCGGCGACGTGGACGAGACCACCGAAGCGCTCAACCAGGCCGCGGGCTTCCTGCGCAACGGCCTGTTCAAGCGCCTGCACATCCATACCGTGCCCACGCTGCACTTCGTGTTCGACCGCACCACCGAGCGTGCCGCCGACATGAACGCGCTGATCGCGCAGGCCGTCGCTTCGCGTTCGAAAGACGACTAGCCATGAATGCGCCACGCACAAGGGTGCAGCGGCGCCCTGTGCATGGGGTGTTGCTGCTCGACAAACCGCTGGGACTGTCCAGCAACCAGGCCTTGCAGAAGGCCAAGTGGCTGCTGCGCGCCGAGAAGGCGGGCCATACCGGCACGCTCGATCCGCTGGCCACCGGCGTGCTGCCGCTGTGCTTCGGCGCGGCCACCAAGTTCAGCCAGCTGCACCTCGACGCCAACAAGACCTACGTCGCCACCGCGCGGCTGGGCATCCGCACCGCCACCGGCGATGCCGAGGGCGAGGTGATCGCCGAGCGCCCGGTCCAGGTCACGGCCAATGACCTGGCGCGCGCCGAGGCGCTGTTCACCGGCCCGATCCGCCAGGTGCCGCCGATGCACAGCGCGCTCAAGAAGGACGGCAAGGCACTCTATGAATACGCGCGCGAGGGCATCGAGGTCGAGCGCGCGCCGCGCGACGTCGTCATCCATGCGCTGAAGATCGCGCAGACCGCGGCCGATGCCATCCGCATCGAGGCCTCGGTCAGCAAGGGCACCTACATCCGCACCCTGGGCGAGGACATCGGCGAGGCGCTGGGCTGCGGCGCCCACCTGAGCTCGCTGCGCCGCACCGCCACCGGCGGCTTCGTGGCGGCCCAGTGCATCACGCTCGAGGCCCTCGAGGCCATGGACGAGGACGAGCGGCTGGCCCGGTTGTTGCCTGCCGAATGCCTGGTCGAGGGCCACACGATCGTCACGCTGGGCAGCGAGGATGCAGGGCGCTTTCTGTCCGGCCTGCGTCGGCGCGGGCCGTGGGCCGATGCGGCCCGGGTCGCGGTGTTCGGCGAATCGCCCCCGACCTTCCTCGGCACGGCCCACGTGGCCGCCCATGAACTGATCCCGGGGCGCTTGCTGAACCCCATCGAAATCCAGCAAATTCTTTTGAACGCACCACAGACCGAAGCGACACCATGACCAAGCAAATCCGCAATATCGCCATCATTGCCCACGTGGACCATGGCAAGACCACGATGGTCGACCAGCTGCTGCGCCAATCGGGCACCTTCGCCGAGCACGAGAAGGTCGTCGACACGGTGATGGACAACAACGCGATCGAAAAGGAACGTGGCATCACGATCCTGGCGAAGAACTGCGCCGTGACCTGGCAGGGCACGCACATCAACATCGTCGACACCCCCGGCCACGCGGACTTCGGCGGTGAAGTGGAACGCGCGCTGTCGATGGTCGACGGCGTGGTGCTGCTGATCGACGCGCAGGAAGGCCCGATGCCGCAGACGCGCTTCGTGACCAAGAAGGCACTGGCCCTGGGCCTGAAGCCGATCCTGGTGGTGAACAAGGTCGACAAGCCCGGCGCCAACCCCGACAAGGTGGTCAACGCCGCCTTCGACCTGTTCGACAAGCTCGGCGCGACCGACGAACAGCTCGACTTCCCCGTGGTCTACGCCTCGGGCATCAATGGCTGGTCCTCGCTCGAAGAGGGCGCGCCCGGCGAGCAGTGGGGTCCCGACATGTCGGCCCTGTTCGACACCATCCTGAAGCACGTGCCCTCGCAGAAGGGCGACCCGGCCGCGCCGCTGCAGCTGCAGATCTCGGCCCTCGACTTCTCGACCTTCGTCGGCCGCATCGGCGTGGGCCGTATCAGCCAGGGCACCCTGAAGCCGATGATGGACGTGCTGGTGATGGAAGGCCCGGACGGCCAGTCCGTCAAGGGCCGCATCAACCAGGTGCTGACCTTCCAGGGCCTGGACCGCGTGCAGGCCACCGAAGCCGGCCCGGGCGAGATCGTGCTGATCAACGGCATCGCCGACATCGGCATCGGCGTCACCGTGACCGACCCCGCGAGCCCGGCGCCGCTGCCGATGCTCAAGGTCGACGAGCCCACGCTGACCATGAACTTCTGCGTCAACACCAGCCCGCTGGCCGGCCGCGAAGGCAAGTACGTCACCAGCCGCCAGATCTGGGACCGCCTGCAGAAGGAACTGCAGCACAACGTGGCGCTGCGCGTGAACGAGACCGACGAAGAAGGCGTGTTCGAGGTCATGGGCCGCGGTGAACTGCACCTGACCATCCTGCTGGAGAACATGCGCCGCGAAGGCTACGAGATGGCCGTCTCGAAGCCGCGCGTGGTGTTCCGCAACGTCAACGGCGAGAAGCACGAGCCGATCGAGCTGGTGACGGCCGACATCGAGGAGCAGCACCAGGGCGGCGTGATGCAGGCCCTGGGCGAGCGCAAGGGCGAACTGGTCAACATGGAACCGGACGGCCGTGGCCGCGTGCGCCTCGAGTACCGCATCCCGGCGCGCGGCCTGATCGGCTTCACCAACGAATTCCTGAACCTGACGCGCGGTTCGGGCCTGATCAGCAACATCTTCGACAGCTACGAACCGCACAAGGGCGAGATCGGCAGCCGCAAGAACGGCGTGCTGATCTCGATGGACGACGGTGAAATCTTCACCTACGCCCTCGGCAAGCTCGACGACCGCGGCCGCATGTTCGTGAAGGCGAACGATCCGGTGTACGAAGGCATGATCGTCGGCATCCACAGCCGCGACAACGACCTGGTGGTGAACGCCACCCGCACCAAGCAGCTCACGAACTTCCGCGTCTCGGGCAAGGAAGACGCGATCAAGATCACGCCGCCGATCGACCTCACGCTCGAATACGGCGTCGAGTTCATCGAGGACGACGAGCTGGTCGAGATCACGCCCAAGAGCGTGCGCCTGCGCAAGCGCTTCCTCAAGGAACACGAGCGCAAGCGCGCGAGCCGCGAATCGGCCGTCTGAGGACCGCCTCCGCGCCATGCCCCTGCACCTGACCCACGGCGGCGCCGTGGGGCTGATGGTGGCCGTGACCCTGATGTGGGGCACGGCGGGCATGGTCACGCGCCATCTCGAGGGCGCGCACAGTTTCGAGATCACCTTCTGGCGCGGCCTGTTCACCGTGCTGTCGCTGTGCGCGATCCTGCCGCTGTGGCGCGGGCCGAAGGTGTTCCGCGCGCTGCTGGCCGGCGGGCGCGAGCTCTGGATCTCGGGCCTGTGCTGGGCCGTGATGTTCACGGCCTTCATGGTGGCGCTCACGCTGGCGTCCACCGCCAGCGTGCTGGTCACCATGTCGCTCGGGCCGCTGCTCACCGCGCTCGCGGCGCGGCTGTTCATCGGCCACAGGCTGCCGGCGCGCACCTGGCTCGCCATCGTGGTGGCGGGGCTGGGCATCGGATGGATGTACGGCGCGCAGCTGCTCGGTGGTGCGGGTGGATCGCTGCTGGGCACGCTGGTGGCGTTGTGCGTGCCGCTGGCCGGCGCCGCCAACTGGACCGTGGTGCAGCATGCGCAGGCCAAGGGCCAGCGCATCGACCTCGTGCCCGCGGTGCTGATCGGCGCCGTGCTGTGCACGCTCGCCACCTTGCCGCTGGCCATGCCGTTCCGCGCCAGCGCGCACGACCTCGGCCTGCTGGCTTTTCTCGGCCTGTTCCAGCTCGCGATCCCCTGCGTGCTGTCGGTGCTGTGCGCCAGTGTGCTGAAGGCGCCCGAGGTGGCGCTGCTGGCCCTGCTCGAGGTGATCTTCGGCATCGCGCTGGCCTGGCTCGGTGCGAACGAGAGGCCGGCCCCCAGCGTGCTGACCGGCGGCGCCATGGTGATCGGCGCGCTGCTGTTCAACGAGCTGCTGGCGCTGCGCGGTCGGCGCACGACGGTGGCCGACCAGGCCGTGCCGGGCGCGCACTGAGCGCGCCAATCGGCGCGCGGGTTATCGCGTCTTGGGCGGCGGCAGCTTCGGCATCACGAGCGTCGGCGGGGGTGGCGGCGGTTCGGGCAGTTCGAGCGGTCCCAGCGCGGCATCGCTCACGCCCTGTTTCATGAGCCGCGCCTCGACCACCGCCATCGCGAAGCTGCGCTCGAAATCGCCGGCCACGCGCCAGATGCCGGTGTCGTCGGGCGCCAGCGTGATCTCGGCGCGCAGCGGCAGCGACGCTGCATTGCTGGGGCGCACGCCGCCGAGCGCGCCGAGCCGGCGGTCGTCGTAGACCATCACCACCGGGCAGACCTGCTGCTGTCCGTCCCCGGCCTGGCAGGCGCCGGCGGGTTCGATCTCGGTCAGCGTGAGCCTGGGGTCCGGATCGATCGCCATGAGCGGCGCTTCGCGCAGCGCGCGCAGGCGTTCCTGCAGGTTCTTGGGCGCCCGCATGCGCGCTTCCAGGTTGTCCACGCCTTCGCGCAGCGCGTCCGCGAGCGCCAGCCGGCCGACCGGCTCGGCGTTGTGCTGCGGGCGGCCTTCGGCATCGAGCGCGCCGAAGCGCGCCTCGACGATCGCCGCCTCGGCGCCGCGCACCACCGTGTCGCCGTTCGAGCCGCCGCTGTCGGACCCGATGGTGAAACCGATGGTCTCGGTCTTCCCGTCGCGCGACAGCGTGGCCAGGCAGCCGCGCACGTTGTCGGCCTTGAGGAAGCCGATCTCGTGCAGCGCGCTCACGCGGGCCTCGACGCCGGGCTCGGAACGCAGCCGCTCGTCGTTGCTGGTGCTCGATACCAGGCCGTCGAGTTCGCGCCGCGCGAGGTCGCTGTTGCAGGCCGGCAGGGCGCTCAGCTTCCACAGGTACGCGCCCGCCGCGCCGATCATCGCGATCACCGCGAGCACGCCGAGCCAGCGCGGGGGCCGCAGCCCCGTCGAGCGCTTGCGCGCCATGACTTTCGAACTCGCGTTCTCGGCCGCGATGCGTTCGCGCGCCTGAGCGACGATCTGCCGCCGCTCGTCCGCGCCGACGAAGGCCGGCTCGGACTCCACGCGTGCGGCGATGGCCTCGAAGCGTTCTTCCTCGAGCCAGCCGTCGGTCACCAGCCAGGCGAGGGCGGTGGCCGGATCGGCGCGCTGGTCGGACACCAGCGGCACCCACGGCAGCGCCTCCTCGAGGTCTTCGGCGTCGAGCAGGCCGTCGTCGCGCAGTGCCTGCACCACCGCATGCGAGAGGCCGAGCGCGCCGGCCTCGAGCAGCTCGTCGGATTCGTCGAGCGTGTCCTCCGCGTCCTCGGCCATCGAATCGCCGTGGGTCGCGACGATGCGCTCGATCAGCGCATCCTGGTCCTCGTTCTCGGCCGGCAGCAGCCCGCGCAGCCGCATCCAGGCATAGGCATGGGCCGGCGTCGGCGGCTTGGGCAGGCTCGCGTATTCGGGATGGGCGCGCGCGATGGCGAGCCGGGGCGCGTCGACCAGGCCCTGGAGAACCAGAGCCTCGAAGGGCTCGGGGTCGAGCCAGGCGTGCGCGGCCTCGGGGTCGGGAGCGGCGCCGCTGACCGGCACGCGCTCCAGCGCCTCGTCGCGCGCCTCGGCGTCGAGGCGGCCGTCCGCGTGCAGCGCGAGCACGGCCTCGCGCACGATGCCGCGCTCGCCGAGCCGGTGCAGCGCCTCGGCCTGCTCGGCGACCTCCGCGGCCTCGTCGCGCGTGCCGCGGTCGAGTTCGTTGCGCTCGACGCGCCGGTCGAGCTGGATGCGCATCACGTGCGAGGCCACGGGATCGATCAGCCCCTGCTGCTGCATCCAGTCCAGCGCATGGGCCGGGCTCGGCAGCGGCGCCAGCGTGGGGAAGCCGGGGTGGGCCAGCACGGCATCGTGCTGTTCGTCGGTGATCAGCCCCAGGGGGAGCAGGGCGGCGAAGGCGTCGAGATTGGCATTCGAAGGCATCGGGCCATTCTGCCGTCTGTGCGCGCCGGGCCCGGAAACGAAAAAGGCGGCCGTTGCGGGCCGCCTTCGTGGCGTGGATCACCCGGGCGCGAGCCCCGGGGTGACGAGCGCGGTCTCAGGGACGCGCGAGCTTCCAGGCGCCGTTGGCGAAGCCGTCGCCGGTCTTGTCGCCCGGCTTGGCGTCCTTGGCCCAGTAGTACAGCGGCCAGCCCTTGTAGGCCCATTGGCGCTTGCCGTCCTCGCGGATGATGATGGTGTAGCCACCCATCGGCCGGGCGGTCTCGGCCACGCCCAGCGGCGGCCAGTTGGTCGCGCACTGGCCGTTGCAGGCCGAGGTGCCCGAACCGGCGGCATCCTTGGTGAAGGTGTAGAGCGTCATGCCGTTCGGGCCGACGAGCACGCCGTCGGCGGTGCGCGTCGGGGTGTCGGGCGCGCTGGCGCTCTGGTTGGACATGCTGCCGCAGCCGGCGAGCAGGGCGGCCGCGAGGATCGAGGCGCTGAGCAATTTCATGCAGTTTCTCCTTCGTTGAGTGATCGCGAACATGGAAATGAGGGAATGCATGCGCGAACCGGCCGAGTGTATGCCGCGCTCAAGACAGATCCCGGTAGGCCAGCGTCGCCAGTTTCATCAGGGTTTCGCGCGGCAGCCGGCCGGCCACCGCGTAGCCGAAACCCTGGTCGACCCAGTAGAAGCTGGGCACGGCGCCCTCGGTGGCGAAGCGGAACGCGGTCTCGGGCGCGGAGGGCGGTTTGGCGCCCGCGGTCTTGGGATCGAGCTGGCCGACATAGAGCGTGACGCGCTCGCCGGCCGCATCCTCGAACATGAACTGGGCCCGGGCGCCGTTCTCGCCGGGCAGCAGCCGGCCGCCGACCAGCGTGTAGCCCAGGGTCGAGAAGTCCGGCACCTTGAGCGGCCGGTCGAGCCGCCGCGACAGCCACTGCACCAGGTGCTGCTGCTCGGCCGCGGCGACCTCGACCGGATGGCGCTTCTCGGGCGTGTAGATCTGGTGCGCGAGCGAGGCCGCATGGACGAATTCGCGCACCGCCGGCGCACGCGCCAGCGCGGTGCCCGGGCGCTGGGTGGCGCTCCACTGGGCATTGCCGAGCCAGCCGGCGCCGAAGGCGACCAGCAGGCCGGCCGCGATGCCGCCCCAGCGCCACCAGCCGTCGCGCGGCGCGGCCTCGCGTTCGAGCACGGCCGACAGGTGGGCCGGCGCGGGTTCATGGAGCAGCTCGGCATGCAGTTGCCGCAGCGTGTCGCGCTGCGCCTGCCAGAGCGAGACCCGGGCCGAGAGGGCCGGATCGTCCGCCAGCGCGGCCTCGACGGCGGCGCGGCGCTCGGGCGCGAGCTGGCCGTCGACCCAGGCGTGCAGTTCGTCGTCGGAAGGGGGCGGGGCGGGGCGGTTCATGGCGTTACTTGAGGCGGCGCAGGCCGGGGCGCGGGGCCGCACTGCCCGCCAGTGTGCCCGCCGACGTGCCGGCTACGGCCGCGCCGTCGAGCAGTTCCTGCAGCCGCACGCGGGCGCGCGACAGCCGCGACATCACGGTGCCCAGCGGAATGCCGAGCACCTTCGCGACCTCGGCATAGGACAGGTCTTCGAGCGTCACCAGCAGCAGCACGGCGCGTTGCTCTTCCGGCAGCTGCAGCAGGCAGCGCTGCAGGTCGAGGCGCACGCCGTGGTCGCGGCCGGGATCGACGCCGCCCTGCTGTTCGAGCGGCAGTTCGTCGAGCGACACGGCCGCATGCGGCGGCGGCGCGCGGCGCACCTGGCTCGCGAAGAGGTTGTGCATGATCGCGAACAGCCAGGCACGCAGGTCGCTGCCCGCCACCCACAGCCGCCACTTGCTGCAGGCACGCTCGAGCGTGTCCTGCACCAGGTCGTCGGCCGCCCAGGCATTGCCGGTCAGCGCGCGCGCATAGCGGCGCAGGCCGGGAATGTGCGGGGCGAGCTGGCGGGCGTCCATGGAAGGCGGAAAGGCCCGGGCTCAGGGCTTGGCGGTCTTCCAGCTGCCGTTGACGCCGTCGCCGGTCTTGTCGCCGGGCTTCGTGTCCTTGATCCAGTAGTACAGCGGCCAGCCCTTGGCGGCCCACTGCTTCTTGCCGTCGTCGCGCGTGACGATGCTGAAGTCGCCCGCGGCCTTGTCGCCATCGGCCGCCATGTATGGCGGCCAGTTGGTGGCGCACTGGCCGTTGCAGACCGACTTGCCGTTGCCGGCCGTGTCCTTGTCGAAGGTGTAGAGGGTCATGCCGTTGGGGCCGACCAGGGCGCCGTCGGCGGCCTTGGGTTGGGCCGCGGCGGGCAGCGAGAGGAAACCGGCGGCCAGCAGCGTGGCGGCGAGGAAGGGAAGGCGGCGCGAGGTCAGCGGCATGGAAGAGCTCCTGGTTGTGGCGCCGGACGATCCGGCGACACCTGCATGAACGCCCGCGGCGCCGCGTTTATTCCATGGCCGCGCAAAAAAAAGCGCGAACGCCGCGGCTCAGCGGCTGCGGCTCTTCATCGCGCGCTCGACTTCGCGCTTGCCTTCGCGGTCCTTGATGGTGTCGCGCTTGTCGTGCTCGGCCTTGCCCTTGGCCAGCGCGATCTCGCACTTCACCTTGCCGGCCTTCCAGTGCAGGTTCAGCGGCACCAGGGTGTAGCCCTTCTGCTCGACCTTGCCGGTCAGGCGGCGGATCTCTTCCTTGTGCAGCAGCAGCTTCTTGGTGCGCACCGAGTCGGGCGTCACGTGGGTCGAGGCGCTCTTGAGCGGGTTGATCTGGCAGCCGAGCACGAACATCTCGCCGTCGCGGATCACCACGTAGCCGTCGGTGAGCTGCACCTTGCCTTCGCGCAGCGCCTTCACTTCCCAGCCTTCCAGCACCATGCCGGCCTCGAAGCGTTCTTCGAAGAAATAGTTGTACGCCGCCTTCTTGTTGTCGGCGATGCGGGAGGAGGTGTCTTGTTTCTTGGTGGCCATCGTTGTCATTTGGGGGCGCATGGCGCCCGGACAACCGCCCGGCATGCACAGGGCGTGGATTCTATGAAAGTGGCCGCGGGGACCTTCAGCGCTGCCGCTGCAGCGTGCGATGGGGCGATTCGCCGAAGCGGCGCGCGTAGTCCTGCGCGAAGCGCCCGAGGTGGGCGAAGCCGAACTGCAGCGCGACCGAGGTCACGGTGGTGTCGGCGCCCGGCTCGCTCAGGCGCTCGTGCACCGCGAGCAGCCGCCGCTCGCGCAGGTAGGCCATCGGCGTCTGGCCCGCATGCTGGCGGAAGGCCACCTGCAGGCTGCGCACGCACAGCCCGCTGGCCGAGGCGATCTCGTCGACCGTGAGCGCATCGGGCAGGTGGGCCTCGATGTACTCGCGGGCACGGCGCAGCGCGCGCGGCGAGACGTCGCCGCGCTCGGCGCCCAGGCGCGCGCTCTGGTTGTGCGGCAACTGGCCCAGCAGCGTGTGGATCAGGCCCGATTCGGCCTGGGCCAGGAAGGGCGTGGTCAGCGGCGTGCGGCCGCACGAGAGCTCCTGCGCGAGGAATTCGACCAGGTGCTTCACGCTCGCGCCCGCGCCCTCGTCGAGCGCGATCTCGGGCTCGAACTCCAGCGGCCGCGCGCCGGCCGCCTCGCCGCACAGCGATTCCCAGTGGCGCTGCACCACCGCCTTGCCGATCTTCACGATCAGGTGCGGCGTGTCGTCGCCCCAGCGCATGCGCAGCGGCTGGCTCGGCGAGGCCAGCGAGGCCCGGTGCGCGTCGGAGGTGAAGCTCTGGCCGGCCCACTCGATGCGGGCGTTGCCCCTGAGCGGGATCTGCAGCAGATAGAAGTCGCCGAGGCAGCCGGGATCGATCTCGACCTCGGCGCCGTACTGCACGTAGTTCAGCGAGATGTCGCCCAGCGGCGCGACGTGGTGGCGTGCGTCGAAGCGCGAGCTGCCGTGCCCGAGGTGCAGCCGGTGCGGACAGAAGATGCGCGCCACCTCGTCGCGCGCCTCGTCGAGGTCGGGCGTGGCGATGACGGCATAGCGCGACAGGGGAAGCGAGGCCGATGCAGCGACAGCGTGTTCCATGCGGGGCGGCGTGGGGGCAGCGAATAAATGCGTTTGCGGACAGCGGCTGCGCAATCCGGATTGGGGTCTGAATCCTTCAAATCTAAAGTAACTGCAAGCAATTGACAACGGGACCAACCAGGAGAAAAGGCATGAGCGACAAGGACTTGCAGGACAGGACGGTGCTCGTCACCGGTGGCGCGACCCTCATCGGTGCGGGCGTGGCCCGTTGCCTGCGCGATGCCGGTGCACGCGTGGTGCTGGCCGACATCGACGTGGCGCGCGGCGAGGCGGTGGCGCGCGAGATCGGTGCGAAATTCATCGCCACCGACATCACCGATGACGCCGCCGTGCAGGCCTGCGTCGAGCAGGCGGCCGATGCCGAGGGCCGCATCCACGCGCTCGTGAACCTGGCCTGCAGCTACCTCGACAACGGCCTGGCCTCGCCACGCGGCGAATGGCAGGCCGCGCTCGACGTCAACGTGGTCTCGGCCGTGATGATGGCGCGCGCCACGCTGCCCTTCATGCAGACCGCGGGCGGCGGCGCCATCGTCAACTTCACCTCGATCTCCTCGGGCGTGGCCCAGACCGGCCGCTGGCTCTATCCGGTGAGCAAGGCCGCGCTGGTGCAGCTCACGCGCAACATGGCGCTGGACCTGGCGGCGATGAACGTGCGCGTCAATTCCGTCTCGCCGGGCTGGACCTGGTCGGCCGTGATGGACCAGCTCACCGGCGGCAACCGCGCCAAGACCGACGCGGTGGCCCGGCCCTTCCACATGCTCGGCCGCGTCGGCGACCCGGTCGAGGTCGGCCACGTGGTGGCCTTCCTGTGCTCGCACAAGGCTTCCTTCGTCACCGGCGCCGACTGGGCCGTGGACGGCGGCTATTCGGCCCTGGGCCCGGAGCAGGGCGAGCCGGCCATTCCCAAGCTCGCGGCCTGAAGGCGGCCGGCGCATCCCTTTCATCATCCCACCCACGAACGAGGCATACCCATGAGCAACATCGCATCGCAGGGCGCCAAGCCGCGCCGTTTCATGATCGTCGGCGCGGGCCAGTCGGGCCTGCAACTGGCGCTGGGCCTCCAGCGCGAGGGCCACGAGGTGACCGTGGTCTCGAACCGCAGCGCCGAGGACATCCGCACCGGCCGCGTGATGTCGAGCCAGTGCATGTTCGACGCCAGCCTGCAGATCGAGCGCGACCTCGGCATCGACCAATGGGCCGACGCCTGCCCGCCGGTCGAGGGCATCGGCTTCGCCGTGCCGCATCCCGAGAAGCCCGGCGAGAAGCTGCTCGGCTGGTCGCACCGCCTCGACGCGCCCGCGCGCTCGGTCGACCAGCGCGTGAAGGTGCCGGCCTGGATGAAGACCTTCGAGGAACGCGGCGGGCAGATCCTGTTCCAGGACGCGGGCATCGAGGACCTCGAGCGCTGGACCCAGTCGCACGACCTGGTGATCGTGGCCGCCGGCAAGGGCGAGATCGCGCAGATGTTCGAACGCGACGCGCAGCGCTCGCCCTACGACAAGCCGCAGCGCGCGCTGGCCCTGACCTACGTGCACGGCATGACGCCGCGCCCCGAGCATTCAGCCGTCAACTTCAACCTGATCCCCGGCGTCGGCGAGTACTTCGTGTTCCCCGCGCTGACCGTGACCGGGCCGTGCGAGATCATGGTGTTCGAGGGCGTGCCCGGCGGCCCGATGGACTGCTGGGCCGACGTGAAGACGCCCGCGCAGCACCTCGAGCGCTCGCTGTCGATCCTCGACACCTTCACGCCCTGGGAGGCCGAACGCTGCCGCGACGTGCGCCTGACCGACGACAACGGCATCCTGGCCGGCCGCTTCGCGCCCACGGTGCGCAAGCCGGTCGGGCGGCTGCCCTCGGGCCGCGCCGTGCTCGGCATGGGCGACGTGGTGTGCCTCAACGACCCGATCACTGGCCAGGGTTCGAACAACGCCGCCAAGTGCGCCGATGCCTACCTGCGCGCCATCCTGGCGCAGGGCGAGGGCGCCTTCGACGCGGACTTCATGCAGTCGGCCTTCGACGGCTACTGGCGCTATGCGCGCCACGTCGTCGAGTGGACCAACGCGATGCTGCAGCCGCCGCCCCCGCACGTGCTCGAGGTGCTGGGCGCGGCCCAGGGCAACGCGGCCGTGGCACGGCGCTTCGTCAACGGCTTCAACGATCCGCGCGACTATGCCGAGTTCTTCATGACGCCCGATGCGAGCAGCGCCTACCTGCGCTCGCTGGCGCCGCAACCGGAGGCGGCCTGACCATGCGCGGCGAGTTCCGGGCCATCGAGTCGCTGCGCTGCGAACCCAACGTGGGCGCGGGCGACTTCCGGCGCGCCATGCGCTGCCTGGTCGGCGCCGTGACCGTGGTCACGAGCACCGACGGGCAGACGCCCGTGGGCCTCACGGCCACGGCCGTGACCTCGTTCTCGGCCGAGCCCGCGCGCATCCTGGCCTGCGTCAACCTGCAGGGCAGCAGCTTCCGCACCATCGCGCAGAGCCGCCGCATGGCGGTCAACCTGCTCGCGCTCGACCAGTCGGCGCTGGCGCTGGCCTTCTCGCGCCAGGGCGAGGCCGGCGAGCGCTTCGATTCCGCGCACTGGGAGACGCTGGTGACCGGCGCGCCCGTGCTGCGCGGCGCGCTCGCGGTGTTCGACTGCGTGGTCGACGAGATGATGGTGGCGCACAGCCACGCGATGCTGATCGGCGAGGTCAAGGCCGCGCGCATCACCGACGCGCAGGGGCTGCCGCTGCTCTATGCCTGCGGCCAGTTCACCACCCTGCGCGACGAGTGCGTGCCGGCCTGAGCGCCGGCCGTACCACCCCACGACTCAGAGATTCGGAACAAGGAGAAAGACATGACAGCTCAGAAGGGCCGCTGGTTGCAGGTGCCGGCCATCGACGGCAGCGGCAGCTTCCGCGCCTACCTCGCCACCCCGGCCTCGGGCAAGGGCCCCGGCATCGTGCTGGCGCAGGAGATCTTCGGCGTCAACGCCACCATGCGGCAGGTGGCCGACTACTACGCGGAAGAAGGCTACGTGGTGCTCGCGCCCGACCTGTTCTGGCGCCAGCAGCCCGAGGTCGAGCTCGGCTATGCGCCCGACGACTGGCAGAAGGCCTTCGCGCTCTACAAGGGCTTCGACGAGGACAAGGGCACCGAGGACGTGGCCGCTTCGCTGGCGCTGCTGCGCTCGCTGCCCGAGCAGCAGGGCAAGGCCGGCGTGCTGGGCTTCTGCATGGGCGGCAAGCTCGCCTACCTCGCGGCCTGCCGCACCGACGCCGACGTCTGCGTGGGCTACTACGGCGTGGGCATCGAGCAGCGGCTCGAGGAGGCCGACCGCATCCAGGGCCGGCTGGTACTGCACATCCCCGAGCTCGACGGCTTCTGCCCGCCCGAGGCGCGCTCACGCATCGTCGAGACGCTGGTCGCGCGGCCGGGCTGCGAGCTCTACGTCTATCCGGGCGTCGACCATGCCTTCGCACGGCTGGGCGGCGACCACTACCACAAGCCTTCGGCGCTGATGGCGCACGAGCGCAGCGTGGCCGCGTTCCGCCGCGAGATGGGGCCGCACTACGACTTCTCGGCGCTGTGGGACAAGCACTGCGAGTACGAGTTCGCCACCCGCAACGTGGCCGACACCATGGCCACCATGGTGGCCGAGCCCTACGTCAACCACATCCCGACCATGACCGGCGGCGTGGGGCACGCGATGCTGAGCCGCTTCTACCAGCACCATTTCGTGAACAGCAATCCGCCCGACACGCGGCTCGTGCCGATCTCGCGCACCGTGGGCGCGACGCAGATCGTCGACGAGATCCTGTTCAGCTTCACCCATACCTGCGAGATCGACTGGCTGCTGCCGGGCGTGGCGCCCACGGGCAGGCCGGTGGAGATTCCGCTGGTGGCGATCGTGAAGTTCCGTGGCGACAAGCTCTACCACGAGCACATCTACTGGGACCAGGCCAGCGTGCTGGTGCAGGTGGGACTGCTCGATCCGAAGGGCCTGCCGGTGGCCGGCGTCGAAACCGCACGCAAGCTGCTCGACGAGACGCAGCCCTCGAACACGTTGATGGCGGCCTGGTCGCGTTCGGGCTGAAGCGGCGGACTCTCGTCCGGCGAGAGGAGGGAGCCACGGAGGCTCCCTACAATGAATCGGTCTCTCGATCCGATTCAATGAAAACAGTCAACAAGTCCGTTCTCATCTGGTACAGCGCCGAAGAGATGTACGCGCTGGTCACCGATGTGGCGAAGTACCCCCAGTTCCTGCCCTGGTGCGACAAGGCGCGCGTCATCGAGCAGGACGAGGCCGGCATGACCGCCGAGGTCGGCCTGGCCTTCGCGGGCCTGCACCAGAGCTTCACCACGCGCAACACCCACGTGCCCGGCCGCGAGGTGCAGCTCAAGCTGGTCGACGGGCCGTTCTCCAACCTCGACGGCCACTGGAAATTCGTGCCGGTGGGCGAGGGCGGCGAACGCGCCTGCCGCGTCGAGCTGCACCTGAGCTACGGCTTCAGCAACTTCGCGCTACAGGCCCTCGTGGGGCCGGTGTTCGACACCATCGCCTCGAGCCTGGTCGAGGCCTTCGTCAAGCGCGCCGAGCAGGTCTACGGCGCGCCCTGAAGCACCGATGATCGAGGTGACCCTGAGCTGCTCGCCGGCACCGCGCGAGGTGTTCGAGGAGCCGCTGCGCCTGGCAGCGGGCGCCACCGTGAACGATGCGATCCGCGCCAGCACGCTGATGCAGCGCTTTCCCGCGCTCGATTGGCGCGAGACGATGACGCCCGGCATCTGGGGCCGGACCGCCGATTGGGACGATGCGCTCGAAGACGGCGACCGCGTCGAGCTGTGCCGCGCGCTCGAGGTCGACCCGAAGGTGGCGCGGCGCGAGCGCTTCCAGCAGCAGGGCGCGCGCGGCACCGGGCTGTTCGCGAACCGGCGCAAGGGCGGCAAGGCGGGGTACTGAACCCCTTAGCGCGGCTTACTTGCAGTCGCTGTCGATCACCGACTGCAGCCGGCGCTGCTCGGCCACGCGCTGGTTGTCGTCGAGGATCTCGCGCTCGCCCTTGGCGTTGACGCGCGCGATGCGCATGCCGCTGTCCATGGTGGCCTTGCTCTCGCGGGCGCGGCTGCAGTTCTCGGCCTTGGCCTTGGCGAGCTTCGCGGCCTCGGCCGCCTGCTTGGCCTTCTCGTCGGCCTCGGCCTTCTTTGTCTTTTCCTCGAGGTCCTTGTCGACCGTCGGCGCCTTCGGCGCGGCTGGTGCCGCGGGTGCCTCGGCGCCCTTGTCGGTGGTGGCCGTGCCCTCGGGCGCCGCCACGCCCGAGCCGGTGCGCGCCGGCGGGCCGGCGCGACGCACGATGTTCTTCTCGGGAATGTCGGTCGGCGGCGGCTGGTCGCTGAAGACCTTCTTGCCGTTCTTGTCGATCCATTGCCATTGGGCGTCCGCGGCCAGGGGCAGCAGGCAGATCGATCCGAGCAGGAGGCTGAGCAGGAGCTTCATGGGGCGCAAGTCTAGCGATGCCTTACGTTTTGCAACAGGCAGTGATTGGTTTTCGCCGCGGTCCGCAGACCGGGCAGTGGGCAAATGGCGACGCGGGAGGCGACGGGCGGGCGATAGGCCCGCACCGCGCGGGGCCGAGCCGCGGTCAGCCCGGCAGCATACCCCGCGGCCTCGTTACAATCCGTCTTTTGGAGCCTCACCCATGCGCCTTCTCGGCAAAGCGCTCACCTTCGACGATGTGTTGCTGGTGCCAGCGTTCTCCCAGGTCCTGCCCAAGGACACCTCCCTCGCCACCAAATTCTCCCGAAACATCACGCTGAACATCCCGCTCGTCTCGGCGGCGATGGACACCGTGACCGAAGCCCGCCTCGCGATCGCCATCGCGCAGGAAGGCGGCATCGGGATCGTGCACAAGAACCTCACCGCGCAGCAGCAGGCCGCCGAAGTGGCCAAGGTCAAGCGCTACGAATCGGGCGTGCTGCGCGATCCGGTGGTGATCACGCCCACGCACTCGGTGCGGCAGGTGATGGCGCTGTCGGACCAGCTCGGCATCTCGGGCTTCCCGGTGGTCGACGCCGGCCGGGTGGTCGGCATCGTGACCGGGCGCGACCTGCGCTTCGAGAACCGCTACGACGTGCCCGTGAGCGAGATCATGACGCAGCGCGACCGGCTGATCACCGTGCCCGATGGCACCACGCTGGCCGAGGCCAAGGCGCTGCTCAACAAGCACAAGCTCGAACGCCTGCTCGTGATCAACAGCGACTGGGAGCTCAAGGGCCTGATCACCGTCAAGGACATCACCAAGCAGACCACCTTCCCCAATGCCGCGCGCGATGCCTCGGGCCGCCTGCGCGTGGGCGCGGCGGTCGGCGTGGGCGAGGGCACCGAGGAGCGCGTCGAGGCACTGGTCAAGGCCGGCGTCGATGCCATCGTGGTCGACACCGCGCACGGCCACAGCAAGGGCGTGATCGAGCGCGTGCGCTGGGTCAAGCAGAACTATCCGCAGATCGACGTGATCGGCGGCAACATCGCGACCGGCGACGCCGCGCGCGCGCTGGCCGAGGCCGGTGCCGACGCGGTCAAGGTCGGCATCGGCCCGGGCTCCATCTGCACCACCCGCATCGTGGCCGGCGTGGGCGTGCCGCAGATCATGGCGGTCGACAGCGTCGCCACCGCGCTGCACGGCAGCGGCGTGCCGCTGATCTCCGACGGCGGCGTGCGCTACTCGGGCGACATCGCCAAGGCCATCGCGGCCGGCGCCAGCACCGTGATGATGGGCAGCATGTTCGCCGGCACCGAAGAGGCGCCGGGCGAGATCGTGCTGTACCAGGGCCGCAGCTACAAGAGCTACCGCGGCATGGGCTCCATCGGCGCGATGCAGCAGGGCAGTGCCGACCGGTACTTCCAGGAATCGACCACCGGCAACCCCAACACCGACAAGCTCGTGCCCGAGGGCATCGAGGGCCGCGTGCCCTACAAGGGCTCGATCGTCTCGATCATCTACCAGATGGCCGGCGGCGTTCGCGCCAGCATGGGCTACTGCGGCTGCGGCACCATCGAAGAGATGAAGAACAAGGCCGAGTTCGTCGAGATCACCACCGCCGGCATCCGCGAGAGTCACGTCCACGACGTGCAGATCACGAAGGAAGCGCCGAACTACCGCGCCGAGTAACGCGGTGGCTGAACCTGATTCTGGCCAGACCTTGAGAGTCGGGCCAGATCAGGTTTAGAATTCGGGCCAGATTCAAATTTTCTGGCCCCAATGCAATCCATCGGCATCGCTGAAGCCAAGAACAACTTCTCGGCCCTGATCGACTCGGTCGAGAAGGGCGAGGAGGTGCGCATCACCCGCCACGGCAAGGAGGTGGTGCGCATGCTGCCGGTGCGGCGCAAGCCGGTGATCACCGACGAGCAGATCGCGCGCGAACTGGGCCAGATCGACGCGCTGCATGCCGCCATCCTTCCCGGCACCTCGGCCCGCGCGCTGCTGAACCAGGGCCGCCAGCCATGACCGCCTTCGTCATGGATGCCTCGGTCACCGCCGCCTGGCTGTTGCCCGACCACGCCAACGAACACACGCGCAGGCTCTACGCCGCCATCCGCCGCGACGAGGTCGAGCCGCAGGCGCCCAATGCCTGGCAGTGGGAGTGCGCCAACGTCATCGCCAACGGCGTGCGCAGCGGCCGCATTCCCTCGTCGGCCGTCGAGGGCCTGTGGAGCGTGCTCGATGCCATCCGCCATCGCGTCGAGCTGCACGAGCTCGCGCCGGCCCAGCACAAGGCCGTGCTCGCCGTCGCCATCGATGCCGGCGTGTCGCTCTATGCCGCGGGCTACCTCTGGCTCGCGCGCTCGCTCGGTCTTCCGCTCGCCACCTTCGACGAGCAACTCATCCAGGCCGCGCCGCAAGCGGGCGTCCGGCTGTTCGACATCTCAACGCTCTGAGTCCCAGCCCATGCAACACGACAAGATCCTCATCCTCGATTTCGGCTCGCAGGTCACCCAGCTCATCGCGCGCCGCGTGCGCGAGGCCCATGTGCTCAGCGAAGTGCATCCCTGCGACGTCAGCGACGAGTGGGTGCGCGAGTACGCCGCCGACGGCCATCTCAAGGGCGTGATCCTCTCGGGCAGCCATGCCAGCGTGTACGAGGAGACCACCGACAAGTGCCCGCAGGCCGTGTTCGACCTCGGCATTCCCGTGCTCGGCATCTGCTATGGCATGCAGACCATGGCGCACCAGCTCGGCGGCAAGGTCGAGGGCGGCCACAAGCGCGAGTTCGGCTTCGCCGCCGTGCGCGCCCACGGCCACACCGCGCTGCTCGAGGAGATCGCCGACTTCACCACGCCCGAAGGCCACGGCATGCTCAACGTGTGGATGAGCCACGGCGACAAGGTCACCGAGCTGCCGCCGGGCTTCAAGCTCATGGCCAGCACCGACAGCTGCCCCATCGCCGGCATGGCCGACGAGACGCGCCGCTACTACGCCGTGCAGTTCCATCCCGAGGTCACTCACACCGTGCAGGGCAAGGCCATCCTCGAGCGCTTCGTGCTCGGCATCTGCGAGGCCAAGCCCGACTGGGTCATGCGCGACCACATCGCCGAGGCCGTGCAGAAGATCCGCGAGCAGGTGGGCGACGAGGAGGTCATCCTCGGCCTGTCGGGCGGCGTCGATTCGAGCGTGGCCGCCGCGCTGATCCATCGCGCCATCGGCGACCAGCTCACCTGCGTCTTCGTCGACCACGGCCTGCTGCGCCTCAACGAGGGCGACATGGTCATGGAGATGTTCGAGGGCAAGCTGCACGCCAAGGTCATCCGCGTCGATGCCAGCGAGTTGTTCCTCGGCAAGCTCGCCGGCGTGAGCGACCCCGAAGCCAAGCGCAAGATCATCGGCGGCGAGTTCGTCACCGTGTTCAAGCAGGAAGCCGCCAAGCTCAAGGCCGGCGACGGCGGCCACAAGGGCGCCACCTTCCTCGCGCAAGGCACCATCTACCCCGACGTCATCGAGAGCGGCGGCGCCAAGAGCAAGAAGGCCGTCACCATCAAGAGCCACCACAACGTCGGCGGCCTGCCCGAGCAGCTGGGCCTGAAGCTGCTCGAGCCGCTGCGCGACCTGTTCAAGGACGAGGTGCGCGAACTCGGCGTCGCGCTCGGCCTGCCGCCCGAGATGGTCTACCGCCACCCGTTCCCCGGTCCGGGCCTGGGCGTGCGCATCCTCGGCGAAGTGAAGAAGGAATACGCCGACCTGCTGCGCCGCGCCGACGCCATCTTCATCGAGGAGCTGCGCAACTTCACCGACGCCGAGACCGGCAAGACCTGGTACGACCTCACGAGCCAGGCCTTCACCGTGTTCCTGCCGGTGAAGAGCGTCGGCGTGATGGGCGACGGCCGCACCTACGACTACGTCGTCGCGCTGCGTGCCGTGCAGACCAGCGACTTCATGACCGCCGACTGGGCCGAGCTGCCGTATGCGCTGCTCAAGAAGGTGTCGGGGCGGATCATCAACGAGGTGCGGGGGATCAACCGGGTGACTTACGACGTGTCCAGCAAGCCGCCGGCGACGATCGAGTGGGAGTGAGGTCGGGTCCTTCGCGGACTGTCGCCCGCGAAGAAAACCCCATCGGCCTTCAAGAGACCTATGACCCGACCGTAATCGCGATCTTTCCTCGCACCCCGTTGTTGGGACTTTCCAGCCGCGCATGGGCAAGCGGAATGTCGGCCAGCGAATAGACGGCGCCCACGTGCGGCCGTAGCTGCCCGCGCTCGATCAAGGCGCTCAACTCATCGAGCTTGCCGCGGTTCTGTCGCGTGAAGACGAAGTGGTAGCTCGCGTTCTTGCCCCAGGCCTGGACGAGGTTCTGCGGCCGTGCGATGTCCACGATGCTGACGACGCGGCCCAGTTGGGCCAGGGCGTCGGGGCTGCGCGACAGGGTGTCGCCGCCGATGGTGTCGAACACGACATCGACGCCGCGGCCACCCGTCTCGCGCAGGACGGCGTCGACGTAGTCCTCCTTCTCGTAGTCGATGAGCACGTCGGCACCCAGGCTGCGTGCGAACTCTAAGTTGGCTTCGCGCACTGTCGTGAACACCCGGGCTCCGATGGCTCTGGCGAGCTGGATCGCCACATGGCCGACGCCTCCCGCGCCGCCGTGCACCAGGATGCTTTCGCCCACCCTGAGCGCCGCGCGCACGACCAGCGCTTCCCACGCCGTGCCACCCACCAGGGTCAGGCTCGCCGCCTCGAGATGGCTCAGCGAGGAGGGCTTCTTGCCGACGATGCCTTGGGCGGCGACGTGGTACTCGGCATAGCTGCCCGGCCCGTCGAAGATTTGCGGCGTGTACCAGACCTCGTCTCCCGGAGAGAAGGCCGTCACGCCCGGCCCGACTTCTTCGACCACACCCGATACATCGTGCCCGGTGATGGCCGGCAGTGGCACCAGGTCGGGATAGTCGCCGCGTCGGACCTGGTAATCGAGCGGATTGATCGAGGTCGCATGGACCCGGACCAGGACCTGTCCCGCATGGGGCACAGGGCGGGGCAGGTCGCACAGTTCGAACGATTCGGGGCCACCGAACGATGTGAGTCTCAGGGCTTTCATGGCATGTCCTTCATTTCTATAAAAAGGGATATCGGGAATTTCCGATGTTTCAGGGTAAAAAAGTCAAAGCTCCTTGCCGATGAGCTCGGCAAGGGCGCTGATGGTTGCCTCGTTGCGCTTGTAGTAGGTCCACTGGCCGATGCGCCTGACTTCGACCAGGCCCGCTCGCTGCAGGGTCGCCAGGTAGTCCGACACCGTCGACTGCGACAGCCCGACGCCTTCCTGGATGCTGCTGACGCAGACGCCCACCGTCAGGACGTCGCCTTCGTCCTGCGGAGGGAAGTTCTTCGCGGGATCCTTCAAGCCCTTCAGGATGTCGAGGCGCGTCCGGTTCGAGAGGGCCTTGAAGACTTCGAGCAGTTCCATGCGTCGATCATATCGAAATTTACCGATATCTCAATGCCGACGCCGTGATACCCCTCAGTTTCCGCCGGCCACCCACCACGCACGCCCAGTGCGCGGCGCCTCCAGCGCCACCCGTTCTCCCATCACCGGCGTGGCCAGCTTCACATCGCGAGCCTGTGCCAGCGCCTGGATGCGCTCGAACGGCTCGTTCCACGCATGCATCGCCAGGTCGAAGGTGCCGTTGTGCACCGGCAGCAGCCAGTGCCCGCGCAGGTCCAGATGGGCCTGCAGCGTCTGCTCGGGCTGCATGTGGACGTCGGCCCATTGCCTGTCGTAGGCGCCGGTCTCGAGCATGGTCACGTCGAAGGGACCGTAGCGATCGCCGATGGTCTTGAAGTCGGCGTGGTAGCCGGTGTCGCCGCTGAAGAAGAGCCGCAGGTCGCCGGCCAGGATCACCCATGAAGCCCACAGGGTGCGGTCCTCGTCGAGCAGGGTGCGGCCCGAGAAATGCTGCGCGGGCACGGCCGCGAGGCGGATGCCGCCGACGATGGTCTCGTCCCACCAGTCGAGCTGCCGCACCCGCGCCGGGTCGACGCCCCAGCCGATCAGGCGGTCGCCCACGCCGAGCGGCGTGACGAACACCTCGACCTTCGGCGCGAGCCGCGCGATGGCGGCGCGGTCCAGGTGGTCGAAGTGGTCGTGCGAGAGGATCACGCCCTTGATCGGAGGCAGGTCGTCGATGTCGATCGGCGGCGCATGAAAGCGCTTGGGGCCGGCCCATTGCACCGGCGACGCGCGCTCGGAGAACACGGGGTCGGTGAGCCAGAACTCGCCGTCGAGCTTGAGCAGCAGGGTCGAATGGCCGAGGCGGTAGAGGCTGCGGTCCGGCGCCGCCAGCAGGGCCGCGGTCGTCAGCGGCCGCACCGGGATCGGGGTGCTCGGCACGGTGGTGTCGCTCTTGCCGGTCAGGACCCGCCAGCCGATCGCCACGGTCTTCAGGAAACCCATCGGCGCGCGCGGCACGACATTGCGATAGACGCCGTCGCGCTGCTGCGGCGACTGGGGATGGGCCGTGGGGCGCGAGCCGCAGGCGCAAAGCGAGAAGGTGGACATGGCGAGGACTCCGTTCGTGAACAGGTGGAAGGGGCTCAGGCGCCGGCCGCCGGGCCGGGACGGCCGCAGACGAGGCGCACGGCGGTGCGGATGCCGGCCTGGTACTCGGCCGGCGTGCGGGCGTAGTGCTTGAGGCCGTGCGAGGCGGCATACAGGTGCTGCGCCAGCGCCTTGGCCGTGAGGCCGGCGCCGCGCCAGGGCACGGCGTCGCCGCTGGACTGGATGGCGCGCGCCAGTTCCTTGGGGACGGCCTGGTCGAACTCCTCGAGCACCGGGCCGACCAGCTCGCGCGCGGTCGCGACGATCTCGTTCATGTGCTCGAGCGACATCTGCGAACCGTCGTTCTGCGCGTGCAGCGCCGCGAAGGCGCCGACCAGCCGCTCCTCGATCGGCAGCTCCTCGCGCGCCAGCGCGGCCCGCATGGCCGCGAGGCCGCATTCCGCGAACCAGGTGACGGCCTGCTTGAAGAGTTCGTCCTTCGCGCTGAAGTGCAGGTAGAGGCCCTGGCGCGAGATGCCGGCGGCGCGCGCGAGGTCGTCCATCGAGGTCTTGCGGTAGCCGTAGCGCAGGAAGACGCCGATCGCGGCCTCCATGATCGCGACGCGCCGGTCGGGGGTGGCAGCCATCAGCGGGGCGCTCCGGCAAGGCCGAAGGAGATCGGGGACAGCGAAGGCATGGGGCGAACTCGACGGTGAGGGTGGATGTTCAAGGTCCCCGCCGGTCGACGCGCCGCGAAGCTCGGCCGCCGGTCCGTGAGGACAGGCGTCGAACTTTACAGTATTGATCTATTTTGTCAATTTGGTGCGGAGGTCGAAACCCCGCTCCTCACGCGGTTTCAACGCTCTCGTAGACGAGGATCGCCGCCGCGAGGTCCTCGAGCGCCGTGCCAACGGCCTTGAAGACGGTCCGTCCATCGGTCTCTGTTCGTCCCTGGACCCGGCCGGCTGCGAGGTCGGCCAACTCTCCCGCAACGTCCGTGGCCGCGAACACGCCGCGCGACATCGGACCGAGCAGCTCGCCGCTCTTCTGCAGCGCCTCCCGCGTGTCGATGAAGAGTTTCGCGCCGACGAACGCGGCGTCGTCGGCCTCGCGCATCTGCGGCGTGAAGCTGCCGATCAGGTCGAGGTGGCTGTGCGGCCGCAGCCAGGCGCCCTCGATCACCGGCTGCGTCGCGAGCGTGGCGCAGCTCACGATGTCGGCTTCGCTCGCGGCCTGGGCGAGGTCGGTGGCGACGAACGCATCGATATCTTGCGCTTGGAGGCGCGCGGCGAGTTCCTTCGCCGCCGCTTCGTTGCGATCCCAGACCGCGATGCGCTCGATCGGCCGCACGGTGCGAAACGCCTCGGGAACGAGGCCACCGACACGGCCGCAACCGACGACGAGCAGGCTGCGCGCTTCCACGGGTGCGAGGTAGGAGGCGGCGAGGGCCGACGCGGCGGCGGTGCGGCGCGAGGTGATCTCGTTGCCATCGATCTGCGCCAGCGGCTCGCCCGTGCTTGCGTCGTAGAGCGTGTAGGTCGAGAACAGCCCGGGCAGGCCGCGTTCGGCATTGCCCGGGAAGATGTTCACCGTCTTGATGCCCAGGTAGCGGCCCTCCTGCCACGCCGGCATGATCAGCACGGTTCCGCCCGCTTGTGGAGCCTGGTTCTGGAGCGTGTGTACATGCCGCAACGGCACTTCGCAGCCGGCGACGAACATGTCGCGCAGCGCGGGGATCAGGCGCTCGAAGCGCAGGGCGCGGCGGGTGGTTTCGGTATCGATGGTTCTCATGGGGCGGCGGGGTGGAAACGGAGGGCGGGGCTCATGCATCGAGCACGAGGTCTTCGAGCGGCACGGCCTGGCATGTCAGGCACACGGCCGGGTCTTCGGGTTCACGGCCATGCAGGTGCGCGACCTTGCCGGCGATCACGCGCACGGCACAGCTTTCGCATTGCCCCACGCGGCAGCCGCTGGGCAGTTGCAGGCCCAGCGATTCGCCGAAGCTCAGCAAGCTGCCCTGCCTGGGCGTCCACGTGGCCGGCCCGCGGCCCGAGCGCGTGAAGCGGACATCGAACTGCTGGGGACCGTCGGTCGGTGGCGCGGCGGGCGAACGGAACACCTCGCTGAAGATGTCGAAGCGCGGAACGCCGCGCGCCACCAGTCCCGCGATGACGCTGTCCATCATCGCGGGCGGCCCGCACAGGTAGAAGCGCGCCCGCTGCGCAATCAGCGCGTCGTCCACCACGCCGGCATCGATGTAGCGGTCCGACTGGTAGTCGATGCCGAGGCGGTCCTCGGGCAGCGGTGCGTTGTAGTGGTCGATCACCTGCAGTCGGGGCAGGCGCGCGCGGTGGTGTGCGATGCGTTCGCGGAAGGCGTGCGTCGCGCTGTTCTGGTTGGCGTAGTAGAGCCGGATCGCGGGGCCTTCGGCGCCATCGGGCAGCGACTCGAGCAGGCTGATGAACGGCGTGATGCCGATGCCGCCCGCGAACAGCACCAGCGGCTGGGACGAACGGCGCGGAATCACGAAGCCACCCGACGGTGCCCGCAGCTCGACCGTGTCGCCGAGCTTCAGCTCGCGATGCAGGTGGCCCGACATGCGCCCCTGGTACGGCGTGCCGTCGGCCGCGCGGCCGCGCTGGTGCCGCACCGCGATGCTGTAGCCGCGCCGATCCTCTTGCTCGGCCGCACCGGTGAGCGAATAGGCTCGCGAGACCGGCGTGCCATCGCCCAGATCGAGCTTGAGTTCGACATGCTGGCCGGGCCGGTAGTCGGGCAGGGCGCCATCGTCGACGGGCTCGAAGTGGATGCCCAGCACGCCCTCGGCCTCGGGCCGCAGTTCTTCGATGCGAAAGCGGCGCGTGCCCGTCCATGCGCGCTGTCGCAACGCCGTGGCGGGATCGCGTTCGATGTCGCAGAGAAAGGAACGGTGCGGCACCGAGCCGCTGACCGGGTCGCAATGGTCGGCCGAGATCAGCGCATTGAAATTGCTGCTCGACGCACTATCGACCGGCAGGCCCTCGCGGTCCAGCTCGCTGCAGCCCTGCCACCAGCCGAACTCGGCCACGACGAGGTCGTCGGCCAGGTCGGGCGTGATGCGCGCGACGAAGCGGGCCTCGCCCACGCGCGTGCGGATGCGCAGCCAGTCGCCGTCGACGATGTGCTTGGCCTGCGCGAGCGCGGGGCTCAGCTCGGCCACCGGCTCGGGCGCGCGCCTGCGCAGCGAGGGCAGGCTGCGATGCTGGCTGTGGCAGTAGAGACCGTTCTTGGCCGAGCTCAGCACGTAGGGGAAGCGGCCCTGTCCGGTCGCCCTGGCGTCGCGCGGCGTGTCCGCGGGCTCGACGAAGCTCGCCACGGGCGGCTGGCCGTGGCGCAGCAGGGTTTCGGAATAGAGCTCGACGCGGCGCGTGGGCGTGTCGAAGCCTCGCACGCCGGTGAGCGTTTCGCGCGCGTACTTCCGCTCGCCCGCGTCGATGTCGCAGGCCACGCCTTCGGGCCGTTCGCGCAGCTGCGCCACCGTGAGATCCAGTGGCTCGAGAATGTGGTTCCACCCGGCCTCCAGGCTGCCGTCGAAGAATGCGTCACCCATGCCGAGGCGTTGCGCGAGATCGAACAGCACCTCGTTGTCGGAGCGCGACTCCCCGCGCGGCGCCACCATGCGCTGGCGCAGTTGCACCCAGCCGGCCGCGCGGTCGTCGATCTCGAAGCCGATGCGCAGGCCCTCGCGCTCCCAGGGCGTGTCGATCGGCAGCAGGATGTCGGCGTAGCGCGCGGCCGGCGTCTCGAACAGGTCGCAGTGCACGTGGAACTCGAGCTGCGCCAGCGCCTGCTGCGCGAGCGCGGTGTCGGCCTGCGAGACCGGGAGGTTGGTGCCGAAGGCCATCATCGCGCGCACCTTGTAGGGCTCGCCCTCGACGATCGCGCGATAGGTGTCGCGCGCGGTCACCCAGCCATGGGCGGGCGGGCCGATCGGCCGTTCCTTCAAGCCGAGCGCCTTCGCGCGCTGAGCAGCGGGCAGCAGCGAGAGCGCATTGACCGTGTTGACGCGCGGACCGATGCGCACGCGGTTGCCGCCGATGCGATCGAAGCTGCCGCACAGCGCGTACAGCATGGCGACCGCGCGTTCCGACTGGGTCGCGTTGGTGTGCTGGCCGATGCCGGTCCAGGCGTGATAGGCCGTGCGGTGCCCGCCGCCGAACAGCTCGGCCGCGGCGCGCAGCGGGGCTTCGGGCACGCCGGTGATGCGTTCCACTTCTTGCGGCGTCCAGGCGGCGCAGGCCTGCGCCAGCAGATCGAAGGCCGGGCGACACGCGAGGCGCTGGCCGTTCTCCATCGTCACCGTGACCGCACCGCGCAGGCGGAAGTGAGCCGAGCCTTGAGCTCGTGCGGCCCGAGCGGTGTCGTAAGGCACTGCCCCCTGGTCCGCATCGCTCCAGACCATGAAGCGGTCGCCCCCGGCATCGGGCCGCAGGTCGCGCTCGCGCAGCAGATGCCCGTCGTCGTCGCGCACCAGCAGCGGCGCATTGGTCCAGTCGCGCACGAAGGCCGCATCGAAGCGGTCGTCCTCGATCAACAGGCGGATCAGCCCGAGCGCGAGCGCCGCGTCGGTGCCGGGCCGCACCGGCAGCCACACCTCGGCCTGGCGCGCCAGCGCCGTGGGGCGCGGATCGACCACGATCATCCGCGCGCCTTTCGCGCGGCCCTTCGCGATGGCGTTGGCCTGGGCCAGCCAGGTGTTGGTGGGGTTGTGGCCCCACAGCACGATCAGCTCGGCCTGCGCATAGTCGGCCGGCGGCATGCCGCAGCCGAAGGTGAAGGCATGGGCGAAGTCCTTGTGCCAGTTGCAGACCTCGGTCGCGTAGCAGATGTTGGGGCTGCCGAAGAGGCGCACGAAGCGCTCGATCCAGTCGATGCTGTCGGACAGCGGCGTGCCGCTCGGCGTGGTGACCGCGAACACCACCGATTCGGCACCGCTCTCGGCCTTGATGGCCCCCAGGCGCCTGGCGGTCTCGGCCAGCGCCTCTTCCCAGCCGATGCGCACCCAGCCCGGATCCGGGTCGCCCTTGGGCCGCGTGCGGCGCATGGGATGCAGCACGCGATGCGGGCTGTGCACGAGCTCGGGCGCGGCCTTGCCCTTCATGCACATCGCCTGGCCGGTCGGGTGTGCCGTGTCGGGCCGCACCGACACCAGCATGTCGCCGCGCACCTCGTTGAGCGTGCCGCAGCGCGAGCGGCAGAGCGTGCAGTAGCCGGGCTTGGTTTGCGTCGTGGCCGCGTCCATTCGAGTGCCCGGTCCGTTCAGGGCATCACGGGTGCCACGTAGCTCAGCGTGCGGCCCAGGAACCACAGCATGAAGAGCACCAGCGGCGCATGGACGAGCAGCTGCAGGAAGGTGAAGCCGACGATGTCGCGCGCCTTCAGCGAGAGCACGCCCAGCAGCGGCAGCATCCAGAACGGGTTGATCAGGTTGGGCAGCGCCTCGGCCGCGTTGTAGACCTGCACCGCCCAACCGAGGTGGACCTTGAGTTCGTTGGCCGCCTGCATGACGTAGGGCGCCTCGATGATCCACTTGCCGCCGCCCGAGGGAATGAAGAAGCCCAGGATGGCGGAGTACGCGCCCATCACCACCGCGAAGCTGTCGACGCTGGAGATGCTCACGAACAGGTGCGCGATGCGGTCCGACAGCGTGTGGCCGCCGTCGCCCTTGGCAGCGGTCAGCATGGCCGCGATGGCGCCGTAGAGCGGAAACTGGATGATCACGCCCGCGGTCGAGGGCACCGAGCGCGACACCGCGTCGAGAAAGCTGCGCGGGCGCCAGTGCAGCAGCATGCCGATCATCAGGAACAGCAGGTTGTAGGTGTTGAGCCCCGCGATCGCGATCAGCGGGCTCTTGGCCATGAACTCCTGCGCGAGCCAGCCGAAGCCGAGCGCGCACAGCAGCAGCGTGAGCAGCGGGCTGCGTTCGAGCCATTCGCCGGGGCGCCGCGCGGCGGTCGCGTCCGTTGCCGGCTTGGCCTCGGCCAGGTCGATGCCCAGCTCCTGCGCCGTGACCGCGCTCTCGGCCGTCGGTGCGGACCACAGCGCGATCGCGACCGAGACGGTGATCAGCACCAGCGCCATCACCATCGATTGCCACAGGAAGATGGTCTGGCTGAACGGGATCACGCCGGTGATGTCGAGGATGCTCTTGGGCAGGCTGGCGGCGTTCGCCTGCAGCTGAGCCGCCGAGGAGCTCAGGCCGAGCGCCCAGGTCGCGCCCAGCCCGAGATAGGCGGCCGCGCCGGCGGCGCGGTAGTCCATGCGCAGTTCGGTCCGGCGCGCCAGGGCGCGCACGTAGAGCGCGCTGAAGATCAGCGAGATGCCCCAGTTGAACAGCGACAGGATCATGCTGATCGCCGCCACGTAGGCGATGGCCTGGCGCCCCGACACGGGCACCGATGCCAGGCGACCGATGAAGCGCGCGGCCGGCGGCGAGGTCGCCACCACGTAGCCGCCGATCGCGACCAGCGCCATCTGCATCGTGAAGACGATCAGGCTCCAGAAGCCGTCGCCGAAGGACTTGGCCACGACCAGCGGGCTCGATCCATTGAGCAGCGCCGCGACCGCGACCACCGCCGCCGCGATGGCCGCGAACACGTAGGCATCGGGGAACCAGCGCTCGGCCCAGGCGGTGAAGCGCAGGCCCAGTCGGCTCAGCAGGCCGGGACCCGCAGGGCCAGGGTGCGCGGCGGAAGGGAGCAGGGCGTCTTGCCCAGGGGCTGTTCTTGATGTCGAGGGCATGGTGTCTCCAGTGGCTGGGCCTGGGGCGTCTTTCGCGCCCGGAATGTCGTGCGGGGCGACTATGGGCGAATGCCTGCGCCAATTCAAATATTGAATATCAATAGAGTGATATAGGATCGATCTATGTCGATCACGATCAAGCAGCTGCAGCACTTCGTCGCCACGGCCCACACGGGCCAAGTCTCGCGCGCGGCGCAGCGCTGCTACGTGAGCCAGCCTTCGTTGACGACCTCGCTGCGCAATCTCGAGACCGCGCTGAAGGTCCAGCTCTTCACGCGGCATTCCGACGGGCTGCGGCTCACGGTGCATGGCGAAGGCTTCCTGCGCCACGCGCAGCACATCCTGCGCACGCTCGAAGTAGCGGTGGAGGAGACCCACGGCTCGGCGTCCTCGGTCGAAGGGCGCGTGCGCATCGCCATCACGGACACGGTGTCCGAATACATGCTGCCGAAGATCATCGGCGCCATGCGCCGGCAGTTGCCGTTGATCGAGTTCGAACCGGTCGAGCGCAACCGCGAGGAGATCGAGGCGGGGCTGCGCAGCGGCGAGTTCGACCTGGCCGTGGTGCTGGTCTCGAACCTCTCGCAGGCGCCCGACATCCGGCGCGAGAACCTGCTGAAGTCGCAGCGGCGCCTGTGGACCTCGCTCGACCATCCATTGGCGACCGGGCAGTCGGTGTCATTGAAGGAGATCGCGGAGCTGCCCTTCGTGCTGCTCGACATGGACGAGCACGTGGAGACCGTGGGCCGCTACTGGGGCGCGGCGAAGCTCGCGCCCAAGGTCGTGTTCCGTACCAAGTCGATCGAGGCCGTGCGCAGCCTGGTCGCGCAGAACGTCGGCGTGACGATCCTGTCGGACCTGGTGTTCCGCCCGTGGTCGCACGACGGCGGGCGCATCCGCCGCACGGCGATGGCGGGCGCGGTGCCGTCGATGGACCTGGGGCTGGCCTACCGGCGCAGCGGCGTGCTGTCCGAGGCGGTCGCCGCCTGCGCGAGCACCTTGAGGCTGCTGGCCAAGACGGTGACGCGCGAGTCGGATCTGCGGGCTGGCGACGGCCCCTGAAAAAAGCCCCCGCGTCTTCCCGAAACGCGGGGGCTCGATCGCTCAGGCCGGCATGCGCCCGAAGCGGCCGCTGTTGAAGTCGGCCATGGCCTGGCGGATCTCGGCCTCGCTGTTCATCACGAACGGGCCGTAGCCCACCACGGGCTCGTCGATCGGTTCGCCCGACAGCCACAGCACCGTCGCGTCGCTGTTGGCCTCGATCTCCACGCCGCTGCCGGCGGTGGCCAGGTGCACCAGTTGCCCTTCGCGCGCGATCGTCTCGCCATTGACCAGCACCGTGCCATGCAGCACGACCAGCGCCAGCGTGCGGCCTTCCTTCGCCTCGAAGCGACCGGTGCGGCCCTGGGCGATGCGCAGGTCCCACACGTCCATCGGCGTGAAGGTGCGCGCCGGGCCGCGGTGACCGTCGAACGCGCCGGCGATCACGCGCACCCGGCCCGCGCCTTCGGGAAGGTCCACCGACGGGATCTGCGCGTCGAGCAGGGTCTGGTAGCCGGGCTCGGCCATCTTGTCCTTCGCGGGCAGGTTGACCCAGAGCTGCACCGTCTCGATCGTGCCGCCGCGCTCGGTGAAGGCACGCGAGTGGAACTCCTCGTGCAGGATGCCGCCGCCGGCGGTCATCCATTGCACGTCGCCCGGGCCGATCAGGCCGCCCGCGCCGGTGGAGTCGCGATGCTCGACCTCGCCCTGGTAGACGATGGTCACGGTCTCGAAACCTCGGTGCGGATGCTGGCCCACGCCGCGCGGGCGGACGGCCGGTTCGAAGGCGGTCGGCGCCGCATGGTCGAGCAGCAGGAACGGGCTCAGGTGCTTGCCCAGGCCGTCGTAGTCGAACAGCGAGCGCACCGGAAAACCGTCGCCCACCCAGTGCGTGCGAGGGGCGCTGTAGACACCGAGAACCTTCTTCATCTTCATCTCCTTGCGTCGCCAGGACGAGGGTCCTGGCCGATGGATAGAGAATATGGGTTGAACGATGAATGCGGTAGATGGCGATATTTGCCATCAGCGTTCTATTCTGTGAACGATGAGGTGTGCGAGCGATGAAGGACCTGAACGACCTCTACTACTACGTGCAGGTGGTGGACCACGGCGGCTTCGCGCCCGCGGGCCGCGCGCTGGGCATGCCCAAGTCCAAGCTCAGCCGGCGCATCGCGCTGCTCGAGGAGCGCCTGGGCACGCGCCTGATCCAGCGCTCGACGCGGCGCTTCGCCGTCACCGAGCCGGGCCAGACCTACTACGGCCACTGCAAGGCGATGCTGGTCGAGGCCGAGGCAGCCGACGAGGCCATCGCGCTGACCCATGCCGAGCCGCGCGGCGTGGTGCGCATGACCTGCCCGGTGGCGCTGCTCGACACGCGCATCGGCGACATGGTGGCCGCCTTCATGGTCGCGTACCCGCGCGTGCAGATCCACCTCGAGGAAACCAACCGCCGCGTCGACGTGGTGGGCGAGGGCGTCGACGTGGCCATTCGCGTGCGGCCGCCGCCGATCGAGGACAGCGAGCTCGTGATGCGCGTGCTCGCCGAGCGCGGGCAGTGCCTGGTCGCGCATCCGCAACTGCTGTCGGGCGGCATCCCGCGCGTGCCCGCCGACCTTGGCGGCCTGCCGAGCATGGACCTGGGCCTGCCGCAGCACGAGCATGTGTGGACCCTGATCGGGCCCGATGGCGCGCAGGCGGCCATTCGCCATCAGCCGCGCCTCGTCACGCGCAGCATGCTGGCGCTGCGCGCCGCGGCCCTCGCGGGCGTGGGCGTCGTGCAGCTGCCCTCGATGATGGTGCGCGAGCAGATCGCGCGCGGCGAGCTGATCCACGTGATCCAGGGCTGGGCGCCGCGGCGCGAGATCATCCACGCGGTGTTCGCTTCGCGGCGCGGGCTGCTGCCGGCGGTGCGGGCGCTGGTGGACTTCCTGGCGGAGCGCTTCGCGGCGCTGGACGAGGACTGAAGCAAGCCGCCTTACACGCACCCCGTGCGCGGGCAATGCGCCGCCGATACGATGGCCGCCTGTTCGTCGCCCCGTCGAACGATGGTGCAGCGCTCCCGCCGTCCCGCGCGAAGCGCCCGATGCCAGCCACCTCGCACCCGTCGCGAGGCCAGCCCGCCCCTGAAGCCCTTCAGCATCTGCCATCGGCGCGGCGATCCCCTCGTTTCAAAGTCAAAGGACGCCGAGATGCACCCGGATACCGCCATGCTTCGCCCGAGCCAGCGCGAAGCGCTCGACCTGCTGCTGCAACGCCATTCGCCCTGGCCGCTGACCGATCCCGCACCGCCGCAGCGGGAGCTCGACCTCGTCTTCCAGGCCGCGCTGCGCGCACCCGACCACGGCCAACTGCAACCCTGGCGCTTCATCACCATCCGCGGCGATGCCCGCATCGCGCTCGGCGAAGTGTTCGCACGAGCCGCGCGGCAACGCGATCCCGAAGAAGACGGCGAGCGCTTCCGCAACAAGGCGATGGCCGCGCCGCTGCTGATCGCGCTCTGCGCGCACGTGCTGGCGCCGCACAAGATCCCCGAGTCCGAGCAGGTGCTGGCGGTCGGCGCCGCCGCGATGAACATGCTCAATGCGCTGCACCTGCTGGGCTATGGCGGCTTCTGGGCCACGGGGCTCAACAGCTACGACCCGCGGGTGCAGCGCGCGCTGGGCCTGGGCGAGGCGGACCGGCTGCTGGGCTTCCTCTACGTCGGTACGGCGAAGGAGGCGACGCGCGCGCCCGAGCGCCGTGCGCCCGAGTCCTTCGTGCGCGAATGGACGGGCCCGGCGATCGACGCGGCGCGCTGAAATTTCTTCGCGCGGCGGTCCCGGATCGCGCCGGGCATCTGTACCATTCAGCCCCCCAACGAATGCCATCCGCCGTGCGGCCCTCGACCGCCACCGCACGCGCCCCCACGCTTGACTGCCGCCATCCGCCACACCTGCCGCCGCGCGCCCACGTCCCCGCACGAGGGCCGACGCGCATGAAGTCCCGCCGCACCGCCCCCGCGAGCGAACAGCAACTGCTGCTGCCCGGCATCGACGCACCGCCGCCACCGCTGCGCACGCGCAGCCGCGCCACGCCCGGCGAACGCGCGCCGCGCAAGCCGCCGCCGGCGCATGTGCTGTTCTTCGCGATCCATCCCGGCGAGGAAGATGCCGCGCGCATCGCGGCCTGGAGCGCGCAATGGCATGCGGAACGGGACCTCCGCGCCATGCATGTGGAGCCCGACCGGTTGCACGTCACGCTGCATGACCTGGGTGAGCACGACGAGTTGCCGCGCGACAAGGTCGAGCTCGCGATCGCGGCCGCCTCGCGGCTGCACCTGCCGTGCTTCGAGGTGGCGTTCGACAGCGCGATGCGCTTCGCCAAGGGTGCCTGCGTGCTGCTCGGCGGCGAGAACGCCGAGGTGGCCGCGCTCGCGGCCTTCAGGCAGCGCCTGGGCGAGGTGCTGGCCGATGCGGGCTTCGCGCCCAAGCGCGCCTTCACGCCGCACCTCACGGTGTCGTACATGCGCGGCGCGATGGAGCCGGCCACGGTCGAGCCGGTGCGCTGGACCGCCGCGAGCTTCGCGCTGATCGACAGCCGGCGCGCCGAGGGCGTGCACGAGGTGCTGGGCCGCTGGGCGCTGCCGGGCTGACGCCGGCGTCAGAAGTTCGCGCGCACGCCCACGGTCAGCAGGCCGGCCTTGGCGTGCTTCGAGACCTTGCCGAAGTAGTCGTAGTCGGCGGTGATCGAGAGATTGCGCGTCACGGCGTACTCGGCGCCGAAGCCGGCCATGAGGCCGGTGCCGTTGCCGCCGATGCTCTCGCCGCCGAACAGGCGGTGGTTGTTGCCGGCCGAGACCCGGCCGTGCGCCACGCCGAGCCGGCCGTTGAGCGCGAACGACTCGCCCAGCGGCAGCCGCGCGGTGGCGGCCGCGTAGAACACCTGGCCGGTGCCGTTCTCGAGCACCGAGTTCGCGCCGAACACGCTGTAGCTGGTGTTCCACTGCTTCACGCGGCCCAGCCGCGCATAGCCGCCTTCCACGCCGAAGGTGTCGGTGAAGCGGTAGCCGCCATAGACCTTGAACGCGGTGCCGCTCTTGCTGTTCTTCTCGCCGCCCCAGGGCACGGGCACGCGCGAAGACGAGGGCAGGCTGTAGCTCGAGCGGCCGATGGCGCCGCCGACGTACAGGCGCGTGGGTTCCTTGCCGTACTCGGCGGCACCGGCCTTCATCGACGCGGCGGCGCCCAGCAGCAGGGCGGACAGGAGGAGGGCGGTGCGCAGGGACGAGGTCTTCGGAAGCGAGGCGGGGTTCGAATGCATGGAATGCCTGGAAAAGTGGGATGAAAAAGAAGGGAGCCAACGGCGGCACGCGGTGCGCCGTTGGTTGCGTTCATTCTCGAAACCGAGCCTGAAGAAAGGCTGCGCCTCCCCTGAAGGCTTCGTGAAGGTGGCCGCCGCACAAAGCTTCAAGACGCGGCCTGCGCCGAGGGCTAAGGTGCCACGCCATTCCCCATCCATTCATGCATTCACGGAGACGCGGTTGACTGACATCGGACCCCTCGGATTCATCGGACTCGGCGTCATGGGCCAGCCCATGGCGCTCAACCTCGCGCGCGCGGGCACGCCGCTCGTCGTGTGGAACCGCTCGCCCGCGCGCGCCGAGCCCCTGCGCGAAGCCGGCGCGCAGGTCGCCGACACGCCCGCGCAGGTGCTGCGCCGCACGCGCATCGCGATCCTGATGCTGGCCCACGGCGAGGCGATCGACGAAGCGCTGGGCCGCGGCACGCCGGCCTTCGCGGACAACGTGGCGGGGCGCACCATCGTCCACATGGGCACCACCTCGGCCGCGTATTCGCAGGGGCTGGCCGACGCGGTCCGCGCCGCGGGCGGGCGCTATGTCGAGGCGCCGGTCTCGGGTTCGCGCAAGCCGGCCGAGGCCGGGCAGCTGGTGGCGATGCTGGCCGGTGACGCGGACGCGGTGGAAGCGCTGCGGCCGCTGCTCAAGCCCATGTGCCACGAGACCGTGGTCTGCGGCCCGGTGCCGCAGGCGCTGCTGATGAAGCTCTCGGTCAACCTGTTCCTGATCACCATGGTCACGGGCCTCGCGGAGGCCTTCCATTTCGCCGACCGCCACGGGCTCGACACGCGCAAGCTGGTGTCGGTGCTCGAGGCCGGGCCGATGGCCAGCGCCGTGTCGCGCATGAAGGCGCAGAAGCTGCTCGCGCAGGACTTCGAGGTGCAGGCCTCGATCACCGACGTGCTCAAGAACAACCGGCTGGTGGCCGAGGCGGCGCGCGCGGCCGGCGTGGCCTCGCCGCTGCTCGATGCCTGCCATGCGCTCTATGGCGAGACGCAGGCGCTGGGCCTGGGCGCGCTCGACATGGCGGCCGTGGTGCGCGCGATCGAGGCGCGCACCGACGCCGGCGCGCGCTGATCAGCCCAGCGCCGCGCTCCAGCGCGCGGGCGTGAGGCCGTAGGCCTGCTTGAACTGGCGCGACATGTGGCTCTGGTCGGCGAAGCCGGCCGCGTCGGCCGCATCGGCCAGCGAGCTGCCGCGCCGCAGCAGTTGGCGCACCGCGTCGAGCTGGCGCAAGGTGCGGAAGCGGCTCGGGCTGGTGCCGAAGGCCGCGCGGAACTGGCGCGCGAGCGACCAGCGGTCGAGCCCGGCCAGGCGCTCGAGCGCCGCCATCGCGGGGCGCTCGGTCGGCGTGGCGGCGATGTGGTCGCGCACGCGCGTGAGGCCCGCGAGTTCGAGCGAGCCGGGTGCCTGGGGCTGCCCGGTGGCGGCGTTGGCCAGCAGTTGCGCCACCGCGACCGCGAACTCGGTGCGCAGCACCTCGTCGTCGATCGCGGCGTCGAAGTCCCAGAGCTCGCGCGCGGTGCGCGGGCCCGTGCCGAGGGCCCGCAGCCGCGTCGCATCGAGCACCGGCTGCGCCACGAAGGGCAGCGGCTTGCCGTGCAGCGCGCGCTGCACCAGCGCCGGGTCGACGTAGAGGATGCGGTAGCCGAAGCCGTCGTCGGTGCCCGCGCCGCCGTCGTGCAGCTCGTCGGGATGCAGCACGTGGCACTGGCCCGGCAAGCACTGCTGCTGCGTGCCGCGGTAGCGAAAGCGCTGCACGCCCGCGAGCGTGATGCCGATCGCATAGGTGTCGTGGCGGTGCGGCGAGAAGGCCTGGCCGTGCAGATGGGCCTCGAGGCGTTCGATGCCTTCGGTGCCGGGAGCGATCCGGATGCGGGGGGAGGGCGCCATCGTGATGCGGAAAAGGGCGATGGCCGTGTTTGTACGCCGAACCCGAAGACCGTGCTCAGTCGCCGTCGGCGAACTGGTCGAACAACAGGCCGCGCAGCCACTGGTTGCCCGGATCGCGGTGCAGCTTGGCGTGCCAGAACAGGTTGATCGCGATCTGCGGCAGCGCCACCGGGTGCGGGCGCCACACCAGCCCGAAGGGCTCGGCGATGCTCTGCGCGAGCCGCTCGGGCACGGTGGCGATCATGTCGCCCGAACGCAGGATGTGGCCGATGGCCACGAAGTGCGGCACGCGCAGCCGGATGCGCCGCTGGATGCCCTGCGCGGCCATCACGTCGTCGGCCTTGCCGTGGCCGGTGCCCGCGGCCTGCACCAGCACGTGGTCGGCCGCGACGAAATCCTTGAGCGACACGCTGCGCTTCTTCGCGAGCGGATGGCTGCCGGCGAACAGGCACACATAGCGCTGGCGGAACAGCCGGCGCTGGAACACGCCCGACTTGAGTTGCGGCAGCAGCCCGATCGCCAGGTCGACATGGCCGGCCTCGAGCTCCTCGCGCAGGTTGGTCGCGGTGTTGTTGCGCACGGTGCTGATGGTCACGCCCGGTGCAACCGCCGACAGCGCGGCCATCAGCTTCGGCGTGAAGTAGATCTCGCCGATGTCGGTCATCGCGAGCGCGAAGGCGCGCGTGCTGGTGGCCGGGTCGAACACCACCTGCTGGTTGAGCGCGGTGTGCAGCGCGCCCATGGCATAGGCCACCGGCTCGGCCAGCTGCAGCGCGAAGGGAGTGGGCTCCATGCCGCGCGCGGTGCGCAGGAACAGCTCGTCGCCCAGCAGCTTGCGCAGCCGCGCGAGCGCGTTGCTGATCGCGGGCTGCGACAGGCCCAGCGATGCGGCCACGGCCGACACGCGTTTCTCGGCCAGCATGCGGTCGAACACCAGCAACAGGTTGAGGTCGATGTCCTTGAGCTGCATGCCGGACCTTTATTCATTTCGGTGATGAAGAGGATTCACGGAATTCTATTGGTCAATCGGAGACGGCCGCGCATCATCCGTCCCCGAGACAACCGGCGCAGCGCGCCCGCCCACGAGAAGAACATCCGATGGACCTGCACATCCACCCCCTGGCCCGCACGCTCGAGGTCCGCCCCGGCGCGAACCTGCTCGAGGTGCTGCGCGAGCACCATGTGCCGGTGTCGTACAGCTGCATGGCCGGGCGCTGCGGCACCTGCCGCTGCAAGCTGGTGTCGGGCCAGGTGCTCGACGCGGGCCAGGATGCCATCCGTCCCGACGGCCAGGGCGAGCGCTACGTGCTGGCCTGCCAGGCCACCCTGACCGAGAGCTGCGCGATCGAGATCCCCGATCCCGACGAGGTGGTGGTGCATCCGGCGCGGGTGCTCAAGGCCACGGTGACCGGCATCGAGACGCTGACCCACGACATCCGCCGCCTGCGCCTCAAGCCCAACAAGCCGCTCGAGTTCTCGCCCGGCCAGTACGCGCAATTGCAGTTCGCGCCGGGACTCGCGCGGCCGTACTCGATGGCGAGCCTCGGCCGCGACGACGAACTCGAGTTCCATGTGCGCCGCGTGCCCGGTGGCCGCGTCACCGCGCATGTGTTCGAGCAGCTGCGCGTGGGCGACGCGGTGCGCGTCAGCGGTCCGCTGGGCACCGCCTACCTGCGCACGAAGCACCGCGGGCCGATGCTCTGCGCGGCCGGCGGCACCGGGCTGGCGCCGATCCTGTCGATCGTGCGCGGCGCCATCGAGGCCGGGCTCACGCAGCAATCGATCCATCTCTACCTCGGCGTGCGCTCGGGGGCCGACGTCTATGGCCTCGCCGAACTGCGCGAACTGCAGGCGCTGCATCCGCGCCTGACGGTGCAGGTGGTGGTGGTCGCCGGCCCGGCCGAGGCCGGCCAGCGCCTCGGCCTGATCACCGACGCGATACGCGCCGACTGGCCCGGCAGCCTCGAGGGCTGGCGCGCCTACCTCTGCGGTTCGCCGCCGATGGTCGAGGCCGTGACGCAACTGGTGCGCGGCCGCGGCCTCGCGCCCGAGCAGATCCATGCCGATGCCTTCTACCTGCAAGGCACCTGAAGAATTGCCGGAAAGACAAGGAGACCCGCGATGACAACGCAAGCCGTGTTCCCCATCGAGCTGCGCTGGGAGAACGAGCAGACCAGCCGCATCCCGTTCAAGGCCTACACCGACGAGGAACTGCACAGGAAGGAGCTGCAGCGCTTCTTCTACGAGAAGCACTGGTGCTACGTCGGCCTCGAGGCCGAGATCCCGAACCCCGGCGACTTCAAGCGCACCGCCGTCGGCGAGCGCTCGGTGATCCTGGTGCGCGACATGGAGGGCGAGATCCACGTGGTGGAGAACGTCTGCGCGCACCGCGGCATGCAGTTCTGCCGCGAGCGCCAGGGCAACCGCAAGGACTTCGTCTGCCCCTACCACCAGTGGAACTACTCGCTCAAGGGCGACCTGCAGGGCGTGCCGTTCCGCCGCGGCGTGAAGCAGGACGGCAAGGTCAACGGCGGCATGCCGGGGGATTTCAAGCTCGAGGAGAACGGCCTCAACAAGCTCAAGGTCGCGCGGCGCGGCGGCGTGGTGTTCGCCTCTTTCGACCACGACATCGAATCCTTCGAGGACTTCCTCGGCCCCGAGATCCTGCGCTACTTCGACCGGCTGTTCGACGGCCGCAAGCTCACCATCCTCGGCTACAGCCGCCAGCGCATCCCGGGCAACTGGAAGCTGATGCAGGAGAACATCAAGGACCCGTATCACCCGGGCCTGCTCCATACCTGGTTCGTGACCTTCGGGCTCTGGCGCGCCGACAACAAGTCGGAGCTCAAGATGGATGCGCGCGGGCGCCACGCCGCGATGATCTCCACGCGCGGCAGCGCGGGCAAGGCCGCGCAGGTGACGCAGGTCTCCAGCTTCAAGGAGAGCATGCAGCTCAAGGACCCGCGCTTCCTCGACATCGTGCCCGAGCCCTGGTGGGGCGGGCCGACCGCGGTGATGATGACGCTGTTCCCGAGCCTGATCCTGCAGCAACAGGTCAACAGCGTGTCGACGCGCCACATCCAGCCCGTGGGCCACGATGCCTTCGATTTCGTCTGGACCCATTTCGGCTTCGAGGACGACAGCGAGGAGATGACGCAGCGCCGCCTGCGCCAGGCCAACCTGTTCGGGCCGGCGGGCTTCGTGTCGGCCGACGACGGCGAGGTGATCGAGTTCTCGCAGCAGGGCTTCGAGCAGAAGCCCTACCACCGCACGCTGGCCGAGCTCGGTGGGCGCGAGGTCGAGAACACCGACCACATGGTGACCGAGACGCTGATCCGCGGCATGTACCGCTACTGGCGCGAAGTGATGGAGGCCGCATGAAGCAGCTCGACCCCGCCGCCTACCTCGAGCTGGCCCGGCTCTACGCGGCCTATGCCCATGCGGTCGATTCGGGCCAGTGGAGCCTTTGGCCGGCCTTCTTCACCGAGCAGTGCAGCTACCGGCTGCAGCCGCGTGAGAACCACGAGCGCGGCCTGCCGCTGGCCACGCTGTCCTTCGAGAGCCGCGGCATGCTCGAGGACCGCGTCTACGGCATCCAGGAGACGCTGTTCCACGACCCGTACTACCAGCGCCACGTGGTCGGCCTGCCGGTGGTGCACGGCGTCGACGACGACGGCGCCATCCACAGCGAGGCCAACTACGCCGTGTTCCGCACCAAGCTCGACGGGCCCTCGACCGTGTTCAACGTGGGCCGCTACATCGACCGCATCGTGCCCACGGCCGAGGGCCTGAAGTTCGCGTCGCGCCTGTGCGTGTTCGACAGCGAAATGATCCCGAATTCCATCATCTATCCGATCTGAGCCATGCAGGACAAAGAACCCGAGACCCACGGCGCGCCGCTGCGCCGCTTCACCGACCCGGCCTACCGGCCGCTGTGCGCCAACCTCGCCGAGGTGCGCGAGAACATCGACGCGCTCGACCGCAGGATCGTCGCGCTGCTGGCCGAGCGCGGCCGCTACGTGAAAGACGCGGCGCGTTTCAAGCGCGATGCCTTCCAGGTCTCGGCGCCGCAGCGCCAGCAGGAAGTCATCGACAAGGTGAGGGCGCTGGCCGAGCAGGAGGGCGCCTATCCCGAGGTGGTGGAGGCCGCCTATCGCGCATTGATCGCGGGCTTCATCGCGCGCGAGCAGCAGGACCACCTGGGCATGGTGGACGTGGAGGCGCGGCCATGAAGACCCTGTTCGTGCTCGCGGCCACGGCCGCCATCGCCATGACGGCCCAGGCCCAGGACTGGCCGCAGCGCCCCGTGCGCGTGATCGTGCCCTTCGCCGCGGGCGCCTCGCCCGACATCCTCGCGCGCATCGTCAACGACAAGCTCGCCGCGCGCATCGGCCAGCCGCTGATCGTGGAGAACAAGCCCGGCGCGGGCGGCAACAGCGGCACCGACCAGGCCTCGAAGGCCGCGCCCGACGGCTACACCTTCCTGCTCTCGGTCAACGCGCCGCTGGTCTACAACACCATCCTCTACAAGAACCTGCCGTACGACCCGTTCAAGGACCTGGTGCCGGTGTCGCTCGCCGCCACCACGCCCAATGTGTGCGCGGTGTCGAACGGCATGAACGTCGAGTCGGTCAAGGGCTGGCTCGACGCGATGAAGCGCAACCCGGGCCAGTTCAACTTCGCCTCGACCGGCAACGGCTCGATCTCGCACCTGGGCGTGGAGCTCATCAAGCTCAAGACCCAGTCCTTCGCGGTCCACATTCCCTATGCGTCCTCGGGCCAGGCCGTCACCGCGATCATCCAGGGCGACGTGCAGTTCGCCTGCCTGCCGCCGGTGTCGGTGATGCCGCAGGCCAAGGCCGGCCGGCTCAAGGCCATCGCGGTGACCTCGGCCGAGCGCTCGGCGCTGCTGCCCGAGCTGCCGACCCTGCGCGAATCGGGCCTGCCCGACATCCAGGCCGTGCCGTGGTTCGCCTACATGGCACCCAAGGGCACGCCCGATGCGATCGTGCAGCGCATGAGCCGCGAGATCGCCGCGGTGCTCAAGGACCTCGAAGTGCAAAAGCGCCTGCAGACTGCGTACTTCGATCCCGTGGGCAGCACGCCCGAGGCGCTGGCGAAGTTCATGGGCGAGGAACTGCGGCGCTGGAAGCCGGTGATCGAGCGCACGGGCCTCAAGCCCGACTGACAGCCACCCACGCCACGAAGGAAAAGAACATGACCACGATCACCTGGATCGACGCCGCGGCGGTGGACGACGTCCCCGCCGACGACGTGATCGGCATCGACGTGCAGGGCCGCGACATCGCGCTCTACGGCACCGAGGACGGCATCCATGCCACCGACAACATCTGCACCCACGGCCATGCGCGGCTGTGCGACGGCTTCCTCGAGGGCCACGAGATCGAGTGCCCGTTGCACCAGGGCCGCTTCGACGTGCGCAGCGGCAAGGCGATGTGCGCGCCGCTCACCGAGGACCTGCGCAGCTACCCGGTGAAGATCGAGGGCGGGCGGGTCTACCTCGCGTTCGAGGGCTGATCGGCGGGCAGCTCGCGCGGGCGCTCGCGGCGCCGGCGCTTGGCCTTCGACGGATGCCACTGGTGCGTCGAGGGCTTGAAGGCCGGCCGCTCGAGCGTCATCGCCTCGAGGAAGCGCGGGCCGATCTGCAGCCGCGGCGTGGCCAGCGAGGGATCGAAGTCGGCCTCGACACGGCCCACGTCGGGCACGCGCGCATAGCGCAGCACGCGGTAGCCGGCATCGACCAGCAGCGCGTCGTGGGCCTCGCGCAGCGCGCGCTCCTTGCGGCCGGCCTTCTCGTCGAGCCCGACCACGGCCACCACCTCGAAGTTGCGGTCGCAGATGACGAAGTCGGCGATCTTGCGGCCGAAGCCGCTGCGCGCGGCGCGGGTGCGCGCCGTGAGCAGGGCGCCGAAGCTCACCTGCGGCAGCACCACGAGGTCGGGCAGCGTCTGCACCAGGCGGTGGTACATGGCCTGCTGGCGTTCGTTGAGCGGCGCGCGCGGGCGCGGGCGTTCGACGAAACCGCCGCGGCTGTCGTTGCGTTTCTGGGCGATCAGCACGACCAGGAGCAGGGCGAGGGTCGCCAGAACGACCACGAATAGAAATGTATTCATCTGTAACTCTCCTTCAGCGGCGAGTCTCGCACGAGTGAAAGCGAGGGCCTTGGCAAGCCCCTCGAAGCCTCGGACCAGGGCTTGCGCGCGGCCTCTGTTGCGGCTGCATTTCGCGGGCTCTGTATCTGTTCGCGGCGCGCCGGTGCGGCGAAGATGGCGCCTTTTCTTTCAGCTGGAAATTCCGCCATGACCGCCTCCGCCCATCGCCAACAGACTGCCGACCGCATCGCCGCCGCGCTCGGCCACAGCTTCGAGGGCGAGATCCGCGTCGGCGGCCACTACGCGTCGGCCGTGCGCGATGGCCAGACCGTCTACATCAGCGGCCAGGTGCCGCGCGTGGGCACCACGGTGATGGTCACGGGCCGCGCGGGCGATACCGTCTCGCTCGAGCAGGCACGCGAGGGCGCGCAGATCTGCGCGCTGCGCGCGCTCGCGATCCTGCGCCGCGAGCTCGGCTCGCTCGACGCGGTGCGCCAGGTGCTGCGCGTGGGCGTGTTCGTGCAGTGCAGCGCCGACTTCACGCAGCACAGCGAGGTGGCCGACGCGGCCTCGGACCTGCTGCACGAGGTGTTCGGCGACGCGGGCGTGCATGTGCGCACGGCGGTCGGCGTCTATGCGCTGCCGAAGAACGCGACGGTCGAGGTCGAGATGACCGTCGCGGTCGACTGATTCAGCGCAGCAGCAGGTCCGCCACTTCCTGCGCCAGGGTCGCCACGGTGCGCGGCGCGCAGCCCTCGGCGTTGTTGCTCACGGTGACGAAGGCGTTCTGCCCGGCCTTCACGGTGCCCGCGATCACGCGCGCCAGCGCCTGGCGCGTCTCGGGATCGGGGTCGACGATCTTGTCGAACGGGCCGTAGAGCTTCTCGGCGTCCTCGTAGCCGTAGCGGCCGTGGCGCCGGTGCAGGTTCCAGCGGCACACCAGCGGGCGCGGCCACAGCGCGCGCAGCATCGGCAGCTGGTCCTCGATCGGCGGCATCTTCGCGTGCAGGCCCAGGCACCAGGTGGCGCCCACGCTGCGCAGCATGGCGGCGAACTCGGGCGTCATGAGCTGCGGATCGCGCACCTCGACCGCGACCACCGCGTCGGGCGCGGTCGGCGTGAGCGCCGGCAGTGCGGCGATCATCGCGGCGAGGCGCTCGAGCAGCAGCGGCACATCGGCCAGCACGGGCCGCGGCAGCGGGCTCAGCTGGAACACCAGCGCGCCGATGCGGTGGCCCAGGCCCTGCAGCGCGGGCTCGGCGAATTCGCGCACCGCGAGGTCGGCACTGAGGAAGGCCGGATTGATCTGCGTGCCGCGGCCGCTCTCGTCGCGCACCGTGGCATCGGTCACCACGCTCGGCGCCTTCACCACGAAGCGGAAGTCGTCGGGCACCATCGCCGCGTAGCGCGCGTACTGGCTTGCGGTGAGCGCGCGGTAGAAGTTGCGGTCCAGGCTCACGGTGCGGAACAGCGGATGCTGGCCATAGGCCGCGAGGCCGTTCTTCGACAGCACGGTCTCGGCGTACTCGCCGTCCCACACGAGGCCGGCCCAGCCCGGGTAGTTCCACGACGAGCCGCCGAAGCGCAATTGCGGCGGCAGCTGCAGCGCGAGGTCGACCAGCGCGGGATCGGCCGGTGCCGGCTGCACGGTGCCGCCGCGCGATTTCTTCGCGGCCGGGGCGTCGTCCGTGGGAGGGGCGGGCGTCGCCGAAGGGGGAGATCCGGGGAGGTCGGGGAAAAGATGGTCCTGCATTGCACTGATGCCTCGGGCGCGCATTCTCGCCCGGCCGGCGCCTGCCTGCCGGGCACAATCCGCGCCATGAAACAGTGGTTGCGCACCCGCGGCGGATGGTGGCTGGCCTGGCTGGCGCTGTCGGCCACGGGCGCGGTCTGGCTCGCGCGCGCGGAGATCGAGCGACTGCACCAGGCCTTCGACACCGACGCGCGCATCGCGCACCGCCTGATGAGCCAGCAGGTGGTGCAGTACGACGCGGTGCTGGCCACGCTCGCGCTGCTCGAGCCCGCGAGCGGCGGCGGCGCCGCCGACCGTCCCGAACAGCGGCTGCCCGCCGTGTACGCGTCGATCCTCGGCGTGCAGCGGCGCGCGCGCGACGAGGCCTGGCCGCCGGGTCCGCAGGCCGAGGCGCTGGCGCGGGCCGAGGCGCGCTCGCGCGAACTGCACCGCGCCGAATACGCGGCGCTCGACCTGCCGCACGGGCGCTACCTGCTGGCGATCGGCGCCGACCCGGTCAGCTACGCGCTGGCCATCGACCTCGCGGGCACCGTGCCTTGGCGCGACTGGCCGATGAACCCGCAGCAGAGCCCGGTGCGGCTGAGCCTGCAGCGCGATGGCCAGCAGCTGGTGCTGCAGCCGGGCCGCATCGGCGAGGGCGGCTGGCGCTTCGACTTCACCAAGGTGCTGGCCTCGCCGAGCCAGCCCTTCGACCTCGTCGCGCAGCGCCAGGTGGGCTGGTCCGAACTGCCCTGGCGCGCGATCGCGCTGTGGACGCTGGCGATGGCGCTGCTGGTCGCGGGCCTGTGGACCGCGCAGCGCCAGCGCGTGGCGCGCCGCCGCGCGGAAGAGCTGTTGCGGCTCGGCCAGGTCGCGCGGCTCAACGCGCTCGGCGAACTGTCGGCCGGCCTCGCGCACGAACTCAACCAGCCGCTGACGGCCGTGCTCGCCAATGCGCAGGCCGCGCGCCGGCTGCTCGACGAGGAGCCGCCCGACATCGCCACCGCGCGCGGCGCCATGGGCCAGGCGGTCGAACAGGCGCGGCGCGCGGCCGGCGTGGTGGGGCGGCTGCGGCGCGTGATCGAGCGGCCCGAGGCCGGCGGCGAGCTGCGCCCGCTGGCGCTGCACGAGGTGGTGCGCGATGCGATGCACCTGTTGGCGCCCGAGTTCGAGCAGCGCGGTGTCGCGGTGCGCTTCGATGCCGCGGCCCAGCCGCCGCTGCGCGTGCTCGGCGAACCGGTGGCGCTCGAGCAGATCGTGCACAACCTGCTGATGAACGCGCTGCAGGCGCTCGAAGGCGTGCCCGCGGGCGAACGGCGCATCGAGGTCGAGCTCGCGCGCCAGGGCCAGGAAGGCACGCTGGCCATCGTCGACAGCGGCCGGGGCATCGCGCCCGAGGCCCTGCCGCGGCTGTTCGAACCCTTCTTCAGCACGCGCGAAGGCGGCCTGGGGCTGGGCCTGAGCCTCAGCGAGACGCTGGCCAGCGGCATGGGAGGCAGCCTGGAGGCCGCCCACGCGCTGCCGCGCGGCGCGCGCTTCACCCTGCGGCTGCGGCTGGAAGAAAGCGCCCGATGAACGTCCAACCCCAATCCCCGCTGGTGCACCTGATCGACGACGACCAGGCCGTGCGCGACAGCCTCGCGCTGCTGATCGGCACCGTGGGCCTGCGCGTGCAGGCCTGGGCCGATCCGCAGGCCTTTCTCGCGGGCTTCGACCGCAGCGGCATCGGCGCCATCGTGCTCGACGTGCGCATGCCCGGCATCGGCGGGCTGACCGTGCTCGACCGGCTGGTGGCGCAGGGCGTGGACCAGCCCGTGATCATGCTGACCGGCCACGGCACGGTCGAGATGTGCCGCCGTGCCTTCAAGGCCGGCGCGGCCGAGTTCCTCGAGAAGCCCGTGGACGACGAACAGCTGCTCGAGGCGCTGCAGCAGGCGGTGCGCCAGCACGTGCGCTCGCGCGAGCGTTCGCAGGCCGACCAGGCGGCGCGCGAGCGGGTGGCGCAGCTGTCGGAGCGAGAGCGCGAGGTGCTGGCCTTCATCGTCGCCGGCCTCACCAACAAGGAGATCGCGCGCGAGCTCGCGCTGTCGCCGCGCACGGTGGAGACGCACCGCGCGAACCTGTTCGCCAAGCTCGAGAGCGATTCGCTGGCGCAGCTGATCCGGCGCTACGCGCTGCTGGTCGACGGCGACGCGGCCTGAGCGGCGCTCCGTAGAACTACGGAGCGCGGCCCGCAGCCGTACGAATGGCCGCGCCGACGCGGCTTTCCTACAGTGGCGCAGCCGCCGGCAACGGGCCGGCGCCACTCACTGGAGACCCTTTCATGCATTCGTCGCTTCGCCTCGCCACCCTCGCTGCCGCCGTCGTCGGCCTGGCCGCCTCCACCCTGGCCCAGGCCCAGACCGCCGCGCCCGCCGCAGTGCGCACCGAGCGCAACATCTCGCTCGCGCTGGCCAACCAGATCGCCGCCGAGGCCGTCGCCGCCTGCGCCGCCAACGGCTACAACGTGGCCGCCACCGTGGTCGACCGCGCCGGCACCGTGCGCGCCGTGCAGCGCGCCGACAACGCCGGCCCGCACACGCTGGCCTCGAGCGAGCGCAAGGCCTGGACCTCGGCCTCGGCCAAGAGCCCCACGCAGGCCATGATGGAGAACGCGCAGAAGAATCCCGGCGCCGCGAACCTGGTCTACCTGCCGGGCTTCCTGCTGCTGGGCGGCGGCGTGCCCGTGAAGTCGGGCAACGAGGTGATCGGTGCCGTGGGCGTGGGCGGCGCGCCCGGCGGCCACCTCGACGACCAATGCGCGAATGCCGCGCTCGAGAAGGTCAAGGGCCTGCTGGGATGAGAACGCCGCGCGCGCTTCGGCTCGCCGCCGGCCTGGCGCTCGCGCTGGCCGCGGGCGTGCCGGGTGCGGCCATGGCCCAGGTAGCGCCCAGCGTGGCCGAGGCCAAGGCCTACGAGGGCCTGCATCGCGCGGCCTGGCAGGGCGACCTGCCGCGGCTGCGCACGCTGATCGCGGGCGGCGCGACGCTCGATGCGCGCGATGCCCGTGGCCGCACGGCGCTGCAGGTGGCCACGCATGCGCGCCAGCGCGAGGCGATCCGCCTGCTGGCGCAGGCCGGCGCCTCGCTCGACCTGCTCGAGGACGACCGCTACGACGCCGTGACCATCGCCGCGGTGGCCGACGATCCGGCCACGCTGGCGCTGTTGTTGTCGCTGGGCGCGAGCGCGAAGCAGGTCACGAGCCGCTACGACGGCACCGCGCTGATCGCGGCCGCGCACCTGGGCCACGACGAGGTGGTGCGCCAGCTGATCGCGGCCGGCGCGCCGCTCGACCACGTCAACAACCTGCACTGGACCGCCACCATCGAGGCCGTGGTGCTGGGCGACGGCGGCGCGCGGCACCAGCGCACGCTGGCGGCCCTGATCGGCGCGGGCGCCAGGCTCTCGCTGGCCGACCGGCAGGGGCGCACGCCGCTGCAGCTCGCGGTGGCGCGCGGCTACACGGCGATGGCCGACCAGTTGCGGGCCGCCGGCGCGCCTTGAGCAGAACGCGGGGCGCGGGCGCCGGGCGGCTCGGGGACAATCGGGCCTCGCCGTCCCAAGGATTCGTCCCATGTACATGCCCCCGCAGTTCAACGCCAAGGATCCCGCCGTCGCGCTCGAGCTGATGCGCGCCCATCCTTTCGCGAGCCTGATCTCGACCGACGACGACGGCCTGCCGTACGTGACGCACCTGCCCCTGGTGGCCGAGCAGAGGACGGGCGAGGGCGGCGGGCTGGTGCTGTGGGGCCACTGCGCCAAGCCCAATCCGCACTGGCGCTACCTGCAGGCGCGGCCGCGCGCGGTCGCCACCTTTCTCGGGCCGCATGCCTACCTGTCGCCGCAGGTCTATCCCGACCTCGCGCGCGTGCCGACCTGGAACTACCTCGCGGTGCACTGCACGGTCGAGGCCCGGCTGGTCGAGGACGCACCGGCCAAGGACGCGCTGCTCAAGCGCCTGATCGGCGAGCACGAGCCGGCCTATGCGCAGCAGTGGCGCGACCTCGGCGAGGAATTCCAGCTCAAGATGCTGGCCGGCATCGTGGGCTTCGAGCTGCGCGTGACCGCGCTGCAATGCAAGATCAAGCTCAACCAGCACCGGCGCGAATCGCATGCGGCGATGCACGAGCGCTACGCGGCCGGGTCGGGCGACGAGCGCGCGCTGTCGGTGTGGATGGAGCGCCTCGGGCTGACCGGTGCCGAGGCGCCCGCGAAGGGCGCGGCCTGAGATGCGCGGACTCGGACTGATCGGCCTCGTGGTGGCGCTCGCGATCGTCGCGCTGGTGGCGAAGAAGCAGTTCGCGGGCGTGGCCGCGCCGGTGGTGTCGACCGGGGGCGATGCCACGACGCCCGCCACGGTGCGCGACCAGGCGCGCCAGGTGCAGGACCAGTACAAGCAGGCCCTCGACGCCGCGATGCAGCAGTCGCAGCGCAAGATGCCCGATGACGAGTGAGCCCCTGAACGACGACGGCTTCATGGCGCTCGCGCTGGCCGAGGCGCGGCGCGCGGCCGAGGCCGGCGAGGTGCCCGTGGGCGCGGTGCTGGTGAAGGATGGCCGCGTGATCGCCACCGGCCGCAACACGCCCGTGGGCGGCCACGATCCGAGCGGCCATGCCGAGATCAATGCGCTGCGCGCCGGGGCCGAGGCGCTGCGCAACTACCGGCTCGAGGGCTGCGAGCTGTTCGTCACGCTCGAGCCCTGCGCGATGTGCGCGGGCGCGATGCTGCATGCGCGGCTCGCGCGCGTGGTCTATGGCGCCACCGATCCCAAGACCGGCGCGGCCGGTTCGGTGCTCGACCTGTTCGCGCTGCCCCAGCTTAACCACCGCACGCAAGTGCGGGGCGGCGTGCTGGCGGCCGACTGCGCGGCGCTGCTGCAGGACTTCTTCCAGCGCCGACGCACGGCCGCGCGCGAGCAGGCGCAGCCGCTGCGCGACGATGCGCTGCGCACGCCGCCCGAGCGCTTCGAGGCGCTGGCGGACTACGCCTTCGCGCCGCACCACGTGCAGGACCTGCCGTCGCAGCGCGGCTGGCGCCTGCACTACGTCGACGAAGGGCCGGCCGATGGCGGTGCCGTCGAGGCGACCTGCCTGTGCCTGCATGGCCCCGGCGAATGGGGCTATGCCTTTCGCCATCTCGTGGGCCTGCCCGGGCTGCGCGTGCGGGTGCCCGACCTGATCGGCTTCGGCAAGAGCGACAAGCCCAAGCGCGAGGCCGCGCACAGCCTCGAGTGGCATCGCGACCTGCTGCTCGAATGGCTGGCCCGGCTGCCGCCCGCGCCGATGGTGCTGCTGCACTCGCAGGCCGGCGCGGACCTGGCGGCCGCGCTCCATGCGGCCGCGCCCGCGGGCCGCTTCGCGGCGCTGCTGGCCGCGCCCGAGGGCGGCGAGCGCGTGCGCGATGCCTGGCGCGCGCCGTTCCCCGACCGCGGCTTCGAGGCCGCGCTGCGCGCGCTCGGCCCGCTGGCCCGGTCCTCGGGGCCGGATCGCGCGCAGGCATTGGCACTGGCCGAGGCCGCGCGCGCCGCGATGGGATACTCGACGCCGTGAGCAACAAGCACATCTACATCTATTCCCCCTCCAGCGCGGTGCGCGACAAGGCCGCGTTCCGGCGCGGCGTGGCGCGCCTGAAGGCACTGGGCCACGAGGTCGAGGTCGACGAGGCCGCGCTGTCCTTCCACCAGCGCTTCGCCGGCGACGACGCGACCCGCCTCGCGGCCATCGGCCGCGCGGCCGCGAGCGGGGCCGACATCGCGTTGATCGCGCGCGGCGGCTACGGCCTCACGCGCATCCTCGACGGCGTGCCGTTCAAGAAGGTGGCCAAGGCCATCGAGCGCGGCACCGAGTTCGTCGGCCTCAGCGACTTCACCGCGCTGCAGAACGCGCTGCTCGCGAAGACCGGCGCCGTGACCTGGGCCGGCCCCGCGGTGGGCGAGGACTTCGGCGCCGAGGCCGGGCCCGACGACATCATGGAAGCCTGCTTCGACGATCTCGCGAACGGGCAGGGCGAGGGCACCGGCTGGCGCATGCCGGTGCGCGATGCCGGGATCAAGCTCAAGCCCGTGCACGACGCCGTGCTGTGGGGCGGCAACCTCTGCGTGCTGACCAGCCTGCTCGGCACGCCGTACTTTCCGGCGGTCGACCAGGGCGTGCTGTTCATCGAGGACATCAACGAGCATCCGTACCGCATCGAGCGCATGCTCGAGCAACTGCGCATGGCCGGCGTGCTCGGCCGCCAGCGCGCCATCGTCTTCGGCCAGTTCACCGGCATGCGCAAGGTGCCGGGCTACGACCGCGGCTTCGGCCTCGACACCGTGATCGACCGGCTGCGCGCGCAATTGCGCAAGGTGCAGGTGATCGCGGGCCTGCCGTTCGGCCACGTGCCGACCAAGGTGCTGCTGCCGGTGGGCGCGAAGGTCGAGCTCGCGGCCGACGGGCGCGACGTGTTCATGGTGTGGGGCCATCACCCGCACGGCAGCGCCAGGCCGCACGGGCATGCGCATGGCCACGATCACGGCCACGCGCACGGCGACCACGCCGACCACGGCCACGCGCACTGAGGCGCCGCGCGCGCCCAAAAAAAAGGCGGCCCGGAGGCCGCCTCGAAGCGAACGACAGGCAGCTCGCGACCGCCTGCCGTCCGTTACATCAGTGGTGGGGAATGCGCTGGTGCGTGCGCGGTCCCATCGAGCCCGGCAATCCGCCTTCGAACATGCTGTTGATGCCCTTCATCTTGCGGCGCGCGGCGGTTTCGCCGTCGATCGCGCTCAGCGCGGTCATCACGTCCTGGCGCAGATACCAGAGGGTTTCGACATCGGCGGCGAAGCGCACGCGCTGACTCACGCGTTGCACCGAGTGGCCGCCGTGCGATTGCAGCAGCGACAGCATCGCGCTGCGGATGCGGCCGAGCTGCAGATCCTTGGTGCGCGCACTGGCACCACCCGAAAGGTGCAGCAGACGAAGCAGACGGCGGATGATCGACATGGCGAGTTACGTAACACCAGGAGCAAAGGTGACGGTTACCTTAATCGGGCGATGATCAAGACACAAGTTGTGGAACATTGTTTCTTGTTTGAAAACAACACACTTTACGTAGCAGTTCGAGCAAAAACTGAGGAGTGTTTTCTAAAGTATTAAGGCAAATGCAGGACTTTTCCTACATAGCCCACAGTATTTATCTGACAGCTCACTCTTCCTCTTCAGAATAGTGCGACTTGGTGAAGGATTTGACGGTACAAACCCGTCCAGGGATGACCGGATTTCGGCGTTCTCCGTGTCCGGTCGGAGATAAGAAAACTCAAAACAACGGCGGTGAGGCCGAATTCAGAACATGGTTGTCAACTCCACTGTGGTGTTTGCGGACCTGACCGGGAGCACCCGGGTCTTCGAGGCGATGGGCAATGCCCGGGCCACCGAGACGGTGACGCGCCTGACGCAATGGATCGGGGCGGTGTGCGAAAAGCATGGCGGCCGGGTGGTGAAGTCGCTGGGCGATGGCGTGTTCGCGCTCTTCGCCGAAGGCGCGGGCGCGATCCAGTCGGTGATCGAATTGCAGCGCCAGCACCAGAAGCGCCTGCTGGCCTGGCCCGCGCCGCTGCGCATGGAACTGCAGATCGGCGTGGCCAGCGGCGAGGTGCTCGAGGTCGACGGCGACTGCTTCGGCGACGCGGTCAACCTGGCCTCGCGGCTCAGCGATCTCGCGGGGCCGAGCCAGATCTGGGCCACCGAGTCGGTGATCGCCCAACTGCCCGAGGGCTCGGTCCATCACCGCGACCTCGGCCCGATCAACATCCGCGGCCGCAGCGAGCTCTCGGTGGTGCATCGCATCGACTGGCAGGAGGACGTGACCGCCTCGCTGACGGTGCCGGCCGCGCTGATGGCGAGCCGCCATGCCGATTCGAACTTCGGCCAGATCGAGCTGAGCTGGCTCGACGTGCGCTCGATGTTCCGCACCGAGCAGTTGCCGATCCACCTGGGCCGCGTCGACGACGCCGAGTTCGTGGTCAACGATCCGCGCGTGTCGCGCCTGCATGCGCGCATCGAGCTGCGCCAGGGCAGTTGCGTGCTGACCGAAATCAGCACCTACGGCACCTGGGTGCGCTTCCACGGCAATGCCGGGCCCAGCAGCGAGATCGCGCTGCGGCGCGAGGAATGCGTGCTGCACGGCAGCGGCGAGATCGGGCTCGGCGCGCCGCTCAGCGATTTCAGCGCGCCGACCATCGCCTTCAACACCATGGGCGGCGACGTGCTGCTGTCGCGCCGCTCGGTCGGCTGAAGGGCGGCCGCCTCGTCACGTTTGGCTACCAGAAGCGGTGGCCGGGCGTGCACGGGGCGCGGGGGCCGGGCGTTGCTCGTGCATCGGACCGCCGTTCGCGGTCGTTTCCAGCCAGCCTGGACCGGGAGCCCTCAGTGAACCTCAAGCCTTCTTCTTCCTCGTCCCGCGGCCTGCACCTGGCCGCGCTCGCCGCCGTGGCGGTCGCCTCGCTGTTCGCGGCCGGTGCCGCCAACGCGCGCGGCCACTGGTCGATCGAGATCGGCACGCCCGGCGTGGGCTATCCGCCCCCGTACTACGCGCCGCCGCCCGTCTACTACGAGCCCGCGCCGATCTACTACGCGCCGCCCCCGCCGGTGTATTACCGCCCGCCGCCGCCCGTGTACTACCGGCCGGCACCGCTGATCGCGCCGCCGCCGGGCCGGCTCTACTACGGCCCCGGCTACCCGTACCGCGCGCCCAACGATGACGGGGACGACGACTGACGCGCCCAGTGTCCGCCTGAGCGCTTGCTGAAGACAATTCACGACAGGAATTGTCAAATTGTGTTTCCTGAGCGACGAAAAAGTCACACAAGTTCACATTTCTAAGCCGAAAGTCCGTCGGTTTCAGCTCCTCGATCCACGGAAACCGGTAGGGCATGAGCCTTGCCTCCTGAGCCCCATCGGCGCGCGGGCGCCGCAGGAGCGAGGGTCATGTTCGACACGGAAGAAGCCGGCCAGCAGGCAGCGGCTCATGAGACGGGGGATGCGCCGCTGGCGCGGGACGGGGACGGCCACGGCACGCCCACCCACACGGGATCGGCCAAGGCGCTGAAGGGCCTGGCGCTGTTCGCCATGCCGGCGCTGATCGCGGGCTGTGGCGGCGGAGGAGGCGGCGGTGGCGCGGGCGGCGGCATCTTCCCGGGCGCGGGCGGCGGCGCCAACCCGCAGCCCGATCCGGCCACGCCGGCCGACACCGGCCCCTACCACTACCTGCAGGCCAAGAGCGACGCCGAAGCCGCGCGCTTCCTGCTGCAGGCGCAGTTCTCGGCCTCCGAGCCGGAGATCGCCGCGGTGCGCAGCCTTGGCTTCCTGCCCTGGCTCGAACAGCAGTTCAGCGCGCCGCGCACCCAGACTGCCTGGGAATGGGTCGAGAGCCAGCCCTACAACGCCACCGACATCGACGCCACCGTCTGGCGCCAGCTCATGCTGTCGGGCGACGCGGTGCGCAAGCGCATGGCGCTCGCGCTCAGCGAGATCTTCGTGGTCTCGGCCAACGACATCGGCTCGAGCTGGCCGACGCACATGATGGCCCAGTACTGGGACATGCTGGCCGTGGGCGTCTCGGGCAACTTCCGCCAGCTGCTCGAGGCTGTGACGCTCGATCCCGCGATGGGCTTCTACCTCAACACGCGCGGCAACCAGAAGGAGAACAACCGCGGCCGCCAGCCCGACGAGAACTATGCGCGCGAGGTCATGCAGCTCATGAGCATCGGCCTGCAGCAGCTCGAGGCCGACGGCACGCCGAAGACCGGCGCCGACGGCCAGCCGCTCGACAGCTACACGCAGAACGACGTGACGCAGCTCGCGCGCGTCTTCACCGGTTACGACCTCGACATCAAGCCCGGCGAGGAGAACGGCTTCCGCCCGCCGGGCGCGAGCTACACCGTCGAGACCAGGGACTGGACCACGCGGCCGATGGTGCTCGTCGCGAGCCGCCACTCGATGCTCGAGGCGAAGTTCCTCGGCGCCACCGTGCCCGCCAACACGCCCGGCGCCGCCGCGCTCAAGATCGCGCTCGACACGCTGTTCAACCACCCGAACGTCGGCCCCTTCATCGGCCGGCAGCTGATCCAGCGGCTGGTCACGAGCAACCCGAGCCCGGCCTACGTGAAGCGCGTGGCCGCGGCCTTCGCCGACAACGGCGCGGGCGTGCGCGGCGACATGAAGGCGGTGTTCGCCGCCGTGCTGATCGACGACGAGGCGCGCGCGCCGGCCGGCCTGGCCAACCCCGACTTCGGCCGCCTGCGCGAACCGATGCTGCGGCTCGCGCAATGGGGCCGCAGCTTCGGCGTGAGCTCCACCAAGGGCACCTGGCGCATCGGCGACCAGAGCAATGCCAGCTACGGCCTGGGCCAGAGCCCGTTGCGCTCGCCCTCGGTCTTCAACTACTTCCGGCCCGGCTACGTGCCGCCGGCCACCGCCATCGCCGAGCGCAAGCTGGTGGCGCCCGAGTTCCAGATCGTCAACGAGTCCAGCGTGGGCGGCTACCTCAACTTCCTGCAGAACGCGCTGCCCTACGGCATCGACAACGGCGACGTGCGCGCCGCCTACGCGGCCGAGAAGGCGCTGGCGCTCGACCCCGCGGCACTCGTGAAGCGGCTCAACCTGCTGCTGACCGGCAACCAGCTCTCGAGCGCCACCGTGAGCCTGATCGTCAATGCGCTCGCCACGCCCGCGCTCAACGCCAGCAGCAGCGAGGGCGCCCGGCTCAACCGCGTCTACGCGGCCGTGATGCTGGTGATGGGCGCGCCCGAATACCTGGTGCAGAAATGAACCCCATGACCCCGACGAACACGGCCAGCCAGGAGCGGCGCCCATGCATCTGATCGATCCCGCGCGCCACACCCGGCGCGCCTTCCTGCGCCGCTCGGGCCAGCTCGCGATGGCCGGCACCGCGCTGCCGTTCGCGCTCAACCTCGCGACCATGGGCGAGGCCGCGGCCCAGGCCGCGCCCGGCGACGACTACAAGGCGCTGGTCTGCGTCTTCCTCTACGGCGGCAACGACTACGCCAACACGGTGGTCACGTACGACACCGACAGCTACGGCAAGTACAGCCAGATCCGCGGCGGCAACGGCGATGCCGGCGGCGGCATCGCGATCGCGCGCGCCCAGCTGCTGCCCACCTTGCTCGCGCCCACCAGGGCGCTCGCGGACGGACGCCAGTACGCGCTGCATCCGTCGATGACCGCGCTGGCCGACCTGTTCCACAACGAGGGCAAGGTGGCGGTGCAGCTCAACGTCGGCCCGCTGATCGCGCCGATCACGCGCGCCCAGTACGACAGTGGCAACCGCAAGTCCTGGCCGGTGCCGCCCAAGCTGTTCTCGCACAACGACCAGCAGTCGGTCTGGCAGTCGTCCTCGCCCGAGGGCTCGACCGTGGGCTGGGGCGGCAACATCGGCGACCTCGTGCTGTCGGGCAATACCGGCGCGCTGTTCACCTGCATGTCGGTGTCGGGCAATGCCGTGTTCCTCTCGGGCGACCAGGCGCTGCAGTACCAGGTCGGCACCGGCGGCGCGGTGCGCATCTACAGCGTGGGCACCAACACCGGCAACCTGTTCGGTTCCGACACCGTCAAGGCCGCGATGCAGCAGCTCGCGCAGCAATCGCGCGGCCACACGCTCGAGGAGGAATACAGCAAGGTGGTCCGGCGCGCGGTCAAGGCCGAGGGCCAGGTCACGGCGGCGATCCAGAGCGACTTTCCCGCCGGTGCCTTCCCGGCCAACAACGGCCTCGCGAGCCAGCTCAAGATGGTCGCGCGCCTGATCCGCGGCCGCGCCTCGCTGGGCGTGAAGCGCCAGGTCTTCTTCGTCTCGATGGGCGGCTTCGACCTGCACGACAGCCTGATGACCATCCAGCCCGGCCTGATGCAGCGGCTGTCCGATGCGATGGCCGCCTTCCATCGCCAGATGGCGACGCTGGGACTCGCCGACCAGGTCACGGCCTTCACGGCCTCCGACTTCGGCCGCACGCTCTCGTACAACAGCGACGGCTCCGACCACGGCTGGGGCGGCCATCACTTCGTGGTCGGCGGCGCGGTGAAGGGCAGGGCGATCTACGGCACGCCACCGCCCGTGAGCATCGGCAACACCGCGGCCGATGCCGACCAGTGGCACGTGGGCCAGGGCCGCCTGCTGCCCACCACCTCGGTCGACCAGTACGCCGCCACGCTCGCGCGCTGGTTCGGCGTGCCCGACAGCCAGCTCGACGGGATCCTGCCGAACCTGAAGAACTTCGGGCGCACGGCGAACGGCATCGCGTATCCGCGCGACATCGGGTTCATGGGATGAACATCATGGGCCACGTGACACTGATGGGCAGCCTCGACAGCGTCGAGGGCGGCATCAGCGTGGACTTCGGTCCGAAGCCGCGGCGCGAGGCACCGCCCTCGACGCCGGGCCTCGGCCTGGCGCGGCGCCGGCCCTTCGCCAGCGTCGCAGCCGCGATCGCGGCCATCGAGGCGCTGGACCGCGAGCTGCGCAAGTTCGAGCTCGCGGTCGACGACGTGCTGCAGGACTATCTCGGCGTGCAGATGGCGCAGATCACCGACTGCGCGCTGACGCGCGGCTGGGAGCCCGTGGGTTTCGTGCAGGACGAGGGCTTTCGCGTCTACCGCTACGAGCGCGTGCGCGGCCGCTCGAGGCAGGCCGGCACGGGCCGCTGAAGCGCCGGGCGGCCAGCGCGGCGCCGCCTGTCATCGTACCGACACGAATCCGTCACGCAGCGCAGTCACCATCCGGCTCGCCCAGGCTGCGATGGTCCCGACGTCCACGGCCCGGCTCCTCCGAACACGCCGCGCATGCACCTTTCCTGCACCTCCTTCCTCGATCCGGCATGCCCGCAGCGGGTTCACAGCTCGCGGCGGGACTGATGGCGGTGGCGGTGCTCCTGGGCGGCATGCCGGCCGCGCGCGCCGACGCGCCACGGACCGCCGTGGCCGACCCCGCGGCGCCGATGCACTTCGACATTCCGCGCCTGCCGCTGGCCGCGGCGCTGAGCCGCTTCCATGCGCAGACCGGCCAGTCGCTGCTCTACGACGACGCGATCGCCGACGGACGCATGGCCGGTCCGCTGCAGGGCGAGCACACGCCCGAGGCCGCGCTGCGCGAGCTGCTCGCGGGCAGCGGCATCGTGGTGCGCTACACCTCGCAGGCGGCCTTCATGCTGATGCGGCCCGAGGCGCCCGCCGCCGGGACGTCGCCGGTTGCCCCGACGGCCGACACGCGAACCGCCATCGCGGCGACCGCCGCGCGCCGCGCTTACTACGCGCAGTTGCAGGCCCGCGTGACCGCCGCGCTGTGCGGCGATCCCGTCACCATGCCCGGCAGCTACCGGCTGGCGCTCAACCTCTGGATCGATGCCGGGGCCCCGGTGGTCGAGCGCGTGGTGCTGCATGCCACCGGCAACGAACGGCGCGATGCGCGCATCGCCGCGCGGCTCACCGGCCTGGCGCTCGAGTCGGCGCCGCCCGAGGGCCTGGCGCAGCCGATCGCGCTGCTGATCCTGCCGCGCCAGCCGGCGCAGACCGGCGATTGCCGCCCATGACCGCCGGCCTGCTGAACTTCCTGGTCGAGCGCTACGACGTGCTGCGCCGCAAGCTCTCGCACCGGCTCGGCTCGGTCGAGCTGGCCGAGGACGTGCTGCACGACACCTACGTCAAGCTCTCGGTGCGCGCGCCGGCCGGCCCGGTGCACAGCCCGCAGAGCTTCCTCTTGCGTACCGCGGTCAACATCGCGATCGACCGCATCCGCGCCGACCGGCTCGAGCTCTCGGGCGAGGAGGTCGACGAGCTGCTGATGACCGACGAGAAGGCCATCGACCCGGCGGTCGCGGTCGAGGCGCGCATCGACCTCGAGGCGGTGGCGCGCGCGATGGAGCTGCTGCCGCCGCTGCGCCGGCAACTGCTGTTTGCCTCGCGCGTCGAGGGCATCCCGCAGAAGGAGCTGGCGCAGCGCTACGCGATCTCGCTGCGCCGCGTCGAGCGCGAGATCCACCTGGCGCACGAGTTCTGCGTCGAACAGATGCGAGGGCCGCGCAAGGATTGATCGAATTGGCGGTCGGCCCCGGCGCCGAACGTCCAGTCAGCAGCACACCGATGATCTCGAACATGGCCGACGACGATTCCGAAGTCCTTGCCTCCCGTCTCGACGAGGAGGCGCGCGCCTGGGTGCGCCGGCTGCGCTCGGGCGCGGCCACGCGCAAGGACGCGCGTCAGCTCGCGCAGTGGCGCGCGCGCGGCCCGAGCCATGCGCAGGCCTTCGAGCGCGCCAAGCGCGAGTGGCAGGCGATCGGCGGCGTGGCGCAAGCGCACCAGCGGCTCTTTCCCGAGGCCGCCGCCGCGCCGGGCCGCGCGGCGGTGCAGGCCGCGGTGGCGGTCGATACGCGCCGGCGCTGGCTGCTCGGCGCGGGCTTCGCGAGCGCGGGCGCCGCGGCCATCGCGGCGGTGGTGCATCCGCCGCTGGCGCTGTGGCCCTCGTGGTCCGAGCTGGTGGCCGATTACCGCACCGGCACCGGCCAGCAGGCCACGGTGACGCTGGCGGCCGACGTGGAGCTGATGCTCAACACCCAGACCAGCCTCGCGGTGCAGCCCGGCGCCGCGGCCGGCGGCGGCGAGCGCATCCGGCTGATCGCGGGTGAGGCCACGCTGCGGCGCGGCCCCGGCGCGCCCTTCGTCGAGCTGGTCGCGGGCGAGCTGCGCATCGTGCCCGGTGTGGGCAATGTCGCCGTGTGGCGCCAGGACGAGCGCTACCGCGTGAGCTGCATCGAGGGCCGCGTCGAGGTGATGCATCCCACGCGCACCATCGCGCTGCGCGAGGGCGAGCAGATCTGGTGCGGCGCGACCGGCGTGTCGCCGGTGGCGCAGGTGGACATGGCGCAGACCCAGGCCTGGCGCCGCGGCGAGCTGGTGTTCCGCGCCACGCCCCTGAGCGAGGCGGTGGACGAGATCAACCGCTACCGCAACGGCCGGGTCGTGCTGGCGAGCGACTCGCTCGCGCGCCACCGGCTCAGCGGGCATTTCCGGATCAATGCGCTCGACGAGGCGATCGAGCAGATCGAGGTGCTGTTCGGCGCGCGCGCGACACGCTGGCCGGGCGGGATCGTGATGCTGGGCTGAGCGCGGCCGCGGGTCCGCAAAAAAAGTCGGATTTCCTTGGCGGGTCTTCGCTGCGCCAACGTCTAGGTCAGGACTTCAACGACCGACCCCGACGCCTACACGGACCCGCCACCATGTCTTCGACCCCGCGACGCGCCACCGACCGAACCCCGCCGCACCATCCACCCCGCGCCACGGGCGCCATCCCGCGCCAGGCGCAGCCGCTGCATCCGGTCGCCTGGGCCATCGCCGGCCTCGCGATGGCGCTGGCCACAGGCGGCGCGCAGGCGCAGCGCGCCTTCAGCGCCGGCTGGATGGCGCAGAAGAACATGGCGCAGGCCACGGCCACCGCCACCGGCCGGCTGCCCAACGGCCAGCCCGCCGCGCTGCTGACCCACCCGCAGGCGCAGCAGCAGCGCGCCAACGCCGAGCTGCAGCGCTCGCTCGACAACCTGCAACTGGCCGCGCGCGGCATCGCGGCCCAGCAGGCGGCCCAGGCCGCGGCGCGGCTGGCCGCGCAGGGCGAGGCCTCGGTGCCCGACGGCCTGGCCGAGGGCGGCCTGCGCGTGGACGGCAACAGCCTCAGCGCGGGCTGGCTCAATGCGCAGGCACCGCAGCAGACGCAGGCCGACGGCCGCACCACGGTCGCGATCCGCCAGACCGGCGAGCGCGCCATCCTCAACTGGGAGACCTTCAACGTCGGGCGCAACACCACGGTCGAGTTCCAGCAGCAGCCCGACTGGGCGGTGCTCAACCGCGTCAACGATCCGCAGGCGCGCCCCAGCCGCATCCAGGGCCAGATCAAGGCCGACGGCACGGTGCTGATCGCCAACCGCAACGGCGTGGTGTTCAGCGGCACCAGCCAGGTCGACACGCGCAACCTGGTGGCGGCCGCGGCCCGCATCGGCGACGAGCAGTTCAGGAACAACGGCCTCTACAGCGCCCAGGTCAACGGCCAGCCGCAGCCGGTGTTCACCGACGCGCTGGGCAAGGTCGAGGTGCAGGCCGGCGCGCGCATCGCGACCCGGCAGCCCGTGTCGGTCACGCAGGGCGGCGGCTACGTGCTGCTGCTCGGTCACGAGGTCGAGAACGCCGGCAGCATCGCCACGCCGCGCGGCCAGGCACAGCTCGCGGCCGGCGACAGCTTCGCGATCCGCAAGGGCGTGGGCACCGAGGCCAACACCTTCTCGACCACGCGCGGCAACGAGATCGCGCCGCAGTTCGCGCCCGACAGCACGGCCGGCTTGGTGCGCAACAGCGGCCTGATCGTCGCGAGCGAGGGCGACATCACGCTGGCCGGCCGCACGGTGCGCCAGGACGGCGTGGCGCTCGCCACCACCACCGTCAACGCGCGTGGCACGGTGCACCTGCTGAACTCGGCGGCCGATGCCAAGGGGCGCGTGGCCACGGGCCGCGAGGCGGTCACCGCGGTGCTGATCGACGCGGACGACCGATTCACCGCGCTGGACAGCCAGCGCGACGTGCTGATGGCCGACTCGGCCCGCCTCGACCGGCTGCGCACCCAGGCCACGCCCGGCGTGTTCGACAACCTCTCGCGCCAGCAGGACCGCCGCGACCTGTCGCGCGTGGAGATCGTGTCGGGCGGCGACGTGCAGTTCGAGGGCGGCTCGCTGGTGCTGGCGACCGGCGGCCAGGTCGCGGCGAGCGCGGCGCGGCGCGTGCTGGTGGCGAACGAGGCACGGCTCGACGTGGCGGGCGCCGTCGGCGTGAGCGTGGCGATGGCGTCGAACAACGTCCAGGTCAACATCCAGGGCAACGAGCAGCGCGACGCGCCGCTGAACCGCGACACCGGCAAGCTCAACAACGCCAACGTCTGGATCGATCGCCGGCGCCTGAGCTACGTGCCGGCCAAGCCGGGCGTGTACGACAGCGATCGCTACTACACCGCCGGCGGCCTGCTCGAGGTCGGCGGCTACCTGGGCAACCAGCCGCACGGCATCGGCGAATGGCTGGCGCAGGGCGGCACCGTCTCGCTGGGCGCGGCCGAGGTCGTGACGCAGCGCGGCTCGGCGATCAACCTGTCGGGCGGCTCGATCGACGTGCGCACCGGCTATCTCCAGCAGAGCTGGCTCAAGGGCAGCGACGGGCGGCTGTACCGGCTCGACAAGGCACCGGCCGACATGGTGTTCGAGGGCGTGTACCGCGGCTTCGAGGACGCGCATGCGCGCTGGGGCAGGAAGACCACCGGCTATTTCTACAACCCGCTGATCGGCCCGCAGCGCCTGCTCGAGAACGGCTACACGGTGGGGCGCGATGCCGGCCGGCTGGTGGTGAGCGCGCCCACGGCGGTGCTCGAGGGCGACATCGAGGCGACGGTGTTCCGCGGCCCGCGCCAGACGCAGGCGCGCAGCGCGGCGCAGGACGGCTATGCGCAGTCGCAGCTCGCGGTGGCGCGGGCCGGCACGCTGGCGCTGCGCCGCATGGGCGGCGTGGGCGTCGACGGCGCCTTCGACACCCGGGTGCGCATCGGCGAGGTCGCCGACGTGGCCGATGCGCTGGCGGGCGACCCGGCCGCCGCGCTGCCCGCCGAGCGCATCGGCACCGCCTTCCTCGATGCCGCGCGGCTGTCCGGCTTCGGCCTGGGCGGGCTCGAGATCGTCGCCAACGGCGAGGTGCGCATCGAGCGCGCGCTGCGGCTGGCCGATGGGGGCCGGCTCGAGATCGTCGCGCCCACCACGCGCATCGAGGCCGACGTGAGCGCGCGCGCCGGCAGCATCGTGGTCGGCAACGTCGCGCCGGTGGCGACCACCAGTTCGCCGAGCCTCGGCACGCTGCTGCTGCGCGACGACGGCGCCTCGAGCTTCGTGCTCGCGCCGGGCGCGCGGCTCGACCTGCGCGGACTCTGGAGCAACCAGCAGCGCGAGGGCGGCGACATCGACGGCGAGGCCAGCACCGCCTTCGTCGACGGCGGCAGCCTCTCGGTGCGCATGACGCACGGCAGCATCGCGCTCGAGCGCGGCAGCGTGGTGGACGTGTCCTCGGGCGCGACGCTGGCGCGCAACGGCCGGCTCGTGGGCGGACGCGGCGGCAGCGCGAGCCTGCTGGCCGGCGCGGCCTTCGTCGAGGCCAACCTCGAGGAGAACCCCGCCGGCGTGCAGCTGCGCCTGGACGGCGAGCTGCGTGCCAGCGGCGTGCTGGGCGGCGGCACGCTGACGCTGCAGTCGCCCGCGAGCGTGGTGTTCGGCGAGCACGCCCTGCTCGAAAGCGGCCGGCTCGCGGCCGGCACGGCGGTGCCGCTGGCGGTGGTGCTCGCGCGCGAGGTGCGCATCGCGCTCGGCGAGCGGCTGCCGATGCGCGCCTCGACCACGCTGACGGTGACGGTGCAGGACGTCGCCCTGGCCGACTACGTCTCGGCCCAGATCACGACGCCGATCGTGACGGGCGCCGACTGGGTCGTGCCAGTGGGTGTCACGCTCGGCACCTCGCTCGGGTCCCTGGAGGCGGGCAGCCGCATGCCCGCCGGCACCCGGATCGACTTCATCCAGGGCCAGCTCATGCCGGGCACCGTGCTGCCGTCGGCGGTCTTTCCCGCCGGCCTTCCGACCTTTCCCTACACCTTCACCCAGCAGGCCGGCGAGCGCGCCGCGATCCCGACGGTCTATGCGCCGGGACGGATCGTCGATGGCGACACGCGCTTCGCGCAGGACGTCGACTTCGTGCCGGCGCAGCGGCTCGATCCGGCGCTGCTGCAAAGCGGCTTCTCGCGCTACCGCCTCACCAGCTTCGGCGGCGTCCTGGTGAACGAGGACCTCGCGCCGCGCATGCCGGTGCTGCGTGCCGCGGCCGATGCGCGCGAACTGCCGAGCGGCACCGACACCGCGCGCGCGCTCGAGCGCTGGCTGCCGCCGCTGTACGCGGAGGATGCGCTGCGGCACCGCCTGACGGCGCGCACCGGCGCCGACCTGAGCCTGCATGGCGCCGAACTGCTGCTGCCGGGCGGCGTGCAGATCGATGTCGATCCCGGCCGCCAGGCGCGGCTGGTGGCGCAGGGCCAGCTCACGGTCGAGGGCCGGGTGGTCGCGCCCGGCGGCGACATCGTGCTGACCAGCGCCGTCACGCGCGGCACGAACGCCCTGGGCCTCGCGCCGCTCGGCACCTCGATCTGGATCGGCGGCGACGCGGTACTCGACGCCGCCGGCCGCGCGTACACCGCCTTCGACGGCGACGGCCTGCGCTACGGCATCGCGCCCGACGGCGGCTCGATCCGCATCGGCCTCGAGGACCACACCCGCGCCAGCCGCGATTTCCTCAAGACCACCGGCGCGCACGTGATCATCCGGCCCGGCGCGCGGCTCGACGCCTCGGGCGCCTACGCCGAGGTCGACACGGCGCAGGACAACCTGCCGCCCGGCGGTGCGCGCCTCCAGCGGCTGGCCGGCGACGGCGGCCTGATCCGCATCGGCTCGTCGCGCGGCATCCTCAACGACGGCAGCCTGCGCGCCGCCGCGGGCGGCGAGGGCGCGGCCGGCGGCACGCTGAACCTGGCGCTCGAGAACCCACCGGGCAACGCGCACCGCGTGCAGGTCATGACGCTGACGCAGGACCGCGTCGCCAGCGGCGCCGCCGCCGGCCTGCGGCCCGGCGTGGCCGACGGCTCGCTGGTCGATGCGCGTGCGCGCCTGAGCGCCGAGGAGGTGCGCGCGGGCGGCTTCGGCACGCTGGAACTGTGGAACCGCGACATCCTCGAGATCGAAGGCGACCTCGAGCTGCGGCTGCCCGAGAGCCTGATCCTGCGCCGCGGCGCCTTCGCCGCTTCCACGGCCGCGCCGCCCGCGCGGGTCGTGCTGGCCGCGCCGTACGTGCTGCTCGACGGCAAGGTCGCCATCGAGGTCCAGGCACCGGAATTCCTGTCGGGGCTGGTGCCCCGGAGCACCTCCACCGCCAACAGCGGCCGCCTCGACATCCAGGCCGAGCTGATCGACGTGCGGGCCTCCAACCCGTTCGGCCCGACCGGCGTGAGCCAGGGCCTCGTGGCCACGCCCTTCGGCTGGCTGGTCGAGGCCCGGCCGCTGGACCTCCACGGCTTCGACGAGGTGGCGCTGACCAGCCGTGGCGACGTGCGCTTCACCAACGGCACGCTCGAGACCGGCGGCAACCTCACGGTGACCGCGGCCCAGCTCTATCCCACCACCGGCGCCACCGGCGAGCTGCGCGTGGCCCTGCGCTCCGTCGTCGGCCAGACGGACAGCTACGATCCCGCGCGCCGGCTCACGATCCGCGGCACCGGCGCGCCGCCCGCGATGCCGGCCTCGGCCTTCGGCACGCTCACGCTGGCGGCGGCCACCATCGACCAGGGCGGCGTGGTGCGCGCGCCGCTGGGCTCGATCATCTTCGGCACCAAGCCCGCCTTCGGCATCGGCACGTCGCCGCTGCGCGAGCAGATGTTCGAGGTGCTGCTGCGCGACGGCAGCCTCACCTCGACCAGCGCCGCCGGCATGGTCATGCCCTACGGCGGCACCGTGGACAACATCCGCTACGCCTACAACGGCCAGACGGTCGAGTACCTGCCGCTGGGCTCGGTGGCCGGCCGGCCCGAGCTGTATTCCGAGCAGTTCGTGCGCCCCGGCGTGGCCTTCGGCCAGTCGCGGATCACGGCCGAGGCGGGCGCGGTGCTCGACGTGTCGGGCGGCGGCCGGCTCACCGGCGCCGGCTTCTTCACCGGGCGCGGCGGCTCGGTCGACGTGTTGCGCACGCCGCTGGTCGACGCCAATCCCTTCTACGGCTTCAGCAGCGCGGGCGCCGGCGTCTATGCGCTGGTGCCGGGCTTCGCGGGCGGCTACGCGCCGGTGGCCCCGGATGCGGGCGCCGGCGCACCGCGCATCGGCCAGCAGATCCGCTTCGATGCGCCCGTGGGCGGCCTGCCCGCGGGCACCTACACGCTGATGCCCTCGACCTACGCGCTGCTGCCCGGTGCCTGGCGCATCGAGCTCGGCGGCGGCTCGGGCCAGGCCTTCGAGTCGCTGCGCGCCAGCGGATCGGTGCGCGCCAGCGGCTACCTCGGCATCGCCAACACCGCCGTGCGCGACGCGCTGCCCACCGCCGTCACGCTGACGCCGGGCAGCGCGGTGCGCAGCCTCTCGCAGTACAACGAGACCAGCTACGCCGACTTCGCGCTCGCGCGCGCCGCCACCTTCGGCGAGGTGCGCGCGCGCCTCGAGCGCGACGGCCAGAGCGTGCACATCGACACCGGCAGCGCGACCGGCCGGGCACTGTCCTTCGAGGGCGTGGCGCGGCTGCGCGGCGAGGCGGGGGCTGGCACGGGCAGCGCGGCCGCGCTCGACGGCAACCTGTTCCTCACCGGCCGGCGCGCGGCGGAGGTGGTGGCGTCGGGGGCTGTGGCCACGCCGGGCTTCGTCTCGTTCGACGCGGCGCAGCTCTCGGCCTTCGACGCGGGCACGCTGATCGTGGGTGGCGTGTACGGCCTGCGCGACGTGTTCGTGGTGGTCGGCTCGGGCCAGGTGCCGGTCGGTCCGCACGTGGTGATCACGGGCGCCGAGCAGGCGGCCGTGGTCGTGCGCGACGGCGCGCGGCTCGCGGCGGGCCAGGTCTTCCTGACCGGGCACGAGGTGCGCGTGGAGCGCGGCGCGCTGGTCGACACCTCGCGCAGCAGCACCGCCGGCTTCGATTCCAGCTACGGCTACGTCTACCTCGATTCGGCGAGCCAGGGCGCCAACGCGATCCTCGCGGTGGGCAACGGCGTCTACGACTTCGCGCCGCCGCAGGGCGATCCGTCGGCGACGCGGGGTTCGATCACCATCGCGGACGGCGCGATGCTGCGCACCCGCGGCACCGTGAGCTTCCTGAGCAGCGGCCCGGTGACGCTCGGCGAGGCCGAGATCAACGCGCGCTACCTGGCCATGGCCGCGCCCGCGATCAACGTCGGCACGCGCGAATCCTTCGCGGCCGCCGAGGCGCAGGGTGCGATCGCTCCCGGCGTGCGCCTGAGCCAGGAGATGCTCGAGCGGCTGCTGCGGCCCACGGTGCCGGGCCAGACGCCGATCGAGCAGCTCACGCTGACCGCGGGCAACGCGCTCAACTTCTTCGGCAGCGTCGACCTCGACCTGCGCGCGGCGCACGGCGCGGGCATCGCGCCCGCGGTGCTGCAGCTGAACACGCCCGCCGTCTACGGCTGGGGTTCGGCGGGGGACAGGGCGCGCGTCGCGACCGACACGCTGATCTGGAACGGCCTGTCCACCGGGGCGGGCACGCCCGAAGCGCCGTTCGCGAGCCGCGCGCCCGGCGCGGTGGCGCCCGGCGGCCCGGGCACCGGCGCCGGCAGCCTCGTGGTCGATGCACGCCGCATCGAGTTCGGCTACGGCCCGCTGCAGCGGGCGCAGGACCAGGTCGCGCTCGACCGGCTGATCCTGGGGTTCTCGCGCGTAGCGCTCGACGCCACCGAGCGCATCACGGCCAACCGGCGCGCGACGCTGTCGGTGTACCGCGAGGGCGCCGATGCGGCCAGCCGCCGTGGCGGCGAACTGCTGCTGAACACGCCGCTGCTGACCGGCGAGGCGGGCTCGTTCATGGCCTACCGCGCGGGCGACGCGGTGCGCGTGACGGCGCCGCAGTGCGCGGGCAGCGGCGGCGCGGGCGTCGCGGGTGCCGAAGCACTGGGCGCCGAAGTGCGCCTGGCCGGACGCTCGATCGAGCTCGACACCGCCGTGGCGCTGCCCAGCGGCCGGCTGGTGCTGGAGGCCGAGCGCGACGTGCGGCTCGGCGGCGGCGCGGCCATCGACCTCGCGGGGCGTGCGCTGGGCTTCTTCGACCTCACGCGCTTCAGCAGCGGCGGCGACCTGCTGATCGAATCCGCCCATGGCGCGGTCGAACAGGCCGCCGGCTCGCGCATCGACGTCTCGGCGGCGGGCAAGCCGGCGGGCTCGGTCCGCGTCACCGCCACGGGCGCCGACGGCCGCGTGCAGCTCGCGGGCGCCATCCTCGGCGCCTCGCCGGCGGCGCGCGAGTCCGGCAGCATCGACATCCGCGCCCGCTCGCTCGACGACTTCGCGGGACTCAACCGGCGCCTGAACGAGGGCGGCGTCTTCGGCGGCCGCGGCTTCGTCGTGAAGACCGGCGACCTCGCGATCGGCGACGAACTGCGCGCCAACCGCATCGAGGTGTCGGCCGACGGCGGCTCGCTCACCGTCAACGGCCGCATCGACGCCAGCGGCGAGGACGTGGGCAGCATCCGGCTGGCCGCGCGCGACCGGCTGCTGCTGGCGCCGGGCGCGGTGCTCGATGTGCATGGCACGCGCCTGGCGCTCGACGGCCGCGGACAGGTCATCGAGGCCTCGAACCGGGCCCAGGTCGAACTCGCATCCGCGGCCGGCACGGTGCGGCTCGACGCCGCCGCCACCATCGACCTGCGTTCGGCCGACGCGGTGGCGCGCGGGCGCCTCGAGATCAACGCACCGCGCCTCGGTGCCGACGGCGTGGCGGTGGACGCGGCCGCCGGCCTCACGGTGCGCGGCGCCGAGAGCATCGCGGTCAATGCCTTCGCGCGCCACGCGCCGGCCGATGGCGTGGTCGACAGCGCCTACCTCGAGACGCTGCACGCCGACAGCCGCGCGTTCATCGACGCGGCGAACGCCAGCGGCGCCACCCGCGCGCGGCTCGCGGGGTTGCGTGCCTTCGGCGATGCCTTCCACCTGCGCCCCGGGCTTGAGCTGCGCAGCGAGGGCGACCTCACGGTGCGCGGCGAGCTCGATTTCTCGGGCTGGCGCTACGGGCCGGGCGCCGATGCATCGCGGCGCGGCTCCGGCGAGCCCGGCGTGGTCGTGCTGCGCGCGGGCGGCAACCTGGTGATCAACGGCAGCATCTCCGACGGCTTCGCGCCGCCACCCGACACGCCCGACGACTTCGGCTGGAGCCGGCGCCCCGACGGGCAGGGCCGCATGATGGTCGTGGCCGACATGCTCGCGCCGGGCATGCGCTCGTGGTCGATGCGGCTGGTGGGCGGTGCCGACCTCGCGTCGGCCGACACCCGCGGCGTGACCGCGGCATCGCTGCTCGGCGCGCGCGGCGACGTGCTGCTCGACGATCCGCACCTCTCGTCGACGCAGTCGGGACCCGAGGACGCGATCTCGGTGGTGCGCACCGGCACCGGCTACCTCGACGTGCTGGCCGGGCGCGACTACCGGCAGTCCTCGCGTTTCGGCGTCTACACCGCCGGCACCCAGATCGCCGGCAGCGAGGCCTGGGACGCCCCGCGCGCGCGCACCTGGGACGGCTCGGTGCTCGGCTATCCCGACTACGAGGCCACGCTCAACGCACGCCGCATGTTCTTCACCGAGGGCGGCGGCGACCTGCTGCTGTCGGCGCAGGGCGACGTGCGCGGCTTCGCGATCGGCGACACCGGCAACCTCAAGTCGAGCAACGGCATCGGCTACTGGCTCTGGCGCCAGGGCGGCGCCGAGCTCGGGCAGCGCGCGGCCTGGGGCATCAATCTCGGCCAGTACACCCTGTCGCCGCTCTCCGGCGGCATCGAGCTGGCGGGCTTCGGCGGCATCGGAACGCTGGGCGGCGGGCACCTGAGCGTGCGCGCCGGCGGCGATGCCGGATCGACCTCGAACCTCGGCCTGACCGACTTCGGCGGCACGACCTCGGCGCTCGACCTGGTCGTGGCTTCCAGCGGCCGCGTCGGCGCCGACGGCACCGTGCTCGCATCGGGCGGCGGACGCCTGAGCGTGGACGTCGGCGGTCGCATCAACGCCGGCCGCGATATCGGCGAGATACCGACCACCGGCGGCCAGCTCGTCAACCTGCGCGGCGACAGCCGCGTCAGGGCGGGCGCGGTGGGCATGACGCTGGAATCGGGCTATGGCCTGAAGTCCGATCTCGACCCGCGCGCGGTCGACGCGCAGGCGCCGCGCGACCGGCTCGGCTACGGCTGGCTCGGCCTGGTGGTCGGCGACGGCACCATGGCCGTCGATGCGCGCGGCGACCTGATGGCGCTCACCTCGCGCGACGCCGGGCGTGTCGTGCTGCTCGGCGGCGCGACGCAGGCCTCGTTCGACGGGCAGGAGAATCCGGCGCTGACCTCGTTCACGCTGTGGACCGAGCGCAGCGGGCTCGAGCTCTTCTCGGCCGGCGGCGACATCCAGCAGCGCAAGTCGATCACGAACAACGGGGAGTGGATCCGCTACGACCCGGGCCGCCTGTCGGCGATCGCGGCCAACGGTTCGATCGCCACCAACATCACGCTCGCGCCGTCGCGCCAGGGTCGGCTCGAGCTGCTGGCGCGCGACCGGGTGTCCGGCACCTCCGCGATGTCGAGCGGACCGCTGTCCGCGCTGGCGACGCCCGAGCGCCCGCTGTGGCTGATGGGTTCCCCCGGCGCGTGGGTGGCCGGCAACTTCTACGGACCGCTCGATGTGCCGTCGCCGGAGGCGGACCTCTACGACCTGCTGATCGAGGGCAGCGTGCTGTTCGGCCACGGCGTCGACCGCGCGACCCTGCTGCACGCACCGGGCAGCGAGCCGATCCGCCTGTATGCCGTGCGCGGCGACATCCTGGCCAACACCGGCCGCTATGTCGCGCGCTACGAGGGCGGTGCCGCGGTGGAGAACTTCTACATCGCCGGCAAGCCGGTGCAGATGCGCGCCGGTCGCGACATCATCGCGACCGGCTACATCGCGCACAGCGGCGCGCTCGACATCTCGCTGCTGGATGCGGGGCGCGACGTGCTGAACGCCACGCTCGACGTGGCGGGGCCCGGCCTGCTGGACATTTCGGCCGGGCGCAACATCCTGCAGGGGCAGCCGCTCTCGGGCAACCAGGTGAGCGCATCCACGCTGCGCAGCATCGGTCCGGTCGCCGAGGGCGACACCCGTCCCGGCGCCTCGATCGTGCTGTCGGCCGGCGTGGGCGCGGGCGGGCCCGACTACGCCGGCTTCGCCGCGCGCTATTTCGATCGCGCCAGGCTCGCCGATGCCGCCAGCCCGCTGGCCGACCAGGCCGGCAAGGTCGCGAAGACCTACGAGGACCGGTTGCTGGCCTGGCTGCGCGAACGCTTCGGCTATGCGGGCGGTGCCGAGGGCGCGCTCGCGGCCTTCCTCGCGCTGCCGGCCGAGCAGCAGGGCGTGCTGGTGCGCGAGGTCTTCTACGAGGAGTTGCGCCAGGGCGGCCGCGAATACAACGACCCCGAGAGCCGGCGCGTGGGCAGCTACCTGCGCGGGCGCGAGGCGATCGGCGCCTTGCTGCCGCCAGCCGATGCCCAGGGGCAGCCGGTCGAGCGGCGCGGCAGCATCGTGTTCCAGGGCGCGGCGGGCACGCACACGCTGTTCGGTGGCGGCATCCAGGTGCTCGCGCCCGGCGGCGGGCTCACGCTCGGCGCGAACGGCGTGCTGCCGCCGCCGAGCACCGGCCTGCTCACGCAGGGCGCGGGCGAGGTCGAGATCTTCACGCGCGGCAGCGTCCTGCTGGGCCTGTCGCGCATCATGACCACCTTCGGCGGCGGCATCCTGGCCTGGTCGGCCGAGGGCGACATCAACGCCGGGCGCGGCGCCAAGACCACCGTGGTCTATACGCCCCCCAAGCGCAGCTACGACGCCCTCGGCAATGCCACGCTGGCGCCCAACGTGCCGAGCACCGGCGCCGGCATCGCCACGCTGGCACCGATCGCCGAGGTGCCGCCGGGCGACGTCGACCTGATCGCGCCGCTGGGCACCATCGATGCGGGCGAGGCCGGCATCCGTGTCTCGGGCAACGTGAACCTCGCGGCCTTGCAGGTGGTCAACGCGGCCAACATCCAGGTCAAGGGGGAATCGAGCGGCCTGCCCGTGGTGGCCTCGGTCAACGTGGGCGCGCTCACCAGCGCCAGCGCCGCCGCCTCGCAGGCCGCGATGGCCGCGCAGGACACGGTGCAGCGCGAACGCACGGCCGCGCGGCAGGCGCTGCCCTCGGTGTTCACGGTGCGCGTGCTGGGCTTCGGCAACGAGCCCATGCCCGGCACACCCGCCGCGCCGGCCGGCAACGATGCCGCGCCGCAGCGCACCGGCTATCGCAGCGGCAGCGCGGTGCAGGTGCTCGGCGATTCGGCCATGGGGCCGGCCGAGCGCAACCAGCTCACGCCGGCGGAGCGGCGAACGCTGGGGTATTGAGAAGGGCGCCCGGCATCGCGAAGAGAGGCTGCGCAACGCAGCCTCTCTCGCGCTATTCGGCCAGGGTGGGGCGACTTTCTGCAGGATTCCGGTCCGCTGTCGCAAGGCTGTCGTACGTTTGCCAGGGTGTTGCCGCAAGCCATGCGTGAAGCTTTCCGGCGCTTCCATGCATCATTGCCGCGGCCCTTCACACACCAAGCACCGGGACAACACAAGGAATGAACATCAACGCCGAATTGGTCAAGCGACTCCGGTCCGAGAAGTCCTGGACGCAGGAAGAACTGGCGATCGCCTCGGGACTCAACTTGCGCACGGTGCAGCGCATCGAGAAAGAGGCGTCGGCTTCGCTGCAGTCGAAAAAGGCGCTGGCCTCGGCCTTCGGCGTCGCCATCAAGGACCTGGAACTCGTGGAATCACCCGCCATGCCCAAGCACGAATACAAGACCCTCGATATCGCGTGGAAGCAGGGATTCCTGGCCGGCATCAAGGCGGCGCCGTTGCCGGACCTTCGGTCCCTGTTGAACAAGGAAGGCCAGGACGGCTGGCGCCTGGTCCAGATACTGACGCCTGACCTCCTGATGTCGGGCAAGGCCACGGAGAAGCTGGTGGCGATCCTCGAGCGGCCGATCGTGGACTGACAGGCCCGTAGGGCAGAGTCCGTTGGCCCTACACTCGCTCTCCCCACGAAGTTCCGGAGTACCAGAAGCAGGAACCCGGCGGGCCCGCAGGTCGCCGCATCCGCCACGCACTCCTTCTTCGATGTCGATGTCAGGGAGAGATGCAATGAGAACGAACGTGAGCGCGGTGCTGGCCGCGGACTGGCTGCTGGGCTGCGCGCAGCTGCCCGGCATCGAGCGGATGACACGGGAACAGGCCTCCATCAAGGCCATGGAAACGCGGCCCGCACCGACGTCCGACGAGGCCAGGCTGTCGGGCTACGTGCAGTCCTCGCTGCCGGTCTGCATGGCCTTGCTGCTCACGATGCAGGGGGCTGCAGGACGTCAAGGTCAGGGAGGCCGCCGCCTATTGCGATTGCATCCAAGGCGCCAGCGTCGAGGGACTGACCGGCGCCGACCTCGACGAATTCAGGACACCGGGCCTCGATGGCAAATACGCCTCCGAGAGGGGATTGCTGATCGGCAGCGGAATGGCAGCGCGCGCGAATGCCGCCATACCGGCATGCCGGGCGAAAACGTTGGCTGCGTATTGACTTCGCGCCGCACTGTGGCGCATCCGAGCGATCGTTCGGGTCGCATTCAATCCAGGGAGTTTCGATCCATGAATCCAGTGAATCCAGGCATCGCGTTGCCGGCATCGTCGATGCCGTGGGAGCCCACCGCAGTGGCGCGCTTCAACGACAACCAGATCATGGTGGTCAAGGCACAGGGCGCTTACGAATGGCACCGGCATGACGACACCGATGATTTCTTTCTGGTCCTCAAGGGAAGCCTCACCATCGAAATGCGCGACCGCAGCGTCACGGTCGCGGCCGGCGAACTGTTCGTGGTTCCACGCGGCGTGGAGCATCGTCCCGTTGCGCAGGAGGAAGCTCATTTCCTGCTGATCGAGCCATCGGGCACCCCGGGCTCGGCGACCGGAGGCGGCTGAACGGCGCTCAATGCGCGGTCATCAGTGACCGCAGCAGCGAGACGGCTCTTTGCGCCGCGGGGGCCAATGGCCGCGCGGCGGAACGGACCAGGGTGATCTTCGTCTTCGACAGGCGCTTCTCCCGCAGCGCGACGGTGGTCAATGCGCCGGCCTCGACTTCATCGAGAACCGCATGCCGCGGCAGGAAGGTCACGGCGATTCCGTTGGCAGCGATCTGGCGCATCAGGGCGATGGAGTTGGTCTCCATCGCCAGATCGAGCTGAATGCCACTCAGCGCAGCGACCCGATCGATTTCCTGCCGGATGCCGAAACTCCTGTCGGGCATCACGACGGGGTATCCGACCGTTTCGGCGACCGAGCAGGACTTGCTGCGTGCCAGCGGATGCGTGGCCGAAACCACCAGGTACAGCGGCTGTCGCATGAATGCGAGTTCGATGAGGTCGCCGCGCGGGGCGGGGCCGAACAGCAGTCCCAGATCTGCTTGTTGCTCCGCCACCATGTCGGCCGCTGCGTTGGAGCCGACGATCGCCAACGACATCCTGACCTGCGGATTCGCAGGATGGAATGCCTTGGCGAACTCCGAGAGCAGGCGAGGGATGACGCCCTCGATTGCGGCGATCCGGACATGGCCTCTGGGCAGTTTCAGGTATTCGTCGAAGCGCGCACGGAAGTCCGCGGTTTCTTCCGCCTGCCTGGACAGGAATTCCAGCAACAGCGTGCCGGCCGCGTTCAACCGCATGCCCCTGGCTTCGCGGCTGAAGAGGCGGGCGCCGAAGTGATCCTCGAGCATCCGCACTTGCCGGCCGATGGCACTGGTCGCCACACCCAGCGTTTCCGATGCGGCCGTCAGAGATCCGGTTCGCGCAACCTCGCGGAAGTAGCGCAGCACCGTGGTTTCGATCATCGGCAGCCCCTTCATGCTTTCCATTGATTCGCAAGCTTGTTGCCAATCGACCCCCTGTGATTGGCAAGGAACACAGCATACGCTCGGGTTCGTCCACCATGAATTCAGAGGATCTCCCATGGGCTCTGTCATTTCGCGAGAAGCCATCGAGGCGGCACATGCCCGGATCGGCAACTTCGTTCGCAAGACACCGGTGCTCGAACTGCCGCGTGGCGAACTGTCCGACCGGGCCCAGGTCTGCCTGAAGCTCGAGTTGTTGCAGCGCACCGGATCGTTCAAGCCACGCGGCGCGTTCAACAACGTGCTTCAGCGCGAGGTGCCGGCGGCCGGTATTGCCGCCGCATCGGGCGGCAACCATGGCATTGCCGTGGCCCATGTCGCGAGAACGCTGGGGATCCGGGCCACGTTGTTCGTTCCCGAGAGCGCGAGTCGCGTCAAGATCGACGCGATCCGGTCGCTCGGCGCGGATCTGAGGCTGCATGGCACGTCCTACGATGAGGCGCAGTCGGCTTGCCTCGACCACGTGGACCGGACGGGCGCGCTGCACGTGCATCCGTTCGACGACGAAGCCACGATCGCGGGACAGGGAACGATTGGCAAGGAATGGGAGGCCCAGTGTCCGAGCCTCGACGCCGTTCTGGTGGCGACGGGCGGAGGTGGCCTGGTCAGCGGGATGGCCTCTTGGTACGCAGGACGAGGGGTGAAGGTGATCGCCGTGGAGCCGATAGGGGCGAACGCACTGCACGCATCGATGGCAGCCGGACATCCCGTTGCGATCCAGGTCCGATCGATCGCGGCAGATTCGCTGGGGCCCAGCAGGGTCAGCGATCGTGTCCACGAGATCTGCGCGTCATCGGTCGATCGCGTCGTGCTGGTTTCGGACGACGCGATCGTTCGAGCGCAGGCCTTGCTGTGGCAAGCCCACGGTCTGATCGCGGAGCCCGGAGGCGCCACCGCGCTGGCTGCCTTGCTCGACGGGGCCTTCGTTCCGGCGCAGGGGAACCGCGTCGGCGTGCTTCTTTGCGGGCGCAATGCGGTGCTGGATGCCCGAACTTTCGGGGACTGAGGCTTCTTTCGGGCGCGTGGCCCTCAACGCCCCGGCATCAACGGCGACACCGGCGCCACCGTCGGCGGCCGCTGCGGATACACCGAGGTGCCGAAGGTATTGCCCATGCGGGTGCTGGTGGCCGCGCGGTTGAACAGGCCGAGCTGGTTCGAGGGCCGGTTGGCGATCGCTTCCGAGGCCAGTTGGGGCGTGCCGTCGGCGTCGCGCGGCGCCGACGCGGGCGGGCGCATCTTCTGCGTCAGGCAGTCGTAGGAGGGCGCGCGTTCGCCGTTCACCGTCACCTCCACGCAGGGATTGGCCGGGGCGGCTTCCTGCGCCATGGCGCCCTGGCCGCCGAGGGCGGCCAGCATCGCGATCCATCCACAGGCTGCGCGCATCGAAGTCTCCGATCCCTGGAAGAAAAAAACGCGCCAGTGTAGGCCGGAAACAAGTCGCGGCGGTGTCGCGAACTCGGGAGTCCGTCACCTGTCATGGGTCGGTCATGTCAGCCGAATAGCCTCAGGCCGCGAACATCGAGCCAGGCCGCGAGGCGGACGGCCGCGCCAGTCGTCCACCCATCCCCGCCGCACCTCCTTGCCTCCCTGTCCCCGTCCCATGACACGAGCTTCCAATCCGGGCAGTGCCCTGTCGCTGTCCTGGTGCCTGGTCGTGCTGCTGATGATGGGCGCGCGCTTCGCCCATGCGCAACTGCCCGCTCCGCGCGAAGCGGCCGGCGCGGTGAATTTCGACCTGCGGGCCCAGCCGCTGCATGACGCGCTGGCCGAGTTCGCCCGCCTCACGGGCCATTCGGTGCTGGTCAGCAGCAGCCTGACGGCGGGCCGCGACGCTTCGTCGGTGCAAGGGCGCCTCGCACCGCGCGAGGCGCTGCGGCAGCTGCTCACGGGCTCGGGCCTGGTGGCGCGCTATGTCGGCGAACAGTCGTTCACGCTGGTGCCCGAGTTCGAGGCGGAGGCGAACGGTCCGGCCGCCCCGCGTGACGAGGCCCCCGCCGGCAGCGACGAAGCCGCCGCCGAGCTGCGCGCCTACGCGGCCCCGCTGCAATCCTCGATCACGCGCGTGCTGTGCATCGCGCAGCCCGATGCCTTCGGCCGCTACCGGCTCGGCGTGCAGCTGTGGATCGACGACGACGGCACGGTGCGCGACATCCGGGTGCTCGAGGGCAGCGGCCAGCGGGAGCGCGACGCGCGCGTGCTGCGCAGCCTGCGCGACCTGGTGGTGGACGCGCCGCCGCCCACGCTGCAGCAACCGATCACGATCCTGCTGACCCCGCGCACCGACCCGGCGCGCGATTGCCGGCCCCATCGGTCGCGCGCGGGCTGAGGGAGCGGCGATGCCCGACCGCTTCAAGGCCGCACTGCGGACGCTGTTCCTCGCGCGCTACGCCCAGTTCAGGAAGCACCTGCACATGCGGCTGGGCTCGGAGGACCTGGCCAACGACGCGCTGCAGGAAACCTACCTGCGGGTGGAGAACAGCACGGTGCGCAGCGAGGTGCGCTATCCCTCGGCCTACCTGTTCCGCATCGCGCTCAACGTGGCCGAGGACCAGCGCAAGAGCAATGCGCGCCTGCTGAGCGTGGGCGAGGTCGAGGCGCTCTACGACATGGCCGACGAGATGGCCGACCCGGCGCGCGGCGCCGAGGCGCGCGACCAGCTCGCGGCGCTCGAGCGCGCGCTGGCCGAGCTGCCGCGCCGGCGCAAGGCGATCGTGCTGGCCGCGCGCGTGGACGAGATGCCGCACAAGGACATCGCGACTCGCTACGGCGTCTCGGTGCGCACGGTCGAGAAGGAACTGCGCGCCGGCCTCGAGCATTGCTGCGAGCGATTGGGCCGGGATTTCATCCAGCGCTTCGGTCCTGGCGCCGGAAAACAGTCGAAGCAAGATGAAGGCTGAAAACGATGAAGCCGCGCCCATCGACGAACCCGGAGATCCCGACGCGATGAAGACCCTGCAACGCGAAGCCCAGGCCTGGGCGGTGCGGCTGGCCTCGGGCCAGGCGAACGAGGACGATGCGCGCGCCTTCAAGGCCTGGTGCGCGCGCAGCCGCGCCCATGCGCAGGCCTTCGCGCAGGCGCGCGAGGTCTGGCGCGCGATGGCGCCGGCCGGGCTGCAGCTGCGCCGGCAGGAAGAGCGCGCGGCGCGCGGCCGGCTGCCGATGCCGGGCCGCCGCGCCTGGCTCGGCGGCGCGGTGGCGGCCTCGGTCGCCTACCTCGCGGTGTCGCCGCCGCTCGGGCTCTGGTCGCCGGTGACCGACTGGAACGCCGACTACAGCACCGCGACCGGCGAGCAGCGCGAGGTGCACGTGGCCGGCGGCGTGGTGCTGCAACTCAACACGCGCACGCGCGTGAACCTGCGCCGCGCGGCGGGCGATGGCGGCGGGGGCGACAGCGTCGAACTCGTGGCCGGCGAGGCCGAGTTCGCCAACGAGGCCTCGGGCTCGGCGCACTTCACCGTCACGGCCGCGGGCGGCACGGTGTCGGCGCAGCGCGCGCGCTTCAATATCCGCAACCTCGACGGCGAGGTCTGCGTGACCTGCCTGTCGGGCCAGGTCGAGGTGGCGCGCGGCACGCAGCGCGTGCGGCTCGACGAAGGGCGGCAGCTGCGCTGGAGCGCGGCCGGCCTGGGCGCGGTCGCGGCGGTCGACACCGGCGCGGTCAGCGCCTGGCGCCGGCGCCAGCTGGTGTTCGACCGGGTGCCGCTGTCGGAGGTGGTGGCCGAGGTCAACCGCTACCGCCATGGCCGGCTGGTGATCACCAACGCGGCGCTGGGGCGCACCAAGGTACAGGCCAGCTTCTCGATCGACCGGCTCGACGACGTGGCCTTCCTGGTGCGCGACGTCTACGGCGCCGAGCTCACGCAACTGCCGGGCGGCATCGTGCTGCTGGGCCTGGCCAGCGCCTGAACGCCGGGGTGGCGCGGGCCGTTCGTGAAGTTTTCGTGACATGGTGCAGTCGCGCCGTGGCTTCGCTGTCATAGCTCGGTAGACCACGAGGCCGCGGCCTCGCGGCATCGATCGAGCAACGCAACACGAACCCATGGAAGTCCGCATGCAACGCAGCAGCAGCACGGTGTCCCGGCGCAACGAGAGCAGCCCCTTTTCATTCACCCCGCACAACCGCTTGCGGCCGCTGGTCCATGCCATCGCGCTGATGCTGGCCGCGGGCGCCACGGTGCCCGCCGCGCATGCGCAGCGCGCCTTCAGCGGCGCCTGGATGGCGCAGAAGAACATGGCGCAGAGCACCGCGCTGGCCACCGGCCGGCTGCCCAACGGCATGCCGGCCTCGGCGCTGGTGAGCCCGCAGGCGCAGCAGCAGCGCGCGGGCGAGCAACTGCAGCGCTCGATCGGCAACCTGAACCTCGCGGCGCGCGGCATCGCGGCCCAGCAGGCGGCGCAGGAAGCGGCGCGGCGCACGGCCATCGCCAGCGGCCAGGGCGTGCCCGACGGCCTGGCCGAGGGCGGGCTGCGCGTGGACACGGCCAGCCTCACGGCCGGCTGGGCCAATGCCAATGCGCCGGTGGAATCGCGCAGCGGCGGCCAGACGCAGGTGACGATCGCGCAGACCGCGCCGCAGGCGATCCTCAACTGGGAGACCTTCAACGTCGGGCGCAACACCACGCTGAAGTTCGAGCAGCAGCCGAGCTGGGCCGTGCTCAACCGGGTCAACGATCCGCAGGCGCGGCCCTCGCAGATCCAGGGCCGGATCCAGGCCGACGGCACGGTGATGGTGGTCAACCGCAACGGCATCGTGTTCAGCGGCAGCAGCCAGGTCGACACGCGCAACCTGGTGGCCTCGGCCGTCGGCATGAGCGATGCGCAGTTCAGGAAGGGGCTCTACAGCGAGGCCCAGGGTACGAAGTTCATCCCGAGCCTGGCCAACGACCTGCAGACCACGGCCAACAGCTTCAGCCATGGCGCGGCCACGGGCGACGTGGTGGTCGAGGCCGGCGCGCGCATCGCGACGCGCCGCCCCGAGACGGTGACCGAGGCCGGCGGCTATGTGCTGCTGGCTGGCCGCGAGGCGCACAACCACGGCCAGATCAGCACGCCGAACGGCCAGGTCATGCTGGCCGCGGGCGATGCCTTCGTGATCCGCAAGGGCCTGGGCACCGACGAGAACCAGGCCTCGACCACGCGCGGCAACACCATCACGCCGCTGCGCCTCGAGGGCAGCGGCGCCGGGCTGGTGCGCAACACCGGGCTGCTGCAGGCGGAGCAGGGCGACATCACGCTCACGGGCCGCGACGTGCGCCAGCAGGGCGTGGCGGTGTCGACCACCTCGGTCCACACGCGCGGCACGGTGCACCTGCTCAACGACACGGCCGATGCCGCGGGCAAGGTGACGCTCGAGACCGGCAGCGTGACGGCGATCCTGCTCGACGAGAGCGCGACCACCGCGCTCGACGTGCAGCGCAACGCGATGATCAAGGACTCGGACAAGGCCGGCGACGGCGTGGCGCACCGGCGCGACCAGTCGCTGGTGCGCATCGCCAGCGGCGGCGAGGTCGAGTTCCTCGGCGACTCGCTCACACTGGCCACCGGCGGCCAGGTGCTGGTCGACGCCACCAGGCGCAGCAGCGTGCGCGAGGGCGCGCGCATCGATGTGGCGGGCGCGGTCGGCGTGCGCGTGGCGATGGAGGCCAACAACGTCGAGATCAACGTGCAGGGCAACGAGCAGCGCGATGCGCCGCGCAACCGCGACGGCCGCGCGCTGTTCAACAACAACATCTGGCTCGACCGCCGCTACCTGGTGCGCGTGCCCGCGGGCACCAACGGCTACGAGACCGACCGCTGGTACACGGCCGGCGGCCTGCTCGAGGTCGGCGGCTACCTCGGCATCGCGGGCCACGGCATCGGCGAATGGTCGGCGCAGGGCGGCACGGTGCAGTTCGGCGGCGGCGAGCTGCGCACGGACAAGGGATCGAGCATCAACCTCGCGGGCGGCACGCTCGACGTGCAGACCGGCAAGATCCGCCAGACCTGGCTCAAGGGCTCGGACGGCCGGCTCTACGAAGCCTCGCGCGCGCCCGGCGACCTGCTCTACACCGGCCTGTACAAGGGCTTCGAATCGGAGCACAAGCGCTGGGGCGTGACCGACGCCTTCTACAACCCGCTGATCGGCGCCAAGGAACGGCTCGAGAACGGCTACACCGTGGGCCGCGACGCGGGCCGGCTGGTGGTGGCCACGGCCAAGGCGCAGCTCGAGGGCGACATCGACACCAGCGCCTTCCAGGGCCAGGGCCAGACGCAGGCGCGCGACAAGTCCTTCGACGGCTACCGCCAGGCGCAGACCGCGGTGGCGCTGCGCGGGCAACTGATCGTCGGCAAGCAGACGCCGGTCTACGACAAGGCGACCGAGGGCCTGCGCTACATGGAGGACGCGGTGGCGCAGCGCATCGCCATCGGCGGCGCGGCCGAGGAGGGGCTGGACCTCCACCTCGACGCCGGCTGGCTCGACGCGCTCGAACTCGGCGCGCTGCGCCTGCATGCCTCCGACAGCATCGCGGTGCGCGAGGCGGTGCGCGTGGCGCCGGGCGGCGACATCGCGCTGCATGCCACGCAGGTGCAGGTCGACGCGGGACTCGAAGCGCGCGGCGGCAGCATCGCGTTGGGCAACGTGTTCCAGAAGTGGAGCGCCAGCCTCGGCTGGGTCGACCGCCTCGCGGCGCCGCTCAAGCCCGAGCTCGCGGCCGGCGTGAAGATCGCCGACAACGTGCTGCTCGATGCGCGCGGCCTGTGGTCCAACCTCGCGCTCGACCGCGCGGGCACCGCGGGCGTGCCCTTCGTGGCGGGCGGCAGCATCCGCGTGCAGTCCAGCGGCGACGTGGTGCTGTCGCAGGGCGCGGTGCTCGACACCTCGGCCGGCGCCATCTACCGCGCCGACCACAGCGTGCAGGGCGGCCGCGGCGGCGACATCGCGCTGGCCGCCAATGCCTACCAGGCCGGCACCGCGGGCCAGCCGGTCGGCGAACTGGTGCTCGGCGGCGCGCTGCGCAGCCAGGGCATGAAGGGCGGCGGCACGCTGCGGCTGCAGTCGGGCGGCGCGGTGGTGATCGGCGGCGAGATCGCGGGCGGCCGCGGCGTGCTGGCCGCGGGCGAGGTCGCGCCGATCGACCTGATCGCGAGCGAGGGCTTCGTGGTGAAGGCCGGCGCCACGCTGCCGGCCGACTTCAGCTACATGCGCACGCGCGCCCAGCCCGGCGAGGCGCTGGGCGCGGCGCCGCGGGTGGACCGCGCGCGGCCCGAGACCCACCTGACGCTGGCCGCGAGCTGGACCCCGCCGAAGCCCATCGGCAACAACGACAGCTACGTGCTGCAGACCGCGGCCGGCCAGTCCTACTCGATCTATTCGTGGAGCCAGGTGCCGACGCTGCCGGCCGGCACGGTGATCATCGGCCTCGCGAACCAGTCCGGCAGCGGCTTCCCGAGCCGCTACGTGGTGTCGCCCGAGGTGTTCCCGCAGGGCATGGGCATCCAGCCGACCGCGGCCATGCTCCCGGCCGGCACCGCGGCGCCGCGCGACCTCGAGTTCGCGGCCGGCACGCGCATCGCCGTGGGCGCGCGCTTCGACCGCGACGTGGCGGTCGGCCGCGTGCTGCATCTCGACGGCGAGCTGCTGCGCACGGGCTTCTCGCGCTACGAGCTCGTCGGCCACCAGGGCCTCGCGGTCGCGCCCGGCGCCGCGCTGCGCGTGGAGATGCCGGTGCAGCGCGCCGACACCACCGCCGCGCGCAGCCTGCCCACGGGCGCCGACACCGCCGGCGTGTTCCAGATCTGGCTGCCGCCCGAGTACACCGAGAACGCGGCCAAGGGCCTGCTGACGCAGCGCCAGGGCGCCGACCTGCAGCTCACGGCCGGCTGGGGCTACGGCTCGCTGGCCCCGCTGGACGTGGGCCGCGACGCGCGGGTGCAGGTCGATGCCGGCCGCGCCATCACGCTCGTCGGCAACGGGCAGCTCACCGTCGACGGCACGCTGCGCGCCGCGGGCGGGCGCATCGAGCTGCAGAACTTCGGCTACGGCTCCGACGGCGCCTCGTCCAAGGGCCATGACCGCTCGATCTGGCTCGACGACCACGCGGTGCTCGACGTGTCGGGCGAGGCCCGCATCGCGACCGACCTGCGCGGCCGGCGCTACGGCCTGGTCGGCGACGGCGGCAGCATCCAGATCGGCGGGCGCTACAACGCCAGCGCCACCAGCACGGTGGGCGCCGACAACTTCATCGTGGTGCGCCCCGGCGCGCGGCTCGAGGCCTCGGGCACCAGCGCGACGCTGGACCTGCCGCTGGCCGGCGCCACGGCGGTCGCCTCCGACGGTGGCCTGATCTACCTGAGCAGCTTCAACGGCCTGTTCATCGACGGCACGCTGCGCGCCGCGGCGGGTGGCGCGGGCGCGGCCGGCGGCACGCTGGGCCTGACGCTGGAGGCGCCGGCCTATCCCGAGGCCAACGCGCCCGACGCGCGCGTGCGTTCGCTGCGCGAGATCAAGGTGGGTGCGCGGCAGGGCCCCGATTCGCTGCGCGCCGACCTGCGCCCGGGCCAGGCCGATGCCGCGCTCGCCTACGGCCGTGCGCGCATCGGCGTCGACCGCATCGAGGCCGGCGGCTTCGACAGCCTCTCGCTGCTGGTCAACGGCGTGATCAGCTTCGAGGACGGCGTGAACCTGCGGCTCGGCCAGGCCCTGCGCATGACCTCGGGCAGCTTCAGCCTCGCGCAGGGCTCGGGCGACGGCTCGCAGGTGCTGCTGGCGGCGCCCTACGTGCGCCTCGGGGGCAACACCGGCCTGGGCCGCGACAGGTACATCCTGCCGATCCCGGTCAATCCGCGCGTGCCGCGGCTGGCCGCCGGCTCGGGCCTGCGCATCGAGTCCTCGGTGCTCGACGTGATCGAGACCGTGGCCTTCGGCACCGCGGGCGCCCAGCCCGAGCTCGAGGGCAACGTGCAGGTCGAGCGCGACGGCTTCGAGCGCCTCGAGCTGCGCAGCCAGGGCGACCTGCGGCTGCAGGCCTCGCTGGTGCGCGACCGCACCTCGCTCGAGACCGCGGGCGACCTGGTGCTCGCGGCCAGCCAGATCTATCCGGCCACCGGCGCGCGCGCCGAGATCCGTGCCGGCAAGATGGGCCAGTTCGACACCTGGGGCAACTACAAGAACCTCTACGACCCGGCGCGCAGCCTGCGCGTGGAGCGCATCGGCGAAGGCGAACCCGCGGTGCCGTACTCGGCCTTCGGCACGCTGCTGCTGATGTCGGCCAACGTCGACCAGGGCGGCGTGGTGCGCGCGCCGCTGGGCAGCGTGACGCTGGGCCGTCCCGAGGGCCAGTCCGAGGACCTCGCCTCCACGGTGCTGCTGCGCGCCGGCAGCATCACCTCGACCAGCGGCGCCGGCCTGGCCATGCCCTACGGCGGCACCAAGGACGGCCTGACCTACGTCCACAACGGCCTCGACGCCGGCTACGTGGGCATCGGCGGCTCGGCGTCGGCCTTCGGCGGCGTCACGCTGCTCGGCGAGCGCATCGACGTGCAGGGCGGGGCGCTCATCGACCTGTCGGGCGGCGGCACGCTCACGGGCGCGGCCTTCCTCTCGGGCCGCGGCGGCTCCACCGACGCGCGGCTCAACCCGCTGGTGCAGAGCGGCACCGGCCGCGCGGCCTTCGTGCTGCCGGGCCTCGCGACCAACCCGGTCTACGCCATCGTGCCGGGCGCGCAGCCCGGCGCCGCGCCGATCGCGCCCGAGAAGGGCGCTGGCGACCCGATGGTCGGGCGCCAGGTCACCATCGGCGCGGGCGTGCCGGGCCTGCCGCCGGGCACCTACACGCTGCTGCCCTCGACCTACGCGCTGCTGCCGGGCGCCTTCCGCGTCGAGCTCAACGGGCTGGCGAGCGGCCAGGCGGCCTTCGGCGCCACGCAGGCGATGCGCAACGGCTCCTTCAGCACCGCGGGCCGGGTCAGTGTCGCCAACACCGGCATCCTCGACGCGCTGACCACGCAGCTGGTGGTGACGCCGGCCGACCTGCTGCGCACCTATTCCCAGTACAACGAGACCAGCTATGCCCAGTTCGGCCTCGACTGGGCCGCGCGCGACGGCGTGCCGCGCCCGCGCCTGGAACGCGATGCGGGCCGGCTGACGCTGACCCCGGGCATCAAGCCGCTGGAGGACCGCGGCATCCGCATCGCCGAGGGCACGGTGCGGCACGCGGCCGCGCCGGGCGGCTTCGGCAGCGAGCTGGTGGTGAGCGGCCCCACGCGCATGTTCGAGATCGTGGCCGCGGGCAAGGGGCCCACCGACGGCTTCACCGGCGTCACGCTCGACGCCGGCATGCTCAACGGCATCGGCGCGGGCACCATGGCGATCGGCGGTGCGCCGCAGTCGCGCTTCGAGTCGGAGCGCAACACCCAGTCCTCGTACCTTGCGGGCTTCGGCACGGCCTACCAGGCCGCCAGCGGCATCGTGCTGCGCGAAGGCGCCATGCTGTCGGCGCCGCAGGTGTTCCTGGTCGCGGGCCAGCGCGACGGCGGCATCGTGCTCGAGCAGGGCGCGGCCATCGACACGCTGCGCCGCGGCCCGGTCTCCTGGGACTCGAAGGCCGGCTACGTCTTCAAGCCCGGCGATGTGTCGGTGCTCGCGGTCTCCAACGGCTGGCTCGACATGCTCGCGCCGTCGCTGGTCACCGACACCCGCTACGGCCAGGGCCCGATCCGCATCGGCGTGTGCGGCGGTAGCGTGCAGTGCGGCGGCACCACGCGCCTCTATGCCGAAGGCACGATCACGGCCGCGACCGACAGCGCCTTCGAGCTCGGCGAGTCGGTGCGCTACGGCGCGCGCAACCTGGTGCTGGCCGTGGGTGGCATCAACGTCGGCAGCGCCGAGGCGCTGGAGCGCGCCCGCGCGGGCGGCGCGCTGCCCGCGGGCATGACGCTGAACCAGCAGGTGCTCGACCGCCTGCTGCGCGGCGACACCAGCGCCGGCGCGCCCGCGCTCGAGAACCTGATCCTGACCGCGCGCGACTCGGTCAACTTCTACGAATCGGTGCGGCTGTCGACGCTGTCCTCGGCCAACGGCCAGCCCTCGCTGGCGCAACTGGTGCTGACCACGCCGGCCATCTACGGCCATGGCGGCGCCGGCGACGTGGCGCGCATCGAGACCGACACGCTGGTGTGGAACGGCTCGGCCTCGCCGGCCGGCGGCGTGATGAGCGGTGGCGCCGGCACCGGCAGCGGCCGGCTCGAGGTGGACGCGCGCGAGATCGTGTTCGGCTACGCGGCCCAGACCCAGCCGAAGTCGGTGATCTCGCACGACCGCCTGACCCTGGGCTTCGGCACGGTGGCGCTGAACGCCAGCGAACGCATCACGGCCAACCACCGCGGCAGCCTCGGCGTCTACCAGTCGCAGGGGGCCTGGAACGACAGCACCAAGGCCTTCGACCGCAGCGGCGGCGAGCTGCTGATCGCCACGCCGCTGATGACCGGCAAGGCCGGCTCGGTCAACGCCATCCGCGCGGGCGGACGCATCGCGGTGACGACCCCCGAGGGCGCGGTCGTGCCCGCCATCGATGCGGTGGCACCCGAGGCGCTCGGCGCCGAGCTGCGCCTCGACGCGGGCGGCCAGCTGAGCTTCGACACCGCGGTGCGTCTGCCCAGCGGCAAGCTGAGCCTGGTCGCGCAGGGCGACCTGCTGCTGGGCGAGCGTTCGATGCTCGACCTCGCGGGCCGGCGCGTCGATTTCTTCGACGTCAGCAAGTACGGCTGGGGCGGCGATCTGGTGCTCGAAAGCCGCGGCGGCAACATCGCGCAGGCGGCGGGCGCGCGCATCGACCTGTCGGCGCGCAACAACCGCGCGGGCCGCCTCGATGCATTGGCGCTCGACGCCGGCGCGGGCACGATCGACCTGCGCGGCGCCATCGCGGCCGGCAGCAGCGGCGCCTATGACGCGGGCGGCACGCTGGTGCCCTACGCAGCGGGCGACATCGAGCTGCGCGCGCAGACCATCGCCGACTTCCAGGGCCTCAACGCGCGCCTCAACGAGGGCGGCGCTTTCGGCGTGCGCAGCTTCCAGCTCAAGCGCGGCGACCTGGTGGTCGGCGACGAGCTCAAGGCGCGCGAGATCAACCTCTCGGTCGACGGCGGCCGGCTCACGGTCGCGGGCCGCATCGACGCCAGCGGCGAGCAGGCCGGCAGCATCCGGCTGGCCGCGCGCGACGGCGTGTCGCTCGCGGGCACGGCGGTGCTCGATGCCAGCGCCAGCGTGCTGCGGCGCGACAGCTACGGCCAGGCGATCGACGCGCCCAACCGCGCGGTCATCGAGCTCGATGCCGGCAGCGGCACGCTCTCGATCGCCAGCGGCGCGCGCATGGACCTGCGCGTGGCCGGCGCCGCGAAGGACTACGGCACGGTGGCGCTCAATGCACCGCGCCGCGGCGCCGACGACGTGGCCATCGAGGCCGCGGGCAGCATCGTGATCCAGGGCGCGAAGTCGGTCGCGGTCAATGCCTTCGTCACCGACAAGAGCGCGACGAAGGGCACGGACACGAGCGTCGACGGCCGTACCTACCAGGTCATCGACCAGGCCTACCTCGACCGCCTGCACGGCCAGAGCGAGACCTTCATCGAGGCCGCGCTGCGCAACGGCGCGCTGATGAACGGCCGCCTCGCGGGCCTGCGCGCGCAGGGCGAGCGCTTCCACCTGCGCCCCGGCGTGCAGATCGTGACCGACGCCGCGATCAACCCCGACGGCGACCTGCACGTGGACGGCGACATCGACCTCTCGGGCCACCGCTACGCGAGCGTGAACCCGCGCACGCAGAAGACCCTGGCCTACGGCTCGGGCGAACCGGGCGCGCTGGTGATCCGCGCGCCGGGCAATCTCGAGGTCTTCGGCAGCATCAACGACGGCTTCGACGGCTCGCGCCTGGTGCGCGGCGCCACGCCCGACGACAAAGGCTGGATCCTGCCGAGCGGCCGGATTCCCTTCGGCGGCGACCTCGTGATCCCGCACGGCGGCCTGGTCACGCTCGACACCGGCACCGGCTTCGAGCAGGGCCGCACGCTGAACTTCGACCTGCCGGCCGCCGCCGTGACGCTGCCCTCGGGCACGCAACTGCCGGGGGCGATGGTGCTCGACCAGCCGCTGACCGTGCCCGCGGGCCTGGTGCTCGGCGCGGACGTGCGCGACGCCGCGGGCAAGCTGCTGCACGCGGCCGGCTCGGTGCTGGGCGAGCCCGTGACGCTGCCGGCCGGCACGCGCCTGGCCGCGGGCTTCCGCCTGCCGGCCGCGGTGCGCATGGCCGCGGGCATCTGGCCCGCGGGCGTGCCGCTGCCGGTGGGCATGTCGCTGTCGCGCCCGCTCGCGCTGGCCAAGGGCGCGGTGGTGCCCTCGGAAACCCAGGTCAAGCTGCCCGGCGGCGTCGAGATGATCAACCTGCGGCCCGCCGATGCCGACGGCAACCAGGGCCGCACCTGGGCGCTGGCGCCGATGCTGCCCGCGGGCTCGCTGTCGTGGGACCTGCGCCTGGTGGCCGGTGCCGACCTCGGCGCCGCCGACACGCGCCTCGCGCAGCCGCACGCCAGCGGGCGGCTGCAGCTGGCCGACACCCACTTCGGCCTCGGCGCGAAGGTCAGCGACGTGCCGGGCACCGGCTCGCCGGCTACCTACTTCTGGGGACCGGACGCGGGCGAGAAGCTGGTGATCGATTTCTTCGGCGAGTACGTGCTGAGCTTCCAGATCGTTCCGGGCACGCCCATCACGCCCGAGCAGGTCGAGGAGCTCCAGATGATCGGCCTGGTCAGCAGCGACCCCGGCGAGATGAACGACTTCGGCTACGGCCAATACGCCACCGTCGACAAGCCGGCCGTGCCGCCGGACCGCGTCGCGGCCTACCACCCGGCGCGCGAGCAGCTGTTCAGCGTGCTGCGCACCGGCACCGGCGACCTCGACCTGGTCTCGGGCGGCGACCTCACGCTGCGCTCGCCCTATGGCGTCTACACGGCCGGCACCGCCACGGCGCCCGGCGTGGGCGGCGCGGCCGACCGGCTCTACGACCAGGCCCGCGGCCTGCTCAAGGACGGCTCGCTCCTGTTCCCCATCGAAGGCAAGCCCTACGAGCACCTGATCGACGGCGGTGCGCGCAGCCTCTACGCGGCCTGGTATCCGGAGCAGGGCGGCAACCTGCTGCTGCGCGCCGGCGGCGACCTGCGCGGCGACCTGGTCGGCAGCGGCGGCACCCCGCGCCAGGGCTTCGAGCTGTCCGAGATGCGCGGCCAGATCGGCTCGACCGCCACCGGCACCTGGCTCTGGCGCCAGGGCAGCGGCAGCGTCGCGACCGGCGCCGACGCGCGGCCCGCGGCCTGGTGGATCAACTTCGGCACCTACGTGGTGGGCTCGAACGGCGAGTACTACCCGTACGGGGGCAACAGCTACAACAACGACCCCTACCTCGTGGGCTTCACCGGCTTCGGCACGCTGGGCGGCGGCAACCTGGTGGTGGAGGCCGGGCGCGACGCCGGCATGATCGGCCCGCGCGGCGAGGTCTACTTCAACGACGGTCCGCTGCGCAGCTACACCACCCGGGTGCCGCGCAGCGAAGGCCTGCACCTGGCCGTGGCCAGCACCGGCCGCATGACGCCCGGCGGCGAGCTCGTGCTCACGGGCGGCGGCGACCTCGACCTGCGCATCGGCGGCACCCTGAACCCGAACGCGACGCTGCGCAGGAACGAGCACGACCTCAACAGCACGCTGGTCAACCTGCGCGGCGCGCTGCGCGTGCAGGCCGGCGCCATCGGCGGCATCGACGTGGGCGTGGGCACGCGCGACCAGCTCGACTCGCGCGGCGGCGATCCCTACAGCGCGGGCCGCGCCGGGGCCAGCGGCGGACCGGTGCTGGTGCTCGGCGACTCGGCGGCGCGGCTGGACGCGCGCGGCGACCTGGTGCTCGGCGGCGTGGCCGACGCGGGCCGCACCAAGCTGCTCAACGCCACGCCGTTCGGCTACCAGGGCAAGGAATACACGGGCCAGGGCTACAGCTGGTTCTCGCTGTGGACCCCGGCCACCGGCGTGGACCTGTTCAGCGCCGGCGGCAACCTCACGCCGACCACCGCCTGGGGCGAGGGCGGCGTGAACGAGGACGTGGTGAAGGCGCGCCGCGACACCAACCTCGGCGCGACCTACCAGGGCCATTTCTATCCGTCGATCCTGCGCGCGGTCGCGGCCAGCGGCAGCCTCTACTACGGCGTGGGCACCGCGAACCTGCTGGCCAACAACGGCGCGGCCTTCACGCGCACCGAGTTCGGCCTCACGCTCTCGCCGGCACCGCAGGGCGGGCAGTACGCCAATGCCACCGGCAAGGGCGTGCTCGAGCTGCTGGCGCGCGACTCGATCCAGGCCAGCGGCTATGCGATCACCGCGTCGACCGCCGACCCGGCGGCGCTCACCAGCCCGTTCCGCCCGGGCTTCATGGGACTGATCGCCTACACCGGCGGCGGCCCCTACGGCCTGAGTCCGATGCTGGCGCACAACCTGCATCCGTCGGTGGTCGACGAGCAGACCGACTGGCTCGCCAACGCCAGCGGCCGCTATGCGAATGCGCCGCTGTTCACCTTCGCGAGCCAGGCCACCTCGGCCTATGCCGCGGCGGGCCAGGAGCCGGCGCGCTACTACGCGGTGGAAGGCGACATCGTCGGCCTGCGCTTCGGCCAGATCGCGAGCCTGGGCCACCTGGGCCAGAAGGGCACGCGCTACGACGGCTCGATCCCGGTGGCGGTGCGCGCGGGCCGCGACATCACCGACTCGGGCACGCGCCTGGGCCAGAAGGACACCATCGGCGAGGGCCGCGGCAACCTGATCTCGCACGGCCTGGCCGACGACATCTCGGTGGTCGAGGCCGGCCGCGACATCCGCCACAGCAGCTTCTACGTCACCGGCCCGGGCCTGCTCGAGGTGACGGCCGGGCGCAACCTCTACTTCGCCGACCGCGGCGAGGTCAAGACGCTGGGCGCCGTGGTCGACGTGAAGCCCGGCGACCGCAGCAGCGGTGCCAGCGTGGCGGTGTCGGCCGGCATGGGCGCGGGCGCCGACTGGCAGGCCTTCGCGAAGCGCTACCTCGATCCGGCCAACCTGGCCGATCCGGGCCAGCCGCTGGCCGACCAGCCGGGCAAGGCCGTGGCCGTCTACAACGGCGCGCTGTCGCTCGCGCAGTGGCTCGTGCGCGAATTCGGCTACGACGGCGACGAGGCCGGCGCCCCGGCCTTCCTGGCGCGCAAGCAGGTGGAGCTCGACCGCGAGCGCCAGCAGGCGCTCTCGCGCGGCGACAGCGCGGCCAACCGCTCGCTGGCGCGCGAGTACAAGGTCGAGAGCCGGCTGCACCTGGTCAACTGGCTCACGGAGCGCTTCGGCGGCGCCAACCGCCTCGGCCTGCACTTCGACGCCGCCACCATGGATGCGCGCGCCTTCTTCGCGGCGCTGCCGGCCGAGCAGCAGCGCGCCTTCCTGCGCAACGTCTACTACGCCGAGCTCAAGGCCTCGGGCCGCGAATACAACGAGGAGGGCGGCAAGCGCCGCGGCAGCTACCTGCGCGGCCGCGAGGCCATCGCGACCCTGCTGCCCGACACCGATGCCGAGGGCCGCCCGCGCAGCTACGAGGGCGACCTCACGCTGTTCAGCAGCGCGCTCTACATCGACGGCTACGTGGTCAGCAACGGCGTCGGCAAGGACCGTCCGACGCCGGGCAGGACCTACATCACCAAGGCCGAGTGGGAGGCGCTGGGCAGCCCGGGCTACGACGTGAACTTCTACGACGTGCTCGATGCCGGCATCCACACCCAGTTCGGCGGCGACGTGCACGTGATGACGCCGGGCGGGCGCACGCTGGTGGGCGTGGACGGCGGCTTCGTGCCGGGGCCGGGCTCGGGCGTGATGACGCAGGGGGAGGGCGACGTCAACATCTACGCCCACGGCAGCATCCTGATGGGCCAGAGCCGCATCTTCACCACCTTCGGCGGCAACATCCTGGGCTGGTCGGCCGAGGGCGACATCAACGCCGGGCGCGGTGCCAAGACCACGGTGGTCTACACGCCGCAGCGGCGCGTCTACGACGGCGTGGGCAACGTCACGCTGTCGCCCAACGCGCCGACCACCGGCGCGGGCATCGCCACCCTGAACCCGATCGCCGAGATCCCGCCGGGCGACATCGACCTGATCGCGCCGCTGGGCACCATCGACGCGGGCGAGGCCGGCATCCGCGTCTCGGGCAACGTCAACCTCGCGGCGCTGCACGTGGTGAATGCCGAGAACATCCAGGTGCAGGGCAAGTCCACCGGCATCCCGGTGGTGGCGGCGGTCAACGTCGGCGCGCTCTCGAACGCCAGCGCGGCGGCCGCGCAGGCCGGCATCGCGGCGCAGGACTCGCTGCAGCGCGAGCGCGCCGAGGCGAGGAAGGCCTTGCCCTCGGTCTTCACGGTGCGGGTGCTGGGCTTCGGCAACGAGGCGCCCGAAGGCGCGCCGGCCGGCAACGGCGGCGCGCGCGAGCGCGGCACCACCGGCGCCGCCTACGACCCCAAGGGCGTGGTGCAGGTGCTCGGCGCCGGCGCGCTGAGCACCGCGCAGATGCAGTCGCTGACGCCGGGCGAGCGCCGCAATCTGAAGCAGTAGGACGAAGGACCACGCGGCATCCGCCGCGTCATTCCAGGAAGGGCCTCCCGCGTGGAGGCCCTTCTTCTTATGTGCGACGAGGACCCCGTGCAGGACCCGTCCGACTTTTCTTGATGAAGTTTTCGTGACAAACGACAGTCGCCGCGCTTGCCGGGCGTCTAGGAAACGTACGCAGCGGCGACATGAAGGCTCTCCACCATGGGCCGCTGCCGAGCGAGCTTCATCCTTGAGAACCGAGCTGGAAATGCATGACTTGAAGAAGAACGCCCCACCGATGTGCTGGAGAGCGGTGTGGCTGGCAGTGCTGGCGCTGAGTGCGCACGGCGTCGCGTCGGCGCAAGCCGCGGACACCGCGCCGGCGGCCGCCGCACCCGCCGACACCCAGGCCCCGAACCAGAACCCGCCCCCCGCGGCCGCGGCAACTGCCGCGCCGGCCGCACCCGAACGAAAGGTCGACGTCACCGAATACATCGTGCGCGGCAATACCGCGCTGGACGCTCGCGCGATCGAGAAGGCGGTCACGCCCTTCCTCGGTCCCGAGCGCACCCTCAAGGACATCGAGGGCGCGCGCGACGCGCTGCTCGCCGCCTACCAGGCCGCCGGCTACCAGTCGGTCTACGTGGACCTGCCCGAACAGCAGGTCGCGCAGGGCGTGGTGTTCCTGCAGGTCAGCGAGACCCGCGTGGGCCGCGTGCGCGTGGTCGGCGCCGAGTACAACTCGCCGCTGGACGTGCGCGACCAGGTGCCCGCGCTGCAGGAGGGCACCGTGCCCGACTTCAACAAGGCCCAGTCGCAGCTCGCCGCGCTCAACCGCGGTCCGAAGCGGCAGGTGATGCCGCTGGTGCGTCAGGGCGCGATGCCCGGCACCATGGACGTGGACCTCAAGGTCGAGGACCAGAGCCCGTGGCGCGCCAGCGTCGGCCTGAACAACGACTACAGCGCCGACACGCGCAAGCTGCGCGCCTCGGCTTCGATCGGCCACGACAACCTGTGGCAGCTCGGGCACAGCGCCTCGATCAGCTTCTTCGGCGCGCCGCAGGACCTGAAGCAGACGCAGGTGGTGTCGGCCTCGTACCTGGCGCCGCTGCCCAACAGCAACTGGTCGCTCGAGGGCTCGGCCTTCTGGTCCGACAGCAACGTGGCCACCGTGGGCGGCACCGACGTGCTCGGCAAGGGCCACTCGCTCGGGATCAAGGCCACCTACACGGTGCCCAACGCCGGCAACTGGTGGCATTCGTTCAGCGCCGGCGTCGACCTCAAGAACAACCGCGAGGCGCTCACGCTCAAGAACAGCAGCGACGAGGTGCCGCTCAAGTACGCGCCGATCACGCTGTCGTACTCGGGCCTGCGCCAGACCGAGAAGAGCCAGTACGGCGTGGGCGTGTCGCTGGTGGTGGGCACGCGCAGCTTCTTCAGCTACGGCAGCGACCAGGCGCAGTTCGACTACAAGCGCTACAAGTCCTCGCCGAGCTTCATGGTGCTGAAGACCGACCTCAACGGCAGCTACACCTTCGAGGGCGGCTCGCAGCTCGCCTTCCGCGTCAACGGCCAGATGACCGACTCGCCGCTGGTGTCGAGCGAACAGATCGCCGCCGGCGGCATGAACTCGGTGCGCGGCTATCTCTCGGCCGAGGCCACCGGCGACTACGGCGTGGTCGGCTCGGTCGAATGGCGCACGCCGCCGCTGACCTGGCTCAACCCCTGGGTCGAGGGCTGGCGCGCCTATGCCTTCTTCGACGGCGCGCGCCTGCGCCTGAAGAACCCGCTGCCCGAACAGGCCGACCGCTTCGCGCTCGCCTCGGTGGGCCTGGGCACCACCTTCAAGGTCGGCCAGTACTTCTCGGGCCGCATCGATGTCGGCCGTCCGCTGAAGGACGGCCCGCGCACGAAGAAGGGCGACACGCAGGTCAATTTCAGCATCAACGCCAGCTACTGATCACCGAACCCGAATCCGAACGCGGCAACGCCACTTTCAAGAATTTTTTTCCACGAGCTTTCCGGAGAACCCCTGTCATGCGACGCTTTCTTTTCCTCGCGCTCACGCTGTTGAGCACGCTCCTGCCGGGCCTGGCCCATGCATGGTGGCAGCCCGAATGGGCCTATCGCAAGCCGATCACCGTGGACGGCGGCCCGCAGGCCGGCGCCATCGGCAGCGACGCCGGCCGCGTGCCGGTGCTGGTGCGCCTGCACACGGGCAACTTCAAGTTCGAAGGCGTGAGCGAGACCGGTGCCGACCTGCGCTTCGTGGCCGGCGACGACAAGACCGTGCTCAACCACCAGATCGAGCAGTTCGATCCGCTGCTGGGCATCGCGCTGGTCTGGGTCGACGTGCCCAACGTCTCGGCCGGCACGCCGCAGAAGCTCTGGATGTACTACGGCAACCCCAAGGCCCCGGCCTCGGGCAACGGCCAGCGCAGCTTCGATCCCGACTACACGCTGGTCTACCACTTCGCCGAAGGCGCGGTGCCGCCGCGCGACACGACCGCCTACGGCAACAACGGCCAGACCCCGACCGTGCCGGCCGAAGGCACGGTGATCGGCAAGGGCGCGCAGTTCGCCGGTGCGCCGCTGATGCTGCCCGCCACGCCCTCGCTGGCACTGGCCGCCGGTTCCAGTTTCACCTTCTCCGCCTGGGTGCGGCCCGACCAACTCGGCGCGCGCCAGGTGATCTATGCGCGCCGCGACGGCGCGGGCGAACTGCTGGTCGGCATCGACCAGGGCGTGCCCTTCGTGCAGGTCAACGGCCAGCGCAGCACCCCGGCGCAGCCGGTGCAGGCCGGCCAGTGGTCGCACATCGCGGTCAAGGCCGAGGGCGACAGCGTCGCGCTGTACGTCGGTGGCCGCCCCGCGGTGTCGCTGGCCGCGCGCCTGCCGGCGCTCAACACGGCCGCCGCGCTCGGCGCCGACGTGGCCGCCACGCCGGTCGCACCGGCCGCCGGCCAGAACGCTCCCGCACCCGCCGCCTGGGCGCCGTTCACCGGCGCGATCGACGAAGTGCGCCTGTCGAAGGTCGCTCGCGGCGATGCGCTGCTGCTGGCCGACGCCGTCTCGCAAGGCGCCGAATCGCGCCTCACGGCCTTCGGTGCCGACGAGCAGCAGGCCGGCAAGAGCCACTTCGGCTTCATCCTGGCCGCGATGCCGCTGGACGCCTGGATCGTCGTCGGCCTGCTGGGCCTGATGATGGTGCTGTCGTGGGCCATCATGATTGGCAAGGGCCGCAGCTACGGCGCCACCTCGCGCGCCAATGCCCGCTTCATCGAGCACTTCCGCGAAGCCGCCGGCGCCCCGCTGGACCGCCTCGCGATCAGCAACACCGTGTCGCAGGAAGTCCGCGACGACTCCTCGCTGTGGCGCCTCTACCAGGTGGCGATCGAAGAGATGCGCCGTCGCCACGAACGCGGCTATGACCTGAGCGCCGTGTCGAGCGCGACCATCGGTGCCATCCGCGCCGCCATGGACGGCGTGATGGTGCGCGAGACCGAGCGCATGTCCAAGCGCATGAACTGGCTCTCGACCACCATCGAAGGCGCGCCCTACGTCGGCCTGTTCGGCACCGTGATCGGCATCATGCTGGTGTTCGTGGTGGCGGCGATGGCCGGTGCCGTGGACATCAACTCGGTGGCACCGGGCATGGCGGCCGCGCTGCTGTGTACCGCCGCCGGCCTGGGCGTCGCGATCCCCGCGCTGTTCGGCTACAACTGGCTGGCCTCGCGCTCGGACGCCATCGGCGCCGACATGGCGGTGTTCGTCGACGAGTTCGTGACGCGCCTGGCCGAAGAGCAGGGCGAGGGCAGGTCGGTGCCCGCGGCCGTCGCGGCCCAGGGCGGCGCGCGCCGCACGGCCGACGACAACGCGGCACGTGGCGGCTGGACCTCGCCGGCACAGGTTCCGGCCTGAGGCGACGCACATGCCCAACGCAGCCAAGTTCGCCGTGCGCAAGCGCACCGGCGGCATCAACATCACGCCGTTCGTGGACGTGCTGCTGGTCGTGCTGGTGATCTTCATCCTCACCAGCAACGCCAGCATCCCGGGCATCAAGGTCGACCTGCCGAAGGCCAGTTCCTCGGTGGCGCTGGAGAAGCCCAAGACCAAGGCCATCACGATCGACAACGCGGGCAACGTGTTCCTCGACGCCTACCCGGTGTCGCTGCCGGAGCTCGAGGAGCGCCTGCGCACCGAGAAGGCCCTGTCGCCCGACTTCCCCGTCATCGTGCGCGGCGATTCGAGCGTGCAGTACGCCAAGGTGGTCGACGTGCTGGACCTGCTGCGCCGCATCGAGCTGAACCAGATCGGCCTCGTGACCGGCAAGCAGAAGTGAGGACCGGCGCGTGAAACCTCGCGATCCGACTTTCGCCTTCGTGGGCCGCGCCGCGGCCGGCGGCGGCGCGCCTGCCGACGCGCACACGCTGTGGCGCCGCTGGGGCGGCTGGGCCATCGGCACGGTGCTGCTGGCGCTGCTGGCGGCGCTCGTGTGGTATCTGCTGGCCGACACCGCGAGCCAGAAGCGCGTGGTGGCCGACGCTCCCACGCTGATGCTGCCGCCGCCACCGCCCCCGCCGCCCGAACCCGAGAAGCTGCCCGAGCCCGAGCCGGAAAAGATCAAGCCGGTGACCGAGCCCGAGCCCAAGCCGATCGAGCCGCTGGAGCCGCCGAAGGACGACACCCCGCCCAGTCCCAACAAGGACCTCGGCGACCCCGTGACCATGGACAGCGCCGCGCAGGCGGGCAGCGATGCCTTCGGCATCCAGGCCGGCAGCGGCGGCGGCATGAGCGGCACCGGTGCCGGCGGCGGCCTGGGCAGCGGCTCGTTCTCGCGCTATGCCGCGAGCGTGCTGCAGCAGGCGCTGCTGCGCGACCCGCGCACCCGCAACCTGGGCTTCGACGACATCCAGATCGACATCTGGCTCGACGCCGAGGGCCGGACCACGCGGGCGCAACTGGTGCGCGGCACCGGCACCACCGACATCGACGAAGCGGTGCTGGCGATGGTGCGCGGCCTCGAGCGCTTCGACGAGAAGCCACCGGCCTCGCTGCGCTTCCCGATGCGCGTGTCCATGAAGGGGCGCCGGCAGTGACGCACGCCGAAGCCCCGCCCATCCCCCCATTCAATCCTGTGAACGAAGCGATGAACCCCTCCAAATATTCCCCAGCCCGACGCCTCGCGCCGGCCCTGCGCCAGGGCGCGCTGGCCGCCGCCGTGGCCGCGGCCTTCGCGCTGGCCGCGGGCGGCGCGGCCGCCCAGTCGGCCCCGGCCGGACCGGCCGGCGAGACCGCCATGGTCAAGCTGATCCGCGGCCTGATCCAGAGCGGCACGCTCGCCAAGGACGTGGGCGAGGCGCTGCTGGCGCAGGCCCAGGCCGAAGCCATGGCCTCGCAGCAGGCCCAGCAGCGGCTGGCCGCCGTGTCGGCCGGTGCCGTGGCCGGCGCCAGCGCCGGTGGCCTGCGGCTCGAGCCGGGCGACGTGCGCGTGCCCTACATCTCGCAGACCGTGCGCGACCAGATCCGCGACGAGGTCAAGGCCCAGGTCATGGCGCAGGCCAAGGACGAAGGCTGGGCCGCGCCCAACGAAACGCCCGAGTGGAGCAAGCGCATCCGCTTCGAAGGCGACGTGCGCGTGCGCAACGAGTCGCGCAGCTATGCGGGCAACAACAGCAACATCGAGATCAACTGGCCCGACCTCAACAAGAGCAGCGGCTACGACGTCAACCCCAACACCAACCTCGCGCTGCCCTCGCTGCTCAATACGCGCCAGGACCGGCGCAACCTGTTCCGCGCCCGAGCCCGCGTGGGCATCTTCGCGGACCTCAGCGAGAACACCAAGGCCGGCGTGCGCCTGGCCTCGGGCAGCGACGACAACCCGGTCTCGACCACCCAGACCCTGGGCGGCGGCCTGAGCAAGAAGAGCGTCTGGCTCGACCAGATGTGGATCTCGCACAAGCCGGTCGACTGGCTCACCGTCACGGGCGGCCGCTTCGGCAACCCCTTCATGTCGACCGACACGCTGTTCTCGAGCGACCTCAACTTCGACGGCATCGCGTTCCAGTTCGACAAGGCGCTGGCCAGCAACAAGGACCTGTCGCTGTTCGGCACGGTGGGCCTGATCCCGCTCGAGTACTCCTCGGACAACGCGCCCAGCCGCAGCCAGGACAAGGCCAAGAGCGAGAACAAGTGGCTGTTCGGCGCGCAGGTCGGCGCCGACTGGAAGATCGACGACGACAACCGCCTGCGCGGCGCGCTCGCGTACTACAACTTCCGCAACATCAGCGGCAAGGTCTCCGAGCCCTGCGCGCTGTACGCGGGCGCCGACGGCTGCAGCACCGACTGGTCGCGCCCGGCCTTCATGCAGAAGGGCAACACGCTCATGCTGCTGCGCGACATCTCGCTCGACCCGCTCAACCCGGCCGGCACGCCGCAGCCGCAGTACGTGGGCCTGGCCTCGAAGTTCCGCCTGGTCGACCTGAACATGCGCTGGGACACCAAGGTCGCGGGCAACAACCTGCGCCTGGACGCCAACTTCATCCGCAACACCGCCTACGACGCCAACGACATCTGGCGCCGCGCGGGCATCCGCGGCGCCATCGTCAACAACTTCGGCAACACCGGCGGCACCACCCAGGCCGACTACAAGAGCGGCGGCAACGCCTTCATGCTGCAGGCCACCTACGGCCGCCCGGCACCGGCCGCGCGCGGCGACTGGAACGTGCTCGCGGGCTACAAGCGCATCGAACCCGATGCGCTGCCGGACGGCTACAACGACTCGACCTTCCATGGCGGCGGCACCAATGCACGCGGCTACTTCCTCGGCGGTTCGTACGCGTTCGACAAGAACCTCTGGTTCACCGGCCGCTGGATCTCGACCAAGGAGGTCTATGGTCCGCCGCTGTCGATCGACACGCTGCAGCTCGAACTCAATGCGCGCTTCTGAGGACGTCGCCGTGGCCCGATCCCATTTCAAGACCCCAGCGCTCGTCCTGGCGCTCGCCTTCGCCGGTCTGGCCGGCCTGGCCGGCGGCGCGCACGCCCAGGGCGCGCCGGCCGCGGCCGGCGCGCAGAGCATGGAAGAGCGGCTGCGTGCGCAGCTGCGCATCACCACCTCGCAACTGCAGCAGGCGCAGAACGAGCTGGCCGCGCTCAAGGCCGGCAAGCCCGTCGCCGCGGCACCGGGCGCAGCCGCGCCCGCGCCGGCGGCCGAAGTCGAGGCGCTGCGCAAGGACCTCGCGCGCGCCCAGTCCCAGCTCGCCGGCGAGCGCCAGGCGCGCGAGCAGGCCAGTGCCGGCGTCGAGCAGATCCGCCAGCAGGCGCAGGCCGCGGCCGAGAAGTCCGGCGGCCAGATCGCGCAGTTCCGCAGCGCCTACGAGGAGTTGCTGCGCACCGCTCGTGCTTCCGAAGCCGAGCGCCAGCGCCTCGTGGCCGAGACCGGCACGCAGCGCACCGCGCTCACCCAGTGCGAGGCGAAGAACACCCAGCTCTATGCCGTGGGCCAGGAGGTGCTGCGCGCCTACGAGACCATGGACATGGGCAGCGTGTTCGCCGCGCGCCAGCCGTTCGCGGCCCAGAGCCGCGTGAAGTTCGAGCAGATCGCGCAGCAGTACGGCGACAAGCTGTACGAAGGCCGCTTCGACGCGCGCGCCGTCAATGCACCCAAGCCGGCCGAGGCCGCGGCCACGCCGCCGGCCGCCGCCGCCTCGGCACCCGCCGCGAAGTGAGCGGCCAGAAGGAACCCAGCCCATGAACCCGAAGAAACCCCTTGCTCCCGCGCGCCTGCGCACGCTGGCCGCGCTGCTGCTGGCCTCGTCGGCCTGCCTCGGCGCCGCGGCGCAGCAGATCGCCGCGCCCACGGGCGCGCCGGTGGTCGCCCGCCTGGGCGAGCTCACCGTGCGCCAGGACGAGGTCGAGAAGCTGCTGCAGGCCTTGCCCGATGCCGAGCGCGCGGCCGTCAAGGACAACCGCGCCAGCGTCGAGGGCTGGCTGCGCCAGCGGCTGCTCGGCGAGGCGCTGCTGAAGGAGGCACGCGACAAGGGCTTCACCGACAAGCCCGAGGTCAAGGCCAAGATCGACGCCGCGGTGCGCGAGCTCACGGCCCGCATCGTGACCACCGGCTACCTCGAGTCGGTGAGCCAGGTGCCGGCGGGCTATCCGTCGGATGCCGAACTCGCTGCCGCCTACGAGCAGGGCAAGGCCGGCTTCAACCTGCCGGCCACCTACCGCGTGGCACAGATCTTCCTCGCCACCCCCGACACCGCACCCGCGGCCGTCGCCAAGGTGCGCGAGGAAGCCCAGAAGCTGGCGCGCGAGGCGCGCGGCACCGACTTCGCGGCGCTCGCGCGCGCGAAGTCGCAGGACAAGAGCAGCGCCGAGCGCGGCGGCGAGGTCGGCAACCTGCCGCTCGCGCGCATGCTGCCCGAGGTGCGCGATGCCGTCGGCAAGCTCAAGGCCGGCCAGGTCGGCGACCCGGTGCAATCGGCCGCCGGCTTCCATGTCGTGAAGCTGCTCGAGAGCCAGCCCGCGCGCACCGCCACGCTCGACGAGATGCGCCCGCAGCTGCAGGCCGCGCTGCGCCAGCAGCGCCAGCAGCAGTTGATCCAGGCCCACCTGGCGCAGCTCGCGCCGGCCACGCAACTGAGCATCGATGCCGCCGCGCTCGACGCCGCGCTGCGCAAGACCAACTGAACCGCCTTCCACAACCAACAACCACCATCCACAGACAGGGAACCTCATGACGAACACCCCGACCGACACCACCGCAGCCGCCACGCCCGCCGAGGCCCTCGACCTGCTCGACGCGGTCACGCCCGAACAGGTCTCCGACGCCATCAAGGCCGCCGGCGCCGCCGTCTCCACCATCGAGCAGGACGGCGTGGTCCGCCTGCACAGCGCCAGCCACGGCATCGGCTTCCAGGTGCTGTGGGGCAATCCCGTCACCACCACCCAGTACACCGACTTCACCTTCAGCTGCCCGCTGCACGTGCAGGGCGGCACGCTGCCCGAGGCCGTGCTGGCCGCCTGGCACCGCAGCAAGCGCTTCGCGCGCGTCGCGCAGCACGGCGACTTCGTGGTGCTCGAGATGGACGTGGTGGTCGCCGGCGGCGTGACGCCCGCGCACCTCGCGTTCAGCGCCCGCCTGTGGATGCAGATGATGGGCGAGTTCTTCCTGCACCTGCGCAACTACGGCCCGGCCGCCGCCACGCGCGGCGATGCCGCCAACGGCGCAGCGCCGGCCGCTGGTGCCGCCGACCGGGTCGAAGCCGCCGCCTGAGCGCGCGCCGAACGCATCCCAGCGCGATGCCCGACAGCCTTCGTTCCGGGGAGTCCTTCGACGGCCACGACTCGCCGACGCTGCGCGCGATCCACGCCACCGCGCGCCAGGTGCAGCGCGCGCGGCGCGCGGAGACCGTGCGGCTGCGGCAGCGCGAGGCGCTGCTCGACATGCTCGCGCGCGTCATGGCCGACCTGCACATCACCAACGCCGAGCTCAACGCGGCGCGGCGCGCGCTCGCGCCGACGCGGCCGAAGTGAAACGCACGGCGCGCGTCACGCCGCCGTCAAACTTTCTGCCTAGCATCGCCGCCGAACAACGGCCGCGCCGCGGTGCCGCCGCTTCGCTCCCTTCCTCCGAAATGGCATGAGCATGTCCCGCGTATGGCAACCACGGTCCCGTCGGCCGGTGCGCTCGCACTGGCGGGGTGCATGGCGTTCCTGAACCCGATCGCCGCCGCAGAACCTGCGTTGCCATCCGCTCCCTCGACGATGCCGTCCGCCGGACTGCTGCGCTTCGACCTGCGCGTGCAGCCGCTGCAGGGCGCGCTCGATGCCTATGGCGCGCTCACCGGGCGCTCGGGCTTCTACACGGCCGAGTCGATCGCGGGACGCAGCAGCGCGGCGGTGCAGGGCCGCTACACGCCCGAGGTGGCGCTGCAGCGGCTGCTCGAGGGCACCGGCCTCGCGGTCCACTACACGGCGCCCGATGCCTTCGTGCTCGAACCCGGCGCGCCGGCAACCGCTGAAGCACCGGCCGAGGCGGCGCGCGCACCGGGGCCCGACGACGGGCTGGTGCAGGCACGCGTCAACGAGGCCTTCTGCGGCGACCCGCGACTGGCCGCGGGCGATTTCCGCGCGGCGCTGCGTTTCGGCCTCGATGCGCAGGGCCGCGTGGTGCGCCCGCTGCTGCTCGGTTCCACCGGCGATGCCGCGCGCGACCGCGCGGTGCTCGCGGCGCTCGCCGATGTGCAGCTGGGCCGGCCGCCGCTGGCCGGCGCCGAGCAGCCGCCCTACGTGATGCTGATCGCGCCGCGCGCGGAGGGCGGTGGCTGGCACTGCGATGCGCGCATGGGGGCGGCACGGTGAGCGGTTCCAGCTTCGGCATGCTGCGCGACTACCTGGTGGGCCGCTACGACGACCTCAAGCGCCGGCTCACGCTGCAGCTCGGCAGTGCCGACCTCGCGGGCGATGCGCTGCAGGACACCTGGCTGCGGCTGCAGGCCGGCGCCACCGAGGCGCAGGACCCGCGCGAGCCCGTGCAGTACCCGCTGAGCTACCTGATGCGCATGGCCACCAACGTGGCGCTCGACCGCATCCGGGCCGAGGCGCGCTTCATGAACGGCGAGGAGGTCGAGCAGGTGTTCGCCGAGCTCAGCGACCCCGCGCCCGGCCCGGCGCAGGAGGCGCTGGGGCGCTCGGAGCTCGCGCGGCTGGCCGCGATCATCGAGGAGATGCCGCCGCGCCGGCGCCACGTGCTGATCCTGGTGCGCGTCGACGAGATGCCGCGCCAGGAGGTGGCCGACCGGCTCGGCGTGTCGCTGAGCCTGGTCGACCGCGAACTGCGGCGCGCGCACGAGTACATCGTGGAGCGCACGCGATGAAATTCCTCACTGCCGCCGTGCAGTTCCGGGCCGCGACAAACGTCTGGAAGAAGAGGGCGCCGCGCACAGGCGCGCCGCGGCCCGGTGTTGGTTCCTTGCGAGGCCGTTGAACGTGTCCGATTCGTCCCCCATGCCGCCGCGCGATGCCGAGGCCCTCGAGCGCCAGGCCCATGCCTGGGTGCAGCGCCTGGCCTCGGGCAGCGCGCGGGCCCGCGATGCGCGCGCGCTCAAGCGCTGGTGCGCGCTCAGCGAAGCCCATGCCCAGGCCTTCGGCCGCGCCCACCGGCTGTGGCGCGACATGGCCGGCGCGGCCGCGCTGGCCGGTGCCGACGATCCCGCGCTCGCGGCCTTCCGCGCCGCGCCGCGGCCGGCGGCGCAGGCCGTGCGCACGCTGCCGCGCCGCGCCTTCCTGGGCGCTGGCATCGCCACCGCGGCGGTCGCGGCCGGCGTGGTCGTCATGCATCCGCCGCTGGGCCTGTGGCCCGCGCCCGAGAGCTGGCAGGCCGACTACCGCACCGGCACCGGCGAGCAGCGCAGCCTCGCGCTCGCGCCCGACCTCACGGTCGAGATGAACACGCGCAGCAGCATCGCGCTGCAGGCCGCGCAGGGCGAGACCGCCGGCATCGAGCTGATCGGCGGCGAGGTCGCGGTCGATGCCACGCGGCGCGGCCGGCCCTTCACCGTGAGCGCGGCGCTCGGGCGCATCGAGGCCGTCGACGCACGCTTCGAGGTGCGCCACACCGATGCGCGCAGCGTCTGCGTGCGCTGCCTCGAAGGCCAGGTGCGCGTGACGCTCGGCGCCGAGTCGCTCGCGCTGCGCGCCGCGCAGGAACTGGTGTACGAGGGCCGCCAGCCGCAGCCGGTGCGCAGCATCGAGGCCGGCGAGCGTTCCGATTGGCGCGAGGGCGTGCTGCGCTTCCAGCGCACCGCGCTCGCGCAGGTGGTCGACGAGATCAACCGCTACCGGCCGGGCCGCGTGATGCTGCTGGGCAGCGGGCTCGCGGGCAAGCCCGTCAGCGGACGCTTTCACATCCACGACCTCGACAAGGCGCTGGCGCAGATCCAGCGGCTGTTCCGGCTCGAGCTCACGGCCTTGCCGGGCGGCATCGTGATCCTTCACTGAGGCGGCGTTCTTCGCCGCCGATGCGAGGCGAGGTGTACAGCTTTCGACGTCGGCATTCGTCTATGGGCAAAGCCATCGCATGGCTTCCTGTCCATTCGAAACGCCACTGAAAGATTCCTGTCATGCCGCCCCTCCATCCTGCCCCGGTGAAGCCCGCGTTCCCCGCACGCCCTGGCCGCCGCACCGGACCGCGACGCCTCGCACCCCTGGCCCATGCCGTCGCCGTCGTCCTCGCGGTCGGCGCGGCGGGCGCGGCGCATGCGCAGCAACGCGCATTCAGTGCCGGCTGGATGGCGCAGAAGAACATCGCGCAGGGACAGGCGATCGCCACCGGGCGCTTGCCCAATGGCCTGCCGGTGTCCTCGCTCAACACGCCGAGTGCGCAACAGCAGCAGGCGCGCGAGCAGTTGCAGCGTTCGATCGGCAATCTGAATCTCGCAGCACAGAGCATTGCAGCGCAGCAGGCTGCACAGGCTGCGGCACGTCAGGCGGCGCTGGACGATCCTTCGTCGGTGCCCGACGGCCTCGCGGACGGTGGTCTTCGTGTCGACACCAATTCGTTGACCGCTGGTTGGCTCAATGCCCAGGCCCCTGTGCAATCGCAAGGCGGTGATGGCCGCACCACGGTCACCATCCAGCAGACCGGCGATCGCGCGATCCTCAACTGGGAGAGCTTCAACGTCGGCAAGCGCACCACGGTCGATTTCAAACAGCAGGCCGACTGGGCCGTGCTCAACCGCGTCAACGATCCGCAGGCGCGGCCTTCGCAGATCCAGGGACAGATCAAGGCCGACGGCACGGTGCTGATCGCGAACCGCAACGGCATCGTGTTCAGTGGCTCGAGCCAGACCGACACGCGCAACCTCGTGGCCGCGGCCGCGAAGATCGGCGATGACCAGTTCAAGGCGCGCGGCATCTACAGCGCGCAGGAGAGCGGGGCCTACACGCCGAGCTTCACCGATGCCAACGGCAAGGTCGAGGTACAGGCCGGTGCGCGCATCAACACCGCGGTGCCGACGACCGTCACGCAAGGCGGTGGCTATGCGCTGTTGCTCGGCAAGGAGGTCAGCAACGCGGGCACCATCACCACGCCGCGTGGCCAGGTGCAGATGGCCGCGGGCGACTTCTTCATCGTGCGGCCCGGTCAGAGCACCACGGGCAACCAGTACGCGACCACGCGCGGCAACGAGGTCGCGCCGCAGTTCAATGCCGACAGCACGGCTTGTGCTGTCACCAACACCGGCCTGCTGCAGGCGCCCGAAGGCGATATCACGCTCGCGGGCCGCAAGGTGGTGCAGGACGGCGTGGCGATCGCCACGACGACGGTGGACACGCGCGGCACGATCCACCTGTTGAACTCGGCGAGCGACAAGCTCGGCAGCGTCACCGTCACCTCACGCGGTCTCAATGCGATCCTGCTCGATGACCAGAACGGCCGCACCGCGCTCGACAGCCAGCGCGATGCGCTGATCGCCGATTCGGCCGTGCAGGACCTGGCACGCCGCACCGCGGCCTCGGGCGGCTTCGACAACCTTGCGCGCCTCGACGACCGGCGCGACCAGTCGCGCATCGAGATCGTCTCGGGCGGCGGCGTGGTGTTCGAGGGTGGATCCACCACGCTGGCCACCGACGGCCAGATCGCGGTGGCCGCGAGCAATGGCCGCAGCACGGTGGCCAATGGCGCGCGGCTCGATGTCTCGGGCGCGGTCGGCGTGCAGGTCGCGATGTCCTCGAACAACGTCGAGATCAACATCCAGGGCAACGAGCAGCGCGATGCCCCGCTGAACCGCGACACCACGCTGCTCAACAACAGCAATGTGTGGATCGACCGGCGCAAGCTGCTGCGCGTGGCGGCCGGCGTGGGCGGCTACGACAAGGAGCGCTGGTACACGCCGGGCGGCCTGCTCGAGGTCGGCGGCTACCTGGGCCTGCAGGGCCACACGGTGGGCGAGTGGGGCGCGCAGGGCGGCAGCGTGGTGTTCGCGGGCAACGAGCTGGTCGCGCAGGCGGGCTCGAACATCAATCTTTCTGGCGGCACGCTGGACGTGCAGACCGGGATGATCAGGCAGAGCTGGCTCAAGGGAGCGGACGGCCGGCTCTATGAAGTGTCGAGCGCGCCCGCGGACGTGCAGTACACGGGCCTCTACAAGGGCTACGAAGACGCGCACAAGCGCTGGGGTGACAAGACCACGGGCTTCTTCTACAACCCGCTGATCGGGCCGCAGCAGCGGCTGGAGAACGGCTACACGGTGGGCCGCGATGCGGGGCAGTTGATCGTCTCGACCGGTGCGGCCGTGCTCGAGGGCGACCTGACGACGACGGTCTACCGCGGCCCGCGCCAGACGATCCAGCGCGATGGCGGCATCGACGGCTATGCGCAGTCGCACGATGCCGCGGCGCTCGCCGCGCAGTTGATCCTCGGCAACTACACGACCGTGTTCAACGCCGACAAGACCAACGGACCGCAGGGCGTGTTCCACAACTTCACGCCGAGCTTCGGCCAGGTCGTGTTCGGCACCGCGCAGCCGGCGCTGGGCGACGGCATCGCGCCCGACGGGCCGCTGCCGCAGGCGCTCGAGGACGTGCTCCATGTCGACAGCGACCGCGTCAACGGCTGGAAGCTGGGGCAACTGATGGCCGGCGGCACGCGCAGCCTGACGGTGGAGGCGGCGCTCGCGGTGGTGCCGGGCGGCAGCATCGCGCTGTATGCGCCGCAGGTGGAGATCAACGCCGATCTCGTGGCGCGCGGCGGCCAGATCGCGCTGGGCAACGTGCTGCCCTCGGTGGCCGGCCAGGGCACCACGATCAGCATCGCGCTGGCGCCCGCCGCGGGCCAGCGTGCGCGGACCACCGTGGCCGCGGGCGCCACGCTCGACGCGAGCGGCCTGTGGACCAACCTGCTGGCCGACCCGCGCGACGATGCGGGCCTGCCCTACGTGGACGGTGGCAGCGTGTCGATCCGCGGCACCGGCGACGTGACCCTGGCGCAGGGCGCGGCGATCGACGTGTCCTCGGGCGCGGCGCTGCTGCGCAACGGCGCCCTGCGCGGCGGCCATGGTGGCGACGTGACGCTGGCGGCCGGCTACGTGACCGACGCCAACTCGACCGCGACCGACCCCACCGCGCTGCTCACGCTGGCCGGCGAGCTGCGCGCCTTCGGCGTCAACGGCGGCGGCACGCTCGACGTGCGCTCGGGCACCGCCGTCGGCATCGGCGGCCAGGCGCTCGACACCGACGGCCTGCTCGCGGCCGGGCAGGCCGCGCCGGTCAACCTGCGGCTGCTGCAGGACTACCAGCTGGTCGCGGGCGACATCGCGCCGATCGATCTCACGGTGACGCTGACCCGCCGGCCGGCCGGCTACACCGTGACGGGCCAGCAGGTCGAGATCCGGATCCCGGGCAATGCGCCGCTGGTGCTGGAGGCGGACTGGGTGGTGCCGTTCAACCTCTTCGATTCGAATGGGGTCCTCCATCGCATCGGCAGCACCGTGCCCGCGGGCACCACGGTGACCCAGGGCTTCTTCCTGCCGGTGGGCGTCACCATTCCCGCCGACGTGTTCCCGGACGGGCTGCCGATCGTGCCGACGCTGGTGCGCTACAACGCCGGCAGCGTGCTCGACATGCCGTTCACGCTGGCGGCCGGCAGCTCGCTCGCCGCCGGCGCGGTGCTGGCGCGGTCGGTCGCCGTGGCACCCACGGGCACGCTGTCGCCCACGCTGTTCCAGACCGGCTTCTCGCACTACGTGGTGACGGCGGGCGACGGCCTCGTGGTGGTGCCGGGCACGCGCATCGAGGTCGCCATGCCGGTGCTGCGCACCGATGTCGACGGCCTGCAGGCGTTGCCCGGCGGCAGCCGGCTCGCCACCGCGCTGCCGGTGTGGACGCCGCCGCTCTACCAGGAGGATGCGCAGCACGCCCGGCTCGCGCAGCGCGGCGGCGCGAGCATCGAGTTCGACGCGGGCTCGAGGATCGCCGGCCCGGGCCTGCTCGCGCCGCTGACAGTGGGCACCGATGCGCACATCGCGGTCGATCCGGGCCAGGCCATCACGCTGTGGAGCAACGGCGGCCAGTTGACGGTGGACGGCCGGCTCGACGCCTGGGGCGGCGCCATCTCGATCGCCTCGCAGCCGACTTCCCAGTTCAGCTACCAGGCCTCGACCACGCGCTCGGTCTGGATCGGCGACAACGCGGTGCTCGACGCGGCCGCGCGCGCCTACGTGGCGCGCGATGCGCAGGGCCGCGCCTATGGCGTCGCGCCCGACGGCGGCTCGATCGAGCTCGGCCTGTCCGATTCCTTCCTCGTGATCCGACCGGGTGCCGTGCTCGACGCCTCGGGCGCCTATGCCGAGGTCGATGGTTCGGCCGGCAGCGCCGCCGGCGTGCCCGCGCGGCCGCTCGCGCTGGCCGGTGCGGGCGGCAGCATCGGTCTGCATTCGTACGTCGGCATGGTCATCGACGGCACGCTGGTCGCGCGCGCGGGCGGCGCCGGCGCGGCCGGCGGCTCGCTGACCTTGGAGATGGCCAACCGGCGCTACCTCGCGGGCGTGGAGAACCTCTCCGACGCGGTGCAGACGATGCACGACATCACGCTGACGCAGCACTACCGCCCCGGCGGCCTGGCCGACGGCCTCGCGCCGGGCCAGGCCGACGCGGGCCTGAAGTACGGCGCGGCGGTGCTGTCGGCGGACCGGGTGGGCGCGGGCGGCTTCGATGCGCTGACGCTGTCGGCGCACGACCTGCTGCTGTTCGACGGCGACATCGACCTCCAGCTCGGCCGCAGCCTCAACCTGCGCAACGGCTTCCTGACGGTGGCCGACGCAACGCCCGATGCGAAGGTGCGGCTGGCCGCGCCCTACATCCGGCTCGACGGCGGCAGCTGGGATGGCGCCTCGGGCTATTTCAGCCCCGGCATCATCATCGGCGGCCGGGCCGTGGGCCGCCCGGCGCACGGCGACAGCGCGCTGACGCTCGACGCGGGCCTGATCGACATCTACGGCCGCATGCAGTCGGGCGTCGTCGCCGGCTACGGCGACGGTTCCGTGACGCCGAGCGGCCCGAGCGCCAGCCGCACCGTCGAGGCCGACGGCTTCGCGGCCGTCACGCTGCGCAGCGAGGGCGACATCCGGCTCGGCAATGCCGCCTTCGTCGTCACCGGCGACCTGCTGATCGAGGCGGCGCAGCTCTATCCGGTGAGCGGGCAGCGCGGCGTGGTGATCGCGGGCCAGGCCAGCCTGCCGAATTCCTCCAATGTCTGGGACCAGGCGCGCAGCCTGGTGATCCGCTCGAACGGCCGCGCCGCGCCGGTGCCCGATTCGGTGTTCGGCCAGCTGGTGCTGATGGGCCCGACGCTGGACCAGGGCGGCGTGGTGCGCGCGCCGCTGGGCACGATCGGGCTCAACGACATCGGCGGCTCGCTCTACGGCCCGGCCTGGATGAACAGCGTCATCGCCAATCCCGAGGCGCTGCCCTGGATGAAGCTGGTGCTGCGCGACGGCAGCCTGAGCTCGGTGAGCGCCGCGGGCCTGACCATGCCCTACGGCGGCACGCAGGACGGCCTCACGTACCGCGGCACCGACGGCACGCTGTTCAGCCTCGGCGGCAATTTCACGCAGCGGCTCAATTCCAATTCGCCGAGCGATTCCTACGTGCTGGCGCAGGGCATCTCGATCGGCGGCGGCTCGGTGGTGGCCGAGCCGGGCTCGGTGCTCGATCTCTCGGGCGGCGGCGACCTGCGCGGCGCGGGCTTCATCACCGGCCGCGGCGGCTCGGTGGACGTGCTGACGACGGCGCTGGCGAATGCCAACCCTGCGGCCTATGCGCCCGCCGCGAAGGGCAGCGCGGTCTATGCGATCGTGCCCGGCTACGCCTCGGCCTACGCGCCGGTGGTGCGCGACAAGGGCGCCGGCGACCCGGCCGTGGGCCGGCAGATCACGGTCGGCGCGGGGGTGCCGGGCCTGCCCGCCGGCACCTACACGCTGCTGCCCGCCAGCTATGCGCTGATGCCGGGCGCCTTCCGCGTGGAGGTGGGGGCGCGCATGGGGGCCCTGTCGGGCAGCACGGCCGCCACCGGTGCGCTGGCGGATGGCAGCGGCTCGTGGGCCACCACCGGCACGCTGGGCATCGCCGGCACCGGCATCCGCGACAGCCTGCCGAGCCAGGTGCTGGTCACGCCGGGCCAGACGGTGCGGCGCTTCTCGCAATACAACGAGACCAGCTACGCCGACTTCGCAAAGGCGCAGGCGGCGCTGTTCGGCAACGTGCGGCCGCTGCTGCCGGTCGACGGCAAGGTGCTGCGCTTCAGCTTCGCCCAGAACGACGCGGTGGCACCGCTGCAGTTCGAGGGCCGGGCGCTGCTGGATGCCGCCCCGGGCGGCCTGCGCGGCCAGGTCAACCTGCTGGGCGACAAGCCCATCGACATCGTCGGCGGCACCGCGCAGCCCAAGGCCGGCGCCATCGAGGTGTCGGCCGACATGCTCAATGCCTTCCGCGCCGACACGCTGGCGATCGGCGGCATCTACACCTTCTTCAACGGCCAGGATTCGTCGGGCGACAGCGCGCGCGTGTACTTCTCGAACGGCCTGGGCGCGGGCCTGGTGAACGTGCGCAGCGGCGCGACCTTGCGCGCGGGCCAGATCTTCCTGATCGGCAACCAGGTCGAGGTCGAGGGCGGCGCGGTGCTCGACACGCGCGGCATGGGCCGGCCCGGCGTCGATTCCGACCTGGGCTTCCTCTATGCCAATGCACCCGGCGTGTCGAGCGCCCCGTACTCGCCGGCGGTGTTCGCCGTGAGCAACGGCTGGCTCGATTTCCTGCCCGCGCTCGGCACGGGCCGGATCACGGTGCGCGACGGCGCCACGGTGCTCAGCGAAGGCACCATCGCCTTCGCCGCGCCCGGCGGGCTGGCGCTGGGCGACGTGAACCTGGGCGCGCGCTATCTCACGGTGGCGCAGGACCAGATCAACATCGGCACCGCCGCCAGCCTCGCGGCCGCGCAGGCCGCCGGTGCCATGCAGCCGGGCTGGCAACTGACCCAGGGCACGCTCGACCGCCTGCTGCGCCCCTCGGCCAGCACCGGCGTGCCGGCGCTCGAGCGGCTGAGTCTCACGGCCGGCGGCGCCTTCAACTTCTACGGCGCGCTGACGCTGGACACCGGCGACTCGCCGGTGCAGCTGGTGTTCAACACGCCGGCCTTCTACGGCCTGGGCGGCGACGCCGACACGGTGCGCATCGCCACGCGCGACTTCGTCTGGAACGGCATCGCCACGGGCAACGGCACCACCACGCCGTACGCGGGCGCGGCCCCGGTGGCGGTGCAGCCCGGCGGTCCGGGCACGGGCAGCGGCACGCTGGTGATCGATGCGCGCACGGTGCAGTTCGGCTACGACGCATTGAGCCAGCCGCAGCGCCAGGCCGAACTCGAGCGCCTGGCGCTGGGCTTCGGCGCGGTGAAGATCCAGGCGAGCGACCGCGTCACGGCCAACAACAAGGCCGCGCTGCTGGTGGGGCGCTCGCGCGACGCGGACGGCACGCTGCAGGGCGGCTCGCTGTCGATCGTGACGCCGCTGCTCACGGGCCAGGCCGGCTCGGCGATGCGCTATGTGGCGGGCGGCGACATCGACGTCTCGGCCCCCGCGGGCGCCGCTGCACCAGACACCGCCGCCATCGCCGAACTCGGCGCCTCGCTGAGCCTGCAGGCCCGGCGCGTGTCGCTCGACACGACGGTGGCGCTGCCCAGCGGCGTGCTCCGGCTGCTGGCCGACGGCGACATCGCGCTGGGCGAGGGCGCGCGCATCGACCTGTCGGGCCGTGCCGTGCAGTTCTACGACATCACCAAGTACAGCTGGGGCGGTGCCGCGACGCTGACGAGCACCAGCGGCAATATCGCGCAGGCCGCGGGCTCGCGCATCGACGTGTCGGCCGCGCACGAGGACGCGGGGTCGCTGACGCTCGACGCCAGGGCGGGCACGGTGACGCTGGCCGGCGCGCTGTTCGGCGCGGGCGGCGGCGCCGGCTTCGACGACGGCAAGTTCGACCTGACGACGCGTGCCATCTCCGACGCCGACTTCGCGGCGCTCAATGCGCGCCTCAACGATGCCGCCTTCTTCGGCGCGCGCGGCTTCGTCGTGAAGCAGGGCGACCTGAACGTGGGCGACGGCGTGCGCGCGCGGCAGGTGAGCATCGCCACCGACGCGGGCCGCCTCACGGTCAACGGCACCATCGACGCCTCGGGCGCCACGCCCGGCAGCATCCGCCTGAACGCCAGCGGCGACCTCACGCTGGCGGCCGGCGCGGTGCTCGACACCCATGCCACCACGCTGGTCACCGACAGCTACGGCGTGCCCATCGATGCGTCGAACCGCGCGAAGATCGCGCTGGGCAGCACCGGCGGCACGGTGCGCCTCGAACCGGGCGCGACGCTGGACCTGCGCTCGCCCGACGGTATCGCGCGCGGCCATCTCGACATCGACGCGCCGCGCCTGGGCAGCACCGGCCCCAGCGCGACCGGTCCCGATGCGCCGGCCAACGCCACCGGCGGCGACATCGCGATCGCGGCCGCGGGCCCGCTGAACATCAAGGGCGCGCAGGCCATCGCGCTGAATGGCGTGGCGCGCTACACCAACGCGCGGCCCGACCCCGACGACGCCAGCGGCCAGATCGTCGACCAGGACTACCTCGACCGCATCGACAGCGACAGCCGTGCCTTCGACACCGCCGCGCGCGGCAACGCCGACCTGCGCGCGCGCATGGCCGGGCTCACGGCCTATGGCGAGGCCTTCCATCTGCGCCCCGGCGTGGAGATCGCCAGCGGCACGCCCACGGGCAACCTCACGGTCAAGGGCGACCTCGACCTGTCGGGCTACCGCTACGGCCCCGCGGCCGACCGCGACCCGGCCTCGGCGCGCTACGGCGCGGGCGAGCCGATGTCGCTGGCACTGCGCGCGGGCGGCGACCTGAACATCCACGGCAGCATCAACGACGGCTTCGCGCCGCCGCCGGCCACGCCCGACGACAACGGCTGGCAGACCCGCCTGCAGGTGCTGTTCACCAACCAGCCGGCGCCGAAGGACGTCACGGTCAGCGTGCCCTTCAACGCCACCTGGGGCGATTTCTGGTACGTGTTCCCCGGCATCTTCTCGGGCGACTACCCGGTCGTGGTGTCGGGCTCGATCAGCGACGACTACGGCACTTACGGACCGGGCGACACGATCTACAACGGCTTCCTGGCCGGCACCATCACGGTCGCGGCCGGCACGGTGCTGACCGCGGTCGCGCCGGGCGGCGCCGACATCCTGCTCAGCGGCCCGCGTGCCGAGCCCGGCCGCCTCTGGGCCGCGTCGCAGATGCTGGCCGCGGGCAGCCTGTCGGCCTCGATCCGGCTGGTGAGCGGCGCCGACCTCGGCGCCGCCGACACGCGCCGGCTGCAGGGTGCCGCGCAACTGGCCGGCCGCGGCAACCTGGTGCTCGACGACCTGCACCTGGCCGGCACGACCACCCAGTTCACCGTGCAGGCGCCGAGCGTGGTGCGCACCGGCACCGGCGACCTCGAGCTCTACGCCGGCGGCAGCTACCGGCAGGAGTCGCTGTTCGGCGTGTACACCGCGGGCACCTCGGTGGCCGGCACCGGCAACGACTCGGGCTACAACGCGCCGCGCGCCAGGCTGCCCGACGGCAGCGTGCTCGGCGCGGGCAACGCGGACTACGAGCGCACGCTGCCCGCGCAGCGCCTGTGGTTCACCGAGAACGGCGGCGACTTCACGCTCTCGGCGCAGGGCGACATCCTCGGCTACCTGCAGCCCGAGACCCTGTCGACCGGCGAATGGCTGTGGCGCCAGGGCGGCGCGGAGATCGGCGAGCGCACGGCCTGGGGCCTGAACTTCGGCAGCTATGCCATCGACGGCTGGCCGACCCTCGCGCAGCCGCGGCTGGGCTTCGGCGGTTTCGCCGGCATGGGCACGCTCGGCGGCGGCAATGCCAGCGTGCACGCGGGCGGCAACATCGGCACCACGGGCTCCTTCACGCGCGGCCTGCTGGTCGCGGTGGGCAGCACCGGCCGCGTCGCCGACGGCGGCGTGCTGGCGCAGACCGGCGGCGGCAATCTCGACGTCTCGGCCGGCGGGCAGATCCGCACCGGCCTGTATGCCAACCTGCGCGGCGACACGCGCATGGCCGCCGCCGACGTGGGCAGCGTGGTGCTCAAGAACTTCGCCACGCCCAACAGCCAGGACCCGCGCGCGGTCGATCCGCACACGCCCTACAGCGGGCAGCGCGACGGCGTCGTGAACTTCGCGCCGGGCGACGGCGTGCTGCGCATCGAGACGCTGGGCGACCTCGCGATCGGCGCGGTGGTGGATGCGGGCCGCGCGGGCGAGCGCGTCGAGACGCAGGCCAGCAACGGCAGCTTGAGCGGCCCGACCGCCAGCTGGTTCACGCTGTGGACCGACCGCACGGCGCTCGACCTGTTCTCCGCGGGCGGCAACGTCTCGCCCTTCGGCATGCCGAACATGGATCCCGCGACCAACATCCAGGACGTGAACAGCAGCACGAGCATCATGCCGGCCACGCTGAGCGCGGTGGCGGCCGGCGGCAGCATCTACTACGCGACCGAGAGCCCCGGTGCCGGCCAGATGATGCCGTCGCCGGTCGGCCACCTGGACCTGCTGGCGCGCGATCTCGTGAGCGGCGACGCGACCAATTCCGTCACCTTCGGGCACAACGCGATCGGGCCGCTGGGCACGGCGCTGTCGAGCATGGTCACGCCGCTGCGCCCGGGCTGGCGCATGCTGCGCGACAACCCCAACAACCCGCTGGCCGCCACCAATTACTGGAACGCCAGCAAGCTGCAGCAATACGAGTGGGACGCGATGTACCAGAACAGCTTCGCCGACTACATCCCCGCGCACACCGGCACCGGGGGCACGCTGTTCAACTTCGGGCTCAACACCGTGAGCGACGCCAGCATGGCCGGCACCGGCGTGGCCTCGCACATCTATGCGGTCGACGGCGACGTGCTGGCGGTGCAGATCGGCAGCCTGCAGAACGTGAGCCTGGGCAACGGCGAGGCGCCGATCCCGACCTACCTGGCCTCCAAGCCGCTGCGCATCCTGGCCGGCGGCGACATCGTCAACAGCAGCGGCCTGATCGTGCAGAGCGACCCGGCCGAGATCTCGATGATCGCGGCCGGCGGCGACATCCTCTACACCAACTTCGGCATCGCCGGCCCGGGCACGCTCGAGGTGTCGGCGGGCGGGCAGGTCTACCAGGGCAACCGCGCCAGCCTGACCAGCCTGGGCGCCATCGCGCTCGGCGACCGGCGCCCCGGTGCCGACATCGTGGTGCAGGCGGGCCTGGGCGTCGGCCCGCGCGGGCAGGGCGCGAGCGACTTCGCGGGCTTCGCCGCGCAGTACCTCGACCCGGCCCGCGCGATCGACCCCTCGGCGGCGCTGGCCGACCAGCCCGGCAAGGTGGTGAAGACCTACGACGCCGAGCTCGCGCAATGGCTGCGCGAACGCTTCGGCTACGCGGCTTCGTCGCCGGCCGATGCGCTGGCGCATTTCCAGGCGCTGCCGCCCGAGCAGCAGCGCGTGTTCGTGCGCGCGGTGTTCTATGCCGAGCTCACGGCCGGCGGGCGCGAGTACAACGACCCCGACAGCAAGCGCTACGGCAGCTACCTGCGCGGGCGCAACGCGATCGCGGCGCTGTTCCCCGAACGCGACGCGAACGGGCAGCCGATCGCGCGCGCGGGCGGCCTCACGCTCTACCAGGGCAGCAACGGCAACGCCGGCATCCGCACCGTGGTGGGCGGCGACATCCAGACCCTGACGCCCGGCGGCAGCACCATCGTCGGCGTGGAGGGCGTGACGCCGGCGAGCGTGGGAAGCGTGAGTCCAGCGGGCCTCATCACCCAGGGCGAGGGCAGCATCGACATCTACAGCCAGGGCAGCATCCTGCTGGGCCTGTCGCGCATCATGACCACCTTCGGCGGCGACATCCTCGGCTGGTCGGCCACGGGCGACATCAATGCCGGGCGCGGTTCGAAGACCACGCTGGTCTACACGCCGCCCAAGCGCGAGTACGACACGCTGGGCAACGTGAAGCTGTCGCCGAACGTGCCGAGCACCGGCGCGGGGATCGCGACGCTCGATCCGATTCCGGAAGTGCCGCCGGGGGACGTGGACCTGATCGCGCCTCTCGGGACCATCGACGCGGGCGAGGCAGGGATTCGCGTGTCGGGCAACGTCAACCTCGCGGCCTTGCAGGTGGTCAATGCGGCCAACATCCAGGTCAAGGGCGAGTCGGCCGGGCTGCCGGTGGTGGCCTCGGTGAACGTCGGCGTGCTCACGAATGCGAGTGCCGCGGCCGCGCAGGCCACGATGGCGGCGCAGGACGTGATGCAGCGCGAACGCGCGAGCGCACGCCAGGCCTTGCCCTCGGTATTCACCGTGCGCGTGCTGGGCTTCGGCGACGAGGCGCCGGCGCCCGCGCCGGCACCGTCCGGCGGTGCCACGGGCGCACCGGCGGCACCCGCGCAGCGCAGCGTGCGCTACGACCCGGCCAGTCCGTTCCAGATGCTGGGGCAGGGCGCGCTCGACGCCGCCCAGCTCGCGAAGCTCACGCCCACCGAGCGCGCGCGGCTGGCCGAACTCGGCGGCGCCGGCGCGCGCGGCCGCTAGGCGCGGGAAGAGTTTCGTGAAACTTGCATGACAAAGCGCATTCGGCGGGCCGCTCATCCGTCTCTATGGCGATGACTTCCCTACGCCTTGCACGCCGCGTGGCGGCTGCCGCCTGCGCGGCCGCCGCCGTGCTCGCGACCGCCGAAGAATCGCCACCGCGCGTGCTCGAAGGCAACGCCAGCGGCGTGTTCCTCAACGAAGCCGGCGACGTGCTGACCGCGCGCCATGCCGTGACCGGCTGCCGCTCGCTGTTCGTGCTCAAGGACGGGCGCGTGGCCGAAGCCACGGTGCGCGTGACGAGCCCGCTGGCCGATCTCGACATCGCCGTGCTGCGCAGCGACATCAAGCCCTACCTGGGCGCGACCTTCCCGCGCAGCGAGGCGCTGCCCGCCGCGACGATCTCGGTGTTCTCCGAGGCCCATGGCCCGCTGCAGCGCATGGCCGACCGCTCGGCCGTGCTCGGCAACGCGCTCACCGTGCCGGGCGCCGAGGGCCTGCAGCTGCTGTCGGGCGCCAAGCCCGGCGCCAGCGGCAGCGCGGTGCTCGATGCCGGCGGCCTGCTGCTGGGCGTGGTGGTGGAGCGCATCGCGGCCGCGCCCGGTGCCAGCGGCGGCACGCTGAGCCGGCTGCCCAGCCTGTCGGGCAGCGGCGCGGCCGCGGGCTCCACGCGCGTGCGCGCCGAGACCGCCGCGCGCATCAAGCATTTCCTGCGCGACAACGGCGTGGCCTACAGCGAGAGCGACACCCCGCAGCTCGGCCCCCAGCAGTCGCCGGCCGCGCGCGCCGCCACGCTGTCGGTCGGCGTGCTGTGCGGCTGAGCCGGCACCGATTTCCAGAACCTTCCCCGAAAGAACGCATGTTCCCCTCGCACCGTCATTCCGCCGCCGCGCCGCGGCCCTGGGCCAGCCTGTTCCGCGCGCTCGGCCTCGCCGGCCTCGGCCTGGCCGCCGTGCACATGCCCGTGCAGGCCCAGCCCGCGCCCTCGGCGCGCGCGCCGGTGCCGCAGCACTGGATCAGCTATGCCGAGCTGGCCGGCAACCAGTTCCAGGGCCGCCTCAGCGACCCGGCCGACGAGACCGTGCAGCGCCTGCATGCCTGGATGCAGCAGCGCCTGCTGGAAGAGGGCCGCACCCTGCCGCCGCCGCCGCTGATCGTGCGCGTGTGGGTCGCACCCGACGGCCGGCCCGAGCGCGTGGCCTTCGATTCGCTGGGCAATGCGCAGGCCGATGCCGACCTGCGCCAGTTGCTGACCGCGCAGCCGCTGTCGGAGCCGCCGCCGCGGGACATGCGGCAGCCGATGGTGTTGCAGCTGACGTTGAAGGTGCTGACGGCGAGTTGAGCGGCGCGAGGCGCCTGCGGGTTCAGGCGCCGGGCTTGGCCCTGCTCTGAAGGATCGCCTCGAAGACGCGCGCCAGTTCCGCGGCGTCCTCGCCGGCATGGTGGGTATGCGGCAGGTCCTTGAGGTCGAGCTCGAACTTGATCTTGCCCTTGCGGCTCTCGACCCACTCGATGCCCTTGAGTCCCATCCAGTAGCTTCGCAGGTCGATGCCCGAGCCCGTGTTGCCGAACGGGCTCTTGCCGAGGAACCGGATGAAGTACCAGTGGATGAACATGCCGTCCCAGACGGCGGGGCCGGCCAGGAACACGGGGCGGCCGATGCGCCGCAGCGAATGGACCCAGGTTTCGGCCGCGCGCATCGCTGCTTCGGCCGTTGGGGCCTGTGCGATCAGCCGGTCGCGATCGAGGCCCGAAACGGCGAGGGCGCGCGGATCGAAGTCCTCCGAGATCGGCTTCAGCTCGGTGTAGAAATTCAGGTCGGGCCTGCCCACCACGGCCAGTCCCAGCGAGATCATGCTGTACGGGCCGGGAATCGGGCCATCCGCCTCGACGTCGGCCGCGACGTAGAGCTCCGGCAGTTTCTCGGAAGGGTTCATGGCCGTGCGCCGGTGGTTCCGCGTTTCGCCGCGGCCTCCGCCGCCTCGATCGCCGCGCTCACATCGCCCACGGTCGCGGGATCGCTGTCCTTGCCGACCAGCTCCTTGAGCGCCGCCAGGTGCGCCACGCCCAGCGCCTCGTCCGCGCCGGCTGGCAGATCGGGCACGACGCCCGTGCCTTCCCAGTTGGTGCGCGTGATCGGGTTGATCGAGCGCGCGAAGGGGATCGTGACCTCGAAGTGATCGTTCAACCGATGGTTCCTGGAGGGATGGGCGCCGCCCTTGGTGCGTTCGCCGACGATGCGGGCGCGCTTCAGCGCCTGCAGGTTGTACGCGAACTCCTCGCCACCCGAGAAGGTCTGGCTGCTGGTCAATACATAGACCGGCCGGTTCAGGTAGCGCGGGCCGCGCAGCCTGGCGCGGGTCCAGTGCGACTCCACGCGGTGGCCTTCGCGATGCAGCACGTCGTTGAGGTGCACCTTGCCGTCGAGCAGATGGCTGCTGACCTGGGCCACGCCTGCGGGCCAGCCGCCGCCGTTCTGGCGCAGGTCGACGATCAGGGCATCGGTGTGGCCGAGGAAATCGAAGACGGCCGCGGCGGTCTTCGCCAAGGCCTCGGGCTCGTCGAAACAGCGCAGGTCGATGTAGCCGACGTTGCCGGCCATGCGCTCGGCCTTGTAGAAGCAGTGGTTGTGGCGCACGTACTGCCGCGCCAGCTGTGCTCGCGCCGCCGCGGCGGCCTTCGGATCGGCCGGCTTCGGCAGCGGCTCGGGGCTGAAGCCCACGAGCAGGTGCCTGTCCTGGTTCACCGACTGCAGATCCTGCTCGAGTTGCGCGCGCAGCGCGTCGGCCGTCTCGATGCCCGCATAGGCCCCGTCGCGCAGCCGCGCGCGCAGGTGGGCCGCGATGGCCTCGGCCGGCGCGGGCAGCACGTAGTGGGCCTGCATCAGCTCGGCGGTGCGGGCCACGAGGCGGTCGCGCTCGGCGGGCGCGATGGGAACGGTGTCGGGGGACTGCGCGGCGGCCGATGCGGCCAGCGCGCTCAGCGCAAGGGCGAGGAGGGCGGAGGGAAGAAAGCGGCGCATGGCCGCGATGCTAAGGCAGCGGAAAAAGGCCTCAGCCCGCGGCCGCGAGGATGTCCTCGAGCGCGCCGATGTCGATCGGCTTCTGCAGATGGTGGTCGAACAGCTTGCGCCCGTCGGGGCCGCCCGCGGCGCCGGCATCGGCGGCCGAGAAGCCCGAGATCGCGATCAGCAGCTTGGGCGCGCCCTGGGCCTCGGTCTCGCGCAACCGGCGCGCGACCTGGGTGCCGGGGATGTCGGGCAGCGTGAGGTCGATCAGCGCGGCATCGAAGCGTTCGGCGGCGGCGGCGGTCAGCGCCTGCTGGCCGGTGTAGGTGCAGCGGGCGGTGTGGTCCTGCAGGGTCAGCAGTTCCTGCAGCAGGTCGGCTGCGGCTTCGTTGTCGTCGACGATCAGCACGTTCACGGCGGTCGGTCCTTGGTGGCCTTTGCGGCCTTTGGTTTTCTGAGAATGTCCGGAATGGAACATTGTCCCGGCACGGCGCCGCGCGTGGGGTAGGAGCAAGCCTACGGTTGTGCCGATCCACGCGGCGCGGCCAGCGGCAGCTCGACGCTGAAGGTCGATCCCTCGCCCGGCGCGCTCTCGACGCCGATGCGCCCGCCGTGCAGGTCGACGATCTGGCGTGTGATGTACAGGCCCAGGCCGAGCCCGGCCGCATGCTTGCGGCTGTGCTCGGTGCGCTCGAACTGCTCGAAGATGCGCGCCTGGTCCTCGGCCGCGATGCCGATGCCGCGGTCGCGCACGCTGACGCGCGCGAAGCCGTCGTCGCCGGTGCCCACCTGTTCCACCGCCATCTCGACCGGCCGGCCGCCGCCGTAGCGCAGTGCGTTGGTCAGCAGGTTGGTCAGCACCTGCTCGATGCGGAACTCGTCCCACACGCCCGGCAGCTCGGCCGGTGCCCGCAGCGAGATCTCGGAGCCGGCGGCCTCGGCCTGCTGGCGCAGGTTCTCGACCACGGCGCGCGCGAGCTGCGCGAGGTCGGTCGGCTTGGGCTGGATCGAGAGCGCGTCCTTGCGCATGCGCGTGACGTCGAGCATGTCGTCGATCAGCCGCACCATGTTGCGGATCTGCCGCTGGTCGCGCTCGATCATCGCGGGCAGGCGGTCGGCCGTGAAGGCCGCGAGGTTGCCCTTGGACACGTGCAGCTGGCGCAGCTGGGCCTCGAGGTAGAGGGTGTTGAGCGGCGTGCGCAGCTCGTGCGAGACCATCGACATGAAGTCGTCGCGCATGCGCACCGCGCGCTCGAGCTCGCGCTGCGTGACCTGCAGCTGCACCACCAGTTCCTCCTGCTTGCGGTGCGCGTGGGCCAGCAGTTCCATCTCGTGGCGCAGCGCCTTGCGGTGGCGGTGCAGGTCGACGAACACGTTGACCTTGCTGATCACGGCATGCGGGTCGAGCGGCTTGTGCAGGAAGTCGACGGCACCGCTCTCGTAGCCCTGGAAGGCGTAGTTGCGCTCGCGCCCGGCGGCGCTGACGAAGATCAGCGGGATGTGCCGCGTGCGCTCGGTGCCGCGCATCATCTCGGCCAGCTCGAAGCCGTTCATGCCGGGCATCTGCACGTCGACGATGGCGAGCGCGAACTCGTGCTCGAGCAGCAGCGTCAGCGCCTCCTCGGCCGACTGGGCACGGAACACGGGCCGCCCGGGCGCGCGGATCAGCGCCTCGAGCGCCACCAGGTTCTCGGGCAGGTCGTCGACGATCAGCAGCTTGCTTTCGACGTCAATTTCCATGAGCGGTCTCCAGGTGCATCAGCAGGGTGTGGAGATCGCGCAGCGGCAGCACGAAGTCGGGCGAATGGCGCGCTATGGCGGCGTTGGGCATGACGGAAACCAGGGCTTCTTGGGGGTCCTGCACGGCGGTCAGCCCGCCGGCACGGTGAATGCGGTCCATGCCCTCGGCGCCATCGTCGTTGGCACCGGTGAGCAACACGCCGGCGAGGCCGGCGCCGTAGACGTCGGCCGCGGAGGCCATCAGCACGTCGATCGAGGGGCGCGAGAACAGCACGGGCGGCTCGCAGCTCAGCGAGAAACAGCGATCGCGTTCGATCGACAGGTGGTAGCCGGGCGGCGCGAAATAGAGCGTGCCGGGAACCAGCGGCATCTTGTCGGCCGCCTCGCGCACCGGCATCGCGACGCGCTCGCCGAACACCTCGGCCAGCCGGCTGTCGTGCCCCTCGGGCAGGTGCAGCACCACCACCTTGGGGATGCGGCTGACCAGGGGCAGGCCGATCAGCAGGGCGAGCAGCGCGTCGATGCCGCCCGCGGAGGCGCCGATGACCACCGCCTCGACGCGGCGGCGCAGGTGGGAGGGCAGCGCCTGTCTCACGTGGCCTTCCTGTAGATGCGCTCGGGGCGCGCCAGCGGCTCGAAGCGCTCGGCGTAGGCCGAGAAGTCGATGCTCTCCTTGGCGCCCAGGCCGAGGAAGCCGCGGTGGCTCAGCGACTCGTGGAACAGGCCGAGCGCACGGTCCTGCAGCTCGCGGTTGAAGTAGATCAGCACGTTGCGGCAGGACACGAGCTGGGTCTCGGCGAACACGCTGTCGGTGGCCAGGCTGTGGTCGGCAAAGATGGTGTCGGCGCACAGCGAGGGGTCGAAGCGCGCGGCGTCGTAGGCCGCGGTGTAGTAGTCGGAGAACGCGCGCAGCCCGCCCGCGCGCTGGTAGTTGGCGGTGTAGCCGCGGATCGCCTCGAGCGGAAAGATGCCCTGGCGCGCCTTCTCGAGCGAGGCCGGGTTGATGTCGGTGGCATAGATCTGCGTGCGCTCGAGCAGGCCTTCCTCGCGCAGCAGGATGGCGAGCGAGAACACCTCCTCGCCGGTGCTGCAACCCGCCACCCAGACCTTGACCGACGAATAGGTGTGCAGCAGCGGCACCACGTGCCGGCGCAGGCCCAGGAAGTAGGCCGGGTCGCGGAACATCTCGCTGACCGGGACGGTGAGGAACTGCAGCAGGCGCCCGAACAGCGCTGCGTCGCGCAGCACCCGGTCCTGCAGCGCCGAGATCGAGGGCAATCCGAGCTGCGTGAGCGCATGCAGCACGCGGCGCTTCTGCGAGGCCAGCGTGTAGTCGCGGAAGTCGTAGCTGTACTTGAGGTAGATCGCCTCCATCAGCAGGCGCAGCTCGATCTCGGTGTCGCTCAGCGGCTGCGGCGGCGCGGCGATCGCGCCCGGCACGGCGGGCGAAGCGGGCAGGACCGGGCGGCCGGTCGACGGCCGTTCGGGCGGCGAGGGCGGCGAGGGCGGCGGCGATCCGGTCACAGGCGCTCCATCTTCGGCATCCATACGCGCAGCAGCGAGAACAGGCGGTCCAGGTCCACCGGCTTGGCGAGGTAGTCGCTGGCGCCCGCGGCCAGGCATTGCTCGCGGTCGTCCTTCATGGCCTTGGCGGTGATGGCGATCACCGGCAGCTTGGCGAAGCGCGGATCGGCGCGCAGGTGGCGCGTGGCCTCCAGGCCATCCATCTCCGGCATCATGACGTCCATCAGCACGAGGTCGATCTCCTTCACGCGGTCGAGCTGCTCGAGAGCCTCGCGGCCGTTGCGGCCGATCTCGACCTTCGCGCCGCGCTGCTCGAGCGCACTCGTGAGCGCGAAGATGTTGCGCACGTCGTCGTCCACCAGCAGCACCGTGCGGCCCTCGAAGATCCGGTCGCGTCCGCGCGCGGCCTTGAGCATGCCCTGGCGCTCGCTCGACAGTTCGGCCTCGACCTTGTGCAGGAACAGGGTCACCTCGTCGAGCAGCCGCTCGGGCGAGCGCGCGCCCTTGATGATGATCGAGCGCGAGTAGCGGTGCAACTCGGCCTCCTCCTCGCGCGTGAGGTTGCGCCCGGTGTAGACGATCACGGGCGGGAACGAGACGATGTCCTCCGAGGCCATGCGCTTGAGCAGCTCGCTGCCCTGCATGTCGGGCAGCTTCAGGTCGGTGATCATGCAGTCGAAGATGCGGCTGCGCAGCAGCTCCAGCGCCTCCTCGCCCGAGGCCACGTCGACGATCTCGATGTCGTCGTCGCCGATCAGCTGGATCACGCTGCGGCGTTGCAGGTCGTCGTCCTCCACCAGCAGCACCGTCTTGACCTTCTGCGTGAGCTTCTCCTCCAGCCGCGCGAACACGCGCGTGAGCTCGTCGCGCGTGGCGGGCTTGCTCGCATAGCCGATCGCGCCCATGTGCAGCGCGGCCTCGGCGTTGTCGGCGGCCGAGACCACGTGGATCGGGATGTGGCGCGTGAGCGGCGAGTCCTTCAGGCGCTGCAGCACGTCCAGGCCGGTGCTGTCGGGCAGCCGCATGTCGAGCAGGATCGCGTCGGGCACGAACTCGCTGGCCAGCGCGAAGCCGTCGGCCGCGCCGTGCGCGACCAGGCAGCGGTAGCCGAGCTCGTGCGCCAGGTCGTAGAGGATGTGGGCGAACTGCGGCTCGTCCTCGATCACGAGCACGCGCCGCACCTGCAGGTCGCGCGGCAGCGCGCGGTCGTCGGCGAACTGCGGCGCGGGCACCACGGGGGCCGGCGCGGCCGGGGCCGGGGGCACGGCGGGCACCGGCGCGCGCGGCGGCAGGCGGGCCGGCGCGGCACCCACGGCGCGCGACGGCGCGGCGGCCGGCTCCTGCTGCGAGGGCGCCTGCGGTGCCTGCGCCGGCAGGTGCAGGGTGAAGGTGCTGCCCTGGCCCGGTTCGCTCTGCACGCTGAGCGTGCCGCCCAGCAGCTGCGTGAGGTCGCGCGAGATCGACAGGCCCAGGCCGGTGCCGCCGTAGCGGCGGCTGGTGGTGCCGTCGGCCTGGCGGAAGGCCTCGAAGATCACTTCCTGCTGGTGCGGCGCGATGCCGATGCCCGAGTCGGAGACGGCGAACGAGGCGCCGCCGTCGGCCGTGCCCGAGATCACCAGCGAGACCTCGCCCTGCTCGGTGAACTTGAGCGCGTTCGACAGCAGGTTCTTGAGGATCTGCTCCACGCGCTGGCGGTCGGTGACCAGCGAGGCCGGCGCGGCCGGATGCAGCTCGAGGCGGAAGCTCAGCCGCTTCTCGTCGGCCAGCGGGCGGAAGGTGCTCTCCAGGCCCTGCGCCAGGCGGTCCAGGCGCGTGTCCTCGGGCACCAGGTCGAGCTTGCCGGCCTCGACCTTGGCGATGTCGAGGATGTCGTTGATCAGCACCAGCAGGTCGTTGCCCGAGGCATAGATCGACTCGGCGAACTTCACCTGCTCGGTGCTCAGGTTGCCCTGCGGGTTGTCGCCCAGCAGCTTGGCCAGGATCAGCGCGCTGTTGAGCGGCGTGCGCAGCTCGTGCGACATGTTGGCGAGGAATTCCGACTTGTAGCGGCTCGCGCGCTGCAGCTCGTCGGCGCGTTCCTCGAGGTCGCGCTGGGCGTGGCGCAGCGCCATGTTGCGTTGGTCGAGCGCCTCGGTGCGTTCGGACAGCTGGCTGTTGGTCTGCTCGAGCTCGGCCTGCTGGTTCTCGAGCATGGCCTGCGAGGCGCGCAGCGCGCGCGACTGCTCCTCGAGCTCCTCGTTGGCGGTGCGCAGCTCTTCCTGCTGCACCTGCAGTTCCTCGTTGAGCTGCTGGGTCTCGGCCAGCACGTCCTGCAGCTGCTCGCGGTAGCGCGCCGCGGCCAGCGAGGTGCCGATGTCCTCGGCCACCACCTCGAACAGGTCGCGCGCGCGCTGGTCGGGCGTGCCGGGCAGGCCGAGCTCGACCACGCCGTTGGACACGCCGTCGTTGGCCACCGGCAGCAGCACCACGGCGCGCGGGCGCATCTCTCCCAGGCCCGAGTTGACCTTGAGGTAGTCGGCCTCGACCGGGTCGATCAGCATCAGCCGCTTCTCGGCGGCGGCCTGGCCGACCAGGCTCTCGGTGGGCGAGAACACCTGCTGCGCGCTCTCGGCCTCGACCGAGAAGCCGTAGCTGGCCGCGCGGCGCAGCGGGCCATGGCGCTCGCGCACGTAGAGCGCGCCCACGGTGCTACCCAGGTGGCGCGAGAAGAAGGCCAGGATCTTGCGGCCCATGTCGGCGGCGCTGAGCTCGCCCACCAGTTCGCCGACCAGCTCGGTCTGGGCCGTGCGCAGCCAGGCCTGCTCGGTCAGGCGCTCGGTGTGCGCCTCCTGCTCCTGCAGCACCGCGTCGTAGCTCTCGGACAGGCGCACCAGCTGCCGGCGGCCGAAGTAGGCGACCAGGCCGCTCAAGGTGAGCGTGAACAGCAGGAACAGGCCCACCACCATCCAGCTGGTGCGCTTGACCTCGGCGTTGCGCTGGAAGCGCAGCGACTGCTCGGTGTTGATGAAGTTGTCGAACTCGTTGCGGATGTCGTCGGTCAGGCGCTTGCCGCGGCCCAGCTTGACGGCCGCCTCGAAGTCGCCGCCGCTGCGGCGCGCGGCGATCATGTCGGCCGCGAACTCGTTCCAGGCGCCTTGCAGCGAGCCGATGCGGTCGACGCGCTCGATCTGCTGCGGGTTGTCGCCCACCAGCTGGCGCAGCGCCGCGGTGTCGGTCTTCACGCGCGCCAGCGCGGCGTCGTAGGGTTCGAGGAAGCGGTCCTGCCCGCTGATCAGGAAGCCGCGCATGCCGGTTTCCATGTCGATGGAGCGGCGCTGCAGCTCGCTGGCGCTGCGCACCACCTGGTCGGTGTGCTCGACCCAGGCGATGGTCGACAGCAGGTACAGGATCAGGGCGACGAAGACGACGGCACCGAACAGGCCCCCGAGCAGCGGCAGCTTGATGTTGCGGCTCAGCAGGCGCTCGAAGTCGGCGGTGTCGATCGCGGCAGCAGTTTTCATTTCGAACGTAGTTGTGAACGAACAATTGACATTGTCTTCGACCGGACGGGACGGGCGGCGCGCGGCCGCCCGCCCGGCCCCGGAACGGCGGCAAGGCGCGAGGGAAGAGGAGGGGAGGAGAGGCCGCGGGCCTCCCCGGTGCTCAGTACTCTAGCCGCGGATACCAGTCGCTGCCGCGGCCGGCCGGCGTCAGGTCGAGGATGTTCCACAGCGGCGTGGGATCGACCGCGAGGCGCGGATCCTGGCCGGGGTCGGCGGTTTCGGCCAGCTCCGGCGCCCAGAAGTGATGCACGCGGCCCTCGCGCCGGACCCAGACGTCGAGGGCCGGCCATTCGCTGCCGTCGGGCGCGAGGCCGCGGTAGTCGCGCGCGAAGTCGTCGCCGACCGTCTCGTGGAACCGCAGGTTGCGCCAGCCGCGCTCGCGCGCGAAGGCCAGCTGGCGCGCCACCGGCGAGCGGCCGAGCACCGCGAACGCCACCTTCTGCGCGATGTCGCGCACCGGCACGTCGAGCGCGCCCAGGAAGGCGGTGCACATCGGGCAGGGCCGTTCGCGCTGCGGGCCGTACATCCAGAAGTAGGTGACCAGGGTGTCGTGGTCGCCGAACAGGTGGTCGAGCCCGACCGTGCGGCCGTTCTCGTCGCGGAAGCGGTAGGGCGGCGGCTCGCCGCCCAGCGGCAGTTCGCGGCGCTGGGCGGCCACGCGCTCGACGTGGCGGCGCAGCTCGATCTCCTCGGCGAGCAGGGCGGTGCGGGCCTGGCGGTAGGCCGCGCTGTCGTTGGGGTAGGGCCGGCTCGCGGCGGCGGCGAGTTCGGTGGCGGGTTTCAGGGCAGTCATCGGTGTCTCCTTTCGGAAGTCGGACAGGCAGGGCGAAGGCGGTGGCACATCGGACCTTTCCCGACAGGCCGCCGCTGCCGGTTCGGCCCGGAAATGCCCGTGCGCTCCAGCCTACGCGGCGGCAGGGATACTGTAGATTCCACCAGCACACTGGATGAATATCCATATACTGGCGGCCGCCGCATCCTGTCGAAGCTCCACGCCGATGTCCCGCGAAGCCCTCTGCGCCACCGTTGCGCCCGTCTCCGTCAAGGCGCTGTGCGCCTTCGGCGCGAAGGCCGGCGACCTCGACCTGCGCTTCGTGCCCGCGCCCAGCGCGCAGGAAGGCATGGCGGGCCACGCGCTGGTGCAGGGGCGCCGCGGCGAGAACTACCAGAGCGAGGTCGCGCTGCAGTCCGAATGCGGGGCCCTGCTGGTGCGCGGCCGCGCCGACGGCTACGAGCTGCAGTCGGGCAGTGCCCGCGTCGAGGAGATCAAGACCTTCCGCGGCGACTTCGACGCCATCCGCGGCAACCACCGCGCGCTGCACTGGGCGCAGGCGCGCTGCTACGGCTGGATGCTCTGCGAGGCCGACGGCCATGCGGCGATCACCGTGGCGCTGGTCTACCTCGACCTCGCGAGCGGCGAGGAAACCGTGCTCGAGGAACTGCACACGCGCGAGGAGCTGCAGGCCCACTTCGAGGACCTCTGCGGCCGCTACATCGCCTGGGCCGAGCGCGAGGGCCGGCATCACGCGGCGCTGGCGGACCTGCTGGGCGCGCTGGCCTTTCCGCATGGCGCCTTCCGCACCGGCCAGCGCGAGCTCGCCGAGGCGGTCTACCGCGCCGCCTCGAAGGGCCATTGCCTGATGGCGCAGGCGCCCACCGGCATCGGCAAGACGCTGGCCACGCTGTTCCCGCTGCTCAAGGCGCGCGCGGCAGGCCGCGTCGACAAGGTGTTCTTTCTCACGGCCAAGACCTCGGGCCGCGCGATCGCGCTCGAGGCGCTGCGGCTGCTCGAACGCCAGGCCGCTGCGGGCGGCGAGGCGCCGGCCGATCCGCTGCGCGTGCTCGAACTGACCGCGCGCGAAAAGGTCTGCGAGCACCCGGGCCGGGCCTGCCATGGCGATGCCTGTCCGCTCGCCAAGGGCTTCTACGACCGGCTGCCGGCGGCGCGCGCCGAGGCCGCGCGCGCCGCCTGGCTCGACCGTCCGGCGCTGCGCCGCATCGCGCTCGCGCACGAGGTCTGCCCCTATTTCCTGGGACAGGAAATGGCCCACTGGAGCGACGTGGTGGTCGGCGACTACAACTACTACTTCGACGGCAGCGCCTTCCTCTGGGCCACCATGAAGGAGCGCGAATGGCGTGCCGCGCTGCTGGTCGACGAGGCCCACAACCTGCTCGAGCGCGCACGCGGCATGTACACCGCGCCGCTCGACGACGGCGCGCTTGAGGAGGCCCACCGCGCCGCGCCGGCCGCCGTGCGCGGCCCGCTCGCGCGGCTGCACCGCGAATGGGGCGCGCTGCAGGAGGCGCAGCAGGCCAACGCGGTCGATTACGAGACCGCCGACGAGATCCCCGAGCGCTTCGCGCGCAGCCTGCAGGCCGCCAACACCGCGATGGCCGAGCACTTCGCGGCCACGCCCGATGCGGCGCAGGGCCCGCTGCAGCGCTTCTTCTTCGATGCGCTGCATTTCGCGCGGCTGGCCGAGAGCTTCGGCGACCACTCGGTGTTCGAGCGCACGCTGGGGCCGAACGGCTCGCGCGGGCTGGCCATCCGCAACCTCGTGCCCGCGCCCTTTCTCGAAGGCCGCTTCGCCGATGCCGCCTCGGCCGTCTGCTTCTCGGGCACGCTGTCGCCGTTTCCGTTCTACCGCGATGCGCTGGGCCTGCCCGAGGACGTGGCCGTGCTCGACGTCGACTCTCCGTTCAGCGGCCGCCAGCTCCATGTCGAGGTGGCGATGGACGTTTCCACGCGCTGGCGCGACCGCGCGCACTCGCTGCGCAGCGTGGCCGGCATCATCGGCAGCCAGTACGCGCGCCGGCCCGGCAACTACCTGGCCTTCTTCAGCAGCTTCGACTACCTCGAGCAGGCCTGCGCCGCCTTCGTCGCGCGGCATCCCGAGGTGCCGGTGTGGAGCCAGACCCGCGGCATGCCCGAGGCCGATCGCCAGGCCTTCGTCGAGCGCTTCGCCGTCGGCGGCCGCGGCATCGGCTTCGCGGTGCTCGGCGGCGCCTTCGGCGAGGGCATCGACCTGCCGGGCACGCGCCTCGTGGGTGCCTTCGTCGCGAGCCTCGGGCTGCCGCAGTACAACGCGCTCAACGAGATCACGCGCGAGCGCATGGACGCGCGCTTCGGCAAGGGCTACGAGTACACCTACCTCTACCCGGGCCTGCAGAAGGTGGTGCAGGCCGCGGGCCGCGTGATCCGCACAGAGCAGGACGAGGGCGTGCTGCACCTGCTCGACGACCGCTTCTCGCGCGCCGAGATCCGCGAGCTGCTGCCGCGCTGGTGGGAGGTGCGCCTTGGCGGGCAGGGTGGGCCGGGGAGGGGCGGCGATGCGCGCCGCTAGACGCATCGAGCACGACGCGCAGCCCGACCTGTTCGGTGCCGCGCCGGTCGCCGCCATCGACGGGCTGCGCTATGCGCCGGAGTTCCTGAGCCCCGCCGAGGAGGCCGAGCTGCTGGCCATCGTCGGCGGCTTCACGCTGCGCGAGATGCGCTACAAGGCCTACACCGCGCGCCGCCGCGGCATCGGCTTCGGCGGCCGCTACGACTTCGACGCCAACCGGCTGCTGCCCGGTGCGCCGCTGCCCGAATCGCTGCATCCGCTGCGGCGCCGCGCCGCGGCTTGGGCCGGCATCGACGAGGCCGAGCTCACCCATGCGCTGATCTCCGAGTACCAGCCCGGCACGCCGCTGGGCTGGCACCGCGACGTGCCCGACTTCGAGCACATCGTCGGCATCTCGCTGCGCGGCGACGCCGTGATGCAGCTGCGGCCCTACCGGCGCGACGGCCACTACGCGGCCAACGATCCGATGGTGCAGCTGGGGATCGAGCCGCGCTCGATCTACCTGCTGCGCGGCGCCGCGCGCTGGGAATGGCAGCACGCGATTGCGCCGACGCCGGCGCTGCGCTACTCGATCACCTTGCGCACGCGCTCGCGGCGAAGGGTGGGCGCGCCCGGCCCGGCGTGGCACGACGACGACCGCTGAGCCACGCCGGAGGCCGGGGCAGGGCGCGCGCTACGATCCGCCCCCCATGGAGTCCACTTCCACACGCCCCCTCTGGCAACGCTTCCTGGTCTTCCTCGGACCGCTGGTCCTGACCAACGTGCTGCAGGCGCTCGGCGGCACGGCCATCACCATCTACCTGGGCAAGCTGCTCGGCACGCGCTCGCTGGCCGCGGCGGTCAGCTTCTTTCCGCTCTTCATGTGCTGCATGGCCTTCGCGATCGGGCTGGGCACGGGCGCCTCGGTGCTCGTGGGCCAGGCCTGGGGCGCGCGCGACACGGACAAGGTGCGGCGCGTCGCGGGCTCGGTGCTGCTGGGCACCTTGCTGCTGTCGTGCGTCATCGCGGGCATCGGCGCGGCGGGGATCGGCCCGGTGCTGCAGGCGCTGGGCACGCCGGGCGACGTGCTCGCCGATGCCGTGGGCTATGCGCGCGTGCTGTTCGCCGCGATGCCCGTGCTGTTCGTGCACCTGATGCTGGCGGCGCTGCTGCGCGGCCTGGGCGATACGGTGACGCCGCTCAAGGCGCTCGCGGTGGCGTCCTCGGTCTGGGTGCTGCTCACGCCGGCCTTCATCCTCGGCTGGCTCGGGCTGCCGCGGCTCGGCACCCAGAGCGCGGCCTGGGCCAGCATGACGGGCAACGCGCTGGCCGTGCTGTGGCTGGCCTGGCACCTGCATCGCAAAGACAGCCTGCTCGCACCCGCGAAGCTGCGTGAGCACCTGCGCTGGAACGCGCCCGTGCTCGCGACGGTGGCGCGGCTCGGCGTGCCCACCGGGCTCTTCTTCATCACGAGTTCGCTGGCCGACGCGATGCTGCTGTCGCTCGTGAACCGCCACGGTCCCGGCGCGACGGCCGCCTGGGGCACGGTGGGCCAGGTGATGGCCTATGTGCAGTTCCCGGCGATGTCGATCGCCATCGCCGCCTCGGTGTTCGCGGCGCAGGCCATCGGCGCCGGCCGCCTGGACGAGATCGACCACGTCAAGCGCGTGGGCCTGTGGATGAACCTCGCGCTCACGGCCGGGCTGGCCGCGCTGGTGTCGCTGGCGGCGCCGCTCGCGGTGAGCCTGTTCAGCAACGACCCCGTCGTGATCGAGCTCGCGGCCTCGGTGCTGCGCATCACGGTCTGGGGCAGCGTGGCCTTCGGCATGGCGAGCGTGTTCACGAGCGTGATGCGCGCGGCCGGCACGGTGCGCGTGCCCACGGCGATCTCGCTGGGCTGCCTGGCCGTGCTGCTGTTTCCGCTGGCCTGGGTGCTGCAGCAGGCGCTCGGCCTGCGCGGCGTCTGGGTCTCCTATCCGCTGACCTACCTGGTGGCGCTGGGGCTGCAGGCGCTGTACTTCCACGGCGTGTGGAAGCGCAAGCCGATCCGGCGGCTGATCTAGCGAACGCGAAGGGCTCGACAGCAAGTTCGGTCAGGACGCGCCGCGCCCGCGTGGCCGATGATCGCGGCATGGACCGACCCACCCCCGACCTGATCGCCGAGCTCATCGCCTGGATCGAGGCGCGGCTCGACGACACGCTCACGCTCGATCGCATCGCGCAGCAGGCGGGACTGTCGCCGTATCACTTCTCGCGGCTCTTCACCGCGCGCATGGGCCGCAGCGTGATGGCCTATGTGCGTGGCCGCCGGCTGGTGCGCGGCGCGCGCCGGCTCTGCGACGAGCCGGAGCTCAAGCTCGTCGAGCTCGCGCTCGATTGCGGCTTCGAGTCGCAGGAAGCATTCACCCGCGCGTTCAAGCGCATCTTCGGCGTGTCGCCCGGACGCTTTCGCGCCGGCTTCGCGCTCACACCCATCGAAGGCCAATATCCCATGAACCTGCCCATCAGCACCTCCACCGCCGTGACCCGGCTGCCCGACCTCGTGCGCCTCGAGGCCTTCAGCATCGCCGGCCCGGCCCGGCGCTTCGACCAGGAGAGCCGCGCCGAGATTCCGCAGCTGTGGTCCGCCCTGATCGGCGCCTTGCCGTTCAAGGGCCAGGAACCGAGCTGGGCCACCTACGGCGCGGTCTGGAGCGTCGACCGGGAGGAGGGCAGCTTCGACTACATGGCGGGCGTGGGCATCGCGCCCGGCAGCACCTTGCCCGCGGGCTTCAGCGAGAAGCGCATCCCGGCCGCGACCTATGCGGTGTTTCGCATCACGCTCGACGGATCGGCGCTGCACCCGCAGGTGAAGAACGCGATGGCGACCATCTGGGGCCAGCTGATCCCGGCCTCGGGCCTCAAGCTGGCCGACAGCCCGGACTTCGAGCTCTACGACGGAAAGTTCGAACCCACGCGGCCCGGTGCGGTGATCGATTTCCACGTGCCGGTCGAGGGCTGATAGCCTCCGGCTCCCGCCCATCGCCACCGAGCACCGCATGTCCGATCTTTCCTTCAGCCCCGCCGCCGACCGCAACAAGCAACCGATTCTCGAGCGGCTGCGCGACCTCCTCGGCGATGAGGGCGCGGCGCTCGAGATCGCCTCGGGCACGGGCCAGCATGCCGAGTGGTTCGCGACGGCCTTGCCCAGCTGGACCTGGCAGACCAGCGATGCCGATGCGCGCGCGCTGCCCGCGCTCGCGCGCCGCGTCGAGCAGGCCGGGCTGCCCGGCCTCAGGTCGCCCGTACTGCTCGACGTGATGGATGCACCCTGGCCCTCGCAAGGCGCGGCCTTCGCGCAGGATTTCGATGCGATCTACTGCGCGAACATGCTGCACATCTCGCCATGGGCCACCTGTGCCGCGCTGATGCAGGGCGCGGCGCGGCATCTGCGGCCCGGGGGCGTGCTGGTCACCTACGGGCCTTACTTCGAGGAAGGCACGGTGCCGGCGCCGAGCAACCTCGCGTTCGACCGGAGCCTGCGCGAGCGCGATCCGGCCTGGGGCATCCGCCCGTTGAAGGACGTGGAAGCGCAGGCGCGCGATGCGGGACTGCGCCTGCATGCGCGGCACGAGATGCCCGCGAACAATCTGCTGCTGGTGTTCGGGCATTGACGGTCACGATGCCGTCACATCGATCTGCCAATCGAAAGCTGCAATCTCAATTCCATCGAATGCATTGCAATGCGATCATTCGCCATGTCGAATAGACCATCCAATTGATGCGGAATTATCTATTCCGCCATTGAACTTTCTTCTCGCAACGGATTGCCGTGGGCGCTAATCCATTGGGTTGTACAACATTCCAATTCAGCGGGAATCCACTCGTAGACGACGATTGACGGCGAAGAAGAGACTCCGCGTCCCATCTCGGGATATGTCCTAAAGGAGTCTTTCCAGTGGCAAAGAAATTCACCATCCTGGCTTTCGTGGGCGGCGGAATTCGCGGACTCATGTCGGTCACGATTCTCAAGCGACTGAAGGAATACAGGCCCGACCTGATTCGCGATGTCGACCTGATCGCGGGTTGCTCGACCGGCTCGATCATCACGAGCGAATTGCTGGCGGGCAAGACGCCCGAGGAGATCATCCATCTCTTCACGCACGGCGAGCTGAACTTCTACGACAACATGAACACCGATCCGACGGCGCCGGCCTATCCGATCAAGTCGGTGTACGAAACGCAGGACCTGCTGCACGGCGCCAAGAAGGTCGGCGACGAGACCCGGAAGAAGGTGCTGTTCGTGACCTTCAACGTGGGCGGTCTCGAACTGGTCGACGGCATCGTGGTCCCCAAGCCGTGGTCGCCCTGGATGGTCACCAACATGCTGACCGAGGCCGACCTGAAGGACGGCTTCGACGGGCATGTGAACTACCCCATCGCCAAGGCCGCGACCTCGAGCGGCTCGATGCCGGGCCAGCTCAATTCCTTCGAAGGCAATGTCGACGGCGCCTTCTTCAACCACGATCCCACGATGGCCGCGATCGCGCTGGCCGTGCACAACGGACACAAGCTCGAGGACATCTCGGCCATCACCATCGGCACCGGATTGATGCCCGACTGGGTCGCGCCCAACACCTACGAATGGGGTGCGCGCCAATGGATGGACGGCGTGCCGAATCCGTTCGAGAACACGACACCGTTCCTGATGAACCAGGAGCGGTCCTCGCCGATGCTCGACATGTGCCTCAACGGCACCTCGGACAACCTGATGCCGACCCTGGCCAAGCTGATGCTCGGGGACCGCTTCACCAACCTCAATCCGCGGCTGCCGTGTTTCATCCCCGAGAACTCCACGAGCCCGCAGGCCATCTCGCTGCTGGAAGACCACGGCAACAAGCTGGATCTCGAGACGGCCTACCAGCTCATCGACAAGTACTGGCCGGGCGGTTCGAGCGATCAGCCGCTCGAGCCCTGAACGCCGCCATTCCCACCCATTGCGAACAGGAGAAATGATGCCGATCACCGACCCGGGATTCATTGCACCCGATGCCTACTTCATCACGCCGGAACAGCCCTTCGTCATCGGCCAGTTCGGCAAGCCGAGCCTGGTCCTCGACGTCTACGGGAACAACCCCGCCCCGAACCGGCAGGTCATCGCCTATCCGCCGAACGATGGACCCAACCAGGCGTGGCGCTTCATCCCCGCGGGCGCACCCGGCTGGTGGTACCTGCAGACGACCATGACCACCGGCTTCGTGCTCACCCTGGCCACCGAGCAGAACGTGGTGGTGGCGCCGATCTCCAAGGACGATGACCAGCGCAAGAACCAACTCTGGTGCCTGATGCCCAGCGAAGTCCTCGGCTACTGGTTCATCCAGAGCAAGTCCGTGGTGAGCAACGAGCTCAATGCCAAGGTCATCGGTACCAGCAATGCGGCGGCGCCGTCGATCCCCGACCCGATCGCCGTCGTGGTCGACGTGGACTATGCGAACTACACGCCGCTGGTCTGGTCGTTCAGGCCCATCCCCGTGACGGGCTGACGCGCCGCCCCTCGCGTGAGCGGGGGCATCGGTCGTCGATATTTGATCGATCGTTACAGTAAGCCATAGAATCGATTCGAGGGGCCGGTACGGGACCGGCCCCTTCTTTTTGGGGGATGTAGACATGACCGATGCCGCGGTGCGAGAACTCGTGGAAACCCTGTTCCGCAAGAACCGGGAAGGCGCCGATCCGGCCGAGATCGCCACCCTGTTCAGCGAGGACGTCGACTGGTTCATCGCGGGCGACACGGCAACCGTGCCGTGGATCGGCCGCAAGAGCGGCCGGCATGGCGTGGCCGAGTTCTTCCGCCAGCTGCGCGAACACGTGGCGCCCGAGCGCTTCGCGATCGACGCCATCCTCGTGGGGCCCGGGCGTGCCGTGGTGCTCGGCGACCTGGCCACGCGCGTGAAGCGCACCGGCCGGCTGATCGAGACCGCCTTCGCCTTCGACATCGGCGTACGCGACGGCCTGATCGTGCGCTACCACATGCTCGAGGACAGCTGGGCCGTGGCCGAGGCCACGCGGTGAGCGGCCGGCCGCGCGGCTTCGACGACACCGCCGTGGTCGAGGCGGCGATGGACGTGTTCTGGTCGAACGGCTACGACGGCAGCTCGGCCGAGGCGCTGTGCCAGCAGACGGGCCTGGGTCGCGGCAGCCTCTACAACGCCTTCGGCAGCAAGCAGCAGCTCTACGAGCAGGCGCTGCTGCGCTACCAGGAGCTCGGCATCGAGGCGCAGACGCGCATCCTCAACGGACCCGGCAGCGCGAAGGAGCGGCTGCGCGGCCTGATGCTGTGGGGCATCGAGGGCGACCTCGATCCGCGCCAGCGGCGCGGCTGCATGGCGTTGCTCGCGGCGCTGGACCGCGCGGGCAAGGACCCGGCGGTGGCCGAGATCAGCCGCGTCTACGTGGTGCGGCTCGAACAGCTGCTGTGCCACCTGTTCGCGGTGGGGCAGCGCAACGGCGAGTTCCGCGGCGAGCGGCAGCCGCTGGAGATGGCGCGCGCCTTTCTCGCGAGCTACTACGGCCTGCGCATCCTCGGCCAGTCGATGCCCGATCGCGCCTTTCTCGAGGACGCGATGGAGGGGACGCTCGCGAGGCTTTGACGCCGGCCTGCGTTTCATGACGGCGGACCTTCGCGGTCCGCTTTTTTGGCCAAATTCTTGAACAATCATTCCATTGAAACGATGAACCCGATTTCCATCGACGGCATGCGCGAGATTCCCACGCGCACCGGCAAGGTCGTGATCCCCGACGCGCTCGCGGCGGATGTCGCGCAGTTCCACTACGCACCCGCGCGACGCGCCGGCGATGTCGTCCATCTCTCGGGCATCGTGGCCTGCCAGCGCGGCCCCGAGGCGATGGACGAGCCCGGCTTCGAGGACGAGCTGCGCAGCGTCTTCCGCCAGATCGAGCGCCTGCTGCTCGCCTGCGACGCGCGGCTCGACGACGTGGTCGAGCTGCAGATGTTCCATGTCTTCGGCAGCGCGAAGCTGCGCCTGGACAAGGCCGGCCAGCTCGCGGCCATGGCGCGCGTGCGCGACGAGTTCTTCGCGGCGCCTTATCCCGCGGCGGTGGAACTGGCCGTCGCCGAGCTGAACCCCGACGGGGGACTGGTCGAGATCAAGGCGACGGCGTTCGCGCCGCTCGGGCGCTGAGACCGGGGTCGGCCGCGTCGCGGTCGATCTCCGCGACCAGGGCGTGCAGCCAGCTGCGATGCGCCGCGAAGCTCGTCAGACCATCCTCGGCGGCTTCGCGCGATGCCAGGTGGCGATCGAGGAAGCGGAAGCCCACGGAGTCGGCGGCCTGTCGCAGCGTCTCGATGGTGAGGTCGCATTCGTAGAGGAAGTCGAAGCGGCTGGCCCAGAAGCCTTGCTCGGTGCGGGCCAGCACTTCGAAGGCGCCGGGGTCCTCGATGCTGAACTCGATGAACGCCAGGCCGTCGTGCTGGCGCCAGACGGCCGCGACGCGGCTGTCGCGGTCCCACAGCGGCACCAGCGCCGGGCCCTCGGGCACTGCAGCGCCGTGGTAGACATAGAAGGGCGGTCCGAGGCAGCAGCCCCTGAAGGCCTCCTGCAGGCAGTCGCCCGATGCGAGCCGCTGCATGGCCTCGGACACGCCGAGCTCGCGCAAGGCCGCCATCCGCTGATCCTGTGCCACCACTGCCATCCGTCGTTCTCCTGAAACGCGGGGGCGAGCATAGCGAACACGATGGCGCGGTCAGAATGCGCCTTTCCATCCACTCGCACCACGAAGCCGATGACCACCCGAGCCGCCTTCCTCAAGCTGCTGACCCGCCAGCTCTATCCCGTGCTCCAGGCCGAAGGCTTCGAGGGCACGGGCCAGACCTTGCGACGCATCGAGGGCCCGGTGATCCATGTGTTCAACGTGCAGGGCGCGAGCGGCGGCAAGCAGTGCTACCTGAACCTCGGCGCGCACCTCGATTTCCTGCCGACCGAAGGCGGTGGCCAGGTCGCGCCGACGGAGATCGAGGAATCGCATTGCGTGTTCCGCGACCGCATGGACCCGCCGCCCGGACCGGCCTACGGCTGGGCCTATGGCAGCTCGATGGCGGAAACCGAGGAGACGGTCGCGTTCATCGTGAGCGAATGGTCCGGACCCGGACGCGCCTTCTTCGCGCGGCACGGCAGCTATCCGCAGGGCTTCGTGCAGATGCTGCGCGAGACCGATCCGACCGCGATCCATGCGCGCACGGCACTGCACCTCGCGCGGATCGCGGTGCACCTGGGCGAGCGGTCGATCGCCCAGGCACTGGTCGACACGGGCCTGGCGAAGGCACCCGAGCGCGCCACCAGCCTGAAGGCGGATCTCGAGAAGGTGCTCGGGGACTGATCGCGCTCGGTGGAGGGGCGCGTCACCGCTGCTCCTACAAGGCCGGAGGCTGCCTGCCGACGGGACGGGGGAAAGGCGCTGTCTATGGTCGCGTGAGTTCAACAGGCCCACACAGACACGGCGACGCCCACGATCCATGACGGAGGACCTCAGCAGCGACACCCTCGAGCGGCTTCGGCTTCCCGCCGATCCTGCGGCCGCACTGACCCGCCTCGTCGAAGCCGGCGCCGACCGCGTGCCCTGGCCCGCCCAGGGCCGCACGCTGATGCGCTGGCGTGCGTTGGCCGAGGTCGCGGCACACGATCTCTCGCTGGCCAAGCTCTACGAGGGCCACACCGATGCGCTCGCGATACTGGCCGAGCTGCATGGCCCCGCCGTGCCGCCCGGCTCGCGCTGGGGCACCTGGTGCGCCGAACCGCCCGATGCGCGCGTCGCCATGCGGCCCGAGGAGGGCTGTCCCGGCGCCATGCGGCTCGACGGGCGCAAGGCCTGGTGCTCGGGCGCCGCGGGTCTCACGCATGCGATCGTCAGCGTGCACGACGAGGAGGGCCGTGCCTGCCTCGCGGCCGTGTCGCTCCGGCAGCCGGGCGTTCGCGTCTCGGATGAAGGCTGGGAGGCTGTCGGCATGGCGGCGAGCGCGAGCGTCGACGTGCATTTCGACCATGCGCTCGCGGTGCCGGTCGGCAGGCCGGGCGATTACGTGAGCCGGCCGGGCTTCTGGCAGGGCGGTGCGGGCATCGCGGCCTGCTGGTGGGGCGGCGCGCTCGGCATCTCGCGCCAGGTGCTCGCGCTCGCGGCACGGGGCGCCAAGCCGGACGCGCATCGGCTCGCGCACCTTGGCGCCATCGATGCCGCGCTGGCCGGCGGCGCCGCGGTGCTGCAGCAGGCCGCGCACTGGATCGACACCCATCCGGCCGACGACGCCCGCCGCGTGGCCCTGAATGCGCGCCTCGTGGTGGAGCAGTCCGCCGAAACGGTGCTGCGCCACGCGGGCCGCGCGCTCGGTGCCGCGCCGCTGTGCCGCGATGCGCGCTTCGCGCGCGCGATGGCCGACCTGCCGGTGTACTTGCGCCAAAGCCATGCCGAGCGCGACCTGGCCGCGCTGGGGCAGATCGTTTTCGACGAAAGGAGTGCCGCATGGGCGCTGTGACGAACAAGGCACTCGACGACCCGGCCCGCCGTGCGATCCGCGGCGACGGCACCACCGAGGACGAATGGAACGACTGGCCCGGGCTGGCCCGACTCCCCGCCATCGATGCGGAACAACTGGTGCCCGCGGGCGCGCGCGTCGTGGTCGTGGCGCCGCATCCCGACGACGAGGTGCTCGCGGTCGGCGGCCTGCTGGCGCAGCTCGCGCAGCAGGGCCGCGAGGTGGTGGTGATCGCCGTGACCGACGGCACCGCCAGCCATCGCGGATCGGCCGTGTGGCCGCCCGAGCGGCTGGCGCGCAACCGCCCGCGCGAAAGCCTGCGCGCGCTCGAGCGGCTGGGCCTGTCGATCGAGCCGGTGCGGCTCGCGCTGCCCGACGGCGGGCTGCAGGCGGTGCAGGCCATGCTGGCGGCGCAATTGGTGTCGCTGCTGCGGCCGCACGACGTGGTCTTCACGACCTGGCGCCGCGATGGCCATCCCGACCACGAGGCCACGGGCCAGGCCTGCGCGCTGGCGGCCGCGAGCGCGGGCGCGCGGCTGGTCGAGGTGCCGGTCTGGGGCTGGCACTGGGCACGTCCCGCGGATGCGCGCATGCCATGGCGGCACGCACGGCGCCTGCTGCTCGACCCCGAGGCGCTGCGGCGCAAGCGCGATGCGGTGCGCGCCTTCACGAGCCAGTTGCGGCGCGATCCATCGACCGGTGCGCCGCCGGTGCTGCGCGCCACCACGCTGGCGCGCGCGCAGCGGCCGTACGAAGTGGTCTTCCTGTGAGCAGCGACACGCACCGCCCGTACTTCGACGCGCTCTACGCGGCCAGCGAGGACCCTTATGCGCTGCGCGCGCGCTGGTACGAGGCACGCAAACGCGCGGTGCTGCTCGCCGCATTGCCGCGGCCGAACTACCGGGACGCGTTCGAGCCCGGCTGCGGCATCGGCGAACTCACGCTGGAACTGGCCCCGCGCTGCGACCGGCTGCTCGCGAGCGATTTCTCGGCGCAGGCGGTGGCGACCGCGCGGCGGCGCACGGCCGGGCTCGGCCATGTCGAGGTACGACAGCAGACGCTGCCCGAGGACTGGCCGCTCGAGCCACAGCCGGGCCCCGGCCGTTTCGATCTGATCGTGCTCAGCGAGATCGGCTACTTTCTGGATCGCGAGGCCATGGGCCGCGTGGCCGCCTGCTGCGAACGCACGCTGGATGTCGACGGCACGCTGGTGGCCTGCGACTGGCGCCCCGACTTCGCGCAGCGCAGCCTCTCGACCGCCGACGTGCACGGCGCACTGGCCGCGCTCGGCCTCGCGCGGCTGGTGCTGCACGAGGAGGACGACTTCGTGTTGCAGGTGTGGGCGCGCGACGCGCGCTCGGTCGCCGAGCGCGAAGGCATCCGCTGATTGGATCGCCATCGCGGAGGGCCGGAGGCCTGAAGCACCGCCTTCTGCCACACACCTCGATGCATCCCTGTGGCGTCGCCGACGACGGACAGCACTGACGCAGGCCGCTTGGCTTTTCTTACCCGGGGTGCACGCGGCGCGCGCAGCATGGTTTTCATCTTCATCCACACAGGAGCGATGACCATGCCAAGAGGCGACAAGTCGTCCTACACGGACAAGCAGAGACGCAAAGCCGAACACATCGAGGACGGCTACGAGAAACGCGGCGTGGGCAAGGGCGAGGCCGAGCGCCGTGCCTGGGCCACCGTCAATGCCGAGACCGGCGGCGGCAAGAAGAGCGGCTCGGGCCGCGGCAAGGTCGAGAACCATGCGCCGTCGCGCAAGGGCGGCCACAAGGGAGGTGCCGCGGCGGCGAGCCGGCCCGCAGCCGCGCGATCGGCCTCGGCGCGCAAGGCCGCGGCCACGCGCAAGCGCAACGAGCAGCGCGGTTGAGCGCAAGCACACTCACGGAGACACCATGCACATCATCCTCGGAGCCACCGGCCACGTGGGCTCGGCCCTGGCCGAAGCCCTGCTGGCCAAGGGCCAGCCCGTCACCGTCATCACGCGCCAGGCCGCGAAGACCGGGGCGCTGCGCAAGAAGGGCGCCAAGGTCGCGGTGGTCGACGTGTTCGACGTCGCCGCGTTCCAGCGCGTGCTGGCCGGCGGCAAGCGCCTGTTCCTGCTGAACCCGCCCGCGGCGCCCTCGACCGACACCGCGGCCGAGGAACGGCGCAGCCTGCGCAGCATCCTGCGCGCGGTGGAAGGCGCCGACCTCGAGAAGATCGTGGCCGAGTCGGCCTATGGCGCGCAGCCCGGCGAGCGCATCGGCGACCTCGGCGTGCTCTACGAGATGGAGCAGGCGCTCGCGGCCCAGCCGGTTCCCACCGCCGTGATCCGCGCGGCCTACTACATGAGCAATTGGGACCTGTCGCTGCAGACGGCGCAGCAGCAGGGCGTGGTCCACACCATGTACCCGGTCGACTTCGCGCTGCCGATGGTGGCGCCGCGCGACCTGGGCCAGTTCGCGGCCCGGCTGATGGAAGGGCCGGCCAAGGACTCGGGCCCGCACCACGTGGAAGGGCCCGAGGCCTACACCAGCGCGGATGTGGCCGAGGCCTTCGCGCTGGCGCTGAACAAGCCGGTGCGCGCGGTCCAGACGCCGCGCAGCCAGTGGGAGCATGCGTTCAAGGCGATGGGTTTCTCGGACGCGGGCGCGGCCTCGTATGCGGCGATGACGCGCGTCACGCTCGAGAAGAAGTACGAGGCCGAGAACCCCGAGCGCGGGCGCGTCTCGCTGCGCGAATACATCGCGGCGCTGGTGCGCCGGAACACGGGCTGAGCGGGGGCGCTCCCGGCGTCGTGGGCGGCGCGGCTTCACCGAACCGTCATCTGCCCTGCCTAGCATCCGGCGCTTCGCCCACTCGCGCAGCGCCCGATGCCTTCCTTCGCACCTCCCTTCAAGCCCGCCGCTCTTCGTCTTCTGGCAGCGGCGCTCTGCGCGGCCACGGTCCTGACCGCCTGCGGCGGGGGTGGCGACGGCGCCGTGTTCCTGCCGGTGGCACCGGCGCCCGCGCCCGCGGCGCCGCCACCCGCGCCGGCGCCCGCACCCGAGCGCAGCGTGCAGAGCGTGCGGCTGATCGGCGAACAGGTACTGGCCAACGACCTGAAGATCGACGGCGTGCAGGTCGGCGGGCTCTCGGCGGTCGACTACGACCCGGCCACCAGGCTCTGGTATTTCCTCAGCGACGACCGCGTCTCGTCGCGCTTCCACACGGCCGAGCTGGACTACGACGGCCAGCGCTTCTCCTCGGTGCGCTTCCGTTCGACGATCGCGCTCAAGGACATGAACGGCAAGGTCTATTCCAACGTCTCCGGCAGTCCCAGCATCGCGGCCGATCCCGAATCGTTCCGCATCGACCCGCAGGGCGGCGGCCTGTGGTGGGGCAGCGAGGGCGACCGCGCACGCGGCCTCGATCCCTTCGTGGCACGCATGGCCATCGATGGCGTGGCCAACCTGATCCTGCCGGCGCCCGCGATGTTCAGGATGTCGCCGACGCAGGAGAAGGGCTCGCGCAACAACGCGACCTACGAGGCGCTGAGCTTCTCGGCCGACGGCAAGAGCCTGTGGGTCGGCATGGAAGCGCCGATCTACGAGGACGGCCCCTTGCCCATGCCCACGAGCGGCGCGGTCTCGCGCTTCACGCAGTTCGACCGCGCGGGCGCGGTGCTGCGCCAGGTGGCCTATCCGATCGATGCGATCCCCAAGGCGCCCACCGGACCGAACGCCGACAACGGCGTGTCGGAGATGCTCGCGATCAACGAGCACCAGTTCCTGGTGATCGAGCGCGCGGGCGTGCAGGCCGCCGACGGCAACTACAGCAACTACATCCGCCTCTACGAGATCGAGACCGAGGGCGCCACCGACGTGCGCGGCCTCGCCAGCCTCGTGGGCGCCGACTACAAGCCGGTGCGCAAGCGCCTGGTGCTCGACCTCAACACGCTGGGGCTGGCCAAGCTCGACAACATCGAGGGCATCACCTGGGGACCGAAGCTGCCCAACGGCAACGACACGCTGGTGCTGGTGTCGGACAACAACTTCAACACCGCGAGCCAGATCACGCAGCTGCTGGCCTTCGAGGTGCAGCCGAAGAAGTAGGGCAGGGCCGCCGCGCGGCGGCCCTTTCGTCGGCTCAGCCGCGCGACAGCGAATCCGCCACGCGCTGGCGCCGCACGCCGCCCTGGCGCTCGAGCATCCAGCCCGGGTACTCGGCCGGCAGCGCGCTGACCTTGTCGAGCCGCGCGAGCTCGTCGGCATCGAGCTGGATGGCGGTGGCGGCGATGTTGTCGTCGAGCTGGTCGACACGCTTGGCGCCGATGATCACGCTGGTCACCACCGGCTGGTGCAGCAGCCAGGCCAGCGCGATCTGCGCCACCGAGACATTGCGCGCCTCGGCCAGTTCGCGCATGACGTCGATGCAGTCGAAGGCGCGTTCCTTGTCGACCGGCGGAAAGTCGAAGGCGATGCGGCGGCTGCCCTGCTCGGCCTGCTGCGCCTCGCCCGCGCGGCTGTACTTGCCGCTGAGGAAGCCACCGGCCAGCGGGCTCCAGACCATCAGGCCGACCTCCTCGCTGCGCAGCATCGGCACCAGTTCGCGCTCGAGGTCGCGGCCCGCGATGGTGTAGTAGGCCTGCAGCGATTCGAAGCGTGCCAGGCCCTTGCGCTCGGCGATGCCCAGCGCCTTGACGATCTGCCAGGCGGCCCAGTTCGACACGCCCACGTAGCGCACGTGGCCGTGGCGCACCAGGGTGTCGAGCGCCTCCACGGTTTCCTCGATCCGCGTGGCGGGGTCGAAGCCGTGGATCTGGTAGAGGTCGATGTGGTCGAGCTGCAGCCGCTGCAGGCTGGCCTTCACGCCGTCCATGATGTGGTAGCGCGAGGCGCCGGCCGAGTTGACGCCCTTGCTGCCGGTCTCGCCGAGCACCTTGGTCGCCACCACCACCTTGTCGCGCGGCACCTTGAGGTTCTTGAGCGCCTGGCCGGTGATGATTTCCGACTGGCCTTCGGAATAGACGTCGGCGGTGTCGATGAAGTTGATGCCGGCGTCGAGCGCGCGGCCGACGAGCGCCTCGGCGTCGGATTGCTGGAGATCGCCGATCTGGCCCCAGATGCCCGAAGACCCGCCGAAGGTCATGGTGCCGAGGCAGAGTTCGGAGACGAAGAGGCCGGTGCGGCCGAATTTGCGGTATTGCATCGAAAGAATTCCTTTGCGTTGGGAAGCCCGGAGGGCTGCGAAAAGTATCCGGCCGGGCACCGCCCCGGGGCCAGCGCGTTCCTGCAAAGGTCTTGCCTAATTCTCCAGACCGGTGGCCGCAGGCGTGCGCTGGCGCCAGGGCAGGTTTAAGCTCCGAGCCGCTTGTTTCTCCACCGTGACAAGGACCCCGCCACATGTCCGACGAAACCCCCGACATCCTTTCCGCCATCGGCACGCCGCTGCCGCTCGAACCCGAACTCGACGAAGCCCGCAAGGAGCTGGTGCGCCTGATCAACCTGGTGACCGGCGGCCGCGACGGCTCCGTCGACACCGCGGTGCCCGGCCTGTTCGTCTACTGCGTCAGCAAGCCCGACGGCCCCAAGCACGCGATGCAGACGCCCGCGCTGGGCCTGATCGCGCAGGGTTCCAAGCGGATCATGGTGGGCGACGACATCTACGTGTACGACCCGATGCACTACCTGGTGACCTCGGTCGACCTGCCGGTGTGCGGCCAGGTGCGCGTGACCAGCGAGCAGGAGCCCTACCTGGGCGTGCGGCTCGAGCTCGCGGTCGACGAGATCGGCGAGCTGATCCGCAACGAGCAGCTGCCGGCCAAGGCCAATGCACCGGCCTCGCGCGGCATGTACGTCAACCGCATCGCGATGCCCGTGCTCGAGCCGGTGCTGCGGCTGCTGCGCCTGCTGGAAACGCCCGAGGACGTGCCGATCATGGCGCCGCTGATCAAGCGCGAGATCATGTACCGGCTGCTGGTGAACGGCGAGGGCGCGCGGCTGCGGCAGATCGCGCTGCAGGACAGCCACACCCAGCGCGTGGCCAAGGCGATCAGCGCGCTGCGCGTGAACTTCGCGCAGTCGCTGAAGGTGGAGGACATGGCGCGCGCGGTGCACATGAGCGTGTCCTCGTTCCACCACCACTTCAAGGCCGTGACCGCGATGAGCCCGCTGCAGTACCAGAAGCAGCTGCGCCTGCAGGAGGCCCGGCGGCTGATGCTGCTGACCGGCGCCGACGTGGCGACGGCGGCGCACGACGTGGGCTACGAAAGCCCCTCGCAGTTCGCGCGCGAATACGGCCGCATGTTCGGCGCGCCACCGCTGCGCGACAAGCGGCGCTGGCTCGGGGAAGCGGGCAACGACGCGCTCGGGGCCGCATCGCGCGAGGCCGCCTGAGCTTCCTGCCTGCGCCGCGCGCATGGATGCCGTCCTGCACGCGCTGTCGTCCGCGTCCGGCCTCGTGGCGCCGCGCGCTCGCGACACTGCGTGGCTTCAACGCAGGAGAACGCCCGATGTCCGAAGACCTTCAGATCCGCATCCCCAGGGACGATGACCGGATCGACGTGACCGATCTCAAGGAAGTCGACTACTGGACCGAATGGTTCGGAGTGTCGGAAGAGCGGCTTCGCACCGCCGTCGCCTCGGCCGGCACCCAGCGGGACGACCTGCGCATCTATCTCGGCCTGCCCTGAGGCCGGGGCCGGCCAGCCCCGCCATGGCCGAATCCCGCATCGCCATCTACGGCGCGATCGGCGCCAACATCGCCATCGCGGTCACGAAGTTCGTCGTGGCCGGCATCACCGGCAGTTCGGCGATGCTGTCCGAGGGCATCCATTCGTCGGTCGACACCTTCAACGGCATATTGCTGCTGGTCGGCCTGCGCCTGAGCAAGCGCCCGGCGAGCGTGGAGCATCCGTTCGGCCATGGCAAGGAGCTCTACTTCTGGAGCCTTATCGTCGCGGTGCTGATCTTCGGGCTCGGCGGCGGCGTGTCCTTCTATGAAGGCATCGAGCACATCCGCCATCCCGAGCCGCTGCGCGATCCGACCTGGAACTACGTGGTGCTCGCGGCCGCGGCGGTGTTCGAGGGCACGAGCTTCCTGATCGCGCTGCGGCAGTTCCGCGCCCAGGCCGGCGGCACGCCGTTCTGGCAGGCGCTGGACCGCAGCAAGGACCCGACCACCTACACCGTGCTGGCCGAGGACTCGGCCGCGCTGGCCGGCCTCGCGGTGGCGGCGCTGGGCATCTACCTCGGGCACCGCTTCGACATGCCGGTGTTCGACGGCGCGGCCTCGATGGTGATCGGCCTGCTGCTCGCGGGCGTGGCGCTGCTGCTGATCGCCCAGTCGCGCGGCCTGCTGATCGGGGAGGGCGTGCGGCCCGAGACGGCGCGCGCGATCCGCGAGCTGGCGATGGCGCAACCGCGCGTGGAGGAGGTGGGCCGCGTGCTGTCGATGTACATCGGACCCGACCAGGTGCTCGCGATCGTCGACGTCAATTTCAAGGACGACACCGACACCGGCGAAGCCGCCGCGGCCATCGCCGCGATCGAGCGGCAGGTGCGCGCGCGCTTTCCGATGATCAAGCGGCTGTTCATCGAGGCCAGCGACGCGCCGCCCGAGCCCGCCCCCCATTCCTGATCGCTGACGCCGCGCCGCGCGAACACGCTGGCGCGACAGCGTGGTGACAGCCCCTACATCGCCCCGGATCGGCTGACAACCCCTCGTCAGGACGGAAACAATTGCTTGCATTCACTTGTAAAGAATGGTTTCATTCTGTTCAGAAATAAGGGAGCCAACTGAGCAGCGAGAAGGGAGCCAGCGTGAACCATCACGTGTCGACGCTTCGAAACCTGGCACGTCCGGCAATGCTTGCCCTGTGCCTTCTGCCGCTGGCGGCCCAGGCCGCCGACGGGACCATCCACTTCACTGGCGCGATCGTCGGCGCACCCTACGAGATGCGCGTCGATGCCAGGCCGGCCACGCTCTCCCACCGCGTGACGGCGAACGGCACCACCGAGATCCGCTTCCTGCGCCAGGAGATCGACCGGCCCAGCGCCAGCGTGCGCGTCGATGCGCTCGGCGCGCAGCCGCTGGCCATCGCGTTCGTCGATGCGCAGGGGCGGACGACGCCGCTCGCGCAACGCAGCGAGCGGGCGATCGGGCAGGACGGAGGGGTGTTGTCGCTGGCGGCGCAGGCGGCCGCCACTGCGCTCGTGACCGTGCGCTACGACTGAGCGCTCCCCCGGAACAGTCGGGGGAAAAGATTCGGACCATCCCCGGCGCAAGGCCGGGTGGAGCGGTGCGCGCCCCGCGGGCGCGTCTGTTCAGGCGATGGTCAGGGCCGGACGATTACCGTCGCGCGACGGCTTCGCGGCTCGCGCGGGCGGCCACGGCCGCATTCACCGCGTTCTCGGTCGCCATGCGCCGGCCGCCGCACAGGGTGCACTGGTAGTAGCGCAGCCACGGAAGCCAGCGCATCCAGGTGCGGCGCGGGATGCGTTCGAGATGAGCCAGCCCGCAGGCGCAGTTGGAAGATGAAATAGCCATCGGCATTGGAATTCAAGGTTGGTGTTCATCCGAGCTTTTTCCCTAGCCGAGGCTCTGAGGCCTGTGCGCAGCTTCGTTACGATTCCCGCAATTATTCTTTGTAAATAGTGCATTTGTATTACAGATTGTCAGATTTCTGAATACTGTAGTTTTCCGGCACCCCGCCGCCGCACCCACGGCTTCCCGTCAGATTCGAACGCTAAGTCGTGTCGCCATCAGGTCGAGCGCGGCATGTCCCTGCACATCGGAAGGAATCTCGCTATCGTGCTTTCCCGAATCGCAAGCAACACCAACACGGAGAAATGCATGCTTTGGGAAAAGAAGGTCGAACAGTGGAGCGCGGCCGTCCGCGCACGTGCCAATCTGCCCGCGCGGCTGACCTTGTGGGACGGCAAGTCGTACGACTTCGGCGACTTCAGCGGCCCCGCCGTCACCCTGCACGTGAAGTCGCCCTCGGCGCTGTCGCTGATGCTCGAGCCGACGCTGGCCAACCTCGGCGAGGCCTACGTGCAGAGCAAGATCGACATCGAGGGCAAGCTCACCGACATCATCGACATCGCCTACGCGCTCGCGAAGAGCTCGCTCGACAGCAGCACCGGCGCCGGTGCCAGCGCGCTCAAGAGCATGGCGCGCTACTTCACGCACACCAAGGCGTCGGACCGCAAGTCGATCCAGTACCACTACGACGTCTCGAACGCCTTCTACCAACTCTGGCTCGACCCGAACATGGTCTATTCGTGCGCCTACTTCGAGAACGGCGACGAGGACCTCGAGACGGCGCAGCTCAAGAAGATCGACCACATCCTCACCAAGATCCAGCTGCAGCCGGGCCAGACCCTGCTCGACATCGGCTGCGGCTGGGGCGCGCTCGTGATCCGCGCGGCGCAGAAGTTCGGCGCGCGCTGCGTGGGCGTGACCCTGTCGCAGAACCAGTTCGACCTCGCGACCGAGCGCGTGCAGGCCGCGGGCCTGGCCGACCGCATCGAGATCCGGCTGCAGGACTACCGCGACGTGGGCGGGCAGTTCGACCGCATCACCAGCGTCGGCATGTTCGAGCACGTGGGCCGCAAGAACCTGCCCGAGTACTTCCAGCGCGTGCGCGAGCTGCTGGCCGATGACGGCGTGGTGATGAACCACGGCATCACCTCGTCCGACCCCGAGGGCGGCGGCGTCTCGTACGGCGGCGGCGACTTCATCGACCGCTACGTGTTCCCGAACGGCGAGCTGCCGCACATCGGCCTGGCGCTGCAAGCCATGCAGCAGGGCGGCCTCGAGGCCTTCGACATCGAGAACCTGCGCCGCCACTACGCGCGCACGCTGCGGCTGTGGAGCGACGCCTACGAGGCGCACACCGAGCAGGTGCGCGCCATGGTCGACGAGGAGAAGTTCCGCATCTGGCGCGTGTACCTCGCGGGCTGCGCCTATGCGTTCGAGAACGACGACGTGGCGATCTACCAGATCGTGGGCCGCAAGGCCGGCCGCGCCGCCAGGACGCTGCCCTGGTCGCGGCGCTACATGTACGCCGGCGCGGTCGCGGCCTGAGCGGGCCGCATCAGCCCGCGCCGCGGCAGCCGGCCTCGACGTTGTTGCCGTCGGGGTCGAGCACGTAGGCGCCGTAGTAGTGCATCTCGGCCGGCCCGCGCGGGCCGGGAAAACCGTTGTCGATGCCACCGGCCTGCAGCGCCGCGCGGTGGAAGGCATCGACTTCCTGCGGCGTCTTCGCCGAGAACGCGAGGTGGATCGGGCTGGCCGACACCTGGTGCGCGCCGTTCCAGAAGGCCGGCTGGTCGGTGCCGATCCAGACGAAGGGCACGGTCCGCTCAGTGCTGCGCACGAGCAGGAACGAATGGGCGCTGTTGTCGATGGTCCGCAGGCCGAGCGCGCCCGCGACCGCGTCGTAGAAGCGGCGCGCGGCGCGCAGATCGCGCACCCTGAAGCCGATGTGGTCGAACATGGTGATCCTTTCCTGGGGGCCCGTGCATGGTCGACACCAGATCGGCGCCCGGGAACGGCCGCGCCGCGCATCGTGCGGCCGGACATCGCCTACGCACGATGTCCCGAAAGGAGGCTTGCGCGTCCTGCAGGAATTCCCGCGGCGTGACATCCTCCGGTCGGCCTGCCTGCGTGCCGCACCGCCCCGGGTGCGTCGCGGGGGCAGCGAACCACCCCACGACAAGGACACGAACAACATGAAAGTCAATGGAATCGAACGCCCGCTCGACGTCGACGGCGACACGCCGGTGCTCTGGGCCTTGCGCGACGTGCTCGGCATGACCGGTACCAAGTTCGGCTGCGGCATGGGCCTGTGCGGCGCCTGCACCATCCATGTCGACGGCGCGCCCACGCGGGCCTGCCTCACGACGGTGGAATCGGTGGGCAAGGCGAACGTGAGCACCATCGAGTCGCTCGCCGCCACGCGCGTGGGCCGCGCGCTGCAGAAGGCCTGGCTCGACCTCGACGTGGTCCAGTGCGGCTACTGCCAATCGGGCCAGCTGATGTCGGCCACCGCGCTGCTGAGCAAGAACACGGCGCCGAGCGACGAGGAGATCGATGCCGCGATGAGCGGCAACGTCTGTCGATGCGGCACCTATGTGCGCATCCGCACGGGCATCAAGGAGGCGGCACGCGCGCTCTCCGGAAAGGCGGTGGCCTGAGATGCTGATCGATCGACTGACGGAACACGCGCCGGTGGATTCGCCCGCGCTGTCGCGCCGCGGCTTCCTGAGCATCGGCGCCGCGCTCGGCGGCGGCCTGCTGATCGGCGTGGGCCTGGGCGCCGTGCCCGATGCGGCAGAGGCCGCAGGAGCCTCGGCGGGAACCCCGCCCTGGGCGCCCAATGCCTTCGTGAAGATCGCGCCCGATGGCCGCGTGACCGTGACCATGGGCTACATCGAGATGGGGCAGGGCACCTACACCAGCGTGCCGATGCTGATCGCCGAGGAGCTCGAGGTCGACCTGGCCGCGGTGCGCGTCGAGCATGCGCCGCCCGACGACAAGCTCTATGGCAATCCCCTGCTGGGCTTCCAGGTGACCGGCGGCTCGACCACCATCCGCGCCGCCTACGAGCCGCTGCGGCGTGCCGGCGCCACCGCGCGCACGGTGCTCGTGCAGGCCGCGGCCCAGCGCTGGAAGGTCGCGCCCGACAGCTGCAAGGCGGCCCGCGGCGAGGTCGTGCATGCAGCCAGCGGCCGGCGCCTGAAGTACGGCGCGCTGGTCGCCGACGCCGCGAAGCTGCCGCTGCCCGAGAAGGTCGCGCTCAAGGCACCGGCCGATTTCCGGCTGATCGGCACGCCCGCGAAGCGGCTCGACTCGCCGGCCAAGGTGGACGGCAGCGCGCTCTACGGCATCGATGCCAAGGTGCCGGGCATGAAGGTCGCCACGCTCGCGCAGTCGCCGGTGTTCGGCGGCCGCCTGCGCAGCGTGGACGACAGCAAGGCGAAGGCGGTGCGCGGCGTGCGCCAGATCGTGCGGCTCGACGACTGCGTGGCGGTGGTGGCCGACCACATGGGCGCGGCGAAGAAGGGCCTGGCGGCGCTCGCGATCGAATGGGACGGCGGCGCCAACGCGGGCATCGATTCGGCGGCGATCGTCGAATCGATGAAGCAGGCTTCGCTGCAGACCGGTGCGGTGGCGCGCAACGAGGGCGACAACGCGGCGGCGATGACCGGCGCGGCGCAGCGCCTCGAGGCCGTGTACGAGGTGCCGTTCCTGGTCCATGCGGCGATGGAGCCGCTGAACTGCACGGTGCATGTGCGGCCCGACGGCTGCGAGGTGTGGGTCGGCACGCAGGTGATCACGCGCGCGCGTGCCGCGGCGGCGACCGCATCGGGCCTGCCGGTGGAGAAGGTCACGGTGCACAACCATCTGCTGGGCGGCGGTTTCGGTCGCCGGCTCGAGGTCGACAGCATCACGCGCGCGGTGCAGATCGCGAAGCAGGTCGACGGCCCGGTCAAGGTGGTGTGGACGCGCGAGGAGGACACGCAGCACGACATGTACCGGCCGTACTTCTACGACCGCGTGAGCGCGGGCCTCGATGCGCAGGGCCGGCCGGTGGCCTGGCGCCATCGCATCACGGGCTCGTCGATCCTCAAGCGCTGGCTGCCGCCGGCCTACAACAACGGCTTCGATCCCGAAACCATCGACGGCGCCGAGAAACCGCCCTATGCGCTGCCGAACATCCGCATCGAGTACGTGAACCACGAGCCGCCGGTGCCCACGGCCTTCTGGCGCGGCGTGGGACCGACTCACAACGTGTTCGTGGTCGAGAGCTTCATCGACGAGCTCGCGCATGCGGCCAAGGCCGATCCGGTGGACTACCGGCGCGCGCTGCTGGGCGCCAACCCGCGCGCCAAGGCCGTGCTCGAGCTCGCGGCCCAGAAGGCCGGCTGGGGCACGCCGCTGCCGCCGCAGCGCGGGCGCGGCGTGTCGCTGCAGTTCGCGTTCGGCACCTTCATGGCGCTCGTGGCCGAGGTCGAGGTGCCGAAGGATGGCGGCGAGCCGGTGGTCAGGCGCGTGGTGTGCGCGCTCGACACCGGCGTGGTGGTCAACCCCGACACGGTGCAGGCCCAGGTGCAGAGCGGCGTGATCTTCGGCATCTCGGGCGCGCTGTGGGGCGAGGCGACGGTGAAGGACGGGCGCATCGAGCAGTCGAACTTCCACGACGTGCGGCCGCTGCGCATCAACGAGACGCCGGCGATCGAGACCCACATCGTGGCCAGCGGCGAAGCGCCCGGCGGCATGGGCGAGCCCGGCACCTCGGGCATCGCGCCCGCGATCACCAACGCGATCTTCGCGGTGACCGGCAAGCGCGTGCGCAAGCTGCCGGTGTCGCGCGGGCTGACGAGCGCTTGAGCCGAAACGCTAGCGCGCGAAGACGAGCAGCGTCTGCGTCGCGAAGCCGAAGCGGCCGCGCTCGTCGTGCAGCTGGCTGAAGGTGCAGCCGCTGCCGTCGGGCGCGACCGTGGTCACGGCATCGAGGCCGATCCAGTCGCCGACCGGCTGCCGCGCGAGCTGCAGCGAGAGGTCGGCGTTGGCGAAGTTGAAGCGCTCGACCGGCAGCACCCAGCTCAGGCCATTGCCGAAGTCGGCCGCGGCGGCGGCGCGCATCGCGGGCGAATTGGCCGCGCCCGCGACCAGCGGCACGCGCAGCCGAAACCAAGCAGCCGCCGGTCCCGGTGCCGCGGCATCGCCGGCCGCCACGCGGCTTTCGGTCGCCGTGTAATAGAACGAGCGCACGTCGGGCAGGCCCGGGATGCGCAGCGGTGCCGTGCAGTCCGACGGTGCCGGCATCGACAGGGCAGGGGCCAGCGGCCTTTGCAACGCTTCTTCGGGCGGCACCACGGGCTGCGTGCGCACCAGCAGCGCATGCGCCTTCGCCACCGGCTTGCCTTGGGCCAGCAGCGAGATCTCCACGCGCGCGGTGGTGCGGCCCGCCTCGGTCGTGACGGCGGACGACAGCAGGTCGACCGGCACCGGCCGGATCAGCTCGACCGTGAGCCGCGCGAGCTGCCAGCCTTCGCCCTCCATGGCCGACTCGGCGATGTGCGCAAGCAGGCCGCAGGGCGCACCGCCATGCTGCGCGCGCGGATCCCAGGGACCGCGCGCGAGCTCGCTGGCGCGCCAGGTGTTCGCGTCCTCGCGCACGAAGACGGCATCGGTGGCGGCGAGCTCATGCATGGGCGGCGATCTCGATGCGGCGCAGGGGCGCGGGGGCCGGGACTTCGTCCTCGGTCTCGAACTGCTCGGCCCAATGGCGGAAGCGCATGATGGGTCCGTCTCCCTCGGCGAGGCTGGGGCGCTTCCAGCGCATCTTGTGCTCCCAGATCGGCACGTCCTGGCTCACCTGGTGGATCGCCTCGTCGATCAGCGCGAGGCTCATGTCGGGCGAGACGATGCCCTGCAGCCGCGCCATCAGGCTGAAGCTCACGGCAACCCGGCCGGCCTCGATCGGCACCACCGAATCGACGAACAGGATCTCGGCCAGGTCGGCGATGCGAAAGCGCACCGTCGCGAAGTAGGGGCCGTACAGCGAGGTCTGGAGGAAGCCCGGCAGCCGGCCGCGCGGCGTGTTGAAGTCGTGCAGGATGTTCACGTGCAGCGCCGGTCCAGCGGGCTCGAAGCGGTCGAGCCGCGCCAGCGTGGCCACGCCGTGCAGATGGTGGAAGTGCGTGGTGTCGACGATGTTCTCCTGCACCTCCTGCCAGATCGTCGCGACCTCCCAGCGCTGGCGCCGGTAGCGCGACCACTGCGCATCGCCATGCTCGGGCATCGCCGGCACCTCGAAGCTGGGCGCGATGCCGCGCGGATGCCACCAGACCATCACCAGCCCGTTGCGCTCGACCAGCGGCCAGGACTTCAGGTGCCGCATCTCGAGGCGCGGATTCGGGCTGTAAGGAATGTCGGTGCAGGCGCCGTCGCCTGCGAACTGCCAGCCGTGGAACGGACAGCGCAGCGAGGTGCCGCAGACGCGGCCGCCATGGCCCAGGTGGGTGCCGAGGTGCGGACAGTGCGCATCCATCGCATGGGCCTGGCCCTGCATGTCGCGCCACAGCACGAACTCGCGGCCCATGGCCGTGAGGGGCTGCACCTCGCCCTTGCGAAGGTCCTCGCTGTAGGCAGCCTGGAACCAGCCATGACCGAAAGAGGAGTCGTCGAACCTGCGCATGGAGAAGCTTCCTTGGTGGTTGAACTGGACGCCGTGGCCGCCGGCGGCGTGATCGTTGCGATGCGGCCGAGGCGTCGAAGTATAGGGAGCCGGAGTGCAATTGCAATAAGAAATGAACTGTGATTCAATTCTTCGCGTGACCTACCGACGCACATCCAAAGTCGAAGAGCGCATGACGCTCACGCGCGAACGCATCGTGCTGGCCGCGCTCGAACTCGTGGCCACCCATGGCTACGGCGGCACCACCATGCCGATGGTCGCGGCCACGGCCGAGGTCTCGACCGGCTTGCTCTACCAGTACTTCCCGTCGAAGACCGACCTGTTCGACGAGGTCTTCCGCCAGGCCTCGCAGCGCGAGATCGACGCCTGCGCCGCCGCGGCCGCCTCCGGGAGCGGTGCCGGCGAGCGATTGGCCGCGATCATCCGCACCTTCGCGCACCGCGCGCTCAAGCGGCCCAAGCTCGCGTGGGCCCTGCTGGCCGAGCCGGTGGCGCCGCAGATCGACGAGGACCGGCTGCGCTTTCGCGAACCCTATCGCGCAATCTTCGTGACCGTGATCGAGGACGGCATCGACAGCCGCGAGTTCCGCGCGCAGAACGCGCACACCAGCGCCGCGGCGATCGTCGGCGCGCTGGCCGAAGCCATGATCGGCCCGCTCGCGCTCGGCGTGCTGTCCAAGCGCGCGGCGCAGCGCGTGGTGGAAGACATCGTCGCGCTGTGCCTGGCCGCGGTGCTCGATCACGCCGCGCGAACCGCCCCCGCGAAGAAAGGGCAGGGCGCGAATGCGCCGGTTCCGCCTTCGGCAAAGGAGACACCATGACCGACTTCATCCAGCCCCATCCCGAGCTGTCGAACCGCTTCGCGAGCGACCGCACCCTGCACCACACGCTCGAACGCCTGCTGCCCGCCGAGGTCTTCGCCGACGCGAGCCCGCTGTTCCAGCGCATGGGCGAGCGCGCGATGCGCGAGATTCCCGCGCTGGCCGCGACGGCCGAGCACAACGTGCCGCGCCACGAGCCCTTCGATGCCTGGGGCCGGCGCGTCGACCGCATCGAGGTCGATCCGGCCTGGCATCGCCTGGTCGACATCGGCCTCGAGGAGGGCCTGGTCGCGTTGCCCTACGAGAACCCCTATGGCGAATTCACGCGCGTGGTGCAGGCCGGCCTCGTGAACCTGTACGACGGCGCGGGCGCGGTGGCCTCGTGTCCGCTGGTGATGACCGATGGCGCCGCGCGCCTGCTCACCCTGCACGACGAGGCACTGGCCGCGCGCTACAAGCCGAAGCTCACGGCGCGGCAAGGCGGCTGGACCTCGGGCCAGTGGATGACCGAGAAGGAGGGCGGCTCCGATGTCGGCCAGACCTCGACCGTCGCGCGTCCGCGCGGCGACGGCACCTGGTCGTTGCACGGCACCAAGTGGTTCACCTCGGCCACCACCTCGCAGATGGCGCTCGCGCTCGCGCGGCCCGACGACGCGGTGCCGGGCAGCCGCGGGCTGTCGCTGTTCCTGGTCGAGCTGCGCCGCCCGGACGGCAGCTGGAACCACATCGCCGTGCGGCGCCTGAAGGACAAGCTCGGCACGCGCGCCCTGCCGACGGCGGAGCTCGAGCTCGAAGGCACGGTCGCGGTGCCGGTCGGCGGCATCGATCGCGGCGTGGCCAAGATCGGCGACCTGCTCAACGTCGCGCGGCTGTGGGCCTCGTGGGGTGGTCCGGCGGGCGTGGGCCATCTGCTGATGCTGGCGCGCGACTACGCGACCCGCCGCCGCGTATTCGGCCAGCTGCTCACCGAGAAGCCGTTGCATGCGCAGTGGATCGCGCGCATCACGGCCGAGTACGAGGCGATGCTCGCGCTCAACTTCGAGACCGCGCTCGCGCTCAATCGCCACGAGCGCGGCACCGGCGCGCCCGGGCTGGCGCGCCTGCTGGCGCCGCTGACCAAGCTGGCCTGCGCGCGCCAGAGCATCTGGGCCGCGAGCGAGCTGGTCGAGAGCTTCGGCGGCGCGGGCTATGTGGAGGACACGGGCATCCCGCGCGTGCTGCGCAACCTGCATGTGCATTGCATCTGGGAGGGCACGACCTCGGTGCTCGCGCACGACGTGCTGCGGGCGCTGCGCGCGCCCGAGGCGGGCGAGGCCTTTCTCGCCGACATCGACGGGCGGCTCTCGACGCTCGCGGGCCATGGCACGCGCGCACCCGATGCCATCGTGCATGCGCGGCGCACGCTCGCGGAGCTGATGCCGCGCGCGCAGGAGAGCGATGGCCGGCGCCTGGCCTGGGGCATGGCGCGCACCTACCAATCGGTGCTGCTGCTCGAGGCGGCCGCATGGCGCCAGGCGCGCAAGGCCGACGGCTCGGGATGGACCGCATTGCGGCTGTTCCTGCAGGACGCGCTGGTGCCGCCGGTGCTGCCCGCATCGGACGAGGAACTCGCGGCGCTGGCCTTCGGGCGCGACACGGCCGTGGCGTCGTAAGGGAGCGGGTCGGCGGCCTGCGCGTCGACGCGATTGCCGCTATCCTCGAACGCGAAGTACCGGCGCCGACATGGCGCCTTTCTCTTTCTCTTCGCGCTCTTCCATCGCCCATGACCTACCTCGCCGCCTCCACGCGCTACGAATCCATGCCCTACCGAAAGGTGGGCCGCAGCGGCCTCGTGCTGCCCGCCATCTCGCTCGGCCTGTGGCACAACTTCGGCGACACCACGCCGATCGCCACCCAGCGCCAGCTGCTGCGCACCGCCTTCGACCTCGGCATCAACCACTTCGACCTGGCCAACAACTATGGCCCGCCCTACGGCAGCGCCGAAACCAATTTCGGCCGCCTGCTGCGCGAGGACTTCAAGCCCTACCGCGACGAGCTGATCATCTCGAGCAAGGCCGGCTGGGACATGTGGCCCGGCCCCTACGGGCAGGGTGGCGGCTCGCGCAAATACGTGCTGGCCAGCCTCGACCAGAGCCTGCAACGCATGGGCCTCGACTACGTCGACATCTTCTATTCGCACCGTTTCGATCCGCACACGCCGCTGGAGGAAACCGCCTCGGCGCTGGCCCAGGCGGTGCAGCAGGGCAAGGCGCTGTACATCGGCATCTCGTCGTACTCGGCCGGCAAGACGCGCGAGATGGCCGCGCTGCTGCGCGAATGGAAGGTGCCGCTGCTGATCCACCAGCCGGCCTACAACCTGTTCAACCGCTGGATCGAGAAGGACCTGCTCGGCGCCACCGAGGAACTCGGTGCCGGCGTGATCGCGTTCACGCCGCTGGCGCAGGGCCTGCTGACCGACAAGTACCTGCAGGGCGTGCCGGCCGATGCGCGCATCAACCGCCCGGGCGGTGGCTCGCTGAAGCCCGAGCACCTGTCGGATGCCAACATCGAACGTGCACGCGCGCTGAACGCGATCGCACAGCGCCGCGGCCAGTCGCTGGCCCAGCTCGCGCTGACCTGGACCCTGCGCGATCCGCGCGTGAGTTCCGCGCTGATCGGCGCGAGCCGGCCCGAGCAGATCGTCGACAACGTGGCCGCGCTCAAGGGTGCACCGCTGAGCGCGGAGGAGCTCGCCGAGATCGACCGCCATGCGGTCGAGGGCGGCGTCAACCTCTGGGAAAAACCATCGACCGACTTCGCCTGAACGAGCCGGCGCTCACGCTCACTCGAGCGTGAAGCCGATCTTCAGCGTGACCTGCCAATGGGCCACGCGGCCCTCGGCCACATGGCCGCGCGTCTCGACGACGGTGAACCACTGGATGTTGCGCACCGTCTCGTGCGCCTTGGCGATCGCGCCCTGGATCGCGTCCTCGATGCTGGTGGTGGACGAGCCGGTGAGCTCGAGGCTCTTGTAGACATGGTTCGACATGGTCGGTATCTCCTGATGTGCAGCGATGCAGAGGGAAGAAAGGATGCCGGTCCATCGTACGCCGCGCACCGCGCGGCAGGGCGATCACGGAATGCATCAGGTAACTCGCAATCCGTCTTTGAGTTGCCGCATGCCTTGCGCAGAATCGATGCGTTACCCATCGAGTCCCCCATGCCCTTGCGCACCTACCATTCCGTGGCCGACCAGGCCCAGCTCGTCATCTCGCGCACCGCCACCGCGTGGCGGGTGCCGCCCGCGTCGGCCCATGCGATCGCGCGCCGCGCGGCCTACGGCCATGTGCCGCGCCGTGCGCTGCGCCGCCTGCAGGCCATGGCCACGCTGCGGCCCGCGGTGCTGATGCATTCGTGGTGAACGACGGCGCCGCGCCGTCAATGCACGAAGCCGCCCTTCACGAAACGCACCGGCTGCGCATCCATGCGCGTGATCAGCGCGCCGAGCCCGTCGGCCGCGGCCACCGGGGTGCTTGCCGTTCCTGAGGCAGCCTCGGCACGGCACAGCAGGTCGTCGTCGCTCCATGCACTCTTGCCGGGCTCGCCGCGCGCGCGCAGCCAGCCCGCGCGATCGACCAGCAACTGCGTGCCCTCGAGCTTCTCGGTAGCCGCGATCAGCGAGAAAGCCTCCCACGCCGCGGGCGAATCGGCCACGCAGGCGATGCTCCGGTCGTCCTGTTTCGATGCAGCCGCGGGCTCGCGCTCGAGCAGCACCGTCACCAGGCGCGGGTCCTCGAGCAACGCACTTGCGTTATCGCCGGCGGCCACGATCCGCATGCGCTGGCCGCGCCAGCTGCTGAGCATGCGCACCGGCTTGCCGTCGCAACGCACCGCCATGTCGGGCGGGCTCACGGGCTGGGCCCACACGCCCGCCACGCGCAGGCTTTCGCCGGCGGCCTGGGCCTTCATGTAGTCGATCAGGGCCCAGGCGTCGCTTTCGCTCAATCGGCCTTGAAAGCCCGGCATCGTCAATGCGCCGTGGCGATCGCGCGTGCCGTGCAGCACGCGCCACAGCAGGTCGCCATCGGCACGGCGCCAGAGCAGCGGACCCGTGAGATTCGGTGGCCACACGGGCTGCGCCGCGGCCAGCGGACCCTGGCCGCGTCCGTCGCTGCCATGGCAGGCCACGCAGTTCTGCGCGTAGAGCGTGCGGCCGCGCGCGATGGCCTCGGCGCTGAAGCCCGCCGCGTGCTGCTGAAAGCTCGTGGGATGCGCGGGCACGAGGACCACATTGGCATCGGGCCAGGGTGCCAGCACCACGGGCAACACCGCGGCGCCCAGCAGCCAGATCCGGCGCCGGCGCCAAAGCAGCGCCAGGACCAGCACGAGCAGCGACAGTCCCAGCAGCACGACACTGATGCCGAGCCGGCGCGCCTGGCCCAGGTCGATCAGCAGGTTCTCGCCCGACAGCCGCTGGTCCCAGGGCCAGGCGGGCTGCCCGTGCGCATGCGCGACCAGGCCCAGCGTATCGAGCAGCCGCAGCAGCTGCAACTGCAGGGTCTGCAGCCCCTCGATCAGGACATTGAGCCAGGCCGCATCGGGCAGCGCGTTCATCGCGCCCGCGCCTCGAAGGCCGGTCTCACCAGGTCGCGTCCAGGCCCAGGTGGCGCAGCGCCTCGTGGCGCAGCTCGGCCAGGCGCGGATCGCCGCGATGGCGCGGATAGGGCAGGTCCACCACCAGCTCGGCCGCGATGCGCGCCGGCCGGTCGCTCAGCACGATCACGCGGTTGGCCAGGAACAGCGCTTCTTCGACGTCGTGCGTGACCAGCAGGGCCGAGAAGCCGTCGCGCTGCCAGAGGTTCACGAGCTCGCTCTGCATCGCGATGCGCGTGAGCGAATCGAGCTTGCCCAGCGGCTCGTCGAGCACCAGCAGCTGCGGGTCGTTGACCAGCGCACGCGCCAACGCCACGCGCTGCGCCATGCCGCCCGACAGTTGATGCGGATAGGCCTTCGCGAATTCGGTGAGGCCGACGCGCTGCAGCGCCTCGTCGACCCGGCCGCGCTGCGCGTCGAGCACGCCGCGCGCCTGCAGGCCCAGCGCCACGTTGTCCCAGACGCTGCGCCACGGGAACAAGGTGGGATCCTGGAACACCACGATGCGCGAGGGATCGGGTTTCTCGATGGTCTCGCCGTTCTGCGTGATGCGGCCTGTGGTCGCGGGCTCGAGGCCGGCCACCAGGCGCAGCAGCGTCGACTTGCCGCAGCCGCTCGGGCCGAGCAGCGCGACGAACTCGCCGGGGCGCACCTGCAAGTCGATGTTGTCGAGCACCTGCAGCACGCCCGTGGGCACTTCGAACCAATGGCTCACGCCGTGGATGTCGATCAGCGCGCCGGTGTTGGTGGCGGTGCCTTGCTCGATGGTGGGGGAGAGGACGGCTTCTACCATTTGACGGTTCCCTTCTGCCACGACAGCACGCGGTCGCGCACCTTGAACAGCAGCGTGATCAGGCCCGAGCAGAGCGCTGCCATGACCAGCAGCGCCGCATACATGTTGGCGTACGAGGCCCAGCCCTGGGCCCACTGCAGGTACCAGCCGAGGCCGGCCTTCACGCCCATCATCTCGGCCGTGATCAGCACCGAGAACGATGCGCCCAGGCCCATGAACAGGCCCACGAAGACCTGCGGCAGCGCGGCCGGAATGGCCACGCGCAGCACCAGGAAGCGCTCGGAGGCGCCCAGCGTGCGCGCCACGTCGTAGTAGCTCTTGCCGACCGAGGCCACGCCCGACCAGGTCAGCACCGCGACCGGGAAGAAGGTGGCGAGGCCGACCAGGAACACCGCGGCCACGTAGCTCGAGGGCGCGAAGAAGAAGGCCAGCGGCAGCAGCGCCGATGCGGGCACCGGGCCGAGGAAGCGCAGCAGCGGATGCACCCAGTAGCCCGCGATGCGCGACCAGCCGACCGCCACGCCCGTGACGAAGCCGACCAGCGCGCCGATCACGAAACCGTTGGCCAGCAGGCGCAGCGAGTAGGCGGTGGACAGGCCCAGCCGCTGCCAGTCCTCGTGCAGCACGTCGATCAAACTCTGCGGCGGCGCGAAGAAGGGGGAGGGCAGCACGGCGAGCTTGGCGGTGGCGATCTCCCACAGCGCGAGCACCAGCGCCGAGGCCACCAGCCACTGGCCGGCCGGGCGCAGCGTGCGCGCGACGCGGCCGGCACGCGGGCCGAGCAGCGCGATGACGAGGAAGACCGCGGCGATCACCAGCGTGGCATAGCCGAATTCCTCGGTGAAGTTCCAGTCGCTGAAGCCGATCGGCTTGTTGGGCCACAGCAGCGTGAGCAGGCCCAGCGCCAGCCATGCCGCGGCGGCCAGCACGCCGGTGCGCCAGAGGCCCGGCGGCAGCGCGTGGCGGCGAGCGAGCACGGTAGCGGCATCGGTGGCCACCGGTGCGGGCGGACGCGGCGCGCGGGGCAGGGGGGCCGCGGTGGTGCCGCGGAACTCCGGCGCGTTCAGCACGCCGGACACGTCGAGTGCGTGATCGGCCGAGGTCATGCCTGGGCGCTCCCGGTGGCAGGTTGATCGTCGTAGAGGGTCATGGGAATTGCTCCGCCGGAGGATGAAGAAGGGAAGGGCGAGTGTTGGCGCTGCACCCGCCCCGGCCAACGAATGAATGCACGCATGGATATGCGGATTCGTCGGCTGCGGCATGTCGCCGCCGGGGCCTTCAGGACGAGACGTTCGCGCCCACGGCCCAGTAGAAGGTGGGCCGGGCGCCGTTGAGCAGGTGGTCGCCGACCACGCGGCCCTTGTAGATGGTCGGGTTGTGCGAGGCCAGCGTGCGCGCGTTGCGCCAGTGGCGGTCGAGCCGGATGTCCTCCTGCAGCGCCGAGGCACCGCCGACGTCGAACAGCCGCGTGCCGGCCTGCAGCACCGCGTCGACGATGCCGGCCTGGGCCTTGGCGGTCTCGAGCTCGACCTGGAACAGCAGCGGCTCGGGGATCGCTTCGCCGCGCTGGCGCAGGCGGTCGATCTCGCCCAGGGTGCGCGCCACCGCCTGCACCGTCGAGCTCGCGACGAAGGCCGTGCTCGCGAGCTGCCCGACGACCTGCTGCACCAGCGGGTCCTCGCGCGGCGTGCTGCCGCTGCCGTGGCTGTAGACACGCTTGCGCGGCTGCACGAAGTCGACCGCGTCGCGCACGATGGCTCGCGCGATGCCGGCCAGGGTGGCGAGGTGCGTGAGCTGGAATTGCGCGGTCAGCGGTGTGGGCTGGTCGCGCACGTAGAGCAGCACGTGCGCCGGATCGACGCGCACGTTGCGAAAGCGCGTGGTGCCCGAGGCGCTCAGGCGCTGGCCGAAGCCGCGCCAGTCGTCGACGCGCTCCACGCCCGGCGCTTCGGAGGGCACCAGCGCGATCACGCGGTCGTTGCTTCCGTCGTCGTTGTGTCGCTGCGCCGAGACCGCGATCCATTCGGCATAGAGCGTGCCGGTGCTGTAGTACTTGTCGCCCTCGAGGCGCCAGCCGTCGCCGTCGCGGCGCAGCGTGGTCTGCATCTGGCCGAGCGGGCCTTCGCCGAGCTCGGTGGTGGCATTGCCGAAGATCACGCCGTCGGCCGCGAGCCGCAGCCAGGGGCCGTGCAGCGCGGGATCGATCTCGGCGAACAGGCGCTCGATGAAGCCGAAATGGGCGCGCAGGATCTGCGGCAGGTTGGAGTCGGCCTCGCCGAGCTCGATCAGCAGGTCGAAGAACTGCTCGACCGTGGCGCCGAGACCGCCTTGGGCGACCGGCACGCGCAGCGCGCCGAAGCCGGCCTGGGCCAGCCAGGCCACGGCGTCGTGGGCCAGCAGGCGTTCGTTCTCGCGTTGCACCGCGCCTTCGGCGATGCGCGCGAAGATCGGGCGGAAGCGGTCGGCGAGCTGGTCGTAGGAGGGCGGTTGGGGTTGCGAGGCGCGCGGCGGCACGGCCACGGGCGTTGGGTTGCCGGGCGCGGTGCGCGGCGGATGCGTGAGGGATTCCATGGGGCGACGACTTTGCAGCCGCGCCCTTCGATTGGGAAATGCGCTTTTCGAGTTTTCTTATGCCGCGCGGCTCAGGCGCGCGGCCTCGGCATCGTCGGCCAGCGCTTGCCCGCCAGGCCCGGCATGCGGGTGGCGAGTTGCTGCGCCCCGAGTTCCAGCATCCACCAGGCAGCGCCGAGCAGGCCCGCCATGAGCGCGCCGAACATCAGGCCGACCGCGATGTCGAGCGGGAAATGCACCCCCACGTGAATGCGCGCCCAGCCCGTGGCGGCCGCCACCGCGAACAGCGCGATGCCCGGCGCGCGCAGCGCCGGCCGCGCGAGGAAGGCGAAGGCCACCATGAACATCACCGAGGCATGCGTGCTCGGCAGCGCGGCGCTGGCGCCGTGCGGGATGTAGGCCGGCACCAGGCCCAGGATGAAGGGCCGCGGCATGTTGATGCGCGCCGCGATCTCCTGGCACAGCATGGCGGTGAGCCCGGCACCCGCGAGCATGAAGAGCACATAGGCCCGATGGCCGGGCCGGCGCCAGGCAGCGGCGCCGATCACGGCCGTGGAGAGCCAGGGACCGCCGAGCGCGAGCCCGACCGCGATCGCCAGCACCCAGGGTGTGGGATGGGGGCCGGCGGCGAGCCACTGCAGCAGATCAAGATGGAATGCGTTCATGCAGCCTCCCGGAACGAACGGGATGGGGCAAGGACAGTGCGCGGGCAGGCACGAGCGGCGCGGCAAGGGCGCGGACGGGCGAAGGACATGGAGGAGGCCTCGTGGGCGAAGTGAAGCGGCCCTGCCGCGGGGCGTCAGGGAAGCGATGGATGCGGCGCGCTCGCGCCGTCGGAATGGATCAGGCGAAGGACGGCGGTGCCGTGGTCGGCGGCAGCCGCAGCCAGGGGCGGGGCAGGGGAGGCGCCCCACTCCGCGCGCCGATGCGCCGCGGCGGTTCGTGACGTGCACCGGTCAGGCCGGTCGCCACGACGATGGTCAACGGCAGCAGCGCGAGCACGATGCCCATGAAGCCATCGAAGGCCGCGCTCAGGACATTGACCATGACCGTGCAGCAGGACGCCTGCGCGAACATGGTGGTCTCGAGGCTTTTCGCATGGCCGGCGCGCTCGTCGGGTTCGAAGCGCACGGTCTCGCCGGCATTGCGCACCTTGAGGCCGGGCTCGTCCTCGAGGCCGTCGCTGTGGAAATGCGCCGAGATGAACGGGTGCAGCAGCACCAGCCAAAGACCGATCACGCACCCGATGCATCGGTGCGCGTCGATCCATCGGCGGAGCCTGGCCAGCAGCATGCGGCGGATGCTAGGCGGCAAATATGAACAGAATATGAGTACTCGCCGAATTCATGCGGATTCGAGGGCCTCCCGAACGCCCCGAACTATCGGCGCCGTCCGACACGGACGTTCATCACGAAGACTGAGCATCCCGTTGTCCCGAGCGACTCCTCCTCCCTGGCTTGGGGCACCTACCGTGACAGCTGTAGGTTCTTGAGCGCCCGGCCTTCGTGCCGGGCGCCTTTTCTTTTGCGGGTTCGACGGGCTTCGTGGGGGACGGGGGCAGCGGTGGCCTCTTCAGCCGCATTTCCGCAATCACGGCGTCACAACGGTCTTGCCTCGCTTGGCTGCCATCTGGCCAAACAACAAGATCATTGATTTTACATAATGCACATTGTACGGATTAGCCGGAAAAGCAGAGAGGCGGGGTTTCGTGGGCCATGGCTCCAGCGCTGCAGGAATGTCGCTCGATGACGCGAATCCTTGGCCGCTCATAGCAACAACTCGATCCGGGTACTGCCGGCATGTGGCCCCCATGCCCACGACTGCGATCGCAGTCTCTGCACTCGCGGGCCCTCAGCCCCGCATGCGAAACCTCAATCCCGCGCGTCCAACCCGCCATCGATCGCCAGGTCCGCTTGCCGGATCTGCCGACGCCGACGCAGCGCCTCGCTCATGCCGTCACGCACACCGGCCTTGATGACCAGGTACAGGAGCCAGCCCACGAGCGTGCCGGCGATCAGGATCGCTGCGAGCACAGACATCTGCCATGCCAAGGCGCCGCCGCCGAGCTGCTGGATGGTGACTTGCATGGATGTTCAGGGCGAAAAAAAGGGCTTCATCGAAGCCCTCATTCTGTCCGCGCCTGTTTCCAACAAATACAAACTTCATCAAGCTTTCACTTGATTGGCAGGAAATAAGTCACGAACTACAGCCGCCAGAAACAAAAACTACTACTTTATTAACAATTTACTACCACTTCCCATCCTTCGGAACCGGCTTCGCCGCCGACGTCGCCGCGATCAGCGCCGCGGCTTCCGAACGATTGGCGCGGTTGGCGAAATCGACCGCGGTCATGCCCAGCTGGTTCTTCATCGTGACGTCCGCGCCCTCGGCCAGCAGCAGCTTCACCGCGTCGGTCGAACCGTACATCGCGGCCATCATCAGCGGCGTAGTGCCGTTGGGCGATTGCGCGTCGATGAAGGCGAAGTTGTCGAGCAGCTGCTTCATGATCGCCAGGTGCCCGCCGGTGGCCGCATAGTGCAGCGGCGTCCAGCCGGGCTTGTTGATGTCGGCATCGCGCTTGATGAGCTGGGTGACGAGGTCCTGCTGGCCCTTGATGGCAGCGAGCATCAACGGGCTCTCGTCCTTGGCGTTGCGCAGCTCGACATTGGTCTGCGGCGACTCGAGCAGCACCTGGATCACCTTCGGCGACGGCTCGCGCAGCGCGATCAAGAGGCCCGTCTGGCCGCGCTCATCGCGCGTGTTGGGGTCGAAGCCGCGTTGCAGCAGGCTGCGGACACCGCTCGGATTGTCGGCGCGCACGGCCCGGAAGAAGTCCTCGAAAGAACCTGCATGCGCGGAGAAAACTGCTGCAAAAGCAGACAGATAAACGAGCTTCTTGAAGTTTTTCTTCATCATTGTCGAACCCCCTTGAACAGTGTCTCGAAGTTGTCGCTGGTCGCCTGGGCCACGGCCTCGACCGGCAACTGCCTCAGCTCGGCGATCTGCCGCGCCACGTACGGCACGTAGGCCGGCGTATTGGTCTTGCCCCGGTACGGCACCGGGGCCAGGTACGGGCTGTCGGTCTCGATCAGCATGCGCTCGAGCGGCACGAAGGCCGCCACGTCACGCAGATCCTGCGCCTTCTTGAAGGTCAGGATGCCCGAGAAGGATATGTAGAAGCCGAGGTCCAGCGCGGCGCGTGCCACCTCGGCGGTTTCGGTGAAGCAGTGGAACACGCCGCCGGCCGCGCCCGCGGAGCCGTCCTCGCCCTCCTCCTTGAGGATCGCGATGGTGTCGGCCGAAGCCTCGCGCGTGTGGATCACGAGCGGCTTGCCGGTCTGCCGGGCGGCGCGGATGTGCACGCGGAAGCGCTCGCGCTGCCATTCGAGGTCGGCGATGCTGCGGCCGCCCTTGCGTTCTTCCATCTGGTAGTAGTCGAGACCGGTCTCGCCGATCGCCACCACGCGCGGCCGCGCGGCCAGGCGCACGAGGTCGTCGACGCTGGGCTCGAGCGTGTCCTCGGTGTCCGGATGCACGCCCACGCTGGCCCAGAAGTTGTCGTAGCGCGCGGCCAGTGCCTGCACGTCGTCGAACTCCTCGAGCCGCGTGCAGATGCACAGGGCCCGGTCGACCTGGGCGGCGGCCATGGCTGCGCGCACCGTGTCCATCTGGTCGGCGAATTCGGGAAAGGTCAGGTGGCAGTGGGAGTCGGTGAACATCGCCAGGAATCTGAGGAAACGAAGGGAGCCGGAAAACTGGCGAGCGCAATAGGCGGTCGGGCCGCCCCGGATGTCAGATCGTCTGCGTCGGCCGGTCGGAAGCCATCGAGCCGCCCAAGGCGGCCTCGATGCGCGCCTTGAGCTGGCGCGATTTCTCGTCGGACGGAAAGCGGATGCCCACGCCAGGCGCCCGGCTGCCGGCCGCGCGCGCCGGCGTGATCCAGGCGACCTTGCCGGCCACCGGATAGCGCTGCGGATCTTCGGGCAGGGTCAGCAGCACGTAGACGTCGTCGCCGAGCCGGTATTCGCGCGAGGTCGGAATGAAGATACCGCCCTCGGAGAACAGCGGGATGTAGGCCGCATAGAGCGCGCCCTTCTCCTTGATCGCGAGCTGGATGACGCTCGGCCGGTGCGGCGTGGCGCCACCCGCAGCGGCGGCGGAGGCGGCGGCAGCGGTCGCTGCGGAATTGGCGGAGGGGGCTGCGGGTTGGTTCATGGGCGGCGAGCGGCTGAGTTGAGGGTGCTGCGCGCTTCGCTCACGAGCGCTTCCAGCATGAGTCCTGCATTGAACGGATGTTCCGCGGTCCGGGCCGACGCGGCCAGCGATTTCGACCAGCGCGCCAGCGCGAGCCGCGACGGCGCGGCCGGCAGGTCGCCGGGTTCGAAGAAGCGCGGCGCGGCGCCATTGCCGACGGCCATCAGGTCGTGGCAGAGCTTCTGCAGCGCGCCGACCGCCTGGGCCGGCGCCTGGTCGGCCAGCGCGCCGACGTCGCCGCGCAGCACGGCCTTGGGTAGCAGCGCCCAGGCCTTGGGCGACTGGCCGGTGCGCGCGAGCCGCAAGGCGTCGCTCGGGCGTCCGCCGGCCGCGCGCAGCAGGGCGGCGGCATCCGCGGCGGGAACGTCCTGCGTTGCGAGCCAGGCCTCGGCCTGCTGGGTGTCGGGCCAGGGCAAGGTGAAGCCGAGGCAGCGGCTGCGGATGGTCGGCAGCAGTTGCCAGGCGGCCTCGCTCGCGAGCACGAAGCGCACGTCGCCCACCGGCTCCTCGAGCGTCTTGAGCAGCGCATTGGCGGTGATGGTGTTCATGCGCTCGGCCGGATAGACCAGCACCACCTTGCCGCGGCCGCGCGCGCTGGTGCGCTGCGCGAAACCGACCGCGTCGCGCATCGCCTCGACGCGGATCTCGCGGCTGGCCTTGCGCTTCTTGTCGTCGATGTCGGCCTGGGCCTTCTCGTCGAGCGGCCAGCCCAGGTCCAGCATCGCCACCTCGGGCATCAGCACGCAGAGGTCGGCATGGGTGCGGACCTCGATGGCGTGGCAGCTCGGGCAGTGGCCGCAGGCGGCGCCCTCCTCCGTCGGCTGCTCGCAAAGCCAGGCCGAGGCCAGCGCGAGCGCCAGGTCGTATTGGCCCAGGCCCGAAGGGCCTTGCAGCAGCCAGGCGTGGCCGCGCTGGCGCAACAGCTCGACCAGCGGCTGGCGCAGCCAGGGCGACAGTTCCGCTGCGCTCATGCGCGCCCCTCCCCGGCCAGGCCGCGCGCCACCAGCGCCGCCTCGACCTGTTGCCAGACCTGGTCGCGGCTCTGGCTCGCATCGATGCGCACGAAGCGCGCCGCATCGGCGGCCGCGCGCTCGGCATAGCCCTGCGCGACCTTGCGGAAGAACTCGACCGGCTGGGCCTCGAACTTGTCGGGCACGCGCGCGCCGGCCAGGCGCTGGGCCGCGATCTCGGGCGCGAGGTCGAACCACAGCGTGATGTGCGGCTGCAGCAAGGTCGCCTCGGACTGCCCACCGCGCCCGGCCTGCGCCCAGCGCTCGAGCGTGGACAGCACCTCGGCGTCGAAGCCGCGGCCGCCACCCTGGTAGGCGAAGGTGGCGTCGGTGAAGCGGTCGCACAGCACCACGTCGCCGCGCGCCAGTGCCGGCTCGATCACCTGCACGATGTGGTCGCGCCGTGCGGCGAACACCAGCAGCGATTCGGTCAGCGGGTCCATCGGCTGTTCGAGGATCAGCGTGCGCAGCGTTTCGGCCAGCGGCGTGCCGCCCGGTTCGCGCGTGCGCGTGACCGTGCGGCCCCGGCCCTCGAAGAGCGCCTGCAAGGCATCGAGGTGGCTGGACTTGCCGGCCCCGTCGATGCCCTCGAGCGTGAGAAAGAGTCCGCCAGCGTTCATTGGGCCGCCTTCGTCGCAGGGGTGCCGCCGCCGCGCTGGTAGCGGTTGACGGCACGGTTGTGGTCGTCGAGCGAGCTGCTGAACTGGCTGGTGCCGTCGCCGCGCGAGACGAAATACAGCGACTTGCTCTGCGCCGGCTGCACCGCGGCCAGCAGCGCGGCCTTGCCGGGCATCGAGATCGGCGTGGGCGGCAGGCCGTTGCGCATGTAGGTGTTCCAGGGCGTGTCGGTCTGCAGGTCCTTCTTGCGCAGGTTGCCGTCGAAGGCGGTGCCCATGCCGTAGATCACGGTCGGGTCGGTCTGCAGCGGCATGCCGATGCGCAGCCGGTTGTTGAAGACGGCGGCGATCTCGGCCCGGTCGGCCGCCTTGCCGGTCTCCTTCTCGACGATGCTCGCGAGGATCAGTGCCTGCTCGGCCGATTGCAGCGGCAGGTTGCTGCCGCGCGCGGCCCAGGCGGCCTCGAGTTTCTTGTCCATGGCGCGCATCGCGCGCTGCAGCAGCGCGATGTCGGTCGAACCCTTCGAATAGGTGTAGGTATCGGGGAAGAAGCGCCCTTCGGGGTGCTGGCCGGGCCGGCCGAGCCTTTCCATCAGCGCCTCGTCGCTCAGGCCCACGCTGTCGGGCTTGAGCTGCTCGGCCTTGGCAAGGGCGGCGCGCACCTGGCGGATGTTCCAGCCTTCCACCAGCACCAGGCTGCGCGTGGCTTCCTCGCCGCGCACCAGGATGTTGAGCAGCAGCTTGGGCGTCACGCCGCGGTCGAGCTCGTAGCTGCCGGCGCGCATCTGCCGGTCCTGGCCCGAGATGCGGAACCACAGGTAGAGCAGCTGCGGGTCGACCGCCACGCCGGCGTCGGCCACGGCCTGGGCGATGCCGCGCGGCGTGGTGCCGGGCTCGACCGACAGATCGACGTTGGGCGCCGGCAGCTTGAGCGGCTGGTGCACCCACCAGAGTCCGCCGGCACCGGCGGCCAGCGCGGCCAGGGCAGCGAGCAGGAAGATCGTGAGGAAGAAGCGGCGCACGGATCCGATGAAAGAGCGGAGGAGGATGAGGTGGCGGAACGGGCTGGACGGGGCTTTTCGCGGCAGCGTGGCGGCCGCTCGAGGCGGTGGCCCTGCAAGAAGAAAGGCTGCCGTCGCCGCGGTCCTGACGAATCAGGCCCGGCCATGATAATTCAGCGATGACCACAGTCGTTCTCAATGGCGTTGCGCCCCTCGCCCATCTGGGCGTGATCCGTGCCGAGGGCCCCGATGCCGCGGCCTTCCTGCATGGCCAACTCACTCAGGATTTCTCCCTGCTCGGCGCCGCCGAGGCCCGCCTGGCGGCGCTGTGCACCGCCAAGGGCCGCGTGATCGCGAGCTTCATCGGCATCCGCCCGCAGCCCGAGCTGGTGCTGCTGGTCTGCAGCCGCGACATCCTGGCCGCCACGCTCAAGCGGCTGTCGATGTACGTGCTGCGCGCCAAGGCCAAGCTCAGCGACGCGACCGAGCAGTTCGCGCTGTTCGGCCTCGCGGGCACCGCGCTCGCGGCCAACGGCCTCGACGCCTCGGCCGCACCCGGCCAGCGCCGCGCGATCGAAGGCATCGACGGCGGCAGCGCCATCTCGCTCTACCCGGCCGACGGCGTGCCGCGCGCGCTCTGGCTGGCCCCGGCCGGCAGCGCCGCGCCGCAGGGCGCGGCGCTCGACGCGGCCCTGTGGTCGTGGAGCGAGGTGCGCAGCGGCATCGTTACGCTCACGACCCCGGTGGTCGAGGCCTTCGTGCCGCAGATGATCAATTACGAATCGGTGGGCGGCGTCAACTTCAAGAAGGGCTGCTACCCCGGCCAGGAAGTGGTGGCGCGCAGCCAGTTCCGCGGCACGCTCAAGCGCCGCACCTACCTCGTGAAGGCCGACGGCGAAGTCGCGGCCGGCCAGGAAGTCTTTGCGGCCAGCGATGCCGAACAGCCCGTGGGCACGGTCGCGCAGGCCGCGCCGGCGCCCGACGGCGGCTGGGCCGCGCTGATCTCGATGCAGATCGCGGCGCTCGAGGCCGGCGGCCTGCATGCGGCCTCGGCCAGCGGCCCGGCGCTCCAGGTGGAACCTTTGCCTTATCCGCTGCTCGAAGATATCTGAGTCTCCGAACAGCACCGGGCGCCGACCACCGGCACCGCGCTGCAGCTTGAAGCCCAATCAGTGAGGCGTTTTGGGCTTCCAACGCCCGTCGTTCGGGCGCAAGGCGCTATCTTTCAGATAGCGCCTTTTTTTGTGCGTCTTTCTTGACCCCGTTGCCGCCGGTGCGCCGTAGAAGCCTGCACCGACCACTTCCGGCAAGGAAAGAGAGACCTCCATGAACCGCAGATTCTTCTCCACCGCCCTCGCGCTGGCCGCGCTCTCGGCCTGCACCCAGACCCCGGCGCGCCCCTACCTGCCGCCCTCGCCCGTCGACCGCCTCGGCGGCCTGATGGAAGTCAGCGTGGTCGACCGCGCCACCGGCCGCGAGCTGCCGATCCACCGCGCCAACGGCGAGTACTGGGTGGCCGGGCGTCCCGGCGCGCGTTATGCGCTGCGGCTGCGCAACCGCATGGGCGAGCGGCTCATGACCGTGATGTCGGTCGACGGCGTCAACGTGCTGACCGGCGAAACCGCGGGCGTGCAGCAGAACGGCTACGTGCTCACGGGCGGCGAGCGCGCCGACATCGCGGGCTGGCGCAAGAGCGATTCGCAGATCGCGGCCTTCGAGTTCACCGCCAACGGCAACTCCTATGCGAGCCGCACCGGCCGGCCCGATGAGGTCGGCGTGATCGGCGTCGCGGTGTTCCGCGAGCGCGTCGCACCGCCGCCGCCGCCCGTGCCGATGCCCTTCCCGCGCCGCGACGGCTACAGCCGCGAGGAGTCGGCGCCGCGCGGCGATTTCGAGGCCCGCAACAAGTCGATGGCGCCGGCGCCGGGAGCCGCGCCCTCGGCCGACAGCGCGGCCCCCGCGGAATCCTCCGCCATGGCCCAGTCGCGCAGCCAGCCCGCGCCCAGCCTCGGCACCGGCCATGGCCGCCGCGAGACCTCGTACGTCGGCCACACCACCTTCGAGCGCCTGCGTTCCTCGCCCGACGAGGTGGTGCGCATCCGCTACGACAGCCGCGAGAACCTGGTCGCCGCGGGCGTGATCCCGGCCAATCCGGCGCCGCGCTGGCCGCGTCCCGCGGGACCGTCGCCGTTCCCCGAATCCGAAGCGGGCTACGTGCCCGATCCGCCGCCGCGCTACTGAACGACGCTCAGCGCAGCACGCGCCGCATCTCGATGTGCGGGATGTCGGCCTCGACGAAGGGCTCGCCGTACACCGCATAGCCGAGCCGTTCGTAGAAGCGCTCGGCGCTGCGCTGCGCGTAGAGCGCGATCTCCGCATCGCCGCGCGCCCGGGCCGCGGCCTCGAGCGCCTGCACCACCGCCACGCCGTGGCCGCCGCTGCGCAGCGCGCGGTGCACCGCGATGCGGCCGATCATCGAGCGGCCGTCCTGCGCCGGCAGCAGCCGGCCGGTGGCGATCGCCTGGCCGAGCCGGTTGCGCACCACCACATGCGGCACGGCCGCGTCGTGCTCGTCCCACTCCATCGCCTCGGGCACCTTCTGCTCCTCGATGAAGACCGCGCGCCGCAGCGCCGCAGCGCCCTCGCCCAGCGTGGCCCAGTCGCCGGTGTCGATCGCGCGCATCGTCTCGCCGGCCTCGAAGCCCTCGAGGATCGCGCGCAGCGAGGCCGGCACCGGCTTCGAGGTCTGCGTGGCCGGGTCGGCGAACACGTAGACCAGTTCGCAGCCGACCAGGAATTCGCCCTGGCGGAACAGCCCGCCCTCGAAGGTCATCGACGAGGTGCCGATGCGCGCGCAGCGCATGCCCACGTCGATCACGTCGTCCATGCGCGCCGAGCCGCGGAAATCGATGGTCGCCTTGCGCACGTAGAGATCGCCGCCCAGCGAATGCATCGCCTCCTCGTAGGGCAGCGCGAGCGCGCGCCAGTAGTCGGCGATGGCGGTGTCGAAGTACATCAGGTAGTGCGCGTTGAAGACGATCTTCTGCATGTCGACTTCGGCCCAGCGCACGCGCAGGCGGTGGAAGAAACGGAAATCACTGCGTTGCATTCTTGTTGTCTCCAGGGGAAATGAAATCGGGGTCGTCAGGGCCGAAGCGCGTCGCGCAGCGCCTTCGCCGCATCGTCCTGCGCCTGCAGCGCCTCGGGCACCGCGCGGCCCATCTTGAGGAACTCGTGGATCACGCCGCGGTAGATCTCGAGGTCGACCGGCACGCCAGCGGCGCGCAGCTTGTCGGCATAGGCGATGCCCTCGTCGACCACCGGGTCGCACTCGGCCAGCGCGATCCAGGCCGGTGCCACGCCGTCCATGTCGTCGGCGATCAGCGGCGCGAAGCGCCAGTCGTCGCGGTCGGCCGGGCTGCGCACGTACTGGCCGAAGAAGTAGTCGATCAGCGCCTTGGTCAGCAGCGGGCCCTGGGCGTAGCGGCGGTGCGACTCGGTGTCCTGGTGGCCGGTGGTGCCGGGGTAGATCAGCATCTGCAACGACAGCGGCAGGCCCGCATCGCGCGCGAGGATCGCGCAGACCGCGGCCAGCGTGCCGCCCGCGCTGTCGCCGCCGACCGCGAGCCGCGCGGGATCGAGGCCCAGGCTCGCACCCTCGCGCGCGACGAAGGAGAAGGCATCCCAGGCATCGTCGGAAGCGGTCGGGAACTTGTGCGCGGGCGCGAGCCGGTAGTCGACCGACACCACGGCGCAGCCGCTCTTCTTGCAGAGGACGCGGCACAGCGTGTCGTGGGTGCGGATGTTGCCGACCGTGAAGCCGCCGCCGTGGAAGTACACCAGCACCGGCAGCACCTCGGCCGAGGGCGCGTAGAGCCGCGCGGGGATCGCATGGCCGTCGCGCGCGGCGATCTCGAAGTCCTCGATGCGCGCGAGCTCGGGCTTGGGCACCTCGAGCACGCCCGCGCCGCGTTCGTACGAGGCCTTGGCCTCGTCGGGCGTGAGCTGGTCGAGCGAGGGGTGGCCGGCGCGCGCCATGCGCTCGACCACGCTGGCCATCTTGGCGGTCAGCGGATGGGGAAGTCGTTGTGCGGTGGGATTCGTCGTCATGTCACTTGAAGGAAACGACCACGGGCTGGGCGCGCGCCAGGCCTTCGTAGGTCACGAGCACCGTCTGCCCCGCCTTGGGCGGCAGCAGCGGCGAGAAGGAACCGAGGCTGATGAGGTCGCCGGGCTTCATGGCGATGCCCTCCTTGCCGAGCGCGGCGGCCAGCCACACCACGGCATTGAGCGGATGCTCGAGGATGTCCGAGCCCTTGCCGCGCGCCAGTTCGTTGCCAGTGCCGTCCTTCATCACCACCGTCATGTCGCGCAGGCTCTGCAGCAACACGGCCTGGCCCGCGCTGTCGGCGGGCACGTCGATCGCCACGCCCTTGACGCCCAGGCGCGCCGCCACGTTGATGGCCGCGAGGCCCGGGCCGCCGAGCTTGGGCGGGGTCTGCACCGCGAGATCGGGCAGCTCGATGAAGGGGATCACCTGGTCGATGGCGGCGAGCACCTCGGCCGGCGTCTTCGCGGCGTTGATGTCGGCGCTCTTCACGCGCACCAGCATGTCGGCCTCGAACAGCGGCCGCGCGCCGAAGGCGGCATCGACCACCGCGCCGGTGTCGAGCACCATGTCGCGGTAGAGCACGCCCCACACCGGCTGGTCGTAGTTGAAGCGCTTCTGCACCGCGGGATTGGTGAGCCCGGCCTTGTAGCCGACCACCGGGCCGAGCTTGCGCGCATGCAGCGCATTGAGCTTCGCGCGCGTGCAGGAGGCATCGGTCTCGCCCATGTTCTCGAGGTCGGCCGCGGGCCGGTGGGCCTCGAGCGCGGCCGCGAAATCGGCGACCTGTTCGTCGCTGAGGCAGGCGGCCAGCGCCGGGGCGGCGGACAGTGCGGCGATCGCTGTGCCGAGCGCGACAGCGGCAAGGGTTTTCTTCGTGTGCAAGGTGCCTCCCTCCTGATAGTTTCGGTAGATTCGATGGTCCGCCATCGTACTGCCCGCAAGCTCCGGAACCCCTCCCCCACCCCATGGCCCTCATCCAATACCTGACCCAGATCCAGTTCGAATTCGGCGCGGTGAAGCTGCTGTCGAGCGAGTGCGCGCGCATCGGCATCCACCGCCCGCTGATCGTGACCGACGCCGGCGTGCGCGCGGCCGGCATCCTGCAGAAGGCGATCGACGCCATCGCCGACCTCGAGGTGTCGATCTTCGACCAGACCCCGTCCAACCCGACCGAGGCCGCGGTGCGCGCGGCCGTCGAGCTCTACCGCAGCGGCCGCTGCGACGGCCTGATCGCCGTGGGCGGCGGCTCGGCCATCGACTGCGCCAAGGGCGTGGCGATCGCGGCCACGCACGAAGGTCCGCTCAAGACCTACGCCACCATCGAGGGCGGCTCGCCGAAGATCACCGACCGCGCGGTGCCGCTGATCGCGGTGCCCACCACCAGCGGCACCGGCAGCGAGGTCGCGCGCGGCGCGATCGTGATCGTCGACGACCACCGCAAGCTCGGCTTCCACAGCTGGTTCCTGATGCCCAAGGCCGCGATCTGCGACCCCGAGCTCACGCTCGGCCTGCCGCCGCGGCTGACCGCCGCCACCGGCATGGACGCGATCGCGCACTGCATGGAGACCTTCATGTCGGCCGCCTTCAACCCCCCGGCCGACGGCATCGGCCTCGACGGCCTCGAGCGCGCCTGGGGCCACATCGAGCGCGCCACCAAGGACGGCAGCGACCGCGAGGCGCGCCTCAACCTCATGAGCGCCTCGATGCAGGGCGCGATGGCGTTCCAGAAGGGCCTGGGCTGCGTGCACTCGCTGAGCCACAGCCTCGGCGGCGTCGATCCGCGCCTGCACCACGGCACGCTCAACGCGTTGTTCCTGCCCGCCGTGATCCACTTCAACGCCGGTGCCGAGTCGGTGCAGAAGGAGCAGCGGCTGCAGCGCATGGCGCAGGCCATGCACCTCGATTCGGCCGGCGACCTCGGCGATGCGATCCGCGACATGAACGCGCGCCTGGGCCTGCCCAAGGGCCTGGCCGAAGTGGGCGTGACGCCCGCGCTGTTCGAGCAGATCATCGACGGCGCGATGGCCGACCACTGCCACAAGACCAACCCGCGGCTCGCCACGCGCGACGATTACCGCGCGATGCTCGAAGCCTCGATGTGAGGCCGGGCCGGGGCGCCGACCCCGGCCTTATAAACAGTTCGTCTTAAGCGCGCGGTCTTAGCGCGCCGCATGCGCCATCGCGTCATGTCGATGACATGAGGGCTTCCTAGACTGGCCTCGACGACCCGCACCCGCCGGGTCCTTCGAGAACAGGGAACACCTTCGAATGACGCGAACCATCCGGGTCCACACCGCACTGAGCGCCGAGCAACTGAAGTTTCGCGCGATGCGGGGACAGGAAGGCCTCTCCCGGCTCTTCGAGTTCGAGGTCGACATGGTCAGCACCAGCTTCAACCTCGACCTGAAGACGCTGCTGGGCACCTCGCTGAGCATCGAGGTCTCGGACGATGCCGGCCCGCGCTTCCTCAATGGCACCGTGGTGCGCTTCGAACTGCTGGGCCGCGCCAACGAGACCGGCCGCCATTACGTCTACCGCGCGCTGGTGCAGCCCTGGCTCTGGTACCTCACGCGCACCACCGACAGCCGCATCTTCCAGAACCGGAGCGTGCCCGAGGTGCTCGACGAGGTGCTCGGCAAGTACGGCTTCGAGTACGAGAAGCGCCTGACCGGCAGCTACCGCAGCTGGGAGAACTGCGTGCAGTACCAGGAGAGCGACTTCGCCTTCGCGAGCCGGCTCATGGAGCACGAGGGCATCTCCTACCACTTCGAGCATTCGAACGGCTCGCACCTGCTGGTGCTGGCCGACGATGCCGGCGCCTACCGGCCGCTGCCCGGCTACGCCAGCATCCCGTACCGGCCGCGCGATCGCGTGGTCGACGCGCTCGAGCCCTGCATCGACCGCTGGCGCGTGGCCGAGCAGATCACCTCGGGCCGCGTGATGCTCGACGACTTCGATTTCCGCAAGTCGCGCGCCTCGCTGCAGAGCGTGCAGCAGGACCCCAAGGGCCACGAGCATGCCTCGTACGAGGTCTACGAATGGCTGGGCGGCTACAGCGAGCACCAGCAGGGCGACACCTATGCGCGCATCCGCCTGCAGGAGCTGCAGTGCGCGCACGAACTGGCCGCGGGCCACACCAACGTGGCGGGCATGGCGCCGGGCTACCTGTTCTCGCTCACGCATTGCCCGCGCGAAGCCGACAACCGCGAGTACCTGGTCACCGAGACCCGCTACGACCTGCAGGAGCCCGAGTACTCGAGCGGCGGCAGCAGCGAGTCGGTGTGCGAGTTCGACTTCACCGTGCTGCCCTCTTCCGTGGTCTACCGGCCCGCGCGCAAGACGCCGCGCCCGCGCACCAACGGCCCGCAGACCGCCACCGTGGTCGGCCCGCAGGAGATCTGGACCGACCGCTTCGGTCGCGTGAAGCTGCAGTTCCGCTGGGACCGCTACGGCCAGGCCGACGAGAACAGCTCCTGCTGGGTGCGCGTGTCCAGCAGCTGGGCCGGCGCGAACTTCGGCACCATGCACATGCCGCGCGTGGGCCAGGAGGTCATCGTCGACTTCATCGGCGGCGAGCCCGACCGGCCGATCATCACCGGCCGCGTCTACAACAGCGACCAGATGCCGCCGTGGGAACTGCCTGCCAATGCCACGGCCAGCGGCATCCTCACGCGCTCGAGCGAAGGCGGCGCGGCCAACCAGGCGAACATGCTGCGCTTCGAGGACCGCACCGGCGCCGAGCAGATCCTGCTGCATGCCGAGCGCAACCTCGACGTGGAGGTCGAGGCCGACGAGACCCACACCACCGACGGCACGCGCACCACGCTGATCAAGGGCCACGAGTCGGCCACCTACCAGGACGGCGAGACGCGCGACATCACCGCGGGCGCGCAGGAGACCATCACCGGCGGCGACACCCGCGACGTGACCGGCGGCTTCGACGAGACCATCAGCGGCGGCGTCAACCAGCGCATCACGGGCGGCAAGAACCGCAACCTGGCCGGTGGCCTCAACGACACCATCACGGGCGGCGTCAACCTCGCGATCACCGGCGGCTTCCACGGCACCATCGACGGCCAGGAGATCCGCTTCGTGAGCGGCGGGCGCAACGACACCATCAACACCGTCAACAACGTGACGGTCAACGGTCCCTCGACCACCATCGTGACCGGCCCGACGGTGCACACCTCGCCCGACGTGACCTTCAACACCACCAACCACATCCACAACACGACGCAGCACGTCATCAACACCAACATCTACAACACGACCTCGACCACCTACAACAACACGACCAACAACTACACCAACAACTCCACCGTCTACAACAACAACTACGCATCGAGCGGCGACTGGCGGCTCGCGCGCGTGGGTGGCGTGGGCTTCCGGCTGAGCCTGGTGGGGATGTCGCTGGACGTGTGGGGCGCGCGGCTGCAGTACTACGCGGCGCTCAATGCGCAGCTCGCGACGGTCAAGATCGACGTGGCCATCTTCTCGCTGAAGAACGCGCCGCTGAAGATCAGCACCACGGGCCTGAAGATCGCCCAGAAGGGCATGCTGATCGCGACCGGCGGCCTGGCGGCGAAGTTCAAGGTGCTGACCCTGGTGGTCTGACGCACCCGGCAACGATGGAAATCCTCCTGTGGATCGTCTTCGCGGTGCTGATGGGCTCGATGCTGCTGGTGGCGGTGTCGGTCGTGATCGTGGCCACGCGCGAGAACCGCGCCTATTCGGCCGAGGCCAAGACCTGGGCGCGGCTGGCGCAGACCGGCATTCCCGCGCAGGCCGTGGTCGAGTCGCTCAAGCGCTCCGAGAATGAACTCTCGCGCGGCGGCTCGCAGGGCCAGACCGTGTATGCCGTGGAGCTCGCGCTGCGCGTGATCGGCACCGACGCCATCGTGGACGAGCGCCCCGCCATCGTGCGCACGCTGATCGACGAGGGACTGCTGCCGCAGTTCGCGGTGCCCGGCAAGCCGGTGCACCTGCTGCGCGATCCGAACGACGCCTCCATCTTCGCCATCGACCGCGCGCGCACGCCGCTCGAGATTCCGCGCGCTTCGCACTGAGCCGCGCCCGCCCGTGAAAACAGTCAAACCCCTGCGGCTGAGCGTCATCACGCGCCCCTTCCTGCGCCAGGGCCAGCAGCGCCTGGCACTCACGGTGATGGGCATGGTGTCGATGGACGAACAGCCGGTGCTGCTGCCCGAGACCGAATTCTGGAAGACGGTCTCCGAGGAACTGGGCCCCACCGGCGCCATCGACCTCGGCATGCCCAAGGCCTGCGCCGAGTTCCTGGCCACCGGCCATGCCTACACCCACCACCAGCCCGAGAAGACGGCCTGCGCGGTCGAGCTGCGCGTGGGCGCGCTGGCACGGCAGCTGGTGGTGTTCGGCGACCGCTACTGGGTCGACGGCCGCGCGAGCGCGCCGCAGCCCTTCGAATCGATGCGCCTGGACTGGAGCCGCGCCTACGGCGGCCCGGCCTTCGCCGACAACCCGCTGGGCATCGGCCAGCAGCCCGAACTCGTCAACGGGCTGTGGGTGCAGCGGCTGCCCAACGTCGAGCATCCGCAGCGCCGCATCGACCATCCGGGCCGGGCAATGGAGCCGGCCTGCCTCGGCGCGATCGACGTGAGCTGGCCCGCGCGCATGCGGCTGATCGGCAGCGACTACGGCGCGCACTGGCGCGAGCACCTGTTCCCCGGCTTCGCGCAGGACATGGACTGGCGGCTCTTCAACGCCGCCGCGCCCGAGCAGCGCTGGCCCCAGGCCGACCGCATCGCGGGCGGCACGCCCTACGAGATCTGGAACATGCACCCCGCGCAGCCCGTGCAGCGCGGCCGGCTGCCCGACTGGCGCGCGCGCGGCTTCGTGGCGCGCAAGACGCAGGCCGGCGGCGACGAGCCCGGGCACTTCGACGAGCTCGAGCTGCGGCTCACCACGGCCTGGTTCTTCCCGCACCGCGAACAGATCGCACTGATCTTCCATGGTGAGACCGCGATCGCCGAAGACGACGCCGCCGACATCACGCACCTCATGCCCGCGATCGAGCGCGCCGCCGATGCGCCGCGCCCGCTGGCCCACTACCTCGAGATCCTGCAGCGCCGCAGCGACCCCGAGACCGGCGCGCTCCACACCTTCCGCGACGAGGAGCTGCTGCCCGCCGAGACCATCGGCCCCTGGATCGACCAGCTCGAGGAAGAGGAATCGCCGCTGGTGCGCAACATGCGCGAACGCGCGCGCGTGCTGCGCGAGGACCTCGCCGGCAAGGGCGTGGCTGCCGGCCACAAGCCGCGCCACTTCAAGGAACGCGCGGTGCCCGAGCCCTTCACCAGGCGGCCGAGCCTCAGCGAGCTGCCCGCGTTCATGGAGCGCGCCAAGGCCTACGAGCGCGAACAGTTGCAGAAGCTCGAGGACGGCCGCCGCGACCTCGCGCGGCATGCGAAGGCCAACGCGCCCGAGTCGCGCAAGGTCGGCTTCGACACCGGCGAGATGGTCGACAACGCGCAGCGCACCGAGGTCAAGGGCCCGCCGGCCTTCGATGCGAAGACCGTGATGCAGGGACTGCTGGGCATCGCGCCCGCCACGCGCAGCCCGCAGATGCCGCCCGAGCAGCAACGCGCGCTCGAGCAGGCGGCCGAGAACGGCCGCCGCGGCCTGATCGACATGTACCGGCTCGGCGCCCAGCACCAGAGCGCGGCCGATGCGATGGACGCTGTGCGCGCGGCCGAGGCACGCGAACGCGTACTGCAGCTCATGGCGACCACGCGCGACCTCTCGGGCCTGGACCTGACCGGCGCCGATCTCTCGGGCATCGACCTGCGCGGCGCCCGGCTGCACCGCACCCTGCTCGAGAGCGCCTCGCTCGCGGGCGCGCAGCTCGACGGCGCCGATGCCACCGAGGCGGTGCTGGTGCGCGCGAACCTCGCGCATGCCTCGCTGGCCCACTGCGTGCTCGACCGCGCCAACCTGAGCCTCGCGCGCTGCGAGCGCACCTCGTTCGCGCACGCCCGGCTGTCCGAGACCACGAGCGAGAAGAGCCGCTTCGAGCACTGCGATTTCGGCGGCGCGCGGCTCGCGCAGCTGAACCTGTTCGGCATGCACTTCGAGGGCTGCCGCTTCGACGATGCGCACTTCGACTACGTGACCGTGCTCGAGGGCAGCCGGCTCGTGGACTGCAGCTTTCGCGGCGCCACGCTGCACAAGTTCGGCCTCATTGCCTGCGAGGTCGAGGGCCTGGACTTCGCAGGCGCTTCGCTCGAAGCCTGCGCCTGGGCCCACACCGTGGCCGACCGGCGCGTGAGCTTTCGCGGCGCCACGCTGCGCACCACCTGCTTCGTCGGCACCAGCAGCCTGCGCACGGTCGATTTCGAAGGCGCCACGCTGGTCCATTGCAGCCTGCGCGAGATGCAGCTCGAGGGCGCGCGCTTCGTGCGCGCCACGCTCGACACCTGCGATCTCTCGGGCTGCGTGCTGACCGGCGCCGACCTGAGCGCCATCGACGCCCCCGACAGCCTGTTCATCCGCGCCGACTTCACGCAGGCCTCGCTGCGCGGCGCCAATCTCATGAATGCCCATCTGCAGAAATCCCGCCTGCTTTCCTGCGACCTGCGCGAAGCCAACCTGTTCCGTGCCGATGTCTCGCAGACCGTGATCGACACGGTGACCGACACCCACGGCGCCTACCTCGAACAGGCCAAGACGCTGCCGCGCCGCGCGGCGGACCCGGTGCAATGACGCCGGAAACCCTGGCCCTGAAACTGCGCGGCGGCGAATTCATCGAGCGGCAGGACTTCCAGGGGATGCGATTCGATGGCCTGGATTTGAGCGGCGGCGCCCTGCGCGACTGCGATTTCTCCAACGCCAGCCTGCGCGGGGCGAAGCTCGCCGAATCGGCCTTCGATGCATGCCGCTTCGACGGCGCCGTGCTCGACGCGGCCGACCTGCAGCGCGCGGGCTTCCATCGCTGCAGCCTGGCACGCGCGAGCCTGCGCGGCGCCACGATGAGCCGCGCGGCCTTCAGCGACTGCGAGCTGCACGAGGTGGATGCCGCCGAGGCCCGGGCCGATCTCGCGGCTTTCCACCAGAGCCGGCTCGATGGCGCGAGTTTCGCGGGGGCCGAACTCACGAAGGCCGTGTTCGGCGAGTCGAGCCTGGCCGGCACCCGTTTCGACGCGGTGGCGCTGAACACCACCGTCTACTACCGGGCCGCGCTGCGCGGCGCGCGCTTCACGGGCGCCAGCTTCCACAACGTGATCTTCAGCGAGGCCGATCTCGCGGGCCAGGACTTCTCGGGCCAGCAGTTCCGGCTCTGCCAGTTCATCGATGCCGACCTCGGCGGCAGCAACTTCGACCGCGCGACGCTGATCCAGTGCAACTTCAAGGGCGCGAAGCTCGCGCGCGCGGTGCTCACCGCGGTGCATGCGCCGCAGTGCCTGTTTCCCGAAGCCGACCTGCGCCAGGCCGATGCGCGCGGCGGGCATTTCGACCAGAGCCTGTGGGTCGGTGCGCGGCTCGACGACGCCGACCTGTCGGATGCGCGGCTCGAGCAGTGCGTGTTCCACCGCGCGCAGTGCCGGCGCACCTCGTTCGCGCGCAGCCGGCTCGTGTATGCGGACTTCGCCTATGCCGACCTCGGCGAGGCCGACCTGCGCGGCGCCTTCTTCGAGCGCACGCAGATGCACCGCGCGCTGCAGTCCGGCACCCGATGGGGCGACCGCGGCGGCGTGCTCGACAGCGACCCGGCCCTGTTCGAGGCCGAACGCTTCTCGGCCGCGCGCCAGGACCGCCCGCAACGCGCGGGCCGCGACGGTTTCGGCCGGCCGCTGCCTTCCACTTCCGACGACCTCGAGGACCTCGCACCATGAGCCCTGCCGCCCTGCGCGAACGCGCCTCTTCCCCCGCCGCGCACGACGCGCCCGACATGCAGGCCTTGCTGCGCCGCCCACTGCCCGCGCCCGTCGCCTGGACCGGCAACGCCCTCGGCACCGTGCTGCAGGCGCTGCCCGGCGATGCCTTCCTCGTCGAGGCACAGGCCGGCGGCGAACGCTGGCAGTGCCCGCGTGCCGCGAGCTGCCTGCTGCAGCCCTCGGTCGGCGACACGGTGCTGGTGGCCGGACCGCGACGCGACCAGGCCTACCTGATCGCCGTCATCACGCAGGCCGATCCCGCACAGGCACGGCTCGCGGTCGACGGCGTGCTCACGCTGCAGGCCGGCACCCGGCTCGAACTGGCCGCGCCCGAACTCGATCTGCAGGCACGCAAGGCGCGGCTCGAGGTCGGCGAGATGGACTACCGCGGCGGCGAAGTGCGCATCACCACGCTGGTCGCGCGCTTCGTCGGCCGCACCTGCGAGACCGTGCTCGACCGGCTCAGCGTACTCACGCGCTCTAGCTTCAGGCTCACCGAGGAGGTCGAGCAGGTGCGCGCGGGGCAGATCGACTACCAGGCGGAAGAGACCCTGCGGCTGCACGCGAAGAACACGCTCGTGAGCAGCAAGGGGCTGGTCAAGGTGGATGCCGAGCAGATCCACATGGGCTGACCCGCGCCATCGACCACCGACGACCGCCAGAAAGGAACCGCCACCATGTTCGCCAACGCACAGATGATGGGCGTCGACCTCGCCTTCCCCGACGTGTGCAAGACGCCGCCGGCCTTGCCGATCCCCTACCCCAACATCGCGCTGGGCCCGACCGCGATTCCCAACGCCTGGAACATCCTCTACGGCGGCACGCCGGCCCACAACATGGCGACCGTCACGCCGATCACCAACGGCGACAACGCGGGCGTGCTGATGGGCGTGGTCTCGCAGACGGTGATGGGGCCCTCGCGCCACATCACGGGCGCCTTCACCGTGCTGCTCAAGGGCACGCCGTGCACGCGCATGACCAGCCTGTCGGTGCAGAACCGCTGCAACATCGTCGGCATGCGGATCGTGCCGAGCCAGTTCAAGGTGCTGGTGCTCGCGGCCTGACTCGCGATGTCTCAGGCCGCCGAGGCGGACGGCGCAGCGAACCAGTCCTCGGCCCAGGGCTGGCGCTTCACCGGCTGGAATTCGCTGAAAGCGAAGCGCGCGAGCTGTTCGCGGCTGAACGGGTCGTCGAGAAAGAAGGCCTGCAACTGTTCGAGCGACTCCGCGCGCGCCAGCATGAAGCCGCCGGTGGCCGGCACCTTCGGGCCCGAGCACAGCAGCAGGCCGGCGTCGTAGCCCAACTGCAGGTAGGCGCGATGCGCGGGCACGGATTCCTGGATGCGGGCCAGGGGCACGAGGTAGTCGATCTCGACGATGAAGTGCTTCATGAACGGCGGGCAAGCACCCGCCGTGCCAGCGATGGCTACTCGGCCTTCACGCCCGCGGTGCGGATCACCGCGCCCCACTTCGCGGTCTCCGACGCGATGAAGGCATCGAACTCCTCGGGCGTGCCGCCCGCCGGGAAAGTGCCCATCGCATCGAGCTTCGCGCGCGTCTCGTCGCTCTTGATGATGCGCGCCACCTCGTCCGACATGCGCTTGACGATCTCGCGCGGCGTGCCGGCCGGCGCGAGCATGCCGGCCCAGGTGCTGCCGGTGAAGCCCGCGAAACCCTGCTCGATGAAGGTCGGCACGTCCGGCACCGCGGGCAGCCGCTTGTCGCCCGCCACGCCGATCAGCCGAATCTTGCCGGCCTTGGCCTGGTTGATGAGCCCGGTCGGCGCATCGAAGAAGAGCTGGATCTGCCCGCCCATCAGGTCGGTCAGCGCCGGCACCGCGCCGCGGTACGGGATGTGGATCATGTAGGTCTTGGTGAGCGACTTCCACAGCTCGGTCGTGAGGTGTGCGGCCGAGCCGTTGCCCGACGAGCCGAAGCTCACCTTGCCGGGATTCGCGCGCGCGTAGTCGATCAGCTCGCGCGCGGTCTTGAACGGCGCATCGAGGTTCACCGCCGCGAGCAGCGGCGACACGCCCATCAGCGACACGCCCACGAGGTCCTTGCGCGGGTCGTAGGGCAGCTTCGGATAGAGCGAGGTGTTGGCTGCGTAGGCCGCGATCACCACGCCGAAGGTGCTGCCGTCGGGCGCGGCCTTGGCGACAGCATCCACGCCGATCAGGCTGTTGGCGCCGGGCTTGTTGTCGATCAGCACCGGCTGGCCCAGCCGGGTCTGCAGCCCGATCTGCACCAGCCGCGCCATCTGGTCGGTGAAGCCGCCGGGCGTGTAGGGCACGACGATGCGGATCGGCTTGCTGGGCCAGGCACTTTGCGCGAGCACCGGCAGGCCGAGCGTGGCGGCCGCACCGGCGGCGGAGGTGGCGATGGCGAAGCGTCGGCGCGACATCAGGGCATGGGGCATCGGGAACGGTCTCCTGCTTGTTATGGGCCGTCCGGGCCGGACGGCATGCAGGCCATTCTCGAAGCGCGGGCCGCGTGCCCGTTCAGGGTTTGCCCGGCGCGCGGTGGAGCGCGCCGCTCAGAGCGGAAGGATCTCGGCCGCGCTGCCGCGCGCCAGCCATTCCTGCAATTCGTCCGAAAGCCGCTCGGCCTCGCGCGTGGCCCGCGTCCAGGCAGCGATGCGCGCCTGCGCGTCGTTCTGGAAATGGATGAAGTCCTTGCGATCGGGCAGCTTGCCGTTGGGCAGGGTCTTCACCCAGTCGGGATCGGGCGCGAGCACCACCATGCGGTCGAGGAAGCCCGTGGACTTGTGGCGCCAGCGCAGCCCCTTGTCGAGCCAGCCCGGCACCACCGCGCGCTGGAAATGCGGGTACAGCACCAGGCCGTCGTCGACCGACTGGTAGTCGAGGTGCAGGTGGTAGTCGGTGATGCCGCCGTCCCAGTAGGCGCCGCGCGGCGCGCCCGGGATGTCGTGCACCGCGGCCAGCAGGAACGGGATCGAGCACGAGGCCTGCAGCACCAGGTTGAAGTTGTCCTCGCGCAGCGCATGCTGGCGGGTGCGGAAGTCGCGCGTGCCGAAGGGCAGCTCGGCGCCGGGCGTGGAGAACACGCAGCGCTCGAGCCAGGCGCCCAGGGTCTTGCGGTGCACGCTGTTCGAGGCGAAGGCGCCGAGGTAGCCGACCGGCGTGCGCGCCCTGCCCTCGCGCCCGAGGATGTGGCGCCCGCGCGAGGTCACCACGTGCAGCCGGTAGCGCGGATGCGCGAGCACCTCGCCGATGCGCCCGCCATAGAAGGCCTGCAGGCTCTCGGCGAAGCGTTCGCTCAGCTGGTGCGGGCTCAGCCGCTTCTGCCCCGGCGGCACCTCGAACTGCTGGCGCACATAGTCGTGCTCGAAGCGCTCGAAGGCCGCGACCGGATCGCCGAGGCAGGCCGTGGCCAGCCGCCAGGCGCCGATCGACGCGCCCACGAGGTGCACCGGCTGGTCCGATTGCGTGAGCCACTGGCCGAAGACGAAGCGGTCGATCGGCCCGAGGATCAGCCCCTTGGGACCGCCGGCCGCGCCGGGGATGGTGCGCACATCCTGCGGCCGCAGGCCCTGGACCTCGATGTGCCGGCGCGCGGCGGGGCCGGCGTAGATGCGCAGGGCTTTCATGCCAGGGCCATCAGCAGGATCCGTGCGCGTCGCGCGGATTACTTGCGCAACCCCTGCAACTTCGCAAACGCATTCGCCATCTGCCCCGAAGGCTGCGGCGTGTTGTCGCGGCGCGGCTGCTGGCCGCGGCCGGCGCCTTCGAAGCGGTTGTCGCGCGGGCCGTCGCGGCGCGCAGGTGCGGCGTCGAGCTTCATCGACAGGCCGATGCGCTTGCGTGCCACGTCGACCTCCATCACCTTCACCTTGACGATGTCGCCGGTCTTCACGACCTCGCGCGCGTCGTTGACGAACTTGTGGCTCAGCTGGCTCACGTGGACCAGGCCGTCCTGGTGCACGCCGAGGTCGATGAAGGCGCCGAACTGGGCGACGTTGCTCACGGTGCCCTCGAGGATCATGCCCTCCTGCAGGTCGGCGATGTCCTCCACGCCGTCGTTGAAGCGCGCCACCTTGAAGTCGGGGCGCGGGTCGCGGCCGGGCTTCTCGAGTTCGCCGAGGATGTCCTTGACGGTGATGACGCCGAACTTCTCGTTGGCGAACAACTCAGGCTTGAGCGTCTTGAGCATGTCGGCGCGGCCCATCAGCTCGGCGATGGGCTTGCCGGTCTTGACGATGATCTGCTCGACCAGCGGATAGGTCTCGGGATGCACGCCGGTGACGTCGAGCGGATCGGTGCCGCCGCGGATGCGCAGGAAGCCCGCGCTCTGCTCGAAGGCCTTGGGGCCGAAGCCCGTGACCTCGAGCAGCTGCTTGCGGGTGCCGAAGGCGCCGTTGGCATCGCGCCAGCGCACCACGGCCTTGGCCACGGCCGAGGAGAGGCCCGAGACGCGGCTCAAGAGCGGCACGCTCGCGGTGTTGAGGTCCACGCCCACCGAGTTCACGCAGTCCTCGACCACGGCCTGCAGGGTGCGCGCGAGCTCGCTCTGGTTCACGTCGTGCTGGTACTGGCCCACGCCGATGCTCTTGGGGTCGATCTTCACGAGCTCGGCCAGCGGGTCCTGCAGCCGGCGCGCGATGGAGGCGGCGCCGCGCAGGCTGACGTCGACGTCGGGCATTTCGAGGGCCGCGAATTCGCTGGCCGAATAGACCGAGGCGCCGGCCTCGCTGACGACCACCTTGTCGACCTTCATCTCGGGCGCGCCGGCCTGGGCGGCCATCTTGGCGAGCAGCTTGATCAGGTCGGCGGCGAGCTTGTCGGTCTCGCGGCTGGCGGTGCCGTTGCCGATGGCGATCAGGTTCACGCCGTGCTTGGCGCTGAGCTTGCCGAGGGTGTGCAGCGACCCTTCCCAGTCCTTGCGCGGCTCGTGCGGGAACACGGTCGCGGTCTCGACCAGCTTGCCAGTGGCATCGACCACCGCCACCTTCACGCCGGTGCGAATGCCGGGGTCCAGGCCCATCACCACGCGCGGGCCGGCCGGCGCGGCCAGCAGCAGGTCGCGCAGGTTGTCGGCGAAGACCTTGATCGCGACCTTCTCGGCGTCCTCGCGCAGGCGCGTGAACAGGTCGCGCTCGGTCGACAGCGCGAGCTTCACGCGCCAGGTCCAGGCCACGCACTTGCGCAGCAGGTCGTCGGCCAGGCGGCCGGCATGGCTCCAGCCCAGGTGCAGCGCGATGCGGCCTTCGGCGACGCTGGGCTTGCCCGGCTCGGGCTCCACCGGCAGCACCAGCTTGGCGTCGAGGATGTCGAGCGCGCGGCCGCGGAACACGGCCAGCGCGCGGTGCGAGGGCACGCGGCCGATGGGCTCGTCGTAGTCGAAGTAGTCGCGGAACTTGGCGACGTCGGCGTTGTTCTCGTCCTTGCCGCTCATCAGGCTGGACTTGAGCAGGCCCTCGTTCCAGAGCCATTCGCGCAGGCGCTGCACCAGCACGGCGTCCTCGGCCCAGCGTTCCGAGAGGATGTCGCGCACGCCGTCGAGCACCGCGGGCACGGTCGAGAAGTCGGGGCCGGGCTTGCCGTCGTCGAGCGTGGTGGCGGGCTGCAGGAAGGCCTTGGCCTCCACGGCGGGATCGAGCGTGGGGTCGGCCAGCAGCTTGTCGGCCAGCGGCTCGATGCCGAACTCGCGCGCGATCTGGCCCTTGGTGCGGCGCTTCTGCTTGAACGGCAGGTACAGGTCTTCCAGCTCCTGCTTGGTCGGCGCGAGTTCGATCGCGGCGCGCAGTTCGGGCGTGAGCTTGCCCTGCTCGTCGATGGCCTTGACCACCGCGGCGCGGCGGTCCTCGAGTTCGCGCAGGTAGCTCAGGCGCGCCTCGAGCTCGCGTAACTGGGTGTCGTCGAGGCCGTCGGTGGCTTCCTTGCGGTAGCGCGCGATGAATGGAACCGTGGCGCCCCCGTCGAGCAGTTCGACGGCGGCCTTCACCTGATGCTCGCCCACCTTGATTTCGGCGGCGAGCTGGCGAATGATTTTCTGCATTGCTGAGTGGCGTCCCTGTCGCTGCGACCGGCCGGCCGGTCGCGTTGGTCGAATGAAGCGCGCGAGTTTGCCATAGTGAAAATGGCGTCCGGCCTCCCGGCGCGGACACTTGTCCGACCGCTCCACGCCCCCAACTCCCCACCTTGCAACCACCCTCCTCCCCTGGCCCGCGCCGGCCGCCGTCCCGCTTCGGGAAGTTGTTACGGACGGTGTTCGCCGTGCTCCTGGTGCCCTTGCTGCTGTTCGAGGAATGGGGCTGGGAACCGCTGGCCGCGCTCGCGGCGCGGCTGGCCCGGCTGCCGCTGTGGGCGCGCGCCGAGGCCTGGCTGCGCGGCCTGCCGCCCTGGGGCGCGCTGCTGGCCTTCCTGCTGCCGGTGCTGCTGCTGTTGCCGGTCAAGGTGGTGGCGCTGTTCCTGTTCAGCCACGGCCACGCGGGCAGCGGCGTGGCGGTGCTGGTCGCGGCCAAGCTGGCCGGCACCGCGGTGGTGGCACGGATCTTCCAGTTGGTCGAGGGCACGCTGATGCGCATCCCGCTGTTCGCGCGCTGGTATCCGCGCTGGAAGGCCTGGAAGGACCGGGTGCTGTATCTCGTGCGGCAGAGCCGGCCCTGGCGGCTGGTGCATGCCTTCAACCGGCGCGCGCTGCGGGCCTGGAGGCGCCTGCGCGGCGTTTGAGGCGCGCGCCTATTTTTACCCGGGTATATTGATCCGATCAATTTAACCCGGGTAAAATTGGCGCCATGACACTTTCCCAGGAATCACGGCGCGCCCTCACCCGGCAGTACAAGGACAGCACGCTCCCCGCCGGCGTGTTCGCGATCCGCAACCTGAAGACGGGACGGGTGTTCGCCGCGGCCGCGCTCGACATCGTGGGCGCGATGAACCGCCAGCGCTTCGAGCTCAACCTGCGCAGCCACCGCAACAAGGCGCTGCAGCAGGACTGGATCGCGCTCGGCGCCGAGGCCTTCGCCTTCGAGGAACTGGCGCGCGTGAAGGAGCGCGACGATCCGGCCTTCGACCGCGCGGCCGAGCTCGAGGCGCTGTTCGAGCTCTGGGCCGAGGAGTCCGGCTGCCACGGCGCGCAGGGCTACAACGGCCCGGCGCGCCCGAGCGCCTAGGCCCTCGCCGGTGCCCGCCGCCCCTCTCGCCTTCCTCATTCGCCGGGCGCAAGAAAAGTCAGGCTTTCTTCATTGCGCCCGGGTAAATTACCGCTCCGCCTCCATGACCCTCGAGACTTCTTCCCTCCCGGCCTGCGCCGATCCCGCGTCCACCCTGACCGCCTTCGCCGGCTTCCACCGCATCGCACGCGGCTCGCGCGCCGAGCTGGTCGCCGCGCTGCGTGCGCGCACCGACGACACGCCGTACCTGGTGTTCGATGACCGCAGCGGCGCGCAGATCGACCTCGACCTGCGCGAGCCACCGGCGCCGGCCGGCGAGCCGCCGCGCGGCGTCGGCCGCCCCAAGCTCGGCGTGGTGGCGCGCGAGGTCACGCTGCTGCCGCGCCAGTGGGAATGGCTGGGCCGCCAGCCCGGCGGCGCCTCGGTCGCGCTGCGCCGGCTGATCGACGAGGCGCGCCGCGTCAACGCAGGGCGCGATGCCGCACGCGCGGCGCGGGAAGCCACCTACGGCGTGATGACCGCGCTGGCCGGCAACCTGCCCGGCTTCGAGGAAGCCATGCGCGCCCTGTTCGCGCTCGAGCGCGATCGCTTCGAGCAACACATTTCGACCTGGCCCGAGGACCTGCGGGCCCACCTCCAAGAACTCTCCGGCGCGAGCTGGACCCACGAATGAACGCCAAGACAGACACAGCCCCCAACCCGAGCGGCCTCCAGGGCACGCCCGTGGCACCCGTGGGCGCGCCGCGCGCCCTGTGGAAGACCTTCCTGTTCTTCCTCGCCCCCATGCTGCTGAGCAACATCCTGCAGTCGCTGTCGGGCACGCTCAACAACATCTACATCGGCCAGATGATCGGCGTGACCGCGCTGGCCGCGGTCTCGAGCTTCTTCCCGGTGTTCTTCTTCTTCATCGCCTTCGTGATCGGCCTGGGCGCCGGCGCCTCGGTGCTGATCGGCCAGGCCTGGGGCGCGCGCGACGTCGCCCGCGCCAAGGCGGTGGCCGGCACCACGCTGAGCGTAGGCATCCTGATGGGCCTGGTGATCGCGGTGTTCGGCGGCGCCTTCACCACGCCGCTGCTGGCGGCGCTGGGCACGCCGCCCGACGTGCTGGCCGAGGCCACGCGCTATGCGCGGATCATGCTGATCGCGATGCCCGGCGTGTTCGTGTTCCTGATCTCGACCGCGATGCTGCGCGGCGTGGGCGACACCGTCACGCCGCTGCTCACGCTGCTGATCTCCACCACCATCGGCATGCTCGTGACGCCGGCCCTGATCCGCGGCTGGGGCGGCCTGCCGCAGCTCGGCGTGACCAGCGGCGCCTGGGGTTCGGTGCTCTCGTTCCTGGTAGCGACCCTGTGGCTGGGCTGGCGCCTGCGCCAGCGCAACAGCCCGCTCGCGCCCGACGCGGCCTTCCTGCGCAGCATGCGCATCGACCCGCAACTGCTCAAGACCGTGCTCAAGGTCGGCGTGCCCACCGGCGTGCAGATGATCGTGGTGGCGCTGGCCGAGGTGGTGCTGCTGTCGCTGGTCAACGGCTACGGTTCCAGCGCCACGGCCGCCTACGGCGCGGTCAACCAGGTGGTGGCCTACGTGCAGTTCCCGGCCATCTCGATCGCGATCACGGCCTCGATCCTCGGCGCGCAGGCCATCGGTGCCGGCCGCGCCGACCGCCTCGGCGCCATCGCGCGCACGGCGCTGATGATGAACCTGCTGCTCACCGGCGGCCTGGTGCTGCTGGGCTACCTGTTCTCGCGGCCGCTGATGGGCTTCTTCATCACCAGCGCGCCGGTGATCGAGATCGCCCAGGAGCTGCTGCACATCATGCTGTGGAGCCTGGTGATCTTCGGCATGGCCTCGGCGCTGTCGGGGATCATGCGCGCCAGCGGCTCGGTGCTGGTGCCCACGCTGATCTCGATCGCCTGCCTGCTCGGGCTCGAGGTGCCGGTGGCCTGGTTCATGAGCCACCGCATCGGCCTGGACGGCATCTGGTATGCCTACCCGGTGACCTTCGGCGCGATGCTGCTGCTGCAGACCGCGTACTACCAGCTGGTGTGGCGCAAGAAGGCGATCAAGCGGCTGGTGTAGCGATCAAGCGCCGTCGAAGGCCTTCTTCACGGTGGCGATGTCGAGCTTGACCATCTTCATCATCGCCTCCATCGCGCGCTTGGCCTTGGCCGGATCCTTGTCCTGGAACATCCGGATGATCGCGTCGGGCGCGACCTGCCACGAGACGCCGAAGCGGTCGGTGAGCCAGCCGCACTGCACCGGCTGGCCGCCGCCCTCGAGCAGCTTGTCCCAGTAGTGGTCGACCTCGGCCTGGGTCTCGCACCTCACGTACATCGAGATGGCCGGGGTGAACTTGTACTCGGGGCCGCCGTTGAGCACCATGAACGCCTGGCCGTCGAGCTCGAAGGTGGCGGTGAGCAGCGAGCCCTTCTTGGCGGGATTCACGTCGCCCCACAGCAGGGTGTCGGTCACGCGCGAGTTCGGGAAGATCGCGCTGTAGAACTTCAATGCCTCCTCGCCATTGCCGTCGAACCAGAGGCAGGGAACGATCCTTTGCATGGGTATCTCCTTGGAGCTTGATTGATGAACCTGCAAGTTCAGTATCGAAGCTGCGCGCGGCCCCTGTCAACCCGGGCGATGCCCTTCAGCCGTAAGTGTTCGTGCGGCCCGACAGCGGCAGCCGGACGCTGAAACCCACGCCGCGCCCCGGCGCCAGGCCGTCGACGATGGCGACCTCGCCGCCCATGCGGTGCACCGCCTGTTTCACGATCGCGAGGCCCAGGCCCGAGCCCGGCGTCTCGTGCGCGCCCTCGCCGCGGTGGAAGCGCTCGAACACCCGCTCGCGCTCGGCCGCGGGAATGCCGGGCCCGTCGTCGGCCACCAGCAGCGCGAGGCGGCCGTCTTCCACGCGCAGCGTCATCGCCACCTGCGCGCCGTCGGGCACATGGCGGATCGCGTTGTGCAGCAGGTTCTCGAGCACCGACTGCAGCGCCGGCACGTCGACCTCGGCCGGCAGGCTGTCGGGCGCCTCGAGCGCCAGCTCGATGCCGCGCGCCATGGCCTGCGGCGCCGCCTGCGCGAGCAGCCCGCGCGCGAACTGCGCCACGTCGACGCGCCTCGGCGCAGAGGGCTGCGCATCGTCGAGCAGCGCCAGGTCGAGCAGTTGCTGCGTGAGATGCGAGGCGCGCGCGATCGCCTGCTCCAGGTGCAGTTGCGCGCGCTCGCGCTCGGCGGCATCGGCCGCGCCGGCCAGCGCATGGGCCTGCGCGGCGATCACAGCCATCGGCGTGCGCAGCTCGTGCGCCGCGTCGTGCACGAAGGCGCGCTCCTGCGTGAGCTTGTCGCGCAACTGGCGCAGCATGCGTTCGAGCGCCGAGGTCAGCGGCTTCAGCTCGGCCTGGGGCGGGTCGTAGCCGATCGGCGACAGGTCGCTGCTGCCGCGCCGCGCGATGAGGTCGGCCAGCCGCTGCAGCGGCCGCAGCCCGAGCCGCACCGCCAGCCACACCGGCAGCAGCACGATCGGGAAGGCCAGCAGCAGGTAGGGCAGCAGGCGCGTGGCGTTGCGCTCGAGCACCCACCAGCCCGTGATGCGCGGCTCGGCGAGCTGCAGCCGCCAGCGGCCCGCCTCGGTGCCGTGGACCCAGTACGAGACGCCATCGAAATCGCGCTCGATCACCTGCGGCGCCGGCGCGTCGAGCACCCGGTCGCCAAGCGAGGCCGAGCGGTAGAGCACCGCGCCATCGTCGCGCCGGCGCAGTTCCATCCACACGCTGCCGCCCGGATTGCCGCTGATGCGCAGGGTCCTGAACTGGGTCGCGGTCGAACGCATCACGCCCACCGCCTGCGCGTCGCTGTCGACCTCGCGCAGCGAGGCGCTCATCGCGCGGCCCAGCTTCTTCAGCCCCTGGTCGACCGCGAGCGCCTGGCGGAACTCGACGTAGAAATAGGCCAGCAGCATCAGCCAGACGCCGACGAAGGCGATCAGCATCGCGGCCAGCACGCGCCGGCCGATGCTCGGGCCGGGCCATCCGAATGACAGACGGCTCATGGCGTCAGCATGTAGCCCACGCCGCGCACCGTATGCACGCGCGTCGCGCCGATCTTGCGCCGCAGGTTCGACACATGGACCTCGACCGCCGCGAAGTCCAGCGGCTCGCCCAGCGGTTCCAGCCGCTGCGCGAGCACGCCCTTGGCGACCACCGCGCCGGGCTCGCGCGCCAGTTCGAGCAGCAGCCTGAATTCGCGCGGCGACAGCTCGAGCGCGCTGCCCGCGAGCGTGGCCTGGTGGCGCCGCGGCGCGATCGACAGCGGCCCCAGCGTCCAGACCTCGCTGGCCTGACGCGCCGAGCGCCGCAGCACCGCGCGGATGCGCGAGATCAGCTCGGCGGTGGCGAAGGGCTTGATGACGAAGTCGTCGGCGCCGCCGTCGAGGCCGGCCAGCCGGTCCTCGACCGCCGAGCGCGCCGTGATGACGATCACCGGCACCGTGCCGCCCTCGCCGCGCCAGCGCGCCAGCAGTTCGAAGCCGTTGCCGTCGGGCAGCGAGAGGTCGAGCAGCACGCAGTCGAACACGGCCGCGTCGGGCACGCGCGGCGCGTCGCGGGCGCGGCGCAGCCATTCGCTCGTGAGGCCGTCCACCTTGAGTGCGGCCTGCAGCGCGCGGCCCAGGTCGAGGTCGTCTTCGATCAGCAGGATGTGCACGCGGCGATTGTGCGCGCGCGGACCTTGGGGCCAGCCAAAGACGAACGTGCCATCTTTGGCTTCGCCCAAGGTCGGGCTTCGCACAATCGGCGGCCCCTTCTCCATGAACTGCAACCATGCCTCGCGACTTTCGACCCACCGCCCTGCTCGCCCTGGCCTGCGCCGCCGGCGCGTTGCTGCTGTCCGCCTGCGCCACCGCGCCCACCCATCCGGCGCTGGTCCAGGCCAGCCAGGACCGGACCCTGCCGCCGCTGGTGCCGATGCGCCGCTTCGTCGCCAACGTCGACACGGTCGGCGGCCACGTGCTGTCGCCCGATGGCCGCAAGCTGCTGTGGGTGCAGACCGTCGGCACCGACGTGGGCCTGGCCGTGCGCGACAGCGCCGACGCGGCCACGGTGCAGTCGGCCAGCACGCGCAGCTTCGCCACCGGCACGCTCGCGAACGCGTCCGCCTACACATGGCTGCCCGACAGCCGCCACATCGCCTACCTCAAGGACGCGAGCGGCGACGAGAACACGCAGATCTTCGTGCTCGACAGCCAGTCGCCCGAGGCCCGGCCCTGGGCCGTCACGCCCTGGCCCGGCGTGCGCTCGGCCGGCGTCATCGGCGGCGCGCCCGGCAGCCCGAACTTCTTCTTCACGAGCAACCGCAACGACCGCACCAGCCTCGACCTGTTCGAGGCCGACCCGCGCACCCGCAGCGTGCGCGAGGTGGCGCGCGGCGAGCCCGGCAGCCGCGTGGTCGCCTGGTATGTCGACACCCGGCGCGAGCCGGCCGCGCGCATGCGCCAGCTCGGCAGCGTCGACGGCTCCGACCTGCTGATGGAGCTGCGCCAGGCCGACGGCAGCTGGCGCCCCTTCAAGACCATCGAGGCCTTCGATGCCTATGCGCCGCTGCGCATCGACCGCGCCGGCGGCCGGCTCTGGGCGCTCGGCAACATCGGGCGCGACAAGCTGGTGCTGGTCGAGGCCGACCTGGCCACCGGCGCCGAGAAGGTGCTGGCCGAGGATGCGCAGGTCGACCTCGGGGCCGTCTACTTCCCGCCGAACGAGGGCGCGCCGCAGGCCTGGACCTCCGAGCCCGGCCGCCCGCGCATCCGCTACCTCGACGCCACGCTCGACGCGGAGGTGACCGCCGCCATGAAGCTTGCGCGCGAGCGCGGCTGGCTCGCCACCGAGCCCGTGATCGCGCGCCCGCAGAGCAGCACGCTCGACCAGCGGCGCATGGTGCTGCGCGCCGTCACCGAGACCGGCACGGTCGAACTGCTGCTCGACCGCGACAGCCAGGCGCTGGCACGCCTCACCCCGCCGCCGCGCGAGAACGGCGACGACTTCTTCTCGTCGACCGAGCCCTTCGCGTTCAAGGCCTCCGACGGCCTGCAGGTCCACGGCTACCTCGCGCGCCCGCGTGGCGTGCAGGGCCCGGCGCCGCTGGTGATCAGCATCCATGGCGGCCCGTGGACGCGCGACAGCTGGCTGCCCGCGGGCTTCAACACCGTGCAGATGCTCACGAACCGCGGCTATGCGGTGCTGCAGGTCAACTACCGCGGCTCGAGCGGCTACGGCCGCGCCTTCATGATGGCCGGCGCGGGCGAGACCAGCGGCCGGCTGCAGCAGGACATCGCCGAGGCCGCGCAGTGGGCCATCGACCAGGGCGTGGCCGATCCGCGGCGCATGGCGGTGCTGGGCGCCAGCTTCGGCGGCTTCTCGGTGCTCTCGCAGCTGATCCGCAAGCCGCACGACTACCGCTGCGGCATCGACATCGTCGGCGTGGCCAACTGGCCGCGCGTGATCGAGAACTGGCCGCCGTTCTGGCGCAACCGCCACTACTTCGCGCGCTTCTTCGGCGACGTGAACCAGCCCGAGGAGCGCGCGCGCATGCTGCGCGATTCGCCGGTGTCGCAGCTCGAGCGCATCGAGGCGCCGCTGCTGGTGATCCACGGCGCCAACGACGTGCGCGTACTGCGCCAGGATTCGGACGACGTGGTGGCCGAGCTGCGCCGGCTCGGCCGGCCGGTGGACTTACTGAGCTTTCCCGACGAGGGCCACAGCGTGCGCAAGTGGCGCAACCGGCTCGCGCTGTGGCGCAAGGTCGAGGACACGCTGGCCGGCTGCCTCGGCGGACGCAGCAACGGCTTCGACTTCTACGAGCTGATGCCGCGCTCCTGAGGCCTACCAGCGGTAGGTGGCCGTGGCCGTCGCGGTGCGCGGATAGCCGTAGTAGCAGTTGCCGTAGCCGCAGTTGGCGATGTAGGTCTTGTTGGTGAGGTTGCGCAGGTTCAGTGCCAGGGTCCAGCGATCGATGTCGTAGCCGAGCATGGCGTCGAGCACCGTGGACGCGGGCACCTTGCTCGGCCGCGCGGCCTCGCCGTCGCCGTAGTTCGTCCCGGTGTAGCGGGCACCGAGCCCGAGCTTCAAGCCATTGGCGAAGCGGTAGTCGGCCCACACGGAGAACCGGTGGCGCGGCACGGCCGTGGCCTGCTTGCCGATCTCGCTCGCGTTGCTGCTGGCCGTGACGATGGCCCGCGGCGTGTAGCTGTAGGAGGCCGTGAGGTTCATGCGCGGCGCGATCTCGGCCGTGGCCTCGAGCTCCAGGCCGCGCACCGAGATCTCGCCGGTCTGCCTGGGCATGGCATCGCCGTCGAAGCTGATGTAGTTCTTGCGCCGCAGGTCGAAGATGGCCGCGCTGTACATCGCCTTGCCGCCCGTGGGCTGGTAGCGCACGCCGGCCTCGAACTGCTTGCCGCTCTCGGGCTTGAACGGGTCGCCCGAGACCGGGTCGATGGTGGCGGTCGGCGCGAACGACTCCGAGTAGCTCAGGTACGGCGCCCAGCCGCTCGGATGCAGGTAGACCAGGCCGGCCCGGCTGGTGAACTTGTGGTCACGGATGCGCTGGGTCGAGCCGTCGAGGCGGCTGAAGACCGTGCTTTCGGCATCGTCGTAGCGCCCGCCCAGGGTCAGCGACCAGCGCTCGCCCCACTTGATCTGGTCCTGCAGGTAGAGGCCGGTCTGCGTCAGCCGGGTGATGCCGTCGAAATACGGCGCGGGCAATTCGATCGGCCCGCCATACACCGGCGCGTAGATGTTCAGCGGCGACGCGCTGCCGCCGCTGAAGGTGACCTGGTCGATCCGGGTGCGCTGGTAATCGAGCCCGACCAGCACCTTGTGCTGCGCCTCGCCCACGCGGAAGTCGGCCTGCGCCTGGTTGTCGAGCGCCACGGCGGCGATGTTCTCGCGGCTGCCGAACACGCTGCGCGCCATCTGCTGGAAGTTGACCGGATCGTTCGGCACATCGGGGTTCAGCGCGGTGAAGCCCCGCAGCTGCGTGCCCGTGTAATCGAGCTTCTGGTGCGCATAGCGTGCGTTCTGCCGCACCGTCCAGGTGTCGTCGATGCGGTGCTCGAACTGGTAGCCGACCATTTCCTGGTCCTGGTCGAAGCGGTCGAAGCCGGGCTCGCCGACGAACAGTCTGGAGGGGATGTAGCTGCCGATCGCGGTCGCATCGAGCGAGCCGACCTGCGGCCGCGCGCGCGTGTAGACACCGCTGCGCGTGCGGGTGAACTGGGACAGCAGCGTGAGCGTGGTGTCGCTCGACGGCTTCCAGGTCAGCGATGGTGCGATGTAGCTGCGGTCGTCGGCCTCCTTGGCCGCCGGCAGTTGCGCATCGCGCAGCAGTCCGGTGATGCGATAGAGCAGCCTGCCCTCGGCATCCAGCGCACCCGAGAAATCGCCCGCCACCTGCTTGCGGGCGTGGTCGCCCAGCTGCAATTGCAGCTCGTGCACCGGCTCCGCCGTCGGGCGCTTGCTGACCACGTTCACCACCCCGCCCGGCCCGCTCATGCCATAGAGCACCGACGAGGGCCCGCGCAGCAGCTCGATGCGCTCGGCGCCGTAGTTCTCGGTGCGCCACACGCCCCAGGTGCTGTTGTTGCGCAGCGGCAGGCCGTCGAGATAGAAGCCCGGCGAGTAGGCATCGAAGCCGCGCAGCGAGATCCAGTCGTAGCGCGAATCGGCGCCATAGGTGGTGGTCGACACGCCCGGCGTGTAGCCCAGCGCGTCCTTGAGGTTGGCGGCGCCCATGGCCTCGATGCGGTCGGCCGTGATCACCGAGATCGACTGCGGCGTCTCGATGATCGGCGTGTCGGTCTTGGTGCCGGTGGCGCTGCGCCGGGCCACGTAGCCCTGCACCCGGCTGGTGGCGCTCTGCTCGCCCTCGGCCTGCACGGTGACGGCCGGCAGCGACGCGTTGGAAGCGCCCGGCACCAGCGTGCGGATGACCACGGCATTGCCCTCCACGCTGGCCGACAGGCCGCTGCCGGCCAGCAACTGGTCGAGCGCCTGGCGCGGCGCGAGCCGGCCCGCGACCGCCGGCGCGGTCTTGCCCGCCACCAGGCTCTGCTGCACCACGAGCTGCACGCCGGTCTGGCGCGCCCAGTCGTTGAGCGCCTGGGCCAGCGGCTGGGCCGCGATGCTGATCTGCACCGGGTCGGCCGGCAGCGCCTGGGCCGATGCGGTCAGGTGGGCCAGCGCGAGCGCCAGGGCCAGGGCCAGCGGTGCCGGCTTCGATGTCAATCGGTTCATCTACGTTTCCAGACTTTGAATACAAATGGTTCTCATCTGGGTTGACGCACGACCCGTGGGAAATACCGTAGTCCCTCCGAAAATTTTTTTAGGCGCCGGGCCGCGGCGCCTCTTTCTCAGTGCGCGGCGACCAGTTCGGTGACCGCGCCGGCCTGCTTCAGCCGCACCGGCAAGGCGCTCGGCAGCGCGCGGCGCAGGGTGCGCGGATCGCGCGGATCGAAGGTGCCGGTCAGCCGCAGCGCCGCCACGGCCGGATCGTTCACCACCAGGCCGGTGCTGCCGTAGCGCTCGAGCTCGGCCAGCGCGCGCGCCAGCGGCGTGTCGACGAAGCTCAGCCGGTGCTCGCGCCAGGGCGCGATGCCCTCGCCCGGCACCGCCGCCACCGGGCCCAGCAGGCCCCGGGCATCGCTCTCGAGCTGCTGGCCGGCGACCAGGAAGACCGCCTCGCGCAGGCTCGCCGCCGAGGGCTCGGCCCAGGCACCGTCCTGCGCGCGGTCGCGCCGCGCCACGCGCACCCGGCCCTCGTCCACCGACACCCGCGTGCCGTCCGCGCCGTCGATTCCCGGCGTGTGGCGCACGGCGAAACGGGTGCCGACCACGCGCACCTCCAGCGGCCCGGCCAGCACCGAGAACGGCCGCTCTGCATCGGACTGCACGGCGAACACCGCCTGCCCCTCGAGCAGCCGCACCTCGCGCCGGTCGCGGAACAGCTGCACCTCGATGCGGGTCGCGGTGTCGAGCCGCAGGCGCGTGCCGTCGGGCAGCGGCAGGTCGAGCTGCTGGCCACGCCGGGTGGCGAAGGCCTGCACGAACACCGGCTGCGCCTGCAGCTCGCGCCAGCCCAGGTAGCCGGCGCCGACGGCCATGCCGGTGGCGGCCAGCGCCAGCGCCGGTTTCATGAAACCGCGCCGCGTGGGCGCGGCAGCGCGGCCCGCGAAGCCTTCGCGCCAGCCGGCCACGGTCGCGGCCGGGATCGCGTCGACGGCCCGCCAGCGCGAGGCCCAGGCACGCCAGGCCTCGGCGCGATGCGGGTCGGCCACCAGCCAGCCCTGGAACTCGCGCTCCTCGCTGGCGCTCCAGCCCTCGCGCTGGCGGCGCACGAACCAGTCGAGCACCTCCTCTCGCAGGCGCGATGCGTCTTCCGGTGATGGCGTCGAATTCATGAGGCGAGGGCGTCCCTGGAGATGGAGACGCACGAACGGGCGTCAACCCTGTAGGACGCGGTCTCTCTTCGGTTCATCGTGGATCCCTTCATTTCCCGCCACGCTCCAGGCAGTCCCAGCAGGCCGCCATCGCGATGCGCAGCTGCATCTCGACCGTGCGCACCGAGATGCCCATGCGCTCGGCGACCTCGGCATACGAGAGCCCGTCGAACTTGTAGAGCACGAAGGCCTCGCGGCAGCGCGGCGGCAAGCCCTCGATGGCGGCGATCATCGCGGCCAGCCCCTGGCTCGAGGCCAGCGCCGCATCGGGCTCGAAGCTCGCGGGGCCCATGCAGTCGTCGGGCTCGCCCAGGCCGTCCTCGGTCTCGGCGTCCGCCAGCCCGGCGCGCACGCTGCTGCGCCGGTGATGGTCGGTGACGAGGTTGCGCGCGACCCGGTAGAGCAGCGCCCGCGGATCGCGCACCACGCTGCCCGCGCGCTGCGCCTCGTAGACGCGCGCATAGCTCTCCTGCGCGAGGTCGGCCGCGGTGGCGCGGTCCGGCACCTTGCGGGACAGGAAGTTCAGCAGTTCGCGGTAATAGCGTTCGAACACGGGCGCGCCGGCACCGGCAAGGGTGGGTCGAAGTCCAGGAGGCAGGTTGGCTTCGACGCGGCGTGGCTGACCTGAGGCGGTTCAAGAAGACGGGAGCGCCGATTATGGCGGGCTTCGGATCCGCCCTCCCCGGGCCCGCGTCAGGCCTTGAACCCGTACAGCGCGGCCGGGTTGTCGACCAGGATGCGCCGGCGCGTGTCCTCGCTCGCGGCCCACGAGAACAGCAGGTCGTACAGCGGCGCGCTCTCGGGGCGCGGATCGCGTCCCGGGTGCGGCCAGTTGCTGGCCCACAGGCAGCGCTCGGGAAAGGTCTCGGCCAGCGTGCGCGCGAGCAGGCTCACGTCGTCGTAGCCGGGCGCGCCACTCTTCGAGGTCTCGTAGGGCTCCGAGAGCTTGATCCACACGCGGCCGGCATCGATCACGCGCAGCAGCGACTGGAACGAGGGATGGCTGGGCGCCACCGGTTCCAGGAACTTGCCGTTGTGGTCGAGCACCAGCCGGCACGGCAGCTTCCTGAGCACCTCCTCGTGCTCGGGCATGGTGCGGCCGTCGAGCTGCAGGTTGATCATCCAGTCGGCATCGGCCATGCGCGCGGCCATGCCCGGCAGCGACTCCCAGCCCAGCACGCCGCCGATCATCATGTAGCGCACGCCGCGCATGCCGCCCGCATGCAGACGCGCGATCTCGGCGTCGGGCGCGTCGGGCGCCAGCAGCGCGATGCCGCGCGCCGCCTCGCCGAACTGCGCCAGCGCATCGAGGGTACAGCGGTTGTCGAAGCCGTAGCCCGTGGGCTGCACCACCACCGCGCGCTCGATGCCCAGTGGTTGCTGCACCTGCTCGCGGTAGGCCGACACCGGCGAGTGCGGCGGCACCCAGGCGACGTTCGGGATCAGCGGGAAGCGGTCTTCGTAGATGTGGACATGGCAGTCGCAGGCGCCGGCATAGCGCGCGTTCCGGGTCGGTTCCATGGGGGCTCTCGGTGGATGGGAATGGGATCAGGCTGGCACGCCGAAGGCCTGGCGCCAGCGATGGGCTTCGGTGGCATTCACCGCGCCCTTCGGCATGCGGCCCTGGAAGATCTCGGCCAGTTGCGACACGGTTTCCATCGCCTGGTGCTCGACCGCGGGCGGCGTGAGGCCGCCGATGTGCGGCGTGGCGATCGCGCGCGGATGGCGCGCCACCGCGGGCGACGGCATCTGGTCGGGCGCGCGGCCCACGTCGAGCGCGCAGCCCGCGATCGTGCCGGCATCGAGTGCCGCGACCAGCGCGTCCTCGTCGACGAGGTTGCCGCGCGCGGCATTGATGAAGAAGGCACCGGGCTGCATGGCCGCGAAGGCGGCGGCGTTCATGAGGTTCTCGGTGTCTTCGGTGGCCGCCGCGAGGCAGACCACGAAGTCGGATTGGGCGAGCAGCTCGCCGAAGCCGGCCTGCGCGATGCCGGGCTGCGCCACCACCGCGAAGGGATCGTGCACCACCACGCGCATGCTGAGCGCCTGCGCCACGGTGCAGAGGTAGCGTGAGATTTGCCCATAGCCGATCACGCCGAGCGTGGCGCCGCGCAGCTCGCGGCCCATGGCGGGCGGCACCGGCAGGCCCGCGTGGTAGAGCGCGGTCGAGGCGCTGATGCCGCGCGCGAGGTCGATCATCGCGCCCACGATCCATTCGGACACCGAGGCGATGAAGCCCGCGCTGGCCTGCGTCACCAGTACGCCGTGGCGGCTCGCGGCCGCCAGGTCGATGTTGCGGATGTCGATGGCGCAGCGCACGAAGGCCTGCAGCTTGGGCAGCGCGGCGAACAGCGCCTCGTCGCCCACGGTCTGGCGGTAGGAGACGATGGCGTCGCAGTCGCGCGCCAGTTCGGCGATCTCGTGCGACGAGAGATCGCGGTCCTCGGGGTTGAAGCGCACCTGCGCGAAGGCGCGCAGCGCGTTGCTCGCGCGTTCGCCGAAGTAGTGGGCGAGCTTGCTCTGGGGATGGCTGACGAAAACCGTGGTCATGGACAAGGCAGGAAGAAAGAAGAAGGCGGCCTCAGCCGCGCGGTGGCGCCACGGAGTCGCGCGCCACCAGCGTGGGCGCGAACAGGAACTCGCCCGCGGGCAGCGCGCCGTCGGCCAGGCGGCTCATCACGCGCTCGACCATCACCTGCGCCATCTCGGGCACCGGCACGCGCACCGAGGTCATCGCGGGGTACATCAGGGTGGAGAGGAACACGTTGTCGATGCCGACCACCGACACGTCGTCGGGCACCGCGAGCCCGGCATCGCGAAAGCCCGCCATCAGGCCGTAGGCCAGCAGGTCGTTGACGCCGACCACGCCGGTGGGCCGCTCGGGCAGCTGCGCGAGCTGGCTGGCCTGGGTGCGGCCCAGCTCGCTCATCATCGAGTCGCCGTACTCGTCGACCGGCAGGCCCTCGACCACGCGCGCGCTGCCCTCGAGGCCGGCTGCGCGCGCGGCCGCGAGAAAGCCCTGGATCTTCTCGTTGCGGCTCATGGTGCGCCCCGAGGGCGTGACGAAGGCCAGCCGCCGGTGGCCCCGTTCGATCAGGTGCGCGGTGGCGATGCGCGAGGACTCGAAGCTGTCGACCGTGACGTGGTCGATCACCGAGGCCTCGCCGGGCGTGGCGCGCCGGTCGTAGCTCACCACCACCAGGCCGCGCTCGGCCGCGGCCTCGACGTGCTGCTCGTCGATCAGTGACGAGATGATGATCACGCCGCGCACGCCATGCGCCATCAGGTCCTCGAAGAAGCGCGCCTCGCGTTCCTTCTCGCGGTAGGTGTTGCCGATCATGATGCGAAAGCCATAGCGCTCCTGCGCCAGCGTCTCGACCTCGCGCGCGATGAAGCCGTACATCGGGTTGGCCATCGACGGCACCAGCAGGCCGATCAGCGGCGTGTGCCCGGTCTTGAGCTGCCGCGCCGAGGTGTTGGGCCGGTACTTGAGGTCGCGGATGGCGTCCTGCACCCGCTCGAGGGTGGCGGCCGCCATGCGGTCCACGCGGCCGTTCAACACGTTCGACACGGTGCTGGTCGAAACACCCGCCCGCTGGGCGACATCGCTGATTCTGCTCACGGTTTTCGGGGTCCTTTCGGGTTCATCGCGGTCCTGCAGTCGTGCGTCGTCACAGCCCCATGCGCGTGGGCAGCCAGACCGAGAAGGCCGGCACCAGCACCAGCAGCACCAGGGTGACGAACAGCACCGCGAGGTATTTCATCATCGGCCGCGCCACGTCCTTCACCTGGGTGCCGGTGATGGCGCAGGTGGCGAACAGCCCCAGCCCCACCGGCGGCGCGAACAGTCCGAAGCCCATGGCGATGACCATCACGGTGCCGAAGTGCAGCGGATTGACGCCCAGCTGCGCCGCGATCGGTGTCAGCAACGGCCCGAAGATGATGAGCGCGGGCGCGCCCTCGAGGATGGCGCCGAACACGATCATGATCAGCACCGAGAGCATCACGAACATGGTGCTGCCCCATGCGTGCGCGAACTCGATCATGAACGACGACAGGTACTGCGGGATCTGCTGGATTGTCAGCGCGAACGAGAGGCTGGACGCGGCCGCCACGATGAACAGGATGCTGCCCGCCATCGAGGCCGAGCGCACGAACAGCCGCGCCACCGACGACCAGGTGAGCTCGCGGAAGGCCAGCCAGCCCACCACCAGCGCATAGACCACGGCGAAGGACGAGACCTCGGTCGAGGTCGCGACGCCCGAGGTCACGCCCTTGCCGATCATCGCCACCATCACCAGCGCGACCAGCGCGCCGCCGAGCAGGCGGAACATGGGCGTGCGCACGTCGAAGGCCTGGTCGGGGTCGATGCGCGCACCGACGTAGATGGTGACCGCGGCCAGCGAGAGCGCGAGCACCACGGCGGGCACGAGGCCGGCCATGAACAGCCCGGCGATCGAGATGTTGGCGACGAAGCCCATGATGATCATGTTGATGCACGGCGGGATGGTCTCGGCCATCACGGCGGTGCAGGCCAGCAGGCCCGCGGTCTCGTTCGGGTCCTGTTTCGTCTTGCGCACGGCCGGCATGATGATGCCGCCGACCGCGGCGATGTCGGCCAGCTTGGAGCCCGAGACGCCCGAGAAGAAGGCGGTGGCCGTGATGGTGATCAGGCCCAGGCCGCCGCGCACGCGCCCGAACATGCGCAGCAGCAGTTCGATCAGCCGCGAGGACATGCCGTTGGATTCCATCAGCAGGCCGGCCAGCACGAAGAAGGGAATGGCGAGCAGCACGTAGTGGTCGGTGCCGGCCATCACCTGCTGCGAATAGACCAGCATCGGCAGCGAGGGATCGGCCATGAAGAACACCAGTGACGAGAGCGCGAGCACGAAGGCGATCGGCACGCCGAGCATCAGGCCGCCGAGGAAGCCGGCGGTCAGCAGCATCCAGGGCGCGATGGCGTGGCCGGGCACGAAGGCGTTCCAGCCCACGACGGCGGCGGTGAGCGCGATGCCGACGGCCAGGGTGCTCCACACGCGCCGGGCCGGTCCGTTGACGGCGTTGGCGAGGCCGAAGAGCGTCATGAACAGGCTGCCGATGACCACCGGGTAGACGTAGATCCATTGCGGCAGGCCGATCGGGGTGGTCATGTTGTAGGCGTCGAGCAGCAGCTCCCACGACGAGGCGAGCAGGCTGGCCGAGACGCCGACCACGATCCAGTTGCCGAACTGGATCAGCGCGGGCTGCCAGCGCGCGGGCAGCAGGCCGCGGAACAGGTCGACGCCCACGTGCTGGCTGCGCGCGAGCACGGTGGCGGCGCCGAAGAAGACCTGGATCACCATCAGCGCGCGCGCGACCTCCTCGGCCCAGTCGAAGGGATCGTGCAGGAAGTAGCGGAACACGACCGAGACGAAGACGATGAGAACATCGATCGCGAGCACGACGCCGGCCACGTTCTCCATGGCGCGCGTGAGCCAGGCGAGGCCGCGGCCCGCGGGGTGGGCGGTGCTGAAGCCCAGGGCGCGCGGATCGTGGCCGTGGCCCGCGGCCGGCAGCGGTGCAAGCGGCGGCAGGGGCGGCAGGACGGCGGGCGTGACCGGGGCCATCGGGGGCAGGACGCTGGACATGCGGTCAGGCGCGGGCGGCGTTGATGGCGGCGAACAGCGGCCCGGTTTCGGGGTACTGCTTGGCGAAGGCCGACCAGAGCCTGGCCTCCATCTCCTTGCGCACCTGGTCGCGCTCGTTCTTCGCCATCGGCGTGAAGCTCAGGCCCAGCTTCTTCAGTTCCTCGATGGCACTCTGCCCTTTCTCGGCGCCGATCTGGCGCTGCTGCGCGGTCGATTCGGCCGCGGCCTTGAGGAAGGCCGGGCGCAGGTCGGCCGGAATGCGGTCCATGGCGCGGCGCCCGGCGATGCAGACCATGGGGCTGAACAGGTGCTCGGTCATCCAGCAGTGCTTGACGACCTCATTGAGCTTGCTCGCGAGCACGGTGGCGGCATCGTGCTCGAAGCCGTCGACGACGCCGGTCTGCGCGGCCATGTAGAGCTCGCCGAAGGAGATGGGCGTGGGGATGGCGCCCATGATCTTGAAGGTCTCGATGAAGGCGGGCGTGGGCAGCACGCGCAGCTTGACGTTCTTCACCTCGGCCAGGGACTTCACGGGCTGCTTGGTGTAGACGTTGCGCGCACCGTAGTGCTGGCCCCAGGTGATGACCTGGCAGCCGGTGCTCTTGACGAGCATGTCGTTGAGCTTGGCGCCGACGCCGCCGTCGAGGGCCTTGGCGACGTGCTCGTAGCTGTCGAACAGGTAGCCGAGGTCGAGCATGCCGAACTGCGGCGTGACGGTGGCCCAGATCGAGGAGCCGGTGAGCATCATGTCGATGGAGCCGACCTTGACCTGCTGCACGACGTCGCTTTCCTTGCCGAGTTGGTTGTTGGGAAAGTAGTCGATTCGGATGCGCTCGCCGACGGCCTTCTTGAGGTTGACCTGCATGAGCTGATTCCACGCGAAGTGCGAGGAGTTGAGGTCGGCGACGTGCGAGGACGACAGGCGCAGCGCGACGGTCTTGTCCTGCGCGGCGACGAAGGGCGTGAATCCCGTGCCGGCGGCCGCCATCGCGAGCGGCAGGGCCGACGATGACTGGACGAAGCGGCGGCGTGAAATCGAGGTCATGGCTTGTCTCCTGTGGGGTCGAACGCCCGTTTTGTGGAACGATTTACTGTATCGATACACCAACTAGTCTGCAATGTCGTTTCGGTAGGTGTTTTCCTTCGTAAACGGCGGTTTTTTGGGGCGCTGGGGGCGCGTGCACAGGACAGCGGGTACTTCCCTCCGCGAATGTCCCCCGCCCTTCGGGCTCCTCCTTTATTTCGCTGCGGGAAGCACCCACTGCCCTGAGCACGAGGGCGCTGCGGTGGTGCCGGCGGTACAACGACCGTCGTGTCCAGGCTCACGCCGATGGGGTACTCCCCGCAGCGAAATAAAGGAGGAGCCGAAGGCGGGGGACATTCGCGGAGGGGAGTACCCCGTCGGCGTGAGCCCGTCCCCGTCGCATCTCCACGTCCCGCACGACAACGCGCCCTCCACGCCATTGCCACAGAACACACGACCCGCTAGGGTTGTCCGCATGACCCCAGAGACCTTCCCCGACGCCGCGAGAAGCTACGCCATCCAGATGCACGGCGACCAGAAGTACGGCGTGCATCCCTACGTCCATCACCTCGACGCAGTGGTCGCGCTGCTGCGGCCCTATGGGGAACAGGCGCAGGTCGTGGGCTACCTGCACGACGTGGTCGAGGACACCGAGGCCACCGTGGCCGACGTCGCCGAACGCTTCGGCACCCTGGTGGCCGGCTGCGTGGCGCTGCTGAGCGACGCGCCCGGTGCCAACCGCAAGGAGCGCAAGGCGCGGACCTATGCGGCCATGTCGCATGTGAAGGGCGAACAGGAACTCGCGCTGACCGTGAAGGCGGCCGACCGGCTGGCCAACGTGCGCGCCTGCGTCGCCGATGGCCATCGCGACCTGTGGGAGACCTACCGCGGCGAGCACGCCGCCTTCAAGGCCGCCGCCTACCGGGCCGGCCAGTGCGATCCGCTCTGGGCCGAGCTCGACACCCTGCTCAGCGACGCCGCAGCGCCTGCGCGTAGGCCGACGGCGTGAGGCCCAGCTCGCGCCGGAACGCGCGCGAGAAACCCGAGGCGCTCGCGAACTGCAGGCGCCACGCGATCGCCTCGATGCTCTCCTGGCCCGCGGCCAGCAACGACTTCGCGAGCTCGAGCCGCAGGCTGCCCAGATATTGATGCGGCGTGCGGCCCGTCGAGGCCTTGAACGCACGCACGAAATGGAAACGGCTCAGGCAGGCTTCGCGCGCAATGTCCTCGAGCGACAGCGCGCGTTCCACATGGGCCTGCAGATAGGCCTGCACGCGCGCCAGCCGCGCGGGCGACAGGCCTCGGCCCGCCGTGGCGGGACTGGCCGCCGGCGCGCCCGTGTGTCGCTGCCCGATGCGCGCCAGCAGCACATGGCCCAGCGTGTCGAGCAGCAGTTCGCCGCCGCTGCTTTCCTGCCGCAGCTCCTGCGCCATCGCCAGCCCGATCTGCGCCACCAGCGGATCGGCCAGCCCGCCCGCATAGGGCCAGTCGGCCAGCGCCGTGCGGGCCGCGAAGTCCGGGTCGAGCCCGCCACCCACGTAGAAGTGCAGCAGCTCCACGCCCTCCCCCTGCAGCCGCAGATGGTCGACCGGCACCCCGCCCGGGCAGATGCAGAAGCGGCCCGGCTGCGCCTCGAAGCGCTGCTCGGCCTCGCCGTCCGCGCGCCGCGACACCCGGCCATGGCCCGCGATGCCGATCGCCACCTCGGTCACCGGCTGCACGAAGCCGGGCGCGTCGACCGCCGCGTGCCGGCGGATCTCGGCGCCGAAACCGCGCCAGGGCCGCGCGAACGAATCGGCGAGCGCGAGGCTGCCGGCCGCCGCGTACTTGGCGCCGTAGCTGGACGATGCGGCAGGAAGAGCGGTCGCGTGGTTCACTGAGCAATCCCGGACAAGAACAGAGCAAGCGCGGAATCCTACGAACGGCGGGCCGCCGGTACAACCTCGCAGACCCCGACGCGGCGTCGCGGCCCCATCCCATCGATCACCTCGGAGACATCCCCATGCCCTTCCTGTCCCTGCCCTTCCATCGCCTGCGCTACGAAGACACCGGCGGCCACAAGCCCGCGCTGGTGTTCTGCCACAGCTTCGGCATGCGCGCCGAGATGTTCGCGCCGCAGTTGCGCCACTTCGCGGCCACGCACCGCTGCATCGTCTGGGACCAGCGTGCCCACGGCGAGAGCGCGGCCGAGCATCCCTTCGGCTTCTGGGACTCGGCGCGCGACCTGCTCGCGCTGCTCGACCACCTGGGCATCGACCGCGCGGCCATCGCCGGCACCAGCCAGGGCGGCTTCGTCGCGCTGCGTGCCGCGCTGCTCGCGCCTTCGCGCATCGCCAGCGTGGCGGTGTTCGGTTCCTCGATCGATGCCGAATCCGAGGCCACGCGCGAGGCCTACCGCGCCCTGGTCGCCGAGGTGCAGGCCTCGTCCTTCGAGGCGCCGCCGCTGCAGGCGATCGAGGCCATGGCCCATGTCTGCTTCGGCCCGGACTTCGACGCCGGTGCCTGGAAGCGTTCCTGGCAGTCGTGGAACCCGGTGCAGTGGCAGCTGGCCTTCGACGCGCTGGCCGGCCGCGATGCCATCGCGCCCTTGGTGGGCGCGCTGCGCATGCCGGTGCTGGTGATGCACGGCACGCGCGACAACGCCTACCCGATCGAGGTCGGCCGCCGCATCGCCGCGGCCATCGCGCAGGCGCGCTGCGTCGAGGTCGAGGGCGGGCAGCACTTCCTGAGCATCACCGATCCCGACGTGGTGAACCGCACGCTGGCCGCCTTCCTGGCCGAGCATGCGCAGCGCGTGCCCGAGCGGCTTCAGTCGGCCTGAACGGTGTCCTGAACGGCGCCCTTGCCGCCGATCATGCGCCACGCACTGGCCGCGCTGAGCAGCGCCAGCCCGGCGCTCAGCAGCATCACCCAGCGGAAGCCCGCCACGAAGGCTTCGGCCACCGCGCGCCGCAGGGCCTCGGCCGTGGCCGCATCCACGCCCGGCGGCATGGCGGCGCCGGCAAGCTTGGCGCGCTCGCCTTCGAAGAAGGCCGTCACCTGCGCCGAGGCGCCCACGGCCTGCAGGTGCTCGGCCAGCGCGGCGTCGAAGGCCCAGGCCATGATCGCGCCGAAGACCGCGATGGCCAGCACCGCGGCCGCGCGCGAGACCGCGTTGTTCACGCCCGAGGCCACGCCCGCGAGCTCGGGGCCGACCGCGTTCATCACGGTGGTGGTGAGCGGCGCCACGGTCACCGTCATGCCCAGGCCCAGCACCACCACGGCCGGCAGGAAGCCGCTCCAGTAGCTCGCGCCCACGCCGGGCAGCGCGAACAGCGCGAAGCCCACGGCCGCGATCGCGGGCCCGATCACCAGCGGCAGCCGCGGCCCGAAGCGGTCGACCAGCTGGCCGGCCCAGCCCGAGAGCGCGAACATGATGAGGATGAAGGGCAGCAGCGCCGCGCCGGCCGCCGTGGCCGACCAGCCCTGCACCTGGATCAGGTTGAGCGGGAAGAAATAGAGCCCGCCGCCGAGCGCCGCATAGAGCAGCAGGGTCAGCAGGTTGGCGCCGCTGAAGTTGCCGATGCGCAGCAGCGAGAGCGGCAGCATCGGCGCGCGCACGCGGCGCTCGACGGCGACGAAGCCCGCGCTGCCCGCGATGCCGATGGCCAGCGCCGCGAGCACGGCCGTCGAGGTCCAGCCCTGCGTGGGCGCCTCGATGAACGCATAGACGATGCCGCCGAGCCCGGCCGTGGCCAGCAGCGCGCCCCAGGGATCGAGGCCGCCGCCGGCCGAGGCGCCGCGGCTCTCGGGCACGTGGTGCCAGCAGATCCACAGCACCAGCAGCGCCATCGGCACGTTGACCAGGAAGGCCCAGGTCCACGAGAAATGATCGACCAGGAAGCCGCCGAGCACCGGCCCCACGGCGGCCGTGATGCCGCTGAAGCCCGACCAGGTGCCGATGGCCTTGCCGCGCTGCTTCTCGGGAAAGGCCGCGCTGATCAGCGCCAGGCTGCCCGGCACCAGCAGCGCGCCGCCGATGCCCTGCACCGCGCGCGCGGCGATCAGCTGCTGCACGCTGGCCGCGAGCGCGCAGGCCACCGACGAGAGCGCGAAGACCGCGACGCCGATCGCGAACACGCGGCGCCGTCCGAAGTGGTCGCCGAGCGCGCCGCCCACCAGCAGCAGCGCGGCCAGCAGCAAGGCATAGGACTCGACCACCCACTGCGCCTGGAAGGCGGTGGCGCGCAGGTCGGCCTGGATCGCGGGCAGCGCGACGTTGACGACGGTGCCGTCGATGAAGGCCATGCTCGAGCCGACGATGGCCGCGGCCAGCACCCAGGGCCTGGAGGCTTCGGGACAGGTCGTTTCCTCGGCGCCGGCGCGGCCGTGCCGGATCAGCGTGTCATCGCCGGGCGTCTTGCCGATCTGTGCCATCGAGGGTCTCCGCTTCGTTGGGGTCTCGTCGAATCGCGAGCTTCACCGACTTCCGCTCCCCTGCCACGACCCGCTGGGGAGAGCAGGCCCTCCCACCGTGCGCCCTGTCCTGCGCCGCCTCGGAGCGACTCGCTCAGAGCGCGCAGGCGGTCGCCGACGGATTGGCGCGCGCCGCGGCCACGCTGCGCGCCATCGCCGCGGCCACGGCGGCGGTCACGCGCTGGGCGCCCTGCGCCACCGCGTCCAAGCCGGTGCCCACCGGTTCGCCGGCCTCGAAGCTGCACACCAGCGTGCGCGGCTCGTCGGCGCGCCGCAGGGTCCAGTTGAAGGCCGCTTCGACACGGCCGCCGTCGACCGCGTCGAACTGCTTGAGCTGCGCCGCGATGCGCCACACCGGCTGCACGTTGGGGCGGCCGCCCTTGCTGACGTCGAGCGCGCCCAGGCGCGTGGCGATGCCGCTGGCCAGCGCGTCGCGCAGCTCGTTCTCGAACGACGAGGCCCAGCGGTGCTGCTCGAGCACCTCGACCTGCACGCTGCCGCCGGGCTTGCGCACCACCATCTGCGGCCGGGCCAGCCGTTCGGGCACGGCCACGGGCGCGAGCTCGATGGCCAGCGGCACGGTGCCGCTGGCGGCGGGCGCGGCGATCTGGTCCGCGGGCACGCTGCTCGCAAGGGTGTAGTAGCTGTCGGGCTTGCTCGCGCAGCCCGCGGCGAGCGTGGCCAGCACGGCGATGCCGGCGAGAAGGGTTCGGCTGTGCGTCTTCGTCATTTCTTGTCGTCCGGTTTGCCGCGCAGCAGCGATTCGGGATGGCGTTCGAGGTAGTCGGTCAGCACGCGCACCGAACCGGCGGCGCGCGTGAGCTCCTGCAGCATCTGGCGCGTGTCCTGCTGCAGCGGCGAGTCGTCGGCCAGCGTGCGCTCGGCCGAGTTCACGGTCTTGCGCACGTCCTTCATGGCCGCGGCCAGCTCGGGCGTCACGTCGTTGTTGATGCGGCTCACCGTCTGCTCGGTGGCGGTCAGCGTCTTGTTGAGCGTGGCCAGCGTGGTGCGCAGGTCCTGCGCGATCTGCTCGTAGGGCACCTTGTTGAGCTTGCTCGCGATCTCCTGCACCTGCGACTGGATCTCGTCGAGGCTGTTGGCCATGGTCGGCAGCTCGATCGGGCTCTTCGTCAGGTCGATCTTCGCGGGCGGCGCCTTCGGGAAGAAGTCGAGCGCGACATAGACCGAGCCCGTGATCAGGTTGCCGTTGCGCAACTGCGCGCGCAGGCCCTTCTCGGTGAGGAAGCGCAGGCGCTCCTGCTGCGAGAAGCGCGGTTCCTTCTCGTTCGTGCGATCGACGCTGCGGCGGCGCAGCCGGTCGGGATAGATCTGCACCAGCACCGGCATGCGGAACTCGCGCTCGGCGCGGTCGAACTCGACGCCGATCGACTTGACCTCGCCGATCACCACGCCGCGGAAGTCGACCGGCGCGCCCGGCACCAGGCCGCGCAGCGACTGGTTGAAGTACATCAGCAGGGTCTGCGAGGGGCCGTCGGGCTCCTTCATCGCGGTGACCTCGTCGGGCGCGAGCATGAAGGCGGTGTTCTCCTTCGCGAGCGGGCCCATGGCGTCTTCGGGCGCCTGGAACGCGATGCCGCCGAGCAGGATGGTCGCGAGCGACTGGGTGCGCAGCGTGAAGCCGCTGGCGCTGAGCTGCGCATCGATGCCGCTGGCCTGCCAGAAGCGCGTGTTGACGCCCACGAACTTGTCGTAGGGCGCGTTGACGAACACGCGCAGCGTCACGCCGCGGCCGTCGCCGTCGAGTTCGTAGGCCGCCACCTGCCCCACCTTGATGCGGCGGAAGTACACGGGCGAGCCGACGTCGAGCGAGCCGATGTCGGCGGCGCGCAGCAGGAACTGCTGGCCCGAGTCGTCGCGCGTGACGATGGGCGGCGTCTCCAGGCCCTTGAATTCGCCCGAGGTCTCCTTCGACACGCCGGCGTCGGCGCCGATGTAGGCGCCCGACAGCAGCGTGTTCAGGCCCGAGATGCCCGAGGTGTCGAGCCGCGGCCGCACGACCCAGAAGCGCGAGTCTTCCGAGGTGAAGCCCTCGGCCTCCTTGTTGAGCTGCACCAGCACGCGCACGTGCGAGCGGTCGCGCGCCAGCCGCAGGCTCTGCACCAGGCCGATCTGCACGTCCTTGTACTTGACGGCGGTCTTGCCGGCCTCCAGGCCCTCGGCGGTCTTGAAGGTCAGCACGATCTCGGGGCCGCGCTCCATCAGGATGCGCGCCACCAGCATCACGCCGACCAGCGCGGCCACGATCGGGATCAGCCAGATCAGCGAGGGCAGCCACTCGCGGCGGCGCTTGACCTGCGGCCTCGGCAATGGCGGCGCGGACGGCGCCGGTCGGTCTTGCGGTTGTTCTTCTTCACTCATGCTGCTTGTTCTTCCCTGTTCTCGAAATTCTCTTGCACGGCCTGTGCCTGCCGGCTGTCCCAGGTGAGCTTCGGATCGAAACTCAGCGAGGCCAGCATGGTCAGCACCACCACCGAGCCGAAGGCCGCGATGCCCACGCCCGCGGTGATCACCGCGAAGCCCTGGATCTGCACCAGCCCGGTCAACAGCGACACCACGAACACGTCGAGCATCGACCAGCGGCCGATGATCTCGATGATGTGATAGAGCTTGGCCCGCTCGTGCTGCCGCCAGGTGCTGCCGCGCTGCGCCATCACCACGAGCAGGAACAGCACCGCCAGCTTGAACAGCGGCACCAGGAAGCTCGCGATGAAGACGATGGCCGCGAGCCCGTAGGCGCCCGAGACCCAGAAATAGATCACCCCGCTGAGGATGGTGTCGTACTGCGCGCCGAACAGCGTGCGCGTGATCATCACCGGCAGCAGGTTGGCCGGGATGTACATGATGCAGGCCGCGATCAGGAAGGCCCAGGTGCGCGTGAGGCTCTGCGGCTTGCGCGTGTGCAGGTGCGTGCCGCAGCGCCCGCAGGCCTCGCCCTCCTGCGCGTCCCGCCAGACGGCCGCGCAGTGCGGGCAGGCCAGCAGGCCCAGCGAGGCGGCGGTGACGACCGGCGCGTCGGCGTGCGGCTCGTGCCCGGCAGGCTCCGGCTCGGGCGGGCGCGCGCGGCGCAGCGAAGGGAACTTCATGCGGAAGCCCTCTCCTCGTCCTCGTCGCCGGCGGCGCGGAAGGTCATCTCCCAGAACGCGCCCGGGTTGAACGACAGCACCGCCGTCAGCGTGACCGTGAGCGCCACGAAGGCCCACAGCGCGGGCCCGGGCACCACCGTCGCCATGCTCGAGAGCTTGACCACGGCCACCAGCACGCCGAGCAGGAACACCTCGATCATTCCCCAGGGCCGCAGCGACTGCATCAGCCGCACCAGGATCGCGAAACCCAGCGGGCGATGCTCGCGCCGCAGCGGGATCAGCAGGTAGACCAGGATGCACAGCTGCAGCAGCGGGAACAGGATGGTGGTGGCCAGCACCAGCAGCGCCACCACCGACATGCCCTCGGACCCGAGCACCACCACCGCGCCGGCCAGCGTGGTCTGGCTGCGCAGGCCCTGCAGCTCGATCTCGACGATCGGGAACAGGTTGGCGATCGCGAACATGATGAGGCTGGTCACGGTCAGCGGCAGGATGCGGCTTTCCTGCGCGCCCGGATGGCGGCCGATCTCGGTGCCGCAGCGCGCGCAATGGGCGACCTCGCGCGGCTGCAGTTCGGCGCGGGCATAGACCGCGTCGCAGCCCGGGCATACCACCGTGTCAGGTACTTCCTTCATGGGGCCGTACCCTAACCTATTCAGCCCGCGTGTCCCGTCGTCCTGAGCCGCAAGCTGCTGAAGATTGCGGCGATACCGGCACAACAGCCGGCCAGCACCAGCGCCACCACCGGCCCGTGGCCGCCGTGCGGGCTCCAGATGCTGAAGACGCCGGCCAGCACCACCGCGCCCAGGGTCTGGCCCGTGAGCCGCGCCGTGCCGAGCATGCCGCTGGCTGCACCGCTTCGGTGCGCGGGCGGCGAGGTCACGATGGTGTGGTTGTTCGGCGACTGGAACAGCCCGAAGCCCAGCCCGCACAGCGCCATGCGCCAGGCGATGTCGGCATTGACCGGATGCGCCGGCAGCAGCGCCAGCGAGAACAGGCCGGCAGCCATCAGCCCCAGGCCGATGCCGCCGAGCAGGCCGTCGGGATAGCGGCCGATCAGGCGGCCGGCCAGCGGCGCCATCGCCACGATCGCCAGCGGCCAGGCCGTGATCAGCAGGCCGGCCTCGAAATGGCTGCGGCCGTAGACGTCGAGCAGCAGGAACGGCAGCGCGATGTAGGCCAGCATCTGGGCGCAGAAGGCCGCCACCGAGGTGCCCATGGAGAGCGCGAACACCGGGATGCGCAGCAGGTCGATCGGGAACAGCGGCACCGCCAGCGAGCGCTGCCGGCGCAGGTAGACGAAGCCCACCGCCACGCCGGCCAGCAGCGTGAGCCAGGCGCTCAGCGGCGGGCCGCCCGCCTCCACCCCGCCCTCGCGCACGCCCAGGCGGTCGACGCCGAGGAACACCAGCGAGAACATCAGCACGTTGAGCGTCACGTCGACCGGCGAGAAGCGCAGGCCCGCGGCCGGCGCCACGCGGTTGAAGGGCAGCGCCTTCATGCCGAGCGCGAAGGTGACGATGCCCAGCGGCACGTTGATGGCGAACAGCCACGGCCACGAGGCCACCGACAGGATCGCCGCCGCCACCGAGGGCCCGGCCACCGAGGAGGTGGCGACCACCAGCGAGTTGATCGCCATGCCCTTGCCGAGCTGCGAGGACGGATAGGTCAGCCGCACCAGCGCCGCGTTCACGCTCATGATGCCGGCCGCGCCCAGGCCCTGGAAGGCGCGCGCGGCGATCAGCGTGGTCAGCGAGTTGGCGAAGGTGGCGGCCGCCGAGGACAGCGTGAACACCGCCATGCCCACCAGGTAGACGCGGCGGTAGCCGACCAGGTCGCCCAGCGAGGCCAGCGGCAGCAGCATCACGAGGATGGCGATCTGGTAGGCGTTGACCACCCAGATCGACTGCGAGGCGCTGGCGTTGAGTTCGCGCGCGATGCCAGGCAGCGCGAGGTTGACGATGGTGCCGTCGAGCACCGAGACGATCAGCCCGAGGATGATGACCAGCATCGACCAGCGCCGCGCGGGCTGATCGAGGCCGTCGATGACGCGCGCGCCGCCCTCGGTGCCCACGCTGGCCGCCACGCTGCTCATCAGGCCTCCTGCACCCGACGCGCCGGTTGCGTGCCGCGGTCGCCGCCCAGCGTGAGCCAGGTCAGCACGCCGGCGATCAGCGCGCCCGCGGCCATGCCGGTCACCATCGGCAGCGGGCCGCCGTCTGTGAAGGCCCCCACCACCGCCATCGCCACCGCGCCGGTCAGCATCTGCAGCGTGCCCAGCAGCGCCGAGGCGGTGCCGGCGATGGCGCCGTGCATCTCGAGCGCCAGCACGCCGGTGGTCGGGATCACGAAGCCCATGAAGCCCGAGGCGATGAAGTACAGCACGATCATCACCCACAGGCTGTCGCCGCCCATGGCGTAGTAGGCGAACATGGCGACCATCGCCACGCCGCAGCCGGCCACGCCGAACTTCACCAGCCGCGCCAGGCCGAAGCGCTCGCCGAGCGCGCCGTTGAACTGCGAGGCGCCGAAGAAGGCGGCGGCGTTCACGCCGAAGGCCACGCTGTAGAGCGCGGGCGACAGGCCGTAGTGGTCGATCATCACGAACGAGGAGTTCGCGAGGTAGGTGAAGAAGCCCGCCATCGCGAAGCTGCCGATGAACACCAGGCCGAGGTAGTGGCGGTCGCGCAGCAGCAGCCAGTAGGCCGAAAGCGCGCTGCCGATGCTGCTCTCGACGCGCTCCGAGGCCGGCCGGGTCTCGGCGAGCAAGGTGGCCATCATCGCGAGGCCGGCGACGGCCGCGATGGTGACGGCCCAGAACACGCCGCGCCAGCCAGTGACCGCGATCACGCCGCTGCCCACCAGCGGCGCGAGGATCGGCGAGATGCTGAACACCAGCATCAGCAGCGACATCAGCCGCGCGGCATCGGTGCCGGTGTGCAGGTCGCGCACCACCGCGCGCGGGATCGCCATGCCGGCCGCGGCGCCCAGGCCCTGGATGAAGCGCAGCGCGATCAGGGTCTGGATGTCGGTCGCCAGCGCGCAGCCCACGCTGGCGATCGCGAACACCGCGAGGCCCGCGTACAGCGGCGGCTTGCGGCCCACCATGTCGGAGACCGGCCCGTACAGCAGCTGGCCCGCGCCCAGCGAGATGAAGAAGGCCGTGAGGCTCATCTGGACCGCGCCGATGTCGGCGCGCAGGCTCTGGCCGATGGCCGGCAGGGCCGGCAGGTACATGTCGATGGCGAAGGGACCGATGGCGGAGAGCAGGCCCAGCAGCAGGGCCATGCGGAAGAAGGGAGAGGAACGCATTGGGGCGATTGTCGCCAATGCGCCGCCCGCGCGCCGGCGGCGCGCCCAGTGTCCCCTCGCCCCGGCCCCGCTAATCTTGCGAAAAGAAACGGTTGACCGGCCGCGGCAGGCCCAGGTTCTCGCGCAGGGTACGACCTTCGTATTCCTGCCTGAAGATGCCACGGCGCTGCAGTTCGGGCACCACGCGGTCGACGAAGGCATCGAGCCCGCCGGGCAGCCAGGGGAACATCACGTTGAAGCCGTCCGAGCCCTCGCTCTCGAGCCATTCCTGCATCTCGTCGGCGATGCTCTGGGCGGTCCCGACGAAGGCCAGGCCGCCATAGCCGCCCAAGCGCTGCGCGAGCTGGCGCACCGTGAGGTTCTCGCGCCGGGCCAGCTCGATCACGCGCTCGCGCCCGCTCTGGCTCGCGTTGGTGGGCGGCACCTCGGGCAGCGGGCCGTCGGGGTCGAAGCTGGAGGCGTCGTGGCCCAGCGCGATCGACAGCGAGGCGATCGCGCTGTCGTAGTGCACCAGGCTGTCGAGCTTGGCGCGGATCGCCTTCGCCTCGTCGACCGTGTCGGCCACGATGGTGAAGGCGCCCGGCAGGATCTTGAGATGCTCGGGATCGCGCCCGAGCTTGCGCATGCGCGACTTGACGTCGGCATAGAAGGCGCGCGCGTTCGCCAGCGTGCCCGGTGCCGCGAAGATCAGCTCGGCCGTCTCGGCCGCGAGCTGGCGTCCGGCCTCCGAGGCGCCGGCCTGCACGATCACCGGCCAGCCCTGCACCGGCCGCGCGATGTGCAGCGGCCCGCGCACCGACAGGTGCTCGCCCTTGTGGCCCAGCACGTGCAGCTTGGCCGGATCGAAGAAGCGGCCGCTGTCGACGTCGCGCACGAAAGCGTCGTCGGCCCAGCTGTCCCACAGGCCGGTCACCACGTCGTAGAACTCGCGCGCGCGGTCGTAGCGCGCGTCGTGCTCCATGTGGTCCTCGCGGCCGAAGTTCAGCGCCGCGTCGGGGTTCGAGGTGGTCACGATGTTCCAGCCCGCGCGGCCGCCGCTCAGGTGGTCGAGCGAGGCGAAGCGGCGCGCGATGTGGAACGGTTCGTCGAAGGTGGTCGAGGCGGTGGCGATCAGCCCCAGGTACTGCGTGTGCTGTGCCAGCGCCGACAGCAGGGTGAAGGGCTCGAACGAGGTGGCCGTGTGGCTGCGCTGCAAGGCCTCGATCGGCATGTTGAGCAGCGCGAGGTGGTCGGCCATGAAGAAGGCGTCGAAGCGCCCGCGCTCCAGCGTCTGCGCGAGCTGCTTGAGCCGCTCGAAGTTGAAGTTGGCGTCGGGCCAGGCGCCCGGATAGCGCCAGGCGCCGGTATGGATGCTGACCGGGCGCATGAAGGCGCCCAGCCGCAGCTGCTTGCGCGCGCTCACGGCTTGTCCCAGAACACCAGCGCGCGCAGCTCGATGCTGCGGCGTGGCGGCGCCTCGGGCGAGCCGGTCGGGTCCTCGAAGGCCGTGTGGGCCGTGAGCCGCGCCGTGCCGTCCTCGCGCGAATCGAAGATCTTCAGCAGCAGCGCCTCGTCGGGCCGCAGCCGCGGGAACCAGTACCAGCGGTGCTTCGGGTTCCAGGTGAAGGAATAGGTCTCGCCCACCTTGTCGGGGTAGATCAGGTCGCTGGGCACCAGGTCCGAGGGATCGATGGAGCGCGCATCGCACAGCGCGAGCGGCAGCCGCTCCACCGTGGCCAGCGGCCGCCACAGGTTGACGATCGCGAAGCGCTTCGCGAGCCGCTCGGCCGCCTCGTCGGGCGGCAGGTGGTCGGTGACGCGGCGCCGCGCCGAGGCCGGCGTCTGGTCGTCGTGCACGCGGCGCACCGGCTCGCGCAGTTCCGAGGTGCGGCGCGAACCCTGGGCGCTGTCGCGCAGCGTGTGGTCGAACACCACGATCTTCTCGGCCCCGGTCACGTCGCGCAGCAGCGCCTCGGACTCGCGGTAGTAGAGATCGCGGATGGTCGCGTCCTGCGAGAAGTCGGCCAGCACGCTGCGGTGCGCGATCTGGGTGAAGCCGCTGCGGTCGAGCGAGAGCTCGCGCAGCGCCACCAGCGGGCGGCCGTCGCGGATGGCCACGCGCCGCGCCTCGAGCTCGCCCGTGACCCAGGGCGTGCCCGGCGGCGGCTCGAAGGTGTAGCTCGCGGGCCGGCCCTGGCCCGGCTTCAGGTAGTTGAGCTCGGCCTCGACCGATGGCAGGGTGGCGATGAGCGGATGCTCGTGCGGACTGAATGGCGATGCGGAACTCATGCGCTCCTCGTTCTGAATCAGAAGGGTTCCTTGAACGGCCGCAGGTCGAGTTCCTGCGTCCAGGCGCTGCGATGCTGGGCATGCAGCTGCCAGTAGCTCTCGGCGATGGCATCGAGCTGCAGCAGCCCGTCCTCGCCAGCCTGCGCCGCGCGCTGGGGCGCCCCGCTGCGCAGCCGCTCGCCGTCGATGCCGCCGTCGATCACGACATGGGCGACATGGATGCCCTGCGGCCCGAACTCGCGCGCCAGGCTCTGGCTCAGCGAACGCAGCCCGGCCTTGGCGGCCGCGAAGGCCGCGAACGGCGGCTTGCCGCGCAGCGCGGCGGTGGCGCCCGTGAACAGCAGGCTGCCGCGCCCCGCGGGCGTGGCGCCGTCGAAGGGGTTGGCCAGCAGGCCGCGCAGCGCCTCGCGCGCGAACACGAAGCCGCCGAGCGTGCTGGTGCGCCAGGCCTGGGTGAACTGCTCGACCGAGATCTCGAGCGTGGGCGCGCGCGCCGCGCTGGAGGCATTGAACACCGCCACCGACAGCGGCCCAAGCGCGCGCACGCGCTGGCCGACGCCGTGCACCTCGGCCTCGCTCGCCACGTCGGCCGCGAAGGCATGGGCCGTGCCGCCCGCGGCCGCGATCTCGGCGGCCACGGCCTCGAGCTGCTGCGGCGTGCGGCCGGTCAGCGCGACGACCAGGCCCTCGTGAGCGAAGCGCCGCGCGAGCGCGGCACCGAGGCCCGCGCTCGCACCGACGCCCGCAATCCAGGCGACGGCGGGACCCCGGGAGGCGGTGGGTTCGGCGGGGGAGGAAGACGGGGAGGAAGCGGCGTTCGTGGACATCGGGGCGGGTCGCAAAGCGTGGATCGTCACGAAGGCTATACCCGCGCCCCGGGGGCCGGAACGATGGAAAAGCGATAACCATATGCGCGAACCGGTCGAGTCCCGGGCCCGATGCAGGCCGGCCGCGGAAGGTGCACAAGCGCCCTGCCCCGTGCTTTCCCGCCTCGGTCATTTCCGTGTCAGGAATGCCGGCCCGGCCGGCCTAACATGGTCCGGCGGCCGGCGACGGCCGCGGCTTTCCTCAACGCCTCCCATATCACACACACAACAGGAGACAACACGTGAATCCGATCGAGCAGAGAACCATCTCGAAGATGAGCTGGCGGCTGTTGCCGCTGCTCATGGTCAGCTATTTCATCGCCTACCTCGACCGCGTGAACCTCGGCTTCGCGGGCGCCGCCATGTCGAAGGACCTGGGCTTCAGCGCGGCCGTGTTCGGCAGCGCGGCCGGCATCTTCTTCATTGCCTACTTCCTGTTCGAGGTGCCGAGCAACATGGCGCTCGAGCGCTTCGGCGCGCGCCGCTGGATCGCGCGGATCATGTTCAGCTGGGGCATCCTGTCGGCGGCCCAGGCCTGGGTCGGCGGCTCGACCAGCTTCAACGTCGTGCGCTTCCTGCTCGGCATCGCCGAGGCCGGCTTCTTCCCCGGCGTCATCTTCTACATCACGCTGTGGTTCCCCTCGGCCTACCGCGCGCGCATCGTCGGCTGGTTCATGTTCGCGATCCCGATCTCCACCGTGATCGGCTCGCCGATCTCGGGCTTCATCCTCAACATGGACGGGATGGGCGGCATGCACGGCTGGCAGTGGCTGTTCATCCTCGAGGCGATCCCCTCGCTGATCCTGACCTTCTTCGTGCTGTTCTACCTGCCCGACGGTCCGAAGGACGCGAAGTGGCTCACGAACGAGGAGCGCACGTGGCTGCAGGGCACGCTCGATGCCGAGCGGCGCAACCGCGAGTCGATCAACCAGATCTCGTGGAAGCAGTCGCTGCTGAACCCGCGCGTGATCGGCCTGGGCTTCGTCTACATGGGCATCACGGTGCCGCTGTACGGCCTGAGCTTCTTCCTGCCGCAGATCATCAAGGGCTTCGGCGGGCTGGGCAACGTGGAGATCGGCTTCATCAACGCCTTCCCCTACCTGGTGGGTGCGATCGCGATGCTGTTCTGGACCCGCGCCTCCGATGCGCGCAAGGAACGCAAGTGGTTCCTGCTGATCCCGCTGGCCTGCATCTTCGTCGGCCTGGTGCTGGCGGCCGAGACCAGCGCGCCGGTGCCGAAGATGGCGGCCGTGACGCTCGCGGCCTTCGGCATCTTCAGCGCCCTGCCGACCTTCTGGACCCTGCCCACCGCGATGCTCAGCGGCACCGCCGCGGCCGCGGGCATCGCCTGGATCAACTCGATCGGCAACCTCGGCGGCTACATCGGCCCGACCATCTTCGGCACGCTCAAGGACCGCATGGGCAACGACATCTACGCGGTGATCTTCCTCGCGCTGCTGGCGGCCGTGGCCTTCGTGCTGGTGCTGATCATCGGCCACGACGCGCGCACCGAGCAGGCCGCGGCGCCCGGACGGGCCTGAGACCGTTCAGGCGCCAGCGCGCAGTTCCGCGCCGGCCAGCCGCGTCGCTTCCGCGGCCTTGGCGGTCTCGAGCTGGTGCCAGGCCTCCCAGCACTCCTTCGAGCAGCAGGGCCACCAGCCCAGCGGCCCGACCACCGCCACCTCGCCACAGCCGTTGCCGCACCAGCGCAGCACGAAGGACTTGGAGCGGCGGCGCGGCGCGGCGGGTGGCTGCAGGGATTCGAACGGGGAATGACCGGGGTGCATGGGCGGGGCTTTCTTCGCTGTCTTCGAGAGGCCGGAACGGGTCCGACCTCCTGAAGACGAACGAAGGGTGCCAAACCCTCAGTCCTTCGCAAAAAAAATTTGCGCCTCTTCAGTAAAGCGTGGCCTTCTGCCGCGCCGGCAGCTCGCGGTCGTAGCTCGCGCCGTCGAAGGCGGCATCGGTCAGCGCCGACAGGATCGCGCCGGGCGTGGGCACGTCGGGCCGCGCCTCGTCGGGCCGCGGCGCCCACAGCCGCGAACGCTGGATCGCGCGGGCGCACTGGAAGAACACGGTGTCCACGGCGATCTCGATCACGCACTGCGGCGCCTTGCCCTCCACCGCGAAACGCGCGAGCAGCGTGGGATCGGCCGTGATCCGCGCGCGGCCGTTGACGCGCAGGGTCTCGCCCACGCCCGGGATCAGGAACAGCAGCGCCACGCGCGGATCGGCCACGATGTTGCGCAGGCTGTCGATGCGGTTGTTGCCGCGGCGCTCGGGCATCCACAGCGTCTTCTCGTCCTTCACCGCCACGAAGCCCGGCGGATCGCCGCGCGGCGAGGCATCGAGGCCGTCCGGCCCGAGGGTGGCGAGCACCGCGAACGGCGAGGCCTCGATCAGCGCCCGGTAGGACGGATGCAGCCAGTCGATCTCCTTCTTGAGCGAGGCTTCGCCGGGCTGGCCGAACAGGGACTGGAGCTGGGCCAGGGTCTGGATCGCGTGCGGGTCGTGGGTCATGACGGTCGATGGTGAAGGGAATCCCGGGAGGGCTCGAGTTTCGCGGCACTGCGCCCGCAGGCGATGGCCATGGCGGCCAGCAGCACCGCCGCCACGCCGTAGACCCAGGCCGACGAGGCGATGGGCAGCAGCAGCCCGGCCAGCACCGGCCCGGCGCCCGCGCCGATGTCGCGCCAGGTCGAGCGCGCGGCCAGCGCCTGCACCCGCTCGGGTCCGGGCGTGCGGTGCGCGACGATGGGCGCGATCAGCGGCAGTTGCAAGGCGCGCAGCACCACGATCAGCGCCGCGCAGCTCCAGAGCCAACCGAGGCCGAAGCCCACCAGCGCCAGCGCCGTGAGCAGCGACAGGCTCACCAGCAGGCGCTCGGCGCCGAAGCGCTCGGCCATGCGGCCGCCCACGGGACCGAGCGCGATCTCGGAGAAGTAGCGCAGCGCCATCAGCACGCCGGCCACCACCACCGCCGCGCCCGGCAGCAGGTCCTTGCCGAGGTACGACAGGCCGACGATGAACAGGCCGTCGAGCGCCAGGCCTTCCATGAAGGACCAGCCGTCGAGGCTGTTCGGTCGCTGGAAGCGCTTGGCCGCCACCGCGACCGGATGCGGCGCCGTCGGCAGCCGGCGCGCGGCCAGCAGCCCGAGCAGCGCCACCGCGGCCAGCAGCCAGAAGATGGTGCGCGGCCCGCTCCAGTGCGCGAGCACCGCGCCCAGCGGCAGCGCCACCACCGGACCGAGCGCGATGAAGGCGCGCGAGCGGCCGCTGCGGCGCGCGGCGCCCACGGGGTCGGCCGTGGCCAGCGCCTGCGTCGAGAGGTTGAAGGCCGCGAAGCACAGGCCCCAGAGCAGCCGCAGCGGCAGCAGCGCCCACAGCCCCGAGAGCGTGGCATAGCCGAGGCAGCACAGCACCGCGCCCGCGACGGCCAGCGTGCAGGTGCGGCGGTCGCCGTGGCGCGCATAGAAGTCGGCCACCCAGCCATAGCCGGCGATGCGCACCAGCCGGTTGGCCGCGAGCAGCAGCCCCGCCTCGGCGAGCGTGACGCCGAACTGCGCGGCATACATCGGCAGCAGCAGGTAGAGCACCACGTCGCCCGGCAGCGCGAGCCCGAGCGAGAGCGCGGCGTGGCGGGAGTTGCGGTCGGTGGTGGAGACAGAGGCCGCGGACGTGGCGGGGACGGAAGCGGAGCGGCGGGAAGAAGATGACATCGAGCCCGCATCGTGCGCCCGCGGAGGCCGAGCCGACAAACGACATTAACGCGCCGCATGCGTGACAAAATCGCACGCATGCCGTTCCGTGAGCCTCCCCTGAACGCCGTGCGCGCCTTCGCGGCCGCGGCGCGCCACCTGAGCTTCACGCGCGCGGCGCACGAACTGCACGTCACCCACAGCGCGATCAGCCGCCAGATCAAGGGCCTCGAGGCCTTCCTCGGCGTGGCGCTGTTCGAGCGCCGCATCCGCCAGGTCGCGCTGACCGCCGAAGGCCAGCAGTTCTTCGCCGAGGTCGAGCCCGCGCTGGCGCAGATCGGCGCCGCCGCGCGTGCCTTGCAGGCGCAGGGCGCGGCGCGCACGGTGCGCATCAACGTGCGGCCCTCGTTCGCGGTGCGCTGGCTGATCCCGCGCCTGCCCTCCTTCGTCGAGCGCCATCCGGACATCGAGCCGCAGGTGGTCACGAGCACCGTGATGCCCGAGCAGGTGGCCGACAGCTTCGACATCGCGGTGCGCCGCGGGCTCGAGGGCTGGCCCGGCGCGATCGCGGTGCAGCCCTTCCTCGAGGACGAGGTGCTGGTGGTCGGCGCGCCCGCGCTGTTCAAGGCCCATCCGCTGCGCGACCTGCGCGCGCTGGCCGCGCACGTGCAGCTGTCGGCGCGCACGCGCAAGGAGGACTGGGAGGCCTGGAAGAAGCAGGTCGGCGCGCCTCGCGTGCGGCCGGCCGGACGGCTGCAGTTCGACCACCTGCATTTCGTGCTGCAGGCCGCGGTCGACGGCCTGGGCATCGCGCTCGCGCCGACCTCGCTGGTGTCGCACGACCTGGCCTCGGGCCGGCTGCACTCACCGCTGCCCGCGCTGCGCATGCGGCTCGAGCGCTACTACTACGGGCTCGCGCCGGGCGCGGCGCCCGAGGCGCGGCAGGTGGCGGACTGGTTCGAGGACATGCTGCTGGCGCAGCAGGCCGAAGCCGTGGGCTGAAGCCCGTCTTCACGGGTCCGTTTTCGGCCAGCCCGATGCGGGGCGGTCCGTGACCATCGGGTCATGTCCTCCACCCTGCCCCGCCCCTTTCTCCACCTGGCCCACGCCAACCTCGCGGCGCAGTCGGCCGAGCAGCTCGGCCTGGCCGCGGTGCCGCTGGTCGCGGTGATGGCCTATGGCGCGGGCGCCGCCGAGACCGGGCTGCTCGCGGCCGTGCAGACCTTGCCCTTCCTGCTGCTCGCGATGCCGCTGGGCCTGCTCGCCGATCGCATGCCGCGCCGGCGCCTGATGCTGCGCGCCGAAGTGCTGCGCGCGCTGTCGCTCGTGCTGATGCTCGCCGTGCTGGCGGCGCCGTGGTCGGCGCGCATGGGCATCGCGGGCATGGCGCTGCTGGGCTTCATCGGGGCGATCGGCACCGTGGCCTTCAGCGTCGCGGCGCCCGCGCTGGTGCCCGAGCTGGTGCCGCGCGAGGCGCTGGCGCGCGCCAATGGCCGCATCGAGCTGGCGCGCAGCGCGGCCTTCGCGGCCGGCCCCGCCGTGGCGGGCGCGCTCGTGGCCTGGACCGGCGCCGGCGCGGCCTTCGTGCTGGCGGCGGCGCTGTCGGCCGCGGCCGTGGCCCTGCTGTGGAAGCTCCCCGAGCCGGCGCGCCGCGTGCCCGCCGCGCGCCATCCATGGACCGAGCTGCGCGAAGGCGCGCGCTTCGTGCTGCGCCATGCCTGGCTGCGGCCGATGCTGCTGACCGGCGCCATCTTCAACATCGCCTGGTTCGTGCTGCAAGCCGGCTATGTGCCGCATGCGGTGCGCGCGCTCGGCCTCGGCGCACAGGGCGTGGGGCTCACGCTGGCGATGTATGGCGCGGGCATGGTGGCGGGTGCGCTGCTCACGCCGCGCATCGCGGCGCGCACGAGCCCGGGCCGCGCGATCCGCGTCGGTCCGTTCAGCGCCGTGCTGGCCGCGGTGTTGATGGCATCGACGCTGCGGTGGCCCAGCGCCGGGCTTGCGGCCTTGTCGCTGTTCGTGTTCGGCGCCGGGCCGATGGTGTGGACCATCAGCTCGACCACCCTGCGCCAGGGCGTGACACCCGCGGGCATGCTGGGCCGCGTCTCGGCCGTGTTCCTCACGGTGAATGCCGGCGCGCGGCCCGTGGGTGCCGCACTCGGCGCGGCGGCCGGCGCGCTCTGGGGCGAAGCCGGCTGCCTGCTGCTCGCGCTCGCGGGCTTCGTGCTGCAGGCGGCCGTGATCGCGCTCGCGAAGCTCGATGCCGCACCCTCGGAGGCGGCGTTGCGCAGCCCTACTTGAGCGTCGACCAGACCATCGCGCGGCAGCCCGGCTGGTTGGCGGGCGGCAGCAGGTCGCAGTTGCGCAGCGCCTGGCGCTGGTTGTCGTTCATGCGATCGTAGCGATCGCGGTCCCGGTCGCGTTCGCGCTCCCAGCCACCACCACCGCCACCACGGCGGCGGTAGTCGTCCGAGTGGCGACGCGATTCGATGTCCTGCAGGTTGTCGCGGCCCTGGCGCGAGAGGTTCTCGTTCTGCAGGCAGCGCGCATAGGCCGAGCTTTCGGGGCGGAAGCCATAGGCCATGCAGTTCTGCTCGTCGCGCATGCGCTGTTCGCGCGCATGCTCGCCGGGCGTCACGCAGCCCGCGAGCAGCGTGCCCGCGGCAAGGGCCGCGAGCGCCATGCGCGGCGCGGAAGAACGGAAGGTGCGAGGAAGAAAAAACGGCCTGGGTTCGATACGGTTCACAGTCATTGCCGAACTCTAGGCCGCAGAGCTAGGAATGATCTGAATCAATTCTTAAGAAGCACGTCCTCGAAGAAGGCGCCGATCGGCCGTTCGAGATCGCGCACCTGGACCTCGAGCACCCAGATGCCGTCGCCCGGAACGAAGTCGGCCTCGGCCAGGCGGTGCTTGCCGTAGAGCGCATGCGGAAAGTCCGAGACGCGGTGGCCTCCAGTCTCGCGCACCAGCGCGCAGCCCTGCGTGCGCGCGAGCTCGCTCGCGAAGTCGTAGAGCGCGGCGCCGCTCAGTCCCTGCCGCCAGGCCTCCTGCGCGCGTTCGAAGATGTCGCGCGCCGCGCGCGTGACGCGCGCGTGGCCGGCATCGGCACCGCGAACGAAGGTATCGCCGTAGTCGCCCTCGTAGCCGTCCCACACCGGACCCAGGTCGACGGTGTAGACGTCGTCTTCGCGCAGGCGCCGCTGCCGATCGACCGGCTCGCGCGAGGTGCGCTGCGTGTCGGGCCCGAAGCGCACATAGGTTGGATGCCAGTTGTAGGCGGCGCCGAGTCGCCGCAGATGCCGGTCGGCCACCGCGATCGCCTCGCCCGTGGTCATGCCCGGTTCGATCAGCGCAGCGATCTGCGGCAGCGCCTCCATCGAGCGGCGGCGCGCCTCGAGGATGCCGTCGCGCGTGAACGTGGCGCCCACCTTCTCCCAGGGATGGCGCGCGACATGCGGTGCGCCTTCCTTCGTGCTCGGGAGAAACACCTCCGAGACGAAGCGCGCCTTCGGCAGCCCCTCGGCCTGCAGCAGCGCGCGTGCGTCGCGCACCATGGCCGGGTTGCCGCAGGCATAGACGATGGTCCGTGCCCAGTCGTGCACGGCCTTCAATGCCGCGTGCTGCACATGCTGCTTGCCCTCCACGCGCGAAGACGGCACCGCGGTCCAGCGAAAGCCCGCGTGCACGCGCGCCATCTCGTCGAGCCATTCGGCCGCATAGCAATCGCCGGCCTCTGCCACGCCCCAGTAGAGCGACACCGTGCGGAACGCGCCGCCCGCGAGCGCCGTCTGCAGGATCGGCCGAACGCCCGCGAAGCCGGTGCCGGTGGCCAGCAGCACGAGGTGCTCGATTCCGTCGGCGGGTGCCTGCCACACGAAGGCGCTATGGGGCCCTTCGAGCTCGAGCAGGTCCGCGGGCCGCAGCGCCGCGAGACGCTGCTCGGTGAACAGGCCGCCCGGCATGCGGCGGATATGGAACTCGAGCCGGTTCGAGGCTTCGCCCTCTTCCGACGGCCGATTGGCGATCGAGAAGCTGCGGCGCTCGCCGTCCTCGAGCACGAACTGTGCATGCTGGCCTGGCGCGCAGCGGAACGGCTCGGCGCTCTGCAGTTCGACCACCAGTCGCGTGACCTTGTCCGTGAGCGGCTCGCAGATCACGACCTTCGCGGAATGCCGCGATGGCGCGAGCGCCGGCGCGCTCCAGTGCGCGAAGCGCAGCCGCAGGTCGCTGGTGGCGCGGCACTGGCACATCAGCAGTTCACCCGCGTCGACCTGGTAGGCCGCCTCCGAGGGCGGCGCGATGCGCTCGACGCCGCCCTCGAGCAACTGCGCGCGGCAGGAGCCGCATTCGCCGCGCTTGCACGAGAACGGCACGGCCACGCCCTGCGCCAGGGCCGCGTCGAGCAGGCTGCCCGCGTCATCGAGGGGAAATCGCGGGCCGTCGGGCGCGAGGGTGCAGAAGAAATGCGTGGGCTTCGTCGTCATGGGAGCTTCGTGGGTGGAATGCCTTGGACGCGAATCTAAATAGAATGTGGCCTTGCTTGTAGATCCATTTCGGAGAAAGCGATAAGGCCACTTTCCAGCCCCCCGCAGGCCCGGCGCACGCCATCGAGCCTCGATCTCGCGACCGAACCGCCGCGCGAGGGCGAGGCCAAGCAGGCCTGGATCTACCGCCAGATCCGCGCCCGCATCCTCGACGGCGCGCTGGCCAAGGGCGCGCGCCTGCCCTCCACGCGGCAGCTCGCGCAGCGCTGGCAGGTGTCGCGCGTGACCGTCGACGCGGCCTACGACCAGTTGCGCAGCGAGGGCTACCTGGTCAGCCGGGCCGGATCGGGCACCTATGTGGCGGCGCAGGTGCCCGACCGCTTCTTCGAGGCCGGCGACGCGAAGCGGCGCCCGGCCACGCCCCGTACGCGGCCGGCCTGGAAGACCGACATGGCGCCGCTCGCCGCCACCGAAGCCCACCAGGCCTTCATGGCGCGCGTGGCCGATCCCTCGCTGTTCCCGCTCGATCTCTGGCGCCGCACCTTGCAGGCCAGCGCGCGGCGCGTGACCGCGGCACAACTGGCCGACGACGATCCCTTCGGGCTGCTGGCATTGCGCGAGCAGATCGCCGGCTACCTCGGGGTGGCGCGTGGCATCGCCTGCGAGGCCGAGCGGATCGTGATCGTCTCGGGCATTCGCGAAGGGCTCGACCTCTGCGCGCGGCTGCTGCTGGCGCCCGGCGACAAGGTGCTGCTCGAGGACCCCGGCTACCTGCATGCCGCGCCGATCTTCGGCCACCACGGGCAGCAGCTGATCCATGTCCCGATCGATGCCGAAGGCTTCTCGGTCGCGCAGGCGCGCCAGCATGCGGGCGCGCGGCTCGCGCATGTCACGCCGGCGCACCAGTCGCCCAGCGGCCTCACGATGCCGGTATCGCGCCGGCTCGAACTGCTGTCATGGGCCGAGGCCGCGAAGGCCTGGGTGGTCGAGGACGACTACGACAGCGAGTTCAGCTACGACAGCGCGCCGCTGCCGGCCTTGAAGAGCCTCGATGCCGCCGATCGCGTGATCCACTGCGGCAGCTTCAACAAGACCCTGTTCGGCGCGCTGCGCATCGGCTACATGGTGCTGCCGCGCACGCTGGTCGCCGACTTCCGCCGCGCCTGCCACATCGCCGGGCGCTCCACCGGCGTGATCGAGCAGATGGCGCTGGCGCGCTTCCTCGAGAGCGGCGACTTCGCGCGCCATGTGCGGCGCGCGCGCATGGTCTATGCGCAGCGCCGCGACCTCGTGCTCGGCGGCCTGCGCGCGGCGCTCGAGCCCGCGCGGCTGCATGTCACCGGGGAACACGCGGGCTTTCACCTCGTGTGGTGGCTGCCGCCGGACATGGCACTGGCGCCGTTCCTGCGCGCGGCCGCGCAGCGCGGGCTGCGCTTCCAGGCGATCTCGGATTTCTGCCGGCGCAAGGACCTGCCGCCGGGGCTGGTGATCGGCTACACGGCGATGGACGACGAGGCGCTGCGCCAGCACGTCGACGAACTGCGGCGGCTGATCCAGAACGCCTGACGCGGCCGTGCCTTTGCATCGTCCTGTCATCAAGGCCCTCTAAAAGGCGAGCGAGACGGTCCGCGAATCCGCAATCGCCGCCGCCCCCGCGGCCAATTGGAGGAGAACATGAACGAGCCCGCCCATATCGGTGTCGCCGCGCGCCAGCGCATCCAGCAGCAGGCCGAACAGATCCAGCGCTCGCTCGATGCGATCGGCGCCGGCCGGCCCGGCGACGCCGAGCCCGAGATGCTGCGCCGCAGCGCCGTGCTGCAGCGGCGGATCGGACTGCCGGTGCAGGAGGCCGTGCGCGAGGCGCCGCATTCGGGCGCGGAGAAGGTCTGGGGCAAGACGATCGACTTCGTCGATGTCGCGTTCCTGCAGCGCGGCGCCTATGCGGCACGCGCCGTGGCACGGATCGTGACGCGCGACGGCCAGGGCCTCGGCACCGGCTTCATGATCTCGCCCGTGCTGTTCCTCACCAACAACCACGTGATCGGCTCCAAGGCCGACGCGGCGGACCTGCTGGTGGAGTTCGACTACGAGCGCGACCTCGCGGGACGCCCGCGCGTGCCCACGCGCTTCGCCTTCGCGCCCGAGGCCTGCTTCCTCACCAACGACCAGGACGACCTCGACTACACCGTGCTGGCGGTCAGCGGCCGCCTGAGCGGCCCCGGCGTGCTCGCGGGCTACAGCTTCCTGCCGATCTCCGCGGCCCGCGACAAGCACCAGCTGGGCGACCACGCGAACATCGTGCAGCACCCCGACGGCCGCCTGAAGGAAGCCGTGCTGCGCGAGAACCAGCTGGTCTCGCGCGCAAGCACCACGCTGCACTACGTGGCCGACACGGAGCCGGGTTCTTCCGGCTCGCCGGTCTTCAACGTGCTGTGGCAGGTGATCGCCCTGCACCACTGGGGATCGCCGCACCGCGACCTGCTCGACCAGAACGGAAAGCAGATCGCCAAGACGGTCAACGAAGGCATCCGGATCAGCGCCATCGTGACCGACATGAACACGCGCAAGAGCGGCTTGCCGGCGCGCGAGCGCGAGAAGATCACCGAGGCCATCGCCGCGGGCCTGGACCCGCAGGTGGTCTCGTCCGTCGAGTCCGCACCGGCCGTGGCGCATGACGCTTCGCTCGGTGCATCGGTCAACGTGGCCAGCGACGGCACGGCGACCTGGACCATCCCGCTGCGCGTGAGCGTGCAGCTGGGCGGCTACCCGGCCCGCGGCGGATCGCCAACGCCCGCGCAGGACACCGCGCCGCAACCGCATGCCGACGCGGCGCCGTCGAGCACCGGCGAAGAGGCGCGGGTCCAGGTCGATCCGGACTACGGCAACCGCGACGGCTACCAGCCCGACTTCCTGCCCGGCGTTGCCGTTCCCCTGCCCAAGCCGCGCGGTGCGGCGGCCCTGCGGGCGGTATCGGTCAACACCCGTCCCAAGGCGGGCCGGCCCAAGTACGAACTGCCGTACGAGCACTTCAGCGTGGTGATGCACAAGAAACGGCGGCTGGCCTGCTTCACCGCCACCAACATCGACGGACGGCTGGCCAAGAGCTACGACCGCAGCACCGGCGTCATCGCCGCCTTCCATCCGGGCGAGGAGGAAGCGGACGAGGCCCCGGAGGCCAGCGAGCTCTGGTTCATCGACCCGCGCATCCCCGAGGAAGAACAGACCCCGCCCGCGCTGTACGCGGGACAGACGGCCTACGACGCACAGGGCGCGGCCATCGTCGACAAGCGCAAGGCGGACCATGCGAACCGGATCTTCCAGCAAGGCCACCTGACCCGCCGGCAGGATCCGCTCTGGGGGCCGGACGACATCGTCGTGCGCGCCAATGCCGACACCTTCCACGTGACCAACCGGTCGCCGCAGGTGGGCTTCTTCAACATGGGCAAGAGGAAGCCGGGCGCCGAAGCCGCCGCGCACGCGGGCGGTACCCTGTACTGGCGCGCGCTCGAGGACTTCGCGCTCAACAACGCGGTGGCGGACCAGGCGCGCGTCAGCGTGTTCACCGGACCGGTCTTCGACGACGAGAACGACATTCCGTGGGAGCGCGGCATGCCCGAGATGGCCGGGTTCAAAGCCCCGCGCGAGTACTGGAAGATCGTGCTGCGCGTGGAGGACGACCGCCTGCAGGCGACCGCCCTGAGCATCGACCAGACGCCGCTCATCGACTACGTGCCCGAGGCCGCGATGTCCGAAGCGGCACTGGCGCGCGTGAGCTTCGAGAAGGTGAAGCGCTACCACGTGAGCATCGCGGAACTGGAGCGCAGGACGGCGCTGGATTTCGGCGCGAAGGTGCGTGGCGCCGACACCCATCCGGGCGGGGAGCGGCGCGAGGTCGCTTCCTTGAGCCAGTTGCTGAGCGTTCCGCGCGCGCCGGGCCGCCGGCGCCGCTGAAACTCGCTCCTAGAACAACGACGCCATCCCGTTGGGCCGCGCGCCCTCGATGTCGAGCATCCTGAGCTTGGTCAGCGCCCCGCCCCCGGCCGAGAAGCCACCGGGCTTGTTGCCGGCCGCGAGCACGCGGTGGCATGGCACCACGGGCGCGAAGGGGTTGAGGCCCATGGCCTGGCCCACCGCGCGCGCCAGCGTCTTGTCGCCCAGTTCCTCGGCGATCTCGCCGTAGGTGCGGGTCTGGCCCGGCGGAATGCGCCGCGCGAGCTCGTAGACGCGCCGATGGAAATCGGACAGGCCGCGCATGTCGAGCACGATGTCGCGCAGGTCGTCCTGCGCACCTTCGAGCAAGGCTTGCACCGCCGCGATCGCGCGTCGCGCCTCGGCGTTCGGCTCGGCCTCGGACAGCTCGGGAAAGCGCTGGCGCATGCGCCGGAGCGCTGGCTGCAGCGTGGGGTCGTCCTGCGGCAACTGCACGCCGACCAGCCCCTGCGGGCCCCAGGCGATGCCGCAGACGCCGAGGGCTGTGTCGAACACGGCGAAGCCGGGCGTGGCGGCCTCGTCGGCGAACGGAAGCGCCTCGTTCATGCGGGTTCCAGCGCATGCTGGCGCGAGGCCAGCACGGCACCGAGCCACAGCGCGATCGCCGACCCCACGAGGCCGCGCGCCAGCCCGCCCGGTCCGTCGGAGATCCAGCCGGTGATGGTCGGGCCCACGATCTGACCGAAGGCGAACACGATGGTGAAGACGCTGATGCCCTGGGCCCAGCGCGAGGACGGCAGGTTGTGGCGCACCAGCGCGGTGGTCGAGGCCACCACCGAGAGGAACACGCCGCCGAACAGCAGCCCCGAGACCAGCGCGATGGGCGCCGAGGCGCTGAGCACCGGCAGCAAGGTCGCCACGCCCAGCAGCCCGTTGAGCAGCGCCTGCGGCTGGCCGCCACGGTAGCGGTCGAGCAGCCCGGCCCACAGCCGCGACGAGGCGATGCAGGCGATGCCCAGCAGCGAATAGAACAGCGTGACGAAGCCCGCGCTCGCGCCCTGCTCGCGCAGCAGCGCGATCACGAAGGTCATGTAGCCGATGTAGCCGATGCCGAAGAAGGCATAGCCCGCGAGCGCCCAGCCGAAGCGCCGCAGCGCGACCGGCGCGCCGGTTGCGGCACCGGGCGCCGCGGCGGCGGGCGCGGGCGCGGGTCGATCGGGCAGCGCGCGGCCGGCCCAGGCCAGCAGCACCGTCGCCACGCCGCTGGCTACGGCCAGCGCCCACCAGGCCCAGGCCCAGCCATGCGGTTCGCCCGCGGCGGCCTGCAGCACCTGCGGCACGAGCAGCGCCGAGGCCAGGATGCCGAAGCCGGTGCCGCCGTAGTAGATGCCCAGCAGCAGGCCGCCGCGCGAGGCATCGGCCTCGCCGAGCCGCGCGGCCATCAGGCCGCCCGCCACGAACACCCAGGCGCTCGCGATGCCCGCGAGCAGCCGCTGCAGCAGCAGCGCGGGCGCCGCGGTGACGAAGCCGCTGCCGGCCATGAACAGGCTCGCAAGCACCGCGCCCACCACCAGCAGCCGGCTCACGCCGAAGCGCCGCATCAGCGCCGGCGTGACCAGCGCGCCGACCAGGTAGCCGACCGCGTTGGCGGTGTTCATGCCGCCCGCCAGCGCATAGCTCCAGCCGAGGTCGTCGCGCATCGGCGGCAGCAAGAGCGCATAGGCGAAGCGCGTGATGCCGAGCGAGACGGCCGCGCCCATCGACAGGGCGAAGGCCAGCCGCAAGGTGGGCGGCACGGGGGCGGAGGAAGTCAGGGTGGTCGACATCGGGCGGTGCGCGGGGGATGCACCATTCTGCGGCAGCCGGCGCCGCCGCGCTGTCGCGCCCGTCGCGGCCACTCAGTGCCCGTGGCTCATGCTCGCGCAGTCGCCCGGTTCGACGCGGCAGCGCCGGGCCAGGACCTCGACCGCCTGGCGGCGCTGGGCCAGGACCGGCGGCGCGCGAAACGGCGCCAGGATCTCGGCCAGCGACAGGCTCACGCCGTTCTTCATGACGTGCTCCACGGCCGCCGCCGCCTTCAGGTCCTCGAGCGGATTGCCACGCACCATCACCAGGTCGGCCAGCTTGCCGACCTCCACGGTGCCCAGGTCGCCATCGACCCGGCTCATCCGCGCGGCGTCGATGGTCAGGCTGCGCAACGCCTGGTGGTTCGACCCCACCAGGCCGGCCGCGCGCAGGTTGGTGTGCAGCGCGATGCCGGGCGCCACCAGCGGCGTGTCGGAGCCGATCGCCAGCCAGCCGCCGGCGCGCCGGACCTTGGCGACCTGCTCCGCCTCCTGGCGCACCGCCTGCAGCATGCGCTCGCCGGGCACCGCGGTGCCGGCCAGGGCCGGCAGGAAGCTCGGCGGAATCAGCAGCCCGACCCGCTCGTCGGCGAGCATCGCCGCGTCCTGCCCCACCAGCGCCAGCGAAGCGAACGAGGTCTCGACCAGCGGCATGCCGGCCTGCGCGTACAGGTCGTGCACGTCCTGGTAGCTGATGCCGCCGGTCGATTTCGACCAGCCGTAGCCCATGCGCTCGGTGGCCGACAGGTGCGTGGTGCCGCCGATGCCGGCGGCCGCGCCCGGTGCCACCAGGTGCGTGCCGGTCGGCACGCCCATGTCGAGCCCGGCCTGCGCGATCCTCGCCATGACCGGGATCGGCGCGCGCACATAGGACTTCAGGTAGTCCACGCCCATCGTCCTGGCCTTGGCGATCTCCAGGTCGGCCACTTCTGGCGTACGCAGCGTGCGCGAGAAGCCATAGGAGACCCGGTTGCCTTCCAGCAGCTGCGACGACGCGAACAGGCGGGGCCCGACGAGCTTGCCGGCGTTGAGCGCCTCGCGCATCTCGATGCCCTGGTGCAGCGCGTTCCCGACCGATTGCACCGAGGTGACGCCATAGGCCAGCATCGATGCGGCCACCTGGCCGAATCCGACATCCAGCGCATGGAAGTGGGAATCCCACAGGCCCGGCATCACCGTCAGCGCCGACGCATCGATGAACCGCGCCGCGGCGCGGGCCGCCGCCGGGTCGTGCGGACGGATCGCGACGATGCGGTTGGCCTCGATCACGATGTCGACGTCGCTGCGCAGGCTTTCGCTGTTGCCGTCCCACAGGCGCCCCGCGCGCACGATCGTCGTGCCCTTCGGGCTCGCCTGCGTCCACGAGAGCGTCACCGGCACTTCCGTCGCGCCCGATCCGTCGGCGGCGATGGTCTTGAGCTTGTCGGCGGCCTTGTAGAGGATGGTGCGCGAGTCGCCCGCCCACGACGGCAGGTCGGCCGCCTCGCGCGTGATCGCCACCGCCGGCCCCGCGGGCGCGCCGCTCGGCTGGAGCGGCATCACGTGCAGCACCGAATCCATGATGAAGGCGACCTTGGTGCCGTCGGGCGAGACGCTCGCGGCGCCCTCGTCGCGGTCGGAGACATGCCGCGGCGCTTCGGCCACCGCGTGGAGGGTGCTGGTCCGGCCCGCGATGTCGATCACGCGCAGCTTGTTGTAGCCCTCGCGGAAGCGGTTGTTCACGCGCTCGTTGTCGACCAGCAGCACCTTCTTGCCGTCGGGCAGCCAGGACGGCCGGCTCACCAGCGGCCCGCTCGCCGTGACGACGCTGCGGGACGTGCGCGAGGCCATGTCCCAGATGTCGATCTGCCCCGCGCTGGTGCTGTAGGCGATGCGGTCCCCGGCCGGCGACATCTTCGGCGCGTACATCGACTGGGCGCGGACCGCGGCCAGCCTCGTGCGCTTCATCGAGCCGATCTCGATCTGGTCGATGGTCAGCGCGCCCGCGTTGTCCTTCTCGGTGGAGAAGTAGACCGACAGCCCGTCGGGCGTGAACTGCGGACCAGCGTCGCGCGCGGTGTCGTGGGTCAGGCGCACCGGCGCCTGGCCGATCCGCATCACCCAGACGTCGTTGAGCGCAACGAAGGCCACGCTGCGCCCGTCCGGCGAGATGACCGGCGCGCTGATGCCGCGGACCGGCTGCGGACCCAGGATGTCGAAGCCGTGGTCCTTGCCCTGCCCGGGCACGGGCCGGCGCACCGTCAGCGTCGCGCCGAAAGGCACGCTGGTCGGCTCGGCGCCCTTCGCGTCGCGGATGCGGATGCGCCCGTCGGCCGTGTACATGAAGCGGCCATCCGCCAGGTGGCGCACCGGGAACGGAAACAGGTCCTCGCCCGCGGCCACGTCCTGGCCGCCGACCGTCAGCGCGCGGCGCTCGTTCTGGAACACCAGGCCCTTCCCGTCCGGCGTCCATGCGGGCATGGTGCCGGTGGCGACACGCACCGGCGGCTCGCCGCCGTCGATGCGCTTCGTATGGATGGCCGCCCCGGCCACGAAGGCCAGCTGCTTGCCATCGGGCGACACCGCCGGGTTGCTCTCGGCACCGGGCCCCGTGGTGAGCGCCGCATAGTCGGTCCCGGCGAGCGAGACGCGCCAGATCTTGTACTGCCCGTCGTTGCCTCGGTCCGAGGCGAAGACCAGGCTGCGGCTGTCGGGTGTCCATGCCGGCTCGCGATCGTCGTGGGGACCGCCGGTCACGCGTCGCAGTTCGGCGCCATCGGGCTTGACGACCCAGAGGCGGTAGTTGCCCTCGGCGTCGTAGTTCTGGAACGCGATCCACTGGCCATCGGGTGACCAGGCCGGCGCGGTCGGCTCCATCTCCCAGCCCGTCACGCGCCTGGCGTTGCCTCCGTCCATCGGGATGATCCAGAGCGCCCCCAGGGCCGTGAACGCGACCTGCCGGCCATCGGGCGACGGCGCGGCCGCCATGTTGGTGCCCTCGTGGAAGTTGACCGACACGTCGCGGGTCGCACCCCGCAGGGTGTTCAGGCTCGTGACCGGCAAGGGCGCCGCGACCGGCGCGTCCCCGGGCGGACCGAATGCGGCGGCGATCCGTCCGCCGTCGTTGCCGCCGCCGCAGCCGGCCATCGACCCGCAGGCGATGGCGAGCACGCCGAGCCGGACCGTGCGCGCGCGAGGTGGACGAGGCCGGCAGGGTGCGCGCGGCGCCGCGAGCGAAACCAGTGGGCGTGCAAGGGCCATCGCATGCTTTCGCATGGTCATGGTTGTCTCCGATTCTTCTTTTCCGCAACTGCGTTGCGGTTCGCACGCGAGGTGGATCCATCGCGCGGGCGGATTCTTTGCATCGCCCCTGACAATCAACTTACGAGAATTCATTGAAGAATTCAATGCCCCGAGGCATGGGGCGCCGCACGCGCGAAGGGGGCCGCCGACGGCTGCCGCTCAGTGCGCCGCGGCGTCCGCGTGCACCAGCAGCCGCTCGAGCAGCACTGCCACGTGCACCGCCTCGCGCTGCGCGCCATCGGCGATCTGGTGCCGGCAGCTCGTGCCATCGGCCACCACGATGGCACCGGGCTTGGCGCGGATCGCGGGCAGCAGGCTGGCCTCGGCCATGCGCATCGAGACCTCGTAGTGGCTGGCCTCGTAGCCGAAGCTGCCGGCCATGCCGCAGCACGAGCTCTCGATGAGTTCGGGCGCGGCGCCCGGGATCAGCTTCAGCACCTCGAGCACCGGGCTCACCGCGCCGAAGGCCTTCTGGTGGCAGTGGCCGTGCAGCAGGATCGGCGCCTCGGCCGGCTTGAGCGCGAGTTCGAAACCCCCGGCACGGACCTCGCGCGCGACGAACTCCTCGAACAGCAGCGCCTGCTTCGCCACGGTCTCGGCCTTCTCGCCGAAGCCCATCACCAGGGTCTCGTCGCGCAGCGTGAGCAGGCACGAGGGCTCGAGGCCCACCACCGGCACGCCCGCGCGCGCCAGCGGCAGCAAGGCATCGATCAGGGCCTCGGCCTTGCGCTTGGCTTCGTCGACCATGCCGCTGGCCAGGTAGGTGCGGCCGCAGCAATGGTGCGCGCCGCGCTTCTCGACCGTGTGCAGCACATAGCCCGCGGCCTGCAGCACGCGCGCGGCCGCGAGCGCGTTCTCGCTCTCGAAGGTGCCGTTGAAGGTGTCGACGAACAGCACCGCGGCCTTGCCGCCGCGCCGCGCGATCGCCAGCACGGTGTCGCGGTCGGCGAACAGGCCGGGCTCGCCGTCCCTGGCGCGCCAGAAGGTGTCGCTGCGCCAGGCCGGCAGCGAGCGCCTGGCCGAGAAGCCCAGCAGCTTCTCGCCGAGCCAGGCGGCGCCCGGCATGCTGTTGCGCAGGTTCAGGAGCCACGGCAGCCGGCTCGCGCGGTGCGCGTAGTCGGGCAACTGCGCCACCAGCCGGTCCCTGAGCGTGTGGCCATGGCGCCGCTTGTAGTGGGCCAGGAACTCGATCTTCATCTTGGCCATGTCCACGCCGGTCGGGCAGTCGCGCTTGCAGCCCTTGCAGCCCACGCACAGGTCCATGGTCTCGTGCAGGGCCTCGCCGGTGAAGGCGTCGGGGCCGAGCTGGCCCGACAGCGCCAGCCGCAGCGTGTTGGCGCGGCCGCGCGTGAGGTGCTGCTCGTCGCGCGTGACGCGGTAGCTCGGGCACATCGTGCCGGCGTCGAACTTGCGGCAGTGGCCGTTGTTGTTGCACATCTCGACCGCCTTGGCCAGGCCGCCGGTGCTGTCGCCGCCGGTGCCGGGCGCGGAGGTCTGCTCGGTCACCGGGTCGGCATTCACGTTCCAGGCCGACCAGTCGAGCACCGGCTTGAGCTCGATGCGGCGATAGGGCTTGGGCGCGGTCGGCGGCGCGAAGCGGAACAGCGCGCCGTCGTCCATGCGCGGCGGATCGATGATCTTGCCGGGGTTGAACAGGCCGACCGGATCGAGCTTGTGCTTGATCGCGCGGAAGGCCTCGTTGATCGCGGGCCCGAACTGCCACTCGATCCATTCGCCGCGGCACAGGCCGTCGCCGTGCTCGCCGCTGAAGGCGCCCTTGTACTTGCGCACCAGCGCCGAGGCCTCCTCGGCGATGGCGCGCATCTTGGCCCCGCCATCGGCGCGCATGTCGAGGATCGGCCGCACGTGCAGGGTGCCGACCGAGGCATGCGCGTACCAGGTGCCGCGCGAACCATGGCGCGCGAACACCTCGGTGAGCGCGTCGGTGTATTCGGCCAGGTGCTCGAGCGGCACGGCGCAGTCCTCGATGAAGCTCACCGGCTTGCCGTCGCCCTTGAGGCTCATCATGATGTTGAGGCCCGCCTTGCGCACCTCCCAGAGGTTCTTCTGGCGCGCCTCGTCGGGCATCTCGACCACGCTGCCCGGCAGGCCCAGGTCGCCCATCAGTTCCACCAGTCGAGCCAGCGCCTGCAGCAGCGGCGCCTTCTCGGCACCCGAGAACTCCACCAGCAGGATCGCGGCCGGCTTGCCGATCAGCGCGGTCTGCACCGTGGGCTTGAAGGCCGGGTTCGCGAGGCTCAGCTCGATCATCGTGCGGTCGACCAGCTCGACCGCGGTGGGTCCGAGCTTGACGATGTGCTGCGCGGCATCCATGGCCGCATGGAAGGTCGGGAAGTTGACGATGCCCAGCACCTTGGCGCGCGGCAGCGGCGCCAGCTTGAGCGTGAGGCTGCGCGTGTAGGCCAGCGTGCCCTCGGCGCCGATCAGCAGGTGCGCGAGGTTCACGCTGCCGTCGGCCGTGTAGGGCTTCTCGCTCTGGTTGTCGAAGATGTCGAGGTTGTAGCCGGCCACGCGGCGCATCACCTTGGGCCAGTTCGCCGCGATCGCCTCGCGGTGCTGGCGCGCGAGGCCGCGCACGAACTGCGCGATGCCCGCGGCGCGCACGCCCAGCGTGCCCACGGGCCCGAAGTCCACCAGCTCGCCGCTCGACAGCCAGGCGCTCGCGCCGAGCACGTTGTGCACCATGTTGCCGTAGGCGATGGAACGCGAGCCGCAGGAATTGTTGCCGGCCATGCCGCCCAGGGTGGCCTGGGCGCTGGTCGACACGTCGACCGGATACCAGAGGCCGTGCGGCTTGAGCTGCGCATTGAGGTGGTCGAGCACCAGCCCGGGCTCGACGGTGGCGGTGCCGGCCTCGAGGTCCAGGTCGAGCACGCGCCGGAAATGCTTGCTGTTGTCGATCACCAGCGCCGCGCCCGTGGTCTGGCCGCACTGGCTGGTGCCGCCGCCGCGCGCGAGCACCGGCACCTTGAGCTCGCGCGCCACGTCGATGGCGGTGGCGATGTCGCGCTCGGTCTTCGGCACGAAGGCGCCGACCGGCGTGATCTGGTAGATCGAGGCGTCGGTGGCGTAGCGGCCGCGCGAACCCGCGTCGAACAGCACCTCGCCCTGCGTCTCGGCGCGCAGGCGGCGCGCGAGCGCCTCGCAGGTGTCGTTGGGCGGCAGGACGGTTCCGGCGGGCTGGATGCGGCTGGCGGGTTCGATGAGCATCGTGGGTTTTCTTTGGGGGGAAAGCGCGCTCAGGGCGCCTTGGAACGGGTCTTCTTCGCGGGCGGATAGATCTCGCCCTCGCGCAGCAGCTCGAGCACGGTGTCGCGCTTGCGCAGCACGTGCGCAACCAGCACCTTGCGCATGGCGGCGGCATCGCGCGCGGCCAGCGCCTCGATCATCTGTTCGTGCTCGGCCACGGCGCTCTTCCACTTGGCCTCGTTCTGGTTGGTGCGAAAGCGCAGCGACTGCACGCGCGCATTGATCGAGCGGTAGGTGTTCGACAGCACCGGGTTGCCCGCGGCCTCGTTGATCGCCGAATGGATGCGCGCATTGAGCCGGTAGTAGCCCGAGAGGTCGTGGCGCGCATAGCAGGCCAGCATCTCGTAGTGCAGCGCGCGCACCTCGGACAGCTGCTCCTCGGTGATGCGGCGCGCGGCCAGTTCGCCCGACATGCCCTCGAGCATCGACAGCACCTCGAAGGTGTCGATCACGTCGGCCTCGGTGAGCTTGACGGCCACCGCGCCGCGGTTGGGCAACAGGTCGACCAGGCCCTCGGCCGCGAGCAGCTTGATCGCCTCGCGCAGCGGCGTGCGCGAGACGCGCAACTGCAAGCAGAGCTCGCGCTCGTTGAGCTTGGCGCCCGGCGCGATCAGGCCTTCGACCAGCATGGTGCGCAGCCGCGCCGCGACCTGGTCGTGCAGCGCGAGACGGGAGATTTCGATGATTTCGGCGGTCATGGGATGCGTTCTTTCGGCCTCGTGATTGCATTTTGAATGCAAAAAAGAACACCCACAACCCTTGAATTTCAGGGTAAACCAGCAGAACAAAATGAATTTTGAATGCAAAACTGGCGCCGAAAGGACCCGCCATGCTGCAACTCGACCTCCATCCCACCGGCCGTCACTTCCTCCAGATCCCCGGCCCTAGCCCGGTGCCCGACCGCATCCTGCGGGCCATGAGCCTGCCCACCATCGACCACCGCGGGCCCGAGTTCGGCACGCTGGGCCTGAAGGTGCTCGGCGGCATCCAGCAGATCTTCAAGACGAAGCACCCGGTCGCGATCTACCCGGCCTCGGGCACCGGCGCCTGGGAGGCCGCGCTCGCCAACACGCTGAGCCCGGGCGACCACGTGCTGATGTACGAGACCGGCCACTTCGCCTCGCTGTGGCAGAAGATGGCCACGCGCCTGGGCGTGTCGACCGAGTTCCTCGCCTATGCGGGCAGCGACGACCAGTTGCCGAACGCGCCGAGCTGGCGCCGCGGCGTGCAGGCCGAGCTGATCGAGGCGCGGCTGCGCAAGGACACCGAGAAGAAGATCAAGGCCGTGTGCGTGGTGCACAACGAGACCTCGACCGGCGTCACCTCCGACATCGCCGCCGTGCGCCAGGCCATCGACGCGGCCGGCCATCCGGCCCTGCTGATGGTCGACAGCATCTCGGGCCTCGCGAGCGCCGACTTCCGCCATGACGAATGGGGCGTGGACGTCACGGTCAGCGGCTCGCAGAAGGGCCTGATGCTGCCGCCGGGCATCAGCTTCAACGCGCTCTCGCCGCGTGCGCTCGAGGCCTCGAAGCGCGCGAAGCTGCCCAAGGCCTTCTGGGCCTGGGACGAGATCGTCGAGATGAACAAGGACGGCTACTGGCCCTACACGCCCAACACCAACCTGCTCTACGGCCTCTCGGAATCGCTCGACATGCTGCTGGGCGAAGGGCTGGACAACGTGTTCGCGCGTCACCGCCGCTGGGCCGCGGGCGTGCGCGCCGCGGTCCAGGCCTGGGGCCTGCCGATCCAGTGCGCCGACCCGGCCGTCTATTCGCCGGTGCTCACGGGCGTGATCACGCCCGAGGGCGTCGATGCCGATGCGCTGCGCCGGCTGATCCACCAGCGCTTCGACCTCTCGCTGGGCACGGGCCTGGGCAAGCTCAAGGGCCGCATGTTCCGCATGGGCCATCTCGGCGACAGCAACGACCTCACGCTGGTGGCGATGGTCGCGGGTGTCGAGATGGGCATGAAGCTCACGGGCATCAAGCTCGCGGGCAGCGGCGTGCAGGCGGCGATGGACCATTTCGCGAGCCATGCGGCCGCGCCGGTGGCACTGAAGAAGGCCGCCTAGCGACACAGGGAGCCTCGATCGATTCCAGGCCGCAGCGCGCCGCTCGAACGGCGCGGCGGCCTCGGCGCGAGGGCCGCACGGACATGCGCCCTTCCCGCCCCGCATCCGACACCCCCATCCATCCACGGAGACAAGCACGATGCAACGACGTTCCCTGATCCAGGCCGCGACCGCCGCGGCCGCCACGCTGGGCGTGCCCCGGCTGTTCGCGCAGGACTGGCCCAACGCGCCGGTGCGCATCGTGGTGGGTTTCCCGCCGGGCGGCGGCACCGATGCGCTGGCGCGCGTGGTGGCGCAGAAGCTCACCGTGATGTGGAACCAGCAGGTGATCGTCGAGAACAAGGCCGGCGTGGCCGGCGTGCTCGCGGCCGACTACGTGGCGCAGCAGCCGAGCGACGGCAGCACGCTGCTGATGGCCCACATCAACAGCCATGCGCTCGCGCCCAGCCTGCAGCCCAAGCTGCGCTACAGCGTGGAACGCGACTTCGTGCCGATCGTGCTGGTGGGCGTCACGCCCAACCTGCTGATCGCGAGCCCGGCGCAGAAGGCGCTCACGGTGAAGGACATCGTGGCCGCCTGCAAGGCCGCGCCCGGCACGCTGAGCTTCGGCTCGGCCGGCGCGGGCTCGGCGCAGCACCTGGCGCTCGAGATGTTCAAGCTGCAGGCAGGCGTCGATGCGCTGCACGTGCCCTACAAGGGCAGCGGGCCGCTCTTGGCCGACCTGATGGGCGGGCAGATCCAGTACAGCTTCGAGACCATGACCGCGGCCACGCCGCACGTGAAGAGCGGCCGCGTGCTCGCGGTGGCGCAGACGCGCACCCAGCGCGCCAAGGGCCATCCGAACGTGCCGACCATGCAGGAGCAGGGCTTCCAGGGCTTCGAGGCCACCACCTGGTACGGCCTCGCGGGCCCGGGCAAGCTGCCGGCGCCGATCGCGCAGAAGGTCAACCGCGACGTCAATGCCGTGCTCGCCATGCCCGACGTGCAGGAGAAGCTCGACACCTACGGCGCCGAGGACGGCGGCGGCTCGCAGGACAAGTTCAGGCAGTTCATCCACACCGAGATCGCCAAATGGGCCAAGGTGGTGAAGGACGGCAACGTGCGCGTCGAATCTTGAGAAGATCGGCGGCATGAACGCACACACGACCACCCTGCCCCCTTCTCTTTCCGCGCTGGCCGACGCCCTCGTCGCCGCGCGCCGCGCCGACCGCACGCTCGATGCCGTGCCCTGGCTCGACACGCTGCACGAGCCCGCCGAGGCCTATGCGGTGCAGGACGCGGTGGCCGCGGCACTCGGCTGGTTCGACGCGGGCACCCTGCCCGGCTGCTGGAAGTCCGGCGGCGGCTCGCGCAATGCGACGCTCACGCATGCGCCGCTGCCGCCCGCCGGCGTGCGCCAGAGCCCGGCCGATTGTTCCGACCTCGTGTTCCACCAGCCCGGCATCGAGGCCGAGATCGCGCTGCGCCTGGGCCGCGAGGTCACGCCGGCGCTGGCCGCCTCGCTCGCGCAGGAAGACGCGGCCGCGCTGGTCGATGCCATGACCGTCTCCATCGAGGTCTGCGATGCGCGCTGGCAGGACCGCGAGGCCGCCACGCCGTTGCTGCGGCTGGCCGACTCGCAGGTGCACGGCGCGCTGGTGCTCGGCGAATGGCGGCCCTTCGCCGCGATCGACTGGGCCTCGCAGCGCTGCGAAACCAAGATCGGCAACGCCGACACGGTGGTGCGCGAAGGCAGCCATCCGCTGGGCGATCCGGCCTGGCTGCTGCCGATCTGGCTGCGCCATCTCACGCGCCATGGCCAAAGCGTGCCGGCCGGCACGGTGGTCACGACCGGTTCCTGGATCGGCCTGCTGCCCTGCGCGCGCGGCGATCAGGTGACGGCCGATTTCCCCGGCATCGGCGCCGTGCGGCTGCGCGTGTAGCGCCCGCCGCCCACGCCCGAGCAGGCCACGAGGAAGTCGAGCACCGCGCGCACCCGCGCCGGCAGGGTGCCGGCCTTGCCGATGTAGACCGCGTGGATCGGCTCCACCTCGTTCGGGTTGAACTCCTCGAGCAGCGGCACGAGCCGGCCCGCGTCGATGTCGTGTTGCGTGTGATAGAGCGACAGCCGCGTGATGCCCGCGCCCGCGATCGCGAGGTGGCGCAGGGTCTCGCCATCGCCCGCGCGCACCGGGCCGGCCACCGGCAGCAGGATCGTCCGGCCGTCGATGCGGAACGGCCAGTCGGGCGCGCTGCGCCGGTAGGTCCAGCCCAGGCGGCTGTGCGCCTCGAGTTCCTGCGGCGTGCGCGGCGTGCCGTATTTCGCGAGGTAGGACGGCGCGGCCAGGATGGTCTGGCTGGTGTCGCCGATGCGCCGCGCCACCAGGTCGGAGGCCGGCAGCTGGCCCCAGCGGATCGCGATGTCGGCGCGCTCGTCCATCAGGTCGACGATGCGGTCGGTCAGCGCGATGTCGAGCGTGATCTGCGGATGCAGCTCGATCAGCTTCGGCACCAGCGGCACCAGCATGTGGTGGCCGAAGGACACGCTGGCATTGATGCTGACCCGCCCGCGCGGCGCCGCGCCCGCGGCCGCGCAGCGCTCGGCCTCGTCCATGTCGGCCAGCACGCGGTGGCTGCGCTCGTAGAAATGCAGGCCCTCGGGCGTGAGCTGCAGCTTGCGCGTGGAGCGGTGCACGAGCTGGATGCCCAGCCGCGCCTCGAGCCGCGCCACCAGCTTGCTGACGGCCGAGGGCGTCATGCCCAGCAGCCGCGCGGCGGCCGAGAAGCCGCCCGCGTCGACCACCTGCACGAAGGCCTCCATCTCGCCCGAACGGTTGACCTCGATGCGCGGCATGGCGTGTTCCCCGGTGGATTCGGCTTGTGAGTTGAATTCACAAGTGCGTTGACCGGCGGCATTCTAGTCAACGAGGGACTTCGTCCGCACAGTACAGGGCATCATGCCCATCGCTCTACTCGCCCTCACCGCCGGTGCCTTCGGAATAGGCACCACCGAATTCGTCATCATGGGCCTGCTGATGCAGGTCTCGACCGATCTCCAGGTCTCGATCACGGCCGCCGGCCTGCTGATCTCGGGCTATGCGCTCGGGGTCGCGGTCGGCGCGCCGCTGCTCACCATCGCCACCCGCCGGCTGCCGCGCAAGACCGTGCTGCTGGCGCTGATGGCGATCTTCACGCTCGGCAACATCGCTTGCGCACTGGCACCCAACTACGAGCTGCTGATGGCCGCGCGCGTGATCACCTCGCTCGCGCACGGCACCTTCTTCGGCGTCGGCTCGGTGGTGGCCACCGGCCTGGTGGCGCCCGAGCGCCGCGCCTCGGCCATCGCCATCATGTTCACCGGCCTGACCGCCGCCACCCTGCTGGGCGTGCCCTTCGGCGCCTGGCTGGGCCTGCACTTCGGCTGGCGCGCGGCCTTCTGGGCCGTGGCGCTGATCGGCGTGGCGGCCCTCGCGGTGCTGGCCGTGTTCGTGCCCCGCGTCGAGGGCGAGGCCAGGCCCGCGCCGCTGCGCGACGAGATCGCCGTGCTGGCCCGGCCCCAGGTGCTGCTGGGCCTGGCGATGACGGTGCTCGGCTTCGCCGGCGTGTTCGCCGTCTTCACCTACATCCAGCCGCTGCTGACCCAGGTCACGGGCCTGTCGGAATCCGCCGTGTCGCCGATCCTGCTGGTGTTCGGCGGCGGCCTGGCCGTGGGCAACATCCTCGGCGGCCGGCTGGCCGACCGCGCCGTGATGCCCGCGGTGCTCGGCACGCTGGCCGTGCTCGCGGTGGTGCTCGGCAGCATGCAGTTCGCGATCGGCACGCCGATCGCCGCGGTGGTCTTCGTCGGCCTGCTCGGCGTGGCCTCGTTCGCCACGGTGGCGCCGATGCAGCTGCGCGTGCTCGAGAAGGCCTCGGGCGCCGGCCAGAACCTGGCCTCGAGCCTCAACATCGCGGCCTTCAACCTCGGCAATGCGCTCGGCGCCTGGGCCGGCGGCGTGGTGATCGACCATGGCCCGGGCCTGCGCGCGCTGGGCTGGGCCGCTGCGCTGCTGACCGTGGCGGGCCTCGCGATCGCGCTGTGGAGCCGCGCGCTCGACCGCCGCGGCGACCGCACCCTGCCGGGCGACTGTGCCTCGGTGCGCGCCTGATCCATCGCTCATTCAAACAAAGGAGAAGTTCTCATGGAACAACGCTTTCTCGGCCGCTCGGGCTTCAAGGTGCCCGCCCTCGGTTTTGGCGCCGGCACCTTCGGCGGACAGGGTCCGCTGTTCAGCGCCTGGGGCAACACCGGCACCGACGGCGCGCGCCGTATCGTCGACATCGCGCTCGACGCCGGCGTGAACCTGTTCGACACCGCCGACGTCTATTCGAACGGTGCCTCCGAGACCATCCTCGGCGCCGCGCTCAAGGGCCGGCGCGACAAGGCCATCGTCTCGACCAAGCTCTCGCTGCGCGCCGGCGACGGTCCGAACCAGGTCGGCGCCTCGCGCCACCACCTGGTGGGCGCGACCGAGGCCGCGCTCAAGCGGCTGGGCACCGACTACATCGACATCCTGCAGTTGCATGCCTTCGACGCGATGACGCCGGTCGAGCAGGTGCTGGGCACGCTCGACGCGCTCGTGAAGTCGGGCAAGGTGCGCTACATCGGCATGTCGAACTTCTCGGGCTGGCAACTGATGAAGTCGCTCGCCGCTTCCGACCGGCTCGGCCTCGAGCGCTACGTGGCGAACCAGACCTACTACTCGCTGGTGGGGCGCGACTACGAGTTCGAGCTGATGCCGCTGGGCCTGGACCAGGGCGTGGGCGCGATCGTCTGGAGCCCGCTGGGCTGGGGCCGCCTCACGGGCAAGATCCGGCGCGGCCAGCCGCTGCCCGCGGGCAGCCGGCTGCACGAGACCGCCGGCTTCGCGCCGCCGGTGGACGACGAGCGCCTCTACCGCGTCGTCGATGCGATGGACATCGTGGCCGAGGAGACCGGCAAGACCCACGCGCAGATCGCGCTCAACTGGCTGCTGCAGCGGCCCACGGTGGCCAGCGTGCTGATCGGTGCGCGCGACGAGGCGCAGCTGACGCAGAACCTCGGCGCGCTCGGCTGGCAGCTGAGCGACGCGCAGATGGCGCGGCTCGACACGGCCAGCGCGATCGCGCCGCCCTATCCCTACTACCCGTACTGGAACGGGCAGTTCGCGGAGCGCAGCCCGGTGGCGGTGCCGATCAGCTCCCCGGCAACGGCCGGTTGACTTCGCCGGCCGCCATGAAGCGCTGCGAGCGCATCCACTTGGTCGCCACCCATTTCTCCCCGCGCTTCACCGGCGCGCCGGCATGCAGCGATGCGGTGTCGACCTGGCCATGGCGGTTGGCGTACTCGAAGTACACCGCGTGGCCGCGCTGCGGCGCGACCGACCAGCCCAGTTCGGGAAAGACGGTCTCGCCGCCCTCCTCCACGTCGTTGAGATAGCTCACCAGCGTGCTCAGGCGCTGGCCGCTGCGCGCCAACGAGGCCTGGTTGGCAGGGTTCGAGGGCACGAGGAAATCGAAGTGCGGCAGGCTCTGCGTGCCTTCGGGGTAGTACAGGATCTGCAGGCCCTCGCCGTGATCGACCGGCAACCCCATCAGCGCCGCCAGCCGCTCGTCGATGCGTGCCACCAGCGGGTTCTCGCGCAGGCGGAAGAACATGCCGAGGCTGCTGCGGTGCGCGCCGCTGCGCGCGCGTCCGCTCATCGGGTCGACCGTGGTCGAGGGCGCGAGCCGCGGCCTGGCCATCGCGATCAACGCCTCGCACTCCTCGGCATCGATCACGTCGCGAAGTACCGCAATCGCCGGCCGGTCCATGCGCGCGGCCACGCGCACCGTGCGGTCCGCGAGCCGGATCACATGGCCGGGCGCGAGCCGCGAGGCCTCGTGCGCATAAGGCTCGGCCACCTCGACCCTATCGACCGGCGGCGGGCTGCCGGTACGCAGCGCGAGCACGAATGCGTCGACGATGGTCCGGGCGGCCGACTCGGGCATCTGCTGCGCCTGCATGGCCCGCACCACCTCGGCCGGCGTGCAGCCTCGCTTCAGGTTCTGCAGTACCCAGTCGCTCAGCGCGGGGGAGAAACGCAACACGCTTTCCATGGGCCAGGGCTCGTCAGCCGTCCTTCGGGACCCAGCCGGCCTCGGTACGGCGGAAGGCCTGCTTGAGCTGCATGGTGCCGGCACCGCGCACCACGCGGTCGACCATGGGGAACACGCGCCGCACGTCGGCGTCGCCGGTCCAGGACGCAGCGTCGACCTTGTAGGTGTAGCTGACGACGGCTTCCTCGCCCTCCTTCGCGCCCTTCGGCAGTTCCCAGCTCACGACCTTGTCGAGCGCGAGCCGCGCGGCACAGAAGTCATGCGCGCCCTGGCGCGGCAGGAAGTACTTCTGGCCTTCGTCGGTCAGCACGTAGCGCGTGACGGCGGACTCGGGCTGGTCCTCGCTGGCCTGGACACTGGCTTCGGTCGAGCGCACCAGCCCCACGTGTTCCAGGACCGGCATCTGCACCGCATTGCGTCCATGGGCACGGATCTCGCGCTGCGTCACGTCGATCGGCCAGTGCTCCTTGCCCAGGCACAGGTCGCCACGCTGCGCGAGGTAGGTGTTCATCGCGGCGGTGAAGGTCTGCAGGTCGGCCTGCGGCCCGTGGCTGCAGCCGGCCAGCAACACAGCCGCCACGGCGCCAAGGGTGGCAACGGCAGCGGCCGGCATGAAGGCGCGCTGCAGGAAAAGTTTCTTGAGGAATTCGTTCATGGAAATCAATGGAGGCAGGCGTCTGGATCGGGCGGCGTCGCCGGCTTCGTGTCGGCGTCGCTCAGGGTGTTGAGGAAACAGGTCAGGTCGGCGAGGTCCTGTTCGGACATCGGCGGCTTCGAGCCCGCGCGGCGGCCGTCCATCGGCATCTGCGTGTCGATGTTGGGCCGGTAGGCGCGCGGCAGATCGTCGTACTTGCGCACCTTGCCGCCGACGTACTGCGTGGTGATCAGGCCATAGTCGGGAAAGCCCGGATCGTTGACCGCCTTGGGCTTGCCGCCCACGGTCGGATACCAGATTTCGGGATTGGTATCGCGCGTGTTGTAGAAGCGCAGGACCTGTGCGAGCGAGTGCATCACCCCGTTGTGGAAGAACGAGGTACGCGTCGCCACGTTGCGCAGGGTCGGCGCCTTGAACATGCCGCAGAAGCTGTCTGCCGCTCCGACGCCCGCAGGCAGATGATCGGTACGGATCGGGCCGCACACGCCCATGTCGAAGTAGGCCGGGTCCTTGTTGGCGGGAATGGCCGCGTTGCGCGGCACGCTGATCGCTTCGTACGAGAAGTCGGTGAACAGCGCCGAACTGCCGTTGAGTCCCGCGCCCTGGTAATGGCACGAAGCGCAGTTGCCGGTCTCGGGACTGGTGAACACCTTGAGGCCGCGCGCTTCGGCCGGCGTGAGCTGGCCGCCGATCTTGTTGCTCGCGTAGAGATCGAACTTGCTGCTGTACGGGTGGAAGCTCTCGTCCTCGAGCTGGAAAGCCTGCAGGGCCTTCATCGCGCTTTCGAAGGCGGCGTCCTGATCGTCGAACACCTTGTCGCCGAAGGCCTTGGCGATCAACGGCGCATAGTCGGCGGCCTGGAGCTTCTTCACCACGTCGGCGGTGCTTGCGTTCGCCATCTCGATCGGGTCGAGCAGCGGAATGCGCGCCTGCGCCGCCAGCGTCGGGGCGCGACCGTCCCAGGTCAGGCCGCCACCCGGGCCGGGCACGCTGATGCCGTCGGGGTTGTCGAGCAGGTCGGCATAGGGCGGCGTGATGTCCTTGTAGCGCAGCGAGGGCACCGCGCGCAGGCCGGCCTGGTCCATGTGGGCGCCGCCGAGCTGCACCGACAGGTCGTTGGCCGGGGCATAGGCATGCCCGGGATCGTGGCAGCTGGCGCACGACATCGCGCCCGAGCCCGAGAGGCTCTTGTCGAAGAACATTTTCTGGCCCACCTGGGCAGCGAGGCTCAGGTGGCTGGCATTGGCGGCCGGGGCCGTAGCGGCTGGCGCGGAAGCCGCCACGGCGGGGACCGCTGCAACGGGGTTCCCCCCGCTGCCGCCGTCCCCGCCGCAGGCGGTCAGCGCCACCGCAATCGCCGCGCTTCCGAAGAAAGCAGCGGCGGTCGCGATGGACAACCTCATTGCTTCAGCGACCAGACGTTGACCTGGCTGCCGTCCGGACCGGTCTGCGGCGAAAGCGCGGCGTCGGCCGACTGCTTCTGCGTGTAGCTCACCGGCGCCACGAACGCGTGGTTGATCGGCCGCACGCTGTCGAAGTGGGTGTCGGCGCTGCCCGCGTACTCCGGCAGGTTCAGGATGTTGTCCGAGACGAAGGCCTCGGTGTACTTCGAGCGGTTCATGTACGAACTGTCGATGGCCGGGTCGGCAAGCTGGAACATGTCCTGCAGCGTGCGCACGAACGAGAAGTGGCTGTAGGCGTCGCTGTCCGAAATGCCCTTGGGCGCGTCGGGCTGGTTGCTCAGGATGCCGAAGATGCTCTCGCCATGACCGCGGTTGCCGGACTGGTAGTTGTTGATGCTCGTGTCCTGCGACCAGGTGCCGTCGTCATTGCGCTTCAGCGGCGCCGGCACGTTGCTCGTGACGTTCTTCTTCAACGGGTTCCAGCCGCAGCAGGAGTTGAAGCCACCGGTGGCATTGCCTTCGTCGAACATCAGCACGATCGCCACGCGCTTGTTCGGGTTCTTCCAGAGATCGGAAGCCTGGATGCGCTTGACGGTGTAGTCGACGTAGTTGTCGCCGCGCGTGATGATCGGCGAGACCGCCGTCGCCGACACGTTGTTCGCCACGCTGCCGCAGTCGCTGGCGCTGACCGAGGCACCCGCACCGTTGGTCCCCTTCACCGTGATGCCGTGCATGTCGTCGCACTGGTCGGGCACGAGGAAGTTCAGGTTGCCGACGTTGCCGCTGGCGAGGTCGGTGCCGAGCTGGTCGTAGTCGTAGTCGGCGGGAATGTCGTAGGTGGTGCTGTTCTTGAGCGCGGCGTCCCACTGGCCACCGCCCATGGTGCGGTTGCTGTACTTCCATTCGGGCGCGCTGCGCACGTTCTGGTAAGCCATGCCCGGGTGGTGCTTGGTCTTGTAGAGGCCCGCGGGCAGCGGCAGCGTCAGCGTGGCATCGCCGAGCGTCGTGGTGTTCGGGCCCACGGTGCCCGGCGCGTAGACGTTGTCCTTGGCGCTGACATTGCTGTCGTTCACGCTGTCGATGCGGAAGTCCTGGCCCGGGTTCATCGACTCGCTGTACGTGCGCCAGGTCAGGCCGGCCGCCGTCATCGCGTTGAACAGGTTGGGCTTGCCGACGATGTTGTGGTTGACGCCTGCGGTCTGCATGCAGGTCGCGTTGAACGGCGAGCTGCGCTGGGCCGGCATGCTGATCTTGTCGGGCAGCGGGAGGTCCTGCACGGCGTTCGCACCGGTCGCATCGCAGTTCCACTGGCTGTCGTCGGTGATGCCCCAGTCGTCGGCACCGCCGAGCGCGGTGTAGTTCGGCTCGCTGGGGTTGCCGGTCGCGTAGTAGCTCACGAGCTGGTTGCCGGCCTTCAGGTAGGCGTTGATCTTCGGCGCGTAGGCCGAATTCACGATCGACGAGCTGGCCTTGTTCTCGAGCATCACGATGAAGATGTGGTCGTAGCGCGGAATGCCCTCGATGTTGAAGGCGGCCTGCTGCGACTGCGCGAAGGTGATCGCCTTGCGGGTCTCGGGCACGTTGGCGGTGACGCTGCTCACGTGCAACTTCCCGCCCAGCGTCGGATCGCCGCCGACCGAGGCCAGGGCATCGGGGAACAGGTCACCGCGGTCGAGCTTGGTGGTCGCATAGGCGAAGCGGTTGTTGAGCGCGTTCGATTCCGAGAGCAGCGCGGTCTGCGTCTTGCCGCTGGCGCTGGCCGCATCGCCGAGCACGGCGGACTCCGAGACGCCGATACGGGCCGCGAGATTCTTCTTCTCGGCGGCATAGCTCGAGCCGTTGGCATCGACCAGGCGAGCGACTTCGGCCGACAGCGGGCTCACGACCACGCTGCTGCCTTGTTCTGCCACCTGTTCGGCGCGGATGCGCAGCACTTCGCGCGTGGGCACGGCCGCCTGCGTGGCGGTGTTCTTCGCACTGGTGCCGATGTCGGCGATCAGCGCCGCGGCGGCAGGCAGCACGAGCGAGAACTTGCCGTTGGCATCGGTCTTGGTGCCGACCTCGCCGTCGTCGCAGCGGCCGTTGTCGTTCTTGTCGACGCAGACGGTGGCATTGGCGTAATAGCCTGCCGAGATCGTCGGATCGGTGGCACTGCCGGGCTTGAAGGCGCTGGCCGACACCACGCCGCTGAACGTGGTGCCGGTGCCATTGCCCGATTGGTCGCCAGGCGGGAGGAAGGCGAAGCCACCGCCGCCGCCACCGCCGCCGCAGGCGCTGAGCACGGAGGCCGCGAGCACCGTCAGTACGGGGCACAGCATGCCGGTCTTGATCTTGTGGATGGTTTTCAAAGTCGACTCTCGATCGTTGGGGAATGCGAACGGACGCACGGATTCGCCGAATCCGGCGGCCCTTGATTCAAGGACCGGTCGATGGTGGTTTTGCCAAATGTCAGTCCGAAGGCAGCAGACTTAGGCCCGCATTAGCGCTTTCTTTCGCCCTCGGAAACATCGAGCGCACGAGCGTGCGCGGCGTGCGCGGCACGCCGTAAAAGCAACGGATTTGCAGTTTCGCGCCCCGTGGTCAGGGCGCGGTCAGCGAGCCTGGGCGGCCGCTATTTCGGCGCGGCTTCGCGCCGTGCGAGCGCATGCATCTGCGTGGCTTCGCGCGGCAGCCACAGCGAGAGCGCGAACACCGCGAGGCCCACCACCAGCATCATCACGAAGGTGAGGTGCAGCGAGCCGCCGAGCGCGAGCCGCAGCGCCGCGTCGCCGGCCGCGGGCGAGGCCGGGCCCTGCAGCAGCAGGCGCAGTTGCTCGTCGGTGAAGGCGAGACGGCCGTCGGCGCGCGTGAGGCCGAAGTTGAAGACCGCGCCGAAGAAGGCCGCGCCGAGCGCGCTGCCGAGGTTGCGCGAGAACACGTTGGAGGCGGTGGCGCTGCCGCGCTGCGCGACGTCGACCGACTCCTGGATCAGGATCAGCGAGCTCAGGCTCAGCAGGCCCATGCCCAGGCCGATGACGAACGAGCCCACGCCCGCGAGCACCGGCGTGCTGCCCGCGGCGAGCAGCACGAAGCTCGCGCAGCCCACGGGGATCAAGGCCGCGCCGGCCACGAGGATGCGCCACAGCCCCACGCGCTGGAAGATGCGCGAGGTCAGCGTGGCGCCGATCGGCCAGCCCAGCATCACCATGGTCAGGGTGAGGCCCGCCGTGACCGACGAGCGTTCGAGCACCACCTGCACGTACATCGGCAGGAAGGTGGTGATGCCGATCAGCACCATGCCCGCGAGCAGGGCCGCGCCGTTGACGGTGGCGATGACGCGCGCGCCCCAGAGCTTGAACGACACCATCGGGTCGGCCGCGCGGCGCTCCTGCCACACGAACAGCACCACGGTGAGCGCGAAGGCCGCGGTCCAGCCCCAGGCGGAGGCGTCGTTGCCGATGCCGAACTCGGTGAGCGCGATCATCAGCGCCGCGATGCCGGCGGCGAACAGCACCGCGCCCACGATGTCGATCGAGGCGCGGCGCGTGGCCGGGGTCTCGTGCAGGAAGGCCCAGAAGCCCAGCGCGGCCGCGATGCCGATCGGCACGTTGATCCAGAAGATCCAGGCCCACGAGAGCTTCTGCACGATCAGCGCGCCGAGCATCGGCCCGAGCACGGCCGACACGGCCCAGACGCTCGCGAGGTAGCCCTGCACCTTGCCGCGCTCGCGCACTGGATAGAGGTCGCCCACGATGGTCAGCGCCACCGGCTGGATGGCACCGGCGCCGATGCCCTGGATCAGCCGGAAGCAGATCATGGCGGGCATCGACCACGAGAAGCCCGCGAGCAGCGAGCCGATGAGGAAGATGGCGATGCCCACGAACATCACGGGCTTGCGCCCGTAGAGGTCGGAGAGCTTGCCGAACACCACGGTCATCGCGGTCTGCGCGAGCAGGAACGAGGCGAAGACCCAGCTGTAGAGATGCAGCCCGCCGAGCTCGGAGGCGATCTGCGGCATGACGGTGGAGACGATGGTCGCCTCGATCGCGACCATGGCCATCGACGCCATGATCGACGCGATGACCAGCGGGCGGTGGGTGGTCTTGGTGGGTGGGGCTTCGGGTGTCACGCGGGACTTCCAGGGGAGCGCGGTGCGTCGGGGCACATCGGGGCGCGGGAAGCGCACGGGGCACGGGCACGGATTGCGAAGGGCTGCATGCTATAGCCATCACGAGCCCCTGTCCGCTGCTCGGACTCTTCGCAGGATCAGGCAAGTCGGCGAGCGCCCTGCCCGCGCCCTCGCCTCGTCAGCCTTCGCCTTCGGGCGGCTCGAGGAAGGACGGCGGCGTCTGCGGGAAGGCCGCCTTGCCCTGGCTGCCCTCGCCCGGCACGAAGAAGGCATAGCGGTTGCGGCCTGCGGCCTTGGCGGCGTAGAGCGCGGCATCGGCGCGCGCCAGCAGCTCGGCCGCCGTGACGGCCGACTCGGCCGGGCCGTGGAAGGCGATGCCGATGCTGGTCGCGACCTCGATGCGCTGGCCGTCGACGCGGAAGGCCGGGTGGTTGATCTGCGCCACGATCTTCGAGGCCACGGCCGCGACCGCCTCGCGCTGCTTGAGGTTCTCGATCACCAGCACGAACTCGTCGCCGGCCAGCCGCGCCGCCATGTCGCTGGCGCGCACGCAGGCCTTGAGCCGGCGCGCGTACTCGGCCAGCACCGCGTCGCCCACCGCATGGCCCAGCGTGTCGTTGATGGCCTTGAAGCGGTCGATGTCGAGGAACATCACGGCCAGCGAATGGCCGGTGATGCGCCCGCGCAGCACCGCGTCGGGCAGGAACTCGTTGAAGGCCAGCCGGTTCGGCAGGCCGGTCAGCGTGTCGATGCGCGCGAGCTCGATCAGCTGGCGCTCGACCAGCTTGAGCGCCGTGATGTCGAGCGCCAGCGAGAAGATGCCGTGCGTGCTGCCGTCGCTGCGCGTGTCGGGCACGTAGATCACCTGCGTCACGCGGTCGTAGCCCGCGCGCTGCGTGCGCGCCTCGAACTCCACCTTCTCACCGGCCAGCGCGCGCGCCAGCATCGGGCGGCGCGACAGGTAGACCTCGCGGCCCGCCACCTCCTCGAGATGGCGCCCTTCCACCTGCGCGGGCCCGAGGCCCAGCCATTCGTGGCTGGTGGCGTTGGCGAAGGTGATGCGCTCCTCGCGGTCGATGTAGGTGATCAGCGCCGGCATGCTGTTGGTGATGGCGCGCAGCCGCAGCTCGCTCTCGGCGGCGCGCAGCTCGGCTTCCTTCAGCGCCGTGATGTTGAAGGCCATCAGGTAGAAGCCCAGCACCTCGCCCTCGAGGTTGATGTCGGAGATCAGGTGGGTCTGGAAATGGCCGTCGCTGCCCTGGATCGGCGCGTCGACCGGGAAGTGCGCGTTCTTGCCGGCCAGCACCGAGGGCAGGTGCGGCCGGATCTGCGCGTACACCGCATCGCCGAGCGAGGAGCGCAGGCTCACGCCCGCGAGCGGGCCGTCGAACAGGTCGGCCAGGCGCCGCGCGCGGCTGTTGGCGAACAGGCAGTTCTCCTCGCGGTCGAAGTAGCCGACCAGCGCCGGGATGCTGTTGGTCACGTCGCGCAGCCGGCGCTCCTGCTCGGTCAGCGCCTTGCGCACGTTGACCTCGTCGGTGATGTCGAAGGTCATCGCGAACACGCCGCGCACCACGCCCTCGGTGTCGCGGTCGGGGATGTAGTGGGCCTTGTAGGTGCGGTCGCCGACGCCGCGCGCCGGGTTGCCGGCCTTCTCGATGATCACGGTCTCGCCGCGCAGCGCGCGCTCGTAGTACGGCGCGACGACCGCGAAGTCCTCGGCGCCGCGCGCCTCGGGCATCGGGCGGCCGACGAGCTCGCCGTCGTCGTGCATCGCCTTCACGTGCGCATTGACGAAGGTGTAGCGCAGCGCCGCATCGACATGCGAGACCAGCGCCGGGATGTTGTCGGCGATGGTGCGCACCTGGGCCTCGGAGCGCGCCAGCAGCTGCTCGCTCGCGCGCTGCTGCGCCATCAACTGGTCGAAGCTGCGCGCGAGCTCGCCGATCTCGTCCTGCGCATAGCTGGCCGGCGGCTCGGGCACGCCGGCGGCCGGATCCTGCGCCGACTGCATGCGCCCGTGCAGCGCGGCCAGCGGCGTCAGGCGCCGCCGCACGAAGCCCAGCGCGAGCGCGCCCGCGAGCAGCGCCGCCACCAGCCCGCCGCCCAGCGCCACGCGCTCGATCGCATCGATGCGCGCGAAGGCCTCGTCGCTCGGGTACATGGCGCCGACGATCCAGTTGGTCTGGTCGGTGCGCTGGAACGCGAACAGGCCGCGCACGCCCGATTCGTCGATGCCCTCGCTGGTGCCCTCGAAGCCCGCGATCGCGCGGCGGATCTCGGGATTGGCGCCGTTCTCGGTCGGCAGCCGGTTCAGGATGCGCGCCGCGTCGGGATGGTCGACCACCACGCCGTCGGCCGTGAGGATGAACAGGTAGCCGGTCTTCCCGAAGCGCACGTCGGCCAGGTCGCCGAGGATGTTGCGGTCCTTGAGGTTGATGGCGCCCGAGATCACGAAGCGCACCTTGCCCTGCGCATCGAGCACCGGCTCGGTGATGGCGATCTGCGCCAGCCCGTTCAACCGGTTGCGGTAGGGCCGCGAGATCAGGCCCAGCCCCGACTGCACCGTCTGCTGGAAGTAGGCGCGGTCGCGGATGTTGATGGTGCCGACCTGGCTGGCGTTGCTGAGGTTGGCCACCAGGTTGCCGTCGAGGTCGAGGAAGGCCACGTTGTCGAAGGCCAGGCGCAGCGACTTGTGGCGCTCGAGGAAGGCCTGCAGCGGCCGGCCGTCCTGGAAGTTCTGCGCCTCGACACTGTCGACGAAGGTCTGCAGCAGGATGCGGCGGCTGCCGAATTTCTGGTCGACGCCGGTGGCGATCGAGGAGACGCGCGCGAACTGCTCGCCGGTGATCGAGGCCCGCAGGCTGCCGCGCACCAGTTGCAGCGCGACCATCGCGATCGCGACGGTCGCGGCCAACACCACGGCGGCGACGCCGAGGCTGACGCGGGTATGGAGTCCGAAGCGGCGATGGAACGGTCGCGAAGGGGTCATGAATGAGATGGGAAGGCCAGTGGCGCGCCGGGGTTCCGTGCCGGCTCATGCGACCTGGGGCGAGTATCGGTGCGTTCGTCGGTCAGCGGAAGGTGAGAAACGTCATACACCTCCGCTTCCCCATACGCGGCGGCGGCCCGAACGGATGCAGCCGCCGCGTCCTCCCGTCAGGCGGCAACCAGTGCCTGCCCGGCCGCCGGGGCTGCGGCCGCCCCCGCAAGCGCATCCACCAGTGCGTCGACCTCGGCCTCGGCCCGGGCCAGCGAGTCGGCCAGCAGCGCGCCGCCGAACTCGTCGCCCTCGGCCGCGGCCTCGTGCACCTCGGTCAGGCCGATGTACGAGAAGGCCGTGCGCACCATCGCCTCGGCATGGTTCATGTGCGCGATGCGGCCGCCCGGTCCATAGCCGTGGTCGCCGCGCGCGCCCAGCAGCACCAGCCGCTTGCCGGGCGGCAGCATCGGCCAGTACGGCACGGCGCCGCGCGCGCGGTCGAAGCCGAAGGTGCGGCCCACGCGCACCACGTTGTCGATCCAGGCCTTGAACTGCGCCGGCACGCCGAAGTTGTACATGGGCAGGCCGACCACCACGAGGTCGGCCGCCAGCAACTGGTCGACCAGGCGGTCGCTCTCGGCCAGGCGCTCGGTCATCCATGGCTCGCGCTGCTCGGGCGCGGTGAAGGCGGCATGGATCCAGCGCCCATCGACGAAGCCCGGCGGCTGCTGGCCGACGTCGAGGTGCTCGACCGCGTCGCCGGGCCGCAGCGCATGCCAGCGCTCGACGAAGCGGGCCGACAGCCGGCGCGAGTGGGAGCCATGGGGATCGGTGCCGGAACGGCCCGCTCGGGCGCTGGTGTCGATGTGGAGCAGTCGGAGGGACATGGTCGGGGGTCCTTGAGATGAGTGAATAGATGTCTTTCGTCTCGCGATGCCAGAATGGCGATCGGCCGAGGCGTAGCCAGAATCTATGGGCCTCGCCGCCGCCTCACAAACGATCGTTTTTCCTCCAATGAACGAGCTGCATTCATCTGTCAGGGCGCCCAGGCGATTGCCGCCGCTGCTCGCGCTGCGCGCCTTCGAGGCCGCGGCGGCGCATGGCAGCTTCCTGCGCGCGGCGCACGAGCTGTCGGTCACGCCCTCAGCCATCAGCCACCAGGTGCGCGCGCTCGAGGACACGCTGGGCCAGCCGCTGTTTCGCCGGCTCACGCGGCAACTGGCGCTCACGCCCGCGGGCGAGCGGCTGTTCGAGGACCTGCGTCAGGGCTTCGACGCGCTCGAGGCCGGCGTCGAGCGGCTGCGCCGGCCGGCCGCCACCCAGGCTGTCACGCTGAGCACCAACACCGCCTTCGCCGCGCGCTGGGTGATTCCGCGCATGGCGGCCTTCCGCACGGCCTGCCCGGGCATCGAGCTCAGGCTGCATGCGAGCGACACGGTGGTCGACCTGGCGCGCGGCGAGGCCGACATCGCGGTGCGCCTGGGCAGCGGCCGCTGGCCGGGCCTGGCGGCGCGCGCGCTGATGCCCGAGCGCTACGCGCCGCTGTGCAGCCCGATGCTGGGCCTGGCGCGCGTGGAAGACCTGCCGCGGCACCGGCTGATCCATTGCGACTGGCAGCCGCAGGCCCATGCGCCGGCGCTGTGGCCGCGCTGGTTCGAGGAAGCGGGCATGGCGCCGCCGCGCGGGCGCTCCGCGAAGCAGTCGGCCAAGGAGGCGCCGGAGGCCGAGCTCTCGTTCTCCGACGAGACCCATGCGATCCTGGCCGCGCTCGGCGGCCATGGGGTGGCGCTGCTGAGCCTCACGCTCGCGGCCGAGGAACTGCGCAGCGGCGCGCTGGTCCAGCCCTTCGGGCCGGCGCTCGATACCGGACGCTACTTCCTGGCCACCGCGAACGGGCGCGAGCACGAGCCGGCGGTGCGCGCGGTCTGGGACTGGATCGCGTCGCAGGCGAGTTGATCAATCCTCGAAGGGCTCGGCGATCTCGCGCAGCGCCATGCGCTTGTAGGCCGCGACCAGCGCCGCGCCCTCCTCGCTCGCCACGCCGATCGCGAGGCGGATCGTGGCCTCGCCCAGCTCCCAGATCAGGAAGGCCGACTGCTCGATCTGCGCGCTGCGCGTTGGATCGGCATCGCCGTGCACCTTGCGCATGGCCTCGGCCAGCATGCCGCCGGCGATGCGGCTCTCGGCGATCTGCAGCCCGAGCAGTTGCCGGTCGGCCTGCATGCCGCTCCAGATGTCGCGCATCACGGGCCGCGCGCTGACGATCTCGAAATAGCGGTCGACCAGCGCCGAAAAGGCCAGCCGCAGGCTCGCGAGGTCGTGCACCTCGCGCAAACCCTCCTCGATGCAGCCGCGGCTGTGCAGGTTGATGCGCTCGGCCAGCACGCGGATCAGCGCGCTCTTGTCGGGGAAGTACTGGTAGAGCGAGCCGATCGAGATGCCGGCGCGCGCGGCCACCTCGCTCATCTTCAGCGAGTCGCTGCCGCCGCGCTCGATCAGCGCCGAGGCGCATTCGAGGATCAGCTCGACCCGCGCCTTGCTGCGCTCCTGCGTGGGGTTCTTGCGGGCGGCCGAGGCGGTGGCGATGGAATTCATGGCGGATCGGACTCGAAAAAACGGTTGACGCTCGAAATGTGAGGGAATATCATTTTTATGTGAGCAGTCCTCACATTAACCCAAGGATTCCGAGATGGCAATCGATCAGACCACAGTGCAGACGCGGGACGATGAACGTCCCATCCTCGTCCTGGGCGCCCATGGCAAGACCGGCGCGCGCGTCATGGCCCTGCTGCAGGCCGCCGGCCATGCGGTGCGCGCCGGCTCGCGCAACGCCCGCCCCGCCTTCGACTGGAACGACCGTGCCACCTGGGGTCCGGCGCTCGAGGGCGTGAGCGCCGTCTACATCGCCTACCAGCCCGACCTCTGCGTGCCCGGCGCGGTCGAGACCGTGAACGCCTTCTACCAAGCGGTCGCCAAGGCCGGCGTGCGCAAGACCGTGCTGCTGTCGGGCCGCGGCGAGCCCGAGGCCGAGGACGCCGAGAACGCGCTGCGCGCCACCGCGCTCGACTGGACCATCGTGCGCGCGAGCTGGTTCTTCCAGAACTTCAGCGAGAACTACTTTCTCGAGGAGATCGTCGCCGGCGAGATCACGCTGCCCGAGGGCCTCGCGCCCGAGCCCTTCGTCGATGCCGACGACATCGCCGAGATCGCGGTCGCCGCGCTGCTCGATCCCGAGGGCGGGCGCCATGGCGGCCAGCTCTACGAACTGACCGGCCCCGAGGCGCTGGACTTTCCCGAGGCGATCCGCCGCATTGGCCAGGCCGCGCACCGCGGCATCGGCTGCCGCATCGTGACCATGGACGACTACGCGGCCGCGCTGGGCCAGGCCGGCCTGCCGCCCGATCTCGCGTGGCTCGTGATCTATCTGTTCAAGACCGTGCTCGACGGCCGCAACACGCCGGTGGCCGACGGCGTGCAACGCGCGCTGGGCCGGCCGCCGCGCAACTTCGCCGACTACCTCGCGCGCACCGCGCCCACCGGCGTCTGGGGAGCCGCATCGTGAGCGGCAAGCTGCTGAGCGTGCTGGTGCTGGCCGGCGCGCTGTCTAGCGCGCTCGTCGCCGGCATGTTCTACGCGTTCTCGTCCTTCATCATGGCCGCGCTGGCACGTGTGCCGCCGGCCGAGGGCATGCGCGCGATGAACGCGATCAACGTGACCGTGATCACGCCGAGCTTCATGGCGCTGTTCATGGGCACGGCCGTGCTCGGCATCGGGCTTGCCATCTGGTCGCTGTTCTCGATCGCGCAGACCGACTCGCAGCTGGTGCTGCTGGGCGCCCTGCTCTACGTGCTCGGCTGCTTCGGCGTGACCATGGTCTTCAACGTGCCGCTCAACGACCAGCTGGCCGCCGCGCCCACCGAGGCGCTGTGGAACAGCTACCTGCGGACCTGGACCCTGTGGAACAGCGTGCGCACCGCCGCGGCCACGCTGTCGTCGGCCGTGCTGGTGGCGGTGGCGCTGCGGCAGGCCGCGGCCTGAGCGTCAGGGCGCGCGCAACTGCTCGCGCAGCTTGGCGCCGATCTCGGGCCGCTCGAGGAAGGGATCCGCGGGGTTGGTGATCGAGACGATGTTCTCCATGCGGCTGCGCACGTTGCCCAGCGCCTTCGGATGGCTGAAGACGTAGAACTGGTTGTCGCTGATCGCCTCGAAGACCTTGGCCGCGACCTCGGCCGCCGTGATCTTGCCGCTGCTCACCGCCTTGTTGCTCATGGCCTGGCCGATCAGCTGGCTTTTGGTGAGCTCGCTCTGCTTGGGCGCATCGGGCCGGTTGCGTTCGCTGCTGGTGATGCCGGTGGGCACGAAGTACGGGCACAGCAGGCTGGCGCCGATCTGGTCGGTGACCAGGTTCAGGTCCTGGTACATGGTTTCGGTGAGGCTCACGACCGCGGCCTTGGCGGCGTTGTAGATGCCCATGTTCGGCGGCGTCAGCAGGCCGGCCATGCTCGCGGTGTTGGTCACGTGGCCGCGGTACGAGGGGTCCTTCGCGGCGGCCTCGAGCATCATCGGCACGAACAGGCGCACGCCGTGGATCACGCCCCAGAGGTCGACGCCGAGCACCCAGTCCCAGTCGGCCACCGTGTTCTCCCACACCAGGCCGCCCGCGCCCACGCCGGCGTTGTTGAAGACGAAGTGCGGCGCGCCGAAGCGCTCCTTCACGGCGGCGGCCAACGCTTCCATCTGCGCCGCGTCCGACACGTCGACCTTGCGCGCCAGCACCTGCGCGCCGGCCGCTTCCATCTCGGCCTTGGCCTTGTCGAGTGCGTCCTGCTGCACGTCGACCAGCACGAGATTCATGCCGCGCGCCGCGCCGATGCGCGCGCATTCGAGTCCGAAGCCCGAGCCCGCGCCGGTGAGCACGGCGGTCTTGCCCTTGAAGTCCTGAATCATTGGATACGTTCCTTTGGAATGGCTCTGCGCCGAGCATTAGAGCGCGTCGGCGCGCACGCGGCTGTCGTTCGTGCGACGCAGCGCGAAGCCTTTGGTTTACGCATGGGCCGACAGGGCCGAAGGATGTCTCCGAAGCTACATACAAGCTGCCTATAACCCGCCGCAGCCCGCTCGCCGGACCTTCATCCATCCAGGAAATTTCCCATGATCCATGCAGCGCCGAGGCCGACCTGGCAACTCAGAACTTTGGTACTCGCGGCGGTCGTCGCATTGAGCGCGTGCGGCGGCGGTGGCGGCGGAGGCGTCTTCCCCTTCGTTCCTCCGCCGCCCACCGACACCGCGCCACCGCCCGTGCAACCGCCGCCGCCGGCACCGACCTGCGCCGCCGCGATTCCGGCCGATGCGCCGCTCGCGGCCATTCCCGCCGTGCAGGGCACGGGCCACCTGAGCCCGATGGCCGAGCAGGCCGTGACCGTGCGCGGCGTGGTGGTCGGCGACTTCCAGGCCACCGGCACCGGCGATCCCCGGCTCAACGGCTTCTTCGTGCAGTCGCTGGTGCCCGATGCCGATCCGCTGACCTCCGAGGGCCTCTTCGTCTACGCACCGGCCAACGCCACGCGCGTGGCGGTCGGCGACTACGTGCAGGTCTCGGGCACGGTCACCGAGTTCGGCCAGACCGCGGGCGCCGGTGCCAAGCCCGACAGCATCACGCAGATCGCGGGCAGCAGCGACAAGCCCGTGGCCGTCTCCATCTGCGGCTCGGGCCTCGCGATCGCGCCGACGCCGATCACGCTGCCCGTGGCCGACGAGTCCACGCTCGAGCGCTACGAAGACATGCTGGTCGAGATCGCGCAGCCGCTGGCCGTGTCGGAGCTGTTCGAGCTGGGCCGCTACGGCCAGCTGGTGCTGGCGCTCAACGGGCGCCAGTTCAACTCCACCAACGGCAACGCGACGGCCACGCACGAGCAGAACCTGCTCGCGCGCATCGTGCTCGACGACGGCGGCTCGCGCCAGAACCCGAACCCCATCCCCTATCTCAGCGCCGCGGGCACCGACGGCACGCGCCGCATGGGCGACACGACGCAGAAGGTCACGGGCATCCTGAGCCACAACTTCGCGGCCTACCGGATCCAGCCGACCGAGGCGACCAGCTTCGCGCAGGCCAATCCGCGCCCGGCCACCGCGCCCGCGGTCGGCGGTGCGCTGAAGGTCGCGAGCCTCAACGTGCTGAACTACTTCACCACCTTCCAGAATGGCGAGAACGCCGCGGGCCAGACCGGCCAGGGCTGCACGCTCGGCAGCGAGGCCGTGAGCGCGGGCAACTGCCGCGGCGCCAACAACCGCACCGAGTTCGACCGCCAGCAGGCCAAGATCGTGGCCGCCATCGCGGGCCTCGATGCCGACGTGATCGGCCTGATGGAGATCCAGAACACCGACGTGGCGACCGACAACCTCGTGGCCGCGCTCAACGCCAGACTGGGCGCGGGCACCTACGCCTCGGTGCGCAGCGGCAGCTTCGGCACCGACGCGATCAAGGTCGACATCCTCTACAAGCCCGCGAAGGTGCAGCGCGTCGGCGGCCTGGTGTTCCCCACCGGCACCGACCTCACGGACTACGTCGCGCCCAGCGGCCGGCCGCCGCTGGCGCAGCGCTTCAGCGCGGTGGGCAACCACGGCGGCTTCTGGTTCGTGGTCAACCACCTGAAGAGCAAGGGCAGTTGCCCGGGCACGGGCGACATCGACCTGGGCCAGGGCTGCTTCAACCTCGCGCGCACCCAGCAGGCGACGGCGCTCAACAGCTTCGTCGCCAAGCTCAAGGCGCAGGGCGAAGCCGACGTGCTGATGATGGGCGACTTCAACAGCTACCTGCTCGAGGACCCGACGAAAGTGCTCGAGTCGGCCGGCAACGAGAGCCTGCTCAAGCGCATGCCCGCCAACGACCGCTACACCTACGTGTTCGGCGGCGAGACCGGCGCGCTCGACCATGCCTATGCCTCGGGCTCGCTGGCCACGCAGGTCGCGGGTGTCGGCGTGTGGCACATCAATGCCGACGAGCCGACCGCGCTCGACTACAACACCGACTTCACGACCGACGACCGCTACGCGCCCACGCCGTTCCGCGCCTCGGACCACGACCCGGTGCTGGTGGGGCTGAACCTCGCGGCCGATGCGGCCGTGACGCTGCCGACGCTCAACGGCTCGATCCCCGAGGCCGTGGAGGCCGGGGACCCTTATGCCGTGACCATCGCCGAAGCCCAGCCCGGCGCCGGCGCCACGCTGAGTTCGCTCACGGTCGACTGGGGCGACGGCAGCGCCGCGACGACCGCGCCGGGCACCGGCACGTTCACGCACACCTATGCGGCAGCGGGCAGCTTCCCCGTCGTGATCACCCTGACCGACTCTTCTGGCCGGGTCGCCACGCGATCCAGCACCGTGACGGTCAGCAAGATCGAGTTCGTCCCGCCCGGTCCGCCCGACCTGTTCTTCAGCGAGTACATCGAAGGCAGCTCGAACAACAAGGCCATCGAGCTCTACAACCCGACCGACTCGACACTGGACCTGAGCCTGTACACGATCAGGCTCTATGCCAATGGCACGAGAACGCCGACCAGCACGCAGGTCCTGAGCGGCACGCTGGCAAAAAACAAGACGCTGGTGCTCGCGAACAGCAGTGCCGACCCGGAGTTCAAGCCCGCGGGAACGATCATCAGCAGCGTGGTCAACTACAACGGCGACGATGCGCTGACACTGGAAAAGTCGGGCACGGTCATCGACCGTTTCGGCCAGGTCGGCGTGGACCCTGGAACCGCCTGGACCCACGAAAAAATCAGCACGGTGAATCAGACGCTGCGCCGCAAGCCCGAGGTGAAGGCCGGCGACCGCAACCCGAGGCTGCCCTTCAATCCCTCGGAGCAATGGGGGCCTGATCTCCCCCTTGCCATCGACACCGCGGACGGCCTGGGCTCGCACACGGTGGACTGACCGGGACCGTCGGGCCGGCGATCAGCCGGCCCGGTGAGTTCAGCTCTCCGCCTTCTTCAGCACATAGCCGATGCGCGGAAAGTGCACATGCACCCGTCCCGTGCGCTCGCCGTTGCGCTCCAGCGTGTAGTGGGTGCGCGTGGCCGCCACCAGGGTGCCCGGCGTTTCCTCGAGCCCGAAGCTCTCGGCGCGCAGGGTGACGGCGCTGCCCAGCGGAATGCCGTGGTCGTCCTGGAAGGTGCTGTCGGTCAGCAGCGAATGCGGCGTTGCGGCCTTGGCCACGGCGATGGCTTCGTCGGCACCGAACTTGTCGGGCGTGCCATGGCCGATGGCCGCCATGCGGTTCATCCAGTCGACCACCGCGGGCGTGAGGTCGAGAATGCCCTTCACCGCCTCGATGCGGCGCGTGTACCACAGCGGGTGGTAGGCCGCGAAGTCGGCGATGCTGGGCACCTCGCCGAGCAGGAAGGGCTTGTCGTCGAGCATGTCGGACAGCCGGCGCAGATAGGACTTGTAGGCGCTGGTGGCATCGCCCGGGCGCAGCCGCGTCATGTTGCCGGCGCTCATCTTCGCGCGGTCCTCGCCGAAGGCCTTGGCGGCCTCGGGCGGCGCCTTGGCGAACACCTCGGCCGCGCCCTTGGGCTGCAGGTTCCAGGCCATCGCGGCCCAGAACAGGGTGGTGTCGGCCCACTGCGCGAGGATGCGCGACATGCCCTTCTCGGGCTCGGGGTACAGCGTGGGCGCGGGCTGCAGGTGCTCGAGCACGTCGGCGATCAGCGCGCTGTCGCAGTAGATGTCGGCGCCGATCTGCAGGAACGGCGTCTTGCGGTAGCCGCCCGTGAGCACCTCCACGTCGGGCTTGGGCATGATCGGCGGGATGAAGACCGACTTCCACGGCAGTTGCTTGGCGCCGAGGATCAGGCGCACCTTCTCCGAGAAGGGCGAGGTCGCGTAGTGGTGCAGGATCAGATCGGCCATCGTGGTTTTTCCTTGTGAGAGGGAGACAGTGTTCTTCTAGACCGGCTGCGCGCGCCGCACGATCGCATCGAAATCGGTGCCCGCGCCCAGCGTGCCGAAGGCATGGCCCCAGTCGCCGCCGAGGCGCGAGGCGCAGAACGCGCCCACCACGGCCGGCGGCGCGGTCTGCGCGAGCAGCGAAGCCTGCACGGCCAGCGCCACGTCCTGTGCCAGACGACGCGCCTCGACCTCGGAGGCCATCGCCTCGATGCGCGCGGGCAGCGCGTCGGCCAGGCGGTCGAGCGCCGCATGCTGGCCGCGCGCGGGCGCCAGTTCGTGCGCCAGCGCCGCCACCGCGTCGCCCTTGCGCAGGCCGCGCAGCAGGTCGAGCGCCATGATGTTGCCCGCGCCCTCCCAGATCGAGTTGAGCGGCATCTCGCGGTAGACGCGCGCCATCACGCCCTCGCCGCCCTCCTCCACGTAGCCGTTGCCGCCCAGGCATTCCATCGCCTCCTGGCCCAGCAGGCTGCCGCGCTTGCAGATCCAGAACTTGGCGACCGGCGTCAAGAGCCGCGCCATCAGCCGCTCGTGCTCGTCGGCGGGCCGGTCGAAGGCGCGCGCGAGGCGGATCGCGAGCGCGGTGGCGGCCTCGCTCTCGAGCGCCATGTCGGCCAGCACGTTCTGCATCAGCGGCTGCGCGATCAGCGGCTTGCCGAAGGCGCTGCGCTGCGCCGTGTGATTGAGTGCGAGCGCGAGGGCCTGGCGCATCAGCCCGCTGGTGCCGAGCGCGCAGTCCAGCCGCGTCATCGTGCCCATCTCGAGGATCTGCGGAATGCCGCGCCCCTCCTCGCCCACCAGCCAGGCGCTGGCGCCGTGGAACTCGACCTCGGAACTGGCATTGGCCTTGTTGCCGAGCTTGTCCTTCAGGCGCTGGATGCGGATCGCGTTGCGCGAGCCGTCGGGCAGCACGCGCGGCAGGAAGAAGCAGCTGAGCCCGGCCGGCGCCTGCGCCAGCACCAGGAAGGCATCGCACATCGGCGCCGAGAAGAACCACTTGTGGCCCGTGATCTCGTAGCGCTCGCCCCAGCCGTCGCTGTCCGCGCGCACCGCCTTCGTGGTGTTGGCCCGCACGTCGGAGCCGCCCTGCTTCTCGGTCATGCCCATGCCCATGGTCACGCCGGCCTTGTCGGCCACCGGCTTGAGCGCGGGGTCGTACACGAGGCTGCCGAGCTTCGCGCCCCAGTCGGCATGCACGGCCGCGTTGTCGCGCAGCGCGGGCGTGGCCGCGTAGGTCATCGAGATCGGGCACAGCATCGAGGGCTCGAGCTCGGTGAAGAGCATGAAGCCCGCGGCGCGCAGCACATGGGGCGATGCGGCCGCGCCGGGTTCGGCGCGCCAGGGCGTGCCGTGCAGGCCCGCGCCCACCGCCGCGGTCATCAGCAGGTGGTAGCTCGGATGGAACTCGACCTCGTCGATGCGCCGCCCGAAGCGGTCGTGCGTGTGCAGCTCGGGCGTGTGCACGTTGGCCAGCCGCGCATGCGTCTGCATGTCGGCCGAACCCAGCGTTTCGCCCAGTTGCCGCAGCGACTCCGTCGGCAGTTGCGGCGCATTGAAATTCAACGCATCGCGCAGGGGCCGGTTGGTGTCGAAGAGGTTGTAGCCGGCCAGTGGCGCCGGCTGGTTGAATACCTCGTGGGTCGCGTCCATGGCCGGCTCCTTCGCGTTCTCTTCTCTCAGATCAGCTTGACCAGCTGCTTGCCGAAGTTGCGGCCCTTGAGCAGGCCCAGGAAGGCCTCGGGCGCGGCCTCGATGCCCTGCGCGATCGACTCGCGCGGCTTGAGCTTGCCGCTGCCCACCAGCGCGCCGAGCTCGGCCAGCGCCTCGGGCCACACCTCCATGTGCTCGCTGACGATGAAGCCCTCGACCTTGAGCCGGTTGATCAGGATCAGCGCGGGGTTCGCGAGCGGCAGCGGCTGGCCGTCGTAGCCCGCGATCATGCCGCACAGCGCCACGCGCGCGAAGGCGTTGGTGCGCAGCAGCACGGCGTCGAAGATGTAGCCGCCGACGTTCTCGAAGTAGCCGTCGATGCCGTTCGGGCAGGCTTCCTTGAGTGCCGCGCTCATGGTCTTGACGTCGGGATGCTGGCGGTAGTCGATGCAGGCGTCGAAGCCCAGTTCGTCGGTCACGTACTTGCACTTGTCGGGCCCGCCCGCGATGCCCACCACGCGGCAGCCGCGCGCCTTGGCCAGCGCACCGAAGGCGCTGCCCACGGCACCGCTGGCGGCCGTGATCACCACGGTCTCGCCGGCCTTGGGCGCGATGATCTTGACCAGCCCGTACCAGGCGGTCACGCCCGGCATGCCGACCGCGCCCAGGTAGTGCGACAGCGGCACGTGGGTGGTGTCCACCTTCTTGAGCGCGCCGGGCTGCGAGGCATCGACCACGCTGTATTCCTGCCAACCACCGAAGCCCACCACCTTGTCGCCCACGGCGTACTTCGGATGCTTGCTCTCGACCACCTCGCCCACGGTGCCGCCCTGCATCACCTGGCCCAGCGGCTGCGGCTGGGCATAGCTCTTGGCGTCGTTCATGCGCCCGCGCATGTAGGGGTCGAGGCTCATGAAGTGGTGGCGCACCAGCACCTGTTTGTCCTGGAGCGCCGGGGTTTGCGCGGTCACGAGCCTGAAGTTGCTCGCGACGGCTTCGCCCTCGGGGCGGTTGTCGAGGATCTGCTGCTTGTTGGTCGGCATGGTCGTGTCTCCTGGAAACTGGATGGCGGCGCGCGAGGCGCCTTCGGACTGCGGCGGCGGAACGCTGTCCGCCGCCCTCGTGGTGTTCGCCGTCAGTCGGTCGACGGCGGGCGCATCGCGTTGGCGCTCGCCGGGCCGGTCGGCAGCCGGCGCTTCACGTACTTGAAGGTGCCGGTGGCATGGGCGCACACGCGCTCCTGCTCGTCGTAGATCTTGGCCTCGGTGAAGGCCAGCGTGGCGGTGCGGTGGATCAGCGTGCCGCGTGCGTGCAGCGGGCCGACCGAGGGCTGCATGAAGCTGGTCTTCATCTCGATCGTGACCACGCCGGTCTCGGGCGTCACGCTGCGCGCGGCCGCGGCCATGGTGATGTCGAGCAGCGTCATGCAGGCGCCGCCGTGCGTCACGTCGAAGGTGTTGAGGTGCTCGGGCTTGGCCGTGTAGCGGATCTCGGATTCGCCGTTCTCGAACTTCACGAGCTCGAAGCCCAGGTGGCGCGCGAACGGGATCTGGCTCGTGTACGAGCGGATGTTGATGTCGTCGGAGTCTTGGGTCATTGCTTCAGAACGTGTTCAGGCCGCGCCCAGCACCACGCTCACGCCGCCGTCGACGGCCAGCCACTGGCCGGTGATGTGCTTGCCGGCATCGCTCGCGTACAGCAGCGTCAGGCCCTTGAGGTCTTCGTCGTCGCCCAGACGGCCCAGCGGCGCCTGCGCGGCCATCTTCTCCTCGCCCAGCGACTTGATCAGGCCGGCCGCCATCTTGGTCATGAAGAAGCCCGGGCAGATCGCGTTGACGGTGATGTTGTACTTGCCCCATTCGGCCGCCAGCGTGCGCGTGAAGCCGATCACCGCGGTCTTGGAGGTGTTGTAGGCCAGGGTCTGCATCTCGGGTGGGTTGCCGTTGAGGCCCGCGATCGAGGCGATGTTGATGATGCGGCCGCTCTTCTTCGGGATCATGTACTGGTTGGCCACGTGCTGCGACAGGATGAAATAGCCGCGCACGTTGAGGTTCATCACCTTGTCCCAGGCCTCGACCGGGTGGCTCTCGGCCGGCGAACCCCAGCTCGCGCCGGCGTTGTTCACGAGGATGTCGATCGCGCCCAGGCGCTGCAGGGTCTCCTCGGCCAGGCGGCGGGTGTCCTCTTCCTTCGCGCAGTCGGCGGCGATCCAGCGCGCGTCGATGCCGGCGGCCTGCAGCTCGGCCGCGGCCTGCTCGAGGTCGTCGGCCTTGCGCGAGCTCAGCATGATCTTCGCGCCGGCCTCGCCGAGCGCATGGGCCATCTGCAGGCCCAGGCCGCGCGAGCCGCCGGTGATGAGCGCGGTCTTGCCGCGGAGGTCGAACAGTTGCTGGGTGGTGCGGGCGGTCATGGGAATGTCTCCGGGTGTCGGTGGTGTTCGGGGGTTAGAGCTCGTAATCCATGCACTGGCGGGCTTCGCGCACGGCGCCGATGAAGGGCTTGAGCGCGACGTGCTGCGGATGCTCGGCATAGGCCGCGAGCGCGGCGGCGTCGGTGAATTCCGAGTTGAGGATCAGGTCGTAGGTGGCTTCCAGGCCCGGCTGGGCCAGCGCGACCTCGAAGCGCACGGTGCCCGGCGACAGCGTCGCGCAAGCCTCGAGCAGCGCCTTGGCCTTGGCGAGGTTGGCGGCCTTGTCGGCGCCCTCGGCGTGCGCCTTGAACTTCCACATCACGATGTGCCTGAGCATGGCCTCGGTCCTTACTTGTCGTTCATGCGCGAGCGCACGTAGATCAGCACGAAGCCCACGGCGGTCGCGATGCCGCCGGGCACGGCCATGGCCCAGCCGGTGGCCGGCTCGGTGCGGCCGGTGGCGATGCCGAGGATGACGAGGAACAGGCCGCCGTAGATCAGGATCCAGATCCACTTCTCGAGCGTGGCATGCGGTTTCGGTGGCTTGGCGGGAGTGGGAGGGGTCATGGCAATGGCGGGCATCAGAATGCCTCTTCGGGCAAGGCGGTACAGGTCGGATCGCGGCTCTCGACCACGTTGAGCCAGGCGCCGTTCTTGGGCAGCTCGTAGTGGAAGAAATAGCGCGCGGCCGCCATCTTGCCAGCAGTCGCGGGCGCGGCCTGCGCCGGGTCGAGTTCGAGCGCGCGCTGCGCCACATCGAGCCACAGCCAGGCCAGCACCGTGTGGCCGAAGGCCTGCATGTACGGCACCGCGTTCACCAGCGCCTCGGCCGGGTCGCCGGTGGACCAGGCGGCCTCGGTGGCGCTGCCCACGCGCTGCAGCGCCTCGCCCAGCGCCTTGGCATGGGCGGCCAGCGCGGGCGCCTTGGCGGCGCGGCCGATGGTCTCGGTGATGCGGCCCGCCAGCAGCTGCAGGCCGCGGCCCTTCTCCATCAGCACCTTGCGGCCCAGCAGGTCGGCCGCCTGGATGCCGTGCGTGCCCTCGTGGATCATGTTGAGGCGGTTGTCGCGCCAGTACTGCTCGACCGGGAAGTCGCGCGTGTAGCCATAGCCGCCATGGACCTGGATCGCGAGCGAGTTGGCCTCGAGGCACCATTCGCTGGGCCAGCTCTTGGCGATCGGGGTCAGCACTTCGAGCAGCAGCCGCGCCTCGTTGGCCGCCTGCTCGTCGCCGGTCTTCTGCTCGTCGACCAGCCGCGCGCAGTAGAGCTCGAGCGCCAGCGCGCCCTCGCAATAGGCCTTCTGCGCCAGCAGCATGCGGCGCACGTCGGCGTGCTCGATGATGCGCACCTGCGGGCCGGCCGAGTCCTTGACCACCTTGGCCTCGCCGCCCTCGGGCTTCTTCACGAGGCGGCCCTGCGGCCGGCTCTTCGCGTAGTCGAGCGAGGCGTAATAGCCGGCCATGCCGAGCATGGTGGCGGCGGTGCCGACACCGATGCGCGCCTCGTTCATCATGTGGAACATGCAGTGCAGGCCCTTGCCGGGCGCGCCGACCAGGTAGCCCACCGCGCCGGCCTTGCCGCCGACCGGGTACTTGCCCTCGCCGAAGTTCAGCAGCGTGTTGGTGGTGCCGCGCCAGCCCAGCTTGTGGTTGAGGCCCGCGAGCGCCACGTCGTTGCGCTCGCCCGTGAGTTCGCCCTGCGTGTTCACCATGCGCTTGGGCACGATGAACAGCGAGATGCCGCGCGTGCCCGGCACCAGCTTGCCGTTCTCGTCGGGAATCTTGGCGAGCACGATGTGCACGATGTTCTCGGTCAGTTCGTGGTCGCCCGAGGAGATCCACATCTTGTTGCCCGTGAGCCGGTAGCGCGGGCCCAGCGGATCGTCCTGGAAGCCGTCGCCGTCGGGCACGGCGCGCGTGGCCACGTCGCTCAGCGAGGAGCCGGCCTGCGGCTCCGACAGGCACATGGTGCCGGCCCAGCGGCCGGAGAACTCGTTCTTGGCGAACACCTCCTTCTGCATCTCGGTGCCATGCACCATCAGCAGGTTGGCGTTGCCGCTGGTCAGCATGTTCGAGCCGATGCTCACCGAGGCCATCGCGAAGAAGCTGTTGGCCGCGGCCTGCACCGTGTAGGGCAGCTGCATGCCGCCGATGTCGTAGTCCTGCGCCGCGCTCATCATTCCCGATTCGACGAAGGCCTTGTGCGCGTCGTGCGTGGCCTGCGGCAGGATCACCTTCTCGCCGTCGAAGTGCGGCTCCTGCGTGTCGACGGTGCGGTTGAACGGCGCGTACTTCTCGCGCGCGATGCGCTCGCAGGTGTCGAGCACCGCGTCGAAGGTCTCGCGCGAGTGGTCGGCGAAGCGTTCGCGCGAGGCCAGCGTTTCGGCATGCAGCCAGTCGTAGAGCAGGAAATCGAGGGTGGGACGCAGGCTCATGGTGTGTTCCAGGAAAGCGGGATCGGGGTCGGACAGCGAGCGCGGAAGGCGCGGAAAGCCAAGAAAAAGTCGCAGAGAAAAACCAATGAAAATTCTGGTTTCTCTTCTGCGACTTCTGCGTAACCTTCGCGACTTCTGCGTCCGGAAGTCCGAATTCAGCGGTTCAGGACGAAGCTCAGATCACCTCGAACACGCCCGCGGCACCCATGCCGCCGCCGATGCACATCGTGACCACGACCTTCTTCGCGCCGCGGCGCTTGCCTTCGATGAGCGCATGGCCCGTGAGGCGCTGGCCGCTCACGCCGTAGGGGTGGCCCACGGCGATGGCGCCGCCGTCCACGTTGAGGCGGTCGGCCGGGATGCCGAGCTTGTCGCGGCAGTAGATCACCTGCACCGCGAAGGCTTCGTTGAGCTCCCACAGGTCGATGTCGTTGACCGTCAGGCCCAGGCGCTTGAGCACCTTGGGGATCGCGAAGACGGGGCCGATGCCCATCTCGTCGGGCTCGCAGCCTGCCACCGCGAAGCCCAGGAAGCGGCCCAGCGGCTTCAGGCCCTTGCGCTCGGCGTACTTCTCGTCGACCACCACGCAGGCGCCGCCGCCGTCCGAGAACTGGCTGGCGTTGCCGGCCGAGATCAGGCCGCCGGGAATGGCCGAGCGGATGCCGCTGATGCCTTCCTTGGTGGTGCCGGGGCGGATGCCTTCGTCGTTCTCGATCGTGACTTCCTTGGTGCGCAGGCCCATCACGGGATCGGCCACGCCGGCCAGCACGGTGATCGGCGCGATCTCGTCCTTGAAGCGGCCGGCCTCGAGCGCGGCGGTGGCCTTCTGCTGGCTCGCGGCGCCGTACTCGTCCATGGCGTCGCGGCCGATGTTGTAGCGCTTGGCGACCTGCTCGGCCGTCTGCAGCATGTTCCAGTAGATCTCGGGCTTGTGCTTCACGAGCCAGGGGTCGGCCAGCATGTGCTTGTTGGCTTCGTTCTGCACGCACGAGATGCTCTCGACGCCGCCGGCCACGTAGACGTCGCCCTCGCCCGCGATGACGCGCTGGGCGGCGGTGGCGATGGTCTGCAGGCCCGAGGAGCAGAAGCGGTTGATGGTCATGCCCGAGGTGGTGATCGGGCAGCCGGCGCGCAGCGCGATCTGGCGCGCGATGTTCGAGCCGGTCGCGCCTTCGGGCGTGGCGCAACCCATGATCACGTCGTCGACCTCGGCGGCCTCGATGCCGGCGCGGGCGATCGCATGCTGCACCGCATGGCCGCCGAGCGTGGCGCCGTGCGTCATGTTGAAAGCACCCTTCCAGCTCTTGGCGAGCGGCGTGCGGGCGGTGGAAACGATGACGGCGCTGGTCATGGTGAGGTCCTTTTCGAAGATGGAAGGGGAAGCCGGTTTACTGGGGCTGCGCAGCCGAGGTGTTGCGCAGGAGCTGGTGATAGAAGCCGATCATCTCGCCGTAGTTCGAGATCGCGAGGCGTTCGTTGGTGCCATGGAAGCGCGCGAGGTCCTCGTTCTTCATGCGGAAGGGCGAGAAGCGGAACACCGCGTCGCTCAGGATCGAGAAGTGGCGCGAATCGGTGGCCGCGGTCATGAGGCCGGGCGCGACGATGGCGTCGGGGAAGGACTGGCGCACCGAGCGCTCGATGGTGCGGTAGCCGGCGCTGTCGGTCGGCGAGACCGGCGAGGCCTCGGAGTTGCCGGGGTAGCGCTTGATCTTGATCTCTTCGTTGCCGAGCTGCTTGCGCAGGTGGGCCTCGACGCTGTCGATGGTGTCGCCGGGCAGCACGCGGAAGTTGACGGCGGCCTCGGCGCGGCCGGGCAGCACGTTGTCCTTGTTGCCGGCGCGCACGATGGTCAGCGCGGTGGTGGTGCGCAGCATCGCGTTGCTGCTCGGGCTCTTCTGCAGTTGGCCTTCGACCAGCGGCGCCGTGAGCCAGAGGTTGGACAGCATCACGCGGTTGATGCCGCTCATCTCGGGCGCGAGCGTGCCGAACATCTGGCCCGCCACGCCCTGGATGCCGCCGGGCATCGGGTTGGCCTCAAGCCGCGCAAGCGCGGCGCTCATGCTGCCGATCGCGCTGTGCGCGGGCGGCATCGAGGAATGGCCGGGCGCGGTGTCGAGCGAGAGGAAGAAGGTGGCGTAGCCCTTCTCGGCCAGGCCGATCAGCGCCGCTGGCTTGCTCAGGCCCGGCAGCACGCCGTCGAGCACCAGCAGGCCCTCGTCGAGCACCCAGTCCAGCTTCACGCCGCGCGACTTGAGCAGCTCGGCGATCGGCTGCGCGCCGCGCAGGCCGCTGACCTCCTCGTCGTCGCCCATCACGAGGTAGATGGTCTGGCGGGGCTTGAAGCCGCTGGCGATCAGCAGCTCGATGGCCTCCATCTGCGCGAACAGGTTGCCCTTGTTGTCGAGCGTGCCGCGGCCCCAGACGAAGCCGTCCTTGATCTCGCCGCCGAAGGGATCGACGCTCCAGGCCTTCTCGGTGCCCGGCGCGATCGGCACCATGTCCTGGTGCGCCATCAGCGCGATCGGTTTGGCCGCGGCATCGCTGCCGGTCCAGGTGTAGAGCAGCGCCTTCTGGCCCACCACTTCCTTCTTGAGGGTGGCGTGGACCTTGGGGAAGTTCTGCTCGAGGTAGGCATGCAGCCTGTCGAACTCGGCCAGGTTGGCGGCCGGGTCGTCGAGGCTGGACACGGTACGGATCGGGATCGCGCCCGCGAGCCGCTTGGCGGCGGCCTGCAGGTCGATGTCGAGCTTGGGCGCGGGCGCCACCGCGAGCTGGCGCGAGGGCGTGGTCCAGGTCTTGACCGCCACGACCGCCGCCAGCGCGACGAGCGCCAGCAGCAGTCCCAGGAGGATGCGTTTCAACATGGGCGGTCGCGGTCCCGGACGATCAGCCGAAGGACTTGCCTTCGGCCACCAGCTTCTGGATCAGCGCCGCGGGCTGCCAGAACTCGGCGTCGTCGCGCGGGTTCTTCGCGAAGCGCTTCATGGTCTCGGCCACGTTGTACAGGCCCACCTGCGAGGCGTAGTGCATCGGGCCGCCGCGCCAGATCGGGAAACCGTAGCCCGTGAGGTAGACCATGTCGATGTCGCCCGACTTCGAGGCGATGCCGTCCTCGAGGATGTGCGCGCCTTCGTTGACCAGCGCATAGACCAGGCGCTGCACGATTTCCTCGTCGGAGATCTTGCGCGGCGTGATGCCCAGTTCCTTGCGGTGGTCCTCGATCATCTTGTTGACGAGTTCCGAGGGGATCGCGTCGCGCTTGCCGGCCTGGTAGTCGTACCACCCTGCCCCGGTCTTCTGGCCGAAGCGGCCCAGCTCGCAGAGCTTGTCGGCCGTGCGGCTGTACTTCATGTCGGCGCGCTCGACGGCGCGGCGCTTGCGGATCGCCCAGCCGATGTCGTTGCCGGCCAGGTCGCCCATGCGGAACGGACCCATCGCGAAGCCGAACTTCTCGATCGCCTTGTCGACCTGCTGCGGCGTCGCGCCCTCGTCGAGCAGGAAGCCGGCCTGGCGGCTGTACTGCTCGATCATGCGGTTGCCGATGAAGCCGTCGCACACGCCCGAGACCACCGAGGTCTTCTTGATCTTCTTGCCGATGGCCATGACCGTGGCGAGCACGTCCTTGGCGGTCTGCTTGCCGCGCACCACCTCGAGCAGCTTCATCACGTTGGCCGGGCTGAAGAAGTGCATGCCGACCACGTCCTGCGGACGCTCGGTGAACGATGCGATCTTGTCGACGTCGAGCGTCGAGGTGTTCGAGGCCAGGATCGCGCCCTTCTTGGCGACGCGGTCGAGTTCCTTGAAGACCTTCTCCTTGACGCCGATCTCCTCGAACACGGCCTCGATGATCAGGTCGGCGTCCTTCAGGTCGTCGTAGCTCAGCGTGGTGCTCAGCAGCGCCATGCGCTGCTCGTACTTGTCCTGCTTGAGCTTGCCCTTCTTGACCTGGGCCTCGTAGTTCTTCTTGATGGTGGCGATGCCGCGGTCGAGCGCTTCCTGCTTCATCTCGAGGATCTTCACGGGGATGCCCGCGTTGAGGAAGTTCATCGAGATGCCGCCGCCCATGGTGCCGGCGCCGATCACGCCGACCGACTTGATCTCGCGCTTGGGCGTGTCCTCGGGTACGTCGGGAATCTTCGAGGCGGCGCGCTCGGCCATGAACAGGTGGCGCAGCGACAGCGACTCGGGCGTGAACATCAGCGCGGTGAACAGGCGGCGTTCCTCGGCCATGCCCTCGTCGAACTTGAGCTTGGTGGCGGCCTGCACGGCATCGATGCACTTGAGCGGCGCCGGGTAGTTCTTCGACATGCCGCCGACCATGTTCTTGGTGAACTGGAAGTAGGCATCGCCCTGCGGATGGCGGCACGGCAGGCTGCGCACCAGCGGCAGGTCGCCGCCCTTGGCCGCGACCGACTTCGCGAACTCGACGGCTTCGTCGAACACGGTCTCGGGCGAGGCGGCGAGCTTGTCGAACAGCTTCTGGCCCGGCAGGCTGGCGAGCACTTCGGACTTCACGGCCTCGCCGCTCACGATCATGTTGAGGGCAGTCTCCACGCCCAGCACGCGCGGCAGGCGCTGCGTGCCGCCGGCGCCGGGCAGCAGGCCCAGCTTGACTTCGGGCAGCGCGACATTGGTGCCCGGGGCCGCGACGCGGTAGTGGCAGCCGAGCGCGAGCTCGAGGCCGCCGCCCATGCACACCGAGTGGATGGCCGCGACGATGGGCTTGGTGGCGGCTTCGAGCGCGAGGATCACGCTCAGCAGGTTGGGCTCCTGCAGCGCCTTGGGCGTGCCGAATTCCTTGATGTCGGCGCCGCCCGAGAACGCCTTGCCGGCGCCGGTGATGACGATGGCCTTGACGGCATCGTCGGCATGGGCCTTCGACAGGCCGTCGGTGATGCCGATGCGGGTCGAGAAACCGAGACCGTTGACCGGGGGATTGGTCAGGGTGATCACGGCGACATCGCCGAGCACTTTGTATTCAGCCGTCATGCTGCGTTCCTTGGTGTGTGAAGAGAAAAAAGAAAAAGCACGAGTGTTCTTTTTCCGGGGATTCTAGGGCTTTGGCGCGGCGCAACAATGGCACGCAGTCGCTGGTGGGACAAGGGGAAAAAGGCGGGGGCAGAACGCAGAAGTCGCGAAGGCGTGCAGAAGCCGCGAAGGAAGCCGGAAATGGCCGTCCTTTCTGCGGCTTCTGCGCAACTTTGGTATTCCTTCTGCGTTCGGCTGCCCGATCCCGCTTCTCAGACCTCGAGCCATTCCTTGCGCGTCGCGCCGTCGGCGCGCAGGCTGGCGGGCGTGCCGTCGAACACGATGCTGCCGTGGCCCATGACGAGCGCGCGGTCGGAGATCGCCATCGCGATGGTGAGCTTCTGCTCGATCAGCAGCACCGAGATGCCCTTGTCCTTGAGGGTGCGCAGGTACTGCCCCACGAGCTCGACGATCTTCGGCGCCAGGCCCTCGGTGGGCTCGTCGATGATGATCAGGTCGGGGTCGCCCATCAGCGTGCGGCACAGCGTGAGCATCTGCTGCTCGCCGCCCGAGAGCACGCCGGCCTCGGTGTGCTGGCGCTCCTTGAGGCGCGGAAACATGCCGTACATGTCGTCGAACTGCCAGCGGCTGCCCTTGCCCGAGCCCTTCTGCCCCAAGAGCAGGTTCTGGTGCACAGTGAGCTTGGGGAAGATGTCGCGGTTCTCGGGCACGTAGCCGATGCCCAGGTGGGCGATCTCGTAGGCCTTGCGGCGCAGGATGTCCTGCTCCTTCCAGCGCAGCGTGCCCTCGGCATGCACCAGGCCCATGATGGCCTTGGCGGTGGTCGAGCGACCCGAGCCGTTGCGACCCAGCAGCGCGACGATCTCGCCGGGCTGCACGTCGAAGGAAACGCCATGCAGCACATGGCTCTTGCCGTAGTAGGCGTGGATGTCGTGAAGCTTCAGCATGTCAGTGTCCCGCCCCTTGCGCGTCCGCCACCGACGAACCGAGATAGGCCTCCTGCACGCGCGCATTGGCGCGCACCTCCGCGGGCGTGTCGAAGGCGATCACCTCGCCGTAGACCACCACCGCGATCTTGTCGGCCAGGCCGAACACCACGCCCATGTCGTGCTCCACCGTGAGCAGGGTCTTGCCGATGGTCACGTGCTTGATCAGCGCGATGAAGTGCGAGGTCTCGGTTTTGCTCATGCCGGCCGTGGGTTCGTCGAGCAGGATCACGTTGGCGCCGCCGGCGATGGTCACGCCGATCTCGAGCGCGCGCTGCTCGGCATAGGTGAGGTTCACCGCATGCACGTCACGCTTGCGTTCCAGGCCGATCTGGCGGATCAGTTCCTCGGTGCGCGCATTGGCGTCGTCGAGGTTCGAGAGGAAGCGCAGGAAGGTGTACTTGTAGCCGAGGCTCCAGAGCACGCCGCAGCGCAGGTTCTCGAACACGCTGAGCTTGGGGAAGATGTTCGTGATCTGGAAGCTGCGCGAGAGGCCCAGCCGGTTGATCTCGTAGGGCTTCTTGCCGTCGATGCGCTGCCCGTTGAGCAGCACCTCGCCGCTGGTGGGCGCGAGCCGCCCGCTGATCAGGTTGAACAGCGTGGACTTGCCCGCGCCGTTCGGCCCGATGACGGCCACGCGCTCGCCGGCCTTCACCGCGAGGTCCACGCCGCGAATGATCTCGGTCTTGCCGAAATTCTTTCGCAGCGCCTTGAGTTCCAGTGCGTATTCAGCGCTCATGTGTTACGCCGCCTCCCGACGCTTGATTTCCGTTTCGATCTCTTCCTGGGCCTGGCCCCAGACCCGCACGAAGCGTCGCCGCGCGACCTCGAGCGCGCCCAGGCCGACGGCCAGGATCGCGACCGCGCCGAGCCAGCTGCCCATGCCCGCGGTGTCGAGCGAGACACCGAAGAAGTTCAGCCGCGAGCCCATCGCCGCGTTGAGCTGGATGTGGTAGATCATCTCGATCAGCGCGGCCGCGCCGATCACCACCGGCACCAGCGCCGCGGCGAGCGCGAGGTAGAGCCACCAGAAGCGGTCGAACTTGCCGAACTTGGCCACGCGCAGGTTCATCATGATCAGGCTCGCGATGCCGCCGGGGGCGAACATCACCATGAACACGAACACCAGCCCGAAGTAGAGCTGCCAGGCCTTCGAGAGCTCCGACAGCAGGATCGAGGCGAACACCAGCAGCACCGCGCCGATCATCGGGCCGAAGAAGAACACCGCGCCGCCGAGGAAGGTGAACAGCAGGTAGCCGCCCGAGCGCACCGCGTTGAGGCTGTCGGCCGCGTTCACGATCTCGAAGTTGATCGAGGCCAGGCCGCCGCCGATGCCGGCGAAGAAGCCCGCGATGATGAACGCGAAGTAGCGCACGCGCTGCGTGTTGTAGCCGATGAATTCCACGCGCTCGGGGTTGTCGCGCACCGCGTTGAGCATGCGGCCCAGCGGCGTGCCGGTGAAGGCGAACATCAGCGCGGTGCACACGAAGCAGTAGAACGCGATCAGGTAGTAGACCTGGATCTGCGGCCCGAAGGTCATGCCGAGGAAGGGCGTGCCGTAGACGCGGTCGGTGGTGATGCCGCCCTCGCCGCCGAAGAAGCTCGGGAACATCAGCGCCATGGCGGCCACCAGTTCGCCGATGCCCAGCGTGATCATCGCGAAGGTGGTGCCCGACTTCTTGGTGGTGACGAAGCCCAGCAGGATCGCGAAGAACATGCCCGCGAGCCCGCCCACGAGCGGGATCAGCACCAGCGGCACCGGCACCGCGCCCTTGCTCGCGAGGTTCATCGTGTGGATCGCGATGAACGAGCCCAGCCCGACGTAGACGGCATGGCCGAAGCTCAGCATGCCGCCCTGCCCCAGCAGGATGTTGTAGCTCAGGCAGATGACGATGAGGTAGCCCATCTGCGAGAGCATGGTCAGCGCCAGGCTGCTCTTGAACAGGTGCGGCGCGACGATCAGGGCGATGGCGAACAGCGCCCAGATCAGGTAGCGCCCGATGTTCCAGGGCTTGAAGCGGTAGTAGCGCGAAGCTTGCGTGGTCGATGTCATGGCGTCAGTCCTCCCGGGTGCCCAGCAGACCCTTGGGCCTGAAGATCAGGATGAGGACCAGGAACAGGTACGGCAGGATCGGTGCGACCTGCGAGATGGTGAGCTTGAGCAGCTCGTAGCCGAAGGTCTGGTCGTTGACCGCGACGCCCAGCGCCTGCAGTCCGCCGGCCAGCGACTGGTCCATGGCGACCGCGAAGGTCTGGATCACGCCGATCAGCAGCGAGGCCAGGAAGGCCCCGGCCAGCGAGCCCATGCCGCCGACCACCACCACCACGAAGATGATGGAGCCGACCGAACCCGCCATCGCCGGCTCGGTGACGTAGGTGTTGCCGCCGACCACGCCCGCGAGGCCCGCGAGCGCGGCGCCGCCGCCGAACACCAGCATGAACACGCGCGGCACGTTGTGGCCCAGCGCCTCGACCATGTCGGGGTGCTTGAGCGCGGCCTGGATCACGAGGCCGATGCGCGTGCGCGTGAGCAGCAGCCAGACCGACACCAGCATCAGCACCGCCACCAGCATGATGAAGGAGCGCGACTTGGGGAACTGGGTGCCGTAGAGCGTGAACAGCGGGCCCTGGAGCTGCGCCGGCAGGCCGTAGGGCACGGTCGAGCGGCCCCACACCAGCTGCACCAGCTCGAGGATCAGGTAGGAAAGACCGAAGGTCACGAGCAGCTCGGGCACGTGGCCGAACTTGTGCACGCGCCGCAGGCAGTAGCGCTCGAAGCCGGCGCCCAGGGCGCCCACCAGCAGCGGCGCGAGGAACAGCGCCGGCCAGAAGCCGACGATGTTCGACAGCGTGTAGGCGATGTACGCGCCCAGCATGTAGAAGCTGGCGTGCGCGAAGTTGAGCACGCCCATCATGCTGAAGATCAGCGTGAGGCCGGAGCTCAGCATGAACAACAGCAGGCCGTAGCTCACGCCGTTGAGCAGCGAGATGACGAAGAATTCGACGTTCATCGGTCTTTCGGATCACATGAAAAAGAAAAAGGCCCGAGTGTTGAAGTCGGGCCTCGACCGTTCAGGGGCGTCCCGCGTTCAGGAGGGCCGCTTCATCTGGCACGTGGTGGGCGTGCTCGCCACGTAGGCTTCGTAGTACTTGACCGGGGCCAGCGTGTAGCCGGTGTTCTCCGGGCTGTACGGGTTCTTGGCGTCGGCCTTCTGCCAGCGCGTGATCCACAGGCCCTGCTGCAGCTGGTGGTCGGCCTTGCGCATCTCGACGTCGCCGTTGAAGCTCTTGAACTTCATGCCCTCGAGCGTGGCGGCCACCTTCACCGGCTCGGTCGACTTGGCGCGCACGAAGGCTTCGCTGAGCATCGCGTAGACCGTGTAGACGTCGGTGGTGTAGAGGTCGTCGTTGAAACGCTTCTTGAACTCGCCCATCAGCGGCTGGACCGGGCCCGGCGCGTTGTAGTGGCTGTAGCCGACCTGGTAGACCTTGCCGTCCGAGGCCGCGCCCATGGCGGTCGGCGTGCCGTTGGTGACGGCGTAGTAGGTGTAGAACTTGACGTTGAGGCCGGCATCGTTGGCCGCCTTGATCAACAGCGCGAGGTCGGAGCCCCAGTTGCCGGTGATCACCGAGTCGGCGCCCGAGGCCTTGATCTTGGCGATGTAGGGCGCGAAGTCGCGCACCTGGGCCAGCGGATGCAGGTCGTCGCCGACGACTTCGACGTCGGGGCGCTTGGTCTTGAGGTTTTCCTTCGCGAACTTCGAGACCTGCTGGCCGTGCGAGTAGTTCTGGTTGATCAGGTAGACCTTCTTGATCTCGGGCTGGTCCTTCATGAAGGTGGTCAGCGCCTCCATCTTCATCGAGGTGTCGGCATCGAGGCGGAAGTGCCAGTAGCTGCACTTGCTGTTGGTCAGGTCGGGATCGACGGCCGCGTAGTTGACGTAGAGCACTTCCTTGCCCGGGTTGCGGGCGTTGTGCTTCTCGAGCGCGTCGATGATGGCCAGCGCCGGGCCCGAGCCGTTGCCCTGCACCACGTAGCGTGCGCCCTGGTCCATGGCCGAGCGCAGCGCGGCGGTGGTTTCCTGGGGGCTGAGCTTGTTGTCGATGCCGATGATCTCGAACTTCACGCCGGCCACGTTCTTCTTGTTGAATTCTTCGGCCAGGAACTGGAAGGTCTTGAGCTGGTTGGTGCCGACCGCGGCCATCAGGCCCGACAGCGGGTCGAGCCATGCGATCTTGACGGTTTCACCCTTCTGGGCCAGGGCGCCGGCGGCGCTGGCGGCAAGGATGGCTGCGGTAGCGATTTTCAGAGCGAACTTCACGATCTATATCTCCTGGTCAAACCGATTCAAAAAACCTTGCACGAGCGTACAAGCCTTCGCAGCCCCTCCCCTCAGGGAATGCCCGTAAGGGAGATGCCGCGAGGCCCGTTTCTATCGCGCAGGCGACAGCGCATTTCTCCAATTTCTACCCACCGGTAGGCTGTTGCTACCGATGGGTAGGAAATGCGCGCACGAATAGCCTCAGGGGCGCTTCATCTGGCAGGTCGTCGGCGTGCTCGCCACGTACGACTCGTAATATTTCACGGGAACATTGGTGTAGCCGGTGTTCTCGGCGTCATAGGGGTACTTGGCGCTGGCCTTCTCCCAGCGCGAGATGTACAGGCCCTGCTGCAACTGGTGGTCGGTCTTGCGCATCTCGACCTCGCCGTTGAAGCTCTTGATCTTCATGCCCTCGAGCGCGGCCGCGACCTTGACCGGATCGGTCGACTTGGTCTGCGCGAAAGCGGCATCGAGCAGCGCGAACACGTGGTAGATCGACGCCTGCGTGAGGTCGTCGTTCATCTTCTTCTTGTAGCCCCCGAGCAGGCGCTGGATGTCGCCGCCCATGTTGTAGTGGGCATAGGCCACGGTGTAGACCTTGCCGTCGGAGGTGGCGCCCATGGCGGTGGGCGTGCCGGCGCCGGGCGCGTAATAGGTCAGGAACTTGACGTTGAGGCCCGAGTCGTTGGCCGCCTTGATCAGCAGCGACAGGTCGGAACCCCAGTTGCCGGTGATCACGGTGTCGGCACCCGAGGCCTTGATCTTGGCGATGTAGGGCGCGAAGTCGCGCACCTGGGCCAGCGGATGCAGGTCGTCGCCCACGATCTGGATGTCGGGGCGCTTGGTCTTGAGGTTTTCCTTGGCGTACTTGCTGACCTGCACGCCGTGCGCGTAGTTCTGGCCGAGGATGTAGACCTTCTTGATGTCCGTCTGGTCCTTCATCCAGGTGGTCAGCGCCTCCATCTTCATCGAGGTGTCGGCGTCCACGCGGAAGTGCCAGTAGCTGCACTTGCTGTTGGTCAGGTCGGGATCGACCGCCGCGTAGTTCATGAAGAGCAGTTCCTTGCCCGGGTTGCGCGCGTTGTTCTTCTCGACCGCGTCGATGATCGCGAGCGCCGGACCCGAACCGTTGCCCTGCATGATGTAGCGCGCGCCCTGGTCCTGCGCCGAGCGCAGCGCGGCGGTGGTCTCCTGCGGGCTGAGCTTGTTGTCGATGCCGATGATCTCGAACTTCACGCCCGAGGCGTTCTTCTTGTTGAACTCTTCCGCCAGGAACTGCGTGGTCTTGAGCTGGTTCGTGCCCACCGCGGCCATCAGGCCCGAGAGCGGATCGAGCCAGGCGATCTTGACGGTCTCGCCCTTCTGGGCGAAGGACGCGCCGGCACCGGCCAGCAGGACGCACACGGCGATGGACTTGAGGGCAAAACGCATGAAGAGTCTCCAGGTTGAAGGGCTGCCCGATTGGCTGCATCCGCAGCGTACAAGCGCACTTTTTTCGTCCGCACAGGGATTGCCCGCAAGCCGGGCCGCGGAGGTGGCCGTGCTATCGCCTAGGCGACACGGCCACCGCCCCACCCGCTTTACAGGCCGGGCAGCTTGTAGTCCTTGAGCTGCTCGCGCAGCCGGGTCTTGAGGATCTTTCCGGTGGCGCCCAGCGGAATCGCCTCGACGAAGACCACGTCGTCGGGGATCTGCCACTTGGCGGTCTTGCCTTCGTAGAACTTCAGCAGCTCCTCGCGCGTGACCTCGGCACCGGGCTTCTTCACCACCGCGACGATCGGCCGCTCGTCCCACTTGGGGTGGTAGACGCCGATGCAGGCCGCCATGGCGATGGCCGGATGCGAGACCGCGATGTTCTCGATGTCGATCGAGCTGATCCATTCGCCGCCGGACTTGATCACGTCCTTGCTGCGGTCGGTGATCTGCAGGTAGCCGTCGGCATCGATGGTGGCGACGTCGCCGGTGGGGAACCAGCCGTCGATCAGCGGATCGCCGCCCTCGCCCTTGAAGTACTCCTTGACGATCCACGGCCCCTTGACCAGCAGGTCGCCGTAGGCCTTGCCGTCCCAGGGCAGCTCGTTGTTCTCGCCGTCGACGATCTTCATGTCGACGCCGAAGATCGCGCGGCCCTGCTTGAGGCGCACCGCGAGCTGCTCCTCGGGCGACTGCTTCAGGTGCTTGTTCTTGAGCGTGCACAGCGTGCCCAGCGGGCTCATCTCGGTCATGCCCCAGGCATGCAGCACCTCGACGTCGTACAGGTCCTGGAAGGCCTTGATCATGGCCGGCGGGCAGGCGGAGCCGCCGATCACGGTGCGGTTCAAGGCGCTGAACTTCAGGCCGTTGGTTTGCATGTGGCCCAGCATCATCTGCCACACGGTGGGCACGCCGGCCGCGAAGGTTACGCCCTCGCCCTCGATCAGGTCGTAGACCGACTTGCCGTCGAGCGCCGGGCCCGGGAACACCAGCTTGCAGCCGACCAGCGCGGCCGAGTACGGAATGCCCCAGGCGTTGACGTGGAACATCGGCACCACGGGCAGCACCGAGTCGCGCGCCGAGATGCGCATCACGTCGGGCAGCGCCGCCGCATAGGCATGCAGCATGGTCGAGCGGTGGCTGTAGAGCGCGGCCTTGGGATTGCCCGTGGTGCCGCTCGTGTAGCACATGCTCGAGGCCGAGTTCTCGTCGAACACCGGCCATTGGTAGTCGGTGGACTGGCCGCCGACCCAGTCCTCGTAGCTCACGAGGTTGGGGATGCCGCTGTCGACCGGCAGCTTGTCGGGGCCGCACAGCGCGACCCACTTGCGGATGGTCGGGCACTTGGCATGCACGGCCTGCACCAGCGGCAGGAATGTGAGGTCGAAGCACAGGATCTGGTCTTCGGCGTGGTTGGCGATCCACGCGATCTGGTCGGGATGCAGGCGCGGGTTGATGGTGTGCAGCACGCGGCCGCTGCCGCTGACGCCGTAGTAGAGCTCCAGGTGGCGGTAGCCGTTCCAGGCCAGGGTCGCGATGCGGTCGCTGAACAGCAGTTGCTCGCCGTCCAGCGCATTGGCCACCTGCCGGGAACGCGATGCGATGTCGCTCCAGGTACAGCGGTGGATGTCGCCCTCGACCCGCCGCGAGACGATCTCGCCGTCACCGTTGTGGCGCTCGACGAACTCGATCAGCGACGAGATCAAAAGCGGTCGGTCTTGCATCAAACCCAGCATCTACAGGCTCCTTCTTTCAACAAAATTCAGCGGTTTCAAAGATTACGGCGATTCACGCAATTTATGTGCGTTCGCACAATGACAGAAACCCGCAGTCTGCGAGGACCGATCTGTCGTCCGGATGACAGCTGGCGTCCGCCGGAGCATGCAGACGCCTCGCCCCTCGCGCGACCTTCGCCACCACCCCGACGGCCATGGCCGTCGCGGTGGCGTGCCTTGCCGGTGCGCGCAGTGCTCAAGGCGCGCTGTTCTGCAGCTGCGTCTTGCTGGCGTCGAGCATGATCTTGCGCGGCCAGTTGGGCCAGGTCACGCCCAGGCCCGCATGGTTCGGATCGCCGGTGCGCGCGAACGCGGACAGGCTGCCGACCATCGCGTCCGACAGCGCCTCGCGGCCCGGCCGGTTCGCCTCGCCATAGGCGAAGGAGAAGATGTTGGTGCCGAAGTTGTGGAACATGAACACCGTGTCGAGGCCGTGCGTCGCGCCGTAGACGGTATTGAACGGCGCCACCTGCTGGCTCCAGTCGAAGCGGTAGTACCAGGTCTTGGTCGGCAGGTACTTCGCGACCGAGTCGATCTGCGCGGGCAGGCCGTTGAGGAAGATCGCGTTGGTCGCGAAATCCGAGGCCGCCTTCCATCCGGTCAGCGGCTTACCTACCGGCAGGTAGGGTGCGTTGATCAGGTCGGCCTCGGTGAGCGTGACCGGTGCATCGGGGTTGAAGTTGTACTGCAGCCCGAAGCGTTCGTAGTCGGTCGGCTTGAAGCCCAGGCCCTGCCCCGTGAAGGTGCCGAACAGGTTGGCGAACAGCGTGCCCTCGTCGCGCGTGTTGCCGATCAGCATCGGCACCTTGTTGAAGCGGCCGGCATCGACCTCGGCCCGCGAGTTCACGGGCAGGATGGTGCCGTCCTCGATCGGCGCGGGCGCGTTGCCCAGCTGCGGGTTCGCGAGCACGATGGCCAGCAGCTTGTCGGCCGGCAGGCCGCGCAGGTAGGTGGCGATCTGCGCATTGGTCTGCGAGGCCACCCAGGCATTGGCCGAGGTGGTGTCGACGGCCTTGCCGTCGGCGATGGCGATGGCCGCGAGCAGCCCCTTCGAATAGGTCTGCGCGGTGGCGCGCGTCGAGAAGGCCATGCCGCCGCTCAGCGGCACCGCCTTGTGCAGCAGCCCGGCCGATGCGCTCGAGACCACCAGGCCCCAGGTGTTGACCGCGCCCGCCGACTGCCCCATCACCGTGACGTTGCCCGCGTCGCCGCCGAAGGCGCCGATGTTGGCCTGGATGAACTTCAGCGCCTGCATCTGGTCGAGCAGCGCGAAGTTGCCCGAGTCGTTCTTCGCCTCGCCGTTCTTGAGCTGCGGCAGGTCGAGCCAGCCGAGCACGCCCAGCCGGTAGTTGATCGTCACGACGACGGCATTGCCGCGCTTGGCGAGCTGCGCGCCGTCGTAGCCCGGATCGGCCGTGTAACCCGAAATGTTGCTGCCGCCGTAGATGTAGACGATCACGGGCAGCTTGGCGGCGTCGCCGCTCGGGCGCCAGATGTTGAGCGTGAGGCAGTCCTCGTCGCCCACCGGCTTGCCGAAGCCCTCGCGGGTGCCGAGGCCGAAGGGTGCCTCGCCGGGTGCCGGGCTGAAGTAGCGCCCGCCTTGGGCACAGCTGCGGCCGAACTTGGCGGCGGAGCGCACGCCCTCCCAGGCCTTGGGATCGGCCGGTGGCGCCCAGCGCAGCGCGCCGACGGGGGCCTGGGCGAACGGAACGCCCTTCCACGACAAGGTGCCGGTGCCGGCGCTGTCGTCCACGCCCTCGATCTTGCCGGCGGTGGTCTGGCGCACCATCGGGCCGTCCGCGGCCGGTGGCGGCGCGGGCGGCGGCGGGGGTGGCGGTGCCACCGGGAAGAATCCGCTCGACCCCGAGCCGCCGCCGCCGCAGGCCACGAGGGCCATGCTGGCGGCCGCGATCGCGGCCATGGCGATGGCCGAAGCCACCCTTGTCTTCTGTCCTGCCGCACCCTGGCTTTTTCGTGCCGTTGCCATTTCTTGCATGTGTTTGTCTCCACACCGGGTTAATCGGAATTCCTGCATCGGTGCCCCGCGGCCATACTCCGGCCCGCCGAACCCGAAAAAAATTCTAGGAACGGGTGCCGTTTCCACCGCTATCGCAAGCGAGCCAATCGAATGACTTCAGGAGCCTCCAACCCGCGCCACGCGCGCCGGCCTGCGCGCCGTCCGGGCTGCATGCCGCAGCCCGAGTTGCGCACCAGCTCGTCGGCATGGCTCGAGGGGGTGCTGAGGATGTTCGAGGCCGAGGGCCTGGACGTGCCCTCGCTGCTGCGCGACGCCGGCTTCGACCCCGAGTCGCTGCTGCGGCAGAACGCGCGCATCCCGGTCGACGAGATCACCGTGCTGTGGCAACTGGCCGTGGCGCGCGCGGGCCGGCCCACGCTGGGCCTGCACCGCGGCCTGGCCGCCACCCACAGCAAGTTGGGCACCGTCGCCCACGTCATGGCCTGCTGCGTCGATCTCGGCGAGGCGATGGACCGGCTCGCGCGCTACATGCCCGTGATCTCCGATGCCACCGCCTTCTCGGTGCAGCCCGAGGCGCGCGGCAGCTGGATGGTGATGCAGCACACGGGCGGCAGCCTGCCGATCCCGCGCCAGCGCGTCGAGTACGCCCTGCTCACCATGCTGATGCAGTGCCGCTGGCTGATCCGGCGCGAGATGGAGCCGCTGGCGATCGAGTTCGCCTATCCGCCCCCCGACGACGACCGGCCGCACCGCGAGGCCTTCGGCTGCGAGGTGCGCTTCGGCGCCCCGGCCAACCGCATGCTGCTGTCGGCCGCCAACCTGGCGATGACGCTGCCCACCAGCCACCCCGAGCTCGGCGAGATGCAGGAACACCTGCTCGACGACCAGCTCGACCAGTTGGGCCAGACCACCACCAGCACCCTGGTCTGCGCCGAGATCGCGCGCCGCCTGCCGCACGGCGAGCCGCGCCGCCAGGACGTGGCCTCGGGCCTGGGCCTGGCCGAGCGCACGCTGCAGCGCCGGCTGCAGGAGGAATCGGTGTCGTTCCAGGCGCTGCTCGACCGCACCCGGCGCGAACTGGCGCAGCAGTACCTGGCACAGGAGCGCCACACGCTGACCGACGTGGCCGACCTGCTGGGCTTCGTCGACAGCAGCAACTTCTTCCGCGCCTGCAAGCGCTGGTTCGGCCTGCCGCCGGCGCAGTACCGCACCCGGCTGTGGCACGGCGACACGGCCGGCTCGCTGTTGCGCGCCGCCGCCTAGTTTCTTGCCTCCGAGGCCCCCCTTGGCCAGGGGTCTAGCGCTCTGCCGGACAATCGGGGCATGACGCCCACGAGCCTGCTTGCCGAAGAGAACCGCCCCACGTCGACCGAAACCCGGCCCGGGAGCGCCGACCTGGGCCTGGGCTGGGCCACCACCGGCTTCTCCACGCTCGGGCCGCGCTTCTACACCGAGCTGCGCCCCACCCCGCTGAGTTCGCCCACGCCGCCGTACTGGGTCGGCCACAGCGAGCGGGTCGCGCGCGAGCTGGGCCTGCCCGAAGGCTGGCGCAGCGACGCGCTGCTCGAGGCGCTGAGCGGCAACATCCCGCTCGAGGGCGCGCGGCCGCTGGCCAGCGTCTACAGCGGCCACCAGTTCGGCGTCTGGGCCGGCCAGCTCGGCGACGGGCGCGCGATCCTGCTCGGCGAAACCGCGGACGGCCTCGAGATCCAGTTCAAGGGCGCGGGCCGCACCCCCTACTCGCGCATGGGCGACGGCCGCGCCGTGCTGCGCTCGAGCATCCGCGAGTTCCTCTGCAGCGAAGCCATGCACGGCCTGGGCATCCCGACCACGCGCGCGCTGTGCGTGACCGGCTCCGACGCGCGCGTGCGCCGCGAGGAGATCGAGACCGCCGCGGTGGTGACGCGGGTGGCGACCAGCTTCGTCCGCTTCGGCCATTTCGAGCACTTCGCGGCGAACCAGCAGCACGAGGAACTGCGCGCGCTGGCCGACTACGTGATCGACCGCTACTACCCGGCCTGCCGCCACAACGAGCGCTTCGGCGGCAACCCCTATGCGGCGCTGCTCGAGGCCGTGAGCGAACGCACCGCCACCCTGCTGGCGCACTGGCAGGCCGTGGGCTTCTGCCACGGCGTGATGAACACCGACAACATGAGCATCCTCGGGCTCACCATCGACTACGGCCCGTTCCAGTTCCTCGACGGCTTCGATCCGCGCCACATCTGCAACCACAGCGACACCGGCGGGCGCTATGCCTTCAACCAGCAGCCCAACGTGGCCTACTGGAACCTGTTCTGCCTAGGCCAGGCGCTGCTGCCGCTGATCGAGGACCAGGAGCTCGCGCTGGCCGCGCTCGAGTCGTACAAGGCCGCGTTCCCGAACGCCTTCGAGAACCGCATGCGCGCCAAGCTCGGCCTCGCCGACGCGGCCGACGGCGACCGCGCGCTGATCGAGGGCGTGCTCAAGCTGCTGGCGGCCGAGAAGACCGACTACACGATCTTCTGGCGCCGCCTGGCCCGCTATCGCGCCGACGGCAACATCGAGCCGGTGCGCGAACTGTTCATCGACCGCGCCGGCTTCGACACCTGGCTGCTATCGTTTCTGGAGCGCCATGCCCACACCCCGCGCGAGCAGGCGGCCGAGCTGATGCTGCGCAGCAATCCGGAATACGTGCTGCGGAACCACCTGGGCCAGCAGGCCATCGAAGCGGCTGGCCGCAAGGACTTCTCGGGCGTGGCGACCTTGCTGGCCCTGCTGGAATCCCCATTTGAAGAACATCCCGGCGCGCAGGCGTATGCCGGGTTCCCGCCCGACTGGGCTTCCACGATCGAAATCAGCTGCTCATCATGAACACACCCGTCCAGAAAACCGATGCCGAATGGAAAGCGCTGCTCGCCGAAAAGGGCGCCGAGCCGGCCGCCTTCGAGGTGACCCGCCATGCGGCGACCGAGCGCCCCTTCACCGGCAAGTACGAAGCCCACTGGGACGACGGCACCTACCACTGCGTCTGCTGCGGCGCCAAGCTGTTCGAGTCGGCCACCAAGTTCGACGCCGGCTGCGGCTGGCCCAGCTTCTCGGAGGAAGCGGTGCCGGGCGCGATCCGCAACATCGTCGACCGCTCGCACGGCATGGTGCGCACCGAGAATGTCTGCGCCAATTGCGGCGCGCACCTGGGCCACGTCTTCCCCGACGGACCGACCGAGACCGGCCTGCGCTACTGCATGAACTCGGCCTCGCTCGACTTCCAGAAGAAGCCCTGAGCGGCGCCTTCTCCTTTTTCTTCCGGCCCCGCCACCATCCGACTGCATGAAACTGATCCTCGACTTCTTCCCGATCCTGCTGTTCTTCGGGGCCTACAAGCTCGCCGACATCTACACCGCCACCGGCGTGCTGATGGCCGCCACGGTGGTGCAGATGGCGATCATCTATGCGATGGAACGCAAGCTGCAGGCGATGCAGAAGGCCACGCTGGTGCTGATCCTGCTGTTCGGCACGCTCACGCTGGTGCTGCACGACGACCGCTTCATCAAGTGGAAGCCGACCGTGCTCTACGGCGCGATGGCGGTGGCGCTGGCCGTGGCCCTGTGGGCCTTCCGCAAGAACTTCCTCAAGATGCTGCTGGGCTCGCAGCTCGAGCTGCCCGACCGCATCTGGATGCGGCTGAACATCGCGTGGATCGGCTACTGCCTGTTCATGGCCGCCATCAACGGCTACGTCGCGGCCTACTTCACCACCGAGGCCTGGGTCAACTTCAAGCTCTGGGGCTACGTGTTCCCGATCGTGTTCCTGGTGGCGCAGGGCCTGTACATCTCGCCGCACCTCAAGAGCGGCGACGACAAGCCGGCCGCCTGAGCATGAGCAGCACCACCGCTTCGCATCCGCTGCCGACCGTGGCGGCCCTCGAGGCCGCGCTGCGTGCCGCACTGCAGCCGACGGCGCTCGAAGTCATCGACGAGAGCGCCGCGCACGCGGGCCACGCGGGTGCCAATGCCGAGGGATTCGGCACCCATTTCCGCGTGCGCATCGCCTCCCCGCTGTTCGAGGGAAAGCCACGCGTGGCGCGTCATCGGCTTGTGTATGATGCCCTCCAACTTTTCATCGCACAGGGTCTGCACGCCATCGCCATCGAGGTGCTCTGAGTCGTCCATCCACCGCCAGCCTCCGGCTGCCGGGCCCGGTTCTCCGCGGCGGCGCTCCCTCCCCTGTGTCTTTGCTCCGGTTTCCTCCACGCGCACTTTCATCCAACGCGCATTTCTCAGCCTGACATTCAATCCATGAAAAAACAAATCTTGCAGGCCGTCGCGGCCGCAGCGCTGCTTGGTGCCGTTCCCATGGCTGCCCTGGCGCAGAACGCAGCCATCGTCAACGGCAAGGCGGTGCCCAAGGCACGCATGGACGCGCTGGCCCAGCAATTGGCCGCGGCCGGCCGCCCGGTCACGCCCGAGATGCAAGGCCAGTTGCGCGAGGAAATCGTGGCGCGCGAAGTGTTCATGCAGGAAGCGCAGAAGCAGGGCCTCGACGCCACCGAGGACTACAAGAACCAGCTCGAGCTCGCCCGCCAGGCGATCCTGATCCGCGCCCTGTTCGAGAACTACCGCAAGACCAACCCGGTCTCGGACGCCGACGTGAAGGCCGAGTACGACAAGTTCGTCGCGGCCAACGGCGGCAAGGAATACAAGGCGCGCCACATCCTGGTCGAGACCGAGGACCAGGCCAAGAAGATCATGGCCGACCTGAAGAAGGGCGGCAAATTCGAGGACATCGCCAAGAAGCAGAGCAAGGACCCCGGATCGGGCGCCAACGGCGGCGACCTCGACTGGGCCAACCCCGCCAACTTCGTGCCCGAGTTCTCGGAAGCGATGATCAAGCTCAAGAAGGGCGAGACCACGCCGGCGCCGATCAAGACCCAGTTCGGCTGGCACATCATCCGCGTCGACGACATCCGCCAGGCCCAGTTGCCGAAGATCGAGGACATCAAGCCGCAGATCACGCAGCAGCTGCAGCAGCAGCGCCTGCAGAAGTACCAGGAAGACCTGCGCGCCAAGGCGAAGATCGAGTAAGCGGCGCGCCCTGCCCGCCCTCCCCCATGCAAGACGGCCTTCGGGCCGTTTTTCTTTGGGCTTGTTTCTTGCAAGAATCCGCGGCGCGCCATCGGCGCGGAGGGTGTCGACCATGGGCTTCTACCACTCGACCGAGGCGCTCGCGCCGCGGCACAAGACCGAGTTCTGGCGCGAATCGGTGTGCCGGCGCCTGATACCGGCGCGCGGCGAATTCGCACGCGACTTCGACGGCTGCCTCTCGGGCCAGCAGCTCGGCAGCCTCACGGTGTGCCGCATGCAGTCGAAGCCGCATACCTTCATCCGCACCGACCGGCTCGCGCGCGTCGCGCCCGACGACGACATCGTGGCCGCCTTCTTCCAGCGCGGCCAAGCCAACATGGCGCAGCAGGGCCGCACGCTGCGCGCGTCGGCCGGCGACATCGTGCTGTACGACGCGGCACGGCCCTTCGTGCACGAGCTCGCGCCCGAATCGCTGCTGCTGGTGCGCTTTCCGCGCCAGCAACTGCTGTCGCGCTTCCCGAAGGCCGAGCACATGATGGCGCTCAAGATCGCCGACGGCAGTTCGCTGGCCGGGCTGCTGCACGGCATGGCCGAGGAGGCGCTGCGCTTCGAGGCGCGCGACTCGGCGCTGGCCGCGCAGGCGCGCTTCGCCGCCGCCTTCCTCGATACGCTGAGCGCCGCGATGGAACTGCAGGACGTGGCCGAGGGCGCCGCCGCGGCCACGCGCCACGGCTCGATCTACGAGAAGGCCGTGCGCTACATCGACGCCCACCTGGACGACACCGGCCTGTCGATGGCCGGCGTGGCCGAGGCCGCGCATGTCTCGCCGCGCACGCTCACGCGCGTGTTCGCGGCCCACGGCACGACCGTGATGCACCACCTGTGGAAGCGCCGGCTCGAGCAGAGCTTCCACATCCTGTCCGAGGGCCGCGTGCAGCAGGTCACGCAGGCCGCCTACCAGTGCGGCTTCAGCGACCTCTCGCATTTCTCGCGCGCCTTCAAGAGCGCCTACGGCACCACGCCCGGCAGCCTGCTGAACGCGGCCGCCGGCTGACGCCGCAGCGAGCGCTTCAGCGCAGGTACTCGCCCGCCGCTTCGGGCTGGAACTGCAGCGCGGCCACGCGCGCCGAACCGTGCACGCCGGCCGGCGTGGTCCATTCCACCAGCTGCCCCACGCGCGCGCCCAGCAGGCTCGCGCCCACCGGCGACATCACCGAGACCTCGCCCTCGGAAGGCTTGGCGTCGCGCGGATAGCACAGCGTGATCGTGTAGCGCTCGCCGCTCGCGGGGTCCTCGAGCTCGACGCGCGAGTTCATCGTGACCAAGTCGGGCGACGCATCCTGCGGCGCCACGATCTCGCTGCAGTCGAGCATCTCCTCGAGGGCCTGCGCGATCGGATCGGTCGCGCCGCGCGTCTGCAGCGCATGCGCGGCGAGCTTGTGCAGGCGTGCATGGTCGAGCTGGGTGAGGGTTCGTTCGAGTCGCGTGAACGAGGCGGTGGCTTGCATGGATGGCTCCTGATGAAGTGAAGGCGTGCCGCAGGCTCCATCGAGGGAGCGGGACAGAACGGACGCGCCGGCGCGCGGGCTTGGAGGAGGCCCGGCGATCAGGAGGTGCGCGAAAGAAGAAAGGGAGGAGGAAGGATCGCCGGGCTCAGGAATGCCAGGGCGATCGGCGCTTGAGCGCCGTCATCCGCGCCGCGCGGCGCCGGCCACGCGCGAGCGCGCCCGGCAGGGCCGGTGCGGTCAGCGTGGAAGCGGAAGTGCGCAGCATGCGGCCGAGTCTACCGGCCCCGTCGCGCCGGCGGCCATCAAAGGCCCCACCGGTCTTGCCGGATTGGGGCCTTCGCGACCGGCTATCAGCCCACCCAGCGGCGGGCGTTGCGCCAGATGCGCATCCAGGGGCTGTGCGCGCTCGCGTCGCCGCCGTTCCAGCCCATCTGGATGTTGCGGAACACGCGCTCGGGGTGCGGCATCACCGCGGTGAAGCGGCCGTCGGCCGTGGTCACCGAGGTCAGGCCGCCCGCGCTGCCGTTCGGGTTGAACGGGTACTGCTCGGTGGGCTGGCCGTGGTTGTCGACGAAGCGCATGGCCGCGATGGCCTTCGACGCATCGCCACGGTGCTTGAAGTTGGCATAGCCCTCGCCGTGCGCGACCGCGATCGGCAGCCGCGTGCCAGCCATGCCCGCGAAGAACAGGCTCGGCGAATCGAGCACCTCGACCATCGACAGGCGGGCCTCGAAGCGTTCGCTCTGGTTGGTGGTGAAGCGCGGCCAGGCCTCGGCGCCGGGGATGATGTCGGCCAGCTCGGCGAACATCTGGCAGCCGTTGCACACGCCGAGGCCGAAGGTGTCGGCCCGGCCGAAGAAGCGCTTGAACTCGTCGGCCAGGCGCGGGTTGAAGGTGATGCTGCGGGCCCAGCCGATGCCGGCGCCCAGCGTGTCGCCGTAGCTGAAGCCGCCGCAGGCCACCACGCCCTTGAAGTCGGCGAGCCGCGCGCGGCCCGACTGCAGGTCGGTCATGTGGACGTCGAAGGCCTCGAAGCCGGCCTCGTTGAAGGCATAGGCCATCTCGACGTGCGAGTTCACGCCCTGCTCGCGCAGGATCGCGACCTTGGGCCGCGAAGCCAGCACCGCGGGTGCGGCGGGTTCGGCTAGCTCGAGGGCAGCCGGCAGATGCCAGTGCAGGCCCGGGTCGGCAGGCTCGCCGGCCGCCGCGTGCTCGGCATCGGCGCAGGCCGGGTTGTCGCGCTCGCGCGCGATCTTCCAGCTCACCGAGTCCCAGACCTGGTGCAGGTCGTGCAGGCTGGCGCTGAACACCGACTTGGCATCGCGCCACACCTCGAGCTTGCCCTTGCCGGCCTCGATGGCCGAGCTCGCGGGCCGGGTCTTGCCGACGAAATGGCTGTGGGTGCTCAGGCCATGGGCGCGCAGCACCTGCATGACTTCGTTGCGCTCGGCGGTGCGCACCTGCAGCAGCATGCCGAGCTCCTCGTTGAACAGCGCCTTGAGCGTGAGCTCCTCGCGCCGCGCGCTGACCTGCTGCGCCCAGTTCTTGGCGTCGCCGGTCTCCATGCGGCTGTCGGAGATGCCGTCGCCTTCGGTGACCAGCATGTCGACGTTGAGCGCCACGCCCACATGGCCCGCGAAGGCCATCTCGCAGGCGGCCGCGAACAGGCCGCCGTCGCTGCGGTCGTGCATGGCGAGCAGCTTGCCGTCGGCGCGCAGCGCGTTGACGGCATCGACCAGCGCCACCAGCTGCGCCGGATCGTCGAGATCGGGCACGATGTCGCCGCTCTGGCCCAGCGTCTGCGCCAGGATGCTGCCGGCCATGCGGTGCTGGCCGCGGCCGAGGTCGACCAGCACCAGCGTGCTGTCCTCCTCATCGGCGTCGAGCTGCGGCGTGAGCGTGCCGCGCACGTCGTCGAGCGAGGCGAAGGCGCTCACGATCAGGCTGACCGGCGAGGTCACCTTCTTCGTCTCGTCGCCCTCCTTCCACTGCGTGCGCATCGACAGCGAATCCTTGCCGACCGGAATCGAGATGCCCAGCGCCGGGCAGAGTTCGAGGCCGACGGCCTTGACCGTGGCGTAGAGCGCGGCATCCTCGCCGGGCTCGCCGCAGGCGGCCATCCAGTTGGCCGACAGCTTGACGCGCGACAGCTCGATCGGCGCCGACAGCAGGTTGGTGATCGCCTCGGCCACCGCCATGCGGCCCGAAGCGGGCGCGTCGTAGGCGGCCAGCGGGGTGCGCTCGCCCATGCTCATCGCCTCGCCCGCGAAGCCCCGGTAGTCGGCCAGGGTCACGGCGCAGTCGGCCACCGGCACCTGCCACGGGCCGACCATCTGGTCGCGATGGCTCAGGCCGCCCACGGTGCGGTCGCCGATGGTGATCAGGAAGCGCTTGGAGGCGACGGTCGGGTGCGACAGCACGTCGATCGCGGCCTTCTGCAGGTCGACGCCCGTGAGGTCGAGCGGCCGGAAGCTGCGCGCCACCGACTGCACGTCGCGGTGCATCTTGGGCGGCTTGCCGAGCAGCACGTCCATCGGCATGTCGACCGGCTGCAGCGCGGCACCCTCGTCGGCCACCAGCAGTTGGCGCTCCTCGGTCGCCACGCCGACCACCGCGAAGGGGCAGCGCTCGCGCTCGCAGAAGGCCTTGAACTGTTCGAGCGACTCGGGCGCGATCGCCAGCACGTAGCGCTCCTGGCTCTCGTTGCACCAGATCTCCTTCGGCGCCATGCCCGATTCCTCGAGCGGCACCGCGCGCAGGTCGAAGCGCGCGCCGCGGCCGGCGTCGTTGGTCAGCTCGGGGAAGGCATTGCTCAGGCCGCCCGCGCCCACGTCGTGGATCGCGAGGATCGGATTGGCCGCGCCCTGCTGCCAGCAGTGGTTGATGACCTCCTGCGCGCGGCGCTCGATCTCGGGGTTGCCGCGCTGCACCGAGTCGAAGTCGAGTTCGGCCGCGTTGGCGCCGGTGGCCATCGAGCTGGCGGCGCTGCCGCCCATGCCGATGCGCATGCCGGGGCCGCCGAGCTGGATCAGCAGCGAGCCGGCCGGGAAGCGGATCTTCTTGGTCTGCGTGGCGTCGATGCTGCCGAGGCCGCCGGCGATCATGATCGGCTTGTGGTAGCCGCGCTGCACCGTGTCGCGGTCGCTCGCCAGGGCCTGCTCGTACTCGCGGAAGTAGCCCAGCAGGTTGGGCCGGCCGAACTCGTTGTTGAAGGCGGCGCCGCCCAGCGGGCCCTCGGTCATGATCTGCAGCGGGCTCGCGATGTGCTCGGGCTTGCCGTAGTGGCCGTCCTCGGGCCAGAGCTTCGAGACCGTGAAGCCGGTCAGGCCGGCCTTGGGCTTGGAGCCGCGGCCGGTCGCGCCCTCGTCGCGGATCTCGCCGCCGGCGCCGGTCGAGGCGCCCGGGAACGGCGAGATCGCCGTCGGGTGGTTGTGGGTCTCCACCTTCATCAGCACATGGGTCAGCGCCGTGTCCTTGGTGTAGGCCGGCGTGCCCGCGGCATCGGCGCCGCGCGGGATGAAGCGCTCGACCTCGCCGCCTTCCATCACCGAGGCGTTGTCGGCATAGGCGATCACCGTGTGCTGCGGGTTCTGGCGCTCGGTGTGGCGGATCATCGAGAACAGGCTCTGCGGCTGCGCCGCGCCGTCGATCGTGAAGTCGGCGTTGAAGATCTTGTGGCGGCAGTGCTCGCTGTTGGCCTGGGCGAACATCATCAGCTCGACGTCGCTCGGGTTGCGGCCCAGCTTGGTGAAGGCATCGACCAGGTAGTCGATCTCGTCCTCGGCAAGCGCCAGGCCGAAGCCGGTGTTGGCGGCTTCCAGCGCCGCGCGGCCCTGGGCCAGCACGTCGACCGTGGCCATGGGCTGGGCCGGCAGTTCGCTGAACAGGCTGGCGGCCTGGTCGACCGTGGCGAGCACCGATTCGGTCATGCGGTCGTGCAGCGGGCCGGCCGCGGCGGCCAGTGCCTCGCCCTCGAGCACCGGCGCCTTGCCCAGCAGCGGCGCCTTGAGCTTCAGGTGGTATTGGGTGACGCGCTCGACCCGGCGCAGCGCCAGGCCGCAGTTGTGGGCGATGTCGGTGGCCTTCGAGGCCCAGGGCGACACGGTGCCCAGGCGCGGCGTGACGACCACCGCCGCCGAGGCCTTGGCCGCCGGCGCCTCGAAGGGCTCGCCGTAGCTCAGCAGCGCCTCGAAGCGCTCGCGGCCCGCGGCGTCGAGCGCGCCGTCGGTCACCACCAGGTGCACGAAGCGCGCGGCGATGCCCTCGATGCGCGGATCGACGGCCTGGAGCTTCGGCAGAAGCTGCCGCGCGCGGAATTCGCTGAGTGCGCTGCCGCCCTCGAAGATGGTTACGACGGGAAGGGCTGTGGAAACGGAAGCGGACTGCGTCACGATGGGTGGGGCCTTGGGGCCGCGTTGGGCTTTGGAGAGGTCTGGAAATCCGTGGGCGGGCGGCCGCTGACTGGGGCCGTCCGCGCAGGACGCGAATTTTAGGTCATGGCGAAAGCCTCGCCCGGGCGGGCGGCCAGAGCCCGTTCGGGCGCTGATTTCTTCGCCCGGATGGGATAATTCCACGCATGAGCATTACCTACAAAGACGCCGCGGGCATCGCCGCCATGCGCGTCGCCTGCCGCCTCGCGTCCGAGGTGCTGGACTACCTCACGCCCTTCATCAAGCCCGGCATCACGACCAACGACGTCGACCGCCTGGCCGCCGAGTACATGGTCAAGCAGGGCACCACCTCGGCCACGGTGGGCTACATGGGCGCCAGCAGCGTCCCTTTCCCCAAGTCGCTGTGCACCTCGGTCAATCACGTGGTGTGCCACGGCATCCCGAACGACAAGCCCCTGAAGAAGGGCGACATCATGAATGTCGACGTCACCGTCATCAAGGACGGCTGGTTCGGCGACAACTCCCGCATGTACGTCGTGGGCGATGCCTCGATCGCGGCCAAGCGCCTGTGCCACATCACCTTCGAGGCCATGTGGCACGGCATCCTGCAGGTGCGTCCCGGCGCCCACCTGGGCGACGTGGGCCACGCGATCCAGAAATTCGCCGAGGGCCAGGGCTTCTCGGTGGTGCGCGAGTTCTGCGGCCACGGCGTGGGCCAGCGTTTCCATGAAGAACCGCAGGTGCTGCACTACGGCCGCCCGGGCACCATGGAAGAACTCAAGCCCGGCATGATCTTCACCATCGAGCCGATGATCAACGCCGGCAAGCGCGAGGTGAAGGAAGACTTCAAGGGCGGCCAGTACGACGGCTGGACCATCGTCACGCGCGACCATTCGCTCTCGGCCCAGTGGGAACACACGGTGCTGGTCACCGAAACGGGCTACGAGGTGCTGACCCTGTCCGAGGGCAGCCCGCCGCTGCCTTCCTTCGTGAGCGCCATCAAGACATGAGCCGCGCGGCCGGCCGCGCCACCCCACCGCCATGATCGAAGCCGCCCGACACGACGTCGCGACGCTGCGCGAAGCCTACCGCGCGAAGAAGCTCGCCCTTTTCGAAACCCTGCGCTTCGCGCGCGCGCCCACGCGCAGCGTGCACACGGTGCTGCGCCAGCTCGCGGCGCTGGCCGACGAGAGCCTGCAGACGCTGTGGCAGGACGCCGAGTTCGGCGACGGCCTGGCGCTGGTGGCGGTCGGCGGCTACGGGCGCGGCGAGCTGTTCCCCTATTCCGACGTCGACGTGCTGCTGCTGCTGCCGCCCGAGGGCGGCGAGCAGGCGGTCGAGCCGGCGCGTCTCGAGGCCTTCATCGGCCAGTGCTGGGATGCCGGCCTGGAGATCGGCTCGAGCGTGCGCACCATCGAGGAATGCCTGGCCGAGGCCGAGAAGGACGTCACGGTCCAGACCTCGCTGCTCGAGGCGCGGCTGATCGTGGGCGACAAGAAGCTGTTCGCGACCTTCCGCAAGCGCTTCGGCACGGTGATCGACCCGCAGGCCTTCTTCATCGCCAAGTCGCAGGAGATGCGGCACCGGCACCAGAAGTTCGACAACACGCCCTACGCGCTCGAGCCCAACTGCAAGGAATCGCCGGGCGGCCTGCGCGACCTGCAGACCATCCTCTGGGTCGCCAAGGCCGCGGGCTTCGGCAGCCGCTGGGACGACCTGGCGCGCAACGGCCTGGCCACGCCCTTCGAGGCGCAGCAGATCAAGCGCAACGAGGCGCTGCTGTCGCTGATCCGCGCCCGGCTGCACGTGATCGCCAACCGGCGCGAGGACCGGCTGGTGTTCGACCTGCAGACCGCCGTGGCCGCGAGCTTCGGCTACGTGAGCGAATCGCAGCGCAAGTCGAGCGAGGCGCTGATGCGGCGTTACTACTGGGCCGCCAAGGCGGTCTCGCAGCTCAACCAGATCCTGCTGCTCAACATCTCCGAGCGGCTGCAGCCGATCGACGAGCTGCCGACGCCGATCAACGAGCGCTTCTTCGAGCGCGCCGGCCTGATCGAGATCGCGCGCGACGACCTCTACGAGAGCGAGCCGCACGCCATCCTCGAGACCTTCCTGCTCTACCAGAAGACCATCGGCGTGAAGGGCCTGTCGGCGCGCACGCTGCGCGCGCTCTACAACGCGCGCCACGTGATGGACAGCAAGTTCCGCAACGATCCGGCGAACCACGAGACCTTCATGCGGATGCTGCAGCAGCCCTACGGCATCACGCATGCCTTCCGGCTGATGAACCAGACCTCGGTGCTGGGGCGCTACCTGCGCGTGTTCCGCAGCATCGTGGGGCAGATGCAGCACGACCTGTTCCACGTCTACACGGTCGACCAGCACATCCTGATGGTGCTGCGCAACGTGCGGCGCTTCTTCATCGCCGAGCATGCCCACGAGTACCCGTTCTGCTCGCAGCTCGCGGCCGGCTGGGACAAGCCCTGGCTGCTGTACGTGGCCGCGCTGTTCCACGACATCGCCAAGGGCCGCGGCGGCGACCACTCCACGCTGGGCGCGCGCGACGTGGCGCGCTTCTGCAAGCAGCACGGCATCTCGCGCGAGGATTCGAAGCTGATCGAGTTCCTGGTCTCCGAGCACCTGGTGATGAGCCAGGTGGCACAGAAGCAGGACCTGAGCGACCCCGAGGTGATCGGCGCCTTCGCGCGCCGCGTGGGCAACGAGCGCTACCTCACGGCGCTGTACCTGCTGACCGTGGCCGACATCCGCGGCACCTCGCCGCGCGTGTGGAATGCCTGGAAGGGCAAGCTGCTCGAGGACCTCTACCGCTACACCCTGCGCGCGCTCGGCGGGCGCATGCCCGATCCCGACACCGAGGTCGAGTCGCGCAAGCGCGAGGCGCTGGTGCAGCTCGCGCTGCATGCCCAGCGCTTCGAGGCGCACAAGGCGCTGTGGGACACGCTCGACGTGGGCTACTTCATGCGCCACGACGCCAGCGAGATCGCCTGGCACGCGATGCAGCTGTCGCGCTTCGTGCCGCCGAAGAACGTGCCGATCGACCCGGCCGCGCCGCCGGTGGTGCGCGCGCACCTGTCGCCGGTGGGCGAAGGGCTGCAGGTGGTGGTCTACACGCCCGACCAGCCCGACCTGTTCGCGCGCATCTGCGGCTACTTCGACCAGGCCTCGTTCAGCATCCTCGACGCCAAGGTCCACACCACGAGCAACGGCTATGCGCTCGACACCTTCCAGGTGGTGACCACCTTCCTGCCCGACCACTACCGCGACCTGATCAACATGGTCGAGACCGGGCTCGCGCAGACCCTGACCGAGGCCGGCGCCCTGCCGCTGCCGAGCATGGGCCGGGTGTCGCGCCGGGTGCGCAGCTTCCCGATCAAGCCGCGCATCAGCCTGGTGCCCGACGAGAAGGCGCAGCGCTGGGTGCTCAGCATCTCGGCCAGCGACCGCGCCGGCCTGCTCTATTCGGTGGCGCGCGTGCTGGCACGGCACCACCTGAACCTGCAGCTCGCCAAGGTCACGACCCTGGGCGAGCGCGTGGAAGACAGCTTCCTCATCAGCGGTCCCGAATTGCAGGGCCAGCGCACCCAGGCCGCGATCGAGACCGAGCTGATGGAAGCCCTGGAGGCCTGAATGGCCCGCCCGGCGGCCCGCTCCGCCGGCCTGGTTTGCGACAAAAGTTCACAAATCCCATTGAATTGAATACCAAATGTTTCTTTTTTCTGTCTGAACGGCAGAATGGACCCCATGGACACATTGCTGACCCAGCTTTCGAGTTCCGTATCGTCGGCCAGGACCCTCGAGGACCTGACCCGTCCCATGCTCGAGATGCTCGAGGCCGTGACCGGCCTGGAATCGACCTATCTCACGCGCATCGACCTGGAGCACGGGCTCCAGCACATCCTGTATGCGCGCAACGTGCGGCGGCTGCAGATTCCCGAGGGCCTCGCCGTGCCCTGGGGCGACACCCTGTGCAAACGCGCCCTCGACGAAGGCCGTGTCTACACCGACAACGTCGCCGAATGCTGGGGTGATTCCGATGCCGCGCGCGAGCTCGGCATCCAGACCTATGTGAGCACCCCGGTACGCACCGACAGCGGCGGCCTCTACGGCACGCTGTGCGCGGCCAGCGCCGAGCGCCAGCCGCTGCCGGCCAACGCCACCAACGTGCTGGGCCTGTTCGCGCGGCTGATCGGCCACCAGGTCGAGCGCGAGCAGCTGTTCCAGCGACTCTCGGCGGCCAATGCCGAGCTCGCCACCCATGCCGCGACCGACGCGCTGACCGGCCTGCCGAACCGGCGCGCCTTCCTCGAGGGCCTGCGCCGCATGCTGGCCCAGGGCCAGCGCGACGGCACCGGCGTGCTGGTGGCCTTCGTCGACCTCGACGGCTTCAAGAAGATCAACGACCTGCACGGCCACGAGACCGGCGACGACTTCCTGGTGGCGATCGCGCGCCGGCTGCACGACACGCTGCGCGCCGGCGACCTGCTGGCCCGCCTCGGCGGCGACGAGTTCGTGGTGGTCGGCCCGGGCCCCGCGCTCGCGGGCGGCGAATCGCCGGCTGCGGCCGACGCGCTCGGCCAGCGCGTGGCGGCGGCCACGGTCGGCGATTTCCATCTCGGCACGGTCCGGATCGGCTACGAGGGCGCCAGCGTGGGCGCGGTGTCCGTCGACCCGCGCTTCACCACGGCCGAGGAAGCGCTGCGCCTGGCCGATGCCGCGATGTACCTCGACAAGCGCGGACGCAGCGGCCGACCGCACGGATGACCTGATGATCGGCCGGCCACGCGGGCGCCTCGAGCGCGTGTTCGGATCGCTCAAGGTCCGCCTCACGCTGGGCGGCATCGTGGCGCTGGCCCTGGGCATCGCGCTCAGCACCAGCGTGCTGCTGGGCATCGCCGAGCGCGACCTGCTCGCCGCGCAGCAGCAGCGCGAACTCGGCGAGTCGGCCCGCACCGCCGCCCTGCTCTCGCGCAGCGTGGTCCAGCTGCAGCGCGCGCTGCTGTCGGTCGCCGAATCGCTCGACGAGGCCACGCTCGAGGACCCCGTGGCACTCGCGCGCTTCATGGACAGCAAGCCGATCCTGCGCGGGCTCTTCACCGTGCTGTACATCGCGCGGCCCGACGGCGAGGTGCGCATCCTGGTCGATGCCGAGAACGGCGTCTCGCGGCCCGCGCTGCCGCTGACCCAGCGCAGCTATTTCCGCCGCACCCTGGCCGAGGGCCGGGCGATCGTCTCGGAGCCGCTGAATGGCCCGCTGTCGGGCGAGCCGATCGTGGTGTTCACGCAGCCGGCGCGCAATGCCTCGGGCATCTACGCGGTGTTCGGCGGCGTGCTGCGGCTGTCCAGCCGCGACCTGCTCGACGGCCTGGTCGATCCGCAGGCCGGCGACGACAACGCGCTGCTGGTCGTCACCACGCTCGACGGCCGCGTGCTCGCGCATCCCGACCGCCGCCGCATCATGAGCTCGCTCGCCGACGAACCGCGCCTGGGGCAGGCCTTCAAGGCCTGGACCGCCGAGCACAGCCCGGCGGAACCCGCGGGCGTGGCGCTGCCGCAGCCCGGCGAGATCGCCAGCGCCGCCGGCGTGGCCGGGCCCGACTGGATGGTGTGGCGCACGCGGCCCCAGTCCGAACTGACCGCGCCCTTCGCCACCGCGCGCGCGCAATCGCTGCGCTGGGCCGGCCTGATCGTCGCGCCGCTGGCGCTCGCGCTGTTCGCGCTGCTGTGGTGGGGGCTGCGGCCGCTGCGCCTGCTGGAGCGGCGCGCCCAGCACCTGTTCGACGGCAGCCTGGGCGCGGCCGACGGCTGGCCGCGCGCGGGCGGCGAGATCGGCCAGCTCGGCAACGTGCTGCGGCGCGTGGGCATCCAGCGCGCCGAACTCGAGCGGCTCAACGGCGAAAGCATCGCCAAGCTCGGCTCGGTGATGCGCGCGGCGCCGGTCGGCATCGCGCTGGTGCGCGACGGCCGCTTCGACCTCGCGAGCGACGAGCTCTGCCGGCTGCTGGACTGCGCGCGCGAGGACCTGCTCGGCCGGCTGACCAGCAAGGTGCTGGTGCCGCCCGAGCCCGGCGAAACCCCGCTGGCCGCGCTCGAGGCGCTGGCCTTCGGTGCCGACCAGGCCTACGTGGGCGAATGCCAGGTGCAGCGCGCCGACGGCAGCCGCTTCTGGGCCCGGCTGCGCAGCAAGCCGGTGGACGCGGCGCGCATGGAGCTTGGCACGATCTGGATCCTGACCGACATCGACCAGCAGCGCCGCACCCGCGCGGCGCTCGAGTGGTCGGCCGCGCACGACAGCCTGACCGGGCTGGCCAACCGCCAGCGCTTCGAGGCCCATGCGCAACGGCTGATCGCGGGACTGCCGGGCACCATGCCGGCCGCGATGGTCTTCATCGACCTCGACAACTTCAAGCGCGTGAACGACACCGGCGGCCACCTGACCGGCGACGCGATGCTGCGCGCGGCCGCCGGTGCCATCGCCTCGCGGGTGCGCGCGGGCGACCTCGCGGCGCGGCTGGGCGGCGACGAATTCGTGCTGCTGCTCGAGCGCTGCCGCCATGCCGACGCGGTGCGCGTGGCCGAGGCCATCGTCACCTCGATCGCCGAGATCGCCATGCCCTCGCTGCCCGAGGACCTGCGCATCGGCGCGAGCATCGGCGTGGCCAGCCTCACGCCACAGACGCTGAGCGTCGACGCCTGGCTGCACGCCGCCGACGAGGCCTGCTATGCGGCCAAGACCGCGGGCCGCGGTGTGGTCCGGGCGGGCTCGGCGCCGGCCGAGCGCGTGCCGGGTTGAGCGGCCGACTATCGACATCCTTCGGATTTCATCGCCAACCCGCCATCGCTGGCCGGGGCCACAAGGCCCTTCAAAATCCCACTAGTTCACACTTCCTGGGGAAACCCCGGATCCAGTGAATCCATTTGGCTGACGAATACGTAACACCTAAGTTACCAGTTCGATGCCACCGGCCCCACGCGAAAGTCGGGGCCACGGATCGCACTGAACGGAACAGGCCGGAATGCGACTGGTTCGTCACGAATTCCCGACAATCAGCCGTGAACTAATACCAACTCAGTAAACGATTGTTGTCAATCGTTAACCATTCCCAGAGAATGCCCCAGCATGGAAGAAACAAACGGGGACCTCGATCACTTTGAACGCCGAGCTTGCAGCGCGCAGTGGCTCGCATTCAATCGCGGCATGGCAGCCGAGCTTGCCGCCGGGCTCCCGCCCGAGGATCTGCATCAGCTTTTCTTCCGCATCGGCGAGAACGTGGCGCGCACCTTTCCGGTGCCTCCCTGCGCGAGCCTGGCTGAACTGGAAGCCGAGTTCAACGCCCGCTGGGACGGCATCGACTGGGGCTACAGCACCCTGCGCGAGGAAGCCGACGGCCTGCGCATCCGCCATGCCTGCAGCCCGCTGGCCATGGCTTTCGGGCCCGAATCGACTGGCTGGAGCAGCGGCTTCTTCGAAGGCGTCTACCAGACCTGGTTCGGCAGCCAGCGCCTGCCCGCCGCGCTGCGGGTGCAGGCGCTGCCGTCCCATCCGCAGCCCGGCGCGGTGATCGAACTCCGATTGGCGAGGTCTTCCCCATGAACAACGACGATCCATCCGCCGAGGACGTGGCCGGACTGTTCCGCAAGTTCGGCGGCGACTCGCATGTCTACAAGGAATTCGCGCCGCCCGAGCCCACCGACGGCGAAGGCCGCGCCGGCTGGCCGCTGCTGTCGGGCGCGCCGATCGAGCGCGCGCCCGAACCGCCGCCGGCTCCGGTACCGCCGCCGCCCGTTGCACCCGTGAAGCCGGTGGTGCAGGCCGCGCCCGTGCCGCCGCCGGCTCCGGTCATGGCCCCACCGCCCGTGGCGGTCCGCCCCGCGCCGGCCATCGCGCCCGCACGACCGGCCGCCCCGCTCGCGAGCCCGTTCGGCCCGGCGCCAACCGTGCCGCCGCCGGCCCAGCCCGTGCCCGCCTGGGCCGCCGCCCGGCCCGCTCCCGCTTTCGCCCCGGGGCCCGCCCCGGTCCTTCCCTCCACCGCCACGCCGACACCTCCCGCCTCGGACGCACGGAGCCCGACCGAGCTGGACGCGCTGTTCGCGCGCCTGGCGGGACCGCAGCGCCCCGAGCCCCCGCCGGGCCCCATGTCACGCTGGCGCCGGCCGACGTGACCATGGTCGTCATCCCCGTCATTTCATCCAAGGGCGGTGTTGGCAAGACCACCGTCGCCGCCAACCTGAGCACCGTGCTCGCCGAGCGCGGCCACCACGTGCTGGCGATCGACCTCGATCCGCAGAACGCGCTGCGCTTCCACCTCGCCAACGATCCGCACCAGTGCGTCGAAGGCCTGGCCGAGGTCGCGGCCGGCCAGCTGACCTGGACCCAGGCGATGCGCCCCGGCCATGGCGGCACCGTGGTGCTGCCCTTCGGCACGGTCGACGACGAACAGCAGATCGAGCTCGAGCAGCAGCTCGCGCGCTACCCGGGCTGGCTCGGCGACACGCTCGCGCGCTTCGCGCTGCCCGACGACACGCTGGTGGTGCTCGACACGCCGCCCGGCCCCACGGTCTACATGCAGCAGGCGCTGCGCACGGCGAACTTCTGCGTGGTCACGGTGCTGGCCGATGCCGGCTCCTTCGCCACCCTGCCGATCATCGAGCGCATGGTCGACAAGTACTGCCGCCCGCGCGCCGACTACGGCGGCAGCGCCTACGTGGTGAACCAGGTGGCGCCGAGCCGCCGGCTCAACCACGACGTGTTCGAGATGCTGCGCGCGCGCCTGCAGTCGGAACTGCTGGGCGTGCTGCACCAGGACGAATCGGTGTCCGAGGCGCTGGCCTCGGCGCTGCCGGTGCACCGCTACGCGCCCCTGAGCCAGGCGGCGCAGGACCTCTCGGTGTGCGCCGACCGGCTGCTGGCACGCATCGCCGCGGCCGCCGCGAACCGCGCCGCCCACGCACAGCCCGCGGCCGATCCGGCCTGGCAGATGGAGTCCCGATGAGCAGCAGCAAGGCGCAGCCGGCATCCGAGGCGGGCTCCGCGCCGCCTCCCTCGCCCGATACCCCGCTGGGCGCCGACCGCCCGCCGCGGCCCGCGCCGGCCTTCCTGCGCCTGTGGCCGGTGCGGCTGGTGGGCTGGCTGATCCTGCTGACGGCGGCGCCGGCGCTGATCATCGCGCCCATGACCTTCGAACAGCAGCTGGTGCTGTCGATCGGCATCTTCCTCGCGGCCCTGTTCGTGAACCGCTTCCGCGGCCACTTCGCGGGCCTGGTGCTGATGCTGCTGTCGGTGATCGTCTCCTCGCGCTACACCTACTGGCGCATCACCGAGACGATGTACATGGACAACATCGTCGACCTGGTGCTGGGCGTGGGCCTGCTCATGGCCGAGCTCTACGCCTTCGTCGTGCTGCTGCTGGGCTACATCCAGACCGCCTGGCCGCTGGGCCGCAAGCCCTCGCCGCTGCCCGCCGACCCGGCCGAGTGGCCGAGCATCGACCTGTTCATCCCGACCTACAACGAGCCGATGTCGGTGGTGCGCCCGACGGTGCTGGCCGCGCAGGCCATCGACTGGCCGCGCGACAAGATCAAGATCTACGTGCTCGACGACGGCCGGCGTCCCGAGTTCCGCGAGTTCTGCGATGCCGTGGGCGTGACCCACGTCACGCGCGACAACAACCGCCACGCCAAGGCCGGCAACATCAATGCCGCGCTCAAGAACACCAGCGCCGAGTTCGTCGCGATCTTCGACTGCGACCACATCCCCACGCGCTCGTTCATGCAGATCGCGATGGGCTGGTTCAACCGCGACGCGAAGCTGGCCATGGTCCAGCTGCCCCACTATTTCTTCTCGGCCGACCCCTTCGAGCGCAACCTCGACACCTTCGGCACGGTGCCCAACGAGGGCGAGCTGTTCTACGGCCTGATCCAGGACGGCAACGACCTGTGGAACGCCAGCTTCTTCTGCGGCTCCTGCGCGGTGCTGCGCCGCACGGCGGTCGAGGAGGTCGGCGGCATCGCGGTCGAGACCGTGACCGAGGACGCCCACACCGCGCTGAAGATGCACCGCCGCGGCTGGAACACCGCCTACCTCGCGCTGCCGCAGGCCGCGGGTCTCGCGACCGAAAGCCTCTCGGGCCACGTGGGCCAGCGCATCCGCTGGGCGCGCGGCATGGCGCAGATCTTCCGCGTCGACAACCCGCTGTTCGGCCGCGGGCTGCACTGGGCGCAGCGGCTTTGCTACCTCAACGCGATGCTGCACTTCCTGTACGGGCTGCCGCGGCTCATCTACCTGACGGCACCGCTGGCCTACCTGTACTTCGGCGCGAGCGTGATCCATGCCTCGGCCTCGATGATCTTCGCGTTCGCGCTGCCGCACATCCTGCACGCCAACCTGACCAACAGCCGAATCCAGGGGCGCTTCCGCTACCTGCTGTGGAACGAGGTCTACGAGGCGGTGCTGGCCTGGTACATCTTCCGGCCCACGCTGGTGGCGCTGATCAATCCCAAGCTCGGCAGCTTCAACGTGACGGCCAAGGGCGGCCTGATCCAGGAGCAGTACTTCGACACCTCGATCGCCAAGGCCAGCCTGGTGCTGCTGGCGCTGAACTTCATCGGCGTGGCGCTCGGGATCTGGCGCCTGACCTGGGTCGATCCGCAGAACATCGCCACCGTGTGGCTGAACCTGGCCTGGACCGTCTACAACCTCATGATCCTCGGCGCCTGCGTGGCGGCGGCCAACGAGTCGCGCCAGGTGAGGGCCGCGCACCGCGTGACGCTCGACGTGCCGGCGGCGCTGTACTTCGCCAACGGCCACTCGATGCGCTGCAACACCTTCGACTTCTCGACCGGCGGCCTGGGCCTGGAGCTGCCGACCGAGGTCAAGCTGGCGCCCGACGAACCGATCGAGGTGGCGCTGTTCCGCGGCGACGCGGAATCGCGCTTCCCCGCCACCGTGCGCTTCAGCAACGGCAAGCGCCTGGGCATCCGCTTCGCGCCGATGAGCTTCGCGCAGGAGCGCGCGCTGGTGCAGTGCACGACCGCGCGCGCCGACATCTGGGCCGCGCGCTGGGGCAACCATCCGCGCGTGGGCGTGCACCGCGTGCTGGCCCACCTGACGAGCATCAGCCTGGTCGGCTTCAAGGACATGTTCTCCCATTACTACCGGGCCGGCCTCTCGCGGCTGCGGCTGCCCAAGCGCTCCGTCGGAACGAAGAAGGAAACCGCGTGACGATCACTCCGAAAGCGCCGCGCCGCGGCGCCGCCCCCTCCTTCCGTCCGGCCGCCGGCGCCATGCTGGCCCTGCTGGCGCTGACCGCGGCCGGCACGGCCTCGACGCAGCAGCAGCGTCCGGGTGCACCCGCCGCGGCCGCGCCGGCCTTCGCACCCGCGACCGTGCCCTCGATCGCGCCGGCCGCCGTGCCCACGCTCGCGCTGCCGCCCCAGCAACTGCCCGGCGCGGCCGGCGTGCCGGTGCCCGTCGCCAGCACGGCCGCCGCCGGCGGCACGGTGCGCGAACTCAACCTCACGCAGCTGGGCATCGACTACGCGATCCAGCTGCGCGGCATCAGCGGCACCATCGGCATCCCGTTCAACATCCGCGCCGACGAGCTGGTGACCTCGGCCTCGTTCCGCCTCAACTACGCCTACTCGCCCTCGCTGATCCCCGAGCTGTCGCACCTGAAGGTGACGGTCAACGACGTGCTGGTCGCCACGCTGCCGGTGAACCGCGCCGACGGCGGCAAGCCGCAGACCGCCGACATCCCGATCGACCGGCGCCTGATCACCGAATTCAACCGCATCAACGTCGAGCTGATCGGCCACTACACGCGCGACTGCGAGGACCCGGCCCACACCAGCCTGTGGGCGCGCATCGATGCCTCGAGCACGCTGCGCCTGAACGTGTCGCCGCTCAAGCTGAGCAACGACCTCGCGACGCTGCCGCAGCCCTTCTTCGACCGCCGCGACGTGCGCCGCGCGCGCATTCCCTTCGTCTTCGGCAGCGCCGAATCGGGCCCGCTGCTCGAGGCGGCGGGCGTGGTTTCTTCGTGGTTCGGCGCGCTCGCCGACTACCGCGGCGCCGTGTTCCCGGTTTCGCGCGGCCAGTTGCCCAGCGGCCATTCGGTGGTGTTCGCCACCCCCGAGACCAGCCTGCCGGGCCTGGTGCTGCCCGCGATCCAGGGGCCGGCGCTGGCCGTGGTCGACCATCCGCAGGACCCGACCGCCAAGCTGCTGCTGGTGATGGGCCGCGACGCCAACGAGCTGCGCACCGCCGCCGCCTCGCTGGCACTCAACAGCCGCGCGCTGTCGGGCGCGACCAGCGCGATCGCCGCGTTCCAGGAGCCGCCCGCGCGCAAGCCCTACGACGCGCCGCGCTGGGTGCCCAGCGACCGCGCGCTGCAGTTCGGCGAGCTCACGACCGCGGCCGATCTCTCCGTGACCGGCTACAACCCCGACGTGGTGCGGGTCAACCTGCAGCTGCCGCCCGACCTGTTCACCTGGCGCAGCCGCGGCATCCCGCTCGACCTGCTCTACCGCTACACGCCGCGCGTGCGGCCCGACCAGTCGACGCTCAACGTCAACGTCAACGAGAACTTCATCGGCGCGATCCCGCTGCGCTCGGCCAACCCGGCCGGCGACCGCTGGTACAACCCGCTGGCCGTCAAGCTGATGCCCGACGGCACGCTGGCCGAACGCAAGGAAGTGATCCTGCCGCCGCTGGCGCTGGGCCCGCGCAGCCAGCTGCGCCTGCACTACTACTTCGAGCCGGTGGCCGGCCGCTGCATCCCGCAGCTCGACAACGTGCGCGGCTCGATCGACCCGACCTCGAAGATCGACGTCTCGGGCTTCCCGCACTTCATCGCCATGCCCGAGCTCGCGGCCTACGCCAACGGCGGCTTCCCGTTCTCGCGCATGGCCGACCTGTCGGACACCGCGGTGATCCTGCCCGACCAGGCCGACACCTCCGACACCGAGACCTACCTCGGCCTGATGGGCCAGATCGGCCGCGCCACCGGCTACCCCGTGCTGCGCGTGAAGGTGGGCCGCTCGGCCGAGGTCTCGCAGTGGGCCGACAAGGACCTGCTGGTGATCGGCAACCTGCAGAACCAGCCGTTGTTCACGCAGTGGGCCGAGCGCATGCCGCTCAAGCGCGCCGCGGCCGCCAACGGCAGCGGCGACGGCTCGCCGCAGTTCAAGCTCTCGAGCTGGATCGACACCGCGATCGACTTCGTGATCGGCGCGCGCACCCGCGAGGACTTGCCGGGCTCGATGCAGATCGCGGTCAGCGACGACGGCCGCGACGCGGTGCTCGCGGGCTTCGAGTCGCCGCTGCGCAGCGGCCGCAGCGTGGTCGCCGCGATCTCCAACAGCACCTCGAAGGACGCGCTGCTCAACGCGCTGATGACACCCGACCTGCTCAAGCGCGTGCAGGGCAGCATGGCCATCGTGCGCGACGCGCAGGTGCACAGCGTGCTCGGCAGCGAGACCTACTACGTCGGCCGCCTGCCGCCGATCGCCTGGCTGCAATGGAACCTCTCGCGCAGCCCGCTGCTGCTGGCGGCACTGGTGGTGCTGCTGGCCGTGATCGGCGCCGCGGTGGCCTATGCCAGCCTGCAGATTCGCGCGCGCCGCCGCCTCAAGTGACGACCCTCGCCCCGGAGACCGACCCCACGATGCCAGGTTCGAAGCCCACGCTTCCCCCTTCCGTTCCCGACCGGCGGCGCCGCTCGCTGTTCGCGGCGGCGGCCGCGTCCGCGCTGGCCTGGACCGGCACGCGCGCGGCCGCGCAGGCCACGCCGCCCGCCGCTGCCACCCCGCCCGCCGCGCCGATGCCCGCCACCTGCCATCCCGCCGCCGACTGGAACGCCTTCGTCGCGCGCCACATCCAGCGCGACGGCCGCGTGATCGACTTCAACACGCCGCAGCAGCACTCGACTTCCGAGGGCCAGTCCTACTGCATGTTCCTGGCGCTGGTGCACAACGACCGCGAGCTGTTCGCGCGCGTGCTGGGCTGGGCCGAGACCAACCTCGCCAACAGCAGCATCGCGAAGAACCTGCCGGCCTGGCAGTGGGGCCGCAAGCCCGGCGGCGGCTGGGGCGTGCTCGATCCGAATCCCGCCTCCGACGCCGACCTCTGGATCGCCTATGCGCTGATGGAGGCCGGCCGGCTCTGGAACGAACCACGCTACGCGAGCATGGGGCGCAGCCTGCTGGCCATGGTGGCGCGCGAGGAAGTGGTGCTGCTGCCGGGCTTCGGCCGCATGCTGCTGCCCTGGCCCAAGTCGGTGGCCACCGGCTCGGTGTGGCGGCTCAACCCGAGCTACATGCCGCTGCAGCTGCTGCGCTATTTCCAGCAGACCGATCCGCAGGGCCCCTGGGCCGCGGTGGCCGACAACACGGTGCGCCTGCTCGCGGCCACGGCGCCGCGCGGCTTCTCGCCCGACTGGTGCGCCTGGTCGGAGGACGCGCGCGCCTTCGTCGCCGATCCCGAGAAGGGTACGGTCGGCAGCTACGACGCGATCCGCGTCTACCTCTGGGCCGGCATGCTGGCCGAGTCCTCGCCCGACCGCCGGCCGCTGCTGCAGGCGCTGGCCGGCCCGAAACGCCTGCTGGCCGACCGGCAGCCGATCCCCGAGCTGGTCGACACCGCCACCGGCACCGTGCGCGGCATGGGGCCGCTGGGTTTCGCGGGCGCGCTGCTGCCCTACCTGAAGGCGCAGGACATGCCCGAGGCGCTGGCCACCGAGCTGGCGCGCCTGCCCAATTCGCGCGCCGACGGCCAGCCGTCGACCGCCCTGCTTCCCTACTACGAACAAATGCTGCTGCTCTTCGGCCAGGCCTGGCTGGACGGGCGCTACCAGTTCCTTCGGAACGGCCAGCTGCAAACCTCATGGAGACTGCTATGTCGACCCACCCGCACGGCATGACATCGCCGCGCCCGACCCGGTTGCGCCGCGCTCCGGGAGGCCTGCCCTCCGCGCGCTGGCTGGCCTGCCTGGGCCTGTTCGCCACCCTCGGCGCCGCCAACCCGGCGCACGCCCAGGCCGACGCCGCCACCGCCCTGATCGAACAGGGCAACTACTGGCAGTCGCAGGGCCGCGTCGACCTCGCCGAGGAGAGCTGGCGCAAGCTGCTGAGCGTCAACCCGCAATCGGCCGACGCGATGTACGGCATGGCGCAGGTCGAGCTCTCGCGCGGCAATGCCGAGCCGGCGCGCAGCTGGATCGCGCGGCTGCGCGCGGCCGCGCCCAACGACCCGCGCCTGTCGCGCCTGCAGCAGCAGGCGCAGAACCCCGGCCAGGGCAGCCTGCTGCAGCGCGCCCGCGCGGCCGCGCGCGCCGGCCGCGCGGCCGAGGCGGTGCAGCTGTACCGCGACCAGTTCGACAACCGCCCGCCGCCCGAGGCGCTGGCGCTCGAGTACTACCAGACGCTGAGCAGCACGCCGCAGGGCGCCGACGAAGGCCGCCGCGGCATCGAGCAGCTGGCGCGCGAATACCCCGAGAACGCCAGCTACAAGCTCGCGCTGGCGCAACTGCGCACCTACAGCGAGAGCACGCGGCGCGAAGGCATCCGCGCGCTGGTCGAGCTCGCGAAGCAGCCCACCGTGGGCGCGGCCGCGCGCACGAGCTGGCGCCAGGCGCTGATCTGGCTCGACGCGCGCGCGCCCGACATCCCGCTGTACCGCGAGTTCCTCGCCAACAACCAGAACGACACCGCCGTGGCCGCGCGCCTCGAAGCGCTCGAGAGTGGCCGCACCACTGCGGCCTCGGGCCCGGGCGTGCCGCTCGGCGAGGGCTACCGCGCGCTCGAGCGCGGCGATCCGGCGACCGCCGAGCAGCGCTTCCAGCAGGCGCTGCGCGCCAAGGCCGACGACAGCGAGGCGCTAGGCGGCCTGGGCCTGGTGCGGCTGCGCCAGGAGCGCTTCGCCGAGGCGCAGCAGTACCTCGAGCAGGCCGCGCGCGGCGGCAACACCAAGTGGAATTCGGCGCTGCAGAGCGCCACCTACTGGAACCTCGTGAACCAGGCCCGCGCCGCGCAGGGCCGCAACGACCTGCGCAATGCGCAGGCGCTGCTCGAGCGCGCGGTGCGCATCGACGGGCGCGAACCCGTGGGCCAGGTCGCGCTGGCCGACCTGCGCGCCGCCGCCGGCGAACTGCCGCAGGCCGAGCAAGGCTACCGCCGCGTGCTCGAGAGCAAGCCCTCGGACGGCCAGGCGCTGCGCGGCCTGATCGCGGTGCTGGGCCGCCAGGGCCGCGCCGACGAGGCGCTCGAACTCTCGCGCCGCCTCACGCCCGAGCAGGCGGCCCAGCTCGGCGGCCTGCGCGACATCCAGGTCGAGCAGGCGCGCGCCAGGGCCAAGCAGCAGGCCGATGCCGGCGACGCGGCCGGCGCGCAGCGCACGCTCGAGGACGCGATGCTCGCCGCGCCCGACAGCCCGTGGGTGCGGCTGGACCTGGCCAACATCTACCGCCGCCAGGGCCTGGTGGCCGAGGCGCGCGGCGTGATGGAGGGCCTGCTGATGTCGCAGCCCGACATGCCCGACGCGCTGTTCGCGAGCGCCCTGCTGGCTTCCGAGACCGGCGACGCCGCCGCCGGCATCCAGTACCTCGAACGCATCCCGGCCGGCTCGCGCACCCGCGAGATGGCCGCGCTGCAGCGCCGGCTCTGGGCCCAGTCGCAGGCGCAGCGCGCGCAGGCGCTGGCACGCCAGGGCCAGGTCGACGCCGCGCGCCAGCTGCTGGGCCAGGCCGAGGCCTCGCTGAGCAGCGACATGCCGAGCGAAATCTTCGGCCAGCTCGCGGGCGCCTATGCCGACATCGGCGATGCGCCGCGCGCGCTCGCGATGAGCCGCCAGCTGCTCGCGCGCACGCCGACACCGACCGTGGCCAACCGCCTGCTCTATGCCTCGGTGCTGCTCAAGACGCGCCAGGACATCGAACTGTCGGCCGTGCTGCGCCAGCTCGCGAGCACCAGCATGACCTCGTCCCAGCGCGCCGACTTCGATGCGCTGCGCATCGCCTACGCGCTGCGCCAGACCGATGCGCTGCGCGAGGCCGGCAACCTCGAGGCCGCCTACAACGCGATGGCGCCGGTGCTGGCCGAGCAGCCCGACGATCCGAAGGCATTGGCCGCGCTCGCGCGGCTGTACTCGGCCGCGCGCGACGAGAGCCAGGCGCTGGCGCTCTACCAGCGCGTGCTGCAGCGCAGCCCGACCGACCTCGATACCCTGCTGGCCGCCGCCGCGAGCGCGAGCGCGCAGCGCAACCACAGCGACGCCGAGAGCTACGTGATGGCCGCGCTCAAGCAGGCGCCGGACGAGTCGCGCGTGCTGACCGCGGCCGGCCGCGTCTACCGCAATGCCGGCGACAGCCGCAAGGCCGAGCAGTACCTGCGCGCCGCGGTCGAGGCCGACAGCCGGCTCGCGGCCGGCGGTTCGCCCGGCGCGCCCGGTGTGCCGGGCGGCCTGCCGCCCGCGAACCCCTTCGCCGGCATGACCGGCGGTGCCGCGAGCACGGCCCTGCCGGTGCCCGCGGGCGCCGGCGGCAATCCCTTCGCCCAGGCGCGGATGCAGCCGGTGGCCTACGCGGCGGCTGCCCCCGCGGGCGCGTACCCGGCCGCCTATCCCGTGCAGTACCCGGCCTATCCCGCCGCGCCCGCGAACGCGGGCTATCCGGGCGCGACGCCGTGGCCCGCGGGCTCGCAGCCCGCGGCCAATGCCAAGGGGCGCCGCACCACGAGCACCGCCGCGCCGGCCGCGAACACGCGCACCGCCGCGCGCACGGCCAACACGCCCCAGGCCACGGCCTACATCGCGCCGCCGCTGCAGCAGTACCCGGTGGCCGGCGCGCAGCCGGTGGCACCGGTCTACGCGCAGGCGCCGCAGGCCGGCTATCCGCCGGCCTACGTGCAGGGCGGCGGCCTGCTGCCGCTGCCGCGCCCTGGTTCGGCGCCGGCCGACCTCGGCTGGAACGCGGCACCGCGTGCCCAGCCGCCGGCCGATTCGGCCGCGGCGGAACTGCGCGAGCTCGAGGCCGCGCGCTCGGTCTCCATCACCGCGGGCACCGTGTTCCGCAACCGCGCGGGCGAAGCCGGCCTGAGCCGGCTGACCGACTTCGAGATTCCGTTCGAGGCCCGCTTCCCGGTCGGCGACGGCAAGATCGTCGTGGGCGTCACGCCCACCTTCCTCGACGCCGGCTCGCCCGCGGGCGACTGGGCCACCGCCAGCCGCTTCGGCGGCGGACCCGGCTCGGCCTTCACGGGCCTGCTGAACGGCACCACGGCGGGCCAGCAGAACGCCTCGGGCCTGGGCCTGAGCGTGGGCTACGAAGGCAAGAACTTCGGCGCCAGCATCGGCACCACGCCGCTGGGCTTCCAGCAGGTCAACCTGATCGGCAACGCCACCTTCAAGGGCGCCTTCGGCGATGCGTGGTCGTACAAGGCCGACCTGTCGCGCCGGCCGGTCACCGACAGCCTGCTGTCCTTCGCGGGCGCGAAGGACGAGCGCACCGGCGAGCGCTGGGGCGGCGTGGTCGCGACCGGCGCGCGCGGCGACATCGGCTACGACGACGGCACCTACGGCTTCTACGGCTACGGCGCGCTGCACGGCCTCACGGGCAAGAACGTGGCGAGCAACTCGCGCTTCGAGATCGGCGGCGGCAGCTACATCCACCTGCTGAGCGAACCCGGCAACAAGCTCACGCTGGGGCTCAACCTCGGCATCATGGGCTACGACAAGAACCTCAGCTACTACACCTTCGGCCATGGCGGCTACTTCAGCCCGCAGAGCTTCGTGAGCCTCGCGCTGCCGGTGGACTGGAGCGGTCGCAACAACCGGCTGTCGTGGCGCGTCAACGCCTCGCTGGGCGTGCAGGCCTTCAACCAGAAGGAAACGCCCTACTTCCCGACCGACAGCAACCGCAACGGCGATGCCGGCCGCGCGGCCGCCGGCGCGGCGTCGCTCGGCCTCACCAGCACGATCTACAACGGCCGCTATCCGAAGACCTCGAAGACCGGCCTGGCCTACAACCTCGCCGCGGTGCTCGAGTACCAGCTCGCGCCGAAGATGTACCTGGGCGGCTCGGTCGGCCTGAACAACGCGCAGGACTACCGGCAGTTCACCGGCAGCCTCTACCTGCGCTACGTGTTCGACGGCTCGAGCACGCTGGGCGTGCCCACGGGCACGACGCTGCGGCCGCTGGTGTCGCCGTACACCCCGCTGCTCTGAACGGCGACGGCCCACGAAAAAGCCGCGCGGCCCCGAGGGGCTTGCGCGGCTTTCGTCTTTTGAAGAGGGCTCAGCCGCCCGAAACCGACGGCCCCGCGACAGGCACCGCCTGCGCGCGGTGTTGCTGCGGACCCCACAGCGGCACGCGCTCGAAGTCCTGCACCCATTGCGGGATGTCGCAGGCCGACAGCGGCATCGAGATGCCGTAGCCCTGGGCCAGCGTGCAGCCCATCTCGAGCAGTGCCTCGCCGAGCTCGAGCGTCTCGACGCCCTCGGCCACGGGCGTGCGGCCCAGCGCCTTGAGCAGCGCGAGGATGCCCTGCACGATCGCGCGGTCCTGCTCGCTCTCGAGCATGCCGCGGATGAAGGACTGGTCGATCTTGACCGAGGACACGGGCAACTGGCGCAGGTAGGTCAGCGAGGAATAGCCGGTGCCGAAGTCGTCGATGGCCACCGGCACGCCCAGGCCCTTGCAGGCCTCGACGAAGCGGGCCACGGTGGAGAACTTGCTGATGGCGGTGGTCTCGAGGATCTCGAGCTCGAGCGTGCCGGCGCCCAGCTTGGGGAACTGCGCCAGGTGCTGCGCGAGCCGGTCGACGAAGTCCCAGCGCATCATGTGGCGCGGGCTCACGTTGACGCTGATCGCGGTGCGCAGGCCGGCCGAGCGCCACTCGTGCGCCTGCCGCAGCGCCGCGCCGATCACCCAGTCGCCCATGCGCTCGGCGAGCTCGTCGCCCTCGGTGAGCGGCACGAACTGCCCGGGCTGCAGCAGGCCGCGCTCGGGATGCTGCCAGCGGATCAGCGCCTCGACGCCCACCATCACGCCGCGCTGCATGTCGACCTTGGGCTGGTAGCAGAGGAAGAATTCGTCGCGCTCCAGGCCTTCCTGGATGCGCTGGCGCGCGCGCACCATCTGCTCGTCGGCATGGGCCTGCGGCGCGTCGAAGTAATGCACCCGGCCGTCGCCCGCGCGCTTGGCGAAGAAGGCCGCATGGCTGGCCTGGCGCAGCGCGAGCTCGGGCGGCGGGCCGCTGGCGTCGAGCAGCCGTGCGCCGAGGCTGGCCTCGAGGCTGACGGCATGGCCGCGCCATTCCCAGGGTTCGGCCAGCGCGGCCAGCATGCGTTCGAGCACCTGGTGGCATTGCGAATTGCCGATGCCCGCGAACACGGCCGCGAACTCGTCGCCACCGACATGGGCCAGCAGGCCCTCGCGCGGCAGTTGGGCCTTGAGGCGGCGGCGTGCTTCCTCGAGCGCGGCGTTGCCGCCGGCCATGCCCAGGCGCTGGTTCACGTCGGCGAAACGGTCGAGGTCGATGAAGCAGACGATGGCCAGCCGCTTGCCCTCGCGGGCCCAGTCGGCCAGCAGCGGGCGCAGCACCTCATCGGGCGGAAGGCGGTTGAGTCCGGAATCCGGCAGGGCCATGGCGGGAGGTTGCTTGGTCGACAAAGGGCTGAGTCCGGAAAATCGCAATCTATTGTTCTCTCAAAACTGACCGTGGAGCGATCCGTGCGGGGCGAATTGTGAGGTTCGCGGTCTTCGCGCAACACCGTGGCACCCAAGCGTTCGCGGATGCGGCGCCTGGAACGGGGAAGCGGGATCGAAGTGGCGGGTCGGGCTCTCTTCTATTGGCAGCTCGCTCCCACGATGCGGCCCGAGGGTTCGACCCTCACGTTGAGCCGGGTCGGATCGAGCACGGGGTCGGACGGGTCGGTGACCAGCAGGGTGCGCGCGAACTTCGCGCCGCTGCGCTGGCGCATCTCCTCGAGCAGCGGCGCGGTGACGCGCAGGCCCAGCGCGAAGCGCACGCCCTCGGCCAGACAGCTTTCGGGCGGCGGCGCGAAGGCCGGCGGCTCCGGCACCTCGGAGGTGAGGGGACGGTCCTTGGGCGGCGCCTGGCAGCCGGCGGCCAGCAGGAGCAGCGCCGTGAGAGAAAGCCAGTGTCGGCCGTGGATGCGCATTCGGGGGTTCCTTGAACGGGGCGTAGCTTAGTCGGGCGCGGACGCGAATTTGGGCGATCTGGGCGAAACGAGAACAAAAGTATCGACAAAATTCACGATCTCCCTACTGGATTCGGGAGGGGAAACGTTTGCGCAATCTTGGCATGCGATCCGGCGACCGGTCCAGTGGAGATGACGCGCCGATCTCCGACTGTGCCATCGGCGCCAGCCACCGTATCCTCGGAACACCCGGCCCGGCGCCGCCTTCAGAACCCTGGACACACACCGATGAGCCCTGCCTCCAAGACCTCGGCCCCCGCCGCCCTCCCCGGCCAGCCCGCGCCGCACGACCTGCTGGTGAACGTGCCGCGGCTGATCTCGGCCTACTACAGCGGCCGGCCCGATCCCTCGGTGGCCGCGCAGCGCGTGGCCTTCGGCACCTCGGGCCACCGCGGCTCGTCCTTCGACAACGGCTTCAACGAATGGCACGTGCTCGCGATCAGCCAGGCGATCTGCGACTACCGGCGCCAGAAAGGCATCGACGGGCCGCTGTTCCTCGGCATCGACACCCATGCGCTCTCCACGCCGGCCTTCAACAGCGCGGTCGAGGTGCTGGCGGCCAACGGCGTCGAGCTGATGCTCTCGCAGGACGACGAGTACACGCCCACGCCCGCGGTGTCGCACGCGATCCTGGTCTACAACCGCGGCCGCAGCACCGGATTGGCCGACGGCATCGTGATCACGCCCTCGCACAACCCGCCCGAGAGCGGCGGCTTCAAGTACAACCCGCCCAACGGGGGACCGGCCGGCACCGACATCACCTCGGCGGTCGAGGCCGCCGCCAACGGCTTCCTGGCCAACGGCCTGCAGGGCGTGAAGCGGCTGCCGCTGGCGCAGGCGCTCCAGGCCTCGACCACGCACCGGCACGACTACCTGAACACCTATGTGGAGGACCTCGCGCAGGTGCTCGACATGGACGCCATCCGCGACGTTCGGATCGACCTGGGCGTCGATCCGCTGGGCGGCGCGGGCGTGCACTACTGGCCCGCGATCGCCGAGCGCTACAAGCTCTCGCGCCTGACGGTGCTGAGCCAGGAGGTCGACCCGACCTTCCGCTTCATGTCGCTCGACTGGGACGGCCGCATCCGCATGGACCCGTCCTCGCCCGATGCGATGCACCAGTTGATCGCGCTCAAGGACCGCTTCGGCATCGCCTTCGCCTGCGACACCGACCACGACCGCCACGGCGTGGTGGCGGGCAGCAGCGGCCTGATGCAGCCCAACAGCTACCTCGCGGTGATGATCGACTACCTCTACACGCACCGCCCCGACTGGCCCGCCGCCGCGGCCGTCGGCAAGACCGTGGTGAGCAGCCGCATGATCGACCGCGTGGCCCAGCGCCTGGGCCGCCGGCTGTACGAGGTGCCGGTGGGCTTCAAGTGGTTCGTCGACGGGCTGGTCGACGGCTCGCTGGCCTTCGGCGGCGAGGAGAGCGCGGGCGCGACCTTCCTGCGCCGCGACGGCACCGCCTGGACCACCGACAAGGACGGCATCGTGCCGGCGCTGCTGTCGGCCGAGATCGCCGCGCGCACCGGGCGCGATCCGGGCGAACGCTATGCCGAGCTCACGCAGGCGCTGGGCCGGCCGGTGTCCGACCGTGTCGACGCGGCGGCCACGGTCGAGCAGAAGAAGCGGCTGTCGAGCCTGTCGCCCGCGCAGATCCGCTCGACCGAGCTCGCGGGCGAGAAGATCGTCGAGGTGCTGAGCCATGCGCCCGGCAACGGCGCGGCCATCGGCGGCGTGAAGGTGATCACCGAGAACGGCTGGTTCGCGGCGCGTCCCTCGGGCACCGAGAACATCTACAAGATCTACGGCGAGAGCTTCCAGGGCCAGGAGCACCTCGCGCGCATCCTCGAGGAAGCGCAGCAGGTGGTGGACGGCGCGCTCGCGGCGCCCTGAAACCGGTCGCGCGATGCGCACGCTGCCCCTGCGCCTCTCGCCCGGCGACGACCTGCGCGCGGCGCTCGACCGCGTGCTCGCGCAGCAGGCGGTGGACGCGGCCTTCCTGCTCTCGGGCATCGGCAGCCTGCGCGGTGCGCGGATCCGCTTCGCGGGCGCGCCCGAGCCCACGGCACTCGAGGGCGACCTGGAGATCCTCACGCTCGCGGGCTCGCTCTCGCCCACGGGTTCGCACCTGCACATCAGCGTGGCGGACGCACAGGGCCGGGTCTGGGGCGGCCATGCGGCGCCGGGCTGCGTGGTGCGCACCACCGCTGAAGTGTTGCTGGCGCTGCTGCCCGAATGGCGCTTCTCGCGCGAGCACGACGAGGCCACGGGCTATGCCGAACTGAGGATGTACGGGAAAGCGCTAGAGCGCGGCTGAGCCGGACAGGGGCCTCAGTGCGGCTTGTCGTTGAGGTCGTACTTCATGACGCGGCCATGCCGCCCCTCGATGTCGCGCTCGACCTCGTAGACGTCGCCGCTGTCCGGGCGGCGCTGCGCGAGCACCGCGTCGAGCGCCGCGAGGTCGGCCGCGTCGAGCTGCAACGCGAGCATGCGCAGGTGGTCTGGCAGATGGTCGCCGCGGCGCACGCCGACGATCACGGCCGCCACCTCGGGCTGCGCGAGCACCCAGCGCATCGCGACCGCCGACAGCGAGGTGCCGTGCCGCTGCGCGATCTTCTGCAAGGCTTGCAGCAGTGCCTGGAACAGATCCCAGCCGCCGAAGTCGTCGATGATCAGCTTGTACTTGACCAGCGAACGGTTCTCCAGCGGCTCGGCCGGTTCGCTCACGCCGAGCCAGCGTTCCGAGAGAAAGCCGCCGGCCACGCTGCCGTAGCACAGCAGCTTCACGCCGGCCTGCGCGCACCAGGCCGCGAGCCGCGTGCGCGGCCGCTGGTCGAGCAGCGAGTACTGCACCTGCATGCTGCGCAGCGGCAGGCCCGCGTCGCCCAGTTCGCGCGCGCGCTGCGTGTCGAAGTTGGTGCCGCCCAGCAGTTCGATCTTGCCGGCGCGCTGCAGCTCGGCCAGCCAGTGCGCGACCTCTACATAGCGCGGCACGCGGTAGTCCCACCAGTGGAACTGCACCAGGTCGAGCCGCTCCACGCCGAGGCGGCGCAGCGAGCGGTCGATGGTCTGTTCGACCTGCTGCTTGTCGATGCTCGGCAGCAGCGCGAGGTCGGGCACGAACTTGGTGTGCACGCGCAGCTGCGCGAGGCTGTCGGCGCCGTGGCGCGCGCGGTGCTCGCGGCGGAACTCGCCGATCAGTTCCTCGACGCCGGTGTAGATGTCGGCGCAGTCGAAGGTGGTGATGCCGGCCTGGTAGTAGGCCGACATGTCGGCGATGGCCGCGGCGCGGTCGATGCCGCCATGGCCGCCGGCGAGCTGCCAGCCGCCTTTGAGCATGCGCGAGATGGAATAGCCGGGGGCGAGTTCGGTGCGGGGGACGGTGCTCATGGTCGAAGGTCGGAAGGGTGGACCACGGCCGTGGTGTCGGCGTGGCGGAAGACGCGCGTGCCGATGCGCGTGATGCGCAGGCGCGAGGGGCAGTTCGGATCGGGACAGGCGATCTCGGCGTCGGTGCTCATCCAGTCGTTGCCGTCGGTGGCGCGCTGCTTGGCGGCCAGCAGCGGCAGCACCGCGCCCAGCGAATAGATCGAGAAGCCCTGCCCCGGCGGCAGGTGCAGCATCTCGCCGCGCAGCTCGAAGTGGTCGCCGGGCTGGCCGCAGTAGATGCGCGCGCCCTCGGGCGCGACCACCTCGACGCGCAGGTCGTGCAGCGTGAAGCTGCGCTCGGCGGCGGAATCGGTCGGTGTGCTCATGGGAGGCTCCTGCTCAGGGATTGGGCGGTGTCACCGACAGGATGATCTCGGTCGGCGCCTGCGAGGCGTTGATGTAGCGATGCGGCAGCCGCGCATCGAAGGAGATGCTCTCGCCGGCCTGCACCGGGTAGTCGACGCCCGCGACCTGCGCCACCAGCGCGCCGGCCACCACGTAGACGCACTCGGCCGAGGCATGGCCGCGCGGCTCGTCGGCCGACATCTGGCCCGGCTGCAGCACGGCGCGCAGCACCTCGAGCTGGCCCACGCCGGCGGTCAGCCGCTCGTAGGCGACCTGGCCTTGCGGCGCCGTGAGCATCGCGCGCCGTCCCGGCCGGCTGACCCAGACGGTGGGCGGCGCGGGGTCGGAGAACAGCGAGGACACCGATTCGCCGAATACGCCCGCGAGCCGGCGCAGGGTTTCGAGGCTGGGGTCGGTGACCGCGCGCTCGATCTGGCTCAGCAAGGTGGCCGACACGCCGGCCTGGGCCGCGAGCTCGCGCAACGAGAGGCCGCGTGCGGTGCGCAGTTCCTTGAGCCGTTCGCCGATCATGGGTGGGAATTTCCTTTTGTGCAGTCTGACAGCACGAATGAGGCAATGCTATGTGCCATGACGGTGCACGTCAAGCTGGCTGAACGCCCAGAATTGGCGCGTTATTTACAAGGAAAACCCGAACTCGACCCGCTTGTGCTTCGTGCACTTTCGCTGCACACTCCGCGCCCATCTCGTGCAGCAGCACTTCACAGGAGTTTCGAATGGCCGGCCCGTCTCCCTCCTCCATCGCATCGCCTCCCCGCCGCCGCGCCTACCGATGGCTGCTGGCCTTCCCCTTCGTCTGGCAGGCCGGCCTCGCGCCCGTGGTCAATGACATCGCGCTGCGGCCCTTCGGCCTGCCGTTCCCGATGGCCTGGCAGATGGCGGGCATCGTGCTCACGAGCGTGGCGATCGCGCTGGTGTTCCGGCTCGACGCGCGCCATGGCGTGGAGGACGAGGAAGCCGACTTCCTCGCGCGGCACCAGGACGCCGGTACCGACGGCCACGGGAGCGCGCGATGAAGCTCGCGATCGTCCTGGCCATCCTGCTCGCCACGGTCGCGGGCGCCATCGCCTATGGCCGCCGCACCCGGCGCGCCGCCACCTTGGCCGAATGGGCCGTAGGCGGCCGCAGCCTCGGGACCCTGCTGTTCTGGTTCATGAACGCGGGCGAGGTCTACACCACCTTCGCGGTGCTCGGCATCTCGGGCTATGCCTGGGCGCTGGGTGCGCCGGCCTACCTGGCCTTCTGCTCGGTGTCGATGAGCTATGCGGTCGGCTACTGGCTGATGCCGAAGATCTGGCGCGCGGGGCGCATCGGGCGCCTGCTCACGCAGTCCGACTTCTTCGCCGCGCGCTACGAGGCGCCCTGGCTCGGCGTGCTCACCGGCGTGGTCGGCATCGCCTCGCTGGTGGTCTACGTGCAGATCCAGCTCGTGAGCCTGGGCCTGATCGTGCAGCTCACGCTCGACGGCGCGGTGTCGAGCGAGGCCGCGACCATCGGCGCGGGCCTGTTGATGATCGCCTTCGTGTTCGTGGCCGGCGTGCGCTCGGCGGCCTTCGCGGCCGGCGTGAAGGACGTGCTGATGGTGCTGGTCGTGGTGCTGCTGAGCGTGACGGTGGCGAGCAAGGTGGGCGCGGCTTCGCTGCTCGACCTGTTCGCGCTGGCCGAGGCGAAGCATCCGGGCATCGGCAGCTTCCCGGGCCTCGATGCGAGCTCGCCGACCACCGCGATCTGGCTCATGACCTCGGCCATCAACATCGCGCTGGGCAACTGGGTGTTCCCGCACCTGTTCCAGATGTCGTACACGGCGCACAGCGCCACCGCGATCCGGCGCAACGCGATCTGGCAGCCGATCTACTCGCTGGCCTATTTCTTCATCATCCTGCTGGGTTTCGCGGCGCTGATCGCGGGCACGCAGCCGCCGGGCGGCAACCTCAACGCGGCGCTGCTGCAGTTCGTGTCCGACCGCTATCCGGCCTGGACCGTGGGCCTGCTCGCGGGCACCGGCTTCCTGTTGGCGCTGGCGCCGGGGTCGCTGCTACTGCTGACGGCCGGCTCGATCTTCACGCGCAACGTGGTGCGGCCCTTCAGGCCCGCGCTCGGCGAAGGCGCGGCGCTGGCGCTGTCGCGCGGCTCGCTGGTGTGCTTCGCGGCGATCGCCGTGTGGCTGTCGATCAGCCAGAAGGGCTCGCTGGTGAAGATCCTGCTCGACGCCTATTCGGCCATCGGCATGCTGGCGCCCGGCGTGTTCCTCGGCTTCCTCTGGAAGCGCACCAGCGCGCTCGGCGTGCTGGCCGGGCTGCTCGCGGGCTTCGCGGCTCTGCTCGCGCCGCCGGCCGCCAAGTTCTGGGCGACCGCGCTGCCGCAATGGGAGGCCGGGCTGATCGCGATGGCGATCAACGCGGCGGTGGTGGTGGCCGTGAGCCTCGTCACGCAGCGGCCGCGCGCCGCCGCGCTGGCACTGGGGCAGCTCGACGACGAGACACCGCGGGCCGCATCCGGCGGCCTGCCCGCGCGCGCCGCCTGAGCGGGCTTCAGCCTTCCAGCGTTTCCACGCGCAGCGTCGCGACCGCGCCGGCCACGGCCGGGTGCGACTGCAGCGCATGCACCGCGAGATCGAGCGCGCCCTGCGCCATCGGCTCGGTCAGCACCAGCACCTGCGCGCCGGCCGCGCAGGGCGCGGCCAGCGTCACCTGCCGCACCGGCACCTGCTGGCCCGCGAGCCAGGCCGTCACGGCCTCGATGCCGCCGGCCACGTGCACCGGCACGCGCAGGTAGTGCGCGCTGCGCACCGCCGCGCGCGGCAGCACCTCGAGCGCATTCATCGCATGCGCATGGAAGCCCAGGTGCGGCACGCGCTGCGCGGCCGGGGTGCCGGCCAACCGCGCCACGTCCACCAGGTCGGCGATCACGGCCGAGGCGGTCTGCTCCGAGCCCGCACCGGCGCCGTAGTACATCGTCACGCCCGAGGCGTCGCCCTTGACCATCACCGCGTTCATCGAACCGTTCACATGCGCCATCAGGTGCTCGGCGGGCACCAGCGCGGGCTGCACGCGCAGCTCGACGCCCTTCTCACGGCGGCGCGCCACGGCCAGCAGCTTGACGCGAAAGCCCAGTTGCTCAGCGCAGACCACGTCCAGCCCCTGCAGCGCCGTGATGCCCTCGGCCTGCACGTCGGCGAAGCGCAGCGGCATGCCGAAGGCATTGGCCGCGAGCAATGTGAGCTTGTGGGCCGCGTCGATGCCCTCGATGTCGAAGGTCGGATCGGCCTCGGCATAGCCGAGCGCCTGGGCCTGCGCGAGCGCGGCGCCGAAGTCCAGGCCCTCGTCGCGCATCTTGCTCAGGATGAAGTTGGTGGTGCCGTTGACGATGCCCGCCACCCATTCGATGCGGTTGGCCACGAGGCCTTCGCGCAGTGCCTTCACGATCGGGATGCTGACCGCCACCGCGCCTTCGTAGGCCACCGCCACGCCGTGGCGGCGCGCGGCCTCGAAGATCTCGCCGCCGTGCTCGGCCAGCAGCGCCTTGTTGGCCGTCACCACGTGCTTGCCGTGGGCAATCGCGGCCAGCACCCAGTCGCGCGCCGCGCCGGTGCCGCCGGCCACCTCGACCACCACGTCGAGCTCGGGATGGGTCGCGACGCGCATCGCATCGTCGGTGAGCGCCACGCCCTCGCCCACGATGCCGGCGGCGCGCGCGAGGTTGCGCGCGGCCACGATGACGATCTCGATGCCACGGCCGGCGCGCGCGGCGATCTGGTCGTGGTTGCGTGCCAGCACGCGGAAGGTGCCCGAGCCGACGGTGCCGATGCCGATCATGCCCACGCGCAGCGGGCGCATGGCCTGGCTGGGCACGACGGTTTCGAGGGACTGGACGGGATCGCGGTACATGGGCTTCTCCAAACGACAAAAACAAAAACCCAGCTGCCAGAGCTGGGTTTCATTCGTTCGGGGGAAGAGCGATCACCAGGTGGCTGCCGGAACGGCCACCTGCGCGTGCTCAGGTGGCCGCGGTGGTAATGGTGGTAATCATTCGTGCATCCATTGCCCGGTCGGTCCGCGTGGAGGCGGACGGCATCATGCGGCCCATGCGGGCGGCGCTCGATGCGAAGGCGGGGAGGAAACACGACATGGGGCCGGAGTGTACAGGACGCCTCAGGCCGGCTCGGCCTGGACCACGCGCGGCATGGCCGAGAGGCGCCCCTCGAGCCACACGCTGTAGCGCGAGAGCCCGAAGCACAGCAGCCAGTAGATCGCCGCGATGAACAGGTAGCCCTCGAGGTAGAACGGCCGCCAGGTCGGATCGCCGCCGAGCGACAGGCCGAGCGCGCCCGTGAGCTCGAACAGCCCCACCACCGTGACCAGCGAGGTGTCCTTGAGCGTGCCGACCACGTTGTTGGTCAGCGCCGGCACGACCAGCCGCAGCGCCTGCGGCAGCACGATGTCGCGCTGCACCGGCCAGCGGCCGAAGCCCAGCGCCATCGCGACCTCGGTCTGGCCGCGCGGCACGGCCTGCAGGCCGCCGCGGATGATCTCCGCCAGGTAGGCGGCCACGAACAGCGACAGCCCGGCCAGCACGCGCACCAGCACGTCGGGCTGCCAGCCCGCGGGCCACAGCAGCGGCAGCAGGAACGAGGCCATGAACAGCACCGAGATCAGCGGTACGCCGCGCACCAGCTCGATGTAGCTTGCGCAGAGCGTGCGCACCACCGGCCAGCCCGAGCGGCGCCCGAGCGCCAGCAGCAGCGCGAGCGGAAAGGCCAGCGCCAGCCCGACCACCGCGAGCCCGATGGTCAGCGGCAGGCCGCCCCAGCGGTTGGTCGGCACATGGCTCCAGCCGAACACGCCGCCGCGCATCAGCAGCACGAAGGCCGCGAGCGCCAGCAGCCACAGCGCCGGCAGCCACCAGCGCCAGCTGCGCGGCCAGGCGCTGAGCACCGTGACCGCCGACAGCAGCGCGACCGCGATCGCGGGACGCCATTGGTCTTCGTAAGGGAAGCGGCCGAACAGCATCGGCCGCCACTTCTCGGCCACCACGCCCCAGCAGGCGCCGTGCTGCACCGCGCGGCAGGCCTCGGCATCGGGGCGGAACACCGCGTGCACCACGGCCCACTCGACCAGGTGCCAGCCGGCCCAGGCCAGCAGCGCCGCGAGCAGCAGCGTGGCGAGCGTGCGCAGCGGCGAACCCCAGAGTTCGTGCCGCCAGGCGATCGGGCCTCGCACGGCCCTCATCGCCAGCCCCGCAGCGCGACGCGCGCGTTGTAGCGGTTCATGCCCAGCGAGATCACGAGCGACAGCAGCAGGTAGACCGCCATGATGATCGCGATGCACTCGAAGGCGCGGCCGTTCGCGCCGATGGTGGTGTTGGCCACCGACACCAGCTCGGGATAGCCGACCGCCACCGCGAGCGAGGAGTTCTTGACCAGGCTCAGCACCTGGTTGGTGAGCGCCGGCACGATCACGCGCAGCGCCTGCGGCAGGATCACGATGCGCAGTTGCTGCACCGGCGAGAAGCCCATCGCCTGCCCCGCGAGCACCTGCCCCTGCGACACCGACAGGATGCCCGCGCGCACGATCTCGGCCACGAAGGCGGCCGAGTAGAGCGATAGGCCCGCGACGATGGTCACGTACTCGGGGCTCAGCGCCGCGCCGCCGTTCACGCCGAAGTCGCCGCGCTCGGGCCATTCGAGGTGCGTGGGCCACCAGCCGCCCTCGCCCGCCACCGGCCACGGCACGCCGAGGCCGCCCTTGCTGAGCCACACGCCCGGCAGCAGCCGCACCGGCTCCGTCGGGTCGGGCAGCAGGTTCGCCATCACGAAGGCCAGCATCAGCAGTTGCACCAGCAGCGGCACGTTGCGCAGCAGCTCGACGTAGGCGGTGCAGATGCCGCGCACCAGCACATGCGGCGCGAGCCGGCCGATGCCGATCAGGGTGCCGAGCAGCACCGAGAAGACGACGGCCGGCACCGCGGCGCGCACGGTGTTGACGAGGCCGGCGAGGAAGGCTCGCCACGACGGCTGGCTGGCCTCGAAGTCGAGCCAGCCCTCGCTGATCGCGAAGCCCGCGGGCTCGGTGAGGAAGTCGAAGCCCGAGCGCACGCCGCGCGCGCGCAGCACCTCGAGCGCGTGGTGCACGACCCAGAAGGCGCCGGCCACCACGGCCAGCACCAAGAGCACCTGCACAGCCCAGGCCAGCCAGGCCGAGCGGCGCGCGCTGCCCGCGGCCCGCAGGCTCATCGCACCGGCGGTGCGTAGATCAGGCCGCCCTTGCTCCAGAGGTTGTTGGAGCCGCGCGGCAGCTTCAGCACCGACTTCGGCCCGACGTTGCGCTCGAAGATCTCGCCGTAGTTGCCCACGGCCTTGATGGCGCGATAGGACCAGTCCTTGTCGAGGCCCAGCAGCTTGCCGAGGTCTTCACCGGCGCCCAGCAGGCGCTGCTGCGCGGGGTCCTTGCTCGAGGCCTTGAGCTGTTCGGCGTTGGCCTCGGTGATGCCGGCCTCTTCCGCCTCGATCAGCGCATTGGGCACCCACTTGGCGATCGCGAACCATTCGTCGTCGCCGCGGCGCACCAGCGGCGCCAGCGGCTCCTTGGAGATCAGCTCGGGCAGGATCAGGTAGTCGTCGGGGTTCTGCGCCTCCTTGTTGCGCAGGCCGGCGAGCGCCGAGGCATCGGTGGTGAAGGCCTGGCAACGGCCCGAGAAGAAGGCCTTGAACGAGGCCTCGAAGCTCTCGAACACCACGGTCTTGACGGGGATGTTCTGGGCCCGGAAGTAGTCGGAGACGTTCTTCTCGTTGGTGGTGCCCGACTGGGTGCAGATGGTCGCGTTCTTCAGTTGCTTGGCGCTCGTGACCTTGAGCTTCTTCGGCACCAGGAAGCCCTGGCCGTCGTAGTAGGTGATGGTCGTGAAGTTGAAGCCCAGCGAGGCGTCGCGCGTGAGCGTCCAGGTGGTGTTGCGCGCGAGGATGTCGATCTCGCCGGCCTGCAGCGCCGAGAAGCGCTGCTGCGAATTGAGCGGCACGAACTCGACCTTCTTCGCATCGCCGAGCACGGCCGCGGCGATCGCGCGGCAGGTGTCGACGTCGAGGCCCGACCAGTTGCCCTGCGTGTCGGGCGCCGAGAAGCCGGCCACGCCATTGGTCACGCCGCACTTGACGCTGCCGCGCTGCTTGACCGCATCGAGGGTCTTGCCGGCGAAGGCGGGCGCGGCGGCGACCAGCGCGGCGGCGGCCGCGGCCAGGGCGAAGGCGGATCGGAATCGGGGCGTCATGGGTGGGTTCTCCTCAAGGGTCGCGGTCTGCGGTGGGGGTGTCTGCGCAAAGGCAAAAAGGCAGTGTACGAGGCGGCGCGCCGGGCCGCCAAAGAACAGGCGGTTGGATGCATATGCGAAGTCCGCGCAGGCACGACGGTCGCATGCGCGGATGCATGCCGTTTCTTCACTACCATACGGCCCTCGCAACATTTCGAACCATCACCGAGGAACCCCGACCATGTTCAAGTCCGACGACACCGGCAAGCTCATTCTTCGCGTCGCCCTGGGCATCTTCATCCTTCTGCACGGCATCGCCAAGGTGACCAAGGGTGTCGACGGCATCGGCGGCATGCTGGCCTCGCATGGCCTGCCGGGCGTGCTGGCCTACCTGGTCTACGTAGGCGAGATCGTCGCGCCGGTGCTGCTGATCATCGGCCTGTACACGCGGCCCGCGGCGGCGATCGTGGCGATCAACATGCTGGTGGCGATCTGGCTGGTGCACCGAAAGGACCTCGGCGCCCTCAACGGCCAGGGTGGCTGGGCGCTCGAACTGCAGGGCATGTTCCTGTTCTCGGCCATCGCGCTCGCGTTCACGGGCGGCGGCCGCTTCGGGCTCAACAGCAAGTAATTCGAGCCGCGCCACCGGGCCGCGGGCCCGGTCCGCCGCTCAATCGTCGTCGGCCGCGTCGAGGCCCGGGAACAGCACCTCGGTGTAGCCGAAGCGCGAGAAGTCGCGCACCCGCATCGGATAGAGCTTGCCCAGCAGGTGGTCGACCTCGTGCTGCACCACGCGCGCATGGAAGCCGCTGGCCGTGCGGTCGATCGGATCGCCGTAGGGATCGAAGCCCGTGTAGCGGATGTTCGAGAAGCGCGGCACCACGCCGCGCAGGCCGGGCACCGACAGGCAGCCTTCCCAGCCCTCTTCCTCGGCCTCGCCGATCGGCGTGATGACCGGGTTCAGCAGCACGGTGCGCGGCACCGGCGGGGCGTCGGGGTAGCGTGGGTTCACGACATCGGTGCCGAAGATCACCAGCTGCAGGTCGACACCGATCTGCGGTGCCGCGAGGCCGGCGCCGTTGACCGCATGCATGGTCTCGAACATGTCGCGCACCAGCAGGTGCAGTTCGTCGGTGTCGAAGGCGGTGACCGGCTGCGCGATGCGCAGCAGGCGCGGATCGCCCATCTTGAGGATTTCGTGGATGGCCATGGCGCGGATTATCGCGAGGGCCCGCGGGCCGCGCAGGCGGGCGCGTCGCGCCCACCCGGCGCTGTCGGCTTAATGGCCCGGGAGAGACGGCGCGATGTTCTGCGGCACATAGCCGGGCATGCCCGGCAAGGCACCCGGAACGCCGCGGCCGGTGCCGGGCGTGACCGGCACGGTGCGCTGCGGCTGCGGGCGCGGCAGCGCCACCGGCGGCACGACCGCGGGCGGGCGTCCGCCCCAGCCGGGACGTCCACCGCCATTGCCGTTCCAGCCCGGACGGGACGGGTACGGATAGGCGGGACGTCCGTAGTACGGCCGATCGCGGTAATAGGGACGGCGGTCGTAGTAGGTGCCGCCGCCGTTGATGTACACGGGCGCGGGCTGCACCACGACGGGATCGGAATAGTAGGGATCCGAATACCCCCCGCTATAGCCCCCGTTGTAGTACGGGTCGCCGGGCACCGCGACGCAGCCCGTGAGCAGCGCGAGGCCACCGGCCGCGAGGCATAAACCGAGAACACGAGTTTTCTGCATGAGGGTCTCCTTGTCAGCCTTCTGCGTTCATTCAACGTACCAGCTTGTAGGCCCTGTTGACTGCGCTGGTGTGAAGTCGCGTAACGGCCGGTAAGTCGAGAGGCCGTCCCCTCACTCCGCAGCCGGAGGCACGCCGTTGGCGAGTATGTCCAGCATACGCGCCTCGTCGATCACCTCGACGCCGATCTCGCGCGCCTTGTCGAGCTTGCTGCCGGCTTCCTCGCCGGCCACCAGGTAGTGGGTCTTCTTGCTGACCGAGCCGGCGACCTTGGCGCCAGCCGATTCCAGTTTGTCCTTCGCATCGTCGCGGCTCAGCGTAGGAAGGGTACCGGTGATGACGAAGGTCAGTCCCGCCAGCGGCTTGGGCACGCGCGCCGCGGGCTCGCCCTCCTCCCAGCTCAGGCCGCAGGCGCGCAGCTGCTCGACCACCTCGCGGTTGTGCGGCTGGTCGAAGAAGGTGCGCAGGCTCTGCGCCACCACCGGGCCGACGTCGTTGACCTCGAGCAGCAGTTCCTCGCTCGCATCCATGATCGCGTCGAGCTTGCCGAAGTGCTTGGCCAGGTCCTTCGCGGTGCTCTCGCCCACGTGGCGGATGCCCAGGCCGAACAGGAAGCGCGGCAGCGTGGTCTTCTTCGAGGCCTCGAGCGCGTCGACCAGGTTCTGCGCCGACTTGTCGGCCATGCGCTCCAGCCCCGCAAGCGTGGTGAAGCCCAGCTTGTAGAGATCGGGCAAGGTGCGGATCAGGTTGGCGTCGACCATCTGTTCGACCAGCTTGTCGCCGAGCCCGTCGACGTAGACCGCACGGCGCGCCGCGAAATGCAGGATTGCCTCCTTGCGCTGGGCACCGCAGAACAGCCCGCCGGTGCAGCGGTAGTCGGCTTCGCCCTCCTCGCGCACGGCATCCGAGCCGCAGACCGGGCACTTGTGAGGCATGGTGAAGACGGCGCCGCGCTCGCCCTCGGGCCGCGCCAGGCTCTCGGGCGTGACGCCCACCACCTCGGGGATCACGTCGCCCGCGCGCCGCACGATCACGCGGTCGCCCACGCGCACGTCCTTGCGGCGTGCCTCGTCCTCGTTGTGCAGGGTGGCGTTGGTCAGGGTCACGCCGCCCACGAACACCGGTGCCAGCTTGGCCACCGGCGTCAGCTTGCCGGTGCGCCCGACCTGCACCTCGATGCCGAGCACCTCGGTGATCTGTTCCTGCGCCGGGTACTTGTGCGCCACCGCCCAGCGCGGCTCGCGCGAGACGAAGCCGAGCTGGCGCTGCAGCTCGACGCTGTCGACCTTGTAGACCACGCCGTCGATGTCGTAGGGCAGGCTGTCGCGCTGGCGCCCGATGTTCTCGTGGAACGCGATCAGCTCGATCGCACCGGTCGCGCGCGCGGTCTGCGTCGCCACCGGGAAGCCCCAGGCATGGAACTGCTGCAGCCAGTCGAACTGGGTCGGGCAGTCGGGCCCGCCCTCGGCCGGCGGCGTGACCTCGCCGAGGCCGTAGGCGAAGAAGCTCAGCGGCCGCTCGGCGGCGATCGCCGGGTCGAGCTGGCGCACCGCGCCCGCGGCCGCATTGCGCGGGTTCACGAACACCTTCTCGTTCTTCTGGCCGGCCGCGATCTTCTGCCGCTGGCGCTCGTTGAGCCCCTCGAAGTCGGCGCGCTTCATGTAGACCTCGCCGCGCACCTCGACCACCGGCGGCGCGTTGCCCTTCAGGCGCAGCGGGATCTCGCGCACGGTGCGGATGTTCTGCGTGACCTCCTCGCCGACCTCGCCGTCGCCGCGCGTGGCGGCCTGCACCAGCACGCCGTGCTCGTAGCGCAGGTTCATCGCGAGTCCGTCGAACTTGAGCTCGCAGACGTAGGCGATCTGCGGACCGTCCTCGGCCAGGCCGAGCTCGCGCCGCACGCGCGCGTCGAAGCTGCTGGCACCGCCGGGCGTGATGTCGGTCTCGGTGCGGATCGACAGCATCGGCACCTTGTGGCGCACCTTGACGAAGCCGTCGAGCACCTTGCCACCCACGCGCTGCGTCGGCGAGTCGGGCGTGCGCAGCTCGGGGAACTCGGCCTCGATCGCCTGCAGCCGCTGGAACATCCGGTCGTACTCGGCATCGGGCAGCGCGGGCGCGTCGAGCACGTAGTAGAGGTAGGCGTTGTGGTGGAGCTTCTCGCTCAGGTCGGCGGCTTCGCGGGCCGCTTCGTCGCGCGTGGTCATGGGGTGTCTTCCGAAAAAACGATGCGGCCGCCCGACCGCTTCGTGGCGGGCTGGGCGGCCTTGTGCATGGTGGGAGCGGCTTAGCTGAACAGCCGGCGCGCCAGCGGCGAGCCCGCCGCGAGGTCGCGCGCATCGAGCGTGTCGTAGAGCTGCTCGAGGTCGGCGCCGATGGCGTCCATGGTCTCGTCGCGCAGCAGCTGGCCGTCGCTGTCGGTCACCACGCCGTCCATCTCGCGCGCCAGCGTGGCGGCGATCTCGCGCATGCGCGTGAAGGGCTGTTCGCCGCGGTCGACCTGGGGCACGTCGAGGCTCAGGCTCAGTTCGCGGATCGCCGACTGCGCCGGGTCGTCGGCCAGCGCGGCCTGGGTGTCGAAGGCCAGGCCCAGGATCGGCGGCAGGCCCAATTCGCTGGTCGGCAGCACCATGCGGCCCGGGATGATGCCGGCCACGAAGCCCAGCCGCGCGGCGTTCTGCTGCACGTAGCCCGGGCTCCAGGCCGCATGCAGCGCGCGCAGCACGAAGCCCAGCTGCGCATCGTGCGCGCTGGCGAACTGGTCGAGCTCGCGGGCGCGCGCCACCTCGTCGAGCATCTCGGGAAATTCGGGCGCGCCGTTCACCGTGTCGGCGAAGGCCTGGGCCTTCACCACGAACTCGGAATACTCGATCTCGTTGAGCGCGCCGGTGCGGTTGGCCAGTTGCACGCCGACCTGGAACGCACCGTAGCGCTGTCCCGGCACGGGCGGTTCCCATTGCCGCGAATGCTCGTTCAGGCCCTCGATGGCGACCGGCTTGCTGCCCGCGCGGCGCGTCGGCGGCATGGCGGCGATCGCGGCATCGCCCGAGGCCAGGCCGTCGAGCGAGATCGGCGCGATCACGTCGATCAGCGGATCGAGCCCGCCGCGCCGCTCGCCCGTTGGCACCGGTAGCGTGCCGGGAGCCGGCAGGTCGGGATCGAACAGCGGTTCGTGCCGGTCGTGCGTCGGCACCTGGCGCGGATCGATGTGCATCACCGGCTCGTAGCCGTCTTCGGACGGTGCGCGCTGCGCATCGGCCGGTTCGCCATCGGCCGCATCGGGCTGGCGCGGTGCGTTGCGGCGCGAGCGCAGGGCGTCATAGCCGATCACGGCCGCGAGGACGAGGCCACCGAGGATGGCCAGGGCAAGCGTGAGATTGCTCATGGGTGCGCGCGCCTCAGGCTGCCTCGACCATCGAGGCCGCCGCTTCCATGTCGACCGCGACGATGCGCGACACGCCCTGCTCCTGCATCGTCACGCCGATCAGTTGCTCGGCCATTTCCATGGCGATCTTGTTGTGGCTGATGAAGAGGAACTGGGTTTCGCGGCTCATGGCGGTCACGAGTTTGGCGTAGCGCTCGGTGTTGGCGTCGTCCAGCGGCGCATCCACTTCGTCCAGCAGGCAGAAAGGCGCGGGATTGAGCTGGAAGATCGCGAACACCAGCGCGATCGCGGTCAGCGCCTTCTCGCCGCCCGACAGCAGGTGGATGGTCTGGTTCTTCTTGCCCGGCGGCTGCGCCATCACCTGCACGCCGGAGTCGAGGATCTCGTCGCCGGTCATCATCAGCTTGGCGTTGCCGCCGCCGAACAGCTCGGGGAACATGCGGCTGAAGTGCTCGTTCACGGTCTTGAAGGTGCCGCCGAGCAGGTCGCGCGTTTCGGCGTCGATCTTGCGGATGGCGTCCTCGAGCGTGGTGATCGCCTCGTTGAGGTCGGCCGACTGGGCATCGAGGAAGACCTTGCGCTCGCTCGCCACCGCGAGCTCGTCGAGCGCCGCGAGGTTGACCGCGCCGAGCGCCACCACCTCGCGGTTCAGGCGGTCGATCTCGCCCTGCAGGCCGGTCAGCCGCACCTTGTCGGTCTCGATCGAGAGCGCGATGGCCTCGAGGTCGGCACCGGCATCGGCCAGCAGCTGTTCGTACTGCTCGAAGCCCAGGCGCGAGGCCTGCTCCTTGAGCTGGAATTCGGTGATGCGCTGGCGCAGCGGATCGAGTTCGCGCTCGAGCTGCAGCCGGCGCTCGTCGCTGGCGCGCAGCTTCAGCGTGAGGTCGTCGTACTGGCTGCGCGCCGCGCCCAGCGCGGTCTCGCGTTCGAGCTTGAGCGACAGCGCATCCTGCAACCCGGCCTGGGCGGCGGCATCCGACAGCCGGCTCAGTTCGCCGCGGGCGCGTTCGTCCTCGTCGGTCAGCGCCACAGTCTGCTGCGACGCGGTCTCGATCGAGCGGTTGAGCTCGCCACGGCGCGCGTCGAGCGTGCGCTGCGCGAAGGTGGCTTCCTGCGCCTGGCGCTCCAGGCTGCGATGCTGCTCGCGGCTGGCGGTCAGCGCGCGCCCGGCCTCGATCACGCGTTCGTCGAGCTCGGCATGGCGCTCCTGGCTGTCGGCCAATTGCATGTCGAGCTCCTCGAAGCGGCCCTCGGCGGCGATGCGGCGCTCCTGCAGCTCCTCGAGCTGGGCGTCGACCTCGCCGAGGTCGGCCGCGAGCTGCTCGCTGCGCGCGCGGGTCTGTTCGGCCAGCTGCGTGAGGCGCAGGGTCTCGACCTGCAGCTCGTGCGCGCGCGACTGCGTGTCGGCGGCTTCGCGGCGTGCCGATACCAGCCGCTGCGCGGCGTCGGCGTAGGCGGCCTCGGCGCGCACCAGCGCGGCACGCGCGTCTTCGCTGATCAGCGCCTGGGCGCGCAGCTGGCGGTCGAGGTTCTCCATTTCCTGCTGGCGCGCCAGCAGGCCGGCCTGCTCGGAATCGGGGGCGTAGAAGTTGACGCCGTGCGAACTCACGGCATGGCCGCTCTGCACGTAGATCGTCTCGCCGGGCTGCAGCGTGCCGCGCTGGGCCAGCGCCTCTTCGAAGCTCGCGGCGGTGTAGCAGCCATGCAGCCAGTCGGCCAGCAGCGCCTGCTGGCCCGCGTCGTTGAGGCGCAGCAGGCTCGACAACCGCGGCAGATTGGCGGCGCCTTCGGGCACGCCGGCGACCGGCGGGTTGTAGAAGGCCAGCTTGGCCGGCGGCGCGTCGTTGGCGAAGGCGCGGACCATGTCGAGGCGGCTGACCTCGAGCGCGCCCAGGCGCTCGCGCAGCGCGGACTCGAGCGCGTTCTCCCAGCCTTGTTCGATGTGGATGCGGCTCCACAGGCCCTGCAGGCCGTCGAGCCCGTGCTTGACGAGCCAGGGGGCGAGCTTGCCGTCGGTCTTGACCTTCTCCTGCAGCGCGCGCAGCGCCTCGAGGCGCGCCGACAACTCGGCATGGCGCGCCCCCTCGCTGTTCACCGCCTGCTGGCGCGCGCGGCGGTCGTCGTCGAGCCGCGGCACCGCTTCCTGCAGGTCCTGCAACCGCGCATCGGCCTCGCTGGCCGCTTCCTGCGCGGCCTCGAGCTGCTCCTGCATCGCCACCAGCTTCGCCTCGTCGGGCGCGGCCAGCGCCTTCTGGTCGGCGCGCAGCCGCTCGCTGCGCTGGTTGAGCTGGCGCGACTGCTCCTCGATGTTGCGCTGGTCGGCGGCCAGCACCTGGATCTGCTGCTGCACCTGCACGACGGCCGTGCGCTGCGCGTTGGCCTGGTCCTGCGCCCGCTGCTGCGCTTCCTCGAGCTCGGGCATGCGCGCGTCGTGCTCCTCGAGCTGGGCCGCCAGCAGCACGGCCTGCTCCTCGGCGTCGATGCCCTGGCCGGCCAGCGTCTCGATCTCGGCCTCGGCCTCGACGCGGCGGTTGTCCCATTGCGCGATCTGCTCGCGCAACTGCACCAGCCGCTGTTCCACGCGCTGGCGGCCCTCGACCACGAAGCGGATCTCGCCCTCGAGCCGACCGACCTCGGCGCTGGCTTCGTAGAGCTTGCCCTGGGCCTGGTTGACCAGGTCGCCGGCGCCGTAGTGGGCCTGGCGCACGGTTTCGAGTTCGTTCTCGATGTGGCGCAGGTCGGCGGTGCGCGACTCGAGGTCGTTGATCGCCTTCTCGGATTCGGCCTTGATGCGCGCCTTGTCGCTCTCGCTCTCGGCGCGCTTGAGGAACCACAGCTGGTGCTGCTTCCTGGTGGCGTCGCCCTGCAGCGCGTTGTAGCGCGCGGCCACCTCGGCCTGCTTCTCGAGCTTCTCGAGGTTGGCGTTGAGCTCGCGCAGGATGTCCTCGACCCGGGTCAGGTTCTCGCGCGTGTCGCCCAGGCGGTTCTCGGTCTCGCGGCGGCGTTCCTTGTACTTCGAGACGCCCGCGGCTTCCTCGAGGAACAGACGCAGTTCCTCGGGCTTCGATTCGATGATCCGGCTGATCGTGCCCTGGCCGATGATGGCGTAGGCGCGCGGGCCGAGGCCGGTGCCGAGGAACACGTCCTGCACGTCGCGCCGGCGCACCGGCTGGTTGTTGATGAAGTAGCTGCTGGTGCCGTCGCGCGTGAGCACGCGCCGCACCGCGATTTCGCCGAACTGGTTCCACTGGCCGCCAGCGCGGTGGTCGGCGTTGTCGAACACCAGTTCGACGCTCGAACGGCTGGCCTGCTTGCGGGTGGTCGTGCCGTTGAAGATCACGTCCTGCATCGACTCGCCGCGCAGCTCGGAGGCGCGCGATTCGCCAAGCACCCAGCGCACCGCATCCATGATGTTCGACTTGCCGCAACCGTTGGGCCCGACCACGCCGACCAGTTGGCCCGGCAGCAGGAAGTTGGTGGGTTCGGCGAACGACTTGAAGCCCGAGAGCTTGATGGAATTGAGACGCACGACTTGTCGGCCTGTCCTGGGTCAGTGTGTCCCCGCCCTGGAAGGCGGCTCAACAATTAACGCCAAGGTATTGATTTGTAAGGAAAATTGCACGGGCCCGCCGCTTGAAGCAGGCCGCCGCCCCAGCCGTGGATGATAACGTCAGGGCATGAGCGAATCCTCGGTTTCTCCCCTGAAAGACCGCCGCGCCTGGCTGCTGGCGGGCACCGGTGCCCTGCTCGGGCTCGGCGGCTGCGGCGCGTTCCAGAACACCCAGCGCGCCGAGCCCTACGCCAACCAGGAATGGCTGCAGTCGAGCGCCAACCGCATCGCCAACCTCTCGCTGCGCGACAACCTCGAATCGATACGGCGCGTGCAGACCACGCTCTACCGGCGCAATCCGCGCGAATGGCGCAAGTCGGCCGCCAGCATGGACGCCGCCAGCCAGCGCGCCTGGGCCGCCGTGACGCAGGGCCCCGACCTGCCCGAGCTGCGCGGCGCCACCGGCATCGAGGCGATCCGCCTGGCCTTCGACACCGGGCCGCAGGGCTACCAGGGCGACCGCGTGGCCGCGCTGGTGGTGGGCTGGGCCTCGATGCTCAAGCAGGCCAATGGCGACACCTGGGAGCAGAGCATGATCGACGGCATCAATGCCGAGAACAGCTACCGGGCCGCGCGCAACTTCGAGATCTCGTTGTGGCTGATCGCCTCCAAGACCGGCTCCGACGGCCAGCCGCTGCTGCTGGCCACCGAGATCAGCGAACGCGGCCGCAACCTCGTGGCCGACCGCGAGCTGTCGAAGGTGGTCGCGCGGCTCGACCTGCTGGCGGCCCAGGCCGACGAGAAGTACCGGCGTGCGGCGCTCGATTTCGGGCAGAACTGGGTGATGGGCGTGGTGATGCCTTTCTTCACGCTGGTGCCGCGCTGAATCCGGGCGGGCGGCACGCCACCGTCGCCGCAGCCCAGGGAGGCCTTGGGAAACATATTTCCGAATTGACCATTTACGGTAATATCTTTCCATGACCAAGCAGGAACTGATCGCCGCGCTGATCGCTCGCCGCGAGGCCTCCGGCCTCTCCGGGGCCGAGATCGCGCAGCGCTCGGGCCTGACCGAGCGGTCGGTGCGCAACGCGCTCGGCCCGCAGGGCAATCCGCAGATGTCCTCGCTGCTCGCACTGGTCGATGCGCTGGGGCTCGAGCTGCAACTGGTGCCCAAGGGCTTCGGCGCCAGCGCCGCGCTCGACACCGATGCCGGCTATCGCCCCGTGCCCACGCGCGTGGGTACCGCGGTGGCCGCCCTGGCGCTGCCGCCCGAGCCGCCGCCCTACCTGCGCGAAACTCCGGCCCGCCGCGGCGCGCGCAGGCGCTCGCCATGAACGTCAAGATCCTCGAGATCGCGCTCGGCGCGCGCCGCTTCGGCAAGCTGTTCCAGTACGCCGACCTGTGCCGCTTCGTGGCCGAGCCCGAGATCGTCGCGGCGCCGCCGGCCGAGGTGCTGTCGCTGTCGATGGTGGCGAACGATGCCGCCTCGCAGGCGGCCCTCTGGAGCGACATCAAGAATCCGCTGTTCAACGCCCAGGGCGGCCAATTGCCGCGTTTCTTCCAGAACCTGCTGCCCGAGGGCGTGCTGCGCAGCCACATCGCGCAGTTGCGCGGCTGCCGCGAGAACGACCATTTCGAGTTGCTCGCGGCCTGCGGCGGCGACCTGCCGGGCGCGGTGAGCGCGCGCCCGGTGTCGGTGGACCGCGCCACCTTGCAGCGGCTCATCACGCAGGACCAGGACGCGCTCGAGATGTCGGTGGTGGAGCTGCCGATGCCGCAGGGCATCTCGGTGTCGGGCGTGCAGCCGAAGCTGGGCCTGCGCCGCCAGGGCGGACGCTACGTGGCGCGCACCCGCGCCGGCGCCAGCACGCGCGTGATCGCCAAGCTGCCCGTGGCCGGGCGGCCGCACATGCCGCAGCTGGAGATGCTCTCGCTTCAGATGGCTGCCGCCGCGGGTGTCGAGGTCTGCCATGCCGAACTCGCGCCGCTTGCGGCAATCTCGGCCGAGCACAGCTACGCTCTGCCCGACGAGCCCGAATTCCTCGCGGTCACGCGCTTCGACCGCGAAGGCGCGCGCCGCATCCACTTCGAGGACTTCGCGCAGGTGCTGGGCTTCGACCCGCTGCACAAGTACGGCGGCAGCTACCTCGACATGGCGCTCGCGATGCGGGCCTTTCCCTCGCTCGGCGAGGAGGCGGTGCTCGAGCTGGTGCGCCGGCTCGCAGTCAACGAGCTGCTCGGCAACCCCGATGCGCACCTGAAGAACTTCGGCGTGCTCTATCCCGATGGCGCCTCGCCGCGCTTCGCGCCGGCCTACGACATCGTGGCCTATGCGGCGCTGCAGGGCGTCGAGGGCCATGCGCTCCCGCTGCTCCCCGCCACGGGCAACGCCGCGCCACGGCGCAGCGGCCTGTTCAGCCCCGCCAACGTGCGCGCCTTCTGCTTCTCGGCCGGCCTGCAAGAGCCGCAGGTGCGGCGCGTGGTCAGCGACACCGCGCGCCGCGCGCGCGAGCAGTGGCCCGCGATGATCGACGGCGCCACCCTGCCCGCGCCCTGGAAGGCGCGGCTGCAGCAGCGCCTGCAATCCCACCCCCTGCTGCAGGGAATGGCCCGGCGCGGCCAATAGGCCCCGGGTCTGGCGGAGCCGGCATCGCCGCGAGGCACGGGATACACACGCGCACAACTTTCCGCGATGATGCTTCCGCCCAGGTGACATAGTTCAACGCAACATGACGGGAATTGGCGCATGCGAGTCGGTATCGTGGTTCTGGAGTTGTTGATCGACGCGGGCGCGGCCTGCGCCGCCCTGGGCCTGCTCGGTGCCGGCAGCGCCGCCTTCTCGGCCGCGAGGCGCCGCTACATCGGCGGCGACGGCAGCCTCGCGGCGCCCTCCCCGCACGGCCAGCCCGACGACCACGTCGACAACGGCCATTCGGGCGATTCGTCCTCGCGCCGGGAGTCCGCCACCAGAAGCTGAGGCAAACTGTCGCCGGCTCCCTGAATCTTCCACATCTACCAGCGACACCATGAGCTCCATCAATTTCATCGGCGGCGAAAAAGGCGGGGTCGGCAAGTCGGTCACGGCACGGGTCCTGGCCCAGTACTTCATCGACCACAGCCGCTCCTTCACGGGCTTCGACACCGACCGCTCGCACAGCTCGTTCACCCGCTTCTACGAAGGCTTCGCCTCGCCTGTGGTGGTCGACAGCTTCGAAGGGCTAGACACCGTGGTCAACGGCTTCGAGACCCATCCGCAGCAGAGCGTGATCGTCGACCTCGCGGCGCAGACGCTGGCACCGCTGGCGCGCTGGATCAAGGAATCCGACCTGTTCGACGTCTTCGCCGAGATCGGCGTCACCGTCAATTTCTGGCACGTGCTCGACGACGGCAAGGACTCCTCCGACCTGCTCGGCACGCTGGTCGACACCTTCGGCAAGCGGCCCAACTACATCGTGGTGCAGAACTACGGCCGCGGCAGCGACTTCGGCACCCTGCTCGGTTCGCAGTCGATGTCCAAGGCCACCGCGAACGGCGCGCGCGTGATCGCGCTGCCGCGCCTGCACGAGGCCAGCATGCGCAAGATCGATGCGCAGAGCACCAGCTTCTGGAAAGCCGTGAACGACCGCGAAGGCCCGCACGCGCTGGGGCTGCTCGAACGCCAGCGCGTGAAGTCGTGGCTCGCGACCGCCTACGCGGCCTTCGACACGCTGCCGCTCTGAGCGCCAGCTAGATCATCCCGCCATTGACCGAGATCACCTGCCCGGTGATGTAGGCCGCCTCGTCGCTCGCGAGGAAGGCGGCCAGCGCCGCCACCTCCTCGGGCTTGCCGGCGCGCTTGGCGGGCACCATCTGCTGGATCAGCGCCGGGTCGAACGCCGCGTCGGCCATCGGCGAGGCGATGATCCCGGGCGCGATCGCATTCACCGTCACGCCGCGCGATGCCACCTCGAGCGACAGCGCCTTGGTCGCGCTGTTGAGCGCGCCCTTGGCCGCCGCGTAGTTCACCTGGCCCTTGTTGCCCACCAGCGCCGCCACCGACGAGATGTTGAGCACGCGTCCCCAGCGGGTGCGCAGCATCGGCAGCAAGAGCGGCTGGGTCACGCGGAAGAAGCCGTTGAGCGAGATGTCGATCACCTTGTGCCACTGCTCGGCGCGCATGCCCGGCAGCACCGCGTCGTCGTGCACGCCCGCGTTGTTGACGATCACCTGCACCGGCCCCGCCTCGAGCATGCGCGCGCAGGCGGCGGCGCAGGCCTCGTCGCTGCGCAGGTCGAAGACGTGGCATTCGGCCTTGCCGCCGGCCGCTGCGATCTTCGCGGCCAGCTGCTCGACCGCCTCGGGGCGCGAGTTCGCATGCAGCAGCACGGTCGCGCCGTCGCGCGCGAAGCGCTCGGCCATGGCGGCGCCGAGCGCGCCGCTGGCGCCCGTGATCAGGGCGCGTTTTCCTTGGAGGCTCATGATTCCTTCGGGGTGTCCAGGGCCAGCGGCGTGTTCAGCACCACCACCGCGCGGCCGTCGGCCAGCGCACGGCCTTCGCCGTCCCTGAGCCAGAACTCGTACATCACCTGCTGGGCGTCGCCCGACAGTCGCCGCGCCTCGACCTGCAGGCGCCCCTCGACCTCGTCGAGCCGCGCCACCGTCGTGCGCACGCTGCGCGTGCTCGCGAGGAAGCCGGCCGAGGGCCTGTCGCCTTCGCTTGCCAGCAGCCCGCCATGCAGCGCCATCGCCTGCGCGGCGTACTCGACGGCATTCGGCGCCAGCAGCCCGCTGGCCGTGCGCAACGGGTTGTCGGCCTGGCGGTGGGTGGTGGTGCTGCAGCGGATCGTCTCGGCATCCCAGCCCTCGAGCCGTTCGAGCAGGCACATGCTGCCGCGGTGCGGTATGCGCTGCGCGATGCCGTCGCGCTCGAGCGTCTGCGGCACGAAACTCATCGCGCGCCCTCCGAGGCGAGGTCGGCCACCAGCAGCACGTTGGCGAACGGCGTGCCTTCGCTCATCGGAATGCTTTGCACGCCGAAGCCCAGCCGCTCGAGCAGCGCCTTCCACTCGGCCAGCGGACGCCCCCAGGTCGGCGACACCTTGTGGCCGCGCACGCGCGTCACGGTGCGGTCGACCCACTGGCTGATCGCGAAGCCGCGGCGGCTCGAAGCATCGCCCACGCGCAGCAGCAGCCGCGCCCGGGGACTGCCGCCGCGCCGCAGCGCATCGCGCACGCGGCGCAGCACGCCTTCCTGCGCGGCATGGTCCACGTAGTGCAGCACGTCGAGGATCACGACCAGGTCGCAATCGGGCAGCTCGGCCGCGCACATGTCGGCGCAGAGCAGCCGCGGCGCAGGCTCGAGATGGCCGATCGAGGCCTCGGCGCGCGCCACGTCCTTGGGCATCAGCTCGATGCCGGTGTATTCGGCGGCGCTCGGCGTGGCGCCCCAGCCCGCGGGCCAGCGACCCTGCTGCTGCATCCGGCTCATCGAGGCCAGCAGGCTCGCGAACAGGCCCTGGCCGCAGCCGATATCGACCACGCGCCGATGCTGCGCATCGATCAACCCGCGTTCGAGCAGGCCGCGGAACACCGGATCGCGCCCGAGCTTGCCGCGCGCGAAGTGCCAGGCGAAGCTGCCGCCCTTTTTGTAGGGATCGGTCGCGGCCTCGTGCAGCTCGCGCCAGGCGCCGTCGGTCGAGAGCACGGCGCTCATTCCCGAAGCCCCTCGGGCAGGGTCACGGCGCGCAGTCCATCGGCGCGCAGGCGTTCGAGCAGCAAGGGCAGTACCTCCAGCAATACGGGTTCTCCACGGGCGGTGCGCGCGGCATTGCCGTCGTGCAGCAGCAGGATGTCGCCGGCCGCCAGGCCCCGAGTGAGGCGCGACAGCACGCGCTGCGCATCGCCCTCGCGGGTGTCGAAGCCGCGGCGGGTCCAGCTCACGAGCGACAGGCCGAGCCGGTGCAGCACCGGTTCCAGAAAGGGGTTGCGCAGCCCGGCCGGCGCGCGAAAGCAGCTCGGGCGCTGGCCCGTGACCTCGCCCAGGATCTGCTGCGCTTGCGCGATCTCGCTGGCGAAGCCGCGCGGGCCGAGAAAAGAGAAGTTGTGCCGGTGCCGCGCCGTGTGGTTCTGGATGCTGTGGCCGCGCGCCACGATCTCGCGCGCCAGCGCCGGCTGGGCCTGCACGCGCTCGGCGATGCAGAAGAAGGTGGCGCGCTGGCCATGGGCATCGAGCAGGTCGAGCACGCGCGGCGTCACCGCGGGTTCGGGGCCGTCGTCGATGGTGATCGCCACCTCGCGGCGCGCGACGGCCGCCGCGGGCAGCCGCGTGACATTGGGACCCAGCAGCCGGCTGCGCGGCGTGAGGCCGGCCGCGGTGATCAACGCATGGTTGAGCACGATCGCCCCGAGGGCCCAGGGCCAGGCGCCCGGCACCAGCAGGCCCGCGCCGACGGCGGCCGCGTGCCAGGCCGCGCTGGCGCGGATGGCCGGCGGCCAGGGCCAGGATTCGGGGACGGCGGGTGCGGTCGACATGGCGCGGGATTGTGCGTCAGCCGCGCGCGCCGCCGTCCGAAGACCCCGCCTCGCCCGCGGGTGGCGTCACGCGGCGCGCGAAGGCGGCCGACAGCAGCAACGCCAGCAGCGCGCCCGGCGCCACCACGCGGCCGATCGACGACAGCGCGGGAATGTCGGAGATCGCGATCAGGCCGAAGGAGACCACGGTCGTCAGGTTGGCGAGCATCAGCGAGGCCAGCGTGTCCTCATCGGCCCGGCCCGTCGTGCGCAGCTGGTCGAAGAACAGCGCGTAGTTCGAGCCCACCGCCACGATCAGCAGCAGCCCCACCAGGTGCAGGATGCCGAGCGCGGCCTGCATCACGGCCATGCCGCCGAGCGTGAGCATCACGGCGAACAGCAGCGGCTGGCACACCGCCAGCAGGCGCCGGCCCGAGCGCAGGTAGATGCCCAGCAGCACGACCACCGCCAGCGCGCCCAGCAGCACCTGCACGAAGGCCTCGTGCAGGTAGCGCTGGTAGAGGCTGCCGAGCTCGCGGCCCACGTCGACCACCTGCACCTCGGGCACGCCGGCGAGCGCGGCCTCGAGCTTCGCCTGCTCGAACTTCGGCCCCGGATGCAGCGCGATCAGCGTCGACCAGCCGCCGCCCGGGCGCTCGTACATCAGCGAGCTGACCACCGCGCGCAGCGGGCCTTCGCGGAGTTCGTCGAGCTGCACCGGCTTGAGCTGGCGCGCGGCCTCGACGTCGGCGATGAAGGGCGCGAGCCGGCTGGCCGGCAGCGGCAGGCCCTGCGTGGCCTCGGCCAGGCGGGTGCGCAGCGTGTCGGCATCGGGCAGGCTCGCCAGGCGCGCCTGCTGGGCCGCGATGCTCGGCAGCACGCGCGTCACGGTCTCGAAGCCGCCGAGTTCGCCGCGGTCGACCAGCGCGCCGAGCTTCGCGCTCGCGGCCTCGTTGTTGCGCAGCGCCGCCTGGGCATCGGCGCCGTTGGCCATCACGATGATGCCGCCGTCGCTGGTGCCGATGTCGTTGCGCAGCATCTCGTCGAGCTGCTGCTGCGCGCGCGGCACCGGGCTCATCGCGCTGAGGTCGGCGCGCCACAGGTGGCCGCCCTGCCACAGCACCAGCGCCACCGCGGCCACGCCCAGCGCCGCCAGCGGCCAGCGCAGGCGCGGCAGGTTGCGCACCAGCAGGCCTGCGAAGCTCGCCATCTGGCGCCGCATGCCCATGCCGGTGGCGCCGTCGGGCGCGAGCATCGGCAGCGCGTAGCGGGTGGCGACCGCGGCCGCGACCAGGCCGGCGATCGAGAACACGCCGAGCTGGGCCAGGCCCGGGAAGCCCGAGAACACCAGCGCCGCGAAGCCGCAGACCGAGGTCAGCAGCCCGATGCGCACCGTGGGCCAGTGCACCGTGCGCCAGCGCTGCCAGCCGGTGCCGGGCACGGCCGCGCCGCGCGCCTGGATCAGGTAGTAGATGGCGTAGTCGACGGTCTCGCCGATCAGCGTGCTGCCGAAGCCCAGCGTGAGCCCGTGCACCGAGCCGAAGACCCAGCTGACCGCCGCGGTGCCGATCACCACACCGGTGGCCACCGGCAGGAAGGCGATCACCAGCGCGCGCGGCGAGGCGAAGGCCAGCAGCAGCAGCCCGCCCATGACGATGCCGCCGACGATCGCGAGATGAATCGCCTCGGTCTTGATCTTGTCGCGGCTGAGCACGGAGAACACCGGCGGACCGGTCAGCAGCAGCTGCGGCTTGGCTTCGCCCAGATCGCGCGTGGCCGCCTCGTGGGCCGCATGCACGCGCGCGATCGCCACCGCCTGCGCGTCGAGGTCGCTGCCGGCGGCGCGCGTGGTCAGGATCATCAGCGCGCGCGGCGCGGTGCGCGACATCCACACGCCGCCTTCGCTGCGCGGCGCGCTGGCCGGCACCAGCTCCTCGGCGATGCGCGTGGTCTCGCCCGTGGGGTCGCGGTCGAGGAAGGGCTTGATCACGTTGCCGGCCGGCGTGCCGAGCATCGACAGCGTCTCGTTGATCGCGTCGCGCAAGCCCTCGACCGTGAAGCGCTCGGGCGCCACGCCCGGCGAGAGCTGGTAGCGGTGCTGGAACACCCAGGTGCCGGCCTCGGTCCAGTCGCCGGTGTCGCCGTTCTGGATCAGGTCGAACAGCTGGCTCTCGCGCATGCTCTTCGCCATCGCGCGCGACACCTGCGCGCGCGCCTCGGGCGTGCCGCCCTCGAGGCCCAGCATCAGGGTGCGCGAGGCCACGCCGCTTTGCAGCTGCTCGATCAGCACGCGCTGGCGCGCATCCGGGCTCTTGGGCAGGAAGGCCGACAGGTCGGCGTTGAAGTGGGTGCGCGAGATCTCGAACACGCCGGCCAGCAGCAGCGCCACCCAGACCAGCAGCACGACCGCGCGGCGCTGCCAGCTCGGCGGCCCCTGCGGCGCGGTCGCGCTCACGGCGTGCCGCGCCCGGCCGGCGCCGCCGCCGGTGCGGGGGCAGCCGCGGGACGGTCGGGCACGATGTTCATCACCGAGCGGTCGCCGCCGACGAACTCCATCTCGAGCCCGAGCACGTCGCTCGCGCGCCCGCTGATGCGCATGCTGCGCACCTGGGCCGCGAGCCGGCTGTCGATCGGCGTGAGGTCGAGCGCCCACTGGCTGGCCGAACCGGTCACGGTGCTGCGGAAGTAGCGCTGCAGCGTGGTGCCGTCGCCGCTGAGCGTGCCGCGCATGGCTTCGACCAGGCCCAGCAGCTCGGGCATGCTGTCGAGCGCGAGCGTGCGGTTGCGGCCGCCGCGCGACAGGGTCAGCGTGTTGCCCTCCACCGCCATGGTCTCGACGCGCGGCGACAGCGTGCGGCGCACCAGCTTGTCGGGCGCATCGAAGCTCAAGGTGCCACGCGCATCGAGCGGGCCTTCGAGGCCGTGCACGAAGCGCTGCTCGGTGAAGCGGGCCTCGCCGCTCTTCTGCTTGGCCAGCAGGCCCATCAGTTCGTTGAGGTCGAAGGCCCAGGCCGGCGCGGCGCCGAAGGCCAGCACGAGCAGCAGGGCCTGGATGAACCGTTCAAGCCGCCGCGGGCGCATCTGCATCTTCGAGCCAGAAATCATGGAAATTGAACCAGTTGTAGGGGTAGGCGCGGCACAGCGCCTCCAGGCGCGCCACATAGGCTTCGACCGCGGCGCGGATCAGCCGTTCGCGCTCGGCGGCATCGGCCGGGCGCTGGCCGAAGTCGGCCAGGCGTTCGAAGCGGACATCGTAGCGCGCACCGCCGTGGTAGACCCCGGCCATGAAGAACACCGGCCGCCGCAACAGCGCCGCGAGCCGGAACGGCCCGTCGTTGAAGCTGGCGGGCCGGCCCAGGAACGGCAGCACGATGTTGTTGCCGCGCTGCTGCGCCGGCTGGTCCTCGCTGCCGGGCAGCGTGCGGTCGGCCAGCATGCCGCCCATGCCACCGCCGTCGAGCCAGTCGCGCAGCGCGAGCATCGAGTGCGGCCGGCCCAGCGCGATCACGTGCGGCCGCGCCTCGGGCAGGCTGATCGCGTTGAGGATGGCGGTGATGCGCTGCGCGTTGTCGGGGTACATCAGCATCGCGAGGCGCATGCGCGCCTGGTCGGGCTGCTGGCGCTTGCAGGCGCCCATGGCCTCGAAGCTGCCCACGTGCGCGCCGAGCAGGAAGGCACCGCGCCCCTCGCCCGCCGCGTTCTCGAGCTCGACCTGGCCGTCCATGCGGAAGTCGAACAGGTCCATGCGACCGCGCAGGAAATACACCCGGTCGAGCACCGTCGAGGCGAAGGCATGGAGCAGCTTGAAGCCGTCGACCCAGCCGGCCTGCGGGCCGATGGCACGGAACAGGTAGCGCTTGATGTGGCGCCGCGGCGTGGGCGCGAACAAGAGGAAGTACAGCGCGATCGGCGGCAGCAGCAGACGCGTGATGCGCCGGCCGAAGAAGATCGCCATGAAGCAGATGAAGCGCAGCGCGAGCATGTTGCTGCGCTCGGGGGCGCGGGTCCAGTCGGCTGCCTCGGCCTCCGTCCGGGCCGCGGCGTTCACCGCGCGGGTCTCGGCCTCCGTGTGCTTCATCGCGGCGACTCTGCCACGGGGGTCCAGCGGCCGGTGACAGCCACCACGCCGTCGCAGCGCACGTCGAAGCGCACACCACCGCCGCTGGCCTCGGGGTTCAGCTCGATCGCCAGCGCGGCGCCCGGACGCACCGGCGCCAGGAACTTGGCCGCGGCCAGTGTGGGATGGGCGCCGAGCCGGGCCAGCAGCGCCGGCACGCGGCGGATCGCCTCCTGCACCTCGGCCAGCACCAGCGCGCCCGGCAGCAGCGGCTGGCCGGGAAAGTGGCCGGCGAACGCGGGATGGTCGACCGGCACCGTGTGCACAAGCCGCACCGGCGTGCCGTCCTCGGCCAGTTGCGCCAGCGCGAACTCGCGCAGCGCGCGCACCGTGAGCTTGCCCGTGCCCTCGCGCGGAAAATTCTTCACATGCACCACGCGCCGCGGCACGAAGACCGGCTCGAGCCGTTGCCGCAGCGCAGCAACGATGGCCGCCGCCGTGAGCTCGGGCGCCACCACGAAGGCGATCGGCCGCACCACGCCGTCGGCCACCTCGTCGGGCAGCCAGAAGGCGCCGTCGTCCACGCCGGGGATGCTGTTGAGGTGGTAGTTGAGATGAGCCAGCGAGCTGCGCCGGCCGGCCACGTGGATCAGGTCGTTGGCGCGGCCGAACAGGCGGAAGCGGCGTTCGTCGAGCAGCTCGAGCACGTCGGCCATCGGCGTCGGCTCGGGCAGGAAGTCGCCGCTGAAGATGAAGCGCTCGTTGCCGTCCTCGCCACCCGGCTCGGCATGCACGCGGATCTCGCCGAAGGTCTCCCAGACCTCGGTCTCGGTGGTGCGGCGCATCGCGACCTGGCCCGATTCGGTGCTGCCGTAGATCTCGAGCAGCACGCCGTGCAGCGCCTGCTCGGCCTGGGCGGCAAGCTGCGGCGACAGCGGCGCGGTGGCCGAGAGGATCAGGTCGACCTCTGGCAGCGCGATACCCGACAGCAACAGCGTCTTGAGGTGGAACGGCGTGGTCACCAGCGCGCGCGGCCGCGGCACCGAGGCCAGTGCCTGTGCCACGTCAGCCGGGAAGAAGGGCCGGCCGCTGTCGAAGGCGGCGCCGCCGAGCATCGCCAGCAGCACCGAGGATTCGAGCCCGTAGCTGTGCTGCACCGGCACCGTGGCGACCAGCGTCAGGCCCGCGAGCGAAGGAAGATCGAGCACGCGGCACAGGCGCTCCACCGCGACCGCCACGTCGCCCGTGAGCGTGCGCCAGGTCTTGGCATGCGGCTGGGGCGCGCCGGTGGAGCCCGAGGTCAGCAGGCTGGCCGCGTGGCGTTCGGCGTCGATCATGGGCACGGCCGCCGTGTCGGCAGCACCGCCGGCATCGCTCGGCGCTGGGCCGGCCGCCTTCTCGATCACCAGGCGCGCCATGCCGGGCGTCTGCAGCGCCGGGTCGTCGACCAGCGCGAACAGGCCGTCGCCATGCGATTCGCGCAGCCGCGACAGCGTGTCGGCGCGCGCGTCGGGCGGCAGCAGGCTGGCATGGCCGCGCACCAGGGCCGCGGCCATGCCGACGATGAAGTCGTAGCGGTCGGAACAGAGATTGACCGCGGCGCCCTGCGCGGGCAGCCGCGGCGCGAGGCGGGCCACGTCGGCCAGGAATTGGCGCGTGCTCAGCGGCACGCCGGCGCGCCAGGCGAGCGGCGCATCGGGATCGCGCTCGGCGAGCAGCGGCAGCAGGCCAGGATTCGGTGTCACGCGGTGCCTTTTCCTCTCTCGTGTCGGTCCGCCGGGCCGGCGAGGCTCAGCGCGGGCCGCCGCCGGCGCTGCTGTCGGCCGACGAACTGCCGTAGAAGGCGCGCACCGCATCGACCATGCGGGTGCGCTCGAACTCGGGGTGCAGCCGGTAGCGCAGCAGGTGTTCGCCGACGAACAGCAGCGCCACGCTGGCGGGCGTCAGCACGTTGGCCAGCAGCGACCAGGCCGAGAACGACAGCGTGAGGTAGACCACGATCGACGACAGCACCACCAGCGCGAAATAGCCGGTCCAGATGCGCGTGAGCTGCGTGGTGTAGGCGCGCATCGCGCCGCGCAGCGGATGCACGCGCTGCGCGAACTGGGTGATCAGCGGCACGCTGTCGCCGCGCAGCGTGGATCCGAACCAGCCGCAGAGCAAGGCATTGATGGCCACGTGCTGGAACACGTAGAGCCGGTTGGTGTCGCCCGCTTCGCCGCTGAGCACCAGCGCGAAGCCGGCCAGGCCCAGCACGACCACCGCGGCGAAGCCCCAGCGGCCGAAGCGGCTGGCGGCGAAGCCCATGGCGGCGAGCCACAGCGGCCCGAGCAGCACGACCACCGCCCACGGCTCGGTGGCGTGGAACAGCATCATCCAGTGGGAAGCACCGGCATAGGCCACCCCCACCAGCAGCAGGAGCGCCAGGCGCCATCGTGACATGGGGTTCAGGCCGCGCGGTTCTGGGCGACGTGGGCCGCGAGCGTGCGCAACGACTGGAAGATCTGCTGGTTGCGTTCGTCGTCCGAACGCAGCTGGAAGCCATAGCGGCGCGAGACCTCGAGCGCGACCTCGAGGATGTCGATCGAATCGAGGCCGAGGCCTTCGCCGTACAGCGGTTCGGTCGGGACGATGTCGGCTGGCGCCACCTCGAGGTTGAGGGCGTTCACCAGCAGCACGGCCAATTCCTGCTCGATCGGCGACTGTTCGGCATCGCCATCGGCGGGAATGGGGGGCTGAGCAGTCGAAGACAAGAAAAACCTCCAGAAACTTTTGCCGCAAGGGCGCGTGGGCCGTGGATTATAGGAGGGCAGCTTGATTAGACTGGCCGCCTCGACACGACCCGGAACCGTCCATGGCCGACCCTCTTCTGATCGCCCGCCACGAGAGCGTGGAATGCGCCCTCCTCCCTGCCCTCGCCAACCGCCACGGCCTCATCACCGGCGCCACCGGCACCGGCAAGACGGTCACGCTGCAGACCATGGCCGAAAAGCTGTCGGCCATCGGCGTGCCGGTGTTCATGGCCGACGTCAAGGGCGACCTGACCGGGATCAGCCAGAAAGGCGCCATCGGCGAGAAGATGGCCGCCACGCTCAAGGAGCGCGGCATCGACCTGCCCGAGCCGCTGGGCTGCCCCGTCACGCTGTGGGACGTGTTCGGCGAGCAAGGCCATCCGGTGCGCGCCACCATCTCCGACATGGGCCCGCTGCTGCTGGGCCGCATGCTCGACCTGAACGAAACCCAGTCCGGCGTGCTGAACCTGGTGTTCAAGATCGCCGACGACAACGGCCTGCTGCTGCTCGACCTCAAGGACCTGCGCGCCATGCTGCAGCACGTGGGCGAGAACGCGAGCCAGTTCACCACCGAGTACGGCAACATCAGCGCCGCCAGCGTGGGCGCGATCCAGCGCGGCCTGCTGCAGATCGAGACCCAGGGCGGCGACAAGTTCTTCGGCGAGCCGATGCTCAACATCGCCGACTTCATGCAGACCGTGGGCGGCAAGGGCGTGATCAACATCCTCGCGGCCGACAAGCTCATGAACTCGCCGCGCCTCTATGCCACCTTCCTGCTGTGGATGCTGTCGGAGCTGTTCGAGCAGCTGCCCGAGATCGGCGACCCCGACCAGCCCAAGCTGGCCTTCTTCTTCGACGAGGCCCACCTGCTGTTCAACGAGGCGCCCAAGGCGCTGGTCGAGCGCATCGAGCTGGTGGTGCGTCTGGTGCGCTCCAAGGGCGTCGGCGTGTATTTCGTGACCCAGAACCCGCTCGACATTCCCGATTCGGTGCTGGCCCAGCTCGGCAACCGCGTGCAGCATGCGCTGCGCGCCTTCACGCCGCGCGACCAGAAGGCGGTGAAGGCCACGGCCACCACCATGCGGCAGAAGCCCGGACTCGACATCGAGAAGGCCATCACCGAGCTCGCGGTCGGTGAGGCGCTCGTGAGCTTCCTCGACGAGAAGGGCCGCCCCAGCGTGACCGAGCGCGTCTACGTGCTGCCGCCCGGCAGCCAGATCGGCCCGATCACCGCCGCGCAGCGCCTGGCGCTGCTGGCCAACTCGCTGGTGGCGGGCGTCTACGAGAAGGCGGTCGACCGCGAATCGGCCTACGAGAAGCTCAAGGGCCGCGCCGAGACCGCGCCCGGGGCCCCTGCCGCGGGCAAGGCGGCGCCCGGCAAGCCGGCCGAGGAAGGCTCGGGCGCCGGCGGCATGCTCAACGACCTGCTGTTCGGCCACACCGGCCCGCGCGGCGCCAAGCACGACGGCCTGGTGCAGACCATGGCCAAGTCGGCGGTGCGCACCATGGGCACCTCGGTCGGCAAGGAGATCCTGCGCGGCGTGCTCGGCGGCATCTTCGGCTCGAAGAAGCGCTGAGCCGCGGCGCCGACGGCACCTCCATGTCCTCGGGCAAGACACCGGCCAGGGACATCGCGGCATTCTGGGAGCGCTGCATCTGGCCGCGCGTGCTCACCCAATGCGAACGCGAGACCGCCTACAAGACGCTCTACACGCGCGAGCACGGCCAGGGCGAATTCGTCTGCCAGCGCAACGAGATCGCCGACAGCTGGATCGGCGTGATCGAGGGCTTCCTGCGCGTGCAGGACACCTCGGCCGACGGGAAGCCCGTGATGTTCACGGGCGTGGCCGCGGGCGGCTGGATCGGCGAAGGCTCGCTGCTGAAGGTCGAGCAGCGCAAGTACGAGATCGCCGCCACCCGCCCCACCGTCACCCTGCACCTGCCGCGCGACACCTTCGCCTGGCTGCTCGACAGGAGCGTGCCGTTCAACCACTTCATGCTGTCGCACCTGAACGAGCGGCTCAGCCAGTTCATCGCCACGGTCAAGTTCGACCGCCTGCTCGAACCCACGGGCCGCGTCGCGCGCGGCATCGCGAGCCTGTTCCATCCGGTGCTCTATCCCAACACCGACGCCACCCTGCAGATCAGCCAGGAGGAAATCGGCTGGATGGTCGGCGTGTCGCGCCAGCGCGTGAACGTGGCGCTGCACGAGCTCGAGGCCGCGCAGCTCATCAAGACCGGTTACGGCTACATCAACGTGCTCGACCGGCAGCGCCTGTCGCGCTATCCGACCAACCAGCCGGGCTGAAACGCCCGCGCGCGGCGGGCGTCGCGGCGCGTCGACCGTTCAGAGCGGCGTCGACACCGGCGCGGCCGGCAGGTCCTGCCCGCCCGGGCCGCCGCGGAAGGTGGTCGGCGTCCACGGCACCTGCCCCACGCCCGGCTTGCTCCAGTCGCACACGCCATCGGGGAAGGTCGCCTGCAGCCGCACCTGCTGGCCGCCCGTGAAGACCGCGCCGGCGTAATCGGCCGATGCGAAGTCGATCGGCTTCAGCTGGCACTTGAACACGTCCTCCGACAAGGGTCCGCCAGACACGATGCGCACCGACTCGTAGGGCTTGACCGGGCAGGCGGCGCTGCCGAAGCCGATGTCGACCAGCTCGGCAGTGGTCATGCCCGCGGTCGCGATGCACTGGTCGACCGCGTCCGAGGGCTTGTTCTTCACGACCTTCTTCTCCTTCGTGTCGGCGGACCTGTCGGCCTCCATGGCGCTGAGCCAGCGGTCCATCATCAGGAAGGCCTGCCGGGTCAGCGCGACGCCGGTGCCGGCCGCGCTCGCCAGCACCACGTGGTTGTCGTGCCCGCCGTTGCCCGCGTCCAGGCGCGCGCGTTGCTGGTAAGTGCGCCAGGCCATGTGGATGTCGGCGCCGAGCTCGGGCCGCAGGTCGATGACCGGCACCTTCGCGAGGTTCTTCGCGTAGCTGACGAGGCCGCTGCGGTAGAGCGCGGTCATCGCGCTGGTCTGCATCCGGGCACGCGCCGCGGGAATGACGGCCTTGTCGCCCGACCAGATCATGTCCGCGTCCCAGCTGCCGATGCCTTCGTTGAGCGCGACGAACTCCTCGGGCGTGATGGCGCCGGAGCGCAGGGCCTTGAGCCCGTACTGCACGCCCGCGTTGTCGTAGGGCAGGTTCGGCACGGTGTTGCCGTTGAGCTCGGTGGTGCCGAGGATCGCGGTCATCACGTCGTGGATCGTGCAGCGCACGCCGTTGGGCCGCAGCGCCGGGTCGTACACCAGTGCCGCCGGAAAGCCGAGTCCGCAGTTGGTGGCCTGCACCGGGTTCTGCGGCGCAAGGAACGAATAGACCCATTGCGTGCAATACGCGGCCGTCGGATGGCCTTCGATGGCCGCGCGCGCCGCCGGCGACAGGCCGGCACCCGGGCCGGTGCCGTAGTAGCGCCAGAGGTTGCCGCAGTCGCGCGTCTCGATCCAGGTCGTCACCGCGTCGGGGTAGCTGTAGCCGGTCTGCAGGCCGTCGAGCAGGCCGGGCATCACCGAGGCCGGCACGGTCTGCATCATCGAGCCGCCCGAGCCGCCGTCGGACATGGTGTAGCGGATCTCGCCATAGGTGTCGATGATGTGTTCCTTGACCATCATGATGTTCTCGGTCGCGAGGAACTCGTTGTTGTTGTCGTTGTGGTTGGTGAGCTGCGAATTGACCGTCATGAAGCCGGCGCGCAACGCGTTGTCGTCGAACAGCGCCGTGCCCGGGTTCTGCTGGAAGCGGTTGCCCGAGGCCGAGGCGCCCATCTTCCAGAGCACCTTGCCGTTCCAGCCCTTCTGCGGCTCCCACGGCGTCCACGGCTTGGCGGGGTCGAAGTACACCGCCACCTGGTATTCGCTGCGGCCCATCGTGCCCAGCTCCACGCGCAGCAGCGCCTTCACGGTGTCGCCGCGGTCGGTCGTGAAGTTCGCGATCTCGGCGTCCTTCGGGCGCTTGGCCGGGTCGTACTGCAGGAAGCAGGCGTAGGGACCGAAGGGCTGCTGGCCGCAGTCGGTGCCCTCCTTGGCCTTGGGCTGGTAGTAGTAGGTGTAGATGGTGGGCGCGTTGCAGTCGGCGTCGACCGGGTCGGCGTCGAGCCCGCTCACCTGCGTGGTCGCGGTGGCCGAGAGGCCGGTGCCGGGCACCGTGACGGTCGTGACCGAGCCGGCCTTCGTGGCGCAGATCCACGGCTGCACCGGCGTGCCCGCGAAGATGTTGCCGCCGCGGGCGAAGTTCTCGATCGCGAGCTTCGCGCCCGTCTTCGTCGACTTGAGCGTGGCGGTGAGCATGTTGCTGCCCACGCGCAGCCCGGTCACGGTGCCGAGCACGCGGCCGTTGGCGCGCAGCGCAAAGGCGGAGGAGATGTCCTTGCCGTCGAGGTCCACCGCGAGGTCGAGCGCGCTCTTGCCCTCGGGCAGCACGATCTCGACGTAGGCATCGCCGTCGCTGATCATGTCGGCGCGGTTCGACAGCGTCCTGATCTTGAGTTCGCCCGTCGCCACCGGCGGTGGCGATTCCGGCTGCGAGCCGGAGGGCGGAAGAATCGGCAGTGCCACGCCGCCGCCACCGCTGCCGCCGCAGCTCGCGAGGGTGACGACCGCGCACAGGCCCAGGACCCGCAGTCCCGTTCTGAGGATGTCTCGCATCGATGTCTCCTGTTGTTGTGAGAGAAACGCGACGCGATTGCAATCCTTTCGCTCTTTTCGAACTGTTCAGCGAACGACATTTCGCCGCGGGACAGGGTTTGTCCCAGTGAGACGTACGAGCGCTCGCAGGCGCTGCCCGCGCCAGCCCTACCAGCGCAGCAGCCGCGGCCCCAGCAAGGCGCCCACCAGCACCGGCACCGCGATCCCGCTCACGTACCAGACCGCGAGGAACGGCGCCGTGAGCTCCATGCAGTGCAGCGCATAGACGGCCGCGCCCACGCCGCCGGCGAGCGCGCCGGCCGCCGCGCCCGCGAGCGCGGGCCGGGTCGGCGCGAGGCTGCGCAGTGCGGCCATGGCGCCGACGAACACCGGCAGCGCCATCACCGCGATGCTCATGGCGCAGACGCGCCACGACTGTCCCATCAGCGAGGGCATGCGCCCTTCCATCGGCGTATCGAACCAGGCCACCACGGCCAGCGCCCAGACCGCCAGCACCGGCAGCACGGCACCGATCCAGGCCCGACGCACCGGCACGCCCGGACGCGCGAGCCGCTGCGCCATCACGAAGGCCGCGCCCGCGATCGCCAGCGGAAACAGCAGCTTGACCCAGAACATCGGCCAGAACAGGGCCTGCAGCAGGTCGCGCCGCGGCCCGTATTCGACCAGCAGGATCGCCAGCGACAGCGGCGCGCCGATGGCCAGCGCCAGCCCCAGCCGCCGGCTTGCCGCCTGGCGCGGCACGGCCACCGGGCCGGCGGCGAGCATGGCGACCAGGTCGTCGGTCTTCATGCGGCGCTCCCGAAGCGCGCGGCCAGCGCCTTGAGCCCGCGGTGGATGCCCACCTTGACCGCCGATTCGGACATGCCCGTGAGGCTCGCGGTCTCGGCCACCGACAGGCCCTCGATCTTCACGTGCACGATCGGCAGGCGCTGGCGCTCGGGCAGGGTTTCGAGCAGGCCGCCGAGGTCGCGGCGCGCATCGCTGGCCTCGATCTCGGAGGCCGCGAACAGGCCCTGCTCATCGTCGAGCGGATCCTGCAGCGCCTCGCGCGAGGACTTGGCGCGCAGCAGGTCGATCATCTTGTAGCGCGCGATCGCATGCACCCAGGCCGTCAACGGCTGGTCGCTCTGGTAGGTATGGCGCTGGTTGTGCATGGCGAGCAGGCATTCCTGGACGAGGTCTTCCACATCATCGGGCCAGCCGAACAGCCGCCGGCCCAGGAAAGCGCGCAGGTGCGCGCTGAGTCGCTGCAGGAAGTCGCGGTACGCCTTCGCGTCGCCGTCGAGGCCGCGAAGGAAGAGGCTGCGCAGCGCCGCCTCGGCGTCGCTCGTGTGCATCCTGCTGCCTTCGTTGTTTCGTGCCATCGGACCGGCTGGTTACAGCCTCGTCGAAAAAGTTCCGCCGGATTGTGCCGCGCCGCCGCAAGGGCCCGTGCGGCCGCGGGCCTTGGCCCTGCCCCGCCGCTCGCTGGACTAAGCTGTTCCACCCCTCTCGAGGAGCGCCCATGTCGTCCGGCATCGCCCCGGTGTTCAAAGGACTCGTCTCGCATCCCTGGGCCTACCCGGCGCTGGAGGCGGTGCACATCGTCGGCATCGCGATGCTGTTCGGCGGCCTGCTGGTGTTCGAGCTGCGCGCGCTGGGCCTGGGCCGCGACCTGCCCGCGGCCCGGCTCGCGCGCCTCACGCTGACGCCCGCGCTGGCGGGCTTCGGCCTGTGCGCCGCCACCGGCCTGGCCATGTTCGCGGGCCAGCCCGGCGAGCTGCTGGCCAACCCGGCCTTCCGCCTCAAGCTGCTGCTGATCGCGCTGGCCGGCGCGAACGCGGCGCTGTTCCATGCGCGCGGCGGCTCCGCGCTGCTCGACGGACCTGCCGCAAAGACCGGACGGCTGCAGTGCCTGTTGTCGCTGGCCTTCTGGCTCGCTGTCATCATCTGCGGGCGCTGGATCGCCTATGCCTGAGCGGGCCCCGGCCCGCTCCCACCCTTCCTCCGAGGAGACCGCCATGCCGCTGCCAAGACGCGCCTTCGTTGCCAGTTCGCTGGGCCTCGGCCTGGGCCTCGCGCTGCCGGCGCGCGCGCACCATGGCTGGAGCAGCTTCGACCAGGAGCGCCCGCTCTACCTCGAGGGCCGCGCCACCCGCGTGATGTGGCGCAACCCGCATGGCGAGCTCGAACTCGAGCTGCCCGAGAAACCCGCGCTGCCGGCCGACCTGAAGCAGCGCGCGCTGCCGAAGCAGAGCGCCTCGGTCGACGGCCCCGCGCTGCTCGCCAAGGCCCAGTTGCCGACGCGGCGCGACCGCAAGTGGCTGGTCGAGCTCGCGCCGCTCACGCGGCTGTCGGCCTGGGGCGTGGAAGAGATCAAGACCGGCACGCAACTGGGCGTGCTGGGCTTCACCTTCACCGGCGAGAAAGGCGACGCGGTGCTGCGCGCCGAGTACCTGTTCGTCGACGGCAAGGTCTACGGGCTGCGCTCCTCACCGGCGTGACGGCCTGAGCTTCTTCCCGCGTTTCTTCTCGCGCCCTCCGCCGTGCCGCGCACGCGGCGTTGTCCGTCGTTCCCCGGCTTGCAAGCCATGCGGTCGATCGGTACATTGCATTTTTTGAGGGCCATTCATGTCCGTCGACAGCACTGCGATCCCTTCGTCCTCCGCCTCCCCCGTTCCTCCCGCCGTGCCGGTGCCACCGGTTTCATCGGCCGCCACGCTCCCGGTCCAGACCGTCGTCCCCACGCCCAGCGGCCACATCCGGCTGACCTCGCACAGCGGCGGTTTCGGCGCGCTGCCGATCCGCTGGGGCGCGGCCACCGCCACCGAGCGCGGGCCGATCGTCGGCACCACCACCAAGCGCGCGCACCGCAACGTCATCGGCACGCACAGCGGCTCGTACAGCGTTTACCGCGCGCTCGCGGTGGCGGCGGGCGCGCTCAAGCGCGAGCACAAGGCCGACCTCACGAACACCGCGCCCACCGACATCATCGGCCCCTATCCGCAGTGGGGCGAGCCCGGGCGCATCGTCTCGCTCGACCCCTGGGGCGCGCTGGTGGCCGATGCCTTCAAGAACGAACTCGCGGCCGGCTACGACATCCGTCCGACCATCGCCATCACCAAGGCGCACGTGATCCTGCCCGAGGTGATCGAGGCGCTGCAGAGCGGCCGCCTCAAGGCCGACGGCCATTTCCTCACGGCCGGCGGCGCCGCGATGGTGACCAAGGCCGCGATCGAGCCCGTCTGGTACCTGCCCGAGGTGGCGCGGCGCTTCGGCTGCTCCGAGACCGACCTGCGCCGCGTGCTGTTCGAGGAAACCGGCGGCATGTACCCCGAGCTGGTCACGCGCTCCGACCTCGAGGTGTTCCTGCCGCCGATCGGCGGGCAGACGCTCTACATCTTCGGCAACCCGCGCGACCTGGCCAATCCCGAGGTCGAGCTCACGGCGCGCATCCACGACGAGTGCAACGGCTCCGACGTGTTCGGCTCCGACATCTGCACCTGCCGGCCCTACCTCACGCACGCCATCGAGGAATGCATCCAGGGCGCGCAGCGCGGCGGCGTCGGCCTCATCGCCTACTCGCGCAAAGAGGGCCGCGCACTCGGCGAGGTCACGAAGTTCCTGGTCTACAACGCGCGCAAGCGCCAAGTCGGCGGCGACACCGCCGACCAGTACTTCGCGCGCACCGAATGCGTGGCCGGCGTGCAGGACATGCGCTTCCAGGAGCTGATGCCCGACGTCTTCCACTGGCTGGGCATCCGCAAGATCCATCGGCTGGTGTCGATGAGCAACATGAAGTTCGACGCCATCGTCGGCTCGGGCATCGAGATCGGCGAACGCGTGAACATTCCGGACGAACTGATCCCCGCCGACGCACGCGTCGAGATGGACGCCAAGATGGCCGCCGGCTATTTCACGCCGGGCCCGGTGCCGGACGCGGAGGAACTCAAGAAGGCCAAGGGCCGAGGACTGAACGAATGACGAGCAACAGCAGCAACAACAACAACGGCAGCGACGATTTCCGCAACCACCTGCCGGTCGACGGCTCGGGCAGCCTGCGGCCCGGCGACGAGGGCCGGGTCGATCCCGCGACCGAGTTCGCGGTCGATGCCGGCCATCCCGCGGGCGCCGCGCGCCTGCTGCGCAGCACCGCCGAAGTGCGCCGTCGCGCCGCCGGCCTGCTGGCGCGCGCGCGCCAAGGCGAATCGCGCTGGTTCCGCATCGGCGACGACAACGCCCTCGAGGACGCCGCGCGCACCGTGGCCGAGGTCACGCGCGAGCGCTATCCCTGGGACACCATCCCGTACCACAGCCGCTGGCGCCACTTCGAGACCGGCGGCGTCGACCGCCTGGCCCAGCTCGACGAGCTGCTCGGCGAGGCCGACGCGCGGCAGCGCGCGCGCGCCCACATCGACCTGGTGCTGGTCAGCGTGCTGCTCGACGCCGGCGCCGGCCCCGACTGGCGCTACACCGAACCGGCCAGCGGCGAGCGCTTCACGCGTTCCGAGGGCCTGGGCGTGGCGAGCTTCCATGCCTTCACCAGCGGCCTGTTCTCCTCCGACCCCGAGCGCCCGCTGCAGGCCGATGCCGCCGGCCTGCGCGGCCTCGTCAGCGACCGGCTAGGCGCCGCCTTCCAGGTCAGCGAAGTCAATCCGCTGGTCGGCCTCGCGGGCCGCGCCACGCTGCTGCGCCGGCTCGGCGAGGCGCTGGCCGAGCAGCCCGAGGTGTTCGGCGAGGACGGCCGGCCCGGCAACCTGTTCGACGCGCTCGTCGGCCCCTTCGGCCCGGCCGCGCCGCCCACCGCCGAGATCGGCGCGCACGCGATCCTGTCGCTGCTGCTCGATGCGCTGTCGCGCATCTGGCCCTCGGCCAATGCGGTCGACAGCATCGCGGCCGACGGCAGCGACAACCCTGGCGGCATCGGCTCGGGCGATCCCGCGCTGGCGCTCGGCGACTGCTGGCGCCACAGCGCGGTGCCGGGCCCGGGCCTCACCAACGGCTGGATGCCCTTCCACAAGCTGTCGCAGTGGCTGACCTATTCGCTGCTCGAACCCTTCGAGTGGGCCGGCGTGAAGGTGCGCCACCTCGAGGCCCTGACCGCGCTGCCCGAGTACCGCAACGGCGGCCTGCTGATCGACAGCGGCGTGATCGTGCCCAAGGACGCGGCGCTGCTCGAACGGCGCTGGAAGGCCGGCGACGAGTTCATCGTCGAATGGCGCGCGCTCACCGTGGCCCTGCTCGACGAACTGGCGCCGCGCGTGCGCAAGGTGCTCGGCCGCACCGAGGAACAGCTGCCGCTGGCCTGCGTGCTCGAGGGCGGCACCTGGGCCGCGGGCCGGGCACTGGCACAGCGCTTGCGTGACGGTGCGCCACCGCTGCAGATCGAGAGCGACGGCACCGTGTTCTAGCTCGCCAGTCTCTTAGACTTCCGGGTTTCGCCAACGCAGAACGAATCGAAGAATTCCAATGAGCAACGTCCACCTCCTCGACCACCCCCTCGTCCAGCACAAGCTCACGCTGATGCGCCGCAAGGACGCGTCCACCAACAGCTTCCGCCGGCTCCTCAACGAGATCAGCATGCTCATGGCCTACGAGGTCACGCGCGACATGCCGATGCAGGACGTCGAGGTCGAGACGCCGCTCGAGACCATGCAGGCCAAGGTCATCGACGGCAAGAAGCTGGTGCTGGTGTCGATCCTGCGCGCGGGCACCGGCATCCTGGACGGCATGCTCACCGTGGTGCCCGGCGCGCGCGTCGGCCACATCGGCCTGTACCGTGACCCGAAGACGCTGACCGCGGTCGAGTACTACTTCAAGATGCCCGGCGAGATGGACAGCCGCGACGTGATCGTGGTCGACCCGATGCTGGCCACCGGCAACTCGGCGGTGGCGGCGGTCGAGCGGCTCAAGGAACTCAATCCCAAGTCGATCAAGTTCGTCTGCCTGCTGACCTGCCCCGAGGGCGTGGCGACCATGCAGAAGGCGCACCCCGACGTGCCGATCTACACCGCCGCGATCGACCGCGAACTGAACGACCACGGCTACATCCTCCCTGGCCTCGGAGACGCCGGCGACCGCATCTTCGGCACCAAGTAAACGCAGACAAGAAGAGAAGCGGCCCGGTTCCTGCTTCGCAGCATCGGTCCACCGCCCCGCGCAGGGCGCGGTGCGACGATCCGAGCCCGCACCAGTTCCACCAGATCCATCACCCGAGGAGAAGCACCGTGACAGCACGCCGCCCCCTGATCGTTCGTTCCATCGCCATCGCCGCGGCCCTCGCGGCCGGCCTTCCCGGCCTCGCCCTCGCGCAGGCCAAGCTCAAGGTGGCGGCGGTCTACACCGTCCCCTTCGAGCAGCAATGGGTGGGCCGCATCCACAAGGCGCTGAAGGCCGCCGAGGCGCGCGGCGAGATCGAGTACAAGGCCACCGAGAACGTCAGCAACGCCGACTACGAGCGCGTGATGCGCGAATACGCCACCGGCGGCAACCAGTTGATCCTCGGCGAGGTGTTCGGCGTCGAGGCCGCGGCGCGCAAGGTCGCCAAGGACTTCCCGAAGGTCGCCTTCCTGATGGGCTCCTCGCTCAAGCCGCAGGCGCCCAACTTCAGCGTGTTCGACAACTACATCCAGGAACCGGCCTACCTCAGCGGCATGGTCGCCGGCGGCATGACCAAGAGCAACCGCATCGGCATGGTCGGCGGCTTCCCGATCCCCGAGGTCAACCGCCTGATGAACGCCTTCATGGCCGGCGCCAAGGAGACCAATCCCAAGGTCGAGTTCAGCGTGAGCTTCATCAACAGCTGGTTCGACCCGCCCAAGGCCAAGGAAGCGGCCTTCGCGATGATCGACAAGGGCGCCGACATCATGTACGCCGAGCGCTTCGGCGTCTCGGATGCCGCCAAGGAAAAGGGCAAGCTCGCGATCGGCAACGTGATCGACACCCAGGCCCAGTACCCCGACACCGTGGTCGCTTCGGCGCTGTGGAACTTCGAGCCCTCGGCCGACCGCGCGATCAAGCTGGTGAAGGAAGGCAAGTTCGCCGCCGAGGACTACGGCATCTATTCGCAGATGAAGTACAAGGGCTCCGAGCTCGCGCCGCTGGGCACCTTCGAGAAGAAGGTGCCGGCCGAGATCGTCGCCAAGGTCAAGGCCAAGCAGGCCGACATCCTCGCCGGCAAGTTCACCGTGAAGGTGGACGACGGCCAACCCAAGTCCACCGCGAAATGAGGTACACCCCCAGGCTTCGCGCACTTCGTGTCGCTTCTCCACCCCCCTTGCAGGGGGCAACACCTGCGGCCCGGCAAAGCCGGTTCCGCGGTGTTCCCCGAACGATCAGGGGCGTTCTTGCCGCCGCGGTATTCGGTCTTTCGCTGACTGGCTGCGTCGGTGTCTACAAGGGCACCGGCGTCAGCATCAACAGCGGCACCCGGCTCGACGACACGCCGCGCATCGCGGTCATCTCGGCCTTCGAGCCCGAACTCAAGCTGCTGCTCGCGCGCCTGCAGGGCGCGGCGAAGCACGGCGTGAACGGCGTCGAATTCACCACCGGCACGCTCGAGGGCAAGCCGGTCGTGCTGTTCCTCTCGGGCATCAGCATGACCAACGCGACCATGAACACGCAGCTCGCGCTCAACCGCTTCCGCGTCACGAACATCGTGTTCAGCGGCATCGCGGGCGGCGTGAACCCCGCGCTGCACGTCGGCGACGTGACGGTGCCGGCCCAGTGGGGCCAGTACCTCGAGGTGCTGATGGCGCGCGAGACCGCGCCCGGCAAGTACGCGGCCCCGCCCTTCATCACCGACGCCACCCTGCCCAACTTCGGCATGATGTTCCCGCGCCCGGTCGAGGTGCGCTCGGCCGCGCGCCCCGGCATCGAGCGCAAGTTCTGGTTCGAGGCCGACCCGAGGATGCTCGAGGTGGCGCGCGGCATCCGCAACGTCGATCTCGCGAGCTGCAGCGCCGGCAAGTGCCTGGCGCGCAAGCCCCAGCTCGTGGTGGGCGGCAACGGCGTCTCGGGCCAGGCCTTCATGGACAACAAGGCCTATCGCGAATACACCTTCAAGACCTTCCAGGCCAACGTGCTCGACATGGAGACCGCGGCCGTGGGCATGGTGGCCTACAGCAACGGCGTGCCCTACATCGCCTTCCGCTCGCTCAGCGACCTGGCCGGCGGCGGCGATGGCGAGAACGAGATGGGCACCTTCATGAACATCGCGGCCGACAACTCCGCGAAGGTCATGCTGGCGTTCCTGGCTGCGTGGAAGTGACACTCCTTGCCCCGCTGGACCGACGCGGGGAAGGAACAAGAGATTCATGAGCAGCACGACCGTCCTCCGCCTCCAGGGCATCACCAAGCGCTTCGGCAGCCTGGTCGCCAACGATGCCATCTCCCTCGACCTGCGCGCCGGCGAAGTGCTGGCGCTGCTCGGCGAGAACGGTGCCGGCAAGTCGACGCTGATGTCGATCCTGTTCGGCCACTACGTCGCCGACGAAGGCCGCATCGAGGTCTTCGGCGCGCCGCTCGCGCCCGGCAACCCCAAGGCCGCGCTGGCCGCGGGCGTCGGCATGGTGCACCAGCACTTCACGCTGGCCGACAACCTCAGCGTGCTCGACAACGTGACCATGGGCACCGAGCCGCTGTGGCGCCCGCTGTCGCGCCGCGCGGCCGCGCGGGCACGGCTGCTCGAGGTGGCGCAGCGCTTCGGGCTGCCGGTGCGGCCCGAGGCGACCATCGGCAGCCTGTCGGTGGGCGAGCGCCAGCGCGTGGAGATCCTCAAGGCGCTGTACCGCGGCGCGCGCATCCTGATCCTCGACGAACCCACCGCCGTGCTCACGCCGCAGGAGAGCGAGGCGCTGTTCGCCACGCTCTCGCAGATGGTGGCGCAGGGCCTGTCGGTGATCTTCATCAGCCACAAGCTCGGCGAGGTGCTGCGCGTGTCGCACCGCGTGGCCGTGCTGCGCGGCGGCAAGCTGGTGGCCGAGGCGGCCACGGCCGGCACCACGCAGGCGCAGCTCGCGCTGTGGATGGTCGGGCATGCGGTCGAGGCGCCGCAGCGCCGGCCCGCGAAGTCGGTCGGCGACGCGGTCTGCGTGCTCGACCGCGTGAGCACCGCGGCTTCGAAGAGCGGCGGGCAGGACCGGCTGCGCGAGGTCTCGCTGACGCTGCGCGCGGGCGAGATCACCGCGATCGCGGGCGTCTCGGGCAACGGACAGGTGGCGCTGGCCGAGCTGCTGTGCGGCACCCGCCGCGCCACCGCGGGCCGCGCGCAGCTCATGGGCCGCGCCCTGCCGCCCTCGCCCGCTCGGCTGGTGCAGCGCGGCGTGGCGCGCATTCCCGAGGACCGGCATGCGGTCGGCGTGGTCGGCGACCTGCCGGTGTGGGAGAACGCGGTGTCGGAGCGGCTGCGCAGCCCGGTGTTCTCGCGCGGCGCGATGTTCGTGAAGCGCGCGGCCGCGCGGCTGCATGCGCGCCGCATCGAGCAGGCCTTCGACGTGCGCGGCGCCGGCCTGATGGCGCCGGCGCGCTCGCTGTCGGGCGGCAACATGCAGAAGCTGATCCTCGGCCGCGCCCTGCTGCCGCCCGAGCAGCCCGAGCCCGGCCGCGACGAGGAACGCAGGTACCCGACCCAGGCCCCGCGCCTGATCGTGGCGCACCAGCCGACCTGGGGCCTGGACATCGGCGCGGTGGCCTATGTGCAGCAGCAGCTGATCGCCGCGCGCGATGCCGGCGCGGCCGTGCTCGTGATCTCGGACGACCTCGACGAGGTGCTGGCGCTCGGCGACCGCGTGGCGGTGATGCATGGCGGCCACCTGGGCGAGACACGCGCCGCTTCGGCCTGGACGCGCGAGGCGATCGGCCTGGCGATGGCCGGTGCCACCGCTTCCACCGCCGCGAAGGAGGCCACGCCATGATGCGGCTCGAACGACGCCACCAGGCCTCGCGCACCGCGCTGGTCCTGGCGCCCATCGGCGCGGTCGCCTTCACGCTCGCGATCAGTGCGCTGCTGGTGCTGTGGGCCGGCGCGCCCGTGGGCCGCACCTATGCGCTGCTGCTGCAGGGCGGCTTCGGCTCGGTGTTCGCCTGGAGCGAGACCCTCACGCGCGCGATCCCGTTGATCCTCACCGGGCTGGCCGCCACGGTCGCGTTCAAGGCGCGGCTGTTCAACATCGGCGCCGAAGGGCAGCTCTACGCGGGCGCGCTGGCCGCGGTCGCCGTGGGCGGCATGCATGGCGGCACCGGCTTCGAGCTGTCGCCCTGGCTGCTGTTCCCGCTGATGATGCTGGCCGCCGCCGTGGCCGGCGCGCTGATGCTGCTGGGCCCGGCGTTGATGAAGAACAGGCTCGGCGTCGACGAGGTCGTGACCACGCTGCTGATCAACTTCATCGTGCTGCTGGGCGTGTCGGCGCTGCTCGACGGGCCGATGAAGGACCCGACCGCCATGGGCTGGCCGCAGAGCGTGTCGCTGCAGTCGGACCTGGAGCTTGGCAAGCTGATCGCCCAGACCCGCGTCCACACCGGGCTGCTGTGGGCCGTGTCGCTCGCGGTGATGGTGTGGGCGGTCTTCAAGTACACGGTGCTGGGCTTCGACATCCGCGCCGTCGGCGCCAATGCGCGCGCCGCCGCCTTCGCCGGCGTGCCGGTGACGCGTACCGTGGTCTCGGTGGCGCTGCTGTCGGGCGCGCTGGCCGGGCTGGCGGGCGCGATCGAGGTCGCGGGCCGCACCAGCTACGTCACGCTCGACATGTCGCCCGGCTATGGCTACACCGGCATCGTGATCGCGATGCTGGCCGGCCTGCATCCGCTGGGCGTGATCGCGGCTGGCGTGTTCGTGGCCGGCGTGCTGGTCGGCGCCGACACCATGAGCCGCGCCGTCGGCGTGCCGACCTACATCGCCGACGTGATCGTCGCGGCCTCGCTGATCGCGGTGCTGGTGGCGACCCTGCTGACCCAGTACCGCGTGCGGAGGAGCCGATGACCGACCTGCTCGACATCCTCGCCAACCCGGCCTTCTGGGTCGCGGTGCTGCGCATCGCCACGCCGCTGATCCTCGGCACGCTCGGCGTGCTGCTGTGCGAGCGCGCCGGCGTGCTCAACCTCGGCATCGAGGGGATCATGGTCGCGGGCGCCTTCACCGGCTGGCTCGCCGTGTACCTGGGCGCGCCGCTGTGGGCGAGCGTGGGCATCGCGGCGCTCACGGGCGCCGTGTTCGGGCTGCTGCATGCCTTCCTGACCGTGGGCCTGGCGCTCTCGCAGCACGTGTCGGGGCTGGGCATCACCATGCTCGCGACCGCGCTGAGCTACTTCGGCTACCGCGTGAGCTTCCCGAAGGTCAACACGCCGCCGACCATCGTGCCCTTCGCGCCCATGGAGTGGCTGCACGTCCCGGTGCTCGGCGCCCAGACGCCGCTGACCCTGCTCGCGCTGGCGCTGGTGCCCGCGGTGGCCTGGCTGCTCTACCGCACGCCGCTGGGCCTGGCGCTGCGCATGGTCGGCGAGAACCCGCAGGCGGCCGAGAGCCAGGGCGTGTCGGTCGCGGCCACGCGCACCGGCGCCATCGTGGCCGGCTCGGCGCTGATGGGCGTGGCGGGCGCCTTCCTCACGCTGTCGGCCTTCAACGCCTTCTTCTTCAACATGGTCAACGGCCGCGGCTGGATCTGCGTCGCGCTGGTGGTGTTCGCCTCGTGGCGGCCGGGCAAGGCTCTGCTGGGCGCGCTGCTGTTCGCCTTCTTCGACGCGCTCCAGCTTCGCCTGCAGCAATCGGGCGATGCCTTCCTGCCGTACCAGCTGTACCTGATGCTGCCCTACCTGCTGTCGATCCTCGCGCTGGTGCTCGTGGCCCGCAAGGCCAGCTATCCGCAGGCGCTGATGAAGCCCTACCGCAAGGGCGAACGCTGAGGGGTGGCGGCCGGCAGCGCCGGTTCGCCGCCGCGGCGCAGCAGCTGCACCAGGGCACGCAGTGGCGCGGTGATGCGCCATGAACGCGAGTTGCGCAGCTCGGCGATCTGCCGCTCCAGCTGCGCGACACGGCGGCTCGCGTTGGCCAGTTCGCGCTTGAGCGCGCTGCGGTCCAGCGCGGCATGGTTCGGGAACGCGAGACGTGGCGTGCCCACGGCCTCGGCACCGGCGGCCGGCTCGGCCAGCTCGCGTCCGATGCGCACCTTCGACGGCTCCGCGACGCGGGCATGGGCGCGCAGGGCCGAAGCACGGTCGACGCCGTCGCCCAGCGTGGCGCTCAAGGCATCGTGGAGATAGTCCGGGTCCTCGATGAAACGCGGGAAGTCGAGCAGCACGATCGGCACGTTCCGCTTCACCAGCGCGTGCAGCAGCTCGTGGAAACCCAGCGAGAGCAGGCGCGCCTGGTCGATCGGGTTGAGCGAATAGACCACCCCGCCCGCCGTCGTGCCCCAGGTCTCCCATTGCTTGCAGTCGTCGTGCAGGCCGGGCATGGCATGGCGCGCGCGCAGCTCGTTGACGGTGCGGCTGGCGGCCGCCTCCACGATGCCGCGCATCGGGATGACGACGGCGTCGACCACGGTCTGCTCGTCGGCCAGCACGCGCTCCACGTACTCGAACAGCCAGGGCGACTTGATCACATAGGGCGCATCGGGGTCGTTCAGCGGCAGGTCCTCGAGGCCCGCGTTGGCGTCCTCGTCGTAGCCCCGGTACTGATCGCGCGCGATGTGGGTGTCCAGGCCGCATTCGGCGAGGTACTGCACCAGGAATGTCGTGCCCGCGCGGCCCGTGCCGGCGATCAGCAGGTGATGCTTCATGCGTGCACGCCGATCGGCGCGCCGGCCGCGCGCGGGGCCGTGCCGAAGGCCAGCATCAGCGATTCCACGGCGTCGGCCAGCCGGCAGGCCGAGGTGTCGATGACCAGATCGGGTGCCACGGGTGCCTCGTAGCTGTCGGAGATGCCGGTGAATGCCGCGATCTCGTTGCGGCGCGCCCGGGCATAGAGCCCCTTCACGTCGCGCTGCTCGCACAGCGCGAAAGGCGCATGCACGTGGATCTCGCGGTAGGCCTCGCCGACGATCTCGCGCGCCATCGCGCGCTGCGCCTGCAGCGGCGTGATGGCCGCGACGATCACGACCATGCCCTGCCGGCTCAGCAGCCGTGCGACCTCGGCCATCCGGCGGATGTTCTCGCTGCGGTCGGCCTGGCTGAATCCCAGCCCCTGGCTCAGGCCGGCGCGCACCTCGTCGCCGTCGAGCACGACGCTGGCCACCTGCTCGCCCTGCAGACGCGCCCGCAGGCCTTGCGCGATGGTGGATTTGCCCGCGCCGGACAGCCCGGTCATCCACATGACGCATGATGGACCGCCGGGATGCCCCGGCAGTGCCAGGACGCCAGGTCCGAAGTCAAGGTCATCGCGCTTCATTGTTTTCAAAGCGTAAGCGGCACCCCTCCGACTTTTGTCTCTGCAAGGTAAAAAATTCTGAGTAGAGAATTACGACGGCCCGCCATCGCCCTCCACACACCCATGCCGAACTTCCTCCAATCCGCCTCGATCGCCGCCGTGCTCGCGTGCGGCACGGCCGCCCATGCGCTGGGCACCGACTACGGCTACGACCGCTTCCAGACACCCGATGCCGTCACCTGGGTCCAGCTCTGCGGCACCTGGGGACCGAACCACCAGGGCACCTACCGCGTGGTGCATGCCGAGCAGTACGCGCAGTCTTTTCTCTATGTGCAATGGATGGCGCGCGACGCCAACGGCAGCCTGCAGGCCGCGCACACGGTCCCCATCGCCGAGCTCGACAACGACCATGCCGAGATCGCGCTCAGCGAGCTGACCTGCCGCGCCACGCCGCGCGGCATCGTGCTGACGGCCAAGGCCGACTCGGGGCACGACGACAAGCTGCGGCGCGTGACCATCGAGGTCGGCCCGGCACCGGGCCAGTACCGATTCCGGCCGCAGCGCACGCGCTGAGGCCAGCCAACCGGCCACGCCAGGCCGAATCTCCCCACAACGATCCCCAAGCCCCACGATGCTCGACCTCCTCCTCACCAACGCCACCCTCCCCGACGGCCGCACCGGCATGTCGATCGCCGTGCAGGACGGTCGCATCGCCGAGGTCACGGCCGGCCTGGCCGCGCCGGCGCACGACACGCTCGATGCCGCCGGCCAGCTGGTCGCGCCGCATTTCGTCGACCCGCATTTCCACATGGACGCCACGCTGAGCTACGGCCTGCCGCGCGTCAACCAGAGCGGCACGCTGCTCGAGGGCATCGCGCTGTGGGGCGAGCTCAAGCCGCTCTTGACGGCCGAGGCGCTGATCGAGCGCGCGCTGGCCTACTGCGACTGGGCCGTGGCCAAGGGGCTGCTCGCGGTGCGCTCGCATGTCGACACCAGCGATGCCAGCCTGCTGGCGGTCGACGCGCTGCTCGAGGTCAAGCGCCGCGTGGCGCCGTACCTCGACCTGCAGCTGGTGGCCTTCCCGCAGGACGGTGCGCTGCGCATCCCGGGCGGGCTCGAGAACATCGAGCGCGCGCTCGACAAGGGCGTGGACGTGGTCGGCGGCATCCCGCACTTCGAGCGCACCATGGCCGACGGCGCGGCCAGCGTGAAGCGGCTGTGCGAGATCGCGGCCGAGCGCGGCAAGCTGGTCGACATGCACTGCGACGAATCCGACGACCCGCTGTCGCGCCACATCGAGACCCTGGCCTTCGAGACGCAGCGCCTGGGCCTGCAGGGCCGGGTCACGGGCTCGCACTGCACCTCGATGCATTCGATGGACAACTACTACGTGAGCAAGCTGCTGCCGCTGATCGCCGAGGCCGGCGTGAGCGTGGTCTCGAACCCGCTGATCAACATCACGCTGCAGGGCCGCCACGACAGCTATCCCAAGCGCCGCGGCATGACGCGCGTGCCCGAGCTGCTGGCTGCCGGCGTCAACGTCGCCTTCGGCCACGACTGCGTGATGGACCCCTGGTACGGCATGGGCTCGGGCGACATGCTCGAGGTGGCGCACATGGGCCTGCACGTGGCGCAGATGACCAGCCAGGCCGGCATCCGCCAGTGCTTCGAGGCCGTGACCACCAATGCCGCGCGCGTGATGCACCTCGAGAACTACGGCCTCGAGGCCGGTTGCGATGCGAGCTTCGTGCTGCTGCAGGCGCGCGATCCCGTCGAGGCGATCCGGCTGCGCGCCACGCGCCTGAAGGTGTTCCGCAAGGGCCGGCTGCTGGCCGAGACGCCGGCGGCGACGGCCTCGCTGCACCTGCCGGGCCGCGGCGACGCGACGAGCTGGAGCCTGCCGAAGGCCTGAGCCTTCGCGCCGCTCGCGCAACTCCGCCGGCCGGGTGACTGCACCACGGCGGTGGATGGCTTCATCCGCTCGTTGCGATAGCTAGCTAGGCCGCGCGCGGTTCGGGCGCCATCGCCTCGGCCAGGGCCGCGAGCGCCTCGCCCACTGGCCGCTCGACCTTGAGCGCCAGCAGATCGTCGGCACGCGTGCGCCCGAGGTTCACCGCCGCCACCGGCTTGCCGGCCGCCGCGGCTGCCTGCACGAAGCGGAAGCCCGAATAGACCATCAGGGACGAGCCCGCCACCAGCACCGCATCGGCGGCCTCGAGCGCCGCGAAGGCCGCGGCGACGCGCTCCCGCGGCACGCTCTCGCCGAAGAACACCACGTCGGGCTTGAGCAGGCCGCCGCAATGGGCGCAGGCCGGCACGTCGAAGGCCGAGAAGTCATGGCCCTCGAGATCGGCATCGCCGTCGGGTGCCGCGCGCGCCTCGAGCGCGGCCCAGCTCGGATTGCGCGCGCGCAGTTCGCGCTGCAGCTCAGCGCGCGGCAGGCGGCGTTCGCAGCCCATGCAGCGCACGGTGTCGATGCGCCCGTGCAGGTCGATGGTGGCGCGGCTGCCGGCGGCCTCGTGCAGGCCGTCGACGTTCTGCGTCAGCAGCAGGCCGACGCGACCAGCGGCCTCGAGCCGCGACAGCGCGTGGTGCGCGGCACCCGGCCGGGCCAGCGCCATGGTCGGCCAGCCGATCAGGCTGCGCGCCCAGTAGCGGCGTCGGGTCGCCTCCTCGCCCATGAAGGCCTGGTAGGTCACGGGCGACGGCCGCTTCCATTCGCCGCGTGCATCGCGGTAGTCGGGGATGCCCGATTCGGTGCTGCAGCCCGCGCCAGTCAGCACGAACAGCTTGCGGTGGCGCGTGGCGAAGTCGGCGAGCGCGGCGGCGGTGGCGTCCATGCGGGGAGCATACGTGGGCCAGGCCAGGGCCGTGCGCACGGGGGAAATCGGGGCCGCCGTTGCGGCCGCGCGCCGTCCTTCCTACGATGCCGGCATCCCCCACGAGGAGCTCGCATGAAAGTCCAGGGCGCCTGCCATTGCGGCCGCATCCGCTACGAAGCCGAGGTCGACCCCGAGAAGGTCGCGCTGTGCAACTGCACCGACTGCCAGGTGCTCTCGGGTACGGCCTACCGCGTGTCGGCCACCGTGCCGGCCGCGAGCTTCCGGCTGCTCGCGGGCACGCCGAAGGTCTACGTGAAGACGGCCGAGAGCGGCACGCGGCGGCGCCAGAGCTTCTGCGAGCACTGCGGCACGCCGATCGCATCGAGCGCGGACAGCGACACGCCGCCGGCCTACTCGCTGCGCATCGGCCCGCTGGCGCAGCGCGCGCTGCTGCCGCCGCGGCGCCGGCAATGGTGCCGCTCGGCGCTCGACTGGTCGCAGGACCTCGGCGCGCTGCCCGCGGTCGAGGGCCAGGCCACCTGAAATCTCAGGCGGCGGCGATGCGCCCGTCGCGGAAGTGCACGACGCGGTCGGCCACGCCGAAGTAGCGGTCGTCGTGCGAGATGACGACCCGCGTGTGGCCCTTGGCGCGCAGCTCCGGCAGCAGCTCGGTATAGAACTGGTGGCGAAAGCTCGGATCCTGGTCGGCCGCCCATTCGTCGAACACCATCACGGGCCGCGCCTCGACCCAGGCATGCACCAGCGCGAGCCGCTTGCGCTGGCCGGTCGAGAGGTCGACGGTGCTGAAGGCGCCGTCGTTGACCGCCACCTTGCCCTCGAGCGCGAGCCGCGCCAGGCCGGCACGCGCGAGGTCGTCGCGCTGTGCGTGCGTGAGGCCGGGCTCGTCGGTCAGCGCCTCGAACAGGTGGAAGTCCGAGAGCACCGGCGAGAACAGCTGGCGGTAGGTGTCGCGGCTCGCGTCGGTCACCGCCTCGCCATCGACGGTCAGCGTGCCGGACTGCGGCAGGTAGAGGCCGGTCAGCAGCTTGAGGAAGGTGGTCTTGCCCGAGCCGTTGTCGCCCGCGATGAAGAGGATCTCGCCGCGCGCGATGCGCAGGTCGATCGGGCCGAAGACGAACGGCGCGGCGACCTGCGCGGCTTGCGCGCCCTCCTCGGTTTCCGCGGGCGCGAAGGCGTAGCGGACGCCGCTGAGCGCGATGGCCTCGGCGAAGGCGGGGCGTGCGCCCGTGCCGACGACGGCATCGGCCAGACCGGGTTCCGGGCTCTCGAAGCGCTCGGTCAGTTCGGCGACCCGACCCAGCGCCACGCGCGCCCGCGCGAAGAACGGCAGGAAACCCAGCACCTGGTCCATCGGCCCCTTGAGGTAGAGCAGCGCCAGCACGAAGCCGCTGAGCGCCTCGGCCGACAGGTTCCAGAACCGGGCCGCGCCGAAGACCACGGCGATGAACAGGAAGTACAGCGCCGAGCCGGCCTCGTGCGCGAACGAGAAGGCATCGCCGGCCTTCACGCTGGCCTGGCGGATGTCGTCGACGCTGCGCAGGATCTCGCCCTGGTAGACCTGCGCGCGACGGCCGCGGCTCAGGCGCAGCTCCTTGGCCGCGTCGCCGAGCCGGCGCCAGGCCTTGTGCAATGCATCCTCGCCCTCGCGCGCCGCGTCGAAGCCGGCGATGGCGCGCTCGAGCGCCAGCCGGTGGATCGCGATGCCGCCCGCCATCACCACGGCCAGCAGCGCCGCGAGCTGCCACGAGAGCCAGACCAGCCACCCCAGGCAGCCGAGCACGATGGTCGCGGAGACCACCGTCATCGGCAGGCCCAGGCACAGGCCGCTCACCATGCCGATGTCGTGCGTCAGCACGGGCGTCAGCCGGTGGGTGCGGAAGCGCTCGAGCTCGTCGATGGGCGCCGCGAGGATCCGCTGCGCGAGCCGGGTCCGCAGGCTGCGCAGGATGTCCTGCCCGATGCGGTTGGTGAGCGCATCGGAGAGCACGCGCCCGGCCAGCGTGAGCAGTGCGAGGCCCACGAAGGCCAGCGCCAGGCCCGAGGCCAGGCCGCCCTCGACATGCAGCATGCGGTTGATGAGCGCGAGCAACGCGACCGTCGCGGCGCTGCCGCCGACGCCCGCGAGTGTCGCCACGCCAAGGCCGAGCGCGTGGCGGCGCAGCAGGCCGTTCGGGCCCAGGAAGAGATCGGTGGTGGAGGTTTGGGGCATTCGGGCTGGTTCGGCGAAACGAAGGCCGCATGGCGCGGTCCGGCAGCGAGAAGGCCGCGGATCGTAGCAGCCGGGCGAAGCCGCCCTGCCCCGGGCTCAGCCTTGCGAGTGGCCGGGCTGCAGCAAGTCGCACCACATGTGCACTTTGCCCAGCAGTTGGCCGTCGAGCGCGATCGCCAGCGGCTCGACGCCGAAGGGCCGGAAGCCGCAGCGTTCGTAGAGCCGCTGGGCGGCATCGTTGCCTTCGGTCACGGTGAGCTGCACCAGGCGCAGGCCCGGCCGCTGGCGGGCGTGGTCCAGCAGCGCCAGCACCAGCCGGCGGCCGAAGCCCGCCTGCCGGGCCGATTCGGCCACCGACATGCCGAACAGCGTCGCCTTGTGCCGTGCGCGCTCGCGCCGCTCGAAGCTCAGACCGGCCGCGCCGACCAGCCCGCCGGCGTCGAAGGCACCGTAGACCACGTCGGCCGTGTCGTCGCCCGGCGCTAGCCGCTCTTCCCACCAGCGCAACGGCAAGGCGCCGCGCTCGGCCGCCGTCGAGGTGAAGGCGCTGCGATGCCGCTCGTAGGCATCGAGCATGCGCGCGCGATAGGCCACCGCATCGGCAGGCACCAGCCGCCGGACGACATCCGTTGCAGTCTTCTGTTCAGAACCGGACACAGACGGCCTGCCTTTCCTGCAGCACGGCCTCCTGCGCGAAAGCCTGGCGGTAGGCCGCGATGACCTGGGCGATGGCCGCGTCGGCCTTGTCGTCGCGCGGATGCAGCAGCACCACGATCTTCGAGGGCTCGCGCACCACCGCGCCCGCCTCGCCGCGCCACTGGCCCACGGCGTTGATCACGGTGAGGCCCTGCGGGAAGGCCGGGGTCAGGATGCCGTCGAGGAAGCGCAACCACTCGGCCTCGGACACCTGGCCGCCGGTGGGAATGGCGCGGCCGAAATAGAGGGTGTCGCGCTCGAAGGGCGAGAGGCCTGGGGCGCAGGCCGCACCCGGCGATGCGGCAGGCGAAGTGGCGAACGAGCCGCATCCTGCCAGCGACATCGCCAGCATCGCGGCTGCGAGCCCGCGTGGGAATCGTCGCGTCGACGGCATCGGCATGAACGACCCCGCAGGTTCAGCGCGACGGCGCGATCGCGTCGGCGTAGTCGTAGAGCGCGCCCAGCAGTTCCTCGCCCTGCTCGTCCACCGTCTCGGACAGCGCATCGATCTCGGCGAACAGGCCCTCGACGGTGCGGGCACCGCCCTCGCCCTCGAACAGCCGCGCCGCGCGGTGCTCTTCCCAGCGCTGCGTCTCTTCCTCGCTCAGCGTCTCGGGCCAGTTGCGCGCGCGGTAGCGGAACACGATCTCCTCGAGCCGCCCATCGTCGAAACCGGTGCGGTCCTTCGCGAGCTCGGCCGGCGAGAGCGCGCGCAGCTGGTTGAGCCGGCGCCGGTCGCCGTTGCCGACGAAGCCGCCGTAGAGGTCCTCGTCGACATCGGGCGTGGCCTCCTTCGGCCGTTCGTAGACCTTGGCCCAGATCGCGCTCATATCGGGCAGGTCGCGCGCGATCGCGGCATGGCGCATGGCCGTGTCGAGGTCGATGCCCCAGCGCTCGGCCATGGGCGCCGCCAGCGTGCGCAGGTTGCCCACCACCATCGGCGACTTGTTGAGGTGCACGCCCTTGATCGGCAGCCGTACCACGCCCTCGGGCAGTTCGGCGGCGCGCGTGAACATGCGCAGGCGCACGGTGTCGGCGTCGAGGTCGCGCAGCTCGCTCGGGTCGTGCGCGAGGTCCCAGGCCAACAGCTCGTTCTTGTTGGTGGGATGGCTGGCCAGCGGCCACATCACGGCCAGGCAGCCGCGCTCGGCCGGGAACATGCCCGAGACGTGCAGGAAGGGCTTCGCGGTCTCGCGCACCGCCGGCAGGCCGAGCTCGCTGGCCACGCGGTCCTTGCGGTGCAGCGCGAAGGCGAAATCGAACAGCTTGGGCTGGGCGTTGCGGATCAGCCGCGCCAGCGCGATGGTGGCGCGTACGTCCGACAGCGCATCGTGCGCCGACTCGTGCAACAGGCCGTTGGCCTTGGCGAGGTCCTCGAGCTTGAAGCTGGCGCTGCCGTCCTCCTTCTTCGGCCACTGGATGCCGTCGGGCCGCAGCGCATAGGTCAGGCGCACCACGTCGAGCAGGTCCCAGCGGCCGCATTCGTTCTGCCACTCGCGCGCATAGGGATCGATGAGGTTGCGCCAGAACAGGAAGCGCGTGACCTCGTCGTCGAAGCGGATGGTGTTGTAGCCCACACCAATGGTGCCGGGCTGCGAGAAGGCGCGCTCGATCTGCGCCGCGAACTCGTGCTCGGGCAGGCCGCGTTCGAGGCACAGCTGCGGCGTGATGCCGGTGATCAGCGTGGCCTCGGGACTCGGCAGGTAGTCGGGCGCGGGCTTGCAATAGATCATCAGCGGCTCGTCGATCTCGTTGAGCGCCGCGTCGGTGCGGATGGCGGCGAACTGCGAGGGCCGGTCGCGGCGCGGCACGGCGCCGAAGGTTTCGTAGTCGTGCCAGAGGAAGGTTTGAGCGGTCATGTCGTTGTGGGAAAGCGAAAGCGGATACCGGGTGCGGCGCCCGACCTCAGAGCAGCGGCGACGACAGCCGCGCGATCGAGTCGCCGAGCCGTTGCCAGAAAGGCTGCGGACGGTGCGCGCGCACCGCGGCCGAGCTGTGCAGGTCGGTCTCGAACTGCGCCGCCAGCGGCCGGGCCAGGGCCGGACCATAAACCACCGCGCAGACCTCGAAGTTGAGCCGGAAGCTGCGGTTGTCGAAGTTCGCGGTGCCGATCATCGCGCAGTCGTCGTCGACCACCAGCGTCTTGGAGTGCAGCATGCGCGCCTTGTACTCCCACACCTTCACGCCGGCGGCGATCAGTTCGTCGAAGTAGGAGCGCGCGGCGGCGCTCACGATGGCCGAATCGCTGCGCCGCGGCACCAGCAGCCGCACGTCGACACCGCGCAGCGCAGCGCTGGTGAGCGCCATCAGCGCGGGCTCGCCGGGCACGAAGTACGGCGTGGTGAGCCAGGCGCGGTGGTTGGCGCTGTGGATCGCCTCGACATGCATGCGGTGGATGGCCTCGAGCGTGTTGTCGGGTCCGCTGGTGACGATCTGCACCGGGATCTCGCCGGCCTCCACCTTTGGCAGCATGGCGTCGAGCCCGTCGCCGAAGCTGTGCAGGTCCTCGCCGGTGGCATAGGTCCAGTCCTCCATGAAGGTGGTCTGCAGCCAGCGCACCGCGCTGCCTTCCACGCGCAGGTGCACGTCGTGGTAGGCGTCGGGACGCGTGCGCTTGTCTTCCTCGTCCGTGATGTTGACGCCGCCGGTGAAGCCTACGCGGCCGTCGCACACCACGATCTTGCGGTGGGTGCGGTAGTTGGTGACGGGCCGCAGGCGGCGGCCGATCTTGGTGTCGTGGAACAGCGCCACCTGCACGCCCGCGGCCAGCATCGGCGCCATGAACTTGCGGCCGATGCGCTTGGAGCCCAGCGCGTCGATCAGCAGGCGCACCTTCACGCCCTCGCCCGCGCGCGCCACCAGCAGGTCGCGCAGCGCGGTGCCGATGGTGTCGGGCTCGAAGATGTAGTACTCGAGATGCACGTGGTCGCGCGCCGCGCGCACCGCCTCGAAGATCGCGTCGAAGGTGCGCGCCCCGCCCGAGAGCAGTTCGACGCCGGTGGCGCTCGATACCGGGATGCCGCAGGTCGCGGTGCCCAGCCGCGCCATCTGCTGCAGCGCCGGTGGCGCATGCTCGGCCGCGTCGCGCAGCCGCGCCAGGTCGGCCTGCGCATTGGCGTTCGCGCGGGTGCGCAGGCGCTTGAGCCGCTGCTTGCGCAGGCGCTGCGGCCCGAGGAAGTAGTAGATGACGAATCCCGCGAACGGCAGCAGCGCCAGCGACAGGATCCAGCTCATGGTCGATACCGGCGCGCGCTTCTGCATCACGATCCAGACCGACAGCACGGCGATGTAGCCGCTCCATGCCAGGGAGAGGCCGGTTTTCCATTCGGGACTGAGTTCGGGGAGGATCAAGGCGAAGCGATCGGACGTCGGGGCCGGCCCGAGGACGCCGCAGGCATCGGGAAAAGGCGCGATCGGCTTGGCCGCACGCCGCTTTCCATCCCTGAAGCGCCCGCCCGAGGAAAAGAAAAAAGGCCGGCAGCGCGATGCTACCGGCCTTTTGAGGGCGAATGTCCCGTCGATCGGCGGGATCAGCCGGTCGCGGCTTCCTCGGCCTCGGGCTTGGACTTGCCTTCCTTCTTCGGCAGCGGCTGGATGTCGAGCAGCACTTCGTCCTTCTCGTCGAGGTCGACTTCCAGGCGCCCGCCTTCGGTCAGGCGGCCGAACAGCAGTTCGTCGGCCAGTGCACGACGGATCGTGTCCTGGATCAGGCGCTGCATCGGCCGTGCGCCCATCAACGGATCGAAGCCCTTCTTCGCCAGGTGCTTGCGCAGCTTGTCGGTGAACGTGACCTCGACCTTCTTCTCGGCGAGCTGCGTTTCGAGCTGCAGCAGGAACTTGTCGACCACGCGCAGGATGATCTGCTCGTCGAGCGCCTTGAAGTTGACGATGGCATCGAGCCGGTTGCGGAATTCGGGCGAGAACAGGCGCTTGATGTCGCCCATTTCGTCGCCGGCCTGCCGCGGGTTGGTGAAGCCGATGGTCGCCTTGTTCATGGTCTCGGCACCCGCGTTCGTCGTCATGATGATGATGACGTTGCGGAAGTCGGCCTTGCGTCCGTTGTTGTCGGTCAGCGTGCCATGGTCCATGACCTGCAGCAGCACGTTGAAGATGTCCGGATGCGCCTTCTCGATTTCGTCGAGCAGCAGCACCGAATGCGGCTTCTTCGTGACGGCCTCGGTCAGCAGACCGCCCTGGTCGAAACCGACGTAGCCCGGAGGCGCGCCGATCAGGCGGCTCACCGCGTGACGCTCCATGTACTCCGACATGTCGAAGCGGATCAGCTCGATGCCCATGATGTAGGCGAGCTGCTTGGCCGCTTCGGTCTTGCCGACGCCCGTGGGACCCGAGAACAGGAACGAGCCGATCGGCTTGTCGCCCTTGCCCAGGCCCGAACGCGCCATCTTGACCGCGGAGGCCAGCACTTCGAGTGCCTTGTCCTGGCCGAACACCACGCTCTTGAGGTCGCGCTCGATCGTCTGCAGTTTGCCGCGGTCGTCGTTGCTGACGTTGGCCGGGGGAATGCGCGCGATCTTCGCGACGATTTCCTCGACCTCGGTCTTGCTGATGGTCTTCTTGCGCTTGCTCGCCGGCAGGATGCGCTGGGCCGCACCCGCTTCGTCGATGACGTCGATCGCCTTGTCGGGCAGGTGACGGTCATTGATGTACTTGGCGCTCAGTTCGGCCGCGGCCTGCAGTGCGGCCACCGCGTACTTCACGCCATGGTGTTCCTCGAAGCGCGACTTCAGGCCCTTGAGGATGTCGACGGTTTCCTGCACCGAGGGCTCGACCACGTCGACCTTCTGGAAACGACGCGACAGGGCCGCATCCTTCTCGAAGATGCCACGGTATTCGGTGAAGGTGGTCGCACCGATGCACTTGAGCTGGCCGCTCGAGAGCGCCGGCTTCAGCAGGTTCGACGCGTCGAGCGTGCCGCCCGAGGCCGCGCCGGCACCGATCAGCGTGTGGATCTCGTCGATGAACAGGATCGCGTTCGGCTTGTCCTTGAGCGACTTGAGCACGCCCTTGAGGCGTTGTTCGAAGTCGCCGCGGTACTTGGTGCCCGCGAGCAGCGCGCCCATGTCGAGCGAGAACACGTTCGACTCGGCCAGGATCTCGGGCACGTCGCCCTGGGTGATGCGCCATGCCAGGCCCTCGGCGATCGCCGTCTTGCCCACGCCGGCCTCGCCTACCAGCAGCGGGTTGTTCTTGCGCCGGCGGCACAGGATCTGGATCACGCGCTCGACCTCGTACTCGCGGCCGATCAGCGGATCGATCTTGCCGTCCTTGGCCATCTGGTTGAGGTTCTGCGTGAACTGTTCGAGCGGCGAGGCCTTCTCGTTCTTCTCGCCGCCGCCCTCTTCGCTCTCGTTCGAGGAGGCTTCGCTGTTGCCCTTGACGGCTTCCGGCGGATCGCTCTTCTTGATGCCGTGGGCGATGAAGTTCACCACGTCGAGGCGGGTCACGCCCTGCTGGTGCAGGTAGTAGACCGCGTGCGAGTCCTTCTCGCCGAAGATCGCGACCAGCACGTTGGCGCCGGTGACTTCCTTCTTGCCGTTGCCGGTGGACTGCACGTGCATGATGGCGCGCTGGATCACGCGCTGGAAGCCCAGCGTGGGCTGGGTGTCCACATCGTCGGTACCCGCCACCTGGGGCGTGTTGTCCTTGATGAAGTTGGTGAGCGACGCCCGCAGGTCGTCGACGTTGGCCGAGCAGGCGCGCAGAACTTCCGCGGCGCTCGGGTTGTCCAGCAAAGCGAGCAGCAAATGCTCCACGGTGATGAACTCGTGGCGCTGTTGCCGGGCCTCGACGAAGGCCATGTGCAAGCTGACTTCCAGTTCCTGGGCAATCATGTGATTTCCTTTTTGCCTTGCTGTAAATAAGTTCTCAGATGGGTTGGAGCTTGCCTAAATCAACAGGTTCATTCCACGGGTTCGCTGACACATTGCAAAGGATGCCCTGCCTGCTTGGCCGCCTCCATCACCTGGTTGACCTTGGTGGCCGCCATGTCGCGGGAATAGACCCCACAGACGCCGCGGCCATCGAGGTGGATCTTGAGCATGATCTGGGTGGCGCTTTCGCGGTCCTTGCTGAAGTACTCCTGCAAGACGACGACCACGAACTCCATGGGCGTGTAGTCGTCGTTGAGCATGACCACCTGGTACATCTGGGGGGGCGCCGTTTTCTGCGGACGCCGCTCGAGGACGACCGAATCTCCGTCGTCTCGCGCCGGTTTGCGCACCGGTGGCGTGGGAGGGGTCGAAGGAATTCTCGTTGCCATGAAAAAGATTCTATAGAGCGTGCAAGCGCCGTGCCGGCTCGGGAAAAGCTGGTGGCGAGAATTCGACAAATCAAGAGGCTTGCGTCTCATACGCCGTCAAAAATCCGTTCAACGGATTTTGACGATATCCGGCTTGAATATTCCGCGGAACAGGCTTTCGGGGGACCGGCAATTTGGGCTTTTGGGCGTGTTCGGGGGGCGGCAGTTCCGTTGGGAGATCGGTGATTTCCTTGGCGCTGAGGTCTTGCAGCCGGGGTTCTGGGCCGGAATGGGCTCTACAGCCCGGGAGCGCTTTCGCCTTTTTCGCCGCGCCTGTCGGGCCGAATGGCTTCCTCCACCGCCTGCCTCGGGGTCCTCGCCCCCTGCGTCCTGTCCGTAAACGTCACGACGACAGCCCGCCGTCTCACCCATCGGCAGCCAGAGCGTTCACGAGCCCGGGGGTTCACCTGCAACAACTTCGGCAGGCAGCACGGCCGGCACCGGCGAGGTGCGCCAGCGGAATGCCCGCTGCAGCGCCGCCCCGTCGGAGACACAAATGGCTTGCCAAACTGTTCCAGTTGACGCGGTTCGGGTGCACCGGCGCAGCGCTCGCCAACCGATTCGGCGCCGCCTTGGTCGCCACCCGACAGCCGCCTGGGTTCAGGCACCCGTTTTCAACGGAAATCCGTAGCAATCCACCCGCAGATGTATGTCATGGCCGGTTGAAATTCAAGCCGAGGGATGAACCCAGGTGAAAGCACCTCAGGCGTACTCGATGTGGCAGGCGATGCGTTTCCCGGCACCGCCTGGCGATCCGTCCGCAAGCATCCCGGCGCCATGGCTTCGGAGGCTCACGTGCATGCGGACGATCTCGCGCTTGTCCCGCAGTGCGTCGAGCCAGTGCCCCGACAGGACCGGCAACAGCTGCTGCTCCATGAACGCGACGAGTTGCCGCGCGCCGGTGTCGTGGACCCGGCATCGCCCGATGACATGAGCGACGAGATCGTCCGCGTAGCTCAGATCGATGCCGTGCTGCTCGCCCAGCCGGTCCGCGATGCGTTGCAGATGAAGCGCGGCGATGCCGGCCATGACCGGCGTCGACAGCGGCAGGTACGGCACCACCGTCACGCGGTCGAGAAAGGCGGCGGAAAAGACGCGGCGCAACGGTACCGCCAGGCCTGAACACAAGGCGTCGGCCGAGGGCATCGCTGCCGGGTTCCTGCAGGCGTGCTCGATGAAGGCCAAGCCGACGCTGCTGGTGAGCAGGATCGTGGTGTGGCGAAAGTCGACGCGTTGTCCTTCGCCGTCCTCCAGCCATCCCTGGTCGAACACCTGGCAGAAGAGCTCGTGCACATCGGGATGGGCCTTCTCGACCTCGGCCAGCAGCACGACACCATAGGGCCGGCGGCGAACGGCTTCCGTGAGCACGCCGACCTCCCCGTATCCGACGCCGCCCGAAGGCGTGCCCCGAAGCATCGCCACGCTGTGAGGCTCCTGGAACTCGCTCATGTTCAGGGTAATGAGGGTCTGCTCGCCGCCGTGCATCGCCTCGGCCAAGGCCAGCGCCGTTTCGGTCTTGCCGACACCGGGAGGCCCGGCCAGCAGGAACACGCCGGCGGGCTTGCACGGATCCGTGAATCGCGCGTGCGCCGTCTGGATGCGCCGCGCGATGATGTCGAGCGCACCCGCCTGCCCGAGCACGCGCCGCTCGAGCACCTGTCGAAGCTGAAGCACGGCCAGGGCCTCGTCGGTGAGCAACCGTCCGGTGGGGATACCGGTCCACTCGGCGACGATCTTTGCAACCACCGCTTCGTCGACCTGAAGGAAGACCTGCGGAGTGTCTTGCTGAAGGCCTTGAAGCTCCTGCTCGAGCACCGATGAATCGAGGTGCGGAGGATGGTCCGGCTCACCCTCCCCCTCCGTTCTTTCTTCTACCCTCAGCGCCTGGATCTGCCGGACCAGCGCCTTCTCCCCCCGCCACTTGTTCTTCTGCGCTCTGAGCTCATCGCGGATCTGCTCGAGCGAATCGCGCACCGCGATCAGCCGTGCCAGCCGGGTCTCGCAACCCCGGGCCATCCTGGTTTCGTCGCGCAGCAGCCCGACCTCGGCCGCAAGCGCCGCGATCCGCTGCCGCAGGCCCGTCACGGCCGGAGGCGGCACATGCAGCGACATGGCCACGCGCGCACAGGCCGTGTCGAGCAGGCCGATGGCTTTGTCGGGCAACTGCCGCGCAGGCAGGTAGCGATGCGACAGCACGACGGCGGCGCGCACCGCTTCGTCGAGCACGGTCACGCCATGGTGCACGGCGAAGGTGGTGGCGAATCCCCGCACCATGTCGATGGCGTCCGCCGCCTGCGGCTCCATGATCTGCAGCACCTGGAAGCGGCGCGCGAGCGCCGGATCCTGTTCGACGTGACGCCTGCATTCGCGCCGAGTGGTGGCGCCGATGACGCGCAACGCACCGCGCGCAAGAACTGACCTCAAGAGATTGGCGGCATCTCCCGCTGCATCCCGGTCACCTGCGCCGACCAACGCATGCAACTCCTCGATGAACAGGATCACCGGCCGAGTCGACTGCGTCGCCTCCTGCAGCAGCGCCTCGAGCCTGTGCTCGAACTCGCCCTGCGCGCCGGCCCCGGACAACAATGCGCCGACGTCGAGGCTCAGCAGTCGCGCATGGCGCAACTTCGGCGGGACCTCGGCCTTGGCGATCGCCAACGCGAGCCCCTCGACGACCGCGGTCTTGCCTACGCCGGCCTCGCCGGTGAGCAAAGGGTTGTTCTGGCGCCGACGCAACAGGATGTCCACCATGGCAGCGATCTCCTGACCACGGCCGATGACGGGATCGATCCGCTCGGCACGCGCATGCTCGGTGAGATCGGTGCAGTAGGCGGCCAGCGCGGAGCCGGTCGGGGTGACTGCTGCCATCGCGAGACCGGCTTCGCCGGGAAACACCGGCACGGCGTCCGAGCCATCGCGAGGTCCTTCCGCTTCTTCGGGTGACCCCTTCACGAGCGCGAGCAGTTCATCGGGCCGCCGTTCGATCGCGAGGGCCCGAAATGCGGGCGAGATCTCGAACAGCACACGCCGAAGCTCCGGGGTCTGCAACAACGCGCTCATCAGTTGCACTCCACGGATGCAACGGCTGCCGAACTCGAGACTGGACAAGAGCCAGGCACGCTCGATCGCGGCTTCGATGTGGTGCGAGAAGTCGCTCAACGACGAAGTGCCGGCGGGCAGGCACGACAAGGCCGCGGCAAAACCCTTGTCGAGCAGTGGCAGGCTGATGCGATGGTGATGGCACAGGCGATGCAGGTCGCCATCGCCGGCCTGACGGAGCTGGTGCAGCCAGTGCACGAGTTCGACATGCGGATTGCCGCGCAGCTTGGCGAACGCCGTCGCCGATTCGATCGCACGAAACAGCGTCGGGTCGAGCTTCAGGAACAGTGCTCGGCGGGACAAGGTCATGGCTGGCCATCCCCTCGCCCGCACGGCGTGCATGCCTGCGCGAAGCGATACGCGGCTTGCGCGCATGGCGGCATCGATCGCGACTTCTTCCTGCCCCTCATCGTGCGCTCCCTGATCCTCGATGCGCACGATTCTGTCGAGGCGATAGCGTGTTTTTTCGTCCCCAGTTTTCAGCAATAGTTAAATGCGCACGGGCATCATCCCGTCCGTGATCTTTGCCCCCACCGAATCTTTCCGGAGCGTCAAAAGAGGCGTGCGCGGCAAAGAAAAAGCCCCCGAGGCTCGCGAGAACCTCGGGGGCTTATGGCTGTCGCTTCGGCGTTCGAGAGCGCCGAGGGCGGGATCACATGTTGTCGATCATCACCTGGCCGAAGCCCGAGCAGCTCACTTGCGTGGCGCCGTCCATCAGGCGGGCGAAGTCATAGGTGACCTTCTTGCTTGCAATCGACTTTTCCATCGCGCTGATGATCAGGTCGGCGGCTTCCTTCCAGCCCATGTGGCGCAGCATCATTTCGGCCGAGAGGATTTCGGAACCGGGGTTCACGTAGTCCTTGCCGGCGTACTTGGGCGCGGTACCGTGGGTGGCTTCGAACATGGCGACGGTGTCGCTCAGGTTCGCGCCCGGGGCGATGCCGATGCCACCGACCTGCGCGGCCAGCGCGTCGGACACGTAGTCGCCGTTGAGGTTGAGCGTGGCGATGACGCTGTACTCGGCGGGACGCAGCAGGATCTGCTGCAGGAATGCGTCGGCGATGCTGTCCTTGACGGTGATGTCCTTGCCACTCTTCGGGCTCTTGAACTTCATCCACGGGCCGCCGTCGATGAGTTCGGCGCCGAATTCCTTCTGGGCCAGGGCGTAGCCCCAGTCACGGAAGCCACCTTCGGTGAACTTCATGATGTTGCCCTTGTGCACCAGCGTGACGCTCGACTTGTCGTTGTCGATCGCGTACTGCAGCGCCTTGCGCACCAGGCGCTCGGTGCCTTCCCTCGACACCGGCTTCACGCCGATGCCCGAGGTGTCGGGGAAACGGATCTTCTTGACGCCCATTTCCTCTTGCAGGAACTTGATGAGCTTCTTGGCCTTGTCGCTCTCGGCTTCGAACTCGATGCCGGCGTAGATGTCTTCCGAGTTCTCGCGGAAGATGACCATGTTGGTCTTGTGCGGCTCGCGCACCGGGCTGGGCACGCCTTCGAAGTACTGGATGGGGCGCAGGCAAACGTAGAGGTCGAGTTCCTGGCGCAGCGCGACGTTCAGCGAACGGATGCCGCCGCCGACGGGGGTGGTCAGCGGGCCCTTGATCGAAACGACGTAGTCGCGCACGGCGTGCAGCGTTTCTTCGGGGAGCCAAACATCGGGACCGTAGACCTTGGTCGACTTTTCACCGGCATAGACTTCCATCCAGTGGATCTTCTTCTTGCCACCGTAGGCCTTGGCCACTGCCGCATCCACCACCTTCAGCATCACGGGCGTGATGTCCAGTCCAGTGCCGTCGCCTTCGATGAAGGGAATGATCGGCTGGTCGGGCACATTGAGCGAGTTGTCGGCGTTGACCGTGATCTTCTGGCCTTCGGTCGGGACTTTGATGTGCTGGTAGCTGGACATGAGGGGAGGAAGACTCCGGAGTGGAAGTAATTCGGTGACGACTGTCTGCGAATTCAGACAGCGAGGGGGATTCGCTGTACAGCCCGCGAACAAATCGCTGTACATTTTAGACGCAACCCATCAGTGGGCGTTTGTCAACCTGCGGGCCGCCGGCCTCGTTAGTGCCTGACCTTCTGCTCGCCGGGAGGCGTTTCCAACCAATTCTCGATAGAGGAATCCATCAATGAGCAAACTTCTCGCAGTCATGATCGCTGGCCTGTTCGCAGCCGGCGCCTATGCCCAAAACCCGGCTGGCACCACCCCCGAGCAAGGGAACGCCAGCAACAGCAAGGCGCAGCAACGCGCTGAAGCCCGTAAGGACGCACGTCCCGCTGGCAAGGTGGCCGCTCCGGCCGGCGACATCGCCAAGACGCCCGAAGGCGGCGCCATCGGCACCGACAAGGCTGCTACCTCCGGCGAGAAGCGCGCTGAAACCCGCGACCAACGTCGTCGCAACAAGGACGGCAGCGTGAAGCGCAAGTCGACCCAAGGCGGCACGCCCAACTAAGGATTCGTCCTCTTGAAAGAAAGCGCTCCATCGGGGCGCTTTTTTTTCGCCCTCATTCTTTGCTCATTCTTCCGGGGCCCGCACTGTCAACCGCAACGAATGCTTTCCGTTGAACACGCACCTCCACAGGGAGGTGGTCCATATCTAACAATCTCAAAGGATTTGTCATGAAGAAGCTGTTCGCTGCCCTGGTCGCCGGTCTTGTCGCATTCGGTGCCTTTGCCCAACAACCCGAACCCGCCGCAGCAGCTCCCGCCGCTGCCGCCACCAAGGCCAAGGCCCCGGCCAAGAAGCACGCCGCCGCCAAGAAGCACAAGGCTCGCAAGGTCGCCAAGGCCCACGTCGCCACCAAGAAGGCGTAAGCTAGCCGCCTTCACAGGCCATGCCCGCCAGGCCCGCTTCCGCGGGCTTTTTTCATGGGGCCGGGCACGGCCTTCTTTGTATGGAAGAGTCTGAAAGAACCCCGATGCTCCAGCGTTTTGCCGCCCTGTTGGCCTTCTCCGTCGCCGCTTCCGCCGCCCTGCTCGCTCCGGCCCACGCCCAGCAGGAACCCCAAACCAACCTTGCCCGCACCAAGCTGTCGATCGGCCTGTACACCATCGATGCGCAGATCGCCCAGGCGCCGGTCGAGCGCCAGGTCGGCCTGATGTTCCGCAAGGAGATGCCGCAGGCCGAAGGCATGATCTTCGTGTTCGAGCAGCCCGCCACCCAGTGCTTCTGGATGCGCAACACGCTGCTGCCATTGACGGCCGCCTTCGTGGCCGAGGACGGCCGCATCGTCAACCTGGCCGACATGAAGCCGCAGACCGACGACTCGCATTGCTCCGAGGAGCCGGTGAAGTACGTGCTTGAAATGAACCAGGGCTGGTTCAAGAAGAAGAACATCAAGAAGGGCGCGAAGATCACCGGTGAGCTGTTCGCCGCGGGCAAGCGCTGAGTCCCCTCGCTGGCCGCACACCGCCGACCGATTTCGGTTGGCCCAATAAAAAGCCCCGCGTCGCGGGGCTTTTTCATGAAGGCACCGCGATGGTGCCCCTCGTCGATCTCAGCCGAAGTTCTTCTCGGCGAAGTCCCAGTTGACCAGCTTGGCCAGGAAGGTCTCGACGAACTTGGGACGCAGGTTGCGGTAGTCGATGTAGTAGGCGTGTTCCCAGACGTCGACCGTCAGCAGCGCCGTGTCGGCGGTCGTCAGCGGCGTGCCGGCGGCGCCGGTGTTCACGATGTCCACGCTGCCGTCGGGCTTCTTCACCAGCCAGGTCCAGCCCGAACCGAAGTTGCCCACGGCCGACTTCACGAAGGCTTCCTTGAAGGCATCGAAGCTGCCCCACTTGGCATCGATGGCCTTGGCCAGCGCGCCGCTCGGAGCGCCGCCGCCTTGGGGCTTCATGCAGTTCCAGAAGAAGGTGTGGTTCCAGATCTGGGCCGAGTTGTTGTAGATGCCGCCGCTGGACTTCTTGATGATCTCTTCGAGCGTGAGCGACTCGAACTCGGTGCCCTTCTGCAGGTTGTTGAGGTTCACCACATAGGCGTTGTGGTGCTTGCCGTAGTGGTACTCGAGGGTCTCCTTCGAGTACTCGGGCGCCAGCGCGTCGAGGGCGTACGGCAGGGGTGGGAGCACATGTTCCATGGTTTTTTCTCGTGGGTTGGTTGTGGGGAATCAATGATTCTAGAAAGGAATCGTGGCACTCACGTCGGACGCGTTCCCGTCGCGCCGCGTGACCCGACGGTCAGATCGACGGAGCCATCGGCCAGGCGGGCAACGACGGCATCGCCGGGTGCGAGCGCCTTCGCGCTGACCACGGCGCGCCCGTCGGTGTCGGTGATCCAGGCATAGCCGCGCTGCAACACGAGCGCGGGATCGAGCAGACGCAGCCGCAGCGCGACACGCTCCAGGCGCTCGCGGCGCTGCACCAGCGCGCGCTCGAACTTCGAAGGGAAATCGTTGGCCAGCGTCTGCGCCGCCTGCGAATGCCGCTGCGTCCTCGACAGCACCGCATAGTGCAGGCGCTGCGCATGGTGCGCGAGCCGCAACTGCTGCCGTGCCACCAGCGACGAAGGACGGCCCAGCCGGCCCGCGGCCTGGTCGAGCCGCTGGCCCAACACGTCGAGCCGCGCACCGATGGCGTCGTCGAGCCGCTCCTCGAGCAACGTCAGGGCATCGAGCCACAGCGCCTGCGGCGCGCTGACCAGCTCGGCCGCGGCGGTAGGCGTCGGCGCGCGCAGGTCAGCGCAGAAATCGGCGATGGTGAAGTCGGTTTCGTGGCCCACGCCGCTGATCAGCGGTACCGGGCTCTGCACGATGGTGCGTGCCAGGCTCTCGTCGTTGAAGGCCCAGAGGTCCTCGATCGATCCGCCGCCGCGCACCAGCAGGATGACGTCGACCGCCGGTTGCATCGCGTAGAGCGATTGCAGCGCGCGCACCAGTTCGCCGGGTGCAGCGGCGCCCTGCACCGCCGCGGGCGCCACCGTCACGGGAATGTGGGGCACGCGCCGGCGCAACGCGGTCACCACGTCATGGAGCGCCGCGGCGCCCAGCGAGGTGACGACGCCGATCGCGCGCGGCATCACCGGCAGCGCGCGCTTGCGCGCCGGGTCGAACAGTCCCTCGGCCTCGAGACGCGCCTTGCGCTGGAGGAACTGCTCGAACAGGGCGCCCTGCCCGGCCCGGCGCAGGCTTTCGACCACCAGTTGCAGATCGCCGCGCGGCTCGTAGACCGCGAGACGCCCGCGCACCTCGACCTGGTCGCCGTCGCGCGGCGAGAAATCGAGCAGGCCGGCCGCGCGGCGGAACATGGCGCAGCGCAGCTGGCCCGACTCGTCCTTGAGCGAGAAGTAACAATGTCCACTTGCCGCACGCGAAAAACCGGAGATTTCGCCGCGCACGGAAACCGGATTGAAGCGGGCATCGAGCGCATCGGCGACCGCGCGGCACAACGCGCCGACGGCCCAGACGCGCGGTCCGGAAACCGGATTGGGGTCACGCAAGTTCACAAAACCGCCGAATCGTGATTTGGCACTCTTCCACAACGGGTGCCGTGGCTCGGGCGCCAGGGCCCTGGGGTCGGACAATTGCACGGTTTCTCGTGCAAGTTGTTGATTTCATTTAAAAAAGCGGTGCCCAAAATTCAATCGATCTAATGGAAAGCCCAGTTGGCGCGGCTCGCGGCAACTTGCGCAGCGGGTTAATCACAAAGTTATCCACAGAATCTGTGCGTCTTGGCCGACACGCAAACAAGCCGTGTGGCGATGGTGGGCTCGGTGGATAATCGCCGCGCATTGACAGCCTACGGGGCCGGAGGATTCCTTGTTTTCCATCATAGTTGCTGCAGGTTGGCCCATCTGGCCGCTGCTCGCTTGCTCGGTGATTGCACTCGCACTCGTTATAGAACGTTTCACAAGTCTCAAGACAGTGAAGGTGCTTCCGCCCAAGCTGCTCGACGAAACCATCACCGTGTCGCACAACGCGGTACCCGGCCCCGATGTGGTGACCAAGCTGGAAAACAACTCGATGCTCGGCCAGGTGCTGGCCGCCGGCCTGCGGGCGCTGAACGCCAATCCGCGCTGCACCGAGGACGACCTGCGCGCAGCCATGGAAGCCTCGGGCCGCACCGTGGCGCACCGGCTGGAACGCTACCTGCCCGCCCTCGCCACCATCGCTTCGGCCGCCCCGCTGCTCGGTCTGCTGGGCACGGTGATCGGCATGATCGAGATCTTCGGCTCGCAGTCGCCGACCAGCGGTGCTGTCGGCTCGGGCAACCCGGCGCAGCTCGCGCACGGTATCTCGATCGCGCTCTACAACACGGCCTTCGGCCTGATCGTCGCGATCCCGACCCTGATCTTCTGGCGCTACTTCCGCAGCCGCGTCGACGAGTACCTGCTGAACCTGGAACTCTCGGGCGAGCGCTTCGCGCGCCATCTCAACGCGATGCGCAAATGAGGGCGCTCCCCGCCTTCATGGCCGCCACCGGGAGCGCCCGGTGAGCCGCGGCCGCATGCAGTTTCGCCATGGTGCGCGCGACGAGCCCGAAATCAACCTGATCCCGTTCATCGACGTGCTGCTGGTGGTGCTGATCTTCCTGATGCTGTCGACCACCTACAGCAAGTTCACCGAGATGCAGCTGCGGCTGCCGACGGCGGACGTGGACGCGCAGCGCGACTACCCGAAGGAAGTGATCGTCGGCGTGTCGGCCGACGGGCGCTATTCGATCAACAAGACGCCCATGCCCGACCGCAGCGTGGACACCGTGGCGGCGGCGCTCGCCGCGGCCGCCACCGGCGGCAAGGACAGCGTGGTGATCATCAGCGCCGATGCCAGCAGCCCGCACCAGGCCGTAGTCACGGTGATGGAAGCGGCGCGGCGCGCGGGCCTGATGCAGATCACCTTCGCCGCCCAGTCGACGGCGCAAGCCGGGCACTGAGTTGCCGTCGCAGGGGCGCAATAGCACCCACGCCGGCGCAACCGCCCCGCGGCTTCGGCGCGCCTGGCTGTCGCGCGGACCACTGGCGATGCTGCTGTGGCCGCTGTCCCTGCTCTTTCGCACCCTGGTGGCGCTGCGCGCGCTGCTCTATCGCCTCGGCTGGCTGCAGGCCGAACGCGTGCCGGTGCCGGTGGTGATCGTCGGCAATGTGATCGCCGGTGGCGCGGGCAAGACGCCGGTGGTGATGGCCGTGGTGCAGCATCTGCGCGCGCGCGGCTGGCAGGTCGGCGTGGTGTCGCGCGGCTACGGCCGGCACACGGACGACTGCCGCGAAGTCCTGCCCGACAGCGATCCGCGCGAGGTCGGCGACGAGCCGGCACTGATCCGGCGCAGCACCGGCGCGCCAGTGTTCGTGGCGAGGCGTCGCGCCGAGGCCGCGCGCGCGTTGCTCGCCGCCCACCCCGCCACGCAAGTCGTCGTCAGCGACGACGGCCTGCAGCACCTGGCGCTGGCGCGCGATATCGAGATCTGCGTGTTCGACGACCGCGGTATCGGCAACGGCTGGCTGCTGCCGGCCGGCCCCTTGCGCGAACCCTGGCCGCGCGATTGCGACCTGGTACTGCACAGCGGCGAGCACTCCGCGTTCCCCGGTGGCTTCACCGCCACGCGCCAACTGGCGACCTACGCGGTGGCCAGCGACGGCGCCCGGACGCCACTGGCCTCGCTGGCTGCGCGCCCCATCACAGCACTGGCGGCGATCGCACGGCCCGAAGCCTTCTTCGAGATGCTGCGCGCGCAAGGCATCGAACCCGAACGAACCATCGCCCTGCCCGATCACCACGATTTCGCCGACTGGCACGACGAGGTGCCGGCCGGCCATCTGCTGCTCTGCACAGAGAAGGACGCGGTCAAGCTCTGGCGCAAGGAGCCTCGTGCGCTGGCCGTGCCGCTGCTGTTCGCCCCCTCCGAAGCCTTCCTTGCGGCGCTCGACGCAAAGCTATCATCGACCGATGGACACCAAGCTGCTTGAACTGCTCGTCTGCCCCGTCACCAAGGGCCCCCTGACCTGGAATCCGGAGAAGCAGGAACTCTGTTCGCGCAGTGCGCGCCTGGCCTACCCGGTGCGCGACGGCATTCCGGTGCTGCTCGAGAACGAGGCCCGCACCCTGTCCGACGACGAGCTCGGGCTGTGAGCTTCACGGTTCTGGTGCCGGCCCGGCTGGCATCGACGCGGTTGCCCGACAAGCCGCTGGCCGACATCGCGGGCGTACCGATGGTGGCGCGCGTGGCGCAGCGAGCGGCGCAGTCCGGCGCGGCGCGCGTGGTGGTGGCGGCGGACCATGCCTCGATCCTCGCGGCCTGCCAGACCCACGGGGTGGAGGCCATCCTCACCCGTCAGGACCATCCGAGCGGCAGCGACCGCCTCGCCGAGGCCTGCGAACAGCTCGGCCTCGACGGCGACGCGGTGGTGGTCAATGTGCAAGGCGACGAGCCGCTGATCGACCCGGCGCTGATCGACGCCGTGGCCGCGGCGCTCCTCGCGCGGCCCGACGCCGCCATGAGTACCGCGGTGCATGCGATCGATTCGGTGGCCGACTATCTCAATCCGAACGTCGTGAAGGCCGTGCTCGACGCGCGGGGCAATGCGCTCTATTTCAGCCGTGCGCCGATTCCCTGGTGGCGCGATGGTGCCGCGCCGGGCGTGCCTCCGACGCAACTGCCTTCGCCAGCGCCACTGCGCCACATCGGCATCTACGGCTACCGTGCGGGTTTCGTGCGCCGGTTCCCCTCGCTGCCGCCCTCGCCGCTAGAAACCATCGAGGCACTCGAGCAGCTGCGCGCGCTGTGGCATGGGCATCGCATCGCGGTGCATGTGAGCGACGCGGCGCCGGGACCGGGCGTAGACACGCCGGAAGACTTGACGCGGGTGCGAGCACTGTTCGGCGCCGCGAACTGAGCGCTGGCCTAGCGGCGGCCGGCCGCTGCGATCAGTCACGCGGATGCCATCCAGGCCTGGAAGTTCCAGGCTTCGAGGGACAGTCCAATCTTCGGCCAACTTGCCCGATCCATCTACGAAGAGCCGGCTTCGGAGCGCAAGGAGTCTCGATCATCGCTTTCGGGCCATCGCCATCGCGGATGCCCGGCGAAATTGTTCACGGGGCCGCGTGCTATCCTCGACGCAACTCCGTCCGCGGCACTTTGTCTTCATCGAAGGGTGCCTGCGCGACGTGACACAAATCCAAGAACCCTCCGAGGACACCATGAGACTGATTTTGTTGGGCGCGCCCGGGGCGGGCAAAGGCACGCAGGCGGCCTTCATTTGCCAGAAGTACGGCATTCCGCAGATTTCCACCGGCGACATGCTGCGCGCCGCCGTCAAGGCTGGCACCCCGCTGGGCCTGCAGGCCAAGGCCGTGATGGATGCGGGTGCGCTGGTCAGCGACGACCTCATCATCAATCTCGTGAAGGAACGCATCGCCCAGCCCGACTGCGCCGAAGGCTTCCTGTTCGACGGCTTCCCGCGCACCATTCCGCAAGCCGACGCGATGAAGGCCGCGGGCGTCAAGCTCGACTACGTGCTCGAGATCGACGTGCCCTTCAGCGACATCATCGAGCGCATGAGCGGCCGCCGCTCGCACCCGGCCTCGGGACGCACCTACCACATCAAGTTCAACCCGCCCAAGGTCGAAGGCAAGGACGACCTGACCGGCGAGGAACTGATCCAGCGCAAGGACGACGAGGAAGAGACCGTGCGCACGCGGCTCGACGTCTACAGCCAGCAGACCCGTCCGCTGGTCGACTACTACTCGGCCTGGGCCAAGACCGATCCGGCCGCCGCGCCGAAATACCGCGCCATCCAGGGCGTGGGCACGGTCGAAGAGATCACGCAACGTGCACTGGCCGCACTGAGCAGCTGATCCCCGACTCGAATCGCGAGCCGCGTGCGGGCCTCGAGGCCCGCGACGCGGCTTTTTCTTTGGCGTCCCGACTTCAGAGCAGCTCGAGCGTCAGCGCGATGCGCGCCTTGACGGGCGTCAGCGCGCCCGCATCGCGCAGGCGGTCGCCCGGCTTGGGCAGGATGCGCCCTTGCGTGCAGCGGGTGGCGCGCAGCACCGCGATGCCGGCCTCCTGCGCCTCGAGCGCCGCCGCCTCGAGCGCATGGTGCAGCGTGCCGTTGCCGGTGGTCGCCAGCACGAGGCCCCGCAGAGGAGACGCCGCCGTGCCATCGGCACGCAGCGCATGGATCAACGCGCCGCTCGCACCTGCGTGGCTCATCACGATCTCCACGCGCGGCCATGCGGCCTCGTCCTCGGGAAGACGGTCGAGGGCCGCGCCTGCTTCCGAAGCCGGCCAGTCACGCACGCGCCGTACCTCGCCCTCCTCCACGTAGCCCACCGGCCCCGCGTCGCCCGCGTCGAAGGCATCGAGCCGATAGGTGTGCACCTTCTGCACGTCGAAGGCACCGCGCACCGTGCCCGCACATACCGCGGTCACGCCCTGCGCGCCCGGTGTCGCGGCCACGGCGATCGCATCGCGCACGTTCTGCGGACCGTCGGGCGACAGCGCGGAGGCCGGGCGCATGGCGCAGGTCAGCACGATGGGCTTGCGCGGCGCCAGCACCGACTGGAGGAAGAAGGCGGTCTCCTCGAGCGTGTCGGTGCCGTGGGTGATCACCACACCGGCCACGTCGGGCTGCGCCAGCCAGTGGGCGCAGCGCAGCGCCAGTGCGCGCCAGATCGCGAAGGACATGTCCTTGCTGTCGACCTGGGCCACCTGCTCCGCCGCCAGCGTCACGCCCGCGGGCGCCTCGATGCCGCCGAGCAGGTCGGCCACGCCCACCTCGCCGGCGGTGTAGCCGATGTTGTCGCCGCTGTTCGCCGCGCGGCCCGAGATGGTGCCGCCGGTGCCGAGCACCACCACGCGCCGCGGATTCGAAAGGGATGAAGTCACCATGACTTGCCAACTTTGAAAAACTGGTTAAAAATACAGGTACTGGATGTTCAGCCAGTGCCGCAAGGAACCACCATGCAGTTCGCCGTGAAGCTTACCGCCCGCCAGCAGCAGATCCTCGATCTGATCCAGAGCGCCATTGCCCGTACCGGGGCGCCGCCCACTCGCGCCGAAATCGCGAGCGAGTTGGGCTTTCGCTCCGCCAATGCCGCCGAGGAGCATCTGCAGGCGTTGGCCCGCAAGGGCGTCATCGAACTCGTGAGCGGTACCTCGCGCGGCATCCGCCTCAAGGGCGATGCACTGCGCTCGCTGGCCGAATCGCGCAACAGCCAGTTCTCGCTGTCGCTGCCCGGCATGGCCCAGCTCGCGCTGCCGCTCATCGGCCGCGTCGCGGCCGGTTCGCCGATCCTCGCGCAGGAGCATGTCGATCAAACCTACTACGTCGAGAACACGCTGTTCCAGCGCCAGCCCGACTACCTGCTCAAGGTGCGCGGCATGTCGATGCGCGACGCCGGCATCATGGACGGCGACCTGCTCGCCGTGCAGGCCACCAAGGAAGCGCGCAACGGCCAGATCGTGGTGGCGCGCCTCGGCGACGAAGTGACCGTCAAGCGCCTCAAGCGCAACAAGCAGGTGATCGAGCTCCACGCCGAGAACCCCGACTACCCGACCATCGTGGTCCAGCCCGGCGAGTCCTTCGAAATCGAAGGCCTCGCGGTCGGCCTGATCCGAAACACCATGCTGATGTAGGCCTGCCGATCCGGCCCGGCGGTCTGCATCGCCGAGCCGCTCCGCGGATCCGCATCACGCATACCCCATCCGGTCGCCGCAGGTGGCGGGCGTATGGCGCTTTGTCGCCATCACCCTGCTGCGCCCGATGACAACGAATCCTGCCTGTGTTCAACCTCAAACCTTCTTGGAGTTCACATGGGAATCGCCCTCCTCACCTTCGTCGATCTTTGGATGCCGCTGCAGTCGCTTGCGAGCCGCTGGTTGCCCGCCCGCCCCGTACACCGTCGCGATGACGACCTGTGCGCCAGCGAGTTGCGCTACGTCTCGGTACGGCCGTCGTGCACGGCACGCGGCGACAGCGGACAGAACGCCGTCATGGCCGCAGCCGTCGCCCAGGCACCTTCGCGTCCGCTGCGGGTGGTGCGCGTCGTCGACCGCCAGCAGGGTGGCGCGCGCAACAACAACCGCGTGGTGATTTCGGGCCGGATGGCGGATGTGTGCGCCGAGCTTGATCGCCTCGCCGCGCTCGAGGCACTCGAAACCGCCGCCGTGTCGCCCCGCCCCGTGCACCTGCACTGAGGGAGACGGCCCCGGCGTTTCACGCGGTCGCTCGATCGCGTGGATGCGTGAGGTCTTGGCTCAGGGGGTGAAGAAACCGTGGCAGCCGGTTTGTTCACACCCTGTCAGGAAGGCAGTGCCAACGTCGCTCCTTTGCCCGCCTTTGCCCTCGCTTCTCCCGCCTTTGCCCCCGTTTTCACCCCTTTCGGGGCGCAGGGGCCGTATCCAAACGTTCAACGGCGCGCCGATTCCATGCTGCGAGGCACAATGGCATGCCATGAATATTGTGATCCTCGACGATTACCAGGATGCGGTGCGCAAGCTGCACTGTGCTTCGAAGCTCGATGCCTACGCAGCCAAGGTCTACACCAACACCGTCAAGGGCATCGGTCAACTCTCGGTGCGGCTCAAGGACGCCGATGTGATCGTCCTGATCCGCGAGCGTAGCCAGATCTCGCGCCAACTGATCGAGAAACTCCCCAAGCTCAAGCTGATCTCGCAGACGGGCCGCGTCAGCAGCCACATCGACGTGGCCGCCTGCACCGAGCGCGGCGTGGCAGTGGCCGAGGGCTCAGGCTCACCGCAGGCCCCGGCCGAACTGACCTGGGCACTGATCATGTCGGCGATGCGCCGGCTGCCCCAGTACATCAGCAACCTCAAGCACGGCGCCTGGCAGCAGTCGGGGCTCAAGTCGGCCTCGATGCCACCCAATTTCGGGCTCGGCTCGGTGCTCAAGGGCAAGACGCTCTGCGTCTGGGGCTATGGCCGCATCGGCCAGCTCGTGGCGCGCTACGGCCAGGCCTTTGGCATGCAGGTCGTGATCTGGGGCCGCGAGGCGAGTTGCGCCAAGGCGCGCTCCGACGGCTTCCAGGTGGCGCAGAGCCGCCAGGAGTTCTTCGCGATGGCCGATGTGCTGTCCGTGCACCTGCGGCTCAACGACGAAACCACCGGCCTGATCACGCTCGAGGACCTCTCGCGCATGAAGCCGACCTCGCTGTTCGTCAACACCTCGCGCGCCGAGCTGGTCGAGCCCGATGCGCTGCTCGCCGCGCTCAACCGCGGCCGCCCCGGCCTGGCGGCGATCGACGTGTTCGAGAGCGAACCGCCGCTGCAGGGCCATGCGCTGCTGCGCCTCGAGAACTGCATCTGCACGCCGCACATCGGCTACGTGGAGCAGGAGAGCTACGAGATGTACTTCGGCCAGGCCTTCGACAACGTCGTGAGCTTCATCAAGGGCAACCCCACCAACATCGTCAACCCCGGCGCGTTGCAGGTCCGGCGGTGAAGCCGTGAGCCAGCCGGCGCCGAGGGGCGCACTCTGGGCGCTGCTCGCCGGCAACTTCGTGATCGGCACCGGGGTGATGGTGGTGCCGGGCACGCTCAATGAAATCAGTGTTTCGCTCGAGGTCAGTGCCGCCACTGCGGGGCAACTGATCACGGCCGCGGCCTTCGTCACCTGCCTCGGCGCACCGTTGCTCGCGGCCGCGGTGGCCGGCTGGGACCGACGCCGGCTGCTGGCCCTCACGATGCTCTGGTACGCGGCCTGGCACGCGGTGTCGGTCTTCATGCCCAGCTTCGGCGCCCTGCTGCCCGTGCGCATGCTCGCGGTGATCGCACCGGCCATCTTCACGCCCCAGGCCGCCGCCTGCGCCGGCATGCTGGTGCCGCCCGAGCAGCGCGGGCGCGCGGTCACCTTCGTCTTCCTCGGCTGGTCGATGGCCTCGGTGCTGGGCCTGCCCATCGGCGCGCTGATCGGCGGTCACTTCGGCTGGCGCGCGGCCTTCCTCGCGATCTCGGCGCTCAGCGTCGTGAGCGCGGTCTCGGTGTGGCTCACGCTGCCCGGCGGCATCCGGCCGGCGGCGCTCACGGCCGCGGCCTGGGCGCGCGTGCTGCGCAGCCCGGTGCTGATGGGCATCGTGTCGATCACCGCGCTGCAGGGCGCGGGCCAGTTCGTGCTGTTCAGCTACTTCGGCCCGATCCTCAAGCAGCGCTTCGGCGCCGATGCCACGGCGCTGAGCCTGATGTGGGGCTGGTTCGGCGTCTGCGGCCTGCTGGGCAACATGGTCGTGAGCCGCATCATCGACCGCGCGGGCGCCGGTCGCATGGTGCTGGCGACCACGGGCCTGATCGCGCTGAGCCTGGCGCTCTGGCCGCTGGCGGACAGCCTGTTCTGGATCGCGGTGGTGGTCTCGCCCTGGGGACTGGGCTGCTTCTCGACCAACTCGGCCCAGCAGGCACGGCTGGTGGGCCTCGCGCCCGCGCTGGCGCCGGGCTCGGTGGCGCTCAACAGCTCGGGCATCTACATCGGCCAGGCCTTCGGCGCCGCGCTCGGCGGCTGGCTGCTCGCGCGCGACGCCATGCACTGGATGAGCTGGGTCGGGCTCGCGCTGCTGCTGGTCGCCATCGTGCTCAGCGTGAGCATCGACCGCAGCCGCCGGGCGGCCTGACCGGCGCGGCGAAACCCGGTCGCGCCGGCTCCCGCAAGCCTCCCCGAGAAACACCGGGGAAACCCTTCTCCCGCCAGACTGCAAAATCGCTGCTGCAGCGGCCGGCGTGCGCGCACGCGCCAGCGGCCCGCCCGATACCTCTCAACCTTTGAAAAACCCCAGCCACACATGACAGTGAACTACACCCGGATCGGCGTCGTCGGCGCCGGTGCCATGGGGCGCGGCATCGCCCAGATCGCGGCCCAGGCCGGCAGCGAGGTGCTGCTGCTCGACAGCTTCGAGGGCGCCGCGGCGCGCGGGCGCGATGCCATCGTCGCCCAATGGAACAAGCTGCACGAGAAGGGCCGCATCGACGAGGCCACGCGCGACGCCCAGATCGCGCGCGTACGGATCGCCGAGTCGGCGCAGGCACTGGCCGGCTGCGACCTCGTGATCGAAGCCGTGGTCGAGAACCTCGAGGTCAAGCGCAAGCTGTTCGCCGAGCTCGAAGCCATCGTCGCGCCCGACGCCACGCTGGCCACCAACACCTCCTCGCTGTCGGTGACCGCGATCGCGGCCGGCCTCAAGCACCCCGAACGCTTCGCGGGCTTCCACTTCTTCAACCCGGTGCCGCTGATGAAGGTGGTCGAGGTGGTGGCCGGCTTCAAGACCGCGCCCGAGGTCTGCAGCCGGCTCGCGGGCTATGCCACGCAGATGGGCCATAGCGCGGTGCAGGCGCAGGACACGCCCGGCTTCATCGTCAACCACGCCGGCCGCGGCTACGGCACCGAGGCGCTGCGCATCGTGGGCGAAGGCGTGGCCGACTTCGTGACCGTCGACCGCATCCTGCGCGAGCAGGCGGGCTTCCGCCTCGGCCCCTTCGAGCTGCTGGACCTGACCGCGCTCGACGTCTCGCACCCGGTGATGGAATCGATCTACCGCCAGTACTACGACGAGCCGCGCTACCGCCCGAGCGTGATCACCGCGCAGCGTCTCGCGGCCGGCGCGCTGGGCCGCAAGACCGGCGAAGGCTTCTACCGCTACGAGGACGGCGCGATGCAGCAGGCCCCTGAGGCACCGGCGCCGAAGGTCGATACGCTGCCCGCCGTGTGGGTCTCGCCGCGCGCCGCACGCCGCGCCGAACTGCTGCGCCTGGTCAACACGCTGGGCGCGCAGATCGACAGCGGCGCCTCCGCCGCGCCGCAGTCGCTGATCCTGGTCGCGCCGCTGGGCTTCGACGTCACCACGGTCGCGGCCGTCGACCGCCTCGATGCCACGCGCACCATCGGCATCGACATGCTGATCGACGACGCCGCCAGCAAGCGCCGCGTGCTCGCCACCAACCCCGCCACCCGGCGCGACATGCGCGACGCCGCGCACGCCCTGTTCGCGCGCGACGGCAAGGCCGTGAGCGTGATCCGCGACAGCGGCGGCTTCGTCACGCAGCGCGTGATCGGCACCATCGTCAACATCGCGGCCGACATGTGCCAGCAGCGCGTGTGCACGCCAAGCGACCTCGAGACCGCGGTGCAGCTCGGCCTCGGCTATCCGCGCGGCCCGCTGGCCATGGGCAACCTCTACGGGCCCACCAACATGCTCGAGGTGTTGTTCAATATGCAGACCGTCTATGGCGATCCGCGCTATCGCCCGAGCCCGTGGCTGCGCCGCCGCGGCGCGCTGGGCCTGAGCCTGCTGCACGAGGAAGAGTGAGCCGCGACATGACCGCCGAACTCAAGAGCACGAGCGAAGGTCGCACCATGGTGCTGACGATCGCCAACCCCAGCCAGCGCAACGCGCTCGGTCCCGAGATCTATGCCGCCGGCATCGAGGCGCTCAACGGCGCCGAGAACAGCAGCGAGATCCGCAGCGTGGTCATCGTGGGCGAAGGCCCGTGGTTCTGCGCCGGCGGTTCGCTGCAGCGGCTGCAGGCCAACCGGCAGCGCGAGCGCTCGGTGCAGGCCGAGAGCATCGAGGGGCTGCACAACTGGATCGATTCGATCCGCACCTTTCCGAAGCCGGTGATCGCGGCCGTCGAGGGACCGGCCGCGGGCGCGGGCTTCTCGCTCGCGCTGGCCTGCGACTTCGTGGTGGCCGCGCGCGACGCGGTGTTCGCTGCCTCATACAGCAATGTCGCGCTGTCGCCCGACGGCGGACTGAGCTGGCATCTCGCGCAGATGCTGCCGCGCCAGCTCGCGAGCGAATGGCTGATGAACGGCGAGCGCATCGGCGCCGAGCGCCTGCATGCGCTGGGCCTGGTGAACACGCTGAGCGATCCGGGCCAGGCACTGGCCGGTGCGCTCGCGCTGGCCGCCAAGCTCGACGAACGTGCGCCCAACTCGCTCGCGAGCATCAAGGAACTGCTGAGCGAAGGCCGCGGTGCCACGCTCTCGTCGCAGCTGAGCCAGGAGCGCGACCACTTCGTGCGCAACCTGCACCACGCCAATGCCGGCATCGGCATCGCCGCTTTCCTCGAGAAGAAGAAGCCCCAGTACGAGTGAGTACGCGTGACGGGCGGCGGCGCCTCGCGTCGCTCCCGTGACAACCCTACGCCTTTCAGTCGCCGACAGGACAGACCATGGACGACCCCATTCTTACCATCGAAGAACGTGAAGCGATCAACAGTGGTCGCTGGTTCTCTTCCCTCTCCCCTTCGCTCAGGCACGACATCCTCCGATGCGCATTCGTCAGACGGTACAAGGACGGCGACCTGATCGCCGCACGCGGCGATCCGCCCGAGCACTGGATCGCCTGTGCCAGGGGCGCGGTGCGCGTGAGCTCCACGGCCGTCTCGGGCAAGCAGGTGACGCTGACCTACGTGGAGCCGGGCATCTGGTTCGGCGACGTGGCGATGTTCGACGGGGACCGGCGCACGCACGATGCCTATGCGCATGGCGACAGCACCATCCTGTGCGTGGCGCGCGCCGACTTCCAGAAGATCCTGGCCGCGCACGTCGAGCTCTACGAGGCGCTGATGCGCCTGCAGGCACGGCGCATCCGCACGCTGTTCGGGCTGGTGGAAGACCTCAACACATTGCCGCTGCGCGCGCGGCTCGCCAAGCAGCTCATCCACCTGGTGCGCAGCTACGGCGTGCCCAACCTGGACGACGGCAGCCAGATGCGCATCGGTCTGCAGCTGGCGCAGGAAGAACTCGCGCAGCTGCTGGGCGCCTCGCGCCAGCGCGTGAATCAGGAACTCAAGACCATGGAACGCGAGGACATCATCCGCATCGAGCCGGCCGGACTGGTGGTGCTCGATCGCGCGGCACTGATGCGCGTCTCGGAATCGGATCGATAGCATGAGCCAGGATTTTTCGAACTTCGTCGGCACCCGCGCGGTGTCGCAGCAGCACGCCTTCGACGTCGACGCACTGTCGGCCTGGCTCGAGAAGAACCTCGAGGGCTTCAAGGGTCCGCTCACGGTCGAGATGTTCAAGGGCGGCCAGTCCAACCCGACCTACAAGCTGGTCACGCCCACGCAGAGCTACGTGATGCGCGCCAAGCCCGGCCCGGTCGCCAAGCTGCTGCCCTCCGCGCATGCGGTGGAGCGCGAGTTCAAGGTGATGAGCGGCCTGGCCGGCACCGACGTGCCCGTGCCGCGCATGCACTGCCTGTGCGAGGACGAGGCCGTGATCGGCCGCGCCTTCTACGTGATGGAGTTCATGCAGGGCCGCGTGCTCTGGGACCAGTCGCTGCCGGGCATGGGCAATGCCGAGCGCAGCGCCATCTACGACGAGATGAACCGCGTGATCGCGGCGCTGCACACGGTGAAGTACGCCGAGCGCGGCCTCGCCGACTACGGCAAGCCCGGCAACTACTTCGAGCGCCAGATCGGCCGCTGGAGCAAGCAGTACGTGGCCTCGATCACGCAGCCCATTCCCGAGATGGACAAGCTCATGGAGTGGCTGCCGGCGCACATGCCCGCGAGCGCGCGCGACGAGAACATGACCTCGATCGTGCACGGCGACTTCCGGCTCGACAACCTGATGTTCCACGCCACCGAGCCGCGCGCGATCGCGGTGCTCGACTGGGAGCTGTCGACGCTGGGCCACCCGCTGGCCGACTTCAGCTACCACTGCATGTCCTGGCACATCTCGGGCGCGACCTTCCGCGGCATCGCGGGCCTCGACCACGCGAGCCTGGGCATCCCGACCGAGAGCGAATACATACGCAGGTACTGCGAGCGCACCGGTCTCACCACGCCCCAGGCGCTGGCGCCCGACTGGAACTTCTACCAGGCCTACAACCTGTTCCGCATGGCCGCGATCCTGCAAGGCATTGCCAAGCGGGTCGAGGCCGGCACCGCATCGAGCGAGCAAGCCGTGGCCTCGGGCCGCGGTGCCCGTCCCATGGCCGAAATGGCCTGGCAATTCGCGCAGCGAGCATGAGCCTCCCGGCCTTTCACGTCGCCCTCCGGCATGTGATCCGCCGCCCCTCGCGGGGGAGGCCCGGCCCGCTCGTGCGCTCACGAAACGCACCACGCACCCTGTGCGCACACGGCCGTACCGGCGGCTAGGCACCACCCGAGCCGCCCGCCCTTCACCCCCAACGGAGACCCCCATGGATTTCGAATACTCGGCCAAGACCAAAGACCTCCAGAAGCGCGTCAGCGCGTTCATGGACGAATACATCTATCCCGCCGAAGCCGAATACAGCGCCGAACTCGCGGCCAACACGGCAGCCGGCAAGCGCTGGACCGCGCTCAAGACCGTCGAGAAGCTCAAGGACAAGGCCAAGGCCCAGGGCCTGTGGAACCTGTTCCTGCCGGTCGACAGCGCGGCCGCCTCGGGCTATGACGGCGCCGGCCTCACCAACCAGGAATACGCGCCGCTGGCCGAGATCATGGGCCGGGTGCCATGGGCGTCTGAAGCCTTCAACTGCTCGGCGCCCGACACCGGCAACATGGAGACCATCGCGCGCTACGGCTCCGACGCCATCAAGGCACGCTGGCTCAAGCCGCTGCTCGAAGGCCAGATCCGCTCGGCCTTCGCGATGACCGAGCCCGACGTGGCCTCGAGCGACGCGACCAACATCTCGACGCGCATCACGCGCGAGGGCGACGAGTACGTCATCAACGGCCACAAGTGGTGGATCTCGGGCGCCGCCGATCCGCGCTGCGCCGTGTTCATCACGATGGGCAAGAGCGATCCCGAGGCACCCAAGCATTCGCAGCAGAGCATGGTGATCGTGCCGGCCGACGCCAAGGGCATCCGCATCGTGCGCCCGCTCAACGTGATGGGCTACGACGACGCGCCGCACGGCCACGTCGAGATGTACTTCGAGAACGTGCGCGTGCCGGTGGACAACATCCTGCTCGGCGAAGGCCGCGGCTTCGAGATCGCCCAGGGCCGCCTCGGCCCGGGACGCATCCACCACTGCATGCGCCTGATCGGCCTGGCCGAGCGCGCGCTCGAGCTGATGTGCCGCCGCGCTTCGTCGCGCGTGGCCTTCGGCAAGACCGTGGCTTCGCAGACCGTGACGCAGGAACGCATCGCCGAGGCGCGCTGCAAGATCGACATGGCCCGCCTGCTCACGCTCAAGGCCGCCTGGCTCATGGACGTGGCCGGCAACAAGGTCGCGAAGAACGAGATCGCGATGATCAAGGTGGTGGCGCCGAGCATGGCCTGCCAGGTGATCGACTGGGCCATGCAGGTGCATGGCGGCGGCGGCATGTGCGACGACTTCCCGCTCGCCTACGCCTATGCTGGCGCACGCACGCTGCGCTTCGCCGACGGTCCGGACGAAGTGCACCGCAACGCGATCGCCAAGTGGGAGCTGGGCAAGTACGCACCGGGCAAGGCCGAGGCCGAGATGCCGGTCACGCGCTTCTGAGCGAGCGGCTTCCCCAAAAGAAAAGGGCGCGATCTTCGCGCCCTTTTTTTCTGCCGCCCGTGAAGAAGGCTCAGAGCTTCTTCTGCATGAACATCGCGCTGCCGAAAGCCGGGTCGAGCTGGTAGTCGGCGAAGCCTTCGCGCTCGTAGGCCTTGCGCGCGGACACGTTGCCCGACAGCACCTCGAGCGTGAGCTTGCAGGCGCCGCGCGCGCGGGCCTCCTGCTCCACCTTTTCGAGCATGCGCTGCGCGAGCCGCTGGCCGCGGTGGCTGGGCGCCACGACCACGTCGTGCACGTTCACCAGCGGACGGCAGGCGAAGGTCGAGAAGCCTTCCACGCAGTTGATCAGTCCAACCGGTTGGCCGTCGTCGTAGGCGAGCACGCTGAAGGCCTGCGGCCGGGCCGCGAGCGCGGCCGGCAGGTCGGCGCGCACCTGCGCGCTCAGGGGCGTGCCGCCACCGGCCGGATCGCGCGCATAGCCATCGAGCAGCTCGACCAGCGCCGCGGCCTGCGCAGCGTCGCGGTAGTCGGCGAGCACGACCTCGATCGTCACTTCGCGCCTTCCACCGTGGCCACGAGGCGCCTGGCGCTGGCCTCGGCCACCTGCGCGTCGCGTGCCTCGACCATCACGCGCAGCAGCGGCTCGGTACCGCTGGCACGGATCAGCACGCGGCCGGCATCGCCGAGCTCGGCCTCGATGCGCTTCGTTTCGCTGGCCAGGGCCGCGTTGTCCTGCCAGTTCTGGCCAGGCGAAAGGCGCACGTTGATCAGCGTCTGCGGGAACAACGTCACGCCCTCGAGCAGCTGCGCCACGCTCTTGCCGCTACGCACGCAGGCCTGCAGCACCTGCAGCGCGCTCACGATGCCGTCGCCGGTGGTGTGGCAGTCGAGTGCCAGCAGGTGGCCCGAGCCCTCGCCGCCCAGCAGCCAGCCGTGCTTCTCGAGTTCCTCGAGCACGTAGCGGTCGCCGACCTTGGCGCGCACGAACTCGATGCCCTGCCCGCGCAGCGCCACCTCGACCGCCTTGTTGGTCATCAGCGTGCCGACCACGCCGGCCGGCTTGTTGCCGCGCGCGATGCGCTCGGCCACCATCAGGTAGAGCAGCTCGTCGCCGTTGAACAGGCGGCCGCTGGCGTCCACCAGCTGCAGCCGGTCGGCGTCGCCGTCGAGCGCGATGCCGTAGTCGGCCTTCTCGGCCGTCACGGCCGCGATCAGGGCCTCGGGATGCGTGGCACCGAAGCCGTCGTTGATGTTGAGGCCGTCGGGCGTGCAGCCGATGCTCTGCACCTCGGCACCCAACTCGTGGAACACGTCGGGCGCCACCTGGTAGGCCGCGCCGTGGGCCGCGTCGACCACCAGCTTCAGGCCGCGCAGGGTGAGGTCGTTGGAGAAGGTGCTCTTGCAGAACTCGATGTAGCGGCCGGCTGCATCGTTGAGGCGGCGCGCCTTGCCCAGGCTGGCCGACTCGACCCAGACCGGGTCTTCCTCGAGCGCGGCTTCCACCGCGAGTTCCCATTCGTCGCTGAGCTTGGTGCCCTGCGCGCTGAAGAACTTGATGCCGTTGTCGGGGTAGGCGTTGTGGCTCGCGCTGATCACCACGCCGAGGCTGGCGCGCTGCGCGCGCGTGAGGTAGGCCACGCCCGGCGTCGGCAGCGGGCCGAGCAGCACCACGTCCACGCCGGCCGAGTTGAAGCCCGATTCGAGCGCCGACTCGAGCATGTAGCCCGAGATGCGCGTGTCCTTGCCGATCAGCACGGTGGGACGGGCCTCGGTCTTCTTGAGCACGCGGCCCACCGCGTGCGCGAGGCGCAGCACGAAGTCGGCGGTGATCGGCGAACGGCCGACGGTGCCACGGATGCCATCGGTGCCGAAGTACTTGCGAGTCATGTTCTTGTCTTTGCTTTGGATGTTTGAAGGAATATTTCTGGGGAAACCTGGCCCGGTTGCCGTGGCGATCCGATGGCTATGCGACGGCCTTCATCGCGCGCCAGACCGCGAGCGCGGCGACCGTGTCGCGCACATCGTGCACGCGCACGATGGCAGCACCATGATCGACCGCGAGCACGGCGGCCGCCACGCTGGGCACCGTGCGCTGCGCGGCCTGCTCGATGCCGGTGACGACGCCGATCGAGGACTTGCGCGACCAGCCCAGCAGCAGCGGATGGCCCGCGCCGAGCAGCTCGCGCTGCCGGGCGAGCAGCGCGAAATTCTGCGCCACGGTCTTGCCGAAGCCGATGCCGGGGTCGAGCGTGATGCGCGCGGGCGCAATGCCGAGGGCACCCAGGGCGTCGAGCTGCACGCGCCAGAAGTCCAGCACCTGCGGCACGACCTCGCCGTCCATCGGCGCGGCCTGCATGGTCTGCGGATCGCGGTGCATGTGCATCAGGCAGATGCCGCACGACGGATGCGCAGCGACCGCCTCGCGCGCGCCAGGTTGGCGCAGCGCCCAGATGTCGTTGACGATGTCCGCGCCGAGGTCGAGCACCGCGCGCATGACCTCGGGCTTGTAGGTATCGATGGAGATCGGTACGTCGAGCTTCACCGCCTCGCGCACCACCGGCAGCACGCGCGCCAGTTCGGCCTCGAGCGGTACGGCGGGGCTACCGGGTCGGGTGGATTCGCCGCCGATGTCGAGGATGTCGGCGCCCTCCTCCAGCAACTGCTCGCAATGGTGCAGCGCGGCCGCGGTGGAGGCGTGGGCGCCGCCATCGGAGAAGGAGTCGGGCGTGACGTTCACGATGCCCATCACGCGCGGCTGCGCGAGGTCGATCGTGAAGCGGGAGGTCTGCCAGACGGGCATGGTCGGGAGCATCGTCATGCGGCTGCGACGGCCCGAACATGGAAAACGGGGCCTGAGGCCCCGTTGCTGTTTGATGCCAGACGCACTTCTCAGGCGGCGGTCGGCGAAGGTTCCGGATTCACGGCCGGCGTGCCGCCGTTGCCGCCACCGTTGCTGCCCGAGGGGGGCGTGCGCGGCGTCCAGTCCTTGGGCGGGCGCGGCTCCTTGCCGGCCATGATGTCGTCGAGTTGCTCGGAGTCGATGGTTTCCCATTCGAGCAAGGCCTTGGCCATGGCGTGCATCTTGTCGCTGTTCTCTTCGATCAGGCGACGCGCCAGCGCGTACTGGTCGTCGATGATGCGGCGCACTTCGGAGTCGACCTTTTCCATGGTCTGCTCGCTCATGTTCGTGGTCTTGGTCACCGAGCGGCCCAGGAACACTTCGCCTTCGTTCTCGGCATAGACCATCGGGCCGAGCGCATCGCTCATGCCGTACTTCATGACCATGTCACGCGCCAGGTTGGTGGCACGTTCGAAGTCGTTGCTCGCGCCGGTGGTCATCTGGTGCATGAACACTTCCTCGGCGATGCGGCCACCGAACAGCATGCTGATCTGGTTCAGCATGTACTCTCGGTCGTAGCTGTAGCGGTCCTGCGCCGGCAGGCTCATGGTCACGCCGAGGGCGCGGCCGCGCGGAATGATCGTGACCTTGTGGACCGGGTCGCACTTGGGCAGCAGCTTGCCGATGAGGGCGTGGCCGGACTCGTGGTAGGCCGTGTTGCGGCGTTCTTCCTCGGGCATGACCATGCTCTTGCGCTCGGGGCCCATGAAGATCTTGTCCTTGGCCTTCTCGAAGTCCTGCATCTCGACCACGCGCGCATTGCGGCGGGCGGCCATCAGGGCGGCTTCGTTGCAGAGGTTGGCCAGGTCGGCACCCGACATGCCGGGCGTGCCGCGCGCGATCACGCTCGGGTTCACGTCCTGGCCCAGCGGGACCTTGCGCATGTGCACGCCGAGGATCTGTTCGCGGCCACGGATGTCGGGCAGCGTGACATAGACCTGGCGGTCGAAACGGCCCGGACGCAGCAGTGCGGCGTCGAGGATGTCGGGACGGTTGGTCGCGGCCACGACGATCACGCCGAGGTTGGTTTCGAAGCCGTCCATCTCGACCAGCATCTGGTTGAGGGTCTGCTCGCGCTCGTCGTTGCCGCCGCCGAGGCCGGCACCACGCTGGCGGCCCACTGCATCGATTTCGTCGATGAAGATGATGCAGGGCGCGTTCTTCTTGGCGTTCTCGAACATGTCGCGCACGCGGGCCGCGCCCACGCCGACGAACATTTCGACGAAGTCGGAACCCGAGATCGAGAAGAAAGGCACCTTGGCTTCGCCGGCGATCGACTTGGCCAGCAGGGTCTTGCCGGTGCCGGGCGGGCCGACCAGCAGCAGGCCGCGCGGAATGCGGCCGCCGAGTTTCTGGAAGCGCTGCGGGTCCTTGAGGAAGTCGACGACTTCGCGCACCTCTTCCTTGGCCTCGTCGCAACCAGCGACGTCGGCGAAGGTGACGGTGTTGTTGTTCTCGTCCATCATGCGCGCCTTGCTCTTGCCGAAGCTGAAGGCACCGCCCTTGCCGCCGCCCTGCATCTGTCGCATGAAGTAGACCCACACGCCGATCAGCAGCAGCATCGGGCCCCAGCTGACCAGCAAGGTCATGAGCAGGGAGCCTTCTTCGCGCGGCTTGACGTCGAACTTGACGTTGTTGGCGATCAGGTCGCCAACCAAGCCGCGGTCGAGGTAGGTGGCCGTGGTGCGGATCTTGCGGTCGTCGTTGGTGATCGCGACGATCTCGCTGCCGCCCTGGCCTTCCTGGATCGTGGCGCTCTTGATGCGGTTGCCGCGGACTTCCTCGAGGAAGTCCGAATAACCGATATTGCCTGCGCCGGCGGCGCCGCGGGTGTCGAACTGCTTGAACACAGTGAACAACACCATCGCGATGACAAGCCAGACGGCAACCTTGGAAAACCACTGATTGTTCAAACGAAGCTCCAGTCGAAAGCGCGTGACGGGAAGATGAAAATACGCGCTTGGGTACGCAGTTGCGCCCCATTTTAGGCTTTTCAAGCTGCGAAAAGCTCGGATTTCCCTAAAGCAGCCATAGCCTGACAAGGGTTTGGGCGGTTTTCGGTATCAACGCGTATCAGACGCCGGTTTTCAGGCCGATTCCGACCATGAAGGTCTCGGACGATCGGTCGCGCGAAGCCTTCGGTTTGAACGGCTTCACGATGCGGAAATGGGCCTTGAAGAGCTTCACGAGCTGGTCGTAGCCGCTGCCGTGGAACAGCTTGGCCACCAGCGCGCCCTCGGGTTTGAGGTGGTGCTGCGAGAAATCGATGGCCAGCTCGATCAGGTGAGCGATCCGCGCTGCGTCGGCCGACTCGATGCCCGAGAGGTTGGGCGCCATGTCCGACACCACCACGTCGGCCTTGCGGCCGCCGAGCGCCTCGGTGAGCTGCGCCAACACGCTGTCCTCCCGGAAGTCGCCCTGCAGGAAGTTCACGTCCTCGATCGGCTCCATCGGCAGGATGTCGATCGCCACGATGGTGCCCTCGAGCGCCCCCGTGGCCGCCCCGCCCGGCGACATGCGCCGGCGCACGTACTGGCTCCAGGCGCCGGGCGTCGACCCGAGGTCGACCACCAGCTGGCCGGGCTTGATGAGGCCCAGCGCCTCGTCGATTTCCTTGAGCTTGTAGGCCGCGCGGGCGCGGTAGCCCTCCTTCGTGGCCAGTTTCACGTAGGGATCGTTGATGTGGTCGTGCAACCACGCCTTGTTGACTTTGTTGGGCTTCGCCTTGGTGCTCATGGATTGGCCTGGGTGCCGGGCCCCGGTTTCTTCGGGGGCCGGCAGCTCGGCTCGTGGAGGTGCTGATCTACGTCCGATAATACGGGGATGCCCGCCATTCAACTTACCCCTGCCGAGCGCAAGGTGCACCGCGCCGAAGCTCACCACCTGGATCCGATCGTCATGGTCGGTGGCGACGGGCTCACCCCTGCCGTGAAGAAAGAGGCCGATGCGGCCCTCAAGGCCCACGGCCTCATCAAGGTGCGCGTCTTCTCCGACGACCGCGCCGCGCGCGAAGCGATGCTGCAGGAGCTGGCCGACGAGCTCGATGCCGCCCCGATCCAGCACATCGGCAAGCTGCTGGTGCTGTGGCGTCCGAAGCCCGAGAAGGAACGCGTCGTCGACGAGGACCGCATGCCCGGCCCGCGCGACGTGAAGATCGTCAAGTACAGCAAGCGCGGCGGCCAGCGCCCCGAGATCAAGACCCTGCGCGTGCTCGGCAACCAGCGGCTCACGCCCGGCGGCACGATCAAGCGCGCCAAGGCCAAGCGGCCACTGTCGGCCAAGAAGCGCAACCAGGCGGACTGAGCTTGGCGCCAGCACAGGGCGCCACGCGCCACATCCTCTGCATGAAGTGGGGCACCAAGTACGGCCCCGAGTACGTCAACCGCCTCTACGCCATGGTGCGCCGCCACCTGAGCGGCGATTTCCGCTTCGTCTGCCTGACCGACGACGGCCAGGGCGTGCGGCCCGAGGTCAGCTGCCTGCCGATCCCGCCGCTGAACCTGCACCTGGCGCCGGGCCAGCGCGACGGCGCCTGGAAGAAGCTGACGACCTTCGAGGCCGATCTGCACGGCCTGCGCGGCACCGCCCTCTTCCTCGATCTCGACGTGGTGATCGTCGGCAGCCTCGATGCCTTCTTCGAGCACCCCGGCGACTTCCTCATCATCCGCGACTACGACCGTTTCTGGCGGCGCGGCCGCATCACCGGCAACTCCTCGGTCTACCGCTTCGAACTCGGCGCACATGCCGACGTGCTCGGCTATTTCCGTGCCAACCTCGACAAGGTTCAGGCCGAGTACCGCAACGAACAGACCTACCTGTCCGACGTGCTGCACAAGCAGCGCAAGCTGGCCTACTGGCCCGACGGCTGGTGCCCGAGCTTCAAGTACCACGGCATCCCGGCCTGGCCCTCCAACTACTGGAAGGCGCCGTTCGTGCCGCAGGACGCGCGGATCATGGTGTTTCACGGCGAGGTCAACCCGCCCGATGCGCTGGCCGGCCGGCGCAACCGGCGCTTTCGATACATCCGCCCGGCGCACTGGGTCGCCGAGCACTGGACCGAGTAGGTCCTTCCGGGCTTCAGCGCGGCCGCTGGCCGCCGCTCATGCGCCAGAGCAGCACGCTGGCGCACAGCCACTGCACGAGGTACATGCCGCTGCCCACCGAGTGCCAGAGCTTGAGGTTCTCGCGCGCCACGATGCGCGGCGCCACGGCGTACTGCTGCAGCAGCGCGAGCAGCATGGCGGCCAGCACCAGGAACAGGGCCGTCAGCACCGGCGGGGTCATGCCGTCGTCGGCCTTGGCGCGGAAATGGATCAGCAGGATGAGTCCGCACAGCAGCGCGATCCAGCTCTGGGCCTCGAACAGCTGCGCCGCGAAGTTGCCGGCCACCGAGGGATTGCCGAGCCGCGCGAACAGCATCGGCACGACGAGAAAGCCGATGGTCGTGAGGCTGCCCCACCAGAGGGCGGCCAGCATCAGCGCGACACGGTCTTTCATCGCGATGCCGCTCAGAGGTAGCTGACCGCCACGATCTCGTAGCGCTTGAGGCCACCGGGCGTCTGCACCTCGACGCTGTCGCCCTCTTCCTTGCCGATCAGCGCGCGCGCGATCGGGCTCGACACGTTGATCAGGCCCTGCTTCAGGTCGGCTTCGTCCTCGCCCACGATCTGGTACTTGACCGGATCGCCGCTGTCCTCTTCCTCGAGCTCGACCGTGGAGGCGAACACCACCTTGCCGCCGGCATCGAGCTCGGTCGGGTCGATCACCTGCGCGGCCGAGAGCTTGCCCTCGATCTCGATGATGCGGCCCTCGATGAAGCCCTGGCGGTCCTTGGCGACTTCGTACTCGGCGTTTTCGCTGATATCGCCCTGGGCGCGTGCCTCGGCGATGGCATTGATGATCGCGGGCCGCTCCACCGTCTTGAGGCGGCGCAGTTCGTCGCGCAGCTTCTCCGCGCCGCGCTTGGTGATGGGGATGGTTGTCGCCATATATCGTTCTCCATAAAGCGAAACCGCCGAACGCTGCCGTTCGGCGGTCGATGGGGGAAGGCTCTCAAACGAGAGGTCGTCCGGTCAGCCGGCTCAGGATGGCGAGCGGGCTCGAAGCGGGATTGTATTGCTTCGCCGCGTCCAGGTGCAGGGTCTGTTCGAGCATGTACTGCCCGGCCATCACCGCGTGCGAGGTCTGGTCGGAGAAGCACACCCAGACCGAGCCGGGCGGGAACTCGGCGTTCTCCTGCGGCGAGGTCTGCTGGTAGTCGAGGTCCGACTTCATGCCGTCGTGCAGCTGCAGCATCAGGTGGTCGTATTCGCTGCGGAAGGACTTGGTCACGTGCAGCGCCTGCAGCAGCCTGGCCTGCCAGCGCGCATAGGGCTTGGCGCGCGGCAGGAAGCGGCGCGCGATGTCCTCGAAGGGCTCGCCCACGCGCCACACGCGCGGTGCGCCGTCGGGATTGACGTTGGTGAACACGCGCAGGATGCGCTCGCCGTAGTTGGGCCGCGAGGGAAAGGCGTCGACATGCAGCCGCCGGTCGTCGGCGCGCCACGACTGCACGCGCGTCTCGACCTGCGCCGGGCGGTAGCTGGTGGGCGCGAGCCGCAGCGCGGGCGTGTAGTGCGGCAGCAGCCCATGGATGAGCTGCTGCGCCTGCGCGCGAAAGCGCCCGACCATGCCGGCCGCGAGCCGTTGCACCGCCTCGTCGCCCACGGCGCCCTTGAGCTTGCCGTTGGCGTCGAGGCTGATGTTGCGCACGTCGGGCGACAGCAGCGCGGGCGTGAGCAGCGCGCGTTCCTGCGGCAGCAGCTCGAAGCCCAGCCGCGGAAAGTACAGCACCTTGCCGGCCTCGAGTTCCGCGATCCACGCCTCGTTGGGCGTGGCCGCGTTCCAGTCGTTCAGTGCCAGTTCGACGAGCTGCGTTTCCATGGCGAGGCTCAGGCCGTGGCCAGCTGCGCGTGCATCTCCTGCACCGAGATCACGTCGAGGTCGTCCATGTAGCGCATGCCTTCGACCGCGGCTTCGGCGCCGAAGATCGTGGTGAAGGTGGTCACGCGCGCCAGCAGCGCCGAGGTGCGGATCTGGCGCGAGTCGGTGATCGCGTTGCGGCGTTCCTCGACCGTGTTGATGACCAGCGCGATCTCGTTGTTCTTGATCATGTCCACGATGTGCGGACGGCCTTCGGTCACCTTGTTCACCGTCGCGCATTCGATGCCCGCGGCATTGATGGCCGCGGCCGTGCCCTTGGTCGCGATCAGCACGAAGCCGAGCTGCGACAGGCCGCGCGCGACTTCGACCGCGCGCGTCTTGTCGTTGTTCTTCACCGAGATGAAGACCTTGCCCGACTTCGGCAGGTGCGTGCCGGCGCCGAGCTGCGACTTCACGAAGGCCTCGCCGAAGGTCTTGCCCACGCCCATCACCTCTCCGGTCGACTTCATCTCGGGGCCGAGGATGGTGTCCACGCCCGGGAACTTGACGAACGGGAACACGGCCTCCTTCACGCTGAAGTACGGCGGCGTGACCTCCTTCGTCACGCCCTGCGACGCGAGCGACTGGCCGGCCATGCAGCGGGCCGCCACCTTGGCGAGCTGGATGCCGGTGGCCTTGCTGACGTAGGGCACGGTGCGCGAGGCGCGCGGATTGACTTCGAGCACGTAGATCGCGTCCTTGCCGTCCTTCTGCTGGATCGCGAACTGCACGTTCATCAGGCCGACCACGTTCAGCGCCTTGGCCATCGCGGCGCTCTGGCGCTTGAGCTCGGCCACGGTCTCGGCCGACAGGCTGTAGGGCGGCAGCGAGCAGGCGGAGTCGCCCGAGTGCACGCCCGCCTGCTCGATGTGCTCCATCACGCCGCCGATCAGGGTCTGGCCCTCGGCGTCGCGCAGGCAGTCGACGTCGCATTCGACGGCGTCGTTGAGGAAGCGGTCGAGCAGCACCGGCGAGTCGTTGCTGACCTTGACCGCCTCGCGCATGTAGCGCTCGAGGTCGCGCTGCTCATGCACGATTTCCATCGCACGGCCGCCGAGCACGTAGCTCGGGCGCACCACCAGCGGATAGCCGAGGGCCGCGGCCTTCTCGAGGGCTTCGGCTTCGGTGCGCGCGGTGGCGTTCGGCGGCTGCAGCAGCTGCAGTTCGTGCAGCAGCTTCTGGAAGCGCTCGCGGTCTTCGGCCGCGTCGATCATGTCGGGCGAGGTGCCGATGATCGGCACGCCGTTGGCCTCGAGGTCGAGCGCGAGCTTCAGCGGCGTCTGGCCGCCGTACTGCACGATCACGCCGACCGGCTTTTCCTTGTCGACGATCTCGAGCACGTCCTCGAGCGTGAGCGGCTCGAAATACAGGCGGTCCGAGGTGTCGTAGTCGGTCGACACGGTTTCGGGATTGCAGTTGACCATGATGGTCTCGTAGCCGTCCTCGCGCATCGCGAGCGCGGCATGCACGCAGCAGTAGTCGAACTCGATGCCCTGGCCGATGCGGTTCGGACCGCCGCCGAGCACCATGATCTTCTTCTTGTCCGTCGGATCGGCCTCGCACTCGTCCTCGTAGGTCGAGTACATGTAGGCGGTGTTGGTCGCGAACTCGGCCGCGCAGGTGTCGACGCGCTTGTAGACCGGGCGCACGCCCAGGGCGCGGCGCTTCTCGCGGATGGCCGTGTCCGTGGTCTTCAGCTGCTTGGCGAGCCGGCGATCGGAGAAGCCCTTCTTCTTCAGCGCGAGCAGCGTGTCCTGGTCGATGTCGTCGAGCGACTTGGTTTCCAGCTCGAGCTCGATCTTCACGATCTCCTCGATCTGCACCAGGAACCACGGGTCGATCTTGGTCAGCGCGAACACTTCGTCGACGCTCAGGCCCATCGCGAAGGCATCGCCCACGTACCAGATGCGCTCGGGTCCGGGCTCGCCCAGTTCCTTCTCGAGCACTTCACGGTCCTGCGTCTTCTCGTTCAGGCCGTCGACGCCCACCTCGAGGCCGCGCAGGGCCTTCTGGAACGATTCCTGGAAGGTGCGGCCCATCGCCATCACCTCGCCCACCGACTTCATCTGCGTCGTCAGGCGCGAATCGGCCTGCGGGAATTTCTCGAAGGCGAAACGCGGGATCTTGGTGACCACGTAGTCGATCGAGGGCTCGAACGACGCGGGCGTGGCACCCCCGGTGATCTCGTTGCGCAGCTCGTCGAGCGTGTAGCCCACGGCCAGCTTGGCCGCGACCTTGGCGATCGGGAAGCCGGTGGCCTTGGAGGCCAGCGCCGACGAACGCGACACGCGCGGATTCATCTCGATGACGACCATGCGGCCGTCCTTCGGGTTGATGGAGAACTGCACGTTCGAGCCGCCGGTGTCGACGCCGATCTCGCGCAGCACGGCCAGCGAGGCGTTGCGCAGGATCTGGTATTCCTTGTCGGACAGCGTCTGCGCGGGTGCCACGGTGATCGAGTCGCCGGTGTGCACGCCCATCGGGTCGAGGTTCTCGATCGAGCAGACGATGATGCAGTTGTCGGCCTTGTCGCGCACGACTTCCATCTCGTACTCTTTCCAGCCGAGCAGCGATTCCTCGATCAGCAGCTCGTTGGTCGGCGAGGCTTCGATGCCGCGCTTGCAGATGGTCTCGAACTCGTCCGGGTTGTAGGCGATGCCGCCGCCGGTGCCGCCGAGCGTGAAGCTGGGACGGATCACGGTCGGGAAGCCGAGCGTCTTCTGCACGGCCCAGGCTTCGTCCATCGTGTGCGCGATGCCCGAGCGCGCCGACCCGAGACCGATCTTGGTCATCGCGTCCTTGAACTTCAGGCGGTCCTCGGCCTTGTCGATGGCTTCGGGCGTGGCGCCGATCAGCTCGACCGGCTTGCCCGTGGCCGCGCCCTGGTACTTGTCGAGCACGCCGTTGCGCCAGAGGTCGAGCGCGCAGTTCAGCGCGGTCTGGCCGCCCATGGTCGGCAGGATCGCGTCGGGGCGTTCCTTGGCGATGATCTTCTCGACCGTCTGCCAGGTGATCGGCTCGATGTAGGTGACATCGGCCGTGGCCGGGTCGGTCATGATCGTCGCGGGGTTGCTGTTGATCAGGATGACCTTGTAGCCCTCCTCGCGCAGCGCCTTGCACGCCTGCACGCCGGAGTAGTCGAACTCGCAGGCCTGGCCGATGATGATCGGGCCGGCGCCGATGATGAGGATCGATTTGAGGTCTGTGCGCTTAGGCATGCTCTTTCTCCGTCTTTTCCGTATTGTTCTTTTCCATGAGTGCCGTGAAGCGATCGAACAGGTAGCCGATGTCGTGCGGGCCGGGCGAGGCTTCGGGGTGGCCCTGGAAGCAGAACGCCGGCTTGTCAGTGCGGGCCAGGCCCTGCAGCGTGTTGTCGAACAGGCTCACGTGCGTGGGGCGCAGGTTCGCCGGCAGCGACTTCTCGTCGACCGCGAAGCCGTGGTTCTGGCTCGTGATGCTGACGCGGCCGCTGTCGAGGTCCTTGACCGGATGGTTCGCGCCGTGGTGGCCGAACTTCATCTTGAAGGTCTTCGCGCCCGAGGCCAGCGCCATGATCTGGTGGCCCAGGCAGATGCCGAAGGTCGGGATGCCGGTTTCGATCAGTTCCCTGACCGCGGTGATCGCGTAGTCGCAGGGCTCCGGGTCGCCGGGACCGTTGGCCAGGAAGATGCCGTCGGGCTTGAGCTTGAGCACGTCGGCCGCGGGCGTCTGGGCCGGCACCACGGTGATGCGCGCGCCGCGCTGGGCGATCATGCGCAGGATGTTCTTCTTGACGCCGTAGTCGAAGGCCACGACGTGGAAGCGCGGCGTGATCTGCACGCCATAGCCCGGCTTGCCGTTCGAGTTGGCGAGCTTCCACTCGGTCTCGGTCCACTCGTAGGTCTGCTGCACCGACACCACCTTGGCGAGGTCGAGGCCGGCCATGCTCGGCGCGGCCTTGGCGGCGGCGATGGCCTTGTCGATCAGCGCCTGGGTGACCGCTTCCCCTTCGGCCAGTCCCAGGATGCAGCCGTTCTGCGCGCCGTGCGTGCGCAGGTGGCGGGTCAACTTGCGGGTGTCGATGTTGGCGATGGCGACGGTCTTGCCCTCCACCAGGTACTGCGACAGCGTCGCGGTATGGCGGAAGTTGGAGGCGATCTGCGGCAGGTCCCGAATGATGAGGCCCGCGGCATGGATCTTGTCGGCTTCGATGTCCTCGGGATTGACGCCGTAGTTGCCGATGTGCGGATACGTGAGCGTCACGATCTGCTGGCAGTAGCTCGGGTCGGTGAGGATTTCCTGGTAGCCGGTCATCGCGGTGTTGAACACCACTTCACCGACGGTGGAGCCGGTGGCTCCGATCGAGTTGCCTTGAAAGACCGTGCCGTCTGCGAGCGCCAGGATGGCGGGCGGGAAACTTCCCTTGAGAGACAAAAGCACTGGGTTCTCCGGATGGTTACGGTCGCCCGGCATCCAGGGCTTTGAAGCCTTGGGACTGCTGCTTAAGGGGAAGATGGCGTGGAATGCGGCCGGGCGACGCTGATTTGCGAGTAAGCCCCCGATTGTAGCCCGGCGGCCGTCGCCTCTTGCCTCGCGGGGCATGAAGATTCGCTCGCCCGTACACCAGCCATGCGTCAATGGCATGAACCCGGCGGGCAACTGAGAATGTTTCTTATCTTTTCAGGGTGGCCGCGCCGCTGGCATGCAGGCAGATGGCCGCGGCCGCGGCCACGTTGAGCGACTCCTCGCCCCCGGGCTGCGCGATCCGGATGTGGTGCGTGGCCAGCGCCTCGAGCGCGGCCGACACGCCCTGCCCTTCATGGCCCAGCAGCCAGGCGCAGGGATGCGGCAGCTTCGCCGCGTGCAGCCAGTCGCCGCGGTGCGAGCTGGTGGCGACCAGCGGCACCGCCAGCGCCTCGAGCGCGGTGGCATCGACACCCTCGATCAGCCGCAGGCCGAAATGGGCGCCCATGCCGGCGCGCAGCACCTTGGGCGACCAGAGCGCCGCCGTGCCCTTGAGCGCGATCACCTGCTGGAAACCGAAGGCCGCGGCACTGCGCAGCACGGAGCCGACGTTGCCGGCGTCCTGCAGTCGGTCGAGCACCACGGTGGGCGCCTCGGGCAGCACCGCGGGCCGTTCGGGCAGCTCGAGCAGGAAGCCCATCGGTGCCGGCGATTCCAGCCCGCTCGCCGCCTTCAGCAGCTCGTCATCGACGACCACGGTCTTGGCGGCATCGCGCGACCACTCGGCCGGTGCCTGCGGCCAGAACGACAGCGAGAACACGGCCACCGCGGGCGTCACGCCGCGCGCCAGCGCAGCGCGGCACAGATGGTCGCCTTCGAGCCAGATGCGACCCAGCTTGCGGTAGGCGCCCGGATCCTGCGCCAGCTTGCGCAGGTCCTTGAGCAATGGGTTGTCGCGCGAGCTGATGCGGCTCGGGCCGGCGGGCGTGGTCATCGGATCAGGGCGCCGGGCGCAGTTCGATGGCCACGACCTGGGTCTGCACCGACACCGCGGGCAGCTGCGACTCGACCTGGGCGACCTGAACGACCGGCACCGCCGGCGCCATGCGCGCCAGCGCGGCCGCCACCGGGCTGAACGAGCGCCGGTGGTGCACGCAGGCGCCGTGCTGCAGCAGGGCCTCGAGATGCTCGGGCGTGCCGTAGCCCTTGTGGCCCGCGAAGCCGTAGTGCGGAAACTCCTGGTGCAGCTGCTCGCAGAGCCGGTCGCGGTGCACCTTGGCCAGGATCGACGCGGCCGAGATCGCCTTCACGCGCGCGTCGCCCTTGACGATGGCCTCGGCCAGCACGTCGAGCTGGGGCAGCCGGTTGCCGTCCACCAGCACCTTGGCCGGCTTCAGGCGCAGGCCCTCGACCGCGCGGCGCATCGCCAGCATGGTCGCCTGCAGGATGTTGTGGGTGTCGATCTCCTCCACGCTGGCCTGCGCGATCGAGCAGCACAGCGCCTGGGCCATGATCTGGTCGTGCAGGCGCTCGCGCTGCAGCGCGGTCAGGGTCTTGGAGTCGGCCAGGCCGCGGATCGGGCGCTGGTCGTCGAGGATCACGGCCGCGGCCACCACCGGCCCGGCCAGCGGACCGCGTCCCGCTTCGTCCACGCCCGCCAGCAGGCCGGGCGCGTCCCAGGCCAGGGGCGCCTGTTCAGCCTTCAAGAACTTTCTGGATCGCATCGGCGCACAGTGTCGGCGTATCGCGCTGCAGTTGCACGTGGAGTTCGGCGAAACGCGCCTCGAGCGCGCGCACCCGCTCGGGAGCGTCGAGCCATTCGAGCGTGGCCTGGGCCAGCGCCTCGGGCGACGCGGCCTCCTGCAGCAATTCGGGCACCACGAAGTCGCGGCACAGGATGTTGGGCAGCCCGACCCAGGGCTGGAGCTGCTTGCGCTGCATCATCCGCCACGAGAGGCTGTTCATGTTGTAGGCGATGACCATCGGCCGCTTGAACAGTGCCGCCTCGAGCGTGGCGGTACCGCTGGCGATCAGCGTGACGTCGCAGGCGGACAGCGCGGCATGCGACTGGCCGTCGAGCAGCGTCACCGCGTCGCCCAGGCCGCTGGCCTTCAGCAGCGCCTCGACCTCGGAGCGCAAGCCCGGCAGGATCGGCGCCACGAAGCGCAGCGCGGGGCGCGCCTTGCGCATCAGCGCGGCGGCCTCGAAGAAGCGGTCCGCCAGGTAGCGGACCTCGGAGCGCCGGCTGCCCGGCAGCAGCGCCACCACCTGGGCGTCGGGCGCGAGGCCCAGCGAGGCGCGCACCGCCGCGCGGTCGACCGTCATGGGAATCACGTTGGCCAGCGGATGCCCGACGTAACTGGCCTGCACGCCCTGCGAGGCCAGCAGCTCGGGCTCGAACGGGAAGATGCACAGCACGTGGTCGGCCGCGGCGCGGATCTTCTCGATGCGCTCGGGCCGCCAGGCCCAGATCGACGGGCAGACGAAGTGCACCGTCTTCATGCCGCGGCCGCGCAGGCCGGCCTCGAGGTCGAGGTTGAAATCGGGCGCATCGACGCCGATGAAGAGTTCGGGCCATTCGCGCAAGAGCCGCGCCTTGAGCTGGCGCCGGATGCCCGCGATCTCGGCGTAGTGGCGCAGCACCTCGATGTAGCCGCGCACCGCGAGCTTTTCCTGCGGCCACCAGCTCTCGAAACCGTGCGCCAGCATGCGCGGGCCGCCGATGCCTGCGGTTTGCAGATCGGGCCAGCGCGCCTGAAGGCCGTCGAGCAGCAGGCCCGCGAGCAGGTCGCCCGAAGCCTCGCCCGCGACCAGCGCAAAACGGCGCGGTTCGGGCCGCTGTGCGTCCTTCTGCATCGCCCTCACCTCAGCGCGCGATGCCGCGCGTCGAGTTGGCGATGAAGGATTCCATCAACGCGATGTCCTCGGCCGCTTCCGGCATCTCGGCGGCCAGCGCGGCAATGCCCGCGCGCGCCTCGTCGAGCGTCTTGCCTTGGCGGTACAACAGGCGATGCATCTGCTTGACCGCCGCGAGCCGCTGGGCCGAAAAGTCGCGCCGACGCAGCCCCACGATGTTGAAGCCGCGAACCGCCAGCGGATTGCCGTCGACCAGCATGAAAGGCGGCACGTCCTGCGACACCGCGCTGGCGAAGCCGACCATCGCGTGGGCACCGATCGAAACGAACTGGTGAATGCCCGTCAACCCGCCGATCGTGACCCAGTCGGCCAGGTGCACATGACCGGCCAGCGTGGTCTGGTTGGCCAGCGTCGTGTGGTTGTCGACATGGCAGTCGTGCGCGATATGGGTGTAGGCCATGATCCAGTTGTCGTGGCCCACGCGGGTCACTCCACCCGCCCCCGGCACGCCGAGGTTGAAGGTGCAGAACTCGCGGATCAGATTGCGGTCGCCGATGACCAGCTCGGTCGGCTCGCCGGCGTATTTCTTGTCCTGCGGGATCGCGCCGAGCGAGGCGAACTGGAAGATCCGGTTGTCGCGGCCGATGGTGGTCCGCCCCTCGATCACGCAGTGCGGGCCGATGGTCGTGCCCGCACCGATACGCACGTGCGGGCCGATCACGGTATAGGGACCGACCGCGACCGACGGGTCGAGCTCGGCCTTGGGATCGACGATGGCCGTCGGATGAACCTGCGTCATGCGCCGATCGTCAGGCGTTGATCTGGCGCATGGCGCACATCAGCGATGCCTCGCAGGCCAGCTCGCTGCCCACCAGTGCCCGACCCTTGAACTTCGAGATGCCGGCCTTCATGCGCTCGATCTCGACCTCCAGCGTGAGCTGGTCGCCCGGCTCCACGGGGCGCTTGAAGCGCGCGCCGTCGATCGCGGCGAAGTAGTAGACGGTGTTGTCGTCGGGCACGATGTCGAGCGAACGGAACGACAGCAGCGCCGCGGCCTGCGCCATGGCTTCGAGCATCAGCACGCCGGGCATCACCGGGCGGTGCGGGAAGTGGCCGTTGAAGAACGGCTCGTTCATGGTCACGTTCTTGAGCGCCGTGATGCGCTTGCCCTTCTCCATGTCCAGCACGCGGTCGACCAGCAGAAAAGGATAGCGGTGCGGCAGCAGCTTGAGGATTTGATGGATGTCGAGCGTCGTCGTCATGGTGGTCTGTTCCTGCATCGTCTTCATTGTTGGGAGGGAGCCTTCTCCAGCGCCTTCAGTCGTTCGCGCAGGCTGTGCAACTGCTTGAGCGTTGCAGCGTTCTTTTCCCAGGTCGCATTGTCATCGATGGGGAACATGCCGGTGTACTGGCCGGCCTTGCGGATGGAGCGTGTCACCACCGTGGCGGCGGACACGTGGACGTTGTCGGCCACGCTCAGGTGGCCCAGCACGATGGCGCCGCCGCCGAAGGTGCAGTTGGCACCGATGGTCGCGCTGCCGGCCACGCCGACGCAGCCCGCCATCGCGGTGTTGCGGCCGACGCGCACGTTGTGGCCGATCTGGATCAGGTTGTCGAGCTTCACGCCGTCCTCGAGCACGGTGTCGTCGAGCGCACCGCGGTCGATGCAGGTGTTGGCGCCGATCTCGACGTCGTTGCCGATGCGCACCGCGCCCAGTTGCTCGATCTTGACCCAGCCCTCCTTGCTCGGCGCGAGGCCGAAGCCGTCGGCACCGATGACCACGCCCGGATGCAGCAGGCAGCGCTCGCCGATCGTGCAGTCCTCGCTCACGGTGACGCGCGACTTCAGCACCGTGCCGGCGCCGATGCGCGCACCGCGCTCGATCACGCACAGCGCGCCGATACGGGCCGTGGGATCGACCTGGGCCTCGGGATGAACCACGGCCGAGGGATGGATGCGCTCGGCCTCGGGCCGCGCATGGCTCGCCTTCCACAGCTGCGTGAGCCGCGCGAAGTACAGGTAGGGGTCGGGCGTGACGATGCAGGCGCCGCGAGCGGCCGCCGCCTCGCTCATCGCGGGCGACACGATCACGCAGCCGGCCCTGGAAGCCGCGAGTTCCTGCTGGTATTTGGGATGGCTCAGGAAGCTGAGCGCATCGGGCTGTGCATTCTGGAGCGGGGACAAGCGCTCGATGGACAGCGTCGCATTGCCACGAAGCTCGCCCCCGAGGGCGTCAACGATGGCTCCTAGCTGCAGTGCCACGCCGGTACGCGGCGTTACTTGCCGCCCGTGGGCGAGGAAGCGGACGAAGGCGTGCTCACCGAGGCGTTGAGCGCCTTGATCACCTTGTCGGTGATGTCGTGCTTCGGGTTGATGTAGATCGCTTCCTGCAGGATCGCGTCGTACTTCTCGGCTTCGGCGACCTGCTTCACCACGCGGTTGGCGCGGTCGTAGACCTGCTGGAGCTCTTCGTTCTTGCGGGCGTTGAGGTCTTCCTGGAATTCGCGGCGGCGGCGCTGGAAGTCGCGGTCCTGCTCGATCAGCGTGCGCTGGCGTGCGTTGCGCTGGCTCTCGGGCAGGGCCGCGGCCTCGCGCTCGAACTTCTCGGACGCGGCCTTCAGGGCGTCGCCCTGCGTGGTCAGGTCCTTCTCGCGCTTGAGGAACTCGGCCTCGAGCTTGGCCTGCGCCGCCTTCGCGGGCTGTGCCTCGCGCAGCACGCGGTCGGGATTGACGAAGCCGATACGAAATGTTTCCTGCGCCTGCGCCCATGCAGGCGCCGCGATCCATGTCATCGCGGGAATCAGCAACGCGCCTGCCGCGGCGCGAATCAAATGCGTCATTAGAAAGAGGTTCCGATCTGGAATTGCAGGCGCTGGATTCTATCCTTCGGGATCAGGATGACGCCCGTGTTCGGGTCCTGCACTTCCTTCTGCTGCCGCACCGGAACGGCGTAGGCGATCCGCAGCGGGCCGAGCGGGGAGATCCAGCTGATGCCGAGACCGACCGACGCGCGGATCTTCTTCGAAGCCTTCCACTGCTCGTCGGTGAGGCCGGCCGAGCGCGAGCCGAACACGTTGCCGGCGTCGAAGAAGCCGTACAGGCGCAGCGTGCGGTCGTTGCCGGCGCCGGGGAACGGCGTGCTGAGTTCGGCGTTGAAGATGGCCTTCTTGGTACCGCCGAGCGCGGCGCCTTCGGTCTGGCCGAGCAGGGGCACGTCGCGCGGGCCGAGCGAGTTCTGTTCGAAGCCGCGCACCGAGCCCAGGCCACCGGCGTAGAAGTTCTTGAAGATCGGGTAGACCTTGCCGCCGAGCGCCTTGCCGTAGCCGACTTCGGAGTTGATCGCGAAGGTGTACTGCTTGTTGATCGGGAAGAACTGCTGGTACTGGTAGTTGGTCTTGAAGTACCGCATGTCGCCGCCGATGCCGACCTCGAGGTTGGCACGTTGCAGGCGGCCCTTGGTCGGGACCAGCGCGCTGTCGCGGTCGTCGCGCGCCCAGCCCACGGTCAGCGGGATGCCCCAGACGCTGTCGTTCGAGCAGCCGTCGATCACGTCGAAATTGAGGCCCGGCACCAGGCTCGGGATCGGACGCGTCGTGCAACCGAAGTAGTTGCGGTAGGAGTTCGGGGTCAGGAACGCGTAGGTGTTCTTGGCGTTGAAGGCATAGCGCTCCACGCCGATGCCGAAGAACACGGTGTCGAGTTCGCTGAACGGCACGCCGAAGCGGATCGAGGCGCCCTGGTTGACCAGTTGGTAGTCGCCGTCGACCGCCGTGTTGTACGGGCGGGTCGTGTTGTGATAGACGCTGATCGTGCGCGAGATGCCGTCCTTGGTGAAGTACGGATCGGTGGTGGTCACCGAGATCGTGCGGTTCGACTTGCTGGTGTTGACCTGCAGGCCCAGGTAGTTGCCCGAGCCGAACACGTTTTCCTGCTGGATGCCGAAAGTCAGCGAGACGCGTTCCGCGCTCGAGTAGCCGGCGCCCAGCTGCAGCGAGCCGGTGGGCTTCTCGGCGACGGTGATCAGCAGGTCGACCTGGTCGGGCGAACCCGGCAGTTCCTGGGTCTCGACGTTCACCTCGGTGAAGTAGCCCAGGCGGTCCACGCGGTCGCGCGAGAGCTTGATCTTGTCGCCGTCGTACCAGGAGGCCTCGTACTGGCGGAATTCGCGGCGGATCACTTCGTCGCGCGTGCGGGTGTTGCCGCCAACGTTCACGCGGCGCACGTAGACACGGCGCGAGGGCTCGCCCTGCAGCACCAGCGTCACGCGGTTGTTGGTGCGGTCGATCTCGGGCTTGGCCTGCACGCGTGCGAAGGCGTAGCCGAAGGTGCCGAAGTAGTCGGTGAAGGCCTTGGTGGTCGCCGTGACCTGCTCGCCGTTGTAGGGCTCGCCCGGCTTGATCGTGACCAGGGTCTTGAATTCCTCGTCGCGGCCGAGGAAGTTGCCGTCGAGCTTGACGCCCGCGACGACGAACTTCTCGCCTTCGGTGATGTTGACCGTGACCGTCAGGTCCTGGCGGTCGGGCGAGATCGCGACCTGGGTCGAGTCGACGCGGAACTCGAGGTAGCCGCGCGTGATGTAGTAGCTCTTCAGCGTCTCGAGGTCGGCATTGAGCTTGGCGCGCGAGTACTGGTTCGACTTGGTGTACCAGCTGAGCCAGCCGCCGCTGTCCTGGTCGAACAGGTCGAGCAGCGTGCTCTCGCTGAAGTCCTTGTTGCCGACGATGTGCACTTCGCGGATGCGCGCCGAATCGCCTTCGGTGACCGTGAAGGTCAGGTTCACGCGGTTGCGCTCGATCGGCGTGACGGTGGTCACGACCTGCGCGTTGTAGAGGCTGCGGCTCACGTACTGGCGCTTGAGCTCCTGCTCGGCGCGGTCGGCCAGGGCCTTGTCGTAGGGCCGGCCTTCGGTCAGGCCCACTTCGCGCAGCGCCTTCTGCAGCGCGGCCTTGTCGAATTCCTTGGTGCCGACGAAGTCGACGTCGGCGATGGTCGGGCGTTCCTCGACGATCACCACCAGCACATTGCCGTTGACGTCGATGCGCACGTCCTTGAACAACCCCAGATCGAACAGCGCACGGATGGCGGCCGAACCGCGATCGTCGCTGTAGGTGTCGCCCACGCGCAGCGGCAGCGACGCGAAGATGGTTCCGGGCTCCACGCGTTGCAGGCCTTCAACGCGGATGTCGCGCACGGTGAAAGGCTCGACGGCCCAGGCTGCCGTGGCCGCCAGCGTGCTGGCCACCAGTGCGGCAACGCTACGCAGGCGAAAGCGACTGAAGTTTTTGTTCATCTGTGAATTGATCCGGCGCGGAAAGGGCCGGCAAGATAGTTAACCAAAGAGCCGCGATGTGTCGTTGAACAAGGCAATCGACATCATGACCAGGAGCAGGGCAACGCCACCGCGCCCAAGCCAGTCCATCCAGACGTCGGAGACGCTTTTACCGGTCAGGCCCTCCCAAAGATAATACATCAGGTGCCCCCCATCGAGGACCGGCAGCGGGAGCAGATTCAGCACGCCCAGGCTCACGCTGATGAGCGCGAGGAACACCAGGTACTGCGTGAAACCGAGGCTGGCGGACTTGCCGGCGTAGTCGGCAATGGTGATCGGGCCGCTGAGATTCTTGATCGAGGCCTGGCCGATGACCATCTTGGCCATCATGCGCACGGTCAGCGCCGAGACCTCCCAGGTGCGGACCACGCCACGCCAGACGCCGTCGACCGGGCCCTGCCGCACGGTCACCATGTCGGGCGGCGCCCCCACGTAGGCGCCGATGCGGCCGACCTTCAGGCCGCCCTCGTCGCGCACCTCGGGCGTGACTTCGAGCGTCTGGACGCGGCCTTCGCGCTCGATCTGCCAGGGCAGCGCGAGCGCCTTGCCCTCCTTGACCGAAGCGCGGATCGCCTCGCGCAGCTGCTGGCCGTCGACGATGGCGGTGTCGCCGATGGCGCGCACCAGGTCGCCGCGACGCAGGCCCGAGCGCTCGCCGGCGCCGCCGGCCATCACCTCGCCGATCTCGGGACGGGTCATGGGCGCGAGCACGCCGATCTTGCGGAACATCTGGGCGTCGGCGTCCTTGGCCTCGATGCGGCTCAGCGGCAGCACCAGCGTGCGGGCCGGCTGGCCGCCCTGCCCCGCCACCTCGAGCGTCAGGTCGTGGCCGTCGAGCGCGCCGCGGGTCATGCGCCAGCGCAGGTCCTCGAAGGACTGGACCTCGGTCAGGTCGTCGCCCTCGAAGCCGGCGCGCGCGATGTGCTCGCCGCCGCGCAGCCCGGCCTGCTCGGCCAGCGAAGCGGCCACCGGCCGCGCCAGGGTCGCCACCGGCTCCTGCACGCCGATCCAGTTCACGGCCGTGTAGAGCACCACCGCCATCAGCAGGTTGGCGATCGGACCGGCCGCGACGATGGCCGCGCGCGAACGCAGCGGCTGGGTGTTGAAGGCGCGATGCCGCTCCTCGGGCGCCACCGGGGCCTCGCGCTCGTCGAGCATCTGCACGTAGCCGCCAAAGGGAAACAGGCCGATGGCGAACTCGGTGTCCTGGCCCGGATGCTGGCGCCGCGGTTTCCAGGCGTAGACGGGCTTGCTGACGCGCCACAGGATGCGGCCGAGCAGCGAGGGGCTGTCGGGGCTGCCGAACGGCAGCGTGGCCACGCCGAAGCGCTTGACCTTCACCCCGCAGGCGACCGCGACCCGGTAGTGGCCGTATTCATGGACGGTGATCAGCAGGCCGAGCGCGACGATGAATGCAACGAGGGTGAGCATCCGGAACCTTGCTTCTTGAAATCGGTGACGCGCGAGGTGTCAGGCGGAAAGGCGCAGCGCCGCGGCATTCGCGGCAGCGCGGGCGCTGGCGTCGAGGGCCAGCAGATCGGCCAGCGACGCCGGCTTGGAGGGCGCGACCGCCTCCAAAGTTTCCATGTTGACCGCATGAATGCGATCGAAGCGCAGCCGGCGCGCCAGGAAGGCCTCGACCGCGACCTCGTTGGCGGCATTCAGCACGGCCGTGGTGCCGGGCACCGCGCGCAGCGCCTGCCAGGCCAGGTCCAGGCCCGGGAAGAGCGCCGCGTCGGGCGCATCGAAGCTCAGGTCGGCCAGTTGGCGGAAATCCAGCCGCGCCGCGCCGCTCTCGATGCGCTCGGGCCAGGCCAGGCCGACGGCGATCGGCACCCGCATGTCGGGCGTGCCGAGCTGGGCGAGGATCGACGCGTCGGTGAACTGCACCATCGAATGGACCACGCTCTGCGGATGGATGACCACCTCGATCTGCTCGGGTGCCACGCCGAACAGGTGCCGCGCCTCGATCACCTCGAGGGCCTTGTTCATCATGGTGGCCGAGTCGACCGAGATCTTGCGCCCCATGACCCAGTTGGGATGGGCGCAGGCCTGCTCGGGCGTGACGCTGCCGAGGGTGTCGGGCGCACGGGTGCGGAACGGGCCGCCCGAGGCCGTGAGGATGATCTTGTCGATGCGCCGCGCCCAGGTGGCGGGATCCTCGGGCAGCGACTGGAAGATGGCCGAATGCTCGCTGTCGATCGGCAGCAGCGTCGCCCCGCCCTCGCGCACCGTGCGCATGAACAGGTCGCCGCCGACCACCAGCGCCTCCTTGTTGGCCAGCAGCAGGCGCTTGCCGGCGCGCGCGGCCGCCAGGCAGGGGCCGAGGCCCGCGGCGCCGACGATGGCCGCCATGACGGCATCGACCTCGTCGTGCGACGCTATCTCTTCGATAGCACCGGCACCCGACAGGACCCGGGTCGGCAGATTGTTCTGCTGGAGCTTTTCGGCCAGCGCGGCCGCATGGGCCTCGCTCGCCATGACCGCGAAGCGCGGCGAGAAGCGCGCGCACTGCGCGAGCATCTCGTCGACCTTGGTGGCGGCCGAGAGCGCGAAGACCTCGAAGCGCTCGGGATGACGCGCGATGACGTCGAGCGTGCTGACGCCGACCGAACCGGTCGAACCGAGCACCGTCACGCGTTGTCTGGGGGAAGTGTTCACAGAAAAGCCAGCATCATTGCAATGGGGAGCGTGGGCAAGAGGGCATCCACCCGATCGAGCACCCCGCCGTGGCCGGGCAGCAGCCGGCTGCTGTCCTTGGCGCCCGCGCTGCGCTTGATCAGCGATTCGACCAGGTCGCCGACCACGCTCATCGCCGCCAGGAAGACCACGCCGAGCAGCAGCAGCCACCAGCCGCGCGTCGCCAGCCGGCTGTAGAGGCTGGCCACCGCGGCCTGCGCCGAGGCATCGGCCCAGACCCAGGCCAGCGCCAGCACCACCACGCCCGCCATGCCGCCCCAGACGCCTTCCCAGCTCTTGCCGGGACTGATCGCGGGCGCGAGCTTGCGCCGCGTGAACTTGAGGCCGAAGGCCCGGCCGGCGAAATAGGCGAAGACGTCGGCGACCCAGACCAGCACCAGGATCGAGAGCAGGAAGTTGATCCCGATCAGGCGCGCCTGCACCGCGGCCAGCCAGGCCACCCAGAGCGCCAGCAACCCGCCCACGAGGCGAATGCCGCGCGGCACCTTGGGCCAGCCCGGCACCGCGGCGCGCAGCAGCGCCGCGCCGCCGAGCACCCAGGCGGCGCTGGCGAGCGTCCACAACAGCAGCAGCGGCCGCTCGAGCAACCCGAGCCACCACGAGAGCGCGCACAGTAGCACCATCTCGAGGCCGAGGAACACGGACACCCGCTGGCCATAGCCGTTGAGGCGCCCCCACTCCCAGGCCGCGGCGCCGATCAGCACCAGCATCACGCAGCCGAAGGGAACGTAGGAAGGATAGAAAAGCGCCGGCAGGAGGATCGCCAGCAGGACGATCGCCGTGAGGATGCGTTGCTTGAGCATGCAGCGGGGTCGTCCGGGGAGAGAGGTTCAGGCCGTCTGGCGCGATCGGGCGTTGGTCGTGACCTGTGCCGATGTCTTGCCGAAGCGGCGCTCGCGGTTCTGGAATGCGGCGATGCCCTCGTCGAGCGCGGACTCGTCGAACTCGGGCCAGAGCTTGTCGCTGAAGAACAGCTCGGCGTAGGCGCTCTGCCAGAGCAGGAAGTTCGACAGCCGCTGTTCGCCGCCGGTGCGGATGAACAGGTCGGGATCGGGCACGTGGGCGAGTGCCATCGCGCGGTCGAGGTTGAGCTCGGTCAGCGGCTCGCCGCGCTCGGCCAGCTTGGCGGCCGCCTGGGCGATGTCCCAGCGGCCACCGTAGTTGAAGCACACGTTGAGCACCAGGCGATCGTTCATCGCCGTGGCGTTCTCGGCGTCGATCAGGCCCTTCACCATCTTCGGCGACAGGCCGCCGCGCTCGCCGACGAAGCGCAGCTGCACGCCGTCGCGGCCGAGCTTCGGCACCTCGCGGGCCAGCGCGCCGACCATCAGGTCCATGAGGCCCGAGACCTCCTCGGGCGGGCGGTTCCAGTTCTCCGAGGAGAAGGCGAACACGGTCAGCACCCGCACGCCGCGGTCGACGCAGGCCTTGACGCAGCGGCGCAGCGACTCCACGCCCTGCTTGTGCCCTGCCACGCGGGGCAGGAAGCGCCGCGTGGCCCAGCGGCCATTGCCATCCATGACGATGGCGATGTGGTGGGGAATGGTCTGCGGCTTGGAGGCGGCCATGGGCAGCCTCAAACGGCCATGATCTCCGCTTCCTTGGCCGCGATCAGGCGATCGATTTCCGCGATGTGGCGGTCGGTCACCTTCTGGATCTCGGCTTCGGCACGCTTCTGGTCGTCTTCCGAAGCCAGCTTGTCCTTGACCAGCTTCTTGACCGACTCGTTGGCATCGCGGCGCAGGTTGCGCGTCGCGACCTTGGCGCTTTCGCCTTCGTTGCGCACCAGCTTGGTCATCTCGCGGCGGCGCTCTTCGCTCATGGCCGGCAGCGGCACGCGGATCAGCTCGCCCATCGAGGCCGGGTTGAGACCCAGGTCGCTTTCGCGAATGGCCTTCTCGATCTTGGCGCCCATGCCCTTTTCCCAGGGTTGCACGCTCAGCGTGCGCGAGTCGAGCACCGACACGTTGGCCACCTGGCTCAGCGGCACCTGCGAACCGTAGTACTCGACATGGATCGAGTCGAGCAGCGCGGCGTTGGCACGGCCGGTGCGGATCTTGGTGAGGTTGTTCTGGAAGGCAGCGATCGACTGGTTCATCTTCGCGTCGGTCGTGCTGCGGATATCGGCAATGGTCATTCTCAAATACTCCTAGGCATGCACCAGCGTGCCCTCGTCCTCGCCCATGACGACGCGCTTGAGCGCGCCGTTCTTGAAGATCGAGAACACCTTGATCGGCAGCTTCTGGTCGCGGCACAGCGCGAAGGCTGCCGCGTCCATGATGCCGAGATTCTGCGCGATGGCCTGATCGAAGGTCAGGCTGGCGTAGCGCGTCGCGTCGGGATGGGTCTTCGGGTCGGCGCTGTAGACGCCGTCGACCTTGGTCGCCTTGAGCACCAGCTCGGCGCCGATCTCGGCGCCACGCAGCGCGGCGGCGGTGTCGGTGGTGAAGAAGGGGTTGCCGGTGCCGGCAGCGAACACCACGACCTTGCCCTCCTCGAGGTACTGCAGCGCCTTGGGCCGCACGTAGGGCTCGACCACCTGCTCGATGGCGATGGCGGACATCACGCGCGCCACCAGCCCCTGCTTGTTCATGGCATCGGCCAGCGCCAGCGAGTTCATCACCGTGGCCAGCATGCCCATGTAGTCGGCCGTGGCGCGGTCCATGCCGACCGAGCCGCCCGCGACGCCGCGGAAGATGTTGCCGCCGCCGATCACGACCGCCACCTCGACGCCCATGTTCACGACCTCGGCCACTTCCGCGACCATGCGCACGATGGTGGCGCGGTTGATGCCGAAGGCGTCGTCGCCCATCAGTGCCTCTCCCGACAGCTTCAACAAGATTCGCTTGTGGGCTGGGCGGGGATCAGACATGGGCAATTTCCTTTAAGAGTGAGCGGGGGCGAGTGTAGAGCTTGGCGGTGAAAAGGCGACAGCATGCACCTGCACGCTGTCGCCTTCTGGCGGGGGACGGTCTCAGGCAGCGGCCTTGGCGGCTGCGACCTGGGCCGCGACTTCGGCAGCGAAGTCGTCGACCTTCTTCTCGATGCCCTCGCCGACCACGTACAGGGTGAAGCCCTTGACGGTGGTGTTGACGGCCTTGAGCATCTGTTCGACGGTCTGCTTGTCGTTCTTCACGAACGGCTGGTTGTGCAGCGAGACTTCCTTGAGGAACTTCTGCACGCCACCCTCGATGCGCTTGGCAACGATGTCGGCGGGTTGCGGCTTCTTGCCTTCGGCTTCGGCGGTCTTGCGGTCTTCTTCCGCCTTGCCCGCGGCCACGGCGCGTTCCTTCTCGATCAGCTCGGCCGGCACGTCCGACGCGGCAACCGACACCGGCTTCATGGCGGCGATGTGCATCGCGACGTCCTTGGCGGCGGCATCGTCACCCTCGAACTCGACCACCACGCCGATGCGCGTGCCGTGCAGGTACGAAGCCAGCTTGCCGTTGCCGGCGAAGCGCTTGAAGCGGCGGAAGCTCATGTTCTCGCCGATCTTGCCGACCAGGCCCTTGCGCACGTCCTCGAGCGTGGGGCCGAAACCGTCCTGCTCGTAGGCCAGCGCGCCCAGCGCGGCGATGTCGGCCGGGTTGTTCTGCGCGACCAGCTTGGCGGCGGCATTGGCCAGCGCCAGGAAGCTGTCGTTCTTGGTGACGAAGTCGGTTTCGCAGTTGATCTCGATCATCGCGCCGGCGGCGTCGTCCACATAGGCAGCCACCACGCCTTCGGCGGTGATGCGGCTCGATGCCTTGCCGGCCTTGTTGCCGAGCTTGATGCGCAGCAGCTCTTCGGCCTTTTCCATGTTGCCGTCGGCCTCGGTCAGAGCCTTCTTGCACTCCATCATCGGCGCGTCGGTCTTGGCGCGCAGTTCGCCGACCATGCTTGCGGTGATTGCAACCATTGTTTCTCTCCGTATTCAGAAAATCAGATTAAAAAAAAGGGGCAACGAAGCCCCTTCTTCAGGCGCGGGGACGCGCAGCTCAGGCCGAAGCGCTTTCTTCGACTTCGACGAATTCGTCGCTACCTTCGGCGATGGCCTTGACCACGTCGCTGGTCGCGCTGTTGCGGCCTTCGATGATCGCGTCGGCGATGCCACGGGCGTACAGCGTGACAGCCTTCGACGAGTCGTCGTTGCCGGGGATCACGTAGTCGATGCCTTCGGGCGAGTGGTTGGAGTCCACCACGCCGATCAGCGGAATACCGAGCTTCTTGGCTTCGGCCACGGCGATCTTGTGGAAGCCCACGTCGATCACGAAGATGGCGTCGGGCAGCGCAGCCATGTCCTGGATGCCGCCGATGTCCTTCTCGAGCTTCTCGATTTCACGGGTGAAGGTGAGCTGCTCTTTCTTGCTCAGGCTGTCGAGGCCGGCTTCCTGCTGGGCCTTCATGTCCTTCAGACGCTTGATCGAGGTCTTGACGGTCTTGAAGTTGGTCAGCATGCCGCCGAGCCAGCGGGTGTCGACGAAGGGCACGCCTGCGCGGCGGGCTTCGGCGGCGACGATTTCGCGCGCCTGGCGCTTCGTGCCGACCATCAGGATCGTGCCGCGGTTGGCCGTCAGCTGCTTGGCGTACTTGGCCGCATCCTGGAACATCGGAAGCGACTTTTCCAGGTTGATGATGTGGATCTTGTTGCGATGACCGAAGATGAACGGGGCCATCTTGGGGTTCCAGAAGCGGGTTTGGTGACCGAAATGGACACCGGCTTCCAGCATTTCGCGCATGGTGACGGACATTGAAGTTACTCCGAAGGTTGGGTCTAAAATCCAGCCCGTTTTTGCACTCCGCTGGACACTGCATGCCGGCTTGGCCGGCAACGCTGCATCAGCGAGGTCGCAACACCTTGATTGGGCTGGTTTGCGAATGTGTTTCGTCGGCGTGGCGCTCCGTCTTGACAGATGAAGTACCGCGTGAGCGAAACCCAAAGAGTATAGCACGCACCTCGGACACCCCTGCCCCGCACGCCTTGCCAGATCCCGAAGCCCCACCTTCCAGCCACCCGTCGGACGCCGTTCGACGGATGCGCGCCCCCGATGCCCCGCCGTGTACCCGGGGAACGCCCCGGGGCGCCAATGCTCTGGCATGCTGCGCTGCACGACGAGACGGCATGGCTGCTGCAAAAACAATAGCTAGGCACCTTCGTCAGATGGGCGTCAGCACTCTTTTTTATCCTGAATCTCAATGAAAATCGCGATCGTGGGCGCCGGCATCATCGGTGTCACCACCGCCTGGGAGCTGGCGTCCGACGGCCATGAAGTGACCGTTTTCGAACGCCGGGGCGCCGCCGCCGAGGAGGCCAGTTTCGCCAATGCCGGCGTGGTGGCGCCCGGCTACGTCACGCCCTGGGCGGCGCCCGGCATGCGCCTGAAGGTGCTGCGCTCGCTGCTGTCCTCGCACGGCGCCATCAAGCTGCGCTGGCCGCTGACCTCGCGCGACCTCGGCTGGATGTCGCGCTGGCAGAAGGCCTGCAAGCTCGAAACCTACCTCGCGAACCGCGCACGCATGCAGCGCCTGGCCTTCTACAGCCGCACCCGGCTGCACGAGGTGAGCGAGGCCCGCGAACTCAGCTACGAGCGCAGCGACGGCTACCTGGTGCTGCTGCGCTCCAAGCGCGAGCGCAAGCTGGTCCAGCCCGGCCTCGAGGTGCTGCGCGGCGCGGGCAGCGTGTTCCGCGAGGTCGATGCCGACGAGGCCCGGCTGATCGAGCCCGCCCTCAATCCCGACACGCCACTGGCCGGCGCGATCCACCTGCCCGAGGACGAGGTCGCCAACTGCCGCCAGTTCGCGCTGCTGCTCAAGTGGGAGGCCGAGTCGCTCGGTGCGCAGTTCCACTTCAACTGCGACATCGCGCCGCTGAGCCGCGCCGCGCCCACCTCGGTGTCGCTGGCCAGCGGTTCCGATGCGCTGTACTTCGATGCGGTGGTGGTCTGCGCCGGACTCGGCTCGGCCTCGCTGCTGCGTCCGCTCGGCCTGCGGATTCCGATGGCGCCGGTCTACGGCCATTCTGTGAGCGCACCGGTGCGCGAGCCGCTCAACGCGCCGCGCAGCGCGATCATGGACGAACGCTACAAGGTCGCGATCTCGCGGCTCGGCCAGCGCGTGCGCGTGGCGGGCAGCGCCGAGATCGGCGGCTCGGCCGACACCTTGAGCCAGCCCGCGATCCTCACGCTCTACAAGGTGCTGCAGGACTGGTTCCCGGGCGCGGCGACCCTGCAGTCGGGCGTGCAGCAGTGGAAAGGCGCGCGGCCGATGCTGCCCGACGGGCCGCCGGTGCTCGGCGCGAGCGGCATTCCGGGCGTGTGGCTCAACCTCGGCCATGGCTCCAGCGGCTGGGCGCTGTCATGCGGCAGCGCGCGCGTGGTGGCCGACCTGATCGCCGGGCAAGACCCCGGCGTGGACCTCGAAGGCCTGGGCGTCGAACGACTGGCAAGCTGAGGCTCAGGCCCCGTCCTTGGGGCCCCACTGGCGCGGATGGGCGGCCGGCCTCTCGACTGGCAGGGGTGGCGGCTCCGGCGGCCGCAGACGCCGGGCCAGCCCGAACAGCAACGCAGGCGCAACCAGCACGCAGACGGCCAGGCACAGCAGGTCCGCCGCCATCAGCAGCCAGCGCCACGCACCCGCGGCGCCATCGATCATGGGATCGAGCCAGCGGATCAGCCCGAAGCCCCAGCCGACACTCGCGGCCCAGGCCAGGTCGCGCAGCGGCACCCATCGCAGCGATTCGGCCAGCAGGAACACGGCCCAGACGATGGCCAGCCACCCCAGCGCCCAAGCCAGGCCTTCACTGAGCACCATGCTGGTGACAACGAAGGCCACGAACCACGCAAGCAGCAGCGCGATCAGCCAGCCGAGAAGCCCGAGACGTTTCATCGCGCGATCATAGGCAGGGGCAGAATCGCCCGATGCACCGCATCACCTCCGCCACCGCAGCCGACCTGTTCGACCTCGCCGCCACGCGCCGCATCGAGCAGGCCGCCGCGGCCGCCCTGCCCGCTCACGCGCTGATGCAGCGCGCCGGGCTGGCCGTGGCACGGCTCGCAATGGCGATCGCGCCGCACGCCCGCACGGTCTGGGTGGCCTGCGGTCCGGGCAACAACGGCGGTGACGGCTTCGAGGCGGCCGCGCAGCTGCGGCAGCGCGGGGTCGAGGTCGAGGTCGTCGTCAGCTTCGCGGGCGACGAGGCCCGCCTGCCGGCCGACGCGAAAGCCTCGCTGCAGCGGGCTCGCGATGCGGGCGTGACCTTCGCCACGGAGCCGCCCGCGCGCTACGAGCTCGCGATCGACGCGCTGCTCGGCATCGGCGCCACCCGCCCGCCCCAAGGCGCGATGGCCGAGTGGCTGCGCCGCATGCATGGCGAGGCGCATCCAGTGCTCGCGGTGGACGCGCCATCGGGCCTGAATGCGGACACCGGCACGCTTTCGCACGGCGACGATCTTCTCGCGCAGAGCGCGGCATCGCGGCGCATCTGCCTGAGCCTACTGACCCTGAAGACCGGCCTCTTCACGGCCCAGGGCCGCGACGCAGCCGGCGAGATCTGGTTCGACGACCTCGGCTGCGGCGTGACAAGCGAACCGCCCGTGGCGCGCCTGCCGGGCGCCCCATCGCTCCCCCCGCGCGCCCACGCCTCCCACAAGGGCAGCTATGGCGACGTGGCCGTGATCGGCGGCGCATCGGGCATGGCCGGCGCGGCATTGCTGGCGGGCTCCGCCGCGCTGCACGCGGGCGCGGGCCGCACCTTCGTCGGCCTGCTCGATCCGGGCGCGGCGCCGGTCGACCTCGCGCAACCCGAACTGATGCTGCGCGACGCCCGTTCGCTCGATCTCTCGGCGATGGCCGTGGTCTGCGGCTGTGGCGGCGGCACCGCGGTGCGCGAGCTGCTGCCGCGCGTGCTGTCGACCGCCCGCGCGCTGGTGCTCGATGCCGATGCGCTCAACGCGATCGCGAGCGACGACGGTCTGCAGACTCAGTTGAAGGCGCGCACGAAACACGGCCGCCCCACGGTACTGACGCCGCATCCGCTCGAGGCGGCGCGGCTGCTCGGCGGCACGGCCGGCGAGGTGCAGGCCGATCGCCAGGCGGCCGCGCGCCGGCTGGCGGCGCAGACGGGCGCCGTCGTGGTGCTCAAGGGATCGGGAACGATCGTGGCCGACGACGCGGGCACGGTGCCCGTCCTCAATCCGACCGGCAATGCCCGCCTCGCGAGCGCCGGCACCGGCGACGTGCTGGCCGGCATGATCGGCGCGGGCCTGGCGGCGGGCCGCAGCGCGTTCGACGCCGCCTGGGAAGCGGCCTGGCACCACGGTCACCTGGCCGACACCTGGCCGGCCGACGCGCCGCCGCTGACGGCCGGCGCGCTCGCGCGCCAGTCGCCCCGCTGACCAGCTTCTAGCCGCGGCCGACGAAGGGCATCTTCGTCGCCATCACCGTGTGGAACAGCACGTTGGCCTCGAGCGGCAGATTCGCCATGTAGAGCACCGACTGGCCGACGATCTTCACGTCGATCAGCGGCTCCACCGCGAGCTCGCCATTGGCCTGCGGCACGCCCTTGGCCATGCGCGCGGCCAGTTCCGTCATGGCATTGCCGACGTCGATCTGGCCCACCGCGATGTCGTGCTTGCGCCCGTCGAGCGACGCCGTCTTCGTCAGACCTTCGACGGCATGCTTGGTCGCCGTGTAGGCGGCCGAGTTCGGCCGCGGCGCGGTGGCCGAAATCGAGCCGTTGTTGATGATGCGGCCGCCCTTCGGCGTCTGCGCCTTCATCGTGCGGAAGGCCTGCTGGATGCAGAAGAACATCCCGTTGAGGTTGATGTCGACCACGCCGCGCCATTGCTCGGGCGTCCAGTCCTCGAAGGAACCGGGCGGGTTGCCGACGCCCGCGTTGTTGAACAGCAGGTCGACGCGACCGAAGCGCTCGACGGTGGCGCCGAACAGCGCCTGCACCGACTCGGCGCTGGCCACGTCGGTCGGCACCGCGAAGGCGCGCGCACCGGCGCCCGATTCCTCGGCCACCTGCTCGAGCGGCTCGAGGCGGCGGCCCGCCAGGGCCACACTCCAGCCGTCGCCCAAAAGGGCCAGCGCCGCGGCGCGGCCGATGCCGGTACCGGCCCCCGTGACGATCGCGATGCCCTTGTTCTTGTCTGTACTCATGCCTGTTGTCTCCTTCTCGGCGTGTTCATGGATTCGAATGGAATGGATGTCGATGAAAGGGCACTCAACCACGGCGCGTCTTGCGCCCCTTCATCTTGTTGGCGGCCTTCTTGACCGCCGACTTGAAAGCCTGCATCGCGGACTGCGGACCGCCCGCGGCCGGTTCCCGTCCGGCGGCGCGAGTGCCGCCGCTCGGCGCCTCGGCCTTCTGGCGCGAACTGCGCTTGGCCGAGGCCTTGACCGGCACGCCGCCGGACGCGGCACCCTTGTCCTTCATGGCGCGCGCGGTGAGCTCCTCGCCCTCTCGCACGAGGCGGAAATCGATCTTGCGGCCGTCGAGGTCGACGCGGCTGACCTGCACCCGCACCCGCGTGCCGATGGCATAGCGGATGCCGGTGCGCTCGCCGCGCAGCTCCTGGCGCATCTCGTCGAACTTGAAGTATTCGCCGCCGAGCTCGGTGATGTGCACCAGGCCCTCGACGTACATCGCATCGAGCGTGACGAAGATGCCGAAGGTGGTGGCCGCGGTGACCACGCCGCCGTATTCCTCGCCGAGGTGCTCGCGCATGTACTTGCACTTGAGCCAGGCCTCGACGTCGCGGCTGGCCTCGTCGGCGCGGCGCTCGTTGGCGCTGCAATGCAGCCCGGCGGCTTCCCAGGCCTGCACTTCCTTGGTCGGTGCGACCGTGGCCTTCTGCGGCTTGGTGGTCGGAGCCTTCACGCGCGAGGCCAGCCGCTTGGCGAGCTTGGCGTGCGCCTCGCCCGGCGTCGGCAGCATCGGCAGCTGGTAGCGCGTCTTGCCGAGGATGGCCTTGATCACGCGGTGCACCAGCAGGTCGGGATAGCGCCGGATCGGGCTCGTGAAGTGCGTGTAGGCCTCGTAGGCCAGGCCGAAGTGGCCGCTGTTGATCGGCGTGTAGATCGCCTGCTGCATCGAGCGCAGCAGCATGGTGTGGATCTGCTGCGCGTCGGGGCGCTCCTTGGTCGCCTCGGCAATGGCTTGGAACTCGCCAGGCGCCGGATCGTCGGTGATGCTCAGGCCCACGCCCATCGCCTTCAGGTAGCCGCGCAGGATTTCCTTCTTCTCGGGCGTCGGGCCCTCGTGCACGCGGTACAGGCCCGGGTGCTTGCCCTCGGCGATGAAGTCGGCGCTGCAGACGTTGGCCGCGAGCATCGCTTCCTCGATCAGGCGGTGCGCCTCGTTGCGGGTGCGCGGTACGATCTTCTCGATGCGGCCGGCGTCGTCGCAGATGATCTGCGTCTCGGTGGTCTCGAAGTCGACCGCGCCGCGCTTGCCGCGCTGCTTGAGCAGGGCCTTGTAGACGTCGGCGAGGTTCAGCAGGTCCTTGACGCGCTCCTTGCGCTTGGCCGCCTCGGGGCCACGCGTGTTGCCGAGGATGGCCGCCACTTCGGTGTACGTGAAGCGCGCGTGGCTGAACATCACGGCCGGATAGAACTGGTAGGCGTAGATCTCGCCATCGGCCGCGACCAGCATGTCGCAGACCATGCACAGGCGCTCGACCTCGGGGTTCAGCGAGCACAGGCCGTTCGAGAGCTTCTCGGGCAGCATCGGAATCACGCGGCGCGGGAAGTACACGCTGGTGGCGCGGTCGTAGGCATCGATGTCGATCGCCGAGCCGGTGCGCACATAGGCGCTGACGTCCGCAATCGCAACCAGGAGGCGCCAGCCCTTGCCACGGCCGACCTTCGCGGGCTCGCAGTACACGGCGTCGTCGAAGTCGCGCGCGTCCTCGCCGTCGATCGTGACCAGCGGCACGTCGGTGAGGTCGACGCGGCCCTTCTTGTCGGCCGGACGCACCTTCTCGGGCAGCGCCTTGGCCTCGGCCAGGCACGCTTCGGAGAACTCGTGCGGCACGCCGTACTTGCGCACCGCGATCTCGATCTCCATGCCGGGGTCGTCGATCTCGCCGAGCACTTCCTTCACCCGTCCCACGGGCTGGCCGAAGAGCGCGGGCGGCTCGGTGAGCTGCACCACGACCACCTGTCCCACCTTGGCGGGACCGGTCGCGCCCTTGGGAATCAGCACGTCCTGGCCGTAGCGCTTGTCCTCCGGTGCCACGAGCCAGATGCCGCCCTCGTGAAGCAGGCGGCCGATGATCGGCTGCTCGGGGCGCTCGATGATCTCGACCACGCGCCCTTCGGGGCGACCGCGGCGGTCAAGCCGCACCACGCGCGCCTTGACGCGGTCCTTGTGCAGCACCGCGCGCATCTCGTTGGGGGGCAGATAGATGTCGGCTTCGCCGTCGTCGCGTTGCACGAAGCCATGTCCGTCGCGATGGCCCTGAACCGAGCCTTCGAATTCATCCAGCAAGCCGCTGGAAGTGACATTATTTTTGATATGATCTCCTTCTTTCCTGAAATTCAAAGCGTACCTGCTTCGGCAAGTATGCGGGCCCAGATGGCGGAATTGGTAGACGCACTAGTTTCAGGTACTAGCGAGTAACATCGTGGAGGTTCGAGTCCTCTTCTGGGCACCAAGTTTAAATAGACTCTCATCGAGTCCTTCGATTCAAGCCACCGGTCTCCGGTGGCTTTTTTCTTGCCCGCTCCGATCATGGTCGTCATCGACATCGTCCGATGGCGCGCGGTCAGTCCGCGCACCCGAGCCTGTGTCGTGAACGCATCATCGTGCGCACAAAATTGCGAGGCCGCGAGAAAATCGTTTTTGATTTGATATACTCGTAGGCTTTCCTGAAATGCCCAGATGGCGGAATTGGTAGACGCACTAGTTTCAGGTACTAGCGAGTAACATCGTGGAGGTTCGAGTCCTCTTCTGGGCACCAGATCCAAGAGCAGCTTCAAAAGGTTCTTGAGATTCTTCGAATGAAGCCACCGTTTCACGGTGGCTTTTTTCTTGTCCGTTCGAATCATCAAACGGGCAACGCGATCAGGTCGTGCCCCTCGGCGCCCACGATGCGCGCGCGCGTGAACTCCCCCACCTTGAGCGTCTTGCTGATCTTCTCGGGCGGCAGCAGACGCACGGTGCCGTCGATCTCGGGAGCGTCGGCGTAGGTGCGTCCCACGCCGCCCTTGCGGCCCATCGCCGGTGCGGAATCGACCAGCACCTGCATCGTCGCGCCCACGCGCTCCTGCAGCTTGGCGATCGACACCGCCTCGGCCACTTCCATGAAGCGCGCACGGCGCGCCTCGCGCTCGGCCTCGGGCAGCATGCCGGGAATGTCGTTGGCGCTGGCGCCCTCGACCGGACTGTAGGCAAAGCAGCCCGCGCGATCGATGCGCGCTTCGCGGATGAAGTCGAGCAGGTGCTCGAATTCCTCTTCCGTCTCGCCGGGAAAACCGGCGATGAAGGTGCTGCGGATCACGAGCTCCGGGCACACCTCGCGCCAGCGCGCGATGCGCTCGAGGTTCTTCTCGCCGCTGGCCGGACGCTTCATGCGACGCAGCACATCGGGATGGCTGTGCTGCAAGGGCACGTCGAGGTAAGGCAGCACCTTGCCGCTGGCCATCAGCGGAATGACCTCGTCCACGCTCGGATAGGGGTAGACATAGTGCAGCCGCACCCAGGCGCCGTAGGGCTCGGCGATCTCGCCGAGCGTGCGCACCAGCTCGAGCATGCGGGTCTTGACCGGCTTGCCGTCCCAGAACCCGGTGCGGTACTTGACGTCCACGCCATAGGCCGAGGTGTCCTGGCTGATCACCAGCAGTTCCTTCACGCCGCCCTCGAACAGCGCCTTCGCCTCGCTCAGCACGTCGCCCACGGGCCGCGACACGAGGTCGCCGCGCATCGAGGGAATGATGCAGAAGGTGCAGCGGTGGTTGCAGCCCTCGCTGATCTTCAGGTAGGCATAGTGGCGCGGCGTGAGCTTGAGGCCCGCCACGCCGAAGCTGTTGGGCACCAGGTCGACGAAGGGATCGTGCGGCTTCGGCAGGTTGGCGTGGACCGCATCCATCACCTCCTGCGTGGCATGCGGGCCCGTGACGGCCAGCACGCTGGGGTGCATCTGCTTCACCAGATTGCCGCCCTGGTCGCCGGTCTTGGCGCCCAGGCAGCCGGTGACGATCACCCGGCCGTTCTCGGCCAGCGCTTCGCCGATGGTGTCCAGGCTTTCCCGGACGGCATCGTCGATGAACCCGCAGGTGTTGACGATCACCAGGTCGGCGCCCTCGAAGGACTTGGCGGTCTGGTAACCCTCGGCGCTCAGCTGCGTGAGGATCAATTCGGAATCGGTAAGGGCTTTGGGACAGCCCAGGCTCACGAAGCCGACCTTGGGGGCGGCCGTCGTGGCTGTTCGTTCGTGGGAGGCAACTTCGCTCATAGCCTCCTATTGTCCCAGCTATCCGGGACGACAGGTATTTCAGGGACGCTTGATGCCAAAGGCGCCCAATACCTGCTCGGTGCTTTTCTGCATCTGTTCCTGCATCTGCAGGAAGACGTTCTTCGATTGCTCGACGTAGTTGCCCATCAGGCCCTGCAGCATCGGCGACTGCATGCTCATGAAGCGCGACCACATCTCGGGCGTCAGGCCCTCGGCCTTCTCGGCGAGCTGCGCCTGCACCTCGGTCATCGCCTGGATGTTCTTCTCGAGGTAGGGCGCCATGTAGCTCTGCATGGCCTGGCCATAAAAGCGGATGATGTTGGCCAGCACCTGTTCGGTGAACATCGGCGCACCGCCCGCCTCCTCTTCGAGAATGATCTGCAGCAGGATGCTGCGCGTGAGGTCGTCGCCCGTCTTGGCATCGCGCACCACGAATTGGGCGCGCTCGATCACCAGTTGCTTGACCTCGGTCAGCGTGATGTAGGTGGACGTCTCGGTGTCGTAGAGCCTTCGGTTCGGGTACTTCTTGATCACACGCTGTACCGGCTTGACCCCGGACTTCTTGCTCTGCACTGCGGACTCCTTCACATGGACGCCCATGTCATCGGATGATTCTAGGGAGCGGTTTTGCTGCATCGCGACAAGGTTTACCCTGACCGCGCGCAACCGCAGGCCGCGCTTTCACTCGGCGGCCGTGGCGTACTCCGCGCCGCAAGCCGCGCAGGCGGCCGATTCGGGCCGCTCCACCGTCTCCTCGCGGAAGCGCAACGGGCTCTTGTGCCCGTAGACGACCCAGCAGCGCGGGCAATGCTCGTGGCCGGCCGTCGGCAGATAGGCGCGGGCGCGCTGCTCGGCGCGCTCCTGCGTGACCGGCATGCCCTGCCGCGCCGCACGCTCGACCTCCCGCGCCGCCATGGTGTCGAGGCGGCCACCCGCACGGTCGTTGATGCCGTAGACGGCCCGCGCGAACTCGATCGGCGCCTGCTTCATCAGCGCGGCCAACCGCGCCTGCGCGCGCTCGCGATCCACCACGATCGGTCGCGCGCTCATCGAATAATCCCCAAGGGGAAATGAAAAGAAAAAAGGCTCTGCACGGCAGCCAAGTTAGCACAAGAAAATGGCCCGGTGGTTGCCCGTGGCGGCCATCCGAATGGGCGATTGCCACGACGGGAAGCCGGCCGAATGTCCGATCCGCCAATCCGGCGGATGGCCGATTTAAGGGAATGCCGCTCGATCGGACCTGGGCATCTCTGCGAAAACGATTCTACCCACGGGTAGGATCCTCATTCACCCTCGAGCCACCACCCCGCCTGGAGCGCCCGGCTCCAGGATTCGGGAAGGACGCATCAACGTCACGCAAGAATCACGGATGGGATGAAGAGGCAGGAGATGAAGCTTCGGACTTCACTGCAAGGGGAGAAGAATCTCCCCAAAATCTCCCGTTGTGCCTGAAGACTGGTCTTCTTCAGAGGGAGATTTGGTAGGCGCGATTGGACTCGAACCAACGACCCCCACCATGTCAAGGTGGTGCTCTAACCAGCTGAGCTACGCGCCTGCGATTGTTTCGAGAAGCTGAAAGTATAGCAGGAGAAATGGCCATTTCCGGGGCGGCGGCCCCTTTTTCATCGGCGTCGCGCAGATCGAACGCCAGCCACCGCCGTGACCACGTTGAGCACCTGCGCGAGACGCGCCGCATCGGCGATCTCCACGGTGAAGGTCATCCATGCCGTGCCCTTGACCGACTGCGTCTGCACGCCGATCACGTTCATCTTCTCGCGCGCGAAGACATCGGAGATGTCGCGCAGCAGGCCCTGCCGGTCGGCCGCTTCCACGGCGACGTCGACCGCATAGACCGGCGCCTCACCCTTGGTCGCGCCCCACTCCACGTCGATCACGCGCTCGCCGTCGCGCGAGGCCATCGTGCGGAAGTTGCTGCAATCCACGCGATGCACGCTCACGCCATGCCCGCGCGTGACGAAGCCCGCGATGGCATCGGGTGGCGCCGGCTTGCAGCACTTCGCGAGCTGCGTCATCAGCGAGGACACGCCGACCACCAGCACGCCGCCCTTGCCCGACTTCTCGCTCGCGCGCGGCTTCTTGATCTGCACGCCGTCGTCGGGATTCGCCGGCGGCTCGGGCGGACGCAGCAGCGTCTCGATGTTGCGCAGCGAGAACTCGTCCTTGCCGACCACTTCGAACAGTTGGTCCGCCGACTTGAAACCCAGTTGCGAGGCGAGGTCCTCGAGCCGCATGGCCGTGCGGCCTTCGCGCTGCAGCAGCTTCTCGACCGCCTCGCGGCCGCGCGCCACCGTCTCGTGCGTGATCTGCGCATTGAACCAGGCACGCACCTTGGCGCGCGCGCGATGGCTAGCGAGATAGCCGAGCTCCGCATTGAGCCAGTCGCGCGAGGGCCCGCCTTCCTTGGCCGCGATCACCTCCACCGTCTGCCCGTTCGACAGCGGCGTGTTGAGCGGCACCATCGCCCCGTCGACGCGCGCGCCGCGGCAGCGATGGCCCAGCGTGGTGTGCACGGTGTAGGCGAAGTCGACCGGCGTCGCGCCCTGCGGCAACTCGACGATCGCCGCATCGGGCGTCAGCACGTAGATGCGGTCGTCGAACAGGCCCTGGCCCTGCAGACCACCCGACAGGTCGCGCTCCCACGCCAACAGCTGGCGCAGCACCGCGATCTTGGCGTCGTACTCGCCGCTGGCCCACACGCCCGCGTAGCCCTTGTGGCCGGCTTCCTTGTAGGCCCAGTGCGCCGCCACGCCATGCTCGGCGTGGTCGTGCATTTCCTCGGTACGGATCTGGATCTCGATCGGCTTGCCCACCTGGCCGTCGACCAGCGCGCGCACCACGGTGTGCAGCGACTGGTAGCCGTTGGGCTTGGGCCGCGCGATGTAGTCGTCGAACTCCTCGTCGATCGGCTGGAAGTGCGAATGCACCCAGGCCAGCGCCGCGTAGCAGTCCTTCACGTCGGGCACCACCACGCGCAGCGCGAGGATGTCGAAGACCTGCGCGAAGTCGAGCGACTTGCCGCGCATCTTCTTGACGATGCTGTAGATGTTCTTCGGCCGCCCCTGCACGACGGCGCGGATGCCCTCGGAGTGCAGCTCGCTCTCGAGCCGCGAGCGCAACTGCTCGACGTAGCTCTCGCGCTCGATGCGCTTCTCGTCGAGCAGGCGCGCGATCAGCTTGTAGGTTTCGGGCTCGAGGAAGCGGAACGAGAGGTCCTCGATCTCCCACTTGACCTGCCAGATGCCGAGCCGGTTCGCGAGCGGCGCGAACACCTGCAGCGATTCGCGCGCCACGCCCTCGGGCACCGGCTTCTTGCTGGCGGCCGCGTAGCGCAGGGTCTGCAGGCGCGAGGCCAGGCGCAGCATCACCACGCGCAGGTCGCGCGAGAACGCCAGCAGCATCTTGCGCACGTTCTCGGTCTGGGCGCCCGCGCCCTCGTTCTGGTGGGCGCGCGCCGCCGCGCGGGCCTGCTCCTGCACGCGCACGAGCTTGGTGGTTTCCACCGCCAGCGCCGCGAAGTTGTCGCCGAAGACCTTGGCGATGACTTCCTGCGGACGGTTGAGATGCGAACAGGCATAGACCAGGTAGCTCGCGCCCTGCATGGCCTCGGAGCCGCCCATCTTCTTGACGATGGCGGCCACCGCGTCGGCGTGCGCCAGCGCGTTCTCGCCGGTGTCGAGCAGTTCGTCGACGATCAGCGGCTCGGCGAAGGCGCGCGCGCGCGCGAGCATGTTCTCCATCACCGGCGAGCGCTCGGCGGTGGCGGCCGACAACGGATAGTCGACGACGATGCCGTCCGAAGCCGGCATCCCCTGGAGGCTGGAAGACTCGCGCTTCACGCCGCCCTCAATCGAACAGGAAGTCCACGACCACCGCGGCCTGCGCGGGATCGACGAAGGTCGGCGCATGGCCGACGCCCTCGAACTCGACCAGCGCCGCATGCGGGCCGCGCTGCGTCATCGCGGTGACGGTCTCGCGCGACAGCAGGTCGGACTGGGCGCCGCGCGTGACGAGCACGCGCGCCGTGATCGCGTCGTAGAGGCCCCACATGATGGCGCCGCCCTGTGCCGCGGCTTCGGGCGTGATGGCGCGCAGGCCGACCGCGAGCGCCGGGTCGTAGTGCAGCATCCACGGACCGTCCGTGCCGGCCGGCGCATCGACCTTGGCCGTGCCATCGGCGCTGCGCTGCGAGGCCAGCACGACCATGGGCCGCGTCAGTTCGAGCCATTGTTCGGGCGTGTGCGGACCGAAGCTGGTGGAGATCGCCCACATCGCGTCGGCCGCCTGCTGCAGGCTGTCGTACCGGCCGCCCTGCCCCACGTAGGCCGCGATGCGCTGGATCGCCGCCGCCTCGATGGTCGGGCCGACGTCGTTGACGACGAAGCGCCGCACCGGCGCCGGCAACGGCAGTTCCTTGTGCCCGGCCAGCACGAAGCCGATCAGGCCGCCCATGCTGGTGCCCACGTAGTCGAACGTCTGGATCGGATGCTGCTGCTGGAGCTGCGCGAGCAGCGCCACCATGTCGCCCGCGTACAGCGGCACCTGATAGGCGGCCGGGTCGCGCAGCCAGTCGCTGGCGCCGCGGCCGGCCACGTCGGGGCAGACCACACGCACCCGGCCTTGGGCGCGCGCCACGAGCGCACGGGCCAGCGCATCGAAATCGCGGCCCTGCCGGGTCAGGCCGTGCACGCAGAGCACCACGTGCGGGCTGCCCGCGTCGCCCCACTGCCAATAGGCCATGCGGTGGCCGCCGTGGGTGTCGTTGCACGCCACGTGGTGAAGCGTCGGTTCGGTCATGGAAACAGGGCCGTTCTGGTGCGGATAATCTTCTCGTCGCATCCTAATTCATCCGGAGATTCATCTTCATGCTCAAAGGCAAAACCGCTCTTGTCACGGGGTCCACCAGCGGCATCGGGCTCGCCATCGCCCAGTCCCTCGCCCAGCAGGGCGCCGACATCGTGCTCAACGGCTTCGGCGACGCCGAGGCGCCCAAGGCGCAGATCGCCGCGCTCGGCGTGCGCGCCGAGTACCACGGCGCCGACATGAGCAAGCCCGACCAGATCGAGGACATGATGAAGTTCGCCGCCGCCAGGTTCGGCCGCGTCGACATCCTGGTCAACAACGCCGGCATCCAGCACGTGGCCAAGGTCGAGGACTTCCCGCCCGAACGTTGGGACGCGATCATCGCGATCAACCTCACGAGCGCCTTCCACACCACGCGGCTGGCGATTCCCGCGATGCGCGAAGCCAACTGGGGCCGCGTCATCAACATCGCCTCGGCCCACGGCCTGGTGGCATCGGCCCAGAAATCGGCCTATGTGGCGGCCAAGCACGGCATCGTCGGCTTCACGAAGTCGGTGGCGCTCGAGACCGCGACCACCGGCATCACGAGCAACGCGATCTGCCCGGGCTGGGTGCTGACGCAGCTGGTGCAAAAGCAGATCGACGACCGCGCGGCACGCGAAGGCATCAGCGCCACGCAGGCACAGAACGACCTGCTGGGCGAGAAGCAGCCCTCGCTGCAGTTCACCACGGTGGAACAGCTCGGCGGGCTCGCCGTGTTCCTGTGCTCGCCCGCGGCCGACCAGGTGCGCGGCGTGGCCTGGCAGATGGACGGCGGCTGGACCGCGCAATAGGAAGAAACACGGGCGGAGCGCGCCAGGCGCCCCGCCCCCGCAGCCCTTACTTGAGCTGCACCGATCCCGAGACGTTGACCACCACGCTGGTCTTGCCCGCCTCGATCGGCACCTGCGCGTCGGCCGAGAAGGACTTGGCCGACGCCGCCATCATGCGCGGACGGATCGGTCCGCCGTCGTTCGCATTCACCGACACCTCGCGCAGCGTGTAGCCCGCGAAGCCGAAGTTCTTCGAGAGCTCGGTCGCCTTCTGCTTGAAGGCGTCGATCGCGAGCGTCTGCGCCTCGGTCTCGGTCTTCGCGCGCTGCTCGCGGCTCAGGCCGAAGCCCACGTTGCCGACGGTCAGCGTCGTGATGCGACCGGCCGTCTGGGCGATGCGCGGGAAGTCGCGGCCCTCGAGCACGAGCTCGGCCGTGCCCTGCCAGCCGTTGATCTTGCCTTCGCGCGTGTAGCGCGGCGACAGGCTGAAGTTGCCGGTGCGCACGTCGAGCTGGCCGGCCTGCGCGTTCTTGCGCGCCTCGGTCAGCGCCGCATCGAGCGCGGTCTTCAGTTGCGTCTGCACGCTGCCGGCATCGGTGCCGTCGCGCGTGGTCACGAGCGTCATGCTCAGCAGGTCCTGCTGCACCTCGACGGTTCCGTTGGCGCTGAGCTGCAGCACGTTCTGCGGCGGCGCCACGACGGCGTTCTGCGCCATGGCCGCGCCGGCCAGGCCGGCCCATGCGGCACACGCTGCGATCAAGGTGATGGTTCTTTTCAAGATTGGCTCTCCCAGGTTGTAGGTACGCCGATGACGTACGAGAAGAAGGCGGGCACTCGGTGCACCCGCCCTCGCGGCGCGAGCCATGGCTCGCGCACTGCGCTCAAGGTCGCTGGCTGCGCGGCGCGGGCAGGAGCCGCGCGGCCGGCATCGGCGCCGGCACGATGCGTTCGGCCGGCTGCGATTCTGCCGAATGCGCGGAGATGCCCGGCGTGCTCCACTGCCCGCGCACCTGCTGCCGCAATTCGTACAGCTCGGCCGGCGTGAGGCGCCGTCCCGCGATGGCTTCGCCGCGGCGCATCTCGTCGCGTTGTGCAGCGCGGTGCGCGGCCACCGCGGCCCGCAGATCGTAGCGGCGCCCATCGGCCACCCGAAGGAATTCGGCCGCCGAGATCGACGGCACACAGGCACACGCGAGCAGCAGCAAGGGTGTGGCGGATGAAAGAAATCTCTGCGCAAAAGTCATAGGGCAGAGGCACTGTGCCACCGCCGCGCTTACATCGGATGACTGGACCGCGAGCGGTCGCAAGTTTTGTAACTTAGTGTCAGTCTCAAAGCAAATCCGGCTCAACCGGCTTCCAACACCTTCAGAATCGGCGCTGTTACAAATTCGACGTTGTAGAAATGACTCAAGTTCCCGCTCGCACCGACAAGATCGTGATCGTCGACGACGACGCCCGCATCCGCGACCTGCTTCGCCGCTACCTGACCCAGGAAGGCTTCGAGGTGATCGTGGCCGAGGACGGCAAGGCGCTCAACCGCATCCTGTTGCGCGACACGGTCGACCTGATCGTGCTCGACCTCATGATGCCCGGCGAAGACGGCCTGTCCATCTGCCGCCGCCTGCGTGCCGCCAACGACCGCACGCCGATCATCATGCTCACCGCCAAGGGCGAAGACGTCGACCGCATCGTCGGTCTCGAGGTCGGCGCCGACGACTACCTCGGCAAGCCCTTCAACCCCCGCGAACTGCTGGCGCGCGTGCACGCCGTGCTGCGCCGCCGTCCGCCGCTCGAGGCGCCCGGCGCGCCATCGACCGAGAACGAGACCGTCACCTTCGGCCCGTTCACCTTCGACCTGGGCTCGCGCACGCTCAAGAAGGACGGCGAGGAACTCTCGCTGACCACCGGCGAGTTCGCGATGCTCAAGGCGCTGGTGCGCCACCCGCGCCAACCGCTGTCGCGCGAGAAGCTGGCCCAGCTCGCGCGCGGCCGCGAGTTCGAGCCCTTCGACCGCAGCCTCGACGTGCAGATCTCGCGCCTGCGCAAGCTGGTCGAGTCCGACGCCGCGGCACCGCGCTACATCCAGACGGTGTGGGGCGTGGGCTACGTCTTCGTGCCGGACGGCACGGCCTGACGCGGCACCAGCGGTGGCCATCGGCCTCCCCTCCGGAAGAGAAGCCCCCCAGGAGGACGGCGCCCAGGTCACGATGCCCAGCCCGCTCGAGGGCGCGGCGCAGCGTGACCGGCGCCCCGGGCTCAAGCTCGGCTTCAGCCTGTTCTGGCGCACCTTCTTCCTGCTCGCCCTCCTGCTGATCGGTTGCACCGTCGCCTGGCTGCAGACCTTCCGCTCGCTCGAATACGAACCGCGCGCGATCCAGACCGCGCACCAGATCGCCTCGCTCGTGAACCTCACGCGCGCGGCGCTGGTGTACTCGGACGCGATCACGCGCGTGTCGCTGATCAAGACGCTGGCCGACCAGGAAGGCGTGCGCATCCTGCCGCGCGAACCCAACGACCGCGTGCAGCCCTACACCAGCGGCGCGCTCGACCAGCGCGTGACCGAGGAACTGATCGACCAGCTCGGCGCCGGCACCACGGTGGCCAGCCGCGTCAACGACGAGGCCGGCCTGTGGATCGGCTTCACGATCGAGAGCGACACCTACTGGCTGCTGCTCGACCCCACGCGCTTCAGCCGCGTGGGCGGGCGCACCTGGCTGGTCTGGCTCAGCACCGCCATGGCGCTGTCGCTCGCGGGCGCGGCACTGATCACGCGGCTCATCAACCTGCCGCTCAAGCAGCTCTCGCGCGCCACCATGCAGGTGCGCGAGGGCGAGTACGAGGCGCATCGGCTCGACGAGCGCGCGCGCACCAACGAGATCCGCGCGGTCAACATCGGCTTCAACCGCATGGCCGACCAGCTCGCCAAGATCGAGCAGGACCGCGCGATCATGCTGGCAGGCATCTCGCACGACCTGCGCACGCCGCTCGCGCGGCTGCGCCTCGAGACCGAGATGAGCGTGGCCGACGAGGACGCGCGCGACCACATGGCGGCCGACATCGCGCAGCTCGACGCGATCATCGACAAGTTCCTCGACTACGCGCGGCCCGACCATGTCGATCCCAAGCCGGTGCTGCTGCGCGACGTGGTCGACTCCTGCACCTACGCCGTGCAGGACTACGAGGAGATGAGCATCACGGTCGACGTGCCGCCCGACCTGCGCGTGATGGGCGACGAGGTCGAGCTCACGCGCGTGATCTCCAACCTGGTCGAGAACGCGCGCCGCTACGGCAAGACGCCCGCCACCGGCATCGCCGACGTGGTGATCCAGGCGCAGGCGAGCAACGACGCCGTGCTGATCAAGGTGCGCGACCGCGGCGCCGGCGTGGAGCCGGCCCAGCTCGCGCAGCTCACCAAGCCCTTCTTCCGCGGCGATGCGGCGCGCACCTCGGCCGCGGGCGCGGGCCTGGGCCTGTCGATCGTGGCGAAGAACATCGAGCGCATGGGCGGCACCTTCGCGCTCACCAGCACGCCGGGACGCGGCCTCGCGGCGCACATCCGCATGCCGCGCGCGATGCCGGTGCCGCCGCGGCCGGTGCAGCCGCCGGTGCGCAAACTCTGAGAGAAAGAAGAAGTCGCGCGCTCAGCGGTGCAGCAGCACCACAGCGCGCGCTTCCATCGCGCGGCCCTCGCCCACCGGGCCCAGTTTCTCGGCCGTCTTGGCCTTCACGTTGACCTGCTCGCCCGCGATGCCCAGCGTCTGCGCGATGCGCTCGCGCATGGCAGGGATGTGCGGTGCCAGCTTCGGCGCCTGCGCGATCACGGTGCTGTCGACATTGCCGATCTGCCAGCCCTCGGCGCGCACGCGGCGCGCCGCCTCGGCCAGCAGCACGGCCGAGTCGGCGCCGCGGAACTGCGCATCGGTGTCCGGGAAATGCCGGCCGATGTCGCCCAAGCCCGCGCCGCCGAGCAGCGCGTCGGTGATCGCATGCAGCAGCACGTCGGCATCGGAATGGCCGAGCAGGCCCGTGACATGGGGCACCTCGACGCCGCCGAGGATCAGCTTGCGCCCCGCCACCAGCTGATGGACGTCCCAGCCCTCGCCGACGCGGATGTTGAAGGCGCCACTCATGCGAGCACCTTCTTGCGCGCCAGCAGCAGCGCCTCGGCCAGCGCGAAGTCCTCGGGATAGGTGACCTTGAAGTTCTGCGCGCTGCCCGGTACCAAGAGCGGCGTCAGCCCGACCGCCTCGATCGCGCCCGCCTCGTCGGTCACCGCGTCGCCGGCACGCTCGAGCGCGTCGAGCAGCATGCCGATGCGGAACATCTGCGGCGTCTGCGCGAGCCACTTGTCGGCGCGCGGCAGGGTCTGCGCCACGCGGCTGTCGGCGGTCGACACCTTGAGCGTGTCGGCCAGCCGGTGCGCCAGCAGGCCGCCGACGGCATCGTGCTCGCAGGCCGCGATCAGCGCCTCGATCTGGCTCGGCGTCACGAGGCAGCGCGCCGCATCGTGCACCAGCACCCAGTCGTGCGCGCCGGCCCCCTTCTGCCGCAGCGCCAGCAGGCCGTTGCGCACCGAGGCCGCGCGCGTCACGCCGCCCACGCGCAGCAGGTGCTCGTCCTGCAGCGGAAAGAGCGGCAGCGCGGCGTCCACGTCGCGGTCCTCGGGCGCCACCACCAGCGCGATGCCGGCGAAGCGCCCGTTCAGCGCGCGGAAGGCCTCCAGCGTGTGCGCCACCATCGGCGCCCCGGCCAGCCGCCGGTACTGCTTCGGCTGCGGGGACTGCGCATGGCCGGCACGGTGGCCGGAACCGGCGCACGGGATCAGCACGAAGAGGCGGGAAGAAGACATGGTGCGGCAGACGGTCGGCCAGTGCGCCGACAAGCAGAAGAAGGGCCGCCATTCTAGAATCGACCCCATTGCACACCCCTCGCCAGTCGGCGCGGGGTGTTGTGCATTTCCAGCAAGCCTTTATGGACCTCCCCCATCTCACGGCGGGCAAGCGCTTCACGCTGCCGCGCCCCCCGCTGTCGGCCGATGCACTGCTGCTGGCCCAGCTCGCGCGGCGCGAAAAGTCCGCGGGTCGCGCCACGGCCATGTTCACGGCCGATGCCAACGACGCCCAGCGCCTGATCGACGAGATCGCCTTCTTCGCGCCCGAGCTGCGCTGCGCCCTGTTTCCCGACTGGGAGACGCTGCCCTACGACAGCTTCTCGCCGCACCAGGACCTGATCAGCGAGCGCCTGGCCACGCTGTGGCGCATCAGTCAGAAGGAAGCCGACGTGGTGCTGGTGCCCGCCACCACCGCGCTCTACCGGCTCGCGCCGCCGTCCTTCCTCGCGGGCTACACCTTCCATTTCAAGACCAAGCAGAAGCTGCAGGACGCCAAGCTCAAGGCGCAGCTCACGCTGGCCGGCTACACCCACGTCACGCAGGTGGTGAGCCCGGGCGAGTACGCGGTGCGCGGCGGCCTGATCGACCTGTTCCCGATGGGCTCGCCGGTGCCCTACCGGGTCGACCTGTTCGACGACGAGATCGACTCGATCCGCACCTTCGACCCCGACACCCAGCGCAGCCTCTACCCGGTGCCCGAAGTACGGCTGCTGCCGGGCCGCGAGTTCCCGATGGACGACGACGCGCGCGCGCGTTTTCGCGGCCGCTGGCGCGAGCTGCTCGAGGGCGACCCGACCAAGAGCCGCATCTACAAGGACATGGGCAACGGCGTGGCCACCGCCGGCATCGAGTACTACCTGCCGCTGTTCTTCGACGAGACGGCAACCGTGTTCGACTACCTGGGCCCCGACACCACCGTCGTGCTGCATGGCGAGCTCGAGCCCGCGTTCCAGCACTTCTGGCAGGACACCGGCGAGCGCTACCGCCTGGTGCGCGGCGATCCCGAGCGCCCGGCGCTGCCGCCCGAGGCGCTGTTCCTCAACGCCGAGCAGTTCTACCAGCGCGTGAAGCCGCATGCGCAGCTCTCGATCCGCTCGACCGCCGACGCCGCGCCCTTCGCCGAGTTCGACACCCTGCCCGCCTTCTCGGTGGTGCGCGGCGCCGACGATCCGCTGGTGCGGCTCAAGGCCCACATCGCCGCCACGCCGCACCGCGTGCTGATGATCGCGGAGAGCGACGGCCGGCGCGAGAGCCTGCTCGACTTCCTGCGCGCCAGCGGCGTGAGCCCGCCGGCCTTCGACTCGCTGGCCGAGTTCGAGGCCGCAACCGACGAGAAGATCGGCATCGCCACCGCCGCGCTGGCGGCCGGCTTCGCCTGGCGCGAACAGGGCATCGACTTCGTCACCGAGACCGAGCTGTTCGCCACCGGCAGCACCGGCCGGCGCCGCAACAAGAAGCAGGAACAGGTCAGCGACGTCGAGGCGCTGATCAAGGACCTGTCCGAGCTCAACGTGGGCGACCCGGTGGTGCACTCCGCGCACGGCATCGGCCGCTACCGCGGCCTGATCCACATGGACCTGGGCCAGGGCAGCGATGCCGAGGGCAAGCCGCTGCTGCAGGAGATGCTGCACCTGGAGTACGCCGACAAGGCCACGCTCTACGTGCCCGTGAGCCAGTTGCACCTGGTGAGCCGCTACACCGGCGTCAGCGCCGACGAGGCGCCGCTGCACAAGCTCGGTTCGGGCCAGTGGGACAAGGCCAAGCGCAAGGCCGCCGAGCAGGTGCGCGACTCGGCCGCCGAGCTGCTCAACATCTACGCGCGCCGCGCCGCGCGCGAGGGCCATGCCTTCCGCTACTCGCCGGCCGATTACGAGGTGTTCGCCAACGACTTCGGCTTCCAGGAAACCGCCGACCAGAAGGCCGCGATCCATGCCGTGGTGCAGGACATGATCTCGCCGCAGCCGATGGACCGCCTGGTCTGCGGCGACGTCGGCTTCGGCAAGACCGAGGTCGCGCTGCGCGCCGCCTTCATCGCGGTCACCGGCGGCAAGCAGGTGGCCTTCCTCGCGCCCACCACGCTGCTGGCCGAGCAGCACTACCAGACGCTGGTCGACCGCTTCGCCAAGTGGCCGGTGAAGGTGGCCGAGATGAGCCGCTTCCGTTCAACCAAGGAAATCACGACCGCCGCCAAGGGTCTGGCCGAGGGCACGGTCGACATCGTGGTCGGCACCCACAAGCTGCTCTCGGAGTCGGTCAAGTTCAAGAACCTCGGGCTGCTGATCATCGACGAGGAGCACCGCTTCGGCGTGCGCCATAAAGAGGCGATGAAGGCGCTGCGCGCCGAGGTCGACGTGCTCACGCTCACCGCCACGCCGATCCCGCGCACGCTGGGCATGGCGCTCGAGGGCCTGCGCGACCTCAGCGTGATCGCCACCGCGCCGCAGCGCCGGCTCGCGATCAAGACCTTCGTCCGCAACGAGGGCACCGGCGTGATCCGCGAGGCCGTGCTGCGCGAACTCAAGCGCGGCGGCCAGGTCTACTTCCTGCACAACGAGGTCGAGACCATCGAGAACCGGCGCCAGAAGCTCGAGGAGATCCTGCCCGAGGCGCGCATCGCCGTGGCCCACGGCCAGATGCCCGAGCGCGAGCTCGAGCGCGTGATGCGCGACTTCGTGGCCCAGCGCTACAACCTGCTGCTGTGCTCGACCATCATCGAGACCGGCATCGACGTGCCGACCGCCAACACCATCGTGATGAGCCGCGCCGACAAGTTCGGCCTGGCGCAGCTGCATCAGCTGCGAGGCCGCGTCGGCCGTTCGCACCACCAGGCCTATGCCTACCTGATGGTGCCCGACACCGAGGGCCTGACCAAGCAGGCGGCGCAGCGGCTCGACGCGATCCAGCAGATGGAGGAGCTGGGCTCGGGCTTCTACCTCGCGATGCACGACCTCGAGATCCGCGGCACCGGCGAGGTGCTCGGCGAGAACCAGAGCGGCAACATGATGGAGATCGGCTTCCAGCTCTACAACGAGATGCTCAGCGAGGCCGTGCGCTCGCTCAAGGCCGGGCAGGAACCCGACCTGCTGTCGCCGCTGTCGGTCACGACCGAGATCAACCTGCACGCCCCCGCCCTGCTGCCCGACGACTACTGCGGCGACGTGCACCTGCGGCTGTCGTTCTACAAGAAGCTCGCCACCGCGAAGAACCCCGACCAGATCGACACCCTGCTGGAGGAGATCGTCGACCGCTTCGGCAAGCTGCCGCCGCAGGCCCAGACCCTGATCGACACCCACCGCCTGCGCGTGCTCGCGCGGCCCTACGGCGTGGTCAAGGTCGACGCGGCGCCGGGCGTCATCAACATCACCTTCAAGAAGGATCCGCCGGTCGACTCGATGGCGATCATCCACCTGATCCAGAAGAACAAGCACATCAAGCTGGCCGGCAACGAGAAGCTGCGCATCGAGCGCGAGCTCAAGGAGCCGAAGGAGCGGGCGCAGATGGTGCGCGATGTGTTGCGCAGCCTGGGCCAACCCACCACCAAGGAAAGCATTCCCGCATGAGCGCCGTCGCAGAAATCTCCCCTGGCCTCGTCCTGCAGCGTTTTTCGCCGCCGCTCGCCCTCCAGGACTTCAAGCTCATCGCCTTCGACATGGACTCGACGCTGATCAGCATCGAGTGCATCGACGAGATCGCCGATGCCGTCGGCAAGAAGGCCGAGGTGGCCGCGATCACCGAGGCCACGATGTGTGGCGAGATCAAGGACTTCAAGGAAAGCCTGCGTCGCCGCGTCGCGCTGCTGAAAGGCGTGCCGGTCGGCGCGCTGCAGCAGGTCTACGACGAGCGGCTGAAGCTCAACCCCGGCGCGGCCGAACTGGTGGCGGCCTGCAAGGCGGCGGGCCTCAAGGTGCTGCTGGTCTCGGGCGGCTTCACCTTCTTTGCCAACCGCGTGAAGGAGCGCCTGGGCATCGACTTCGCGCGCTCGAATCTGCTCGACGAGGCCGACGGCCAGCTCACGGGCCAGGTCGCGATGCAGAGCTGGGGCGACATCTGCGACGGCGCCGAGAAGCGCCGCACCCTGCTCGAGGTGGCCTCGCTGATGGGCATCTCGGCACAGGAATGCATCGCGGTGGGCGACGGCGCCAACGACCTGCCGATGATGGGCGAGGCCGGGCTGTCGGTGGCCTACCACGCCAAGCCCAAGGTGCGCGAGCAGGCGATGGTGGCGATCAACGAAGGCGGGCTCGACCGCCTGCTCGAGGTCGTCCGGCCCTGACCGGTCAGGCCGGGCTGCCGGCCGCCGGCGACCTGGCCGCGGTGCCCAGCAGCCGCTCGCGCATCGACGGCACCACGGTGTCGGCCGCGCGCTCGAGCTGCTCCACCAGGCCGCCCACGCCGACCGCGAAGCGCGCGCCCGAGGCGCTCGAAGCCGAACCCAGCGCGATGATGCCGATGCCCTCGGTGACCACGCCGCGCGAGAACGCATAGCCGCGCTCGCGCGTCTCCTGCACGCGCGCCTTCACGTAGTCGGCATCGACGTCCTGCCCGCCGGGCTTGAGGCGCGCATTGCTGCGATGGATGGTGCGCGCCACGTGGTCGTCGCTGCTGGCCGCGAGCAGCGCCCAGCCGGTGCCCGACATGCACAGCAGCCGGCGCGTGCCGGGTTGCACGTTGAACTGGATCGCGCGGCTGCCGAAGATCACGTGCACGTATTGCGCGTAGATGTCGTTCTCGACCGCGAGGATGGCGGTGAAGCCGGTCTCGCGCGCGATATCGCCGAGCACGGTGAGCAACTGCCCGCCCTGGAACATCGAGTCCATCACCCAGTCGCCGATCGAGGCCAGGCGCGGCGTGGCGAGGTAGGCGCGCAGCGAGGAGTCGTAGCGCAGATAGCCCAGCGTGGCGACGCTCTTGAGCAGCACCTGTGCGCTCGACAGCGGGTAGCCGAGCCGCTCGGAGATCTCGCGCACCGTCACCGGCCGCCGCACCTCCCGCAGGTACTCGAGCACCTGAAACACCCGCCCCGCCGTCTTGATGACCGATTGCTCCACTTCATGTTCTCCGCGGTCCCAGCCGGCATGTTGCGCGCTCGACCGCCCGGGCCGGACCGCGCGCGATGCTACTGCAACTCGATGCCGGTGATGCCCATCAGCCGCTTCCAGCGCTCGATCTCCTCGGCCTGGTAGCGGCGCAGTTCGGGCGCCGAGGACATGATCAGTTCGGTGCCCTGCTTGCGGTAGTAGGCCTGGATCTCGGGTGTCTGCGCGGCCTTCGCGAACAGCGCGCCGAGCTGCTCGAGCGCGGCCGGCGGCGCCTTCGAACTCACGGCGGCGGCAACCCAGTTGAACGCGAGGTAGTCGGGATAGCCGGCCTCGCCGACGGTGGGCACCTCGGGCAGCACGATCGAGCGCTTGGGCGCGGTGAAGGCCAGCGGCCGCACGCGGCCCGAGCGCGCGAGCTCGTTGGCGCCGGTGGCATCGACCACCGCGAAATCGACCTCGCCCGTGAGCACCGCGTTGACGGCCTCGCCCGCGCCCTTGTAGTTGATGCCGGCGGTCTTGATCTTCGCCATCTCGTTGAACCATTCGGAGTAGAGCGTGTACGACATGGAGCCGCTCGCGTAGTTGAGCTTGCCCGGCCGCTTGCGCGCATCGGCCACGAGGTCGGCCAGCGAACGGTGGGCCGAGGCGGCCGGCACGATGACCAGGCAGGCGCCGCGCGACAGCAGCGTGATCGGCGCGAAGTCGGCGATCGGGTCGTAGGGCAGCTTGCGGAAGGTGGCGGCGTTGGTGGTCAGCGTCGAGTTGCTGCCGATGAACACCGTGTGGCCGTCGTGCGGCGGATTCAGCGCCGTCTGCACGCCGATGAAGCCGTTGCCGCCGGGCTTGTTCTCCACCGTCACCGCCTGGCCCGAGAGGTCGCCGATGCTCTTGGCGAACAGGCGCGCCGTGATGTCGGTGCCGCTGCCGGGCGGGAACGGCACGATGAAGCGCATGGCGTGCGAGGGAAAGGCCTGCGCCTGCGCGAGGCCGGGCAAGCTCGCGGCACCGGCCAGCGCCGCGCCGGTGCCGAGCAGCAGCCGGCGGCGGTCGCGAGAGAAATCACTCATGGGGTCGTCTCCTGGTTTCCTGTCTTCAGCGCCGCGAGCCCAAGAGCTCGCGCGCCACCACCCAGCGGTGCACCTCGCTGGGTCCTTCGTAGATGCGCATCAGCCGGGTCTCGTTGGCCATCTGCTGCAGCGGCATTTCCTTGGTCATGCCCATGGCGCCGAAGACCTGCATCGCCATGTCGATCACGTCCCAGGCCATCTCGGTGGCGTAGACCTTGATCATCGAGACCTGCGAGCGCGCCTCCTCGCCGCGGTCGATGCGCGCGGCGGCCTCGTAGGTCATGAGGCGGCAGGCGTGGATGCGCGTGGCGGCATCGGCCACGCCCCATTGCACGCTCTGGCGGTCGGACAGCAGCGCGCCGAAGGTCTTTCGCATCGGCGCGTACTCGCAGACCATGTCGAGCGCGCGCTGGGCGCGGCCGATGCACCAAGCCGCCATCTGCACGCGCCGGCTCGACAGCCGCGCCTGCATCGGCGCGAAGCCCTGCCCTTCCTTGCCCAGCAGCTGGCCGGCGCCGACGCGGCAGTCCTGCAGCACCACCTCGTAGGTCGACACGCCGCCGAGCATCGGGATGCGGCGCTCGACGATGAAGCCCGGCGTGTCCTTGTCGACGATGAAGGCCGAGATGCCGCCGCGCGAGCCGAGCGCCTTGTCGGTCACGGCCATCACGATGGTCCAGTCGGCGCGCGCGGCGCGGCTGATCCAGATCTTGCGGCCGTTGAGCACCCAGTTGCCCTGCGCGTCGCGCTCGGCGCGCGTGCCCATCGCCGACGGATCGGCGCCCGCGCCGGGCTCGGAGATGGCGATCGCCGAGACCGTCTCGCCGCGCGCATAGGGCGCGAGGTAGCGCTCGGTCTGCGCCGCGTCGGCCGTCTTCAGCAGCATGCGCAGGTTCGGCGAATCGGGCGGCAGGTCGTAGGGCACGATGGTCTTGCCGAGTTCCTCGTTGACGCCCACCATCGCCGTCACCGGCAGGTCGGAGCCCCCGAGTTCGGCCGGCGCATCGAGCCCCCAGAGGCCGAGCTCGCGCGAGAGCGCATCGAGCCGCTCGTGCTCCTCGGGCCTCAGCATCAGCTGCCCGCCCTCGGCTTCGCGTTTCAGCACCGCCGGCTCCAGCGGCAGCAGCTCGTCGCGCACGAAGCGCGCGACCAGGTCCTTGAGCATGCGGTGCTCGTCGTCGAGTTCGAAGTTCATGCCCCGCCCCTCACTCGCCGGCCACCGCGCGGCTGGCCTTGAGCCGCGCGATGGCTTCCTCGCCGAGGCCGGCCTCGCGCAGGATCTCGCTGGTGTGCTGCCCCACCGTGGGCGCCTGGCGGTACACGCGGGTCGGCGTGGCCGAGAAGCGCGCCGTGGGCCGCAGCTGGCGGATCGGCCCTTCGGTCGGATGCTGCGCGTCCTCGAACAGGCCCACGGCCTTCAGATGCGGATGCGCGGGCAGGTCGTCGAGCGCATAGATCGGCGTGGCCGGGATGTCGAGCTTCTCGCACAGCGCCATCCACTCGGCCGTGGTCTTCAGCGGCGACAGCTCGCGCAGGTGGCCGTAGAGCGCGCGCACCTGCGCATTGCGCTCCTGCCGATTGGCGATGCTGTAGCGCTCGGCCAGCTCGGGCTGGCCGACCTCGACGAAGAAGGCCTGCCAGTGGCGCTCGGTGTAGGGCAGCATGCTGATCCAGCCGTCGCGCGTGCGCGCCGGCTTGCGCCCGCCCTCGAGCAGCCGCGGATAGCCGGCCTTCACCGCCGACCCCTGGAAGGTCATGCCGCCCATGTGCTCGGCCAGCACGAAGGCCGCCATGGTCTCGAGCATCGGCACCTCGACGTACTGGCCCTGCCCGCTGCGCTCGCGGTGCAGCAGCGCCGCCAGCACCGCGTTGCAGACCGCGAGGCCGGTGGTCTTGTCGGCGATCAGGCTGGGCGTGTAGTCGGGCTGCTCGCGTCCCACCGAACCCACGCCCACCAGCCCGCAGGCGGCCTGGATGATGTCGTCGAAGGCCGGCTTGTCGCGGTGCGGACCGTCCTGGCCGAAGCCGGTGGCGGCGCAATACACCACCTTCGGATTGAGCTTCGCCACCGCGTCGTAGCCGAGCCCGAGGCGCTCGACCGCGGCCACGCGCATGTTGTGCACCACCACGTCCACCTGCGGGATCAGCGCGCGCAGCGCGGCCACGCCCTCGGGCGACTTGAGGTCGACCGCGAGCGAGCGCTTGTTGCGGTTCACGGCCAGGAAGATCGAGCTCATGCCCGGGTGCTGCGAGATGCCGTTGGCGCGCATCATGTCGCCCTCGGGCGGCTCGACCTTGATCACGTCGGCGCCGTAGTCGGCCAGCATCTGGGTGGCCAGCGGGCCGAGCACCACGGCCGTGAGGTCGAGCACGCGGATGCCCTGGAGCGGGCCCGAGGGCGCATTGGAAGTCGTATCGGTCATAGGGAGAAAGGAAGAGGGATTCAGTTGGGCAGGCCCACGAGATGCCGCGCCATCACCACGCGCTGGATCTGGCCCGTGCCCTCGACGATGTCGAGCGCCTTCACGTCGCGGAACAGCTTCTCGATCAGGTGGTCGCCGCGGCCGCCCGCCAGGCCCAGCACCTCCATCGCGAAGCTCGTGGCCTCGAAGGCGGCCGGCGGCGCGAGCGCCTTCGAGGCCGAGGCCTCGAGCATGTTGGGCTGGCGCCGGTCGGCCAGCCAGGCCGCGCGCAGCGCCATCAGCAGCGCGGCCTTGAGCTTGCGGCGCGAGCGCTCGAGCCGGTCGCGCAGCCGCAGGTCGGAGGCCAGGCCCTGGGCCTGCATGAAGGCCGCGGCCTCGTCGAGCGCGGCGCGGCCGATGCCCACCGCCATGCCGGCGATGGCCGGACGGCCCGCGTTGAAGGTGTTCATCGCGCCCTTGAAGCCGCCCGAGCGTTGCTCGTAGTACGCCTCGCCGCCGAGCAGGTTGGCCGCGGGCACGCGGCAGCCCGAGAGGAAGAAGGAGGTCGACTCGTAGGCCTTCAGGCCCATCTTCTTCTCGATGCGGAAGTCGCCGAAGCCCGGCGTGCCGCGCTCGACCACGAAGGCGCGGTGGCCCGCGCGGCCCAGCGCCGGATCGATGGTGGCGAACACCACGGTCCATTCGGCGCGGCCCGAGTTGCCCGAGAAGGACTTGGCGCCATCGAGCACCCAGTGGTCGCCGTCGCGCCGCGCGCGGGTCTTGATGTTGGCCACGTCGGAACCGCCCGAGGGCTCGGTCATCGCGAAGGCACCCCAGATCGGGCGCTGCGGATTCACGAAGGGCGAGAGAAAGCGCTGCTTCTGCTCGGGCGTTCCCATCGAGAGGATCGGCGGTTCGCCCAGGCCCGGGCCCGGCAGCGCGACGCCGATGCCGCGGTCCCAGTAGGCGCCCTCCTCGGCCAGCAGCACCTGGGCCACGGCCGAGCCGGCCTTGTTGGGCGCGGGCGCATCCGCGCCGTCGGGTGCCGCGTCGGCCGCGCGCCAACGCGTGCGGCCGAAGCCCTCGGCCAGCATGCGCACGAAGAAGGGGTCGTCCACCGGCAGCGGCGCGCCCGCGCGGTCGGCGCGCCGGCCCGCGGGCCGCATCTCGTCGCGCCCGAGGCGGCGCAGGGTCTGCAGGCGGGCCTGGTCGTCAGCGCTGATCGAAAAATCCATCTCAGGCTCCCTGGGTCGTTGGGTCGGTGGTGGCAAGAAAGTCGATCGGCGCGGCGATCGCGGCCGGCAGCGCGTCGTCGCGCGCGGCATCGGCGCCGCCGAGCAGCAGGCCCAGCGCGCGCAGTTCGCGCAGTTGCTTCTCGACCGGGTAATCGCGCATGAAGCCCGCGCCGCCGAGGATCTGCACCGCGTTGGCGCCGATGAAGACCGCGTTCTCGATCGCCTCGATCAGCGCCGTGGCCGCGGCCTCGCGCGCGGGCCGGCCGGCATCGAGCCGCCAGGCGGCCTCGTGCAGCAGTTGGCGCGCGGCGTCCACCGCGCTGTGCATGTCGACGATCAGGAAGGCCAGCGCCTGGTGGTGCGCGATCGGCTTGCCGAAGGCGACGCGCTCGAGCGCGTAGCGGCGCGAATAGTCGGCCGCCGCATGCATCTGGCCGACCAGCAGCGCCGCGAGCTGCACGCGCGCATGGGCCAGCGCGAGCGCGGCGGCCGCGGAATCGGTCCACGCGGCCTCGACCGGCGCGCGGTCCACGCGCAGCTCGCTTGCGCCCGCGGCACGCAGACCGGCGCCGGGCAGCTCGGTGAGCACGATGCCCTGCGTGACCAGGCGCAGCCCGTCGCGGCTCAGCACCGCGAGCAGGTCGATGCGGTCGGTCGGCAGCCAGGCCCCGTGGCCGCTCAGCGCATCGCCATCGCTCGTCCATTGGCCGCGCGCATCGAACACCAGCGCCGCGCGCGCATCGGGCCGTGCCAGCAGCGGCTGCAGATGGCGCTGCAATGCCGCCTCGCCGCCGAAGGCCAGCAGCGCCTGCGCGACCGCGCCGACCGGCTGCAGCGCCAGTGCCGCGCCGGGGCAGCCGGCCGCCAGCCGCTCGGTCACCAGCACGCGCGCGAGCGCGCCGAGGCCGGCACCTCCCGCGGACTCGGGCCAGTCGATGCGGTCGAAGCCGATCTGGGCCGCCTCGCGCCGCACGGCCTCGGGCAGCGCGCGCTGCGCCTCGAAGGCGCGCTGCGAGGGCAGCAGCTGTTCGTCGGAAAAACGCTGGGCCGTCTCGACCACCAGCGCGAGTTCTTCATCGAGTGCGAAATCGATCATGGCGTGCTCCGACGCGGCTCAATGACGTCCGAAGACGGGATCGCGGCGCTGCGCCATCGCAGCCACGCCCTCGCGGAAGTCCTGGGTCTGGAAGTGCTGGCGCTGCTCGCCGGCCTCACGCTCGACCGCGGCACGCACCGCCTCGACCAGCCCGACGCGCAGGCTCGCGCGCGTCGACTCGACCGCGATCGGCGCCGAGATCGCGATCTCCCCGGCCAATGCCTGGGCGCGCTCGCGCACCTGGTCCTGCGGCGCCAGCTCGTCGACCAGGCCGATGCGCAGCGCCTCGGCGCCGTCGATGCGGCGGCCGGTATAGAGCAGCAGCGCGGCCTGCTGCGCGCCGACCAGGCGCGGCAGCGTGTGGCTCAGCGCGAAGCCCGGGTGGAAGCCCAGGCGCGCGAAGTTGGCGCTGAAGCGCGCCTCGGCACAGGCGACGCGGAAATCGGCCACCAGCGCGAGCCCCAGCCCGCCGCCCACGGCCGGGCCCTGCACCGCCGCGATCACCGGCTTGGTCACCGCGAACAGCCGGATCGCCTGCCGGTAGAGCTCGCCCGGGTCGCGCCGCGCGCCGGCCGCGGGCGTGGGCGACGAGAAATCGGCGCCCGCGCAGAAGGAGCGCCCCTGCGCCGCCAGCACGATGGCGCGGCATGCCGGGTCGGCCTGCAGCGACTCGAAGGCCTCGGCCAGCGCCGAGATCAGCGCGAGGTCGAAGAAGTTGTGGGGCGGCCGGCACATCTCCACCGTGGCCGTGTGGCCGGCGCGGTGGATCGAGAGGTCGGACGGATTCGCTGCTGTGCTCATGGGACTCCTGTCTGGCTGTTCTTTTTCAACGATATAACAGATACATGTTTTTTAAAAGCACATATGTATTATTATTTGGCCAGCCCGAAGCCCGGGCAGGTCGGCGAACGACCGGTTCAGTCACGAACTCAGGAGCAAAAAAAATGGAGACAAGCAGGCGCCGGCTGTTGCTGGCATTGGCGGGTACGGCGGGCGCGGCGGTGGCGGGACCGGCCTTCGCGCAGGGCACGGCCTTCCCGACGCGGCCGATCAAGATCGTGGTGCCATTCACGCCCGGCAGCGGCTCGGACAACTCGGCGCGCTACTTCGGCGACCAGCTCGCCGTGCAGCTCGGCCAGGCGGTGGTGGTCGAGAACAAGCCCGGCGCCAACGGCATCATCGCGCTGCAGCAGGTGAAGAACGCGCCGGCCGACGGCTACATGCTGCTGCTGGCGAGCAACTCGCCGATGGCCGTGAACCCGCTGACCATCAAGGACCTGGGCTACGACTCGGTGAAGGACTACAAGCCGGTGTCGGGCCTGACGCGCGGCATGAACGTGGTGGTGGTCTCGAACGACTCGCCGTTCGCGAGCATCGAGGCGCTGCTGGCTGCCAGCAAGAGCAAGTCGCTCACCGTCGGCACCTACTCCGCGGGCTACCAGCTCGCGGCGGCCTGGCTCGCCAACGTGGCCGGCGGCGACTTCACCAACGTGCCCTACAAGGGACAGGCGCCGATCATGACCGACGTGATCGGCAACCAGCTCGACTTCGCGCTGGTCGACCTCGGCGGCGCGATGCCGCTGATCAAGGGCGGCAAGCTGCGCCCGCTCGCGGTCTCGGGCGAAGCGCGCAACCCCGACCTGCCGAGCGTGCCGACGATCCGCGAGAAGGGCTTCAACGAGTACGTGCAGTACAGCTGGGTGTCGTTCTACGTGCGTTCGCAGACGCCCGACGACATCACCGCGAAACTCGCCGAGGCACTGCAGAAGACGCTGGCCACCGAGGACGCACGCGCCTTCGTGCGCAAGTCGGGCGCCGAGCTCATGCCCTACCCGCCCGAGAAGATGCAGCGCTTCCACCTCGAGGAGATCGCGCGCTTCCGCAAGATCGCGGCCATCGCCAACATCAAGCCCGAGTGACCCAGAATGGCGGCATGAACCAAGCCGTCCCCTCGTCCGAAGCCCCCCTCTACAACGCGCCGGCGCTGGTCGCCTATGCCGATGCCCTGCTGCAGAAGTGCGGCCTCGCCGCGCCGATGGCCGCGAGCGTGGCGCGCACGCTGGTCGAGGGCGACCTGCTGGGCCACGACACCCACGGCCTCGCGCTGCTCGCGGGCTATGCGAAGGAACTCGAGGCGGGCGGCATGGCGCGCGAGGGTGTGCCCGAGGTGCTGTCGGACCGCCCCGCCGCCGTGCTGTGGGACGGCCGGCGCCTGCCCGGCCCCTGGCTCATGGAGCAAGGCCTCGACCTGCTGATCCCGCGCGCCCGCGAACTCGGCACCGCCTCGCTGGTGATCCGCCGCAGCCACCACATCGCCTGCCTCGCGGTCTACATGCTGCGCGCGCTGCAGGAGGACATGCTGATGCTGCTGGCCTGCTCCGACCCCAACACCGCGAGCGTCGCGCCCTTCGGCGGCACGCAGGCCGTGTTCACGCCCAACCCGCTGGCGCTGGGCTTCGGGCTCTCGCAGGGCGGCGTGATGGTCGACATCTCGGCCTCGATCACCACCAACGGCATGAGCAACCGCAAGCGCGCGGCCGGCGAGACCTTCGCCGAGCAGTGGCTGATCGATGCGCAGGGCCGGCCCTCGAACGATCCGCAGGTGCTGTTCGACAGCCCGCCCGGCACCTTGCTGCCGGTGGGCGGCCTGAGCCATGGCCACAAGGGCTACGGCATGGCGCTGCTGGTGGAGGCGCTGACCGGCGGCCTCGCCGGCCATGGCCGCGCCGATCCACCCGAGGGCTGGGGCGCGACGGTGCACGTCACGCTGCATGACCTGCATGCCTTCGGCGGCAAGGCGGCGTTCCTGCGGCAGATGGACGAGGTCGCCGAACGCTGCCGCGGCAATGCGCCCATCGACCCGGCGAAGCCGGTGCGGCTGCCGGGCGAAGGCGGGTTGAAGCGTCGGGAGGCGCAATCGAGGGACGGGGTGCGGCTGCACCCGTCGATCGCGCGTTCGCTGCAGGAGGTGGAGCAGCGGCACGGCCTGCGGCTGGCGCAGGCGCTGACCCGATGACCTAGGCGGCGGGAGTGACGCGCACGGCCGTCACTTCCAGGGCTTCGCCCAACCGCAGCTTGCGCATCAGGTCCATCGCCGCCAGGCGTTCGGCGGGCGGCAATGCCTCCTTCAGGCCGAAGGCATCGGACAGCTCGTCGACCTCGTGCTCCCCGGTCACGCCGGTGAGCTCGCGCACCTCGAAGCCGATCGACGCGAGGAAGGGCAGCAAGGCCTCCTCGGTGAAGTAGTGGAGATGGAACGGCGGCGCGAACCACTTCCATCGGTCGAGCCGTCGCTGCGCGACCAGACCGCCCCAGCAGGGCACCGCGATGTCGAGCACGCCGCCCGGCAGCAACAGGTCATGGATACGCCGCAGCGCCGCATAGGGATCGGGCATGTGCTCGAGTGCGTGAAAGCTCACCACCGCGTTCGCGCGCGGCAGGGACAGGGCCGCATCGGACAGGGTGCCGCAATAGCCGCGCCCTCCATTGGCGTTGAGAAACGCGATCCCTTCGGGCGAGGGATCGACGCCGATGCAGTCGTACCCGAGCTTTCCGAGCTCCAGCATGACCAGGCCGTGCATGCAGCCGACCTCGATCACGGTGGCATCGCCGGGCTGGCCGAATCGCTCGAGGATGCGGGCAATGTGCCGGGCATGGTTGGCCTTGTCCGACGGATCGGCCCGGTAGCGCGCCACATCGTCGTCGCCGATGTCGGTGAAGGCGTTCCGGGCGCCATAGATGGCGGCCAGTTCCTCGTTGGACGGCAGCGGCCACATCAGTTGCGCCTTGCAGCCCAAGCACTTGACCAGGTCGCCGTGGTAGTGCTTGATCATCTTGAGCGCCTCATGGCCGCCGCACGCGGGACAGGTGAACGGCGCCCGCAGGCCCAGGGATTCCAGGCCGCCGTGGGCATGGGCGAGGTCCCGCTCGAGCGACGCCAACCGCATCGCGCCGTCGGCAAGGGTGGCTTCGAGCTGATCGATCCGCCGTGTCTTCGCGCCGATCTCGGCCAGGCCGGCGTCGATGTCGGCGCGCGCCGCCTGTGCGGTCGACGTTCGCTGCATGGTGTAGCCGAGTGCTCCCAGGAATGACTTCGCCGCCGTCTTGATCATGCAATGCCCCGTGTCGACCGTGGAGGGGAAGGCGATGCCGGTCATCGCCCGTCGAACCGGTTTTCTACCACCGGGCGCCAGGAGGGCCTTGCCTCCATGCGCGCTCGATGCCCGTAGGACTATTCAGCGTCGGACGGTTCCGCCGGCCGCGCCTTGCGCGTGGCCGGCTTCGCGAGGATCTCGAGGTAGAACTGCTTGCCGCCCTCGGCCACCACGTGGTCGATGCTGGCGGTGATGGCCGACAGGTGGATGGTCTCGGCGTTGTCGGCGGTGCTGCCGAAGCGGCAATCGAAGTCCCAGAAATCGGCGCCGGCTGGCAGTGCATGGCCACGCTCGCGCTTGATGTACTTGCGGATTTCGTGCTTGATGGCTTCGAGGAGGCGGTCGGGGTGCTTGCCCTCGACCTGAAGCTGGAAGGTTTTTCTCATGGGTGATGGTAACCAATGCCCCGCCGCGCCACTGTGTACAGTCGGCGGCTCAACGGAAAGCAGGTGAAAGACATGGCGCGCGCGAACGACTGGGCAAGCAAGGTGATGGCATTGATCAACGGCGGCAATCCCACCGCGGCCATCGCGCAGATCAAGGTCGCGCCCTCGGTCAAGGACCTGAAGGCGCTGCAGACCATCATGACGCTCTCGAAGATGAAAGGCCTCTATCCGAACGTGGATGCGGCCATCGCGGACAACCTGGCGCTGCTCGCGGCGCCCCGGCTGCACCGCTCGCCCTGAGAACCGGCCTTACAGCGCCTGGCCGAGGCGCTTGACGCCCTCTTCGATCTTCGCCACGTCGGCGGTCGCGAAGCTCAGGCGCAGGGTCGCCACGTCGGGGTTCTCGGCATAGAACGGCGCGCCGGGCACGAAGGCAACCAGCTTCTCGATCGCGCGCTTGGCGAGTTCGTTGGCGTTGGCCAGCTTGCCGTTGGCGCCCGTGAGGCGGGCCCAGAAGAACAGGCCGCCATTGGGCTGGGTGAAGCTCACCGCATCGCCGAGCTCGCGCTGCAGCGCCTGGCCCATGGCCTTGGCGCGCTGGCCGTAGACCTCGCGCACATGCGCCAGCGTGGCCGGCATGCGGCCGCTCTTGAGGTACTGGGCCGCGGTGGCCTGCGAGAAGGTGCTGGTGTGGGCGTCGCTGAACTGCTTGCACATGGTGGCCTTGGCCAGCAGTTCGGCCGGCGCGATCATCCAGCCGATGCGCAGGCCCGGGCTCAGCACCTTGCTGAGGCTGCCGCAGTGCGCGAGCAGCTCGCGGCTGCCGGGCACGTCCTTGCTCAGCGCCATGATCGACGGGGGCGGCGCCTCGCCGAAGTAGAGGTCGCCGTAGGGGTCGTCCTCGACGATCAGCGTCTGGTACTTGACGGCCAGCTCGAGCACCTTCTTGCGGCGCTCCAGGCTCAGCATCGCGCCGCTGGGGTTGCCGAAGGTGGGGATCAGGTAGACGAACTTGGGCTTGTGCTCGGCGATCAGCTTCTCGAGCTCGTCGGTCTTCACGCCGTTGGCATCGATCGGCGCGCTGATGAGCTGCGCGCCGTAGAGGCGGAAGCACTGGATGGTGGCGAGGAAGGTCGGGCCCTCGACGATCACCTTGTCGCCGGGCGAGATCATGGTCTTGCCCAGCAGATCGAGCGCCTGCTGGCTGCCGGTGGTGACGATCAGGCCGCTGGGGTCGACCTCGACGCCCTTGGTCTTCATGAAGGCGCTGAGCTGCGCGCGCAGCGGCTCGTAGCCTTCGGTGGCGCCGTACTGCAGCGCGCCGCCGGCCTCCTCGGTGAGTGCCTTCTGGCTCGCCTCCTTGAGGCCCTCGACGTCGAACATCGCGCTGTCGGGGAAGCCGCCCGCGAAGCTGATGATGCCGGGCTTGCCCAGCAGCTTGAAGAGTTCGCGGATGGCGGAGGTTTCGACGTTGTCGAGGCGGGAGGCGAATTGCATGGTCAGTCTCACTTTCTGGCCGCCATTGTGGCGAAAGCCGCGGGAAATTAAGTTGCGTAGGTCATTCCCGTTTCAGCGATATATTGCGCCTGCCTTTGTCCCGCCCCATGAAAAAAGAAAACATCGCGCCCTTCTTCGCCGTCCTGCAGGCCGCCAACCCGACGCCCGAGACCGAACTCGAATACGACACGCCCTTCGAGCTACTGGCCGCCGTGCTGCTGTCGGCGCAGGCCACCGACGTGGGCGTGAACAAGGCGACGCGCAAGCTGTTCCCCGTGGCCAACACGCCGCAGGCGATCCTCGACCTCGGCGTCGAGGGCCTGGAGGGCTACATCAAGACCATCGGGCTGTACCGCAGCAAGGCCAAGCACCTGATCGAGGCCTGCCGCATGCTGGTCGAACAGCACGGCGGCGAGGTGCCGCGCACGCGCGCCGAGCTCGAGGCGCTGCCCGGCGTGGGCCGCAAGACCGCCAACGTGGTGCTCAACGTGGCGTTCGGCGAAGCCACGATCGCGGTCGACACCCACATCTTCCGCGTCGGCAACCGCACAGGGCTGGCGCCGGGCAAGAACCCGTTGGAGGTCGAGCTCAAGCTCGAGAAACGCGTGCCGCTCGAATACCGGCTGCATGCGCACCACTGGCTGATCCTGCACGGGCGCTATGTCTGCGTGGCGCGCACGCCGCGCTGCTGGGACTGCGCGGTGTCGACCTACTGCGACTACAAGCCGAAGACGCCGGCACCCAAGCGCTGAAGCCGCATCAGGCCGGCCGAAGCTCGACCACCTGCCAGCCGCCGAAGGGCAGCGGCGTCGACGGCCACTCGGTGGCATCGCGCGGACAGCGCGTGCCCGCGTGCAGCAGCGACACGGCCCGCAGCACGCCCGCATGCGCGACCCACAGCGCATCGCCCTGCCCGGCCTGCCACTCGTCGTAGGCGCCGGCCACGCGTGCCATGAAGACACGCACGCTCTCGCCATGCGCGCCGGCGCGGGTGTCGGCGAAGTCGGCGGTCCAGGCATCGAGCTCGGCGCGCGCGATGGCCGACCAGGACTGCCCTTCCCAGGCGCCGAAATCCATCTCGGCGATGCGCGCGTCGTGCTGCACGGCGAGGTCGGGCCGCAGCGCGGCGATCGCGCCGGCCAGCGCGGCGCAGCGCCGCAGCGGCGACGACAGCACGGCGAGCCCCGGCGGCAGCTCCCGCGCGATGCGCTCGGCGGCCGCGCGCGTGGCCTCGGCCTCGGCCTCGAGATCGCTCGCGCCGTAGCACAGGCCCGCTTCGGCAATCACCGGCGCATGCCGCAGCAGCCAGAGCCTGCGCATGCTCATGCCCGCCATGCCAGCGCGAGGTAGATCGCGATCTCGCAGACCTGCTGCGTGGCACCCAGCCCGTCGCCCGTGAAGCCCTGCAGCCGGCGCCGGAAGAGCCGCGCCATCCACAGCGCCGCCAGCGCCGCCGAGAGCAGCGCCGCCAGCGCATGGGCCGCGCCGTGCGACAACGCGAGCAGCGCCAGCGCGGGCAGCGCCCACAGCACGCCGATCGCGAGCGCGCCGCCGCTGATCGCATCGGCCAGCGGCTTGGCCTTGCTCGCGCCGCTGTCGCCCACATAGGGCAGCCAGCGGATCAAGGCGAGCGGCGCGAGCCGCGACAGCACATGCGCGCCGACGATGGCCGCGGCCACCGCGTGCAACCCGCCGCCGGCCAGCACCGCGATCAGCGCGCACTTGAGGCCCAGCGCCAGCACCAGCGCGATCGCGCCGAAGGCACCGATGCGCGAGTCCTTCATGATCTCGAGCGCGCGCGCCCGGTCGGCCGAACCGCCCAGGCCATCGGCCACGTCGGCCAGGCCGTCCTCGTGGAAGGCGCCGGTCAGCAGCACGGTCGCGACCGTGCTCAGCACCGCAGCCGCGAACGCGCCCGCCAAGCCGGGCAGGCCCATCGCCACGCCCACGAACACCAGCGCCGCCACGCCGCCGGCCAGCCAGCCGATGCCCGGCAGGTGCGCCGCGCTCGCGCGAAGCATCTGCGGGCTGTAGCCGACCCAGGACGCGAGCCGGCCCGTGACCGGCACGCGCGTGAAGAACTGCAGCGCGAGCAGGAAGTGCCGCAGGCCGCTCATCGATCTCAGGCGTCCTTGCGCGAGACGCCGGCCGATTCGAAGCTCGCCATCTCGCGCACGATGCGGCAGGCCGACTCGAGCAGCGGCCAGGCCAGCGCGCCGCCCGAGCCCTCGCCCAGGCGCAGGCCCAGGTTCAGCAGCGGCTCGAGCTGCAGCCGCTCGAGCAGCAGCGCATGGCCCGGCTCGGCCGAGACATGGGCCGCCACGCAGCGCTGCGCCACATGCGGTCGCAATGCCTGCGCCACCAGCACGGCGGCGCTCGCGATGAAGCCGTCGAGCACGATCACGCGCCGCTCCTCGGCCGCCTGCAGCACCGCGCCGACCAGCGTCGCGATCTCGAAGCCGCCGAGCGCGGCCAGCGCGTCGAGCGGCGCTGTGGCGCCGGCATGCAGCGCCAGCACCTCGCGCAGCACGGCGCGCTTGCGCGCCAGCCCGTCGGCGTCGAGCCCGGTGCCGGCGCCGGTGCAGCGGTCGATGTCGATATCGGCCAGACGCGCCAGCAGCAGCGCGGCGGCCGAGCTGTTGCCGATGCCCATCTCGCCGAGCAGCAGCGCATTGCCCGGCAGCGCGCGCACGATCTCGCGGCCGTTGGCGATGGCCTGCGCGCATTGGGCGGCGCTCATCGCGGGACCGGCCGAGGCATCGGCGGTGCCTGGCGCGATGCGCCGCTGCACCAGGCCGGGCCGCGGCTGGAAGTCGCGCCGCACGCCGCAGTCGGCCACGGTCAGCGCCAGGCCGTGCTGGCGCGCGAGCACGCTGACGGCCGCGCCGCCAGCCAGGAAGTTCTCGACCATCTGCCAGGTCACGTCGCTCGGATAGGCCGAGACACCGCGCGCCGCCAGTCCGTGGTCGGCCGCGCAGACCAGCATCTGCGGCGCCTCGAGCGTCGGCGACTCGGTGCCGAGGATCGTGCCCAGGCGCAGCGCCAGCGCCTCGAGCCGGCCGAGCGCGCCCAGCGGCTTGGTCTTGTTGTCGAGCGCGGCCTGCAGCCGGGCCGCGAGCGCGGCGTCGGCGATGTCGGGCACCGCGGGAAGAAGGTCGTCGTGGGTCATGCAATGAGGCCGGCGAGCACGCCGGCGTCGAAGTGGTTGTCGATGAAGTCGGCCAGGCCGTCGAAGGTGGCGTCGAGCGTGGGCGCCGCGACGCCGAACAGCGCCTGCAGCGCCGCGGGGTCCTCGAACAGCCCGTGCAGATAGAGCCCGAGCACGTTACCGCGCGCGTTCTGCCAGGCCAGCCCCTCGGGCATCACCGCGCCGCCGTCGCCGGCCATCTGCGGATGGGCCGCGGTCTGGCCGTGGTGGATCTCGTAGCCGGCCACCGCCACGTTCGACAGCGCGGCCCAGGCGCCCGCCAGCGTGCCGAAGGCGGCCTCGCGGCGGCGCACGGTCTTGTCGCGCTCGAACACCGTCACCAGCGGCAGCAGGCCCAGGCCGGGCGCATTGCCGTCGATGCCGTGCGGATCGACCAGCGCCTCGCCGAGCATCTGCAGCCCGCCGCAGACGCCGAGCACCGCGCCGCCGCGCGCCGCATGCTCGGCCACCGCGCGGTCGAGCCCCTGCGCGCGCAGCCAGGCCAGGTCGCCGCTGGTGTGCTTGGAGCCGGGCAGCACGATCCAGTCGGCGCCGGCCACGTCGGCCGGCGCGCGGGCCCAGACCAGGCGCACGCCGGGCACGTTCTTCAGCGGCTGGAACTCGTCGAGGTTGCTGATGCGGGGATAGGCGATCACGGCCACGGTGCGCGTCACGGCGCCCGAGGAGCGGCTGCGGTCGTCGAACACGCCGTCCTCCTCGGGCAGGCCGTGCTGCCACCACATCGGCAGGGTCGCGACCACGGGCACGCCGGTCATCTCGCGCAGCTGCTCGGGCGCGGGCGCGAGCAGCGAGGCATCGCCCCTGAACTTGTTGAGCACGAAGCCCGCGAGCAGCGCGCGGTCGGCCTCGGGCAGCAGCGCCCAGGTGCCGTAGAGATGGGCGAAGGCGCCGCCGCGGTCGATGTCGGTGGCCAGCAGGCAGCGCGCCCGGGCATGGCGCGCGATGCGCAGGTTGACGATGTCGCTGGCCATCAGGTTGATCTCGGCCGGCGAGCCGGCGCCCTCGATCACGACCACGTCGTTCTCGGCGCGCAGCTCGTCGAGCGCACGCGCGAGCTGCGGCCACACGCGCTCGCTGCGCCCGCGCCACGGCAGCGCCGACAGGGCCTCGTCGACCTGCCCCATCAGCACCACCTGGCTGTGGGTGTCGCGCTCGGGCTTGAGCAGCAGCGGGTTCATGCGCACCTCGGGCCGCGCGCGGGCCGCGAGCGCCTGGAAGTACTGGGCGCTGCCGATCTCGCCGCCCTCGACCACGCGCGCGTTGTTGCTCATGTTCTGCGCCTTGTAGGGCGCCACCTTGAGGCCCTGGCGCGCGTACCAGCGGCACAGCGCGGTCGCGATCCAGCTCTTGCCGGCACCGCTGGTCGTGCCCAGCACCATCACGCAACGCGCCCCGCCGGTGTGCTCTCGCGCGCTCGCCGGCGCCGCCGCTGCCTGGAAATTCATGGCGGGATTGTCGTTGAGCGCGCGCGGGTGCCCGAAACGCAACGCCGGAATGCGGCTTCCGTCACGCAACCGGCCCGGTGAACCCACGCGCCGCATCCGGTTCGGCGAATCCTCCGTATACAGGGCTTCTTCGTCACAACGCCCCGCGACCCCGCCCCATGCCCGCCCTCAACGACCTGGCCCTCACCGTCGAAGAACCCGAACCGGACCGCTTCCACTGGGTCCTGCTCGAGGCGCTGGACAGCGGCGAGGCCGACGTGCTCGACTACCGCGTCTACCGCCGCGCGGCGCGCGCCGAGGCCAGCTACTCGAATGCGCTGGTGATGGGCGTGGCGGAGCTGCAGAAGATCAGCGCCGCGCGGCCGTCCGATCCCGACGCCTGAATGCGCGCGTTCAGGGCGCGAAGCCCGAGCGCCGCACCACCGGTTCCCACTGCTGCCGGTAGGCCTTGAGCATCTGCACCGTCTCGGCATTGCTGCTGACCACCGGCGTGATGTAGAGCGCATCGGCCGCCTTCTGTAGCCCAGGGTCCTGCATCACCTCGCGGATCTTCGCGGCCAGCAGCTGCACCTTGGCCGGCGGCATGCTGCTCGGCGCGAAGAAGGTGTTCCAGCCGTCGGCATCGATCTTCATGCCGGCCTCGCGGAAGGTCGGCAGCGAGGGCGCGAAGCTCGCGCGCTTCTTGCCCGACACGGCCAGGATGCGGATCTTGCCGGCCACGTGCTGCGCATAGAGCGAGTCCAGCGTGTCGATGGCGATCGGCAGCGAGCCGCCGGTCAGGTCGGCCGCCAGCGGCGCCGATCCGCCATAGCCCTTGATCTGCGGCTGCACGCTCAGCGCATCGCCCACCATCAGGCCGAAGAAGTGCGGCAGGCTGCCGGTGGCCGGCACGCCGAAGATCGCCTCCTCGGGATGGGCCCAGAGCCGGCCCACGAGGAACATGGCGCGGTCGAGCTGCAGCTTCTGCCCCACGGCCAGCGCGAAGTCGTAGCTGCTGACCTGCGTGACGGGCACGAAGTCCTTGTCGGGGTCGTAGCCCGCGTCCTTGAACACCAGCGGCGCCACCACCATCACGGCCGGGTTGCCGAGCATCAGCACGTTCTCGGTCGCGGCCGAGCGCCGCAGCTGCTTGGCCGCGAGCCGGCCGCCCTCGCCCGCGCGGTTCTCGACCGTGACCGCCACGCCGAGCTTGGGGCCGAGCCGCTCGGCGATCAGCCGCGCGATGCGGTCGGTGCTGCCGCCGGGCGCATAGCCGACGACCAGCGTGAGCGGGCTCTCGAGGCTTTGCGCCTGTGCGGGCGCCAGGACACCGCCGATCGCGAGCGCGAGGCAGCAGGCGGCGAGTCGTCGCCGGGAGGGGAAAAAGGGCACGGGGGGATCTCCTCACGCCGGCGGCTGGTAGCCGGCTTTTGTTACGCTGTTTATATGCAGGTAACAAATAGTTGATCTAATCCATCATCGGGCGCCGCGGCGGCGCCGCCACACACCCGCACCGCTTCGTGAGTTCTTCCTCTCCTGCCTTTCCCGACGCGGCCGCGCTGCTTGCGCCCCGCTGCCTCGACGACCTGCTGCTCTACCGGCTCGCGCGCGCCGCGCGCACCGGCGGCGGCATGGCCACGCGCCTGGTCGAGGGCGGCTTCGGCATCACGCGCCGCGAGTGGGGCATGGTCGCGATGCTCGCGCAGACCGGCGAAATCACACCCTCGGCGCTGTCGGACTGCCTGAGCCTGGACCGCGTGCGCACCTCGCGCGGGCTGCGCAGCCTGGTCGAGAAGCAGCTGGTGGAACGGCGCCGCGACGACGAGGACCGGCGCGAGGTCCATGTGCGGCTGAGCGCCGCGGGGCTGCAGCTGTTCAACGAGCTGTTCCCGCGCATCGCCGAGCTCAACACCGGGCTGCTCGACGGCCTGCCGGCCGGGCATGTCGAGATCTTCCTGCAATGCCTGCGGCGGCTCGAGCAGCGCGGCAGCGCGCTGAGCGCGCAGGGCGTGGTGCCCGAGAAGGCCGACCGCCGCTCGGGCGGCACGCGCCACCGCTGGCCGAAGCGGGGCGCGTAGGGCCTCAGCTTTGCGGGCCGCGCGGGGCGCCGTCGCCCGAGGCCACAGCGCCCGGCACGTCCCAGCCGCCGCCGATCGCGCGGATCAGCCCCACGGCCGCCTGGTACTGCGCCGACTTCACCTGCAGCGCCTGGCGCCGGTTGCGCAGCTCGCTGCGGCGCGCGTCGAGCAGGTCGAGCTGGCTGATGTAGCCGTTGCGGTAGCGCGTGTCCGACAGGCTGGTCGCGCGCGCGGCCGAGGCCACGGCCGTGGCCTGCACGCCCGACTGCTCCTGCAGGATGCGGATCGACGACAGCTGGTCCTCGACCTCCTGGAAGGCCACCAGCACCTGGTTGCGGTAGCTGGCCAGCGCGCCGTCGAGCTGCGCGTTGGCGCTCTGCAGCCCGGCCTCGCGGCGGCCGCCGTCGAAGATGGGCAGCGACAGCAGCGCGCCCACGCCCCACGAGCGGGCCGACCACTTGAACAGGTCGCCGACCTCGGGCGAGGCATAGCCGGCCGCGCCGGTCAGCGAGATGTCCGGGAACCACGCGGCCTGCGCCACGCCCACGCGCGACTGGGCCGCGAACACCGCGTTCTGCGCGGCCGACACGTCGGGCCGGCGCGTCAGCACCGTGGCCGGCACGCCGGGCGGGATCGCGGGCAGCGCGGTGGTCCAGTCGGCCGGCCGCACGCCGAAGCTCGAGGCCGAATCGCCCACCAGCACCGCGAGCGCATGCTCGACCTGGGCCCGCTGGCGATCGATCGCCAGCGCGTCCGACTCGGTCGACGAGACCTCGGTCTGCACGCGCGCCACGTCGAGCTCGGCGATGTCGCCGGCCTGCTGGCGGCGCTGCGACAGGCGCAGCGTGTCGCGGTAGGCCTCGACCTGCTCGCGCACCAGCACGCGCTCGGCATCGAGGGCGCGCAGCGTGAGGTAGGTCTGCGCCACCTCGGCCTGCACCGCCAGCCGCGTGCTCTGCAGCAGCGCCTCACGGCCGGCCGCGTCGAGCCGTGCCGCGTCGCTGGCGCGCGAGAGGCGGCCGAACAGGTCGAGCTCGTACGAGAAGGTGGCGCCGGCATTGGTCATGGTGGCCGGCGAGGTGCTGGCCGTGGCCTTGTCGAGGCCGGCACCGCGGTTGGCGCCGGCGCTCAGGCCCACCTGCGGCAGCCGGTCGGCGTTGACGCTGCGCGCGATGGCGCGGGCCTCGGCCAGCCGCGCCGCCGCGCCCTGGATGTTGTTGTTGTTGACGTCGGCCTTGGCGATCAGCTCGTTCAGGACCGGGTCGTTGAAGGCCTGCCACCAGGCGCCGCGCGCGGCGCCCTCGGAGGGCACGGCGCGGGTCCAGCCGGCGGGCGGCGTGGCGCCCTGCTCCTTGAACTGGGCCGCCGTGGGGGTCTCGGGCAGGCCCGAGGGCACGCTCGCGCAGCCGGCCAGGGCCAGGGCCGCCACCAGGGGCAGCACGGCCGCGCGCAGCGGCGCCGAGAGGGATGAGAGCTTGAAGTTCATGATCGAGCTTCCTTCTTGTTCTGTGGTTCGTTCGTCATTCATGCGAGGTCCGCGGCGAAGCCGGCACCGGATGCAGGCCGCCACCGTGGCCACCGCCCGATCCGCCGTGCGAGCCGCCCGAGGCCGGCGCCGGATGGTCGGCCGACACGAAGTCCTCGCCATGCGGCACCTCGCCGTGCAGCTTCAGCGGCCGGTTGCCCGCGATGCGGCGCATCAGCACGTAGAACACCGGCGTCAGGAACAGGCCGAAGGCCGTCACACCGATCATCCCGGCGAACACCGCCACGCCCATCGCCTTGCGCATCTCCGAGCCCGCGCCGGTCGACAGCACCAGGGGCAGCACGCCCATGACGAAGGCCAGCGAGGTCATCAGGATCGGGCGCAGGCGCAGGCGGCTGGCTTCGATCGCGGCCTGGATCGGCGTGCGTCCGGCGAACTCGAGCTCGCGGGCGAACTCCACGATCAGGATCGCGTTCTTCGCACTGAGCCCCACCAGCACGATCAGCCCGATCTGCGTGAAGACGTTGTTGTCACCTCCCGAGATCCACACGCCCGCCATCGCGGCCATGATGCCCATCGGCACGATCAGGATGATCGCGATCGGCAGCGTCAGGCTCTCGTATTGAGCGGCCAGCACCAGGAACACCAGCAGGATCGCCAGCGGGAACACGAGGAAGGCGGAGTTGCCGGCCAGGATCTCCTGGTAGGTCAGCTCGGTCCACTCGAAGCTCACGCCCTTGGGCAGCGTCTCGGCCGCGATCTTGGTGATCGCGTCCTGCGCCTGGCCCGACGAATAGCCGGGTGCCGGGCCGCCGTTGATGTCGGCCGCGAGGTAGCCGTTGTAGCGCATGGCACGTTCCGGACCGAAGGTCGAGTTGACCTTCATCAGCGCGGCCAGCGGCACCATCTCGCCCGAGGTCGAGCGCACCTTCAGCAGGCCCACGTCTTCGGCACGGGCGCGGTAAGGCGCATCGGCCTGGACGCGCACGGAGTACGTGCGGCCGAACTTGTTGAAGTCGTTGGCGTAGAGGCTACCGAGGTAGATCTGCATCGTGTCGAAGATGTCCGTCACCGGCACGCCGAGTTGGCGCGCCTTGGTGCGGTCGATGTCGGCGTACAGCTGCGGCACGTTGACCTGCCAGCTCGTGAACATGCCCGTGAGCTCGGGCGCGGCATAGGCCTTGGCCATGAAGGCCTTGACCGCCACGTCCATCTGGTCGTAGCCGACCGAGGCGCGGTCCTCGATCTGCAGCTTGAAGCCGCCCGTGGTGCCCAGGCCCGCCACCGGCGGCGGCGGGAACATCACGATGAATGCGTCCTGGATGCTCGAGAAGGCGCCGTTGAGCTGGCCCGCCACCGCGCCACCGCTCTGGTCGGCGCGCTTGCGCTGGTCGAAGGGCTTGAGCGTCGCGAACACGATGCCCGAGTTCGAGCTGTTGGTGAAGCCGTTGATCGACAGGCCCGGGAAGGCGATGGCGTCTTCCACGTTCGGGTTCTTCTTCATGATCTCGCCCATGCGCTGGATCACTTCGTCGGTGCGGTCGAGCGTGGCGCCGTCGGGCAGCTGCGCGAAACCGATCAGGTACTGCTTGTCCTGCGCCGGCACGAAGCCGCTGGGCACGGCCTTGAACAGGCCGAAGGTCACGCCGACCAGCGCGAGGTAGATCACCAGCATCAGCGTCTTGCGCGAGATCACGCGCTTGACGCCGCCGCTGTAGGCCTCGGAGCCGCGATGGAAGAACTTGTTGAAGCCGCGGAACAGCCAGCCGAAGGCCTTGTCCATGCCGCGCGTCAGCGCGTCCTTGGGCTGGTCATGGCCGCGCAGCAGCAAGGCGGCGAGCGCGGGCGACAGGGTCAGCGAGTTGATCGCCGAGATCACGGTCGAGATCGCGATGGTCACCGCGAACTGGCGGTAGAACTGGCCCGTGAGGCCGCTGATGAAGGCCAGCGGCACGAACACGGCCACCAGCACCAGCGCGATCGCGATGATGGGCCCGGACACTTCGCGCATCGCGCGGTAGGTCGCCTCGCGCGGCGTGAGCCCCGCCTCGATGTTGCGCTCGACGTTCTCCACCACCACGATGGCGTCGTCCACCACGATGCCGATCGCCAGCACCAGCCCGAACAGGCTCAGCGCGTTGATCGAGAAACCGAGCACGTGCAGCACCGCGAAGGTACCGATCACCGACACCGGCACGGCCAGCAGCGGAATGATCGACGCGCGCCAGGTCTGCAGGAACAGGATCACGACCAGCACCACCAGCATGATGGCTTCGAGCAGCGTGTGGATCACCGATTCGATGGACGCGCGCACGAACTGCGTCGGGTCGTAGGCGATGCGGTATTCCAGGCCTTCCGGCATGTTCTTGTTGAGCTCGGTCATCGTCTTGCGCACGTTCGACGAGATGTCGAGCGCGTTCGAGCCGGGTGCCTGGAACACGCCCATGCCGACGGCCGGGTCGTTGTTCAGCAGCGAGCGCAGCGAGTAGTCGGCGGCGCCCATCTCGAGGCGGCCGATGTCGCGCAGCCGGGTCACGGCGCCGTCGGTGCCGCTCTTGACGATGATGTCGCCGAACTCTTCCTCGCTCTGCAGGCGCCCCTGCGCATTGATCGAGAGCTGCATGTCCACGCCCGACAGGCCCGGCGAAGCGCCGACCACGCCGGCCGCGGCCTGCACGTTCTGGCCGCGGATCGCGGCCACCACGTCGGAGGCCGAGAGGCCGCGCTGCGCCACCTTCTGCGGGTCGAGCCAGACGCGCATCGAGTAGTCGCCGCCGCCGAAGATCTGGACCTGGCCCACGCCTTCGATGCGCGCCAGCGGGTCCTTCACGTTCAGCACCGCGTAGTTGCGCAGGTAGTTGATGTCGTAGCGGCCATTGGGCGACACGAGGTGGACCACCATCGTGAGGTCGGGCGCGCTCTTCACCGTGGTGATGCCGAGCCGGCGCACTTCCTCGGGCAGGCGCGGCTCGGCTTGCGAGACGCGGTTCTGCACGAGCTGCTGTGCCTTGTCGGGATCGGTGCCGAGGCGGAACGTGACGGTCAGTGTCAGCACGCCGTCGGTGGTCGCCTGGCTGCCCATGTAGAGCATGCCCTCGACGCCGTTGATCTGCTCTTCCAGCGGGGTCGCCACGGTCTCGGCGATCACCTTCGGATTGGCACCGGGGTACTGGGCGCGCACCACCACCGAAGGGGGTGCGACTTCCGGGTACTCGGAGATCGGCAGACCGCGCAACGCGATCAGGCCGGCTATCAGCATCAAGAGCGACAGCACGCCGGCAAAGATCGGCCGGTCGATGAAGAATTTAGAGAGATTCATTTCGTTGGCTCCATCGCGCGGACAGCGCGATCCACGCCGCTTCGAAAAAGACGAGCGGCATCCAGGTGGCTCCCATCAAGGAACTTCGAGTAACGCTGGCGAGCCGGCCGGTGCCGCTGTCGCCGTTGTCGGTGTCCCGGGTTTCCCGGCACGCCGGCCTGTGCTCAGGCCGGCGCGCGGGGCCCGGTGTCGTTCAGGACTTCGCGGCCTGCGCCACTTGTTCCGTCGGTTGTTGCGCCTTGCCGTCGGCCTTGGCGTCCATGGTCACGGTCTGCGGCGCCACCAGCGCACCCGGGCGGATGTGCTGCAGGCCGTTGACCACCACGCGGTCGCCCGCCTTCAGGCCCTTGCTCACGACACGCAGGCCGTTGATCGAGGCGCCGAGCGCGACTTCGCGGTAGACCGCCTTGTTGTCCTCGCCCACGACCATCACGAACTTCTTGTTCTGGTCGGTGCCGATGGCGCGTTCGCTGACCAGCAGCGCGGTGTCGTTGCGGGCCTGGCCCATGCGGATGCGGGCGAACTGGCCGGGGATCAGGGCGCCGTCCTTGTTGTCGAAGGAGGCGCGCACGCGCACCGTGCCGCTGCGGGCGTCGACCTGGTTGTCGATCAGCTGCAGCTTGCCGACGAAGGGCGTGCCCTCCAGGCCGGCCGTGCCCATCTGCACCGGGATCGATTCGATCTGGCCGCGGGCGCTGGAGCCGGTCGGCAGGTCCTTCAGGGCCCGCGTGATCACCTGCTCGTCGGCATCGAAGCTCGCGTAGATCGGGCTCACCGAGACCAGCGTGGTCAGCACCGGGGCGCCGGGACCGGCCGCCACCAGGTTGCCCACCGTGACCTCGATCTTGCCGATGCGGCCCGAGACCGGAGCCCGCACCTGGGTGTAGCCCAGGTTCAGGCGTGCCGACTGCAGCGAGGCCTGGGCCGCGCGCAGGTTGGCTTCGGCTTCGCGGCCGGCGTTCACGCGCTCGTCGTACTCGCGCTGGGCGATCGCCTGCTCGTCCCACAGGCGCTTGGCGCGCTCCTGCTCGCTGCGGCTGAAGGACTGGCGGGCCTGCGCCGACGCCACCTGCGCCTCGGCACGCTCGACCTCGGCCGCGTACGGCGCGGGATCGATGGTCACCAGCAGGTCGCCCTGCTTGACCAGCGCGCCTTCGCGGAAGTGCAGCGACTGCACGGCACCCGCGACGCGGGAGCGCACGTCGACGCGTTCGACCGCTTCGAGGCGGCCCGAGAACTCGTCCCAGGCGTTGATCTCGCTCGGCGCCACCGCCGCGACCGAGACCGGGATGGCTTGCGGCGCGCCCGCGGCCGGCGCGTTGGCCTCGGCCTTGAAGCTGTGCATGCCCAGCACCGCGGCGGCCACCGCCAGCAAGGCGGTGACGCCGGTCACGGCGGGCCACAGGCCCTTGCGGGCCGCGGAGGAAAACGTTGGCTTGTTGTTCGACATGGTGATTCGTCCTTCTCTCAGATGACTCAAATGACTCGGATGACTTTTAGGGATGCAACAGTCCGTCCTGGCGCCCTCGCACCAAGAAAAACGGAGATTTCGGAAAAAGGCCGGCCGCACCGGGTGCCCCCGGTGGCTCGGCCGTATCGGCGGGGCCGTCGCCGCGTTGGCGACCGACCTCACCGCGCTAGCGGCTGGCTATCTGGCTGACGTCGCTGGCTAACTGGGCTTCGGGGTCGCCCCTTGGGGCGGTGTGGTCGCGGCGAAGAACTCGCGGAAGTGCTGCTGCACGGTCGCCTCGCAGACCTTGCAGCCCATGCACTCGGCGTCGTAGAGCGCCTTGGGCCATTCGGCCGCGTTGCTCAACACCGCGCTCGTGACCTCGATGCCGGCCGAGCGCAGCCGGCCCGCGAAGGTCAGCGCCTCGTCGCGCATCGCGTCGTCCTCGCCCACCAGCACCAGGGCCGGGGCCAGCGACGAGAGGCGCAGCGAACCGCTGGGCACCGCATAGGGGTGGGTCGCGTTCGACGGGCAGCTCAGGTACTTTTCCCAGCCCGTGGCCCAGCGGCATTCGGGCGAATCGTTGGTCGCCTTGCGCAGCGACGCGGTGCCGGCGCAGGGATCGAGCATCGGCGACAGCAGGATCTGGCCCGCCAGCGGCGGATGGGCGCGGTCGCGCGAGATCAACGCCACCGCCGCCGCCAGGTTGCCGCCGGCTTCCTCGCCGGCCAGGTAGACCTGGGCGCCGCGGCCGCCGAGCTTGACGCGCTGCTTGTAGAGCCATTCGAGCGCCGCGTAGCCGACCTCGATCGGCTCGGGAAACGGCGACTCGGGAGCCAGCGGGTAGTCGAGCGAGACCACCACCGCACCGGCGCCGGCCAGCAGGCGCGCCACGTTGCGGCCGTTGTCGAGCCCGCCGCAGATGAAGGTGCCGCCATGGAAGTGCAGCACCAGCGGCACGGTTTCTCCCTTGGGGCGCTGGCCGTAGACACGGGCGCCCACCGGATCGCGGCCGGGCAGCTCGATCGACAGATCGGCTTCCGCGCCTTGCACCGCGGCGAGCGCGACTGCTTCGGCGGAGCGGGACGATGGACGGGGTGACATGGGGACGACCTCGGGAAATGGGCGATGGTTGAAATATAAGGCGCCGACTGTCGCGTTAAACAGGGATGCAAGCCCTACTCTGTTTCCAAACTACGAACAATCGGACCGGGTCACCAAAGGGTTATGGCCTTGTGTGAGAATCCGCACCCCCCGGCGAGGGCCGGGTCTCAAGAACAGGCATTCGATGGATCAGATCCAGGCCATGCGGATCTTCGTCCGCGTCGTGGAAGCCGGCACCTTCACCCGCGCGGCGGACTCGCTCGCCCTGCCCAAGGGCACCGTCACCAAGCAGATCCAGGCCCTGGAATCGCGGCTGCGCGTGAAGTTGCTGAACCGTACCACCCGCCGGGTGACTGTCACGCCGGACGGCGCCGCGTACTTCGAGCGGGCGGCGCGGCTGCTCAACGACTTCGACGACATGGAAGCCAGCATGACGAATGCGCAGTCCAGCCCCACGGGCCGGCTGCGCATCGACGTCGGCACCTCGGTCGCGCGGCTGGTGATCCTGCCGGCCCTGGCCACCTTCTGCGACCGCTATCCCGAGATCCAGGTCGATCTCGGCGTCAGCGACCGCACGGTGGACCTGATCAGCGACAACGTCGACTGCGTGATCCGCGCCGGCGACCTCGCCGACCAGTCGCTGGTGGCGCGGCGCATCGGCACCCTGCACTTCGTGACCGTGGCTTCGCCGGCCTACATCAAGCGCTATGGTGCGCCGCAGCATCCGAACGACATCGAGAAGCGGCACCACGTGGTGAGCTACTTCTCGGGCACCACGCGGCGCGTCTACCCGCACGAGTTCAAGAAGGGCGACGAGCACATCGAGCTCAACGGCCCCTACCGGGTGTCGGTCAACGAGAGCAACGCCCATATGGCGGCCGTGCTCGGCGGCTTCGGCATCTCGCAGTGCATCACCTTCATGGCCGAGCCGCACCTCGAGAGCGGCGAGCTGATCGAGGTGCTGTCCGACTGGCACCGCGACCCGCTGCCGATCCACGTGGTCTACCCGCCCAACCGCCACCTGAGCGCCAAGGTCCGCGCCTTCGTGGACTGGGCCGCCGAACTGTTCGCGAAGACGCCGCGGCTGCAGCGGCGCTGAGCGCCATGCTGTTCTCGCCCGAGCGCCACGAGCCCCTGCGGGCCGACGCCTGGGACGAGGGCCGCGCGCGCGAAGCCATCGAGCGCATCGTGCGCGACACCGAGGCGCGCTTCACGCCCGAAGGGCTGTGGCCCATGCATCCGAGCGATGCGTCGAATCCGGACCCGCAGTACCTGCTGTACTGGGGCGCCAGCGGCGTGATCTGGGCGCTGCAGCATCTGCGTGACCGCGGCGCGGTGCGGCTGGCGCGCGACTACGCGCCCTTCGTGCCGGGCCTGATCGCCGCCAACCGCGCGGCCATGGGCCGCCCCGCCGACGCCGGCTTCGCGGCCTACCTGATGGGCGACACCGGCATCCGGTTGCTCGAGCACCGGCTCCAGCCCTCGGCCACCATCACCGACGAACTCGCGCGGCTGTGCGGCGGCCACCTCGACGACCCAACCCTCGAACTGATGTGGGGCACGCCCGGCACCATGCTCGCGGCGCTGTTCATGCACGAGCGCACCGGCGAGCAGCGCTGGACTCATATCTACCGCGACACCGCGCGGCGGCTGGGGTCGCAGCTCGAATGGTCCGAGGACTTCGGCTGCCACTTCTGGACCCAGCAGCTCTATGGCCAGCGCTCGACCTACATCGACGCGGTGCACGGCTTCGTCGCCACCGCGGTGCCGCTGATCCATGGCCGCCACCTGCTCGACGACGCCGAATGGAACGCCTGGCGCGACTGCATCGCCAACACCGTGCAACGCACCGCCGACCGCGAGGGCGCGCAGGCGAACTGGCGCCCGCGCCTGTTCCCGCTGCCCGATGCCTCGCGGCCGAAACTCGTGCAGATGTGCCATGGCGCGCCGGGCTTCGTGATCTGCCTCGCGGACTTTCCGGGCGACACGCTCGACGAGCTGCTGCTCGCCGCCGGCGAGACCACCTGGCAGGCCGGCCCGCTGAACAAGGGCTCGAACCTGTGCCACGGCACCGGCGGCAACGGCTATGCCTTCCTCAAGCTGTACCGCCGCTTCGGCGACGCCGCCTGGCTGGACCGGGCGCGCGCCTTCGCCATGCACGGCATCGCGCAGACCGAGGCCGACCTGGCGGAACACGGCCACCTGCGCTATTCGCTGTGGACCGGCGACCCCGGCTTCGCGATCTACCTGTGGGATTGCATCGAGGGTACGGACCGCTTCCCGACCCTCGACTGTTTCTTCTAGGCCGGCGGCCGCCGCGCGCGCAGCTCGCCGGCCGTCGTCGCCCAGGCCTTGCCCAGCATGCGCGTGAGATAGGCCCCCGAGGCCCAGCCGACCTGCTGCGCCACCGACAGCACCGATTCGTCGGTGCTCTGCAGCAGGTGGCGCGCGCGCTCGAGGCGCCGCTGCTGCTGGAACTCGAGCGGCGACAGCCCGTAGGCCGCACGGAACAGCCGCTCGACCTGCCGGCGCGAGAGCCGGTGCCGCGCCGCGAAGGCCTCGAGCGGCAGCGCCGCCGCGAGCTCGGCCTCGATGTCGCTGGCCAGCAGCGCGGCGATCACCGCGCCGGGCGTGCCGCGGCCGTCGGGATGCACCAGCGGGTTGGCCATGAGCCGCGCCGCCTCCATCACCAGCGCGCCGCAATGGGCCACGTGCGCCATCGAGGGCTCGGGCGATGCCGGCGTGCCGGCCATCTCCAGCAGCCGGTGCGACAGCAGGTTCAGCGCGCCGCTGCCCGCGCGCAGGCCCTGGGCCGGCTTCGCGATGCCGTGCGCGCGCAGCGCCGTGTCCCAGAACTCCGAATCGACATAGACCGCGAGGTGCGTCTGGCGCAGGGTCATCGCGCTGGTGGCATGGGCGGCGCCGGCCGCGAACCAGAGGAAATGGCCGGGCGAGGACTGCAGCGCGTCGCCGCGCGGATCGATCACGTCGAAACGGCCCGCCAGCGGCACGAACAGCATGTCGCAATCGTGCGCATGCGGCGTGGTGGCGTAGCCGTCGAGCGTGCTCGCCACCGGCGTCGCCTTGTGGGCGAGGCGGTCGGAGAACGCGGAGATCCGCGGTCCGGATGGGGCGGCTGGGGACGGCATGGGGCCGATTGTGTGGTCAATCGCGCGGCCGATGTCGCATTCGTGCGCGCGGGCGTCGCGAGCGGAGGCACGCGCGGATCGATCGGCGGGAAGACTAGGACCTCCCCTTCAACCGCTCCGCCAAGGACCTCCATGACCGCCAGCCTCCGCCCGCCACGGCGCCTCGCCCTGATGGCCGCCGCCGCCCTGTTCGCCGCCGCCTGCGGTGCCGCGGCCGCCGCCGACACCTATCCCGCCAAGCCGATCACCATCGTCGTGCCCTTCCCGGCCGGCGGCGGCACCGACGTGATCTTCCGCGCGGTGCAGGTCAGGCTGCAGGCCGAACTCGGCGTGCCGGTGATCATCGACAACCGCGCGGGCGCCGGCGGCACGGTGGGCACGGGCTATGCCTCCAAGGCCGCGCCCGACGGCTACACGCTGGTGGCCGCCACCACCACGACCATCGCCTCGGCCCAGGCCGTCTATCCCAAGCTGCCCTACGACCCGCTGGCCGACCTCGCGCCCGTGGGCACGCTGGGCACCACGCCCTTCGTGCTGGTGGTGGCGCCCACGCTGCCCGCGAAGAACCTCGCCGACTTCATCCGCGACGCCAAGGCGAAGCCCGGCACGCTCAACTACGGCAGCATCGGCAACGGCACGGCGAGCCACCTCGCGGGCGAGCTGTTCAAGCAGCGCACCGGCATCGAGATGACCCACATTCCCTACCGCGGCGCGGCGCCCGCGCAGACCGACCTGATGGCCGGCCAGATCCAGGCGCTGTTCGACAACCCCACCGCGCTCGCGCCCCAGGTGCGCGCCGGCCGCATGCGCGCGCTCGCGATCAGCCAGCCCTCGGCGGTGTTTCCCGAGCTGCCGAGCTTCGAGGCCGCGGGCATCAAGGACTTCAAGCCCGAGCTCTGGTATGGGCTGATGGCACCCGCGGCCACGCCCAAACCGGTGGTGGAGCGGCTGCGCTCGGCGCTCGACAAGGCGCTGCAGGACCGCAACCTGCGCGCCGACATGATGGCCAAGGGCGTCTCGCCCGCGAGCTGGTCGCCCGAGCAGTTCGGCCAGCGCGTGCGCGCCGACATCGCGCTGTGGGGCGGCATCGCGCGCTCCGTCAACGCGAAGGCTGACTGAGATGACGATGCAGCTCGTTCGCGTCTTCGCCCGCCCCGGCACCCGCGCCGGCGGCAACCCGGCCCCGGTCTGGCTCGATGCCGATGCCATGTCCACCGAGGACATGCAGGCCCGCACCCGCGAGAGCGGGCACGAGTCGGTGTTCGTGCTCGCCCCCGACGATGCCGCCCGGCACCGCCTGCGCATGCGCTACTTCGTGCCGCGCCACGAGATGGAGATGTGCGGCCATGCCACGCTCGGCGCGCTGTGGCTGCTGCACGAACGCGGCCGCTGGAGCGGCGAGCCGATCGCGGTGCAGACGCTCAGCGGCACGGTGCATGGCCGCTTCGTCGACGGCGCGGTCGAGATCAGCCAGCCCAGCGCCACCATCGCCGTGGTCGACGCGGCGCTGGTGCGCGAGATCGCGCAGTGTCTGGGCATCGAGGTCGTGCAGATCGTGTCGCCCGTGCTCAACGCCGCCACCAGCCGCGTGAAGACGCTGGTGCGGCTCGAGAGCCCAGACCTGCTGCACGGCCTGCGGCCCGACTTCGCGCGCGTCGAGGCGCTGTGCGACCGGCTCGGCTCGACCGGGCTCTATCCCTTCGCATCGAACGCCGATGCGCGGGGCACCGAGGTCAGCGCGCGCCAGTTCCCGCGCTCCTCCGGCTATCCCGAGGACGCGGCCACCGGCATCGCCGCCGCCGCGCTGGCCTGGGGCCTGCGCGAGATGGCGCTGGTCGGCGCCGACGGCACGCTGGTCACGGTGCGCCAGGGCGAGGCCATGGGCTCGCCCTCGGCGATCCAGGTGCGGCTGCCCGCGCAGGCCGAGGCCGCCGAAGGCTGCTGGCTGCGCGGCGACGCGCAGGCGATGGACGAGGTGCCGCATGACTGATGCCGACCGGCGCCTGGAGGCGCTCGCCGCCCAGGCGGGCCACGATGCTTCGCCCGCCGCGCGCCCCGCGGGCCGCTATGCGAGCTTCGCGCGCGCCGGCGACCTGCTGCATTCGAGCGGCGTGGTCGGGCGCGAGAACGGCGCGGTGATCGCGGGCACTATCGACGACAGCGACGCGGGCATCGCGCTCGGCGAACGGGCCGCGGTCGCCGCCGCCATCGCGCTGCTGCGCGCCGCGCGCACCGAGCTCGGCGGCCTCGACCGCGTGCAGAAGATCGTCGCCCTCACCGGCTACCTGCAGGCCGGGCCCGGTTTCACGCAGCACGTGCGGGTGATGAATGCCGCGAGCGAGCTGCTGCGCCAGGTGTTCCCCGACCAGCCGCTGCCCGCGCGCACCACGGTCGGCGTGGCCTCGCTGCCGGGCGGCGGCGCGGTCGAGATCTCGCTGGTGCTGCAGGAGCGGCCGGCGGACTGAAGGCGGCGCCTCAGGCCCCGAGCCAGCGCACCACCAGCGGCACCAGCAAGGCCGTCGCGATGCCGTTGAGCCCCATCGCGAGCGCCGAGAACGCGCCCGCGGTCTCGTTGACCTGGATCGCGCGCGCGGTACCGATGCCGTGCGCCGTGATGCCGACCGCGAAGCCGCGCACCGCGGGTTCCTTGATGCGCAGCAGGTTCAACAGGCCCGTGGCCATGATCGCGCCCGCGATGCCGGTGATCGCGGCCGCGACCGCCGACAGCGACGGCAGGCCGCCGATCTTTTCCGACACGCCCATCGCGATCGGCATGGTGGCCGACTTCGGCGCCAGCGACATCAGCAGCTCGTGCGAACCGCCGAGCACCCACGCGATGCCCACGGCCGACACGATGGCCGCCACCGAGCCCGCGAGCAGCGCCACGCCGATCGGCAGCCACAGCCGGCGCAGCCGCGCCACCTGGCTGTAGAGCGGCACCGCCAGCGCCACCGTGGCCGGCCCGATCAGGAAGTGCACGAACTTCGCGCCCTCGAAGTAGGTGTCGTAGGGCGTGCGCGTCGCCAGCAGCACGGCGACGATCACGATCACCGACACCAGCACCGGATTGACCACCGGGTTGGCGCCGCTGCGCCGGTGCAGCCACAGCGCGCCCAGGTAGGCCAGCAGCGTGAGCGCGAGCCACAGCAGCGGCGACTGGGCCAGGAAGACCCAGATCTCGGACAGCTTCGCGGGCGCGCTCACTGGGCGTCCTTGCCGGTGATGCGGATCATCCAGCGCAAGGTGAGCGCGGTCACCGTCATGGTGAAGGCCGCGCCCAGGATGCCCGCGGCCAGGAACGGCAGCCACTCGCGGCCCACGCGCTCGAAGTGCAGCATCACGCCGGTCACGGCCGGGATGAACAGCAACATCAGGTTGCGCAGCAGATGGCCCGAGGTCTCGCCCAGGCTCTCGGGCACGCCGCCGCGCCACAGCAGACCCGCGAACAGGAACAGCATGCCGAGCAGCGGACCGGGCACCGGCAGGCTCAGCCACTGCACCAGCAGTTCGCCGGCGAGCTGGCAGAGAAAGAGCGTGGTGATGGCGTAGAGCATGGAAGAGGTCCTCGTGGTCGTTCTTGCCGGCTAGTTTGCACCCGCCAGGCGCTGCCATGCGGCGTGCAGCGCGGCCTGGCTCGCGGGCGGCAGCACGCCCATGCGCACCTGGCCCGGCAGGCCGAAGGACGCGCAGTCGCGCAGCTTGATGCCCTCGGCGCGCAAACCGGCCAGCAGGCCCGCGAAGTCGGTGGCCATCGGTTGCGCGAGGTGGTAGTTCGCCACGCTGGGCAGGGTCTGCCAGCCCATGCGCGCGCACAGCGCGAGCTGCGCGGCCTTCCATTCGCGCAAGGTGGCCAGGCTGTCGCGCACCCAGGCCTGCACCGCAGGCTCGGCCCAGGCCGACAGCATCGCCACGCCATGCGCGCCCACGGGCCACGAGGAACCCAGGCGCAGCAGCGCGCCCACCGCCTCCCGAGCATCCGCCGGCGCGATCGCATAGGCCGCGCGCACGCCCGTCATGCCCAGCGCCTTGTTGGGCGACCACATCTGCCAGAGCCGGTCGAGCCGCGCGGGCGCCAGCGCGAGTTCGCCTTCGAGCCGCAACGGCTCGTAGGCGCGGTCGAGCACGCAGGGCACGCCCTCGGGCAGCGCGGCGATCGACGCGGCCAGGCCGGGCTGCGCCTGCCCCTGCGGCGCCGACGGATCGCAGCACCACGCGAGCCGCGGCCGGCGCGCCGCCTGCGGCGCACGCACCACCTGCAGGCCCCAGGCGCGCGCGGCGGCCGCATAGTCGCCATAGGAGGTGGCCGGCAGCACGACCTCGCCGTGCGCGCCGCGGTCCTCCTGCGCCACCCAGGCGGTGATGCGACGGATGAACTCGCTCGCGCCGGCCGCGATCACGATGCGCCAGGGCGCCACGCCATGCAGCGCCGCGAGCCCCGCGCGCAGTGCCGTGTAGGCCGGATCGGGATAGCGCGTCGCATCGGCCGCGCGCACTTGCGCGAGCGCCTCCGGGCACGGGCCGCAGGCGTTGGCATTGGTCGAGAAATCGTGCGCGGGCGCGCCGAGCGCATCGGGGCCGCCATGGGTCGGGGTGAAGTCGAGCTCGCTCATCGCGCCCCCATGAACAGCAGAACGACCGGCAGCCAGGCGGCCAGCGCCAGCAGCAGCACGGCGCGCTGACCGAAGCGGGCCGCACGCGCGGTGTCGGCGGGCATTGCGGCCCGGCCCTCGGCGTTGAGCGCATAGACCGCGGGCTTGGCCAGCCGCACGCCGAGCAGCAGCGCCATCGCGGCCATCGGCCAGCCGCTGTTGGGCGACGGCGTGCGCCGCGCCTCGCGCGCGAGGCCGCGCGGCCAGCGCCCGGCCGCCAGCGCCAGCAGCAGCACCGTGAGCCGCGCGGGCAGCCAAGACAGCAGGTCGTCGGCGCGCGCGGCCCATTTGCCGGCCCAGGTCCAGTCGCGGCCGCCGCGCTCGCCGCGGTAACCCCACATCGCATCGGCCGTGTTGGCGAAGCGGTAGAGCGCCGCGCCCGGCAGGCCCAACAGCAGGAACCAGAACACCGGCGCCACCAGCGAATCGTTGAGGTTCTCGGCCAGCGATTCGATCGCGCTCTCGCGCACCTCGCGCTCGCCGAGCGGCGAGACATCGCGGCTCACGAGGCGCGCGAGTCGCGTCCGGCCCGCCTCCAGCGACTCGCCGAGCGCGGCCTCGACCGCGAGCACCTCGTCGCGCAGCATGCGCCAGGCGAACAGCGGCTTGAGCACCAGCCCCAGCAGCAGCGCGAAGGCCCAGGCCGGCAGCGCCTGCTGCAGCGCGGCCTGCAGCGCCACGGCGATCGCGAGCACGGCCAGCGCGCCCGCGCACCAGGCGATGGCGCCGAGCGCGAAAACGCGCCCTTGCTTGCCGGAGGCCGCTCCGAACGGCGGCGCGATGCGCGCGCCGGCCCAGCCCAGATAGCGCCCGATCCACACCACCGGATGCCAGCGCGCGGGCGGCTCGCCAAGCCAGAGGTCGACCGCGAGCGCGATCCACAGCGCGGCCAGCATGGCCAGCACGGGAGCGGTGAAGTCGATGGCCGGCATGGCGCGATTGTCCCGAATCAGACGGCCGGCCGCGGCCGGCGGTGCCGGTGCCACTGGGTCAGCGCGCCGAGCGCGAGCAGCGCCGCCATGCCGAACAGCGCCCAGAGCGTGCGCACCACCGAGTCGCTGCGCGGCGCGGGCACCGTCTCGGGCTGCGGTTCGAGCCGCAGGCCGCGCACGGGCTGGGTCGCGGCCTCGTCGCCCTGTTTGCTTTCACTCGGTGCCGGCGACTCGGCCTGCGTGGCCGGGGCGGTGGCGCCCTGCACCTCCACCGGCACCACGACCGGCTTCGGCGGCGCGCTCATCGCCGCGCGCGCGAAGCGCTCCACCGCCACGTTGCGCTCGCGCAGCCCGCTGGCCTGCGCCGCCTGCGCATAGGCCCGCGCGAGCTCGCGCCGCGTCGCGGCATCGGGCGACCAGTAGTTCAGGCGCACCGCATCGAGCATGCGCTCCAGCGTCTGCGCGTAGGCCGCGCGGTTCGCGCCCTCGAGCCAGGCGCGCGTGCCGAGCCGCTCGCGGTCGCGCACATAGGTGTCGTGCAGCGACTGCCACTGGTCGGGCCGCACCGTGGCCGGCGCGGTCACCTGCCAGCCCCAGAGGAACTGCGCGGTCTTCAGCACCTGCAGCGCGCCGCTGTAGCCCTCGGCCTGCTGCGCCGCGATCCACTGCGGATGCAGGTAGCGCGTCTGCATCTCGCGCGCGATCGCGCCGGCGGCGGTGTCGGTGCGCACCGCGCCGGTGTCGCGCAGGTTCTGCACATAGAGCGCCGGATCCTTGCCCGTGAGATGGCGCACCGCCTGCGCGATGCCGCCGAGGTACTGGAACGGATCGTCGTTGGTGAGCACGCCATAGAGGTTGGAGCTGCGCGCCATCAGCGCCGCGTCGACCTGCGCGAGATTGCCCGCGAAGGCGCCGGGCCGCGCCGCGCCGTCGAGGCCCTGGCCATAGGCATGGCCCATGCGGTCGATGAACAGGCCCGCCATCTGTGCGTCGCCGCCGCCGCGGCGCTGCGAGCGCCAGAGCTCGCTCGCGAGCGCGGCCTCCTCGAGCCCGGCGCCATAGCTACCCTGCTCGTTCGAGAACACGCGCGCGGTCGACCAGCGCGCGGCCTCCGCCTCCGACGCACCTTCGGCCCGCAGCCGCCGCGCCAGCGCCTCGCTGTGGCGCGCGACCGCGTTGGTGCCCGCGGGCTCGCGCAGCGCCGCCACCTGCCGCACCGCCTCGTCGAGCCAGCGCATCACGTGCGGGAACTGGTCGCGGTACGAGCCCGTCACGCTGACCAGCACATCGATGCGCGGCCGCTTCAAGGCCGCGGCGGGCAGCACCTCGATGCCGTTCATGCGCCCCGCCTCGTCCCAGCGTGGCCGCACGCCCATCGCATGGAAGGCCTGGCTCTCGAGCACGCCCTGGTGGCGCGAGGCCTCGCCGGCCCAGAGCGTGAACGCGATCTTCCCGGGCGCCTTGCCGCCGTGGGACTGCGCATAGGCGGCGATCCAGGCGTCCATGGCGGCCACGCCGGTGTCCCAGGCCGCGCGCGTGGGCACGCGGCTGGGATCGAAGCCGTAGAGGTTGCGCCCGGTCGGCAGGCTGTCGGGATTGCGCACCGGATCGCCGCCATAGCTGGCGCGGAGGTAGCGGCCGTCGAGAGCCGTCAGCAGGCCCTCGATCTCCTCGTTGTGCGCGAGCACCGCGTCGAGCTGGCGCACGCGCGCCGCCAGCGCGCGCAGGGCCTCGGCCTGCGCGGGGTGCACGGGCACGGCGGCCGCGCCGTCGAAGGCCGCATCGTCGAGCACCCTTGCCACCCAGCGCCCCAGCGGCGAGTCGGCCATGTCGGCCGGCTCGCGCAGGAAGGTCTCGTCGAGGTCCTCGCCGAGCGCGGTCGCCAGCGGCTTGCCGACGATCTGCAACAGCGTGGCGCGCCGGCGCCGGGCATCGGGCGCCTCGCCGAAGGTCGCGAGGCCCAGCGGCTGCGCGGTCTGCGCGAGTTCGTCGAGGTAGGGATGCAGCACCGCCACGAAGCCCGCGAAGTCGGCGCGGATGCGCGCGGGGGTCCAGGCCAGGTCGCGGTCGTAGTGCCGGGCCACGAAGTCGGCCAGCAGTTGCCGTTCGAGCGCGGCCTTGACCGGGCCGGGGGCGAGCGTCTCCCAGTCGTGCATGCGCTCGTGCATCTGCGCGAGGCCCGGGCGCAGGCCGGCCGGCGAGAACATCGGCGTCGAATGGCTGACCATGGTCGCTCGGCCGCGGCGCTTGGCGGTGGTGGCCTCGCCGAGGTTGTCCATCACGTAGGGATAGACGTTGGGCAGGTCGCCGAGCACCAGCAGCGGATCGTCCTGCACCGACAGTCCGCGCTCCTTGCCGGCCGACCATTCGACCGTGCCGTGCGTGCCCACGTGCACCACGGCCGAGGCGCCGAACTGCGTGCGCAGCCAGAGGTAGGTGGCGAGGTAGGCATGGCCCAGCGGCACCGCCGAGCGGTGGTAGACCTGCTGCGCCTTGTCCTTCACCGCCGTGCCGGGTTCGAAGCGCGGCGGCTGGCGCAGCACCACCACGTTGCCGAAGCGCACGCGCGGGATCACGAAGGCCGGCGCGCCGTCCACCGTGCGCAGCTGGGTCGAGCTTTCGGGCGCGCCCCAGTAGGCCTCGATGCGCTGCTGCGTCTCGACGGGCAGCGCGCGGAACCATGCGAGGTAGCGCGCGAGCGGCAGCGTGTCGGCCAGGCCCTGCGCGAGCAGCGGCCGTAGTTCGTCGCCTCCTGGTGCCGGGTAGGAAGCCTTGAGCGTGGCCTGCACCTGCGCGATCAGCGCCTCGGGCGCGGGCGCCTCGGTGCGGTAGCCGGCCGATTGCATGGCCGCGATCATGCGGCTCACGCTGCGCGGCACGTTGAGGAAGGAGGCGCCGAAGTTGGCCTCGCCCGGCGGGTAGTTGTAGACCAGCATCGCGACCCGGCGCTGGTCCGCACTGGTGTGCTGCAGCCGCAGCAGCGCGGCGGCCTTGTCGGCGACCGCGTCGATCTGCGCGGGCAGCGGCTGCAGGCTGCCGCTCGCGGCATCGCGCGCGCTCACGAGCATCGGGTCGGTCATGCCGGCCAGTTCGCTCGGGCTGTAGTAGGCCGCGATGTCGGACTGCGCCAGGCCGTCCTTGCTTTGCGCCCATTGCGCCGCATCCATCGCAAGCGACGGCAGGGTCTGCAGCACCGGCACGCCGATGCGCTCGAGCTCGGCCTTGCGCTCGTTGGGCGCGAAGACCAGCGCGGCGTTCACGATCAGGTCGGCCACGCGGCGCCCGCCCTCGGCCTGGGTCATGCGCGTGTAGAGGTCCTTCTGCTGGCGCGGGCCGTAGAAGGCATAGGCGCGCAGGCCACGCTGCGCGAGCGCGGCGATCAGCGTGTCGAGCCAGGCCGTGTCCTCGCCGGTCACGGTGGCGGCATTGACCGCGATCGCCACCGTGCCGTTCGCGCCGGGCAACTGTTCGACCGCCTCGATGCTTGTCTCGATGCGCGGCCAGCCCGGGTGATAGAAGCCCGCGAGCGGCGTCGCGACGGGTTCGGGCAGCCCATCGGACACGCCGACCTTGGCGAGCGCCTGCATCGACGCCGAGAGGTTCGCGCCGCCCGCGAAGCGCCAGTAGGCTCGCAGCCGCTGCGCCCAGGCCGCGTCGACGCCACGCTCGGCCGCGAGCGGCGGCGCGGCCGTGAGCTGGCCCCGGGCGACCAGCGCGAACTCGCCGACCAGCACATAGGGCGCCGCGCTGCGCGCGATCGCGTCGCCGAAGCGCGCCGCGGCGGCCTGCGCCACGCTCAGGTGCGGCGCATCGATCACGAGCAGCCGCGCGCCCTCGAGCGCGGCCGACAGGGCCTCGGGCGAATCCCGCGTGGCCGACAGCACCTGCAGCGGCAGCCCGGCCTGCTGCGCTGCGGCCTGCAGCCGAGCGACGCGCGCGGGCGACACCAGCGAGGTCGCGAGCACCACGACCGGGCCGGTGGACGACTGCTGCGCCCAGGCCGGCAGCGCCGCCAGCCACGCCAGCAGCCACAGCGCGACCCAGCGCCGCGGCAGGCTCACTTGCCGCCCTGCACCGGCACCGCGTCGGCCGGCACGTAGACCATGGTCCCGTCCTTGAGGCGCCAGGCCGTGCCCGCGCGCTCGCCGTCGCCCTCGCCGGTCGCGCCGCTGGCCTTGAAGCGCGTGATCTTGCGGCCCTCGCGCGTCACGATCTCCATGTTGGGCTGGCCCTCGTTGCGGATCACCGTGACCTTGTCCTGCGCGAAGGGGTTCATCGGGTTGTTGATGACCGCGATCATCAGCATGCCGATCACGACCATGAAGACGTCGATCAGGTTGATGGTCGAGAGCACCGGATCGTCGTCGTCGCCGTCCAGGCTGCTCAGGATGGAGAACTGCCGCTTGCTCATGAGAGCCGGTCCCGCGCGTCGAGCAGCATCACCAGTTCGCGCATCAGCCAGCGCCGGCGCACGGTGTAGACCACGAAGGCGATCGAGGCCGAGGCCAGCGCGACGATCACGCTCGCGAAGGCCGGCGCGAGGCTCTGCGCCACGCCCTGTGATTCGCCCGAGGCCACGGCCACCAGCGCGGGGCCCATCGGGATCATGGTGGCGATCAGGCCCAGCATCGGCGCCACGCGGCTGCACAGCCGCACGCCCTCGAGCTCCTTGAGCACGGCCAGCTCCATCTGCTCCTGGCTGGCCTGCGCATGCCGCGCCAGCACGAGTGCGCGCGACGGGTCGCGCCGGCGCTGCAGGTATTCGACGCCGAAAGCACCGAGGCACCACACGGCATAGACGAAGGACAGCAGCACGCCCAGCGTCACCGGCCAGAGGAACAGGCGCGCGAGCTCGAACAGGACGGTATCGAAGGCCAGCATCAGGCGGACTCCAGGTCAGGCGAAGAAGGATCGGGATCGAACAGGTCCGAGGGCCGGCCCCAGGCCTCGTCGAACACCAGCGCGGACAGCGGCGCGCGCCGCGCCCAGCGCTCGCGTTGCAGCATCGGCTCCTCGTAGAAGCCGTGCACCGGCCCGAGGCACAGCAGCGCGATAGGCTCGGCGCCGGCCGGCAGGCCCAGCAGCGCCGCCACCTCGGCCGGATCGAACAGCGAGACCCAGCCCATGCCCAGCCCCTCGGCGCGCGCGGCCAGCCAGAGGTTCTGGATCGCGCAGGCGGCCGAGGCCAGGTCCATCTGCGGCAGGGTGCGGCGGCCGAACACATGGTGCTCGCGGCCGTCGGCCAGCGTCACCGCGAGCAGCTCGGCCGCGTCGAGCAGGCCCTCGACCTTGAGCCGCATGAATGCGTCCTCGCGTTCGCCGAGCGCGCGCGCCGTCAGCACGCGTTCGCGCTCGACCGCCGCATGCAGTCGCGTGCGCAGGGCCGCGTCGCGGATGCGGATGAAGCGCCAGGGCTGCATGAAGCCGACGCTGGGCGCATGGTGGGCCGCCTCGAGCAGCCGGCGCAGCAGCGCGGGCGCGACCTCGCCGCCCGCGAAATGCCGCATGTCGCGCCGCTCGTGGATGGCGCGGTAGACCGCCCTCGCCTCCTCGGCCGCGAACGCCTGGCTCATCCGGCTCAATCCTCGATGCCGCGCTGCGCCGGGATGCCGGCCTTGAACGCATGCTTGACCAGCGTCATCTCGGTCACGGTGTCGGCGAGTTCGATGAGTTCGGGCGGGCAGCGGCGGCCCGTGAGCGCCACGTGCACATGTTTGGGCCGCGCGCGCAGGGTCTCGAGCACGCCCTCGAGCGGCAGCCAGCCGTAGATCAGAGGGTAGGTGATCTCGTCGAGCACCACGAGGAAATACTCGCCCGAGAGGATCGCGGCCTTGGCCTTCTCCCAGCCGTCGCGCGCGAGCTGCCCCGAGCGCTCGAGATCCTGGCTCTTCCAGCTGAAGCCGTCGCCCAGGCCCTCGATCGGGATGCCGATCTGCTCGAACATGCGGTGCTCGCCGAAACGCGCGCTCGGCACCTTCATGAACTGGTAGATCTTCACGGCCTTGCCGCGGCCATGGGCGCGCAGCGCCAAGCCGAAGGCCGCGGTGCTCTTGCCCTTGCCGTCGCCGGTGTTGACGATGACGATGCCGCGGCGCTCGCCTTCGGGCTTCTCGTAGGGCTTCTCGCTGGGTGGGGATTCGATCTGCATCTGTGCCTCTTCAATCTGTCTTCGAATACGGGCTTGACCGTGAACGCAGAAGTCGCGAAGGAACGCGAAGGTCGCGGAAGAACAGCCAAAATCTTGTCTTCACTTCTGCGACCTCTGCGAAACCTTCGCGCCTTCTGCGTTCGGCTGTCCGACTTCTCTCATCGCGGCAATGCAATCCATTGCTCGGCCACGCGGTGCACGCGGATCCGGTGATCGAACACCTGCTCGAGCGCCGCATGCGTCGCGGGATCGCTGCTGCCGCCGTGGTGCACCACGCGGCCGCGGTCCATCACCACGAGTTCGTCGGCGGCCAGCGCCATGGGCAGTTCGTGCAGCACGCTGACCACGGTGCGGCCCGCGGCGACCAGCGCGCGCACGGTCTGCATCCAGTCGGCCTGGTGCGGCGGGTCGAGGTTGGCGAGCGGCTCGTCCATCAGCAGCAGCTCGGCCTCGACCGCCAGCGCGCGCGCCAGCAGCACGCGCTGGCGCTCGCCGCCCGAGAGCTGGCCCAGCGGGCGCTCGCGCCAGTCCCAGGCCTGGGTGGCGCGCAGCGCGCGTTCCACGGCGGCGCGGTCGGCGGCGTCGGGCGCAGCCAGCCAGCGCTGGTGCGGCAGGCGGCCGAGCATCGCGACGTCGTAGACCAGCAGGTCGTCGGCCGCGCCCTCGCCCGCCACGCCCTGGCCCAGCCACGAGAGGCGGCGCGCGCGCTGGCGCGCCGGCAGCTTTGCCGCGGGCTCGCCGAACAGCCGCAGCTCGCCGCGGTGCGCGAGCAGGCCGGCCAGCACCTTGAGCAGGGTCGACTTGCCGGCGCCGTTGGGGCCGACGATGCTGGTCCAGCGCGCGGCGCCGATCGCGAGGTCGATGCCGTGCAGCACCTCGGTGCCGCCGAGCGCCGCGCTCACGCCGCGCACCTCGAGCGCCTGGGCGGTGGTGGCCGTCATGAGGCCGTGCCCCTCGCGGTGCGCCGGTGCATCAGCCACAGCAGGTAGCTGCCGCCCAGCACCGCCGTGAGCACGCCCACGGGCAGTTCCTGCGGCGCGATCAGCCAGCGCGCCAGCAGGTCGGCCGCCATCAGCAGCAGCCCGCCCATCGCGGCCGACAGCACGATCAGCCGCGCATGCGTGGTCTTGACGACAGAGCGCACCAGGTGCGGCGCAGCCAGGCCGACGAAAGCGATCAGGCCGGTCTGCGCCACCGCGGCGCCGGTGGCCAGCGCCAGCACCACCACCAGCGCGGCGCGCATCGCGCCCAGCGGCAGGCCCAGACTGCGCGCGGTGGCCTCGCCCAGCGCCAGTCCGTCGAGCACCGGCGCCAGCGCCCAGGCCAGCAGCAGGCACAGCGCGCAGGCCAGCGCCATCACCGCGCAGGCGCTCCAGCCGACCAGGCCGGTGTTGCCGAGCGTGAAGCCCTGGATCGCCTGCAGGATGTCGGCCGAGGCGATGGTGATCAGGTCCTTCATCGCGCCGAGCACCACGCCCACGATCACGCCCGCGAGCAGCAGCCGCAGGGTCTGCTGCACGCCGCGCGCGAGCAGCAGCGTGAGCATCACGGCCGCCATCGAGCCGAGGAAGGCCGCGCCCGTGAGGCCCAGCCGCACCACCCACTGCGCGCTGGCGGCCGAGCCGCCGAAGAACAGCAGCGCCAGCGCCACGCCCAGCGAGGCGCCCGAGGCGCTGCCGAGCAGGAAGGGATCGGCCAGCGGGTTGCGGAACAACCCCTGCGCCACCGCGCCGGCCAGCCCGAGCAGCGCGCCCGCGAGCCAGGCGCCGAGGGTGCGCGGCAGCCGGATGTCCCAGACGATCTGCAGCGCGACCGGATCGTGGCGCGCCGACAGGAAGCTCTCGAAGCCGGTGCTGCCGATGCCCAGGCCGAGCAGCAGCAAGGCGGCGCCGAGCACCAGCAGCGCGAGGCCGAGCAGCACCACACGGCGCAGGTGGCCCGCGGGCATCAGCGCGCGCCTCCCTTGTTTGCCTTGTCGCCCAGGCACTGCGCCATCAGCCGCGCCGCCTCGTCCATGCGCGGGCCGGGGCGCACCAGCACGTCGGACTGCTCGGCCGTGAAGCGGCAGATGCGCCCTTCGCGCACCGCGCGCATGGTGCCCCAGCCCGGCCGCTGCTCGAGGCCCTGCGCGCTGCGCACGCTGACCATGATCAGGTCGGGATTGGCGCGCACCACGTATTCGGGGTTGAGCTTGGGAAAGGGACCGAGCGCCGCGGGCACGATGTTCCTGGCGCCCAGCCGCGTCAGCGTCTCGCCGATGAAGGAGGACTCGCCGGCTGCGTACGGCCCGCTGTTGACCTCGAAGTACACGCGCAGGCCACGCGCGGCGGCCGGCAGCGACTGCGCCGCGGCCGACACCGCGGCATCGATGGCGCGCCAGACCGCCGGCGCCTCGTGGGTGCCGAGCACCTGATCGAGCTTGCCGAGCACGCGGCGCACGTCGGCATGGTTCTTGGGTTCGAGCACCAGCACCTTGAGGCCCAGCGCCTCGAGCCGCTCGGTCACGCGCGAGGACTTGGCGAGCAGCACCACGTCGGGCTTGAGCGCCACCACGGCCTCGACGTTGGGGTCGATGCCGCCACCGAGTTGCGGCAGGCCGCGCACCGGCGCCGGCGAATTCGAATAACGGTCGACGCCGACCAGCCGCGCGCAGGCGCCGAGCGCGCAGACCGATTCGGTCAGCGAGGGCAGCAGCGTCACGATGCGCTGCGGCGGCTGCGGCAGCTCGACGCTCACGCCGCGCTCGTCGACCACCTCGAGCGCGCTCGCGGGCGGCGACCACAGGCCCGTGGCGAGTGCCAATGCCGCCAGCGCGGCGACGAGAAAGCCCTTCATCGGCCCGGCTCCTTCAGGGTCAGCGGCAGGCCCGCAGCCATCAAGGTGACGCGGTGGCAGACACCGGCCACGTCCTGGTTGAGCCGGCCCAGCGCATCGACGAAGGCGCGCGTCTCGCGGCCCAGCGGGATCACGCCCAGGCCGATCTCGTTGCCCACCAGCACCACGGGGCCGCGCGCGTCGCGCAGCGCGCCCAGCAGCAGGTTGATGTGCGCGGTGGGCGTGCGCGAGACCGGCCGCGCGCCCTCGCCGCGCAGCGGCATCAGCAGGTTGGTGAGCCACATCGTGAGGCAGTCGACCAGCACCAGCGATTCGGGCGTGCTCTGGGTCACGATGGCGCGCGCCAGCTCGACCGGTTCCTCGATCGTGCGCAAGCTCGGCACGCGCTCGGCGCGGTCGGCCTGGTGGCGCACGATGCGCTCGCGCATCTCGTCGTCGTAGGCCTGCGCGGTGGCGATCAGCACCGCGCGACGCTGCTTCGGCGCGGCCGCGAGCCAGTCGGCCGCGCGCTGCTCGGCGCGGCGCGACTTGCCGCTCTTCTGGCCGCCGAGGATGAATTCGTGTTCAGGCGTCAACGCGATGCTCCTGGGCAACCGGTGCCCCGGTTTCGAGCGGCGCGGCATCGAACAGCCGCGCGGTGGCTTCGGGACTGGAGGCGAACCAGGCGTGGAAGTAGCTCGCGCGCACGCAGCCGTGCACGTAGAGCGCCTCGCCGCCGGCCGTGCCTTGCGGGCGGCGCGAATGGGCGGCCGGCACGAGCGGCGTCTCGCAGCGCGAGTAGTGGAAGGTATGGCCACGCAGCGTGTGCGCGCCCAGCGCGAGCGCCTGCGGGCCGAGGCCGGCGAGCCGCTTCTGCAGCGTGACGCGCCCGGGCAGCAGGCCCCAGAGCGCATGCACCTCGCCGTCGCCGCCATCGCCGATGCCGGGCACGGCGATCTCGTCGAACAGCGCCATCATCCCGCCGCATTCGGCCCAGATCGGCCGGCCCGCGGCCGCATGGGCGGCGAGCGCGGCGCGCAGGTCCGAGCGCCGCGCGAGCGTGGCGGCATGCAGCTCGGGATAACCGCCGGGCAGCCACAGCGCATCGCAGTCGGGCAGCGCCTCGCCGGCCAGCGGCGAGAAGAAGACCAGCCTGGCGCCGAGCGCGTTCAGCGTGTCGAGGTTGGCCGGGTAGATGAACGAGAAGGCCGCATCGCGCGCGATGGCGATGGTGCGGCCCGCGAGCAGCGGCGCGATCGGTGCGACCTCACCGGTGGAAGGTGGCTCGAAGCGCACCTGCGGCAGCTGCAGCGCCCCCAGCGGCGTGCCGGCCAGCGCATCGGCGACGCGGTCGAGCCGCTCGGCCGCGTCGCCGAGCTCGTGCGCCGCCACCAGGCCCAGGTGGCGTTCGGGCAGCGAGAAGCCCGCGTCGCGCGGCAAGGCGCCGAGCCAGTCCGCGGGCTCGCGCAAGGCGCCGCGCAGCATGTCGGCATGGCGCTCGCCGGCCACGCGATTGGCCAGCACGCCGGCCCAGGGCAGCCCGGTCCTGAAGCTCTGCAGCCCATGCGCCAGCGCACCGAAGGTGCCGGCCATCGCATGGGCGTCGATCACGGCCAGCACCGGCAGGCCGAAGCGCTGCGCCAGGTCGGCCGCGCTCGGCGTGCCGTCGAACAGGCCCATCACGCCCTCGACGATCAGCAGGTCCGACTCGGCCGCGGCCGCATGCAGCCGCGCGCGGCAGTCGGCCTCGCCGGTCATCCACAGGTCGAGCGAATGCACGGGCGCGCCGGTGGCGAGCCGCAGCCAGTGCGGGTCGAGGAAGTCGGGCCCGCACTTGAAGGCGCGCACGCGCCGGCCCTGGCGCGCATGCAGCCGCGCGAGCGCGGCGGCCACGGTGGTCTTGCCCTGCCCGGAGGCGGGCGCGGCCACGAGCACGGCGGCGCAGCTCGCCGCGCGATCAGGCAGGTGTTGGCTTACTGGGGCGTCCACTTCAATCCGACGTACGCGTTGCGGCCACCGGTGACGTAGCCGCGCGCGAGCATGTAGTCCTTGTCGCCCGCATTGTCGATGCGCGCGACCAGGTCGACGTCGCGCACGATCTTCGTGCTGGCCACGAGGTTCAGCAGCGTGTAGCCGCCGAGCGTGCGCGTGTTGGCCGCGTCGTCGTAGCGCTGGCTCGAGGTCTGCACCTCGGCGCCCAGCGTCCAGCCGCCGAGGCGCCAGTCGGCACCCAGCGTGGCATAGCGCTTGGCGCGGCGCGCGAGCAGCTTGTCGGTCGCGAGGTCGCGCGGGTCCTGGAAGTCGAGCGAGGCGCGCAGCGTGACGTCGCCGATGCGGTGGCCGGCCGACAGCGTCACGCCCTCGTAGCGCGCCCGCGCGGTGCTGCCGTAGCAGCCGAAGGACGAGGCGCAGCCCTTGGCGGTCGAGTCGAACATGATCAGGTTGCGCACCTGGTTGCGGTAGACCACGATGCCGGCGTTGGTCGGGCCGTCGGTGTACTTGAGGCCGAGCTCGACGTTGCGGCTCGACTCGGGCTGCAGGTCGGGCTTGCCGTATTCGCTGAAGCGCTGGTAGAGCGTGGGGGCGCGGAAGGCGGTGCCGGCCGACGCGGTCACGCGCAGCTTCGGCGTGATCGCGAAGCCGTAGGCGGCGCTGCCGGTGGTCTTGCCGCCGAACTCGCTGTCGTCGTCGTGGCGCACGTTGAGCTGCAGCGAATGCGGGCCCTGCACGAAGCCGTAGCCGAGCGAGACGGCATCCTGCGAACGCTTGCGCGCCAGGCCCTTGTCGGTGCTGCTGGTGGGCGCGTTCTCGAGCCGGTCCTCGCGGCGCTCGAGCGCGGCCGTCACCAGGTGCGGACCGAAGCGCAGCTCGTTCTGGAACAGGTAGCCGCGCAGCCGGGTCTCGGTGCGGTAGTACGAGGGCATGGTGCTGTAGACCGACTGCGAATCGGTCACCTGCAGCCGGGTGCTATAGACCTCGTTCCATTGCGCCGACCAGGTCAGGCCGCCGGTGCGCAGCCGGTTGCGGCTCTGGTCGTCGAGGTAGTAGGCCGGCGGCTTGCTGCCGGACTTGGCCGCGTCGTAGCGCGCCTGCGTGTCGCTCGACAGCGCGGTGGCCTCGAGGCGCTGGCCGGGCGCGATCTGCCAGCCCAGGCGCACATTGCCCGAGGTGGTGTTGTAGCCGTCGCGGTCGGGGCTGGTGAAGCCGTCCTTGGGCAGCGTGCGCTTCTCGAGCGGCTGGATGTTGAAGCCGCGGCTCTCCTCGTGTGCCACGCCGAACGAATAGTCGAAGGCATTGGCCTTGCCGCTGATCGCGGCCTCGGTGCGGAACAGGCCGTGGCTGCCGAAGCCCACGCCGATCGAGGGCGACACGCCCTCCTCGCCGCGCTTGGTGAACAGCTGGATCACGCCGCCGATGGCGTCGGAGCCGTAGACCGCGGCGGCCGGGCCGCGCAGCACCTCGATGCGGTCGATCTGCGCCAGCGGGATGCTTTCCCAGGCCGCGCCGCCGGTGGCCTGCGAGTCCACGCGCACGCCGTCGATGTAGACGGCGGTGAAGCGCGTCTCGGCGCCGCGGATGTAGACGCTGGTCGAGTTGCCCACGCCGCCGTTGCGCACGATCTGGATGCCGGCCTGGCGCGCGAGCACGTCGGCCACGCCGGTGGATCCGCTGCGCTCGATGGTCTCGCGGTCGATCACCGAGACATCGGCCACCAGGTCCGACAGCGGCTGCGCGGTGCGGGTGGCGGTGACCACCGTCTCGCCGAGCACGCCGGGCTGTTGCTGTGCCGAAGCGGCCGATGGCAGCTGGGCCAGCAGCAGGCCGCCGAAGGCCGGCACCAGGGCCAGCGGCAGGCCGGCCAGGCGCGCGCGCAAGGAGGACGCAGAAACGCGAGCGCGCGAACGGCGCGAGAAGGAAACGCAGGAAATCATGGAATGAGCGAACGAACGTCTATGCCCCTTGCCGGCCTCCCCGCCGGCGCCCGGGGCGCCATTGGCTCGTGCATGCATCGACGAAGCGAAGGGCATGCGCGAACCGCCTTGTTGGCCGGTATCCGGGCTGGCAGACCGGCCCTCGCCGCCTTCCCAGGCGCCTGTTTCAGGGCGCCCAGTGGCTCGTGTGGAGAGGGTGGCGCCTTGCGGCGCCGTCTGCTTGACCGTTGCGGGGGCAGCGCAGGCGGCTTCGGTGCCGGCGCGCGGCCGGTCCCTTCACTCCTGCTTCCCGTTGAACCGCGGCGCGTGAACCACGCCGCAGGCACCAACGGGCGAGATTCTAGGCGCTGCGCCACGCGCTTTAAGTCGAAAGTTGCGTGGGCCCGACGGTCGCCGCGTCCCGCGCACTAACATCGACAGGCTATGCGACGCCATCACCACCGCCCCGCATGACCCTGCGCTCCTCGCTGCTGCTGCGCCTGCGCTCCGCCCTCCAACGCCTGTTCGGCGTCTCGGGCTGGCAGTCGATGCTGCTGTGGTCCATCGTCGCCGGCCTGCTCGGCACGCTCGCGACCGAACTGTTCCGCGCCACGCTGCGCGGCTTCGAGCACCTGGTGCTCGGCCCCGGCGACAGCCTGGTCGCGATGGCGCGCGCGCTGCCGTGGTGGGCGCGCATCGCCTTCCCCGCCGCGGGCGGCCTGGTGGCCGGAGGCCTGCTCGTGCTCGCGAAGCGCGTCGCGGTACGCAGCGCCACCTCCGACTACATGGAGGCGATCGTGCTCGGCGACGGCCGCATCCCGGTCACGCAGACGCTGGTGCGCAGCGCCTCCTCGCTCGTGAGCATCGGCACCGGCGGCTCGATCGGCCGCGAGGGCTCGATGGTGCAGCTCGCCGCATTGGCCGCCTCGCTGCTGGGCCGGGTGTTCCGCTTCCCGGTCGAGCGGCTGCGGCTGCTGGTGGCCTGCGGCGCGGCGGCCGGCCTCACGGCCGCGTACAACGCGCCGATCGCGGGTGCCTTCTTCGTCGCCGAGATCGTGCTCGGCTCGATCGTGATGGAGAGCGTGGGCCCGATCCTGATCGCGGCGGTGGTCGCCAACATCGTGATGCGCGCCCTGCCCGGCTACCAGCCGCCCTACCAGATGCCGGTGTTCCCCGAGCTGCATGGCGCCGAGATCCCGCTGTTCGCGCTGCTCGGCGTGCTGCTGGGCTTCGCGGCCGCGGGCTTCCTGCGCGCGCTGCAGGGCAGCCGGGCGCTGTTCGCGCGGCTGCCGTTCGCGCTGCCGTGGCGGCTCGCGCTCGGCGGGCTCGCGATGGGGCTGGTGTCGGTGCCCTGGCCCGAGGTCTGGGGCAATGGCTACAGCGTGGTCAACGCGGTGCTGCACACGCCCTGGACCTGGACCCTGATCGCCATGGTGCTGGCGGCCAAGCTGGTCGCCACGCTGGCCACGGCCGGCTCGGGCGCGGTCGGCGGCGTGTTCACGCCCGCGCTGTTCTTCGGCTGCATGGTGGGCGCGCTGTTCGGCCATGCCGCGCAGGCGCTGTGGCCGCATGCGGTGTCGGCGCCCTCGGCCTACGCGGTGGTGGGCATGGGCGCCTTTCTCGCCGGGGCCACGCAGGCGCCGCTGATGGCGATCCTCATGATCTTCGAGATGACGCTCAACTACCAGGTGATGCTGCCGCTGATGCTGGCCGGCGTGATCGCCTATTTCGTCGCGCGCTCGGCCAATGCGGGCTCGATGTACGAGATCACGCTGCGCCGGCGCGAGCAGCAGGACGAGCAGCTGCGGCTGCGCTCGCTGCACATCCGCGACCTGGTGCAGCCGGCGCAGACGGTGGTGGGCCCCGAGGCCGATCGCGAGGCGATGAGCCGGCTGTTCCTGCAGCACCCGGTGAAGTACCTCTACGTGGTCGATGCGCAGCAGCGCTACCTCGGCGTGGTGCCCCTCTCCGCGCTCGGCACGGCCGCGGCCGAGGTGCGCGCGGCGGACCTGCTGTCGCAGGCCATCGCGCCGATCACGGCCGACACCAGCCTGGGCGAGGCGCTGCAGCGCTTCCTCGAGCACCTGGGCGAGCGGCTGCCGGTGATCGAGAGCGCGGCGAACCCGGTGCTGCTGGGCGTGGCGGCCAAGAGCGCGTTGCTCGCCACCTACGTGCGGCTCAGCGAAGTTTGATGGCGCGGCGCGCAGGCCGCAGAATGCCGTGCCAGGCGCGGCGGGTGCCCAGGAGGACCGCCGCTTTCACGGGAAACTACAATCGCGCACCATGCCCGCCTCCAGCCCCATCGACCAGATCGCCGAGCGCGTGGAACGCCTGCTCTTGCGTCACGAAGAGGTGCAGCGCACGAATGCGCTGCTGCAGGAACAGGTCGATGCGCTGACGCGCGAGCGCGATGCGCTCAAGTCGCGGCTCGCGGCGGCGCGCACGCGGCTCGATGCGCTGCTCGAGCAGTTGCCGGCCGTACCTCCCTCCGAAGATTCCCCCGCATGAAGCAGATCGAAGTTCAGATCATGGGCCAGAGCTATCTGCTCGGCTGTCCCGATGGCGGCGAAGCGCAACTGCGCGACGCGGTCGAACGCGTGGATGCGGCCATGTGCAAGATCCGCGACGCGGGCAAGGTCAAGGCGCGCGATCGCATCGCGGTGCTGGCCTCGCTGAACCTGGCCTTCGATCTCGCGGCGCAGGAGGCCACGGCGAAGGCCGCGCCGCCCGCCGAACCGACCACGGCCCCGGCCGCGGCACCCGCCGACGACGGCGCGGTCGATCCGAAGGCCGCGCAACTGATCCACAAGCTCGACCAGGCACTGGCCGGCGACGGTCATCTGCTCTGAGCTGATCCGAGCATCAGCGCGCTTTCTTTCTCTCATTCGCAGAGATCGGCGCGCACTGCAAGAACTTCGATGCAAACCTGCCCGCGCCGCAGGGATTCCACCAAAAAAACCGGGAGCCGCCCCAGCGCGAAGGCGTAAAATCCTTCCTGTCTGCGGTGCGCGTTGGGCTTTATATGTCCTTGTTCCAATGCTCTACGGAGCCGGGCTTGGTATATCGCTCGACGGGTGTGATCATCTCGCGTCAGATGAACCCGAAGTCTTGCTGCCCTCGCCCACCTGAACCCCGGTTCAGGATGCGAGTCTGGCGCCCATTCGCAGACACCTATTCCTCTTCGTTGCGCTGAGTGCGCATCGAACATCGGCGATCCCCGGCATGGCGGGATCGCCCCCAAGAACCCACGCTGTATCCACATCGATACATCCGATCCTGGCTGCTGCGCGACCGTGCGCGCCGGGCCGCAGCTACGTTTCAGATAGCATTGCGGCCCACCCCCCTCCCTTTTTCCCTCGAACCGAGGCCCGTTGCCATCGTTGCACGGCGCCCTTGCCTTACCCGAAAGTCCGTGGCGTGAACGTGACCAGCCTGCTCGACCCCCTCCTGATCGCCGAACTGGTCGCCCTCGGCCTCGGCACCGGTTTTCTCGCGGGCCTGCTCGGCATCGGCGGCGGCATGGTGATGGTGCCGTTCATCACGATCATCATGGGCCACCGCGGCGTGCCGGCCGACCTCGCGGTGAAGATGGCGATCGCGACCTCGATGGCCACCATCATCTTCACCTCGGTGTCGAGCGTGCGCGCGCACCACAAGCGCGGCGCGGTGCGCTGGGACATCGTCAAGCGCCTCGCGCCCGGCATCGTGATCGGCAGCCTCGTGGGCAGCCTCGGCATCTTCGCGCTGCTCAAGGGCACGGCGCTGGCGATCGTGTTCGCACTGTTCGTGGGCTTCTCGGCCACGCAGATGTTCCTCGACCGCAAGCCCAAGCCCACGCGCCAGATGCCGGGCACCGCGGGCCAGCTCGGCGCGGGCGGCGCCATCGGCCTGGTCTCGGGCCTGGTCGGCGCGGGCGGCGGTTTCATCAGCGTGCCCTTCATGACCTGGTGCAACATCTCGATCCACAACGCGGTCGCCACCAGCGCCGCGCTGGGCTTTCCGATCGCGGTGGCCAACGTGGCCGGCTACGTGATCAGCGGCCAGACGGTGCAGGGCCTGCCGGCCGGCTCCTTCGGCTACATCTGGCTGCCCGCGCTCGCGGTGATCGCCGTGTGCAGCGTGCTGACCGCGCCGCTGGGCGCCAGGGCCGCGCACAACCTGCCGGTGAAGAAGCTCAAGCGCGTGTTCGCGAGCATCCTGTATCTGCTCGCGGCCTACATGCTCTGGAAGGGCCTGCGCGGCTGAGCGCGCGGCCCTCTCCCACCCTCTTCCGCCTTCCTTTTTCTCGATGCCACGACGCGCCCGGCCGGCGCGTCGTGCGCCCGCGCGCGCCGCAGTTTTTCTCAACCAGCGCCAGCAAATCTCGATGGTTCGCACCGGCCGAAAGCCGGACCATTCCGTTCACGCCAACCACACGAGGAACGGACATGAGCAAGAGACTTTCGGTCGCCATCATCGGCGCCGGCATGGGCGGCCTGGCCACGGCCGCGGCGCTGCGCCGCGTCGGCATCGACGTCATGGTCTACGAACAGGCCGAGAAATTCACCCGCCTGGGCGCGGGCATCCAGATCGGCTGCAACGCGATGCAGGTGCTGCGCGGCCTCGGCCTTGAGCAACGCATGCGCGCCGAGGCCTTCTACCCGCGCTCGTGGAACAACAAGGACGCCTACACCGGCGAGGTGCGCTTCGACATGATCTTCGGCGAGACCGCCGAGCGGAAGTTCGGCGCGCCCTACCTGCTCGCGCACCGCGGCGACCTGCATGCCGCGCTGCACAGCGCCGTGCCCGACGAATTCATCCGCCGCGGCCACAAGCTCACGGGCTTCTCGCAGGGCGACGGCGGTGTCGAGCTGCGCTTCGCCAACGGCGCCACCGTGCATGCCGACGCGGTCGTGGCGGCCGACGGCGTGCACTCGCTGGTCAAGGACCAGCTGTTCGGCAGGTCCGAGCCCAACTTCACGGGCCGCATCGCCTACCGCACCACCTTCTCCGCGGTGCTGCTCGGCGGCCAGGAGATCGACCAATGCACCAAGTGGTGGGGCAAGGACCGCCACATCGTCATCTACTACGTCAAGCCCGACCGCAGCGAGGTCTACTTCGTGACCAGCCAGCCCGAGCCCGGCTTCCGGCTCGAATCGTGGTCCACCAAGGGCGACATCCACGCGCTGCGCGAGGCCTTCGCCGACTTCCATCCGCAGGTGCGCCACGTGCTGCAGTCCTGCCCCGAGGTCCACAAGTGGGCACTGGTCGACCGCGATCCGCTGCCGCGCTGGAGCGAAGGCAACATCACGCTGCTCGGCGATGCCTGCCACCCGATGACGCCCTACATGGCGCAGGGCGCGGCGATGGCGATCGAGGATGCGGCGGTGCTCTCGCGCTGCCTCCAGGGCACCGACCGCGACGGCGTGGCCGAGGCCTTCCAGCGCTTCGAGGCCACGCGCAAGCCGCGCACCTCGAAGGTCCAGCTGACCTCGCGCACCAACACCTGGCTGCGCGACCCGCAGGACGCCGACTGGGTCTATGCCTACGACGCCTGGAACGCGCCGCTGGCCGAGGCGGCCGTGGCCTGAAGGGAGCGACGACATGGCAGACAAGACCCACACCTCGGCGAAGTTCCAGCGCGGGCTCGCCACGCGCAAGGCGGTGCTCGGCGCGGAATACGTCGAGAAGTCGATCGCCGAGGCCGACGACTTCAGCTGGCCGATGCAGCAGCTCACCACCGAGTACTGCTGGGACGAGATCTGGAACCGCCCGGGCCTGGACCGGCGCAGCCGCAGCCTGCTGAACCTCGGCATGATCAGCGCGCTCAACCGGCCGCACGAGCTGCGCCTGCATGTGCGCGGCGCGATCAACAACGGCATCACGCCCGCCGAGCTGCAGGAGGTGTTCCTGCAGGTCGCCATCTACTGCGGCGTGCCCGCGGCGCTCGACAGCCTGCGCAACGCGCGCGAGGTGCTCAAGGAGATGAAGCTCGCCTGAAGCTTCGCCCTTTTAAAAAACATCGGAGACAACGCAATGGACAACCAGGCAATGCTGAGCCGCCGCGCGCTGCTCGCGCTCGCGGCCGCGTCAATGGGCACGCCGGCGCTCGCGCAGCCGGCCGCGTCACGCGGCAAGGTCACGAAGATCCTCGTGGGCTTTCCGCCGGGCCAGGCCACCGACATCGTGGCGCGGCTGATGGCCGAGAAGATGCAGGCCGTGACGGGCGAGAACTACATCGTCGACAACAAGCCCGGCCAGGGCGGCAGCATCGCGATGGGCCAGCTCGCGAAGTCGCCCAACGACGGCTCGACGATGATGCTCACGCACATGTCGGCCGTGGCCACCAACCCGCACCTCTACCGCAGCGTGCCCTACGACTCGCTCAAGGATTACGAGGCGGTGGGCCTGGTCGGCGACCTGCCCTTCGTGCTGGTGTGCCATCCCTCGCTGCCCTTCACCGACGCGCAGGGGCTGGTGGCCTATGCCAAGGCCAACCCGGGCAAGCTCACCAATGCCTCCTCGGGCAACGGCACGGTGTCGCACCTCGCGATGGAGGAGCTCAAGCGGCGCGCGGGCATCGACATCGTGCACGTGCCCTACAAGGGCAGCGCGCCGGGCCTGACCGACGTGGTCGCGGGCAATGTCTCGCTGGCGCTCGAGACCGCCGCCGGCGTGCAGGCCTTCGTGCAGGGCGGCAAGCTGCGCGCGCTGGGCGCGGCCACCGCGAGCCGGCTCGACGCGCCGCTGGCCGTGCCCACGCTGATCGAGCAGGGCTTCGCCGACTTCCGCGCCTCGACCTGGCTGATGCTGCTCTACCCGGTCGGCACCTCGAGGACGCTGGTGGCCTCGACCCACGCGGCGATCGGCAAGGCGATGCGCAAGCCCGAGGTGGAGCGGCGCATGCGCAGCATCGGCGCGCTGCCGCGCTACAGCGCCAGCCCCGAGGAAGCCGCGGCCTACGTCGCCAGCGAGTTCAAGAGCTGGGGCGAATTGGTGCGCCGCAGCGGCGTGCAGATGGACTGAGCGGCGCGCTCAGCACGCCGGGGCCTGCGAGCGCAGCCATTGCTGCATCGAGGCCTCGGTGTCGCTGCCCTCGCGCACCAGCCATTCGCAGAAGCTCTCGGTCACCGGGTCGGCATGGGCCGTGCTCGCGAAGTAGCGCCGCTGCTTGGCGGCCAGCACGCCGAAGGGCGCGCACAGCCGGCCCGCGATGATGTCGTCGAAGGCGAGGAACAGCGGCACCAGCGCGAGGCCCAGCCCGTCGATGGCGGCCTGCAGCGCGAAGTACATCTGCTCGAAGCGGATCGCGCCGCCGGGCTTGAGCCCGGCCACGCCGGCGGCCGCGAGCCAGTCCTCCCAGGCATAGGGCTCGGTGGCGAAGCTCACGAGCGTGTGCGCGGCCAGGTCGCGCGGCGCGCGCAGCCGGCCGCCGTCGAGCAGGTCGACATGGCACACCGGCAGGATCAGCTCGCTCATGAAGGGCCGCGACACGCAGTGCGGCGGCGGCTCGAGCGCGCCCGCGATGGCGATGTCGTAGCGGCCCTCGTCGAAGTTGACCGGCGCCAGCAAGGTGGTGAGCCGCAGGTCGACCTCGGGCCGCCTGCGCTGGAAGGCCGGCAGGCGCGAGAGCAGCCAGCGCATGGTGAAGGTCGGCGGCGCGTTGATGCGCAGCGCGGTTGGCACCGCCTGTTCGCGCAGCTGCATCGAGGCCACCGCCACGCGGTCGAGCGTGGCCGTCAGCTCCGCGAGATAGAGGCGCCCGGCCTCGGTCAGCGCGAGCTGCGAGGAGGTGCGCCGGAACAGCGGCACGCCCAGCCATTCCTCGAGCAGCGCGACCTGGCGGCTGATGGCACCGTTGGTCACGCTCAGTTCTTCCGCGGCGCGCGTGAAGCTCACGTGCCGGCCCGCGGCCTCGAAGGCGCGGATCGCGTTCAGGGGTGGAAGTTTTCTCGACATGGCGGGGCGACTGTAGGCCGCGATGGGTGCAAGCGGATTGCGTTTTTCTCAACGGGCTTCAGTTTTACTCGGTGGTGGGGCCTGGGGAAAGGGCCGAGACTGGCCGCTCATGACGACCACCCGGCACCTCCTCCTTCCCACCGCGGCCTGCCGCGTCGCGGTCCATATCGACGGCCCCGCGGACGGCCCCGTGGTGCTGCTCGCGCACGCGATCCTGTCTTCGTCGGTGCTGTGGCACCGCCAGGCCGGGTGGCTGGCCGCCGAGGGCTGGCGCGTGCTGCGGCCCGACACGCGCGGCCATGGCCGGTCGGAAGCGCCCCCACCGCCATCACTGCCCTGGCGCATGGGCGACCTGGCGCGCGACGTGGTCGAGATCCTCGATGCGCTCGACATCCGCGCCGCGCACTACGTCGGGCTCTCGCTCGGCGGCATGTGCGGCTTCGCGCTGGCCGAACGGCATCCCGAACGCCTGGCCAGCCTGTGCCTGTGCGACTGCCGCGCCGATGCGCCCACGGCCTTCGCGCAGCCCTGGGACGAACGCATCGCGCTCGTCGAGGCCCAGGGCTGCGAAGCGCTCGCGGGCCCGACCATCGAGCGCTGGCTGGGCCGCGGCTTCATCGAGGCCCATCCCGCCGAGGCGCAGGCCCTGCATGCGGCCGCGGCCGGCACCTCGCGCGCGGGCATGGTCGGCTGCGCGCGCGCGATCCAGCAGCTCGACCATCGCGCGGCCGCGCGGGGCATCCGCGTGCCCACGACCTTGATCGCGGGCGCCAACGACGGCGGCCTGCCCGACGCGAAGCGCGAGCTGCAGGCCGAGATCCCCGGCGCCTCGCTGGAGATCGTTCCCGACGCGGGCCACCTGCCGAACATCGACCAGCCCGAGCGCTTCGATGCCGCGCTGCGCGCCCACCTGCGGCTCGCGCGGCAGGCGGCCTGAGCCGCAAGCACCCGCAAACGGTGTTGACTTCGTTGCGGCGGCCCGGTGCGGGTCCTATAACGGACGCATGAAAATCCTCATCGCCGCCGACGGCAGCGCCTTCACCCAGAAGGCCCTCGCCTACCTGCTCGCCCACCGCAACATGTTCGTGGACGGCCACGAGCTCGTGGTGGTCCATGTCTGCACCGGCATCTCGGCCAACGTGGCGCGCCACCTCAGCAAGGAGGCGGTCGCCGACTACTACGCCGAGGAAAGCGCCAAGGTGGTCGACCCGGTGAAGCAATACTTCGCCGACAACGGCGTGTCGAACTTCCGCATCGACGCGCGCCACGGCCACGTGGCCGAGGAGATCCTGAAGGCGGCCGCTGCCGCGCAGGCCGAGCTGATCGTGCTCGGCACGCATGGCCATGGCCTGTTCGGCCGCGCGCTGATGGGTTCGGTGGCGACCAAGGTGGTGGCCGAGACAGACATCTCGGTGCTGCTGGTCCAGCAGTAGGGTCTACTGCACGCGCTGCTGCCGCCACTCGCGCGGCGAGCAGCCGAAGCGCTCCTTGAACGCGCGGCTGAAATGCGCCGCGTCGTTGAAGCCGCGGCCATAGGCGATCTCGGCCACGGGCCGGCCCGCGAGGCGCGGCTCGAGCAGGTCGCGGCTGCAGGCCTCGAGCCGCCGCTCCCAGATGTACTGCGCGGGCGTCAGCGGCTCGCTCTTGAAGACGCGGTGGATCTGGCTGGCCGACACGCCGAGCTCGGCCGCGAGGCTGCCCACCGACAGCGCGGGATCGCCGAGCTGTTCCTCGATGCGCCGCTTCACGCGCGCGAGGTGGTAGGCCGTGAGGCTGCTGAGCGAAGGCGCGCTGGCGGCCGGCAGGGTCTGCAGCCCCGCCACCAGGATGTTCTGCACGCCGTTGGCCACCGCGAGCGCCGAGGCCGGCTGCAGCGTCTCGATGTCCTCGCGCAGGGTGCGGATCATGCCCAGCAACAGGTGACCCGCCCCCTGGCGGCCCGACACGGTGGTGGCCGTCAGCGCCTGCGTCTCGCGCAGCTCGCTGCGCAGCCGGTCGCCGGGCAGCTTGAGCACGATCTGCTCGAAGCGATCGTCGAACAGCAACTGGTAGGGCCGTGTGCTGTCGTAGAGCGCGAAGTCGCCGGCCTCGAGCACCGCATCGCGCCCGTCCTGGCGCACCACGCCGCGGCCCTGGGCCTGGATGCTCACGAGGAAGTAGTCGTCGCCCGAGCGCGCGATGTGGCCCGAGGTGCGCAGCACCTTCTGCGGGCCCGAGCGCACCACCGACACGTCGAGCCCGGGCAGCGTGTGCTGGCGGATGCTGCCCTCGAAGTCCTCGGACTCGTCGGGCCGCACCGGATCGCAACCGAGCTGCACATAGACGTTGCAGATCATGTCGGTCCAGTAGGCCAGCCGCTGCGAGCGCGCAACGGCATCGGTGCTGAGCAGCGTGTTCATCGGTGGGGCCTCGAGGGAGGGGAATGGCGGGGCATGCGACACAGGAACAAGAACGGTGCAAGTTGCGGTCAAGGCGTTCGCAGGCGACGAATTTACGCTTCAAGCAACCCGCATGCCACCGCGCAAACCCGCGCCACGGCCCCGCGGCGAATCCACGTTCTCCACCGAAAGGCCCCGCCATGCCCACCACCGTTCATCCCAAGCTCCGCGTCGCCGCCGTGCAGGCCTCGCCCGTGTTCCTCGACCTCGACGGCACCATCGACAAGACCATCGCCCTGATGGCGCAGGCCGCCGCGCAGGGCGTGAAGCTGATCGCCTTTCCCGAGACCTGGATCCCCGGTTATCCCTGGTGGATCTGGCTCGACTCGCCGGCCTGGGGCATGCAGTTCGTGCAGCGCTACCACGACAACTCGCTGGTGATCGGCTCGGTGGAGTTCGAGCGACTGCAGGCGGCCGCGCGCCAGCATTCGATCTGGGTCTCGTTCGGCTTCAGCGAGAAGGCCGCCGGCAGCCTCTACATCGCGCAGGCGCTGATCGACGACCAGGGCCAGGTGGCGCAGACGCGTCGCAAGCTCAAGCCCACGCACGTGGAGCGCACCGTGTTCGGCGAAGGCGACGGCGCAGACCTGCACGTGGTGCCCACCGCCATCGGCAACATCGGCTCGCTGTGCTGCTGGGAACACCTGCAGCCGCTGAGCAAGTACGCGATGTACTCGCAGAACGAGCAGATCCACTGCGCCGCGTGGCCCAGCTTCTCGCTCTACCGCGGCGCGGCCAACGCGCTGGGCGCCGAGGTCAACAACGCCGCGAGCCAGGTCTATGCGGTCGAGGGCGGCTGCTTCGTGCTCGCGCCCTGCGCCACGGTGTCGAAGGCGATGAGCGAACTGATGTGCACCGACGCCGGCAAGCAGCAGATGCTGGGCGTGGGCGGCGGCCATGCGCGCATCTACGGGCCCGACGGCTCCGCGCTCGGCACGCCGCTGCCCGAGACCGAGGAAGGCCTGGTGATCGCCGACATCGACCTCGGGATGATCTCGCTCGCGAAGGCCGCGGCCGATCCGAGCGGCCACTACTCGCGCCCGGACGTCACGCAGCTGCTGCTCAACAAGACGCGCCGCGAGCCCGTGGTGGTGCAGCTCACGCCCGTGCCCGAAGGCAACGCGGCCGAGCCGGTCGAGGCCTGAGCGCGCACGAAGGAGCCGCGCCATGGAATCCGCCATCGACGAGCACCTGAAGTGCCCGCGCACGCGCACCCGCCGCGTGGAGGACGACTACACACCGCCCTACCCCGTCTGGTCGGCGCGCGCCGACCGCGCGGTCACGCAGGTGGTGATGGGCTACTTCGGCGTGCAGTCGCTCGGCGCCGCGCAGCAGGGCCGCGCCTGCGCCGCGCTGATGCGCATCGCGCGCGACTTCGCGCGGCCCGACGGCCCGCTGCACCACGACCTCACGCACTATGTCGATGCCGACGGCCACGACAACATGATCGCGATCGCTTACTGGACCGACCCGGCGGCCTTCGCGCGCTGGAGCGCCACGCCCGAGGTCGACGGCTGGTGGCAGTCGGACGAGCGGCTGCACGAGGGCCTGGGCTATTTCCGCGAGATCGTGTCGCCGCGCGTGCAGCACTTCGAGACCATGTTCAACACGCCCGACCGGCTCGAGGGCATCGGCGTGGCCATGGGCGGCGTGAGCGGCGAGCTGCAGGAGCATGGCTACTGGGGATCGATGCGCGACCGCATCCCGCTGTCGCAGACCGATCCGATGTCGCCCTCGGGCACGCGCGCGGCGATCGGCGACGCGCCCGCGCCGGGCCGGCGCGTGCGCATCGCGGGCCATGAGCACGTCGCGATGATCCGCTCGGGCCAGGAATGGACCGACACCACCGGCCAGGAGCGCACGCTCTACCTCGAGGAGATGGAGCCGGTGCTGCGCGAGGGCATGGACTTCCTGCGCGACCAGGGCCTGGCGATCGGCTGCTACAGCAACCGCTACATGCAGCATCTCGATGCGCAGGGCGCGCCGCTGCAGAAGTCCTTCGGCCTGAGCTTCTGGCACTCGCTGGCCGACATGGAGCGCTGGGCCGAATCGCATCCGACCCACGTGGCGATCTTCGGCAGCTTCATGCGTTACGTGCAGGCGCTGAACTTCCAGCTGCAGCTGCGCGTGTACCACGAGGTGTCGGTGCTCAAGGCCGACGAGCAGCGCTACGAATACGTCAACTGCCATGCGCGCACGGGACTGATGAACGGCATGGGTTGAGAACGCCGCATGACGGATGCCTTAGGATTCGCGCCCCGAACCCTAGGACCCCGATCATGTGGCGCGAATTCGAAAGCCTCGTCGAAAGCTCGATGAAGGAATGGAAGATCCCGGGGCTCGCGCTCGCGGTGATCGAAGATGGCGAGGTCTCGCTGCTGAAGGGCTATGGCGTGCGCGACCTGCGCGGCAACGAGCCCGTGACCGCCGACACGCAGTTCCTGCTGTGCTCGATCACCAAGTCGTTCACCGCGGCCGGACTCGGCCTGCTGGTCGACGAGGGCCGGCTCGCCTGGAGCCGGCCGGTGCGCGAAGTCATCCCGGAGTTCCGGCTGCACGATGCGGTGGCGACCGCGCAGCTCACGGTGCGCGACCTGCTGAGCCACCTGAGCGGCCTGCCGCGCCACGACTGGCTGCACATGCCGGCCGACCTGACGAGCGCGCAGATGCTGCCGCTGCTGCGCCACCTGGTGCCGAGCCGCGAACTGCGCGAGGCCTTCCAGTACTCGAACCTCGGCTACATGGTCGCGGGCATCGTGATCGAGCGCCTCAGCGGACAGGGCTGGCAGGACTTCGTCACCGAGCGGCTGCTCAAACCGCTGGGCTTCACGCACTACGGCTTCGGCATCGACGCGCTGGTGGCGGCCGCCGATGCGGCCCGCCCGCACACCATGGTCGAGGGCGATCCCGTGCCCGCGCAGCTGTGGCCGGTGCCGACGGCCGCGGGCGGCGGGCTCAATGCGAGCGCCGCCGATCTCGCGAAGTGGATGCGCTGCCTGCTCGACGAAGGCCGCGTGGGCGACACGCCGCTGCTGTCGGCCAAGACGGTGCGCGAGATGGGCATGCCGCGCGCCTGGATGTCGCGCTCCGAGCATGCGGAGATCGGCGATTCGCACTACGGCCTGGGCCTGTTCTGCGAGAACTACCGCGGCGACCGCACGCTCGCGCATTCGGGCTCGTGGTTCGGCTGGGCCACGCTGATGACCGTGGTGCCCTCGCGCCGCGCAGGCGTTGCGGTGCTGACCAACCGGGCGCCGGGTGCCGTGCCCTCGATCCTGACCTTCGCGGCGCTCGATCGCATCGCGGGCCGCGAGCCGGTCGACTGGTTCCAGCGGCTGCTCACGAAGCGCCGCGCCGACCTGGTGCAGCAGCGGGTCGACGAGAAGGCGCGCACGGACCGGCGCCGCACCGGCACGCAGCCCAGCCATGCGCTCGAGGAATACGCGGGCCGCTACGAGCATCCGGCCTACGGCTGCATCGAGATCGCGCACGAGGGCGACCACCTCGCCTGGCACTGGCGCGGCGCCGCTGGCGCGCTCACGCACTGGCACTACGACATGTTCGTCACGCCGGACCGGCCGACGGTGTTCCACCCCGACAACCTCGCGCTGAGCTTTCTCTACGACCGCGCGGGCCGCATCGACCGCATCGCGGTGCCCTTCGAGCCGATGGTGGAGGACATCGTGTTCAGGCGCGCGAAGGACGCGCCCGAGGCCTGAAAAAACTAGGCGAACAAGCCCTTGTGCTCGCCGCGCAGCAGCGCCTTCTGCACCTTGCCCATGGTGTTGCGCGGCAGCTCCGGCACGATGAAGCAGCGCTTCGGGATCTTGAAGTTCGCGAGCTTCGCCTTGAGCTCGGCCACGATCGCGTCGCCATCGAGCGTGGCGCCGGGCTTGGCGATGACGATCGCCACGCCGACCTCGCCGAAGTCGGGGTGCGGCACGCCGACCACCGCGCTCTCGGCCACGCCGGCCATCTCGTTGATGTAGCCCTCGATCTCGGCCGGATAGACGTTGTAGCCGCCGCTGATGATCAGGTCCTTGCTGCGCCCGACGATGGTGATGTAGCCGCGGCCGTCGATCTTGCCCACGTCGCCGGTCTTGAAGAAGCCGTCGGCCGTGAACTCCTCCTTGGTCTTCTCGGGCATGCGCCAGTAGCCCGCGAACACGTTGGGACCGCTGACCTCGATGCCGCCGATCTCGTCGGTGGTGCAGTCGCGGCCCTGGTCGTCGCGCACGCGCAGCTGCACGCCCGGCAGCGCGAAGCCGACGGTGCCGCCGCGGCGCTCGCCCTGCTCGGGGCGGTAGGGGTTCGAGGTCAGCATGATGGTCTCGCTCATGCCGTAGCGCTCGAGGATGGTGTGGCCGGTGCGCTCGCGCCACTCGTCGAAGGTCTCGATCAGCAGCGGCGCGGAACCCGCGACGAACAGCCGCATGTTGCGCACCGCCTCGCGCGTGAGGCCGGGCTCGGCCAGCAGGCGCACGTAGAGCGTGGGCACGCCCATGAACACGGTGGCCTCGGGCAGCTTCGCGGCGATGCGCTTGGGATCGAACTTCGAGAACCAGAGGATCTTGCTGCCGTTGAGCAGCGCGCCGTGCAGCGCCACGAACAGGCCGTGCACGTGGAAGATCGGCAGCGCATGGATCAGCACGTCGCCCTCGGTCCAGCCCCAGTAGTCCTTGAGCACCTCGGCATTCGACAGCAGGTTGCCGTGCGTGAGCATCGCGCCCTTGCTGCGGCCGGTGGTGCCGCTGGTGTAGAGGATCGCGGCCAGGTCGTCGGCCGACTTCGTGGCCGGCTTGTGCACGTCGCTGCAGCTGGCCGCGACCTCGAGCAGGGTGCCGCTGCGGTCGTCGTCGAGCGTGAACACGTGGCGGGTGCCGGCGGCCGTGGCCAGCGGCGCCACCCAGGCCGCGTTGCGGCTGGTGCAGACCACCACCGCGGGCTCGGCGTTGCCGATGAAGTACTCGATCTCGGCGCTCTGGTAGGCGGTGTTGAGCGGCAGGAACACATAGCCCGCGCGCAGGGTCGCGAGGTACAGCAGCATCGCCTCGACCGACTTCTCGACCTGCACCGCGATGCGCGCGCCCTTCTCGAGCTTCAGCGCATCGAGCAGGTTGGCGATCATCGCGCTCGCGCGGTCGAGGTCGCGCCACGAGTACGCGAGGCCGTTGTCGGTCTCGACCGCGATGGCATCGAGGTCGGCGGGAAAGGCCGCGCGCAGGGCGGCGAACAGGTTGGCGTTGGCGGTCTTCTTCATCGGTCGGACTTCACAGGAGGCGGAAAACGAAAGGCGGGTCAGAAATCGGGCGCGCGCTTGGCGAGGAAGGCGGCGATGCCTTCGCGGTGCTCGGCCGAGTCGGCGTAGTCGTAGGCGGTGGCGACCAGCGCGGCGACCGGCTCCACCTCGGGCGGCGCGGTGTTGGCGCCGGTCACGGCATGGTGCAGCACGGCGAAGGTGCGCTTGTGCATGCGCGCGGTCTGCGGCGCGAGCCGCGCGATGCGCTCTGCATGCGCCTCGGCCGCGGCGGCCACCTCGGCATCGGGCAGCACCGACAGCAGGAAGCCCGCGTGGTAGAGCCGCGTGGCGTCGTGCACGCCGGCGGCCAGCAGCATGTCGCGCGCCAGCGTGTCGCCGATGGCGCCATGCACCAGCGCGGCCTCGCGCGGCGCCATCGGAAAGCCGAGCTTCGCGATCGGCGCGCCGAACTTCGACGAGGCGCCCGCGAGGCGGATGTCGCAGCAGCTCGCGATCTCGATGCCGGCGCCCATGCAGGCGCCCTCGATCTGCGCGACCAGCGGCAGCGGGCAGTCGAGCAGCGCCTGCAGCGCGGCCCAGACCTCGTTCTCATGGAATTCGCGCAGGCTCGCGGCCTCGAAGCGGAACGACGGGTACTCGGAGATGTCGCCGCCCGCGCAGAAGGCGCCGCCCTCCCCGCGCACGATCACGCAACGCAGCGCCGGGTCGGCGCCGAGGCCGGCCACCAGCGCGCGCAGCTCGCGCCACATCGCGCGCGTCATCGCGTTCAGGCGCGCCGGGTTCGACAGCGTGAGGAACGCGAGCGCGCCCTCGCGGCGCAGGCTGACGCTGCCCGCGCTCATTCGAGCTTGGCGCCCGAGGCCTTGACCACGGCGGCCCAGCGCTTGATCTCCGAATTGACGAAGCCGCCGTACGCGGCCATGGTCAGGTTCGGGATCTCGGAGCCGTTCTGCGCCCAGATGGCCTTGAGCTCGTCGCTCGCGAGCGATTTCTTCATGTCCTCGACCACCTTGGCCTGCACGTCGGCCGGCGTGCCCTTGGGCGTCCAGAGGCCGTACCAGGTGGTCACCGTGTAGTCGGGCAGGCCCACCTCGGCCGCGCAGGGCACGTCGGGGAAGGCCGGGTTGCGCTTGGCGCCCGCGACCATCAGCGCCTTGATGCGGCCGCTCTTGATGTGCTGCGCCGAGGAGCCCAAGCCGTCGAACATCAGGTCGACGTTGCCCGAGATCAGGTCGGCCAGCGCCGGGCCCGCGCCGCGATACGGGATGTGGGTGATGAAGGTGCTGGTCTGGATCTTGAACAGCTCGCCCGCCAGGTGGTGCGAGGTGCCCGCGCCGGCCGAACCGTAGTTGAACTTGCCGGGGCTGCGCTTCACCAGCGCGATGAATTCCTGGATGGTCGCGGCCGGCACGCGCCTGGGGTTGACCACCACCACCTGCGGCACGTTGGCCAGCAGCATCAGCGGCACGAAGTCCTTCTCGATGTCGTAGTCGAGCTTGGGATAGATCGAGGGCGCGATCGCGTGGTGCACCGCGCCCATGAACAACGTGTAGCCGTCGGCCGGCGCCTTGGAGGCGATGCTCGCACCCAGCGTGCCGCCCGCGCCGCCGCGGTTGTCGATCACCAGGGTCTGGCTCGTGAGCTTGGCGAACTGGCCCGACAGCGGACGCGCGAAGGCGTCGGTGCCGCCGCCGGCCGGGAACGGCACGACCACGTTGACCGGCTTGGTCGGCCAGTTGCTCTGCGCGGTCGCGGCGCCGCCGCAAAGAACCGCCGCGCCCGCAGCCGCCAGGCGCAACACGTCGCGCCGCTGAAAACTCTGGTTCATCTGTCTCATCTCCTGTCGTTGTGGATCGCCGCGGATGCGACGGCCGGCGCTGTTTGCGCCGGGCTTGAGGCCCGATCAGCCTTTTTTGAAAAACAGACTTTCGACGTCCCCCGACACGGCCACCTTGCCCTCGGCGAGCCAGTCGCGGTGCCGGTCGAGACGCTTGAGATCGTAAAGGTAGTTCACCATGAGGCCATAGGACTGCTTCTGTCCCTTGGGCGACGGATCGCCGGCCCAGTTGAGGCGCTCGACGCGCGCGCCGTTGCCCAGGTGGAAGCGCGCGACCGGGTCGGCCGGCGTGCCGTCGACCAGCGAGCGGCCCAGGTACTCGGCCGCGCACTGCAGCAGCCACTGGCGCAGCGGCGACTTGGCATCCAGGCTCGCGGCGGCATCGACGGCGGCCAGCAGCCGGTCGGCCGTGGGCGGCAGCGAGCCCACGAGCCGGCCGATCTCGGCGGCGCGCTTCTCGTCGAGGCGCGCGACCATGTCCGGCGCGTTCTTCGCGAGCCAGGTGCGAAAGCCCGGGATCGGCGACAGCGTGGCGAAGGTCTTCAGCCGCGGCAGCTCGTCCTGCAGGGTCTCGACCACGCGCTTGATCAGCGAGTCGCCGAAGCTCACGCCGCGCAGGCCGTTCTGCGTGTTGCTGATCGAATAGAAGATCGCGGTGGTGGCGCGCGCCGGCGGCACCGGCACGGCGGCCTCGTCGAGCAGCGGCGTGATGCCGTCGCTCACGCGGTCGACCAGCGCCACCTCGACGAAGATCAGCGGCTCGTTGGGCAGCCGCGGATGGAAGAAGCCGTAGCAGCGGCGGTCGCTGTCGTCGAGCCGGTTCTTCACGTCGTTCCAGCTCTTGATGTCGTGCACCGCCTCGTAGCGGATCAGCTTCTCGATCAGCGAGGCCGGCGAGTTCCAGTCGATGCGGCGCAGTTCGAGGAAGGCGACGTCGAACCAGGTCGAGAACAGCTGCTCGAGCTCGGCGTCGAGCGCGAGCAGGCGGCGGTCGCCCTTGAGGCCGGGCAGCAGTTCGGCGCGCAGGTCGACCAAAAAGCGCATGCCCGCGGGCTCGACCGCGAAACGCTGCAGGAGGCGCATGCGCGGCGACACCAGCGCGCGGCGCAGCTTGAGCTCGGCCTGGCCCTCGTCGGGCGTGCCGACGGCGGCCTGGTGCTGGTCGCGCGCGGTCTTGAGCTTCTGTGCGTCGGCGGCGAAATGCTCGCTCATCAGCGCCCAGAAATCGCGCCGCTCCTCGGGCGTGGCGGCCGCGTATTCGACCGCGATGGCATGGGCGCGGCGGCCGCCTTCGACCTCGCTCACGCGCGGGTCGATCACCGACTGCATCGCGGCCAGCACGCGGCGCAGCGCGCGCGGCGACAGTGCCTCGTCGGCCTTGCGCAGGGTGGCCTCGAGCCGCTCCGCGGTGGTGCGGGCGCTTGGCTTGGGCGCCGACTTGGCGGCGCCCTTGGCCGGCGCGTCGGAGGCCACCGGCACCTTGCGTTCGTTCTTGTCGCCCGTGCGCAATCGCGCCTGGAACCATTCGGTCGCACTCATCGTGGATGCACTCCCATGCAGAAAGAAAAAGACGAAGAAGAGATGGCGGACGCGGACGCGACGGCCCCGCGCTTCATGGCATGACCCGCGATTTCTGCTGGTTGCGCATCACCTCGCGCAGCGCCTCGCGCTGGCGCGTCATGTGGGTGCGCATCGCGGCATCGGCGCCTTCGCTGTCGCGCGCCTTGAGCGCCGCGAACACCGCGAGATGCTCCGACAGGCTCTGCTCGAGCCGGCCCGGCGCATGCAACTGCTGCTGGCGTGCGAGCTTGAGGATCTTGCGCAGGTCGCCGATCACCTGGGCCAGCCACTTGTTGTCGGCCAGCTGGATGATGGCTTCGTGGATCAGATGGTTGGTGGCGTAGTAGTCGTTGATGCGCTTGGCCTTGGCGTGGCGCACCAGCCGCTCGTGCAGGGCGTCGAGCTCGTGCAACTCGGCATCGCTGGCGTTGCGCGCCGCCTCGAAGGCGCAGCGGCCCTCGAGCAGCGCGATGACCGGGAAGATCTCGTCGAGGTCGCGCTCGGTCACCTCGCGCACGAAGCAGCCGCGGCGCGGCTCGTGGCGCAGCAGGCCCTCGGCCGTGAGCACCTTGAGCGCCTCGCGCAGCGGCGTGCGCGAGATCGACAGCCGCTCGCACAGCGCGACCTCGTCGACGAAGCTGCCGGGCGCCAGGGTGCCGTCGAAGATCTGCTCGCGCAGCGTGGTGGCGACTTCGTCGTGCAGGGAGTTGTGGACCAAGCGCATGGCGGGTTCGATCGCGTAATTTCCTGTAATTACGCGTAATTCTGAGCCCGGACGCGAAGCAGCGCAAGGGCCGCGCGCGAAACGCGGGGCTCCGGACTTACCCTGGTCAGACGATAGGTTGCGTGGCCGGCGGTGCGGCACGCAGGGGGAGCAGCGAGTGCGCGACGGGGCGGTGCCCCGCCCTCCCCGCCTCCCGGTGCGGCCTCAGGCCTTGCTCGCGACCGGCACGGCCTGCTCGCGGCGCGAGGCCCAGACCCACAGCGCGATGCCGCCCAGGATCATCGGCACGCAGAGCCACTGGCCCTGGCTCAGGTCGAGGGCGCGCAGGCCCAGCTCGTTGCCCGGGTGGGCAAAGATCTTGTCGGGCTCGCGGAAGAACTCGGCGATGAAACGGAAGATGCCGTAGCCGACCAGGAAGGCGGCCGACACCTGGGCCTGCTTGCGCGGCTTGCGCGCGTAGAGCCACAGCAGCACGAACAGCAGCAGCCCCTCGAGCAGGAACTGGTAGACCTGCGAGGGATGGCGCGGCAGCATCGAGCCGCTCTGCGGGAACACCATGCCCCAGGGCAGGTCGGGGCTGCTGAAGCGGCCCCAGAGTTCGCCATTGATGAAGTTGCCCACGCGCCCCGCCGCGAGGCCGGTGGGCACGCAGGGTGCGACGAAGTCCATCACCTGCCAGAACGGCCGCGCGCGCGAACGCGCGAACCAGACCATGGCCGCGATCACGCCGAGCATGCCGCCATGGAAGCTCATGCCGCCCTCCCAGACCTTGAAGATCTCGAGCGGATTGAACAGGTAGAACTCGGGCCGGTAGAACAGGCAGTAGCCGAGCCGCCCGCCGACGATGACGCCGACCACGCCGAGGAACAGGATGTCCTCGATGTCCTTGCGCTGCCAGGCCCCGGCGCCCACCAGGCTGCGATAGGGCTCGTGCCCGAGCCGGCGCGTGCCGAGGAAATAGAACAGCGCGAAGGCCGCCAGGTAGGTCAGGCCGTACCAGTGGATGGCGATCGGCCCGAGCTGCAGGGCGATGGGATTGATCTGCGGATACATGAGCATCCGCGGATTGTGCCCGCGCCGCATGACGCGGCCGGGGGCGTGGGGGCATCCGGGCACGCGGCCCGACGCCCCGCCACCCTCAGGCGCTCAGCGCCCGAATTTCCACCACACCAGGCCGGCCACCGCGGCCGGCACGGCGAACACCAGCAGGAAGATCGGCAGTTCCTCGGCCACGCTGTAGCCGGCCTCGATCACCCCCACCGCCATGTTGATGCCGGCACCGATGAACCAGGCCGGCACGAACCACATCGCGGCCGTGCTCAGGGCCGCGTCGCCGCTGCCGCCCAGCACGCGGCCGGCCAGCAGAAAAAGGGCCAGCAGCACGAAGCCGCTGCCCATCACGATGAGCGTATGCATCGCTTGCTCGGTGCGATGCGTCAGCGCGTGGTGTAGCCGCCGTTGGCGAAGATGGTCTGGCCGGTGATCCACCAGCCCTCGGTGACCAGGAAGCGCACGATGGGCGCGATGTCCTCGATGTCGGTCAGGCCCTTCTTCGAGAACTTGCTGAGCGCGGCGGCGCTGCTGTGGTAGTCCACCGCCTCCTTGCTCTCCTGGCCGTAGAAGAACGGCGTGTCCATCGGGCCGGGGCCGATCGCGTTGACCGAGATGCCGCGGTCGCCGAACTCCTTGGAGGCGGCGCGCGTGTAGTGCTCCACCGCGGCCTTCGAGCCCGGGTAGATCGCATAGAACGGCGTGTAGGCCGCGAGCAGCGAGCTCACGATGGTGACGATGCTGCCGCCCTCGGCCAGCGTGCGGCCGGCCTGCTGGATGAAGAAGAAGGCGGCCTTGGCATTGGCGTCGAAGCTCTTGTCGTAGTCGGCTTCGGTGACCTCGAGGATCGGCTTCTTGATGACCACGCCCGCGGTGTTGATCGCGATGTCGACCTGGCCGAACTGCTTGACGGCCTGGTCGAACAGCTTGACGTTGTTCTCGACCACCGCGAGGTCGCCCTGCACCAGCAGGGTGTCGGCGCCCTTGGCCTTGAGGGCGGCGGCGGTCTTCTCGGCATCGGCGCGCGAGCTGTCGCTGTTGTAGTGGATGGCGACGCCGCGCACGCCCCCGTCGACCAGCTGTTCGGCGACGAGCGCGCCGAGGTTCTTGCCGCCGCCGGCGATGACGGCGACCTTGTTCTTCAGTGTGCGTGCGGACATGGAAATCTCCTGGGTTGAAAGCCATTGATGTGTGACACGAGGCGCAGTGTATTGATCGCCAGACGGCCGATAAATAGGCAATTCGAGGCTAGACTGTTTGGAAATCCCCGAACAATCGGCCGCCCTCGCGATACACCCGGACCCTTCTCATGGACCGCATCGACCTCCTCCAGGTCTTCCTGCGCGTGGCCGAATCCGGCAGCTTCACGCGCGCGGCCGACCGCCTCGGCCTGCCGCGCGCCACCATCTCGACCGCGGTGCAGCAGCTCGAGGCGCGGCTGGGCTCGCGGCTGCTCCACCGCACCACGCGGCGCGTGGGCCTCACGCCCGACGGCGAGGTGCTGCTCGAGCGCGCCCGCGCGCTGGTGGCCGACATGGACGACCTCGAGCAGCAGTTCCTGCCCACGCACGGCAGCGTGGGCGGGCGGCTCAAGGTCGACGTGCCCAGCCGCATCGCGCGGCTGCTGATCGCGCCCGCGCTGCCGGACTTCTTCGCGCGCTATCCGGCGCTCGAGCTCGAACTCGGCTCGAGCGACCGCGCGGTCGACCTGGTGCACGAGGGCGTGGACTGCGCGCTGCGCGTGGGGCCGCTGGCCAGCAGCAGCCTGGTGGCGCGGCCGCTCGGGCACTTCACGCTGGTCAACTGCGCGAGCCCGGCCTACCTGGCGCGGCACGGCACGCCGCGCACGCCGGCCGAGCTGCCGCAACACCTGGCGGTGAACTACGCCTCGCCGACCAGCGGCCGCGCGGCGCCCTGGGAATGGCAGCGCGACGGCGAGACCGCCTCGCTGCGCATGCGCAGCCAGGTGACGGCCAACAACGCCGAGACCTACATCGCCTGCGCGCTCGCGGGCCTGGGGCTGATCCAGATCCCGCTGTACGACGTGCGCACGCAGCTCGCGGCCGGCGAGCTGGTCGAGCTGATGCCCGACGCACGCGCCGAGCCGCTGCCGGTGCACCTGGTGTATCCGCACCGGCGCAACCTGTCGCGGCGCATGCAGGCCTTCGCGGGCTGGCTCGAGACGCTGCTGGCCTCGGCTCTCGACGGACCGCCGCCCGCTCCCGCCGCTATTTCGCGCCGCGCGCGGCCGCCGGCTGGCGCTCCTGCACGAACGCGATGAAGCGCTCGAGCGCCGGGTTGGCGGCCTCGGCCGGCCACACCAGGCTGGTTTCGCAGCGCGGCAGCACCGGCACGGCGCGGCGCCGGCCCGCGGGCGCGAACTCGTCGGCGCCGCGGTAGACCACGCCCGCGCGGCGGAACTGCGTGACGCTCTCGGGCACCCAGGCCACGCCGATGCCGCCCGAGACCAGGTTGACGATGGTCTGCATCTGGATCGCTTCCTGCGCCAGCTGCGGCGCGCGCCCGGCCGCGTGGTAGAGCGCGAAGACCGCATCGTGCAGCGAAGGCACGATGCGGCGCGGGAAGATCACCAGCGGCTCGGCCAGCACCTCGGCCAGCGGCAGCTTCTCGGCGCTCGCGAGCGCATGCCGCTGCGGCAGCGCCAGCACCAGCGGCTCCTGCGACACCGCCAGCCGCGCCAGCCCCGGCGGCGCGGCGCCCGGCGAATGCAGCATCAGGCCGGCATCGATCTCGCCGCGCGCGAAGGCCTCGAGCTGCACGTCGCCCGTGGCCTCGACCAGCTCGAGCGCCACCTCGGGACAGAGCACGCGGAACTCGCGCACCCAGTCGGGCAACTGCTCGAAGCCCACGGTCGAGACGAAGGCGATGCGCACCCGGCCCACCTGTCCGGCCGCGGCAGCGCGGGCGCGCGCCGGCAGGGCCTGGGCCCGCGCCAGCAGCTCGCGCACGTCGGGCAGCAGCGCCTCGCCGGCCGGCGTGAGCGCCACCCGGCGCCGCGTGCGGTCGAACAGCACCACGCCCAGGGTCTTCTCGAGCTGGGCGATGGCCTGCGTGACCGGCGGCTGGGTCATGTGCAGGCGCTGCGCGGCGCGGCCGAAATGCAGTTCCTCGGCCACGGCCACGAACTGGCGCCAGGCCCGCAGGTCGATCAGGCTTTCATTCATATGCCAAGCATATCAATCGGCCTCTCAAAATGGATTGGAAGCAATCAATCAGAAGTCCGATACTTGGCGCTCCCCGGTTTTCCCTCCCCACGATCGAAGAGACACCCACCATGGACACCAAGCCAATCCAGATCAATCGCCGCAGCGCCAACATCGTCGAAGGCAAGAGCCGCGCGCCCAACCGTTCGATGTTCTACGCGATGGGCTACGAGGAAGGCGACTTCAAGAAGCCGATGGTCGGCGTCGCCAACGGCCACAGCACCATCACGCCCTGCAACTCGGGCCTGCAGAAGCTGGCCGACGCGGCCATCGCGGGCATCGAGGAAGCCGGCGGCAACGCGCAGGTGTTCGGCACCCCCACCATCTCCGACGGCATGGCCATGGGCACCGAAGGCATGAAGTACTCGCTGGTGAGCCGCGAGGTCATCTCCGACTGCATCGAGACCTGCGTCGGCGGCCAGTGGATGGACGGCGTGCTGGTGGTCGGCGGCTGCGACAAGAACATGCCCGGCGGCCTGATGGGCATGCTGCGCGCCAACGTGCCCGCCATCTACGTCTACGGCGGCACCATCCTGCCGGGCCGCTACAAGGGCCAGGACCTCAACATCGTCAGCGTGTTCGAGGCCGTGGGCCAGAACGCCGCCGGCAACATGAGCGACGAGGACCTGCACGAGATCGAGAAGCGCGCCATCCCCGGCACCGGCTCCTGCGGCGGCATGTACACGGCCAACACCATGTCGAGCGCCTTCGAGGCCCTCGGCATCTCGCTGCCCTACTCGTCGACCATGGCGAACCCGCACGACGAGAAGGCCAACTCGGCCAAGGAATCGGCCAAGGTGCTGATCGAGGCGATCAAGAAGGACCTGAAGCCGCGCGACATCGTGACCAAGAAGGCGATCGAGAACGCGGTGGCCGTGATCATGGCCACGGGCGGCTCGACCAACGCGGTGCTGCACTTCCTCGCGATCGCGCACGCGGCCGAGGTCGAATGGACCATCGACGACTTCGAGCGCATGCGCAAGAAGGTGCCGGTGATCTGCGACCTGAAGCCCTCGGGCAAGTACCTCGCGGTCGACCTGCACCAGGCCGGCGGCATTCCGCAGGTCATGAAGGTGCTGCTCAACGCCGGCCTGCTGCATGGCGACTGCGTCACCATCAGCGGCCAGACCATCGCCGAAGTGCTCAAGGACGTGCCCGACGTGCCGCGCGCCGACCAGGACGTGATCCGCCCGATCGACAAGCCGATGTACGACGAAGGCCACCTGGCCATCCTCAAGGGCAACCTGTCACCCGAAGGCGCGGTCGCCAAGATCACCGGCCTCAAGAACCCGGTCATCACCGGCCCGGCGCGCGTGTTCGACGACGAGCAGTCGGCGCTCAAGGCCATCCTCGACGGCAAGATCGTGGCCGGCGACGTGATGGTGCTGCGCTACCTCGGTCCCAAGGGCGGCCCGGGCATGCCCGAGATGCTGGCGCCCACGGGCGCGCTGATCGGCGCGGGCCTCGGCGAGAGCGTGGGCCTGATCACCGATGGCCGCTTCTCGGGCGGCACCTGGGGCATGGTGGTGGGCCACGTGGCGCCCGAAGCGGCGGCCGGCGGCACCATCGCCTTCGTGAACGAGGGCGACTCGATCACCATCGACGCGCATGCGCTCAAGCTCGAGCTCAACGTGCCCGAGGCCGAGATCGCCAAGCGCCGCGAAGGCTGGAAGGCCCCGGCCCCGCGCTACACGCGCGGCGTGCAGGCCAAGTTCGCGTTCAATGCCTCGAGCGCGAGCTCGGGCGCGGTGCTCGACAAGTTCTGAAGCCCGGCGTTCAGGCCGTGGCGGCCGGCGGCTGCCACGGTTTCGCCACGTCCTCGTAGCCGATGGACTTCGGGCGCAGGCGCGGCAACAGGTCGTCGAAGCGCTCGAAACGCAGCACTTCGCGCGGCGGACCGCGGTCCAGGTCGTCCACGACCAGCACGGCCGGGGCCTGCGCGCCGCTGTCGCGATAGTCGAGCATGACCACCCTGCCGTGGTCGGCCTCGAGCACCACGAGGCGCTGCGGCGCGTCGAAGCCTTGCTTCCACGGCGTTTCTCCCGGCGGGAACACGATGCGGTCCGACAGCTCGGCCAGCGTCGCGAGGTATTCCATCGGCATCAGGTAGCGCAGGACCTCGCTGTACGGCTGGCCTTCGCCGTCGGCGATGTCGACCCAGCGGCACGAGACGCCGCCGCCATTCTTCACGCGCCACAGCGCCACGAGCGCGCCCGGCAGCCGCAGGCCCAGCCGCGCCTCGGTCTGCGCGACCAGCGCATCGTCGGCCGTCAGTTGCGGCTCGGAACCGTCCTTGCGCTGCGCCGCGTTGAGGTAGAAGAAATGAGGCTGCGCCTCGCCCCAGAACATCGAGGCACGCCATTGCTCGGGGGCCTCGCCCAGCGGCGGGCCGAGATCGCGCGCGACCGTTCGCGCCACGCCGCGCTCCGGGCGCACGCGCCGCAGCGCCGCGAGGAAATCGTCGAAGTTCTCGAAGGCGATGTCGACCGGCTCCACGCCGGGCTGCTTGCCGAAGTCCACGATCAGCACCCGCGCCTGCGGCCCGCGCGTGTAGTCGAGCAGGGTCATGTCGCCATAGCGGGCCTGCAGCACCACCAGCCTGTCGGCGCCGGCCGGCACGTCCTCGGGCTCGTGCGTGAAGTCCTCGTAGTGCTCGGCCACGGTGCGCAGCTTCTCCACGGCCACGAGGCTCGAATAGTCGATGGAGAAAGCGCCGCGCCAGTCGTCGTAGAACGGGCCGGCATCGCGCTTCAACGGCACGTAGAGCCAGCCCACGTAGCCGCCGTTCATCCGGCCATAGAGCTCGCGCAGCGTGTCAGGCAGGCGAAAACCCAGCCGCGCCTCGGCGGCCGCGAGCATGGCTTCGCTGGCCGCGAACGGCGGCTTCTCGACCGGTGTGCCGCGCTGCGCGAGCGCTTCGCGCGCGGCGTTCTTGCGCCAGTACCCGGGGGACTCGAAGAAGGTGTCGTGATTCAGCGGCGTCGGGTCGATGTCGAGTTCGGGCTCGGCTTCCGGTGCGGGCGATGGCGTGCCGACCATCGGCTCGGGCGCCGCGGGCGATGCCTTCGACTCGAGCCCGATGATCGCCGCGCTCACAGCGACCGCCACGACGAACAGCGCCGCGGCCCATTGAACGTCCGACGTCGAGAACGCAGCGATCGGCGCGGCCGGCGCCAGCAGCATGCTCAGCCCCAGCCCGAGCAGGTAGAACACGCCCGCGAGCACCGCCTGGATCGGCAGCGTCACCAACGCCGACAGCACGATCCGCTTCGCGCCGCCGAGCCGCCAGGCCAAGGTCCAGGCCTTCCACTTGCCGAGCGCATAGAGCACGGTGAACAGCGGCGTCGCCAGCAGCACGATCCATGGCGAGCGAAGCAGCCAGCCGGCCGCGCCCATGGCCAGCACGATCAACAAGCCCATGGCGATCCGCAGCACGGGTGCGAGCCCGCTCGACGACATGCGTGTGGTCATTTCGATCCTCCCCGGTGAAGCGCCGCGATGCATGCGGCGCGTCGGAAGAGTTTCACATGCGGACCACGGCGGGCCCGTCAGCGCAGAGGAGTCAGCGGCGTGGGCGCGATCCGCTGCCGGTCTTCAGGCCCATGTTGGTCTTCTGCCGGTCGATGCGCGCCTGGCGGCGCGCGTCCTCGCGCTCGACCACCTTGCGCTTGGTGTAGCCCGAGGCATCGGCCCAGGCCCACCAGGCCATGGCGAGCGCGAAGGGAATCAGCACGATCCACCAGCTCCAGGTGGCGACCGGGCCGACTTCGAAGTATTTGAGGGCCACGCCCAGGATGCCCAGCACCAGAAACCACATCGCGAATCCCTTCGGGTCGTGTCGCGCGATGCGGTCGCACGCCGGCGGTCGGTGCTCCCTACAATCATCGCGTTGAGCCGTCGAATGTAACTCAGCCCTTACATAAACAGAGAATCCGATCCCCATGAAAAGAGCCCTGCTGTTCGCGACCCTGGCCCTCGGCCTGGCAGCCCCCGCCTTCGCCGACCTGGCGCTGGCCACCTCGAAGAACTGCATGAGCTGTCATGCGGTCGAGCGCAAGGTGCTCGGCCCCTCGTTCAAGGACGTGGCGGCCAAATACAAGGACAACGCGGGCGCGGCCGACATGCTGGCCGGCAAGATCATCAAGGGCGGCTCGGGCGTGTGGGGCCCGGTGCCGATGCCGGCCAACAACCAGGTCAGCGAAGCCGACGCGAAGAAGCTCGCGGCCTGGATCCTGTCGACGAAGTAAGGCCGGTCCTCAGACCCGCGGATCGAGTTCCACGGGCAGCGAAGGCCGGCGCTCGATGCGGTCCTCGAGCTGGCCGATGTGCGCGGCCAGCGTGTTGTCGGACTGGTCCGAACGCAGCCGCACCGCGGCCTCGAGCTGGTCGATGCGCGCCAGCAGCGCCGTCTGGCGGTCGGCGTTCTGCGCCATGTGCTGGTTCTCTTGCGCCTGCAGGAAGTTGCGCAGCTCGGTGAAGCGCGATGCCTCGGCCTTATCGGCCAGGTCGCGCTGCACCTGCATCTCCTTGGTGTGGCGCTTGGTGTCGAGCAGCACCGAGCTGTGCAGGTACAGCACGTAGACCAGGAAGAAGGCCGCCAGCACCACGGTGAGCCCCAGCATGATCAGGCCCAGCGGCGCCGAGACGGTCATGAAGCCCAGCCACACGTCGGTGGGCGTGGACAGCGTGCCCCAGTTGAGCGCGGCCAGCGCCGCGATCAGCAGCACGATGACGAACAGGAAAGCGGATCTCACGCCCATGGGGGCCTCCTTCGGAAAGATCGAACACGTTGGGAACCCGCGCGCTTCGAGGCGCGCGGTGGTGCCAGCGGTTTTACCTCAGCGAAGGGGCCTGTCCGGCCCTCGGCCCGGCACAGACGCCCCTGTCCTACAGCAGGAATGCCGCGTCGCTCAGTTCGTCTGCGACAACTGATCGAGGATGGCCGGGTTCTCGAGCGTGGAGGTGTCCTGCGTGATCGCCTCGCCCTTGGCGATGCTGCGCAGCAGCCGCCGCATGATCTTGCCGCTGCGCGTCTTGGGCAGGTTGTCGCCGAAGCGGATGTCCTTGGGCTTGGCGATCGGCCCGATCTCCTTGGCCACCCAGTTGCGCAACTCGGTGGCGATCTGTTTCGCCTCCTCGCCGGTCGGTCGCGCGCGCTTGAGCACCACGAAGGCGCAGATCGCCTCGCCCGTCAGGTCGTCCGGACGCCCCACCACCGCGGCCTCGGCCACGAGATCGGTCTTGGACACCAGCGCCGATTCGATCTCCATCGTGCCCAGCCGGTGGCCCGAGACATTGAGCACGTCGTCGATGCGGCCCGTGATGCGGAAGTAGCCGCGGTCGGCACTGCGCACCGCACCGTCACCGGCCAGATAGATCGTGCCGCCCATCTCCTCGGGGAAGTAGCTCTTCTTGAAGCGCTCGGGGTCGTTCCAGATGGTGCGGATCATCGAGGGCCAGGGCCGCTTGATCACCAGCATGCCGCCCGCGCCGTTGGGCAGGTCCTTGCCGGTCTCGTCGACGATCGCGGCCATGATCCCCGGCAGCGGCAGGGTGCACGAGCCCGGCACCAGCGGCGTGGCGCCCGGCAGCGGCGTGATCACGTGGCCGCCGGTCTCGGTCTGCCAGAAGGTGTCGACGATCGGGCAGCGCTCGCCGCCGATATTGCGGTGGTACCACATCCAGGCCTCGGGATTGATCGGCTCGCCGACCGAGCCCAGGATGCGCAGGCTCGTGAGGTCCCAGTTCTTCGGATGCACCTTCTCGTCGCCCTCGGCCGCCTTGATCAGCGAGCGGATCGCGGTCGGCGCGGTATAGAACACGCTGACCTTGTGCTTCTCGATCATCTGCCAGAAGCGCCCCGCGTGCGGGAAGGTCGGGATGCCCTCGAACACCACCTGCGTGGCGCCGGCCGCGAGCGGGCCGTAGGCGACGTAGGTGTGGCCCGTGATCCAGCCGATGTCGGCGGTGCACCAGAACACGTCCTCGGGGCGGATGTCGAAGGTCCAGTCCATCGTCATCTTGGCCCACAGCAGGTAGCCGCCGGTGGCGTGCTGCACGCCCTTGGGCTTGCCGGTGGAGCCCGAGGTGTAGAGGATGAACAGCGGGTGCTCGGCATTCACCGGCTCGGGCGCGCACTCGGTGCTCTGGCCGGCCAGCGCCTCGGCGAAGGTCTTGTCGCGGCCCTCGACGCGGTGCCAGGCCGAGGGCGTGCGCTCGAACACGAACACGGTCTTGATCGACTCGCAGCCGCCGAGCGCGATGCCGTCGTCGACGATGGCCTTGAGCGGCAGCTCCTTGCCGCCGCGCAGCTGGAAGTTGGCGGTGATGACCGCGACCGCGCCGGCGTCGATGATGCGTTCCTGCAGCGCCTTGGCCGAGAAGCCGCCGAACACCACGCTGTGGGTGGCGCCGATGCGCGCGCAGGCCTGCATCGCGATCACGCCCTCGACCGTCATCGGCATGTAGACGATGACGCGGTCGCCCTTCTGGATGCCGGAGGCCTTGAGCGCATTGGCGAACTGGCTCACGCGCGCGAGCAGTTCCTTGTAGGTGACCTGGGTGACGGTACCGTCGTCGGCTTCGAAGACGATGGCGGTCTTGTTCTCGACCGGGGTGCCGATGTGGCGGTCGAGGCAGTTGGCGCTGGCGTTGAGTTCGCCGTCGCCGAACCATTGGTAGAACGGCGCGTTCGACTCGTCGAGGATCCTGCTGAAGGGCTTCGTCCACTGCAGGTGGCTCTTGGCCTGGCGGCTCCAGAAGCCTTCGAAGTCCTGTTCCGCTTCCTTGCACAGGGCCTCGTAGGCGGCCATGCCGGAAATGCGGGCGCCTTGCGTGGCGCGGGCATCGGGCGGGAACACGCGGTTCTCGACCAGGACGGATTCAATGTTCTTCGATGCGCTGCTCATGTCTCGTGTCTCCTGGATGAATTGCGGCCGTAATGTCGGCGCGACCACTTACGGGCCACTGACGCCGAACCGGCGTGCTGCTGACGGACCCCCGATGTTAGAGCGGGGGGTTATCACGAGTGCGTCACCGGGACACCCCTAGAATCCGCGCTCCCCGTCACACACGCCTCCCCGATGTCCTCCCCCGACCCCTTCGATCCCCGGAACATGCCCGTTCACGCCCGCACCTCTCCGTTGCGCCCGCTGCCACGGCTGATCTTCGCGAGCCGCTGGCTCCAGCTGCCGCTGTACCTGGGACTGATCGTGGCGCAGGCGGTCTACGTGGTGCATTTCCTCGTCGAGCTGCTGCACCTGGTCGAGGCCGCGTTCGGCAGCCAGACCGCGCTGCAGGCGCTGATCAACAGCATCGGCTACAAGACCACCGCGCCGGTGGCCGCGCTCAACGAGACGGTGATCATGCTGGTGGTGCTGGCGCTGATCGACGTGGTGATGATCTCGAACCTGCTGATCATGGTGATCGTGGGCGGCTACGAGACCTTCGTGAGCCGCATGGACCTCGAGGGCCACCGCGACCAGCCCGAGTGGCTGAGCCACGTGAACGCCTCGGTGCTCAAGGTCAAGCTGGCCACCGCCATCATCGGCATCAGCTCGATCCACCTGCTCAAGACCTTCATCAACGCCGACAACTACACCGACAAGGTGCTGATCGCGCAGACGGTGATCCACGTTGCCTTCCTGCTCTCGGCCATGGCCATCGCCTTCACCGACCGGCTGATGGCGCATCCCCCGGCCGACCACTGAGCTTCGTTCAGGCCGCCAGCGGCAGGTCCCAGGCCGGCACTTCGGTGAAGCGCTGCGCCAGGAAGTCGAGCATGGTGCGCAAGGTCGCCGGCATGTGCTTGCGCGAGGTGTAGACCGCGTACATGCCCACCACCTGCGGCTCGAAATCGGGGAACAGCGGCACCAGCTCCCCGCCGTGCACGAGCTGCGCCGTCAGGTAGGTCGGCAGCATCGCGATGCCCGCGCCCGCGCGCGCCAGGCACATCAGGCTGGCCGCATCGTTGGCCGACACGTTGCCGTCCACGGCCACCGACACCGGCGCGCCGTCGCTCTTGCGCGTGAAGCTCCAGAGGCTGTGGCCGAAGTAGGAATGCGTGAGGCAGTTGCGCTGCGCCAGTTCGTCCACGCGCTGCGGCGTGCCGTGCTCGGCCAGGTAGGCCGGCGAGGCGCAGACCACCGAGCGGCAGTCCGTGAGCCGGCGCGCGATCAGGTTGGGATCGATCTCGGCCGCGGTGCGGATCGCGAGGTCGATGCGCTCGTCGACCAGGTTCACGGTGCGGTCGAGCAGCACCAGGTCGACCATCACGCCCGGATAGAGCCGCACGTAGTCGGCGATCGCGTCGGCCAGTTGCGCCTGCGCGAACGAGGTGCCGGTGGTGATGCGCAACTGCCCGCGCGGCGCCTCGGCCGGATGGCGCACCGCGGCCTGCATGTCGCCCGCGAGCTCCAGCACCTGGCGGCAGCGCGGCAGCAGCTCCTCGCCCGCGGCCGTGAGGCTCAGGCGCCGGGTGGTGCGGTGCAACAGCCGCGCGCCGGTCCATTGCTCGAGCTCGGCGACGTAGCGCGTGACCACGGGGCGCGACATGTCGAGCTTGTCGGCGGCGGCCGAGAGGCTGCCCGCGTCGACCACGGTCACGAAGACGCGCATTGCGGTAAGACGATCCATTCGAACGATTTTAGGAATAAAGAAGCGCGAATTTCGAGGTATTTCTTTCGAAATGAGAAACCTAAGATGAGCCTCATCGCCCTCTTCCCATCGCTCGTTCCAAGGAGTCCTCCATGAGCCACATCGCCATCATCGGCGCCACCGGTCGCGCCGGCGGCCGCCTCCTCGAAGAAGCGCTGCGCCGCGGCCACACGGTCACGGCCATCGCGCGCCATGCCGGCGCCAAGCTTTCCGACCGCGCCAACGTCAAGGCCGTCGACCTCGACGTGCTCGACGGCGCCGCGCTCGAGAAGGCCCTGGCCGGCCACGACGCCGTGTTCAGCGCCGCCCATTTCGCGACCGTGCCGCCCGCGGCCATCATCGAACCCGCGAAGCGCGCGGGCGTGAAGCGCCTGCTGGTGGTCGGCGGCGCCGGCAGCCTGTTCGCGGCACCGGGCCTCAAGGTCATCGAGACGCCGAACTTCCCCGAGGCCTACAAGGCCGAGGCCTCGGCCGGCGGCGTGTTCCTCGAGGCGCTGCGCGCCGAGAAGGAACTCGACTGGACCTTCCTCTCGCCCTCGGCCGAATTCGTCGAAGGCGAACGCACCGGCAAGTTCCGCCTCGGCCAGAACGACCTGCTGGTCAGCGCCGAGGGCCGCAGCTGGATCACATTCGAGGACTACGCGATCGCCTTCATCGACGAGCTCGAGAAGCCGGCGCACTCGCGCCAGCGCTACACGATCGGGTACTGAGCGCGGGATCGGACAGCCGAACGCAGAAGGAAGACAAAAGCTACGCAGAAGTCGCAGAAAAGAAATTTCTGGATTTCTTCTGCGACTTCTGCGCGACCTTCGCGACTTCTGCGTTCGGCTGCCCGCCTTTTCAGCGGCCCGTCATGTTCTCCGGCACCACCCACTGGTCGAACTGCTCGGCCGTGAGGTGGCCCGAGGCGATCGCGGCCTCGCGCAGGCTGGTGCCTTCCTTGTGCGCCTTCTTGGCGATGTAGGCCGACTTGTCGTAGCCGATGTGCGTGTTGAGCGCGGTCACCAGCATCAGCGAGCGCTGCACCAGCTCGGTGATGCGCTCGCGGTTCGGCTCGATGCCCACGGCGCAGTGGTCGTTGAAGCTCACCATGCCGTCGGCCAGCAGGCGCACGCTCTGCAGGAAGTTGTGGGCCACCATCGGGCGGAACACGTTGAGCTCGAAGTTGCCCGAGGCGCCGCCGATGTTGATGGCCACGTCGTTGCCGAACACCTGCGCGGCCAGCATCGTGACGGCCTCGCTCTGGGTCGGGTTGACCTTGCCCGGCATGATCGACGAGCCCGGTTCGTTCTCGGGAATGCTGAGCTCGCCGATGCCGCTGCGCGGTCCGCTCGCGAGCCAGCGCACGTCGTTGGCGATCTTGTTCATGCTGGCGGCCAGGGTCTTGAGCGCGCCGTGGGCATGCACCAGCGCATCGACGCTGGCCATCGCCTCGAACTTGCTCGGCGCGGTCACGAACGGCAGGCCGGTGAGCTTCGCGAGCTCGGCCGCCACCTGCTCGGCATAGCCCTTGGGCGCGTTGAGGCCGGTGCCCACGGCCGTGCCGCCGAGCGCCAGTTCGCTCAGGTGCGGCAGCGCGGCGCGCACGTGCGCCTCGCCATGCGCGAGTTGCGCCACGTAGCCCGAGAACTCCTGGCCCAAGGTGAGCGGCGTGGCGTCCTGCAGGTGGGTGCGGCCGATCTTCACGATGTCGGCGAAGTCCTTCGACTTCTGCTCCAGCGTGCCGCGCAGCTTGGCGATGGCGGGCAGCAGCTTGTGCGTGATGGCCTCGACGGCCGCCACGTGCATCGCGGTCGGGAACACGTCGTTGCTCGACTGACTGCGGTTCACGTCGTCGTTGGGATGCACCAGGCGCCCTTCGCCACGCTCGCCGCCCAGCAGTTCGCTCGCGCGGTTGGCCAGCACCTCGTTGACGTTCATGTTGGTCTGCGTGCCCGAGCCGGTCTGCCAGACCACCAGCGGGAACTCGCCCGGGTGCTTGCCGGCGATGACCTCGTCGGCCGCGGCGACGATGGCGTGGGTCTTCTTCTCGTCCTGCAGGCCCAGCGCGTGGTTGACCACGGCCGATGCGCGCTTGACCTGGGCCAGGGCCTTGATGATCTCGCGCGGCTGCTGCTCGCCCGAGATGTCGAAGTTCTGCAGCGAGCGCTGGGTCTGCGCCCCCCAGAGCTTGTCGGCGGGAACGGCGATGGGGCCGAAGGTGTCGCGCTCGGTACGCGTGGCGGTGCTGGTCATGCGGATTCGGTGGATGGGCTGAAAAGCCGGCAGTATCTCCCAGTTGAGAGCCACTTTCATTTGGGTGGGCATGAGGGCCGCGGCGCGGCCCCTCCGCCCGGCCGGATGCGCCATTCAGGCAACACTAAAGAAAACATCATCAAAATCTTTGAATTCCAATGAACTACACGCAAAACATCTACTAACAGTCAATCCGTGGAAACCGCCATCCCCTGTGGCAAAGTGCGCGCCGAGCAACCCATGAGTTGCCGGATTCCGTGCAAAGCCAGGGAGGACCCGATGTCTCGCAGCTTCATCGCTCACGGTGCCGTGAGCGATCGCCTCCAGTTCCGTGCCATGACCGGACAGGAGCGCATCTCGCATCTCTTCGAATACCGCGTGCGCCTGGTCGGCGACATGGCCGGCGTGCCCGCGCGCACGCTGCTCGGGCAGGACCTGAGCGTGGAGGTGAACCTCGCCACCGAGCTCGGCGGCGGCGGCAGCCGCTTCATCAGCGGCCAGATCACGCGCTTCGCCTACGTGGGCAAGGACGACGGCGACATGCACGTCTACGAGGCCGTGCTGCGCCCCTGGCTCTGGTACGCCACGCGGCGCACCGACTTCAAGATCTTCCAGTTCCGTACCGTGCCCGAGATCCTGCAGGAGGTGCTGGGCGCCTACGGCTTCGAGATCGACGCGCGGCTCGGCGGCGGCTACCGCAGCTGGGAGTACTGCGTGCAGTACGGCGAGAGCGACTTCGCCTTCGCGAGCCGCCTGATGGAGCAGGAAGGCATCTACTACTTCTTCGCGCACGCCCAGGGCGCGCACACGCTGGTGCTGTGCGACGCGATGGACGCGCATGCCACCCTGCCCTACGGTACGGCGCGTATCGCCTACCACGCGGGCGTGCTGGCGGCGCAGATCCTCGAGCAGGATTTCATCGACAGCTGGAGCCACGGCGAGGACATCGCCTCGGGCCACTTCGCCGCCGACGACTACGACTTCACCAAGCCCAACGCCGAGATCGACACGCTGCGCCACCGCCCCGCCGGCCACAGCCACGACAGCCACGAGATCTACGACTGGCCCGGCGGCTACACCGAGATGGCCGACGGCGAGAACTACGCGCGGGTGCGCGTCGAGCAGCAGCACGCGCGGCGCGACACGGCCTCGGGCAGCGGGCGGTTGCGGCACATGGCGCCGGGCTACATGTTCGAGCTCACCCGCCATCCGTTGGGCGCGGAGAACCGGCGCCACCTGATCGAGGCCGTGAGCTGCGACTTCCAGGAGAACGCGCTGCGCCCTGACGGCGCGTCCGGCGGCGCCTATGCCGAGGCCACCGGCAACACCAGCTACCACCAGAGCTTCGAGGTGCTGCCCGACAGCGCGGTGTTCCGCGCGCCGCGCAGCACGCCCAAGCCCCGCACCACCGGCCCGCAGACGGCGGTGGTGACCGGGCCGCCGGGCGAGGAGATCCACACCGACCAGTACGGCCGCATCAAGGTGCAGTTCCACTGGGACCGCTACGGCCAGCGCGACGAGAACTCCTCGTGCTGGATCCGCGTCTCGCAGTCCTGGGCCGGCAGCAACTTCGGCAGCATGCAGTTGCCGCGCATCGGCCAGGAGGTGATCGTCGACTTCCTCAACGGCGACCCCGACCACCCGATCGTCACGGGCCGCGTCTACAACGCGCTGCAGATGCCGCCGTGGGACCTGCCCGCCAACAAGACCCAGAGCGGCACGCTCACGCGCTCCTCGCAGGGCGGCACGCCCGAGATGGCCAACGCGATCCGCTTCGAGGACAAGGCCGGCGCGGAGCAGCTGTGGCTGCACGCGCAGAAGGACCAGCTCACCGAGGTCGAGAACGACGAGACCAAGTGGGTCGGCAACGACCGCACCAAGACCGTCGACGGCCACGAGACCAGCACCATCCACAAGAGCCGCACCGAGAGCGTGGACCTCGGCGAGACCATCACCATCGGCGGCAGCCGCACGCGCACCGTGCGCGGCAGCGACACGGTGCTGGTCGGCGCAAGCAAGTCGGACTCGGCCACCACCACCTACACCATGGAGGCGGGCACGCAGATCCGGCTGGTCTGCGGCGAGAGCGTGATCGAGCTCAACGCGAGCGGCCAGGTCAACCTGAGCTGCAAGGTCTTCAACATCACGGCCAGCGAGAGCGGCCAGATCAACACGCTGGCGCAGATCCTCGACCTCAACATGCCGGGCGGCGGCCCGGGCACCGCGCCCGGCGGCGAGGGCCAACAGGGCGCGATCCGCGGCAAGGTCGACGCGCAGTTTCCGCCGGAGGGCTGAGCCATGGACTACCTCACGCAGGACTTCCGCCTCGCGCTGCCCGACACCGCGCACCAGGACATGTCGGTCAACATCCTCAAGTTCCCGGCGCTCTCGGCCACGCTCGTGGTGACGCGCGGCGCGCTCGAGGGCCAGACGCTCGAGCAGAACTTCGACCAGCAGATGAAGCGGCTGTCGCAGCAGGTGAAGAACTTCCACTTCCACGACCGCCGCGCGGTGACGGTGGGCGCCGCCTCCGACATCCCCGGCCTCGAGATCCGCAACCAGTTCGTGCGCGGGCCCGAGAAGGTGTTCCAGTACCAGCTCGCCTGCCAGTTGCCCGGCGTGCCGGTGATGCTCGCACTGAGCTACGTGAAGGCCGAGCCGCTGGGCGATGCCGACCTCGCGCACTGGGAGGCGATCAAGGCCAGCCTCGCGTTCACGGCGGCGGACGGCGCCCCGGGCGGATGAGCGACGCACTCTGGGCGGCGCGCGAAGGCGACCCGCTGCTGCACACCAGCTTCTGGGCCGACCTCGTCTCGGGGGCGCTCGAGTTCACGGCCTATGCCGCGGCCGGCGCGCTGGCCTGCGCGGTCACCGGCCTGACCTGCGGCGTGGGCGCCGTGGTGCTCGGCGCGGTGGTCGGCGCGGCGCTGTCGTACGGCGCGGGCGACAAGATCACGGCCGTCTGCGACGAGATAGGCAACGCCCTCTTCCCGCCCTCCGAGCAGGCGTGGATACGCACCGGCTCGGGCGACACCCACACCAACGCCAAGCCGGCCGCGCGCGCGGCCGGCATGATCGATCCGGGCGCGAGCGTGGAGTCCTCGCCCGCGCCCGAGCCGGGCTTCCTCGACAAGGTCGGCAACTTCTTCTCGCAGATGTGGCGGCCCACGGTCGCCGCGCCCGACCCGCGCGCCGTGCCCTGCGAGGACGACAAGATCGACTGCGAGAAGCATCCGCCGATGGAAGAGCAGTACCTCGCGGAGGGCTCGAGCAAGGTCTACATCAACAGCCAGCCCGCGGTGCGCAGCAAGGACCGCAGCACCTGCGAGGCCACGGTGAGCGACAACGCGGCCGGCCGGCGCGTGTCGCACAACGTGCGCATCGGCGGGCCGCCGGTGGTGGTGCGCGAGATCCGCAGCGGCAAGACGCCGGGCATCGCGCTCGCGATCACCGCGCTGATGCTGCTGCGCGGCAACCCGCGCAACCTGCTGCGCCAGCTGCCCTGCATGGCGCTCGGCATGGGCGCCTCGGTGGTCGCGGGCCAGGCGATGAACGCGGCCTTCGGTTCGCCGCGGCCGGTGCACGCGCCCACGGGCGCGAAGGTGCTGGGCGGGGAGGACGAGCTCGACTTCGCGCTGCCCGGCTTGCTGCCCATCGAATGGCAGCGCTTCTACAACAGCCGCGATGCGCGCACCGGCGGCCTGTTCGGCGCCGGCTGGAGCGTGCCCTTCGAGGTCGAGATCGTGCGCGACGCGCATCCCGACGGCGGCGAGCAGCTCGTCTACATCGACGAGCAGGGGCGCCGCCTCGGGCTCGGCCCGGTCGCCGCGCCCGATGCCTTCTTCAGCCCCGGCGAGGGCCTGGCCTTCCGCCGCGCCGAGGACGGACGCATGGTGGTCGAGAGCGCCGACGGCATCCACCGCCTGTTCGAGGACGATCCGCACGACGCGGCGCGGCTGCGCCTGGCGCGCATCGGCGACCGCAACGACAACGTGCTCGTGCTTCGATACGACGCGCTGGGGCGCCTGGCCGGCATCGAGGAACACGATGGACCCGCGCGCATCGCGCTCGTGCACTCGGCGGCGCATCCGCGGCGCCTGGAGCGCATCGAGACCGCGCCGCGCGACGGCGGCGAGCGCACCGTGCTGGCGCGCTACGGCTACGACGCCGCGGGCGACCTGGCGCAGGTGGCCGACGCCACCGGCCAGATCGTGCGCCGCTTCGCCTACGACGAGGGCCGCCGCATGACGATGCACGAGCTGCCCACCGGCCTGCGTTCGCACTACGAGTGGACCGAGCTCGAAGGCCCGCGCGGCAAGGAATGGCGCGTGGCGCGCTACCGCAGCGAGCTCGGCGACGAATACCGCTTCGACTACGACCTCGCCGCCGGCCTCACGGTCGCCACCGACGGCCTCGGCCGCCGCGTGGAGCGCGAATGGGATGCCGGCTACCGGATCGTGCGCCACACCGACGCGCTGGGCCACACCTGGCGCTTCGAGTGGAACGACGAGGGCCAGGTGCTGGGCGCGGTCGATCCGCTCGGCGGCCGCTGGCGCTGCAGCTACGACGCCTCGGGCAACCTCGCCGGCGAGACCGATCCGCTGGGCCGCACCGAGTCGGGCACCTGGCTCGAGTTCGCGTCGCTGCCGCTGACCGAGGTGGACGCCGCCGGCCGCGCCTGGCGCTACGTCTACGACCCGCGCGGCAACTGCGTGGCCGAGGTCGATCCGCTGGGCCAGCGCACCGTGTACGCGCACGGCCCGCGCGGCGAGGTCGTGCGCGTCACCGACGCGGCCGGCCGCCACACGCACCTGCGCTGGGACGAGCGCGGCCTGCTGAGCGAGCACATCGACTGCTCGGGCCGGCGCACGCGCTTCGCCTGGGATGCGATGGGCCACCTGCTGTCGACGACCGACGCCATCGGCGAGACCATCCGGTACCGGCACGACGCGCGCGGCCGCCTGCTGGAGGTGCAGTTGCCCGACGGCCGCGTCGAGCGCTACGAGCGCGACCGCGCCGGCCTGCTGACGGCCTTCGCCGATCCCGCGGGCCATGTCACCGCCTACGCCCGCGATGCCGCCGGCGAGGTGCGCGAGCGCCGCGACCCGATGGGCCGGCGCGTGCGCTTCGACCACGACGCCTACGGCCGGCTCGCCGCGCTTCACAACGAGAACGGCCAGGCCTGTCGCTTCGACTGGGACGCGGGCGACCGGCTGCGCGCCCAGCGCGACATCGACGGCGGCGAGCGCCGCTACGGCTACGACGCGCTGGGCCAGGTCACCGAGGTCGCGTGGGTGCCCGCGCCGCACGACACGCCGCCCGGTGCGTCGCGGGAAGCGGCGGCCTCGCTCGGCGCCGCCAACGAGGCCTCGATCGACGCCGACGACGATGCGCCGATCGTCCACCGCCTCGAGCGCGATGCCGTCGGCCGCCTCCTCGCCCGGCACACCGGCGACGCCACCCTGCGCTACCAGTGGGACGCCGTGGACCAGTTGCTCGCCATCGAGCGCACCGATGCGCAAGGCGCGCGGCAGCGCCTGGGCTTCGCCTACGACGCGCTGGGCCGGCTCGTCGAGGAAAGCAATGCGGGCGGCGCGCTGCGGCATGCCTACGACGAGCTGGGCAACCTGCTGAGCACCCGCCTGCCCGACGGGCGCAGCCTCAACCGGCTCTACTACGGCTCGGGCCACCTGCACCAGATCAACATCGACGGCGAGGTGGTCAGCGACTTCGAGCGCGACGGCCTGCACCGCGAGGTGCTGCGCAGCCAGGGCCGCATCGCCACCGCCACCGGCTACGACCGCGCGGGCCGCCTCGCGCACCGGCGCCAGCGGCTGGCCGGCGATCCGTCGGGCCGCGCGCCGGCCAGCGGCCTGCTCGACAAGAGCTACGGCTACGACGTCGCCGACAACCTGGTCGCGCGCACGCGCCGGCGCCACGGCGGCCACGACGGACTGGTCGACCTGCAGGGGCGTGGCATCGGCGCCGGCGGCAGCCTGCCGCCGGAGCGCCGCCAGTCGCTGCGCTACGACGCCACCGGCCGCATCCTGCAGGCGCGCTACCAGCAGGGCGATCCCGGCGTGCCGGCCGAGACCTTCCGCTACGACCAGGCCGCCAACCTGCTCGACGACGGCGGCCCGGGCGCCGGCGCGGGCAGCACGGGCCAGGTGCGCGACAACCGGCTGCGCGTCTACCAGGACCGGCGCTACGACTGGGACCGCTTCGGCCGCCTGCGCCGCAAGCGCATCGGCCACCACACGGAGCAGCGTTTCCGCTACGACGCCGAGCACCGGCTGGTGGCCGTCGACATCCAGGACCGGCAAGGCGCGCACAGCGTTCGCTTCGACTACGACCCGATCGGCCGGCGCATCGCCAAGACCCATGTGCGCGCCGACGGCCGCATCCTCGGCGCGACCGAGTTCCTCTGGGACGGCATGCGGCTCGCGGGCGAGCGCAGCGCGAGCCAGCAGAGCCTCTATCTCTACGCCGACGAAGGCAGCCACGAGGCGCTCGCGCGCGTGGACGGCGTCGGCGCGCATCAACAGGTGCTGCATTTCCATGCCGACGCCAACGGCGCGCCCGAGGAGATGACCGACGGCGAAGGCCGGCTGCTGTGGCAGGTGCGCTACCGGGTCTGGGGCAACACGCTGCGCGAGGAATACCATCCGACCCAGCTCGCGCCGCAGAACCTGCGCTTCCAGGGGCAGTACCTGGACCGCGAGACGGGGTTGCACTACAACACCTTCCGGTTCTTCGATCCGGACATCGGAAGGTTCACGACGACCGATCCGATCGGGCTGGCCGGTGGGTTCAACCTCTACCAGTACGCGCCGAACCCGATCGAGTGGATCGACCCGTGGGGCTGGTGCGGAACGTCCAGGCTCTCGAAGGCGCTGCGCAACAAGATGAAGCGCATCCTCAATCAGACCGCGGCGGGCGGCAACCGGGGCATCACCGGAAGCGTGTCGCCGAAGGATGCGATGAAGCTGGGCAAGGCCTTCGTCGGGCCCGAGCATCGCCTGATGTCGAACGGCAAGGGCTTCGTTTCTGCCGATGGCAAGCGGACTTTCCGCTTCCCGGCGGAGAAGAGGGGTTTCGACAGGGTCAACGGCCGGCCGTGGTCGAGAACGGGAAAGCAAGTGAACTTCGAAACGAAGAACGTGGATGGAGATGTGGTTGGCAACGTCCACCTGGACGTGCACTGACGGGGAACAGACATGCGAAAAGCCAACAAGCACCGACTCGTCCTGCGAGAAATGTCGTCGACGATGACCGACCCGCTCGACCAATGGCGCCCGCGCACGCTCGAGGACACCTACACCGCGGTCGACCTCGACATCGCCATGAGCGACGGCGAAGCGGGCAGCAATCTGTTCTACGTGAAGGTCGCGACACCCGAGGCGCTGCGTCGCCGGGCCAAGGGCTTCCTGATCGCCGGGCACCGCGTGCTGGTGATCGAGAAGTTCGACCACGAACAACTCCGGCTCGCGATCGAGGACATCCTCGAGAAATGCACGCGCGACACCTGGGAGGCGTCGAGCGCGGCGCTGCAACGCTATTTCGCCTGGGAGTACGAGGACTTCGCGCACGAAGGCTGACGAGCCCTCGTCCGACACCGCGACGGGCATTCCGGCTTGACCCGCTTCATACCGAAAAGTTATAATCGACGGCTTCCGACGCTTCGCCAGTCATGATGACCGGCTGAACGCCGAGGAAGAAAAACCACCCAGCACTACTCGCGGATCTCCGAATCCCGTCGCGGTGCCGGGTTCTTCGCCGGGCCCTGCCCGGCCAACCGGCCGGATCGTTCCGGCCCCACTGCCACGTCACGCTTTTCCAGGCGGCGCCCCTCGACCAGGCCCGTCGTCCTGCGCATGAAGCGTCCGGCGGGCACTGGTTCGTCGCATGTCGTCTTCAGTGCCTGCCGGCAGCCCTCGGGTTCGCCAGGCCGATGCACGCGCACTTCGCATGCGCTCCCGCCCAGCCAGCCCGCCGGCCGATGACGCGGCTCGCCGCCCTGCGCCTTCGCACGGCGGCGCCTGTCCAACCTTCGCACAAGGAGCCCCGGCATATGGCCAAAGGAATTCTCATCGACCACGTCTTCAAGGTCTTCGGCGACGCGCCCGAGGACGCGCTGGCGCTGGTGCGCCAAGGTCTGTCGAAGAAGGAGATCCTCGCGAAGACCGGCCAGTCGATCGGCGTGTTCGACGCCACCTTCGAGATCCAGGCCGGCGAGATCTTCGTGATCATGGGCCTGTCGGGCTCGGGCAAGTCGACGCTGGTGCGGCTGCTGAACCGGCTGATCGAGCCGACCGCGGGCCGCATCGTGATCGACGGCGCCGACATCAACGAACACTCCGACGCCAGGCTGCGCGCGCTGCGCCGCAAGGACATCAGCATGGTGTTCCAGTCCTTCGCGCTGATGCCGCACATGACGGTGCGCGAGAACACGGCCTTCGGGCTCGAGCTGTCGGGCACCGGCAAGAAGGAGCGCCTGGCGCAGGCCGACCTCGCGCTCGCGCAGGTGGGGCTGGCCGGCTGGGGCGACAGCTATCCCGACGAGCTCTCGGGCGGCATGCAGCAGCGCGTGGGCCTGGCGCGCGCGCTGGCCTCCGATCCCTCGATCCTGCTGATGGACGAGGCCTTCTCGGCGCTCGACCCGATCATCCGCACCGAGATGCAGTCCGAGCTGCTGAGGCTGCAACAGCAGCAGCGCCGCACCATCGTCTTCATCTCGCACGACCTCGACGAGGCGATGCGCATCGGCGACCGCATCGCGATCATGAAGGACGGCCAGGTGATCCAGGTCGGCACGCCCGACGAGATCCTGCGCTGCCCGGCCAACGACTACGTGCGCAGCTTCGTGCGCGGCGTGGACGCGGCGGCCGTGTTCAAGGCCGCCGACATCGCGCGCAAGCCGCTGACCGTGGTCTGCGAGCACCCCGAGCGCGGCGCCCGCGCGGCGCTCAAGCTGCTCGAGGACCAGGACCGCGACTTCGCCTACGTGACCAGCCCCGACCGGCGCTACCTCGGCACGGTCTCGGCCGACACGCTGCGCGCGGCGCTCGACGGCCATTCCGGACCGCTGGGCCTGCGCCATGCGTTCCTCGCCGACCTCGGCACGATCGAGGCCGACGCGCCCGTGGCCGGACTGATCGGCCAGGTGGGCCAGGCGCCCTGCGCGGTGCCGGTGGTGGCGGCCGACGGCCGCTTCTGCGGCGCGATCAGCAAGACCACGCTGCTGAAGTTCCTCGATCGCGACACGCCGCCGATCGATCCCGCGCTGCCGCCCGCGCCCGCCGCGAGCGCCGCCCCTGCCCATGTCCTGGCCTGAACCCGATTTCGAAGGAACCGCCGAGAAGATGAACGACACCACCCTGCCCTCCGACCTCGCCACCGCCAACGATGCCGCCGCCGCGCTGGCGCAACAGCCCGCGCCGGCGCCCGTCGCGCTCGACCCGTGGGAGGCCCTGTCGGCCGCGCCCGATCCCGCGGCCACCAGCGCCTGGCTCGACGCGCCCGTGCCGCAAGACGCCGCGCACCAGCTCGCCGGCCAGGCCGATGCCGCCGGCTTCCAGTTGCACCGCCTCTGGGACGGCTCGCTGCCGGTCGAGTCCTGGATCAACCAGGGCCTGGGCTGGGTGGTCGAGCACTTCCGCCCCTTCTTCCAGACCGTGCGGCTGCCGATCGACAGCACCCTGAACTCGGTGCAGAGCCTGCTGACCGGGTTGCCGACGCTCGCGATGATCGCGCTGATCGGCCTCCTGGCCTGGCAGTTCGCGGGCCGCGCGCTGGCCATCGGCAGCACCGTCGCGCTGCTGCTGGTCGCGATGCTGGGCATCTGGCCCGAGGCCATGGTCACGCTGTCGCTGGTGCTGACCTCGCTGGTCTTCTGCATGGTCATCGGCCTGCCGCTGGGCGTGCTGCTGGCCAGCAGCGACCGGGCCCAGCGCGTGATGCGCCCGGTGCTCGACGCGATGCAGACCACGCCGGCCTTCGTCTACCTGGTGCCGGTGGTGATGCTGTTCGGCATCGGCAACGTGCCGGGCGTGATCGTGACCATCGTGTTCGCGCTGGCGCCGCTGGTGCGCCTGACCAACCTGGGGCTGCGCCAGGTGCGTCCCGACCTGATCGAGGCCGCGCGCGCCTACGGCGCCTCGCCCTGGCAGATGCTGGTGAAGGTGAAGCTGCCGCTGGCCATGCCCTCGATCATGGCCGGCATCAACCAGGCGCTGATGCTGTCGCTGTCGATGGTGGTGATCGCCTCGATGATCGCCGTGGGCGGCCTGGGCCAGATGGTGCTGCGCGGCATCGGCCGGCTCGACATGGGCCTGGCCACCGTCGGCGGCCTGGGCATCGTGCTGCTCGCGATCTCGCTCGACCGGCTGACGCAGGCCATGGGCCGGCCGCGCCGCGGCGGCCAGCGCTGGTGGCATGGCGGACCCGTGGGCCTGGCGCTGCGCACGCTGCAGCGCGCGGTGGCGCCGTCCGCATCGCGCGGCACGGAAGAAGCCGTGCCGGCCCTTTCGACCCAGACCCGCTGAAGCACCGGAGGAACACGACGCATGAAGACATCGATGCATCCATTCGCGCGCGGCCTCGGGCTGCTGGCCCTGGCCTTCGCGGCCGCGACGACCTTCACCCTGCCGGCGCACGCCGCCACCGACCTGCCCGGCCAGGGCATCGTCGTCAAGCCGCTCAAGAGTTCGCTGGCCGAAGAGGCCTTCCAGACCCTGCTCGTGATGCGCGCGCTCGAGAAGCTCGGCTACACGGTCGAGCCGATGAAGGACCTGGAGCCCGCGACCGAGCACCTGGCGATCGCCAACGGCGACGCCACCTTCATGGCCAACCACTGGAGCCTGCTGCACGCCGACTTCTACAAGAACAGCGGCGGCGACGCGAAGCTGTGGCGCCAGGGCGTGTACGCCGACGGCGCGGTGCAGGGCTACCTGATCGACCGCAAGACCGCCGAGCAGTACCACATCACCAACATCGCGCAGCTCAAGGAGCCGGCGATCGCGAAGCTGTTCGACACCGACGGCGACGGCAAGGCCGACCTCACGGGCTGCAACCCCGGCTGGGGCTGCGAGCTCGCGATCGAGAACCACCTGGGCGCCTACGGCCTGCGCGACACCGTCACGCACCGCCAGGGCAGCTATGCCGCGCTGATGGCCGACACCATCGCGCGCTTCAAGCAGGACAAGCCGATCCTCTACTACACCTGGACGCCCTACTGGGTCAGCGCCGTGCTGCGCCCGGGCGCCGACGTGGTGTGGCTGCAGGTGCCGTTCTCGGCCTCGCAGGGTGGCGAGAACGTGGACACGGGCCAGCCCAACGGCAAGAACTACGGCTTCCTCGCCAACCAGGAACGCATCGTCGCCAACCGCGAGTTCGCCGAGAAGAACCCAGCCGCGGCGAAGCTGTTCGAGGTCATGAACGTGCCGATCGGCGACATCAACGCGCAGAACCTGCGCATGAGCGAAGGCGCGAACAGCCAGCAGGACGTGGAGCGGCATGCCGACGGCTGGATTCGCGCGCACCAATCGCTGTTCGACGGCTGGATCGCGCAGGCGCGCGCCGCGGCGCAGTAGCCGTCGGCCGCGCGGCCGGGATCAGAAGGCGACCCGGTCGGCGCCCTTGAGCGCCAGCATGGCGCGCGCCTCGTCGGGCGTGGCGATCTCGTGGCCCAGTTCCTCCAGCAGGCGGCGCACCTTCGCCACCTGCTGCGCGTTCGACGTCGCCAGCTCGCCGCGCGCGATCTGCAGCGAATCCTCCAGGCCCACCCGCACATGGCCGCCCAGCGTCGCGGCGGCCACGGCCAGCTGCATCTGGCTCGCGCCCGCGCCCAGCACCGACCATTGATAGCCGGTGCCGAAGAGCTTGTCGGCGGTGCGCTTCATGAAGACCAGGTTCTCGAGGTCCGCGCCGATGCCGCCGAGGATGCCGAGCACGAACTGGATGAAGACCGGGGCCTCGAACAGGCCGCTGTCCATGCAGAACTTCAGGTTGTAGAGCTGGCCCACGTCGTAGCACTCGTGCTCGAACTTGATGCCGTGCGTTTCCAGCGCACGGGCCGCCATGCCGATGTCGCGGAAGGTGTTGCGGAAGATGTAGCCGTCGGACTCGCGCAGGTAGGACTCCTCCCAGTCGAACTTCCATTGCTTGTAGCGCTGCGCGAGCGGATGCATGGAGAAGTTCATGCTCCCCATGTTGAGCGAACACATCTCCGGCGAGAAGCGCAGCGCCGGCGCGATGCGTTCGGCCACCGTGTGGTTGAGGCTGCCGCCGGTCGACAGGTTGACCACCGCGCCGGTGGCTGCACGGATGGCGGGCAGGAAGGCCTGGAAGCGTTCCGGCTCGATCGAGACCGCGCCCGTCTCCGGATGCCGCGCATGCAGGTGCAGCACCGCGGCGCCGGCCTCGGCCGCCTCGATGGCCTGGCGGGCGATGTCCTCGGGTCGGTAGGGCAGCGCGTCCGACATGGTCGGCGTGTGGATGGCGCCGGTCACGGCGCAGGTGATGATGACTTTTCGGGAAGGCTTGGTCATGGCGTGGCCGATGGGGTGGGTGTTCGAAGGGGTTCGGGCATGGCATCCAGCCCCACGGGGGCGCGCTGCCAGACCAGCTTCAGGACGGTCTCGACACCCGCCTGCGGCTGCGGCGCGGTGCGCAGCTCGACCGTGTCGCCGGCCAGCCGCACCTCGCGGCGCAGGCGGGTCCCGACCCAGTTCGGATAGGTCGAGATATCGACGTGGTGCACGATCCAGTCGCCCTCGCGGACGTAGCGCCCGGCATAGCCGATCGACGAGCGGTACGCCGCTGCGCTCTCGGCGTCGGTGGCATCCTGCCGGTCCGAGCCCGAAAGACGCGCGCGGCCATCGTGCGTGATGAGCGCCGTCATCCGGCCATCGGCGCCGTAGTGGATGACGCCCGAGGGCCGGGCGCCATAGACGTCGAAAAGACGTTCGCCCCTCGGGTCCACGGCGTAGGCCTCGCGCAGATACCAGGTCCCGAGCAAGGCGTGGTCCGGTACGCCGCTCATGGCAGCACCGCCACGGCCCGCACCCAGCCGGCCGAGGCCTTGTGGATCTTCACGGGGAAGCAGATGACATGGAAGCCGCTGGCGGGCAGGAGGTCGAGGTTGGTCAGTTTTTCCATCTGGTAGTAGCCCGTGGTGCGGCCGGCCTTGTGCCCCTCCCAGATCAGGGAGGCGTCTCCGGTGGCGGCGTAGCGCCGGGCGGTGTGCGAGAAAGGGGCGTCCCAGGACCAGGCGTCGGTGCCCACCACGCGCACGCCCTGCTGCGTCAGCCAGAGCGTGGCCTCGCGGCCCAGGCCGCAGCCGCTGTCGAGGTAGTCGGCTTGGCCGTAGCGCGCGGCGGCGGCCGTGTTCACCAGCACGATGTCCAGCGGCTGCAGCACGTGGCCGATGCGCTGCAGTTCCGTGGCCAGGTCCTCGGCCGTGGCGACGTGGCCGTGCGGCAGGTGGCGCAGGTCCAGCTTCACGCCGGGGCGATGGCACCAGTCCAGCGGCACCTCGTCGATGGTGGCGGCGGGCCGGCCGCCGTCCATGGTCGAGGCGTAGTGCCACGGCGCGTCCATGTGGGTGCCGTTGTGGGTGGACAGGTCGATGCGCTCCACCGCCCAGGCCTCGCCATCGGGCAGGTCCTCGGGCCGCAGGCCGGCGAAGGGCCCGGCCAGGGCCGCGAAGGTCTCGCGGTGGTGCTGGTAGCGGATGCGCGGCCCGTTGCCCGGGCGGTCCACCGGCAGGTCGTTCTCGATGGCGACGGACAGGTCGATCAACTGCATGGATGCCCCCGCCTCACTGCTGCGCCAGGCCGATGGACTTCACCAGTCCGGGCCAGCGCTGCGTTTCGGTCCTCAGGTGAGCGGCGGCCGCCTGCACCGTGCCGCCCACGGGCTCGTTGGCGAACTCGCGGAACTTCGCGGCCACCTCGGGCTGCGCGAGGATCGCGTTCGCCTCGCGATTGAGGCGCGCCACCACGTCGGCGGGCGTGCCGGCCGGCGCCACCAGCATGAACCACAGGGAGAAGTCGATGCCCGGCAGGCCGGCCTCGGCGAAGGTGGGCACCTCGGGCAGCAGGCTGGTGCGGGCGCGGGTGGAGACGGCCAGCGGCCGCACCTTGCGCGACTCGATGAAGGGCCGGATGGTGCCCACGTTGTCGCACAGCGCCTGCACGCTGCCGCCCAGCAGGTCGGTGATGGCAGGGGCGGCGCCCTTGTACGGCACATGGGTCACGCTGGCGCCGGCCTCGCGGGCGAACAGCCCGGCGCAGATGTGGTGCGGCGAGCCCTCGCCGGCGTTGGCCAGGGTCAGTTGGCCCGGATGCTGGCGCGCGAAGGCGATCAGCTGGCGCAGGTCGCCCGCGGGGGCTCCCGGGCCCGCCACCAGCACCAGCGGCGCCGACGAGACCTGCACGACGGGCGCGAACGCGCGTGCCGGGTCGTAGGGCATGCGTGCGTACAGCCCCGGGTTCACGGCCAGCGGGCCCAGGCCCGCGAGCAGCAGCGTGTAGCCGTCGGGCCGCGCCTTGGCCACCGCGTCGGCGCCGATGTTGCCGTTGGCGCCGCCCCGGTTGTCGACCACGAAGGGCTGGCCCAGACGCTGCGAGAGCTTGTCCGCGAGCAGACGGGCGATGTTGTCGGTGCCCCCGCCCGCGGGGTAAGGCACGACCAGGCGAACGCTGCGCTCGGGGTACTGGGACCAGGCCGGCGCGGCGGCGAGCACGGCCAGGGACACGGCGGCGGCGGCGCCGCGCAAGAGGGTGAACAGGGTCATCGGGTCTCCACCGGCGGCTCATCCGCCAGTCTTATTAGTTAGTCGATCGACTAATAATAACTGCGGAATCGAGCCCTCGGCAAGGCCAGTTACCATCGATCCCCTTCCCCGCAGCCCGCGCGATCGCGATCCCCGATGCCCGCCACTCCCAAAGCCTCCACGGCCGAAGCGCCCGCGCCCAAGGCCCCGTCGACGCCGCGCGCGCCGCGCAAGACCGATGGCCGCGAAGCCATCCTGCGCGCGGCCGAGCGGCTGTTCGCGGAGCACGGATTCGAGGGCTGCTCGCTGCGCGCGGTGGCCGACCTGGCCAAGGTCAACCAGGGGATGATTCATTACTTCTTCAAGTCGAAGGACGCCCTCTTCCTCGAGACCTACATGCGCGGCGGCCAGCCGCTGGTGGACGAGCGCATGCGGCTGCTCGATGCCGAAGAGGCGCTGCAGGACGGCGGTCCCATCGGGCTCGAGCGCCTGATCGAGATCTTCCTGACGCCGGCCGTGGCGCTCGCGCTCAGCGGTGCGCGGGGACGCAACTTCCTGCGCATGCAGGCCCATCTGCAGCTCGACGGCACGCGCTTCGGCAGCAAGCTGCGCAGCTCGCTCTACGACGACTCCTCGCGGCGCTTCGTGCGCGCCTTCGCGCGCAGCCTGCCCGGGCTCTCGCAGGAGCAGGTCGCCTGGCGCTTCATCTTCGTGCTGGGCACCTACCAGTACGTGCTGGCCGACACCGGCCGGCTCGAAGTGATCTCCGACGGCGCGAGCAACGGCCGCGAATTCGACAAGGCGCTGCGCGAGATGATCCCGTTCCTGGCGGCGGGCATGCGCGCGGCGGGGCCGGCCTGACAAGGTGTGAATAAACCTACTGCGCGCCCCGATCTCGCACCTGCGGTCCTCACCGTACAAAGTACGGCTCCGGTCCTCGGCGCGACCTCGGAGCGCTCGCTACGGTTTCTTCACACCTTGTGAGCGCCCCAGCCGGCGAAACCCGGCGCTGAGATAATCGGGGGGCGTTTCCACACCCTAAGAAAAGCCCCCCACCATGACGACCACGATCCAGCAGGCCGACCTGATCGAATCGATCAGCGCCGCGCTGCAGTACATCAGCTACTACCACCCCGCCGACTACATCGCCCACCTGGCCAAGGCCTACGAGCGCGAGCAGAGTCCCGCCGCCAAGGACGCGATGGCGCAGATCCTCACCAACAGCAAGATGAGCGCGACCGGCCAGCGCCCGATCTGCCAGGACACCGGCATCGTCAACGTGTTCCTCAAGGTGGGCATGGACGTGCGCTGGGGCGGTTTCACCGGCAGCCTCGACGACGCCATCAACGAAGGCGTGCGCCGCGGCTACAACCACCCCGACAACACGCTGCGCGCCTCGGTCGTGGCCGATCCGCAGTTCGATCGCAAGAACACCAAGGACAACACGCCCGCGGTGATCTTCACCGAGATCGTGCCCGGCGACAAAGTCGAGGTGACGGTGGCCGCCAAGGGCGGCGGCAGCGAGAACAAGAGCAAGCTGGTGATGCTGAACCCCGGCGACAGCGTGGTCGACTGGGTGCTCAAGACCGTGCCGACCATGGGCGCCGGCTGGTGCCCGCCGGGCATGCTGGGCATCGGCATCGGCGGCACGGCCGAGAAGGCCGCGCTGCTGGCCAAGGAAAGCCTGATGGACGACCTCGACATGCACGAGCTGCAGGCCAAGGCCGCGCGAAAAGAAGAGCTGACCAAGGTCGAAGCCCTGCGCCTCGAGCTGTTCGAGAAGGTCAACGCCCTGGGCATCGGCGCGCAGGGCCTGGGCGGCCTCGCGACCGTGCTCGACGTCAAGATCAAGATGTACCCGACCCACGCGGCCAGCAAGCCGGTGGCGATGATCCCGAACTGCGCGGCCACGCGCCATGCGCACTTCGTGATGGACGGCAGCGGCCCGGTCTACCTCGAGGCGCCCTCGCTCGACCTGTGGCCCAAGATCGACTGGGCACCCGACGAGAAGAAGAGCAAGCGCGTCGACCTCGACAAGCTCACGCCCGCCGAAGTGGCGAGCTGGAAACCCGGCGACACGCTGCTGCTCAACGGCAAGATGCTCACCGGCCGCGACGCCGCGCACAAGCGCATCCAGGACATGCTGGCCAAGGGCGAGAAGCTGCCGGTGGACTTCACCAACCGCGTCATCTACTACGTGGGCCCGGTCGATCCGGTGAAGGGCGAGGCCGTGGGCCCGGCCGGCCCGACCACCGCCACGCGCATGGACGGCTTCACCGAGATGATGCTGGCCCAGACCGGCCTGATCGCGATGATCGGCAAGGCCGAGCGCGGCCCGGTCGCGATCGAGGCGATCAAGAAGCACAAGAGCGCCTACCTCATGGCCGTGGGCGGCGCCGCCTACCTCGTGAGCAAGGCGATCAAGACCGCCAAGGTGGTGGGCTTCGAGGACCTGGGCATGGAAGCCATCTACGAGTTCGACGTGGTCGACATGCCGGTGACGGTGGCGGTCGACGCCGGCGGCACCAGCGCGCACATCACCGGCCCGGCCGAGTGGCAGAAACGCATCGCCAGCGGCGAGTTCAAGACCATCACGCTGGAACCCGCTTGAGCCTCGCCGCGCGTCCGCAGCCGTCCGCTTCCGCTTCGCCCGTCGGCGTGTTCGACAGCGGCGTGGGCGGGCTGAGCGTGCTGGGCGCGCTGCGCGCGGAGCTGCCGCGCGAGCGCTTCGTCTACTTCGCCGACACCGCGCATGCGCCCTACGGCGAGCGCGGCGACGCCTACGTGACCGAGCATTCGCGGCGCGTGGTCCAGACGCTGGTGCGCGAGCACGGCATCAAGGCGCTGGTGGTGGCCTGCAACACCGCCACCACGGCCGCGATCCACGTGCTGCGCGCCGAGAACCCCGAGCTGCCGATCGTCGGCCTCGAGCCCGCGATCAAGCCCGCGGTGGCGGGCAGCGCCACCGGCCACGTCTCGGTGCTGGCCACGCGCGGCACGCTGGCGAGCGCCAAGTACGCGGCGCTGCGCCATACCTTTGTCCATCCCGAGCGCATCCGCTCGGTGCCCTGCGACGGGCTGGTGGCGGCGATCGAGCGGCTCGACGAGCTCGCCATCGACCAGCTCTGCGCCCACTACATGGCGCTGGCCGGCCCCTTCGGCGGCGACGCCGGCGAGACCGACACCGTGGTGCTCGGCTGCACCCACTATCCGCTGCTGCAGGACCGCCTGCGGCGGCTGGCACCCTCCGCCGTGCGCTTCCTCGATTCCGGCGTGCCGGTGGCGCTGCAGACGCGGCGGCTGCTCGGTGCGGCGGGGCTGCTGCGCGAAGATGCCGCGGCCCACGACGAAGGCTGGGTGGCGCTGCGCAGCAGCGGCGATGCCGCGGTGCTCCAGGCCGCGGCCGCGCGCTGGCTGGGACTGCGGCCTGCCGACCTGCTCCCCGACCGCCCGCAGGCGACCACCGCCTGAACGGCCGCCCCGTTCCATGCGCCCGCTGCGCCACCTCGCCCTCCTGCTCGCCGGCCTGCTCGCGGCCGGCGCGGGCCATGCGGCCTGCGAGAGCGGCCTGGCCGAGCGCATGCACGCCAAGCTGCATCCGCACCGTCCGCTCGACGAACGGCTGGCCGCCTGCAAGCCCTGGCCCGCCTATCCGGGCCGCAGCATCGTCGTGCTGCCGATGCCGCGCGAGACCAGCGACAACGGCGCCAAGGTCTACGACCTCGAGGTGCTGCTGATCCAGCGCCCCGACAACGGCAACACCGAGCGCGACACCGTCATCGGCCGGCTCTTCCAGGCCGAGGCGCTCGACGAGGACCGCCACAACCTGATCCAGGACGTGCGCATCGACACCTCGCGCTACGTGCTCGCGAGCGACACCCGCGCCTTCGGCCTGCGCGTGCGCTACCGCGACGTCGGCGCCGCCAGCGCCGCGAGCGAGACGCTGCGCCTCTACGTGCAGCAGGGCTCGAAGCTGCGCCAGGTGCTGCAGGAGATCGAGCTCGACCGCGAGAGCGGCGAATGGGATGCCTCGGCCTGCGCCGGGCATTTCGAGAAGCTGCGCACCATGCTGTCGGTGGGCAAGGCCGCGAGCAACGGCTATGCCGACCTGATGCTGTCGCGCACCGTCGTGCAGAGCCGCGCGCAGGCATCCGAGGACCAGGGCTGCATCGAGAAGGCGCTGCCCGCGCGTTTCAATTCGGTGACGCTGCGCTACGACGGCGAACGCTACAAGGTACCGAAGTCGCTGCGGCAGTCTTCGTTCTGACACACCGTCTTTACCGTCGAGCACCGCGGTGTTTCACGGAAATGTCATTCCAAAGTACCAGCATGCGCGGTTTGTTCAGAACAACCAACGCGCACCATGACAACGCCCACACCGCTTCGCTCGACCCGCATTCCCTTCAAGCCCATGCTGCTCGCCAGCGCCCTCTCGCTGATGCTGGCCGCCTGCGGTGGCGGCGGTAGCGACGGCGGTTTCATCGGCTTCCTGCCGCCCCCGCCGCCCGCCACGGCGCCGCCGCCGCCTGCACCCCCGCCGGCGCCGCAGCTCGTGTCGAGCGCGACCTTCACGGCCTACCCTGGCGCCACCGAAGGTTCGTCGGACGCCTCCACCGCCTTCGCGCTGCCCGACGGCTTCATGATCGTGGCCGACGACGAGGCCAACGTGCTGCGCGTGTATCCGCGCGCCGGCGGCGCCGCGGTCAAGGAATGGAGCTACGAGACCGATGGACCGAAGCTCGGCAAGGAACTCGACCTCGAAGCCGGCGTGCGGATCGGCGACACGCTCTATCTCACGGGCTCCAACAGCAACAAGAAGGACGGCGGCGATGCGCCGGACCGCTCGCACCTGTTCGCGGTGAAGGTCTCGGGCACGGGCGCCGCCACCACCTTCACCTATGTCAACCAGTTCTCGGCCCTCGAAGCCCAGCTCGTCGCCTGGGACGTCTCCAACGGCCACGGCCTCGGTGCCAACCACTTCGGCTTCGCCGTCTCGGCGGGTGCCGGCGTCGTGCCCGAGCGGGTCGACGGCTTCTCGGTTGAAGGCATGACCAGCGCACCGAACGACAGCGCGCTGTGGCTGGGCTTCCGCGCGCCGCAGACCGGCGGCTCGACGCGCGCCAAGGCGCTGATCGTGCCGGTGCAGAACTACGCCGCGCTGGTCGGAGGGACGGCCACGCAAGCCACCTTCGGCGCACCGATCGAACTCGAACTGGGCGGCCGCGGCATCCGCTCGATCGACAAGGGCACCGACGGCAACTACCTGATCGTGGCCGGCCCCGCGGGCGCCGCCAGTCCCGACGTGGACCGCAACTTCGCGCTGTTCGCATGGAACGGCAATCCGTCGAGCGCGCCGGTCGAGCTCTCGAACGACCTCGAGGCATTGCGCAAGGCCACCGGCGGCAGCTTCGAATCGACGGTCGAAGTACCGGGGCCGGTGAAGGCGGGCACGCAGGTCCAGCTGCTGCTGGACAACGGCGACACCGTGTGGCCCGGCCAGACCAAAGCCTCGAAGGACCTCGACCCGGCCGACCAGAAGTTCGACGGCTTCGTCGTGCGCCTCGGCGAACCCTGGGTCGACACCACCGGACCTCAACTCAAGGTCGCCGCACCGGCCGCCGGCCGTGTCGGCGTGAACCTCGACACCTCGATCTCGCTCTCGTTCAACGAAGCCATCCGCCTCGGCGCCGGCAACATCGTGCTGCACAAGGCCGACGGAAGCGTGGTCGAGACCTTCAACGCCAAGAGTGCCGCCGCGCGCGTGCAACTGGCGTTCAACGTGCTGACGCTGGTGCCGAGCGCCAAGCTCGCCGGCGACAGCGGCTACTACCTGACGGTGGATGCCAACGCGATCACCGATCCGGTCGGCAATGCCTACGCGGGCATCAGCAGCGCGACCGAACTGAGCTTCGTCACGGCCGGCGCGCCGACGCAGCTGGTGGCCGGCGACCTGCTGTTCATGGCGGGCAATGCAGAAGCACCCGATGCCTACGCCTTCGTGCTGCTCAAGGCCGTGAACGGCGGCACCCAGGTGACCTTCACCGACCGCGACCGCAAGGCCGGCGCGCTCGAATTCACCGACATCACGAACGAGACGGCCTTCGTCTGGACCGCCGACCGCAACCTGCCCGCAGGCACGATCGTGACCATCCAGACCGACGTGACGGGCAACCCGATCGCCGACAAGGGCACCACGCTCGGCTCGCCCGGCGGCATCGGCAAGTCCGAGACGGTCTATGCCTTCCAGGGCGGCACCATCGATGGACTGGGCGTGGGCACCGCGGGCAAGATCACCGCGGTCGGCAACTACCTCGCGAGCCTGACGCTCGGCGGCGCGGCCGGCACCATCCCCGACGCGCTCACGACGGCGGGCACCGCCTTCTCGTTCACGGTCAGCCCGGCGAACCAGACCAACGCGATCTACACCGGATCGCTCGACCGCTCGGACCTGCCCGCCTTCGCAGCGCGCGTGAAGAACCCGGCGAACTGGACCATCCGCTACGCGCCGGCCGTGGGTTGGCCGATCACCAACAACAGCCTGTTCAACGGCTCCTGAGAATTACCCCTGCCCTCGCAGCGCGGCCTCGCGGCCGCGCCGCACGTCGATCGGCCACAGCAGCAACAGGCCGGCGACGAACAGTACCGCGGTCGACAGGATCGCGATGCGCTGGTTGCCGGCCGTGAGCCAGGTGACCGCGCCGTAGGCCAGCGGGCCGACGATGCTCGCGAGCCGCGTGGCGAAGGACCAGAGGCCGAAGAACTCGGCCATCTGGGCCGGCGGCGCGAAGTAGCCGGTCATCGCGCGGCCGGCCGACTGGCTCGAACCCATCGCGAGGCCCGCGATGGCCGCGGCCCACCAGAAGCCGCCCTTGGTCGTGACCACCGCAGCGATCACGCAGACCGCGATCCAGGCCACCAGCGTGACGGCCAGCGAGGTCTTGTGGCCGATGCGGTCCTGCACGTAGCCGAAGCCGAAGGCACCGAGCGCCGCCGCGATGTTGAGCACGAAGATCAGCACCATGGTCTCGCTCGCGACGAAGCCGATCACCTGCTCGGCATAGATCGCGGCCAGCGTGATGGCCACCGCCACGCCACCCTGGTAGCAGACGGTGCAGGCCAGCAGGGTCATGAAGTCGCGGTAGGCGCGCGCCTGGCGGAAGGTCGAACGCAGCTGCTGCCAGGCACCCGGCGCCTTGGCGTCGCCAAGGGCCCGCGCGCTCGGCTTGGCGCGCTCGGGCAGCAGCGCGAAGGTGGCACAGGCGGCCGTGCCGTAGATCGCGGCGGTGATCAGCATCGTCACCGGCACGAAGTGCGAGGCCGGCAGGCCGCGGGCCTGCGACCACAGCACGTAGGCCAGGCACAGGCCCAGCGCCAGCATGCCGCCGACATAGCCGAAAGCCCAGCCCCAGCCGCTGACCTTGCCCATGCCCTCGGGCGTCGCGAGCTCGGGCAGGAAGGCGCCGGTCAGCGACTCGCCGTAGGAGTAGAAGGTGTTCGACACCACGATCAGCAGCATCGCGACCGCCACGCCCGTGGCGCCCGAAAAGCGCGGCGAGAGCGCCAGCGCCGCGGTGCCGATCACGCAACCCACGGTGGTGATCGCCAGCAGCCGCTTCTTGGCCGCGCGCAGGTCGGCCCAGGCGCCGATGGCCGGCATCGTGAACATCACGATCGCGTAGGAGATGCTGAGCGCCACGGTCCAGGCGAACGGGCCCCAGGCCGCGCCCTTGGCGATGCCGCCCACGAAATAGGCGGCGAACACGGCCGTGATGACCACGGTCGTGTAGCCCGAGTTGGCGAAGTCGTACATGGCCCAGCCGAACACCTCGCGCTTGCGCACGCCGGCGTTGAGGGCGGAAGAAGGAAAGAGCGCTGCCATGCGGCGGATGGTGGTGGCGCCGCGTGGCAGGCGTGTGGCGCTCAGTGCAGGTGGCGCGGGCGGCGTCCGCCGCCATGGCCGCTGCTGCCGCCGCCACCGGTACCGCCGGTGCCGCGCGGGCGCTTGCCGATCTCGAGCGAATTCACCAGGGCATCGAAGCGGTCGCTGAACAGGCGGTCGATCTCGGCCACCACGCCGCCGAGTTCGGAGCCGTCGAAGTGGCGCTCCATCAGGTTCACCACGTCCTCGACCAGCAGGTCGCGCTGCACCTGCATGATCGCGGCCGGATTCGGGCCCACGAACAGCATCACGAAGTCGTCGCGCGACTCCTCGTCGGGGTCGCCCTCTTCCTCGTCGAAGTCGGTGTCGTAGAAGGTGACCTCGATCGCCGCGCCGCGCTCGGACAGTTCGTTCAGAGCCATGCACATCTCGTCGAGCGCCTGGCGGAAGTCCTCGTCGCCGGCCACGGTCCAGCACATCTGGAGCATGTGGTCCTTGGGCTCGAAGCGGATGCCGGGTTCTTCCTCGTAGGAGCTCGCGGCGCCGTCGGCGAGCGACTTGGCGCCCGCGTATTTCCACAATGGCTTCAGCGCTTCCTGGATCTGGTCGAAACCGACGTCCGAACGCAGGGCCACGTCGCCATGCACATGAATTTCGAATGGAGCGTTGTAGCGAGGCATTGAATGCTCCCTTGTTAGATGTGGTGCCCGGAACGGGGGTCGAACCCGTATGCCCCGATTAAGGAAGCGGCGGATTTTAAGTCCGATGTGTCTACCAATTTCACCATCCGGGCCCCGGGTTGAATGACGACGATACCCCAAATGAAAACAGCCCCGTCAACGTCGGTTGGCGGGGCCTGGGATCATCGAAGCTGTTCAACGGGAGAAGTGTGGAGGCGCGATCCGGAGTCGAACCGGACTAGACGGATTTGCAATCCGTTGCATAACCGCTTTGCTATCGCGCCACGCAGAAAAAACGAAATCGAACTAGCGAAAAAAAGGGAAGCTGTTGCTTCCCTTTTTCAAAACTGGAGCGGGAAAAGAGTCTCGAACTCTCGACCTCAACCTTGGCAAGGTTGCGCTCTACCAACTGAGCTATTCCCGCGTTTCGAGCCTTGAATTATAGACCAGATTTTCGGGGTTTCGCAAGGCGAGCCCCCGAATTTCATGATCGTGTCGTTCAGTGCTTGACCGAGCCTTCCGAAGCCTGCGACTCGCGCTGCTTCGCGATCTCGGCCACGGCCGCCGCCGAGGCCGCGACCTCTTCGTCGGACAGCGGCGTGGGTAGCTTCTCGAGCGCGATCTCGAGCACCTTGTCGATCCACTTGACCGGCACGATCTCGAGGCCGTTCTTCACGTTCTCGGGAATGTCCTGCAGGTCCTTGGCGTTCTCCTCGGGGATCAGCACCGTCTTGATGCCGCCGCGCAGGGCGGCCAGCAGCTTTTCCTTCAGGCCGCCGATCGCCGTGACCTCGCCGCGCAGCGTGATCTCGCCGGTCATCGCCACATCGGCGCGCACCGGGATGCCCGTGAGCGCCGACACGAAGGCCGTGGTCATCGCCGCGCCCGCGCTCGGGCCGTCCTTGGGCGTGGCGCCGTCGGGCACGTGGATGTGGATGTCGCGCTTCTCGAACACCTCGTCCTTGATGCCCAGGCGGCGCGAGCGGCTGCGCACCACCGTGCGCGCGGCCTCGACCGATTCCTTCATCACGTCGCCCAGCGAACCGGTGCGGCTGATCACGCCCTTGCCGGGCATGGTCACGGCCTCGATCGTCAGCAGGTCGCCGCCGACCTCGGTCCAGGCGAGGCCGACCACCTGGCCGACCTGGTTCTGCTTCTCGGCCAGGCCGAAGGTGAACTTGCGCACGCCGAGGAAGTCGTTGAGGTTCTCGCCGGTGACCGTGACCTTGGGCGTCATCTGCTTGAGCAGCAGGCCCTTGACCACCTTGCGGCAGATCTTCGAGAGCTCGCGCTCGAGCGAACGCACGCCGGCTTCACGCGTGTAGTAACGCACGATGTCGCGCACGGCCTCCTCGGTGACGAGCAGTTCCTCTTCCTTCACGCCGTTGTTCTTCAGCTGCTTGGGCAGCAGGTACTTGATCGCGATGTTGGTCTTCTCGTCCTCGGTGTAGCCCGAGAGGCGGATGACTTCCATGCGGTCCAGCAGCGCCGGCGGAATGTTCATCGAGTTCGAGGTGGCGACGAACATGACGTCGCTCAGGTCGAAGTCGACTTCCACGTAGTGGTCGCCGAAGGTGTGGTTCTGCTCGGGATCGAGCACCTCGAGCAGCGCGCTCGACGGGTCGCCGCGGAAGTCGGTGCCCAGCTTGTCGATCTCGTCGAGCAGGAACAGCGGGTTGCGCGTGCCGATCTTGCTGAGCCCCTGCAGCACCTTGCCCGGCAGCGCGCCGATGTAGGTGCGGCGGTGGCCGCGGATCTCGGCTTCGTCGCGCATGCCGCCGAGCGCCATGCGGGTGTACTTGCGGCCGGTCGCCTTGGCGATCGACTGCCCGAGCGAGGTCTTGCCCACGCCCGGCGGGCCCACGAGGCACAGGATCGGCGCCTTGACCTTGTCGACACGCTGCTGCACCGCGAGGTACTCGAGGATGCGGTCCTTGACCTTCTCGAGGCCGTAGTGGTCGGCGTTGAGCACCGCCTCGGCATTCGCGAGGTCGTGCTTGATCTTGGTCCGCTTGGCCCAGGGCAGACCCACCAGCACGTCGATGTAGTTGCGCACCACGGTGGCTTCGGCCGACATCGGCGACATCAACTTGAGCTTCTTGAGCTCGCCCTCGGCCTTCTTGAGCGCGTCCTTGGGCATCTTGGCGAGCTTGATCTTCTTCTCGATCTCCTCGATGTCCGCGCCCTCCTCGCCTTCGCCGAGCTCCTTCTGGATCGCCTTGACCTGCTCGTTGAGGTAGAAGTCGCGCTGGTTCTTCTCCATCTGGCGCTTCACGCGGCCACGGATCTTCTTGTCGACGTTGAGGATGTCGACCTCGCGCTCGAGCTGGCCGAACAGGTTCTCCAGCCGTGCCTTGGTGTCGTCGAGGTCGAGCACCGCCTGCTTGTTGTCGAGCTTGAGCGGCAGGTGCGCGGCGATCGTGTCGGCCAGGCGGCCCGGATCGTCGATGCTCGAGATCGAGGTCAGGATCTCGGGCGGAATCTTCTTGTTGAGCTTCACGTACTGGTCGAACTGCTGCATCACCGCGCGGCGCAGCGCCTCGACCTCGGTGCCCTTCTCGCCGCCCTCGGGCGCCGCCACCGGCGTCACGTTGGCCGAGAAGTGGGTCTCGCCGTCATCGATGCGGTTCACGCGGGCGCGCTGCTGGCCTTCGACCAGCACCTTCACCGTGCCGTCCGGCAGCTTGAGCATCTGCAGGATGGTCGAGACGCAGCCGACCTCGAACATGTCCTCGACCGAGGGCTCGTCCTTGGCGGCGGCCTTCTGGGCCACCAGCATGATGCGGCGCTCGGCCTCCATGGCCAGCTCGAGCGCCTTGATGCTCTTGGGGCGCCCCACGAACAGCGGGATCACCATATGGGGGAACACGACGACATCGCGCAGCGGCAGCAGCGGCAGATCGATGGCGTCGGCGGGCAGAGGGGTATGACCGGACATGGATATCCTTTGATTGATCAAGCAAAGATGGTCGGCGACACGGGCATTTCAAGCCCGCAGCCGCAGTCTTTGTCGAAGACGCCGGGCATCTCGGGGGGAAGAGCCGGCGGGGGAGTCACTCAGGCCTTCTTGGCTGCCTCGCGGTACACGAGCAGCGGGGGCTTGTTCTCGTCGATTGTCGATTCCTCGACCACGACCTTGTCGACGTTGGTGGCATTGGGCAGCTCGAACATCGTGTCGATCAGCGACTGCTCGAGGATCGAGCGCAGGCCGCGCGCGCCGGTCTTGCGGGCCAGGGCCTTGCGCGCGATCGCCTTGAGGGCGGCGGGGCGGATCTCGAGGTCCACGCCCTCCATCTGCAGCAGCTTGGTGAACTGCTTGACCACGGCGTTCTTGGGCTCGGTGAGGATGCGCACCAGCGCGTCCTCGCTGAGCTCGGCCAGCGAGGCCACCACGGGCATGCGGCCCACGAGTTCGGGGATCAGGCCGAACTTGATCAGATCCTCGGGCTCGACCTCGCGGAACACCTCGGTGAGGCTGCGCTGGGCCTTGCTCTTGACGCTGGCGCCGAAACCGATGCCCGAGGCCTCGGTGCGGTTCTCGATCACCTTCTCGAGGCCCGCGAAGGCACCGCCGCAGATGAACAGGATGTTGGTCGTGTCGATCTGCAGGAAGTCCTGGTTCGGGTGCTTGCGCCCGCCCTGGGGCGGCACGCTGGCCATGGTGCCTTCGATCAGCTTGAGCAGCGCCTGCTGCACGCCCTCGCCCGACACGTCGCGCGTGATCGAGGGGTTGTCGGACTTGCGCGAGATCTTGTCGATCTCGTCGATGTAGACGATGCCGCGCTGCGCGCGCTCGACCTCGTAGTTGCAACTCTGCAGCAGCTTCTGGATGATGTTCTCGACGTCCTCGCCGACGTAGCCGGCCTCGGTCAGCGTGGTGGCGTCGGCCATCACGAAGGGCACGTCGAGCTGGCGCGCCAGCGTCTGCGCCAGGAGCGTCTTGCCCGAGCCCGTGGGGCCGATCAGCAGGATGTTGCTCTTGCTGAGCTCCACGTCCTCGCCCTTGGCCTTTTCCTTGTGGCGCAGGCGCTTGTAGTGGTTGTAGACGGCCACCGACAGCATGCGCTTGGCCGGCTCCTGGCCGATCACGTAGTTGTCGAGGTTGGTCTTGATCTCGAGCGGCGTCGGCAGGTCGTTGCGCGCCTCGCGCGCTTCCTCGCCGGCCGGCAGTTCGTCGCGGATGATCTCGTTGCAGAGGTCGATGCACTCGTCGCAGATGAAGACCGAAGGACCCGCGATCAGCTTCTTCACCTCGTGCTGGCTTTTGCCGCAGAACGAGCAGTAGAGCGTTTTTTCGCTGGAAGTGCCTTTTTTCTCGGCCATGGACAGGTGCCTCGTAACGGGTTTGGACAATGATAACGAAACAAAAACGGCGTTTCCCGTGTGGAAAACGCCGTTGTTGCCTTTTTGGCGCCTCCGGCATCGCGACGCCGGCGCGCCGAACCCCGCTCAGGGGCGCTTGGCGATGACCTGGTCGACCAGGCCGTAGTCCTTGGCCTCGTCGGCCGTCAGGAAGTAATCGCGCTCGGTATCGGACTTGACCTTGTCCAGCGGCTGGCCGGTGCGCTCGGCCAGGATGCGGTTCATCTGGTCCTTGGTGCGCAGGATGTCGCGCGCATGGATCTCGATGTCGGTGGCCTGGCCGCGGGCGCCGCCGAGCACCTGGTGGATCATGATCTTCGAGTTGGGCAGCGAGAAGCGCTTGCCCTTGGCACCGGCCGCGAGCAGGAACGCGCCCATGCTGGCCGCGAAGCCCACGCACAGGGTCGAGACCTCGGGCTTGATGAACTGCATGGTGTCGTAGATCGCCATGCCGGCCGTGACGCTGCCGCCCGGGGAGTTGATGTAGAACGAGATGTCCTTGTCGGGGTTCTCGCTCTCGAGGAACAGCAGCTGGGCCACCACGAGGTTGGCGGTCTGGTCGTTGACCTCGCCCACCAGGAAGATGATGCGTTCCTTGAGGAGCCGCGAGTAGATGTCGTAGGACCGTTCGCCACGGCCCGATTGCTCGATGACCATCGGGACCATGCCGAGGCCTTGGATTTCCTGTGCGCTCATGAATTTGCTCCGGAGAAGGGTTCGTTCGCTGTCGTCAATCTGAACTGTACGCCTGAGTGAAATGGGGCTCGTGCCGCAAAGCACAAGCCCCATGGCGTCCCGGGCCGAGGCGGCGATCAGGCCTGTTGCTGCTGCGCCATCAGTTCGTCGAACGACACCGACTTCTCGGCGACCTTGGCCTTGCCGAGCACGAAATCGGTCACGTTGTTCTCGATCACCACGGCCTCGACTTCGGCCAGGCGGTTGTTGTCGCTGAAGTACCAGCGCACCACGTCGGCCGGCTTCTCGTAGCTCGAGGCGAGCTCGTCGATGTGGGCCTTGATCTGCTCGGGCTTGGCCTGCAGGTTGTTGGCGCGCACCAGCTCGGCGACCACCAGGCCCAGGCGCACGCGGCGCTCGGCCTGGGGACGGAACACTTCCTCGGGGATCGGGGCCTTGTCGGCGTCCTTGATGCCGCGCTGCTTGAGCTCGGCGCGCGCGCCTTCGATCATGCGGTTGACTTCGGACTGCACGCTGGCGTTGGGCAGGTCGAGCTCGGCGTTGGCCACCAGCGCGTCCATCACGGCGTTCTTGTTGCGCGCCAGCAGGCGGAACTTGACCTCGCGCTCGAGGTTCTTCTTGATGTCGGCGCGCAGACCGTCGACCGTGGCGTCGGCGATGCCGAGCGACTTGGCGAGCTGCTCGTTGACTTCGGGCAGGTGCGAGGCTTCGATCTTCTTCAGCGTGACGAGGAAGTCGGCCTGCTTGCCGGCCACGTCCTGGCCGTGATAGTCGGCCGGGAACGACAGCGGGAAGGTGCGGCTGTCGCCGGCCTTCATGCCGCGCACGGCGTCTTCGAATTCCTTGAGCATCTGGCCTTCGCCGACCACGAACTGGAAGTCCTCGGCCTTGCCGCCCTGGAAGGGCTCGCCGTCGATCTTGCCTTCGAAGTCGACGGTCACGCGGTCGTCGTCCTGGGCCACGGCGTCCTGCGCGCGCTGCGCGAAGGTGCGGCGCTGCTTGCGCAGGATGTCCAGCGTCTTGTCGATCGCGTCGTCGCCCACTTCGGCCGACAGTTTCTCGACTTCGGCGCCCGACAGGTCGTTGATCTTGACTTCGGGGAACACCTCGAACACGGCGTCGAAGGACAGCTCGCCTTCGGGCGCGCCTTCCTTCTCGGTGATGCGGGGCTGGCCGGCCACGCGCAGCTTGGCTTCGTTGGCGGCCTGCGAGAAGGCCTCGCCGACCTTGTCGTTCATGACCTCGAACTGCACCGAGTAGCCATAGCGCTGGGCCACGACGTTCATCGGCACCTTGCCGGGACGGAAGCCGTCCATCTTGACGGTGCGCGCGAGCTTCTTGAGGCGCGAATCGACTTCGGACTGGATGATGCCGACCGGCAGGGTCAGCGTGATCTTGCGTTCGAGCTTCTCGAGGGTTTCAACGGTCACGGTCATGATGTCTTCCTTGTGAGGGGGCTGCCACGCGGGGCCTGCATCGTTTTTATCAATACAGATCAAGGACTTACACGCGCTGGCGGGATTGATGCGGAGGCACGCGCATGCAGCGCGTAAAACCGGGCAACCCAAGATTCTAATCGGCCGGAACAGGCTCCCTTGGGCATGCCCCGAAGTCGATGCGCGGAGGCCGCGGACGGCAGGCCGGATGGCCCCCGGTTTCGCGCTTACAGTGGCGGCCGGTTCGCCATTGCCCACAGGAAACCCGATGCTCCAGCGATTGCTCGCCGCCTTCAGCCTGGCCCTTGCCGCCGCCCTCGTGTTCGCCCTTCCGCTGGCGGCCCAGGCGAAGACCGGCGACGCGCAGGCGGCGAAGGTGCCAACCATCCAGCAGATCTACGAAGCGGCGAGCAAGGGCCGGATGGACGCCGCCAACACCATGATCGAGAAGGTGCTGAAGAGCCATCCCCGCAGTGCGAAGGCCCATTTCGTCCACTCGGAGCTGCTGGCGATGCAGGACCGGCTCGACGACGCACGGGAGGCGCTGGCGCGGGCCAGGAAGCTGTCGCCAGGCCTCGAGTTCGCGAAGGCCGAATCGGTCGCCAAGCTCGAACGCAAGCTGGAGACGCCGGTCGAGATCCAGCCCGAGCCCGAGCCCGTGCCCGTGCCCGCCACATTGCCCGCCGCGCCGGCGATGCCCTCGAGCCTGCCCTCGCCGAACGACTACTTCCCGCCGGACAGCAAGATCGCCTGGGGACCGATTGCCCTGGCGGCGACCGGCATCCTCGCGCTGGCCCTCGTCGCGCAGGTCTTCTTCCGGCGGCGTACGCGCACCGTCGACCTTCTCGAGCCCACGGAGCCCTCCGCGCCCCGCTCGCGCCGGTTCTCGCGGCCCCTCAGCGATTCGTCGATGGGCTACGGCACGCCCGCGACGGACGGCGATCGGGAGTTCCCGCCCGCGCCGGTGCCGAGCCAGGGCCCGAACCTCACGGAAGCGCTCGCGGTCGGCGCGGTGGTCGGTACCGTGGTCGTGGGCGAAGTGCTGCGCCGGGTCATCCAGGATCACGCGGACGAGCAGCGCGGCACCACGGTGAACATCTTCAACCACCACCATCACCGCAGCAGCCGCAGCCCGTGGTCGTCGTCCGATCCCGACCCGGAACCCTCGTACGACCGCAGCTTCGTGGACAAGGACTTCGGCATCAAGGACACGAGCTCGTGGGACAGCGCGAGCGACAGCAGCGACAGCTCGAGCAGCAACAGCAACGACTGGTAGCCCACGAAAAAAGCCTCCGGTCCCTGCGGAACGGAGGCTTTCTCGCTGCTCGATAGAACGGTCTACATAGCAGAGGCTGGTGCGCGGGGCCGGACTCGAACCGGCACGTTCTTGCGAACGTCAGGACCTAAACCTGGTGCGTCTACCAATTTCGCCACCCGCGCGATGCCAATCTTTCAGGTGAATGCAAAAGCGGACGGCCTTCCGGCACCTCGGTCATCCCTGGTGCCAAAGACCATCCGCTTGAAATCGGTCAGCTTCGGATTTTAAACATGAATGGGGGCCGCCTCCGGCCCGCTCGGTGCCGCGGGCTGCGCCTCCTCGCGCTTGACCCGGAACGCCGCGGCATACATCGCCGGCAGCGCCAGCAAGGTCAGCACCGTCGCCACGATCAACCCGCCCATGATGGCGACCGCCATCGGGCCCCAGAACACGCTGCGCGAGAGCGGGATCATCGCCAGCACGGCGGCCGCGGCGGTCAGCACGATCGGGCGCAGGCGGCGCACGGCCGACTCGACGATGGCGTCCCAGGCCGGCACGCCGGCCGCGCGGTCGTGCTCGATCTGGTCGATCAGGATCACGGCGTTGCGCTGGATCATCCCCATCAGCGCGATCACGCCGAGCAGCGCGACGAAGCCGAAGGGCCGGTTCAGCACCAGCAGCGCACCGGCCACGCCGGCGATGCCCATGGGGCCGGTGATGAACACCAGCAGCGAGCGGCTGAAGCTGTGCAGCTGCAGCATCAGCAGCGTGAACACCAGGAACAGCATGATCGGCACGCCGGCCACGATGGAGGCCGAGCCCTTGCTGCTCTCCTCCACCGCACCCGCCACCTCGATGCGATAGGCGCCCTGCCCGGCCGCGTGCCAGCCGGCCTCGAGCTCGCGCAGCTTCGGCAGCAGCTGGTCGGTCACGGTCGCGCCCTGCAGGCCCTCGGTCACGTCGCCCTGCACGGTGATCGCGTAGTCGCGGTTCTCGCGCCACATCACGCCCGGCTCCCAGGTGAACACCGGCCGGGCGATCTGCGTCAGCGGGATCGAGCGGCCCGAGGCCGTCGGCAGGTAGGCGTTGCCGATGTCCGAGATGGCTTCGCGCTCGTCGGCCGACTGGCGCAGCACGATGTCGATCAGCAGGTCGTTCTCGCGGTACTGGCCCACGGTGGTGCCGCTGAACATGGTGCGCGAGGCCTGCGCGATGGCCTGGCTGGTCACGCCGAGCGCGCGCGCCTTGGCCTGGTCGACCTCGAGGCGGATCACCTTCACCGACTCGTTCCAGTTGTCGTTCACGCCGCGCATGTTGGCGTTCTCGCGCAGCACGGCCTTGACCTCGTCGGCGTGCGCGCGCAGCTGCGTCGGGTCGGTGCCGATCACGCGGAACTGCACCGGGTACGGCACCGGCGGCCCGTTGGGCAGCAGCTTCACGCGGCCGCGCACTTCGGGGAATTCCTGCGCCAGCAGGCCGGGCAGCGACAGCCGCAGCGTCTCGCGCACCTTGAGGTCGCTCGCCAGCACGATCAGCTGCGAGACGTTGGACTGCGGGAACACCTGGTCCAGCGGCAGGTAGAAGCGCGGCACGCCCGAGCCGATCCAGGTGCTGACGGTCTTCACGCCCGCTTCCTTGAGGATGCGCTGCTCGACCCGCTTCGCCACCTCCTCGTTGGCCTGGAACGAGGTGCCCTCGGGGAACCAGATGTCGACCAGGATCTCGGGCCGGCTCGAGTCGGGGAAGAACTGCTGCTGCACCTTGCCCATGCCGACGATGCCGAGCGCGAAGATCAGCACGGTGGCGCCGATGGTCAGCCAGCGGTGCTGCACGCACCAGTTCACCGCGCGGCGGAAGGCGTTGTAGAACGGCGTGTCGAACAGCTCGTGCGGCGGTGCATCGGGGTCGTGCGGCTTGACCTTGAGCAGCAAGGTGCCCAGGTACGGCACGAAGTACACCGAGACGATCCACGACAGCACCAGCGCGATCACCGTCACCGCGAAGATCGCGAAGGTGTATTCGCCGGTCACCGACTTGGCGATGCCGATCGGCAGGAAGCCCGCGGCGGTGATCAGCGTGCCGGTGAGCATGGGCTTGGCCGTCACGTCGTAGGCGAAGGTGGCGGCGCGGACCTTGTCGTAGCCCTCCTCCATCTTCCGCACCATCATCTCGACCGCGATGATCGCGTCGTCCACCAGCAGGCCCAGCGCGATGATCAGCGAGCCCAGCGAGATCTTGTGCAGCCCGATGCCGAAGTAGTTCATCGCCAGGAAGGTCACGGCCAGCACCAGCGGGATGGTGATCGCCACCACCAGGCCCGGGCGCATGTCGATGTACCAGCCGAAGCGCCCGCCCTTGTGCAGGCCCAGCGAGATGATGCTGACCGCGAGCACGATGGCCACGGCCTCGATCAGCACGCGCACGAACTCGTTGACCGAGCTCGCCACGGCGACCGGCTGGTCCTGCACCTGCGCGAGCTTCACGCCCAGCGGCAGCTGCTTGTCGATGCTCGCGGTGGCCGCGCGCAGCGCCTTGCCCAGCGCGATGATGTCGCCGCCCTTGGTCATCGACACGCCGAGCGCGATCACTTCCTTGCCCTGGTGGTGCACCTTGACCGAGGGCGGATCGATGTAGCCGCGGCGGATCTCGGCGATGTCGCCGAGCTTGAGCTGGTTGCCCGAGCTGCCGCGGATCGGCATCTCGCGCAGTTGGTCGACGTTGGTGAACTGGCCGCCCACGCGCACCTGCACCACGTCGAGCGGCGACTGGATCGTGCCGGCGCTCTCGACCGCGTTCTGCGAGCCGAGCTGCTGCAGCACGGCGTTGAAGTCGAGGCCCAACTGCGCCAGGCGCTTCTGCGAGATCTCGATGAAGACCTTCTCGTCCTGCACACCGAACTGGTCGACCTTGGCCACGTCCTTCACGCGCAGCAGCTGCTGGCGCACGTCGTCGGCCAGGGTCTTGAGCTCGGCATAGCTGAAGCCCTCGCTCTCGAGCGCGTAGATCACGCCGTAGACGTCGCCGAAGTCGTCGTTGAAGAACGGCCCCTGCACGCCCGCGGGCAGGGTGCCGCGCATGTCGCCGATCTTCTTGCGCACCGTGTACCAGACGTTGGCGACCTCGCTCGCCTTCGAGGAGTCCTTGATCTGGAAGATGATCTGCGACTCGCCGGGCTTGGAGTAGCTGCGGATCTTGTCGGCGTACGGCGCCTCCTGCAGCGTGCGCTCGAGCTTGTCGGTGACCTGCTCGGCCACCTGCTGCGCGGTGGCGCCGGGCCAGTAGGTGCGCACCACCATCGCGCGGAAGGTGAAGGGCGGATCCTCGTCCTGCCCGAGCTGGAAGTAGGCGAAGGCGCCCAGCACCATCAGCACCAGCATCAGGTAGCGCGTGAGCGGCGCGTGGTCGAGCGCCCATTTCGAGAGATTGAAGCCGCCCGCGCGGGCGTCCGGCTCGGCGCCGTGGTTCGCCTTGTCAGCGCCGCTCATTTGCCGGCACCCGCTGCGATCTCCTTCTTGTTGGCGGCCACGGGCGCGACGCCCTGCGTGGCACTGCCCGCGTCCGCACCGCCCGCCGCCACTTCACGCGGCTGGTAGATCGTGACCTTCTGGCCCGGCGACAGCACGTGCACCCCCGCCACCACCACCTGCATGCCGGGCGTGACGCCGGCGCCGATCACGGCCTCGTTGCCGTCGGCGGTCGCCACCTGCACCGGCTGCGAGCGCACGGTCATGGTCGACTTGTCGAGCACCCACACGGCCGTGCCCTTGCCTTCCTGGCGCAGCGCGCTGGTCGGCAGCTTGACGACGGCCGGGCCGCTGCGCGCGAGCGCCTGCGGCCGCGCATAGACCGTGGCGCCGAGCGCGGGCGCGCTGGCGGCATCGATCGCCACCTTCACGGTGAAGGTGCGCGTCACGGCGTCGGCACTGGCCGCCACCTCGCGCACCTGGCCCTGCAGTTCCTCGCCGCCCGACCAGCCGCGCACCGCGACCGCCGAGCCGGGCTTGACCAGGCCCGCGCGGTCCTCGGGCACCGCGAACACCACGTCGCGCGCGCCGTCCTGCGCGATCCGCACCACCGGCGTGCCGGCCTGCACCACCTGGCCCGGCTCGGCCTCGATGGCGGTGATGACGCCGGCCACGTCGGCCACCAGCGTCGTGTAGTTGGCCTGGTTGCCCTGCGACGAGAGCTGGGCCTGCGCCTGCTCGAGCTGGGCCTGCGCCGCCTTCCAGGTCGATTCGCGGCGCTCGAGCTCGGCGCCGCTGATGAAGTTCTGCTCGCGCAGCTCGCGGTAGCGCTTGAGGTCGGCCGCGGCCAGGTCACGGTTGGTCAGCGCCGCGGCCTGCTGGGCGCGGGCCGCTTCGGCGGCCAGCCGGTAGTCCTGCGGATCGAGCTGGGCCAGCACCTGGCCGGCCTGCACGCGCTGGCCGAGCTCGGCCTGGCGGCGCGTGATCTTGCCCGCCACGCGGAAGCCCAGGCGCGACTCGACGCGCGCCCGCACCTCGGCCGAGAACTCGGGCTGGGCATCGAATTCGCTGGTGCCCACGGTCACCAGCTTGACCGCGCGGACCGGTTCCTCCGCAGGTTTGGACGGCGAGCAGGCGGCCAGGGCCACGAGGGCGGGAACCAGCAGCCAGGCGGCCGCGCGGTCGAGCGAGAAGATGGATTGGGAGGCGGTCATGAGACACCCTGGAAGGAACGAACCGGGTCTTTAATGACCCACCGGTTAGTAATCTAGGGTAAACGTGAACCGCTGTCAATTACCCGCCGGTCAGTAGCGCCGGCGCCCGCCCCGTGCTCAGGTCCGCTGGCCCATTTCCACCAGCCGGTTGTCGGGCAGTTCGAAGTAGTCCGAGGCGCGCCCGGCGTTGCGCTGCAGCCAGCCGAACAGCGCGCGCCGGATCGGGTTGAGGCCCGGCAGGTTCTCCTCACCCACCGAGGCGCGCGAGACGAAATACGAAGTCTTCATCGAGTCGATGGCCAGCGTCTTCTGGTAGGCCAGGATGCGGATGAACTCGGGCACGTCGGGCCGCTCCATGAAGCCGTGGCGCGCGGTCACGACCCAGATGCCGGTCATCAGCGACTCGGCCTCGATGCGCAGGCGCGCGTCGACGCGCGGCGTGTCGCAGGGCAGCACGCGCAGCACGATCACCTGCTCGTGCAGCACCTGGTTGTGCTTGAGGTTGTGCAGCAGCGCATGCGGCACCGACGTGACGTTGACGTTGAGGAACACCGCCGTGCCCTGCACCCGGTGCGGCATGTGGTGGGCCAGCGAGTCGAAGAAGGGCCGCAGCGGCAGGCTCTCGGCCGCGGCCGCCTCCAGCCCCAGGCGCCGCCCCTTGGCCCAGGTGGTGAACAGCAGCATCACGCCCGCCGCCACCGCCAGCGTGAGCCAGCCGCCCTCGGCCACCTTGAGGCTGTTGGCGACCACGAAGGTCAGGTCGACCGCCGCGAAGGCCGCCACGCCCAGCGCCACCGCCGGCTTGTTCCAGCGCCACAGCCCCCAGGCCACGATGCCGGCCAGCAGGGTGGTCGTGACCATGGTGATCGACACCGCGATGCCGTAGGCGGCCGACAGCGCGCTCGAGCTGCGGAAGCCCAGCACCAGCAGCAGCACGCCCACCATCAGCAGCCAGTTGACGGTCGGCACGTAGATCTGGCCGATGGCCGTGCCCGAGGTCTGGATCACGCGCATGCGCGGCAGGTAGCCCATGCGCATCGCATGCGCCGTGAGCGAGAAGGCGCCCGAGATCACCGCCTGCGAGGCGATCACCGTCGCCATCGCGGCCAGCAGCACCATCGGCAGCACGCCCCAGGCCGGAAAGAGCCGGAAGAAGGGGTTGTCGATGGCTGCCGGATTGGCCAGCACCAGCGCGCCCTGGCCGAAGTAGTTGAGCACCAGCCCCGGCAGCGCGATGAAGAGCCAGGCGAGCCGGATCGGCCGCGCGCCGAAGTGGCCCATGTCGGCGTACAGCGCCTCGCCGCCGGTGAAGGCCAGGAACACCGCGCCCAGCACCGCCAGCGACTGCAGCCGGTGCTCGACCAGGAACAGCACGGCGCGCCGCGGATCGAGCGCCGCCAGCACCTGCGGCTGGGCTAGCACCTGCAGCAGCCCGGCCACGCCGATCACCACGAACCACAGCAGCATCACCGGCCCGAACACCTTGCCGACCGCGCCGGTGCCCTTCTTCTGCACCGCGAACAGCGCGATCAGGATCACCACCGTGATCGGCAGCACCGCGCGCTCGAGCATCGGCGCGCGCACCTCCAGCCCCTCGACCGCCGACAGCACCGAGATCGCCGGCGTGATCAGGCTGTCGCCGTAGAACATGGCCGCGCCCACCAGGCCCAGCAGCCCGATCAGGTGGCCGAGCCAGGGCCTGGCGCCGATGCGCGAGGCGGCATTGCGCGCCAGCGCCTGCAGCGCCAGGATGCCGCCCTCGCCGTCGTGGTCGGCGCGCAGCACGAACACCACGTACTTGAGCGTCACCACGAACAGCAGGCCCCAGAAGATCAGCGACAGCAGCCCGAGCACCGCGTCGGGCGAGAACGGCACGCCGTGCTCCGGGTTGAGCGTTTCCTTGAAGGCGTACAGCGGCGAGGTGCCGATGTCGCCGAACACGACGCCGAGCGCCGCGATCACGACCAGGCCCTTGCCGGCCGGGTGCGCCGCGTCGCCTTGCGCGGTGGAGGTCCTGGCCGGTGCATTCATGGGGCAAGAATCGAGAGTGGGGACGCCGGGAGCATAGCCGTGCTGGTTGACAATCGCAGCGTGTCCCAGACGCCCCCTCCCCCCCTCGCCGCCGCCGCCCCGACGCACTACGAGAATTTTCCCGTGGCCTCGTGGCTGTGCCCGCCACGGCTGCGCGCGCCGATCGCGGCCATCTACCACTTCGCGCGCACGGCCGACGATATCGCCGACGAGGGCCAGGCCACGCCCGCACAGCGCCTGGCCGAGCTGCACGCCTACCGTGCCGCGCTGGCCGATGCGGCCCAGGGCCGGGTCGACCCGGCCGGGCCCTGGGCCGGGGTGTTCGGCCCGCTCGCCCACAGCATCGAAACCTTCGGCCTGCCCGAGACGCTGCTGGCCGACCTGCTCGACGCCTTCATGCAGGACATCGTGAAGACCCGCGACGGCAGCGACTACGCCGACCGCGAGGAACTGCTCGACTACTGCCGCCGCTCGGCCAACCCCGTGGGCCGGCTGCTGCTGCACCTGTACGGCGTGCACGACGCGCCCTCGCTCGCGCAGAGCGACGCCATCTGCAGCGCGCTGCAACTCATCAATTTCTGGCAGGACCCGAGCGTGGACCTGCCGCGCGGGCGCTTCTACTTCCCGCTGACCGACTGCGCCCGGCGCGGCTTCACGCGCCAGCACTTCAAGGTGTTCGCGCCGCTCTCGCCCGCCTACCCGCCGCCGCAGGAGGCGATCAACCTGATCTCGGTGGTGTCGTTCTGGGCCCGCGAGCTGATGCAGCAGGGCGCGCCGCTGGTGCACCGCCTGCCGGGGCGCGCCGGCTGGGAGCTGCGCCTGGTCGTGCAGGGCGGCCTGCGCATCCTCGACAAGATCGAGGACCTGGGCTTCGACAGCTTCACGCAGCGGCCCACGATCGGCAAGGCCGATGCCCCCGTGCTGCTCTGGAAGGCGCTGCGGATGCGGAGACAATCACGGCCCATGAACGCAGCGCCCTCCCGATGAATCCCGAGCAATACGTGCAAGACAAGGCCGCCGCCTCGGGCAGCAGTTTCTATTACGCCTTCCTGTTCCTTCCCAAGCCGCGGCGCGCGGCCATCACCGCCTTCTACGCCTTCTGCCGCGAGGTCGACGACGTGGTCGACGAGGTCAGCGACCCCGGCGTGGCCGCCACCAAGCTCGCCTGGTGGCGCACCGAGGTGGCCCAGGCCTTCGCGGGCACGCCGCGCCATCCGGTGATGCAGGCGCTGATGCCGCACGTGGCGGCCTACGGCATCGAGGCGCGCCAACTCGACCAGGTCATCGAGGGCTGCCAGATGGACCTCGAGCAGACCCGCTACCTCGACTTCCCCGGCCTCGCGCGCTACTGCCACCTGGTGGCGGGCGTGGTGGGCGAGGTGGCGGCGCGCATCTTCGGCCAGACCGAGGCGCAGACCACCGCCTACGCGCACAAGCTCGGCCTCGCGCTGCAGCTCACCAACATCATTCGCGACGTGGGCGAGGACGCCCTGCGCGGACGCATCTACCTGCCGGTCAACGACCTGCAGAAGCACGAGGTCAAGGCGCACGAGATCCTCAACCGCGTGCATTCCGAGCGCTTCGTCGCGCTGATGAAGTTCCAGGCCCAGCGCGCCCATGCCGCCTACGACGAGGCGCTGGCGCTGCTGCCCGCGGCCGACCGCCGCGCGCAAAAGCCGGGCCTGATGATGGCCAGCATCTACCGCACCCTGCTGCGCGAGATCGAGCGCGACGACTTCCAGGTGCTGAACCAGCGCGTGAGCCTCACGCCCGTGCGCAAGCTGTGGCTGGCCTGGAAGGTGCAGGCGCTGGGCCGGCTGTGAGGCTGGCGGTCGTCGGGGCCGGCTGGGCCGGCCTGGCCTGCGCGGTCGAGGCCGTGCGCCAGGGCCACGCGGTCACCGTGTTCGAGGCCGCGCCCAGCGCTGGCGGCCGCGCGCGCCGCGTCGACGACATGCACGGCATGGCGCTCGACAACGGCCAGCACATCCTGATCGGCGCCTACGCCGCCACGCTGCAGCTGATGCGCGATGTCGGCGTCGATCCCGAGCGCGTGCTGCTGCGCCTGCCGCTGTCGCTGCGCTTCGCCGATGGCGGCGGCCTGCAGCTGCCGCGCCTGCCCGCACCGCTCGACCTGCTGGCGGGCATCTTCCGGGCGCGCGGCTGGACCTGGCGCGACAAGTCCGCGCTGCTGCGCACCGCGATCGGCTGGCGCTTGAAGGGCTTTCGCTGCGACGCATCCACCACCGTGGCCGAGCTCTGCGCGGGGCTCACGCCGCGCGTGATGCAGGAGCTGATCGAGCCGCTGTGCGTCTCGGCGCTCAACACGCCGGTCGCGCAATCGAGCGGCCAGGTCTTCCTGCGCGTGCTCCACGACGCGCTGTTCAGCGGCAGCGGCGGTGCCGACCTGCTGCTGCCGCGCGCCGACCTCGGCGCGCTGCTGCCCGATGCGGCCCTCGCCTGGCTGCGCGCGCATGCTGCAAGCCTGCGCATCGGCCAGCGCGTGCGCGCGATCGCGCCCGAGGCGAAAGCGTGGCGCGTCGACGGCGAAGTCTTCGACCGCGTGGTGCTGGCCTGCGCGCCCTGGGATGCCGCCCGGCTCGTGCGCGCCAGCGGCCTGCCGGCCGAGGCCTGGTGCGCATGCACCGAGGCGCTGCGCTTCGAGGCCATCGCCACGATCTACCTGCGCGGTGCCACGCCGCTGGCCGAACCGATGCTCGCGCTGCGCAGCGACCCCGCCACGGCACCGGCCCAGTTCGTGTTCGACAAGGAACGGCTCTGCGGCCTGCCGGGCGTGCTCGCGATGGTCGTGAGCGCCAACGAGACGCCGCGCGAGCTGCTCGAGACGCAGGCGCTCGCGCAGGCCGCCGCGCAACTGGGCCAGGCCGGCCTGCAGGTCGTGCAGACCGTGGTCGAGAAGCGGGCGACCTTCGCCTGCACGCCTGGGCTGGCGCGGCCACCGGCCACCATCGAGCCCGGTTTGCTGGCCTGCGGCGACTATGTTGCGGGCCCCTACCCCGCCACGCTCGAGGGCGCGGTGCTCAGCGGCCTGGCCGCTGCGAGGACGGCCGCATGAGCACCGAGCTGCGCTACCTCGACTTCGACTACAGCGAGGACGCCGACGGCCATGGCAGCTTCGATGCGATGGCCTCGGTCGCGCCCGAGCGCCTGGGCGAGGTGCAAGCCGAGATCGATCGGGTGCTGGCCTGGGCCGAGGCCGCCTTTCCCTATGCGCGCGGCGCGCTCGACGAAGGAGCGGTGTGGGACTATGACCTGCAGCACACGCGCGACGATGCGCGTTTCGAGACCCTGGCCTTCTCGCTGAGCGGCACGGCCGATTTCTGCGCCGCGCTGCGCGAGCGCTTCGGCCTCGATTAAGCGGCCGTCTTGTTGCGCAGCCGCAGCAGGCTCAGCCCCAGCAGCACGAACGCACCGCCCGAGACCTTGTTGAACAGCCGCGTGCGGCGCGGGTCCGACAGCTGCTTGCGCAGCAGGCGCGCCAGCAGCACGTAGAAGGCATGCGACAGCACCGAGGCGGCCGCGAAGGTGGTGGTCAGCACCGCGAACTGGGTGGCGATCGGCGCGTCCTGCGTGAGGAACTGCGGGAACAGCGCCGAGAAGAACAGGATGCTCTTCGGGTTGGTCAGCGCCACCGTCAGGCCATGGCCGAACAGGCGCCAGCTCGAACGCGGCGAGCCCGCCGCCGAGGCACCCTGCAGGTCGGCGAAAACGCTGCCCTGGCTGCGCCACTGCTTGATGCCGAGGTAGATCAGGTAGGCCGCGCCCGCCAGCTTCAGCACCATGAAGGCATGGGCCGAGGTCGAGAGCACCACGCCCAGCCCGGCCATCGCGGCGGCCGACACCATGAAGAGCCCGGTCGCATTGCCCAGCGAGCTGATCATCGCGCGGCGCGGACCCACGGACATCGAGTTCGACACCGCCAGCAGCACCGCGGGGCCGGGCGTGAAGGCGACGAGCAGGGTCACGCCGCAGAAGAGGAGCCAGTTGGACAGATGCATGGGGAGCTTTCGCGCGGCGCGCTCGCGCCGCAGGCCGGGGAAGCAAAACTATAGTCGGGCCACCCGTTCGCCGCAGCCGCGGCGGAAATTGCCCTCATGGCCCACCCTCCCCCGTCACGCACCATGGTCACCTGCTACCTGCGCTACATCGTCGACCCCTACAAGCTCGAGGAGTTCGAGCACTACGGCAAGCTCTGGATCCCGCTGGTCGAGAAGTTCGGCGGCAAGCACCACGGCTACTTCCTGCCCTCGGAGGGCGTCAGCAACGTGGCGCTCGCGATGTTCAGCTTTCCCAGCCTCGCGGCCTACGAGCAGTACCGCGCCGACTCGATGCAGGACGCCGACTGCCAGGCCGCCTTCCGCTATGCCGAGGAAACGCGCTGCTTCCTCAGTTACGAGCGCAGCTTCTTCCGTCCGGTCTTCGCCTGAGGATCAGGCGCCGAGCGCCACGCACAGCGCGTGCAGGTTCGGCACGATCAGCTGCGGCCGTGCGCCATGCACCCAGGGCCGCTCGTCGCGCACCAGCCAGGCCGCCTGCATGCCGGCGTTGAGCGCGCCCACCACGTCGAGCTCGGCATCGTCGCCCACGTGCAGCACGTCCTTGGGCAGCAGGCCGACCGAGGCCGCGGCGGCGCGGAAGATCGGCGCATGCGGCTTGCCGCTGCCGAAGGCGCGTGCATTGAAGGCGGTGCGGAACCAGCGCGCCACGCCGGTCTTGTGGATGTCGGCATTGCCGTTCGACACCGCCACCAGCGGATAGCGTTCGCTGAGCCACTTGAGCGCGGGCAGCGCATCGTCGTAGAGCGTCACGCGCTGGCGTTCGGCGAAGAAGGCATCGAAGGCCGGATCGGCCAGCGCCGGGTCCTCGCCCGCACGGCGCAGCGCGGTGCGTATCGATTCGCGGCGCAGCGCGCTGAGGTCGTGCGCGAGGTCGGAGCGTTCCTTGGCGGTGGCTTCGCGCAGCTCGCGCAGCACGCCCGGCGTGACCAGCAAGGCGGCCGTCTTCGGCGCCTCGCGCAGCAGCCAGGCATGCAGCACGGCCTCCGCGCGTTCGATGGTCGGCCAGATCGGCCAGAGGGTGTCGTCGAGGTCGAGGGTGATGGCGCTGATGCGCTTGAGATCGAGCGGCGCGTTGCTCGCGGGGACCGTGGGGTCGGAAGTCATGCCCGAGAATATCGCATGCCTCCAAGTCCCTCGCTCACCCCCGGCAACGCCCCCCGCAGCACCGCCGTCCTCTGGTGCAACCTGGGTTCGCCCGATGCCCCCACTGCCAGCGCCGTGCGCAGCTATCTCGCGGACTTCCTCGGCGATCCGCGCGTGGTCGAGATCCCGCGCCTGCTCTGGCTGCCGATCCTGCACGGCATCATCCTGCGCGTGCGGCCCGCGAAGTCGGCCGCCAAGTACGCGAGCATCTGGCTGCCCGAGGGGTCGCCGCTCAAGGTCTGGAGCGAACGGCAGGCGCAGCGCCTGGGCGACACGCTGGGCCGGCGCGGCCACCGCGTGGCGGTGCGCGATGCGATGCGCTATGCCAACCCGTCGATCGGCGCGCGGCTCGATGCGCTGCAGGCCGAAGGCGTCGAGCGCGTGCTCGTGCTGCAGGGCTATCCGCAGTACTCGGCCACCACCACCGCGAGCGTGATCGATGCCGTCAACGACTGGAGCCGCGCGCAGCGCAGCGTGCCCGAGTTCCGCTTCGTCAACCAGTTCCACGACGACCCCGGCTACATCGAGGCGCTCGCACGGCGCATCGAGGCGCACTGGCAGGACCAGGGCCGCGGCGAGGTGCTGCTGCTGAGCTTCCACGGCATTCCCGCGCGCAACATCGAGCTCGGCGACCCCTACCAGTCGCAGTGCCTCGAAACCGCGCGCCTGCTCGCCGCGCGCCTGGGCCTCACGCCCGCGCAATACCGCGTGACCTTCCAGTCGCGCTTCGGCAAGGCCAAATGGCTCGAGCCCTACACCGAACCCACGCTGCGCGAACTCGGCGCCGCGGGCGTGAAGCGCGTCGACGTGGCCTGCCCGGGCTTCCCGGCCGACTGCCTCGAAACGCTCGAGGAGATCGCGATGGAAGGCCGCGAGGCCTTCCTGCATGCGGGCGGCCAGCAGTTCAGCTACATCCCCTGCCTCAATGACGGCCCGGCCTGGATCGACGCCCTCGCCGACATCGCCGAGCGCCATCTCGCGGGCTGGAGCACGCGATGAAGCCCGAGCTGCACGAGGCCAACCGCCTCTCGTGGAACGCCGCCACGCTCGCGCACAACAGCCACAAGGGCGACCAGGCGGCCTTCTTCCGCGACGGCGGCTCCACCCTGTTCCCCGAGGAAGCCGGCCTGCTCGGCGAGGTGAAGGGCCTGTCGGTGCTGCACCTGCAATGCAATGCCGGACAGGACAGCCTGAGCATCGCGCGCCTCGGCGCCGAGGTGACGGGCGTCGACATCTCCGACGAGGCCATCGACTTCGCTACCCGGCTCTCGCAGCAGTCGGGCATCGCGGCGCGCTTCGTCCGCTCGGACGTCTACGACTACTTCCGCGACGCGCAGGCACGCGGCGAGCGCCACGACATCGTGTTCTGCTCGTACGGCACGCTGTGCTGGCTCTCCGACATCGCGGCCTGGGCACGCGGCGTGGCGCAGCTGCTCGCGCCCGGCGGCCGCTTCGTCTTCGTCGAGTTCCATCCGTTCGCGCTGGTGTTCGACCCGGCCTGGAAGTTCCATTACGACTACTTCAACGACGCCCCCGTGCCCGAGGAAGGCGTGGGCGACTACGTGGCCGCATCGGGCGACGGCCTCGTGCGCGAAGGCTACGAGCGCGGCGTGGAGAACTTCAGCAACCCGCACCCGAGCTTCGAATTCACCTGGGGCCTGGGCCAGGTGACGACCGCGCTGTCGCAGGCCGGGCTGGTCATCGAGCGGCTCGACGAGTACCCGTACGCCAATGGCTGGAAGCCCTTCGAGGGCATGCGCGACATCGGCGGCCGCCGCATGGCGCCGCCCGAGGGCATGCCGCGCATTCCGCTGATGTATTCGATCCGCGCACGCAAGCCATGAGAAATCTTCGCGCCCGTTTCTTCTGGGGCCTGCTACTGCTGCCCTTCATGACTCCCCCCGCCTTCGCCGAGCTCGTCTTTATTTCCCCAGGTGTATGGGAAGGCACACTCGGCACCAAGGCCATCGTGGCCTGCTTCAACTTCGACTACCCGAGCGGGAGCTATTTCTACAAGCAGTACAAGACGCCAATTCAGCTGACGCGCAAAGAGCAAGACGGTCTGTGGCACGAGGCAAACGAAACAGGGCTGTGGTTACTCGATCCAGGCCAAGGCACCACGCTTTCCGGCACTTGGAGCAGCGTGAAGGATGCCCGTATCAAATTGCCGATCAGCCTCAACCTTGTCGACTCCTCCAAAAGTAAAAGAGCTTGCGGCAGCGAGAGTTACACGAGCCAGATCGAAGCCCCACCGAAGATCGAGATCGGCAAGAAGAAGGAATTCGCCCCCGGCCGCAGCTTCCGCCCGCTGCGCTTCGCGGGACAGGCAACCGTCGAACTCTTCGGCCCCGAACCCACGCTCGCGGCCATCAACCGGGAGCTTCGCAGCGACTTCGACACTGGCAAGGACGCGATCCAGGAGTATTTCGACAAGCGCCGCGAGTTTTTAGGCCGGGTCGGCGTGCCCGCAGAGGACGAGAACACCACCGAGCCCGAATACTGGACCTCGCAGTGGCTCAGCATCCGCAACTACACCTGGGCCGCGGGCACGGGCCGCTCCGGCATCTCCTGGTTCTATCGCACCTGGGACGTTCAGACCGGCAAGCAGGTCGACCTGTGGACATGGTTCGGCTCGCGCAAGGAGTCGTTGCGCGTCCCCGGAGCTGGCCCCGTCGTCGCCACCAGCGGCGGCTCGATGACGCCGAAGCTGCGCCGCTTCGTGTTCCGCCACGAGGGCATCGATCCCGGGAAGGCGGAGGAGAACTGCGAGTCCAATTACAAGGAAGACGCCTACTACGACCTCACACTGGAAGCCAAGGGCATGCGCTTCGCGCAGCCCGACTTCGGCGACGGCTGCGCGATCGAGATCGAAGTGCCCTACGCCGAACTCGGCCCGGTGCTCACGCCGGCGGGAAAGGCGGCGGTGCGGCGCATCCTCGAATCGGCGAAGTAGCGCTGCCGATTCAGGCCGGCTGCCTGCGCGCCAGCAGCGCCTCGATCGCGGCTTCCATCTCGGCGTATTCGCCCTCGCCGAAATGCCGCCGCATCACCTGCCCCTTGGCGTCGACCAGATAGAACGCGGGCCAGTACTGGTTGTCGTAGGCCTTCCAGGTGGTGAAGCCGTTGTCCTGCGCCACCGGGTAGCGGATGCCGAAGCGCTCGATCGCGTCCTGCACGTTGCGCGTCGACCTCTCGTAGGCGAACTCGGGCGAATGCACGCCCACCACCACGAAGCCCTGGTCCCGGTACTTCTCGTACCAGCGCACCACGTGCGGCAGCGTGCGGATGCAGTTGATGCAGGAGTAGGTCCAGAAATCGACCAGCACCACCTTGCCGGCCTGCCCCTGCAGGGTGAGCGGATCCGAGTTGAGCCACCGGTCGATGCCCGCGAACTCGGGGGCCTTGCCGTAGTCGCGCAGGCCCGGCGACACGGCCAGCGCGCTGCGCACCGGCCATCCGCCGCCCACGGCCGCCACGAACGCGGAAGCGCCGACGGCCAGCCCCGAGAACGCCCTTCTGGACAACATGTTCATGATCGCGAACCTCGCTCGAATGTCAGACCGACAGCGGTCAGGCGCGATTGTTCGCGGCACGCGCCGTGCGTGCGCAGGTGTCACGGCAATTTGAAGGTTGTCCCGGCGGCGTAAAGACCAGGGTCAGGGCCGCCGGCCTTCGCGGCCTCAGAACTTGCCGAGATAGTCCATCTTGCCCACGGGCACGCCGGCGTTGCGCAGCACGTCGTAGGCGGTGGTGGCGTGGAAGAAGAAGTTGGGCAGCGCGAACTGCAGCAGGTAGCGCTGCGCGGTGAAATGCACCTCGGTGCCGCGCGCGGTGATGACCACCGGGCGGTCCTCGTGGCCGTCGATCTGCGCGCGGTCCACGCCGAGCAGGAACTCCTCGGTCTTCGCGATGCGCACCAGCAGTTCGTCGTAGCTCTTCTCCTCGTCGGGGAAGCTGGGTGCGGTCACGCCCGCGATGCGCGCGGTGCCGAGCTTGCAGGCATCGCTCGCGCGCTGCACCTGGCCGGCCAGCGTGAGCATGTCGGGCGCGAGGCGCGCATCGACCAGGGTCGAGGGATCGATGCCGTTGGCCTGCGCATGGGCCAGGCCCTTGCCGAGCACGTGGCGAAGCTGGGCCAGCCCGCGGGTGAAGACCGGCACGGAAATGTCGTACATCGAAAGCGCCATGGTGCGAATGCCTCTGTGTGTTGCTGTGGGGTGATGACCGGCGGCGATTGTGGAGGCCGCCGTCCCCTCAGCGGCCGGCGGCGCGAATAAACCCTTCGATGCACTCCAGTTGTTCGGGCACGTTGAGCGCGGGCGCGTGGCCGCAACCCTGGATCTCGACGACTTCGAGCCGCCCCGCCGCGCCCGGGCCGCGATGCCGCATGGCCTCGACCACCTCGGGCAGCACCAGGTCGGACTCGGCGCCGCGCAGGCACAGCACCGGCGCCTCGATGGCGTCGTAGTGCGGCCAGATCAGGTAGTCGTCCTCGCGCGTGCTGAACTGGCGCACCATGGCCGGGTCGTAGTGCGGCGTGACGCGGCCGTCGGGCAGCCGGCGCGTCGAGGTCTCGGCGAGCCGGCGCCACTGGGCGTCGCTGAGCCAGCCGTAGGGCTTGTAGACCCCGCGGAAGAAGGTCTCGAGCTCGCTCACCGTGTCGAAGGCCGGCGGGTTGCCGGCATAGGCGCGGATGCGCTCGATCGCGGCCTGCGCGAGCTCGGGCGCGTTGTCGTTGAGCACCAGGCTCGCGATGCGCGCCTTCATGCGCGGCGCGAACAGGCCCGCGGCGCAGACGGTGCCGATCGCGCCGCCCATCGAGGTGCCGACCCAGTGCACGCGCTCGAGCTGCAGCTCGTCGCACAGTGCCTCGGCCAATTGCGCATAGAACGCGAGCCGGTACTCCTCGTCGGGCAGCGGGCTCCACTGGCTCAGGCCGCGGCCGATGGTGTCGGGGCAGATCACGCGGAAGCCGCGCGCGGCGAAGTGCTCGGCCAGCTCGTCCATGTCGCGGCCGGTGCGCGCCAGGCCGTGCCAGGCGATCAGCACCTGCGGATCGGGCTCGGCCGCGGGCCAGTCCAGCCAGTGGATCTCGCGGCCCGCGAGCCGTGCGTAGTGGGAGGAAGGAACGATGCGGGAAGTCATGGAGTCGCTCATCGCGCGGCCTCACGCGGCATTCGCGCGGCGGGCCCGCAGCTTGCCGACGATGCCGGTGGGGAAGTAATAGACGGACAGCACGAACAGCACGCCGAGCCACAGCAGCCAGCGGTCGGGCGACAGCAGCGCGGCCAGCCACGGCAGGCCGCTCGCGGCCTCGCTGCCCATGCGCAGCAGATCCTGCAGGTAGCTCTGCGCGACCACGAACAGCACGGCGCCGATGGCCGCGCCGTAGATCGTGCCCATGCCGCCGATCACCACGATCAGCAGCACGTCGACCATGATCTCGAAGCTCAGCGAGGTGTCAGGGCCGTTGTAGCGCAGCCAGATCGCGAGCATGGCGCCGGCCAGCGTGGCGAACAGCGCCGACAGCACCGCGGCCGTGGTGCGGTAGACCACCACGCGGTAGCCGATCGCCTCGGCGCGGAACTCGTTTTCACGGATCGCCTGCAGCACGCGGCCGAAGGGCGAATTCACGATGCGCAGCATCGCCAGCACCAGCACCACGGCGGCCACGAACAGCAGGTAGTAGCACAGCAGGCGCCCGTCGAGCGAGACGCCGAGGAAGGGCTCCTCCGCGAACTCGAAGCTCGGCGAGATCAGCTCGGGCAGCTTGAAGGTCAGGCCGTCCTCGCCGCCCGTGAAGTCCGACAGCTGCGAGGCCAGCGTCTGGAAGGCCGAGGCCACGGCCAGCGTGATCATCGCGAAGAAGATCGCGCGCACGCGCAGCGAGAACAGGCCGATGGCGAACGAGAGCACCAGCGAGACCGCGAGCGAGGCGCCCAGGCCCAGCAGCACCGCGCCCCAGTCGGGCCCGAGCCGCGAGGCCGAGATCGCGATGCCGTAGGCACCGATGCCGAAGAACATGGTGTGGGCGAAGCTCACGATGCCGGTGTAGCCCAGCAGCAGGTCGAAGCTCGCGACCAGCACCACGAACACCAGGATCTTGGCCGCGACGCTGAGCGCCTTCACGCCCGGGAACAGGAAGGGCGCGAAGGCCAGTGCGAGGAACAGCGCCACCAGCAGCACGGCCAGCAGGCGGCTCCGGGGCATGTCGTTGGAGAGGAGTCGTTTCAGGAACATGGCTCGGTCCTCAGCGGTTCGCCACCGGATACACGCCCTGCGGACGCCACAGCAGCACCGCCACCATCAGGAAGATGCTCGCGAACTGCGTGAGCGCGGGCAGCACGAAGCCGATGTAGTTGGTCATCAGGCCCACGAGCAGCGCGCCGAGCAGCGCGCCGCCGGTGGAGCCGAGGCCGCCGATGATGATGACGATGAAGATCAGCACGTTGACCTGCGCGCCCATCTGCGGCACCAGGTTCTGCTGGAACAGGCCCCACATCACGCCGCCCAGCCCGGCCAGCGCGCTGCCGACCACGAACACGCCGACGAACAGGCGGCCGATGCGGTAGCCGAGCGACTCGACCATCTCGCGGTCCTGCACGCCGGCGCGGATCAGGAGGCCGATCTTGGTGCGGCTCAGGGTCCAGGCCAGCAGGCCGAACACCACCACGCCCACCGCCACCGCGAGCAGCCGGTACTTGCTGATCGCCGCGTCGCCCACCAGCAGCGAACCGCGCAGCGCCTCGGGCAGCGGCAGCGGAACCTGCGCCGGACCCCAGATCACCTTGATCAGTTCCTCGCCGATGATCATGCCGCCCATCGTGATGAGGATCTGCTTCAGGTGCTGGCCGTAGACCGGCCGCACGATGAAGCGCTCGAAGGCCAGGCCGACCGCGCCGGCCACCGCCATCGCGACCAGCATGGCCGGGAAGACCGCCACCAGGTTGCGCCACAGTTCCTGCGAGCCGGTCCAGTCGCCCATCAGGCCGAGCACGCTGCTGGCCACGAAGGCGCCCAGCGCGATGAACACGCCGTGGCCGAAGTTCAGCACGTCCATCAGCCCGAACACCAGCGTGAGGCCCGAGGCGATGATGAAGATGATCATGCCCATCGCCAGGCCCGCGACCGTGAGCGTGAGCCAGGTCGAGAACGAGCCCGTGAGCGGCAGCGCGACCAGCGCGAGGACGGGCACCAGCAGCAGCGGCTTCCAGTCGAATTCGATTTTCATAGTGCCAATCCCAACAGCGACTGCTGCAGTTGCGCATCGGCCGCGAAGGCCGCCATCGAGCCGCTGTGCACCACGCGCCCGTTGTCCATCACCGCGACCGCATCGCCGAGGCGCAGCGCGAAGTTGATGTTCTGTTCCACCAGCAGGATCGTGACGCCGCTGCGCTTGAGCTCGTCGAAGGCGTCGATCATGTTGTTGATGATGGCCGGCGCGAGGCCCTTGCTGGGCTCGTCGACGATCAGCAGCTCGCGCGGCTCGACGATGGCGCGCGACACGGCCAGCATCTGCTTCTGGCCACCCGAGAGCTTGCCCGCGGGGTGGTTCCAGAACTTCTCGACCGCGGGGAACAGCTTGAAGATCCACGCGAGGCGCGTGTCGTCCATCTGCTGCGCGTTCTTCGCGCCGCGCGCGGCCAGCAGCATGTTCTCCTTCACCGTGAGGTCGGAGAAGATGCCCATGTTCTCGGGCACGTAGGCGATGCCCAGCTCGGCGATCTGCGGCGTGCGCAGGGCCGTGATGTCGCGCTCGCCGAAGCGCACCCTGCCCTGCGACGCATGCCACAGGCCCATGACGGTGCGCAGGGTGGTGGTCTTGCCCGCGCCGTTGCGGCCCAGCAGCATCGTGAGCTGGCCCTTGGGCACGGCGAGGTCGACGCCGTGCAGGATGTGATAGGCCCCGATGTGCGTGTGCACGCCCTCGAGGGTCAGCAGGTTGGTGCTCATTGAAATACCTTCGTGCTTCGCACTGCGGTGCGAGCTTGCTTGGGGCGGCCCGGCGCGGCGCTCATGCCGTGGCCTCCTTCGCGATGCCCAGGTAGGCTTCCTGCACCACCGGCGAGGCGATCACGGTGGCCGGATCGCCGTCGGCCACCAGCGTGCCGTTGTGCAGCACGATGATGCGGTCGGCGAGCTCGCGCACCACGTCCATCTTGTGCTCGACCAGCAGGATGGTCTTGCTGCGGTCCTGCTTGAGCTGGCGGATCAGGTCGAGGATCACGGGCGCCTCGGCCGCGTTCATGCCGGCCGTGGGCTCGTCGAACATGAAGACCTTGGGCTCGAGCGCCATCAGCAGCGCCACCTCGAGCTTGCGCTGGTCGCCGTGCGGCAGGCTGGCCACGGTGGCGTGCTCGCGCGACTTGAGGTTGGTCTGCGCCAGCAGCTCGTCGGCGCGCTCGGTCAGCGCCGCATGGTCGCTCCAGATGCTCCAGAGGTTGAGCCCGCGGCGGTGCGCGCCCTCGCGCGTGGCCTGCACCGCAAGGCGCACGTTCTCCAGCACCGTGAGGTTGGGGAACAGGTTGGTGAGCTGGAAGGCCCGCCCCAGCCCGGCGCGGGTGCGGGCCGACGGCGACAGCCCCGACAGCGGCTGGCCGTCGAGCGACACCGTGCCCGCGCTCGCCTTGAGCTGGCCCGAGATCAGGTTGAAGTAGGTGGTCTTGCCCGCGCCGTTCGGGCCGACGATGGCCGTCAGCGTGCCCGGCGCGAATGCGCAGCTCACGCCATTGACGGCCACGTGCCCGCCGAAGCGGATGGTCAGATCTCGGGTCTCAAGCATCGTTGGTCATTGCGAAAACGAAAAATCCAGGAAGGTCGACCGGCCTCAACAGCTGCCGATCACGTAGTAGTTGGGGCCGGTCTGCTTCAGCGTGGTGGTCACGTAGATGTTCCACAGGCCCATCGATTGCCCCGAGCCGTAGGCATAGGTCAGGCCCCACAGCGCATAGGCACGGCCGGCCACGGTGTGGGCGTAGTTGCTCGCGGTGAAGCAGGTGCCGCCGCCGCTGCCGCCGGTGGTGGTGCCGGTGGCGGCGGCCGACATCGCGCCTTCGGCATTGGCCGCGGTCAGGCCGGTCACGGTCCAGCTGTAGCTGGTCGAGGGTGCCAGGCCGGTGTCGGTGTAGCTGGTGCCGGCCACCGGCGAGGCGTTGACCTTGCTGCCGCCGCGGTAGACGTTGTAGCCGCTGGCGCCGACCACGGCGGTCCAGCCGATGACCATGCTGCTGCTGGTCGCGCCCGAGGTGCCCACGCCGGTGGGCGCGGGCAGCGCGCTGCCGCCCCCGCCGCCGGTCACGCGGTCGACCATGGCCTTGACGGCCGCCATCTGCGGACCGGACTTCTTGGCGTAGTTGACGCTGCCGTAGCCCCACCAGTCCCAGCAGCTGTTGGTGGCCGCGGTGCTGGTCTGCGGATAGACCAGCACGATGTTGTTGGTGTCGGCCCAGCGGTTGTAGCCGGTCTTCTTCACGTACTGGTCGCCCACGTCCGTGTAGTTCTGCTTGCAGCCGTGAAGCACCACGTGCACGCGGCAGCTGTTGCCGCTGCCGGCCGCGCAGGCCGCGGGCGTGTAGAGCCAGCCGGTGGCGGCCATGCCCGAGCCGCCCGAGAACTCGCCCTGGTTGAACTCGGTGAAGGTTCCGCCGAGCGTGCCGTTGTTGCGCGCGTTGAGCGGGCCGTAGAGGTGCGTGAGGATCTCGCCCGCGAGATCGAAGCCGCAGTTGTTGATGTAGGGCGAGGCCGTGGTGGCGCAGGCGCCGCCGTAGTCGTCGGTGACCATCGCATGGCCTGCGCCGAGGTTGTTCTTGTAGACCGTGTTGACCGCCGGCACGAAGCTCTGGTAGTAGGTCTTGAGGTCGTCCATCACCGGCTGCTTGACCGTGTTGTCGGAGGTGCCCGAGAACAGGTAGACCTTCGAGCCCGAGAGGTTCGACACCGGGTCGATCGCGCCGCTGGCGGCCCAGCTGTTGGTGGTGCTCACGAGCGTGGACACCGGGATGCTGCTCGCATGCGTCATGCAGCGGCCGGTGGCGTTGAGCACCGAGCCTTCGGCGCAGTAGTACGGGCCGCCGGCCACCACGCCGGCGCCGCGCTTGAAGGTGGCCGAATAGGCCACGTGCAGTTGCACCGCCATGAAGCCGCCGGCCGACAGGCCGGACACGCTGACCTCCGCCGGGTTCGCGCCGAGTGCCGGCAGCGGCACCGCCGCCGCCGCGCCCTGCGCGGCCACCGCCATGGCCGCGGCCATGGCCAATCTCTTCCAGTTCCAATTCATCGCTGGCATCGCTGTCTCCTTCCGTTATGGGTGTAAGAACGCTGCTTGGCTGATCGAGGACTCGGCCGTGGAGCGCGCCACCCGCGCGGACGCAGGCTGGCGCTTCGCCCGGCGGCCATCCGGGGCGAAAGAGAAAGAAAAAGGCGGGCGGCGCTCGGCGCCGCGTTCGGGTGGCGGGAAGCGCCGGACTCAGCGCTTGTTCTTGATCGGAATGTCCATCTCTTCGGGCTTGATCTCGTGCACCAGCTCCGGCACGCCCCAGGCGAAGGCCGGGTCGACCTTGATCTTGAAGTGGTACATCGACTGCATCGCCTGGTGGTCTTCCTTGCGGAAGGTCATCTTGCCCTTGGGCGTGTCGAAGCTCATGCCTTCCATGGTGCTGATGAGCTTGTTGGTGTTGGTGTCGCCGTTGGTCTTCTTGAGCGCCGTCACCACCGCCATCGCGGCCGAGAAGCCGCCGGCCGTGAAGAAGTCCGGCGGCGTCTTGAATTCCTTGTAGTGCGCCGCGACCATCGCCTCGTTCACCGGGTTCTTCGGAATGCCGAAGTAGTAGTAGGCCGCGCCTTCCATGCCCGGCAGCGCCTTGTAGGCCGCCATGGCCGGCAGGATGTTGCCGCCGGTGGCGATCTCGATGCCGTAGCGCTTGAGGTCGAGGTCGACGATCTTGAACGGGTTGCCCGCGCCGGCCCAGACGATCCAGATGATCTTGCGGCCCGGCTGGTCCTTGAGCTTGTCGATCAGGCGCTGGGCGCCGGCCGTGAAGTCGGTGGTGGCGGGCGGCAGGTACTCCTCGTGGACCAGCTTGGCCTTCTTGAGCGCGGCACCGAAGGCCTTCACGCCGTCGCGGCCGAAGGCGTTGTCCTGCGCCAGCGTGGCGACCGTCACGCCGGCCTTGTCGACGGCCACCGCGTTGGAGATCGCGTCCTGGCTCGAATTGCGGCCGGTGCGGAAGATGTACTTGTTCCACTTGTCGCCGGTGATCGAGTCGGCCACCGCGGGCTCGACCAGCAGGATCTTCTTGTACTCCTCGGCCACCGGCAGCATCGCCAGCGCCACGCCCGAGGCGGTCGGGCCGACGGCCAGCGCGGCCTTGTCGTCGGAATAGGCCGCGGCCAGCAGCGACTTGCCGAGGTCGGGCTTGCCCTGGTCGTCCTTCTCGATCACGACCAGCTTCTTGCCCGCGACGGTCATCGTGCCCTCGGTGGCGTAGTTCAGGCCCATCATGAAGCCGGTCTGCGTCTGCTTGCCGTAGGCCTCGAGCGCGCCGGTCTTGCTGTAGATGTGGGCGATGCGGATCTCCCCGGACTGGGCCCAGGCGGGTGCGGCGGCGGCGCAGGCGGCGAGCGCGGCCAGGGCGACGAGGTGGCGACGGTTCATTCGTTGTCTCCTGATAAAGATGACTGAATATTGCACACTTCGTGCCACGCGCTAAACCGTTGATAACAAAGGTTTCCCCATTCGGGAAAAGCGCGATTCGGCTGAATTCAGAACAGTTGTCGTGTCTGAATTTCAGTCGACTGTCTATTTTTCAGTCAGGGTTTTCGCGGAGGCCCGGCGCTCCTCGATCCATTGCCTGAACTGCCGCTCGGCCTGCAGCCGGAATTCGTTGCGCGCGTGGTTGCAGGCCGCATGGGCCAGCCGCCGGTGCTTGGGCGAGCGCACGCCGCCCAGCGTGGCGTCGACCAGGTGCTCGATGGTGGCCGATTCGGGCCGGCCATGCGGCTCCTCGAAGTCCATCGGCAGGCCGCACCAGTGGCAGTTGGGGCCGAAGGTGGAACGCAGGGCGCGGACGCTCACAGGCTGGCGTACTCGAGGATTTCCTGGCCCATCAGCGTGCAGTCCTTGCCCGCCACGTGATAGATCAGGCGCATGCGGTAGTTGCCCTTGTAGATCGAGCCCCAGACCTCGAGCACGCGGAACTGCTGCGCCTTGTTGGCGGGGTTGCGCAGCGGCGGCAGCTCCTTGACCTCGGAGCCGACGCGGATGCGATCGTCCTCGCCGAAATGGAACACCAGCAGCTTCTTCGCGCGCGCGACCGCCTCGTCGGCGCAGGGCGGCGCGGCCAGGGCGGCGCCGGCGCAGGCGCACGATGCGGCGAGGACGAGGGAGCGGATCGGTGTCTTCATGGAAGGCTCTGGTGGAAGGCAGGTTCGCAGGCAGGTGGAGGCCGGATTGTCAGGTGGGCGTGTCGACCTCGTCCCACTCGCGGTCCTCGAAGCGCACCAGCCAGTTCAAGGCGCGATGCCGCTCGGCGATCACGCCCGCATCGAGCTCCGGCGCCACGGGGACCTGCTGGAGCCCGGCCTGGCGTACGCGCCAGTGCAAGCGGTAATGCAGGTCGAGCCCATCGAGGATTTCGCCTTCGCCGCGCATGCGCAGCGAACGCAGCGCGCCCGGCAGGTCGCGGGCTTCCAGCATCGTGCGTGCGGCGAGCGGCACGTCGCAGATCGCGCCGGGAAAGGGCAACGCATCGACCAGGCCCATCGCCCACTCGAGCAGATACAGGCACTCGTAGCGCCAGCCGAACTGGACGACATCGGACGCCAGCGGTTCGGGGTCCGAGAGGAAAGCCTGCTCCGCCGGCGTGAGATGCGCCCGTGCCGAGGGCAGCCGTTCGAACAGGTCCTCGGGCGCCAGCGGCTCCTTGCTCGCGAGGGACTCGGCCCGCGCCGATACCGCCAGCAGCGCGAAGGCCCGGCCCGCGATCTCCTGCGGCGTGCGCAACCGCAGCTCGGGCTCGCAGACCAGCGGCGGCAGGTGCCGCGGGACCTCGATGCCCCGCGCCGCGAGCGCTGCCTCGGTGCGCGCCTTGCGCTCCCAGGCCTCGGCCGGATAGGGCAGCGCGGCTTCGCCATCGGGCTCCTCGCCCGCCGCCGACAAGAGGATGCGCCCCCGGGGATCGCGGATGCTGCCGTCGGGCAGGAACACGATCGCGTTCGCGCGCACGGCCCAGTCCGAGAACGCATCGAGCAGGCCCTCGTCGAGCGACAGGCTCAGGTGCTGGCGCACGCGCTGGACATGACGCATCACGTGATAGCGGTTGCGCGACATCGTGCCGTCGCCGCGGCTCAGCACGTAGCCGACGAAGCCGGCCAGGTGGGGCGCGAGTTCGGGGTCCGACAGATCGCGGCGACCCTGCAGGGCATGGGGGAACTCGAGCGCCGGTACATCGGCGCGCGTGCAGTAGGCGTTGACCAGGACCCGCTCGCCCTGCCCGGCCTCCTCGGCGCGGCTTGGCGCCGGCCGGCCCAGCGCCCCCTTCAATCGCGTCAACAAGCCCTTCATCGATGCTCTCCTCCTTCGTGGTCCGCGCTCGGCGCGCAGGTCAATCCGCCTGGTTCGTCATGCGCTCGTACAAGGTCGCCCGCGAGATGCCCAGCAGGCGCGAGGTCGCGAGCTTGTTCCCCCCGGTCGCCGCCAGCGCCGCGCCGATCGCGCGGCGCTCGAGCTCGGCCACCTGCTGCGCGAGCGGCCGCAGCAGCGCGGCCTCCTCGTCGGCATCGTGGGCGTCGCGCAGCGCGGCGGGCTGCGCGATCTGCTCGAGGCCGGCTTCGCGCAGGATGCGCTCGAGCTGCGCCGCGTCGATGCGCTGCGAGTCGCTGCGCATGGTCACCTGCTCGAGCACGTTGCGCAGCTCGCGGATGTTGCCGCGCCAGTGCTGGCCGGCCAGCAGCGCGAGCGCGTCGGGCGTGAGCTCGGGCGGGGCCTCGCCGCTGCGCAGCGCCATGTCCTCGCCGAGCGCCTCGACCAGCGCCGGGATGTCGGAGCGCCGTTCGCGCAGCGGCGGCACGCGCAGCGGCAGCACGTTGAGGCGGTAGTAGAGGTCCTCGCGGAACTGGCCGCGGCGCACCAGCTCTGGCAGGTCGCGCGAGGTGGCAGCGATCACGCGCGCATCGAAGGGAATCAGCTTGTTCGAACCGAGCGGCTCGATCTCCCCTTCCTGCAGCGCGCGCAGCAGCTTGGCCTGCAGGCCCAGCGGCATGTCGCCGATCTCGTCGAGGAACAGGCTGCCGCCGTCGGCCAGCTTGAACTTGCCCTCGCGCCCGCGCTTGTCGGCGCCGGTGAAGGCGCCCGGCGCGACGCCGAAGAACTCGGCCTCGAGCAGGGTGTCGGGCACGGCCGCGATGTTGAGGCTCACGAACTGGCCCCTGGCGCGCGCCGAGGCCGCATGGATCGCATGCGCGAGCAGCTCCTTGCCGGTGCCGGTCTCGCCGAGCAGCAGCACCGGGCTCGCCGACTGCGCCGCGCGGCGCGCATGGCGCTTGACCTCGACCGCGGCCGGGCTGCTGCCGATGAAGCTCGCGAAGGTGTACTTGGAGCGCCGCTGGCCCTCGGCCGCCTGCTGGTAGAGCGGGTTGTTGCGCTGGCTCGCGAGCTCGCGCCGCGCATCGTCGAGGTCGCGCTGCAGCAGCGCGAACTTGCTGATCAGCGGCTGCAGGGTGGTCTCGGGCTGGTCGAACAGCACGATGCCGATGGCGCCGATCACCTCGCCCGCGCCGTCGGCACGCTCCTCGCGCAGCGGGATGCGGCTCACGACGAAGGTGCCGGCCTTGTTGGTCAAGAGGTCGATCAGGATCGGCTCGCCGCTCTCGAGCACGCGGCGCATCTGGGTGTTGGGGATCACGTCCTCCACCATGTGGCCGAGGAACTGGTCGATCGACGAGAAGCCCAGCGCGGGCAGGAAGCGCCGGTAGCCCTCGTTGACCCAGACGATGCGCCCGCTGCGGTCGACCAGGAACATGCCCTGGCTCATGCGCGAGAACAGGTGGAACATGGAACGCGCGGCCAGCGCGAGGATGCCGTCGGCATCGAGCGGCAGGGCGGAGGGCGCGGCGGCGGTGGAGGCAGGCATGCGCGGATCGTAGCCTGCATCAATCCGCAACAAATCCGGCATCGCCGGCCGGCGCGGCCGGGTCAGAATGCACGGGCGCGCGAGCCGGCACCGCGATCGACAACCACACCAAGAACAGGGTGCCGCCGCCAGGCAGCGATGGAGCCCCTCCCCCGCCACCCACGCGCCCCGCCAGAACGCTCCGCCCCGCTCCCGATCGCCCACCGGCCCCCGTTGCACCTTGTCTTCAGGAGCCCTTCAGCATCGCCTCAGGCGAGGCTAAGTTAATCAATCGTTTGATTTTCGGCATGGTGTAATCGCCCGCATGAAGTCCACGGCCCCTACCTCGACGCTGCCGGCGCGCAAGACCGCCGCCGCTCCGCGCGCGCCGCGCAGCGACGGCGCCGAGGCGCGCCAGCGGCTGCTCTACACCGCGCTGCGGCTGTTCGCGCAGAAGGGCTTCGCCAAGACCTCCACGCGCGAGATCGTGCGCGAGGCCGGGGTCAACATCTCGGCCATCAGCTACTACTTCGGCGACAAGGCCGGCCTCTACGCCGCCACCTTCAGCGAGCCCATGGGCGGCAACGCGGGCGACTTCGTGGCGCTCTACGCCGCGCCCGGCCTCTCGCTCGAGGAATCGCTGCGCATCTTCTTCGCCAAGATGGTCGAGCCCTTCGACCAGGGCGAGGTGGTGCGCCAGTGCATCCACCTGCACATGCGCGAGATGCTCGAGCCCACCAGCCTGTGGGCCAAGGAGCTCGAGCGCGACATCAAGGACCCGCACCGCGCCATCGCGGCGATGCTGTGCCGCCATCTCGGCGTGGCGCGCGCCGACGACGACATCCACCGGCTGACCTTCGCGATCACGGGCCTCGCGATGCAGCTGTTCGTGAGCCAGGACGTGATCGAGGCGATCCGTCCCGCGCTGCTGCGCACGCCGCGCGCCGTCGACACCTGGGCCCGGCGCCTCGCCGGCTATGCGGTGGCGCTGGTCGAGGCCGAGGCGCAGCGCCGCGCCGCCGAACCGGGGCCGCCCGCGCGCACGCAGGCGCCCCGCCCTCCATCCCGCTCCGGGAGAAAGACAGCATGAGACGAGCTCCACGACCGATCGCCATCCTCTGCCTCAAGGCAGGCCTCGGGCTCGGCCTGGCCACCGGCCTCGCCGGCTGCGGCCTGACCCGCCCGCCCGCCGCGGTCGGCGCGCCCGCCCCCGCGCAATGGCATGCGCCGCTGCCGCATGGCGGCTCGCTGGCCCAGCTGGCCGAATGGTGGCGCCAGCTCGACGATCCCTTGCTGGTCGACCTGATCGCGGCCGCCGAGGGCGCGAGCCCCAACGTGGCGAGCGCCGCGGCGCGGCTGGCCGAGGCGCGCTCGACCCGCGTGCAGGCCGGCGCCGCGCTGCTGCCCAGCCTCGATGCCACGGGCTCGGCGAGCCGGGGCACCGCGGGGCTCACGGGCGGCACGCCATCGGGAAGCAGCGGTGGCGCGAGCTCGGGCTCGGGCTCGGGCTCGGGCAGCACCTCGGCCACCACGCCGATCACCACGCTGCAGGCCGGCCTGCAGACCAAGTGGGAGATCGACCTGTTCGGCCGCCTGCGCGCCGACCGCGACGCGGCCGTGCAGCGCGAGCGCAGCGCCGATGCCAAGTGGCACGAGGCGCGCGTGTCGGTCGCGGCCGAGACCGCCAACGCCTATTTCGCCGAGCGCGCCTGCCAGCAGCAGCTGCGCGTGGCCGAATCCGACACCCGCTCGCGCGGCGAGACCGCGCGCCTGACCGACCTCTCGATGCGCGCCGGCTTCACCGCGCCGGCCGACGCCGCGCTCGCACGCGCCAGCGCCTCCGACGCCTCGGGCCGGCTGACGCAGCAGCGCGCCCAGTGCGCCGTGCAGCGCAAGGCGCTGGTGGCGCTCACGGGCATTGCCGAGACCGAGCTCGAGACCCGGCTCGCGGCCGCGCCCGCGCAGCGCGCGCTGCCGGCCGTGGGCCGCATCGACAGCGTGCCGGCCAACGCCATCGCCCAGCGGCCCGACGTCTACGCGGCCGAGCTCGGCGTGGCGGCCGCCAGCGCCGAGGTGGGCTCGGCCGAGGCCGAGCGTTATCCCCGGCTCACCATCTCCGGCAACATCGGCCGCACGGGCTTTCGCGTCAGCGGCTTCCGCGAATCGATCGAGACCTGGACCGTCGGCCCGGTGGCGCTCACCGTGCCGCTGCTCGACGGCGGCGCGCGCGCGGCCAATGCCGAGGCGGCCAAGGCGCGCTACACAGAAGCCGTCTCGCTCTACCGCGCCAACGTGCGCCAGGCGGTGCGCGAGGTCGAGGAGGCGCTGGTCAACCTCGACGCCACCGATGCGCGCACCGGCGACGCCGACGCCGCGGTGCAGAACTACCAGGCCTCGTTCAATGCCACGCAGGCGCGCTTCGACAGCGGCCTGGCGAGCCTGTTCGAGCTCGAGGATTCGCGCCGCACGCTGTTCAGCGCGCAGACCGCGCGCGTCTCGCTGCAGCGCGAGCGCGCCGAGGCCTGGGTCGCGCTGTACCGCTCCATGGGCGGCGGCTGGGCCCGCCCGGGCACCGCGGCAGCCGCCGCCGAAGCCGCGCCGAAGCGCGTCCCCGTGACCATCATCACCACGCCGGGCCGCACCCTCACCATCTACCGCTCCTCCACCCCGGCCGCCAAGGTCGCGACGTCGCCATGAAAAGCCCCTCCCGCTCCACCCTCATCGTCGTCCTGGTCGTCGTCGCCGCCGTCGCCGCGGCGCTGTTCCTGTTCGGCCGCAGCAAGCCCGCCGACGCACCGGCGCAGCAAGGTCAGCAGGCGCCCGCCAAAGATGGCAAGGCCGCGCCGTCGCGCCCCGTGCTCACGGTCACCATCGGCCAGCCCGAGACCACCGAGCTCGCGGTGACGCTCGCGGCCAACGGCAACGTCGCGGCCTGGCAGGAGGCCAGCGTCGGTTCCGAATCGAACGGGCTGCGGCTGGCCGAGGTGCGCGTCAACGTCGGCGACCTGGTGAAGAAGGGCCAGGTGCTCGCCACCTTCTCGCCCGAGACGGTGCAGGCCGACATCGCGCAGGCCAAGGCCTCGCTGGCCGAGGCCCGCGCCACTGCGGCCGACGCGGCCGGCAACGCGGCGCGCGCGCGCACCCTGCAGGCCACGGGCGCGCTGAGCCAGCAGCAGATCAACCAGTACCAGACCAGCGAGCAGACCGCGAAGGCGCGCGTCGAGGCCGCCGAGGCGGTGCTGGCGGCGCAGCAGGTGCGCGGCCGCAACACGCAGGTGCTGGCGCCCGACGACGGCGTGATCTCCGCGCGCAGCGCCACCGTGGGCAGCGTGGTGTCGGCCGGCACCGAGCTGTTCCGGCTGATCCGCCAGGGCCGGCTCGAATGGCGCGCCGAGGTCACCTCGGCCGAGATCGCGCGCATCGCGCTCGGCACGCCGGTGTTCGTGGTGGGCGCCAGCGGCGCGCAGGTGCAGGGCAAGGTGCGCAGCATCGCGCCCACGGTCGATCCGCAGACGCGCGCGGCGCTGGTCTACGTCGACCTGCCGCCGGTGCAGCAGAACACCGGCATCAAGGCCGGCATGTTCGCGCGCGGCGACTTCGAGCTCGGCCGCAGCAGCGCGCCCACGGTGCCGCAGAGCGCGATCGTGCCGCGCGACGGCTTCAACAACCTGTTCCTGCTGAAGGAGGACAACCGCGTCTCGCAGCTCAAGGTGCAGACCGGCCGCCGCGCCGGCGACCGCGTGGAGATCACGAGCGCGCTGCCGCAAGGTGCGCGCATGGTGGTCCAGGGCGCGGGCTTCCTCAACGACGGCGACCTGGTGAAGGTGGTCGATGCGCCGGCGCGCTCCCCGGCCGCCGCGGCATCGGCCCCGGCCGCGCCATCCGCCGGCAACGGCAAGTAAGCCAGCCCCGGAGAAACCGCCATGAACGTTTCCGCCTGGTCCATCCGCAACCCCATCGCGGCGGTGATGCTGTTCGTGCTGCTCACCTTCGGCGGGCTGCTGTCCTTCAACGCGATGAAGGTGCAGAACTTCCCCGACATCGACCTGCCGACCGTCACCGTCTCGGCCTCGCTGCCGGGCGCCGCGCCCTCGCAGCTCGAGAACGACGTCGCGCGCAAGATCGAGAACTCGATCGCCACCGTGCAGGGCCTCAAGCACATCACGACCAAGGTGCAGGACGGCGCGGTCACGCTGATCGTCGAGTTCCGGCTCGAGAAGCCGGTGCAGGAGGCCGTGGACGACGTGCGCTCGGCGGTGCAGAAGGTGCGCGCCGACCTGCCGGCCGACCTGCGCGACCCGGTCATCACCAAGCTCGACTTCGCGGCCCAGCCGGTGCTGGCCTTCACCATCGCCTCGAGCCACATGGACGCCGAGGCGCTGTCGTGGTTCGTCGACAACGACGTGAGCAAGAAGCTGCTGGCGCAGCCCGGCGTGGGCGCGGTCGCGCGCGTGGGCGGCGTCACGCGCCAGGTGCACGTGGACATCGATCCCAACAAGCTGCAGGCGCTCGGCGCCACCGCCGCCGACATCTCGCGCCAGCTGCGCCAGGTGCAGGTGGAGAGCGCGGGCGGCCGCTTCGACCTCTCGGGCAGCGAGCAGCCGGTGCGCACGCTCGCCACCGTGACCTCGGCCGACCAGCTCAACGCGATGCAGATCGCGCTGTCGGACGGCCGGCGCGTGCGCCTCGACCAGGTGGCGCGCATCAGCGACACCATCGCCGAGCCGCGCGCGGCCGCGCTGCTCGACGGCAAGCCGGTGGTGGGCTTCGAGGTGGCGCGCAGCCGCGGCGCCAGCGAGGTGGAAGTGGGCGCGCTGGTGCACAAGGCGCTCGACGACCTCAAGGCCCAGCATCCCGACATCGAGCTCACCGAGGCCTTCAACTTCGTGGAGCCGGTGCAGGAGGAATACGACGGCTCGCTGCACCTGCTGTACGAGGGCGCCATCCTCGCGGTGCTGGTGGTGTGGCTGTTCCTGCGCGACCTGCGCGCCACCTTCGTCTCGGCCGTGGCGCTGCCGATGTCGGCCATTCCGGCCTTCATCGGCATGCACCTGCTGGGCTTCTCGATCAACGTGGTGTCGCTGCTGGCGCTGTCGCTGGTGATCGGCATCCTGGTCGACGACGCGATCGTGGAGGTCGAGAACATCGTGCGCCACCTGCGCATGGGCAAGTCGCCCTACGACGCGGCGATGGAGGCGGCCGACGAGATCGGGCTGGCGGTGATCGCCACCACCTTCACGCTGATCGCGGTGTTCCTGCCCACGGCCTTCATGAGCGGCGTGGCCGGCAAGTTCTTCAAGCAGTTCGGCTGGACCGCCTCGCTCGCGGTGTTCGCCTCGCTGGTGGTGGCGCGGGTGCTCACGCCGATGATGGCGGCCTACCTGCTCAAGCCCATCGTCGACCAGGAGAAGGAGCCACGCTGGCTGTCGGTCTACATGCGCTGGGTCACCTGGTGCATGACGCACCGCTTCAAGACCATGGTGCTGGCCACGCTGTTCTTCTTCGGCTCGCTGGCGATGATCCCGCTGCTCAAGACCGGCTTCATCCCGCCCGACGACAACTCGCAGACCCAGGTCTACCTGTCGCTCGCGCCCGGCGCCACGCTGGCGCAGACGCAGGCCACGGCCGAGGAGACGCGCAACCGGCTGATGAAGATCCGCCATGTGCGCAGCGTCTACACCACCGTGGGCGGCGGCAGCGCGGGCGGCGATCCGTTCGCGAACTTCGGCACGCCCGAGACGCGCAAGGCCACGCTGACGGTGAAGCTCGATCCGCGCGGCGACCGGCCGCGCAAGCAGGTGATCGAGAACGAGATCCGCCGCGCCCTCGAGACCCTGCCCGGCGTGCGCAGCACGGTGGGCCTGGGCGGCTCGGGCGAGAAGTACATCCTCTCGCTGTCGGGCGACGACCCGGCCACGCTGGTGGGCGCCGCGCGCGACGTGGAGCGCGACCTGCGCACCATCGCCGGCCTGGGCAACATCACCTCCACGGCCAGCCTGATCCGGCCCGAGATCGCCGTGCGCCCCGACTTCGCGCGCGCCGCCGACCTGGGCGTGACCAGCAGCGCCATTGCCGAGACGCTGCGCGTGGCCACCCTGGGCGACTACGACCAGTCGCTGCCCAAGCTCAACCTCGCGCAGCGCCAGGTGCCGATCCTGGTGAAGCTCGAGGACAGCGCGCGGCAGGACCTGGCGTTGCTCGAACGCCTGACCGTGCCCGGCAGCCGCGGCCCGGTGATGCTGGGCCAGGTGGCGCAGCTCACGGTCGAGGGCGGCCCGGCCGTGATCGACCGCTACGACCGCTCGCGCAACGTCAACTTCGAGATCGAGCTCTCCTCGGTCGGCCTGGGCGACGCCAAGAACGCCGCGATGGCCCTGCCCTCGATCCGCAACCTGCCGCCGGGCGTGCGCGTGACCGAGGTCGGCGACGCCGAGGTGATGACCGAGCTGTTCAACAGCTTCGGCCTGGCGATGCTGACCGGCGTGCTGTGCATCTACATCGTGCTGGTGCTGCTGTTCAAGGACTTCCTGCACCCGGTGACTATCCTGTGCGCGCTGCCGCTCGCGCTGGGCGGCGCCTTCGTCGGCCTGCTGCTGGGGCAGAAGGCGCTGTCGATGCCCTCGCTGATCGGCCTGATCATGCTGATGGGCATCGCGACCAAGAACTCGATCCTGCTGGTGGAGTACGCGATCGTGGCGCGCCGCGACCATGGCATGAACCGCTGGGAGGCGCTGCTCGACGCCTGCCACAAGCGCGCGCGGCCGATCATCATGACCACCCTGGCCATGGGTGCCGGCATGGCGCCGATCGCCTTCGGCTGGAGCGCCGCCGACTCGAGCTTCCGCTCGCCGATGGCGATGGCGGTGATCGGCGGGCTGATCACCTCGACGGTGCTGAGCCTGCTGGTGGTGCCGGCGGTGTTCACCTACGTCGACGACATCGAGCACTGGATCCGGCGCACGGTGCGCAGGCTGCGCGGGCAGCCGCCGGATCCGCACATCGACGACGACCTGGCGAAGGCCCCCTAGAAGTCGAAGCTGGCCTGCACCTGCCAGGTCCGCGGCGGCGCCACCGAGATGAAGTTGCGCCCCGCGATGGTCCAGTAGTTGTCGTCGAGCAGGTTCGAGATGCCGGCGCGCAGCGTGGTGGCCACGCCGTTCACGCGCGTGGCGTAGCGCGCGCCGATGTCGATGCGCTTCCACGAGGGCACGCGCTGCGTGTTGGCGAGGTCGACCCAGGCGCTGTCGGTGTAGATGTAGCGGCCGGTCAGCGTGAGGCCGGGCATGGCCGGCACGTCGTACTCCAGGCCGAGATTGGCGGTGAACTCGGGCACGCCGATGGCCTTCCTGCCGTCGCTCGCGCCGCCCGCGGTCTTCGACATGCGCGCGTCGATCCAGGCCACGCCGCCCAGCAGGCGCAGGCCCTTGCCGATCTCGCCGAAGCTCTCGATCTCCACGCCCTTGTTGCGCTGCAGGCCGGCGGCGCGGAAGAAGTTGTCGCTGTCGACGAAGGCCGTGGCCTTGCGGATGTCGAAGTACGCGACGGTGAGGCCATGGCTGCCGCGGTCCCACTTGAGGCCGAACTCGTGCTGGCGCGACAGGTAGGGCGCGAGCTGCTCGCCCGCGTTGCGCGCACCGGCCGGCGCCACCGCGCCCTGGGCCAGCGACTCGGCGTAGTTGCCGTAGACCGAGATACCGTGGTCGAACCTGTAGAGCGCGGCCACCGTGGGCGTGGTCTTCGACTGGTCGTAGGGCAGCTTCTTGATGCGCTGGTGGCGCGCGCCCAGCGTGACGAACAGGCGGTCGTCGAAGGCCGAGATGGTGTCGGCCACCGCGAGGCTGTCGAGGTCTAGCGCCGGGCTGTCGACGCCCTGCACCACCGGCACGCCGAAGGCGAAGGGATTCGGCACCAGTTTCGGCGTGTAGATGCTGCCGACCACGCGCTGGGGCAGCGGCAGCGACTGCGAACGCATGTCGAGCAGTTGCTGGCGCTGCGACACGGCGCTGAGCGCGAGCTTGTGCTTCGTCGCCCCGAGCGAGAAGCTGCCGCGCACGCCGACATCGGCCACCTGGTTGGACTGCGTCCACAGCAGGCTCGAGGCGCTGCTGTAGTTGACCTGGCCCAGGCCGTTGATGGTGGTTTGGTCGATGTAGCGGCGCTCGGGCGCGGTCTCGCGCAGCTTGCCGAAGCGCGCGTAGGCGGTCCAGTTGTCCGCGAAGTCCCACTCGGTGCTCAGCAGCGCGAAGGGCTGGCGCACCTCGAGCATCTCCCACGAGGGCTTGGGATGCACCTTGGGATCGGGCGGCGGCGGCAGCGCGGCGCCGGCCTGCAGCAACCAGTGGTTGAACAGCGGCGACGAGGTGCGCCGCGTATAGCCGGCATCGAGTACGGCGCGGAAGCGGTCGCCGCGGTAGTCGAGCGCGATCTGCGCCGCGGCCAGGCGCCGGTCGGCGCCGTCGTAGACCCGGCCGTCCTCGGCACTGAGGTTGATGCGCGCGCCGAACTGGTGGTCGGCGCCGAAGCGCTGGCCCAGGTCGACATGGGTGCCGAGCAACGAGCGCTGGTTGGCCGACAGCGTGATCGAGCGCACCGGCGTGTCGGTGGCGCGCTTGGGCACCAGGTTGAAGCTGCCGCCGGTGGTGCTGCCGTAGCCCGAGGCGCCGACCAGCCCGGCCGCCGGCCCCTTGAGCACCTCGAGGCGCTCGTAGTGCTGGATCGGGATGTTGCTGTACGCGAACAGGCCCTCGAGGCCATCGAACAGGTAGGCGTCGCTGTTGGTGAGGAAGCCGCGGATCGAGCTCTGGTCGAGCGGCGAGGTGGCCGACAGGCTGGTGCGGATCGAGGGATCGTTGGCCACCATGTCGTTGACGTTGCGCGCGCCCTGGTTGCGGATCAGCTCGGCCGTGTAGGCCTTGGTGCTGAACGGCGTCTCGAAGATGTCGGCCGTGCCCAGCATGCCGAGCCGGCCGCCGCGCGCCACCTGCCCGCCCGCGTAGGGCGCCGCGAGCACTTCGGCCGCGGGGCCGGCGGCCGTGACGGTCACCGGCGCCAGTGCCGCGCCGCCGGCGCCGGGGACCACGGGTGCGCGCGCCTCCACCCGGCGCAGCGAGAAGCCGCCGCCCTGGCGCGGCACGGCCTCGAGCGCGCTGCCGGCCAGCAGCGCGGCCAGTCCGCTCGCGATGCCGTGGCGGCCCTCGAGCCCGCGCGTGACGGCGCCCGCGACCAGCGCCGGGTCGTAGCTGAGGTTGACGCCCGCGCTGCGCGCGAAGCGGTCGAGCGCGGCATCGAGCGGGCCGGCGGGCACGCTGAAACTGCGGATCTCGTCGGGCGCCTGCGCGTGCGCCGCCTCGGGCAGCGCGGCGGCGGCGAACACGGCCAGGGCCAGCGCGGCATGCAGCGCCGTGTGCAGCGCGAAGGTCGGCGCGCCGGCGGCGCGGAATCGGGAAAGGCTCATGGGTCAGGACAGGCTCGAAGGATGGAAGGCGCTCGTCGCCGAGCGGGTTCATCCAGGAGGTCGGACGAGAAACGCGATCCCCTCAGTTTTTTCGCGCCGTCCTCGAAATTTTTTTGAAAAGCCCGCTCAGGCCGGCGGGCCGACCGAGACCCAGTAGCGCGTGCGCAGCCGCACCGAGATCGGCTGCGTCTGCGCGAGGAACTGCAGCGCGCGGTCGCTGTCGCGCACATGGAACACGCCCGAAACCCGCAGCTCGGCCACGGCCGGATCGCACAGCACCACGCCAGGACGGTAGCGGCCGAGCTCGGCCAGCAGGTCGGCCATGCGGATGTTCCGGCCGGCGATCACGCCGTCGACCCAGCCGTCCTCGTCGAAGCCGCGGCTGGCGGCCGGCGTGCTGCCCGACTCGGCGAGCCAGCGGCTCTGGCCCGCCTGCACCACGGCCTCAACAGGGCCGTCGCCCGGATGCAGCGCCACCGCGCCCTGCTGCACGCTGACGCGCGCGCGCCGTTCGTCGATGCGCACCACGAAGCGCGTGCCCAGCGCCTGCATCCGGCCGAACGGCGTGTAGACCCAGAACGGGCGCTTCGCGGCGGCGCCGGCATCGTCGCCGGTGCTGACCATGATCTCGCCGCGCCGCAGCACCACGAGGCGGCGCTCGTCGTTCAGCTCGGTGCTGACCGCGCTGTCGGTGTTGAGCACCAGCGTCGTGCCATCGGCCAGCCGCAGGGTGCGCTGCTCGCCGGTGCCGGTGCTGGCATCGGCCAGCAGGCGCTGCCAGGGCGCATGCTCGCGCAGCAGCCAGCCGGCGCCCAGCGCCACGCCGGCCAGCGACAGCAGCTTGAGCGCGCCACGGCGGCCGCGCTGCTGCCGGTGCAGCTGCGCGGCCTGCAGGGTGTCGCGCGCGGGGCCGGCCGGCATGCCGGCAAAGCCGCGCCGCAGGTCGCCGACACGCTGCCAAGCCTGCGCATGGCGCGGATCGGCCGCCAGCCATTGCGCGTGCGCGCGCTGCATCCTCGGCGTGGGTTCGCCATGGGCCAGCCGCACCGACCACAGGATGGCGGCGTCGATCACGCTGTCGGGCAGAACAGTGCTCATCGAAATACCTTCGTGCTTCGCACTGCGGTGCGAGCTTGCTTGGGGCGGCCCGGCGCGGCGCTCATGCCTCGAAGCGGAAGGCGTAGCAGGCGCGCAGCGCCTTCGCCACGTAGCGCTCGGCGGTGGCGAGCGAGACGCCCAGCCGCTCGCCGATCTCGCGGCAGCTCAGGCCGTCGAACTGGGCCAGCAGGAAGGCCGTGCGCACGGCGGGCTTGAGCGTGTCGAGCATGCGGTCGATCTCGACCAGCGCCTCGAGGATCAGCAGGCGCTGCTCGGGCGAAGGCGCGGTGGCCTCGGGCATTTGCGCCAGCGTTTCGAGCCAGGCCTGCTCGAGCTCGCGGCGGCGCCAGTGGTCGATCACCAGGCCGCGCGCCACCGACGACAGGTAGGCCCGCGGCTCCTTCATGCCGACCGGCTCGCGCCGCGCCAGCAGGCGGATGAAGACGTCGTGCGCGAGGTCCGCCGCATCGAAGGCATTGCCCAGCCGACGGCGCAGCCAGCCCTGCAGCCAGCCGTGATGGTCGCTGTACAAGCTTCGGACTTCCTGCTGCAAGGCGGATTCGGCCGCGGCCATGGCACTTCTCCAACGAGTGCCGGGCACCCATCAACGAATAAGAATAGTTCTCATTTTATGAAATTCGGCCGGGCCCTGAAACCGTTCGTGTTCGCGCACAGGGCGGCAACCCAAAGAAAAAGCGCCGCTGGCATCGCTGCCCGCGGCGCTGTGTCGAACGAAGACCGGTCTCAGCTCGAGGCCGCGAGCCGCGCGAGTTTCTTCTCGCTCATGCGCTTGGCCACGCGAGGCAGCACCAGCACGGCGACGATCACGATGACGATCACGATCGACTCGGGCCGCTGGAAGAACACCACCGGGCTGCCCTGCCCCATCGAGATCGCGTTGCGCAGGTTGGCCTCGGCCAGCGGGCCCAGGATCATGCCGACCACCACCGGCGCGGTCGGGAAGTCGAAGCGCCGCATCACCACGCCCAGCAGGCCGATGGCATAGAGCAGGAACAGGTCGAAGGTGTTCTGGCGCATGCCGTAGGCACCGACGGTCGCGAAGATCAGGATGCCGGCGTAGAGCTGCGGCTTCGGGATCTTGAGCAGCTTGACCCACAGGCCCACCATCGGCAGGTTCAGCACCAGCAGCATGAGGTTGCCGATGTAGAGCGAGGCGATCAGCGCCCACACCAGCGCGGCCGAGGTGGTGAACAGCTGCGGGCCCGGCTGGATGCCGTAGTTCTGGAACGCGCCCAGCATGATGGCCGTGGTGTTCGAGGTCGGGATGCCGAGCGTGAGCAGCGGGATCAGCGCGGCCGTCACGGTGGCGTTGTTCGCGGCCTCGGGACCGGCCACGCCCTCGATGGCGCCGGTGGTGCCGAACTCCTGCTTGGCGTCCGCGTCCTTCGCCATCTTCTTCTCGGTGGCATAGCTCAGGAAGGTCGGGATCTCGGTGCCGCCGGCCGGGATGCAGCCGAAGGGCGTGCCGATGGCGGCGCCGCGCAGCCAGGCCGGGATCGAGCGCTTCCAGTCGCGCTTGGTCATGTGCACCCGGGTCAGCTTGTTCTGGCCCTCGACCACGCGGCCTTCGTAGAGCACCGCGTAGAGCACCTCGGCCACCGCGAACAGGCCCACGGCCACCAGCACGATCTCGATGCCGTCGAGCAGCTCGGGCATGTCGCCCGTGTAGCGGCCCTGGCCCGAGATCTGGTCGAGGCCGACGCAGCCGATCGCGAGGCCCGCGAACAGCGCCGTCATGCCGCGCAGCGTGCTCTTGCCGAGCACCGCGCTCACGGTGGTGAAGGCCAGCAGCATCAACAGGAAATACTCGGGCGCCGCGAGCCGCACCGCGTAGTCGGCCACGAAGGGCGCGAACAGCGTGACGACCACGGTGGCGATGGTGCCGGCGACGAAGGAGCCGATGGCCGCGGTGGCGAGCGCCGCGCCCGCGCGGCCGCTCTTGGCCATCTTGTTGCCCTCCATCGCCGTCACCATGCTGGCGGTTTCGCCGGGCGTGTTGAGCAGGATCGAGGTGGTCGAGCCGCCGTACATGGCGCCGTAGTAGATGCCCGAGAAGAAGATCATCGAGGCCGTGATGTCGACCTTGCCGGTGATCGGCAGCAGCATCGCCACCGCCACCGCGGGGCCGATGCCAGGCAGCACGCCGACGGCCGTGCCCAGGGCGCAACCAATGAGGCACCACAGCAGGTTGATCGGGGTGATCGCGGCCGCGAAGCCGCTCATGAGGGCGTTGAAGATGTCCATGTCAGATCCACCCTGTGGCAGTGAGGCCCGGCAGGCTGATGGCCAGGAACTTGGTGAACATCCAGAACACCGGCGCCGAGATCGCGACGCCGGTCAGGAAATCGACCACCCAGGTGCGCGCCGAACCGGCGGCCGACTGGCCGCTCGCGCGGCGCAGGCCCTGCACCGCGAGCAGGTAGCACAGCGCGCAGCTCAGGATGAAGCCGATGGAGGTGATCAGCGCCGCGTTGAGCAGCAGCCCGGCCGAGACCCAGACGAAGCCGGGCCAGTAGGCGCGGTCGTCGCCCGATGGCGCCTCGAGTTCGCGGAAGCCGCCGCTGCGCGCCTCCCAGGTGATCCAGGCGCCGCAGATGATCAGCACGATGGACACCAGCCAGGGCAGGAAGTTGGGGCCGACGCCGCCATAGCCGGCCTCGGAGGAGATGCCGATGGCGCCATAGGCCAGCGCGGCGCCGGTCAGCAGCACGCCGACGCCGACGACCGTTTGAGGCCACGGCGCGGATGGCGCGGCGGGGGCGGCGCCCGGGTCGGGCGGCGCCATCGAGGGATTTGGTGTTGTCATTTCTGGCTCCCGGATTCGAGCGAGACGGGCTGGATTTGAAAACGGCACGCTGTCGTGAGGGACAGCGCGCCGTGTGGGCTGGGTGGAGCGGAGGCTCAGACCATGCCGGACTTGGCCATGATGGCGCGCAGGCTCGCGAAGTCGTCGTCGACGAACTTGCTGAAGGCGTCGCCCGAGAGCACGGCCGGCGTCCAGTCGTTCTTCTTGAGCGACTCGGCCCACGAGGCGCTCTTGAGCGCGGCCAGCACCATCTCGGTCAAGGCCTTGCGCTGCTCGGCACTGATGCCGGGCGCGCCGTACACGCCGCGCCAGTTGCCGATCTCCACGTCGATGCCCTGCTCCTTGAGCGTGGGCACGTTGATGCCGGGCAAGCGCTGGGCCGAGGTGACGGCGATGGGCTTCATCTTGCCGGCCGCGATGTATTCGGCGAACTCGCTGTAGCCGCTGCCGCCGATCGTGACGTTGCCGCCCAGGATGGCCGCGGTGGCCTCGCCGCCTCCGCGGAAGGCCACGTAGTTGATCTTCGAGGGATCGGCACCGACCTTCTGCGCGATCATGGCCGCGGCGATGTGCTCGGTGGAGCCGCGCGAACCGCCGCCCCACTTCACGCTGCCCGGGTCCTTCTTGAGCTGCTCGACCACGTCCTTCATGGTCTTGAACGGCGAGTTCGAGGGCAGCACGAAGACGTTGTATTCGGTGGTCATGCGCGCGATCGGCGTGGCCTGCTCGAGCTTGACCGGCGGCTTGCCCGTGATGATGCCGCCCAGCATGACCGAGCCCATGACCATCAGCGCGTTCGGATCGCCCTTGGAACCGTTGACGAACTGGGCCAGGCCCAGCGCGCCGGCGGCGCCGCCCTTGTTGTCGTAGGCCACCGTGTCGGCCACCTTGGCGTCGGTCAGCGCCTTGCCCAGCGCGCGACCCGTGGTGTCCCATCCGCCGCCGGGGTTGGCGGGAATCATCATCTTGACGTTGGCTGCGGCGCGTGCCGACAGCGGCAGCGCGCCGGCGGCGGCCAGCGCGGCCAGGGACTTCAAAAAGGTATCGCGACGCATCGTTGGTGTCTCCTGAGGGGGAAAAGGAACGGAACCTGACTTGGACCTGAACCGCTATCATGCGCCGCCCCGCTGTCAGTTGGCTGTCCACCGGACTGGGGAAAACACCGAAGCCCTCCCCCGCCCCGAGCCCCTTTCCGAGCTTTGCGCGCGCCCCCCGCCGGCCGCCCCGATCCATGAAGTTGCTGCTGGTCGAAGACGATCCCTCGATGCAGGTCACGCTGCAGCGCAGCCTCGCGCGCCGCAAGATCGACGTGCGGGTCTGCGGCGATGGCGCGCTCGCGCTCGAGCACTGGCGCGCGGTCGAGCCCGACGTGGTGGCGCTCGACCTGAGCCTGCCCAACCTCGACGGCCTGCAGGTGCTGGCGCAGGCGCGCGCCGAGGGCCTGCGCACACCGGTGCTGCTGCTGACCGCGCGCGGCACCGTGGGCGACCGCATCGTCGGCCTCAATGCCGGCGCCGACGACTACCTGCCCAAGCCCTTCGACCTCGACGAGCTCGAGGCCCGCATCCGCGCGCTGCGCCGGCGCAACCAGAACGCCGGGCCCGACCCGGTGCTCAATCCGCAGGAGGTCGGTGGCCTGCGCTTCGAGCCCGACAGCGGCGCCATCTACCACCGCGCCGAGGTGCTCGAGCTCACGCCGCGCGAGCTCGCGCTGCTCAAGGCGCTGATGATGAAGCCCGGCCACGCGCTCACCAAGGAACGACTGTTCGAGCTGGTGTTCCCGGGCGAGACCGACGTGCAGTACGAGGCGGTCGAGGTGGTGGTGTACCGGCTGCGCAAGAAGCTCGTGGGCACCGGCGCCGCGCTGATGACGCTGCGCGGCCTCGGCTACCTTCTTCGCGCGGAGCCATGACGACCAACCTGTCGCTGCGCGCGAGGCTGCTGTTCGGCATCCTCGCGCCGGTCGCGCTGCTGATCGTGATCAACAGCGTGAGCCTCTACCGCCAGAGCCTGGCCGCCGCCACCACCGCCTACGACCGCACGCTGCTCGCCTCGGCCAAGACCATCGGCGAGCAGCTCGACGTGGAGGGCTACGACGAGCATGCCGAGCTGCGCGCGATCGTGCCCTACTCGGCGCTCGAGGCCTTCGAGGCCGACAACCGCAGCCGGCTCTTCTACCGCGTCTCCACGCTGCATGGCGAGATGATCTCGGGCTTCGCCGAGCTGCCGTTCTGGCACGGCCGCATTCCCGATCGCACGCCCTACGCCGCGCTGGTCGACTTCTACGACGCACGCTTTCGCGACCAGCCGGTGCGCGTGGCGGTGCTGCTGCAGCCGGTGGCCAGCGCGCGCGGCCGCGGCATGGCCGTGGTGCAGGTGGCCGAGACCCTGGAACTGCGCGAGACCCTGGTGCGCAAGCTGCTGCTCGACACCCTCTGGCGCCAGTTGCTGCTGATGGGCGTGATCGCGGCCGTCACCGTGTTCGTGGTGCAGCGCGCGACCCGGCCGGTGCGCCAGCTCGGCGAGGCGATCGACCGGCGCGCCGCCGACGACCTGTCGCCGATCGACGCGCCCGATGCGCCGCGCGAGCTGCGCCCGCTGATCGATGCCACCACCGAGGTCATGGGGCGGCTGCAGCGGCTGCTCGACCATCAGAAGCGCTTCGTGCGCGACAGCGCGCACCAGCTGCGCACCCCGCTGGCGGTGCTCAAGGCGCAGGTGCAGTCGGCGCGGCGCGGCGACCTGGCGCCCGAGCAGGCGCTGGTCGAGATCGCCCAGACTGTGGACCGCGCGACCGCGCTGGCCAACCAGATGCTCTCGCTGGCCAAGGTGGAGCAGCTGCGCCAGCAGCCCGAGTCGGTGCGGCTCGACCTGGCCGAGGTGGCGCGCCAGATCGTGCTCGACCTGTCGCCGCTGATCGCCGACAAGGCGCTCGACTTCGAGCTCGACGCCGACGCGCCGGTGCCGGTGCGCGCCCACCGCTGGATGCTGCAGGAGCTCACGCGCAACCTGCTGCACAACGCGATCAAGCAGTCGCCGGCCGGCGGCGCGCTGTCGGTGGCGGTGCGCGCCGAGGCCGGCGAGGCGATGCTGCGGGTGCGCGACAGCGGCCCGGGCATCTCCGCCGAGCTGCGGCAGCGGCTGTTCGCGCCCTTCTCGGCCGGCGACAGCGCCAGCGGCTCGGGCCTGGGCCTCGCGATCTGCCGCGAGATCGTGCTCGCGCTCGACGGCCGGATCGCGCTCGACAACCGCACGGGCCCCGACACGCGGGACAATATCGCCGGGCTCGACGCCGTCGTGCACCTGCCCCTGGACCGGCACACCTCCTGATTTATGGATCGTCTTCGCATCGACAAATGGCTTTGGGCCGCCCGCTTCTTCAAGACCCGCTCGCTGGCGGCCGAGGAGATCGGCAAGAACCGCATCCTGGTGAACGGCGACGTCGCCAAGGCCTCGCGCGAGGTCAAGGTCGGCGACGCCGTCGCGATCCGGCTCGGCCCGCTGACCCGCACCGTCGCCGTGCGCGGCCTCAGCGGCCAGCGCGGCCCGGCACCGGTGGCCCAGCAGCTCTACGAGGAAACGCCCGAGAGCCTGGCGGCGCAGGCCGCCTTCCGCGAGCAGCGCCGCATGGGCAGCGAACCCGCGCTCGCCATCGAGCAGGGGCGCCCGACCAAGCGCGACCGGCGCGTGCTCGACGACGCGGCGCGCCATGCCGAGTGGGACAACCGCTGGAGCGCCTCGATCGATCCCGACGAGCGCTGACAGCCGCGGCGCGCGCATCGCGTACCCTGTGGCCTTCGTTCATTCAACGGAGACCGCAGGCCATGGCCAGCTTCAAGAAGTACCGCGTCGGCAGCAAGTTCCAGCTTTCCCGCATCGATCCCGGCGACACGCCCTTCCTCAAGGGCAACGAGGCCGCGCAGCGCGACCGCCTCGACGCCCTGGCGATCGAGCTCGACGAACTGCAGAACCTGCTGCATGCCGAAGGCCGGCGCAAGCTGCTGGTGGTGCTGCAGGGCATGGACACCAGCGGCAAGGACGGCACCGTGCGCTGGGTGTTCTCGCGCACCTCGCCGCTGGGCGTGCGCGTGAGCGCCTTCAAGGCGCCCAACGACGAGGAGCGCGCGCACGACTACCTGTGGCGCTGCCATGCCGTGGTGCCGCGCACCGGCGAGGTCATGGTGTGGAACCGCAGCCACTACGAGGACGTGCTGGTGCCGGTGGTCGAAGGCTGGATCGACAAGGCCGAAACCAAGCGCCGCTATGCGCAGATCGAGGACTTCGAGCGCCTGCTCGTGGAGACCGGCACCACCATCGTGAAGTGCATGCTGCACATCGACAAGGAAGAGCAGCGCCAGCGACTGCAGGCGCGCATCGACACGCCCGGCAAGGAATGGAAGTTCAGCATGGCCGACCTCGAGGTGCGCACCAAGTGGGATGCCTACCAGCGTGCCTACGACAAGGCGCTGGCCGCGACCTCGAGCGCGCATGCGCCCTGGCACGTGATCCCGGCCAACAGCAAGCGGCACCGCAACCTGATGATCGCCGAGCTGCTGGTGAAGACCCTGCACGAGATGGACCTGAAGCCGCCGCCGGCCGATCCCGCGCTGCGCGGGCTGGTCGTGAACTGAGCTGCACGCCTTCAAGGGCCGCGCGCCCGCGCACGGACTGCGCGAGCGCCTACGCGACGCCGTCACCGAAGCGAACTAAGGTTCCACCGTGCGGATCGAAGCCCCTGCGACGGTGCTTCGCCGCGCATCCACTCCCATGAAGGACTCCAACATGAAAAAGACCCTCTTCATCCTCGCGGCCGCCCTCGGCCTGCTCGCTTCCTCCGGCGCCGTCATGGCCCAACCCCATGGCGGCCCCGGCTACGACCGGCCGCACATGGCGCCCCACCACCGCAAGCACAAGGTCTGGGTGCCGGCCCACCGCGAGCACGGCCGGCTGGTGCGCGGGCACTACGTCTGGCGTTGAGCCAGCCCAACGAAAAAGCGGCGCCGAGGCGCCGCTTTTTTCTTGACCGGTCGAACCCGACTCAGGAGCGCCGCATGGGCGCCTGCGCCAGCACGCGGCACTGGCCGAACTCGCAGCGCACGGCCCAGCTGCCGCCGTTCTCGCACGGCACGGTGTAGGCCTCGTAGCCCGGTCCCTTGGCCGTGAGTTCGGCGCGCGGCTGCAGGTTGCAGCGGCCGTTCTTCGCGATCCGCTCGACGTTGTAGGTGTCGACGCCGGTGCGGCGCGGCGCGAACGACTCGACCGGCGAGTAGCCGTAGGCATAGAAGCTGTCGCGCACGTTCGGGTCGAGGTTGCGGTAGCCGCGCTTGGCCATGCAATGGACCACGGCGATCTGCTGGTGCTCGGCGATCACGGCTTCGGGCGGGCGCGAAGTCATGTCGGCCACGACCGCGGCAACGCTGGTCCAGGCGGCGGCGCCCGCGATGCCCTGGCCGTGCACCGTGATCAGTCCCAGGCCGAAAGCGGCCCACATGCCGTTGTTGTCCTCGTTGCGCGCCGTGATGCGCAGGGCGGAGGTACGGCAGTCGGCCACGTCGGCGTCGTAGCGCGCCTTGTCCACGCCCTGCATCGCCACCATGGGCACATAGGACAGGCCGCGGCCGGTTCCCGGCTCGGTCGGCGTCGGCGGCGTGCTGACGCAGCCGGCCAGGGCCACGACCGCGCACGCAAGGCTCAACAGCAGCTTCATGGGATCCCTCGTCCTCTACTTCGCGTAAGTTGCGGCGGATTTAACCATACATAAAGTTACTTTTGCATCGCCTCGTTGCGGATCAGCGACGCGCGCGTGCCGCGCTCCTACGCCGGGCGATCCTCGGCCTTGGGCACACTGCCCCCATGCAATCCACGAGCACCCGGCCCGGCAGCGCCATCCGCGAACTCTATGCAGCCCTGTGGCATTTCGCCGCCGGCGCGCGAGGCCAGTTGCTGGGCGCCACCGCGCTGCTGGCCAGCTCGCAGCTGATCCGCCTCACCCTGCCCTACCTCGCGGGCCAGGCCATCAACGCGCTGCAGCGCGGCGACTTCGGCGGCGCCGGTCGCTGGATCGCCACGCTGGCCGGGGTCTACGTGGGCGCCTGGGCGCTGCACGGGCCGGGCCGCATCCTCGAGCGCAACGTGGGCGTGAAGGTGCGCGAGACGCTGGCCGACCAGCTCTATGCGCGCATCGCCGCGGCGCCGCTGGCCTGGCACGACGGCCACCATTCGGGCGAGCTGCAGCACCGGGTGCACCAGGCCAGCCGCGCGCTGTCGGACTTCGCGCAGAACCAGTTCATCTGGCTCACCAACCTCGTCAACTTCGTCGGGCCGCTGGTGGCGCTGGCGCTGCTGTCGCGCACCAGCGGGGCCACGGCGCTCGCGGGCTACGTGCTGATCGCGGTCGTGATCCTGCGCATCGACCGCGCGCTGATGCGGCTGGCGCGCACCGAGAACGACGCCGACCGCCGCTACGTGGCGGCGCTGCTCGACTTCCTCGGCAATGCCTCGACCGTGATCGGCCTGCGGCTGCAGGGTGCTTCGCGACTGCTGCTGCGCCGGCGCATGCGCGCGGTGTCCGAACCGCTGAAGCGCACCGTGGTGCTCAACGAGGGCAAGTGGTTCGCGGTCGACCTGATGGGCCTGGCGCTGACCTGGGGGCTGGTGGTCATCTACGTCTGGCAGTCGCGCACGCCGGGCCAGGCCGTGATGCTGGGCGGCGTGTTCATGATCTACCAGTACGCGCAGCAGGCCGCGGGCGTGGTCACCTCGGTGGCGGCCAACTTCAGCTTCTTCGCGCGCATGCACACCGACTACGGCAGCGCCGCGCCGATCTGGGACGCGCCGAAGGGCGACTCGCTGGCCACGCCGCCCGAGCAGGTGCCCGCAAGCGAGCGCATCGATGCCGAGGCCGCCTGGCAGACGCTGGCCGTCGATGCGCTGGACTGGAACTACGCACCGCGCGGCAGCGCACCCGCAACGACGACGGCCTCCGGCGAGGAGCGCCCGCGCGGCGGCCTGCACGCGGTGTCGCTCGCATTGCGGCGCGGCGAACGCGTGGCGCTGGTCGGCCCGAGCGGTGGCGGCAAGAGTACCTTGCTGCGCGTGCTCGCGGGCCTCTATGCGCCGCAGGGCGGCGTGCTCGCGCTCGACGGCCAGCCCGCCGACTGGACGCAGTTGCGCCGCATCGCCACGCTGATCCCGCAGGAGACCGAGCTGTTCGAGGCCAGCGTGCGCGAGAACCTCGCCTTCGGCCTGCCCTTCGACGACGAGGCGCTGCGCGCCGCGCTGCATGCGAGCACCTTCGACGAGGTGCTGGCCGCCACGCATGGCGACCTCGACACGGCGGTGTCGGAGCGCGGCTTCAACCTCTCGGGTGGCCAGCGCCAGCGGCTGTGCCTGGCGCGCGGCGTGCTCGCGGCCCAGGGCAGCTCGCTGCTGCTGCTCGACGAACCCACGAGCGCGCTCGACGCCGCCACCGAGGCGCGCGTGCTCGAACGCATCGCGCAGGCCTTTCCGCGCGCCTGCGTGGTGGCCTCGGTGCACCGGCTCAGCCTGCTCGAGCGCTTCGACGCGGTGGTGCTGATGGAGGCCGGCCGCGTGGTCGATGCCGGTCCGCGCGACGCGGTGTTCGCGCGCCAACCCTTCCTGCAGCGCATGGTGGCGCCCGCGGCAGCAACGCCCTGAGCCGGACCCCGGTGCATAGAATCTCGCGCTTTCGGGCACGAGCACCGCACTGCGCATGAAACCCAAGGCCGGCACGGCGAGCATCAAGGACGTGGCCACGCTCGCCGGCGTGTCGCTGGGCAGCGTCTCGCGCGTGATCAACAAGGTCGAGAACGTGAGCCCCGCGCTGCGCGAGCGCGTCGAGCGCGCGATGCGCGAGCTCGACTACCGGCTCAACCACGCGGCGCAGGCGCTGCGCTCGCGCAGCTCGCGCACGGTGGGCTGCATGTTCACCGACGTCGCCAACCCGCTCTACGCCAAGCTCTACCGCACCTTCGAGGCCAAGCTGCGCGAGGCCGGCTACATGGTGCTGCTGGCCAACAGCCTCAACGATCCGCAGTGGGAGCTCGAGATCCTCGCGATGTTCCAGGGCCGCCGCATGGACGGCGTGATCATCGCGCCGGGAAACGAGCGCGACCCGGCGGTGCTCGAGGCAGTCGAGAAGCTCGGCATCCCGGCCGTGATCCTCGACCGCGACATGGACGTGGCGCAGGACCAGTTGCTGTTCGACCATCCGCGCGGCGTGAAGGAGGCCGTGCTGCACCTCGCAAGCCTGGGCCATCGCGAGATGGGCCTGGTGGTGGCCGACATGCAGAACCGGCCGATGCGCCGCCGCATCGAGGGCTTCGAGGCCGGGCTCGAGGCCAGCGGCCTGGCGGCGCGGCCCGCGCACGTCGTGCGGCTGCCGACCTCCACCAGCCCCGCCTTCGACGCGGTCACGCAGTTGCTCGAGGGCCCGGTGCGGCCCACCGCGCTGGTCACGCTCGGCACCAGCGTGCTGGCCGACGTGCTCAACGCCATCGCCGCGCAGGGCCTGCGCATTCCGCGGGACATCTCGCTCGTCACCCTGGGCGACCCCGACTTCGCGCGCAGCCACCACCCGCCGATCAGCAGCGTGACGGTGGACCTCGACCGCGCGGCCGAGGACGGCGTGAGCATGCTGCTCGAGCGCATGCGCGACGCGCCCGATGCACCACCGCGCCGCGTGCTCGCGCCCACGCGGTTCGTGCTGCGCGGCTCGTGCGGGCCGGTGCCCGCGCAGGCCGCCCCGAAGCCGCGCAAGCGCGCGGCCTGATCCTCTTCCGCGGTGGCCCGTCCGACCGCCCTACACTGATCGATGAAACGATTCACCCTGGGAGAAACACCGTTCGTCGGTGCCGGCCTCGCGACTTAAGCTGCGGACCATTCCCTCCACCGTCCCCGGCTCCGCGCCCGCACCGTGAACACATCCACCGCTTCCACTCCCCATGCCGAAGCCGCCAGCAGCAGCCTCGAAGGCCGCGTCGCGATCGTGACCGGCGCCGGCTCGCGCAGCGCCGAGATCGGCAACGGCCGCGCCGCCGCCCTCCTGCTCGCGCGCCGCGGCGCGCGCGTGCTGCTGCTCGATGCGCAACTCGACTGCGCGCGCGAGACCGAACGCATGATCGCGGCCGAGGGCGGCAACGCGCGCGCCCTGGCCTGCGACGTGTCGGACGCCGCGCAATGCCGCCAGGCCGTGGCCCACGCGGTCGAGGCCTGGGGCCGGGTCGACATCCTGGTCAACAACGTCGGCATCGGCGGGCCGGCCGGCAATGCGGTCGATCTCGACCTCGAGGAATGGGACCACGCGCTGCGCGTCAACGTCACCTCGATGATGCTGATGGCGAAGTACGCGATCCCCGAGATGCGCAAGCTGGGCCGCGGCGCCATCGTCAACATCGCCTCGGTCGCGGGCCTGATCGGCGGCACGCCGGCGCTGCTCTATCCGACCTCGAAGGGCGCGGTGGTCAACATGACCCGCGCCATGGCCGCGCACCACGGCGTCGAGGGCATCCGCGTCAACTGCGTGGCGCCCGGCATGGTCTACACGCCGATGGTCGCGGGCCGCATGACGCCCGAGGTGCGCGAGCAGCGCCGCAAGCGTTCGCTGCTGCAGACCGAGGGCTCGGGCTGGGACGTGGGCCAGGCCGTGGCCTACCTCGCGAGCGACGAGGCGCGCTGGGTCACGGGCGTGATCCTGCCGGTCGACGCGGGCGCCACGGCCGGCAACGTGCCCTCGCCCGGCCTGCGGCCCGACACCCGCGCCGCCTGACATCCACCGACCGAGGACCCAGCGCCATGCCCCGCGTTCCCCTGCTGCCCGAGCATCCCGAGGATCCAGCCGCCGCGGCGCTGTTCGAGCGCGTGCGCGCCGCGCGCGGGCCGGACTTCCACCTGCCCCATCTCTACCGCGTGCTGGGCACCGCGCCCGAGCTGTTCCGCGGCTGGCTCGACTTCGCGTGGCCGCTGCGCCTGAATGCGAAGACGCCGCGACTGCTGCGCGAGCTGATGATCCTGCGCGGCGCGCAGCTCTCGGGCACCGCCTACGAATGGGCCCATCACCTGCCGATGGCCACCGAAGCCGGCGTGAGCGAGGCGCAGATCGACGCGCTCGCACACTGGCGCGACAGCGATCTCTTCGATGCCGACGCGCGCGCGGTGCTGCAGCTCGCCGAGGAGGTCACGCGCGGTCCCTCGGCCTCGGCGGCCACCGTGGCGCAGCTCAGGGCGCGCGGCTTCGACGACGCGGCCGTGGTCGAGCTGGTGCTGACCGCGAGCTTCTATGTCTGCGTGAGCCGCTTCCTGCAGTCGATGGACGTGGAACTCGAGCCCGGCTACGAGGCACATCGCGCGCGCATGTGAGCCCTGCGCTTCAGGTGGCCGCGTTCGCCTCGCTGAGCAGCCCCATGAAGATCGGCCGCACGTAGAGCTCGACCACCGAGGCCTCGCTCGCATCGGGCACCCAGCGGTGCAGCTCGGCCGCGCCGTTGATCAGGCCCACCACCAGCTGCGCCGCGATCGCGGCATCGAGCGGCCGCAGCGATCCGTCGACGAGACCGTCGACCAGCATCGCCGCCATGCGCTCGATGCGCTGCTGCAGCGTCCTGTGAATCTGCGCGCGGTCGGCCGCCTCGGGCAGCGCACTGGTCGACGAGAGGCGCAGCAGCGGGCCCTCGGCCGAGAGCTGGAAGCGCACCAGCATGCGCGCCGCCAGGCCCGCGCGCTGCCAGCCGCTGCCGCCCGTTTGCTCGGCGAGGTCGAAGGCGCGACGGATGACCTCGAAGGTGCGCTCGAAGCAGGCCGAGATCAGGTCCAGCTTGTTGTCGTTGTGGTGATAGAACGAGCCCTTGGTGACGTTGAGCCGCGCCGAGATCTTGTCGACCGAGGCGCCGCGGTAGCCCTGCTCGTTGAGCAGCGCGGTGGCCGCGCGCAGGAAGGCATCCATCGCGGCGTTGTCGGTGGGCGCGTGCAGCACCGCCTCATCGGACAGCGCAGCCGCTTCCCATCGCGCAGCCGGCGCACCAAGCCCGTTGAGCACGACGTCGGCCACGCGCGCGATCATGCGCGGATACTGCGCCTCCTCGTAGCGGCCGAACCAGGCCGGCAGCCAGTGCACCAGCGACAGCAGCAGGTGGGTGCGCGCATTGCGCACCTCGCGCGGCCAGTGCGCCGTGGCCGGATCCTTGAGCAGGCCGCGCACACGGCGGAACATGCCGGTGTAGGCGGTGTGCACCGTCTCGAGCTGCGGGCTCGGCAGCGCGCGCACGTCGCTGAAGACCACCACCGGCGGATGCTCGCCGAGCGCCACCGCCGCCAGCAGCGCGGCATGGCCCGCGAGGAAGGCACGCACCCGTGCCTCGACCGTGGCCTCGCGCGCCGCGCTCTCGGCGATGCCGTCGAACAGCACGATGGCGCGCAGGAAGCAGGCGGTGGCCAGGTCTTCCTTCTTGCGGTAGTAGTAGGTGACGCTGTTGGTCACCAGGCCCACGCTGGCCGCGATGCCGGCCAGGGTCGCGCCCTTGACGCCCTGTGCGTTGAACTGCGCCGCGGCCGCGTTGAGGATGGCATCGCGCTTTTCCTGGAAACGCGCGGTCTGCGGCTCGCGGGCGGTGACAGCGGTCATGGGGGCAAGCTTCTTCGGCGGCGGGAAGGACGGTGGGCCGCGATGATACCGAGCAGGAATCGAAGAACAAGTATTCGCGCATTCATCGGCATCAGCCATGCGAGTCACCTATGTTCCACCATTTTGGAATGCCCGGTTTGTACTGGAACGGCGCCCTTGCTATCGTCGCCAGGCCCGGCTCGCGCCGGATCCGACCAACGAAGAAAGAGGAGACCGTCATGGACTTCACCCTGTCCGACAAGCAAGTGCACTGGCGCGATCGCGTGATCGCCTTCATGAAGGCGCACGTCTACCCCGCCGTGCCCACCTACATGGCGCAGATGCAGGGCTTCGGCGAGAACCGCTGGCAGGTCGTGCCGATCGTGGAGGAGCTCAAGGCCAAGGCACGCGAGGCCGGGCTGTGGAACCTGTTCCTGCCGCTCGATTCGGTGCCCTCCGACAGCCCCTACAAGGGCGCCGGGCTCACCAACCTCGAGTACGCCGTCTGCGCCGAGGAAATGGGCAAGGTCGGCTTCGCCTCCGAGGTCTTCAACTGCTCGGCGCCCGACACCGGCAACATGGAGGTGCTGATCCGCTACGGCAGCGAGGCGCACAAGAAGCGCTGGCTGCAGCCGCTGCTCGAAGGGAAGATCCGCTCGGCCTTCCTGATGACCGAGCCCGACGTGGCCTCCTCCGACGCCACCAACATCGAGACCTCGATCCGCCGCGACGGCGACCACTACGTGATCAACGGCCGCAAGTGGTGGTCCTCGGGCGTGGGCGATCCGCGCTGCGAGATCGCCATCGTGATGGGCAAGACCGATCCCGAGGCACCGCGCCATTCGCAGCAGTCGCAGATCCTCGTGCCGCTGAACACGCCCGGCATCGAGATCGTGCGCATGCTGCCGGTGTTCGGCTTCGACGATGCGCCGCACGGCCATGCCGAAGTGGTGTTCCGCGACGTGCGCGTGCCGGCGGCGAACCTGCTGCTCGGCGAGGGCCGCGGCTTCGAGATCGCGCAGGGTCGGCTCGGCCCCGGACGCATCCACCACTGCATGCGCTCGATCGGCGGCGCCGAGGTGGCGCTCGAGAAGATGGTGCGCCGGCTGCAGTCGCGCACCGCCTTCGGCAAGCGCATCGCCGACCAGTCGGTGTGGGAGCAGCGCGTGGCCGAGGCCCGCATCGACATCGAGATGACGCGCCTGCTGTGCCTCAAGGCGGCCGACCTGATGGACCGCGTGGGCAACAAGGTGGCGCGGCTGGAGATCGCGATGATCAAGGTGGCGGCGCCGCGCACCGCGCTGCGCATCATCGACATGGCGATCCAGGCCCATGGCGCGGCCGGCGTCACCACCGACTTCGGCCTGGCCAAGCAGTACGCCAGCATGCGCACGATGCGGCTGGCCGACGGACCCGACGAGGTGCACAACCGCTCCATCGCGCGCATGGAGTACGGGCGCTACGCGGACTGACAACTTCGAGGAGACACAAAACCATGTCCTTGTTCTCGCTGGCCGGCAAGGTGGCCATCGTCACCGGTTCCTCGCGTGGCATCGGCCGCGCCATCGCCGAGCGCCTGGCCGAGCACGGCGCGAAGGTCGTGATCTCGTCGCGCAAGCCCGAGCCCTGCGCCGAGGTGCGCGACGCCATCAACGCCGCGCACGGCGCGGGCGCCGCGATCTCGATCCCGGCCAACATCTCGTCGAAGGAAGAGCTGCGCCACCTGGTCGAGGAGACCACGCGCCAGCTCGGGCGCGTCGACATCGTGGTGTGCAATGCCGCCTCGAACCCCTACTACGGCCCGCTGGCCGGCATCGAGGACGACCAGTTCCGCAAGATCCTCGAGAACAACGTGATCGCCAACCACTGGCTGATCAACTTCGCGGTGCCGCAGATGATCGAGCGCAAGGAAGGCTCGATCATCATCGTCTCGTCGATCGGCGGCCTGCGTGGCTCGCCGGTGATCGGCGCCTACAACGTCTCGAAGGCGGCCGACTTCCAGCTCGCGCGCAACCTCGCGGTGGAGTACGGGCCGCACAACGTGCGCGTGAACTGCATCGCGCCGGGCCTGATCAAGACCGACTTCGCGCGCGCGCTCTGGGAAGACCCCGAGAACCTGCGCCGCCGCACCGAGAGCACGCCGCTGCGGCGCATCGGCGACCCCGACGAGATCGCGGGCGCGGCCGTGTTCCTGGCTTCGCGCGCGGGTGCCTTCATGACCGGGCAGAGCCTGGTCATCGACGGCGGCGTGACCTGCTGAGGGAAACGGCGAAGGCGGGCTGAGCGCCCGCAGCGCCCGGGCTCAGTCGGCGCTGCAGGTCCAGGCGCGCACGAACTGGACTGCCTTGGACTGGGCGCGCTGGAAGGCGATGTCCCAGGTCGGCTGCTCGGAAATCACCAGGGCGCAGCGCGGGACGCCGTCCAGGAAGATCTCGGCCACTCCGGCGCAGGAGCCGTCGGCGTTCATCGTGGGTTCGAAGGCGCCGGTCCAGTGGTCCGGCAGTTCGAGAACGAGGGATGGGGCGTGCATGTGCGACCAATCTTAGGACGCACGCCCGAAATCGACAACAAAAGTTAACATTCCCGCCGGAACAAAGTCACGCTTTCCGCGCAAAAGCGGAAGGGATTTGCTAGCAATCCGGCAGGATTTCGCCCGGAGTTCCGATCCGCCAGACCGCCGGCGGGCGGCCGACGGCCCGGCTCAGGGCCGCGGCAGGCTCGAGAGGAAGGTCGAGACGAACAGCGACGCGGCCCGACCGACGTCGAGTACCTCCGACAGGTCGAAACGCTGCGGCGTGGCGCCGCTGTCGTCGCCCGCGTGCCTGACCTCGATCAGGACCTCGCTCGCGAGCTCGCGGTCGCCGCGGGCCTTTCCGTTGGGCATCAACCAGGTGTCGAGCGTTTCGGGCGGGATCCGGCGAAAGACGGCGACCGCCGGAACATAACGAAAACACCGCTCTTCGGCCGTGGCGATGGGCATGCTGACGCGACAGGCGAAGCTGTCCTGCAATGTGTTTGTCACTCCCTGTACCTTTTTTATGTGACGAGTTACGTAAGTTAATTCCTCCCCGCATGCCAGAGAAGAATCAGGTTACGTTTTGCACTGGCTGTTTGTGAATAACACACGCTTGCGGATTCACAGTTCACGTTTTCACAGCCACATCGCCCCCACCCCACGCCCTGGAGTGGTTCGGTTCACAAGGCTTGGCAGACCCGGCGCTAAGGTTTTGACCTTCGTCACGTGCGCGATTCGGCCTACAGCCGAAGACATCAGGTAACTGACGGCAACGTTTGTTAAACAGCCCGACCATCGCTCCAGCCCATCGACAACAGGAGGTACTGATGAGCTTCAAGGAGATCAACGATCGTTTCGGCCTGCAGTTCCAACGCGGCAGCCGCGTGTTCTGCGACGGACGCCTGGGCACCATCACCGGCGCGACCCATTCGCACATCCGCGTGCGCTTCGACGGCCGCCAGAATGGCGCGCCCTGCGATCCGCTGGAAGTGCGACTGGTGGACAGCATGCCGGCGGTGCTGCCTGCGATGCCGGCGGCACAGCTGTCGGCGCTCGGGCAGTAGACGAAGCGATCGGGCGGCGGTGCGATACCGCTGCCGTGCTGTCAGGCCGCGAAGGAACGAAAAGAAGGAAGCGCCACCCAGAGCGCATTCCGAGCGGCCAAGAAAAAAGCCCAGAAGCAGCGATGCTTCTGGGCTTTTCCGTCCTTGGACTTTCGTCCTCGGCACGGGTCTTGGCGGAACCGGAGGGATTCGAACCCTCGATGAGGCTCTACACCCCATACTCCCTTAGCAGGGGAGCACCTTCGGCCACTCGGTCACAGTTCCTGAAAGAAGCCGAGATTATGCCATCACTCAGGCGGCCGGTTGGTCCAGATCGAAGGCTTTGTGCAACGCGCGCACTGCCAACTCCATATATTTTTCGTCGATCACGACCGAGGTCTTGATCTCGCTGGTCGAAATCATCTGGATGTTGATGCCCTCTTCGCTCAGCACGCGGAACATCTTGCTCGCCACGCCCACGTGGCTGCGCATGCCGATGCCCACGATGCTGACCTTGCAGATCTTGGTGTCGCCGACGATCTCGGTCGCGCCCAGCGAAGGCATGACCTTGGCCTGCAGCAGGTCGACGGTGCGCGCGTACTCGTTGCGATGCACCGTGAAGCTGAAGTCGGTCTTGCCGTCCTTGCTGAGGTTCTGGATGATCACGTCGACTTCGATGTTGGCGTCGGCCACCGCACCGAGGATGTGATACGCGATGCCCGGCTTGTCGGGCACGCCGAGCACCGAGATCTTGGCTTCGTCGCGGTTGAAAGCGATGCCGGATACGACGGCTTGTTCCATGTTTTCGTCTTCCTCGAAAGTGATCAGCGTGCCGGACTTGGCCTCTTCATTGATGTCGATGTCCCAGGGCGTGAAGCTGGACAGCACGCGCAGCGGCACCTTGTACTTGCCGGCGAATTCCACCGAGCGGATCTGCAGCACCTTGGAGCCCAGGCTCGCCATCTCGAGCATCTCCTCGAAGCTCACGGTCGAGAGGCGGCGCGCATCGGGCTCGACGCGCGGGTCGGTGGTGTAGACGCCGTCGACGTCGGTGTAGATCAGGCACTCGTTGGCCTTCATCGCGGCCGCGATCGCCACCGCCGAGGTGTCGCTGCCGCCGCGGCCCAGCGTCGTGATGTTGCCGGCATCGTCCACGCCCTGGAAGCCGGTGATGACGACCACGCGGCCGACCGCGAGGTCGGCGCGCACGCGGGCGTCGTCGATGCTCTCGATGCGGGCCTTGGTGTAGGAGCTGTCGGTGCGCACCGACACCTGCCAGCCTGCGTAGCTCACGGCCTCCACGCCCTCGGCCTGCAGCGCGATCGCCAGCAGCGCCGACGAGGCCTGTTCGCCGGTGGAGGCGAGCATGTCGAGTTCGCGGTTGTGCGCCTCGGCCGGTTTGCTGGGTGCGAGCTCTTTCGCCAGGCCGAGCAGGCGATTGGTTTCGCCGCTCATGGCACTCGGGACCACCATCATCTGGTGGCCGGCGCGCGCCCACTTGGCGACGCGCTTGGCGACATTGCGGATGCGCTCGGTCGAGCCCATCGACGTGCCGCCGTATTTGTGAACGATCAATGCCATGGGTGAATTCTGAGAGAAGAAAAATCCCGCGCTTCAACCATATGCGGCGCATGCGGCGAAGGCGGCGCCCCGCAGGCTGTCAGCGCGAGGCTGGTGGCGAGGGCGGGGCATTGTACCAATGCAGCCGATCCCCCCTGCGTTCGGCGAAACCGTCGGCCACCTTGAGGTGGATCCGGTGGCCGCGCGTGGTGCAGGCGCGGACCTGGTCGAGCAGTTGGTCGAGCTGCGCCGCGCTCGGTGCGCGGCCATGCGTGCGCACGAGCCAGTGGCGCAGCAGATTGGCCTGGCGTGCGCGCGACAGCGCCTGCAGCGCGGCGATCCGCGGCGGCTCGCCGGCGGCCTCGAGGTCCTGCGCCGCGACCTCGTCGAGCAGTTGCTGCGCCTGCGCCGCATGGCCGGCGCTGCGCGCGAAGGTGCCGCGGAACTGCGGGAGGGCCTCGGCCAGCGCGGGCAGCAGCACGGCGCGGATGCGGTTGCGCGTGAAGCGCGCGTCGGTGTTGGTCGGGTCCTCGATCCAGGGCAGCCCGGTGGCCGCGAGCCATGCGCGGATCTCGCTGCCCGGCACCGCGAGCAGCGGCCGGTGGAAATCGATGCCGCCGCGCAACGCATGCGCTGGCATGGCCGAAAGACCCGGCAGCCCCGCGCCGCGCGACAGGGCCAGCAGCAGGGTCTCGACCTGGTCGTCGGCGTGGTGGCCCAACGCGATGGCGCGCACGCCCTGCTCGCTCGCCATCGCGGCCAAGGCCTCGTAGCGCGCGCGCCGCGCCGCATCCTCGGGGCTGTCGCCGGCCGCATGGCGCGCATCGACGCGCCGCACGCTCACGTGAACGCCGAGCCGCTCGCAGACCGCGCGGCAATGGCGTTCGAAATCGTCGGCCGCCGACTGCAGGCCGTGGTGCACGTGCAAGGCACGCACCTGGCCCGGCCAGCGCGCGGCGCAGGCGGCCAGCAGTGCAGTGGAATCGGCGCCGCCGCTGAAGCCCACGGCCAGCGGCAGATGCGCCGGCTCGAACGCGGCCATGGCCCGTTCGAAGGCGGCGGTCATGGCGGTGCCGCGGCCGGCTCAGCGGCCGGCGTCGGCCTTGGTGTCGGTGAAGCGGCCGTAGCTTTGCAGGCGCTCGTAGCGGCGGTCGAGCAGTTCGCGCGGCTTCAGGTCGCTGACCTGGCGGAACGCATCGTTGAGCGCGCGCTTGAGGAAGGCGGCCATCTGGCGATGGTCGCGGTGCGCGCCGCCCACCGGCTCGCTCACGATCTTGTCGACCAGGCCCAGGGCCTTGAGACGGTGCGCGGTGATGCCGAGCGCGTCGGCGGCTTCCTGCGCCTTCTCGCTGGTCTTCCAGAGGATCGAGGCGCAGCCTTCGGGGCTGATCACCGAATACACGGAGTACTGCAGCATCAGCACCTGGTCGCCGACCGAGATCGCCAGCGCGCCGCCGGAGCCGCCCTCGCCGATGATGGTCACGATGATCGGCACCTCGAGCTGCGCCATTTCGAAGATGTTGCGGCCGATGGCCTCGGACTGGCCGCGCTCCTCGGCGTCGATGCCGGGATAGGCACCGGGCGTGTCGACGAAGGTGAAGACCGGCAGCTTGAACTTCTCGGCCGTCTTCATGAGACGCAACGCCTTGCGGTAGCCCTCGGGCTTGCTCATGCCGAAGTTGCGCGCGGTGCGCTCCTTGGTGTCGCGGCCCTTCTGGTGGCCGAGCACCATGCAGGGCGTGCCGTTGAAGCGCGCGAGGCCGCCGACGATCGAGAGGTCGTCGGAGAAATGGCGGTCGCCGTGCAGCTCGACGAAGTCGGTGAAGATCTCGTGGACGTAGTCGAGCGTGTAGGGGCGCTCCGGATGCCGTGCGATCTTGGTGATCTGCCAGGGCGTCAGGTCGCTGTAGATGTCCTTGGTGAGCTGCTGGCTCTTTTTGCCGAGCTGATCGATTTCTTCCGAGATGTCGACCGCGGATTCGGTCTGCACATAGCGCAATTCTTCGATCTTGGTTTCGAGTTCCGCGATGGGTTGCTCGAAGTCTAGGAAGGTTCGTTTCGCCAACGTCTTCTCCTGTTTTTCAGTATGCGACGACCGGCGCCGGGTCGAGAGAGCGCCAAATATACCAAGTCGCCACGCTGCAATACGGGGCCCAGGCCACGGCCACGTCGCGGGCATCGCTGCGGCTGACCGGATCCCCCGAAAAATAGTTGACGCTGATGCCGTTGAGCAGCCCCAGGTCGTCCACGGGCAGCACGTTGGGCCGCATCAGGTGGAAGATCAGGAACATCTCGGCGGTCCAACGGCCGATGCCGCGGATGGCGACGAGCTCGTCGATGATGAGCTCGTCGGCCATGTCGTTCCAGGCGTCGACATGCACCTTGCCCGAGTCGAAGTGCAGCGCCAGGTCGACCAAGTAGTCGATCTTGCGCACCGACAGGCCGGCCGCACGCATGTCGTCGACCTTGAGCTTGAGCACGTTGCGCGGCGTGAGCTTGCGCGGCAGCGCGGCGAAGCGGTCCCAGACCGATTGCGCGGCCTTCACCGAGATCTGCTGCCCGACGATGCTGCGCGCCAGCGTGACGAAGGCGTCGCCATGCGATTCGAGGCAGGCGTCGCCGAACTGCGGAATCAACCGCTTCATCACGCGATCCTTCTTGGACAGGTGCCTGCAGGCCTCCTCCCAATAGTCCGGCGTGATGATCTCGACGCTCGTCTTGGGCAGGGTGGGCATGGGATTGGTCGTTCCGTTCACTGGGCAACGGCCCAGGTGGTGCCGGTGGGCGAGTCCTTGAGCACGATGCCCTGGTCGAGCAGCTCCTTGCGGATGCGGTCGGCCTCGGCGAAATTCTTCGCGGCCTTGGCATCGGCACGCTGTGCGATCAGCACCTGGATGGCCGCGTCGTCGAGCGCGCTGCCCGCCTGCAGGAAGGCCTGTGGGCTGTCCTGCAGCAGGCCGAGCACGCCGCCCAGCGCCTTGAGCAGGCCCGCGCTCTCGGCCGAGCGCGTGCGATTGACCTCGCCCGCGAGCTCGAACAGCACGGCGATCGCCTCGGGCGTGCCGAAGTCCTCGTCCATCGCGGCCTTGAAGCGGGCCGCGTGCGGCTGCGTCCAGTCGATCGCCACGCTCGCCGGCGCCACCGCGTCGAGCGCGGTGTAGAGGCGCTTGAGCGAGTTGCGCGCATCGTCGAGATGCACGTTGCTGTAGTTCAGCGGGCTGCGGTAGTGCGTGCGCGCGACGAAGAAGCGGATGGTCTCGGCGTCGTACTTCTTGAGCACGTCGCGGATCAGGAAGAAGTTGCCCAGGCTCTTGGACATCTTCTCGTCGTCGACGTTGATGAAGCCGTTGTGCATCCAGGTGCGCGCGAACGGCGCCTGGCCGGTCGCGCCTTCGGATTGCGCGATCTCGTTCTCGTGGTGCGGGAACTGCAGGTCGGCGCCGCCGCCATGGATGTCGAAGCGTTCGCCCAACAGGTCGCAGGCCATGGCCGAGCATTCGATGTGCCAGCCCGGTCTGCCGGGTCCGAACTCGCTGGCCCACTTCACCTCGTCGGGCTCGCTGGGCTTGGCGCTCTTCCAGAGCACCGGGTCGAGCGGATCGTCCTTGCCGTCGAGCACGGCCACGCGCTCGCCCGCATGCAGCTCGTCGAGCGACTTGCCGCTGAGCTTGCCGTAGCCGGGGAACTTGCGCACCGCGTAGTTCACGTCGCCGTTGGGCGCGCGATAGGCCAGGCCCTTCTGCTCGAGCGTGCCGATCATCGACAGCATCTGCGGAATGAACTCGGTGGCGCGCGGCTCGTGCGTGGGGCGCTCGATGCCAAGCGCATCGGCGTCCTCGTGCAGCGCATCGATCATGCGGTCGGTCAGCGAGCGGATGCTCTCGCCGTTCTCGACCGCGCGGCGGATGATCTTGTCGTCGATGTCGGTGATGTTGCGCACGTAGGTCACGGCGAAGCCGCTGGTCTTGAGCCAGCGCTGGACCACGTCGAAGGCGATCATCGAGCGCGCATGGCCCAGGTGGCAGAAGTCGTAGACCGTCATGCCGCAGACGTACATGCGCACCTGACCGGGCCGCAAAGGGGAGAACTCCTCCAGTTCACGCGAAAGCGTGTTGTAGATGCGCAGACTCATGAGATTCGGAAAGCGTCGTGTCGCGCTCGTGCGATGCGGGCGAACGACGGTGTTTTCAGGGGTGATGGGGCTGTGGCGACGAGGCGGCTGGACAGGGCCCCTCGGCTACAATGCCGGGCAGTATAAACGGCTGCCGCCGAGTCTTCTTCCGGGTGTTTTCGAGCCCTTGCGCAGCGCAAGGCTTGCTCCCGACCCGGCTCCACCCCGCCCCCAATTCCGCAGCATTCGTGCCGCACTTTTGCAGAGGCTTCATGAAGAACGCCGTGTTTCCCAGACTTTCGATCGCCATCGCCCTGCTGTTCGGCCTGTGGGCCTCCGCGGCCCAGGCCAACGACTACGACGACGTCAACCTGCTGCTGCGCCAGGGCAAATCGAACGAGGCGCTGGCCAAGGCCGACACCTACATCGCCGGCAAGCCGCGCGATCCGCAGATGCGCTTCCTGCGCGGCGTGATCCTCACCGAGCAGGGCAAGAAGGACGAGGCCGTCAAGACCTTCACCCAGCTCACGCAGGACTTCCCCGAACTGCCCGAGCCCTACAACAACCTCGCGGCGCTCTATGCCTCGCAGAGCCAGTTCGACAAGGCGCGCGATGCGCTCGAGACCGCGCTCAAGCTCAATCCCAACTACGCCACGGCCGAGGAAAACCTCGGCGACGTGTATGCGCGCCTCGCTGCCCAGTCCTACACCAAGGCGCAGCGCTTCGCGACCACCAACACCAGCGTGGCCCCGAAGCTGGAACTGATCCGCCAGATCTTCACGCCGAAGACCGAGGCCGACGCGGCCGCACTGCCCGGCGCCGCGCCCGTGGTGCGCAAGCCGGTGGGCCGCACCAGCAAGTAGGCGGCGAAAGCCAGCCGCTCGCACGCACCCGCGCAGCCGCACACCGGAACGTTTGCCGCAGGCTCGCGCTCTCACGGCCGGCCTTCATCCTTTTCATCCCTCGGACACGGAGCTCTTCCTTGACGATCCAAGCCCTCTCCCGTTTCAGCCGCCGCGGTGCCTTCGTGCTCGCGGCCACCCTCGCCATCGCCGCCACGGCCCATGCCCAGGCGCAGCAGCGCGTGAAGCTCGCGACCTCGGCCGGCGACATCGTGGTCGAGCTCGATGCGGCCAAGGCGCCGAAGACGGTCGAGAACTTCCTGCAGTACGTCAAGGACAAGCACTACGACGGCACCGTCTTCCACCGCGTGATCGACGGCTTCATGATCCAGGGCGGCGGCTTCACGGCCGACCTGCAGCAGAAGCCCACGCGCGCGCCGATCCCGCTCGAGGCGAGCAACGGCCTGAAGAACGACAAGTACACGATCGCCATGGCGCGCACCGGCAACCCGAACTCGGCCACCTCGCAGTTCTTCATCAACGTGAAGAACAACGACTCGCTCAACGCCCCGAACCCCGACGGCTACGGCTACACGGTGTTCGGCAAGGTGGTGGCGGGCACCGACGTGGTCGACAAGATCCGCGGCGTCGCCACCGGCAACAAGAACGGCATGCAGAACGTGCCGGTCACGCCCGTCGTGATCCAGTCCGCCACCCTGGCGAAGTAAGCCGGCCCCGCCAGGCATCCACCCCTTTCAAGGAGCATCAGCATGAGCAATCCCCAAGTCGACCTGCATATCCAGAACCTCGGCGTCATCACGCTCGAACTCGACGCCGCGAAGGCGCCGAAGTCGGCCGCCAACTTCATCGAGTACGTGAAGAAGGGCCACTACGACAACACGGTGTTCCACCGCGTGATCCCCGGCTTCATGGTGCAAGGCGGCGGTTTCGAGCCCGGCATGAAGCAGAAGCCCACCGGCGCCGAGATCGAGAACGAAGCCAACAACGGCCTCAAGAACGATGTCTACACCGTCGCCATGGCCCGCACCAGCGCGCCGCACTCGGCCACCGCGCAGTTCTTCATCAACGTGGCCGACAACGGCTTCCTCAACCACACCGCGCCCTCGGCACAGGGCTGGGGCTACGCCGTGTTCGGCAAGGTGGTCAAGGGCACCGAGGTGGTCGACAAGATCAAGGCCGTGAAGACCGGCCGCAAGGGCTTCCATGACGACGTGCCGCTCGAGGACGTCGTGATCGAGAAGGCCGTCGTCGTCGGCGAATGACGGCACGGCCGACGGCGGCATGAACACGGCAGCCACGCCTCCCGCGGCCTTCGCGGAACTGGTGGCGCCTGCCGCATGGCGCACCGTCGACCTGATCTCCGACCTGCACCTGCAGGCCGGCGAGCCCGCCACCTTCGAGGCCTGGCGCGGCTATCTCGAGACCACGCCGGCCGACGCGCTGGTGATCCTCGGCGACCTGTTCGAGGTCTGGGTCGGCGACGACGCAGCCGCCGAGCCGGGCTTCGAGGCCCAGTGCGCCGAGCTGCTGCGCCGCACGGCCGCGCGGCTGCCGGTGTTCTTCATGCACGGCAACCGCGACTTCCTCGTCGGCGCCGAGCTCGCCACCCGAAGTGGCCTCACGCTGCTCGACGATCCCACGGTGCTGGTGCTGCACGGCGAACGCTGGCTGTTGAGCCATGGCGACGCGCTGTGCCTGGACGACACCGACTACCTGCGCTTTCGCGCCCAGGTGCGCACGCCCGAATGGCAGTCGGCCTTTCTCGCGCGCCCGCTCGCCGAGCGCCGCGCCCTGGCACGTGCGATGCGCGTGCAGAGCGAGGATCGCAAACGCGATCCCTCGGTGGTCTGGGCCGATGTCGATGCCGATGCCGCGCGCGACTGGCTCGCGCGTGCCGATGCACGCACGCTGATCCACGGCCACACGCACCGTCCCGCCGACCACGACCTCGGCGGCGGCCTGCGCCGCCTCGTGCTCAGCGACTGGGATGCCGCCGCGCATCCGCCGCGTGCGCAGCTGCTGTGCCTGTCTCCGGCGGGCGCCCAGCGCGTCGATCTGCGCTAGGGATTGCCGACGCAATGCTCGACTGGCTGCGCCGCCTGCGCCATCCGCGCGCCCTGCCCCCGATTCCCGAAGCCGCCTGGCAGGCCACGCTCGCGCGCTATGCCTTCCTGGCCGAGCGCCCGGTCGCCGACGTCGAGCGGCTGCGCGCGCTCACGGCGCAGTTCCTGCGCGACAAGCAGTTCCATGGCGCCCAGGGCTTCGTCATCACCGACGAGGTCGCGCTCGCGATCGCGGCGCAGGCCGTGCTGCCGGTGCTGCACCTGCGCGGCGGCCTGGTCTGGTACGACGATTTCGTCGGCATCGTGGTGCATCCCTCCGAGGTGGTCGCCCAGCGCAAGGTGGTCGACGAGGCCTCGGTGGTCCACGAGTACGAGGAAGTGGTGGCCGGCGAAGCCATGGACCACGGCCCGGTGATGCTGAGCTGGCAGGACGTGCTGGCCAGCGGCGTCACCAGCGAGGGCGGCTACAACGTCGTGATCCACGAATTCGCCCACAAGATCGACATGCGCGGTGGCGATGCCGATGGCTGCCCGCCGCTGCCACCGGGCTTCGCGGGCAGCCGCACTGTGCGCGAGGCCCGCGCGGCCTGGCTCGGTGTGCTGCAGCCCGCCTACGAGGCCTTCCGCGAGCAGACCATCATGGCCGAGCGCTTCGGCGCCGAGCCGCCCTGGCTCGACGACTATGGCGCGACCTCGATCGGCGAATTCTTCGCGGTGGCCTGCGAGGCCTACTTCGTGAACCGCGCGAACTTCGGGCGCGATTTTCCGGGCGTGCTCGAGCTGTTCGACCGCTTCTTCGGCCCGTCGCCGAGCAGAAGCTAGACGGCGACCCGCGCGCCCGGCGCGATCGTCGACGGCGCCGCGTTGAGGGTCTCGATCGCGAAGCCGGCCGCGGCCTTGTAGCGCGCCATGTAGGCCTCGCGCTCGGCCGCCGGAATGACCTGCTCGATGTCGTCGAACACGCCGCCACAGCGCTCGTCGACCAGGCCCAGCAGGCCGAACGGACCGGCACCGCGGTTGCGCAGCACCAGCGCCGAGATGTCGGCGCACAGGCGCTCGTCGTAGGCGCGCAGCGCCGCCGGCGTCACGCCGTGCGAGAGCATGGAAGCGCCGAGCACGCGCGCATCGACGATGGCCTGGCTCGCGCCGTTGGAACCCACCGGGTACATCACGTGCGCGGCATCGCCGAGCAGCGCGACATGGCCGTCGACCCAGGTCGGCACCGGGTCGCGATCGATCATCGGGTATTCGAAGACCTCCTTCGCGCCGCGCAGCATCGAGGGCACGTCGAGCCAGCCGAAGTCCCAGCCCTCGAAGTGATGGGCGAAGTCGTTCAGCTCGACGCGCCGGTTCCAGTCGCCCTGCGTCCAGCCCTCGGCGTTGTCGACCGTGATCTCGGCGATCCAGTTGATGGTGGCCAGGCCCGTGGCGGGATCGGGCGGCGAGATCGGATAGAGCACCACGCGGTGCCGCAGCGAGCCGACGCCGACGAAGGACGCGCCGCTGCGCACCGGCACGCCCGGCGTGGTGCCGCGCCACATGATGGCGCCGCCCCACTGGATCGGCGGCTGCTGCGGATGCATCTGCGCGCGCACGGCCGAATGCAGGCCGTCGGCCGCGATCAGCAGCCGGCCCTCGACCTCGCTGCGCTGGCCGTCGCGCGACTCGATCAGCGCGATAACTCCGTGCGCGCCGTTGCGATAGCCCGCGACCCGCTGGCCGAGCTGGATGGCATCGGGCCCGAGCCGCTCGAGCGCCGTGCGGTACAGCAGCATCTGCAGCTCGCCGCGATGCAGCGAGTACTGCGGCCAGCGGTAGCCCGCGCGCAGGCCGCGCGGCTCGGCATAGACCTCGTTGCCGTTGCGCCCGACCAGCGCCCACTCGCGCGCCTGGATGCCGATGCGGTCGAGCACGTCGTTGCCGATGCCGAGTTCGTGCAGCTCGCGCACCGCGTTGGGCTGCAGGTTGATGCCCACACCCAGCGGTTGCAGCGCGGGCACCGCCTCGAACACGCGGCAGGGCACGCCGATCTGGTGCAGGGTCAGCGCGAGCGAAAGGCCGCCGATGCCGCCGCCGGCGATCAATACGGGGGAAACGTCGGGTGTGGAGGCCATGCGGCGATCGTCGGAAGTCGGAAAAAGGAGGGGCCGCACGAGGCGGCCCGAGGAATGCCGGGCTCGCCACGGGCCCCAAGGCCCGCGGCGGCGCGCCGGTCTCCTACTTGCGCAACAGCGCCTTCAGCGCGTTCTGCAGGCGCCGCGCGCTGGTCGCGTCGTGCGCCGCCGCCAGCACCTTGCCCGCGTCCTGGCCCCAGGTCTGGGCCGGCGCCGGATCGCCGCGCTTGGTCAGCAGCTTGAGCTGCAGCGCACGACGCGCCTCGAGCTGCTCGGCGGGCGTGGGCACCTCGGCGGCCATTTCGAGGCGCAGCAGCGCTTCGGCGGCCTCGTCGGCCCGCGCGGCCGGCGACGCACCGATCGCCTGCGACCAGCTGCTGCGCACCGCCGGCGTGACCGCGCGGCCGAGCTCCTGCACGCTCGGCAGGCGTGCGGCATCGCGCTGCTCCCAGGCGCCGAGCACCTGGGTCAGGGCTTCGCCATGCGCCTGGGCCGCCAGCTTGCGCAGCGCCATGTCGGCACGCTCGAGCGCCTCGCGCTGGGCGCGGAAGGCGGTGTCGCCCAGGCGAGGACCGCGGTCCTCGCGCGGCGGGTAGTCGCCGAAGCGGCCGCCCGGTGCGCCACGGTCGCCACCGCGATCGCCGCGGCCATCGGGACGCGGGCCGCCGCGGTCGCCGCCCGGACGGCCAGGGCCGCCGGGACCACCGGGACCGCGCCGGTCGCCGAAGCGGCCGCCGCCACGGGTCGCGGGTGCTGCGGGTTCGGACTTGCGGTTGCCCGGACGGTCGTCGCCGCGCACGGCCACCACCGGACGGGGCGCCGGCTTGGGCGGCGCGGCCGGTGCCGGGGGTTCGGCAGCGGCGGCTTCGCCGGCATCGTGCGCCGCGCTGTCGGCGCGCGCCGAGGCGTCGGCACCGTCGGCCGGTGCCACGAGATCGGGCGTGGCGGCGGATTCATGGGCCGGCACGGCCGCGGGCGAAGCCTCGGCATCGCTGGGCGATGGCGCCTGCTCGGCACTCTCGCCGAACTCGGCGGCGGCCTGGTCGGGTCCCGACACCTCGGTCGCACCGACCGAAGGGCCGTCGCCCGATGCAGCCCGCTGCGGGGCCGGGGCTGGCGCCGGTGCCGGCGGCGGCACCTCGCCGCGCAGCGCGCCTTCGAGCTGGGCGATGGCAGCGCGGATCTTCTGCGCGTCGCCGCTGGCATTGGCCGCGTCGAGCGCCTTCGAGGCATTGAGCACGTGGCGGTCGCGGTCGCTCATCGCGGCGGACGCCTTCTCGCGTTCGGCCGACTTGCGGTTGAAGGCTTCGTCGATGGGCGCGCGGAAGGCGTCCCAGAGCTTCTGTTCCTGGCGGCGGTCGAGCGGCACGCCCTGTGCCTCGGCCTGCCAGCGCTGCTGCAGCGCCTTGACGGCATCGATGCGCAGCACGGGCTGGGCGCCCAGCTCGGCGGCCTCGGCGATCATGGCCTGGCGGCGTTCGATGCTGGCCTTCTGCGCGGTCTCGAACGGCGCGCGGGCGGCACCGAAGGCTTCGTTCCACTGCGGCTGCAGTTCGGCGAACACCTTCTCGCCCACGTGGCCGGCATCGCGCCAGCGATCGGCGAACTGGTGCAGCGCGCGGTTGTGCGCCTTCAGGTCGGTGGCGCCCGCATGCTCGGCGGCCCAGGCCTTGACCTCCTCGATCAGGGCCACGCGCAGCGCGCGGTGTTCGGCCGCGTCGGCACGCACCTTCTCGAGCCAGGCCTCGACCACCTTGTGGGCCTCGTTGCAGGCCTCGTCGAAACGCTTCCACAGCGCGTGGTTCGGCACGCCGCCCTGGTCGGCCTGCTTCCACTGGTCGCGCAGCGCGCGCAGGGTTTCCTGCATCTTGCGGCCGCCCAGCGCCTGGCCTTCGGGGCGCTTGAGCAGGCCCTCGGCCTTGGCCACGAGGTCTTCACGGACCTTGTCGGCGCTCCAGCGCTGCCAGCCTTCGAGTTCGCCGGCCGCCACCAGCGCGGCATGCACGCGCGCCTCGAGCGGGGCCTCGACCAGCTTGCCGTGTTCCTTCAGCACCGCCCGCAGCGCGGCGGCGGCGCCGGCGCTGGCCTTGCCATGGCCCTCGGCGGTTTCCTGTTCGAGCTTGGCCAGCGCGGCCTGCACGGCGTCCTGCGCAGCGGCGCGCACCGCGGGATCGACCTTGGGTGCCGGCGGACGCGCGGGTGCCGCGGCCTTGGGCGCGACGGCCTCGCCGCGCGCGGCACGCAGTTCGTCGGCCCAGACGGGCACCGGCGGCAGCGGCGCGGCGGCATCGGCGGCGGCGGCAATGGCCTGCGCCAGCGCGCTGTGGAAGGCGTCGGACACGACGAGCAGTTGCGCCTTCGACGACTCGAGCTGCGGCGCGAACTTGGCGTCGAGGCTGGTCCAGTTGGCGTCGGCGACGATGTCGGCGGCCTGTTGCTGCCAGTGGGTGACGTCGGTGCGCAGCGATTCCTCGGCGACCTGGGCGTCCTGCCAGCCCTTGGTGGACAGCACCTCGAAGCGCTGCGCCAGCAGCACGGCAGCCTCGCGGTGGACCTGGGCGCGGTGCTGCAGGTCCTCGATGCCCTTGATGCGCTCGGCCAGCCGCACCTTGAAGCCGGCCAGCGGCTCGCGCGACAGCGGCGCACCGGCCTTGGCGGCATCGCGCTGCCAGGCGAGCGCGTCGGCGATGTTGAGCTTGGACTGGCCCAGCAGCCCCTCGGCCTTCTGGGCCCATTCGGCGGCGATGGCCTCCTGCCCCTTGGCGCGCTTGAGCTCGTCGAGTTTCTCGCGCAGCAGGCGGGCGGCACCCTTGTCGCGGCCGCTCAATTCCTTGAAGACTTCCTGCATCTGCTCGGGTGCCGGGTTGCTCGCGAGCCAGTCGCGGATGCGCGAGGCACGCTCGCCCGAGGTCGGCGCGGTGAAGGCGCCGCCGGTCAGCGAATCGAGGGCCTGAAGGTCGTGTGGCTTGGAAGAATTAGAGGTCACGTGCGCGAGATCGTTGTCTGAAGAGAGAAAGCGAAGGCGCCGGCAGAGGCCGGCGCAGACCGCCATTTTGACCCACTTGCCGCGCGCCGTCGAAATCCACCTTGCGGCGCGGCCCGGCGATGCGGCGAAACGACGCCTGGATCGGTCGCGCCGCAGGGGGAAACGTTGCCTGCATATATAGCAGTGCACCGTGAAAAACCAAGGGGCGCCGCGCGGCGCCCCTCTCGGTGCTCAGCGCATCGCGAGCTTGAGCTCGGCGCCCGGCTTCCAGTCGTCGCCGCTGGCCGTGGTGCGCACCGCGCCGAGGAACAGGCGCTCGCTCGTGAGCTTCTGCGACAGCAGGTAGTCGCGCACGGCGGCGCCGCGCGCCACCGCCAGCTGGCGCATCGACTCCTCGTCGACCGGCACGCTCGCGAGCAGCAGGTTCTCCATCTCCTTGAGCGGCAGGTCCTTGGCCAGGCCGACCATGTTGCGCGGCTTGGTGATGTCGGCGCGCTTGTAGACGGCGGTCAGCAGCTCGGGGTACTCGGCGTCGGTGACCGGCGGCACGTCGGTGCCGGCCTGGCCGCCGCGCACCACGGCACGGCGCTTCTCGGCCAGGGTCATCTGGCGCAGGCGCTGGCGCTGGTAGGCATCGCGCTCCTTCTCGAGGCTGGCGGTGCCGATCACGGTCATCTCGAGCGTCGGCCGCTCGGCCAGCGCCTTCACGACCTTGTCGAGGCTTTCCTTCGACGAGGCGCTCAGCTCCGAGCTGCCGGGCTCGAAGGTGATGGTGCTCGACTCGCTGCTGCCGCCGCCGCCCAGGCCGCCGGTCAGCAGGCTGAACGGCGCGGTCACGGCCTTCACGATCAGGTTGACCACCGCCTTGAAGATCAGCGGCCCGATGCTGAACTGCGGGTCGTTGAGCGAGCCGCGCAGCGGCAGGTCGACGTCGATCACGCCGTTGCGGTCGGCCAGCAGCGCCACCGCGAGCTTGACCGGCAGGCTGTTGGGCGCGCCGGCGACCTCCTCGCCGAACTGCAGCTGGTTGAGCACCAGCTTGTTGGTGGCGGTGAGCTGGCCGTCGGGCGCGATCTTGTAGTTGACGTCCATGCTCATCTTGCCGCGCTCGATACCGTGGCCGGCGTAGCGCACCGAGTACGGCGACAGCGGCGCGAGGTCCAGGTCGCGCATCTTCGCGGTGATGTCGAGCTCGAGCGGCTTGGCCAGCGGATTGAGCTTGCCGGTGATCTCGAGCGCCGCGGTCTGCTGCGCCTTGCCGCGCAACTCGAGCTCGGCCAGCGCCGGCCGGCCGCCCTGCCCGTTCGGCGGATTCGACGAGAAGGAACTGAGCTTGCCGGTCAGCTCGCTGAGGTCGGCCGAGTAGTTGGGCTTGACGAACAGGTCGGTGAAGTCGATCTTGCCGTTGACCAGGCTCATCGGGCCGAAGTTGATGACCGGCGCCGGGCCGCCGGCGGCCGGCGCGGCCTGGGCCACCGCGGGGGGGGCGGAGGCCGGCTTGGCCGGTTCGGAGGCGCCGCCGACCATCAGCTCGGCCGGCACCGGCGCGCCGCCCGCGGGCCGCTCCGGTCCGCGCGTGGTGGTGGTCGTGCCGCCCAGGCTGCGGCGCGAACGGGTTTCGACGGCCGCGGCCGTGGCCGCGTTGGCCTCGGCCTCGCCCTTCTTGGTCAGGCTCAGCAGGTTGAGCTGGCCGTTCGGATCGACGATCACGCGGGCGAAGAAGTCGGTCAGCGTGGTCTCGCGCACGTCGACGGTGGGCGCCGCATTGGGCGCCAGGCCCACCTGCAGGCCGCGCAGGCTCAGCGTCTTCCAGCTCAGCAACTGGTTGTTGTTGCGGTCGAAGCCCGGCGACTGGGTCAGCGACACGCTGTTGGCGCGGAAGTCGTCGAGCGCGGTGTCGCCCGCCAGCTTGACGGTCATGCCCGCCGGGGCGGTCGCGTAGTCCACGCTGCCGCGGTAGCTGACGAAGGCCCGGCGGATGTCGACGTTGAGCGCGTCGGCGTAGTAGGCCTTGAAGGCATGGGCCGGGAACGAGGCCACCTCGAGCCGGCCTTCGGCGGCCAGCGGCTTGAGCACGATGTGGCCCTTGTAGTCGAAGCGGCCCGGATCGGCGCGGCGGCCCGAGCCGATGCGGCCCGACACCTGCAGCGGCGACTTGGTGGCGGTCTCGGGCGCGAGCTTCTCGGCATTGAGCTTGAAGGCCGTGATCTCGACCGCGACCGGCGTGGCGCTGGCCTTGTCGGCATACGAGAGGCTGCCGTTGTCGACCGCGAACGTGCCGACGGTCAGCGCCCAGGGCTTGGTGTTGGCGCCCGGCGGTGCCGATTCGGGGCCGCTGCCGGCCGGCTTGGGCGCGGCCACCTTGGCCTCGGCTTCGGGCTTGCCGCCCGCAGCGGCCGGCGTCTTGAGCCAGCGCTCGAACATCCAGCGCTTCTCGCTGTCGCGCTCGATGCTGACCTTGGGATTGGTGGCGGTGAACGAGCCCACGGCCAGCGTGTGCTTCGCCATGTCGACCTCGGTATCGCGCAGCTCGAAGCGGCCGACGCTCGCGAGCGCGGTCTTGGCCTGGGTCAGCGCCAGGTTGTCGGCCGCCACCCGCCTGGCCTTGAAGCGCAGGTCCGGCGGTGCCCAGGCGACGTCGATTTCGCCGCTGAGCTTGCCGTCGAGCGTGGGTTCCAGGCTGTGGGCCAGGTAGGGCGCGGCCAGCGAGAGCGGCAGCGCGTCGACCTCGGTCTGCACGTCGGCCGCCTTGTCGGTGCCGCTGCCCTTGAACTTGAGCGTGGCGCCGCCGACCGCGGTGCTGCCGCTGAACTGGGCCGGCTTCTCCATCGGCCAGGTGAGGGCCGTGACGTCGATGCCGAGCTCGGTGACGTCGATTGCCGCGCCGGGCTGCACGGTCTCGTCGCGCCAGCCGATGCGCCCGCCGCTGAGGGCGACCTTGTCGACCTGGACCTTGAGCGTGGGCTTCGGTGCCGCCACGCCCGCTGCGCCGCTCGCGGCACTGGCGGGCGGTGCCGGCGGCTTGGCCGCGACCACCTTCTCGGTCTGGCCCGTGGCCGGATCGCGCGCCATCAGGTTGAGCTGGCCCGAGGCATCGCGCGCCACCACCAGTTGCGGGCTCGCCAGCGCGACCTCGCTGAGATGGAACACCGATTCGAGCGGCCGCACGTCGGCCAGCGCGAGCTTGAGCGAGTCGAAGGCCAGCAGGTCGCGCCCGCGCGCATCGGCCAGCTTGGCGCCGTGCGCCTCGACCGTGCCGGTGACCTTGAGGCCGACCGTGGTGGCCTGCTGGAAGTCGATCTTGAGGTCGGCGTCGAGGCTGCCGGCCTGCAGCTGCACCGGCAGGCCGCCCGGGATGTAGCCCAGGTACGGCGCGAGGTCGAGCCCCTTGAACTGCACGTGGGCGTCGGTCTTGCGGCTGGCGGCGAAGGGCGTGGTCAGCGCGGCCGAGTCGAACTTGCTGCCGTTGAGCGCGAAGGCCAGCTTGGGCTCGGTGTTGACCTCGCGCTGCGAGGCCAGGTTGCTGAGGAACGGCACCTTGAGCACGAAGTCGCGCAGCTCATGGCGGCGCTTGACGGTCTGGTCGTCGAAGTCGACCGCGCCCTCGGTGATCGCGATGTTGTAGATGGCGAAGCGCGCGGGCTCGGCCTTGGGGTCGGGCGGCGGGCCGGAGGCCAGCTTGGCCAGGATGTCGTCGATGTCGTACTTGCCGTCGGCCTGGTGGGTCAGCAGGATGGCCGGCGCTTCCACCGTCACCGCGTCGATCACGGGCGCGAGCCGGAACAACGACTGCAGCTCGGCATCGGCATAGATGCGCCGCACGGCGACCTGGGTGTTCTTGCCGTCGGCGGTGGCGATGCGCAGGTTGTTGAGCGTGAGCTCGAGGGTCCAGGGCTTGAAGCCGATGCGCTCCACCGTGACCTGGCGGCCCAGCTTCTCGCTCGCGATCTTCTGCAGCTGGCTCTTGGCGATCGGCGGCACCGCCAGCCAGGCCAGGACCCAAAGGCCCAGAAGCACGAGCAGTGCAACGATCCCGCGTCGCACCCATTTGTTCTTTCTCAAGCTCTGTATCGAGGCGGCAGCATTCATTCGCGCGAGTGTGCCCCAAACAGGTGGCAAGCCAGAAACAAGAAAGCCCGGCAACGCGACGAATGTCATGTCACCGGGCTTGATGGCGGGCATACACCCATTGCCATCGTTTCGCTCGACCGGAAGTCAATGGTTCCTGTCGTGCTGGCAGCAAGAGATTGCCGCCGTGGATCCTCCGCCGTTCGAGCCCGCGGCTTGCACCGTGACTGCCTGGCTTCGGAAAGCACCTGAAAACCTCAGGCCTGTTCAGCTTAGGCGCCCCTTCCCGGCTTTTCAAACCCGATTTCTCAAGGGATTTCCCTTAAGAAGGATGCGGTCCCGGACACGGATTTGAAACATTTGTTCGACACTTTTAAGAATTAAGACTGAATTCCTTATGCTTGACCGGGTATTTAGCAACGATAGAATCCCGCCTGCTCCGATCGCCCGACGCGACGGAACCACCCTGTATCCGCTGCCGACTCCCCCCGGCTTGATCAGACGGCCGCGCACCTTATCCCCCTGAGCGCGGAATCTGATTGGTACCAATCCAAGCGCCGCTGCCTCCATCCCATCGCCCTTCCCGGCGCTGCGACAGGTGCCGCACAGAAAGGAAGAGCGATGAACAAGGCGTTTGATGCCACGGCCCGCGGGCTGAGGACCTTCGTGTCCGATGTGGCAGACGGCTTTTTTGAAATCACGCACAACGGTTTCGCCCTGCTGGGCCTGGCCATCGTGTTCGCGGTCCTCGCCCTCGTGGCGCGGCCCGACCTGCGCCATCAAGGCGAGGAACAGCTCATGGGCTGGCTGCAGTCGCGCAAACCCGCGCCCGAAGCCACCGACCTCGAGCCGACCGCGATCGAGCGCACGACGGCCGCGAGCCCCGGCGACCTGCCCAAGCAGCAGGCCGCCGTGGCTTACTGGCTCAGCAAGAAGTACCGCGTCGCGGCCGAGCCGCTGAGCGTGCTCGTGGCCGAGGCCTACAACATCGGCAAGCACACCAAGCTCGATCCGACGCTGATCCTCGCGATCATGGCGGTCGAGTCCAGCTTCAACCCGTTCGCGCAGAGCCAGGTCGGCGCGCAGGGCCTGATGCAGGTCATGACTCGCGTGCACGGCGACAAGTACGAGCCGGCCGGCGGCACGCTGACCGCCTTCGACCCCGTGACCAACATGCGGGTCGGCGTGAAGGTGCTGCAGGAATGCATCGCCCGCGCCGGTTCGCTCGAAGGCGGCCTGCGCTACTACGTGGGCGCGGCCAACCTCGAGGACGACGGCGGCTATGCCGGCAAGGTGATGGCCGAGCGCGAGCGCCTGCTGCAGGTGGCCAGCGGCCGCGCGCCCTCGCCGTTCGCGCCGACGCCGCCGGTGCTGCGTCCGCAGCCGCTGCCCCTGCCGGTGGTGGCCCCGGCCAAGCCCGACGAGGCGACCGAGCCGGCCAACGGCCCCACGCCGCCCAAGGTGGCGCTGCTGTCGGCCGTGTCCTGAATCTCCTTTCGCCCGCCGCCGGGCCGGTCCGATCCGCTACACTCGACCGGGTACGCGACTGGCGATAGGCGCGGTGCCGACAAGGCACCCGCGCTGACGTGGACTACCACTGGGAAGCGTACCGCCTGCGACGTCGCTCCAGACGCGCAGGCGATCAGCCGTTCGCCTGGGCAGCCCTTGTTTGGTTGAAGAACAAGGACCTCGTCTTCAAAGGACTGCCATGTACCAACGCAACATCCTGGTCGAACAGACCGATCCCGAAATCTGGGCTGCCATCCAGGCCGAAAACGCGCGCCAGGAACACCACATCGAGCTGATCGCGAGCGAGAACTACGCCTCGCCGGCCGTCATGGCCGCGCAGGGCTCGCAGCTCACCAACAAGTACGCCGAGGGCTACCCGGGCAAACGCTACTACGGCGGCTGCGAGCACGTCGACGTGGCCGAGCAGTTGGCCATCGACCGCGTGAAGCAGATCTTCGGCGCCGAAGCGGCCAACGTGCAGCCCCATTGCGGCGCGTCGGCCAACGAGGCCGTGCTGCTGGCCTTCCTGAAGCCCGGCGACACCATCATGGGCATGAGCCTGGCCGAAGGCGGCCACCTGACCCACGGCATGCCGCTCAACATGAGCGGCAAGTGGTTCAACGTGGTGAGCTACGGCCTGGACGCCAACGAAGCCATCGACTACGACGCGATGGAACGCAAGGCGCACGAGCACCAGCCCAAGCTGATCATCGCGGGCGCCTCGGCCTACTCGCTGCGCATCGATTTCGAGCGCTTCGCCAAGGTGGCCAAGGACGTCGGCGCGATCTTCATGGTCGACATCGCCCACTACGCCGGCCTGGTGGCCGCGGGCGTCTACCCGAACCCGGTGCCGCACGCCGACATCGTGACCTCGACCACCCACAAGAGCCTGCGCGGCCCGCGCGGCGGCATCATCCTGATGAAGTCGCAGCACGAGAAGGCGATCAACAGCGCGATCTTCCCGGGCCTGCAAGGCGGCCCGCTGATGCACGTGATCGCCGCCAAGGCGGTGGCCTTCAAGGAAGCGCTGTCGCCCGAGTTCAAGGCCTACCAGCAACAGGTGGTCAAGAATGCCCAGATCGTGGCCGAAACGCTCACGCAGCGCGGCCTGCGCATCGTGAGCGGACGCACCGAAAGCCACGTGATGCTGGTCGACCTGCGCGCCAAGGGCATCACCGGCAAGGAAGCCGAGGCCGTGCTGGGCAGCGCCCACATGACCATCAACAAGAACGCGATCCCCAACGACCCCGAGAAGCCGATGGTGACCAGCGGCGTGCGTGTCGGCACGCCGGCCATGACCACGCGCGGCTTCAAGGACGAAGAGGCCCGCATCACCGCGAACCTGATCGCCGACGTGCTCGAGAACCCGCGCGATGCCGCGAACATCGACGCCGTGCGCGCCAAGGTCCACGCGCTGACCAGCCGCTTCCCGGTCTACCGCTGACCCCGAAGAAGAAGCCCTGACCGCATGAAATGCCCTTTTTGCGGTCATCTCGAAACGCAGGTCGTCGAGACCCGCGTTTCGGAAGACGCCGACTTCGTGCGCAGGCGCCGCCAGTGCGGTGCCTGCGACAAGCGCTTCACCACCTACGAGCGCCCCGACGTCAACTTCCCGGTCGTCGTGAAGAAGGATGGCAGCCGCGCCGACTTCGACTCGACCAAGGTCCGCGCCTCGATGATGCTGGCGCTGCGCAAGCGGCCGGTGAGCATCGAGCAGATCGACAACGCGCTGCTGCGCATCGAACAGAAGCTGCTCGCCAGCGGCCTGCGCGAAATCGAGTCGACCAAGGTCGGCGAACTCGTGATGCGCGAACTCAAGAAGCTCGACAAGGTGGCCTACGTGCGCTTCGCCTCGGTCTATCGCAGCTTCGAGGACGTGGACGAGTTCCGTCAGTTGCTGCGCGACATTTGAGCCGCGGCGTGTCAACGCCGGGCCGAGGGACGGCCGCTACCCGCCGCCCTGCCCGCACACACCCGTTCCGCATTCCCCCGCCCGGTCGGGGTTGCAACTGCGGGCCCGCCCCGACGCCGAGAGGACGATGGCCGCGCGCCGCCCCGTCTCGGCCCTGAACGCGAGGCAGCCCGCGCCGAAGCCCGCATGGCGCACCCGCCGCGAGAAGCCGTTGCCGTCGTAGTGCACCCCTTGCGCCAACCCGCCGCCCAGTTCCCGGTCGACCGCGATGCCCGGCGGCAGCCCGTCGAAGCGACGCAGCACGCGCGGTGCGTGGTCGCCACCGGCATCGGCCACCACCACCCAGCCCGCATCCCAGCCCGCGCCGCCTTCGGCCAGCACGCTGACCGGCTCGCCCCGTCGGATCGCCTCGATCCGCGCCATCCCGAGCGCTGCCACGAAGGCCTGCGATGCGGCTGCCAGCCTCTGATGGAGCAGCAGCGCGCGAAAACCCGGCACGCCGACGGCGGCCAGGATGGCGACGATGGCGATCACGGTGAGCAGCTCGATCAGCGTGAGCCCGCGCGAGCGTCCCGCGCGCTTCATTGCCAGCACCGCGCACGCTGCGCGCCATCGCAGCCGCGGCCGCCCGTGCTGTCCAGCCACAGGTTGCCGACCGGCGGGTCCGAGAAGCCGGGCTTGAGCCGCGCCGAGAGCCGCAGGCAGTCGTCGAGGCTGCGCTGGCCGTCGCAGTGCTCGCTGCGCACGAGGTACTTGCCGCCCTGCCCGCTCTCGGCGGAATCGCCTTCGTAGCGCCGGTAGTGGCCATCGACGGTGAAGTGGCGCTCCTGCTGCTGCATCTGCGCGAGCAGCGCCGACCGCGCCTCGGCGCGCCAGCCCCGGTGCACCGCATCGACGTAGGAGGGAAAGGCGATGGCCGCGAGGATGGCGACGATCGCGAGCGCGATCAGCACTTCGACCAGGCTCCATCCGAGGGCCGCGCCCGCTCGATGGCCGTGGCGGGAGATCATGGCCGTGTCCTTTGCGGGTCCGGCACCTGGCGCCAGTTGAGACGGCCGGCGCGGCGCGACACCGTGGCACCGTCGGGCGGCTGCGCGACCGACACCGCCGTGCCCTTGCGGGTGCCGGGGCTGAGGACCGAGAGCCGCCGCGTCTCGACGCGCCGACCGGCCGGATCGGCGGCACCGTAGGACGCATCGCCCTGCTGGACCACGAAAGGCGCACCGAGCAGCCCCGCCTCCGAGGGCGCGCAGGTGCCGCCCTTGGACAGGCCGGTCATCGCGTCCACGGCGCAATTGCGCCCACCGCCTTCGCCGCAGGCCGCCTGCGGCGGAATCAGCGTGTTGAAGAACAGGCGGCCGTCGGCCAGCACGGACCGCTCGACCTGGCGCTCGCCCTGGTCGCGCGACGCCGGCAGGTCGAGGTACCAGCCGCGCCGCCGTGTCGTCGCGCGGTCGAAGGCGCCGTAGACGAAAGCCTGGCCCTCGATGGCCGTCAGCCCGCCCTCGATGGGCCGTGCCTGCCGCGACGCCAATTGGGTCCGCGCCTCGCCCGCACGGATCGGCGTGCCCGTGTCCTGCACCGCATACACGGTCTGGACGCCGCGCCGCGAGGCGCCGAGGTCCGCCGGCTCGACGAACTGACCGGTGCCGAACAACACGATGCCACCGCCGCCGGGCCCGAGCCCCACTTCCGGCGGCACCGTGATCGGCTGGCGCCGGCTGCCCGCGCCGCCGTCCATCGCGACCATCAGCGGCGCACCGCCGAAGCCGAGCGCGTTGGCCTCGCTCCAGGGCGCATCGCGCTCGAAGTCGAACTTCCACAGATTGCCCTGGGTATCGCCGGCATAGAGCCAGCGGACCGTTCCGTCGTCGGCCGCATGGTCGCCGGGCGCGCTCGCGAGCGCATTGACCAGGCTGTCAGCGGCGGGCCGGGGCAGCAGGATCTTGTGATAGTCGAGACCGCGCCGCCAGGGCGTTCCGGCCGGCTTGTCGAGCGACAGCAGGAACAGCGCGGCGCGTTTCTCGGAGTTGCGGTTGTTGAAGCCCGAGGGCACGACCGCGAACCAGGCATGGGTGGCCGGGCGGCCCGCCGTCGCGGCTTTGGTGCGGAACTTCAGGATACGCGGCGGCTGCATCAGGTGGCCCATGTCGAGGTCGTCGGCACTGCCGAACTCCCACAGCACCTTGTCGGCCGAGAAGGCCCGCGGATCGCTGACATCGAGCGCGAAGACACCGGTGGCGCCCGCGCCCAGGCCCGAGACCAGCACGCTCTTCCACGGGCCGTTCGCCATGCGCGCCTCGGCCACCGTGGGCGTGCCGTCGACATAGGCGCGATGCGCGCCACCGGGCTGCGCGAGCTGGCCCAGCGCGGGAAACAGCAGTCGCGGGACGTAGCCGAAAAGCTCCTCGCCCGTGCGCGCCGAGAAGGCATGCAGCATGCCGTCGTTGGCACCCAGATAGACCGCGGGCTCGCGCTGGCGATGCGTGGCGAGGAACGCCGGGTAGCCGGCCTCGCGCGGGGCGGGATCGGGCGCGCCGACGTACACCGGGGCCGCATGCGCGACATCGCCCATCACCGAGTCGCGCACGCGGAAGCGGCCGCCCGCGAACGAGGCTTCGTTTCGGCGCTCGCCGCGCAGGTAGTTCAGGCGGTCGCGGGCCAGGGTGTCGGTGGCCCCGGCAGGCATCGGGGATGCGGGTTCGGTCGCCGTGCGCAGCGAACGCCGCAAGGGCTCGTCGAGCGCCTCCCATTCGAAGGGAATGCCGTCGCCTGCCGTCGACAGCGTGAAGATCTTTCGCGGCGCCGATGCACCGGATTTCTCCACGCGTGCATCGAGCAAGGCGCCCGCATCCCACGACGGCGTGTCGGCCACGCGCAAGGCGCCCGTGTCGGGATCGGTGAACAGGCGAAGCGACAGCAAGGTGCCAGCCCAGCGCCGGCTGTCGGAGCGCGAGCGATAGAGGCTCGCGCCGGCCGCGCTCACCGCGTTCGAGGAGATCGCAGCTGTGGCATTCGCGCCCAGCGGCGGCGCGGTGGCACGGCGAAGCACGCGGCGCAACGCATCCGCCGTCGATCGCGCATCGCTGGCGAGGAAGTAGTTGGCCGGCATCGGCTGCCCGTCATGGTCGAGCCCTTCCGCCCATTCGGCGTTGCCGAACTGCGCCGACATGCCCGCAGCATCCGGGGCTCCGAAGAGCGCGATGGTCCGGAACGGATTGCCGTCGCCGTTGCGGTCGACGAATCCACCGTACTTGGCCGCCAGATACGGTGCGCTGCCGCGCTGGCGCATGCCCACCACGGCACTGCGGTCGGCATCCAGGTCGATCGCGAACGTCTGCACGCGCGCATCGGGATGGTCGCCGCGGATCCGCTGCGTGTGCGCCCAGTAGGCGAGTCCCGCCATGCCGAAGGCGCCATGGGCCGCGCCCGCCTTCCGATTCTCGAAAGCACCGACGAGCCGGGCCCAGTACGCGGTGTCGGGCGAGAAGGCCGCACTGCCCGAGCCCGGCGCCAAACCATCACGCCCGGTGTCGAGGTCGCCGATGTTCAGGATGTGATGTCGCTGGCAGTTCCCGAGCACCGGGTCCGCGGGCATCGGCAGCTTCGCCTGCAGGTAGCGCAGCGATTCATGGAACAGCTCGCCCGCGGGATCGAAGCGCGCGTAGTCGCCCGAGCGTCCGAAGCGGTTCACCGCCGCGATGACACCCTGCGCGGTGCCCGCGGGGTCGCCACGGAACACACCGGTGCGCGCATCCCATTCGGCCCGCGGGTTCTCGACCCGGTCGAACGCGGCATCGGTCTTCTCCGGCCCGATGGACTTCATCGCTTCGCGCAGTACACCGCCATGGCGCCTGGGATCGTTGCCAGGCAGGTAGCCGAACACGGCGAAACGCGCGTCGCCCGCATGGGCCTGCAAGGCGCCCACGGGTTTGTGATGCCCGCTGGGATAGGCGGCGCAAAGATCGCGGCGCACGGCGGCCTCGTCGGCGGCGCAGACTTCGACGCGCGCGAAGTAGAGTTCGGCCCCAGCCGCCGAGACGCAGCCGCGGTCCGCATCGGTGCGCGTGTCCGCATCGACGACCAGCCGATCCCCGCAGTTCCGGATGCGCAGCGTGTCGTCCGCGCGAAGGCCGCTGCGCGGAGTCAACCGCTCCAGATGCCCGCGCACGGTCTTGACGGGAAGCTCGACGCCAGCCCCGATCGGCCAGGTCGCTCGCTGCAGCACGGTCCGCTCCGGCCTGTCCACCACGCGGTCGCCGCCGGTCAGCGCCATGCGCAGCTGATCGAGCGGCGATGCCGTGGCCCAGTTCAGCAGATTGCCGCTCCACTGGCCGCGGCAGGCGATCTCGCCACCGGCGAGCGTGGTGGCCGTTGCCGTGCGTCGGAAGTAGCCCTCGACACGCAGGTAGTCGTAGCAGCCCTTCGCATCCCAATAGCCTTCGTAGACCTTGGCGGGCTCGAAGCCGCCAAGGTACGCCGGTCCCGCGTTCGAGGCCTTGATCGACAGGTCGATCACGATGTTGGGATCGGGCTGACCGGCCAGCGCGTGGACCGGCACGCTGGTCAGCAGCGCATCTGGCGGCGTCGTGGATGCGATGCCGGCCCCTGCCGGCGCGCTCCACGTCGTACAGAAAACGAGGGCGATGCACACGATGAATGCGCGAAACGAGGGCATGACAGTCCGATCAGGTGGAAGGAGAGGAAGCGTCGGCACAGCCGGGACTCGCCGACGGCTTGGCCAGCGTGGTCTGCAGCAGCACCCGCGTCTCCTCGCGCGGCCCGAAGCCGATGGCGGTGACGCGGAAGACATGCGTCGCGACGCCCGCGCTCGCGCTGTGCAGCACGCCCTGCGGGCCGCTGCCCCGGCTGCGCAGGGCCTCGACGACATAGCGCGGCGCGCGCACGGACAGACCACCGGCACCGGTGGCATAGACCTGCCCCGTGAAGCGGCCATAGGCCACCGACCGGCTCGCATCGGGTGCGAAATCGACCTGCGTCCATACCGGCGGGTCGCCCACCGGCGCGGCCGCGCAGAGTCCCAGCCGTGTGCCGGTCCCGGCGCAATCGACGACGAAGGCCGAGACATCGCGGCCGTCGAACAGGCACAGCCGCTGCGCCGCATGGTCGTTGGGCCCGAGCACGTCGCGCTCGGCATCGAGCAGCGCGGCCTCGGCCGCCTGGAAAGCCACCTCGGTGTCGCGGTCGTTGCGCGCGATGCGCTCGCCGACCAGCGCGTTCTGCGCCGCGGCGAGGCCGAGCACCGACACCACGAGCAGCAGCATCAGCACGACGATCAGCGAGAAGCCACGAGAGGCGGAAGACCGGTTCATGGCGCGGCCTCGCGTTGGCTGTTTCGCAGCGCCACCGTGAAGCTCGCGACACGCCGCAGCCGCCCGTCGGCCGCGGGCCGGAAACGCGCCGCCGGGAACTCGGGGCCGAGCGGATAGAGCTGCGCCTCCTCGGGCCGGGGCCAGTGGCCCGGCCGTGCGCTGCGCGCCACCATCCCGATGCGCAACGCCACCACCTGGCGCCAGGCCGCGTGGCCCAGCGACGACGTGGCCGCCACCGCATCGAGCTGCGCGGCATCGAGCCACTGCTCGGGCGTGCCGTCGCCATCGAGGTCGCGGCCGAACAGCACGCGGAACACCTCGATGCCGCGCGCCAGCGGCTCGGACCGGAAGTTGCCGCGCCGGTCGCCGCGGTATTTGCAATAGAGCTCGGGCTCCCCGTCGGCCGCCTCGGCGACATGGAAGATGCTCCAGGCCCGGTCGGCCGGCGTGGCGGTGCCGGCGCTCGGCGCGGGCTGCGCGAAACCCATGCAGTCGACCAGGGTGCCGTCGGCCTCCGTGGCGCTGCCGTCGTCGTCGGTGCGCGAGCTGCCGGCAAATCGCACCAGCAGCGAATCGCTGTCGTTCACGCCGCGTGCGTTGTGCCTCCCATAGCTTTCGCCGCTGGCGCCGACGCGCGTGTTGCGAGCACCGACGATGTCGAGGTCGAGGGGATCGCTCCCGGCGGCCGTGACCGTATCGCCGGCCGCGCGATCGGCATAGCCGGCCTGCCGCACCGTGCGCCGCACGACGAAGGCGGCGAAGCGCAGCGACTCCTCCACCGTGCGGGCCTCGGACTCGGCGACGAACAATTGCCGGCTGCCGCCGAAAGCCAGCATGGCCGCGAGCACCACCACCAGGCCGAGCGCCAGCGCGACCATCAGCTCGACCAGCGACACGCCACGCAGCCGCGCGCGCCCTGCGGGTTCGACACGCTCAGCCACCGCGCGGCCCCTCGCTGGCCTGCGCGGGCATCAGCGGCATCGCGAGCCGCGGCGGTGCCGATGCCCCCGCGCGATGCTGCGCCTCGCTCGCGTTGCGCGGCAACCAGCCGAGCTTGACGACCAGCAACGGTCCGTCGGCCTCGCAGTCCCAGGCATGGGCACCCGCTGCGTCGTTCCATGGATTGCCGTCGAAGCAGACCGTGATGCGCGCGCCCGGCAGGGCCTTCGCGGCGCGGCGCTTCCATGCCTGCATGTCCCAGCGCGCGAGGTCCTCGGGCCTGCAGGCGGCGCCGGCCGCCGCGCAATCGGTGACGCCCGCCTCGCCCGCGGCAGACCCTGCCGTCCATTGCGCCACGAGGTAGCCATTGGCCGCATCGCGCCGCCCCGCCACGGCCCGGTTGAGCCGCGTCTTCTCCGACAGCTCTCGCACCAGGTTCAGCGCCGCGCCGAAGTTCGCGGCCTCGCCGCTCGCGCGCACCGCCTGCAGCAACATGGCCGCCGCGCCGAGCAGCCCCAGGCTCAGCAGCGCGATGGACACCAGCACCTCCACGAGCGAAAAGCCCGCGGCGGCATGCGCCGTTCGATTCGACCTTGCCATATCCGTCCTCCCCCTGTTCTCTTCCGGTGTCGCGTGTCTCGCGATCGAACGGCAAGCGTACGAGTGCACCGGGCGCGAGCGCCGCGCCGTCCATCCGCATTCGCGCGCCGCTCGTATGATCCCGACGCACCCCTGTCAACTTTTCCTCGCGAAGCCTCCATGCCCTCCCCCGAACACGACGCGCAGCACATGGCGAGCGCCCTGCGCCTGGCCGCGTCGGCGCTGCTGATCACCGACCCGAACCCACGCGTGGGCTGCGTGATCGCCGATGCGCAGGGCCGCGTGCTCGGCCAGGGCCACACGCAGAAGGCCGGCGGCCCGCATGCCGAGGTGATGGCGCTGCGCGATGCGGCGGCACAGGGGCATCCGGTCGCGGGCGCCACCGCGTACGTCACGCTCGAACCCTGCGCCCACCATGGCCGCACCGGCCCGTGCTGCGACGCGCTGATCGCGGCCGGCATCGGCCGCGTGGTCGCCTCGCTCGCCGATCCCAATCCGCTGGTCGCGGGCCAGGGCTTCGAGCGGCTGCGCGCGGCGGGCGTGGCGGTCGAGGTGGGCCCAGGCGCCGAGGAAGCGCGCGAACTCAACCTCGGCTTCCTCTCGCGCATGGTCCGCAAGACTCCCTGGGTGCGCATGAAGGTCGCGGCCTCGCTCGACGGCCGCACCGGCCTCGCCAACGGCGTGAGCCAATGGATCACGGCCGAGGCCGCGCGCGCCGACGGCCACGCCTGGCGCGCCCGGGCCAGCGCGGTGCTGACGGGCGTCGGCACGGTGCTCGAGGACAACCCGCGCCTGGACGTACGGCTGGTCGAGACGCCGCGCCAACCGCACCTGGTGATCGTCGACAGCCACCTGCAGACCCCGCCCGACGCTCATCTTTTCATAGCAGGTCGCACGGTCTGGATCTACGCGGCGGTGCGCGACGAAGCCCGCGCCGCGGCGCTCGAGGCCCGCGGCGCCACGGTCAGCTGCCTGCCGAATGCCCACGGCAAGGTCGACCTGCCCGCGCTGCTGCGCGACCTCGCGGCGCGCGGCGTCAACGAGCTGCACGTGGAATCGGGCCACAAGCTCAATGGCTCGTTGCTGCGCGAGGGCTGCGTCGACGAGCTGCTGGTCTATCTCGCGCCCAAGCTGATCGGCAGCGGTCTGGACATCGCGAGCCAGATCCACGCCGACGGCCCGCTGCTCTCGCTGGCCGGGGCGCTGCCGCTGGCATTCCGCTCGGCCGACATGATCGGGCCCGACCTGCGGATCGTGGCGCGCGTGGCCGGCCGGGACGCTTTCTGACGCCGCCCGCGGCGCGCCGGCTGCCGTCCACAGCCGCCCGGCGAGACGCCCGCGCGACCGCGCCGGCGGTCCCGAAGTGCCAGGAAATGCCGCGGGCCTTCCGGACCTGCGAAAATGCGCGGATGTTCACCGGAATCATCACCGGCGTGGGGCGTATCGCCGCCATCCACGACCTCGGCTCCTCCTCCTCCCACGGCAAGAGACTCGGCATCGCGGCGCCCGACGGCTACCTCGACGACGTCGGCCTCGGCGACAGCATCGCGCTCAACGGCGCCTGCATGACCGTCACCAGTTTCGACCCCGCGCAGAGGCTTTTCACCATCGACATCTCGGCCGAGTCGCTCGACAAGACCGCGGGCCTGACCGAGGAAGGTGCGCGCATCAACCTCGAGAAGGCGCTGCGCGCGAGCGACCGCCTCGGCGGCCACATCGTCTCGGGCCATGTCGACGGCATCGGCACCGTGAGCCGCTTCGAGCCCGTGGGCGAGAGCTGGGAGCTGCGCGTGGTCGCGCCGCAGGCGCTGGCGCGCTTCCTGGCCTACAAGGGCTCGATCACCATCAACGGCGTGAGCCTCACGGTCAACACCGTCGCCGACGCGGCCGACGGCAGCAGCGAGATCAGCATCAACCTGATCCCGCACACCGTGCAGAACACCTCGCTGGGCGACCTGCGCGCCGGTTCGCGCGTGAACCTCGAAATCGACACCGTGGCGCGCTACGTGGAGCGCATGCTCCAGGCGGGCGTGCTGCAGCCGGCCCGGCCGGCCTGACACCGACATTCCCCGCATCCAAGGACCCCGCCCCATCATGAACGCATCCGTCACGCCGATCGGCGCCTCGCGCGCCAATCGGACGCCCGCGCCGATCTCCCCGGTCGAGGAGATCGTGGCCGAACTGGCCGCCGGCCGCATGGTCATCCTCGTCGACGAGGAAGACCGCGAGAACGAGGGCGACATCGTGGTCGCCGCCGACCACATCACGCCCGAGGCCATCAACTTCATGGCCCGCCATGCGCGCGGCCTGATCTGCCTCACGCTGTCGCGCGAGATGTGCGAACGCCTGCACCTGCCGCCAATGGTGGCGCGCAACGGCACCAAGCACGCGACCGCCTTCACGGTCTCGATCGAGGCCGCCGAGGGCGTGACCACCGGCATCTCGGCCGCCGACCGCGCCCGCACCGTGCAGGCCGCGGTGGCGCGCAACGCCGTGGCCGCCGACCTGGTGCAGCCCGGCCACATCTTCCCGCTGCAGGCGGTCGACGGCGGCGTGCTGATGCGCGCCGGCCATACCGAGGCCGGCTGCGACCTCGCCGCCATGGCCGGCTGCTCGCCCGCCTCGGTGATCTGCGAGGTGATGAACGAGGACGGCACGATGGCGCGCCTGCCCGACCTGCAGCTGTTCGCGGCCGAGCACGGCCTCAAGATCGGCACCATCGCGGCGCTGATCGAGCACCGCAGCCGCACCGAATCGCTGATCAAGAAGGTCGGCTGCCGCGAGATCCAGACCGCCTGGGGCGCCTTCACCGCCCATGCCTTCGTCGACCAGCCCAGCGGCGGCGTGCACCTCGCGCTGGTGCGCGGCAAGTGGGCGCCCGAGGACACGGTCGACGTGCGCGTGCACGAGCCGCTGTCGGTGCTCGACGCGCTCGAGATCAACCGCTCGCTGCACTCGTGGAGCCTGGACGCCAGCCTCTCGCACATCGCGCAGCTCGACCGGGGCGTGGCCGTGCTGCTGAACTGCGGCGAGACGGCGCACGAGCTGCTGGCCCAGTTCGACGGCACCGCGCGCCCCGCGCAGGCGCCCGAGCGCGGCCGCATGGACCTGCGCAGCTACGGCATCGGCGCGCAGATCCTGCGCGAATGCGGCGTACAGAAGATGAGATTGCTCGGCACGCCGCGGCGCATGCCGAGCATGGCGGCCGGCTACGGCCTCGAGATCGCCGGCTATCTGGCAAAGGACTGAACGACATGCAAGGTGCAAACCAGGGCGCGGCCGACAAGCCGCTGGACGGCAACAGCGGCAAGGGACTGCGCATCGGCATCGTGCAGGCGCGCTTCAATGCCGACATCACCGATGCGCTCGCCAGCGCCTGCCTCGACGAGTTCGCGGCGCTGGGCGTGGCCGCCAACGACATCCACCACGTGCGCGTGCCCGGCGCGCTCGAAGTGCCGGTCGCGCTGCAGGCGCTGGCCGAGCGCGGCGGCTACCACGCGCTGGTCGCGCTGGGCTGCATCATCCGCGGCGAGACCTACCACTTCGAGCTGGTGGCCAACGAATCGGGCGCGAGCGTGAGCCGCGTGGCGCTCGACTACAAGCTGCCCATCGCCAACGCCATCCTCACCACCGAGAACCTCGAGCAGGCCGTCGCCCGCCAGACCGACAAGGGCCGCGACGCGGCCCGCGTGGCGGTGGAAATGGCGCGACTGCTGGCCGACCTTTCATGACCGACGACACCAACCAAGAAGACCAGGGAGGCGCTGCGCCGCAGCGTTCCGCACGACCGGACAAGGCACGAGCGACGCGCACCGGCCTGACCTCCACCGGCGCGCGCAAGGCCTCGGCCAAGTCCAACCGCACCCGCGCGCGCGAGTTCGCGCTGCAGGCGCTCTACCAGCACCTCGTGGGCCGCAACGAGGCGGCCGCCATCGACAGCTTCACGCGCGACCTCGCGGGCTTCCACAAGGCCGATGCCGCGCACTACGACGCGCTGCTGCACGGCTCGATCGAAGGCGCCGAGCAGCTCGACGCGCTGATCGTGCCGCTGCTCGACCGCAAGCTGGCCGAGATCTCGCCGATCGAGCATGCCGTGATGTGGATCGGCGTCTACGAGTTCCAGCATTGCCTCGACGTGCCGTGGCGCGTGGTGCTCAACGAATGCATCGAGCTCGCCAAGGAGTTCGGCGGCACCGACGGCCACAAGTACGTGAACGCAGTGCTCAACGGCCTCGCGCCCCAGTTGCGTCCGCTCGAGGTCGAGGCCGACCGCGCGACCGGCAAGGCGCGGCCCTGATCCCGTCGCCTTCTCCTCTTCATCCTTCTTCTTTCGCGAAGCACCCCGCATGAGGATTTCGACCCGGGCCGAGCGCATCGAGCCCTTCTACGTGATGGAAGTGGCCAAGGCCGCCGGCAAGCTGGCGCGCGAGGTGGCCCACACCGACCGGCCGATGATCTTCCTGAACATCGGCGAGCCCGACTTCACCGCGCCGCCGCTGGTGCAGGAAGCCGCGGCGCGCGCCGTGCGCGCCGGTGCCACGCAGTACACCCAGGCCACCGGCCTCGACCACCTGCGCGAGCGCATCAGCCAGTGGTATCGCGACCGCTTCGGCGTCGACGTGCCGGCGCGCCGCATCGTGGTCACGGCCGGCGCCTCGGCCGCGCTGCAGCTGGCCTGCCTCACACTGATCGAGGCCGGCGACGAGATCCTGCTGCCCGACCCCAGCTATCCCTGCAACCGCCACTTCGTGAGCGCGGCCGAGGGCAAGGCGGTGCTGATCCCGACCACCGCCGAGGAGCGCTTCCAGCTCAGCGCCGACAAGGTCGAGGCCGCCTGGACCGACAAGACCCGCGGCGTGCTGCTGGCCTCGCCCTCGAACCCGACCGGCACCTCGATCGCGCGCGACGAGCTGCGGCGCATCCACGAGGTGGTGAGTTCGCGCGGCGGCATCACGCTGATCGACGAGATCTACCTGGGGCTGTCCTACGACGATGCCTACGGGCAGACGGCGCTGGCGATCGACGACAACGTGATCAGCATCAATAGCTTCAGCAAGTACTTCAACATGACGGGGTGGCGGCTGGGGTGGCTGGTGGTGCCGGATGTTCTGGTGCCTGTGGTGGAACGGCTGGCGCAGAACCTGTTCATCTGTGCGAGCACGGTGGCGCAGTACGCGGCGCTGGCTTGCTTCGAGGCGGAGAGCATTGCGGAGTACGAGCGTCGTCGCGGCGAATTCAAGGCGCGACGGGACTGGTTCATTCCGCAGCTCGAGGCGTTGGGGCTACCGGTTCCGGTGGTTCCGGATGGAGCCTTCTATGCCTGGGCCGATTGTTCGGGGTTGGCGGCTCGGCTCGGGATCTCGGGGAGCTGGGATTTTGCGTTCGAGGCTATGAAGCGGGCGCATGTGGCTGTGACTCCTGGTCGCGACTTCGGGACTGCTGATACTGCTCGCTTTGTTCGGTTCTCTACGGCTAGTTCCATGGCGCATCTTGAGGAAGCTATTGGTCGGTTGCGTGGTTTGGCTGGATGAGGGGTTCGGCTTTCTGGTTTGACGCTGCTTTTTTGTTGAGGCCGTTGGCCGGGAATTCCGCCCGGCGGCGGACCTACTTTCTTTTGCTTCGCCAAAAGAAAGTAGGCAAAGAAAAGGCGACCCCGCTGTCTGTGTCCCTTCGCTTCGCTACGGGCAACCTGCGGTGCTCGGAGAAAGCGGGGGTCCGCAGAACTCGCTGCGCTGCGCTCCGCTCAGACAGCTGCGGCCCTTATCCCGCTTTCTCCTGCGCTCCTCGGCACAGCCAGAGGGGACTAGGGTCAACGCGCCGTGGCGCGTCCTTGTGTGGGGTGTGTTGGCGCGTAGGCCTTGGATCTTTCACTGAGGCCGAGCGAAGCGACGGCCCGTTGGATCTGCTGGGCCGAGCGCAGCGATGGCCCGAACCACTCCCCTCTGGCTGCGCCGAGGAGCGCAGCGTTTCGCGGATCAGGACTCGCAGCTGTTTGAGCGAAGCGAGTTCTGCGAGACCCCGCGAAACGCGAGCACCGCAGGTTGCCCGTAGCGAAGCGGAGGGTCGCAGACAGTGGGGTCGCCTTTTCTTTGGTTACTTTCTTTTGGCGAGACAAAAGAAAGTGACTGCGCCGCCGGGCGCACATCCCGGCTCCGCTCTCCGCAGAGAGCAGACCGCATGAGCACCCAAGACATGACTTACGAGTTCCCCCTACGCGTCTACTGGGAAGACACCGACGCCGGCGGCATCGTCTTCTACGCCAACTACCTCAAGTTCATGGAACGCGGCCGCACCGAATGGCTCCGCTCCCTGGGCGTCGAGCAGCACAAGCTGCGCAACGAAACAGGCGGCCAGTTCGTCGTCAGCGAGACCCAGATCAAATACCACCGCCCCGCCCGCCTCGACGACCAGCTCATCGTCACCGCCGACCTGCGCCAGATGGGCTCCGCCTCACTGATAATCGCGCAGACCGTGCTGCTGAAGCCGGAGCAGGCGGGCGCCACCCCCACCCTGCTGTGCGAAGGCACGATCCGCATCGGCTGGGTCGACGCCGCCAGCCTGCGCCCGGCACGGATTCCGGCGCAGGTTTCGGGAACCCTCGAACGCTATCGCGGCTCCATGACTCAACCCTTCAAGCCATGAATCAAGATCTCTCCATCATCAATCTCCTGCTCCATGCCAGTTTCATGGTGCAAGCGGTCGTGCTCCTCCTGGTGATCGTCTCGATCGCGAGCTGGGCCGCGATCATCCGCAAGTACTTCGCACTCAAGCGCATGCGCGCGCTCAACGACGACTTCGAACGCGAGTTCTGGTCGGGCACCAGCCTCAACGAGCTGTTCGCCTCGGCGGCGCAGAACGCCAAGTTCGCCGGCCCCATGGAACGCATCTTCGCCTCGGGCATGCGCGAGTACCAGAAGCTGCGCGAACGCCACGTGAGCGACGCGCCCACGCTGCTCGACGGCGCGCGCCGCGCGATGCGCGCGAGCTTCCAGCGCGAGCTCGACGCGGCCGAACAGAACCTGTCCTTCCTCGCCACCGTCGGCTCGGTCTCGCCCTACGTCGGCCTGTTCGGCACGGTCTGGGGGATCATGCATGCCTTCACCGGCCTGGCCGCGCTGACCCAGGTCACGCTCGCCACCGTGGCGCCCGGCATCGCCGAAGCGCTGGTGGCCACCGCCATCGGCCTGTTCGCCGCCATCCCGGCCGTGGTGGGCTACAACCGCTTCGCGCGCGAGATCGACAAGATCGCGATCGCCCTGGAGACCTACATCGAGGAGTTCTCGAACATCCTCCAGCGCAACCTGTCCTCCAACCCGTCCGCGGCGGCCCCGGCGGGCCCCTCGGCCACCAACCGCTGAACCGGAGCGCGCACGCATGCCCGCCGTTTCGTCCCGCGGCCGCGGTCGCCGCACGATCAACGAGATCAACATGGTCCCGTTCATCGACGTGATGCTGGTGCTGCTGATCATCTTCATGGTCACCGCGCCGCTGATCACGCCGAGCGTGATCAACCTGCCCACGGTCGACCGCGCCAACAAGCAGCCCGACAAGCCGATCGAGATCGTCATCAAGAGCGACGACGAGGTCCAGGTCAAGAAGGATCCCTCCCAGGGCACCGGCGGCGCCTCGGTGCCGATGACGCAGATCGGCAGCATCGCCAAGGCCGCGCAGAACGGCGACGACCAGCGCCCGGTGGTCATCAGCGCCGACAAGTCGGTCAAGTACGAGACCGTGGTGAAGGCCATGAACCAGCTCAAGCGCGCCGGCATCGAGCGCGTGGGCCTGTCGGTCCAGACCACCAACGCCAAGCCGTAGCGCCAGCCGGACCCCGAAACGCATGTCACTTGCCCTCGATCGCCCCGAGTTCGCGCCGCCGCCGCAGCGCGGCACGCCGCGCGCCGTGGTGCTCGCCCTGATCGCGCACGCGCTGCTGATCGCCGCGCTGACCTGGGGCGTGCGCTGGAAGAGCGAAGGCGACGACGACGCGGTGGAAGCCGAGCTGTGGTCGCCCACGCAGCAGGTGGCCGCGCCGCGCATCGCCAACCCGCCGCCGGCCCCCGAGCCCACGCCCGCACCGCCGCCTCCCCCGCCCCCGCCGCCGCCTCCCCAGGCCGTGCGGCCCGATCCCACGCCGGCGCCCAAGGCGCCCGACATCGCGCTCGAGCGCGAGAAAAAACTGCGCGAGGAAAAGGAACAGCGCGAGCGCGAACAGGAACAGCAGCGCCAGCAGGAAAAGAAGCGCCAGGAAGCCCAGGCCAAGAAGGAAAAGGACCAGCTCGAGGCCAAGAAGCGCGAGGAAGACCGCCAGAAGGAACTGCAGCAGCAGAAGCAGGCCGAGCAGCAGAAGCTCGCGGAACAGAAGAAGCGCGACGACGCCAAGAAGCTCGAGCAGCAGAAGGCGCAGCTCGACAAGGACCGCCAGGACAACCTGCGCCGCCTGATGGGCCAGGCCGGCTCCACGGCCGAGCAGACCACCGGTCCGCGCTCGGGCAAGGGCGCGGGCAGCGGCGGGCCGTCGGCCGGCTACTTCGGCCGCGTGGCCGCGCTGATCAAGCGCAACGTGGTGTTCGATCCGAACTCGATCAGCGACAACCCCGCGGCCGAGATCCAGATCCAGACCTCGCCCGACGGCACCATCGTCGGCACGCCGCGCCTCGTGAAGTCCAGCGGCAATGCCGCCTGGGACGACGCCGCCCTGCGCGCGGTGCAGAAGACCGAGGTGATGCCGCGCGACGTCGACGGCCGCGTGCCCTCGCCGTTCCCGATCATCAGCGTGCGGCCGAAATCGCAGTGATGCACTGAAGAAGCGAACGGCGCGGGGCCACGGCCCCGCGCCGCCGCTGTCTTAGCGCCGAATGAGCGCGCGCGCCGGCCCGGAACTCGCAGCCTCCGGGCCCCTCTACCGCCCACAACAACACGGCGGGGAAGAGCGCTCCCTCAGAAGAACGATGAAGCCCAACGGACACATCCGGTATGGCAGCAGCCCCCTGCTCGCGAGCAGGACACCGGTCTGGCGCAGCAAGCTCATCGTCGCGGCCGTGGCCTTCGGCTTCCTGCTGCTCGCGGTGCGCGCGGCCTACGTGCAGGTCTTCGACAACGACTTCTTCCAGCACCAGGGCGAGGTGCGCTACCTGCGCACGCTCGAGCTGCCGGCCAACCGCGGCCGCATCCTCGACCGCAACGGACTGATCCTGGCCTCCGACATTCCCGCGCCCAGCATCTGGGCCATTCCCGAGGACATCGAGCGCGACGACCCCGCCGTGCAGGCCCGATTGCGTGAAGCGGCGCGGCTGCTCGGCATGCCGCAGAAGGACTTCGACAAGAAGCTCGAGGACGAGGACAAGAGCTTCGTCTGGATCCGGCGCCAGGTCGACGAGTCGGTCGCCAAGCAGGTGGCCGCGCTCGGCATCAAGGGCCTCTACCTGCGCCGCGACTACCGCCGCCAGTACCCCGAGGGCGAGGCCGCGGCCCACCTGGCCGGCTTCACCAACGTCGAGGACATCGGCCAGGAAGGCGTGGAGCTGGCCTTCGACAAGGACCTGGCCGGCAAGGCCGGCTCGCGCCACGTGCTCAAGGACCGGCTCGGCCACATCGTCGAGGACACCGAGGACCAGGTGCCGCCGACCGACGGGCGCGACATCCAGCTGAGCATCGACGACCGCGTGCAATCGCTGGCCTACGAGAAGATCCGCGACGCCGTGGTCGCGAACAAGGCCCGCGCCGGCAGCGTGGTGGTGGTCGACGCGCGCACCGGCGAGCTGCTGGCGATGGCCAACTACCCGAGCTACAACCCCAACGACCGGCGCAACCTCAGCGGCGAGCAATTGCGCAACCGCGCCATGACCGACGTCTTCGAGCCCGGCTCGACAATGAAGCCGATCACCATCGCGACCGCGCTGCAGCTCGGCCGCGTCACGCCCAAGACCATCATCGACACCAACCCGGGTCGCATCACCGTCTCGGGCGCCACCATCCACGACGACGAGAACTTCGGCGTGCTCACGGTCGAGGGCGTGATCCAGAAGTCGAGCAACGTCGGCGCGACCAAGATCTCGCAGCGCATGTCGGCGCAGGAGATGTGGAACTCGCTGACCGCGGTCGGCCTGGGCCAGAAGCCGCAGACCGTGTTCCCGGGCGCGGTGACCGGGCGGCTGCGGCCGTGGAAGTCGTGGCGGCCGATCGAGCAGGCCACCATGTCCTATGGCTACGGCCTGTCGGCCTCGCTGTTCCAGATCGCCCATGCCTACACCGCCTTCGCGCACGACGGCGAGGTGATCCCGGTCAGCCTGCTGAAGAACGACGGCACGCCGCCCACGGGCGTGCAGGTGTTCTCGCCGCTGGTGGCCAGCGAGGTGCGCCAGATGATGCACCTGGCGGCCGCGCCCGGCGGCACCGCGCCGCTGGCCCAGACCATGGGCTATTCGGTCGGCGGCAAGACCGGCACCGCGCACAAGCAGGTCGGCAAGGGCTATGCCTCCGACAAGTACCGCGCCTGGTACACCGGCATGTCGCCGATCGACAAGCCGCGCATCATCGTCGCGGTGATGGTCGACGAGCCCGGCGCCGGCAAGTACTTCGGCGGGCTGGTGGCCGCGCCGGTGTTCAGCCAGGTGGTGCAGGAGACCCTGCGCATCATGAACGTGCTGCCCGACCTCGCGGTCGCGCCGATGGCGCACTGAGGAAGGACGGCACCGCCACGGTGCTCGTTTAGGATCGTCGGCAACTCTTGTTACCGGCGATCCCGACATGGTCGACTCCTCTCCCGGCGCCCCCTCCCCCACGCTTTCTCCCGTCGGCCTGGCCGACCTGGTGCCGCTGCCCTACCAGCAGGCGCTGGCCGCCCACCTGCAGGCGAACGAACCCGAGGCCTGGCGCTGGGCCGCCTCGGCCGAGGCGCGCGAGGAGCATGCGGCCGCCGTGCGTGCCGAGCTGCTGCGCCAGTCGTACCGGCTCGACGCCGACGCGCATCCCGAGCTGCATGCGCACGCCGTGCTGGTCGCGCAGCGGCTCGGCGTCACGGTGCCGATCACGCTCTACCAGGGCCACGACGGCGCGATGAACGCCGCCATCCACATGCTGCCGGGCGAGGCCCACATCGTGCTCTCGGGCCCGCTGCTCGAGCGGCTGCAGGGGCCCGAGCTGCAGGCCGTGCTCGGCCACGAACTGGCCCACCACCTGCTGTGGACGCGCGACGACGGCCGCCACCTGGTGGTCGACCGGCTGCTGCAGGCGACCGCGGCCGATCCGCGCGCCGACGCGAGCCACCTGCAGACCGCGCGGCGCCACAGCCTCTACACCGAGGCCTTCGCGGACCGCGGCGCCTGCGTGGGCTGCGGCGCGCTCGAGCCCGCGGTGAGCGCGCTGGTCAAGGTGCAGACCGGCCTCGCGCAGGTCCATGCCGCGAGCTACCTGCGCCAGGCCGACGAGATCAGCGCCGGTTCCGATGCGGCCACGCGCGGCACCAGCCATCCCGAGGTCTTCGTGCGCGCCCGCGCGCTGCGGCTGTGGAGCGAGCGCGATCCGCAGGCCGATGCCTGGCTGGCCGGCGCGCTCGAAGGCCCGCTCGAGCTCGGCACGCTCGACGTGCTGGGCCAGGAGCGCGTGGGCGGCCTGACCCGCGCCGTGGTCGCGCGGCTGCTGCGCGAGCCTTTCATGCAGTCCGATCCATTGCTCGCGCATGCGCGGCGCTTCTTCCCGGGCTTCGTGCCCTCGCTGCCGCAGGCCGTCGAACCGCCGCCGCCCGATCCGCTGCCCGTCGGGCTGCACGACTACATGGCCAGCGTGCTGGTCGATTTCGTCGCGGCCGATCACGAGCTCGACGATGCCGCGCTGGCCGCGGCGCTCGCGCTGGCCGAGCCGCTGGGCTGCGCCGCGCCCCTCGAGCAGCGGCTCGCGCAGGACCTCAAGCTGGCCAGGCGCACGCTCGCGCGCGTCAAGCGCGACGCCGCCACGGTGCTCGACAAGGCCCGGGCCCAGCACGCACGGAGCGCCACGGCATGACGGGCATCGCACCGCTGTTGCAATTGCTCGACACCGCCGATGCCCACGGCGGCCTGCAGACCGACGACGTGCTCGCCCTCGCGCTGCCGCTGCTGCGCGAAGTCTCGGCGCTGCACGAGCAGGGCCGGGTCGCCGCGCTGGGCCATGCGATGGCCTACCGCGTGAACGAGGTGCCCGCGCTGGAACTGGCCCAGCCCGCGGGCGCCGAGCCGAAGCGCAACCCGCAGGCGATCGCGCCGCTCGAGCGCCCGGTGGCCTCGGTGCTGCGCGTGGTCGGCGAGGAACGCGTCACCGTCGAGGGCGGCATCGGCGTCGCGCGCGAGAACCTCGAGGTGCTGCCCGAGGCCACGCCCGACACCGTGCCGCAGCGCCCCGCCTACCTGCCCGGCTACGGCGCCTGGGAGCAGCGCTTCGCGCACCACGATGCGCTCAGCGACATGCTGTGCCTGGGCCAGGTGCTCGCCAGCCTGGCCTGCGGGCTCGACTTCACGCAGGGCGAGGAGCTCGCGCGCTTCGCCGAGCACCGCGGCAACCTGTTCGAGATCAACCGCCGGCTGCACCCGGTGCTGGCCGCGGTGATCGTCGAGATGACGGCGCTCGATCGCCACGAGCGCACGCGCGACCTGCCCTCGGTGATCCGCCGCCTCGAGACCTACCGCGACCAGCCGCTGGACCTGGGCCTGGAGCGCCTCGCGAACCCGAAGGACGGCGCGGGCCAGCGCCGCCAGGCGATCCAGCTGCACCTGCGCGACCGGCTGTTCGACCTCTCGCGGCGCAACCGGCTGCTGTACTTCAAGCCCACGCAGGCGCACCTCAACCTCACGGTGGCCAGCGTGCCGCTGGTGGTCGACCTGCAGAGCATCCGCATCGACCAGCTCTGCGTGTGGGACGGCCGCTTCGCCGCCGAGGTCGCGAGCGGCGACCCGGTGCCGCTCGCGCGCTGGCTGCGCTTCGAGGACCAGCCCTACCTGCCCGGTGCGCTCGACCGCATCCTGCAGGAGGCGCGGCGCGACCGCGCCGAGTACGGCCTGTCGCAGCTCTCGCTGGTGATCGCCTTCCTGCGCTGGCACAACCTCAAGGAGGACGCCGACGAGCGCATCGTCTCGCCGCTGCTGATGCTGCCGGTGGAGCTCTCGCGCAAGAAGGGCGTGCGCGACCAGTACCTGCTCGAGGCCGCGGGCCCCGAGGCCCAGGTCAACCCGACGCTGCGCCATCACCTGCGCCAGCTCTACGGCATCGTGCTGCCCGAGAGCATCGACCTGCGCGAGACCTCGATCGAACAGTTCCATGCCGAGCTGGCCGCGCAGATCGCGCGCACCGAGCCCGGCGTGCAGTTGCGGCTGCTGCGGCAACCCGAGATCGCGCTGATCCACCAGCGCGCGCGCCAGCGGCTCGAGCAGTTCAAGCGGCGCGTGCGCGAACGCGCACCCTCGGCCGTGCCCATCGCGGCCACCGACTACAGCTATGCGCAGGACGATTTCCGCCCGCGCGGACTGCAGCTGTTCCATGCCCGCGTGCAGCGCGTGCCGCTGCCGCTGGCCGGCGCGGTGGGCGCGCGCCCGACGCCACGTGCACCACAGATGGCGCCGCAGATGGCGCCCGCCGAGGCCGAGCGCCAGACCTTCGCATTGCGCGAGAACGCCGGCAATCCCTACCAGTGGGACGTGGACCTCACGGCCGTGACGCTCGGCAACTTCAACCACCGCAAGATGTCGCTGGTGCGCGACTACAGCGGGCTGGTCGAATCGGACATGGCGAGCGAGGCCTTCGACCGCGTGTTCTCGCTGCAGCCGCGCCAGGTCGACACCGAGACGCCCGCCGTGCTGCCGCTGGCCGAGCAATGGCCGGTGGTGCAGGCCGACGCGACCCAGACCGCCGCCGTGGCGCTGGCGCGCACCGGGGCCAGCTACATCATCCAGGGGCCGCCGGGCACCGGCAAGTCGCAGACCATCACCAACCTGATCGCCGACTACGTGGGACGCGGCCGCCGCGTGCTCTTCGTCTGCGAGAAGCGCGCCGCGATCGACGTGGTGTTCCACCGCCTGCGCCAGCAGGGGCTGGACGAGCTGTGCTGCATGATCCACGACTCGCAGGGCGACAAGAAGGCCTTCGTGCAGAACCTGCGCCAGACCTACGAGCAATGGCTCGAGGCGCCCTCCACGCTCGAGGCCGAGGGCGGCGAACGCACGCGGCTGCTCGACGCGATGGACCTCGACCTGCGCGCGCTCGAGCGCTTCGACGCCGCGATGCGCGAGGTGCCCGCGCACCTGGCCGTCACGCTGCGCGAGCTGGTGGCGCGGCTGGTCGCGCTCAAGGCCGCCGATCCGAAGCTCACGCCGCTGCAGGCCGAGGCCCTGCCCGACTACGCGGCCTGGCGCCGCCATGGCGATCTGGCCGCGCGGCTGCACCTTGCCGTCACCGAGAGCCTGGGCGCGCCCACGCTCGCGCAGCATCCGTTCGCGCTGCTCGCGCCCGCGCTGCTGCGCCAGCCCAAGCCGCTGGCCGCGCTGGTCGAAGGCTCGGAGCGCGCCGCGGCGCAAAGCGGTGCTTGCCGCGATGCGCTGGTCGAGGCCTGGCCGCCGCTGGCCGAAGCCGGCGTGACATGGCGCGATGCGCTCGCGCTGGTGGCCGACGCGCGCCGCGTCGCGACGCTGGCCGCGCGCGGGCAGCTCGCGCTGCTCGATGCCGCCCATCCCGCGAGCCAGGCGCTGAATGCCGCGCTGGCCGAACGCCGCGGCCTGCAGCAGGCGCTCGACGAGAAGCTGCAGCGCACCGCCCATTGGCGCGACAGGCTCTCGCTCGCCGACACCGAGGCCGGTCTCGCGCAGGCCCGCGCGCAGCAGCACTCGCTGCTGCGCTTCCTCCAGCCCTCGTGGTGGCGGCTGTCGGGCGAACTCAAGCGCCGCTACGACCACGCCGCGCATGCGGTGCGGCCGAAGCCCGCGCAACTGCTCGAGGAACTGCTGGCCGAGCACACGGCCCGCGCCGCGCTGCAGAAGCAGGCCGCGCAATTCGAAGCCGACTACGGCTGCACCGACCCCGAGGCCTACGCGCAGCAGATGCAGGCGCTGCGCGGCCTCGACGATGCCGGCAGCCTGCGCATCGCCTTCCAGGCCCATCTGCGCAGCGCGCCCGGCGCGAGCCGCGACGTCGAACGCCTGGTCGCCGCGGGCTCACGCTGCGACGCGCTCGATGCGCTGTGGCGCGACCTGGTCCACGATCCCGCAGCCATGCCGCTGGCCACGCTCGAAGACCTCGCGCGCACGCTGCACGACCAGGCCGATGCCCTGCCCGCGGTGCTCGCGCCGCTGCAGGAACTCGCCGATGCCGACCCGGCCGTGGCAGCCGCGCTGCGCGGCCTGCCGCTCGCGCCCGAGGCGATCGAATTCGCGGTCGCGCGCGAGGGCCTGGAGCGCGTCTACCGCACCGAGCGCTGGCTGCCGCGCTTCGATGCGGCCGCGCTCGCGCGCCATGCGCAGCGCCTGGGCGATGCCGAGCGCCAGTTGCTCGGCCGCAATGCGCGCACCCTGGCCGCCGCCGTGCGCCAGCGCTTTCGCGACCACGTGCAGAAGAGCGCCCTGCCCGCGAGCCAGCTCGATGCCGAGGGCAAGGCGTTCAAGAAGAGCTACAACGCCGGGCGCCGCGAACTCGAGCACGAGTTCGGCAAGACCATGCGCTACAAGGCGATCCGCGAACTCGCGAGCGGCGAGACCGGCCAGGTGGTGCGCGACATGAAGCCGATCTGGCTCATGAGCCCGCTGTCGGTGTCCGACACGCTGCCGCTCGCGGCCGACCTGTTCGACGTGGTGATCTTCGACGAGGCGAGCCAGATCCCGGTCGAGGAAGCCGTGCCCGCGCTCTACCGCGCGCCGCAGATCATCGTGGTGGGCGACGAGATGCAGCTGCCGCCGACCAGCTTCTTCTCGTCGGGCCGCGATGCCGAGGACCAGACCGTGTCGGTCGAGGACGAGGACAACGAGGGCGACCGCATCGCGGTGGTGCTCGATGCCGACAGCCTGCTGAACCAGGGCGCGCGCAACCTGCCGGCCACCCTGCTGGCCTGGCACTACCGCAGCCGCTACGAGTCGCTGATCGGCTTCTCGAACGCAGCCTTCTACGCCGGCAACCTCTACACCATTCCCGACCGCAGCCTGCCGAGCGAGGAGCGCGCCGAGATCCTGGTGCAGTCGAACGCCGCCTCGGCCGAGTCGGTGGCCGCACAGGCCGATGCACTGCTCTCGCGCGCCATCAGCTTCCACCGCGTGACCGACGCGGTCTACGACAGCCGCCGCAACACCGGCGAGGCGCGCCACATCGCGCAGCTGGTGCGCGAGCTGCTGCGCCGCGGCACCGGGCGCAGCCTCGGCATCGTGGCCTTCTCGGAGGCGCAGCAGGGCGAGATCGAGGCCGAGCTCGACAGCCTCGCCGCGGCCGACGCCGAGTTCGCGGCACGGCTCGAGGCCGAGTACGTGCGCGAGGAGGACGACCAGTTCTGCGGCCTGTTCATCAAGAACCTCGAGAACGTGCAGGGCGACGAGCGCGACATCATCCTGCTGAGCATCTGCTACGGCCCGAATGCCGAGGGCCGCATGCTGATGAACTTCGGGCCGATCAACCAGCGCGGCGGCGAGAAGCGGCTCAACGTGATCTTCAGCCGCGCGCGCCACCACATGGCGGTGGTCTCGACGATCCGCCACGAAGCGATCACCAACGACCACAACGAGGGTGCCGCGGCGCTGAAGAATTTCCTGCGCTATGCCGAATGCCTGTCGCGCGGCGACGATGCCACCGCCACGCGCGTGCTCGAGGGCATGAACCCGCTGACGCGCGGCGCGGCACGGGCGGGCCACGTGCCGGCCGACGCGGTGAGCGTGCAGCTCGCGGCCGCGCTGCGCGCGCGCGGCCATGCGGTGGACGAGCAGGTGGGCCAGTCGCGCTTTCGCTGTGATCTGGCGATCCGTGCCGCTGGCACGGGTTCAGGTGCGGGGGACAGCCACTACGCGCTCGGCATCCTCGTGGACACGGCGGCCCACTACGAGAACCGCAACGTGCTCGAGCGCTATGTCTCGCGCCCGCGGATCCTCGATGCCTTCGGCTGGGAGGTGCGGCAGGTGCTCGCGAAGGACTGGCTGCACGCACCGGAGGCGGTGCTCGACGGGATCGAGCACGCGCTGGTCGAGAAGGGCGCGCTCAGCGCACCACGACCAGCTGCTTGACGTCGAGCTCGGCCTTGTTGCCCACGAGGTCCTTGTCGAACTCGCCGGTGATCTCGACGCGCACCTTGTCGTCGATCCTCACGCCGGGCGGGAAGTACTTGGCGTCGATCTCGACCTTCATGCGGCCGGTGTCGTCGGCGAAGGTGTAGTGCTCGCCGCCGTCGTGCGAGACGATGAAGCCGCGCAAGGTGGCGTGCTGGTCGTCCTTGCCGGTGTCGAGCAATTGCTTGACGGTCATGGCGGGCACCGAGCTCGGGCCGGCGTACTGGGCCAGGCTGCTCAGGGGCAGTGCCAGCGCCAGGGCGGCTGCGGCCAGGAAGGCCTGCTTGATGGATGCGTTGCGGGTGCCGGTGGCGGTCTTGTATGGCATGGCGAATGTTCCTCCTCGAACTTGCCGGTTGAAAACGCGCAGGCGCGAAGCCTGCCCCGGTAAGAAGGCCCGGCCCGCGAGGAGTTCCCGCTATCGCTTTTCGCCGTCCCTGTGCGCCGCGAGGTTACTCGTAGATGACCGCGGCCTTGCCCGCCTCGGCCTGCGCGGTCCAGCTCGCGAGCGCCGCATCGGTCGGGAAGAACTTCGCGCGCTCGCCGAGCTGCAGCTCGACCTGCGCGCCGCCGCGCGCCATCGACAGGCGCACCGGCAGCCCCTGCACCAGCTCGCCATGCTCGCTCTGCTCGGTGCGCGCCGGGAAGTCCTTGAGCAGTCGCGCGATGTCGGGCGCCTTGCCGTTGACCGCCACGCGCAGGAACTTGCCGAAGCGGCAGCGCGCGCTGGCCAGGTCCCAGACCTGCTGCACCTGGAAGCGCGCCTCGAAGCCGCCGCGCGCGGGCTGCAGGCGGCCCGAGACGATCACCAGCTCGTCGTCCTTGAGCGTGTTGCGGTTGGCGTTCATCAGCGCCTCGTCGGCGGTGGCGTCGATCGAATCGGACTTGTCGTCGAGCTTGAAGATAGCGAGCCGGCCGCGCTGGCCGTTGATGACGCGGAAGTCGCTCACGATGCCCGCGATCACCTGCTGGTCGCGGCTGTCGAGCAGGTCGGTGATCTCGCGCTTGCAGAAGCGCCGCACCTCGTGCGAGACCTCGTCGAACAGGTGGCCCGAGAGGTAGAAGCCGACCGCCGTCTTCTCGAAGGTCAGGCGTTCCTTCACCCCCCAGGGCGTGGCGTCGACCAGCTCGGGCTCGGCCGTGGCCGAGCCATGCTCGCTGTCGCCGAAGATGTCGACCTGCGCGGCATTGGCCGCGGTCGCGTTGGCGAATTCGAAGGCGCGGTCGACCGAGGCGATCAGCGAGGCGCGGTTCTGCTGGATGGCATCGAAGGCGCCGGCCTTGATCAGCGCCTCGACCGTGCGCTTGTTGATGCGCTGGCGGTCGATGCGCACGCAGAAGTCGTACAGGCTCTTGAACGGACCGCCCTCCTCGCGCGCGCGCACCACGGCCTCGACCGCGAGCTGGCCCGTGCCCTTGACGGCGCCCAGGCCGTAGCGGATGACCTTGTCGGTGACCGGCTCGAAGCGGTAGTTGCCGCGGTTCACGTCCGGCGGCTCGAAGGTGAGGCCGAAGTTCTTCTGCGCGTCCTCGAACAGCACCTTGAGCTTGTCGGTGTCGTCCATTTCCACCGTCATGTTGGCGCAGAAGAATTCGGCCGTGTAGTGGACCTTGAGCCAGCCCGTGTGATAGGCCAGCAGCGAGTAGGCGGCGGCATGCGACTTGTTGAAGCCGTAGCCCGCGAACTTCTCCATCAGGTCGAAGATCTCGTCGGCCTTGTCCTGCGCGATGCCGTGCGTGCTCAGGGCGCCCGCGCGGAATTTCTCGCGGTGCTCGGCCATCTCCTCGAGCTTCTTCTTGCCCATCGCGCGGCGCAGCAGGTCGGCGCCGCCGAGCGAGTAGCCGCCCAGGATCTGCGCGGTCTGCATCACCTGCTCCTGGTAGACCATGATCCCGTAGGTCTCCGAGAGCATCTGGGCCACGGCCGGGTGCGGATACTCCACGTCCTCGCGGCCGTGCTTGCGCGCCACGAAGCTGGGGATCAGGTCCATCGGGCCCGGACGGTACAGCGCGTTGAGCGCGATCAGGTCCTCGAGCCGGGTCGGCCGCGCATCCTTCAGCATGCCCTGCATGCCGCGCGATTCGAACTGGAACACGGCCTCGGTCTTGCCCTCGGAGAACAGCCGGTAGGTCGGCGCGTCGTTGAGCGGGATGTTCTCGTAGGCGAAGTTCTCGCGGCCCTTGTGCCGCTTCATGATGAACTCGCGCGCGATCTCGAGGATCGTCAGCGTGGCCAGGCCCAGGAAGTCGAACTTCACGAGGCCGATCGCCTCCACGTCGTCCTTGTCGTACTGGCTCACGGCCGAGTCGCTGCCGGGCTGCTGGTAGAGCGGGCAGAAGTCGGTGAGCTTGCCGGGCGCGATCAGCACGCCGCCGGCGTGCATGCCGATGTTGCGGGTCATGCCTTCGAGCTTCTGCGCCAGCTCGACCACGGTCTTGACCTCTTCCTCCTTCTCGAGCCGCTCCGCGAGCTGCGGCTCCATCTCGAGCGCGTAGTTGTTCTTGTCGCCCTCGATCTTCTGCGCCGGCGGGTACTGCAGCGTGACCGACATGCCGGGCTTGTTCGGGATCAGCTTGCTGATGCCGTCGCAGAACATGTAGCTCATGTCGAGCACCCGGCCCACGTCGCGGATGGCCGCGCGCGCGGCCATGGTGCCGAAGGTGGCGATCTGGCTCACGGCGTTGCGGCCGTACTTGTCCTTCACGTAGTCGATCACGCGGTCGCGGTTGCCCTGGCAGAAGTCGATGTCGAAGTCGGGCATCGAGACGCGCTCGGGATTCAGGAAGCGTTCGAACAGCAGGTTGTATTCGAGCGGATCGAGGTCGGTGATCTTCAGCGCATAGGCCACCAGCGAACCCGCGCCCGAGCCCCGGCCCGGGCCGACCGGGCAGCCGTTCTGCTTGGCCCAGTTGATGAAGTCGCCCACGATCAGGAAGTAGCCCGGGAACCCCATCTTCAGGATGGTGTTGATCTCGAACTCGAGCCGCTCGACATAGCGCGGCCGCTGCGCATCGCGCTTGGCCGCGTCGGGGAACAGGTGCTCGAGGCGCTTCTCGAGCCCCTCGAACGATTCCTGGCGGAAGAACTCGTCGATCGGCATGCGCACGCCTTCGCTCACGAAGGGCGTGGGGAAGTCGGGCAGCTGCGGCTTGCCGAGCACCAGCGTCAGGCTGCAGCGCTTGGCGATCTCGACCGTGTTGGCCAGCGCGCTCGGGATGTCGGCGAACAGCGCCTGCATCTCGGCGCTCGACTTGAAGTACTGCTCGGGCGTGAAGCGGCGCACGCGCCGCGGGTTGCCGAGGATCTCGCCCTCGGAGATGCACACGCGCGCCTCGTGCGCCTCGTAGTCCTCGCGCGTGGCGAACTGCACCGGGTGCGTGGCCACCACCGGCAGCCCCAGCCGCGCGGCCAGCTGCACCGCGGCCAGCACGTGCGGCTCGTCCTCGGGACGGCCGGCACGCTGCAGCTCGATGTAGAAGCGGTGCGGGAAGATGCCCGCGAGGCGCAGCGCGAGCTCGGCCGCGCGTTCGCCCTGCCCCGCGGCCAGCGGCGCGCCGAGCGGGCCGGCCTGCGCGCCCGACAGCGCGATCAGCCCGCCCTGCAGTTCCTCCACCCATTCGAGCTTGCAGGCCGCCTGGGCCTGGCCGCGGCCGACGTTCTGCGTCCAGGCGCGTGCCAGCAGCTCCGAGAGGTTGAGGTAGCCCTGCTTGTTCTGCACCAGCAGCACGATGCGCGTGAGCGTCGCGGCATCCTTGCCCATGCCCTCGAGGAAGATCTCGGCGCCGATCACGGGCTTGACGCCCTTGCCGCGCGCTTCCTTGTAGAACTTGATCCCGCCGAACAGGTTGTTGAGATCGGTGATGGCCATCGCGGGCTGCTTGTCGGCAGCGGCGGCCTTGACGACTTCGTCGATGCGGTTGGTGCCGTCGACGACGGAGAACTCGGTGTGCAGGCGCAGGTGAACGAACATCCGTCCATTGTAGGAAGGCGGGCCTCCACGATGTGAGTTGGCGCGGCCCCTATTGACACCCCGGCCGCCAGTGGTTCGGGAGTGCCCGAGTCAGGAACGGGTCAACCTGCGGCGCCTAGAATTCCCGCCGTGCAAGAGACCCAAGAGATATTGAACATCGCGGCCTACAAGTTCGTGGCCATCGACGACGGCCCGGTGCTGCGCGAACGCCTGCTGGAGCGCAGCCGCGCGCTCGGGCTGATGGGCACGATCCTGATCGCGCCCGAGGGTATCAACATGTTTCTGGCCGGCGAGCCCGGCGCGATGGCGGACTTCCTGGCCGGCGTGCGCGCCGATGCGCGCTTCGCCGACCTCGAGACCAAGGACAGCTGGTCGGCCGCCCAGCCGTTCCGGCGCATGCTCGTGAAGCTCAAGCGCGAGATCATCCGCATGGACCATCCCGCGATCCAGCCCGCGGCCGGCCGCGCGCCGGGCGTGGACGCACCCACGCTCAAGCGCTGGCTCGACCAGGGCCACGACGACGCGGGCCGCGAGATCGCGCTGCTCGACACGCGCAATGCCTTCGAGGTCGACCACGGCAGCTTCGAGGGCGCGATCGACTGGCGCATCGAGAAATTCACCGAGTTCCCGCCCGCGCTGCGCGAGCACCGCGCCGAGTTCGCGGGCAAGACGGTGGTGAGCTTCTGCACCGGCGGCATCCGCTGCGAGAAGGCCGCGATCCTGATGCGCGAGGAAGGCGTCGACAACGTGCTGCAGCTCGAGGGCGGCATCCTCAAGTACTTCGAGCTGGTGGGCGGCGCCCACTACCAGGGCGACTGCTTCGTGTTCGACGGCCGCGAGGCGCTCGCGCCCGACCTCAGCGCCCGCGCGGCCAAGGCCAGCGCGCGCGCCGCCGAAGACCCCGATCTCCACAAGAAACGATAGGCCGACCGCCCCGCGATGCGCATCCTGCTGGTGGAAGACGAACTGGACATGGCCTCCTGGCTGGTGCGCGCGCTCACGCAGAGCGGCTTCGTCACCGACCATGCGCCCGACGCGCGCACCGCCGAGGCCTTCATGGCCGGCACCGAGTACGACGCGGTGGTGCTCGACCTGCGGCTGCCCGACAAGCACGGCCTCGCGGTGCTGGCCGACATGCGCAATGCCGACGACCGCACGCCGGTGCTGATCCTCACCGCGCAGGGCGCGCTGCAGGACCGCGTGCGCGGCCTCCATCTCGGCGCCGACGATTTCCTCACCAAGCCCTTCGAACTGGTCGAGCTCGAGGCGCGGCTGACCGCGCTGGTGCGGCGCAGCCGCGGCCGGCAGCATCCGCGGCTGCAGTGCGCCTCGCTGGCCTACGACGGCGAGAGCCATGCCTTCACGCTGCGCGGCACGCTACTGGCGCTCACGCCGCGCGAGCACGCGGCCCTGAGCGCGCTGCTGATGCGCAGCGGCTCGCCGGTCGGCAAGTCGCAGCTGTTCGGCAAGGTGTTCACCAACGACAGCACCGCCGGACCCGATGCGATCGAGGTGGTGCTGCACCGGCTGCGGCGCAAGCTCGCCGACAGCGACGTGCGCATCGTCACCGTGCGCGGGCTGGGCTACATGCTCGAAGGCATCGCCGATGGACCCGCACGCGCCGCCGCCGTCTCCACCCCCCACTGAAAGCTGGCGCTTCGGCATCCGCGCGCGCCTGCTGGCGCTGCTGCTGCCGGGCATGGTCGCGCTGCTCGCGCTCGACAGCTGGAGCAACTACCAGGCGCTGACCGAGAGCCTGGTCGACGCCTACGACCAGAGCCTGCTCGAGCCCGTGCAGGCGCTGGCCAACGGCATCGTGGTCGCGAGCGACGGCAGCGTGCGCGTGCAGGAGGCCTTCTCGGTGCAGGCGATGTTCGAGTCGACCCACCTGCGCTACAAGTACCTGCACGTGGGCGCGGCGCCACTGGCCAGGGGCGAGGCCGGCACCGAGGAGACGCTGATGGGCGTGCCCGACCTGCCCGCCCCGCCGCCGAAGACCGCGACCGGCGCCGACGACGCGCCGGTGTTCTACGACGCGGTCTACCAGCAGCACCCGGTACGCGTGGCCGCGCTGCGCCAGACGGTCTACAACAGCCACGCGGGCAGTGCCTACACCGTGCTGATCCAGGCCGCCGAAGGCACCGGCCCGCGCCAGCGCGCGGTGGACGAATCGCTGCGCCAGGAACTGCTGCGCGCCGCGCGCATGGTGCTGGTGATGGCCCTGCTGGTGTGGCTGGGCGTGGCCTGGACCTTGCGCCCGCTCGAGCGGCTGCGCCGCTCGCTGCGCGAGCGCGCGCGCGACGACATCAAGCCGCTCGACCCGGCCGGCGTGCCGCAGGAGGTGGTGCCGCTGGTCGACGCAGTCAACCACCACATCGGGCGCCATCGCCGCATGGTGGCCGAGCATTCGCAGTTCCTCGCCGATGCCTCGCACCAGCTGCGCACGCCGCTGGGCATCCTGTCGATCCAGGCCGGCTACGCGGTGCGCGAGACCGACCCCGATCGCATGCGCGAATCGCTGCATGCGATCGTCGCGCAGCTCGCGCGCACGCGGCGCCTGAGCGAACAATTGCTGGCGCTCGCGCACGCGACGCACGAGGACGAGACCGAGGCCGCCGCGCCCGGGATCGTCGACCTCAACGCGATCGCGCGCGCCGTGGTGCTGCAGTACCTGCCGCTCGCGCGCGAGCACGACCAGGACCTGGGCTGGGTCGATGCGCGCGGCGACACCGCGGCCGACGGCCTCGCCGCGCCCGACGAGGAAGAGGACGCGGCATCGCCCGTGATCCCGGTGCGCGCCAACGCCGCGGAGCTGCACGAGCTGCTCGCGAACCTGGTACACAACGCGATCAAGTACACGCCGCGCGGCGGCAACATCACGGTGACGGTGCGGCGCGATGCCTCGCAGGCGCTGGCCGAGGTCTGCGACAGCGGCCCCGGCATCGCGCCGGAGCGGCGTGCCAGCGTGTTCGAGCGCTTCCAGCGCGACCCGGCCTCGCATGGCGCGAACGCACCCGCGATGCAGGGCGCCGGGCTCGGCCTCACCATCGCGCGCGGCTATGCGCGGCGCAACGGCGGCGAGATCCTGCTCGATAGCGCCGACATGCCCGAGAGCGCCAACGGCGGCGGGTTGCGCGCTATCCTCCGATTGCCGCTCGCTCGTACGTGATAACACGTATTTTGGGCCTCGAAGGCCCTTGCAAGCGTGTTGCGAAAGGGGATTGAAAGGCCCGCTTCCTAGACTGCATTGCTTCAGCCCGAAGGAGACATATGCAGCACAGCACGGGTGGTGGCGCGGCCTCGCAGGCATCGCGCGCCCCATCGAAATTCAAGAAAGACTATTACGGCGGAGCCTTGATGGTGATCGTCGGACTGGCCGCCGCCTATGCCGGCTACGGCTACCGCGTCGGCGAACTCGCGCACATGGGACCGGGCTTCTTCCCGGTCGCGCTCGGGCTGCTGCTGGCCTTCATCGGCCTCTTGATGGTGATCTCGGCGCGCGGCCAGCAACCGGCGCCCGAGGCCGCCGTCTCGCACGGCCATCCCGCCGGCCTGCCCGACCTGCGCGGCTGCGTCTGCATCGTGCTGGGCATCCTGGCCTTCCTGCTGCTCGGCGAGTACGGCGGGCTGCTGCCCGCGACCTTCGCGATCGTGTTCATCTCGGCGCTCGGCGACCGCGACAACACGCTGCGCGAAGCGCTGCTGCTCGCGCTCGCGATGATGGCCATCGCGGTGGTGGTGTTCTGGTGGGCGCTGAGCCTGCAGTTGCCGCTGTTCCAGTGGGGAGGCTGAGACCATGATCGGACAATCGCTCCACGACCTCTGGTTCGGTTTCGGCGTCGCGTTCCAGGGCTCCAACCTGCTCTGGTCCTTCTTCGGCGTGCTGGTGGGCAATCTCATCGGCGTGCTGCCCGGCATGGGCGCGCTGCAGGCCATCTCGATCCTGCTGCCGCTCACCTACGTGATGCACCCGGTGCCCGCCATCCTGATGCTGGCCGGCATCTTCTACGGTTCGCAGTACGGCGGCGCGATCGGCGCCATCCTGATGAACATGCCCTCGCACCCGCCGCACGCGGTGACCTGCCTCGACGGCTATCCGATGACCAAGCAGGGCAAGGGTGGCGTGGCGCTCGGCGTGACGATGATCTCCTCGTTCTTCGCCGCCTCGGTGGGCATCGTGGTGATGATCTTCGCCTCGCCGCTGCTGGTGCAGATCGCGTTCAAGTTCGGCCCGACCGAGATCTTCTCGATCATGATGCTGGGCCTGCTCGCGGGCTCGACCATGTCGCGCGGCTCGGCGCTCAAGGGCGTGGCGATGACGGTGTTCGGCCTGCTGTGCGGCGTGGTCGGCACCGACGTCAACAGCGGCAGCTTCCGCTTCGCCTTCGACCTGCCCGAGCTCAGCGACGGCCTCGAGCTGGTCGCGATCTCGATGGGCCTGTTCGGCGTGGCCGACTTCCTGCTCAACGTGAACCGCATGAAGAGCATCGGCGACACCGGCACGCTCAAGCTCAGCGACATGCGCCCGAGCAAGGAGGAGCTCAAGCGCGCCTTCCCCGCCATGATCCGCGGCACCATCGTGGGCACGATCTTCGGCGCGATGCCGGGCACCGGCCCGACCATCACCACCTTCATCGCCTATGCGCTCGAGCGCAAGGTGTCGAAGACGCCCGCGGCCTTCGGCACCGGCATGATCGAAGGCGTGGCCGGGCCCGAGGCCTCGGCGCATTCGAAGACGCAGGTCGACTTCATCCCGACCATGAGCCTGGGCATCCCGGGCGACGCGGTGATGGCGCTGATCCTCGGTGCGCTGCTGATCCAGGGCATCCAGCCCGGCCCGCAGCTGATCACCGAGCACCCGGACATCTTCTGGGGCCTGATCGCCAGCTTCTGGATCGGCAACGTGATCCTGGTGGTGCTCAACGTGCCGCTGATCGGGGTCTGGGTGAAGCTGCTGAAGGTGCCCTACAAGTACCTGTTCCCGGCGGCGATGTTCTTCATCGCGGTGGGCGTGTTCAGCACGCAGAACAGCCTGTTCCAGATCTGGGAGGTGCTGGTGTTCGGCATCATCGGCGCGCTGCTGATGTCGCTCGAGTTCTCGGTCGCGCCGATCCTGCTGGGCTTCGTGCTCGGGCCGATGGTGGAGGAGAACTTCCGCCGCGCGCTGCTGCTCTCGCGCGGCGACATGTCGGTGTTCATCACGCGCCCGATCAGCGGCACCTTCATCGGGCTGTGCGTGCTGTTGCTGATCGGCGTGGGCTACTCGGCCTGGCGCGGCTCGCGGCGCAAGTCGCAGTTGCTGCCCGATGCGCCCGACGGTGCGCCACCGGCCGAAGCGGTGACGCTGGGCAAGTAGTTAGAGGCCTTCGGCGAAGGCCAGCACGCGGCGCCCGTCGGCCTCGGTGTAGACCGCAGCCGGCGTGAGCCCCACGTAGCGGCCGCCCTCGTGCGGCCGCGCCTCCACCAGCTGGAAGCCCACCACCTCGCCCGACTTCACGTAGCGCGTCTCGATGTAGATGCCGGTCTGGCCGGCCTTGTTGATCGGCAGCTGCGCGACCGCCGCATAGTCCTCGGCCTTGAGCAGCGCGGTCAGGCGGTCCTTGAGGTGGAAGTCGTACCAGGCCTGCTTGTAGATCTGCGACTCGCCGGTCTTCACGTGCTTGAGCATCACCAGCAGCTTGCGCTGGAACAGCTTGAGTTCCTTCATCAGGAATTCGAACAGGTCGCCGTACTCGCCCGGTGCCGTTTCCGGCGTCTTCTGAATGGCCATCTCGCCTCGCTCGCTTTCTTCAACGTCGTTGTGGTTGTGGGTCGCGAGGCCGGTGTTCCCTCCCCCGCGGCGGGCGCACTTTACTATCGGACGATGGCATTTCGCGCCGCCTGGCGCGCGAACGATGCAACAGAGTTTCACAAGTGAACCCAATAGTTTTCAGAACCGCGACGCGCGCCGACCTGGCCGCCATCGTCGCCCTGCTCGCCGACGATCCGCTGGGCCGCGAACGCGAGGCCGCGGGTGCTTCACCCGATGCCGTCGATGCGCGCTACGTCGCCGCCTTCGAGGCCATCGCGGCCGATGCGAACCAGCAGCTCGTGGTGGTGACCGAGGGCGAGGCGGTGGTCGGCACGCTGCAGCTCTCGTTCATTCCGGGCATCGCGCGCCAGGGCGCATGGCGCGGCCAGATCGAGGCCGTGCGCATCGCGGCGCAGCGGCGCGATGCGGGGCTGGGCCAGCGGATGTTCGAGTGGGCGATCGCGCGCTGCCGCGAGCGGGGCTGCACCCTGGTGCAGCTCACGACCGACAAGCGCCGGCCCGATGCCCATCGCTTCTACGAGCGGCTGGGCTTCGTGGCGAGCCACGAGGGCTACAAGCTCGCGCTGTAGCCGCGCAACGCGCTCAGGTGGGCGTGCTGCCCGTGTCGGGCTCGCGCACTCCGAAGGGCTTGCCCGGCAGCGGGATGAACTCGGTCTCGCCGGGCACGTGGCCCATGCGCTGCGCGGCCCAGTCCTCGCCGGCCTGCAGGATGCGTTCGCGCCGGCTCGAGACGAAATTCCAGGTGATGTAGCGCGGACCGTCGAGCGGCTCGCCGCCGATCACCACCAACCGCACCGGCGCGGTCACGGGTGCCGTGAGGTTGGCGCCCTGCCCGTCGGCCAGCACCGCCATCGTGTGCATCGGTGCCACGACGCCGTCGATGCCGACGTCGCCATCGATCGGGTAGACCGCGAGCTCGGGCGCCAGCGCGGGCAGCGCGAAGCTCGCGCCGGCCGGCAGGGCGATGTCGAGGTAGACGGTCTGCGAGAAGGTCGTGACCGGCGAGCGCACGCCGAAGGCCTCGCCCACCAGCACGCGCACGCCCACGCCCTGCTCGAACAGGGCAGGAATGGCGTCGGAGGCGGTGTGCTCGAAGCTGGGCTCGACCTCTTCATGGGCCTGCGGCAGCGCGGCCCACAGCTGCAGGCCGTGATTGACGAAGGTCTCGGCCAGCAGGCGCTCGGGCTTGCGCTCGGAGTGCACGATGCCGCGGCCCGAGGTCATCCAGTTGATGGCGCCCGGCAGGATCTCCTGCACGCTGCCGATGCTGTCGCGGTGCATCATCGCGCCCTCGAACAGGTAGGTGACGGTGGCCAGGCCGATGTGCGGATGCGGGCGCACGTCGTGCGAGTTGCCCGGCTGCTCGGTGGCCGGGCCGAAATGGTCGAAGAACACGAAGGGGCCGACCGAGCGGCGCACGGCCGCGGGCAGCAGGCGCCGCACGTTGAAGCCGCCCCCCAGGTCCTTGTCATGCGGTTGCAGCAAACGGGTGGTGGGGGTGGCGTCGGTCATCGTGTTCTCTCCGTGGGTGCCCCGGGCCGGGGCGGCCCGCGCAGGCGGTGGTCAGCCGCGCGATCTTGCCACCGCGGCCACGCGCTCGCCGAAAGACCGCGCGGTGTCGAGGTCACCGCGGGGAATCTCGGCCGGGCTCGCGTCCGAGGGCGACTGCGTCAGCAGGCCGCCGTAGCCGCCGATGTAGTTGGTCGAATCGCGCGTGGCGGCCTTGTTGTTGGTCGGCAGGATGCCCATGCTGACCCAGATGCCGCTGTGCTGCATCGCGAGCGTCCACAGGTAGGTCATGGTCGTGACCTTGTCGCCGTTGATGGTGGCGCTGTTGGTGAAGCCGGCGAACAGCTTGTCCTTCCAGCCCTGCGTGTACCAGACCTTCGACGATGCATCGGCGAATTTCTTGAACTGCCAGCTCACGCCGCCCATGTAGGTGGGCGAGCCGAAGATGATCGCGTCGGCCGCGGCCAGGGTTTCCCAGCCGCCCTCGGGCAGGTTGCCGTCGGCGTCGATGGCGAGCAGTTGCGCGCCGGCGCCGTCGGCCACGGCCTGCGCCACGCGCTGGGTATGGCCGTAGCCGGAATGGAAGACGATGACGATGTTGGCCATGTTCGGTTGCTCCTTGCGATGGAAATGGATGCGGGGATCAGCGCTTGTCGATGCTGAAGCGGCCGGGACCGAAGGCGGCGAAGGCGAGCAGGCCGCCGGCGATGGCCATGTTCTTGTTGAAGTTGATCTGCTGCATCATCTTCATCGCGTCGGGCACGGCCCAGTACTTGTGGAAGAACAGCGCGGTCACGACGGTGAAGATGGCCATGACGATCGCGGTCCAGCGGGTCTTGAAGCCCAGCAGCAGCGCGATGCCCAGGCCGAGTTCGATGACGATCGCGACCGCGGCCGCCACCTCGGGCAGCGGCAGGCCGGCCGAGGTGATGTAGCCCACGGTGCCGCCGAAGCCCATGAGCTTGCCGATGCCGGCCGGGATGAACAGGTAGGCGATCAGGATGCGGCCGATCAGCGCGAGCGTGTCCTGCGCGCCGTTGGGGGTTGCGGTGGTGGTGGTCATTGCTGGGAACTCCTCTGTGGTTGTGGATGGGAAACGGGGAAAAACAAGGAGGGTGAGCAGGAAGACGCGCCCCGCGGACGGGGCGCCTCCCCTTCTACACCGCTCAGGCGGCCAGGTCGAACACCAGCACCTCGGCGTCCTTGCCGGCGGCCAGCGTCAGTTGCGATTCGCCTTCGAGCATCGCGGCGTCGCCGCCCAGGAGCTTCTGGCCATTCACTTCGAGCTCGCCGCGCACCAGGTGCACATAGCTCTTTCGCGTCGGGTCGAGCACTAGGCTGGCCTGCTCTTCGCCGTCGAGCAGACCCGCGAAGAGGCGCGCATCGGCATGCACTGTCACCGAGCCGTCGCTGCCGTCGGGCGAAGCCACGAGACGCAGCTTGCCGCGCTTCTCGGCGTTGCTGAACTGCTTCTGCTCGTAGCCCGGCTCGATGCCGCGCACGTTGGGCTGGATCCAGATCTGCAGGAAGTGCGTGGTCTCGTCGGCCTTGTGGTTGAACTCGCTGTGCATCACGCCGCGGCCGGCGCTCATGCGCTGCACGTCGCCGGGCGGGATCGACTCCACGTTGCCCATGCTGTCCTTGTGCGCCAGCTCGCCCGAGAGCACGTAGCTGATGATCTCCATGTCCTTGTGGCCATGGGTGCCGAAGCCGGCACCGGCGGCCACGCGGTCCTCGTTGATCACGCGCAGGTTGCCGAAGCCCATGTGGGCCGGGTCGTAGTAGTTGGCAAAGGAAAAGCTGTGGAACGACCGCAGCCAGCCGTGGTCGGCATAACCGCGTTCCTGGGATTTACGGACTTGCAACATCGTCGGACTCCTTGGGCCGGGCCCCGTGGGGGAAACCTTCGGCCTTCTTCGTATGCCGCGCCGGATGCGCAGCGGATGGGAAGAACTTTAGGCCCGCGCCCCCGAGGGAAAAGCGCCGCGCTTTGATGGCATCATTCAAATTTTTTGAACGATGGAGCCGCGACCATGCCCAGCCCCCGCGACGTGCTGACCCCCGATGCGCTCGCCATGCTGCAGACCGTGGCCCACACCGGCAGCTTCGCCGCGGCGGCGCGCGCGCTCGACCTGGTGCCCAGCGCGCTGAGCTACCGCGTGCGCCAGATCGAGGACGCGCTCGACGTGCTCTTGTTCGACCGCAGCGCACGGCAGGCGAAATTGACCGAGGCCGGCGCCGAACTGCTGCGCGAGGCGGCGCGGCTGCTCGGCGAGATCGACGCCGTGGCCAACCGCGTGAAGCGCGTGGCCACCGGCTGGGAGCCGATGCTCACGATCGCGGTCGACAGCGTGATCGCGCGCGATCCGCTGCTCGACCTCGCCACCGCCTTCTTCGCGCTCGAGCCGCCGACCCGCCTGAAGCTGCGCGACGAGACCCTGCTCGGCACCATCGAGGCGCTGACCAGCGGCGAGGCCGACCTCGCGATCGGCGCGGTGCTCGATGCCGCCAGCCTGGCCCTGACCGCCACCGGCCTGCGCAGCCGGCCGCTGGGCACCTTGCGCTTCGTCTATGCGATGGCGCCGCACCATCCGCTCGCGCGGCTCGAGGAGCCCCTGAGCGACGCGGTGCTGCGCCAGTACCGCGCCGTGGCCGCGGCCGACTCGGCGCGCAGCAGTCCCGGCCTCACGGTCAACCTGGTCGGCGGGCAGGACGTGCTGACGGTGCCGACCATGCAGGCCAAGCTCGCGGCGCAGCTGCACGGCCTGGGCGGCGGCTTCCTGCCCGAGCCGATGGCGCGGCCCTACATCGAGGCCGGTCACCTGGTGGAGCGCCGCACCGAGCGCCAGCCGCCGCTGGGCACCATGCACTGCGCCTGGCGCGTGCGCGCGGCCGGCAAGCCCGGGCGCGCGCTCGAATGGTGGCTCGCGCAGTTCGAGCACGAGGGCACGCGGCTCGCGCTGCTCGAACGCCATCGCGGCCGCTGATGCCCGCGAGGCGCGCATCGTCGTTTGCCCCAGGGTGGCTGCGGCGCGCGCGAAGACCGGGTTAGAGTCGGCGCAGCATCCAACCGTCTTCACCTCGTCACAAGAAAAGGGTCCAGCAATGACCACTCGTCCTCGCGCCAAGGCAGACCGCCACCGAACCCCGGCCCCCTCCCCCGACACAGCCCCCGACACGGCCTCCGCCGCCGCGCCGCGCCACTACGCCGTCGTCGGCGCCGGCATGGCCGGCGTGGCCTGCGCGCGCACGCTGGCGCAGGCCGGCCACCGCGTCACGCTGTTCGAGCGCGGCGACGGGGCGGGCGGCCGCATGGCCAGCGTCGACACCGCCTTCGGCCGCTTCGACAGCGGCGCGCAGTACTTCACCGTGCGCGATGCGCGCTTCGCGCAGGCGCTCGAGACCGTGCCCGGCCTGTGCCGGCGCTGGAGCGCCAACCTCGTGCGCGTGCTCGATGCCCATGGCCGCGTGGCCGAGGCCGCGCTGCCCTCGCTCGAATCGCACTGGGTGGCCCAGCCCGGCATGGACTCGCTGGTGGCGCAATGGGCCCGGCCGCTGGGCGACAGCCTGGTCACCGGCACGCAGGTCACGCGCATCGAGCCCGACGCGCTCGATGCCGCGCGCTGGCAGCTGCGCACCGCCGGTGCCGGCGACTCGCAGCGCGTGTACTCGGGCTTCGACGCGGTGCTGCTCGCGGTGCCGCCTTCGCGCGCCCGCGCGCTGCTCGAGGACGGCAAGCTGTCCCGGACCATCAGCCGCCAGGTCGAGCCGGTGCGCATCGCGCCGTGCTGGACGCTGATGATCGCCTTCCCGCAGGCCAACCAGCCGACCATGTCGCACCTCGGCCCGCAATGGAATGCCGCGCGCAGCACGCACCACCGCGTGGCCTGGCTGGCGCGCGAATCGTCCAAGCCCGGCCGCGAACGCATCGAGCGCTGGACCCTGCAGGCCAGCGCCACCTGGTCGCAGGAACACCTGCGCGACGACGCGCCGCGCATCGAGGCCAAGCTGCTGCGCGCCTTCTCCGAGATCACCGGCATCCATGCCACGCCGGCCCATGCGCAGGCGCTGTGCTGGACCGAGGCCCAGACCCAGGTGCCGGTGGGCCAGAGCCACTTGTGGGACGCCAAGGCGCGCATCGGCGTGGCCGGCGACTGGTGCATCGGCCACCGCGTCGAGGACGCCTTCGTCTCGGGCCTGTCGCTCGCGCTCGCGGCGCTGTAGTTCCCGTTCCGGGGCCGGCCGCGGCCCCTTGCCGTTTTTTCATGCCTCCCGTCGGCCGCTTCGCTCCCTCGCCCACCGGCCCGCTGCACGCGGGCTCGCTGGTCGCCGCGCTCGCGAGCTGGCTCGACGTGCGCGCGCGTGGACCGCAGGCGCGCTGGCTGGTGCGCATCGAGGATGCCGACACCGAGCGCTGCCTGCCGGGCATGGGCGAGTGCATCTTGCGCCAGCTGGCCGACTGCGCGCTGATCCCCGACGAGGAACCCGTGTGGCAGACCGCGCGCACCGCGCGCTACGAGGCCGCGCTGGCGCGCCTGCGCGAACGCGGCCTCGCCTACCCCTGCGGCTGCTCGCGCAAGGACATCGACGCCGCGCTCGCGCGGCTGGGCCAGCAGCACGAGCGCCATGGCGAGCGCGTCTACCCCGGCACCTGCCGCGACGGCCTGCATGGCAAGCCCGCGCGCGCCTGGCGCTTCGCCACGCAGAAGTTCGAGGCCGCGGCGCCGGGCGAACTCCACTGGACCGATCGCCGCCTCGGCGCGCAAAGCCAGGACGTGGGCCGCGAGGTCGGCGACTTCGTGCTGCGCCGTGCCGACGGCCCCTGGGCCTACCAGCTCGCGGTGGTGGTCGACGATGCCGACCAGGGCGTGAGCGACGTGGTGCGCGGCGAGGACCTGGCCGACAACACGGCGCGCCAGATCCTGCTGCAGCGCGCGCTCGGCCTGCCGACGCCGCGCTACCTGCACACGCCGCTGGTGCGCGGCGCCGACGGCCACAAGCTCTCGAAGCAGAACGGCGCGGCGGCCTTCGACACCGCGACGCCCGAGGCCGCGCGCGCCGCGCTCGATGCCGCGGCGCGCGTGCTCGGCCTGGGCCCGGCCGCGGGTGCTTCGTGCGCCGAGGCGCTGGCCGGCTGGGTGCCCGCATGGCGCGCTCTCTACAATTCGCGGCCGCAATGACCTCTCCCGACACCGTGTCCCACGACCTTCCGCCCGCCGACGACGACGCAGGCGACAGCACCACGCCCCATCCGCTGCACCGCCGCCTCAAGAGCTTCGTGAAGCGCGGCGGCCGCACCACCGACGGCCAGGCACGCGCCTTCGCCGAGCTGGGCCCGCTGTACCTGCTGCCCTACCGCGAGGAAACGCTGGACCTGGCGGCGGCCTTCGGCCGCGAGGCGCCGACCGTGCTCGAGATCGGCTTCGGCATGGGCGAGGCCACGGCCCACATCGCGACCGTGCGGCCCGACACCAACTTCCTCTGCTGCGAGGTGCACGAGCCCGGCGTGGGCGCGCTGCTCAAGCGCATCGGCGAGCAGAGCATCCCGAACATCCGCATCTGCGCGCACGATGCCGTCGAGGTGCTCGACCACATGCTGCAGCCCGCCACGCTGGCCGGCGTGCACGTGTTCTTTCCCGATCCCTGGCACAAGAAGCGCCACAACAAGCGCCGGCTGATCCAGGCCGAGTTCGTGACCAAGCTCGCGCAGCACCTGCGCCCCGGCGGCTACATCCATTGCGCCACCGACTGGCAGCCCTATGCCGAGCAGATGCTCGAGGTGCTGTCGGCCGAGCCGCTGCTGCGCAACACCGCCGCCGACTACGCGCCCAAGCCCGATTACCGGCCGCTGACCAAGTTCGAGAACCGCGGCCTCAAGCTGGGCCACGGGGTCTGGGACCTGGTGTTCGAGCGCGCCTGAGCGCGCCCTGCGTCAGTCCTCGACCACGAAGCGGAACGGCAGCCGCATCGCGCTGCGCAGGCCCTGGCCGTTCGCGTCGCGCGCCGGCTCGAAGCGCCAGGCTTCGAGCGACTTCGTCACCACCTGCGACAGCAGCGGATGCGGCGAGCTGACGATCCGGATCCGGTCGGCGCGCCCCTCGGGGTTCACGTCGAAGGCCGCGACCACCGTGCCCGCCACGCCCTGCTCGGCCAGTTGCGAGGGATAGCCCGGGATCGAGCGCTGCAGCACGCGCGCGTCGGACACCGGCGCTGGCCGCCGTGCCGGTGTGGGATCGGCCATGGGCGGGGGCGCGATCGTGGGCGGCGCGGCGATCTCCAGCGTCGGCGTCCCGGTCCCGCCCTGCGAGAAGCCGGCCTCCTGCGCCTGTGGCGCCCTGTTCCGGGCCAGGTCGGTGCAACCGGCCACCACGGCACATCCCAGTGCCAGCACAGCGATCTTGTTCATGCCAGCGATTCTGCAGTGCGCAAAACTTCCCGCCGGGCATCCAAATTGCTACACTTTTTTACTATTTTGAGCAAAGGTGTCCGATGAACGACGCACGCAGACAGTGGCTGATCAAGACGGGCGCCCTGTTGGCGCTGGGCACGGCCGGGCCGCGCGCGTTCGCGCAGGCCACCCGCGCGGCCGCGGCCGGCGGCGCCCGCGTGGTGCTGCTGGGCCAGTCGGTGCCGCTGACCGGCACGGCCGGCGAGATCGGCCTGGCCTTCGCGGCCGGCAGCCGGCTCGCGGTGAGCGACTTCAACGAACGCAATGCCGCCAGCGGCCTGCAGCTCAAGCTGCTGCAGCTCGACGACGGCTACGACGCGAGCCGCGCGGCGGCCAACGCCCGCACCCTGCTGTCGCGCGACAAGGCCGACATGCTGTTCGGCTTCGTCGGCACCGCCAGCAGCAATGCCGGCGCCGAGGTCGCCACCCAGCAGGGCAGCCTGCTGTTCGCGCCCTTCGCGGCCTCGGACACCCTGCGCGGCCCCGCGCATCCCAACGTGTTCCATGTGCGCCCCGGCATGATCGACGAGGCACTGAAGATCGTGCGCCAGTGCGCCACCGTGGGGCAGACCCGCATCGCGCTGGTCGGCGACGACGACGCGATGGGCCGCGCCGGCCTCGCGGCGGTGCAGCAGGCCGTGAGCGAACTCAAGCTGCCGCCGCTGGTCGCCACCGCGATGGTGCCCGCGGGCGGCGGCAAGCCACTCGAGGATGCGCTCAAGGCCGTGCAGCAGCCCTCGCCGCAGGCCATCGTGCTGGTGTCGCTCTCGGGCACCACGGCCCAGGCCATCCGCACGCTGCGCAAGAACGGCTACACCGGCAGCTTCATGGCCTTCTCGATCGTGGGCATCGACCCGCTCTACGCCGAGCTCGGCAAGGACATCGGCGGCATCGTGATCTCGCAGGTCGTGCCCTCGCCGCGGCCCTCGGCGATCCCGATCGTCAAGGAGTACCGCGCCGCGGTCGACAACTCCGACCAGGCGCCTTCGTACGAGGGCCTCGAGGGCTTCATCGCGGCCAAGACCGTGGGCGAGGCGGTGCGCCGCGCGGGCCGCGGCTTCACGCCGCAGAGCCTGCAGCGCGTGATGAGCGCGATGACCGACTACGACGTCGGCGGCTTCCGCATCAACCTGCGCCCGGGCCTGCGCGACAACGTGCGCAGCATCGACCTGATCAGCATCTCGGCCGACGGACGCGTTCTGCGCTGAGGTTTCAGGCCAGGTTCGGGTGGTAGCCCACGGGCGAATAGATCACCACCAGCGCCGTGGCCGGCCCCGCGAGTGCATGCCCGCGGTGCGGAATGCGCGCGTCGAAATGCAGCGTGTCGCCGGGCTCGAGGATGAACTTGTCGACCCCGACCTGCCACTCCACGCGGCCCGTGAGCACGTGCATCATCTCCTCGCCCTCGTGCTCGAAGAACACGAACTTGTCGACCTTGTCGGGGAAGGTGAACAGGAAGGGCTGCAGCGCGCGGTCGGTGGTGGCGTCGGTCAGCGCGAAGTAGTCGTAGCCGAAGGCGCTGCCGCCCATCACGGTCGGGCGCTTGTCGGCATGCCGCACCAGGCTCACGCCGCGCCAGCTCTGCTGCGCATGCGTGTTGTCGGTGAGAAGGCTCGCGGCCTCGATGCCCAGCACGCTCGCGATGCGTGCCAGCGAGCCGATCGGCGGCACCTTCTGGCCGCTCTCGATGCGCGAGAGATAGGCCTTGCCGAAGCCGGCCCGCTCGGCCAGCGCCGCGAGCGTGAGGCCCGCCTCGAGGCGCCGCTGCTTGAGGCGCACGCCGAGGTCCACATGGGCCGGCACCTCGGCGGGGGCCGCTGCAACGGCGGCAGCGGCGGGGGCCGCCGCGCGCTTGGGCGCGCGAACGGTTTTCTTTGAAGCAACCATGTTCCGAATTTAACGGAACCGGTTTACCTGCCGGCACACCCGGTTGCCCGGATGGCCGGCACCGCGCGAGAAGAACTCAGTTCTTGTCGGCCTCGAAACCCGCCGCGTTGAAGAACACGTTGGGCTTGCGATAGATCGCGAGGATGGTGCAGCCCTCGTCCGAGCGCGTCTCGTGCAGCGAGCCCGGCTGGCGCCAGACGAACTGGCCCGCGCGGCAGATGCCGTCGTGGTCCGAGAACGAACCCTCGAGCACCCAGCTCTGCTCGATCTCGGGATGCTTGTGGAACGGCAGCACCGCGCCGGGTTCCCACTTGAGCAGCACCGTCATCTCGCCCGATGCGTCGTTGCGGTAGAGCACCTTCATCTGGATCTTCGGAAACTGCGAGGGCCGCCATTCGAGCGTGGCGGGATCGACGTAGACGGAACCACCGATGGTGGGTTGCAGCTTGCCGGAGAGGCGTTCCTTGAAGACGGCGGACATGGTGTTTGACTCCTGTGGATGAATGGATGGGTGGGGGACGGGGACATCGCCGCAGCGGGTGGATTCGATTCTAGATCGAAGTTTCCCATTGGACAACTTTTGGAAATCGAAGGCGCTCAGCCCGCGAAGCGCAGCCGGTTGGCCTCGCGCGCGGCGCCGTATTCCATGATCCGGGCCACCTCGGCCGCGGGTGCGGGGCCGAAGCGTTTCTCGATCAGGTACAGCACGGCGTCGATGCACAGCGTGACGCCGCCGCCGGTGACCACGCGGCCGTTGTCGACCACGAGCGCGGGCTCGGTGCGGATCGCCGGATAGCGTTGCCGCAGTTCATCGAGCGGCGAGGTCTCGGGCGGCACCACCTCGAACTTGGTGGTCGCGCGCAGGCCGTCGAGCACGCCGGCCTCGGCCAGGATCATCGCGCCGGTGCAGACCGAGCAGACCAGAGCTTCGGGCGCGACGCGGCGCACGAACTCGAGCACGCGCGCGTCCTGCGAGGCGGCGCGCCAGCCGGGCCCGCCGGGCACCAGCAGCACGTCGACCTCGCGCACTTCCTCGAAGCTTTTGTTCGGCAGCACCTGCAGCCCGTTGGCGAGCGTGACCGGCGCGCGGTCGAAGGACACGGTCTGGTAGCCGAGCTCGGGGATCACGCGCCGCGCCATCGAGACCACGCCGATGGCGGCGAGGTCGACGGGCTCGATGCCCTCGTAGAGCAGGAAGGTCATGTGCATTCGCGGGTCTTTCGTTCTGGATGAAAAGGCGTCGGGGTTCATGGTTCGAGGATCAGGCGCTCGCGCTTGGCCGTGTCGAAGGCATGCGCGTCGGCATCGGCCAGCGGCCGGGTGTCGGCCGCCACCGGCCACTGCGCAGCGAGCCGCGCATTGAGCGCGATCCAGTCGCGCTGGTCGGGCGCGAGGTCGGCCGCGGGATGGATCGCCTGCACCGGGCACACCATCTCGCACAGGCCGCAGTTGGCGCAGGCGCGCGGGTCGATGACCACGAAGTTCGGTCCTTCGTGGAAGGCGTTCTGCGGGCACACCGACACGCACTCGCCATAGCGGCACGCGATGCAGGCTTCGGTGACGACGAAGGTCATGCGGCCGCGCTCAGAAGTTGCGCACCGAGTCGTCGCGCGTCTCGTGCGCGAAGAAGGCCGCCACCAGGGTCACGCAGGCCAGGCCGATCAGCATGATCGACACGCCTGCGGTGCCGCCGAGCTTGCCCACCAGCAGGGTGGCGAGGATCGGCGCCAGCCCGCCGCCGAGCGCGGCCGACACCTGGAAGCCGAACGAGGCGCCGGTGTAGCGCACGCGCGCACCGAAGAGCTCGGGAAAGTAGGTGGCCTGCGGGCCGAACATCAGGCCGTGGCCGAAGCTCAGCGCCACCGCGGTCGCGGCGATGATGATCCACGGATCGCGCGTGTCCACCAGCCAGAACAGCGGGAACGCGAAGACGATGGTGAAGAGCGTGCCCGCGAAGTAGAACGGGCGGCGGCCGATGATGTCCGACAGCCAGCCGAACAGCGGAATCGTCACCACCTCGATCGCCGCCGCGACCATGATCGCGTTGAGCAGCATCTCCTTGGGCAGGCCGAGGTTCTTGGTCGCGTAGACCACCATGAACACCGTGAGCATGTAGACCCACGAGACCTCGCAGATCTTCAGGCCCACCGCGATCAGGAAGTTCTTCGGATCGCGGAACACGGCCTCGGCGAAGGGGTTGCGCGCGATCTCCTTCTTGGCCTTCATCTCGAGGAACACCGGCGACTCCGACACCCGCGTGCGGATGAAGGCACCGAGCGCCACCAGCACCACGCTCAGCAGGAAGGGCACGCGCCAGCCCCAGGCCATGAAGTCCTCCTCGGGCAAGGTCGACACCATCGAGTACACGCCGGCCGACAGGATCAGGCCGATCGGGAAACCGACCTGCACCAGGCTGCCGCAGAGCCCGCGCCGGCGCTTCGGCGCATGCTCGAGCACCATCAGCGCCGCCCCGCCCCACTCGCCGCCCAGGCCGATGCCCTGCACGATGCGCAGCACGATCAGCAGGATCGGCGCCCAGACGCCGATCTGCTGGTAGGTCGGCAGCAGGCCGATGGCGAAGGTGCCGAGTCCCATGATCGCGAGCGTCAGCAGCAGCATCGACTTGCGGCCCAGCCGATCGCCGAAGTAGCCGAACACCGCGCCGCCGAAGGGCCGCGCGAAGAAGCCCACGGCCGCGCTGCCCAGGGCGGCCAGCGTGCCCATCAGCGGGTCGTCGGCGGGAAAGAAGATCTTGTTGAAGACCAGCGCGGCGGCAGTGCCGTAGATCAGGAAGTCGTACCACTCGATGATGGTTCCGACCGAGCTGGCGAACACGACACGGCTGACTTCGGAGCTGTCGGTCTCGGCCGACCGTCCCTCCTGGGCCAGCGCGGGATTGGCGGGGTGATTCATGGTGGTGGCTCTCCGATGCGAGGTTGATGGCTCTGCTGACGGGGACCGCCCGCCTCGAGGGCGGCGGCGGCGTGGGTTGCCCGTTTTCGTGCACGGGCGGTGAAGCTGCGCGAAGATTAGTTTTGTTTCCCAATGGGAAACATATCGCTTTCCCTGAGAAGCGAAATCCACCGTTTCAGGGGTAAATCCTGTATCAGGAGTTGCCCAGATTTGGTGAATAAGTTTCCCATCGGGCTACTTCTTCGCAAGAGCCATGCCACCGGATAGGCGTGCGCAGGCCGCCGCCCGCGGGCGGAATGCATCGGTTCAGGAAGGTCGGGGCGAAGCCGCGCGGCGGCTCAGGCCGTGCTGTCGAGCAGCAGTTCCGCGAAGCGCTGCTGCACGTATCGCGCGGTGGCGCCCAGCGGCCGCCCCTGCAGCCACAGCATGCGCACCGACAGCCGCGGCAGCGCCAGCGCGGGACACGGCAGTTCCTTGAGGGCCTGGCGGTAGCCCTCGTAATGCGCGATGTTGACGGGCAGCACGGCCCACCCGAGCTTGTCGGCCACCATCTCGGCCGTGCTGTAGAAGCTGTCGGAGCGCCAGACGCGCGGGCTGTAGGCCACCTCGTGCACGTCGTCCGCATGCATCAGCAGTTGCCGGTGCCCGACCAGGTCCTTGCGCCGCACGGTGCGGCCATCGGCGAGCGGATGGTCGACCGCCACGAACACGCCCTGCGGCACGCTGCCGATGCGGCGCAGCTCGAAGCAGGCGCGCGCCGGGCCGCGGTCGAAATGGAAGGCCACGCTCGCGCGCTCCTGCTCCACGTAGTCGGCCACCTCGGTGGCGGTGCCGTTGAGCAGCGTGAGCTCGAGGCTCGGGTACTTCACCGAGATCTCTCGCAACAGCGTGGCGATGGCGGTGTACGGCAGCGCCTCGTCGAAAGCCATCGAGAGCGCGGCCTCGCTGCCGTCGTGCAGCGAGCGCGCGCGCTGGTCGAGCTGCTCGGCCTGGCGCAGCAGCTCGCGCGCCTCGAGCAGCAGCACCTGCCCCGCCTCGGACAGCTGCGCATTGCGCCGCGAGCGGTCGAACAGCGCCACGCCGAGGTCGGCCTCGAGCAGGCCGATGGCGGTGCTCACGGCCGACTGCGCCTTGCCGAGCCGGCGCGCGGCCGCCGAGAACGAGCCGCAGTCGGCGGTGGTGACGAACTGGCGCAACTGGTCGACGGTCCATTCCATGGCACGGCCTCTTCTATCTATTTATCAGATGGGTTTCATCTTTATTCATCCATTCTATTGAAGCAAGATCGGCGGTCCAGGCGAGGCGACCTCGCCCCGTCCCTGAAAAGAGAAGTCCGTTCGTATGCCGATCTCCCGTCTCGCGATGCCCCGCATCCACACCGCCCCCCTGACCCTGCGCTGGTGCCACGACCCCGCGCAGGAAGCCGCCATCGCCGCGCTGTTCATGCGCCAGCTGAGCCCGCGCTACATCTCGCATTCCGAGCTGCAGGGCGCACGCGCCGTCGCGCCCGGCGAATGGCGCCGCGACCTGCCCGAAGTGCTGCGCGCCGAACTGCGCGAAACGCTCGCGCTGCCGCCGGCCACGGCCGCTTCGCTGATCGCCACCGCGCATGTCGGCGATGCGCTGGCCGCGATCGCGCTGGTGTCCATCGACGAGGCCCGGCGCGCCGCGCGCGCCTTCGCCACGCTCGACGACCTCGTGGTCGATGCGCCGTTCCAGTCCGCCGGCGTCGGCGGCCAGCTGTTCGACTGGGTCTGCGCCGAACTGCGGCAGCGCGGCATCGCGCGCCTGTTCCTCGAGAGCGGCATCGGCAACCAGGGCGCGCACCGTTTCTTCGAGGCGCGCGGCTGCACGCCGGTCTCGGTCACGATGCTCAAGGAGCTGGAGGCCTGAGCGATGAATCCCGTGTTCAGAAAATGGATCACCCTGGTGATCGTCTCGATGGCGCTGCTGCTGATCGTGGTCGACATGACCGTGCTCTACACGGCGCTGCCCACGCTCACGCACGACCTCGCGGCCTCCTCGTCCGAGAAGCTCTGGATCGTCAACGCCTACACGGTGGTGGTGTCGGGCTTCCTGCTCGGCATGGGCGCGCTCGGCGACCGCGTGGGCTACAAGCGCATGTTCCTCGCGGGCCTGATCGTCTTCGGCGTGGCCTCGCTGTGCGCCGCCTATGCCGGCAGCCCCGCGGCGCTGATCGCGGCGCGCGGCCTGCTGGGCGTGGGCGCCTCGATGATGATGCCGGCCACGCTGGCCATCATCCGGCTCGCCTTCGCCGACGAGCGCGAGCGCGCGGTCGCCATCGGCGTCTGGGCCTCGGTCGCCTCGGGCGGCGCCGCGTTCGGCCCGGTGGTCGGCGGCGTGCTGCTCGAGTACTTCTGGTGGGGCTCCGTGTTCCTCATCAACGTGCCCGTGGTGGTGCTCGCGCTGGTGCTCGGCGCCTGGCTGCTGCCGGGGCGGCGCGCGGGCGCCACCGCGCAGCCGAAGCCCTTCGACGTCCTCGGCTCGGTGCAGGTGTTCGTGGCGCTGGTCTGCCTGGTGCTGGCGATCAAGGAATTCGCCAAGCCCGTGCCCTCGGGCCTCGCGATGGGTATCAGCGCCACCGCGAGCCTGCTGGCCATGGTGCTGTTCGTGCGGCGCCAGCGGCGCAGCGCGAGCCCGCTGGTCGACTTCCGGCTGTTCCGCGACCCGTATTTCTCGGGCGGCGTGATCGCGGCCATCGTGGCCTCGGTGGCGCTGATCGGCGTCGAGCTGGTGTTCAGCCAGCGGCTGCAGCTGGTGACCGGCCTCTCGCCGCTGCAGGCCGGCCTGGCGATCCTGCCGGTGCCGCTCGCCGCCTTCGTGGCGGGGCCGCTCGCGGGCATGGTGCTGTCGCGCACCGGCTCGCGCCCGCTGATCCTCGGCGGCCTGCTGGCCACCGCGCTCTCGCTGTGCGGGCTGGCGCTGGCCGTCGATGCCACGGGCGTGCTCAAGCTCGCGGTGCTGGTGCTGCTGGGCCTCGGCGTGGGCGCGACCATCACGGCGGCCTCGAACGCGATCATGAACAACGCGCCGGCCGAACACGCGGGCATGGCCGCATCGATCGAGGAGGTGTCGTACGAGCTGGGCGGCGTGCTCGGCATCGCGCTGCTCGGCAGCGTGCTCTCGTCGACCTACACGGCCACGCTGGCCATTCCCGACACGCTGGCGGTGCCGGCCTCCGCGCGCGACGGCATCGACGGCGCGCTGCTCGCGGCCGAGACGCTGCCCACGCAGATCGGCACGCAGCTGGTGGCGCTCGCGCACACGGCCTTCGACCAGGCCTTCTTCGCGGTGATGGCCGTGGCCGTGGCGATCGTCGTCGCGGCTGCCTGCTCGGTGGCCGTGCTGGGCTGGCGCAGCGCGAAGCCGCGCTGCGCCTGAGCCCAGCCCTCAGCCCTTCGCGGCCTCGTCGATCAGCGCCGCCACCTCCACCGGCTTCGACGCCAGCGAGGCATGGCTCGCGGCCAGCGTGATGACCTTGCGCGCGCCGAGTCGCGCCGACATGCGCTCCTGGTTGGCCGGCGCGATCATGCGGTCGTCGCTCGAGATCTGGTACCACGAGGGCTTCTTCTTCCAGGCCGGCGCCGTGATGGCGTCGCCGAAGGTGCTGGCCAGCGGCGCCTTCTGCGTCACGCCCATCACCAGGCCCTCATCGGCGCTCAGGTCCTGGCAGAAGCTCTCGTGGAACTTCTCGGGCTTGACCCACAGGTAGCCATCGCTGTCGGGCGCGAGGTTGGGCACCGCGACCGGCGGATGCTGCTCGGTGATGGCACCGGGGCTCTCGCCCGCATCGGGCGCGAAGGCCGCGATGTAGACCAGCCCGACCACGTTGGGCAGGTCGCCCGCCTGCGTGATCACCGCGCCGCCATACGAGTGGCCCACCAGCAGCACCGGGCCCGGCACCTGCGCCACCATCCTCCGCGTGCGCTCGGCGTCGTCGGCCAGCGAGGTCAGCGGCAGCTCGACCGCGCGGATGCCCGTGTGGCCCAGGCGCGAGAGTTCGAGGATGACTTGGGTCCAGTGCGCCGCGCCGCCCCAGAAACCATGGACCAGAACGACTGTCGGTGTGTTGCTCATGATGCGAAACCTTCCCCTTGAGAACGAAAGTCCGCCAGGCCGACATGGCAGGGCGGGAGGCCGTTATACGCCGCGCTCCCGTGCATCCCGGTGACAACCATTCAGCCGGTGCTGACCATGCGCTGCAGCGCATCGAGCGACAGCAGTTCGATGCGGCCGTAGCCCAGCGACACCACGCCCTCGCCCGCCAGCGCATTGAGCTCTTTCGACAGCGTCTGGCGCGTCACGCCGAGCATCATCGCCAGCGCTTCCTGCGGCAGCGCCACGCGCTGGCGCGTGTGCTGCGACTGCGTGGCATCGCCGCGCGCCAGCACCAGCAGGCGGTGCGCGACGCGCGCGCGCAGGCTGCGCAGCGTGGCGTCCTCGGCCAGGCCGTAGAGCATGCGCACGCGCGCGGCCAGCATGGCGGCGATCGCGTTGGCGAACAGCACGTCGCGCATCAGCAGCCCGAAGGACCGCGGCGATATCACGAGCAGGTCGAGCGCCTCGAGCGCGGTGGCATCGTGGGTGCGCGGCGAGCCATCGATCAGCGTGATCTCGCCGAACCAGTTGCCGGGCTCGAGCACCGCGAGGATCGCCTCGCGGCCGTCCTGGCGCAGCGACGAGATCTTGATGGTGCCCGCGGCCAGCCCGAAGAAGCCGCCGTCGGCGATCACCGGATCGCCCTGGCGGAACACCATGGCGCCGCGCCGCAGGTGGATCAGCTCGGCCGCGCCCAGCAGGTTCTCGCGCTGCGCGCGCGGCATGCTCATGAACCAGGGGTTGGACTCCATCGCCGCGCGATGGGGGGCGGACAGGCGCGGTTTGGCGGGAGCGGACATGCGGTGCGGCGGTGGCCGGAAAAAGGTGGAGGCCGATGGCGCGAGACAAGTCGGCGACAGGCGCGGGCGGGGTTTACCAGCAGCCTCAATTGTCAAATTCTTGACAGTTGAGCGTCAAGCCCGGGTCTACAGTGCCCTCACCCACGAACGAGAGACCCACCGGAGACGACAACGATGAATGCACGGGCAAGCTTCAAGAGCATGCAGGACAGCACGCGCGAGGACTGGCAGCTGATCGGCGGCGAATTCATGCAGTTCACGCGCGGCCTGCCCGAACGCGTGATCAAGCACCTGCAGATCCTCGAGGGCGACTACGGCGGCTTTCCGGTCGACCGCTACACCCACTCGCTGCAGACCGCCACGCGCGCGCTGCGCGACGGCCGCGACGAGGAGTACGTGGTGTGCGCGCTGCTGCACGACATCGGCGACACGCTCGGCAGCTTCAACCATCCCGACATCGCCGCCGCGATCCTCAAGCCCTTCGTGAGCGAGGCCAACCACTGGATGGTGCAGAACCACGGCATCTTCCAGGGCCACTACTTCTTCCACCACATCGGCCTGGACCGCGACATGCGCGACAACTTCAAGGACCACCCGCACTACGAGCGCACGGCCGAGTTCTGCGCGCTCTACGACAACCCGGCCTTCGACCCGAAGGCCGAGACCCTGCCGATCGCCGAATTCGAACCGCTGCTGCGGCGCGTGATGGCGCAGCCCAAGCAGAGCATCTACAAGTCGGCGCTGAAGGAGCCGGCCACGGCCTGAACCCATACCTCCAAAGGACCCACACCATGAACGCCACCACCCAATCCGAAGTCCAGAAGCTCGTTTCCGCCGAGGAATGGCAGTTGCGCGTCGACCTCGCCGCCTGCTACCGCCTGGTGGCGCTGTACGGCTGGAGCGACCTCGTGTTCACCCACATCAGCGCGCGCGTGCCCGGCCCCGAGCACCACTTCCTGATCAATCCCTACGGCCTGATGTTCGACGAGATCACGGCTTCGAGCCTGGTCAAGGTCGACCAGCAGTGCAACAAGATCATCGACTCGCCCTACCCCGTGAACCCGGCCGGCTTCGTGATCCACAGCGCCGTGCATGCGGCGCGCGAGGACATCCAGTGCGTGCTGCACACGCACACCAAGGCCGGCATCGCGGTCAGCGCGCAGAAGAACGGCGTGCTGCCGATCAGCCAGCAGTCGACCTTCGTGCTGGCCTCGCTGGCCTACCACGACTACGAGGGCGTGGCCTTCCGCGACGACGAGAAGCCGCGGCTGCAGGCCGACATGGGCCACGCCAATTTCCTGATGCTGCGCAACCACGGCCTCTTGACCTGCGGCAAGACCATTGCCGATGCGTTCCTTTCGATGTACACCTTCGAGAACACCTGCCAGATCCAGATCGCGGCCCAATCGGGCGGCAGCGAACTCACGCACGTGAACCCGCAGATCATCGAAGGCGTGGGCCAGGCCATGAAGGTGCAAAGCGGCGGCCTCGGCGGCATGTTCGTCTGGCCCTCGCTGATCCGCAAGCTCGACCGCATCGACGACAGCTACAAGAACTAAGACGCGTCGACCCCGGTTTCCCAGGCTGCCAGCACCCGCGCGACGGGGGCCGGCAGCCATTTTTTTAGAACGACGAATGAGGAGACAAGACCCATGGACGCCACGCTCATCGTGACCCGCTTCCTGTTCGGCGCGCTCGCGCTCGTGATGTTCGGGCTCGGGCTGTCGCTCTCGCTCGACGACTTCCGGCGCCTGTTCCGGCATCCGAAGGCCGTGACCATCGCGCTGCTGCTGCAGGTCATCGGCCTGCCGCTGGCCTGCTACGCGATCATCGTGGGCTTCGGGCTCTCGCCGGTGTTCGCGATCGGGCTCATGCTGCTCGCGGCCTCGCCCGGCGGCATCTCGGCCAACCTGTTCTCGCACCTGTTCGGCGGCAACGTGGCGATGAACATCTCGCTCACGGCCGTCAACACGCTGCTGTCGATCGTCACGCTGCCGCTGATCGCCAACTGGGCCATCAACCATTTCGCGCAGAGCGGCCAGGTGGTGCCGCTGCAGACGCGCAAGCTGGTCGAGGTGATCGCCATCGTGCTGATCCCGGTGGCCATCGGCATGTTCGTGGCCTCGCGCCGGCCCGGCTTCGCGGCGCGCATGGAGAAGCCGACCAAGATCTTCAGCGGCGTGGTGCTCGCGGTGGTCACGGTGCTGGCGATCGCGAACGAGTGGAAGACCATGGCCGCCACCTTCGCCGAGATCGGCCTGCCGGTGGTGCTGTTCAACGTGCTGAGCCTGCTCGCGGGCTACTACCTGAGCCGCGCCGCGGGCCTCGAGAAGCCGCTGGCCACCGCCATCAGCTACGAGATCGGCATCCACAACTCCACCTTGGCGATCTTCGTCGCGGTCAGCGTGCTCGGCAGCTTCCAGCTCGCGCTGCCGGCCGCGGTGTATTCGGTGGCGATGTACGTCACCGCCCCGCTGTTCGGATGGTTGCTGCTGCGCCGTCGCGCGCCCGAAGTGGCGCCTGCGCGATGATGCGCGCATGGAACTGAGGCAACTGCGCTACTTCGTCAAGGTCTGCGAACTCCGCAGCATGGGCCGCGCGGCCGTCGAGCTCGGCGTGGTCACCTCGGCGCTGAGCCAGCAGATCAGCCGGCTCGAGAGCGAGCTCGCCACCCGCCTGCTGCAGCGCAGCTCCACGGGCGTCACGCCCACCGATGCCGGCCTGGCCTTCCTGCAGCAGGCCCAGCTCACGCTGCGCCATGCCGACGACGCGGTGCGCGCGGCGCAGCAGGCGCGGCTGTCGGGCCATGTCAGCGTGGGCCTCGCGCCCACCACCGCCACCGTGCTCGGCGTGCCGCTGATGCGCGCCATGCAGGAGCGCTATCCCGAGGTGCGGCTGCACATGGTCGAGGCGCTGTCGGGCCATCTCACGACCATGCTGCATGCGCGCCAGCTCGACCTGGCCGTGCTGTTCCAGACCGACACGCCGCGGCGCTGGAGCGTCTCGCCGCTGCTGGCCGAGAAGCTCTTCGTGGTCGCCTCGCCCACGCTGGCCAGGCGCCCCATGGGCACCAAGGTGCGGCTCTCGCAGCTGGCCGAGGTGCCGCTGATCCTGCCGAGCGGCAGCCACGGCCTGCGCGCCACCCTGATGGCGGCCTTCCTGCGCGCGCGCGTGCAGCCGAACATCGTGGCCGAGGTCGACGGCCTCGCGCTGCTGATGGACGCGGTGCGCGCCGGCTACGGCGCCACCGTGCAGCCCGGCGCCGCCACCGCGCGCCACGACCGCGACGACCTCGAGCTCACGCAGATCGCCGATGCCCACGTGGGCCGGCGCAACCTGCTCGTGAGCCTGTCGGACGACGAGCTCTCGCCGGCCGCGCTGGCCACGCGCGTGGTGGTCGCCGACACCGCGCGCAGCCTCGTTCGCGACGGTCGCTGGACCGGCGCCAGTCTTCTCGAAAACTGAACACCCGTTGCCGCTTTCGGCCTTTCGCGTGAAGGCCGCGCTGCCTAAAGTCTCCTGGATTCCAAGGAGACCCACGAGTGATAGACGTACTGGTTGTCGGCGGCGGCAATGCCGCGCTGTGCGCCGCCCTGATGGCGCGCGAGGCCGGCGCTTCGGTGCTGCTGCTGGAGGCCTCGCCCAAAGCATGGCGCGGCGGCAATTCGCAGCACACCCGCAACCTGCGCTGCATGCACGACGCGCCGCAGGACGTGCTGGTCGATGCCTACCCTGAAGAGGAGTACTGGCAGGACCTGCTGAAGGTGACGGGCGGCCTCACCGACGAGCACCTCGCGCGGCTCGTGATCCGCGCCTCGTCGAACTGCCGCGACTGGATGCGCAGCCACGGCGTGCACTTCCAGCCGCCGCTGTCGGGCGCACTGCACGTGGCGCGCACCAATGCCTTCTTCATGGGCGGCGGCAAGGCGCTGGTCAACGCCTATTTCCGCAGCGCCGAAAGGCTCGGCGTGCAGATCCGCTACGACACGCCCGTGGCCTCGGTCGAGCTCGACGGCGAGCGCTTCGTGGCCGTGCGCACCGAGGCCGGCGAACGCATCGCGGCCAAGAGCTGCGTGCTCGCGGCCGGCGGCTTCGAGTCGAACCGCGAATGGCTGCGCGAGGCCTGGGGCCAGAACGAGCGCGGCGAATGGCCGGCCGACAACTTCCTGATCCGCGGCACGCGCTTCAACCAGGGCGTGCTGCTCAAGCACATGATCGCCGCGGGCGCCGACAGCATCGGCGATCCCTCGCAGGGCCACATGGTCGCCATCGACGCGCGCGCGCCGCTCTACGACGGCGGCATCTGCACGCGCATCGACTGCGTCTCGCTCGGCGTGGTGGTCAACCGCGAAGCCCGGCGCTTCTACGACGAGGGCGAGGACTTCTGGCCCAAGCGCTATGCGATCTGGGGCCGGCTGGTGGCGCAGCAACCGGGGCAGATCGCATGGTCGATCATCGACCAGAAGGCGGTCGGGCGATTCATGCCGCCGGTGTTCACCGGCACGCAGGCGAGCACGCTCGGCGAACTCGCGCAGAAGATCGGCCTGGACGAAGCCACCTTCGTGCGCACCGTGCAGGACTACAACGCCGCCTGCCGCGTCGGCCGCTTCGACCACACCGCGCTCGACGACTGCCATACCGAGGGCCTCGCGCCCGCCAAGACGCACTGGGCCCGCCCGCTCGACACCGCGCCCTTCCACGCCTACCCGGTGCGCCCCGGCATCACCTTCACCTACCTGGGCCTGAAGGTGGACGAGACCGCGGCCGTGCGCTTCGGCGGCCGGCCCAGCCCCAACCTGTTCGTGGCCGGCGAAATGATGGCCGGCAACGTGCTCGGCAAGGGCTACACGGCGGGCGTCGGCATGAGCATCGGCACGGCCTTCGGCCGCATCGCCGGCACCCAGGCAGCGAAGGCCGCCAAGAACATTTCGAAGAATTCCCCGGAGACCTCTCTTGCAGCAGCTCACTGATCTCGTCGCCCGCGCGCGTGCCGATGCGGACGGCATCGGCGCCACCCCGTCGCGCGTGATCCCGATCCAGCCCGCCCTTCCGCTGACCGCCCCCGAGGGCGAGGTCGCGCGCATCCTGCAGATCTGCAACGCCTGCCGCTACTGCGAGGGCTTCTGCGCCGTGTTCCCCGCGATGACGCGACGCCTCGAGTTCGGCAAGGCCGACACGCACTACCTGGCCAACCTCTGCCACAACTGCGGCGCCTGCCTGCATGCCTGCCAGTACGCGCCGCCGCACGAGTTCGCGGTCAACGTGCCGCAGGCCATGGCCCAGGTGCGCATGCAGACCTACCATGACTACGCCTGGCCCGCCGCGATGGGCTCGCTCTACGAGAAGGCGGGATTGACCGTCGCACTGGCCCTGGCCGGCGGCCTCGCGCTGTTCCTCGTGCTCGCGGTCGCGATGAGCGGCTCGCTGTTGCACGAGCCGCTGGCCGGCAACTTCTACGCGATCTTCCCGCACAACTTCCTCGCGCTGCTGTTCGGTGCGGTGTCGCTGTTCGTGCTGCTCGCGCTGGCGCTGGGCGTGCGGCGCTTCTGGCGCGAGGTCTCGCCGGCCAACGACCCCGGCAACGCGCCGGCGATGGCGGGCGTGCGCGGGCCCGCGAGCGCGGAAGCGGCGCACGATGCGCTGCGCCTCAAGTACCTCGGCGGCGGCCATGGCGAGGGCTGCAACAACGAGGACGACCGCTTCACGCTGTGGCGCCGGCGCTTCCACCACTTCACCTTCTACGGCTTCATGCTGTGCTTCGCCTCGACCTGCGTGGCCACGCTCTACCACTACCTGTTCGACCTGCATGCGCCCTATGCGCTGACCAGCCTGCCGGTGCTGCTGGGCACCGCCGGCGGCATCGGCCTGGTGATCGGCCCGATCGGCCTGCTGTGGCTCAACGTGCGGCGCGATCCGGCGCATGGCGACGTCGCGCAGCGGCCCATGGACCGCGGCTTCATCGCGCTGCTGCTGCTGACCAGCCTCACGGGCCTGGCGCTGCTGGCCTGGCGCGACACGCAATTCATGGCGCTGCTGCTCGCGGTGCATCTGGGCGTGGTGATGGCGCTGTTCCTCACGCTGCCCTACGGCAAGTTCGCGCACGGCATCTTCCGCTGCGCGGCGCTGTTGAAGTTCGCGATCGAGAAGCGCCTGCCCAGCCGCCTGCAGCTCGGCGCCGACTGAATCCACCCGATATCGAAGAAAGGACCTCCGCGATGACGAACCCTGGCGTGCTCCAGATCCCCTCCATGAAGGACAAGTGCTCCCCCGCCGAATGGCAGGCGCGCATCGACCTCGCCGCCTGCTACCGGCTGGTCGACCTCTACGGCATGTCCGACATGATGGCCAACCACATCTCCTCGCACGTGCCCGGCGAGAAGGGCGCCTTCCTCATCAACCCCTACGGGATGATGTACGAGGAGATCACCGCCTCGAGCCTGATCAAGGTCGACCAGGACGGCAACATCCTGTCCTCGCCCGACTTCGGCGAGCTCGACTACGGCATCAACAAGGCCGGCTACGTGATCCACAGCGCGGTGCATGCCGCGCGACCCGACGTGGCCTGCGTGATCCACACCCACAGCTGGGCCTCGATGGCCGTGTCCTCGCTCGAATGCGGGCTGCTGCCGCTCACGCAGACCGCGATGCGCTTCCTCAAGATCGGCTACCACGACTACCAGGGCGTGGTGCTCAATACCGCCGAGCAGGCCTCGCTGCTGGAAGACCTGGGCGACCGCGAGGCCGTGATCTTCCGCAACCACGGCGCGCTGGTGGTGGGCCGCAGCGTGGGCGAGGCCTTCAACTGGATGCACCGGCTCGAGCTGGCCTGCCGCGCGCAGATCGGCGCGATGTCGTGCAACACGCCGCTCAAGGCCGTGCCGCAGAGCGTGCTCGAGGAGACCTGGAACAACTACCAGCCCGGCACGCGCCGCCCCTACGGGCTCATGGAATGGCCGGCGCTGCTGCGCAAGCTCGACCGCATGGATCCGGGCTTCCGCGACTGAAGCACCCGCCTCCCCCGAAGAACCAAGACGACACCCGATGAAAAGAAGACTGTTCCCCGCCGTGCTGGCCATGCTCGCGGTAGCCATCGCCCTGCCCGCCTTCGCGCAGAAATTCCCGCAGAAGCCCGTGACGCTGGTCGTGCCCTTCGCGCCCGGCGGCAACCTCGACGTGGTCGCGCGCACGCTCGCGCCCGCGCTCGGCCAGATCCTGGGCCAGTCGGTGATCGTGGACAACCGCGCCGGAGCCGGTGGCGCCATCGGCGCCTCCTACGTGGCCCGCGCGCAGCCCGACGGCTACACGCTGCTGGTCAGCACGCCCAATGCGCTGGTGGTGCTGCCGCTGATGACGAAGACCACCTATGCGCTCGACAACTTCGCGCCCATCGGCCTCGCCGCCACCACGCCGCTGGTGATCGCGGTGCGCGGCCAGGGTCCGTACAAGGACATCGAGACACTGCTCACGGCCGCGCGCGGCAAGCCGGGCCAGGTCACGGCCGGCCATGCGGGCCCGGGCACCACCAACCACATCGCGCTGCTTCAGCTCGAGCAAGCCGGCAAGCTGAGCCTCAACACCGTTCCCTACAAGGGCTCGGCCCCGGCCCTCACCGACCTGCTGGGCGGCCAGATCGACCTGGTGGTGGACCAGCTCACGAGCTCGGCCGCCCACATCCAGTCGGGCATGCTGCGCGCGGTGGCCGTGATGTCGAAGGAACGCGACCCCGCGCTGCCGAACGTGCCGACCCTGCGCGAGGCCGGCCTCAAGGACTTCGACGCCACCACCGCCACCGGCCTGCTCGCGCCGGCCGGCACGCCACCCGACGTGGTGCTGGCGCTCAATGCCGCGCTGCGCAAGGCGCTGGCCGACGAGAACGTGAAGCGGCGTTTGATCTCCGTCGGCAGCCCCGGCCAGGCCTCCTCGCCCGAGGAATGGCTCGCCACGCTCAAGAAGGAAGACGCGGGCGCCCGGCTGCTCGCGAAGAGCGGCAAGCTCAAGGTCGACTGAGGAGGCACGCCGCATGACCCGCCCCTGCCTGCCTCCCCACGAGGCCTTCGCACCCGTGGCCTTCGCGCTGCCGCCCGGCGCCTGCGACAGCCATGCCCACGTCTTCGGTCCCTACGCACGCTTTCCGCTCGCCGAGGACCGCAGCTACACGCCCGCCGAATACCCGGGCGCGGCCTTCATCGCGCACCTCGACCGGCTCGGCCTCGCGCGCGGCGTGCTGGTGACCGGCAGCGCGAGCGGCACCGACAACGGCGCGGTGCTCGCGGCGTTATCGCAGTACCCCGAGCGCCTGCGCGGCATCGCCGTGCCGCGCGCCGACACCGGCGATGCCGAGTTCGACCGCTGGCATGCGGCGGGCATCCGCGGCGTGCGCTTCAACCTGTTCCAGCGCGACGGCCATGCGGTCTATCGCAACGGCGTGGGCATCGAGGTGCTGGAGGCACTCGCGCCGCGCCTCGCGGAGCGCGGCTGGCATGCGCAGATCTGGATCCACGCGCCCGACCTGGTCGAGCTCGCGCCGCGCCTGCTGCGCCTGGGCCTGCCGCTGGTGATCGACCACATGGGCCGCATGGCGGCCGCGCGCGGCATCGAGGACCCGGGCTTTCGCACGCTGTGCCGGCTGCTCGCCGACGGCAAGGCCTGGACCAAGATTTCGGGCGCCGACCGCAACACCGGCCTGGGGCCGCCCTACGCCGACATCGATCCCTTCGCCGAAGCGCTGCTGCGGGCCAATGCCGAGCGCGTGGTGTGGGGCAGCGACTGGCCGCACATCAACTACTTCGAGGCGCAGCAGGTGCCCGACGACGGCGCGCTGCTGAACCTGCTGGCGCGCTGGCTGCCCGACGCGGCGCAGCGCCGGCGCGTGCTGGTCGACAACCCGGCCGCGCTGTACGACTTTCCCCCGCCCGTGTAGAGCCCCCACCCAGAGAATCACAAGAATGAAACGAGACAAGCCTTCCCTCCTGCCGCGACCGCTCCTGGGCCTGGCCGCGGCCCTGCTGCTGGCCGCCGGCCTCGGCGCCGTGGCGCGCGCGCAGGCGCAGGCCGCCTATCCCGCCAAGCCCGTGCGCGTGGTGGTCGCCTTCACCGCGGGCGGCACCACCGACATCCTCGCGCGCGCCGTCACGCAGCAGCTGTCCGAGAAGCTGGGCCAGCCCTTCGTGATCGACAACAAGCCCGGCGGCGGCGGCAACATCGGCACCGAGTTCGTGGTGCGCGCGCCGGCCGACGGCTACACGCTGATCGTCAACTCGGTGGGCCCGATGGCCGTCAACCAGACGCTCTACAAGAACCTGCCCTACGACCCGCTGCGCGACCTGGTGCCCGTGGTGCAGATCGCCGACGTGCCCAACGTGCTGGTGGTGAATCCCGAGGTGCCCGCGAAGACGCTCGAGGAGTTCATCGCCTATGCCAAGGCCAACCCGAACAAGCTCAACTACGGCTCGACCGGCATCGGCACCTCCTCGCACCTGTCGAGCTACATGCTCGGCAAGCGCATCGGCGCCGACACGCTGCACGTGCCCTACAAGGGCGCCAATGCGCTCACCGACCTGCTCGCGGGCCGCATCCAGTTCATGTTCGCGACCATTCCCTCGGTGATCCCGCACATCCGCGCGGGCAAGCTGCGCGCCATCGCGGTCAGCAGCCTCAAGCGCTCGCGCTCGCTGCCCGACGTGCCGACCGTGGCCGAGAAGGGCTTCGGCGATTTCTCGGCCGGCTCCTGGTTCGGCTTCTTCGCGCCCAAGGGCACGCCCGCGCCGGTGATCGCGCTGCTCAACAAATCGGTCAACGACGCGCTGCCCTCGCTCGAAGCGCAGATGATCCGCGAGGGCGCCGACCCGGTGGGCGGCACGCCCGAGCAGTTCGGCAGGTTCACGCGGCAGGAGTACGAGAAATGGAAGAGCATCGTTCGCGAGTCGGGCGCGACGGCCGAATGAGCGGGCCGCTGCGCATTCTGATGACCGAGGCCGCCGCGCTCCAGGCCGGCACCGGCCTGGCCGAGGCGCTGGCCGGCCGCGCGCACGTGGTGGTGGCCGAAGGCGCCGATGCCGACGTGGCCTTCGTCTCGCGCGACGTCACGGGCCTGTCGACCAAGCACGAGCTGCTGCCGCAGACCCGGCGCTTTCACGATGCGCTGCGCCATGCGCCCTCGCTGCGCTGGGTGCATGCCCATTCCTCGGGCGCCGACCGGCCCGTGTACGGCGAGCTGCGCGCGCGCGGCGTCGAGGTCACGACTTCCTCGGGCGCCAATGCGGGCGTGGTGGTGCAGACCGCGCTGGCCGGCGTGCTGATGCTCGCGCGGCGCTTTCCGCAACTGCTCGCGGCGCAGCGCGACAAGACCTGGGCGCCGCTCGTGGGCAGCGGGCTGCCGCGCGACCTCGCGGGCCAGACCGCGGTGATCGTGGGCTGGGGGCCGATCGGGCAGGGCCTGGGCGCGCTGCTGTCGGCGCTGGGGCTGCGCGTGGTCTCGGTGCGCAGCAGCGCCGATGCGGCGCTGGCGCCCGCCGTCGAGAGCGTGCGCTTCGAGGACATCGGCCAGGTGCTGCCGCGCGCCGACTGGCTGCTGCTCGCCTGCCCGCTGACCGAACGCACGCGCGGGCTGGTCGATGCCGCCGCGCTCGCGCTGCTGCCACCGGGCGCGCGGCTCGTGAATGTCGCGCGCGGCGAGGTGGTCGACGAACCTGCGCTGATCGAGGCGCTGCGCGGCGGCGCGCTCGCGGGCGCCTATCTCGACGTGTTCGCGCACGAGCCGCTGCCGGCCGACTCGCCGCTGTGGTCGCTGCCGAACGTCATCGTCACGCCCCACACGGCCGGCCATTCGGACGGCAACGAGGCGCGCGTGGCCGCCCTCTTCCTCGACAACCTGCGGCGCTGGAACGCCGGCCTGCCGCTGCGCAACCGCGTGACCTGACCACCCTCTTCACAACAACACCAAGACCCCACGACCATGAAAAGACAAGCCTTCCTCCGCACCACCCTCGCGACCCTCCTGCTGGCCGCGGGCACCCTGCCCGCGCTCGCCGCCGACTGGCCGAGCAAGCCCATCACCCTCGTCGTGCCCTTCGTGGCCGGCGGCACCACCGACATCGTCGCGCGCACCGTGGGCCAGAAGCTCTCGGAATCGCTCAAGCAGCCGGTGATCGTCGACAACCGCGGCGGCGCGGGCGGCACCGTGGGCGCGACCCTCGCGGCCAAGGCGCCGGCCGACGGCTACACGCTGTTCCTCGCGACCATCGCGCATTCGATCGCGCCGGGCCTCTACAAGAAGCTGGCCTACGACTTCCAGCGCGACTTCGACCCGGTGGCGCTGGTGGCCTCCACGCCCAACGTGCTGATCGTCAACGACAAGGTGCCCGCGAAGACCGTGGCCGAACTCGTGGCCTACATCAAGGCCAATCCCGGCAAGGTCAACTTCGGCTCGGCCGGCAACGGCAGCACCGAGCACATCTCGGGCGAGCTGTTCCGCTCGATGACCAGGACCGAGATCGTGCACGTGCCCTACAAGGGCGGCGCGCCGATGATGGCCGACCTGATGGGCGGCCAGATCCAGATGGCGATCGAGACCAGCCCCTCGGCCTCGCCGCACGTCAAGGCCGGCAAGGTGCATGCGCTGGCCGTCACCACGAAGGTGCGTTCGCCCGCCTACCCCGGCGTGCCCACGCTCGACGAGGCCGGCCTCAAGGGCTACGACATGACGACCTGGTTCGCGCTGATGGCGCCGCACGGCACGCCGCCCGAGATCGTGCAGCGGCTCAACACCGAGCTCGCGCGCGCGCTGCAGCAACCCGACGTGGTCAAGCGCTTCGAGGAACAGGGCGTGACGGCCGGCAACATGAAGCCCGCCGAGCTCGCGGCCTTCATCGGCAGCGAAACCACCAAGTGGGTCAAGGTCGCGAACGAATCGGGCGCGACGGCCGAATAGCCCACGGCTCGTGTGAACGGGTCGGACATCGCCCTACGGGCAGGGCGGAAACCCGCTTGCGGGCCCCGCGGGCGATGTCTGCAGAATGGGCGCCCATGCACGTCGGAAAAAAAGCCCCGTTCCTCTTTCTCGCCCTCGGTCTCCTCGCCAGCCTCCTCGCCTCCGCCCAGTCTCCCGTCTCGCCCGCCCCGGCCACCACCGATCCGCGCATCGAAGCGCTGATCGCGCGCATGACGGTCGACGAGAAGGTCGGCCAGCTGAGCCTCTACGGCCCGGCCGATACCAACATTCCCGGCAACCCGCAGGCCAACCGGCGCAATGCGCAGCTCGAGGCCGACGAGGTGCGCGCGGGCCGCGTGACCGGGCTCTTCAACAACGAGGGCCTGACGCGCAAGCGCGAGCTGCAGCGCATCGCGGTCCAGGAATCGCGCCTGGGCATTCCGCTGATCTTCGGTGCCGACGTGATCCATGGCTTTCGCACCATCTTCCCGATGCCGCTGGCCGAGGCCGCGAGCTGGGAACCCGCGTTGGCCGAGCGCACCGCGCGCGCGGCGGCGGTCGAGGCCAGCGCCGACGGCTTCCGCTGGACCTTCGCGCCCATGGTCGACATCGCGCGCGATGCGCGCTGGGGCCGCGGCATCGAGGGCGTGGGCGAGGACCCGCTGCTCGCGAGCCGCTTCGCCGCCGCGCGCGTGCGCGGCTTCCAGGGCGACGACCTGTCGCGCGCCGATGCGCTGCTCGCCACGCCCAAGCATTTCGCGGGCTACGGCGCGGCCGAGGGCGGGCTCGACTACAACACCGTCGACATCTCCGAGCGCACGCTGCGCGAGGTCTACCTGCCGCCGTTCCGCGCTGCGCTCGACGCGGGCGCGCTGTCGTTGATGAGCGGCTTCCACGAGATCTCGGGCATTCCCTCGACCGCCAACCCGGCCCTGCTGACCGGCGTGCTGCGCGGCGAGTGGGGCTTCCGGGGCTTCGTGGTGTCGGACTACACGGCCGACGAGGAACTGATCGCGCACGGCTACGCGGCCAACGGCCGCGAGGCCGCGAAGCAGGCCTTCCTCGCGGGCACCGACATGAGCATGCAGAGCGGCCTCTACATGCGCGAGCTGCCGGGCCTGGTCGCCGCGGGCGAGGTGCCGATGGCGCGGCTCGACGACGCGGTGCGCCGCGTGCTGTACGCGAAGCTCAGGCTCGGCCTGTTCGACCAGCCGATGCGCGGCCTCGACGGCCCGCCGGCCACGCAGCGCGCCGAGGACCCGGCCTTCATCGCGCTGGCGCGCGAGAGCGCGCGCCGCTCGATCGTGATGCTGAAGAACGAAGGCGCGCTGCTGCCGCTCGCGAAGACCGGCACCCGGATCGCGCTGATCGGCCCCTTCGCCTCGGGCACGCAGGACCTGCTGGGCGCCTGGAGCCTGTTCCCGGGCCAGAGCGCGCCGGTGGGCATCGACCAGGGCCTGCGCGCCGCGCTCGGCGACGCGGCCTCGCTCACGGTCACGCGCGGCTCGAACGTCGAGTCGCTCGTGCCCGGCGGCATCGAGGCCGCGGTGGCCGCGGCGCGCCAGGCCGACGTGGTGGTGCTGGCCATCGGCGAGGGCGAGCGCATGTCGGGCGAGTCGCGCTCGCGCGCCGACATCGGCCTGCCGCTGGTGCAGCAGGCGCTGGCCGAGGCGGTCGCGGCCACCGGCAAGCCGATCGTCGTGCTCTTGAGCAACGGCCGCGCGATGGCGCTGCCGCCGGTGGTGCGCGATGCGCGCGCGATCCTCGTGACCTGGTTCCTCGGCGTGCAGACCGGCCACGCGATCGCCGACGTGCTGTTCGGCGACTTCAATCCCTCGGGCCGGCTGCCGGTGAGCTTTCCGCAGGCGGCGGGACAGGTGCCCTACTACTACGCCCACAAGCGCACCGGCCGCCCGCTGCCGAGCGACGCGCCCGGCACCGCCTTCAAGACGCGCTACATCGAGACCCCCAACGAGGCCCTTTATCCCTTCGGCTTCGGCCTGGGCTTCGCGCCGGTGCGCTACGACGGCGTCGCGCTCGACAGCGAGCAGTTGCCGATGACCGACGGCACGCTGCGCGTGCGCGCCACCGTCACCAACACCGGCCAGCGCGAGGCCGAGGAAGTGGTGCAGCTCTACATCGCGCAGCGCACCGCGAGCGTGACGCGGCCGGTGCGCGAGCTCAAGGACTTCCGCAAGCTGCGCATCGCGCCCGGCGCCTCGGTGCAGGTCGAGTTCGCGCTGCGCGCGGCCGACCTCGCCTTCATCGGCCGCGACCTGCGGCCCACGGTGGAGCCCGGCGACTTCGACCTGTGGGTGTCGCCCTCGGCCGTGGGCGGGCTGCACGCGCGCTTCGCGTTGGTTCGCTGAAGTGCGCTGAAGCTCAGCCGCGCGGCGGCAGGAACGACAGGTCCACGTGGTAGCGCTTCGGGTTCGCGGGATCGACGTAGACCGCGATCCGGCGACCGCTCAGGTGCCGCGTGGGGTCGAACCAGATGTTGGCGCTGCGGAACTGCCGCAGTTCGCGCCCGAAGCCGGCGCGGGCCTCGACGATGGCGCGGTAGGGATGCCGGCCGTTGACCTGGAACGTGGTGTTGAGCTCGACCTCGCGCAACTCGGCATCGATGCGCTGGCCGTGCTGCAGCAGCCAGGCCGCGCGCTTCGCGTTGCGCTCGCCGACGAACAGGATGCCGCCGCCCACGCCCGTGAACATCAGGCCCAGCAGCGTGAGCAGCGACTTGGCCTCGTTGGGCACCACGATCGCGATGACCAGCAGGCCCAGGCCGACGGCGATGAAGATCCACTTGAGCAGCGTCAGCGACGGGTTGTGCATGAGGGATGCGGCGGGTTGCGAAGGGCCGCTGCGTTATAGCAGAGCCCCTGCGCCCGCCGGCATCGTCCTCAGTCGAACACGCCCGTGAGCGCCACGCGCGTCACCACGCCCGAGCTGCTCGCGCCCACGCCGAGCGTGACGCTGTAGCGGCCGTCCTGCGAGGTGTGGCGCAGCGAGCCGCCGATCGCGCTCTCGCTGCGGTAGTTGCCCAGGCCCACGGCATAGCTGATCTTGCCGGGCACCATCGGCGCGGCCTCCATCGCGGCCACGCTGGCGATGCCGGCGTAGGCACGGCGGGCCGTGTCGTCGATCTGGCTCTGCAGGCGGGCGGCCGTGAGGTCGGTGTAGGCCTTGCCGACCGGCAGGCCCTGCGCGGCCACGGTGTCGGTGTAGGCATTGGCCTGGCTCACGCCCTCCTTCACCATGCCCTGCACCTGGCCGACGTTGGTGGCGTCGGTGGGCGCGCTGCCCGGGGCCACGCCGGTGATCTGGCGGTTGCCCAGCGCCACCTCGCCCATCGACGACTGCACGCCGGCCATGCCGATCGCGGTGTAGTTGTTGAGCGCGCCGCGCGTGGTCGCGCTGCCGGCGCCGAGCGCCACGCTGTTCGCGTGGTTCACCACGGCGCCGTTGCCGATCGCCACGCCCGAGTCCTCGAAGGCCTGCGCATTGGTGCCGATGGCCAGCGAGTTGTCGGCACTGGCGCGCGCGCCGGCGCCGATCGAGGCGGTCTGGTTCGCGCTCACGTAGGCGCCCGAACCCGAGCCGATCGCGATGTTGTCGTTGCCGCGCACGTGCTGGCCCGCGCTGTTGCCCTGCGCGAGGTTCGAGTTGCCGCTGACCGCCTGGCCCGCCATCGTGCCCGAGGACACGTTGTTGCTGCCCTGCACGCCACCGCCCGCGGCCTGGCCGGTGGCGATGTTGTTGTTGCCCGAGACGCCCGCGCCGGCCTGCATGCCCGAGGCCTGGTTGCCCACGCCCGTGACGCCCGCGCCCGAGCCCTGGCCCATCGACAGGTTGTTGCTGCCGTTGACGTTGTTGCCCGCGCCCGTGCCGTAGGCCTGGTTGCCGTTGCCCTTGACGTTGCTGCCGGCACCGGTGCCGTAGGCCTCGTTGTCGTTGCCGGTCACGTTCTGGCCGGCGTTCTGGCCCGTGGCGTCGTTGCGGCTGCCGGTCACGTTCGAGCCGGCCGCATAGCCGGTCGAGTTGTTGTAGTCGCCGGTCACGTTCTGGCCCGAGCTGCGGCCCATGGTCTGGTTCCAGCCGCCGTTGACGTTGGTGCCCGCGTAGTAGCCGATCGCCTGGTTGGCGTTCTTGCCCGACACGTTGCTGCCCGCGCCCTCGCCGATCGCCAGGTTCCAGTTGGTGCCGACGTTGTTGCCCGCGCCCTCGCCGAGCGACACGTTGTTGCTGCCCGTCACGTTGCTGCCGGCATTGGTGCCGATGCCCGTGTTGTCGCTGCCCGTGACCTTGTTGCCGGCGCCGTTGCCCATGGCGTTGTTGTTGCTGCCGGTCACGGTCATGCCGGCATTGGTGCCGGTGGCGTTGTTGTCGCTGCCGGTCACGCCGCTGCCGGCGTGGAAGCCGGTGGCGTTGTTGTGGTCGCCGGTGACGTTGTCGCCCGCGCTGCGGCCGATCGACTGGTTCCAGCCGCCCTTGACGTTCTGGCCCGACTCGAAGCCGATGCCGACGTTGGCATTGCCGCCCGACACGTTGGTGCCCGCGTTGTTGCCGATCGCGAGGTTCCAGTTGGTGCTGACGTTGTTGCCGGCGCCCAGGCCGATCGAGATGTCGCTGGTGCCGGTGACGTTGTTGCCGGCGCCCTGCCCGATGGCCTGGTTGGTCGGGCCGGTCACGTTGTTGCCGGCGTTCTGGCCGATGGCCTGGTTGCCGCTGCCGTTGACCGTGTTGCCCGCGCCCTCGCCGATCGCCTGGTTGTTGCTGCCGGTGACGCCGGCGCCGGCGTTCTGGCCCACGGCCAGGTTGTCGTCGCCCGTCACCTTGGTGCCGGCCTTGGTGCCGACGGCCGTGTTGTTGCTGCCGCCGACCGTGGTGCCGGCATCGGTGCCGACGCCGAGGTTGGCCTTGGCCGGGTCCCAGACCACCGGCACCGTCTGGGCCAGGGCCGGGCCGCAGATCGCGGCCAGGGCCAGCGACGCGCCGAGCAGGCTCGCGCCGCGCGGCATGCGCTTGTTCTTCTTCATGGTGTTTCTCCTCGTTGGGGTGGAAGCGCGCTCAGGCCTGCAGATGCATCGCCATCGCGGGGTCGCTCACGGTGGGCTTGCCGGTCTCGACACGGCCCGCGAAGCGGCGCACGGCGTTGCCGGCGGTCACGGTGAAGTCGTACCAGTGGCCGCTGTCCTTGAGCTCCCAGTGCAACGTGCCCATGTCGCCCTTCGGCGCCTTGAGGGTCCAGGGGCCGTCGGTGCGGTAGGCGTTCGACTGCACGGTCACCTCGCCGTCGATGCTGCCGTTGTTGTGCACCTTCACGTAGACGTCGCCGGCGGCCGGGTCGTAGCAGACCTGGACCTCGGGCCTGAAGGCGGCCGCGTTGAAGGCCATCGCGTCGCCGCTGAAGCTGCGCACGAAGCCGTTGGTGCTGTAGACCCAGAGGTCGTACTTGCCGCCGTCGGTGGCACCGGTGTCCCAGTAGTCCTGCAGCTGCTTGCCGGCTTCCACCGTGTAGCGGCGCGGGATGCGGTCCAGGTGCAGCTTGTCGTAGACGTGGAACACCGCGCCCTGGTCGCCGGTGTTGCTGAAGATCAGCGAGACCAGGCCGCGCGCCTCGACGCGCGCGCTGGTGTGCAGCTCGTAGGGCAGCGCGCGCGAGAAGCGCGTGCCGGTCTCCTGGAACAGCGGCGTGGCGGGCACGGGCGCCTTGGTGATGACGCCGGTGTTGCCCAGCGCCTTCTGCGCCGTGTTGATGGCGGGATAGCCGCTGGTGTCGGGCAGCTTGGGCACCACCGGGTCGTTCGGGCTGACGAAGTCGAAGCAGCTCGTGAGGTCGCCGCAGACCGCGCGGTGCCACGGGCTGATGGCGTCGATCGTGATGTCGAAGCGCTTCTCGAGGAAACGGCCCATCGAGGTGTGGTCGAACACCTGCGAGTTGACCCAGCCGCCCTTGCTCCACGGCGACACCACGTACATCGGCACGCGCGAGCTCAGGCCCCAGGGGCGGATCTTGCCGCTGACGGTGTCGGCGGCATTGAGGTAGCTGCCCACCGAGGCGTCGAAGTACTCGCCGTCCAGCGGCACGGTGGACTTGCCCATCAGGTTGCCGTTGGCGTCGTACGAGGGCACGGCGGGCATCGCCAGGTGGTCGAAGAAGCCGTCGTTCTCGTCGAAGGTCACGAACAGCGCGGTCTTGCTCCAGACCGCGGGGTTCGAGGTCAGCGCGCTCAGCACGTCGGAGATGAAGTCGGCCGCGCCGGCCACGCCTTCGCTGCTGCCCGGGTGTTCGGCCAGTGCCTGCGTGGGCAGCACCCACGAGACCTGCGGCAGGGTGTCGTTCATCACGTCCTGCTTGAGCTGGGCCAGGAAGTTGGTGGCGCCGTCGGCCGCGGCGGGACCGCCGGTCAGCCCGTGCTGGTAGACCGGCGAGCCGGGCTGCGCGGTGCGGAAGCTCTGGAACGCCAGGCAGCCGTTCATGGCGCCGGTCCAGTTGTTGTTCATGTTCTGGTAGATGTGCCAGCTGATGCCGTTCTTCTGCAGCACGTCGGGCAGCGTGTCCCACTTGAACGCGTTGTTGACGTACTTGTAGTTGTAGGCACCCGTGGTCGCGTTCTTCTGGCCCGTGCCGTCGGCTTCCTGCGGGTTGCCCGCGATCCAGTTCGACGGGCTCGGCCAGCAGCGCGAGTTGACCGGTTCCGAATCGGTGTCGGTGCTGTTGATGCCCTTCTTGCGCAGCTCGGGATTGAAGTTGGAACCCGACCAGAACACGATGCGGTTGGGATCGGTGCCGGTGAGGATCGAGCAGTGGTAGCCGTCGCAGATCGTGAAGGCATCGGCCAGCGCGAACTGGAACGGGATGTCCTCGCGCAGGTAGTAGCCCATCGTCACCTGGTTCTTGAACTGGATCCAGCGGTCCATCTTCCCCTGCGCCCAGGCGCCCTGCATGTCGGGGAAGCTGTGCGGCGCGCCCGAACCGATCAGCGCGTTGGCGATCGTGGAGTCGCGGCGGAAGGGCTGGATCTCGGGCGCGCCCGCGGTGGTGTTGGGCTGGAAGAACACCGACTTGCCGTTGGCCAGCGGGATCGGGAAGCGATCGCCGAAGCCGCGCACGCCCTTCAGGGTGCCGAAGTAGTGGTCGAAGCTGCGGTTCTCCTGCATCAGGATCACGATGTGCTTGATGTCCTTGATGGAGCCGGTATCGACCGCGGCCTCGACCGCCAGGGCCTTGCGGATCACGGGCGGGAGCATGGTGAGGGCCGAGGCCGCGCCGATGGCGCCGGCCGACTTGCGGAAGAAATCGCGACGGGAGGTGGTGTTCATGGGGGGTTCTTTCAACGCAGGGGCGAAGGGAGGTCTGGAGGAAGGCGCGGACTCAGGGCGCGCACTTGAGCGCGGGCTGGGGCGGCGGGTTGTTGCCGTTGCCGTTGTTGCCGTCGCCGGCCGGCGGGGTCTGTCCCGGCGGCAGGATCGGCAGGCCACCGCCCCCACCACCGCCGCCGCAGGCGGCGAGGCTCAGGCACAGGAGAAGGCCTGCAGCAGCGAGGCCGTACCGGGAAGATGCTGTTTTCATGAGGGTTCCTTTTCGAATCGAGGGACGTGGGAGACAAAGGCGCGGCCGAAGCCGCTGCGCGCAGCGGACGAGCCGCGCGAGAATTCGGACAGAAATCGGGGAATGGGGGCGGGCGCCGCGAACGCGGTGCCCGCGGGGGACTCAGGGCTCAGCCATAGCGGCTGCGCAGCCGGGCGGCGATGCGGTCGAGCACCAGCACCGTCAGGAAGATCGCGATCAGGATCGTGCCGACGTGCGCATAGTTGTACATGTCGTAGCGGCCCTTGAGCTCCTGGCCGATGCCGCCCGCGCCGACCAGGCCGACCACGGTGGCCATGCGCACGTTGCGGTCGAGCACGTAGAGCGTGTAGGCGATGAACTGCGGCATCACCTGCGGCAGCACCGCGAAGCGCATCACCTTGAGCTTGTTGGCGCCGATGGCGCGCAGCGCCTCCTGCGGCTTGTCGTCGGCGGTCTCGATGTCCTCGGCGTAGAACTTGCCGAGGAAGCCGGCCGAGTGCAGCGCGAGGGCCAGCACGCCGGCGATCGGGCCGAAGCCGTAGGCCAGCACCAGGAACAGCGCGCTCACCAGTTCGGGCACCGCGCGGAACAGGCCGACCACGCTGCGCGCGAGGCCGTAGGCCAGGCGGTTGGGCGCATAGTTCCTCGCGCTGCACCAGGCCAGCGGCGCGCTCAGCACGATCGCGATCAGCGTGGCCCAGACCGCGATCTCGAAGGTCTCGAGCATCTTCACCGCCACGTGCCACAGGTAGCCCAGCGGCTCGATCAGCACCTCGCGGCGCTCGACGCGGTCCTCCATCTGCAGGGTCTCGGGGTTGAGCTTGGGCTCGTGCGTCTCGAGGGTCTCGACGCGCGAGAACCAGGGCAGCCGGTTGCGGTCGAAGCCCTCGATGCGCGCGACCTCGGTCTGCTCGGAGATCTGCGGCGGGAACAGCGAGCGCGCGATCGAGCCCAGCCCCGAGAGCACCTGCGAGTTGTCGCGCAGGCCCACTGCGGCGAGCACGCCCTCGCCGGTCAGCGAGAGCATGCGGCCCATCTCCACGCGCTGGCCCGCGAAGAAGCCCACCACGAGCACCAGCAGCAGCACGACCAGCGTGCGGGTGCCGAAGGGCCGCGGCAGGTCCCAGGCCGAGGCCGGGCGCGACACGCGCGCGTCGGAAGAAGAAGGAGAAGAGATCGTGTTCATTGCGCGAGCTCCAGGGCGCCGGCATGCAGCGGCAGCGCGGCCTCGGGCTCGCCGGCCATCGATGGCCGGGCCGCGGGCACGGACTCGGGCGCGGTGTCGCCGCGGCCGTAGATCGCATCGAAGACCTGCGGCTGGAACATCCGCGGCGCGCCGTCGAACACGACCACGCCGCGACGCAAGGCCACGATGCGGTCGGCGAACTCGCAGGCCAGTTCGATCTGGTGCAGGCTGCACAGCACCGTGGTGCCGCGCTCGCGCGCCTGCCGGCGCAGCAGCGACAGCACGTCGTGGCTGGTCTGCGGATCGAGGCTGGCCACCGGCTCGTCGGCCAGCACCAGCGGCGGGTCGAGCATGAAGGCGCGCGCGATGCCCACGCGCTGCTGCTGGCCACCCGAGAGCTCGCTCACGCGGCGCAGCAGGTGCTCCTCGCCCAGGCCCACCGACTCGACCAGTTCGCAGGCCTTGCGCCGCTGCGCATCGGTGAACAGGCCGAGCAGCGCGCGCCAGGTGCCCAGGGCCGGCAAGGCGCCGGCGAGCACGTTCTCGGCCACGCTCGAGCGCAGCACCAGGTTGAACTGCTGGTGGATCATGCCGATGCGCGGACGCACGCGTGCCAGCGAGCCCGGCGCGATGCGCACGCCCTCGACCCGCACCGTGCCCTGCGTGGGCACGACCAGGCCGTTGGCGGTGCGCAGCAGGGTCGACTTGCCCGCGCCCGAGGCGCCCAGCACCACGCAGAACTGGCCCGCGGGCACCTCGAGCGAGACGCCGCCGAGCGCGCGCGTGCCGTCGGGGTGGCGCATGGCGACCGATTCGAACTGCAGCATGGGCGTGCTTCCGGCGGCGGACTCTGCGGCGTGCGTGCGATCGCCGGCGATCAACGCTCGGCCGCCTTGGCAAGGATGCGGCCCTTGAGGTCGTCGGTCAGCAGGCCCAGCTTCTCGGCCGCGACGTTGAACTCCTCCTCGGAGAACTTGGTGTCGTAGCCGTCGATCTTGCCGCCGCCGTAGCCGCGGATCATGTCGGGCGTGATGCCGGGGGCCTTGTTCACGGTCTGGAAGGCGTCCTTGAGCTTGGTCTTCAGCGCCTCGGGCAGCTTGGAGTTCAGCGCCAGCGGCGGATAGGGAATGGCCATGCTCTTGGCGATCACCTTGATGGTCTTCGGATCGGCCGCGCCCTGCTTGACCGCCTTCTCGTACGAGTCGAACGAGAGCGAGGCCACGTCGACCTGGTCCTGCACCAGCGCGGCCAGGCTGCTGGCGTGGCTGCCGGTCATGCGGATCGCCGACAGGTCCTTGGCCGGGTCCATGCCGGCGTCGAGCAGCATCGCGATCTGGAAGGTGAAGCTCGAGGCCGAGTTCACGTCGCCGAAGGCCACGCGCTTGCCCTTCAGGTCCTTGATCGAGGCGATCGGCGCATTGGCCTTGGCGAACATGCCGGCGTAGTAGACCGAGGCGCCCTTCTCCACGCCCACGGCCAGCAGCTGCGCGCAGCCGCGCTTGTGGGCCTGCACGTACGACACCGGGCCGAAGAAGGCGATGTCGGCGAGCTGGTTGCACATGCCCTCGACCACGGCGCCGTAGGACTGGCCGACCTTGAGGTCGAAGTTCAGGCCGGTGCTGCGCGTGATGGCGTTGAACACCGGCGCGTAGTCGGCCTTGGTGCCCGACTCGGTGCCGCCGTCGGCGGGAATCAGCAGCACGCGCAGCGGATGTTCGCGCGAGCCGTCGGCCACGGACTGGGCGTGGGACGGGAGGGCCAGCAGCGCGCTGAACGAGACGGCGGCGGCGGCGATGGCCAGGAGTTTCTTCATGATCGGTTCCTTCGGTTCGGGGGCGTTTCTCGGGCGAGTGCCTCGCTCGGTTGCGTTGAACTTTAGAAGTCGAAGATGACAAGCAAATGAAATAAGCTCATTTGAAAATTAGCAAACGACTGAGCAATGTTCAATACAATCCCGCCGCACGGCCAGCACCCCCGCTCCCCCGATGGCCCGAACCGGAGATCCATGAAGAACATCGCAACCAAGACCCGGGCGCCGGGAGGCCCCGCGGCAGCGGACCTGGCACCGCTCGCGCAGGCGCGTCACCTGCTGCTCGACCTCGACGGCACGCTGGTGCGCCAGAACGAGGCCATCGACGGCGCGGCCGAACTCCTCGAGCGTTTCGAGGGCCGCTTCGCGATCGTGTCGAACAACTCGACCCACACCGCCCAGGGCCTCGCGCTGCGGCTGCGCCGGCTCGGCCTGCGCGCGCCGCCCGAGCGCATCGTGCTGGCCGGCGAGCTCGCCGTGAGCCTGCTCGCGCGCCAGCACCCCACGGCGCGGCTGATGGTGGTGGGCACGCCGGCCTTGCAGCGCCATGCGCGCGCGCTCGGCTTCCGGCTGGTCGCGTCCGAGGCCGAGTTCGTGCTGCTCGCGCTCGACATGCGCTTCAGCCATGCGCGGCTGGGCGCGGTGGCCAACGAGCTGCTGCGCGGCGCGCGGCTGGTGGTCACGAACGCCGACGCCACCCATCCGGGCCCGCACGGCCGCGTGGTGCCCGAGACCGGCTCGCTGCTCGCGGCCGTGCTCACGGCCAGCGGCGTGCAGCCCTGGCGCATCGTCGGCAAGCCCGAGCCGCTGCTGTTCGAGGAAGGCCTGCGCTGCCTGGGCGCGGAGCCCGCGAGCACGGTGGTGATCGGCGACAACCCGGCCACCGACGCCGCGGGCGCCGCGCGGCTGGGCATGGCCTGCCTGCTGGTGGGTGCCGCGCCCGAGGCGGTGGCGCCTTCGGTCGCCGGCCTGCTGCTGCCGCGCGCCACGGCCGAGGTGACCGCCCTGCCCGCGCGGCCGCCCGAGCGCAGCCGCCTCAGTACCGCTTGAGCGACAGCACGTCGAAGGTCTGGCGCAGCGTGCGCACCGAGGTGTCGTAGTCCGACAGCGCCAGGCAGGCGATCAGCACGTCGATGATCGCGAGCTGCGCGAGGCGGCTGGTCATGGCCTCGGTGCGGAAGTTGGTCTCGCGCGCCATGGTGAACAGCAGCACGTCCGAGAAGGCCTGGATCGGCGACTTGCCGAAGTTGGTGATGCACACGGTCGAGGCGCCGGCCTCCTTGGCCAGCCGCGTCGCGGTCACGGTCTCGTGCGTGCTGCCCGAGTGCGAGATGGTCAGCACCGCCACCCGCGAGTCGGTGAGCGAGGCGCTGATCGCCTGCACGTGCGAATCGACCACCACCTTCGCGTTGAGGCCGATGCGCAGCATGCGGTAGTGCGCGTCCTCGGCGATGGTGGCCGAGCTGCCGATGCCGTAGATCTCGATGCGCTCGGCGTCGCGCAGCAGCTTCACCGCGCGTTCCATCGAACCGGCATCGAGCGTGGCCTGCGTGTCGTGCAGGGTCTGCACGTTGCTCTGGAAGATCTTGCGGATCACCGCATCGGCCGCGTCCTGCGGATCGAGGTCCTCGTGGATGAACTGCACCGGCCGCACGATCTCCTGCGCCAGCGCGATCTTGATCTGCTGGAAGCCGGTGGCGCCGAGGTTCTTGCACAGGCCGACGATGCTGCCCTCGCTCGAGCCGGTGCGCTCGGCCACCTCGCTGACCGACATGTGGACCACCTCGCGCGGGTTCTTCACGATGAAGTCGGCGATGCGCTGGCCCACCGGGCCGAGCGAGGACCAGAGGGTCTCGATGCGCGCGAGCACCGCGAACACCGGGGCGCCGCCGGAGGCATCGGTGGCCGGGGCCTTGCCGTTCGCGGCGGGGGGAACGCTGGTGGACTTGGCGGTGGTGTTGCGCTTCATGGGCGGCGAGCTTACCCGCGCTCGATGGCGGTTTCGCGCCAGCCTCAGTCGAGGCCGTGGAAGCTGCTGTCGTCGGGGCCGATGTGCGAGGGCGGCGTCCAGGCCGCGTCGCGCATCGAGCGGCTCACGAGCCGGTCCACGCCCAGCAGCGTGGCGAAGATCGCCATGCGCACCGGGATGCCGTTGTCGGTCTGGCGGAAGATCGCCAGCCGCGGGTCGTTGTCGAGGTCGGTGCTCAGGTCGTGCGAGCCCGGGCGGCCGTCGCGCGGCAGCGGGTGCATCAGCACCACGTCCTTCCTGCACGCCGCATCGACCAGCGCGCGGTCGATCGCGAAGGCCTGGTCGAAGCCCTCCAGCACCTCGTCGTGCGCGAAGCGCTCCTTCTGGATGCGCGTCGCGTAGACCACGTCGGCGTCGGCCAGCGCCTGCGCCGGCGCGGTGGCGGTCTCGACCACATGGCCGTTGCGGCTCACCAGCTCCACGATCTCCGCCGGCATGGCGAGCTGCGGCGGCGCGACCAGCGTGAACTTCAGGCCGCGGTACAGCGCGAGCAGCTTGATCAGCGAATGCACCGTGCGGCCGTACTTGAGGTCGCCGACCATCGCGACATGCGCGCCATCGACCAGCTTGCCCAGGCGCGAGAACTCGCGCTGGATGGTGTAGAGGTCGAGCAGCGCCTGGCTCGGATGCTCGCCCGGCCCGTCGCCGCCGTTGATGACCGGCACGTTGGTGGCACGCGCGAATTCGGCGACCGAGCCCTGTTCGGGATGGCGCACCACGATCGCGTCGGCATAGCCGCTGATCACGCGGCTGGTGTCGCGGATCGATTCGCCCTTGGCCATCGAGGAGAAGGTGAATCCCGTCGTGTCGCAGACCGAGCCGCCGAGCCGGCAGAAGGCCGCGCCGAAGCTCACGCGCGTGCGCGTGCTGGCCTCGAAGAACAGGTTGGCCAGCACCGCGCCCTCGAGCACGCGGCTGACCTTGCGGCGGCGCGCGATCGGCTGCATCACGTCGGCGAGCCGGAACAGCTCGTCGATGGCCTCGCGGTCGAACTGGGCCACCGACAGCAGGTGCTGCGCGCCGTCGACGCCGAGCGACCGGCGCAGCGCGCCGTCCTGTGCGCTCTGCGTATATTCACCGGGACGCCCGCTGGAGGACAGGATCTCGCTGACGAAGCGCCGCGCCACCTCGGGCATGGCCCGGAATTCGTTCGACTCGTCGGGCAGCAGCCAGGCGTCGAGCGCCCTCCGACGGCTGCCGATGCGCTCGGCGAAGGCATCGCGCGTCATGTTGAGCTGACGCATCGCGTCGCGGAGTAGCACTTGCTGCGGCATGTTCATGGCCCGCGAGTTTATACGCAATGCGTATATTTCGGAAATCCCGCCCGGATCCTAGCGCCGTGCCGACTTCACGGGCTTCTTCGCACCCGGGCGCAGCGCGCGCTGGCGCGTGCCCGCGCCGCGCGCGGGCCCCGCCGGCGCCACGTCGTGCTGGCTCGCGCGCAGCTTGAAGTCGCAGGTCTGCACGGCCAGCTCGACGATGCGCGCCAGCGCCGGGCTCGCGTTGTCGCGCCGGTGCACGGCGCTGTAGACCAGTGGCGGCGGCATCGGGTCGCTGCGCACGATGCGCAGCAGGCCGCTGCGGATGTCGGGCCGCACGTAGTCGAGCGCCTGCTGGCTGATGCCGAAGCCGCTGATCGTCAGCTCGCGCAGCACCGTCGTGCTGTTGGTCAGCATGACCTTGCCGAAACGGAAGCCGTGCTCGGCGCGCCAGGCCTCGTAGAAGCGGTTCTTCGAGGCGCCCGCGGGCTGCTCGATCACCGGGTAGTCGGCGAACTCGTGCGGCTTCAGCGCGCGCTGCGGAATGCGCAGCCGCGGGCTCGCGATCCAGGCCTGGTCGACCTGCCCCACCTTGACCGATTCGAAGGCCTGGCCCCAGAAGGTGCCCGGCATGATCGTCAGGTCGAGCTTGTTGGCCTCGAGCCGCTCGAACAGCGTGAGGCCGGCATCCACCACCGGCTCGATCGTCACCTGCGGATGCAGCTTCTGCAGCAGCTGGATCAGCCGCGTGAGCCAGGTCATCGCGATCAGCTCCGTCACGCCCACGCGGAAGCTGCCGCGCAGCGTCTTGTCGAGGCTGATGTCGTGCTCGATGCGCTGCCACAGCCGCAGCGCCTCTTCCGCCAGCGGCAGCAGCTCGCGGCCGGCCTGCGCCAGCTCCAGGCCGTGCGAGGTACGGTGCAGCAAGGGACCGCCGAGCGACTCCTCGAGCTCGGCCAGCCGCTTGGAGATGGCCGACTGCGTGGTGTGCAGCTTCACCGCCGCGGCGCTGAAGCTCTGGAGCCTGGCGCTGAACAAGAAGGCCTCGAGCTGCTTGAAGGTGAAGTTCATGCGGCGGAATGTACGCCCACCACCGGCCAGGAAAAAAAGGAATACCGAGCCACGCCGATTACTCGTTTGTCCCGCGGCGAAGGCACTTCGATACTGGCCGCATGCTTCACATCGCACCACGACTGAACCGGATCCAGCCCTCTCCGAGTTCCATGGCCGGCCAGAGGGCGCGCGAGTTGCGCGCGCAGGGCCGGGACATCCTCGCTCTCACCGCCGGCGAGCCCGACTTCGAGACGCCCGAACACATCAAGCAGGCCGCCATCCGCGCGATGGCCGAGGGCCAGACGCGCTACACCGACGTCGGCGGCACGCCGGCACTCAAGGAGGCCATCGCGGCCAAGTTCCTGCGCGAGAACCGGCTGCGCTACGCGCCGGGCGAGATCATCGTCGGCACCGGCGCCAAGCAGGTGATCTTCAATGCGCTGATGTGCACGGTGGCGGCCGGCGACGAGGTCATCGTGCCGGCGCCCTACTGGGTCTCGTACCCCGACATCGCGCGGCTGGCCGGCGGCGTGCCGGTGTTCGTCGACGGCCCGGCCGCGGCGGGCTTCAAGCTGCAGCCCGCCGACCTCGAGCGCGCCATCACCGGCCGCACGCGCTGGCTGATGCTCAACTCGCCGAACAACCCGAGCGGGGCCACCTACACGCGCGCCGAACTGCTGGCGCTGGCCGAGGTGCTGCGGCGCCATCCGCAGGTCTGGGTGCTGACCGACGACATCTACGAGCACCTGGTCTACGGCGACGCACCCTTCGCCACCCTCGCCGAGGTGGCGCCCGACCTGCAGGAGCGCACGCTGACGGTGAACGGCGTCTCCAAGGCCTATGCGATGACGGGCTGGCGCATCGGCTACGGCGCCGGGCCCGCGGCGCTGATCAAGGCGATGGTCAAGCTGCAGTCGCAGAGCACCTCGGGCCCGAACTCGATCGCGCAGGCGGCCGCCATCGCGGCGCTCACCGGGCCGCAGGACAGCATCGCCACCAACCGCCAGGCCTACCGCGCGCGGCGCGACACGGTGGTCGAGGCGCTCAATGCCATCGACGGCATCCGTTGCGAAGTGCCCGACGGCGCCTTCTACGTCTTCGCCTCGTGCAGCGCGCTGTTCGGGCTGCGCACGCCCCAGGGCACGACGATCGCCGACAGCGACGACTGGGTGATGCACCTGCTCGACGCGCAGGACCTTGCGTCACTGCAGGGCAGCGCCTATGGCGTGCCCACGCACTTCCGCCTCTCGTTCGCCGCCGGCACCGGGCAGTTGCTCGAAGGCTGCCGGCGCATCGCGCGCGCCCGCGCCGAACTCTCGGGCCAACCGCTTCACCAGGAACCGCAATGAAACTCCGCTCCCTCCTCACGCTGCTGCCGGTCGTGGCCGCGGGCACGGCCTGGCTCGGCGCCGCCACCGCGAGCGCGGCCGACGGCTTTCCATCGAAGCCCGTGAAAATCCTCGTCGGCTTCTCGCCCGGCGGCTCGAACGACGTGGTGGCGCGGCTGATCGCGCCCAAGCTGGCCGAGGGGCTGGGCCAGCAGGTGCTGATCGACAACCGTCCCGGCGCCGGCGGCAACATCGCGGCCTCGGCCATGCTCGCCGCGCCGGCCGATGGCCACACGCTGCTGATGTGCACCACGGGCACGCTGTCGATCCAGCCGCATGTGCTGAAAAGCATGCCCTTCGATCCCGAGAAGGACATCGTGCCGGTCACGCAGGTCGTCAATGCGCCCTACATGCTGCTGGTCAACGCGAGCCTGCCGGTGAAGAACGTGAAGGAGCTGGTCGCCTACGCCAAGCAGAAGCCCGGCGAGATCAACTTCGCGTCCTCGGGCACGGCCACCGGCGGCCATCTCGCGGGCGAGATGCTCAAGAGCCGCGCGGGCATCGACATCGTGCACGTGGCCTACAAGGGCACGGGCCAGGCCATGACCGACCTGATCGCGGGCCAGGTCTCGATGATCTTCGACCAGCCCGTGAGCTCGATGCAGTACGCGCGCGCCGGCAAGCTGCGCGCGCTCGCCGTGGCCAGTCCGCGCCGGCTCGCGGCCTTTCCCGAGATTCCGACCGTGGCCGAGGCCGGCGTCGCCGAGGTCGAGCCCGTGACCTGGGCCGGCATCTGCGCGGCGAAGAACACGCCGCCGGCCGTGGTCGAGCGCCTGCAGCGCGAGATCGCGAAGGTGCTCGCGCAGCCCGAGATCGCCAAGCGCCTCACGGCCGACGGCCTCGAGCCCGTGGGCAGCACGCCCGAGCAGTTCCGCGCCTTCCTCGCGGCCGACAAGCGCAAGTGGGGCCGCGTGGTGAAGGACGCCGACGTCAAGGCCGAATGAGAGAACACCAGACCATGAACCCGCATCCCGACATCGTTCGCGACTTCGCGCGCGTATCCCCCGAGCTGCTGCGCCGCGCCGCGGCCTTCCAGCCGGCCATCCTCGCCGACGTCGCGGGCCGCCGCGGCGCCCTGCACGGCCGCATCGAGGCCCTGCGACACCGCATGAAGCTGGTGGGCAGCGCGCTCACGGTGGAAGTGCGGCCCGGCGACAACCTGATGATCCATGCCGCGATCGCGCTCGCGCAGCCGGGCGACGTGCTGGTGATCGACGGCAAGGGCGACCGCAGCGCGGCGCTGATGGGCACGATCATGATGAATGCCTGCCGCCAGGTCGGCATCGCCGGCGTGGTGATCGACGGCGCGGTGCGCGACAGCGTGGAGATCGACGAGATGGACTTCCCGGTGTTCTCGGTCGGCACCAATCCCAACGGCCCGACCAAGCTGGCCTCGGGGCGCATCGGGCATCCGGTGTCGGTCGGCGGCGTGGCGGTGCGTGCCGGCGATCTGGTGATCGGCGATGCCGACGGCGTGGTGGTGGTCGAGCGGGAGAAAGTCGAAACCCTGCTTCGCGCGGCGCAGAAGAAGGTCGAGGACGAAGCCGCGCGCATCGAAGCCATCAGGCAAGGCCACACGGCGGCCAGTTGGCTCGACGCGGCACTGCGCAACGCGGGCGTGCTCGAGGAAGGCGAGACGCTGGCGTGAGCGGCGCGCTGTCGCGCCAGACACGAAGAAAGGGCCCGCAGGCCCTTTCCTCATTCGCTTCTTTCATGCGGCCGGTGCTCTCGCACCGGCGTGCCACCGTGGCTCAGAGGCCAGCTTGACGCGTGAACGACACGCTGGGCTTCTTGTAGGCTTGCGGCACTTCGTCGCGGTAGAAGGCGCGGCGGTCGAGGCTTTGCAGCGGATCGTGGGCCTTGGCAACGGCTTCGGCACGGATGGTCGCGCGGTCGGCGGTCGAGCTGAAAGGTTGCGCACCGGCGGTGGCACCTTCGCTGTAGGCGTCGCCGGCCTTGGCGGCTGCCACGGCTTGCGATGCGACTTCGGAACGCGAGACCGTGGAGTGCACGGTGTGGACGCCGTCATAGGTTTCGGCTTGTGCGCCGGTGGCGGCAAGCAGGGCAACGGCAACGGCGGCGAGGATCTTCGAGGCGGTCATTTGGTATCTCCTTCAGGTTGAACGGTGGTTTGTCCGTGAGGAGAAGTTTGATCCTGTTCGACCCTTTTGAATCACCGCAAAAAGAATCACGGCGTTCGCCGTTTCGAAACAATCCAGAAAGTTTTGGGCAAGTTTCACGCATGCGAGCGGGCCACCGAATCTACCCTCTTCAGAGGGAGATCGGTCGAAAGCACTACTTTCCCGCATCCTTTGCATGCGTATGGCGCATGCATTAAATCTTGCCGAATCCTCAATGCGAGATCATCCACGGCCGCCGCGACGGTGCCGATTTGGCACCGTTCGACGCGGTCACCGTGGCACCGCGGCGCGCGCTCGTCGAGCAGCATCCGCAGCCCGATGGATGGCGCAATCGCGCGTAGTCGCGCGAGCTCGCGGGCTCGTGCCGCGCGCGTTCGTTGGTGGCCATCGCGAGGCGCGTGTCGGCCGCCATGAGCGCGAGGCGCGGCGCGGCCGCGAGCACGCGCGGCGAGGCGCCGCCGCAGTCGGGGCAGGCAGCGGGCTCGTCGCGCAGTGCCGAGGGGCGCAGCGCCTCGAAGCCGCCGCAGCGTCCGCAGTCGTAGTCGTAGGTGGGCATGCGGCTTCCTTCCTCAATGCCTCAGCGCAGGTCGGGCGACAGCGGCATGTCGATGCTGCCGTCGATCATCTTCACGGGCCCCGTGGCGTTGGGATTGATGTCGAAGTCGAAGATGCCCGTGGGCAGCCACAGGGTGGCGCAGGAGTTGGGCACGTCGACCACGCCGCTGATGTGGCCCTGCACCGGCGCCGTGCCGAGGATCGAGTAGGCCTGCGCGCCCGAGTAGCCGAACTTCTTCAGGTACTCGATGGCGTTGAGGCAGGCCTGGCGGTAGGCGACGTTGACGTCGAGGTAGTGCTGCTTGCCGCTCTCGTCGACCGAGATGCCCTCGAAGATCAGGTAGTCGTTGTACTGCGGCGTGATGGGGCTGGGCTTGAAGATCGGGTTCTTGATGCCGTACTTGGCCATGCCGCCCTTGATCAGCGAGACCTTCATGTGCACCCAGCCGGCCATCTCGATGGCGCCGCAGAAGGTGATCTCGCCGTCGCCCTGGCTGAAGTGCAGGTCGCCCACGCTGAGGCCCGCGCCGTCGACGTAGACGGGGAAGAACACCTTCGAGCCGCGCGACAGATCCTTGATGTCGCAGTTGCCGCCATGCTCGCGCGGCGGCACGGTGCGCGCGCCCTCGGCCGCGGCCTTGGCACGCGCCTCGCCGGTCATCTTGCCCATGTGGGCGGTGCCCGCGAACGGCGGGTTGGCCAGGCCCGGCACGCGATCGGGGTCGGTGGCGATCAGCGCCTTCTCGCGCTCGTTCCACATGTCGAGCATGGGCTTGTCGGGCAGGCAGCCGATCAGGCCCGGATGGATCAGGCCCGCGAAGTTCACGCCGGGGATGTGGCGCGAGCTGGTGAACATGCCCTTGAAGTCCCAGATCGATTTCTGCGCTTCGGGAAAATGGTCGGTGAGAAAACCGCCGCCGTTCTTCTTCGAGAAAAATCCGTTGAAGCCCCAGAGGCTGTCCTGCTTGGCGCCGATGTCGAGCAGGTCGACCACCAGCAGGTCGCCGGGCTCCGCGCCCTTCACGCCCACGGGGCCCGAGAGGTAGTGCACGGTGCTCAGGTCGATGTCGCGCACGTCGTCGGCGCTGTCGTTGTTCTTGATGAAGCCGCCGGTCCAGTCGAAGGTCTCGAGGATGAAGTCGTCGCCGGGATTGACCCAGCAGGCCATCGGAATGTCCGGGTGCCAGCGGTTGTGGATCATCTCGTTCTCGGTGGGCGACTTGGTCAGATCGACCTTGATCAGCGTGTCCGTCATTGCAGTGGCTCCTGGTTGGGGTTGTGGTTAAACAGAGAGATAGGCCTTGATGCGCTCGACATCGGTCTTGTCGCGCGCGGTCTCGTGTACGAGGCGCCCGCCTTCGATCACGAACAGGCGGTCGGCCACGTCCATCGCGAAGCTCAGCACCTGCTCCGACACGACGATGGTCAGGCCGCGCAGCTTGCGGATCTCGTTGAGCGCCTTGGCGATGTCCTTGATGATCGAAGGCTGGATTCCTTCGGTGGGCTCGTCGAGCAGCAGCACCTTGGGATCGGTGACGAGGGCGCGCGCGATGGCCAGCTGTTGCTGCTGCCCGCCCGAGAGGTTGCCGCCCTTGCGCCGGCGCATGTCCCACAGCACGGGGAAGAGCGCGTAGATCTCCTCGGGAATGCGGCGGGTCTTGGAGTTCTCTAGGCCGGTCTCGATGTTCTCCTCGACGGTCAGGGTCGGGAAGATCATGCGGCCCTGGGGCACGTACGCGATGCCCTTGGCAACGCGCTTGAAACTCTCGTCGCGCGAAACATCCTGTCCCGCCACCTCGATGCGGCCGCTCTTGAGGGGGAGCACGCCCATGAGGCTCTTGAACAGCGTGGTCTTGCCCATGCCGTTTCTGCCCATGATGGCGACGGTCTCGTTGGCCATGCCCTCGAACGAGATGCCGTGCAGGGCTTCGCTCTGGCCGTAGGCTACGTGGAGGTTTTCTACCTTGAGGTTGATGTTGCTCATTTGCTTGGCCTCTGTTGGGGTGCGCTCTTTGCCTGGGGTGCTGCTGTTCGGGGCGCGTGCACAGGACAGCGGGTACTTCCCTCCGCGAATGTCCCCCGCCCTTCGGGCTCCTCCTTTATTTCGCTGCGGGAAGCACCCACTGCCCTGTGCACGGGGACGCAGCGGTGGTGCCGGCCGCACAACAACCGTTGCGTCCAGGCGCACGTCGATGGGGTACTCCCCGCAGCGAAATAAAGGAGGAGCCGAAGGCGGGGGACATTCGCGGAGGGGAGTACCCCATCGGCGTGAGCCCGCCCCGAAAGAACCAGGACACAAGCGACCATCAATGCCCCAGATAAACATCGATGACCTTCGGATCCGCCTGCACCTTCTCCATCGGCCCCTCGGCCAGGATCTTTCCCTGGTGCATCACGGTCACCTTGTGCGCGATCTGCTTGACGAAAGCCATGTCGTGTTCGATCACGATCACCGCGCGGTTCTGGCAGATGCGCTTGAGCAGCTCGGCCGTGAGCTCGCGTTCGCGCGCGCTCATGCCGGCGATGGGTTCGTCGAGCATCAGCAGCTCGGGTTCCTGCATCAGCAGCATCCCGATCTCCAGCCACTGCTTCTGGCCATGGCTCAACAGGCCGGCTTCGGTGTCGAGCCGGTCGGCCAACCCGATCTCCGTCGCCACTGCCTGCACGCGTGCCTTGACCTCGTCGTCGCACTGGAAGGCCAGCGCGCCGAACACCGAGCGGCCCTTGGGAAACGACACCTCGAGGTTCTGGAACACGCTGAGGTTCTCGTAGATCGAGGGGGTCTGGAACTTGCGCCCGATGCCCAGCCGCACGCGCTTGTGCTCGGCCATCTTCGTCAGCTCCGTGTTCTTGAACTTGATGCTGCCGCTGCTCGCGCGCGTCTTGCCGCAGATCAGGTCGAGCAGCGTCGTCTTGCCGGCGCCGTTCGGGCCGATGATCACGCGCAGTTCGTTGCGGTCGATGTAGAGCGTGAGGTCGTCGATGGCCTTGAAGCCGTCGAAGGACACGCTGAGGTCTTCCACGGCGAGCGCGAAGTCGGTGTTGCTCATGGTCGGTCTCCGGTTCAGGCGCGCTGGCTGCCGACGCCTTCGGGCAGCGTGGGTTCGGGCTCGGGTGTGGGCGCGACCGGAGCCGCGGCCACCGCCGGCGGCTTGACCGCGGCCTCGCGCAGCGCCTGGCGGCGCGACTTCCACCACGGACGGATCTTTTCTTCCCACAGGCCCGCCAGGCCCATCGGGAAGGCCATCGTCACGCCGATGAACAGTCCCGCCATCAGGAACAGCCACAGGTCCGGGAAGCTCTCCGAGAACAGCGTCTTGCCCGCGTTCACCAGCAGCGCGCCGTAGACCGCGCCCACCAGGCTCATGCGGCCGCCCACCGCGCAGAAGATCACCATTTCGATCGAGGGCACGATGCCCACGAAGCTCGGCGACATGAAGCCCACCTGCAGCGCGAACATCGCGCCGCCGATGCCCGAGAGCCCGGCCGCCAGGCAGAAGGTGAAGACCTTGAAGTTCGACACGTCGTAGCCCGAGAAGCGCACCCGGTCCTCCTTGTCGCGCATCGCCAGCAGCAAGGTGCCGAGCTTGCTGGTCTGGATCCAGCGGCACAGCACGATGGCCGCCACCAGCAGCGCCACGCAGACGTAGTAGAGGATGTACTTCGCGCTGTCGGTGCGCGTGTCCCAGCCCAGCATCGTCTTCAGGTCGGTCATGCCGTTCACGCCGCCGGTGTAGCCCTGCTGGCCGATGATCAGCACCGTGAGGATCAGCGCCACCGCCTGCGTGATGATCGCGAAGTAGACCCCGCCCACGCGGCGCTTGAACATCGCGAAGCTGATCAGCCAGGCCAGCGCCATCGGCACCGCCACCACCAGGATCAAGGTCAGCGGCAGGCTCTTGAACGGCAGCCAGAACGCCGGCAGCGCCGTGATCTGGTTCCAGTCCATGAAGTCGGGAATGCCGGGCGTCGACTGGATCTTGGTCGACACCGGATCGGAGGCCTCGAGCTTGAGGAACATCGCCATCGCGTAGCCGCCGAGCCCGAAGAACACGCCCTGCCCGAGGCTCAGCACCCCGCCGTAGCCCCACACCATCACCAGCCCCACGGCGACGAAGGCATAGGTGAGGTACTTGCCCACCAGGTTGAGTCGGAAGATGTCGAGCGACAGCGGCAGCACCACCGCGAGCAGCAGCACCAGCAGCAGCAGGCTGCCGAGCTGGTAGCGCTGGATCGAGGCCTTGAGGAAATTCATCGGGAGTTCTCCGGGAAAGCGAAAGTCAGCGACGCACCTTGACGGCGAACAGGCCCTGGGGGCGCATCATCAGGATCAGCACGATCAGCGACAGCGTCAGCACCTTGGCCATCGAGCCGGTCATGAAGAACTCCGAGACCGACTGCGTCTGTGCGATGCCGAAGGCCGAGACCACAGTGCCCAGCAGGCTGGCCGCGCCGCCGAAGGTGACGACCAGGAAGGCGTCGACGATGTAGAGCGAGCCCGAGGTCGGCCCGGTCGAGCCGATGGTGGTGAAGGCCGCGCCCGCCACGCCGGCGATGCCGCAGCCGATCGCGAAGGTCAGGCGGTCGGTCTTCTTGGTGTCGATGCCGGTGGCGTTGGCCATCACGCGGTTGGCCACCGTGGCGCGCACCCGCAGGCCCCAGCGGCTCCGGTGCAGCGCGATCAGCACGCCGCCCGTGACCAGCGCCGTGAGCACCAGCACGAACATGCCGTTGATCGGGATGTCGAGACCCTCGTGCGGCGTCCACGAGCCCATCAGCCACTCGGGCAAGGTCGGGCTCACTTCCTTCGGACCGATGAAGGTGCGGAAGATCTGCTGCAGCCCGAGGCTCACGCCCCAGGTCGCGAGCAGCGTGTCGAGCGGCCGCTTGTAGAGATGGCGGATCAGCGCCCACTCCACCAGCCAGCCGACGATGAAGGCGAACACGAAGGCCAGCGCGATCGAGATCGGGAAGTAGTACGGCATGAAGGCCGGTGCCAGGTGCTCGGTGACCTGCGCCGCGAGGAAGACCGAGTAGGCCCCGATGGTCATGAACTCGCCGTGCGCCATGTTGATGACGCCCATCTGGCCGAAGATGATCGCGAGCCCCAGGCCCATGAGCAGCAGCACCGCGAAGAGGCTCAGCCCCGCGAAGCCCTGCATCAGGCCGATGTTCCACATGTCCGACAGCGTCATGGCGACAGTTCCAGGTGTTGGGGTAGTTGCTCCTTCCCCCTCTGGGGGAAGGTCGGGATGGGGGCATGCGGCGTGCGCGGTGGTCACGCCGTTTGCCCCCACCCCTGCCCTCCCCCAGAGGGGGAGGGAGAAAGACAGAGACAGGCAGATGCGGATTACTGGTAGCCCTTGGGGAACGGATCCGGCTTGATCAGCTCCGCCGACTCCGCCACCACCTTGAAGGTCCCGTCCGGCTGCCCCTGGCCGATGCGCGCCTTGCTCCACAGGTGGTGGTTCGCGTCGAGCTTCACGTAGCCTTCGGGCGCGGTCTTCAGCTCGATGCCCGGCGAGCCCGCCACCACCTTGTCGACGTCGAAGCTGCCGGCCTTCTCGACCGCGGCCTTCCACAGCCACGGGCCGAGGTAGCCGGCCTGCGTCACGTCGCCGATCACCGCGTCCTTGCCGTACTTGGCCTTGAAGGCGGCCACGAACTTCTTGTTGTTCTCGTTGTCGAGCGACTGGAAGTACTTCATCGACGAGTAGAAGCCCGCGAAGTTCTCGCCGCCCACGCCGGTCATCTCGTCCTCGGTCACGGCCAGGGTCAGCAGGAACTGCTTGTCGCCCGTGATGCCCGCGGCCTTGAGCTGCTTGTAGAAGGCCACGTTCGAGCCGCCCACCACGGCCGCGAAGATGCAGTCGGGCTTGGCGACCTTGATCTTGTTGATCAGCGAGTTGAAGTTGGTGTGGCCCAGCGGGTAGTACTCCTCGCCCTTGACCGAACCCTTCTGGAAGTTCTCGATGTGCTTGCGCGCGATCTTCATCGAGGTGCGCGGCCAGATGTAGTCGGAGCCGACGAGGAAGAAGGTCTTCGCCTTCTTCTCCTTCGCGCCCCAGTCCAGGCCCCAGATGATCTGCTGCGTCGCTTCCTGGCCCGTGTAGATCACGTTCTTGCTCTGCTCCAGGCCTTCGTAGAAGGTCGGGTAGTACAAGAGGCCGTTCTCCTTCTCGAACACCGGCAGCACGGCCTTGCGCGAGGCGCTGGTCCAGCAGCCGAAGACCGCCGCGACCTTGTCGTTGACCAGCAGCTTCTTCGACTTCTCGGCGAAGGTCGGCCAGTCGGAGGCGCCGTCCTCCTTGATGACCTTGATCTTGCGGCCCAGGATGCCGCCCATCGCGTTGATCTGGTCGATCGCGAGCTGCTCGGCCTGGATCGAGCCGGTTTCCGAGATCGCCATCGTGCCCGTGGATGAATGCAGCTGGCCCACCGTCACCTCGGTGTCGGTCACGGCGAGCTTGGTGGTGTTGACCTTGGCCGTGGGGAACTGGCCCTGGCCGAAGCTCAGGCCGCTCAGGCCCATCACGGGCAGCGCGGCGGCGCCTTGCAGCAGGCGGCGGCGACGCAATGCCAGGGCATCGAGGGAAAGATCGGAATCACGCGACATCGAAGAACTCCAGCAGGTTGAGGAAAGTACAGGCCGCGCACCATCGAAGTGCATCGGACGGTGCGGCTGGCACCATGGCTGGAACTTTAGAAATCACTGGCCGCTGCGCGAATACGTCATTCAACGTAGCGGCCTGCGCATCACCTGCCCGCAGACTCGCGGGACCGACGACGACGGACCGGGGGCGCACGGCGGGCACGGAGCGCTTCTTGCAATGCAGCTGCACCATGCCGATCCCCTCGCCGTCGCCGTCTCCACGAGACACCCCGATGCCTTCCGTCAATTCCGTGAGCGGGCAGAAGATCTTCCGCATCCGACGCGACTACAACGCCTGGGTCGCGAACGAGACGCTGGAGGACTACGCGCTGCGCTACACGCCGCGCAGCTTCCGCAAGTGGTCGGAGTTCCGGGTCGCGAACGCGGCCTTCGGCGCCACGTCCTTCCTCGCGCTCGAGGCCATCGGCGGCGCGATCGCGCTGAGCTACGGCTTCTCGAACGCGCTGTGGGCGATCCTGGTGGTGGGGCTGATCACCTTCCTCACGGGCCTGCCGATCTCCTACTACGCCGCGCGCCACGGCGTCGACATGGACCTGCTCACGCGCGGCGCCGGCTTCGGCTACCTGGGCTCCACCCTCACCTCGCTGATCTACGCGAGCTTCACCTTCATCTTCTTCGCGCTCGAGGCCGCCATCCTCGCGCTCGCGCTGCAGATGTACCTCGACTGGCCGCTGTGGCTGCTCTACCTGGTGTCCTCGCTGGTCATCATTCCGCTGGTGGCGCGCGGCATCACGCTGATCTCGGGGCTGCAGCTGTGGACGCAGCCGATCTGGATCGTGCTGTTCGTCTGCCCCTTCGTCGCGGTGCTGCTCAAGAAGCCCGAGCTCTATGCCGACTTCACCGGCCTCGTGGGCCGGGTCTCGAACAGCAGCGGCTTCGATCCGCTGATGTTCGGCGCCGCCGCCACGGTCGCCTTCTCGCTGGTGGTGCAGATCGGCGAGCAGGTCGACTACCTGCGCTTCCTGCCCGAGAAGACGGCCGCCAACCGCGCGCGCTGGTGGACCGCGGTGCTGGTGGCCGGGCCGGGCTGGATCGTGCCGGGCATGCTCAAGATGATGGGCGGCGCCTTCCTGGCCTTCCTCGCGCTGCAGCACGAGATCCCGGCCAACCACGCGATCGAGCCGACGCAGATGTACCTCACGGGCTTCGCCTACGTGCTGCGCGACCCGGCCTGGATCCTCGGCATCACGGTGCTGTTCGTGGTGGTCTCGCAGATGAAGATCAACCTCACGAACGCCTATGCCGGCTCGCTGGCCTGGTCGAACTTCTTCGCGCGGCTCACGCACAGCCATCCGGGCCGCGTGGTGTGGCTGGTGTTCAACGTCGTGATCGCGATCCTGCTGATGGCGCTGGGCGTGTTCGCCGCGCTCGAGCACGTGCTGGGCTTCTACAGCAACATCGCGATCGCCTGGGTCGGCGCGCTGGTGGCCGACCTGGTCATCAACAAGCCGCTGGGCTGGAGCCCGAAGACCATCGAGTTCAAGCGCGCCCATCTCTACGACATCAACCCCGTGGGCCTGGTCGCCACGCTGGTGGCGGCGGCGCTCGCGATGCTGGCCTACTCGGGCGCCATCGGCCAGTGGGCGCGCTCCTTCTCGCCCTTCATCGCGCTGGCCACCGCGCTCGCGGTCTCGCCGCTGCTGGCCTGGCGCACGCGCGGGCGCTACTACCTCGCGCGGCGCGACATCGCGCACTGGACGCCGGGCCAGATCGTCAAGTGCTCGGTCTGCGACAACGGCTTCGAATCGGAGGACATGGCGCACTGCCCGGCCTACAGCGCGCCGATCTGCTCGCTGTGCTGCACGCTCGAGTCGCGCTGCCACGACCGCTGCAAGACCGACTCGCGCGCGGCCGAGCAGATGAGCGGCTGGCTGCAGTCGCTGCTGCCGCCGGCGCTGTCGGCACGGCTCAACTTCCGCGTCGCCCACTACCTGATGGTGGCGGCCTCGCTGGTGGCGCTGCTGGCCACGGTGATGGGCGTGGTCTACGCGCAGGAGGCGATCACCGGCGCCAGCGCGGTCGATCCGCGGCTGCGCGACGCCTTCCTCAAGGTCTTCACCCTGCTGTCGCTGGTGGCGGCGGTGGCGGCCTGGTGGGTGGTGCTGGGCAGCGAGAGCCGGCAGATGGCGCAGGAGGAATCGAACCGCCACAACCACCTGCTCACGCTCGAGATCGAGGCCCACCAGCGCACCGATGCCGCGCTGCAGGCCGCCAAGGAAGCGGCCGAGGCGGCCAACCAGGCCAAGACGCGCTACGTGGCCGGCATGACGCACGAGCTGCGCACGCCGCTCAACAGCATCCTGGGCTACTCGCAGATCCTGCTCAAGGGCGACGCCGCGCTGCCGCCGCGCGAGGCGGTGCAGACCATCCACCGCAGCGGCGAGCACATGCTGGGCCTGATCGACGGCCTGCTCGACCTCGCGCGCATCGAGGCCGGCCGGCTGCAGCTCGAGCCGGCGCCGCTGGCGCTGCCGGCCTTCCTCGACCAGGTGGTGCACATGGTGCGGCCGCAGGCCGAGAACAAGGGCCTGGCCTTCGTCTACACCCACGCCGGGCGACTGCCGCCCTGGGTGCATGCCGACGCCAAGTGGCTGCGCCAGATCCTCATCAACCTGCTGACCAATGCCGTGCGCTTCACCGACAGCGGCACCGTCACGCTGCACGTGGACGCGCGCCGCGAGGTGCTGCGCTTCGACGTGATCGACACCGGCATCGGCGTGGCGCCGCAGGACCACCAGCGCATCTTCCTGCCGTTCGAGCGCGGTGCCGCCGGGCGCCGGCGCGGCGAGCCCGGCACCGGGCTGGGCCTCACGATCACCGGGCTGCTGACCTCGCTGATGGGCGGCGAGCTCAAGCTGGCCGACACCTCCTCGGCCGGCAGCACCTTCAGCGTGCGCGTCTACCTGCGCGCGGTGGCCGACCCCGGCCCGCAGGCCAAGGCCGGCGCGCTGCGCCAGCCGGTGTCGGGCTACCTCGGCGAGCGCCGCACGCTGCTGGTGGTGGACGACCAGCCGGTGCAGCGCCAGATGCTGGCCGGCATGCTCGCGCCGCTGGGCTTCGAGGTGCGCGAGGCCGCGAGCGGCACCGAGTGCCTCGACAGCCTGCGCGAGGAGCTGCCCTCGGCGATCCTGCTCGACCTCAGCATGGACGACCTCGACGGCTGGCAGACCGCGAGCCTGGTGCGCGCCTCGGGCTTCGATGCGCTGCCGATCATCATCGTCTCGGCCAACATGTTCGAGAACCAGGCCGAGCGGCTGCGCGCCGCGGGCTGCCAGGCCTTCGTGGGCAAGCCGGTGATCGAGTCGGAACTGATCGCCACGCTCGAGCGCCACCTCGGCCTCGAATGGCTCGATGCCGCCGACGCGCTGCGCCCGCGGGCCGACGAAGAACTCGCGCCGGTTCGCCCGCCGCGGCTGCTGCTCGGCGAGGACGACCGCGCCGAGCTGATGCGGCTGGTGCAGATGGGCCACGTGCGCGGCCTGCACCAGGCGCTCGACCGGCTGGCCGCCCAGTCGCCCGGCGCGGCCGCCACCTGCACCTGGCTGCGCGGCATGGTCGCGCGCTTCGAACTCGACTCCCTCCGCAAGGCCCTCGCCGAAGATGCAGACACCCTCGCCTCCCCTTCCTGAAGCCGAACGCCCCGTGGTGCTGGTAGTGGACGACGCCCCCAGCAGCCTCGGCATGCTGTGCGACACGCTCGAGGCCAGCGGCTACACCGTGCTGGTGGCGGCCGACGGCGAATCGGCGCTGCAGCGGCTCGAACTGGTGGTGCCCGACGCCATCCTGCTCGACGGCATGATGCCCGGCCTCTCGGGCTTCGAGACCTGCCGTCGCATCAAGGCCGACGCGGCGCTCGCGCACATCCCGGTGATCTTCATGACCGGCCTCTCGGAAACCGCCGACGTGGTCGAGGGCTTCGAATGCGGCGGCGTCGACTACGTGGTGAAGCCGATCCGCGCGCAGGAGGTGCTGGCGCGCCTGCACACCCATGCGCGCAACGCCCGCATCACGCGCATGGCGCGCGACGCGGTCGACGTGGCCGGCATGGGCGTGGTCTTCGTCGATGCGCGCGGGCGCGTCGCCTGGCGTTCGCCGCAGGCCGGCCTGTGGCTGCATGCGCTGGGCGAGGCACGCGCGCCGGGCCTGCTGCCGCGCGCGCTCGAGGCCGCGCTGGCGCCCGGCGCCACCCTCGGCGTGGTCACGGCGGCCGGCATCCGGCTGTCGGTGCGCAACCTCGGCGCGGCCGCATTGGGCGAGACCATGCTGCTGTTCGCGGTGCAGCGCGAGGGCGCGGGCGGCGCCTCGGCGCGGCTGGCCGAGGCCGCGCTCACGCCGCGCGAGACCGAGGTGCTGTCGTGGCTCGCCAAGGGCAAGACCAACCGCGACATCGGCGAGATCCTCGGCACCAGCCCGCGCACGGTGAACAAGCACCTCGAGCACATCTTCGAGAAGCTCGGCGTGGAGACCCGCGCAGCCGCGGCGGCGCTGGCCAGCGGGCAGTTCGATTGAGGCGCAGCCTCAAGCGTTGCTCGTCGCGCGCACTTCCTCGATCGTGGTCTGGCCGGCCAGCACCTTCTCGATGCCGTCCTGGCGCAGCGTGCGCATGCCTTCCTTCAGCGCCGCCTGCAGCAGCTCCTCGGCGCGCGCCCCGCTCTGCACCAGCCGGCGCAGCTCCTTCGAGACCGTCATCAGCTCGTGGATGCCGACGCGGCCGCGAAAGCCCGTCTTCGCGCAGTGCTCGCAGCCCGCGCCGCTGTGCAGGTGCAGCCGCCCGTCGCGGCCGAAACGCTGCAGCCAGCCATCGAGCGTGGCCTGCCGGCGCGCCGGGATCTCCTCGGCCGGGAAAGCGTGCAGGTAGTCGGCCAGCAGTTCCTCGACCGCCTCCTCGCTCGCGGGCGCGCTGCGCACGCAGTGGCTGCAGATGCGCCGCACCAGCCGCTGCGCCAGCACCGCGAGCAGCGAGTCGGCGAAGTTGAACGGGTCCATGCCCATGTCGAGCAGGCGCGTCACGGTCTCGGGCGCGCTGTTGGTGTGCAGGGTCGACAGCACCAGGTGGCCGGTCAGCGAGGCCTCGATCGCGGTCTTCGCGGTCTCCTCGTCGCGGATCTCGCCGACCATGATCACGTCGGGATCGGCGCGCACGAAGGCGCGCAGCGCCTTGGCGAAGGTCCAGCCGATGCGCGGATTGATCTGCACCTGGCGCAGCCCGTTCTGCGTGATCTCCACCGGGTCCTCGGCAGTCCAGATCTTGCGCTCGGGCGTGTTGATGTGCATGAGCGCCGAATGCAGCGTGGTGGTCTTGCCCGAGCCCGTGGGCCCCACGCACAGCACCATGCCGTAGGGCCGCTCCACCGCGTGGGTCAGGCGCCGCAGGTTGTCGGGCGAGAGGCCCAGCGACTGCATCGGCAGCGGCTTGGCCGAGGCCAGGATCCGCATCACCACGTCTTCCAGGCCGTTGTTGGTGGGAATGGTCGCCACGCGCAGCTCGATCTTGTGCTGCGGCGAGTACTTGGCGAAGTTGATCTTGCCGTCCTGCGGGTTGCGCTTCTCGCTGATGTCGAGGTCGCACATGATCTTCACGCGCGCCACGATCGCGTTGCGGTAGCTCGGCGGCAGCTCGAGGTAGGTGTAGAGCAGCCCGTCGCGACGGAAGCGGATGCGCGTCTTCTCCTGGCCCGGGTAGCTCTCGATGTGGATGTCCGAGGCGCCGTCGCGGTGCGCCTCCTGGATCATGCTGTTGATCATGCGCACCAGCGAGTTGTCCGACTGCTCGATCGGCGACTCCGCGGGCGCCGGCGCCGGGCCCTCCTTCTCGAGCGTCTGCAGCAGCTCGCTGGTGCCGGTCATGTCGAACTCGAGCGGGCGCATCGGGTCGAGGTTGGCCGCGCCGCCGCCACCGCCGTCGGCCACGTCGCCGATCTTCTCGTAGGCCGCGGCCAGCACGCCGTCGAGGTCCAGGCACTGGCCCACGACCGGGATCACCTTCATCTGCGCGACGAACTGCACCTCGTCGATCACCGAATAGCGGCTCGTGGGATCGTCGATCGCGATCACCAGCCGCCCTTCGTGCAGCATCAGCGGCATGACCTGCAGCCGCCGCGCCACCGCGTGGCCCACCTTGCGCAGCGCCTCGGCCGCGGGCGGGAACACATGCAGGTTGACCAGCGGATAGCCCATCTTGCGCACCAGCGCGGTCTGCAGCTGGCCGCGGCTCACGGCACCCATGCGCACCAGCGTCTCGCCCAGCGGCACCAATGGTTCGCGGCGCTGCTGGCGCAGCCCGGCGGCGAGCTGGTCGCCGGTGATCATGCCCAGCGCGACCAGCGCCTCGCCGATCCGCGTGATCGGCATCCGGCTCTGCGCATCGAGCGCGCGCACGAGCTGCTCGGGCAAGGCGACTTCGGCGAATGACATGGTTCGTTCTTTTCCTGTTGGGTGGTGTTTGGACGCGCCGGCTCGCGAGGCGTGCCGCGCGCGGAATGAGAGATCGTAGAGCGCCGCACGAGGGCCCGCTACCCGGCGGGACTCCTGAGTACGCAAGTGTTCAGGTCACCGGTGTCTCGTTGGTGCACACGCGGTTGCGCCCGCCCGACTTGGCCACGTACAGCGCCTTGTCGGCACCGCGCACCAGCGCCTTGGGCTGCACGCTGCCGGCCTCGGGCCGCAGCGCGTCGACGCCCGCGCTCAGGGTGACGAAGCCGTCGGCGGCGCCGGCATGCTCGATCTCGAGCGCGCGCACCGCGGCGCGGATGCGCTCGGCCAGCAGCGCGGCCGCCTCGACGTCGGTGCCCGGCAGCAGCACCGCGAGCTCCTCGCCGCCGTAGCGGGCCGCGAGGTCGCCGGGCCGGCGCGCCGCCACGTTGGCGATGGTGCGGCAGATCTTCTGCAGGCATTCGTCGCCGGCCGTGTGGCCGTAGATGTCGTTGTATTCCTTGAAGCGGTCGACATCGAGCAGGATCAGCGCCAGCGTGCTGGCGTTGCGCACCGCGCGGCCGAACTCGGTGTCGAGCGTGACGTCGAACTGGCGCCGGTTCGCCAGGCCCGTCAGGCCGTCCTCCATCGCCAGCGTGTTGAGCGTCTTGTTGAGTGCCTCGAGCGCGTCGCGCGCGCGCAGCAGCTCGGCCTCGGTGCGCGTGCGCCGCTCGATCTGGCGCACCAGCCCCAGGCCGACGAAGGCGACCACGGCGCTGAGCGCCAGCACGCCGCCCGAATGCCAGAAGGTGTCCTTCCACCAGCCGGCGAGGATCTCGTCCTTGGACAGCGCCGCGCCCACGAACAGCGGGTAGTTGTCGAGGCGTCGGAAGCTGTTGAGCCGCAGCACGCCGTCCTGCGCCGACTTGATGTAGGCGGTGCCGATCGGGCCGTTGGCCTTGTAGGCGCGGAACAGTTCCGAGTCGCGCATGTCGCGCCCCACCATCTCGGGGCCGTAGGGCCGCCGGACCATCATCGTGCCGCTGTCGAGGATCAGCGCCGCGGCGCCGGCCTTGCCGATGTCGAGGCTGTCGTAGAAGCGGAGGAAGAAGTCGACGTCGATGCTCGCGAGCGCCACACCCGCGAAGCTGCCGTCGGCATGGTCGATGCGGCGCGACACCGGGATCAGCAGCTTGCCGCTGGTGCGGCTCTTCACGGGAATGCCGATGTGCGGCCCGCGGTCGGCGTGCGTGCGGTGGAACACGAAGTACTCGCGGTCCGCGTTGTTGAGGTTCTGCGGCGGCACCGCGCGCGAGTTCGCGACCCAGTTGCCGTCCTGGTCGTAGACGTGCAGCGCGTCGATCTGCGGCAGCTCGGCCGCCTGCGCGGCCAGCACCCGGCGCAGCCGCTCGACCTGGGCCGGGCCCGCGCCGTCGTTCTCGAGGCGCTCGACCACGCCGATCAGCACCGTGTCGGCCTGCTTGATCGTGTCGTCGGCCTGCTGCGCCAGCGCGCGAGAGAGGTTCGCCGTCGCCACGCCCATCTGCTCGAGCAGCGCCGTGCGCGACTCCCAGCTGTGCCAGACGTCGAGCGCCACGAGCGCGACGCACACGGCGGCCACGAAGGCCATCGTGCGGACGGCAATGGAAAGACGTTGGAACACGGGAACCTTGGCGGCAGTGAATGCGGCCGGATTCTCGCCGGTATCGGCCGTTTCGGCGCGCCCGCGGGCGCGCTCGTCAGGCAGCGGTCAGGGCGCGAGCCCGGCGGTCTTCACCACCGCCGCGTACTTGCCGGCCTCCTCGGCGACATAGGCGGTGAACTGCGCGGCATTGCGCGGATCGGGCTCGGCGCCGATGTCGCGCAACCGCTGCGCCAGCGCCGGGTCTTCGAGCACCTTGGCCATGGCGGCCGAGAGCTGCTGGCGCACCGGCGGCGGCAGCTTCGCGGGCGCGAACACGCCGAACCAGGCGCTGACCTCGAAGCCCGGCAGCCCGCTCTCGGCCACCGTGGGCACCTCGGGCAGCAGCGGGCTGCGCCGGCTGCCGGTCACGGCCAGTGGCTTGAGCTTGTGGGTGGCGATGTTGGGCAGCGAGGTGGTCTGCAGGTCGAACATCAGCGGCACGTGGCCCGCGAGCACGTCGGCCAGCGCCGGCGCGCTGCCGCGGTAGGGCACGTGGAGCAGCTTGAGCTTCGCGGCCGAGGCGAGCATCTCGCCGGCCAGGTGGTTCGAGGTGCCGGGGCCGGCCGATGCGTAGCTGATCGATCCCGGCGCCTGCCGGGCGGCCGCGAGCAGCTCGGCCACGCTGCCGTAGGGCGCGCCCGGATGGGCCACCAGCACGAACGGGATCGATGCCAGCGCGCTGACCGGCACGAAGTCCTTCACCGGGTCGTAGCCGACCTTGGACATCGCCGGATTGATGGCCTGCGAGCTCACCGTGCCGAGCAGCAGCGTGTAGCCGTCGGGCCTGGCTTCCGCGACGAAGCGCGCGCCGATCGCCGTGCCGGCGCCGCCCTTGTTCTCGATCACCACCGGCTGCCCGAGCTGCGCCGCCAGCTTCTGCCCCACCGTGCGCGCCAGGATGTCGGCCGAGCCGCCGGCCGGATAGGGCACGACCAGCGTCACCGGGCGATCGGGATAGCCCTGGGCCAGGGCCGGCGCGGCAATGCCGGCGGCAAGGAGCAGCAGGCCCGCGAGCAGCGTGCGAGGGAGATTCATCGGGGGGACTCCATGTTGGGAACCGCATGGTGCGAACGGGGGCGGCGGTCTGTCCAATACGTTCACTGGCCGGCGTTCATATATGAAATGAATCACCGGCCTGCCGAAGGCCGGCGCCGGCTACAGTGAATCCCGCCGATTCGAAAAATTTTTCGGATTCGTGTCGATCTGTCCCGAGCTCGTCCGTCGTGTCAGTGGAGGGTCGTCCTCCGCACCACTTCACCAGGAGAACACACCATGGCTACCAACACAGTTCGTCTGCACCGCGTGCTGCGCGCCCCGCCCGAGCGCCTCTACCGCGCCTTCACCGAACCCGGCGCCTTCGAGCGCTGGCTGCCGCCCTTCGGCTTCACCGGCAAGGTCCACCAGATGGAGCCGGTGGTCGGCGGCAGCTGGCGCATGTCCTTCACCAACTTCAGCTCGGGCCACGGCCACTCGTTCGGCGGCAAGTACCTCGAGCTGGTGCCGGGCCAGCGCGTGGCCTACGACGCGAGCTTCGACGACCCCAACCTGCCGGGCACGATGAAGACCACCGTCACGCTGACCGCCGTGTCCTGCGGCACCGACGTGGCCATCGTGCAGGAGGGCATTCCCGAGATGATTCCGGTCGAGATGTGCTATCTGGGCTGGCAGGAGTCGCTGGTGGCGCTGGCGCAATTGGTGGAGCCGGATATCCCGGGTTGAGACGCCCTCGCTGGCGCCACCGGAATGAACCACGCCCACCCCTACTGGCCGAAGCTCGAAGCCGCCTTGTCCGACACCTCGGGAATCATCGTCCCCCAGGGCGAGGACGAGGGGGCGTATTTCGAGCGGCTGCGTTCCAGCATTCGCGAACATGCCACCGGGGCGGAGATGGTGTCGGCCACGGTCGTGGCGCCCGGATTCGCCCACCGCGAACCCGGGTCGCGGATCTCGGGCTGGCTTCTCGCGCGATCCGAAGGCTACTGGCTGGTCTACGAACCCGACGAAGACCAGTACTACTGCTTCTGGGGCGCGGACGCGGACAGCCTCGGCGCGTATGGCGTCTGCGGAAACCCGCTCTATTGCTGGTGGGACTGAGGCGATTCGAGGTTTTCGCGCGCCCTATCGCCCCGCCCCCTCCACCGCCTTCTTCGCCACCGCCAGGAACGACTGCACCACCGGGTTGTCGTTGCCGCTCGCATGCGCGAACACCAGGCTGTAGGTCGGCGGCGGCCGCGAGCCCGCGATCTCGAGGAAGGCGACATCGGCCATCGCGAGCACGCGCATCGCGGCCGGCACCAGCGCAATGCCCAGGCCGCCCGCGACCAGCGTGAGGATCGACTGCATCTGCGCGGCCTCCTGCACCACCTTCGGCAGGAAGCCCGCCGACTGGCAGGCGCCGAGCAGCGCGGCGACGAAGCCCGCGCCCTCCGCGGCCGGGAACGAGATGAAGGATTCGGCCGCCAGCGCCGCGATCTTCACCGAGCGCTGCGCCGCCAGCGGATGGCTGCGCGGCACGGCGATCACGAACTTCTGTGCCTGCAGGTCCACCAGCACCAGCCCGCGCGATTCGTAGACCGGGCCCACCACCAGCGCGAGCTCGACCTCGCCCTTGCGCAGGTCCTCGAGCTGGCGCGCGGTGGTTTCGGCGGTAAGGCGCAGCTGCACGGTCGGGTAGTCGTGCTGGAAGCGCTTGAAGATCGCGGGCAGCACGTCGAGCGCGGCGCTCGGCACGAACGAGAGCCGCAGCGAGCCCTCGAGCCCCTGTGCCGCGCGGCGCGCGCGCTCGCCCGCCGCCTGGGCCTGCTGCAGCAGGCGCTGCGCGTCCTTGTGGAAGACCTGGCCCGCGGGCGTGAGCCGCACGTGGTGCCGGCTGCGGTCGAACAGCACCGCGCCGAGCTGCTCCTCGAGATTGCGCATCGCCACGCTCAGCGGCGGCTGCGACATGTGGAGCCGGATCGCGGCGCGGCCGAAGTTCAGTTCCTCGGCCAGCACCACGAACTGGCGCAGTTGTCTGAATTCGAACATGGGCGTGGAGATAGCTGCGGCGAATGACGAGCCACTTTAAACAGTATTGGATGTATGAGCGCGGGCTTCCTAGCATGGCCTTTCCAACACCCACGACGGACACCGCCCATGCAAGCCTCGCTGCTCGAAGAGATCCCTTCCGTGCCGAACCCCTATCCCGTGGTCTCGAAGGTCGAATACCCCGAGGTCTGGCGCCTGTGCACCCAGGCGCGCGAACTGGCCTGGGACCCGGTGGCCGACATCGACTACAGCGACCTGCGCGAGGCCGAGCTGCCGCCCGAGGTGCGCCAGGCCGGCGCCGAATGGTGGAGCCTGCGCGCCTGGATGGAGCATGGCGCCACGCCCTATGGCGCCGAGCGGCTGCGCGAGGCGATCTTTGGCCACCAGCCCTTCGAGATCAAGCAGCACATCACGAACTTCATCGCCGAGGAGTTCCGCCACCACGAGGCCAGCTTCCGCATCGCCGAGCACCTCGCGGCCTACGAGCCCACGCCGCGGGCCGACTACTTCCGCGACATCATTCCGCGCTTCCACGACGAGAAGGACGAGAAGGCGATGAGCTTCTTCGCGGGCCTCTCGGTCAACACGCTGTTCGAGCAGCTCTCGGGCGAACTGCTGCAGGCGCGCTACGAGAACGCGCGCTTCGGCTCGATCCGCGAGGCCTGCCGGCTGATCCTGCGCGACGAGGCACGCCACATCCAGTTCGGCCGCATCATCATGCGGCGCTTCTTCAGCGAGCTGCCGGCCGACGAGAAGCGCACCATCGGCGAGAAGGTGGCGAAGAAGCTGCGCGGCAGCCTGCTCAACGGCGTCTACGCGGTGGTCAACCTGCCCGAGGACGAACGCCGGCGCTCGGGCCGCAACCGCGCGCTGGCGGCCGACCACGGCCTCGGCGCCACCCATCCCGACGAGGAGATGGGCATCATCAAGCGCGGGGTCGACAAGATCCGCGAGGACATCGGCGCCTATGGCGTCGAGATCCCGGTCATTCCCGAACTCGACGGCGCGGTGCATTGATGACGCACACCGCCGCCACCCGCCTCGCACCCGGGGACGTCGCGCCGCCGGTCGGCGCCTACAGCCACGGCATCGTCACCCAGGGCCCCGGCCGCTGGCTGCACATCGCGGGCCAGATCGGCACCGCGGCCGACGGCACGCTGCCCGAGGGCTTCGAGGCGCAGGCCAGGCAGGCCTGGACCAACCTCGTGGCCGTGCTGCGCGCGGCCGGCATGGACGTGTCGCACCTGGTCAAGGTCACGACCTTCCTGACCGATGCCGCCGACGTGCCGCGGCTCGGCCCGGTGCGCGCCGGCTTCCTCGGCGAGGCGCGCCCGGCCTCGACCTTGCTCGTGGTGCAGGCGCTCGCGCAGCCGGCCTGGCGCATCGAGGTCGAGGCATCGGCCTTCCGTGCCGACTGAAGACGGCATGCGCCCCGACGGACGCTCCGAGGCCATCGACCGGATGCTGCGCGAGACCGGCCCGGCCTGGCAGGCCGACATCCGCGCGGCCGGCGACCGCGTGAAGGCCGCCTACCTGCCGCTGCTGCTGGCCGCGCCCGCGGACGGCTGCGAGCTCGTCCACGACCTGCCCTACGGCACGCATCCGCGGCAGGTGCTCGACGTCTACCGGCCGCGCGGCGCGCGGGCCGCGCCGGTGATCGTGTTCGTGCACGGCGGCGCCTTCGTGCGCGGCGGCAAGGACATCAATGCCGCGATGTACGGCAACGTGCTGCGCTGGTTCGCGCGCCGGGGCTGCGTGGGCATCAACGTCGAATACCGGCTCGCGCCCGAGGCCATGCATCCGCAGGGCGCGTTCGACGTGGCCGCGGCCTGCGACTGGGTCGCGCGCCACGCGGCCGAGCACGGCGGCGATCCCCATGCGATCTGCCTGATCGGGCATTCGGCCGGCGGCACGCATGCGGCCAGCTATGCCTGCGATCCCTCGCTCGGCTTCATGGGCCGGCATCTGCGCGCGCTGGTGCTGGTATCGGCGCGGCTGCGCGCCGACGCGCGGCCCGAGAACCCGAACGCGGCCGGCGTGCGCGCCTATTTCGGCGACGACACCGCGGCCTACGAGGGCCGGTCGCCGATGGCGCATGCCCACCGGCTGGCGCTGCCCACCTTCGTCGTGCATGCCGAGTACGAGAACCCGCTGCTCGACGTCTACGCGACGGAGTTCGCCTGGCGCATGGCCAAGGCCCAGGGCAGCGCGCCGCGCCACCTGAGCGTGCCCGGGCACAACCACGTCTCGGTCATGGCCCACTTCGACAGCGGCGAGCAGTGGCTCGGCGAAGAGATCCTGGCCTTCCTCGCATCGGCACGCGGCTGACTATCTCTTTCGTGGAATCGATCGCGGCGCGCCGGTGCGGTACGCTGCCGGCCTTCGCCGCGCCGGCGCGCGGCTCCCCTCCACCGCATCGACCACGGAAAGACCTCCAGCCATGACCGCGTTCACCCTCGAAGAAGCCAGGGACGTCCTCGCCACCGCCTTGCCGGGCTGCGTGCGCAGCCTCGGCGTCAGCGTCGAATCGCTGGGCGAAGGCAAGGCCACGCTGCGCATGCCGGCCGGCGAGCAGGCCACGCGCGAGGGCAACATCTTCGGCGGCCAGGCGCTCTCGGTGCTGGCCGACAGCGCGATGTGCTTCGCGATCTGGACCGACGGCCGCGGGCGCCGCCCGATCGCCACGGTCGACCTGCACATGACCTTCATGCGCGCGGGCGGCGGCGAGGACGTGCTCGCGCATGCCGAGCTGGTGCGCTCGGGCCGCTCGCTGGCCTTCGCGCGCGTGACCATGGACCTGGCCTCCACCGGCCAGACGCTCGCGACCGCGGTCGCGACCTTCGCATTGCCGGCCTGAACCGGCTGGCGCACGGCGACGCTCAGAGCTTGTAGGCCTCGACCGGTCCGTGCGAATAGAACAGGAAGTAGCCGGTCGAGGTCCGGAAGCCGTTCTTCTCCCAGCCCGGCGGCACCTTGAACAGCGCGAGCTGCTCGCTCTTCATGCCGACGAAGGCCGTCTGCGCGGTGTCGGTAGTGATGCGTTGCCAGTCGTCGCGCGTGGCCGGCGCGAGCTGCAGCTTCGGTTCGCTCCACTCGGGCGTGCGCACCTTGTCGCGCAGCACGTAGCGCCCGTCCTTGCGCTCGATCTTGATCAGTTCCTTGAGCGCCCCGCCCTGCTTCACGGCATAGACGCCGACCAGCTCGGCCTCGGGGCCGCCGCGCGCGCCGCAGGCGGCCAGCAGCAGCGCGCAGGCGATGCACGCGAGCGCGCGCAGTGCGTTGTTCCATGTGCTCATCGATGGTCTCCGGTGAAAGATGGATGGCCCACCGGGCGCGTCGCCCGGTGGGTTCGGACCGTCAGCGCTTGAGGTTCTCGCGCAGCTTCAGGCTGCCCTGGAAGCGCAGCGCATGCGGGTACTCCTCCTTGGCGCCGGCATCCACCGCCGCCATCTTCTGCTGGCTCTCCTGCGTCTTGGCCAGCAGCGCGGTCGGCAGATTCAGCACGCCCTTGATCTGGTCGTACTGCGCCTGCGTGATGCGCCCCACGCCGAGCAGCCGGAAGGCATCGCGCTCGATGTTCAGCAGCAGCGGCTTGTTGTCGGCGAAGTTCTGCGCCTGCGCGAGCAGCGCACTCCACGAGGCCGCGCTGTAATTGCTCACGTAGTAGTCCTGCCCGGTCGGCCCGGCCAGCACCGCGGTGCAGCCCGGCAGCTCGAGGTTGGTGCGGTTGTTGTCCATCACGAAGGTCTTGCGCTGCGCCATCGCGTCGCCATAGGCCAGCGTGACCGGCACGGTCCAGCTCGAGGCCGGGTACTGGTTCTGGTTCGGGAACGACTCCTGCGTGATCGACACGTAGGTGCGGTCGCCCGCGCACTGCGCATCGACCGTGAGCAGCGGCACGCCGGTCTGGCGGATCAGGCTGTCGCCGATGGCGCCGACCTTCTTGTCGGTCGCCTTCTCGAGCGAGCTCCACAGCCGCGAGGGCGTGACGTTGCCATAGGCATAGTCCTTCAGGTAGATCTGCAGGCCCTTCTGCATCGCCTCCTCGCCGATGTAGTTCTGGATCGTCTCGAGCACGTGGCTGCCCTTGTTGTAGACGAAGATCGACGGGCTGATGAAGCCGAACGAACCCGCGTCGTTGAGGTTGCGCTGCACCGGCACCGCCGTGTTCTTGAGGTCGGCCACGATCACGCTGTGCTTGTCGAGCACGTAGTCCGAGAAGCTGTAGTACTCGGGGTGGAACTTGATCGTGGTGCGCCGTTCGAACCAGCGCGCGAACGACTCGTTGAGCCACACGTTGTCCCACCAGTCGAGCGTGACCAGGTCGCCGAACCACTGGTGCGCGACCTCGTGCGTGACCACCGTCACCGAATAGAGCGTGGGCGTGTCGCCGGGCTTGGTCAGCACCGAGTCGGCGAACTCGAAGATCGAGCCCCAGTTCTCCATGCCGCCGAAGCCGGTGTTGGGCTTGTTGTCGTAGCTGTCGTTGGCGGCCACGGTGTCGAACTTGTCGAAGGGCAGCGGGATGCCGGTGTACTTGTAGTAGTAGTCCATCGCGACCTTGGTCCACTCCATCGCGAAGGTGGCCCAGGTCGAGCGGCCCGGCGGCGTGAACCAGCGCAGCGGCATGGTCTTGCCGTCGAGCGGGCTCTTGAAGCTGTCCTCGAGGATGTCGAACTTGCCGCCGCCGAAGAAGGCCAGGTACATGGGCATCGAGGGCGTCTTCTCGAACGACACCAGCTGGTAGCCGTCGGGCAGCCGGGTCTGCGATTTCTGCGCGCCGTTCGACACCGTCTTCCAATCGCCCGGCACCTCGGCCGAGATCTCGAAGGTGTGGCGGAACGCGGGCTCGTCCCAGCCCGGGAACCACTGGCGCGCGAAGTTGGTCTCGCCCTGCGTCACGATCGCATCGCTGCTCACGCCCTCGGGCGTGGAGAGGCCGACCTTGAACACGCCGGTGGCCGCCGAGCACAGCGGGTTCTTGATCATCTCGGCCGGCGGGCAGTACTCGGCGTCGGAGAACTGGATCTTGCCGTCCCACTCCATGTGCAGCAGGTACTTGCCCTTGGCGATCTGGCCGTCGTTGAGCCGCAGCTGCACGAAGTCGCCGCGCGTCTGCGGCGTGGGGATCAGCGCGATCGCCTCGCCCGGGCTCGAGAGCTTGCGCAGCGTGGTGCGGCCGTTGGCGAACTTGAGGTCGTGCGCAGCCACCACGATCGCATCGACCGGCTTCAGCACCTCGATCTCGACATCGCCGCGGCCGGTGAAGGTCTTGAGCGCCGCATCGGGGCGGAACCACAGCTTGTAGTTCTTCGGCCAGACCGTGTCGGGCAGCTCCATCGGCTGCGCCGAGCGATCGATGTTGTTGCTCGCGGCCGCGTCGGGCGCGGCCTGGGGATTGCCATCGTCGGGCGCGTCGGCACTGCCGTTCTGCGCCACCACGTTGCCGGTGTCGGGCGCGGCGCCGGCGCCACCGAACGATGGCGTGCCGCCACCGCCGCCACCGCAAGCCACGAGCGCGGCAAGGGTCACTGCACCGATGGCAAAGTACGGGACCGCGGGCTTGAGAAATTTCTTCATGATCGCCTCTTGTAGGGACATGCGCCGTCCTGCACCTGCCGGCGTGTGGCCGGCTCCTGCATGGAACGCGCGCGGGTTAAGGGGGTGAAAGACTCGCGCAGCGGCAAGACCCCGCCCTCCCGTCGAACCGATCGTTCGACAGGCAGGCGGTGCCAGCCATGAGCAGCGGTTTCAGTGGACGCGGCAAGCGCGTGCCGCGTGCGACCGCACCGGCGATCGATGCGGCGGGCCGAGGATCCGCGGCATCAGCCACATCGGCGGACTGGGCGCGCGGAAAAAGAGGCTGTGCATACCCGACGATGCGCGGGGCAGCGAGAGGACGAATCGCACCAGGATCCGGGGCGTTCGATTCAGCGCAGGGCGCGCGTGCGATGCACGCGACGGGCGATGGCCGAGGCCGCGATCGGCATGGACCCATCGGCCGCCTTGCGTCTTCGCGCACCGGCCACGAGGCGATCGGCAGCGAGGACGCAACGGCGGGAGTGTGTGCGCTTGGTGTTCGATATCTTCACGCGTTCTCCCTCCATCGAGTGCGCACAGTTCTAACTGCCGCTCCCCCCGTGCGTCAACGAAGCGCGGAACTTTTCCCTCTCAAATTGTTCGCGCGTCATACGACGAATGGAGTCAAGACCGCGCGATGCTTCGTGGGGTACGAAGATGGACCCCACAACGCGGCGACGCGATGCGGGTGCATCGATGCGCGCAGCCAACACTTGCGATGCAGAATCGTTGCTGCAGCACAGTTGCATCAATGGCGAGACATGCGTTCTTTGGTTCGCGCAAGGGCGCGGCGCGGCTTGCGATGCAGCCTTTCGACAGCGCGAATCGGTGCGGCAGAATTCGCGCGATCCGCGGACCTGGATGAGTCGAGGACCGCATACCGAACGGGAAGCACGATTCAGATGTTGCATTGGCTCAGGAAGGTGCTCGGCCAACCCGCCGACGTCTCTTCGGAAACCGTCGCCGCCGCATGGCAGCGCGCCTACGCGCGTCAGCCGGGTGGAATGGCCGTGCTTCTGGCGCCCGGGTTCGACCGCGTCGAACATCTCGCGAAGAGCGCGCTGCCAGCGCTGGACGTGGAGCTCGATCTCGAGCTGGCGCTGATGCTCAAGTACGTCGCCAGGGAACCGCAGACCTGCGAGGCACTGCTGGACCGTGCGCTGCAGATCGCGCAGCGCGTGCGCATCGATGGCCTGTGCGATGCGAGACCGCAGCCGGCCGGTTGCCATTTGCAGCTCGAACGCGCGGAGACCTATGTGCGCTGGCTGAAGACCGGCCACCTCGAGAAGGACCGGCTGCTGCTGGCCTGCGAGCTGGCCCTGCGAAGCGTGCGGGAGAACTCGAGCGACGCGTATTTCGCCGAAGGCTACGCGCTGGACGCGGCGCGCATCGCGCTGGTGGGCGAGGAGCCGGAACTGGCGCTCTCGGCGCTGCGCAGCCGCAAGCGCTGGCACCACGCCGCGGCGATCGGTATGCACGACGTGCTGGCCAACGTCGCGCGGCTGCAAGGCAACAAGGAACTCGAAGACCCACGGGTTGCGCGCGATGAATTCAGCGCGCTCTTCGATCTGTATCGCCATCCACACCCCGACAAGGCATCGACCGAACTCAGTGGCTCCAAGCCGGTGATCCGCTTCGAACTCGCGGTGCTGATGGCGAGGTTGCGGCTTGGCCATGATGCGCCGGTCGATCCGGGCCGGGCCTGTGAACTGGTGGTTGCCCAGCGCTCGCCGTGAGGACCACCGTCTACAGCACGTACCCCCGCCCCCGAAAGTGGTCGAGCAGTATCTGCCCCACCCGCTGCGCCTGATCGAACTCGATCGCATGCCCCGCATCGGGCACCACCATCAACTCGACGCGCGGCGCATTGATGCGCAGCCTTCGGCTCGCGATGTCGATGGCATGCAGCGCATCGTCCTCGCCGAGCAGCACGCGGGTGCCGGCCGGCAGCAGCCGCATCTCAGCGTCGCTGAGGCCGGCGGCGCGCGGCAGTCCGGCGCCCTGGCTGCGCCAGCGCACGAGCAGGTCCTCGAGCGCCCACTCGGGCAGCGGGCAGGCGCGCGGCGACGAACTCAACGCATGCAGGCGGCGCAGGTTGCCGTCGCTGGGAAACAGCCGCGCGAGCAGCGCGCAGGCGGCGGGGACGACGCGCCGCGGGCCGATGCGCGGCGGTGCGAGCAGCGCGAGCTTCGAGACGCGGCGCAGCGAGCGTCGCATGTAGGCGGCGGCGAGCCAGGCACCGAAGGAGACGCCGCACAGCCCCACCTTGGGCCGGCCGACGCCGATCAGCACGTCCTCGAGCCAGTCGCAGTAGTCGTCCTCGCTGGCCGGCCGGCGGCCCTCGCTGCGGCCGGCATCGCCCACGATGTCGACCGCGTACACGCGCAGCGCGCCCGCGAGCACGCCGGCCATGTGGACCCAGGTGGTGGCATTGCCGCCCTCGCCATGCAGCAGCAGCACCGGCACGCCATAGGCCGGGCCGCACACCAGCAGATGGGCGCGGCCGCGCCGCGTGTCGACATGGCGCGACTCCACCGGCACCGGCCAGCGTGCCAGCACGCGGTCGTACGACTGCGAGAGCGCCGCATGGGCCTGGGGCGAGCGGAAATGCGGCAGGAAGGAAGTGGCGTCGAGGGACATCGTCGGGAGGCGAAGGAAGACGGGGGAATGCCATGCCGGCACGGGCCGGCCGGTGAGCAACGCGCGAGCCTGCGGCATCGTGGGCGGCGCAGATGAAGATCGGCTGAAGATTCGGCGACTCGCAGCGCCTTGCACCTTTCGGGCCCGATCGAGAAGTATTAGGAATTCCTTCAGCTTCGCCGGTTAGATTGCATTCATGAAGATCCTTCTGGTGGAAGACGATTTCGACCTCGCGACCGGCATCCGGGTGGCGCTGCAGACGCAGGGCATGGAGGTGGTGTGGGTACGCCGCATCGAGGATGCGCAGCGCATCCTCGATGGCGAGGGCTGCGACCTGCTGCTGCTCGACCTGGGCCTGCCCGACGGCGACGGCCTGGGCCTGCTGCAGCACGTGCGGCGCGCCGAATCGCGGCTGCCGGTGCTGATCCTCAGCGCGCGCGATGCGCTCGACGACCGCCTGCTCGGGCTAGACAACGGCGCCGACGACTACCTGGTGAAACCTTTCGTTCTCGCCGAAATGCTGTCGCGCGTGCGCGCGCTCGCGCGCCGCAGCTACGGCAGCGACGGCGTGACCTTCGAGGTGCGCGGCCTGTGGCTGCACGAGCCGACGCAGCGCGTGCAGGTCAACGGCCAGCCGGTCGACCTGTCGCGCAGCGAGTTCAAGTTATTGAGCCTGCTGATCAAGCGCACCGACCGCGTGATCACGCGGCGCATGCTCGAGCAGCAGGTGCTGCCGGCCTGGCAGACCCATGGCAGCAACGTGCTCGAGGTCCACATCTCGAACCTGCGCCGCAAGATCGGCGACGGCTACATCCGCACCGTGCGCGGCATCGGCTACGTGATCGACCAGGCCGCGCTGAAGCTGCCGGGAACGCCGTCTTGACGGCCACGGCGGCGGCCTCCGACGCCCCGCGCGGCTGGCGTCGGCTGCTGCGGCCCACGCTGGTGCGCCGGCTGATGCTGGCGCAGGTGGCGATGCTCACGCTGCTGTGGAGCATCGCGGTGGGCCTGGTGCTCGGCACCTCGCTGACCGAGGACATGGGCATGGTCGACACCTCGCACCGCAGCGTGCTGTCGGTGGCGCACAACCTGGCCGACCGGCCCGCGGCGCTGGCCGAGAGCCTCAAGCGCATGGACATCGCGCTGCGCGAGACCATGGGCAGCGACAACGATCCCTCGCTCTCGCCGAGCCTGCTGGTGTGGCAGCACGGCCGGCTGGTCTACCACTCGGACGGCGTGCCGGCCGACATCGCCAACAGCCGCCTCGGCGTGCCCGAGGACGTGACCGCGCAGGGCAAGCAGTGGCGCACGCGTTCGCTGGAGAGCGAGGACGGCGCCACCCGGGTCGCGCTGGTGCTGCCGGCCGGCCCGCAGATGTGGCTGACCTTCCACTCGCGCGGCTACTACATCCTGCCGCTGGTCATCAGCGTGCCCTTCCTGCTGCTGCCGGCCTGGCTGTCGATCCGGCTCGCGCTGCGGCCCTGGCGCAAGGTGGCGCGCGAGATCGCGTCGCGCGACGTGCGCGAGCTCGCGCCGCTCGCCACGCAGACGCGCCACGACGAGCTGCGCCCGCTGGTCGACAACTTCAATGCGCTGATGCAGCGGCTGCGCGCGAGCATGGAGCGCGAGCAGAGCTTCATCGCCGATGCCGCGCACGAGCTGCGCACGCCGATCGCGGCGCTGCGCGTGAACGTGGAGGCGCTGCAGGGCCTGCAGGCGCAGCCCGGGACGGTGCCGCCCGCGCGCCAGCACGAGCTGATGGCGCGCATGGTCAGCGCCAGCGCGCGCGCCGAACGGCTGGTGAACCAGCTGCTGCACCTGATGCGCAGCGCGGCCCAGGTGTCGGCGCCGCGCCCCGCGCTGCTGCGCCTCGATGACCTGGTGCAGGAACGGCTGGCCACGCTGTCGGTGCTCGCGCGCACGCGCGGCGTGGAGGTCGAACTGCTGAGCGACGACCCGGCACCGGTGGCCGGCGATCGCGACAGCCTGGTGTCCATGATCGACAACCTGATCGACAACGCCACCAAGTACGCACCGCCGGGATCGACCGTGACCGTGGGCATCCGGCGCGACGGCGCGCAGGCCGAGCTGAGCGTGGCCGACCATGGCCCGGGCATTCCGCCCGAGCTGCGCGAGCGCGTGTTCGACCGCTTCTTCCGCGACCCCGACCAGACCCAGACCGGCAGCGGCCTGGGCCTCGCGATCGTGCGCTCGGCCACCGAGGCGCACGGCGGCAGCATCGTGCTCGGCGAAACGCGGCCCGGCCCGGGCCTGCTGGTGACCGTGCGGCTGCCGCTCGCGCGCGAAGGCATAGAGCCGGGCGCCACGGCCTCGGTGAAGACCCGCGCTGCGCTGACGGCGGATTGACAGGCAGGGCTCCTACGATGGCGAACGCGACATCGACACAGGAGACACCATGACCATCCAGCGCCCCCGCCTCGCGGCCTTCACGCGCCGCGCCCTGCTCGGCGCGGCCCTCGGGCTCGCGCTCGCGGGCTGCGGCAGCCCCGCCGGCCATGCCCCGGCACCGAAGCCCGAGCTCCACGTGATGACCTCGGGCGGCTTCACCGCCGCCTACAACGAGCTGCGCCCCGGCTTCGAGCGCGCCAGCGGCCGCGCGGTGAAGACCGCCTACGGCGCCTCGATGGGCAATGCCGCCGACTCCATCCCGAGCCGCCTCGCGCGCCAGGAACCGGCCGACGTCGTGATCCTGGCGCGGCCCGCGCTCGATGCGCTGGTCGCGCAGGGCCAGGTGCGGGCCGGCAGCCAGGTCGACCTGGTGCGCTCCTCGATCGGCTTCGCGGTGCGCAAGGGCGCGCCCAGGCCCGACATCTCGAGCGTCGAGGCGCTCAAGCGCACCCTGCTCGCGGCGCCGTCGATCGCCTATTCGGCCAGCGCCAGCGGCACCTACTACGAGACCGAGCTGCTGAAGAAGCTCGGCCTCGAGGCCCAGGTCAAGCCCAAGAGCCGCCGCATCCTCAGCGAGCGCGTGGGCAGCGTGGTGGCGCGCGGCGACGCCGCGCTCGGCCTGCAGCAGGTCAGCGAACTGCTGCCGATCGAGGGCATCGACTACGTCGGCCCGCTGCCGGCCGAGGTGCAGCAGGTGACCGTGTTCTCGGCCGGCATCGCCACCGCGTCGACGCAGCCCGAGGCGGCGCGTGAACTGATCCGCTACCTGAACTCGCCGGCCAGCGCGCCGACGATCGCGAAGACGGGGCTGGAGCCGCTGGCTTCGCGTTGAGACGCGTACCGCGTCAGGCGCCGCCCGGCACGGCGAGCGGCGCATGCTTCGCCATCAGTTCGTCGACCCAGTCGATGAACACGCGCAGCTTTGCGCTCAGGTGCCGGTTCGGCGGAAACACCAGGTACAGCGGCATCGAAGCCACCTCCCAGTCCTCGAACAGCGGCACCAGCTCGCCGCTGGCGAGATGCGCCTGCGCCATATAGCGCGGCAGCCAGAGCACGCCCATGCCCGCGATGCCGGCCGCGGCATAGGCGTTGCCGTCGTCGAGCGCGACCACGTAACGGCCTTGCGGCACGAACTGCTCGCCCGCGCGCGACAGCGCGATCGGCGCCAGCGTGCCGCTGCGCGAACGCAGGAAACCGACGATGCGGTGGTGCGAGTCCTCGAGCTCGCGCGGATGCACGGGCGTGCCGGCGCGCGCGAGGTAGCCGGGCGCCGCATAGACGCCGAGCCGCAGGTCGCCCACGCGGCGCGCCACCAACGAGGAATCGGTGAGCTCGCCGCCGCGCAGCACGCAGTCGACGTTGTCGCCGATCACGTCGACCACGCGGTCGCTCACGCCCAGGTCGAGCTGGATCTCCGGATGGCGTGCATGGAAGGCCGGCAGCGCCGGCACCAGGATCAGCCGCGCCAGCGGGGCCGGCACGTCGATGCGCAGCCGCCCCTTGGGCGAGGCGGTGGCGCTTGCCAGGCTGGTGTCGGCGTCCTCGAGGTCGGCCAGCAGGCGCACCACGCGCTCGTAGTAGAGCGTGCCCTCGGCCGTGACCTTGACCTGCCGCGTCGTGCGGTGCAGCAGCTTCACGCGCAGCCGTGCCTCGAGCTGCTGCACCAGCTGGGTCACGGTGGTCTTGCTCATGTGCAGGGTCTGCGCCGCCTTGGTGAAGCTGCCGGCCTCCACCACGCGCGCAAAGGCCTGCATCGCATCGAAACGGTCCATGTCGTCGCTTGATTGTTTGGGATTACCAAACAGTCATTGTGCGTCTTGCCCGTTTATCCGCAAAGAGCGAACACCTAGATTCACTGCATCCGCAACCATCGAAGAAAGTGAATCCCATGTCCTCCGCACGCGATGTCGTCTTCCCCGCCGGCCGCCAGGCGCTCTACGAGCGCCACCGCTACTCGCCGGCCGTGCGCGCCAACGGCCTGCTGTTCGTCTCGGGCCAGGTCGGCAGCCGGCCCGACGGTTCGCCCGAACCCGAGCTCGAGGCCCAGGTCCGGCTGGCCTTCCAGAACCTGAATGCCGTGCTCGCGGCCGCCGGCGCCAGCTTCGCCGACGTGATAGACGTGACGATCTTCATCGTCGATCCGGCCTCGAAGTTCGAGCGCATCTGGAACCTGGTGCTCGCCGAGTTCTGGGGCGAGGCGCCGCATCCCACGGCCACCGCCATCGGCGTGACCTGGCTCTACGGCTTCGACTTCGAGATCAAGGTGGTCGCGAAGCTGCCGGAAGCCGCCGCCGCCTGAGACCCTATCGAGCGACGATCCGCTGCACGCCGAGCATGACCAGCATGCCGCCGGCCACGCCATCGACCCAGCGCTCCACGCGCAGGTAGCGCGCGCGGATCGCCTCGGCACCGAACACCACGGTGATCCCGAAGTGCCACAGCAGCGAGAGCACGGCCACCATCACGATGGTGGCGGGATAGAACCAGCCCGCGGCCTGCGCGGGCACCAGGGTCGCGAACACGCTGGTCCAGAAGGCCGCGCCCTTGGGGTTGGTGATGCCGGTCAGCAGGCCGGCGCGGTAGGCGCTGCGTGCATCGCGGCGCGTGCCCGCGGGCGCGCGGCGGGCGCTGCCGGTCGCGGCCTTCGCGGGCGGCGACACGGCGCGCCACAACAGGCTGCCGCCGTACCAGACCAGGTAGCTCGCACCGACGAAACGCACGGCCGAGGCCAGCCACGGATGGTGCGCCATCAGGGTGGACATGCCCGCGAGCGAGAGCACGACCCAGAAGATCGAGCCGGTCGTGAGCCCCAGCACCACGTAGCGCGATTCGCGCTGGCGCCCGTCGAGCGCCATCTGGCTCAGGATGAAGAAGTTGGGGCCCGGGCTCGCGAGCACGGCGAGGTAGACGCCGGCGATGAGCAGCAGGGGCGAGAGTTGGGTCATGGCGCCGAGGAGGATGCGAAAAAGGACCCGCCGATCCTAGCGGCGGGCGAACATCCCTGCCCTCAGCGCGACTCGATCAGCGTCTTGACCCGCTTGGCCAGCGCATCCATCTCGAAGGGCTTGGTCATCACGTGCATGCCGGGCGCCAGGTGGCCATGGCTCAGCACGGCGTTCTCGGCATAGCCGGTGATGAACAGCACCTTGAGGCCGGCGCGCAGGGTGCGCGCGGCATCGGCCACCTGGCGGCCGTTCATGCCGCCGGGCAGGCCGACGTCGGTCAGCAGCAGGTCGATGCGCTGGTTCGACTCGAGGATGCGCAGCGCATCGGCGCCGTCGCCGGCCTCGAGCGTGGCATAGCCCAGGCCCTGCATCACCTCCACGATCAGCATGCGCAGCGAGGCCTCGTCGTCGACCACCAGCACGGTGTCGCCGCGGTCGGCGCGCGGCGCGGTCTCGACCTGCTCGGCCTCCGTGGTGTTCTCCTCCGTGCGGTCGTGGCGCGGCAGGTAGATGCTGACCGAGGTGCCCTGGCCGACCTCGGAATAGATGCGCACCTGCCCGCCCGACTGCTTGGCGAAGCCGTAGATCATCGACAGGCCGAGCCCGGTGCCCATGCCGATGGGCTTGGTGGTGAAGAAGGGATCGAAGGCGCGCGCGGCCACCTCCGCGCTCATGCCCACGCCGTTGTCGCTGACCGTGAGCGACACGTACTGGCCCTCGGGCAGGTCGCGGGCCGGCGCGGTGCGCGCGTCGACCCAGCGGTTGGCGGTCTCGACCACCAGCGTGCCGCCCTCGGGCATGGCGTCGCGCGCGTTGATGCACAGGTTGAGCAGCGCGTTCTCGAGCTGGCTCGGGTCGGCATGCACGTTCCACAGGCCGACGGCCGCCACGTTCTCGAGCGCGATGCCCGGGCCCAGGGTCCGGCGCAGCAGGTCTTCCATGCCGTTCACGAGGCGGTTGAGGTTGACCGACTTGGGCTCCAGCGTCTGCCGGCGCGAGAAGGCCAGCAGCCGGTGCGTGAGCGCGGCCGCGCGCTTGACCGCGCCGTGCGCCACGCCGATGTAGCGCTCGAGGTCGGCCTGCCGCCCCTCGAGCCCGCGCCGGCGCATCAGCTCCAGGCTGCCGCCGATCGCGGCCAGCAGGTTGTTGAAGTCGTGCGCGAGGCCGCCCGTGAGCTGGCCCACGGCCTCGAGCTTCTGGCTCTGGCGCAGCTGCTCGCGCGCCGCGTCGAGTTCGGCGGCGCGCTCCTTCTGCTGCGTGATGTCGCGCGCGGCCGAGTAGTTGAGGCCGCCCTCGGGCACCGCGGTCCACGACAGCCAGCGGTAGCTGCCGTCCTTGGCGCGGTAGCGGTTCTCGAAGCCACGCGTGCGCTCGCCCTGGGCCAGCCGCGCGAGCTCGGCCTCGGTCGCGGCCAGGTCGTCGGGATGCACCAGCTGGCGGAACGGCATCGCCATCAGCTCCTGGCGGCTCCAGCCGAGCACCGCCTCCCAGGCGGGATTCACGCTCTCGAAGCTGCCCTGCCCGTTGGCCACGGCCAGCAGGTCCTGGCTCAGCTCCCAGGTGCGGTCGCGCTCGCGCGTGCGCACCTCGACCTCGCGCGCCAGCGATTCGGCGAAGGCCTGCAGCTCGAGCTGCGCCTCGCGCCGCGCGATCGCCGAGCGGATGCGCTCGCCGACCTCGCGCGTGAAGTCGAGCTCGTCGCGCGACCAGGCGCGCGCAGTGCCGTGGTTGAGATAGAGCAGCCCGACCAGCCCGCCGCGCTCGGTCAGCGGCATGTTGACCACGGCGCGCGCGCCGATGCCGTCGAGCGCATCGGCGGTGGCGCGCGTGCGCGGGTCGTCGTGGGCATCGGCGAAGGCCACCGTCGTGCCCTGGCGCAGGTCGTCGATGTAGCTGCCGTAGTCGCGAAAGTGCAGCGTGCCGGCCAGGCTCTTGACGCCGGGCGCGGTCCAGTCGCGCTCGATCTCGATGGTCTCGGCCGCCTTGTTCACCACGCCGTAGCCCGCGCGGTCCACCTGCAGCTGCATGCCGAGCATCTGCGAGGCGGTGTAGGCGATCTCGCAGATGCCGTCCATGTCGCGGATGCGGTCGCTGAGCTCGATCAGCGCCAGCCGCCGCGACTCCGCGGCCCCGAAGATCTCGTGGGCCACGCGCAGCTTGGCCTCGGCCGCCTGCTTGGCCTCGCGGTCGGCCGCTTCCTTGAGCGCGCGCTCCATCACCACCGGCAGCCGCGCCAGCCGGCCCTTGCTCACGTAGTCGGTGGCGCCGCGCTTGAGCAGCTCGACCGCGTTGTCCTCGCCGATCACGCCCGAGACGAAGATGAAGGGCGTGAGCGGCGCCACCGCGCGCGCGATCTCGAGCGCATGCGCGCCCGAGAAGCCCGGCAGCTCGTAGTCGGACAGGATCAGCTGGTAGCGCGCGCTCTCCAGCGCGCCCGTGAAGCCCTCCTCGTCGCACACCACGGTCACGCGCGCCCCGGGGAGCGCGGCGACCAGCGCCTCGGTCAGCAGTTCGACGTCGAAGCGCGAGTCCTCGAGGACGAGGATGTCGGGGGCCGTCGTGGAAGCCGTGCCGCTACTCATGGCGCCGGGTGGCCTTGAGCGACCCCGGCGGCGGTTCGTTGAGCACGGCCCAGAACACCCCGAGGTCGGCGATCGCCGAGACGAACCGGTCGAAAGCCACCGGCTTGACCACATAGGCGTTGACGCCGAGCTCGTAGCTGCGCAGAACGTCCGATTCCTCCTGCGACGAGGTCAGCATCACCACCGGGATGCTGCGCAGCGTCGCCGAGGCGCGCACTTCCTGCAGCACCTCCAGGCCGGTCACCTTGGGCAGCTTCAGGTCGAGCAGGATCACGGCCGGGTTGCCTTCGGCACGATCGGCGTGCTCGCCCTCGCGCTTGAGGTAGTCGAGCGCCTGCGCGCCGTCGCGCAGCACGACCACGTCGTTCGCCAGTTGGCTGCGCTCCAGGGCCACCAGGGTCAGTTCCAGGTCGCGCTTGTCGTCCTCGACCAGCAGGATCGGCTTAAGCATCCTCTTCTCCGTCAGTTGCGTTGCTCGAATTCGTTCCATCCGCCTCCGCGCCCGGCAGCACGAAGCCGAAGCAGGCGCCCGCGCCCAGTTCGCCGCGCGCCCACACCGTGCCGCCATGCCGCTCCACGATCCGCTTCACGTTGGCCAGGCCGATGCCGGTGCCCTCGAACTCCTCGGCCTGGTGCAGCCGCTGGAACACGCCGAACAGCTTGTCGACGTACTTCATCTGGAAGCCCACGCCGTTGTCCTCGACCTCGAGGCCGGTGCCGGCGTCGTTGCGCACCGCGCGCACCGTGATCACGGCGGGCTCGCGGGTGCGCGAGTACTTGACCGCGTTGGCCAGCAGGTTGCGCACCGTGACCTGCAGCAGCAGCGGGTCGGCGTACAGCGGCGGCAGGTTCGGCTCGACGCGCCATTCGATGGCGCGTGTCGGCTCGATGCGCACCAGCTCGCGCACCAGGCCCTCGACCAGCGAGGGCGTGTCGACCGCGCGCTTCTGCAGCGCGGCGCGGCCCATGCGCGAGAAGTCGAGCAGCGCGTCGACCATCTGGCCCGCGAAAGCCGCCGCGTCCTTCACGTGGGCCAGGTAGCGCCGCGCGCGGTCGGTCAGTTGCTGGCCCTCGGTCTGGGTCACCAGGTCGACGTAGCCCGCGATGTGGCGCATGGGTGCGCGCAGGTCGTGCGAGACGGTGTACGAGAAGGCCTCGAGCTCGCGGTTCACGCGGCCCAGCTCGGTCGCCACGGCCGCGAGTTCCTCGGCGCGCCGCAGCACGATGCCGATCAGCGCCTGGCGCAGCTCGACGGCCGCGCCCACCTCGGCCGCCGACCAGGGATTGGAACGCCCGCGGATGTGCTCGACCCAGCTCTGGAAGCTCAGCCGCGGATGCATGCGCTGGCCGTCCGGCACCATCGGCTTGCGCGGATCGCCGGCCCATTGCACCGTCTGCACGATCTCGGGCCGGAACCACAGGATCAGGTGGCGGTGCACCTGCGAGATCGAGATCGCCAGCACGCCGGCCGCGACCGCCTCGCAGTCGGCGAAGGGCTTGAAATGCCCGGCCAGCGAATCGCTGTCGTAGACCTCGACGCCGAGCCCGGCGATCCAGTGCGCGAGCTCCTGGATGCGCGGCTCGGGCGGCACGTCGCCCACGGTCCAGACCGCGTCGTCGAGCACCACGGCCGCGCCGGTGGCGCGTGCTACGCGCAACAGCAGGGAGCCCTCCTCGACCAGCCGGCGCAGGGTGGCGTCGCTGTCGGCGAGCTGCGACACGGTCTGCAGCGTGAGCTGCCGCAGCTCGAGCCGGTCGGCCACCTCGCCGTGGGTCTGCTTGGCGTCGATCTGCATCGACAGCAGCTGGCCCATGTGCTCGCAGGCCAGCCGGGTCGCGGTGTCGAGGAAGCGCGGGTCGTGGTCGTGGCAGGAGATCAGGCCCCAGAGCTGGCCGCGCACCACGATCGACACCGACATCGAGGCCAGGGTGCCCATGTTGCGCATGTACTCGAGGTGGATCGGCGACACGCTGCGCAACTGCGCCTGCGAGAGGTCGATGCCGGTCGGCGCCAGCGCCGCGTCGCTCGAGACCAGCGGCACGGGACGGTAGTTGGCGTCGGCGATCAGCCGGAAGTGGTTGACCAGGTAGAGCGCGCGCGCCTGCTGCGGAATGTCGGAGGCCGGGAAGTGGTGGCCGACGTAGCTGTCGTAGCCCGCGTCGGCCGCCTCGGCCAGCACCTCGCCGTGGCCCGCGGCATCGAAGCGGTAGACCAGGCAGCGGCCGAAGCCCGTGAGCTGCTTCATCGCGCGCGCGACCAGCCCGGTGAGCTTGTCCACGTCGCGCGCCTGCTGCAGCGCGGGCAGCAGGACCCGGCTCAGCGCATAGATCGGCGCCTCGTTGCCCGCGGCCGGCTTCGCAGCCTCGAACTCGGCGATCAGGTGCTGTTCGGTGCGGTGCACCGCCACGTCGAACAGGCGGCCGTCGATCTCGAACGCCCCCAGCGACACCGGCGAGGCGCCGGGCTGCAGCACCGGCAGCGCCATGCCGCGCAGGGTTTGCGCCGCGGCGGCGGCCTCACCCTCGGGCCAGTTGTCGCTCCAGGCCAGCCGCTGCAGGCCCTCGGCCGCCAGCACCAGCATGCGGCCGTGCGGCTGGATCGAGCCCGGCACGCGGATCGGCTCGAGATCGCAGCTCGTCAGGTCGGCCGCGTCCGGCGAGCCGGAAACGGCAGCGGGCTGGTGAGGGTTCGAGGACGTGGGAAGTGCTGACACTTTCGAGGGGAAGGACGGGGCCGGATCGGCCGGCACGGGGTTGGAGGGGGAATGAATCGGGGTCGGATCGATCATGCCAGCGGCCCCGGGGGCCGCTTCGTCGGCCGATTCCTACCCGGCATGCAGGCTGGCGGCGCGGCTTGGGGACGGCGCGGTTCCGCCGTCGCGCGCGAGGCCGAAGCACGGCATCAGCGCCTCGAAGCCCGCCACCGCGCCGCGCTGCGCCGACTGCACGGCCGCGCGGTCGCGCAGCGCCTCGCCGAGCTGGGCGACGAAATGGCGCCAGTGCGCGGGCGTGCCGTCCTCGGCGCCGACGGGCGCGAAGTAGCGCATCGGATGCGGTGCGAGCCGCGGCGCCAGCCGGCGGTGCATCACGCTGCCGCCGAGCCGCGAGCCTTCGACCACGTAGGCCAGGCCCCAGGCGAAGCCGGGGTCGGCGGCCTGCGCGGCGAGCGCCGCGCTGTCCGGCAAGGCGGGCGGCGTGGCCGGCCCGGCCGCCTGCGCATCGCGCAGATCGAGTTCGAGCGCCTCGAGGCGCAGCGCGAGTTGCCGCGCCACCGCCTCGAGCGCCGCGACGCCCGAGGCCGCCAGCGCGCTCCGCACGGCGCCCAGCCAGGGCCGCAGCGCGCGCAGGTGCTCGGCATAGTCGGCCAGCGTGGCGTCCTCGCCGCCGATGCGCAGCCGGCTGTCGAGCGCATGGTGCAGTTCGCGCGTGGCCTCGCGCAGCGGCTGCAGCGCGGCGGAGGCCGCCGGTCCGGGCGCCGCCATCAGCGCGCGCCCGGGGCCTCGGCCCCGAGTCCGGCGCAGAACGAGAAGAAGTCGTCGAGCCCGGCCGACTTGTCGAACACCGCGTCGGCGCCGAGCTCGCGCGCCCAGCCCGCGATGTCGTCGGTGCCGTAGTTGGTCAGCACCACCACGCGCTGGCCGGCGCGGCGCTCGCGGTAGCGCTTGACGATCCCGAGGCCCGAGCCTTCCTCGAGGAACAGGTCGACCACCAGCAGCTCCCAGGGCGGATCGCAGGCATCGAGCCGCTCGATGGCCTCGGCCTCGGTGGCGGCCGTGCCCACCAGCAGGATGTCGGCTTCGTCCTCCATGGCGGCGATCAGGTTGTGGCGGATGAGGGGGTTGTCTTCGACGAGAAAGGTGGAGATCGGCACGATGGGCGACAGCCTCGGTATTTTTTTTCGGATGCAGCGAGCCTACGCGATGGGGCTGAATATCCGGTGAGCGAGAACCTTCAGCCCAAGTAGGAATTTCGGCCGCCCGGGCGCGCCGGGCGGCGGGCGATCGGCGGGCCCGGCGCCGCGCCCGTAAACTCCAGGGCCGCGCCGGCCGCTCGCGCGCCTCCCTCCGACGGACTGCCATGACCCAGATCTCCCCCGCCCTCGTCACCGCCTTCGCGCCCAGCGGCACGCTGCGCGCCTCGATCAACCTCGGCAACCCGATCCTCGCCAACAAGCACCCGGTGAGCTACCAGCCGGTCGGCGTGTCGATCGACCTGGCCCACGAGTTCGCGCGCCGCCTCGGCGTGGGCGTCGAGCTGGTGGTGTTCGACAAGGCCGCGGCCTCGGTCGACGCGGTCCGGGCCGAGCGCGCCGACATCGGCTTCTTCGCGATCGACCCGGCGCGCAGCGAGGGCCTGCGCTTCACCGCGCCCTATGTGCTGATCGAGGGCAGCTACCTGGTGCGCGACGGCTCCGAGCTGCAGGACAACGCCGAGGTCGACACCCCCGGCCACCGCATCGCGGTCGGCGCGGGCAGCGCCTACGACCTGTTCCTCACGCGCGAGATCCACCAGGCCGAGCTGGTGCGCGTGCAGGGCGCGCAGGCCGTGCTCTCGGCGCTGCGCGCGGGCCAGGTCGACGTGGCGGCCGGCATCCGCCAGTTGCTCGAGACCGAGGCGCAGCGCTCCTCGGGCGTGCGCCTGCTGCCGGGCCGCTTCATGGTGATCCAGCAGGCCATGGGCACGCCGGCCAGCCGCGGCGCCGAGGCCCAGGCCCTGCTCGCGGCCTTCGTCGAGGAGATGAAGGCCAGCGGCTTCGTGGCCGAGGCGCTGCAGCGCCACGGCATCGAGGGCGCGAGCGTCGCGCCCTGATGAACTAGGACACCCGGGGCACGGCTTCGGCGCGGCCGGCCACTGCCGGCGCGCGGTCGCGCCGCCACAGCGCCAGCCCGCAGCCGAACACCACCACCTGGGTGCCGATCAGCAGCGCGAAGCCCGCGAAGAAACCCGCCGCCGATCCGCCGTCCGCGCCATGGCCCGCCGCGCCGGCCGACGACAGCGCGCCGATCACCCCGCCCATCAGCACCGGCATGAAGCCCGCCACCAGGCTGCCCACGCCGTTGGTCACGCCGAAGGCGCTGGCCGTGTGCTCGGGCCGCGCGCAGTGCTGCACCGTGCTCGGGATCGCCGGGCTCTGCAGGCCCCAGAAGAAGTTCGCCGCCACCAGGCAGCAGGCCGCCACGTAGGGATCGTGCGCGCTGATCGCCAGCAGCACCGACAGCGCCACGCCCGCGCTGGCGCCCATGAAGATGAAGGGCACGCGCGCGCGGCCCAGCCGGTCGACCAGCACGCCGCCCAGGAACACCGCGAGCACGGTCGCGTACTGCGGCAGCGAGGCCAGCCAGCCCATCTCGCGCAGCGAGAAGCCGCGCGCCTCGCGCAGGTAGGTCGGCAGCCAGTTGCTGCTGCCCCAGAGGTAGGCCAGCGCGGCCGAGGTCAGCAGCGTGATCAGGAACAGGTGGCGCGTCTGCAGCGCGCCCTTCACGATGCCGCCCACGCGCGCCATCGCGTCGCCGAAGGACTTCGGAGCTATCGCATCGCCCTGCCCCGCCGGCATGCGCACGAAGGCCAGCACCAGCGGAATGCCCAGCACGATGTTGAGCACGCCCAGCACGTGGAACGAGGTGTCCCAGGCGTACTGCGCGAGCAGCCAGCCCACGAGCGGAAAGCCCAGCGCCAGCCCGAGCCCGGTGCCCATGTTGACGATCGCGTTGGGCTTGCCGTTCTCGTCGCCGCGGAAATGCGCCTTGATGTAGGACGAGGCCAGCGAGAACAGCGGCCCTTCCGACACGCCGAGCAGCACGCGCGAGGCCAGCAGCAGCCCGTAGCTGTGGAACAGCGGCGAGGCCCAGGTCACCACGCCCCACAGCACCAGCCCGAAGATCAGGCTGCGCCGCACGCCGAACAGCGCCGAGCAGAACGGCGTGAGCACGAAGGCCGAGATGCCGTAGCCCAGCATGAAGGCCGTCGCGAGGAAGCCCTGGCGCACCCGGTCGTCCGCCGCGATGCCCACGTGGCGCAGGAAGTCGGCGTCGGTGATCAGCACCGCGATGTTGATGCGGTCCACGTAGGAGATCGCGACGATCAGGAACAGCGTGATCACGCCGTACCAGCGGAGGTTCTTGCTCTGGCTTCGCATGGGACTTTCCGGGCGTGGGCGCCCTCTCAGAACATGTGGCGCATGCCGAACTCGGTGCCGCTCGAGGACCGGTTCGGCGCCGTGATCGCACCCGACAGGGCCGCGGCCGCGCCGTTGCTGTTGCTGATGCGCGCCACGGTCGCGTAGAGCGCGGTGCGCTTCGACAGGTTGTGCACGTAGCCCAGCGCGAGCTTCGACGAGGTGGGATTGCGCAGCGCGCCGAAGGGCTCGAGCCGGTAGCGCGCATACGAGCCCTTGATCTCGCCCGGCCCGATCGGCAGGTGGAAGCCGATCAGCGCGCCCTTGGCATCGGTGCTGCCCTTCGATTCGCCGTAGAGCTCGCCCGTGAGCTTGAAATTCATCAGCGACGGGCCGAAGGTGTAGGAGGCGCCGAGGTTGGTCACGCGCAGGTCGCCGCTCGCGTAGCGCGTCTTGCCTGTGGCCAGCGCGATGTTGAAGCCGCCGTCGGCATAGCCCAGGCGCAGGCCCGCATGGTTGCCGTCGCGCTTGTTCGACACCAGCGTGCCCGGCAGCACCGAGGTCGACTCGTTCTCGCCCATCGCGTACATCACCTGGCCATAGAAGCCGCCGAGGCCGCCCGGCAGCAGGTAGCCCACGCTGTTGGAGGCGCGCGTGCCGGTCGGCGCCGTGAGGCCGCCCAGGCCCGAGAAGTAGAGCTGGTTGGCGCCGATGCCGCCGCCGGTGCCGAAGGGGTCGTAGATCGCGGTGTTCCAGAACGCGGGCACGTAGTCGCGGCCCAGGCGGATCTCGCCGAACGGTCCCGCGAAGCTCACGGTGGCGCGGCGGTTGAAGCTCAGCACGCCGGGCGTGCCGTTGCCGCTGGCCTGGTTGTTCGAGTTCGAGGGGAAGCCCAGCGCGCTGTCGTTCTGCAGCCCCATCTCGAGCCAGAAGCTCGCCGACAGCCCGCCGCCGAGGTCCTCGGTGCCGCGAAAGCCGAGCCGGCTGAACATGTTGCCGCTGTTCGTGAGCTGCGTCTTGCTGCCGGCGCCGGGCCCGTTGCCGCGCGTGTAGGTGACGGCGGCGTCGACCACGCCGAAGATCGTGAGGGAGGATTGGGCCAGCGCTCCGCCAGCCGCGCTGATCGAAACCAGCGTGAGCAAGTACTTTTTCATGGAATGTCTCGGGTGGTTTTTCTTTCGGCCGGAGGCCTTCGGGGGATCAGATGTCCAGTACCAGGCGCGCGCCCTTGCAGCGCGACACGCAGATCATCATGGTCTTGTTGGCCGCGCGTTCGGCCTTGGTGAGGATGCCGTCGTGGTGGTCGATCTCGCCTTCGAGCACGGCCGTCTCGCAGGCGCCGCAGACGCCTTCCTTGCAGCTGTGGTCGGGGTCGAGGCCGGCATCGATCAGGCTGTCGAGGATCGACTTGCCCGCGGGCACCTCGATCTCGCGCCCGCTCTTCGCGCAGGCCACCACGCAGCTCTGCGTGGCGGCCGGCGCTTCCACATGCACGGCGGCGAAGCGCTCGATGTGCACGTTGGCATAGGCCAGTTGCTCGCAGCTGCGTTCGAAGGCATCGAGCATCGGCGTGGGCCCGCAGCAGTAGTAATGGCTGTCGGTGCCGCGCCCTGCCAGCAGCTGCGCGAGATCGGGCGGCGCGCCCTGCTCGTCGTCGAAGTGCCAGCTCAGTTCGATGGCCTTGTCGCGCGCCAGCGCTTCGATGGCGTCGACGAAGGCCGCTTCCTTGCGGCTGCGCGCGCAATAGACCAGCTCGACCGGCCGCCCGAGCGACGCGAGCCGCTGCAGCATGCACCAGATGGGCGTGACGCCGATGCCGCCGGCCACCAGCACCGAGCGCCGAGCGTCCTCCTCGAGCGCGAAGTTGTTGCGCGGCGCCGAGATCGGCAGGGTCATGCCCACGCGCAATTGCTGGTGCACGTAGCGCGAGCCGCCGCGGCTCTTGCGGTCGTTGAGCACGCCCACCACGTAGCGCTGGCGATCGCTGGCCGGGTTGCACAGCGAGTAGCTGCGCACCAGGCCGTTGGGCAGGTGCAGGTCGATGTGCGAGCCGGCCTCGAAGGCGGGAAAGTCCACCGTGGGCGTGGCCGGCCGGAACTCGACGCTCACGATGCCGTCGGCCTCGTAGCGCATCGTGTGCACGAGGGCGTTCAGCGTGGGAGAAGACATGGCGATCGCTTCCTCGCTCAGGCGGTGACCGGCTCGGCCGCTTGCGCGAGCTGCGCCACCGCCAGGTTGCGCATGTGGCGGCGCAGTCGCACGATGCCCAGGTCGTGCTGGTAGAGGTTCTCGTGCTGGTTGGCGTCGGCCTCCATCTCCTCGAGCATCACGCGGTCCTGCTCGAGCACGTGCCAGTGGCGCGCCTCGAGGCGGTTGCGGTAGAGGAAGCGCCAGGTGTCGCGCTGCCAGCCCGGCGCCAGCTTGCGCACGCGCCAGAAGAAGGTGGCGGTCATGCCCTTCACGATCGGCGAGAAGGCGCCCACGATGATGAAGTTGCCGCCGGGGCCGCCGGTCTTCGGGTACGGGATCTCCAGCCGCATCCAGTGGATGCCGGTGTCGGCCCATTCCGTCCAGTCGAAGTTGACGTTGCGCTGGCCTTCCTTCTCGAACACGAAGCCGATGTCGGTCGGCCGGATGCCGAACTTGGCGCTCGAGTCGCCCTCGGCCATCGAGTGCGACTGCTTGTGCAGGTAGGTGCCGTGCATCGGGTCCATCACGTTGTCGAGCACGTAGCGGTAGTCGCCCTCCCACTCGGTGTAGCAGAGGAAGCTCGAATACTCGGCGTCATCGGTCAGCTGCTCGGGCAGCACCAGCGGCGGCGGCACGTCGACCGGCTCCTTCGAGTTGTAGAGGAACACGGCCCCGGCGCGCTCCTGCACGTGGAAGTGCCGCGTGGCCTTCGAGCCCTCGAGCTTGCAGCCCGGGCTGCCAGGCACGCGCGTGACCACGCCGTCGTGCCGCACCTCCACGCCGTGGTAGGGGCACGAGAGCCGGTCGCCGAGCACCACGCCCTGCGACAGCGGCGCGCCGCGGTGCGGGCAGCGGTCCTCGAGCGCATGCAGCACGCCCTCGCCGTCGCGCCACAGCGCGAGCTTGCGGCCCAGGCGGCGCAGCGAGACGGGGTTCTCCTTGATGAAGTGCGAGGGGCAGATCGGATACCAGAGGTCCTTGAGGCCGATCTCGAGCAGGTGGTCGACCGGGTCGGCGGGAACGGGTTGGATGGCGATGCTCATGGGTGTCTCCTCAGCCGGCCAGCGTGGCCATTTCCTTGCGGTACAGCGCCTCGGTCCAGGCCAGGCCGCCGGGCGTGGCCAGGCCGCTGTCGTTGAGCCGCTGCACCAGGCCCGGCAGGTCGTGGATGCCGTCGGCGAAGGCGCGCTCGATCACGTCGCCCAGCAGGTCTTCGTAGGTGGTGGCCGGGCGCTGGCGCGCCTGGTGCGGTTGCAGGTAGCGGTCTTGTGGCATGGGGTCCTCCGTGGGTGAGGTGGAATTCTTCAGACGGTCGCGGCAGTCGCGGCCATCGCGGGCGTCGCCAGCGGCGCGGTCCAGGCGTCGTAGCCGTAGACCCAGTCGGCGTTGCCGCCCTCGCGCAGCCAGTTGTTGCCGCGCGAGCCGAGCTGCACCTGGCCGGCGCGCTCGATGCGGGCGGTCTCGAAGTCGGCCAGCGCGGCGGCGATGCCGTCCATCGCCACGCCCTCGAGATGGCGCGCGAGCACCACCGCGTCCTCGATCGCCATGCCCGCGCCCTGCGCCATGAAGGGCAGCATCGGATGCGCGGCATCGCCGATCAGCGCCATGCGCCCCTGCGCCCAGGCGGGCATCGGGTCGCGTTCGTAGAGCGCGGTCTTGAGCACCGTGTCGCAGGCGTCGAGCAGCGCCCGCGCCTCGGGGTGGTAGGCCGCGTACTGCGCGCGCAGCTCGTCCACGTCGCCCGGCGCGGTCCAGGATTCGAGCTGCCAGCTGTCCTGCGGCGTGGTCGCGAAGATGAAGATGTCCTTGCCGCGGTTGAGCGGGAAGGTGACGATCTGGCTCTGCGGATTCGGCCCCCACCACTTGGTGAAGGCGCCGAGGTTCGGCAGGCCGGCCACGCGTTCGGCGCTCACCACGGCGCGGTAGGCCACGATGCCGGTGAAGCGCGGGCTCTCGGCGCCGAACATGGCGTTGCGCACGCAGGAGTGGATGCCGTCGGCGCCGATCAGCGCGCCCACGCGGGCCTCGCTGCCGTCGGTGAAGGAGATCGTCACGCCGCCCTCGTCGGCCGCGATGCGCTCGGCGCGCCTGGCCAATGCCACGCGCTCGGCCGGGAACATCTGGGCCAGCGCGGCCAGCAGGTCGGCGCGGTGGATCGTGAGCTGCGGCGCGCCGTAGCGTGCCTCGGCCGACTCGGCCATCTCAAGGCGCGAGGTCTCGGCGCCGCTGTCGTAGGTGCGGCTGATGCGGTGCGAGGGCCGCGCAGCGGTCACGCGGGCCGCCTCGCCGACGCCGAGGCCGTCGAGCGCGCGCACCGCGTTGGGCGTGAGGTTGATGTCGGCGCCGACGCGCGCGAACTGCTTCGCCTGCTCGAACACGACCACGTCGTGGCCGGCGCGGCGCAGCGCGATGGCGGCGGCCAGGCCGCCGATGCCGGCGCCGACGATGCCGATGGTGGATTCGCTGGTGTTCATGGGTGTGTGTCTCTTCCTTCTTGTTCGCGGCTCACTCGGCCACGATGTTTCGCGCCTTGACGATGCGGGCCCAGACGGCCGTCTCGTCGCGGATGTGGGTGGCGAACTCGGCCGGCTTCATCGCGGCGCCGGTCATGCCCTGCGCCTTCAGGCGCTCGCGCACCTCGGGCTGGGCCAGCATCTCGGCCGCGTCCTTCGCGAGCTGGTCGACCACCGCCGCCGGCGTGCCGCGCGGCGCCATCAGGCCGTACCACGAGGTCACGGCCACGCCCTGGATGCCCTGCTCCGCCAGGGTGGGGATGTCGGGCGCGGCGGGGCTGCGCACGGCCTCGGTCACGCCGAGCGCGATCAGCTTGCCGTTGCCGATGAACGGCAGGGTCGCGGGCAGGTTGCTGAACATCAGCGGCACCGAGCCGCCGAGCACGTCGTTGAGCGCGGGTGGCGTGCCCTTGTAGGGCACGTGCAGCAGGTCGATGCCGGCCTGCTGCTTGAACAGCTCGCCCGCCAGGTGCAGCCCGCTGCCCACGCCCGGCGAGGCGTACGAGAGCGTGCCCGGCTTGGCCTTGGCCTGCGCCACCAGTTCCTTCACGCTCTTGATGCCCGAGGCCGGCGATGCCACCAGCACGTTGGGCGCCTTGGCCAGCATGGTGATCGGCACGAAGTCCTTCTGCATGTCGAACGGGAAGTTCGGCATCAGCGTGGGATTGATCGTGACGTTGCCGGCCGGGATCACCAGCAGCGTGTGGCCGTCGCCCTTGGCGCGCTTGACCTTCTCCATGCCGATGTTGCCGGCCGCGCCGACCTGGTTGTCGACCACGGCCGCTTGCCCATAGCGCTTGGCGAGTCCGTCGGACAGCACGCGCGCCAGCGTGTCGACCGGCCCACCGGGCGGGAACGGCGAGACGATGGTGAAGCGCTCGGCGGCGAGCTGCTTGTGCACATCGCTTTGCGCAGCCGCGGGCAAGGCGATGGCAGCCAGCGCCGCGAACAGGAGGGAGAAACAGAAGCGTCGTTGCATGGTGATCGGAACCGTCATTTCTTCTCGGTGAGGAAGGCGCCCTTCGGCCCTTCCGCGTTCTTCTGCCGCCGCGTGTGGCCGTCGAGGCCGCCATCGACCGCCCATTCGGCGAACACCGTCGGGCCCGGCTCGAACTCGCGCGGCTGCCACTCGGCCGTGAGCTGGTCCTCGTCGGCGTAGTACTCGATCAGGCCGCCGGCCGGGTTTTTGAAGTACCAGAAGTAGGCCGAGGAGACCGGGTGCCGGCCCGGGCCGAGTTGCGTGTCCCAGCCCTGGCGCGAGAAGTGCAGGCCGCCGCCGAACACCTCGTGGATGTCGCGCACGGTGAAGGCCACGTGGTTGAGCCCGCGCTTGCCCGAGGGGATCTGCAGCAGGAACAGGTCGTGGTGGCCGCCCTCGGGCGCGCAGCGCATGAAGGCGCCGCGGTTCGGATAGCTGTCGGAGCCGACGAAGCCGAAGCGCTCGGCATAGAAGGCGCTCGTGGCCTTCACGTCGCCGACGAAGAACACCACGTGGCCGACCTCGATCGGCGTCGCGCGCTCGTAGATCGGCGCGGGCTGGTTGAGGCGCGGCTTGGCGTTCCAGGTGTTCATCGCGCCGCAGTCGACCTCGACGGCATGCTTGCGGCTCACCTGCAGGCGCACGGCCAGGCCGTTGGGATCGATGCAGCCGATGCGGCGCGCGCCGTCGATGCTGGCGTCGAAGAAGCCCGGGTCGTTCGCGATGGCGGCGGCATAGCGCTCGAGGTCGGCCTCGCTCTCCACGCCCCACACCACCTCGCGCAGGGTCGGGCCCTCCTCCATCGCGGGCGGCAGGTTCACGTCACTCGACGCCGCAACGACGACCCGGCAGCCGTTGAGGCACTCGAAGACGAGTTCGCCGGGCGCCTCGGACTTCAGCGCGAGGCCCCAGTCCTCGAAGAAGCGGCGGCAGGTGGGCAGGTCGTCCGCCCCGTAGGTGATCTGGTCGATGCCTAGAACGCTCATGGTGTGGCCCTGTTCAGTTCGCCCACGCGAGCGGTTGTTCGTTGGTGCCCCAGTACATGCTCTTCTGCTCCATGTACTGGAAGATGCCTTCGCGGCCCTTCTCGCGGCCCAGGCCGCTGTCGCGCCAGCCGCCGAAGGGCGTGGAGACCGAGAACTGCTTGTAGGTGTTGACCCAGACCGTGCCGGCCTGCACCGCGCGGCCGAGCTTCCAGGCGCGCTTGAAGTCGCGGCTCCAGACGCCCGCGGCCAGCGCATAGACGCTGTCGTTGGCCTGCGCGATCAACGAGGCCTCGTCGTCGAAGGGCATCGCGACCAGCACCGGGCCGAAGATCTCCTCCTGGCTGGTGCGCGCGCCGTTGTCCAGGCCTTCGATGATGGTCGGCCGGTAGAAGTAGCCGCTGTCGTAGCCGGCGCCCTGCGGGCGCACGCCGCCGGTGCGGATGCGGCCGCCCTCGGACACGCCGAGCTCGACGTAGCGCTCGATGCCCTCGCGGTGCTTCGCCGTGATCAGCGGGCCCATCTGCGTGCGCTCCGAGGCCGGGTCGCCCACGCGCAGCGCGTTCGCGCCCTCGGCCAGCCGCGTGAGGAACTCGTCGTAGATGCCGCGCGCCACGAACAGCCGCGAGCCCGCGATGCACGATTCGCCCGACGAACTGAAGATGCCGTAGAGCACGCCGTTGACGGCATGGTCGAGGTCCGCGTCCTCGAGCACCATGGTCGGCGACTTGCCGCCGAGCTCGAGCGACACCGGCATCATCTTGTCGGCCGCGATGTGCGCGATGTGCCGGCCGGTGGTGGTGCCGCCGGTGAAGGACACGCGCTTGACCAGCGGATGCTTCGTGATCGCGTCGCCGATCACCGAGCCACGGCCCGGCAGCACGCTGACGATGCCCCTGGGCACGCCGGCCTGTTCGCAGATGCGCGCCAGTTCGAGCGCCATCAGCGGCGTGACCTCGGCGGGCTTCACCACCACCGCGTTGCCGGCCGCCAGCGCGGGCGCGAGCTTCTGCGCCTCGCTCGCGATCGGCGAGTTCCACGGCGTGATCGCCGCGACCACGCCCATGGGCTCGTGCACGCTCATCGTTACGAAGGCGCCGCGCGACGGGGTGATGCTTTCCTCGAGCGTCTCGAGCGCGGCCGCGAAGAACTGGAAAGTGCCCGCGGCGCTGGCCACGAGGTTGCGCGTCTCGTTGATCGGCTTGCCGTTGTCGAGGCGCTGCTTCTGCGCCAGCGACTCGGCCTCGTCGCGGATCAGCTGCGCCACGCGGTGCAGCACGGTGGCGCGCTCGTGCGGCAGGCGCTGGGCCCAGCCGCTGGTGCGGAAGGCTAGGTCGGCGCCCGCGATGGCCTCCTCGACGTCGGCCAGGCTCGCGGCGCGCAGGCGCGCGATCGGTTCGCCGGTGGCCGGGTACAGGCTCTCGTAGATGTCGCCGCCGCCCAGGCGCCATTCGCCGGCGATGCAGATCGGAAGAAGTTCGGAAGAAATCATGGAGTGGCTCAGATGGCGAGCGCCGCGACGCGGTTGCGCAGCGCGCGCACGGCGCTGTAGACGGTCAGCGCGGAGGTCTTGGGATTGGCCGCGAGCGGCTTGTTGCGCATGGTCAGCTCGAAGCTGCCGAAGGCGCCCTCGGCTTCGACGGTGTGCACGTTCTCGGCGGTGGCGGGGTCGGCGATCAGCCGCACCTGCGTGCGGTCGAGCCCCAGCCCCGCGAGCGAGACGGTGGCCGCCACGTTGGCATTCTTCGGATAGAGCAAGGCCGCCTCGCGCGCGCTGCCCTCGAAGATGACGGTGGCCTGCGCCAGCGCATCGAGGTCGCGGCCCTGCTCGGCCGGCGTGCCCTTCCAGGCCTTCGGCGGCTTGCGGCCGGTGTAGCGCACGCTGGCCAGGCCGCCGATGCGGGCCGCGGCCAGCGCGTCGATCGCGCCGATGGCGCCCGGGATCAGCTGCACCTGGGTGCGGCCCGCGACCGCCGCGGCCTCGAGCCGTTCGGCGAAGCCTGCCGCCGACAGCGCGCCCACCGAGGCGACCACGCAGGGCGTGCCGCGTTCCAGCGCGGGCAGCACGTGCTGCTCGATGGCCGCATGGCCCGCGGTCTCGACCACGAGGTCGATGCCTTCGGCCGGCACCGCGGCGAGCACCTGCGCGCCGGGCGCGGCCTGGCGCGCGGCGTCGGCGCCGTCGGCGGGCACGACGACGGTCGTCACCTTCAGGGCCGGGTCGTCGCGCAGCAGTTCGAGCACCGCGGTGCCGATGGCGCCGCAGCCGACCAGGGCGATGCGCGTGGGGGCGGTCATGGATCGGGCCTCGCTCGCTGTCACTTCTACTGTCACTTGGCCGTGCCGAGCGCGGGAATCTGCGTGACCGTGTTGGTCGGCGGGCCCGCGAAGCTGGTCTTGAAGCCGCCGATCGACAGCATGTCGATCTCGAGCAGGAAGGGGCCGTCGGTGGACAGCGCCTCGTCGAGCCGCGCCGGCAGCTCGGCCAGGTCCTTCACGCGCGCATGCGGCAGCGCGATCGACCGGCACAGCAGTTCGTAGTCGGGCGTGTGCAGCTCGGCATAGCACTGGCGGCCGCCGTACTGCGCGTCCTGGATGTTCTTGATCACGCCGTAGCTCTGGTCGTTCATCAGCACGATGGCCATCGGCGCCTTCTCCTGCACCATGCAGGCCAGCTCGCCGAGGTTGAGGATGAAGCCGCCGTCGCCGGCCAGGCAGAAGGTCTTGCGGCCCGAACCGGTGACCGCGGCACCGATGGCCGCGCCGATCGCCATCGGCATGCCCTGCCCGATGCCGCCGCCCGTGGCATGCACGCCGGCGCTCGGCTCGAAGATGCGCAGCTCGCGGTTGCCCCAGGTGCTGTTGGAGACCGTCACGTCGCGCACCCAGTTGAACTGGCGGCCGGCCGCCGACTGCAGGCGGCGCACGAGTTCGGCGTAAGGGCCGAGGCCGTCGCGCAGCGTGGCCACCGCCTGCTCGTGCGCGGCGCGCAGGTCGACCAGCAGTTGCGGATCGGCGCGGTAGCCCGCCGCCTCGAGGCGATCGGCCAGGCCCTCGAGCGCGAGCGCCGAGTCGCCGCAGACGAAGGCCTCGGAGGCATAGCAGCGGCCTTCGGCGGCCGCGTCGGCATCGATGCGGTAGAGCGGGCGCGGCAGCTTGAGTTCGTACTTGAGCGTCTCGTTGCCGCGCAGCCGCGAGCCGACGACCAGCAGCGCATCGCAGCTCTGGTAGAAGGCCTCGACCGGCTTCTGGATGTTGTAGGCGCCGAGCGAGCCGGCATCGTCCTCGGGCACGGTGCCGCGGCCCTGCGTGGTCGTGACCACGCCGAAGCCCAGCTTCTGCAGCCGCTGGATCGCGGCGCGGGCATGGCGCGCGCCGCCGCCGATCCACAGCAGCGGGCGCTTCGCGGCCGCGAGCCGCGCGGCCAGCGCATCGAGCCCGGCCGCCGAGGGCACGGCCCGCTCGATCGGCAACGGCGACAGGTCGGCAGGCATGGTGGTCAGCGCCGACTGGATGTCGATCGGGATCTCCACGCTGACCGGGCCGGTGGGCGCGGTCAGCGCGAGCTGCACCGCGCGCTTGAGCGTGCCGAGCACGGTCTCGACGCTGCGCACGCGCAGCGCCGCCTTCGACACCGCCTTGAGCATGGTGAGCTGGTCGGGCGCCTCGTGGATGTACGACATGCCCTTGTCGAGGTAGGGCGTCTCGATCTGCCCGGTGATGTGCAAGAGCGGCGCGCCGGCGGTCAGCGCCTCGACCAGGCTGCCCGCGATGTTGCCCGCGGCCGGGCCGGTGCTGGTGATGCACACGCCCAGGCTCGCGGTGGAGCGTGCATAGGCGTCGGCCATGTTGCCCGCGCCGGCCTCGCCGCGCGCCGAGACGAAGCGGATCGTGCCGCGCTGCGCGAAGGCATCGAGGATCGGCATGTTGTGGATCGAGATCACGCCGAAGGCGGCCTTGACGCCGCACTGCTCGAGGAAGGCGGCGACGACCGCGCCCACGGTTACTTGATTGGTCTTCATTCAGTTCTTCTCGAGAAGCCATTGGATGGCACACGCGCGATTACCGGCGCAATTGAGGCGGGAAACACCGCGGAACCGGCTTTGCCGGGCCGCTGGTGTTGCCCCCTCGAGGGGGTGCAGAAGCCACACGAAGTGGGCAAGGCTGGGGGTGGGCTCATGCATGGCGCGAGTGGCCTCCGGAGATGTCGATGTGGCTGCCCGTCGTGTACGACGCGAGGGGCGAAGCAAGGAACAGGATCGCGCGCGCGGCTTCGGTCGGAAGCCCCAGGCGACCCAGCGGGATGTGTTTGGTCTTCGCGAGCTGGCCGCTCCAGGCGGCCCAGTCCAGCGACTTGTCTTCGCGCGCCTCGAAGCGGCGGCGCCACTGGCCCGACTCGACCAGGCCGATCAGGATGCCGTTGACGCGCACGCCCTGCGGCGCGAACTCGGTCGCCATCGAGCGCACCAGGTTCAGCAGGCCCGCGCGCGCGGCCGAGGTCGCGACCATGTGCGGCTCGGGCTGGCGCGCCAGCAGCGAGTTGGCGCAGACGATGGCGGCGTCGCCGAGCACGGCGCGCTGCGCCGCGAGCTGCGGCAGGAAGGCGCGCGTGGGATGGATCACCGAGAAGAACTTCAGGTGCAGCTCCTGCGTCCATGCCTCGTCGTCGGTGTCGGCGAAGGTCGAGACCCGGCCCTGCCCCGCGTTGTTGACCAGCATCGAGGCCGGGCCGAGCGCGGCCTCGCTGGCGGCCGCGAAGGCGCGCACCGCGGCGGCATCGAGCACGTCGCAGGGCCGCGCGAACAGCCGTGCCTCGGGAAAGCGCGCGCGCAGGCCGGCCACGGCGCCGTCGAGCCGCTCGGCATTGCGGCCGCACAGCGCGACCGCGGCGCCGCAGGCCAGCAGCAGCTCGACCGTGGCCAGGCCGATGCCCGACGAACCGCCCGTGACCACGGCCACGCGGCCGGCCAGCGCATCGGCGGCGAAGAAGGAAGAGGAAGAGGAAGCGGCCATGGGTCTCAGGCGCTGCGCAGCGGCACCACCTTGGCGGCGCGCGCGGGCGAGTAGTTGAGCAGGCCCGAGATCTCGTCCGCCGTGCCGCGCACGCGCTGCACCATCTCGTCCATGCGGTTCTCGTCGATGTGGCCCGAGGTGATGGTGGCGCCCAGCGCCGCCACGATGTGGCCGCCGTGGTCGCGCACCGGCGCCGCGATGGTCGAGATGTTCGATTCGAAGAAGCCTTCGCCGAGCACGTAGCCGCGCTGGCGGTCGGCCTGCACCATGTCGAACAGCTCGTTGACGGTCTTCGGCGTGCTCGGCGAGAAGGTCTCGAGCTTGTCCTCGGGATAGAGGGCGCGCAGCTGCGGCAGGGTCAGGTCTTCCAGCAGGATGCGGCCCAGCACCGTGGCATGGGCCGGCAGCCGCGTGCCCACGGTGACCGAGCTCGCGAAGGGCGTGGGCGGCGCGACCTTGGCGACGTAGACGATCGAGCGGCCGTCGCGCACCACCAGGTTGCAGGGCGTGCGCAGCTCCTCGCAGAGGCGGTTGAGCAGCGGCGTGCCGAGCTGCGTGAGCTCGAGCGAGGCCAGGTATTCGAAGCCCAGGCGCAGCACGGCCAGGCCCAGGCGGTAGTCGCGCCCGCCCTCGGCGCGCTCGAGAAAGCCCATGTTCTCGAGCGTGGTGAGCAGGCGGAAGACGGTCGAGCGTGGCAGGTCGAAGCGGCGCGCCAGTTCGGGCGCCGAGAGCGTGCGGCTCTCGCGGCTGAACTCGCACAGCACGCGCAGTCCGCGCTCGAGCGCGGGCACGTTGTAGCGGTCCGCGCCCTCGTCCATCGCGTCGTTGTCGTTGGTGGCCATGTCTCTTGATTTCCTTGGTTGGATAGGGGGTGATGGCGCTCAGTGCGCGAGCGATTCGCGCAGCAGCGCGGCGACGGCCCGCGGTTGCTCCACGTAGCCGGCGTGGCCCGCATCGTCCACCAATTCGAGCGCCACGCCGCAGCGCCGCGCCACTTCCTCGCAGGCCGCGGGCGGCGTGACCGCATCGAGCGCGCCGCAGGCCACGCGCACCGGCGTCGGCGGCGGCAGCTCGGCCAGCAGGTCGGCGTTGCACAGCAGTTCGACGGCCTGGCGGTAGCCGCGGTCGTTCAGGCGCGCCATGTTCCAGCGCACCCATTGGCGCGCGGGCTCGCTGGCCTGGTCGGACACCAGCCGGCCCGCGCGCTGCGCGGCCATGCCGGCGATGCCGAGCTGGTCGAGCGTGGCGAGCCGCTCGGCGCGGACCTTGGCGCGCGCCTGCGCGCGTTGCGCGGCGCCGTAGCCGATCGCGGGGCTGACCAGCAGCAGCCGGCGGATGCGCGCATCGCGGCGCGCGGCCGCGGCGGCGACGATCGCGCCGAGCGAATGGCCGAGCAGCACGCAGGACTCGATGCGCAGCGCATCGAGCAAGGCGCCCAGGCGCGCCGCGTAGTCGGCGGCCGCCGGTGCATCGGCCTCGAGCGGCGTCGATGCGCCGTAGCCCGGTGCATCCCAGGCGATCAGGCGCGCCTCGGGCGCGAGCAGTTCGGCGACCTCGAGCCACGAGGCCGCGCCCGAGCCGATGCCATGCAGGCAGACGATCGCCGGGCCCTGCCCGCGCTCGCGCACCGACACCACGGCACCGCCCGCGACCGCGACCTCGCGGGCCGCGAAGCGCGCATCGAGCCGCGCCAGCTCGGCAGCGGGCGGCATCGAGGCCTGGATGTCGGTGGTCTGCATGGCCGTCGCGCTCAACGCTTGATCTTGGCCAGCGGGTGGTCGGCCGGATAGGTCGGGGTCACCGGCTTCTTGGCGCCGAGCATCACGCACATCAGCGCGTCCTCGTCGCCGATGTTGATCTCCTCGCGGTAGACGCCGGGCGGCACCGAGATCAGGTCGCGGTCGGTCATGATGGTCTCGAAGCGCTCGCCGTCCTTCTCGATCACCACCTTGAGCTTGCCGCGGATCAGGAAGAACACTTCCTCCACGTCGGTGTGCAGGTGCGGCGGGCCTTCGTGGCCGGCCGGGATCACCATGGTCGAGAAGGTGAAGTGCTCGGCCGGCACGGTGTTGACGTCCTTGGCGACGCCGGTGCCGCCCGTGCCCACGTAGCGCATCTGGGCGCGGCGGAACTTGGGATCGAAGTCGGCCTGGAACTTCAGCGCGTCCCAGTCGTACTTGCGGGTCGAATAGCGCGCGATGCGGCTGTCCATCCACTCGGCGAGGCTGCTGCCTGCGGGCTGCGCCAGGCTGTTGCCGCCGGCATCGTTGATCTTTTGCTGTTCGGACAGATCGCTCATGGTGTGGGACTCCTGGGTCGAAGAGGAAGGGATTCAGTGCATCGCGAAGCCGCCGTTCACGGCCAGCAGCTGGCCGGTCACGAAACGCGCGAGACCGGAGAGCAGGAACACGGTGGCGCCGCAGACGTCGGCCGCCTGCTGTTCGCGCGGGATGGCGCGGCCCTCGAGGTATTTCTGGTGGCGCGCCATCGGCACGTACTCGGTGGCCTCGACCAGCGTGAGGCCGGGCGCCACGGCGTTGACCGTGATGCCGTCGCCGCCCCATTCGCGCGCCAGCGAGCGCGTCATGGAGATCACCGCGCCCTTGCTCGAGGCATAGGCCAGCAGGTTGGGCGCGCCCCACAGCGCGGTGTCGGAGGCGAGGTTGACGACGGCGCCGCGTCCGCTCTCGGCCAGCGCTGCGCGGCAGGCGCGGCCCGTGAGCCAGCTGCCGCGCACGTTGACGGCCATCACGCGGTCCCACATGTCGATCTCGAGCTGGTGCGCGTCGCGGCCGCCCGAGTTGGTGATGGCCGCGTTGTTGACCAGGCCGTCGAGCCCGCCGAGCAGCCGGATCGCCTCGGCGGCGCCGGCCTCGATCGAGGCGGGGTCCGCGAGGTCGATGGCCAGCGCATGCGCCTGGCGGCCGGCGTCGCGCAGCGCCTTCGCTTCGCTTTCGGCCTGCTCGCCGAGGATGTCGGCCAGCACCACGCCGGCACCGGCCGCGGCGATGCATTGCGCGAACGCGAGGCCGAGGCCGCGCGCGCCGCCGGTGACGAGCACGCGGCGGCCGGCCAGCAGGTTGGCCGGCAGTTCGGCCAGCAGCGCCTGCAGGCTGGCGGGATCGGCAGTGGTCTTGAGTTCGGTCATGGCGGGTTCAGTCGGCCTGGATGCCGAGCTCCTTGATGACCTTGCCGAAGCGCGCGTAGTCGGCGGCATTGGTCTTGCCGAGCACCTCGGCCTCGCCGCCCACGGGCGTGGTGCCGAGCACGGCCATGCGCGAGACGATCTCGGGCATGCGGAGGATCTCGTTGAAGTGGCCGTTGAGCGTCTTCACGATCTCCGGCGGCAGGTTGCGCGGGCCCCAGAGGCCGTTCCAGGCCGTCACCTCGACGTCCTTGTAGCCCTGCTCGGCCAGCGTGGGCACGTTGGGCGCGAGCGGCGTGCGCTGGGCCGAGGCCACGGCCAGCGCGCGCAGCTTGCCGTTGGCGAAGTACGGCGCCACCGGGCCCAGCGTGATGAAGGTGACGGGCACGTGGCCACCGAGCACGTCGTTGACCGCCGGCGCCACGCCCTTGTAGGGCACGTGCGCGAGGCTGGCGCCCGAGGCGCGCGCGAACATCTCGCCGAGGATGTGCATCGGCGAGCCGCTGCCCGGGCTCGCGTAGCCCAGCGGCTTGGCCGGCTTGGCGGCGGCCACCGCGTCCTTCAGGCTCGCGAAGCCGCTGCCGGCGCCGGCCACCAGGAACAGCGGCTGGCTGCCGGTCTGCACGATCGGCGTGAAGCCCGCGAGCACGTCGTAGCCCGAGGTGCCGCCGGTCTTGAGCACCAGCTGCGCGATCGAGAAGGTGCTGGGCGCGAGCAGCAGCGTGTAGCCGTCGGGCGCGGCCTTCGACACGAAGGCGCTGCCGATGATGCCGCTGGCGCCCGGCCGGTTGTCGACCAGCACCGGCTGGCCGACGCGCGTGGCGAGCTTCTCGGCGAACAGCCGCGCGAGCGCGTCGGTGTCGCCGCCGGCCGGGTAGGCGACCACCAGCGTGATCGGCTTGGCCGGATAGGCATCGGCCCAGGCGGACCCGGTGGCGCTGGCGGCGGCCGCGCAGACGGCGGCGGCAAGGGCGTGGCGGCGAGTGAGGGGCATGGATTCGTGGGTCCGGGTGGATCGTTGTTTGTTTCACTAATGAAACAACGATTTATTAATGGAACGCCACGAAGGATAACGAACGAGACAACTTCAGGACTAGGTAGAAACCCTAGTCGACTTTGCCCATGCGAAAACAGGGCGGCTCCTTCCGGAACCGCCCTGCCCGTGCGTGGCACCGATGCCGCTCAGCCGCCGTAGCGCGCGACCGTCAGCCCTTCCATGTCGATCTGGGGTGCGCGGGCGCCGACCAAGTCGGCCATCACGCGGCCGGTGCCGGCCGCCATGGTCCAGCCCAGCGTGCCGTGGCCCGTGCTCAGCAGCAGGTTCGGCAGCCGGCAGGCGCCGATCACGGGCGTGCCGTCGGGCGTCATCGGGCGCAGGCCGGTCCAGAAGCTGGCCGTGCCCACGTCGCCGCCGCGCGGAAAAAGATCGGTCACCACGTGCTCGAGCGTGTCGCGCCGGCCGGCATCGAGGCGCAGGTCGAAGCCCGAGAGCTGGGCCGTGCCGCCGACACGGATGCGCTCGCCGAGCCGGGTCACGGCGACCTTGAAGGTCTCGTCCATCACGGTGGATTCGGGCGCGCCCGTCGGGTCGGCGATCGGCACCGTGATCGAGAAGCCCTTGACCGGGTACACCGGCAGGTCGATGCCCAGCGGCCTGGCGAGCGCGGGCGAGTAGCTGCCGAGCGCGAGCACGTAGCGGTCGGCGACGAAGCGCCCGGCGTCGGTGCGCACCGCGGTCACGCCGCCGCCGTCGTGCTCGATGGCCTCGATGTTCACGCCGAAGCGGAAGCTGGCGCCATGGCCCTCGGCCAGCACCGCGAGCGCCTGCGTGAACTTGAAGCAGTCGCCGGTCTCGTCGCCCGGCAGCCGCAGGCCGCCGACGAACTTCTCGCGCACCGCGGCCAGCGCGGGCTCGTACGCCACGCAGCCGTCGCGGTCGAGCAGCTGGTAGGGCACGCCCGAGGCCTTGAGCACCTCGACGTCCTTGGCGCTGCCGTCGAGCTGCTGCTGGCTGCGAAACAGCTGCAGCGTGCCCTGCATGCGCTCGTCGTAGGCGATGCCGGTGTCGGCGCGCAGCGCCTTCAGGCAGTCGCGGCTGTATTCGGCCAGCCGCACCATGCGCGCCTTGTTGACCTCGTAGCGCGCCTGCGTGCAGTTGCGCAGCATCGCGAGCCCCCAGCGCCACATGGCGGGGTCGAGCATCGGCTTGATGACCAGCGGGCTGTGCTGCATCAGCATCCACTTGACGGCCTTCAGCGGCACGCCCGGCCCGGCCCAGGGCGCCGAATAGCCGGGCGAGACCTCGCCCGCGTTGGCGAAGCTGGTTTCGAGCGCGGGCGCGGGCTGGCGCTCGAGCACAGTCACCTCGTGGCCGTCGCGCGCCAGGTAATACGCCACCGAGGTGCCGATGACACCGCTGCCCAGGACCAGAACCCGCATCGAAGACCTCCCGCTGCCGAAGCCGGCATGCCGCGAGGGTACAGCGGCGCGGCTACAGCTTCAAAGCGTCCTGCAGTTCGGAGGCCGACCAGCGCCGCGGCGAGCGCGGCCAGGCCTCGAGCAGCTCGAGCATGCGCGCGTTGCGCGGTGCCTCCAGGCCGCAGGCCTCGGCCAGCCGCACGATCTCGCCGCTGAGCGCGTCGATCTCGGTGCGCCGGCCGAGCGCGAGGTCGTCGGCCATGCTCGAGCGCGCCTTGGCATCGATGCGCAGCATGCGCGCGGCGACGATGCGGAACAGCCAGTCGGGCAGCCGCAGCAGCCCCGGCAGCCGGCGCGGCGGCACGGCCGTGACCTGAGCCGGCGCGATGCCGGCCTGGCGCAGCACGCGCAAGCCCTCGTCCATCAGCGCCGCGAAGCAGCGCCGGTAGCCGCGCTGCATCAGTTGCTCGCGCAGCGGCAGGCCCGACAGCGCATTGACCGGGTTGTTGAGGTTGATCAGCAGCTTGCCCCACTGGATCGGCTGCAGGTCGGCATGGAGGTCGAGCGGCACGCCGGCACGCTCGAACACCGGCAGCCAGGGCCGCAGCGCCGCGTCGTCGCGCGCCGCGAGCCGGCCCGGCGTGCCGCGGTGGAAGGCACCGGGGCCGAGCTCGGCGACGTTGTAGGGCACCATCGCCGGCACCACGTTGAGCGTGGGACCGGCCTCGGACGCAACCGCGGCATTCGACACGCCGTTCTGCAGCGAGACCACCAGCGTGCCCGCGGGCAGCGCGAAGGCCAGCTCGGCCGCCGCCTCGGCGGTGGCGCCGCTCTTGACGCTGAGCAGCACCAGCGCGGGCTTGATGCCGCTGGGGACGCGGTCGATCAGGTGCAGGCCGGCGGCCGGCAATCGGTGGCTGCGGCCTTCGAGATCGGTCAGGGCCAGACCCTGCGCGGCCAGCGCCTGCAGGACGCGCGGACGACCGACAAAGGTGACCGGCACGCCGGCCGCCGCGAGGCTGCCGCCGACGAAGCAGCCGATGGTGCCCGCACCCATCACGAGGACTTCGCCGGGCACCGTGTCGTTCATCGCGAGGGCGCCGGGATCAGAGGCGTTCGCTCACCCAGGCCTGCACCGACTGCAGCGCCGCGGGCAGCGCCGCGGCATCGGTGCCGCCGGCCATCGCCAGGTCGGGCTTGCCGCCGCCCTTGCCGCCCACCTGCTGGGCCACGAAGTTGACGAGCTCGCCGGCCTTGACCTTGCCCATCGCGTCGGCCGTGACGCCGGCCGCGAGCTGCACCTTGGCACCGTCGACCGCGGCCAGCACGATGGCGGCGCTCTTGAGCTTGTCCTTGAGCTTGTCCATGGTGTCGCGCAGCGTCTTGGCGTCGGCGCCGTCGAGCTTGGCGGCCAGCACCTTCACGCCCTTGACCTCGATGGCCTGCGCCAGCAGCTCGTCGCCCTTGGAGGAAGCGAGCTTGCCCTTGAGCGAGCCGACCTCGCGCTCGAGCGCGCGGATCTGCTCGAGCACCTGGCCGAGGCGGCCCTGCAGCTCGGCGGCCGGCGCCTTGAGCGTGGCGGCCGCGCTGTGCACGGTGGATTCGAGCTCCTGCAGGTAGGCCAGCGCATTGGCTCCGGTGATGGCTTCCACGCGGCGCACGCCGGCGGCCACGCCGCCTTCGCTCACGATCTTGAACAGGCCGATGTCGCCGGTGCGCGCCACGTGCGTGCCGCCGCAGAGTTCGCGGCTCGAGCCGATGTCGAGCACGCGCACGGTCTCGCCGTACTTCTCGCCGAACAGCATCGTCGCGCCGGACTTCTGGGCCGATTCCATGTCCATCACGCGCGCCTGCGTGGCGGCGTTGGCGAGGATCTCGGCATTCACGCGCTGCTCGATCTCGAGGATCTGCTCGCGCGTGACCGGTGCGTTGTGCGCGAAGTCGAAGCGCGTCTTGTCGGCATCGACCAGCGAGCCCTTCTGCTGCACATGGCCGCCGAGCACCTCGCGCAGCGCCTTGTGCATCAGGTGGGTGACCGAGTGGTTGCGCATGGTGGCGGCACGGCGCGCGCCGTCGACCGCGGCCTTGACGCTGTCGCCGACCTTGAGCGTGCCCTGGGTCTGCGTGCCGTGGTGGCCGTAGACGTCGGCCTTGATCTTGAGCGTGTCCTCGACGCCGAACTGCACGCCCTCGGCGATGAGCACGCCCTGGTCGCCGACCTGGCCGCCGCTCTCGGCATAGAACGGGGTGGTGTCGAGCACCACGATGCCGCTCTGGCCTTCCTTGAGTTCCTGCACGGCCGAGCCTTCGAGGTACAGCGCCAGCACCTTGGCCGCTTCCTCGAGGTGTTCGTAGCCGGTGAAGACGTTCTCGGCTCCGACGTACTCGAGGCCGCGCCGCCACTTGATCTTGTCCTTGTTGCCTTCGCGACTGGTGTCTTTCTGCCTTTCCATCGCGTCGTCGAAGCCGGCCTCGTCGACCTGCACGTCGCGCTCGCGGCAGACGTCCTGCGTCAGGTCGAGCGGGAAACCGAAGGTGTCGTGCAGCTTGAAGGCCACGTCGCCCGGCAGGGTCTTCACGCCGCCGGCCAGCGCCGCGTCGAGGATTTCCATGCCGATCGCCAGCGTCTCGAAGAAGCGCTCTTCCTCGGCCTTGAGCGTGTCGGTGATCTGCTTCTCGTCGGCCACCAGCTTCGGATAGGCCTCGCCCATCAGCCTCGCCAGGTCGGGCACCAGCTTGTGGAAGAACGGCTTCTTCTGCCCCAGCTTGTAGCCATGGCGGATCGCGCGGCGGATGATGCGCCGCTGCACGTAGCCGCGGCCCTCGTTCGACGGGATCACGCCGTCGGCCACCAGGAAGGCGGTGGCGCGGATGTGGTCGGCGATCACCTTGAGCGAGTTGTTCGCGAGGTCCTTCTCGCCGGTCTCGCGCGCGGCGGCCTTGATCAGCGCGTCGAAGATGTCGATCTCGTAGTTGCTGTGCACGTGCTGCAGGATCGCCGCCAGGCGTTCCAGGCCCATGCCGGTGTCGACGCAGGGCGCGGGCAGCTTGACGACGCTGCCGTCGTCCTGCATGTCGAACTGCATGAACACGTGGTTCCAGATCTCGATGAAGCGGTCGCCGTCTTCCTCGGGGCTGCCCGGGGGGCCGCCGGGGATGTGCGGGCCGTGGTCGTAGAAGATCTCGGAGCACGGGCCGCAGGGGCCGGTGTCGGCCATCATCCAGAAGTTGTCGGACTTGTACTTGCCGCCCTTGTTGTCGCCGATGCGGATCACGCGCTCGGGCGGCAGGCCGATTTCCTTGGTCCAGATGTCGAAGGCCTCGTCGTCCTCGTGGTAGACGGTGGCCAGCAGGCGCTCGGGCGGCAGCTTGAAGACCTGCGTGAGCAGCTCCCAGCCCCAGTGCAGCGACTCGCGCTTGAAGTAGTCGCCGAAGCTCCAGTTGCCCAGCATCTCGAAGAAGGTGTGGTGGCGCGCGGTGTAGCCCACGTTCTCGAGGTCGTTGTGCTTGCCGCCGGCGCGCAGGCAGGCCTGGACCGAGGCGGCGCGCACGTAGGGACGCTTGTCTTCGCCGAGGAACACGTCCTTGAACTGCACCATGCCCGAGTTGGTGAACATCAGCGTCGGGTCGTTGCCCGGCACCAGCGGGCTCGAGGCCACCACCGTGTGGCCCTTGGAGGCGAAGAAATCGAGAAAGGTCTTGCGGATGTCCGCGACAGTGAATGTGGGCTGGCTCATCTTTGGATTCGTCTTCTGTCGAGGGCGGCGCGGCGATGGCGACCCTCATGTCGAACCCACTGCGGCGAACCGGCCTAACTGCTTGATTTGCTTGAACAATCGATTATAGGTTTGGCGCCCGCCGGGCGGCCCGGCCGGATGCAATCCCCCGCGACCGGCCCCCGCGCCCCCGGACGGCCCGCCCTGCACGCTCCCGGACACGGGGCTAATATGCGCCCTGACGCGAATCCGGCGACCGACGAGAACCAAAACCGGCCGGGCTCCTCCTATTCATCTGGACATGAATCAAGGAACACGCATGGCAAGCCACGAGGTGGAAGCGCACTGGACGATCGAAGACCTCGACTTCTCGCGCATCGCGCTCGACAGGGTGCGCTCCGACGAGAACCTCTTCTACCTGGTGGCCGCCGCCTCCTTCATCGAAAGCGGGTCGGACCTCTACACCCACAACCTGGTCGATTTCTTTCGTGGCGATGAGGAAGTCACCGCCTGGCTCAGCACCCAGTGGGAACAGGAGGAGCTGCAGCACGGCAAGGCGCTGCGCGCCTACGTCGAGTACGTCTGGCCCGAGTTTCCCTGGGAGCAGGCCTACCGCGGCTTCCTCGAGGAGTACGCCACCTACTGCAAGGTCGAGCTGCTGGCACCCACGCGCGGCCTCGAGATGAGCGCGCGCTGCGTGGTCGAGACCGGCACCGCCACCTACTACAAGGCCATGGCGCGCAGCACCGACGAGCCCGTGCTGCACGACCTCGCGACGCGCATCGCGACCGACGAGGTCAACCACTACAAGCACTTCTACCGCTTCTTCCGCCGCTACCGCGAGCAGGAGGGGCTGGGCCGCTTCCGCGTGCTCGGCACCATCGGCCGGCGCACGCTGGAGCTCAAGAGCGAGGACGCCGACTGCGCGATCCGCCACGTGGTGCGCGCGCGCTCGCCCGAGCGCGCCGACGACACGGCCTACGTGCGCGGCCTCAGCGCCACCATGAACCGCACCATCCGCACCCACCTGAGCCCGGGCGCCACGCTCAAGATGCTGATGCGTCCGCTCGAGCTGCCGGCGCGCGTGCAGACGGTGGTGCAGTACCCGATCCAGCAGTTCATGCAGCACGTGTTCCTGCGCTGAAGCGAAGCGCATGCATGCGCGCGCGGCGATCCATTCACGACAGCGAATAAGGGAGAACGAGCATGCCGCCATCGGCATGAAATTGACGCACGTCAAGAGTTTTTGAGGCGAACGCTCCGACAGTGGAAACCGTTTCGGAAGCCCTCCACGCGAAGGCTCCGAGCACCTTCCATAACTACAGACTCGCCCAGAGACAAAGGACAGGTTCGTCATGACCACTCCCTCGCCCATCGCCGTCGAGAGCAGCAGCGCGCCGCGCTCCGCCTCGGCATCCACCCCCAACACCCGCAATCCGGCGACGCGCTGGATCCAGCTCTCGCTGGGCATCGTCTGCATGGCGATGATCGCCAACGTCCAGTACGGCTGGACCCTGTTCGTCGCACCGATGGAGGCCAAGCACCACTGGGGGCTGGCCGCGATCCAGATCGCGTTCTCGGTCTTCGTCGTGGTCGAGACCTGGCTGGTGCCGATCGAAGGATGGCTGGTCGACCGCTTCGGCCCGCGGCCGGTGATCGCCGGCGGCGCGATCCTCGCGGCCTGCGGCTGGATCATCAACGCCTACGCCGACAGCCTGCCGATGCTCTACGTCGCGGCCGTGGTGTCGGGCATCGGCGCCGGCTGCGTCTACGGCACCTGCGTGGGCAACGCGCTCAAGTGGTTCCCCGACCGCCGCGGCCTGGCCGCGGGCCTCACGGCCGCCGGCTTCGGCGCCGGCGCGGCGCTCACCGTGATCCCGATCGCCAACATGATCCAGACCTCGGGCTACGAGCACACCTTCCTGTACTTCGGCATCCTGCAGGGCGCCTGCATCTTCGTGATGGCGATGTTCATGGTGAAGCCCTTCGTGCCCAAGGGCGTGGTGGCGCAGACCCGCCTGGTGATGACCAAGGTCGACTACACGCCGGCCGGCATGGTGAAGACGCCCGTCTTCTGGCTCACCTACCTGCTGTTCGTGCTGGTGGCCGCGGGCGGCCTGATGGCCACGGCCGAGATCGGCCCGATCGCCAAGGACTACCATATCGACAAGCTGCCGATGCACTTCCTCGGCCTGTCGATGCCGCTGCTGACCATGACGCTGGCCATCGACAACCTGGCCAACGGCTTCACGCGGCCGCTGTGCGGCTTCGTGTCGGACAAGATCGGCCGCGAGAACACCATGCTGATCGTCTTCATCGGCGAGGGCCTGGCCCTGCTGGGGCTGCGCCAGTACGGCCACGAGCCGGTGGCCTTCATGACCTTCGCGGCGCTGGTGTTCCTGTTCTGGGGCGAGATCTACTCGATCTTCCCGGCGCTGGTGGCCGACACCTTCGGCATCAAGAACGCCGCCGGCAACGCCGGCACCATGTACACCGCCAAGGGCACCGCCTCGCTGTTCGTGCCGCTGGGCACCGTGCTGGCCGCGGGCGGCAACTGGGACCGCGTGTTCCTGCTGGTCGCGGTGGTGTCGATCGGCTCGGGCATCGCGGCCAAGCTGGTGCTGGCGCCGCTGCGCCGACGCACCATCGAGGCCGCGAACGCGGCGGCCGCGGCGCGCAACTGAAGACGCCATCGCCCCCAAGAAAAACGGCCGCATCAGCGGCCGTTCTGTCGTCTGCGGGCAGTGTCAGCTCGCCGAGGTCGCGCCGGCACGCCGGCTGGCATCGAGCGAGTAGAGCTGCGGCTGCGGACGCTCCTCGGACACCTTGGGCGCGTCGGCGCCGACGGGCTGCTGCGGCCGGTAGAGCTCGCTCTCGAGGCGGCGCACCCGCTCGGCATACATGCGCGCCAGCGCGCTGTGGTGCTCGGCCGCGGCCTGGTGCTCGATGCGCGCCATCTGCGCTTCCTCGAGCAGCGTGGCTGCGCGCTTCAGGTAGGCGGTCGGGCTCGAACGAAGGAAGTCGAACATCATGGATGCTCCTTTCGGATGTGATGCGATGGAGCCATCCTTCGCCGATGGGCGGCGGCGGTCTGTAGTCTCATGCGCCACGCGGGCGTAGACACGAGGAAATCGTTCACGGAATCGCGGCCGGACCCGGGCTGGATTGCTGCTGTCGCCCACGCGGCATGAAGGCAGGGAAAGTACCGACGTTGAACTTTTGTTTTCATCGGAAACTTCGCTCGAATCCTCCCTCCCCCTGAGCTACATGCTCACCTCACCCGCTTCGGCGGGTGTTTTTTTGGGGCCTTCGATCCGCGGCCCGCCCGGCCTCAGGCGCGCCGCCGCTGCCGGCTCGCCAGGAAGGCGGCGACGGCCGCGCCGATCAGCAGGCCGACCGCGTCCGCCAGCAGGTCCTCGAACTCCGCCGAGCGATCGGGCGTGAGGGACTGCAGCACTTCGATCAATCCGCCATAGGCCAGCAGCGCGGGCAGCACGAGGCGCAGCCGTCCGGGCCACGACCAGCACCCGAGCCCGCCGAGCGTCGCGAAAGCCAGCAGGTGGTTGGACTTGTCCCAGCCGGTGCTCGGCATCGGCACGTTCTGGGGCAGCAGGCTCAGCACGAGCACCGCGACCATCGTGATGGCGAGCAGCCAGCGCCACTTGCGCGGGCCGGCGAGGGCCGCATGCGAAAAGATCTCCGGTCGGCTCACGCCATCTCCTGTAGCAAAGCCTTCGATTGTGCCGCCCGCGACCGATGCGGCTTGCCGCCGCGCACGACGCACTTGCAGAATGGCGCGTGCCCGCACCCGCGCGCATTCGCCCCCAAGAAAAATACGAGGAGACCACCGATGCCGAAGCGCCTCCTGGCCCTTGCCGTTCTTGCCGCCGCGCTCGCGGGCTGCACCACGGCGCCCCCCGTTCCACCCAATGCCGGCAAGCTGCCCAAGGGCGCGAAGGTGGGCCTGCTCGTCAACATGCCGGCGCCCGCGCAGCACATGCACGTGGGCACCACCGTCTTCAACAACTTCTCGACCGGCTACCAGTTTCCGTGGAACCCCACGTCGCGCACCTACGACGTCTTCACGGCCGATCTCGAGAAGGCGGGCTTCCAGGTCGTGCGGCTCACGAGCTACGCCACCACCACCGTCAATGCGCTCGCGGTCTCGCAGAACGACGGCTGGCGCGCCAACCCGGCCCAGTCCTGGGCGACGCAGAAGCTCAAGGAGGAACAGATCGCGGCGGTCGTCGTGGTCGAGGGCAAGCGCACCCTGACGCGCATGGAGTGCAGCGGCGGCCCCTGCGCCGAGAGCTACATGGCGAACTCGGGCCTGTTCACGCGCGGCATGCTCGGCTCGACCCGATACTTCGCCGTGCCCGCGATGGAGGCCAAGGTCTTCACGCTCTCGCCGCCGATCGAGCTCTCGGCCTACGAGCCGCTGAAGACGCTGCAGGCGGGCCGGGTCCGGCAGCTCAGGGATTTCGCCGAACCGAAGGACGCCAAGCAGTTGAGCAAGGCCGAATTCCAGCCGGTGGTGACTGCGATCGATGCCCACATCGCCTCGCTCTCGCGCGCGACGGTGCAGACGCTGGTCAGCGGGGCGAAGTAGCGCGGGCCCATGCACGTCCAACCGCTGTTCGCCATGACGGAGCGGCAGGCGCTCCATCGGCACATCCGCGACTACCCGCTCGCCACCGTCGTCGTCAGCCGCTCGGAAAAGATGGACGCGAACCTGCTGCCCCTGCACCTCTCCGACCGCGGCCCGCATGGCCTGCTCTCGGGCCACGTGGCGCGAAGCCATTCGCTGTGGACGCAGGATCCGGGAGAGACCGAAGTCACCGCCGTCTTCCAAAGCCCCAACGCCTACATTTCTCCGCGCTGGTACGTCAACGGACAACGCAGCGGCCGCAATGCGCCGAGCTGGAACTACGTGGTGGTGCAGGCGCAAGGGCGGCTGCGCTTCATCGACGACGCCGACTGGATGCGCACCCACCTTGCCGCGTTGACCGCGGCCCAGGAAGCGGGGCGGCCGCAGCCCTGGTTGGTGGAGGATGCATCGCCCGAATTCCTCAGCGAGACGGCACGGCGGCTCGTGGGTTTCGAGATCGAGATCCAGGCCTTGACCGGCAAGCGCTTTCTTTCCCAGCAGCGGACCGAGGCGGATCGGGAGAGCCTGGTGCGGAACCTCGAGGGGGAGGTGTCGTGGGGGGCGCGGGCGGTGGGTGGGCTCATCGGACGCCGGGGCGCGTGATGCTGCGCGCGCTCGTCCTGGCCGCCCTGCCCCTCTTGGCCAACGCCGAGCCCCGCACCTGCCTCGTCGTGAGCGTCAACGACGGCGATACGCTCACCGCGCGATGCGACGGCACCGGCAGCCACGAGCGAATCAAGGTGCGCATTGCCGCCATCGACGCGCCCGAGAAAAACCAGCCGTTCGGGCAGCGTGCGAGGCAGGCCCTGAGCGAGCTTTGCCTTCGCGACATGGCGAAGATCTACCGCCGCTCGACGGACCGCAACGGCCAGACCGTCGCGGACGTCGAGTGCCGGGACCAGGACGTCGCGCGGCACATGATCGCCGGCGGCTGGGCCTGGGTGTACGACGGCGCCACGGAACTCGGGGATGCGCCGCTGTACAAGGCACAGGACGTGGTGCGCGACGCCAGGCAAGGGCTTTGGAGAGACCCGGCGGCGGTTGCGCCTTGGAAGTGGCGCAAGCAGCAAGGCGAGGCCCGCAAGCGCGGCCCGGCCCCGGGGTGACTGCTGCCCCGTTCCGACCTGCAGGCGCTGCCACCTCACCAAACCTACGCCAAAAGCCACGCCGCCAAGACAGACCTTCGACCCAAGCATCCTGCTTCATGAAGCGGGATGGTTAGCTCAATATGAGGTACGCGAGCTATTGCGACCTCTTGTTGACTCGCCGGACGACTATCAAGGTCTGGACGGTCTTTTTAGAAGAATCCTGAAGCTAGACGCGATGCGCAATGGCGACCTTGTAAAGCCATTCCCCTCTACGACGTCATTGTCGACATCGAACTTTCCTCAAAGACTTACAGGTGTTCGGAATCGATCGCCATCCACAAGACCAAGAAGGCATTCGAAGGTTTATCGAACATGGCTGCCGGCTATCCAATCAAGATCAACGGTACGCACGTTCTGATGAGCGATCCACACGTTCTCAAAATTCAGAAGGCGATCATTAGCAAAGCTGGCTCTATGGCTGCGCGATGAAATCGAAGCCTCATCAGATGAATCGAACCGACTTCGGCTTTTCCTTCCGACAACGAAGGAAAAGCTAATCGTCGAGCAGTCAGCCAAGGATCTGTTCTGGGGCGCTCTCATCGTTGACGATGGCGCGTTGAAGGAGTGCGTCCTCGAAGTGATGAATTCTCTGAACACCTCCCTCTTCTGGGAAGATGACTTCTAGTCCGATCAAGATGCTCTCACTGAGGCGATCCGTTCACTCGACGACGATTCGATGTAATAGCTAGTCCGACCTCCGCCAACTTCACCTGCGATAGCTGCAAGCAATGTTCTCGGATAAGTCTTCCTCGGAAGCTACGAATTTTTGAAGAATTGTCCCGACGTGAAGATCAACGGCAACAACGATGGCGTTCCTTGCGAGCAGCAGTGGCGCAAGCCCTAACGACTGCGGCTATAGACGATCCGCAAGTTGAATCGCGGCTCGGCGCTAGATTTGAACTAGGGTTTTCCGTAGTCAGAATTCGTCATCTCATGTAACAATGAGTTTCCACGCGTATTGCTACAAGGGATCCATGAGATTTATCGCCCTGACGGTCCTCGTACTAGTACTAGGTTTGGCAGGTTGTGCCAGTCCACCACGCTCCTACTCTTTTCAGAACTCGCGGACGTACGACAAGAGCTATGACGAGGTATGGGAGAGCTTGATCGGCTTCTTTGCCTCTCGGAACATTCAGATCAAAAACATCGCGAAAGACAGCGGTGTTGTGTATGCGGAAACAGCCCAGTTCAATGAGACCATGGCCGATTGCGGTGATCCGGGCCTCTTCCAAGTCCTATCGAAGCGAGTGAACTTCAATGTGTTCGTCACGAGATCCGGCGCAACGCCGAAAGTGACCGTGAATGCCACCTATCAAGAGACTCGAAAGTTTGACCGAAACGTCGTAACGGTCGGCTGTAATTCGAAAGGTACCTTGGAGCGGATCATCCTCGCTGAAGTGGGACGATAAGCATGCCGGTGCAGGACTTTGTCGTCGCAAGAGCCTGCCGATCGCTTCGAAGCTGTCGAGTGGTCATGGAAGCCATCCCATGCTCAACGACCGCCGCAGGGCGGCCTCCAGACACACGCTAGAATCCGCCCCCACGCGGGTGTAGTTCAATGGTAGAACGGCAGCTTCCCAAGCTTCATACGAGGGTTCGATTCCCTTCACCCGCTCCAAACACCTGACCACGGGCCGCGCAACGCGGCCCGTCGTGCTTCTGGCAAGCACTCTTGCGCGCCCTCTCCTCCCCGTCCGACACTGTCGGCCAGCCGCCACCCGAGCGGCACGGCACGAAGAGATGGAGACAAATCCCGCATGGAGAACTCGCCCACGCCCGAGCGCATGAGCCTGCCCGCGATGGAACCGCTGTCGCCCGGGCTGCGCGGACTGGTCCGTGAACTGCGCCGCGACAGCCCGAACCTCTCGACGCACATGCTCGACACGCTGCGCGGCAGCATTCCCGAGTACGGCGCGCTCGGCCAGGCGCTCGCGCATGACGTCTACCGCGTGGGCCTGCGCAACGCGGAACTCTGGTACGACGCGCTGCTGATCCGCGACAAGCCGCACGACGACGACCTGCAATGGATCGGCCGCTTCAGCCAGCGCCGCCATGCGCAGGCGCTCTCGCTGTCGGCGCTGCTGCAGGCCTACCGCACCGGCACGCGCGTCTACATGGACGCGCTGCTCGCGCACGTGCGGCCCCATCCCGCGCTGTGCGACGAGGTGCTGTTCCGCGTCTCGCCCTTCCTGCTGTACTACAGCGACCTGCTGAGCCGCACGGTGAGCGATGCCTACCTGGCCGAGCACACGCGCGAGATGCGCTGGAAGGCACAGATGCAGGCGCGGCTCGCCGCGGCGGTGTTCGATCCGACCTGGGTCGGCGCCTTCGACGACGCGGCGCAGGCGCTGGGCATCCAGGCGGACCAGCCGCACGTGGCGCTGGCGCTGCGGCCGATGCCGCTCGAACCGACCACGCCCGAGGCCGGCGAGCGGGTGCTGGAGGCGGTGGCCGCGGCGGTGCGCGAGGACCTGGGGCCGGTCGCGCTGGCGCTGCATCGCGGCCACTGGGTGGCCTGGCTACCGGCGCCTCCCGGCGAAGCGGCCGATGCGCGCGAGCGCCGCCTGCTCGCGAGCATCGAGCAGGCGATGCGGCTGCGCCCGAGCATCGAGGCGGCGGGCCTGGGGCTGCCGTCGCAGGGTGCCGCGGGCTGGCGCGGCAGTGCCGAGCAGGCGCTGGCGGCGATCGAGATGGGGCAGCGCCTGCGCCGCAACGACGCGAGCTTCTGCTATTCCGAATTCGCGCTCGACACGCTGATGCGCCAGTCGACCGAGGTCTCGGCGCTGTGCAACGAGATGATCGCGGCCCTGGCGGCCGAGCCGCCGCTGCTCGAAACGCTCGAGAGCTATTTCGACCACCGGCAGAACCACAAGGCGACCGCGGCCGCGCTCGGCATCCACCGCAACACGCTGCTGCACCGGCTCGCGCACATCGAGTCGCTGCTCGGCGCGCGGCTGGACGACATGGCCTGGCTCTCGCGGATGTATCTCGCGCTGCGCCAGCGCCGCCTGGGCCGCGGCGGGACCTCGGCGCTGCACTGAGGCCATCGCGCCGAGGGCACCCGCCCTTGTGCAGATGCACAGCCCGGCAGGGCACCTTGCCAATGGCGCACGCGGCAACCCGTCCGTAGAGTTCGGGAGCCCGCGGATGGCCACGCCATGTGGCGGCCCGGGCCTTCGAGAAGACACAACAGGAGACAACGACCCATGCCGATGCCCGATCGCGCGCAGGCCCCTGCGCGCCCCGACCTGCTTCACGACAGGACCACGACCTCCCGCCGGCCACGCCGCTGGCGCCTGCTCGCCGGCACGGCGTTGCTGGCCACGATGGCGGCGCTGTCCGGCTGCGGCGGCGGCGGTGGAGGCTCCAGCTTCGGCTTCGCCGGCTTTCCGCCCCCATCGGGCCCCGGCACCGGCAACCCGCCGCCTACCGACCCGCCGATGCTCGCGAGCATCGACAGCCAGTTGCCCGCCGACACGGCCACCACGGCGCAGCGCTGCGACTTCCTCGATCCCGCGCACTGCATGCTGCCGTTTCCCAACGACTACTACACGGTGGCCGATGCCAGCACCGACACCGGCCGCCGGCTGAACCTGCAGACGGCCTCGATGCCGCGCAGCGAGGTGGTGCGCAACAAGCCGATCGACACCACCGAATGGAACCGTAACGACGGCTTCTCGCCGGGGGCGATGATCGTGACGCGCGTGCCGGGCGTGGACCTCGCGCGCACCGGCGCGCCGGGCATCGGCGATCTCTCGGCCTCGCTCAAGGCCGACGCGCCCGTGGTGCTGATCGATGCCGACACGCTCGAGCAGAAGCTGATCTGGGTCGAGCTCGACAAGAACAACGTCAGCGCGCCCGACCGCCAGAGCCTCAACATCCGCGTGGCGAAGAACCTCGAGTGGGGCCATCGCTACATCGTGGCGATGCGCAACATGAAGGATGCCGCCGGCAAGACCATCGAGGCCGGGCCCGCGTTCCGCATCTACCGCGACCGCCACGAGAGCGCGCTGGGCTTCGTGAACGATCGCCGAGCGCACATGGAGAGCATCCTCTCGACGCTGCAGCGCGCGGGCGTGGCGCGCGAGCCGCTCTACCTGGCCTGGGACTTCACGGTGGGTTCGCAGCGCAGCATCACGGGCCGCATGCTCGCGATCCGCGATGCCGGCTTCGCGGCACTCACCGACAACACGCCCGGCTTCAAGGTGACGACGGTGCAGGACCTGACGCCCGCGCAGGACGCGCGCATCGCGCGCCACATCGAGGGAACGCTCACGGTGCCGAGCTTCGTGGCGGCCCCCACGGCCGGCACGGCCGACATCACGCCGGTGATCGCCGCGGTGGCGCCCTACCTGGGCGGCGGCGCGCTGTCGGTGCCGGCCGTCAAGGCCGCCTTCGACACGCTCGGCGACAAGCCGCTGCCGCTGGAGACCTTCCGCTACGCCTCGGCCACGCCGGGCGTGTACGACACGCCGGTGTGGGACGGCCACTCGACGCTCACCGTGCCCTTCATCTGCAACATCCCGCGCGCGGCGCTCAACCCCGACGGCAGCGTCAACCCCGCGCGCATCTCGTTGTACGGCCACGGCCTGTTCGGCAAGCCGACCGAGGTCAATGCCAGCAACGTGAAGGACATGAGCAACGAACACAACTTCGTGTTCTGCGCGACCAACTGGTACGGCTTCTCGCAGACCGAGATCGTGCCGTCGGTGTTCGGCTTCTTCGACCTGTCCAATGCGCGCGTGCCCTTCGACACCACGCAGCAGGGCGTGCTCAACATGCTGATGCTGGGCCGCGCGATGCAAAGCGCCAAGGGCTTCGGCAGCAATGCCGCCTTCCAGATGGGCACCACGCCGCGCAGCGTGCTCGACACCAGCGAGCTGTTCTACGACGGCAACAGCCAGGGCGGCATCCTCGGCGGCATGCTGATGAGCGTGGCGCAGGACATCCACCGCGGCGTGCTCGGCGTGCCCGGCATGAACTACTCGCTGCTGCTCGAGCGCAGCGCGGACTTCCCCGAGTTCGCGACCATGGTCTACGCGGCCTACCCCGACAGCCTCGACCAGCAGTTCATCTTCTCGCTGTGGCAGACGCTGTGGGACCGCGCCGAGGCCAACGGTTATGCGCAGGCGATGACCGACAAGCCGCTGCCCGGCACGCCGGCGCACAAGGTGCTGATGCACGTGGCCTTCGGCGACCACCAGGTCACGATGTGGTCGGCCGAGGTCGAGGCGCGCACGATCGGCGCCAAGCTCTTCTGCCCGGCCACGGCCAGCGGCCGCCATCCCGACGCGGTGCCCTACTTCCAGCTCTCGTGCATGGACCTGGGCGCCGGCGGCTACGACGGTTCCGCGATGGTGGTGTGGGACAGCGGCCCGGGCCGCCTGCCGCCCCCGCCGCAGGACAACCTCGCGCCCACGGCCGGCAGCGATCCGCACGAGGATCCGCGCGCCACGCCGGCCGCGCGGCAGCAGAAGTCGGAGTTCCTGCGCAGCACCGGCAAGGTGGTCGACGTCTGCGGCGGCGCGCCCTGCCGCTCGGCGGCCTACGCGCCCTGAAGCGGCGGGAGGCGCAGCGAACCGTCTCCCAGTCTCTTCACGACCGCGGTCCGCGTGTCGTCCCGCGACTGCCCGGCAGTCTCGATGACATGCGGCTCCAGCGCCCCGAGCGCCGCAAACTGCGCATGCAGCTCGCCGATGGGCCCCGGGTCGGTGAGCGTGTCGCCGCCTCGCTCCCGGCAGCGCACGATCGCCTCGTCGAGCACCGGCCGCAGCACCGCGTAGTGAAGTGGCACCTCCAGGCCCCGGAAGGCCGGCAGGAACCAGGGCCCGACGATGCCATCGACGATGACGAAGAAGCCGGCCCGCGCATAGCCTTGCGCCGCCTCCGCGAGCACGCCCACGACGGCTTCGTTCTGCCGTTGCGCGGCGGGCAGATAAGGCGCGATGGCGCCGCTGCGGATGAAGTGCCAGAAGTCGTCGGCATGCAGGTGCACCACGGGTTCGGCGATGGCCGGCACGAGGGCGCGCGCGGTGGTGGTCTTTCCCGCGCCGGGCGGACCGGTGAGAACGAGCACATGGCCCGCCAGGTCGATCATGCGTGCGCGCCCTCGCGGTACGCGCCCGCGGGCTTCGCGGGCCTCGCCTCGCGCGCGAAGCTGCGCTCCATCGCTTCGCCGCCTTCGCGGTAGTCGCCCGGCGTGCCGCCGGTCCAGCGCCGGAACGCGCGATGGAAGGCGGCCACGCTCGAGAAGCCGAGGTCCGAGGCGATCGAGATCAGCGGTTCGGAACCGCGCGTGAGCCGCTCGATGGCGACGTCGCGGCGCAGCGCGTCCTTGATGTCCTGGAAGGTCGCGCCCTCGGCCTGCAGATGCCGCACGAGGGTGCGCGCCGACAGGCCGAAGGCACCCGCCACATGGGCGATGTCGCAGTCCTCGCCGAGCCGCGCCTGCAGCCAGCCGCGCACGCGATGCGCGGCGCTGTCGGCGCTCGGCGGCACGAACAGCCAGTCGAGCGGCGCGCGATGCAGCAGGTCGCGCAGCTCGAGGCCGGAGCGGCGGCGCACCGGCCGGTCGAGGTACTTCGGGTCGAAGACCATGGCGGTCACGGGCTGCCCGAAGCGCGCGGGGCCGGGGAACATGAAGAGGTAGTCGGCGGCATCGTCGGGCCGCGCGAAGCCGAAGTCGATGCGCTCGAGTTCGATGCGCGCGCCGATGATCCACGAGCACAGGCCGTGCACCAGCTTCATGTGCAGCTCCTGCACCAGCCGCGCGCTGCGGGCCTGGCGCGGATAGGCATCGATGCGGATCACGGCCTCGCGTTCGTCGCGGTGCAGGGTGAACACCGAGCCGTCGTCGAGCACGCGGTTGAACTGCATCCATCGCTTGATGGCGACCTGCAAGGTGGGCGCATCGAGCATCAGGATGCTCAGCACCTTGAGCGTGCCGCAGCGCAGCGGCCGCGCATAGAGGCCGGGCATCTCGTCGTCCATGTGCAGCGCCACGCTGCGGAACAGCTCGGCGAACTGCTCCTCGGTGACGCGGCCATGCCGCTGCGCGAGCAGCGTGGGCGAGATCGTGGCCAGGTGCAGCATGCCGTGCAGGGTCGGCGCATCGATCGGCAGTCCCGCGAGGAAATCCCTGACGTAGGAGATCGGCAAGGTGGGCCGGCCCGCGAAGGCCGTTGAAGCGGATCCCGCGGCGGAAGGCATGGGCATGGCGTGAGACATGGCGTGATTGGCAAATGAAGTTGGCGCGATCGGAGAACACGGGACCGCATGCGCTGCATAGAGTGAAGCCGACGCCGTGCGGCGAGGGCTCGATCAGGCCGTGCGCGTCGACATCATCCGTCCCACGAAAGAAGAACACCATGAGACAAACGCTCGGTTCGACGCGAACCGCGCCGCCGCTTGCGCGGCCGGCACGCATCCTTTCCCTCGGTATCGCCTGCGCGGCGCTGCTGGCCGCCTGCGGCGGCGATGGCGGCGGCGGCGGGGGCTTCATCCCCGTCGTGCCGGCCTCGCCGCCACCCTCGGCGCCGGCGGCGCTCGACCAGGCCTCGATCACGGTGCTGTCGTCCAAGCCGCAGTTCGTGAGCGGCGGCGATGCGCTGGTCGAGGTGAAGGCACCCGCGGGCGCGACGGCCTCGGGACTGGAGCTCACGCTGAACGGCAAGCCGGTGACGGCCCAGTTCGCGCGCGATGCGAGCGGCAGCCTGCGCGGCATGGTCAAGGGCCTGGCCACGGGCGCCAACACGCTGGCGGTGAAGGCGAGCGCCGAGGGCCGCGCGTCCTCGAATGCCGAACTGGTGCTCACCAACTACCCCGACACCGGCCCGATCCTCGCAGGCGCGCTGCTCACGCCCTACGAATGCCGCACCGTCGAATCGAACATGGGCACGCCGCTCGATGCGAACTGCTCGGCAACGCGGCGCTTCGACTACTTCTACCGCACGCCGGCCGGCAGCTTCAAGCCGCTGGCCGATCCGCTCGCGCGCCCGTCCGACCTGGCGCAGACCACGACCATCGAGGGCAAGACGGTGCCCTACATCGTGCGCGTGGACTCGGGCACGGTGGGCCGCACGATCTACCGCATCGCGCTGCTCGACGATCCCACGGCCGAGACCGCCGCGCCCGCCGGCTACAAGCCCGCCGCGGGCTGGAACGGCCGGCTGGTGGTGAGCTTCGGCGGCGGCGCGGGCACGCAGTACAACCAGGGCGTGAACCAGGCCACCGATGCGCTGAGCGACCTGCACCTGTCGCGCGGCTTCGCCTACATGATCTCGACCGAACTGGTGAACGGCCAGCGCGGCAACGCGGTGCTGCAGGGCGAGACGCTGATGATGCTGAAGGAGCGCTTCATCGAGACCTACGGCGTGCCGCGCTGGACGGCCGGCTCGGGCGGTTCGGGCGGCGCGATCCAGCAGCTGGTGATCACGCAGATCTATCCGGGCCTGCTCGACGGCCTGCAGCCCTCGCTGACCTTCCCCGACGGCAGCCTGCACGTGGCCGACTGCCGCCTGCTGGAGAACGTCTACAAGGCCGACACCGCGACCTGGACCAATGCCAAGCGCACGGCGGTCGACGGCTTCACCAACGGCACCTGCCGCGCCTGGGACCTGAGCTTCGTCAACACCATCGTCGCGACCAACGCGGCCGGCTGCGCCCTCAAGGACGTCTCGAAGGTCTACGACCCGATCAACAACCCGACCGGCGCGCGCTGCACCACCTCCGACATGCGCACCAACATCATGGGCCGCGACCCGATCACCGGCTTCGCGCGCAGCCCGCTCGACAACGTCGGCGTGCAGTACGGGCTCGAGGCCTTCAACAAGGGCGCGATCAGCGCCGAGGAGTTCGTGACGCTCAACGAGAAGGTCGGCGGCTACGACAAGGACGGCAAGCCGGTGCCGCAGCGCACCGTGGGCGATGCGCTCGCGCTCGAGCGCGCCTATGCGAGCGGCCTGGTCAACTCGGGCGGCGGCGGCCTGGCCTTCGTGCCGATCCTGCATTCGCGCACCTACAACGACGCCTCGGGCGATATCCATTCGCACGAGCGCGACCTGGTGGTGCGCGCGCGGCTGCAGCGCGCCAACGGCCGCATCGACAACCAGGTGATCTGGGTCGGCCCGCGCACCGGCTATCCGCTGGCCGCGCTGTCGCTCGACGTGATGACGCAGTGGCTCGACGGCATCGCCGCCGACCCGGCGCCGCTGACCACCGACAAGGTGGTGGCGCACAAGCCCCGGGCCGCGGTGGACGCCTGCTTCGACGGCAGCGGCACCAAGTACGAGGAATCGCCGGCCTATGGCGCCACCGGCACCTGCGCCACGATGTACCCGCTGCATGGCGAGCCGCGCCAGCAGGCCGGCGCGCCGCTGACGAACGACATCAACAAGTGCCAGCTGAAGCCGGTGCTGGCGTCGGACTACGCCCAGACCCTCACGCCCACGCAGCTCGCCCGGCTGCGGACCGTGTTCTCCAGCGGCGTGTGCGACTGGACCAAGCCGGGTGTCGGGCAGGTGCCGCTGAAGGGCACCTTCCAGAGCTACGCGGTCGCGCCGGGCTGATCGGGCCGCGGCAACGAGGCGGCGTCGATCGGGTCCGCGGGCCCGGTCAGCCGCCCTCGCCCTGCGCCGCCGCGCGCAGCACGGGGTCCGACAGCAGGCGCCCGGCCTGCTGCAGCCGCTCGAACTGCGCCTCGCTGAGGCTCTGGCGCACCAGGTCGAAGTGGCACAGCGTGCCGGCCAGCCGGCCGTCGCCATGGGTCAGCGGCACGCCGTGGTAGGCGATCACCATGCCCTGGTAGGGGCTGCCGTCGAGCAGCCGCTCCTCGCGCGAATCCTCGGTGCACAGGCGGCCGTCGCGCAGCACGAACTGGCAGAAGCTGCTGCCCAGCGGCACCACGGCGAGCTGTTCGGGGCGCGCCTCGCCGAGCTTGTCGACCATGTAGAGGTTGCGCAGCAGGTCGCCGTCGAGCACGAAGACCGCGGTGTAGCGGTGCGGCACCTCGGCGTTGAGGCAGCGCAGCGCCTCCTGCACGCCGCGCTGGCGAAGCACCTCGCCCAGGTCCTGGTACGGGGCGGCCGCGGCGTCTGTCGTGAGATTCATCGACGGACTGTAGCAAAAAGAATTCATTTCCAGCCACCGGCCGAGGGGTCGGGCGGCGCCGGAAGCGCTTCAGGCGCGGCGTGCCGAGGCCGCGTCCTCGGCCAGCGCGGGGCCGTCGTAGGACACGCGGTAGTTGCCCAGGCCCGTGAGGTCGAGCACGGTGAGCCCGCGCTTCTCGAGCCGGATCAGCCCCAGCGCCTGCAGCCGCTGCAGCGCGACGTTCACGCGCTGGCGCGAAACGTTGGCGAGCAGGCCGATCTCGGTCTGCCCCACCTGCAGGTGGCGCGGCGCATCGGGATAGAGCTCGGGATTGAACAGGCTCGCGAGGCAGTTGGCCACGCGCGCGTCGGTGTCGAGCAGGCGCTCGTGCGCGAGCGCGCCGATGAACAGGCTCAGCCGCGCGTTGAGCAGCTCCTGCAGGTAGTGGTTGAAGGGCACGCTGGTCTCGCGCAGCCAATCGAAGGTGCGGCGCGGCATCAGCGCCACGCGCGTGGGCCGCAGCGCGAACACGTCGTAGCGGCGCGCCTCGTGCTTGAACAGCGAGCCCTCGCCGAACCACACGCCCGCCGACACGCCCGTGAGCGTCGACACGCGGCCGTCCTCGGAGGCCACCGACATCTTCGCGAAGCCGTCGATCAGCGCCATCCAGTGCTCGACCACCTGGCCCACGCCCGCGATGCAGGCACCGCGCGCGTACTGGCGCTCCTGCATGCCGCCCAGCACGCGCTCGAGATCGGAAGAAGAAAGACCGGCCGCCCACCGGGAGCGCCGCACCATGCCCTCGAGGCACGCCGCGGCCTGCGGGGAATCAGGGATTACCTGTAGCAATTCACGCCTCATCTGTCGTCGCAACGACCGTGGTGCCGCGTGCCGCTCCTTAATCTTTGTGGAGATCGACACCAACACAGGAGACCTCATGTTCGCCATCCCCCACGCACCGCGCAAGCGGGTTTCTCCGTGGCCGGCCCTTCGCGCCGGCTCCTTCGCGGCACTGGCCATCGCCGCGGCCGCGCTGCTCGCCAGCTGCGGCGGCAGCTCGGACAGCGGCGCGGTGTTCCTGCCCGTCGCGCCGCCACCGCCCGCGCCGCCGCCCGCCCCGGCCGCCTTCGACGTGCGCACGCTGTCGTCCAAGCCCGAGATGGTGAGCGGCGGCGACACGCTGCTCGAGGTGCGCGCGCCCGAGGGCGTGGCCACCGACAAGGTGCGCGTGAGCCTCAACGGCAAGGACGTGAGCGCGCAGCTCAGCACGCGCGATGCCGCCACGCGCACGCTGCGCGGCCTGGTCACGGGCCTCGCCGAAGACCCGGCCTCGGCCACCGGCAAGGAGAACCTGATCGTCGTGAGCAACGCCGACAAGCCCGAGCAGCGCACCGAGCTCAAGCTGGTCAACTACCCGATCACCGGCCCGATCCTCTCGGGCCCGCACATCGCGCCCTACGAATGCCGCACCGTGCAGAACGGCCTGGGCGTGGCGCTCGACGCCAACTGCTCGGCCACCACGCAGGTGGTCTGGTACTACCGCAGCAAGGCCGGCAGCTTCAAGCCGCTGGCCGATCCGACCGGCACGCGCCCGGCCGACCTGGCCGACACCACCACCAACGACGGCGTCACCGTGCCCTACATCGTGCGCGTGGAGTCGGGCACCATCAACCGCGGCGTGTACCGCCTCGCGGTGCTCGACAACCCGGCGAAGGACGCGCCCGCCACCTGGAAGCCCGGCAAGGGCTGGAACAGGAAGCTGGTGCCCTACTTCGACTGCTGCGGCTCGGCCCAATACAACCAGGGCGTGCACCCGATCGAGTCGATCCTCGACCCGATCGCCGACATCTACCTGTCGCGCGGCTTCGCCTTCTTCAACTCGACCGAGCTGTGGAACAACCAGCACGCCAACCCGCACCTGCAGGGCGAGACGCTGATGATGATCAAGGAGCACGTGATCGAGGAATTCGGCGAGGTGCCGAAGTGGACCGCGGGCATCGGCGGCTCGGGCGGCGCGATCCAGCAGTACCTGATCGCGCAGCTCTACCCGGGGCTGCTCGACGGCATCCAGCCGATCGTCTCGTTCCCCGAGACGCTGATGCCCGAGGTGATGGAGTGCCGGCTGCTCAACAACGTCTACGGACTCGACATGGCGACCTGGACGCCGGCCAAGCAGGTCGCGGTCAATGGCTTCAACCAGGGCACCTGCGTGGCATGGGACCTGTCGTTCGCCAGCATCATCAAGTCCGACAACGCGGCGGGCTGCGGCTTCCTCGAACCGACCAACGCAGCCAACGTGTTCAACCGCGCGACCAAGCCGGACGGCGTGCGCTGCGACCTGTTCCAGACCAACGTCAACCTGCTGGGCAAGCGCCCCGGCACGCAGGAAGCGCGCCGCCCGATCGACAACGTCGGCGTGCAGTACGGCCTGGCCGCGCTCAACAAGGGCACGATCTCGGTGAAGGAGTTCCTCGACCTCAACGAGAAGGTCGGCGGCTACGACCGCGACGGCAACGTGCAGGCGGCACGCTCGCAGGCCGATGCCGGGGCGCTCGAGGCGACCTATTCGGGCGGCTTCAAGAACAGCTTCTCGGGCCCGGGCCTCGCGAACATCCCGATCATCACGCAGCGCGGCAATGCCGATGCGACCGGCGACATCCACGACACGCTGCAGGACCTGATCATCCGCGCGCGGCTGCAGCGCGCCAACGGCCGCAGCGACAACCAGATCATCTGGACGCTGGGTTCGTCGACCTCGATCCTCAGCTACGTGGGCGATTCCATCGACCTGATGAACAAGTGGCTCGACAACATGGCGGCCGACAGTGCCGCGGCCTCGACCGACAAGGTGGTGCGCAACAAGCCCGCGGGCGCCAACGACGCCTGCTGGGACAAGAGCAACAAGCGCATCGACGAGGTCGCGTCGCAGGACCCGGCGGCGAAGTGCAACGTGGTCTATCCGCGCTTCAGCACGCCGCGCATCGTGGCCGGTTCGCCACTCGTGAACGACGTGCTCAAGTGCCAGCTCAAGCCGGTCGCGATGGCCGACTACACGGTGACCTTCAGCGGTGCCGAGGAGACGCGACTCAAGACCATCTTCCCGGCCGGCGTGTGCGACTGGAGCAAGCCGGGCGCGGGGCAGCAGCCGCTGAAGGGAAGCTACCTGCGCCTGCCGCTGGGCTGAGGGTTTCATGGTGGGGATTTCGGGGCTCTTCGGAGCCCCTTTTTCGTGGCGCGGCGCGGGGCGTTCGCGCGATAGGAATTCCCCATCCGCGCCGGCTCCGGGCAAGGAGTTTTAACTGTACGTTCATACAGCATTTCTCTAGAATGCCTCGTCTCCAAGAACAACTTCGAGGCGACCGCATGACCACCGCCAATCCGCCCGCAGCCGCTGCGCGCATCCTCTTCTTCTCACGCCCCATGCAGGCGCAGCCCGGCCCGCGGCTGCGTGCCACGGGACGCCTCTCGACCTGGCCGTTCCGTGTGCTGCGGCACAACGAACAGGGCGATCCGCACGACATCAAGGCGCAGGCTGCGCGGGTGTTGCGGACGACGGCGCAGCAGTGGTGGCCGAAAGTGGACTGAATCACTCATCGTTCGAAAGTGCCAGATGACATTCGACATGACCCAGGATCACGCAACGAGCGACAACCGACTGCTGGTCGGACTGTTTCCGAACGGAGCCGTGTCAACGGCCATCGAATTGCACCGCAGGCAATGGTGGTGGCCGAAGGGCTGCCACTTTCCGCCGCTGAGCCGATTGCATCTCACGCTGGGCTATCTCGACGAGCACGAAGAGCGCTGCGAGGAACGACTGCTCGAGGCACTGTCGCAAGTGCGGATGAAGGCATTCGGTCTGATGCTCGATCAGTCCGGCACATGGTCCAACGGTGTCTCCGTGATTCAGCCTGCTCCGCACGGACAGTTGTTCGAATTGCGAGAAAGAATCTGGTCGGCTCTCCAACAGGCGGACCTGATGGATCTCGCCAAGACCTCGGGCTGGAAACCCCACATCACGATCGCCCGCGCTTCCGAACGCGCCGCCTGCCCGACGATGTCGCCCATCCCTTGGGCCGTGAGCGAAATCCGCGTCGTCCGCTCGCACTTCACGACACCGTTCCGTCACGAGCACCTGGCATCGATCTCCGCACGCCACGGGCTGCGCCGCCTGACTGCTTCACTCCACTGAACCGGCAACCATCGCGCCGGCTCGGCAGGCCTCAGACCAGCAAGTCCTGCACGTCCTCATCGAACCCCGCCATCGGCTGCGCCTTCGCGAGCGCGAGCCACACCGCGAACGGAATCCGCTCGAAGCTGCGATGTACCGCGGCACGCGCGACCACGAGGCGTTCGCCCTCGAGCACCATCACGCCGCATTCGGCCGGCACCTCCTCGGGCGTGGCGATGCAGCGGCCGCGCGCGTCGTTGCCCAGCACGTACCAGCACTCGCCGCCGAGGTCGAGGTAGGCCGCGCGCTTGTCGGGCTTGCGCAGGTCGCCCAGCAGGTCGGCGCGGCTCACCTTCACCTCGTGCACGATCGGGTGCGCATAGGCCTCGACGCTGGTGTTGCGGATCGAGAAGACATCGGGCCTGGCCATGCACCAGCGTGCCTTGCCACCCTCTTCCGCCGGCGGCAGCTTCGCGCGCAGGCTCAGGCCGCGCCAGGCGATGCGGCCGCCGCGCGTCATCTCGCGCGCCACGCGTTCCACCAGCGCCTCGTGCGGCGACAGCGCGGCGCGGTTGATCGTGAGCGTGGTGGCGATGCGCGCGAGGCCGGCATCGGTCACGCGCAGGGTCTCGTGGCCCTGCGCCGACCGCACGCGTTCGAGGAAGCCGCCCGCGAGCAGCTCGACCTCGATCGCGTCGCAGCAGGGCCAGCCGGCCGAGCGGTACATCTCGCGCAGGCGCCGCGCATGCAGCTTGCCGAAGGGCACGCCGCCCGACGCCGATGCGATGGCCAGCGAGGCCGCGAGCGACACCGCGGTCTGCATCGGCGGCTCCTGCACCGGCGGCGGAAAGCCGGGGTCGGTCACCGGGGGCATCGCGGGCGGCGGGTCGCCCTCGGGCAATGGCCCCGGCGGCATGACGGGCGGTGGCGGCACCACGGGCACGTCGGGCGCGGGTGGCGGCGGGCCGATGGGCGTGTCGACGATGGGATCGAGGGCGAGTGCGGACATGGTGAGGAACAGGTTAGCGAAATCCGGTGGATGAGGCGAGGACTCGAACGAACGGTTGCGATCGGTTGCAGAGACGGACAGAACGCGCGGATGCCGCCGTCGCGTCAGTGGAAATCCCGGCTGCTGTTGCTCTGCGCGAGCCGGCCCATCAGCGGCGTCAGGTCCTTGAAGCCGGTGGCGATCAGGTGCTGCACCTTGCCGCCGCTGTCGTCGTCGCGCTGCCAGGTGCCCTGCACCGCGAGCAGGTGCGATTTCAGCAGCGGCTCGCGCCAGGCCTCGATCACGTGGTTCCAGACGATCACGTTGACGTTGCCGGTCTCGTCCTCGAGCGTGACGAAGATGGTGCCGTTGGCGGTCTGCGGCCGCTGCCGGCCCTTGACGATGCCGCAGGCGCGCACCACGTGGCCGCTGGGCATGCCGCGCAGCTGCTCGGCGCTCAGCAGGTTCATGCGCGCCAGCCGCGGGCGCAGCAGCGCGAGCGGATGGCGCCGCAGCGTGAGGCGCATCGACGCATAGTCGCCGACGATCTCCTCGCCCTCGGGCGCCGCGGGCAGCGCCAGCGCCTCCTCGTGGATCGGCACGCCCTTGAGCAGCCCCGGCGCGCGCCGCTGCGCCGTCGCATCCCACATCTGCTGGCGCCGATGGCCCGACAGCGAGATCAGCGCATCGGCCGCGGCCAGCGCCGCCATGTCCTTGCCGTCGAGCTCGGCGCGCAGCGCGAGGTCTTCGGTGCTGGTGAAGGGCGACTGCGCACGGGCTTCGAGCAGGCGCTTCGCGCCGCCCTTGCTGAGGCTCGCGATGCGGTTCAGGCCCAGGCGCACCGCGGGCTGGTCGTCGTGGCCCAGGCGCTCGGCATAGCGTGCGTCGGTGCCCGGCGGCACGCGTGGTGCATCGGCCGCGCGCGGCTCGAGCGTGGTGTCGATCTCGCTGCAGGTCACGTCGACCGGCCGCACCTCCACGCCATGCCGGCGCGCGTCCTGCACCAGCTGCGAGGGGCTGTAGAAGCCCATCGGCTGCGAGTCGAGCAAGGCGGCGAGGAAGCAGGCGGGCTCGTGGCACTTGAGCCAGCTGCTGACCGTGACCAGCAGCGCGAAGCTGGCGGCGTGGCTTTCGGGGAAGCCGTAGTCGCCGAAGCCCATGACCTGTCTGAAGATGGCTTCGGCGAATTCCTCCTTGTAGCCATGGTGGACCATGCCGTCGACCAGCTTGCGGTGGAATTTTCCGAGCCCGCCCTTGCGCTTCCATGCCGCCATTGCGCGGCGCAACTGATCGGCCTCGTCGGCCGTGAACCGGGCCGCGATCATCGCGATCTGCATCACCTGTTCCTGGAAGATCGGGATGCCCAAGGTGCGTTCCAGCGCGGGCCGCAGTTCGTCCTTCTCGTAGAAGATGGGCAGGCCCTTGGCGACACGTTCACGCTGTTTGAGGTAAGGGTGCACCATGCCGCCCTGGATCGGCCCGGGCCGCACGATCGCGACCTCGATCACCAGGTCTTCGTAAGTGCGCGGCTTCAGGCGCGGCAGCATCGACATCTGCGCGCGGCTCTCGATCTGGAACACGCCCACGGTATCGGCGTCGCAGATCATGTCGAACACCTTGGCATCGTCGCTCGGGATCTGGTGCATTTCCCGGCTCCAGCCCCGCCAGCGGTTCATGTGGTCGAGCCCCCGCCTGATCGCGCTCAACATGCCGAGCGCCAGCACATCGACCTTGAGCATGCCGATGGCCTCGAGATCGTCCTTCTCCCACTGGATCACCGAGCGGCCCTTCATCGAGGCTTTCTCGACCGGCACCAGCCGCGTGAGCTTGGTGTGCGTCAACACGAAGCCGCCGACATGCTGGCTCAGGTGGCGCGGAAAGCCCCGCAGGCGCTGCGTCATCTCGATCCACTGCACCAGCTTGAGTTCGTCTTCCTCCACGCCCACGCGCGAGGCGGCGGCACGCAGCTGCTCGCCGAGCACGGTGTCGTCGAACCAGTAGTGGTCCTTCGCGAATTCGTCGACCAGGCGCTCGTCGATGTCCAGGGCCTTGCCCACGTCGCGCAATGCGCTGCGCGCGCGGTAGCAGATGACGACCGCGGCAATGGCGGCGCGGTCGCGGCCGTATTTCTCGTAGATGTACTGGATGACGTCTTCGCGCCGCTGGTGCTCGAAGTCGACGTCGATGTCGGGCGGCTCATGACGATGCCGGCTCAGAAAGCGCTCGAACAGCAGATGGCCCTTGTGGGGATCGATCGCGGTGATGCCGAGGCAATAGCAGACGGCCGAGTTGGCGGAGGAACCTCGGCCCTGGCAAAGGATGTCCTGCGAGCGCGCGAAGCGCACGATGTCCTCCACCGTGAGAAAGAACATCTCGTATTCGAGTTCGAGGATCAGCGACAGCTCCTTCTCGACCTGTTCGCAGACCTTGTCGGGCACGCCTTCGGGATAGCGCTTCCTCGCGCCCTCCCAGGTCTTGCGCACCAGCGTCTGCGCGGGCGATTCGTCGTGGCCGAGGGTCTCGAGCGGGTACTTGTAGTTCTCGCGGATCACCTTCGGATCGAAGCTGCAGCATGCGGCCACCGCCAGCGTGTTCGCGAGCATCTCGCGCGTGTAGAGCTCGGCCAGCCGCACGCGCTGGCGCAGATGGCGCTCGGCATTCGACTGCAGCGCGAAGCCGCATTCCGCCACCGTCTTGCCCTCGCTCACGGCGGTGAGCACGTCCTGCAGCGGTTTTCGTGCGCGCGCATGCATGTGCACGTCGCCGGCCGCCACCCGACGCACGCCGGCGCGCTCGCCAGCCTCGGTCAGCGCCACGAACCAGAGGTCGTCGTCGATCTCGTTGAGCATCTCGACGGCCAGCCAGAGGTTGTCGCCGTAGAGGGCCTGCGCCGCCTTCAGGTCGCCGTGCAGCGCCTCGGCGTCGAGCATGGCGCCGGGCACGCGCTGCGGCACGAACAGCACCTGGCAGTGCTGCAGCGAGGCCACGTCGCTGCCGTCCCAGGTCACGCGATAGTCGCCCTTGGGCAGCTCGGTGTTGCGCGCGGCGGTGATGAATTCGCAGAGGTTGCCCCAGCCCTCGGTGTCGTTCGCGATCACCACCAGCTTGAAGCGCTCGAAGCGGAACTCGCTGCCGAACAGCAGCCGGAACTCGGGATGGCGCGGAATCGGCGGCTCCTCGGGATGCTCGCGCTCGTACTCGTCGAGCTGCCCCGGCAGGTCGCGCAACGCCACGTGCGCGCGCACGATGCCGGCCACCGAGCATTCGTCGGTGATGGCGAGCGCCGCGTAGCCGAGGTGGTAGGCGCGCTGCACCAGCTCCTCGGGCGTGGAAGCGCCGCGCTGGAAGCTGAAGTGCGTGAGGCAATGCAGCTCGGCATAGCCCGGCAGGCTCGGCACGCCGACCGCTTCGCGCCGCGGCAGGGGCTGCACCGGGGCCGGCTTGCGCTGCTTGGCGCTCGAGTCAGGCATACAGCCCCTGCAGGAACCAGCGCACCTCGCCCGAGGCGAAGCAGGCCGCGGAGCGCTCCCTGAAGATCCACACCAGGCCGGCCTCGGGACTCTCTGCGATGTAGTAGTCGCGCACCGCCGGCTGGCCGCCCTCGTCCACGCCGCCCCACCATCCGGTCTCGACCCGCTGCGGCCCGATCAGCTTGCTCAACGGACCCTTGTAGCAAGGCCGCTCGCCGTCCATCTCGAGGCGCAGCGGCTCGGGCAGCAGCCAGGCGGGATAGAGGGCATCGGGCTGCTGGGCCGGTGCCGCGGCGGCATCGCGTGCCCGTGCCTTGGGTGCCGCGGACTTGATGCCGCTGCGGCCCAGCGCCGGCCGCCAGACCTGCGTGTGTTCGGGTTGGTGATCCGCCCGCGCCCGCGGCACCAGCACCTGCATCGCCCCCAGCCGCACGCTCAGCCGCTCGACCATCTCGTGCAACTTGTCCCCCTTGCGGTTGTCCTCCGGCAGAAAACTGGTGCTCGCCCCGGCCCACGGATCGGTCTCGAGCGAGCGCAGCTTGAGCCAGCTCGCAGGCGCGGCGAGCGTGGCGAGAGCCAGCTTTTCGGACAGCAGGCGGCGCAGGTGCGCGAGGTCCTGCGTGGGCTCGGCGGTACGCACCGCGATCTGCTGGGTCGGCGGCAGGTTCACGCCGTTGAAGCGCTTGAGGTCGAGCGTCCATTCCAGCTCGAGCGCGCGCGCGCCGCGCTGGCGCGCACGCAGCCAGATCTGCAGCGCCGACAGCAGCCGGTTGGCCGACCACATCAGTTCGGGCGCGGTCTCGGCCAGCGCGGGCAGCTCGAGCTTCTGCTCGAACACGTCGGGCAGCGTGAGCCAGGCATGGCTTTCGGGGCGCAGGCCCCAGGCGATGTCGAGCGCGGCGCGCAGCTCGGCGCCGAAGCGCCGCGAGAGCCCGCCGCGCGGCAGCGCCGCCACCTCGCCCCAACTGCGGCAGCCGAGCCGCGCGAGCGCATCGAGGTGCTCGCGCGCGGCGCTCAGGGTGTCGAGCGGCAGGCCGGCGGGAATCTCGGGCGGCCGCTTCTCCTCGCGCACGAACAGCCGCAGCCGCGCCAGCGCCTCGAGACTGGTGGCGCCCTGCGCACCGCGCAGCACGGCGGCGGCAGGCACGGGGTTCTCGTTGAGCAACTGACGCATCAGCGAGGAACGCCCGCCCCACAGGCGCTCGCAGGCCGAGACCTCGAGCATCAGCGCCTCGTCGAGCCAGCACACGTGCGGCGTGTAGCGCAACGCCCACCAGCCCAGCGCCTCGGGCGTGGGCATGGCATCGGCGGCGGCCGTGGCGGCACCGGCCTCGGCCTGCGCCTCAAGCGACCACTGCAAGGCGATCCAGTGCATTGGCGCCTCCTGCCTTCCATGCGTCGATGCGCACCACGTTGGCGGCCGGCGGTGCTTCCACCGCCTCCACCGCCACGGCGCCCTGCTGCTGCGCGCGCAGCTTGCGCCGCAACCGCGCGGCCGCGAGCAGTGCCGCCATGCGCTCGCCGCGCGCCGGCAGCATCACCGGCGCGGCCAGCGGCGGGCCGCGGCGCTTGAGGATGTGCAGCTCGATCTGCGCCGGATCGGCCTCGCAGCGCGCGATGCGCAGCCGCAGCCGCGCGGGCGAGGCCGACTGCGCCACGGCCTCGGGCCGGCAGACGAACAGCAGCGCCTCGTGCTGCGCGGCCGCGAGCTGCAGCCGCCGCAGCTCGCCCACGCGCGCCTGCGGCAGCCAGGCCAGCACCGCGCCCACCTCGGCGCAGCGCAGCGCCTGCTCGCAGGCCCACAGCCGCGCGGCCGAGGCCTCGCTGCGCACCCACATCAGTGCCTCGGGCCGCAGGCCATGGGCCGCGAGCGAGGCGCCGAAGGGTTCGCGCGGCGGACCGATCAGCACCACGGGGCCGCCGCGCGCCGCCACCGACTGCACCAGCGCGGGCAGCAGCAGCCGCCAGACATGGTCCTCGGGCGCGGCCTGCAGCAACTCGCTCATGGCGCCGACCGGCCAGCCTCCGCCCGGCAGCTGCGCGTCGAGCGCGGCATGGCCGGTGCCGATGACCTGCGCGTCGGCGCTGCCGAGCTCGTCGGCATGCCAGACGCCGCGGCCGGCGGCGGGAGAGAGGGAAGCGAGGGAAGGAAGGCCCATGATGAAACTGTTAACTGTATTTTTATCCAGTATTTCAGGGGTTCGCAATCGGGTCGGCAAATTTCTTTGCAGGGCCCCTTCTCCCATTCCAATGGCTCATGCGATGGCGCCAAGATCTCGTTTGAAGCCCCGCGCCGAAGCCGCTCCAATGGCTTCACGAAGAATGGTCCTCGTGGTCGCGGCGGATGGGCCGCCGCGGTCGCCAGCGGGCCATGTCCCAGGAGCCCCAGGAATGCACGCCACCCTTTCCCATTCCCCACCCGCCGGCTCGGCCATCGCCGCCGCGCCGCTGCCCGCCAGTGGCGACATCGAGGCCGGCCTCAACTACCTGCGGCCGACCGCGCTGCGGCCCTACAGCTACGCCTTCACGCCGCCGCCCGGCCTGCCCTGGGAGAGCGGCGAGTACGAGCGGATCGCGATGCCGATCGCCGATGCCCGCGGCCGGGCGACCCACATCGAGCGCGAGGGCTTCGAGCTGCGCGAGGCGCCGACCGCGGTCGCCGACTTCCTCGACGACGCCGAGGTCCAGGCCGTCTACTACCCCGAGCTGGCCGCGCTCGCGCTCGCGGTCACCGGCGGCGCGCGCGCCCACGTGTTCGACCACCTGGTGCGACAGCGCGAGCCCGAGCGCGCCGCGCTGAACTTCGGCCGCGGCAAGACCGACGGCAAGGCCGCCGCCAACGGCCGCATCCACAACGACTACACCGAGGAATCGGGCCGGCGCCGGCTCGCGCTGGTGCTCGCGAGCGCGGCCGAGGCCGCCGCCGTGCGGCGCTACTGCATCGTCAACATCTGGCGCTCGATCGCCGGGCCGGTGCTCGACACCCCGCTGGCCGTCTGCGATGCGCGCACGGTGATGGCACGCGACCTGGTGAACGCCGAGGTGCGCTATCCGAAGCGCACCGGCGAGATCTACCTCGCCACCCATGCCCCCACCCACCGCTGGTCGTACTTCTCGCGCATGGACCGGCACGAGGCGCTGGTGTTCAAGCAGTACGACGCGCAGCTCGGCGGCGTCGCGCGCTTCACGCCGCACGCGGCCTTCGACCATCCGCTGGCGCCGGCCGATGCCCCGCTGCGCGAGAGCATCGAGGCGCGCTGCCTGGTGGTGTTCGAGTGAGGGAGGCCATGGCCATGAACGCACCCACGCTCGACTTCTGGTTCGACTTCGGCAGCAACTACAGCTACCTCAGCGCGATGCGCATCGAGCAGGCCGCCGCCGCGCACGGCGTCGCGCTGCGCTGGCAGCCCTTCCTGCTCGGGCCGGTGTTCCGCGCGCTGGGCTGGGAGACCTCGCCCTTCGTGCTGCAGAAGGAAAAGGGCGACTACGTCTGGAAGGACATGGTGCGCCAGTGCCGCAAGTACGGCCTGCCCTGGCAGCGGCCCAGCCACTTCCCGCGGGCCGCCGTGCTGCCGCTGCGCATCGCGCTGGCCGGCTCCGGCCAGCCGTGGATCGGCGAGTTCTGCCGCCGCACGATGCGGCTGAACTTCGCCGAGGACCGCGACATCGACGCGCCCGAAACCATGGCCGCGCTGCTCGCCGACATGGGCCTGCCGGCGCACCGCGTGATCGACGAGGCGCTGTCGGACGCCAACAAGCTGCGCCTGCGCCGCCAGACCGAGACCGCGATGGAGAAAGGCATCTTCGGCGCGCCCACCTTCTTCGTCGGCGACGAGATGTTCTGGGGCAACGACCGGCTCGACGATGCGCTGGCGTTCGCCCGCGCACAGGCCGGCGCCTGAACCTGACGGTCTCAGTGCGGCGCGGAGCCCTTCGCTTCCGCCACCAGCCACTCGGCCACGTGCCGCACTTCCTCGCGCGGCTGCGGCTCGGCCTGGATCAGCCAGTAGGCATGGCCCGAGGGCTGGGCCGGCAACGCGGCCTCCACGCGCACCAGCCGCCGGTCGTCGAGCAGCGGCTGGATCAGCTCGAGCCGCCCGAGCGCCACGCCCTGCCCCGCCATCGCGGCCTGGATCAGCTGGTCGTACTGGTTGAAGCGCAGCATGCCGCGCGGCTTCGCGTCGGCCCAGCCGGCCGCGGCCAGCCAGTCGCGCCACTGCAGCCAGGGCCGCTGCGCATCGTCGAACTCGAGCAGGTTCAGCGCCGCGATCGCCTCGGCCGAGGCCAGCGGCGGCAGCGCCAGCGAGGGATGCGCCACCGGCGCCACCGTTTCGCCGAACAGCCGCACCGCGCCCGCCGGCGCCAGCGCGGGCGTGGTGTAGCGGATCGCGAGGTCGATGCCCTCGTTGCGCAGGTCGGCCACGCGGTTGTTGGCCGAGACGCGCACGTCCACGCCCGGATGGATGTCCTGCACCCGGCTGAGCCGCGGCAGCAGCCACAGCCCCGTGACGCCGATGCTCGCGCTCAGCGTCACCGGCCGCTGCGCGCCGGTGCGGCCGATCTCGCCCATCACCTCCTGCAGCTGCTGCACCACCGCATCGGCGCTGCGGAACAGCCGCTCGCCCTCGGGCGTGAACGAGATCGAGCGATGGCCGCGCACCAGCAGCTTCACGCCGAGCTGCGCCTCGAGCGCATGCACCTGCTTGCTGACCGCCGACTGCGTCACGCACAGGTCCTGCGCCGCCAGCGAGATGCTCATGCGCCGCCCCACCGCGACGAAGCCGCGCACGAGGTCGAGCGAGGACAGGCGGACGAGCGGGAGCGGCAAGCCCATGGCGGATGCGGCGGGATGGCGAGGGTGGAATGGGATTGGAGCACAGGCACCGCCGCGTGTCTTCGCGCGGAATGAGCCGGCCGGCTACCGCCCCCCCGCCGACACCCCGTCCGCCACCGCCTTCAACGACTGCGAGAACGCCCGCGCCGCCGGCGTGAGCGCCGCGGGGTCGCGCATCAGCAGCGACACCCGCACCTGGGGCAGCCTGTCCGCGACCTGCAGCGCAACCAGCCCGCGCGCCGCCACGGCATGCTTGAACAGCGAGGCCGCGGCCAGGGTCAGCGCGCCGGATTTCTTCACCAGCGTGATGCCGAGCTGCCACGAATGGCAGATCACGATGTCGCGCGGCGGCGGCAGGCCGGCCGCGGCGAAGTGGCGGCGCAGCAGCTCGACGCCGTACCAGGGCACCACCCACATGGCCTCGTGCAGCTTCGCCATCGAACGCACGCGCGCCAGCGGATGCTTCGCGCCGGCCACCACCGCGAGCGGGAACTCGAGCAGCGTCTCGCGATGCACGCCGTCGCCGGCATCGGGCTCGAGTTCGCCGAGGATCGCGAAGTCGAAATCGCCGCGGCTCCAGAGGCCCTTCACGTCGGCGCCGCTGAGCTCCTGCAGCTCGAGCGCGACGCCCGGCCACTTGCGGCGGAAGTCCTGCAGCGCGTCGGGCAGCAGCCGCTCGACCGCGAACGAGCTGAAGGCCACGCGCAGAAGGCCGCCGGCACCGTCGCGCAGCTGGGCGATCTCGTCCTCGGCGCGGCGCACCTCGTTGGCCAGCAGCCGCGCGCGCTGGAGCAGGGCCTCGCCGATCACGGTGAGCGACACGCCCTGGGCGCTGCGCACCAGCAACTGCGCGCCCACGCTCTGCTCGAGCTCGCGCATCGCGTAGGTCATGGCGGGCTGCGTGAGGCCGGCCACCCGCGCCGCGGCGCGGATGCTGCCGGCCTCGGCGATCGCTTCGAAGATCTTCAGATGGCGCAGGTTCATGGAAGGACGAGGAAATGGGGTGATCAGGGATTTTGATCGCCCTGGAGTTTTTCGAGTCTTTTCCGACGCGCCGGCTTTCGCTAAGGTCGACCCGCCACGACACCTCCCCTTCACCCTTCCTCCTTCAGCCACCCATGAAACTCCGCTCCCGCTTCGCCCTGCTGATGCTCTCCGGCAGCCTCTTCCACGTCGCGGCCTCGGCCCAGACCGCGCCGGCGCCCGATGCCGGTCATGCGCTGACGGCACGCGCGCTGGCGCTCGCGGATGCCTCCGAGGCGCAGGTGATCGAATGGCGCCGCCATGTGCACCAGCATCCGGAGCTGTCGTACCAGGAGGTGCAGACGGCCGCCTACATCGCCGCGGCGCTCGCGAAGATGCCCGGCATCGAGGTCCAGACCGGCGTCGCCAAGACCGGCATCAAGGCGGTGCTGCGCGGCGGCAAGCCGGGCCCGGTGGTGGCGCTGCGCGCCGACATGGACGCGCTGCCGGTGGCCGAGCGCAACGAGCTGCCGTTCCGCTCGACCGTGAAGGCGCCCTGGCTCAACAGCGACGTGCCGGTCTCGCACGCCTGCGGCCACGACACCCACGTGGCGATGCTGCTGGGCGCGGCGCAGGCGCTGTCGAAGGTGCGCGACGAGCTGCCGGGCACGGTCGTGTTCCTGTTCCAGCCCGCCGAGGAACAGGGCCCGGGGCCGGTGGCCAGCGGCGCGCCCGCGATGGTCAAGGCCGGCGTGCTCGACAACCCGAAGGTCGACGTGGTGATGGGCCAGCACATCAGTGCGCGCGCGCCCTCGGGCACCATCAGCTACCGGCGCGGCAGCCTGATGGCCAGCGGCGACGTGTTCAAGATCGCGCTCAAGGGCAAGGGCGGCCACGGCTCCTCGCCCTGGACCGCGAAGGATCCCACGCTGGCCGCGGCCGAGATCGCGCTGGCGCTGCAGAACATCGTGAGCCACCAGATCGATCCGCTCGACGGCCCGACCGTGGTGACCGTGGGCCTGCTGCAGAGCGGCAACCGCGTCAACATCCTGCCCGACACGGCCGAGATCGCCGGCACGGTGCGCTCGCTGTCGCAGAAGAACCAGAAGACCGCGCACGACGCCATCCGGCTCAAGGCGCAGAAGATCGCCGAGAGCCACGGCCTGACGGCCGAGGTCACGATCGACACCGGCTACGAGGTGCTGGTCAGCGATCCGGCCGCCACGCAGGCCGTGACGCAGGCGCTCGAGACCGCGGCCGGCCCCGGCAAGGCGCGCGAGTCGCAGCCGAGCATGGGCTCGGAGGACTTCGGCTCCTTCGGCAAGAACATCCCGATCGTGTTCTGGCACCTCAATGCCTCGCCCTTCGCCGACCGCAACGGCGCGCCCAACCACTCGTCCGAGTTCGTGATCGACGAATCGGCGCTGCGCGTGGGCGTGCGCGCGCTGGTGGGCAGCACGCTGGCGTACATGAACCGGCCGGCGAGTGGGGCCGCGGGGGTCAAGGTCTTGCAAGCGCAGTGAGGACCGCGCCGCGCTTCAGTTGTCCTTGACGATCTTCCAGCTCTTGCCCTCGTCCGCGGAACGCAGGATCAGGTTGTCGGGCAGGAAGGCGATCAGGGAGCCGTCGGAGCGGTCCACCATCATCTGGCGCACGGCCTGCGGCCCCGTGATGCTCGGCGAGCCGCCGGTGTGGGTCCAGCTCTTGCCGCCGTCGCGCGTGGTCATCAGCCCCATCGCACCGGGCATCAGCCCGGGTGCGATCGGCGCCACCGCATAGGCCGTCTGGCGGTCCTTGAAGGCGATGGTCACGACGAAGCGGCTGGTGTTGAGGTCGCTCCAGGTCTGCCCCCAGTCCGGCGACAGCATGGTGGACTTGGTGAAGATCGCCGTCTGCGACACCAGGGTGCCGTCGGGCAGCGCGTTCACGTCGAGGGTGGACTGGCCATTGCTCGAGCGCGTCAGCGTGCGGCCGTCGGTGGCGTGGAGGTCGCCGTTCGGCATCATCACGCCCACCCGGTCGGGCGTGCCGAAGGCCATGCTGCGCATCCACGGCATGTTGATCGAACGGCTGTCGGAGAACTCGCCGAGCTTGCGCCAACCGACGCCCGGATCGGCCGACGCGTAGACGCTCCAGAGGCTGTCGCTGCGCGAGACCACCACCAGGCTGCCGTCGCGCATCGGCTGCGCCACCTGGATCAGGCCGTCGTCGGGCGGCAGCAGGTCCTTCCAGGTATCGCCCTCGTCGGTCGACAGGCGCAGCAGGCCTTCCTCGCCGGCCACCAGCAGGCCGCCGCGGTACGGCCGCACCGACAGCACCTCGCGCCAGGTCTTCGCGTCGATCTCGCGCCAGCGGCTCTCGCCGCTCTTGCGCCACAGCACCTTGCCGAGCTTGGCGCCGGCCATGAACTCGCCGTCGGCGGTCTGTGCCAGGCCATGCCAGGCGGAAGCGAGCCGCTTGAGCTGCGGCGCCAGCGCGGCGCGGCGATGCAGGTCGGGCGTGAAGATGAAACCGTGCTGCGGACGATCGCGCGTCTGCGCCGCCAGCGCGGGATAGAGGGTCTCGAAGGTCTTCTGCAGTTCTTCCTCCGGCCGCACGTAGGCGACGACGAAGCGCGAGCCCCCGCGCGGCTGGATCAGCAAGGTGCCGAGCAGCGTGACCTCGTCGCGCACCACGTCGAAGCTGCCGAACTTCGCATCGATGGGGAAGGTGTAGCTCATGTTGCCCGAGCCGCCCGCCGCGTGCTTGATGATGTAGCGGCCCGGCGCGACCATGCCGCTGAAGACGGCCGTGGTGTAGGTGGAACGGCGCGTGCGCTGCAGCACCACCATGTCCTGGCCGGTCTGCTTCTCGCCGGGCCCGAGCACGCGTTGGAGATGCAGGGTCCACAGCGTTTCGGCCGGGTCGTTCTCGCCGGGGCTGTTGGTGATCAGCTTCATCACCACGGCGCCTTCATGGCCCGTCAGGGTCTGCTCGGGCGCGATCGGCGGCGCGACGCAGGCGGCCAGCAGGGCCGCGGCCAGCAGCAGCACGAACCCGCGCAGCAGGCGGACGATGGGTCGGGGAAACGGGGTCACGGTCGTGGCTCTCTTGTCGGAATGGTTTTGCGGGATGGCTCCGGCGGATCGCTCGACGGCCGGACGGCAGGCCCTCCACCTGCGGACGCGCACGATACATTCGGGAACATCCGCGGGCAATCCACCGGACGAAGGTGTTGCATCGGCGCCAACCCGCGGCCCGCCCCCGCGAGCCGCTGCGCGATGCAGGGGCCGGTGCTATCGTCGATTCCACCCTTCCCATGAAGCCCCCCGGCCCGACGCCCTCCTCCCGGCCCACGCTCGCGGCGCCGATGCATCGCGCGCAGTTCCTGCGGCTCGCCGCGGCCCTGCCCGCGAGCGCCGCGCTGAGCGCGTTCGCGCAGCGGCCGGCCGGGTCCACGCCCCCGCCGACCATGAACACCCGCCCCATCCCCTCCACCCAGGAAGCGCTGCCCGTGATCGGCTGCGGCACCTGGATCGGTTTCGACCAGCGTCCCGGCAGCGAGGAATACCAGCGCCTCGCGGGCGTGCTCGAGGCGCTGTTCGCCGCGGGCGGCACGGTGATCGACAGCTCGCCGATGTACGGCCGCTCCGAGGAGAGCACCGGCGAGCTGCTGGCCGCCACGGCGGCGGCCCGCGGCGCGCGCCGCCCCTTCCTCGCGACCAAGGTCTGGACCTCGGGCCGCGAGGCCGGCATCGCGCAGATGGAGCAGTCCTTCGCGCGGCTGCGCACCGAGCGCGTGGACCTGATGCAGATCCACAACCTGGTCGACTGGCGCACCCAGCTCGCGACCTTGCGCGAATGGAAGACGCAGGGCCGCGTGCGCTACCTGGGCATCACGCACTACACGGCCTCGGCCTACGACGAGGTCGAGGCGGTGCTGCGCGCGCAGCCGCTCGACTTCCTGCAGATCAACTACTCGCTCGATGCGCGCGCCGCCGGCGAACGGCTGCTGCCGCTGGCGGCCGAGCGCGGCGTGGCGGTGATCGTCAACATGCCCTTCGGCGGCGGCGGCCTGCTGCGCCGGCTGCGCGAGCGCGCGCTGCCGGGCTGGGCCGCGGAGGTCGGCTGCGCGAGCTGGGCCCAGGTGCTGCTGAAGTTCGTGCTGAGCCATCCGGCCGTGACCTGCACCATCCCCGGCACCAGCCGCGCGGCGCACATGGCCGAGAACGCCGCGGCCGGCGCGGGGCCGGTGCCCGACGCGGCGTTCTGGAAGCGGCGCGCGGCCGAGGTGCTGGGCTGACGCCGCTCAGCGATCGAGGAAGTCGGCCACGCGCCGATTGAATTCCTCGGCCCGCTCGTACTGCACCCAATGCCCCGCGCCGTCGACCACGGCGCCTTCGCGCTGCGGCCCCTCGGCCACGAGCCGCGCCACCAGCGCGCGCGAATCGGCGGTCACGTCGAACTCGCCCCAGAGAAAGAGCTTGGGCCCGGGAATCTCGGCCAGCGCCACCTGCAGGCCGCCGCGGCGCGACACCTCCTTGCTGCGAAAGCGCGTGCCGTGGCAGGCGATGTCGTGGATCTCGAAGGCCAGCGGATCGGCGCGCGACATGTCGTGCAGCATCAGCGCGCCGAGGTTGTGCAGCAGCGCGGCGCGCTCCGCCTCGCGGTCCTGCGCGAGGCGCCAGTTGATCATCTCGACCGCCATGCGCCGCATCGTGCCGTGGCCGCCGCTGCCCACCAGCAGCATGCGGCGCACCGCGCGCCGGTGCAGCGCGAACTGCGAGGCCACCACGCCGCCGAAGGAGAAGCCGCCGAGGTCGATCGGCGTGCCGGCGCCGATCAGCACATCGAGCGAGCCGGCCAGCGCCGCGAGCGAGGGCGCGAGCGGATGCTCGTCGGGCGCCGGCGGGGGCGGCGTGCCCGAATCGTTGAAGCCCGGCATGTCGGGCAGCCACAGCGCGCGCTCGGCCGACAGGGCCTCGGCATTGCGCAGCCAGTGCATCCAGCTGCCGTGGCCGCCATGCAGCAGCACCAGCGGCGGATGGGCGCCGCCGTCGGCGGGACCGAAGCGGCGCCAGCGGATGCGCACGCCGGCCTGCTCGATGTCGTGATGGGTCGACAACGCGTCGACGCGCGCGATGACCGCGCGGGCTTCTTCCTCGGTCGCGGCCGAGAGTCCGGACAGGCCCGCGCTCATGGCAGCATCCTCTGCAGCTCGGCCTCGCCGTCGAGGAACTGGTGCTTGAGCGCACCGATCAGGTGCAGCGCGAAGAGCACGTAGAGCACATAGCCGGCCCAGGTGTGCACGCCGCCCAGCACGGTGTGGAGGTTCTCCTTCGCGGCGGCCTCGATGTCCATGATCCAGCCGATGCGCGGCCATTCGAACAGCCCGAACAGCTGCATCGGGTGCGTGGCCGCGTCCTTCCAGGCCGAGTCGTGCATCCAGCCCGACAGCGGCAGCGCGATCATCACGAGGTACAGCGCGCCATGGGCCGCATGCGCGCCGATGCGTTCGAGCCGGCCGTAGCTGCCGGGCATGGCCGGCGGCCGGTGAGTGGCGCGCCACAGGATGCGCAGGATCACCAGCCCCAGCACGGTGATGCCGATCGACTTGTGGGTGTCGATGGCCGGGCGCACCCAGTCGTCGGGAAAGCGGTCGACCGAGAGGATCAGCGCGATGTTGACGACCATCAGCAGTGCGATGATCCAGTGCAGCGCGATGGCGGTGCGTGTGTAGCGATGGTGAGGGGGCATGCGGGAATTTTCGGCGGGAGTCCGACTCAGCCTGTCAGGCGCGCGATTGTCCGGTCTTCGGCCTCGGACATTCGAAACCGCCGGCCCGTTCCGTGCGTACACCTTCCCATCGCCCTGGCGCCCCTGTCTTGAACGACCTGCTCCGCTCCGCCTTCGTCGCCGCGTCACCGCGACTCTCGCCCCCCGCCACGCCGCTGCGAAGCTGGCTCATCCATGGCGGTGTGCTGCTGCTGTGGGGCCTGCTGTTCGCCATGGCCTTCCGCCTGGGCAACGTGCAGGCCTGGTCGGTGGGCGTGGTCTACGTGCTCTACGACACCGTGCTGCTGCTGTTCGTGGGCTGGCAGACGCTCGCGATCCTGCGCCCGCGCGGCATCGCGCTGGCCTCGGCGCCCCTGCCGCATCCCGCCGTGGCACCGCACCGCGCCACGCTGGGCGTGATCGTCGCCGCGCACGACGAGGCCGCGGTGCTGCCCGTGACGCTGGCCGCGCTGCTGGGCCAGACCGATGCGCCCGACCGCATCGTGATCGCCGACGACGGCTCGACCGACGGCACGGCCGAGCTGCTCACCACGCGCTACGGGCTCGAGGCGCCCGAGCCGGGGCAGCTCAGCGCCGCGAGCACCCTGCATCCCAATCTGCACTGGCTGCGGCTGCCGCACGGCGGCAAGGCGGTGGCGCTGAACGTCGCGGTGCTGTGCATAGCCACCGAGACCGTGCTCACCGTCGACGGCGACACCCTGCTCGATGCGCATGCCATCGCCGCGGTGCGCCGCGCCTTCTCGGACGAACCCGCGCTGGTGGCGGCCACCGGCGTCATCACGCCGGTGTGCAGCCGCACGCTGGGCGGTCGGCTGCTGCAGTGGTTCCAGACCTACGAGTACATCCGCAACTTCCTCTCGCGCTATGCCTGGATGCGTGTCGACGGCCTGCTGCTGATCTCGGGTGCCTTCGCGGGCTTCCGGCGCGACGCGGTGCGCGCGGTGGGCGGCTTCGACACCGACTGCCTGGTGGAGGACTACGAGCTCATCCACAGGCTGCACCGCCATGCCCAGGCGCACGGCCTCGACTGGCGCGTGCGCGTGCTCGGCGACGCGCAGGCGCGCACCGACGCGCCCAGCAGCGTGGGCGCCTTCCTGCGCCAGCGCCGGCGCTGGTTCGGCGGCTTCCTGCAGACCCAGTACTGGTACCGAGCGATGGTCGGCGACCGCCGCTACGGCTGGCTCGGCACCGCGATGCTGCCGGTCAAGGCCATCGACACCCTGCAGCCGCTGTACGGCCTCGCGGCCTTCGGACTGCTCGTGATGTACCTGGTGCGCGGCGACTTCGGCGTGCTGTTGCCCGCGGCCGGCGTGATCGCCGCCAAGATCGTGCTCGACCTCTTCTTCCACCTGTGGTCGGTGCACCTGTACCGGCGCTGGGTCGGCCACGACGGCGAGGCCGGCATGCTGCAGGCCTTCGCGGCCGCGCTGATCGAGCCCTTCACCTTCCAGCTGCTGCGCCACACGGGCGCGGCCTGGGGCTGGTGGACCTTCCTGACCGGACGCGGCACCTGGGGCCGGCAGCAGCGCGTCGGGCTGGTCGATTCAGACGGCGCCGAGCGCCGGGTCGATCAGAAGTAGCCCGCGCCGCCGAAGCGGTAGCTCGACACCACGAGGCCACCCATGAAGGCCTCCTCGTGATAGACGCGCTCGCCCGCCTCCTGCTCGGCCGCGCCCACCGCCACCATCAGCGGAATCAGGTGCTCCTCGCGCGGATGCGCCATGCGCGCCGAGGGCGCGGCGGCCCAGTCCTGCAGGCGCTGCACGCGTTGCGCCGGTGCGGCCTCGACCGAGGTGGCGTCGAGCCAGTCGCCGAAGGCCTTCGACACGCCATGCGCCTGCGGCCCGAAGTTGCGCAGGTTGTGATAGCTCAGGCCGCTGCCGACGATCAGCACGTCCTCGTCGCGCAGCGGCGCGAGCGCACGGCCCAGCGCGATGTGCTCGGCCGGATCGAGACCGCGGCGCAGCGACAGCTGCACCACCGGCACCTCGGCCTGCGGATAGATCGCGGCCATCGGCGAGAACATGCCGTGGTCGTAGCCGCGCTCGGGATCGACGGCCGCCGGCAGGCCGGCCGCGGCGATCAGCGACTGCACGCGCTGCGCGAGCTCGGGCGAGCCGGGCGCGTCGTAGTGCACCTCGTAGGTGTGGGCCGGGAAGCCGCCGTAGTCGTAGATCATCGGCGGGCGCGGGTTGCCCTGCACCGTGAACACCGGCGCCTCCCAGTGGGCCGACACCATGAGGATGGCCTTGGGCGTGCGGCCGAGCTGGCGCGGCATGTCGGCCAGCGCGGCGGCGAGCCGGTCGTAGGTGGCGCCCATCTCGCGCTTCATCCAGGGCCAGGGGCCGCCACCGTGCGAGATGAAGTAGGTGGGCAGGCGGTTCGGGTTGTCGTGGGTCATTCGTTGCTTCCTTGAAGGCGTTGCGTCGACTGTAGATATTTCCTGCGAGGAAATCGACAGGCTACGATTCATCGAATCGTTTCTCCAGAGGAAATCATCGATGGACCGCATGACCAGCCTGCGCGTGTTCCGCGAGGTCGTCGAATCGGGCAGCTTCGTGGCCGCCGCCGAGCGGCTCGGGCTGTCGGCGCCGATGGCCAGCAAGCACGTGGCGCAGCTCGAGAAGTCGCTGGGCGCGCGCCTCTTGCACCGCTCGAGCCGCCACCTGAGCCTGACCGAGGCCGGCACCGCCTGGTACGAGCAGAGCCGGCGCGCGCTCGACCTGCTCGACGCCGCCGAGGCCGCGATCGGCCAGACCCGCGAGGCGCCGCGCGGCCAGCTCAAGCTCAGCGCGCCCGTGTGGTGCGCCACCGCGCGCTTCGCGCAGGTGCTGGCCGACTACCGCGACCGCTATCCCGAGGTGCTGCTCGACATCCACCTCGAGAACCGCAAGGTCGACCTCGCGGCCGACGGCTACGACCTCGCGCTGCGCGCCACCCAGGAGCCCTCGCCCGCGCTGATCGCGCGGCCGCTGTGCCGCGTGCCCTTCTTCCTCGCGGGCACGCCCGAGTACCTCGCGCGCATGGGCGGCAGCCCCGCGGTGCCGGCCGAGGTGGCGCGGCTCGGCGCGATCGTGCCGAGCTACGTGGCGCTCGACCACCTGGCACTCACCGGGCCGGGCGGGCGCCTGTTTCCGCTGCGGCTCACGCCGGTCATGCGCTCGGACGACACCACGCTCACGCTGCATGCGGTGCGCGCGGGCATGGGCGTGGCGTTCATGCCGGGCTGGCTGCTCGAGGACGACCTCGCGCAGGGCCGGCTGGTGCGCCTGTTGCCCGACCACGAACCGCACCCGGTGACGCTGTTCGCGGTCTACACCAGCCGCCAGTACATGGCGCCCAAGCTGCGTACTTTCATCGACTTCCTCGGCGAGCGGCTCGCGGCGCTCGAACCAAAGACCGCGCCCGTTCCCGCCACTTCGTCGCGCAAACCACGCAGAAGCTGAAGAAACGCACCTTTTCAGGGCAAGGTCATGCGCTCGCGGCTACAGTCTTCGGCTCTTCGGGAGAGTCAGTCCTTGTTCCGTTTCTTCGAAAAACTTCTACACCCCTACCCCGCCGCCGAACCTCCGCTTCCGCCGCAAGGCTTCTTCGCCTTCCTCTGGGCCTGCACGCAGGGCGTGCGCGGCAAGATCCTCGCGATGGCGGTGCTCACCGCCGTGATGTCGACCTTCGAGGCGCTGCTGTTCGCGCTGCTCGGACGCGTGGTCGACTGGCTCGGCGGCCAGGCGCCCTCGCGCCTGTGGGAAGACCGCGGCACCACGCTCGCATGGATGGCCGGGCTGCTGGTCGCCAGCATCGCGGTGGTCGCGCTGCAGACCATCGTCAAGCACCAGACGCTCGCGATCAACCTGCCGATGCGGCTGCGCTGGAACTTCCACCGCCTGATGCTGGGCCAGAGCATGGCCTTCTACCAGGACGAGTTCGCGGGCCGCATCACGGCCAAGGTGATGCAGACCGCGCTCGCGGTGCGCGAGACCGTGTTCGTGCTGGCCGACGTGCTGGTGGCGATGGGCGTGTATGTCGCCACCATGATCGTGCTGGTGGGCGTGCTCGACGCGCAGCTGATCTGGCCGTTCGTGATCTGGCTGGCCTTCTACATCGGCGCGCTGATCTACTTCGTGCCACGCCTGGGCGCGGTCGGCAAGGCGCAGGCCGATGCGCGCGCGCTGATGACCGGCCGCGTGACCGATGCCTACACCAACATCGCGACGGTGAAGCTGTTCTCGCACACGCAGCGCGAGGCCGGCTTCGCGCGCGACGCGATGCGCGAGTTCATGCACACCGGCTACGGCCAGATGCGGCTGGTGAGCGCCTTCGAGATCGTCAACCACACGCTGAGCATGGGCCTGACCGCAGGCATGGCGGGCACGGCGCTGTGGCTGTGGTCCACCGGCGCGGTCGGCGTGGGCGCGGTGGCCGCGGCCACCGCCATGGCGCTCCGGCTGCAGGGCATGTCGCACTGGATCATGTGGGAGATGACCAGCCTGTTCGAGAACATCGGCACGGTGCAGGACGGCATGAAGACGCTGTCGCGCCCGCGCGCCGTGCTCGATGCGCCGGGCGCCAAGCCGCTCGAGGTGCCGCGCGGCGAGGTGCGCTTCGAGCATGCGAGCTTCCGCTACGGCGCGGCCGGCGGCCGGCGCGTGATCGAGGACCTCACGCTGACGGTGGCGCCCGGCGAGAAGATCGGCCTGGTGGGCCGCTCGGGCGCCGGCAAGTCGACGCTGGTGAACCTGCTGCTGCGCTTCCACGACCTGGAGAGCGGCCGCATCCTGATCGACGGCCAGGACATCGCGCTGGCCACGCAGGATTCGCTGCGCAGCCACATCGGCATGGTGACGCAGGACACCTCGCTGATGCACCGCTCGGTGGCCGACAACATCGCCTACGGCCGTCCCGACGCGACGCCGGCGCAGATCGAGGCCGCCGCGCGCCGCGCCGAGGCGCACGACTTCATCGGCACGCTGGGCGACGCCAGCGGGCGCCACGGCTACGAGGCCCACGTGGGCGAGCGCGGCGTGAAGCTCTCGGGCGGCCAGCGCCAGCGCATCGCGATCGCGCGCGTGATGCTCAAGGACGCGCCGATCCTGCTGCTCGACGAGGCCACCAGCGCGCTCGACTCCGAGGTCGAGGCCGCGATCCAGCAGAGCCTCTACACGCTGATGGAAGGCAAGACCGTGATCGCGATCGCGCACCGGCTGTCGACCATCGCGGCGATGGACCGGCTGATCGTGCTCGACGAGGGCCGCGTGGTGGAGGAAGGCGACCACCGCACGCTGATGGCCAAGGGCGGGCTCTATGCGCGGCTGTGGGCGCACCAGAGCGGCGGCTTCCTGGGCGACGCGCTCGACGAGGAAGAGGCGGCGCTGGCCTGAGCCTCGCCGCCGACCGATCGGGCCGATCAGGTCGGCAGCGCGCCCGCCTCGTACTGCGCCACGAACTCCCCGCTCGGCGGGATCGGCTTGATGATGTCGATCAGCACCCCGTTCGGGTCGCTGGTGATGAAGTGGCGCTGGCCGAAGGCCTCGTCGCGCAGCGGCAGCAGCACCGGCAGGCCGGCCGCGGCCAGGCGGTCGTACACCGCATCGGGATCGTCCACCTCGAAGTTCAACAGCAGCCCGCCCGCCACCTTGCCGCGGCCCGCGGCGGGAATGGTCTCGTGCCGGCCGTCGAGCACCGCGAGGTTGACCGAGGGCTCGCCCTCCAGTTGCAGGTGCACGTACCAGTCGCTCGTGAACAGCGGCGCGAAGCCGAAGTGGCGCTGGTAGAAGTCCGCCGTGCCGGCGACGTCATTGGTCATGATGACCGGGTAGTAGCTCGTGACTTTCATGAGGGCTCCTTGGGATGGCTGAAACTGACATACAGTCTGTATGTTTGATTGAATATACATACATACAGTCTGCATGTAAATGACCTCCAAGATCATCCGGACCAACAAGGAGCGCACCGAGACCACGCGCCAGGCGCTGACCGAGGCGGCGCGCGCCCTCTTCGTCGACCAGGGCTATGGCCAGACCTCCACGCCCGACATCGTGGCCGCGGCCGGCATCACGCGCGGCGCGCTCTATCACCACTACGCCGACAAGCGCGACCTGTTTCGCCATGTGCTCGAGCAGGAGTCGCGCGCGGTGGCCGCCGAGATCGCGGCCGCCACGCCCGAGGCGCTGGCGCCGCGCGAGGCGCTGCTGATCGGCAGCGATGCCTACCTGCGCGCGATGACCGTGCCGGGCCGCACCCGGCTGCTGCTGATCGACGGGCCGGCCGTGCTCGGCATGGCGGAGATCATGGCGATGGACGATGCGAACGCGGCCCGTTCGCTGCGCCAGGGACTGGCCGAGGCCGGCATGGGCCGCGGCGAGGTCTCGCTCGATGCGCTCTCGCAGCTGCTGTCGGCCGCCTTCGACCGCGCCGCGCTCGAGATCGAGGCGGGCGCCGATGCCGCCGAGGTGCGTGCCGCGATGCGCTGGCTGCTGCAGCAGGCACTCGGGCCCGAGGCGCCCTCGAAGCCGGCGCGCAAGACGAAGTCCTAGCAGGCTGTTGAAATTCGACGTTGCAAACGTCGATTGGTTAGCTTGATCAGGCGGTTGAAGCCGAATTGGCCAGGGCTTGGCTGTCGGTTTGGACCGATGAGGCTTTGCGCACGTGCGCCACACGTCGGGCAGGGGGCCGTTCGTGGGCTCATTGCACAGCCCTTTGAGGCCCAATGCACAGCATTCGAGCCATCCGCACGATATTGCTGGCCGTCATGGTGAGCTTGAACTGCTGGTCGACACGCTGGAGTCCGCGGTACATCGTCTGTCGTATCCTCCCGACCGTCTTCGCCCAGCCGAAGTGCTCTTCGATGCGCTTGCGCACGACCTGGCTGGCAGCGTAGCCGGCGTGACGAGTCGTTCGTCCATCGACGGCGCTGCCACCCCAACGCGTCGTGTGGCTGGCCACGTGCGGCGTCACGCCGCGCTTGCGGCAGTCGGCGATGAAGTCTCGCGTGTCGTAGCCCTTGTCGGCTGCGACCGTCTTACGGTGTGCTCCGGGGACGGTGTCGAGCATCGCCAATGCTGCCGAGCGCTCGCCGTAGCCGTCGGCGTACGTAACCACCGCGCCAACAACCAGACCGTTGCGGTTCTCCATCAGCACATGGCCTTGATACGCCAGGATCGCTGCAGTGCTGGCGCCCTTGCGGAACAGTCTGGCATCCGGATCTGTCTTGCTCTGGTGCGTATCGTTGCTGCGTGGTCGGCCCTTCCAATCGCGCTCCTGGTTGCGACCTGCGGGGCCGCCACCCGCCCCGGGCCCGTCGCCGTCCTTGGGCAAGAAGCTCTTGTGACTGGCCCAAGCCTGGATGAGCGTGCCGTCCACCGAGAAGTGCTCCTTGCTCAGCAGCTTGCGCTTGTCAGCCAGTCGCATCACCTGGGCGAAGAAGCTCTCGACGACAGCGTGCTCCAGCAGGCGATCACGGTTCTTGGAAAAGACTGAGTGGTCCCAGACCTCGTCATCGATGGCCAGCCCGATGAACCAACGAAATAGCAGGTTGTAGCGAACCTGCTCCATCAGTTGCCGTTCGCTGCGCACGGAGAAGAACACCTGGATCAGCATTGCCCGTAGCAACTTCTCGGGGGCAATCGACGCTCGCCCAGTCTCGGCGTAGATCGTGTTGAACAGACCGTTCAAGCCGACCAGTGCCTCATTGACCAGCCCGTGGATGGCTCGCAGCGGATGGTCTGGCGGCACGAAGTCATCAAGTTTGGCCAGCGTGAACAGGCCTTCCTGCATCCCATCTGATCCGCGCATCGGTATCACCCCACGTCGTTGCGTCACTTCAACCGTACCAGCATCAGTCTCTTCCCGAACCAGCAGTTCCCCGGAGAAATTCAACAGCCTGCTAGGCCGACCCGGGCAGCGGAAGGTATGTCACGACCGGCCCTGCAAGTCCTACAGAACCCGCCGCCCCCCGCCGACACCCTGGGTACCCCCTGCGCCGTGATGCTGGGACCATCGTCAACAACGTGGAGTGCTCGCGGTGAATTCCATCATTTACATCGTCGGTCTGGTCGTCGTGGTCGTGGCCGTGCTTTCGTTCTTCGGCCTGCGCTGAAAGACGTCAGTCCCCCTCGAACCATCCACACGCCAGAGAGGAACGGGGCCGCGCTGCGGCCCCGTTTTGCTTTGGGGGCGCCGGGCATAATCCGCGCGCTGAGCCGCCCTCGGCCGAGGGCTCATCGTCGGCTTTCCGCCGGCCCTGCCTCTGTTCGCGAAGGGACGCTGTTGACCACCACCGCACTGCGCGAGAACCCCGACTTTTCCGATGCGGTGATCACCGAGGCGATCCGATGGGCCGAGCAGAACGGCCCGCTCGACGACGCGCAGGCCATGCGCATCGCCGCGCAGGCGCCGCACACGCCGGCACGCATCGCCGAACGCGCGCGCCAGCTCGGCGAACGACTCGGATTGCAGGCCGAACTGCGGCGCGCGCGCCAATGGTCGCCCTGGGTGCTGCTCGGGCTCGTGGCCCTCATCGTCGTCGCCGGCCTCGCGCTCGCGGGCAACGTGGTGGGCGGCGGCGAGCGTCACATCAACGTGATCGTCGCGCTCGTGAGCCTGCTCGGCGTGCACCTGCTGACGCTGCTGCTGTGGCTGCTCGGGCTGTGGCTGCCGCTGGCCTCGTTCAGCGCGGCCTCGCTGGGCTGGATCTGGCTCTCGCTGACCGCGCGCGTGGCCGGCGGCCGGCACGGCCAGGCGCCGCTGCTCGTGCGCGCCACCACCGGCCTGCTGGGCCGCGCGAGGCTGCTGCCCTGGGCCTTCGGCATCGTGAGCCACGGCATCTGGTCGCTGTCCTTCGCGGTGGTGCTCGCGGCGATGCTGTTCGCGCTGGCCTTCCGCAGCTACACGCTGAGCTGGGAAACCACCATCCTCGATCCCGCCTTCTTCGTGCGCGCGGTCGATGCGCTGGGCTGGGCGCCGTCGCGCCTGGGCTTCCCGGTGCCCGACGCCGCCACCGTGCTGGCCACCGCGCCGCCGGCCTCGGGCCAGCGCACCTGGGCGCTGTGGCTCACGGGCTGCATCCTCACCTACGGGCTGCTGCCGCGCCTCGTGCTGCTGCTCTGGAGCACCGCCGTGTGGCGCCATCGGCGCCAGGCGCTGCAGCCCGCGCTCGACGCGCCCTACTACCGCCAGCTCGCGGCCCGCTTCGCGGCGCTCGCGCCCAGCGCCATCGTCGATGCCGATCCGGGCCGCCGCGCGCGCGAGGCGCCCGTGGGCCTCGCGCCCGCGGACCTGCGCGACCTGCGCGTGCTGGTCGGCTTCGAACTGCCGCCCGACATCGGCTGGCCGCCCGAGGGCCTGCCCGCGGACCTGCAGCTCGAGCGCATCGACGGCAGCGCGCCCGAGCGCCGCGCGCTGCTCGACCGGCTCGCGCTCGCACGGCCGCGCTGCGTGGTGCTGGCCTGCCGCGCGGCCGCGAGCCCCGACCGCGGCACCGAGCGCTTCGTGCGCGACCTGCTCGCGCACAGCGGCGAGTGCCGCCTGTGGCTGATCGCCGAGGGCGGCAACGACGGCCCGGCGATCGCGCGCTGGCTCGCGTGGCTGCGCGACGCCGGCCTCGAACGCGTGGCCGCGGGCACCTCGCTCGGCGAGTTGCTGGGCTCCACCGACACCGTTGCGCCATGAGCGAGCCGATCCGCATCGCCGTCGTCGGCCACACCAATGCCGGCAAGACCTCGCTGCTGCGCACGCTCACGCGGCGCATCGATTTCGGCGCGGTGTCCGACCGCCCCGGCACCACGCGCCATGTCGAGTCGGTCGACCTCGAGATCGACGGTCGCCCCACCGTGCGCTTCTACGACACGCCGGGCCTCGAGGACGCGGTGGCCCTGCGCGAGCATCTCGCGCGCATCGATCCCGCGGGCCAGGCCACGCCGCCCGAGCGCATCCGCCGCTTCCTGCAGGGCCCCGAGGCGCACGGCGCCTTCGAGCAGGAAGCCAAGGTGCTGCGCGCCATGCTCGACATCGACGCCGCCTTCCTCGTGATCGACGTGCGCGAACCGGTGCTGCCCAAGTTCCGCGACGAGATCGAGCTGCTCAATGCCTGCGCGCGGCCGGTGCTGCCGGTGCTCAACTTCGTGCGCGACGCGGCCAGCCGCGAAGCCGCCTGGAAGGAACTGCTCTCGGCCTACGGCCTGCACGTGCAGGTGCGCTTCGACGCGGCCGCGCCCTTCGTGGGCGCCGAGCGCGATCTCTACGGCGACCTCGCGACGCTGCTGCGCGACCGGCGCGAACTGCTGCGCGGCGTGGCCGATGCGCTCGAGGCCGAGGCCGCGGCGCGGCGCCGCGCGGCCGCCGCGCGCGTGGCCGAGCTGCTGGTCGACGCCACCGCGCTGCGGCGCAGCGTGCCGGCCACCGAGTTCGCCGATCCCGCGCGCCGCGACGCGCTGGTCGCCGCGCTGCGCAAGACCGTGTTCGACAAGGCGCAGCGCTGCGCCGACGACCTGCTCGCGCTCTACGGCTTTCGCCAGGGCGACGCGGCCGAGGCGCCGCTGCCGATGATCGAGGGCCGCTGGGCGCTCGACTTCTTCAACCCCGAGGCGATGAAGGACGCGGGCCTGCGCCTGGGCAAGGGCGCGGCCATCGGCGCCGCGGTCGGCGCGGTGGCCGATCTCGCGGTGGCCGGCCTCTCGCTCGGCGCCGGCGTGGCGCTGGGCAGCGCGATCGGCAGCGCGGTCTCGCAGGGCTGGGGCCCGCTGGGCCGCAAGCTCGCGAACAAGCTGCGTGACGTGCACGAGCTCACGGTGGAGGACGGCGTGCTGTTCACGCTCGCGGCCTGGCAGCTGCAGCTCGCGCGCGCGCTCGAGCGCCGCGGCCATGCCGCCACGCAGCGCATCGAGGCGGTGGACGCCGGCGCCGACGCGGCCGGCGAGGCCATCGCCGCCGCGCTGCGTGCCGCGCAGCCGGCGCGCAGCCATCCCGAATGGGAGAGCGGCCAGGGCGCGGCCGGCGCGCTGCAGGCGGTGCGCGCGCTGTGGCGGCCCGCGCCGCAGCGCGAGGCGCTGGTGGGCACGCTCGCCGGGCTGCTGCAGGGCGGCTTGGAGGTTTGAGGCCTGGTCGCGACTCGATCGGGGATCGGGATCGGACAGCCGTACGCAGAGGGCGCGAAGGTTGCGCGAAAGACGCAAAAGAACAGCCTTGAAGGGGGCCGTGCGCGATCGACGGTCGCGCGGACGAGAAGCGCCACGCATGCGAGGCGATCACCATTCCTTGCTTGCATTCTTTCGCGCCCTTCGCGAAACCTTCGCGTCCTCTGCGTCCGGTCCCCGAATTCAGTCGAGCAGATCCTCCAGCCGCAGCGGCAGCCGCCGCAGCCGCTTGCCCGTGGCATGGAACACCGCGTTCACGATCGCGGGCGCCACGCCCACCATCGCGACCTCGCCGAGTCCCTTCACGCCGAGCGCGTTGAAGCGCGTGTCGGGCTTGCCGACGAAGCCGACCTCGATGCGGCCGATGTCGGCCGCCACCGGCAGCACGTACTCGGCCAGGTCGGCGTTGAGGAAGCCGCCATGGCGCGGATCGACCTCGCTGGCCTCGCGCAGCGCGGCGCCGATGCCCCAGACCACGCCGCCCTCGACCTGGCTGCGCGCGGTGCGCGGACTCGCGACCGCGCCGCAGTCGGCCACGCTCACCACGCGCGGCACGCGGATGCGACGCGTGGTCGGCTCGATGCGCACCTCGACGAAGTGCGCGATGAAGCTGAAGCCCACGTAGTCGGGATAGACCGGCCCGGCCGCGGCCGGCAGCCCGCCCGTGAGCCGGCCGTAGACCTGCTCGGGCTGGCCGGGTGCGCGACGCCGGCTCTCGGCCTCGGCCTGCGCGCGGCCCGAGGCGCGCAGCAGTTCGAGCGCGGTGGCGTTCGTGCCCGCGCCGGGGGCGTGGGTGCGCAGGTCTTCCATCAGCCGCTGCGCCGCCTCCTGCACCGGCGGCAGCGCGGTCGCGGTGCCCCAGGAGCCGGCCGTCAGGTGCTGCGGCGCGGCACCGGTGTCGCCGAGCGCGATCTCCACCGCGGCCACCGGCGCGCCGAGCACGCGTGACACGGTGAGCGCGATCGCGGTGCGCATGCCCTGCCCCATCTCGTGGCCGCCCACGGCCACGCGCACGCGGCCGTCGCCGGCCAGACCCACGGTGGCGAAGGCCGGCGCCATCGCGGCCTTGTAGGCGCCCACGGCCACGCCCCAGCCGATGCGGCTGCCGTCGGCGGCGCGCATCGAACCCGGCGCCATGTCGCGCCGCGCCCAGCCGAAGGCCTCGCTGCCCTGCACCAGGCACTCGGCCAGGTGGCGCGAGGAGAAGGGCTTGCCGGTCAGCGGATCGACCGCGGTGTCGTTGCCGAGCCGGAAGGCCACCGGGTCTCGGCCCAGCAGGTACGCCATCTCGTCGACCGCGCTCTCGAACGCGAAGGCGGCCGGATGCTCGAAGGGCGCGCGCATGTAGCCCGGCGTCTGCACGTCGGTGCGCACCAGCCGGTCGCGGCCGAGGAAGTGCTTCACGCCGTACAGCCGCGAGGTGATCTCGCTGCCGCTCGAGGGAAAGAGGTCGTGACGCGAGGTCTGCTGGTCGATGTCGTGCACCGCCGCGACCAGCCGGCCCTCGCGGTCCGCGCCCAGGCGCACGTGGTGGCGGCTCGCAGGCCGGAAGCTGGCGTTGTGGAACAGCTGCGCGCGCGTCAGCACCAGCTTGACCGGCCGGCCGAGCTCGCGCGCGGCGATCGCCACCGCCGCGGTGTGCGACTGCAGCGAGTTCTTCTGCCCGAAGCCGCCGCCGAGCGTAGGCGAGAGCACGCGCACGCGCGCCGGCTCCATGCCGAGCTGCTTCGCGAGGCCGTGGCGCACGCCCTCGGCGTTCTGCGTCGGCTCGCGCACGGTCAGTACGCCCTCGTTCCATTCGGCCACGGTCGCGATGATCTCCATCGGGTTCTGGTGCTGGATCGGCAGCTCGTAGCGCGCCTCCACCGTGAAGGCCGCCGCGGCCAGCGCGGCCTCGGCATCGCCCACGCGGCGGTCGGCGAACATCGGCTGCGGCAGCAGCGCGGACTGGGCCTGCGGCTGCGCGTCGGGCGCATCGATGCCCGCGACGAAGGGCTGGGCCTCGTAGCGCACCTCCACCAGGGCCGCCGCCTCGCGCGCGGCCTCGAGCGTGTCGGCGACCACCATCGCGACGGTCTGGCCGCGGTAGGCGATCTGCGCCGAGCGCAGCGGATAGAAGCTCTGGAAGCCGAAGCCGCCGCCCATCAGGAAACCGCCCGATTCGAAGGCGCCGATGTTCTGGTGCGTGTAGACCTTGCGCACGCCGCGCACGCGCTCGGCGGCGCCGGTGTCGATGCGCGCCACGCTGCCGCGCGCGATGCGCGATGGCACGAGCGCGGCATGCAGCAGGCCGGCGCGCGCATCGTCGGCCGCATAGCGGGTGGCGCCGCGCACCTTGTCGTGCGCATCGACGCGCTCGGCACCGGGCCGCGCGCCGCGTTGGGGGTTGCTTGTCGTGGTTGCCATTTTTCAGCTCCTGTCCCGGGCCAGCATCAGCGCGTCGGTCACCGTCTCGATGCCGAGCGCCACCTTGAAGCCGTTGTGTTCGAGCGGCCTGGCCTGCGCGAACGCGATCTCGGCCGCGCGCCGCGCCGCGGCCTGCGTGAAAGGCCGCCCGACCAGGCTGCGCTCGGCCTCGAGCGCGCGCCACGGGTGCGTGGCCACGCCGCCGAGCGCGATGCGCGCATCGACCACGCGGTTGGCGCGCAGGTGCAGGCCCACGGCCGCCGAGGCCAGCGCGAAGGCATAGGACTCGCGGTCGCGGATCTTGTGGTACGTGGAGGCCCTGCCCGCCGGCGTGCGCGGCACGCGGATGCGCACGATCAGCTCGTCGGCCGCAAGCACGGTCTCGAGGTGCGGCGTGGCGCCGGGCGCGCGGTGCAGCTCGCGCACGGCCACCGTGCGTTCGCCGCGCGGGCTCAGCGTGTCGACCTGCGCGTCGAAGGCCGTGAGCGCCACCGCCCAGTCGCCCGGATAGACCGCCACGCAGGCCTCGCTGCCGCCGAGCACCGCGTGGCCGCGGTTCACGCCGGCCAGCGCCGCGCAGCCGCTGCCGGGCACGCGCTTGTTGCAGGCGAACTCGGGGCCGCCGCGGAAATAGGCGCAGCGCGTGCGCTGCAGCAGGTTGCCGCCCACGCTCGCCATGTTGCGCAGCTGCTGCGAGGCGGCCTTCCACAGCGATTCCGACAACGCGGTGAACTCGCGCTGCACCACGGGATGCTCGGCCACGTCGCTCATCGCGGCGAGCGCGCCGATGCGCAGCTCGGCCCGGTCGCTGGCGTCGATCTCGCGCAGGCCCTCGATGCGGCCGATGTCGACGACGGTGGCCGGCGCTTCCACGCCGAGCTTCATCAGGTCGAACAGGGTGGTGCCGCCCGCGAAGTAGCGAGCGCCGGGCTGGCTGCGCGAGAGCAGCTGCACGGCCTCGGCGCTGCTGCGCGGCCGGTGGTAGGCGAAGTCATGCATGGCGGCGGCCCTCCATGCCTTCGGTCTCGGCGCGCATGCGCGGGGCGGCATCGCGGATCGCCTCGAGGATGCCGGCGTAGGCACCGCAGCGACAGAGGTTGCCGCTCATGTACTCGCGGATCTGCGCCTCGCTGGTGGCATGGCCCTCGCGCACGCAGGCGATGGCGGCCATCACCTGGCCCGGCGTGCAGTAGCCGCACTGCAGCGCATCGTGGTCGACGAAGGCCTGCTGCATCGGATGCAGCGTGCCGTCGGGCGCGGCGATGCCCTCGATGGTGGTGACGGCGCAGCCGTCGGTCTTCACGCCCAGCGTGAGGCAGGAGGCGACGCGCCGGCCGTCGAGGTGGACGGTGCAGGCACCGCACTGGCCGTGGTCGCAGCCCTTCTTGGCGCCCGTGAGGCCGAGCTGCTCGCGCAGCACGTCGAGCAGCGAGGCGCGCGGCTCGAGCTGCAGCGCATGCGGCTGGCCGTTGATGACGACGCGGGTGTCGATGCGCGGCGGCGCGGGCGCTGTGTCCTGTGCGTTCGCCAGGCCGGTGCTCGCGACACTCGCGGCACCGGCGGCACCGGCCGCGGTGCTCATCATGAAGGTGCGGCGGCTCAGCGCGGGCGCGCCGGTGCCGGGGGATGGGGTGGGGTTCATCGTGGCGTCCTTTCTTTTTTCTTCTTCTGCTCAGACCTCGCGCCCGATGCGCGCATCGAGCGACAGCCGGCCGCCGCCGCGCGCCAGCAGGCACAGCGCGATGAAGAACAGCATCAGCGGGTATTCGAAGCCGCGGTCGATCCACGGGAAGGTCGGGCCCATCACGTAGCAGATGACCAGCATCTGCACCGCGACCATCGCGGCGACCACGCGCGTGAACAGGCCGGCCGCCAGCATCAGCCCGCCCACGCCCTCGAGGAGGGCGACGAACCAGCCCAGCAGCTCGGCGCCCGGCAGGTGCAGCACGTTGGCGATCAGGTTGACCGAGCCCTTCATCGGGTCGGCCATGCTGCCGTGGCTGCGGCCCAGCAGCTTGGGCAGGCCGTGGGTCACGAGCATCAGGCCGAAAGCCAGGCGCAGCAGCGCGTAGCTCAGCGGCTCGAAGCGGTCATAGGTGCCGCGCAGGCGCGGAAAGATCAACTGCATGGGGGTCGCTCCTCGGAAGGAAAGGGTGACGAGGCGCGGCGGGATGGCCGCGCGCTGGCAGTCTCTCTGTTCTGAACTGGCGAATAAATACGCGAATCTCGCCAATACAATTCAATGGCCGCCAACAATCCACCGAACTCATTCCATGGACCGCTTCGATGCCATGCGCCTGTTCACCCGCATCGTGGAGCTCGGCAGCTTCACGCAGGCCGCGGCCGCGCTCGAGCTGCCGCGCGCCACGGCCACCCATGCGATCAAGGAGCTCGAGGCCCGGCTGCAGGTGCGCCTGCTCGAGCGCACCACGCGCCAGGTGCGCACCACGGTCGATGGTCAGGCCTACTACGAGCGCTGCCGCCACCTGCTGCTCGAACTCGAGGACGCCGAGTCCTCGCTCGCGCAGCTCGCGGTCAATCCGCGCGGGCGGCTGCGCATCGACATCCACGGCGCGGCCGCCAACGACATCGTGCTGCCGCGCATCGGCGACTTCCATGCGCGCTATCCGAACATCGTGCTCGCCGTGGGCAGCGGCGACCGGCTCGTGGAACTGGTGCGCGAAGGCGTGGATTGCGTGGTGCGCGCGGGCGAGCCCAAGGACTCCTCGCTGGTCACGCGCCGGCTCGCGCTGCTGCCGCAAGTGACCTGCGCGAGCCCGGCCTACCTGGCCGAACGCGGCACGCCGCTGACACCGGCCGACCTGCTGAGCCAGCAGCACCTGGCGGTGAACTTCTTCTCGTCCTCGCGGCCCGACCACTTCCCCTACCTGTTCGAGGTCAACGGGCGCGTCGAGCAGGTCGTGCTGCCCGACTGGATCAGCGTGAACAACGCCGACAGCTACAAGACCTGCGCCGAGCAGGGCTGCGGGATCATCCAGGTGCCGCGCTATCACATCGAGCGCCAGTTGCGCGCCGGCACGCTGGTCGAGGTCCTCGCCGATACGCCCTGCCCACCGATGGTCTATTCGGTGCTCTACCCGCAGCACCGGCTGCTGTCGCCGCGCGTGCGCGTGTTCGTGGACTGGGTGACGGCGCTCTATGCCGAGCGCTTCGGCGCGCTCAGGTAGCGGCGTAGCGGCGCCCTCGTGCGCCTACACGACCGGCACCGTGCCGCCGTCGATCACGTACTCGCTGCCGTGGATCGAGGCCGCGCGCCGCGACACCAGGAAGGCCACGAGCTCGGCCACCTCCTCGGGCAGGCCGGGCCGGCCGATCGGGATGCCGCCGAGCGCATCCATCACGCCCTGGCGCGCGCTCGCGTAGTCGCTGCCCGCGCCCGCCGCGAGCCGCTCGACGAAGGCGCGCGCGGCGCCGGTCTCGATGTAGCCCGGCGCCACCGTGTTCACGCGCACGCCGCGCGGGCCGAACTCCTTCGACAGGCCCTTGCTGTAGGTGGTGAGCGCCGCCTTGGCCGCGGCATAGGCGAGCGTGGATTCGTACAGCGGCAGCCGGCGCTGGATCGAGGAGATGTGCACGATGCTGCCCTCGCCCTGCGCGAGCATCGAAGGCAGGAAGGCGCGGTCGAGGCGCACGGCCGCGAGCAGGTTGGTGTCGAGCGCCGCCTGCCATTGCGCATCGTCGAGCGCGAGCGCGCCGCCGGGCGAGGCGCCCGAGCCGCCGACGTTGTTGACGAGGATGTCGAGCCCGCCGAAGGCCGCGAGCGTGCGCTCGGCGACCTGCGCCACGCCCGCGGGCGTGGCGATGTCGGCCGCGACGAAGAGCTCGGCGCCGTCGCTGTCGGCCGCCTCGGGGGCGCTGCGCGCGGTGACGGCGACGCGCGCACCGCTCGCGGCGAGGCGGCGCACGATGGCCTGGCCCATGCCCTTGGTGCCGCCGGTGACGAGCACGCGGCGGCCCGCGAACTCCGCGGGGTCGAACGAGAAAGGCAGGGAGGAAGGTCGATGCATGTCGGTCATGAGAAAGGTCCTTGTTGGCGATGCATCGAGGCTAGGGATACCCTCGGGCCATGACAAGAACGCACGAAGAAGTAAGGCCCGTACTCGCAGGTAACCCCGTCGCCTACACGCCGGCCAGCGCGGCCGCGCAGGTCGAGCGCACGCTGGGCTGGATCGAGGGCCGCTGGAAGCTGGTGATCCTGTTCCAGCTCTTCGGCGGCAAGGTGCTTCGTTTCTCCGAACTCGAGCAGGCGATACCCGCGGTGTCGCAGAAGATGCTGACGCAGCAGCTGCGCCAGCTCGAGGCCGACGGCCTGGTGCTGCGCACCGTGCATTCGCAGGTGCCGCCGAAGGTCGAATACCGCCTGAGCGACTGGGGCCAGTCGCTGTGCCCGGTGCTCGACGGGCTGCTCAAGTGGTCCGAGGCGCGACCGCGCTTCGACTAGACACAAGGCCTTCGATGACGCCGCGGTGACGCTCGATGTCACCGCGCTTCGGGCGCATGGACGCCCGTGTTGCTTGCGCGCCCACGGTCACCGTACCGTCATCCGCCAAACCTAGCATCCGCCGGCCTTCGGCACCCCTCAACGCAACGCAACGCGAAACTCCAACATGAAGAAAACAGCCGTTCCTGCACCCGCACCCCGTCCCCTGCGTGCCGCCTTCGTCGCGCTCGGCGGCAGCCTCGTCATCGCCGCCTGCGGCGGTGGTGGTGGCGGCAGCGCCTTCGTCCCGGTCCTGCCGCCCGCCCCCGCGCCGGCACCGGCGCCCGCCCCGGCGCCGCTGGGCACGCTCGACGGCTCGGTGCCGCTGGTGATCGGCCATCGCGGCCTGCCCGGCCTCTTTCCCGAGGAAACCCAGAAGGCCTACGAAGCGGCCGCCGATGCCGGCGCCGATTCGCTCGAGACCGACCTGCACCTGACCAAGGACTGCGTGCTGGTCGCGCGCCACAACCCCTGGCTCAGCGACAACACCGACATCGCCGACGTGGCCAAGACCAACGCCACCGTGGCAGCGCGCAAGCGCACCGTGGCCGGCGTGCTGGTCGACGTGAAGTACCCGGCGATCCCGGCGAACGGCCCGTCGCAGTACCTGAGCGACCTGACCGATCCCAAGGATCCGAAGTCGGTGCTCAAGTCGCTGATCGTCGACGGCGAGGACCACACCAACGACTGGTCGATCACCGACTTCACGCTGGCCGAGCTCAAGCAGTGGATCCACGGCACCACCTACGACGCGAAGGACGAGCGCCCGACCGACCTGAACGGCAAGCTGCCGATCCTGAGCTTCCAGGAAGTGATCGACATCATGCGTGCCAAGGCCAAGGCCACCGGCCGCACGATCACCGTGTACCCGGAAACCAAGAACCCGATCTGGAACAACGCCCAGGCGATCGCCAACGGCTGCGGCCCGGCCGGCAGCCATCCGCTGGAAGACGCGCTGCTCAAGGCGATGAACGCCAACGACCTGAACCGCAAGGACGCGCCGATCTTCGTGCAGAGCTTCGACCCGGTGAGCCTGAAGTACCTGCGCTCGGCCGGCCTGAAGGCGCGCTCGGTACAGCTGGTCGACGGCAACGCCATCGACTTCAAGACCGGCGAGATGATCTACGTCACGAACGACGTCTACACCTTCGTCGACGGCCGCCCCTACAGCTGGACGCTCGCGGGCGACCCGCGCTGGTTCGGCGAGATGCTCACCCCCGCCGGCCTGGCCGAGGTGAAGACCTATGCCGACGGCATCGGCCCGTGGAAGCCGCAGGTGATGGCCCACACCATCGTGCCGTTCAAGACCGGCGGCACGCTGGCCGACGTGAACACGATCAAGCCCACCGCGCTGATCGCCGACGCGCACAAGGCCGGCCTGTTCGTGCACAGCTACACCTTCCGCAACGAGCAGAAGTACCTCGCGGGCGTGTTCAAGAAGGACCCGAAGGCCGAGTACCTCGCGTACTTCCGCGCCGGCATCGACGGCGTGTTCTCGGACTTCGCGAACACGGCCTTCGCCGCGCGCCAGGACTACCTGAAGGAAACCGGCCGCTGAGCCGGCACGCGGCGGACTGACCGAAGCAAGCAGGCGGCACACCATGTACCCGGGCGAACGACTCAACGGGTACAGCCACCTGCTCGGCCTGCTGCTCGCCCTGCCGGCGGCCGTGCTGCTGCTGGCCAAGACCCTGCCCACGGGCGACCCGGCGAAGATCGCCGGCTCGCTCGTGTTCTCGCTCTCGGCGGTCGCGCTCTACGCGGCCTCCACCCTGTTCCACAGCACGCGCGGCCGGCGGAAGCGCCTGTGGGAATGCGCCGACCATTGCGCGATCTACCTGCTGATCGCCGGCACCTACACCCCGTTCGCGCTGGTGATGCTCGAAGGCGCCTGGGCCTGGGTGCCGCTGCTGGCGATGTGGGGCGCGGCCGCGGTCGGCATCCGGCGCGAGCTGATGGCCGCGCGCGGCGCACCCGTGAAGCCCTCGCTGCCGCTGTACATCGGCATGGGCTGGCTCGCGATCGCGGCGGCCGTGCCGCTGGCGATGCAGCTCGAGGGCGGCGGCCTCGCATGGCTCCTGATCGGCGCCGTGCTCTACACCGCGGGCACGGTCTTCTACCGCAACCGCCGCGGCTTCCGGCATGCGCATGCGGTGTGGCACCTGTTCGTGCTCGCGGGCACGGTCAGCCATTACGTGGCGGTGGGCTGGTTCGTGCTGTAGCGCGGTCACGAGGCGCGCGCGGCTTCGTCAATGACCGCGGCGGTCATCGCGCCGCGCGAGCTCGCGGCGACACACTGGCCGCCCGCCGTTGCGCTTCACGAGCCTGCATGACCTCCACCACCTCTTCCTCGGCGAGCGAGGATCTTCGCGCCAGCTTCCTCGCATTCCGCCACGCGGTGTTCGAACGCCACGAATTCGACGCGATCGCCCGCTTCCTGCACCCCGAGTTCAGCAGCAGCTCGCCGATGCTGCGCGGCCGTGGTCCGGCCATGTACGCCGACTTCGCGCGCCTGCTGCTCGCGGGCCTGCCCGACCTGCGGCCGCTCGAGCAGGTGGTGCTGGTCGAGGGCACGCAGCTGATGGCGATGACCCAGTGGGCCGGCACCCACACCGGCAACTTCCTCGGCGCGCCGCCCACCGGCCGCGCGCTGCGCTTCGCGACCGCGGACCGCTACGAGACGAAGGACGGGCTGCTGCTGCGCCACTGGGACGTGGTGGACCGGCTCGAGGCCTCGATCGAGGCCGGGCTGCTGCGGCGCGCGGCGCCGTGAAACACGGCGGCCGGAACGCTCACAAGGTGTGAAGAAACCGTGGCGAGCGCACCGAGGTCGCGCCGAGGACCGCAGCCGTACTCACGTACGGTGAGGACCGCAGGTGCGAGATCGGGGCGCGCAGTAGGTTTATTCACACCTTGTCACTCCTCGCTGGTCCACTCCACCTGCACGCCCAGGCTGCGCAGGTTCTCGACGAAGCGCGGGTGCGCGCGGCGGATCGGCGTGGCGTTGCGGATCTCGGAGCGGCCCTCGATGCTCGAGGCCACCATGAACAGCGCGATCGCCACGCGGATGATGTAGGGGCTCTCGACCACCGCGGGCACCAGCGGCGCGCCGCCGAAGGTGATGAGCCGGTGCGGGTCGGACGAGAACACGTGGGCACCGAACTTCGAGAGCTCGCCGGTCCAGCCCAGCGCGCCGTCGTAGACCTTGTTCCAGAACATCGCGTTGCCCTGCGCGCGCACGCCCAGCGCGATGAAGATCGGCAGCAGGTCGACCGGGAAGTACGGCCACGGCGCGGCCTCGACCTTGGTCAGCACGTTGGCGGTGAACGGGGTCTGCACCTTCAGCGGCCCCGAGCGCACGGCGCGCGACCAGCCGTCCTCGTGCACGATCTGCACGCCGAACTTGGCGAAGGTGCGGTCGATCAGCGGGAAGTTGGCCGGCGCGCTGTTGCGCACCACCACGTCGCCGCCGGTGATGGCGCCGAGCGCGAGGAAGGTGGTGATCTCGTGGAAGTCCTCGTCGAAGCGGAACTCGCCGCCACCCAGCGCATGGCCGCCATGCACCGTGAGGCGCGAGGTGCCGATGCCGTCGATGCGCGCGCCGATCATGGCCATGAAGCGGCAGAACTCCTGCACGTGCGGCTCGGAGGCGGCATTGGTCAGGGTCGAGGTGCCCTCGGCGCCGACCGCGCACAGCACGAAATTCTCGGTGGTGGTGACCGAGGCGTAGTCGAGCCAGTGGTCGGTGGGCACCAGGCGCCCGTCGGTGCGCACCAGCAGCGAGCCCTCGGCGCGCTCGACCTGGCCGCCGAAGCTGCGGAACACCTCGACGTGCGGATCGATCTCGCGCACGCCCAGGGTGCAGCCCTTGACGTTGTCCTCGAGCCGCGCCACGCCGAAGCGCGCCAGCAGCGGCGGCACCAGCATGATCGAGGAGCGCATCTCCTCGGGCAGCCGGTGGGCGGCGGCGTCGAACACGGTGTCGCGGTGGTGCAGCGCGAGCGTGCCGGTGGCGTGGTCGAGCTGCACCTCGCTGCCCAGCGTGCGGAAGATGTCGAGGATCTTGCGCACGTCGGTGATGTCGGGCACGCCGTGCAGGCGCAGCGGCTCGCGCGTGAGCAACGTGGCGCAGAGGATCGGCAGCACCGCGTTCTTGTTGGCCGACGGCGTGATGCGGCCGCGCAGCGGCGTACCGCCGTGGACGATGAGATTGGACATGTGTGTGTGGGACCCCTGTGTGGGGTGAATGATAGGCGGCGCTAGGCCTCGTGGCCCGGCGTGCGGCGCGGAATCCAGTGGGCCAGCACGCCGGCCGCGGCGAAGGCGAGCCCGCCCGTGACCGCGATGCCCGCGGCCAGCGAGAGGCTGCCCGCGAGGAAGGACAGCAGCGCCGGCCCGCAGGAAGCGCCGATGTCGGACATCAGCCGCCACACGCCGAGGAAGTGCGCGCGGCCATGGCGCGGCGAATGGTCGGCGCCCAGGGTCATGATCATTCCCGAGCCGATGCCGTTGCCGAAGCCGATGGCCAGCGCCGCGACCAGCAGCGTGGCGGCACCCGTGGTCAGCGGCATCAGCAGCATCGCGAGCCCCATGATCAGCATCGATGGCACCGCGACCCAGCGCCGGCCCTTCTGGTCCATCACCTTGCCGGCCGGGTAGAACACCAGCATGTCGATGCCGCCGGCCATGCCGTAGATCAGCGAGGCCACCGAGGGCGCCAGCGCGAGATGGTCGGCCCACAGCGGGATCACGGCCTGGCGCGAGGCGCGCACCGCGCTGACCAAGGTCACGGCGATGCCCAGCGTGAGGAACACGCGGCGATGGTCGCGCAGGGTCGAGACGATGGTGGGCCTGGCGGGCGCGGCCTGGCCCGGCGGCGCGGGCGGCAACTCGAGGTCGGGAATGCGCGCGCCCAGGATGGCCGCGCCGGCCACCGCCACGATGCCGAGCACGTAGGCCGCCATCAGGCCGAAGAAATGCACCGCGCCGGCCGCCAGGAAGGGGCCGATGAACATGCCGATGCGCATCACGCCGCCCAGCGTGGACAGCGCCCGCGCGCGGTACTCGACCGGCACCGCCTCGCTCATGTAGCTCTGGCGCGCGAGGTTGTAGACCGCCTGCGACATGCCGACCATGAAGCAGCCGAGCGCGAACAGGCCCAGGTGCGAGGTCCACACGCACAGCGCCATGCCGAGCGCGCTCCAGGCGCCGGCCGCCACGATGGCCCAGCGCTCGCCCCAGCGCATGGTGATCATCGAGGCCGGGATGTTGTTGAGCAGCGAGCCGATGCCGATCAGCGCCATCACCAGCGCCGCCATCGGCACCGAGGCGCCGAGCTCGCGCGCCGTGAGCGGCACGATCGGCAGGATCGCGCCCTCCCCGATGCCGAACAGCAGCGAGGGGCCGAAGGCCGGCACCGCGATGCGCCACAGCGAGAACGAGGCCTGGGGGGTGGACGAGGAGGTGGAGACGGCGGGCGGGGACGACATGCGGCGGGGGCTCTGGCTGGATGCCCTGGCCGCGCGGGGCGCGCAAGGCGCGGCCATTGTCCCGCCGATGGCGCGCGGGCGCAGGCGCACCGCGCAGTGCCCGATGGGGCGGGTACGGCATTGCGGCCCCGGGGCAGCGCGGGCGCTCAGCCCCGCATCGCGTTCGCCACGATGCGCACCGCCGAGGCCACCACGTCGTTGCGCGTCCTGGCGCCCTTGTCGCCCGGGAAGGTCAGGTACACCGCGAGCACCAGCGGCGCGCCCGAAGCCGGCCACAGCACGCCGACGTCGTTGTTGGTGCCGTAGTCGCCCGCGCCGGTCTTGTCGCCCACGGCCCAGCCGGCCGGCACGCCGGCCAGGAAGCGCTCCTTGTTGGTGGTGTTGCCGCGCAGCCAGGCCTCGAGCCGCGCGCGCTGCGGCGCGGCCAGGGCATCGCCGAGCACCAGCCGCTGCACGCTGGCGGCCATCGCGGCCGGGCTGGTGGTGTCGCGCGGATCGCCGGGGATGGCGCTGTTGAGCTCGGTCTCCCAGCGGTCGAGGCGGAACACCGTGTCGCCGATGGCGCGCGCATAGGCCGTGACGCCGGCCGGCCCGCCGAGCTGGTGCATCAGCAGGTTGGCCGCGGCGTTGTCGCTGTACTGCAGCGTGGCGGCGCACAACTCGGCCACGGTCATGCCGTCGGCCAGGTGCTTCTCGGTGATCGGCGAGTTCGGCAGCAGGTGGGCGCGGGTGTAGCTCAGGCGGCGCTCGAGCAGCGCCGGTTCCTGCGCGGTGCCGCGCTGCAGGATCGCGGCCGCGAGCATCAGCTTGAAGGTGCTGCACATCGGAAACAGCTCGTTGCCGCGGTGCGCGATGCGCGCGCCGCTGCCGGTGTCGAGCGCGTGCACGCCCAGGCGGCCGCCGCAGTCGCGCTCGAGCGCCGCGAGCCGGGCCTCGGCGTCCGGGCCGGCGGCGGCGGACCAGGCGGCGCAGGCGCTCGCGAGCGGGACCGCGCTGGCGGCGGCGAGGAGCGTACGGCGTCGGATCGGTGTGTTCATGGGTGTGGGATTGCGAGAGAGTGGTTGGACGAGACCGCATGGTAGGAACGGGAGCCCCGCGCTGCCAGCGCGAGCGGGGCGGCGGGCGTCCCGGCTGTATCGGGTGTAACGGCGCTTCCTCGTTCCTCTGTCGATCGGCGCTGTTGCGGCTCTGTCGCGGCTCTGTCATGCGGCTCGCGCAGCATTCGAGGCATTGGTTGTATTTGTGGATTTTGTTGTAAATCACATTCATCTGCCCAAGTGCACATGAATGCATCGATCGCCGGCAAGCCACGCACGACCAGGAATGCCTTCGTGCCGGGGCGGACTTGAGTGCCCGCCCCGGCGTTCTTGACCTGCCGGAGTTCCCCGATGACAACGCCGAGAGGCCGCCTCGCGCGCGCCGCCCTGTGCCTGACCCCCGTGCTACTGCTGGCCGCCTGCGGCGGCGGTGGCGGTGGTTCGACCCCCTTCCTTCCCGTTCCGCCGCCCGCGCCGGCCCCTGCACCCGCGCCCTCCCCCGCGCCGGCACCGCGTCCCAAGGCGCTGGTCATCGGCGTCGACGGCGTGCAATACGCGGCTCTGCAGCAGGCGCTCGGCGACGCGCGCATGCCCGCGCTGCAAGGCCTGGGCACCTTGCTGCCTTCCTACACCGGCGGCGTGCTCGGCCAGCGCACGCAGCAGCAGGCCACCGACGGGCCGTCGTGGGCCACGCTGCTGACCGGCGGCTGGGCCGACCGGCACGAGATCCGCTCCAACTACGAAGGCCAGGCCTTCGGCGCCGACACCGTCTTCAAGCTGCTCAAGCAACGCCGCGCCGACACCCGCAGCGCGGTGGTCGCGAGCTGGAGCGGCCTGCCGCAACTGCTGCGCACCGACAAGGCCGCGGGCTACCTCGAGCTCGCGAAGGACTGCGACGGCAGCGACGACTGCGTCTCGACCGAGGCCGCGGGCGCGCTCGAGAGCGGCGGCTACGACCTCGTGGTGGCCGACTACCAGGGCCCGGCGCAGGTCGCCGACGTGGCGGGCTACGGCACCGACTACCAGAACGCGCTCGCGCAGGTCGACAAGCAGATCGCCACGCTGCGCTCCGCGCTGGCGCGGCGCCGCGCGGCCCAGCCGCAGGAGGACTGGCTGGTGGTCGTCGCCACCACCCACGGCCTGGGCGCCACCGGCGTGGCCGACGGCATCCCGGTGCCGTCGAACCTCGCGACCGCGCTGGTGCTCGACCGCCGCGCCAACCTCGACGCGAGCGCGCCCGCCGGGCTGCCCGCGAACATCGCGGACTGGTACGGCCATGCCTCCACGGCCGACATCGCACCCACCCTGCTGACCCATCTGTCGGCCCTGCCCGCGGCCGACAAGTACGCGATCGACGGCGCGCCGCTGCTGGGCGCGCCGGGCGTGCGCCAGCTCGCCGCGGTGGCCAACGACAAGCGCAACGGCATCCGCCTGAGCTGGACGCTGCCGGCCCCGGTCGCCTCGATCACGGTGCTGCGCGACGGCGCGGCCGTGGCCACGCTGCCCGGCACCGCCCTCGGCTTCGAGGACACCACGATGCCCTTCGACGCCAGCGGCACCTACGCCTACGACTACACCGTGGTGGCCGACAGGACACCGGTCTCGCTGCGCGCCTCGCTCGACTACGTGAAGCCGATCGTGCTGCTGCCCAGCGTGGCCAACGGCCTCACGCACCTGTTCCCGCTGAACGGCGCGCTCGGCGACCGCATCGCCGGTGGCCAGGTCTTCGCGCCCTGGGTCAAGGGCGCCACCGCGATCTACGCGGCAGCCGGCGACGGACCGCTGGGCAGCGGCACCCGCGCGCTGCTGTCGACCGACTACACCGGCGCCACGGTCTGCGCGGCCTGCGACGGCGGCTATTCGGTCCCCACGGCCAGCGTGACCAGCACCACGGCGCCCTTCAGCTTCGGCTTCTGGTTCCGCTCCGACGCCACGCGCTCTGGCATGCCGGTGATCTCGAACAAGGACTGGGGCAGCGGCAACAACCCGGGCCTCGCGATCGGCCAGTACGGCAGCGCCCTGCGCTTCAACATCGGCCGCGGCGGCGCGCGCCTTGGCGACAAGGACCTGGGCTTCAGCGCCAACACCTGGGCCTATGTCGCGATGACGGTCGACGTGCCGGCGCTGAAGGTGAGCTACTACGTCTTCGATCCGGCGCTGGGCCTGCAGAGCAGCTCGGCCACGCTGACCAGCGCCTTCGCGGCCGCGCTCAACGGCCTCAACAAGGGCTTCTCGCTCAACGAGGACGGCGACGGCGGCTACGGCCCGAACTACCGCAACGGCAATGCGAGCAACACCATCGCCGGGCGCTTCGACTTCGCCGAGCTCGCGACCTGGAACCGCGTGCTGAGCGCGGCCGAGATCGAGTCGATCGCGCGCTCGCGCGGTTCGCTGACCACGCTGGTGCCCTGAGGAGAGACACGCATGCGCAACCCAACGATGCAACGCGCGGCCTGCGCCCTGGCGCTGCTTGCCGCCACCGCGCTCACGGCCTGCGGCGGCGGCGGAGGGGGTGGCGGCGCCATCGCCCTGCCCCCGGCCACGGGCCTCGTGCCCAACGACCCGGCCACCGCCGGCCCGCCGGCCGAGGCGCTGACCCCGCCGGGCGGCACGCCCGATTCCCAACTGCCGCCGCGCCGTCCCGAGTCGGTGCGCTGCGCGCCCTGAGCCCGAACACCATGAGCGACAAGCAAGCATCCCCTTCCCGCCGCGGCTTCCTGCGCGGCGCCGCCACCACCGCGGGCGCGGCCGCCGCGCTCGGCATGCTGCCGCCCGGCATCCGCCGCGCGCTGGCGATTCCCGCCACGCGCGAGACCGGCACCATCAGCGACGTCAAGCACGTCGTGATCTTCATGCAGGAGAACCGCTCCTTCGACCATTACTTCGGCACCCTGCGCGGCGTGCGCGGCTTCGGCGACCGCTTCCCGGTGCCGCTGTCCAACGGCAAGCCGGTGTGGCAGCAGCCGCCGACCACGGGCAGCGGCACCTGCGTGCCCTTCCGCTACGACACCACCGCCACCAGCGCGCAGCGCACCACCGGCATGGCCCACAGCTGGTCCGACGGCCAGCAGGCCTGGAACGGCGGGCGCATGAACCAGTGGGTGGCGGCCAAGACGGCGCGCGCGCTCGGCTACTACACGCAGAGCGACATCGCCTACCAGTTCGCGCTGGCCGATGCCTTCACCTTGTGCGACGCCTACCACTGCAGCGAACTCACCGGCACCAACTCGAACCGCCTGTTCCTCTGGAGTGGCACCAACGACCCGCTGGGACAGGGCGGCGGCCCCGCGATCGACAACTCGAACGACGACCTCGCCAACGCGCCCGGCTACGACTGGACCACCTACCCCGAGCGCCTGGAACAGGCCGGCGTGAGCTGGCAGATCTACCAGGACATGGCCGACAACTACACCGACAACCCGCTCGAAGGCTTCACCAGCTTCCGCAAGGCCTACTACGCGGCCGAGCCGACCGAGGCGCAGCGCTCGCTCAAGGCGCGCGGCCTGTCGACGCGCTCGATCGACGCCCTGGCCGACGACGTGAAGGCCGGCCGCCTGCCGCAGGTGAGCTGGATCGTGGCGCCCGAGAAGTACTCGGAGCATCCCGGCCCCTCGTCGCCGCTGTGGGGCGCCGAATACACCGAGCGCGTGCTGAACGCCCTCACCGCCGATCCCGCGGTCTGGAGCCAGACCGTGCTGTTCATCATGTTCGACGAGAACGACGGCTACTTCGACCACATGCCGCCGCCCTCGATCCCCTCGCTGAACGCCGACGGCAGCGAGGCCGGCATGAGCACGGTGTCGACGCTGGGCGAGCGCAACGACCTCAAGGCACCCTACCGCGGGTCGCCCTTCGGCATGGGCTGGCGCGTGCCGATGTACGTGGTGTCGCCCTGGAGCCGCGGCGGCTGGGTCAACTCGCAGGTGGCCGACCACACCTCGGTGGTGCGCTTCCTCGAGACGCGTTTCGGCGTGATGGAGCCCAACATCAGCCCCTGGCGGCGCGCGGTCGCGGGCGACCTCAGCACCTGCTTCGACTTCGCCACGCCCAATGCGGCGCTGCCCGCGCTGCCGCACATCGACGGCAAGGCGGCCGACGATGCCATCGCGAAGCAGCTGCTGCTGCCCACCCCGGTCGCGCCCGCGCCCGGCACCGGCACCCTGCCCCAGCAGGCCACCGGCGTGCGCTACTCGCGCGCCCTGCCCTACGAGCTGCACACCAGCGGCCGGCCCGACGTGGCGCAGCAGAAGTTCTGGCTGGTGTTCGGCAACACCGGCGACGCGGGCGCGGTGTTCCATGTCTACGACCATCTCGCGCTCGACAAGGTGCCGCGCCGCTACACGGTGGAGCCCGGCAAGCTGCTCAACGACGCCTGGGCGGTGGCGGCCGGCGGGCGCTACGACCTCTCGGTGTTCGGCCCCAACGGCTACTTCCGGCGCTTCGGCGGCAAGCTGCCGGCCGCGCTCGCGGGCGGCACGGCGCTGCCCGAGGTGCGCGTCTGCTACGACGCCGCCAACGGCGACGTGCACCTGGAGATGCACAACCTCGGCAACATCAGCTGCACCGTCACGGTGGCGCCGAATGCCTACCGCACCGACGGCCCCTGGTCCTTCGCGCTCGCGCCGGGGCAGGTGGTCGTGCAGAAGTGGGACCTGGCGCCCGCGAAGCACTGGTACGACTTCAGCGTGACGGCCAACGTGGACGACGGCACCAGCTACCTGCGCCGCTTCGCGGGCCGCGTGGAGAACGGCAGCCACGGCATCAGCGATCCGGCGATGGGCCAGGCGGGCTGAGCGTCACGCGCCGCCCGCACGCCTCCCGCACAATGAATGGCGCCGGTCCGCCACCGGCGCCATCGCTCCCTCTCCCATCGGCATCCCATGCTCCAAGAAGAACGATTCCTGCGCATCCGCAGCCTGCTGGCCACCTTCTCGCGCCTGAGCGTCGAGCGGATCATGCAGGACCTCGCGGTCTCGCGCGAAACCGTGCGCCGCGACCTGCTCGAGCTCGAGGGCCTGGGCGAGCTGCGGCGGGTGCATGGCGGTGCCGTGGCCACGGGCGCGGAACCCGAGCCGCCGCTGGCGGTGCGGCTGGTGGCGCGGCAGCGCGAGAAGCGCGCCATCGCCAAGGCCGCGATCGCGCTGCTCGAGCCGGGCCAGACCGTGTTCCTCGACACCGGCAGCACCACCGCGCTGCTGGCCGAGGCGCTGGCCACGCTCAGCGGCATGACGGTCATCACCAACTCGCTGAGCATCGCGCTCAAGCTCGCGGGCGCGGCCGAGGGCCGCGACACCGGCGGGCGCACCGTGCTGCTCGGCGGCGAGATCGACGTCAAGACCCAGGCCACCTGCGGCGCCGGCACGGTCGAGGAGATTCGCCGCTACCGCGCCGACGTGGCGCTGCTGTCGCCGGTGGCGATGCATCCCAAGCACGGCGCGATGAGCTTCGAGCACCACGAGGCGGCGATCGCGCGCGCCATGGCCGAGCAGGCACAGCAGCTCGTGATCCTGGCCGACCACGCCAAGATCGGCCAGGCCAGCCGCGTCACCTATGCGCGCAGCGCCGACATCGACGTGGTCGTCACCGATGCCGCCTCGCGCGACATGCCGGCGCTGCCGGCCCTGCGCCGGGCCTGCGAGCGCGTGGTGCTGGCCTGAGGCTTTGGCATCATCGCGGGATGGAAATCCACTCCCGTCCCCTGGTCATCGTCAAGCTCGGCGACACCTTCGACGCCCTGCGCGAGACGCACGGCGACTTCGAGCACTGGATCGCCGACGGCCTGGCCAGCGACACGCTGCCCATCGCCGTGATCGATCCGCGGCGCGGCGACACGCTGCCCGATCCCGCCGCCATCGCGGGCGCGGTGCTGACCGGCTCGCATGCGATGGTGTCGCACCGCGAGGACTGGAGCGAACACACCGCCGGCTGGCTCGCGCGCGCCGTGGCGCAGGGCACGCCGGTGCTCGGCATCTGCTATGGCCACCAGCTGCTCGCGCATGCGCTCGGCGGCGAGGCCGGCGACCATCCGCGTGGCCCGGAGATCGGCACGGTCAGCGTCGTGCTCGAGGAGGCCGCCGCCGCCGACCCGCTGCTGGGCGGCCTGCCGGCACGCTTCGCGGCCCATGCTGTGCACTGGCAGAGCGCGCTGCGCCTGCCCGAGGGCGCGGTGCGGCTGGCCGGCAGCGCGCACGACCCGGTGCATGCCTTCCGCGTCGGCGACAGCGCCTGGGGCGTGCAGTTCCATCCCGAGTTCGATGCCCACGCGATGCGCGACTACATCGATCGCCTGGCCGGCCCGCTGAAGACGGCCGGGCTCGACCCCGAGGCGCTGCGCGAGCGCGTGCAGGCCACCGGCGATTCCGCGCAACTGCTCGGCCGCTTCGCGCGCATCGCCGAGGCGCGCCAGGGCCTCTGAGCCTGGTCGCGCCTCAGTACTGCACGCGCAGCGACAGCGTCGCGTTGCGCGGCGACCCGTACCAGCCCTGGTTGAAGAAGGCCACCTGCGAGTAGTACTTGCGGTCGGTCAGGTTGTTGATGTTCAGGGTCGCCGAGACGTTCTTGCGGATCTCGTAGCGCGCCATCAGGCTCACCAGCGCATAGCCCGACTGCGCGACCACGGTGGAGCGGTTGACCGGCGGCGCCATGACGGTCTCGTAGGCGCGGCCCTGCCAGTTCACGCCCGCGCCCACGGTCAGCGCGCTCCAGTCGCCCGGCAGCCGGTAGCTGCTGAAGATCTTGAGCTGGCTGCGCGGATGCCCGGTGTTGATCGGCGTGCCGTTCGCGGCGCGGGCACGGAAGTGCGTGTAGCCCGCGGCGAGGTTCCAGCCGCGCGCGATCTCGCCGCTGAGCTCGAGGTCCACGCCCTCCACCTTCGCGCCGGCCACCGCGCGGTAGGCCTGGGTGTTGGGCACGCCGCCCGCGGTCTGGCCGGCGATGGCTTCGGCCAGGTTGTCCTGGCGCGTCTGGAACAGCGCGAAGGCGCCGTTGAGCCGGCCGTCCGCATACGCGGCCTTGAGGCCGAACTCGAAGCTCTTGCCGGTCACCGGGTCGAGGATCTCGCCGGCCGCGTCGCGGTTGTTCTGCGGCTTGAAGATGCTGGTGTAGCTGGCGTAGGCCGTGTAGGTGTCGTCGATGTCGTAGAGCAGGCCCGCGTAGGGCGTGATGCGGTCGCGGTGCTCGTACCTGCGGATCGCGCCGAAGTAGTTCTGGTCGGTCTTCCAGTTGCTCACGCGCGCGCCCACGATCAGGTGCAGCGGGTCGGCCAGCGAGAAGCGCCCCACGGCATAGGCGCCGTCCTGGCGCGCGCGCATGGTGTCGGCCTGCGAGGGCACGCTCGACCACAGCGGCTCGGCGATGCGGTCGACGCGCCAGTCGAAGAAGCTGCCGATCGGCGGCTGGTTCAGCGCGCGGTACTGCGGCAGGTCGAGCCGGTCGTCGAAGCGCATCCAGCCGAGCGAGAACTCGTGGTCGCGGCCCAGCAGGCGGAACGGACCGCCGAGCGTGGCATGGGCGGCGCGGCGCTTCAGTTCGCCGTCGTAGTGGATGTACGAAGGCGCCACGCTCATCGCGCCGGTGAAGGCATTGACCGCGCCGCCGCGGTAGAGGTGCTTCATCATTATGTCGGTGCTGGCGTGGCTGTAGGCCAGGCGCGCGGTCCAGCGGTTGGCGAAGCGGTGCGTGAGGTCGAGAAAGGCGGTGGTGGTGTCGGTCTCGGCCCGGGTCCATGTCGTGTTGCTGGCCACGGAGCGGTCGAAGTCGGTACGCCGGCCATCGGTGTAGAACAGCGGGAAGCCGGCGCCGAAGCCGCGCGTCATGGTGTCCTGCTTGCTCAAGCCCAGCGTGAGTTCGGTGGCCGGCGTCAGGTCGGCGCTGAGCACGCCGTAGAAGGTGTTCGAGCGGTTGCCGAGAAAGGTTGTGTAGCTGTCGCCGTCCGAATGGGCCGCCACCAGGCGCGAGCGGATGCGCCCGTCCTGCGTGAGCGGCGCCGAGATGTCGACCTCGGCGCGCCGGAAATTCCAGCTGCCCACCGACACGCCGGCCGAGGCCGCGAACTCGCGCAGCGGCCGCTTGCGCACGAAGTTGATCGCGGCCGACGGGTTGCCCGCGCCGGTCATCAGGCCGGTGGCGCCGCGCACCACCTCGAGCCGGTCGTAGATGGCGGTGTCGAGGTTGCTCTCGCCGAAGGACCAGGGCGACAGCACCGGGCTCACGAGGCCGTCGAACTGGTAGCTGTCGATCGCGAAGCCGCGCGCCGACACCGAAAGCCGGTTGGCGTCGCTGCGCGTGATCGAGATGCCGGTGACGCTGTTCAGCATGTCGCCGGTGGTCTGCAGGCCCTGGTCCTCGACGATCTGGCGCGTGACCACGCTGACCGATTGCGGCGTCTCGCGCGGCGAGAGCTGCAGGCCGGTCGCGGTGTGCACGGCCTTCGTGGTGTACGACTGCGTGCCCTCGGTGGTGGGCGTGACGGCCGTGCCGGTCACCTCGATGGCGGGCAGCGCGGCGCCCGATCCGGCATCGGGTGCCTGCGCCAGCGCGGACATCGAAGGCAGCGCCGCGCCGAACAGGAGGCTCAGGGAATGACGCCGGAACGGCGCGGTAGAACGGAAGGCAGTCGGCATGGCGGCGGTGAGGACAAAGGGTTTAACGACAAATGAGAATTGTTACTATCTGGCGATGCACCGACCTATGCCGAAGCGCGGCAAACGTATGCCGGGCGCCGAAAGCGAAGCGCCCCTCGCGCCCGGCGTTTCGCCGCGCCGCTTCAGCGCCGCCGACTTCGACCGGCTCGGCCGCGACGCGGGCTTCCGCTATCGCCTGCCCTACGTGTCGGGCGTACCGCGCGACCCCGAGGCGCTGTGCATCGCCGAGGGCCGCGTCGAGACGCATGCGCTGGGCCCCGGCCTGACGCTGGCCGCCTCCGACATCGTGGTGCACCACCACTACGAAGCCACCTCGCAGGCGAGCCCCCGGTTCTCGGCCATCGTGGTGCTGCAGGGCCAGGCGCAGGCCGCGCTGGGCCGCGGCGACAGCGTGCCGATGCGCACGCACGGCGGCCTCAGCGCCGCCTATGGCGACGGGCTGTCGATGACCGGCATCCACCCGGCGCGCCAGCGGCTGCGCAGCATCAACGTGTCGGCCGCCGCGCCGCTCGGCACCGGCGACGCGCAGCTCGACGAGCTGATCGCCGCCGCGCTGCGCTCGCCGGCCGGGCGACCGCGCCACTGGGCGGTGCCGCCGCACCTCGTGCAGGCCATCGAGCAGGTGCTCGGCGGCCAGTGGCAGGGCCCGCTGCAGGCGCTGCTGTGCCAGGGCGTGGGCCTGCAGCTGCTCGCGCATGCGCTGGCCGATGCAGCACCCGCGGCGCCACCGTTGCCGTCGTCGCGCGAGCGCCAGCTGCTCGAGCGCGTGCGCGCACGGCTGCACGACGCGCCCGAGGAACATCACACGCTCGAGGCGCTGGCCCGCCTCGCCTGCATGAGCCAGAGCACGCTGCGCCTGAAGTTCCGCGCCGCCTACCAGTGCTCGGTCTTCGAATGGCTGCACGAGCGCCGCATGGCGCTCGCGCGCGAACGGCTGGCGCAGGGCCTGAGCGTGCAGGAGGCCGCGCAGCTCGTGGGCTACCGCCACGCGACGAACTTCGCGACCGCCTTCCGCAAGCGCTTCGGCGTGGCGCCGAGCGGCCGCGAACGCCGCTGACGCCGTCCGCGCCCGCGCGTCGGAGCGCGACTACATCGGGGCCCCGGCGCTTCGGTTAAGGTTCGGCGCATTTCCGCAGTTCCAGAAGGCTCCATGAACCGCCCCGCTCCCGTGCGCAAGCACTTCTCGATGATCCGCGGCTTCCACCTTGCCGACGTGTTCACGCTCGGCAACGCGGCCTGCGGCGTGGGCGGCGTGTTCCTCGCGATGGCCTACATGGCGAGCCAGTCGCTCACCCATTTCTACTGGGCCGCCGCGCTCGCGCCCGCGGCCTTCGTGTTCGACGTGTTCGACGGCCGCATCGCGCGCTGGCGCCAGACCCATTCGGCGCTCGGGCGCGAGCTCGATTCGCTGGCCGACATCATCTCCTTCGGCGTGGCGCCGGCCGCGCTGGGCTTCGCGGCCGGGCTCGACGGCGGCTGGGACTGCGTGGCGCTGGTCTACTTCGTCTGCTGCGGCGTGAGCCGGCTCGCGCGCTTCAACGTCACGGCCGAATCGCTCTCGGCCGGTGGCGACAAGGTCAAGTACTTCGAGGGCACGCCGATCCCCACCAGCGTGGTGCTGGTCGGCGTGCTCGCGTGGGCCGCCTCGCAGGGCCGCCTGGGCGACGCGCTGTGGGGCGGCGCCTGGAGCGTGGGCCCGTGGCAGCTGCATCCGATGGCGCTGCTGTTCGCGCTCTCGGGCACGCTGATGATCAGCAAGACGCTGCGCATCCCGAAGTTCTGAGCCAGACAAACCCCAGGAAGACACCCTCATGACCATGAAGCTGTATTTCGACCCGCACAGCCGCGCGCAGGTCGCCAAGTGGATGCTCGACGAGGCCGGCGTGGACTACGAGATCGTGCCCACGCTGCTGCGCGAGAAGGCGCACAAGACGCCCGAGTTCCGCAAGATCAACCCGGCCGGCAAGCTGCCCGCGCTGGTCGACGGCCGCACGCGGCTGTTCGAGAACGCGGCCATCTGCCTCTACATCGCCGAGAAGTACCCCGCGAAGAAGCTGGCCCCGCCCGTGGGCACGCCCGAGCGCGGCCGCTTCCTGTCGCTGATGGTCTATTCGACCGCGCAGCTCGAGCCCGCGATGGGCGACAGCATGCTCAAGCTGCGCAGCAACAACAGCGCGCGCGGCTGGACCGACTTCGAGGAGGCCAAGGACGCGGTCGAGCGCGAGCTCGGCGACGGTCCCTACCTGTTCGGCGCGCAGTTCACCGCGGCCGACGTGATGATCGGCTCGATGTTCATCTACCTGCGCGCCTTCGGCGGCCGTTCCAACCGGCCCCGGATCGACGCCTACGTCGAGCGGCTGCAGGCACGCCCGAAGGGCATGCGCTTCGGCTGAAGCGAGACGTTCCGGCGCCGGCTGCCGCGCCGGCGACAGGTGGCGCGGCAGAGGCGGGCCTACGCTCGGTCCCCCGCTGTTTTCCAACGAAGGCTTCGCGCCGCACCACCATGCACAACACCAAGAGACAGGCAGCCACCCTTCCCCTTTCCCTGCTCGCCGCCGCCCTGCTCCTCGCGGGCTGCGCCAGCGCCCCGCCACCCTCGGGGCGCGCGGTCACGATCGAGCGCACCACCTACGGCATCGCCCACGTCACCGCGCCCGACTACGAAGGCCTGGCCTTCGGCGCCGCCTACGCGCATGCGCAGGACAACGTCTGCCAGACCGCCGAGCACCTGGTGACGATGCGCGGCGAGCGCTCGCGCTTCTTCGGCGCACAGGAGCGCGGCGCCTTCGGCCTGGGCCTGATGCCCAACGCGCAGATCGACCTGTTCGTGCGCTACCACATGGACGATGCCGCGCTCGCGCGCGCCGGCGCCACCACCGGCACCGAGGTACAGACCATGATGCGCGGCTACGTGGCCGGCTACAACCGCTACCTGCAGGACGCCGGCCCCAACGGCCTGCCCGCGGCCTGCCGCGGCAAGCCCTGGGTGCGGCCGATGACGGCGGCCGACCTGGCGCGCGCCACCGAGCAATCGATGATCCAGGGCGGCCTGGGCGCGCTCGCGGGCGCGGTGCTGGAGGCGGTGCCGCCCGCGCCGGGCGCGCGCACCGGCGCGGCGCCGGTGCCGCTCGACCAGGCCGTGGCCGAGATCGGCCGCCACAGCTTCAACGCCAACCCCGAGGGTGGCGAGCTCGGCTCCAACGGCTGGGCCTTCGGGCGCAACGCCACGCCCGACGGCCGCGGCCTGCTCCTGGGCAACCCGCACTTCCCGTGGACCGGCACCAACCGCTTCTGGCAGCTGCACCTGACGATCCCCGGCCGCGTCGACGTGATGGGCGCCACCGGCGGCCTGAGCCCGGTGGTGGCGATCGGCTTCAACAAGGACGTGGCCTGGACCCACACCGTGTCGACCGGCAAGCGCTTCACGCTCTACGAGTTGCAGCTCGATCCGGCCGACCCGACCGTCTACATCGTCGACGGCCAGCGCCGCCGCATGACGGCGCGCACCGTGAGCCTGCCGGCGAGCGAGGGCGCGCCGGCGCTGCAGCACACCTTCTACGAGAGCGAATGGGGCCCGCTGATCGCGCTGCCCAAGGCCGGCCTGGGCTGGACCGCGCAGCGCGCCTATGCGATCCGCGACGCCAACACGCTCAACGTGCGCTCGGCCGAGTCCTGGATGCGCATGGCACAGGCGCGCAACGTGGCCGAGCTGCGCGCCGCGATGGGCAACCAGGGCATGCCGTGGATCAACACCATCGCGGCCGACCGCGACGGCAACGCGATGTACGCCGACCTCTCGGTGGTGCCCGACGTCTCGGCCGAGCAGCTGCGCGCCTGCGCGCCCTCGCCGGGCGCCGCGGCGCTGCTCAACGCGGCCGGCCTCGCGGTGCTCGACGGCTCGCGCGCCGCCTGTGCCTGGCAGCGCGATGCCACGGCCGCGTCGCCGGGCCTCATCGCGCCCGTGCGCATGCCGGTCGTGGTCACGCCCGACTGGGTGCAGAACAGCAACGACAGCTACTGGCTCAGCAACCCGCGCATCGCGCCGATGGCGGGCGTGTCGCCGCTGGTCGGGCCGGTGGGCGTGCCGCAGCGGCTGCGCACGCGCAGCGGCATCCTCGAGATCGAAGGCCGGCTCGCGGGCGCCGACGGCCTGCCCGGCAACCGCATGGGCGCGGCCGAGCTGCGCAGCGTGATCTTCCGCGACCGCAACCTCGCGGGCCTGCTGGTGATGGACGACCTGCAGGCGGCCTGCGCGGCCGCCGGCGGCGCGCTCGACGTCGACCAGGCACTGGGCTGCCGCGTGCTCGCGGCCTGGGACCGCACCAGCAACGCCGATGCGAAGGGCGCGGCGCTGTTCCGCGAGTTCTGGCGCAAGGCCAAGGACATCCCGAAGGTCTGGCGCCTGCCCTTCGATCCGGCGCAGCCCGTGACCACGCCGGCTGGCCTCGACATGGCCGCGCCCGCCACCCGCGCCGCGGTCTTCAAGGCCCTGGGCGAGGCGGTCGGCATCCTGCGCACCGCGGGCTTCGCGGCCGACGTGCCGCTGGGCGTGCCGCAGTCGCGCGAGGTGCGCGGCCAGCGCATCGCGCTGCATGGCGGCGACGAGTTCGAGGGCGTGCTCAACAAGCTCGAGTCGCAGGGCCAGTCGCTGATCGACCCGAAGGGCTACCAGGTCAACTACGGCAGCAGCTACATCCAGGTGGTGGGCTTCGACGAGCGCGGGCCGGTGGCGCAGGGCCTGCTGACCTACGGCCAGAGCAGCGACCTCGCCTCGCCGCGCGCCTACGACCAGTTGCCGCTGTTCGCGGCCAAGCAGTGGCACGCGCTGCCCTTCCACCGCGCGGACGTCGAGGCGCAGCGCGAAGGGCGGCCGCTGCAGTTCGCCTACTGAGATCGAGCAAACCCGAGCCCGCCGCTGCGACACATGGATTGCGCAGAATCGACGCCATGTCCCAAACCACTGCCGCCACTCCTTCCGCCTCCGGCCACCGGCCCTCGGGCCTCGACCAGCTGATCGCCCTCGCCGCCGCCCAGCCGCTGGCGCCGGCCTGCGACCACTTCTACTTCCTGCGCCACGGTCAGACCGGCCGCAACGCGCAGCGCATCTTCCAGGCCACCGACGAGCCGCTGAGCGAACTCGGCCTGCAGCAGGCCGCGCGCGCGGCCGAACTGCTGGCGGGCGAGCCGATCCGCACCATCGTCTGCTCCGATGCGCGGCGCGCCTTCGACACCGCGCACGCCGTGGGCAGCGCGCTCAAGCTGGTGCCCACGGCGCAGGCGGTGCTGCGCGAGCGCAACTTCGGCGCGCTGATCGGCACCTCCTCGGCCAACATCGACTGGGCCTGCGAGCCCGAGGGCGGCGAGACCCTGGCCCAGTTCGTCGCGCGCAAGCGCGCCGCGCTGGCCGAGGCCCTGGCCCAGCCCGCGCCGGTGCTGGTGGTGGCGCACGGCGGCACGCTCTATGCGCTGGCCGCGCTGCTGGGCGTGCCGGTCGACCTGGGGCTGCTGGGCAACGCGCAGCCATTGCGTTTCGACCGCAGCGGCCCCACATGGGCCGTGACGCCGCTGCTGCGGCATGCCGACGGCGACGCCGCGCTGGCCTAGGGTTCTCCGAGCGCCGCGCGCGAGCCGTCCCCACACCCCACACCAAGACCATGGAATTCAAGGACTACTACAGCGCCCTGGGCATCGAGCGCACCGCGTCGGACGACGAGGTGCGCAAGGCCTACCGCAAGCTCGCGCGCAAGTACCACCCCGACGTCAGCAAGGAGCCCGACGCCGAGCAGCGCATGCGCGACATCAACGAAGCCAAGGACGTGCTCGGCGACAAGGAGAAGCGCGCCGCCTACGACGCCCTGGCCGACCGCGTGGCGCGCGGCGGCCGCCCCGACGGCGACTTCCAGCCGCCGCCGGGCTGGGACGCCGGCTTCGAGTTCCACCGCGGACCGCGCCAGGGCCCGGCCGACCATGCCGACTTCAGCGAGTTCTTCTCCTCGATGTTCGGCGAGGCCGAGCGCCGCGGCGCCGCGCGGCAGAACTTCCGCGCGCGCGGCGAGGACCACCACGCCGCGATCGAGATCACGCTGGAAGACGCCATCGGCGGCGCCGAGCGCGAGATCAGCCTGCGCTCGCAGGTGCTCGACGCGCAGGGCCAGCCGCGCTGGGAAACGCGCACCCTGAGCGTGAAGATCCCGCCCGGCGTGCATCCGGGCCAGTTCATCCGCCTCGCGGGCCAGGGCCTGCCGGGCCATGGCGGCGAGCCGGCCGGCGACCTCTACCTCGAGGTCCGCATCGCGCCGCACCAGCTCTACCGCGTCGAGGCGCGCGACCTCTACATGACCCTGCCGGTCACGCCCACCGAGGCCGCGCTCGGCGCGCAGGTCGAGGTGCCGCTGCCCGGTGGCGGCGCGGTCGAGGTCACCGTGCCGAAGCAGGCCAAGAGCGGCCTCAAGCTGCGCCTCAAGGGCCGCGGCCTCGCGGGCAAGACGCCCGGCGACCTCTACCTGCTGCTCGACATCGCGCTGCCGCCCGCCGACAGCGAGGCCGCGCGCAGCGCCTACGAGGCGCTCGCGCAGGCCTCGGCCTCGTTCAACCCACGCCAGCACCTGGGAGTCTGAGATGGCGACCGTTTCCATCACCACCACCGCCGTCGGCCAACTGCATCCGCTGGCCGCGAGCGAACTCGCGCATGCCTGCGGTGCCGACACCGCCTGGGTCGTGCAACTGGTCGAGGTCGGCATCGTGCGCATCGAGACCGAGGAGGCGCAGCCCGAGCGCTGGCGCTTCTCGAGCGCCGACCTGCAGCACGCGCTGGAGGCACGGCGGCTCGAGCGCGACTTCGGCGTCGGCCTCGATGCCGCGGCGCTGATCCTCGACCTGCAGCACGAGGTGCGCAGGCTCAAGACGGTGCTGCAGGCGCACGGCCTGCGATAGGCCCACGCGCCGCAAGGAAAAGCCGCGCCGCGGCTTGACCTTGACACCGTGCGAGACCGAAGACTTCGGGCCTCTTCCACAGGAGGCCGCATGACCCTTCGCACCCTTCCATCGCCCGTCCACGTCGACACCGCGCCGCGGTTCGACCTCGAGGCCGCGCTCGCGCGCGCCGGCGTTTCGCAACGGCTGCTGAGCCAGTGCGAGGCGCGCGGCCTGATCGCCGCCACCGAGCCCCGCTACACGCACGCCCACGTCGCCGTGCTGCGCTTCGCGCGCCGTGCGCTGGCGCTGGGCTTCGCCATGGACGAGATCGAACGGCTGGTGGCGCTGTGGCGCGACGAGGAACGCACGAGCGCCGAGGTCAAGCGCCTCACGCTGTGCCGCGCCGAAGCGCTCGATTCGCGCATCGAGGAACTGCAGGCGACGAAGCGCGTGCTCGAACGGCTCGCGGACCTGTGCCGGGGCGACCACCGGCCGGCGTGTCCGATCCTCGACGAGCTGGTCGAGCTCCGGGGCTTTGCCGCTACTGCATCTGCGGCAGATTGCCGATCCGCACCAGCATCTCGGTGAACATCTGCATGTCCGCGTCGAGGTCGAGCACTTCCTTGTATTCCTTGGCGTTGTGCGCGGTGTATTTCTTGCCGGGCATCGCGGGGCCGAAGTTGATCGCGTTGGGCATCAGCTTGGCGGTGGTGCTGCCGGCCGTGGGCACGGGCTTGGCCTCCAGCCCGGTGGTGTCGCCATAGATGTTCAGCAGCGTCGAGAGCCACGCGCCCTTGGGGTCGCGCGCCATCCAGTTGCCCTGGTCGTACTGGATCTCGTGCCAGACCTTGGCGGCATCGGCCCAGGCCTGCACCTTCGCGGTGACCTGGGCCTTGAGTTCGTCGGGCGTGCGGCCGCGCGGCATGCGCACGTTGACCGTGACCTCTACGCGGCCGTCGGCGCCCGCGCGCAGCAGGTTCGGCGAGAAGGTCAGCGGGCCCATGAAGTCGTCGGCATAGCCCAGGCCCAGCTTCTCGCCGAGGTAGCCGGTGCCATAGAGCGCATCGAGGTAGTCGACGGCCTGGCGAAAGCCGTTGGGCGCGAGCGCCAGGCCCGACTCCTTGAGGAACAGCGCGAGGCGCGGCACCGGGTTCACGCCCTCCTCGGGCCGCGAGCCGTGGGCCGAGACGCCGGTCACCTTGAGCTCGATGCTGTCAGTGCCGCGCGCGATGTCGATCGCGAACTTGCCGCCCTGGGCTTCGTACTTGCGCAGGAAGGCGGCCTTCGCGGCCTCGAGCGTCGCGGCGGCCGCGCCGAGGTCGCCGCCCTTGAGCGTGGCGGTGGCGGTCTGCGCGATCGCATTGGCCGAGGCGGCACCGGCCATCGCGACGATGGTGGTGGCCGCGGGGTCGGCGGGCTGCGCGGGGAAGAACACCTTGAGCGCGCCCGAGCCCTTCTCGGCCACCACCGCCGGGTACTTGCTGTCGAGCACGATGTTGTAGGCCGGCAGCGCAGTCTTGTTGCGGTAGTAGAGCATCGCGTCGCCACCGGTCTCCTCGGTGGTCTCGATCATCAGGCGGATGCCGCGCTCGAGCGGCAGGCCGCTGTCCTTGACCGCCTTCATCGCATAGAGCACGGCGGCGATCGAGCCCTTGTCGTCGATGGTGCCGCGGCCGTAGAGGAAGTCGCCCACGCGGGTCATGGTGAAGGGATCGAGCCGGGTGCCGTCGTCGAGCACCCATTCGGACAGCACCGCGGGCACCACGTCGGCATGCGTGAGGATGCCGAACTCCTCGCTGCCGCGGCCCTCGAGGCTGACCTCGAAGATGCGGTTGTCGACGTTGCGCCAGGCCAGGCCGAAGTCCTTCGCCATCTTCTCGACCAGCCGGCCGAAGTCGAGGATCGCGGGGCTCTCGTGCGGCGGCACCTGCACGTTGCGCACGGTCGGGATCGCGACCATGGCACCGATGCTCGCGATCGCCGCCTGTTGGTTCTGCAGCCGGTTGTACAGGCCGAGCAGGCGCGCGATGTCGACCAGCGCATCGCCCGCGAGCGGCTGGCGCTGGCCATACGCGGACACGGCGGTGGCCAGTTCCTTGTTGGCCGGGTTCGCGGCGACGGCCTGGGCCAGGAAGGCATTGAAGTCCTTCGCGGTCTGGCCGGCCTGCCAGCGCGCGGCGAGCTGGTCGAGGGCGGGCTTCTTGAGCGTGTCGGCGAAGGCCGTGCCGCCGAGGGCGAGCACGGCGCAGCCGAGGGACAGGGCGGGCAGCGAAAGGCGGGAAAGACGCGATGGCATGGAGGAGCTCCCTCGTGGCAGATACATCCGCCGACGATAGCCGAGCCCACGTCACAAGCAGCCTCGCGACGCGCGCCCCAACGAAAAACCGGGCCACGCTCGTCGCGTGGCCCGGTTTCCCTAACCAATTCTCTTCAACAGAAGCGGCTTGCGCCGCCCGGCCTCACAGGCCGGCTTGACGCGTCAGCGTGCGGGCTTGCGCGGGGATCACGCTGCCCGGGAACGATTCGCGGCGCAGGTTCTGGCCGGGAGCGTGGGCGGCTGCCACGGCTTCGCCACGGACCACGGCGCGGTCGGTGTTGCCGGCCACGACGGGTGCCAGGTTGGCGGTCGCGCCGTCGGCGTAGATGTTGCCTTCGCGGGCAGCGGCGGCGGCCTGGGGCGCCACGTCGGCGCGGCTGTAGCCGGAGGTCACCGAATGCACGCCTTCATAGGTTTCCGCGTGGGCGCCGGCAACGGCGATCAGCGACAGGGCGGCGGCAGCGAGGATGTTCGAGGTCTTCATACGAGTGTCTTTCCTTGGATGGTCTTCTTTTGGGTGGACGCGAAGTTTGCCTCAGGAAACAAGGGAAAACCCTTGCTCTAATGAATCACGGTGTTCACGAAATTGAAACAATGGCGGGGAACTTTCGGACGACGACGCCCAAATAGCTACATTCGGCGCCGAATCGCCGGGCTTTCCGCCCGCGCGCCGAATACCTTCCGCCTAGCGAGGCCAGGCGCGCAGCACCGCGCGGATCGCGCGCGTATCGCCGGCCTTGACCTCGGCGCGGTAGCCGCCGACCAGCGCCTCGCGCTCGCCATCGGCCTGCGCATCGCCGCGCCAGGCGGCCAGCGCGGCGATCTCCTCGTCGCCGAGCGCCGACAGCCAGACCAGCGTGAGCTGCCGCTCGAGCTCGCGCGCGACCGTCAGCAGGTTGCGCTGGCGCGTCGAGGTCACGCCGCGCGACCACAGCGAGTCGATGGCGCCCTCGAGCGTGGCCTCGGGCAGCGAGGTGAACTGGGCCGCGTTGCCGCGCGCCAGCTGCTTGACCACGGCGCTCATCAGCAGCTCGCTCGAGAAGTCGACCTCGCGCAGCTCGGCCACCGCCATGCGATCGAGCAGCCCGGTGCGCGCCGGCCCCGGCGGGTTGGCCTGCTGGCGCTTGATGAAGTCGGCGCGCGCCGCGTCGTCCATCGCGCCATAGTCGGCGCGGACCTTCGCGAGGTGCGCGACCGCGGCCAGCACCGCGGGCGACGGCGCCGCGCCGCCCTGCCCGGCCGCCGCCACGGCCGTCTGCACCGCGGCCAGCGCGGCATGGGCGTCGAAGGCATGGGCCGAGGCGGCATCGAGCGCCTTGAGCGCGCCGCCCGCGATGGCCTCGTCGGCCGGATCGAGCTGCTGCTTCGCGCCGCGCGCCACGGCGCCGGGTGCGTAGGCGGCCTGGTAGCGCGCCGGCACGCCCTCGAACTGCAGCAGCGCCTGCGCGCGGTCCTGGGCCGCCGCGGGCGCGGCGGCCAGCAGCAGCGAGAGCGAGAGGCCGAGGGCCAGGGCGGCCAGGCAACGGGAGCGAAGGAACGACAGCATGGCGCGATTATTGGCGCCCACCCGGTCGGGCCGCGTCGGACGAGCGCCAGCCGGGCGCGCCGGAAAAATCGCGCCGCGCGCAGAACCGAACGCCGCCGCGAGGGTCGCAATCCATCGCCGGTCACCGCGGCCCGCTAAAGTCCGCCCCGCTCCCGCTCAATGCCCACCGCGCCATGCGAACCCTCTTCCTCCTCCCGCTCCTGCTGTCCACCCTGCTCGCCCTCCCCGGCCATGCCCAGCCGCGCGCCGAGGCCGCGCCGCGCCCGATCGCCGCGCGCGGCGCGCTCGGGGCCGACGAGCAGAACAACATCGCCGTGTTCAAGGCCGCCTCGCCCGCGGTGGTCAACATCACCTCGATCGGGCTGGAGCGCGGCCTGTTCTCGCTCAACGTGCAGCAGGTGCCGCAGGGCACGGGCACCGGCTTCGTCTGGGACACGCAGGGCCACGTCGTCACCAACTACCACGTGATCCAGAACGCGGCCGCCGCGCGCGTCACGCTGGCCGACCAGAGCAGCTACCGCGCGCAGCTGGTGGGCGTGTTCCCCGACCGCGACCTCGCGGTGCTGCGCATCGATGCGCCCGCGGCCAAGCTGCGGCCGCTGCCGCTGGGCACCAGCGCCGACCTGCAGGTGGGCCAGAAGGTCTACGCCATCGGCAATCCCTTCGGGCTCGACCAGACGCTGACCACCGGCATCGTGAGCGCGCTCAACCGCGAGATCGATTCGGTCAACCGGCGCACCATCCGCGGCGCGATCCAGACCGATGCCGCGATCAACCCCGGCAACTCGGGCGGCCCGCTGCTCGATTCGGCGGGCCGGCTGATCGGGGTCAACACCGCCATCTTCAGCCCCTCGGGCGCGAGCGCGGGCATCGGCTTCTCGATTCCCGTGGACGAGGTCAACCGCATCGTGCCGCGGCTGATCCGCGACGGCCGCTTCGTGCGGCCCGCGCTGGGCCTGACCTACGCGCCCAAGGAACTCAACAGCGCGCTCGACCTGCCGCGCGGCGTGGCGATCCTGCGCGTGCAGCCCGACAGCCCGGCCGCGCGCGCGGGCCTGCGGGCCTTCGCGCGCGGCGAGCGCGGCATCGTGCCGGGCGACGTGATCACCGCGATCGACGGCGCGGCCGTCACGAGTGCCGACGACGTGCTGACCGTGCTCGAGCGCCTGCAGCCCGGCGACGCGGTCGAGCTCACGCTGTGGCGCGCGGGCGCGACGCGGCGCCAGAAGGCCACGCTCGCGACCTCCGACGAATGAGCGCAAACGAACGCGAATGAGCGCTAGGGCGTGGCGAGGCGCTGCAGCAGCTGCACGGTCGGATAGCCGTCGGCCGGCTCGCCCACGCTGCGCTGCCAGCGCCGGATCGCATCGCGCGTGGCCGGGCCGAGCAGCCCGTCGGCCGCGCCCGCGCCGAAGCCGCGCGCATTGAGCGCCTGCTGCAGCGCGATGGTCTCGGCGCGCGACAGCGGCTGCAGGTCGCGCGGCCAGTCGGCGCGCACGCCGGGCCCGCCCGCGAGGCGCTGCGCCAGCAGGCCCACGCCCAGCGCATAGCTGGTCGCGTTGTTGTAGCGCAGGATGGTGCGGAAGTTCGGCCCGACCAGGAAGGCCGGCCCGCGCGCGCCGGCCGGCAGCAGGATCGAGGCATCGGCCAGCGCGGGCAGCGGCGTGCCCTCGTCCATGGCACGCACGCCCTCGGCCGCCCATTGGCTCGCGGACTGGCGTTGCTGCCCATCGGCGCGCGCGAGGTCGAAGCCCGGCGGCAGCCACACCTCCACGCCCCAGGGCTGGCCGGCCTGCCAGCCCGAGTGCTGGAGGAAGTTCGCGGTCGAGGCCGTGACGTCGGCCATGCTGTCCCAGATGTCGCGCCGGCCGTCGCCGTCGGCATCGACCGCATGCGCGAGGAACACGGTCGGCAGGAACTGCGTCTGGCCCATCGCACCGGCCCAGGAGCCGATCATGCGGTCGCGCGGGATGTCGCCGCGCTGCAGGATCTTGAGCGCCGCCATCAGCTGCTCGCGCGCCCAGCCGGCACGCCGGCCCTCGAAGCCCAGCGTGGCGAGCGCGTCGATGGTCGAGATGTCGCCGTAGTTGGCGCCGTAATTGCTCTCCATGCCCCAGATCGCGACCACGATCTCGCCCGGCACGCCGTAGCGCGCGGCCACGGCATCGAGCTGGGGCCGCAGCGCCTGCAGCCGTTCCTGGCCGCGCGTCACGCGCTGGGCCGAGACGGCCGTGTCGAGGTAGTCCCAGACCGCGCGCACGAACTCGGCCTGGCTGCGGTCGCGCTCCACCACCTGCGGCAGGTAGCTCGCGCCGTCGAAGGCGCTGTGCAAGGTGGCCTCGTCGACGCCGGCCGCGCGCGCCTGGGTGCGGAACTGCGCGACCCAGCGTTCGAAGTCCTGCTGGATGCGGGCATCGTCGGCAGCGGGTGCGACCGGCGCAACGGGCGCGGGCGCGGGCGCGGGCGCGGCGGTGCGTGGCGCGGCGGGTGCGGGCTGGGTCTGCGTGCGCGCGGGCGGCGCGGCGCAGCCTGCGACGAAGGCGGCGAGCAGCAGGCTCGCCGATGCGCGGTACGACAGGCGATGCGGTAGACGTGAAGTGGCATGAGGCATGCCCCCATTCTGACGATGCGCGCAAAGGCCCCGCGCCCGGCTGCTGCAACGACGTGCCGCGCGAGTTGTCCTACGCCGCGACGCGGCCTGCGCGCGCCGGGTGGCCCATGCACGGTGACCACGCTGACAGATCCAACGCAAGGAGCCAGCGATGCCGACCCGAAAGACCAAGGGCCTCTACGCCAACATCCACGCCAAGCAGGAGCGCATCAAGCACGGCAGCGGCGAGCACATGCGCAAGCCGGGCAGCGAGGGCGCGCCCAGCGACGAAGCCTTCGAGAAAGCCGAGAAGACCGCCCACAAGCGCAAACAGCGGCACTGAGGCCGCTGTCCTTCATCGAGCCGCGCCGGCTCAGGGCTTCTGGAACAGCTTCAGCACGCTCGAGAAATCGAGCGCGCCATGCCCCGCGAGGCTGTGCGCGGCATAGAGGTTGCGCGCGATCCCGCCGAGCGGCGTCGAGGCGCGCACCGCGGTCGCGTTCTCCTGCGCCAGGCCCAGGTCCTTGAGCATCAGGTCGGTGCCGAAGCCGCCCGCGTAGTTCTTCGAGGCCGGCGCGGTCTCCATCACGCCGGGCATCGGGTTGTACTTCTCGAGCGCCCAGTTGCCGCCCGAGCTGCGGCGCATGATCTCCGACAGCACCTTGGGATCGAGCCCGTTAGCCACGCCGAGCGCGAGCGCCTCCGATGTGCCGATCATCAGGATGCCGAGCAGCATGTTGTTGCAGATCTTGGCGGTCTGGCCCGCGCCCGCGGCGCCCGCGTGGAAGATGTTGGCGCCCATCTTCTCGAGCACCGGCCGCGCGCGCTCGAGGTCCTTCGTCTCGCCGCCGACCATGAAGGTCAGCGTGCCCGCGATCGCACCGCCCGTGCCGCCCGACACCGGCGCATCGATCATCGCGATGCCCTTGGCGGCGGCGGCCTCGGCCACCTTGCGCGAGGTGGCGGCGGCGACGGTGCTGCTGTCGATCACGAGCGCGCCGGCCTGGATGCTCTCGAGCAGGCCAGGCTTGCCCGCGCCGCCGAGGAACAGGCCCTCGACGTGCGCGCTGGCCGGCAGCATGCTGATCACGACCTCGGCATCGGCCACGCTTTCGGCCGCCGACTTCGCGATCGGCAGGCCCTCGCCCGCGAACTTCTGGCAGGCGTCGGCCGAGAGGTCGAAGGCGCTGAGCGTGTGGCCGGCCTTGAGCAGGTTGAGGGCCATCGGGCCGCCCATGTTGCCGAGGCCGATGAATGCGATCTTCATGTGTCGTCTCCGTTGTCTGTGTGTCTGTCTGTCGTCTGGATGGAATCAGACCAGCGATGCCAGCTCCGCCGGCATCTCGCCGCGCGGGCGCAGGTGGTCGTCGATGAAGGCCTGGGTGATCTCCTCGATGCTCGCGGGCGACCACTGGGGGTTGCGGTCCTTGTCGATCAGCACCGCGCGGATGCCCTCGGCGAAGTCCTTGTGCGCGCAGAAGCCCAGCGAGGCCCAGTACTCGAGGCGGAACACCTCGGCCAGCGACATGCGGTGCACGCGCTGCCAGAGCTCGAAGCTCAATGCGGCCGAGCTCGGCGCGCCCTTCATGAAGGTCTTGGCGGCGCCCTGCAGCCAGGCGTCGTCGCTCTGCAGCGCGCGCAGGCGCTGCGCGATGTCGAGAAGGTCGTCGCCGGCCATCAGCGCGTTGATGGTGTCGTAGTGCTCGCGCACCTTCGAGGCCGGCAGTTCGGCGCCCTCGCCGGCCTTGGCCAGGATGCGCGACAGCGTGGCGCGGTCGGCCTTGCCCTCGCCGGCCCAGGTGGCGGCGGCGATGGCCTCGAGCACCTGGCCCTTGTGCTCCTGCGGCACCAGCACGTCGGCCAGGCCGCAGAAGATCGCGTCGGCGGCGTTGAGGTTCGCGGCCGTGAGCGCGAGGAACAGGCCGGTGCGGCCCGGCGTGCGGCGCAGGAACCAGCTGCCGCCCACGTCGGGGTACAGGCCGATGCTGATCTCGGGCATGGCGATGCGGCTCTGCGCGGTCACCACGCGGTGCGAGCAGCCCGACATCAGGCCCACGCCGCCGCCCATCACGATGCCGTGGCCCCAGCAGAGGAAGGGCTTCGGGAAGGTGTGGATCAGGTGGTCGAGCTCATACTCCTCGCGGAAGAAGTCCTCGGCGTAGGTGTTGCGCTCGGGGCCGCATTCGAGCAGCGTCTGGTGGAGCTGGCGCAGGTCGCCGCCGGCGCAGAAGGCCTTCTCGCCCGCGGCCTGCAGCAGCACGCCGACGATGCCGTCGTCCTTCGCCCATGCGCGCAGCTTGGGCGTGAGCAGGCGCACCATGTCCACCGACAGCGCGTTGAGCGAGGCGGGTGCGTTGAGCGTGGCGACGCCGAAGCGCTGGCCGCCGGCGGTCTTGATTTCGTCGAAGAGAACTACGGAGTCGGTCATTGTCTTGAGGGGTTCCGGATACGGGGCGTCAGCGGATATCGCTGTCCCCTTCCAGCAATTTTCGCGCAACGATCACGCGCATGATCTCGTTGGTGCCCTCGAGGATCTGGTGCACGCGGGTGTCGCGCACCAGCCGCTCGAGCGGGAACTCGCTGAGGTAGCCGTAGCCGCCGTGCAGTTGCAGCGCGTCGTTGCAGACATTGAAGCCCGCATCGGTCGCGAAGCGCTTGGCCATCGCGCAGTAGGTGCTGGCGTCGGCGTGGCCGGCGTCGAGCTTGCTCGCGGCCAGCCGCACCATCTGGCGCGCAGCCACCAGCTCGGTCGCCATGTCGGCCAGCTTGAACTGCAGCGCCTGGAAGCTCGCGATCGGCTTGCCGAACTGCTGGCGCTCGTGCAGGTAGCGGCGCGCCGCGTCGAGCGCGCCCTGCGCCGCACCCACCGAGCAGGTCGCGATGTTGATGCGCCCGCCGTCGAGCCCCTTCATCGCGATGCGGAAGCCCTCGCCTTCCTTGCCCAGCAGGTTCTCGGCCGGGATGCGCACATTGTCGAAATTGATGGTGCGCGTGGGCTGGCTGTTCCAGCCCATCTTGTGTTCCTTCTTGCCGTAGCTCACGCCGGGCGCGTCGGCCGGCACCGCGAAGGCCGAGATGCCGCTGGCGCCCGCGCCGCCGGTGCGCGCCATCAGCACCAGCACGTCGGTGGAACCGGCGCCCGAGATGAAGGCCTTGCCGCCGTTGATCACGTACTCGGCGCCCTGCAGCTCGGCGCGCGTCTTGAGCGAGCCCGCGTCCGAGCCGGCGCCGGGCTCGGTGAGGCAGTACGAGGCCAGCTTGCGTCCGCTCGTGAGGTCCTCGCCCCATTGCTGCGCCACCGCATCGGTGGCCCAGGTGCCGAGCATCCAGGTCGCCATGTTGTGGATGGTGATGAAGGCCGTGGTCGAGGGGTCGACCGCGGCCATCTCCTCGAACACCAGCGCCGCATCGAGCCGCGGCAGGCCGAGGCCGCCGATGCGCTCGGGCGCGTAGAGGCCGCAGAAGCCCAGCTCGCCGGCCTTGGCGATGGCCTCCTTCGGAAAGAAGGCCTCGGCGTCCCACTGCGCCGCATGCGGCGCGAATTCGGCCTGCGCGAAATCGCGCGCGCTCTGCGCAAAGGCGTTCTGCTCTTCGGACAGTTCGAAGTTCATTGTTCGCGACCCTTCCAGCGATCCAGTTCGGCGGTCCGTTTCCGGGTCGATTTCTCCAGGCATGAATTGAATACCAGCGGCCACATGGAGCCGCCCTCGTTGGCCTTCGAGGCGCGCTTGCAGGCCGGGTCGCGGCCCTTGAGCCAGGCGCGCTGCTCGTTGCGCAGCGCGGTGCGCATCTGCGGCGACAGCGTCTTCATCACCTCGCCATAGCGGATGTTGAGCGCCGCATCGGCGGCGCGGAAATCGCGCGCCGCGCAGGCGTTCATCTGCTGCTGGTTCCCGTTGGGATCGCAGTCGTCCGCGCCGGCGCCGGCGGCCGCCCGCGCGCCGCCGGCGAGCAGCGCGAGCGTCGCCACCGCGCCCCAGGCCGCGACGCGAAGGCGCTTCCTCACTTGAGGCTGATGGTGGTGTTGACGCCGTGCGAGACGGTGCTGTCGTCGAACCAGCGTGCCGTCACGGTCTTGGTCTGGGTGTAGAACATGATGACCTGCTTGCCGTACGGGCCCAGGTCGCCGAGCTTGGAGGCGCGCGAACCGGTGAACGAGAACATCGGGACCGGCACCGGGATCGGCACGTTGATGCCGACCTGGCCCACGTCGATGTCTTCCTGGAAGCGGCGCGCCGCGGCGCCCGACTGCGTGAAGATCGCGGTGCCGTTGCCGTTCGGGTTGCTGTTGATCAGCTCGATGGCCTCGTCGATGGTCTCGGCGTCGGCCACGCACAGCACCGGTCCGAAGATCTCCTGGTCATAGATGGTCATGCCGGGCTTCACGCCGGTGAAGATCGTCGGGCCGACGAAGTTGCCCTTCTCGTAGCCGGGCACGCTGGGCTTGCGGCCGTCGAGCACGAGCTCGGCGCCGTCGGCCAGGCCGCGCTCGATCAGGCTGCTGACGCGGTCGTGCGCCGCGCACGAGACCAGCGGGCCCACGTCCACGCCCTTCTCGGTGCCGGCACCGATCTTCAGGGTCTTGGCCTTCTCGATCAACTCGGGCACCCACTTGCGCGCGTCGCCCACCAGCACCGCCACCGACACCGCCATGCAGCGTTGGCCCGCGGCGCCGAAGCTCGCGCCGGCCAGCGCGTTGAGCGTCTGTTCCTTGTTGGCGTCGGGCATCACGATGGCGTGGTTCTTCGCGCCCATCATGCATTGCACGCGCTTGCCGGCCAGGGTGGCGCGGTTGTAGACGTGGGTGCCGACCTTGGTCGAGCCGACGAAGCTGATCGCCTTGATGTCCTTGTGGTCGCAGATGCCGTTGACCACGGCCTCGCCGCCATGGACCACGTTGAGCACGCCGGCCGGGATGCCGGCCTCGAGGGCGAGCTCGCACAGGCGCATCGTGACCATCGGGTCCTGCTCGGAGGGCTTGAGCACGAAGGTGTTGCCGGTGACGATGGCCATCGGGAACATCCACAGCGGGATCATGGCCGGGAAGTTGAACGGCGTGATGCCCGCGCACACGCCCAGCGGCTGCAGCAGGGTGTAGGTGTCGACGCCGTTGGCCACGTTGTTGGCCAGCTCGCCGAGCTGCAGGTTGCCGATGTTCGAGGCGTGCTCGACCACCTCGAGGCCGCGGAACACGTCGCCCTCGGCATCGGGCAGGGTCTTGCCCTGCTCGGCCGTGAGGATCGCGGCCAGCTCGGCCATGTTCTCGCGGATCAGCTGCTGGTACTTGAGGAAGATGCGCGCACGCGCGCCGAGCGGTGTCTTGCGCCAGGTCTTGAAGGCGTCCTTGGCCGAAGCGACGGCGGCGTCGAGTTCATCCTGCGTGGCGAAGGGCACGCGGGCCAGCACCTGCTGCGTGGCCGGGTTGACGATGTCGCGCCATTCGGTGGTCTTCGACTCGACGAACTTGCCGCCGATCAAGAGCTTGACGGTGGCGATCTGGGTCGAGGGCTGGGTGCTGGCGTCCATGTGCTTGTCTCCTGTGAATGCGGTGCCGAAGGCGGCGGAACAGCGGGCATCGTAGCTTTGCAGTTTTGCTATGACAATAGACAAAATTGCGCTGGGGTTTTGCATAAATGCAGATCACCCGCACCACGGCGCCGCCCGGAGGAACACATGGACTGGGACAACCTTCGCTTCTTTCTCGAACTCGCGCGCTCGGGCACGCTGATGAGCGCGGCGCGCCGGCTCGAGGTCGACCACACGACGGTGGCGCGGCGCATCCAGGCGCTCGAGAAGGAGGTGGGCGCGCCGCTGTTCGCGCGCGAGGCCGGCGGGCACCGGCTCACCGAGGCCGGCCGGCGGCTGCAGCCGCAGGTGGAGGCGATGGAAGGCGCCTTCCTCGCGGTGGAGAGCACGGCGCCCGCCTCGCAGGAAGGGCTGTCGGGGCTGGTGCGCATCGGCGCCACCGAGGGCTTCGGCACCGCGGTGCTGGCGCCGCAGCTCGCGCTGTTCGCGCGCCAGCATCCGCGGCTGACCATCGACCTGCTGGCGATGCCGCGGCTGGTGCACCTGTCGCGGCGCGAGGCCGACATCGTGATCTCGCTCGAGCGGCCGGCGCGCGGGCCGGTGCTGGTCACCAAGCTCAGCGACTACACGCTGCGCCTCTACGCCTCGAAGCCCTACCTCGCGGCGCACAAGCCGATCGCCACGCGCGAGGACCTGCGCGGCCACACCTTCATCAGCTATGTCGACGACCTGCTGTTCAGCAAGGAGCTGCAGTACCTCGACGAGCTGCACCGCCCCGACAGCTTCGCGCTGCGCAGCACCAGCGTGCTGGCGCAGCACCGCGCGGTGGCCGCGGGCGCGGGCATCGCGGTGCTGCCGGCCTTCCTGGCCGAGGGCGACGGCAGCCTGCAGCCGGTGCTCGCGGGCCAGGCGAACTTCACGCGCACCTTCTGGATGTCGATGCCGGCCGAGACCAAGCACCTCGCGCGCATGAAGGCGACCTGGGAGTTCCTGCAGCAGACCGCGCAGGCGCAGCGCGACCTGCTGCTGCCCGATGCGGGCGCGCGGGCCTGAGCCGCCGGGCGCCTACGCCACGCCCTCGAGCACCGGCTCGTCCTGCGCGGGCGCGTCGGCCCGCACCAGCTCGCCCAGATGGCGCCACAGCCGCTCGGCCTGCTCGGCCAGTGGCGCGCGCCGGCGCATCAGCATGAAGCGCAGCGGCACCTCGAGCGAAGTGCCGCCGGCCCGCACGAGGCGCCCGGCATCGAGGTCCTCGCGCACCAGCGCCTGCGGCAGCCAGGCCACGCCCAGCCGCGACAGCGCCATGAAGCGCAGCCCGTCGGTCAGGCTGGCCTCGTGGTGGCGCTGCAGCCGCAGTTCTCCATGGCGCTCGAGCAGCGGCGACAGCGACCAGCCGAGGTGGCATTCCTCGGCATAGCCGAGGAAGGAAACGGGCGCGCTGCCGGGATCGCGCAGGTCGAACAGCGGCCCGCCCGCGGCATTCGGCGCGCTCACCGGCACCAGCCGTTCGCGCCCCAGCTCCAGCGCCAGGCAGTCGCCCGCCTCGCAGGCCGAACCCGCGCGCGCGGCCACCGCGCCGGCTTCGTCGAACAGCGCGACCACGTAGTCGACCGAGCCCTCGGCCAGCATCTCGAAGCACTCGGGCAGGTTGTCGGAGTTGACGCTGAACTTGGCGCTCCGGAAGTCGTTGTGCAGCCGCGGCACCCAGTCCGGGAAGAACACGGCCGACATGATGTGCGGCGCCGCGAAGCGGATGCGCTGCTGCCGGTCCTCGCCATCGGCCTTGATGGACTTGCGCAGCCCCTCCAGCGCATAGACCACCTCGGAGGAGATCGCCTGCAGCCGCTCGCCGGGCTGCGTGAGCTCGAGCGCCGCGGTGCGCCGGTCGAACAGCGGCGCGCCGATCCACTGCTCGAGGCCCTGGATGCGCCGGCTCAGTCCCGACACCGACACATGGCAGCGCTCGGCGGCGCGGCTGAAGCTGCGCGTCTGGCACAGGACCAGGAAATCCTTCAGGCTGACCAGGTCGATCATTTGCGGTTTCCTCAAAAGTTGGCGGCCACCAGAGTCTACTTTCGCTCGGCTATAGCCTGGGCGCTCCGGCGCCCCGATCCTTTGCGGCTTTCGCAAAACCCGGCGCCCAATCGGCAACCCGCTGAAGGCCTCGCGCCCCAAGAATTCCGGCACCCCGAACCCTTGCTGGAATCCAGATGCCGCCCTCCACCCCCCAACGCCTTCGCGGCGTGCTCGCCCCGGTCCTCACACCCTTCGACGCCGCGCTGAAGCCCGACGCCGCGCGCTTCCTGCGGCTGTGCCGCTGGCTGGTGGCGCAGGACTGCGGGCTCGCGATGTTCGGCACCAACTCCGAAGGCAACTCGCTCTCGGTCGAAGAGCGCATCGAACTGCTGCAGCAGGCCGTGGCCGCGGGCGTACCGGCCGCGCGCATGCTGCCGGGCACCGGCAGCTGCTCGCTGGCCGACGCGGTGCGGCTCACGCGCTGCGCGGTCGACCAGGGCTGCGCCGGCGTGCTGGCGCTGCCGCCCTTCTATTACAAGAGCGTCACCGACGACGGCCTGTTCGCCTTCTTCAGCGAGGTGATCGAGCGGGTCGGCGACAGCGGCCTGCGGCTGTACCTCTATCACATCCCGCCGGTGGCGCAGGTGGGCTTCTCCCACGCGCTGGTCGAGCGCCTGCTGAAGCGCTACCCCGGCACGGTCGCCGGCATGAAGGACACCGGCGGCGACTGGGACTACACCGCGCGCACCATCGCGCAGTTCGGCCCCGCGGGCTTCGACGTCTTCGCGGGCACCGAGACCATCCTGCTCGACACCCTGCGCCACGGCGGCGCGGGCTGCATCTCGGCCACCGCGAACGTCAATCCCCGCGCCATCGTGCGCCTGTTCGACACGTGGCGCGACGCGGATGCCGATGCGCGGCAGGCGGCGCTCAACGCGGTGCGCGCGAAGTTCGCGGCCCATCCGCTGATTCCCGCCATGAAGTCGGCCATCGCGATGGCCACGGGCGATGCGCAATGGGCGCGCGTTCGGCCGCCGCTCGAGGCGCTCGATGCGCAGCGGCAGGAGTCGCTGCGGCAGGCGCTGCGCGACCAGGCTTTCGATCTCGCCGCACTCGACGTCGATGCCAGCGATCGCCACTGAGCCGGGCGCGGCCGCGCCCTTCACCGAGGCCGAGCTCGCGCGCCTGCGCCGCGACACGCCCGCCTGGGGCGCGGGCGCGCACCTCGCCCATTTCGCGCATGGCTCGGCGAGCCTGCCGCCCGAACCCGTCTACGCGCAATGGCAGGCCTGGCTCGAGGCCGAGCGCACGCTGGGCACGCACCGCGCCACCGAACGGCATGCGGACGCGCTGCATGCGGTGCGCGCCAGCGTCGCGCGGCTCGTCAACGCGCAGCCGCACCAGGTCGCGCTGCTGGGCTCCGCGAGCCAGGCCTGGGCCGCCGCGATGAGCGCCGCCCATGCGCCCCACGTGATCACGACCCACGACGAATACGGCGCCAACGCGCTCCACCTGCTGAACGCGGCGCGACAGCGGCGGCTCGGCTTCTCGGTGATCGGCGCGCGGCCCGGCGCGACGCCGCTGACGCAGCGCCTGGACCATGCGCTGCGCCACGCACCCGCCGGTAGCCGCCCCGTGGTCTCGCTCGCCGCCGTGCCGACCGCCTGGGGCGCGGCCACGCCCATGGACGGCGTGGCGCGCTGCGTGCACGCGCACGGCGGCCTGCTGTTCCTCGACGCCAGCCATGCGGTGGGCCAGGAGCCGGTCGACATGCAGGCCCTCGGTTGCGACGTGCTCGTGTTCCCCACGCGCAAATGGCTGCGTGGCCCGCGCGGCGCGGGCGTGCTGTGCCTGTCGCAGCGCGCGCTCGAGGCGCTCGGCACGCCCGATGCCGTCGACGTGGCCGGCGCGCAGTGGCTGGAGGCCGAGCGCCTGCAGCCCTGGTCCGATGCGCGGCGTTTCGAGGGCCACGAGTTCCATCCGGGCCTGCGGCTGGCACTGGGCGCGGCCTGCGACTACGCGCTCGCGGTCGACCCGGCGCGCATCGCGCGACAGAACGCGCTGATTCGCCAGCGCCTCGCGCATGCGCTGCAGGAGCGCTTCGGCTGGCAGCCGCTCGAGGCCGGCCTGCCCGATCGCAGCGCGCTGCTGACCTACCGCCTGCCCGAGGCCTTCGGCGATGGCGCGGCCTTCGTCCGCCGCCTCGCCGACGCGGGCGTCCATGCCTCCTTCGTCGGCCCGCAGCACGCGCGCTGGGCGCTCGAGGCCGCGGGCCTGCCGGGCGTGCTGCGGCTCACGCCGCACTACCTCACGGACGACGACGAGATCGCGCGCCTCGTGGAGGCCATCGAGACCACGAATCCCCGCGTCCACCGCTGACGCTTTTCCATCGACACCAAAAAGGAGACAAGCATGAAGACCCATCCCCGCCCCCTCGCCCGCCTGGCCACCGCGCTCGCGCTGTTCGCCACCGTCGCCGCGAGCCCGCCGGCCGCCGCGCAGGCCTATCCCTCGAAGCCCATCACCGTCGTCATCCAGTACCCGGTCGGCGGTCCCTCGGACACCCTCGCGCGCCTGCTCGCGCCGCGCCTGCAGGCCGCGCTCGGGCAGCCGCTGGTGATCGAGGCCCGGGTCGGCGCCGGCGGCAACATCGGCACCGACTTCGTGGCCAAGGCCAAACCCGACGGCTACACGCTGCTGCTGTCCTCGAGCGGACCGCTGGCGATCAGCCCGTGGCTCTATCCGAAGCTGCCCTATCGCCCGCTCAAAGACCTGGTGCCGGTGGTGCAGCTCGCCGCAGTGCCGCTGGTGCTCGAGGTCAACGACGCGAACCCGGCGCGCAGCGCGGCGGAGTTCCTGCGGCTGCTGAAGGCCAACCCCGGCAAGTACAGCTTCGGCTCGTCCGGCAACGGCACGCCGCAGCACCTGTCGGCGGTGCTGCTCGGTTCGATGACCGGCGTGACGCTCACGCACGTGCCCTACAAGGGCCAGGCGCCGATGGCCACCGACCTGATGGGCGGGCAGATCGACTTCGCGATCGACAGCATGGTCTCGGCCATGCCCAACCTCGCGACCGGGCGGCTGCGCGCGCTGGCCGTCACCGGCCGCCAGCGCTCGCCGCTGCTGCCCGGGGTGCCGACGATGGAAGAGGCCGGCGTGCCCGGCTACGAGGCGCTCGCCTGGTACGGCCTGATGGCGCCGGCGGGCACGCCGCGCGCCATCGTCGAGCGGCTCAACGAGGCCACGCGCCAGGCGCTCGACACGCCCGCCGTGCGCGAGCAGATCGCGCGGCTCGGCAGCGCGCCCGTGCATGCCACGCCCGAGCGCTTCGGCGCCTTCATCCAGGCCGAATACGACAAGTGGGGGCCGATCGTGAAGAGCACCGGCGCCGTGGTCGATTGAGGCCGCACCGCCCATGAAGATCCTCAGCATCGCGGAACGCACCGTTCCCATCGCCTCCTCGCTGCGCAACGCGCGCATCGATTTCAGCGAGATCACCGCCAGCGTGGTGGCCGTCGTCACCGACCAGTTCCGCGACGGCCGACGCGTCGTCGGCCATGCCTTCAACTCCTTCGGCCGCTACGGCTGCGGCGGACCGCTGCGCGAGCGCTTCATCCCGCGCCTGCTGCGCGCCACGCCCGAGGAACTCAACGACCCCGCCAGCGGCATCGTCGACCCGCAACGCGCGCTCGACCTGATGCTGCGGCGCGAGAAGGCCGGCGCCCATGCCGAGCGCTCGATGGCGGTCGGCACGCTGGAACTCGCGCTCTGGGACATCGTCGGCAAGATGCGCGGCCTGCCGCTGTACCGGGTGCTGGCCGAGCGCATGGGCGAGCCTGGCATCGAACCCGCGCGCTCGGTGCGCTGCTACGTGGGCGGCGGCTTCTACCGCGACCACGACGACCTGGCACGGCTCGGCGACGAGGTGCGCGGCCATCTCGATGCCGGCTACACCGAGCTCAAGATCAAGGCCGGCGGCCTGCCGCTGGCCGCGGAGCTGCGGCGCATCGAGTCGGTGCTGGCGCTGGTGGGCTCGGGCGCGCGGCTGGCGCTCGACGCGAGCTGCGCCTTCGAGCGCGACGAGGCGCTGGCCTTCGCGCGCGCCATCGCGCCCTATGGCCTGCGCTGGCTCGAGGAGCCCTGCGACCCGGCCGACTTCGAGACCTACCGCGCGGTCAGCGAGGCCTATGCGGGCACCGTCGCCGGCGGCGAGAACCTGTTCTCGCGCGAGGAGGTCGCCAACTTCCTGCGCTACGGCGACTTCGAAGGCCGCGTCGTGCTGCAGCCCGATCCGCCGCTGGCCTACGGCCTGCTCGAGCTGCAGCGCATCGTGGCGCTCGCGCAGGCCCACGGCGTGGCGCGCGAGAACATCGTGCCGCACGGCGGCAACCTGATGTCGCTGCACGCGACCGCGGGGCTGGGCCTCGGCAGCGCGGAGTCCTATCCGGGCCTGTTCGGCCCCTTCGGCGGCTTCAGCCGCGAGGTCCGCATCGAGAACGGGCGCGCCACCCTGCCCGAGTCGCCGGGCATCGGCTTCGAGGAGCAGCCCGCGCTCTACCGCATCTTCCGCGAGCTCGCGGCCAGCCTGGGGGTGTGAACGCGCGCGCCGGCCGCAGAATGCGCAGACAACGCTTGCCAGGAGACGCCCGCATGCCTCGCCACCGCCCCGCCCGCCTGACCCACATCGCCGGCATCGGCGTCGACCGCATGGGCGCCATCGCCGACGACGCCGAGGGCCCGCCCTTCCTGCGGCTCGAGAACCTCGACGTCGACATCCCGCCCGATGCCGAGGCCGTGGCGCGCACCGTGCGCGCCGCCACCGAGGATGCGGACAACAGCTACCTGCCTTTCGTCGGCCAGGCGCGGCTGCGCGAGGTCGCGGCGCGCCATGTGTCGGAACTCTCGGGTGTGGCCTACGAGGCGCGCCATTGCGTGATCTCGGCCGGCGGGCTCTCGGGCATCCTCAATGCGCTGCTGGCCACGGTGGAGGTCGGCGACGAGGTGCTGGTGACCGACCCGACCTATGCCGGCCTGCTCAACCGCATCCGGCTCGCGGACGGCACGCCGAAGTACGTGCCGTTCCGCTTCACGCCCGGCGGCGAATGGAAGCTCGACCGCGAGGCGCTGCGGGCCGCCGTGGGCCCGCGCGTGCGCACCATGCTGCTGATGTCGCCCTCGATGCCTTCGGGCGGCTTCTTCGACGCCGACGACTGGCGCGCGATCGCCGCGCTGTGCGTGCAGCACGACCTGACGCTGATCCTCGACGCCGCGATGGAGCGGCTGCTGTTCGACGGCCGCGAGCTCATCCATCCGGCCGGGCTGCCCGGCATGGCCGAGCGCACCATCACCGTGGGCTCGTCGGCCAAGGAGCTGCGCATGATCGGCTGGCGCGTGGGCTGGACCGTGGCGCCCGAGCGCTACATGCCCGACCTGGTGGCGGTGTCGCTGGCCAACGTGGTGGTGCCGGTGGGCATCGCGCAGGACGCGGTCGCCACCGCGCTCGCGCAGTCGCCGCGCACGCTGGCGCCCTATGTGGCCGAACTCGAACGGCGACGCGACACGCTGCTCGACGAACTGCGCGGCCTGCCCGTGGGCGTGCCGGCCGGCGGCTGGTCGATGCTGCTGCGCGCCAGCGATTTCGGCATCGACGGCCAGACGCTGTCCGAGCGGCTGCTGAAGGCGCGCGTCTGCGCCACCGCCATGCAGGGCTGGGGCGAGACGCATGGCGCGCAGTACCTGCGCTTCGTGTTCTCGAACGAGCCGGTGGAACGGCTGCGCGGCCTAGGGGACAAGGTGCGCGCGGCGCTCGGGGCCTAAGGCCACTCCGCGGGGTGGCTGCCCGGCGGCATCGAGGGCCGCGGCCAGACGGCCGGCGTGCGCGCGAGCAGCGCGCTGTGCCGCAGGCCCGCGAGTTCGCCGAAGCCCGAGGGCTCGGTTTCCACATAGGGCGCGATGTCGGGCCTGGGCGTGGCGAGCCCGCCGGGCACGCGGCCGAGTCCGCGCAGCCAGTGCCCGGTCTGCGCGAGCGACACCCGCACCTGCCAACTGCCGCCCTCGCGCTGCTGGCGATGCAGCGCGGCGGCCGCGCCGAAGGCGATCAGGTAGCCCGTGGCCTCGTCGAGGATCTGCATCGGCAGCGGCTTCGGCTTGCCGTCGCCGGCCGCCTCGCCCTCGGCATGGTTGAAGCCCATGGCGGTCTGCACCAGCGAATCGAAGCCGCGGCGGCCAGCCCATGGGCCCTGCGTGCCATAGGCCGTGAGCGAGACGCAGACGATGCCGGGCCGCAGCGCCGCGAGCTGCGCCGGCCCGAAGCCCAGCGCCTCGAGGCCGCCGGGCCGGTAGCCCTGCACGAACACATGCGCCTGGCCGGCCAGCCGGCGCAGCGCCGCCTGTCCTTCGTCGGTGCGCAGATCGACATGCGTCGACAGCTTGCCGCGGCTGGTGTCGGCGATGGCCTCGATGTTGGGCAGCCGCGGCGAGTTGACCAGCAGCACGTCGGCCCCGTAGGCCGCGAGCGCGCGGCCGCCGACCGGGCCGGCCAGGATGCGCGTGAGGTCGAGCACGCGCAGGCCCGCGAGCGGCCGCTGGTCCTCGCGCAGCGGCGGCAATGCAAGCGGTACCGCGTCGCCGATGCGCTCGATGGTGAACAGCGGCTGCGCGGCGATCGCGCGGCCCTGCGGCGTGGCGTCCCACTCGTCGAAGCGGCGCAGCGCGGTGGCCACCAGCCCGCGCGCGGCGGCGGCTTCCTCGAAGTCGAGCGCGCGCCAGCCGGCCAGCGCGGCTTCGGCATCGGCGCGCACGGCCGTCGCGGGATCAAGGCCCAGCAGGCGCAGCGCGCCTTCACGGTGGTGCGCGAAGTTGGCATGGATGCGCACCCAGCCGTCCGCCGTGCGGTAGAGGCCCGAGAACGCGTCCCAGAGTTCGGGCACGCGGCCGTCGAGGCTGAACCAGCCGGTGCATTCGAGCGCGGCATGGCGCATGTCGACCGCGACCGCCTGGCGCGGCACGCCGCGCGCATGGCCGAGTTCGCAGGCCGCCAGCGCGGCCGCGGCGATGCTGCCCTGCGCCGCCGCGCCGACCGCGAAGGACGACGGCAGCACCGGGTCGACGCCCGTGAGCCGCGCCAGCGGCAGTGCGTCGGCCGGCAGGCCGGCCTGGCGCCAGAGGTCGTGGAGGATGTCGCTCGCGCTCATCTTTCGTTCTCTCCAATGAAAAAGGCAGGGCCCGCTCGCGCGGCCCTGCCCTTCGTTCGTCGTTGCGGCCTTCGCCTTACTGGATCAGCTTGGCGCCGGTCTTGGCCTGCAGCGCATCGAAGCTCACGCCGGGCGCGAGCTCGATCACCTTGAGGCCCTCGGGCACCACGTCCATCACGGCGAGGTCGGTGATGATGCGGTCGACCACGCCCACGCCGGTCAGCGGCAGGGTGCACTTCTCGAGGATCTTGAAGTCCTCGGTGCCGTCCTTCTTCTTGGCCACGTGTTCCATCAGCACGATCACGCGCTTCACGCCGGCCACCAGGTCCATCGCGCCGCCCATGCCCTTGACCATCTTGCCCGGGATCATCCAGTTGGCGAGGTCGCCCTGGGTGCTCACCTGCATCGCGCCGAGGATCGAGAGGTTGATCTTGCCGCCGCGGATCATCGCGAAGCTGTCGTGGCTGCCGAAGATGGCCGAGCCCGGCAGCGTGGTGACGGTCTGCTTGCCGGCGTTGATCAGGTCGGCGTCGACCTGGTCCTCGGTCGGGAACGGGCCGATGCCCAGCATGCCGTTCTCGCTCTGCAGCCAGACTTCCTTGGTGCCCGTGTGGTTGGCCACCAGCGTCGGGATGCCGATGCCGAGGTTGACGTAGAAGCCGTCTTCCAGCTCTTGCGCGGCGCGCGCCGCCATCTGGTCTTGGGTCCAGGGCATCTCAGGCTCCTTCTTTCTTGTTGACGACCTTGGCCGGCACTTCGCTGCCGGCGGCGGCCTGGGCGATTGCCGTCTGGGCCTCGACCTTGGCGGCCGCGGCATCGACGCCGGCGCTCACGGTGCGCTTCTCGATGCGCTTCTCGGGCGTGGCGTTGAGCACCAGGCGGTGCACGTAGATGCCCGGCAGATGGATGTCGTCGGGGGCCAGTTCGCCCACCTCGACGATCTTCTCGACCTCGACGATGCAGATCTTGCCGGCCATCGCGGCCGCGGGATTGAAGTTGCGCGCCGTCAGGCGGAAGCGCAGGTTGCCCGACTTGTCGGCCACGTCGGCCTTGACCAGCGCCACGTCGGGCACCAGCGAATGCTCCATCACGTAGGTCTCGCCGTCGAACTCGCGCAGTTCCTTGCCTTCGGCGACCTGCGTGCCCACGCCGGTCTTGGTGAAGAAGGCCGGGATGCCGGCGCCGCCGGCGCGCAGCTTCTCGGCCAGCGTGCCCTGGGGCGTGAATTCCAGCGCGAGCTCGCCCGCCAGGTACTGGCGTTCGAATTCCTTGTTCTCGCCCACGTAGGAGGCGATCATCTTCTTGATCTGGCGCGTCTCGAGCAGCTTGCCGAGGCCGAAGCCGTCGACGCCCGCGTTGTTCGAGATCACGGTGAGGTTCTGCGCGCCGGAATCCTTGAGCGCGTCGATGAGCGCCTCGGGAATGCCGCACAGGCCGAAGCCGCCGACCGCGAGCATCTGCCCGTCGGCCACGACCCCCTTGAGCGCCGCCTCGGCGGAGGGATAGATCTTGTTCACTCGTGCTCCTTGATTGGCTGTGTCGAGAGTGGGTGGGAAAGCCCTGAACGATACTACGTACCCGCATACGTAGTATTTCGTAATGGTGACCCCCGATGCAGGAGACGACCGATCGCAAGGCTGAGGCGGCAACGCCCGACATCGACTACCGGCTGGCCTTCGAGCATGCCCCGGTCGGGATGGTGGTGTCGCGCCACCGCGCCATCGTGGCCTGCAACCAGCGCGTGTGCGAGATCTTCGGCGCAACGCCCTCCGCGCTGGTGGGGCATTCGTTCAGCATCCTCTACCCCAGCCTCGCCGAGTTCGAGCGCATCGGCAAGCGCATGGAACCGATCATGAATGCCAGCGGGCATTACGCCGACAACCGCATGATGCGCCGCCTCGGCAACCTGCACGGCGCGATCGCGGGCGAGACCTTCTGGTGCCACGTCACCGGCCATGCGATGAACCGCGCCATCCCGCACGAGTCGGGCATCTGGACCTTCGAGGACCTGGGTTCGCGCCGCGCGACCAAGGCCCAGCTCACGCCGCGCGAACGCGAGGTGGCGGCCCAGGTGATGCGCGGCCTGACCTCGAAGGAGATCGGCAAGGCACTGGGCATCAGCCACCGCACGGTGGAACTGCACCGCGCGCGGCTGATGCGCAAGTACGCGGCCGCCACCACGGCGGAGCTGGTGCAGAAGCTGATCGCTGGCTGACCCCTGGCTGACCACGATCTCACGGGACCACGCCCCGATCGTTTCGCGTGCGCCAGGTTCCTTCGGATCGTTGCCGAAACGGAAACGCCGTGTCGATGAAAGGCACGAACCATGGCGCTTTCGCAGGACTATCGTTGCAGTCATGCGGACACGGTGTCCGCGTCACTGTTCAAGGAGTCGTCTCATGACCACAGCTCTTCATTCCGAAAAGGCCCTTCTGCAATCGCGCCTGGCCGCGCATGCCCACGTGCTCGTCGTGCACAAGGCACCGGTCGCGCTGACGCTGGCCGCCGTCATCCTGTCGGTGCTCGGCGTGCGCGCCTGACCCTGGCAGCGCGCCAGGGCTGAACGAGAGGCGCCGCGCCCCACGCATCGCACGATGCGCCCACGGCGCCCCTCATTCAGCGCTACTTCTTTCAGCGCTACTTCTTCTTCGGCGCGATCGAGGCCTTTGCCTTGCCGTCCGCCGACGCGGCCGCCCCGACCGCTTCAGGCGCCTTGACCCAGCCGCGCAGCATCAGCCCCATCAACAGGCCGGCCAGGAAGATCGCCCAGTAGACCCAGGCCGGCAGGTTCTCGGCGCCGCTGTGCAGGTTCATGCCGAAGACCGCGCCGATCGCCATCAGCGGAAAGGTCAGCGCGGCGATGGTGTTGAGCTTGTGCTGCGCGCGCGTGGCCTCCAGGGCCGCGCGCGCCTGCGCCTCGGCCGCATGGGCGAGGCGGAAGTCGAGCGACATGCGGGTGTCGGCCAGGAGCAGCTCGAGCCCGCGCGCGATCTCGACCGCGCGGTCGCGCAGGTCGACCAGCAGCGGATCGTCCTTCACCGCCTCGCGCGCCGCCTGCAAGGCGGCCTGCAGGTTGGCGGCCGCGCGCGACAGCGGGATCAGCGGCCCGAGGATCTGGAACAGGGCCTCGGCATCCGCCGCCGCTTCGTGGCGCTGCTCGAACGTGGCGAGCGCGGCGCGGTAGCTCTCGAGCAGCTTCGCGAAGGCGCGCTCGCCCGGCGTGCTGCCCTTGTGGAACCAGCCGCCATCGGGCTTGCGCAGGAACACCGAATGGCGGCGTTCGCTGCCGCTGCCCGCGGGCGGCTCGTGCAGGATCACGAGCAGGTGGCCGTCCTCGTGCACGATGCGCTGCGCGCCGTAGCTGTCGCGGCCCAGCCGCTGCAGCATGGCGGGCGGCAGCTCCCAGTCGTAGTCGATGCGTCGGCTCATCGGTCTTCCTGCAGTTCGCGCCACAGCGTGTCGAATTCGTCGGCGAAGCGCCGCAGCAAGGTGGCGTCGTTGCTCAGCACCAGGTTCTCCTCGTTGAACTCGCTGGCGCTGCGGGTCCAGTTGTAGCTGCCGTTGAGCAGCCAGGCGCCGTCGAAGATCGCGAACTTGTGGTGCATGTGGGCATCGGTGCGATCGACCGCCACCGGGATGCCCGCGTTGCGCAGCCGGCCCACGTCGCTGCCGAGGTCGTATTCCTTGTCGTTGTCGGTCACCAGCCGCACGCGCAGGCCGCGCCGATGGGCCGCGAGCACCTCGTCGCTGATGCGGTCGTCCGACAGCGTGAAGACGCAGAGGTCGGCGCTGCGGCGCGCGCCGCGCAGTTGCTGGACGATGGCCTGCAGGCAGGCCGTGCCCGGGCTGAAGAACACCTGCGAGCGCGGCGCGGCGCCGTCGGGAGTGCCGGGCGAGCGGCCGACGTCGATGGCGCGCACCACGCCCTCGAGCCACTTGAGCAGCCCGAGCTGCTGCGGATCGGCGGTGCGCGCGCGCACCAGGTCGAAGGCCCGGTTGCGCAGCTGGCGCAGGCCGTCCTCGGGCGGCGAGGCCTCGCGCAGCGTGTGCACCAGCACGCGCCGCTCGTCGTCGCTCAGGCGGTGGTCGGCCATGGCGGCGTCGAGCTGCGCGAGCAGCACCGGCAGCGCGTCGTGCCGCTCGGAAGGCGAGGTGCTCATTGGTCCTTCTCCGGCTTGGCCGCAGGCCGCTTCGCCGCGGCCTTCGTGCCCTGCATCTCGGCCGCGAGGCGCTCCATGTCGTGGCGGATGGTGCGGTCGAGCTCGAGCCGGCGCTCGGTGGCCGTGACCAGCGGCAGGATCAGCTCGCGGTAGGTCACGGCGATCTGCAGCATGGCCTCGGCCAGGCGTTGGCTCTCGCTCGGCGTCTCCGGCTGCGGCTCGGCCAGCGCCTCGGGCGGTGGCGGCTTGAGCGCATCGACCGCGCGCGCCACGTCGAGCAGGCCGCTGGTGATGCGCTGGCTGGCATCGGCATCGTCGCCGCCGAGCTTGCGGCGGCGCACGAACTCCTCGCAGATCGCGCTCCAGCGCGCGGCCTCCTCGGCCGTGGGGCTGCCGAGCAGCTGCGCGAGCCGCAGCAGATTCTCCTCGGCGCCGGTGGTCAGCGTCTGGGCCTCGCCGCGGTAGTGGTCGCGCAGCAGCGCATCGAGCTCGTCGTCGCGCATCAGCGCCGTGACCTTGCCCGCGAGCTTGGTCATGTTGCGGTAGCTGCCCTGCAGCTTGAACGGCGGCGCGGCGCGGTAATGCTCCTGCTGCGCGGCCGACTCGATGTACGCGAGGTTGACCTTGAGCAGCAGGTCGCGCACGCGGAACAGGCGCTGCAGCAGGCCCTTGATCTCCTCGAGCTCGACCGCGCTGTAGGGATGCGACAGCGCGCTGCTCGGCACCTCCTGGCCCTGCGCCATCTGCACCAGCAGCTGCACGTCCTTCGGATCGCGCGAGGCCAGCGGCATCAGGGTGGCGTTGGCCGTGAGGCTGTTCTCGATGTAGGACAGCGCGAACGCGGCCTCGCGGCCCGAGAGCACGTCGCCGAGGTTGTAGATGTCGGCCCGGTTGGCGAGCATGTCGGGGATCTTGAACACGTCGCCCGACTCGGTGTAGGGGTTGCCCGCCATCACGATCGCGAAACGCTTGCCACGCATGTCATAGCTGCGCGGCTCGCCGTTCCACACGCCCTCGATGCGGCGCGTGCCGTCGGCCAGCGCGATGAACTTCTGCAGGAACTCGGGGCTGGTGTGCTGGATGTCGTCGAGGTAGAGCATCACGTTGCTGCCCATCGCCAGGCCCAGGTTGAGCTTCTCGAGCTCCTGGCGCGCCGCGCTGTTGGGCGCGCTGGCCGGATCGACGGCCGTGACGCCATGGCCCAGCGCCGGGCAGTTGATGCGCACGAAGATCAGCCCGAGCCGGTCGGCCACGTACTCCATCAGCGTGGTCTTGCCGTAGCCCGGCGGCGAGATCAAGAGCAGCAGGCCCATGCGATCGGTGCGGTTGCCCTCGCCCGCCGCACCGATCTGCTTGGCGAGGTTGTCGCCCACGATCGGCAGGTAGAGCTCGTCGATCAGGCGATTGCGAACGAAGGTCGACAGCGGCTTGGCCTGGAACTGGACTAGCTTGAGCCGCGTCTTCTCGTGCGCGAGCAGCTCGTGGCGCAGCACGTGCAGCGCCTGGAAGTCGGGCACCGCGTGCGCGGCATGGAACTGGAAGCGGCGCCAGAAGTCGTTGAGGTTGAGCGTGACGCGGCCCTCGGTCACGCGCGGATGCTCGCCGCGCAGGCCCTCGACCGTGCGGTCGAGCGCCGCGTTGACGCGCACCCGCTGCACCGGAATGGCGAGCACGCTGGCCGCGTCGTCGACCCAGGCCAGCGACTGCGGCGACTGGTGCAGCGCATAGGCGCGCACCCAGTCGCGCGCCAGGCGCCAGCGCTCGGGCGGCGGCGCGCTGTCGAGGTCGTGCTGCCAGGCCTCGCGCCGGCCGCCGCGCTCGAGCTCGCGCAGCAGCGCGGTGGCGAGGTCTTCGCCCGCGCCCGACACCACCCAATGCTCGCCGCCCTGCGCGCTCGCGAGCTCGCGCACCAGGTAGGCGCCGGCGCGGCCGCAGAGGGTGGTGACCTCGTCCTGGTGCGCCTCGAGCGCCGCGTCGTCGGCGGCGGGTTCGGGCAGCGGCAGCAGGTCGGGCAGGAATTCCTGCGCGAAGTGGCGCAGCACGCGCGCCATGTCGGCCTCGAGCTGCGCCAGCGCATCGCGCCGGCCGAACAGCTCCTGCATCTGCAACGCGGCGCGCGCGCGCCGCTGCATCGACTCGCGCATCGCCACCAGGTGGCCGTGCTGCCAGTAGAGCAAGGCCAGCGCGCGCTCGGTCGGGCCCCAGGCCAGCAGGCCGGCCTCGTCCTGCATCGGCACCAGCGCGGCCAGGAGGCGCAGCGCGTCCTCGTCGTGCACGCCCTTCTGGTAGCCCTCCTGGTAGCGCGGCGCGGCGAAGCGGCGCACCAGTTCCAGCAGCTCGGGATGCAGCGGGTTCTCGGCCAGCAGCGCCAGCAGCTCGGCCCAGCCGCGCTCGGCCCGGCCCTGGAGCAGCGCCTCGAGCAGGCAGCCGGCCAGGTACTCGGCGCGCGACAGCGCGGGCGTCTCGGACACCAGCGCCTGGTTCCAGTAGCGCCGCAGCGGCAGCAGGCGCTCGTCGTTGACCGGGCTCAGGTAGTCGGTGCCCGTGACCTGGTAGGCCAGGCCCTCGCCGTGCGCCACCAGCGTGAGGTCGATCGGTTGCCGGTGCACGGTGAAGGCATGGCGGCCCAGCCGCAGCGTGTCGCCGCCCTCGCTCACCAGCTCGCGCTTGTCGCGCACCGCGCGCAGCGCCTGGTCGCGCGCGGTCTTCAGCCGCGTGTCGAGCTCGTCGGCCGGCACCGCCGAACCGAGCGCGCGCAGGTCGGCGATCAGCGCATGCAGCTTGGCGATCATCGGATCGGCCGCGAAATAGCTGTGGACCTGGCCCAGTTCGCCGAACTGCGCCACGCGGCGCGCGATGCCGTCGAGGATGCGGCCGGCCGCGTCGATCACGCCCTTGGCGCGCCGCTGGCGTCCCTCGACCAGCGTCTGGCGCCGCGCCGACAGCGCCTCGTAGACCGACTCGCGCTTCTCGGCGATGTCGGCCAGGAAATCCTCCTGCTCGGCGAAGCGACCCTCGATCTCCTCGAGCTGGGCCAGCAGGCGCGTGAGCGCGTCGTCGCACTTCTCGGGCGTGTCGGCGAACTCGAGCGCGTTCTCCACCGCCTGGCCGAACAGCTTGAACTGGGCGCCGAACTCGGCGCGCGCCTCGTTCGCGCCCAGCGACTTGCGGCGCGCGCGCGCGTCGGCGCGCATGCGGTTGATGTCGGCGTAGATCAGCGAGATGCGGTCGAGGATCGAGGTGCGCACCACCGCGTCGCCGCCCGGCAGGCTGCCGAGCTGCTCGGTCAGCAGGTCGAGGCCCGCGGCCTGCTCGTCGAGCGTGGCGAGCAGCTTGCCGAGCGCGGGCGAGGTGCCGAGCTGCGGCAACTCGAGCGCGAGCTTGTCGAGCGCCTGGCGCTGGCCGTCGAAGGCGTTGTCGGCCGCCAGGAACTGCATCGCGCGCTCGCCGATGCGCTGCTGCTCGGTCTCGAGCGCGGCGTCCATCGCGGCGATGCGCGGCAGGTCGGCGTAGCGCAGCTCCTTGAGCATCTGCAGCTGGCCGCGGCGCTCGCGCAGCCGCGCCAGCGCCTTGACGAAGTCGTCGGGAGCGCGCCACAGCGTGCTGGCGATGTCGACCAGCAGCGCATGCTGCTCCGCCTCGGCCTGGGCCAGCGCACGCGCCGTTTCGCGCCGGATGGTGTCGACCTTCTCGAACTCGGCCAGCGTGCCGCGCGCCACCTCGGCGATGCTGCGCAGCTCGCCCGAGAGGTTGTCGGTCTCGGGCGAGTCGAGCCAGAAGTAGGCATCGCTCACGCGCGTGCACTGGCGGATCAGGTCCTCGTAGGCGGCGCGCGTGGGCGCCTGCTCGCGCACCGCGCGCGCGATGCCCATCAGGTCGGACACGCCGCGCACCAGCTCGGCATTGCCGATCTTGCCGAAGAAGCCGGTGGCCGGCGGCTGGGCACCGGCATGCTCCTCGCTCGCGAACGGCGTCTGCCACAGCTGCATCGGGTGCACGCGGGTCGGCTCGTTCTCGTCGCCGTTGAACACCAGGATGCGCCCGTCGGCGAAGCGCGCATAGCCGTTGGCGACGATCGGCGTGGCCAGCGTCTTGTCGATCAGGTTGTAGTTGAACAGCGCATAGCGCCCGGGCTTGGGGTCGTAGAAGACATAGGCCACGTCCTCGCCGTTGGGCGAGCGCAGCATGCGCTTGAAGCGCAGGCTGCCGACCATGTCGGCCGGCAGGTCGAAGCGCTTGTGCTCGCCCGACTGCAGGTAGTAGCCGCCCGGGAAGATGATGCCGTGGTCCTCGGGCAGCTGCACGCACGAGCCGCCGATGGCGTCGATGCGCTCGACCTGCTGCGTGCGGATGTTGAACACCAGGTAGCGCGTGACCTGCTCGCGGTAGGGCTTCACGCGCAGCAGGATCAGCATGCCGAGCCTGGCCCAGGCGATCTCGGCATCGGTCAGCGACTGGCTGCGGTCCTCCACCGGTTCGTTGTAGATGCCCAGCCCGGTCTCGGTGTTGTTCTCGACCTTGATCGTGAGGTCGCCGCCCAGCGTCTCGACGAACACGGTGTCGAGCACGTTCACGTGCGGATGCTTGCCGCCCACGTGGTCCTCGCGCGTGGCGACGGTCCATTCGAAGTCGTGGCTGGCCGGCAGCGCGATGTCGCGCTCGCCGCGGTTGTCGATGTAGTGGATGGAGCCGTCGCGCTCGATGGCCCAGCGGAACACGCGCACGTCGTGCAGCTGCTGGCCGATCTGGAACGCGGCCAGCAGCTTGTCCTGCGTCACGCGCAGCTGCAGCAGCGTGGCCTGCTTGTAGTAGGCGTAGAGCTCGCGGAAGTCGGAGGCGAAGCGCGCGTCCTCGAGGAAGGTGCCGGCGATCGGCACCGGCTGCAGCTCGTCGGCATCGGGCGCGCCGAGCTGCGCCATGCGGTAGAGGCCGAACACGTCGCCGACGGCGGTTTCCTTGCGCAGGCCGATGAAGACGTTGTAGCCGAACAGCAGCAGGTCGCCGATGCGCACGATGTCGCGCGCCACGGCGTTGTTCTCGGTGCGCGCGCGGGTGCGCAGCACCAGCGACTGCTCGGAGCGGCCGAACTCGGCCAGCCGCTTCTCGTTGAGGGCGCGCGCCTTCTTCAGCAGGCCCTCGCCCTGGGTCTCGAGGCGCTTCTTCAGCAGGTCGTAGCTGCCGCTGCCCGAGACCAGGGCCTCGGTCGCATCGGCCGCGGCACCGGGGGGATGGCCCGGTTCGTTGGTGTCCATGGGTGGGTGCCGTGCGGGTCAGCCCGCGCTCAGTTGCGGAAGGTGGAGATCAGGTTGTGCAGCGCCGATTTCTGGGTTTCGCTGCCCTCGGTGGCGATCTTGTTCACGAGCGCTGCCACGCTGAGGTTCTGGATCTCGCCCGAGGACGAGCCGAGCGCGCCCACGATGTCGCGCAGGTCCTGCACCACGTCGCGGTTGCCCGAGAGCTGGTCCTTGAACGCGACCTGGATCGCATTGCTCTTGGAGATCACGCCGTCGATGCCCTTGCCCACCGAGAGCGAGCGCACGAAGCTGTCGAAGTAGTCGCCCTGCCCGCCCACGATGTCGATCTTGGCGTTCGACAGCGCGGTGCCCAGCACCTCGGCCTGCTCCTTGGCGATGGCCGTCTGGGCCTCGATGCCCTTGAGGGTCTCGATGTGCGACTTCTCGAGGCGCATGCGGAATTCCTCGTGGTCGCGGGTCTCGGGGCTCATGGACTTCATGGCCTCGAACTTCTCGTGCAGGCCCTTGGCTTCGGCACCGAAGCGCGCCTCGATCACCTGCGCATCGGCCTGGCCCGACTTGAGCGTGGCCTCGGCATCGGCCGTGCGCACATTGACCTCGGCCAGGCCGAGCTTTTCCTTGCCCGTGGCCTCGGCCTCGAACTTGGCGCGCATGCCCGCGGCCTCGGCCTGCGAACGCGCCTCGATCACCTGCGCGTCGGCCTGGCCGGCCTTGAGGATCGCATCGGCGTCGGCGGCGCGCACGTGCACGTCGGCCAGTCCGATCTTCTCCTTGCCCGTGGCCTCGGCCTCGAAGCTCGCGAGCTTGGCCTGGGCGGTGGCGATCTGCACCTTGGCGGCGGCCAGGCCCGGCGCGGCGGAGATGGCCTCCACGCCCTCGGCCTCGCGCTTCTTCGACTCGGCGTCGCGCTCGGCCACCTTGAGCTTGGCATCGGCCAGCGTCAGTTCCTCGGCCGCCTTGTGGCGCGCGCGCTTCTCCTGCGTCTCGGCCGCCTTCACGTCGAGCACCATCTTCTCGTCGGCCTGGCCCTCGGCCATGATCACCACCGACTTCTTGGTGCGCTCGGCCTCGGCCACCACGCGCAGCTCCTTGATCGCCTCTTCCTGCTCGGCCACCGTGCGCTCGACCACGATGCGCTCGCGGATCACGTCGGCGATGGCCTTCTTCTGCACTTCGACGGCCTTGTCCTTCTCGATGCGCTGCAGCGTCACTTCCTTCTCGCGGTCGACGATCTCGAGGTCGCGGGCACGCGTGACCTTTTCTTCCTCGATCGCCACCGCGCGCTTGCGGTTGTTCTCGGCCACTTCCTTCTCGCGCTGCACGTTCTCCTGCTGCACGGCCACGGTCTGCTCCGAGAGCAGGCGCGCGCTCTCGGACTTGGTGCGCTCCTCGGCCTGGATCTTCAGCGTCTCGGCCTCCTCGCGGGCACGCACGCTGGCGATCTCGCGGTGCTGGCGCGAGGTGGCGTCGGCCTGCTGGCGCTCGAGCTCGAGCAGCGCTTCCTGCGTCTCGACGTTCTTCTTCTTGATCTGCATTTCCTCGTTGCGGCGCAGCTCGTTGGTGCGCACGTGCTCGACCGCCGTCAGCTCGGTGATCTTCTTGATGCCCTGCGCATCGAGGATGTTGTTGGCATCGAGCTCCGACAGCGGCGTCTGCTCGAGGAAGTCGATCGCCGCGTCTTCGAGCACGTAGCCCGAGAGGTCGTTGCCGATCTGGCTCACGATCTGGTCGCGGAAGTTGTCGCGCGCCTGGTAGAGGTCGACGAAGTCCATCGACTTGCCCACGGTCTTGAGCGCCTCGGAGAACTTGGCCGAGAACAGCTCCTCGAGCGTCTCGTGGTTCGAGGCGCGCGCGCAGCCGATGCCCTGCGCCACCTTGAGCACGTCGTCGGCCGTCTTGTTGACGCGCACGAAGAACTTCACCTTGATGTCGGCGCGGATGTTGTCGCGGCAGATCAGGCCCTCGTTGGCCGAACGGTCGATCTCGATCGTCTTGACCGAGATGTCCATCAGCTCGGCCTTGTGGATGATCGGGTAGACCATGCGGCCGGTGAAGGTGACCTCGGGTTCCGCGCGCAGCGTGTTCACGATCAGCGCGTGGCCCTGTTCGATCTTGCGATAGAACTTGGCGAACATCGCGAACAGGCCGAGGATGACAATGGCCAGCACGGCGACGGCAATGAGGATGGGCTCCATCTTTTTTCTCCAGTACTTGAAGCGGAAAACAGGGGATCGGGCGGGGGCCGCGCTCAGGACGCCAGGTCGTCGTGCGCGGCGATGAGGTAGCGCGCGGCCACCTCGTCGTATTCGAGGATCAGCGCGATCGAGCCGCGCTTCAGGGTGTTGGGCACGGGTGCCCAGACGCGGATGTTGAGGCTCGCGCCGCGGCGCGCCACCTCGGCGCGGCCGTCTTTCTCGTTGACCACGCCGGTGACGACCTTGCAGGTCTGGCCGACCAGCGCCGCGTTGCTCACGGCCGTGTGGCTCACGAACAGGCCGCGCAGCGGACGGATCGCCACCGCCGTGACCGGAATCGCCACCACGGCGCTCGCCACCAGCAGCGCGGTGCCCGCGACCAGCTTGAGCAGCGTGGTCGGCACCAGCGGCAGCAGCCACTCGCCGCCGAGGCACGACACCACCCAGGCCACCAGCACCAGCAGGCTCACCGCGACCGAGAACGGCACGCCGTTGAGGCCCATGGCCACCACGTAGCTCGCGAGGTCGCCGACGTCCTCGGCATCGCCATCGGCGTGCGCGAGGTCGACGTCGATGCCGTGGTGCTCGATGTCGACCAGGCCCAGCATCGCCAGCACCCAGTAGATCAGCACGACGCCCAGCAGCACCGTGTAGATCGCGGTCGGGTAGCCCGTGACCGCTTCCATGAAATTGCCCATCGATCCTCCCCCGGGCCAGCCGGTGGTCTCTGCGTTGTTGTTATCGCCGCGCCGGCTTGCCGGTGCGGGCGCTCTGCTTCACGCCTTCGGGAGCGCTCTTGGCGGCGCTCTTCGCAGTGCTCTTCATCGCGTTCTTCGTCGTGCTCTTCGCCGCGGCCTTCCCACCGCCCGCGAATGCGATCAGGTCGCGCGTCGCCCGTTCCTTGATGGCGAGCCGGTCGTCGGCCGCCAGTCCGTAGCGCGCCGCCAGGAACTCGTAGTCTGCCGCACCGAGCGACACCGTGAGCCGCGGGCGCTTGGGGCCCGCGGTGGTCGTGAGGCCCAGCACCTGCCGGATCTGGTCGGAGGTCGACACGTGCCGGTCGAACGCCGCCTTGCGCACCGCCTCGAGCACCGCCTCCTCGACGTCGAAGGCCACCTGCACCGCGCGAATGGCGTCGTCCGAGCCCTGCCAGCGTGCCGGCTTGGCCCGCACGGTCATTGCGCGCCGGTCTCCGGCGTGCCGCCGCCGGCCGCGCCGGCCTGGCGCGCGCGGATGCGGTCCATGACCTTGCCGGTGCGGTTGGCATCGCTGCCGATGCCGGCCGCCGCGAGCTTCTTCTCGAGCGCGGCGTGGCCCAGCTCGTTCTCGAGCGACTCGCTGGCCGTCATGCGGTCGGACAGGTCCTCGTGGCGCTTGCGGATGCGCTCGAGCGATTCGCGCGCATTGGCCAGCCGCGAGCCGCCGCTGCCGATGTTCTCGGAGATCGACTGCGTGGCGCGGTAGACGCTCTCGGTGGTCTTGGCGATGCCGATCTCGCGCTCGTGCTCGCGGATGCGCGCCTCGGCCGAGCGGATCAGCTCCTTGAGCTTGCCGACCTGCAGCGCATACGAGGCATGGGCCTTGGCCTGCTCCTCGAGCTCCTGCTCGATGGTGCCGATGCGCGCGGCCACGTCGAGCGCCAGCCCTTCCTGCGTCTTGTTGAGCGCCTCGAGCGCGAGGCCCTCGTAGCGCGCCACCTCGTTCTTGAGGCGCTCGATCTCGCGGGCCGACTGCATCTCCTTGGCCATGACGCCCGTGAGGTCGCCCTTGGCCTTCTCGATGCTGTGCTTGGCGTCGATGATTTCCTGTTCGTAGATGCGGGTCGCGTTGCTGTCGACCACGCTCTCGCCGATCTCGCGTGCGCTGCCGCGCAGCAGGGTGACCAGTTTCTTGATGACCGTCATGATGACCTCGCTTAGTTCAGGAATTCGGACAACGCATCGAGTGCATCGAGCGCGTTGTCGCTGAGCACCGCGACTTCGCGCGCGATGTCCTCGACGCGCGCATCGCGCCCGAGCGCACCGGTGAGCACGTAGCGGCCGTCGACGCGTCCGAAGGACGACAACGGCACGGAGGGGTTGAGGTCGAGCAGCGACTCCAGCAGCTCGGTGCGCCGCTCGGCTTTGACGTCGGCCTCGGTCCACAGGTAGCAGATGCAGATGATCTGCATGTCGGAACTCGTCACGAAGATCGGGAGCTCGTCGCGGCCCTCGATGCTCACCTGGATCACGGGCGTCTGGCCCGGGATCGGCTGCAGCTGCACCGTCACGCCGCCCATCGCGGCCCCCGCCAGAACGTCCAGACCCTCGAGTTGATTCAGCAGCGTTTGCATACCCCTCCTGGTGATTGAGTGACGTGAAGGCGCTCTTGCCTCGGTGGGTTCACTATAGGGCTGCCGACATAACATGTCAAAAAATCTTTTGGCCTACGACCATGACTTTGGGCACTGGCGCGCTCCCTAGAATTCGACGATGGACACCCTCCTCCTCGTCGCGACCCTCGCCTCGCTGCTCGCGCTGAATGCGTGGATCACGCGGCGCATATGGGCCATCGACGAGACCGCGCTGCGCCGGAACCTGCTGATCGCGATGGCCTGGCTCGTTCCCTTCATGGGTGCGTTGATCGCGTGGACCCACTTGCCGAGATCGTCGCGAGGCGCTGGAAAAGAGACCGGCGATGCCACGCTGCCCCACGGCTTCGTCGCCGAAACGGCACCGGCCGAGCTTGCCGTCGGCGCTGCGCCGGCGTTCTCCCTGCCCGCGAACATGGACACGACGCAAGGTCTTCCGCTGCTGGATTGGCAAGCGCTCGAAGCCTGGGCCTCCTCGCAGGACGATCCCGGCCTTCGACGCGAAGCGCTCGCGCGGGGCCGGCGCGCATGGCTGCTGCATCTGCGGGATGCCCTGGGCCCCCACTTCCATCTCTACGAATCGGAACAGGCCTGGGTGCTGTCCTCGCTCGAGCCCGTGGTCGCGGCAGCCACGGCGGCCTATGTGGTCGCCACGCGCAAGCGGATCCAGCAGGTCCTGGCCGGCATCGCCCTGTTCGAAGCCGGCGACAGGAGCATCCTGCTGGTCGTGGACGACGAGGAGAGCTACTACGGCTACGTTTCGGGCTACTACCCGGAGCAAGGCGAATTCGCCTTCAGCGGCGGCATGTTCATCGACGCGGGCTGCCCGCACTTTCTCGCGAAGCGGGCCGATCTCTCGGCCATCGAGCCCGTGATCGCGCACGAGATGACGCACAACGCCCTGTCGCACCTGGACCTGCCCCGATGGCTCGACGAAGGCCTCGCGGTCAATACCGAGCGGCGGCTCGCGGGCGCCGGTCCCGCGACGCACACGCCGCAGGAATTGCGGCGCAAGCATCTCGCGTTCTGGGGCGAGGCGGAGATCCAGCAGTTCTGGTCGGGCGAATCCTTCTTCCGGACCGACGACGGCAACCTGCTGTCGTACGAACTCGCCCGCATCCTGGTCGAGCAGCTGGCCCGGGACTGGAACGCCTTCACGCGCTTCGCCTCGAGCGCGCGACGCGAGGACGGCGGTGCCGAGGCGGCGCTCGAGGTCTTCGATGCGGACCTCGGGGCACTGGCGTGCGCCCTGCTCGAGCGGCAACCCGATCGCCAATGGTCACCGGCGCCCGCGACCTGGTTCGCCGCGGCGCAGGCAGCCGCGCCCGCCTGACGCGCCGCGCCTCAGTCGGTGCCCACCATCACGCTCGAGGCCTTGATCACGGCATAGGCCGTCTGGCCTTCCACCAGCTTGAGCGAATCGGCCGAGTTGCTGGTGATGGTCGAGACGACCTGGACGCCGGGCGCGATCTCGAGCGTGACCTCGGTGCTGACGGGGCCGCGGACGATGGAAATGACCTTGCCCGACAGGACGTTGCGTGCGCTGATCTTCATGGGTGCTCCTGGTTGGATGTGAAAGCCCTCGACGGTCGCGATGCGCGCCGCCGAAGCGCGGGGGCATGGTAGCGCGCAGTTCTTTCGATAAGCCTCGCCTATCGCCGCATCGGATCAAACGATTGGCGCCGCCATGCCGTTCGCGAAACCATCTCTCCCGTGCAGCGATGTGCTGCCGCATCAACCAGGAGATGACTTTGGCCAAGATTGTTTGCGTGCTCTACGACGACCCCGTGACGGGCTATCCCACCACCTATGCCCGCGACGACCTGCCGCACCTGGAGCGCTATCCCGACGGGCAGACCCTGCCCACGCCGCGGCGCATCGACTTCCAGCCCCGCACCCTGCTGGGCAGCGTCTCGGGCGAGCTGGGCCTGCGCAAGTACCTCGAGGCCAACGGCCACCAGCTGGTGGTGACCTCGAGCAAGGACGGCGAGGACAGCGTGCTCGACCGCGAGCTGCACGACGCCGAGATCGTGATCTCGCAGCCCTTCTGGCCCGCCTACATGACGGCCGAGCGCATCGCCAAGGCGCCCAGGCTCAAGATGATCGTGACCGCGGGCATCGGCTCGGATCACACCGACCTGCAGGCCGCCATCGACCGCGGCATCACGGTCGCCGAGGTCACCTACTGCAACAGCAACAGCGTGGCGGAACACGTGGTGATGATGACGCTGGGCCTGGTGCGCAACTACATCCCCTCGTACAACTGGGTGGTCAAGGGCGGCTGGAACATCGCCGACTGCGTGGCGCGCTCCTACGACCTCGAGGGCATGCAGGTGGGCACGGTGGCCGCCGGCCGTATCGGGCTGCGCGTGCTGCGGCTGCTGCGGCCCTTCGACGTGAAGCTGCACTACCTCGACCGCCATCGCCTGCCGGAGTCGGTCGAGAAGGAGCTCAACCTCACGCACCACACCAGCCTCGAGAGCCTGACCCAGGTCTGCGACGTGGTGACGCTGAACTGCCCGCTGCATCCCGAGACCGAGCACATGATCAACGCCGACAGCCTGAAGAAGTTCAAGCGCGGCGCCTACCTGATCAACACGGCGCGCGGCAAGCTGTGCGACCGCGACGCGATCGCCTCGGCGCTCGAGAGCGGCCAGCTCGCGGGCTATGCGGGCGACGTGTGGTTCCCGCAGCCGGCGCCGGCCGATCATCCGTGGCGCACGATGCCGCACCACGGCATGACGCCGCACATCTCGGGCACCAGCCTGTCGGCGCAGACGCGCTACGCGGCCGGCACGCGCGAGATCCTCGAGTGCTATTTCGAGAACCGGCCGATCCGCAACGAGTACCTGATCGTGCAGGGCGGCCAGCTCGCCGGCGTGGGCGCGCACTCGTACAGCGCGGGCAATGCCACCGGCGGCTCGGAAGAAGCCGCGCGCTTCAAGAAGTAGGCTGCGGCGCCGCGCCGAGCAGTCCGTCGACCCAGCCCTGCAGGTCGAGGTCGCGGAAGCTGCGCAGCGCGGCATCGAGCACCGGCGCATGCGGCTGCTGCGCCAGCACCACCAGGCCGATGTCGCGCTGCAGCTGCGGCGACATCGGCCGCCAGCGCAGTTGCTCGGCGCCCTCGGCAAGGCACAACACGCTGTGCGGCAGGATGCCGTAGAGGCCGGCCTGGCGCACATGCGCGTAGAGCACCGTCATCGAATCGGTCTCGACCTGCGGCACGGCCTTCACGCCGGCGGCGGCGAAGGCCGCGTCCATGCCGCGGCGGCACTGCATGTTGGTGGTGAACAGGCACAGCGGCAAGCTCGCGGCCTCCGACCACGACATCGAGGCCGCGCCCTCGAACATCGCCTCGTCGGCCGCCACCAGCACATAGCGCTCGCGGAACACCGGCAGGGTCTGGAAGGCGCCGAGCCGGTCGTCGTCGAGATAGCTCAGGCCGATGTCGAGCTCGAAGTCGGCGATCTTGCGCAGGATCTCGGCGGCCGACAGCGTGTAGACCTCGTGCTTGAGGCGCGGATGCCGGCGCAGGCAGTCCTGCGTGAGCCGCGGCACCAGCGGCAGCGCGGCAGGGATCGCGCCCATGCGCAGCACGCCCACCGGGTCGTTGCCGCCCGCGCGCGCGTCCTGCCGCAGGCCCTCGCAGTCGGCCAGCACGCGGCGCGCCCAGGCCAGCACGCGCTCGCCGTCGGCCGTGAAGCCCTCGAAGCGCCGGCCGCGCTGCACGATGACCACGCCGAGTTCTTCCTCGATGCTGCGGATGGCCCCCGAGAGCGCGGGCTGCGAGACGTTGCAGGCGGCGGCGGCGCGGCCGAAGTGCTGTTCGCGCGCGAGCGCGACGACGTAGTTCAGCTGGCGGATGAACATCGGGGCGAGGCGCGCGCCCGGCTCAGCCGTGCCGCGGGCAGAGCGGCGACGTGCCGGCCGGCCCGTCTTCCCTGCCCTCGCCCTGTGCCTGCGTGCCCTCCGCCGGCCCCGAGAAGGCCGCGGCGAAGCAGCCGATGCCCGCGCTGCGCAGCGGCAGGTAGCGCACCTGCTGGCGCGTGCACAACCGCTTGAGGTTGTCCACCGATTCGTGGTCGATGCAGTCGACCGGGAACACCACCACATGGGCCCAGGACACGGCCGCGGCCAGCAGCCCCGCACGGTCCTCGAGGCCGCCGCCGTGGCGCCGGAATTCCCCGCCATGGCGCAGCACCAGGTCGCGGATCGCCGGATAGGTGCTGGGCCGCCCGCCCACGTAAAGGATGCGGCGGCCCTGCAGCTGCGCATCGAGCTGCGCCGACTGGTCGTTGCGCCCGCCGTCGTCCGCGTTGAGCCTTAGTTGCAGTTCGGCGGCGCCGAGCTCGCGGCCCAGTGCCTGGGTGTGGCGGCGCAGGTGCTCCAGCGTCTCGGCGAGCTGCGCGGCCTCGGCCTGCGCGGCGGCGGCGATCTGTTCGGCGCGCTCGCGGCGCGCGGTCTGCAGGGCGATCAGCGCGGCCGCCTTCCCGGCCCTGTCGGTCTCCTCCACGCGGTCCTGCCGTTCGGGCGCCGCGGCGGCCGTGGCCTCGATCAATTCGCGCCGCAGCGCCGCGATCTGCCGGTCGCGCTCCTCCATCAGTTCCTGCGAGCGCAGCTGCTGGCGGTCGAGCTTCTCGCGCAGCTCGGCGTTGTCGCGCTCCAGCGCCACGAGACGGCGGATGTCGGCACGGTTGGCCGAGCCGACCAGGTGCGACAGCATGTGGACGTCGCCGAACACGCGCTGGCGCAGCGCCGGCGTGGTCTTGCGGTGCGTCAGCACGGCCCAGTAGGCGCCGGGCACCTCGCCCTGGTGCAGTGATTCGTCCCAGTAGGCGGCCAGCGTCTCGGCGTCGGCCAGCTTCGAGGCGCGCTGCAGCGCCGGCGCATGCCGGTGGTCGAGCGCCTTCTGCAGCGCCTTCGCGACCTGCGGCTCGTGCGAGGTCTGCCGCACCGCGTCGTGGTGGATGTCGAGGTCGCTGGCGCCCTTCACGTCGGCGAAGCGCGCCATCAGCTTGCGCAGCTCGGCCGTGCTCAGGCAGGTGCCGATCACCGAGCAATGGAGGTGGTGGTCGAGATCCGCCAGCCGCGCGCGACCGGCCACGACGGCCTCGCGCGCCTCGGGCTCGGGCGTGGCGCAGCAGTCGACCGCGGCATGGCGCAGCGGCGAATCCGCGCGATCGACGCGCGTGAGCGCGGCATCGGCGGCGGCGAGAAGGCGAAAAGGCGGCTGCTGCATCGGCGGGGCGCGCGACGGCGCGGTCTGGCGAAAACGACACCGCAATATACGACGCAACATAGCGAAAGCCAAGCGCGAGGGCTTTCGCCCCGGATTCCGCCCGGGAGCGGGGGAAGGCTCAGGCCTTGGCGCCGTCGCGCTCGCGCGCCTCGAGCACGGCCCATTCCTCGTCGGTGAACAGCCGCGAGCGGGTCAGGAAGCGCACGCCCTCGGGCCCTTCGAGCGAGAACATGCCGCCGCGCCCCGGCACCACGTCGATGATCAGCTGCGTGTGCTGCCAGTACTCGAACTGCGGGCCGCTGATGTAGAACGGCATGCCGCCGATGTGACCCAGCAGCCGGTCGTAGTCGCCGACGATGAACTCGCCCTGGGCATAGCACATGGGCGCGCTGCCGTCGCAGCAGCCGCCCGACTGGTGGAACATCAGCGCGCCGTGCTTCGCGGCGAGCCGGTCGATCAGCGCCAGCGCCGCGTCGGTCGCGGTCACGCGCAGGACTTCTTGCGTCATGGAAAACCTTCCTTCGGGGATGCACGAACGCCCCGCGCGTCCCTTTTCTCGGGCCGCGCGGGGCGTGCCTTGCGGCAGGGGATCAGAAGAAGCCGAGCTTGTTTTCGCTGTAGCTCACCAGCAGGTTCTTGGTCTGCTGGTAGTGGTCGAGCATCATGCGGTGGTTCTCGCGGCCGATGCCCGACTGCTTGTAGCCACCGAAGGCCGCGTGCGCCGGGTACTGGTGGTAGCAGTTGGTCCACACGCGCCCGGCCTGGATGCCGCGGCCCATGCGGAAGGCACGGTTCATGTCGCGGCTCCAGACGCCCGCGCCCAGGCCGTAGAGCGTGTCGTTGGCGATCGCGAGCGCCTCCTCCTCGTCCTTGAAGGTGGTGACCGAGACCACCGGGCCGAAGATCTCCTCCTGGAAGATGCGCATCTTGTTGTGGCCCTTGAACACGGTCGGCTTCACGTAGTAGCCGTCCTTGAGGTCGCCCGCGAGCGTGTTGCGCTCGCCGCCGATCAGCACCTGCGCGCCCTCCTGCCGGCCGATGTCGAGGTACGACAGGATCTTCTCGAGCTGTTCGCTCGAGGCCTGCGCGCCGATCATGGTCTCCATCTCGAGCGGGCTGCCCTGGCGGATCGCGGCCACGCGCTTCAGCGCGCGCTCCATGAAGCGGTCGTAGATCGATTCCTGGATCAGCGCGCGCGAGGGGCAGGTGCAGACCTCGCCCTGGTTGAGCGCGAACATCGCGAAGCCCTCGAGCGCCTTGTCGAAGAAGGCATCGTCCTTGTCGAGCACGTCGGCGAAGAAGATGTTGGGCGACTTGCCGCCGAGCTCGAGCGTGACGGGAATCAGGTTCTGGCTCGCGTACTGCGAGATCAGCCGGCCGGTGGTGGTCTCGCCCGTGAAGGCGATCTTGCCGATGCGGTTGCTCGAGGCCAGCGGCTTGCCGGCTTCCACGCCGAAGCCGTTGACCACGTTGAGCACGCCCGGCGGCAGCAGGTCGCCAACGATCTCCATCAGCACCAGGATCGACACCGGCGTCTGCTCGGCCGGCTTGAGCACCACGCAGTTGCCGGCCGCGAGCGCAGGCGCGAGCTTCCACACCGCCATCAGCAGCGGGAAGTTCCACGGGATGATCTGGCCGACCACGCCGATCGGCTCGTGGAAGTGGTAGGCGAAGGTCTCGTGGTCGATCTCGCTGATGCCGCCTTCCTGCGCGCGGATGCACGCGGCGAAGTAACGGAAGTGGTCGATCGCCAGCGGCAGGTCGGCCGCGGTGGTCTCGCGGATCGGCTTGCCGTTGTCCCAGGTCTCGGCGGCCGCGAGCACGGCCAGGTTCTCCTGCATGCGGTCGGCGATGCGGTTGAGGATGTTCGCGCGCTCGGTGGTCGAGGTGCGGCCCCAGGCGGTCTTGGCCTTGTGCGCTGCATCCAGGGCGCGGTCGATGTCGGCGGCGCTGGAGCGCGGCACCTCGCAGAAGACCTGGCCGGTCACCGGCGTGATGTTCTCGAAGTACTGGTTGTCCACGGGCGCCACCCATTCGCCGCCGATGTAGTTGCCATAGCGCTTCTTGAACGGCACCGCGGTACCGAATTTGCCCGGTTCGAGCATGTCCATGCGTGTCTCCATGTGTGTTGCAGGCGCCGCGACATGCGGCGTCCCGCACGAAGGTCTGCAAGGCCCGTACCCGCCGGCCTCGGTGGAATCCCGAAGGCGCCAGCCCTGGGCGCCGCCGTGTCGCAAGGGTTTTCTTTCGCAATCTGCGACATATCCACGCGAACATGACGGCTAGCATGTCGCGAAAGGCGAACCGGGCGAACCGGCTCGCACCCCGAACCGACTGGAGCCGTGGATGACCGACTCGCAATCGCCCTCGTCGCAGGTGGAACAGGCCCGGGAGCTCTTCTTCGTGCAGGGCCGTGACCCCGAGCCCTGGATCGCGCCGCACATCTCGCGCTCGTGGCGCCGCAGCCTGCCGGTCGATCCGCGCGGCGGCGAGTGCGAGCCGATGGCGCTGGCGCTGCTGCGCGAGCGGCGCGAACAGGCGATGCGGCTGCTCGACTGCGCCCAGCCCGAGCTCGACGGCCTGGCCGAGCACGCCACCGGCAACGGCTGCGTGGTGGTGCTGTCGGATGCCAGCGGCCTGATCCTCGACGAGATCGGCAGCCCCGACTTCCTGCCCAAGGCCGAGCGCCTCGCGCTGCGGCCCGGCGCCGGCTGGTCGGAGCACCAGCGCGGCACCAATGCCATCGGCACCGCGCTGGCCGAGCGCCAGGCGCTGATGGTGCTCGGCGGCGAGCACTACCTGGCGCGCAACGGCACGCTGGGCTGCGCGGCGGCGCCGATCTTCACCGGCCGCGGCGAGGTGGCGGGCGCGCTCGACATCTCGGGCGAGACGGTGCGCGTCAACGGCCATGCACTCGGGCTGGTGCGCATGGCGGCGCAGCAGGTCGGCCACCGCATGATGCTCAGCGAGGCCAGCGGCCACCTGCTGCGCTTCCATCCGCGGCCCTCGCTGATCGGCACCGCGCGCGAAGGCCTGATGGTGATCGCCGACGGCCGCATCGCCGCGGCCAACCACGTGGCGCTCGAGTTGTTCGGGCACTCGTGGCAGGAACTGCTCGACCTCGACGCCGCCACCTTCCTCGGCCGCGACTGGGCGCGCATGGAGCGCCGCCGCAGCCTGCTCACGCTGCCGGGCGGGCGCCAGATCGCGACCGTGCTCGAGCGCTCGGCCCGGCCCGGCGAACCGCTGTCGCGCGGCGCGCGGCGCCAGTGGACGCCCGATGACTCGGCCGCCGCGCCGCCGCCCGACGACGTGCAGCCGCTGCTCGAGCGCGCGGTGCGGGTGCTGAACCAGGGCGTGCCGGTGCTGGTCAACGGCGAGACCGGCAGCGGCAAGGAGGTGTTCGCGCGCCGGCTGCATGCAGCGAGCCGGCGCAGCGCCGGGCCCTTCGTCGCGGTCGACTGCGCCTCGCTGCCCGAGACCCTGATCGAGGCCGAGCTGTTCGGCTACGAGGACGGCGCCTTCACCGGTGCCCGCCGCCGCGGCGCGCCGGGCCGCATCCGCGAGGCGCATGGCGGCATGCTGTTCCTCGACGAGATCGCCGAGATGCCGCTGGCGCTGCAGACGCGGCTGCTGCGCGTGCTCGAGGAGCGCACGGTGCGCCCGCTGGGCGGCGGCCAGGGCGTGGCAGTGGATTTCGACCTGGCCTGCGCCACGCACGGCGACCTGCCGGCGCTGGTGGCGGCCGGGCGTTTCCGCGCCGACCTGATGTACCGCGTGGCCGGCTTCACCGTGGCGCTGCCGCCGCTGCGCGAACGCGCCGACCGGCATGCGCTGATCGCGCGGCTGTTCCTCGAATCCGGCGCGGCCGCGCGCGGGCTGCGGCTCGAGGACGAAGCGCTCGAGGCGCTCGCGGCCTGCCCCTGGCCCGGCAACGTGCGCGAGCTGCGCAGCGTGCTGCGCTCGCTCGTGGCGCTGGCCGAGCCCGGCGATGCGATCGGCATCGACGCACTGCCGGCGAACCTGCGCGCGATGCCCGGCATGCCGGCGGCCCCCGTCCCGGACACCACGAGTCCCGACTTCGGTGGCCCGCCGCCGCTCGTGGCGATCACGCGGCAGGCGATCGCGCAGGCGCTGCAGGACTGCGGGCACGACGTCGCCGAGGCCGCGCACCGGCTCGGCATCCATCGCAGCACCGTCTACCGGCACCTGGCACGCGAGCGCGGCCGGCGGCCGGGCGGCTGAGCCTGGCGATGTCCCGCTTCCGCCATGGCTTTCGCTATGCTCTTTAAAATATAGCGATTCCGCTCGCGATCCCCCGCCCTTTTCACGTCCCGTGTTCCCATGATCAGCACCACCCCTCTCCACGGCCTGCTCGCGCTCGCGGACGAACGCCACCTGGGCCGCGCGGCGCAGGCCAGCCGCATGTCGCCGGCCGAGCTCGCGCAGGCCCTCCAGGCGCTCGAGGCCGAGTACGGCCATGCGCTGCTGCGCACCTCGGCGCCGCCGGCCGAACGCGGCCAACGCTTCGAGGGCTTCACGCCGCAGGGCGAACGGGTGCTGGCATGGGCGCGCGGCTTTCTCGCGCAGAGCGAGGCGCTGCGCAGCGAGCTCCAGGCCTCGCGCACCGAGGCCGCATTGGCGCCGCTGCTCGAGCGCCGCTCGGTCTCGCCCAAGCGGCTGCGCCCGCCCGCGCCCACGGCCGAGCACATCGACGCGATGCTGCAGGCGGCGCTGCGCGCACCCGACCATGGCGGGCTGCATCCGTGGCGCGTGATCGAGTTCCGCGAGGCGCAGCGCGCCGCGCTGGCCGAACGCTTCGAGGCCGAGAAGCTGCGCCGCGATCCGCTGGCCTCGGCCTCCGACCGCCGCCGCGCGCGCGAGCATGCGACGCGCCCGCCCGCGCTGCTGGCCTTCGTGGTCGTGCCGCGCGCACGCAGCAAGGTGCCCGCGCGCGAGCAATGGCTGGCCGCCGGCGCCGCGCTCGGCAACCTGCTCAATGCCGCGCATCAACTGGGCTTCGGCGCGATCGTGCTGAGCGGCGAGCGCTGCTTCGATCCGGTGCTGGCCAGCGAGCTCGGCGTGCGTCCCGAGGAATTCCTCGCGGGCTTCGTGAGCCTCGGCAGCGTGGCCGAGGCACCGCCCGCGCGCGACCACGCGCTGCCCGGCGAGGTCTGGTCGGCCTGGGCGCCGCCGCGCGAGCATCTGTCGCCGCATGCCGGCGATGCGGGACGCTCGTCGCCATGAGCACGGATCACGGCGCCACCGAGCGCCTGTTCTCCTACGGCACGCTGCAGCTCCAATCGGTGCAACTGGCGACCTTCGGCCGGCTGCTCGCGGGCCAGCTCGACCAGTTGCCCGGCTACCGCCTGGAGCGGCTCGCGATCCGCGACCCCGCCGTGCTCGCGACCAGCGGCAAGAGCCACCATCCGATCATCGCGCCCACGGGCTGCCCCGAGGACTGCGTGGACGGCGCGGTGTTCGCGATCACGCCGGCCGAGCTCGCGCAGTCCGATGCCTGCGAGGTCGAGGACTACCGGCGCGAACGGGTGCGGCTGGCCTCCGGCCTCGAAGCCTGGGCCTACGTGGACGCGCGCAGCCGGCCCGGCTGAGACGGCCGCGCGTCGATCCGCAACTCAGGGCGTGTCCGCCGCGAACACCTCGATCGCGACCAGGTTCGACACCGAGCGGCCCTGCTTGACCTCGCCCGGCACCACCAGCCGCGCGACGCCGTTGGCACCGAGCCCCGCGCCGTTCATGTCGTAGGCGACGATCGCACCCTTGTTGCCGAAGCCCGGATCGATCTCGCCGAGCGAGACCGCGGCGCGATAGCCGTCGCTGCCGGTCGCCACGGCATACATCGACAGGCTGGGGTTCTTGCCCGCGGGCAGGCGCAGGCCCAGGCCGTTGAGCAGCGTCCACAGGCTGACGCCGGTGTAGACGTTGGCGCCCACGGTCTGCGTGACCGGCACCATCGCCTGCAGCGCCTTGAGGTCGAAGCTCAGCGGCGTGCCGACCGCGCCCGACACCGCGAAGCTCGTCGACACGCCGCCGCCCGTGCCGGCGGCGGTGGCGGCCGAGGGCTGCACCCGCAGCCGCACGAGCTGCGAGACATAGCGCCCGCCCTTGATGTCGCCCGGCGCGGTGACGCGGAACGGCCCGTCGGCAGCGGCCAGCGGGCCTGGGCCCGAGCCGGCGCCGGTGGTCTCGGCATAGGCCACGATGGCCGGCTTGTTGCCGAAGTCGGGGCTCAGCTCGCCGAGCGCGAACACCACGCGGTAACCGTCGGCGCCGGTGGCCAGCACGTGGCGGCTCAGCAGGTCGTTCTTGCGCGTGGCGTCGGCCTGGAGGCCCGCATCGGACAGCAGCGACCAGAGGCTGGTGCCGATGTAGGTGCGGGTCTGCGGCGTGCTGCCGCTGTTGAAGTTCACCGTCTGCGTGAGCGCAGCGCGCGCGGCCAGGTCGGCCTCGGCGTAGTCGGCGGGACGGTCGACCACGCCCTCGAGCCTGACCGTGGGCGCCGGCGGCGCGGGCGGCGGCGGTGGTGGGGGAGAAGGCGGTGCGGGCGCGGGCGACGGCACCACCGGCAGGAACACCGCGCCATCGCCACCACCGCCGCAACCGGCGACCACGACCGCCACCAGACCGGACACCACGCCTGCGGACCAATGTTTCATATCCACCTCGTCTCCATGTTTTTCGATATGTTTATTCTTACATAGCGAATTCGTTCGAATCCAATAGCTCTATTCGTATGCGATCCATCACTGTGCATGTATGGATACGGCGAACTGCCGATTTCCGCCGCGACTGAACAGCGCGCGCCCTTGCCCGTCTCTTCATCAGGCGAGAGACTTCGCCCCCGCCCTCACTTTCGATCCCGCATGCCCTCCGACGCCGCCCTGCCCGCTTCCGGCCTTTCGGCCGTGCCCTCGACGCTGCGCATCCCGCTGGCCGCGCGTGCCTTCGGCGATGCGATGTTTCCGCGCATGGCGATCGGCGACGCGAGCGCGGCGCGCCTGCTGGCCACGCTCGAGGACCAGGCCCCGCCGCTGCCGCGCGACCGCGCCACGGTCTATGGCGTGCTGGCGCGCACGCGCTGCTTCCGCGCGCTCGCGCGCGATTTCCTGCAGGCGCATGCCGGCGGCCATGTGGTCAACCTCGGCTGCGGCCTGAGCCACTACTTCCAATGGCTCGACGACGGCAAGGCGCGCATGACCGATGCCGACCTGCCCGAAGTGCTCGCGGTGCGCCGCGCGCTGCTGGCCGACGACGAGCCGCGCCACGAGGTGCGGCCGCTCGACCTCACGGCCCCCGACTGGTGGGAGGGCCTCGACCTGCCCGCGCGCGACGGGCCGCCGGTGTTCCTGTTCTCCGAGGGCGTGCTGATGTACCTCGAGCCCGCGCAGGTCGAGGCCGTGTTCGCCACCTTCGGCGAGCGCGCGCCCGCGGGCTCGGTGCTGGCCTTCGATGCCATGTGCTGGCTCGCCACCGGCCGCGCGCACCGGCATCCCTCGGTGCGGCCCACCGGCGCGCAGTTCCGCTGGGGCCTGCGCCGGCCGGCCGAGCTGGCGCGCGCGCATCCGCGGCTGCGGCTCGCGGGCACCCACGAGGTGATGGCCGGCTATGGCTTCCCGCACGGCATGCTGTCGCACGCGATCGGCGCCTTCTTCGGCGTGCCGATGTACGCGGTGTATGCGCTGCACGCCGTGGGCTGAGCCGGCTCGATACACAAACGCACAATTTCACCGCATCGCCGGCCTTGTCCGATGGCGTTTGCGCGGAATGGCTGACGCGCCGCGGGCCGTCGCCGCGGCAAGCTCCAGACTCGTCCCGCCCGCCGAACCCGTGCCCTCCTGCACAGGCCGGCGCCTGCGACGAAGGAGTTCCGCGCTGCATTAGGATCGTCCGGCTCGCCGCCGCGGCACACCGTGTCCGCATCGGCGCCAGGCACCGGCCGCCACGCCAGCGCCCTCTTCTTCGTCCGTCTCCCGGAGTTCACCCGAACTCGTCAGAGAAATCGCAACCCTCAAGAAAACATGCTTGATCGCCGATCCTTCCTTGCCGCCGGCAGCGCCGCCGCCACCCTCGCCGCCCTCGGGCTGCCCGCCGAAGCGCTGGCCGCCAACGGGCTGCAACTGAGCCAGCCCCGACCTTTCTCGTTCGACAACCTGGTCGCCGAAGCCAAGTCGCTGGCCGGCCGGCCCTATGCCGCACCGGCGCCGCTCGCGCCGCAGGTGCTCGAGAAGATCGACTACGACGCGCACGGCAAGCTCAAGTTCGACCCCGCCAACGCCCTGTTCCGCGACGGCCCCGGCGCCTTCCCGGTCACCTTCTTCCACCTCGGCCGCTTCTTCCAGACGCCGGTGCGCATGCACGTGCTCGAGAGCTCCGACGGCGACGGCTTCGCGCGCGAGGTGCTCTACAGCCCCTCCTACTTCTCGATGCCCGCCGACAGCCCGGCGCGCGCGCTGCCCGAGGGCGCCGGCTTCGCGGGCTTCCGCCTGCAGGAAAGCCGCCTCGGCGACCAGGCCAAGCTCGACTGGCAGAAGAACGACTGGGTTGCCTTCCTCGGCGCCTCGTACTTCCGCGCCATCGGCGAGCTGTTCCAGTACGGCCTGTCGGCGCGCGGCATCGCGCTCGAGGTGGCCGTGCCCGACCGGCCCGAGGAATTCCCGGCCTTCACGCGCTTCTATTTCGAGACACCCGCGGCCGGCAACACGAACTCGATGACGGTCTACGCGCTGCTCGAGGGACCGAGCATCACCGGCGTGTTCAAGTTCGTGATGCAGCGCGGCAAGGCCGTGATCATGGACATCGACTCGCGCCTGTTCCTGCGCCGCGACGTGGCGCGCCTGGGCCTGGTGCCGCTGACCTCGATGTACTGGTATTCCGAGACCGCCAAGCCCACCGCGATCGACTGGCGCCCCGAGGTGCACGACTCCGACGGCCTCGCGATCTGGAACGGCGCGGGCGAGCGCATCTGGCGCCCGCTCAACAACCCGACGCAGACCCGCGCCTCGGCCTTCGCCGACACCGGCCCCAAGGGCTTCGGCCTGCTGCAGCGCGACCGCGCCTTCGACCACTTCCAGGACGGCGTGTATTACGAGAAGCGCCCGAGCCTGTGGGTCGAGCCGCTGGGCGACTGGGGCGAGGGCTCGGTGCAGCTGATCGAGATCCCGACCGACGACGAGATCCACGACAACATCGTCGCCTTCTGGGTGCCCAAGGCCGATGCCAAGGCCGGCGCCAGCTACAACCTCAAGTACCGGCTGCACTGGACCGACCAGGAGCCCTATCCCTCGCCACTCGCGCGCTGCGTGGCCACGCGCATCGGGCGCGGCGGCCAGCCGGGCCAGCCGCGGCCGCCGGGCGTGCGCAAGTTCATGGTCGAGTTCATCGGCGCGCCGCTCGCCAACATCCCGTTCGGCGTCAAGCCCGAGCTGGTGCTCACGGCCTCGCGCGGCAAGTTCTCCTACATCTTCGCGGAGGCGGTGCCCAACGGCGTCACCGGCCACTGGCGCGCGCAGTTCGACTTCACGGCCGAGGGCAACGAACCGGTCGACATGCGCCTGTTCCTGAAGAACGGCGACCAGACGCTGACCGAGACCTGGCTGTACCAGTACCAACCCGGCTGAGGCCGACGGGCTTCTTTCAGCGCGCCTTGCGCTGCCTGTCGTAGGGCGCGAACAGCTCCACCGCCCAGTCGACGAACACGCGCAGCTTGGCGCTCAGGTGCCGGTTGGTCGGGTACACCACGTGCAGCGGATAGGGCTCGGGCGCGAAGCCCTGCAGCACCTCGACCAATGCACCGCTCGCGAGATACGGCGCGGCCATCAGGTCGAAGGTCTGCGCCAGGCCCATGCCCGTGAGCATCGCGCTCAGGTGCGCGGTGCTCTCGTTCACGCCCACCACCGTGTGGCCGTGGATCTCGATGCGGTCCTCGCCGCGGCCGTAGCGCAGCGGCACCGGCCGGTTGCTCAGCGAAGAGAAGTAACCCACCACGCGGTGCCGGCCATCGCCGATGTCGGCCGGGGTCTTCGGCACGCCATGGCGTTCGAGGTAGCCGGGCGTGGCGCAGGTCACGAAGGGCATGGTCGCGATGCGGCGCGCCACCAGCGTCTGGTCGTCGAGCGGGCCGGCGCGGATCACGCAGTCCACCGCATCGCCGACCAGGTTCACGGGCCGGTCGCCCACGCCGATCTCGAGCTCGATCTCGGGATAGCGCGCATGGAAGGCCGGCAGCTGCGGGATCAGGATCATGTTGGCCAGCGAGGAGCCGACGTCCACGCGCAGCCGCCCGCGCGGATTGGCCTGCGCGTTCGTGAGGTCCGACTCGATGTCCTCGAGCTCGGCCAGCACGCGCGCGGTGCGCTCGTAGTAGGCCGCGCCCTCGGGCGTGACCGTCACGCGCCGGGTCGTGCGCTGCAGCAGCTTCACGCGCAGGTGGGTCTCGAGCTGCTGCACCATCTTCGTCACGGTCGGCTTGGGCATCTGCAGCGAATCGGCGGCGCGCGTGAAGGTGCCAGCCTCGACCACGCGGGCAAAGACGCGCATGGCGGCGATCTGGTCCATCGGCCGATTATTAGTGATTCGTGAATAAACAAGTGGCGCGCGGCGTCTTGGTCGGCGCGGAGGTCGCGCCCAAACTTCCTTCCATCGTCAACGCCGCCTCGCGGCACCACCCAAGGAAAGAAGTCATGTCCACCTCTTCGCTCAAGCTCGATGGAAAGATCGCCCTCGTCACCGGCGGCACCAGCGGCATCGGCCTGGCCACCGCGCAACGCTTCGTGGCCGAAGGCGCCCACGTCTTCGTCACCGGCCGCCGCCAGGCCGAGCTCGACGCGGCCGTGAAAGCCATCGGCCGCAACGTCACGGGCGTGCTCGGCGACGTCTCGAAGCTCGACGACCTCGACCGCCTCTACGACACCATCCGCGCGCAAAAGGGCCGGCTCGACGTGCTGTTCGCCAACGCGGGCGGCGGCAGCCTGGTGCCGCTGGGCCAGATCACCGAGGAGCACTTCGACAAGACCTTCGGCATCAACGTGCGCGGCCTGCTGTTCACCGTGCAGAAGGCGCTGCCGCTGATGGGCAAGGGGTCGTCGATCGTGCTGAACGCCTCGATCACGAGCATCAAGGGCACGCCCGCCTTCAGCGTCTACAGCGCGACCAAGGCCGCGGTGCGCAGCTTCGCGCGCAGCTGGGCCGTGGACCTGAAGGACGCCGGCATCCGCGTCAATGCGGTGAGCCCGGGCGTGGTGCCGACCCCGGCCTACGAGCTGCTGGGCCTCACGCCCGAACAGGTCGAGGGCTTCATCGAATCGCAGGCCCAGGCCATTCCGCTGGGCCGCGTCGGCACGCCCGACGAGATCGCCAAGGCCGTGGTGTTCCTGGCCTCGGACGACAGCAGCTTCGTGAACGCCACCGAACTCTTCGTCGACGGTGGCATGGCGCAGATCTGAAGCTCAGCGCTTGGTCACCGAGATCAGCTCGATCTCGAAGTTCAGCGTGGCGTTGGGCGGAATCACGCCGCCCGCGCCGCGCGAACCGTAGGCGATCGACGGCGGGCAGGTCAGCTTGGCCTTGCCGCCCGGCTTCATCTTCTGCACGCCCTCGGTCCAGCACGGGATCACGCCGTTGAGCGGGAACTCGGTGGGCTCGTTGCGCTTGTAGGAGCTGTCGAACTCCTTGCCCGAATCGGGGAAGGTGCCGCGGTAGTGCACCTTGACCACGTCGGTCGCGGCCGGCGAGGCGCCCGTGCCTTCCTTGAGCGACTGGTAGATCAGGCCGCTGGCCGTGGTGACGGGCGCGGACTGGGCCCACGCGGCGGACACGGCGCAGAAGGACACGAGAGCGGCACAGAACAGGGACTTCACGGAATACCTCGAGGGAATGGTGGGAAAGGGCCGATTATGGCCAGCGCGCATGAAGCGCCGAAGCCGGCGATGGAACGGCCCTTGCTTCGCGGCGGGGGTACTGTCAACATCCCCCGAGAGAGGAACTCCCATGCCTTCCACCGAAGCCACGCCCGCCGCGCCCTCCCCCGGCGGCAGCGGCCACCTGAAGAAAGTGCTCGGTCCCCTGCAGCTCTGGGGCATCGCGGTCGGCCTCGTGATCTCGGGCGAGTACTTTGGTTGGAGCTACGGCTGGAACACCGCCGGCACGCTCGGCTTCCTGGTCGCCACGGTGCTGGTGGCCACGATGTACACCACCTTCATCTTCAGCTTCACCGAACTCTCGACCGCCATCCCGCACGCCGGCGGTCCCTTCGCCTACGCGCGCCGTGCCTTCGGCCCGCATGGCGGCTTCGTGGCCGGCTTCGCCACGCTCATCGAGTTCGTGTTCGCGCCGCCGGCCATCGCGCTGGCGATCGGCGCGTATCTCAACGTGCAGTTCCCGGGCATCAACCCGAAGTGGTTCGCGCTCGGCGCCTACGTGATCTTCATCGGCCTCAACTGGATCGGCATCGGCATCGCCGCGGCCTTCGAGCTGTTCGTCACCGTGCTCGCGATCTTCGAGCTGCTGGTGTTCATGGGCGTGGTCACGCCGGGCTGGTCGATGGCCAACTTCGTGGCCAACGGCTGGGCCGGCGGCAGCGTGCTGAACGGCGCGGCCATCGCGGGCATCTTCGCCTCGATCCCGTTCGCGATCTGGTTCTTCCTCGCGATCGAGGGCGCGGCCATGGCGGCCGAGGAAGCGCGCGATCCGCACCGCACGATCCCGATCGCCTACACCACCGGCATCGTCACGCTGGTGGTGCTGGCCTTCGGCGTGATGATCTTCGCGGGCGGCGTGGGCGACTGGCGCAAGCTCGCCAACATCAACGACCCGCTGCCGCAGGCCATGAAAGCCGTGGTGGGCGACAACAGCGGCTGGCTGCACATGCTGGTGTGGATCGGCCTGTTCGGGCTGATCGCCTCCTTCCACGGGATCATCATGGGCTACTCGCGCCAGATCTTCGCGCTGGCGCGCGCGGGCTACCTGCCGCGCTACTTCGCGGGCCTGAGCCCGCGCTTCGACACGCCGCACCGCGCGCTGCTGGCCGGCGGCGGCGTCGGCGTGGTCGCGATCTTCAGCGACGAGTGGGTGCAGTTCGGCGGCCAGACGCTCACGGCCAACATCGTGACCATGGCCGTGCTCGGCGCGATCGTGATGTACCTGGTCTCGATGGCCGCGCTGTTCAGGCTGCGCCGCACCGAGCCCGCGCTGCCGCGCAGCTACCGCGCGCCCTTCTACCCGGTGTTTCCCGCCATCGCGCTGGGCCTGGGCCTGGTGTGCCTGGGCGCGATGGTGTGGTTCAACCCGATGCTCACCCTGCTGTTCCTCGTGCTGATGGCGCTGGCCTACGGCTACTTCCTCGCGACCTCGGCGCAGCGCCACGCGGCCGCGCCCGACGAGATGCTCTCGGCGCCCACCTCCACGCCCGCCGCCTGATCGAACGATGCGCTACCGCACCACCATCGCCGGCCAGGGCTTTTCCTTCGACGACCTGCGCCAGGTCATGGCCGCGGCCAGTCCCGCGCGCTCGGGCGACTACCTCGCAGGCATCGGCGCGGCCACCGCGCAGCAGCGCATGGCCGCACGCCACGTGCTGGCCGACACGCCGCTCGTGCAGTTCCTCAACGAGGCGCTGATCCCCTACGAGAGCGACAACATCACGCGGCTGATCATCGACGGCCACGACGCACGGGCCTTCGCGCCGGTCTCGCACCTCACGGTCGGCGACTTCCGCAATTGGCTGCTGTCGGAGCAGGCGGACACCGCGGCGCTCACGGCCCTCGCGCCGGGCCTCACGCCCGAGATGGTGGCGGCGGTGTCGAAGCTCATGCGCAACCAGGACCTGGTCTCGGTCGCGAAGAAGTGCAACGTGGTCACGCGCTTTCGCGACACCATCGGCCTGCCCGGCCACCTCGCGGTGCGGCTGCAGCCCAACCACCCGACCGACGACCTGCGCGGCGTGGCGGCCTCCACGCTCGACGGCCTGCTCTACGGCGCGGGCGACGCGGTGATCGGCCTGAACCCGGTGTCCGACAGCCTGCCGGTGCTCGGTCGCCTGCTGCACATGCTCGACGAACTGATCCAGCGCTTCGAGATCCCCACCCAGAGCTGCGTGCTCACGCACGTCACCAACACGCTGCGCCTGGCCGAGGCCGGCGCGCCGGTCGACCTCGTATTCCAGTCGATCGCCGGCACCGAGAAGGCCAACCTCTCGTTCGGCGTCACGCCCGAGCTGCTGGCCGAGGCCCACGACGCCGCGCAGTCGCTCCAGCGCGGCACCGTCGGCGACAACCTCATGTACTTCGAGACCGGCCAGGGCAGCGCGCTGTCGGCCAATGCCAACTTCGGCGTCGACCAGCAGACCTGCGAGGTGCGCGCCTATGCGCTGGCGCGCCGCTACAAGCCGCTGCTCATCAACACCGTGGTCGGCTTCATCGGCCCCGAGTACCTGTACGACGGCAAGCAGATCATCCGCGCCGGCCTCGAGGACCACTTCTGCGGCAAGCTCATGGGCCTGCCGATCGGCTGCGACATCTGCTACACCAACCATGCCGAGGCCGACCAGGACGACATGGACAACCTGCTGGTGCTGCTGGGCACCGCGGGCATCAACTTCATCATGGGCATCCCGGGCGCCGACGACGTGATGCTCAACTACCAGAGCACCTCGTTCCACGACGCGCTGTTCCTGCGCCAGACCCTGGGCCTGAAGCGCGCGCCCGAGTTCGAGGCCTGGCTGCAGCGCATGCAGATCACCGATGCGGCGGGGCGGATCGCGCCGCCCACTTCCAACCGGCTGCTGGCCGATATGAGCGCCCTGTCGGCGCTGTCTTCATGAACGATCCCGTCACGCCCAACCCCTGGGGCCAATGGCGCTCGGCCACGCCCGCGCGGCTCGCGCTGGGCCGCGCCGGCGCCGGCATGCCGACCGACGAGACGCTGCGCTTCGGCTGGGCCCATGCGATGGCGCGCGACGCGATCCATGCGGCGCTCGACGTCGACGCGCTCGAAGCCGCGCTGCGGCACGACGGCTGGCAGGCCACGCGCGCGCGCAGCCGCGCCGAGGACCGCGCCACCTACCTGCGGCGGCCGGACCTGGGGCGGCAGCTCGATGCCGGCGATGCGGACAGGTTGCGCGCCGACGTCGACGCACCAGCCGATGTCTGCATCGTGATCGGCGACGGCCTGTCCTCGCTCGCGGTCGCGCGCCACGCGGCGCCGCTGCTCGCGGCGCTGCGCCCCCACCTGCCGCCCGACACCCGCTTCGCCCCCGTCGTCATCGCGACCCAGGCGCGCGTCGCGCTCGCCGACGAGGTGGCCGAGCTGTTCGGCGCCGCGCTCTCGGTGATGCTGATCGGCGAACGGCCCGGCCTCAGCTCGCCCGACAGCCTCGGCATCTACCTGACCCACGCGCCACGCAAGGGCCGCCACGATGCCGAGCGCAACTGCATCTCGAACGTGCGGCCCGAGGGCCTGTCGTACGAACTCGCGGCCTTCAAGCTGGCCTGGCTGATGCGCGAGGCGCTGCGGCGCGGGCTCAGCGGCGTGGGGCTCAAGGACGAGAGCGATCTGGCGGTGCTGGAGGCGGGTGCCTCACCGCCGGCGCTACCGGCTGAATGACCAATAGACTGCTCGTTAAGCGGGATAAGCACCACTCTATTGGCGCCGATGGCCGAAGGCCTACCTGCCTATGATGGAGCGCATTGCGGCCACCAGATCCGCAAGCCCACCGGAGACACCATGACCACCCGCTACCCCCTCGCCGAACTCGCCGACCTGCCCGAAGACATCCGCACCGCCATCCTCGCGGTGCAGGAGAAGGCCGGCTTCGTGCCCAACGTGTTCCTCGCGCTCGCGCGCCGGCCCGCCGAATGGCGCGCCTTCTTCGCCTACCACGACGCGCTGATGCTCAAGGAGGAAGGCTCGCTCACCAAGGGCGACCGCGAGATGATCGTGACCACCACCAGCGCGGCCAACCAGTGCCTCTACTGCGTGGTGGCGCACGGCGCGCTGCTGCGCATCTACGAGAAGAAGCCGCTGGTGGCCGACCAGGTGGCGGTCAACTACCGCAAGGCCGACATCACGCCGCGCCAGCGCGCGATGCTCGACTTCGCGATGAAGGTCTGCGAACGCTCGCACGAGATCGACGACAGCGACTTCGCGCCGCTGCACGCGCACGGCTTCGACGACGAGGACATCTGGGACATCGCGGCCATCACCGCCTTCTTCGGGCTCAGCAACCGGCTCGCGAGCTTCAGCGGCATGCAGCCGAACCCCGAGTTCTTCCTGATGGGGCGGCTGCCGCGCGAAAAGAAGTAGGCAGGCGCGGCCGGCGCTCAGGCCGCGCCGCCCTTGCGGCAGGTGGCCAGCGCATCGAGCGCGGGCTTGTAGGTCGGCGTGTTGACGTCCATCAGGCCCAGCACCGTGTGATAGAGGTTGTCGTGCGTGAGCGGCGCATCGAGGCCGGCCTCCATGCACGGGCGCGACAGCTTGCGGCGCTCGCTCAGGCCGGCGCTGAACCAGGTGACCATGGGCACGTGCTTCTGTGCCTCGGGCGCGAAGCTGTAGGGCACGCCGTGCAGGAACAGGCCGAACTCGCCCAGCGACTCGCCGTGGTCGCTCACGTAGAGCAGGCCCGGGTCGTACTGCTTCGACTGGCCCTTGAGCCAGTCGATGGTGCGGCCGAGGAAGCGGTCGGTCTGCGCGATCGAGTTGTCGTAGACGTTCATCAGCTCGGTATGGCCGCACTCGGCGAGCGCATTGGTCTTGCACTCGGGCTGGAAGCGCTTCATGTCGGCGCCCGAACGCTTGTAGTAGGCCGGCCCGTGGCTGCCCATCTGGTGCATCACCAGCACCACGCCCTTGGCGCGGCGCTCGGCCGGCAGCGCGGCGATGCGTGCATCGAGGCCCTCGAGCATCACGTCGTCGAGGCATTCCTCGCCGTCGCACAGCGCGCTCTTGGTGGCGGGCGGCAGGTTGTCGAAAGCGGAGGCATTGGGAATGCGGGTGCAGACGTCCTTGCAGCCGGCCTGGTTGTCGAGCCAGAACACGGCCAGCCCGGCGGCCTGCAGCACGTCGACCAGGTTCTCGTAGTCGTCCTTGCGCGATTCGTAGCCCTGCTTGCCCAGCGGCGAGAACATGCAGGGCACCGAGGCCAGCGTGTTGGTGCCGCAGGAATACACCGTGCGGTAGCTCAGCACGTCGCGCTTCGCGAGTTCGGGCGTGGTGTCGCGCGCATAGCCGTTGAGGCCGAAGTGGTCGGCGCGCGCGGTCTCGCCCACCACCACCACGAACAGCGGCGGCTTCTGCTGGGCCGCGTAGCTGGCACCGAGCGTGGTGCCCGCGGTGATCGGGATCAGCTTGCCGCTGCGCTTGAACAGCGGCTTGATGAACACCGCGCCGGTCGAATAGAGGCTCGCGATCGGGTTCATCATGTAGCGCAGGTGCACGTTGTTGCGCATCAGCGGCGCCAGCTGCCGGTTCATGGCCACGGCCGCGACCAGCGCGACGGCCACCGCGAGCACCAGCAGCACGGCGTTGCGCCACAGCTGCGAGATCCAGAGCATCGGCGCGATGCGCGCGAACCACAGCACGACGGCGACCGGCGCGATCACCACCAGCAGGTTGAAGCCCATGCGCCAGCTCAGCAGGTCGCGCGCCTCGTTGGGATCGGTCTGCAGCACGTTGGCGATCATGGTCGGATCCATGACCACGCGGTACTCGAGCATGTAGTGCTGCACCAGCGCCGCCAGCACGGCCACCGCCAGCCACAGCGGCTTCATCCAGCGGGTCCAGGCGGTGAACGAGAGCATCGCCACCGTGCCGCAGAAGCTCAGCAGGCTCATCGCGGCGATGGTCGGCAGGTAGGTGCTGGGCGCGCCGCCGATGCGGGCCAGTTCGTTCCACAGCGGCCAGTTGGCGGCCAGGCCCAGGTACAGGGCCAGCCACAGCACCATCTGGCGGGCCGATCGCGGCCGCTCCAGCCATTGGCGCACCGCCTCCCAGGGGGTTTCGGACGCGGGGCCCGACGAGGATTCGGAGATCGAGGGGAGGCCGGACCGGAGCGGCGCGGGCTCTATGCGCGTGACAGACATGCGACAAATGTAGGAAGCGGGCCTGAAAGGAGCCTGAACTTGCAGTTCAGGCAGCGTTCAGGCTTGCTGCAACGCAACAACATCCGTCGAGCGGCGGGCGCGACGGATCACCATGTCGATGGCGAGGCCCACCGTCCAGCAGACCCAGCCGCTCCAGAGGGTGTGGCTCATGTAGTGGGCGCCGCGCAGTTGCTGCGTCGCGCCGAGCAGCAGGCCGCCGACCAGGGCCGCAGCCAGCCAGGCCAGCGCGATGCGGGGGGCGACGCGCCGCAGCACGAAGTAGCCGCCGAGGTAGGCGAAGGCGGTGGACGCATGGCCGGCCGGGAAGCAGCCGCCCGGGCCGCCGTCGCGCACGCCCCAGGACCAGTGCGAGACGTAGTGCGCCATGCCGCCGAATTCCTGCAGGTCCCAGGGGCAGCTGGTGTGGCTCGCCTGCTTGAGCAGGCTGACGGCGAACACCGAGGCCAGCACCGTCAGCGCCAGCTGCGCGCGGCTCGCGCGGTCGAGCCGCCGCAGGAAGCCCACGGGCCAGCGGATCGCGAGGAACAGCGCGATCAGCAGCGCCCAGCTCAGGTTCTTGGCGCCGGTGTGCATCACGTGGACCAGGAACGGGTTCTCGCGCAGCGGAAAACCCATCGGCGTGCCCATCCAGCGCGCCAGCGGCAGGTCGGCCCCGGCGGCATCCCAGAGCAACAGCAGCGCAAACGAGATCAGGGTCCAGGCGCCCAGGCGAAGGTTCGGGATACGGCGGGTCATCGAAGGAAAAGCGGCCATCGGCAAAAATAGGGGCCAGCCTAGGCCGCGCGAATGAACCAGGGCTGAAGCCACCTGAACCGAAGCTGAAGCCGACTGAGCGGAAGCTGACCGCGGCCCGGACGCTAGACTGCGGCTTTCCCACCGAATCCGAGGAGTGCCACCGCGTGCGCATACTGCTGGTCGAAGACGATGTGGCGCTGGCGGATGCCGTCTGCGGCTACCTGCTGGCCAAGGCCTTCGTGGTCGACGTGGCGCCCAGCCTCGCCGATGCGCGCGGCGCGCTGCTCTCGGTGCAGTACGCGGCGGTGCTGCTCGACCTGCACCTGGGCGACGGCGACGGCCTCTCGCTGCTGCCCCAGGTGCGCGCGCTGCGCGAACCGCCGATCGTCATCGTGCTGACCGCACGCGACCAGGTCACCGACCGCATCCGCGGCCTCGATGCCGGCGCCGACGACTACCTGATCAAGCCCTACGACCCGGCCGAACTGCTGGCGCGGCTGCGCGCGGTGGAACGCCGGCGCAGCGCGGGCAACTCGCCGGTGCTGCAGCTGGGCACGCTCGAGATCGACATCGCGCACGACCGCGTGCGCCGCGACGGCCAGCCGGTGACGTTGACGCAGAAGGAATGGGCGCTGCTGCGCGTGATGGCCACGCGGCCCGAGCGCATCCACACGCGCGAGAACCTGGCCGATGCGCTCTACGGCTTCGGCGACGAGGCCGACAGCAACACGCTCGAGGTCTTCATCAGCCGGCTGCGGCGCAAGCTCGGCCGCAGCCACATCCAGACCCTGCGCGGACTCGGCTACCGGCTCTCGGCCGACGAGGAGGAATAGCCGATGACCGAAGCGGCGGCACCTCGCGCGCGCAGCGAGCGCGACACCCTGGCCGGCCGGCTCACGCGCACGCTGATCCTGTGGGTCGGCGGCGTCTGGCTGCTGTGCGTGTTCGCGGTGGTCTGGTACGTGGACCGCGAGATCAACCACAACTTCGACAACGAGCTGGTCGAGGTCTCGCACCGCATGTTCGCGATGGCGGTGCAGGAGCTCGAGAAGCTGCAGCACCCGGGCCAGGAGCCGCCGCGCGCGCCGTTGATCGCGCCCAAGCAGCTGTTCTCGGAGGACGCGGTGATCTACCAGATCGTCGACCTGCACGAGCACGTGCTGCTGCGCTCGGCCGAGGCGCCGGAGGACACCTTCGACGTGCCGCTGGCCGCCGGCTTCGCGAACAACCCGAACTGGCGCATCTACACCGTGCGCCATCCCACGCTGGGCCTGTTCTTCCAGGTCGCCGATCCGCTCGACGAGCGCCGCCGCGCGCTCAACCGCACGCTGTTCGGCCTGATCATCCCGCTCGGCGCGGTGCTGCCGCTGCTGGCGCTGGTGCTGCGCAACGTGGCGCGCACCGAGCTGCGCGTGCTGCAGCAGCTCACCGGCGAGATCGAGAAGCGCAGCGGCGCCGACCTGCGCCCGATCGCCCTGCCCAACCTGCCGCGCGAGCTGCGCACCGTGGGCGACCACGTCAACCTGCTGCTGGAGCGCCTGTCGCATTCGCTCGACGTGGAGCGCGCGCTCGCGGCCAATGCCGCGCACGAGCTGCGCACGCCGCTGGCGGCCGCGCGGCTGCGGCTGCAGACCGCGCTCGAGCACGACCTGCAGCGCAACGACGTGCAGGCCGCGCTCGACGCGCTGCGCACGCTGAGCCACCGCGCCGAAAAGCTGCTGCAGCTCTCGCGCGCCGAATCGGGCGCCTCGCTGGCGCGCGCGCGGGTCGACCTGGTGCAGCTGGCCGGCACGGTGGCGCAGGAGTTCTGGCAGGACCCGCAGCATGCCGAGCGCCTCGCGCTCAAGGTGCCCGACAGCGTGGCGCCGGTGGCCCTGGGCGACGTCGACGCGCTCGCGATCGCGCTGCGCAACCTGGCGGAGAACGCGCTGCGCTACGGCGGCGAGGGCCGCGTGGTGATCGAGGTGATGGCGCCCTGCGTGCTCGCGGTGCGCGATGCCGGCCCGGGCGTCAGCGCCGAGCAGCTCGCGACCCTGCGCGAGCGCCATGTGCGCCACAGCTCCGACCGCGCCGGCTACGGCCTCGGCATCTCGATCGTGAGCACCATCGTCGAGAAGCATGGCGCGAAGCTCGAGCTGGCCTCGCCGCCGCCCGGCGCGGCCCAGGGCTTCGAGGCGCGGATCGTGCTGCGGCCGGCCTGAAGGCCCGCGCCCGCGGTCAGTCGCTGCTGACCAGCGCGCGCAGCCAGTCGGGCAGCGCCAGCGCCTTCTGCTTCGGGAAGTCGACCCAGATCGTGGTCGCGCCGCCCGCGGCGCAGATCAGGTCGGGCTGGTCGGCGCGCGCCATCGTGGCCCAGCTCTCGAAGGTGGTGCGGCCCGGGTCGCTCACGTACATCTTGAGCAGCACGTTGCCCGGGTACTCGATCTGGCGGTAGAAGTTGCAGAAGGCGTTCACGATCACCATGCCCTCGCCGCCGGGCTCGGGCTCGAAGCCGATCGAATGCATCCAGTCGATGCGCGCGGTCTCGAGGTAGCGGAAGTAGGTGCCGTTGTTGAGGTGGCCCATCGCATCCATGTCGCCCCAGCGGATCGGGATCGACATTTCGTACACCAGTTTCTTCTTCTCGGGGATTTCGATTCTCATCGGTGGGCCTTGATCGAGGCGAGGATGCCGAGGACGAACAGCAGGGCCGCCACCAGCTCGGTGGCGTGCGGCCAGCGGCCGTCCCAGACGAAGGAATAGACCAGCGCGAACAGCGTCTCGCTCACGATGAGCTGGCCGCAGAGGCTGGCCGACAGCCGCTGGCTCGCGACGTTCCAGAGGATGGTGGCGAGCCACGAGGAGCCGAAGCCGCCCGCGAGCGCCAGCACGACGAACAGCAGGCCGTCGGGCTGGGCCTGCAGCGCCGCGAGGTCGCTGCCGGCCGCGAGCCAGAGGCCGATGGCGCCCAGACCGGTGGCGATGCCGAGCCAGTTGGCCCAGTCGGCCGCGTGGATCTCGGTGTGGCGCTGCAGCCAGGCCGCGTTGAGCAGGCCGTAGACGGTCCAGCTCGCCATCGCGCCGAGCGAGAGCACGATGCCCCAGGCGAAACGCCCGCCGCCATGCGCGCCGCCCTGCTGCGCCGACCATGCGCCCCAGATCATCAACGCGATGCCGGCGCCGGTGAGCAGCAGGCCGGGCAGCAGCGCGGCCATGCGCAGCCCCGGCGGGCGGCCCAGCAGCATCATCCAGACCGGGATGGTGCCGATGATGAGGCTGGGCACCTCGGTGCCCGCGGCCACGATGCCGAAGGCCAGCAGCAGGTAGTAGCCGCTGAAGCCCAGCACGCTGAGGCCGAGCGCGGCCAGGGCCTGGCGCCCCGTGGGCCAGCGTTGCGCCGCTGGCCGCGCGAACACGGCCAGCGCCGACACGGCGCCGAAGACGGCGAAGCGCGCCGAGACGATGTCGACCATGGCGAAGTGCCCGACCATGCGCGGCACGACGAACACCAGCCCCCAGAGCGCCCCCGCGCCCAGGCCGGCCGCGACCCCGAACCAGGCGCGCGGGCTCAGAGCGCGAACCCGTCGTCGGCGGCGATCACGGCGCCGTTCACGAAATGGCTCTCGCCGCTGGCCAGCAGCACGATCAGGCCGTCGAGGTCCTCGGGCTTGCCCACGCGCTTGCGCGGCAGCATGCTCACGAGCTTGGCGCCGCCCTCGGTGCTCCAGTGCGATTCGTTGATCTCGGTCTCGATGTAGCCCGGGCACAGCGCGTTGACGTTGATGCCGAAGCGGCCCCATTCGAGCGCCATGGCCTTGGTCATCTGGATCAGCGCGGCCTTGCTCATGGCGTAGACGCCGATCTGCGGCAGCACCTTGAGCCCGGCCACCGAGGCGATGTTGATGATGCGCCCGCCGATGTAGGTGCCCGGCGCCGCGCCCTTGGCACGCGCCAGCATGCGCTTGCCGACCTCCTGCGCGACGAAGAACGAGCCCTTGAGGTTGGCGTCGAAGATGAAGTCGTAATCCTCGGGCGTCACGTCCTGCAGCCGCTGGGTGGTGCTCACGCCCGAGTTGTTGACCAGCACGTCGATGGCGCCGACCTCGGTCTCGGCGCGGGCCACCGCCGCCTTGATGCTGCCGATGTCGGTCACGTCGAGCTCGACCACGTGGGCGTCGCCGCCCTCGCCCTGGATGCGGGCGCGCAGCTCCTTGAGCTTGTCGACGCGCCGGCTCGCGAGCACCACGGCGGCACCCGCGCGCGCCAGCGTTTTCGCGAACTGCGCGCCGAGGCCGCTCGAGGCGCCGGTGACGAAGGCCACGCGGCCCGAGAGATCGATGCTGTACGCCATGGAGTGCTGTTCCTGTGGAGTCGCGAAGGCGACGTGAAAACACGGGCGACACGCCCCGCGGGGGCGGCCCGTGGCGCCCGCATAAAATGCCCGGCAGCCACGAAGCGCCAGTGCCTCCCATCATATCGACGAGACCCCCATGACCCACGACGAAATCCTTGCCCAGTACGGTCCCCGCGAAGCCATGGAGTACGACGTCGTCGTCGTCGGTGGCGGGCCGGCCGGACTCTCGACCGCGATCCGCTTGAAGCAGCTCGCCGCCCAGCACGAGAAGGAGGTCTCGGTCGTGGTGCTCGAGAAGGGCTCGGAGCCCGGCGCCCACATCCTGTCGGGCGCCATCATGGACCCGCGCGCGCTCAACGAGCTGCTGCCCGACTGGAAGGAACTCGGCGCGCCGCTGAACCAGCCCGTGACCGACGACGCGATGGTGTTCCTCGGCGAGAAGGCCAGCCTGCGCACGCCCAACGCCTTCCTGCCCGACTGCTTCCAGAACCACGGCAACTACATCATCAGCCTCGGTGCCTTCACCAAGTGGCTGGCGCAGCAGGCCGAGAACCTCGGCGTCGAGATCTTCCCGGGCTTCCCGGCCGCCGAGGTGCTCTACGACGAGAAGGGGGCCGTGCGCGGCGTCGCCACCGGCAACATGGGTGTCGGCAAGGACGGCGAGCCGACCGAGAACTTCCAGCTCGGCATGGAGCTGCTGGGCAAGTACACGGTGTTCGCCGAGGGCGCGCGCGGCCACCTGGGCCGCCAGCTGATCGCCAAGTTCAAGCTCGACGAGGGCAAGGATCCGCAGACCTACGGCCTGGGCGTCAAGGAAGTCTGGGAGATCGATCCCAAGCGCCACGAGCCCGGCTTCGTGCTGCACACGGCCGGCTGGCCGATGAAGAGCGACACCTACGGCGGCGCCTTCCTCTATCACATGGAGGACAACAAGGTCACGATGGGCTTCATCACGGGCCTGGACTACAGCAACCCCTACCTGAGCCCGTTCGAGGAAATGCAGCGCTGGAAGCTGCACCCCAACATCCGCTGGTACCTCGAGGGCGACGAGGCCAAGGGCATCAAGCCCGCCAAGCGCATCGGCTACGGCGCGCGCGCGATCACGGCCGGCGGCCTGCAGTCGCTGCCCAAGACGGTGTTCCCGGGCGGCGCGCTGGTCGGCTGCGAGGCCGGCTACCTCAACGTGAGCCGCATCAAGGGCAGCCACGCCGCGATCAAGACCGGCATGCTGGCCGCCGAGGCCGCCTTCGACGCACTGCAGGCCGGCCGCCAGCACGACGAGCTCACGGCCTACCCCGCCGCCTTCGAGAAGAGCTGGCTGCATGCCGAACTCAAGAAGGCGCGCAACTTCAAGGCCTGGTTCAAGAAGGGCCTGCTGGTCGCGACGCTGATGAACGGCATCGAACAGTGGCTGCTCAAGGGCAACATCCCCTGGACCCTGCGCCGCACCAAGCCCGACCACCAGTACCTGAAGCCGGCCTCGGAATGCCAGCCGATCGCCTACCCCAAGCCCGACGGCAAGCTCACCTTCGACCGGCTCTCGAGCGTGTTCATCAGCAACACCAACCACGAGGAACAGCAGCCGGCCCACCTGACGCTGAAGGATGCGTCGGTGCCGGTCAACGTCAACCTCGCGAAGTTCGCGGGCCCCGAGAGCCGCTACTGCCCGGCGGGCGTGTACGAGTTCGTTCCCGACGAGGCCAGCGCGGGCAAGCAGCGGCTGCAGATCAACGCACAGAACTGCGTGCACTGCAAGACCTGCGACATCAAGGACCCGACGCAGAACATCGTGTGGGTCACGCCTGAAGGGGGCGGTGGGCCCAACTACGTGGGGATGTAAGGTCTGTTTTCTGGGGCCCTCTTCGGAGGGCCTTTTTGCTTTTGCTCGTTCTCGTTCGGGGTGCGTGCACAGGACAGCGGGTACTTCCCTCCGCGAATGTCCCCCGGCCTTCGGCCTCCTCCTTGATTTCGCTGCGGGAAGCACCCGCTGCCCTGCGCACGGGAGGCGCTGAGGGGCTGTCGGTCAAGCGAGGTACGTGGCTACCTCGTCGGCGGTGAGGAAGCGCACCACCGTCACCTGTGGCTTCTGCTCCGAATGGAAGGCCTGGTTGAAACCGTTCCAGCCGCGCGCGGGCTTGTCCTCGGTCTCCAGCGCGACGAGCACCAGCCTTCCCTGCCTACGCGCGTTCTCTCGCAAGGTCCCCTCGCCCCAGGCCCAGGCCATGCGGTCGACGAGTTCACCACCGGCGTAGGCCTTGGCCTGCAGCCAGAGGTACTGCGCCGAATCGCTGTCGCGCGGCTCGTCATCGGCACCGAGGCGGTCGGCCAGCGGCTGCCGTATGCCCAAGGTCTCGGCATGCTCGCTGAACAGGTCCTGCAGCAGCGAGAAGGCGTGGAAGTTGTTGTTGATGCCGTGGGCGCGCACGATCATCCCGGCGTTCGAAGCCGGCAGCAGCACGACCAGCTCGTCCTCGTAGGCCATCTGGGCGGCGCGGTGCAGGAAATGCAGTTCCTCGAAGGGCAAGGTGCCATTGACCGACAGCGCCTCGATGCGCGCGCGCAGCGCCTCGTCGGCCAGCAGGTCGCGGTGGTTGCGGACATCGCGCATCAGCATCGCCATCAGCGGCAGCACCAGCAGGTCGACCGCCTGCCGGCTCGCCTCGACCTGCAGGCGCTCGGCCGGCAGCAGCGCCTCGAGCGCGGCTTCGGCGGCGCGCCAGGCGAGGACATCGGCCGGGTCCTCCTCGGGCGCTTCTTCTTCGTCGTCCTCCATCGGCTCCGCGGCGCAATAGGGTGCGAGCGATGCGAGCAGTTGGGCCAGGCGCCGCAGCGCCGCCGGAAACAGCAGCCGCGGATCGGCACCGTTCTCCACCAGCCCGCCGCAAAGAATCGCGAACAGCGCGGCGCGCAGTGGATGCAGTTCGGGCAGCAGCGCGGCCGCGGCCTGCAGCACCTCGTCGCCCGTGCCTTCCTTCACCGTGGCGCGGTAGAAGTCGGACACCGCATCGTGGTCGTAGAAGCCCGCCTGCGCATCGAGGTCGTCCTCGTGCAGCACGGGCAGGTGCAGAACGTCGAGAAAATCCTGAGGCAACGCTTTCATGCGCGAGAGCGTAGCGCAGCCGCCCCCGCCGACCCGATGCGTTCGTACTTGGTCACGCAATGCATGCCGTGCCCCTGCTCGGCCACGAACAGGCTGCCATCGGCCGCGCCCCACAGGCCATGGCCATACACGCCGAAAGTGCGAAAGCGCCCCAGCACCACGCCCGAGAGATCGAGCCGGCTCACGCGCGGCGCCTGCTCGGTCACGAACACCTCGCGGCCGTTCGACCAGATGTCCATCGGCCGCAAGAGGCCCGTCCACTGCGTCAGATAGCGCCCCTCGCGGTCGAAGAGCTGGATGCGGTCGTTGTCGCGGTCGCACACGGCCACGCGGTCATCGGACAGCACCCACACGCCGTGCGGCGTCGAGAACTCGCCGGGCCCCTGCCCCACGCCGCCCCAGGTCTGCAGATGCCGCCCCTCGGCCGAGAAGCGATGCACACAGGCATTGCCATAGCCATCGCTCACATAGATCTCGCCATCGGGTGCCACCGCCACGTCGGTCGGATGATTGAACGGCGCACCCCAGCGCGGCGCATTGAAGTGGCCGAGTTCGAAGCGCGTTTCGAGTGCGGCATCGAGCGCCAGCACCTGGTGGGCGTCGTACGACACGAGGTAGACGTTGTCGACGCCATCGATGAAGAGGCCGTGGCCGCTGGTGAGCCTGGTGTTTTCGTAGACCGTGTCGAGCTCGCCATCGGGTCCGTAGATCAACAGCTGCGGTGCCGACCGCTGCAGCACGAACACCCGGCCGCGGCTGTCGAGCGCCAACTGGCTGATCACGCCGACATTGCCGCGTGGCGAGGGCTTCTGCCAGGGACGCACCATTCGGTAGTCCGACTGGCCGTCGGTCATGCAGAAATCTGGTGTTTCGTTGGCTGGCATGGGGGTCCTTGCTGGGTCTTGCAAGCGTAGGGGCGCTGCTCCATCGCGTCCAACCAGTTTTTCTGTTGGGCTGGGACAGTTTTTTTGTTGCGGTTCGGGGCGCGTGCACAGGACAGCGGGTACTTCCCTCCGCGAATGTCCCCCGCCTTCGGCTCCTCCTTGATTTCGCTGCGGGAAGCACCCACTGCCCTGTGCACGGAGGCGCTCGGGTTGTGCCGGCCGATCAAGCGCTGCGCGTCTGGCGCGCGTCGGCGGGGTACTCCCCGCAGCGAAATTAAGGAGGAGGCCGAAGGCCGGGGGACATTCGCGGAGGGGAGTACCCCGTTAGCGCGCGCCCGCCCCAACCTCAACCCAAAGCGCCCCAACCGCCCCCACCAGGCGTCTCGATCACGAACACATCCCCCGCTTCCATCTGAACCTGCCCGATGTGATCAAGCGCCTCGACACTCCCATCGGCCCGCTCAACACGATTGATGCCCACTGCCCCAGCATCGCCTCCTGCACCACCGAATGCCCCATGGTGCCGCCCATTGCTGAGGATCGAAGCCGTCATCGGTGCCAGGAACCGAACCCGCCGCACACCCCCGTCACCACCATGCCAGCGCCCCGCTCCACCCGACCCCGAACGCAGGCTGTAGCTGTCGAGCCGCACCGGGTAGCGGAACTCCAGCACCTCCGGATCGGTGAGCCGCGAGTTCGTCATGTGGGTCTGGACCACGCTCGTACCGTCGAAGCCTTCGCCCGCGCCCGAACCGCCCGAGATGGTCTCGTAGTACTGGTGCGCGCCATCGCCGAAGGTGAAGTTGTTCATCGTGCACTGGCTCGCCGCCATCACGCCGAGCGCACCGTAGAGCGCATTGGTCACGCAGCTCGAGGTCTCGACATTGCCGGCCACCACCGCCGCGGGCGGCAACGGGTTCAGCATGCAGCCGCTGGGCACGATCACCTCGATCGGCTTGAGGCAACCCGCGTTGAGCGGAATGTCGTCGTCGACAAGCGTGCGGAACACATACAGCACCGCCGCCATCGTGATCGCGCGCGGCGCATTGAAGTTGTTCGGCAACTGCGCGCTCGTGCCGCTGAAGTCCACCGTCGCCGAACGCGCGACCGCATCGACCTTCACGCGCACCTGGATGCGCGCGCCGTTGTCCAGCGGCAGCACGAACTCGCCGTCCTTGAGCGCCGTGATCACGCGACGCACCGACTCCTCGGCGTTGTCCTGCACATGGCCCATGTAGGCCGCCACCGTCTCGCGGCCGAACTGCGCCACCATGGCCTGCAGCTCCTGCACGCCCTTCTCGTTGGCCGCGATCTGCGCGCGCAGGTCGGCCAGGTTCTGCTCGATGTTGCGCGAGGGATGCGCGCCGCCGCCGAGCAATGCGCGGAGTTCGACCTCGCGCAGCCGGCCACCCTCCACCAGCTTGAAGTTGTCGATCAGCACGCCCTCCTCGCCGATGGTCTTCGAGAACGGCGGCATCGAGCCCGGCGTGATGCCGCCCACGTCGGCATGGTGACCGCGCGAGGCCACGTAGAACGAGGGCCGCGCATCGGCCGCGCCGAGGTAGACGGGCGTCACCACCGTGATGTCGGGCAGGTGCGTGCCGCCGTGGTAGGGGTCGTTGAGCACGAACACGTCGCCGGGCTTCATGTCGGGGTTGCAGGCGATCACGGTCTTGATCGACTCGCTCATCGAGCCCAGGTGCACCGGCATATGCGGCGCGTTGGCGATCAGGTTGCCCTCGACATCGAACAGCGCGCACGAGAAATCGAGCCGCTCCTTGATGTTGACCGAGTAGGCGGTGTTCTGCAGCCGCAGCCCCATCTGCTCGGCGATGTTCATGAAGAGGTTGTTGAAGACCTCGAGCATCACCGGGTCGGCGCGCGTGCCGATCGCATGGCTGGTGGCACGCTCGCGCACGCGGTGCAGCTCCACGCCGTCGGCCGTGGCGCGTGCCTGCCAACCGGGTTCGACCACGGTGGTGGCGTTGCGCCCGGCCAGGATCGCCGGGCCGTCGACCACCGCGCCGGGGCGCAGCGCGGCCTCGTCGAACAGCGCGGCATCGCGCCAGCCCGCGGCGGCTTCGTCGGCCTCGCAGTACATGCGCACGGCTGCGAGCGACTCGGGCACGTGCGACTCGGCCGTGCCGGTAGCCGCCGCGGCGCGCGTGCGCTCGCCAGCGCCGACGGCCTCGACCGCCACCGCCTCAATCACCAGCGCGCGCTCGCTCATCAGGAACGCGAAGCGCCGGCGGTAGGCCTGCTCGAACTCGTCGCGCATCGCGGCGATGGCTTCGGCGGCCGGCGTGTCCATCGGCAGCGCGCAAGGCAGTGCCGTGTCGGTGCCTTCGTAGCGCAGTTGCACGCGGTGCAGCACGCTGATCGCGGCCTCCGCCACGCCCTGCCCGCGCAGTTCCTCCACCGCCTGCCCGGCCAGGCCGATGGCGGCCTCGCGCGCCTCGGCCAGGCCCGCCGCGTCGAGCCGGCGCTCGAGCGCGCGCTCGCGCAGCGCCAGCTGGTCGGCCAGCCCCATGCCGAAGGCCGAGAGCACGCCCGCCAGCGGATGCAGGTAGACGCTGCGCATGCCCAGCGCATCGGCCACCAGGCAGGCATGCTGGCCGCCCGCGCCGCCGAAGCACTGCAGCGTGTATTGCGTGACGTCGTAGCCGCGCGCCACCGAGATCCGCTTGATCGCATTGGCCATGCTCGCCACCGCGATGCGCAGCGCGCCGCTCGCCACCTCCTCGGCACCGACCGCGCGGCCCGTGGCCTCGGTCATGCGTTGCGCCATCGCGGCAAAGCCGCGCTCGGCCGCGTCGCGGTCCAGCGGCTGGTCGGCGCCCGGGCCGAACACCTGCGGAAAGTGCGCGGGCTGGATCTTGCCGAGCAGCACGTTGGCGTCGGTCGTGGTCAGCGGCCCGCCGCGGCGGTAGCTCGCGGGGCCGGGGTTCGCGCCGGCCGACTCGGGACCGACGCGCAGCCGCGCGCCGTCGAAGGAGACGATCGAGCCGCCGCCGGCCGCCACCGTGTGGATGCTCATCATCGGCGCGCGCATGCGCACGCCGGCCACCTGGGTCTCGAACGAGCGCTCGAACTCGCCCGCGTAGTGCGACACGTCGGTGGAGGTGCCGCCCATGTCGAAGCCGATCACGCGCGCATGGCCGGCGTCGAGCGCGGTGCGCACCATGCCGACGATGCCGCCGGCCGGGCCCGAGAGGATCGCGTCCTTGCCCTGGAAGCGGTGCGCCTGCGTGAGCCCGCCCGAGCTCTGCATGAAGAACAGCGGCACGCCCGGCATCTGCTGCGACACCTGCTCGACATAGCGGCGCAGGATCGGGCTCAGGTAGGCGTCGACCACCGTCGTGTCGCCGCGCGGCACCAGCTTCATCAGCGGGCTGGTCTTGTGCGACACCGACACCTGCGTGAAGCCGATGGCGCGCGCGATGCCTTCGGCCGCCAGCTCGTGCGCCGTGTGGCGCCAGCCGTGCATGAAGACGATGGCGCAGGCGCGCAGGCCCTCGTCGAAGGCGGATTGCAGCTGCGCGCGCAGCGGCGCCTCGTCGAGCGCCTGCACGGTGCCGCCCTGCGCGTCGATGCGCTCGTCGGCCTCGATCACGCGCCGGTACAGCAGCTCGGGCAGCACGATGCGACGATCGAACAGGCGCGGCCGCGCCTGGGTGGCGATGCGCAGCGCATCGCGGAAGCCCTTCGTCGTGACCAGCACCGTGGGCTCGCCCTTGCGCTCGAGCAGCGCGTTGGTGGCCACCGTGGTGCCCATCTTCACGCACTCCACGCGCTCGGGCGTCACGGCCTCGCCCGGTGCCAGCCTCAGCAGGCGGCGGATGCCCTCGACGGCCGCGTCGCGGTACTGCTCGGGGTTCTCCGACAGCAGCTTGAGCGTGTGCAGGCCGCCTTCGGGATCGCGCCCCACGAGGTCGGTGAAGGTGCCGCCGCGGTCGATCCAGAACTGCCAGCGGGACGGGAGAAGGGTTTGCGTGGTCATGGGGAACAAGGATAGGTCTTCGCGAGGAAAGGGAGCGGAATCGGGTCAGTTCTGGCGCAGGTCGCGGCCACGGGTCTCGGGCAGGCACAGCGCCACCACCACGACCATCGCATAGGCCACCGCCGCGCAGACGCCGATGGCGGTGCCCAGCGACAGGTGCATGCGGTCGCTGAGCACGCCGACCAGCGCCGGGAAGGTGGCGCCGATGCCGCGCCCGAAGTTGTAGCAAAAGCCTTGCCCGGAGCCGCGCAGCTCGTTGGGGAACAGCTCGGCCAGGAAGGCGCCCGCGCCGCTGAAGATGCCCGACATGAAGAAGCCGAGCGGGAAGCCCAGCAGCAGCATCAGGCCGTCGGTGATCGGCAGCAGCGTGTAGGCATAGACCAGCAGGCCGGCGCCGATGGCGAACAGGATGAAGGCGCGGCGGCGGCCCAGGCGGTCCGACAGGTAGGCGCCGCAGAGGTAGCCGACGAAGGCGCCGACGATGAACATGAACTGGTAGCCGCCCGAGCTCAGCACCGTCAGGTGGCGCTCGTTCTTCAGGAAGGTCGGCAGCCACACGCCGATGGCGTAGTAGCCGCCCTGCATGCCGGTGAACAGCAGGCTCGCGAGCACCGTGGTGCCGAGCACGCCGGGCTTGAAGATCGCGAGGAAGTTGCCGCTGCGCTCGCCGCGCGCCACGGCGGCGCGGGTCTGCACGTAGATCTCGGGGTCGCTGATCGAGCGGCGGATGAAGACGATCAGCAGCGCCGGCAGCAGGCCCAGCAGGAACATCACGCGCCACGAGATCTCGGGCGGCAGGAACGAGAACAGCGCCATCGACACCAGCACCGCCGCGCCCCAGCCCACGGCCCAGCTGCTCTGCACCAGCCCGACCGCCTTGCCGCGGTAGGCCGGCCGGATCATCTCGGCGATCAGCACCGAGCCCACGGCCCATTCGCCGCCGAAGCCCAGGCCCTGCAGCGTGCGCGCCACCAGCAGCTGCCCGGGCGTCTGGGCCAGGCCGCAGGCGAAGGTGAAGATCGCGAACACCAGGATCGTGAGCTGCAGGATGCGCACCCGGCCGTAGCGGTCGGCCAGGATGCCCGCGGCCCAGCCGCCGAGCGCCGAGGCCACCAGGGTGGCGGTGCCGATCAGGCCGACCTCGGTCTTGCTCATGCCCCACAGCGACAGCAGGATCGGCGTGACCAGCGGCAGCGTGTAGTAGTCGAAGGCATCGACCGCGTAGCCGCTGAACGAGGCCGCGAGCGTGCGCTTCTCGTTCGGGTTCAGGGTGCGCAGCCAGTTGGCGTCGCCGGCGTCCTCCGTGCCGTCGACGGGCGTCGGCGCGGTGGCCTCGAGGGTGCTGTTTTTCATGGTGTCTTCTCCAGGGTGGGTCGGGGCGGGAACGGCGCCACGCGGTCCCTGCCCAGGGAACCGGCGGCGATCGGAACCAGGGGCGGCGCGCTACAGCGCGGCGAGCCGGTGGTGCGGCAGGTCGGTGACCAGCATCGCGCCCGGCGCATGCGTGATCGCCAGCGGCAGCCGCGCGGCCGCGAGCGCGGCCTGGGGCGTCACGCCGCAGGCCCAGAACACCGGCAGCTCGTCGGGCATCACCTCGACGGCATCGCCGTACTCGGGGCGGCCGATGTCGCGGATGCCGATCAGCGCGGGATCGCCGAGGTGCACCGGCGCGCCATGCACGGCCGGAAAGCGCGAGGTGATCTGCACCGCGCGGATCGCATCGGCGGCGCGCAACGGGCGCATCGACACCACCAGCGGCCCGCGGAACGGACCGGCCGGCACCGTCTGCAGCCCGGTGCGGTACATCGCGACGTTGCGGCCCTGCGCCACGTGCCGCAGCGCGATGCCCTCGGCCAGCAGCGCATGCTCGAAGGTGAACGAGCAGCCGATGACGAAGCCGACCATGTCGTCCCGCCACAGCGCGCGCACGTCGGTGGGCTCGTCGACCAGTTCGCCCTCGCGCCAGACGCGGTAGCGCGGCAGGTCGCTGCGCAGGTCGATGTCCTCGCCGAGCGCGGGGAGCGAGGGATCGCCGACCTCGGTCACGCCGAGCAGCGGGCAGGGCTTGGGATTGGCCTGGCAGAAGCGCAGGAAGTCGCCCGCGTAGGCCTGCGGCAGGATCACGAGGTTGCCCTGCACGTGGGCGCTGGCGAGGCCGCTGGTGTGGCCACTCAGGCGGCCGGCGCGGGCGGCTTGCCGCACCTCGCGTGCACTGCTCGCGCCGGTGGGCAGGGAGATCGGTTCGTCGTTGGCTGGCATGGCGTTGGCGAGCGGCTGCATGTCTCTTCGTTGTGGTGGGCGGATTGTGGGAATCCGCGCGCCCGAACGCCAACGCAAAGTTTCTTGCTCAGCTCATCGATTTTTTCGATGACCCAGCGCGGTGCGATCCGTGCACCACGGCGGAACTCACGGCGGCTTCGAGCAGCAGTGAAGAAGGATCGTCGCGATAGCTCGCATAGATCGGCAATGGCTCCAGCGTCCCTTCGCTCGGCAGCACCCGCAGCGGCAGCCGCCTTGCCAGGCCGTCGACCACCGCGCGCGGCAAGGTGGCCACGCCGAAGCCCGCCTCCACCAGTTGCGCCATCGCCGAGATCGAGGAGATCGCATGCACGCGCGGCGCCGCGCCGCCGGCCTCGCGGAAGAACTCCAGCAGCGCCACATGCGGCTGCGAACCGCGCTGGAAGGTCAGCAGGTCGAGCGACAGCAGGTCGGCGATGCGGTAGCGCCGCCGCAGGTGCAGCTCGCGGTGGCCGACGAAGCACATGGCCATCGGCGGCACCGCGCGCGTGCGCACGCCGTCGCCCACCGCGGGCAGCGCGGCGAACACCAGGTCCTGCTTGCCGCGCTGCAATTGGTCGACCAGCACCGGCGTGGTTTCGACCGTGAGCTCGAGCTCGAAGTCCGGGTAGGTGGCCTGCATGTGCTTGAGCCAGCCGGTGAGCCAGCTGTGCACCACCGACTCGATGGCCCCCACGCGCAGCACCGTCTCGCGCACCGCGCCCGAGCCCATCTCGGCCTTGATGTGCATCTGCATCTCGAGCAGCTTCTGCGCGAAGGCATGGAAGCGCTGGCCCGCCACCGTGAGGCGGAACTGCTTGTCGCGCCGGTCGAGCAGCAAGGTGCCGAGCTCGCGCTCGAGCGCGGCGATGCGGCTGGACAGCGCGGACTGCGTGAGGTGCAGCTTCTCGGCGGCGCGCGTCACGCTCTTGAGGGCCACGGCCCAGTGGAAGGCTTCCACGAATCGGAGGTTCATCGTTCGGCTCGGCGGACTGGCGAAGCCCCGAGTGTCGCGCCGGCCGCGCTTATCCTCGGACCCTCGACAAGGAGACAAGGACCGACATGCAGATCGTCATCACCGGCGGCGCCGGCTTTCTGGGCGCCCGCCTCGCCCGCACGCTGCTGGCCACGGGCAGCCTCTCACTCGCGGGCGCGCCCGTCCGACCCATCCACAGGATCACCCTGGTCGACCGCGCGCCGCCGCCGGCCGACCTCGCGGCCGACCCGCGTGTCGCCTTCGTGACTGGCGACCTCAACGACCAGCTCGGCGCCGATGCCGACGCCACGCCCTGGCGCGAGGCCGAGGCCGTGTTCCACCTCGCGGCCGCGGTCAGCGGCGAGTGCGAGGCCGACTTCGACCTCGGCATGCGCAGCAACTTCGCCGCCACCCATGCGCTGCTCGAGCGGCTGCGCGCGCTCGGCACCCGGCCGGTGCTGGTGTTCTCGAGCTCGCTCGCGGTGTTCGGCGATTCGCCCGAGCAGCCGCTGCCGCCGGTGATCGACGACCACACGCTGCCCACGCCGCAGACCAGCTACGGGATCCAGAAGTTCATCGGCGAGCAGCTGGTGGCCGACTTCACGCGCAAGGGCTTCGTGCGCGGGCGCAGCGTGCGGCTGATGACGGTGAGCGTGCGCCCCGGCAAGCCCAACGGCGCGGCCTCGGGCTTCTTCAGCGGCATGATCCGCGAGCCCCTGGCCGGGCTGCGCGCGGCCTGCCCGGTGCCCGACGAGACGCCGGTGGCCGTCGCCTCGCCGGCGCGCACCATCGAGGGGCTGATCCGCGCGGCCGAGGCGAGCGAGGCCGAATGGGGTCCGCGCACCGCCGTGAACCTGCCTTCGCTGTCCACGACCGTCGGCGAGATGGCCGCGGCCCTCGAGCGCGTGGCCGGCCCGGCCGCGACCGCGTTGCTCGACCGCACGCCCGAGCCGACGATCCGGCGCATCGTGAAGTCCTGGCCCGGCCGCTTCGACACGCCGCGCGCCCGCGCGCTCGGCCTGGGGTCGGACGACAGCTTCGACGCCGTGATCCGCGAGTACGTCCGTGAAAATCCCGACGCTGTAAAGCTTCCGGTTGCGGCATAGTCCGGGGCGCCTGACGCAATCCTGACCAATCCCCCCGGAGACACCATGAAACTCGGCCACATCGCCGCCGCCTGCCTTTCGCTCGCCCTGGGCACCAGCGCCCTCGCGCAGCAACCCACCGTCCTGAAGATCGGCTACGCGACCTCGAAGGAGTCGCACTACGGCGTCGGCTCGACCGTGTTCTGCGACGAGGTCGAGAAGGGCACGCAAGGCCGCTTCAAGTGCCAGCACTTCGCCAACTCGGCGCTGGGCGGCGAACGCGAGCAGATCGAGGCGATCCAGCTCGGCACGCAGGACCTGGTGAACACCTCGACCGGCCCGGTCGGCAACTTCGTGCCCGAGGTCAAGATCGTCGACATCCCGTTCCTGTTCCGCGACTACGCCCATGCACGCAAGGTCATGGACGGCCCGATCGGCCAGGACATCCTGACCAAGTTCCCGAGCAAGGGCATCGTCGCGCTGGCCTGGACCGAGAACGGTTTCCGCCACATGACGAACAGCAAGCGCGACATCGTCAAGCCCGCCGACGCGGCCGGCCTGAAGATGCGCACGATGGAGAACAAGGTGCACATGGACGGCTACCGCACCTTCGGCATCCTGCCCACGCCGATGGCCTTCCCCGAGCTGTTCGGCGCGCTGCAGCAGGGCACGGTCGACGGCCAGGAGAACCCGATCCCCGTGATCCTGGCCTCGAAGTTCTCGCAGGTGCAGAAGCACCTGTCGCTGACCGGCCACGTCTACTCGCCCGCCCTGCTGCTGCTGTCGCCCAAGGTCTGGAACAAGCTCTCGGACGGCGACAAGAAGGTGTTCGTCGAGGCCGCGAAGAAGGCCGCCATCGCCCAGCGCAAGAAGGTCAACGACGACGAGAACAACGGCATCGCCCAGCTCGAGAAGGACGGCATGAAGGTCACGCGCACGGTCGACGGCGCCGCCTTCCGCGAAGCGCTCAAGCCCGCCTACGCGAGCTACGCCAAGGAATTCGGCGCGGACAACATCAAGAAGATCACGGACGTCCAATAAGAAAGAGGCGGCGCCGCGCGGCGCCCCCGACGTTCGAGGAACGCGCCCGGCCCCGCCGGGCGCTTCGTTTTGAGACAGAACCGAGAACAACACACGTGCAAGCCTTCGAGCGCTATTTCCTCGCCGCCAACCGCTGGGCGCTGATCCTCCTGCTGGCCGCGATGTCGGTCATCATCTTCACCAACGTCGTGCTGCGCTACACCACCAGCCAGTCGATCGAGTGGGCCGAGGAGGTGTCGCGCCACATGATGATCTGGCTGACCTTCATCGGCGCCGGCCCGGTGCTGCGCTACGGCGGGCACATCGCGGTCGAGAACCTGCAGGACGCGCTGCCGCGCCAGGCCGCGATCGCGCTGCGCATCGTGGTCGCCTCGCTGCTGTTCGCCTTCTTCGGCTTCATGGTCTGGTACGGCTGGCTCTACATGGAACGCACCATGTTCCAGCTCACCGCGGTGACGCAGATCCCCTTCGCCTACATCTACAGCGCGATGCTGATCGGCGGCGTGCTGCTGATCGTGCACTGGCTGCTGGTGGTGCGCGGCTACGTGATGAACCGCGAGTTCGCGTCCGACGCGCACTTCGACGCCAACGCCTCGGCGTCGCTGTAAGGAGAACGACCATGGATGCCAGCGTCGTTCTGATCGTCTCCGCCTGCGTGTTCCTCGCGATCGGCGTGCCCGTGGCCTTCGCGCTCGGGCTGTCCACCGCCACCACGCTGATCCTCGCCGAGAGCTATCCGCTGATGGTGCTCTTGAAGGAAACCTTCACCGGCATCGACAGCTTCCCGCTGATGGCGGTGCCCTTCTTCATCCTCGCGGCCGAGCTCATGAGCGGCGGCTCGCTGACCGAGGTGCTGCTGCGCTTCGCGGGCCAGTTCGTGGGCCACCGCCGCGGCGGCCTGGGCTACACCAACGTGGTGTCGCTGACCTTCTTCTCGGGCATCTCGGGCTCGGCGCTGGCCGACGCCGCGGGCCCGGGCTCGATGCTGATCAAGATGATGGACAAGGCCGGCTACGACCGCTCCTACGCGGCGGCGCTCACGGCCTCGACCGCGATCGTGGGGCCGATCATCCCGCCCTCGATCATCATGATCATCTATGCGCTGCAGGACGAGAGCGTGTCGGTCGGCACGCTGTTTGCGGCCGGCATCCTGCCGGGCATCCTGATCGCGGTGGCGATGTGCCTGGTCAACTACCACGTCTCGAAGAAGCGCAACTACAAGGGCGACGGCCAGACCCCGCCGCTGCGCGAGATCCTCGTCACGACCTGGAAGGCGATCCCCGCGATCCTGCTGCCGGTGGTGATCCTCGGCGGCATGCGCGCGGGCTGGTTCACGCCCACCGAGGCCTCGGTGGTGGCGGTGTTCTACGCGCTGGTGTGCGGCAAGTTCGTCTACCGCACGCTCGAGTGGAAGATGCTGCCCGACATCCTCTCGCGCTCGGCGCTGCTGTCGGCCTCGGTGCTGATCATCATCGGGCTGTCGGCCTCCTTCGCCTGGGTGCTGACCATCGAGGGCATCCCGCAGCAGATGGCCGAATGGCTGATCGGCATGAACCTCTCGCCGTGGATGTTCCTGATCATCGTCAACGTGTTCCTGCTGCTGTTCGGCATCTTCATCGAGCCGCTGCCGGGCGTGATGGTGCTGGCGCCGATCCTCGCGCCGGTGGCGATCAAGCTCGGCGTCGATCCGGTGCACTTCGCGATGATCGTGATCTTCAACCTCACGCTGGGCATGATCACGCCGCCCGTGGGCGGGCTGCTGTTCGTGACCTGCAACGTGTCGAAGGTGCCGATGTCGGCGCTGGTGCGCGAGCTGGTGCCCTTCCTCTGGGCCCATGGCGCGGTGCTGCTGATCCTGACCTTCGTGCCCGCGCTCAGCACCTGGCTGCCGCACGTGCTCGGCTTCAAGTAGCGGGGAGCGGCCTGCATGCCCACTCGAAAGAAGCATGACGAGGAGTACATCCGCGCGCTGGTCGACGAAGCGCTGAACCGCACGCCGACCGGCGGCTTCCCCGCCCTGGAGAAACGCGAGGGCCTGAAGTCCGGCACGCTGTTCGACTGGGTGGCGAAGTACGGTCCGCCCCAGCCGGAGCGCCCCTTCGAATCGCTGCACTTCTGGATCGGCAACGCCACGCAGGGCGAGGAGGCGTTCATGCGCTACTTCGACCACGCCGGGAACTACTGGGATCTCGAGGTGGAAGACATCGAGGCGGCGCCCGGCGACGTGACCGGCTGCGGCTTCTGCATCGATGCCGGCATGAAGTTCCTCTACGACGAGGACCTGCTGCAGGTCATCTGGTTTCCCGAACCCGTGCCGGTGCGCCGGATCATCGACGAGAGCACGATCGAGGCGGGCGCCGCGACCGAGCGGGTCGCGCTGGCCTGCGCCGAGCGCGGCATCGTGACCGCCAACGCGGGCTTCGTCTACGCCGATCCCGCCTGGCCGATCGACGATGCGGGCAAGACCTACAACGGCCTGCCGTACATCGGGCGCTTTCGCTCGAAGGAACGCCGCCGCTCCTGAATCCCGGAGCCGGGCCTTCTGCCGCGCACGCTCCTAGGCCTCGCGCTGCAGGTACTGGCTCGGCGGCATGCCCAGCGTGCGGCGGAACATCGCCGCATAGGCGCTCGGGCTGTCGTAGCCGTGGGCCAGCGCCACCTCGAGGATCGAGGCGCCGGCCGCCAGCCGCGGCAGGCTCAGCAGCAGCCGCGCCTGCCGGCGCCAGGCGCCGAAGTTCATGCCGGTCTCGCGCTGGAACAGGCGCGCCAGCGTGCGCGCGTTCATGTGCAGCCGCTTCGCCCAGGCCTCGAGCGAGGCCGGCAGCGCGGGATCGCGCACCAGTTCCTCGCACAGCGCCGCCAGGCGCGCATGGCGCGGCATCGGCACATGCAGCGAGAGCGCGGGGGCGCGCTCGATCTCGTCGAGGATCAGCTCCATCACGCGTTCGTCGCGACCGCCCCGCGCATAGTCCAGCGGCAGCGCGATCGCGGCCACGATGAGCTCGCGCAGCAGCGCGTCGACCGGGATCACGCGGCAGTCGGCGCCGAGGCCGGCGCGGGTGCCAGGCTCGACGAAGACGGTGCGCATGCGCACGTCGCCCGCCATGCGGATGCCGTGCACCATGCCGGGCGGCAGCCAGGCGCCGCGCCCCGGCGGCACCACCCAGCTGCCGGCCTCGGCGCTCACGATCATCACGCCCGAGATCGCATGGATCAGCTGGCCGCGCCGATGGCTGTGCAGCGGAATGACGGCGTGGCCCTCGGCATCGGTCGCCAGCACAGCGACCGCACGCGGTGTCGATTCGCCATGCTCGGGGCGCAGGTCGAATTCGGCGGGCGGCTGCAGCTTGTCCATTTCTCGACGATCCTTGTTCTTTCGTAGCGAGATCATCTTCGCACGGCTTCCTAGCATGGCCCGACCTCGACACGAGGTTTCACAGAAAGGGCTATCGCATGCAATGCAATCCGCCGCCGGCCACGCCGGGAGGCCACCGATGAACAAGGGCCGCCTCGGGCTTCTCACCGGCACCCACGCCGTCAACGATCTCTACCAGGGCCTGGTGCCCGCGCTGCTGCCGCTGATGGTGCTGGAGCGCGGCTACAGCTACACGGCCGTGAGCGGGCTGATGCTCGCGGCCACCGGGCTGTCGAGCGTGGTGCAGCCGCTGTTCGGTCTCTATGCCGACCGCCATCCGCGGCCCTGGCTGGTGCCGGCGGGCTTCCTGGTCGCGGCGCTGGGCCTGGTGCTCGCGGGCCTGGGCTCGAACTACCTCTGGACCTGGCTCGCGACCGTGCTGTGCGGCCTCGGCATCGCGGCCTACCACCCGAGCGCCACCGTGGCGGCGCGCGCGGCCGGCGGCGCCTCGCAGAAGGCGATGAGCGTGTTCTCGGTCGGCGGCACCATCGGCGCCTCGTTCGCGCCGGTGCTCGCCACCACGGTGGTCGGCGGCGGCGCGCTGTCGCGCAGCTACCTGCTCGGGCTGCCCGCGCTGGCGATGGGCGCCGTGTGGCTGCTGGCCAACCGCGGCCAGGGCGCGGCGAACGCGGCACGGGCCGGCGCGGCCCGGCGCGCGCAGGCCGCGGCGCAGCGAGCGCCGAACGACTGGCGCGCCTTCGCGCTGCTGGTGGCCACCATCGTCGGCTGGTCGATCCCCTACGTGACGGTGCTGTCGATGCTCTCGCTGCGCATCACGCGCGACCTGCACGGCTCGGCCTTCCAGGGCGCGGCGGCGCTGACCGGCTTCACCGCCGCCGGTGCCGTGGGCACCCTGCTGGGCGGCTGGCTCGGCGACCGCATCGGGCGCATGGGCACGATCCGCGCGGGCTACCTGCTCGCGGTGCCGGCCATGGCCGGGCTGGTGCTCGCGTCCTCGCCCGCCTGGGCGCTGGCCTGCACGGCGCTGCTGGGGCTGTGCATGTTCCTGCCCTTCGCGGCGCAGGTGACGCTGGCGCAGGACTACCTGCCGCGCAACCCGGCCACGGCCAGCGGCATCACGCTGGGACTCGCGCTCTCGGTGGGCGGCCTGGTGTCGCCGCTGTTCGGCCTGCTGTCCGATGCGCGCGGATTGGGCGTGACCTTCAGCGCGGTGCTGTGCGTGCTGTGCGTGGCGGCGCTGCTGTCGCTGCGCATGCGCAACCGCACGCTCGATGCGGGCACGGTCGCGCCGCGGCCCGCGAGCGTGGCCTCGGGCAAGGCCTGACCACCGGAACCGGTGAGTGCGCGGGGGCCCGGCGTTGCGGCGGCCGTACAGCCGCGACGATCCGACACATGCGGGCCGGGTTTCACTGCCAGAATCGAAAATCGCCCCCGGCGACCGGTTCCGACATCAACACAACCAGGACATGCGCATGAATCGATTCCTTCCCCGTCTCTCCGCAGGTGCCGTGCTCGCGGCGGCGGCCCTGGCCGGCCTCTGTGCAGTCGCACCGGCCGTGGCGGCCGATGCACCCGCGAAGGCACCCGCACCGGCAGCGGCGCCGGCCCCTGCTGCGGCCCCTGCGGCAGCAGCACCGGCCGCAGCCGCACCGGCTCCCGCCGCGGCACCCGCGCCTGCGCCCGCCGCGGCCGCCGCCGCGCCGGCCGAGGTCGAGGCCGCCGTGCGCGCCTGGGCCGCCGCCTGGGCCTCGAAGGACGTCGACAAGTACCTCGCCAGCTACGCGAGCGACTTCCAGCCCGCCAAGGGCAGCAGCCACAAGGCCTGGGAAGAGGAACGCCGCAAGCGCATCGGCAACAAGTCGAGCATCAGCGTGAAGGTCGACAACCTGGTGGTCAGCATCAACGGCAACACCGCCACCGCGAAGTTCAAGCAGAGCTACGCCGCCGACAAGATCAAGGAGAGCGGCCGCAAGACGCTCGAGCTGCAGCGCGTCGATGGCCGCTGGCTGATCCGCAAGGAAAGCGCAGGCAGCTGAACGCCGCCGCCGCGCGTCACCAGCGGTAGACGGCGCGCGCCTGCAGCGTGCGCCGCCACTGAGGTCTTTGGTGTTCTGCGCTTCATGAGGGTGTCACGCTCATCCGTGAAGCTCGGGCTCCATTCCCGGACCCGGCGGCACCGCATGTTTCCCACCAAGACCGACAAGGCGCGCGACGAACTCCAGGGCGGACAGCGCACCCTGAGCCAGCGCGAACGGGCGTTGCTGCTGATGGCCGACGGCCGCCGTTCGCTGACCGACTTCAGCCCGCTGTTCGCGAGCCGCGGCGAAGCCGAGCAGGCGCTGATGACGCTGGTGGAGCGCGGCTACCTGCACGATCCGAAGGCCGCCGAAGCTGCGGCCGAGGCAATGCCCGCACCGCAGCCCGCGCCGGCCGTCGAACCCATCCACGTCTCGATCGCCGCCGACACCTTCGACGGCAAGCGCTCGCTGGCCACCACGCGCATGTTCCTGTTCGACATCTGCGAGCGCATGTTCGTGCGCCGCGATCCGCGCTTCGCGCTGCAGATGCGCGACGCGCTGCGCGAGGCGCGCGACCGCGAGGCGATGCTGACCATCGCCGCGCTGATGCTGACCGAGGTCGAGAAAACGGCCGGCACCGAGCGCGCCGAGTCATTGCGCGAGCGCATCGACCGGCTGCTGCCGCCGGCCGAAGTGGTGCACTGAGTTCAGGCACGCCGCCGCGGCGCCGCTGAACGCGCGGCCTTCAGGCTCTTCAATTCGGGCAGCCCCTGCGCGGTCTCGCGCAGCAGCGAGCGCAGCCAGACGATCGCCGGGTCGCGGTCCTGGTGCTTGTGCCACTGCAGCTTCTCGGTGAAGCCCGGGATCTCGACCGGACAGGGCTGCACCTGCAGCGGAAAGCGCCGCGCCATCTGGTGCGCGAGCCGCGTCGGCAAGGTGGCGATGCGCGCGGTGCCGAGCAGCAGCTCGGGCACCAGCGTGAAGTTGGGCGCGATCACGTCCTGGCGGCGCGTGCGCCGGCCCGTGGAGATGAGCCGCGCGTCAAAGGTCACGCGCCGGCCGCCGGCCCATTCGATGCCGACGTGGGCGGACTCGAAGTACTGCTCGGCGCCGAGCCGCTTGCCCTTGACCGGCTGGTCGAGGCACAGCAGGCACGAGAAGGTGTCCTCGAACAGCGGCTCGGACGGATGCCCGGGCACGATCGCGAAATCGGGCGAGATCAGCAGCTCGATCTCGCCGCTGTCGAGGTGCTCGCGCATCTGCGGGCTCATGGCGCGCAGGTCGAACTGCATCAGCGGCGCGAGCGTCGCGGCGCGCCGCACCACCTCGGACAGCAGCACGCTGATCACGTAGTCCGAGGACTCGATGGTGAAGCGCCGGGTCGAGGTGGCCGGGTCGAAGCCGGGCCGCGCGCGCGTGATGGTCTGCAGCTGCAGCAGCACGTCGCGCACCGGCTTCATCAGCTCGTTGGCGAGCGCGGTCGGCACCTGCGTCTTGCCGACCGGCACCAGCAGCTCGTCTTCGAAGTACTCGCGCAGCCGGCTCAGCGACAGGCTGGTCGCCGGCTGGCTCAGGTAGAGCCGCTCGGCGGCGCGGCTCACGCTGCGCGTGGTCAGCACCGCATCGAGCACCACCAGCAGGTTGAGGTCGAGTTTGTTGAAGCGCATGGGTCGTCTCCTTGATTCGCGCGGGATCTTCCTGGAATTTGCGCGGCAAATGCATCGAATTTAAAGAATGAATTTTGCATATGCATCGCCGGCCCGGATCATCCGCCTCCAACGAGCCATCGCGAGCTCGCAGAACAAGCAACCGGAGACAAGACAAGATGCAAGACCAACGCAAGCGCGCACGCGCGCAGTGGGCCCTGGTGGCCTGCCTGACCCTGCTGAACATGCTGGCCCAGATCGACAAGAACATCCTGGTTCTGATGGTCGGTCCAATCCAGCGCGACTTCGGCGTCAGCGACATCCAGATCAGCTTCCTGATCGGCACCGCCTTCGCGGTCGCCAACATCCTGGTCGGCCTGCCGGCCGGCTGGCTGGCCGACCGCTTCGACCGCCGCCTCGTGATCGCCACCGGCGTGCTGGTCTGGTCGGCGGCGGTGGCGGCCAACGCGGCGGCCACCGCCTTCATCGCGCTGGTGATCGCGCGCGCCGTCGTCGGCGCGGCCGAGGCGCTGACGCCTCCCTCTTCCTATTCGCTGATCCGCGACGGCGTGGACGAGCGGCGCCGCGCCCGCGCGCTCTCGGTCTACACCATGTCGATGATGCTGGGCACCGGCCTGTCGCTGGTGCTCGGCGGGCCGCTGCTGCACCTGGTACAGGCCTCGGGCATCCATGCGCTGCCCTTCGTCGGCGAGGTCTCGGCCTGGCAGCTGACGCTGTTCATGATCGGCGTGGCCGGCCTGCCGCTGAGCCTGCTGATCTTCTGCTTCAAGGACCCGCGCTCGCAGCGCGATGCGGCCGCCCGTCCGCAGGAGAGCCTGCGCACCGTGCTGCGCTGGCTGGCCGACCAGCGGCGGCTGTTCGTGCCGCTGTTCGCCTTCGCGGTCGGCAGCTCGATGATCGGCTTCGGCATGGCGGCCTGGATACCCACCATGATCGCGCGCCGCTGGGGCCTGGAGCTGCGCGACATCGGCCTGATGCAGGGCGGCCTGCTGCTGACGATGGGCCCGCTCGGGCTGTGGCTGGTCGGCGTGGCGCTCGACCGTGCCACCGGACTCGCGGCGGTCGCGCGCATCGGCGCGGCGGTGGCCGCGGCCACCACGCTGTTCAGCGTGTCGATGTGCCTGACCGGCGACCTCACGGCCTTCTGGCTGCTCGACGCGCTCGTGGTGCTGTGCTCGTGGAGCTTCATGGCGGTCGCCTCGACCTTCGTGGCGCGCACCGTGCCGGCCGGCGGCATCGGCATGGTGATGGCGATCGTGCTGGTGCTCAACGGGCTGATCGCCCAGTCGGGCTCGCCCACGCTGATCGCACTGGTGGCACGCCATCTCTACGACGGCCAGGCGCTGGCCCTGCCCTCGGCGATGGCCACGGTGTTCGCGCTGTCGGGCTGCATCGCGGTCGGCGCGGCGCTGCTGCTCGGCGGCCGGCTCGCGCGGCGCGAGACGTCGGGCGTGATCCTCGAGCGGCGGATGTCGTCGTGATCCCGCAGCAGCCTTCCGGGAGCCACACCTCATGATCCAACGCAACACCCAGGCCCTGCTGCTCGCCCTGTCGGGACTCTCGCTGGCGCAGGGCGCGCAGGCGCAATCGGAACTCAAGCTGTCGGGCCTGCTCGGCAGCGGCGTGCTCTACACCCGCGACTCGGGCGGCCGCAGCCAGCTGCAGATGACCTCGACACATGCCGCGCCCTTCCTGGCGCTGACCGGCAGCGAATCGCTGGGCGGCGACCTGCGCGCGATCTTCCGCTGGAGCAACTCGGTCTTCGTCGACAGCGGAACCCTCGCGCCGCTCGAGAGCTACATGGGCCTGAGTTCGGGCACCTGGGGCACGCTCACGCTGGGCGCGATGTACGACCTGCTCGCCGACGCGACGCCCTTCACCTCGGAGCGCTACACCTCGCTGCTCGCCACGCATCCCGGCAACCTGGACCGCACGGTCGGCAACTCGCTGAGCAACCTCGTCAAGTACAAGTCGCCGGTGTTCGGCGGCTTCCAGTTCGGCGCCATGTACGGCTTCGCGGAGGCGGACTCGACCACCAACGTCGGGCGCGCCGTCGGCGCGGAACTCAGCTATGCCAGCGGGTCGCTGCAGGCGCTCGCGATCTGGGAGTCGGTCAAGGGCATCCCATATGCGCCCGCCACCCGGCTCGGCGTACCCAGTCTCTACGGCGTCGACTTCGCCAAGGCCCCGGGCACGACCCTGTCGCAGACGCAGGACACGGCCACGGTCGGGCTGGCCTACACCAGCGACGGCTGGCGCTGGATGGGCAACTACAGCCACACGCGCCTGTCGGCGGCAGGGCTGCAGCAGACGGAGACCGCGCGAACCCTCGACGTCGGTGCCTACAAGTACCTCACGAACCAGCTGCGCATCGGCGGCGGCTATTCGCTCACCAGGCTCGCGAGCTACCGCTGGGACCAGGTGCACGGCCACGTCGACTACGCGCTGTCCAAGCGCACGAGCCTCTACCTGCTCGGCGTGCTGCAGAAGGCGGGGCCCGGGCAGAAGGCGGTGCTGCGCAGCCAGGCCGTCGCGGGCGGCCGCCGCCAGTCGGCGTTCGAAGTCGGCATGACGCACGCCTTCTAAAAAGCTTTCTTCCAAGGAGATCGAGTGACCGGAGATTCAATGCAGTGGGACGTGATCGTCGTCGGCGGCGGCCCCTCGGGCCTGACCGTGGCGGCCGAGTTGGCGGGTTCGGGTGCGCGCACGCTGGTGCTGGAGCGGCGCATCGAGGGCGTGCAGTCGCGCGCGGGCACGCTGCTGCCGCGCGTGCTCGAGCTGTTCGATGCACGCGGCATCGCCGACCGCTTCATCGAGCGGACGAGGCAGATCCTCGACTACCCGTTCCGTTCGAGCCACATCTGGGCCGGCTTCCAGTCGATCGAGTGGGAGCACCTCGACACCCGCTTCGGCTTCACGCTCGGGCTGCCGCAGAACATGACCGAGGAGATCCTCTGGGACTGGGCGGCCGAGAGCGGCGCCGAGCTTCGCCGCGGTGCCGAGCTGCGCACGGTGCGGCAGGACACGGAGGGCGTGGAGATCGAGGTGGCCGACCCGTCGGGCGCGACATCGACCCTGCGCGCCAGCTACCTGGTGGGCGCCGACGGCGGCCGCAGCACCGTGCGAACCCAGTGCGGCATGCCCTTCGAGGGCCACTCGGGCACCTTTCGCGGCATCGTGATCGACGCCGAACTCAGCGCGCCCTGGCCCGGCGGCCGCACCGGCGCCGACAACGAGATGGGCTGGGTGCGCGGCTATGCCTTCGGCGAAGGCATCACGCGCTTCAACATCGTGCACCGCGACCGGCGCCATGCCGCCAAGGACGAGCCTGTGACACTCGAGGAGGCCAGGCAGTGCCTGCGCGACGTGCTCGGCAGCGACTACGGCATCGAGGGCTTCCGCTGGGCCTCGCGCTTCGACGACCAGATGCGCGCCGTGCCGCGCCTGCGCCAGGGGCGCGTGTTCCTGGTCGGCGAGTCGGCACGCATCCACTACCCGGCCAGCGGCGTCGGCATGAACTTCTGCCTGCAGGATGCCTTCAACCTGGGCTGGAAGCTCGCGAACGTCGTCACGGGCGTGGCCGACGAGGCCACGCTGGACAGCTACGACGCCGAGCGCCTGCCGGTGATGCATGCGCTGCTCGAGAGCGTGAAGGCGCAGTGCGTGCTGCAGTTCAACTTCGAGCCCGATGCGGTGGCGCTCAAGCGCCGGCTCGCGCGGCACATCATTCCGCTGCCCGAGGTGCAGCGCCAGTTGGTGCTGGAGCTGTGCGGGCTCGAGCAGCCCTACCCCGGTCGCGCGGGAGAAACCGACCGCCACCCGCTGGCAGGCCAGCGGCTGCCCGACTTCGACCTCGTCACGCGCGAAGGCCGCTCGGTGCGCGTCGCCGAGCTGCTGCGCGAGCGGCGCTTTTTGCTGCTCGATCTCGAGGGCAATTCGCGGCAGTTCGAATCGCTGGACCTGAAGGGCCTGCCCGTGACCCTGCTGCCGGCCCGCGTGGCGCATGTGCCGCCCGCCATGCGCGGCGTGCAGGCGATGCTGGTGCGGCCCGATGCCTATGTGGCCTGGGCCAGCGCGGACGTGGCGCGCGCCACCGAGGTCGAGACCGAACTCTCGCGCTGGATGAAGAGGTGATGCGATGAAGAACGACCACAGGCCACTGCTGATCGCGGGCGGCTGGGTGCTGAGCATGGACCCGGACATCGGCGAGCTGCGCCGCGGCGACGTGCTGATCGAGGGCGAGCGCATCGTCGCGATCGCGCCGAGCATCGATGCTCCCCAGGCCGAGCGGATCGAGGCCGACCGCATGATCGTGCTGCCCGGCTTCGTCGACACCCATCGCCACACCTGGCAGAGCTGCGTGCGGCATCGCTATGCCGACATCGATTCGCAGGTCTACTTCGCCGAGATGCTGGGCGCCAAGGGCGCGGCCTACCGGCCCGAGGACGTCTACACCGGCACCTTGCTGGGGGCGGTCGCGGCACTCGACAGCGGCATCACCACGATGCTCGACTGGTCGCACGTGCAGAACAGCCCCGAGCATTCCGACGCGGCGATCGCGGCGCTGCGCGACGCCGGCATCCGCGGCGTGTTCGCGCACGGCTGGCCGCTGGTCGACGGCGCCTCGTGGATGTTCGGCAGCGAGCGCGGCCATCCGCAGGACATCCGGCGGCTGCGCGAGCGCTACTTCTCGAGCGACGACCAGCTGCTCACGCTCGCGATGGCCGCGCGCGGCCCCGAGATGGCGCAGCGCGAGACCTGGCTCGGCGACCTTCGGCTGGCGCGCGAACTCGGCATCCGCTCGAGCATCCACATGGGCGCCTACGCACGCAATGCCGCCGTGCGCGGCATCGCGCAGATGCACGAGGCCGGCGTGCTCGGCGACGACCTGACCTTCGTGCACTGCTGCTGCTCGCACCACGACGAGTTCTCGATGATGGCCGACGCCGGCGTCAGCGCCTCGCTCGGCGTGCACTGCGAACTCAATGCGCAGGGCATGGGTGACATCCCGTTCGACCGGCTGCTGGCCGTGGGCATCCGGCCCAGCCTCAGCGGCGACACCGAGACCAAGTGCGCGGGCGACATGTTCACGCAGATGCGCCATGCCCTGGCCTATTACCGCTCGTGGATGGGCGGCGGCCATTCGAAGACGAAGAACGCCCCGGCGACGCTGGGCCTGCGCGATGTGCTCGGTTTCGCCACCCTGGCCGGCGCGCAGGCGAACGGGCTCGCGCACAAGGTGGGCTCGCTCACGCCGGGCAAGCAGGCCGACGTGGTGCTGATCCGCGCCGACGACCTGAACCTGGCGCCGGTCTCCGACGCAGTGGGCGCGGTGGTGCTGGGCGCCCATCCGGGCAATGTCGACAGCGTGTTCGTCGCGGGCCGGCCGGTGAAGCGCGACGGCCGGCTGCTCGATGTGGACCTCGATCGGCTGCGTCGGCGCGCGGCGGATTCGCAGGCCTATGTGCTGGGGCTGGCATGAGCGCCGCGCTCGATCCCCAGCTCGCGACGATCGTCGCGGCCATGCGCGCCCACGGGGCCCCACCACCGTTCTCGGGCACGCCCGCCGAAGCGCGCGAACGCATGCGCCGCGCGGTGATGGCGGCGCGCGAGCGCACGACGCTGCCGGTCGTGGCTTCCACCGAGGACCGCGTCGCCGAACACCGGGGCCTGCGCGTGCCGGTGCGGGTCTACCGGCCCGTCTCGGCCGAGGCCATGCTGCCGACCGTGGTGTTCCTGCACGGCGGCGGTTTCGTGCTCGGCAGCGTCGAGCTGATGGACGACATCGCGCGCAAGCTCTGCCGCGACGTCGAGGCCGTGGTGGTCTCGGTGGACTACAGGCTGGCGCCCGAGCACCCGTTCCCGGCCGCGCACGACGATGCCCTGGCCGCGACCCGCTGGGCGCTGGACCATGCACAAACCCTCGGCGGCGATCCGTCCCGGGTCGCCCTGGCCGGCGAGAGCGCGGGCGCCAACCTGGCGGCCTGCGCCGCGCTGGCGCTGCGCGGCCATGCGCGGCCACTGGCGGCCCAGCTGCTGGTGGTGCCGGGCCTGGACATGGCGCGCGACGTGGCCGCGATCGAGGCCCGCGGCATCGACCACCCGATGCTCGCGCCCGCCGACCTGCGCGAGATCGCCCGGCTCTGCATGGGCGCCTCGGCCCGCCGCGCCGCCGAGGTGCCGCCCTCCCCGCTGCGCGCGGCGGAGCTCGCGGGCCTGCCGCCGACCCTGATCGCCGTCGCCGGCCACGACCCGCTGCGCGAGGAAGGCCTGGCCTACGCGCACCGGCTCGAGGCGGCCGGCATCCCGACCCGGCTGCTGGCCTTCGACGACATGTTCCACCCGTTCTTCGGCTTCTTCGCCCACTCGGCCGCCGCCGGCCGGGCCCATGACGCCATCTGCCGGGCGCTGTCGGACCGGCTGCGCGGCCGCGGCTGAGGCGGCCCGCAATCCACTACACTCGCCGGGGTCAGGAGAGAGCCCCGCACGGGGCCGCCGAAGGCGCAGGGAACCCCCGAACGCTCAGGCAAAAGGACTGACACAGCGCCGGCCTTCGCGGGACGGCGTTTCCTTGCTGGAGAGAGGCCGGTGCCGCAGGCGCCCGGTCCACCGAAGGAGCAAACCCCGATCGTGGGGCGAATCTCTCAGGTAAAGCGGACAGCAGGGGTGGCCCCATGGCGCGAGCCATGGCATTCGATTGCTGCCCCCAGGAGTGCCCCGTGGCTGCTTCCGCCCCCGAATCCGAACTGCTCAAGACCCCGCTGCACGCGCTGCACCTGGAACTCGGCGCCCGCATGGTGCCCTTCGCCGGCTATTCGATGCCGGTCCAGTACCCGGCCGGCCTGATGGCCGAGCACAGGCACACGCGCGAGGCTGCGGGCCTGTTCGACATCTCCCACATGGGCCAGCTGCGCCTGTCCGGCCCCGATGCCGCGGCCGCCTTCGAGACCCTGATGCCGGTCGACGTGATCGACCTGCCCGCGGGCAAGCAGCGCTACGGCCTGCTGCTCGACGACCAGGGCGGCATCCTCGACGACCTGATGTTCTTCAACGAAGGCAACGGCTCGCTGTTCGTGATCGTCAACGGCGCCTGCAAGGTGGCCGACATCGCCCATATCCAGCAGAAGATCGGCCAGCGCTGCCAGGTGCAGCCGCTGCCCGAGCAGGCGCTGCTCGCGCTGCAGGGCCCACAGGCCGCGGCCACGCTGGCGCGGCTCTCGCCCGGTATCGAGCGCTTCGTGTTCATGACCGGCGGCGCGGTGCAGATCGGCGGCATAGCCGCCTTCGTCACGCGCAGCGGCTACACCGGCGAGGACGGCTTCGAGATCTCGGTCGCCGCGAAGGACGCCGACGCGCTGGCGCGGCTGCTGCTGGCCCAGCCCGAGGTCAAGCCCATCGGCCTGGGCGCGCGCAACTCGCTGCGGCTCGAGGCCGGCCTGTGCCTCTACGGCAGCGACATCGACACCAGCACCACGCCGATCGAGGCCTCGCTCAACTGGGCGATCCAGAAGGTGCGCCGCAACGGCGGCGCGCGCGCGGGCGGCTTCCCCGGCGCCGAGAAGATCCTGGCCCAGCTCGTGGCAGCCACCGGCGCCGCCGGCCACCTCGACCACGACACCCTGAAGCGCCGCCGCGTCGGCCTGGTCGCGCTCGAGCGCATCCCGGTGCGCGACGGCACGCCGCTCCAGTCCTTCGAGGGCCAGGACATCGGCCAGGTCACCAGCGGCCTGCTGGGCCCGACGGCCGACCGGCCGGTCGCCATGGGCTACGTGGCCACCGCCTTCGCCGAGCCCGGCACCCGGGTGCAGGCCATCGTGCGCGGCAAGCCGGTGCCGATGGAGGTCTCGACCCTGCCCTTCGTGCCGACGCGCTACTACCGCGGCTGACGACCGGACATCCGGCGGACCGCCGTCGCGGCTAACCTACGCCCCGGCATCGGCCACTTTTTATCCACGAGGAGTTTTTCAACATGAGCATCAAGTACACCAAGGACCATGAATGGGTGCAGGCCGAGGGCGGCAACGCCACGGTCGGCATCACCGTCCATGCGCAAGACGCGCTGGGCGACGTGGTCTTCGTCGACCTGCCCGAGGTCGGCAAGAGCTTCGCCCAGGGCGATGTCGCCGGCGTCGTCGAATCGGTGAAGGCCGCGGCCGACGTGTTCATGCCCGTCTCGGGCGAGATCACCGAAGTCAACGAAGCCCTGCGCGCCGATCCCTCGCTCGCCAACAGCGCGCCGCTGGCCGAAGGCTGGTTCTTCAAGGTCAAGCTGTCCGAACCGGCCCAGCTCGACGCGCTGATGGACGAAACCGCCTACGGCAAGTTCGCCGAGGAATCCTGAGCTCCTGAAACCGGATGGCCGGACGCGAAGGCTCGCGTCCGGAAGTCCGCTCCCCCTTCTCTTCCCCCGCCCGCCATGCCCACCCCCGCCGCCCTGCCCACCCTGCAAGAACTCGAGAACGCCGAGGAATTCATCGCCCGCCACATCGGCATCGATGCCGACGACGAGGCGCGCATGCTGCCCGTGATCGGGTCGGCCACGCGCGCCGAACTCATCGACGGCATCGTGCCCGCGGCGATCCGGCGCAGCAAGCCGATGCGGCTGCCGGCACCGGCCACCGAGGCCGACGCGCTGGCCGAGCTCAAGGCGATCGCGGCGAAGAACAAGGTGTTCCGCAACTTCATCGGCCAGGGCTACTACGGCACCCACACGCCGGGCGTGATCCTGCGCAACATCCTCGAGAACCCGGCCTGGTACACGGCCTACACGCCCTACCAGGCCGAGATCTCGCAGGGCCGCATGGAGGCGCTGGTCAACTTCCAGACCATGGTCTGCGACCTCACGGGCATGGCGATCGCCAATGCCTCGATGCTCGACGAGGCCACCGCGGCCGCCGAGGCGATGACGCTGGCCAAGCGCAGCGTGAAGAGCAAAAGCAACGTGTTCCTGGTCTCGGGCGACTGCCATCCGCAGACCATCGAGGTGGTGAAGACCCGCGCCGCGCCGCTGGGCATCGAGGTCAAGGTCAGCACCGCCTCGGAAACCCTGCCGCACCTGATGGCCAGCGGCGAGTTCTTCGGCGTGCTGGCGCAGTACCCGGCCACCACCGGCCACGTGCACGACCTGCGCCCGCTCGCGGGCCATGCGCACCAGTACGGCGCGGCCTTCTGCGTGGCGGCCGACCTGCTGGCGCTGACCCTGCTCGCGCCGCCCGGCGAATGGGATGCCGACATCGTCTGCGGCACCACCCAGCGCTTCGGCATGCCGCTGTGCAACGGCGGCCCGCACGCGGCCTACCTGGCCTGCCGCGACGATTTCAAGCGCTCGCTGCCGGGCCGCCTGGTCGGCGTGAGCGTCGACACCCATGGCCGCCCCGCCTACCGCCTCGCGCTGCAGACGCGCGAGCAGCACATCCGGCGCGAGAAGGCGACCTCGAACATCTGTACCGCGCAGGTGCTGCCTGCGGTGGTCGCAAGCATGTACGCGGTCTACCACGGCCCCGACGGCCTCACGCGCATCGCGCAGCGCGTGGCCGCGCTCACCGCGATCCTCGCGCGCGGCCTGGCCCAGATGGGCCGCGAGCCGGTCAACGAGACCGCCTTCGATTCGCTGACCATCCGCACCGGCGACGACACCGCCAGGATCCTCGAGCGCGCGCAGGCCGCCAACGTGAACCTGCGCCAGCGGCTGCAGCAGCACCTGGGCATCTCGCTCGACGAGACCAGCACGCGCGCCGACGTCGAGACGCTGTGGGCGCTGTTCGTGCCCGCCGGCACGCCGATGCCGCGCTTCGAGGAGCTGGCCGCCAACACCGCGCCGCGCATCCCGCAGGAACTGCGCCGCGCGAGCGCCTTCCTGTCGCACCCGGTGTTCAACACCCACAAGAGCGAGACCGCGATGCTGCGCTACATCCGCAGCCTGTCGGACAAGGACCTCGCGCTCGACCGCAGCATGATCCCGCTGGGCAGCTGCACCATGAAGCTCAACGCGACCAGCGAGATGATCCCGATCACCTGGCCCGAGTTCGCGAACATCCATCCCTTCGCGCCGGCCGAGCAGTTGCAGGGCTATGCCCAGCTCGACGCCCAGCTGCGTGCCTGGCTCTGCGAAGCCACCGGCTACGCCGGCATCAGCCTGCAGCCCAATGCCGGCTCGCAGGGCGAGTACGCGGGCCTGCTGGCGATCCGCGCCTTCCACGAGGCCAAGGGCGAGGGTCACCGCAACATCTGCCTGATTCCCTCGTCGGCGCACGGCACCAATCCCGCGAGCGCGCAGATGGTGGGCCTGCAGGTGGTGGTGACGGCTTGCGATGCGCAAGGCAACGTCGATCTCGACGACCTGAAGCGCGCCTGCGAGAAGCACGGCAAGAACCTGGCCGCGGTGATGATCACCTACCCGAGCACGCACGGCGTGTTCGAGACCCGCGTGAAGGAGCTGTGCGAGCTGGTGCATGCGCACGGCGGGCGCGTGTATGTCGACGGCGCCAACATGAACGCGCTGGTGGGCGTGGCCGCGCCGGGCGAGTTCGGCGGCGACGTGAGCCACCTGAACCTGCACAAGACCTTCTGCATCCCGCACGGCGGCGGCGGCCCGGGCGTGGGCCCGGTCTGCGTGGTCGAGGACCTCGTGCCCTACCTGCCGGGCCATGCGACCGCGGGCGTGTCGGGCCATGGCGTGGGCGCCGTGTCGGCCGCGCCGCTGGGCAATGCGGCCGTGCTGCCGATCAGCTGGATGTACTGCCGCATGATGGGCGCGAAGGGCCTGCAGGCCGCGACCGAGACCGCGATCCTCAGCGCCAACTACATCAGCGCGCGGCTCAAGGACCACTATCCCACGCTGTACGCGAGCCCCAACGGCCACGTCGCGCACGAGTGCATCCTCGACCTGCGCCCGCTCAAGGACACCAGCGGCGTCACCGCCGAGGACGTCGCCAAGCGCCTGATCGACTACGGCTTCCACGCGCCCACGCTGAGCTTCCCGGTGCCGGGCACGCTGATGGTGGAGCCGACCGAGAGCGAGCCGCTGGCCGAGCTCGACCGCTTCATCGAGGCGATGATCGCCATCCGCGGCGAGATCCGCCGCATCGAGGAAGGCGTCTGGCCGAAGGACGACAACCCGCTCAAGCACGCGCCGCACACGGCCGCGAGCCTGCTCGGCAGCGAATGGGGCCATCCCTATGCGCGCGAACTCGGCGCCTTCCCGCTGGCCGGCCTCAAGGACGCCAAGTACTGGCCGCCGATCGGCCGCGTCGACAACGTCTACGGCGACCGCAACCTGTTCTGCAGCTGCGTGCCCGTGGGCGAGTACCAGGAAACCGAAGCGGCCTGAGCCGCATGGACCCCGGCGAGATCGCCTCGCTCAAGTCGCGCTGGCGCGGCTGCGTCTGGGCCCACACGCTGAGCGACGACGAGGCCGAAGTGCTGCTGCCGCAGCTGCGCTTCGTCGAACTCGCCGCGGGCCAGGCCATCTGGCACCGCGGCGATCCGGCCGAGCACTGGGTCGGCATGGGGCGCGGCAGCATGAAGCTGTGCACCACCTCGGCCTCGGGCAAGCCCGTGACCTTCATGGGCCAGGCCTTCAGCTGGGTCGGCGAAGTCGAGCTGATCCGCAACGAACCGCGCTTCTGCGATGCGGTGGCGCTGTCCGACGCGGTGATCATCAAGATGCCGAAGGCGGCCTTCTTCCACCTGCTCGACGGCAACCGCGCCTTCAACCGCTTCGTGCTGCAGCTGCTGAGCGAGCGGCTCACGCAGTCGATGGCCGTCACGCTGTCGGACCGCACGCTCGACCCGGTCGCCAAGGTCGCGCAGAGCCTGGCTTCGCTGTTCAGTCCCGCAGGCTTTCCGCCGCGCTCGCTCGAGCTGCAGGTGTCGCAGGCCGAGCTCGCGCTCTACTGCAACATGTCGCGCCCGCGGCTCAACGCGGCGCTGCGGCGGCTCGAGGCCGAGGGCCTGCTGACGCTGGGCTACCAGGTCGTGACCTTGCGCGACCTCGATGCACTGCGCGCCTACCGCGCCGCGCCCTCGGCCGCGAGCGGCAGCCACACGCGGCCCGAGACCGCATAGGCGTTGTCGCCGGCGATGCCGGCCACCGGCGCGCCCGACGCGGGCGCCCAGACGTACTGCGCATGGGTGGCGAACAGCGCCACGCCGAGCTCGTCGCCGGGCCGCAGGCGCGCGGCCACGCCGCCGAGCGCGATGCGCTGCCGCCCCGGCGGCGCGGGCACCACTTGGTCCGACAGCAGCATCAGCCCGCCATTGCGGCGCAGCGCGAGCCCCACCAGGGCCACGCCGGGTCCGCCGGCCGCCCGCACGTCGAGCTCGGCCTCGGGCACGCCGGCCAGCACCGCGCCACGTGGCGTATCGGTGGGCAAGGGAACGAAGACCGGCGCCGGCGAACCCGCGCGCACCTCGGTGAGCGCGAGGGCCGCGCCGAACCGAGCCGCGATCGGCGCCGTGCCCTCGAAGGCCGAACCGTCGTCGAGCGCGATGCACAGCTGGGGCACCGAAGGCGCGGACGGCTCGATGTCGCGCAGCTTGGCATCGAGCCAGCCGAGCATCGCGTCCATGGCATCGACGCTGCCGCAGCGCGCCGGCTTGTCGCGCTGCCCCGCGCGCGGATTCACATGGCCCGAGCGCAGCACCATGAGCCGCACGTCGCCGCCGCCGGCCTTCAGCTGGCGCCAGTTGCGCAGGCCCTCGTCCATGTCGAACAGCACGTCCTCGCTGGCCTGCACCACCAGCGCATCGACACGGCGCGACGGCTGCGCGGCCCAGCTCAGGCCCGAGGGCCCGTGCGCCTGGTAGGCATCGCGCAGCCGCTGCGCATCGGCGCCCATGTCGTTCCAGGCCCAGGCTCCGGCCTTCGGCGCCGTCTCGCACAGCGGTCGCAGCAGGCCGCCGTCGCGCACCTTGCCGCGCTGCGCCATGAAGCATTCGAACTGCACGAAGCCCTGCTTGAGCACGCCCTGCGGCGCGAGCGAATGCTGCAGGTCGTACCAGGTCATCGACGGGATCGCGGTCGCGATGCGCGGCTCGAGTTGCGCGAGTTGCATCTGGTAGCCGCCACCGTACGAGCCGCCGATGCTGCCGATGCGCGGCCTGCCGTCGGCGCCCTTGCGCAGCGGCAGCTCGCGCTCGGCCCAGTCGATCAGGCTGCGGATGTCGGCGATCTCGGCCTGCGGATCCATGATGCGGCTATCGCCGCCGCTGTCGCCATGGCCGCGGTGGTCGAAGCTGATCACCGCATAGCCGCGCTCGACCAGCGTGGGCACGAGGCGGTCGACGCGCGACCAGTAGCTCGCGCCCGGGTCGGTGTCGCGCGGCGGCAGTTCGCGCAGCCGGCCGAGGCCGAAGCCGCTCGCATGCAGCACCAGCGGATAGCCGCCCTCGGGTTTCGCATCGGGCAGGAACAGCGTGAACGCGACCTTCGTGCCCCTGGCCGCATCGGCGCCCGCGAGCGGATCGGGCACCGTCGATGGCACCGCATGCTGCCGAACCGTGGCCGCGTGCGCCGCCGGCAAGGCCAGGCAGGCGGCGGCGCACAGCGCGATGGCGTGGATCAGGGTCTTCATGTCTCGTTCGTTCCTCGTCGTGTCTTTCGAAGCACGCGACTCTAGGAACGCGGGCCGCCGCTGTTTGTCCCCGCGGGAACAGATGCAACACGGTGGCTTCTGGCGGTTCTAGTGGTTAACACCGCCTCGAATCACATTCATTGACGGATTGAAAACTTCGCACTTAGAATTTCGGCGCAGGTTCAGATTTAAAGACCATCTGTGAGATGGCTTTGTCGCGCCTGCATGGTTTGCATCGTCTTCTTGCGGATTATTCCAATGGAGACAACTGTGCAACCCAACGCGCTCAAGATCCGCGGCATCGACGATGTCATCGCCTACCTGGATTCACGCCAGGGCATCAAGGGCCGGGCCGCCGTCATCTGGTGGCTCGCACTCGGCGGACTGTTCCTCGACGCCTTTTCCAATTCCGCATTGAGCGCGGGCCTCGGGCCCATGACGCGCAACCTCTCGCTGAGCGCCGCGCAGGTCGCGCTGATGACCTCGATGGCCTCGTGGGTCGCGATCGCCTTCAATCCCATCGGCGGCTGGATGGCCGACCGCTGGGGCCGCATCCGGCCGCTGATCCTCGCCAAGGTGCTGGCCGTCACGGGCGCGGTGATCGTGGTGTTCGCGCCGGGCTTCGAGACGATCCTGGTCGGCCGCTTCTTCGTGGGCGCGGCCTACGGCATCGACTTCGCGATCGCGATGGCGGTGCTGGCCGAGTTCACGCCGGCGCGCTTCAAGAGCCGGCTCAACACCTGGCAGGGCATGTGGTACCTGGCCGTGTGCAGCAACCTGCTGCTGGCGCTGATGTTCTATTCGTGGAACGTGGGCGATTCGATCTGGCGCTACTCGGTGGCCGCCACCGCGGTGTTCGGCCTCGCGATCCTGCTGCTGCAGTTCGCGCTGCTGGTCGAGAGCCCGGTCTGGCTCGCGCGCAAGGAGCGGCTCGACGAGGCCGCCGCCGCCATGAGCCGCATCTATGCAGAGCGCTTCGCCGCCGCGCCGCGCCACGAGCGCGTGCCGGTCACGAACCAGGCGCGCCGCGGCGCGGCCAACGTGCTGCTGATCTTCCGCGGCGTCTACCTGCCGCGCACCATCCTCGCGGCCACGGTGCAGATCGGCCAGTCGATCCAGTACTTCGCGGTCGGCTGGTACCTGCCGCTGATCAGCGCCACGCTGTTCGGCAAGGACTTCGCGCAGGCCACCATCGGCGCGCTGGCCTTCAACGTGTTCGGCATCTTCGGCGGCTTCCTCTCGCCGTGGATCGGCCGCAAGCTCGGCCTGCGCCGCGCCTCGGCCTTCGGCTTCGCGATGGTGTTCCTCATGCTGCTGACGCTGGGCCTGTTCCATGGCCGCATGCCGCTGTGGCTGGCGGTGGCGGTGCCCTCGCTGTTCATCCTGTTCCATTCGGGCGGACCGGGCGCCAACGGCAAGAGCCTGTCCTCGCTGTCCTTCCGCAGCGAACTGCGCGCGGGGGCCAACGGCATCATCGGCGCGCTCGGCTCCATCGGCGCGGCGCTGGGCCTGCTGGTGTTCCCGCTGTTCCGCGAGAAGTACGGGCTCGAGCACACCTTCCTGATCCTCTCGGTGGTGCCGCTGATCGCGAGCGCGATCTGCTTCGCGATTCGCTGGGACCCGACCCGTACCGGAATCAATCCCGACAACGAAGCCGGTGCGCCGCAGTTCAAGGACGACGCGCGCGCCGGCATCGCCTCCGAATCGCTCCAACCCGCCGTGGGAAAAATGAACCGATGAGCTCCACCACCGAGGACGTGATCCTCTCCATCGACGAAGGCACCTCGGGCACGCGCGCCGCGGTCGTCGGCCGCGACGGCCATGTCTCCTGCCTCGAGTACGCGCCCCTTTCGGTCGACACGCCGCGCCCCGGCGTGGTCGAGCAGGACGCCGACGCGATCCTCGCGAAGACCCTGGCCGTGTGCCGCGCCAGCGTGGCGCGCGCCCAGTCCGAGGGCAAGCGCATCGCCGCGCTCGCCATCGCCACCCAGCGTTGCTCGGCCGTGCTGTGGGACACCCACACCGGCCGCGCGCTGGTGCCCGTGATGGTCTGGCAGGACACGCGCCATGTCGACGAACTGTCGCGCCTCGCGCCCGAATGGGACGCGCCGCTGATGCGCCAGCTCGGCCGCCCGGTCGGCGTGCGCTCGCCCTACCTCTGGGCCACGCACCACCTGCGCGACACGCCGGCCGTGGCGCATGCCTTCGAGCAAGGCCGACTCGGCTTCGGCACCATCGACAGCTGGCTGCTGTGGCACCTGTCGGAGCGGCGCGAATGCGTGACCACGCCGACCAACGTCACCTCGGGCAATGCCTACGTGCTGGCCGAGCACCGCTACCAGCTCGAGTGGATCGACACCCTGGGCTTTCCGCGCGCGCTGCTGCCCGCGCTGCGCGAGGATGCCGGCGACCTGGGCCGCACGCGCGCCGAGCTGCTCGGCATCGCGGTACCGATCCTCGCCTGCGCGGGCGACCAGCATGCGGGCGCCGTCGGCCTGGGCTGCCTCGACCGCGCGCAGGCCATGTGCGTGCACGGCACCGGCAGCTTCGTCGACGTGATCACCGGCACCGTGCCGCCCCTCGACGCGGGCCTGCATCCGGGCACGCTCGCCATGACGGCGCGGCGCTCGGGCGGCGTCTCGCACTTCGCGGTCGAGACCTACGTGGCCACCACCGGCTCGGCGCTCAACTGGGTCTGCGAGAAGCTGCAGTGGTTCGAGAACGCGGCGCAGATCGGCGCGCTGGCGGCCGAGGCCGCGAGCGCGAACGGCGTCAGCTTCGTTCCCGCCCTCACGGGCCTGCGCGTGCCCGCGATGGAGCCGGCCGCGCGCGCCTCGCTCACCGGCATCTCGATGGCGACCACGCGCGCCGAGGTGGCGCGCGCGGTGCTCGAGGGCATCGCGCATTCGGTGGCCGCGTGCATCGCGGCCAACGAGCAGGTCTCGGGCCTGCAGGTGTCCGAGCTGGTAGTCGGCGGCGGCCTGTCGGGCAGCTCGACCCTGCTGCAGATCCAGGCCGACCTCAGCGGCATGCCGGTGCGCCGCATGGCCGAGACCGAGCGCGCGAGCCTGCGCGGCGCCGCCTTCCTCGCGGGCGCCTCGGGCCTGCTGTGGCCCTCGCTGCAGGAGGCCCGCGCCACGCTGGCCACCGACGCGGTGTTCGAACCCGCGATCGGCGCCGACGAGCGCGAGGCCCGGCGCGCGCAATGGCAGGCACGGGTCGACTCCGAGCTCGCGCATGCACGGCGCTTCAAGAACCCACCACTTTCCACCACGCCCGGAGAACTTCCACGATGAGGGTCCTGCCATCCCTTCGACCGGCCAGGGACCGCGCCGAGATGACGGCCACCGAGCCCCTGCGCCTGCACCGCCCCGACCTGCTCGCGCGCCTGGGCGACGAGCACTTCGACATGCTGATCGTCGGCGGCGGCATCACCGGCGCCTATGCCGCGCTCGATGCCAGCCTGCGCGGCTACCGCGTCGCGCTGGTCGAGAAGGACGACTTCGCCTTCGGCACCTCGTCGAAGTCCTCGAAGATGGTGCACGGCGGCCTGCGCTACATCGAGCAGGGCAACCTGGGCCTGGTGCGGCACTCGCTGCTCGAGCGCCAGCGCCTGCGCCGCAACGCGCGCCACCTGGTGCAGCGCCTGCCCTTCCTGTTCCCGGTGATGGAGCGCGAGGGCGTGTTCGACAAGCGCCTGGCCAAGGCCTTCGAGAGCCTGCTGTGGACCTACGACATCGCGGGCGGCTGGCGCGAGGGCATCCTGCACCAGAAGCTCAGCAAGGCCGAGGTGCTGTCGCACTGCCCCACCTTCCGCGAGGAGCACCTGACCGGCGGCTTCATGTACTTCGACGCGCGCGTGGACGACGCGCGCCTCACGCTCAACGTGGCGCGCACCGCCGCCTTCCACGGTGCCGCGGTGCTCAACCATGCGAAGGCGATCGAGATCACGCGCGACGCGCACGGCAAGGTCGACGGCGCGATCGTGCAGGCCGACGGCCGCGAGATCCGCGCGCGCGCCCGCGTCGTGGTGATGGCCACCGGCGTCTGGCTGCGCGACTGGGACGGCCGGCGCAAGAACGAGGAGAAGACGCTCAACGTGCGCCCGGCCAAGGGCGTGCACGTGGCGATCCCCTGGCTCAAGATCCGCAACGACTGCACCGTGACCATCCCGGTGCCGGGCCGCAACCGGCGCGCGACCATCACGCGCTGGGGCAACGTCTCCTACCTCGGCACCACCGACGAGGACTACGAGGGCAACCTCGACGACGTCTGCTGCACGCGCGAGGAGCTCGACTTCCTGCTCGAAGGCGCGCGCTCGGCGCTCAAGACCGACCTGCGCGCCGAGGACGTGGTCGGCAGCATCGCGGGCTGCCGTCCGCTGGTGGCGCCGCCCGGCGGCAAGACGCTGGAGATCAAGCGCAACCACGAGATCCGCACCGCCTCCGACGGGCTGCTGACCATCGTCGGCGGCAAGCTCACCACCTCGCGCCACATGGCCGAGCAGACCATCGATGCCGCGCAGAAGGTGCTGGGCCGGCGCGCCGGCTGCAAGACCAAGTCGGCCTTCCTGCTCGGCGCGGCCGGCTACGACGCGCAGGCGATCACCGCCTCGGGCGGGCTCTCGGCCCACCTGGGCGAGCGCTACGGCACCGAGGCGCGCTTCGTCAGCGACATCCTGCAGGACGACCCCGGCCTGCAGAAGCCGATCGTCGAAGGCCTGCCCTACAGCGAGGCCGAGATCGTCTACGCGGTGCGCCACGAACTCGCCCGCACCGTCGACGACGTGCTGTCGCGGCGCATCCGCGCGCGCCTGATGGCGCGCGACGCCTCGGGCCGCGCCGCGGACCGCGTGGGCGAAATCCTCCAGGCCGAACTCGGCCTGTCCCCCGCCGAGACGGCGCAGCAGGTCACCAGCTACCGCGCCGCCCTCGCACACGAAAAATCCATCCTCATGGGAGAAAGCAGATGATCAGCAAGGACGCCATCCAGCGCGGCTACAACCGCCGCAACTACATCGTCGGTGCGCACACGCCACCGGCCTATGCGAAGACCATCGCGGCCACCGACGGCCCGCCGGGCCTGCAGCGCGCGCCGATCGCGGTGCCGCCCGCGCAGCTCGAGGCGCTGCGCCAGGCCGCCGACGAGGTGCTCACCGCCACCGCCGACGTGGTGGCCTGGACGCGCGACTGGTGGGCCGGCTCCATGGTCAGCGAGACCGGCGGACGGCCCGCCACGCCGCAGGCCGCGATCGTGCGTGTCTCCACCGTCGAGCAGATCCAGGCCGTGATGCGCATCGCGCACGCGGCATCGATCCCCGTCACCGTGTCGGCCGGCCGCAGCAACGTGACCGGCGCGGCGCTGCCGGTGCGCGGCGGCATCGTGCTCGACGTCTGCGAACTCAACAGGTTCATCGGCTTCGATGCCGAGAGCCAGATCGTCGAGGTCGAGGCCGGCATGTTCGGCGACGTGTTCGAGGAGACCATCCAGCGCGACCACCAGATGACCATGGGCCACTGGCCCTCGTCCTTCGGCATCAGCACGGTCGGCGGCTGGGTCGCCTGCCGCGGCGCGGGCCAGCTCTCGACGCGCTACGGCAAGATCGAGGACATGGTGTTCGGCATGGACGTGGTGCTGGCCGACGGCAGCCTCGTCACCGTGGGTGGCTACTCGCGCGCCGCGGTCGGCGCCGACCTGCAGCAGCTGTTCATCGGCTCCGAGGGCACGCTCGGCGTGATCGTGCGCGTGCGGCTCAAGCTGCACCGCCTGCCCGACTACGGCCGCGCCATCGCCTTCGGCTTCGACAGCTTCGCCTCCGGCCTCGAGGCCTGCCGCCAGATCATGCAGCGCGGCGCCAACCCGGCCGCGCTGCGGCTGTACGACGCGCTCGAGAGCAAGGTGCAGTTCGAGCTGGCCGACACGCATGTGCTGCTGATCGCCGACGAGGGCGCGCCCGAGATGGTCGATGCCGTCATGGCGATCAGCGAGCGCGCCTGCCGCGAGCTGGGCCGCGAACTCGACGGCCCGGTGATCTTCGAGCGCTGGCTCGACACCCGCTACCTCACGGGAAAGAGCGCCGAGGGCTTCAAGCGCAGCCCGGGCTTCGTGGCCGACACGCTCGAGATGAGCGGCCGCTGGAGCGACCTGCCCGCGATCTACGACGAGGTGGTGGCCGCAATCAACGCCGTGCCCGGCACGCTGGCCGGCTCGGCCCACCAGTCGCACGCCTACGTGGACGGCGCCTGCCTCTACTTCTCGCTGCGCGGCGAGGTCGAGGTGGCGGACCGCGCACGCTGGTACCGCGCGGCCTGGGACGCGGCCAACGCGGTGCTGGTGCGCCACAATGCCGCGTTGAGCCACCACCATGGCGTCGGGCTGCTGCGTGCGCCCTACATGGCCGACTCGCTGGGCAGCGCCTTCCCGGTGCTGCAGGCGATCAAGCGCACGCTGGACCCGAAGAACATCCTGAACCCGGGCAAGCTCGGCCTCACCGACGAGCTGCCCCCTTCCGCAGACTGAGCCCCATCGAATGGACCGTTCCCTCGGCGCGCGCCTCGCGCGGCACCCGATCATCGCGACGCTCTACGGCGCGGAGCAGATCGACAGCTTCGTCGACAGCGCGAGCGAGATCGCCATCGTCGCGAACGTGGAGCTGCGCCGGCTGCAGGCCGTGGTCGCGACCATCACGCGCGCGGACAAGATCGCCATCGTCAACATCGACAGCTGCGAGGGCATCTCGCCCGACAAGGGCGGCGTGGAGTACCTGGCCGAGATCGGCGCGACCAGCCTGGTGTCCACGCGCGTGGCGACCATCCAGCGCGCCAACCGCGCCGGCCTGCTGACCATGCAGAAGGTGTTCGTGACCGACCGCTCGACCTGGCCGCGCAGCGTGAAGGCGCTCGAGCAGAGCGACCCGAACCTGGTCCAGCTGATGCCCGCGCCGATGCTGCCGCACATCTCGATCAAGGAGCGCAACGCGCTGCCGCCGATCGTCGCCTCGGGCTTCGTGATCACCACCAACGACGTGCGCAGCGCGCTCGCGGCCGGCGCGGTGGCGGTGTCGACCAGCGACACCGCGATGTGGAGCCTCGACATCCAGGCGCCGAAGACCGGCGCGGCGGGCTAGGACTTCTTCTTCGCGACCTCGCCCGTGGCGATCTGCTGGCGCAGCGCGCGCAGGCTGGCCTTGAGCTTGCGCTCGTTCTCCGGGCCCATGCGCACCATGATCTTCTGGCCCGCGCTGAGCGACTCGAGCTGCGGATCGACGTACTCGTAGCGCGTCCACGGGCGCTGCGAGGGATAGTCGCCCTTGACCTCGACCAGCCGCACCTGCACCGGGCCCTTGGGCTCGGGCGCGGCCAGCAGGTGGTCGATGACCGCGATCAACCGGTCGTTGAAATAGCGGCCCGGATAGCCGAGCTCTTCATAGGCCTGCTGGAACAGCGGATAGAGCCGCGCGTACACGCCCGCGGCCTTGGCCGGATCGACCGACTCGGCGAGCAGCACGAAGCCGTTGTAGCGCGCGGCATTGTTGGCCGCGATGGTCTGGTTGGCGCCCTGGCCCTCGGTGATGAAGCGCTGGCCCGTGGGCTGCACCGGCCAGGCGCTGGCGGGCGCCTGCTCGCGCGCGAGGTTGTCGACCGTGGCGACGAAGCGCCGCACCACGCCGTCGGGGCGCAGGAAGGTGTTGGCGTTCTTGCCGCCGAGCAGTTCGGCCAGCGCCTTCAGCACGCGCGAGTCGGAATCGGCCAGCGAGGGCAGCGCGGCATCGGGCGGCGCGAGCGCGTCGACCGGGTTCTGCGGCCCCGAGGCCGCGGGGGCCGGCGCGGGCGCGGGCGGTGCGTCTTCGGGGGTGGTGGCGGCCACCGGCGGCGCCACGGGTTGTTGTTGCTGCTGGTACCAGCGCCAGCCGAAGTAGCCGGCCACCAGCAGCACCAGCACGAGCAGCGCCCACGGCAGCATGGAGCGCTCGCGGCGCGGTGCGTAGTCGCGGGTCTCGCCCGCGGTGCTCATGTCGCGTTCGGCACGGAAGTCGTTGTTGTCGTTCTCGGGCATGGCGGCGTGTCTTTCCTGTGGCGTGCGGTGCGTGATGACGAACCGTCATGTTGCACCAACAAGGGCCCCGGGAGCCCGGGGCCTCGTAACCCCGTGTGACGCCCTCGCCACACGGAAGTTCAGCCCCGCCCTCGACACGCAGGCGGCGCCACCGGTTTCCGGGGCGCGCGAGCGATGCTCAGTGCGCGGCCGTCAGCGACTGCAGCCAGGCCAGCGTGCCCTGCAGCTCGGCCGGCCGGATCTCGTGGCCGCCGGGGAAATCGCTGCCCGCGAGCGACAGCGGCAGGCCGCGCGCCAGCTCGCGCGTGGCCTGCGCGGCCGCGGGCGGAATCACGTTGTCGGCGCTGCCATGGCTCACCCACAGCGACTTGCCCTCGAAGGCCTCGGGCGCGGCCACCTGGGGCAGCACCTGCGGCAGCAGCCGGCTGTGCCAGACCATCGCGGCGCGCATCGACGCCGGCTTGGTCAGCAGCAGCGACAGCGCCATGATCCCGCCCTGGCTGAAGCCGCCGACCACCACGCGCTCGGGCGGAATGCCCAGTTGCGCCGAGGCCGAGGCCAGCATCTCGCCGACCAGGAAGCGGCTCTCGCGCTCCTGGTCCTCGTCGATGCGGCGCTGGCCATCGGCCAGCACCTCGAACTCGAACCAGGCATAGGAACCCGGCGTGAGCACATAGGGCGCGCGCAGGCTCAGCACGTGGAACTGCGGCGGCATCAGGCGCGCGAGGCCGAACAGGTCCTGCTCGTTGCTGCCCACGCCATGCATCAGCACCAGCAGCCAGGGATCGCGCGTGCCCGCGGCGGTCGGTTGTTCGAGGAATTGGAGCGGCAGTTGGAGCGTGGTCATGTCGATGGAAGAAGAAAGCGGAAGGTCCTGTCAGCGCACCGAGGCCTTGAAGCCTTCGGCGAGCGAGCGCGTGATCTCGGCGGTGGGCTGTTCGCGGCAGCCGCTCGCGTTCTGGCCCGACCACAGCGGCGAGAAGTCGCCGCTGCCCTGGGCCTCGGCCTTGGCGCGCAGCGGCGCGATCGCCGAGGTGGCGAGCGGGAATTCGGGCGCGGGGCCGATCGGGCCCAGCTCGCGGATCACGCGGTTGACGATGCCGCGCGCGGGCCGGCCGGTGAACAGGTTGGTCAGCGCGGTATGGCGCGCGGCCTCGCTCTTGAGCGCACCGCGGTGCATGGCGCTGGTGGTGGCCTCGTTGGCCAGCAGGTAGGCCGTGCCCACCTGCACGCCCGCCGCGCCCAGCGCCATCGCGGCCGCCACGCCCTGCGCATCGGCGATGCCGCCCGCGGCGATCACCGGCACGCGCAAGGTCTGCGCCAGTTGCGGCAGCAGCGCGAAGGTGCCCAGTTGCGCCGTGAGGTCGTGCGACAGGAAATGACCGCGGTGCCCGCCGGCCTCGAGGCCCTGCGCGATCACCGCGTCGGCGCCGTTCGCCGCGAGCCAGCGGCCCTCCTCGACCGTGGTGGCCGAGGCCAGCACCTTGGCGCCCCAGCCCTTCACGCGCGCGAGCAGCTCGGCCGACGGCAGCCCGAAATGGAAGCTCACGACCGGCGGACGGAACTCGGCCAGCAGCTCGGCGATCTCGGCGCTGAACGGGTTGCGGCCCGGGCCGGCCGCGATGCCCGCGGGGTCGATGCCGAACTCGGCGTAGTAGGGACCGAGCGCGGCGCGCCAGGTGGCTTCGCGCTCGGCACTCGGCACCGGCGGCTGGTGGCAGAAGAAGTTGAGGTTGTAGGGCTTCGTCGTGCCCGCGCGGATCGCCGCAACCTCGCCGCGGATCGCGTCGTTCGAGAGCATCGCGCAGGGCAGCGAGCCCAGCGCGCCCGCGTTGCTCGCGGCGATCGCCATCGCGCTGCCCTGCACGCCCGCCATGGGGGCCTGGATCAGCGGCAGTTCGGTGCCCAGCAGTTGCAACAGCGTCGAGGTGGTCATGAGAGGTGCTCCAGTGCGAACGGATTCTTCGGAAGGCGCGGCGTGCCGATGCGCGCGCCGCACGCCCGATTCTGAAGGGAAGCGCGGTCGGGCCGCCCGCGCGGGGTCATCGGCGCGGCTTGAGCAACAATGCCCGCATGCGCACACCGACCCCGTCGAATCGCCCTGCTCGGCACCGCCGCCCCCTTGCATCGCTCGCGGGGCTCGCCATGAGTACCGTGATGTTCATTCTGCTCACGGCCTGCACGAAGAACGAATCCGAAAGTGCGACATCGGCGCAGGACACGGCCGCCGTGGAGGCCACGCCCGCCGCCGCGGACCCGGCGCCGCCCGCCACGCCCCGGCCCGAGTTCTCGGCCACGCTGCAGCGCGATGCGCTGATGGCGCTGCTGTTCGAGCCGCCGCCCGCCGGCGAGACCGCGAGCCGCACCGATGACGTGCAGCTGCCCGAGATCGGCAACGACGGCAAGCCGATGACCGAGGGCTTCGCGCCGACCCGTGCCCAGGTCTCGGCGCGCGAGGTGGTCCGGCTCGACGACACGCATGCCGTGCTGCTCACCGAGACCGTGCCGGTCGATGACCGCGGCCAGCCGATGGATGCCCATGTGGCAGGGGCATGGCTCGGCGCCTATTTCTTCGAGCATGGCGACGCGGGCTGGAAGCTCGCGGGCCGCAATGACGGCGTCGACTACCTCGGCTTCTCGGGCAACATCGGCCTCACGCGCGTGGAGCGCATCGCGCCGCAGCGCTTCGTGCTGACCGTCACGAGCGGCAGCTGCTGGCAGGGCTACTGCGGCAGCTGGCTCTCGGTCTACGAGATCGGCGCCGCCGAGGTGCGCCAACTGATCGAGGGCGTGCCGCTGGGTGCCGACAACGGCGGTGCCGACGGCGCCTGCGAGCCGGTGCTGCAGGCCACGCGCCCCGAGGAAGCGCCGCGCGGCGCCTGCTACCGCATCGATGGCAAGCCCGAGTTCGCGCTCGGCACGCAGGACGATCCGGGCGAGCTGCAGATCGTCTTCAAGGGCGCGCGCACGCGCGATGCGAACAACCTGCGCGTCGAGACCGTCGACGAACAGCTGGTCTACAGCCTGCGCAACGGCGCCTATGCGCTGGTGCAGGGCCGCAATCCCGTGCCCTCGTTCTGAGACGGGCGCCGAGCGATGGGCTTCATCCCCGACCGCCGCATCGAAGCCGAGGCCACCGAGGCCGCGACCGAGATGATCGAGCGCGCGCGCCGCAACTTCGACGTGGCGCTCGACTTCACCGATGCCAGCATCCGCAAGGTCGAGGCGCTGCTGCAGCAGCTGCACCTGCGCGCGCGCAACGACAAGCCGAGCGAGGCGCAGGTCTTCGACTACGCCAAGGGCCTGGGCAGCTACGTGGGCGAGGTGTTCCGCCGCAACCATGGCGCCGAATGGGGCGTGGTCGCGCTCGGCGACGACAGCTACCCCGGCATGCGCAGCACCCACCGCGAGCAGCTGTTCTGGCCCTGGCGTCGCGCCTACAACCGCATCGTCAACGGCCCCGAGGACAACGTCTGGCACTACTACCAGCTGCTGGTGGAACGCGCGGGCGGCACCCTGGCCGTGCACGACGACGGCATGCCGTCGAACTTCGCGCCGCCGACGATGAACTACGGCCGCGCACGCGCCGCGGCCACCGTGAAGGGCTCGCCGAGCGTGCGCTTCAGTGCGAATGCCATGGGCGGCGTGCCCGGGCGCGCGAAGCGGCCCGCGACATCGGCCGCGCCCGCGCCGGTGCGCAGGCCCTGGTGGAAGTTCTGGTGAGCCTCACACCAGCTTCAGGTCCTTCGGCGTCACGCCGTCGAACACCTTCGCGACCTGCGCGGGCGAGAGCCCGTACATGCGCTGGAACAGCCCGCCGAGCACCGCGCGGTACTCGTTGAGCACCGGATAGTCGCGGTTCTGGAACAGCGTGGCGGCCGTCAGCGCCTGCTGCTCGCCGACCACGCGGCCACCGGCCTGCGCCGAGAGGCCGCCGCCGAGCACCCAGTAGACCGTGCCATGGCCATGGTCGGTGCCCTTGTTGCCGTTCTCGCGGAAGGTGCGGCCGAACTCGCTGATGACCACCACCACGGTCTGGCGCCAGTTCTCGGGCTCCATCTCCTGCGCGAAGGCCGCGAGGCCGCGGCCCAGTTCCTCGAAGCGGTTCGCGAGGTAACCGGTGGCCGCGCCCTGCCCCACGTGGGTGTCCCAGCCGCCGATGTCGACGAAGCCGAGGTCGTAGCGCTCGCGCATCAGCGCGGCCATGCGGCGGGCCACCAACTCGAAGCCCTTTGGCATCATCGCGTTGCGGCTCGCAGCGTCCATCTCGGCCTGTATGGCGCGGCGCACCTCGTCGCGCACCTGGAATCCTTCGGCTACCGGTTGTGCAAGCGAAGTGTTCCGGTACATCGAGGCGATAAGCTGGCTCTGGCGCGCATCGATGGTCGGTCGCGAGCCGCCCGCGAGCGCCATATTGGCGACTTTGGCATCGCCACGCAGCGAGATCGGCAACTGGTCAGTGAAGGCCATTGGCGAGACGTCGGTCAGCGGCCCTGCGCCTAGCACACCCGCGAGGCGGTTGAGGAAACCCGAGCGGTAGTCGCGCCGCCGGTCGAGCGCCTGGCCCAGTTCGATGCCGTCTTGCGTTTCGAAATGGCTGCGCGTGAGGTCGTCGGTGCCGGCGAAGGCGATGAACGCGGCCTGCTTCTGCTGAAACAGGGGCATCACGCTCTGCGCCAGCGATGGATGCAAGCCCCAATCGGCATCGAGCGGCAGCGCGCCGCCGCTGGTGCCCGGTCGTCCGATCGCGATGCCGGGCCGCGAGGCGTAGTAGAAGTCGCTCGAGGTGGGCACCAGCAAGCTGGTGCTGTCGTAGGCACCGCGCAGGAACACGACCAGCAGCTTGGCCCCCTCGGCGGCCGGCGCGGCGATCAGGCGGCCGACGGTGCCGGCCAGTGGCGCGGCGGCGGCGAAACGGAGCAGTTCTCGGCGTTGCATGGGCGTGGTCCTTGTCGGGGTGACCGCTACCGGCGCATCAGCTCCGGGGCGGCCAGCAGCAGCGTGTTCCATTCGGACGGGTTCCTCGCCTGCGCGAGCACCGCCCGCGTGCCGGCGCCGAAGCCAGCCTGCATTTCGCGTACCGTCGACGATTCGGCCAGCGGAGGGAAGGCCGGCTTCTCCAGTGGCGCCCTGGCATCGCTGAGGAACAACACGGCCCCGGTCGCGCCAAGAATGTGAGCGACCTCGAACCGCGTACTCATCTGCCCGGCACTGGACCAAGCAGCCTCATTGAGCGGATAGCCCTCAGGGGTCTCGTGGCCATAAAACAGCTGACCCATGCGGTCGACCCAGTTGAGCATCGGTCCGATATTCGTTACCACGCGGCCATCGTAGGCCAGCCGCACGCCGGCTATCACGTAATGCACTGGATCGCGGAATTTTCGGCTCAGCGAAGCCGCGAATTCGGGCGACTCGAACAGCGTGCGCAACGTGGCGGCGATATTGCCGTCGCTGCGCGTGAAGCTCGCGGCCATGCGCTCGACGAGTGAGTTCGGCGGATCGTCGGCCACGAAGTAGACGGCAAGCTTGCGCGAGAGAAAGCGCGCGGTGGCCGGTGCGCGCGAGAGGCGGTCGAGCGCCTCGTCGACCTCGGCCAGACCACGGCCGCGGATCGGCTCGCTCAGGAGCATCTTGGAGCCGTAGTCGTGGCGGTTGGGATTGAACTCGAACAAGCCTTCGCGCCGATAGTCCGCGGCGATTTCGGCTTTGAGCTTTGGTGGCGGTGCATCGACTGGCTGCAGGCTCACGCCCACACCGGTGAGCACGCGCGCAAGCTCCTGTACATCGTGCTGCGAATAGCCGCCACCGACACCGAGCGTATGGAGCTCCATCAACTCGCGCGCGTAGTTCTCGTTGATGCGATTGGCTGCGTTCTGCGCATTGTCGAGATAACTCAGCATCGCGGGATGGCGCAACGTGGCACCGAGCAGGTCGCGAAAGCGCCCCAGTGCATGTAACCGGATCGCGTTTTCTTCATAGTCGCCGACCAACGCGCGCAAGTCGCCCTTGCGCAGGCTGATATTGAAGTGATTCGTCCAGAACCATGTCATCTGTTCCTGCAACTGGTTTGGCGAGTAGAGCGCGCGCAGCACGAAGCGCTGTCTCGCTTCGGTTGCAAGCCTGTTGAGGTGCTGCTGATAAGCCTGGTTCGCGGCTTTCCTCTGATCCTCGTCGGTCATTGCGCTGGCGACCTTACGTTCGGTGTCAAGCCCGATCGCAAGTTGACTCACTGGCGTGCGCGCAATCTCCATCGCGTCGATCTGCGCCTGGGCCTCGGGCGGCAGCGGCTGCGGTACGGGCTCCAGTTGGCGCCCCATCCACTCCGCCAGGCCCTGCTTCGCGACCTCGGCCTGGCCGCTCGCATTCGCGCCCCAGCTCACGCGGTCGAGCCAGCGCAGCTGGGTCAATGCATCTGGCGGTGCGCCGCGCAATGCGAGCGGCGGGGCATCGGGCCGCGTGCCGAGCGCGCAGCCCGCGAGCCACAGCGCGGCGGCCGCCATCCATGCGCCCTTCGCGAGGCGCGACCGGATCGGAAACGTGTGCATGGTGGGTTCAACCCGCGCCGTCGGTGCGCGGTTGACCCCAGGATGCCAGCGCCGTGTAAAGCCGCGAGTCAGCTTCGTTTCAAGGCGAAACGCCCCCGCGGCCCAAGACGGCTTGACGGTCTCAGGCCGACACCACCCCGCTGGGCTGCGCCCCCGCGATCTGCCGCAGCGCGCGCTCGAACACCTCCACCGGCTGGCCGCCCGAGATCAGGTGCTGGTCGTTGATGATGATCGCGGGCACCGAGTGGATGCCGGCGTCGGTGTACATGCGTTCGCGCGCGCGGGTCTCCGCCGCGTACTCGTCGCTCGCGAGGATCTCGCGTGCCCGCGCCGCATCGAGGCCCGCGGCGGCCGCGAGCCGCACCAGCACCTCGGGGTCGGAAGGATTCTCGGCATCGGTGAAGTAGGCCTTGAGCAGCGACTTCTTCAGCGCGACCTGCTTGGCCGCGTCCTCGAGCTCGGCCCAGTGCAGCAGCCGGTGCGCGTCGAAGGTGTTGTAGATGCGCGGCCGGCCCTCGGGATTGAAGACGAAGCCGACGGCCTCGCCGCGCTGGCGGATGGCCTCGCGCATCTGGGCCTGCTGCTCGCGCGTGGAACCGTACTTCTGGTTCAGGTGCTCGAAGGTGTCCTGGCCCTCGGGCGGCATCTGCGGGTTGAGCTCGAAGGGCTGGAAGTGCAGCTCGGCCGTCACCCCGGGCGCCACGCGGGCGATCGCCGCCTCGAGCGAACCCAGGCCGACGGCGCACCAGGGGCAGGAGACGTCCGAGACGAAATCGATCTTGAGGTGGGAGGAGGATGGGGTCGTCATGGCCGCCATTCTTCCGCGCGGCGGCGGCCTTGTCAGGTGCAAGGTCTTCCGCCGCCCCACCCCTGAGGCGTCAGGCCGTGGCGCGCGCCGCCACCGGGCTCGCGCCCAGGGTCTGGGCCCGCAGGCGGTCGTACTCGGCCTTGTCGACCGGCACCGCATCGGGGTCGCCGAGGTCGTTCATGTGCACGCGGTAGGTCTCGCGCGCGCTCATCGCGGCCAGCGCGGCCAGCACGGTCACGGCGAAGGTGATGCTGCCCACGGTGAGCCAGATGTTGGCCGAGCCCGGAGGCGCCACGGTCGCGAACAGCGCGGGCAGCAGGGCCGTGAAGGTGGTGCCGATGTTCTGTGAGATGGCCATCGCCGACACCCGGTTGCGGGTGCGGAACAGCTCGGGATAGAAGCTCGGGAAGGTGGCGTTGTAGCCCTGGTAGACGATGCCCCACATCAGCAGCGACATGCAGATCGCGAGCGGCACGTTGCGCACGCTGATGGCATAGAGGTAGGCGAACGAGAGCAGGCCCGAGGCCAGCGCGCCGACGATGATCGGCGGCTTGCGGCCGATGCGGTCCGACAGGTTGCCCACGAACGGGATCACCAGCACCGCGAGGATGTTGCCGAGCACCGGGATCCACAGGTAGACGTCCTTCTGGAAGCCGATGCCGTAGGCCGACTGCACCGCGTAAGCGGCGCCGAAGATGGTGGCGACCACCGGGATCACGTTCATCAGCGCCATGCAGACCACGCGCAGCATGTCGGCCCAGCTGTCGGTGAAGGCCTGCACGATCGGCGAGCGCGGCACCTCGCCCTTCTTGTCGGCCTCGGCGAAGGCCGGGGTCTCGTCGACCTCGCGGCGGATGATGTAGCCCGCGATGATGACGACGAAGCTCAGCAGGAAGGGAATGCGCCAGCCCCACGAATTGAAGGCCTCTTCCGGCATGTAGTGCGCAAGCGGCAGGAACACGGCGGCCGCCATGATCTGGCCGGCCTGCACGCCCTGCAAAGTGAAGCTCGCGAAGAAGCCGCGCCGGCCGAAGGGCGCGTGCTCGAGGATCATCGAGCTCGCGCCCGAGATCTCGCCGGCCACCGCGAAGCCCTGGATCAGCCGCAGGATCACCAGCAGCACGGGCGCCGCCAGGCCGATCTGGTCGTAGGTGGGCAGCAGGCCCACGGCCACGGTCGAGAAGCCCATGAGGAACATGCACAGGATCAGCACCTGCTTGCGCCCGTGCGTGTCGCCCCAGTGGCCGAGCACGAAGGCGCCGATGGGCCGCGCGACATAGCCCACGCCGTAGGTCGCGAGCGAGGCGATGATGGCCGTGGTCGGGTCGCCCTTGGGAAAGAAGATCTGCGGAAAGATCAGCGCCGCGGCGGTGGCGTAGATGAAGAAGTCGTAGTACTCGAGCGCCGAGCCGATCCAGCCGCTGGCGGCGGCCTTCTTCGACTGGTGCTTGCCTTGTGGCTCGTGAGCCGTGGTGTTCGCCATGGGTTGTCTCCGGTGTGGACGAGGATGAGCGGGTGAATGAATGAACGAAAAAAAGGGAGATCAGTCCTGGGCCTGCGAGGCCATGCGCGCCGGCGCGTTGAGCGCGCCGTAGGCGTCGTAGCCGCCGATGCGCTGCGCCACCTCGAAGAACAGGCCGTCCTCGAAGCTCTCGGTGTAGATGTGCAGGTAGTCGCCGGCCGGCGAGCGGTCGAACAGCACGCCCGCAGCGCGCATGCGTTCGAGCAGCACGGCATCGAGCGCGATGCGCGTGGCGAGGTCATCGTAGTAGTTGTCCGAGATCGGCACGAAGCGCACGCCGTTGGCGCGCAGCCGCGCCACCGACGCGAAGATGTCGTCGCTGCGCAGCGCCACGTGGTGCACCGCGCCGCCGCCCTGCGCATGCACGGTGCGCGCGGTGCGCGTGCGCTGGCTCAGCGAGACGTTGAGCACGAGCCGCAGGCTGCGCGCGGCATCGGCCACGCCACGGCTCTTGATCAGGCCGAAGGGATCGGCCAGTTCCAGGCTTTCGCCGACCTCGAGCCCGAGCACGGCGCGCGAGAACAGCACCCAGGTGTCGAGCTGGTCGAGCGCGAGGCCGAGCGCGACGTGGTCGATGGCGCGCAGGCCGGCGCCATCGCCCTCCTTTTCGCCCTGCGCTTCGCCGGACTCGAGGATGAAGTCGGCCTCGTAGAGCCCCGTGGCACCGAGCGACGACGGGATGAAATGCAGCAGGTTGCCGCCCGGCACCACGATCGCGGGCACGGCCTGCTCGCCGGGGCCGACCGGGCTGTCGTGCCGCTGCGAGCACAGCGCGCTGGCGCGCGCGACCGCGGCCTGCGGATCGTCGGTGCGCACGCCCAGCGCGCAGACCGAGGTGCCGTGCGCCTCGAAGCGCGTGCGCGCGAAGCTGTGGGGCTGCGCATTCACGACCATGTGGATGTCGCCCTGGCGGTAGAGCGTGACGGCCTTCGAGCGATGGCGGCCCGCGCGGCGAAAGCCCAGTTGCTGCAGCAGCGCACCGAGTGCGCCGGCCGAGGCCTCGTCGGCCGCGAACTCGATGAAGGACAGCCCGCGAAAGGCCGGCGCCTGCGGCGGATCGAACAGCAGCGGCTGCGTCGGCGCAGTGGCCACGCGCTCGCGCACCTGGCTCTCGAGGTACAGCAGCGAGCGCATCGCATCGACCGCGGTACGGCGGTTCGGCGTCTCGCGGAACAGGTCGTTGAAGATCTCGAGCGACAGCGGCCCGGCGTAGCCGGCGCGCAGCACCTGCACGTAGAAGCCCGCCACGTCGAAGTCGCCCTGCCCCGGGAACACGCGATGGTGGCGCGCCCACTGCAGCACGTCCATCGAGAGCTGCGGCGCATCGGCCATCTGCAGGAAGAAGATCTTCTCGCCCGGGATGTCGGCGATGCCGGCCGGGTCGTCGCGCAGCGACAGCGTGTGGAAGCTGTCGAGGATCAGGCCCAGCGCGGGATGGCCGGCGCGCCGCACGAGGTCCCAGGCCTGGCCATAGCGCGACGTGAAGCGGCCCCAGGCCAGCGCCTCGAAGCCCACGCGCAGGCCATGGGCCGCGGCGCGTTCGGCCAGCGCATGCAACTGCGCGGCGGCGCGCGCGGGATCGTCGATGGCGAGCGGCGAGGTGTTCGAGCAGCACAGCATCAGCGGCACGCCCAGCGCGGCCATCAGCTCGAACTTGCGCTCGGCGCGCTCCAGGCCGCGGCGGAACTGCGGCTCAGGCATGCCTTCGAAGTCGCGGAACGGCTGGTAGAGGTCGATCGCGAGGCCCAGGTCGGCCGCGAGGCCGCGCAGCTCGGCGGCCGTGCCCTTGAAGTTGACGAAGTCGCTCTCGAACAGCTCGATGCCGTCGAAGCCCGCGGCCGCGATCGCCTCGAGCTTCTGGCGCAAGGTGCCGCTGAGCGAGACGGTGGCGATCGAGCGGTGCATGCGCCGCGCGGCGCGCTGCGGAAGGTCGGCGGAGGGCTGGAGCGTGTTCACGGGAGCGACTTTAGGAACGCCGGCCCGTGCCCACAACCATTTAGCGCCGCCTTTGATCGATGATCGAACGCTATCGTACGAATTTCGCACGAATCAGGGGTTACACCTAGGTCCGATGGACCGCCGATGACCCCGTCGAATCAGAGACTGCGCCAGTAATCGATCAGCAGCTGCGCGAATTCGACCGGCCGCTCGACCGCGCTCACATGGGCCGCATCGATGCTGGCGAGCCGCGCGTGGGGGATCGCGGCGGCGATGGCTTCCGACATCGCGAACGGCGTGGCCTCGTCCTGCAGGCCGCCGATCACCAGCGTGGGCACCGCGATGCGGCGGTTGCTGTCGCGGAAATCGATGGCCGCCACCGCGTTGCAGCTCTCGATGTAGGCCTGCGGATCGTTGGCCAGCAGCACCGCCTGCAGCTGCTCGGCGGCCACCCGGCCCTCTGGCGTGGCGGCGAAGGCCGGTGTGAGCCAGCGCGACACCGCGCCCGGCGCGATCGCGGCCACGCCACGCGCGGCCACGGTCTCGGCGCGCGCGCGCCAGGGTGCCTGGTCGGGATAGTGGGCCGAGGAGTTCGCGATGGTCACGGTGCGCAGCAGCTCGGGATGGCGCACGGCCAGCGCCTGCGCCGTCATGCCGCCCATCGACAGGCCGACGAAGTGCACCGGCTCGCCGCCGGCCTCGCGCTGGATCAGCTCGGCCGCGTCCTGCGCCAGTGTCTCGATGCGCAAAGCGCCCGGCACGCGCTCGGAGGCGCCGTGGTTGCGGTGGTCGTAGCGCAGCACGGTGTGGGCACGCGCGAGCTGCGCGGCCACGCCGTCCCACATGCGGAGGTCGCAGCCGAGCGCATGGCTCAGCACGACGATCGGGCCATTGCCTTCGCGGACGAGGTTCAGACGGGTCATGGTGCGGGTTCCTTCGAGAGGGGATGAAGACGGGGAAGCCAGAAGAAGGCGATGGCCAGCAGCGAGCAGGCGGCGGCGACCATGGGGATCACCATCGGCCACGCGCCGTTCGAATAGTCGGCATCGACGAACAGCGCGGCGAACTGCCCGACGCAGAAGGCGACCATCATCATGCCGAAGCCAGACCACGAGACGGCGCGGCCCGCGAGCTGCGGCAGGTCGCCCACCGCGCCGGCCTGGCCGCAGGGCTGGTGGATGCCGTGGCCCAGGCAATAGACCGCGTGGCCCGCGAGCAGCGGCACGGCGCTCAGCGGCGCGAGCCAGCAGCCCAGCGCCTGGATCGTGGCGCCCGCCATGCTCAGCGAGGCGCCCAGTTGCACGGTGCGCACCGGCCCGTGGCGGCGCAGCAGCCGGCGGCACATGGTGGTGCTGAAGATGTAGACCAGCGAACCGCCGGCCGGGATCCAGCCGTACCAGGCGGGCGACCAGCCGAGGTAGCCGATGTAGACCATCGGCGACAGCAGCAGGAAGCAGAACAGCCCGCCATAGGTCGAGGCCGCCACCGAGGCCCAGGCACGGAAGGCGCGGCTCGCGAACACCACGCGCGTGCTGCCACGCGGTGCCGAGGGCGTGTCGACGAAGGTCGGCCGGGTCTCGCCGAAGGAGCGCCAGCACAGCGCGAACAGCACCAGCGCATAGAGCGCCATCGCGCCCATCACCCAGCGCCAGCCCGCGCCCTGCACCAGCCAGGCGCCGAGCAGCGGCGCCACCAGCCCGACCACGCCCAGCCCCGTGAGACCGCGCGCCATCACGTGCGGTCCCTCGTGGGCCGGATAGAGATCGCGCACCGCGGCGCGCGCGCAGACCAGGATCGCCGCCATCGAGAAGCCCTGCAAGGTGCGCCAGCCGGCCAGCATGAACACGCTGCCCGCGAAGGCGCCGCCCAGCGCGGCCAGCGCATAGCAGCCCAGGCCCGCCAGCAGCACCGGCCGGCGGCCGAAGCGGTCGGCCAGCGGTCCGCACAGCAGTTGCGCGAAGCCGAAGGCCAGCACGAACAGCGTGAGGCTGGTGCTGGCCGAACCGAGTTCCCTGGCGATCGCGGGCAGCGCCGGCAGGTAGCTGTCGGTGGCCACCGGCTGGGCCGCGAGCAGCAACGGCAGCAGCAGCGCGAAGCCGGCGTGCCAGCCACCTTGTCGCTGTCCTCGTGGTGCTTGCGGCCCCTGCGGCGCGCTCACTGCGCCGCCGCAGGCAGCAGGCCCTTCTCGCGCAGGATGCCGGTGGCGATGCCGAAGGCGTGGTTGGCGACCGGCACGCCGCAGTAGATGGCGGCCATCATGATCACTTCCTTGATGTCCTCGGGCGTGAGCCGCGACTCGGGCGGACCGTCGAGCGCCGCGCGCACGTGCATCGCGAATTCCTCGTAGGCGTGGATGCCGAGCATCATCGACAGCACCATGTAGCGGCGCGTCTTGTCGCCCAGCGCGGGGCGGCCCCAGATGTCGTTCCACGCATGGCGCGTGATCAGCTCCTGGAACTCGGCATTGAAGCCGTTGCGGTTGGCCAGCGAGCGGTCGACCCAGGCATCGCCGAGCACGCGGCGGCGGTTGAGCAGGCCCGATTCGTAGTCGTCGGCGGGGGTGTCGGAAGAGGAAGTCATGTCAGGGAATCCTTGTTCGTGTGTTCTTGCGAATCTCAGATGGCCGGCAGCCGTGCGCGCAGTGCCTTCACCTCGGCCAGCGCGATCTCGCCGGCGCGCACGGCCAGCGCGGGATCGAACCATTCGTCGGCCGCGTCGCGCGGCAGCTCGGCGCGCAGCCGGTCGATGTTGGCGCGCATGCGCGCGGCATCCACCTGCAGGCCCGGCAGCGCCGCGGCCATGGCGCGCACGCTGCCGTGCGCCGACATCAGCAGCTGCGGCCATTCGCCGAGCTCGGCCTGCCAGGCGCCAAGGGCGCGCTCATGCTGCTGCGGCATGGCGCCGAGCAAGGCCGCCACGCGCTGCGGCGCGCGATGCGCGGCGGCGATCGCCACCATCGACGCCACCGGGTTGCGCTTGTGCGGCATGGCCGACGAGCCGCCGCGCCCGGGCTCGCTGGGCTCGGCCACCTCGGCCACCTCGTACTGGCCCAGCAGCGAGACGTCGACCGCGATCTTGCCGAGGCTGCCCGTCAGCAGGCCGAGCTCGCAGCCCAGCGCCACCCATTCGTCGCGCTGCGTGTGCCAGGTCGCGCCGGGATCGGCGAGCCCCAGTTCCTTCGCCATGCGCGCGCGCACTGCGCCCGCCTGCGGCCCCATCTGCGCCAGCGTGCCGACCGCGCCGCCGAGCTGCAACTGCAGCGCATGGCGCGCGGCCTCGCGCAGCCGCAGGCGGCCGCGCACCAGCGGCGCGGCCCAGCCCGCGCACTTGAAGCCGAAGCTGGTGACCGAAGCCGGCTGCATCAATGTGCGCGCGAGCATCGGCGTGGCGGCATGCTGCACCGCGAGCTGCAGCAGCGCCTCGGCCGCCTTCGCGAGGTCGGTCTCGATCAGCGCCACCGCCTCGCGCGTGACCAGCGACATCGCGCTGTCGATCACGTCCTGGCTGGTGCTGCCGAAATGCACGAAGGGCGCGGCCTCGGCATTGAAGAGCCCGACCGCCTCGCGCAGCGCCTTCACCAGCGGGATCGCCACGCTGCCCGCGCGGCCGCTCTCGCGCACGATCTTGGCGACGTCGAACAGCTCGACCTTGCAGCTGCCGACGATCGAGTGCGCCGCGCTCTCGGGGATCAGCCCCTCGGCCGCCTGCGCGCGCGCGAGCGCGGCCTCGAAGCGCAGCATCGCGTCGACGAAGGCGCGGTCGCTGAAGGCGCCCAGGGTTTCGGAAGTGGAGAGGAAGCCTTCGAAGATGCTCATGGTGTTCTTGTCGTGGGGATGTCAGTACTGGAGCTTCGCGCTGGCGCGCAGCTCGTCGGCCGTGGCGCTGCCGAAGCCGAAGAACTCGAGATAGGCCGGGATCATCTCGAACAGCATGTCGGTGCCGACCTGCACCGCGCAGCCCTTGGCGCGCGCGGCCTCGAGCAGCGGCGTGTACTCGGTCTTCATCACGACCTCGCCGACGAAGGTGCCGGCATCGATGCGCTCGATGTCGAAGGGCAGCGGATCGTCGGCCTTCATGCCCAGCGGCGTGGCATTGACGATCACGTCGAAGCCCGCCGGGTCCTTCGAGCCGGTGGCCACCTTCAGTTGCGGATAGTGTTCACGCAGCCGCCCTGCGAGCGCCTCGGCCGAAGCCGCATGCGCATCGAACAGCATCAGCTCGGCCGCGCCGGCCGCCGCGATCGACGCCGCGATGGCCGAGCCCACGCCGCCCGCGCCCGATACCAGCACGCGCGTGCCCCGAAAAGGCCGGCCCTTGCGCTCCACCCCGCGCACGAAGCCCGCGCCGTCGAACTGGTCGCCCAGCAGCGTGCCGTCGGGCCGCTTGAGGATCGCGTTGCAGGCGCCCGCGATGCGCGCGGTGGGCGTGACCTCGTCGACCAGCGACATCGTCGTGACCTTGTGCGGCATCGTCACCAGCGCGCCGCGCAGGTTGCTGAAGCGGAAGATCTGCGCGAGCGAGGCCGCGTAGTCCTCGGGCTTCACGCCCATCGGCACCACCACCGCGTCGATGCCCTGCTTCTCGAACCAGGGGTTGTAGATCATCGGGGCCTTGAAGGCCTCGGTGGGATAGCCCAGGTGGGCGATGAGCGTGGTCTTGCCGGAAATCATGCGCGAAGCCAAATAAAAAAAGGGGTTCAGGCCGCGCCGTAGCGCAACGGCGTGGCGATCTCGGCGCGCATCGCGTCGGGATAGACGATCTCGCGCAGGAAGTCCGAATCGGCACGCAGCGCCGCGGCCGCATCGGCATGGCCGAAGTAGTCGAAGTAGTGCGGCATCTGCTGGATCAGCATCTCGAAGCCGGCCTGCGCGTTGAGGCCGCGTGCCCGGGCCGCGCGCACCAGCGCCGTGGGCTGGTTGCGCAGCAGGATGTCGAACAGGGCAGCGTGGCCGTCCATGCGCGCCACGTCGACCGGCGCTGCATCGTCGTCGGTCAGGCCCAGCGGCGTGGCATTGACGACCAGGTCGTAACCCTCGGGCGCGTTGCTGTCCACCGCCACCACGCGGGCGTCGAAGAAGGCATCGAGCTTGGCGGCCACGCCCGCGGCCTTGCCCGCGGAGCTGTCGTAGAACGCGATGTACTCGGCCCCATCGACCGTGCCGCCCTCGGCCAGCGCCACGCCGATGGCCGCGGCGCTCACGCCCGCGCCGAGGATCAGCACGCGCTTGCCGCGAAACGGGATCGCGAAGCGGTCGAGCGCGCCGATCAGGCCTTCGCCGTCGAACAGGTCGCCCTCGAGCTGGCCGGCCTCGGTACGGCGCACCACGTTGACCGACCCGGCCACGCGGCCGAACAGGCCCGCGCCCTCGAGCAGGTCGACCACCAGCGGCTTGTGCGGCGGCGCGATCACCATGCCGCGCACATTGCGCGCGAGAAAGGCCGACTTGAAGAACACCGCGAAGTCGCGCACGGGCACCTGCATCGGCAGCAGCACCGCGTCGATGCCGAAGCGCTCGAAGGCGGCGTTGAACATGCGTGGCAGCCGCACGTTGCGCACCGGGTCGCCGGGAATCAGGTAGGCCTGGGTGCTGCCGCTGATGGGGAGGCTCATGGGCGTCTTTCCGTTCGTCAATCGCTCGTTTCGAGGCTGGATGCCCGGCTTTATAGTCCTTTCGCTCGGAGCCTGCTGACTCCAAACCACCATTTCGTTCGATGATCGATCTTTCAAGATCGTCAATCGTTCAAACCTAGGGTTTTTGCTCACCCATCGAGCACTGCGGTTGGGCGGCGGCGCAGGCACACTCCTCGGTCATGAGCAACGACGACCCACCCGCATCGCCCGGCCTCGACAAGCGCGACTGGATCGCCGGCCTGGAGCGCGGCGTGAGCATCATCGAGGCCTTCGACGACGCCAATCCGCGCCTTACGGCGAGCCAGGCCGGCCAGCGCACGAACATGACGCGCACGGCCGCGCGCCGCTACCTGCTGACCCTGCAGCACATGGGCTACGTGGCGAGCGACGGCAAGCTGTTCTGGCTCACGCCGCGCGTGCTGCGGCTGGGCCAGTCGTACCTCGAATCGGCGCGGCTGCCGCGCGTGGTGCAGCCCTTCCTGCAGCGCGTGGCCGCGGGCACCAACGAGATCGCCTACCTCAGCGTGATGGACGGCGACGAGGTGGTCTACATCGCGCGCAACGGCCCCAACCGCAGCATGAGCACCGGCTACGTGCTCGGCGCGCGCGTGCCCGCGCAGGTCACCGCCTCAGGCATGCTGATGCTCGCGCTGCGCGGCGACACCGAACTCAACGAGTGGCTCGCCAAGCGCCAGCTCACCGTCTTCACCTCGCACACCATCGCCAGCATGGAGCGCATGAAGCTCGAGCTCGCGCGCATCCGCGCCCAGGGCTGGGCGCTGTCCGAGCAGCAGCTCGACCTCAACTCGCGCGGCATCGCGGTGCCGCTGCGCGACCGCCACGGCACGCTGGTGGGCGCGCTCAACATCACGATGCCGATGGGGCATGAGAGCTCGGAGGACGCGGTGGCGCGGGTGTTGCCGGTGTTGCGGGAGACGGCGCAGGCGATGCGCAACTTGATCTAGATCGCTGCCCGCAGCGCGCGCCGCGAGCTGCTCACGCCGGTCAGCACCTCCTGCCCCGCACTCTCCGCGCAGTAATCCAACGCCTGCCGCAACGCCGTATCCACACTGCGCAGCGACAGATCAAAGCGCGCCGCCGCCTCCTGCCGTGTCATCTCATTGATACGCAGCGCAATCAGCACCGACCGATGCCGACGCGGCAACCGCTCCATCGCACGCTCGACCGCCGCCACATCGGAGCGCGCTTCCGCGATCGACTCGGGCCCAGGCGCCCGGTCCACCAATTCATCGAGCGCAACCTGCTCCTCCCCCGCGTACTGCCACGGCCGATGGTTGCGCAGCCGGTCCACGGCAAGGTTGCTGGCCATGCGGTGGATGTAGGCCAGCGGGTTCTGCACGTCGTGCGCCAGGCCCAGGTCGCCCAGCCGCATCCAGGCCTCGTGCAGGCATTCGCTCGCGAGGTCGGGGCAGCCCAGGTGGCGCAGCAGCCGGCGCCGCAGGTGCTCGTAGTTCGCGACCAGGATGGCCTGCAAGGCGGCGCAACGCGGCGCGGGATCGGACGGCTCGCCGCATGAAGCGTCGTCCAAGGAATGGTCTGCAGTGCGGCACGGGATGTTCAGGCTCATGGCGGATCCGTCTCGGTGTGCATCGGCGGGCGAAAAGAAGCACGCTGCCGCCCCGCCCCCCGGTTCGCGGGAGGCGGGACGCAGGCGCCGGATGGCGTGGGGCCTAGCGGCCCTGCAAGGCGCGGCGTTCCTCGTCGGTCAGCCGTGCCACCTGCCGGGCATCGAACTGCCGGCCGTTGCCCACGAGCTGCACGGGGTTCGCGGGGTCGTAGCGCATCGCGCTGTCGCCCGCGCGCGGCGGCGGGTTGCGGCTGCCGCCTTCGGCCGGCTCGTTGCCGAAGCCGAGCACGCGCACGGTGAACACCGAGGGCAGGGCCTGGCGCGCCGCGGTGCGGTCGCGCTGCAGGCTCTCCTGCGCGGCCACCGCGGCCTGGGCCGCGGCCGCGCTGGCATTGGTCAGCGCGCCGACGTTCACGGCCGCGACCACCGGCAGGCCCTTGGTCTCGCCCTTGACCTGGATGTTGTCGGCGTTGAGCACCTGCAGCGCGGCGATGTTGAGATTGCCCGCCACGCGCAGGCCGGCATCGCCGGCATTCACGGTGCCGTTGGGCGCGACCAGGTCGACGTCGCCGTCGCCCACGGTGCCGATGCCGCTGCCGCTCATGTCCGACTTCTCACGCACCACGGTCACGCCGTCGAGGTCGGTGACGACCTCGGGCGCGGAGGGCACGCGCAGGGTCTTCGCGCCGCGGCCGGCATCGATGTTGCCGACGGTGGACCAGATGATCTGGTCGCTGCCCTGCTTCGTCACCTCGGGCACGAAGGACAGGATGCGCGACTGGTTCACCGTGACGTCGTCCTTGGCGAAGATGTCGATGTGGCCCGAGGCCAGCGTGACCAGGCCGTAGCCGGCCGGCACGGTGGCGCCGAGCGCCGCCACCTGCAGCCCGCCGCCGGGCGTGAGCACGTTGATGTCGCCGCCGGCCATGGTGCGCAGCATCAAGGTGTTGGCCGCCACGTCGCCCTTCCAGTCCTTGCCCGGAAACAGCGTGTCGATCGCCGCATAGCCGCGGTTGTAGCCGCCGTTGCGCGGCAGGCCGCCCGTGCCCGGTTCGTTCTGGTCGCGGCCCGCCTCGCGCAACTCGAGCAGGAAGGCCTGGCGCAGGAACTGCTGGCGCGCGGGCTCGGGCAGGGCCTGGAAGCGGGTCCAGGCATCTAGCGGCGCGAGCGTCTCGCCGGTCATGTCCAACATGTACGACACGAGACCGCGGCGCACGGTCTTCTCCTGCCCGCCGGGGCGCGTCTCGAGCTGGTCCACCAGATAGATCGGCACCTGCGTGCCGTCGGGCGCGCGGGTCTTGAGGTAGTCGGGCATCGAGGCCACGCGGGCCGGATCGAGGTAGGCCGCGGCGAAGGCGTCGTAGCCCACGGCGCCGTTCAGTCCGGCCATGACGGTGATCGCGGCGCTGTTGGCCGGCAGGCCGTTGATCTGCGTATCGGGCTGCGGCCGGTTGTTCCGGTCGTAGCGCTGGTTGCCCACCGTGCGCACCTGCAGGTTGTCGGCGTACACGTCGCGCCCGGCCGCGAGCGTCAGCGTGCCCGGTCCCTGCATCTCGATGTTGCCGGTCAGGCTGTTGCTGATGGCGTTCTCGCGCTCGATCGGATCGACCCGCACCGTGGCCAGGATGTCGTTGCCCGCCTCCAGCAAGGTGGTGTCGGAGGCGCGCAGGTTGCGCCCCGCCACGCGCACGCCGCGGATGTCCTTGCCCGCGCGCACCCAGGTCTGCTCGTTGGCCTTGAGGTCGAGCCCGAAGATCGAACCCTCCGCGGCATAGATGCGGCTGGGCTCGTAGTCGCCGGCCAGCGGCAGCACCGAGGGATTGCTCACGCTGCGCAGGTACGGGTCCTTGATGAAGGAGGCACCCGACCAGTTGATCCAGTTGTCGAGCATGTCCTCCATGTTCATCTGGCTGAAGGGCGAGCCGGCACCGGCGGGCATGGTCGGCGAGGGCATCATCGCCGGCGTGGCATAGGCCATCGCGAGCGGCGCCGCGAAGCGGATGTCGTTCTGCGCGGCCAGCGAGACGTCGTTGGTGGTGCCCGGCAGCACGTACAGCGGTCCTTCGATCGACAGCCCGCCGTTGAGCGCGACCGCCGACAGCCGCGCCGGATAGCGGTTGCCGCCGAAGCCGACCAGCGTGTCCTTGTCGTTGCTGCGCAATTGCACGTCGCGGAAGATGAACTCCTGGCGGTTGACGAAGTGGATGTCGCCGCCGGTGGAGACCAGCTTCAGCGCGCTGCGGTCGGTGTAGCCGCTCATGTAGGCGCCGTAGTTGAGTACCTGCCCATCGGCGCGCAGGCCCTCGCCGTAGGTGACCAGCAGCGGGTCGACCACCGTCTGCAGCACCAGGTCGCCCGCGGTGCGCAGGCTCAGCGTGGCATCGCCGAGCGCGAGCACCGGCGCCACGCCGTAGCTGGTGCGCGTGATGCCGCCCATGCTGTCGTCGCGGCTCAGGGTCACCGTGCGGCCCACCGCGGTCTCGCCCGCGCGGATCTCGCCCGCGCCGCGCGCGACGTAGTACTGGCCGCCGCGGATCGCGCCGCCGGCCTCGACCTGCATGGCGCCGCCGTTGCGCATCTCGACGGTCATCGCCTCGCCCGCCGAGAGCCCGCCGCGCACGCGCATGTTGGTGGGCAGCGCGACCAGCAGGTTGCGCAGGTCGCCGCCGGCATGGACCGCCACGTTGCCGCCGCCGAGCGCGCCCACGCCCTGCTGGAAGCGGCCGTAGTCGATCCACCAGCTCGACTGCTCGGTCGGATGGATCACGGGCCCGTACACGCCGTCGGGGCCCACGGCGTTTTCGCCGTTGGTATACGGGCCGAAGTAGCGCTGCGCGTTCAGCGTGCCCTGCCGGTTGAGCCACTCGGTGAAACGCTGCCCCGCGGGCGCGGCGTCGATGCTGCCCTGCACGCCGATATCGAGGTTGCCGCCGTCGATGCCGTAGCTCGCCTTCGGGTTGGCGGTGGTGAAGTCGCTCCACACCGTCGTGTCCCTGCGGCCCGCGGTGTAGATCGCCGATTCCTTGTGCGCCAGCGTGAGGTCGCGCCCCGCGCGCACCTCGAGGTCGCCGGTGCCGGTGCGCACCAGCTTGGCGGCGCCGTTGTCGGGCGCGGGATCGCTGTCGCTCGGCTGCGCGGTGTTGGCGGTGCCGATCACGATCGAGCCCTTGCCCGCGGCCTGCGCGGCCAGCGGCCGCAGTGCCAGCGCATTGGCCGAGTCGAGGTCGCCGCCGGCCACCAGCCGCAGGTTCCACGAGGCGCCGGGCTGCAGCACGCCACTGCGGTCCGCCGCGTCGAAGCCGTCGCTCAGGTGGCCGTTGATCAGCAGGTTGCCGCCAGCGCGCAGGGTCAGCGTGCCGTCGCGCGCGCCCGGCAGATCGGCGAACAGGTTCCAGTCGCCATTGAGCGCCAGGTCGCCGGCGCTGCGGATCTCGATGCCCGGCATGACCGCGAGCCCGGTGCCCAGCCGCCCGGCGATCGCACCGGCGGCGGCGCTGAAGCGGCGCGCATCGGCGATCGCCTCGGCCTTGACCGCATCGACCGTGCCGTCCTGCGCCTCGTAGCGGCTGGTGCCCTCGAGCACCGCCGAGCGCGCGCCCGTGACCGCGACGTCGAGCGCGCCGACCTCGATCTCGTCGTGGCCCGCGTTCTGCCGCGCGCGCAGGCGCACCTTGCCGCCCTCGTTGCCCGCCACGTCGATCTGGCCGCCGCGCAGCTCGAGCCGGCCGCCGGCCGCCTCGAGCGTGACGCGGCCGCTGCCGAGTTCGCCGGTCGCGCCGGCCAGCAGCTTCGCGCCGTCGCGCATCGCCACGCCGTTGCCGCCGGTGATGCGGATCGAGCCGCCATAGGCCGAGCGCGCGTCCACGGTGCCGGCGATGTCGATGCTGCCGCGGTCGGCGGTGAGGCCGAAGTCCTCGACCGTCGTGAGCCCGCCGAGCACCACGTCGCCCTGGCGGATGCGGAACTGGCGCGAGCGGTTGAAGCCGGCGTCGTTGAGCCGCTGGCTGAAGCCCGCGAAGTCGGGCAGCGCCTCGATGTCGAGCGAGAAGCTGCCGGCCTTGCCGCCGGCACCGGCCTGCGCGGCGATGGTGCCGTCGAGCACCACGGTGCCGCCGTTCGATGCGGCCAGGCCCAGGGTGCCGGCGCTGCCGCCGCCCGCGTGCGCCGCGAGGCCGAGCCGGCTGCCGGCCTCGAGCCGGACGTCGCCGCCCACGGCCGACAGGTCGATGCGGCCCGCGTCGGCGTACTCGGCCAGGTCGAAGAAGCGCTTGGCGAAACCGCCCACGTCGATCAGCGCGCCCTCGCCCACCACCAGGTGGCCGCCGGTCGCCGTCATGCCGATGCTGCCGCCGAGCGCGACCGCGCGGCCGCCGAAGTCGATGCTCCTGCCGCTCAGCGTCAGGCGCGCGCCCAGGCTGTCCTGCAGGTCCGAAGGCGTGGCCGTCCCCGCGCCGCCGCCCGTCACGCGCAGCGCGCCCTGGGTGGCGATGGTCTGGGCCGCGCCGCCGCGGCCGGTCAAGAGCGGCGTGGCCAGGGTCAGCGCCGCGGCGCCGGTGTCCACCGCGCCCGCGCCCTCGCCGACGATCTGGTCGCGGCCCGCCAGCGTGACCGACCCGAAGCCGGCGAAGTCCTTGCGGCCCGCGCCCAGCACCAGCGTGTCCGCATCGAGCGTGAAGGCGCCGTTGCCGGTGCCGCTGCCGCCCGTGCCGCCGCCGCTGTTGATCAGCGTGACCGCATCGCCGCGGATCGTCACGTCGCCCATGCCGCGGCCGACGAAGGCGGCGCCGTCGAAGGTCAGCGAATGCAGGCCGGCCGCGCCGAGGTCGAGCGAGCCGTAGAAGTCGAAGTCCGAATAGCTGCGCAGGGTCAGGCGCTGCGAATTGGCGAGCTGCGCCAGCGCGCCGCTGTCGAGCACCATGCCCTCGGTGCCACCGCCGAAGCCGATGCGGCCGGCCGACACCGACAGGTCGGCGCCGGCGATCCGCGCCGAGCTCGCGAGCTCGGTGGTGCGCGTCGCGTCGATCAGCAGCGCGGCGCCGCCGTCGACCAGCGCGCCCGCGCCGATCGTCACCAGGCCGCCGCGCGTGGTGTCCACGTTCTGGCGCAGCACCTGCACCGCGTCGCCGGTGGCCAGGCGCACCAGCGCGCCCCAGTCCTTCGTCGGCGAGGTGAGCACGTCGTCGGCCGTATCCCTGGCGTCGATCACGCCGTCGCCGTTGTCGTCGAGGTTGCCGTCGGGGTCGGTGTAGACCGCCGGCGCCTTCGGCTTCATCACCAGGTTGCCCGAGCCGCGGCCGCCCGCGCCCTTGGCGCGCACCCGGCTGCCGCCCTCGATCGCCACCTGCTCGCTGGCCGCGAGGATGATCTCGGGCCCGCTGAGCTCGGAGCCCTCGCCGTTGCGCACCACGATGTCGGTGGCCGTCACGTCGATCTCGAGGCCGAGCGCATTGCCCTGGCGCTTGCCGCCCACCAGCAGGCTGCCGGCGCCGAAGTTCGACAGGCTCGTCGAATCGATCACGAGGTAGCCGTCGGCCTGCAGGCTGGCCGCGTCCAGGCCGGCGCCGACGATCGCGATCTTGCCGCCCGCGATGTCGACCAGCCCGCCGCGCCCGCCCGCGTCGGGCGCCGAGCGCAGCGTGCCGTCGAGCGTGAGCCGCTTGCCGGCATCGAACACCACGGCGCCGCCGTCGCGCGGCAGCCGCGGCGTGACGACGTTCTGGCCGGTCAGCCGGTACTGCGTGAGCTTGAAGGCCTCGGACGAGAAGAAGTCGTTGGCCGTGGCCTCGTTGTATTCGGTGTACTTGCGCAGCGTGTCGCCCGACATCACGCGCCAGGCCGAGGCCTGCGCGTCCTGCTGGCCGCTGTAGGCATTGCCGCCGCGGCCCTGCATCACCAGGCTGCCGTCCGAGGCCAGCGTGGCCGGCGCCAGCGCGCCGCCCCAGGCCTTGCCGGTCGCCTGCACCGCGAAGGCGCCGGGCAAGAGCGCATAGCGCGCCGGCAGCAGGGTGTACCAGCCGGCCGCCAGGCCCGGCCCGCCCGCGAGCCAGACGCGCTGGCCCGCTTCGGCGGCGCTCGCCGGCGCGGCGGCGGTCTGCCCCGGCAGGATCGCGTAGGTACCGGGCCGGTTCAGCACGTCGTGCGAGCCGCCGGGGCCGGGCACGAACTCCCAGGCATAGAGGTCGCCGCCGCCCGTGATGTCCACCGTCGCGCCGCGCGCCAGCGCCACGTCGGGCGACTTCAGCGTGATCCGCTTCTCGGGCGGCGCGCTCAGCGAGCCTCCCGAGGGATTGGCCGCGTCCACCGCCTTGGTGGGATCGTGCCAGTGCTCGTCGTTGAGCAAGGTGCCGTAGGGCACGACCACGCCGGCGCCCGACACCGAAGTGAGGCTGTTGGCGCCCAGCGCGAGGCGCTCGCTCGCGGCCAGTTCGATCTGGCCATGCGGCGCGCGCAGCACGCCGTCCTGCGCGATCGTCGGCGCCTCCAGCCGCAAGGTGCCGCCGGCCGACAGCGGCGCGTCGCCCGGCTCGCCGAACCGCTCGACGGCGATCGAACCGGTGGCGCGGATCACGCCGGTCATGGCCGTGCTCGGATAGACCTGGCCGGCCGCGAGCACCAGCTGCCCGTCGACGTCGAGGTTCAACTGCAACCGGGTGTCGTCGTTGATCTGATCGGGCAGCGCGCCGCCGATGCGGATCTCGCCGGCCTCGAGCCGCGTGCGGCCGAAGCCGCCGATGCGCACGGTGCCTTCGGGCGACACGCCCGCCTCGTTGCCCGAGACGATCTCGATCAACTGGCCCGCGAGCTTCAGCTCGCCCTTGGCATCGGGCACCTCGGCCACGAGCGAGGCCGAGGCCGGCCCCGGCACGGTCAGCAGCGTGAGGTGCGGCGCGCTCAGCGACGACGAGGTGTCGGCGTGCCCGAGGATCCGGCCCTGCAGCGAGATGGCGCGGCCCATCCTGATGTGCGCGTCGTCGAGGCGGATCGGCCCCTGCGAGGAATTCACCAGCGCGAGGTCGGCGAAGCCGCCGTTCGCGAAGGACTGCGGGCGCAGCGTCAGCGCGAAGGCCTGGCCCGGCTTCTGCAGGATCTCGCGCAGCAGCTCGCCGCCGAACAGGGTGTCGCGGAACAGGTCGAGCGTGGCCGGCGTCAGCCCGAACTGCGCCGGGTCGAGCGCCCCGACCGGGCCGGGCGCCGGCAGGCGGTCGGACAGCACCAGCTCCTTGCTCTGCGCCAGGTGCGCCAGCAGGCTCGACGGAATGATCATCGTGCCGTCGACCTCGTAGCCGAAGCTGCGCAGGCCCGGCGCCCAGTCGTAGTCCAGGCCCTGGCGCCAGTTGTTGCAGGCGCCGTCGACGAAGAAGCCGAAGCAGTCCGGGTCCTGCAGCGTCTGGCTCAGGCGCTCCAGCGGCGAGCCGCCGGGCGCGGCGGGCACGTCCATGTTGATCCGGATGCGCCCGCCGATGCCGCCGGGGCCGCCCGCGTTGCCCACCAGCGTGCTCTCGATCAGGCCCTGGCCCTTGACCTGGATCAGGCCGCCGTCGCTGTCGAGCCGGATCTTCGGCGTCGCCTTCGGCAGCTGCGTGCCGGTGCGGCCGGTGTCGGCCACGCCGTCGATCTCGCCGGTGGCGCCCGACACATCGATCAGCGCGCCCTTCTCGAGCTGCACCTCGCCGGCCTGGATGTCGACCGAGCCGCCGTCGCGCACCTCGCCCACCTGGCGGCCGCGGTTGTCGAGGTAGGTCAGCGGCACGCCGCGCGCCAGCAGTTCGCCGCCGGCCTGCAACGTGACCTTGCCGCCCGACAGCGAGATGCTGCCGGCCGGCGCGTCGAGCCGGCCGGCCACGTCGATGGTGCCCAGCTCGCCGCCGGCACCGAGCGACAGGTTGCCGCCGATGTCGGTGCGCACCACCGCGCCCGCCCCGATCGAGATCGGTCCGTTGGTGGTGCCCAGCGACAGCGCGGTGGGCTTGCGCGCCGCGCGCTCCTCGGGCCGCAGCACGCCGATCGGCGCGGCATCGGCCAGGCTGGCACCGCCGGGCAGGTGGCGCCAGTCGAAGTTCGTGAGATCGAGGCTCGACGCCTGCTGCGACACCGTCACGCCCTCGGGCACCACGATGCCGCCCTCGCCGCGCACCGAGACCGTGACGCGGCCGAAGCCGCGCTCGCCGTAGAGCGTGGGCGGCAGCAGCGTCACGAGCGGCTTGCCGGTCTCGGGATCGGTGGGCGCGCTGCCACCGATCTGCACCGGCGAGAACACGTCGAGCATCAGGCTGCCCGCGGAACCGGCCGCGAAGGCGCGCAGGTTCAGCGCGCCCAGGTCCAGCTCGGGCGTCACGCCCACCAGCGTGACCGAACCCGCATTGCCCGCGCGCAGCGAGGGCAGGCCGTTCTTCACGACATCGACGCGGCCGCCGCCCGAGACGTCGAGGACCGCCGCCGGGTCGGCCGCGATCTTCCCCACGCTGATCGAGATCGCGCCGCCATCGATGGCCCAGGCGCCGCTGCCCGGGCCTTCGCGCCAGGTGTTGAGCCACTGGCCGCTGGCATCGAGCCGGCCCTGCGCGCCGATCTCGAGCGCGCCGTTGCTCGACGACAGGCCGATGCGCCCGCCCGGCGTGCGGATCTGGCCGAAGATGCGGATGTCCCGGGTCGAGCCCTCGGTGCCCGCCACCGTCAGCGAGGCGCCCGGCGACAGCTGCAGCTTCGCGCCGGCCGCGAGCTCGAAGTCGCCGTTGATGGTGTTCAGCACGATGCTGCCCATGCCCGAATTGCCGAGCATGTCGTCCGACAGGAAGCTCAGCTTGCGCGAGCCCTGTTCGTCGGGCTTGAGTTGCACGTAGAAATCGTCGCCGAGCGTGGTGAGCGCGCCGAAGTCCTTCGCCAGCCGCTTCGGATCGTGGCTCACGATGATCGTGCCCGGCGACCAGGGCCGGCCGTCGGGCGTGTTCTCGCCGAGCTCGACGCGGCCGCCGAGGCTGGCCGCGGCCTTGGCCTGCGGCCGGTCGCCCGCCACCACGCCGCCGAGCATGTCGCCCTCGAGCACCATCGCGTCGCCCGCGTAGATGCGCAGGTCGCCGGCCTTGCGGCCCTCGGTGTAGCCCGCTTCCTTGTAGTTGGCGCCGATCAGCGGCGAGCGCCAGTTCTCCTTCACGCCCCAGCGCGCATGCTCGCTCGCGAACTCGCCGGCGATGCCGGTGTAGGTGATGTCGGGCAGCGCCTTGTCCATGGTGTGCACGCGGCCGTCGGCGCCCATGAGCTTGGTCGCGGTGTTCATGCCGTCGGAATAGCGCACCGAGCCGCCCGACACGTCGAGCACCGAGCCCGCGCGCGTGATCACCGCGCCGCCCGCGCGCAGGTTGATGCTGCCCGCGCTGGCCGACAGCTCGGCGAGGTCGGTCTTGCCGACACCGACCCAGCCCGACACGTCGGCCAGCGGCGTGCCGACCCAGGCGCCCGGCACCAGCGTCTTGCCGTCGGGCCCGGTCACCCACTGCACGCCCGACATCGGGCCGGCGTCGAACAGGCCGTTGGCGCGCCGGTCGACGATCACCTTCTTGCCGCGCAGCCAGGAGTCGAGCAGCAGCGGCGAATCGCGCAGCTCGTTGATGCGCAGCTCGGCCTCGACGAAGTTGCGCGACATGTCGACCTGCATGCCCTGCAGTCCGGCCACGCTCAGGAAGGCGTCGCTGTCGATGTAGATGCGGCTGGCGTCGCCGAGGCTGCCGGGCTTGAAGTACGGCAGTTGCGTGAACAGCGGGTTGACCGCCGACTCGGCCGCGATGCTGCCCGCGGGCACCAGCACGCCCGCCTTCGGCCGCACGTCGATCAGTTGGCCGTACAGGGCCACGCGGCCCGGCTGGTAGCGCGTGACCAGCGCCGAGGCCTCGATCTCGCTGCGGTCGCCCGCATCGGGCAGCACCTGGGTGATGCTGCCCTCGCCCAGCGTGAGCGTGCCGGCCGACCAGTTGATCAGGTCGTTGACGCCGTCCGAGTACATGTGCGTGCCCAGGCCCCAGGCGCGCAGCAGGATCGAGCCGTTGCGGTTGTTGAGCGCCGTGGTCGAGGCCAGCACGCCCGACTGCCTCACGTCCTGCGCCTGCAGCGTGATGTTGCCGCGGTCGGACTGCACGGTGCCGGTGTTCACCACCTCGTAGCCCACCGACTTGGCGCGCGCCGCCATCTCGGGCATCACCACGTCGCGCAGGCTGTTGACGAAGTTCGCGTCGCCATACACCGGCACGAGCTTCAGCGCGCCCTGCACCTGCCCGCCGGTGAAGGCCCAGCCCGGCACGGCCGACACGGCCACGTCGAGGCCGCGCGGCGCATTCGGGTCCTGCGTCGAGGGCGTCTTCAGGTAGACGTTCTCGCCGGCCGCGAGGATCACCTGGCCGTCGGGCGCCGTGATGTGGCCCGCGTTGCGCACCTTGGGCGCGAACAGCATGACCTTGCCGCCCGACTCGACCGCCAGCCGCGCGCCGGCGTCCACGCGCACCTCGCCCGGCGCCGCGCCGGGATCGAAGCGGTCCACGCCGCCCATGCGGTCGGGCGCGCCGCCCTCGCCGGGCACGAAGCCCGACGGGCCGAAGACCTCGGGCTTGATCGACGTGAACAGGCCGAACTGGGGAATCGCGAAGTCGTTGCCCTGGCCGTCGAACTTCTGCTGGTTGTTGATGCCGAGGTTGAACTGCTTGTCCGACAGCGCGAGGCTCGAGGCGATCAGCGAGCGCGTGTTGACCTGGCTGGTGCCGTTGAAGACGATGCCGTTGCGGTTGATCAGGTAGACCGAGCCGTCGGCCTTGATCTGGCCCGCGATCTGGCTCGGCCGGCCGCTCGGATCGTTGATGCGGTTCAACGCGATCCATGCATTGCTGCCGTCGGGCTTCGCCCCGCCCTTCTGGTCGAACTGCACCGTGGTGTTGCGGCCCACGTTGAAGCTCTCCCAGTTGAGGATCGCCTTGTCCGCGGTCTGCTGGATATTGACCTGCGTGCGTCCGCCCGCGGCCGTCTGCACCGGCGCGTTGGCATTGAGCCAGCCGGCGGTGAGGCTGTTGGTGTCGACCGCGAGCCCGCCGGGCGCGAGGCCGTCTGGGATGTCGCTGCCGTCGTTCTGCGCCGCCTGGCGCGCGGCCGCCTGTGCCGCCTGCTGGGCGGCGATGGTGCGCGCCGCCATGTCGAGGTTGCCGATCGAGCGCCGCAGCTCGTCGCTGGCACGCTGCTGCCCGGCCGGGTTCGTCAGCATCGACGCGGGCATGCCGTTGGGCAGCCGGCCCGTGGCCGTGGCCGCGCCCTGCACGGCGGTCTTGTTGGCGAACCAGGCGCCGCTGAAGGCGCGCTGCGCCTGCGCGTCGATGAGCGCGCCGTTGGCGACCAGCGTCACGGCGATGGCGCGCGCGATCGGTGCCATGCGGAAGCGCCGCCGGGCCGGCTGGTTGGTCGATGGGTGGGGGGTGCCCAGGGATCCGCGTGTGCTCATGAGAAGTGCTTGCCCGAAAGTGAAGGTCGTGGAGTTCCGAGCACCGTGGGCGGTGCGCTGAATTTCCGGTGCGCTAAGACGAACGGGCCGTGCGCAAACCCCCAACTTTTTTTGAGCCGCTGTCTCAGCTCAGCAGCAGCAGCCCGCCGGGCAGCGATCGCGCACGCAGCCCGAAGGTGTGCTCGAGCTGCGCCAGCGCCGAATCGAGCGAGGCCAGCCGGAAGCGGCCGCTGACCCGCTTCTCGCCCGCGACGCCGTTCACCAGCAGCACGCGGCCCGCGCGGTAGCGGTTGATCTCGGCCAGCACCTCGGCCAGCCGCGTCTGGTCGAACACCAGCTCGCCGCGCCGCCAGGCCGACACGTTCTCGAGCGCGACGCGCGCGATGCCGCTGAGCGACTGCGCGTCGTACACCGCCTGCTGGCCGGCCTGCAGCGCGCGCACGCCGGCCGGATGCTCGATGCGCAGCGCGCCCTCGATGCAGGTCACGCAGACCTTGCCGTCGAGATGCCGCACCTCGAAGCGTCCTGCGTGCGCGAGGCTGCGCCCGGCGCCGGCCACCACGCCGAACGGGCCGCCCTCGGCCAGCAGGTCGATCGCGGCCTCGCCCGACAGCAGGTCGATGCCCGTGAGCTGGCCGGCCGCGCGCTCGCGGCGGATCCGGGTCTGGGTGTTGAGCGTCACCTGCACGCGCGAGGCCAGCGCCAGCGTGCGCTGCTCGCCGACCGCCGTGCGCTCGTCGGCCGTGCCCTCGCCCGCCGCGGGCCAGAGTCCGCTCTGCGGATAGGCCACCACCGCCACGCCGGCCACCGCGGCGGCGCTCACGGCCGCGCCCAGAAAAGCGCGGCGCCCGAAGTTCCGGCCCTGCAGCGCGCGCTCGTGCGCCGCGGCCGCCGCCGGGCGGGTGCGCAGGTACTCGCCGCTCACGGGCCGCAGCGCCGCCCAGCGCTGCTTGACCTCGTGGAAGGCCGCGCGGTGCGCCTCGCTGGTGTGGAGCCAGCGCTGGAAGGCCTCGGCGTCCGAGGCCTTGACCTCGCCCGAAGCGAGCAGGCGCAGCCAGACGCGCGCCTGCGCCGGCAGCGCGTCGCCCGGTGCGTCGCGGTCGTCGGCCGATGCCGTCATGGCTTCATGCCGGGCAGCCCCGGTGCGCCGAGGAAACGATGGAAAAGTGCTTCACCCACCCAGACGAACGGCGCCACGCCAAACCCCCAACTATTTTTTGCCATGGTTCATCTGCGCGTCGAGATAGTCGTGGGCGCGCTTGAGTTCGTGCTCGACCACGCGTAGGGAGAGGCCCAGGCGCGCCGCCACGTCCTTCTGCTGCAGCCCCTCCCAGCGCACCAGCATCAGGATCGTGCGGCGGCGCTCGGGCATGCGGTCGATGAACTTCAGCAGGCTCGTCACCTCGGAGCGCAGCTCGGCGGTGCGCGCGGGCCCGGGCGCCGGGTCCGACAGTTCCATCAGCGACTGCACCTCGTCGATCGACAGCGATCGGCTCTGGCGGCGCTGGATGTCCATCGCGATGTTGACGGCCACGCGCACCAGGTAGCTGCCCGGGCTCTGGATCGCGTCTTCCTCCTCGCGGCTCTGCAGCCGCAGCCAGGTGTCCTGCAGCGCGTCGCCGGCCAGGTCGCTGTTGCCCAGCAGCCGCGTCACGCGCCGCTTGAGGCTGGCGTAGTGCCGCGACAGGTAGTCCGACAGGATCGGGCGCGCGTCCTCGGTCATGGCCGGTTCTCGCAGCGCGGCGCGTCGGGGTCGGCGGGGTCGCGCGGCAGCAGCACCAGGGTCAGCGGCTGCGCCATCGCGGGCGGCGGCGCGCGGTCCACGCGCACGCGCTGCAGGGCCTCGCGCACCGCGGCGTCGCGGCGCGCATTGCCGGTCGAGGTCAGCAGGCGCGGCTTCTGCAGCGCACCGGTGGCATCGACCTCGAAGCGCAGCAGGGTGCGGTAGCTGCCGGGCGCGGTGCGCGCATCGGCGCACAGGGCCTGCCAGACGCGCGCCTGCACCCAGGCGCCGTAGTCGGTGTCCACGCCGTCCGCGGCCGGGCGCGCCGCCAGCGCGCGCGCGTCGACCGGCTTCAGCACGAAGGCATCGGCCGGCCCGTCGCGCATGCTTTCGGCAGCCAGGCCCGTGCCCTCGAGCAGCAGGCGCAGCGCGGTTTCGGGCGCGTGGTGGCCGCGCACGGCGGCCGAGGTGCGGCCGCTCACGACCGCGCTGTCGAACAGCGCCGGGCGGCCCGACTGCAGTGCATAGCGCTGCAGCGCGGCGGCCAGGGGCTGCGCCGCGATGTCGAAATCGACGCCGGGCGCGGCGGCCTCGGGCAGGGCGGGCGCGTCATCCACGCGCGCTGCATCGCTGTCGCCGGCCGCGGCCGGCGCGGGCATCCAGAGCCCGCACAGCAGCGACAGCGCCAGGGCATGGCGCTGCCCACGGGCGGCGAGCGGGCGCACCCTGCGAGGAGACGAATCGAGCCGGCAAGGTGGGTGCGCCATTCTGGAAGCCCGCCATCCTCGCGCCCGAATATGACGTCGGTGCTACACCAAAGCATTCCTGGTGCCCGGCAGCGGATGCGCGGATCGGGCAATATCGCCGGCTCGCCCCGGGGGCCGGCCGCCGGGCCGAAGCGCCCTCTTCCGTCATTCCAAGAAAGAAAGGCTCACGCCATGACCTCCCTCGCCGACTTCCCGATCACCCAGAAGTGGCCCGCCCAGCATCCCGAGCGGCTGCAGCTCTACTCGCTGCCCACGCCCAACGGCGTGAAGGTCTCGATCATGCTGGAGGAGATCGGCCTGCCCTACGAGCCGCACCTCGTGAGCTTCGGCAGCAACGACCAGATGTCGGAGGCCTTCCTCTCGCTGAACCCCAACAACAAGATCCCCGCGATCATCGATCCCGATGGCCCGGGCGGAAAGCCGCTGCCGCTGTTCGAGTCGGGCGCGATCCTGTTCTACCTGGCCGAGAAGACCGGCAAGCTGCTGAGCGCCGACCCCGCGAAGCGCTACGAGACCCTGCAGTGGGTGATGTTCCAGATGGGCGGCATCGGCCCGATGTTCGGCCAGCTCGGTTTCTTCCACAAGTTCGCCGGCAAGGAGTTCGAGGACAAGCGCCCGCGCGACCGCTACGTGGCCGAATCGAAGCGCCTGCTCGGCGTGCTCGACAAGCACCTGGCCGGCCGCGAATGGATCATGGGCGACGACTACAGCATCGCCGACATCGCGAGCTTCCCGTGGATCCGCAACCTGATCGGCTTCTACGAGGCGCGCGAGCTGGTCGGCTTCGACAGCTTCCCGAACGTGGCGCGCGTGCTCGAGCGCTTCGTCGCGCGGCCCGCGGTGATCGCGGGGCTGACGATTCCGAAGGCGGCGTGATGCCGAGGGCGAGGTGCTCGCGAGTTCGGTCGCCACGCACCCGGGCCGGCGCTTCTTCATCACGACGCGCCTGAAGGGTCGAGCGGCCGCCGCCCGTGGCTCAGTGCGCGGCCAGCTCGGGTTCCGAAGCGGACTCGCGCGGCACTTCGTAGAGATGGAACGGCGGCACGTCGGGCCGGCTGCGCTGCAGCAGCGGCTTGGCGACGTTGTAGACCGGCGTGCCGTTGATGGTGCGACCCTCGAGCGTGCCGCGGTGCGCATGGCCGTGGAACACGGCATCGATCGGGTAGCGCAGCAGCGGCTCCTCGAGCCGGCTGCTGCCGAGGAAGGCGAAGATCTCGCTCGGCTCGCCCTGCACCGTGCCCACGATCGGCGCGTAGTGCAGCATCGCGATGCGGCGCCGGGTGCGCAGCTTGGCGAGCGCCGATTCGAGCTTCATCGCCTCGTTGAGCGCTTCCTGCACGAACATCTTGATCGCGGGCTCGCCCCAGGCGCCGAGCGAGGCGCGGCCGAAACCGCCCGCGAAGCCCTTGACGCCCGCGATGCCCACGCCCTCGATCTCGCAGGCCGAGCCGTCGAGCATGCGCACGCCGATCCGCGTCAACGCCTCGTTCACCACCTCGGGCGTGCCCGACTCGAAGTCGTGGTTGCCCAGCACGGCGACGATGGGAATCGAGAGGCCGCCGAGCTCCTCGGCCAGCACCCGCGCCTCCTCCGCCGTGCCGTAGTCGGTCAGGTCGCCGCACAGCAGCAGCGCGTCGGCCTCGTCGGCGGCCTGGGCGAAGAAGTCGCGCAGCGAACCCGCGGAGTCCTTCTGCACATGGATGTCGCCGACGGCGGCGAAGCGGACGTGGGTGGATGATTTGGGCGTAGGCATGCAACCCACCGTGCACCCCGCCGCCGCGCGCCGTCATCGGCCTCATCCCGCTGCGCTTGTAGGCGCCCGTCTGACATTCGATGGGGCCCTTTGCCCCTGCCCTGCCTCCGGCGCGGCGGCATTCACTGCGTGCATGACGCCCTCCACCATCCTCGCGCCCTCGCTCGAAGACGAAGTCGAGCCGCGGGTGGCCGATTTCTACCGGCGCGCGCTGCGCGCGCTCGACGAGGCCGGCATTCCGTTCCTCGTCGGCGGCGCGTTCGCGCAGGCCTGCTACACCGGCATCCGCCGCTCGACCAAGGACCTCGACCTCTTCATCCGCCGCGAGGACTACGAGCGCATCGCGCAGGTCGCGCTCGCGCACGGCTGGCGCACCGAGATGACCTTTCCGCACTGGCTCGGCAAGGTCTACGACGGCCAGGAGTTCATCGACCTGATCTTCAATTCGGGCAACGGCCTCATGCCGGTGGACGCGCGCTGGTTCCATGGAAACTGCCGCGCCGACGTGCTCGGCGTTTCCGTCTGCGTCGCCAACGTGGAGGACTGCCTGGTGTCGAAGGCCTTCATCATGGAACGCGAGCGCTACGACGGCGGCGACATCGCGCACCTGCTGCAGGTCAACGCGCAGCGGCTCGACTGGCCCGGGCTGCTGGAGCGCTTCGGCGCGCACTGGCGCGTGCTGCTGGCGCACCTGACGCTGTTCGGCTACATCTATCCCGCCGAGCGCGACCACGTGCCCGGCTGGGTGATGACGATGCTGATGGGCCGCCTCGCCGGCGAGCTGCGCGCGACGGAGGCCCCGGGGGACAACGTGTGCGCCGGCACCCTGCTCTCGCGCGAGCAGTTCCTGCACGACATCGAGCGGCTCGGCTATGTCGATGGACGCCTCACGCCCGCGAGCACGATGACACCCGAGGACATCGCTGTGTGGACCGAGGCGATTCCCGCGCGGGCCGAGGCCCAGGGCGGGAAGCCTCCGGACTGAAATCTCACCACTTCACGCGAACGCCGACCCCTGCATTGACCGAGCTGCCCACGCGCGCCACGCCGCCCGAGGCCCACTGCTTGCCCAGTTCGCCATAGAGGCTCGTGCGCTGGCTCAGCGCCAGCGTGAAGCCCGCTGCCAGCTCGGTGCTCGTGCCGCCGATCGGCGCACCCACCGGCGTGATCGCCGCCGGGTTCACGAAGCGGGCAATGTCGTTGCCCTTCGAGCTGCGGTAGACGTTCAGGCGCGCATAGGGCTGAAGCGTACCGGCCCCCGTCGCGAAGCTGCCCTTGATGCGCACGCCCGCGCGCGCGGTCCAGCTGCTGTCGGCGTCCTGCTGCACCAGCGCACCGGGGATCGCCACGTCGTCCAGCCGCAGGCGCTGATGGATCAGCTGCAGTTGTGGCTCCACCGACCAGCCGCCCGAGCCGAGCGCGAAGGCCTTGCCGACTTCGATCGAGGCCAGGAAGCTGTTGCCCTTGCCTGTCACGCCCGCGCTCAGCTGCGGTTGCACCGTGTAGCGATGACGGCCGGCCTGCAGCACCGCGTCGGCATAGAAGCCGTCGTCGCTCGTGAACGTGCCGTACAGACCCAGGTACTGGCTGCGCAGGTCGTTGCGGCCTGCAGCACCGTTCAAGAGCCCGCTGCTGAAGCCACTGACACGCGTATCGCCTTCGAGCTGGCCCACGTAGATGCCCGCGCGCCAGTTCGCATTGGCCCACAGGTCGGTGCCGGCCTGCAGCCCGCTCACACGGCCCTCGGCATGCGGCGAGACGGTCCCGCCCTGGCGGATGTCCATGTCGGTGGAGATCAACCGGCCCCAGGCCCTGCGGTTGCCGCCGTCCACGCTCGTGCTCGCGCCGCCGCTGCCGCGCACGTCGTCGTCGCCGATGCGCTGGCTCAGGCTCGCGAGCATGCCCAGGTTGCTCTGGCGCAGCTGGTTCGGCAGCGCAGCGAACAGCGAGGCTTCGGCGCGGTAGGTCGGCAGCGAGGCGCCCGGTTCGGCCTCGGTGCGCAGGTACCAGTTCTCGCCCTCGCCGCCCGCATCGCCGGCATACAGGCGGTACTCGTAGGCACCGGCGTCGACGCGGCCGCCCGAGAGCACGAAGGCGTCCTTGCTGCTCTGCGCGGTGGTGGTCGCGCCGTTCTTGGCGCTGATCAGCTCGATGCCCGCGCCACTGGTGCGTGCGCCCAGGCCGCCGAGGTTGGTGACCTGCACCGTGGTCTTGCCGCTCGCGCTGGCCGAGGCACCGTCGAGCACCAGGCGGTCGGCGATGCCGGGGTTATCGAGCTTCGCACCGAGGCGCAGCACGCCGTTGTTGCCGACGTAGGGGCCGGTCAAGGTGAGCGTGGTGCCGGGGAACGTGCCCAGCAGGGAGACCGTGCCGGCGTTGGTGAGGCCGGCCATCTTCTGGCTGAAGCCGCCGAGGTCGAGCGTGGCGCCGCTGGCAACCACAGCGCTCGATGCTGCGCTGAAGGCGTTGGTGGCGCCGGCCTTCAGGGTGCCGCCCGTCACGCGGGTCTCGCCTGCGTAGTTGGCGGTGCCTGCGAGCGTGAGCGTGCCTGCGCCGACCTTGACGAGTGAACCTGTGGTGCCGGTGATGGCACCCGAGATCGTGTTGTCGCCGCCGATGGCGCCCGTGGTCAGCGTCTTCGCGCCGAGCACCACATCGCCCGCGCCACTGAGCGAGCCGATGCTCGTGCCGGTGGTCGTGAGGTCGATGCGCACCTGGCCGCCCGCCGCGTTGGTCACCGTGGCGCCTGCAGCGCTCGCGGTGTCCTGCAGCCGCAAGGTGCCTGCATTGGCGATCGCGAGCTTGCCCGCATCGGCCTTGCCGCCGAACTGCAGCGTGGCACCCGAAGCGATGCTGGCAGGACCAGTTCCCAACGCACCCGTGGTGTCAGTCGTCAGCGTGCCGGCATCCACCAACGTGCCACCGCTATAGCTGTTGGCGCTGCTCAAGGTCAGCGTGCCCGTGCCGATCTTGCGCAGCTTGCCAGTCCCGCTCATGACGCCCGCATAGGTCCCGGCAGTCTTGCCCTGGTCGAAGGCAACTTCGGCGTTGTTGACGATAGTGCCCTGCAGGCTCGTCGCGCTGCCCTGCAGCACGCCACCCTTGACGGTGGTGCCACCGGTATAGGTGTTGGTGCCACCGAGGATCAACCGGCCCGCATCCTCCTTCGAGATCCCGCCCGTGCCGCTGAGCGCGACATTGAGCGTGGCCGTCATCGCCGCGCCCGCGGCCGTGCCGTCGCCCACGCGGATCACCGAGTTGGCGTTGTCCACCACGATGCCATCGCCCTGCACCACATAGCCGTCGGTGGCGAACTGCGCACCGGCGATGCGCACAGCACCGCCTGCTGCATCGACCGTCACGGTGCCGGCCTTGCCGCCGAACACCGCGAACTGGTTCTGTGCCCAGTTGGCGTTGAGCTTGCCGTCCATGTCGGTCCAGCCATCCATCGAGGGCTGCGGGTTGCCCACGCGCCAGGTGCCACTGCCGCCGGCCACCTGGCCGTCGTTGTACTTGGTGCTGTCGCCGCCATCCCAGAAGTTCAGCGACAGGCCCGCGCGGTTCACCAGGTTGACCTGGTTCGCCACCGAGGTCTGCACCTGCAGGTCGGCCGTCTTGGCCGAGCCCGGCACGGTGCCGATGTCCAGGCCGTTGTCGGTGAAGCTGCCGCCGTAGCTCATCAAGCGATACAGGCCGGGGCCGAAGCTGCCGCCCGCGGATTGCGCGATGTTCAGCGTGCCGTCGAGGTTCAGGTTGCCGGTGACGTTGATCAGGTCGTTGAGCGCGCCGCCAGGAACACCGGCTTGGCCGAGTTCGTAGTTCAGCGTGGAGCCGCCGGCCAGGGTCAGTGCACCGAGTGTCAGCGTGCCGGGGCTGTTGCCCGCGGCGAGGACGCCGCCCTTGTCGACGGTGACCGCGCCCGCGATGCTGCCGCTGCCCGCGAGCGTCGCGCCACTCTGGATCTGCACCGCGCCCGTGCCCGTGGCACTGCCGCTCTTGTTGTTCACGCTCAGCGTGCCCGCGCCCACCGTGGTGCCGCCGGTGTACGTGTTCGCGCCCGTCAGCGTCAGCGTGCCGCTGCCCACCTTGACGACCGAACCACCCGTGCCGCTGATCGTGCCCGACAGCGTGGCGTTGTCGCCGCTGGCGCCCAGCGTCAGCGCCTTGGCACCGAGCACGAGGTCGCCGGCGCCGCCGATCGAGCCGAAGCTCACGCCGGTGGTCGCCTGGTCGATGCGCACCTGCGCGCCGGCCTGGTTGAGCACCGTGGCCTTGTCGGCCGAGGCGTCGTCCGCGAAGGCCAGCACGCCGCCCGTGGCGTTGGTGATGGTCGACGTGCCCGCGTTCGCCTTGCCCTGGAAGCGCACCGTTCCCTGGTTGCCGATGGCCGTGGTGCCTGCATCGAAACTGCCACCCAGTTGCAGCGTGCCGCCCGAGGCCACGCTCGCCGCGCCGCTGCCGAGGGCGCCCGTGACGTCGGTGGCCAGCGTGCCTGCGTCGACGAAGGTGCCGCCTGCGTAGCTGTTGGCACTCGTCAAGGCCAGCGTGCCCGTGCCGATCTTGCGCAGCTTGCCGCTGCCGCTCATCGTGCCGGCATAGCTGCCGGCCTTGGCCTGGTCGAACACCACCTCGGCACCGTTGACGATGCCGCCTTGCAGGCTCGCCGTATCGCCTTGCAGCACGCCGGCCTTGACCGTGGTGCCACCGGTGTAGGTGTTGGTACCACCAAGGACCAGGCGGCCCACGTCGTCCTTGACCAGACCGCCCGCGCCAGTCAGCGCGACGTTCACTGCGGCACTGCGCGTGGCGTCGGTGCCCGAGCCATCGCCCACGCGCACCACCGTGCCCGAAGCACCGAGCTCGATCGCATCGCCCTGCAGCACATAGCCGTCGGCCGCGAACTGCGCGCCGTTGATGCGCACCGTGCCGCCCGCGTTGCTGACCGTGACCGTGCCACCGGTGCCTCCGAAGACCGCGAACTGGTCCTGTGCCCAGGCCGCATTGATCTTGCCGTCGGCACCGGTCCAGCCATCGCCGGGCACGCCCACACGCCAGGTGCCCGCGCCGCCGGCGATCTTGCCGTCGTTGTACTTGGTGTTGTCGCCGCCATCCCAGAAGTTGAGCGACAGGCCCGTGCGATTCACGAGATTGACTTGCTGCGCCAGCGAGGTCTGCACCTGCAGGTCCTTCGCCGCGATCGGCGCGCTGCCGATGTCCAGGCCGTTGTCGGTCAGGCTGCCGGTGTAGTCGATCAGGCGGTAGATGCCCGCGCCGAACACGCCGCCCTTCGATTGCGCCACGTTGAGCGTGCCGTCGAGTTGCAGGTTGCCGTTGACTTGCACGCGGTCGTTGAGCGCGCCGCCCACGGTGTTGGCCTGGCCCAGGTCGTAGTTCAATACCGCACCGTCGGCCAGACTCAGGCCGCCGAGCGTCAGCGTGCCAACGCCTGCATTGCCCGCCGACAAGATGCCGCTCTTGGCGACGTTGACTGCACCCGCCACGCTGCCATTGCCCGCGAGCGTTGCACCGCCCTGCACCTGCACCGCGCCGGTGCCGGTCGCACTGCCGCTCGTGTTGTTCACTGCAAGCGTGCCGCCCGCCACCGTCGTGCCACCGGTATAGGTGTTGGCACCGTTCAAGCCGAGCGTGCCGCTGCCGACCTTCACGACCGACCCACCGTTGCCGCTGATCGTGCCCGACAGCGTGGTGCTCGTGTTCAGGCCACCCGTGGTCAGCGCCTTCGCGCCCAGTTGCACGTCACCCGCGCCCTCGAGCGAGCCGATCGACACACCCGCCGTGGTGAGCTGGCCGATGCGCAGCAGCGCCCCCGCGTTGTTCACCACCGTCGCCTGGTCCGCGCTCGCGCGGTCCGCGAAATCGATCACCCCACCGCTCTCGTTGACCAGGCGCGCCTGCCCGGCGCTCGCGTCGTCGAGCAGGTTGACCTGTCCACCGGCGAAGTTCGTGATCTGTGCCTTGCCGCCATTCGCGTTGAACCACAGCGTGGTCGAGCCGCCGCGGTTCTCGATCACTGCATTGCCCGCGCTCGAGCTGTCGCGGAACTCGACCGAGGCCCCCTGGTTCACCGTGATGCTCGCGTTGCCGGCCGAGCTGCTGTCGCGGAACGCGACGAAGCCGCCGTTGTCGGTCTGTGCCTTGCCGCGCGCAGCCACCGTGATCGCGAGCGCGCCCGCTTCGGCCGTGTGGGTGAAGGCCAGCGAGGCGTTGTCCGCCACGGACACCGGGCCGCTGCCGAGCGCGCCCGTGACCAGTGCCTCGACCGCGCCCGCGGCGATGTCGGTGCCGCCGGCGTATGCGTTGGCCGCACCGAGCTGCAAGATGCCCGCGCCGATCTTGCGCAGGCTGCCCGCGCCGCTCACGGTGCCATTGAGCGCAACGGTCCGGTCGATGTCGAAGCTGTTGACACCCGCCCCCAGGCTCACGGCGCGCGTCCCGGTGCTGTCGCCGGTCACATGCAGGGTGGTGCCTTCGAGCGCGAGGCCACCCGTGGCCGCGCCGAGGTTGGCGTCCGAAGCGATCTGCAGGATGCCGCCCTTGACGGTGGTGCCGCCGCTGTAGCTGTTGCTGCCATCGAGCACCAGGGTGCCCTGGTCTTCCTTGACCAGGCCGCCCGTGCCGGACAGCGAGGACGCGATGGTCGCGGTCATGCCCGCGCCGGCCACGGTGCCGTCGCCCACGCGCACGGTGGTCGCGGCATTGCCGAGCTCGATCGCATCGCCCTGCACGCGGTAGCCGTCGGTGGCGAATTGCGCGCCGGTGATGCGCACCGTGCCGCCCGCGTCATTGACCGTGACAGTACCGGCAGTGCCGCCGAACACCGCGAACTGACCTTGCGCCCAGGCCGCATTGATCTTGCCGTCGACACCGGTCCAGCCGTCGCCCGGAATCCCGACACGCCAGGTGCCCGAGCCGCCGGCCACTTGGCCGTCGTTGTACTTGCTCGCGTCGCCGCCATCCCAGAAGTTCAGCGACAGGCCCGCGCGGTTGACCAGGTTGACCTGCTGCGCCACCGAGGTCTGCACCTGCAGGTCGGTCTTGGCGCCGGGTGCGGTGCCGATGTCCAGGCCGTTGTCGGTCAGGCTGCCCGTGTAGCTGATGAGCCGGTACAGGCCCGCGCCGAAGCTGCCGCCCGCGGACTGCGCCACGTTGAGCGTGCCGTCGAGCTGCAGGTTGCCATTGACGTTGACGAGGTCGTTGAGCGGACCGCCGACGGTGTTGGCCTGGCCGAGCTGGTAGTTCAGCGCCGCGCCATCGGCCAAGCTCAGGCTGCCGAGCGTCAAGGTGCCGGGGCCCCCGTTGCCCGCCGACAGCACGCCGCCCTTGGCGATGCTCACCGCGCCCGCGATGCTGCCGCTGCCCGCGAGTGTCGCGCCGCCTTGCACCAGCACGGCGCCCGTGCCCGTGGCGCTGCCGCTGACGTTGTTCACGGCGAGCGTGCCACCCGCCACCGTCGTGCCGCCGGTATAGCTGTTCGCGCCACTCAGCGTGAGCGTGCCGCTGCCGACCTTGACGATCGAACCGCCCGTGCCTGAACCCGGCTGCGCGAACACGCTGCCCTTGTCGCTGACGGTTCCCGACAGCGTGTCGCTGGTGTTCAGCCCGCCCACGGTGAGCCGCGTGGCGCCGAGAACGACAGCGCCCGCGCCCGAGAGCGAGCCCAGTTCCACGCCGGTCTTGGCGGTCGAGCCCGAGACATCGACCACGCCGCCCGCGGCATTGGCGACCGTGGCACCCGTGCCCGAGCTGTTGTCGGCGAAGCGCACCAGGCCGCCCGATGCATTGCCGATCTGCGCGCCGCCGGCCGTGGCGTTGCCGCCGAAGCTCAGCTGGCTCTTGCCGCCGTTGGCGATGGTCGCGCTGCCGGCGCTGGCATCCTGGAAGAAGTAGACCGACCCGCCCGCGTTGGCAATGGTCGACGTGCCGGCGCTGGTGTTGCCGCTGAACTGCACCGAGCTCACGCCCGCTGTCTGCCAGCCCGCGCCGTTGAGCGTGATCTTCGAGCTCGCGGCCGTGGCGTTCTGCGCGAAGGCCAGCATGTTGCCGCTGTCCGCGCTCGCGGCGCGGCCCACGGTGTAGTCGTTGCCGCCCGCGCTCGCCTTGTCGGTGTAGAGCAGCGTGGTGCCGTTGCCCTGCTGGCGCACCGCACCGCTGCCGAGCACGCCGCTCGCGGTGGTGGTGATGCTCGCGCCGTCCTGCAGCAGCGTGCCGCCGCTGTAGCTGTTGGCCGCCACCAGGCCCAGGGTGCCGCCCTTGCCGGTCACGGTGAGCAGCCCGTTGCCGCTGACGAGGCCACCCACGCCGAAGACGCTGTTGCCCAGGTCGATGGTGCCGCCGCCCGCGCCCAGCGCGAGCGCGCGCGAGGCGAAGAACGGCGCGGAGCCGGTCGCGATGCGCAAGGTGCCGCCATCGAGCGCCAGGCCCTTGCCGAACGCACCGAGGTTGTTGTCGGCCGAGATCTGCAGGATGCCGCCCTTGACCGTGGTGCCGCCCGCATAGCTGTTGTTGCCGGTCAGCACCAGCGTGCCGCCGTCGTCCTTCACGAGGCCGCCCGCGCCGCCGATCGACGCCGCGATGGTCGCGGTCATGCCCGCGCTCGCGCTGGAGCCGTCGCCCACGCGCACCACCGTCTGGGGTGCGGTGATGGTGAGCGGGTCGCCGTTGATCGCGTAGCCATCGACCGCGAACTGCGCGCCGCCCAGGCGCACCGCACCGCCCGCGCCCTTGTTGTCCACCGTGACCGTGCCGGCCTGGCCGCCGAAGATCGCGAAGCCGTCCTGCACCCAGGTGCCGTTGGCCAGCCCGTTGGCGTCGGTCCAGTTGTCGCCGGGCGCGCCCGCGCGCCAGGTGCCTGCGCCGCCCGCGATCTTGCCGTCGTTGAAGTTGGCGCTGTTGCCGCCGTCCCAGAGGTTCAGCACGAGGCCGTCGCTGTTGAGCAGGTTGACCTGGTTCGCGACCGAGGTCTGCACCGAGAGCTTGCCCGTCGGCGCGGTGCCGATGTCCAGCCCGTTGTCGGTCAGCGTGCCGGTGTAGTTGATGAGGCGGTACAGCCCCGCGCCGAACTTGCCGCCCGCGCTCTCGGCCACGTTGAGCGTGCCGTCGAGCTGCAGGTTGCCGTTGACGTTGATCAGGTCGTTGAGCGTTCCGCCCGCCACGCCGGCCTGGCCCAGCTCGTAGTTCAGCGTCGAGCCGGCATCCAGGCTCAGCGCGCCGACGCTCAGGGTGCCGACGCCGCCATTGCCCGCCGACAGGGTGCCGCCCTTGGCGACCGTGACCGCGCCCGCGATGCTGCCGGTGCCCGCGAGCGTGGCGCCGCCCTGTACCTGCACCGCGCCCGTGCCGGTCGCGCTGCCGCTCGCGTTGTTCGCGGCCAGCGTGCCGGCCGCCACCGTGGTGCCACCGGTGTAGCTGTTGGCCCCCGTGAGCGCCAGCGTTCCGCTGCCCACCTTGACGACCGAGCCACCGGCTCCGCTGATCGTGCCCGACAGGGTGGTGCTGGTGTTGAGCCCACCCGTGGTCAGCGCCTTCGCGCCCAGCAGCACGTCGCCCGCGCCGTCGAGCGCACCGACGCTGGTGCCCGCATTGACGAGGCTGCCGATATCGAGCTTCGCGCCCGCGTTGTTGACCACCGTGGCCTGGTCGGCGCTCGCGCGGTCGAAGAAGTCGATCAGCCCGCCGCTTTCGTTGACCAGCCGTGCCTGCCCCGCGCTCGCGTCGTCGAACAGGCGGATGCGGCCACCCGCGAGGTTGGTGATCTGCGCCTGGCCCGCGCTGGCATTGAGCCGAAAGTCGGTCGAGCCACCGCGGTTCTCGATCACGGCCTTGCCCGCGCTCGAGGTGTTGCGAAATTCGATCGAGGCGCCCTGGTTCGCCACCAGGGTCGCTTCGCCGGCCGAGCTGCCGTTGATGAACTGCACGAAGCCGCCCTTGTCGGCCGGCGCGCCGCCACTCGCGGCCGCGGTGATCGCGAGCTTGCCCGCCTCGGCCGTGTTGGCGAAGACCAGCGTGGCATTGCCCGCCACCGACACCGGCCCGCTGCCGAGCGCGTCCGTCACCGTCGCATTGATCCTGCCCTGCGCGATCTCGGTGCCGCCCGTGTAGTCGTTGGCCACGATGAGCTGCAGCAGCCCCGCGCCGGTCTTGCGCAGGCGGCCCGCGCCGCTGACCTTGCCCCCGAGGCTCAGGGTCTCGACCGGGACCACCTCGAAAGTGGCCACACCCGCGCCCAGGCTCACGGCCCGCGTGCCCGAAGCGCCGCCGGTCACGTGCAGCGTGGCGCCGTCCTCGAGCGCGAGGCCTCCCGTCTCCGCGCCGAGGTTGCCGTCGGAAGCGATCTGCAGCACGCCGCCCTTGATGGTGGTGCCGCCGCTGTAGCTGTTGACGCTGTCGAGCACCAGCGTGCCGAGGTCTTCCTTCACCAGGCCGCCGGTACCGGTCAGCGCGGACGCGATGGTCGCCGTCATGCCCGCGCCCGCATTGGTGCCGTCACCCACGCGCACCACCGTCTGGGGTGCGGTGATCGTGAGCGCGTCGCCGTTGATCGTGTAGCCGTTCACCGCGAACTGCGCGCCGCCGAGGCGCACCGGATTCGCACCGACCTGGGTGTCGACCGTGACCGTACCGGCCTGGCCGCTGAAGACGGCCACGCCGTCCTGCTGCCAGCCGCCGTTGAGCTTGCCGTCGATGCCGGTCCAGCTCGAGGTCGAGCCGCCCGCGCGCCAGGTGCCGCCGCCGCCCGCGACCTTGCCGTCGTTGAAGTTCGCGGGCGTGCTGCCGTCCCACAAGGTGAGCGCCACGCCTTCGCTGTTGACCAGGTTGACCTGGTTCGCCACCGCGGTCTGCACCTGCAGGTTCTTCGCGTCGGTCGGTGCCGTGCCGATCTCCAGGCCGTTGTCGGTCAGCGTGCCCGTGTAGTCGATCAGGCGGTAGAGGCCGGCGCCGAACTTGCCGCCCGCGGACTGCGCGATGTTGAGCGTGCCGTCGAGCTGCAGGTTGCCGTTGACGCTGATCAGGTCGTTGAACGCGCCGCCGGCCACGCCGGCCTGGCCGAGCTCGTAGTTGAGCGTCGAGCCGGCATCGAGGCTCAGCGCGCCGACGCTCAGGGTGCCGACGCCGCCATTGCCCGCCGACAGGGTGCCGCCCTTGGCCACCGTGACCGCGCCCGCGATGCTGCCGGTGCCAGCCAAGGCCGCGCCCGATTGCACCTGCACGGCGCCCGTGCCGGTCGCGCTGCCACTCGCGTTGTTCGCGGCCAGCGTGCCGGCCGCCACCGTGGTGCCGCCCGTGTAGGTGTTGGCGCCGCTCAGCGTGAGCGTGCCCGCGCCGACCTTGACGATCGAACCGCCCGCCCCCGTGTCCGGCGGCAGGAAGACGCTGCCCTTGTCGCTGACGATGCCCGAGATCGCCTCGCTGCCACCCAGCCCGCCGAGCGTGAGCTGCGTGCCACCGAGCACCACGCCGCCCGCGCCCGACAGCGAGCCGAGCTCGACACCGGCCTTGGCGGTCGCCCCCGCGACGTCGACCACGCCGCCGGCGGCATTGGTCACGGTCGCCGCAGAGCCCGTCGCACTATCGGCAAAGCGCACCACGCCCTCGGTCGCATTGTCGATCCGCGCGCTGCCCGCGCTCGACGTGCCGATGAACTCCACGAGGCTGCGGGCGCCGTTGTCGATCGTCGCGCTGCCTGCATTCGCGTTTTGCTGGAAGAAGACTGCACCGCCCTTGTTGGTGATGGTCGCCGTCCCGGCGCTGGTGCTGTCCGCGAATTCCAGCGCGTTGACGAGGGCCGACTCCCAGGTGCCGCCATTGACCGTGATGTTCGCGCTGCCGGCCGTCGCGTTCTGCGTGAAGGCCAGGCGGTTGTCGCCATCGGTCGTGCCGGCGCGCGCCACGGTGTAGTTATTGGCGCCGGCGCTGGCCGCGTTGAGGAAGGTCACGCGCGTGTGGATGCCCTGCTGCTGCACCGCGCCGCTGCCGAAGGCCGCGCTGGCACCTGCCGTCACGCTCGCGCCGCCCTGCACCACGGTGCCGCCCTTGTAGCTGTTGGCCACCGTCAGGTCGATCGAGCCGCCCTTGCCGGTGACGGTGAGCGAGCCGTCGCCGCTGATGGGAGCGCCCAGGCCCCAGACCGCATCGTTGAGGTCGACGATGCCGCCGCCCGTGCCCAGTGCGACCGCACGCGCGCTGAAGAAGGGCGCGCTGCCCGCCGCGAGGCGCAGCGTGCCGCCGTCGAGCGCGAGGCCCGTGCCGGCCGCGCCGAGGTTGTTGTCGGCAGAGATCTGCAGGATGCCGCCCTTGACCGTGGTGCCGCCCGTGTAGCTGTTGCTGCCGCCCAGGATCAGCGTGCCGCCGTCGTCCTTGACCAGGCCGCCCGCGCCGCCGATCGCGGCCGCGATGGTCGCGCTCATGCCCGCGCTCGCGGCCGTGCCGTCACCCACGCGCACCAACGTCTGGGGTGCGGTGATCGTGAGCGCGTCGCCGTTGATCGTGTAGCCGTCGACCGCGAACTGCGCGCCGCCGAGGCGCACCGGATTCGCACCGACCTGGGTGTCGACCGTGACGGTGCCGGCCTGGCCGCTGAAGATGGCCACGCCGTCCTGCTGCCAGCCGCCGTTGAGCTTGCCGTCGATGCCGGTCCAGCTCGAGGTCGAGCCACCCGCGCGCCAGGTGCCGCTGCCGCCCGCGACCTTGCCGTCGTTGAAGTTCGCGGGCGTGCTGCCATCCCACAAGGTGAGCGTCACGCCTTCGCTGTTGACCAGGTTGACCTGGTTCGCCACCGCGGTCTGCACCTGCAGGTTCTTCGCGTCGGTCGGTGCCGTGCCGATGTCCAGCCCGTTGTCGGTCAGCGTGCCGGTGTAGTCGATGAGCCGGTAGAGGCCGGCGCCGAACTTGCCGCCCGCGGACTGCGCGATGTTGAGCGTGCCGTCGAGCTGCAGGTTGCCGTTGACGCTGATCAGGTCGTTGAACGCGCCGCCGGCCACGCCGGCCTGGCCGAGCTCGTAGTTCAGCACGGAGCCGGCCGCGAGGTTCAGGCCACCGAGCGTGAGTGTGCCGACACCGCCATTGCCGGCCGACAGCACGCCGCCGTCGGCGACCGTGACCGTGCCCGCGATGCTGCCGGAGCCCGCGAGCATGGCGCCCGACTGCACCTGCACGCCGCCAGTGCCGGTCGCGCTGCCACTCGCGTTGTTCGCGGCGAGCGTGCCGCCCGCCACCGTGGTGCCACCGGTGTAGGTATTGGCACCGTTCAGGCCGAGCGTGCCGCTGCCGACCTTCACGACCGCCCCACCATTGCCGCTGATCGTGCCCGACAGCGTGGTGCTCGTGTTCAATCCGCCGGTGGTCAACGCCTTGGCCCCCAGCTGCACGTCGCCCGCACCCTCGAGCGAGCCGATGCTCACACCCGCCGTAGTGAGCTTGCTGATGCGCAGCAGCGCCCCCGCGTCGTTCACCACCGTGGCCTGGTCCGCGCTCGCACGGTCGGCGATGTCGATCACCCCGCCGTTCCCATTGACCAGCCGCGCCTGCCCCGCGCTCGCGTCGTCGAGCAGGTTGACCAGCCCGCCGGCGAAGTTCGTGATCTGCGCCTTGCCGCCATTCGCGTTGAACCACAGCGTGGTCGAGCCGCCGCGGTTCTCGATCACCGCATTGCCCGCGCTCGAGGCGTCGCGGAACTCGACCGAGGCGCCCTGGTTCGTCGTGATGCTCGCATCGCCGGCCGAACTGCTGTCGCGGAACGCGACGAAGCCGCCGTTGTCGCCCGGCGCGCCACCGCGCGCGGCCACGGTGATCGCGAGCGCGCCCGCTTCGGCCGTGTTGGTGAAGGCCAGCGAGGCGTTGTCCGCCACCGACACCGGGCCGCTGCCCAGTGCGCCCGTGACCAGGGCCTCGACCGCGCCCGCGGCGACGTCGGTGCCGCCGACGTATGCATTGGCCGCACCGAGCTGCAAGGTGCCCGCGCCGATCTTGCGCAGGCTGCCCGCGCCGCTGACCGTGCCGTCCAGCGCGACGGTCTGGTCGATGTCGAAGCTGTTGACCCCCGTGCCCAGGCTCACGGCGCGCTTGCTGGCCGTGTCGCCCGTCACGTGCAAGGTGGCGCCTTCGAGCGCGAGGCCGCCCCCGACCGCGCCGAGGTTGGCATCCGACGCGATCTGCAGGATGCCGCCCTTGACGGTGGTGCCGCCGCTGTAGCTGTTGCTGCCGTCCAGCACCAGCGTGCCCAGGTCGTCCTTGACCAGGCCGCCCGCGCCGGCGATCTCGGAAGCGATGGTCGCGGTCATGCCCGCACCCGCCGCGGTGCCGTCGCCCACGCGCACCACCGTGGCCGGCGCGCCGATCGTGAGCGCATCGCCGTTGACCGTGTAGCCGTCGACCGCGAACTGCGCGCCGCCGATGCCCACCGGCTTCGCCCCGCCCTGGGTGTCGACCGTGACGATGCCGGCCTGGCCGCTGAAGATGGCCACGCCATCCTGCTGCCAGCCGGCGTTGAGCGCGCCGTCGACGCCGGTCCAGCTCGAGGTCGAGCCCCCCGCGCGCCAGGTGCCGCTGCCGCCGGCGATCTTGCCGTCGTTGAAGTTCGCGGGATCGCCGCCGTCCCAGAGCGTGAGCGTCACGCCGTCGCTGTTGACCAGGTTGACCTGGTTCGCGACGCTGGTCTGCACCTGCAGGTTCTTCGCGTCGGTCGGCGCGGTGCCGATCTCCAGGCCGTTGTCGGTCAGCGTGCCCGTGTAGTCGATGAGCCGGTAGAGACCGGCACCGAACTTGCCGCCCTGCGACTGCGTCACGTTGAGCGTGCCGTCGAGTTGCAGATTGCCGTTGACGCTGATCAGGTCGTTGAGCGCCCCGCCCGCCACGCCGGCCTGGCCGAGCTCGTAGTTCAGCGTCGAGCCGGCCGCGAGGTTCAGGCCGCCGACGGTCAGCGTGCCCGCGCCGCCGGCACCGGGCGACAGGATGCCCTCGCCCACGTTCACCGTGCCCGCGATGCTGCCGCTGCCGCCGAGCGTGCCGCCGCCCTGCACCTGCACCGCGCCGCTGCCGGTGGCGCTGCCGCTGGTGTTGGCGACGATCAGCGTGGTGCCCGCGACGGTCGTGCCGCCGCCGTAGGTGTTGGCACCGGTCAGTCCCACCGCGCCCGTGCCGGACAACGCGAGCGCGCCGTCGCCGTCGATGGTGCCGGTCAGCGTCAGCGGGTTGCTGCCGTCCACGCCGAGCGTGGCGCCGGCACCCAGCGACACGCCGTTGTTCACCCCGATGTTCGCCACGCCGCTGCGCAGGTTCGCGTTGCCGGCCACCAGGAGCTTGCCGCCCCCCAGCGCGAGGCTGTCGCCGAGGCTCAGCGTGCCGCTGTTGAGCGTGGTGCCGCCGGTGAAGCCGTTGGCCTTGCCGAGCGTCAGGGTGCCGGTGCCGCTGTAGATGATGCCGCCGGTGCCCAGGATCTGGCCGCCGAGCGCGATGTCGTTCGCGCCATCGACGTTCAGGTTCGCATTGAGCACCACGTCGTTCGCGAGGTTCACGGCCGCGCTCGCGTCGAGCGCGGCGGTGCCGCTCACCGTCAGGTCGCCGCCGCCCAGCGAGGTGTCGGTGCCCACGCGCAGCGCGCCGGATTCCAGGTTCACGCCGCCCGAGAAGTTGTTCGCGCCGCCCAGCGTGAGGCGACCCGTGCCGTTCTTCGTCAATGCGCGCAGGCCGGTGATCGCGCCGTTGAGCGCGAGGTCGTTGCTGCCGCCGACGGTGAGCGCCGCATTGAGGCGGAAGTCGTTGGCGAGGCTCACCGCCTGGTTCGCCTCGAGCGAGCTCGGGCCGCTGACCGTGACGCCGGCCTGGCCCAGCGCCGTGTCGTTGCCCACGGTGAGCGTGCCGGCGCCGAGGTTGAAGCCACCGGTGAAGGTGTTGGCGCCGTTGAGCGTGACGCCCGGCGCGCCGGCCAGGCTGATGCCGCCGGCGCCGCTGATCACGCCATTGAGCGTGAGCGCGCCGCCGCTGCCGGCCGCGCCGAAGTTCAGCGTGTTGTTGAGCACCACGTTGTTGGCGAGCGTCACGCCGGCCGCGCCGGTCAGCACGGAGGCGCCGTCGATGGTGAGGTCGCCGGTGCCGAGCGCCGTGTTGCTGCCCACGTCCAGCCTGCCGCCGCCCATCGTCGTGCCGCCGCCATAGGTGTTGCTGGCGGCCAGTGCAAGGTTGCCGTTCGACCTCAGGCTGCCGGCCCCCGAGATGGGTGCGCCGAAGGTCAGCGTGCCCGTCCCGTCGAGCGTCAGCGCGCCGCTGAGCTGCACCTGGTTGTTGAGCGTGCCGGTGAAGAAGGTGTTGAGAGCGACATTGCCACCCACCAGGAACAGGCCCGAGCCGAGCGCGCTCGCGTTGCCCAGCGTCAGGCCGCCGCCGTTGAGCGCGAAACCGCCGCTGAAGGTGTTGACGCCGTTCAGCGTGAGCGTGCCGGTGCCGTTCTTGATGAATCCGCTGTCGCCGCTGACCGTGCCGCCCAGCGTGAAGCTGTTGTCACCCTGCACGATCAGGCCGCTGACGAGGTTCACGTTCTGGCCCAGCGTGAGGCCGTTCACCGCGGCCTGCATCGCGCCGCCCCTGCCCGTCAGCGTGCCGGTGCCGAAGGCGCCCGCATCGTCGAAGATCGCGACGCCGCCGCGAAGCAGGGCGCTGCCGCTGACCACCGCACCGTTCAGGGTCCAGGTGCCGCTGTCGACCTGCAGGTTCTCGAAGTTCAGGTACTGCGAGGCCTTGATCGTGCCCTCGCCGGCATTGCCCGAACCGGGACCGCTGAGGGTGTTGCGCAGCACCAGCAGGTCGGTGCCGCCCAGGCCCGCATCGACCGTGCCGCCGGCCGCGAAGTTCAGGCTGCCGCCCGACGGCAATGCCAGCAAGCTGGCCGGTGCGGATCCACCGGTGATGCTCGAGCCGGTGACCGCGAAGAAGGTGTCGTCGCGCTCCCCGGTGCCGAGCGAAACGCTGCCGTTGATCGTGCCCGCGTTGGTGAAGCTGTTGCCGCCGCTGGTCGGGCTCTCGAACGCGATGCGGCCGGTGATCGTTCCGGTCTCCGTGTTCACCATGTTGACCTGCGCGCCGCCGTAGGCGGCGACCACGGCCGCGTCGGCCGCATTCATGGTCGAGCCGACGACGGGCCCCGTGGTCATCGTTCCCGTGTTGGTGATCGATGTGATGCCGCTGTTCTGCACCGCAAGCGCGAGGCCGGTCAGACCGACGGAGAAGAGCCTGGTCCCGCCGATCATCCCGTTATTGACGACGGTGGCCGTGCTGGAATTGGCGTTGCCCAACACGACGCCCGAGGACAGGATGCCGCCGCCGCCGCCGAACAACTGCGGATCGATCCGGCCATTGTTCGTGAGCTTGACGTCGGAACCCGTCAGCGTCATCGCATTGCCGCCCACACCCAGCAGCACGCCGAGGGTCGCCCCGGGGTTCAGTGTCACGTTCAGATTGCTGCCGCCGTTCGCAAAACTCGGCGCCAGCGGGTTGGCTGCGCCGTTGCAGGTCACGTTGCTGCCCGCAGTCGTGCACACCGCCTGCGCCGGAAAGAAGCCGGTCGCGAGAAATACGGGCGCCGCCAGCATGCCGACCTTCGTCAGCCCCACGAGACCTGCCGTGCGGCCCGCGCGCCGGCTGGCGCTGCGCTTGCCGCGCGCACGCGTCGTTTCCGAGACGGCCACCCAGGCGCCGATCGCGGCATTCCAGATCGTCTTGTAGGCGCTGTTCATGAACGGCTCGCTTCCGTGGTCGGCGTGCGGAAGGCGCTTCGGACAGAAGCGAATGCAGCCGATGCCGCGTGGGCGATGGCTGTCGAATGGCTGTTCATGGGGGGTCTCCTCCTGCCATGCAGTCGCGAGGAGGCGCATGGCATGTGCGGCATCACTGCGCTGCCGCTTCGAGCGAAATTCTCAAGTTCCGCTATTCGATTTGCACCTTACTTTTTCTTGCAATGAACCCCGCAAATCCCCCTGGAAAACCGTGGCCTCGCCGACAAAGGAATGCCTTGGTACTCGCATGGCTCAAGGCTCGATGCGCGCATCCCCCTGGAAGCTGTAGCCCTCGCCGCGCACCGCGACGATCGGCAGCTTCTCGCCGCTGGCCTGCTCGGCCTTGCGCCGCAGGCGCGAGACCGTGACATCGAGGTTGCGCTCGTAGGCTTCGAGGCCGGGCCGCCCCATCGCCGCGAGCAGCGTGCCGCGGTCCACCACTTCGCGCGGCTGCTCGATCAGGCATTGCAGCAGCCGCGCTTCCGCGTTCGACAACTGCACGCGCTGGCCGGTGGGCGACAGCAGCAGCCAGGTGGTGTAGTGATAGCGCCAGGGCGCGTGCACGGCGAGTTCGCCGGCCTCCGCGACACCGGGCTCGCGCGTCCCCTGCCCCGGCGTTTCCTGGCTGCGCTGCAGCAGGTTGTTGAGCACCATCTCGAGCTCGCGCAGGTTCACCGGCTTGACCAGGTAGTAGTCGGCGCCCAGTCCCAGTCCATGCAGGCGGTCGTTCAGCATGCCGCGCGCGGTCAGCATCACGATGCGCATGGCGCTGCGCGATCGCAGCCGCGCCAGCACGCTGAATCCATCCTCGCCCGGCAAGTTGACGTCGCACACCACGGCATCGAAATCCTGCCGCTCCAGTTCCGCGTCGAGCTTCTCGGCGCTGTCCACGCCATGGGCCAGCATGCCCACGCCGCGCAGGTAGCGCAGCACCGTGTCGCGCAGGTCCTCGTCGTCCTCGATGACCAGCACGCGGGTGGCGGCGGTCATCGGCCGCCTCCGGGGTCGGCCATCGACATCGCGATCGCACGGCGGGTTTCCGGCGGCTCGGCGCTGCCCAGGAGCGGCAGCGTCAGCGTCAGCACGGCGCCCTCGCCGGGCCCGTTGGATGCGACCACGCTGCCACCGTGAACCGTGGCGATGCGGTGCACCATGTGCAGGCCCAGTCCGATGCCCGGAATGCGCCGCACGCCGGCCGCGCGATAGAAGCGCTCGAACACGTGCGTCAGGTCCTGCGGCATGAAGCCCGGGCCTTCGTCGCACACCTGGATGCAGACGCCCGGTATCGCGTCGCCTTCGGGAAAATCGTCGGAGCGGCAGCGCCGGATGCCGGCGCGCACGCGCACCGGCGAATGCGGCGGCGCGTACTTGATGGCGTTGGTCAGCAGGTTGTCCATCGCGATGTGCATCAGCGTCTCGTCCGCCAGCACCGGCAGCTCGCGCGCGTCGAGCTGCAGCGAGATGCGCCCGCCGGCGACGCCCTCGTTGTGCTCCTCGATCTTCTCGCGCAGGAAGACCGCGAGCTCGATCGGCGCCAGGCTCAGGTTGTTGCTCGAGGCATCGAGCCATTCGTCGGCCAGCAGGGTGTCGACCAGGTCGCGCATGCGAAAGACCGTGCGGCTGATCTTCTCGGCCTCCTTCTTGACCTCCTCGCGCGCCAGCCCGAGCCGGTCGTCCGAGAGGATCTGCGCCGAGCCGCCGATGGTTCCGAGCGGCGTGCGGAACTCGTGCGACACCATCGCCAGCAGGCCGCGCTGCTCGCGCAATGCCAGCGCCAGTTGGTCGTGCGTGCGATGGTGCTCGGCGATCTCCTGGCGCAGGTCGCGCGTGCGCTCGTTCACGCGCTGCGCGAGCCGCGCGCGATGCCGCAGCGAGAGCGAGAGCGCCCGCCGCTCGCGATGGCGCACGCGCCAGCCCAGCGCGAAGAAGAAGGCCATGATGTGCAGGATGCTGCCGAACACGTAGCTGTACTGCGTGAGCTGCGTGTAGGGTAGCCACTGCAAGTTCTTGGCGAAGTGCACCGAGCCCATCAGGAAGTAGATCGCATAGCCGATCAGCCCCGGCCAGGCCTGGATGTTCCGGCGCAGCGCCATGACGCACATCGGCACCACGCAGGCCGCGAAGACCACCCACGCCAGGTTCAGCGGCCGCGCGACATGCCCGTAGCCGCCGGCGATGGCCACCGCGCACGCCGCGAGGCAGACCAGCGTCATGACCTGGAACACGCGGTTCATGCGCGGGAACTGCCGCTCCATGTCGAGCAGCACGCGGGCGAAGCCGAACGCGGCCGCCGTGTGCAGGCAGACCGAGAAGTTGTGCAGCCGAACGGCGGCCACGGGGCTGTTCTGCAGCCACAGGAATGCCGGCATGCCCTCCGAGCTCCCGAACAGCAGGCCGAGCGTGACGAGGTAGCCCGCGTAGGCGATGAAGCGGCGGTCCGGCAGCGCGATGCCCATCATCAGGCTGACCACCGCCATCAACAGGGCCATGCCGACGACCGCCGCGTCGGCATAGTTGAGCCGCTGCTGCACCGTGGCCAGTTCCCGCAGCGGCGAGACACCGCCGGCGAGGCTCAGGGTGCGGTCGCCCGCCAGGCGCACCCAGACCCAGCGCGGCTCGGTATCGGGCAGCGCGGGCAGGCGCACGGCCGAGATCGACCAGGGCATCTCGCGCTGGGCGCTGGCACGCATCCCGCCCAGCGCGCGGTGCGCGAAGCCACCGCTCGCGCCGGCGCCGGCATCGGGCCACCAGACGTCGAGGTAGTCGACATACGGTGCATTGAGCCGCAACCACCAGCCGCTCTCGAGCGGGCGCTCGACCTCCGCGGGCGAAGCCTGGACCTGGAAGCGCACCCACCACGCGCCCCGGGCGTAGCCGCCGTTGAGGGCGCCCGGCAGCGTCTCGAATCGTTCCTGGTGGGGCGACGACGCCACCTGCTCGCGCGTCAGCTGGCCGGTGGCGTCGTAGTAGGCCTGCGAACGCCCGTCGAGGTTGCGCTCGAACATGCTCAGGCCGGCATCGAGCCGCAGCGGCCCCGGCTGCGCATGGCTCGGCAGCGCCAGGCACGCGAGCAGCAACCAGGCGAGTCCCAGCGCCGCGCGGATCGCGGCGCACCGCGACCCGAACATCGTCCGGCATGGCGCCATGAATGAAGTGGCCGTCCGGGTCCTCGAATTCATGCGGGGCTTCGCGGGAATGGGTGTGCTCGTCCGTCAGGGGTTCTGGAACTACCGGCATCCGTGGTGCCTGCTCGCCGCCCTCGGGATGGATGGAGGCCGGGCGCCATCGCCGCGCGGACTCCGCCGCCGTTTCGCCCCGGATTCTGGGGCGCGGCCGCGGAGTTTGCACCTTACTTTTTCTTTCACCCTGCTGTTTCGCGGCCCCCCGGCCCGGCGCCCGGGTCCCTCAGGCCGGGGCGGTGCCCGCGGGCCTGGCCATCGCCGCCGGATCGACGAGCCGGTCGTACGCGTCGCCGTCGATGAGCTGCAAGGCGATGGCCGCCGCCCGCGGCGTGATGTCGCGCGCGAGCGCCTCGCGCGTGATGCGCGCCACGCGGTCGTAGCCCAGCACGGGATTCAGCGCCGTCACCGCCAGCAAGGCGTTGTCGACGTTCGCCGCGAGCCGCGCGCGCTCGGGCTCGATGTCCTTCACCAGCCGCTCGGCGAACACGCGCGAGGCATCGGCCAGCACGCGGATCGATTGCAGCAGGTTCTGGATGATCAGCGGCTTGGCCACGTTGAGCTCGAAGTTGCCCGAGGCGCCCGCCATGGTGATGGTGAGGTGGTTGCCCATGGCCTGCAGCCCGGCCTGCACCACCACTTCGGCAATGGTCGGGTTGCGCTTGCCCGGCATGATCGAGCTCGTGAGCCCGTCGTCCGGAATGCGCAGCTCGCCCAGGCCGCAGCGCGGGCCCGAGCCCAGCAGCCGCAGGTCGTTGGCCATCTTCACGAGCGAGGTCGCGAGCACGTTGAGCGCGCCCGACACCTCCACCAGCGCGTCGTGCGAGGCCATGCCTTCGAACTTGCTGGGGTTCGGCGCGAAGGCGATGCCGCTGAGCGCGCCCAGTTCCTCGCAGAAGGCGGCGTCGAAGCCCGGCGGCGCATTGAGCCCGGTGCCCGCCGCGGTGCCGCCCTGGGCCAGCAGCTGCAGGCGCGCGAAGGTGGCGTCGATGCGGTCGATACCGTGGCCGACCTGGCGCGCGAAGGCGTCGAAGCTCTGCCCCAAGGTCATCGGCACCGCGTCCATCAGGTGGGTGCGCGCGATCTTCAGCACGTCCGCGAAGGCTTCGCTGCGCTCCTGCAGGCGCTGCTGCAGCAACTGCAGCGCGGGCCGCAGGCGCTGGCGCAGTTCGAGCGCGGTCGCGATGTGCATCACGGTCGGGAAGCTGTCGTTCGACGACTGCGAAGCGTTGACGTGGTCGTTCGGATGCACCGGCGACTTGGTGCCGAGCGGCTGCCCCAGCAGTTCGTTCGCGCGGTTGGCGATGACCTCGTTCGCGTTCATGTTGGTCTGCGTGCCCGAGCCCGTCTGCCACACGGTGAGCGGAAAGTGGTCGTCGAAACGGCCGTCGCGCAGCTCGGCGGCGGCCTCGAGGATCGGCGCCACCTTGGCTGCGTCGAGCGCGCCGCAGCGCAGGTTGGCGCGCGCCGCGGCCATCTTCTGCAGGCCGAAGGCGTGGATCAGGCCCGCGGAAAAACGCTCCTCGCCGATCTCGAAGACCCCCAGTGCGCGCTGGGTCTGCGCGCCCCAGTAGCGGTCGGCCGGAATCTCGACGGGGCCGAAGGCGTCGTGTTCGATGCGCATGGCGGTCATGGCAGTCATGGCAGTCATGGCATCAGGCCCGCGCGGCATGGGCGTCGACGGGCGCCACGCCGTCGTCGAGGTCCTGGTCGGCCCGTGCGGTCTCGGGGTAGCGCTCGGGGTAGAGGTGGCGCTCGGCCTGCTGCGCATCGAAGGTGCCCGACCACTTGGCGACCACCACCGTGGCCACGCTGTTGCCGATCACGTTGCAGGTCGAGATGGCCATCGACAGGAAGCGGTAGACGCCGAAGATCACCGCCAGGCCCTCGACCGGCAGCAGCCCGGTCGAGGTGACGGTGGCCGCGAACACCACGAACGAACCGCCCGAGACCGTGGCCGCGCCCTTCGAGGTCAGCAGCATCAGCAGCAGGATGCCGATCTGGTGGTCGAGCGTGAGCGGCACGCCGTAGGCATGCGCGATGAACATCACGCCCATGGCCATGAAGATCGAGGTGCCGTCGAGGTTGAAGGCATAGCCCGTGGGCAGCACCAGGCCCACCGTCTGCTTGGCGCAGCCCAGGCGCTCGAGCTTCACGAGCAGGCGCGGCAGCGCGCTTTCCGAGGAGGCGGTGCCCAGCACGATCAGGATCTCGTCCTTGATGTAGCGCAGGAAGCGCCACAGGCTGAAGCCCGCGAACCTGGCGACCAGCCCCAGCACCACCGCGATGAACAGCACGATCACCGCATAGAAGCTCAGCACCAGCTGCGCCAGCGCCACCAGCACCGCCGAGCCGTTGCTGCCCACCGAATAGGCCACCGCGCCGAAGGTGCCGATGGGCGCGAGCTTCATCACCAGGTTGATGAACGAGAACAGCACCTCCGAGATGATGTCGAGGCCGCCGTTGATCTTCTCGCGCCGGCTCTCGGGAATCGCGAGGATGCCGATGCCCACCATCACCGCCAGCACCACCACCTGCAGCAGCTCGCCCTTGGCGAAGGCGCCGACGAAGTTGTCGGGCACGATGTGCGCCATGAATTCGAGGAAGCCCTGCGGCGCGGCGGCCTTCACCGCCGGTGCCGCGGCCGCGCCGGCCACCGAGGTCATGCCCTTGCCGGTCTGCAGCAGGTTGCCGGCCAGCAGGCCGATGACCAGCGCGATGGTCGAGATCACCTCGAAGTACACCAGCGAGCGCCAGCCCACGCGCCCCGCGCTGCGCACGTCGCCGGCCGAGGCGATGCCGTGCACGATGGTGAGGAACACCAGCGGCGCCACGCCCGCCTTGATGAGCGACAGGAACATGTCGCCGAGCAGCTTGAGCTGGCCCGCGAACTTCGGAAAGGCGAAGCCGACCGCGATGCCCAGCAGCAGCGCGACCAGCACCTGCATGCCGAGCTTGCGGTACCAGGGCAGCTTCTTCGGCGGCGCGACCAGGGTGGAATCGTTGAGCATGGTTGTCTCCTTGGGTGCCCGGGCTCAGCCCCGGGCCTGCGCGGACAGCGCCAGCGCGCGGTCCACCATCCGGGGCGCGAGGCCCAGGTAGTTGGCGGGGTCGGTCAGGCGATCGATGGCCGCGCGGTCGAAATGCGCCGTGACCTCGGGCAAGGCCGCCAGCGCCTCGGCCAGCGTGCCGCCCTTCTCGTTGACGGTGCGGCAGGCGTCGTAGACCACATCGTGCGCCTGCTGGCGGCCGATGTGCGGCGCCATGCCCATCATCACGGCCTCGGCCACGATCAGGCCGCGGCTGATGCCCAGGTTGTGCTTCATGCGCGCCTCGTCGACGATCAGCCCGCCGAGCGCGAACTTGGCCTGGTGCAGCGCGCCGGCCGTGAGGATGAAGCTCTCGGGGATCGCGATCCACTCGGCATGCCACGGGCCGGTGGCGCGCTCGAAGTCCTGCACCATCGCATCGACCATCAGGCCCGCATGCTGGCGCACCGCCTTCGAGGCCGCGAGCATCAGCTCGCTCGAGATCGGGTTGCGCTTCTGCGGCATGGTGCTGCTCGCGCCGCGTCCCTTGACGAAGGGCTCGTAGACCTCGGCGAACTCGGTCGAGGCCATGATCATGATGTCGAGCGCGATCTTGCCGAGCGAACCGGTGATGAGCGCCAGCAGGTTCACCGCCTCGGCGAAGCCGTCGCGCGCCACGTGCCAGGTGGTCGCGGGCACGCCGAGCTTCAGTTCCTCGGCCATCGCCGCCTGCACCTCGAAGCCCTTGTCGCCCAGCGAGGCCAGCGTGCCGGCCGCGCCCGCGAACTCGACCACGGCCACGCGCGGGCGCAGCTCGGCCAGGCGCTGCTGGTGGCGGTCGAACATGGCGAGCCAGATCGCGACCTTGTAGCCGAAGGTCACGGGCAGTGCCTGCTGCAGGTGCGTGCGCCCGGCCATCGGCGTGTCGCGGTGCTTGCGCGCGAGGTCGGCCAGGATGCCGCGCAGCTCGCGGATCTCGGCGTCGACCAGGTCGAGCGCGTCGCGCACCTGCAGCGCGACGGCCGTGTCCATGATGTCCTGCGTGGTCGCGCCCCAGTGCACGTAGCGGCCCGCGTCGCCGCACATGGCCACCAGCTGGTGCACCAGCGGCAGGATCGGGTAGCCCACGATGTCGGTCTCGTGGCGCATGTGGTCGAAGTCGATGCGCTCGATGCGCGACTCGCGCGCGATGACCTCGGCCGCGTCGGCCGGGATCACGCCCACCTTGGCTTCGGCGCGCGCCAGCGCGATCTCGGCGTCGATGTAGCGCTGGATCAGCGCCACGTCGGAGAACAGCGCGCGCATCGGCGCCGTGCCGAAGGCGTCGCGGAAAAGGATCGAATCGACGACGGTGCTGGCCATCGGGAGGGAGGCGGAGGACATGGACGGGCCTTGATATGTTCGGACATATTTAATTTAATATGTTCGGACATATGCATGAATAGGGTTTACCCTTAGGTCAAAATCGAGCCACCATGAACAAGCCGCGCTTCACCGACATCGCCCAGGAACTGAAGGAAGGCATCGCCTCGGGCCGCTTCCCGCTGGGCTCGCTGCTGCCGACCGAACTCGAGCTGCGCGACCACTACGGGATCAGCCGCCACACGGTGCGCATGGCGCTGCAGGAACTGCAGGACGCGGGCCTGGTGTCGCGGCGCAAGAACGTGGGCACACGTGTCGAGTCGACGGTGGCGCGCATGGGCTTCCAGCAGTCGCTGGCCTCGGTGGAGGACCTCATGCAGTACGGCGCCGCCCACCTGCGCCTGGCGCCCGAGATCGACACCATCGCGAGCAATGCCGCGCTGTCGCGCCTGCTCGGTTGCGAGGAAGGTACGCGCTGGCTGCGCATCTCGAGCCTGCGCATGGAGGAAGGCCCGCAGGGCCTGCCGCTGGGCTGGACCGACATCTACGTCGACACCCAGTACGCGGCGCTCGAGGCGCTGGTGCGCGCCGCGCCCGACACGCTGGTCAGCGCGCTGCTCGAGCAGCACTACGGCCTGCGCGTGGCCGAGATCGTGCAGCAGGTGCGCGCGGTCGACGCCTCGGCGGCCATGGCGCGCAAGCTGCGCATCGAGGCCGGCAGCGCGACCTTGCAGATCCTGCGGCGCTACCTCGACGCCGAGGGCGAGGTGCTCGTGAGTTCGGTCGCCACGCACCCGGGCGAACGCTTCTTCATCACCACGCACCTGCAGCGCGCGAGAGGCTGAGAAGGTGTGAATGAACCTGCTGCGCGGCCGGCGGCGGGACTGACAGCATTCCGACAGCCAGCCCCAGGCACCATGCGGCCTTCTGGAAAAACACGGAGACAAGACGATGCGCCTCGACCTTCCCCAACACCTGGGTTCACCCACCCGCCGCCAATGGTTGCAATCGGGTAGCGCGCTCGCTCTCGGCGGCCTGTTGCCGGGCTTCGCGGGCCTCGCCCGCGCCGACGACACCTGGCCCAACAAGTCGGTGCGCTTCGTCGTGCCCTTCGCGCCGGGCGGCAGCTCGGAGATCGTGGCGCGCTCGACCGCGGTCGAGCTGTCGCGCACCTTGGGCCAGAGCGTGTTCGTCGACAACAAGCCCGGCGCGGCCGGCAACATCGCGATGAGCGAGGTGGCGCGCAGCACCGACCAGCACACGCTGATCCTGGGCCACATCGGCACGCTGGCGGTCAACCCCTACATCTTCGCCAAGCTGCCCTACGACGCGAACAAGGACTTCAAGCCCGTGAGCCTGCTGGCCAAGGTGCCCAGCCTCTACGTGGTGCACCCCGACGTGCCCGCGAAGAACCTCAAGGAGTTCATCGCCTATGCCAAGAGCAAGCCCGGCAAGCTCAGCTACGGCTCGGCCGGCAACGGCAGCGCGGGCCACCTCGCCTTCGAATACCTGAAGATGACCTCCGAGGTCTTCATGCTGCACGTGCCCTACCGCGGCACCGGCCCGATGGTGACCGACCTGCTCTCGGGCCGGCTCGACGCCTCGGCCATCGGCGCGGCGGCGGTCATCCCGTTCATCAAGGCCGGCAAGGTGCGCTGCATCGCCACCGGTTCGGCCAAGCGCCTGGCCCAGCTGCCCGACGTGCCGACCGTGGCCGAGCAGGGCTTCCCGGGCTTCGAGATGACGCAGTGGTACGGCATGCTCGCGCCGGCCAACATCACGCCGGCACAGCTCGCCAAGCTCTCGACCGAGACCATGAGCGCCGTGAAGTCGCCCGAGTCGATGCGCCGCCTGACCGGCGACGCGGCCGAGGCCGTGGGCGGCACGCCCGAGCAGTTCGCGCAGTTCATCGCGAGCGAGCAGGCGCGCTGGCAGAAGGTGATCGCGCGGGCGGGCATCAAGCCCGATTGAGCGCGGACCTGCGGGAAAGCCGCCTGGGCTGCGGCACCGCCGCGCCCTACAGTCGCCCCATGCGCATCCTGCTGGCCGAAGACGAACACACCCTGGGCACCTGGCTCAGCAAGGCGCTCGAGCATGCGGGCATCCAGGTCGAATGGGTGGACGACGGCCGGCTGGCCGACCGCGCGCTGCAGCAGCGCGACCACGATGCGCTGGTGCTCGACCTCGGCCTGCCCGGGCTCGACGGCCACGCGGTGCTGCAGCGGCTGCGCGAACGCGACCAGCGGCTGCCCGCGCTGATCCTCACGGCGCGCGACTCGCTCGACGAACGCGTGAGCGCGCTCAATGCCGGCGCCGACGACTTCCTCGCCAAGCCCTTCGCGCTGGCCGAGCTCGAGGCCCGGCTGCATGCGCTGGTGCGCCGCGCGCGCGGCGTCGAGCATCCGCGGCTGGCCTGCGGGCCGCTGGTGTACGACGGCGCGCGGCGCCAGTTCACGCTGGCCGGCGAGGCGCTCGCGCTGTCGCCGCGCGAGCTCGCGGTGCTGCGCGTGCTGGTGCAGCGCAGCGGCGAGCCGCTGTCGAAGCAGCAGATCCTCGAGCGCGTGTTCTCCGACGACGAGGAGGTGCATCCCGAGGCCGTCGAGGTGCTGGTCTACCGGCTGCGCAAGCGCCTGGACGGCAGCGGCGTGCGCATCGTCACGCTGCGTGGCCTGGGCTACGTGCTCGAGGCGGACTGAAGACGGCATGGTGCGTTCCTCGGTCGCCTGGCTGCGCCGCGCCAGCCTCTGGCAGCGGCTCGCGCTGCTGCTGCTGCCCGCGCTGATCGCGGTCACCGGCATCGAGCTGTGGCGCACGCGGCACGATGCGCTCGCCTCGGCCAACGCGGCCTACGACCGCTCGCTGCTCGGCGCGCTCAAGTCCATCGACGCCAACATCTCGACCGCCTCGGGCGGGCTCTCGGTCGAGCTGCCCTACACCATGTTCGAGTTCTTCGAGCTCACGGCCAGCGGCCAGGTGTTCTTTCGCGTGGCCACCTCCGACGGGCTGGTGGAACTCGGCAGCGCCGACCTGCCCGCGCCGCCCGCCTCGCTCGCGCTCGGCGTGCCGGCCTTCTACGACGCCGAGTATTTCGGCGAGGCCGTGCGGCTCGCGGCCTACCGGCGCGAGCTCGACCGCGCGCCCGCGCGCAGTGCCGGGCGCAGCGTGCTGATCCAGGTCGGCGAGAGCACGCGCTCGCGGCAGGAATTCAGCACCCGCTTCGTGCGCAGCGCGGCCCTGCGCGACGCGCTGGTGCTGGCGCTGCTGGTGTTCGGCACCGGTGCCGCGCTGGCGGCGGCGCTGCGGCCGCTGTCGCGCCTCGCGCGCGAGGTCGAGGCGCGCAAGCCCGACGACCTCACGCGCATCGCCGACACCGACCTGCCCGCCGACGTGCGGCCGCTGGTGGCCGCGGTCAACCGCCAGATGTCGCGCACGCAGGACCTGGTGGCGCAGCAGCGGCAGTTCCTCGACGATGCCTCGCACCAGCTGCGCACCCACCTCACCACCTTGCAGATGCAGGCCGACTACGCGCAGCGCCAGCACGATCCGCTGCAGGTGCGCGCCGCGCTCGACGCCCTCGGCACCGAGATCGGCCGCGCCACGCGCAGCGCGCAGCAGTTGCTGGCGCTGGGCCGCAGCGACACCGTGGCCGTGGCGCCGGCCGCGTTCGAACTCGCCGGCCTGCTGCGCGAGGTGGCCGTCGACCTGCTGCCGCAGGCGCGCGCCAAGCGCATCGACCTCGGCATCCAGGCACCCGACGATGCCGCGGGGCATGCGCACGTCGAACTCGTTGCGGTGGCCGACCGCGCGCTGCTGCGCGAGGCGCTCACCAACCTCGTCGCCAACGCCATCGCCTACACGCCGGCCGAGGGCACCATCACCGTGTTCGCGGCCGGCGATGCGGCCGGCTGGAGCCTCAATGTCGAGGACGACGGCCCCGGCCTCGGCGAGGAGGAACGCGCCCAGCTCGGCCAGCGCTTCCGGCGCGGCGCGCGCGCCGGCAAGGGCGGCTTCGGGCTCGGCCTGGCCATCGCGCGCTCGATCGCGCAGCGCCATGGCGGCGAACTGCGGCTCGAGGCACGCGAGGGCGGCAGCGGGCTGCATGCCATCATCTGGTGGCCGAACCCGGGCACGGCCTGAGCGCCGTCGCGCCTCGTTTCGCGGCCAGAATCCCCGCCATGCCGATCCGCATCGATCACTCTCGACGCCACGCCCTGCGCGCGCTCTCGGCGCTGCTGCTGCCCGGCGGCGCGATGCGCGCCTTCGCGGCGCCGCAGCTCGATCCGGCCGATCCATCGCAGGCCGCGGCCGAATGCATCATCCCCGCCAAGGCCGGCGGCGGCTTCGCCCTCACCTGCGCGCTCGCGCGCGACGCGCTGCAGGCCGTGCGGCCCGCGCGCGCGCCGCTCGCGCAGCGCTTCCTGCCGGGCGGCATCGGCGCCGTCGCCTTCGACCGCATCGCCACCGGCCGCCTCGGCGGCCCGGGCACGCTGGTCGCGTTCTCGAGCGGCTCGCTGCTCAACCTCGCGCAGGGCCGCTTCGGCCCGCATCCGACCAGCGCCGTGCGCTGGGTCGCCGCGCTCGGCACCGACTACGGCGTGGTCGTGGTGCACCGCGATTCGCCCTACCGCAGCCTGCGCGAGCTGATGGCCGCGCTGCGCCAGTCGCCGTCGCGCATCGTGTTCGGCGCCGGCGGCACCGTCGGCAGCCAGGACTGGGTGAAGGCCGCGCTGCTGGTGCGCGCCGCCGGTGGCGACCACCGCGCGATGCGCTTCGTCTCCTTCGAAGGCGGCGGCGATGCGCTCGGCGCGCTGCAGGGCCGGCATGTCGACGTGTTCGCGGGCGACGCCGCCGAGGCGCTGCAGGCCATGGCCGGCGGCACCGCCGTGCGCCTGCTCGCGGTGCTGTCGGAAGCGCGGCTCGGCGGCGCGCTCGCGGGCGTGCCGACCGCGCGCGAACAGGGCGTGGACCTCGTGTGGCCCACCGTGCGCGGCCTCTACATCAGCGCCGACGTGCCCGACGCCGCGCTGCGCGCCTGGACCACCGCCTTCGAGGAGGCCATGGCCGCGCCCGGCTATGCTGCGCTGCGCGAGCGGCATGGGCTCTATCCCTTCGCGCTCACGGGGGCCGCGCTCGATGCCTATGTGCGGGAACGCATCCAGGCGTATCGGCAGCAGGCGGAAGCACTGGGGCTGCGGCGGTGGAATCCTTGAGGCGGATCGCGAACGGCAACGGCGACACGAGATGAAGCGCTACTTTCATTCGAGGCTCGACGCGGCCCTGCAGCTGCTCGAAACGCTCATCGGCTTCGGCCTGGTGTCCGGCGCCGCGGTGGCCGCGGCGCTGGGGCAATTCATCCTCGGCGGGATCCTGGCGGCGCTGGCGATCGGGGTGTTTCTGCGATTCAAGCGGGGGCGGGTGCGCAAGTAGATGCATCGACCCCTGTTTTCCCGGCCGGGTCTCGCGGCGAATCGGTCGATGCCGTATCGCATCGCGGCGGCCCTGAGCCTCATCCTGCTGCACTCGATCTCCGTCGCCGCGCCACGCCTGTTCGACGTTCCGCTGGCATCCGTCACGCCGGCCCTGCTGGCCGAAGCCGCCAATCACTATGTGGCGCTGGGCGAAACGGAAGCCATGAAAGAACTTGGAGAACTGGCCCGGTCGAGTTCCCCACTCGCTCGCGGTTTTTTCGACGGCAACGACATCCGGATCGGCTGGTTGTGCCGGATTCTTTTCGAACCCGGTCCCGGTTCTCCGTCCTCGAGGCCACCCGGATTCGGTGGACTGACCGATTTTCCCGAGCGGAACATGCGCCCCGACCACTGGCCGCTCTTTCCGCTGGCGCGCTCCGGCACGAGCCATTTCGTCCTCGGCCACTCCTACCTGATCGGAGGCCTGCCGGAATTCGCATCCCAGTACCTCGACTACTCGCGGCAGCATGGCACTTTCAGACAGAGGCCCTTGCCCGTTCCCACGCGCGAACAGGCCATCAAGGATGCCTTGGCGCTGCGCGCCTCCACGGAATGGCAATCCCTGCGATGGAAGGACAGCGGCGAAGGATGGTCCTACACGCTCAGCGAAACCAGTGCATGGCACGCCGTGTTGGACCAGGCGATCGCCATCGAGGAACAGCCGCACGGATCGGAAAGACGGCCTTGAGCGGCCGACGGCACCGGAGTCACCCCCATGCTCGAAGCCCTGATTTCCCCCACCTCCTGCGTCGGCGCGGCAGCAGGCCTGCTCATCGGCCTCGCGGTCCACTGGTTCGCACCGGCCGACATCGACACCGTACAGCTCGGCGCCTGGCTCGTGGGCATCGGCTGGGCCGCGGGCCTGGCGTGGGACCTCATGCACACGCACCGGCCGAAGTAGCACGACACACACATCCCAAAGAGACCACCGCATTGAACCCCGCAGACCTGGAGCACTACCTCCACGACCACATCCCGCTCTCGAAGGCCATGGCCGTGTCCGTCGCCTCGGTGGCACCGCATGAAGTGGTGCTGCGCGCACCGCTCGCGCCCAACATCAACCACCGCGACACCGTGTTCGGCGGCAGCGCCTCGGCGGTCGCGATCCTCGCGGCCTGGTCGCTGCTCAACACGCGGCTGACGGCCGAGGGCCTGGCCAGCCGGCTCGTGATCCAGCGCAACACGATGGCCTACGAGCTGCCGATCGAGGGCGACTTCATCGCGCGCTCGGCCTTCGACGAACCCGCGCAGTGGCTGCCGTTCGCGCGCATGCTGGCGCGCAAGGGCAAGGCCCGCATCTCGGTGTCGTCGCAGCTCGAGTTCGGCGGGCAGGTCGTGGGGCGGCTGACGGGCGAATTCGTGGCACTTCGGCCGCCGCCCGAACCGACCGCGTAGCAACGGCCATGCAGAACACCCTCGTGAAATCCGCGGTGCGGGTCTTCGAACTGCTCGAGCTGTTCGAGGCCGAGCAGCGGCCGCTGCGCGTGGCGGAGATCGTGCAGAAGCTGGGCGCGCCGCAATCGAGCGTCTCGATGCTGCTCAAGACCCTGGCCAGCCAGGGCTACATGGAGTACGAGCGCGCGACGCGCAGCTACTGCCCGTCGGTGCGGGTCGCGTTCCTCTGCGAATGGGCCACGCACATGCCGGGCCAGCGCGAGACGATCCACGACACGCTGCGCCGCCTGGCCAGCGAGACCGGCGAGTCGGTGCTGCTCGGGCGCAAGAGCGGCCTCTCGATGCAGTACATCTCGGTGATCCAGTCGCAGCATGCGCTGCGCTTCTCACCCTCGCCGGGCGTGAAGCGGCCCATGCACCACGCCGCCATCGGCATCATGCTGCTGAGCGAGATGAAGGACGAGCAGATCGAGCTGCTGCTGCGGCGCTACAACGCCGAGCGCGGCAAGAGCGGCCCGATCGCACGGATCGCGCAGACCCTGCGCGCGGTCGAGCAGGCGCGCGAACAGGGCTGGTACGAATCGGCCAATCTCGCGACCTCGGGCGCGGGCGTGATCGCCACCCTGATCCCCACCAAGATCCGCAGCCAGCGGCTGGCGATCGGGATCGGTGCGCCGGTCGATCGGCTGCACCAGCGGCGCAGGCAACTGCTGCCCGCGCTGCTGGCCGCCGCCGGCAACTGTTGAGCGCGGCGCTCAGCGGTCTTGGCCGCGCGCCTCGATCACCGCCTGCATCGCCAGCAGACGCTGCGCCTGCGCGAGGTGCAGCCGCTCGACCATCCGGCCCTCGAGGTTGATGACGCCCGCGCCGGCATGCCGGGGCAGCTCGAAGGCCGCGACGATCGCCCGCGCCTCCGCGAGCGCCGCCGCCGAGGGAGAGAAGGCCGCGTTCGCCGGCGCGATCTGCGACGGATGGATCAGCGTCTTGCCGTCGAAGGCCATGCGCGCCGACTGCAGGGCCTCCGCATCGAAGCCCGCTGTGTCGGCGAAGTCGTTCCAGACGCCGTCGAGCACGCAGACGCCGTGCCGCTTCGCGCTCAATACGACACCCATGAGCCAGGGCATCAGGTAACGCCGGCCATCGCCCGCGAACACGCCGGTTTCCTTCGCGAGGTCGTTGGTGCCGACCACGAGGGCCTCGAGCCGCGGCCGCGCGCCCAGGCCGGCGCGCACGATGTCGTCGAGCGCCGCGAGCGCGTCGGCCGTCTCGACCATCAGCCATAGCCGCAATTCAGCGCCGAGACCATGGCGCAGCGCCGCCTCCGACAGGAAGCGTACGTCGTTCGCGCTGCCGATCTTGGGCACCAGCAGCGCATCGGGGCGACAGCGCGCCACGGTGCGCATGTCGGCATCGAAGTCCGCGCTGCCGATGGCGTTGATGCGCACCACCCTGTACTGCAGCCCGGGCCGTCCGGCCTCGAAGACCTGCAGCAGGTGGCCGCGTGCCGCCTCCTTCATCTCGGGAGCGACGGCATCTTCGAGGTCGAAGACGACGGCATCGGCATCGAGGCCGCCGACCTTGGCGAGGGCGCGTGGATTGGAGGCCGGAACGTAGAGCGCCGAACGGCGCGGTGGGTGCTGAAGTGCATTCATGGGCGTGCAGTCTGCCGCTTCGCTCGCGCGCCCTCCATCGCATATGTGATGGTTCTCGCGCGTCTTCAACCATCACATCCATGATGCTTTTCGCCGAAGCCCGCCCGGATACTTCAGCGAACGAGACAACCAGACGGCAGGAAAAAGATGAGCGAAGCGCACACCGGCGTGACGAAGGACGTGGAAGCCACCCGGCTGCTGGCCGAATGGATCGGCGGCGGCGCGCAGCAGGCGATCACGCCGCTGGCGCTCGAATGGGCGCGGCACGTGATGCTCGACTGGCTTGCCGTGACCATCGCCGGCAGCAGCGAACCGCTGGTGCGGATACTCGCGGAGGAATACGGCGGCAGCGGCGGCGAAGCCTCCTCGCTGATCGCGAGCGGCCGCCGCGCGCGGCCGGTCGATGCGGCGCTGATCAACGGCGCCGCCGGCCATGCGCTCGACTTCGACGACGTGGCCTCGCGCATGTTCGGCCATCCCAGCGTGCCGGTGGTGCCCGCGGCGCTGGCACTGGCCCAGGCGCGCGGCGCTTCCGGCCTCGCGCTGCTGCGCGCCGTGGTGGTCGGCCACGAGATCGAGAGCCGCGTCGGCGAGATGGTGGGCCCGAGCCACTACCGCCACGGCTTCCATGCGACCGGCACCGTCGGCACGCTGGGCGCCGCGGCGGCCTGTGCCCACCTGCAAGGGCTCGACCCGTCGCGCACTGCGCATGCACTGGGCCTCGCGGCCACCCAGGCCGCCGGGCTCAAGTCGATGTTCGGCACCATGGCCAAGCCGCTGCACGCGGGCAAGGCCGCGATGAACGGGCTGATGGCCGCGCAGCTTGCGGCGCGCGGCTTCACCGCCAACGAGCAGGCGATCGAGGGCGCGCAGGGTTTCGCGCGCACGCTGGCACCGGAGCTCAACCCCTTCCCCGCCACCATCGACACCGCGTCCGGCTTCGCGATCGAGCGCACGCTGTTCAAGTACCACGCCGCCTGCTACCTCACGCACTCGTCGATCGAGGCCATCCGCGAACTGCGCGCGCGCCACGGCGTCGGCCTCGACGACCTGGAGACGATGACGCTGACGGTCTCGGGCGAAGGCAACCACCGCGGCGTCTGCGACATCGAAGCCCCGGCGACCGGGCTCGAAGTCAAGTTCTCAATTCGCCACCTAGGAGCGCTGGCGCTCGACGGCGCCGACACCGCCGCGCTCGGTCTCTACACCGACGAGACGGCAAGCGATCCGCGCTGGCGCCGGGCGCGCGAACGCGTGACGCTCGAGGTCGCCGACACGCAGCAGCGCGACACCGCGACCGCCACCTTGCGCACGCGCGATGGCCGCGTGTTGAGCGCGCAGGCCAACGTCGCCATTCCCGCCACCGACCTCGATGCGCAATGGCAACGCCTGCATGCCAAGGCGCGCGCGATCGCCGAGCCGGTGATCGGCGCCGCGCGCTTCGAGCGGCTGGCGCAGGCGGTCGCGGCACTCCCCACCTCCCCCCACCTCCACTCCCTGATCGAAGCGATTCAATGACGCCCAACGACATCACGGTCCAGCGCCTGAAGGCCGAGGCCAGGCCCAGGACACGCGGCAACCGGTACGAGGATTTCGACATCGGCCGCCGCTTCGCGCACCACTGGGGCCGCACGGTCACGGCCGCGGACAACACGCTGTTCTCCACGCTGACGCTGCACTACAACCCGCACTACACCAACGAGGCCTTCGCCCAGGCCCATGGCCACCCGACCACGCCGGTCAATCCGCTGCTGGTGTTCAACACGGTGTTCGGCCTGTCGGTGGAAGACCTGTCCGAGGGCGGCGGCCCCTTCCTCGGCGTGGACGAGCTCAGCTACCTGCGGCCCGTCTATCCGGGCGACACGCTCGAGGCCCGCTCCGAAGTGGTGGCCGCGCGCCTGGCGAGCAACCGCCCGGGCTACGGCATCGTCACCTGGCACACGCGCGGCAGCAACCAACGCGGCGAGGAGGTCATCGCCTTCAAGCGCACGAACCTGGTCAAAACGAGGAACTGAAACGATGTCGGAAGATGGTCTGGGCTACATGACGCAAGAGCGTCGCATGATCCGCGACGCGGCGCGCGAATTCACGATGAAGGAGGTGCTGCCGGTCGCCAACAGGCTCGACGGCCCGGAGGGCGAGATCCCGATGGAACTGCGCCAGAAGATCGCCGACATGGGCTACTTCGGGATCATGATTCCCGAGCAGTACGGCGGCCTCGGGCTCGGCTACTTCGAGTACTGCCTGATCTGCGAGGAACTGGCGCGCGGCTGGATGTCGGTCGCCTCGATCGTCGCGCGCGCCCAGGGCGGCTGGATCAAGGCCGCCATGCCCGAGGAGATGCGCGCCAGGTACCTGCCGCGCGTGGTGCGCGGCGAGTTCCTCAACGCCAGCGCGCTGTCCGAGCCCGACACCGGCTCCGACCTGGCCTCGATCTCCTGCCGCGCAGTGCGCGACGGCGACGAGTGGGTGATCACCGGCAACAAGTACTGGTGCACCTTCGCGGACGGCGCCGACTACATCACGCTGTTCGCCCGCACCGCGCCGCCGCCCAACTCGGAAAAGCGCTGGCTCGGCATCTCCTGCTTCCTGATCGAGAAGGAACGCGGCAGCTTTCCGAAGGGCATGACCGGCGCGCCGATCCCCAAGATCGGCTACTTCGGCTGGAAGACCTTCGAGCTCGCGCTCGACGGCCTGCGCGTGCCGGCGGACTGCCTGATCGGCGAGGAAGGCAAGGCCTTCCACCTGATGACCAAGGGCCTGGAAGGCGCGCGCGCCCACACGGCCGCGCGTGCCATCGGGCTGGCCCAGGGCGCGCTCGAGGACGCCATCGCCTATGCCGGCGAACGCAAGCAGTTCGGCATGCCGATCGCCGAGTACCAGGCGATCCGCTTCAAGATCGCCACCATGGCGACCGAGATCGAGGCGGCGCGCCAGCTCATGCACTTCGTCTGCAGCGAGATCGACAGCGGCCGGCGCTGCGACAAGGAAGCCTCGATGGCGAAGTACTTCGCCTCCGAGATGGCCGAGCGCGTGACCTCCGAGGCGATGCAGATCTTCGGCGGCGCGGGCTACACCAGGCTGTTCCCGGTCGAACGCTACTGGCGCGACGCGCGGCTCACGAAGATCTTCGAGGGCACCTCGGAGATCCAGCAGCGCATCATCGCGACCAGCCTGCTGGGCAAGTCGGAGGTCGAGGCCATGATCGCCGGGCGCGCCTTCGCGGCCGTGGCGCAGAAAGGCGGCGCGGCATGAGAAGCGCCGAACTCACCAGCGCCGACAACTACTTCGAGGACTTCGAGGTCGGCCTGCTGCTGCGCCACCACCGCGGCAAGACCGTGACCGAGATGGACAACGTGCTGCTCACCAACCTGGTGATGAACACCGCCGAGGGCCATTTCAACGAGGACGCGATGAAGAAGCAGGATGCGCGCGGCATCTTCGCGCAGCGCGTGGTGTTCGGCGGCATCAACCTGTCGATGGTGCTCGGGCTCGCGGCCCAGGACACGGCCGAGCAATGCCTGCAGGAACTGGCGCTCGACAGGATCCGCCTGTCGCATCCGGTGTTCCATGGCGACACGCTCTATGCCTACAGCGAAGTGCTGGAAGCGCGCGCGGCCGAGCGCGACGACGCCGGCATCGTGCGCTTCCGGCACTACGGCCTGAACCAGGACGACAAGCTCTGCGTCGAGGCCGAGCGCACCGTGCTGCTCAAGCGCAAGAGCCATTGGGCGGGCCGGTGACGCAGGCTGCCCCCGCCGCCACCGGCGCCCTCGACGGCCTGGTCGTGCTCGACCTCACGCGCATGCTGGCCGGCCCCTACGCCACCATGATGCTGGCCGACCAGGGCGCGCGCGTGGTGAAGATCGAGCCGCCCGGCGGCGACCCCACGCGCCGGACCGGCCCGCACCTGCCCGGCGCGCTGACCATCGCCGAAGGCGGCTTCGGTGGCTACTTCGCCTCGATCAACCGCAACAAGCAGTCGCTCGCGCTCGACCTCAAGCAGCCCGCCGGCAAGGCCGCGCTGCTGCGCATGGTGCGCGGCGCCGACGTGCTGGTCGAGAACTACCGCTGCGGCGTGATGGAACGGCTGGGCCTGGGCTACGAGGCGCTGATCGCCGAGAACCCGCGCCTGGTGTATGCCGCGATGCGCGGCTTCGGCGATCCGCGCAGCGGCCGGAGCCCCTACGCCGACTGGCCGGCCTACGACCCGGTCGCGCAGGCGATGGGCGGCATCATGGGCATCACCGGCCCGGTGCCCGCAGGTGCGCCGACCAAGATCGGCCCGGGCGTCGGCGACCTGGTGCCCGCGACCTTCCTCGCCTTCGGCATCGCCTCGGCCTGCTGGCGCGCGCAGCGCACCGGGCGCGGCCAGTTCGTCGACGTGTCGATGGTCGATGCGGTGCTGGCGATCTGCGAGCGGCTGGTCTACCAGTACAGCGCCTCGCACGAGTCGCCGGGCCCCGAGGGCAACGGCCACCCGCTGCTGTGCCCCTTCGGACTGTTCCCCGCGAAGGACGGCCACGTGAGCCTCGGCGTGCCCAACGACCGCTTCTGGGTGCCGCTGGTGCAGCGCATGGGCCGGCCCGAGCTCGCGAGCGATCCGCGCTACGCGAGCAACGAGGCGCGCATGGCGCACCGCGCCGAGGTCGAGGCCCTGGTCGGCGAATGGACCGCGCGCCACACCAAGGCCGAGCTGTCGTCGCTGCTCGGCGCCGAGATTCCGTTCGGCCCGGTGTTCGACGCGCAGGACATCTTCGAGGACGCGCATTTCCGCGCGCGCGGGATGCTGGTGGAGACCGAGCAGCCGGGCGCCGCGCGCGCGCTGACCGTGGCCGGCACGCCCGTCCACATGAGCGACACGCCCGGCGGCGTGCACCGGCGCGCGCCGCTCACCGGCGAGCACAGCGACGCGGTGCTCCAGGGCTTCGGCTTCGCGCCGGCCGAGATCGCGGCGCTGCGCGCCGACCACGTCATCCACTGAAACCACTGCCCGAAGGAAACGAGTTCCATGCAAGAACGACCCCAGAGATTGCGCCGCTGCCAGCTGTCCGTGCCCGGCTCGAGCGAGAAGATGATGCAGAAAGCCGCGGGAATGGACGTCGACTTCGTCTTCCTCGATCTCGAGGATGCGGTCGCACCGTCGGAGAAACGCCCCGCGCGCGCGAAGATCGTGCACGCGCTCAACGGCCTCGACTGGGGCCGCACCACGCGCTGCGTGCGCATCAACGACCTGACGACCGAGTACGCCTACGAGGACATCATCGAGGTGGTCGAGGGCGCGCGCGAGAACCTCGACGTGATCATGCTGCCCAAGGCGATGAGCGCAGCCGACGTGCAGTTCGTCGACAAGCTGCTGTCGATGATGGAGAAGAAGCTGGGCCTCAAGAAGCGCATCGGCATCGACGTGCTGATCGAGGAGGTCGAGGCCATGATGCGGGTCGAGGAGATCGCGGCCTCCACGCCGCGGCTCGAGTGCCTGATCTTCGGCATGGGCGACTACTCGGCGAGCCAGGGCATCTCGCTGCGCGATATCGGCGGCGCCAGCGGCTACCCCGGCGACATCTGGCACTACCAGCGCCACAAGCTGACCATCGCCGCGCGCGCGCACCGCATCGATGCCGTCGACGGCCCCTTCGCCGACTTCAGGGACCCCGACGCCTTCCGCGAGGAATGCCGGCGCTCGATGATCCTCGGCATGGTCGGCAAGTGGGCCATCCATCCCTCGCAGGTCGCGCTCGCGCAGGAAGCCTTCTCGCCGCCGGCCGCCGACGTGGCGCGCGCGCGCGACATGATCCAGGCCTACGACCAGGCCCTCGCGCAGGGCCTCGGCGCCGTGCAGTACGACGGAAAGATGATCGACATCGCGTCGGTGCGCATCGTGCGCAACCTGGTCGAGCGGGCCGACCGCATCGGCATGTAGGCGCGCGTGCCCGTGGACGCGCTGCCGCCGGCAGCCGCGTCACCTGAAGCGACCCGAAGGAGACAAAGCAATGCAACGAGACAAGATCGAACCGTCCCTGCCCCTGGATGCCGCCCGCCGGCGGCAGCTGCTCGCGGCCGGCCTGGCGCTGGGCACCGGCGCACTGCCGCGGCTGGCCTTCGCGCAGGACTGGCCCACCAAGCCGGTGCGGCTGGTGGCCGCGCAGGCGCCCGGCTCGTCCAACGACGCCACCGCGCGCGCGGTGGCCGAGTACATGACCTCGAGCCTGGGCCAGGCGGTGGTGGTGGAGAACAAGCCCGGCGGCATCGGCATGATTGCGGCCGACAACGTGGCACGCTCCCCCGCGGACGGCTACACCCTGCTCATCACGCTGCACAGCCAGCTCGCGCAGGCACCGGTGATGCTCAAGAAGGTGCCGCTCGACACCTCGAAGGACCTGGTGCCGATCGCGGCCTTCAGCACCGGCGTGTCGCCGATGGTGGTGAAGAAGGACCTGCCGGTGAAGAACTTCAAGGAGCTGCTCGCGCTCGCGCGCCAGCGGCCGGTGTCGGTGGGCAACTACGGCATCGGCTCGGGTTGGCAGATCATGATGACCCAGCTCGCCAAGCAGACCGGCGCCAGGTTCGACATCGTGAACTACAAGGGCACGGGCCCGATGGTGTTCGACCTGATGGCGGGCAACATCGACATCGGCGCGGGCTCGCTGGCGGGCCTGGGCCCCGGGATCCAGAAAGGCAGCTTCCGGCCGGTGCTGGTCATCTCGGGCGGGCGCTCGGAGAAGCTGCTGCCCGGCATTCCGACCTGGGCCGACGAGGGCTTCACCGGAGCCGCATTCGAGAACCTCACCGAGTGCAACATGATCCTGGGCCCCGCGGGCCTTCCGGCCGACGTGGTGCGCCGCGTCGCCGATGCCTGCCGCGAATCGGCGTCCAGATCGGAGGCCGTCAAGAATGTGCTGGCGCAGCTCGGCGTGGAGGAAGCGCCGCTGACGGGCGCCGAGCTGCAGCGCTTCATCCAGCGCACCTGGCCCACCTACCAGGCGATGACGAGGGAGCTCGGGCTGCAGGCGCAGTAGCCGCGCGCGCTGCGCGGGAAGCGGAAGGGAACGCCGCGGGCGGCGGCCGGACCGGGATTACCCCCCGGTGACTGGCCCGGAAAATGCATGAGAATTCGCGCACTTTCGACTGCCTCGGCGCTCGCCGCCCCCTTCCCGAACGCACCTCATGCTGCCCCTGCGCGACCTCAACGACATGGAAGACCTGTGGGGCCTGCGCAGCGCCGGTGCGCTGATGAACCTGCCGTCCACCGGGGTGTCGGTGCTGCGCTGGACGCGCAAGACGGCCGGGCCCTTCCAGTTCGACATCGAGACCTCGCAGGACTTCATGATGTTCTCGATGGTGCTGCTGCCGATGGACGCCTGCTCGCGCGTGGACGACACGGTGATCTGGGACGGCCCGATCGAAGGCGGCAGCGTGCGGCTGATCGACTCGCGCACCATCGAGCGCACGGGCTTCGAATCGCCCAGCCCCTTCGACCTGCTGCACATCCATTTCTCGCTCGGCGAGCTGCGCGCGACCGCGCGCCGCTTCGGCATCGACTTCGAGGACTTCGAGCCGCGCGACGGCCCGCTGTACCGCGACGACCGCGTGGGCCGCCTGCTCGGCGCGCAACTCGTGGCGGCGCTCGATGCCGACGGCGCGGCCGGGCGCATGTATGCCGACGGCATCGCGCAGTCGCTGGTGGCGCACCTGCTGCGCAGCTACGGGCGCGTGGTCCATGCCGAGGCGCCGCCGGCGCATGAAGGCCTGCAGGCGGCCTTCGACCACGTGGAGCGCCATCCGCACGAGCCGCTGAGCGTGGCGCGGCTCGCGCGCCTGGCCGAGATGAGCGAATTCCATTTCGCGCGCCGCTTCAAGCAGCGCTACGGGCTCACGCCGCACGCGCACCTGGTGGCGGCGCGGCTGCGGCTGGCCAAGGCCGACCTGGCCTTCTCGGACAAGAACATCCTGCAGATCGCCATGGACTGCGGCTTCTCCGACTCCAGCCATCTCGCGCGGCTGTTCCGCCGCACCGAAGGCATGACGCCGCAGGTCTACCGGCAGGCCCGGCGCCAGTAGCGGACCGCGCCCTCCCGCCGGCCCGGCAGCAAGAACATGCTGTCCGCCGCGCAGGATTGACCGAGACGGCCTGCCCCCTCGCTCGAAAGAATCGCCCTCGCCATCCGGCTTCTCCGGGTGATGTTCGAGGAGATTCGAGTGACAGCAGCAACTGCGATGCAGGACAGCACGCCGGGCGTCGAGGCCGGCGACGAGATCGCGGCCGGACTCCGGCTGCGCGGCGGCACCGAGAAGGCGCGCGCCACGCGGCGCGACCGCGGCGAAGGGCCGTTCGAGCGCCTGGTGCTGCGCGGCGCCACCGTGATCGACGGCACCGGCGCGCCGCCCTGGGGGCCGGTGGACATCGTGATCGAGCGCGACCGCATCGTCGAGATGCGCAGCGTGGGCGCGCCGCGCCTCGCCATCGATCCGGCCGGGCGCCCGGCTGCGGGCCGGCACGAGATCGACTGCCACGGCAAGTTCGTCACGCCGGGCTTCGTCGATGCCCATGCCCACATCGGCTCGCCCTTCGTCAGCCGCGATGCGCCGCCGTCCGACTATGTCTACAAGCTGTGGCTGGCGCACGGCGTGACCACGGTGCGCGAGATGGGCTGCTTCAACGGCCTGGGCTGGACCCTGGACCAGCGCGAGCGCGCGGCCGCCGGCACCATCGCGGCGCCGCGCATCCTCGCGCACGCCTACTTCCCGGCCGTCAACGACATCCTCAAGACCCTGCACACGCCGGCGCAGGCGCGCGACTGGCTGGGCCGGCTCAAGGCGCGCGGCGCCGACGGCGTGAAGTTCTTCGGCGCGCCGCCGGCCCTCATGCAGGCCGCGCTGGCCGAGTGCGCGAGCCTGGGCCTGCGCAGCGGCTGCCACCATGCGCAGATGGCCGTGACGCGCATGAACGCGCTGACCACCGCGCAGTGGGGCCTGACCAGCGCCGAGCACTACTACGGCCTGCCCGAGGCGCTGTTCGAGGAACGCGTGGTGCAGAACTACCCGGCCGACTACGACTACGGCGACGAGTACTTCCGCTTCTCGGTCGCGGGCCAGACCTTCGGCCAGGCCGCGCAGCCCGGCAGCGCCACCTGGCGCAACGCGATGGACCGCTTCCTCGAACTCGGCTTCGCCTTCGTGCCCACCTTCGGCATCTACGACGCCAACCGCGACCTGATGCGCACGCGCCGCGCCGACTGGCACGACGACTACACCTGGCAGGCCTACTGGGACAACTTCCAGCCCTACCGCGGCGGCCACGGCTCGTACTGGTACCGCTGGTCGACGAAGAACGAGATCGAGTGGAAGGAGAACTACCGGCTCTGGATGCGCTTCATCAACGAGTACAAGAACCGCGGCGGCCGCGTCTGCGCGGGCAGCGACTCGGGCTTCATCTTCCAGCTGTTCGGCTTCGGCTTCGTGCGCGAGCTCGAGATGCTGCAGGAGGCCGGCTTCCATCCGCTCGAGGTGATCCGCGCCGCCTCGCTCGAGGGCGCGCACCTGCTGGGCATCGAGGCCGACTGCGGCAGCCTCGAGGTCGGCAAGCGCGCCGACCTGCTGGTGCACGACCAGAATCCGCTCGAGGACTTCAAGCTGCTCTACGGCACCGGCGCGATGCGGCTGAACGACGACAGCCGGCGCGTGGAGTGGCAGCGCGGATTGAGCCGCACCATCGCGGGCGGCATCTGCTATGACACGGCCGAGCTGCTGGCCGACGTGCGCGCGATGGTCGCGGCCAACCGCGCCGAGGCGGCCACGGCATGAATCCGGCGAGCGACTTCCCCCCGGTGCCGATCGAACTGACCGTGCTCACCGGCTTCCTCGGCAGCGGCAAGACCACGCTGCTGTCGAGCTACCTGCGGCTGCCGCAGGCGGCCGACACGGCCGTGATCGTCAACGAGATCGGCGAGGTCGACCTCGACGGTGCCGTGCTCGCCGCCACCGCCACCAAGGTGCCGATGGCCTTGCTGAGCAACGGCTGCGTGTGCTGCGCGATGGGCGGCGACCTGCCCGGCACCATCGCGGCGCTGATCGAGGAGCGCGAGACGCGCGGCCTGCCGCCGCTCGCGCGCATCGTGCTCGAGACCACCGGCCTCGCGCGGCCCGGCCCCGTGCTGCGCAGCCTTGGGCCGCTGGCCGCGCACCTGCGCGCGCAGGTGGTCGCCACCTTCGACTGCGTGCGCGGCGAGTCGCTGCTCGCGCTGCCCGAGGCGGCCGCGCAGATCGCGGGCGCGCAGCGCATCGTGCTGACGCGGCAGGACCTCGCGCCCGAAGGTGCCACCGAGGCGGCGCGCGCGCTGCTCGCGCAGGTCAATCCGCTGGCCGAGCTGGTGGCCGAGCCGACGGCGGCAGCGCGCGCGCTGGCCGCGCTCCCACCGCCGGCCGCGCGCTCGCCGATGCCCGAACTGGCCGCGTCGGACGACGCGCCCGCGCACAGCGACATCCGCACGGCGCTGTGCCGCTTCGCCGCGCCGGTGGCACGCGACGCGCTCGCCGAATGGCTCGACAACCTCGCGGGCCTGTGCGGCGAGCGGCTGCTGCGCGTCAAGGGCGTGGTCGCGGTGCGCGGCGAACGGCTGCCGCTGCTGGTGCAGTGCGTGGGCACGCTGTTCGCCCCGCTGCTGCCGTTCGCCGGCACGGCGAACGGCTCCTTCCTGGTCGTGATCGTGCGCGGCATGCGGCTCGACGAACTGCGCGAGCTGCAGCCCTCGCTGCCGCTGACCGTGCATACGGCGACGCGGCCGAATGCGATCGGCCGGCCGCTGTCGGCCGTGCTCGAGGAAAGCTGCGCATGAGGCCCACCACCGTCGCGCGCCGGCTGCTGGTGGGCGCCACCTATGCCGCGATGCTGCTGCCGCTGGTCACCGTGGCCTGGCTCAGCGTGTTCGCGCAGCCGATCATGAGCTTCCCGCCCGAGGGCTATTCGCTGCACTGGTACGCCAATGCCTGGAGCAAGCCGCAGTTCGCGAGCAGCTTCGTGCTGTCGCTGCAGCTGGCGGCGATCTCGGCGCTGCTCGGCGTGGGCACCGGCACGGCGGCGGCCTATGCGATCGAGCGCGGCCGGTTCCGCGGCCGGCGCGCGCTGTCGGCGCTGCTGCTGTCGCCGCTGGCCTTTCCGGGCGTGGTGCTGGGCACCGGCATCTACGTGTTCTTCGTGCGCGTGGACAACGCCATCGACCTGCAGATCGTCGCCACGCTGCCGGGCCTGATCGCCGCGCATGCGCTGCTGGCCATTCCGTGGACGGTGCGCCTGGTCTCGGCCAGCCTGCAGGGCCTGGGCCGCGCGCCCGAGGAAGCCGCGGCCAACCTGGGGGCGCGCCCGCTCACGGTGTTCCTGCGCGTCACGCTGCCCTCGATGCGCGCCGGCATCGTGGCCGCGGCGGTGTTCAGCTTCATCGCCAGCTTCGAGAACCTCGAGATGACCATGATGCTCACGGGTCCCGGGTACGCCACCCTGCCGGTGGAAATGCTGAGCTACCTCAACTTCAACATGGACCCGACGCTGGCCGCGGTCGGCACGGTGCAGACCGTGCTGATCGCCGTGCTGCTGCTGGTCGCCGATCGTTTCGTCAGTCTGTCCCGGGTGACCTCTTGAGCCATCTCCATCTCGACAACCTCCAGTGCACCTACGACCGCACGGTCGCGGTGCGCCATCTCGACCTGCGCGTGGCCCAGGGCGAACTGCTCGCGCTGCTCGGCCCCTCGGGCTGCGGCAAGAGCACCACGCTGCGCATGGTGGCCGGCTTCGTGCCGCCGAGCGCGGGCCGCATCCTGTTCGGCGAACGCGACGTGACGCATGCGCCGCCGCATGCGCGCGACACCGGCATGGTGTTCCAGGGCTATGCGCTGTTCATGCACATGAGCGTGGCCGAGAACGTGGCCTTCGGGCTGCAGATGCGCAAGGTACCGCGCGCCGAGCAGGCCGCGCGCGTGAAGGAAGCGCTGCGGCTGGTGCAGCTCGAGCACCTGGCCGAGCGCCGGCCCGCCGCGCTCTCGGGCGGCCAGCAGCAGCGCGTGGCGCTGGCGCGCGCGCTGGTGGTGCGGCCCGCGGTGTTCCTGCTCGACGAGCCGATGTCGAACCTCGACGCGCGGCTGCGCACCGAGGTGCGGCTCGAGATCCGCGCGCTGCAGCAGCGCCTGGGCCTCACCACACTGCTGGTGACGCACGACCAGGAAGAGGCGCTCACCACCGCCGACCGGCTGGCCGTGATGGACCATGGCCGGGTGCGGCAGGTCGGCACGCCGCAGCAGGTGTACGAGCAGCCGGTCGACCAGTTCGTCGCCAACTTCATCGGGCGCTGCAACCTGGTGCCGGGCCGGCTCGAGGCGCCCGGTGCTTTCCGCGCGGGCGCGCAGCTGCTGCCCTGCGCCGCCGCGGCGACGCCGCCGCGCGCGACCGGTGAACTCGCGCTGATGGTACGGCCCGACCGCATCCGCATCGCCGAGGCCGGCGCGCCCGGCCTGCCCGCGCGCGTGAAGCTCGGCACCTACCTGGGCGGCACGACCGAATGGCACTTCGAGACCGAGGTCGGCCCGGTCTCGGTCGCGCAGCCCAGCGTGCCGGCGCGGGGCGCTCCCGCGGTCGGCGAGCGCGTGAGCCTGCAGTGGTCGGCGGAACACGCGCTGCCCCTGCCCGCGGATGCCACGGCTTCCTGAGCTTCCCCTTCCCTCTCTCTCCACTCCGATCATGTCCATGCATTCCACACGCCGTTCCCTGCTGCTGGCCGCAGCCTCGCTGCCGCTGGCCACGGCCCGCCCCGCCCTGGCCGCCGTCGGCGGCCGCGTCGTCGTCGCCACCTGGGGCGGCGACTACGGCGACCTGCTCGGCAAGCATGTCGAGCAGCCGCTGCTCAAGCCGCTGGGCATCGAGGCGGTGCAGAGCGTGGACGACGGCCCGCCGCGCAAGGCCAAGCTGCTGGCCGAGCGCAACGGCCGCCGCGGCAGCCTCGACGTGGTGTCGATGGTCGACTTCGAGGCCAGCGGCCTCGCGCAGCTGGGCCTGTTCGAGACGCTGTCCGAGGCCAACGTGCCGAACGCGAGGAACGCCATCGCCGCGCTGCGCCAGCCGCAGGCGCTGCCGCACATCTACTCGGGCCTGGTCATCGCCTACAACCCCGCGAAGATCAAGGCGGCGCCGAAGTCGCTCGCCGACCTCTGGGACCCGAAGTACAAGGGCCGCGTCGGCTTCGCCGACATCCTGTTCCCCTACAACATCGCCGCCGCCTCGCTCGCGGCCGGCGGCACGCTGGGCGACCTCGCGCCCGGCATGGCCAAGCTCGGCGAGATGAAGGCGCTGGCGCCCAAGATCTTCGCCACCAACGAGGCGGTGGCGCAGGCGCTCAAGGCCGAGGACATCTGGATCACCCTGGCCTGGCGCGCCCGCGTCCACCAGTGGCGGCGCGCCGGCGTGAGCGTGGCGGCGGCCGTGCCGGCCGAGGGCATCGTGCCGACCACCTTCACCGCCTCGGTGCCCAAGAACAGCCAGCAGAAGGACAACGCCTTCGCCTACCTGAACGCCATGCTCGATGCCGGCGCGCAGTCGGCCTTCGCCGAGCGCATGGGCTACGTGCCCACCGTCACCAATGCGAAGCTTCCGCCCGAGCTGGCCGCGCAGATCGCCTTCACGCCCGAGGAGCAATCGCGCTTCAAGGTGCCCGACTTCGGCTACTTCGCACAGGCGATGCCGGCGCTGCAGCAGTACTGGTCGCGCGACTTCAAGGCAGCCTGAGCGATGCGCCTTTTGACCCTGCCCGCCATCGCGATCGTGCTGGCGCTGATGGTGGCGCCGATGGCGATGCTGCTGCGCTATTCGCTCAACCTCTACACGCCGACCGAGCTGATGGTCGAGGCCTTCACGGCGCGCAACTACGTGCAGCTGTTCGCCGACCCGTACTTTCGCGAGGTGCTGGGGGTGACGCTGAAGGTGGCCGCGCTGACCACGGGCATCGCCCTGCTGCTCGGCCTGCCCGCGGGCTACACGCTGGCGCGCATGCCGCGGCGCTGGAAGATGTGGCTCACGCTGGCCACCATCCTGCCGCTGATGGTGGGCAACGTGGTGCGCTCGGCCGGCTGGATGGCGCTGCTGGGCAACAGCGGACTGTTCAATGCGCTGGCGCAATGGAGCGGACTGGCGCGCGAGCCGCTGCAGCTGATGTTCCACCAGCCCGCGGTGGTGGGCGTGATGGTCACGATCGTGCTGCCGCTGATGGTGATGACGCTGGCCAGCGTGATCGAGGGCATTCCACGCAACGTCGAGGAGGCCGCGGCCAACCTCGGCGCGCGGCCCTTCACCGCCTTTCGCCGCGTGGTGCTGCCGCAGGCCATGCCGGGCGTGATCGC